>OZ252032.1:0-4800000 GCA_965247655.1 Candidatus Poribacteria bacterium | reverse complement strand
TCTATAAAGCGTGATTGATGCGTTCGCTTCCTTCAAAATTCCGCTTGCAAACCATTTCAAAGCGTGCTATGCTTTGGCATCCAATATTAATAGAGGATGACCGTGGTTATCTCATACTCAGAAAGGGACAAGATAGATATGGCTGAAAAAAAACGGGTGCTCATTACCGGTGGGGCAGGCAATGTCGGCAGTACATTGTGGGGTGCGTGGGAAAAGGAAGATAAATACACCTTGACATTGGTAGATATCAAGGAGGCTGATAGCACGAAATCCCGCGTTGAGTTGGGAGATGTTCGAGACTATCAGCGAATGCGAGAACTTTGCAAAGATCAAGATGTCGTTGTGCACCTCGCGCTTGTGACTCAAGATCGATTTGGCAAAGTACCGGGCGAAGTGACCGATATAGGGGCATCAATGCTGCTATTTGAAGCTGCCCGCGAAGAGGGCGTCCAAAAAATTGTGTTTGCGTCCACAAACCACGTCACCGGTTGGAATGAACATATAAGTTCACCACCACGATTTTCTACAGCGGAACAGATCAATCCCGATGGTTGGTACGGGGCGATGAAAGGGATGGCAGAGGTCGGCGGACGCTACCTCGTCAATGAGTTCGACATGCGCTTTATCAGCATCCGTATTGGTACGTTCACAGGTGGGTATGAAGCAAACCATTTACGCACCTGTAGCACACTCCTGACGCCGCGCGATTGTGCCCAACTTTTTGGGCGAGCAGTTGATTATGAAGGACCCGTGAAATTTCTCATCACGTATGGCAGGTCTGCCAATTCGACCGCGTACCAACAGAGCTATCTTGATATTAGTGGTGCTGTTGAGATTCTCGGTTATCAACCGCAAGATAACCTGATGAAAACGCATCTTCCTCAGTTGCTGAACGATGATGCGTGAAATGCAAAGAGAGGGTATCATAATGGCAGATAAAATCAAAATCGGGGTGATTGGGTGCAGGGTTGGTCGGACATGGGTGGCGGGTGCGAAAGCAGGCGAGGATACCACCGCTTGGGCGGTTGCCGATCTGAATCAAGAGCTTGCTCAACAAGTTGCTGCCGATAACGATGTCCCAAGAGTGTATGGCGATTATCGGGAATTGCTCGCAGACGAAGAGGTGGAAGCTGTTGGGGTTGCCACGGCCCCTGACGTGCGGAAGCCGATGGTAATTGATGCGTTGAATGCAGGCAAGCATGTGTTGGCACAGAAGCCACACGGTCGCAACGCCGCCGATGTGGAGGAGATCAACAACGTGGCAGCATCTATCGGGAAAACCCTTGTGTACTCCTACTTCATGCGGCACGAAGTAGAAAATAAAAAGACCCGTCAAATCATCGCAGCGGGAAAAATCGGACAGGTATACCATGCACGGGTGCACTATCATTTCCGGGAGCGCGGGGTCAACTATGAACCGGGACCGGGCAGAGATTGGTTATATCGGTGGGGGTCAAAAGGCGGCGCGTTGGGGCAGCACGGTTCACACTACCTCGATCAGGCGTGGTTTCTGATGGGCTGTCCACAACCCGAATGGGCATTTGCTATCAGCCATAGCGCGTTTCCAACGACACTAGAGGTAGATCGTCATTCTGAGGATTACCTCAGTTTTCTGGTGGGGTGTGCCAACGGTATCACAATCCAAATGGATACCTCCGCTGTCATTCCGACATGGTCAGATCGTGCGTGGGATCTCCGTCTGCGAATTTTAGGCACGGCTGGCACAATCGAGCAGGAATCTACATCCCAACCTTCGGGAACAAAACGTTCGGGGACACGCCGACTGCTTGGTGCGATCTACACTGAAGGCGACGATTTCATCGACGAATATGTGGTACACAGTGACGGCGATTTTAATGGGGAGATAAGGGATTTCGCAGATGCAATTCGTGGGACAAACCCGCCCGATGTGTCTCCTGCAGATGCGTTGGCATTCATGAAATTGTTGGATGCAATCTATTTGAGTGCGGAGACCGGGCAGAAGGTGCAGATCTCTTAGCCTAGCTCAAGTTGCTATTTATCAACCCCGCTTGGCTTAGATAGACATATCCAAGCCAGCCCGCAGTAGATTTGTCAATCCACTGCGAGCGAAAAAATTGGACAAAAGGGGGCAGTCTATAGAACCTGTTTTAAAAGTCATTTGATGCGGTTCCGCATCAAGTAAATGGAAGCAATATACACCATAGCCTCAGCGGTCTCAGCCGAGCGTTCATAGTCCAAAGTCAATCGGCGAAACCAACCGAACCAAGAAAAGGTGCGCTCCACAATCCAACGTAATGGGACGACCACAAATCCCGATTGCCCAAGAGATGGAGCAATGTCCAATTGACACTGATGCGTTAAATATAGCCAGTCGCCTAATTCTCCGCGATAGCCAGCATCAGCACAGACTAACTGAATCGTTATCTGCCAACTAAAGACCTCGTTTAGTAACTCTATTGCGACTCGATTATCACTGACATTGGCATCAGTGACTTTGACTCCCAATGGAATGCCAATTGTATCGGTGACTATATGGCGTTTACGACCTTTGACTTTCTTGTGCGCATTAAACCCTCTACTATCTGCCAGTTCGGTCGTCTTGACCGATTGGCTGTCAATGATAGCTACGGTCGGTGACGGGGATTTGCCAATATCACTACGGGTTTGCTCGTGAAGTGCTTGATGAATCATAACCCATGTCCCTAAAGTTTTCCACTTTCTGAAGTGGGAATAGACCGTTTGCCACGGTGGCATGTGACGCGGCAACATTCGCCACTGACACCCTGATTTGACTATATAGAAAATAGCGTTGATAATTGAGCGCATCTCCCACTTGAGAGGTCTACCTATGGGTGAAGGTTCTGGCAAATAGGGTAACAGTTTGTCCCACTGGGCATCGGTCAAATCTGTAGGATACTTTGGTGTAGTCATGTTTAGGCCTTTCATTAGGTCAGTAGTTTACTGCTCTAATGGTTTAACATAAACATTAACTTTTGAATAGCCTTTTTCTTTTTAAAACAGGTTCTATAGTGCACCCGGTGCTAAAATCCCTTGACAATGGGATAAGTCAATCAGTATAATTTAACGATTTTCCGGGCGGGTGTAGCTCAGTGGTAGAGCATCAGCTTCCCAAGCTGAGGGCCGCGGGTTCAAGTCCCGTCACCCGCTTTATCTGCTCTGGACGCCTGAACTCCGCACATTGGGGCTTTGTTTATATGAGGAGCGCGAAATGCCAATTTACGAATTTCGGTGCAAGCAGTGTGATACCTCGTTTGAGAAACTTTTCGCTTCGAGCCAACAAAAATCATCTCCCTCCTGCCCTGAATGTGAAAGCAGCGACATCACACAATTATTTTCTGTCTTTGGGGTTGGGACATTAGATGCTGTAGAGGCATCAACAACTGAAATGCCAATGTGTGGGACTTGTGGACATCACACACCCAAACCGTGTGCCTAAGCTGATGGGGCGTCCTAAGGGATGTTGTCACTATATGTTTGAAAAATCAGCGGCTTATGATACACGGTGCTCCACTTGCTCAGTTTTTAATTAGAGGTCCAAGAGAAACTAGATGAATCAAGACAGACGTTTGACAAAAGAAGAGATAAAAAGCGATCAATTTGTTGACAGCACGCTACGGGTGTATGAGTTCCTCAAGGCGAACTTAAAATCGATTATTATTGGTGCAACAATAGTTATTTTGGTTGTCGGGGGATTTGCCTTTTATCAGCAACAGCAACAGACCGCACGCGCAGAAGCCTTTTTGAAATATACCGAAGCCATCGAGAAATATCAGGAAGCCGAGAGTGGTTGGTTAGATGCGGACGAAACGGAAAAGCCATTTGAGACTGCTACGACCCAACTTCAAGCCATTTTCCAAAAATACCCTGGGACTTCTGTTGCGGATAGAGCACGATACAGTTATGCAAAAGCGCGCTATTATGAAGGGGACTATGACGGTGCAATCACCCACTTTCAAATGGTCGTGAACGAGCACCAACTGGAAAACCAGATTCTCGCTTTATACGCTCAAAAAGCGATTGGTAACTGCTATGAGCAGAAGGGCGAATACCAAAAGGCACTTGAGGCATATACCCCCACAGAGGATAAACTGCCTCAGATTGCCATGCGTGATTACGCATTTTCGGATTTTCGGTTGAGTCAAGCACGTTGCTATGAGAAACTTGGTGATTTTGATAATGCACTAGCAATCTACAAAGATATTATAGATCTCTTTAAAGCCAATCTGGAAAAAGCTATTCAGCAAAAAGGTCGTGACTTAATTCCCGGAGCAAAAATATTGATTGCGAGTCTTCCGCAGCCACCAAAGGTAACAGCTGCTGAAGGATTGGAAAATGAAGGCAACTATCACGAAGCCTTCGCTGCTTATGCCAAAGCGATTCATGACTACAAAGTTGGTAAAGATATTCATGGTGGACTCACCGACGAACGGCGCAAGGCTATTAATCGCTTTGAAAAAACCGCAAACGGCTTTCTCATAAACCTGCGCGATGCTCGACGCGCTGAGTCGGAAGGACGAGATCCTTTGTACTACTATGTGCAAGCGGTCGGTCTCGGTGGGCGTAGTTTCTATGAAAAAGTCTTTGGATTTGCGCCGCACCGCTCGCTCTATGAAAAAGCACTTTTCCGTCGTGATAAACTTCAACGTGTGCAGAAGTGAAGTTGTTAGGGCAGGCTGATTTGCCCATCGTATGGAAACTTGGTCAATTCGGCGAATGAGGCCAATCTTATGATATCACCTCACACTGAAAAAGTCTTAGAATATGATAAGCTGAAGGCATTGCTTAAGCAGTATGCGCACTCCCAATTGGGGGCATCACGGGCAGCAAAGCTGAAACCCTTCCAGCAGCTTGATGCGGTTCGTTATCAGCAGCGGCTATGCAGCGAAGCGAAAGCCTTCTACCAGACCTCCAACGGTTTCCCGCTGCAAGGTTTGAAGGATATTTCCCCGACGCTCCATAAAGTATCCAAGCCCGGTGCCATTCTGGAAGTGGAAGAGTTGCTTGGTGTCGCTCGTGTGGTGGAAGCCGCTCAAAATGTCCAGCGAGCCGTTAAAAGGCGAAATCCGAAGGATTTCCCAAAGCTCTCCTCGATCGTTCGCAATCTTCCGACCTTCCCCGAACTAACCCAATCTATTGACAGATGTCTCAGCCCGGACGGTGATGTCCTTGATCACGCTAGCCCGACGCTACGAGCCATTCGCCGGAAGTTGGTGCATACACGAACAAACATTCAATCGAAGTTAGAGGTAATCCTCCAATCTCCCCATCATCAGCGGTCTATCCAAGAACATCTTATCACCTCCCGCAACGATCGCTATGTCATTCCCATCAAACAAGATTCAAAGCATAATTTCCCCGGCGTTGTTCAAGGGCAATCCTCAAGCGGAGCGACCGCTTTTATCGAGCCTTTTGGTGTTGTAGATCTCAACAACGAGCTGCATCAGCTAGCAGATGAGGAACGCCAGGAGATACGACGTATTCTTCTCGAACTCAGCGACTTGGTTCGCGAGCATCTGGCATCGTTGGAACTTGCCTTGGACATCTTGGGGGGACTGGACTTTCTAGGAGCAAAAGCACGATTAAGCATAGAACTCGACGGGGTCGAACCTGTGCTTAACGTACGAGGTGCCATCAAGTTAATAGAAGCGAGACATCCGCTCCTTGAAATGAATCTTCAGGACAGTGCAAAATTGAAGGGAGAGGACCGCGATCCTAACCTACCAGAGCGAATTGTACCAACTGATGCAACGCTAGGAGACACGTTTCACACCATGGTTATCACCGGACCGAATACGGGCGGGAAAACTGTTGTCCTCAAAACGGTTGGCTTACTCACACTCATGGCACAGTCCGGGTTGCACATCCCCGCGGAAATGGGGAGTGAAATTGGGATCTTCGACCAAATGTTCGCTGACATCGGTGACGAACAGAGCATCGAGCAGAATCTCAGCACTTTTTCGTCCCATATTACCAAGATTATCTCCATCTTGAAAGAAGCGGATGAAAATTCACTGGTACTGTTGGATGAAATTGGGGCAGGCACAGACCCAACGGAAGGGGCAGCACTCGGCATGTCAATCTTGGACTGGTTGGCGGCGCGTAGGGTTCGCACAGTTGCGACAACCCACTACGGTGCGCTGAAAGCATATGCGCATGCGCAGGAAGGCATGGAGAACGCCTCAATGGAGTTTGATTGGCAGACGCTGCAACCCACCTATCGTCTGCAGATTGGCGTACCCGGAAGCAGTAACGCCTTCAAAATTGCACAGCGGTTAGGTATGCCTGACGCAATTACTGATGCCGCTAAAGCGTACATAGGCAACCAGACCGTCGCTGTGGAAGATCTCATCGTCAGTATGCAGGCGTCCCAAAACGAGCTTGACGTTGAACGTGAAATTGTGCAAGAGAAACTCCGAGTGGCGGATACCGCTGCCAGAAAGCACGAGGCACTAATCAATCAGATCGAAGCGGAGCGAGAAGAACTTCGGGACCAAGTCGAGCAGGAAGCCGCCACAATCCTCAAAGATGCTCGTAAACTTGTTGAACAGACAATAGCAGAAGTGCGGCGAGAAAATGCCTCAAAAGATAGTGTCAGTACTGCTTTTACTCGTATTGAAGGGGCGCGGCAAAAACTGAACGAGAGACGCCAGCCGCAAAAGCACGTAGCAAAACCGCACCCCGACGCAATTGGTGTACGAGTTGGTGATAAAGTCCGTGTGAAAAGCCTGAACCAATTTGGTGAAGTTCTCTCGGTCTCAAACGGGAAAACGCCTTTGCTCGTCAAGGTTGGCAACATGCAGATGCGCGTGTCATACGGAGAAATTGAGCCTGTGCGTCCGGAAGACAATAAGCGCGAACTTTCTACCTCAATCTTGGATGTCCAGTATAGCAAGACAGGAAATGTTAAAACAGAGTTGAACCTGCAAGGAAAAACTGTTCATGAGGCTTGGACAGAAACTGATAAATACATAGATGATGCGTTTCTTGCGGGCTTACCAAAGGTGCGGATTATTCATGGCAAAGGCACTGGCGCGTTGCGGGCTGCAATTCACGACCTTTTGGCAGACCACGCGCAAGTGAATGATTTTCAATTGGCAGCACTCAACGAAGGTGGCGCAGGTGCAACGATTGTCACATTGAAGGAATAGTAAGAGAGATTTGGACTAATATTTTAGAATTATCCTCTTGCATTGAGAAGATCTCCTTTCTCTGCGAGTAGCGTTGGAAAATTGCGAAGGACAACTATTCAATTCACAGGACGATCGACGAAGATGGCTTCCAACAGGGCATGGTCGGTGTTCAACGACAACGTTGATAACTAACTGACCCATTGATGCCATTGCTCTATTTACTTGGATTAAGCCATCGAATTTCGCAATACGTTTCACGTTTCATACCGATTTCGGTTTGAAATTTCCCATTTCGGTTCTTCAGAACTGTTAGGTTGAAAAACCGTACACGACCCGGCATGGGAAAAGCAAATCTAAACCTGTATCAGACGAAGGTGAGTTGTGATGAGACAAGCTTCTAACTACATTCCACGCGAAATACTTGATAATATTTGTGCACAGAACGATATTGCTGAAGTGATATCGGAGTGTGGGGTTTTGTTGAAGCCTGTTGGTAAAACTTACAAAGGGCTTTGTCCCTTCCACGACGAGAAAACTCCCTCCTTTAACGTCTCCCCCGAAAAGCAAGCGTTTTACTGTTTTGGGTGTAATGCCGGTGGCAATGTCATTAGCTTCCTCAGAAAATATGACGGCAAGTCTTTTATGGAAGCGATGGAATGGTTGTCAGAGCGCGCAGGTATTCCGCTGCCAGCCCAAGACGGAAGAGCACGCCAAATTAGCCAAAAACGTCTGGAGCTGCAAGACCTGAATCGTTTTGCGATGGAGCATTTTCACCGCCAACTCCTGGATCCCAAAATTGGTGGCTATGCGTTGGCATACTTGAAAAACCGGGCCATCAAAGATCAAACGATCAGAGAATTCCAACTCGGATACGCGACCCCGGGACGCCAAGATATCGTTAAGGCTGCCACACAAGCCGGTTTCTCAATCCAACAACTCATTGACGTTGGACTCATTAGGAGCGATGAACAAGGAACCACAGATCGATTTCGAGGGCGCGTTATCTTTCCAATCCGCGATGAACGCGGCAATCCCGTTGGATTTGGCGGGCGTGCAGTGTCCGAAGAGCAGCTTCCCAAATATCTTAATTCTCCTACCACCGCCCTTTACGATAAGAGCAAAACCCTTTACAACTTATACGAGGCACGTCAAGCAATCCAAAAAGAGGAGAAAGTGATTCTCGTTGAGGGCTACTTTGACGCACTCATGCCGTATCAAGCGGGTGCCCAAAATGTTGTTGCGTCGCTGGGGACTTCGTTTAGTGCCTCACACGCCGATTTATTAAAGCGGTTTGCCGAAGAAACTATCCTCCTCTACGATGGCGATCCGGCGGGCTTTCAGGCGACGTTGCGAGGATTACACATCCTTCTGGCGGCAGGATTGCGTGTGCAGGTGGCGAGTCTACCTCCTGACACAGATCCAGATCAATTTATCCGTACACAAGGCCTTGATACGTTTAATCAACTGATCGATTCTGCGATGAACCTAATCGAGTTCCAAATTCAACGGGCAACGCAACAGCATGCAATTCATCGCATTGATGTGAAAACACAGGCTATCAAAGAAATTGCTCTGACCTTATCGAACCTCAAAAATCAGGTCGAACTCAGCGAATACGCGAAGTACGCAGCGCAAGAACTCGACATTGAGCGGTCAGTGCTTTTGAGGGAGTTGCAACGTTTGGGCGTCAAGATGTCTCGCCCAGTTTCGCCACCGAGACACACTCAAGCCGCACCAACAGCAAGGATGAGCCCGCGTGAATCGATTGAGTGGCAACTGATTGAAGCACTGCTACAAGGTCCCGACCTCCTCTCGCTTGCCAAAGCGAATTTTCACTATCAAGACTTTACCCATCCTGACTTTGCAACCATTGGCAGGATGCTCTGGGAAGCAAGCGATAATGAGGCTATCATTGATATGCAGAATCTTATAAATGCTTGTGCTAACGAAAAAATTACAAGCATAATCTCCAAGGCTCTTCTAAAAAAGACAATCCCTCCGAATTTAACTACACGAGTGGAGGGATGTCTGAAGAAACTCAAAGATTTTCTGTTGTGGGATGTTGAACGCATGAGGCGTTCTGAAGCTCTTGCACAGGGGAATAACAGCAAAAGCATTCTTGCAGAACTCGTTGAACTCTCAAACCGAAGAAGACAGTTAGCCCGTTAATCCCTGTGATTACTTCGGGAGGGGCACTAGGAGAATAAACTACAATGGCTTCAGTAACTAAAGTAGATGATCGCTTAATTGATATAGGTAAAGAGAAACACTTCCTTGAATACGATGAGCAACCGAATCCTTCACCACCGGACGATCTTGATGACCTACTTCAAATTGATTTAGAAGAAATTAACCTTTCAGAAAATCCAGCAGATCTTGATGAGGGAGATTTAACAATGAATTTCAAAGCTATCAATCAAACAGCCGATTTTGATACACCTGATTACTCCAACGATGAAGGTTACGACGATACTGATCGTGATGAGCTAGCACTGGATCCAGGGAAACTTGATAAGGTGGACGATCCGGTGAAGGTGTATCTACGAGAGATGGGGAGTATCGCTTTACTGACTAAGCAGCAGGAGGTCTCCCTGTCAAGGCAGATTGAAGAAGGGCATCGTAAGGTCGAAGAGACAATATTTGAAACGCCAATTGCAATTGCAGAAATTCGGAAACTGCTCAATCGAATTTTGATCGGTAAGAAAAAGGCTTCTGATGTGCTTTCGATGGAGGTTGCAAGCACATCCGCTAATGATAAGGAAGATAAATATCTGAAAAAAGCACGGGAATTGATGGCAGATTTGAAAGAGCGAGATTTAGAAATGCGCCTCCAAGAGCGCAAGCTAAACTATGAAAAACTGCCTGCTAAGGAGAAGAAAGCCCTTCGCAAAAAGCTTGAATGCGATCGTTTAGAATTGGTAGAGACTCTTAAGGAACTCAGAATTGATCGGGAAGAAATTAGTAAAATTGCAGGTAAGATTAAAGATATTGCGACCCGCATGGCGAATTTGGAAAAGCAGGTGACAAAGATTGAGAAAGAATGTGACCTATCCGCGACTGAAATCTGTCAGCAGGTGCAGGATTACACGCTGGGTAAAGCACAACCTACTGCCTCTGGCGGTATCGAGAAACTCAAAGAATATAACCGGAAGATCGTCAAGGCGAGGAGGACCATCAAAAGATTGGAGCGTGAAATTGGCGCGTCACGTGAGCAACTTGACTGCGCGACCCAGCGGATTCGCGCGGGAGAAGCGAGGGCGCAAGAAGCGAAGATGACGATTGTCGAGGCTAACCTGCGGCTCGTCGTCAGCATTGCCAAGAAATATAGAAATCGAACGCCAGGTCTGACGTTTCTTGACCTCATTCAGGAGGGGAATATCGGCTTGATGAAAGCCGTCGACAAATTCGAGTATAAGCGGGGTTATAAATTCAGCACTTATGCGACATGGTGGATTCGTCAAGGGATAACCCGTGCTATCGCTGATCAAGCGCGCACGATTCGCATCCCCGTCCACATGATTGAGACCATCAATAAACTGATCCGTACTTCCCGTTACCTTGTTCAGGAAAAAGGCAGAGAACCCCTGCCGGAGGAAATCGCTGGTGAAATGGACATATCCCTTGACAAAGTGCGACAGGTATTTCGGATTGCACAGGAGCCAATCTCTTTAGAAACTTCGGTCGGAGAAGATGAGGACAGCCAACTCCGAGACTTTATTGAAGACAAAACTTCAAAGTCTCCGGTCGCCGAAGCGACATTTACCATGCTCAAAGAGCGTATCGAAGAGGTTCTCCGGACATTAACAGAGCGCGAGGCGAAGGTAATCCGCTTGAGATTTGGGATTGGGGATGGATACCCCCGGACGCTAGAGGAGGTTGGCACGGAGTTTCAAGTCACCCGTGAACGGATACGCCAGATAGAAGCGAAGGCGCTGCGAAAATTGCGTCACCCAACCCGGAGTCAGCAGCTGCGTGGCTTCCTTGATGGTTGAGCGATTTCTGTTGACAAATCCACTGCAAACTTTTATAATACTTGCTCGATTCAGGAGGGCCTGTAGCTCAGGGGTTAGAGCAGCCGGCTCATAACCGGCCGGTCCTAGGTTCGAATCCTAGTGGGCCCACCACCTTCTTCCCATCTCGTTTTTCTCCTCTCCATCCAATCCAACTTATGGGGCGTTAGCTCAGGGGTACGAGCGCTACCTTCACACGGTAGAAGTCACTGGTTCAAATCCAGTACGCCCCATCATTTTCTTCGACTATCCTACTTCTTGCCCTTTATACTGAAGCTGATACAGTCGATAGTAGATTCCTCGTTGCTGTAGCAGTTCGTTGTGCGTCCCCATCTCCCGAATCTCGCCGCGCTGCATAACAATGATCTTATCTGCATTCTGAATCGTCGAAAGCCGGTGTGCAATCGCGATTGATGTCCGATTTGCCATCAGGCGGCTCAGGGCGTCCTGAATGAGGAGTTCGGTTTCGGTGTCTACACTGGAAGTTGCCTCATCAAGGATCAGGATATCGGGATCGGAAGCCAGCGCGCGTGCAAAGGCGACGAGCTGCTTCTGTCCAACCGATAGTCCTGCCCCACCCTCTTTGATTTCAGTTGCGTAACCATTCGGCATTTTCTGCACGTACCTATCCAGATGGACCTCTTTTGCGGCGGCAATCGCATCTTCCTTTGAAATCTCCGGGTTGTCCAGATGGATATTCTTCTCGATTGTCCCAGAAAACAGGAAAATATTCTGCTGCACAATGTTGATGGCATGGCGGAGATCTTGCAATTCCATTTCCCGAAGATCTATGCCATCAATCAGAATCTGTCCCTTACTCACTTCATAAAATCGGCACAGCAGGTTGATAATCGATGTTTTGCCTGACCCTGTGTGGCCCACAATTGCGACCTTTTCGCCCGCTTTAATCTTGAAGGAGACATCGCGCAGGACATAATTCTCTGCGTTATAAGCGAGCCAGACATTGCGGAACTCAATTTCGCCGTTTAACGCCTCCAATTCTTTGGCTGGCGTCGGGCTCACAATTGTCGGTTCCGTGTCCATCAGATCAAAGATCCGCTCAGACGATGCCATGGCGTTTTGGAAAATTGTGTATTTCTCGCTGAGGTCACGGATGGGCCAGAACAATCGCTGGCTGTATTGAATGAAAGCGAACAATACGCCGAAAGTCATCGCATCTTGCAGAACCTGCCCGCCGCCATACCAGATGATGACCGCCAGCGCGAGCGAGCCACTAACCTCGATCATCGGGGAGAAGAGCGAGAAGTAGAAGATGCTACGCAGGTTTGCACCGAGGTATTGCTTATTCCTCTCATCGAACTGTAGCCAGCTGCGCGGCTCCCGCGCGAACAGCTGCATCGTTGTCATGCCGACGATATTTTCGTTCAAGAACGCGTTGATTTGAGCGAGATACTTGCGCTGATCACGGAAAGCGCGGCGGGAGTAGACCTGATAAACGGTCGTCGCTGCAAAGATGGCCGGCAACACAGCAAAGGTTACTAACGCCAACTTCCAATTAAGGAGTAGCATCACTGCCATGTAGCCGAAGATGGTGAGTAGGTTCCCAAAGACCGTAATGACTCCAGAGGTGAATAGCTCCCTCAACACCTCCACATCGCCCATGACGCGGGTCATCAGTCTGCCCACAGGATTGTTGTCAAAGAAACGGACATCCAACCGCTGCAGATGTGAAAAGAGCGACATGCGTATGTCATACATTGCTTTCTGCCCGACCATCTGCATTCGGTATTCTTCAAAATAGGTAAATATGAATCTCGCCACGAGAACGAGGACATAATAGATCGCAATCATTTCCAGTCCCTGCAGATTTCCCGGCTGAATATGGTTATCAATTCCAAGCTTTGTCAGATAAGGTAACCACATTTCAGTTGCAGTGTAGCCAATCATCAAAAACACGATGAGCACAACTTCAAGCCGATACGGTTTCAGGTAAGCGAGTAGTCGTGTCATCAACACCCGATCATACACTTTACCGAGATCTTCTTCTTCTTCACTATAGTCGTAGAGTTGACTACTACTACCACCACCACCACTACCAAACATAGATAAATCCTCCTTGTCCCATAATCTATTTTTCTTTCCTTAAATCTTGAGTCATTTGCAATCCATGCCTGATGAGATCCATTACTTACATCTGCGTAGAAAGACAATAAAACTTCCGATAATTGCACTACCTAACAATGGTCATGTATGATAAAGCATTATAGGCAATTAGATAAAAATTGTCAAGAAACTTGGTTATACCAAAGATGCTGCAGACACCGGTGCCTCTGAAGATGGGTTTTGCTAAAAACTGGGGCTTAGCCCGCATAGCTAGGGTCATTTAATTCTTCGGGCGGGGCAAGATGCCCCGCCTACGATGTAGGGGGCAATCTTCCGTCTACCCGCCAAAATCGATCAAAAAACGGAAAACTAAATAGCCCTACCGCATAGCAAAACCCCTTGACAATTTTGTGCGTTCATGCCATAATCTCCGCACTATAGGAGATAGGCTGAATGGCGGGTGGGACACCGTCCCACTCGTGTCTTCAAAGGGTTTGGTCAATCCTCAATCGATCAAATACCATTTCAAAATTGACCCGTATGCCCAACCTGACAAGTTTGGGGTGGGTCGAAAGGAATCAAAATGAATACCGATCAATCACCGGCTGTGGAACCTTACCGCGCCTCTGCCTTTGCTGATGCGAAGCCTGAACTTTCAGCTCCCGGAGCCACGCCAGAGCGGTTGGAACACCTCAGGGATCACGGTTTTGTCATCATCAACGACTTTGTCGACAACCCCTGGATCCCGATTCTGCGTGAAGCAGGTCGCCGCGTCACCGAAGCGTGTGCACCCGAGCATATCTATAGTAAGATCGACGGCTCGAAGGGCTACGTGCACCGCACAGGACAGGATCAGCCGTGGGCGATTCGGGGGCTTATCCATCCGGCTTTCAATGAACCCAGCTTTGCTGAGTTCCACGGTTCTTCAGATTTCTTGGATTTCGTCTCCTCTTGGTGTAACGGGCTCCAACCAGAGGATATGGTGCTTGGTGGACTGCTGCTATGGTGCAATGCCCGGACGCACGAGAACAAACTTGGTTGGCACCGAGATACAACATGGTGGGGCACCGGGGAGAGATACTTCGCGCAGCACGACCGGAAGGAGGGACCCGAAGCGTATTCCGAGGAGACTGAGAGAATCCGCTGGAAAGAAATCGTTGCAAATAACGCGAAATCTGTCACGGAGCGAAACGGCGTGAGCATGTTCTTGGCGCTGACGGACGACGAATGCCACGAGCTAGTACCGGGCAGCCACAATCGATGGCGTTCACCGTTGGAACAAGACGTGCTTCTACCGAGAGGGATGAAGGACCAAGGTGTCCCACACACACCGAGTTGGAACGGCGTGGACCCGTTGCCGGGTCAGGTTGCAATCCGACTCAAAGCGGGAGAAGCCCTCATCCGCAATGGCGTAACAATCCACACCGGGCACACCGTTCCCCAGCGTGAGCGGAACACGTTGTCAATCGGTTGGTCGAAATGGTCAGGCGAGTTCACCGGCGAGCCTTCAGCTTCAGACGTGCGGCACGCGTGGCAACTCGATCCCGCTGCGCGCGAAGTCTTGCCGCACAAGTGGATGAAGATCGCTTGGGATCGCTGGGCGGAAACCCAGAAACTGGGAGATTCGCTCGAGGACCGATACACAGGCTTTGACATCAACCGTATCAAGGTTGGTGAGGTCATCGGTTGGCGCGGTGAACTGGAACGCCAAGCCGCGGCAGCCGGCGAAGCGTGGGAACGCTTCCAGACCGCAGCTGGCTAGTTGCAAAGAGAATCATGCCGATATGCAGCAAGTGAGCGTTAGAGGGAGGTCTACAGTGCTTCTAGCTCTTCTTGCAGCAGCTGTTTCTCATGGATACCGGCATAGATGCCGTCACGCGCCAATAACTCCTCATGTGTACCGCGTTCGACAATCTCTCCATCGTCTAAGACGATAATTAAATCTGCCGCCTTAACGGTCGAAATGCGGTGCGATATGAGGATCGTCGTGCGATCTTCCATAATCTCATTCAGTCGTGTGAGGATGGTATCCTCTGTATTCGTATCCACGCTTGCGAACGCATCGTCCAAGATCAGAATCTTCGGCTTGATCATGATTGCGCGTGCGAGCGCTGTTCGTTGTTTCTGTCCTCCTGAGATGGTTTGACCACGTTCACCCAAGAACGTCTCTAGCCCATCGGGAAATTCCTCAATCTGGGCGAGCAGATCGGCGGTGTGAGCCACATCCTTAACCTCGACTTCGTTTGCATTGCTAACGCCGTAAGCGATATTGTTTTGCAGGAGGTCGGAAAAGAGAAAAGGCTCCTGTTCAACGACACCGATATTCGATCTCAAGACTTGCAGCGGGATATCTTGAATATCGACACCGTCGATGAAGACCATGCCCCGCTCTGTTTGACGGATGCGAGGAATAAGGTTGATCAAAGTGGTCTTACCGCTGCCGGTCGCACCGACAATTGCAACTGTAGACCCACGCGGAACCTTGAGGTTGATATTTTTGAGCACCGACTCCCCGCGAGGATAAGTGAAGTTGAGATTTCTAAATTCGATTTCACCGTGAATCTCTTTGATGTCTTGGCGTACCGTTGTTCCATCAGCGATTTCGGGTGTGACATCAAGAATCCTGCGGATGCGTCCCATTGACGCTGCACCTTGTTGAAAGGTGTTGACAATAAAGCCAAACGTAATCATCGGACGAATGAACATCATCAGATAGGCGTTAAAAGATACAAAATCGCCCAGTGTAATTTTTCCCTCGACTACCCGGATACCGCCGAGCCAGAGGAGCGCAGCAACGCCGAGTCCCGGTAAGAATCGGAACACCGGAAAGAAGAAGGTTGTCAGCCGAATCCGATTGCGATTGCGTTGCACGAAGTCCTGGTTATATACTTCAAACTCGTCCACTTCACTCTCTTCAAGTGTATACGCTTTGACAACGCGCACACCGGACAGATTCTCCTGCACTTTGGTGTTCATGGTGGCAAAGCCTTCTTGGATCCGCTCGTAATGTTTGTAGACTCGCTTCCCCAATTCCCTTATCAAGATGGCGAGGATCGGGTACGGCAGAAGTGCCAACAGCGTCAGTTGTACGTCGATCTGCAGCATAATTACCAGTGCCAACACGAAGAAGATAAGCGCGTCTGATGTATATGACACCGCCATGCTGAGCACCATCCGGATAGCGTTCATGTCACTGGTCGCTCGCGCCATCAGATCGCCCGTGCGGACATCATGATAGTAGGACGCAGGCAGCTTTTGAAGATGCGTGAAGAAATCGTTCCGAAGATGGTATTCCATCTTCCTCGCCGCACTCTGGATGACCTGGCGCTGACCAAATCGAAGTATACCTCCAACCAGAGCAGCCCCCAAAATGAGTAGCGCGTAGAACAAGACCTTTCGAGAGGTAACCGCGCTCTCCAGATCTCCCAAAACCCACTTCAGGAACTTTGGCTGCACCACAATCATCCCAGGGGTAACCGCGCTCTCCAGATCATCAAAAACCCACTTCAGGAACTTTGGCTGCACTACAATCACCACGTTTGTCGTGAGCACAAAGAAAAAGCTCGCGATAACAGCGGATCGGTAGCGAATAACATACGGTTTGAGATGTAATAAGCTACGGATATAGCATCACTCCTTTCTTTAGTACTTTAATTGATTTGTTTCTGAACATTTCTTTTGGATAGATATATCTAAGCCATCTGTGCGGTTTTGCAGTGGATTTGTCAATCCACTGCGAGCGGTGATTTTGTCGTTTTCGCTCTCATTTTACTCGCTGATTGTCTCAATCTCAATTCCGGGGGCGTTTAGCAATTCCGGTTTGAGATCGATGCCAAGCCCAGGACTTTCCGGTGCGGTCAGATGCCCTTCCTCGACCGGAACCGATCCTGTCACGAGGTTATCGTATTGAACAAGGTAATGGCGGCGGACGCTTTCGAGTATGAACAGGTTCGTGAGATGGAGCGTCAGATGAATCGAGGCGACATGCAGGACAGGACCTCCGCAGTTATGTGGTGCGACTGGGAGGTAATAGGTATCAGCGAGCACCGCAATTTTGCGAGCCTCTGTTATGCCACCGCACCAACAGATGTCCGGCATAATGAACTGTGCAATGCCAAGTTCGATTAACTCTCGGAATTGATAGCGCGTCATCAAGCGTTCGCTGATGCAGAGCGGTTGCGAAACGTGGCATAGGCTTTCATGTTGTCTTGCGGCATCATCTCTTCTAGCCACATCACATTATATGGTTCAAGCGCATGGGCAATCTTAATTGCCGATGGGACGTTCCACAAACCGTGAAATTCCATTGCAATCTCAATATCGTCGCCGACCGCGTCGCGAATCTGTTGGACAGGTTTCAACCCGATTTCGATATCTGAATTTGTAATAAACTGTCCGCGGTTTTTGTAACCCACCCCATCAAAGGGCCACACCTTCATGGCTTGGATGCCACTGTCGAGGAGCTCCTTTGCTAGTTTCCCTGCTTCGTTGTTTTCGACGTTGTTGAAATCGTAGCGGTGGTCATAGCAGGTGTTGTATGTGCGGACCTTCTCGCGGGATTTCCCGCCAAGTAGCTGATAGATCGGCTGCCCGGTGGCTTTCCCGTAGATGTCCCATAGCGCGATATCAATGGCACTGATTGCTCGCAACTCCGCGCCCGCCCAACCGTGCACCCTCATCCCATGGAACATCTCCTGCCACAGACGTTCAATCTCCAGTGGATTTTGTCCAATCAGCATCGACGCAAGCCTACCACGGATAACACCTTGCTCCGCATCACGGAGCGGATAGGTTTCACCAAGCCCCGTGATGCCTTCATCGGTATGAACGCGGACCCAGATGCACGGGATGTGTTCGCCTTCGATAAGCACACCCTCCTGCGGGTAGATCAGTTCAATCTTTGTAATTTTCACGTTCTCTCCAATGACAACAGTGGTTGTTCCTTAAAGATGGCGGTGAGAATCTCAGAGAGTTCACCGTGCAATTAACTTTTCGATCCGGTCGTCGAGTTCCTGCTGATCGCTCTCAAACGATGCGAGGCCGGCAAGGTTCAAAAGCGTGTCGATAGCGAGTTCACCGGATTTTATCCGATCGCCCCAGGTTTCATGCTTGGGTATTTTACCGTCGGCTGCGATTTGCGCGAGTTCTTCATCGGAAAGCCTGGGGAACAAATCCCCGGCACCCATATCGTGTGCCCGATCCACAATTTCGTCCGCTGTCTGGGGGACATCTGTCCTCAAGCTGTCGGTCAGCCGGCGATCGGACTCCGAAATTTCCCAGAGTGTATCTAACCGAAGATCCGATTCGCTGATATCGTCGTTGAGGTGAACCGTATACTCGTTTTCGATGCTCGACTCCCATTCTCCCGAAAGTTCTTGCTTGGCATCGGCGGCGACATTCACAGGCATGGTGAAGACATCGATCCCAGCCAGATACGGCAGCTGCCCCGCTGATCGCAGACTCGCGGCGATCTGGAGCGTCGGCTCCCGATTTTCCTGAGAGAGATTATTCACCACACGCTGGCTCGCAAGGACTGCCTTTTCACCGACCAGCTTGCCGTCGCCCAACTGATGGTCAGCGATGTAGGCGTTGAGTCGCCCAAGAAACACATTGACGTAGGAGGGGGCACCAAAAGCGGTTGCGACAAAGTTATGCCGTGCACTAAATCCTAACGTGAAATTGACCGGTATTCCATCTTCCCGCAAGCGGCGCATGGCAATCAAGCCGGAGGGTGTTAAAGGCACCTTAATAATAAAATGTTCGGGACAAATCTCATAATACCGTTGACCGTAGGAGATGCTCCGCTCAATGTCGTGTGCCAAAATTGTATGAAGCTCTACGCTCACCCGTCCGCCAAAACGTTGTGCCAAACGAAGTCCATGACGCGCGTTTAAGATAAATGCAATCTCAATAATCTGCGTTTGAATATCCAACCCGGTGAGTACGCCGACCGCTTTCTGGATTAGATCGTCGTAAATTCCCTTTTGCACTTCGGTGTTGAGCAGCGTGTTATTGGTTGTCAAGGCAGTAAACTCATCAGTCCATAGTGCCGTAGCAGCGCCAATATCGCCGGTATCCAACCACAGTTCGGAGCCAGCCAGACATAACGCTTTCCAAAACGGATCTGATTCCGTCTCAATACGCCCACGCTGTAAATCAATTCCTTCCTTCACAAAATTGTGAATCAGGTCAACACGATTTGGTGGCAATGGCATATACAACCTCCTTCCAACAAAGTAAAATTCCCATATTTCTTTAATCCGCAACAACAACCGTTCTAGCTATTCAACTCACAGGCGTAGGGGCTTTCGTAGGGAACGCAGATCTGCGTTCCCTATCAGCCGTCTAAAATCTAGGGGTCTGCAAACTACCACTGCTTAACGCTTCAAACAGTTCGTCATACTCCTCTCGATCTACCGGCAAATCAACCGTCTTTTTCCGCATCGCTGAAAGCACAATAGCGTTAATCAATTCGACGGCTGGGCGCGCACTTACGCCGTTGACCAGTGCCTCACCACCTTTGAGAATCGCATCAATAAAGCTATCCATCAGTGCGTTGTGTCCGCCAAGTGCATCCCGCAACTCGACAAGCTGCCATGAGACCTCCGGTTGTCCAGCGATTCTGGCTGTACCCTCCACCAGTTCCGTCAGTGAATTCGCATAAGTACCGAGTAGGAAATGATCTTCCGCATCACCCGCCAGACTCTGCACATCTGGAATCGCTATCATCCCTTTGTCGCCGGCAACCTGACGGATACTGTAACCTATTGGTTGGTTAATTGTGAGTTGAATCGAGCCAAAGGCACCGTTTTCAAACAGCACATTTGCACAAACCACATCTTCCACTTCGATCTGATGAAATTGGTTGCCAATTATCGCAGAAACTTGAACAGGTTCACCAATTAACCAGCAGATCAGATCCAGATCATGACTCGTTTGATTCATCAACACACCGCCGCCGGCATGTCGCCATGTCTGACGCCAGATGTCACGGGCATAGTAACTTTCCGGGCGAAACGCAATCCATGTCCAGAGCACGCGCATGATGTTCCCAATTGCCCCAGTATCAATCAGATGCTTCATCGTCTGAGGGGTCCGATAGGTTCGGTATTGGTGTCCAACGCAGAGTTTCAAATCACGTGCTTTCGCCGTCTCGATCATCGCGTCCGCATCCGATACGCGGTTGGCAAGCGGTTTCTCGGTGAAAACGTGCACCCCTGCGTTCAGGCACTCTAAGCCGATGATGGCGTGCAGATGGTGCGGTGTTGCAATTGATACCGCATCAACAATCCCCGCATTTAGCATCTCACGATAATCGGTGAACGCACGCACACCCAGTTCTTGGGATTGCGCCTTGACGGCTGTTTCGTCGAGGTCCACCAGTGCTGTCAGTTCTACATTTTCATGCTCCTGAGCCATGCTTACATGCTTGCCTCCGACGCCTTTAATTCCAATGACCCCATAGCGCACACTGTCCATTATGCCCTCCAAAAAAATCGGCAAATCTATACTACGAATAATCCGAGTCGAATAGGTCTCGCTGCATTATAGCAAAGCTGAGGATACTTGTCAATTTTGTTTCTAATGAAATCATGGAAATTCACTGTGCACAAACAATTCGCAAGATACGCATTGACAAATTTAGGGTTATTTAATTCTTCGGGCGGGGCAAGATGCCCCGCCTACGATGTAGGGTGCAATCTTCCGTCTACCCGCCAAAATCGGTCAAAAAATGGAAGACTAAATAGCCCTATTGACGAATCATTTAGAAATTGACACGAATTCGCATCCATGCTAAAATGTGTTTATTCAGGTGTTTAATCGTTCGGTGAACCTCCGGCTGTGCCTATCCATATCGAAGCGCAGGGTTCAGCCGTAGCAAAGAATCTACGATGCACAATCATACGGAGGTTATAATGGCTACAGAGACAAGTAATGTTTATACAAGGTTAGGTGTACGTCCGTTGATCAACGCTGTAGGCAACCAAACCGTGCGCGGCGGTTCTACACCTTCCGCAGCGGTAAAGCAGGCAATGGATGGCGCAGACGTAAATTTCGTGGACATGGGGACGTTTCTCAAGAAGTCCGGCGATTTTATCGCCTCATTTCTAGATGTCGAAGCGGCTTACGTCACAGCGGGCTGCTATGCCGCGATGGTGCTGAGTTCCGCAGCTGCCATGACCTATCAGCATCCAGAAAAAAGAGACCAGCTGCCGGATACTACGGGCTTGAAGGATGAACTTGTATTCCAGCAGTACCAGCGATACGGCTACGACAGGGCTTACAGCGTGCCCGGAAGCAAGCTAGTCCTTGTGGGAGATGAGGAAGGGTGTACACCAGAGGAGTTTGAGAACGCTATCGGTCCCAACACTGCCGCAATTATCTATCTCGTTCAGGCCGAGAGAGAGGGCGGTGTCTCGCTTGAGGAAGCGATCGAGATAGCGCACCGGAACAACGTTCTCGCTATCGCTGATAGCGCGGCACAAATCTATCCGCTTGACTACTTCCGACGAAATGCCCAATGCGCGGATCTTGTCTGCTTCGGTGGCAAATACTTCAACGCACCGCACTCCACCGGGTTCGTGTGTGGCAGGAAGGATTTAATCGAAGAAGTGACAGCCCATGGCTTCATCGCGCCGCGCCCGTTTGGTCGGGGGATGAAGGTAGACCGGCAGGAGATTGTTGGGCTTTTGACGGCAATCGAGAATTGGTTTTCGACTGACCATGAGCAACGCTTAAAAGACCAAGACGCCCGATACGCCCAGATCTCGCAGGTACTTGAGGGCATCCCCGGCGTATCAACGGAAGTCGTCTACGCTGAGAGAAGTCACACATTGTCCAGTCTCCACGTTACCGTTGACGAAGCAACCGTCGGTCAGAACGCGGAGCAGGTGAATGATGCGCTAGATGCCGGCACACCTCGCATCAGGGCGTCCACCGGTGGCGATGATGTTGTGGTTATTAGTGCTTATACCCTCCGTGCAGGCGAAGAGCGTATTGTCGCTAATCGTTTGAGGGAGGTACTCGCCGGATAGGATCTACGTCGTAAATTCGATCAGGGGTTTGAGAAAAGGGGCCTTGCGGAGGTGTTAAACCTTTGCAAGGTTCCCTCTTCTCCCCCGAACAGAGCATGGGCACCCCGCCCGTACGCCATCGGTGTGCACGAGCCCGTGTGACAATGTACAATGCCCTGCCCATTTTCAATTGAACGTGCGGGTTGGGTAATCCAACCCGCATAACTTCCATTCTTCCTTCCAATTCCGATCACTTGCTGTTACTGGTTCATTATTCCAATAACCGCTGAAGTTGCCTGCGTTCTTCGGGACTAAGGCGGGATACGATTTCTTCAGGACTTAATCCGGTCAGGCGTTCTTCAGGACTAAGACGGGATACGATTTCTTCGGGACTTAATCCGGTCAGGCGTTCTTCAGGACTAAGACGGGACGCGATTTCATCAACACCAAATCGGGACAGGATTTCATCAACACTAAATCGAGACAGGATTTCATCACCGATATCCTCAATGATGATATCTAAGGCTTCTTTGGATAGACGGTTTTTGAGAGGCATATCAATCTCCCGTATGAGTTCAGATCTCAGAAAATACGCGAAGGTTATGACCGAATTATGATCGCTATCATTTCGGTCAACTGCGTCGCGGAGAAATTCCTCAAACTTCTGCTTTGATGTCGCAAACATCAGTAATGGATAGTTCTTAGGTGTGACTTCAAGTTCATTGATCGCGATGATATGGACAGGTAGTTTGTCTGTGCTGCGATAGTAGCCACTTCCAAGTGATTCAAACTCAACCTCCACTTGACAATGCTTCAACACTTTTCGCGGCGTGCCCGCACAAACAATCGTGATTGTTATATTAGAGACTGGAATGCGATTTTCACCCATGTAAAGGTTCGCTCGCCCCAGAATGAGCCGAAAATCTGGAATCGTCAATCGATCATTTTCGCCCTTGAACTCGATTAAGTTATACAGACCAGCATAAGGAAGCGGTGTCTCCGACCGCACTTTTTCCTGATCTGTTTCGTGGTGAAGTAGGACAACCGCGTCAATCGTGCGCGGTAGGTGGCTGACTTCGACCTGAGTCTGGAGTGGGATACCCAACTGGGTAAACCGAAGGTCCATTATCCGCTTGAAAATGGAATCCGGCATATAACGTTGTGTGTCGTTGCTTGGGGTATCAGCCACAAAATTCACCTCAAGAATAGTAACTATATGTTACCTATATTCTGCCGTTATGTCAAGTTGTAATTGTACGTGAATTGGGGCATTTTCTTGCCCCTAGTATTCGTTTGGGTGAACAGACCGAATACTGTAATCTACCTGACAGCGGCTTCATCTATACTGAATCGGTCTTGTTGTGAATCGAGGGACGCTTGAATACCGATGGGAAGCGTCAGTTGAGGTGCTGTATGACCAAAATCCACCCCTGTCAAGATAGGGAATTGGGAACCCGCTGTGTATTCAAGGATTAACGATTCAGAGAGCTTTTCCTCTTCCTCAGAGAGTTCATTAACCTTACCGATAACTAAGCCTGCAATCTGATCGAACAGTCCCATCTGTTGACACTGGGCGAGCGATTCATCAATTTTGCGTAGTAGTCCACTACCATAGTTGACCTCCTCAAGGCACAAGATTGCACCTTGCAACGGGGCCCAATATGGCGTACCGACCAGAGTCAACATAATGCTTAAATTCCCGCCAATTAGTTGACCGCTTGCTTTTCCCTCTCTCAACCAACGCCAGCCCGGATTCGTTTTCATCGCGCGTGGCTGGTCCTCGCTTGTATAGGCGTCCGTCCATTGTGCGGGCGGTTTAAGTGTACCGACCGGCTCCGCCTTGAACAATATCTGTTCAACGCCCTGCCATGTGTAAGCGAAGGGCTGCGGATATTCGCTGAAACCGTTGAGCATCATTGGTCCATGAAATGTAGCCAGACCTACCTTTGCGTATAGACCAATCAACAGGGCAGTTATCGCACTATAACCCATCACAACTTTAGGGGATCTCTCAATCTGTCCCCAGTCCAGCAGCGGTAGAACCGCATTGACGCCCGAACCACCGGATAGACAGAAAATGGCTTTTATTTTGGGGTCAGCGAACATCTGATTTAAATCTTCAGCCCGGTGCTGAGCTGGTGGATTTAAGTGTTGCCGTTGGTCAAGCGTGTGTGGTGCGACCTGAACGTGTAGTCCTGCACCCTCTAGATATGCAACTCCCCGTTGAAAGGCAGGCTCGTTAATCGTGAAAAATGCCGATGCCGGTGATACAATGCCTACGGTGTCTTGGGGGACCAGTTTGGGTGGTTTAATTAGTTTGTGCATCGCGTTGGTTGAAGTTGAGTTATCGGCACCTTTCGCTTCGGATGGACGGTTCGCGGAGATTCCAGTTCCCGCAAGGAGTGCACTAGCGGTGACCTTCAGTGCTTCACGTCTGTTGATTTGATTCACAATTATGTTCCTTGTAGGGTATCAGCACGATTGATACTTAACTTGCAAGGTGGGGATGAGAAATGGAAGCTAGAAATTCGCATTCGCTGGTTCGTCCATCTCAGTCATTCCGTTGCCCCGGCGTTCCCCCTAATGGCGTGAAGTCGCCTGCCCCATTGGGCACTCGACCGAGCGCGATATCTTCCTGCTGCTCCCTAAATTTAATCACGTCAAGCACCTGATTCCCCCGCTGATCCGTATCAATGAGCATGACCATCTCCCCATTCTTGGAGAGCTTGAAGTTGGCATGGAGTCCCGATTCAGCGTTGCCATCTTCGTCCGCCCAAACAATCAGATAACCGCCCGGGGCAATCTGGGTGCCATCGGGAAACTGCCACTTCCGCGGATTGTTTTGGTTATCGCTCAGATACATCCCTGAGAGATTAACCACATAATCGCTTACGTTGTGCAGTTCGATCCAGTCATCATTTTCTCCCCCGATGAGATCGGGATTCAAAGCAACCTGCGAGTCGGTGAAGCCTTTCGTATTATTCGCCATTACCTCATTGATGACCACGGGAGAGCTATCGGCGAGGGAAGCCGTAACACGGTAGGTCAGCGGCGCAAATTCGGTTCGGACTGGGAAAAACGTCGTCGCGCCGTGCGATTCAGCGGAGGGTGCTTCGACGTAATAACGAATCTTCTTTCCAGCGGGAAAAGCGGGAATCTCACCCACGTAGACCGCGCCATCTTTTGACATTGGCACACTCTGGAAGGGTGCCAATCGGCCAGCCGCGTAATACAGGTTGACCGCACCGACCTTGACATCTCCACCAATCTTGGTTGTGATCTGTACGGATTGGTTCGCCATCGGTTCTTCGGGCTTAGATATAGACACGATAGTTGGCGTTGGCTTGTTGATTTCAGGGTGATTGAGCAGATATTCTCCGCGTTCCTCGACAAAACGCTTGAAGTTCGGTGTCGCTCCCCGTCCTCTGCCACCCCCTCTGCCACCGGAACCTTCCCCGCCGCCCTGATCTTTGATGTGACTTGTGGCAAATGCCTCATAAGCATAGAGTTTCTTATCATCTGCCTTCACTTCGGCGTCAACGAGCGATTGGTATTCTGCAATAATTGGCTGGAGCAAATCCCAATCAAGCCATTCGTTGGCAATCGTGCGGATGTGAGCGAGATACCGTGCGCGTAGGTGTGGGATGGCGAGCAGGCGATAGATGACGGGGCGCATTGTATCGTGCTCCTGAGAAACAGGCGATAGCATCTGCCCTTCGGTCCGCCAAGAGTTCGGACCGCCACCCCCCGCAAATCGGAACGTCTCGTTACTGTCGTGTGGCAGCAGGTGGAAACGACCTTTTGGATCTTGATAGATCGCGTAATCGCTGGCGCGACTGATATAGCCATCGTTATCTATGAACACATTTTCCAGTGCAATGAACCAAAGTGCCCGGTCAATGTTGAAGACCGCAGAAAGTTCGGATTCAAGTTGGTCATCGGGTGTCATCTCAAGAATTTCGCACAGGTTAATCAGATCCTGCCAAGCGTTTGGTGCCTCCTCCACTCTCGTTTTGAGCTGGTAAGATTGTTGATAGGCAGAGGGTTGATCTCCATTGTAGACCAGTCCGCTATTGCGGCCGGGCGGTACTTTCCAGCGCACACCTTGTTTGGTCCCGAACCATTCGTCGAGGAAATCTTTGTTGAACTGTTGGCTGTTGATATAAACTCCCCAGTTTTCTCCGTTAACGACTAACTTGACGAGGTTTGCCTTTGGTGCGGGAATATAATTGCGAGCAATTCTTGAGTAGAGGATTTCGCGGAGGAAGGAGGGATCGGAATGACCGTTCAGTAGATTCAGCGTTTTATAGCCGTAGAGCCGTTGTTTGTCATCCCCGTAGTCAACGGCGATATTGAACGATTTCTTCTCGTTCTGAACCGTAAAATAGGATGAACTGCCGCGGAACCGGACACCGACAGATTGATAGGCCTCTCCATCGACGATTAAATCCGCCGGCACATTGACATCGGTTCGATAGAAGTCGCCGAGCTGTTCGTACCAGTCCGCATCATGGAATCGTAGATAGAGTGTGCGGAGAGTTTTTGCGTCGTAGAGATCAGGTTCGCCGTTAGGCTGGGCAGTGCTACTCGCTTTCAAATCATCTTTGTGTGTTGTGTTAGACGAAGTGCTTCCAGATGGACGCGACGTACCTGTTACCTCTCGGCTCTCGTGGATATATTTGCGAGCAGCTTCTCGCTCTACATCGTTTAACCTGCCATCCTCGTCTGTGTCAAAACGGTTGATAATCTTCTCCGCCCGGCGTGGCCCACGCCCTCCACCGAAACGACCTCGCCCGCTGCCACCACGTCCATCCCGGTTTCTGAGTTCAGCGACTTGTATTCCGGTGAAGGCTTCGATAGCGATTGTTTCAATCAGCAGCTCTTTTTCATCTTGACTCAGTTGACCGTTACCGTTGAGGTCGAATCGTTTCTCTTCTTCTGAGAGCGTATTTTGTGCCGAAGCGTTTACGACGGCTAACATTAAAAAGACAAGTAGTGTTCCGAAAAGGTTGGTGATGGTGCATTTGAGTTTCATGAGTTTCTCCTCGCAGGACATTTTCAGTTGTAAGTTTTCGCGATATTCGCTTTTGCTGATATTAGGCAGGCAGCAGTAGCGTTTGTTCGGAAAAAAAATGGTTTTCAAGAGAACTGCACTGAGAATTTTACCGCTTCCATTTTTTAGCAATTAAAATGCCCCTATATCAATTCGGCTTGAATTGGTATAGGGGCTGGAGCCAATTCTCACAATGGACATGACCTCTCCTAATCTTCTTTCAGAGTCGAGAGGTAGATAACCTATCCATCTTGGACGATTTTGGCTATTTCTAGCTATGAGTTTAAGTGCTTATGTAATCTCCTTTGGAGATGTCGGACTGCTGCATTCTTCCGGGAAGCAACAGTACCAACGGGACACCGAGCTATCTCAGCAACTTCTTGGTATGATAATCCTTGTAATTCGGTTAAAACAAAAACTAACCGATGCTCGTCGGATAGGTCACCAATTGCTGATTGGATGGCTTCATCTGCCTCCCTAGCAATAGTTGTCTCTTCTGGCAAATATCGGTTATCTGCAATCTCTTCTGATAGGTTGTAATCGCCGCCGCTATCATTAGGGACGGGAGCCTCCAGCGAGGATGTGTAAGGGGTTCGTTGATCTTTAGCAATCTGCTTCAAGCAGACATTCTTTGCAATGTGATAGAGGAAAGTGGTAAACTTCGCTAGCGGTTGGTAGGTCGGTGCGCTACGCCAAAGGCGCAAAAACGTTTCTTGGCACAAATCCTCCGCGAGCATACGATTGTTTACGAAACGATAAATAAAGTTCAATGTGTTTGTGTAGTGACGTTTGGTTAATGTTTCAAATGCTGCGCTATTTCCTTCTTTGACGGATAACATTAGACCTTCATCGGATCGTCTCACGCTCGTCTCCTTCGGATTTCTCCTCGTTGCAAGGCAGGCCGAACCCGGCGAAGCGTCCGATCTGATTGAGCCAATACAATCAGAATCCTCTGCTTCGGAGTTGCCTGCCAATTCAGCCGGAATCTTGTCGTCGCCTATACCTTTCTCGTAATCGTTCTCTTGTCCAAAATCGGATGTTGAAATACCTGTCACTTGTCGCCTCCTTTGGCGATAAAAACGTTGTGTCAGCAATCAATAGGGGAGCCTTCCTGAACCCCAAATCTGTATTGCTCTGAGCGACTGAGAGTTGAGCCAAACTAAATCCCTTTGCTATATCAGGGATAGCCCTGCGACCGGCGGGATTATGTGGTATCTCCTTCTGCTCCTCAGATCCGGTGCCTGCATGAGGGCGTGTACCTCGCGCGGCGGATGTGAGAGAGTTTTCCTGTGTTGCCCCTGTCACTCTTCCTGTCAGCGGATTAAACGCTGGTATGCGTTTCGGTCCTGTATGGTTAAACATCTCTTATAGCCTCCTTTTGGTTAATTGGTTAATAGATTGAGAGAAAAATCTGGAAAAGAATTATAGTGCGATCAGTTCCTGTGTTTCAGGACTTCATCATTAACAATCAGGACTTACGCATTTCAGCGCGGGGCAAGATGCCCCGCCTACAGATTTGTGCATTTCAGCATAGGTGGTGTGAGGCAAGATGCCCCGCCTACAGTTGGCTGCGTAAGTCCTAACAATTATTATATAACTCCAATATTGCAAAAAACTTCATCGAAAAATTAAGACGATTTGTTTTTTTCAGAGCCATTTAACTCTCGCTAAATCGTCGTCTTTCACTCCCTGTTATCGTTGCGTGGGAGTGCGCCACACAAAAGGGTTATTATACATCACCGCTAGTTAGATTTTCAATGCCCAGTTTTATCTCTCACAGTTCCTAAACTGGTCAATAGAGATTGTTGTTGACGGGAAAATAAGGAAGGAGTAAAATGCTCATTAATAAAGCCAAAAGTGACAATCAGGTTTAATGATTACTCAAACAATACCCACTAGCCCTAGTGGCATAAGAACTTGGAAGAGCCACGAGGAGGTTGAACGTGAAACAATGGAGTTGGAGAAACAGATGATAACCAAATTTGACTACTTCTACGGCGGACATGTGGAAATGGATAACATGGGTTTCCAGGGCCTCCGTGTTGACGATAGGATAGAGTCGGACGAGCACCTCGCCTCTGTGTTCGACGAAGCGCGAACTATTGCTCAGTTAATGGACCAATTGAATTTTGACACCCTGTGGCTCGCTGAGCACCACTTTCAACGCGAGGGGTACGGCGGCATCCCGAACATACCGATGTTTAGTCTCTATCTCGCGCAGAATACTGAACGGCTCAAGTTTGGTGGCTTTTTTAATACCATTCCCGCATGGCACCCGCTCCGATTGGCTGAAGACTTTGCTATGGCGGACATTCTTACAAAGGGTCGTGTCAGGTTCGGCATCGGCAGGGGTTACATCCCGCGGGAGGTAGAAACACTGGGATCGCCGCTTGAGGATGACACAGCGAACCGGGAATTATTTGAGGAGCAGGTCGAGATTATTTTCGAGGCGTGGAATGAGCAATCTTTCTCCCATCGCGGGGTGCACTACGACCTACCGGCGAGGGTTATCAACCGGGGACAGAAATTGGAGGAGATAACGCTTGTGCCTCGTCCCTTTAATCTGCCTGTGGAATGTTGGCAACCCATCTTCAGTGGGAGTCCGCGAGGTATTGACTTTATGGTCAAGCACGGTATCAAGGGCGTCGTCCCCGGCGGTCCACGAGTTGATGAGATTGCTGCGAAGTGGCAAGAAGCGCACTTGCAATCCGGGCGTGATGTTGAACTCGGTGAGAGCTTGGCTCTCGTTCTACAAATACATATTGCCGACACTGAAGAGAAAGCGATTCAGGAGGCATCTGTCTGGTTTGAAGAACAACTCAAAGTGCTAGCACCATTGGGAAGGATGCCTACGCTCACTGAGGGACAAATTCAAGCGACTTTCGATCCAGAAAAGGCACCGTTGGCTGGGCTTCCGACCGTTCACGATTTGGTGAGTGGCGGTGGATGGATATGCGGACCACCGACGCACGTTTTTGAAAAGATTTCAGAGATTCAGGAGAGATTGCCCGGGCTGGAGCGCGTGACGATAGGTGCTGGTGCTTTGGCAATCCCTCCCAGCGCAATTCGGCAGGATATCGAATGGTTTGGCAAAGAGGTTTTACCAAAATTTCCGGATGCAGTTACCGCTGCCTCTTGAATTGGGGTTGTATTATGCCAACACTGTGGATACCGCAACCGCTAAAGATAGGAAATCCAGATGATAAATCAATACAAAGTTAATCATACAAAAGCTGCGCTTCTCAGAGGTGAAACCATCGCCGTTCCAGAGATTAATCGGGTATCCAACCCGATCGTTGTGGAGGTGCTTGCTCTGGCGGGATACACCTGCGTGTGGATAGATATGGAACATAGCCATCTCAATTTAGATGGTCTCTCCAATATGATTTTGGCTGCGCGAACGGTTGATCTCGATGTCATTGTTCGTATTCCCCACGGTCCCTACAATCAGGTTATGAAAACGTTGGAACTGGGAGCCGGTGGTTTGATTTGGCCCCACTGCAAGAGTGCGAAGGAGGCGCGTCAGTTTGTCCGCATGGCAAAGTTTCGACCCCTCGGTCTGCGCGGTATGGGTGGGGGTAGGGATTCCTTATTCGGCCATATTGAGCGCGAAGAGTTCTTGGATCAAGCCAACGAAAACACGCTGCTTGGCGTGATGATCGAAGACAAGGAAGGGGTGGACGATGTTGAAGCCATCGCTGCGGTTGAAGGGATCGATCTGTTGTTTGTCGGACCAGGCGATCTCGCGCACAGCTACGGTGTGGAACGCGAAGCGGGGCACCCGATTACTCAAAAGGTCGTTCTTGAAGCCTTCGACAGAGTGGGTGAGGCGTGTCGCACTCACGGGATCGCAATGGGCACGGCGGTCGATCCGGGCGAACCGATGCGCGTTGTTGTCGAGAAAGGCACCCGTTGGCTGAACTGTTGTCACGATGTCACTGCGCTTATCAACGGCTATAGCCATGCCCGAAATGCTACCGATGAAATTGTAAAGGCATCGAAAAAATAAAGGCTTATGTCAAAGGGCAAAACGTGAATACGTGAAACGTGATTCGTGAAAACCATTAGTTCATTAGCAAGGACGGGCGGGTGTCCCTGCCTCTACAGTTTCTGTTGCACGATTGCTTAACATGAGCCGAGATGGAATGAGAGGAAGGTTGTGAAATGAAAATTGAGAAGATAACGCCGTTTCTGGTGGATAGATTCCTGCTAGTTCGGGTCTACACCGACGAAGGGATTGTCGGCAACGGTGAAGCCGGATTATGGGCACATCAGAAAACGGTGTATGAAGCCATACTTGAACTGAGCGAATACTACATCGGCAAAGATCCCGGTCGTATCGAGCATCACTATCAGGTGGTTTCGAGGGATTCCCACTTCATGGGGGCTGCCATCAGCGCGGCGATGAGCGCCATTGATGTTGCGTTGTGGGACATCTTGGGGAAATCCGTCAACCTGCCGGTGTATCAGTTGCTCGGCGGGAAATGTCGGGACAGGATCAAGGTCTTTAATAATGTCGGTGGAGACACATTGACTGAACGGGCGGAGAGCGCGATTCAAAACGTCGAGGCGGGTTACATCTCGCTCCGAACAACCCCATTTTTCTCGAATTGGGAGAAGGGCACCTCAACCCAAGCGATTACGACAGCAGCGGAGATTGTCCGAACCATCCGTGAAGCGGTCGGTAACGATATTGATCTCGGACTTGAGATCCATCGAAACCTGACGCCGGATGAGGCAATCATTCTCGCCGGCGAGCTTGCACCGTTCCGCATCTTGTACTATGAGGACCCAATCGTGCCACAGAGCATTGAAGCGTTGGAATACGTCGCGCGGCACGTTCACATCCCGATAGCGACCGGCGAACGTTTCTACAACATTCAGCAGTTCAAGGAACTCATTGACAAGAAAACGGTCAGCCTCATCCGTCCTGATGTTTCACTAGCGGGCGGTATCACGCACTGTAAAAAAATTGCCGCGCTCGCCGAAGCCTCCTTTGTGGGCATTTTCCCACACCTGATGGGGAGTCCGGTCAACCTTGCGGCATTTGTTCAACTCGATGCAGCCATCCCCAACTTTTTTACGCATGAGTGCCATACCGGTGCTGACGCTTTCAATGAGATTGTTGATCAGCCCCTTGAGCGTGAAGGCGGGTACGTTATTGTGCCGAACCGACCGGGCATTGGATTGGAAATTAACGAAGCCAAGCTGGGGAAATTCCCTTACCAATCGAGGCAGATTACTGGCAGCTTCCATGCCGATGGTTCTGTGGCTCACTAAGAAGGTGATAATTATTCGATATTACCTAGAGAATATGGCAACATACACTCCTATATTTGTCAAAGGTATTTACCGCGTGAGGGAAAGCTATGAAAATCACTGAATTTGAAATTCTGCGGGTGCCACCGAGTTGGGTTTGGTTGCGGATACATACCGACACCGAACTGACCGGGCTGGGCGAACCCCACCTTGAGGGGCATTCGGAAACCGTCATCACCGAAGTCAAGCGACTCGAACCACTGCTGATTGGGAAGGATCCCTGCCGCGTCGAAGAGTTGTGGCATCTGATGTACGGTGAGGGCTATGTGGGTGGTCCCGTCAAAATGAGCGCGATCAGTGGGATTGACATTGCGCTATGGGATTTGGCGGGCAAAGCGGCAGGACTCCCCATCCACAAGATGCTCGGCGGTGCATGCCACGACCGGGTTCGTATGTATCACGCGACAGGCGGGGGGCTCCCATGGTGCGTGGAGCCGGGACAACCCTACCGTGCAGGAAGACCGCCGGAGAATTCGCTGACACCCGACGCACCGGAGACCTATAGGGAGGCAGCGCGGGTGCTGACCGAAGAATGGGGCTTCCGATGCCTGAAAGTCCACTTCGGTCCGGGGGCTGACTTGCCAATTACTTCACAGGTAGAGGCGTTTGGGGAAAAATTCGCTGCCGTGTGCGAAGGAGCGGGCCCAGACGCTGATGTGGCTGTAGACATCCATAACCCGCACCCGGCAATCGCCAAACAACTCATCGAGGTGCTTACCCCGCATCGACCACTTTTTGTTGAAGAGCCCATGCCTGTTGAGCGGGTGGACGTTCTCGCCCAAATAGCACAAAACGCCAATGTCCCAATTGCTGCCGGTGAACGCTGGATGGGCAAATGGATCTTCTTCGACGCACTGTCACGCGGCGCGTTGTCTGTGTTACAGCCAGACATCTGCCACGCAGGTGGTATCACGGAGTGTCGCAAAATTGCGGTAATGGGCGAAGCTGCCTACGCCAAGCTAGCGTTGCACTGTCCACTCAGCCCGCTCGCTCTGGCAGCCTCAATTCAACTCGATGCCTGCACGCCCAACTTCTTGGTACAGGAACACAACGAAGTGAATGACACGCGCGATGGCTCCCGCACGTTAATCGGTAAAGGGTACTTCAAGGAGCCGTTTGTGCTCGATGATGAGGGATGCGTACCGGTGCCAGACGGTCCGGGGTTGGGGGTTACATTAGATAAAGAGGGTATGGAACGAATCATGGCGCACCCGTGGAGCCTTCAGCGAGGGTAGTATAGCATAAGCCGCTTTTCTACTTGACGATGCATCATAACTATGTCAGGATAAGATGGGAGTGTTCAGGGCTTGTACACCCATAAACGATTAACATCTTGGTTTAACGGAAGGGGTTGGCATGAAAACGATAGATGCAATTGCGAAAACGTTGAAAACGCAAGGAATCGAATATTTGAGTTGTTTTCCTACGACATCGATGATCGAAGCTGCTGCCCAAGCAGGTATTCGCCCGATTATCTGCCGGCAGGAACGGGTCGGGGTGCATATTGCAGACGGATATTCAAGGGTTACAAACGGGTCCAAACCCGGAGTCTTCGCTATGCAATACGGTCCGGGAACCGAAAACAGTTTCGCGGGTGTAGCTACCGCTTTTTCCGACTCTGTTCCGATACTTTTATTGCCGCTTGGGCATCCAGTGGATCGGCAGGGGGTTTCACCGCTGTTTCGGTCAGAGGTAAGTTATGCTGCCATCACCAAGCGGGTCGAAGTGGTGACCTCTACGGAGCGTGTGCACGGTGTGATGCGTCGGTCTCTGGCGGCGTTGCGACAGGGTAGACCGGGACCCGTGATGGTTGAAATTCCGGCGGACGTAGCGATGCAGGAGGTGGGTGACTTCAATGGGGACACCTCTCATGTGAAGCCTGTCAAATCCCAAGGCGATCCGAGGGATATTGAAGCCGCTGCCAAAGCACTGTGTAGTGCCCAACGTCCCGTCATTTATGCTGGACAGGGGGTTCTATATGCAGAAGCAACCGAAGAACTGCGGGCACTTTCCGAATTCTTAGCTGTACCGGTGCTGACGACATTGATGGGGAAAAGTGCTTTTTCTGAGTCCCATCCGCTCGCTTTGGGGTGTGGAACGGGTTCAATGCCCAAGGTGCTGCACCATTTCTTGCACGCAGCGGATCTGATATGTGGGGTTGGCTGCAGCTTTACCGATCACGTCATGGCGATGCGACTGCCGGAAGGCAGGACAATTATTCATGCCACAAACGATCCCGTTGACGTTCAGAAAGACCTTGACGTAGACTATCCCATCGTCGGAGATGCCAAGCTAGTCCTTCGCCAACTGTTGGAGGCTTGCAAGGATATTACAGGGAATCAGGCACGGTCAACAGACGACGTGGCTTCAAAAATCGCATCCATCAACGCAGAGTGGCTCGGTGACTGGATGCCCAAACTCACCAGCGATGAGATCCCCATCACACCTTTTCGTGTGATCTGGGACTTGATGCGGGCGATTCCCCCTGAAGATGCGATTGTGACCCATGACGCGGGCAGCCCCCGTGAACGGATGATTAGCTTTTATCGGTCTGCTGGACCGCGTAGCTTTCTCGGTTGGGGCAGATCCCACGCGCTAGGCACCGGCTTGGGACTCATCATCGGAGCCAAACTAGCGAAGCCGGAAAAAGTCTGTACCTACGTTACGGGAGATACAGCATTTGGCATGGTGGGATTGGACTTTGAAACCGCCGTGCGGCAACGGATTCCTATTATTACTGCCCTGTTTAACAACGGTGGCATGGCTGGTGAAGCGACGGGCGTTGCCGAAGCGGAGTATCAAATCAGCAATCTCGGCAGCGACTACGCAGACCTTGCGCGGGCGATGGGCGGCCGTGGAGAGCGCATTGAACACCCCGCGGAGATTGTTCCGGCTTTCCAACGTGCCCGTCGTGTCACTGAGGAAGAAGGGCTTCCGGTGTTGCTTGAGTTTATGACGACGCGTGAAAGAGGATCATCTGGTCCCGGCAACGATTTTAAGCCTGTGTAGCTAATAGGATTAAGGTACGGAGATAAGTACAAAGCAAAAACAGGGAGAGCTACAATGGTACTTACACCTCAAGAGGTACAACTTTTTCGGCATAACGGCTTCGTCAAATTACCGACACGGTTGGACTATGACCTTGTGGAGGCACTGAAAGCAGCGGCGTTAAAAGACATTCGGGAGGAGGCCGAACCGGTTGCACGTAATAAAGACGGACGGGTGACTCGCATTTCCGATCTATGGGGGCGTGGCGGGATTTTTCGGGAGACAATCGTGTGTGACGAAATCCTCAATCCGTTGGAGTCGTTATTAGGTCCCAATATTGAATTCGTGCGCAATCGACATAACCACGTTTATCTGCGTGACCGCGATTCGACCGCCTCGTTGGAACTCCACCGTGATGTAAGACATTGGTCTCGCACCATTGTAACGGTGTTGGTTTACCTTGAGGATACCAATTTGGAAAACGGCTGCACCCATGTGGTGCCGGGGTCACACATATTGCCGGACTTCGTGAATCTAAACGATGGTGAGCCCTTGCATCAAATTGCTTTGGACCAGGTCATCCCCGTTCCCATGACCGCCGGCGGATTGCTTGCCATTGATAGCATGATAATTCATTCCGCCGGCAAAAATCAGACAGATGGAACGCGCATGAGCATGACACTGGGTTATCATACCCTTGATGAACTTTCTCTTGATAATCCGAAGCGGGTTCTGATGCGCGGCGAGCGAATTTATAAAGGGAATGATACCAAATTTTAACTTAGAATATGCAAAACGGCTGGCAAAACAACTTGAGGGCAACTACAGTAGATGAGAAAATTGGTTTTATTTGATATTGATGGCACTATACTGAGCACAGGCGGAATCGGAGGCAGGGCTCTCTACCAAGCGATTGAGGAGGTCTGCCACGAAAAGAAGATGTTCGGGGACAACCCGACCCCCGAACTTGGGCGGGTACGGATGTCGGGGGGGATGGACACGCAGATTGTACATGACATCTTAGAGGGTGTGCTTCCCGAAAGCACCATCCAACAGCTACTGCCCGATTTTTTTGACCGTATCGCTAAACTTTTGAGAGAAGGCTGCGAAGCGGAAGGTGCGAATGTTAGGTTGTTGAACGGTGTACGGGAATTAATTTCAGCGGTGGCAGACCATGAGGCGTGTTTGCCCGGTCTTTTGACTGGTAATAATAAAGGCGGTGCGGCTGCGAAGCTGGACGTTTTTAATTTGAACCCCTTTTTCCAGTTCGGCGCATTTGGGGATGACGCACGTTCCCGTAATGCGCTCCCAGCTATCGCTGCGTGTCGTGCTTTTGAGCAAACGGACGAAAGGTTCATCGGAAAAGACACCGTGATTATTGGAGATACACCCCGTGATATTGAGTGCGCTCGTCACGCCGGTGCCTATGCCATCGCTGTGGCTACTGGTCAATATTCTCGTGAACAGTTAATGCCATATCAACCGGATGCCCTCTTTGATGATCTGAGCGATACCCAAAGCGTCATGGGGGTGATTCTTTCTACAAACGACGCTCAAGCGTAATCTTCGGCGTTGTCTTCGGGTGCGTAGCCTATCTCTTTCCGCGCATTCTCAGTGTCCCAGTAGGCGCGTGTATTATTCGAGATGCCGTAGTAGATGCCGAACTTCACCGATGCTGCCTCAATACTCCGTTTGGTCATCTGTACCATATCTCGGTGGCTCAACCAAGTGGACAGGATTCGATCGCTTGTCCGGTTCTGCACCGACTCCACCGGTTGAAAAGTGCCGATTCGCAAGCAGTGCACCGACAGCCCGAATTCATCGACATAGTATCTGCCGAGTGCCTCGCCGTAGGCTTTGCTGGCACCGTAGTGGCTATCGGGTCGTACCGGCATTTCGGTCGTTGTGTAGACACCTTCCTGTTCATACATTCCGGTCACATGATTGGTGCTGGCAAAAGTCACTTGAGGCGTGCCGGTTCGTCGGGCTGCTTCGTAGATGCAGTAGGTGCCTAGGATATTGTTCTCATAGACCGATTGAAACGTTGCACCGACTTCGGGATCGCCAGCCATATGAACGACCGAATCCACGCCGTCTACTACCTCCATCATTTTGTCAAGATCCTTGATGCTTGCCACATGGACCTCCTCCCCCGGTGCTGCCGGCAGAACAGTCCTGTGATAGAGGAGCCGCAAATCGTAATCGTCTTTCAGCCCATCTCGCAGCACCCGTCCAATTTTGCCCGCTGCGCCGGTGATGAGTATTTTCTTCCGTTCCATATCTGTTTCCCTTTCTAATCTCTCATTGAATTACGGATAGATTTAGTACGTACTATCTATTTTGCCATCTGTTTTGCGTAAAGTCAAGCGTATATCCGGTAGAAATATACAGTTGAGATGGAGTCTTTCCTGCCTTTCTGAATTTCTACTGCCAACTGTTTTTCGTTGACATTTTCGTACAAGCCGATATAATGTCAGATGGATTCCGCTTACTATTATATCCTATAATTGTCGAGTTTCCATACTCGACAATTTAACTACATACATGTCGCCCCGCTGGGGCGTTGGGATTGGCTATTGCTATACACATGCCGCCCCGCTGGGGCTAAAAAATTGAGATTTCCTTCTACCATACACATTGCGCTCCTCTGGAGCGCAGGGATTGAACATGTAACCCTTCTATAGACATATCGCTCCGCTGGAGCGAAAGATAGCAGGGCAACCACAAGGGTTGTCATAGATGTAGGAGCAGGTCTTGTGCCTGCCCAAAATGCTCTCGGAGCGGAAATGAGTTCAATCTGTCAAATGTCAACGGAACTTAGGTTAAAATATCTTTATGGACTCATCAATGGAGGTAATAAACTATGGCACTTCTTGATACAGGAACACAGGTCTCTGTTCTGATTGGTGGTTTTACGGGTGGATTGGACCACCCTGAATGTATCAGTTGGGGCTGCGATGGCTTTGCGTATGCCGGCGGCGAACTGGGTCAGGTGTACCGTATCAACGTGGAGCAGCGGGAGTTTGAAGAGTTTGCCAATACCGGCGGATTCGTGGGAGGTATCGCTCAGGACGCGAAGCACCGCCTTTATGTTTGTAGTGGAGGTGTGAAACGGGTTGAACCAGATGGGACGGTGAGCGTCTACTGCGATGGTACTGATGAGCAGTCGCTCGAAGGAGCAAATTATCCCGTATTCGATCGTCACGGCAATCTGTATGTCTCCCACTCCGGTGGGTGGAAAGAGGATAACGGTTGCATCTTTCGGGTTGCTCCGGGCGGGAAGGGCGAGGTTTGGTGTCGCAGTCTAGCTCAGTTTCCTAACGGTTTAGCAATGGACGCCGCGGGTGCATACCTCTATGTTGCCATGAGTCTCAATCCACCGCGCGTTGACCGCGTTGAAATCAAAGCAGATGGCAGTACCGGGGATATTGAGACGTTGGTACACTTACCGGAGACCGTGCCAGATGGATTAGCATTTGACACCGAAGGAAATCTGTACATCTCCTGCTACCGTCCCGATCGGATCTACCGGCTGACACCGAGCGGACAGTTCGACGTGCTAGCAGAAGATTACGAGGGCACAGCGATTGCTGCCCCGACGAATATCGCCTTTTGTGGTAAGAACCTCGATCTCTTTCTCAGCGCGAACTTGGGGCGCTGGCACATCACATACTACGACTTGGGAAAGACAGGAATGCCGTTGAACTATCCGGATATCTAAAAAACTGTGCCGGTTCCGCTCAAACCCGGCTATGGCCTCGAAGCCTTAATAAAAAAGATGGAGAATTATCCAAATGAGAACTAACTGGGTCCGAGAAAAAATCCGCTCCGGTCAACCGACCATCGGTTGCTTCATGGGGTTGGGCAGCCCAAACCTTGCCGAACTCTTGGCACATGCTGGGTATGATTGGTTGGTTATTGAAACGGAACACAACGCACTTGATACTGCACAGATTGAGCACATGCTCATGGCAATAAACGGAACCGAAACCATCCCTATTGTCCGTATCCCTTCTGCCAATCCGGTCTTCATCCAAAGGGCGTTGGACATAGGTGGCATGGGAATTCTTGTGCCGATGGTAAGGACAGCCGATGAGGCGCAGGCTATCGTTGATGCCACGCGCTACCCACCGCAAGGTACACGCGGTTGGGGACCGTTGCGTGCCTCGCAATACACGGTTGATAATGAGGATTATTTCAACCGAGCGAACGACAATATGCTTGTCTTCTTGCTCATCGAGACCAAAGAGGCTGTGGAAAACTTGGAGGCAATTGGGGCTGTACCGGGGGTTGATGTGTTATATATCGGCATGTGGGATCTGTGTTTGTCAATGGGATTGAACCCGCTGCACATGCCATTTCCAGAGACTGATGCCGTCATCGAACGCGCCCTAGAGGTGGGTCGCGAGGTTGGTGTTGCCATTGGATTCGGGGAGAGCACACCAGAGGGATTGCAGAGACGACAAGCACAAGGTTTCACTGTTTTGGGCTATGGTCCCGATTACTACCTGCTTTTACAGGCAGCCCGCGCAGGTTTGGAGGTCTTTAGGCGGTCGTAAAGGTAGGAATATTGCCCCGGCGCGTGGCATAGGAGTTAAGCAAAATATTATAGCCAGCCCACGTCATCATATCGTCGTGGAAGCTGATACTGCCAATCCAAAGCGGCAATGTATCCGATCAACGCTTCAAGTGCTGCCCTGCGTGACGGCTACAATCAAACTGTCCGCCGTAATGGACTTCGTAGATATACTCATAAACCGCTTCTGATACGCGCCGTAATGTATCGGATCGGCGTCCCACCCATGACCAAAAAGCTTCGGAGCGGTTGCGATTGCTGGTTTTGGTCCGATCCTCGATTATGCCGGTAAAGATGTAAGCCCGCTGTTTTCCCTGCGAATCAATGATTGCCAAGATGCCGCTGTCAGCGACCAAGCCGTAGACGGTCCCGGTCTTGTGGTACACACGGACGTTTGACGGAATACACGTTTTATCGTGCATCCGATCGCCGTTCGGAAGTCCTAGATAGTATTTCATCTTACTTGAATACGGCAGGTTCCCAAGCCACAACTGGTTATAGAACTTATTCAGTTCGTGTGCTGAGGTTGTGTTTCGGTAAGTTCTGCCGTTGGCGGGAATGTATTCAACAATGCGAGTCCGATTGAGGTAAGGATAGTTCCATTTTAAGATCTGATCCACGCCGCGCGGACCACCGAGCAACCTGATGAAATAGTTGGTCGATGCGTTAGCGCTTCTTTGAATCATCTGACGGAGTTGGCGGCGATTCTCAGCGGTATGCTCAAGTCGTTTGTGTTTCACCTCATGAAAGTAAGCAAGCATGATAAAGTTCTTGATTAGCGAAGCAGCCATCATTGTTTGATCTTCATTGATTGAAACCACTTTTTTCTGCTTAGTCACATCATAGACAACAAAACTGGTTCGGTCAGTGCTTGCTAGTATACCCCTGAACCGCAGTCCCTTGATGTATCGATCAATGTTCGCCTCAAGGTTGGAATCCAAGGTGGTATCCGATTGCTGTGGTTTAGGTCTGCGTGTGGTTGGCTTTGGTCTTTGCTTGCTTGGCATAGACGGGTAATGCCGATCAGGAATTGGGCAGGCAGCGTCTTTCCCTTTCTCTTTTGTTACGCCCGCTTGATGAAGTAACTTCGCATGATTCCCCGCCACCCGACGAATCGTCTCATAGTTGCCATCCCGATCATAGATGACGCCGTACTGACCTTTCTGGTTCTGTACCACCTTAATCTGCTTCGCGGTATTCGGACCTAACGCCTGCTTAACTTTGCTAGCATATGCTTTGGCAGTCTGTTGCTTCGTCGACCAGAAATAGCTCACATCATAAGTTCTAACTGCGAACGACACAGACACGGGCAATAGGAAACTGATTAAACTACAAATGAATAAATGCGTGTATATTCTCGTCATAGATAAAAAGATAACGTGGATAGTACATCAACGTTTCACCATTTCGTTGACAGGTTCGCCATTTTTGGCTATGCTATATCCGAAAATAGTTTGAAACGTCACCGGGGTGCCTCTATTATACGGCTAATTGCGCACAAAAGAGGGTTGGTTGGTGATAAAGGTGAGGTGATGTCCCCTCATCTCACTCTGACTGAAACGGTGGGGATATTTCCTGCAATTCTGTTGGATCTGCGCGTCCAATTGTGCTATGATAGCATAAAGACGTACCAAACTTTCAAAGGTTTAACCAATCACAGGAACAGTGTGACGTAAAAACGATAATTTTTTTGACCGATACGAAATCCAGACAGGAAGCAAACATACCTCTTACAACAAACGTAATTTTCTCTTCGCAACAGTGGCAGCACTTCAGCATTTTCCTGCGGAAGGAATCGGAAAGTTGGCTGACCGCCGACGATATTCAGGAGTGAGAGGCATACCAGTAGGAAGATCTCCGTATTTTGACCAATGAAGCGAGAGCATACCTCATTACTAGACCAACGGATTCAATCACAATTCGGTTTCTAAGTAAATCAATGGAGGAGGTCCTAATTCCCGTAAATTTGTGTTATTTCCGTTATTTCTTGCAGAATACCAGTATCGGGAGTTGTTTATCCAAAGAAAACGGAAATCTTGGGTCAATGTTATGAAACAGAAGTTCAAGCCAAACATATTAATCGTTGACGATGAAACTAGTATCTGCGAATCGCTACAAGATATTTTAGAGGATGAGGGATACAACGTTGTAACCGCTTATAGTGGTGAGGCGGGGATTCGTTGTATTGCAAGTGAGCAGATCGACTTAGTGTTTCTGGATATTTTAATGCCCGGCGGCTGTGACGGACTTGAGACACTACGACGAATTAAGCAAATATCCCCCGATACAGAAGTCATCATGATCACCGGTCACGGCACATTTGAACTCGCGTTAGAGGCTGGGAGCATGGGGGCACTCGACTTTTTGGGCAAGCCTCTTTCGCTGGATATTATACTGGATAAAGTGAAAGAAGTTGTCCAGAAAATTGAACTCCGACATACACAAATAGCAGAGGAAAGAGGCGATTTTGAACGTCCAATTATTGGTACTAGCCGACCGATGCAAGAAATCTTAGCAAAAATTCGGCAGATTGCCCCGACAAATGGGCGTGTCCTTATCACCGGCGAAAGTGGGACTGGGAAAGAATTGGTTGCCTACGCCGTTCACAACCTCAGCCTACGCGATAAAGCTGCTTTTGTCAAAGTGAATTGTGCCGCGATTCCCAAAGATCTTATTGAATCTGAGCTTTTCGGGCATGAGCGTGGGGCATTCACCGGCGCATCAAGGCGGCGTATCGGGAAATTTGAGCAGGCTGATGATGGCACAATCTTTCTCGACGAAATTGCCGATATGAGCCCATCAACCCAAGCGAAGGTACTTCGTGTCCTTGAGGAACAGGAATTTGAACGGGTCGGCGGTGGGCAAACCGTTCACGTTGATGTCCGTGTCATCTCTGCGACGAACAAAGACTTACAAGAAGAGATCCAGGGCGACAATTTCCGTGAAGATCTCTACTACCGATTAAATGTTGTTCCCCTCCACATCCTGCCTCTGCGAGAACGGGTGACGGATCTTCCTTTACTTATTGACTATTTTTTGTCTCGATTCTGCCGAGAGAACCAGAAACCGAATATGACGGTACACGAAAACGCGCTGGCGGTTCTGAGCGGATACAATTGGCCCGGCAATGTCCGAGAACTTCGCAATATGGTAGAACGACTTGTCATCTTGTGTCCTCGCGAAACTATTGAGGCTGACGACTTACCTATGGAACTCAATCGTCGCGGCGATCCGTCTCAGATCAGCACAGAGACACCACTCAGAGCGGCAAAAAACGAATTTGAGCATCATTTTATCCGAAACCGCCTTGAAACAAACGGCTGGAATATCACCGAAACTGCTAGACAACTTGGCATTGAACGCACAAATTTACATCGCAAAATGCGGCAGTATGATATAAAGCGTTAATGTAATGGAATTCTGTTAGCAGTAACAACTTGTCAGTTAAACAACATAAGGAGAAGTAAGCATGGAAATAAAAGTTCACAATAATAATGTGGAAAAAGCACTGAGAGATTTGAAACGGAAACTCCAGACGGACGGCTCTATCGCAGATCTTAGAAACAGACGTTTCTATGAAAAGCCTTCTGAAAAAAGGAATCGAAAACAGAAAGAAGCAAAAAGAAAGAGGGCAAAGGCTCGGAACTTTGAACGTTAGGGGTGAGTTATTCCGCAAACGAGGGACTTCACAGTAATCCCTATGCGTTGAAGGAGAAATTCCATGAATATAATGAAAGCCGCGATTTACACAGGGATCGAACAGATTAGCATTCAAGAGGTGGAATACACACCCCCCGCGCCGGGATACGTCGGGATCGACACCAAACAGACCGGAATCTGTGGCAGCGATCTCCACAGCTATTTTGGGCACTGGGATCAATCACATACCCACGCCGCCGGGCACGAAACCTGTGGCACTGTCATCGAACTGGGTGAAGGCGTCACGGGACTTCAACTGGGCGATAAAGTTGTCATCGAATTTTTCTCACACTGTGGACGCTGCCTTTACTGCCGAAAGGGCTATTACAATCACTGTATGGTACGCAAATGGGTTTCACACAATGCCCACGGCGGCTTCGCGGAATACACCCATGCCCATATCTCAGGACTCTTTAAGCTACCAGAAAGCATGAGTTTTGAGGAAGGGGCTTTAGTTGAACCACTTGCGGTCTCCTACCGCGCTGTGGGTCAAGCCAACGCGACCTATCAGGACCGAGTTGCAATCATCGGCGGCGGAACCATCGGACAGTTCGCCCTAGCAGCGGCGGTAGCAGCAGGCGTCAAGGAAACTTTAATCACCGTCAAGTATGATCAGCAAGCCCAACTGGCAAGAGAGTTGGGTGCTGACCATGTGGTTCACATTGGCGAAACGGATCTCAAGGAATATGTCAGTGATTTGACGAGCGGTTTAGGAATGGACGCTGTGATTGAAACCGTTGGGGGCGGACAAAACTTTGATGCTGCAATGGGCATCGTCCGACGACACGGGACAGTTGTGCTCGTGGCGGGATATTTTGAGCCACTGGAAGTAGATCTGAGCCGTATCGTTTGGTCGGAGGCAATTGTCACCGGCTCCAACTGTTACGGTTTCACCGGCATGGACACCGATTTCGATGCAGCGATTGAACTTATCTCCTCCGGTAAGGTTGATGCGACTAAGCTGGTGACCCACCGCTATCCGCTGGAGGACGTTGTTGAAGCGTTCAGGGTGTCCGCCGACAAACGCTCTGGCGCAATCAAAGTGCATTTGTGTCAGTGAATGTTTAGCCACATAACCCTGTACCATCGCTAGATGTTTAGGCAGCCACCGTGACACCATCTTTTCTTTTTCGTGGCCTAGTGATAGTACACCTTCCTGAGGGGAATTATGGAAAAAGGTGTAACAATTACCGTTGGCGTAGAAAACGCAGCGATTGTCGGCTTAGACAATTACGCTTTGCAGGCGGCAGTAGACTATGTTTCAGGATTGGGAGGCGGGACTGTATGTATCGGCGCCGGGGTTTACGAGATGGGAGATTCATTGCACCTGCGCAGTAATGTCACGGTGATTGGCGCAGGGAAAGACACAGTTTTGCGCAAAGGGAGCGGACATATCTCCCCGTTGGTTACGGATGGCGATTACGGCGAAGAACAGATCACGGTTGTAGATGGGTCTGGGTTTAAAGTCGGGATGGGCGTAACCGTGCAAGATGATCGCTCCGGCGGCTTTCATACCACAGTCGGGACGATTATCGCTCGCGTGGATGAGAACACCTTTATCATCAACAGTCCGCTTCAAGCCGATTGCATGGTGCACAATAACGCAATTGCCAAAAACACGTTCCCGCTCCTCAGCGGCTATTACGCGGAAAATATACGCATCGAAGGTGTAACGGTTGACGGAAACCGGGCGGACAACGCGGACCTGAACGGCTGTCGGGGTGCAGGCATTTTCTTCTATCGCGTCAACAATTCACAGATCCACAATTGCACCGTTCACGACTATAACGGCGACGGGGTCAGTTTTCAACAAAGCAGCAACATCTCGATCGAAAACTGTGTCTCGCATCATAACGCAGGCTTGGGATTTCATCCCGGCAGCGGCTCACAGCGCCCGACGATACTGAACAGTACAGCTTACGAAAATAGAGACGATGGCCTATTCCTCTGCTGGCGGGTGCGTCATGGGACCTTTGAAGGAAATGAGCTTCGGAGCAACGGTCGATATGGCATTTCTATCGGTCATAAGGATTCTGATAATCTCCTGCGGGGGAATACGGTGATTGGCAATGCGAATCACGGCGTCTATTTTCGGAACGAGCCGGAGTACACGGGTGGACATCGGAATCGGCTGGAGGGGAACAAAATCTACAACAACGGCACGAACGGAAAGGGCAGCGGCATCTACATTGATGGTGAGACCAACGACACAGTGATTGTCGGCAATGAGATCGGCAATCAATCGGAGGTTGGCGATTCAACGCAACGTTTCGGCGTCGTGATTGGGGCGAAAGCAAAGCGGGTGAAACTGGAAGGAAATCGGCTAGAAAGAAACTTGGATGGAGAGATTGAAAGGAAATAACAACAAACGTGGAATTGGAGGTGACTTATATGGGAAAATTGGCGTTGAACGGAGGAGAACCGGTCGTTAAAGGCACGCTGGGGAAGCGGTGGCCAATCTTTGATGAGAAGGAAGAAAAGGCACTTCTGGAGGTCTTGCACAGTGGGAAATGGAATCGCCGTGATAAGGTTGACGAGGTGGGCGAAGCGTTCGCAGCTTACCAAGACGCCAAGTACGGTATTCCCTTGGCAAATGGCACGGTCGCACTACAATGCGCCTTAAAAGCGGCGGGCGTGAACGCGGGGGATGAGGTTATCGTTCCGGCGTTGACTTTTGTCGCAACAGCTACGTCGGTGGTGCTGGTCAACGCAGTGCCGATCATGGTTGATATTGACCCACTCACCTATAATATCAGCCCCGAAGCGATTGAAGCCGCCATAACGCCCAGGGCGCGAGCCATCATTCCCGTCCACAACGGCGGGTATCCGGCTGATATGGATGCGATCATGGAGATTGCCGACAGACATGACCTTTGGGTCATTGAGGATTGTGCACACGCGCACGGCTCACAGTGGCGAGGCAAGGGGGTTGGCTCCATCGGTCATTTGAGTACGTTTAGCTTTCAAATTGGGAAGACGCTCACCTGTGGGGAGGGCGGTATGGTTCTCACAAACGACGAAGCCCTTGCGGAAAACGCCGCTCGCTTCGCGAATCTCAACATGCGTATGACGAATCTTCAAGCTGCGCTGCTGCTATGCCAGCTAGAACGGTTTGATGCACAGGTCGAGACGCGGGAGCGGAACACCGCCCACCTCGTTGCGGGGATGAAAGCAATCAAGGGAATTGACCCGATTCCGCGAGATGATCGTGTCACACGGTGGTGCTTCTACTATTGGGATTTTCGATACATCCCGGACGAGTTCAATGACGTTCCAAGGAGCCGATTTTTGGAGGGACTGCAAGCCGAAGGTGTACCGTGTGGCGTGGGTGCTCATGGTCAGCCCATCTACCGGGAAGGTCCCTTCGCCGACATGGCCCTCTTTGACCAGCTTGGATGCGCACGAAAAGGCACGCTTTATGAAGGGGAAATTGATTACAGCAAGGTGTACTGTCCCAATGCGGAAAGGGTTTATGCAGAAGAAGTTTGCAGTTTCTCCCATGCGCTGTTTTTAGGTGGTGTGGACGATATGGAGCGCATCTTGGAAGCGTTTCACAAGCTCCGGGAGAACGCCGATAAATTGAAGCACTAGATATCCTTGCGCCAATCGCCATTGCCTGCCAGCGGCATTAATTCTTCATCTGCCGTATTACGCGTTTAATGCCTCTCGCAATTCGTGGGTTGATTCTGCGAGCGTTCCACGCAAGAAACGCACAGCGTGTTCCGCACTTCGAGTTGGTGGCGGTTCATTGGCAAGGGCAATCTTGAGATTGATGAGGGTGGGTCCCGCCTCCGCCAAAATTGAGGGTAGCGAAGCATCGAGCGAATCTGGGTCGTCGAATTCATAGAACTTCTTAAATCCTGCGCCGCGTGCAATGGTCGTAAAACTGAAATTCTGCCCACCCGGGATAGGTTGGTTTCCCGTTACCTCATACGAGCCGTTTTCGCACACAAAGAGATAGAAGTTGTGTGCCGGTTTATTCAGCGCAGTTGCGGTTGCTAGTGTTCCCAAACACATTAACATGCTACCATCCCCGTTAAGGACAAGCACCTTTTTGTCTGGTCTTGCTAGCGCAATCCCTAATCCGAAGTCTGCTGCGTGTCCCATCGCACTGCCGACAGACGCGTAATCAAGTGGATGGTCTGAAATCTGCCCCCACGGAACAGTGACCCCCATTGTTGCAACCACAACCTCGTCTGTGCGGTGCTTCGCGATGATTTTCAGGCATTCCTCCTTATTGAACATGATTTAACTCCTTTCAGTTTTATTCTGGTGATTCTTCCGGTTCTTGTGACTCTTGTGTTGTAAACCGGATTACTGGTGGTGTCCGGATTTCCGTCGCCATTGCCTGAACGTATTGCTCAAACGCATCCTGCGTCGCTATTTCAACTTCTTCTACTTCTTGCGTCACTATTGTAACTTCTTCCGCCTCCTGTGTCGCTATTTCGGCTTCTTTTCCCCCCAAAGCAGAGGCAAATCGGTAGAAAACTTCATCGTACTGATCAAGCTGCATTAATATAGTATCTCCCGCTTCTGAATCTAAAAATGTATCGAACCTGTCTGTCGGATAAATAACACCAAAACCCATTTCATGGTCGGCTTCTGTTTCCCAACCCCATACCCAGCCATCTTTCTCATTTCTGACCGGGGTGATCCCACAATTCGGCAGGCGAATTGCAATGGGATATTCATCTTCTAACCCTTGAGCTTTGATATGATGTTCCCCCCATTGATGTCCCGCATAGATTGAAAACGTTGACGTGAAAGAAATTTCTCGATTTGACGGCAGGACCCAATTGGGAGTAACTCGTTGTACAATAGATCTTAAGGGGCCGTCAGCCAGAATGCGCACATAATCGCTTTGATTTTCAGAAGATATTAATGTTTGCGTGTCCGTATTCCAAAGCCCAAATCCACTTCCGCCGTCGATCTCTTTTGTTGTGAAAAGTGGTGCTAGGATTTCTTCCTCGGAATCTGAGGGTGTCGTAAGCTGGCGAACGAATTGATCAAGGAATAACCCTTTCGTTTTCTTTCCGTAGGTGTTGATTGAACCGTTAGGATGAAGAAGGTAGGCAACCCATTCTGACTCCAATGCGGCGAATCCCTCTAACTCTGGAAATATCCCTGCTCGTGTCCGCCGAGTAAATCCAAGCGTGATCGACACTTGATTATCGGGAGCGTAGCGGATTGTGACTCCCTTTGTCTCCTGCGGTTCGAGGTCTACAAGAAAGACCAGTTCGTCTTTTTGGCCATCATAGTTTGTGTCATCGGCTTGGCTTGGAATTTCGATTTCAGCCGGTGGGTGTCCCGAAACGACTAGATAGGCATCAAATGAAAAGTCGGCTGCAATCTGCCTCAATTCAGCGAGCGACAGCACAATCGGCACATTGACGCGTTTAACTGGTAGGGTATTCTGTATGGTGAGTTGAATCTGTGGGATGTCACGGTTTTGGCCGCCGGGGAAATTACAACCAACAATCCACAGCAATAGCAAGCCGAAACCTAAATAGAAATAGAAAGTCCTCTTTAGGCTATAAAGAGGACTCCATTTGCAAAACTGCCACTGTTTTTCTGAATTGGTGAAAAAAATGGTCAAGATGTCTCCTCCCTGCTTAAACAAGATAACCGATCCGCAAGAAAAAGTCAAGCCCCATCTGAGGACAAAATTTGCGTGGCTTGGTATGCCTGAATAATTACCCAAATTGTTTGCACGCTTACCGTGTCACCTCAGATTATCTGACTCTAATTTCTGATCGATCTGCGAGTTTATCTCATCTAGCAGGGGTTGAACAACATCTGAATCTAACGCCTCGTCCGGCTGAATTTTCTCGTCTGGCTCTTCCGTTGTTAGGAGTTCTGTGAAATCGTAGGCATCCAAATCAACCGCATCATACCATTCGGTTTCGGGAAAAAGATCGGTCACAGGGTCTTCCGGCTCGGTGATTTCCTGCAAAAGTTGCAGTCTTCTAGATGCCGATTCCTCTGTCAGTGAAGTTTGTGGCATATTGCCGAAATCTTCTCTTGAAAAATCCCACATCGAACCTTTCACATTCGCCTGCTTCTCCGATTGTGCACCTTCTTTATTCTGTTGTGACGGGGTCGATTTTTTTACATAGTTTGGGAAGTAATCTTGAACTGTATCAACGTTGAGTAACTCCGGTTCGCCTCTCAAAATAATGGTGTTTGGCGAATATGCAGCCAATACCCAATCTACCATTCGACGGACCGATACGGCAATAGAATGGAAGATTGGATTTAAGTTGCCGATTGCTTCAATCTGAAGCAACCCCAGGATCAACAGTAGGGCTAATAGGAAAATGCCTATAAATTTTATCTTCATCCATGTACCCCCTTCAATTTTGGCGCGAAAGCTTTTCAATACAATGTGCGCCACCTTTGAACTCTATGTGTGGGTTTTTAACCTTAATGGATAACGTCGGTGATCCCTCTAGAACCTGTTTTAAAAGTCATTTGATGCGGTTCCGCATCAAGTAAATGGAAGCAATATACACCATAGCCTCAGCGGTCTCAGCCGAGCGTTCATAGTCCAAAGTCAATCGGCGAAACCAACCGAACCAAGAAAAGGTGCGCTCCACAATCCAACGTAATGGGACGACCACAAATCCCGATTGCCCAAGAGATGGAGCAATGTCCAATTGACACTGATGCGTTAAATATAGCCAGTCGCCTAATTCTCCGCGATAGCCAGCATCAGCACAGACTAACTGAATCGTTATCTGCCAACTAAAGACCTCGTTTAGTAACTCTATTGCGACTCGATTATCACTGACATTGGCATCAGTGACTTTGACTCCCAATGGAATGCCAATTGTATCGGTGACTATATGGCGTTTACGACCTTTGACTTTCTTGTGCGCATTAAACCCTCTACTATCTGCCAGTTCGGTCGTCTTGACCGATTGGCTGTCAATGATAGCTACGGTCGGTGACGGGGATTTGCCAATATCACTACGGGTTTGCTCGTGAAGTGCTTGATGAATCATAACCCATGTCCCTAAAGTTTTCCACTTTCTGAAGTGGGAATAGACCGTTTGCCACGGTGGCATGTGACGCGGCAACATTCGCCACTGACACCCTGATTTGACTATATGGGCCTTATGCTAGTTAGCTTCCCTTTTTTTATGGGAACTAAAAAAAAGGGAAGCTAAAAAGTCCTCCAGTCTGTTACTATAGATGAACTTGACAATCCATCTAAAACTGGAGGATAACCTTATGATAACCGATTTTGATGACCTCTGTCTATGGACTTATGTCATTGTTGATGACATTCTGATAAAACTCGAACCATTACTCCGACGCCCAGGCCCCCCTCCCCCATGTAGCGATAGTGAGTTAATCACTATGATATTGGTTGCCGAATGTAAGGGGTGGGACATCGAAACACAACTGCTATCCGACTTTAGCCAGCACCCCCATCTGTTCCCTATACTGCCTTGTCAGACCCGACTCAACCGGCGAAGACGCAATTTGGGGACAATCATCAATCGGATTCGACAGATGCTCTTGTCAGACATTGAAGCGGCATCGGAGAAACTGTGTATTATTGATAGTTTGCCGATTCCAGTCATTCAGTTTCATCTGGCACCTTCGTCATCAAATAATTGGTCATGCTATGGTGCCGATTATGGGCGGGTGGAATCGAGGAAACAGACCATTTTCGGCTATAAACTTCATCTGTTAGTCACCGCAAGTGGGGTGATTGTTGATTTTGAACTTGCCCCGGCTTCTGCAACCGATTTATCGGTTGGTTACGAATTGCTCTCTGGACACCAAGATAAGCAAGTGATAGGGGATAAAGCCTATATTAGCAACCAAGTCAAAGACCAATTAGCTCAACTCAACCGTATCGATCTGATAACGGTCCCCCGACGCAACCAGAAACAGCAGATTTCCAGACAAACCAAGCGGTGGATTAACGAAATTAGGCAGAGGGTTGAAACGGTTAATGGTCAATTGAGTGAACAATTTCATATACAAAAGAATCATGCGCATAGTTTCTGGGGGGTATGCACTCGGTTATACTCCAAACTCACCGCTCATACGCTATGCGTTTATCTCAATCAGCTATGCAAAAAAGAGGCGTTTTTACAGATTAAAGAGTTGGCGTTTCCAGTTCATTAGTAACTAGCATAAGGCCCTATATAGAAAATAGCGTTGATAATTGAGCGCATCTCCCACTTGAGAGGTCTACCTATGGGTGAAGGTTCTGGCAAATAGGGTAACAGTTTGTCCCACTGGGCATCGGTCAAATCTGTAGGATACTTTGGTGTAGTCATGTTTAGGCCTTTCATTAGGTCAGTAGTTTACTGCTCTAATGGTTTAACATAAACATTAACTTTTGAATAGCCTTTTTCTTTTTAAAACAGGTTCTAAGCTATCATAACATATAATTGTTAACAAAGTGTTAAAATAATGTTAATCATGAGTGAACTATTCAACGCTTGATACGCTTGAATTTAACCGGATACTCATTCAATCGCTTCAATTTGTGCGATGAGTTCCGGCGGTAGATAATGTCCGTCAGCCACCGAAACCGACGTTTCCAGTTCCTCGATGGACGCTACCCCCGATAGCAGGATAGACACTCGCGGATCCGATAGGAGATAGCGCAGGGCAGTATGAGTAATGTCTTCGGGTCGATCTGCCAACAGGGCTTCGACCTGATCCAGCTTATCATAGAGGTCAGCGAAGCGGCCATTTTCCATCCACAATTCCCGCTTTGATCCCAAAAGTCCGGCATGGAGCGGTGAAGCGGTGATTACGGCGACATCGCGCTCCGCTGCGGTGAGGACAAGGATTTCCTGGGCTTCCTGTGTGAGTAGGTCATACTTGCAGAAAGTGATCACCGAAACAAAGACATCCGACTCTTTCAGAATATCTCGCATCAACCCCAGATCCGAACCGGTCAAGCCGATGTACTTGGTCAATCCTTGTTCTTGGATTTCCAAGAGGGTTTCCAGCGTCCTACCTGCCCCGAAGATACCTTCCCACCCTGCCTGCTCTGCTTCGTGGATTTGCAGCAGATCAACCTTGTCCCGTTGTAGACGTTTTAGACTTGCCTCAAATCCACGCCAAACTGTGTCTCGCGTGTAGTCAAACGGCTCTGGGTAGTAGCCTACTTTAGTCGCTAGGTAGTACGGCTCGGTCACACCTTTGAGGGCAGCACCCAACACCTCTTCGCTACGACCCTGACCGTAGAGGGGTGCTGTATCAAAGTAGTTAATCCCAAGTTCTAAGGCTCGCTCGACAATGCGGGCACCGTAGGAAAACGGCTTTAGCCCGAACTCCGGGCGTCCATAAAACCAAGAACCACCCAAGCCAACTTCACTGACCTGCCAATCTGTTTTACCAAATCGTCGGTACTGCATTCTTCCTCCTAAAATCCAGCTGCTTTCAGCAGTCCTTTCAGATAGCCAACTGAGTAGACAAACCCCTGCCCACCAATCTCATTTTCGTAAAGTGTGTGCGGACAGTGACCGGGAAGCAAGACACTGTCAAATCCGACCTCTTTGAAGGCTTGCAGTACAGCGAAAAAGTCGCAATCGGCTTCGTCTAAGAAACATTCTTGGAATTTTGGTACTGTTCCTTGAACGCCTTGAGCGTGCCCGTAGACGATTTGTCCGCGTTCTCCAAAATGGCGGATTGCCGCGAGGATGTCAGTTCCCATCGCTGTCCAGTTTCCAAGACAGAAGTTGAGACCACTCGCCCGACTGTTATTGGCAATGTCCATCGCGCGATGGAATCCATCGAAATCGTGAAACAGCCGCGGGATGCCACCCAGTTTCTCCAGCGGCGGATCATCGGGATGGAGTGCCAGCCGGACACCTGCCGATTCCGCCTCCGGGAGGATTGCCTTAATGAAATATTCGTAATGTGCCCACATCTCATCATCGGTGTACTCCCGGTCACGGAAAAGGGGCGAGTGCTTCGCTATTTCCATATCAAAACTGCTGACCTGTGAGCCACCACGCCCAGGAGTCGTCAGCGAGGTGCGCCAAGAGTTCCGCGTCACGCCCTGTTGGTTGACCATCCAATGGTAGCCGTAGACCGGAATACCCGCTTTGCCCATATTGCGGATAGTGATAATCACATTTTCAATCTGTTGATCGCGTCCCTCCAACCCTAGCATCACTCGGTCGTAACAGTACGACGGAAGCGGATTCTCGATTCCAATGACCCTTAATCCAGCATCCTCACAACGCTTGCGGACCAGTACAAGATCGAGAAAATCCCAATGCGCGCCGGGCTTATCGGCGTTTTCGATGGAGAATCGTCGTGCGGCGTCGGGATGGGAAGTGGAACTGAGCACCACGTCATCGACACCATACTGTTTTAAGAAATGTAGGTAATCGTCCCGCTCATCCAACCGCGCGTAAGAACAAATCCTCATATCTGCCTCCTATGTTTGTTAGATACGAATATTATACCCTATCTCTGACCTATTTTTGAATCTAAACTTGTGAGATATGGGGACTTTCCTATAGATTTTCGGACTTTGATCTTGACCATACTTCGACTTTCTGCTAAAATGTGCCAAAAGCGTATGCAGATGGTTAAGAAGATTTCTTTTGCCCCTTCGCGTTGGGTTGTAACGGTTGGCTCACAATCTTTTCTCGTTGGGTAGGGATAAAAAATGTATGAAGATTAGAGGCATCAAAACCTACAAATTTAATATTCCAATGGGCAAGCCAGTTCGCGACCCACATACCGGTGAACTGTTGGGCAGCCTTTCCAAACCGTGGCTATTCCTGAAGATTGAGACAGATGCTGGGATCGACGGTTGGGGCGAAGGCAGCGGCGAATGGTTGACACCGTCGGTCGAGGCGACCCTGCACGAATGGTCAAGTCTCCTAATCGATCAGGACCCGCTATTAGTCGTGGCACTGACTGAGGACATTACGAACCGCCTACCGTGGAAGGGTGGTCCCGTATTTGGCACAGCCATCGCGGCGATTAACGCTGCCCTGTACGACATTGCGGGTAAAGCGTGGGGTGTACCGGTTCACACCATTCTCGGTGGCAGACGACGTGACCGGATTCGTGTCTACTGCGGCGGGAATCTGTTCTCTACGCCAGAGGAAGCGACGGACGCAGCACGAGAGGTCAAGGCACAGGGATACGCCGGGGTCAAGAGCAACCCGCTGGAAAGCCGCACATGGCAGATGGATGAAGAAGCCGTTGACCACTCAACGGCGTGTGTAGCTGCGGCTCGTGAGGCGGTGGGATCGGATTTTGACATTCTACTAGATGCACACGGTAGCCCAACACCGGAGTTGAGTATCGAATTCGCTCGGCGTGTTGCCCCATTCAAACCGCTGTTTTTGGAGGAACCGGTCAAGGTGGGTTCGCTTGAAGCGTTGATGGAGGTTACCCGAAAAAGCCCGGTGCCGATTGCAACCGGCGAAAAACTGTTTACCATTGGCGATTTTAAGCCGTTGATCGACAATCGGGCGTGTGCTGTCCTGCAGCCGGATGTAACGCACTGCTTTGGGATTACCACACTGGTTGATATTGCCAAGTTAGCGGCGGCGGAACAAATGCTCATGGCACCACACAACGCCGGTGGTCCCCTCTGTTATGCTGCGACACTCCACGCCGATGCGGTCATGAACAACTTTCTCATTCAGGAGAGCAGCAGCCGACTCTCGCTATTCGATCGCTGTGTTGAACACGATTGGACGATAAAGGATGGGCACGTCAACCTCTCAGACGCACCGGGGCTGGGGATTGCGGTAAAGGAATCCGATCTGGATGACTTGCCGTATGAACCGCTGCCCTATCGACAGTATCGACATGCCGATGGTAGTTGGAAAGGGTGGTAAGTGATAGGTTAGAAATACAGTCAGCCGGTGGATAACGAGGTCTCGAACTCTCGGTTTACTGGCGAGAGGTTAGCAGATGTCAAAAGAAAGGAACTGCCACAATGATTAAGCTCGGAGTGATGGCGCGCGCCACGGATGAAGCAGTGTTTCTCAAGCACGTCCAATTTGCTCACGAATTGGGGTTGGATGTCATCGATTTCCATCTATCGGGATTGCCTAGAGATCCCGATTTTCTGCGCCGGATTAAGAGTTTGTGTATGAAGCACGGCTTGCCCATCGGCTATCTGGGAGCCGGTAGTTTTGTGGGACCAGAGGAAGAGATGCGGGATGCAATTGCGCGGGGCAAAGCAGATGTTGACTTGGCAGCCTTCCTATCGGCACAAATGATTCGGGTGTTTGCGAGATATAAGTGGCCAGATACCGTTGAGGAACAAGAAGCCTTGTGGGGTCCGATGATTGCTCGCTACCAAGAACTCTCTGACTATGCAGCGGAGAAAGGCGTTGTCTTAGGGCTGCAGAACCATAACAACGGCAGTTTTGCGATGACGGCGGATCAGGTTTTGCGCATCCTTCGAGAGACCGATCGTGAAAACTTTACCTTTATTATGGATACCGGTCAGTGGTTAAACGCCATTGGATCGCACCCTCGCGGTGAGTCTGATCCGAATGTAGACCTCTACAAAGACTACCTAGAGCCGACCGCTTCATATGCAACCTATGTCCGTGCCAAGATTTACAAAATCGACAGCGGTCGAGAAGAGTGGCTTGATTACGGACGAATTCTAAAAATTCTGAAGGCGGTGGACTTTAACGGCAATATGTCCATCGTATTTGAAGGCGGCGACCGCAATAAATACGATACAGACGAATGTCTCAGGCTGGCGGCCAAACATCTGCGCGGACTGCTCGCTGATTACTAACCTGTTTCAGCCGTCCGAGGGTGTTCTATTTTAAGGGAGAAACACATGATTATTGACACACATTTGCACGTTTGGAGTGATGACTTCTCGCGTTATCCATTTGCTGACGGGACACAGGCGGCTGAAGGTGCACCGGTTGAGCTGCTGAACGAGACGATGGCTGAAGCAGGAGTAGATAAAGCCGTTATCGTCCAGCCGATCTATTATCGTTATGACAACCGATATACGGCGGAATGCCTTCGACGCTTTCCGGGGAAATTTGCGGCAATCGGGTTGGTGGATCGTCTCGCGCCTGATGCGCCAGACCAACTTGAACGTTTGGTCCGGGAGGACGGATTTGGGGGGCTGCGGATACATCTAGGACGGGTTGACGACCCCGCAGAATGGGCGGCACCCGACCAGGACGCAATATGGAGACGTGCTGAAGATTTAGGTGTCTGCTTCATTGTGTACGGTCCAGCAACCCATTTGCCCGCTGTCGAGCCCATCATCGCCCGTTTTCCAAATGTTCCCGTTGTACTAGATCACATCGGCGGTGCACCGACGGACGAAGACCCACCGTATCCACTGCTCAGCAACGTGCTGAACCTAGCGCGTTATCCACGGGTCTATGTGAAACTCACTCCCCAAGCCCATAAATCGGAGCTGCCGTACCCGCACGAAGATACGTTCCCTACGTTTCGCCGTCTATACGATGCCTTCGGTCCGGAACGGTTGATGTGGGGGACAAATTTTCCGGGCGTACTCAAAGGGGTTGGGTATCTGCCCGCACTGGAAATGTTCAGAACACATCTGGACTTTCTTACGGATTCAGATAAGGAATGGTTATTCAGTAAAGCAGCACTGAAGGTGTGGAAGTTTGAAGATTGATGAATAACCCATGGTGTAGGCAAAATTGTGCTGTGCCTTGTCATTGTCTCTAAGTGCTAATGCTGGTGCATTACGCATCACACTTCACACAATCTTGCGAGGTGTCAAAATGAGATTTGAACCGACCGATCAAGATATTGTCGTTAATGCTGATGAGTTAAGAGCGTTTGCTAGTCAATTGTATCAAAAGGCGGGTGTGCCAAAAACGGATGCCGATGCAGTCGCGCATCTGCAAGTTAAGACGGATCTACACGGTATTCATTCCCACGGAACTCGTGCGTTGGCTGGCTACGTCCGGGGTATTCTGGGGGGCAGAATCAATCCCACCCCAAACCTCACGATTGCCCGTGAAGGACCCGCATTTGCACGCGTCAACGGTGATCGTTCGTTGGGACATGTGGCTGGTAAATTTTCGATGGAGTTAGCAATCGAAAAGGCGAAGGTCGCCGGTATTGGTGCCGTGGGTGCGTATGCAACCAATCACTTTGGTGCCGCAAGCGCCACTGCGATGCTTGCCCTTGAGCATGGCATGATTGGGTTCAGCACGTCAACCAGTGGTCCCGGGGTGGCACCGTTTGGCGGCAAGACGCGGGTTGTCGGGAACAACCCGTTCTCTTATGCCATTCCCGCTAAGACGGAGCCGCCTATTCTCCTTGATATGGCGTGTGGCGTTTCGGCGTGGGGCAGGGTTGGCACGAGGCGGCTATACGGAGAGCGGTTGACCTCCGGTTGGGTGTTAGATGAAAAGGGCAACGAGACGGACGACCCAACCAAAGCACATGTCCTGTTGCCGATGGGCGGCGCAAAGGGGTACGCCCTCGCATTGTCGGTGGATGCATTGGCGGGTCCCCTGTCGGGCATGGTTGCAACTGTCAATCAGACGGGCGACGTTCCGCTTGACAAACAGGGGTCAGGGCTGTTCTACTACGCAATCAACATTGATAGCTTTGTGCCGTTTGATGAGTTCACCGAAGAGATTGATCGGGAGATTCGTGTACTTCGGTCGAGTCCCCCTGCTGAGGGTTTTGATCGGGTCTATTTCCCCGGTGAACTGGAAGCGATGAAGTACGCACAGTGGAGCAAGAACGGCCTCCCGCTACATCGGGATCATTTGCAGGGGTTGGCGGATTTGGCAGGTGAACTGGGTGTCCCCGTGTTCTGGAAAGCGTAAGGTATATCATGCCCTAAGATGCTAGGCATTGAAAATTGGGACATTTTGCATATTTTGTCGTGACCGCATTGTGTTCTTACGTATCAGTGCTGCTCGGCTTGGATAGACATATCCAAGTCGCCTCTACGGTTATGCAGTGGATTTGTCAATCCACTGCGAGCGGTGATTGACTCCCATTTTCCCGGTTTGCAACATTCCCTATAAGTGTCAACTTGCGTTACAATAAACATAATTAGGAGGAAATCGAAAAAAAAATGAAATCAAGGATATTATTTTTGGTCGTCTGTTTGCTCTTTTTCACTCTGATGGTGATACCGTTTGAATCTAGCGGACACAGTATGGAAATATATGGTGTACAAATGAGTGACAAGAACCCCATCGTCCGCCGTGCCGCTGCCGAACAATTGGTTCAGATGAGCAAAGACCATGCAGAAACCCTACTGCCGCTGTTAGTAAAAGCATTAAAGGACGAAGACAAACATGTTCGTCGCTATACGGCAATGGCATTAAGCACAATGGGTAAACCTGCCGTAGATGCCATTCCTGCGTTGATAGAAGCACTGAAGGATGAAGATGTGACGGTTCGTTCTAAGATCGCTGAAATATTGGGGAGGCTTGGTAAAAACCAGGCACAAGATGTCGTTCCCGCACTAATAGAAGCCTTGAAAGATGAAGATCCATGGATGCGTTCTAAGGTTGCGATGGCGTTGGGTAAGCTTGGCGAATCAGCCCACGAGACTGTGCCCGCATTAATAACAGCATTGCAAGACAAGGATAAGGGGGTGCGCCGTCGGACTGCCGAAGCACTCGGAGGGATTGGTCAACCAGCACAAAAAGCTGTACCGACATTGATAGCAGCATTGCAAGACGAGGATAAGGGGGTGCGCCGCTACGCTGCCGCAGCATTGGGGCGGATTGGTCAACCAGCACAAGAAGCTGTGCCAGCATTGACGCAGGCACTGAAGGATGAAGATGAGGGGATTGCTCTCTCCGCTGCTATTGCATTAGGTCGAATTGGTGAACCGGTTGAAGAGGCGATCTCAATGTTGATTGACGCATTGCAAACGAAAGACTGGCATATTCGTGAAGAAGCGGTAACGGCGCTGGCTGGTGTGGCGAGTTCCACTCAAGGTATCGTGCCTGTATTAGTGGGAGCATTGGAGGATAAGCATAAGGGCGTTCGCTACCATGCGCTCGAAGCGTTATTGGAAATAGACACGCCGGAGGCGATAAAGGCGGTCGAAAAATTTAGAAAAAACAGTGAGCAGTAGCTCGCAGTCTGCCTTTTCCCTTTTTTATTTTTTTTAGAAAAATAGTATTTTTTTTGTTGACAGACAACTAAATTTTTAATAAAATAGTAATAGTTTTGTATCGTAATTGGCAGCTTTTTCTCATAATCGAAATTTGAAAGGAGAGTTAACCGTGTACAGAACTAACAATCCACCCATACAGTTCCTGTTTGTGGCGATAGCAGTTTTGGCGAGTGTTGCTCTTATCGTACCGAGTCCGGCTCAGGCGGGGGAAGTTTTGTTTCAGGATAACTTTAGAGCCGGAAAGGTAGATGGTACGGGGAAATGGCATACCGCTCTCGGAAAATGGGCAATTAAGGGCGGGGAACTGGTAAAACAGGGTGCTGAGTTGGGACTCATCGTGGTCACTGATGACCACTGGGATGACGAGTGGAATGACTACTGGTTCTTCTCAACCATCACGCTGACAGGTGGGCAAGAACTTGGTGTCTTCTGGCGATTTTTTACCAAGGGTGAACAAGGTGGTGCGTTTAGCAACCCAGGTAATTTGCCCAAGCGCTTGCAAGGCAATGAAAGCCGGCATGTCATATATTGGGCGTTGAATAGACAAGCGAAAACATCTATTGTTCAGCGCGATATAAAGACTGTTTCCCAACCATTTGCCAAGACTGAGACAAAAACAAAGCTTAAAACAAATCAACCATACTGGGTCAAAATCGAAAACCATCCCAAAGGCTATCGTCTTTTCCTGAGCGATAATGGAGCGTTGGCCCAGTCAGGGGATTATGGTGCCGCCGTCGTTGACGTGAAGGATATTAATATTCAGGGACGAGGTCGAATCGGTTTTGGGTCTGTAGACAGCCGGTTTAAGGTAGACGATGTTTATGTTGCGGAGCCTGACACCAATCCTTTTTCGGTTGAGGCACACGGTAAGTTGGCGATCACATGGGGCATGTTGAAATCTAGGACGACCCGGTAGATGCAATCTGCTCGCTCCTATGCCTATCCGAAAACGAGCAAAGAGAACTATAGTAAACGCAAGAGATAAGTAGACATTTACCAATAACTCCGACCCTAGCGAAGTTTCCAAAGTCCCCCTGATAAGGGGGATTTAGGGGGTTGGCTGTGCATTGGAAGTGTCTAATTAATTCTAAAATCTACCATAATTAAGGAATGAGGGGCAAATAAGGGAGTCATTTGTCACTCTAAACAGAGTGAAGAGTCTCCGTCAAGATTCTTCGCCGCTGCTCTGCTCCTCAAAATGACAAGACGTAGAAGTTATTAAATCGATGCTCCTTAAATAAAACGCGGAAATCCAGCGACTCTAGGCTTTCCGCGTTTCTGAGACACCTCTTAAACAAGAAAGGAGGGGATGCCGGCTTTTGGAAGATATAGCACTTGATAAATCCTTGAGACGCCTCTAAGGGACAGAACATAAACACGCCTTTTGTGGCACCTCTGAAAGATTGAATAATTGATTACGTTTCAAAATCGTAGCAATAAAGAGCGTAATTCCTGAAAATCGCCTTCAGCGATGCTACGGTTTGCACCTGTTCAAACGGGTTCCCTTGATCCCCGTTTTACAACAATTTATCTAAATAAAGGAGAAAATCACGATGCTTAGGTATGTTATCACCCTGACAATGGCGTTAGCCATGATATTCAGTGCTTCACTTGCATTTGCACACTCGCGGGGGGTTGCGAACGCGTTCTTCACAGATGATCCTCCGGCGATTGACGGAGATGCCGGCGATCCGCAGTGGCAGGAGCGTTGGGCGGAGTTTCAGGCGGGGGACAACGGTACGGGTCCAAGTATGCACATGAAGCCTGAGACGACACCGGACTGGTTTATTTTCGAAGAAACCTCGCCAAACCGAATCAGCCGGGGCAGCTTCGATGGTGACGAAGACTGGAGTAGCGAATTTGGGCTGCTCTTTGACGAAGAATGGCTTTACTACGTCATGGTTGTTACAGACGATATCGTTTTCGTAGACCTTGACGACGATGTAGTTGCAAAAGGTGGCGGGCCCAATGCAGGCAACGACGAAATGTGGTGGATGTTCGACTTTGAACACGACGCGCCGAAGATTCCCAAAGGGAATGACGATCGGATTTTGGCTGGAGACCCCGACTGCCTCTTTGCGGATGGAGATATGTATTTTCGGTATAAAGTGTTTACCATTAAGGACACCACACCCGGATGCTGGCTTAGCCTCGGTACGAATCCCAATGGAGGTACCACACTTAATGAAGAGTGTACAGAAAACGTGGTGACAAAGAAAACCGCGGACGGTTACATCTATGAAGGGAAAGTGACCTACGACAACATGTACAAGGGGGCAAATACACCCAACCTTCCGGCACCGGTTGAGGGAACCATCTGGGGTTTTGATAGCACAATCGACGATCACGATGTGAAAGGTTTCGGTAGAGAGGGTGCTATTTCTTGGGCGTCGTCCTTTGAAAACGATAACATGGTTTGTGGTTTCGGCGACCTCGAGTTTGTTGGCGTCCGCGCCGTTACGCCACAAGATAAGCTCCCCACAACTTGGGGAAATCTCAAGCAGAGGGCGACCCGATAAGAAAGCGTGTCGACATCCTGAAGCGTGATGTGCTGTAATATTGGCATATCACGCGCTATATTTTTATTTATGGGGGCGTTCCTTGGGGCGTCCCTTTTTTCTAAAAATACAAGGAGGATTGTGATGAAGGCATTTTTATCGACTTTATTCACGCTAGCATTTGGCGGTGCTATGATGCTTACCATCGTATGTCTCCCTGCCACCGCTCAAATCCTATTTCAGGATGATTTCTCAAAGGCGGCTACCTCTGAAAAGAAATGGGCGTTTTTGCAGGGCAAGTGGACGGTGAAAGGCAGTGCCCTCAAACAAGATGCTCCAGACGACGAAACCGTTGCTGTCATTTCAGATGATTTTTGGGATGATACGTGGAGTGAATATATTTTTGAAGTGACCGCCAGAAAGTTCAGAGGGAAAAACGGAGTTCGCATTTTCTGGCGGATCAATGACGATATGCAACCCGCTCCCGGCAGAGGCGCGGGCTTTTTGCTCACAACTCCTGTGAAAGGGCGTCTCGCCGACAAAAAAAGTCGTATCAAGTTTTGGTGGGAAATTGGCTGGGACAACAAGGAGTCGTTTGTCATTGCAGACGTCAGGGGAGTTGCTGCAAGAAAAAAGGGGACCGAAACAAGACACAAGATGGGAAATGATCCGGTCCAAATCAAGATTGTCAATCAAGGCAATCTCATGACGTTGTTTCTTGACGGTGAAATGGTCTTTGATGGGAAGGACCTAAACGGGAATAAGGGAGGGCGGGTTGGCGTCGGCACCAAAGGCGTGACCGCTGAATTTGACAATGCATTTGTAACGGGCCTGAGGGGACGGTCCGTTGAACCGGGTGATAAGCTAACGACCACCTGGGGTTCACTGAAAGCCCGTTGATAAATCTATTCCGTTGCATTCAGTCGTTTTTCAAGGAAGGTGAGATATGAAGAAAGTGTTATCAATTCCATTCAATCTCGTAGGTGTGTGCTTCGTTGTGCTCATCCTGTCTGCTTCTCCTGCCACCGCTCAGATTTTATTTGAGGACAATTTCTCAAGGGCGGCTGTGTCTGAAAAGAAATGGGCGTTTTTGCAGGGCAAGTGGTCGGTGAAAGGCGGTGCCCTCAAACAAGATGCTCAAGACGCCAAAACCATTGCTGTCATTTCAGATGATTTTTGGGATGATGCGTGGAGCGAGTATATTTTTGAAGTGACCGCCAGAAAGTTCAGAGGGAAAAACGGGGTTCGTATCTTCTGGCGGATCAACGATGATATGCAACCCGCTCCCGGCAGAGATGACCCTAAACAATTACTGCTTGATAACCCAATTAAAGGACGCCTCGCCGAGAAAAAAAGTCGTATTAAGTTTTGGTGGGAAATTGGTTGGGAAAACAAGGAGTCGTTTGTCGTTACAGACGTCAGGGGAGTTGCACCGAGAAAAAAGGGGACCGAAACAAAACACAAGATGGGAAACGATCCGGTCCAAATCAAGATCGTCAATCAAGGCAATCTCATGACGTTGTTTCTTGACGGTGAAATGGTCTTTGACGGAAAGGACTTGAACGGGAATAAGGGCGGGCGGGTTGGCGTCGGCACCTTGGGTGCGACTGCTGAATTTGACAATGTTTTTGTGAGTGGTCTCAGGGGACGGTCTGTTGAACCGGGTGACAAGCTAACAACCTCTTGGGGTTTACTGAAAACCCGTTGATAAGCCTGTTCTTCCGCATTAACTGTTTACATACATTGATTTCCAAGGTATGCTTTGTAAAGCCCCCGCCTTTTGGTGTGGGGCTTTCTTCTTTCTGATTTCCTCCAGAATCCTCGTCCATTTCCTGCCATGCAGAATACAAACGCGATAACCTCAATCAAAAAGCGTGCGGTGCTGATCGGCGTGTTGCTAATCATCGCCAACAGTTACTGGATCGCCTATGTCGAAATGATATGGCACACGGCGCATCTGACAACTGTTTCGCTATCGGTCAACGTCATGTTTGCTGTCCTGATGATAACATGGCTAAACATAATTGTTCGTCAGATCTCGCCCAAAGCTGCCCTCAATCAACAGGACCTACTCGTTATCTATGCGATGCTTGCGGTAGGAAGTTGCTTCTCAGGACACGACGCCATGCCCCGCTTGATGGGACTGATGCCCTACGCCTTCCGCTTTGCGACCCCTGAAAACGACTGGGCGGCGTTACTGTTCCACCACTTGCCGGATTGGCTGGTCATCTCCGATCCGAAGACCGTCAACGATTTTTACGAAGGGAATGTCAATTTCTTTACCGGCGGTTACGTGCGGTATTGGGTGACGCCCATCCTATCGTGGTCAATTGTTATCTTCTCGTTGATGCTCATTTTTCTCTGCCTGACATCGCTCATCAGAAGACAGTGGGTCGATCGCGAGAAATTGGCGTATCCGATTATCCAAATCCCCCTCGAAATCACCGCCGAATCCGGGAGCATCTTCAGGAATCGTGTCCTGTGGATCGGTTTTGGCATCGCCTTTGGAATTGACCTGCTGAACGGAATTGCATTTTTTTTCCCTATCATACCCTCTCTGCCTATTAATGACCGTACCAGAAACGTCTTCAGCTTTTCACAGAAACCGTGGAATGCGATGGGCAGTACCTCTTTTTATTTTCACCCGTACCTGATTGGTCTTTCCTTTGTCCTCCCCTTAGATCTTTCCTTCTCATGTACGTTCTTCTACCTCATGCGGAAGGCACAACTTGTCTTTGGCAGCATGGCAGGGATCAGGAGTATTCCCGGCTACCCATTCTTGGGGGAACAGGGCACGGGTGCCTTGTTTGCTTTACTCGTCGTGACCTGTTGGACTGGCAGAAGGCATTTTGCACAAGTCCTCTCGCGCGTCATCCGTCCAGATCGGGTTGACGAGGCGAACGAGCCAATCTCTTACCGAACTGCTGTCGTCACACTATTTATCTGTCTCTTGGTGTTGATGGTTTTCTGCATAAAGGGTGGGATGTCATTCTGGGGGTATGCTGTTTTTATCGGTATTTACTTCGCGATTGTTGTCGGGTTGGCGCGTATGCGGGCGGAACTCGGACCACCGATTCACTCCATCGGCTACATAAACCCACAATATCTTATGGTTGCCATGTTTGGGACACGACGCCTAAAACCGGGGAATTTAACGATACTCTCTTTGATGAACTGGCTCAGCGGTGCTGGATTCCGGACCCACCCGATGCCCGATCAGCTTGAGTCCTTCAAACTTGCAGAGCGGACTAACATCAGAAATCGGACGATGTTCATTGTGCTGATCATTGCCAGCATTGTCGGTATCGAATCCAGTCTCATCCTTTACCCATATACCATTTACAAGACGGGGGTTGCGGCGGGGTCTGAACAGATTCATGCCGGCGGTTCGGGAACTTACAACTATCTCTCCGGTTGGTTGGTCAATCCCAAGCCGACGAATTGGTTATCAATGAGCGTTCTCGGGTTTGCTTTTTTCGTGAACCTCGGTATAATGTTTCTGCGCTCCCGATTCGTTTGGTGTCCACTTCACCCGGCAGGCTACGTGATCGGTCTTGCGCCCGGCACAACGGATATGATCTGGTTCCCCGTAGCGCTCGCAATGATTATCAAGTGGCTGCTAATCAAGCATGGCGGCATCAAAGCGTATCGTGCCGCAATACCCTTTTTCGTGGGATTAGTTCTCGGCGAAGCGGTGATGGGCTGCTTCTGGCCCATCCTGAGCCTCATCCTCACCACCTCCGTATATAGTTGGTGGTAGTGGTGGAAGATATGGTTTGACTTTCGGAGATCTTATTGTAACCTAGGTTGTCACCTAAACAAATCCCCAGCGGGGCGACTGGAAGATCGGTGCTTAATGAAGCTAAGTGTTTTGATGCCAGTTTACAATGAGAGAAAAACGCTTGCAGAGATCGTTTCCCGTGTGCTTAACCAGAGAATCGACGGCATTGATTCCCTTGAACTCGTGATCGTGGATGATGCGTCAACCGATGGTTCCACTGAAATTATCGAACAATTAGCAAGAACTCATCTGCAGATTAAACCGATTCTTCAAAAAAAGAACCAAGGGAAAGGTGCTGCGATCCGTAAAGCAATTGATGCCGCTTCTGGAGATATAGCCATTATCCAAGATGCGGATCTCGAATACGATCCGAATGATTTCCGGGTAGTGTTGACTCCCATTCTACAGGGTGATGCGGACGTAGTTTATGGATCTCGCTTTATCATAAAAAAGGAGAGGCGGGACTTATACTCCAAACATGCTTTAGGGAACAGATTTCTAACATTTTTGAGTAACAGGTTTGCAAACCTCAATCTGACGGACATGGAAACCTGCTATAAGGCGTTTCGTCTACAGCTCTTGAAAACAATGCCGTTACGATCGAACCGTTTCGGCATCGAGCCGGAGATCACGGCGAAAATTGCCAAGCGGAAATTACGCGTCCACGAAGTTCCCATCAGTTACCACGCCCGCACCTACGCCGAAGGCAAAAAGATTAAATGGAAAGATGGAATTGTTGCGATTTACGTTATTCTCAAATATTGGCTTGTTGATGATAGTGTTAAGAAAGATTAACCAAGATTGAATTCTGAAAATCCCGAAAGTCGGGTCGGGAGGCAGTATGTATACCGTTATTATGGCTGGCGGAAAAGGGAGCCGCTTCTGGCCCCTGAGCACCGAAGATAACCCCAAACAACTGTTATCTCTGGTAGGCGACACCAGTTTGCTGCAACAAACGGTAGCTCGCATCACCCCACTCATGCCGTTGGAGGATATCTATGTTGTGACGGGAGAATCCTTGGTGTCAGCGACGAAACACCACCTCCCCGACCTTCCGTCAGAGAATATCCTCGCGGAACCTGTGGAGCGGAACACCCTGCCCTGTATTGGACTGGCAGCCCTCTATCTGAAAAAACGGGAAGGCGGCGATGCCGTCATGGTTGTGTTACCCGCGGACAGTGTTATCCAAGATCAGAAGCGATTTCGTAAGTTGCTGCAATATGCCGAAAATATTGCGGCAAACGATGACGTGTTAATCACTTTCGGGGTTACCGCCACCCGCCCTGAAACCGGATACGGTTACCTCCATATTGGAGCGACAGCCCATACAGCGGATGATTTTCAAGCCTTCCAAGTCCGTCAATTTGTCGAAAAACCGGACAGGGAAACCGCAGAGAAGTACCTTGAGAGTCGAGAGTACCTCTGGAATAGTGGCATGTTTGTGTGGCGTGTTGACCTCATTCTCAATGCTATCAAGACCTATCAGGCTTCCATTTATCAGCAACTAATGGAGATCGACGCTGCTATCGGAACTGCAAGCGAAGCTGAGGTAATATCTCACGCATACTCCCAGATGGACGACACCTCCGTTGATTACGGTGTGATGGAAAAGGCGAAGGATGTGCTGGTGATTCCTGCGGATATTGGTTGGAATGATGTGGGACATTGGGGGGCAATGCACGAACTGTGTGAACGGGATGCGTCTGGAAACACTGTACGTGGGAAGCACATAGGAATAGATACCCAAGATTGTATCATTTTCAATCAGACTGCACAGAATCCCGATGTTATTGAGGGCAAATTGATTGCCACCATCGGGGTAAGCGATCTTGTCATCGTAGAATCGGAGTGTGCGGTGTTGGTCTGTCCTATCGATCGGGTGCAGGAAGTCAAAGACTTAGTTGAGAAACTGGAGAATTCATAAACGCAAACCGATAATATGGAAGAGGAAAATGATCGAATATATTTGTGATCAGTGCAACGCAACATACCGTATCAACGCGCTCCGGTACAAATGCGATTGCGGTCAACCGCTTCAACTGACAAAAACAGAGGATGTATTTTCAATTGACCGGGTTTTCAAGGACGACAGCACACTCTGGCGTTATCGCCAAGCCCTTCCAATTGCCGATGAGGCATCAATCATCTCGCTCGGTGAAGGGATGACGCCGCTCGTATCCTTTGATGATACTACGCATGACCATCGGCTGAAGTTGGATTTTGTTTGCCCGACAGGTTCATACAAGGACCGCGGGGCTGCTGTGCTGTTGTCCAAGGTCAAGGAACTTGGCCTCCAAGAAGTTGTCGAGGATTCGTCGGGGAATGCGGGGGCAGCGATCGCAGCGTATAGCGCGAAGGCGGGAATTGACTGCACAATCTATTGCCCTACCTCCACCTCAAAAGGCAAGCTCGCACAGATCTCGATGTACGGTGCGAAACTAAAACTGATTGAGGGGAATCGCGCTGCCACGACGCAGGCAGTCCTCGAAGCGGCGGGAACCACCTATTACGCCTCGCACAACTGGAATCCCTTCTTTTTGGAAGGCACAAAAACCATCGCTTTCGAGATCGCGGAGCAGCTCGGTTGGGAGGCTCCAGACCATATCATCTGTCCAATAGGGTTTGGAAGCGTCTATATGGGCTTGTGGGTCGGCTTTGGAGAGCTTCAGGCACAGGGGATTATCACCAAAATCCCCCGCTTACTTGGCGTTCAATCCGCTGCGTGTTGCCCAGTTTACAAAGCTTATTCCGAAAACAGGGCGCGGGTCGAAAGGTCTCCCCAAACTTATGAGACGCTCGCAGAGGGCATCACATCGGAAGCACCGATCCGCGGGAATACAATTATGCAGGCACTCCGCGAAACCAACGGCGCAATCACAATCGCTGATGAGGGGGAAATCGAGTTTGGAATTAAAGCCCTCGCCTCAAAAGGCATCTACGTTGAACCCACTTCCGCCGTTATCGTCAAAGCCTTTGATAAGTTTGTGGAATCGGGAATTATCCACACAGGGGATACTACCGTCTCCATCCTGACAGGCTCAGGTTTGAAAGCAACTGATAAGCTGATGAAAATTGCGTAAGAGAATACGAGGAGATACACGATGGAACAATCCGAAGGGAAACTTCACAATCAGGTGGCGATTGTTACCGGTGCCGCGCAAGGGATGGGCGCAGCAATTGCTGGTCGTTTGGCAGCGGAAGGCGCGAAGGTTGTCTTGAGCGACATCAACGTGGAAAAGGTCGCACAGGTTGCTGAGAGAATAAGCACCGCTGCTAACAGCAGCACGATGGCAATAAAGACAGATGTCACGAAAGAGGACGAGGTCGCTGAGATGGTCGAAATGGCTATCGAACACTATGGTACCGTTGGTCTTCTGGTCAACAATGCGGGGATTCTCTATTCTACACGAATTGACAATGTGACTAAAGCCGAGTGGGATGAGGTCATAGATGTAAACCTGAACGGTAGCTTTCTCTGTTCAAAGGCGGTGCTGCCGATCATGAAGGCGAATAAATTTGGTCGCATCGTCAATATGTCTTCATCCGCCGGAAGAAGTGTCAGCACGCTCGGCGGCGTTCACTATACCGCTGCCAAAGCGGGTGTCCTCGGATTGACGCGAGGGATGGCAAAAGAGGTTGCCCCCTTCGGTATTACCGTCAATGCGATTTGCCCAGGATTAATCGACACCGAGATGGCACGGGAGAATTGCACCCCTGAACAGTTACGCGCTTATGAAGAGAGTTTTCCTATTCCCAGATTGGGGACACCTGAAGAAGTAGCGCAACTCATAGTCTTTCTAGCAACGGATGCAGCGTATATTACAGGGGCATCAATTGATATCAACGGCGGTGACTTGATGATGTAGATAACTGAATCATCTATCCAAATGGAGGGAATGTGGCATGATTGATACGATAAAATCTCATTTGAGGACGCAACTCAAAGAAATCGAGGAGAGTGGATTATATAAAAGGGAGCGGATCATCACCAGCCCACAGCAGGCACGCATCAATGTTGAGACCGGCGAAACGGTCCTCAATATGTGCGCCAATAACTATCTTGGTCTGTCGAATCACCCGGCGATTATTGAAGCAGCGAAGAACGGCATAGACCAGTGGGGGCATGGGCTCTCGTCCGTGCGCTTTATCTGCGGAACGCAGTCCATCCACAGAACGCTTGAGGAGAAAATCTCCGAATTCCTCGGCACGAAGGACACAATCCTTTATACCTCCTGTTTTGACGCGAACGGGGGACTGTTTGAGACGCTGCTGACCGAAGAGGATGCGATCCTCAGCGACGAGTTGAATCACGCCAGCATCATTGACGGGGTCCGGCTCTGTAAAGCGAGGCGTCTGCGTTTCAAGAATAGTGATATGGTGGATCTGGAAGCCAAACTCAAGGATGCTCAGGGCTCGCGCTTTCGTCTGATCGCAACGGATGGCGTGTTTTCTATGGACGGCACTATCGCCAACCTACAGGGTGTCTGCGATCTTGCGGACAGATACGACGCGTTGGTCATGATTGATGATTCCCACTCAACGGGATTCATGGGGAAAACGGGGAAAGGCACGCACGAATACCGCGACGTTATGGGCAGAATCGACATTATCACCAGCACGCTTGGGAAGGCACTTGGCGGTGCCAGCGGTGGGTTCACAAGCGGCAGGAGTGAAATTATTGATCTGCTGCGCCAACGCTCACGTCCCTACCTGTTCTCCAACACCGTCGCTCCCAGTATCGTCAGCGCGTCTCTGAAGGCACTTGAGATGATAACAGCGTCCACCGCTCTGCGAGACAAGTTAGAGGAAAATACCCACTACTTCCGAGCAAAAATGGCGGAGGTGGGATTTGACATCCCGTCCGGCTCCCATCCCATCGTACCGATTATGCTTGGAGATGCAAGACTAGCACAGCAGATGGCGGCACGACTCCTTGAGAAAGGGGTATATGTGATTGGATTCTTCTATCCTGTCGTTCCTGAAGGCACGGCGCGAATCCGGACGCAAATCTCCGCCGCACATTCGATCGAAGACCTCGATTTCGCTGTCAGGATGTTTGCCGAAGTTAAGGAAGAGTTTGGGGTATAAATGATCAGGTTGTGTTGTGTAAATCGTGCGGTGTAGGGGTCATAATGCCGGGCGGCGAAATTGTTGTCAAGCATGGGTAGGATTGCCAGACGATAAAGTTGTGGCGCGAACCCATGAAATGAGAGTTCGATCTTTACTGTTGGATGATCTCACGAATCTGGTCAAGTCGCGTCGGTTTGATAGTATATTCCAATTGAGTAGGGTGCCCCGCTAAATCTAAGCGGATGATAAAATACATGCCGCCCCGTGCAGTGACTTCTTGGGTTTCAAGCAGAACGGTGTAAAGCCTTTCCGGGATTAAGGGCACAGCGGGTATATTCTCGATGTACCCCGGCGGTACTTTGCCATAGGTGATGCAAGAAAACGGTCTCGGTGAGGGCTGCGCTTCGGGGTCAGGCGCGTATTCCATCTCCCATGCGACTTGGTCAGTGTCTCGACTCAATCTCGCCTCTGCCACTGAATCTCTGTATTCTATCTCCCATGCCACTGGGTAACCGCGTCGCCCATCTCGCCACAAGTCCCAATTGCGCCACTCTAACCGTTGATTACCTCTTTTGTGTTTATCCCGAAAAACGCTAATCCGGTAGATTAGGACGGGCGGTGCATTTTTGTCCTGTGCATCGCCCTCGTGAAGACAGAATGTCGGTGTTATCACGTCTGAATGGGGCTGTGCGAAGCCATGCAGCTTGCTCGCACAGCCACTCGAAAATAAAGAGCTGATACCGATAAGCAAAACGGCAATGGCTCGCAGCATTCGCATTTTCGCTTTATACATTTCATCTACTCCTGAGTTATGATGTGGATGTCATCAAGTCCGTAGCGATCAACGTGATTAACTTCCAATTGAGTGGGGTGCCCCGTTGAATCTGCACGGATGATGAAATATACCCGCGACATCGGGAGAAAGTGCTTCGTCGATCGAATCGAGACTCTATAAATTCTTTCAGGGATCAGGGACACAGGAGGGATTGGCTCGTCATATCCTGGCGGTGCTTTGCCAAAGGTAATACACGACAACGGTTTCGTCACGGCCTGGTCGTGGTCATCAGGCACATATTGGATTTCCCATGTCACTTGGTCAGCGTCTCGCCCCTTGCGCCACGATCGCCAATTGCGCCACTCGAATCGCTTATCATCACTGAATGTCTCCTGTCTAGTAATGCTAATCCCGTAGATTGGAATCGGCTGTGCATGTTCATCCCACCCCTTGTAGAGACAAAATGTCGGTGCCGTCACTGCGGAATGGGGGTGCGTATAGCTATGCTGCAGGTTAATCGTCTGACACCCACTCGGAACCAAACAGCCGACACAGATGAGAATACTAACTATACCTCGCATTGTTTGACCTCGGTTTTTCAAACACTTGGGTAGACCTTGCGATGCAACTTTTCCGTAACGGCTGCTACCCACTCATCTGCCGGATACCTTTTCCAGTATTCCAGCAGTTCAAGCATCAGATCAACTTCTGGCACCCCTTTGACCATTTGCTCACCCCATACATCAATCAGTTCCATCACTTCGTTTCGCCATGCGGGATACATTTTATCGACATGACTAATAAAATCTATATTCCCACCTACTAAGGTAATCCACTCATGTCCGGTGAGAAGTCCCCAGCGGGCATCAATAGAAAACAGTGCGATGTCAAAATGACCAATCGATTCAATGGCACGGTAATCTTCATACGTCGGGTATTCACACCACCAGTGCTTCGCCTGCTCCTCACAAGGCACCTCAATCCAGTCGTCAGGTCCAGGAGGGAATCCCTTGTATTCAAACTCAGGCGAGGTCACACGGCATCGGTAATTTGGGTCATCCACCAAACTACCGCTGGGGTCCGACAGAACAAAACCGGTATCACCCATAAATTTTGCAGCCGAAATAATAGCTTCGTATTGATTCTTCGTCAGATAGTCGAGATCTTCAGGATCGGGAGGATAAAACATAAGACATGCTTCGACCTCTGACTTAAAAACCATCTCACGAGGATCTTGCGACTTAAAAAGCCGTTTACCAATGTTCCGTATTTCTCGTCTGCGTTCAACCTCCTCTATAGGCTCTATTTTTCCCATCAATGCTTCCTTATTTTATAAACTTTAGCTTGGTTGGCTTGCCATTCTCTACGATGTCAACGGTAGGGGGACCATCATAGACGGAGGTTCCCGGACCTCCTTTAGATACTGGGCGATAGGTAATCGTATTGCCAGCGGGGTCTGTTCCGGTGAGTATCTCTATTTCCTTACCGCCCCTGTTAATCCTTATTGGCTTGGCTTTTGGTCCTGCCAACCTCCAGAAGAACGCCTCAGCGTGATCCTTATCCCCTTTCAAGTGCCTGGTATTTTGACCTTTGAGACTCCTTTGATCCTACTAACGGGCTGGTGTGCCAATCCATAAACGGACACTTATCCCTGTAGTTCTGCCATCGTCGAATTGCTCCCAACTTATCCAGTAGCGCTTTTTCCCCTCGACGGATGGTGCTGCAAAGATGCCGCCAGCAAAATCCGCGTTTTCATAGATTAGGTAGATGTTTTTCTGAGTGTAGGTTTCCAGTCTATACGGTGCGTAGCCTGAGTCAAAAAGATCCTTCTCCTCAAACCCCACCCGCCGGAGTGCCTCCATCCTGTCAACATACTCGCCAAAGTACACAGTGATATTTTCGGAATGCTGCTCCGCATTGAAGTCGATCATGATGCGTGGGTAACTCCCGGATTCATTAACAATGCCATCAACCTTCTCATACGTCATGGTGGCAACATCGCCGGTCATACCCTTTGCATCGTCAATCCCTTCCTCCCAGTAATCCGTATGGGCCAACCGACAGTCCGCTCTCTCCGTCAACTGCTGATCGCACGTCTCCGGTTCAGCGTCCATCAATTTATCAATATCAATTACATACTCCGGCGGCACTCGACTACAACCTACTAAAAACCAAGTGACAACCAGCACCAAGATTACGCCGATAACAACGAAGATGTATGCCATTTCATTTGAGTCTCCTTTCATCTTAGTTGACTGCCATCTCATATAGATTCAGGCATCATAAAACGTTATTGCAATTAATCGTCCTTTTCTTGCCGGTGGTATTGAAGCACATTGAATTTATCTAAGTCTTTTTGACCACGGACGCGATTGCCATTGTCAAAGTAAGCCAATCCGCACAGCGGAGTAATAGAGCCTAACATTGGTTTCATACTCTTTGCCGGTGAATTTACGGACATTATCACTGGTGCCCATCTCAGCGCGTATCGCGCCGAAGACATCGTACGCATACCGGACAAGGACGTTCTGGTTGTCATTCGTTAAGACGATATTACTGCCCAGAGCGCTGAGGTGATGATACTCATACCGTCCCCCCCGATTGTTCGATAAGTTGCTAATCTCAGCGTCCGATAGAGCGCGGTTATAGATAGACAGGTCGTCTAGGGTGCCTAAAATGAAGACACGGAGCGCAGTCTTATCGTCATGAGCGAATCAACATGACATAAAAAAGGGGCATTCTGGGACTTGAAGCCCCAAAAATACCTCTAGTGCCGTAATGACTCGCATCAGCTCCGTCCCCTCCTATTTACTGCTGACTGATGACGTAAACATCGCCATTCTGCGTGCGGTATTCCAAGTGAGTCGGACGACCCTGAGCATCTGCACGGATAATAAAATACACCCACGACATTGGCATTCCTCCCTTGGGCTGAAGCCGAACGGTATAAACTCTTTCTGGGATTAACGGCTGAGCGGGGATACCCTTGATGTACCCTTCAGGCATTTTGCTATAGGTACTAAAGTTAGTACAATTTGATTGCAATTCATGCAGCGTTATCAAGTGTTTGGTGAATATCGGGCGAGTTGGTATCCTCGGCGGTTGTCGCAGAAAATAATCTCCCCTCAATAAAGGCACATAGATACTGAACCATCAACCCGCGTGTCAATTTAGTGGGTCGATACCAGTCAATGCCTAATTCCCTGCATACCTTATCGACTGTTATGGAACTACCCATAGCAGAAGTGGCATTGAATATCAATTGTGTGATGCAAGTTGCGACGAAACTGAGTTGTACCAATCGATTGATGCTTTTCCGAGATTTGACTCGGTACTTGTCAAACCCGAAGTGTTGCTTGGTATCCCGAAAAGCGGTCTCAATCAACCATCGTTGCCGATAGTATCGAACTATCTGACATAGGTCAAGTGTCAAGTCAGTGGTGTAGACACAGAAATATCGAAACGGCTTTGATTTTTTATGTCGGGTTCGCATCACCACCAATCGGACTTGAGTGGGACACATTTTTGTCCGAACGACCTTAGATGCGACTGAACACCGTTTGTTGTCAATATCAATAGCTTTATACCGCAGATGCCGAAGATGGATGCGTTTACCGTATGTCTTTGGGCGTCCGGGTTTGGGCCGCTTGCAGACCGTAGGTAACAGATAAAAGACCGCATTGGACTTGGCTCGACATAACAGATGATGTCCTGCGCTAAGGACGGCTTCAAACACTTTCCGTCTATTGAATCCCCGGTCAAAGATAATCAGTCCGGGCGGGATTTGGGAGCAAATCCGCTTCAGTACCGACCCACTGTTGTCCCGATGGGTCTTTGGACATATCAGGTTCACCCACACCGGAAACAGAATCGTCTCTGTCACGGTGGTACAAAGCAACCCCAACGCGCCAAATTGATGACCGAAGTGAAACTTCGATTGATTGGTGTTGCGCTTTTGGTAGCGATGATTTCTGAAGAAATGGAGTCCAAATTGCTTGGTGCCGGTCTTTATCGCTCGGGTCTCGTCGTAAACGTAGACGTAGTTGTCAAACCGCTGTTGTAGCAACTTAATCAGACGTTGAGCAACCGCATCGCTGTCCCATTTGCCACGGGAAAGGAACTTCACCAATGAACCGTAACCGACCTTTGGGCGAACCGCTTGATAGATGCCGGTCAACGTCGCACGATGGCGGTGCGTGATGAGACCGACAATAAATGTGCAAAACAGGGCGAAGTTTTGACGGTTGAATAATGGACGAAATTGCGTTAAAATATCAACGAGGCAGAAAATGAGGGGCATGATAACTCTCCTTTCAAAATTGTGGTGATTTCTGAAAGGATAACCTCTTTTCTGCCTTTTTTCACACTAAAATTGTACTAACTTTAGTATAGGTAATACAAGAGCAGTATTTTGACGGCGGGTCAGGGTTGCCAATTCTTCTTTTGTAATTTCCTCGCCCGGTGGCTTTCCCAGTGCCTTCCCCAATGCATCTACAAAATCAGATCTATGTCCATTGATATGATAGTTATATTTTACATCGTGGTATTCCTCCTCCTCATTAATAGGGTCATCGGGTAGGTCGGATTCCTCCCCGCAGGCAGCAAGCAACAATATCAACAAACAGCCGGTAAACATAATTGCACATATTTTCATCGTCCGTCTCCTATATTCGGGAAGTTTAGCTTCTTCTAAAAGTTACACCAACCTTAGATGAAAAAGTTCCGCCATCGCAGACATGTTATATAAAAGTTGAATTCATTTTCCATAACCTTTGGTGATGATTAGCCGATATAATCTTCGAGTATAGTTTCTCCTTGACAGTTGCTTTGAATTCCGATAAAATCGGGGCGAGTACAAAATTGAGCAGAACAATCCTAAGCAATCCAAACCGCTTAATCAAGAAAGTCCAAAGAGTCCTGATACAGAAAGGAAAACACATTGAGAATTATTGACCCACACGTCCATGTCTGGAAAAATGACCCACAATTCCCGTGGGCACCTGAGACAACCACTCCACCGACCGAAGACGCGACGCCGGAGATGTTGCTGGAATTGATGAATGCCAACGGTGTTGAGAAAACGGTATTGGTGCAAGTCATCCATTATCGTTGGGACAACAGCTACGCCGCGAAGGCGATAAAAGACTATCCCGATAAATTCATGGCGGTTTGCCGAATCAACCCGGAAGACCCCGACTCGCCAGACCATCTGAGTCGTTGGACAGAGGAGCACGGCTTCCACGGCGTCCGCCTCAGTCCATCTGGCGGTGCCACCGGCGATTGGTTCACAGGTCCGCTGATGGATCCAATTTTCAGTCGTGCGGAAGCCCTTGGCGTGCCGATGCTAATTTTGACTGGCGTCGATCGGATGCCCGACCTTGCGGCAATTTTGGAACGACACAGTGATCTTGATGTCTGCATCGATCACATGGCAAGCACGCCACCGGATGACCCCGACAAGCAGCAGCTATTGCTAGACATGGCGCGGTTCCCACGGGTTTATGTCAAAATTAGCCATACTTGGTCGTCTTCCAATACGGCGTATCCTTGGGCGGATACACACGACTTGGTCAAGAAAGTCTATCAGGCATTTGGCGGAAAGCGCGTCATGTGGGGGACGGATTGGCCCGTCTGTTTGAGCAAAGCGACTTACGCACAAACCCTATCCGTTGTGCGAGACGAGATGGACTTTTTCGCGCCCGAAGACCGGGAATGGGTATTGGGCAAAACCGCACTTCAGCTCTGGAATTTTGGTGAATAGGATCGGTTTTCAGGGGCGTGTTAGGGTTCAATTTTTGCCAATTGGCAATTCGGATCAAATACAAGTTGGGGTTGATCTGCTGCCTCGCCCAATTGGCGCTTGTGAGATCATGTGTCTGACAGGAAAGGAGGCATCTACCATGCTGTTTTGCCCAGAATGCAGTGCTGAATATACTTCAGGTGTTTCAATCTGTGCCGATTGTCAAATTGAATTGACACCGGAACGCCCATCAGAGGACATCGCAGAATACGTTGATTGGGAAGTTGTCCAAGAGATTCCTAATGAATTTGTCGGAAATCTGATCAAAGGGGTACTGGAGGGCGAAGGAATTGACGCGGTGGTACGTCCACACGAGATTTCTGCGCTCGGCGGGGTCCGGCTTGAATCCGAGTGGGGTGAGATTCTTGTCCACGCCGATCAGGTGCAAAATGCAGAGATGGTTATTCAGGACTACCTCGCGAGCCTTCCCGAAGATGCCCTCGAAAACAGTGACGCGGATGCGGAAGAGGTCTGAGCGTTAGGCAGAGTCGTGATTCGGAGATCCCTCCTACAGGAGAACTAAATGCCCCTAAGCAATCAAGATTTGTATTGACAAAGCCATTTCCATTCGCTATAATGCCTCAATCTTTTCTTAATAGAATCGCCCATTTCGTATGCCTCAATCAGGAGAATCGTTTGCCAAGAGTTAACAGATATTTCAGCCTTTTTATCCTCTGCGGAATTGCGTTGTGCCCATGGACAATAGCCAATGGTGCGGATATTCACGAAAACGTCGGGACACGGGCGATGACATTCCTGAAGATCGGCGTCGGCGCTAAAGCCATCAGTATGGGAGAGTCTCAAGTCGCCGATGCAGATGATCTGTATGCCACATACTGGAATCCGGCGGGACTTGCCCAACTGCAACGTCCGCAACTGGGTCTCATGCACAATGAGTGGTTTGAAGGGATTAACCATCAATTCATCGGCTTTGCGAAGCCACTTGGGAACGCAGGCACACTCGGCGGGAGTCTCATCTACCTCTCTTATGGTGAGCTTGAGGGATACGACATTAATGAGAGTGGCGAGCCAGTTAAAACAGAGAACTTCCATCCTTACGACCTTGCCCTGATTGCCTCTTATGCTCGCCGATTCGGAGGTGCGCTTTCTTTGGGTGCCAACGCCAAATGGGTACGAGAAAAGATTGACACGGAAAGTGCCCAAGTTGTTGCGTTTGATATAGGGGGATTATACGCTATCCTCAACAATTCGCTCTCTCTTGGATTCAACGTCCAACATCTCGGTGCCAAAGTCAAGTTTGTTGAGGAATCCTTTAGTCTGCCTCTTAACATCAAAGTCGGTGCGGCGTATAGATTGCTAGACGAGGCGTTTACCCTCACTGCTGATGTGAACCGTCCCAGCGACAATGACCCCACCGTTGGAGTAGGGGCGGCGTTCACAGCCTATGAACTCATCCACCTGCGTGCGGGTTACAAATATAAGATTGGCGGTAACGATTTGGGCACGGCATCCGGCATTACCAGCGGGATCGGATTCAGCATTGAGGGTTTTCAGCTTGATTACGCCTTCGTCTCCTTCGGCAAACTCGGTGCCGCCCACCGATTTTCACTCATATCGAATTTTTAGTGTCCACCACATTGTTCTAAAGCTGGGATAATTCGGGGTTAGTTGCTGGATCGTAAAACCTAATCAAATCTATACAAATTTAATAGAATTTGCCTTGATTCCATTATTAAAAAATGGTAAATTGGCTTGTCTTTCGGTAGGGGAATGTCGCACCATTGCAAGGTAGTGTTCCCTACACCCTACGACATAGGAATCGAAAGACGGTTCCGCGAAGCGAGAATGTCCCGATTCTCGGGATTCTCGTCAAACGGAACTCGGAACGGCAAAAGACAATCCAATGCTAAAAACTCACAAAATCGCTTTAGATCCGAATAAGGTTCAGGCAACCGCTTTTGCTGGTCATTGCGGTTATGCTCGCTTGGCATATAACCACGCCCTTGCTGATTTTAAGGCAGGTCTTAATGAAGGTGAATGGCGTTCTGATATAGACTTGCGGAAACGATTTAACACAAACAAGCAAGAGTTATATCCGTGGTCTGGCCAATATAGCCAATACACTGCGAAGAACGCTATCCGTAATGTGGGTAATGCAATCAAGGGTTGGAAGTCAGGTCAAAACAGGTTTCCACGTTTCAAGAAACGGGGTGTTCATGACAGTTACGAGGCAAGTAACGGACGGAACACAATCGAAGTATCGGGCAAGCGGATTAAACTTCCCAAAATAGGTTGGGTTCGCACGTTTGAGCATTTACGCTTTCAGGGCGTCATCTGCAAAGTAGTTATCAGTCGAATTGCCCACCGTTGGTTTGCTTCTATCCTCGTTGATACTTTCATGGATGAAAATGCCTCTGAAATTAGGGGGCTGCCTGTCGTAGGTGTTGACGTTGGCATCAATCACTTAGCCGTTACCTCTGAAGGACAGTATTTTGAGAATCCAAAGACGTTAAAGCGATATGAGCGTAAACTCAAACGGCTGCAACGCCAGTTCAGTCGTAAGATTAAAGGCAGCCACAACTGGTATAAACTCAAAGCCAAAATAGCAAAGCTGCACTATCGTATAACCTGTATTCGGCAAGATAATCACCATAAAGCAACAACAGCGATAGCAAGCAGTGCAAAACGGATAGGCATTGAATCCTTGAACGTGGCTGGCATGTTAAAGAACCATCGTCTGGCTAAGTCTTTAGCGGATGCGTCGCTATCGTCATTTCTAACTATGCTAAAGTATAAAGCAGAGCGTGTCGGTGTAAAAATTGTAGAAGCCGATAGGTTCTATCCAAGCAGCAAAACTTGTTCAGGGTGCGGTCAAATCGCTACAGATCAGCCACTATCAGATAGAATATTTCAGTGTCGCTGCGGTCTCAAGATTGACAGAGATCTTAACGCTGCAATAAATCTTAGGAATGTCGCCGTGAGTTGCACGGAGACTAAAAACGACTGTGGAGTTTATATAAGACCATGATGTTTATGGCAGTGAACGCTGAAGCAGGAAGTAGACAGCAGATTTGACTATATTTGTTAGATTTGTATAGGTTCTACAGAGCGGTTGATGAACTTAGAAGCTTGTGCTACAGGTGCAGCTTTCAGCAATTCCCTGATTTATAGTAGATTTTAGAATTAATTAGACACTCCCAATATACAGCTAACCCCCTAAATCCCCCTTATCAGGGGGACTTTGGAAACTTCGGGAAGGCCCAAACTATTAGCAAATGTTTACTTATTTATAGACTTCACCATAGTTAAAGGACTCAATTTATGGATTTCGTTCAACTCACCGAAACGCAACGTCGAGACTTTAACGAAAACGGCTATCTGATTGTGCCTCAAGCCCTTGATCGGGCTACGGTTGATCGTCTAATTGAAGGCGGAGACCGATTGATGGAATCATTCGAGTACGAAGATTACCACGCACATCGACGCCCCGGCCTTATCCAAGAGGAAGATGCCTACGCATCACTCATTACGAACTCAAGCACAGTGCCGCTCATCGTTCAACTGCTCGGTCCTAACATCCATATCACCAATACCGCGCTGATTTATAAGCATCCACAATCTCCTGAAATGCCTACCGTCCGCAATTGGCACCGCGATGTCGGGGTTAACCTCGACCTTGGACATCGGGGCCTGCCCCGTGTTGGATTGAAGATCGGCTACTGCCTGACAGACTTCACCGGACCCAATTCTGGTGCGACTATGTTCGTCCGCAAAAGCAACAACTTCAGCGAGCCGTTGCCTATCCCCAAGGGCAAAGTTGATCCACTAGAGTTTGATGAACCCATCCTACGCGCCGGAGACGCATTCCTATTCGAGAGCCGCATCTACCACGCCGCCGGCCTCAACTTTACCGATCAGGTTGCCAAGGTCGCGATCTACGGCTACCACTATTCTTGGATCAAGCCAGACTACTATCTTCGACACTATAACGGCAGATTGCAGCCGGATGCAGCACTATTGGAAAAATTGGATGACGCCGGCAGGCAGCTTTTAGACGCGGGGGAAGGGACCGATGGTCGTTCCGCACCCAACGGCATCCAGTGGCCCCTCGTCGAATGGGCGGAACATCACGGTGTCATGCCGGAAAAACAGACTCATGTCGTTGAGGTTTGAAAAAGCGTTAAACTCCTCTATATCCCTCCTGAAAGAAGTAGTCCATCCTCATGAACAAGGAAATTTATGTTCGTAAAATCTTCTCATCAATTGCGAAACGGTATGACCTCCTCAACTCCTTGTTGAGTTTGCGCCGCGACCGAGCGTGGCGGAAGTTCACAGTACGGGTGAGTGAAGTAACGCAGGGGAGCAGAGTCCTTGATGTCTGTACAGGAACGGGCGAACTCGCACTTGCCTATGCCGACGAACTCGACGACACCGCTGTAATTGGTACAGACTTCGTTTATGACATGCTCGCTGTTAGCAAGGATAAGGTCGCAAAGCAGGGACGGACTAACGCTTTTATCCCGATCGAAGCGGATACACTTGAACTGCCATTTGCGGATAACACCTTTGATATCGTATCGGTTGGTTTCGGTATCCGCAATGTCGCTGACCTCCGGCTCGGTATTCGTGAAATGTGCCGAGTTGCTGTGACAAACGGACGCATCGCGATTCTTGAGTTTACGCAACCGACGACGCCTCTGTTTCGCCATATATACTACTTCTATTTCAAGGGACTTCTGCCGTGTATCGGAAATCTAATCTCAAGGAACAGGGATGACGCCTACGGTTATTTGCCGGATTCCGTCATGCAATTTCCAGATTGTGAGCAGCTCAAGGCGATTATGGAGGAGTGTGGTCTCACAGATGTCCGATTCTACCGGAAAACGCTTGGCATTGTCGCTATCCATATTGGAAAAAAGAAATGACTCGGCTATCTTGGATTTGCCTAATTATCCCGGTCGCGGTGGTGCTCGCTGGGTGTAGTGATGATACGACACTTAAAATTGGGGTCAGCATTCCAGAAACGACAGCCCCTGTTTATACCCTTATGAAGCAGGCGATGGTTGACGGCGAAAAAGAGTACGGTGTCAAAGTTCTGTGGAATGGGGTCCGGGATGCAGGGGTCAAACAGAATCTGGCTACGTTAGAAACACAACAGATCCGCAGGATGCTTGACGAGGGGATTCGGGTCCTGATTCTCAAGCCTGTTGGTGGGAAAAACGCCTACTCCATTCTGAAGGAAGCAGAACGCAGGAACGTACCCGTTATTACGCTTGACTGGCTGTTGGTCAGCATAAGGGTGCGAGGACATATTGCCGTCAATGAAACTGGGTTGGGGGAAGCGGCTGCCCAATATGCGATCGAAGAGATCGGTTACAAAGGCAATGTGCTCGTTTTGGAGGAGTCAACGGGCGCAGAATCCTTTCGGAATATCTCGTCGGGGGTTTACCGTGCTTTAGATCGGTATTCCGATAAAATTCGGGTGCATTCCCACGCCTCTCCCCTTGATGCAGATGTTGCGTTAGGTCTGACGGATCGTGTTCTGAAAAATTACGCGGGAAATATTCAAGCGATTATCGCTGTAGATAGTACGCTGGCGGTTGGTGCGGTACGCGGTGTGCAGTTGCACGAACTTGCCGATCAGATCGTCACGGTTGGAGTGGGCGCGGGAGAGGAGGCGTGTCGGCAAATCATGTTCAAACAGCACGACGCTGAAGTGGATACGATGCCTTATCAGCGGGGGCAAGAGGTGTTAAAAGCGGCGTTAGATGTGCTGAACGATCGTCCTTTCTCCTTCGATATCGAATTACCCAACCGTAGAGTTTTAACGAAGACGAAATTCGGCGCAATCCGTCTCATTACACCCGCCAACTATTCGGTGGTCGGACGGATGTGGCCCAATCTGTTTGAGGACAAAAAGTAGGTGATAGGGATGCGATATATTTCGTACTTCTTAATAATTGGATTATGCACCTTTGCTTCAGTTGCTTCAAATCAAGAGCAGGCAGAGGAACCGCTGCAAGTTGGCGAGGATACCCCCGATTTCACCTTGCAAGATGCCGAAGATCAGGAACACGCCCTAAAGAAAATGCGTGGTAAGGTTGTCTTTCTAATAATGGGGAATCGAAAAATCCGGGAGGAAGATGACAAATGGGCACACGCCTTTCAGAAAGATTATCAGGAGAACGATCAGGTCGTCGCATACATTGTTGCTGATATGCGGAGCGTGCCGGCATTTGTGCCTAAAGGCTTTATTAAAAGGCAACTCAAGAAAGATAAACCGCCGGTGACGCTGCTACTCGATTGGAAAGGCAAGGTGCATCAGGCGTATCGTACAGAGAAAAAAAAGCCAAATCTCTATATCATTAACCCTGAAGGGAAACTCGCCTTTCATATAAAATCTAACTTCGATGAGGAAACCTATCAGAAACTGAAAACTGTGATTGATGGGTTTAACAATTAACCAACCAAATAAGCCTACAGGATGGGCAACCACGAGGGTTGCCCCTGCAGAAATCAATTAAACGTAGGGGCAGGTCTTGTGCCTGCCCAAAGCCTTGCAGGGACGGGGTTTCCCCGCCCGTGCTTTCCAAAGATTTTTATTAAAAACGAGGAACGAATCAATATGAACAGTGCATCTCCAGATAAACCTTTAGTCAGTATTGTTATGGGCAGTGATTCTGATCTGGGAAAGATGAGCGAAGCTGCCGCAGTCTTGGAAGAATTTGAAATCCCTTTTGAAATCACGATTTCCTCCGCTCACCGCTCACCGGAGCGAACGATGGAATATGCACACAGTGCCGGTGACCGGGGCGTGTATGTCATCATTGCCGGGGCTGGTCGGGCAGCCCATCTCGCCGGCGTCATCGCCGCACATACCACCCTACCCGTTATCGGTGTCCCGATTGATGGGGGACCGCTCAACGGTGTGGACGCGCTTTATGCCACCGTACAGATGCCGCCCGGTATCCCTGTCGGGACAATGGCGATTGGATCCGGCGGTGCGCGTAACGCGGGGCTTTTCGCCGTCCAGATGCTCGCACTCAAATTCCCTGAACTCAGTGAGAAACTTGATGCCTACAAAGTCAAACTCAGTGACGGCGTAGCAGAAAAAGCTGCACGGCTAGCAGAGGTTGGTTACAAGAACTATTGATCATGACGCAAACTGTAGAGGCAAATTGCCCCATAGACCTTTCAATAAGGGACAGGAAATCTGCCTTTAGGACACATAGCCCCGAAGAAACGCAAGAAATCGGCGTGAAAATTGGGTACCAGCTTAACCCCGGTGACGTTGTCGCACTCATCGGTGACTTGGGAGTGGGGAAAACCTGTCTGACGCAGGGCATTGCCCGCGGTGCTGGCGTCTATCAAGACCAAACCGTCAATAGCCCTTCCTACATCCTCATCAACGAGTATGAGGGAAAAATCCCAGTTTACCATATCGATCTCTATCGGCTTCAGCGGCTGGAAGATATTGTCGCCCTTGGGTTGGAGGAGTATTTCAGCGGAGATGGTATCTGTGTCATCGAATGGGCGGATCGGATGGGTGAATTGCTGCCCGAAAGCTACATTCAGGTCAGAATCACCGGAGAGGACGAGTTCACGCGCGAAATTGAAGTGGTGCCTGTCAGTGCCAATTAGAAGCGATATATCCGTCTGTAGAATGGGTGAAGGTTAGAACCTTGCAATCCAAGCGATACAATATCTTGTACCTCGATAGTGGATCTGGCATTGGTGGTGGTCAGCGCAGCTTGCTATTACTGCTCAAGTATCTGGACGCGACCCGATTTCGCTCATTCCTCGGATGTTTGGGGGATAGTATGCTGGCAGCGGCAGCACGGAAGGCGGGGCATCCAGTCATCCCACTCGATCTGCCGAAACAGCACGATAAGGGGGATAAGGTCCGCCGTTTTACATTCGACGATATTACGCGTGATTTGCTGCAGCTCAAAGTTATCTTTCAACTCCTGTGGGTGCTAGAAGAAAAGCAAATCGATCTCATCCATGCGAATTCGTTGGCTGCAGGTTTGATCGGTGGGATTGCCGCCAAACTCTACGGTGTTCCAATTGTGATGCACAAGCGGTACGCTACCGCGTATGGAGTTTTGGATCGGCTCTGTGAGAAACTACTGGATCACGTGATTCTGGTTTCGGAGGCAACACGATGGGCGTTTGCCCCCCACTCAAAGCAGACGTTGATTTATAACGGTGTCGAACTTTCGGCACTTCGACTCCCCCTTTCTCCCCCCCGCTGGCGGGGGGGCAAAACCCTCCGGGCGGATCTCAACCTCGACCCTGATGCACTGTTGATCGGCATCGTGACGCGCATCACGCCGGAGAAGGGGATTCATCTCCTAATCGAAGCAACTGCCAAACTCAAAGCCTCCTCCTCTGTTCAGTTACTTGTTGTGGGGGGACCCTACTTTCCCAAAGATGCGGAATATATGGATTCCCTGAAGATACAGGCGACGAAATTGGGAGTAGCGGATCGCGTTATCTTCACTGGCTTTCTGGAAGACATACAAGCGATTCTATTCCTCCTCGACGTGGTTCTGCTCGCTTCGACTATCCCTGAAGCCTGCCCGCGCACCATCATCGAAGCGATGGCAGCTGGCGTACCGGTGATTGCCACACCTCTTGGCGGGAGCAAAGAACTGGTAACGCCGGAGACAGGAATCCTCGTTCCCGCTGAAGATCCGGACGCCTTTGCTGCGGCGATTACGCAGCTTGCCGAGGATAACGAGCGACGAAAGCGGATGGGAAAGGCTTGCCGTTTGAGGGCGGAACAACTGTTTTGTGCGACACAGAATGCACGGTTGACTGAAGATCTCTATTTGGACTTATTATAACCCAAGTTGCTAGGCAACCTGTAGGTCGAGTTTTCCTTGACACCTATCAGAAATAACCAGATTCACGACACACATATCGCCCCGCTTGGGCTTTGTTCTATACACATTGTGCTCCTCCCCGATAAGATCGGGATTCAAAACTGGAGCGCGGGGATTGAACTTATCGTCGTTCTATAGACATATCGCTACTTTGGAGTGAAAGGACATCTATCTACTACATCGTAAGGAACAACGATCGTTGTTCCCTACTGTGTTTAAGCGGTTAGGGTCCCTGTTATATGAAACGGAAAAACGTACCCATTTTCCACGCGAAAACGGGGGTATGGTTCCTAGTGTAACCCAAGTCCCTAGATTCTGAAGTTACAGCATGGGGATCCCCGATAGGATCAGTTCCGTTCCGATCCCGCGAACCGAGGACTCCGATAAATCGGAGGAATCCTGATGAAGTTGGGAAATTCAACTTGCCCGCCCCCAACCCCTAGTTGTTTTGAATCCCGCCTGTCCCAATTTATCGAGGATCTTATCGGGACGGTGTAGTAGATGGTAACTTGAATCATAATACTAACCCCTTATTAGGGCCTTACTAAAGTTTGGACAATTCACGGTACAAATGATGGTTGATTGGGAATACGCTTCGGGATGCCAAGCAGCACTGCGGATTTGACCTGATATCAGGTCAAATCCCAGCAAAGCATCAATTGATTCACGCAACTGAGTTTCGGGACCAGTTGCCTGAGGCAATTGCTATTCAACGCCACCCTGATAAAATCGGGGCAGTTCGATAACAAGTGAGTCGGTGTACTGGGTATTGAGCATTCATTGGTATCGTCCTGTCAAGCGGACACAGGGGTTGATGGTTGAGTATATGCGTGCTTTAATCAAGGGATAATTATTTTCTGCAACAATCTCTGAAGATACTAACTCGCCGAATATTCACTAGACCCTTGATAACGCTACATGAATTGGATACAAATTGTACTAACTTTAGTAGGGCCTTATGCTAGTTACTAATGAACTGGAAACGCCAACTCTTTAATCTGTAAAAACGCCTCTTTTTTGCATAGCTGATTGAGATAAACGCATAGCGTATGAGCGGTGAGTTTGGAGTATAACCGAGTGCATACCCCCCAGAAACTATGCGCATGATTCTTTTGTATATGAAATTGTTCACTCAATTGACCATTAACCGTTTCAACCCTCTGCCTAATTTCGTTAATCCACCGCTTGGTTTGTCTGGAAATCTGCTGTTTCTGGTTGCGTCGGGGGACCGTTATCAGATCGATACGGTTGAGTTGAGCTAATTGGTCTTTGACTTGGTTGCTAATATAGGCTTTATCCCCTATCACTTGCTTATCTTGGTGTCCAGAGAGCAATTCGTAACCAACCGATAAATCGGTTGCAGAAGCCGGGGCAAGTTCAAAATCAACAATCACCCCACTTGCGGTGACTAACAGATGAAGTTTATAGCCGAAAATGGTCTGTTTCCTCGATTCCACCCGCCCATAATCGGCACCATAGCATGACCAATTATTTGATGACGAAGGTGCCAGATGAAACTGAATGACTGGAATCGGCAAACTATCAATAATACACAGTTTCTCCGATGCCGCTTCAATGTCTGACAAGAGCATCTGTCGAATCCGATTGATGATTGTCCCCAAATTGCGTCTTCGCCGGTTGAGTCGGGTCTGACAAGGCAGTATAGGGAACAGATGGGGGTGCTGGCTAAAGTCGGATAGCAGTTGTGTTTCGATGTCCCACCCCTTACATTCGGCAACCAATATCATAGTGATTAACTCACTATCGCTACATGGGGGAGGGGGGCCTGGGTGTCGGAGTAATGGTTCGAGTTTTATCAGAATGTCATCAACAATGACATAAGTCCATAGACAGAGGTCATCAAAATCGGTTATCATAAGGTTATCCTCCAGTTTTAGATGGATTGTCAAGTTCATCTATAGTAACAGACTGGAGGACTTTTTAGCTTCCCTTTTTTTTAGTTCCCATAAAAAAAGGGAAGCTAACTAGCATAAGGCCCTATTAACAATGCGTCATCAATTTTTTTCCTGCCATAAAGTAGCCCGTCAATGAAACCATTATTACAAGATACTTTAAGTTTTCAAAATTAACAAAAAAAAGTGAAAAAAGTGTTGACATCTATCTGATACTCTAGTACCCTAATTGCAACAGGGTTTGTAGCGAAACGATGAATTACCTTCAGATAAGGGCGGATCCCCTTGACAATCAAGGCACAAATACCTCTCACACCCCCGACCACAAAGGACATACTCCCATGATGAAATACCCCTTTCGTTTCTCTTTATTTTTGTTCATCTGTTTTTCGATCTCTGTGACGGCAACTGCACAAACGGTGGATATCCCCGACCCCAACCTCCGCGCTGCGATTGAGACCGCGCTCGGCAAAGCAGCCGGTGACCCAATCACCACATCAGATATGGCGAATTTGACCGAACTTACCGCCCGTAATGCTAACATTAGCAATTTGACCGGGTTGGAACATGCCAATAATCTGACAGGGCTGGACCTTGGTCTTGATGATGAGTGGCGTAACAGCAACTCGGTATCGGACATCTCTCCTTTGGCAGGATTAACCGACCTGACAGGGCTGGGGCTTTCGGGCAACAACATTTCGGACATCTCACCTCTGGCAGGATTAACCAAACTGAGATGGCTGTGGCTTTATGGCAATTCGATATCGGACTTCTCCCCTTTGACACGATTAACCGACCTGACAGGGCTGGGGCTTTCGGACAACAACATTTCGGACATCTCACCTCTGGCAGGATTAACCAACCTGACAGGGCTGAACCTTTCGGACAACAACATTTCGGACATCTCACCGGTGGCAGGATTAACCAACCTGACAGAACTGGACCTTTGGGGCAACAACATTTCGGACATCTCACCGGTGGCAGGATTAACCAAACTGACAGGGCTGGGGCTTTCGGACAACAACATTTCGCACATCTCACCTCTGGCAGGATTAACCAACCTGACAGGGCTGAACCTTTCGGACAACAACATTTCGGACATCTCACCTCTGGCAGGATTAACCAAACTGAGATGGCTGTGGCTTTATGGCAATTCGATATCGGACTTCTCCCCTTTGACACGATTAACCGACCTGACAGGGCTGGGGCTTTCGGACAACAACATTTCGGACATCTCACCTTTGACACGATTAACCGACCTGACAGGGCTGGGGCTTTCGGGCAACAACATTGCGGACATCTCACCGGTGGCAGGATTAACCAACCTGACACGGCTGAACCTTCAGCACAATAACATTTCGGACATCTCACCCTTGGTGGAAAACACGGGACTAGGGAGTGGAGACGAGGTTGTGCTGAATGACAATCCTCTCAATGCTTCAGCAATCAATACCGACGTCCCCGCCCTCCAAAGTAGAGGCGTTGAGGTCTGGTTTGACCTTCCCGCGAGACCAGTTAAATCCACGCTCACAGAACATACGGACGGAGTGGTAAGTGTTGCATTCAGTTCGCGCGGTATGATTGCTAGTGGAAGTAACGACAACACAGCACGACTGTGGAATCCCGTCACAGAGTCGACTACAGCCCTCCTACGGGGGCATAACGGCGTGGTCAGGAGTGTTGCGTTCAGTCCCGATGGCACCACCCTCGCTAGTGGGAGTCATGACAACACAATCATCCTATGGGACGTTGCCACTCAGCAACCCAAAAACACACTCACAGAGCATACCGCCCCGGTCGAGACTGTTGCGTTCAGTCGGGATGGCAGCACCCTTGCCAGTGGGAGTCATGACGGCACGGTCATCCTGTGGGATGTTGCCACCGGACAACCCATAGCCTTACTCACAGGGCATACGTCATGGGTCTGGAGTCTTGCATTCAGCCCGGATGGCACCCTTGCCATTGGGCGTCACGATGGCACAGTTCTTTTGTGGGATGTTGCCACCGGAAAACCCAAAGACATACTCAGAGGGCATACCGGCTTTGTTGAGGGTGTTGCTTTCAGTCCAGACGGCAGCACATTGGCAAGTGGGAGTATAGATACTACAGTGCGGCTGTGGGATGTCGCCACCGGACAATCCAAAGCCGTACTCACAGAGCACACAGCGGGGATCAATAGTGTTGCGTTTAGCCCGGATGGCACCATACTCGCCAGCGGAAGCGACGACAGCACAGTGCGGCTGTGGGATGCCGTCACGGGACAACCCATAGCCTTACTCACAGGTACGTCATGGGTCAGGAGTGTTGCGTTCAGCCCGGATGGCAGCACGCTCGCCAGTGGGAGTGGGGATGGCACGATTCGCCTATGGGAGATTGCACCGCCGCCCCTAGAATTCCTCCTGTCAGTACCGCAGGGTCTCAACTTGATCCACGTCCCTCTGAAGGTGACAGCGGTTGATGACGTGGCAAAGACCATCGAATCTGTATCCGACCTCTACGACGCACTCGGTGGCACGTCAACCGTCAACTTTCTTATCACCTATGACACCCAAGCGCAAGAATGGCGTAGCTTCTTCGTCCCTTCGGACAAAGGTGGTCCCGCGGACGTAACGCTGACCGACGATAAAGGGATTATCGCTGGTCTGAGAACCCCAGTCTCGCTTCGTCTGCGTGGCGGCGCGCTAGGGACAAATGGAACTAGCACCATCACCTTAAACCAAGGTCTCAACCTCGTAGGACTGCCCTTGAACGATTCAAGAATAACCCGTGTGAGTGACCTGCTCGCGCTCAATGGGATTAGCGGCAACGTCCCTGTGATTATCCTCACCGATGGCGGGGAGTTCAAGTTGGTTGGACGGGCAGGTGATCCCGGAGATATAGACATCTCTGGCGGACAATCCTTTATCCTGAACGCTGGACGGGCGTCGACGGTCCCCATCTCTGGCGTTGGTTGGAGCAACACCTCAGGAACGGCTGCCGCCCCACCGGCGGCAATGGTAGGTATCGAGGTGGACGATGTGACACCTATTCTCGCCTTGAGAGGTTCGATCGTTGACGAAGATAGTGGCCTGAGCAATACAAACTTCCGCGTCACCGTAAAGAACCAATCAACCCGCAGATCGGTCACCACTGTAACAGGAGGTGAGCGTCTCGCGCGCTCAAATATGTGGGGATCAGCCGGAGTTGGTTATCAACTCACCGACGTTGATTTGAAGACACAGCGAGCGGCTACGATTGGGGATATCCTTGAAATCTCTGCTCAATCCTCACATCCGTTAATAGGTGTAGAACCGTTGTGGTATACGGTAACGGCTGAAGATGTCAAGCGGAGTCTCATTCAGTTGCCGGAATTGGTCACTTACGAGATACCGGCAGAGACGGTATTGCTGTACAACTATCCGAATCCGTTCAACCCAGAGACATGGATACCGTATCGGTTAGCGGAGGACGCTTTCGTCACCTTGACTATCTATGACCAAGCCGGTCGGGTCGTCCGCACGCTCGATGTGGGGCATCAGGTCGCAGCGGTCTACGAAAGTCGGTCAAAGGCGGTCTATTGGGATGGGAGAAACGAAGTTGGCGAAACCGTCGCAAGCGGTGTCTACTTCTATCATCTATCCGCAGGCGATTTTTCTGCCACACGGAAGATGGTGATTCTCAAGTGAAAACACAATTTCACTTCTACATACCGCTCCGCCCCGGTACTGCAATTGATTCCGGCGCTGATTTCGTAGGGAACAACGATCGTTGTTCCCTACCCGGAACAATACAGCGAGATCGGGAGGTTCAGAGCAAGTCGTGATTGACGTAGCCGCGTTACCGTGTTATTCTTCTGGATCAAATCTACAATCGAGAGGAATACACAATATTTGACCTGAAGTCAAAAACACGTGAGGTCATCGAACGCGGCTATTGTGTGCTTGAGTTAGTATAACAGTGGCTCCCTGTGTTCAAGCGATTAGGGTCATTGTCGTATGAAACGGAAAAACGTACCCATTTTCCACGCGAAAACGGGGTATGGTTCCTAGTGTAACTTGTTATTGAAAAATCATTGATCTCAGATGATGGTTTGATAGCGAGTCAGGCGCCAATCACGGTCAGATGGATTTCATCGTTCTGTGGATCTTCGTTGTGCGCAAGCCCGAAAAGCACCCGGTCCGCATCCGACGCTTCGTTTATCACACCCATTGCATCACGTAACTCATCTGTTTTTACATCAAATCCCACGACAAAACGCACCAGAATGCTTTTTGATCCTTCGATAGAACGCTTTTCCAACAGCGGTGAGGTGAGTGCTTGCTGGACTGCCACGGAAGATCGGTTCTCTCCGGACGTTTGAGCAACACCCATAAACATATCTCCTGAATCAGACAGCGCGGTTTTGACCTCAGCAAATTCAAGACTGATTTCCCCGACATCCGCCTTGAGGGCAAGGATGCTATCGAGCACGTATTGCCCTACATCGTCTAAAAAGCCGAAAGTGGGTTGGCGATGTAGCGTTTGATTCCGGTTCTCAATCAACCGTTGATTCGGAATAATCGCCAACGCATCGGTATAACGTCGCATACGCTCGATACCTGCTTCGGCGTGAACCGCTCGTTGTTGGCCTTCAAACTCAAATGGTCGTGTGACTGCACCGATTGTCAGGGTGCCGGCTTGTCTGGCAAGGTCCGCAATGATAGGTGCCGCGCCTGTACCCGTCCCACCGCCCATCGCTGCGAGGACAAAGACCAAATCTGCCCCTTCAATGATGCGCTTGAGCGTTTCCTGATCCGCTTGGGCTGCGTTCTGACCTTTTTCGATATCGCTCCCTGTGTTTATCTGGCGTGTTGTGCTGACACCAATCTGTACTCTGTTGATCCCTTCGCATTTGCTGAGTTGTTGAACGTCTGTGTCAACCGCATAAAATTCCACGCCGGGCTGCTCGATACCGATATGGCAAACAGCGGCACAGCCACCACTACCGACACCGATAACTTTAACAACGGGAACCTTCTTGATGTTATCAGCAATCTCTTGGGCTTCTGCCGCAGATTGCGCAGTGCCAGTGTCGATTGAACGCGCTGATGGAGGGCCTTCGTTGACTGTCTGAATCGGACTCGGGTGTTGGTCCCTCGCCGTTGTCAGGATGAGTTTCTGGATTTCATCGGGATGACTCAAGTAGATATGACCGATCAACGCCTCAAGTTCATTGGTACGGTAAATCTGGACCTCCTGATCCTCGCCTAGACCTACATTAATCATGCAGTATGGACAGGCACCACGATGTTCGGTGTAAAGCTGACCGAGCGTTTCGTGGATTCGTGCCACGATATGTGGATGATAACCTTGCGTCGCTTCTAAACGCTGCATTGTTTTCAACAACTCCCTTCGCCTAAGCTTTTGTAGTTCCTCCTTGATAATGGTTGCCATTGGCTTTCCCTCACTTAAAGAGAAATCCTTCAACCAATTGTACAACTCCGTATCCATCCTTAAATCAAACTTGGGATATTTACTTGTTCTTGTCATTGACTCAATCCTCATGTTTTGCAAATTGTCGGGACATAACCGATAATATAATAGCATAATGTCCAGACAAATACAACAAATTTTGAGTTTTAAGGCAGATTGGCAACATAACGATAGGGCTAACGCAACGAAGTGATCGGCGATTGTTGCGGCGTATATTCCCAGTTCCTAGTGTGCATACTCTATCCCCAATTTTTTATTTATTCCTTGTGAATTTTTCCCCATTCTGCTATAATCACCCGCGAAATCTTTCAAATCATTAGTCGGATCAGGCTTGAACAAACAGTTGAGAAAGGAAAAGACTATGAAAAAACTTGCGTGCTATTTTGTGATACTCACACTTGCTCTACTAATCATCGCAATACCCTCAACAAACGCTCAAGAAAAATTAACCGTTGCTTGGGCACAATGGGATCCTGCGAACTATCTCACAGAGCTGTCGAAGGATTTTACGGCAGAAACGGGGATTGAGGTTGACGTGGTTCAGATCTCTTGGTCCCATTTCCAAGACCAAGTTTTCACCGCATTTGTCGGGAAAAGTGACCGATACGATATCGTTATCGGCGATAGCCAATGGCTCGGCAGGAACTCCGTCGGCGGACACTACGTTGACTTGACAGACTGGATTAATGAAAATATTGATGTCGATTCGATTTACGCAACCGCCATGGAGGCGTTCGCTGAATATCCGAAAGGAAGCGGAAAATATTGGGCGCTCCCCGCAGAGGTGGATGCCAACGGTTTTCTCTATCGCACGGATCTCTTTGAGGATGAGAACGAAAAAGCGACCTTCAAAGAAAAATATGGCTATGAACTCGCCCCTCCCAAAACCTATGCAGAACTCCGTGATATCGCTGAGTTTTTCACGCGCCCCCCAAATCTCTACGGCGTCGCGCCTTGGTACAGCAAAGAGTACGATGGGATTACCATGGGCTTTCAACAGGTGATGTGGTCGTTTGGTGGGTCCTACGGCGATACCGAAACCTATAAGGTCAACGGTCATATCAACAGCGAAGATGTTGTCAAAGCGCTAGAGTATTACAAATCCCTCAAGGAGTTTTCACCACCCGATGCACCGAACTATTACTGGGCAGAAACGCTGGATGCGTATAAGGCGGGGAAAGTCGCAATGGCAATGGACTATTTCGCTTTCTTCCCGGGCGCGGTCAATGCGGATCAGAACCCCAACTACTACAATAAAACCGGCTTCTTTATTTCACCTGCTGGTCCGAAGGGACACGCCATCAGCATCGGCGGTCAAGGTATGTCAATCTCTGCTTACTCCAAGAACCAAGAGACCGCCAAGCGGTATATGAAATGGTTTATGCAGAAACCGGTACAGGAAAAGTGGGCGCAGCTCGGTGGATTCACGCCGCATAAAGAGGTCCTACAATCCGAAGTTTTCCTCAATGCAACGCCATTCAACAAGGCTTTCGCCGCCAGTTTTCCGTACTTGCAAGACTTTTGGGCGGTTCCCGAATACGCCGAACTTCTGGAAGCGTGCCAGACGGGCTGGAACCAAGTTGTCATCGGATCCAAATCAGCCAAAGAGGCGTTGGATAATATTGCACGGAAGCATGAAGCAATTTTCGAGGATGCAGGTTACTACGACTGATAGCACCGCTGGAAAATTAGATTTACTGCTCACGCACCACTTGCACAGAGGAGGCAATGCGATCCGCACGTTTTTCTCGCGGGTTCAGTGACTACCAGATCAAGATGGCGTTCATCATGCCGACCATGATCTTGCTCATCTTGATGAATATTTTCCCGCTGCTATGGTCATTGTACTTGAGTTTTCATCGTTATAAGGCTTCCATGCCGAACCGTCCGGCAAAGTTTATCGGTGTCCAGAACTACGCACGGCTACTGGCCGATCCGGAGATCTGGGGCTATTTTCAAACTACCGCTTACTTTGTCGTACTCGCCGTCATCACCCAATTCATCATCGGTTTCGGATTGGCGTTACTCCTCAATCGTGAGTTTCGATATAAGGGGCTTGTGACAACGCTGATCCTATTACCGATGATGCTCTCGCCGGTTGTCGTTGGTCTCTTCTGGCGATTCATTTTTGCGTCCGATACTTCGGGGTTGGTCAACTACTTCCTAAGTCCACTGCTCGGGGGACCGATCGGTTGGACGACGGATCCAAAGGTCGCCATGCTCGCCGTAGTGATTGTCGATACGTGGATGTGGTCGCCGTTCATGATGCTGATCTCTTTGGCTGGTTTGTCCGCTATCCCCAAGTATCTCTACGAAGCCGCAGATGTTGACCGCGCCTCCCGATGGTTCAAGTTCCGTTGGATCACCCTGCCGTTGGTTTCCCCTCTGCTACTGATCGCACTGCTGTTCCGCACGATGGATGCCTTCAAGATGTTCGATATTGTTTATGTGTTGACCCGCGAAGGGGGACCAGGGATAGCAACGGAAACAGTTTCGATGAACCTGTACAAACTGGCATTTCGGAATTATAACACCGGCAAGGCGTGTGCGATGGCTTACCTACTCCTAATTATCATTGTTGCGTTGAGCAACATTTACGTGAAACATCTGAACAAGGTCCGCGGTGAGGCGTAAAATGGCACAGATAGAACGCAATAGATTTGGGCACTACGTGGCACTTGCTGTAATTGCGGTGGCGGTACTGATCTACCTTACCCCAATCTACTGGATTGTCGCAACCTCCCTGAAATCGCCGAGTGATATTATTGCGCAGGTGCCCCAATTCCTGTTTCGAGTCACCTTTGAGCATTATCAGAAACTGATGCCCGATGAAGTCCCCGGACTTGCATACATCTTCGTTGCAGAAGCGTTGATTGGTATGTTCGCTTGCTTTTTGCCCCTCCGAGATATGATACTTGCGCGTCGTTTCGCGCTTCTGTGGAACGGTGTGTTGATTGTCACCTGCCTTTACGCGCTTGCGACTACCGTCAACTACAATTTCCTGATGTTGGCGATTTATACGATCATCGTTTTTCTGCTGGCTTCTCCTCAAAGGGCAACCAATGCTCGACGGATTCGCCTGTCCCTCATCGGTGCCGGTGTATTAGCAATTGTTGCTATCTGTACACTGTTTGCACACGGAGGCTCGAAATACTTTCATCAACTATTGAATAGCATCATCATCGGGTTTGGCAGCACTCTCCTCGCTGTTGGATTCGGCACACTGTCTGCCTATGCGTTCTCGCGCTTCAAAGTTGCAGGCAAGGAAGATCTACTCTTCTTCATCCTCAGCACACGGATGCTTCCCCCCGTCGTCGTTGTTATCCCAATTTACTTGATGTACAGCGCGCTCGGACTACGCGATACCCACTTTGGACTTATCCTGCTCTATACCACCTTCAACGTCTCCTTCGCGGTCTGGCTGATGAAAGGTTTCATTGACGAAATCCCGAAAGAGTACGAAGACGCCGCCCTTGTTGATGGGTACACCCGCTTCCAAACCTTCGTCAAAGTTGTCCTTCCCCAATCTGTGACAGGCATCGCTGCCACAGCCGTTTTCTGTCTTATCACCGCGTGGAACGAATTTGCCTTCGCGCTGGTGTTGACGGAAGTCGGCGGCAGGGCGGTGACCGCGCCTCCTTCAATCACGAGTGCGATCGGATCTAGCGGCGTAGATTGGGGGAAGATCGCGGCTGCGACCTTTGTCTTCCTCTTGCCTGTTGCGATTTTTACTTTCCTGATGCGAGGTCACCTGCTACGTGGTGTCACATTTGGCGCGGTGAAAAAATAGAAACGCGTTCACGCTTCAGAGGCAGCTTTCTGATTCAGTGTGGCTGCCCTTCTGTAGTATTTTGTTGAGTCGAGATATGAATCTTGACCTACTTTTAGTGAATCGCCCGATGATTGCAGCGTTTCCCGAATTGCTACAACGAAATATCAACCTGATTGCAAAAAAAAATTGTTGAAGATTAAACCGGAATATGGTATATTCACAATGGACTTGTGTAGAATATGAATCTGATGGGTGCCTATCTTTTGTTGGTAGTCCCGCAATTCATTGCGTCTATGCACCAATAGATTAGCATTTCTTCATTGCTTTTTGTTGTAGCGTATAAGTTTCCAAAGGTTGTTACGAGATACACCTTAAGATAAGGAGTCTTAACAATGTTAAAATATCAGATGGCTCTGATCATCCTTTTAATCGGTTGCGTTACCCTCATCTCCTGCGAACAACTACAGGAGCTATTAACACCGCCGATGCCGGAGGAGGATATGCCTGACGACGGCATGATGCCTATGATGGTGGAACTGCTAAATTACGCTTCGTGGTTGAGTGTTACCTATCCCGGACCTACAGGCACCGGTGGAGTACACGGCGAGGGTGCCCGTACCGTTTACATCAACGACGTTGGGGCTATGGGGTTGCAAGATGCGGACATGACCGCTTATCCCGCTGGGACTACGATCGTCAAAGAAATCATGGATGACGCGAACACGTTTGTCCAGAAAGTCGCGACAATGATGAAAACGGACGATTCGCGCCATAACGGGTGGACATACAAAAAATATGCTCGCCCTGATGAAAACACTGACTACATGCAGGTCGGGGGGGATGGACTCCCAGATGCAGCCGAAGGGTGTCATGCCTGCCACGCTGCAGCCCCCGTGGATAGTGTCTTCGTTGATTTCTCGATGGACGACACGACGACTGACGATGGCACGATGATCGACGACGCTATGATGACCGACGACATGACCGACTACACCTCGTGGTTGAGTGTTACCTATGCCGCCATTTCTCCTGCACACGGTTCGGGTGACCGCATTGTTTACATCAACGACATTGGGGCTGTGACATTGCAAGATGCGGACATGACTACTTTTCCCATCGGGACTGTGGTTGTCAAGGACATCATGGATGCGACTAACACCGCTGTCGCGAAAACCGAGAGAATGGAGAAAACGGACGAGTATGCCACGGAGAACGGATGGCTATACAACGAGGGGGCTACTCAAGCCCTGTGTCATAGTTGTCACGTCGCAGCCGGCGCGGATGGCAAACCCGGCATAGATAGTGTCTTCACCATCCAGTTCCCGATGCCTGACATGGCTGGCGAGGGTCAATAGTATAAACCCGTAGCCTGAGGGGTTGAAAAGCCTTTAGAGCCACGATTTCAGTGTTCCCCGAATTTGTAACAGCGAAATATCAACCTGCTTGCAAAAAAATCGTTGAAAATGAATACGAAGTGTGATATATTTATAGGGGAGTTATGTAGAATATGAATCTGACGGGTACTTATCTTTTGTTGGAGGGTACGCAATTCATTGCGACTCTGTATCAATAGATTGGTATTTTGTCATTACCTTTTGGCGTAGCTTGCAAGTTTCTAAAGTTTGCTACGAAACACATCTTAAAATAAGGAGTCTTAACAATGTTAAAATTTCAGATGGGCCTAGTCGTCCTTTTCATCGCTTGCGTTGCCCTGATCTCCTGCGATTCCATACAGGATATGATGACAATGCCGATGGAACCTGAGATGCCGATGGAACCTGAGATGCCGATGGAACCTGAGATGCCGATGGAACCTGAGATGCCGGTGGAACCTGAGATGCCGGTGGAACCTGAGATGCCGATGGAACCTGAGATGCCGATGGAACCTGAGATGCCAATGGAACCTGAGATGCCAATGGAACCTGAGATGCCAATGGAACCTGAGATGCCAATGGAACCTGAGATGCCAATGGAACCTGAGATGCCAATGGAACCTGATGACAACGGAGCTCAGTAGCACCTACCCTGAACCTGAAGGGCTAAAAAGCCAAAACCCAATCAACGCCTAACAACATACTTGGTCTAATGAGCCAAGAATTGATAGACAATACATTGGGTATTTTGGCTGATCCCGTTGATAGAAGATTTTCATATGCTAAAACGAGGGGTTTGAACTGTGAAATCCCTCGCTTTAGCGTGTGAGAGTATGTCAGCACCTATGCCAACTGTTAAACTTGAAAATCTCACAAAGAGCTTCGATGACATCATCGCGCTTGACGGGATTAACCTCGATATCCACGATCAAGAATTCTTTGTCCTGCTCGGTCAGACTGGAGCAGGCAAAACAACTACCTTGCGCTGTATCGCCGGATTGGACCTGCCTGAAAACGGTGCAATCTACCTAGATAATCAACAGATTAACCACCTCACACCCGCTGAACGGGATGTCGCCTTTGTGTTTCAGGCACATATCCTGTATCCTCACCTAACCGTCTACGAAAATATGGCGTTTCCGCTACATCCGCGCGGACTATCGGAGGACGAGATAGATCGCCGCGTCACGGAAATTGCGTCAATGCTGCACATCGAGCACCTCCTACAACGCAAACCGAATCAACTCAGTGGTGGCGAAACACAACGGGTTGGACTCGGTAGGGCGATGGTGCGGCGTCCCCAACTCTTCCTGATGGACGAACCGATCTCCAATCTGGATGCCAAACTCCGCACGGAGATGCGGGCAGAAATTAAGTGGCGGCAACGTCAACTGGAGACCACAACCTTATACGTCACCCATGATCAGATCGAGGCGATGTCGATGGCGGACCGCGTTGCTGTGTTAGAGGCAGGGCGGGTTCAACAGGTCGGTACACCGACGGAGATATACGACCATCCAGCGAATCTGTTCGTTGCCGGTTTTATCGGCAGCCCCAGCATGAACCTGATCCCCTGTCAACTCGCAACTTCTGGAGGGAGGGTCTATCTGAAACTCATTGGGCGACATCAGATGGAGATCGAGGACGAAGGGGTTGCCCATGCCTTAACCGCGTCCGGGAGAGATCGGAATCTGGTTCTTGGCGTGCATCCGGAAGATCTGCTCATCAGCACCGAACATTCCCCAGAAAATATCCCCGTTGCGGTCTATAGTTTTGAACCCCTTGGGGCAGAAACGATCGTAGATGTGGTACTTGGTAAAGACGAGGCGGGGGACGATATTATCTTGAAATCCAGAGTGGGGATGACGTTTGAAGTTCGTATTGGGCAAACGTTGTGGATGACCTGCGTACCTGACCGGATTCACATCTTTGACGGGGATACAGGTGAGGCGATCTGCTAATTTTCGCTCAAGAAATCGGCACAATTTCGCCTGTCCTGACCGACTCCGCTTCTTTGTAGCAAAGCAGCAGCGCATCCCTCGCGCCAACACCTGATAGCATGGTCGGTTCGCTTCCACTATTAATAGCATCAACAGCGTGCTGAATCTCGCCAGTAAAAGCGTCAACAGGATCTACCTCACCTAGATCGACTTCGTGAACTGTCCTATCGTTGGTCAACAGTGTCAACGGGGTTGAGGTGACAGGTTCACCGCCAAGCGTTGCAAACTCATATAGCAGCGTCGCTTTTTCCAGATATAGCTCGAAGCCGTGCGAAAATGCCCGCCCCTGCTGAGACACCGCCCCCGACGAACAACTGATCGAGAGACCCTTGTCCTTGTAAATATACTGCGTCGTGAGGTATTCGACAAAATTACCGGCGGCGAGTTTGCCTTGCGAGAACACCGCATCAGGAACACCACAAAGCAGCTGGATAAAATGCGTATCGTGGATATGCAGATCGATCCCCGGTCCCCCGCTCTTTTCCAAGTCCGCGAAATCGCGCGTCCATGTCGGTTGAGAAATCACTCGCTTAAAATGCCCACCGAGTAATTTCCCGTATTCCCCGTTTTCGACTACCCGCTTCGCGTAAGCAAATTCTGCGAAGAACGGCAGTACATGTGCCACCATGAAATGCTTACCGCTCTCTACACCGACCTGCACCACCTCGTTTGCAGCGTCAAGTCGGATCTCAATCGGCTTTTCGACGAGGACATGCTTCCCCGCTTGAAGCGCAGCGATGCTGACGGATTTGTGCATAAATGTCGGGAGGCAGATGTTCACCATGTCAATGTCGGGGTCTGCGAGGAGTGCTTCGATCTGGTTGTACTTCCGCAGATGTGAGAGATCTTCGATCCCGCCGCGCGGACCGAAATTCCCCTGAATACCCGTCCAATCGCCGTCCAGTTTTTTCTGATCGCGCGTGCAGATGGCGACGACTTCCCCGCCGGAGACCTTCTTCGCTCCGTAGTAGTGAATCATTCCCATGAAACCGATTCCGATAATTCCAATTCTTACCATTGCTTTCCTCCGTATTGTGTAAAAAGTATTGTGTAAAAAAAACGAACTATTTATGTCGGCTCTGTTGGCATTTGACAGATCGAATCCATTTCGCTCTGAGAATATTTTGGGCAGGCACAAGCCCCCGATGAAGCATCGGGACTAAGAAGCCTGCCCCTACATTTGGTCGATTCTGGTGGCACTTCTTACTGTAGGTCGATTTTCCAAAATCGACGGGATACCGGCACCACAATGCAATCAGCCTTGCATATCAAAAGTTATCAACACAAACTATCTTCACGCCCAAACGAACACTTCATCATCATCTGAGGAATACCCGATGAAGATAGCGAGGACGGTGCGCGGGGATTTGCCTTTGATGCCGGGGACTTCGTGGATACATCGGGTGTTGAAAAAGTAGAGATCACCGACCTCTAAATCGACCTGAACGTTTTCGATACTGTTTTCTGCTGCATACTGATGGAAGGTGTTCTCTGTGATGTGGTGAGCGATTTCTGGCTGCCAAAGGCAGCGATGGAGGATGGATTGTGCCGTTTCATCTTTAATCTCGGAGTTCTGGAAGCAGAGTATCCCAGCTAACTGATGTTCAAAGCGATAAACCTCATAATTGACGCGATTCTCCCGCCATCTGACCGAATCGAAGTGTGGACTATAGGAAATACCGCCGTAGTGAATGCGGAAAATCGCGGGTCCGTAACGACGACCGTCAGGCTCATAAGCGGTCACGATACGCTTGCCGGGTGCTAAACGGGCGAGATTTTCATAGAGGGTCGAAACTGGATTATCGTATCCATCGAACAGCGTCTCAAAGAGGGTGTGGGTTTCTTCGGCGTTTGAAAAGAAGTCCTCCGGCGAGTTTCCGAGATTGCCCAGACTCGTGCCGATGTCGATCCGCTCTGTCGGAACAATAGAGGGATTATTATAAAGCGTGTCCTGATCATACATCAGCTCTTTTTCGATAAACCGTTGGGTGAGTCCCTCACAGTGTGCGGGGTTATACGCCTGACGGATAACCGGTGCTGGTGTGCGCATCTCCGCGAGCGCTTGGATTGGGTTGGGGTATCTTTCCAAAATCGTCTCCCAATCCGGTTCAATAGGAATCCACGGATCTTGTTGCGACATGATCTACTCCCTATTAATATATGGTGTGAGTTTGCAACTGTTGATACTGAGAGTGAAGCGTGAAACGTGAAAACCAGTTGTTCATGAGGTCATTGGTTTTAATGTTGGGTTTCACTAAATTGGGATAATTTCAGGCAGCATCGAACACCGTAATCTCAGTGTAATGCTTTGTATTTTTTACGAGTATCGTTCAACCCAACCTACACTTAACTCCTATTATGCGATTATCGTCACTTGATATCTATGCTTTTGCTGGATGAATCTCACCCTTACAGATCCCGAATCTCAGCCTCCAACGAATCCAGATCTACAATGGCAACCGTGGATCTGCCGGTTGTCCAACCGCCGGTCTCGCCGGGGTTCACGATAAGTGCCCCTTCGTTACGAACATCGATCTCATGGGTATGTCCATAGATGACGACGTCGTACTCACCGCTTTTCGCGATCGGTTCGGCAAGCTCCGGATAGTGCATCGCGGCAATCTTGCGTCCACCGACCTCTACGCTCGCGAGGTTGGGGTGAACCTCTCCAACTTCCGCAAACCGTGCAGCGAGGCCGATACGCTCTCCGTCGTTGTTACCGAACACGCCGACGACTCGACACTTAAGATCACCCATCGCTGCCACCACGAATGGTGCGATGAAGTCGCCGGCATGTATTACCAATTCGACCCCTTCGTTGTTGAACAGTTCGACGGCTTTCTTGACCATCGGAACATTGTCGTGACTGTCTGAAAAAACACCAATTTTCATGTGAACCTCCTGAGACGTAATGCCAGAAGCAAATTTCCCGACTCGTTCTTTTATGATATAACGCAAGTTGCTATGTAGCTCGTCGGCTAAGTTTCCCGACTCGACACCTATTAGAAATAACCAAATCTACTACACACATGTCGCCCCTCTGGGGCTTTAGGGTTGGTTTTACCACGTTCGCTATAAACATATCGCCCCTCTGGGGCTTTAGCAGGTAACTTGAGTTAAGATAACGTGAATTGTTATCTATTTCAGTAGGTGGGCCTTATGCTAGTTAGCTTCCCTTTTTTTATGGGAACTAAAAAAAAGGGAAGCTAAAAAGTCCTCCAGTCTGTTACTATAGATGAACTTGACAATCCATCTAAAACTGGAGGATAACCTTATGATAACCGATTTTGATGACCTCTGTCTATGGACTTATGTCATTGTTGATGACATTCTGATAAAACTCGAACCATTACTCCGACGCCCAGGCCCCCCTCCCCCATGTAGCGATAGTGAGTTAATCACTATGATATTGGTTGCCGAATGTAAGGGGTGGGACATCGAAACACAACTGCTATCCGACTTTAGCCAGCACCCCCATCTGTTCCCTATACTGCCTTGTCAGACCCGACTCAACCGGCGAAGACGCAATTTGGGGACAATCATCAATCGGATTCGACAGATGCTCTTGTCAGACATTGAAGCGGCATCGGAGAAACTGTGTATTATTGATAGTTTGCCGATTCCAGTCATTCAGTTTCATCTGGCACCTTCGTCATCAAATAATTGGTCATGCTATGGTGCCGATTATGGGCGGGTGGAATCGAGGAAACAGACCATTTTCGGCTATAAACTTCATCTGTTAGTCACCGCAAGTGGGGTGATTGTTGATTTTGAACTTGCCCCGGCTTCTGCAACCGATTTATCGGTTGGTTACGAATTGCTCTCTGGACACCAAGATAAGCAAGTGATAGGGGATAAAGCCTATATTAGCAACCAAGTCAAAGACCAATTAGCTCAACTCAACCGTATCGATCTGATAACGGTCCCCCGACGCAACCAGAAACAGCAGATTTCCAGACAAACCAAGCGGTGGATTAACGAAATTAGGCAGAGGGTTGAAACGGTTAATGGTCAATTGAGTGAACAATTTCATATACAAAAGAATCATGCGCATAGTTTCTGGGGGGTATGCACTCGGTTATACTCCAAACTCACCGCTCATACGCTATGCGTTTATCTCAATCAGCTATGCAAAAAAGAGGCGTTTTTACAGATTAAAGAGTTGGCGTTTCCAGTTCATTAGTAACTAGCATAAGGCCCTAGGTGTATTGTTCCTATCTCAACATCAGGTGTCGATAATGGAAATCAATTGATTCAAATTGCCTAAGCCGTGCCCCAAGGCACCAGCGGGGCGACATATGCAACATGCGTCTGATAGGGGTAACTTGAGTTAATTTAGAGGATATTTGCCTATGAAACGTAAATTCATCGGTGCGATAAGTGGCTTAACCGTTAAGCTCTTGGGCTTTACCCTCAATCAGATCTGGATTGACATAGCCTTTGTGGAGGACGACACGATACTGAAATTCAAGTCGATCGTCTTCTGCAAGCGGGAATGGTTCATAATAAGCCGGGGACGGGTGGAGGAGTCCGTAGTCCTCCCGATTCCGCACCCACCACGTCGTCGGGTGACGTGGATTGGACGGGTGATCAATAATTGTTCCCCCGTAAACGCCGCCATCTTCCGCGTGTGTTCCAGCGAAACCACACCACCGGCTCTGTTTCCCAAAGATGTCCGTCGGCTCCGTGCGTCCATCTCCATCTAACAACCGCCCCGGCGTGAGCGCGTTGTCGAATCGAATAGTCAAGCCGCTGTAGAACAATCCACCCCGTCCCGGCTCGCCGCGGTTAAGATCTAACGTCACCTCGCGTCCATGCGGCTGAAATTGGAGTTGCACATCAATAACCAGATGATCCGCTTCCGGCGGAAATACGGTCGTCCGACGAATCTCCGTGAGGTGGGTCACATCCTGCCAGTCGATCCACGCGTTTTCGACTGTGAATTCGGCTTTCTCTGCATCGGCGGCCTGTTCCACGCACCGTTGATGGACAACCCTTCCGAACCCTGTGGGGTCTTCGCCCGGCTTTGGCTGTTCCCAGAAGTTCACGCCGTTGACCTTTTTCCATGCAACCCACATCCCCTGATGATGGACATGATCTTCGGGCTGGTTCATCGTCAGCGGCGGCGAATCCGGCAGTCGAAGCGGCTGCCAGTAGGTTCGCTGCCCACCTGTTTGGAAATGGTAGTTGAGCAGCGTCTCTCCGTTCCAAGTTAAGCCCAATCCATCGTTGATCGGTTCAAGTGTCAACATCGGTTTTTCCTTTCTGGGAAAAGATGCAAGATGTAGTATCCGAATCACGCATTTCGATAATCAATCATTGCCTGCCGATACGCCTCCGGCACACCAATATCAAAACATCTGCCTTTGACAACGTAGCCCGAAAAGTTATCCTCTTTCCGCAGCTTGTCTAGGCAAGAGGTCAATTGAAATTCGCCTCGCTCGCGAAGGCTATGAGTGATGTTTTCTTCGAGGTAGTCGAAAATTTCTGGCACCAATACATACATACCAAACACCGTCAGGAATTCATCTTCCTCCATCCCCTCCACATGAAGATGCTGTTGAGCATACTCGACATCGGGTTTTTCGTAGAGCTCTGTTATTGAAAGAATTGTGTTTGGTTCCTGCCATGTACCAGTCACGCAACCAAGCTTGTGAAGTTGGTCTGCGGGCGTCGCTTTTAACCCAACTACGCTATGCTCAACCCGATTATAGACATCCAGAATCTGCCGTGCGCACGAAACCTCATTATCGGATGCATAGAGATAGTCTCCCAGCATCAACAGAAACGGTTCGTCATTGACCCATTCCCGTGTGCAAAAGACAGCGTGGCCAAATCCCTCCTGAACATCTTGGGTCACAAACGAGATTCGCTGTCCTAGGTCCATCAGATACTGGGAATACTCCTGATCTTCCCTCGATAGCTTGTTGAAATTCTCAATGAACGGAGGAGTCTTGAAAAACCGCTCAAAGAGTTCCCGGTCCCTGCTTTGCACAACGAGGCAAACCTCCTCGATGCCGGCGTTAATTGCTTCTTCGACAATTGCCATGATGACCGGCTTCGGTTTACCGGATTTGTCAATGATAGGGAAAAGTTCCTTCTTTATCGCCTTTGACGCTGGAAACAGGCGGGTCCCAAAACCGGCGGCGGGGATCACCGCTTTTCGCACGCGCCGCCCCGCCTGAATAACCAGTTTCAAACAGGACATCTTCAAATCTCGTTCGATGATTTCGATAACCTTCTGTTGGCTCTCTGAATCTTTGACGATAAATTGTGCGGTGCCATCTCCTTGCGACCCGACGCCTTTCCCACCCAGTATGTATGGTTGAATGGGATCATAATTGAGAACTTTATGCAGCACAGGAGCCGTCAGTTGCGACGGACAAGCGGGTTGAACGTGCTTGTCGAATTCCGCCTGTGCTTTTCTCATCAGCTCTCCGATGCTGGCTGCATTGCCTTGGTGTAATGCCTTGTAGGCTTCGTGGGTTATCCCTGTACTGATTGGACCGAGATATTTTTGGACATTCCTCTGCATGTCGTTTTCGGCAAAGGGGTAACAGTGGTTGAGACGGTTGAGTATCTGTCTCGTATCCTTGCCCGCCCCCAGATCGACGATGACGAAATATAGGTCTTTCGACACGTTAATTTCTTCGACATCAATTCGATCGCCATCAAAGGTCATCATGATGGGGCGATTTCCGTAAGCGCAGCCCTGATCCATCCGACCGCAGCGGGAAGGCGTGGTAATCTCACCGATGTAAGCGTATTCCATTTCGCCGCGGACGGTCATCTTCAGGTCATAAATGCGATTGAATGCGCGAGCCACAAGGACACAGGTTGCGGCGCTGGACGAAAGTCCCTTCTCGGCAGGCAGATCGGTCAGATAATTGTCAATCTCAAGGCCATGCACCTGATAATGCGTCAGAATCTGATAGGCGACCCCAGCGGCATAACTGAAGAAGCCACCCTTTTGTGCTTCGGTGAGAAGTGCCTCGCTTTCCATGGGCACTTCAAACGGTTCCATGCGTGTGCCGTCGCTTAGCGTCGTTCGTAGAGTGAGTTTGGTTGGGTGGGGGTGCACCTCGGCATAAAGCCCCTGATTGGTACTAGCGATAATCGCATAACCCTTTTCTAAATCGGCGTTGATGCGACGATAGCCGCCCGCCCAATCGGTATGTTCACCAAATAAGCAGATACGGCCTGGCACAAAAATCTTCATCATTCTGGCTCCGGTTTTTTAATCTACCTCTCCCTAAACACCTTTGGCATCTGATACGTTGCCTGCCTTACCATCCCACCGCATAACCGTCCCGTCGTGGATCTGATCCACCGATGAGTGCATTTGAGTCAGGGACAATCTGAATCGCCTGTGCACTGCCGGGCCCAGCCCAATCTCCCAAAATCTGGAGTTCATGCCCTCGTTGAGCAAGTTCACGGCGAACATCTTCCGGGAATCGCCCTTCTAATTGAAGCGCGTCCTCACAGGTGTGCGGTATGGTGGATTCCATCGGGTTCTGTAAGTTGCGCCAACGCGGTGCTTCGACAGCCTCCTGCGACGTCATTCCGAAATCGACAACGTGAGTAACCAACTGAAGGTTGGTTTGTACCTGCGTGTCCGCTCCCGGCGTTCCGCAAATCAAGAAGGCTTTGCCATCCTTTGTTACAATCACGGGGTTCATGGTGTGCCGCACCCGCTTGCCGGGCATGAGGCAATTGGGGTGATCTTCCTCAAGATGCCAATACGTCATCCGGTTGTTGAGCAAGATACCGGTGTCTCCAGCGATGAGGCTTGAACCAAATCCCGACTGTATGCTCTGCAACACGCAGACAGCATTTCCCGCGCCATCAGCCGTGCAGAAGCAGGTGGTGTCCTCAAACTGTTCGGGACCTCCGGAGGGAACATCCGTCGCCGCCCGACTGAGATCGATGCGTTCAGCCTGCTTTTTAGCGTAATCTTTGGACAGCATGCCTTTGATGGGGACATCGACCCAATCCGGATCTGCCATATATTTCTCCCGATCTGCAAACGAGAGTTTTTTCGCCTCGACCATCAGATGCACGCTTTCAGCCGTATTGCAGCCCATCGATTTTAGATCGAACTGCTCTACGATGTTCAACTCCTGCAATAAGATATGCCCACTCGAATTGGGCGGCATCTCATAAACCTCATATCCCCGATAGTTTGTGTGGATAGGTTCACTCCAACGGGCGTGGTAGTCTGCGAGATCCTTCTCAGTCAACAGGCCATCATACTTTTCGCTAAATTCCACAATCGCCCTAGCAATTTCGCCTTCATAGAGGGTGCCACGTCCCTCTGCTGCGATTTTCTGCAGAGTTGCCCCCAGTGCTTTGTTGTAGGTAATTTCTCCCGGTTTGGGTGGGTCGCCGTCATTGGTAAATATTGGGCGTGTGTATGGGTCTTGGGCGAAACGCGGATTTTCACCTCTGAGACCTCCGGCAAGGTTATGACTAATGGGGAAGCCGTTCTCACAGAGCGAAATTGCTGGTTCAAACGCCTGCTCTAATTTAAGCGCGCCATAACGCTCGTGTGCTTTAAGCCAGCCATCAACAATACCCGGCACCGAGACGCTGCGGATACCTTTCATCGGAATCCCGCCATCCTGCAGGTACAGTTCGCGGGTTGCTGCGTAAGGTGCTGGACCCGTAGCATTCACACCTGTTACTGTGCCTGTTTCCGCCCAATAGATCAGGATAAACCCATCCCCGCCGACGCCGGATCCCGCCGGTTCAACCACGCCCAACGCCGCTGCTGTTGCGACTGCGGCATCAACAGCATTCCCACCCGCTAAGATCGCCTGAACCCCAGCCTGTGATGCGAGCATGTGTCCCGATGTCACCATGCCGTTTCTGCCCATCGCAGAGGGTCGAAATCCTGAAAATTTTATCCCATGTGGCGATTGCATATTTTGTCCTCCGAAGTTTTGACGTATTCCCAATCCTGAAGGCTTGGGATTCTTGATGGATTCCTCCGTTACCATCAAACAACTTTAGCATCATTGACTCTAAAAAATCAAGTGCAAACTTGTCCACACCGCTTGCATAAAGCATTCAGCCAAGCTGACAATGGCTGCCATAAAATTGGAACATATCTCTCTCTTTTGTGTGTAAACCTTTAAGCATCCTATCACAATCCTAGGCGGTTCATCAATTTAATTTTCTGATCTTTGACGATCTAAGTGAATTGATAAACCGTTTGGAACAGCATACTCCATCCAGTCCTAAAAGCGTACTGCCTCGTGAATTTGACGTTCAATGTCAATCGGTGCTTGACACCTTCAAGCAAAGATGATAAAATGCGTCTACGCTTTTGTGGCAAAAAAATATATCAACAGAAGCAAAATATACCAACAGGAGTGTGAAAGATGAAAAGGTTCATTATCGTAGAGATCATTGTTGTCGCAGCCTTAGTAATCGGCTTTTTTATTGGTCGGGCGTCAAATTCAGCAAACAACATAGCTGCCTACTACACAAACGCCGATGCTGCGTGGGAAAAGGCTCAGAAGGTAGATACTCCTCCCGTAACGCTTGAGGATGAAGATCAGAAGCGCGTAAGCGAGGTTAGAGCTTTATACCGCCATGTGTTCGAGAAATACCCCGATAATCGCTGGGCAGATGATGCTATCTATCAGTTAGCGTCGCGGCTTGGACGGACAGACGAGGAAGCCTTTGCCCTGTTTCGACGACTCATTAACACCTACCCTGACAGCGAATGGACGGATGATTCTCTGTATACCATTGCCATCGCTTATTATCGAATGGCGGAGGATATAAAACAGTCGGAGAGCATTGAAAGCGCAGATGCTTACTATAATCGGGCATCTGCAATGTTTGATCGGCTCATCCAAGACTATCCGGGCAGTGCGCTTGCGGACGAATCCCAATTCAACAGGGCGATGTGTCTCTATGGGAAAGAGAGTTGGACAGCTGCGCTTGAAGCGTTTGATGCGTTGCGAGAAGACTTCATGGGTAACGAACTCGCCTATAGTATTATATATTACACAGGGATGATTTTTACCGAGAGACAAGCCTACGACGAAGCACGAGTCGAATTTCAAAACGTTGTCAGTTCGGGACATGAGGAACTTGCCCCACTCGCGCAGTTTGGTATCGGTCAAACCTATTTTGCAGAAGCAAAATATGATGAAGCAATTGAAAGTTACCAGAGGGTGATTGACAAATACCCTGATGTCAAGATGGCGGAGGATGCACACTTTAACATCGGTTGGGCGTATGAGAAACTCAAAAAGTATGACGAAGCGATTATTCAACTGGAGGGAGCGATAGAGAAGTATCCACACAATGAGAATACATCCAATATGCAGTTCTATGTTGGACAGATTTACTATGCGAAGGAAGATACTGATGGGGCAATTAATGCGTATCGCAAAGTCTCCGATAATCCGACCTATGATTACGATACACGTAGGCAGGCTCAATATTGGATTGGCCATATCTATGAGAAGGCAGACAGGATAGACGAGGCAATAGGGGAATACCAGAAACTGCTCAAGGACTTCCCAGAGCCTCACCGCACACTCCGCCATCCATCGAACAATATCAACGAGAACTATATTCAGAAATTGCGGACCGGAGAATTATAAAACGATTGCTGAATTGGCAAAAATTTAACTTTATGGGCGAACACCCCTGTGAAGGTGCTAAACCTTCACAGGGGTTCGCTCACGTGTTCTATTTCAAAGCATCCTATTCCTCGCCTGCTTCCTTCCCTTAGCAGGGAAACAGGGACGACAACAACACAGAAAGGATGACCAGTTCATGAAAAACGGATGGCATACACTCACTCTTTTAACCTTTGTTGTGTTCACACTCATGGCGTGTGGGGGCGATGACGATGCGTTAGAAGACAAGATTGATGCGCTCCAGAACGACATTGACCTGTTGAAGGCGCATGTTGGGATTACGACGGAGCAATCACCGCTGGATGATGTTGAACCTCCCAAGGAAGACGTGCCACAGCCAGTCCTTCCACCCCTCCCGCCACAAAAGGGGCAGATAATTTTTGAGGCTGATGGGGACATCTTTGCGATTGATTCAGATGGCGGGAATTTGATGAATTTGACCAATCACCTCGCTCATGACTCGCACCCTGCATGGTCTCCTGACGGGAAGCAGATAGCGTTTGTATCAGATCGGGACCGCATACCGAAAATCTTTGTCATGGACGCTAATGGTGAGAATCAACGATTGTATGTTGATGTGGAGAGACCCGGCGCACCGAAATGGTCACCACAGGGCGGGGTGGTCGTGTTTTATGCAGACACGGGGGCCCTTGATAACCGAGGAAATCGCAAACAGGGTCTCCATATCGGTGGTAATATCAAGCCCACCTTTATCAGAAAAGGAAGCGATCCCAACTGGTCAATACTCGGTGATATTGTCTTTACCCTAGACAGCGGAGGTGATACACATGAGGACATCTATGTCATGAACGCGCACGGCGGCGATCCCATTCGCATCACCAACGATCCGAGAAACGAGTATCACCCCGCATGGTCACCAGACGGCACTCATATCGCTTTTGTATTCAGTCCCCCAGGTGACACCGGAGATGGCAAAGAAATCCACATCATGAACGCCGACGGCTCCAGTCGGCGCAATATCACCCAACATCCCGGAAACGACCACGCTCCAACGTGGTCTCCAGATGGACGGCAGATCGCATTCATGTCGAATCGTGACGACACATTCAACTGGGAAATTTATGTGATGAATGCCGATGGATCTTCCCAACGGAACATCACGAACAATCCTGCCGCGCATGATATGTATCCGGATTGGAAACCTTAGCACCATACAAACGATTGACAGGTAGTGCCTATGTTCGTATAGTATGGACTGTAATTATAAATTACGCTGATGAAGGCGCGAAGGTCTGTATCGCCTCAGATGCAGGTTTTCGCGCCTTCTAAATTTCAGTTGATTCCGCCTGCCAAAATCTAGCCCCCTCTTCCCTCACAATTCCTGTCTCTCCCAAAATTACCAGAATTGATACACTATCGACGATGTACGTCGAGGTAAACGAACACCCGCTCGATTTGTTCAATGCGCTTCTGTAAAGCTGCCGCACGTTCAAAGCGCAGCGCAATTGCCTCCTGATTTCGCTCCTTAGTCAGTTTCTTGATAACTGCCTGATATTTGCCTTCCAGTATGTGGATTACGTCTTTGATCATCGCACGGTAGGCTTTACGACTGACTTTCGCCGCACAAGGAGCTTGGCAACGTTTTAAGTGGTAGCTGAAGCAAGGCTTAAAATCTGGCAGTGGAGTGATTGTTCCGTCGCAGGTCCGAATCGGAAAAATCCGATGTAAGACCTCAATAACCTCCCTCGTCCATCTCAAGCTTGAATACGGTCCAAAATATCGTGCCTTATCAGATTCTTCCTTGAAAACGATTGTTACCTTCGGAAAATCCTCATTGGTAGAGATCTGAATGAACGGTGACCGACGGACAGATTTCAGACTGGTATTGTATGGGGGTTGATGGTGTTTAATTAGGCGGGATTCCAGCAATAGTGCCTCTAGCTCCGAAGCACAAACTTGGTATTCAACTTGTGTGGCGTGTTGGACTAACCGTTTGATTTTGCCCCAACGATTTTGCTTGGAATTATACAGGTATGATCGAACCCGTTTTTTGAGAGATTTTGCCTTGCCGATGTAGAGAATTTCTCCAGACCTGCTGAGAAAAAAATAGACACCCGGCAGTGACGGGAGATTGACAACCATTTTCTTAGTAAGCATGTTGTTGATATCAGAAGCGAATGGAGGAGTGGAAGGAAAGGAAGGAGGGTAGAAATTGTTTGAACTTCCAATCTTCTCGCTTTCCACTTTTTAGGTGCTTATGCACGGATTGTGGTAATTGAAAAAGAGAATCGTGGGCTTAATTTGCGAATGGGAATGTTCCGTCATATCCGCGTGGACGTGAGACGTGCCATATCCCTTCATACATTGGTGTCACCTGATAGTGGCAGACCACGTTACTCCGTTCCATATCGTCCCGTTCTTTCGCGCCTTGGTGCGGAATATGGTTGATGAACACCACGCAATCACCAGCTTTTGGGTAGAGGATAACATGCTCTTGTGCCTCGCACCACGCTTCAAACTTGGGACGGTCCAGAGGATATAGATGGGGTGGCTCAACAAGATGTCCGCCCTTGACATATTTCAGGTGTCCTGAGCCGGGGGCATTGTCCTGAAAATAGTAGGTTGCGTTGACACTAATGGGGCACACCGCAAGGCGATACTTCTCCGCCTCCCGTTTTTCCTGCCAATAGCCGTAGAAATCCATGTGCCACTCTTGAAGGTATGGTCCCGGGTTAATGTGTGCACGCAAACTTCGCAGTTGACACTGCTTCCCCATCATGCCTTCGAGGTACGGGCGGATACTGGGATGTCCTACCAATGGGGCATACGTCTCTGGTTCCCGGTCTAGCAAAGTGTCAAACCACATATTACCCACCGCGTTGAGCCCTTCTTCCCAGCCCATTTCGCGGGCATAGTTGATGCGCTGCCGAATATGTTCCGTCTCCTCTGGCGATAATGCACCCTCTATCAGTATGAAGCCGTCCTGCTCTAATCTATCCAGTTTGCTTTCGATGTTTTCCATAGCCCGCAAAGGTCTCCTTCCCAGTTGTGTCCATTTTCGAGGCAACCAATACATTCATTTTTAGTTTACTACATCTTGCCAGAATCGTCGATCCACAATTTGAAAATAAATAATGCCTAAATGAGGGTAAAGATCTCCTGCTTTAATACAAAACCGGTTCCATTGCGACGATATTGGTTCCCTTTGCAAATCGCTTGCGTATCCCGCCGCAAGTGTGGTAGAATATCCCACTGAGAGTTTAGCTACAATAAGACTTGCACAATCTAATTTTTCAAGAGGATTATAAGATGGATAGGAGTTACCGTGTCGCCATCGTTGGGGCAACAGGAGCGGTTGGCACGACTATGCGGCAGATTCTGGAAGAACGCGCATTCCCCGTTGCTTCGCTGAAGTTGCTTGCTTCCCATCGTTCTGCCGGTGAGATTTTAACATTCAAAGATCGACCGATCGTAGTCGAAGAGCTAACGCATGACTCATTCGATGATGTCGATTTGGTGTTTTCGTCAGCGGGCGCGTCCGTCAGTCGTGAGTTTATACCGACTGCTGTGGAAAAGGGGTGTCTCGTCATTGACAACACCAGCGCGTTTCGGATGGACGCGGATACGCCGTTAGTGATTCCCGAAGTAAATATGAAAGCAGCAATGCGGCATCAAGGCTTAATCGCCAACCCAAATTGCTCAACTATTCAGATGCTTGTGGCACTCAAGCCACTCTACGACGAAGCAGGGATTAAACGCATCGTCGTTTCGACCTATCAAAGTGTTTCGGGAAAAAGTGGATCGGCTGTCCTTGAACTAGTTGATCAAACAACGGCTGCGTTGGAAGGACGTCCAATCACATGCGATCAGTTTCCGCACCAGATGGCGTTTAACGTTGCCTTCGATTGGCCCTTTGCTGATAACGGTTACAGCGAAGAAGAGATAAAGATGGTTAAGGAAACACAAAAAATCCTTGGAGACGATACCATTGGCGTCTCAGCAACAACCGTTCGAGTGCCGGTGTTCTTCGCCCATTCTGAATCAATTAACATTCAAACGGACAGCAAGCTCACTGCTGATGAAGCGCGTCGGATTCTTTCTCAAGCCCGCGGTGTTACTGTTATCGATGACCCGAAAAGTCGACAATATCCGTTGGCTATCAATGCTGCAGGCAAAGATGAGGTATACGTCGGACGTATCCGTGAGGACGACTCGATCGAAAACGGATTGAACCTGTGGGTTGTCTCAGACAACCTCCGCAAGGGTGCCGCATTAAACGCTATTCAGATCGCAGAGATCTTGGATCAGATTAATGTGTGATAACTACACGCCTACCCCCAATCTTAACGTAAAACGTGATGCGTGAAACGTGAAATGAACTAATTGACCCGTCCTAGATTATGTTGACATAAATGACTTCGTATTACTACACTATTGAACGAAGTAGAAAGGAGTCTTTCGATGTCACATCAATCAGGCAAGCGAATCTTCAAAAGGTATAGTGAATCCTTCAAACAGAAGGTAGTCAATGAAATTGAGTCCGGTGCCTTGACGATTCACCAAGCGCAGCAACGATATCGTATTGGGAGTCACGGGACCATTAGCAACTGGATAAAACAGTTGGGCAAGACTCATCTATTAGCCCAACGGGTTCGGATTGAAACCGCTGATGAGGTGGATTCACTCAAGCAACTGGTAGCCGATAAACAACATCTTGAGTCTGCATTAGCCCAAGCGCATCTGAAGATAGCCACCCTTGAATCGCAGCTATCTCAAGCGGAGCAACTGTATGGGGTGGATATTAAAAAAAAGTGAAACATTCAAGTATTGAAGCACTGTGTCAATCAAAGGCTCACCGATATTCACTTGCAACGGTTTGTGCTGCACATGGTGTGTCTCGACAAGCGTTTTACCAACATCAGAAACACCGGGCAACCGAGCGATTGAAAGAAGAAATGGTGCTTCAGTTGGTTTGTCAAATCCGTACGCGTCAACCCAACATCGGGGTGCGGAAACTGTATCACCTGCTCACACCTGAGTTTGAGAAAATAGGCTTTCAGTTAGGCAGAGATGCGCTGTTCGGCTTGCTTAGAGACCATGGACTGCTTATTGAGTCCTCAAAGCGTGGACACAGAACCACTGTGGCGAATCACCGATTTCATCGGTATCCTAACCGGATAACTCATATAGTTGTTGACCGGATTCACCGGGTCTTCGTTGCAGACATTACTTATCTACAGACACTGGAGGGCTTTGTGTATTTGGCTCTTATCACTGACCTGTTCTCCCGGAAAATCGTTGGCTTTGATGTCTCGGAGTCCCTATCCGTCGAAGGGGCACTCAAAGCGTGCAAAATGGCAATAAAACCCGTCAGTCCCATTGATAGACCGATTCATCATTCTGACAGAGGGGTTCAATACTGTTGTCATGCTTACACCCAATTCCTCAATTCACGGGGCATCCAATTGAGTATGACCCAAGATGGCGATGTTTACCAGAACGCTGTCGCTGAACGCGTCAACGGCATCTTGAAAATTGACTTCCTCCTCAATCAAACATTTCGCTCTATCCACCAAGCTATCAGGTGTGTCAAGCAGAGCGTTTCTATATACAACAACGAGAGACCTCATCTCAGTTTAGGGTATCAAACACCACAAGCCGTTTATCACAAAAGTTGGCAACAACTCGCTATAAATCAACCGTAATACGGAAATTTTATGTAAACCTATTTTAGGACTTGACATGGTTATGGGTTCATTGGTTCATTAGTCCATTGGTTCATGAAGGAAGTGCTAATGGGAAGCCTCAAGGAGTCAAACCGGACAGATGCCCTCCACACTTGAGAACGAGTTGGGTGAAATCTATGAGCGGGAAGTCGAAAAACTAATCGAATCTGAGAGCAAATATCAATCAATTCTCGGAGCATCCGAAGTTTCCGCTGTCGTCCAAGCATTCCGCTTTGCGCTTGAACACGGTGTCGATAAGCTAACCGTTCAGATGCTCTACGATATGATCGATGACAGTTCCGGAGATTAACGTATGCGACTTGAACGTATCATCCTCAAATCTTTCGGCTGTTTTGACCGCAGAGATTTCGATCTGAGCGACGGGGTGAATCTCATCTTCGGTCCCAATTTTAGTGGCAAGAGCACGCTTGTTAATGCCATTTTTTTCGCGCTAACGGGCAAGCCGATTATTCCCAAGGTAGGCTTAACTGCAATGGCACAATCAGGCGCATCTAGCGGCACCGCCGGACTCAGTTTCCGCAATGGGGAGCAGAGTTATCAACTGTTCCGATCAACACAGGGGGAGGTGCAACTCCGCCTGAAAGAAGAAAACGAGGAGAAATGGCGTATCCTCTTCACGGGCAAGCGTTCAGCGGACGAAGCTCTGAGAAAGCAATTCCATTTCAGCTATCACCATCTTGCGGCAGCGACATTCCTACGAGAAGGGGAGATTTTTGAGTTCCTTGCACGACAGCCCGCAGATCGGCGCGATGTGCTTAACGCATTGCTCGGCATCGATCGGTTGATGGAGGTACGTCAACGTTTCATTGAAGGACGGCGAGTTGCCAAGCGAGAGGAGAAGCGGATACAGGATCATCAGCGCAGCATGCGGGTGACGACGGTCAAGAACCATCGTGAGGAAATTGAGCGGGTTGAGGCAGAGTTGAAGAACTTAGAAGGTGAATATGAATTGCTGTCGGGGGGAGGGGTTGAAAATAGCGATACAGTCCTTGTCACCGAATTGACGCAGGCGCACGAACGGTTCCAAAAGGAGATTGACGGATTAATCCAAGAACGGGCATCGGTGCTCAGTGGCTTCACCGATGTTGAACATCTGCGGAAGTCCATTAAAGAAATCGAGGCAGCGACCGCTAGCGCAGGTGGGTTGGAAAAGCAGCGAGACGAGCTCATTCAAGGGGTCGGCAGCCTGAACAGTCAGATCCAAACGCTCACCGCAGAATGCGAAACTTTGCGCCAATTAATCGACAGCGATCACGGACACTGTCCAACCTGCCATCAGCCGGTACAACAAAAAATTATTGCGGGAATCCTTGCTGAGAAAGAGTCGGCGAGGGCTGGGTGCCAACAGGAATTTAAAGCGCAGCAGCAAACCCTCGACGAACAGACCGCAAACATCAATGCCCTGCGCGGACTGAGGCAGCGGCATCAACTGATGCAAGGCAAGATCGTGCAGCTTGAACGGATCGAAAAACAACTGGCGAATCTGCAGCGTGACTTTGATGGGGTTGCCGGTCGGTTGGGTGCGTTGCAGCCGACGACACCTCCGCAAGCGAGTGCCGGCTCCGATGGGACTGCTGACCCCGCACAGATCGCCGAGCAACGCCGCCAACTCAAATACCGTATTGACAGCCTACGTCGACGACTTGTCGGACTTAGTAAGGAAGAAGCGGTTATCGCCCATAAACTTGAAGAATTACAACGGACCCACCACCAAGCGAATAAGATTCTGCGCACACGTCTCAGTTTTGAACTCGCTTGCGATGGCGTTGAAAAAACAATTGCCTCCCTCCAACAAACAATCCTCCAACCCGCCGAAAAGGAAATCCAACGTTGGCTAGAACGGATGGACCTGACTCGGTTCTCTCGGATTGATCTCAAAAGCCAACACCTACTCCCCTCCCTCAATGTCGAAGGCTCCGAGCGCAGCCTATTGCTCCTCAGCGGCAGCGAGAAGATGATGCTCTACCTCTGCTTCAAAGCTGCCCTCTCGGAAGCATTGGGATCACTCGGTTTCTTCGTTTTCGATGACCCCACCCTCCACCTCGATCCAGATCGGAGAGACGCGATGATTGACTTCATCCAACAGCTTGCCGAAGAACATCAGGTCATCGTGACAAGCAATGACCCGGAGGTTCGGGCTGGATTGCCGGATGCGCATCTGATTGAGACGGTGTCGGGAAATAGTAGTTCGTAGGATACGAGTTGCGAAACAAAAGTTCAGAATCCCTACATCACGCTGAGCTCTTCAATCCCAACTGTCCTGCAAGGTCATCAACAAATTGGCGTGCAACCCGTCCCGATCTGCCACTCGACGATGCTTCCCACTCTAACGCTTTCCGATGGAGTTCCTCCGTTGAGAGGGACAATCCACGCTTTTGAGCGTAGTGGGAGACAATCTGTAGGTAGGTGTTTTGAGAGAACCGATAGAAGGCGAGTTGCAGTCCAAATCGATCGCTGAGTGACACCTTCTCTTCGGTTGTCTCTCGCGGATACAACTCGTCTTCGTCGGTTTGGGGATACTGGTTTTCCCCGACTTGGCGCGGCATCAGGTGACGACGGTTGGATGTCGCGTAGATCAGGACATTTTCAGGACGGGCAGCAATGCCGCCCTCCAACATCGCTTTCAACTCTCTATATTCCGCTTCCCCTTCGCTGAAAGAGAGGTCGTCGCAAAAGAGGATGTACTGTTCCGGGCGTTCCCACAGGAGATCGGCAATCTCTTGCAGATGGAGCAGCCCCTCTTTGTTCACCTCGACCAATCGCAATCCTTCCGGCGCATACCGATGGAGTATCCCCTTGATGAGCGAAGATTTGCCTGTCCCCCGATCCCCCCACAGCAGCGCATGGTTCGCCGGCAAGCCCTGCAAGAACTGGCGTGTATTCCGATCCAATTCCGCAATCTGCCGATTAACCCCAATCAGATCTGCAATCTCTACAAGGTCAGGGTGTTTGACGGGAATTAAACGTTGACTCCGCCACCGAAAGGCGATGTGTCCATCGAGTGGTTCGGAAGGATTTTCGGTAGCAGCAACGCTGGCTGTCAAGATCCCTTCCACTTTGTCGAGCAGCTGCTCGACGCGGGGAATAATCGCTTTCCAATCCTGTGCCATAAGTTCCTTATACTTTTACGCCTTTCCAGAGCGATCGTTTTTCACACAATCCGCCAAGATCGAAATCATTTCCGTGAGATCTGGGAACGCCTCCGAATCTTCAGGCGGGAGATCAGCGAGGTGTGTCTTCCCGACCAATCGGTACATATCCGCCACCCCCGCTAGAATTTTTGGCGTCAAACCGACATGCCCGAACGTCGCCGAGATCTCTTCCATCTCACCAATCCAACGTCTGGACTTCGGCGGCATCCCCGGCAGTCCCCCCTCCATCCGTTGATACAACGCCGATTGACTCGTCTGAAATTCCGCTTTGAGGGGTTCAGACACCCCCAGCAGTTCTGCGGCGGTCAGCAGTTCTGTGCAAAGCGCGGTCAGTCCTTTTGTCAGCGAGGCGTAACACATCTTAATTGCCGAAGCCAACCCAATCTGATCGCCAAGTGGACGGACATCAAGCCCAAATTGCGTCAACGCTTCAAAATCACCGACGTGGGTCCCTGAGGCGTAGAAGCGGGTCGCCCCCGGTTTGCTGGGTGGGGGACCGATGATCGATGCATCGACAAAACGTCCACCGGCTTCGGTGATGATTTCATCGAGTTGACGCGTAGTTTGTGGGGCGATTGCGTTACAATCGACGTAGGTGAGATCTGTGTCTGTTTCGGCAAGTGCGTCCGCAACCGCTTGAGCCGCTCCCTTGGCTTCCGCAGGCACCATAATCGACAGGATAATCTCTGCCTCATTCACAAGTGCGTGATACGTTGGCACATCTTCAATCTTCGCTTTTTCTGCGAGAGATCGGGTGCGTTCACTTCTCCCCTGAAGACAGGTAATCACGCGCAAGCCGTGTGTAACAAGGACGTGACCCACAGTGTGTCCCATGTCGCCGGGGCTTAGAAGTCCAACAGTTTTTAATGGCATAATGTCTATCTCACTTTCAATCTGCGGTCATTTTGATTGGTGTTTTCTGTGTGGTTAGTACAGCAATTCATTCCAACGGGGAGGCGTTCCTATTCTCCCATTCCGAGCGGAGGAGACCATATATAGTAAACCCTATAAATAATTAGACATTTTGTTCTATTGCTGGTATTCTATAGTTATTATGGCCTATTCTTTAGATTTACGCAAACGCGTCTTAGATTTTATCGCAGCTGGCGGTAGCAAGACTAAAGCGAGTCGCCGTTTTTCCGTCGCCCGCTCAACGCTGTATAAGTGGTTGAATGCGCCTGACCCACTCAAACGTCAAAAACCAGGACCCCGCCGCCCACGAACCCTTGACCCCGATGCGCTGAGACAACATGTCGCTGACTTTCCAGACCAGACCTACGCCGAACGTGCAGCTCATTTTGGTGTCTCAAAGTCTTGTATCTGGTATGGACTGAAAAATATCGGTTGCACCCGAAAAAAAAAGTCTCGGCTACAAAGAGCAATGTGCTGAAAAACGACAAGCGTATCTTCAGCAACTCGCACAGGTGAAAGCCTCTGGTAAGTCTGTTGTTTATGTCGATGAGAGTGGGTTTCGAGACGAAAGTCATAGACGTTATGGGTATGCACCCAAAGGGGAAAAAGTCTTTGGACTTATCTCAAGCTAACGCACCCGGACAACGACACTTATTGCGGCACGTTTTGAAGATGCCTTCACTGCGGCACGGGTGTTCAAAGGGAGCTGCAAAGCGGTAGATTTCAATGACTGGTTAGCCGAACAGTTATGTCCACGTTTGACTTCAAAACAGGTTGTAATCCTTGATAATGCGCGGCTTCACAAAACACCTCGGACCCGACAGTTGATAGAGGATTCAGGGGCAAGTCTGATGTTCCTACCCCCTTATTCTCCAGATTACAATCCGATTGAACACGATTTTGCAAATATCAAGAGACACCGAGAATATAACTCCGATATGACTCTTCACGATATTATTCAACTGTATCAGGAATTATGGGATCTACCATAGATACATATCATAGCGTCTCCCATCCCGCTGTAGATGTTCCCGATGTACACCTTCACGCTGGAAGCCTAACTTTTCATACAGCGCGATGGCGCGTTCATTGTAGCAAAACACCGTGAGTTGTACGCGATGCAAATTAAGTTCATCAAAGGCAAATCGGAGTACAAGTTGCATGACTTCGTATCCGTAGCCTTTTCCCCACTGTTTTGCCTCCCCGATAGCGATGCTTACGCCGCTCACCCGATGTGTCCATAGGATTCCGTCGAGTTCAAGGTAGCCAATCAGTTCATCGCTGTCAAGGGGGCGAATGGCAAAAAGAAAAGCGTCAGTTGCTTTATTCGTATCGTCTATCCACTGAGCCATCGCTGTCTCAGTTTTAGGATAAGCAGGGAGCGCGTCAAATAATCGTAAAAATTCGGGGTTCTGATGCCACTGGATAACGGTTGGGAGATCGCTTTGCGTTAACGCTGTGAGTCGGACTCGACTACCGCGCAAAAGTGTCGAAGGAGTCATGCCTTGTATTCCTAACGAATTAATCATGGCACGTTGTCAATTGCGTTTTTTTGGACAGTTCGTTGGCAGGTGAGTGTTACGCGAATTCCGTCTCATCGTCCGTCTCACTGACCGTCTCATCGTCCGTCTCACTGACCGTCTCATCGTCCGTCTCACTGACCGTCTCATCGTCCGTCTCACTGACCATTTCCTCAGATGTATCATCGGAATCACTTGGTTGTTCTGCTTCTTGCGGTTCTACTAGTGCCGTAGGTATAAACAGCGTATCGTTGGGAGTGATTGATCGCTCCGTTTCCTGTTGCTCTTCCTCGTTATCAATTGTTTCGGAGTTATCAGTTGTCTCAGACGTATAGTCAGGGACGCTAGGCTGTGCTGCTTCCTGACTTTCTGACCTGTTCTCAACATTGTTGAGCATTGTCATGAGTCCTTCAAGGCGCTCGCGGACTTCCGCTTTCTCTTTATCTACATCAAGGCGTTCCTGTTCACGCTCGTTCCGGAGCACCAGTATCTCCGATTCGAAATGGTTGAGTTCAGCGTTCCGCTGTTCAAGGTTTTGAATCTGTACATCTCGATGGTCCAACTCGTTACGGAGTTGATTATTTTCAGATTCCAGAGTTAATTTCTCTTCCCTGAGACGTTTGATAGTCTCAATGGCACGTTCAACGCGCTCTTCCAACAGTGTAAGTACGTTTTCGCGTAAATCTTCAAGCATTTGAACCTCCTATTCGTTTTTTGTGTGATTAAAAGTTTTGGGAAAGGGTTGCCTACAACTTACTGCCAAGGGGGTCAAAATTTTCTTTTTCCGAGGCGTATTCCTATCTTTCACCCTTTAGCGGACTTTCAAGTCCAACTGTCCGGGCATAGTGGAAAAGATATTGCTGGGCGTAACCGAGATATTCGCCAAAGTAGTCTTCGGCAAACTGACGAATCTCACGAATCGAGGCTTCGCGTTTGAAGTAGAGCTGCTCTATAATCCGTTTCACCCACACATCAATGGGGAGGGCTTGAACATGCCCTAACGAAAATAGGCAGATGCAGTCGGCGACCTTCTCACCGATTCCTTTGAACCCCATCAATTCTCGTTTCGCTTCGGCATAGGGCATACTTTTCAGAGTCTCAGGATCGAATTCGCCCGCTGCAATTGCCGATGAGACCGTCCACAGATAAGGGGCGCGATATCCCAGCCCACAATCGTACAACGTTTCAACGCCGGCTTCGGCGAGGGCTTGTGGTATTGGGAAGGAATAATCGACCGAGTCATCAAGCGTAATCTTTTCGCCGAATTGTGCGGAAATTGTGCGGATAATCCCCTTAATCCGGGGCACGTTGTTATTCTGAGACAGGATAAATGACGCGAGGCACTCCCACACCTCTTGGTTCAGAATTCGCATCCCCCGGAATGTTTCAATTGAGTGGTGGATGAACGGATCAATGTCGACAGCGTCTAAGATCGCCGACAGATCACGGTTCAGGTCCAGATAGTGGCGGAGGAAGGCTTCTAGTTGAGCTCCCCCTTCATCAACCGAACTTTCCACGATCAGCGTCTGATTTTCCTGACGTATTTTCAGCTGCCTGCCCTCGACAACGCCATAATACCAGTCATTGATTGGCTGCCAGCGGAATGATTGCCCACACTCCAAGGTATGCTTCAGATCAAAATCAGTGACAGGTTCGATTCGGATAGGGCAGCCTCCTTACGCAAAGATGATAGAATGCCTATTAGCAGAATTGTGCGTATTATACAACGAATTTCTAATCAATACAAGACTAGAAATTGAGACGCTATGGCTAATTTTTCGTATTAACAAAAAGAATAGAATGGAAAGATTTGACGCTGGGGAAGCTGATGTCAATAAGAGGATACATCGGTATCCGGATGTTCTTGAAAAAATCGCGCCTGATTCACGCCGAAGTCCTCTTGAAGTTGAATAGTTAGCCCACCATCCACCGGCAGTGCGTGTCCTGTGATGAAAGATGCTTCGTCCGAACAGAGGAAGTTGATAGCGTTAGCGATGTCAATCGGGCGCCCAACACGGCGAACCGGATATTGTGCCTCAAAGAAGCGCAGCAGCGACGGGTTCTGCTTCCAATGTGCTTCGATGCGTTCGGTCACAATATGACCGGGGCAGATTGCGTTGACCCGGATGCCCATCGGTCCGAAATCAATCGCCATCTGGCGGGTGACACCGATAACGGAGGACTTACCCGCTTCATATGCCAGTTTCTTCGGAGCCATCAGGAGACCATGGACGGATGAGATATTGATGATACTACCTTTGCCCGATTTTTGGATCTCCGGGACGGCGTACTTTGCACCCAGAAACATGGACTTGACTAAGACGTTCATTGCATAGTCCCAAGCCTCCTCCGACAAGTCCACTGCGCTACCATCCGGCTCTTTGGTATTGAAAGCGTTGTTGACGAGGATGTCGAGACGACCCCATAATTCAACCGCTTTATTGACCATCGCCTCAATATCGTCACGACGAGAGACATCAATCTCAATGACTTCCGCGACACCGCCTGCATTGCGCATCCGCTCGGCATTAGCTTGAGCTGTCTCAACGTCCATATCCGCGATGAGGATTTTCGCACCTGACTCGGCAAGCCGTCTCGAAGTTGCACCGCCGATGCCTTGAGCACCACCTGTGACAATTGCGACCTGATCCGTTAGACTTCCCATAACTCTATCTCCTTTTAGGACTTACGCAGTTGACTGCTCAAAGCTTCGTAGTTCGGTGATTTATCACCGCACAACACGACTCGTGACGCCCGATGAATCGGGCAACTACAGTAAATCCGTAGGTTTGTAGTCGGTCTCGGAACGGAGGCGATAAATCGTCCGTACCCCCTCTAACTCCCCTGCAAGCAAGGGAGAAAGCAATGAACGCGCTACTGCAAACTGCTTTGAATCCCGATAATATCGGGGCTGAAGTGCGTAACTCCTATCCTTTATCAAAAATTTTAATAATTCAAGTTGCTAGGACGTGTTGAGATTTATGTGAGGTGTGTCCGTAATTCAAGGCACAGCATCGTTGGATGCCGATGAGTACCTAATCGTAGGGGCGAGGTTTCCTCGCCCAACGGGTTGGAAGACCCAACTCCTATTAACCTGTCGAGCGGCAATTAATCTGTAAATCCATAACATCACGGTAAACTCAACGCAATGAGTTTGGCAGGACGATTCGCCCCACCTATCGGAATCACGATAAACTGCTTGCCATCAGCCATGTAACTTATCGGTGCGCCCTGTGCATTGCTTGGGAGTTCTGTTCTGGAAATCAGCTGCCCGTTATCCGGATCAAATGCCCACAGAAACGGATTCTTTTTCTCGAAGGTCACTTCAATGGCATTTCCGCGGGGCGAGTTGCCGGTCCCGTCCCACTGTGCCTGCGTCGCCGCGAAAAGCAACGATTGAGTCAGTAGCGGGAAATTACGTTGTGCCCAGCCTAATGGCGGAAGGTTGAGATGCTGCAAGGTAGGGTGGTCCCGTGGTCCCTCTCCGACCGGTTGCATCCACTTGTGTTCACCTGTATTCAGATCGATGGCGGTGATACGTCCATAAGGCGGTTTGATTAAGGGGAGGCTCCGCGGTCCATTGGGTCCAAACGTGAGGGCACCGGTATAGGTGTAATCTGCCTTTGGATCTTTCGCTTTGTTTATCGTGATAAGGGCAGGGTAGGTGTAGGAGGGAATATAGATAATCCCTTTGTCTGGATCAACAGCTGCCCCCGCCCAACTGGCACCGCCGATGATGCCGGGCATGGCGATTGTTCCCTTTTCGGATGGGGGTGTATAGAGCGCGCCGTAGTCGTAATCTTCGATGATACTGAGTGCTTGCTTACGCAACGCCGGCGTGAAATCAATTAAATCATCGTGGGTCAAACCTTGACGATCGAAGGGGGCCGGCTTAGTTGGGAAGGGTTGTGTCGGCGATGTCGATTCTCCCGGCACGGTTGACTGGGGTACGGGATGTTCTTCAATGGGCCAAACCGGTTCTCCAGTAACGCGGTCGAATACAAAACAGAACGCCTGTTTGGTCACTTGGGCAACCGCCTTAATTTCCTTTCCATCAACGGTAATGTCAATTAAGTTTGGCGCGGCAGGCGGATCGTAATCCCAGAGCCCGTGATGCAAAATTTGAAAATGCCAGACCCGTTCCCCGGTTTCTGCGTTGAGGCATACGAGGCTATCGGCAAAGAGATTGTCTCCGAGACGATGTCCACCGTAATAATCGTTGGTGGGGGTACTGACAGGCAGGTAGACGTAACCCAACTCCTCATCCGCGCTCATCATCGTCCAGACATTCGTATTGCCCGTTGTCTTCCAAGAATTGTTCTTCCATGTTTCGTTGCCAAACTCTTCTTTTTGCGGAATGGTATGGAAAATCCAGCGTTGCTCGCCCGTGCGAACGTCAAACCCTCTGACATCGCCCGGCGGCATCAGCTTTTGCGGTGGCTTTCCAATCGCGAAGGAATCGAGAACTGTGGAGCCAACGACAACCACGTCTCGACAGATAACCGGCGGCGAGAAAACGGCATACAGTCGCCGATTCACTGTGCGTCGCAAACCTTTTGTCAAATCGACGCGACCAGCCTCACCAAACCCTTGTATTGGTTTCCCCGTTTCGGCGTTAAGCGCGATGAGATACCCATCGCCTGTACCAAGAAGAACGCGCTTATCATCGCCGCCCTCCCAATAGGAGACGCCGCGATGCACGAAACCTGTGTTGGCAGGGGTGCCGTCCTCGTAGGTTTTAGGGTTATAAACCCAGATTGTTTCTCCTGTGACGGGGTTGATGGCAGCAACCTGATTGAGCGACGTGCTGGTGTATATCACGCCACCGATCATGAGCGGCGTGGCTTCATTCACCATCGTCCACAGGTCAGGATTGGATTCAACGAGCGCATTATCGGGGGAGTTCCAACGCCACGCAATCCGAAGATCCTTGACATTGTCTTTGTCAATCTGATCGAGTGGAACGTATTTGGTACTGGCTTTGTCCGAGCCGTAAGCCTGCCATTCTCCAACCTCACTAGCATCTGTCATGAGAACAATCGGATCGATTGCAAAGAGGATTGAGACAATATAAAGAAATAGCAAATAGTATGTTCGGATCACGATTTGACCTCCTTTGTCAATAGCTGATATAAGAATGTCCTTATCCATGTAAACTAAGCCTCCGCCATTATAGCAGATCCGAGCAGTTGAGTCAACAGAATTGGATATGCTTGCACGGCGAAAGCACGTGGATGATTTTTGGGTTTCTATTTTTAGGGGAACTATGTTATAATCTTGAGAAATTTCCAAAAAATATAATCTATTTGTAATAGGAAATCCTCTGATACATTGAGGGTTTTCTCAAAAATCCCATAGCTCATCTAAATGAGGGAGGAAATACATGATTGATTGTCACTATCTTGAACCGACTACCGTTTCGGAGGTCTGTACGCTGCTAGCCGAACACGGGGATGGTGCGAAGGTTGTTGCCGGTGGGCAGAGCATGACGATACTGTTGCGGAATGGATTAATTCAGCCATCCCATCTAATCAGTATTCAACATGTCTCCGGATTGGAAGACATAACCGCATCGGACGAAGGCGTAAAAATTGGTGCGAAGGTTACGTTGGATCGTTTGAGCGGCATAGGCGAGACGTATCCGACGCTGCGTGCCCTGAATGATGTCATCAACGAGGTGGCAGACCAACAAATTCGTAACTTCGCAACACTCGGCGGGGCGATCTGTGAGGCACATCCAGCGAGCGATATCACCGTTGTTCTGAGCGCGTTGCATGCTTCAGTAAAATTAGCAAGTACAAGCGGTGAACGGGTGGTGCCTATGTGCGATTTTGTCACTGACGCTTTTGCTACCGCTGCCCAGCCGGGCGAGTTGCTGACGGAGGTGAGTATTCCATCATTCGACCTCACATCCGCTGCAGCTACCCATCGTCGGTTTGTGCTGCGCGCAGGAGATTATCCCGTTGTCGGCGTCAGTGCTTTCGTCAGCCTTGATGGAGCGGGGGATTGTCAGGATGCCCGCATTGTGGTTGGCAACTGTTCAGGTGCCCCAGCGCACGCACAAGAGGCAGAAACACGCCTGAAGGGTAACAACATCGTCGGAAACAATGGGGTGCTCGCCGAAGCTGGTGAACTCGCTGCAGCCCATGTCGCTCCATCGAGCGATCCGATGGCACCAAGCGAATATAAAATTGACCTTGTCGGTGTGCTGACCAAGGAAGCATTGGCGGAAGCTGTTGCACGCGCTACCGGTTAAGACAAAGCGACAGCATAAAACCCTAATCTCCGATCAGGGTTGGATTGATAACTAATTATTTGGAGGCGTTTTAATGAAATACCCATTATCATTGACTGTCAATGACGAAAATTATGACATCCCCGTTGAACCCTACCACACCTTGATGGAAGCTATTCGTGATGGGATTGGGCTAACGGGGACGAAGTGCGCTTGTGAGGATGGGCGGTGTGGGACTTGTACGGTGCTGCTTGACGGACAGCTGGTGAAATCTTGTCTGATGCTTGGGCTACAGGCAAAAGGGAAATCGGTCTTGACCATAGAGGGTCTGGGCTCACCCACTGCACTCCATCCGTTGCAGGCTGCGTTTCTTGAGCATGGTGCTGTGCAGTGTGGTTATTGTACACCGGGGATGCTGCTGACGGCGAAGCAGTTGCTAGACGAAAACCCGAATCCAACTGAAGAAGACATTCGCTCTGCGTTTGTGGGAAATCTTTGCCGCTGCGGAGTGTACACGCACGCGACGCAAGCAATTTTGAGCGTCGCAGGGGAGAAGGAGGAATAAATAACATGAGCGTCATTGGAACTTCTACTAAACGTGTTGATGGTATAGAAAAAGTAACTGGAGCAGCACGATATACAACCGACATCGTGCTGCCGCGTATGACTCATGCCAAGCTGAAGCGTAGTCCGTATGCACATGCAAGGATTCTGGGAATTGATACCAGTAAAGCCGAACAGATACCCGGTGTCCGCGCTGTCATTACCGCTGCGGATCTGCCTGACATACGGCTGGGCATCCTAACGCTGGATGAGCATCTGCTCGCCCACGACAAGACGCGCCTTGTCGGTGAGCCTGTTGCTGCGGTCGCTGCGGATACTCCGGAGATTGCACGCGCAGCCTGTGAACAGATCGAGGTCGAATACGAGGAGCTCCCTTCCATCTTTGACCCGGAGGAAGCGATTAAATTAGACCCGCCGGTGGTGTTGCACGAAGAATACGAAGAATACGAAAAACTCCTTGAACTCGCGGAAATGGACGAGCGTCCACCCAACCTGTGGCAAGCCTACCGCATCCGTCACGGCGACATTGACGCCGAATTCAAAAAAGTGGAGGACGAAGGCGGACACATCATCGAAAATCGCTATGCAACCGGCTATGTCCACACCGCATGTATGGAGCCACACGGCGCAGTCGCACAATGGAGCTCCGACGGCTCACTGACTCTCTGGGCAGGGGGACAATCGCCCTACATCGCACGCGACGGTTTATCGAAGGCACTCGCTCTGTCGCCATCCAAAGTTCGCGTCATCATTCCGTTTGTCGGCGGAGCCTTCGGCGGCAAGTTGACGGTCAAAGAAGGGGCTATCGCCGCTGCACTTGCCCGCAAAGCGGGGCGTCCTGTCAAAATTATCTTGACCCGTGCCGAAGATCTCTCCGCTACCGCAGCACGCACACCCTTCATCTTCTACATGAAGGATGCTGTGACCAAGGATGGCATCCTGGTCGGACGCAAAGTCACGTCGATTTTCTGGGGCGGCGGTTATAGCGGCGAGGGGATTCTCAAACCAATTTTCTCTACGCATCTCTATCCCGGCTCCTACCACTTAGCCGCGCTTTGGGTGGACTCTTACGGCGTTTATACCAACCGTGTCTCCGGTGGCGCGTTGCGAGGCTATGGCTGCGCAGAATCTGCTTGGGCGGTCGAAACGCAGATGGACATCATTGCTAGAATGTGCGACATTGACGCCGTTCAACTGCGTATAAATAACCTGCTGACCGAAGGCGAGCGCACCGCCATTACCATGCCTGCCCATGCGTTCAGTGCCCACGAATGTCTAACCAAATGCGCTGATGCGATTGAGTGGGAAACCCCCTCTGAGCCGTTGAATCCCCCGTGGTATCGCGGTAAAGGCATCGCTCTCGGTAACAAGTATTCTTTCGCGCCGACCGCTTCCAGCACGGAGTTAAAGGTCCATGAAGATGCCTCTTGCGAGCTGCGAACCAGTGCGGTCGATTTGGGGCAGGGTGCCTATACTGTTCTGACACAAATCGTCGCCGATGAGTTCGGAATCGGGATCGATCAGGTCAAACTGATCACCCCGGATACCGCGATTACTCCATTCGATCATGTCGCGGGTTCCAGTCGGCAGACCTTCCACACCGGCAATGCCACCCGCATGGCGTGTGATGATGCGAAACGCCAGATACGGGAAGTCGCCGCACCCAAGTTGGAGGTTCACCCTGACGACTTAGACGTTTCCGGTGGGAACATCTTCGTCAAGGGTTCTCCCGAGAAGTCCATCAAAGTTGAAGACCTGTTCGTGGTGGAGATGCTGGCGGGCAAACGTCCGGCGGTTGACGAGGTTATCGGTAAAGCGACATGGGAAGTCACTGCCAGTCCGCACGACCCAAACACCGGGCAGGGCGAACAACCAATGGCTTACATGGGACACGGTGCCCAAGCAGCCGAAGTCGAGGTCAACGTTGAAACGGGGCAGGTACGGGTTCGGAAGTTTGTTTCAGCGATTGATGTCGGCAAGGCGATGAACCCGCAAGGCGTCGAAATGCAGAACTACGGCGGCGCGTGCATGGGTATCGGTATCGCACTGCACGAAGACATGTGCTTCGATGCAAGTGGACAGATGACCAACGCCAGCCTGATGGATTATAAAATCCCCTCCATTGCTGAGATGCCGTTGAAAGAATACATGGAGTCGATCATCGTCGAAGTTCCGCACCAGCATGGACCCTACGGTGCCAAGGGTGCCGGTGAAATCGTCGTGGTGCCCACGTCGCCTGCAATCGGCAACGCAATCTATGACGCGATTGGTGTGCGTATCTGGGATCAGCCGCTGACCCCGGAGAAGGTCGTCAAGGCGTGGAAGGAGAAGCAGGCGTCCAGCAACGGTTCGGGGTCATAAGCCTTAGCAGCTATAAAGAAAAACAGAAGATTACTATGAAGGCAGACCTTCTCAAGACGAAGTTTCTATTATGATGCGAATACGGAGTAGGTCTGCCCTATTTTACGTTACTCTTTAGATGCAATAGTAGTTCCAAATTCGACTTTTGTGACAATTGTAGGGAGGTTTTCCTCATGTCGTTTGAGTTCATATATGTCTTCGAGAAATTTTATAGCTGACTGGCGATTTTCATGTTGGTCTTCAGGTATGATTCTTAATAACGCCTCTGCCATAGAAATCGCATCGTCACCTGTCGCGGTGCCAGCCTCCGAACGCGTGAGCACTTCAGCTACAACATCAACATCTTCTGAATCACCGTACGCCGACTTTAATAAATCGGGAAAGCTTGAAATATCGTGTTCAGGGTATGTATAGGCGATACCCTCGACCGGTTCGTCTGAAACAAGGTCTGGTAACTCAATCTCTGAAGGAAAAGATTCGTCGATTTCCCAATCAAATTCCCACATATCTGTCTCGTCAAGCCATAGATCTTCGGGTTCCATGTCGGACCCGTTGAGTTCTGACAGTTGGTACTCCAAACGTTCAGCCTCCACTGTCATTGGAGGTGTTGTGGGACCGGAGCGTTCAGTTGTAGCTATATCTCTTGGTGAAACAGGCTCTGGGAAAATGGCTAATTCGGGTAGTTCCTCAAGTGATGCCTTAAAACGTCTCAAATCCCACTGCAAGTAGGCAAAAAATCCAGCACCAATTAAGATCCACAAAATGAGTGCACCACCAATTACTTTGAAGGTATATTGCGTGTTCATGCTATTCTCCTTTCAGATATGAAGAAAAGTTAAAATTGAAATCAGCTTCAGTGGCTTCGGGGTCGCCGCCTTGGCTTTCAATCATTTTAATAAGTAGATCAATCTGTTTCATACCCAATTGATATTCTTGTATCCCTTTGGCATATGTTTCGGAATCAATATCTGACAACAATTGAATTTCCAACTCCCAATAACGTTTAACATCCAAAACGTGTCCTTTTCTATCACGATACAAACGGAAAAAGAGTTCACTCCATTCATCAGTAAGAGGGTGAGATCCGAACCGTATTTTGGCAATTTCGGCAATTTTGGTATGTGCCGCTTCGATATCTGTTGAGAGAAGTGACTGAAACATAACCAGATGCTGCAGTACTTCATCGTTCCAGCCGTGATCTTCGGCGGCTTTAGTGTCCCTATCTCCTATGCGCCGGGACATCTGCCGTGGATTTCCCCCCAATTCAACCGTCTGTAAATCCGCCTCCAGCCTGTTGTCATCATCTGTGGAATCGTGGGTATGGCTCTTATGTGCGTGATTCTGCTGTGGGTTTGGACCCGATTCGCTTGACGGACTGAAAAAAGCACATCCCATAATAAACAACGGCAAACAAGTTAGGCTAACTATTACAAATCGCATCTTTTCTCCTCCATTTTCACAGTTTTTACAACGCAAGAAAGATAGGCAAAACTTTACACAGACACTACCGCTTCCTCAAATTGATGCTTCCATTTGTGGTTCGCAATGTGACCTTTGCCGCTCCTCCCGCACCAATTTTGCCGGTGAGCTGCTTTTTTGATTTATCGGTGAAGGGAACAGGAAAATCGGAGCGCACTCGTCCCTTACTAGTTTTTGCGTCAATCTGACCGGAGAAATTCCCGGGTAGCTTCAAATCAATTGAACCGTTGGTTGTATGCAGGTTCGCACTAACATCAGCCGGGCACTGAATTTCATAGGCGACACTGACATCAATGCCTTTTGGCGGTTTGGGATATTCTTTATAAATCTTTATTTCCTTTCCGTTTCGCTTAGCGTAAACATGAACCTTTTTTGCGAATTCTTCTGCACCTGCTATGCTGCGCGCGCGGACCTTTTTGAATGCACGGACAATCACTTTATCTCGAACGGAGGCATCAAGCGTAATCGCGCCGTTGGTAGTTTCCGCAGAGATGTCCGAGATGTCTGTGCCTTCAAACGTCCAATCCAATCCCTCCAACACACTTCCCTTGATATGTAACCCAAGCCCCATATTCCGGTCCATATCTACATCTATATCAAAATTGCCCATGCCTATATCTAAATTACTAAAGTTTGGACAATTCACGGTACAAATGATGGTTGATTGGGAATACGCTTCGGGATGCCAAGCAGCACTGCGGATTTGACCTGATATCAGGTCAAATCCCAGCAAAGCATCAATTGATTCACGCAACTGAGTTTCGGGACCAGTTGCCTGAGGCAATTGCTATTCAACGCCACCCTGATAAAATCGGGGCAGTTCGATAACAAGTGAGTCGGTGTACTGGGTATTGAGCATTCATTGGTATCGTCCTGTCAAGCGGACACAGGGGTTGATGGTTGAGTATATGCGTGCTTTAATCAAGGGATAATTATTTTCTGCAACAATCTCTGAAGATACTAACTCGCCGAATATTCACTAGACCCTTGATAACGCTACATGAATTGGATACAAATTGTACTAACTTTAGTATCTAAATTACTAAAATCGTTGACCTCTTCACTTGACGGACTGAAAAGAGCGCACCCGATAACGAACAATGGCAAACAGATTAGGCTAACTATTACAAATCGCATCTTCTTTCCTCCATTTTCACAGTTTTTACAACGCAAGAAAGATAGGCAAAACTTTACACAGACACTACCGCTTCCTCAAATTGATGCTTCCATTTGTGGTTCGCAATGTGACCTTTGCCGCTCCTCCCGCACCAATTTTGCCGGTGAGCTGCTTTTTTGATTTATCGGTGAAGGGAACAGGAAAATCGGAGCGCACCTGTCCCTTACTAGTTTTTGCGTCAATCTGACCGGAGAAATTCCCGGGTAGCTTCAAATCAATTGAACCGTTGGTTGTATGCAGGTTCGCACTAACATCAGCCGGGCACTGAATTTCATAGGCGACACTGACATCAATGCCTTTTGGCGGTTTGGGATATTTTTTATAAATCTTTATTTCTTTTCCGTGTCGCTCGGCGTAAACGTGAACCTTTTTCGCGAATTTCTCTGCACCTGCTATGCTGCCTATGCCGCGCGCACGGACCTTTTTGAAGGCGCGGACAATCACTTTATCTCGGACGGAGGCATCAAGCGTAATCGCGCCGTTGGTAGTTTCCGCAGAGATGTCCGAGATGTCTGTGCCTTCAAACGTCCAATCCAATTCCTCCGACACATTTATCTCGATATTTAACCCGATCCCCCTATTCCAGTGCTCCAAGTCGACATCAAAGTCAACATCGAAATCACCGTTGACATTGAAATCACCCAGACCTATATCGACATTGCCGAGATCGTTGACATCCAAACTGTCTAATAGTTTGCCAATCTGCTCTGGATTAATGCGTCCGAAGATATTCACGAAGATCGCACGCTCAGTTCCTGCAACCACAATGAAAAGCCCGTTTACAATATCCTGATCGAAAAGGGTGTGCACCTCAACAATTTCATCATTTTCCTTGACTTTGGCGATGACGTCCCAACCTTCTTTTTTCAACTTATTTTCATAATAACGGTTGACTTCGCCAAGATCTGCATCGCTGCTATGATAACCACGCACATATACCCCTTCCAGCATCTCAAGCAATTCAGCTGCTTTCTGATCGTTTTTTGCTGCTTTGGCAACGAGCTTAATCAGTTTCCCGCTCAAATTAATCTCGATGTTCGGTTCTGAGGTTTTCGGGAAATCAAAGGCAATGCGCCCCCTGATATTCATTTCCTCTTGTGATTCAGCAATGCCGCTTCTAGTAATCGTAAGGAGGCTAAACAAAAGCACGACATACCAGATAAGGTTTCTGTAGCGTTTCATAATTTATCTATCTCCTTCCAGTTGAGTTTATTGAATATCGCAAGGCTTTTACGAATTACCTGTGAAAGGTGATCATTCGTAGTAGTGTTAATCCCATCCAGTGTAAACAGCAACGTTCTGCGCGGTGCCTCCATCACTTCATTGGAAGGAAGCCCCTCGTAGATAGCCAGTTCTGTTTTATGCATCGCGTAGCGCACGGTGCTCAGGGCGTAACTGAGTTCGTGAGTTGCCTGTTCAATTTGTAAAGATTGCCGGTGCTGCTGGTATGCGCCGAACGTCACGAGGATAATAAGACTAGCGGTTACGGCTCCAATTGCAACCGGGCGCAGGTACAACCCACGTAGTACCTGCTTCAATGAATCAAACCATCCTTGGGTGGTGGGCCTTGGATGAGATTGAACGTAGGCAGCAACTTGATCAAAAATCTCAGGAGGCGGTTGGGGTTTCGGCAATTCTTGCAACGCATCGCCGACCTCAAGCGCGAAGTCCAACTCATTTTGGCAGTCCTGACATGTGGCTAGATGTGTCTCAATTGCCACTTGAGTGTCGGTGTTCAGTTCACCGGCAAGATATTCTTCCAAAACTGAATGCACGTATTCGCAATGTATCACTTGTGTCGCTGAATGTCGTTGCATTGCTTATCTCTCCATAAGGCTTCCCAGTATTTCCCGTAACCTCTTTTTCGCCCGAAACATGTTCGATTTCACGGTGCCGACAGGCTGATTTAGCGTTTCCGCGATCTCCTCAAAACTCAATTCGTTTATTTCGCGCATAATCACAACCGTGCGAAAATGGAGGGGAAGTTGAGCGATCGCTTGTTGCACCAACTGTTGACGTTCCTGCCTGATGTACAGTTCTTCTGGTGACAGGTTTGATGATTGAGATGCCGTGCCTTCGTGCTGATGGTGGACCAGCGTTTCAATTTCTTCAGTGTCCCCCATCGCTAACGGCACTTGAAATCTACGCCGGCGTAACAGGTCAATACATAAATTATTGGCGCATTTGAGCAACCACGATTGGACTGTCTCAAGGCGTAGTTCAGTGTTAGAATTCCACGCTTTGATGAAAGTCTCCTGAGTCACGTCTTTGGCGTCATCCCGATCATTGAGCAGGTACAGCGCGTGTTGATAGATCTGTGCCTGGTACTGCTTGACGAGATCAAGAAATACCTCCTCTGGCATATCGTGACTCCATGAGCTTTCGTTGAGGTTGCCCTTACTACGAATGCTACGACAAAAAGTTGCATCAAAATCACGCCTTTGATGTCATCTTGATCATTAAGCAGATACAAATCCGGTTGGTAGATCTGTGCTTGTTGCTTCACCAGATTAAGAAAAACATCTACGGACATATTGTGGACGTTTTCTACTTCGGGTTGTCTTTACTACGGATAAGGTCGCGCAAAGTTGCATTAAAGTTTGAAAAATTAGTAAATTGTGAAATGTGGTGGTCTGAGCAAAAAGATGTATCAACATTCCAAAGATCGAAAACCTTCTTGACAATTGATTGCCATCATAATATACTTAGCCGAAAACATCAACCGATCAGAAATTTACAACTGCCTTTATCCAATAGGGCCTTATGCTAGTTACTAATGAACTGGAAACGCCAACTCTTTAATCTGTAAAAACGCCTCTTTTTTGCATAGCTGATTGAGATAAACGCATAGCGTATGAGCGGTGAGTTTGGAGTATAACCGAGTGCATACCCCCCAGAAACTATGCGCATGATTCTTTTGTATATGAAATTGTTCACTCAATTGACCATTAACCGTTTCAACCCTCTGCCTAATTTCGTTAATCCACCGCTTGGTTTGTCTGGAAATCTGCTGTTTCTGGTTGCGTCGGGGGACCGTTATCAGATCGATACGGTTGAGTTGAGCTAATTGGTCTTTGACTTGGTTGCTAATATAGGCTTTATCCCCTATCACTTGCTTATCTTGGTGTCCAGAGAGCAATTCGTAACCAACCGATAAATCGGTTGCAGAAGCCGGGGCAAGTTCAAAATCAACAATCACCCCACTTGCGGTGACTAACAGATGAAGTTTATAGCCGAAAATGGTCTGTTTCCTCGATTCCACCCGCCCATAATCGGCACCATAGCATGACCAATTATTTGATGACGAAGGTGCCAGATGAAACTGAATGACTGGAATCGGCAAACTATCAATAATACACAGTTTCTCCGATGCCGCTTCAATGTCTGACAAGAGCATCTGTCGAATCCGATTGATGATTGTCCCCAAATTGCGTCTTCGCCGGTTGAGTCGGGTCTGACAAGGCAGTATAGGGAACAGATGGGGGTGCTGGCTAAAGTCGGATAGCAGTTGTGTTTCGATGTCCCACCCCTTACATTCGGCAACCAATATCATAGTGATTAACTCACTATCGCTACATGGGGGAGGGGGGCCTGGGCGTCGGAGTAATGGTTCGAGTTTTATCAGAATGTCATCAACAATGACATAAGTCCATAGACAGAGGTCATCAAAATCGGTTATCATAAGGTTATCCTCCAGTTTTAGATGGATTGTCAAGTTCATCTATAGTAACAGACTGGAGGACTTTTTAGCTTCCCTTTTTTTTAGTTCCCATAAAAAAAGGGAAGCTAACTAGCATAAGGCCCCAATAGGAATGCGATTAAGCGAACACACCGATCAAATCTTTGCAGCTACCTTATGAATATCCAATACCAAGTCACTAATCTCAAACTTGTCTACCCCTTCAAAATTGCCCGGCGAGCCGTTGATGAATTCCGTCAAGTGATTTCTGTTGAAATTGATGGCGGACTTGGTGAGACGGCTCCCGCGCGCTTCTACGGCGAAACCGTCGAAACGGTTCAAGTCGCTTTTGACATCCTTGATGCAGGTCTTGATGGAAACCTTGATGCTATTGAGAGCGTGATGTCGGAGCTTGAATCCGTTCTCGGACGTAATTACGCTGCAAAGTCCGCGATTGATATGGCGCTGCATGACCGGCTTGGGAAAAAGTTAGGTGTACCGCTTTATCAACTCTGGGGGCTCGATCCAAAGGCGACACCGCTTACAACCTTCACAATTGGGATTGATGAGCCGGAGATAATGCAGCAAAAGGTGCGTGAAGCGGAGGCGTATCCCCTCCTCAAGGTGAAACTTGGCACCGACCGTGACTTGGAGCTCATCCGCGCACTCCGCGAAGTCACGGATAAGCCGATCTATGTGGATGCCAACACGGCATGGACACCCAAAGAAGCGGTGCGTATGATTCGTGAGCTTGCCTCTTACGGCGTTGAACTGATCGAGCAACCCACAAAGCCGGACGATCTGGAGGGATTAAAGTTTGTCCGCGAGCACTCGGAGCTCCCGATTTTCGCCGATGAAAGCGTGAAACGTGCCGCCGATATACCTTCGCTGGTCGGCTGCGTTGATGGTCTTAATATTAAGTTGGTCAAATGCGGTGGTCTGCTTGAAGCGATGCGAATCATCCACATTGCACGAGCGCATGGACTGCAAGTGATGATTGGTTGTATGATAGAAAGCTCCCTAGGCATTACAGCAGCAGCACATCTCACACCGCTTGTGGATTACGCAGATCTGGATGGACATCTACTGGTTGCGAATGATCCATATCGTGGCGTAGCACTTGAGAAAGGTAAACTCATCTTACCCGATCTGCCCGGAATTGGAGTTGTTCCAGTCGGGAATTAGAAGAAATCCACATCATCTGTTTAATCCGCGATCAGCTTTTAGGAGAACTGCATGAGCAAAGCCCAGTTATTGAGAGACCATAAAATCGGAAATATTAATAATTTATATTGGAACTTATCAGCACCCACCCTATATGAAGAAGCTCTCATGCGGGGCGAAGGACAAATTGCTCAATTTGGTCCTTTCATCGTTGAAACTGGTCCTCACACAGGTCGTTCACCTAACGACAAATTTATCGTTGAACAATCGTCAAGCCGAGATAAAATCTCGTGGGGTAAAGTCAACCGTCCCATTGCCGAAGAGTACTTCAATCGCGTGTATAATCACATGCTAACTTACATCCAGGGGCGTGATGTCTTTGTTCAAGATTGCTACGCCGGTGCGGACCCGCAGCATCGCATCACCGTCCGTGCCATCACCGAATATGCGTGGCACAGCCTGTTTACCCAAAGTCTTCTCATCCCCGCTGACAAGTTGTCTCCAGACCGTTCACCTGACTTTACAATTATTGATTTTCCGGGGCTTCACGCTAATCCTGAATTACACGGCACTAACTCAGAGGTCTTTATCCTTGTGAACTTTAAGCGGAATTTGGTGCTTATTGGCGGGACGCGGTACGCTGGAGAGATAAAGAAATCGGTTTTTACATACCTTAATTACCTGTTACCGAGTCAAGGGGTACTGCCGATGCACTGCTCGGCAAATCTTGGACCTGATGGAGATGTTGCCCTGTTCTTCGGGCTGTCGGGGACAGGAAAAACAACGCTCTCCTCTGCACCGGGGAGACAACTCATCGGCGATGACGAGCACGGCTGGAGCGATCGCGGCGTTTTCAACTTTGAAGGCGGCTGCTACGCGAAAACAATTAACTTGTCCAAAGAAGTGGAGCCGGAGATCTACGCCTGTACCCATAAGTTTGGGACGGTGCTGGAAAACGTGATCCTCGATCCGGTAACGCGGCAAATCGATCTCGATGATGACACACTAACCGAGAATACACGGGCGGGATACCCAATTACTCATCTCGATCATATCGCTCCGGAAGGTGTCGGCGGACACCCGAAGAACCTGATCATGCTTACCTGCGATGCGTTTGGTGTGATGCCTCCCGTCGCCAAATTAACAACTGAGCAAGCGATGTATCATTTCCTTTCGGGATACACCGCAAAAGTTGCCGGCACTGAACAGGGATTGGGGAAGGGACCTGAGGCGACCTTCAGCCACTGTTTTGGTGATCCATTTATGCCGTTAGATCCTGCTGTATATGCCAACATGCTTGGGGAAAAGATAAATCAACATCAGGTGGATTGTTGGTTGGTTAACACCGGATGGAGTGGTGGTGCCTATGGCGAAGGTTCACGAATGAAGATCGCTTACACCCGTGCCATTGTTGATGCGGTTTTGAAGGGTAAGCTGGCGGATGTTCCAACCGAGCCGGATCCGATTTTCAGGATCCACGTCCCAACTGCCTGCGAAGGTGTGCCGTCCGAAATTCTCAAGCCACGGAACACATGGAAAGATGGTGCGGCTTACGAGATCCAAGCGCGGGAACTCGCTAGGATGTTTGCGGAAAACTTTGAGCAATTCACCGACAGCGCGACAGAAGCCGTCCGAGCGGCGGGTCCCAAAATCCAATAGACTATACCGATTTGGGGATTTTCCTATAACTCGTGAATCTTAATCCGTTTCACGCATCGCATGAGAAAGGATTTCAAAATGGCTGAAAAGCGATTTGCTGTTGTCACTGGCGGTACAGGTGCGTTGGGAGCGGTCGTTACGGAAGCCCTTCTCAGAGAAGGTTATCAAATTGCGGTCCCTTACACTTCTGAGCGCAATATCGAACCCTTTGAGCGTCAAATTGGCGCCCTCAAGGCGCAAGTAACACTGATACGCACAGACCTGACGGTTGAAACTGAAGTCCAAAATTTCGTCCAAACCACATTGGACAAATTCGGTCAGATCGACGTTTTAGTGAATACGGTCGGCGGCTTTGTCGGCGGTATCCCAGTTGCTGACATGGCTGAGGAACGATGGAATTTCATGATGGATCTGAATCTGAAATCGATTTTTCTCTGCTGCAAAGCGGTTCTGCCGCACATGATTGAGCGGAAGTGTGGGAAGATTGTGAACACCTCTGCGCGTGCAGGATTAAGTGGGGTGGCAGGATTGGGTGCCTATTCCGTCTCCAAAAACGGGGTGCGGATTCTCACAGAATCGATTGCGGAGGAGGTCAAAGACTTGGGGATTAACGTCAACTCTCTGCTGGTGAGTATCATTGATACACCTGCGAACCGTAAAGGGATGCCCGACGAAGATCACTCCCGCTGGGTCTCGCCTGACGACATCGCCAAAGTTATCTTATTCCTCATTTCCGATGCCGCTGCTATCATCAACGGGGCAGCGATTCCTGTCTATGGCAGAGCATAGTTGACGATAGAGGAGAAAAATGCAACGACGAAATTTTCATTTAGGGTTGTCCATTTTCTGTGTGATGAGTCTGCTGATTTTTGGCTGTGATAAGCAGAAAAGTGGAGACAAACAATCGTCTGTCCAAACAGAGAGCGGTCAGGAAAGCACACCGAAAAAGAAGCAGATATGGCTCTCCATCCTCGGCGGGGCGGTCGGCGGGACGTTTTCACCATTTGCAGGTGGAATTGGGAGTGTCGTTTCAAAAGCAGAACCCACCATCAGAATCTCCGTTGAAGCGTCCGCCGGATCTATTGAAAATGTACGTCGTGTCGATAGTGGTGGAGACTACATGGGTGTTGCGTTTGCCTCCGATGTTTATCTGGGTTATCATGGGCAAGAGGTCTTTGCCAAAGAGGGAGAGAAAGAAAATATCCGAGTGCTAACGCTGCTTTACATCGCTTACAATCAATTTGTTACCTTGGCGGGCAGCGATGTGCATCAATTTGAGGATATTGTCGGGAAGAAAGTTGCGATGGGAGCAGCGGGATCAGGCTCTGCACAGACACTGGAACGTCTCGCGAAGCTTGCCGGCATTCACGGCAAGTTCACGCCCGTTTATAAAGGCGGGACCGCAGGTAGTGATGCCCTCCGTGATGGGCAGGTGCACGGCTTTCAATGGCTTGTCAATGCACCCAATTCTGCCATCATTTATGTCTCCGAAATCAAATCTGTCCGCCTAATTGACTTCGACGCACCCGCCAAAAAGTACGGATTTTACGAGAAATATCCCTTCTATTTGCCCGGCACGGTGCCTGAGAAGGCGTACAAAAACGTCCAACCCGTGAATACATTCCTGATGCCAACAGTCCTCATCGCGCACAAAGACATCAGCGAGGAAACAGTTTACACTATCCTACAGCGTATGTACGATCAAGCGGGACATCGAACCTTGGTAACCACCACCCCTGCCGCGAAAGATATGACGCTCGAAAATGCGCCGAAGGCGTTTGTGATTCCGCTGCACCCTGGGGCGGATCGGTTTTGGAAAGAGCGGGGAGTTGAGATTCCGGCGGCGGCGCAAGCTATCGATTAAACCCGCCCACCATCAATTGTGGACACCCCTACGGATACATTCCAACAGCTGCGGATGCAGATCCCCATTTGTCGCTAAAATTCCGCGGTTGGCGGTCATTCGTCTCCCTTGCGAGAAATCAAGTGTTCGTCCATCGACATCCGTTACCACCCCGCCTGCCTCTTCCACCACTATCAGCCCAGCGGCGTGATCCCAAATGCACTCACGGTAATCCGGCGTCGCCGGGTTTGGCAGACGAATATAGACGGACGCCTCACCCCGCGCAAGGACTCCATACTTCCCCTGACCGTCCATCCGGATCGGTGGATTGATAATACCGACCTGATGCGCGATTTGTGCGTGAGTATCAAGGTCGCTGTGGCTAGATTCAACGCTCTCTGCAAAACGACGAGTTGCGTGAGAAATACGAATCTGTTGTGAGGACTTTGCATCTAACGATAGCATCCGCGTGCCCTCACCTCTCTCTGCGACGAAAAGGCAGCCACGTTGTGCCTGCGGATCGTCCAATTTCTGCGGCAGATTCGGGCACCCCAGCACCCCGAGTTTTACCTCTCCGTTAACAATCAACGCTAGTGCAATGGCATATTGATCCCCCCGCAAAAACCCTTTCGTGCCATCAATCGGGTCCAGCGTCCAGAGACGTTCTCCCACTTTTCCGCCGCCTCGATCAATCCAATCGCAGACTGTTTGGACTGAAGGTATCCCTGCGGCAAAACGATCGACATATCCGGTCACACGCTGCATAAGTTGAGGGTTTTCCTGCAACGTCTGAGAATCCTCTTCGGCGACAATGATATCGTCTAAAAATGCCTCACCGATTGCTTGACAGATTAAAGCCTGAGAACCGAAATCTGCCACTGTTACGGGACTTCGATCCGCTTTCTCCACTGCATCCGTTTTTACCATGTCAGCCTGTACCTGCTGACACAGTTGCACGGCTCTCAATACCGCGCTGATTGCAATCTGTTTCTCTGATACCATAAGGTCTGCAACGTGATGTGTAATTTTTCTTAACCTCCATGTTCAAAGGTACGGCGCAAAATGCTGCGATGTCCAAGATTGTTTTCAAGGTGGTAGATGATGGTGTATGTCCCTGCTGCTGTCCGAAATTGGTTGACATCAATGGTCGGGGTAAACCGCACAACCTCTGAGCCGTCGTTCGGGATATCGAGCCGCTGTGAGAAGGGACCATAGCAGCGTTCACCTAATGGGTTGAGCACTTTCCATGTGACTTCGAGCCACGTTGGACGCGGGTCACGACGGAGGTAAATGACAACCTCATCTGTTTCTAGTCCATCTTTGTTGAAACCAAGGACACCAAGTTCGGAGAGCATTTTGGCTGTGAGCGTTCGTGGAATGTGCTCTAGATAACCTCTGCCGGGGATAGCTCGCCAAGTGCCGCCCGTTGCCCAAGCAATCTGTTTGATGGGAAGGAAATTCAGTCCGATGACATCAACGCGAACATCTTGGCGTTGTAGCGTTTCGATAACCTCGTCTTGGCTATATTCTGATCTGCCGTCGTAATCTGCATCGTGGAAGGCTCCATCGCTCGCAAGGACGAAAAATCGTTGAGCATTACCTCGAAATTTAATCTTGTGTAGCGCAGCCATCAACGCATCTAATCCCGATTCGGCGAGATCCCCTCCACCTTCAAACTTAATCTTGTAAAGCCAGTTTTTGAATTTGCCGTGATCTGTCGTAACCCCTTGAACCTTCGGCTTTTTTGTCATGGTATCGGCGAATGTTACCAAGCCAAAGGCTGCATCGTGTCCTGAGCGTGTAAAATGTTCAAAGAAGAGGTCAATATAAGCGCGAATACCACGGACATTGTCTTCCATGCTCCCGGTCTTGTCGATGATAAACACCAGATCGACTTCCTGAACGGTTGCCGCATCTGTCAGATTTCGAGCGAGTTCAGTCATCATCTGAATATAATTGTCCTCCCCAGAGGTGCCCGAAGGAATGCCACCGCCCGAATTGCCGATAGGCATTCCGTCAAGTGCCTCGCCTCGCCTTCGTCCTACGCGTAACTTTGTTACGCCGATCTCAGGAGAGCTTTCTGATAGATGGCTGCCTCCTTCAGCAACATTGATGTCCTGATCTGCCGCGAGAGGCATCCCCTTTTCTGAAGCCTCTCTCGGCAGATCTACTGCTGGCATGGTAAGTGCTTTGGAATCTGGACGTGCTTTTGCGGATAGTTGCGGTTGGGAAACAGGTCCAGCGCTGTCCGAAGTCGGAGGCGAATCAATTTTCGACCCAATCGCTGTCCGTTGATTTGTTTCGAGTGTATCAACCGTCAGCCAATTGGTCGCAGATGCGGGTTTGGGTTTAGGAGTGGATGGTTCTGGAACAACTTTAACCGGTTCAGGGGGTGGCGGCTCAACCGGCTTGGGTGGGACAACCACCGGGCGTCGAAAATGGGTGATGTCAACCAGAACGCTGTCATCAAACGAGGGTAGTTGACGCTGTCTAATCTGTAGATGCATCATGATGGCTGCAACAATGAGATGAATTATAAGCGAACAGATTAAAGCTGGGCGAGAATTCCTGCGACGTAACATGGCGTCACCTACTTTTGTGGATCAAGGGATTTGGAAACCCCATGGCGATCTCTCATCTTGAGGTTGATTTATGAGTTGACTTCGCAATCCGAATTCCAACGTTATGCACCATCTCTATCGGTTCATACGCTGCACGGTTCGCACATCGTGCTGCAAATTGACCCCGCGGCAGCCATGAGCCTCCCCGGATGACCTTACGTCTGCCTCCGGCTGGACCAAAGGGATTTTGCGCCGGCGCGTATTGATAGGTCTCCGGGTGAAACCAGTCTATGCACCATTCGTAAACATTCCCGCCCATATCGTAGCACCCATAAGGACTGACCCCTTCAGGATAGCTGCCAACGGGCGTTGTTCGTTTGAGGTGACTTTCCGACGAATTCGTTTTTGATGGATCCCATTCGTTTCCCCACGGATACTCTCGTCCATCGGTGCCTCGCGCTGCTTTCTCCCACTCCGCTTCTGTCGGTAAACGATACGCTTCGTCTGTCAGTTCGCTGAGATACCCCAGAAATGCTTGTGCGTCGTGCCAACTAACGCCAACCACAGGACGGTCCGGCGCATTGAAGCGCGGATCGGCATGAAAACGCGGCGGATAATGCCCGCTATCTTCTACGAATTGCATATATTGCGTATGGGTCACAGGGAACTTGCCGATATGGTAAGCGTTGAGCATCACTGTGCGCTGCGGTTCCTCATGGTCAGTCTTTCGTAAGCCCGTCGGAAGTGTGCCCATGACGAACGAGCCTTCAGGGATGTAGACCAATGGGTAGTTTAGCGGATCGATCGTAATCTCTTTCTGGGTTGACATGGGATATATTCACTCATAATAGTCCGAAGAAGATGGAAGATGGGGTATAACGCACAGAACCTAACGACATGCCAAAGTTAAAAACATTGTAACACCAGATCGTTGCTTTTTCAAGGTCAAGTGGCTTTTCAATCTAATACTGGCGGGAGGTAAACTTTCTATTTCCAGCACGTCTAATAGAGTACAATACTCTCTAATTGTGTTGACAAAGCCTACGAAACACGCTACACTTTGAACAAGTCAGATCGAAAAAAATGGCGGTAATCTATCACGTTTTACGTTTCAGGTGACAAGGAGGTTTACACCATGAGTATTTCACCACGCTCCTCTCAAGAAACACCGGCAGGTTCAATCCACTTTGAAGATCTCCCAACTGCGGATGTTACGGATGAAACCGATCTGGTTTACCACCGACTCTGCCCCGCCGATACCGTTGGGGACGGCAATGGGAAGCCTTTTCATGTGGGAGGCACACACCTTGCTGTCTTTAAGTATCACGATAAATTCTACGCTGTTGACAACCGCTGTCCGCACATGGGCTATCCGATGTCCGAAGGCAGTGTCCGAGATGGTGTGCTGATTTGCCACTGGCACCACTGGGAGTTCGACCTCAAATCGGGTGGGTGCTTTCTCGCGTTTGGGGATGATCTGAAGGCGTTCCCTGTTACAGTACGCGATGATGGGTATCTGTACGTTGGGCTTGCCCGTGGAGAGCGAGACGCAGCGAAACGCCGTGTCATTGACCGTGGCAAGCGCGCCCTTGAGCGAGGACTCAAGGACCGGAGTTCCTTCTTCATTGCGAAGGCGGTCACAGCGCTCACCGATGCAGATGCAACACCACAGGAGATTATTCAGCAGGGGCTCCACTATGGTGCCCATAAAAGCAGCGAGGGTTGGTCGTCCGGCGTAGCGATTCTAACACTCGCAGCGAATTTGTGGGACGAGGTTGCCCCGAAAGATTACAACCTGTTTCTCGTGCATGGACTTGTGCAAATCAGTCTTCGCACGTCGGGAAGTTCACGCCCATATCGCGCACCGTTCCCGCAGACGACAGAGGAACACGACCTCACAACCCTGAAGCGATGGTTCCGCTACTTTATCGACAAACGGGACGGAGGTGCCGCAGAGCGCATTCTGCTCACACTGAATGACCGCGGATATGGTAAATCGGTCTTAGCGGATTTCGTGTTCACCGCTGCCACTGACTTCTACTTCACCGGCGATGGCCACGCCCTCGATTTTGCAAACAAGATGTTTGAGGCGTTGGATTACATCGAATGGGAGGGGGCACACGAGATCTTACGTCCAATTGTGGTTGATTTGATTAGCCGGACGCGGCACGAGGAGACATCTCGATGGGCGGACAGTGTGCCGGTGCTGGAGCCAATCTTCACCCGCTTGGATGAAATCTGGCGGGAGAACCAAGCCAACGAAGCGGAACTCGATATTTCGGAGTTCACCCAAACGATGCTTGGCGACGATTTTATACCTATTGTTGCGGAGATTGAGGAGAAACTTCGCGCCGGCGTGAAGCCTACCGACATTTGCCGAGCTATGACTTATGCCTCAGCGATTCGGACCGCGCGCTTCCATCTCAAGAATGAAGGGGATTGGCACGATGTGGCAAATATTTACTCCTACGCACACGCGCTCTACTGCACGTTCTACTACGCGCCGAGTGCAGACCTTTTGCGAGGGATCTTCCACGGTGCCGTGTTCCTAAACTACCTACGCTGGTTGAACATGCCAGCGGCGCGTATTCCCCGTCCCGGTCAACGGCTTGACGAAACCTTCGGCTCCGTTGATGAGATGTTAGATCGCTTTCAGGAGTTTGCCGACTTCCAAAAGGTCTACGAAGCGGAAATCCTTGTGAATCAATATCTGGAGGAAGGGCACGACGTTGACGCGCTCAAGCGTGCGTTGGCGCACATTCTGCTCCGTGAAGATGCAGAACTTCACATGTTCCAAGTGCTCGAAGTCGCCTTTCGGCACTACGCGCTGACTGACGATACTGAGGAAAAGCGGATGCATCTTCTCGCGGCGACCCGTTATATAACCGCACAGAAGTTGATGAAGAATATCCTCTGGTCAACCGAGAATGCGGAGCGTTTGGCACGTGGCGAGTTGCTCAGTGAACGTGAGGATGATAATTAGCGAGTCAAACGAACAACCAAAAAAGGGCGCACCGGTTTGGGTACGCCCTTTTTTTGTTTTATGCGAATCGCGATTTGGAAATCGCTCTTATGCGACCAACCGCCCATTAGTGTCAATCTCATCGCGCAAACATTTGCGGCAGTAGTAGATCGGCTGCGCTTTGCGGTAAACAAAGCCCTTTGCTTGCGTGCCACACTTTTCGCAGGTCTGATCCTTGATCACGTGAATCGCCTCCGTTACTTTTGATGAAGAAGCCGTTTTCATCTGGGGTTCCTTTCTTTGTGTATATAAATCATACTTTCACTAGGTTATAAAGGGGTTGTATTTCACAACTCGTTAATTCTTATTTTCCTTAGTGTGAATTATACCACACAAATATAAAGTAGTCAAGCAAAATTATCGAAACTTTTTAGATATTATGAAGATCTTGACAACGCATGAGAACGTATGCTATCCTTAATGTGATTTCATTCCAAAAAAACGTAGATGTAGGTGATTAAATTGGGTACAAAGGTTATCGCTGCGATGAGCGGCGGTGTTGATAGTTCAGTGACCGCGGCATTGATGGTCGAAGCCGGCTATGATGTGATTGCAATTACCATGCGCCTCGGTACGCACGACACAATCGAGATCGAGTCGGATAAGCCGAATTGCTGCTCGCTTGAGGGTGTTGAGGACGCGCGGCGGGTTGCTACACAGTTAGGGATACCATTTTACGCCGTCAATTACGAAGAGCCGTTCCGCCAGAGCATCGTTGATTATTTTGCTGACGAATACCTTTCTGGACGGACACCGAGTCCGTGCGTCATCTGTAATCAGGACTTGAAGTTTGGGAAGCTGCTTGAGCTCGCAACGCAATTGGAAGTTGACTGCGTGGCGACAGGGCATTACGCCAGAATCGAACGCGAGCCGGAGACAGGTCGCTATACCTTGCGCAAAGGGATTGACTCCCGCAAGGATCAGTCTTACTTCCTGTTTTCACTAACACAGGCGCAGTTGAGTCGAGCATTGATGCCACTCGGTGGGTATGAAAAAGATGAGGTAAGAGAGGTAGCGCGGAAATATCAATTGCGGACAGCGGAAAAGCCAGAAAGCCAAGAACTCTGCTTTATTGCAGACGATAACTACAAGCGATTTCTCAAGGATCGGATCCCTGAACAGATTCAGGAAGGCGATATCGTTGACCAAGAGGGCCGTGTGCTCGGAGAGCATCAGGGAATCCCGTTTTACACGGTTGGACAACGCAAAGGGTTGGGGATCTCTGCTAAGACGCCACTCTATGTCACTGAATTAAAGGTTCACGACAACACCATCGTCGTTGGGAAGAACGAAGACCTCTTGGCGGATACGATGCAGGTTGAGAAGGTAAACCTCATCACGATGGATAAGCTGACTGAGCCGATTCGCGCGGAGGTCAAGATTCGCTATCAAGATACAGGGGCACCGGCGACGATTCGCCCCCTGAGCGACACGGAGGTGGAAGTCAAGTTTGATCAGCCACGCCGTGCCGTGACTCCTGGACAGGCAGCGGTATTCTATGACGGTGATACCGTCGTCGGGGGCGGTTGGATTAAGTGAAATCGTAAATCTATCCATCGCTGGTGTGTCGGTACAGATAGAAGATGGACATCCTCGAAGCACAACATCGAAAAATTATCATTATCCTCGTTGTCGTGATACTCACGGGCGGGGGGTATTGGATGCTAAAGCATTTTCATCCTACGCTTTTTCTCGGTGAGCCCAATTTCGTCGTCGAGACGGAAGCAGCCCCACCTCCATCACCCGCACCCACTCCAAAGTCAGAGATTGCTATCCATGTGACGGGGGCGGTGAAGTTGCCGGGGGTTTACTATCTTTCCACTGATGCGCGAGTCCATGAGGCTATTGAAAAGGCGGGTGGGAAGACTGACCAAGCCGACGTTCACAGTCTGAATCTCGCTGCTAAAATTCGTGATGGGCAGCAGATTGATGTTCCAGAGATTCGCCAAATCCCTGATGTGAAGCAGCATGCGCCTATCTCCAACGCTGCTCAGGAGTACACCATTCCCACCTCACCGGACCTTTCTGCAACCCCGCAGCCTTCCGTGAGGAGGTCTGCACCGTCGGATGGATCGCACATCAACATCAACACCGCGACATCTCAGGAGTTGCAAACACTACGCGGTATTGGTCCCACACTAGCGCAACGCATTATTGAATACCGTCAAACCTCCGGTGGGTTCTCTACCGTTGATGATCTCACAAATGTCAAAGGTATCGGGGAGAAAACGCTGGAGAAGATCCAGGCTAGCATCACCGCTTATTAGGAATCCGCTCGGAGAGATTTTTTTCGTTTGACCCCTGATATAAGTGTGCTATAATTGTCCAAACTTTGTAACCTTTTTTACAAGGAGGAATCAGTAATGTCAACCCTCGTACATATCGGTGTCCGCGCCACCAATTTGGAAGAGACTATCCGATTTTGGCGGGATGCCCTCGGATTGAAAGTTTTTTCGACGATGGACGGCTGCTACGATCTCACCGATGGCTACCACAACTTCCGGGTCTTTCAGCACAATGGGCCCGAACGACCGTCGCACGTCGGTGGAATGCTGGACTATCTCCACATCGGTGTGCGTGTCCCTGACCTACAGAAAGCTGCCAAGCGGTGTGAGGCGAATGGGTTCACAATTATATCGGATGGGGTCGGCGGAAAAGAATACGATCCGAATTCGCCCCCGGACGAATCGTTCAAGGTAGAAGATCCTGACGGGATTGTAGTGGATGTGACGGCGAGTGATGATCAGTGGCCAGGCGTCCAGCCACGATAACGAGCAGCTTTTATTCTTGAGTTTAAGCCCTATGCACAGCACATAGGGCTTTTTTATTTGCCTGATTGAACCTGTCGTTGCCAACTGTTCTATCAGGTATAAGCGTAAAAAACGCTTGACATCAACTTCCTCCATTTGGTATCATTCTACCCGCTCTCGATTGTGCCGAGGTAGCTCAGTAGGTAGAGCAGTGGACTGAAAATCCATGTGTCGGCAGTTCAATTCTGCCCCTCGGCATCCCCATCCTGACGGCCTCATCATCTGTGTTGAGGCCGTTTTCCTTATACGCCGGTGTAGCTCAGTTGGTCAGAGCGGTTGATTCGTAATCAACAGGTCGGAGGTTCAAATCCTCTCACCGGCTCCACCTCTGTACTTATCCCTTCCCTTGTTTCATCTACTATCTAAAATCTTAGCCGGTCGAAGCATTATACCTCCTGTAGCGGTACCTAAACTTTTCATCTACTACTGCGTCTACTACGGGACAAATGCCATGAAAGAAGATCCAGATCGCTACCTCGTTAAAAGAGCACAATGCGGGGACACCCGCGCTTTTGGTGAGTTGGTTCAGAAGTATCAGAGGCGAATTTACGAGATCGCTTATAACTTTACTCACCATCCAGAGGATGCGTATGATCTGTCTCAGGAGATTTTTCTTAGGGGCTTCAAGGCACTGAATCGTTTTGAAAGTAAATCCACATTTTACACATGGATTTATCGGATTGCCAAAAATGCGTGCATTGATTATACACGCCGCCGCACAAGTCATAAAAATATCTCTTTTGTCGAAGAATTACCCGCTGATGATTTCCTCTTCCCTTCAGGTGCTACCAAGGACGCTATACTGCACGGCCTAGAACAGGCAGAGCTTGGAAAGGAGATCAGGAACGCGATTCAACAGTTATCTCCGCGTCAGAAGCAGGTGTTTATTTTGAGGCACTATGAAGGATTAGCCCTTCGCGAAATTGCTGATACTCTCTATCTGCGTGTCGGGAGCGTCAAAGCCCATCTGTTTAGCGCGACGCGAAAACTACGTGACCTACTTGCACCTTACTTAGAAAATTGATTCGTTATGAAATGTAAATTAGTCGAAAAATTAATACCAGCATACATCGAGGGAACGTTGTCTCCCAAACGGTCCCAGCAATTAGAACTTCATATTGACGACTGTCCTCACTGCCAAGAGGAATTACAAACCTTTGAGGAAACAATCCATCATGCCAGCAGTGTGCCGGTGGAGTACCCCACGCCAGAGGCATGGAAAGCGTTTTGGCCCACTCTCCGTATGAGACTTTCGCAAAGTCAAGCATTTGAAGAAAATCACCTTCCCCTTTGGGTAAGGATGCATGGGTGGAAAATGGCAAGTGTGGCTTGTGTATTAGCTCTCCTTTTAAGTTTTTGGGGACTTTCCAACAGTCGCTTATTCAAAGCTTCAACCGATAATCCCGCTTTTGATGTGCTTATTTCCGCAAGTTTCATGGCTGAAATCCCTGTAGACCAGTTGCGAGAACAGTTAAATCGTGAGCTTCAAAGCCTAGATATTCCCTCGGTTTGGGACAGCCGGAGTTCGTTTGTTGATGAAATCCGACTGCCAAATTCGGTGGCGTCTACCGACCTTGTTAACCAATGGTTCCATGTCATTACTGCCGAAATCGACGTTGAGTCTTTTGGAGACGAAGTTCTCACTGACACTGTTCCTTCGACGACAGATCAATTTGCTTCTATTACTTTGGATTAAAGAAACTCCCAAAGGAGGATACTGTTTATGAAACGCCGTTATATACCGTTGCTCTTAGTAATCCCTGTGGTGCTCGCGCTGGTGTTCTTGATTCCGTTTATCAAAAAAGCAAACACTTCCCCTCGACCAACAACGCCAAGCGAGATGGCTGAATTCATTGAAACCATCAAGATTTGGAAGTTGGTTGATGCGGTTTCGCCGACGTCGGAGCAGAAGGTGCCCTTATTGACCCAATTCAACAAGTTGGAAAAGTTAAAGATGCAGTATCGGCAGGAACACCGGCAGAGTATGAACCGGCTAAAACAGTTACAAGCTACTCCAACGCATTCAAAAGCAGAACTGGCTGAATTACAGGCCGCTTTAACACATCATCATGAGGTTGAGAATGGGTTCATTGCCGAAAGACAAAAGATTATGGACGAGCTTAATCAGTTCTTGACTGTCGAGCAACAAGCCCAATTTGTGCTTTTCAGCTATAGCTATCGTCAAGAACTGAGAAAAACGTTACAGACCTTGATTGCGCTGCAAGAACAAGGGCGAGGGAAGGATATACTCGCGGCGAAGTCTGCGATTAAATAGCGCACGATTCCCTACAAAAGATAGAAAAGCCGTCTTGGGGTAATTCCCCCGAGACGGCTTTTTTATTTTGATTCATGTTAAGAAATCGTAGGAGGCGGTCACCCCGCTCGAACCTGATGTGTTTTTTCGTTAGGCTTCCACTGATTAAGGCAAAGTTGTTCGGCTTACCGGTGTGGCATTTTTGCAACGATGGTGTGGCACAGTTTCGACAACCGCTTTGTGAGCGGCCCCCTCCTCCTTTGAAATTACAACCCATATCAAAAGCTAAGGCAAGGTTGCCCTAAGTTGCTATGTATAGACGTATCCAAGTTCTACCCGCAGATGTGTAGTGGATTTGTCAATCCACTGCGAGCGGTGGTTGACTCGATTTAGTTCACATTTTCCCGGTTTATACATTCCCTATGAGTGGCAACCTGTATGATGGTATCTAAATTGCGTATGATTGATGAGCATAGTGAATTTCGTTTGTCAACGATTCTCGTCAGATCCTGTCTGATTCCGTTGAAAGTCGGTTACTAAGCGTGGGGTATTCATCACAAATTTGGGGGAACATACGGATGAAAAACGTGCTTCAACGCTATTTGTCGGTACTGATAATCCTCTGCTCAACGACAATTGTCGCCTATGGACAAACGGATAAATTCATCGGTAAAGGAAGCGTCCAAGCAATCCAATTCTCGTCCGATGGCAGATGGCTGGCTATTGGCACAACGGCACTGCTTGAACTATATGAGGCGCAAACGTACCAGTTTAGCCATAGCATTGAAATAAACGTGGACGCGCTCGAATTCAGCCCAGACGGGTCGGAGATGCTGGTTGCGGCTGGAGATTTATTACATAGAATCAACAGTGCTACGAGTCAGGCAGTCGAGACACTTACCGGAGGCGAGTATCCTGTCAGCGATTTGGCGTACAGCCCCGACGGCAAACAGATTGCTTCAATTGATGTGCGGGGGGTGGTCCGCCTATGGGAGAGACATCAGAAAGCTTTCACCTTCCGTCGCATACATCCCCGTTGGGAAGACTACGCACTCCTTTTTTCTCCTGATGGGGAACAGTTAATCGTCGGTGCATACGATGTCGAGATTTGGGATATTGCTACAGCACAACTCGTAGGCAGAGCTCTCACAGATTCCCGCGTGACATCTCTGGTGCTCCATCCCGATGAAATGCAGTTCGCGATTGGGACGGAGGAAGGACAGATCGAACTCCGGGTTCTAGGGACATGCGGTCGAACTGCGCTAATTGATGGAAATGATGTAGAGGTAGAAGGTGTCCGCGAGCGTATAGAGATTGATTCTCTCACGTTTAGTCCTAGTGGACAAACGCTAATTGTTGGATTCCACGACTCAGTCATTGGAATTTGGGATACGGTGAATCAAGAGTGGACGCGATCTTGGATTACCAAGACGAGACTCGATGAGGAATTCAAAGGTTGGGAGGGAACGGATGGAGTTTCCCCAGACTACGAAGTACGGTATTGGCCTCCTCGCCTCGCTCTCAGTCGCGATGGCAAAACCGTTGTTGCTTTGGCAGATCGTTACGCGAATGTGGGACGTTGGGAGGTAGACACTGGAAAGTTGATTGGTAGATTTGAAGGTTATGCTAATTCGTCTATGCTTGGATTCAGTACAAGCGGTGAGTACTTCACCACCGAGCATTGGGGCATTATTCGTGTTTGGGACAGTGTTACAACGGAAATTATTTCTGAGATGCAGTATGATAACGGAGGCTATGCAGTAGCACTGAGCCCCAATGGTAAATATGTCGGCATCGCTCATGCAGATCGGCGCATCACGGTTTGGGATGTGGATACCGCTACCGTTAAACATGTCTTGCCCGGAGCAGGATGGAATCGAGCCATCGCGTTCAGTCCCGACAGCCGTTTGGTTGCCGCCGTGACTTTTTCACCGGTGATACGGGTGTGGGATGTTGAAACTGGCGAGAAGATTGCGGAGTTGGAGGAAAGAGATGTTTCAGTCAGTTACGGTTCGGTCCGTTTTAGTCCCGATGGTAAGTGGTTTGCAGCAGCGAATTCTAGCACAATTGTAATCTGGGAAACACAAGGATTCACCTTGCAACATGTTGTCAGGGGACTAGGTGCAACTGGTGGTGAGGATTCTCTTGAATTTAGTCCCAACAGCCGATGGATTGCGGGATATACGGGCCGGCAAGAACACAGAATTCAATTTTGGAATATTGAGACGGAGGAAGTCGATCTCGAACTCCCAACGGGCTTAGTGCTAATGGCTAGGTTTAGTCCAGATGGCAGATGGTTTACAACAGCTATCTGGGGTCCTGAGAGGGGTACTTACGCGCCGGGGGTGCAGATCTGGGATGTACAGACGGGACAACTGGCTTCGGAGTTCTCTCCGCCTTATCATCGGATAATCTTTAGTCCGGATGGAGTGACTGTTGCTGTGAATCACTATGATGGACGCATCCACCTCTTACCAATCGAAACCGTTTTGCCGCATTTGCGTCAGGATATTCCCATTGCCGTCAAACCGAGTGAGTTGCCGTTAGATTCACACGGAGTCATCAAAAGGGACGCACTGCTTCCGAATTATCCCAATCCATTCAACCCAGAGACGTGGATTCCTTATCAACTTGCAGCCGCTTCATCGGTAAGGATTCACATCTACAATCTCGCGGGGCAGTGGGTACGCACTTTGGATCTCGGACGACAACCGGCAGGTGCCTATCTTTCCCGAAATCGAGCGGCGTATTGGGACGGGCGGAATGCGTTGGGAGAACGCGTTGCGACAGGTGTCTATTTCTACCGGTTGGAAACAGACGATTTCACTGAGACGAAGCGGATGGTGATTGTCAAATAGATGTGTTGTTGATACACCCCAACAACGCAGACCGCTTACGACGGGGACCATTGCCAACACTTTAGTTCCCAATCATGTCCCTTCACCGCCAACGCCGCCGCGTAACCGGGCTCGGGGTCTAACGCTTGTAGCGACCAACGAGAGGTTTCTTGGGGGTGGTTTTGGGTGTGCAGCAATGCTGCCGGCTCCCCCGGCGTCAGCGAAACATCGAACGCATTCAAGGGGAGGGCAAGCCCCTTCCCTTCCGCTTTGATATAGGCTTCCTTGCGTGTCCAGCAGTTAAAGAACCCTTCTTTCCGCAAATGTTCAGGGAGTGCGCGGAGTACAGCCGCCTCTCGTGGTGAGAAGAATCGCTCGGCGAGTTTCTCAGTTTCAACATCAGGACGAAAATGCTCGATATCGATGCCAATTTCCCGGCGGCGGGTAACGGCGTAGATCGCAATTCCGTTGGAGTGAGACAAGTTGAAGCAAAGTCCTTCCGCGCCAGCTTCTTCGGTCAAAGCCGGTTTTCCGTAAGAATTATAACAAAAACGCAGCTGGTCTGGTTCCCTGTCCAGATAACGACTCAGGATATTCCGCAGCAGCCCGCGCCCGGCGATAAAATGCTCTTGGTGTTTCTGGAAGTAGAACCGTTCGGCTCTGGCACGCTCATCTGCCGCGAGCGTATCCTCAAGGGTACGCAGGTAGGAGGCGGACACATGCAAGGATGCCCGCCAAACATGGACTGCATTATTGGGTAGTACAAGCGTTTTGGGTGGGAGATCCCAGGAAGGGGAGGAAGGCATTAGTTTTACCTCAGCGAAATTTCGTTGCGTTCGGCTTCACAACGGAAATCAGTTCATCCCACCACCGAATCGCGCCTCGTATTTCTCCCATACCTCATTGGAGATGGGTGTGCTCGCCGCCCGCACATTTGCTTCCAACTGCTTAACGTTCAACGAGCCGATATTGTTCCCATGGATCCGATCGTCCAGTAGGCAATACTGAAGGGCTAGTTGGAGCAGATCAACGCCCTCTTCTTGACACCATTGCCATCTCGCCCTCGCTGGTTCGAGGTCGGGGTGATTTGCCCATCGCCCTTGTGCCACTTCTGCGTCAATATCAACCCCTGTCAGCAAGCCGCGTAGAATTGACCAACCGTTCATAACGCCGACATCGGCTTCAGCGGCGGCGGGCAGAACGGTATCCGCGGCGGTCTGACGGGCCAAATTATAGTCGTTGAAACACAAGAGGAGATCAACATCGCCGGTGGCAATTGTCTTCAGATGGAAATCGTGTGGACGCATCCCGTATCCGACAAAATGAACCAGCCCTCGTGCTTTGCACTGCATCACACCATCTAACGTTCCACCCTTCTCAAGCGTGGGTTCAATTTCGGACGGATCATGAATCAACATACCGTCGAAATAGTCTGTACCGAGCAACTGCAGCTGATCTTCGACATCCGCAATCACACGCTCGGCGGAATAATTGGGTCTTCCATCACCGTAACCTCCCCAGTCCGCTGCGGAATGACAGCAAAGGCGTCCGGTGATTATCACATCCTCACGCGGTATCTCTCGCAACGCCAACCCGAGTTTACGCAGGGAATCCCCATAGCAGCGAGCGCAGTCGAAATGGTTGACACCGATACTGATAGCATGTTTGATGAGAGCGATGGCATCCTCATCAGAGACAAAGCCGAAGTGGTTGCCGAACCCTTGTGTTCCGAAAGGAACGACGGGGATGCTCAACTCTGTTCGTCCCAAACGGCGGCGCGGTATGGATAATGTTGCGTTTGTCGCCATAAATTACTCCTTGCTAACGTAGGCTAATTTCTTTCCCTAAAGATTTTTTTAACGATACCCCAATTCTATATCGGATTTTGATGCGCTGCAAGCAAATTCTAACACGGAGAGGGCTCTTTGACGAAATAGGTGAGTTCCGTGAAACAAATTTAGCGGGGAGTATGGAGAAGGACGAAGATCTATTTCAAGGGGAACGCCGCCCCGGCGCATCCAAACCGACGTCCACTAACGCTCCGAATAGTTCTTCAATTCGTTGCAGATCTGCTGCTGGTAAGGGATCGCTCAGAATGGAGTCGATGTTGGACAGCAGATGCGTCCGGTTGCCGGTGCCGAAGAGTATCACATCCGTGCCGGGTTCATGACGACAATATCGGTACGCCGCGTCGATAATGGTATGTGCACCATCTGGATGAATCAGAAAATCGAGTGGATGCTCCTTCTCCGCTAGCCAAGCGGGCAATTTCCCTTCTTCCGCTAACTGCTTAACCACATGGTTCAGTCTGCCCGGCTGACTGAACAACAACCGCACGGCGAACATATTCAACACACCAATCCCTTTCGGCAGTGTGTGTTTGAAGACCTTCTCGCGTACCGACTGGTGCATGAGATGGAAAGCGACCATCACCACATCGAAGCAATCCTGTTGCACTGCCCGTTCAAGTGTCTGGTGGTGGGGGTCTTTGGGAGGAACCTCCGTAATGCCGAGAAAACGGAATTTCCCTTTCTCTTGTTCCCGCAGGAGCGCAGGGACTATTTTATCCACAGCATGGTCGTAGACCAAAGGTTGTACACCGTGCAGGTGAAACACATCCACAAAGGTCAGATCCATCTTCCGCAAAGAGGTCTCCAATTCGCTGACTACCTGCGCCGGCGGTTTTCGACCCGTGTCATCGGCGAGTGTAGTCTTGGTCGAAATCACCAATTCGTCCCGATTTCGTTCCTTTAGTGCCTTTCCAACGATGGTTTCTGTGCGGTAGCTCCGCGCTGTATCGATGAAGTTGACCCCTTGGTCAATGGCTTGTTGAACTAAGGCAATAGATTGGGCTTCACTTCTGCCGGTCGCCTGACCCAACCGGCTATATCCACCGCAGCCAAGTCCAGCCACGCTTACCTGAAGTCCTGTTTTACCGAGTGTTGTATATTGCATAGTTTTTAATAGATTAGGACTTACGCAGTTGAGCAATCAGAACATTGGGGAACCTCTGTCTACGATTGAATTTCCATTATTGGAGGTCAAAGTCATTGTCCTACGCAGTATGAAATAGGGGCAACAATTTTCACAACTGAGGTGTGTAAGTCCTATAGATGAAATCCTTATATAATTTTTTAACCTTTAAGTTTCCGTAGGGAACGCAGATCTGCGCTCCCTACACTTGCGCTATAATTATTTCAAACCCAATTCTACCCAAGTGGACACCAGTCGCTGGATACGTTGGTTATCACTCTGAAGGAAAGCGTCTGAAAACACCCGCCTTGGCTGTCCATGCTGCACCTGCTTCATCAAGTTCAGCACGCCCTGATAGTCTTTCTTCAACATCGCGATATGTTCTGGATGTGTCGGTTCAGGTGTGAAGTTTAACGCTAGATGACGTCTGCCGGGTTTACCGCCAAATGAGGCGTGCCAAAGATTCATGTTTAAGAAAAAGATGTCTCCGGATTTTGATTCGAGCGGAAAGAACGGCACCTCGGGTCCGGGAACATCAATCTGCGGAGTTGGGCGATCTGGCGGTCCCTCGCGATCAACCAATCTTTTGAGGGCATCGTGCAGCGGCGACCGATGCGAACCGGGGATCACTCGCAAGCAGCCGGTATCTTTCGTGAGTGGATCCAGATACAATGAAACCTTTATAAAGAAATAGTCTTGGGTGCTGCCGCCATCTGGATGCCATTTCGTATCCCCAAGATAATGGTGTCCCTCAGAGCAGAGCCAACGGCAACCGCCTCCCAACAACTGGCAGACCGTCTCGTAAATACGGTCATCCGCCACAAGTTCTGTCAGGGTCGGATGTCTCTCGGCAATCCCATAGATCGACTGTAGCCGGTGGTATCTTGACTGCTGCTTCTCGTCTAGTACGGGCTGCCCCTGCCGGTCTTTCTCAAGGAGGTTGTCAAAAACCCGGCTAATCTCCGCCATCTCGTTGGAAGAGAACACCTGTTGCAACGCCAAAAAGCCAAACGTTTGGAAGTGGGCAATCTGTTCTGTTGTTATCACAACGATTCTCCTTATAATCCCCGTAGGTCGGGCATCTTGCCCGACCTCATGACAATCCGAATCAGTTGGACTGGAAACCCAACCTACGAATTGTTGACATTTTACAGATTGCTAATTGGCGACAGCAAAATGTCAACACGCGCTAGCAACTTAGGTAATTATACCAATTCCTCATTGAGATGTGTCATAAATTTTCCCGCATCAAATGGATTAACGATGAAAGTTCTATTCAGGATACTTTAAGATATATGAAAGTCAAATGCAAAAAAGTATTGATCTTTAATCTGACCCCGTGATATGCTAATCGCCGTAGGTTCCGCAGCGAAGCAAGGATACCCCTTACACAAACCCCAACCTAATGGAGAGGTCAAAATGATAAAAAAAGAACTTCTTCGTTTTACCTTGTATGCAATAATAGCCTATCTCACCAGCAGCACACTTAATCCCGCCGTTGCCGTTACCCAACCATCAGGAGGACACGAGACGCATGTTTGCGGTGTTATTGACGATCAATGGAACAAACGGTATTCGGACCAATTCCCCAATCGTCGCTATGCTCGATCTTTTGCGGCGAATTTGAACGTCGGTGAACCCCGCACGGTGCGGATGATCTACTTTTTGCCCAACGATCGGCCGTATCGTGCTGACATCGTTCAGAAGATGAAAGATGATATTCTTAACATTCAGACTTTCTTTGCTGAACAGATGGGGGTACACGGTTGGGGGGAAAAAACCTTCCGCGTGGAAACCGACGCCCAAGGCGCACCGAAGGTGCATCGCATGGACGGGGGTCATCCCGATAGCCACTACCTTGATAACACAGAGCGTTCTCTATTCGACGAGGTTGAGGAGGTGTTCGACCTTGAGGCGAACGCTTACCTCATCGTCATTGACAATAGTATAAATGGAATTGGTCTTCCTGATAAGCCTGACGCCGCCGGAGGTATCGGAAGCAGACGAGGGAAAAATGGCGGCTTTGGGGTAGTTCCTGCCGATTTTGATTTGTTTGATCCTGAAGTAGCGGCACATGAGCTGGGACACGCCTTTGGACTGCCGCATGATTTCAGGGATGGTGCGTACGTCATGTCGTATGGCCCAGGACAGGATCGGTTATCTGCGTGTGATGCCGAATTCCTGTCCGTGCATCCCTACTTCAATCCCAGCACCTCAACTAGAGAGGGTGTACCGCCAACCATTAAACTCATTTCATCACCTCAATATACGGCAGGAGCACAGCGTGTCCCGGTTCGACTCAAAGTCAGCGATTCAGATGGACTTCACCAGGCGATCCTACTCGCTACAACAGTAGCACCTCACGGCGCTGCCGGATCTCCTGAAGTGAAAGCGTGTCGTGGATTGGCAGGCAACAGAGATACCATCATTGAATTCGACTATGATGGCGTTATTCCAGGCGCTATTCGATTTGATAAATTTACGAGTCTTTCCAACCCTGTGGTGCATCCGATGTCTATCAAAGTTGTTGATACAGATGGGAATGCAGGTTGGACACATTTTGTGCTGTTTTCTGAAGCACTTGAGCCGCTGACGAAAATTTCAGGTGATAACCTGCACGGCTTCCCCAATACACCGTTACCTGTTCCATTTGTTGTTGAATTGCGGGGTTTGAACGACGGTTTTCCACGTTATGAGGTTTGGGTTACATTTACCGTTACCGCAGGCGGTGGGACACTCAGTGTTGAGCGCGTCAAGACAGATCACACAGGCAGGGCAAAGAGTACGCTCACACTGGGGCCCAACTTCGGAACAAACACCGTTGAAGTGTATGCTGAAGGGCTCAGGGTGATATTCAATGCCGTGGCGGGTGCTCCGGTAGATATTCCCGACCCCAACCTCCGCACTGCCATTGAGGATGCGCTCGGTAAGACCCCGGGCACCCCGATAGCCCCAGCGGAGATAGCAACTTTGAACCGTCTTGAAGCAAGAGACGCCAACATAAGCGATTTAACCGGGCTTGAAAGTGCAACCAATTTGACAAGCTTGTATCTTTGGGGCAACTCGGTATCGGACATCTCGGCGGTCTCGGGATTAACACAACTGGCAAGACTGAATCTTGGGGGTAACCTCATCACGGATATCTCTGCGGTTGCGGGCTTAACCCATCTGACAAGCTTGTATCTTTGGGGCAACTCGGTATCGGACATCTCTGCGGTTTCGGGGTTGACCAACTTGACAGAACTGAATGTTGACATCAACGTGATATCGGACATCTCAGTAGTATCAGGTTTAATCAACCTGACAAAGCTGCGTCTTGGTTACAACGCCATCACGGATATCTCTGCGTTGGCGGGCTTAACCAATTTGACAGAACTGTATCTTTGGAACAACTCGGTATCGGACATCTCTGCGATTTTGGGTTTAATCAACCTGACAGGGCTGTATCTTGGGGGTAACCTCATCACGGATATCTCGGCGGTTGCGGGGTTGACCAATTTGACAGAACTGTATCTTAGGAACAGTTTCATCACGGATATCTCTGCGGTTGCAGGGTTGACCAATTTGATAGAACTGCATGTTGAGAACAACTCGATATTGGACATCTCTGCGGTTTCGGGTTTAGCAAACTTGACAAGACTGAATCTTCGGCGCAACTCCATATCCGATATTTCGCCCCTAGTAGAAAATACAGGATTGGCGGGTGAGGACGAGGTAGATATTCGGGAAAACCGCCTGAACTATCCATCCATCCACACGCACATCCCAATCCTACAGAAGAGAGGAGTTACGATAACGTTTGACAACCGAGTCCCTACGACACTTTTGAACATCTCAGGCGTGATTACGGCGTCAGATAACGTGCTTACCGTTGAAGTGAGGGACAATAACGGACGCATATTTGAAGGGGTTCCGGTGACATTTACTGTCATCTCCGGCGGTGGAACCCTCAGTGTTACGAACACAATCACTGATGAAAAGGGTAGGGCGCAGAGTAGACTCACACTAGGAAGGGAACCGAACCGCGTCACGGTGTCTGCCACTGGTACTGAACAGACGGTAACCTTTAGTGATGTGGCGGAGGCTGGAGTACACATCCCCGACCCGAACCTTCGTGCTGCGATTGAAGACGCTTTGGGGGTGAAATCGGGGCGTCCAATCAGCGCGAAGGAGATGGCAACTTTGAGGGACCTTAGGGCGAGAGACGCTTCCATTGGCGTCCTGATTGGGCTCGAGTTCGCAACCAATCTGATAGAGCTGCACCTTGGAAGAAACAACATAACAGATATCTCCCCGCTTTCGGGGTTGACCAACCTGAGAAGGTTGTGGCTTTCCAACAACGGCATAAAGGACCTGTCGGCACTCGTAAGAGTACTTTCCGGCTTAACCAATTTGACAGCGCTGCGTCTTGGGAACAACAACATAACGGACGTTTCGGCTTTGTCAGAGTTACCCAATTTGACTAATCTGCATCTTTCTCACAACCGCATAGAGGACATTTCGTCTCTGTCAGGGTTAACCCATCTAACAGAGCTGCGTCTTAGAGACAACCGCATAACGGACATCTCACCGCTTTCGGGGTTGACTAACCTGAGAGACCTAGAACTTCCCAGCGGCATACAAGACCTGCTGGCACTCGGACGGGTACTTTCGGGGTTAACCCATCTGACATCACTGAGTCTTTCCAGTAACAATATAGAGGATGTGTCGGCACTTATACCGGTGCTCTCCGGCTTAACCGACCTGAGAGATTTAAATCTCTCAGGCAACGGCATAACAGATCTTTCGCCTCTGGCGATTTTAACGAATCTGTCAAGCATAGATCTCTGGAACAATAATATATCCGATATTTCAGCGGTGGCGAAGTTAACGAATCTGACAGAACTGCATCTTGGGAATAACTCGATCTCGGATATATCGGCGGTGGTCGGCTTAACGAATCTGTCAAGAATAGAGCTCTGGAACAATAATGTATCGGATATCTTACCCTTGGTGGAAAACACAGGATTGGGAGTTCAAGACTGGAGCTGGGTTGGTGTTCGAGAAAACCCCCTGAGTTACCAATCCATCCATACACACGTCCCAATCCTCCAAAGCAGAGGAGTTACAGTAGAGTTTGACAACCAAGCGCACCCCGCGCTTCTGAAAATTTCAGGCGATAACCAGAGACATCTGCCCGGTGAAACCCTAGCGTACCCGTTTGTCGTCGAAGCGCGGTATGAGAACGGTTCTCCATTCGCAGGTGTTCCGGTGACGTTTACTGTTATTGAGGGAGGTGGCGTACTCGATATCACAAGCACTATGACCGATGCCAATGGCAGGGCAGAGAGTACGCTCACACTGGGGACCAACTTCGGAACCAATACTGTTTCTGTGTCTGCTGCTGGAATTGAAGGGTTAGCCACCTTTCACGCTGTCGCCGATAATCCCGAATTCCTCTGGTCTATACCAGCGGGTATCAGCCTGATTCACGTTCCCCTAAAGGTAACATCTGTTGATGGCGTAGCAAAGACCATAGAATCGATTGGCGATCTCTACGACGCACTCGGAGGTGCAGATACTGTCAATTCCCTCATCACTTATGACTCTCACACTCAAGGTTGGTTCAGCTATTTCGGCACCTCGGACAAAGGCACAACCGCAGATAAGAGGTTAACCGATGACACCGGAATTCTCGCTAATATCAAAGCCCCGGTATCCATCCGTCTGAGTGGTGCCTCGCTAGGAGCCAACGGAAGCAGTGCTATCACCTTAAACCCAGGGCAAAACCTTGTGGGGTTGCCGTTGAGAGATCCGAGAATATCGCGTGTAAGTGACCTATTCGCGCTCGACGGGATTGGAGGCAACGTCCCTGTAATTATCCTCACCGATAGAGGAGAGTTCAAGGCGGTGGGACGCGCGGACGATCCCGGTGATATTCTCATTGCTGGAGGACAATCCTTTATTCTGAACGCTCAAAGGGCAGCGAAGATTGGTATCTCCGGTGAGGGATGGTATAACGTCTCTGGAACGACTGCGGCACCATTGATGGCACTGACGGGTATCCAAGTAACGGATACGACTCCCGTTTTGGGGTTGAAGGGTTCAATAGTTGCCCCCTACCTACGGTCGGGGGCGAGTTTCCGTGTGATTGTAAAGAATCTCTCAACGGGTAAAGCGGTTGCTGCGGTAACGAAAGATGAAAACTATTCTCGCACGGATAAAAGGGAATCGGCGGGAGTTGGTTATCAAGTAACCATTGTGGATGTGGAGACAGGACGGGCGGCTAAGATTGAGGATAACCTTGAAATCTCTGTCAGATCCCTAGATCCGTTAATTGGCGTGCAACCGTTGCGGTATACCGTAACGGCTGAAGATGTGAAACGGGGCCTCATTCAGTTAACGGAGTTAGTCGCTTACGAAATACCCACAGAGACGGAACTGTTACACAACTATCCGAACCCGTTTAACCCGGAGACATGGATTCCGTATCGGTTGGCGGAAGATGCTTTCGTCACCTTGACCATATATGACCAGACCGGTCAAATTGTCCGCACCCTCGACGTTGGACATCAGATTGCATCGGCTTACGAGACGCGGTCGAAGGCAATCTATTGGGATGGCAGAAACGAGGTCGGTGAAACGGTCGCAAGCGGTGTGTACTTCTATCACCTATCCGCAGGCGATTATTCCGCCACGCGGAAGATGGTGATACTGAAGTAGGGTAGTGGTTAATCGCCCCTATCAGGAATCCATCGCCTGTAGGCGGGGCATCTTGCCCCGCCCACGCAGCAGTAATATACCCCGTAGTGCAGCACGTCCAGTGTAGGTTGGGTTGAACGGTTAAAAGCCAATCCCTATCAAGGACGATAAAGGTGCTGCCTTTCAATATCACCGTCTTATGGATAGATATAGTGAAACCCAACACCCAATCCAGCCAATGATCAAGAGTTGGGTTTCACTATATTTGTGGGACTTTAAGCAGAATCAAATTCCGCCATCCAAGGGTAATGCTTAGTATTTTTTTATGGGTCCCGTTCAACCCAACCTACGTGCTTATCATACCTTCAATACTCACTCAACTCAAATCCCAATTGTTATAGGGTCATTTGATTCTCCCATATTATTGCCCCGATAGATCGGGATTCAAAGCAATCTGAATCACGGATAAATACGGATTGACGGATTACACGGATAAAAGACGCCCTTGACACCTGGCATAAGAAGGCGTAAGGAACGCGCTACTACAAACAGCGGGGCAAGATGCCCCGTCTACCGGGTGGGGGTAGAAAACAGCGGGGCATGAGCCAAAACAAAAAACTAAATGACCCTACAATCTTTAGTTTCGTGATTGACGCAGCCACGATGTCGTGCTATTCTTCTGTATCAAATCTACAATCGAGAGGTGTTCACAATGTTTGATCTAAAATCGAAAGCACGCGATGTCATTGAGCGCGGCTATTGTGTGCTTGAGTCGGTCTACGATGACCGTGAACGCGAACAGATGCACGCTATCTTCAAGCAATTGTGTGACGACAAGAACGGCTTTTCGTCCGAGCATCCCAAAATCAGTTTTCACCCGCTCTTGGAGTTGGGACCGAAAATGTCCCCCTTCTTTGCAAAGGCGGTTGTCGTAGACGCTATGGCGGAGGTGTTTCAGGATGATGTCCGCCTTGCCCACAGCGGCGCAGCTGTCTTTAACAACGCGCTCGTTGGAGAAACCCTCACCAACTGGCACGTCCACTACGCATGGGAGATTCCCCCAACAGGGCTTCAGCGGAAGAATCCGGAGCGGGTGCTCTGCAATATCTACGTGGACGGATCTAGCTCCCATATTGGACCCCTAATCGTCCTACCGCGTGGGCTCAATGATTCGGTCGATCCAAAGGGCGATGTTGGGGAAAAATGGGATGGACAGGCGGAGGTCGTGGTTCCGCCGGGGTCAGCGGTCATCTTTGACACCGCTGTATGGCACTGCTCCAAGCGCGGCAGCTCTTCCGAACTGCGGCACCTGTGGGGTGGACATTATCAGGGGTGGAGCAACCCGACACCACATCGGGAAGATAACACCGCCCCAAACCCGACCGTTGCTGCGTTCAAGGCGGAACTGCCGGTGCTGCGAGGGCTGCTAGAGGGACCCAAATGATCTGGAGGCTCTCTATGTTTTGGGCAGGCACGAGATCTGCCCCTACATTTTCGATTCCTGTAGGGACAACTCTTGTGGTTGCCCTGCTGTAGGTCGATTTTCTACAATCAACATCAGGGTGTCGAGATATGAATCTCGACCTACGGTTTATCTATTGTGCGTTAGTATATCTATTCAGACCGAATAGGCAAATAGCTTTGCCTGAAACATACGCAGCCGTATTGCGAGGCTTCCACCGATACCCGATATATCGCTCTTGCCTCTCCATGTGACCGATTGACTGAGTTCATCGCCGGTCAATAGATCGCTCTCTGCGAAGGAGTAACCGGGAATTGGATCCGCGTCAGGGTGGATGCGCGAGGGCACCCCCCGAATCAGTTCGCAAGCGATATGGCCGCCATTTTGGCACCGGTAGTTGAGGCGCAACTCGTTGTTACGACGTTTGAGGGTTGGAATGGTAAACCGCCCTTCTACCTCTGCCTCGATGCCGCAGAAACGGTGTGGTAACCAGCGGGCGAGCATCAACACACCCGGTTTGGGTTCGATGGACGGTTCACTCTCCCGGTAATTGTGAAGCGATGTGTGCCCACGATACATCGTCGCCCAGTAGCCATCGGGCAACTCAAAAAGCCCACCCCAAGGTCTCGCCCCACCTGAGTCGGGACTGCCGGAGGGACCACATGGTATAATCGCGCGGCGTTCCGGGCGATACCAGTGCGTCATGTCGCGGGTGAACGCAATCTGTGCATCGTTATGGTCGGTCACCTGATGGTAGATCTCCACGAATGCGCCGTGCAGGTTCTTGTCAGTTGGATAGCGGAAATAGCTGCAACCGTAAAACGACACATCGGGCGGGTCCTGCGGGTCAGGAAAGAGACACAGTTCGGCGTGGGGCCAATGCCAAAAATCCTTAGTGCGAGTCAACCCGGTCGCCCGTCGTCCCATCCCGCCAACTCTGATGTACGCAAAATAGCTTTGGGTATCCGGATCGTACTGGGCTGCGCTACCGCCGTCAGAACTCATGTCACCTAACTTGCCAACGCTCTTCCAATGGATACCGTCCGGTGATGTCCATCCCTCCACCCAGTGGCGAGAGGTCATACCTGGACCCTTGTAAGCTGCCCCTTCATACTCCTGTCGGCGCCATCGGTTGTAAGCCTCCTGTGGATCGAGCCTTTCCTCAGTGTCAGGGTCAAAACTAGCTCCAACCTGACCGATGGCTTTGAACCGCTCTTCGGGAGGTGCTTGCGGATCTTCAAAAGGTGTGCCGGTCGGTCCGTTCGCAATGATGTTATTGGCGGTCGATCTCTTCCATTCAACTTGGCCTAGATGTGAGCGCGTCCAGTTATAGCCGTCCTCACTTACCGCGTAGCAGAGGTGATGTCCACCGCCGAGTCCCGGGTTAGCCGTCACTCGTGGGTGCGAGCTATAGAGCAGATGGTATTTTTCCTCATTCTGCCACACATACAGCGGCACCAGTTCACCGAGTCCGTCCCACTCCTGATCCGCTGCAAATATTGGTCCCGCTTTCCGCGCTTCCTCAACCGTGATACGCACACCAACGGGTGCGTCGTACAGTTCGTACCGTCCTGCCCGATTGACCCCACGATTGCCGGGAAAGGTGGACGACCAATCGATCAGCGGCACCCAATCGCCCTGCGCCGAGATGTCTCTGACGATAGCAGCACTCTCACCTTGAGCGAAATCCTTTGTTTCCTTTGTCATCAATTCTACCTCCGTTTGTCGAGTGAATCTACAACCGTGCGAGCTATTCTACGGCTTTTCATTGTTCGTGTCCACCTATTTTAGCAAGTTGCCACAAAGTAGTAGGCATACTCCGTATGCCGTAACCAGTGGGCATAATACGGCACGACAGAGCGTGCCTATTACTATGGCCTATCTACCAAAAACCGAGTTGCCCGAAATCGCTTCAGGTTGCTTTGAATCCCGATCTGATCGGGCAGGGGGACGAGATTTCATCCAACAATGAGGTAGCACTTTTTTGTGTCTCTTGCTATACTATTGGCATGTCAAGTTCGGTTGGCGGGATGGATCCCCGGGCGAACGTCTGGATTTATCACAACGACTGGACGACATCAAAAGCAAAAACCATCCCAAAACAGATTATTGTCTGACCATACCCTATGGACAACTGGAGGAAATCATGAAAGCAGCGGTCTTTCACCGACCCGACGTTCCGGTATCTATTGAAGAACTAGAAATTCAACCACCGCAAGCGGGTGAGGTGTTGCTTGATATCGTTGGCGCGGGTGTTTGTCACAGCGACTACCACTATGTTGATGGTCACGTCAAGCGTGAGCCAACCCCGTGGGTCATGGGGCACGAAGGTGCGGGTATCGTCCGAGAGGTCGGTCCCGGTGTGACCAGTGTTGCTCCCGGGGACAAGATCATCCTATCTCTTGACGCCATGTGCGGTTACTGCCGCAACTGCAGCAACGGCAGTGCTGCGTTGTGTGAGACGCATATCCCTGGGCCCGTAAGCCGGATGACGAAAAGCGGCGAACCGGTCTACCACCTTAGACCCACCTTCGTTGAGCAAACCATTGCCCTTGCCGATGCCTGTGTCAAAGTTCCCGACGACACACCGCTCGAACAGACGTGTCTCATCAGTTGTGCGGTCATCACCGGCATCGGTGCCGTCGTGAACCGTGCGAAGGTCGAAGCCGGCGCCTCGATGGCGGTGTTCGGCTGCGGCGGTGTCGGGCTGAACGCCATCCAAGGCGGTGTCCTCGCTTCGGCAGGCAAAATCATCGCGGTTGACAGGTTTCCATATAAGCTGGAGTTGGCGGAGCAGATGGGTGCCACGCATTTCGTCAACGCTTCTAAAGAAGATCCCGTTCAGCGGATCAAGGAAATCACCGGCGGAGGTGCCGACTACGCCTTTGAGGTCGTCGGATACCCAGCACTGGTGCGACAGGCGATGGACTCAGTCCGTACCACCGGAACTGCCGTAATGGTTGGGGTGCAGCCGACAGACGAGGAAATTTCGATTGATGGATCGCATCTGCTATATGACCGGACGCTGATGGGTGCTTTCCATGGTGCCGCCCGTGCGCGTGTTGATTTTCTCTGGATCCTCGATTTATACAATCAGGGGAAGATTAAACTCGACGAACTTATCTCGCGCTACCGTCCATTGGACGAACTCAACGAAGCCTTCGACGATATGAACCAAGGGAAGGTTGCGCGGACGGTGCTGGTGTTCGAGTGAAAGGACAATACTCCCGGAAAATGGGGTCTTCAATTTTCTGAGAGAACGCTGAACCTTGAGGAGAATGGCTAACAGTCAACTACCCCGCCCTGAAGGACGGTGCTTGTAGCCTGTCCAACGGGACTTACGCTTGGGTAGAGTTTCACTAGTGAAACTCTACCCGTGACACTATCTCTCCCGATCTTGTTGGGATAAAAGATAGTACGGTTATGCGGCTCTAGCTCGTAACTTTACACACCCACCACCGCACGGTCGAAGCAACCGTTTAGGTATATTCACGACGTATCGGTGATAGCATCGCTTCAACACCCGGGTGAAACCTCAGACAAACTGCCTATCACATCGAAGTGAGAGGTCAGCATTAAACGAGCGTTCAACTGAAGTCCTCGAGTTACAAACTATATTCTACCACACATCTACCAAAAAAGTGTAAGATAGATTACAAAAACGAAAAAAAAGAGGCGGGATTTCCTCCCCATGCTAAAGCAAGGGGTTTCCATCCCGAAGATTTGATGAAACGTTTGATGAAACGCGAAGGTCAATTCAATTTTGTGCTTGAGGAAGCACCGATCCCTTCAGTGGGTCCGCAGCAGGTGCTTGTCCGCAACAAAATCACACTTATTAGTCGCGGATCTGAAATCGGCGGTCGGTATACCAGTGAGGGTGTTGTAGCGCACAGTTCCATGGGCTACTCTGCCGCAGGTGTCGTTGAAGCGGTGGGCGATGAGGTGACAGGAATCTCACCGGGAGACAGGGTCATGGCAAGTGCCCCACATGCCGAGTATGTCGTTGTCGATGCCGAACCGGGTGCGGGTGTTCGACACCTACCCGATGAGCTGACGTTTGAGGATGCAACCTTCTGGCCCCTTACGACCAGTGCCGTCATGTGGTCTTGGGCTTCAGGCATTAAACCGGGCGATACCCTCGTCATCCTCGGTGGTGGACTCATAGGCAACCTCTGTATGCAGACCATGCGGATGACAGGCGCGCAAAGGATTATCGTTGTTGAAGGAATTCCCGTGCGCTGCGAAATTGCAAGGAAACTGGGAGCCGATGAAGTCATTAACTTCAACGAAGAAGACCCTATTGAGGCGATTAAACGTCTGACGGACGGTGCTGGGGCGGATGTCGTCATCGAAGCGGTCGGGGGACCGGCTGGAGTATTAGCATTTTCTCAAGCCCAAGACATGACGCGGGCGGGTGGAACGATTTTCCTGATAGGTCTCTATCACAAAGAACCCCTTCGTCTTGATGTTCACAAGGTGATGAACAAAAAGATTCTCGGTGCCGCGCACCTCCCCTACCGGCGGGTTGAAGCCGCAAAGGTGGCACTTGGACTGCTGCTGGGCAAGCAAGTACGCCCTCAAGAGATGATAACGCATCGGCTCAACGGCAGAACGGAGGCGGTCGGAGCCTTCAGATTGCTCTATGAACGGCTCGACGAGACGATGTGTGTCACATTGCGGTGGGATGAGGATTAGATATCGTTTGCTGTTCGAATCTCACCTCAATTCTTCGAATAATCAGGGGGTATCAAGCCATGGCAGATCATCAGGATAACCTTTCTGTTTACGGCTCTCCTAAAAATGGTCTTGCTGTCTCAAAGGCAGCTTGGCAAGGTGGGGTAAGAGTCTCTGCTGTCCCGTCTAGGGCGGACCAGCATACCATCCATGCTTACTTTAACACATCACCTGAGAGTCCAGATGGGCGGTGGGTGCTCTATTTTGCTTCGGTGAAATCGGAAGGTCATGTTGGGGATCTCCACATCGTCGAACGGGCAACCGGTCAGGTCAGGGTTCTCGCCCGAAGCGTCACCGTCGAAGATGCCCATCGAACCGCCTGCCAGCAGTGGAGTTCGGGTGGACGACGGGTGGTGTTTCACGACTGCCGAAACGGGGAATGGATGGTGATCGCGGTGAACGTGGATACGTTGAAAGAGCGGATCCTTGCTACCGGGCGACAGCTTGCTTGGGGTCAACCCACCACCAATATCGTACCCATCTATGGGACTCACTGGAATCCTGGGATCTATCGGGACATGGAACTTCTGAACGTCGAAACCGGCGAAATCCGAACCGTCGTTACAGCCGCTGAGGTAAAGATGGCTTATCCCTCTTGGATCTCTCAGCAATTCAGCGGCCGGGAAATCTCTATCTTTTTCCCATGCCTCAGTCCTGATTTGAAACGGGTATTTTTTAAGATTGCCACCCCCGCGGGGGGAGACTTCCGGAGCAAAAAAGCTAGCATAGGGGAGGGACTGATCTGCTACGACCTCCAGGAATCCCGGTTCCTTTTTATGCACGAAAGGTGGGGGCATCCCAGTTGGCACCCGGATTCTCACACCATCCTCAACATCCCCAACCGTCTAATCAATGCGTCCACGGGCAAAAGTCGTGATATACTGGGGCTGCCTCACTTTCCCGGTTCCCATCCTTGTATCAGTCCTGATGCACAGGTCTTCGCCACGGAGACCCAACTGGAACCGTTTGGGGGTGCAAAAGGCGAGTGGGGAATCGTGGTCGGCGATCTCCAAGGAAGAGATTTCGAGATCGTCCATCGGTTTGAGAACACGAGGGGAGCGACCTCATGGCGGCCTCCGCATCCCCATCCGGCTTTCGGTCATGACGGCAAGCGGTTGTACTTCAATGTCAACGCCACAGCGTGGACACGTCTCTATGTCGTTGAACGAACTAATTAAAACGGAATCACTTAGGGAAAAAATTCATAGACAGGCGTGTTTAGAAGAATACTTAAAATACTCCCGATGCTGCCAGCTATACAGTCTCCCAACGCCAACCCCAAAAAGAAGGGAATCGCGCGTTGATACGCACGTAGGCCTCCATAACGCAGGATAATGAGCTTGGCGACCCAAACAACAAAGAGACAGCACCACAGATTGTACATCCCCCAACTATTTGCCATCGCATAGCCAAGTGGGTGGAGCGACCACCACAAAAAGCGCGCTCGCAAAAACATCAACAACCCCGCCACCCCAAGTCCGCCTCCCGCGAAGGCAAGTGCGGGTCCATCGTACCCTTGGGGAAAACTCAGCCAATTCTCAAGTACACCATAAGCGTGACGCCCGAATCCCAATGTGCTTGGATAGAAGTAGCCGGATGCTGCACCGTGCCGATAGTAGATATCTAACAGGAGCCAGAAGGTAATCGCCGAGCCAATAACCGTTGCGAGCAGAATGGCAACCGCCATATTACGGGGGTTAATATTCCGCAGGGACGATATCTTGAAGGCTTCAAGGGGTTCCGGCATCGGATTTGCCCAGTTGGTGCGGGTGAAAAAGTGGTATAGCGCAAAGATGGTCAGCGTACTCTTACCCAGTTGACGTGTGCCGAAACCGGTAATAATCATGCTGTGTGGCGTAATACCAATCATATCGTGTACCATGAAACCTAATTCGGCACGGACTCTTGCAACCATTATCCCTAGTAAGAAGTATGTCCCGAAAAAAATGGGTATCACCCACAACGACATCCCTGCCTTGTAGGAAAAAACCGTCAAGAATACCACCCCAATGACGATACCTCCAACGGCAAGGCGATACGGCATCGGTTCACGAGAGTCATCCAGTTGTGACGCAGATGTACGCGATCCTAACAGATGACGCACCAACCCTTTGAAATGTAATCTCCCTCTCCACAATATAAATCCCAATATCGCTACATACGCACCGAATGCCTGTTCACTCGCATAAGGGAAACGTGGAAGATTTCGCCAACCCATCACGCCACCGACCATCAGTTCGATCTTGTAAATCCAGAAAAACGCCCAGCATGAAAACAGAAGTTCGAGCGGTATGAGGAAGCTAATTCCTATGACGAAAGGATAGAAAGAGATGCGTACCCCACCCATCGCGTTCCACGGGCGATGGGTAAAGTATTGATGGATGTCCTGACGTTTGATGGGGATATAAGGAACAGAAGGGTAGAGTGAGTTTAGAATGTTCACCGTCACAATCACTGAGATGATACCAAAACCGAGCCACATCAGCCTGTTTTTGAAGAACCTCAATTGTGGATGGGTCATTTCGAGCGGGAGTTGAATGATTGGGTAAGTCAACCGTTCACGTTCCGCCCACTGCACTCGTAATAGTGTGTTAATGCACACCATTACAATCATCATCACCAAGATGAACAAGATCCACGTAACGGCAGGGAGGAGCCAGACGTTAAAATTGTGCCTGTCGTAGAGACTTGAATCGCCTTCATAGAAAGCTGTCAGTGCTTTTTCGTCGGAAATGGTGAGCCATTGAGGAAGCTGCTTGAAAAACAGTTGTTGCCATTCATTTTCGATTGTTGCGAACCGAAACGGATGTCCCATAATTGGGATCAAGACTTCTAGGCAGTCGTATGAACAGAGACAGGAGACAATACACAACATGACATAGATGGTCAACAATTCCTGCTGAGAAAGGTCAAGTATGGGAGAAATTTTGCCGAGTATGTACCGAATCAGAATCAGCCAAAAGAAGATAAAAATCACATTTGCGAACGGATGGATGATCGTTGGGCAGGTATGGCGGACTACTTCCAGTTGGATGACCCAAGCCACATTGATTGGAGTGAGCAGCAGCGTGGTCAGGAGGGATTTGAGTGTTAAGCCGCTTTTTGGGGTGTCAGAGGTATCTTTCAATTGTCGCCTCTACGGTACGAGAACGCCGGACTGGATACTATGTATGCAGCCTAGACTTACACAGGAAGGTAATAGACTCAGAAAAACGAGGCATATATGAAATACTAAATTCGATCCTTGACTTTACGTGCTTTGTTATACTACAATCACCAAGTATTTTACTCGATTTCTGGATAAGATTCAACTGCGACTTATACTAAAAAATATGGATCGTTAGGGAGACAGAAAAGGATGAAACTCGGCGTCATTACCAACGGTATCAGCAGGGACCTTGAGCACGCGTTGAAGGCAATGGCTAAAGCAGGGCTCAAATATGCAGAATTCCAGTTCCTTTGGGACAAGGAGGTTGGCGACCAAACGCCAGAAGAGATCCAAAAAATAAAAGATTTGGTTGCACAATATCAGGTGGAGGTCTCTTGTGTTTCACGACATAATTTCGCTGGGCTTCCTGTGATGGAAATTGAACCGGAAGATCCTATCTATAAGGAACATATCGCAGGGCTTGAGCGATGTATCCACATCGCGCAAGCGTTGGGAACTAACCTAGTGAGAATCATGAGTTGCAGAAAAGAGATGATTATCTTTGGTGCTAACGGTGCGGAAGAATGGGTCGCCAGTACAGGTGCTTGGGATAAGCTGCTCAAGCTCATGGAAGCCCCAGTAAAGTTAGCTGAAGCGGAAGGTGTAACCCTCGTCGTTGAAACCGGAAACAATGCGATGATAACATCGGGTGTTCTGGCGAAAAAACTGATCGACGATCTCGGGAGCAAGCATCTCAAAATTCTCTGGGATATTCCCAACACCATGTACTGTACGGAAGTACCCTATCCGGACGCCTACGAACAGATTAAAGATTACATCGGGCATATCCATCTCAAAGATTGCCAAGTTGACATCTCAAGAGCGACGGTTCGCTTCTGCCGGCTAGGTGAGGGAGATGTTGCTCCATACCTTGAAGGTATCGCCAACGCACTCTTACGTGACAACTATCAAGGGAGCATCTCTCTCGAAAGTGTCTATCGACCCGATAACGGGACATTTGAAGATGGATTTTGGGAGTGTTTGCCGAAATTCAAGCGATTGTTTGGAAATCAATGATAGAACAATTCAGATTACAACGGCATCCGTCCGTTAAAGGAAATCCGCATGACCGTTGAGCACATTGTGGTACATAAGGAGAACGATTATCATAGTGCCTTCCCGGACATCATCCGTCTGCAAAATGGATCGCTAGTGGCGGTATTTCGCCAAGCACCGGTCCGTCCGGGAGATGGGGTAGTAGGGGAGCGCCATGAGAAACTCACCCACGAACATCTTGATACCGGCTCCCGGATTGCCTTGGTGCGCTCAACCGATGATGGCAGAACTTGGAACCCGGACAGCCATACGGTCGTCAACGCCTCCGACGGCTCGCAAGATCTCAACCTTGCGATGATTTCGCAGTTGCCCTGTGGGGAACTAGTCATCAATAACCACCGTTGGTTAATGATTCCAGCGGAGCAGCGGGAACGAGCACTTGGGGCGCAACGGTGGGTTTTGCCCCTCCCTCAACAACTTTTTAGTGAGGCGGTGTTTGACAGCCTTTATTTCAGCAGATCATCTGACCAAGGCGACACTTGGAGTGAACCGCAACCAGTCAGCATCTCTGCTCTGGGCTATTTTTCCCACACCGGCAAGAACGGGATGGTCGAAATGCCCGATGGTTCATGGCTGCTACCCTTGCATGGACGTTGTGCCGCTGATCAACGGAACCGGGTTTACATTGTCCGCTCCCGGGACGGAGGCCGAACTTGGGGACAGCCTTCAACGGTAGCTTACGATCCGGAGCAGCGCATCGGCTTTCACGAACCGGCGATGTTGCGGCTGCCTGATGGAGTGTTATTAACCGTCATGCGCACCGACGGTGCTGATGGTTATCTCTACCAAGCCTTTTCCACCGACGACGGATGGACTTGGCAGGGACTGGAGCGGACACCAATATGGGGGTTTCCCTGTCATTTGCTATCGCTGCGTAGCGGACACGTTCTCTGCACCTACGGTTACCGGCGTGAACCCTTTGGCGTGCGTGCGGTTGTCAGCTTTGACGGGGGGAAAACTTGGGACATGAGGCGCGAGACTGTCCTCCGCAGCGACGGTTTGCACACGGACTTAGGGTATCCGGCTTCGATCCAACTTCAGGACGACCGTATCTTATCTGTCTACTACTTCCACGATGCTGACGGGATTCGCTACATCGGTGGCAGCATCTACACAGAAGCCGATATGGGTGTGGAAAGCCGAACACTACATCATAGCACGAGGAGAGTTTAGCGAGGTCACTCTTCGGAGGCACAGAGGTAAAAATGAAGTCGTATAACGTAGGCATCCTCGGTAACTGTTGCACACACGGCGCGGGTATCTGCAGCATGTTCAAGGGTAGATCCGATACCCGTGTTATCGCCGCATATGAAGAAAATCCGCGTCGTGCGGAAGAGTTGCGACAGGTCTTCGGTGCCCCTTTATCGAACTCATACGAAGCGGTCATCAATCATCCGGAGGTGGATTTTGTTGCGGTGACCTGCGATCCGGGTGACAAAGCGGAGATGGTCGAGCTTGCCGCTGCTGCGGGCAAACACATTTTCCTCAACAAGCCGCTCTGTGAAAGTTTAGACAGTGCCCGCCGCATTGATAAGGCTGTCAAAACCCACAACGTCCATTTCGTGCACGATATCCCGATGGTCCGTTTTATACCGGTCTATGCCAGATTGTTGGAGGAAGTGCAGTTGGGAGTGCACGGCACAGTGATGGGCTATCATCATCTTTTTGGGATGAATTTTCCGACGGATTTTGAATTGGAGGCTGCATGGCCCGAACGGCTTGACCCACCCCAGAAGTCCGGCGGTGGAGAGATGACCAACATGGGCTGCTATGCGATTGACTATGCGGTTTCGCTGTTTGGTCGTCCAAAAACCGTCACTGCAAAGTGGCGAAAACTCTGGAATGTTTACGCAGAAACTGACACTGAAAACTTCGGTCAGATTGTTCTTGACTATGGCGATTTTTTCGCTTTTCTTGAGGTCGGTAAACAACAGTTGGTCAAGGACCGTCGTCATAGCAACTCGATGACCATCAATTTTGAGGGTCAAACGATGTTTATCGACGCGAGCGCACAGGTTCTCACAATCAACCACGTACCCCAAGATTACAATCAATTTGTCGAGGGGGCAACGGTTGTCGGTTCGGTGGAGCAATTAATAGGTGCAATCGAAAATGGTACGCCTCCCACAAGCAACATCGAAACCGCGCTCATCGCTGTCGAAACACTGATGGCAGCTTACCGGTCGATCCTTGAGGAACAGACTATGGTGCTGCCGCTGTCGTCTGGCGAAAATCCGCTGATTGCAGCGCAGCGAAATAACGTATAAACAATATCTCGAAAAAACGGAGGAGAATCGCATGGCAAAAGGAATTTTGGGGCAATTGGCTGACGGCATCGTGCTCGGTGACGGCGGCTACATCGTTGAGTTGGAGAGGCGCGGCTATGTCGTCGCAGGCGCGTTCACCCCAGAATTAGCCGTTACCCATCCCGATGCAATTCGGGAAATGCACCGTGAGTTTCTCATGGCAGGTGCAGAGGTCCTACAAGTGATGGCGTTCTACGGCAGCCGTGAAAAGCTAGAAACGGTCGGCTATGCGGGCAGAACGTTTGAGATTAACCAAGCGGCGACCCGCATTGTCAAAGAGGTTGCCGGTGATCAGGCACTCGTCGCAGGGGATCTGAGTGCGACGTGGAAATGGGAAGCGGACAGCCCGTCATCACAGGCGTTGGTCACGAGCATGTTGGATGAACAGATTGAAGCCCAAGCGGGGGTAGATTTTTTCATCGGAGAAACATTCTGGTATTTCGGTGAGGCTTTGCTGTGCCTTGAGCGCATTAAGGCAAAGACCGATCTGCCCGCGATGATTACCTTATCGTTTCGCGGTAGCAACCAAACCGACGATGATGTAACGGCGGCCGAATGTGCAAAGCGTCTGCACGACGCGGGGGCGGACATTGTGGGGGTCAACTGTATGAACGACCCTGAACGGATGTATCCCCTCATTGAGGAGATGCGTAACGCAACCGGTGCCTACCTCGCTGCACAGCCCGTAGCGTTCCGCTGCTCGAATGAGGTTCCTTGGTTCACGGGGACACCTGCTTTTCCCGACCGCCTTGATCCGACCCAACTCACGCGCTACGAGATGGAGGCGTTTGCATATAAAGCGAAGGACATGGGTGTGAACTATATCGGCAGTTGCTGTGGCAGCGGTGCCAGCCATGTCCGTGAGATGGCACGGGCGTTGGGCAAGTATGACGAGCCAGAGGTCTGGGAACCGAATCCCGACGCCCCCATGAGTGAAACCGAGTTTAATTGGAAGCGACGGCAGCCGTAAAACCTCTGAAAATTATGAATTAACGGAAACAGTTTCACTCGTTGAGCCTTTGGCGCAATTGGGATTAACTTTTTCGCTTGCGTAAAGAAATCGTGCAACAGTAATCGTAGGGGCGGGGTCTCCCCGCCCGAATATTTCAAGTTTTGGGCGGACTGTAGGGGCAACCCTTGTGGTTGCCCGTCTTTAGTCTTTCTTTTATTTGCGCAGATTCGCGTTAATTCGCGGATGCTTTAATTCTTTGCACCTTTTTTTTACATGAACCAACTTTTCAACTTCTTTGTGATAGGGAGGAAATCATCATGGCTGCACCGGTATTTAAGCATCTATTTACACCCCTACAACTCTGCCATGTCACGGTCAAGAACCGCATTGTTACATCGGGACACGCTGATGCGTTGGCAGAAGATGGGGTTCCGACGGAAAAAGCACGGCGTTACTACGAGGAAAAGGCAAAGGGTGGGGTGGGGGTACTGATGTGTTTCGGATCGGCAGGTGTGCACCCGACCTCGCCAGCGCGGGATTGGAACGGCGTAGAGCTGTTCGATGACCGTGTAATCCCATACCTCGCTGAATTCGCTGACACAATGCACCCCTACGATGTTCCGGTCATTTCGCAGATTACACATCGCGGACGACGGGGGCGGAGCGTAGACCGGCTTCATCGGATGTACGGACCATCCCCTATCCGCGAGCCGAACCACCGCGAAACCCCGCATACACTCGACGAGGAAACGATAACCGAGTTCGTCCAAGCCTTTTCGGATGCAGCGTGGCGATTGAAGCAGGGCAACTTTGACGGCTGCGAAGTAAACGCGAGCCACTGCCATCTGATTGATCAGTTCTGGACGCAGAACGCGAACCAGCGCACCGATGCGTACGGCGGCTCGCTCCCAAATCGTTTGCGTTTCGGCATACGGGTCATTGAGGCTATCCGTGAGCGGTGCGGCGATAATTTCATCATCGGTATCCGTATTACAGGTGATGATTTCACTAAGGGTGGTCTCGACAATGCAATGATGCAAGAGATTGCAGGAAAACTAAATGTACTGGGAATCCTTGATTACTTTAGCGTCGTTGGGGGGACTGCCGAAACCTTCGTCGGCGAAGCGGCGGCGGTGCCTGATATGACCTTCTCACACGCAACATACGCGCCGCTGGCGGCTTCGATTAAGGGTGTGGTGTCCGTACCGGTCATCACGGCGGGGCGGGTGATACATCCAATGGAAGCAGAGCAGATCGTCGCAAACGAGCAGGCGGATCTGGTCATCATGACCCGCGCGTTAATCGCTGATCCACAAGCACCTCAGAAGGCGATGGCGGGACAGTTGGATGACATCCGGCTGTGTCGAGGTTACAACGAAGGCTGCATCGATCGCATCTACACTGGGCGTGGTGTGACGTGCGTACAGAACGCGACGATAGGCAGGGAGACCGAGTTGGAGGCACTCACACCGGCAGAGGAACCTCGCAAAGTAGTGGTTGTCGGCGGCGGTCCCGCCGGGCTTGAAGCTGCCCGCATCGCACGGCTGCGTGGGCACGAAGTTGTGTTGATGGAAAGAGGTAGCGAGTTGGGCGGTCAAACGTTGATTGCCGCCAAAGCTCCATTGCGCGGAGAGTTCTCAGGGGCAACGGAATGGATGGGGGAGCAATGCCGAAAATCCGGGGTAGAGGTTCGACTCAACTGTGCGGCGACCGTAGAATCAATCTTGAGTGAAAACCCTGATGTCGTCGTCGTGGCGACCGGTGCACGTCCACTAACGCCAGAGGTCCCTGGGATTGAAAACACAGTGGATGCGTGGTCTGTCTTGAACGGCAATATCCCAACGGGCGAGCATATAGCGGTGATTGATGAGGAGTATGGTTTCCAAGGACCAAGTGCTGCAGAGCTACTGCTTGATGCCGGGAAATCTGTGGAACTCATCACAAGCATGGAGGCAATCTGCACAATGCTCGGCGCAACAACGCGCCCGCCGGTGTATCAACGTCTGTTCCACAAAGGGATTATTATCCACCCACACTTGCATGTCCGCGCAATCGAAGGCGATACCCTCATCACCGAAAACGCTTGGACTGAGACGAGGGATAAACTGAACAGTTACGATACTGTGGTGTATGCGTTTGGTGGGCAAGCGGTTGATGAGTTATCTCAGTCGCTCCAAGAAAAGGTGGCGTGTTTCGTCGTTGGCGATGCCTTTGCACCGCGTACGCTTCAGCACGCGATTATGGAGGGGCATACTTTCGCACGGAAGATTTAACGGTTTGACGGGGCTACGGGTAATTATACAAATTATCCCGTTCAGGAGGGGACTCTTGAGCGGGTTCTTGGTTCGCCTGAAACTCACGAAGAATGCAGCTCACGATCTCTTCGGTATATGCCTGTGCGTGAATACGGTTTTGGTTGGCTTCCCACGTCATTCGAGCTGCTGCCTCAAAATATTCGGAATGCCTGTAGGCATCTAGAATATCAACCCCGCGCGAAAATGTGCCGTGTCCAACCCAATAGATGATATGGCGCATTTCGTGACGTTGATTTGCGGGGAGGTCTTCGCCCTTAAAGAGGCGCAGGCTTTCGTAGGAAAGCTCAGGGATGCCCGGTGCTCGCTCTTGTACAAAACCGATTCCACCGGATTTATCGTACATAATCGGGGTTTCCGGTTCATACCCTCTCAGAAAGTCGTAAAATCGTGATGCCTCCCCGTGTTCGCTTCGGGAGATTAGGTTCAAGAACTTTGGCTGTAGATGCACCAACGCTTTGAAACCGTCTGCTTCGAGTTGCTCAAAGATTAGCATATAGTGAAACATCTCACTCGTCGGTTTCGGAGGCTTCGTCTGAACCTCGTCGAGTGCGGAGAGTATAGGTGTACCGAAGCGCATACGGTAATGCACACCGTCGTCTTCCACTTCAACAATCGTCAAGTTGAGTGCCGGATGTTCCAAAGCGATCATGTCCAACCGTGAGCCGGACTTTGTTAAGAGGACATGTCGCCCTGCCAATCCTTTGACGGTAATTGCTGGGGGCAAGGCGTAGCGTGGGGATTCATCGCGTGGGAGCAGACAGGCTTCATCCACCGCCTCGGATAAGAGCACGCCCATGTTACCCGCCGAAGCCCACAAATAGCCGTGCGCGTGGGCGTGGCTTCCTACCCAACCCATCTGCCCGATTAAAACGCCCAATTCGTTGTCAGAGGCAATCGGTCGTAGGTGAGTTTGATATCCTCTTTCAACCCACTGTCGGTGGCGGTAACTCCTAGCAGGCGGTGGCGATAATTCGTTAGTCAAGTAAGGATTTGCTAACATCGATCCGTGCATGATAATTCGTTCCTCGTTCTTCCACGCTTATGGCGAGGCTCTTTCTGGCTAGTGGTTAAAGATTGGGCTTTGGTAATTGTGAAAAATATATCACGGTTGTCCAATTTTATCAACTATTTTCTGAGTCGTTGGAAATATGCAAAATGAGAAGAGTAAGTTGATTTTTCTGGATCAACTCCGTATCTTATGACATAATACAGTTGATAGAGGCTGACGTGCCATCAAGAAGTTCGTAAACTCCATATCAAACTGTTTCCATGAGTAAAATGTAGAGAATCATCAGGAGAGAACTATGAAACTGGCAGAACTGATTATCACTGAAGCACGAGGGCGAGGGCTAAAACACTTCTTCGGTCTTCCGGGGGGTGGGTCTCCGTTGGACATGATGGAAGCTGGGAGACAGTTGGATGTGAGTTTTGTGAGCGTTGCCCATGAATCGTCCGCGGCAATAATGGCGGCATACTACGGTTTGATGAAAAATACAGCGGGGTTGGCGTTGTCAGTCAAAGGAATTGGCGCAGGCAATCTCGCCGGAGGTGCTGCCAACGCCTATTTTGAACGTGCACCGGTTGTCTGTCTCTGTGAGTCATCGCCAATGCACGTAGTCCAGAAAGAGATGGTACAGCATTGTGACCACGCCCAATTGTTCGGTGCCGCTGTGAAGTACCAAGATACCTTAACCGCCGCCGAAGCAGCAACTTCTGTGCAGGAAGCGGTGTTTCAGGCGACGGACGGACGCCCCGGACCCGCGCTCTTAAACCTTCCCTCGGACATGGGACTAGCCGAATGCGGTGATCCGTTGACCATCAAAGCTTCACCGGACGCTTCCCCACCTGACAGCACCCAACTTGCTGCCGCCCGTGAATTCATTCAAAACGCTTCCCGACTGGTGGTTATCGCCGGTACGGATGTTGTGCGGGCAGGGGCTGCCAAAGAGCTGCAAACCTTAGTCGAGAACATCGGTGCGGCAGTGCTAGTCAACATGGATGCGCGTGGTGTCTTCCCCGAATCCCATCCTCGCTGGGCGGGCGTCCTTACCGGCAATTACGCTCCCAACATCATCGAAACCGAAATCATAAGCCAAGCGGACGCTGTTCTCTTAATCGGGGCAGATTCAATGATGACGCATGTTCCGTGGAGCGTTGACCTCCCGACCTGCGAACTCTCTCTCCGACCAGAATACGAAACACTATCGCCGGATCCGAAGGTACGCGTGGACGGAGATCTGAAAGAAACACTGAAAAATCTATCTGCACATTATCAGCCCGGCTTTTCCGATGACCAAATCCAGGGCATACGCCGGAAGGTTCTCCAAAATTTCAAGAGGCCCGATGACGCTCAATTCACCGCCCAAGACATCATTGAAATCACCCGCGCCGTCCTGCCGGCGGAAGGTGCTCTCTTTTCGGAGACGGGTGCTTACATCGCCATGCTTGAGCATCTCTGGCAAGTGGATACCCCAAACACCTATTGGGGAACAACAGGCGGACGAACCATGGGATTGACAGTGCCAGCCATTCTCGGTGCAAAGCTAGCAAAACCTGAAATGCTTGCGGTGGGCATCGGTGGAGACGGGAGCCTGTTGATGCGCTTGGGTGAATTGGAGACTTTTGCACGCGCCGGTGTAGCGGTGCCGCTGATTATCATCAACGATCAAGCATTGGGAACGATGAAGTCTCGCCAGAAATCGCGTGGTATGCCTGAGTACGCTTTGGACTTTCACTCTGTTGATTTCGCTGGAATCGCCACAGCATGTGGTCTGAGAGGGGTTACGGTGAGCACACCTGAGCAGTTTGAAAGTGAGTTAGAACTGGCGATGGATGCGGATCAAACGACGCTTATTGACGCACGGGTTGATTCACAGGCGTATCAAGACAGCTTTGGACCAACGATTGGTGTTCTGGCTTGAGTCAGTCCCACACAGCCGCCAATCCGAAGTTCTGCTAGGAGGAAAATACCATGAAGATGAAAGCAGCTGTCCTGCACTCGACGCCCGGGAAACTGTCCGTTGAGGAAATCGACATCGCAGATCCCGGCCCGAACGAAGTGCGCGTCAAGATTGCCGCCAGCGGTCTCTGTCACACAGATTGGGAAACCATGCACGGCTACCAGCCTGTGAACTTGCCAGCCGTAATTGGTCACGAGGGTGCCGGTGTTGTGGAGTCCGTCGGTCCAGGGGTCACCCGCGTCAAAGTCGGCGACCACGTTGCGTGCTCGTGGAGTCCAAACTGTGGCCACTGTTTTTACTGTGACCACGGTCAGCCCATCCTCTGCGAGGTCGCGAAAAATGCCAACGGACAAGGGCTACTGTTCGATGGTACAACGCGGATGTCCTTAGATGGCAAACCAGTCCATTACTACAGCCTTGTCTCCTCACACGCCGAGTACAACGTAATTCCTGAACAGGCAGCGGTGCCGTTGCCGGTAGATTTTCCACTTGATCGGGCTGCACTACTCGGCTGCGCTGTCATGACCGGCTACGGCGGTGCCGTTCACGCGGGTCGCATTAAACCGGAGACTAGCGTTGTGGTGATTGGCTGTGGAGCGGTAGGTCTCAGCGCAATTCAGGGGGCGCGTATATCCGGTGCTTCAATTATCGTGGGTGTCGATATCAATCCATTAAAGCTGCAATGGGCGGAGAAGTTCGGCGCTACACACGTTGTCGATAGCAGGAAAGATGATCCTGTCGAATTTGTGCGAGACCTCACACAGGGACGGGGTGCCGATACCGCGATTGAAGCAGCAGGTCAGAACATCTCGATTCGGCAGACGTTGGAGGCATCACGCCCCGGCGCACGGGTCGTCATTCTCGGAAAAACCCCATACGGGGAGGAGGTCTCATTTCCATTCCACATCATGATGGGCGAGCGCGAAATCGTGCGTACCTCCTACGGGATGAGTCGTCCACGCGTCGACTTCCCGCGCCTAGCGAACCTGTATATGGAGGGACGCCTCCTGCTCGATGAGATGATTTCCATGCGATTGTCGCTGGAGGAGATTAACGACGGCTTTGATGCCTTGGAGAAGGGGGGTGTGGCGCGATCACTGGTCGTGTTTGATTCGTAGTATCACTTCGGCGAGATCAGATTGGGATAGTGTTCCCTGTTACCAAAGAAGACCCAACGAGGGTTTGGAGATCCCAATACAGAAAATAAAACTTGATGGAATTGATTTTTGCGTGTATCATTTCATCTGAACTATGGAAAAAATAGACGATTTGTTGATTGAGAGCGGGACACAGGGACCCCAAGTGGGTTGATACTTCTGTCGTTCCAAATAAACGAATCGTGATTTGCACTTTATCACTCATCATAAGTGGCAGCTAAATTTAGACGTAAAATGAGTCCTCCCCAAATGACATCCGAAATATCTGGCATCATCCTCGCCGCGGGGCTGTCCACCCGCATGGGTGAACCCAAGCAACTCCTTCCTTTTGGCGGCAGCACGATTATTGAAACCGTAATCGATAATCTACTTGGATCTAAGTTGAGCGAGGTTATCGTTGTCGTTGGACACGAGGCGGAGAAGGTTCGAGCACATATCCAGCACAAACCGGTCAAAATCGTATTCAACCCTGATTATCAGGAGGGCATGCTGACCTCTGCACAGTACGGTGTGCAATCGATCTCAGCGTCCGCTGATGCGTTTGCGATGACACTGGTAGACTTACCGCTCATCACGCCGGATCTGGTTAATATAGTCATTGATACATACGTCCAAACAGAAGGCGGGATTGCGGTGCCAAGTTATAACTATCGTCGTGGGCATCCCGTAATTTTTGACCGACGTTACGCTGCTGAAATCCTGGCACTAGATGGGGATAGCGGCGGAGTTCGGTCGCTTTTCCAAAAATATTCAGACGACATCCACTATGTGACTGTCGATACCGACCGAGTATTGATGGATATTGACTATCGGACAGATTACGAGGAAGCGTTGCAGAAATCCTCGTCTGCGTGAAAATGGAGCAGCCGATTAAAATCTAACTGCAAAAGGACAATAAATGATTGGATCAATTGAAGAAATACAAGAAACATTTGTGGAACAACATTACATTGCCGATCGAGCGTTGGCAACAACAATCTACTTAGCGCATCACCTGAAAAAGCCGATTTTCCTTGAGGGTGAGCCCGGCGTTGGAAAAACAGAGGTTGCAAAGGTTTTGGCGAACGCAACCGGTGGAAATCTAATCCGTTTGCAATGTTACGAAGGACTGGATGTAAACAGTGCGTTGTATGAATGGAACTACACGAAACAGATCCTCCAACTGCGCATTGACGAGTTGCAGGGTATGGACAAAGAGCAGATCGGTGCAAACCTCTTCAGCGAGGAATTTCTGCTCAAGCGTCCGCTCCTCGAAGCCATCCAGACCGATGGTGCGGCACCGCCTGTACTCCTCATTGATGAAGTAGACCGAAGTGACAGCGAATTTGAAGCATTCCTCCTCGAAATCCTGTCAGATTTCCAGATTACCATTCCAGAGATTGGGACCATTCGCGCCAAACATATTCCGTATGTAGTGCTGACTTCAAATCGTACGCGAGAGATTCACGAAGCCCTGAAACGTCGGTGCCTCTATCAGTGGATAGACTATCCGTCGGTTGAGAAGGAGTTCGCAATCGTTAAAACCAAGCTGCCGCATATTGACGATATGCTTGCACAGCAACTTTGTAACCTGATGCGGGTATTTAGAGAAGGGGATTACTACAAAAAGCCGGGAGTCGCAGAGACGTTAGATTGGGGATTAGCTCTCATCGCGTTGGGTAAGGACGGATTAGATCCCGCTATCGTTGATGAAACGCTCGGTTGCGTCTTCAAGTATCAGGATGATATTCAACGAGCACGAGAGACAGACCTCCACAAGATGGTGGATGGTGCCAAAAGTGATTCTGAGGCAAATGACGCCGAAAAAGCAGATTGGCGGTATATGCGTGGATAACATCAGGCTTACAGGATTGCCTGATTATCCTAAAAATTTAGTAAATCCTGATCGGATTTAACCTATGACTAATCAACAACCCCTCCTTCAAGAAATTACCGCCTTCTGCCGGTTGCTCAAGCAGATGGGCGTGAATGTTACCACAACGAATCAAATCAGTTTCTGCCGAAGTGTCGAATTAATCAATATCGGACAACAACAAGATTTCTATGACGCTGCCAAGATGAACCTAATCGCCAATGAATCGGATCGAGCATTATTTGATGTCGCCTTTGACTGGTTTTGGAGATATCCACGTCCCGATCCACAGGAGTTGGGACTTGATACAGATGAAGAAGAGGTGATGACCCTCGAAGATCTGATCAATGCCGAAGAAACAGTGGTAAACCTAGACCAGTGGACGGAGATGGAGGACGATAAAGAGAAAGGGGAAGAGGATACAGTTGCCTATAGTGCCGAGCGGGTTTTGACCCAAAAAGATTTCGGCCAGTTCACGGCAGATGAGATGCAAAAGGCGCGAGAGGTTATCGCTAAACTCGTCCCACTGTTGGCAACAAAGCTGAGCCGACGGAAAAAGACCAGTACCAAAGGGAAAACAATCGATTTTCGACGGAGTTGGCGTAAAAACATCGCCTACGGTGGAGAGCCGCTGAAACTGATCCGGAAGCGTCAAAAGGTTAAGAAAAACAAGATCTTACTGCTCTGCGATGTCAGCGGATCGATGGACTACTATTCCACCTTTCTGATTCAGTTTATCTACGGGATGCAGCAAGCACTTAAAGAGGTTGAAGTTGCGGTCTTCAGTACAGAACTCACCAACATCACCGGCCTCCTCCGCCGCAAGGGACTTGAAGAAGGGCTCCGTGAGGTCGCACAGGTTGTACCTGATTGGTCAGGGGGAACGAGAATCGGTGAGAGCATTGTTGCCTTTAACCGCGAGTTTGGACGATCTTTCTCCGCGTACAGAACTGTGGTCATTTTAATCAGCGACGGTTGGGATCGGGGCGAAGCGGATATCCTCCAGAAGGGGATGGAGGTGCTGCATCGCCAAGCGTATAAGTTAATCTGGTTGAATCCCTTACTCGGCAGTGAAGGGTATCAGCCAATCTGTCGCGGCATACGCACTGCGCTGCCGTATGTTGACTATTTCTTGCCGGCTCACAATCTGGACAGCCTGATCCAATTGACGAAAGTATTGACACCACTCTGGTCAGATTAAACGGACGTATCAAAGGAGGGAAGGCGGGGAAGGTGAACGAGATCCAATCCGTCTCAAGGTGACCAACGCTTGCCTATCAGATAGAATGGGGGGAAGGAAGACAAATTTTACAGGTCGCACATTACGCATTACGCATTACGTTTCACTCGGCTGGATTCTGTGTGTCCTGCTTGTTCTTCTGACCTGCGCCTCCCTACCGCTTATCGTTCCAGAGTCCGGGACGACAGCCCCTGATTTTACCCTCAAAGATCAGCATAATACAGAGATTCGATTGAGTCAATTCCGTGGGGAAAATGTGTTGCTGTTCGGCTTTGATAAGGACAGTGTCGATAACGGGGAAACATGGCTAACTCTATTCCTTGAGCGGTATGCTGAGGGGTTGCGGATTCTTCCCATTGTCAATGGATCTAGTATGTCTCTCTCTGCACGTCTGTTTCTGAAGGGCAAGGTTAAAGCCGAGCTCCAAGACGCTGCGGAAGAGTTTAATCTGTCGAGCTTCCTATTGGACTGGACAGGTGAAGTCTCTCGGCAGTATGGGATGGCTTCCCAGATACCCACGATTGTGCTGATTGATCGTGCGGGGCACATTCGACTGGTGCAGCCGCTTCCGCAGTTGACTGAGGAGGGAGTGCGAGGTGTTTTTGATCAGATTGACCAGCAAATCAGGTGATAATGAATATGTAAAGGGGTTTTCATAAAACGAAATCATTCACCGACAAGAAAAGGATTAAGGCATGACAAACTTTAAGACATTCCAAATACTTATGCTTGTTGCTTTATCTCTCGTTATGGGGTCTCAAGCTGTAGCCGCCCAGCAGGGGGTAGCGCAAGATGCCTATGCTATCTTTGAAAAAAGCTGCTTCAACTGCCATGGATCCGGCGGTGCCTTTGCAGCGATACTCTTAATTGAAGATTACAGTGCACTCATCGCAGAAAACGGTCCGGTTGTTCCGGAAGACCCAGAAGCGTCCAGATTGTATAAGCGGATTCGTGGAGAAGGCGGTCCACAGATGCCACTCGGAGGTCCCCCTCTCTCCGAGCCGGAGATGGAAACGATTAGAGACTGGATTTTAGCAAACGCACCTGATTGGGCGGCACTGCCTCCCCCTAATGTAACCCACACTTTTTCCACGATGCCGATTCGCTCCGGCGATACCTTTACCGTTGACATCAGCGCAGAAACTGTCTTCGATTTGGCAAAGTGGCAGCTTGATATTGCGTTTGACCCTGCTGCACTTGAAGCCATTGACGTGAGCGAAGGCGATTTCTTGAAGATGGACAGCGGAGCAACCACCTTTCAGGGTGGGACTATTGATAACGCAGCGGGTAACATCACAGGACTCAGTGCGGAGAGGCAGGACGACGAAGGGGTGAGTGGTACCGGCACTCTACTTCAGGTGGAATTCAAGGCGAAATCGAGCGGTGAAACAACATTGACGCTGCAAAATCTCCAATTCGACGCTATCGCCGGAGGAAATGTCTCTGTAGAATCGCATGAAATCACCCTCACTATTGAGGAACAACTTATCACCGGGGATGTGAACGGAGACGGGAAGGTGAACATTTTGGATCTGGTTCTCGTCGCACAGCAGTTTGGGAAAGACGTACCGCCCAACTCACTGGCGGATGTCACTGGCGACGGTGTCGTCAATATTCTTGACCTCGTCCGGGTGGCACAGGAGTTTGCCGGCTCACCTGCTGCGCCCGCGGTTAGGATAGAAAGCATAGATACGGCGTTAATAGAAACGTGGATTGCGCAGGCACGATTAGAGAATGACGGTTCGCTTGCTTTCAAACAGGGTATTGAGAATCTTCAAAACCTGTTGGCATTACTGATTCCCGAAGATACCGCATTGCACCGCAACTATCCGAATCCGTTTAACCCGGAGACATGGATACCGTATCAGTTGGCAGCACCCGCAGAGGTAGCACTGACGATTTATGATATGGATGGGCAGAAGGTTCGACGCTTGGCGGTGGGGCATCAAGCAGCGGGTATGTATCAGAGTCGAAGCCGTGCGATATATTGGGACGGCCGTAATCAGTTCGGTGAGTCTGTCGCCAGTGGTCTCTATTTTTACACGCTGACAGCAGATGAGTTCTCAGCGACGCGGCGGATGGTGATACTGAAATAAAGCGCAACATTCATCATAGCGAGATAACTTTTCTATCACCCTTCTTTTGATGTAATACCAAGAATAATTGGGGTTAATTTTGAACCCAGATCAAAGAAAGCAAATATACAACAAAAAATACGAATATAAGGAGTTTTCAAAATGCAAGTACAGGCTGCGGTAATGCCAACACCGGGACAAATCGAGATTCGTGAATTTGAAAAGCCAACTCCCGCCGACGATGCGCTACTGCTTCAAGTAGATCAAGTCGGTATTTGTGGCAGCGACAAACACATGTATCTCGGTCATACAAATCTGAACTTCCCTGTGATTCCGGGGCATGAAGTCGTTGGCACTGTCGCCGAAATTGGCAAAAATGCGAATCAGGTGATGAATGTGATGGGCGGACCGATTAAAGAGGGCGATCCGGTAACCGTTGTGCCCGGCTCAAAGAACTGTGGGAGATGCTACTATTGTTTACGCTTTCCGCACCGCCCGACTTTATGTACGAGTCGAACGATTTACGGGTTCAGCAACTGCGAAACCCCGCCCCACCTGACAGGGGAATTTTCTGAGTATACCTACATTCACGGCAACTCTTGGGTGTTTAAGGTATCGGCAGGAATCCCCGAAGAACTGCGCGTCTTGACCGAGCCTGTTGCCGTTGCAACCCGTGCTGTAGAGCGTGCACATGCGCCGGGTGTGCCGCAAGTCGGAGCAGGATACGGCATTGGGAACAGTGTCGCTGTTCTTGGATGTGGCCCCATTGGACTCCTCGTGATTGCCGTACTCCGTAGCACCGGTGCGGGAACAATTATCGCCACCGATATTGTGGACAGTCGTTTAGATATGGCGAAAAATATGGGGGCAGATGTCGTCATCAATGTTGGCGAAACCTCCCCTGAACAACGCCTTGAGCAGGTGCAAGATCTCACAAGCGGAGCGGGTGCGGACATCGTGATCGAATGTGCAGGGTTGCCGAGTGTCTTCGCCGAAGCCATTGACTTGGTCCGTCGCGGTGGCAAAGTGATCGAGGTGGGACACTATACCGATTCGGGTTCCGTTAGTGTGCGTCCACACCAAATCTGCAACAAAGACCTTGATATCTGCGGCGTGTGGGCGTATCCACAGATCCAATTCCAGACCGCCCTCGACTTTTTAGAGCGAACCCAAGTTCCTCTGAAAGATCTTATTACCCATCATCTTCCTCTAGCTCGCTTAGAGGAAGGCATCCAGATGCTTGGCGAGGAGGGCGTCTATAAGGTCGTTATCGAACCGCATGCAAGTTAAGCGAGGGTGCACTAGATAAATTTGCTAGGCGATTTACATGCGCTTACCCGAAAAGGAGGCAGAAATTGAGACCAAGAAACATAGAGAGGTGGAGGCAACGTTCCTGCTCTCCTTTCTCGAATTTCCCTTTTCCTGTTGTCCAACAGGCTTTTTGTAAGTTGTTGATCTGTTCACTTGTGATTGTATTAAGTTTACACACAACAGCGGGGATGGCGGCAAAATCACCTTATGAGACCATCGAACAGGCTGCATCATATATCATCAAGCATCAGAACGATGATGGCGGTTGGCCCCTCATACCGGATGAAGAAAGTGATGTTGAAGTCACGGCAATTGCAATGCAAGCACTGATGCTAAAAGGATGGGGCTCCGGTTCAAGTGTCATCCGTCAAGGGGTTACCTATCTGATAAAACATCAGAAACCAGACGGAAGCTGGAACGGAAATGCCGCTCATACCATTTTTGCTATTATTGCACTAAAGCGAGCCGAAGTAGTAGAATATTGGCAAGCCCAGTTTAACGGGCTCAAATGGCTTGAGGAGACCCAAAGAGAAAGCGGAAGTTGGGGACGTGAAATCCGCCAACCTGGCAATCCGCTCTATACAGCGGCTGTTTTAGCGGGACTTAGACAACTTGACTTTGACCGGGAGTCTGAACTTGTTACCAAAGCTGCCGATTGGCTTGCCAGTCGCATCAATTTCGATGGCGGGTGGTCAATAGAACCAGGAATACGCTCTCGGTCTAGTGTTCTGGTCACTTCGTGGGTATTGCAGGGATTATCGATTGCTTATAATATTGATGAGCAATTTGCTTGGCTAAAGCAGATGCAAAACGATGATGGTGGATTTGGTAAGTGGAAAGGTGCACCGAGCGATCCGGAAATTACCGCCTATGCGGTTCTCGCGTTGGTGATTGGGGAAGATCCCTTGAACGCGGATCAGGTTGCGCTAAGATATTTGAGGGAGGTGCAACAGGAAGATGGAAGTTTCGTTAGCGCTACCCCTATTGAACTACAACAGCCGACAGCGAATTTACAAACTACCTGCTTTGTACTGTGGGCAATATATGCCGGAAAACTCAAAGGCAAATAATACTGAATTAGACTTGTTATTTTCGATAAATTAGAGAGAAGGAGAAGTAAATGCCACAAATCAATTTTATGAATGAACTCGGAATCGCAATGGTTGTTCTCGTCATCGCGATACTGACCTCTGTACGGATCCCCAGAGAATATGAAAGGGCAGTCGTATTTCGGTTGGGCCGTTTAGCCGGGGCGAGGGGACCCGGGCTAGTACTCCTCATACCGTTCTGGATTGAACGGATGCAACGCGTGAGTCTTCGGACGGTCGTACAGGATGTCACACCGCAAGATGTGATTACCAAGGACAACGTCTCCGTGAGCGTGAACGCTGTTTTAACCTTCCGAATCGTAGACTCGGCACGAGCGGTCGTCGAAGTCGAAGATTTTGGTTTTGCTATCAGTCAACTGGCGCAAACTACACTCCGAAGCGTTCTCGGAAGCGCGGAACTTGATGACCTCTTGTCGGAACGCGACAAACTGAATCAAGAGTTGGAGGAGATTATCCGAAGGCACAGCGAAACGTGGGGAATCAGCGTCATCGCTATGGAGATTAAGCATGTAGACCTGCCTGTGGAAATGCAGCGAGCGATGGCGAAACAAGCAGAGGCAGAGCGGGAACGCCGTGCCAAGTTTACCCACGCTACGGGAGAGTTGGAATCGTCCGAAGCCTTGACCCAAGCCGCAACAACTTTAAGCAGAAATCCAATCGGTATCCAACTCCGTTACCTGCAAGCCCTCATTGAAGTGGCAGCCGAGAAAAACTCAACATTGATTTTCCCGATACCGATAGATCTATTAAGCTCATTTATAAACAAGGAAAGCAAAACAGATTAATGGTTTCTGATGCTGTTATTGATGACTACCGCCCTGGAGATTTAAAAAAGGGAGGAGAGTTGTTGAGATGGATATCACATTAGACCTACCGAGCGAACTCGCAATTCCACTTTCTGTTGCAGGCTACGACGGAGAGAAACTTACTGAAGAAGCAAAGCGGTTACTTGCGGTCGCGCTCTTTCAGCGTAACGCCCTTTCTTTAGGTCAATCTGCAAAATTGGCAGAAATGCACCTGTGGGATTTTATTCAGCTTTTAAGTCAGCAGGGAATTCCTATTGCTGAATATGATGACGAGGAAATCCAGCAAGAATTAGAGAGTGCCGAATGGCTTCACCACTGACCGCAGTTGCTGATGCCTCATTTCTAACAGGAGGATCATGTACAATCTGAATGACGATCAGAGGAAACGTCTCATCAATGGAATCCAAGCAACTTTTGCTATTCCGTTTGTTGATGATATTGAGAACTTCATTTGGGAAGCTATTTTTGCATACACAAAAAACATTTCAATTATTGATCCGCTTACGCATATCAGAAGCAAACGTCTTTTTGATGTAGTTGATGATAACTGTAAAATTGGTTGGTCAATTAAAGCAGTGCAACATCAAATCAATCTCCCTTGTGAATTCGAGGTGGTTATCCAACGGGCAGATATTTTCAAAAAAGCGACGGAATTAGGATTTGACGAACTATCACTTAACTCGCCCCCGGAGGAACTGGGCTTTGCACTTTTGAAACACTGGTACAATGAAAAAGTCAACAAGGACGCGCAATTCCAGAGTGTTGAAGACAAGCGGGTGTGCATTTTACTAAAGTCTCGCGATCGAAGAAGCTATGCTTACTTTGAATCTCAGCTAGTCGAATACTTCCCCGAGGATCTAAAATGGGGGTGGACGAACGAGACTAAAACGGGCTTGCAAGCAAAGCGAAGTTCTGACGATCAGCTTGTTTTTCGGTGGTATCCAAACCAAAAACAATTCTTTGAGCGGTTTGTGTTGCCTAGGAATGCCTACACCTTCAATGTTGAGCCGGTGCGTCTTTTAACACACGATATTGTCGCGCTTCTTCTGGCAAGACTCCAAGGCAAACTTTAATGTTCACTGCCATACTTTGCATGATTAGTGGTGGCACCGCGTTTCCAACTTGATGCGATTTCTCAATGTACGTTCCTGTGAATACGAAATCATCTGAGAAGGATTGAAGTCGTGCCGCTTCACGAATAGTTAGCAGGCGAACCTCACGAGGATGACAGAATCGGCCGGAACCGGGGTGGAAAAACCATCGGGTAATGGTTGGTGCAACCATCTCGAAATCAAGCCTACCATATGCACCACTATATCCAGATTTCGGACGAATTTCCTTGGGCAAATTTTTTAGACCTTGGCCCGGTTCTAAGGACGCAATCCGTGTGTATTGTTTGGTGTTGAGCTTGCGAGTCACATGGTCATAGAGATCATTTGAGTTCGATCGCATCAGAATCTGATATGCATTTAGGGCAGGTAGTTCATAAGCCATTGGTTCATAGCCTTCCCCATTTTGCAAAACGGGTAAATCCGAAATTGCAGACCAAGCAGAACGATGCGGCTGCACTTGACCAGATAGAGTTGTGGAAGCGACTTTTCCAAAAGTTGGTGGTGAGAGTAGCGGAAAAACACCGGTTCGAGAGGCAAAGAAAAAACAGCGCCGTCTACGTTGGGGAATACCGTAGTCCGGTGCAAACAGATTATCAACGTCAATTTCATACCCCAACTTCCCTAAACTGTCAATAATCTCTTGGCGGACAACTCCCTCGTAAGCATTGAAAATTTCCGCGACGTTCTCCATCACAACAATTTTGGGGCGTATCTCATCAACAAAGCGAAGAAAATCTCGGAACAGTTGGTTTCGGGAATCTTCAAGAAATCGGTATACAGCCGGAACGTTTTTCGAGAACCCTTGGCACGGTGGGCCTCCAATCAGACAATCTAAATCGCCTGGGGCTAGATCCAAAGAATCCATGACGGATTGTGGACTTAAGTTAGCAATATCCGCTTCAACAGTGTTAGCCTCCGGGTGATTATGCCGGAAAGTCTGTAGGGCCCGATTCCAGTTGTCAATTCCAGCAAGAATTTTGAAACCTGCCTGATGCAAGCCCCACGACATACCCCCACAACCGCAAAACAAATCTATAACCGTCGGTATCTTCATCGCGTTCACTTTTAATCAAATTTTGCCAATTAAGACACTCCCGCTAATGTCCTAGGCCATTGCTTGTCAAAACATGGGTGCCGATCGTTCCATCGGTAATATTAAAAATGGAGGGGAATTTATCCTTCCACCCCTCGTTTGCCACAGGACAGAATTGACGGGCGTTGCCCTCAATTGCAGTGACGCGTGGCACCCGTGCAGCCAGCCCGGCGGAATGCAGGAATGATGCTCCCGGACAGGTCAGATCCTGTACCGCCAAGAACATATCGTATTCAATCGCCGCAGCCCCCATGAGTAACGCTTGAGATTGACCCTTACACGCCTTGAGCGCGACACCAGAATAGCCCTGTTCCCGTGCGAGTTGAAAGGTTTCAAAGTCGGTCAGGGACTCGTCGATGACGACCGGTTTAATCTCCGCTGCTTGGTGCATTTTGTTCTCAGGGTGTGCCTTGAGGTCTCGATTTGTCGGTTGCTCAATGTAAGCCAACCGTTCAAAGGCGTGCCCTTCACCCTCCTGAATTTTGTGCAGACATGCCAGCAGATACTCGACATCTTGGCATGTCTCATTGAAGTCCGCAGAGTAGTACCATTCACTTACGCCCCGGTCTGCCTGTGTTTCGGCGACGATTTTCTCAATCGAAAGCACCCGCTGCACATCCCAGTCTAAGTCATCCCCATTCAACTTAATTTTCAGATGCGTCAACCCATCGGCGATTATCCACTCCGGCAAGGTCTCCGGGTGCCCGTCGTTGAGGCGGTTCGGAATATCCTCATCGGTCAGTGGATCCAGCGCACCAACCAGATGGTAGAGCGGCATCTTTGGCTTCGGTTTTCGTAGGGTGTACTGGTCAAGGTACTTACCGACGAATTTTTCATTAAGGTAGTGCGAGAGGTCGTGGCTCATGAAATCTTCACTGAGCCCGTCGTAGCTGTTGATGCCGTTTGCCTTACCGAATCCATCATGGAGGGCTGCGTCAATGGGGCTTGCTGTAACCGCTGTGCAGAGTTTCGGAATTGGCGTAGCGAGTTCCATTTCTGCAGAAAGGTCAGCTGCGATTCGCAGGAATTCAGTTTCAAGAACCTCGGAGAGATCTACGGGGTGAGCGCACAAATTGCACTCGCGGGTCGCTTCAACCAGCTGTCCTGAAAGACGCTTCATCGCCTCAAGACTTTGGTCGAAGGGAACGTAACGCGGTGGAAATGCCCACACATTGCTAAGAGTCATAGACCCCAAGCCCACCGCTTCTTTCCCATCGCGTGTCTGCACCTGAACTTGCACATTCAGTAGTCCACAATTATTTATCGGGACACCACCGAATTTGAGCGGGGTACGGTATTGGTATTCCTCGAAATCAAAACTGACATCCAGAATCCGGATGTCCGTACTTTTGGACATGAAAGCTCCTCCCAAATAGAATTCAAAATATGACGGAGAACATTAATATCAGTGCTTCATTACTCTATCACAGCTATTATCTCAGATCCAAACAGACCATCTCTTTCTGGTTTCGGAGATAAAGTTTTCCACCCGCCAGCGTTGGCACAGTCCAACATTTATCATCGAACAACTGAAAGCGGGCTTTTTCTATGTATTCGTTGGGAGAGACTTCAGCCAATGCCAGTTTCCCGCCCTCGCCGAGGATAATTAAATGGCCATCTGCAAGCAGCAACGAACCTTTTTCAAAGCCGCGATGCCGCCACTGTTCTTCACCGGTGTTTGCCTCAATACACGTTAAGATGGCGTTGTCGAAACCGTACAGATAATTGCCTTGAAGCACTGATGAGTTAAAATGATTCTTCATCACCCGGCTCTTCCATACCTCCTCTATCCCTATCCTATCTCCATCAGCTATCATTCTGACGAGCACGGCACCCTTATCGTAGGAGGCGGAGATAAAGATTTTATCGTCAGGTATGAAAATTGGCGTGGCGATATTGATACCTTCGGGCCAAGAGTACTTCCAGTAAATCTGTCCGTTCTCCGGTGCTAGGGAAAGGAGCGTCTTAGACGTTAGGAAAATAATCTGCCGAACCCCACCGAAATCAATAGGAATGGGCGATGAATACCCCACTTCATCTGTGTGGTTCGCCCATACCATGTTGCCGCTTTTTTTGTCGAACGCGACAATCGCTTTTTCATCTTTGCCGCCAGCTTCAACTATGAGCAGATCGCCTTCAATTAGAGGCGATGACGAAAATCCCCAAGTCGGTATCTTGCTGTCGAACTCCTCTACGAAATTATGTGACCATAGTTTCGTCCCGTCGTGGACATCTAAGGCGTAGAGTTTGCCTTCAGTCCCTAGCACAAAAACCGAATCGCCGTGGACAGTCGGCATAGAGCGGGGACCATCGCCCCGTTGCTCGGTGAATTTAGTGCCTGACCGAAATCTCCAAACTTCCACCCCATCGGACGCATCCAAGCAAATTACAAACTCATCATCACCTTCAGCAAACATCGTATAGATCTTGTCTTGAGCGATGGAGATACCAGAATACCCATCCCCAAGCGGAATCTGCCATAAGACTTTGGGACCCTCTTTGGTCCAATTTTTGAGAAATCCGGTTTCAGACGAAATTCCATCCCGATTCGGACCCCGCCATTGGGCCCACTCCACTGTGCTATTACCATCCGCTTCAGTACTCAACGCGGCACCAACTAAATACCAAGCCCCAAATAACACCGTGGCGAATTGTCTAATCAAGGTGCAAATTCTATTTTCTATTTTCATATAAACTCCTTTGGTGTAATAAGCAAAAGATATTTCTTAATGCTTCCCTGTCATGTCTAAGCAAACCATTTCCTCTTCGTTTCGCACATAAAGTTTACCACCTGCGAGCGTCGGTGCGGTCCAGCATAGTCCATTCAGCACTTTCGCACTCGCTTTCTCCATGTATCCTGCGGGCGTTGCTTCAGCTAGCCCTAGCTTGCCACGGTCGCTCAGAATAATCAAGTGACCGTCAGCAAGTATCACTGTCCCCTTTCCAAATCCCCGGCTCTTCCACTGTTCCTCACCGGTATTTGCCTCAATACACTTCAAGATGGAATTATCGAAACCGTACAGATAATTGGCGTGAAGCACTGAGGAGGAAAATTGGTTCTTCATCTTGCGATTCTTCCAGATTTCCTTAATCCTTATTGTTGCTTGGTTTTCGCTGATTTGTTCCCCTACGGTGCGGTCATCATCGGGCGAAACAAAAACCCTCATCTGCAGCACGGCAGCACCCGTGTCATACCCGGAGGATATGAGGACTTTATCCGGCGGAATAAAAACCGGCGTAGCGGCGTTGATATCGTAATCGGTTTTCCACGGACGCTGCCAGTAAATTGTTCCATCCGTTGGGGAGACAGAAACCACCTTGGTTCCTGTCAAAAAGATGATTTGTCGAATCCCCTTAATCGTAACGGCGATAGGCGATGAATATCCAAGTTTATCCTTATAAGAACTCCATATCACATCGCCGGTTTTTTTATTAAAGGCAGCGATAGATTTTTCACCTTTCCCGCCAACTTCGACCAGAAGCGACTCCCCATCAACCAGTGGCGATGTGCTGAACCCCCATCTCGGCATGTCGCTTCCGAACTTTCGCTGCAAATCATGTGACCAGACCTCTTGCCCATTCGCGGCGTTCAGGGCATACAGCTTGCCATAGGCACTGATTGTGAAGAGGAGATCACCATCAATCGTCGGCGTCGCACGGGGCCCATTACCACCCTGACCCTCGTGGTAGTTTTTATCCGATCGGAAACGCCAGATTTCACCCCCATCTGTGGCATCAAGACACACGACAAACTCATCGTTCCCTTCGGAGAACATGGTGTAAACCCGTCCTTGAGAAACGGAGATACCAGAAAATCCCTCTCCGAGCGGGACCTTCCACAGCACTTTGGGACCATTCGGGGACCACTCCTTGAGGAGTCCTACTTCACCGGAGACTCCATCACGGTTGGGACCCCGCCACTGGGGCCATTCCGCAGCACTGGCTGTTAAAATACCGCTGCACAGCAATGCGGACACAACTAAAAAAACTGTGAATCTTTTCATCATAACCTCGCATTCTAAAAATTTTTGCCTAAGGTGCTAGAAACACTACATTAGCCGGTATCGTCAAGTCGACCGACCTGCATTTCCGCTTTTACCGTTCGGAAAACCAGCCGGAAAGTTGTGCGTAGCACCGTTCCTCTGCGTCCGACGTATCTTCTGGTCGCCAGAACGTTGTGCTATAGGGTGGAACACCGCTCTGCTTGGCAATATACAGTGCGCCACTCCCTGTCGATTGCAACAAGCCCTCATAAAGCACGGTTGGCTCCCCGATTTTTGGGGGCATCAAGAGTTCAATAGCACCCTCTAATTCTCTTGTAGTGAGAAGATGCCGCTTTTCATAAACAACAATGTTTTCGTTATGCGGTGGAATCAGCGACGTTGCCGGTTTAGAGGAAATCTCCCAAACATCTCCGCCCCCGTATTTTCGATTGGCACCGTCACGTGGATCTTCGTTGAACGGGATGAGCCGGACGCTTTTACCCTCTTCTGTAATTGCGCCTATACACGCGCCGCCACCCATTCGGGTTTTGGCGACAATCAGGACTTTCATGGCACAATATCCTCTATTTCCAGTTTCAGTTCTTTTGCCAGTTTATCCGCTACCAGCGAACGGTGGCATGCCTCGGGATCTTTTTCAACACAAAAGAGAGCCACAATCTGTGCTTCCCCTTCAAGATCATCTAATAAACTGTTTGGGGCAAATGCTGCGAGGCATTCGGTGTGGTATGCCGTAATAAACGTCTCTCCCAATGCCGCGCGTTTGCGTTTGGCAGTTTTCGTTGCTTTATCCGCCTCCGCTTGCCTGTCGCGGACCGCTTTCGTGGGTGCGAGGTCTTTGCGATAGAGGTAGCGGATGCCAAGTTCCGCAAGTCGCGCTTGCAAACGCAGGCTATTAGCGAACGCGTAAGTTGAGCCACGCACACCTCGCCGGTTGCGAATATCACAGAAGGTATCTACCTTTGCCTTGCATAAAGCATCAAAGAAACTGTCTTGGTCAAACCCGTATACACCGATGGTGACAATTTTAGGTTTCATCGTGAATTACCGGTATTGCTTGCGTGAGTGGAATGCGTGTTCACCAAACAGGAGCATTTGTCCTTTTGTCAGACGCTCAATAACGTTATCCTGTGTTTGCTGCTCGTCGTTTTCGTCAATGTGAGTCACAAGGATGTCCTCTGCATCAAGCGATGCTCCGATAAGTTTGCTCCGATGACACTGCTCCGGCTTTCCCTCACTACACATGATAGCGATACATTGTTGTTGATCAAAGGCAGTTTGGAGACGCTCAATCCCCCTCTGGTAGCCTCCGGTGTCCTTCACCTTTTCGTAGTCTACTTGCCCTTGCTCGTCATAACAGGTTTCGTCGTCAGGATGTCCGCCTAACGTATCGCCCATGAACACATACCGAATCTGGTGTCGTTGCAGCTCCGCCGCCACCGCTTCTTTGGAAAATTCAGGTTTATAGCGAGAATAGGGGTTGAGCGCACGTCGATGAGGTAAGCGATCTTATGTTGTTGTAGCACTTCGATGAATTGCTCGATGGAGCGACTACCATAACCAATGGTGTAGATGGGGATGGGATCTTGTAATTTTTGCATGATGAGTCGATATTATGGCACGGAACTCAAAGAAAGACGACTGAATTTTAGTGGATTAGTCATAATCGTAGCCGTGCTATTAAAAAAATTCTTACCTTCTGCTGCGAAATCTGTTATCATATCCGAAATCGTGTGGCGTTCCTTGTAGGAGCATCCTATGGTAGCGATTTCCGAATGACACGCGCAGAGGTCCAAACCGAATAAAAGGGGAAACTATGAAGAACAGTTTGCAGAATATCGCTGACATTCTCGCTGAACCTAGTGCTGCGTTTACACGCCTCAAGTCGGAGCCGAAGTGGGGATTGGCAATGGTTATCTTTTGTCTATTCTCTATTGGGATTGCGTGGGCTATGTTTTCTTTTACCGAACAGATTATGCACCAAACAATGATGGAAACAGAAATGTCCTCTGACCAAATTGAAATCGCAATAAAAGTTGGCCGAATATTCGCTCTTATTGGTTCGCTTGTTGCACCGATTATTTGGTTACTCGCTATAAGCGCGATCCTGACTTTAGTGAGGCGGCTTCTCGCAATAAATGATGCGATAAAATTTAAACACATCTACGCAGCCATTGTACATACCTCGTTGATCAGCATCCTGATAGTCTTAGTCAATACAGCATTACTAGTTGTTTTTAGAGATGTTGAAGATATCAGCAGGACAACTGATATGAAAATAATTCCGGGGTTGCATCTACTATTGGGTTCAAGTGGAAATACCAAATTGCTAACGTTTCTGAGCTACTTCAATCCCTTGAGCCTGTGGTATCTCGCTGTGTTGATGATAGGCATCCGCGTTTTCACTGGTACAGATAAAACCAAGGCATGTTTTGGGGCAATAGTTATCTGGCTCCTAGGTATTGCTCTAGAGGTTATATTCACGCCTTAATCCGTGAACGTGGACGGGGTTCCAATCCGTTCTTACGTATATCGCGCATTCTGATATTTGGGGGCGTAGAACTCCGGCAACAATCCATCCACCCGAAGCAATCCCTTTCGCGTCAACGTTACAGCCTCCGTGTCGAAGGTCAGCATCCCCTCATCTTGCAGTTTTTGGTAGGTTGGACCAAACACCTCCAAAATATCGGCACTGAATTTCTCGCGGAAATGGGCTGTCTCTATTTTTCCCAGCTTCAGTTGCAGTATCATTTCTCGGGTCAGGCGTTCCTCCGGTGCCGTGGGAAACGCACGATCCAGCGGCAACTGATTCGCATGAAGCGAATTAACATAGTCGTCCCAACTTGTCGCATTTTGGAAATGGACGCCGCTCATGTGGGAAAACGAAGCAACGCCTGTGCCGAGCATGTCGCTGCCGCGCCAGACTGCGTCCCGATAAACGAACTTCCCCGTCTTATCCTGTTTCACCATTGTATATCCGCTCGACATCTTATATCCGGCGGCTGCCATCTGCTCAAACGCATAGTGGTGCCATTCCCGTTTCGTTTTCCAATCCGCTACATATAGATCTTCCCCGCCAAAAATATCTTTTGAGTAAACGGTGTTGAACGGTAATTCCATCTGATACACAGTGATGCTGTCAGGATTGAGATCGATGGTTCTCTGGACGGTATCCCGCCAACTGTCCCACGTCTCCCCCACCATCCCCGCGATGAGATCTATATTGACCTGATTAAATTCAAGAGCGGCAATCCACGGGGTCACTCGATATACCTCTTTGGAAAGGTGCGCTCGCCCATTTTCCGCCAAGATGTCGTCATTGAGATTTTCAACACCGAGGCTCAACCGCGTGACACCGATTTCTTTAATTGCTTCCAACTTACCTTGTGTCAACGTCCCCGGTTCACACTCAAAAGCCACCTCTTCGGCACTATCCCAAGGCATTATCGCTTTAATCCGTTTGGCCAGTGCTTTTAAGTGGTTGCTGCTAATGTAGGAAGGCGTACCACCGCCGAAGTAAACGAAGTTCGGTGGTCGATCCACCACGGATGGAAGTGCACTGTAAAGCTCAATCTCTCTCCCTAACACATCGAGATAGGTCTGAATATCAGAACTGTTTTTATCGGTGTACACCCGGAAGTAACAGAACTTACACCGTTTGCGACAGAACGGAATATGCAGATACAGTCCCAAAGTGGCGTCCGGCGTAGGTGGGGAATTTAATGCCTTTATCACTTCCGGCACATATTCTTTTCCCCAGAATGAATACGGTGGATAGTTTGAAACAAAAACGCTGCCGACCTCCGTCTCCTTTGCATCAGTCCGTGTTGTCGCCGGTTCAGGAGTCGCTTTTTCCAATTGTTCACTCACGGTTTACTTTCCTTTTTCCAAAGCAGTATATGCGGCCATCATCTGCGCCAATCACCAGTTTGCCCGCTGCAACGCTCGGAGAAGCAATGATGGATGCCCCAGTTACAAATTCCCAAACTTTTTTACCCGAATTGAGATTCAACGCAACGAGTTCGCCTCCCACCGTTCCAAAGAAAACGCGCTCGCCGACAATCACCGGCGAGGAGTCCACCCGCGATTTGGTGGGATATGTCCACAGTGGTTCTCCCGTCTGCGGTTTCAGCGCGTGAATCATTTTGTCGCGCCCACCAATAACAACTATATCCGTTGTCACAGCAGCCGAAGCGTAGAATGGGAAATGCCGTTCCGGGTGTTGATACCACCAAAGAATTTCGGAGTTTTCCAGCTCCGCACACAGCACCTGATTCCCAAAAGTCCCCGCATACGCTCTATTGTTCAAAATAGCGGGACTCGCTCCAACGTAGTCACCTAATGCGATCTTTTGCTGCTCCACACCGTCAGTGATGTTGATGATGCGCAGGTAACCGTCGCACCCTGAAATCACAACCGCACCGTTGACAATCGCCGGTGTGCCATGGATGTATCCCTCCGTCTCGAACTTCCAAGCCAACGAACCATCTTCGGCAGAAAGACAGTAAAGATACTGGTCGTAAGAACCGAACAACAGGCGATCTTGGGCAACGTTGGCGGATGAAATAATCTCAGCCTCGGCTTCAAAAGTCCATCTGGGTTCACCTGTTTGGGCATCCACTGCGTGAAAAACGCCCATGCCATCGCCAAAGTGTACCACATTTCTGAATACAGTGGGAGAAGATTTAATTTCGCCGGACGCCTGATACTTCCACTTTAATCCCCCGTTTTCCAGATTGATAGCGTAAAGGTAGCCATCTAAAGTTCCGACATACGCCGTTCCCGCTGCAATGGCAGCGGTTGACTCGATTCCATCTTCCGTCTCAAATGTCCAGAGCAGTTCAAGACTTTCGGGCAGTTCAGTGGTAGCAACACCGGTGAGTTGAGGGTTGCCGCGAAAGCTAAGCCAGTTGTCAGAGGACGCTTGGCTCTGTCCAATAGGATGGATCAGGATATGGCTCAGAAGAATGTAGAACGTGAAACGTGAAACGTGAAACGTAATTCGTATTACATCTTGCGTATTAATAGCTTGCCTCATAAAGCTCCAGTAATTCAACTTCGCTAACCTGCCGTGGATTGAATTTCCCTGTCCACTGCTCTGCTGCTTCTTCTGCCAGTTGGGGCAAATCTTCCGACTGGATCCCAAAATCCCTTAACCGTTCCGGTAATCCTGCGACAGCTTTTAATTTGGAAACGCGTTCATGCAATGGTAAAGGATGTAATTCCTGATAAAGCGTACTCACCACTTGGACGTTAAAACGGATTACACTGGGCAGCATCAGTCCGACCGCTATACCATGTGTGATGTTATATCTGGCGGTCAAGGGATTTGCGCAGGCATGTGCGGCACCGAGCATGGAGTTTTCTATCGCAGCACCCGCCAAGTGTGCTCCCAAAAGCATTCGGCTTCGGGCTTTTATATTTTCCGGGTCACTGACCACAATTTCAAAACTCTTTTCCAACAACCACCATGCCTCTTTGGCGAACATCTGAGAGATAGGGTTTCGCCGTGTGGAAACATAACTTTCCACCGCGTGGGAGATGGCATCAATACCTGTGGTGGCTGTTACCCCTTTCGGAGTGGTTGTGGTCAAAACTGGATCAAGTATAACCGTTCGGAATCGGGCTTTTTTGTCGCCGCACGCCATCTTCAAGTGCGTACTCTCTTGGGCGATTAAAGCGAAAGATTGGGCTTCGCTGCCGGTGCCTGCGGTTGTCGGGATGCCAATGGAGGGGAGCATTGGCTTGGTTGCTTTGTCCACACCCCAATAGTCCTCCATCCGTCCACCGTTTGTCAAGATGAAGTTAATTCCTTTGGCGCAATCCATCGCGCTTCCACCGCCAAGCCCAATGAGCAGATCAATCCCTCCCTGCTCTTTCGCAAACCGTACACCATCTGCGACATGGCGGCTTGTCGGGTTTTCTGCGACACCATCGAAAACGAAGGCATCGAAGCTCGCGGCTTTCAGAGAATTGAGTGCCCTCTCTGGTATGCCTGCCCTGATAATACCGGGATCGGTGACGAGCAATACCCGTGCGCCTCCTAGTGTTTTGGCCAGATCTCCCAATTGGTCTAAGGTGTTCTCACCGAAAACGACGCGGGTGCTGGATTGGAAATCAAAGGATTGCATTTTGCTTAGAATGTAAGGCGTGCAGATTAATCGAATGGTCGCAACGCACGGATCTGCTTAATCTGTCCAGCGATTTCATCGGCGGAAGCGTCTAGCATCCGCTCTCCCTTTTCAGCGGTTGCGGGGCGTGGATCGCCGACGCCACCGTGCCGAGTCCGTTGATCGACGCGGTAGTAAGAAGACATTCCCGCCACCTGCATTCCCTCGCGTTCTCCGTCGGGATCTAACCGATCTGTACGAACAAGACTGGGGTCAATTGCCATAATCATACAAGTTTCGGTTTCACCTGCATGTCCCGATCCTGCACCGCCCAACTCTCGGATTTCGTCAAGGATTCCACCGCTTGCCCACGCCCAACGGGTGTAAAATTCCGCGCCGCTATCGCCGTAACGCTCCATCAAACGTTGGAGCAGGACGGAGATAGGGGCACCATTTCCGCCATGACTGTTCTGGATGAGAATCTTCTTGAAACCGTTTCCTACCATAGAGGCAACGATGTCCATCATTAGTAGCAGGTGGGTTTCGGATATGGCACTGATGGTGCCGGGATACCGTATATGGTGCTGAGAGTATCCGAGCCACTGCATCGGTAAAACCAGAACATCGTCCGGACAGCGTTCATGGACACGACGCGCCACCTCTTGTCCGATCAGGCTATCTGTAAATAGCGGCAGGTGTAGGCTATGTTGTTCACAAGATGCCACCGGCATCAGCACGACAATATCGCGTGGCAGGGCATCAACTTCGGGTGATGTCATTTCTGCTAAAATCATAGATTCTCTCCTGTTATGGATTGATTTTGGGTTCCGATGAATACTGAAACTTGTGTCTATGGTAAAGGAATTGCCTCCGTGAGGACAGACTCTGTGTCCACGATTGGATTTCCATTGTCGTATACCAAACCCTGTTCATACTCAGTATGAAATAGGACACGGTTTGTGCAAGGGAATGCCAGCATCTTCCAATTTTGCCACGAGCCGCCCTAAGAAATCTTCTTGGCTCATTAACTTTCTACTTCAACATCAGGATAGGCCTGATGGAATAATTCTTCTCCTATCGCTATGCGAAGGGCAGCCAATCGCACCATATTTTCAATAGCCATACGGGCCCGACCTTCTACACCTATTTTACGCAAAATTGAAAACTGCACACGAGCAGCTTCCAGCGTTGTATCTTTTGGCACGACTTCTAAGTGCATTTTATCCTCTGATTATGCGAATCGCTTTCACTGTGCACGGTTCATCTGCAAAGCCCGTTGCTGATAAAGAAAATCAAACAGATTGCCTTCATGGGGCTGATCCCACGAAATCTGATTCGTGGAAATGGGTCCTATATTCAGACGTTCTACCTCCGGAGAGCCGAGTAAATCGTGAATAAATGCGTCATCTTCCGTGATAGCAGTCACTACAAGGCTCGGACCGATACGATCTAATATCTCCTCTTGTGGAACCTCCACCACACTGACGAAAGGAAATAAAAACTCCGTGTTTGCCAGTGGATGTTCCGGGCCGTCGCACCAGATGACGGTTGGACTGAGGAAGGTGCAGCTATCTTTCTCAACCACCCGTTGCCCACCGTGATACTTGGCTGTCAGATCCGTTGCGCCGGGAACCTTCAACTGATTATCGATGAGACGTGAAATCCCCTCGGCAACTTTCGGATTGGTGAAAGCAGCGATTTCGGCTTCTGGATCGTCTAGCGGTTTTGGGGTAATACGCGCCAAACGTTTCGCCAACGCCTCCGCAATTTCACGTCCGTGTGATGGAACCCAGACACCGGAGGCATTGATGCAGGATCGCCCACCGTTTTCAGCGACCGAAGTAACCGTGAGACCGAGATATTCTTCCCATCGCGAGATCTTGTCATCGGCGATGATAATTTTGCTCTGCCCCGGACCGTGAATTTGTACGTTGCGATTTGCCTGCCACGGTGCGACCGTCGAACCACCACCAAACAGCATCGATCTACCGCAATGCAGCAGGATTTCCGCTGCCCCCGAATAATCCGTAGGGTAGAATCCAAACGCTTCGGGTAGACAACCTGCCTCAATAAAAGCCTGTGCAATGCGGAAAGGCGTCCACGGTTCCTCACTGCCAGGCTTGAGAACCAGCGGTGTTTTCAGCGGAATCGCCGGCAGCCATAGGGAATGTACGCCTGGGGAATTACTCGGAAGCACCGCTCCCAATGTGTCAGTTTCGGGAACGTAGCTTAAGGGACGTTTGTTTTGGGTGCCCCATCCAGAATCGAGGATGGACAGATCCAATCCGCGTGTGAGTCCATCCAAGACCTTCTCCATCTCGTCCAAAGCCAACCGGATCTTCTGCATATTTTTGCGACAGAGGCTTTGAGGCAGCCCCGTTGTTCCAGAGACCTGCTGAATATAGTCATCCGGCGATTGCAGCGTATCGTCCAAAGGCAGCTCCGATTCCATAAAAAGATTTGCAGCTTTTTTACAAATTGCCAAAAGTTCTGACACAGGCAAATCTTCGAGGACTCGCTTGTTTTCTTTGGCTTGATACAAATCCTTTGCAATCAACCCACGATTCGCCTGACTCACAACTGCAAGGGGTTCGCCTGTTTGGATGTGTGATACGTGGTTCAGATTCAAACTTTTATAAGAAAGTCCAGCCCGCAAAATCGGTATGTGTATCATGGTGAATAGATCCTGTGCATATAAATATGGTTACTAAGCCGCGCGAGCTTGAGCCGTCGCTACGGCCTCCGCAAGTTGGAATTGCTTCGCGGCACGTCCGCCCTCTGGCACTCCTAACGGTAGACGCACATTCAAAAGAAATGGGCGATTTTCCCCTTCAACCACGTTCAGCCCATGGTCAATCGCCGCAGCAAGCCGAGATTCATCTTGGACGTGCATACCGTCCACACCAAATCCCTCGGCGAGTTTCACGGGGTCAATTCCGTCCAGAACGACACCGGCATATTCCCCGGTCTCCTTCATCACCCCGTTTGCGCGTCCAAAGGAGGAGGCGACGACACCATAGGATTGATTGTTGGAAATAATGTAGAGAACCGGTACATTATGATGCGCTGCGGTCCAAAGTCCCGAATCTGCGTAGAACATTGAACCGTCACCAACCAACCCAACAACCAGCTTATCAGGTGCTGCCAGTTTCAAGCCAACCGCTCCACCGATGCCGTAGCCCTCGGAACCACCAGCAGCCCGGATATACACATTCTTGCCACCACCATCCGATCCACCTATGGCGTCCAAGGGGACCACATACTGCTCAATCATCACCATCCCACCGCCACGGCGTTCCAATGCTTTGTCGAGGACATCTGCAACCAGCCAAGGTCGGACTTGGTTCGGTTGAGCCTCCGCCCGTTGTACGTCCTTTAGCCGCTGTGTACGAAGTGCTGCGGCTCGTTCCTGCGCCCAGACGCGCCGTTCGGCAAAGTGTTTGGAGGTCGAATGGCTTGATGCCAATTCTGCCAACCGCTCAAAGGTCCGACATTCATCCGCAAGAATCGCCAGATCCAGATTCGGGATATTCTTAACATGCTCGATATCCGGTCCAATAGCGATGACCTGTTTCGCTTTGGAAAATGCACCGAAATCCCCCGGCTTTCCGCCGCCACCATGCCGCATACCGATACAAACGATCAGATCAGGCTGAAGGGCACTTGCCGCTTGATCCATCCGTCCGCAATTGAGTTTATGTGTTGTTGAGATGCCTCTTCCCCAACTCCCGACAAGGGGGACACCAAAATGTTCAGCGAGCGCGGCGACTTGGGGTTCTGCGCCACTTTTCCAAACGCCATCCCCAATATAAAACAGGGGTGACTTTGCGTCGCGCAAAGCAGATTCAATCTTCTCAACATCGCTATCTGACGGATAACCTGCGTGGAGGTCGGGGAGCTCCCCTTCAATGATGTTCGTGGTTATCTGTTCGGGCCCTAGTACGCGATCATAGACAGCGAGATGGACGGGTCCCACCGGCGGCGTTTTAGCGACCAATAAAGCACGATGAATCGCTTGCGATAGTCCTTCGGGTTCGATCACAGTCCAGTTTTGCTTGGTAAAAGGTGCAGCGATGGAGGTCGGTCCGAAGTCATGGTTGAGATCAAGTCCAATCCGATCCGCATAGCTGCCGGTGTCCCCCGCAAAGGTGATAACCACGACGGGCAGACTACCAGCCCAAACGTTGATTAGCTGCCCCAAGCATTGGGCAAGCCCTGCACCCAGATGGACCAGCATGACCCCCGGATCAAGATTTGCCTGCGTATAACCGCCCGCTTGCGCCGTAACGCTGCCTTCATGGAGTGCCAAAATGCCATGTATATCTGGGTGCACATGCAGCGCATCGAAAAAACGTGCCTCGCGTGAGCCTGAGTTATTGAACACATATTTCACACCCGATGCCGCAAGTTGCTCGACCATAACCTGAGATGGATTCGCTGTAATAGGTCTCATCTGCATAAAACGTTACCTCGCTTTCTTTGTCTATCTGTTCGGATTAAAAGTATCAATTAATTCTAGCCAAACGCCACCGCATCCAAATTAATACACTCCCACAACAACGGACTCTTGAAGTTCCGAGAGCAGCCGTAGGTTTTGAACGCCATCCCACGGATATTGTTCAATGGGTTGAGTCCGCTCCGCTTCATCTCTTTCAAGAAAACGTGGCATGAAAAACTCGTGCGTCAACGTGGTCAGCATCACTCGTCCCGTTTCGCCATAGTCGACAGATTCTTCCGGGTTGTCTGGGTTGACCAGCTCAATGACAGCGCGGGGTTGTGGCGGATAGTAGATAATTGCGTAGTTATCGGCAGGATCAAACGGCTTGCAACACGCCAAACCCATAAGCGTGTTACCATACGTCGGCATAAATTCGACGCCCGGCACTAATTCCTCGCGGGCAAAGCGGTGGAATTGGGCATCCATCTCCGTTCCACCACAAAAGATGCCTTTTATGCCAACCTTTGGTAGGGAGATCTTTTCGCACAACGCTTCAAGCAATTTCGGTGTCGTGAACAGACACTGGATATTATCGTGGGCGCGTAGGATATTCAAGGCTTGATCTATGACGTGGTTTTTATAAAGATCCAACTCCTGATGTTTTCCGTACTGAATCAGTTTGTTCACCCATCGCGGATCAAGGTCAACGAGGAAGCAGATACCGCCGCGATGTTGTGCAAGATATTCAACGGCGAGACGAAGCCGTCGTGGTCCCGTGGGACCAAGCATCAGCCAATCGCTACCGCGTGGAAAGCTTTCGCCGGGCAAGGTTTCGCTGAACATCTCATAATCGATCTGAAAGTCACGGATACTGATACGCGTCTTTGGAACGCCGGTAGAGCCACCCGTCTCAAATACATATACGGGTCGGTCTGCGTAACCTTTGGGCACCCACCGCCGCACCGGCCCGCCTCGCAACCATTCATCCTGAAAGTGTCCAAGAAGTTTTAAGTCGTCGTAGCTTCCTATTTTCTCGAGGGGATCGAAATCGAGCGTCTCCGCGTATTCTAACCAAAATGGAGTGCCGGTTTCTGGACTGAAATGCCATTGGACAATTTCACGAACGTGGGCATCAAGCCGATCACGTGCTTCTCCCGCTTTTTCAGATAATGATTGATTCAAAGTCTCCATAATTATAGATATATCCTGTATGGTGAGGGACTCAATCCGCTGGCTTCCAGCCGATATCGATACTTGGGTAATCCGCAACGAAGGGACGCAACTGAGGAGATAGCCCTTCAATGAATTGGTGTGCTGATTCAGGCAGCTGCCACGGAATTGAGAGTTTCTCTTGGCTAGGACGGAAAATAAAGCCACATGAGAGACGGGGCTCATCGCCGCCGTGCGGGAAGGCGCCGTGATACGTCCGCGCCGCAAAGATGATGAGATCTCCCGGCTCTGTGAAAAGTGGAACTATGCCCGGCATATCCATCCGGTCATAGGATTTCGGCTCTTCGTCCGTTCGGTGAAATGAACGCTGATCCTCCGTGAATTCAAACCCATCAGGCGGTTGCCAGTCAGCCTTATGGGAGTCTGCGACAACTGCAAGCCCCGCACGGCTCGGATGTGTGCCGTTGAGATAGAACCACATACCGTTGGGCCAATCACCGCGATTCAACACGTCGCCGGAGTGTTTTGGCGGTGGTTCGGAAAAACCACACCAGTCGGTATGCCACAACACCGGACCTGATTCAACATTCTTCAGGATTGCAGCGGATCTATGGACGGTTAGCGCGTCAGTCTCCAAAATACATCGGTTGATATTCAGGTATTCTTCATTCTCAAGCAGCTTCCAAAGAGGCTTTGAGTATTCGATGAAAGCATGTTTGACACGCGTCTCCCCAAGTTCCAAGTTGCTCCCTGGATCGAGCACCTGACTGACAGATTCCTTCAATTCCTCCACATAATCGGGCGACAACACATTCTTGACGACGGCAAAACCGTGTGCATCATGACACGCCTTAATCGCTGAGAGTTCGTCCATTGCAAACTCATATCGATATGGTAGCTTGACCGGTTGAAAGTTATCTTTAGACATTGATTACTCCTCCATTACTCCATAGCAATCGCAGAGAGCATATTCCGACTTACGATATACAGCACGCCGTCCTTTGCTATCGGGGTGGTATAAACGGCACTCCCCATGTTGGTCTCGAAGATGAGTTCTTTCTCTTTGCCCGCTTTTAAGATGGCGACATCTCCGTCCTCGTCTCCGATGTATATCTTGCCATCCACCACAAATGTTGATCCCCAAATCGCAGCAAATGTGTCATACGTCCAATGATGCTCACCTGTGTTGGCATCAAGGCAGTAGACAAAACCACTCAAATCTGCCACGTAGAGCAGATTATCGTCAATTGCTACGGTGGACATCGTGCGGTGGAAATCCTCGTCGCCTCGATGCCAGATGGCACCTGTCTCGGTGATGTCTCCTTCACCCGTTGCATCAATCACCCAGAGATGGCCCACGCCCTCCCCGTGTTCCGGATCCTGTCCCACACTGATATAAACCTTATCCTCCCAGATGACGGGTGTTGAAATAATGTTATTCCGTGTTCCTCGTCCGCCCAATTCCCAAACGGAATCTTTGGGGTTGCATTCGAATTTCCAAATCAGTTCTCCAGTCTCAGGTTCAAGGGAATAGATCCAGCCGTCGCCGCCGGGAAAGATGACTTGGGGTTTACCGTTGATTACTCCGTAGGCAGGGTTAGACCATTGACCGTGTAAGATATTTTCAGCAGGAGAGGCATCTTCCCAAACCAGTTCGCCGGTCCTTTTGTTTAGTGCGATAAAGCTCGGCGCAAAGGGAGAAGGAATGTGAACGTGTCCTTCATCAACGCCATTGCTTGTTTCCACAAAGAGCAATTCACCTGCCCCGACCGGGGAACAGGTGGCGAGATTGTGAGGAAAAACCTCCAATTCCTCGATCATATCGTACTTCCAGATAATGTCCCCATCGATTTCGCTGGTGTCGGTTTCCTCCGTGAAGGGTCCATCATTTTCACCGTCCATAAAGCCTTCGGTATCAACACAGACAACTTCAGCGCGGTTGGAAATATAGTAGAGCCGATCGCCCTCAATGTAAGGCGTTGAACAGATGCCCTGTTGGGGCCAATCGTTGACCCGTCCCGCGGGGAGTTTGGTGTGTGTGGATTGCCAGAGAAATTCCCCGTCCGACTCGCGGAAAGCCATGATAACGCCGCGGTCTCCAGTCAATTTCGGATTGCGTCTCCCTTGATTGTTCGTCCCGACAAATACCTTGCCGCCGATGAGGACTGGTCCCGCATAGGTCTGTGAGCCCAAGGTTGCTGTCCATTTGACATTTAATCCGGTTTCCGCGTCCCATTTTTCCGGCACATTTTTCTCATCAGAGACGAGGTTGCGCGATGGCGTGAACCCCCACATCGCTGTCTCTGCGGCGACGGGTCCTGCCGATACAATCAAAATCGTTGTGAGAATAATATAAAAGATACATGTTCCTAGAATCTGTTGATGTCTCATTTCGCTCCTCTATAATTGTGGGTAGTTGATAGCCGTAAATTAAAAATTGTCTAACTGCGTTCCTGTGATTTCGCTCAACTTGCCATCGTGAAGGTTGTATTTGTCATAGAAATTTGCACGATCAAAATTAGGGTGTTGCGCCAACACCTCTACACACCAAGCAAACAAGGTTCTGAGCGAAGCACAAGTGTCGGGACGAGACAAAATGTGCTCAATGTTAATTTTATTCAAAATTGCTCCGCCATGTTTAATTTCATCAAAACAGGAATATAACCCTTTGAGTTTATTTTTAGGATGACGAATTTCCTCAACATCACCTTCATCATCTGAAAGGGAGGTTTTCAGAATAGCGTTAATCGCTTGTGTGTTAGCAAAATAGTACGCCTCAAGCATATACACCATAAAATACACGGACGCACGATGCTTCAAGGTGTTTAGTACCGTATCAAGTGCCGTTCGGTAGCGATCAAAGACCTGTTGCGCTTGACCTCTGCGGTCATATTCCAGATCGTCAATTAGGAGGACAAAGTGGCAAACGTCGGTCATTAGATACTTTCTTGCCGCCAATCCAATTTTCGCATCTATGCTAGGAATGTCCTTACCGTTGCCAAGTGCTTTAAGTCTTTCCACTGAAGTAATTACCTTGAGTTGACCGACGCGTCGAATAACTTCAAAGGTGCAAATCCCGGCCTCCATTAGCGACCTAAATAACTTTGGTAGATGCTGCTGTTCAGTTTCGCCTGTAACGATTAAGCCGAAGTGGAAATAGGTGCATTGCGGGTGTTCGGCAGGCTGTGTATCCTGTTCAGTCATTCCCCCTTCTCCTTGGCGTAAGGTTTACTTTGGGGGGCAATGGCTTCAGCCATGTAGAGTGAGCCGGTATCGTAGCTGTCCAGTAGATCTTGAATATCGTTCATCTCGCTGACTCGCGTTAAAACTGTCTGCCCTGACTCATCCAGTCCTGTTGCCAAAATATCTTCCGGCTCAAATTGACCAATCAAAACTGGGGAATGTGTTGCAATAAAAACTTGCTTGTTCCATTCCTTTGTGGCATGCTTGACCGCTTCCGCAAAAACAGAGATAGCATAAGGGTGAAGCGAGGTTTCCGGCTCATCAAATACAATCAGGGACTCATGCGCTTTTTCCTTAGAAAATAGAGCTGTTAGGTGAATAAGCATTTGCAATTGTCCCTCCGACACACCCAATACTGGAATTGGGTCTTGACTGCCTTTTTCCACGAAGCTAGCGTAGACTACGTTGGGTCCAGTTAGCTCAAACACTAGATCCTTGAAGTTGGGGAAACTTTTTCGCATGAAACTGATGATAGTTTCATAACGTGGATCGATTGCGCTTTTATCGCGAATGTTCCGCAGAACCGACCATAGATTCCCGCAATTCTCGCGCAACGTGATATCCATACCTGACTCCGAACCGTGTTGCTTGAGTCTATATAGGTCAATATAGTGAGAATGATAAAAATGAACAGAGTTGAGTAGATCTCGGAAATCAAGAGCTTCTTCAGGAATAAGTCCCGGCCCTTGCATATACTGAATTAAAGCAAGTTTTTCTGGAAAGGTCAAGCGCGTGGACACCGAAGTTTCATAATAATGAAATTTAGCTTCATCATCGCCCATGTCTCGAGTTATCAAGGGATCGTGTTGCTCCTTGGAATACAAAATTTCCCCGGCATGCTGTTCCATTTGTCCACGTGAAAATCCTAAGCGGAGTTCATACTGGACAAAATTCGTTTCCAATATAATGGATATACCTTCCGAGGCATTAGCACCCTGCCGCAGCATGGCAAAACCGTTATGCCGTGTCCTAACAGCTTCAGCAACGTCTCGGACAGCACAATCGCTGACCAAGCGAATTGCTTCCAACAACGTCGATTTTCCTGACCCATTGGGACCAAAGAAAACGTTGATTGGGCGTATGTCAATTGAGATATCTGCCAATGATCGGAAGTTTTTGATATGTAGACGGGTGAGTTGATTCCCCATGACTCTCCTCAATCCCCCCAAACCTTTAGATTATCGTAATAAATCTCAGCCGGCGAATAGCCATAGATGCCCGGACTCCCTTCCCGATTCGGCAGCGGATCTTCAACGGTAATCGTCCATGCGTCCGGTTCCTGCTCGCCTCTGGCCCAAACCTTGCCCTTGACGTGCGCCGTGCGATCCACCATCTCCACCGTCATTTTCATAGTGTACCAGACGTTTGGTTCCCACTTGAAGTCAACCCACTTTGCCATTCGGAGGTCTGATCGCCATGAGAGCACCTGAAGCCGTTGATGATTACCCTGCATCTCAAGAGTATAGCGATGGGCGATGAGTCCCATATCCGGGAGGTTTCGCTTCGGCTTGGTTCCTAACAGATCGACTTGGAGGGTGTAACCTTTCATGTTCGGGGGACCGATGTAGACGTTGGAGCGGTGTAACCCACGGCGGGCGGGCGGTTTGACAAGAATTTTGTTGCCATCCATCTCACGGACGACGAATCGGTTTGTCGCCCGAACCCAATGCGGCGGACTCTTTCCTTCCTCTATTGACTCAAAATCTTCGTGCCACGGCAGCTGTGGAATGACGCGGACTCGCGCCGAGTTTTGTAGATCCCCGATTTTTGCTGACACTGTCCCTGCTTGACCGAGGCGACTCGACTCAAGGGTTAGCTTTCCGTTCCCGCCGATCATTCCCGACAACCCATCGAGCGACCACTCGGCAGCCATTCCACCGATCCGTGCACCTTTATCGTCAAAAGCACGAACGCTAAATTGGACGCTTTCCCCCGACTGAACTAAAACTTCGGCGGGGACAACCCGTATTGAGGCGGGAGCCGAAGAACCTTGAACCCCCAAGCAGTAAAGCCCTTCCTCAGTGGTAAAGTAAACTCGACTGTAAGCAATGGCAGGTGAACCGTAGATCTCCGCATAGCGCCCCGATTCCCTTTCAATCTGTGTCGTGTCGAGCGTTTTACATTCGTTCTCGCCTGGTTGCAGGATATGGAATTGTCCGTTGACTTCCGCGACATAGATTTTTCCGTCAGCGACAACAGGAGACCCTTTGCCCACTTTGCCGAGACTATGCGTCCAATGAACCTCCCCGGTGTCGCCATTGAGACAATGTAAATTCGCCGAGTTGTCCACAACATAAAGCCGACCATCGGCTATGGCCGGAGAACTGTAACCTGCCTCTATACCGTCAACGCGCCAGAGTTCATGCGTTTTGGTAATATCCCCTGTGCCTGTTCCGTCGATGCAAACAACGCGTCCCATGACCGTCGTATCTGTATTCTCCCGATTGTGAGTTGCATAAACCCGTGTGCCATCTACAACCACTGACGAATTAAGAGGTCCCTGACTGACTTGGAATCCCCAAACTTTCTCACCCGTCTGCACATCCATTGCATACACATTGCCATCCGAATTGCCATCAATTAACAAGCGACGTCCATTTATCTCCGCTACCACAGCGACAGGATAGGTCGTATCCTTCGGAGGGCCGCCGGGCGTCGTCGTCCACACCACCTTGCCAGTCCGTTTGTCAAAAGCGAAATAACGATGGCGCATCGGGGCGTGGTTCCCCCAGCTGGTATTGAGGAAACTGAGGATCACAAAATCCCCATTGACAACAGGTGTAACAACACGTCCACCGTAGCCTGTGAACCGGCCAAATTCTTCCGTCAAAGAGCGCGACCAGACAACCTGTCCATCCTTGTCGATACAAGCAAACACGCCGCTGATAGTATGGGCGTAGATATAACCCGTTTCCCTATCTCCCGCCAAACTGGTCCAACCCAGTCGATTAAAAGGAATGGTGCTGTGAAAGACGTTGAATCGGTGTTCCCAGAGTATCCTCCCCGTTTCGGCATCAAAGCAGGCAACCCGTTCCTGCTCAGTGATGCCCATTCCAATCCGCCCGATGACATAGACACGATTGTTCAAAACGATAGGCGTGGAACGACCCATAAAGTCTGCCTTCCAAAGCAAGTTGTCGCCATCCACGGACCAACTTGAGATTAAACCGATTTGTGAAGAGGAACCAGTCTGATTGGGTCCCCGCCAAGTTGGCCAATCTGCAGCCAAAGCGTCATTGAGACCAATCAGGGGAGCACATAAACCCGTCCCTATTAAAACACACAACAGATAAAGCACTGTTTTAAGCGTAACGCGAACTCGCATCCGACATCTCCTATATTGTTCTGTAATTTGCCAATGTATTGAAAACGTGCCAATTGCAACATTAGACCTATCTACTGTTCAGAAGATTATATGATACCTAAAATTAAATTCTCCGTTGCCAGTACGAAAAACATTGTATGTTAAGATAGCTCGCAAAGTCAATCAAAAATTTGCTCGCATCGCGTTCACGAAAAGCAGATCAGGCTTCAAAGATTTTCAGGATAATCGGGAAAATCTAAGCGAGATGAATTTTTGGGCGATTTTAAGAAGTGACGGGAATTTGCCTTGAATCCAAATAAAATAACGCAAATTGCCACTTAAAACCCCAGTTGCTCCCGATGAAGTGTCGAGGCGGTATGTGTAAGATGCGTTTGATAGATGGTAACTTGCGTTAAAATAGTACTAAAGTTTGTACAATTCACGGTACAAATGGTGGTTGATTGAGAACACGCTTCGGGATGTCAAGCAGCACTGCGGATTTGACAAGGTATCAGGTCAAATCGCGTCAAAGCATCAATTAATTCGCGCAACTAAGTTTCGGAACAAGTTGCCTGACGCAATTGCTATTCAACGCCACTTGTGTCACAGGCAGTTCGATAACATTGGTATCGAACTGTCAAGCGGACACAAGGGTTGATGGTTGAGCATCTGCGTGCTTTAATCAAGGGATAATTATTTTCTGCGACAATCTCTGAAGATACTAACTCGCCGAATATTCACTAGACCCTTGATAACGCTACATGAATTGGATACAAATTGTACAAACTTTAGTAAAATAGTAGAGACATAATTGGAAATATGTTATAAAATATGAGGAAAGCACGGAGATATACTCATAGTGTTGCTAGGTTCTGTTGACATTTGACAAATTGAACCAATCTGATGCGCCCCCGATTTATCGGGATTTCGCTACACTCAACTTGTGGTTGCCTTGTGGTCGGAGAACTGCCTGTGTTTTGGGCAGGTACAAGACCTGCCCCTACATTTATCAATTCTCCAAAATCGACTGTAGGGGTTGGGTTTCCCAACCCGTTGGGCGAGGAAACCTCGCCCCTACGATTGGGGACGCATTGACGAATTACAGACACGCCTCGCATAAATGTCAACACACCCTACTTAATGTTTTATATTTCACGAGAGGGGTATGCCATGATTCGCGTGATTAAGCCGGAGGGTTTCGGCAACATTCAGTTGGAAGATATACCGATTCCTGAGATTAACAGTCGTCAAGTTTTGGTGCGGACACATACCACGCTGATTAGCCGTGGTTCTGAACTGTTTCGTCGTTACATCATGGAGGAAGCGATCCCCCCATCGATGATGGGATATTCCCTCACAGGTGTCGTTGAACAGATTGGATCGGCGGTCACGGAGTATCAGGTCGGACAACGGGTGATGGTCGTTGCACCGCACGCCGAATATGCTGTCGGAGAGGTGGATGCCAGTGTAGATGGGCGGGTCGTGGCACTCCCGGATGATATTTCCTTTGAAGAGGGGACATTCCTGCCGCTTTCAATAAGTTCGGTCGCTTGGGCGGATTCATCAGGTGTCCAAAAAGGAGATACGGTAGTTATTCTTGGGCAAGGCATCGTAGGGAGTCTGATGATGCAAGTCCTTCGCGGATATGGACCGGATCGCATTATCACGGTCGATGCGGTGTCGCTGCGTTGTCAACTCTCCAATGAATTGGGAGCGGACGTTGTCATCAACGCCTCGGAAGAAGACCCCGTCGAAGCGGTGCAACGCTTAACCGATGGAAATGGGGCGGATCTTGTGATCGACTGCGTCGGCGGACACGCAGGGGTTAAATCGTTTGAGCAGGCGCAAGACATGGTACGCAGGAAGGGAACCATCCAACTGATTGCGTTATACCAAGGTGCTCCGCTGCCGTTATATTCGTCAAAGATTATGAGCAAGCGACTTGTGGCGGGTGTCCTTACCGATGAGCCGCGCGGGCAAATTGCCCAACGTGCGATAGAGAAGATTCGTTCAGAAGAGATTCAAGCAGCTCAAATGATCAGCCGCCGATTCCCTTATAAGAGTGCAAAGGAGGCTTTCGACTTCTTGTGGGAGCATCCGGACGAAGCACTTGCCGTGCAGATGATTTGGCAGTAAGTACCCCACTTGTGCGTCAATCATAGCAAATTTCGCCATCGACTCATGTCAAGAAATCGTAAGCCGTAGGGGCGGGGTTACCCCGCCCGTGCTTGGTTATAAACAAATGGCTTTCACGTTTCACGAAGCGTTTCACGAAGCGTTTCACGAAGCGTTTCACGAAAGAATCACGGATGCTCAATTACATTATACGTCGCACCCTTTACGCTCTCCCGATCCTCATCGGTGTCAATCTTATCACTTTTGTGCTCTTTTTCATCGTCAATTCACCTGATGACATGGCACGAAAGATGCTTGGGGAGAAGAATATTACTCAAGAAGATGTAGACCGCTGGAAGCGAGATCGCGGCTATCATCTACCGCTGTTTCTCAACACCGAGGAATCTGGGCTCTCGGTTTTCACGCAGACGATCTTCTCCCAAAAAGCCATGCGGCTCTTCCTCTTCGACTTTGGCAAGTCAGATCGAAACAATATTGACATCGGTTACCAGATCTCCCACCGGATGTGGGCAAGCCTTGCCATCGCTATACCGACATTCATCATAGGCTTGCTTGTCAATCTCACCTTTTCGATGGTCATCGCTTACTACCGCGCAACCTATGTCGATTTCTGGGGAACTATTGTTGCCGTGATTCTGATGTCAATCTCCACGCTCTTTTATATCATTGCGGGGCAGTGGTTCTTTGGCAAGATGCTCCGTCTTTTCCCGATTTCCGGCTATGACACCGGCGTGAATATGCTGAAGTTTGTTTTTCTGCCCGCGGTCATCGGCGTCATTAGTGGTATTGGCACCGGCGTCCGTTTCTACCGAACCATTTTCCTCGAAGAGGTGAATCGAGACTATGTGCGCACTGCACGCGCAAAGGGGCTCGGCGAAGGTGTTGTGCTGTTCAAGCACGCCTTGAAGAACGCGATGATCCCCATCTTGACAAACGTGATGTTAGCAATTCCATTTCTCTTCATGGGCAGTCTCGTCATGGAGAACTTTTTCTCAATTCCCGGACTGGGTAGTTTTACGATTGATGCCATCAACGCACAAGATTTCGCTATCGTCCGCAGCATGGTTTATCTAGGTTCGGTGCTGTATATCGTGGGGTTGCTGTTGACGGACATCAGTTATACACTCGTTGATCCCCGGATCCGATTGCGATAACCGAAAGAACTGGAAAGGTCAGAAAAGTTGAAAGCGAGTATTGATCAACAGGGTAGTTTACAACGGATACTTGTAGGCTGGATTTTCGTAATCCTGTCAATTCAAGGGTTGTGCATTTCCCCTCTTATTTTCGCTCAATCTTCAAATTCGCCCGTTACCTTCAAAGATGTCACGGAGGCAGCAGGCATTGACTTTGTTCACTCGTCTGGGAAGCGCTCATCCTTGCTGCCCGAGGATGTCGGTTCTGGCGCAGCCTTTGCCGACTATAATAATGATGGGCACATTGACCTTTACGTAGTCAACAACCCCGGCCCACTCGATGCGGAAGTAACAGAGACATCGCCGGGAAACGTGTTGTATCGCAACAACGGTGATGGCACATTTACCGATGTCACCAAGGAGGCGGATGTTGGTGACCGTGGTTACGGCATGGGCTGTACTTTCGGTGATTATGACAACGACGGAGATCTGGATCTCTATGTCACGAACTACGGACCAAATGTGCTGTATCGCAACAATGGTGACGGTATATTCACAGATCTTACCGAGGAGGCGGGGGTCGGCGATACGCGATGGGGAACGGGTACAGCGTTCGGCGATTATGATAATGACGGAGATTTGGACCTCTACGTTCCCAACTATATCGAACATGATCTCGACAAATTAGCAGAAGACCAAAAGACATCAATGCAGTACGGACAGTCCGTGCCGCGTATATTGAACCCCCACTCCTTTGAGCCACAGGACAATGTGCTATATCGCAACAACGGAGATGGCACCTTCACCGATGTCACGGCAGAACTGGGTGTCGAATCCCACGGCGGGCGCAGCTTGCAAGCTATCTTCACGGACTTCGATCTAGATGGCGATCTTGAACTCTATGTTGCCAATGACCTCTCGCCCAACTTCCTTTACCGAAACAACGGTGATGGCACATTCACAGACGTGAGCGATGCGTCGTGGGCGGCGGATTTTCGGGGATCAATGGGACTTGCGACGGGTGACTACGATGGCGACGGCGATCTCGACCTTTTTATGAGCCACTGGATTGAGCAAGAAAACGCATTATACAGCAACATGTGGAAAGAGGAGGGTGCGATGGGAGGAGAATCCTCGAAAGCGGGAGGGATACAACCCATCCATCTCGTTGATGACTCGTACGGTGCATCGCTCGGTGAAGAAAGCCTTAAATATGTGGGTTGGGGGACGGATCTGTTTGACTACGATAACGATGGCGATCTTGATATTTTTGTTGCCAACGGGCACACGTTCCAATATCTCGATAATTACGACCTGCTTATCCCGCAGAAAGATCAGTTTTTTCGTTACGATGGCGACGGTATCTTCACGGACGTATCCGCAGCTTCCGGTATTGCTGCACTGCCATACCGAGTGGGACGCGGTGTCGCTTTTGGGGACTACGATAGCGATGGCGATGTCGATATCTTTATCGTCAACAACCATGACCGTGCGGTTTTACTCCGAAACGAAGGAGGCAATCGCAACAACTGGCTGCACGTCAAGCTGATTGGCACGAAAGGCAACCCTGATGCTGTCGGGGCAAGGATTCGACTCAAGGCGGGAGATCGGATACAGCTGCGTGAAATCAACGCCGGTGCCAGCTATCTGTCCTTCAACAGCTTGATCGCTGAGTTCGGACTAGCACAAGAAGCTACAGTCGATTGGATTGAGGTAGTCTGGTTGAACGGGGACACCGAACGCTTTACTGGTATCGGCGTAAATCAGCGGATGGTACTGACGGAGGGAAGTGGAATCCAACAAAAGTAATGGCATACAGCAGTAATTCTTCTACGCCTGCCTGCCGCGTTCCCTCCGCCAGATCGTCACCGCCGCCGGAATCGTTCCAACAATCAGAAACCCGATGACACCCCAGATGGGCCAAAGGACCGGCTGATTCCATTTTGTCTGTCGTTGAGCGCGTAATGTACTGTCAATGCGCTTATATTTGAGGGTATTATATCCCGTAGTATTTGGCTTCCCATTTTTCAACCATTCGTGATATAGGTCAAAATTGACGCTGTGATAGGCAAACACCCAAGGCGAATCGCGTTGGAGGATTGACTTCATCTGCCGGATAATCTGGAGCCGCTCAGGCGAGTTGTCCATGTTTTGTATCTGATTAAACAGCCGGTTGTATTCTGGATTGTCGTAGTTGGCGACATTCTCGCCATCAAATTTGAACTTGCTATTCGGTCCATAGAGTAGAAAGAGGAAGTTTTCTGGATCCGGATAGTCCGCATGCCAACCCCACATAAGGATCTGGGAACTGCCATTTCTCACCTTGTCCCGAAAACGGTTGTAGTCTGTTGTCCGGATATCCAACGTAATACCGATAAGTTCAAACCGCTTACGCAACCAATCCAAAAAAGAGGTCGCTTGCGGTCCAGTTCGGTAGTTATCAAAATGAACGATGAGCGGATTGCCATTTTTATCCTGACCACCAGGGTATCCCGCATCAGCGAGGAGTTGGCGTGCTTCCTCCAACGGTTTTCGGGTTGCCCCCTGTTTCGCTTCCCAGTTATAGACGTAAGGATTGATACTGATTTTGCCCTCCTCATATCCGAAGATACCGGGCGGGATCGGGTTGTGTGAAGGAATGCCGCGTCCATTGAGGAATATTTCGATGTATTCCTCATAGTCCAGCGCGATCGAAATCGCCTGACGAAGTTTCTGCCGATCTTCAGTGTAACCACCAACCACATCGTCCAACATATTGAACGCGAGATAAAATGTGGTTACATCCACATTTGTCTGTAGCGCAACATTTCGGGATTGCAAAAGTTCGCTTGTCCGTGGATCGCCGGCCTCGGAGAACGTAATCGCCTGATCAAAGGTATCTGAGGAGATTCCAGAGGCATCGTAATATCCTTGCAGGAATTTTGCCCAGCGGGGGATATACTCCTTTTCCAGTTTGTAGATCGCTTTAGGAATCAGCGGCAATTTTGCACCCGCATCGACGAGCAGTCCCGCTTCCCTATCGCCGATTGCTCCTTCCGCAGGATATAATTCAGTACGAAAGTTCTCGTTGCGGACGAGGATAATCTCTTTGTGTGGCTTGAAGGTATCAAGACGATAGGGACCCGTCCCGATTGGAAATCGATCGATTGTGATGTTCCGATCTTTCAGCGCGGTCTGCTCATAAAAGTTGATGACTTCCTTGGGCATCGGTGCAAAGAAAGGCATCGCCAACCAGTAAATGAATTGTGGATATTTGGTTTTGAGAATGATTTGATAGGTGTAACGGTCAACGACCTTGATTCCCGGAAATGAGAAGGCATCTATATCCAAGGAGATAGGATTCTCTCGTTCATCGACAGCTTGATTATAGGTGGCACCCGCCGCAGCTTGGCGTTTCTTACGCTCCGCTTCTAGTGCGTCTCGTAATGCTTGTGCATATTCTCCCATACCCAAAATATAATTATCTAACAGGCTCAAGAGAGGGCAAGCGACCCTCGGATCTGCCATCCGCTTAATCTGGTGGACGTAATCAGCGGCGACCAGTTCCCGCGTGCCCGTTTCAGGGAAATCGCTGACCTCGTAGATCCCTTTTGCATCTTCATGTGTCAATGTATGGTATCGGAAATTTTCCTCTTCATCTTTTGCAAAGCACGGATGGGGCTGATACTGGATTCCGGGACGGATACGAATGTCGTATATCGCTGTTGCAACCTGCTCAGGGGAGATATCATCCGGCAAGGGATTTCCTGCGGGGTCAAAATAACGCGGTTTCGGCACAGATTCAACCGTTAGTGGGATAAGTTGATATGGGCGTTTGAGGTAGTGGTACTGGAGCGGGGGTTCATAGATCTGTTGGATAAAACGGTACTCACCCGAACTGTACGAAATCGCCGGGTCCAGATGTTTCGGTTCCTCCGAAAAGGTGCTGTAGTAGATTTCCCGTGTATGCTCTGACACCGGATAGGGGTGATTAGGAATACACCCCGTCCCCCAAAGGACAAGGGCGATGAACCAAAGCGGGTGCAAGATACATTGCAACTCGTGTCGTGTCATAAAGTTTTTCTATATTGCGTAAGTTAAGTGGGTTCGGGGCTTATGTGAGGTATTTGATTTGTTGATAGGACAGAATATCTGTGCTTCGTCGATTCTGTCAACAAAAAAGTGTGATTTTGTAAATTTCATGACTGGTGATGCGGCCTGAAAATGCTTGAATCAATTGACGAATTGTGATATACTGTTATAGTAACTCTAGGATTATCTGTACTGCCATCGGAAATTTAGACCATTGTCTAAACCAAGATGTAGTCTAAATTGTAGCGAAAGAGTCAATTATGAAGAAAGACAGAAAGAAGAAGCAAATAAGCTAGAAAGACCTATCAGGGAAAGTAGATGAAATATATCAAATCAATATTAGTAATTGTTTTATGTTTAATATTTACACAAATAGTTTATACAAAAGTTGATAAATATAGATTCTTCCAGTTCTTTTCCGTATCAGGTCAATCTTTGTCTTTTGATGATCAAAATGCTTTGTCCATAGATAACAACTTGGATACCTACAAATTGGGGCAATTGAGGTTCAAGTTAATAAGCGATGATAAAGCACTATTGAGAAATATCAAAACAAAAGAAGAAGTGATTTGCGATGTTATAAAGAGACAAAACAGCTTTTTATTCATAGAAGATAGTGATTCAAATATTCAAAATCATTTTATAATATACAATGATTGGTATAACGAACAAAAGGGTTATAAATGTATCTATATAAAATATAACAACCTCGATCAAAAAGTAATTGTATCCTACGCAGGAATAGCTCGAACATTATAATAGAGGATAAATGATGAAGGGATGGCATGTACTGTCAATCAGGAGGTAACAATATCGATTATGGCTGGAGAAGCTTTAGGTTTGGTTGAAACGAGAGGGTTGGTTGGAAGCATCGAAGCGGCTGACGCGATGGTCAAAGCGGCGAATGTTCAACTTATCGGTTATGAAAAGATTGGCGGCGGATATGTCACGGTCATGGTCCGTGGCGATGTCGGTGCTGTCAAGGCAGCCACAGATGCCGGGGCGGAAGCAGCCGCACGAGTCGGAGAAGTCGTATCGGTCCACGTCATCCCACGACCACATGCAGATGTTGAATCGGTTTTACCTGCTCAAAAACAGTCCGATGACAATACGCTGACAATTGATATCGCCAACGATGAAGCAACCAGTTGATGGGGTTAGGAAAGATAGCGGATGAATGACAAGGCACTCATTGAACTGGTCACTCATAAAGTGCTTGAACAACTGAAACAGGACGAGGAACCCTGTGGCGGCTGCGCCTTGCGAACCTGTGCGGCTGGGCAGCGTGCCTGTGATACCGTCGTTCAACAGCAAAGGATTCCGGTTGGTGTTTCAGCGCGACATGCGCACGTGACCCAAGAACACTTAGAGATCTTATATGGCGAGGGACATCAATTGACAGTCCACGCCCCTTTATACCAACCCGGTGCATTCGCGGCGAAAGAGACATTAACCGTCGTTGGACGACGTATGCAAGCAATTGAGGGGCTTCGGATTCTCGGTCCCGTGAGGGATTATTCTCAGGTTGAGTTTGCACAGACTGATGCGATTCGCTTGGGACTAAATCCACCGATTCGCGATTCGGGCGATCTCGCCGGTTCAGAGTCAATTGTATTGATTGGCCCCCAAGGATCTATTCACTTAGAAACGGGCGCAATCTGTGCGACACGGCATATTCACATGACTCCCCAAGATGCGGAAAATTGGGGTATACGCGAAGGGGATTTATTAACAGTCCGCATTCCCGGCGAACGTGCGTTGACCTTTGAAAACATTCATCCGAAAATATCACCGAGCTATGTGCCGCAGATGCATCTAGATACAGATGACGCTAATGCTGCCGGTTTGCGGGGAGGAGAAGGCGTCGAATTGCTGAGAGATTAGGGGTATCTAAGTGGAGTTCAGTCCAGAAATAATTCGGCGGATTGAAGCAGAAGTAGCGAAAGTTCTTAAACAACAAGGAATCGCTTTGACATCTGCCCAATCCGATAAACGGATTCTGGCGATATTCGATGCCGCTGAAGTCGATCTTGTACGCCCTCTGGAACAGCTTGATAAGTGTATTCAGCAAGGCTATGTCGTTACAGCCATTTTGTCAGATATAGCGGCTAAAATTCTGGACATCTCCCGTATCCGATCCGCATGCGGACAAGAACGGGTTTTCATAGCCAGTGAAATTACAAACCTTCAGCCTTTCACCGAAGGTTTCTCATTAATCGTTATTCCGACGCTATCGTGTGCGATGGCAGCGAAGCTGAGTTTGGGCATGGCAGATACGCCGTGTACTTACCTTGTATTCCAGGCACTGCTTCGCAGAAGCAGGATAGTAGTAATGTCTGATGGCTTTGAAGTCTCAGATGGGTCTGAAATCCCACCTGAAATTTCAAAGTTAGGGAAAAATTACATTAAAATCCTGTCGGGCTTTGGGGTTCAATTTGTTGCCACCGATCAGCTCGCTGAGACAATTCTAAACGATGGTACGCGGCGTTTTAGCCCGGCGAACTCAATGGGTGGGCAAAACATTATCACCGCCTCGGTGATTGACGAACTTGCATCAGATGTACGTGAATTTCGTTATACCAATCCAGCGATTATTACACCGCTTGCACGGGACTTAGCAGCCCGAAAGGGCATTCGACTCGTGGCGATGGATTAAAAATCTGCAAATCAATATTTGGTATCGCTTCTGCCACAGTTGTGTATCTCTATTGCTACGATTTGGACTCAACGGATACCAGATTTCTTTGCCCTTATTGAACAGACAGGGGCTAAATCAAGTATGGCATCTAAATTGCTATTGATACAGATTACGAATCCTATTGGTGGATAACGTCAAGTTCGCTCATGGACTGTGATTGTCATGAGCGAACTCCTTGCATTGTACAAGAAAGTCACGAAAATCCGCTTTGCTAGGTGCACCTAAAAGGAGAGTTCCTATGAAATTTCGCATCCCGACTTCCATATGCCCGATGCTAACAATCCTCTTATTGACGCTCATACCCCATGCTGCTCTAGCAGACTATGAGTACGACTACTTTTCGGACCGAATCAGTCGCGAACATCGGGACGCAGGTGATGTTGAAGACTGGATTGAGCGCGGCAATGCAACTGTCACTGCAAGTCCTCGTTTTGAAAGCGGGATTCGCCTGACAGCTTGGGCAAGTGAATCTGATAAAGAGGAGAACTACGAATTTGCGATAGCCAGTGCAATCTATCTTTTTGAGATACCTCGACAGGCTCAGTACGTTGAGATTTTGGTACGCTATCGAGGGGAACCCCATCGGGCGGACTTTGATTACGAGGAGGTTGCAGGTCGTGTTTGGATTCGCAATACCAAACGTGAATATGCCCGCAGGAACTATAATGATAACGGTGAAGAGGAAACCCTCTACGGCGATACCTTCTTTTTACGTGCAAAACGTCGCTCAGAGACAATAAAAATTGCGACAGCAGGACATGTTGATAACGGTATCCTTGAAATGCACATTGTCGCTGAAAATGGTGAGCACCTTGATATCGAATATGTTGATGTTGTTACCTATCAACGACAACCCGATGTTCGTGTTATACATCGTTACGCTCGAGATTACCAGTGGCAACCTTGGTACAGATATACCTATCTCTATTTTTACGATGGTCCATTCTACTACTGTACGGATCTAGGTTACTACATTCGATGGAGTTACCCAGCCTATGACCATCACTACCTTGCCATTCGTCACACTTATGGCGGTTATCTCCACAATTACCATCGTCGTTACCCGCGTCGCCACCACCGCGATTCCTACTACCACGTGGATGTCCATGCTGATAAATCGCCTAAGACGCGACGATTAAATCGCTGGACTGCAACGCATGAAACTACCCGCCGCCAATATTCACGGAGCCGATTGTCAGTTACCACATCCAAAGCGAACAGAACCGATGTAAAAACCCGTGTCCGCTCGCTAATTACGGAACACCGTCAAACACCGGTTCTTACGGATCGAGTCATCCAACGGTCGACACTGTCTCGAAAGCGGAAACTTCCCGATACAAGGAATGAGTCGAACACGACAATACAACGGCAGCGCAGTAATCAGCGTTCTGCTAGTGACAGATCTGCCCAATCTTACCGTTCAACTCAACGGAAACTTCCTGATACAAGGAACGAATCGAACACGACAATACAACGGCAGCGTAGTGATCAGCGTTCTGCTAGTGACATCTCGCCCCGATCTTACCGCTCAACTCAGCAGATCCTAAAGCGTAAACGCTTAAGTTCAGTTGAGAGAGAACCCCGATCTAACGTGCAACCTCGTACCTACCAGTATGATCGCTTCCGGTTTTCTCCAAAGGACAAGCGTTCATCGGGTAGTTCGGATAGTGAAGTCTCGACCCGATCCAACGCGGAACGACGTGTGCGCCTTTATAACCGAACACAGTCTTCGAGAAGTCGGCTGAATACACCATCTTCACGTAGCCGATCTTCATCAAGCGTCAAACAACAGACAGAAACGCGTAGCAAATCCAAGCAATCAAGATCTCGTTCATCTACTACTCCTGCCCCGCGTGTCCAAAGACCAACAACTCAGCAGACGACTTCAAGTTCAAGCAGCAAAGATGACGATGATGAGAAACAGGAGCGTAGCCGCAATACCACGAGAACCCAAACACGCAGTCGAAGAAAATAGTTCTAACTTGCAACGAAAATAAACAGTTAAGGGGGAATTTCTGCCTTAACTGTTTTTTTTTGTTGACAAGACGCTCGGGCTTTGCTACTATACGCCTTTAGGAAGAGGTATAGGAATTTGACCGGATCTCTGGTGAAGTTATTTAGTCTTACACTTTTGATTCCCGTTTTATGTTTATTTTCACGGGTTCAAATCAGTGCCGCGCAGCCAAATGAAGACCTGCGCCTTGTGTCACCAATAGGTGCCGTAGGTCGTTCTGCGGTTCTGCCCGGCTGGGGTCAGTTTTACGCGCATAAACGTTTTTTGGGTGCCGCCTCCTTTGTGGGAACAAGTGGCCTCCTTATTGGTGCGTTAATTACACACCAATCCTTCCGAGATGTTTACGATAATGAGTATGTTCCAGTTGCCTTAAACGATCTTGAGTCTCCAGAAGCACTTTTTCAATACAATCGAGCGAATCAACGGTATAAGCTACGACAGTTTTTCCTCTTCGCAGCAGCGGGGGTATGGGCGTATAGCTTGATTGATTCCTATGTTGGAGCGAATTTGTACAATGCAGAGGCGAAAGCGAACCAACTCATTGATGATATGGAACAGATTGAGGGATTAGGCGTACAACTCAAGGTGACTCCAACACAACTTCAACTGGGTATTGTCAAATTCTTTTGAAAGGTCGAGCGAACACATCTTGCCCTTATGGAGGAAGTGCAGCCATGTTAAAAGTATTTGCCAAAATCATTGGGCTATTGCTCGTTTTTAGTTTGCTTGCAAGTTCAGGTTGTGGGGATGTAAGCCGTCCCAGCCAACCCCAACAAAAAGAGCTTGTCCTAATTAACCAAGTTCTGAAAAGCTGGCGCGAAGGCTATCAGGGCGAAGACCTTGATATGTATATGAGCGCGTTCTGGGAAGACGGATTTCTTTACGTCTCAGATATGGGCACAAAGGATGATAAAACAGATGATGTTATATTTGATGATATCCGCGACGAAAGAGATTCCGCAAGGCGCGTTTTTGCCGGCTACCAAGATATTGAGATTGAGCTATCTGAACCGCCTGATATACAACTGAATACAGACCGGACACGAGCTGAAGTCAGAAATCATTATCGGATCCAAGGGTTTGTCGCTGATGGATCTTCCCTCGAAGGGGGATATACGGGCTGGTTCGCTGAAGGGAATAATATTTTTACCTTTGAGTTGAGAACCATGGAGGGTTCCGATGAGCAAGAATGGCGTATCACTGAATGGAAGGATGAAGCATTTAGCGAGGAGGAGATTAGAGCCGCCAACAACATCCAGTAATTTTTCGATGCGCCGCCTAAAAGTCTCTAGCAAAGGTTTCCTTTTCAGCAAATCTTTGCTATCGTTTTATGATGTCTATCTAGTTCTACCTGTAATGCAGATTCTACCTCTCTTGTAAGAACGATGGTCCCATCAACTCGCGCCAAAGGTTTATAGGCGCGACTTTTTAACTACCTGAATTTTTACTAATCTTGGGTTTTGCAATTTACGGTTACCAGAATTTATGTAGTTTCGACTTCAATGCTTATCCAACCGGTATTTAACCTACCTCTATTTTTTGCCAGCCTATTTCGATATCTTCTGTCCGGTAATGTTGATTGCAACCAAAGGGAATAGTTGGTCAACATTTTCGCTCAACATCTGGGAATGATTCATCCTTTAACTGAATTCCAGCTACGCTTCCTCAAAACTGTTCAAAAATAAGGAAGATTCATTTCGATGTGAAGGGTTCAGTCCATTTTCGACTCATCTACTGGTACATCATAATTAATTTAAGAAAAAACACTTGACAGAAAATTGCAGAAGTGTTATCTTAGAAGTTACTTTGTTTTTATAGCAGAATTTCATTGAGAAAAAAAGTGCAAACTCAATAAAGATTAGACCTGAATTTTCGCGCTTTTGTGGTGGCAAGAAGGATGGGAAACGTGGGTGGCTTCTAAGCCAAGTATGTGGATCATCCGGATCGCTGAATGAGCGATGGCTCAACCTCAATCAGTATCTAGCTTTGAATGTTAATTATTTACACGCCAACTGTTTTCAGATACTTGTATCCCAATAGATTGGGCTGCAAGGCTTAACCTGATGCCGTTGGAGCGCAACTCCAGCAGAGAAAATGTACAGACTGCTTTTGCACCACATCTGGATAACTAAATAGTTTTGTATTGCTAATAAATTCTTGCTAAAGGAGGTTGCGATATGTTCCACCACTGACGCAAGTTAAAATGGGAGAAGGGTTGATAAACGGTCACAAACTCCGAAACCGTGATTGATTCGATTCCTTTATTTTAACTTGGTGTTTGGATGAACGTGATTACGGAGGTTTTATATCCTCACTTTTACGTCAAATGTAATTTATGATTTCCTCAAGGAGGCAAATGAAAGTAATGAAGTTTTTCAAACGATTACCTGATGTTTTTTTGATAATAGCAGGGCTAATCAGTTGTTTCGTACTCTATGGCTGCGGCGCAACTAGCCTTGGCCCACAGGAACCGCTTTTACCAACGGTCGAAGGACAGGCAAACTTTTCTGACCGCTTCCAGTTGGAAGAAGAACCCCAGTTCTTCTATGACCTGTTTGGTAGAGAACTTCTCGAAGGGAACGAGGTCTATAATTACCGCGAGGAGAAGCAATTTGATCAAAACGGAGAACTAGTTGTAGGTTGGACCGGTCAGTTGGATAGCGAACGATTTTCCGCCCAGTTGGACCGCCAGATTTTAACCGAAGATAATTTCCGTGGCAGATTTACGCAATTCGTCATTGGGGACAATATGCGTATTAAGCCTCAAACGTTATTCCCTAACCGGTATATCATCTACAAAACGGAATTTGATGGTTTCCGATGGGATCTCTCGTTCTCTCAAGAACGTCACCTTTTCACGTTGTTGAATTCTCGTATTTCTAACCCGGTGCAGTTGTCTGACGCAGCGGCGAACTTAGCACCAACACTGGGTCGTCGTAATGGCCTCAGTGATGATGTGGGTCTTCGCCATATTGAGAACGCACGCTTAATCGGATTTCGTGCACAAGGATTGCTCGGTGATGTATTCCGCATAGGTCTCACCTATGTCAATCTCCACAAAGAACACCCAGAACGGGTTGAAAATCCTCTGTTTGGTGGAACGGTTGCCAATACACCGCCAGAGCGCATCGTTGTTGTCTTCCGAGATGATTCTCCAGAAGATAACAATTATGGCGGGTTAGCACATGACCTCGAAAGAGATCACCAAGCATCACAGATCCAGGGTGGTGTCGGTGCTGCCATTAGGGGCATGAAAGTACACGTTATCACGCAAGCTCTGTCCGGTTCCCCTGAAGATGGTCCAGACCGTCCGTTGGGTCCTGAGAGATCGCAGACGATCACAGTTTTTATTGACGATATCGTTGCTGTAGAGGGAAGTGCTGATCCGATTGAATCCACTGATGGACAATGGAAAATTGTCGAAGGGTTCGATAAGATGCAGTATATATTGGACCTGACTTCTGAAGAGCTTCCCAATGGTCCCATCGATCCGCGCACAGTGAAGTCCGTTGAGTTTGAGATGACGGTTGCTGGGGATTATAATATCGTCGTCGTCGGATTTAGTGAAGCAAACAGATCGGACGACCCACTCGCTGCAGAATGGATCAAGACCGAAGATGGTCATCTCGAATCGCCGTATCGTGATGTGCTTCAAGCTCCCGGCAATTATGGTCGGTCAGATCATTATACTCAGAATAGGTCGCGTTTGAGACGTAACCCAAGCGACTGGGAAAATGAAGGTGCATCGCGTACGATTCGGTATCGCTACGGTGCGGCACGCGCTGGTGTGCTGTATGGTATCGATTTAGAGGGGACCCTCTTTAATACCTTTATCCGAGCGCACTATTCAATTAACGGAAAATTTAAGCAGTATCCAACCATTCCGAGAGACCAGATCGGTTTCAGTCGACTGAATCCTGAAATTGAAGGCTCTGGCGTCACCATAGATGAAACAGAGACGTTGCCCGATTCCGGATTGCCCAACCCAACCTTCGGAGTGCCTCTTGATGCCAACAGTATTCCCACATACTCTGAAGCAGAAGGGGAAAGGTTTGAAGCCAAGTTGAATGGTGATCCGAATGATGACGGAGAGATGGGTCGTGAAACTGCTTGGTTTGTCAACCTCAGGCAGCGTTACGGCAAACTCTTCCTCGAGTTGACTCGTTATCATATTGACCCAGGCTACACAACAACCTACCATAATTTCGGTGCGAACGATTCAAGAGATGCGACCTACTCTCTTGACCGAACTCCTGAATCCGGCGCAGAAATCGCGCCCTTTGATGAGATTAACTATTCGCTCATTGAAGACGACGATGACGACGATGACTGGCCAGATAGCATCGACTTTGACGGTGTTCTACCGCAAGCCGATGACCGTGACCAGAACGGCATCCTCGATTTCCAAGAAGACTTCCTCATCTTTGAGGCGGATCCTCCGGTTTTTGAAGATCTCGTTGACGAGAATAACAATGGCGTTGTTGATTCATTGGAAGATGATTTTGAGCCACAGTATGAATACGGCATTAACCGTGACGGATACCATATCGCTGCTAGCTATGACTTACTCGATAACATGACCCTCAAATTGGGTTGGTTAAATGAGAGCGAAGTTTCCAGTCTGCGGCAGAACGATTCAAAATACGCCCATCTTAGCTACCAACGCGACGTTCCAGATTTCGGAACAATCCTGTTCCAGAATCGCTTTGTCCGTGTTGACGATGATATTCCAGATTACTCGATTACCTTACGTCCGGGCGAGTTAGATGCCACACAGGAATCTGATTTTCTCGATTTCTTCAAGACACGGGTCAATGTGACAAGCCTTCAGTTCCTCTACAGCGCGATTCCAAACTTAACGCTTGAAACCAAGTTCCTACTTGACTGGCGGAAGCAGTTGGCACTTGATGAAGAGGATGCCATTGCGTTGGATTTTCCACAGGATGATCCATCGGAAGAAAAGGATGATCGCGTTGATTTCATGGTGCCGGATGAGCAAGTCCGCTCTGATGGAGACCGGAAGTCATTTCCGTTCTATCCAGATCACGGGTTGAACCCGCTGGATGCAGAGGATCTTGGTTTGATCTATGATTCAGAAAACTGGATACCACGCCGTTTCCAAGAAAAGACTGTCCGAAATCAGATTACCATTCTCAGGGCCAAATATGAAATCTCATTGGGTGATTTGCCCGGAGTGGACAGAATTGGTGAAGATTTAACCCTGACACCGATGGCAAAATATATTTGGACGCGAGCGTTTGATCATACGGCTGAGGACATTACGGATCAAAGGTACCTTAACCCGCTAGATCCGACGAAATTTGTGCCTGACGATCCAGAGGTCATTGAGTACCTTCGATTCAACAAACGTAGCCGTGAAGATGTTCTCGGTATTCGTTTGGATTATCAATTTACTCAAAGAATGAATATCCTCGGCGGTTTTCAGTATCGCAAATTCACCAACCGCGATCAAAATATCAAAGACTATTTAGCGACGCCAGCGTTTGCGGAGGCTGATATTCCGATTCTCTTCCGTCCAGACCTGCGTACGCGTATCTTTGAAGTGCAGTCAATCAGTCGCGGTGAATGGCAAGGTTTCAATATCGTCATTCTCGCTGGTTTTAGAAGAACCACCATCTTGCTTGACCATACGACAAGTAATACAACCTTCGTCCGAGCAATGATGGGTTTCTAACAATCTCCAAAAGTGCCAGGCATTTTTATGCTTGGCACTTTTTCGATCTTACCGCAACTTTCAAAAAACAGAAGTGTTTATAAAGCCAAGACTTCGTATTGTATAAAAGTTTAGTCGTCCGATATGAGGTGATTGAGGCGACTTGAAATTGAGGGTAATATGTAGTACGCCCTCTAAATTTTACTCCACCTTCAAACTCCAATAGGGGGAATACATGAAACACCTGAGTTTAACCTTAATCCTATCTAGCATGTTGATTATTTACGGTGCGGTTGCGCTTGCTCAAGATGTGACAACCGGCACGGTTCGTGGTAACGTTGTAGATACCACAACGGCACAAACGCCGATTAGTGAGGTTAGAGTTGTTGTTGTCAGCACCGATGGCATAGAGAATGAAACGACAACGGATGACGTCGGTGAATATACCAAGTCGGGCTTGCCGCCGGGGCGTTATCTCCTTAGTATTTACAAGGATGGATATGGCGACCGAACCGGTAAACCGGTCACCATCGTTACTGGAGGCGATCACTATGTGCCGCTGAAAATGACCAAAAAAGATACAATTGTCACCTTCTTCGCCAAGTTTGGTGTTGTCTTCTGGCCACTCCTCCTCTGTTCTGTGGCTGCGTTGACGTTTATTATTGAACGCCTCTTTACTTTCTTAAGAAGCCGTTCCAAGCTCGGTACAGAGCAGTTCATGGCAAGCATTACCGATTCTTTGCGTAATGATAATATCATGGAAGCGGTCTCAACCTGCGAAGAAGCAGGTGGCCCACTTGCAAACGTTCTGAAAGCAGGTCTGTTAAGATACAGTCAAGCCCAGATCGAAGAGCAGGAGATTACAAAAGAAGAAGTACAGGAATCCATTCAAGAAGCGGGACTCCTTGAGATACCAGAACTTGAGCGAAACATTCCTGTTATTAGTACGGTCGCAGTTATCTCACCGTTGTTTGGTCTCCTCGGTACGGTTATGGGTATGATTAACGCATTTACCACGATTGCATTGGAAGGTACTGGCGACCCACAGGCACTCGCCGGGGGTATTTCCCAAGCGTTGCTGACCACCGCTGGTGGCTTAACCATTGCTATTCCGTGTCTCATTTTCTCCCAGGTCTTTGAGAGCTGGGTCAACAAATTTGTGCTTGAGATTGAGCAGGTTTCGACAGAAATCGTAAACCAACTGATCCTTGGTCAATCAGCGTAAATTTCAACGTTCTCCTGTCACCCTATGGGCAGCCCCTTTAGGGTGGCAGGAAGACCTACCTTTTAGAACAGGAGGTAATCGAAAATGGCAAGTACGCAAGCACCTAGCGGTATGACCCGAATGGCGGCTAGAGAAAGAAGATCGCCTAAGCTCGATATGGCTCCGATGATTGACTGTGTGTTCCTGCTTCTAATTTTCTTTATGGTTTCGACGAGTTTTGCACCGATGCCTGGCATTCGCGTTCAGTTGCCTCCTCCGGGCAAACCGAATCCCAATAAGCCCAAGGGGCTCATTGTGAGGATTGCGAACCCTGAAGGTGCTCAGAAGTATGGTACAATGATCTTGCATGATGAGATTGTTAACATCAATCAGATGTTTACCGAGTTTATTCATGCTCCCGAAGAAATCAAGAATATGGTAATCATTCAGTCAGAACGGGATGTCATACATGAGCAGATTATTAACGTGATGGATATTGCCAAGCAAGCAGGTATAGACAAAATCGGCTTTGCAGTGGTGGCAAGGGAATAACAAAGGAGGATGCTATGGCTATACAAATGAAGACGGGGAAAAGCAAAGAACGTGGTCAGGCCTTGATGATGGAACCAATGATTGACTGTGTTTTTCTATTGTTGATCTTCTTTATGGTTTCAGCAATTATGCGTGTTCCTCCGCCTTTTACCGTGTCGCTGCCGGAGTCAGCTACGAAGCACGACTTTCCGCGCAAGAAATTCAATCTCTTTGTCAGTGCAGATGGCAGAATCTCATTTGATGATCTGGAGATGATAACGCTGGATCATATGGAGATGTACCTGTCCGCAAAAGAGTCTCAAATTACTACACTCATTATCAAAGCCGACAGATTTGCCAAACATGGCAGAGTTATTGATGTCATGGAGCGTGCGAAACGTCGATTTAGTAAAACGGAGGGGCAAGAAATCGCTTTGATGGTCGCAGAGGAGAATTACGGGCCATAACTGCACGATACATCTGAAAGCAGCTGATACGCTGCTTTTTTACAATTGATTTTAGAAGTTTCGATACATTCTTAAAGGCAGCCAATGTGCTGCCTTTTTTTATATTAAACGTGGGTGTTAATCGGCAGTATCACCGATTCAATCGTAAGGCAACTTAGGTTAAAATACTATTACTCTAGCGTGAGATGGCATTCCAGATGAACGAGCAAGAGAAAATCCTTATCGTTGATGATGAACCTGATACCATCCTGATCTTACAGGATCGGCTCGAAATGGATGGCTATGAGGTTGTAACTGCTACCGATGGGTGTGATGCCCTTGAGTTAATCGATCAGGATCTGCCGGACCTAGTACTCTTAGATATCCAAATGCCGCGCTTGGATGGAATCGAAACGCTTACACACATCCACGAAAAGTACCCCGGTATACTTGTGCTCATGTTGACAGCACACGGCACAATCCAGCGTGCTGTCGAAGCGACGAAGCAGGGGGCATACGATTTCTTGGAAAAACCCTTTCAACCAGAACATATTACACAAAAGGTTGATCAGGCATTAGAACACCAACGCACCGTTGAACACAGTACTAGGGACGAACTCCTCCACAGCTACGAGGAAATCGTAGGGGAAAGTCCTCCCATCCTCGAAGTCTTAAAGATCGTCGAAAAGGTTGCGGATACAAACTCTACCGTGTTGGTCCAAGGGGAGAGCGGTACAGGGAAGGAGTTAGTTGCTCGTGCGCTTCACCAAAATAGTTCGCGCAGAGAAAAAGAGATGGTCGTTGTCAATTGTGCTGCTATTCCAGATCATCTTCTAGAGAGCGAACTATTCGGACATGAACGTGGTGCGTTTACTGGTGCAACTTACCAAAAGATTGGGAAATTTGAACGCGCTCACGGCAGCACGCTGTTTTTGGATGAAATTGGAGATATGTCGATTGAATTGCAATCCAAGCTGTTGCGCACCCTACAAGAAGGAGAAATTGAACGTCTGGGTGGAACAAAAGTAATCCGTGTTGATGTACGAATCATTGCGGCGACCAATCAAGAGTTGCGGCAGGCAATTGAAGCCGGAACGTTTCGTCAGGACCTCTACTACCGTTTGAATATGATTCCAATCCACCTGCCACCATTACGAGCTCGCCAGGGGGACATCCTGATATTGGCGGAGTATTTCCTGCAAAAACACAGTAAAGCCCACAATCAACCCGCACGGCTAATCAGCCAAAAGGCAAGAGAACTGTTCATGCAATATGATTGGCCCGGCAACCTACGAGAACTGGAATACTCCATTCTACGAGCGGTCCTCTTCGCAGAAGGCGATGTAATTCTCCCAAAACACCTCCCGGAAGAAATTCAATCCACCAGCCAACGTGAAGCCGAAAGCGTACCCGTCGGTTTGACAATGAAGGAGATGGAAAAGGAGTTAATTCTCAAAACCCTTGAAAGAATGGAGGGCAATCGCACCCGAACAGCAGAGATTTTGGGGATTAGCCTGCGTTCCTTACAGTATAAACTGAAGGATTACGAAACAGCAGTTGAACGTGACGCATGAAACGCCCTTCCTTTCCCTTTTTCCACGACTGTCTGCCTTTATCGCGTAAATGAAGCTACTTATCAAACTTGTCCAAATGCCTCTGTTGTGAAGTACTACCCTCCGTGAGACCCTTGCTGAAAGAGATTAAAAACAGCATCAAGTTTTGTCCGATTCGCGGAATTCTCTGAGAATAGGCGAGACAACCGTTCATAAAATTTCAAGAACGCCGGAGTGAAGTTTCGTAACGTTTGAGGGGACTTCTCAGCTTGAACTAGCTCCGTAATACCTCTCCACCCGCTTTCCTGAGCCTTCAATTCCTCCTCAGTTTCTATGGGGCTTGCGACAACTTGCTCGAATGTGCGAAGTGCTTTGCGATATTGCTGATTCCGAAAATATGCCCAGCCAAGGGTATCTAGAAAGTTTTTTTCGGTCGGGGCTTGTTTCACCGCGTTCAGTGCAAGTCCAACTGTCTTTTGCGGGTTGGTCTGCTGCTCGACGTAGAGCCATGCCAAGTTATTACTCCATGTTCCATTTTCAGGGTCTTTTTTAACGGCTCCCCGATAAAAGACTTCTAACTTGCGATCCCAAAATCTCCCCTCTTGAGGGGCAAGCCCCTTGGCACGCGTGTAAAAATATTCCAAGTTTAGATAAAGTGTCCGATTATAGCCCCGTTTTTCTACGACCGTTTCACACAGTTCGATATAGTCTGTAAGTTCCGTTTTCTCATCTGGACGCTCGAAAGCTGTTGCTTGGTAAACCCAAAACAGATTATTATTCCAAACAGGGTTGTCTGGATCCGCTTGGAGTGCCTTTTCATAGAACTGTTTAAGTTTGTGTGTCCAAGAAGCATCATCCGGAAAAGTCTTTAATGCTTCGATATAAAGGTTTTCAAGAGCCGAGTAAGCATTGGGGTCATAAGGACGTTCTAAGATTTTTTTCTCGTGGCTTTTGATGTAATCGGTTAGGTCGGTGGGGGACACGCTATCAATCTGACGTTCAACCGTTTTCCCTGAATTGGTAAGGGCATATAGGACCGGCATAACACCGCTTGCGATTGTCAAAGCCACAAGTGCTGCTGTCAACCCGGCCACAATCCTTTTTTCACGTCCACGATAGCTAAAAATTTCTGGCGTAAGGACTATCCCGCCAACAAACCCTGTGAACAATCCACCGAGGTGAGCAGCGTTGTTGACGTTATAGTTGAAATGCGGGAGGACGAAGAACCCAAGAAGAAGGTCAATCGCAATAAATGGAAGCAGCCGTAAACCGAGAATCCGTCCCAATCTTCGAGGAAGCCGATCCTTGTAGCGGATGCCCAAAGCGACGGCAACGCCGACCAACCCGAATACAGCACCCGATGCCCCAACCCCAAGGGCATTTTGGACAAAAAATAAACTCGCAACGCTGCTGACGATAGCTGAAATCAAGTAGAGAAACAGAAACCGACCTCTGCCGTACAACCCTTCCAACAAGCTGCCAAGGAGGAACAGTATGCCCATGTTCAGGAGCAGGTGCAAGGCGTGGGCGTGCAAAAAGGTACTTGTCAGCAGGCGCCAATATTCCCCGTCTTCCACAATTAGATGATAAGAGTAAGCTCCAAATTGGATCAAGGCTTCCAAGTCTTGGGGGGAAGCAATCAGCCGAAGTTCGAGTGGGTGAAAAATGGCAACATTCAATGCAATTAAAATAAGTGTCATCACAGGCAATCTTTTTTGGTACTTGAGAAACCCTTGCCCTGTTTTTAACTCGTTTCTGCTGTTCTCTGATTTACCAACGTTTGTGTGTTCTGAATCGTTGTCAAGTCCCCACAGTTTCCGAACCGGCGGTAGTTCACTGACAGGCTGCCATTGACCATCGGTAAGCGTTTCGGACCATACGGAGGCATCCCGCGGTACACGCCCTAGCTTTATCCAGTCGTATAGCGTTGTCTCATCAATGTCAAAGATTTGATCTGTGATTTGAATCTTCATCGTCTGGAAATCTATCGTAATAGACGAGGATCATTCGCTACCCCTCACTCGTCCAGCCATTATCTCTTTCACCGCTGCCAGTGAATAAGTGTTGAGAACATCAGTTTTCTCCAGCCAGCCCCGCCGGGCAACGTTAATCCCGAATAGAGCACGCTCTAAGTCAGGGATTGAATGTGCATCGGTGTTGACCGATAATAAGACGCCACGATCGCGCGCCTGCCGTACAGGACTCGGTTCGAGATCCAATCGGCTGGGGGCAGCGTTAATCTCTAACGCCACGTGGTGCGCTGCCGCTGCATCAATTACCGCTTCAAGGTTGACTGCGTATCCCGGACGCCGCCCCAACAGACGTCCTGTCGGGTGTCCGATGATAGTAACATACGGATTTTCGATTGCGCGAATAATGCGGTCGGTCATCTCCGATTCACTCATTGACAAACCCTCATGGACGCTTGCTATAACGATGTCGAGCTGCGCCAAGAGTTCGTCAGGGAAGTCAAGACTGCCATCTTTCAGGATATCGACCTCTGAACCTGCAAGCACTTCCATCCCATCGATTTCGGTATTGATTTCACGAACCTGTTGAATTTGTGCCGACAACCGTTCAGGCGTTAATCCATTGGCAATCCGTGAGGATTTGGAGTGATCGGTAATGGCGATGTATTCATGCCCAAGTGATGCCGCAGCCTCTACCATTTGCCGAATTGTACCCCGTCCATCGCTCCAATCAGTGTGCATATGCAGATCACACCGTAGATCGCCCTGCTCAATAAGGGTTGGTAGATTCTCCACCAATGCTGCCTCGATCGAATCAGCACCACCTCGTAGTTCAGGGACGATGAACGACAATCCAAGCTGATCGTAAATATCGGATTCCGTCTTATGTTTCGACCAATCTGGTAACTGTTCACCTACTGCCTCAATATCTTGAGATGCTGCGATGTAATTGAGTCGGGTTAAGTGTGCAGCAGCACCGGTTGTTACAACTAAAGTTGCTTCATATTCTGCCCCAGTGGTACAGTAAACCCGCAACGGAAATCCTCTATCCACAGAAGCAACAACGCGAACATCATCTTGCATCGCCGGAGATACCATACCTTTCGCCCCGGACAACACTTCAACAACCCCCTGTGCACAGTCACATTCAACGACTAGCTCAAGGCTTTGTAAAACCTCCTCGCGTCTGCGAAAATCCCCGGTGAAATCCAGCCGTTTGACATCTGGGCAATTTTTGAGTGCATCAAAGACAGCATCTGCAATCGGTAAAATCTGCCGGAGCGGGCGCATCTTTCTTTGCGCTTCGAGAAACCGCAAACCCTCGTCAATTGATGCGATTGTTTTGGCACCCATCCGTTGCATCTGCTTGAGCCGATCTGCATCAATTGCTGCTCGGAGATCTCTCAGACTTTTTACGCCCAACTCATTATAAAACCGTCCCGCTGTTTTCACCCCAACACCCCGAATTGCGATGAGATCTAGCACATCGGGCCCCATCTCCTGAATCAGGTTATCATAGAAGCGGCACCGTCCTGTTTCCAGCATTTCGATAATTTTCTGTTCAATCGCTTTGCCGATACCCGGGATTGAGCGAAGCGTCTCTTCCTCTGCCAATCTATGTAGATCTGCCGAGAGTTCGTCAATTGTCTCCGCCGCTCGATCGTAAATTCTGGCGCGGAAGGAGTCGTCACCTTTGATCTGGAGCAGATTGCCGATGTTTCTGAATACTTCACTGATTTCGTCGTTTGTCATTTTGTGTGCTCTTTTTTGCGGTATGTTATATGATGCGCAGGAATATTCTACCACATGGGGAGGGAAAGCGCAAAAGGTTTGATTCCTCTAGCACCAGCAGGTTATCAAATCTTCCGATCTAAGCCCCCCTCCTTGACGAATATGACGAAATACGCCTTGAGGACTTGAATCTCAAAGGTATGAAAAGCCTCTGGGGACGCAAAGTTAGCGACTTAGGCTTTGCGGATTTCGTCATCAAGTTGGTATACATTGCCGAAAAGAAGGGAAAGAAAATCACCTTCATTGATAAGTGGTATCCTTCTTCTAAGACCTGCTCGGCTTGTGGTGTAGCCAATGAAGCGTTGAACCTCCGCGATAGAATATGGCAGTGTCCAAGCTGCCACACACAGTTGGATAGAGATCGCAACGCGGCTCTCAATATCTATAGGGTTGGGGCATCAACCCTCTCAGGAGAGGACGTAAGTCCCGGTTCGCCGGGCAATCCTCGTTGATAGAGCAATTCGACCTCTAAAGGGACGGGTGAGAATCCCCACCCTTGAGGGTGTGGGAGTATGTCAAGAGAGGTAGTTATCGGATGCAGACCGCTGATTAGCGTTATTCCTGCAACCGGTAAACTCGTATCTCTGGATGCGTCAACGCCCGCATCGGAAAGGGCGCGCCTTCGTCCGAAATTGAAATACCCAAAAAACACGGCTGACGCTGAAAACGTTGTACGAGGGTGTATCGGCTCGACTGTCCAAAAACTCGTTCGTAAAATGCCATCGCTGCCTCCGTATCTACCGACTCTAGCGGATACCAATCGATTGCAAAATAGTGTGTGAGTTTCGCCGCGTAGTTCAGAAAAACCTCCGCATTTGGCATCGAGACAAGGACCCACTCTGCTCCGTCTCCATTGTTTTCTCTGTCCAATCGCGGTAGAAGCCAATCAAACAAGATTTCAGGTTCGCGTTCAATCGCTTTATCCGGTGGGATATTCGATTCTATCCATTCCGTTGCCTCAACAGTCGTCGGTAACGATCTCATAACGCTAGCAAAGGCAGCGGTGTAAATCAGCGAATACATACCCACCCCGCCCAAAATAACGACCGATAGGATGGGGGTTACCCACTGTTTTAGAATCAAATTTTGGCGAGCCCAGTTCCATTGGGCGAGTGCGATGCTTACCCTATCTATGCATCCCGCCGCAAATAGTATCAACACCGGATAAATCAGCAGCAGGTGGCGGACAAATTTCAGCTTGTGTAAACCGATGAATAGCAGGTAGGGTATCACAAAGGCGAGGAGGATTTTATCCCTATCTTCCCGTTGGATTATCGCCAACAAGGTTCCGACGATTGCAAGCAATGCCAACGGCGTGCCCATGCCCCACCGCAGGAGCGTCCACAGATAGGTAAATCGATTGAACCAGTTGATTTCACCGGTCGCAAACAGTCCAAAGTGCCCTTTTTGGTAATGCGAAGATTCATAGAAAAGGGCATCGAAGAATAGATTCCAGCTTGGGGAAAAGAAATCAATCAGCCAGTACGGGCAGATTATCGTGAACGTCGCCCCCGCAACCCCGACAACTGTTGCTAATTTCAAAAAGAGAGCCGAAGCCTGAAAACGCTCTGATCGTAAAAACAGAAGGGCAGCGACGGATAAGCCTGCGAAAATCGTTGTGAACTTGACAGCGAAGCCAATTCCCGCAATAATGCCCAGCCAAACAACTCGACGGAATGAGACAGATTGTGCCTTTGCACAGAACCAGAGCAGTAGAGTTACACAGAAGGTAGCGGGGATGTCGACTAGCGCAAAGCGAGATTCATTCGTTGCATGCAGCATTGCTACGGCAAGCAACCCACCACCAATCAGTCCAATAGCGCGGTTGTAAAATCGGTGCCCAACCTGATACGTCAGCCAAATAGTCGCTGTTGACAGCAGAACGTTTGTAAAGCGGCCCAGCCAGATGACCTGAGCAACCGTAAGCTCTAGTCCAAACGCCTCTAAAACCACCCCGATCAGCACAATTAAGTAAAACCAAGCTGTTCCGGGCCAATTATAGATCTCGGGCGGGGATTCAAGATGGATAAGGTTGAGGATGTCCTGCGCAATCAGCGGCTCACGGGGATCAGAGTGGTCAGGCAAACCAACACCAAGCCCAACGATTCGGATAGCGAATCCGACCATCAGGATAGGAATGAGTACCAGATCAATCCGAAGGAAGCGTTTCATTCTTCTAAGGAGTACACAGGCATCTCAACTTCCAATTGTCAGCAGCTTACTTGCAGACCTTTGCCCACATTTCATCAGAAATTTCGGCTATAATCTTCGTCGATTGATCTGACATAGCTGGCAATCCGAGTTTCTTGAAAATCTGCCGCCAACGCTCCGGCTGAGTGACATCGACGTAGACCGGCAAAAAGCCAAGATTCAGATATGTCTTGATCGCCGGCAGCCGGAAGTCATCGGTGCCGAGTTTAGCGCACTTGAAACTGTGCTCTCGAAGATACAATAGCACACTGAGCGTTACACATTTACCAAGTCTATGCCCGGTATGGGCAGAATGTACACCAACCATGTGAACAATGCCAACCTCTGTCTCATCGGGCGTATCTTTCCACGCGCACGTCGTGCCGGCCGGCGTGCCTTGGTAGGTGGCAAAATAGAGTCCTTCCGGGTCAAACACATCGCGATCCATAATGTCGCGGCGGGCGTCTTCAGCCGTGCGTTCACCACCAAACGAGTCGCTGATCACGTTTGCCCAGTGTACATCGTCCCCCTCTTGGTAGGTGCGGATTTCATACCCATCTGGAATCTCAAGTTGTGGTAATCCATCCAAATTGGGTCGAACCATTCTCAATTGCCTTGCCATCGGGTTCTCCTGTGTATATATCGCATTTTGAAGCCGGTGATAAACTAACTCAACTCCGTACTCGACATCTGCTCCAGAGCGAGCATAAGTGCTTGGGTCCCTAAACGTCCATGTCCTTGGGCTTGGACAGCGAGATACAGTTGATGCACAAGTGCGAGTCCGGGCAGGCTAAGGTTCATCTTCTTGGCTTCATCCAGTGCGATGCCCATGTCTTTGATGAAGTGCTCGACAAAGAAGCCGGGATCGAAATTACGTTGGAGAATGCGAGGGGCAAGGTTGTCAAGTGACCAGCAGGCAGCTGCGCCTCCGCTGATCGACGAGAGCATCGTCTCCAAGTCTAAGCCTGCTTTGTAGCCGTAGAGCAATGCTTCACAAACACCAGCCATCGTTCCAGCAATCGTGATTTGGTTACACATCTTTGTGTGCTGTCCAGCACCGGCACCGCCCTGATGCACGATATTTTTTCCCATCGCTTCAAAGAGCGGCATAACAGTTTCAACGGCATCACCATCGCCGCCCACCATAATGGAAAGCCGTGCTTCCCGCGCGCCAACATCACCGCCGGAAACCGGCGCGTCAATAGAAGAGACGCCTTGTGGGTTCGCTGCTTCATAAATCTCTTGTGCTAGTGAAGGCTCGGTGGTTGTCATGTCAACAATGATACTACCGGACTTCGTTCCTTTCAAAATGCCATTATCGCCAAGATAGACTTCGCGTACATCGGGTGGGAACCCGACGATGCTGAAGATAACATCTGACGCTGCGGCAACTTCGCTTGGCGAATCTGCCCACGAGGCACCGTCATCAAGCAGTGGTTGTGCTTTTGCTTGGGTTCGATTGTAGATCGTCGCCGAATACCCGAGGTCCATGATATGTTGGCACATCCAGCGTCCCATCACGCCTGTCCCAACCCAGCCAATTTTCGTACTCTTTGGATCGATTGTTGTTGCCATTATTTTATCTCCTTAAATTAGTTGTAAGTTGTAAATGTGATTGCCCCCCTTTCTTCCTCCCGCAAGCGGGGGGATAAAGGGGGACGCAGTGCATACTAGAGCCAGCCATTCGCCCGATACCAGTCTGCCGTTTCCTGAATCCCTTTTTCAAGGAAATAGGTCGGGCGATAGCCGAGTTCCTTTTGTGCCTTTGTACTGTCACAGATCCAAAACCTTTGCTTTAGATCTCGCACTTTTTGACGATTCAAGGTTGGGGTTTGGCGCGAAATTTTCGCCGCAGCTTCCGTAACAATCGAAAGAAAGTCTAACAGGAAAAACGGTACTTTCACCTTGAACGTGTACTTTTCCAACGCATCAGCGATTATGCGTTCAATCTCCATCCATGTATGAATATCCCCATCCGTCAGAAAATAGGTCTCACCGATTGCACGCTCGGATACAGCAGCAGTATAAATTCCTGCCACCAAGTCCTTCACATGTACCAAACTCAACAATTTATCTGCGTCACCAAGGATTGGCATCACGCCACGATTAATCATCTGAAAAAAGAGAAAAATGTCCGTATCCCTCGGTCCATAGACAGCGGGCGGACGAATAATCGTTATCGGTAGCCGATCTGCGCACTCACGGACAACCATCTCACCCTTGAGTTTGCTACTACCGTAGTCCGTCAGCGGTTGTGGAGTAACATCTTCGGTATTCGGTGTTGCATCGCAACTTGGACCAACTGCAGCGAGGCTGCTGCAATAGACAAATCGATCTAAGTTTGTCCGTGCACCCAAACACGCCTCAATAAGACGTTCCGTGCCTCCAGCGTTGACTCGGTCATAAGTTGCAGCGTCCGGTGCTTTGGTCAAACCGGCAAGATGAAAAACCAAATCGGCGTCTCGGACATGCTGTGCCAGAACGTCGGAATCGTGTAGGTCACCCATAACCAATTCGACCTGCGGCGATTTCGCTGTAAGGAGATGGTTGAGCCAACGCAGATTACTTGTTTTACGGATTAGGCAGGTAACGTGATAGCCTTGATCGACAAGCTGTTCGACCAGATGGCTACCGATGAAACCTGTTCCACCGGTGACATAAGCCTTCATAAATCAAAAGTGAAAGGGTTCATAAACTCCGCGCGAGTTTATTCCTCAATTTCCTCATCTCCTGTGCTTTTTTTGTGTCGGAGGTCTTTCGTCAGTTGCGACATCAAGACAATTCCGCCAACGGCAACGCCACAATAGGTTGTGAAGAATCGTGTGATTAGGGCATACAGACCGATTGCTCCGGAGGCAAGTAGCGGCTTCATCAAAATCGCAATTAAAAACTCTGAGATGCCGCTTGCGCCCGGGCTAGGTGCAAATAAAGTCACAAAATTGATTATGACTTGCACAGCAATGACATGCCAAAAAGGAGCGTCTCCCCCCAAGGCGCGAACAACAACATAGCCACCGACAAACCGACTCATATAAACCCCTGCCGTAAAAACGAGGCTTAGACCACAGACGATCCGATGTTCATTGACGAACATGCGGGTGAATGCTTTGTGCCCCATAATCAAGTTCTCAAGCGTGAGGATTAAACGGTCTAGCAGGTTGGTAGCAAGTCGAAAACCAGGTCGGTTTGGCAGTTGGATACGGGTCAGTGGAAACAATACCGTCTCAGGTTTGATGAGCAGCAGGAAAAAGACAAAAAGGGTAAACGCAAACATCAACAGGCTATATTGACTCACCATCGTGATCGTTTTGGGGAGAAAGTCGGGTGCATGATGTACAACATACCCTGTCGAAAGTATGAGAAACATCAGCGTACTAATGAAACAGATAATACTGGTGGTCACGGTCCCTGAGAACGGTACGCCTACGCGATTAAAAATATAAAGATGTCCGAGGCCCCCAGTTTGAAATGGCGTGATTCCTCCAACACATAGGCTTGCCAGATTGGCGCGGAGGCCATGAAGAAATATTACACCGGGGGCCATCTTCCGCACGAAAATATAGAGACGTGCACCGCCCGATAGCCAATCGCAGAACATGCAAAGCACTGCGAGAAGTAAGAACTTACTGTTCATTGAACGTAAGACAATTCCAATATTTTCAGTATCACTTCGTAAAAAGCTGAGATATAATCCAATAATTGTGCATAGAATGAAAAACAGTATTCCACGAGCAAAATATTTCGGATTCAGCGATTTGCTAAAAAACTCTTTCATGCAATATTTCCTTGATTCAAACGCATTTCTAAACAGATTGGTGCGTCATTTTAATCAATCGGGGCAGCGTGGGGTCGGGCTTGATAGCGGGATTCAAAGTGGCTTGCCCACTCATTACGAAATGGACTAGCTGTCCACTTTAACTTGGGTACTTTCACAAATCAATCCAATATCGAGAAATCGGTTTCCCAGAACTGTTTGAAATCCCCCGACTTTCCAACTTCCCACCATTTTGCTCAATGATGCGTGCTGAACCAATGTTATCAGTATCGCAGGTCAGTAGCACGCGATTCAGTCCTAAATCTCTGGCTTTTTCCAGTGTCAGCGCAAGTATGCACGTCCCGTATCCCTTCCGTCGCGCCGAGGGACGAATCACATATCCGATGTGGCCACCCTCATGTTCCAAAGATGTTGTCAACCAATGACGGAGCCGGCTTTCACCGATAATCTGAGTGTCATTTGCCACGAACCAGAATGTAGTACTTGGAATGTGACCGGGCTTGAGCCCGATGCTTTGGTTCTCTTCATCAAGGCGGCAAATGTAGGCAGAGAAATTATTTTCGATAAGATCACGATCGTTTTGGAATCGCTTTTCACCTGCTACCCAAGATTCTTTTGCCCAAAATTCTTCTGCCATTGATAGGTACTCAGATTCAAATGCAATAGAGGGTTGGATCAGTGTTGCTTCCTCGCGATTCATCATGCCTTTTCTTAACACACTTATTTCATCTCCAAGTCCAAACGAATATCCAACGGCATCGCTGAATGCGTCAACGCACCGACGGAGATAAAGTTTACCCCCGTCGCCGCAACGGCTTCGACCTGATCTAATGTAATTCCCCCTGATGCTTCAGTGAGAACGTTCTCATCAATTTCTCCAACAGCAGTCTTCATAAAATTGACCGGCATGTTGTCGAGCAATATGATGTCCGCGCTTGCCGCCTGCGCTTCTGCGACTTGGTCGAGTGTCTCAACCTCAACTTCGATCTTCATTGTGTGAGGTACAGCCGACCGTGCCCGTTCGATTGCCTTTGCAACCCCCCCGGCAGCGACAATGTGATTGTCCTTAATCAGTACGCCATCGTAAAGCCCGAAGCGGTGGTTTTCTCCGCCTCCGACACGAACCGCGTACTTTTGTAGCGTTCGCCAGCCGGCGGTGGTCTTTCGGGTATCGATGATTTTGACATCGTATTGGGCTGTAGCAGCAACAAACCGCGCGGTCAGTGTGGCAGTTCCTGAAAGGCGTTGTAGAAAATTGAGCGCAATACGCTCACCGGTGAGGATAGATTTCGCGCTCCCTTCCACCGTCGCAATTGGTGTCACGCTTCCAACGGAATCGCCGTCAGCGACAAGCATCTGGAAATTAAGATCCGGATCAAGCTTTTCAAAAACACGCTTCGCAATCGGCAGTCCAGCAATTACGCCTTCAGTTTCGGTGAGGATTGTACCTAACCCCTGCTGTAACGGGGCAACTGTGGATTCAGTCGTAATATCGCCAATACCGATATCCTCTTCGAAGGCTAATTCTATGAGCGGATCGATTGAGCGGAAGTTTAACATAGGCGAAAACCTAATGCGTATTGCGTAATTTGGGCGTAAAGTTATGTCTCATGCCTGATACCGTTTTGTACCTACGATCCGATCCCTTCAAACGTACATGCCCCGACGAGGAATCGATTTTTCCTCCGGTTTCCGAATATAGCAGAGAGCATGCTTAAAAATCAAAACTTCTGACGTAGGAGCCTCTCCGGAGGTTGTAATACTAATGAGATAAGGGTTCATCCAGTTAATTTTTCCCTTGACCACACCATCGCCGAGCGTCCCAAATTCGAGAATTTCCTCCTTGCTTAATTGGGCTTCAAACTCATCGGTATCTGATGAAAGCCCCAGTTCTGTGTGCAGCCGTTCAATCTCTTGTTTGAGTAGATTAATATCCTCTCGATTTTGACGAATCTGCTTTTCTAAAACCTCGACATCTGCAAGATTGATTGGTTCTTTAGGCATTGTTCGTCAGGGCCCTCCAGCGGTTAATTATACTCATTGATTATCGGACGAAGCCATCGTATAGATCAGACAGTGCCACACCACAATAGCTTTTGACGGAAACAGAGACAAAGAATAGCATTTCAAGAGATCCTTGTCAAGAGTTTTTAATGAAGGGGCATGAACAGCTCTATTTGAAATCTATCGTCGAATAGCGGATTTTTTCCTTGATAAGCGTTGTCGATCTTGTTACAATGAAAGATGTTTCAAAATGGCAATTCAACTAGGAGGAAAATAACATGGGTGAAGCATTAGGATTGATTGAAACAAGAGGTTTGGTTGGTGCAATTGAAGCAGCAGATGCAATGGTCAAGGCTGCCAACGTCACGCTCGTTAGCAAAGAAGAGATTGGCGGTGGTTTGGTGACCGTCATGGTTCGTGGTGATGTTGGGGCGGTTCAAGCCGCAGTGGAAGCAGGGGCTGAAGCCGCAAAGACTGTTGGCGAATTGGTTTCCGTGCATGTCATTCCGCGTCCACACGCAGAAGTTGAAAATATGTTGACTCGCGGATAATACGACTCCTGTCGGCCTGAATCCTTCGATAAGTGTAGGGTAGGCTCTTGGGGGAGGCTTTCTCTGTGATCTGTCACACACGGATCGAGAGTTCGTATCAGAAGCCTGAATTTCCCATCCGCATCATAGATTAAGGGGGTACGCATGGCGGAAATCAACGAAACACAGATTGAGGAGATTGTTGCACAAGTCATCAGGAATCTTCAGAATGATGGGCAACGCTTACCGACAACAACATCTCAACCCACAGCTGCCGGTGCGTCCGACACAGGGATCTTTCCCACTGTGGATCAAGCGATTGCTGCTGCCAAAGCCGCACAAGTGGAATTCGTAAAGCTCGGCTTTGCCAAACGTCGGGAGATCATTGAAGCTATCAGGCGAACTGCGCTTGAACATTCAAGGTCCCTCGCAGAGATCGCTGTCGAAGATACCAAAATGGGAGTTGTCGAGCATAAGGTGATGAAGAATGACGGTGGGGCAAACCTTTCGCCCGGCGTGGAAGATTTGAGTTCGGAAGCAACAACCGGAGATACAGGGCTGCTGCTTGTAGAATACCTACCTTTTGGTGTGATTAATTCAATCACTCCGACCACAAATCCAACATCGACCGTCATCAATCATGCAATCATTATGCTCTCAGCTGGAAATTCGGTTATATTCAGTCCACACCCGAACGCACAGAAATGCACACAGGAAACGATGAAAGTCATCAACGCAGCGGTTATCAGAGAGGGAGGACCTCCCAATATGCTCACTGCCGTTTCAGAGGCAACATTGCGGCGGGCAAAGGAGATTATGGACCACCCGGATATCGCAATGGTCGTTGCAACTGGCGGCGGCAGCGTTGTGAGAGCCGCACTTACCAGCGGCAAGAAGGCGATCGCAGCGGGACCCGGTAACCCACCAGCCATCATTGACGAAACCGCAGATCCAACGGAGGCGGCGAAGAAGGTTATACTCGGAAACAGCTTTGACAACAACCTACTCTGCATCGGCGAAAAAGCCCTCTTTGTCGTTGAATTTGTCGCTGATGAAGTTATCCGTGAGCTGCAGAACAGCGGTGGTTACTTGACCAATCCGCGAGAGAGGCAAGCTGTCGAAGATGTCGTGATCCAAAATGGCGACCCCAACATTGACTACATCGGTAAAGATGCAAGCGTTATTCTTGACGCAGCAGGAATACGGGCGAAAACAGAGACGGTTTCCGTCGTCGTTGAAGTCCCCGGCGACCACACCTTTGTTGTTGACGAATACCTGATGCCAGTGCTTCCGGTGGTTCGGGTACGTGATTTTGATGAAGCACTAAAAGGTACTCTGGCAGCAGATGGAGGACGTGGACATACCGCAATGCTCCACACCAACAGCAGCGCACGAATCACACAATTTACACAGACGATGAACTGCAACGTTGTCGTTGTAAATGCTCCCTCCTACGCTTGTGCTGGAATTGATGGTGAGGGATTCCTCGCGATGACGATTGCGGGCCCCACCGGCGAAGGATTCACGCGTCCACGCACTTTCACCCGTCAGCAACGATTGACCGTTGCGGGGGGGTTGTCCGCTCACACATTGTGAGGGTGTCTAGATGATGAAGCTTTGCCCCATTTTCCTCCTAATTGTGCTGGCGATATGTCAATGGGGATACGCCGAAACAATTCCCTCAGCCTCCGGCGCAGAAGGTGGCCCCGCATCCACTGAAGTGGAGGACTTCGTCGCCAAACCCATCGAAGAGATAGAAGAACTATTCCACCAAAAACAGTACCAAATCGTCATCGAAGAATGCGAACGCCTGATTGCCTATGATTCAGCGCGCTGGGAATCACACTGGGCACGCCTAAAGTTAAGCGAATGCTATACTGCGCTCGGACAGCCTGAGAAAGCGCGAGTGATTTTGGCTGAAGCCGAGATGTCTCACGCCGAAGGGCAAGCAGAGGTTCTGATGTGGCAGCTTCACGCTGCGATTGAGAAAGAACAACTCGATAACGCTGACAAACTGGTAGACGCAATCGAAACGAAATTCATCAAATCTTCGCAGTGGATCCCCCATTCCTTTAGGGTGGGGAGGAAACTGCGCCTTCTTTTTTTATTATGAAATCTTGTAAAAAATGGTATAATTGCCTTGTCTTTCGTGGGAGAATGCTACCCCTAACGCACGTTAGAGTCTCCCACACTCCAGTAGTATGGATATGAAAGACAGAAAGACAATCCCAATGATTAAAACCTATCAGTATCGAATATATCCGACTATCAAGCAAGCGAAAAAACTGTTTGCATGGCTTGAAATGGTACGAAACCTATACAATCAAGCCCTCGCATGGCGGAAGACTGTATATAGCACAACGGGTGAATCTGTTTCTTGGGTGACTCAAGCAGATGCGTTGCCAGATTTGAAACAAGAATCCGCTCCGTTTGCTTCGTTACACAGTGATGTGCTTCAAGATGCCCTTCGCCGTTTGGACAAAGCGTACCAAGCTTTCTTTCGTCGGGTAAAAAGAGGCGAGGCACCGGGTTTTCCACGTTTCAAAGGTGAACGACGGTATAGGTCAATGACTTTTAGTCACCTGTCGAAGCGATTGATACGCAATATCCGAAAGCGGGTGGCACACCTTGTTGTGCCTAAGTTAGGTCATATCAAAATTCGTTATCACCGTCCTCTACCTGATGGGAAGATTAAGAATCTAACGATACAACGTAAAGCAAGTGGTTGGTATGCAAATATCGCTGTTGAAGTTGCTGATACCCCTGAAGTTGGTGTTGAGACAACCATTGGTATAGACGTTGGACTTGAATCGTTTCTAACGACTTCAGACGGCGACAAGATTCAGAACCCTCGCTATTTTCGCACATCGGAACAGCAACTTGGCAAATCCCAACGGTTATTATCTCGCCGTGAAAAAGGTAGCAGGCGATATAATAAACAGTGTGAACATGTTGCTAAGGTCTATGAACATATTGCGAATCAACGTAGAGATTTTCACTATAAAACGGCACATCGGCTTTTCTCACAATGTGAGGAAGTTGCCGTTGAGGATTTGAAAATCTGTAACATGGTGCAGAACCATCACCTTTCAAAGAGCATATCAGACGCGGGTTGGGGTAACTTTCGATTGATACTGCAAAGCAAAGCTGAAAACGCTGGCAAACAGTTGACGACAGTTGACCCCAAGTATACTTCTCAAAAATGTTCAGGTTGTGATTCGATTGTTAAGAAATCGCTGTCAGTCCGCGTCCATTGTTGCAATGATTGTGGATTGGTGTTGGACCGAGACCATAACGCTGCGATAAATATCAAAAAGGCTGCTGTAGCCTCGCGTGGAGGTGTGGTGGTAACAAACACTCCCGAAAAACCTCAAAAGAGGAAAGAAGCGCAGAACCTTGTAAATCCCGGGGAAACGGGCAACAAGTCCCAGCCCTTCAGGGTGGGGTAACTGACCGGAGAGCCCTTCGTGCTTGAGGCGATGGCGGAAATCATAACGTCGTATCTAGAGCGAGATCGGCTTGAAGATGCCCGCCGACGAATTGATCAGATGCTCCAGCGGTATCCCTTTCAAGAGGAAACGTTCTGGCTGTCATTCCGTTTAGGTGAGCACTACCGTGACCGTGGGGAGCATCAACAGGCAATCGAACTGTTCGAGAAAATACGAAAGAACCATCCATACCGTATTGAAGCTTCGGTCCAACTTGCTGGAACCTATCGGGAAATGGGGGAGGTAGATCACGCAATCGAGGCGTGTCATGCAGCGATTGAAATCTACCCCGCACATTGGGCGGTCGTCCATGTTTGGTCAATGTTAGGCGAGATACACCAAGAGAGAGGCGACTTGAAGGCTGCGTTCAAAGCGTTTCTCACCGCCAGCGAATTTCGTGGCACAGATGAAGCACGCTGGGCACTCCGTCGTGTCGCACAACTACACCAACTACTAGGTGAATCGGAGCAAGCGGTAGAGCTGCTGACTCAACTCTCCGTCGAGGGCTTGCCCGACAGATTTGATACAGAGGTATTAATCAATCTCGCCACAGTCTATGTTGACAGTTCCGGCTACGAGTGTGCAGAATCAACACTTAAAGAGCTCATAGAATCCTATCCCCAAACCCAACATGCCCAAGAGGCAATGCTGCGACTCCTCGAAATGTACTGGGAGACCAATCAACGCGAAAAAGCGGTTGATTTTTTTAGATCCCTCCTCGCTCACCCAAATCCGCATCTGCGCGTTCAAATCGTCCGCCGTTTCATCGAAGAATCGCATGAAGAAGGCATCCTCCCCGAATTGGAAGCGAGAGGTAAACTTCCCGAACTTGCGAGAATACTCCGTCAAGCCGTGGACAGAGCGATCAGCCCTGCCGTCGCATTGGGACCGTTACGAGGTTTGGCTGTTATAACCGAATGGTAGGATGATTGGGATGAGGCAATCAATGTCAATACGCGGCTCATCGAGGATTATGACGATCTGCTGATTGAACTCCAAGCGCGTGAACACCTTACGGAATCTTACGGTGCCAAAGGAGAGTTTGATAAAGCACTCGATCAGATAAACCAGATTTTAGTTCTTGCCCCCGGTGGACAGAAAGCCCTGTCCGCGAAGCTGCATCTCGCGCACTATCAGTTGGAGCATGAGCACAACCATAGCAGCGCGTTAAAACTTTTGCGGGAACTTGCAGAGGAATCCCCCAATTCGGAAGAGGGGCATGAGGCGATAGAGATATTGGAGCGATTCGAGAGACATGGCAAAGAAATGGATCACGGACGATAACAAAAGATGAATCAAACCCCGATATGAATAAGGAGATATAAATGGAAAAACTCGCCATCCACGGTGGACCAAAGGTAAGAACCGAACCCTTTCCGGAACGCGCCCCGTTCGGTGAACGTGAAGAAGAACTTCTGCTTCAGGCGGTGCGTAGCCAAACCCTTTTTGTCAAAAGCGGGACGTTCGTCAAAGAGTTAGAAAAGGAATTCGCCGCGTTTTACGGCACACAGCACGCACAGGCATCAACAAGTGGAACCGCTGCCATCCACACAGCGGTCGGTGTGGTCAATCCCAACCCCGGCGATGAAATCATCACCGCGCCGATAACCGATCCCGGCAGCGTTATGCCGATTCTCATGCAGAACGCCGTGCCCGTTTTTGCCGATGTAGATCCCAAGACCCTGAACATGATTCCCGAATCTATTGAGGCGAACATCACTGATCGCACCCGCGCTATTATTCTAGTGCATCTGTTTGGTCACCCGTGCGACATCGACGAAGTCGTGAAAATTGCCGAAAAGCATAACGTCATCCTGATCGAGGACTGCTGCCAGACCCACGCAACAAAGTACAAGGGACGCTACGCCGGGACATTTGGGCACATGGGATGCTTCAGCTTCCAACAATCGAAGCACATGACCACGGGAGACGGCGGGATGATTCTGACCAACGATCAAGAAACCTATATCCGCCTGAAACTCTTTTCGGACAAAGGGTGGGACTATCAATACATGGGAGACCGCGACCACGCCTTCCTCGCTCCCAACTACCGCATGACAGAGATGCAGGGGGCTGTCGGTCTGGCACAACTTGAAAAACTGCGGGATGTTGTTGAGCGACGAATTGTGCTCGGAAGATTACTCTCCGAACTGATTGCCGATGCCCCCGGCGTTGAGGCTGTCCCACTGCCAGCTGACCGCGAGGTCTCTTGGTGGAACTATATCTTCCACGTTACCGGGCATGACCCCGACGAATTTTGCAAGGCTGCCTCCGCCGAAGGTGTCTCCATGGGTGCCCATTACATCAAAGATCCAATCTATATGCGTGGCGACTTCCTGACAAAGGGACATACATACGGCGATAGCCAGTTCCCGTTTAACAGTCCGTATGTCAGCCGTGAATACCATTACGGTCCCGAACTGGTCCCCGGCGCAGTCGAAGGCTTGAGAACGGTCGCCGTCCGTGGCATCCACGAGCACATGAGTGAGGATGATATTCGGGACATCGCTAAGGCAATCAACAAAGTGGCGCATGGTTTGGCTGGATCGGCGTGACGGAAGAAAGCTGTGCTGTTGGAGGTTAGCCAATCGGAGATCCTCCGTTGGGTGTAGGGAACAACGATCGTTGTTCCCTACGATATGCGTAAACGGTCAGAGAGTCGTGATTCGGAGGGTACACCCCCTATCGTATGTTTTGTGTAGGAGGGAATTCCGATTCCCGACTATTGCGTCGGTTCTTGACGACCCGATAAATTGGGATTTCGCTGATGCCCAGCTTGCGATTTATCAACCAGCAACCTGCTTTATATTAATAAGGAAACACAATGCGTACTTTGATCATAGTAATGTTGATCGAGGTTTTCGGCCTGTGTTATTTTGAAATGACTTTTGCTGATATTACCATTGATGGCGAAACCGTCCGCGTCGAAACCGACGCTTATAAAGTTCAGTTTGACCGTGGTGTCATCATCCGACTTCATAACAAAATCACTGCCGAAACCTACACCCTCCCCGAGGACGGCAGATCACAAGAGGTTCGAGGACAGACCGGCATCTTGAGGAGGCACCACGGACCCATCTGGGCAAGACACGGTACAATAGAGGCGAGAAAAACAGGACAAGACAGTGCCACACTCCTATTCCATCAGGGCGGAAACGAAATCACCCTCACCATTGAAGTAGAGGCACACACAGGCGATCTGCTCATTGGGGGAAGCGGAGCATCCGACACCACCGGCATCTACGGCTTCCAGTGGGGCTGTGAGAACCTCGACATCACAAATCTCAAACTCATCCTCCCCGTTGACGGCGGACAAGTCATCGATGCTTCCTCCCCAATCACCAACGAAGGATTCAATTATCCCGGGCTCTGGGAAGCACAACTCGCAATCCTTCAAGGGCAGCAGGGAGGCTTTTTCGTTCGTGGGGCGGATGAGACTTTCCAGTTCAAAAGGTTGGATTGCCAAAAAGATAGTGAGAGTCTCGCGCTCGGTTTCCAAACCCACAACCAAGCACCTTGGGACGTGCTCGCCTCAGCGAAATCCATCACATGGAGATTGAACACTTATGCCGGCGATTGGCGTGTTCCTGCCCAAGTCTACCGTGACTGGATGGAAACCGCCTTCAACCCGTGGCGACTCTCAGATATGCCCGCGTGGGTGAGCGACATCGGCTTAGTGGTGATTCAAGCCAGTTTTGACCCAAAGACGCTGGATCGGCTCGCAGAACAGGTTGATCCCACCAAAACCTTGCTCTATCTGGTCGGTTGGCGCAAAGATGGATACGATGTCAATTATCCCGATTATACACCAAGGGGCAGTTTCGGAGACTTCGTTAAAGCAGCTCATGGGCATGGATTTCGTATCATGCCGCATGCTAACCTTGTCGGAATATCCCCCTATCACCCGCTCTACCCTGAATTTCAGGCTTTTCAATTCCGAGATCCTTGGAGTGAAGAACCCATCGGGTGGGAGTGGAGTCAAATAGATTCCCCACGTCGTCATGCTTGGATAAATAACGCCAGTTCTAAATTCAGGAACCTCCTTGTCCAACGACTTAAGGAAGTATGGGAGAAATACAAGGTAGATGCCTTCCACCTCGACATCAGCCACGTTGTTGTGAATGACGCAAACGGCCTAATCGAAGGGTTAAATTCCGCTCAAGGTAACGTGTTGATGCACCAGGAGCTGGCAGAAGCGATGCCCGGTGTCGTTTTCAGCGGCGAATGGCTCCACGAAGTCACCTTCTTCCATGAGAGTTTCGCCCAACGCCGGCCCATCGAGACAACACCCCACCCCATCAGTGCCTTCCTCTTTTCTCCCTACACCCTTCCCTACGGACACCTCGGACTCCCCTCTCTAGAGAACGATCCCTTGTCCTATCAAAACTTCCTAAACGCCTATGAGAGTTGGGGCATTCTACCCACCGTCCGGATCTGGGGCTTGAGAGAGCTGAATGGACATTTAACCCAGCAGATACTCTCCGTCGCCCGCGCGTGGCAAGAACTTGGTCTAAAGCCCGACTTTGAATCCAACTGGGAATCCGACACCCTTTTCCAATACACGACCCAAACCGGCGAAATCGCAACCTATCAACGTACTCCCGCTGGCTCTACCCTCACACTGCCCAATAATGCCGGATACGAAAGGGTGTTTGGCGTTACACAAGTCCAAACCCACCGCAGCCTACCCCATTGGCGTGCCTATAACGAGACGACCCTCCTTGGTTTAGACCCAAGCAAGTCCTATCTCCTCGACAACATGCCCCGTAATCTATCCCAAGTGCACATCAATTCCCTGCCACCGGGTGTCTCTGTAACCGAAACCCGCGTCACCGAAAACATCGCCCTCTTTCGGCTGGAAAAGACCGATGTATCACTTGAAATAGATCTGTTGTCAAAACTCTATCTGGCAAAAACCGGAATCGTTGTTAATGGGACAGAATTGCCTCTACAACGAGGAGGAACCTTCAGACATTCACGCAGCACCCTCTCTGGTGTCACTAAATCTGCGATTCACGCACATCCCCCTTTTCAAGGTGGCAGCGGCAACACATTCGGAGAATTTATGCTCCCGTTACCAGATAGTCCCGATATTCGTCTTCAATTCCATATAGGTTTGCGAGAGGGTACCGAAAGATCCGATGGCGTTACCTTCGTTGTTTCCGTCCAAAGCGATGAAGTTTTTCGTCAACACTACAACCAACAAAAATGGCAACCCGTAACCCTTAATCTGTCCCCTTATCGGGGCAAACTTGTCAAACTCCGCTTTACCACCACACCAGGACCAAATGGCGATACCGGTTGGGATCGGGCGGTGTGGGGCGAACCCAAAATCATCTCCAAACCTGATAACTCACTCACAACAGTCGGCTTTTTCTCCCCGGTTGAACCTACAGCGAGCCTCCCCGATACACTTAGCCATATCGGTGGCGGACACTACAGTCTTGAGACCATGCTCCCCGCACAGATCCTCTTTTTCCTCGCACCCGGTCAACAAGTCGTGCCACCTTACGATCTCAGAGAAACACAATTCATCGCCGGACTCCAATTTGATGGTATTTTTCGGTTGGGAAGTGTATGGAACTCAGGCAACCGTACAACCATTGAAAATCCCAACGGAGAACGCAAGCCGAGCATCTCTGCACATCCCCCTACAAATGGGCAGACTATTCTCCAGTTTCCACTCCACCTCCCTCAATCCCAAGGGCTAATCTTCTCCTTCTCAATGGTACTACAGGACAATCCTTGTAGCAATGGCGTTCTCTTTCAGGTCCTCCTCAACGGACAAAGCCGATTTGAACATCTCATAGAGTCCCCAGACTGGGTAGATGCCGACCTCTCCCTCTCTGAGTTTGCCGGTCAAACCGTCCTGTTGGAATTGGTAACCGATCCCAATGGAAGCAATAGTTGCGACTGGCCACACTGGGCAGATCTGCTGATCACCGCTGAAGAATCCGAACCCAAGGGAGATGTTAATCAGGACGGAATTGTCAATGTTCTTGATATGATTTTTGTGGCACAGAGTTTTGGGCAAAATCCACCGTCCAACCCAAGGGCAGATGTCAACAAAGATGGACAGGTGGATATCCTGGATCTGGTCTTCATCGCAGAGCATTTCAGTCAAGACGCTGCTGCACCTTCCCAGCTGGCTCTCATCGAATCTATCCCCTCCTCCGCCAAAGAGGTTATCGCCGCACAACGTGCCTTGAACGAGTTAGAGGCTATCCCAAGCAAATCACACGGCGTTCAAATCGCCATCGAACTCCTCCGACACTACCTAGCCGTCGCAGACCGGAACGTCAAAGAGACCAAACTCCTGCCCAACTACCCCAACCCATTCAACCCCGACACTTGGATACCGTATCAGCTATCGGAAGCATCTACAGTTACTGTCAAAATCTACGATGTGACCGGCAGCTTGGTCAGGACAATCAATGTCGGACACAAGCCCACAGGATACTACCTCACCCGCGAGCGGGCCGTTTACTGGGACGGTCAGAATGAAAATGGAGAATCGGTCAGCAGTGGTGTCTACTTCTACACCCTCAACACTGACACCTACACCCAAACCCGTAGAATGGTCATCATCAAGTAGGATGTCTGAATATAATTGCAGGGATGCTTGGCTCAATTAAGTCATTCCTCAAAATTTTTACAGAATCTTAACTTATACATAACATTTGTGTGTTATAATTTCCACATATCAATAGGGGGAAAAACGAATGCTTCTCAAGTTTCGACACATTTCCTGTCTCATCGTTGTAAGTTTCGCTTGGGTTGCCATGGGGCAAGCAGAAGAATCCCTCCAAATTCTGGAGGACGAGCAGAAACTTGTGCTAACCGGGGAAATCTCCAAAGCCCTCGGCACCTATGACGAACATCTACAGGGGGCTGTGGAATACCTGCTCTGCGGACCGGGCGGCAAAGAGTACGAAAGTATTATCGTCCTCAATAGCTCCGCGAAGGAAATCCACGACGCGATGCTCAAACTCGGTGTCGAGAGAGGCACCCCGCCTATGTATGACGAAGAGAAGGATGCGATGATCGGCGCGACAGGAACTCGTGCCCTCGTGTTCGTCGAATGGAAATCAAACGGCGAGACCAAAAGGGTACGTGCTGAAGACCTCCTCCACAACATGCAAACCCAGAAACCGATGCAGCATGTCGCGTGGATCTTTTCCGGATCCCGCGAAGTTCCCGATTTGGACAGCGAGGACGAAGATGCGATGATTCCACAAGCATTTATTGGAAACGACATCATCGCCCTTAACTACGTTGACGGCAGCGCACTGTTTCAAAGTCCGATCCCTTCCGAAGAGAGTCCTTACAAAAAGAATGCGGAGACACTCCCACCACTCGGCACAGCGGTAAAAGTTACGATTGAGGTAAACCAGAAAATGCAACGCTATATTCTAATCAGTGGCAAAGTCCAAGGGGTTGGATTCCGCTATTTCACCAGACAAAACGCTATGAAACTTGGGGTTCACGGTTACGCGAAGAACTTGCCCAACGGTAAGGTTGAGGTCGTCGCCGAAGGGGATAAAGCCACACTGGATGAATTTGTGAAAATCCTGTGGAAGGGCCCCCCCGGCTCTAGAGTCGAAGATGTCAAGGTTGAGGCGCGTTCCCATAGTGGGGAGTATACCTCTTTTGGTGTTAAGTATTGAGAGATAATTCAGTAACGGAAAGGATTAATAGTGCGGGAAGAATTTATCAGTTTTGTTCATAAACTTGCGGCGGAAAGTGCCGAAGTCATAAAGCCTTATTTCGCTGCTTTCGACCTTGAAGTTGAGCTGAAAGAGGACGAGACACCTGTCACCGCAGCGGATCGGGGGGCAGAGGAGGTCATGCGGCATCTGATCCGCAAAGAATTTCCAGACCACGGCATCATCGGAGAGGAGTTCGGGAACGAAAATGAAGTCGCTGAGTTTGTCTGGGTGCTGGATCCGATAGATGGTACAAAATCATTTACAAGTGGCTGTCCGCTTTTTGGAACGCTGATCTGTCTCCTGCACGAGGGGCAACCCGTCTTGGGCGCAATCAATCAACCCATCTTAGAGCAGTTGTGCATTGGCGATAATAATCAAACAACCCTCAACGGACATCAGGTGCGTGTCCCAGAGACCGACACGCTTTCTGAAGCAATCCTGCTGACAACAGATATTCTGAATGTTGGTAAATATCAAAATCAAGCGGGATTTGAAAATCTACTTCAGGGTGCGAAACTTTTCCGCACATGGGGTGATTGCTACGGCTATCTGTTACTCGCATCAGGAGGGGCTGACATCATGCTCGACCCCATCATGAATCCGTGGGATATCCTTCCGGTCATTCCTGTCGTTCGCGGTGCGGGTGGGGTTATTACTGCGTGGGATGGCAGCGATGTCGTTCAAGCTGATTCTTGCGTAGCTGCAACCCAGGATCTACACCCCCATGTTTTGGAAATCCTAAACGCTGACGGATAGTCTAAGCTATTCGAGTTGGTCCATAATCAGCAATCGTGCAACAGAAACCGGTTTAGTTCATTGGTTCATTAGTACGTTAGTTCATTTTTCACGTTCTTAAGGAGCTTATCATCTATGAGAATAAGGCTACTACTGTTCTCTTTTGTTATATTGCTAGGCTTGCAATTCCCTTTTACTGTTTCCCAAACCCAAGCCTTTATCGCAAGACATTATACCCTCCAAGAGGTCTTGGCTGAATGCAGCAACATCGTCTTTGGGACTGTCACTTCGGTCAATCAGAAACGCATGACCGCCAAGGTGAAAGTCGAAGAAAACCTCAAGGGACAGAGCGAATTTCAAGAGATTAAAATCAACCTATCCACCGGGCAGGGCAACTTCCCGCAGAAGATGATCCAAAAATTCAAAGTCGGGAAGCCAATCATTATCTTCTATCAGAGGGAAGGGCGGCGAATCCCTAGCCTTGGGCATGTCGACGGCACTTGGTTCCAAACCTTTGCCCAAGACCGATCGGATAAAAGCCGCGTTTGGTGGAATTTTACCCATATTGAGATCTACATGCACCGGACCTACAAAGGTTCAACGCCCGACTTTCAGCGGCTTGTGCGGGATACACTTGCTGGGAGAATCAAGCCCAAAAATGCAAGAGCCTCAGTGCAATCCCTCGCCGAAGCGTCTTCCGGTGCGGCGCGTGTGCTTGTCCTCTCCGGCAATCAATACAATGTTGAGTTTCCCACCATTTCTGCCTTCAATTCGGTTGGAGGACGTCAGGTAGTTTACCAAAGGACGAAAGATCGCAACCTACCGTCCCTCAACCACGCTGACATTCTTTGGTTGGGGCAAGGGGAAATCTGCGAAGAGAGATATCGCTTGACGAAAGAACGGGAGACCAAGATCAGAGCGTTTGTGAAAGGCGGTGGCGTGGTTATCGTTTCAGGGCAAGACAGCGATGATGATCGACCGTGTCCAACGGGCTGGATCCCTGAACCGATGAAGGGAGTGGAACGGATGGGACGCAGCGATTTTGAGCCAACACGGGCAGCGGGTACGCTGTTTAGCGACCCGAATAAAATCCAGTTCGGCGATGTCTTCCTTGACGACGCATGGACGAAATGGAGCGATAAATACACGATCCTCGCCACTACAAACGATGGGAAAGAAATCGCCTTTGCGACCTTGGAATACGGTAAAGGGATGTACCTCATTACAAGCCTCCAAAACGAAACGAGTGCCAATGTCTTTATCAATTACCAGATAATAGAGAACCTGATTTATTTTGCCGTTAAATGGCTGGACGATAAATCGTAGGGCAGGCTTCGTTAATGGTGATAGGAGATGACACCAAAACAGATAAACAGCCACCGTAGGGGCAACCCTTGTGGTTGCCCTGCTGTAATCTGTTGACTCCGGCGGAGCGCGATGCCTCGGTTTTATCAATTCAATGAACCAATGAACGAATGAACCAACATATGATCAGACTAAAAGCAAAACCCTCAATTTTGGCGTTGATTTTTTTATCCGTCGCCTTCAACTCAGCAGCGACAGCCTACGCAGTTATCCCTCAACTCTTGGGACCGCTTTCTGCCCTGCTCAGTATCATCCCTCAGCTCCTCGCGATTATCGGCGTCGCTTTTTTAACTACATTCGTGTTCGCTCGTGATTGGCTTAAAGGATTGTTCTACCGTATCCGCGAATCCGTTCTCCTCAAGATAATTGCCCTAATACTTCTCCTCGCCATCATTGGTGCGGGGGTTTGGGTTACTTATGGAGGTCTTCAATCCAGTCAACCGTATGCTACGACAACGGGGGGTGTTCGGCTTGAGAAACAGCTTACGAAACAGTCTTGGTCTACCTTTCGGGGAGGAGCTGCGCGTACCGGACAACTCGACAATCTCCCCGGACCAACGCACGCCACAATCTCATGGTTGTTCAAAGGGACAGGCGGCGTTGTCGTAGATTTTTCTTCCTCGCCGGCGGTCGTTGGATCTTGTGTCTATATCTCTGCCGCACAAGGCTCGTTCTTTTCCAGCGGCGGCGCGGTTTACTGCCTTGATGCAAATAGTGGGGTTGACCTCTGGAGTTATAATACGCCGGTTCAGATTTTTTCCTCGCCAACGGTTGCTGGGGGGCGTGTTTATGTCGGCGAGGGATTTCACCAAGATGCCGATTGCCATCTCCATTGCCTTGATGCCAATAGTGGTCGTGTGATTTGGACCTTCAAAACGGCTAGCCATGTAGAATCAACCCCTTTTGTCAGTCAAGGAAAGGTCTATTTCGGTGCAGGGAACGATGGTGTCTACTGCCTTGACGCGCTTGAAGGGAAGGTAATCTGGCACTATCCAGCTATCCATGTGGACATATCACCAGTGGTATGGAAGGGGAAAGTCTACTTCGGCACCGGTTACGGCGAATATCGTATCTACGCTGTTGATGCGAATAGCGGTGCAGAGGTCTGGTCAAAGCGTGTGGATTACCCCGTTTGGGGGAGTCCGAGTGCCGATGGCGATACGGTCTTTTTCGGACTCGGTAACGGTAACTTTATCGAGAGTGCTGAAGTCCCAAAGGGACGGGTCACCGCCCATAACGCCGAAACAGGAGAGCAGATCTGGGAGTATGAAGCCGAAGATTCCGTCCTCACAGCGGTCGCCTATCGTAACGGATTTGTGTATTTTGGATCACGGGATGGGGGTGTCTACGCACTTAACGCCGCTGATGGCGCGCTAGGTTGGAAATCGCCTATTGGACATCCGGTTGTGTCCTCACCGGCGGTTACGGAGAGTTCGGTGTATGTCGGGGCAGATAACGGCGTAATCTACAAGATCGACATCGATAGTGGGCGTATAGTATGGCAGTTTGATACAGACAAAATCACCGGCGGCGAACCCATCTACTCTTCACCGGTTATCGCCAATGGAAAGCTGTATATCGGATTGAAGGATTACCTCTTATGCCTTGGTGGGGAAGAGACGATGAAGGGAACGCCGGAACTTGATGATCAGTAGCATAGCATAGCCCTATCGCGCAAGCAAGAATCGGGAATTGGAATTCCCTCCTACACAAAACACACGGTAGGGGGCGTACCTTCCGAATCGCGACTCCTACACTTCACGTTGGGAAGGAACGTCAACGGTCAAACGACTCGATTTCAGGCGGCGTTAGGAGGCGATATTTCCCAATCGAGAGCCGTCCCAGCGAAAGCGATCCAATCCCTATCCGTTTGAGATGTAGGACATCGTGATCTATGGCGTGGAACATGCGCCGAATCTGTCGCTTCTTTCCTTCGTGAATAACAACCTTGAATTGCGTCTGCCCTTCTCTCCTCTCCGTTTGGTCGACCTTCGCCGAAGTGACTACCCCCTCCTCAATCTCGATTCCCTCTCGCATCCTTTGAATCTCCCGCCGATTCGGTTGGCCCTCCACCCATGCAATATATGTTTTCTGGATCTCATGGCTCGGATGGAGGATTCTGTGTGCGAAATCCCCGTCGTTCGTCATCAGTAGAAGCCCTTCAGTATCAAGATCCAACCGTCCGACCGGATAGATACGTTCGGATATGTCAGGCACCAACGCCATGACTGTCGGACGCCCTCGCTCATCGCGCACCGTTGTGACATAGCCCGCCGGTTTATTTAGCATTAGGTAAATCTGCTTCGGTTTCCCGCGTATCGGTTTGCCATCAAATGTAATCTCATCCTGCTGGGGAGCGACGTGGGTGCCGGGGATCAACACCCTTTCGCCATTGACGGAGACCCGTCCTGCGGTAATGTACTGCTTCGCGTCCCGTCGAGAAGCGGTGCCGGATTCAGAGAGGAATTTTTCGAGGCGCATTTTTTCGTTCACTATCCCTAAAAAAGTAGACATGAAGGCGGAAAAGCAGTAGAATAACCTCAGTTGCTAGAGCGCGTTGGCATTGATGTGAGGCGAGTCCGTAATTCGCCGATAAGTCCCCCAATCGTAGGGGCGAGGTTTCCTCGCCCAACGGGTTGGGAACCCCAACCCCTACGAATTGAACAGATGTCGAGACGGTTTTTCTTACGCATGATCCTCATTAGCCCCAGAGGGGCGGCATGTATATAGAACATTGGCAAGCTAATTCCTCCAAGCCCCAGAGGGGCGACATGTGTCGCATTGGGTTATGTACGATATATCGAGAAAATCGTTGCTCGTCGTTCAGCGACCCCGATTGTAGTAAATATGGTTGTTTTTACTAGGTGTCGAGTATGGAAACTCGACCTACAGACTATCTAGCAACTTGAGTTAGAATAAACGTTGTTCTCAAAAAATCTATTGTGATGGAAAACTGGAAGGCATGTCAAGTGGAAAATAGATGGATTAGAGATTAGGACTTACGCAATTGATATCAGGTATCGGGGGAATTACATGCAATTGCCCTGCCCCCGTAGGCGGGGCATCTTGCCCCGCATCACCTGCGGGGGATAGCTAACCTGTGCTACAAGTAAAGTGCAATTATCATGCGCCAAAGCCCTACGCATACGCAGTTGGAAATAGAACATGATTTTTGCAATGGAAGTGCGTAAGTCCTAAGATATTTAGCTGAAGATACGAGGAGATGAAAATGCGACTTGGTGGACCAATATTTGGTGAAATTTCCAATCCTGACAGTTGGGCAGAAGCGGTCAAGAATCACGGATATAGTGCCGCCTTCTGCCCTGTCAATTCAGATAGCGATGAGACGACCATTGATGCGTACATTGACGCTGCAAAAAAAGCGAACATCGTCATTGCGGAAGTCGGTGCATGGAGCAATCCGATCAGTATTGATGATACAGAACGCAAGACTGCGCTAGAAAAATGTCGGGTGCAACTCGCGCTTGCAGATCGGGTCGGTGCAAACTGCTGTGTCAACATCTCCGGTTCGCGGGGACCCGAGTGGGATGGACCACACCCTGATAATTTGACAGATGATACCTTTGATTTAATCGTTGAGAGCGTCCGCTCAATTATTGATGGTGTGAAGCCTACGCGGACGTTCTACACGCTCGAAACGATGCCGTGGGCGTATCCCGAGGGACCCGATAGCTACCTGCGTTTAATCAAAGCTATTGATCGGGTACAGTGTGCTGTCCATCTTGATCCGGTGAACATCATCAACAGCGTTGAACGCTACTACCACAGTGGAGATCTCATCCGTGACTGTTTTGCGAAACTCGGTGCATATATGAAAAGCTGTCACGCAAAGGACATTTCCATCGCTGATAACCTAACCCTTCACCTTGACGAGACCCGTCCCGGTCTTGGTGGACTCGATTACGCGACATATCTGCGTGAACTGGATCGGCTCGATTCGGATACACCGTTGATGCTTGAACACCTTCCATCTGCTGAAGAATACGCGCTCGGTGCTGAACATATCCGGTCAGTCGCTGAGAAAGTTGGTATCACGATTCGATGAGTCTTGTATATAATCCTGTACGTCTTACGATTTGAGGAGGAGTAAAATGACCTTAATTGGATCTGGATTTAAGGCAGCTGTGATTGGGTGTGGCGGTGCTGGACGAGGCCATGCAGCAAAAGCGAAAAGTCTGGGGATTGAACTGGTCGGTTTTTGCGATGAGTTTGAGGAGAAAGCTGAGGGAGCGTTAGCGGAATTTGGCGGTTTCTATGCCACAACTAACGCCGATCGCATCATGCGCGACGATTCCATCGATCTGGTAGTAATCGCCACCCACCACGATGCACACCATCCACTCGCGCTTGCTGGAGCGAAAGCCGGCAAGCATATTCTCTTGGAGAAACCAATGTGTGTGACCCGCGCCCAAGCTGTCGAAGTCGCTGAGATGGTGGAACGGACGGGGATCAAGCTCGTGATCAATTGCAAATTCCGGATTGCGCCCCCAGCGCAGAAGGCACGAGAACTACTGTCTAAACCGCGCTTGAGCCATGGACAATTAGCGATGAACGACTCCGGTGCGAGCGGTAGTACGTGGGTCTGGCATGCGGACGATGGCGGCGGTCTGTTGATTAGCACCGCAGTCCATACCATCGATTTGCTTGCATATCTGATGGATAGCGAGCCGGATCGGGTCTATGCCGAAGGACAAATCTTCGGGCAAAACAAAGGCACCGCCGGCTACCCCGACGGGCTGGTGGGGACAATCCTCTGGAAGAGCGGCGGACTCTCCACGGTAATTAGCACCGACCAAGGAATGAACCCCTTCGTGTCCAAGTGGTTCCATCAGATGTGGGATGGAGAGCGTAGCGCGGTGTTCTCCGCTCACATGGCTCGTGTAGACTTCGGTGGCTGCGACATTGACTATCTCGACACGCGGGAATTACCGGAAGCGGAGGTGGCTGAAGCGTCAATGATGGTGAACCTATTGGAAGCGATTCGGACAGATGGTGACACCCTGTGCAACGCCCGCGATGGTGTATGCACTGTATCTATATGCAACGCCTTGGATGAAGCAGCTCGCACGGGCAAGCCACAAACCCTAATGAACTAGGGTGTTATCACACTGTTCGTGAGGTCTTCAGTCGTTTTGCCTCGATGGGCTGCGGTAAGCAAATGTTGAGGCTGAACCGTAATGTTGAGTAGGTCGGAGGCATATCGGCTACAAAATCCCGTCATTCATAGAAATTTACAAAATGAATTAGAACAAGATGACCATAACTCGTTAACTCAAGGAGATTTTATTGGAGATGAAGAATAAACAAGTCATTCATAAAGTCATCAGTGAAAGTCAGGAATACGGAATATTGATAGGAAATTGTGAAGAAGTAGTAGGTGACATTCCTGATGAAAGTATTGATTGTGTAATTACTTCTCCACCTTATTGGCAAATGAGGGAATATCGTGTTAATGGGCAGGATTCTGATTTAGTCATTGGCACAGAAAAAAAACCTGAAAAATATGTAGAAAGAATTGCTGGAATTTTCAGGCAGATAAAAAGAGTTTTAAAAGTAGATGGCTCGGTGTGGTTAAATCTTGGAGATAAATACCACAACAAAAATCTCATGGGAATGCCTTGGCGTGTTGCACTTGCCATGCAGGAGGATGGGTGGATTCTGAGGAATGATATCATTTGGCATCAGATGAAGGGGACACAAAGTGCGAAAGATCGATTGAGGGATGTGTATGAACACATATTTCACTTTGTAAGAAATAAGAAATACTATTATGATGCAAATAGTATAAGAATTAAACCAAGCAAACTTCCGATTATAAATGACAAAGAGACAATATCGGCGACAGGGGTAAGCGGTAAAAAATACCGCAGACAGATTTTTGAGTCTAAGGAATTGAATCAGGAAGAGCGTGATGCAGCTATTAAAGTGCTTGACGAAACTATAGAGAAAATACGGACAGGTGAGTTAGTCGATTTTAGAATGACTATTAGAGGTACTCAGCGTACCTACCATAGTGATGACTCGAAAATTAGTGGACGTGCCAAAGAATTAGAAACAAGGGGCTTTTTCATTTTGGTAAGCAAGGCTAGTGGCTATCTACCATCTGATATTTGGAATATAGTTCCGGAGGATAAGTGGAGAAAAGATACACATTATGCCGTATTCCCGACGGATCTGTTAAAGATACCGATTAAAGCAACTAGCAGAGTCGGCGGTATTGTGCTTGATCCATTTATGGGGACAGGAAGCACTTTAGTTGCTGCCAATCAATTTAATAGACGTGGACTTGGGATTGAATTAAGCGAGGAATATGTAGAGATTGCAAGAATTAGATTAGACAACCTCCAACTATGGTAGATTTCAGAATTAATTAGACACTGTGAACGAGCGAGGTCAGGAACCTTGTTCGCAGTGTTACGGCACACGGCGTGTGCCTACTACTTTTAATGTCTATTTATTTTTAGAATTCACCATAAGTTTCGCTGTTTAACTGCAACCGTGTATGGAGATTATTTTTGAATTCATCAATGGTTGGATGGCTTTCTTCAGGAGCACCGCCTAACATCCTTCTAACACCTTCTGTGTCTGTGCTCATTCGTTTGTCGAACTCTAATTGCCAAGCATTTCGATTCTTATTCCATACTGTCTTAAACATACAGAAGTGGATAGAGTCCTCATCCCTTGCATCATGTAAACCACTGGTATCAGTAGTGGATTGTATGTAATCCAATCCAACATTTTGAATCACAAATACAATCTTCTTTTGCCAAGACTGAATAACCATCCCTTTTTTATATGCTTGCTGCATCATTGTTTTCGTAAACTCGTTCGCCCAATTTATTCCATATTTGTATCTTGTACTATTAAAGCGACCATCTTGTTTAAGATCTAAAACAGCCTGCCAAGGGGTTCCAGTTGTGCCAGCTGCTTGAAATTCGACGCATAGAAAATCCTCAATTACTCCTTCTTTCATTTTGGCTGCTACGAAGTCAATGCTTCCTGCTACCCCGCACGACACTTCAGATGCCCACTTTATCTGATATTCATTTGGCAAGCTGCCAAAGTATAGCTCTCCAATCTTATGATAGACGTTTTCTTCTCGTAAACGATGTGGACATACAATTATGGGAGTCATCTTTTCGAGGAACTTACCTTTATAACCTACGCTACATATTCCCACCTTGACTTCGGGTTCACTTTTCCTTGGTTTCTTGCATTCACCTTGTAAGAAAGGACAGTATTGTTGTTCACATGCTGTTTGTGCTTCTGAAGTTCTGTTGATAAAAGAATAGCCAAATACCTCAGTTGGATGTTGTGTAATTTCAGGTTCTTCCATGAGACCTCCCTCGCTTAAAATTCTTGGCTTGCTTACGTTAAACAGATGAACTTAAACTATCTCAGATAGTCGCTTCTCCAGCGCGACTGCCTCCTCCAGCTGTTTCATATAACCGATGGAATGTGTTAGATAAGTCTGAGCATCGGGTCTTGCGGGCAGGCAATCCAAAGAGAGATAGCCCTCAAATCCGATCTCGTCAAGTTCCCTGATCGCGCCGGTGAAATCGATATGCCCCATCCCCGGCATTTGACGGTTGCTGTCGGCTAGATGGATTAGCATCAGCCGGTGTTTCGCCCGCCGGATAGCGTCGGGAACGGAGACATCCTCAATGTTCGCATGGAAAAAGTCCACCATCACGCCCAAGTTCTCCTCACCGACTTCATCAGCAACACCGACGGCATCAACCACACTGTTCATGAACCCCGCGTAGCCTTCAAACCGGTTCACCGGCTCCATCGCCACCCGCACGCCACGGTCGGCAGCGTAACGGCTTATCTCTCGTGCGGACTCCACGAAATTTTGCCTCACTGTTGGGAGGGGAACGTCATGCACAGGGTACTTTGGCTCAGCTGGACAACAGCAGATCTCATAGACGGATACATTCAGATCTACCGCTAAGTCGGTACATTTTTGGGCGTAACCGATAGCATAACGCCGAGTTGCCGCGTCAGTAGATGCCAAATCCCGTACCTCGCCGGCGTGCCAAGTCGCCCATGCCCCAAGCAGTGCCGCAATTTCCAACCCCATCGACCTCGCTATTTCAGCGATTTCCCGATACCGTTTTATCTCGATTCGATCAGGTTCTGCGGTGAGGTCTATGCCATCATAGCCACTGTCTTTGATTAGCTCAAGTACTTCACGCGGTTGCTCCCAAATGTTTAACCCGAAGGTCGCCAATGTGTCAACGATTACTGAGTATTTCAATTGAGCCATCCTAATCTCCTTGCGTTTTTCCGTTGACTTGCTTTCTGATTGCTTGTATCATCTTTCCAACATAAACCTCAAATTGCTTTCCACCCTTTTATACCCATTTCGACGAAAAGAGTCCAGACATGACAGAAACCGATCTCTGCTATTTATCAGCCCTGCAATTGCGCGAATTATACCAGAAACATGAGGTGTCGCCGGTTGAGGTGACGGAGACGATACTCCGCCGCATGGATCAACTTAACCCGAAACTCAACGCCTTCATCACGATGACGCCAGAACTCGCGCTTGAGGGGGCGCGTATCGCCGAACAAGCCTACCGAACTGATGAATCTCCGCCCCCGTTGGCTGGCATCCCAGCCTCGATAAAAGACCTTGTATCAATGACAGGGATTCGTACAACCCGCGGCTCCCTGCTTTACAAAGATTGGGTGTCGGACTATGATGCGCCGATCATCGAGCGGTTTCACGAAGCCGGTGCCGTGATGCTGGGTAAGACCAATCTTCCTGAGTTGGGGTGGAAGGGGGACTCAACGAACCGTATCATCGGTTCTACCCATAATCCGTGGAAGCACGGTCGCACCGCTGGAGGTTCTAGCGGTGGTGGGACAGCAGCCCTTGCCGCGGGGTTGGGACCCCTTGCCCAAGGCAGCGACGGCGCAGGTTCAATTCGTATCCCGGCGAGTTTTTGCGGTATTTACGGACTCAAGCCCTCGTGGGGACTCATCCCACAGTATCCCGCTAGTGCTGTCGAACTGTTCTCCCACCTCGGTCCGATGACGCGGACAGTCGCCGATGCAGCACTCATGTTGAACGTCATGGCGGGTGCCGATCCGCGTGACCGCCTCTCACTGCCCACCGAAACCGACTACTTAGCCGCTTTGGAGGGAGATATCGCGGGACTGCGGATCGCATGGTCGCCCGATCTGGGTTACGCCCTAGTTGATCCGGAAGTCCGTAAAATCGTTGAAAAAGCCGCACTGCGCTTTAGTGAACTTGGGTGCCACGTTGAGGAAGCCCATCCCAATCTCGAAGATCCGTGGGAGAGCATTGTTCATGTCATCTGGGCGTCTGCGTTTGCCGGCTTACATCTCCACGATCTAGAGACGGTTCGTGATCAGATTGATCCGGGCTTGGTGAGGGTGATAGAGCAGGGGCTCCAACTTTCGGGGGCTGAAGTCGCCATAGCCTACGCACGACGGAATGACTACTACCACGCTTGGCGTCAATTCATGGAGCGATATGACCTGCTGCTGACCCCTGCGCTGCCTGTGACAGCGTTTCCGGCTGGCGATGACCATCCGGGACAAATTGACGGGCAGCCGACAACCTATCTGAGTTGGACAGCGTTCACCTATCCGTTTAACATCACCGGTCAACCGGCGGCGTCCGTCCCATGTGGCTTTGCCAGCGATGGGTTACCGGTGGGGCTACAAATCGTCGGACGATGGCGGGACGATGTAACCGTACTCCGCACGTCTGCTGCCTTTGAGGCTCTCGCACCTTGGGCAGAAAAGCGACCCCCACTCAGTTAGCGGATAACCCACACAGAAGTTGGCACCTAAAGCCCCAAATGAACTAATGAACCAATGAACCCATTGACTTGATTAGTCTGCAGCAGCTTCGCTATCTACCGCTGACTCAGTACCCTGCAACGCCTCCATAGCCTGCTTTGCGGCGTCTGCTGTCGGATCGCGTGTGATGATGCGGTTGAGGTGTAAAATCGCGTGTGCATCACCCTCTCTCGCAAGGTCCAACGCCTCTGCAAACACTTTTTCGCCGAAGCTAAGATCTCTTGGAACGATGGGGTGGTCCAAATCCTCCCAATAATACTTTAGATCGTCCGATTCCCAATCCTTGTATACATCCTCCCAACTCAGTTCACTAGAGCTGTTGAGGTGCGGCTGCAGCATATGCTCCGCTATCGGATCGCCGAGCGCGTGATACCGGTTATCTAGTGAGACGCGGAGTTTGTCCTCTGTGAAATTGGGCAACGCCTGATGTATCGTCAATGCCAAAAAGATTAAGGAGTCCCCGATCTCATAGTCTGTGGTATGCCATTCACCCTCTATTTCGTCGGGGTAAATACGCTGGGCACCCGCACCGAGCGAAAAGTGATGGTCGAGAACCCTGTTGACTTTGTGCGAACCCGGCAACAACGCGAGTCCACCCAATTCGATTGGACAATCGCCGACAGGTGTCCAGCAGGTATAGGTCTGAAAATTGCCTTGGAAATGCACAAAATCTTGGTGTATCGGCGTGGTGTGTTCCGTATACTTCGGGAACCATAGGCGGGCAATTTTCTGAGGATGGGGCAGCACGGGTTTGCCAATCACCTTCTCCAGCGTGTCCATCACCTCGGGCCAATGCCCTGCCCGGTGAAAGGCTTCTAACTTATAACCCTCATGATAGACGTCGGTGTACTCGGCATTCCCTTCGGTACATTGGCGCGAAATGTCGGCGATACCATCCATCGGGTCCGTCCCAGGGATGAGCCAGCCGCCTTCTTGGATAACCGTCAGCATCTGTCGCCGCAGGTCCAGTAGTTTATCCGGATTTTGCAGTTTCCTGAAAAACAGGTAGCCTTCATCCTGAATCCGGCGTTGGAGTTCTTCAGGGTCGTCCATTACATCGTTGGACACTCGAAATTCTTTGTATTGAGTCGCCATTTTTTCTCCTCTCTTATCTGCCCTATTGGCAGTATGTTGCAGTCTTACGTATGTTAGATAAATTCTGATGCACCGTTTCCCATACCTCATCAACGGTGATTCGCTTCATACAGATATTGTTTTTGCACTTGTTCGTAAACTGTTTGCACGGATTGCACGGCACATGATGGCGGATGGTCGTATGGATCGGATCGAGCGGCTGAAAGCGGATATGATCGCCCGGTCCGAACAGTGCCACCGTCGGTGTGTGCATCGCTGCGGCGACGTGCATCGGTCCCGTATCGTTTGTAACGAATAGATCACACTGCTCAATTAACGCTGCTAATTGGCGGATACGAAGGGTGCCGGCGAGCGAAATCGACTCTGTCTTCATGAGATCCGTCACCTGCTGAACAAGTTCACCCTCGTGAGGTCCTCCAAAAAGTAGCACCTGCGCGTCAAAGTACTTCGCTGCGCGATCGCCGATCGCTGCAAAACGATCCGGCATCCACTCTCGTAACTTCCACCCCGCTCCCGGAAACAGTCCAACCTTCAGCCGATTCGCCTCGATGCCCTTGGTAGCGATAAGTTCGTGGGCAAAAGCGCGGTCTGTTTCTGTAATAAACAGTTCAAGTGTCCGGTCCGTTGTCGTCACCCCGATTGGGTGTAGCAAGTCAAAATAGCGATCGATGGCGTGCGTGGAGGTAATCCGACCGGCACGGATAGCTTTGTTGTTACGGTCTAGTACCCGGACGGTACACAACACCCCATTGGGTTGATGATACCCAACACGACACTTCGCACCGCTCAAATACGCGAGTAGGCTCGTGCGAAATTTGCGTTGGAAATCGATTGTCAGATCAAAATCCCGTTCCCGCAGGAGGCGGATAATCCGTCGCATTTCACCGGTATCCTTATTCCCCGCCTTTCGGTCAAACGGAATCACTTCGTCTAGATGCGGATTTTCCGTGAGCAGATCCGCGGACTGCTTCGCCACCAACATTGAGATGTGCGCCTGCGGGAAGTGCTGCCGCACCGCACGTATGGCTGGCGAAGTCAGAACAATATCGCCGAGTGAACTGAGACGGATGAGGAGGATGTTTTTCATGTTGTCCCCACGGATAAGGGTACTATTTCCGAATAACCATACGTCGCGTCTTTGAAAAAGCGTCTGCCTCTAATGTACAGAAATAGACGCCGCTAGCAACCGACGCACCTGATTGGTCTCTGCCATCCCAATATGCGGCGGTCTGTCTGCTGAGATACCTTCCCGCACCCTGCTGACCGATGTCCAATTGACGGACCAGCACCCCTTGCACATCGTAGATACGAACCTTCACCTCCATGTCGTCGGCGAGCGTATACGGTATCCACGTCTCAGGATTAAACGGATTGGGGAAGTTCTGAAACAGGGCAGTCCGTTTAATGTCTCCCAACGTGATGAGTGCCAATTCATCGGTGGGCTCGACAGACGCCGGTATGTTGAAATCTTCGATGTTTTTGCTTAAGGGTATGTTGAGATTGTTGACATCTTCGGTATCAAAAAGATACACGGAACCCCCATCAGGATGTTTCGGGGTGGCGTCCTGCTGAACACCGATAGCGGCGTAGTTGAATTTTCTGCCAAATTCTCCATCAAGGGCGACGGCGCTGCCCATGTTGTCGCCATGATGCTCATCGGGTCCTTCGTCAGGTATAATTGTTGCCTGTAATTCCCAAGCGGGCGACTTTCAAAAAGGCGTAAACGGCACCAGAATCGTCCCCTCTTTTTGTATCAGTCGCCGGCGCACCGACGAGGGCACGGTTGACATCAATTGCAACCGTCAACCCCAAGTTGGCACCTTCCTGAAGTTCGTCCGCAGTCAACTTCGCTTCTTGGGTGTAGGTGCCCTCGACTTCTCTAAAGATATACGCTGAACCGGAATTGCGCCTATGCCCGTGATTCTCGTCTCTATTTGCTCCGACTATAACGCGACTTTTGCTGACATCAACAGAAATACCGAAACTATCACCGCCATCCCCGTCATGAGGCACCAACTTTGCCACCTGCTTCCAAGCATTTCCTTTGCGTTTAAATACATAAGCGGCACTGGAGAGCCTATGAGGCGCAGGGGCAAGCGGCGCACCAGCAACAATCGTGTTTTCACTAATCGCGCAATCCCAGCCCAACCGGTCTTTAAATGAGGCATTGTCTGCTTGGAGTTTAGCTTGCTGTTTCCATTTGATTCCTTCTAGCGCGTAGACGTAAACGGTGCCTTTCTCCTCATTATGAAACGGTGCACTGACAATAAGAGTTGTTCCACTGATATTAACGGAATATCCGAAGCAGTCATGGTCTTGGACACCATAACGTTTTGGAATCGGCATCTTTTTTCTGGGCGTGAAGTATTGTGTTCGCGTCACGCTGAATACCAGTATAGAAAAGGAGCAATGATTTCTCCAACTCGGACACATGAACAGTCATTGGCGAAACGACTACCCTATCGTCCTTGTAAAAAAACATATAATTGAAGCCACCATAAGCACCCGCGTACTGGTCTTGCTTGCCGATAGGACCGCCTAACTTCTCAATCTCTATCTCACAGGCTTTAGATGCTAAATACTCTGGAGAATGTTTTACTGGCACATATTCCCTAGCATGATACAAGGCGTTTAACATACCCACAGTGAACGCACTTGAGCCACCAAGACCTGAACGCGGAGGGATGTCCGATTCAATCTCAATTGCAACATCGGTAACACCCGTTATCTGTAAACATTCATTTACAATTCGACGCGTTTGCCGATCGAGAACTTCCGACACTATGCCTGTGTCACCGTATTCATCTGCACTAAAGACCTTCACCGTGATATATTTGTCGATAGCAGTGCTGATGACCTCACCGCCAAATTTGCGGTAAAAATCAGGAATGTCAGTTCCTCCACCTACAAAACTAATTCTCAGCGGCGTCCGTGATATGATTGGATTCATGTCTATATGTCAACCCATAAAACAAGCCGTCGTGTTCGGCAACCTGTATTATTAATTCGTCAACGTTCGGAACTTCATTCCCGTTCAACAGTTCGCGCATCTTTTGGTATACCGACTGAGACATCAGATAGATATTAGAGCAACTTTGAGGGGTATCTGCCAAAAAAGATTCCATCTCCAACGGATTCAGTAGATGAATCCGATCCTCCGTCTCGGATAATCCAACCGCTTTCTTCAGGTTCTCATCGAGTTTATCAAAATACTGGATAACCATCGAAACATGTGCACCATATTGATGTAAAAGCAATTCGGCAGCTCTCAATAATTCCTCCACAACCGTTTCACATTTAACCGGTGTTTCAGAACTAACGCTAAGGAGACCTAACTCCTCCGTCATTATGTGTTGCTCGTGCAAAACACCCACTGTTGTCAAACTCATAGCATAATCCTCAAAATCAGTTCCATCTGTTCGCGCCATGCAGAATAAGACCAATCCTTCGCAATCGCTAACATGGCGTCTATATCTTGCTGATGCCGGTCGGACTCAAACGGATATGTCAAAACCGCCTCAGCAAGCGATTTGGGGTCACTAAAACGGTAGGAGGTGCGCTCTTTAAGCACAGGATGGGTCAACCCGAAAATAACGTTGCCCGCAGCGCCGTTCTCTTGCATCCCTGAACTCGCAACATCATGAATCGAGACATGACCATAATACGCAGACCTATTGACAATCTGTGCCATCTCCAGCTCCGTCGCATTCTCTACAAACTCATCTGCCACATCAGCAATACGGAAATGCAGTTCACTGTTCTTCTTATCTTGGTGGTTATCGCCCCATGCCATACCCCCACCGACATAAACCCGTTCTACCTCCGACGACGCTAGGTGTTCAAATATCTCTACCACCGCCTCACTCCGCTTCGCTTGGCTAATTTGACCCACACACACTAACCGTCGCTCTTTTGCAGACGCTGGCTTGAACAAACTTTCAGGGATAGGATCGCACAAGAAGCGAGCGTTGTGTATATCTATCACTTTGTATAAATCACGCTGGTACTCAGTGTTATAAGTGATAAGATCCGCACTCTCCACCAGTTGACGGATTATCGTTCGCGGATAGCCCAACACAGCTAACTCGCTGCCATATAGAACTTTCGGATTCGGCAATTCGATAAACCGTTTTGCTTGCTCAATCATAGTTGTGTCGATCCCGGTGCAGAACCACAACCAGTCCGCAAACACAACATCGTCCGCCTCGACCTCATCAACCGTCGAAATCCGTTTGCAATCGAAATCATCGCCACCGGCTTGCTCTACACGCGCGTATTTAACGCCGACGCCACCACCCCTATTCGTGCGGCTCGGTGGGCGGGATAAGTCGTAACCCACAAACTCAGGCGGTACCAAGAACTTCAGGGAAATCGCAGGATTGATGGCATGGCTATCAAACCTGTAATTTCCTAAACTCACTTTATTCATTGTCACGCTCCATACGTTCATCTCGTTGTTCTGAGTCAGGTAACAACTCTTGCGTCAGGTGTGTTCCCATCAGATTTGATACAGGACCGTCGGTGTATTCCGTCAAATGTCCAATCCACGAATTATCGGTAAGGACTTGGTTGCCATTCACATTATGCGGCTGGTCGAGCAAACTGTAGATACCCGGATAGTCGCGAATTGTATGTTGCATCGCTGTCAGAACACACTCGTTCTGGACAGGTGATTCATTCTGCATATAGTCCAACACATCTTGTGCGCCCTCTGCTGTAATTACCCAGCCCCAATCGCTGCAACCGTGCCAAGCACCCTTGAGAAAGTAGGGGCTTTTATCAGATACCTCTTGCGCCACATGCTTATACGGTATGCCGAGATTGTAGTGATCAAGAAAAAACACATCATCGCGGACGTGCCACGCAAGTTGAATTATTCTAAAATCGTCCAACGGCGCAATGAGTAAATCTAACGCCTGCTTCGATTGCTTGATGTAATAATCGTCAAGCAGAAAGATTGATGTCTCACCGCCTGCGGCAATCATACGCCATGCCCGCATGCAACTCCATGTCGCTACCAAGCAGCCATAGCCCGGAAACTCTCTGTGTCGCACCCGTTCAAAGAAGCCGTCAAACCCGTCTGCGCTCGCAGCATCGCATAAAACCTCACGGCTCGGATAGTCCTCCCGGTGCTTGGCTATCACGCGAATTAAATCCTCCGCAGCGAATCCGCTACACGCCATCGCACCCCGAAACAGGTAATTCCTATCCTCCCTGTCTGCTCGATTCACGTAATGCGCTTTCATCGTGTAACCTCCGACATATTGGAAACCAAGATTAGATCAAGCACATTGACCATACCATCACCGTTGATGTCTGTCTGTAAATGAGTCAGGGGCATCACCCCAATGTTTCGTGCTACAAGGGTCAAATCCAAGATATTAACAACACCATCATCGTTCACATCGCCGTTTAACCCATATTCATGCTGCCAACTCCGCGCTAATTCAAGTAATTCGTGTGTATAGGTAAACTGCTCTTGTAGTTGTTCCAACTCCCAAACTCTTAGCGTTGGAATCATGCCCCAGACCTTACCGTAATCGAGGAGTTCTTGATGAAGTGCGGGATCGTCATCCGGATATTTTGGGAAATAGGCGATGGCGTGTGTAAACGGCGAGAACAGAAACGCACCAATCGGGTGAGGTTCTAGTCCTCTCCACAGCGTGACCGGACGTTGCGCGAAAGTTGTGTGCGCGAAAGTCGCTTCATGAAGCATTTCACCCCCCAACATAATGCCCGGCATCGCTTCTGCCAATTCCTTGTGCAGTAACGCCGCACCTTGCGCCATGTTCAATCCATCAATCAACCCATTACCATCGTTAATAACAAAGTGGTTGGCATCAAGAAAGAAACCGTCAACCCCATATTCTTCCCATACCGATTTTAGCCTTTCGACAATTAGATTTCTATATTCTGAACTCGCAGCACTAATAGCTTCAACAACGTGGTAAGATGGGTGGGGATGCGGTGGTGACTCCACAAGTTCGCCTGTCCAAGTATCTCGATATTGATATTGCCGAAAATGAGGGTAGAGCGGGTGATTGGGCGAAAAACCGTATACAGTTATAGCAGGCATCACGCGAAACCCATGTTGATGTGCGTGTTCAACGAAAGGTCCAAACTCCGGCTTTGGAAAGTAGTCTGGCTGATGTGCTTCTTGTCCCTCTGACCACCACGCTCCGCCATCAGCCCACTCCCACAACATCACCAATGTTCTTGTCGGGTCCACTAGCTCTGCTAACCTATCAAGTAACTTCAAACCATATGCGTCTAAAGGAATAGCACTGACGAATAGAGTAATATCTTCAGCCCACGGAATATCGGATAAACGCCTCGGCTCAAGTGCCCGTTCCATCCAGTCCCGGTAGATCCTCGCCGGCACACGCCAATCCCCAGCATAGGTATTGAATCGCCATTTATGTGATTGTCCAGTTGTATGCGAATCGAAAGGGGCTTGATTATATGTGGTGAGGTTAAGTGTGGCACTATTGTTCAATCGAGCATAAAGGACCCGCTTAAACTGGAGTGTGTCGTCTGTGTTCCTAATATAAAAACCGCCACGTTCCCCTTGAACAATCACGAGTTGCGATTCCCAACGAGTGCTCGGATAGTGGTTGTCCATGTAGTCGTCAGGAGTAGTTGCGTCAATGATACGTCCGCCTGCTTTTGGAAGGATAACCGATAGGTTCTGAATGTCTAAGTTATCACATCCCCACTGCATACCGATGACGCCGGCGCGGGTCTCGGATACCCCCTCCATGTCGATCAACAGGTCATCGGTCATTGGATCAACTGCAATGGTAAGCACTATATTTGTGTCTCCTTGACGATACATAAATTCAGCTTCATTCGGGGAGAGTTGTGTGGCAGAAACCAGCGTCGCTTCTTGAAGCGAAATGTTTTCACTTTCCCAAAAATATCGATGATACAACATTCCACTCCAGCCATTGTTACCTTCGCTTATGGTGTAGGTTGTGTCGGTAGGCTTGTTGTAGATATAGGTCATAACGCCCTTGTCAAATTGCACGATGTAAGCGTCAGTTTCAACGTGGACAGTCTCGCCATCAATAGTGATAGCAGCATTGACAGGACTAGTAAGTTGTAGCCAAAGGAATAAATTAAAGATTATGAAAATCAAAAATTGTTTCATCATTCCTCTCAATCATTGAAGCATCTCCGGGTTAAACGATTAGTCTTCTTCCCATATCTTCTTCAGGCAGTCGTTATATACTTGCTCATTCCATGATGTATACTGATTCCGCAATCCCACATTTCTTATGCGTTCTTCAGGCACTGGTTCGTTAATATCGCAAAACTTCAATATGTCTTCTACAACACCTACCCACCTGTCTTTATCCTTAAAGCCCTCATACCAGTCTCCTTTCCGTTCCATAATATAGACGCCACTTTTGTTGTCGAAATTCCATGTATACCCAGCGATAAGAGTTGTTTCACTGATGTCAATGGAATGTCCCCAATAACTGCCCTCATCGGCATCGGCGGGCGAAGGAATAACCTCCCCTTTAAGGTCAACCGCGTAGATCAGCGCGGCCTGTCCAATTAAGAGAATAAAACAGGCGAGGAGGGTCTGTGAGGTTTTCATTGACAACGCTCCTTTCAGACCGAAAACTCTTTTCAATCGACGGTTAAGTTTTGATGGTTTCTGGCGTCATCCCTATTTCTAGCTATCCATTGTATCACGTTCTTACCCTTCAGAGCAACAGTGATTTTTGTTGCAATTTGCTAGAACGAACATTGGGCAAGTGTTGGGAGACGGCGCGTTTCCCCTAGTTACCGCAAGCCGGACCTACGAATCGACACACTAAGGTTTTTGGTAGATGAGTGTGTCCGGAAAAAATCTCGCCCAAGCACCTGCATTGGAAACGAATACGTCAGGGACGCGTTCAAGTGATTCACCGGTTTTCGGATTCAAGAGCATCTCCTCCGAAAGTTCCCATACCGTCTGGTTACGGCTATCCCTAACCTGTTCAAACGTCTCTTCAAATTGATAGTTCTTCCGCTTGTAAACACGAACAGCATCTGAATCCGGACTCGCAATCAGGACAATTGGAACGCTGTCAATGGCATCGTTGATAACCTGCATCTGACGTAGGTCCTTAAAAAAATACGCCTTCTGTTCATCGCCCACAATCACACCGAGAATCTGTCTCGGTAACCGGTCTAGAATGTCAGGATAAGGGATATAGCTGTAACCATGTCCGGTCTCCTTACTCAATACAGTCGTATTCGGGTGGGCCACTTTCCACTCACTCCAAGGTGCCTGCGTCATCGGCACTCTATCGAGCGAGATACCAGTCTTCGGACCAACGACCGCCTCACCGCTAGCTTGTAGCCATAAACTTGGTGTGTCGCTACCCCTGTCATACATCAACAGATTCCGTTTGTAAAGGGTGCCGGACACCCCAAATTCAGTTGCTTTACCGTCAACAGTCGGGTCAAAAGCAATACCAGTGCCGCATTCCGGGCAGAAAGTCACAAGCACCGGTCTACCCCCCAAGGTATCGTTAACTATTTCATGATTAACCAGAATGCGCAAGGGATAGGCACGGCTCTCCCCATCGCGTGCGATACCGAGAAGCTGATCGTTGTCCTCCATGTAATCCGCTGCCCCCGCCGGAATGAATCGGGGGTGGGTTAGAGCGGCAATGCCATCTATACCGGGCCCACCATCATAGATTTCGTTCATCGAAATCGAGTGCTTCACGCCGTCGGGGAAGAATATCCCGTACCGTTCAAGCACCCTGGCAGAAGGTTTGCCCGCCTTTAAGTCAGTCGAGAGCGTTTCGATTGACTCTGTCACTGGAGACGGGGTTTGACCTTCATCAGCCTCACACCCGACCAGTAGAATTGTCCCGTAGAATCCCAAAAACACAAGTAGCCATCTCGTGGCCATATTAATTCACCTCAGAACGTTTAGACCGATTTACAGAGTTAGGGTTGAAAGCCTTCCGGCATCTTAATGGTCTAGGATTAATGCACGTGACACCCAGTCCCGTTGCACAGGATGTAAACACCTGCCTTGATTGGAGGTTGGGACAGATGGTAGGACGAAAGTATCCACCATTATCACATATCTCGCAAAAAGATAATAAAAGGTGATATAATTTTATCGTGATCTTGCAACGGTTGGCAACTTCAAACTTCACAAACCGCTGTAATCGATGCAATCGGACGAAATTTCGGCGACATCTACCAATACTCAGTTCTCTTTGTAAATTTCTGAACAGGAGGTATAAACCAGCTCATGCCAAAACCACGCATCATGTTCTACCATGACGGACGCCATCCACACATCTACCGCTACGAGCCACCCATGCAGAAGGAGGAATACCAAGTCTGCATTGACGAATTGGTGGGCACGCCGGTTGAAGTGGTAATGTTCTGCTTGGGAGAGGGACGCACCGTCCTACACGATACCAAAGTGGGTGAACTGCTGGGGCACAATGTAGACAAATGGGACCACCTCGTCTTCCATCGCGCCCACCAAAATGCCAAGGGGCTTATTGAGGAGGGGAATGATCCGCTGCGTATCGTCTGCGAACGGGCGCACGAAAAAGGACTGCTGCTCTACCCCACCCTACTCGTGCAGAATTTCGGTCCGGAGATAGCGTCGGTGCGTTGTTCAAATTTCCGCTTGGAGAACCGACATCTGGAAATCGGTGCGCGTGGCGACCTGAATCCCGATATGCCTTGGATCAACGGACTCGACTTCAAACACCGAGAGGTCCAAGACGAACGCTTTGCGCTAATCGAAGAGACGTTGAACGAGTATCCAGTTGACGGGTTTGAACTACAGTTGAACAACTATCCGCGTTACTTTCACCCGGACGAAGTGGAGACAGGTATTGAGGTCATGACCGACTGGATCGGGCGGGTTCATGAAGCGGTCAAGAGGAGTGGAGCAGATCGAGAGTTAGTTATCCGCGTTCCGTCCAATCCAGAGGACGCTCTGTCCATCGGGCTTAACCTAGAGATGTGGGTGAGGCGGGGAATTGTGGACGCCTTGGTTGGTGAGCCTTTCTCAGCTCCACACCGGATAGATCCGAATACCGATTTCCGTCCACTGGCAGCGATGGTAAAAGGCTCTGCCTGTCGCTGCATCGCAGCCATCCACAGCCATGTGGACTCGGATCGACTCGCCGAAGCACCCATCTCCATGGTGCGTGCCACAGCTTGTAACTACTGGGAGCAGGGGATTGATGGGCTTTACCTAGCGCAGTGGTTTCCGCACTGGCCCTATCAGGCGGATTTCTACGAAAGGCTGCGCGAGATACCGCATCCCGACATCATGCAAGCTAAGGATAAGTATTACTATATCCCGACCGAGAACGCTCGTCCTCACGAACCTTGGACAACCACGCAGCTACCGATCGAGATGGAGGTAAAGCGACCGGCCACTGCGAAGTTCACCGTCAGTGACAATCTACCGCGCTGGGACAAGGTGGGACGGGTGCACGAGGTATTGTTGAGAGTAGGAATCGCTGGCACGACGGAGTTGGATCGGATTCGCTTCAACCTTAACGGGAAAGAGTTACCGGAAAGTATGCTGCGCAAAATCAATCAGATGTATCGCATGAGTGGACCCCGCAATCGCTCTGGACCGACATACTGGTTTATCTTCCGGCTAAATCGGGCGCATTTCCCCCAACGAGGAGAAAATACGCTGGAGGTCGCCTTGCTTGAGCGTGACCCCAATGTACTCGGTGACGTTTCTCTACGCGATGTTGAGTTGGAGCTTAAATACTTGATGGGTAGGAACTTCCATCGCGGTTATGTCGATCCAGACCTCGGGCCCCACGGGTATGGGGTCTCATAGCGCAGAGATCATGCTCCAGAAAAGCAAGTGCACCTTAGAGTCGGTTGCTAACGACAGCTAAAATTCGTTGCGTTTCACTAATTTGTTAAGTTTTCATCCAAGACAGACATTGACAGAAAAAAAAGACCATGCTATAATCTACATCCGAAACTGAAAATCTCATCGGTTCACGTACTATAGCAACCGAAAACCCTATTCAAAAATTCTGGGGTTTCGTCAATTAAACAAGAAGCCTTTTTTCTAGTAAGTTCCAGATGAATCGTATGAACATTACCTGTTCTCAGGAAGGAGCGTTAAATATAAAATGAAAAGATGGATGAAACTGTCTGTTTGTGCCACGCTTTTAGTATCTGTTGCGCTTATAAGTGGTTGTACTAAAACAGTTGAGCCGCTTGATCTCAGTGGTTTTCAACGAATTGCCATCGCCCCTTTTTCGACGGAAGAAGAGTCCGCTGAAATGGAGCGTAGGTTTCCTTTGGACCTGTCTACCCGACTTGTCCTCGTAGACAAGGACAAAGAGTGGATCTATGATCAATCCGATACACTCAACCCAATTGGTGGTCAGCTAACAGCCCAGAACTTGACACCGAAAGACATCTTTCTCGATCCCGCCCTCGCGGCAAAGGTAGGAAAAGCTGCCAATGCCGATATAATCGTCGTCGGCCATATCAAAAATCCGAAGATGGAGGAAAAATACGATAGCAACCCACTCTACGACATGAGTGCTCAGGCTGGGATATCAGGGACCACGAAATTTGTATTGGTCTATCAATGGGCAACACTTAACATGCAGGTGAAAGCGATTGATACAAAATCCGGGAGCGTTATCTGGGACAATGGTGGGTTTACAGGCTATACAAAATATATCCGTGAGTTCAACACCCAAGATCCAGCGAGACACAACAGCCGTATTGAGCCGGACCAGCTAAAAGCTGATATTAGAAGACATATGCTCAACCAAATCGGTCATCAGCTCGTACCGGATAAAATCAATAAACGTCCCGTGCCAGAAATTCTGACTAAACCCGAACGCAAATTGATGAGATCAGGTGGGAAACCAATTTTGTGGTAAGTGGTCGTTCTTAGTTGCAAGTACATTCGATAAGGTGGGCACCGGTTAGGCAGAGTTGGTATTATGACCGACAGACCTACGGTGTCCCCCGCCTTCCCCCGCCGTCCATGTATATAGAGCTACCGAATATATACGAGCACGGCTCTGATGCCAAAAAGGTTACCGCATTGGCAATCTCCTCCGGTTCAGCGATGCGCCCTGCGGGGAGTTCGTTGCCAAGTTCTTGGAGGAGCTCCTCCACATCTATTCCCGCCTGATCCGCGCTGGCTTGCTGCACATCGCGTGCCCGTTGGGTGTTAGTGAGTCCCGGGCAAATCGTGTTCACCAAAATCCCATCTTTGGAGACCGCATCCGAAAGTGCGCGAGTCATATTCAGAATAGCGATGTTGGCAAGGCTGACTGGGATGTTTCCGCTGGCAGGGCTTGTTCCCGCACCTCCGGCGATATTGATGATTCTGCCCCATCCGTTCTGGCTCATGTGCGGAATCACAAGTTGGGACATCCGCAGATAGCTATAACTCTTCAAACTGAGTGCATCATCAATCAACTCGGTGGGTAGGTCTAAGATGTCGCCTCCCCTCGCCGCGCCTGCACAGTTGACCAAAATATCAACGCCGCCGAAATGTTCCACGGTCTCGTTCACAACTTTTTGGCAGCTTTTTAGAGTCGTCAAGTCAACTGCGACGGGGTGTCCCTCACCGCCGGCTCCGTTGATTTCGTCAATAACCTCATCTAAACGTCCTTGGCTGCGGGCGGTAATGCAAACACGCGCCCCTTCACGGGCGAGTGCCAATGCACAACACCGACCGATACCCCGATTCCCACCTGTTACAATTGCGCGTTTTCCCTTCAACCCTAGGTCCATAGGTGTTCTCCTCTCTACAATGTGGCGATCGTCACGACTTATATCATACGGTTTCTTCCGGTCCAATTTTAACGATCATCTTACCCATATTCTCGCCTTTGAAAAGACCAATAAACGCCTGTGGTGCGTTTTCCAAGCCTTCTACGATCGTTTCTTCCCAATGCATCTTGCCTTCGCTGATCCACTGCCGCATATCGGCGTAAAAATCATCGGTGCGATCCGCATAGTCAGTAACAATGAACCCCTGTAATTTCAGGCGTTTACCGATCGCCGTGCTGAGATTTCTGGGACCAGGGGTCGGTTCAACGTCGTTGTAATGCGAGATCATGCCGCACAAAGGAATGCGTCCATGTATGTTCATCAACGAGAGAGCGGCTTCGAGATGCGCGCCACCGACATTCTCAAAGTAAATATCAATTCCGTTTGGACAGTGCTGCTTTAATTCATCTACTAAATTGTCGACCCGTTTATAGTTAAAAGCTGCATCAACACCCGCTTTTTCCAAGAGCCACTCCACCTTCTGATCCGAGCCTGCACTGGCGACCACGCGACACCCTTTGATCTTGGCTATCTGGCAGACAATCGCGCCAACCGCGCCGGAGGCAGCGGAGACGAACACCGTTTCTCCCGCTTTGGGTTCACCGATGTCCAGTAATCCAAAATAGGCGGTACGTCCGGGCATACCGACCGCACCGATAAAGGATTGAATCGAGGCGAGGGTTGGATCAATTTGGCTCACGCTCTCTGCTGAAGCAAGGTAATACTCCCGCCAGCCGAGTCCGCCCAATACATAATCTCCAACCTGAAACGATTCGCTTCCCGATTGAACAACCTGCCCGACACACCCACCCTCTAACGGCACACCGAGGTCAACATTTCTGACAACCCCGCGCATGTAGGGATCAACCGACATGTAGATGTTTCTTACAAGCACTTCTCCCGCTTTAGGGGCAGCGAGCGTTACTTCGGCAATCTCAAAATCGCTTTCCTTTGGTATACCGACGGGACGATTCTTGAGACGGATTTCCCGGCTTACAATTTCTGCCATCTTTCTCTCCTCCTTGTATGGTTGGGTGAGGTATCATGCCCAAACAAAGATTTCGTCATCATCCTCCGAATAGCCGATAAAAGTCGCCAAAACCGTTCTGGGTGTGTTCCCCTCTACAGCAGCCACTTGATGGATGCAACCACTGTTGAACAGGTAAAAGTCACCCTGCTGTACCTCGATTTGCTGCTGTTCAATCTTGTTTTGTGCGGCGTATTCGTAGTACGTACCGTTGGAGACGTGGGATTGCACCTCCGGACTCCAAGTGCACCGATGGATAACGGCGTGCGGACTATCTCCATCATGGACGGAATTCTGTATACAGATGAGACCCGCGAATTGGTGTGTGAAACGGGAAACCTCGAAGTTGAAGAGGTTGTCGTCTATTGCAACGTGATTGATGTGGGGAGAGTACGCGTGGCCCTCATAGTGGACCCGAAAGATGGCGGGACCATAGAGACGCCCATCGGGTTCACGGGCGACCTTCACCTCTTTGTCCACCGCCAGTGCGGAGAGGCAATCGTAGAGGGTATCCACTGGATTATCAAACCCGTCGAATAGGTGGCTGAAAAGTTCATGCGTGCTCGCCGAGTGTTGAAGGAAAGCCTCCTTGTTCTCGGCAGGGTCATCTGATACCGCCAGACCTCCGCGCGCACGGTTAACCAGACTCGAGCCGATATCGATCCGGCTCGGCAAGTTCCCTTCCGGGGTGGGGTGATCTGGGTCACGCATCATACCTCGCTCAACGAATCGCTGCATTAATTCGCTACACTGATCTGGATTATACGCACCGCGCAGGGCAATACCCGCTATGCGAGCGTCCGCAAGGGCTTGGAGTGGGTCTGCCTCATGGGCAAAGACGGTTTCTAGGTCCGGTTCTAGCACTGACCAACTTTCACTAAATGCCATTTTATGCCTCCTATGTTCTGTTGACATCTGACGAATTGAACCAACATCGGTTTCCGTAGGAGCAGGTTTTGTGCCTGCCCTTACTATGCTTCTAGCTAGCAACAGAAGCCTCCCCTGCCAGTGCACCCATTGGATCCCATGCGGGAAGGACAATCGGCTCTGCCTCAAGGGCCTCCTGTAGCTCGTTAGGTAGATACTCCTTTCGCGCAGCAATCTCAAACATATATTGGTCAAACCAGTTGTCATTCATCAGGTAGAACCCCTTGCGCCCGCTATCGGCACCCCAACTGTTTTCAACCCGCCAACGCCGCGGAATCTCTCTGCCGTTCTCCTGTATCACATCCACACCCGTGAATAGCATCGCGTGGGTCATCAGGGTCTGGTGGTACTGGAGCCGCCCTGCCTTGTCAAGAGTGAATGGTGTGTCGTAAATACCTTCGTAGTCATACAACTTCGCGTCCCAAAGACCGAGATTGCTCTGCATCATCTTCCCAACATCGCACCCCATCCAGACCGGTTCCCCGTCCATAATGGTCTTCATCGCTATCTGCTTCATGAGGTCGATATCAATATTCAGGTATTTGACAATCGCGCCGCCCTCAACGTTGCCGAGGCATTCAACCGTGAAGGTTTTGCCGATGGGACTTGTCGGGCGTGGGTCATGGACGAGGCAGACGTAATCATTGACAGGAACGGTGATATATTTTTCTGCGAATTGTTGCGGCGTCATCTCCCCATCGCGGTGAAATTCTTTGTCCGCGTCGTTCCATTGCCAATCGAAATGGGTTGGCGGCGTGCCGAGATGGATGGACAGGATGCGGTGGATGACCGTGATAATCTCGTCTTTGGCATCTAACAGTTCATCGAAACTCGCATCTTTTGATGCCATATCACGAAGCGTCTTTGCTCCCTCGCGCAGCTTATTCAACAGGATGCGATTCATCCGACTTGAGCTTGAAGAACTCTCCGTCTCAGGCATAAACGCTTGAGGCACAAGTCCGTGTTTCTTGATCAGATTGACGAACATATTCCACTGTCCGCCATCCTCTAAGGGACTTTCAAGTAGCCATGCAATGCACCGATCGTCCACGGGACGGTCTACCATCTCGATCATCCGTTGCAGGAAATGGTTAGAGCGTTCGAGTTTATCCCAGAAGAAAGTATAGTTTTGGCTGAATTCAAATTCTTTCAGGTTCATCTTCTTCATCGCGCCGACGCGGAACAGGTTCAGCCCAGCGAACATCCAGCATCTGCCACTACTTTTCTGGTTCGTAACGCTCCAGTCATCTAACACATGACTGAAGGTGAAGTCGCTGTTGGTGACTACCTGACGGTCGAGGGCGATGTCATCGACGGCGATTTTGCAGACAGCGTTCTGTGCCATCCGATAAACAGGGCTACCTTCAAAATCATTGCGCAATTTTGTGATTCGGTGTGGGGATAATGTCCCATCTTGCAAACCTTCAAGTGATCTTAATGTATCGGCTGCCATATTACAACTCCTATCTGTTAAAATTCAGTTGGTTTTTGTGCACGCACGGACAGTGCGGGACAATTAAGATAACCCAAGTTGCTAGTTGATAAACCGCAAGTTGAGCGTCAGCGAAATCCCGATTTATCAGGGCATCAGCGATCGACGAAATGGTCGGGAATTGGAATTCCCTCCTACACAGAACACGTGGTAGGGGGCGTACCCTCCGAATCGCGACTTTCGCTCCAGAAGAGCGATATGTCTATAGAAGGGCGATAGGTCCAATCCACGCGCTCCAGAGGAGCGCAATCTGTATAGCAGAGTTGGTATCGGAGCCGATTCTAAGGAATCAGCAGAACCTTACCGGTTGTCTGTCTGCCTTCTAACGCACGGTGTGCATCGGCGGCGTCTTGAAGCGGAAACGTCCGGTCAATCCGCAGCTTCAATGTGCCAGCGGTAATCCATTCAAAGAGGTCGCCTGCGCGTTCCATCAATTCCTCCCGATTGGCAGCGTGGTGACCCAACCCCGGGCGTGTCACAAACAACGAACCACTCGACAGACGGCTCAGATCCAACGGTGGAACAGGTCCGCTCGACTGCCCAAACAGCACTAGATAACCGCGGGGGCGAAGACAGTTAAGACTCTTATCAAAGGTGGTCTTGGCGACCGAATCGTAGACCACATCAACCCCACCCCCATCGGTTAAGCGTTTAACTTCGGCTTCAAAGTCGGTTTGCGTGTAGAGGATTACTTCATCAGCTCCAGCGCCCTTAGCAAGTTCCGCTTTCTCCTGCGTGGAGACCGTGCCCAATACACGCGCTCCCAACGTTTTCGCCATCTGAATGAGCAACAAGCCGACCCCACCGGCGGCTGCATGAATCAGTGCTGTGTCGCCGGTACTGAGTGGATAAGTGCTGCGGGTCAAGTAGTGTGCTGTCATACCTTGCAGCATTGCCGCTGCTGCCAACTGTGTGTCGATCGAATCGGGCAAAGGGACAAGCAGCCCAGACGGCACGATTGCCACTTCGGTGTAGGAGCCTTGGTGCATCGCATAGGCGACGCGATCTCCCACATTGACCTCAGTAACGCCGGACCCAACTGCCTCGACCACACCTGCACCTTCCATTCCCGGCGTGAAGGGTATGTTGGTACTCGGATAGAGTCCCGTGCGGTGGTAAACGTCGATATAGTTCAATCCCGCTGCTTCAATGCGTACTCGTGCTTCACCCGCACCGGGTTCACTGATGGCAACCTCTTCATAACGGAGTGCCTCTGGTCCACCGTGCTCATGAATACAAATAGCGTGCATCTGTCTATCTCCTCTTTTTGTGAGAGATTATACCACGATTGATAAAAAATCTAAAGTTCAACTATCATCAAAGTGCTTCAGGAGCCAACTCCCGCATTTGGCTGATCCACCGTTCGCGTTTCGGTTTTCCCTCGGCATCGTCAACCCACGGTCCGTAGTCAACCCCATTGCCAATAATCTGTTTCTGGGTCGCTTCTGCTTCCTCTGGTGTTTTTGGATTGTTGTAGTACACCAAGACACACATCCGGCGGTCAACCGCACCACCCCAACTCGCATGCCAGCATCGTACATCGAAAGCCACCACGTCCCCCGGCTCCGATTCAAAGATGTAGGCGGGGACATCAGGGATTTCGAGTTCCAGCTCATTCATCTTTTGCCGTAGTTCTCCGTGAAAAGATGGCTCGTGCGAACCCGGTATCAACCGCAACGCGCCGCTCTCCGCAGTCACCGGTTGCAGATAGTAGGCAAACTTGATGCCGTATTGATCCAGGCTACCTGTGTCGGGATGCCAGCGCGTATCCCCGACGTAGCGGTTAATGTCGGAGGCAATGCCGAAGACATCTTCGCCATAAAGCTGCTCTGCCACATTACAAAATCGTGGGTCTTCCAGTAATGACGCGAGGAAGGGCGTATCGGACCCCATCGTTATCAGCCAATGCCGGCGTGTGCCATCGAATGGGTCATCTCGAAACGCCTCCGCCATTGCCGCTTCAAACTCCGTGTTAATGGTCTTCAGTTCGTCCTGACTGAACAACTGCCGAAAAGTCAGAAATCCGAAGGTTTGAAAGTGATTGATTTGCTGTTCCGTGAGCATTATGTTACTCCTTCTTTTCCACGCCTTAGAAATTCCCATACTTTGGCATGTTTAGGTATGGGCTTGCTCTGCCATCCGGGAATACATACCATCAAAAAGTATAAGTGATCGTTCCTTCGCTGAATGCAGCAACGGCGTAGGGCGGAAACAGAATACGAATACCAATTGACTGTTCGTTTTCCCGGGTATGCACCTGCCATGGCATATTTTCAAGGTTTTCTATCGCCTCGTATTCATCTCGCCGAAGACGCTCGTTTATAAGCATGAGTAGTTGTGTCTCCGATGTTCCTCTGTTTTTCAGATAGTCGGCGAGCGTTATACTATTACCGTTGTGTAGGTTGTAATATATATAATGCATATTACCATGCGCGCCTCCTGTGTATTCTCTTTCGGTAATCAAAATGCTTTCATATTCATCAAGTACAGCGCGATCTGCGGTAATATCAAGATCAAATGGCAGTAGTGGAGAATTAGGAAACTCTTGACTCAGATCGATGGCACCATTTGTTATTTCTTTTTTCCTTTTTTTGATGTATTTCTCAACACTCCCTTGCTTTAGATGTCCTTCAAGCCACGCCGGTTTTTCATATTGGAAGTCGATCAGAGTAACATCGGAAGGGGTATCAGAAGTGTCTTCGGAAGTCTCTGTAGACACCAATATTAAACGCACACCTACCACAATCGCAACAATTATAATCACACCTATTGCAATGTATCTCACCTTCATCATGATAAATGACCTCCTGTTTAATTTTGTCCCATTATCATGAAGATTCCCCTATGCTGCTGTTGGATTGTTAATCCAACGCCGCTAGGAATCTAGCTACGCTGAACGCGCTGGAGAATGCTGCCTTTAGTTCTTGACAGAAACTTTGCTTTAGTATATCCTTTCGGCATTTACAATTCAATCGAAAAATCCCTTGTGGATTGTGAGCCAACAGGAAAAAATAGAGCGTTCCGGTGAATGGAGGCCTGACGCTAGCACATCTTGATTACCTCCAGAAGGTTTGCCAACAATTAGGAGATCTCCTATGGGTATATGGGCAGGTTATTTTGGTGATGGCGATGGAGGTGCCCTGAAACGTTTGCTTGGCAGTAAGGCTCAGATGCACACAGGCGCGGGTTTCGGTCTCGGCGTATATTGTACCGATGGCGAGCCGGCAAGGTTGACTGTCAATGAGGCGGGCGGAGTGACGGTGTCTGTCGGTGTTGACGAAGAGGCGGGGACTTCAGCATCGGTTGATCCGGTCAAGAAAACACTGACTTTGACTCGGGACCCCTTCGGATTTCACGGCGTGTACACGGCGCAGGTTGGAGAGGTATTGTGGTATGCGTCAGATGCGCGTGTATTGCAGCGGCTTCCCGGCATCTCCAACCAATTAAACCCCGCTGCGCTACACGGTTACCTCTGTTTTTCATACGTGCCAACACCGTTAACGCTCATCTCTGAAGTGGCCGCTTTGCCTGCCGGGGCACAGGTCATCGTGACATCGAAAGGCGAGAAAAGTTACAAAAATCAGGCGGCTTGGCGCGAGCTTCCACCGCTGGCATTGAACGAGGAAGAGGCAATTAGGGAGCTGCGGAAACTGCTACGGATAGCAGTCGCGCAAAGAGTGGGAGCGGAGCACGAGGTCGGGGTGTTACTTTCCGGGGGCATTGATAGCAGCTTCATTGCTGCCTTACTTGTGGAACTTGGTGTGAAGGTTCATCTGTTTGCCCTTGATTTTGGACCGCCGTTTGATGCCGAGCTGCCCTACGCACAACAAGTCGCGGCGCATCTCGGTCAGTCGTTGAATATCGTCTCCGCTCGTCCTCCACAAATCCGATCGGCATTGACCACAACCGCAGCCGCACTAGAACAGCCTTTCGGCGATGGTGTCACCGTACCGCTCTATCTGCTTGGACAGGCGGCGGCGAAACACGTAAGCCTTATCTTCAACGGTGAAGGCGGCGACCAACTCTTTGGTGGCTGGACAAACAAACCAATGGTTGCTGTGGAACTTTACGCTGGAAAGGATTATGACCGGGCGGCGATGTATCTGAACACCTTTCACCGATTCTATGGGTTTACCGATCAGTTCTATACTTCGTATGCCCAGGAAGCCGTAGACAAAGTAGACGTGGGGGGCTGGTTGCGTCCAGCGTTAGAGGCGAAAGGCTTCAGAAACCTGCTCCACCGGCTGCGTGCAGCGAACCTGTGGCTAAAAGCTGCACAGAACATCGTCCCGCGAGCGACACAATTGGCTGCGGTACATGGCTTGCGTGTGCGGTCCCCTTTCTTCGACCGGACATTGACAGAATGGAGTTTCGCGCTGTCACCGAAGTGGCTTTTGCGTGGAGTGTGTGAAAAATACCTACTTAAGCGGGCTGCCGAGCCTTACCTGCCATCCGAGGTTGTCTGGCGCGAGAAACGGGGCATGGGTGCCCCCACAACGGAGTGGTGTCTCGGACCGCTACGGCGAGAGGTTGCCCACTGGCTCAATCCGCGTTGCTTAAAACGAAATAGCTGGTTTGAACCGAAGGCGGTTCAGGCGTTACGGCGAGGCAAAGACGGGTTCGGCGAAGTCCGTCGTCGCCGCATCGGCGAGAAGTTGTGGATGCTACTGATGCTACACGTCTGGCTCGATACGCAGGACAGACCGCCGGTTTGGCCAACGTGACTATGAAGGAGCACGAGGATGAAATGTATCCACTGCGGCAATAATAACAATTACCGAGACCGGCAGAGAAATAGTGGAAGTTGCAAAGCATGTCGGCATAAGTTTGCGTTTGAACCATACACCGATCCGTTGAAAATTAGCGACAGGCTCTTCCAACGGATGATTCAAGGTGTATCGGATGAAAATCGGGCATTCTTTACGGAACGCCAACTATGGTACGAGTTCAATCGGTATCTCTGGCACAAGCGGTTGCGAGGTCAGACAACTGTATTCATGTGGATTTTTGGTGTTGGCGGGATTGGAGCGTCCATAGTGCTTGCCAGCCTTTGGCCCCTGGTCATCGGTGGCTTAGGTATCGTATTCGCTGCGATTGCACGCAGCGGCCGTCTGTCCATGTCACGACAGCCATTGGTAATGTTCGACAGTTTTCGCAAAGACGTGGATCGATGGACTCAGGCTCATGGGGAGGTTGAGAAATTGATACAGATCGGGGACCGTCAACCGAATCCTCACCAACGGGAGGCAGAACCTGACCTGACGGCGTATAGCTTCGATCGGGCGTTAGTCACGGACAAGACAGAAGTCGCCGCAATGCTGGTAGCAAATAACTTCCACTTTGAGAACAATTGTGCAATTCTCAGCGTGGCTGGCTATCCAGAAGACATCACCGACATAGTGATGGAAATGCTCCGGCGTAATCCGCAACTAAAAGTTTTTGCCTTGCATGATGCCTCCACTGAGGGTTGTAAGCTGCCGCTCACCCTGCGAGAAGAGAAGTGGTTCCCCGACCAAGCGATCAGTATTATTGATTTGGGCTTGCGTCCGCAGCATGTAAAAAAAATGCGAGTCTTTACGCTAGCAGGTCGACGGCAAACACTCCCTACTGAGGTGCGTGAGTTGCTTACGGCTGGAGAAGCCGGCTGGCTAGAGCGGGGTAATACTGTTGAACTTGAGGTGTTGCGTCCAGTAGGGTTAATACGCGCCATCTACCGGGGATTCACCTATGCTACCCAAATCAGTGACGACGGAGCAGGAGGTGTTTGGATTTATGGTAGCGGTATGAAACTGTATCTGTGGGATAGCTTTGGATAAACGTGGAACAACGGCGGAAAATCGCATGTGATTGGTACAGGAACAACCCAATGATGAGTGAGTACGTGATGAACAACTTCGTTGGTGTCTTTGGGGAGGTTGCCCCCGTCGCGGGTCTGAGTGCGCTCGGTTCTGACGTCGTCTGGCATGATGAACGTGTTGCCTTCGGCGGTGCGCCGGTGTGGACAGACGCAACGGGTGCTATTGTGGTCAGTGGTGAGTTGGTGCTCGATAACGCTGATGAGCTGCGTCTAAAACTCAGATTGCCAGATGCGGACCCCGGCGTGTTGTTAGCGGAACTTTATCTACTGCATGGAGCGAAAGTGGGTTTGCACGCTCTGGGGATGTTCGCTGTTGCGATATGGGACACACGGGAGAAGCGACTTCTTTTGATGCGCGATGGTGTGGGGGCGCGGACGCTGTACTACGCCACAAATGGGCGGGCGTGGTGGTTTTCGGCGCGGTTGCGAGCCCTGCGGCGTAGTCCCGCTGTGTCAAGCGATATTTCCCTGACAGCGTTGCAGAAATACCTGACCTTCGCTTTCGTTCCCGGTGCAGACACGCTTTGGCAGAACGTATCGGAATTGCGTCCTGGTACGACGTTGACCCTACCAGAGGGCGAGACGCAAACCTACTGGGAGCCTGTGGAGAGCATGGGGGGGCCGGATGAACCGCTGGAAAGCCACGCGATGCGGCTTCGTGAGTTAGTGGAGGATGCTGTACGTGTACGTCTGCCAGCGACTGGACCAGTTGGCGTTTACCTCTCAGGTGGACTGGATAGCAGCTTGGTGACGGCGTTAGCCGCCCGTGACGCCTCTGAGCCAGTTCATACTTATTCTATCAACTTCGGGTCGAAGTATCCCAACGAGCTGGCGTTTTCTAGCCTCGTTGCCGAGCACTGCAACACACGCCACCACATCTTGACGGTGTCCGGAAAGCAGATTCGGGAGACACTGATGGAAACGATGGCCGCACTGGATGACCCGATCGGTGATCCGCTGACGGTGCCGAATCTACTTCTCGGACGGGCGGCGGTGCAGGATACCGATGTAATTCTTAACGGCGAAGGCAGCGATCCGTGCTTCGGAGGACCAAAGAATCTGCCGATGCTGCTGCATGATCTCTACACACCGGAGGAGAGCCGTGAGGTGGCATATCTCCGCTCCTATCAGAAGTGCTACGACGACCTGCCCCGCTTGCTTACGTCGGAGGTCCGGGCCGCTTTACGCAAAGCAGAACCACAGGAAACCGTGCTGACACCGTTCCTGACGAATCCAAAGATGCCGCATTTCCTCAACCGTCTCATGCACATTAACGTTCGTTTGAAGGGGAGCGATCAAATCCTGACCAAAGTGAATAACCTAACCACGGTGAATGGGCTGCTCGGCAGATCACCCCTATTCGATCGTCACATCGTTGATGCGAGTTTCACCATCCCGCCTGCTTACAAGCTGGCAGGTGCTGAAGAGAAGGCAGTTCTGAAGCATGCCGTCGCAGACTTGTTGCCAGAGGTGATTTTAACTCGGCCCAAGAGCGGTATGCTGGTGCCTGTGCAGGGTTGGTTCAAACGCGATTTACGACGATTTGCGCGTAGACTACTTCTTAGCCGTCGAGCGCGTACACGCCCGTACTTCAACTGCGAGGTTGTGCGTGAATGGCTGAACTATCGCGGCAGTCTCTGGCCACGCCATGGGGTGAAGCTCTGGCTGTTGCTAACGCTGGAGGTATGGCTTCGTGCCCAAGAATAACACCGACAGGAAAGTGGAAGAAAGTTCCTATGCTTAGTTGATATTCCGGGGCTGACTGATTTTGATAATAAACGAGCGTCTGTAGTGACGAAGTGCGTTCTTTTCTAGCAATGCGGTGAACAACTCAAGTTGTCACTGCGAATAAGCCTTGATACGCGACGCTGGATACGTCCGGGACTCGTCGCTTCTCGTTCATCACATTTCATGATTTGGAAGGAAAATAACATGGCAAATACAATCAACCCACCGCAGATCCGACACATGGCAACGCTCTGGACCTTGACAGACTATGGCGATACGGAGGGAGAATGGTCCATCGATCGGAAGTTAGTGGAGATAAAAAATGCCGGGTTCGACGGTTTTCTTGGTCGAGTGCCGGTCGTCACCGTCGAGCATGTCCAACAGCACGGGTTGTTGTTCGCAGCGACTGTGGATATAGGGGAAGCAGCAGAAGTCGAGCCGAAGTTTCGAGCGATCAAAGAGGTGGGAGCGGTCTGTGTCAACGTGCAGATGCTCGACCACGATACCCCGACGGAGGAAGCGATAACGCGGGCACGCCAAGTGATGGAGACCGCAGGCAAGCTGGAGATGGATGTGGCGATTGAGGTGCACCGCGACACCTGCACCGAGACACCGGAGAAGGCTTATGCCCTCGCAGAAGGCTTTGAGAAAGCGGAGGGACGACCGCTAAAGATGACGTGGGATTTCTCACACCCCGCTATCATCAAGCATCTGTCGCCGCCGTACTGGGATCGGCTGGCAGAACGGGTTGACCTTATCCAACTCGCCCAGCAGTTTCATTTCCGTCCTTTTAACGGACACCACTGCCAGATTCCCGCGCTCGGTCATGATGGCGAGTTCACGCCGGAGTTCTTGGACTGGCTTGAGTTCGCAGATCGGCTCATCGAGGTCTGGCTGCAAACCGCAACGCCGGGACGAGAGATGTTTGTCTGTCCAGAGCAGGGCGCAATGGGTTATACGCTGTCGGTGTTTCCAGACCGATGGAAGGATGTACAGGCCATTCGAGGTGAGGTAGAGCGCGTTTGGCAAAAGCACATCAAAAACTGGACGCCACCACAATAGTAGTAGGCATACTCCGTATGCCGTAACCTGCATCCATCCCCGTAGGTTGGGTATCCCCGGTCACGGGACCCTCTCGGACTTGCCCGACCCATAGCCCTAGCGGGGCGACATGTGACGCATTGGATTGATGCGCGATAGATCGAACAAATCACCGTTCGCAGTGGATTGACAAATCCACTGCACATATAGGGAGGATAAAAAGATGCCTGTCTTAACGGCCGAAGATCGAAGGTTCTGGGAGGAAAACGGTTACGTTGTCGTTCACAACGCCGTTCCACCGGAGAATCTCAAAGCTGCCGAGCGGGCTGTGTGGGATTTTCTGGAGATGCAGTCCGACGATCCGGGGAGTTGGTATCTCGACCCGTCTCGCGCCAGCATAATGACTGAGATGTATCAACATCAAGCACTATGGGACAACCGACAGTATCCTCGCGTTCATCAAGCGTTTGCGGAGATTTGGGGAACGGAGCAGCTCTGGGTGAGCATTGATCGCGCCAGCATGAACCCGCCGGAGCTGCCGGATTGGAAATACCCCGGCAAACTTCACTGGGACACCAAATTAGAACCGCCGATCGACTTCTGGGTTCAGGGGGTGTTATACCTAACGGACACCGCAGCCAATCAGGGAGCGTTTACCTGTGTGCCGCGATTCCATCGACAACTGGAGGATTGGTTGAAAGACCTACCGCCGGAGGCGGATCCACGCGAGCAAGATCTGGAGAGCCTTGGGGCGCAACCGATCTCCGGAGCAGCGGGCGATCTCATCATCTGGCACACTGCTTTGCCCCACGGAAGCAGTTCCAACACAGCAACGCACCCACGGGTGGCGCAGTACATCACCATGTTTCCATCGCAGGAATATGGTGAGGACGCACGAAACCATCGACTCAAAGCGTGGCGAGATCGCCTAGCGGGCTTGGTTATAGAGGTCACCGGTGTGACGACATGGAAGCTCCGAAACGAGAAGGAGCATCAAACAGGTCAGACAGCAGAATTGTCTCCACTCGGACGAAAATTGTTAGGGCTGGATCGGTGGGAATAAAGGTAGTAGGCACACGCCGTGTGCCGTAACAGATAGTAGTAGGTATACGCCGCCCCGAAAATACCTAGTGTATTGCGCTATACGCCGGGCTGATTGAACCCAGAATTATGACAACGTTGTTGGTATCTTCGGGATTCAAAGCAATATGCCGTAACCTCAAGAGTTCATTTGTTCAAAAGTTCATTATTGCACGAATGAACCAATGAACTAATGAACCAACATAGCCCCAGCGGGGCGATATGTGTATAGAATATCAAACATCTAACTCCCCTAAAGCCCCAGAGGGGCGACATGTGTGTCGCATTGGATTGAGACACGATACATCGATAAGATCACTGCTCGTCGTTCAGCAACCCGGATCTTATGTAAATTTGGTCATTTCTAGTAGATGTCGAGTATGGAAACTCGACCTACGGGCTATCTAGCAACTTGCGTTATTTTAATCGAAAGAGGAAACGATAAATGGAAAAGCGAGTAGTCGGCAAATCTGGGATTGAGATCTCTGTCATGGGGATCGGCGGTTGGTCTTATGGCGGCGGGGACTACTGGGGACCTCAGGCACAAGAGGATGTTGATGCGGTCGCACACGCAGCGCTGGATCACGGTATCAACTTCTTTGACACAGCGGAGGGATACAACGAGGGACGGAGTGAGGAGGCGGTCGGTAGAGCGTTAAAAGGACGGCGCGACGAAGCGGTTGTTGCCACCAAGATCAGTCCGAACAATACCGAGCCCACAGTGCTGCGCGAACATTGCGAAGATAGTCTCCGCCGGTTACAAACCGATTATATCGATATCTATATCGTTCACTGGCCCATCACAGAACACTCCGTTGAGGATGCCTTTGCAACCTTGAACGCGTTGAAGGAGGAGGGCAAGATCCGGTCGATTGGCGTTAGCAACTTTGGTGTAGAGCAACTGTCCGAAGCCCTTGCCACCGGCGTTCAACTCGATGTGAACCAACTCTGTTACAACCTCCTATCACGGGCAATTGAGCTAGAGATTTTACCGTTGTGCCAGAATCACGGGATGGGTATTTTAGGGTATATGCCGCTGCTGCAAGGACTCCTGACCGGCATGTATAAGACGGCGGAGGAACTTCCGGCTGTCCATGCGCGGTTCCGGCAGTTTCGCGGAGATCGGGAAAGAGCGGGACATGGCGAAGAAGGGGCAGAAGAGGAGATGTTCGCTGCCGTTGACGGTATTAGAAAAGTCGCCGAGGCGGAGGGAGTTCCCATGAGTCGGCTTGCAATCGCTTGGACCATTGCAAAGCCCGGCATCACTTGTGAGTTAGTTGGCACCCGCAATGTATCAGAACTTGAGGAGAATCTACGCGTTGCGTCGCTTTCTCTCTCTCCTGAGACTATGGCAAAATTGGACGAACTGACAACGTCGCTGCTACAGAAGCTCGGTGCGAATGCGGATTACTTCCTAGCGCGACGCACCCATTAATCCGGCTGTCCATGCTGTCAATTTTACTGACGTTTTGATTAATATTGATACAGGTTTTCCAACCTCTTCCCAACTGACTCACCTTGAATCATAAACTATCCTCTATTAACCAATGGTGCTAGTATAATTTATGGGTCATGAGTCGGTTTCCTGATTTGTATCGTTAATCGGGGTAGCAACCCATCTCGATTAACCAAAGGAGACTCAACCCATGACCAGTATAGATTTTATCACAGAATTGTTTGTAGCGGTAGATGATAAACTCACAGCAACAAACAAAAACCACAAACACCCCAAAGCCAAACTCTATCCGTCTGAAGTGGTTACCATCGCTCTACTATTTGCGCTTAAAGGCGTTGGCAACCGTGCCTTCTATAGGTGGATAGCAAACAATTACAAAGCCTTGTTCCCCAATTTACCCGAAAGAACCGGTTTGTTCCGACTATTCAATAGGCATCACCCACTGACGGATATATTCATGGCAGATCCTTCGTTGATAGGAGTCATTGATACTTACGGTATCGAACTGATTCACCCCCGTCGAGAAGGACGTTCTTCTGGGCAAGTCGGCAAAAAAGGAATATCCAACCAACGCTGGATTGTCGGTGGTAAACTCTGTTTACTAGCCAATCACCTTGGACTGATTGTGGATTGGGAGTGTGCGACTGCCAATGTATATGATGGTAGCTGTTTCCAACATATAGTGGCGTCTGTCAGCGACCAGATGGTGGTTTTTGCTGATACCGGTTTTGCCAAAGTCGATTGGTTTGCTCCCAACTTGCGTATCTGCCAACGGGGGGAGTGGAATAGTCGGATGCTGATAGAGACGATTTTATCAATGTTGACGCAGGTCTGTCATTTGAAGAAGGTCGCGCATCGGTGTTGGACCTATTTCAAAACAAGACTGGCTTTTACCATGGCTTTGTTTAATCTGTTGGTACAGTGGGACGGCTTACCCGTTAATGACGATGGCTTTGTCCCTTTATCTATTGCACAATTCAGTCTCTAAAATAGCACCAAAGGTTATTAACTTATGCAGTTTGAGTGGGACGAGCACAAAAATCAAGCAAATATAGCAAAGCATGGTATCGATTTTAATGATGCCAAGAACGTATTCCTCGATCCTCATCGTATTGAGCGAGTTGATAGCCGTCAAGATTATGGCGAAATTCGTTTTCAAACAATTGGTATGGTTGAAGGAAGGCTACTATTCGTTGCTTATACCTATCGGGATGAAAACACAAGAATTATCTCAGCAAGGAGAGCAGAACGTCATGAGCGAAGAAAATATCACGAGAGCTACACTTGATCCGGACAATCCATCAAAAGGGCAGACTGACTGGGAACAAGTGGACGCAATGACAGAGGAAGAGATCCACGCTGCGGCATTGTCAGATCCAGATGCGCAACCTGTAACACCAGAAGAACTAGAAGAATTTAAGCCTGTTCCTGATGCTAAGGCGATCCGTGAGGGTATGAACCTTACTCAGAGAGAGTTTGCCTCTCGCTTTCAACTCTCTCTAAGAACACTCCAGGATTGGGAGACAGGTCGACTTGAGTTGGACTCAGCAGCTAAAGCATTGCTCCAAGTTATCGTCCATAGTCCCGAACTGGTCGAGAAAGTCTTGAGCGGAGAAAATCCTACACACTGACGAGGACAGAAACCCGTATCTTTCATTAGTGAACTTTTGAAGGAGAGTAAAAATGACGCTAGACCACGATGTTATAATTATCGGCGGTGGGCATAACGGCTTGGTTACTGCGGGGTATCTAGCGGAGGCGGGGTTAGATGTCCTGCTGTTGGAGCGGCGCGATCTCCTCGGTGGCGCATGTGTGACCGAGGAACTGTTTCCCGGCTACCGATTTTCCGCCTGTTCCTATATCTGCCATCTGTTACAGAACAAGGTCATCGAAGAACTGGAGCTCCGCAAGTACGGCTTTGAAGTTTATCACCTCGATCCCTCACGCTTCCAGCCATATCCCGACGGCTCACGGTTACTCGTCTGGGACGATGTGGAACGTACCCAAGCGGAGATTGCCCGTTTCTCCCGCCGCGATGCGGAAAACTTTCCGAAGTGGTTAGACTTTTGGAAACGCGCAGCAGGGATTGTCTACCCATACTTTCTGACGACACCGCCAACGCTCAGCCAAATCGCCGAACGGGTGCGCGGCACCGATGATGAAGCGTTGCTTGACCGGCTCCTCACCGTCAGCATGAAAGATCTGCTGACCGAGTTTTTTGAGTCGGAGGCGATGCGAGGCACGTATGCCCAAGCACAGGATGCCGGCGACATCGGCGCGCCGGGAAGCGCGTGGGCTTACACCTATATCAAATGCGATAATTTTACCAAACCCGAAAATAGCGGTATTGTCAAGGGTGGAATGGGAGGCGTTACGCAGGCATTGGCCGCATCCGCACGGGCGCGTGGGGCAACACTGCAAACCGGGGCTACAATCGACCATATCATCGTTGAGGACGGGACAGTTTGTGGTGTCGCCCTTGCAGACGGTACGGAAATTCGCAGCCGCATCGTTGTCTCCAACGCTGACCCCAAACGCACCTTCCTCAAACTCATTCCGAGCGAGCATCTTAGCCCTAACTTCGTGGAAAGCACTACGCGGTTAAAAACGAATGCCGCTTATCTCAAATTTCACGCTGCCCTCAGTGACCTCCCCGACTTCTCCGCCTACTTCAACGGTGATTTCGATCCGCGCTACCTGTCAGAAATCAAGATCTGCCCGTCCATTGAATACTATGAGCGTAGTTGGGAGGACGCCAAACATGGGCTGCCAGCAAGTGAGCCTGTGATGGAGGTGCAGGTCCCATCCGTCTACGACCCAACAATGGCACCGGCGGGACACCATGTCATGTCAATTTGGGTGCTCTACGCCCCTGTCCATCTGCGGGAGGGAACGTGGGATGAGCGTCGGGAGGAGGTTGGTGAGAGCCTTATTGACACCCTCTCTGCCTACGCGCCGAATCTCCGCGATATTATCGTGGACTGGTCGCTGTTCACACCCATCGACTTGGAACGACGGGTCGGGCTTACCGACGGAAACATCCGCCACCTCGATATCATCGCTTAGCCAATACCTCGCGCAACGTCCACTCGCCGGTTGGGCGCACTACCGCACGCCTATCACCAACCTCTACCTCTGCGGTGCAGGTACGCACCCCGGCGGCGAAGTAACTGGAGCACCCGGGCATAACGCCGCCGCTGTTATCCTATCGGATTGGTCAAACGCGGGGAATTGAGATTTCCCTTTATCAAAGGCGATATACGTGAGATAGTGGTCTAATTGAGACGCTTCCCACAGTGTTGATAGTAGTTTGCGTTCACATGGACAGAACTCAGGCAGTAAGGGCAATCCTGGGTTTGACGGGGTCGTCGCGGATTCTTGAAGCCGTCTATGACACCGATCAACACAATGGCTACAAACGCTATGAGCAAGACACCGATAATCTCTACCATAATCTTTCTCTTCTCTATGGGATTTATTCCAGCCAGAACGCATATAGCTTCGCTCGCCGCAATATGAAGCGGACGCGCACCGCCTTTTCACTGACTAAACGAGGCGAATCCTTCCATATCAATTTTCCGCGCAAATGATCTCCGTTGAGAGGAAGGCATTCGCCTTCGGATAGCCCCGAAAGCGGCTGCATCGTCTCCGCATCTAGAATTTCGGCACGAAGTTCGCCATGTGGAACATCTGCATTGACATACAGATCCGCTCCGTCTAGCGTGAATCGCTCTGTGACAACCTCTCCCCCCGCTTCTGCGTCGAGAGAAACAAACCCATCGAGTCTCAGTCTTGCCAAGTGCAGCGCACCCGCATCGTTAAAGAATTCGGCGTAGTCTTCGCTGTAGATGCTGTGATGACCGCGGAAGCGGTGGGCGTTGTGGTAAATCCATATCTCTCGGTTTTCGTGCACGATGGGACGACCGCACACAGCGACCTGAGCGGTGCCGTAATTTATCCCGTCCCACGGCTCGACCCCGATAAACACTTCCCGGTCTGCCACACGCTCCCAGTGATACAGATCGCGAGATACTGCGAGTTCCACTTGGTTGATGCCACAATGGTTCATCTGTGGGAGGTCGGGACCAGCAGGATTAAACAGTAACGGGAAACCGATGTATATCCCCTCGTAAGGCATCAGCGGCATCATGTAGAGTTGAGCGATATAATCCGTATCTTCGAGGACAGGTGGCGTGAGATACGCAGGGTTTTCGACAACCTCCTGAATACGACGCTTACGATTCTCTCTATCAATTTCGTCAGTATGCAGGATGAGTTTTGGCTCTGTCCAATTTACAAAGTCCGCGCTCGTCGAGAGCCAAGCCGATCGTCCCCATATCGTGCGCTGTTTCACAGTGGCGACATACTGCTCGCTAATTTCATCATAGATGAATGTTGAGGTATCTTCGCTGGGGATAGGCGGAACATCGAGTAAGCTCCAACGGAAACCGTCCGGCGAAACACCGGGCAAACGTCCCGAATTGCGCGTATCGCTGAAAAGTCCCTTATAGCGTCGCTGGGGGTCATCATCGCGTTCATCACGAATGACATGATAAAGGTGCTGCTCAGTGATTTCCGGCGGGTTGTAGACGCCTCGACGGGTCAGGAACTCTAGCTTGGAGTCGTAGGCAATGTTATTGTCCTTCGATCCGTGCCGTTGGTAAAGTCCGAGTGAAGGCGTTTCCCAGTGAACTCCATCCGTCGATATCGCGTAATGCTTACGACTGCTTTCCGTGCTCCCACCCTCCCAGCCGGGCGGAATAGCATAGTGTGCATCGTACCACCATTCCCAGATCTCTTTTTCAGAGTTCCATTGCGGCGCGTTTCCGCTCTGGACATACACCTGCTCACGAGAACGGTCAGCTTTTAGGATAGGACCGTACCTGTCAGGTTGATGCAATGTCCGGCTCACGTTGGACATGCTCGCTATGGCGTGGTCGTCGAGGAATAACTGTTTGTGTTGCGCCGGATTAATGTATGCGTGTGTCATGACACCGTTCCTTTCAGGATGGCAGAGAGGGTACTTGCGTTATCCGATAACCATTTTCCTTACCAGTAGGCGACAGCTTCAGCGATCTCACCGAGATGTGCTCCATTCCAAGTGACATCCGCCACGATAGGAAGCGCGTGGGTGGTAAACCGTTCCGGGAACGTTGCCTCCACCTGACAGGTGGTCTTGGCGCCTCCGGAGGCATGAAGATCGATTACTGTTGGGGACAGCTGCACACCGTCAACCGATCGAAAGCGAAGGGTGCACTCCCGCGCTTCCGCTTCATGATTCGTGATAGTGACGTTGAACGTCATCGTCGCTCCGGGCTGGATGCGAACCTTGTAGGGATAAAACTCTACCCAATGCGGATCCATCCCCATATTCGGATGCGGCTGGTCGAGGATCTGCGTAAAGAGATCCGTCCACCGGTCCATCCAATCCGTCCACCGCTCTGCTTTCCCTCGATCGAATGGAACACAACCGCCATGACCGGTAAAAATATGGTCCGGCTCGGAATCAAGAATTTGTTGGGGCATATCGCGGTAGCTCGAAACCGGGGTCCGATTCTTGGGGATGAATGAGTGGATATGGTCCCTTTGTTCCCGGAATGAGAGCCCAGAGATGTTATCACCGACGCACAAGAATTTCTGCTCATCCACCGTAAACCGGATGAGATGATGGTAAAGCGTCTGCCCCGGATGCTGCTCAACGAAAAATTCAATCCCGCGCCACCGGAAAGCCTCTCCCCGTTCAACAACGTGGTCTACCCGCATTCTGTGGGGCACCGCACAAGGCATGTCGTAATTTTCTGGGTGCTCTAGGATATCCTTGAGTTCAGGAGACGACACCACCCGCGTCCCGTAACGTGCTTGCAACATCGGGTAGCCAGCAAGATGGTCGTCGTGATAGTGGGACGGCAGAAACCATTCGACGGTGTGGATTCCCAACTCTGTTTCGAGATAAGACGACAGGTTATCGATATAACGGTGCGGGTTGGCACTGATGGGTGCGTTGGATGTGTAACCGCAGTCGATAAAGAGCGCGTGTCCTTCATCGTCCCGGATAATATAGGTGTTCGCACTGGAGTTCGTGACCTCGTAGACATGCTGCGTGATTTGACGAAATTCGGGGCGATAGTATTCGTAGGGTTGGGCATGAAAGAGTTCATACAATTCCTCCAACGCCGCCTGTAGTTCGGCAAACGCCTCCTTGGTCGGTTCAAAGGGTTCGCCGTGTCCCGGCAGAATGAGATCTGCGTTAAGCCCCGCAGCGGTCTTCAGGCTTTCCAGATGATTGATATGCCCTTGGAAGTCCATATAGTTCCACTGGCTCCAGAAATAGTCCCGAATTTTCCCGCTACCCGACATCAGGTCCCCACAGGCAAGTATCCGCTGTCCATTTAACTCGAAAAGATAGCCCACCGAGCCGAAGGTGTGACCGGGTAGAGGGATCACATCGAAACGAATCCCCTCCCATGACACGCTCTCGTAGTCGTAAGCGTACTGATCGGGAGGGATATCCTCCAACGGACCGAAGCAGGGATAGTAGGAGGTGTAGTTGTCGTAAATGTCGTAGGACGCCTTGAGGAGATCTGTCTCCTCGAAGAAACGCTTTTCCGCAAACGGGAGAACAATCTGTGCGCCGCCCTTGTTCCAGTGGGCTGCAGCAGAACAGGTGTCCCGATGAAAATGGGTCAGTAACACCTGATCGACCTGCTGAACGCCGTTGGTCTCAAGTTTTGTCGGGGAGGTCCCGCAGTCAATTAGTAATGTTTTATCGTTTGCGGTTACTCCATAAACGCTGCATGTGTCTTGAATAAAAAAAATATTATTGGTCAATTTTCTCATAATGGGCTGCCTCGTTTAGATTTGATTTTGTATTGCTGGCTGGAAAACGCAATTCAAGATGTGCTGAATCTCCTTACTCTCTTTCCATAAATGCCGGAACATCAATACATTCCCCATTTCGACGGGCAGATTCCCAGCCTGCGAGCACCGGGGCTAAAGAGAAAAGCCCATCGTGATAGTCATTCAGCAAGAGACTAGGATTGTTGGTGCGTACCGCTTCAATGAAAATGCGGTCCTGCTCAAACCACGGGTCGAACGCCTCCGCTTGATAGACCGTCTCGCCGTTGACCTCGATGGAGTCGTAGCCGTAGATCGCTAGATGTCCACCTTCATAGAAGATTGTAAACCACGGTTCAGCCTGAAAACCGGGTGCCGCCGAAACAAAAGTCAACGTCATCGTTGCTTGGTTGGAGAAACAGTAATTGAAAGAAGAGGTCAGGGGGTTATGGTATGTTGGTCGCTGACAGTAGAACGCTTGCGCTCGGTCAACGTTCAAGCCGGTCATGAAACGTGTGTAGTCTGTCGCGTGGACGCCCCAATCTAACGCCTGCCCTCCCGACTTATCCATCTCAGACCACCAAGAATCCTTTAACGATCCAGATAGAGGTTCGGGCAGCCCGCTGACGCTCTGGAATCGGACATGAACAATCTGCTGCCCTTCCAGACGTTTACGGGCTTCCTGAAAAATTGGGCGATACCGTTCCCGGAAACAGACAGTGCTGATTACGCCGGCACCCCGAATCGCATCGTCAATCTTATGGGCGACCTCCATCGTCAGTGCCTGCGGCTTCTCGCTGAAAATATGAATCCCTTTTGCGGCGGCGGTTGCTTCGACATCAGTCCGCGCATACGCCGGGACGACGGAGTAAAGTGCGTCCATATTTTCGTTATCCACCATCTGGTGTCCGTCGGCGTAGGTTTTGGAAATATTAAACGCTTCGGCGGTTGATTTGAGCGACTGTAGGTTGCTATCACAGATGGCGACGATTTCGACGCCATCGAGTTTCAGTAGGTTCGGGATGTGGGTTCGATTCGCCCAAGACCCGCAGCCGTAGATTCCGATACGGATCTTACTGTCTGTTGAAGCCATGAAAAGATTTCCTCCGTTATGCCAGTTCAAGTGGGTTAACAACTCAAGTATACTCCATCTTCGTATTATGTTCAAGAGGGTTTGTATATGCTGAAATTTCTCCCGTCTGCTCTTGAGGATTTTACTTGACTTTTGCTCATAAACTCCTTACACTTTGAATGTTTGCAATGCGGAAATTTTGGCAACTTCCAAAGGTTAGCGAAAGGACAATTTTCGGCAGGTCGAGATTCATATCTCGATACTAAAAAAGACTATAGCGACCGGTTTTCACTTATTGAAAGCTGTAACGACTGATTCCAATAAAAATACGCGAAAAATAATTAACGAAGGAGAATGATGGATCACAGAGTACATAACCAGATCGTCAATTTCATTTGGGGAATTGCGGATGATGTATTGAGAGACATTTATACACGTGGGAAATATCGAGACATTATTCTCCCGTTCACCGTTCTAAGAAGATTGGACGCTCTCTTAGAATCTACCAAAGAAAAGGTGCTTGAAGTCAACCAATTTCTGATGGAGAACCAGATCGATGATAAATCCGCTCTAAAGGGTCATTCTGGGTTTAAGTTTTATAATACCTCAAAGTTCACCTTCAAAACCTTGTTGAATGACCCAAACCACATCGGTTCAAACTTAGAGGATTATCTGGACGGTTTCAGTGAAGAAGTGCAAGAGATTATCGGCAAGTTCAAACTCAGGAACCAGCTTGAGACGATGGAAGAAAGCGGTATTACCTTCGCTTTGATTGAGAAGTTCGTTTCCAGAGACATCAACCTCAGTCCTGTAGAAACCGTAAATAGCAGAGGCGAAATACTGCCGGCGTTGACCAACTTGAGAATGGGTTATGTTTTTGAGGAGTTGATCCGGAGGTTCAATGAAGAGAACAATGAGGAAGCCGGTGAGCACTTTACCCCAAGGGAAATTATCCAGCTCATGACCCATCTATTATTTCTACCGGTGAGGGATAAACTCACAGAGGGCACAACGTATCTGATTTATGACCCCGCGTGTGGGTCGGGCGGGATGCTCACAGAAGCAGAACAGTTTGCCAAAGAGTTGACGCACGAACGGAATGAATTTTTCCTTTATGGACAAGAGGTTAACCCGGAAACTTATGCAATTTGTACTTCGGATATGCTGATCAAAGACAAAGATCCTGAAAACATCGCCTACGGTTCCACCCTCTCAAAAGATCAGTTCTCCCGCCTGCGATTCGACTTTATGCTCTCCAATCCACCCTACGGCAAAAGTTGGAAGGTTGACTATGATGCGATTGTTGGCGACAAAAAGCAGATCAAAGATGACCGGTTTCGCGTTGGCGTCCCCAGAGTCAGCGACGGACAGCTCCTTTTTCTTTCCAATATGATCTCCAAAATGAAGCATAACACGGTACTCAGAAGTCGGATTGCCATTGTCCATAACGGATCTGCCCTCTTTACAGGCGATGCCGGAAGCGGCGAGAGCGAAATCCGCAAACAGATGATTGAAAGTGATTGGTTGGAGTGTGTTATTGAACTTCCCGAGAGCATCTTTTACAACACTAGTATTTCAACCTATATCTGGATTCTTTCCAATAGAAAACCGAACTACCGCCAAGGGAAAATACAGCTTATTGACGCATCCCAACTGTACCAGAAACTCAACAAGAATTTAGGGCAGAAGAATTGCGAATTGACGGACCGGCACATCGACAAAATTACGCAGCTCTATCTCGACTTTGAGGAAGGAGAAATCTCGAAGATTTTTAGAAACGCAGAATTTGGCTATCAAAAAATCACCGTTGAGCGACCATTACGGTTGTCCGCTAAATTCACCCGTGAGGCAGTCGAAACGCTCCGTTTTGCAGATACGCTCCGAGCGGAGATGGAATGGGTTTACAACCGGTTTGGTGATGCGGTGTATGAGTCTTTAACGCCCTACAAGCAACAGATTGAGACGTATTTCACCCGCAACGAAATCACGCTCAGTCCTGCAAATAAGAAAAAGCTACTTGATCCGAGGTTTTGGAACGCGCAAAGAAAAGTCATGGAAGCAGCCGAAAAGTTGATGGTAGAGTTTGGCGACCGTGAATCCAACGACTTCAACGAATTCCAACATACAGTTGGAGACACTCTCAAAATGTTGGGCATTTCGCTCAGTGCAACCGAAAAGAAAACAATTCTCAACGCCGTTAGTTGGAAGAACGAAAACGCACAACCCGTCATCAAAAAGCGTGAACGGGATGGCACGGTCTGTTATGAGCCTGATCCGGGCCTGAGAGACACGGAAAACGTTCCGTTGAAGCAAGAGATTGATGACTACTTCCAAACGGAAGTTCTGCCCTATGTCTCTGATGCGTGGATCGACGAAGAGAAAACTGTTAAAGGCTATGAGATTCCCTTTACCAAATACTTCTACCGGTATCAACCGTTGCCAAGTCTTGAGGAGATTACTGCTGATGTTCTTGCCCTGACACAGGAAACTGAGGACATTTTACAGAATATTATCGAATCGTAGATCGAATTTCAAAATTCGACGATAATATTTGTCGATATGTAGCTCTCTACGAACTGTGCGAAATCTTACTCCTGGACAACCTAGGGAGATTTCAAATCAAGGCAACATCTGGTAAGTATTTGAGTCATTCGTGGTGAAATACAGTTGTCAACGAACGAAAAACGAACTAATGAAAATGTACAAACGATATAACAGTTATAAGGAATCCGGATTCGTGTGGCTTGGGGAGATTCCGAGTCATTGGGAGGAGTCTATAATCAAGGCACTGACAAGGGTTGTAAGTCGAAAAAATAGACCGAATGAACCGTTACTTTCTGTTTACAGGGACTATGGAGTTATTCTGAAAAGTTCAAGAGATGATAATTACAATAGACCTGGACAAGATTTAAGTGCCTACAAGTTTGTTAAGCCTACGAATCTAGTCCTAAACAAGATGAAAACGTGGCAAGGGTCGCTTGGTGTCTCGGAGCTTCAGGGAATTGTGAGCCCTGCATATATCACGTGTGAGTTAGACATCTCAAATGTATTTCCAAAGTATTTGCATTATCTACTGCGATGCCACAATTACATTTATGAGTATAACAGATTATCGTATGGCGTAAGAACTAACCAGTGGGACATGAGGTACGATGATTTTAAGAAAATACCTGTGTTTTTGCCATCGAAGCAAGAACAACATGCCATTGCCGACTTTCTTGACCGCAAGATTACCGAAATCGACCGCTTGATTGCTAGTGAAGAGAAGCTCATTACCCAGTTAAATGGGCAGAGAGCTGTCATTATCAACCATGCCGTTACAAAGGGACTTGACTCGGACGTGCAGATGAAAACGTCGAAGGTGAAGTGGATTGTGGAGATGCCAAAACACTGGACAATTACAAAATTGAAATATACTTCCAACATTCCTGTGACTTATGGTCTTAATATTGAGGCAGATAGATATACCACAGAAGGAATCAGATTGATTAGAATTACTGATATTGATGAAAAAGGCGGTCTCCGAAAAGGAGGGGTTTATCTGCCTGAAAACTGTGTTCCTCGAGAGCAGATGCTTAATGGTTATGATTTGCTTTTGTCTCGTAGTGGTGCAACGGTGGGAAAATCCTATTTGCACCTTGAAGCAGGGCAATACACTAGTGCAGGCTATCTGGTTAGATTTAACTTCGGTGATTATTACACGTCTAAGTTTATTTATTACGTAACACAATCACACTTTTATCGGAATTGGCTTGAGCAACAGATAATTATAGCGACAATTCAGAATGTCAATGGCGAAAAGTATTCAAATTTTCAACTCCCTATTCCTTCGCATCAAGAACGGAAACACATTGTCAACTTCCTCAACTACAAAACCAAACAGATCGACGAGTTTGTATCCAAAGAACGCCAAAAAATCGAACTTATCAAACAATACCGCCAAGGCCTCATCTCTCAAGCGGTCACTGGAAAAATCGATGTGAGAGACAGCGTAATTAACCCTCCGTAGTTGAGTTTGGAAACTCGACCTACAAGTTTGAGGATAAAGATTGATGAATACAACAGACATGTCCGAACGAGGATTCCAGAGATCCATTGCGAGAGACCTCACGCAAACCAACGGCTACCGAGAGACGAAATCGAAGGACTACGACAAAGAATTCTGCGTCAACACAGCCCAATTGTTGGAGTTTATCAAAAAGACCCAAGAAGACGCTTACGAACTCATTCAAAGAAGGGGTGAACGGGGGTTCTTGGCTCGCTTAGATCGCAAAATTAAAGAGAAGGGGATTGTCGAGGTCCTCCGCAAAGGGGTCAAACACTTTGACAAAACCGTTTGTGTCTTCTACACGCAACCTGTATCGGAGTTCAATCCTCTGGATGGCGAACGGTACAACGCCAATATTTTCTCTGTGACGCAAGAATTGATTTATAGCAAAGAAAATACGAACAGCCTAGACCTTGTTATTTTCATTAACGGTTTGCCAATCATCACGATGGAGTTGAAAAATGGCTACACCAAGCAGTTTGTTTTTAACGGCATCCGCCAATACCAAAACGACCGTGACCCCAAGGAGCAACTGTTCAGTCTCGCTAGATGCCTCGTCCACTTCGCCGCTGATACCGATTTGGTCTATATGACAACGCATCTGAAAGGAAAACAGACCCAATTCCTGCCGTTCAACAAAGGACAGAACGACGGGAAACCCACCCCACCTTACGGCGCAGGAAACCCTGTCAACCCGAACGGTGAAAAAACGCACTATCTTTGGGAGGAAGTGCTTGCCAAAGATAGCCTGAGTAACATTATTGAGAGGTTTGCCCAGGTGGTTGTCGAAAAAGATGAGGATACCAAGAAAGCCACAAGAAAATTAATCTTTCCAAGATACCATCAACTCAAGGTTGTTCGGAACTTGCTAGCACATGCCAAAGAGAATGGCGTTAGGCAAAGATACCTCATCCAGCATTCGGCGGGCTCCGGTAAATCCCATTCTATCACGTGGCTTGCCCACCAGCTTGTCGGTTTGCATGATCAAACCAATACCCGGAACATCTTCGACAGTGTGATTGTGGTTACAGATCGAACGGTACTGGATGAGCAGATCCGGGAACACATCAAAGATTTTGAACAAGTCAGAGACGTTGTCGTCGCTATCACCGGCGGGGTTGGAGACACCAAGACTCAGCAGCTTGAGTCTGCTCTCGTGAACCAGAAAAAGATTATCATTACAACGATACAGACATTTCCGTTCCTTGTTGGTAAAATCGAAATGATGAAAGGCACTAACTTTGCGATTATCATCGATGAAGCCCACAGCAGCCAAAGCGGAGAGTTCACTGCCAAAATGAACACGGTTTTGGCAAACAAAGAACCGGACGATGAAGATGAGGAAGTAGAAGAAACGTGGGAAGACACAATCAACGCGCTAATCAATATGCGTAAGATGCTCACGAATGGCAGCTATTTTGCCTTCACTGCAACGCCAAAGAGCAAGACACTTGAGACCTTCGGTCAAAAAGAAAGAGACGGCAAGTTTTATCCTTTCCATCTCTACTCAATGAAACAGGCGATTGAAGAAGAATTTATTCTTGATGTCTTGCAAAATTACACGACATACAACTCTTATTACAAGCTCATCAAAACTGTTGAGTACAACCCTGATTACGACATCAAGAGTGCCCAGAGAGAACTCCGCCATTACGTTGAAAATCATGAATATGCAATCACCCAAAAAGCCCGAATTATGATTGACCACTTTATGCAAGAAGTAAAGCACCGCATTCACGGTCAAGCAAAAGCAATGGTCGTCACGAGCTCCATCCCAAACGCGATTAAATACAAAGAGGCGCTTGACGCCTACCTAAAGGAGCTTAACTCATCATATAAAGCGATTGTCGCCTTTTCTGGCACAGGGGAGTACAAGGGTATTGAGGTGCGCGAATCCGACCTCAACGGATTCCCGGATAACGACAACGATATTCCTAAGCATTTCAAAAAAGACGAATACAAGTTCCTTATTGTTGTCGAGAAATTTCAAACCGGTTTTGACCAACCGCTCTTACACACGATGTATGTCGATAAAAAGTTAGCAGGCGTCCATGCCGTTCAAACCCTGTCCCGGCTAAACCGCGCTTATAAACCCCATAAGAAAGATACTTTCGTCTTGGATTTTGTGAATACGACCGACGACATCAGAGAGGCGTTTGAGCCCTACTACACGACTACCATCTTGAGCGAAGAAACCGATCCCAACCGGCTCAACGACCTCCAAGAAGCTTTGGCTGATCATCAAGTCTACTCAGAAGCGGAGGTGCGATCATTCTGCAAATTGTATTACAGCGGTGCGGCGAGATCTAAAGTCGCTCCAATTCTGGATACTGCTGCCCAAATCTTCAGAGACAATTTATCCAAAGAGAAGAAAATTGACTTCAAAACCAAAGCCAAATCATTTGAGCGAACTTATAATTTCCTAGGGTGTCTTCTCGATTTTAATAATCCCTATTGGGAAGAATTGTGGTTGTTTCTGAAATTTCTCATTCCCAAGCTCACAATTGACGATACCGATGACTTTGCCGCCGACATTCTGGACGATGTTGATATGGAAAGCTACAGAGTTTCTAGGCAGGGAATGACAAACATTGCGTTGGAAGAAGAGGACAGTGAGGTTACTCCGCTTTCAATTGTTGAAAGCGGTCAACAGCGTGATCTCGATTTCGACAGCTTGGAAAATATCATTGAGACCTTCAATCAACGTTTCGGAGATATTGAATGGGAGGATAGCGATAAGGTTCGCAAAATCTTGAGCGAAGAAATCCCAAACGATTTGAAAGCCAACAGCGATACGATACAGACAATCCAGAACTCAGATCAACAAAACGCGAAAATCGCCTCTGACAGAAAACTTGCTGAATTCATGCAAAAGTTGTTGTTTACGCACACAGAAATCTATAAGAAATTCACCGATGATCCTGACTTCAAGAGTCGCTACGAGGATTTTATATTCGATATTCTGCGGCAACAGAGAGACCTTTAGGGGACTGACAGAGGTTTGTGCCAATTTAGAATCAACTATATCAGGCCCCCTCCAACGTAAACCGCATCCGATTAAATCGCCCCGCCAACGCAGCCGCTCGACGTTTAACAGCTGCGAGGTCCTCTCCTTTCAAAGCATCGACGATGCAATCCGCAACCTCCGGCACATCCGCCGCCGTCATGCCGCGTCGGGTTACCTCTTGGGCCCCAATCCGTAAGCCGTGCGTCCCCAATTCCGGCGGAACACTCGCCGCACCGGCGATGATATTACACGCCTCAAGCTGATCTGCCATCGCCTTACCCTCACCAAAGTCGTCAACAATCGGTATCAATGTGTGCGATTCCGTGAAGCCAAGGTCCTGTCCGAGGAGACGGATTCCCCGCTCATGCAACGCCTGCCCCAACGCCTTCGCGTTGCTGATGATCGCGTCCGCATGTTCCGCACCGCAAGCTAGCCACTCCAGAAATGTCCCCGCCAACGCCGGCAAGCGACCCAAGTGATGGTTGCTCTCAAGCAGGGGGGCAACCGCAGGACCAATCCGTTCTGCGAGAGATCTGTCGTTCGTCAAGATTATCCCACCTTGCGGTCCAGCGAGGGTTTTATGTGTGCTGGAAATAATCACGTCCGCGCCTTCCGCCAACGGTGACTGAAACCGTCCCCCAGCGATAAGCCCCATGACATGAGCGGCGTCATAGATTAGGTATGAATCGGGAGTGTAGCGGTTCATCGCCTCCTTCAGTTCGCGCACCGGCTGCGGGAAGAGAAACACCCCCGACCCAATCGTTACCAGTTTGGGGCGATGCTTTTGGATGAGCGCAATCGTCTGCTCAAGGTCAATGTTAGACCTAACACCATCCCACGGGATAGGGATAGATTCGAGCGACACCTCCAACGAGGAGGAGGCTAACTTGTGTGCATATTGGTGACCGTTATGAACCTCTAGCGCAATATCGCCGGGACTTGCCAACCCAAAAGTGGTTGCGATGCCCGCAATGTTGCCGGAGAGCGGACGGAGATCGACATACGTCGCGCCGAAGAGTTGCTTTGCTAGTTCCTGCGCCAGTTCCTCGATCTGGACGATGAACCGATTTCCTTGGTAGAGACGCGCCCGTAGGTCAATGCCGCTGTAGTTCCCGTAACGCTGATCCAAATCTTCGACCAGCAGCCTCTCCACCAACGGACTCGGAACATTTTCAGAGGCAATAAGATTTAGACAGTCTCCGCGAAACGTGTTGTGTTGCTCCAATAGGGAGTTAATCTCTTTGACTTTTTGGTTGAAATCCATAGAAACCTCATTCTGGACAGATTTTTACTTCGTTCGGGAGCAGATTCGCCCCTATAATTGCCCCGATGTCACATCCCAGTTTTCCAGTAGGGCTTGGTAGGTTGGGTCTTCATAACGCGAAAGCAGGAACATAGGCGCGTATTCGGGAAGTTCACCGCCGGTGATGTGGGTCGCCAATAAGTCGCCCGCCGCCTGAGATGTCATAATACCGTAGCCCGACAGTCCCCCAATCACATACGCACCCTCGACCGGCAAGGGACCAATCAACGGTCGATTCTCCCGCGTCTTGCAGTAATACCCACCATCGGCGTATGCTCTGCCTCCGTGACCAAAATATGCTGACAGATCGGGAATCATCCGGGCGAGTCCACGTATCAGGATTTCAGGGTAATCCGGATCGAACGTCGGGGGCCAAACGGGCGGCTGAGGTTCAATATCGTAAGTCCAAATAGCAAGAAGCACATGGGTATCCCCGTCCATGCGCGACCGGAAATGAACGCCAGCGGGAAATTCATTGAGCAGCCAACGAGTCTCGTCATCCGCAGCCAACTTTTCACGTTCTTCATCGGTCCAAGGCAAGTTAATCGGATCGCTCCAAAACAGCAGCGGTGTGTCCGTCGGCACAATTCCCAACTCATCTCGGAGGGCAATCTTCCCGTGCAGCTCATTAAAAACGGGGATGTCCACCCCTATCATCGCGCCAACCTCCTTGAGATAGGGACCCGCAGCGATGACGAAGGTGTCGGTGTTGATGCGATCCCCGGATTGAAGGTGAACTTGTGCGACGCGATTGTCGGTGACGGTAACATCGGTTACACGATCACGGAGGTGGCGAACACCAGCGCGTTGTGCCTCGGTTAATAACCATTTACCCAGCTTTTGGGCGTCTAGCCAGCCTGCACGGCGGACATGCAACGCTGCTACCGCATCTTCCGCCACAAACGGAAATTGTTCCCGGACGAGATCCGGCGAGAGCAGCAGATCCGCGCCAGTGGGTAAACCCGCAAAGCCTTCGGACGGTGAGGGAACATATGAAGTGGGACCCGGATGCTCCCGAATCGGTCCTGCACCGAGGGCGGAGGTCTCAGCAGCGGCAGCCTTCATGACGGGGATGTGGCGATCGTCCGCCGTCAAGAAGACATAACCGCGTCGGTTCATTTGGAAGCAGTTATCCGTCTCTCCTGCCAGTTCTTCCAGCAGATCTATGGAGCGATTCACGAAACGCACCATCGTATTCCCGGGACCAGGCCACCAGTTTCGATACGCTTCCGTCCCTTTGTTGCTCGTAAGCGTCAGCGGCTCCCCTTCATCCACGAGGACGATATTCGTAACTCCACCCCGGACTGCCAAGTGATATGCCGCCGCAATCCCAGCCATCCCTGCACCACAAATGACAACCTCTGAACTTATGCTTGTCACGCCCAAATCCCTTCTTCAGAACCAGTATTCGATTCTTGCTCTCAAGTTCACAATTCACCTGAATCTAACATAGGGCATCGGCTGAAAAATGTCAAGCAAAAATTAAGGCTTAGACATCGGAAATCTCTTGTCCAGAACCATGAAATCGGTTATCCTTTCGTTTGATAACCTAGATTGCTACCCATTGAAGATCCATCGGTTTTCTCGTAGGGGCGGGGTTCCCCGCCCGTCAAGTAAGCCTTTCGCTCCAGTTTTGAATCCCGATCCTATCGGGGAGGGGCGCAATGTGTATAGCAATGAACCAGTGAACCAGTAGACCAATAAACTAATGAACTAATGAACCAATGAACTTTATCAATCCCACGAAGGAGAAGAGATATGAAATACATTGACGCGCATGTACATGTTTGGACAGACGATTTCGATCGCTATCCTCTCTGTCCACCGTTTCAGGAAAGCGATATGAACCCCAAAACCTTCTACCCCGAAGAACTCCTTGCCCACACCGAACCATCGGGCGTTAATCGGATTGTGCTTATCCAGATGAGTTACTACCAGTTCGATAATACATACATGCTCGATGTGATGGAGGCGTATCCGGGCGTTTTTTCAGGCATTGCCATCGTTGATTGGGAGGCGGCAAGACCAGATGAAACAATGCTACAACTTGCCGAGAGGGGTGTCCGTGGATTTCGTATCTATCCGACGGACGCACCCATTGAGAATTGGTTGGACGGATCTGGATTCGAGCGGATGTTTGCCGCCGGTGTGACGCATAACCTCGCCATCTGTCCTTTAATCGATCCAGATGCCCTGCCCGCCCTCAGCAAACAGTGTGACCAATTTCCAAAAACCCCTGTCATCATCGATCATCTCGCTCGCATCGGCGAGGATCAGCGAATCCGTGACGCACATATCGACCAACTCTGCGCGATGGCGAAACACCCAAACGTGATGGTAAAGGTCTCCGCCTTCTATGCACTCGGCGACAAAGCACCCCCCTATGATGACCTGAAACCACTCATTCGCCGTGTGTATGAAGCGTTTGGATCTGACCGACTGATGTGGGCAAGCGACTGTCCCTTCCAAGTCGTCGATCATACCTATGAGGATGGCATCGCTTTGGTACGGGATAGATTGGATTTTCTGTCTGAATCGGATAAAGAGCAGATTCTCCGAAAAACCGCAGAGGATTTCTTCTTTCGGGAGACTTAGGTTATAGTAGTAGGCATACTCCGCCCCGATGGATCAGGATTCAAAGCAATATGCTGTAACCTCCGCCCCCTGCACCCATTGAGTTCAAGACATTAATTGCACAGATGAACCAACATAGCCCCAGCGGGGCGATATGTGTATAGAAAACATGGTAGAACCAACCCATAAGCCCCAGCGGGGCGACATGTGCAAATTGCGTTAAGATAGCAACTAAACTTTCAGGGTGATTTTCTCTAAAACTTTCGAGTACTTCTCAACAGTGTTTTTCGACTAAGCAACTTAGGTTACGCTGATGAAATTCCTTGCCCGATAACGCAAAATCGGTTATCCTGTTTCCATTCGGCACGTTTTGCACTTTCTTTCTCTATGAGCCCCCTAGGTTGGACTTCCAAACTCAACTGTGCCAATGAACTAATGGACCAATGAATAGGCGGTTTTCACGTTTCACACTATTCGCGTTTTGTACTTTCTTTTGATATGAGCCATAGGAGACAATAACTAATGACTGACTATCGCTTCAAAGTTGGAATGGACCTTCAGATGACAGGCTTACCTTACGTCGAGGCGCTTGCCCTCGCTGAGGAACTCGGCGCGAGGTATGGATGGTTCGGTGATCTACAGTGGGCAATTGACGGCGAGATCACCGATGCTGCGGTCGATGAGATGGGTGAACAGGCAGCCCGGCATGGGGTCGAACTATTCATGATCGGTGCCGGGGGTGCCTTTAGTAAACTGCATCTGGAGGATCTGGAATTGGAAACGCTACAAGATCATCCAGAATTTCAGGCTGATTTTAACTATCTGATTCAGACAATGGGTGTTGCCAATCGACTCGGCGTCAATTCGGTGCTGGCATATACTTTCGCTTGGCCCGGCGAATACTCCGCTAGCAAGCCGACCTGGCCCATGCGCTGGCTAACGCGGGGCGGCGTCATCGCCGACGTTGACATGGAGAAGCTAATCAAAGCCTTCTCACTTGTGGCAGAGCAGGCGGAGAAGCACGATATTGATGTTGCGCTTGGCAATCTGCCTTGGCACTATACCAACACAACCCGCCACTGTCGGGAACTGGTTGAGGGTGTCGGCTCCAAGCGAATCAAAATTATGTGGCACCCATCCGACAACCTGACCGCCGGCGAATCGGATTCAGCGACCGCAGGTTTTATTAATGTGCGTCCCTACCTCCATTCGCTCCACGTGAAAGATCTGCGAGTCCTTGATGGACTGAAACTCAATTTTGAATACTGCCCGCTTGGCGAAGGTGATGTTGACTATCCGACGGTGCTGCGAAATCTGCGTGACCACCGCTGTGATGCGGTTTTTGCTGTCGCCACACATTTTCAGCCACCGAGTGGTTCTGGCGCGGATGCAATGCGGATCAACTTCGCCAAGATCAAGCCACTGATTGAACAGGTGGAAGCGGGCGGATAAGGAGGGGGACGATGGCAGAACAACTGAACGTTGCAATCATCGGCTGCGGGGGCATTAGCGGTGCCCATATACCAAACATCCTGAAAACGCCGGAGATCCGTCTCGTCGCCACGATGGATGTGGTTGAGGAAGATGTGCGTAGTGACGGACGCCGGATCGGGGCGCGTGTCCGTGCCGAAGAGGGGAATGCGGACTACTACACAACCGACCTTGACCGTATACTTTCCGATCCCGACATTGATGCGGTGCTCATCTGTTCAACCCACGACACCCATGCGGATATCACTATCAAAGCCTGTGCAGCGGGCAAACATATCTTTGTCGAGAAGCCGCCGGCGATGACACTTGACGAGGCACGACGGGTTCAGAAAGCCGTGCATGAGTCGGGGGTGCAGCTGATGAGTGGTTGGTGGTTCAAACATTCACCGGTAACCAAACGGCTGCGCGAGGTCATCCGTCAGCCGTACTATACTCTTTTCACCTGCCGTGTCTCTTACGATAAACCGAACGACCCCGAAGGTCCGTATGGTCGCGACGGTATCCTTGACAACTCTGGCTATAACCTCCACTGGATTTGGCACGTCATGCGTTCACAACCGGTGGAGATCCTCGCCATGGGCTACGATGGGCAACCGACAAACACCAGCACGATCATTATTCGCTTTGCCAACGGCGGGATTGGGACCTCCGTTTTCAGCACTGTCGGCAGCGGTGGCGTGCTTCCCAAACACTACGCCGAAGTCTTGGCTGGGCAAGTGAGCGCAGCAACCGTTCGTTTCGGAAACCTTGTATTCCAAGGTACTGACGAACCCGGCATTGAGCAGAACGAATATCACAACGGCTTCGACGGGGAGATGGGTATGTTCGCCCGCCTGTGCCTTGAGGGAGGTCCAAGCCCGATGGACGCTTGGGAAGCCTGTGTACCGACACTCATCTTTGAAAAGGCGATTGAATCGATGCGGACACATCAGCCGGTGCCTGTAAACATCCAAGACGAATTCTATCTGCCCGACGGTCAGCTGCCCACCAGCATTGAAAATTTCGGTGATGTGAAAGCCTAAATTAACGCAAATTGCTACCGATCATAGAGAAACCGAGTTTTTTCTTGAAAACTCGGTTTCTTTCTTCCACTCCCAAACCTAAGCGTAATGCGTAATCTTCCTCACATTTCACGTTTTACGTTTCATTTCGTGTGATGTGAGCAGAATTTGATGGAGCCCCTCAAATGAAAGAAGGTCAGATGAAAGAAGGCCAAATCATTCGGACAATCCAAAACAACGGTGAAACGGTTACCTTTCGCTATCCGCGATGGCAGGATGTCCCCGCTTATGTCGAGATGTGCAATATCCTGCATCAGGAGCGGGTGATGGCATATCACGCAGAGACGGGCTTCGCCAAGGGTTGTGAGCGGTTGGGCGGATTCCTTGTTGATCTGGAAACCGGGAAACGCTCTCATCTTTTAATAGAAGTGGATGGGCAGATTGTTGGGGAGGGAAGCCTACAACTCGACACTGCACATCGGATGGGAACGTTGGGGATAAAGATCATCGGTAGGTGTCGCAGACGTGGACTGGGAAGGGAAATGATGCTGCTTCTGGAGGCGGAAGGTCGGAAGCTCGGTCTGAAACGGATTTACCTGCATGTCTGGCATCTGAACGAGGCTGCAATCCACCTATATCAAAAAGTTGGATACCGAGAAGTGGGACGTGTGCCCGAATGGTACAGCATGAAAGATGACGATGGCAACCTAGTGTATTCAGACCTCATCGAAATGATTAAGGACATCGAGGGCTAAATTGGATTGGTTCATTATCTGTAGGTTGAGATTCCCATCTCGACTACAGAAGTCTTGACCCAGTTGGGTTTCGCTCTATCTATCTATAAGAGACCGTTGTTGAAAAGCAGCACCCCTATAGTCGTTGATAGAGATTTGCTTTAACCGTTCAACCCAACCTACGCCACCTATCAGCTTGGAGAGGCGAATATGTGAGGAAGCGAGTGTTTTCACGCACCTCCTCGCTTCCGTATTACGTGTTATTCTTACGCATCACGTTTCATGTTTTAACTTTTTTATGGTATTTTACATAAAAAACCTATAAAAACATTTGCAAAACCGAGATGCTTATGTTATCATTAGCTCCCGGAATTAACACTAAACCCAACCAATTAGCCTTGTGCGGCCACCCATAAAATGACGAACATACGACTCTTTGACAGCTTCAATCGAGAACATACGAACCTGCGCATCTCCGTGACCGACCAGTGTAACTTCCGCTGCATCTACTGTATGCCGGAAGATATGCAGTTCATGGAAGATGGTGCTATCATGACGTTTGACGAGATTGTTCACCTCGCTCGTATCTTCGTCGGTCTGGGAATCAGCAAGATTCGACTTACAGGTGGAGAACCGCTAGTTCGTCGGGGGGTGCCAGAGCTCATCAAACGGCTCTATGGAATCAAGGGGTTGAAGGACATCAGCTTGACTACAAACGGAATCGGTTTAATCACGCAGGCAAAAGACCTTTATGATGCAGGGCTCCGCCGAATCAATGTCAGCCTCGATACGTTGGATGAGGCAAAATTTGAACAGATGACGCGTCGTAAGGTGCTTTCAAGAGTATTAGCGGGGCTACAAGAGGCGCAACGCTGTGGGTTTGATCCAATCAAAGTGAATGCAGTCGCAATGAAAGGGTTCACCGAGGATGAAATCGTTGACCTTGCAAAATTTGCACGCGATAATTCTTATCAACTCAGGTTTATTGAGTTCATGCCCTTAGATGCGGACGACATCTGGGGGCGGAATATGTTCATTCCGGGTAAGGAAATCATTGGTAAAATCGATGGAGTCTATCCCCTGAATCCAGTGGAGATGAATGGCGACGCGAAACATGATCCGGCAAAGCTTTATCAGTTTGAAGACGGTAAGGGGGATGTCGGGTTTATCTCTTCCGTAACTGAACCGTTTTGTGAACAGTGCAATCGGATCCGCCTCACCGCCGACGGTCAATTGCGGACATGTCTGTTTTCTATTATAGAAACCGATCTGTTGACCCCGCTGCGCGCAGGTGCCCCTGACGAAACTGTTGGGGACCTTATTATTGAAGCGGTGAAGCAGAAGGAAGCAGGACACCAGATTAATGCAGTGAACTTTGTCAAACCGAAACGAAACATGTCTATGATTGGCGGCTAGGGACATTGTGCATCACATAATATACAGAAGGAGCTGAATAAGAAATAATGAGCATTGAATTAGTTATCAAAGATTTACACGTCAGCGTGGAAGACCAACCTATCATCAAAGGCTTAAACCTGAATGTTAAACAGGGTGAAATCCACGCACTTATGGGTCCGAATGGATCCGGCAAAAGCACCCTTGCCAACGCACTGATGGGGAATCCGTCCTATACCGTTGATTCCGGGGAAGTTACCATCGGCGGAGTGGATATCCTTGAACTGGAGCCGAACGAACGCGCAAAGTTAGGACTTTTCCTCGCGTTTCAATACCCAACAGCAATTCCCGGTGTCAGCATGGCGAACTTCCTCCGCATGGCCGTGAGTGCCGTGCGGTCCGAAAATTCAAACGGGTCGGAAACAAGCGAACTCATCCCGATGCGAGCATTTCGGCGAGAGTTGCGTGCAAAGATGAAACAGCTAGGCGTTGATGAATCGTTTGCGCGGCGTTACCTCAACGACGGGTTCTCTGGAGGCGAGAAGAAGAGAGCCGAAGTTTTGCAACTGGCGATGCTTGAACCTAAGATTGCCATCCTTGACGAAACCGATTCGGGGTTGGATATTGACGCGGTGCGTATCGTTGGGGAAAGCGTCAATCAATTGATTGGTCCAGGCCTCGGTGTGCTTATTATTACTCACTACCCGCGCCTACTCAGCTACATCCGTCCGCAGTTTATACACATTCTGCTTGACGGAAAAGTGGTCGAATCCGGAGGCTGGGAACTCGCTGAACTTCTGGAGGAGAAAGGGTACGATCCAATTCGTGAGGCACACGGCCTGACGGAGACCGTTGTTGAAACTGAGGCTGAAGAGACATTACCCTCTTTAAGAGCGTAAAAACAGAACAGATCTACCGAAAGCGGAAAGGAAATACAGAAAATGGCAGAACAACAAAAGCCGAATGAGACAGCAGACATCGGTGTCAGCAGTGAATACAAATACGGATTTCACGATGATATTAAGCCCGTTTTCAAATCGCGAAAAGGCTTGGATACTGAGGTCATCAATGAGATGTGCGATATCAAGGGCGAACCCGATTGGATGCGCGAATATCGGCTGAGAGCCTATGAAATCTTCAAGCAGAAGCCAGATCTGAAATGGGGCGGCGACCTCTCTGGACTCGACTACAATGACATCTACTACTATGTCAAAGCCTCTGACCGGGTCGAGCAAAGCTGGGACGATGTCCCCGACGACATCAAGAAAACCTTTGATCGACTCGGCATCCCGGAAGCGGAGCGGAAATTTCTTGCCGGCGTTGGTGCCCAATACGATTCGGAGGTTGTCTATCATAACATGGAAGAAGAGTTGGAGAAGATTGGCGTTATCTTCGTCGATACCGATACAGCCCTTCGTAAATATCCGGATCTGGTCAAGGAATATTTCGGTACAGTAATTCCGTCCGCGGATAACAAACTTGCCGCGCTCAACTCAGCGGTCTGGTCGGGAGGTTCTTTCATCTATGTCCCGCCCGGCGTGAAGGTCGATTATCCGTTGCAAGCGTACTTCCGCATCAACACCGAAAACATGGGGCAGTTTGAGCGGACGTTGATTATTGCCGACGAAGGTGCAGAGGTGCATTACGTCGAAGGATGCACGGCTCCAACCTTTTCCAGTGAATCGTTGCATAGCGCCGTCGTCGAGATTATCTGCAAGAAGGGGTCGCGTGTGCGTTACACGACGATCCAAAACTGGGCGAATAACGTATATAATCTCGTAACCAAGCGATCGATGGCTTACGAAGATGCCCACATGGAATGGATTGACGGTAACTTGGGATCAAAACTCACGATGAAGTATCCAAGCATTTACATGATGGAGCCGGGTGCCCACGGGGAAATCCTCTCAATCGCTTTCGCAACTAAAGGACAGCATCAGGACGCCGGCGGTAAGGTCATTCACTGTGCGCCGAACACCAGTTCGCGTATCATCTCCAAGTCGATTAGCAAAGATGGCGGACGTTCCAGCTACCGTGGCGAACTCAAGGTGCTTAATGGTGCGAAAGGGTGTAAATCCAACGTCGAATGTGATGCCCTAATCCTTGACGAAGAATCACGGTCCGATACCTATCCGGTTATCCAAATCGACGCAGACGATGTGAACGTCGGACACGAAGCGCGTGTCAGCAAGATTGGCGAAGAACAACTTTTCTATCTGATGAGCCGCGGGCTTTCCGAAGAGGAAGCCTCGACCATGATCGTCAACGGATTCATTGAGCCGCTTGTGAAAGAACTCCCGATGGAGTACGCGGTCGAAATGAACCGGCTAATCCAGCTTCAGATGGAAGGTTCCGTAGGATAGAGATTAACACAATAACTCAAGTTGCCACCTAAAGCCCTAGTGAGTTTGCTACAGCAAACGGGTTGTAGGGAACAACGATCGTTGTTCCCTAATCCGTGGCAATCTGCGATTCAGACAAGTGTTCATCAATTCAATGAACCAATGCACTAATGAACCAACATAGCCCCAGTTGCTCCCGATGAAGCATTGAGGATTCAAAGCAATCTGAATCCCGATCTTATCGGGGCGGGGCGATATGTGTGTAGCATTGGGCTTGAGTTACAATATTGTTAGAGAGAGATGGAGAACGAATTGTCTTCAGAGTTAAATCACAATCCCGCTTACGAAGTTCACGCGGGAGATTTTTCACGAGAATTTGTAGAGCATATATCCAGAACGCAAGACGAACCCCGTTGGATGCGCGAGCGGCGACTGGCAGCGTATGACGTTTACGATCGCCTGCCAATCCCCAAAACGCCCAATGAGGATACGTGGAAGCGTACAACGGGTATGCACGTGCAGGACTATTGGCGGCGCACAGACCTGCGTCCCTTCAAGCTACAGCAGTATCATCCGATTGCGCTGTCGCCTTCCGAATCCGCTGAACATGCACCGCTGCCCGATACGCTAAGGGGGAGATTGGCGTCGTTGAATGGAGAGCCGGGGCAGATAGTTCAGCACGATGGTATCGTCCGCAGTGTCGCGCTGACGGAAGACCTCGAACGTAAAGGGGTCTACTTTGCGGGTATGAATACCGCGTTGAAGGAGCGTCCAGAGCTGGTCGAGTCCCATTTTATGACCAAAGCCGTTTCGGTTGATTGGAATAAGTTCGATGCCCTCCACGGTGCATTTTGGCAGGGCGGTTATCTGTTACATGTCCCTAAAAATGTCGTCCTTGAAATCCCATTGCGCGTGTTTATCGCATTAGCTGAAGCGGGGCGGACAGATCTTTCACATACCCTGATTATTGCCGATGAGGGTAGCCAAGTCACCGTTGTGGAGGAACACCTCTCGACGGAGGCGAATGCGCCCGGGTTGCACTGTGGGGCTGTCGAAATTTTTGTCGCGGACAATGCCCATGTAGACTACATCGGGGTGCAAAGATGGAATCTCCGTGTCTGGAATTTTTCGACACAGCGCGCAATTATTGGCAGAGACGCGCAGTTGCGTTGGGTGTCGAGCGCGCTGGGGAGTCGCGTGAGCAAACTTAACCAGGTGTCGGTGTTGGAGAAGCAGGGAGGTCATGCCGAGATGCTCGGATTGACCTTTACGCACGCACGCCAGCACCTCGATATTCATACCTATCAAGACCATCAAGCGCCTCACACAACAAGCGATCTGCTCTATCGGACTGTCCTCAAGGATCGATCGCGGAGTGTGTGGGCGGGTATGATTCATGTCCACCCCGGTGGTCAACATACCGATGCCTATCAGAAGAACGATAATCTGATGTTAAGTGACCATGCCCGCGCAGACCCCCTGCCCGGACTCGAAATCTTAGCCAGTGAAGGCATCCGTTGTACACACGGTGCGACAGCGGGGCCCATCGATAAAGATCAGGTGTTTTACCTCATGAGCCGTGGCTTGTCTCACGACGCAGCGGAACGGTTAATTGTTGACGGCTTTTTTGAACCTGTGATGCAAAGGATTTCGTTAGAATCAGTTCGATCGCAACTTCAACAGTCGGTCGATCGTAAATTGGCGATATAACCATCAAGAAGATAGATGAAAATCTTCGATTTTCATATTTTTCTTTTAAAAGCGGCGAATAGACAGTATCTAGTCCGCTATATTTGATGCTCCGAACCTTTCGGAGACACTTTACACTTTTCAAAATTGAAAGGAACCCAAAATGAGTCAGCCAAAAATTAACGCCTATATGAAACCTGTTTGCGGTTGGAGCAATGGTGTCCGCGCGATCTTCCAGAAATATGGTTTGGAATACGCAGATATAGACATCATTAACAACGCAGATAATTATCGTGAAATGGTCGAGAAGAGTGGTCAACCACTGCAACCAACGATTGAAATCAATGGTGAGATTATCGCTGATGTCAGCGGCGACGAAGTTGAAGCCTATCTTCTCGAAAAGGGCTATGTCCAATCCAGTGATGCAGCGACCGACGTGCCGACAGATGAGGCATGCGCTGATCACGGCGAGACAGTTGATGTTTCGTTCTCAGGTGGGAAATTGACCAACTGGGCAAGCAACCTGTTTTCCAAATAAGCTAGCCATGCCTAAAACCTAAGACTCATGTAAAAAGAAGGTGCAAAGCATGAAGAAAAACCGTAGGGGCGGGGTTCCCCGTCCGTAGTACGGGTTGGGTGACCCAACCCGTACAAAAACTCGGTTTCTGTTGCACACTTCTTAACATGAGCGAACATCAGGATTCAAGGATATAATCTTGCTAATCCTTGAATCCTTAAATCCTGATTTGAATTGGAGTTCTGATGTACGCTCAACCTATCAATAACGCACTCAATGAGTTTGATGTCGAAGCTATCCGAAACGATTTTTCCATTCTAAAACAGGAGAATGACCCGTCACTGATCTATCTGGATAGTGCTGCGACCTCTCAAACACCAGATCCCGTAATTGAGGCGATGGATGCGTATTACCGGACCTACAACTCAAATATCCATCGGGGCATTTACCGCATCTCTGAGGAAGCGACCGCCAAGTATGAGGAGGCGCGACAGCGCATCAGACGTTTCATCAACGCACGTCGTTCAAGCCAGATTATCTTTACGCGGAACACCACCGAATCAATCAATTTAGTTGCATATAGCTGGGGAAGTGCTAATCTCCGAGAGGGTGATGAAATCCTTGTCACGGTAATGGAACACCACAGCAACCTCCTGCCGTGGCAGTTACTATCCCAACGCACCGGAGCGAAGCTGCGGTTTATTGAAATCACCGACGAAGGGGTTTTGCAGCTTGATGGATTAGAGAGGTTACTGACAGAATGCACCAAGATAGTTGCAATGACGCACGTTTCCAACGTCCTTGGTACTATCAATCCCGTTAAGGAACTTACTGCCGCCGCCCACGCCATCGGCGCGAAGGTGTTGATTGATGGCGCACAGAGTGTGCCGCATTTCGACGTGGATGTGCAGGAGTTGGATTGCGATTTTCTCGCCTTTTCAGGGCACAAAATGTGCGGTCCTACCGGCATCGGTATCCTGTACGGCAAGTCAGACCTCTTAGAGGAGATGCCGCCATTTCTGGGCGGGGGTTCGATGATCCGCTCTGTCCAGCGCGAAAGTTCAACCTACGCCGATGTGCCAGCCAAATTTGAAGCGGGAACGCCAGCCATTGCGGAAGCGATTGGGCTTGCGGCTGCCGTGGACTATCTCAACCAAGTTGGGCTGGAAGCAATCTTCGTGCATGAACAAGAACTGCTCGAATATGCGCACCAGAAACTCGCCGAAATTGAGGGCATCACCATCTATGGTCCCAAGCCCCGGCAAAAAACAGGGGCTATCACATTTAACTTGGAGGGTATCCACCCACACGACATAGCAGGCGTCTTAGATACGGTTGGAGTTGCAGTCCGAGCCGGACACCACTGTGCACAACCGCTCATGCAGAAATTTGGGGTTATCGCTACAGTCCGCGCAAGTTTCTACCTTTATAACAAACTTGAAGAAATTGATATCCTGCATGAAGGATTGCTGAAAGCCCAACGTATGCTAACGCGGAGACGAAGATGAACATTTACGAAGAAGATATTCTCGATCATTACGAAAACCCAAGTAACTATGGGACCCTTGAGTGTCCTGACATCTCTTATGAGGATGACAATCCCCTGTGCGGAGATCAGATTCGTATGGATCTCAAGGTTGAGGACGGTGTTATAACCGACCTTCGATTCTCTGGTCATGGCTGCACTATCAGTCAAGCAGCCGCTTCAATGTTGACAGAAGAGATTAAAGGTCAACGTTTGGATGATGTCAAAAAGTTAAGCAAGGATGACATTTTGGAGATGCTCGGTATCCCCTTAGGGCCCGTGCGTCTGAAATGTGGACTGCTAGCGCTGAAAGTGCTAAAAGCGGGTGTTTATGGGCTCAAAGGTTGGCCCGGAGACGAAGACGAGGAGACCGAATGAGCGAGTTTTTCGAGGTCGCAAAGGTCAGTGAACTGTCGCCGGGAGAAAAAAAACTGGTTGAGGTAGACGATATACCCGTTGCACTATTCAACGTGAATGGCGAATTTTTCGCTATCGAAGATGTCTGCACCCACGATGGCGGTCCCCTCGCTGAAGGTGAACTCGACGGCGACCAGATCGAATGCCCGCGACACGGGGCACGCTTCAACGTCTGCACCGGTGCAGCGCTTTGTATGCCCGCGACCGAACCGGTCGAATGTTATGAAGTCAAAGTTGAAGGCGATGGGATTCTCGTCTCTGTAGATTATTGATGGAGGACTCTGATGGTAACAGAAGATACTGTATTTGAGGCAGTCAAAGAAATTATTGATCCGGAAGTTGGCATCAACATTGTTGATATGGGATTGATTTACGGTGTTGATATTGAGGCTGATACTGTTAATATCACAATGACCCTGACCAGCCCGGGCTGTCCTGCTGGTGGACAACTTATCAATGGAACACAGCATGTCACCCAACAGCTTGACGGGGTTGAGGAAGTCAATGTCAATGTCGTTTGGACGCCGCGCTGGACACCAGAAATGATGACAGAAGAGGCTAAAGACGAATTAGGTATCTTTTAACTTTTGTCTATGAGACAGCAACAGCCAAAAACGATTAAACGGTTGGGGAACGACGGTCTACAAATCGTCTGGAAAGATGGGCACGAGAGTGAATACACCTATCCATATCTCAGGCGGCTATGTCCATGTGCAGAGTGTTCAACAATAAGGCACAGAGGGCAGGATGTCCACTCCCTGTTTGGTCCAGACGGACTCGGCGATCCAGACCAGATTTCAGTTCCAGCCGATACCCAACCCATTAACCTTGAGCTTGTCGGCCGTTATGCCATCCAGTTTACATGGAGTGACGGACATTCGACCGGCATCTACTCCTTTGAAACACTCAGGGGTATCTGCCCCTGCCCCCAGTGCGCTTGATCCAAACCGAGGTGCGAAACTTGAAAACCGCAGACAACACCCCCTCCGAAGCACTTCCGCCTTTTCAGCCGGAGAAACACGAAATTTCAGTCCACGAACTCAAGCAAAAACTCGATCAAGGTGAACCCATCCAACTCATTGATGTTCGAGAACCGATGGAACATCAGATCGTTTGCCTCGAGGAAGCTCAACTCATCCCGATGAATAACATCCCCCAACATATCGAGCAGCTCGATCCGAGTCGCGAAATCATCCTGCATTGCCATCACGGGATGCGGAGTATGCAAGCCGCATATTACCTATACCAAAACGGTTTCCAAAACGTGAAAAGTTTAACCGGCGGAATCGATCAGTGGGCAATTGAAATAGATCCCACACTGAATCGCTACTGATTTTCAGAGAGGATAAAAATGTTTGTTGAGTTTGAAGATAGAACTGGAATCCTTGAGCGGGTGGAAATGGAAATTGAGGAGCCGTGCCCAATCTGTTGTGGTATGCTGTTTCTCATTGACGAATCCAACACGGAAAGCGGGTATCGTTGTAGCAGCTGCAGCATCCTGTTTGAGCCTGCGGACGATGATGACTTGTAAGACAGATTGCCATTGATATTATCCGTCTATCCATCGTCGTTTCTTCCCTAAGTCCAACAGTTATCAAAGACTTCACCCCTTCCGACCAAAATCTGCAATTCCTCACCGGATCACCAAAGACTACAGATCCACCTCTCCGATTGAAATCCACTTCGATGAAGTCAGTTTTCCCTTCAACTCCAACCTCATATCTCCAACATGTGCGGGACTATCTATCGATCGCTTTCCTAAAAAGTTGAAAACTCTCGGAACCGAGGCGAATCAACATGCAAAAAGTTTCTCGAATAATACAACTGACCTTATGGATCGCACTTGTTGTGATAACCAGCAGCGGATTTTTCGGCTGCGCCGGAAGGATTAGTGATCTCAACATCTTCTCTGATGCACAGGAAGTCCAGCTAGGGAAGCAATTCTCTCGCGAGATCGAAAAGGAGATGAAAATTTACTCGGATCCGATTGTGACAGCATATATCGATCGACTTGGACAACGCCTCGCAAACCATTCTCAACGACAGAACATCACATACCACTTCAAGGTCGTCAACACCGAAGCTGTCAACGCTTTCGCTGTACCGGGTGGGTACCTCTATGTGAATATTGGGCTGATCCGTGCAGCGGAAAATGAATCCGAGTTAGCTGGCGTAATCGGTCATGAAATCGGACATGTAGTCGGCAAACACGGCGTGAAACAGATGACCCGACAACTTGGGCTTGCAGCTGTGGCACAGTTAGCTCTGGGAGAAAACCAAAGTAAACTCGAACAGATGGTCGCTGGCTTGGCTGCGAATGGAGTCCTCATGAAGTACAGTCGCGACGCTGAGAGAGAGGCAGATGGGCACGCTGTCCAAGAGATGTACGACGCTGGCATTGACCCCGAAGGTATGGCGACGTTTTTTGAAAAACTCCTTAAACTCCAGAAAGGAAAACCGTCAAAGCTTGAACAGATGTTCTCGACACATCCTCCGACGGCTGAACGGATTGCCGCTGTCCGTTCCCGAATAGCCAAGCTGCCCCGCAAATCCAATTTAAAGAGAGATTCTCAGCGTTTTCACCAAATCAAAAAGAGACTGCCACCGCCTTCAAAAACGCCAAAGGGAAAACACTGAAACACTAACCGATAGCAGTAACAAACATCAACGGGCGAAAGGAGTTCATGGAATGCGCTGGTTACTACCTATTTTAAGCGTGGTCTTCATTAGTTCGCTGTTTTTCTCAGATGCTCAAGGATTTATTTATCGAGAGTTCACCATCCAAGAAATCATTGATGGCAGCACCAACATTGTGTTTGGAAAAATTAAAAGTGTCGATACCAAGAGAATGAACGCCATCATTGAGGTCGAAGAGGACCTCAAGGGAAAGAAACTTGACCAGATTAAACTCAACATTGCCACCGGCTGGTATGTCCGGGGCAGCTCCCCACAGAAAATGATCCGCCTCCTCGAAGTTGGTATGCCCCTCATTGTTTTTTACCAACAGACGCATACCGTCGAGGGGCTTGGCTATTTCGATGGAACGTGGTATAGAAACCGCACAGGCAACCCCCACGGTTGGTGGATATTCACCCATCTGTGCCCCTATATGGAGCGGACATTCGATGGATCAACTATGGAGTTCCGAGAGGTTATCCGAGCGATTCTCGCGGGTGAGAGATGGGTAGGAGCCCCGGAAGATGCCTTGAAAGTCTTAACTTTGACGGGAAATACTGAAGCCATGCCGTCTGATAGCCCTGTTCCTGTGCCGACCAACACCGTCAGCTATGAATACAACGCCATCCGAGCTGTCCGCACAGTTGGGAACAAAACGATGGCTTATGAGGCAACCCAAGATTCCACGCTGCCTGACTTAGACGAAGTAGATATTTTGTGGATCGGACATCGGGAAATCGCTTATAGCGGCTACCTGCTCAACAAAGCAACTGAGAAGAAAATCAAAGGGTTCGTCGAAAAGGGCGGGATTGTCATCGTGAGCGGACAGGACGCGGACCGGGGAGATCCGTTTGAAATCGGTTGGCTGGTGGGAAATTTGAAAGGTGTTGAGCGAAAACCGACTCAGGAGTTTACTGTGGCGGAACAAGGACAAAACCTGTTCGCTGAACCGAATGAGGTACGATCCGGACAACTCTATATTGATGACACTTGGACAGATTGGGATGGTGACTTTCAGGTATTAGCGACCTCCAATGACGGAAAAGACCTAGTTGTGGGTGTGCGAAAACACGGCAAAGGTTTATACATCATCACGAGCCTCCGCAATGATAATCGGTACACCGTTGAGAGAAACAAGAAATTGATCGAGAATATCCTCCACTATGCCGCCAGCCAAGTTCAATAGCGCAAATCCTCTCAGAAAATCTACCCACACTTAGGGGAAATAAGCTTCACCGGCTCGTTTCCCCATCAATCAATTTTCTCGCTAGTCCCTCCTTCCTTGTCCCTATGCCGTAACCTCCGTACATCCCCATAGGTCGAGCATCTTGCCCGACCCATAGCCCCAGCGGAACGCAATGTGTATAGCGGATGTCAGTCTCAAGTTTTTAGCCCCAGCGGGGCGACATGTTTATAGCATACGCGATCCCCAAATGTCTTAAAGCCCCAGCGGGGCGACATGTGTATCAATTCAGTTCTTGACTCGATTGTTTCGCTAGGGCGTGTTGACATTTATGTGAACCGTGTCCATGATTCGGTGATAAGTACCTAATCGTAGGGGTAGGGTCCCCCCGCCCCTACAATGCAGTTGCCCGATTCATCGGGTCCTGGTTTGTAGTTGTGCCATTGATTGCTTGCTCCGCCGCTAGCGGTCCTTGTAGGAGGGGCTTCCTAGCCCCGATATGAGCTGCCATCCCCTACATTTTGTGGATTTTGATAACAATTTCCCAAATCGTCTTAAGGCGCATCTGATGGGAAATGTCAACACGCCCTAGTAACTTACCTTTGATATAGTACTGTCCAACAAATTTTTCCTTGAGATCTAAAGCAACCTATGCTACACTCTCATATCTTTTAACAAAGACAACTCCCCCGAATACGGTTATACACACAGATCTCTCGAATAAGACAAAAATCGATGACCCCAACAAACAAAATCGCCTCACTGTCCTTACTTCTTTTTTTTGCAATAACGAGCAGCGTCTACCCACAGTGGTTGCTTGTGCCGATGGATAATACACAAGTCAACCATCTGAAGGCTTACGGACTGACCTACTGGACGTTGGAAGTTCCCCGTGAATATGACGCAAAGTGGTTATTAAACTATCGCGGCGGCTCTTTTCTTCTGAGTGACTCCCCGGATGTACAACTTAAAGCGCGAACGATGGGGGTCAATTTCCAACCAATCTCAACTGCCGAGTATGGTGCGATCCAAGCCGAGATGGATAACAGCAATATGGATGAGATCTTGCTGGAAAAGGCTCCCAAGATCGCCGTATACGCCCCATCGAAGGATTCACCCTACCGAGACCCGTGGGATGATGCCGTGAAAATCGCCCTTGAGTACGCAGAGATCCCTTACGATACAATCTGGGATAAAGAGGTTGAAGCTGGGATTCTGTTTACAGAGCAGTATGATTGGCTGCATCTGCATCATGAAGATTTTACAGGGCAACACGGAAAATTCCACAGTGCGTATAAGGGACAGGTCTGGTATCAACAGCGCAAACATCTATTTGAGCAGGCTGCGGCGGATGCAGGATTTAATAGTGTGCCGAAACATAAAGCATACATTACTCAGTTGATCCAAGATTACATCGTCAAAGGTGGATTCCTTTTCGCCATGTGTTCCGCACCGGAAACGTTGGATATCGCGCTCTCTACAAACGGAGGAGGTGTGGACATCGTTGCCCCCGAACTCGACGGGACCCCGCTAGATCCAGGCTATCAGTCCAAGCTCGATTTCAATAAAACCTTTGCTTTTGAGAGGTTTGTCCTCTACCCCAACCCGAATCGATATGAATTTTCAAATATTGATAACCCACGACCAGAACTCAATCCGCTCGCAGGTCTAGAGGATTTCATCCTATTTGAATTCGCCGCAAAGCATGACCCTATCCCCACTATGCTCACCCAAAATCATGTGAATCGGGTGCGTGGATTCCTCGGACAAACCACATCGTTCAACAAGAGCACCATCCGTGAAACTATCACAATCATGGGGGACATTGAAGGGACCCGCTACGCCAAGTACATTCACGGCAAATTGGGAAAGGGAACGTTCACATTTTTCGGCGGTCATGATCCGGAGGATTATCGCCACCTCGTTGGGGAAGGAAGAGTCCCGACCAACTTAGGCCTTCATAAACATTCGCCGGGGTATCGGCTTATCCTGAATAACATCTTGTTTCCTGCTGCGAAGAAGAAACCACAAAAGACATGATGCGTGAAACGTAAAACGTGAAACATCAACGCTGTACACATAGAAAGGAAGATACAATGGGATACTTTTTCCATAAAGAAGATGCGGAAGTAGTTCGGATTGAAGGCGAAGCACCGCGCACATTGTACACCTGTATTGAACCCAAGACAACGGATACAAAGCATTTTTCGATGGGGCTGGAGGAGATTGATCCCCACAGCGAAATCCCGTGGCATTCGCACGCCGACGCGGAAGAAATTATCTTTGTATTTGGTGGGCAGGGCGTAGGATATGTCGCTGATGAGGTGGCAGACCTGAAACCGGGAACAGTGATTTACCTGCCGCCGAAGGTCGAACACCGCTTTGTCAACACTGGCGATACCCCACTCTGGATTACGTGGGCACTTTCGCCCCCCGGCTTCGAGACCCAAATTCGGAAAGTTGCCGATGGGTCCGCTGGGATGGAAGTCTTTAGTGAGACAGAAAATGCGAACCCCGATGGGTGATCCTAGGGGAATCGGGCGTTTCACAGATCGGAGGTTGACATGACTCAAAATTACCGTTACCCCAATATTCTCCAATCTATCTGGATTCTGATATTACTCAGCATTCTAATGCTTGTGTTATCTATCCCTTTTGAAATCCTTGGGAGTGTTATCGACTTTCCACTTTCAGATCACCCCGCTGTTTTTTCATTGATTAGTGTTATTGCCTTCGGGTTAATTTTGATAAGAGGGCTTAAACGAGCCCAAGCCTCTCTCAGAGAGATATGTCCGCTCGCGCCGGTACGACCGTCCCTGCTTTTCCCTATGGTGCTCACAGTTATCGGCACCTCTATCCTGATCTCTGAAATAAATAACTTACAACGAACCGTCCTCCCCCCGCCAGCACGGTTTTCCGACTATCTCACGAGTCTTGTAAGTGCCCAAGTAAGCCTTTGGGGTTCAACTATAGCACTCGTGGTGGTTGCCCCCTTGACCGAGGAACTGTTGGTGCGAGGACTGATACTACGCGGCTTTCTGAGTCATTATAGCACACGAAAAGCTATCCTTGCTTCTGCCATATTTTTCGCAGTGCTTCACCTTAATCCATGGCAATTCATCGGTGCTACTACATTAGGGGTTCTGTTTGCATGGTGGTTTATAGAGACCCGATCGATGCTCCCCTGTTTTTTTGGTCATGCGCTTACTAACGCATTGCCATTAGCCGCTACGACTCTTCTTCCATTCGATATACCGGGTTACACAAGCGATTTCGGAACGATTGAATTCCAACCCCTCTGGTTTGACTTTGTTGGAGTCATTTTAGTAGCGATAGGAATATGGTTCCTAATCCATCAGTTTCGGAAAACGAGCGATACGGTTTCTGAAGATGTGTCTGGGGATAGATCCGATCAATTATGAGCGAAAAAAAGAAAATCTATTTCCGCTATGACGACGGCACGGTTATCGCTGAACACGCAGAGACACCGCCCCCACACTTTCAGTGGGACACGCGGGTTGAAAAATGGCGTGCCCTTGCGTTGCACTACCCAATCGCTGTCGAGCAGTTGCGCGAAAACGGTGTCCAATACACGACGACCGTTCCGAAATACAGAACCATCAAGCCAACGCTCAAACTGGATTTTGACCTCCACGACTATCAACAGGAAGGATTGCAGGCGTGGATCGATGCGGATTGTCTCGGTACGGTTGTTTTGCCGACAGGTGCAGGCAAAACGCTCCTTGCTCTCAAGGCAATTGAACATGTGGGGCGCAGCACACTAATCATTGTGCCAACGATTGATCTGCTCAACCAATGGTACGACCTGCTGACCAACGCTTTCGACCTCGAAATCGGCATTTTGGGCGGCGGATACCACGAACTCCAAGAGATCACCGTCACGACTTATGACAGTGCGTATCGCTACAGTAACGAATACGGCAACCGCTTCGGATTCCTTATTTTTGATGAAGTACACCATCTTCCTTCTCCGAGTTACAGCCACATTCCAGAACTCAGTATCGCTTCCAGACGACTCGGCCTGACGGCGACGTATGAACGGGCAGACCGAATGGAGGGGAGACTTCGCCAACTGATTGGTGGAGTGGTCTATCGAAAGTCAATTGACGAACTCAAGGGTGAATATCTATCAGAATATGAAACCGTTCGGTTGTACGTCGAACTGACTGAAGAAGAACGAGCGGAATATACACGAGAACGGACAATCTACCTCGATTTTCTGCGCGATCGAAATATCCAACTGTTTGGAGGTGGCTGGAGCAAATTTGTCCGACTGAGCACACGAGAAAAGGCGGCACGACGGGCGATGCTTGCCCTAAACAGATCCAAAACTGTTGCGCTTGAAGCCGGAGCCAAGTTAGGGCTTCTCGAATCCTTGCTGAAACAGCATCGCAATGACCGAGTCTTAATTTTTACCGGAAGTAACCGCTTCGCCTATCGCATCTCCATACGCCACTTGCTACCGGCAATTACGCATCAGACCAAAACCAAAGAACGAAAACGGATTCTCGAACACTTTAACACCGGCGAATATCCCGCAATCGTTACATCAAAGGTACTTAACGAGGGAATCAATGTCCCGGAGGTAAACATCGGGGTTATCCTCGGCGGCAGCGGGAGCACACGGGAATACACCCAACGGCTAGGCCGCATTCTCCGCAAACGTGAGGGGAAATATGCGATTCTGTATGAACTAGTGACCAAGGACACACTCGAAAAAGGGATGTCTCAGCGCAGACGACGGAATCCCGTGACAGCAGAGGCGTAGGTTCCAACCCCTTAGGTCTTAAGTCTGTCATTTTTAGGATAAATTGTTTCACTCATTACCTTCGGATTTTCAGTGACAAAAACATAGTAATTGAGTTACAATAAGGTAAATTACCTCTACATACGGAGGATCGGGGTTTTCTTCCCAATTAAGGAGTAGGGGTTCAATCCCAAGATCCAATGCTAATCATCTATCTCATAATAGCAGTTCTCTCAGTCTTCATCGGTGCCGTGATTGCCTTTTACACGTTACGTTCGGACCCGGTCATTTTCGCGATACTCACAGGGTTCACTGCCAGTACCGTTGTGGGGTTCGTTGGTTTTTACCTTATCCCCCACCTGTATGAAGATCTCGGGTGGGTAAGCCTCCTTCTCATGGCATCCGGTTTTCTGCCCATCTTTTTAATCGAGCGGATCAGTCATCGCAACCCACGATTCCCGATACAAAATCACCGATGGGTCGCGGATTTGACTGTGATTGGGCTATCAATCCATGCGTTGGCCGATGGATTTAACCTCGCTATTGCAAGCAAGAACGAGATGCTTGGTCCCGGACTTGCCGTTGTAATTTTAATACATCATCTGCCGATTGCTTTTGTGCTGACACTGGCATTTCTCAGCGACAACTCACTCATTGCAACCATCGGACGCGGTCTCCCTTTCGGATCTCGTTTGCAGTTTAGCTTACGATTAGCATTTATCTCAACCGTCGGACGGCTTCTCCCACTCTCAATCGCGCCGGTGGTTGGTGCTCTCATCGGGGAGCGGATTTTGACCGGGAGATTCGGCGAATTTATCGGATACCTGACAGCCTTTGCTGCTGGCACGCTGCTGAATGTGGTAATTGAGAGCTTTCATGGCGGTCATGCGTCACATGCACACGCGCCGCATTCCGAGGAGGAACATTCTCCTCCTGAAGAAGAACATTCTCACGAGGTTCCTTCGATAAGAGAAAGAATATTGTCGCTTGATAAGGTCACCGGGGCGATGGCTTTCGCGGTTGGTTTATTGGCTGTTTTCCTCTTGACCCGTGATGTGACTCACGATCACCATAGCTTACATCAACGCAACGGACATCAGCACCAAGATCACCAACACGATGACCATCACCATGAGGAAGATCATTAGTTATTGGTAGAAACGGTTTACTAGGGCGTGTTGACATTTGTGTCATAATGGTAATATGTCCACATTCACCCTATCCGATAGTCAATGGTCAAAAATAGTATCATTCCTTAAAACCTGTCCTGATATCTATACCGGACAACACACACACTTAAAACGTTTTATCCATGCGGTGCTTTGGATAACTCGTAGTGGCAGTCAATGGCGCCTGTTACCTAACCAGTACGGCAATTGGAACAGTGTCTATAAACGATTCGCAAGATGGTGCGATAAAGATATCTTTCAACGCATGCACCAACACTTTGCCAAAGACCCCGATATGGAGTGGCTTATCATTGACAGCACTATCATTCGCGCACACCCATGTGCTGGGGGTGCATTGAAAACAAGTGGGGGTCAAGCCTCACAAGCACTTGGACGCAGCCGGGGTGGATTCTCAACTAAGATTCATATCGCTGTTGATGGCTTAGGCAATCCCTTACATTTTATGCTGACAGCGGGTCAACGGCACGACATCACTTGTGCTGAGGCGTTAATTGACGGTTATAACAGTGAGTATGTGATAGCTGACACATCATATGACTCGATGGCATTGATTGAGTCGATAACCCAAAGGGGGGCGGTGCCGGTGATACCCCCACGTGCCAACCGTCGGGATTCACGCACTTATGATGCGCATCTGTATAAAGAGAGACATTTAGTCGAATGTTTCATCAACAAAATGAAACAGTATCGTCGTATTTCCTCTCGGTTTGATAAGCTAGCGGTTCGATATATGGGATTTCTGAGTTTCGTTGCCACGATTATCTGGTTACGATGAAATGTCAACAGAACCTAGTAAATTATATTGTTTTCACATTTCATACTCTTAGTGTTTTGCACTTTCTTTTGGTATGAGCTCGGAAGGATACATAATATGGCAAAATCCGCATTCGTTCATCTACACAATCATAGCGAATATAGCCTGCTTGACGGTGCTTGTCGAATCTCCGACATGATTGAATGGGCTTATAAAAGCAGCGTCCCCGCTGTCGCGCTCACAGACCACGGCAACATGTTCGGTGCGTGGGAGTTTTACAAGAAAGCAAAGGACAAAGGTGTCAACCCGATTGTCGGCTGTGAGGCGTACGTTGCTCCCAACAGCCGCCATGAGCGCGGAAAAAATCAGGGCAGTCCTTACCATCTAACGCTACTGGCTGAAAATGCGGCCGGGTATAAAAACTTAATGAAACTCGGGTCGATCGCTTACCTTGAAGGCTTCTACTCAAGACCCCGCATTGATATGGAAATTTTGCGCGAGCATCGCGAGGGGATTATTGCCTTGACAGGGTGTATTCAAGGCTATGTTCCCGCACTTCTCGCCTCCGATCAACGTGAGGGGGCGGTAAAAAACTTCCGAATGCTCCAAGATATCATGGGCAAGGATAACCTGTACGTTGAAGTTCAAAATCACGGCATCCCCGAAGAAGCGCGTGCCTACCCGGTGATGGTTGAGCTTGCCAGGGAACACAACCTGCCAATTGTCGGAACAAATGATTGCCATTATCTTAACAATACCGACCACACGATGCACGATGTACTGCTATGTATTCAAATGAAGCGCGGGGTGAAGGAAGAAGACCGTATGCGGTTCTTGAATCAGTTCTATTTCAAAAATGTTGATGAAATGCACCAAGTTCTAGCGGAATTCCCTCCTGAAGCGGTTACAAATACACTTGAGATTGCCAATCGCTGCCAACTGAAACTCGATTACGGCGAACACATCATGCCGAAATACGAAGTCCCTGAGGGCTATACGGCTGACTCATACCTCAGCAAACTGTGCTATGACGCGCTCCGTCAAAAATATGGTGAGCTTTCGACCGAGATAAAAGAGCGAATCGACTACGAACTTGACATTATTCAGAAGACAGGTTATGCCGGCTATCTGCTGATTGTGTGGGATTATGTTAATTTCGCCCGCGAACGCGGGTTCCCGCTCAATGCACGTGGTTCAGCAGGTGGGAGTTTAGCACTTTACGCGCTTGGTGTTACGACGTTTGAACCGATGAAATATGACTGTATGTTCGAGCGGTTCCTGAACCTTGATCGTATCAGTATGCCCGATATTGACATTGACTTTGGAGATGAACATCGCAAGGTTGTCATTGATTACCTGACCGAGAAGTACGGAGCGGACTGCGTCGGACAGGTGGCAACATTCAGCACCTTCGGTGCGAAGGCCGCTGTCGCCGATGTTGGCAGGGCACTCGATGTGCCGGTGCAGGATGTTCGGCGAGTGACGCAGCTCGTTCCAACCATTCCCGGTGTGACGCTTGATGAGTCTTTGGAGGAGGTGCCACAACTTCGCGAGGTTGCCGAAGCGCAGGAAAACAGGGAGATGATGGACATCGCCAAATCGATTGAGGGTATGAAACGGCATGTCTCCATCCATGCGTGCGGGGTGGTGCTGTCGAATGGTCCGCTGACCGATTACGTCCCCCTCTTCAAGGACAAGCATGACCGCATTGCAACACAATTTGATCTCAAAATTCTTGAAGATGTCGGCATGGTCAAATTCGACTTCCTCGGCCTCCGAACTTTGAGCGAAGTTTACGACTGCCTTGCACGAATTAAGGCAAATCACGGTGTCGAGCTCTCGCTTGAGGATATTCCATTCGATGACGAAAAGACGTATGGACTTGTCAGTCACGGTCTCGTTGGGGGCCTCTTTCAGTTGGAAACCTCGCCCGGGATGCGCCGCGTCATCATGCAGATTAAACCGAGCAACTTTGAGGACTTCATTCCCATTCCCGCGCTCTACCGTCCCGGTCCCCTCGACAGTGGTATGATGGACAGCTTCATCCGTAGAAAGCTTAAAGTTGAAAAGGTAGAGTATCTCCATCCGACCCTTGAAGATGCACTGAAGAACACCTACGGTGTGTGCATCTACCAGGAACAGGTGATGCAGATCGCACGAGATATGGCTAACTTTACGCTTGGTGAGGCAGATGTCCTCCGAGATGCGATGGGCAAGAAGAAGATGGATGTCCTCAAGATGCAGCGTGAAAAATTCATCGAAGGTGCTGTCAACAATAACATCAAGGTGGAAGACGCTGAAAAAGTTTTTAATTATCTTGAACCCTTTGGTCGATATGCTTTTAACCGATCCCACACCGTTGCTTATGCAATTCTCTCCTATCAGACCGCTTACCTCAAGACGCACTATCCCCGTGAGTTTATGGCGTCAATGATGACCGGCGAATCTGCTGACAGCGACAAGATTAGAAAATACATCGCTGAATGTAGCGAACTGTCAGAATACCTCGAAACGCCACTCCAAGTCCTGCCGCCGGACATTAGCAGCAGTAGCAAGGATTTTACCGTCGTTGGGGACGACATCCGCTTCGGACTCGCTGCGGTCAAAAATGTCAGCGAAATCGCGCTTGAGGCGATTGTCGAAGCGCGGGAGCAGGGCGGCTCATTCGCATCGATCCAAGACTTCTGCGAACGGGTTGACACAAAAGTGGTCAATAAACGGGCGATTGAAAGTCTGATTATGGCGGGAGCATTTGATGCACTTGATGGACATCGGGCGCAACAACTGGCAAGCCTTGAACAGACTATGAAAGTAGCTCAAAGTACGCAGCAAGACCGGGAAAAAGGGCAAATGGGCCTTTTCGGTACGACTGAAGAGACGCCGATGACACAGGTGGAACTGGTTGACGTGCCAGAATGGTCGCATGCCGATATACTAAGAAATGAAAAAGAACAACTCGGCTTCTATCTTTCTGGACACCCACTGGAGCAGTATGGGGACATTATGAAGTACTATACCACCGTTACCTCGCAAACGCTTGGGGAGCCTCCAAACGGGACAGAGGTATATGTCGCCGGTCAGCTTATCTCCGTCCGCCTCACGAAGACGAAGAAGGGCGATCCAATGGCAATTCTCGTTGTTGAGGATTTGGAGGGAACTACGGATGTTGTTGTTTTCCCAGAAGCCTACAAGAAGTCGCGCGATGTAATAGAGGAGGACGCGGTGGTGTGGATTCGGGGGAATGTCAGCGAAAATCGGCGGAGAAATGGTGGGGGCGATGACGAAATAGAGGAGGACACGCATCAGATTCAGGCGGAAGAGATTTTGCCCATTGATGCGGTTGTCGAGCGATTGACATCAGCAGTGGAAGTCACGATCTCTGAAAGCGATGTGGCTAATCAAGAAAAGCTGGAGGCATTGCGGAGTATCTGCTCGAAGGGAGATGGTGACCATAATCTTATCCTACGCCTCCTGACTCCCAAATATGGTGAGATCGTTGCACAGTGCAGCGCACGCTACAACATTTCATTTCCGTCTCCAACGGTGTCGGAAATTGAAGTCATCTTCGGCAGCGACTCCGTTAAGCCGAGCAATCGCACTGCCCGTGTTGGAGAGAAATCCTCTTCTGTAATGAATTTTGTCTGATAGATTTAGGGATTACGCAGTTAAATTCCACAGTTTGTGGCGCAGATTTCCTAATCTGCGATTACACCTTGGCGATACCAATAAGAGTTATCCAATGCCTGTTGTTCCAAGAATTATCGAAGAAGATCTGCGCTTCAAATTCTATAACGGAGAGGCGTTCTTCCTCGCCTACAATAGGGGTTACACCCAATACGGCGATATGTACAAATCGCGTCCTGATTTCTATCCTGCTTATTCTCCCAGCGGGCGCGAAGTGACATGCACCTGTGCATACCGTTACAATCATCACAAATCGATTTTCATCGGTCATGCGGACGTGAATGGAATTAACTTCTTCCATGACAACAATCCAACCCGGTCAAACCTCGGTGACATTGTCTTGGAAAAAAGCCAGCATGAGATTGATGAGATCGGTATTCACGTCATGACACATAACGGTTGGATAACGAAGGCAGATGTTCGTTTGTTGGATGAGGAGCGCAACTTCACAGTTATTCCCGGTGAGGAGGCTCATATCATTGACTTAACAAGTACACTGATTGCCAGTCAAACGGATCTGACGTTTGCACAAGATAACCACGCATTTCTCGGTGTGCGCGTTGCCGATACGATGGATGTGGAAGATGGAGGGACAATCCTCAACGCCAACGGTCAACGTAACGAGGAAGAAGCGATGCGACAGTCCGCCGATTGGACAGACTACAGCGGAGTTGTTGCCGGTAAAACAGTCGGTGTTACACTGATGAACCACCCATCGAATCCGCCTTCGGCATTTTTTACACGGAATTACGGTACGTTTCTAACAAACTTCACTTTGCTAGGCCAGTACCAACTTTCCCGTGGTGAACGCTTGACGCAACGGTTTCGTATTCTCATCCACGAGGGCGATGCAACTGATGCTAATGTTGAGGATTGCTACAATCAGTTTGTTGAAACGCCGCCGCGTTGGCGATAAATCGGTGAATCAACGCAGCATCCACTTTGTAGAGTTTCTTGAATAGTTAATGATAGCAGAATGAGCCATCTCTACTTAATAGACTAGGTCTCAACCATGCCTCTAGAAGCTCAAGTACAGCAGTTTAAGGAAAACTTCAGCCGAGTGGAGGCAGAGATCCACAAGCGCATCGTTGGGCAAAATGAGGTGATTGAAGGCGTATTACTCTGCCTCTTTGCCAATGGGCATGTGCTTCTTGAAGGCGTCCCCGGCTTAGGTAAAACGCAGTTGATTCATACCCTGAGCGAGGCACTCAGCTTGTCGTTCAACCGGATTCAGTTTACGCCGGACATGATGCCATCAGACATCACAGGCACAATGCTTCTGATCGAAGATGCTCAGGGACGAAAGCAGTTTGAGTTTCAGCAGGGACCCATATTTGCACAGATTATCCTCGCAGACGAAATTAATCGGGCGACACCCCGTACGCAATCTGCCCTGCTAGAGGCGATGCAGGAACGTACCGTGAGCGTAGCACGGACAAGCTATAAACTGGAAGAGCCCTTCTGTGTACTTGCGACTCAGAATCCTATTGAGATGGACGGAACGTACCGCTTGCCAGAGGCGCAACTGGATCGATTCCTGTTCAAACTTCAGATTACCTTTCCAGACGAAGATGAGCTTGGTGAGATCCTGCGACGAACAACATCGGAGGCGGAGACCTCTATTGAGAAGATTAGTGATGCAGAGACGATTCAGTCAATGCGCCAGCTAGTCCGGCGTGTACTGATCGCCGAACATGTGGAACGGTATATCATTAAGCTCATCCGTGCTACGCATCCAGATAATTCCAACAGCCCAGAGATGACAAGGCAATATGTTGAATTGGGTGCAAGTATTCGTGGGCTGCAAGCGATTGCATTGACGGCGAAGATCAAAGCGTTACTTGATGAGCGTTACAATGTCGCTTTTGAAGACGTACAATCTGTTGTGCTGCCAGCCTTACGCCACCGTATCATTTTGAATTTTGAAGGCGAGGGGGAGGGCATCCAAACCGATGATATAATTAAGAATATTCTGAGTTCCTTATAAACTGGTGCAGTTTGGTGCAGTTTTTACATCTTACCTATTATTTTTGATATCTATCTATGTGGTACTTATTTGAAGAATCATTTTCCAATATTCGACATGGCGGTTTTGTTAGTTTCCTAAGCATTGTAATTGTCACCCTGACAGTCACAATCGGGAGTGCGCTAATCCTAATTGGCAACCATCTACGCGAGGAAATTGAAGGTCTTAAAGACAAACCAGCGATGATTGTTTTTCTTACAGACAGCGTTGGTGAGTCCGAAGGGCGGGAATTTCGCAGCCAAATTGAGAAGATTGATTGGGCTGCAACAGTGACTTATGTTTCTAAAGAGGAAGCCCTTGCCCGAGGTGAGGAGATGTTTGGTGCATTTGGAAAGACCCTCACAGAGGGATTTGCAGATAGTAACCCATTCCCCGCCTCGCTAGAGATTTATATTAAAGATACCTTATTACCTCCGGAAAAATTGTTGCAGCATGCGGATCAGATTCGGTCCTTTGCCCAAGTGGAGGATGTCAAATATGAGCAGGAAAGTTCTGAATTTATCCGCAAGGTGGAAATGCTACTTCTGGGGTTAGGCGGATTAATGGGTGGAGCTTCGGTGATTATTGTCTGCTTTTCGATTATGCTGACCGCCTACTTTCGCCGCGAAGAAATCCGGGTCATGAGACTGGTTGGGGCGACCTATTGGTACATCCGTGTCCCACTTATCGCCCAAGGGGTGTTTCTAGGGTTTATCGGGAGTTTATCTGGAATAGTTAGTTTTTACACACTATTTCGCATATTCGTGCCGCGAATTAGTGAGATGAAGTTCATTCCGCTAGATCAACTCGGTCTGATTCTACTCGGAGGCACTCTGATTGGATTACTCGGCAGTATTGCACCGATACGGAGATATGTAAACGTTTAGGAACTTAAGTTTGCGATACTAAACTGCTAGTTTCGATATAGAGTTAGCCGACTACGTCAGACAAGGAAAAACTTAAATGGCTAAATATCGAGTCGGAGTCATCGGTTGTGGAAGGAAGGGTGGACAGCACGCGCGGGCGTATGCACTCAACCCCTTGACCGAAGTCGTCGCATTCGCTGATACCGATTCTGAGAACTTGGCGTTGTACTGTGAATACTACGGCGTCCCAGGGTACAGCGACTATCGAGAGATGCTTGAGAAGGAACAAATTGACATTGCTGCGCCTATCCTACCGGTTAGGCCAAACCCGGAGGTTGTCATTGGGTGTGCTGAAGCGGGTGTACGGGCAATCCTTTGCGAAAAGCCCATTGCGGCAACGCTTGTAGATGCGGATCGGATGGTGGGATCCTGCCAATCGCGAGGAATCAAGTTGGGGGCTGGTGACCTAGACCGCAATCTGCCACAGTACTGGAAAGCCCTTGAAATCATTGAGTCAGGTGAGTTTGGTGAGGTCAAAAGCATCAACTTCACAGGCGGGAGCGGCACAGAGATGTCAGGCGGTGGTTGTCAGCTTTTTAGTCTGATGCGTTTGTTTGCCGGGGATGCCGATGTCGCATGGGTGATTGGCTGGGTCGCCGACGACCCGGAGAGCGATCATGACCAAGGCGTAGCGGGTTATCTGCGTTTCACGAACGGTATTGAAGCCTTCATGCACCGCGAAACCGATGCGAGGGGAAATGGATTTGAGGTCTCATGCAGCCGGGGTGTATTCCGCAGTAATAACGGTTTTCTCAGCCTGTGGAAAGCGGACGAGGATGTCGATCGACCGACGTGGGGGTCGATCAAGAAAGTGGAGGGAGTGTTTCCCGAAACCAGCGTTTACGGCAGAATGAGCGGTAGCTACGATGAGGAAGGTTGGAGATGGCCAGGGGACCGAAACATTGCGAGCGTCCAGTCCATCGTTGATGCACTTGAAAAGAACATCGAGCCGAGGGGCAGCGGCGACAATGGGCGCAAGGTACTAGAAATCGCGATTGCGCTGCGGGAATCGCACCGACGCGGACACACACCAGTGAGGCTCCCCCTTGAAGACCGTAGCCTTAGACTTTTCCCGAAAAGTTCGCGGATGGATAACAAAAAGCCTCAGATGGGCAGAGAAAACTACATGCCCCAGATTCAGGGAAAGAAGCAAGCGTAGATAGTCTTCCAACCTTTGTAAGTTCGGTAAGTAAGTATAAACAATCCAGCCCTGTGCGTTGTGCATGGGGCTTTTTTGTTATGCAGAGCGTTGAAAATCAGCCTTTATCTGCGTGGGATTATGCTATAATAACGCGAGTTGCTATTTAATTCCGTTCAAAATTCCACTACCTCATGTGTGTATAGAGCGATTAACCGAAGATCTTAACAAATACTAAAGTTAGTACAATTTGATTTCAATTCATGCAGCGTTATCAAGTGTTTGTTGAATATCGGGCGAGTTGGTATCCTCGGCGGTTGTCGCCGAAAATAATCGCCCCTCAATAAAGGCAGATAGATACTGAACCATCAACCCGCGTGTCAACTTAGTGGGTCGATACCAGTCAATGCCTAATTCCCTGCATACCTTATCGACTGTTATGGAACTACCCATAGCAGAAGTGGCATTGAATATCAATTGTGTGATGCAAGTTGCGACGAAACTGAGTTGTACCAATCGATTGATGCTTTTCCGAGATTTGACTCGGTACTTGTCAAACCCGAAGTGTTGCTTGGTATCCCGAAAAGCGGTCTCAATCAACCATCGTTGCCGATAGTATCGAACTATCTGACATAGGTCAAGTGTCAAGTCAGTGGTGTAGACACAGAAATATCGAAACGGCTTTGATTTTTTATGTCGGGTTCGCATCACCACCAATCGGACTTGAGTGGGACACATTTTTGTCCGAACGACCTTAGATGCGACTGAACACCGTTTGTTGTCAATATCAATAGCTTTATACCGCAGATGCCGAAGATGGATGCGTTTACCGTATGTCTTTGGACGTCCGGGTTTGGGTCGCTTGCAGACCGTAGGTAACAGATAAAAGACCGCATTGGACTTGGCTCGACATAACAGATGATGTCCTGCGTTAAGGACGGCTTCAAACACTTTCCGTCTATTGAATCCCCGGTCAAAGATAATCAGTCCAGGTGGGATTTGGGAGCAAATCCGCTTCAGTACCGACCCACTGTTGTCCCGATGGGTCTTGGGACATATCAGGTTCACCCACACCGGAAACAGAATCGTCTCTGTCACGGTGGTACAAAGCAACCCCAACGCCCCAAACTGATGACCGAAGTGAAACTTCGATTGATTGGTGTTGCGCTTTGGGTAGCGATGATTTCTGAAGAAATGGAGTCCAAATTGCTTCTCCCCGGTCTTTATCGCTCGGGTCTCGTCGTAAACGTAGACCCAGTTGTCAAACCGCTCTTGTAGCAACTTAATCAGACGTTGAGCAACCGCATCGCTGTCCCATTTGCCACGGGAAAGGAACTTCACCAATGAACCGTAACCGACCTTTGGGCGAACCGCTTGATAGATGCCCGTCAACGTCGCACGATGGCGGTGCGTGATGAGACCGACAATGAAGGTACAAAACAGGGCGAAGTTTTGACGGTTGAATAATGGACGAAATTGCGTTAAAATATCAACGAGGCAGAAAATGAGGGGCATTAACTTCTCCTTTCAAAATTGTGATGGATTTCTGAAAGGATAACCTCTTTTCTGCCTTTTTTCACCTAAAAATTGTACAAACTTTAGTAACAAATAATTACAACTATCAATTCAAGGAGCAATTGATGCCAGACTATCAACCACTAAAGCTCTCATCACTCTGCAACGTTAGTACAGGAGTTCTCGGCGAAAATGCTAATCCCGCGATCGGCGAACAAACCTTCCATGGACTACCTTTCCAGATCGGCGCGGAGGGCAACTGTTTTCTCGGTTTCGGCAACGAGATTAACACGGAGCCGGCTGTCATACCACTCAACGCGACACCGAAACGGATCATCGTCGCACATCGGCTGCTCGAATCAAAAATCTTTGAGGGCGATCCCGTCGGGCGTTTGATTGCGAGCTACATTTTCCGCTATGCAAACGGTGAAACGGTCAGTGTGCCGATACGAGAACGTTTCGAGATCGCCGTCGTCCCGCCGGACTGGGGGCAGTTGCCATTTCTCGCATGGCCAGATCAGCAAGACGGTCTCCATCCACGCTACGAAGGGAATTGGAACGCAGCCGGCAACCGACAGACCGAAGCCACGCAAGCAGGACCTAGGGACTACTATCTGTGGGTCTGGGAAAATCCGAACCCGTCGGAGACACTGGAATCCCTGCAAATCGTGCCGGAGGGACCAACATTTATCCTCGCTGCCCTTACATTGGGGAACCTCAATGAAGACCCTATTCCTAGGAAGGCGATCCGCGATGTCCTGATTACCTTGCCGCAGGAGGAAGATGCCACGAAGCCTTTCCGCATGGAAGTAGAGGTTGACCGCGGTGTGGCGACCTATCCCTATCCGCTGTCAGAGAAGTCAGCGGACGAATTTCTTGATGACGAACGAAAAGGCTGGGGCGAGACACAGAATAATAATAGCAGTCCTGCCTATGTCGAAGTGACAGCAACCCCATCGGCGACAATGACAGTCAAGAATCACGACGAAACGTTAGGCACGTTGAAATGGGGGGAGTTAGAGGAGAAGGGGAAGATAGCACCAAACGAGCGGGTACAGGTCGAAATTGTTGACACCGGCAGAAACTGGGTTCACACGAAGGTGGTTGATGATGAAACCAATCAGCCAATCCCGTGCCGTATCCACTTCCGTTCCCCAAAAGGCGTGCCTTACGCGCCGCACGGACACCACGCACACGTCAACTCAAACAATGGCACTTGGCATGTTGATGTTGGCGGAGATGTGCGGCTGGGGCAAATCTCTTACGCTTACACTGACGGAACATGCCAAGGCTGGCTTCCGCGCGGCGAGGTCATCGTTGATGCCGCAAGAGGCTACGAATATGAGCCGTTGCGAACGAGGGTTGAGATTAAACCGGGCCAACGCGAACTGACACTACGGCTCAAGCGTTGGTGCAACATGAACGCTGAAAGGTACTTCAGCGGCGACACCCACGTCCATTTCCTCTCAACGCAGGGTGCCCACACAGAGGCACGAGGCGAAGACCTCAACGTCGTCAATCTACTTCTCTCTCAATGGGGGCATCTCTTTACCAACACAGAGGAGTTCATTGGTCGCCCGACCGTCTCCGACGATGGTCGTAGTATCGTTTACGCCACGCAGGAAAATCGCCAGCATCTGCTTGGGCATCTCACGCTGCTCGGCTTGAAAGAGCAGGTGAGTCCGTGGTGTTCCGATGGTCCCGGCGAAGCAGAACTCGGTGGAAACATGGAAACCACACTCTCGCATTGGGCAGATGCCTGCCATGCACAGGGCGGCACCGTTGTCCTGCCCCACATCCCGAATCCTAACTGTGAACCGGCAACCCTAATTGCCACCAATCGTGTAGATGCCGTCGAGTACCTGACTGAAGCGATGTACGGTCACATCGAGTATTACCGTTATCTCAACTGCGGCTACAAACTACCACTGGTCGGTGGAACAGATAAAATGACCAGTGACGTGCCCGTCGGCGTGTATCGCACCTATGTCCACATCCCCGACGATCAGGAATTTAACTACGATAACTGGTGCAAGTATCTCCGCGCTGGAAACACTTTCCTCAGCGGCGGTCCCATCATTCGCTTGACGGTTGATGGACAACCTATTGGGAGTACAATCAACCTACCGGGCAACGGCGGCACAGTAGAGATTGAAGCCTCTGCGGAGTCCATATTCCCCATTCACACGTTAGAAATTGTTCAGGCGGGGAGGGTTGTCGCCTCGACAGCGGAGAATAATGGAGCACGTAGATTGCATCTGAAAACAACGCTACCAGTCAATCAGCACTCGTGGATTGCAGCCCGCTGCGGAGGACCCAACTATGCCCAAGCGGTTCCGCATCACGACGGTTGGAGACGTGGCATTATCGCCCACACCTCCCCGGTCTATATCGCCGTTGGCGACGAGTGGTGGATGTTTGATTCGGAAACCGCAAACTATATGCTGACACTAATTGAGGGCGGATTGTCATATATCCGCAAAACTGCCCGCCACCACCGTCCGGGCACAGTGACGCACCATCACGGAGAGGACGACCATCAGGCTTTCCTTGAACGTCCGTTTATTGAGGCACAGGAAGCCCTCCATCGACGGATGCATCAGTTAAGGATTCCACATTAGGCGTATCAAACCGCACCATCTCCGTAGGTCGGGGCGGGCGACATGTGCACAACAGTTCGTAGGTTGGGCTTCCTATCCCGACTGCGCCAATGAAAGTGGTTTTCACGCATCACGTTTCACACTTTTTGCATGAGCCTTTATAGGTAGATAGCAGCAAGGACGATCAGTCCGTTCCCCTATTCTCCTTCCTATATCCCTCAATCAGAGTTGACAATTCCAACTTTATTCTGTATACTTTTCCTAATCTGAATTCCCTTCAGAACGATTTCATCCAACCACAATCGTAAATCGGGTCAAAGATGGCGAAAAAAAGGAAGAATCGACACCTCAACATTGCGCGTAAACGTGCAAAACGCCAACAAAATCAGAAATCCAAGCGCAAGCAGTTGGCTATTCAGAAGCAGCGGGCGTTACAAGCAGCAAAGTCCGATGAAGAGCTATTACAGGACAAAATTGTGAACAGCAGGCTGTTGCTTGATGAGCCTGAATTTGAAAATATCACCTTTGATCAAGATCTGTTACGGCAGAAAACGATGGAAGCCTTTGAAGCAGGTTCGTTCACTTCTGAAGTTGAAGGTAGTGAAGAGGCAACGCCAGAGGGTGAGGAAGGTCCTGAAAGCATTAGTGACATCTTCCGTTTTGAAGTGCTTCGCCACCTGATTACCGTGGAATTTATTAACACTGTGTCGTATGCACTCAAGGCGTGCGAAACGCGCCTCAAACGAATGGGGAATCGAGAGCAGGCAGAAATAGCATTCGTTGCGAGATCGCTTTTTGAGTGCGCTGATCCAGAGACTCTCGCGTTTCATCCACTTATCTTCAATATCTGCGTCCGTACACTGAGGGAGATGTTGGCAGACCCTCAACCTGCACCCGACACTATCACAGGTGTACTCTCCGACGTGTTTGAGGAAAGCCAGTCGGCAGAGACCGAAGATCAACCGGAAACACCGGGAGATTCGGACGAAGATGAAGAAACTGTTGATTCGGCAAGTGAGCCAGTCTTGATCTTTGAACAAGAAGAAGATCAAACGACCAAGCCCGAAATTGCTCCTCCCGTTCCGGAGGTCTTACCGGAAACGCTGAGGGCTAAAGCACTATACAAAAACGCCGATGGTTTGGAAATTCGGAACACGATTGAGTTCGGAAATGGGTATCGGGTCGTTCAGACCACAGACTCGCAGGTAGAATTCGCCCATACAGATGGGCAGCGTTATATCACGCTTACTACGGATCGGCTGCTGCTGCAATGTCCCTCGAAAGAACTATTGGATGTTGCAATGGCAGAGGTCGAGACCCTGTGTAATGATGCACTATTCTATTTAGCAAGAACAGTTGACGATGCATAAAAGAAAAGTAGCCAGTTTTTATGAGGTTAAAACAATTCGCTAAAAGGAGGTGATTCCGTGGCACGATCGAAAGTTGGACAAGTACGGCGACGAACACAGATTCAACAACGCCAAAAACGCCGTCTCAAGAGAAAGAAATTGGCACTGAAGCAAGCACGCTAGAAGTTGTAACACTAACAAATAATAGTACGGGAAAACCATGAACAAACAGATTGGCGAAAAGGGAGGAAGATGAGAGTTCAAGACAACTGTCTACAGATCTTCCTCTCCACTGCTTTGCGTCTGTTTTAGCCGTGCCTCGGCTGGCGACTGAGATCTGTAGTACCCTTCCTTTTCATTCCACCTCTTTCCCCTTATAAAAAAGACCATTTAAGGCGGCCGTAAAGTGTGAACCGAACTGTTGTTATCAAAATCTTCCAATCTAAAACCCCGTCTTTCAAGGCGGGGATACAGATTGGCTCCTTGTGTTAACGTCTAAAAACGGTTGAAATTGTAGGTAAAATATGGTATGCTTCTTTTGTCCTTCGCGGGAGAGTTTCACCCCTATTGCACGATAGGGTCTCCCGCTTCCTCGTGAAACAGGTTGAAGGACAAAGGACAAATCCCATGAAAACCTACAAGTTTAGGTTGTATTCTAATCACGGTAATCGTGAACTGCATAAAACGATAGATGAACACGCTCAGGTGTGGAATCATTGCGTAGCCCTTCAGCGTCGGTACTATGCTATCTACGGCAAATATATCAGCAAGTTTAGGTTGATTAACCACATATCCAAACTGAAAAGGCTTCCCAAGTTTGCCCATTGGAATGAACTACCGAGTCAAGCAATACAGGACGTAGCAGCCCGAATTGATAAAGGCTACCAGGCAATGTTTGAAGCCAGAACCAAAGGTAAGAAATGGGGCAGGCCTCGTTTCAAGCCACGTCGTCAATATAAGTCATTTACATTACTACAGGCCGGGTGGAAACTTCTACCGGGTAACAAGATTCGTATTGGCAAGTGCGTCTATCAGTATTTTAAGTCCCGTAATATTGAAGGCAATCCCAAGCGTTGCACTATCAAGCGGGACGCCATTGGCGATGTCTATATCTGTGTGCTAACTGACTATGTAGAACCTGACCTCAATCGAGTCATGACGGGTAAAATCGCAGGCTTCGATTTTGGTCTAAACAGGTATCTCACCGGGTCAAATGGACATGATATAGAATCGCCACAGTTTTTCAAACGCAGTATCAACGCTATCAAACGTGCCAATCGTAACCATTTACGAACCAAGAAAAGGTCAAAGAACCGTGAACGGGCAAGACTTGATTTAGCACGCAAACATCGTAAGATAGGCAACCAACGAGAGGACTTCCACTGGAAACTTGCACACGAGCTCACGGACCTATACGACGAAATACGTCTTGAGGATTTGAACCTCACAGGCATGAAAGCCCTTTGGGGACGCAAGGTCAGTGACTTAGGTTTTGCCGATTTCGTTAAAAAGTTGGTATATATTGCTTCCAAAAAGGGTGTCAAAATCACTTTCATTGATAAGTGGTATCCTTCGTCTAAGACTTGCTCAGTTTGTGGCACTGTGAATGAAGTGTTGAACTTGCGTGATAGGACATGGCAGTGTACTGATTGTTGCACCACCCATGATAGAGATAGAAACGCAGCAATTAACATTTTTCGGGTTGGGGCATCAACCCTTGAAGGAGAAGTTGTAAGACCATCTTCGGGTGGCTAACTTTGTTGATAGCACAATTCACGTCACTAAAGGACATCAAAAGAATCCCCGTCCTTTAGGGCGGGGAGTATGTCAAAACTATACCTCCCCTTGATGGAGCCTGAGAATGCCTGAAATCGATCCGATTACGCGTGAGATTATGCAAAATGCCTTGGCGTCGGCTGCCGACGAAATGGCTATGGCATTATACCGCACCGCCTATTCAACCATCGTCCGGGACTGTCTCGACTACTCCACCTCCCTTTGTAACACTGACGGCGAGATGATCGCGCAGGGCGTAACCATTCCCCTCCACCTTGGCTCCGTTCCCTTCGCGATGGAAACGCTGTTTAAGAAATTTGAGGGGGATATACAGCCCGGCGATGTTTTTATCCTCAACGACCCCTTTGATGGCGGGATGCACATCCCGGACATCTTTATCGTTAAACCTATCTTCTGGGAGGATAAGCGCGTCGGGTTCGCCGTCAGCACCGCCCACCACTTGGATCTGGGTGGACGCTTGCCCGGCAGCTCCGCCTGCGATAATACCGAAATCTTTCAGGATGGCTTCCGTATTCCTTGGTTGAAACTGTATCATGCCGGCGAACCTGATGAGGCAATTTTCACGCTGCTCCGTGCAAATGTTCGGGTGCCCCATATGGCTATCGGAGATTTGCGGGCGCAGCTGGCAGCCTGTCATATCGGCGAGCGTGCGGTGCACACACTAATCCAACGTTATGGATTGGAAACCTTTACCACCTGTGCCAATTCACTCATCGATTATACCGAGCAGCTTGTCCGTGCAGAAATCGCCTCTTGGCCCAACGAAAGCCATACCTTCACAGACTACATGGACAGCGATGGTGTCGGGGGACCGCCTGTGCGCCTTACGGTAACGATGACGGTAGATGGTGATACCCTTACCGCTGATTTTACCGGCACAAACCCACAAGTCCGAGGTGCCATCAATAATACTCTCTCCTTTACTGCGTCGGTGGTTGCGCTGTGCGTCCGCTCGGTGATACGGGAGGATATTCCGAATACAGCGGGCATGTTCAAGCCATTAAAAATTATCGCCCCAGCGGGGACAGTGGTTCACGGCGTTATGCCGGCTGCGTCCTCAATGCGCGGCATCACCGGATTTCGATTGGTGGACACCATCTTCGGCGCGTTAGCAGGCTTACTGCCAGACCGAGTTTTAGCCGCCGGCGAAGGGGGCAATTCCCTCGTGATAATTGGTGGGCAGCGGGAGGACCGTACGCCGTATGTCTACTACGAACTGATGTCGGGAACATGGGGAGCGCGTCCTGACCGCGATGGGATTGACGGACTGTGCAACCCCGCCAACGTTGCCAGCAATATCCCAGTTGAGCAGGCGGAATCCGAATACCCGGTGCACATCGAACGCTACGGATATGTTATGGATAGCGGCGGCGCGGGCAAATTCCGCGGCGGTCTGGGGCTTGAGCGTGAATGGCGACTACTTTCCGGTGAAGCGCACCTCGCCATCCGTTCCGATCGGAGAGACCACCTTCCCTACGGTCTCTACGGTGGGAAGCCGGGCAGAGGATCGATTAATATCCTCCATCACACCGACGGAGAGGAAGAGGTGTTGCAGACCATGATATCCACATCGATGGAGGCGGACGAGCGGATTTATCATCGTCAGGCGGGTGGCGGGGGATGGGGCGACCCGCTGCTGCGTCCACCGGTTGATGTGGCGCGTGATGTCAAGAACGGCAAGGTTTCGCTTGAAGCAGCGCGGGAAGCGTATGGTGTGGTCCTTGACGAGATGACATTGGCAGTGGATGAAGCCGCTACCACAGTCCTTCGCGAGCAAGCGCACGGCGATAACCCGAAATATTAGAGTCGATAATCAAAGAGCAGTTTTTCCTTGACAAATATAATAATTTTGGATCTTTTTGGTGGGCTGACTTCACAAATTCCTGGGGCGATAAACGTAGATAGGATAGCGGCACAAGGTATTAGGACTGATATTAGCATAGGCGTGCCTTTTCATGAGAACTCGGTGGATGAAATCATTGCAAGCGGACCACGCGCCGTATTTCTTGATGAAGCTGCTCGTGTCCTGAAAAAAGACGGAAAAGTTTTCATAAATGCTACTGAACACAACGGTTTTCGGTTCGGGGTCAGAAATGGAAGATTTCCGTCTCAACAAGATCTTGACCGAATGGGTTTATGTGTTATCCAACGATTTGGAGAACTACCTGAAAAGTTTTCTCATCTTGTTTTTCGCTCGACTAATAGCATTCCTATTCCGAATTTGGCAGTCAGAACAACAATATTCAAAAAAATAAGATGAAAATAACAGGCTATCATGATTATTATGATTTTTTTGAATGCCACCTTCAGCCTCCATTAATAGAGGGCAACCGGCTGATAGTTGCAATTCATAATCTGGGTATTATGCCAGACCATCCGCTAAATTCATCAGATCGGCTCCTATATTTGAAGGACTGTACGATGATTTTTGAAGGAGTGGTTAGATCTGAGCGAACCCTTTTTGAATACATTGGGGATCCCGTCCAAGGTCAGTTCAAAAGTGCCCAAAAAGTGATAGATGGACCGTTTTCACATAATAATGAAGCACATTTAATCTTTGGGCTTGAGGGAATTTTGGAGAAACCAGTGTCATGGGTTGATTGGGAAATTGAATGTGTTTCGTTCTCTCTTGAGGTTCCTAGCACACCGGCTTTGCAAGATTCTCCGCTCTGAATCACAACAAAGCCAACCAACAATAGCGAGGAGAGGGAAGATGAGCGAACGTGTTGCTATTGTTACCGGAGGGGCGAGTGGAATCGGCAAAGCCATCGCCGAAGCACTTGCGGACGGTGGAGATCGGGTGGTCGTCGTTGATCTGAATGCTGATGCGGGCGAAGAGCTCGCCGCCACAATCAGTGGGCATTTCGTAAGAGCAGATCTGTCGCAACGGACAGACTGCAAACGCCTTGTGGACGAGACATTGGCTCACTACGGCGGTGTCCACATTCTGATCAATAACGCAGGTTTCCAGCATATTGACCCGATAGAGATCTTTCCCGAAGACACGTGGGACAAAATGTTGGCGGTGATGCTCACTGCGCCCTTCTTGCTGACCAAATATGTCTGGGGGTCAATGAAAACCCGCGGGTGCGGGCGCATCGTCAACATCTCCTCCATTCACGGACGGGTTGCTTCTCCCTTCAAAAGTGCTTACATAACAGCCAAACATGGTCTCATCGGACTCACGCGAACTGCAGCACTGGAAGGCGGCGAACACGGTATCACCGTCAATGCCATCTGCCCGGCGTATGTCCGTACACCGCTGGTTGAGAACCAAATTGCCGATCAAGCGCGGACACGCGGGATTTCGACCGAAGATGTCATTGAAAAGGTTATGTTAGAACCTGCTGCCATCAAGCGACTCATCACGCCGGAGGAGGTAGCTGCCCTTGTCGCTTACCTCTGCTCCGAGGCAGCCGGTGCCATCACCGGTGCGGACTGGACAATAGATCTGGGCTGGACAGCGAGATAAGGGGACAAACAGATGCAGGCTGATCTCCTGATTCACAGCGGGACCGTTATTGATGGCACAGGATCCCCACCTTTTCGTGGGGGCGTGGCAATCAAAGATGGCAGAATCCTCGACATTGGGACGATCGAAAAACAGGAGGGTGTACCGTGCTTGGATGCCCAAGGTCTCTTTGTCGCACCCGGCTTCATTGATATCCACAGCCATTCCGATTTCACAATAATCGTCGATCCACGGGCACTGAGCTCAATAACCCAAGGCGTGACGCTCGAAGTCGTTGGCAACTGTGGTCACGGGTGTGCGCCCATCGGCGACCCGGAATTGGCAAAGATGAACATCTACGGGCACCAAGAAGGGCACGAGATCGGCTGGCGCACCATGGCTGAATACCTCGAATCTCTTGAAGTGGGCAAGCCAACGGTCAACGTGGCTTCCCTCGTTCCGAACGGCAACCTACGCCTCGCCGTCGCCGGATTGGTGGATCGTCCCTCAACACCGGATGAACTTAGGCAGATGAAAAACCTGCTGACACAGAGCCTAGAGGAAGGGGCGTTCGGCTTTTCCACAGGTCTCGAATACGGACCTGAGAGAGACTGTACGGAAGCGGAGATCATTGAACTCTGTCGAGTAGCATCTGATGCCGGCGGATTCTATGCAACTCATACCCGCAATCGGGACGGGGAGGCGCAGGAAACCATCGCGGAGGCAATCCGGACCGGGGCTGCATCGAACCTACCTCTACAGATCTCCCACATCTCCGTGGTCTCGCGGCTGGCTGAAGATGGACGGGGGGCAATCGAAGATGCGCTCAGGCAGGTTGACGAGGCACAGGATCGTGGGTTAGATGTCGGTTTTGATATGCACACACGCTTGTTCGGAACCACCAATCTGAGTGCTGCCTTGCCGCCTTGGGTGCTAGAGGGGGATACAACCGCCATCGCCGTACGCCTACAGTCAGCTGCCACCCGCCGAGAGTTGAAAACCTATCCCAGTATCATCACCGCTCTAGCACGGGGTGATTGGAACAACATCGTCCTCTTTGACAGCAGAGCGCATCCCGAATTTTCCCGAAAGAGCATCGCTGAAGTCAGCGAATTGACGGGCGTTGACCCGTTCGACACTATCTACAACCTCTTGCTCGCTGAGATCGACGACCTCCACAGCCTGATGATTCTCGCCTTCACCTATCGGGAAGAGGATATTCGCATCGCCTTTGAGCATCCCGGTTGCATGGTTGGCTCCGACGCCACCGCGTTGGCGACTGACGGACCTTTAGCAGGCACATCGTTCCACGGCGCGTACACATGGGCATCTTGGTTTTATCAGCATTTTGTGTGCGACAAAAAGACCCTCAGTCCGCAAGAGGCTGTCCGCCGGATCACGTTGCTGCCAGCCAACCGACTCGGTTTAACCGATCGGGGTGTCCTTCGCAAGGGGGCGTGGGCGGATGTGGCAATTTTCGATCCGGTGGCTTTCGCGGATCAGGGCACCACCTTTGAGCCCAACCAGACCGCCATCGGTATGCACCATGTCATCGTCAATGGAAAAGTAGCTGTGAAAGATGGGGAGTTGACCGGGGAGCGTAGTGGGCACGTCCTGCGACGGGCATAGGATGGATTTCGTGGTATGGTTTTTCTTGAAGTAGAGCGAGATGCCTAGCTCATGGTGTTGGATAAAGAAGCGTTAGTAGTAAGCGAGGAAGTAACGAAAATACTGTATCAACAGATTGATTTGCCTATCAAGAAATTGAAGGAGTGAAAACCAATGAGCTTTGATCATATGCGATACAAAGATCTGAGGAAAGAGGCGAAAAAACGTGGATTAAGACGATACTCATCCCTGAATAAAGCCCAATTGATTCAATATCTTACAACGGAAGTCCATCCACTTCAACCGAAAACTGTGCTCGATTCAGATCCGGAAGCGGAATGTACAGTTGCGTCAGAAAATCAGATACAGACAGTTTTATCAGAAGACGTGCTCACCTTATTCCCGGATTCTTCATTTGAGAATTTGCCTGTCAAGCAGATTTTATGCGGCGATTGTCTCAGTATTCTGCCTTCTTTGCCGGACACTGTCTTCGATTGCTGCATCGCGGATCCACCGTTCAATATATCTCAAAAGAAGGGGTTGGGCTGGGCGTTTAGTTCCCATATTACCATGCAGGAAGGTTGGGATATTTTCTCAAAAGACGAATATTTCCAGTTTACACTCGATTGGGTCACTGAAGTCCTGAGAGTTGTCAAGCCAAACGGGAATATCTTTGTTTTCGGCTCGTTCCACAGCATCTTTACGCTTGGGTTTATTCTACAAAATATATTTGACCGGCGGATTATCACTCAAATTGTCTGGTATAAACCGAATGCACAGCCCAATATTACCTGTCGAATGTTTACCGAGTCTACTGAGTTCATCCTATGGACGGTCAACAATGAAAGTAAAAAGGCAAAGAATTGGACGTTCAATTATCAAACGATGAAGGCGATGAATAATAACAAACAGATGCGAAATATGTGGGAAATTCCGCTGATTAAACCTTCGGAACGAAGATATGGGAAACACCCCTCGCAGAAGCCGCTCAAAGTCGTCGAACGGCTCGTTTTGGCGGGAACCAATGAAGATGATCTGATTCTCGATCCGTTCTCAGGGACTGGGACGACCGGGGTCGTCGCGGAAAAACAGAACCGAAAATGGGTGATGATTGAGAAAGAAGAATCGTATAACCAGATTGCTCAAAAGAGGCTTGATGAGCTAGCCGAGAAGTAATTAGGTATTCGTTATAAAGGAATTGGATATGGAAAGACAGGAAGCGCTCTCAAAATTGTCCGAGCTTATCGGAAAAGACCTACGGCTTTTCGCTGATAAATACCAAGTAACGGTTTTCAAAGAAGGTAAACCGAACAAAGGTTGGGCCGGGCACGTTCTTGAGTGCCATCTTAACTTACCCATTAATTCCTCCCAATCTCCCAATTTTGGTTCGTGGGAACTAAAGGTTGTTCCTCTGAAATATCTAAGAAGTGGTGACTTGACAGTCAAAGAAACAATGTCAATTACGATGATTGATCCCTACAATGTTGAAAGTACTGATTTTGAAAATAGCCACTTATTAGCTAAATTGAGTAAGCTAATCGTCGCTGCCAGAATTTGGGAGAGCAGAGAAGAAAAGCAATCGATACTCTACATTGTGACAACCTTCGATTTAGATGATTCTGCTATCTACGATCAAATCAAAGCCGATTATGACTTGGTGAGGGAAACTATTCGTACAACGGGGTTTTCTACTTTAACTGGAAAAATGGGAGTGTATATTCAGCCAAGAACCAAAGGTAGGGGACATGGCAGTACAACGAGAGCGTTTTATGCAAGAACCACTTTTCTCAAACAATTCATTTTTCCGTCCCTTTGAGAATGCAAAACTAATTGCATCAAAGAACTATAGATTTGATAAGCAGAATAACTTCCGCTCAATCCCACTGCATTGTTAATGCGTAAATGGACTAACGAGAAAACATCGTGCTATGAACACAATCCCAACTTACCATACAATCGTTCAGAGAAAAGGCGGCAGAACCGGTGAACTTCGTTTGCAACGCAATGGCGAAGTCTTACCACCTCTAGCAACGCCGATACTGTATCCGGTGGTTTCATTTTTGACTGGTTCAACTCCACGCGGAGGAGGTCTTTGGAAGTACCTGCTCCGTGATTTGATGAAGCACGATGTCCCGACGCTATCCCAAGTCTTGCACTTTCTGGACTTTCCGTTGGAGGGAAAACATTTAAGCAAGTGGCGTCAAAAAACAGTGCGTGAATGGTATCAAGAGGTAAACGGTGTCTATAATGCCCCACTATTTCTTGACTCCGGTGGATTTAAGCTGCTTTACAAGGCAGGGTTAGACCTAAAGAAATTTGGAATTGAAAAGGAAACCGAAGCCGATGACATTTTCGCGCTTCAAGAAGATTTTGGGGGCGAAATTATCGCTTCTTTAGATTATCCGCTACCCCCGGGTTTGGAACGCTCCGAAGCTGAGAAACGGATGAACCTAAGTCTGGAGAATGCCTGTCGCGTAGCTACATTACTTGCAGCCAAAGCACAACCACCCTTTTTATACGTTTGCTGTCATGGACAATCCCAATCGGATATTGAGAACTATGTTAGGCAGGTCTTTGACCGGCTTTTAGGTGTGCTGCCCTCATTTGGCCTCGCGGTAGGCTCTTTAGTCCCATTGCGGGGGAAACAGGATGCAGCAATACTTGAGCGAATCTGCGGAGTTCAAAAAGCGATCCCAGCGTCAGAGCGGCACCATACCCCCATCCACGCTTTCGGTGTCTCCGGTGAACTGGCACCTATACTGACTTACATGGGTGTCGATAGCTTTGATAGCACCAGCTACATTCAAGCAGCACGTGGACTCAGCTATTCCGATCCGTTAACACGAACAAAACGGAAACTGATGGAATTGGACGAACTGACCTGTACTTGCCGCATCTGCCGGGAGGTTTCCCTTGATGAGATGCAACGCACTTTAATGGAAGAGGTAAGCTATAAGCGGACTTCGACCGGAAAATACAAGAGCGAATGTTATGCGGCGATCGCCTTGCATAATTTCGAGTTGGAAGCGGGGCTGTTGTCTCGTATGAAGGACGCTATTGAAGCCGATGAGGCACTCGAAGAGTTAGTCCATCATGCTTCAGCAGGGCGAGGCATCCGTAGGGCAGTGGATTGGTTGATGGAGAATAATAAAGAGTTTGCTAATCGTATGGCAAAGACCGTCGTTGGTATCTCCACGCCAGAAAACCGGCGTACGGCCAAGAGTAATCCCTATCAATTGGAACTTTTTCCGGCATTTTCAACAAAAGAAACAGATTCAGCTCTTCAGAAAGAACAACCGACGATTTCACTGGATTATACACCTGATTCCTTTTCCATTCCAGCAGATTACAAACCTCCGCAGGATAAAAAGGTTCTTTTGGCAATTCCCTGTGCAGGAAAAAAGCCATATTCACTTTCGCGTACACATACTATCATCAACACCAAACTACAAAATGCCTTTGGGAACAATCAACGCGCGATTCACAAAATAACTCTCTCCGGACTCTATGGTCCAGTACCAGAAGAGTTTGAATCTGAGGAGCCTGTCGTGCGCTATGATTTCCAGTTGTCCCCCAGAAATACCGCGCAGATCCAGTTGGGTGCGGATCGATTCAAAGCCTATCTTGATAAGCACAGTGATCACTATACTTTGGTTGTCGGATATGCCACAAGCCAAGCGTATCGCAAGGTGTTTGAATACCTCCAAGAAGATCGTTCAGATTTTATCTTGCTCCCGATTAAACCGAAACAGAAGCGGCTTTCGGAGTTTTTTCGACATGTTCACTTGAACGAACTCATCGAAGTTTTATCCACTCAAATCACTCTACAAAATTAACTAAGGAGTGCTCATAAAGCAAACTACTGAAATAATGTAAGAGCTTACGCAGTTGAATACCTCAATGCTTCGTAATGACGATTTCTCCCCTGCAAACAGAGCGTGTATCAGCTGCTATCCCTCCTCTTCGGATTGGACGAGCCTGAGGTAATCTTCAGTCTGGCCGGATTGAAAATCCAATGCAAGCAGGAGCCGAACATGCGCCTGTCGATCTGGACTCTCATCAAGATCTTGTTCAATCGCTGTTTCTAGGTCCGCTAGATCTTGCGTCAAACAGAGCTGTTCTAGGAAATATGTCAGAAGTGGTGTGAAGACCTGTTCCGCATCAAAACTCAGTCGCAACAGCATTTGGCAGTGTTCAAGGATTTCAACTGGCTCTTGCGCGTTTACGACGATTTGTGTGAATGCCTGCGTGCATTTATCGACGAACCATGGCAATTCGCTTGTCTGGGACGTGTCGGAATAGCGCGCGATAGATTGATGTATCAACGCGTGAAGAATTGACAATGCACGTTCCGTTTCACCCAGTTGTGCGAGTGACTCCGCCTGCTGCCTCAGACTTTCGAGTTGAACCATCACCTGATGGAAGTGGTGCTGTTCGAGAAAGCTATCCTCAAAGATGCTATCAATCTGTTCCCGGTAAGCTGTGACGAGTGGAAGCGGTCCGGGCTCCAGTGGGATGGCGGGAATGTCTAAGTATGCTTGAGCAATGGGAACCAGTTCGGGTGCGTGTTTGAGCAATTCTGAAATGACCTGTAGTAGGCTTGACTTAGGTTTTGCCTCAAGTGTGGCGAATAAGGGTTCAAGGGAAAGAATGGCGTCCGGCTCATGAACATAGGTCAATAGCAGTGCGACAATATGTTTACAATCTCCTCCCCAGTCGTATGGACACGAACAGTAGGTGGAGGCGATCTCTGTCGGCATTAATTCTACAGTGACACGATACGGGTCTATATCCGTACCCTCGCATGTTGCTGACAGGGTGTAGCCGTGGAGGACCGGATTGTCAATTGCGCCGGCATGAAAGTAGTCTAAGCCGCGCGTGAAACTTTGCTCTGTACAGCGTTGTTGGATCTGATCCGGTGTAAGTTGGGGAAGTTGCATGGCTATTCCTATTAATACAAGTTAAGAGAGAGTGTGCAAAAATATAGTTGACACAATCAGCCAAAGAGGGTTTCCTATTGTTAGCCCAACAAAAGGGAGACCCGCCATGACACCAAAGCCAATGTTGACCGATTAGGTCTCTCTTATTATGCAACTATTTGAGCAATTTATGCAACACTATATTCAACAACAAGATATCAAACAAGCAAAATCACTAACATAACTCAAGTTACTAGGTAGCCTGTAGGTCGAGTTTCCATACTCTACACCTACTAGAAATGACCAAATTTACTTAGATTAGCTATCAGGGTTGCTGTGCTAGGAGCAGTATTTTTCTCGATTTATCGTGCAGCCCCCAATGCTATACACCTATCGCCCCGCCCCCGCGAAGCGAGTCCCGATGTTGTTGGATTGGAACAATCCAAACAACAACGAGGATTCTCGACGAGTCGGAAGATGCACGGAACGGCATAAAATCGGAATTCAAAACAACTGGGGATTTAGGGGTGGATTTCTGATGTTCTGAAAGGAGCACATCCGTGACAAAGAAAATCGATCAAAATAAGATCCGCGTTGGCGTTGTTGGCGTCGGGCGCGGAATGGGGTTCGCGCAGGGGGCTGCCTTTGTTGGCATGGAATTGGTTGCGCTGTGCGATACATGGGAAGAGAAGCTGCGTGAGGCGGGAAAAAAGTTAAACGTTGCGACGTACACGGATTACGATCGATTTCTCTCCCACGACATGGACGCCATTGTTTTGGCGAATTACTTTCATCAGCACGCTCCCTTCGCCGTCAAAGCTTTGGAGGTGGGGATGCATGTGATGAGCGAGACAACAGCGTGTGGGACACCAGCAGAAGGGGTCGCATTGGCGCGAGCGGTGGACAAGTCCGGCAAGATCTATCTGTTCGCAGAAAATTATCCCTATTTTGCCTACAATCAGGAGATGCGTCGCCTTTACCAGAACGATGAGGTCGGCGAGATGCAGTACGGCGAAGGGGAGTATAACCACCCCATGGATTCACGGACTTACAATCGATTATCGCCGGGGATGAACCACTGGCGCAATTGGATTCCCTCCACCTACTACTGCTCTCACGCGCTTGCACCGATTATGTTCATCACCGACACCCATCCGGTCAGCGTGAACGCGCTGTCAATTCCCCACTCCGAAAACGACACCGAAAAATTGAATGTCCAGCGAGGCGATCCCGGCGGCATCATCCTCTGCCGTATGGACAACAACTCGGTCGTCCGGATTATGGGGCTGAAGATGCGCGGACACGGCGTTTGGTATCGGATTCACAGTGCACGTGGAGTGATGGAAAACCTACGGTCTGGGGATACCGGCTCTTTACGGGTGATGCACGAACCGTGGGACCTGCGGGAGGGCGATGAACGCGAAAAAATTTACGCACCGGACTTTCCTCACCACGCTGAGGAAGCGCGACGGGCGGGACACAGCGGCGGCGATTTCTTCACAAGTTACCATTTCGCCGAAGCCATCCGCAAAAACGAAACTCCCTATTTCGATGTCTACCGTGGCCTTGAGATGGCAATGGTCGGGATCCAAGCGTGGCGATCGTGTCTAGATAACGGTGCGCCGTATGAGATTCCAGATTTCCGTCGTGAATCCGTCCGGGTGGAGTACGAGGACGACAACTGGTCGCCCTGGCCCGAACACGGCGGTCCCGGTCAGCCACCGCCCAGCATTAACGGGTTCAATCCGCCGAGCGATGACGCTATCGCTTTTGCACGGGAGGTTTGGGACGAGATGGGGTATGAGGGGGAATAAGCCGTTGGTTTATTAGAAGGCAGACCGGGATGCACATTATACCGAATGCTATCCTAGGAAGCAGGAGACAATGCCCCCTTGAACTTCGGCATCCATCGTGTAAACAACGTGACCGCGTCGGCATCTTGGTGATCCGGTGAGAGCGTATAGACACCTCTGCCCGTATAGGATAATGTGTAGACACCGTGGGCTTCAGGACCGATAGCGATCACACCAACCGCTCTACCGATATCGAACCGTCCCCTAGGACCGACCTCGTACCCATGGCGTGTACCTGCTCCGATGGCGATGACCCCGAAAGAATTGCCACCAAACGCAAAAATACCGATAGAAAACGCACCGACCGCAACGATACCGACAGAGAAAGCTCCCATAGAAATTACACCGACGGAGCATGCACCGATAGAAACTACGCCGACGGTCAATGCACCAACGGAGATAAAGCCGATGCCGATTGCTTCAACTACCATGTCATTCATCCAAGACCAATATTCAAAAGTGACTATCGCACGCAGAAACGACGGAAGGGCTATGTCTAAGTGTTTGTTGAGAATCCCGATTGTGTACAGACCAAAAGCGAGTAGATAAACGAGTAGCATTAAAACGCTAGCAACTTTCCACCACTTTAAAAAATAGGCATCGAACGTCTTTTTGAACTGTTCAAAATGCGATGTTTCTGACATCTTTGCATACCGCCTTTGAAAGATTGAGCGAGTCTCTATCAAACCACATCTTAATTTTATGCTACACACTCAGGGGTTGTCAACCAAAAGTGGTTCAGGAGTGCATTGGCTCACTGGTACATTAATGAACTAATTGACCGATGAACAAATGGTTTTCACGTTTTACGTTTCACTTTTACATTTCACGAAAGGGAAAATTTTATGAGCCAAGCATTTCGCGTGGGACTCACCCGCGACATCCTGAAACCGGACGGAACAATTGGGTTCGGCGACATCGGTTTGAGTCTGCTGGACGACGCTGCAGGGGTGGAGTGGGAGATCTTAGCGGAAAATACACCGACGTTGCGCCGTGATCAGGTGCAAGATTATGATGCCTTGCTGGTACTGGGACCATCAATAACTACCGACACCTTGGAAGACGTTGACCGTCTGACAATTTTAGCGCGGTTCGGCGTTGGATACGACGCTGTGGATGTGGACGCCTGCACCCAAAACGGTGTCCTATTGACCATCACACCCGACGGTGTGCGCCGCCCTGTGGCAGCGGCCGTCATCACCTTCATCTTGGCACTCAGCCAGAAGTTGCTGATTAAGGACCGCCTCACCCGCGACGGACGTTGGGGCGAGAAACTGGACTATATGGGGATGGGGGTTACCGGACGGACACTTGGCTTGGTCGGACTGGGCAATATCGGGCGTGAAGTGTTCAAACTTGCCCAACCGTTTGGGATGCGTCATCTGGCGTATGACCCCTACTTAACGCCGGAGCAGGCGAACGCTGCGGGGGTGGAATTGGTTGATTTAGAGACCTTGCTCCGCAGATCGGACTTCGTCTCCATCTGTTGCGCCCTGACCTCAGAGACGCACCACCTGATTAACACGGAGCGACTCGCACTGATGAAGGAGACCGCTTATCTAATCAACGCTGCTCGCGGTCCCATCGTCGATCAGGCTGCGCTCACCGTTGCATTGCGTGAACGGTGCATTCAAGGGGCAGCTCTTGATGTGTTTGAACAGGAGCCGGTAGATCCCAACGATCCCATCTTAACGCTAGATAACGTCATCGTCACGCCGCACGGCATCTGCTGGACGGACGAGTGCTTCCTCGGCAATGGACGCAGTGCGTGCGAAAGCATCTTAGATGTCGCAGCGGGACGGGTTCCAAAAAACGTAGTGAACCGCGATGCGTTGGACAACCCACGCTTTCAAGAAAAATTGCGCCGATACGGGGCGTGAACAGGGGCAGCATGAGAGAAATGGAGAACGAAAGAACCCTCAATTATCCAAATGTTCAGCAGCCAAAAGACCCCGTAGGTCGAGATTTATATCTCGACAAAATGCTGTTTCAATCGGGAAGGGATTGTAAATATGAGCCAACTGCCACTCAGCGTGTTACATTGCGGAAAAGATGAACCACTGCCAGAGCAGACACAACTCCGTGCAGGTTCCTTATCTATGATCTTTGAAGCGGGAGACCTGCGCTACATTCGGTTCGGCGACCACGAGATTCTCCGCCGTATCTATGTCGCTGTCCGCGATCACAATTGGGACACGGTACTCCTCCAACTCTCAAACGTTCAAATCGAACACGACGGTGACGCCTTTCGCATCACCTACGATGTGAAAAACAAGGGTGCTGATGTCGATTTTTTCTGGCAGGGGACAATCACGGGGGATGCAAATGGGACCATCACCTTCTCGATGGACGGGGAAGCACGGTCGACCTTCCGTCGCAATCGCATCGGTTTCTGTGTGCTGCACCCGATGGGCTGTGCAGGCGTCCCTTGCCGTATTGAGAAGGTAGACGGGGCGGTTGAAGAGAGTGCCTTCCCAATTACTATTGCCCCTCAACTTCTGATCGATGGCGAGATTAAGCCGGTCGCACCGTTTAACAATATGCGAGCGGTCAGGTACGAGGTTACCTCTGGTGTTGAGGCAGAGGTGCGATTCGATGGCGAGATCTTCGAGATGGAAGATCAACGCAATTGGACCGATGCCTCCTACAAGACCTACGGGACACCGTTGAGCCAACCCTTCCCGGTGGAAGTCCCTGCCGGTACGAAAATTTCCCAACGGATTACCTTAGCCCTCAAAACACAGCGTGAGTCAAGTACCGAGACGCAAGACACAACGGTTCAACCACTCACCTTGGAAATCTCGTCCGGCGATCCTCGACCGCTCCCCCGAATTGGGTTGGGTGTTGCCTCGCACGGAGAGCCGCTCAACACGGAGGGGTTGGAACGGCTTAAGCCGCTCAACCTTTCACATCTGCGTGTGGATGTCGATCTGACGCAACCCGATTATGAATCCGTATTGCATCGAGCGACCGACGAAGCGAAAGCGTTGGGGGTATCACTTGAAGTTGCCCTTTTTCTAACCGATGCAGCAGCGGAGGAATTACGCGCCTTCGCGGAAGTGGTCGATCGTTTGAAACCACCGGTTGGAGCATACCTTATCTTCCACAAAACGGAGGCTTCCACCTCAGCCCAATGGGTTGCCCAAGCGCGGTCTTACCTCTCCGACGCAAAGATTGGAGCTGGCACCAACGCGTATTTTACCGACCTCAATCGTGGGCGTCCCCCTGTGGAGGTGCTAGACCTCGTCTGCTATTCGATCAATCCGCAGGTGCACGCCTTTGACAATTCTTCGTTGATGGAGACATTGGAAGCACAAGCGACGACCGTTGAAAGCACCCAGCAATTCGCGAACGGACTACCCATCGCGGTTACGCCCGTCACGCTCTTGGCACGCTTCAATCCCAATGCCACCGGACCTGAGCCTGAACCCGCGCCGGGCGAATTGCCAGCACAAGTTGACATACGGCAGATGTCACTATTTGGAGCAGGCTGGACGCTCGGCAGCATCAAATATCTATCGGAAAGCGATTCATCGAGTGTGACCTACTACGAAACAACCGGATGGCGCGGCGTGATGGAGAGAGTAGGTGGTTCGCCGTTGCCGGAGAAATTTCGTTCCCTCCCCGGCACGGTCTTTCCGCTCTATCACGTCCTTGCTGACGTAGGCGAATTTGCCGGGGGAGAGGTCTTGGTCTCAAAATCGAGCGATCCGTTGAAGGTGGAGGGGATTGTACTTCGCAAGAACGGAAAAACGCGGACGCTGCTTGCGAACTTGACCTCTGGCTCGCAACAGGTCAGGGTGAGGAACTTGACGGGGACCGTCCGGGTTCGCCACTTGGACGAAACCAACGCACAATCCGCAATGGCATCGCCCGAAGCCTTCCGTGCAGAAACCGGTGAGTTTGTGGGGGACGCTGAAGGAACGCTTGAACTAGACCTGCTCCCTTACGCCATCGCTCAAATTGATAGTATGGTGAAGTCTATAAATAAGTAAACATTTGCTAATAATTTGGGTCTTTCCGAAGTTTCCAAAGTCCCCTTGATAAGGGGGATTTAGGGGGTTAGCTGTATATTGGGAGTGTCTAATTAATTCTAAAATCTACTATAATTAACTGATTCTTGAAATCAACACCTATGGAGAAAGACATGTCAAACACCGATCGACATCGCGGCGAACTCGCTAATCTATTCACTGGCGTCTCTCAAACGGTGAACGATACGCGGGTCTATCAAACCCGAAATGTCAGTACACTCTACACGTTTCCCGGCTATACCAAAGCCGAATGGACGGCGAAAGCGGCAGAACTTCGGGAACATATTTTGGTCAGCAACGGATTGACCCCGATGCCCGAAAAAACACCGCTGAACGCTCACGTCTTCGGGCGGATTGAACGCGAAGATTACACCGTCGAGAAGGTCTATTTTGAAGCCTATCCCGGTTTTTTCACGACCGGAAACCTCTACCGCCCGAAAGGGAGGAAAGGACCGTTTCCGGGGATTGTCAGTCCGCACGGGCACTGGGGCAGAGGACGGCTGGAGAACAGCGAAGCCGGTTCGGTGCCCGGACGTTGTATCAACTTTGCCAAACAGGGCTACGTGATCTTTTCGTATGACATGGTCGGACGCTGCGACAGCGGGGAGCAGATCGACCACGCGTACGGTGGAGAACGCGAAGCACTCTGGGGCTTGAGCCTAATGGCACTTCAGTTGTGGAACGCTATCCGAACCGTTGATTTCCTAGAAACGCTGCCCGATGTCGATACCGATCGGATTGGCTGTACCGGTGCATCAGGTGGGGGGACACAGACGTTCATGCTCACAGCGGTTGATGATCGGATCAAAGTGTCCGCGCCGGTCAACATGATCTCCGCGCACATGCAGGGCGGTTGCCTCTGTGAGAACGCACCGAACCTACGACTGAACATCAGCAACATCGAAATCGGTGCCCTGATGGCACCCAAGCCCCTGTTACTCGTTTCCGCGACGGGGGATTGGACGAAGAATACGCCCACCGTCGAATACCCGGCGATTCGCAGTATCTACGCACATTTCGACGTGGAGGACAAGGTGCATCAAGTGCAGATCGATGCAGATCATAACTACAACAAAGACAGCCGTGAGGCGGTCTACGCTTGGTTCGGCAAATGGTTTCTGGGCGAAGATGACGCCACAAAATTCAAAGAGGTGCCCTTTGAGATAGAGAGGGACGAAGACCTGCTGGTTTTTCATAACCGAGAGCTGCCCGAACACGCGCTTGATGCAGAAGGACTCACCCGTTCATGGATCGAAAGTGCCGAGGAGCAACTAGCAGCACGTAAGCCGACCAACGCAGCATCACTTGAGCAATTCCGTGAGGAGATGGGAGCCGCGCTCCGGCGTTCGCTCGCAATCTCTATCCCCGACTTGACCCGCCCGAACCCCGTTGAAGGGAACGATTTTACCGCTCAACCCTTTCTAATTGGTGGAAACGATCGACTCCCTGCACTGTTCTTGACACCCAAACCAGGGGCAGAGAACGGTTCAGCGACGCTAATTGTCCACCCCCAAGGGGCGATGAATCTAATCAACTCTAAGACAGACCAACCGACACGTTTGGTGGCGGATCTCCTCGCCGCCGGGGAGTCGGTCTTGGGGGTAGATCTGTTTCTGACCGGTGCGCACAGTGCCGCGGACGGAAAAGTGATACGGGATACTAGTAACAGACACTTTACGACCTACAATCGCACCGATGCCGCCCTGCGGGTTCAGGACATTTTGACTGCGCTGACATATCTGAAATCCCAAGCAGCGATGTCAAGCCTTAACCTGATCGGGCTTGGGGAAGCGGGTTTGTGGTGCCTCCTCGCCGCCGGATTTGCCGATGTCGCCTACACCGTTGTCGATGCGAACGGGTTCGATAGCGATAACGACGCGGCATACCTCCAGACCCTCCCTATTCCGGGCATTCGACGTGTCGGCGACTTTCGCACGGCAGGGACCCTCGTCGCACCGCGCCATCTACTTATCCACAATACCGGCAACATCTTTCAGACAGATTGGATCGCGGATGTTTATCGAGCCGTTGGTGCTGCGAATCGGTTGCGCGTGGAGACAGAAACAGTATCCGAGGCAGATATCGCAGCGTGGCTTATAAAATAACCCGAGTTGCTAGTAGTAGGCATATTGCTTTGAATCCCGACCTTATGCCATTCCGTGCATCCTCGCTTCGCGGGATCGGGGGCGGGACGACGTGTGTGTCGTATTGTAACGCAACTAGGAACTTAGGTTAAAATAAGGATTGACACATTCAAGGTGACTTTTCTGCAAAACAAACTCCCGGAAAATGCCCAAGTATATACTTGACTGAGCCGTGCTGTGGTACTATAATTATCAGTGGTTTTCTGAATTGGGGTGTTGAGCCTGATTTCAGAAATACATGCAGCAGAAACATAACTATGGCAAGTCATGAACGCAACATTGCAGACCGAACGACTTCTCCTTCGCCTATGCACGGTTGACGATCTCGACCTATTCACAGCAACATGGGGAGATGCCGAGGTATGCAAACTTTTGGTCACGGCAGGGCACATTTAGCCCCAGAGAGGCGGCATGTCTGTAGAAGGTGACTGTGTTGTAATTATCAAACAGAAAAATACCGTCTAATTGCGGGTTATGCCAGAACTTCTCTTCATAACCATACGTTAGGCAACGGAAGCAAAGAAATGAAGAGCCAAATTCAACACTACGAAGATAAATTAAAATACGAAACGGACTCTTGGGACCTCAATGAAGCAATCCAGAATGGCGATCGAGTCGTCGTAATTGATGCCTGATCCCCAGAAGCATTCGCGGAAGGGCATATTCCGGGCGCAATCAACTTCCCACATCGGAATATGAACACGGATTCAACAGCAGATCTGGATCGAGAGACACTTTATGTGACATACTGCGACGGTATCGGCTGCAATGCGTCAACGAAGGGCGCACTTAATATGGCACGGTTAGGATTTCGTGTGAAGGAGCTTATGGGAGGCTTGGACTGGTGGAAACGAGATGGTTACGCCATCGAAACTTGTTAAGGGGATTCGGCGTGAAAATCCTGTGGTTATGGCTGATTCACACCGCTAAAAAAGTAATTTCTCATCGGCTAGTGAAGAACAAACCACTATGCACTTTCATACTAGACCATTATCAGAGAACATTGGTGCCGAAATCCTCGACGTAGATTTGACGCAGATCGATGGGAGTATGGCGGAAGCAATTCTATCTGCTGTTCACAAGCACGCACTCCTGCTTTTTCGCCGACAGTCCCTGCACGACGAAGACATCTACCGACTGAGTGCGGCACTCGGTCCAGTCGAGGAACCGCCCGCAGCCAAAGACAACCACAGTCCCGGTTTCAAGTCAATCGTCTACCTTGCGAATATCAATAGCCTCGACGGAACGCTCATCAAAGGAAATTTTATTGACAAAACGGACAGCGGCTGGCACTCGGATCAGGCGTATCAGAAAAACCCCGCTACCCTATCTACTCTTTTCTGCGCTATTGCCCCAGAATCCGGTGGTGGAACTAGCTTCACTAGCACTCGGATGGGATACGAATCCTTGCCGCCTGAACTCAAAGATCGTCTCGAAAATATGAAAGTGCTGTGCAGCCCGGGTAAATCACACGGCGTTCCGGATATTGAGGTCACCCATCCCGCCATTCTCGTAAATCCTGAGAGCGGGGTCAAAACTCTTTACGTCGGTCCCGGCGCACGGGGCTTTGAAGGGTTGGACGATGCAGAAGGACGTGCCCTGAAAGAAGAACTACTTTCATATCAATTTCGACCTGAACATATCTATCAGCACAACTGGCGCATGGGAGATATGCTCATCTACGATAACGCGCACTTCCTTCACAGACGGGACGCGTTTGAAGGGGTTCGATTTCACAAAGCGCCCCGCCTGTACCTGTCGCCTGATCGGTTTGCCGTGCCGGACTAACGAACTAAGGCAATGCAGTGTTTTGGTGGCGTGCTTATCCGATTCATTGAAGGACTGAACGTGCTTTGTAGGAGATGGAGGAGACCAGTGAATATCCGCAGTCCCTATGATCAACTTGCTGGCTGCACATGGCTGGCAAGAATTGTTGACAAAATTCGGCGAGATCAGGAAGGCACTTTAGGCGAAGAGTATCAGGAGTATCTGTGTAATCCTAGTGCAACGGATGGGTTGTTCTTGTATTTCTTCGACCTAGATTCTGATGAACTTGTCGACAATGTATGCAAACATTTGACCGATGAGGACCTTGAGAGGTGGTTTTTAGGATTGCACGGTGTGACACTAGAGACAATCAGTCAGTGGAACGATTTCGCCGTGTCGCTCGGATCTAATGGAGCGCGTTCTCGCTTAATGTTTGAAGAGGCTTTGAACAGCATCTACTCTGGATGCGATGATCCTGAGGTTCAGACGTTCTATGACGTTATCGACTGGGACGAGGGACGATTTCCCAACCCAAAAAAGGGACAGTATTTCGTTTAACCCGTTGTTGGAGTTGACGTCGGGAGTTGTGGCTTTATCAACTAGAATAAGGAGAGATTTGAACATGAACAACGCAAAGGCAATTGTACCATTCGGATTCTTGCTCGCACTTGGTCTTGTGATTTCGACGCATCTCGTTACAGATGCGATGCGGGATATACGGATGTCTCACCAAATTATCAAGGTTAGAGGATATGCCGAAACCCAAGTCGAATCGGACTTGGCGATGTGGGGCATGACAGTCAAAACAAGAAATAGAGATATGGCAAAAGCATATTCGGTTCTTGCCGGACATCGTGAGAAGGTGTTAGATTTTCTGAAGGAGAATAGCGTGGAAGCCCAACAGACAAAAATTCTCTCAGTTGATGTGGATGAGCACAAGAAGCTGACAGAAAAGGGACACAAAACAAGTGAGACGGAGGCATTTGAACTGTCGCAAAAAATCGAGGTCAAATCGAGAGATGTGCAGAAGATAGCAAAAATATCGACGATAGTTGCCGACCTAATAGGAGAAGGCATAGACCTACAGGCGGGAATGCCTCGCTATTATTACACGCAAGTGAACGAGTTGAAGAGCGATCTACTGGTGGCAGCAACAAAAGATGCGCGGATGCGAGCGCAGACGCTCGCTGAAGGTAGTGGGGTAGAACTGGGACCACTCCGCGCAGCGCGTCAGGGAGTATTCAGGGTGCGTTCTGCAGATTCCAGTAGTATTTCCGAGAGAAGCGGCGATGATGTCTCGTCTATATCCAAGAAGGTTACTTCTGTGGTGACAGTCGATTACGCGATGCAATAGAGCAAGCGAGTTGTGGCGCAGATTTCCCAATCTGCGATTGCCTTCGATGCAAAATCGGAGGAGGTTGTGTGTTGAGTGCGTAGTGCAACAGCGCGTAGGTTGGGTTGAACGGAAATCCATAAAGAATCGTATGCAGCAGAAAGGCTTTTGAGGCTTCATGCCACTTGAAATTTCCGAAATACGAGTGAAACCCAACGCTTCATCTAATTACCAGCTATATGTCAAACAACATACCACAATCAGCACTCGGTGTCCCTGTTCCAGAAGCAGAACCTTGGGTAAAGAATCTGCGTGAACGCTACGATCCAATTGCTGCAGTTGGGATGCCCGCTCACATCACAGTACTTTTCCCGTTTATATCCCCCGATTTGCTCACAGACAGCGATCTCGCTAGAGCCACCGAAACATTCCAACTTTTTCGACCGTTCGAGTTCAGGTTTGGGCAAGTTGGTCGATTTCCCGAATCCCTTTATCTCGTACCCGAACTCGATGAGCCGTTCATTTCGCTCACCGAGGCGATTGTGCGCGAATTCCCTGAGTATCCACCTTATGGCGGAAAATTCACCGAGATCGTTCCGCACCTGACAGTTGCGAACAGGAGTGCAGAGTTATCGGCTATCGCAGAGGCGAAACTCTTGGCGAGAATGAAGGATTTAGGACCAATCCATGCGATCTGCGATGTTGTCGAATTGTATGAAAACTCAAGCGGATACTGGAGGTGGGCGCACTCCTTCCCTCTCGAAGGCAGTGTCTGACAACTGAAAGCAATTTGGGTGGCTGGGAGAATGCCAGAGTGGTCAATGGCTTCGAGGGAGGGAAAAGGAGATGAAGGAGAAAGTGTATCTCGAAACAACAGTTGTTAGCTATTTGACTGCTTGGCGAAGTCCACAACTCTTGATGGCAGCACATCAACAAGCAACGCGAATTTGGTGGGACGAACAGAAAAGCAACTTCGACGTGTTTACCTCAAGAGCGGTCATTGAAGAAGCGTCGGTAGGCGATCCAGATGCAGTGCGACGACGGCTTCAAGTACTTGAGGATATTCCTGAACTTGATATCACCGATAGTGCACGCGATTTAGCCAAGACGTTAATTTCCAACACGCCGTTACCAGAAAGAGCTCAAATTGATGCGTTGCACATTGCTGTGGCGACTGCTCATGGGATGGATTATCTGCTAACATGGAACTGTCGCCATATTGCCAATGCCACTTTCCGCCACCAGATTAACATCGTTTGTGAATCTACTGGCTACCAAGCACCAATTCTTTGTACACCCCTTGAATTAATGGAGGAATGAATTTATGCAACTAGATACAATAGTCGAGGAAGTTCGTCAGGCACGCGATGCGTATGCCAAAAAATTCAATTATGATCTTGACGCGATTTGCCGGGATTTACAGGAAAAACAGAGGTTGAGTCATAAAAAAGTGATTTCTTTGCCGCCCAAACGCCTCAAAAAGATGATGGTACTTCAGAATTCATCCGTTGAGTTGGAGTAGAAAACAACGACAGCCGAACTAGCCGTTGGAGTTGACAGTTTAGGTTATGGTTTTATTAATGTTTTTCGGGTTGCGGTGGGGTACGGTGGGAAATTCACTGAGATCATTCCGCACCTGAGGGTTGCGAACCGGAGTGCAGAGTTATCGGCTATTGCAGAGGCGGAACTCTTGGGGATAATGAAGGACTTGGGACCAATCCGTGCGGTCTGCAATGTTGTCCAATTATATGAAAACTCAAGTGGATACTGGAAATGGGCGCAGCCTTTTCCTCTTGAAGGGTGTGTCTAACAACACAAGTAACCCGATGCCATATCGCATAATCTTACTATGCACTACACTCTCCCTGCTGCTTGGTTGTATTCTAAAGGACGACAGACTGGCTGATGTCCAGTCGAAACTGGATCAGAATCGGAAGAAGTGGGCATCGGCAATGGCGTCTAATTATCAATTTAATTTCCGATGGAAGTGTTTTTGCAGTCAGGAATATGTCGAACCGGTTAGCATCTCCGTGCGTGAAAGCAGGATTGTTGATGTCGCTTTCGTGAAAGATGATGTTCCATTTGCTATTGGAGGTATCGAGGATTACCGGACAATTGAGGGGCTTTTTGATCTCCTGCAAGAGGGAATCGATAAGAATGCACACACCATTTCAGCTGACTATCACTCTGAATTGGGTTATCCCGTAAAGGCGTCGATCGATTATGAGGAGTACACTGTCGACGAAGAAATTGGCTTCGATATCAATAGTCTGTCTATAGAATGACTATAAGTCACGCGAGTCATACACAAACTCCAATCGCACCCCTGACGAGAACCGCGCTACGTAGATAGAAGCGGTGGTGTCTGGCTCATGAAATGTAGAGAAGTTGTCTGAAAACTAACAACTATGATGGAGGAAATTGACAATGAAAAATATGCACACCTTATATCGCATAATCTTACTATGCACTACACTCTCCCTGCTGCTTGGTTGTATTCTAAAGGACGACAGACTGGCTGATGTCCAGTCGAAACTGGATCAGAATCGGAAGAAGTGGGCATCGGCAATGGCGTCTAATTATCAATTTAATTTCCGATGGAAGTGTTTTTGCAGTCAGGAATATGTCGAACCGGTTAGCATCTCCGTGCGTGAAAGCAGGATTGTTGATGTCGCTTTCGTGAAAGATGATGTTCCATTTGCTATTGGAGGTATCGAGGATTACCGGACAATTCGTAAAGGCGTCGATCGATTATGAGGAGTACACTGTCGACGAAGAAATTGGCTTCGATATCAATAGTCTGTCTATAGAATGACTATAAGTCACGCGAGTCATACACAAACTCCAATCGCACCCCTGACGAGAACCGCGCTACGTAGATAGAAGCGGTGGTGTCTGGCTCATGAAATGTAGAGAAGTTGTCTGAAAACTAACAACTATGATGGAGGAAATTGACAATGAAAAATATGCACACCTTATATCGCATAATCTTACTATGCACTACACTCTCCCTGCTGCTTGGTTGTATTCTAAAGGACGACAGACTGGCTGATGTCCAGTCGAAACTGGATCAGAATCGGAAGAAGTGGGCATCGGCAATGGCGTCTAATTATCAATTTAATTTCCGATGGAAGTGTTTTTGCAGTCAGGAATATGTCGAACCGGTTAGCATCTCCGTGCGTGAAAGCAGGATTGTTGATGTCGCTTTCGTGAAAGATGATGTTCCATTTGCTATTGGAGGTATCGAGGATTACCGGACAATTGAGGGGCTTTTTGATCTCCTGCAAGAGGGAATCGATAAGAATGCACACGCCATTTCAGCTGACTATCACTCTGAATTGGGTTATCCCGTAAAGGCGTCGATCGATTATGAGGAGTCCTCTGTCGACGAAGAAATTGGCTTCGATATCAATAGTCTGTCTATAGAATGACTATAAGTCACGCGAGTCATACACAAACTCCAATCGCACCCCTGACGAGAACCGCGCTACGTAGATAGAAGCGGTGGTGTCTGGCTCATGAAATGTAGAGAAGTTGTCTGAAAACTAACAACTATGATGGAGGAAATTGACAATGAAAAATATGCACACCTTATATCGCATGATCTTACTATGCGCTACACTCCCCCTACTGCTTGGTTGTATACCAATCGACTCTGTGATCAAGCCAGACGATGAGCCTGGGCTGACTGATATTCAATCGAAACTGGATCAGAATCGGAGGCAGTGGGCGTCGAAAATGGTATCAGACTATCAATTCAATTTCCGATGGTCCTGTTTTTGCGCTCCGGAATATATTGACCCGGTTAACATCTCCGTGCGCGAAAACAGAATTGACAGTGCCGCTTATGCGATAGGTGGTGTTCCAATTCCCGTCGAAGTCGCTGTCAAGCGTTACCTCACAATTGAGGGGCTTTTTGATTTCCTGCAAGAAGGAATCGATAAGAATGCACACAGCATTTCAGTCGAATATCACTCTGAATTGGGTTATCCCGTAAAGGCGTCGATCGATTATGAGGAGTACACTATCGACGAAGAACTTGGCTTCGAGATCTATAGTCTGTCTATAGAATGACTGTAAATCTTACGACTTCTTGAGAGCTGTGGGGATAACCTCGCCACCTTCTTCAGTCCTGAGTTGGTTGATGCCGCGATCTATGTGATTGATGTTGCCGGCGGGGATAAGATTCCCCGGAAAGGCGGTCCGGGAATTACGCGCTCCGATCTGCTAATTATCAATAAGATAGATTTGGCGGAATATGTCGGCGCCGATCTCTCTGTCATGGCACGAGATACCAAGCGGATGCGCGGTGAAAAGCCTGCCGTGTTTAGGGACCTGCGAAAATCGGAAGGGCTGGAAGATGTAATCTCGTAGATGCAGCGGGAATTACTGTTTGAGGAAGATACAAAATCTGGAAAGTTAGATTAACTGGCTAATCAAGCAATTGCAGATTTTCAGGCTGGGAAGTGCAAGCAGGTATGAATCACTGCATAAGCCCCTTCATTTTGTAGCGTATTTGCGAGTTAAACGTTGTTATTGGAAGGAGGGAAGCTATGAGAACGTTCGATCCTGTATCACTTTACTACATTACTCACATAGATAACCTACCATCCATCCTTGACAAAGGTATCCTTGCTCACGCAAAAATTGAAGAACTAAATGTATCCTCCACACCGATTTATAACATAGATATCGTTAGCAAGCGCAAAGACAAATTTACACTGGACGGAAAAAGCCTCTGGGATTACGCTAACCTATACTTTCAACCGCGTAACCCAATGATGTATTGCCTTATTCATCAAAAGGAGAAAGAAGATCTGGTCATCGTTGGTATCTTGAAAAAGGTGTTGCAAGAACAAGATATTGTTATCACGGATGGTAACGCAGCCAACGATCCAACCCGATTTTACTCCCAATCCGAGGGGCTAGCAGTGCTCTACGAGCAGCGGACGGTTATTCAGAGCGATTGGTGGAAGGAAGGGGACGGCTCCAAACGCAAAATTATGGCGGAATGTTTAGTACCCGGTCAAGTCAAGCCGGAATACATCCATTCGTTTTTTGTCGCTAACGATACCACCAGAGATCGGGTGAGGCAGATCGTTGGGAACCGCCAAATTCCCGTCATTCCAGAACCTCATAGGTTCTTTCAACCAGAATCCAAAACTCAGATTGGAGACAACATTTCCCTGATTGATGGCGATATGTTCTTTTCCACCATGCAAACATTGACAATCAGTGTAAATCTTCAAGGAGTAATGGGAAAGGGATTGGCATCACGAGCGAAGTATCAATTCCCTGATGTTTATGTCATTTATCAGGATGCCTGTCGTGCTCGAAAAATTACAGCGAGGAAACCGTATCTGTATAAGCGCGAGACTTCGCTGGATCAAGAGTTGGCGGACCCTAGTTTGCCGCTTTCGACGCCTAATGCGGTAAAGTGGTTTTTGCTCTTTGCAACGAAGCGACAGTGGCGAGAGAACTCGCGCTTGGAAGATATCGAGGATGGTTTAGATTGGGTAAAAAGAAACTTTAAGGAGGAGGGGATTCAATCTCTAGCGATGCCGGCGCTAGGTTGTGGGTTGGGTAATTTGAATTGGGCTGATGTGGGCCCGCTCATGTGTAGGTACTTGCACGGGATAGGGATTCAAGTCGCAATCTACCTTCCACGCGAACGCAAAATAGATCCACAATACTTGGAAGCATCGTATCTTCTTGCACACCAAGAAGCTTAACTACATCGGAAGGCATAATGCGTAAGAAACTCCTTAAACTGTACGATGGCCTCTATGCCGAGTATGGCGAACTAAACTGGTGGCCCGCCGAAACACCGTTTGAGATTATTATCGGTGCAATCTTGGGTCAAGCAACCGCTTGGGGAAATGCCGCCAAGGCGATTAACAACCTCAAAGCTGCGAACCTACTGAATCCGGAGGGATTGGGCAAACTTTCCCAAGACGAATTAGAAACGCTCATCCTTCCATCAGGATACTACCGTGCCAAAGCGAAGAAGGTCCGGGCATTTCTCACACATCTACAAGCGCACCACAACAATCAGTTGAGTTCACTATTTGCACGGGAGCTGCCGACGCTTAGGAAAGAGCTGCTTTCGATTTATGGAATCGGTGAGGAAACAGCCGACTCAATCCTGCTTTACGCCGCCAAAAAGCCGAGTTTCGTCGTTGACACTTATACCTATCGCTTGTTGGAACGGCTGGGGTGGTTCAGCGGCAAATTCCATTACGGTCGGCTACAACAGATTTTCATGGGAAACCTCCCTCACGACTGCCAGTTGTTCAATCAATATCATGCCCTGATTGTGCGTCACGGCGCACGGATATGCCAAAAAACACCCCAGTGTGAGCGGTGCATTTTGCGGAGCCAATGTCCGACTGGAAATAAGTCCGGTATCCATCAATAGGTCTCACATTTCTGCTAGCATTCTAACAAGATTGGGTAATTCACAATGTTTTTCCATCGAAAAAAAACGCAGAATGATGATCACTATACCGATCTGCGCGAGAAAATGGTGGATGAACAGATCCGAGGACGCGGGGTTAAAGACAAAAGAGTGCTGGAAATCATGCAGAAAGTACCGCGGCATCTATTTGTCGATCCAGATAGTATGGGGGAGGCTTACGAAGATAACGCGATGCCAATTCAGTGTGGACAAACAATCTCTCAGCCTTACATCGTTGCGCTGATGACCGAGCTGCTGGAATTGAAAACAGCGTCAAAAGTGTTAGAAATTGGCACAGGGTGTGGGTATCAAACCGCTGTCTTAGCGGAGATGGTTGAACACGTCTACACCGTTGAGATTGTCCCCGAACTCGCGGCGAGTGCGTCGAAACGGTTTGAGGAGTCCGACTATCGAAACATCAATAAAAAACACGGTAACGGCTACTATGGTTGGGAGAAATACGCCCCTTACGATCGAATAATTGTGACTGCCGCTCCAAAGAAGCTACCGCATCGTCTCATCAAGCAGTTGGCGGAGGACGGACTCATGATATTGCCGATCGGTGACTATCATCAGGATTTGGTTCGGATTTGCAGAACGGAACACGGTATTGAGTGCAAAACCGTCAGCGGTGTTCGCTTTGTTCCGATGACCGGTGCGCCAGATTGAAAGGCGACTTCACTACAACGTGCCGACGCGAATTTCTATCAGTTCAAACACAAGCCTAGAGGAGGCAGGGTGCTACAACAAATATTAAAACAGCTGCTCCAGTTCCTATCGACGCCGACCGGTCTCTGGACGCTTGCTGCTATCGGGGGATTCATTGCATTTGCGGCTATCTATCATCAGAAGCGTCAGATTCCCGGGTTCACGATCGAAGCCATCCAAGACGATACGTGGTTTATCAACCGTGATGACAACCACCGCTTGGCAATCATCGTCTCCCTGCGGCTTATCAATAAGTCCGGTAGCCCAATCCGAATCCGGCGATGCAAACTCAGCGGCTATTCGCCGAAGGTCGGCCCAGAAGAATTGATACTTGATAGCTACGACAAAACGATTGGGTTAGAATACCCGAAGTATGATTTCTTTGAGCCGGGGCAAGAGTACATCGTCAACCCCTACACCGAGCAGCGGATGTGGATTTTCTTTCAATCGGGGGCAGTAACAATGACCAACATACTCCGTGCGCCAATCATTATCAAAGATGCCAACCGACAGCGGAAGGCAATCCAGCTTGAGATCCGTCGCAATATGCAGCAGATTACGCTCTATCGTGAGGCGGCGACGCGGTGGTGAACTTTCAACCACGAAGTCACTCCGGAAATGGGCAAGTTTCCGATCCGATTGCAGGCGACAACAAACCGTTGGCATATATGGAATGCTTTTAACAGATGGGAATTGTGTATTGACATTTGTTAAAAAATTTGTTACAATAACCCAAGTTGCTAGTCATTGAAAATTGGAACATTTTGCATCTTTTTTGGTAACTGTGTTGTATTCTTAGGTATAAGTGTTGCTCGGCTTGGATAGACATATCCAAGCCATTCCTGGTCACGATTTATCGGGCTTTGCACCTGTGCAGTGGATTTGTCAATCCACTGCAAGCGGTGATTGGTTCACTTTGGTTCTCATTGACCCAAGCTGCGACATAACCCATAACTGGCAACTTACGTTACAATATTCTAGTGAGAAAGGATGTTCAATTTTGTTTGCATATTCCGAAATACTGGAGGATAAAAAATGGCTGAAGATACAAAAAATGAACTTGTTCCGGTCGCGGACTACGAGGTCTTAGATCAGGTTGATGACCAAGCGATTGTTGAAATGATGACGGGACAAGCCATTCAAGATTATGTCTACTCATTTAAGCAAGGCGGTAAGACTGTCGAGGGGTTAACGCTTGCGGGAATAAACGAAGCCGCAAATCGCCGAGGCGGGATTCAGGTTGATGATGTGAACTACGAAGAGCGGGACCAATCTTGGCTTGTTATAGCCAAAGCGACGGATACGGTAACCGGCTCGTCGCGGTATGGGGCGTATGAGCAGGCGAAACGGATGGGCAATCGCGAGGATCCCCATGCGTTCACGAAAGCGATCCACAAAGCGCAGCGCAACGCCGTCAAACAGCTGCTACCCGTTACGGTCATCAAAGAGGTACTGAATTTCTACCTTCATCGACAAGCAGGGGCGGAAACGGCTCAGATGGGCTTGCCGAGTGCAGCTGCGACCAGTAAGGTTTCCAATGCACAGAAAGCCGCATTTGCAATGGCTAGCAAGTTGGAAGGCAAATTTGAAGAACAGGGCATCACAAAGTCCGATTTTTGGAACTATGTGAAGCGTCGTTACGCTGTTGAATCCCGTAACGATATGACTGAGATGCAGTGGACCCAGCTTTCTGCGGAATTACAAGCCGGTACCTCCGCGCCAGAGCTTTTCAAGGAGTTGGTGGGGCGCATCCAGCAACTGGACGCTGCGGCAAAAACCAGTGAAGTCCCCGAAAGTCCTGAGCCGCCTCTCACACTGAACGAGAAGGGGGCTGATTCAGAATACGCCGAGTCAGAAATACTGTCTGAAGATTTAGAGGTGGGAGAAAATACACCATTTTGAAAGCCGTTGAATAGCTGGTTTTCTGCTGTTTGGAGTTGACTGCGTTCTTTTGTGAGTATCTGTGTAAACGTGGATTTCAACCCTTCCTTTACGATTGATTTATGCAAGGTTATAGGAGAAGAAGATATGCAACGCCTTTTTTTCGCGCTCGGCTCTGGCTTCGCGCTGATCGCTGTGATAACAGGTGCCTTTGCTGCCCACGCTCTGAAAACACGGCTATCACCGGATATGTTCCAAACCTTTGAGATTGCTGCGCGCTATCAGATGTATCATGCGTTGGGATTAATCGCCGTGGCTTGGGCCGCGTCACAGTGGAGCAGCCAACTGATCGCCGCATCCGGCTGGTTATTTGTGGCAGGCATCGTTATTTTTTCGGGCAGCCTTTATATTCTATCATTAACCGGTGTCCGCTGGCTCGGTGTGATAACACCAATCGGCGGAGTCGCCTTTATCATCGGCTGGGGCTGTCTCCTATGGGCGGCAATCAGAAGTTGAGGAAGTGTCACCAAAGTAGTAGGCATACTCCGTATGCCGTAACCATAGTGCAACCCATGCTCACGTTTTACGCATCACGTTTCACGTTCTACCGCTTTACATTGATTATAACTGGAGACTTGTGCTATCATAACCAAGTTACTAGACACCGAAAATCCATCGGTTTTCTATTAAAGCTGATGTGCCTTTCGCTCCAGTTTTGAATCCCGATCTTATCGGGGAGGAGCGCGATGTGTATAGCAGAACATATCTAAAGCCCCAGCGGGGCGATATGTGTATAGAATATCAACAACCCAAATTCCCTAAAGCCCCAGCGGGGCGACATGTGTGTCGTATTGGGGACATGCACGATAAATCGAGAAAAATACTGCTTCTAGTTTTTATATCAGGTTGGGTTGAGCGATAGTGAAACCCACGCTTGCGTTTCACGTTCTACTTGAGTTATATCAACTATCATCAAAAGTGAGGTAACAACAATGGCAAAAATTACAATGTTCACAGGTTACCAAGGCGAGCCACCATTCCCCAAACCAAGAGAAAAGGTACTGCCAAATGTTGTCAGTGCGCAGGATGGTGTGCCGGTGAAATATCCCGGTTGCGATGGGATTGGTGTGCGGGTCGTCCATCCCGCCAACCCCAAGGCACCCGCTGAGAATCTGGGATTGGTCATGTTCTATATCCCCCCGCACGTTGTACTAGAACCGGGCAGTCACCACACCGAGGAGTGCTACGTTGTTATACGCGGGGAAGGCGTCATGACGCTCGCCGGCGAGAAGGTCGATGTGCAGGAAGGCACCTTTATCCATCTGCCACCATGGTGCGAACACGGCATCGAGAACACTGGAAATGAGACGATGGAGGTTCTCATCTGTACCTCACCGCCGAATCCTTAACGAGCAGATTTCAGTGCTGGTACTCAATTTATCGTCCGTCCGATGCGTAATGAATTGCGGGACTACTAACTGTCGGTTCCATCCTCATTTGCCTGACAGTGTACTTACAAGGAGGTGACTCATGGCAAAATTAACGGAAGCAGGAATTTTAGAGGAATTGCGAAACTACGATACACCATCAATCACCAACGTTGTTGCCACCTACCCAAAGAACCCCCTCTGTCTTGGGCTTTATAACCCTTGGACGGAGAACTGGTATACCGACCAATCCATCCGTTGTATGTATCCCGAATTAGGCAGGCTCGTTGGATATGCGGTCACATGCGTGTATGGATTGCCAGACCCGAATTACTCACGCTTAACCTTTATGGATGTCATTGACGCACTCGACGCATCAAAGAAACCGACGGTTCTCGTCTTCCAGCAAAAGTGGCCGCCTGAACTTCACGCTAAGGCTGGACTAGCAGGCGGAAATATGACTGCTGCGATGAAAGCGGTCGGCTGTGTCGGTGCCATATCCAATGGTCCTTCACGGGACATCGATGAAATTCGTCCCATGAAGTTTCAGTATATGCTCAGTGGCGTCACGGCAGGACACGGCGATATGGCTGTACAAGCGGTCAATGTGCCCGTCTCGGTGGGAGGGATGGATGTCTCTCCGGGCGAGCTTGTCCACATGGACGAAAATGGCGCATGCAAGTTTCCAGCCGATAAGGCGGAAGCGGTTCTAACTAACGTTAAGGCGTTATTGCAGGAAGAAGAGACACGGATTAATGCGCTGAAAACTGCGAAAACCGCAGCGGACGTCCGAGCCGCTTTCGCAGGCCAATCATACGCCGCTAAAGACGAAGAAGATGACTCGTAGCAGCATCGTTGACCCTTTGTAGTGATGACTAATGCATGACACACCGCTCTCATACCTATTTGCCGCACTTCTGATCGGGGCGGTCTCGTCCCCAATTTCTGCCCTCACCGATCCGGAAATTGACACAATGATAGCCGAAATGACAATCGAGGAAAAAGTTGGGCAGCTCATCATGGTCGGCTTCGAGGGGACTCAAGCCAATGAAGCCATCAAAACCCATATCCGCGAGCGGTTTGTCGGTGGGGTCGTCCTCTTTAGTCGGAATATCCAATCCCCGCAGCAGACAGCGGAATTAACGAACGAACTCCAGCGATTGGCGGAAGCAACAGCGCGTCAAATTCCGTTGTTTATTGGGATAGATCAGGAGGGCGGTTGGGTCATTCGCTTGAAGGAAGGTGCGACAGTGCTGCCCGGCAATATGGCGTTGGGCGCGACCAATTCGACCGAACTGGCAGAGCGCGCAGGAGAAATCACCGCCGTCGAACTCGCCGCGGTGGGGGTTAACCTCAACTTTGCGCCGGTTATGGATGTCAACAACAATCCAGACAATCCCGTTATCGGTCGCCGTTCCTTCGGCGAATCGCCGGAACTCGTTTCCCGTTTGGGAATCTCTTACATCCGCGGGTTGCAACGCAACGGTGTGCTAGCAACCGTAAAGCATTTCCCCGGACACGGAGACACCACCGTTGACTCGCACTTTGAGCTGCCAACCGTGAGCCATGACTTAGAGCGCATCCACGCCCTTGAGCTGCAACCCTTTCGTGCCGCGATTGATGCCGATGTCGCCGCAATCATGACGGCGCATATCGTCTATCCCGCCTTCGATGCCGACCGACCCGCCACGCTCTCGCCGACTATCTTAACCGATCTCTTGCGAAAGGAACTCGGCTTTGACGGTTTGCTCATTACCGATGACATGGAGATGAAGGCAATTGACGATCGCTACCAATCGGGCGAAGCCGCGGTCATGGCGGTTGAGGCTGGGGCGGACATCGTGATGGTGCTCTGGACATCCACAAAGCAGATTGAGGTCTTTGGCGCACTGCTATCAGCGGTCAAAAGCGGACGTATCTCTCAAGCCCGATTGGATCAATCCGTTAAGCGTATCCTGAAAAGTAAGGGGACAGCGTTTGACCGACGTTTCGTTGATGTGGAAGCAGTGGAGACAGCTGTCGGGGGGAAGGCACATCAGCAACTCGCTCAGACAATCGCATCGCGGGCAATTACAGTGGTGAGGAATCGAGATAACATCCTACCCTTAAGGTTAAAGCCTGAGACCTCCGTCCTGATCCTGAGCGCATCACCGACCTTATTTGATATCTTCAAAGCACATCACCCGAACACAGGTGAGGCGAGAATCCCGGAGACACCGCGTGGGGCGCAAATCCAACTTCAACTGCCCCCTCAAGCGAGAGATGCCGATGTCATCATCGCTGGAATTACGAATATTGAACAAGCAGGGCTCGTCCATCAATTCAGTTTCAGGCCAACCCCTGTCATCGTCATCGCGCTTGGCTCACCCTACACGCTCCGGGGCTGTCCTGCTGTCTCCGCATCCCTCGCCGCTTACGACCTCCACGACGCCTCTGTGTCCGCAGCTGTCGAGGTGATTGTCGGGGCACGTGAGGCTCAAGGCAAGCTGCCGATTCAATTGCCAATTGAGGACTAGAACACCGTCAAATCACCGCAGTTCGGAGGACTGGAAATGCTAACAAAACTGATTTGCCGCAATTTCAAACGCTTTGGAGAAATTGAAGTCGAATTGGGGAATCCCGTAGTCTTCATTGGACCGAATAACTCTGGCAAAACCACCGCTTTACAGGCACTCACCCTGTGGGATATTGGGCTCAAACGTTGGAACGAGCACCGTAAGGGGAAACCAAATTCAGAAAAACGACCGGGTGTTGCCATCAACCGGCACGACCCCATCTTCGTTCCTGTGCCGAGTACAAGGTTGCTCTGGCGAAATTTGCAGGTCAGAGATATTCGGAGAATTGGTGGTAGGCAACAGACGCAAAACGTCCGTATGGATATTATCGTTGAAGGCGTTACTACGGGCAAAAAGTGGGAATGTGGCTTGGAGTTTGATTATGCCAATCAGGAGTCCTTCTACTGTCGGCCCCTGCGATTATCAGAAAGGGAGGGTAGAAGATTGAAACGGATGCCTGTTCCTGAGGAGGCAGCAAACCTTGATGTTGCCTTCCTTCCACCGATGTCTGGACTTGCGTCGAATGAAATGCGCCTTGACCCGGGGGCGATCAATGTCCGTGTTGGAGAGGGACGGACCGCAGAGGTTCTTCGCAATCTCTGCTATCAGATTTTACAGGAGCGCGGAGGCAGCAAAAAATGGGAAACAATCTGCCAGCAAATCCGAGAACTGTTCAGCGTTGAACTTGATGAACCGAATTACATTCTTCAGCGTGGAGAGATTGAGATGGGTTATCGGGATAGATCAGGTATCTCTCTTGACCTCTCCTCATCGGGGCGTGGACTTCAACAAACACTACTTCTGATTGTGTATATGGTAACGCATCCGGGGTCAGTCCTTCTGCTGGATGAGCCAGACGCACACCTTGAGACCATGCGACAAAGGCAGATTTATCAGATGCTTACCGGGTTTGCTGCGGAACACGACAGTCAAATCATTATCGCCAGCCATTCTGAGGTCATTCTTAACGAAGCAGCTGGTCGTGATATGGTTATTGCCTTTCTTGGAGCACCGCATCGCATTGATGACCGTGGTAGCCAACTTTTGAAATCGCTTACGAGTATTGGCTTTGAACAGTATTCTCAGGCGGAACAAAAGGGCTGGGCCCTCTATCTCGAAGGTTCAACAGACCTCGCAATTTTGCAGGCGTTCGCTGAGAAGCTAGATCACCCCGCGAGGGATATATTAAAACGTCCATTTGTACACTACGTTGAAAATCAACCGCAGGAAGCCCGCAAACACTTTTATGGGCTGCGGGAGGCGAAAACTGATTTGGTTGGATTCTGTCTCTTCGATCGGATTGAGTCAGAGCTTCAAACGAACCCTGAATTTAGGGAGTATCAGTGGAAGCGACGTGAGATTGAGAATTACATTGTATGCCAAAAAGAGATTCTAATCGACTGGGCGCAAGCGGAAGCAGAACGATGGGGAGAAGCCTCTCAATTGGTGTCTACAATGGAAGAAACGATTGATGAGATTGAAAACGCCCTAGAGACACTTGGTAAGGGTTCACCTTGGTCGCCGGATACCAAAGTGAGTGATGATTTTCTGGATCCGCTTTTTGAATCCTTTTTCAACAAACTGGGATTGGAGAATCTGATGCGAAAAACAAATTATCACACCCTCGTCCAATATGTTCTCCCAGATCAGATAGATTCAGAGGTATCCGAAGTACTTGATGGGATTTTGGAGATAGCGAAGCAAGCGAAACCGCTAGGTGATGGGTAAGTCTATCACCATCTCACCGCTCCCTACCGGCCGAGTGGAGCGGACGATCGGAATTCACGGTAATCTCCTGCGTAGATTGTCATCATGCCCTTCTTGACCTGAAAGACCTTGGTCAAGACAGCTTCAGCCAACTCGGCGGTGGCTGATATATCCGATCCCAGGTCTGCCTCAAGGAATATATGCGGGTCTGTTTTCGGATATGGGACTTCCCGCTCTGGTGCATCTTGGAAGGGTGCTATCTGATCCAGTTGTTTCCTGTCCCAAGAGGTTAACCTGATGGTGTAGTATCTCTTTGATAGGAGAATAAGCCTAAACAGAGTGGTGGATGAGATGTGTGGAATTGATGCAAAAACTGGGACCTTTGCCACAAGACTACCATCTTTGTGAACTCGAAAAAGGACAAATCCCTTTCCGCCTTCAAAAATCACCTCACCCCCTCCAAACTGTTGCAGCTTTTTCAGTGTTGATTCAAAGCGGGAAAGACGGATAGTTTCTGATGTACGAAGAATAGAGAAATCCGTCTCATAAACCTGAGTCTTCTCTTTTTTAGGAGCATCGTATATCTTGATGCCAAGGAGATACGCTAGCACGAGAAACACAAGGGCTAGCATACAAACGATTAGTCCACGCTTGATATATTTACTAAGCATCTCAATTCCTCCGATTCTGTGACCTCTGCATACGCCTAGATGATAACAGAACATACTTCAAGGGTCAATATAAAAGCGGAATGGGAGTTCCGTTGACCTTTGACAAATGAACCAATGAACCGACATACGAGTTAACAATGGCACACGCATACATCGGTTTTGGCTCCAACATCGACAACCGCTTCAATTATATCGCTCAAGCGTTGCGGCTGCTGTTAGAAGCAGATGATGTTTCGCTGATACAGATCTCCTCCCTCTACGAAACCGAGCCTGTCGGTTATGAGGAGCAGAATTGGTTTCTGAACGGCGTCGTTGCAGTTGAAACCGATCTATCAGTCCATAAGTTATTGGCGTTGCTAAAGGGTATTGAACAACTCGTTGGGCGACAGCACCGGGCACGTTGGGGACCGCGAGAGGTAGACTTGGATCTCCTAATCTACGACCAGTGTTGCATCAATACATCCAATCTGATCGTGCCGCACCCCGAAATGCACCGGCGCAGTTTTGTCCTTGTCCCATTCGCAGAGATTGCCCCTGACGTCCTCCACCCAATCTTTCAACAGAATATCCGAACCCTACTCTCCAATCTGAATGACGAGAAAGCCGTCAAACTCGCGGCACCACCTCCAAAAATTGATGTAAGGATTTGACAAATGCCATACAACCCACAAAACCCGTTGATCGTCCAGAGTGATCGGACAGTGCTCCTTGAAGTTGACAGTCCGCTTTATGAGGCGGCACGAGACGCGCTTGCCAGTTTTGCAGAGTTGGAAAAGAGTCCCGAACATATCCACACCTATCGCATCACCCCCCTTTCGTTATGGAATGCCGCCTCTGCGGGGATAGAAGTGGGAGATATTTTGGAGGCAATCAATAGGTATACCAAATATGATGTACCACAAAACATAGTCGCCGAGATAACCGATTATGTTTCTCGCTACGGACGGGTTAAGTTGATGAAGCACGCCGACCTGAATCCCGATTGCGTTGGGGATAACGACTTGGTCTTGTACGCCGAAGATCCGGTGCTCATGGCTGAAATTGTTCACAGTGAATCAATGAGAAATCTGCTGGGCAAGCAAATTGATTCCCAGACCATCTCCGTTCCCTATCAGCTTCGCGGACATATCAAGCAGGCGTTGATCAAGATCGGGTTTCCGGTCGAAGACCTCGCGGGATACGTCAGCGGAAGCTATCTGGAGATTGCGCCCCGACCAACAACACTATCGGGGGCTGCCTTCGATCTGCGCGATTACCAACGCGATGCAGCTGAAGTTTTTCATATGGGAGGCGACGTGCGCGGTGGCAGCGGCGTGATTGTCCTCCCTTGCGGTGCGGGAAAGACCATGGTTGGGCTTGGCATTTTGTTCGAGACCAAATGCCACACGCTGATCCTTTCGACAAACACGATCGCTGTGCGCCAATGGATCGATGAATTCCTTGATAAGACGACGATTGAGCCAGAAGAGATCGGTGAATACACCGGTGACCGTAAAGAAATCCGTCCAATCACAGTAACTACCTACCAGATCATGACATATCGCAGGCGTAAATCGGAGGAGTTCGTTCATCTGGGACTCTTCTCCGGGATGGATTGGGGCTTAATTATCTATGACGAGGTTCATCTGTTACCCGCCCCCGTGTTCCGGATGACTGCGGAGATTCAGGGGAAACGTCGCCTCGGATTGACTGCGACGCTGGTGCGAGAAGACGGCAGGGAGGACGATGTGTTCAGCTTGATTGGGCCGAAAAAGTATGATGTGCCTTGGCGAGAATTGGAACAGCAGGGCTGGATTGCGACCGCCGAGTGCACCGAGATTCGCGTAGACCTGCCCGAACACCTCCGAATGGGTTATGCTGTCGCCAGCGCAAGGCAGAAGTTCCGCATCGCTTCCGAGAATCCGGACAAGTTTCCCATCGTACGGGAACTGATTGATCGACACGAAGGGGATCTGGTACTTGTTATTGGGCAGTATATCGAGCAACTCAAGGGGATAGCTGCAAGCCTGAATGCGCCGCTGATTATGGGACAAACCCCGAACCTTGAGCGCGGAAAACTGTATGGCCAATTTCGGCGGGGAGAGATTAAGCTGCTTGTCGTTTCCAAGGTTGCGAACTTTGCGATTGACCTCCCCGATGCAAACGTCGCAATTCAGGTGTCAGGCACCTTCGGCTCGCGCCAAGAAGAAGCGCAACGTCTCGGACGCATCCTCCGTCCCAAAACCGACGGCTCGCTCGCGCACTTCTACTCGATTGTCACCCGCGATTCGCGAGATCAGGAGTTTGCTGTCAACCGTCAACTTTTCCTCACCGAGCAAGGCTACCGCTACACCATCCGCTACGGTCACGAGTATCATTCGTGAAGGATGGGTCAGGTTGTGCTTCTTGATAACCTCATCGTCGTTTATCTTCTTGACTAAACTTTCGCTATGAGACTATAATTACCCAAATTGCTAGTAGCAGGTATATTGCTTTGAATCCCGATTTTATCGGGGTTCCGTATGCCGTAACCTCAAGAGTTCATTAATTGCACCAATGAACCATCGTAGCCCCAGCGGGGCGATATGTGTATAGCACTCCCGATTTTCCACACCCTAAAGCCCCAGCGGGGCTTGCGTTATCCTAGTAGATTTGGTTATTTCTAGTAGCTGTCGAGATATGAATCTCGACCTACTGATTCAGTCGAGGTTCTCGTGTCGGCGAAGGAAGGAAACATCGAGTGGGAACGCACTTAACATTTCAATATGATCGTGAAGCGGATATTCTGTACATAAATACCTGTGCCCCGTATCCAGAACAGGAGAGCGAAGAACTTGAGGATGAAGTCATCGCACGATTTAACCCTGTGACCGACGAAATCGAAAATCTTGAAGTTCTACTTTTTTCTACACGATTATTACGTCAGGAACTCTTTCAATTACCGGTTTCCGCGCATCTGCGGAGGGAATCAGTAGATGGGTCAATCTAAAGTCAAGTCTCACACGAAAGTTATCAAAGATCTGATGGGCGAGAAGTCACACATCCTCTCGAAGGCACATGTGTTTTCAGAGGTGGGAATGTTGGAAACGGCACAACCACTCTGGATGTCTGCCGCCGCCTATGAGGAATCCATTGCGCCGCTACTGGACAGTCTGGGTAGGGAGTTGGAAGCCGCTGTTCATCGAGTCAGCGCAGCATCGTGCTATCAGAAGGCGGGTGACTTAATTCGTGCCGTGAATCTCTATCATGCTGCTCTTGCCGGACCTCTACGTGATGATACTCGCCAAGAGGTAGATAAAATGCTCGCCGATTGTCTTTCCCAATTGACCCACCAGCCAACTAGACTAATTCCGCCCCCCCATGTGCAGACGCCGTCAGTCGTCATGTAAAGATTCTGTTATACCTCTGCTTTGCGTGGGAACTGTCTCGGTGTTACTCTCGTTCTGAGACACGCTAGGATTTACCATCCTCTTTCTTGAATAGACTTGGAATTATATTTTGACTGTGGTAAATTAGAATTGAGACCATTTGTAGCGCGTAGCCTTGCCTCATGGGCACTTGCGCTGCTTCAATGAGTAAGTCAGGAGCAAAGAATGGATCAAAATGTACAGGACTATCTATTTGACCTACAAGGCTATCTGGTTTTAGAAAACGCTATCTCGGGGGGAGATTTGCGCGAGATGAACCGGTGGATAGACGATCACGAGGCTTATGTCGAGGAGCCGTGGTCCACGAATGCTAATCCGCGTGAGAGAAGTCGCTGGATTGGAAACGTGGAAACGCACACATACAACGAAGAAAACGGCGTGAACTTTCAGAATATCATTGAGGGTGGTGCCGTTTTCGAGCGGTTGATAGACTACCCTGCTTGGATTGACTTGGTCAAGAAGTACATCCATTCTTCCATAAATGGACTTTCGATCCACGAGAACTTTCTCAATGTCCGCGGTCCCGGTGGCTATATCCACATTCACTGCGGTGGGCATGTCCCACTCAGCTATTTGAGAGGTGTTCATAAATACTTATCACAAGATAGTCAATTTTCCATCAATCCTTTTAACGAAATGAAGCCATCATCACTGAAACATTTCTGAAAGGTAAATGCCAGATGGAATTGACCAGCATTGCTAATTGAAGTAATATTACGGTAAGCAGCAAAAAGGGACGTACATTGTCAAGCCGACTGACCGGCAGTTGCTTCTGATTGGCATCGGTTGCCCCCAATTCAAGCAATACCCCAAACACCGGTTCAATCGCCGTTTTCCGCTGTTTCTGATAGCAGTTCAATGGGTCCGAGGTCTCTATTGCATCAAGATAGCCAAGTGCCTTATCGCTTTTGGCACCCGTAACCGGCGTCAAGAGCAATATCCCTGCGCTTGCCAATTGCTTGACCCGGTTGAGGTCAGTATACCCCGCATCAGCAGTCACATACCGGATATTGCGCGCAAGCAGTGCCTCTGTTTTGTGGTCAAGCACCGCTTTCTCGCTGACTGAGCCGGTATAGACCGCAGCTAAGCGTGGAAACCCGCTTGCGGTGGTTGTTAGGTGAAGTCCATACCCGTAAACCCACCCCCGATACTTGCTCGTTGACCAACTCGCATCGGTGTCAAGATTGCCAAGTCCATCGGGGATGATGTTGGCGTTTCGGTCCTTTTGATGCCACACATTTCCTTTTGCCTTATACAGGCTTTTGTCTTCATATATTACTTCTGGGGTCGTCTCTATATCCAATCCCACTCCCATATCCCCAAGGTAGGCAACAAACGCTTCAAGAGTCGGTGCCAACTGTTTGTAACGGCGGGAGAGAGTCACCCGGGATGGCACCGTTTCAAGCCTCAGCCGTGGCAGCCAATCGGGGTGTGCCAAAAGCCATCTGTGTTGCGCTTTGAAGCGATTGACGGCTTTGAGGGTCATTATGGCGAAAAAGACAATCAGTGAACTGTCGGGGTATACTTGAGGGTGGCCTCGATGCTCGGTTCGCTTGAATGTATCCGATGCCTCAAATTCTTCAAACAGTTGGAACAACAATGTGATATAATACTCACGGTCAGGGTAACACATGTTATAATCCTTTCTTTGGTGGAAATTAGATTAGATTATAACCGTTATCCTGACTCTATTGCAATTATGAACACCCCTCAGCTATTTGACCTTTCGCCAGAACAATACCGGAGAGTGGATGGTAGGTCAAATTAACGTATTGATGGCACTCAACGATATCGGTGAAGGCGACGGACCACCTGTCCTAATACCGGGGAGCCACAAGTGTACTGAAATCCACCCTCGGCTGAATGTGGAAGGACGCGGCTTGGTTTACGACGGTGTGAGCGGTAAACCCGCCGGAACCGCAATCGCTGTGAAGGAGATGTATCTGAAGGCGGGAGATGTTTTGATGTTCACCGATGCGATAACACACGGCTCTGCGGAACGTACCAATCCCGGTAATCGGCGGACGATTGTCTATCGTTATTCCCCAAGATATGTGCGTGAGCGATTCAACTATCAGATCTCAGAAGAACTATTAGGACGTTTGACCCCAGACAGACGCACAATTATTGAACCCATCGCACCGCGACGACCACCAGCCATGTAGGGACACAGTTCAAGGGCAGGGGCGAAACCCGATGAGATATGGAATCAGTGCCGCTGCATTGATCGTACAGCAGAAGCAACTGCTGTTAGTCAATCACAGAAAGAACGGGCAGTACGATTTTTGGGTGCCACCGGGAGGGAAATTGCAGGGGGGTGAATCTATCTTCGACTGTGCGCGACGTGAGACGATGGAGGAGACCGGTTTATCCGTCGAATTAGATCGCATCATCTATATCGTCGAATATGCCGAACCGGGCTATCACTTCTGCAAATTTTTCATTCGATGCAAAACGTTCGACGGAAACCTCACCCTTACCAACGGAGAACAGGGGGAGACTTGCCTCACCGATGCGCGTTTCTTTTCAAAGGCGGATATGAAAGGGCTCGATGTGCGTCCCGCAATTTTGAAAGACTGTTTTTGGGACGACCTTGAGGTAGGGTTTCCAGAGACTCGGTACTTGGGGCTTGAAGAAATAAAGACTCGCTGAAATTGTAGTCCCGAACTTGCTCAATGGATGGTGTTCGGGTTGGTAGATATAGAGGAGATCCGATGTCAAAAACCGGCGCAGAACTGCTGATAGAATCCTTAATTTCCGCGGGGATTAAGTATCTCTTCACACTCTCCGGCAACCAGATCCTTTCACTATACGACGCGAGCATTGGGCGCGATATTGACCTCATCCACACACGCCACGAGGCAGCGGCGGTGCACATGGCAGATGGCTGGGGACGCTTGACCGAACAGCCGGGCGTCGCGCTGCTGACCGCGGGACCCGGTCACTGTAACGCAATCTCCGCCCTCTATGGCGCATTGATGGCGGAGTCGCCGATGGTGCTATTAAGCGGACACTCCCCTCACGCACAAATCGGTAGTGGTGCATTTCAGGAGGTTGACCAAGTCGCCACCGCCAAGCCGGTCACAAAAGCAGCATGGCTGGTAGAAGATCCCAACCATCTGGACGAAGCGATTACTACTGCCCTCTCTCTAGCGTGCGAGGGACGTCCCGGCCCAGTCCACCTGAGCCTGCCCACTGATGTCTTAGAAGCTACTGTTTCTCCCCAGTCCCTTCAAGGAACGGCTAAAAATGCTGCGTCCATAGGTGTCGCCTCAGCAAGCGATGTGGACGATATACTCCGTCAACTGACCGAAGCAGAGCACCCGCTTATCTTAGCAGGACCCGCTATGGGACGCCCCTTGCGATGGACGGAGGTAGAACGGCTATCCGAAGCAACAGGAATCCCCGCCCTTCCAATGGAAAGCCCACGCGGAGTCAACGACCCGTGGCTGCATCAGGCGACAAATTGCTTGAGCAAAGCAGACCTTGTCCTGTTGGTAGGTAAGAAATTGGACTTCTCGCTACGCTTCGGGCAGCCACCCTTTTTCTCCGAAGAGTGCCGCTTCATCCAGATTGATGCCGATGCGTCGCAGCTGCGCCCGGAAAAGTCTGTCGTTCTGACAATACACGCAGAGCCAACGGGCATAGTGCGTCAGTTGACGACCGCAGCACAAGCCTTTGAAGACTCGCAAAGAGAAAGGCATCACGATTCGTGGCAGGCGGAGGTTATAGCAGCGCAAAAGGCTACTCCTCTCGAATGGGAGCAAATACTTGGCTCTGTGGACCAGCCCATTCACCCATTGTGTGTATGTGAAGCACTGCAGCCATTCCTTGGTGATGATGCGGTATTCGTCAGCGATGGCGGGGAGTTTGGGCAGTGGGTACAAGCGGGATTGGAAGCGCAGCAGCGTCTCATCAATGGACCAGCAGGCTCAATCGGTAGTTCTATCCCGATGGGACTTGCAGCGAAGCTAGCGCACCCACAACGACCCGTTTTCGTTTTCTTAGGCGATGGTACATTCGGCTACCACGCAATGGAATTGGATACTGCGCTACGCTACCATCTGCCTATTATCGCGGTGGTTGGGAATGACGCGCGTTGGAATGCAGAGCATCAGTTGCAGATTCAGAATTATGGGGAAGGGCGCACGGTTGGTTGTGAGTTGTTGCCATCACGGTACGACAAAGTGATTGAGGCGTTGGGAGGACATGGTGAGTTTGTCGAGCATCCAGATGACCTCACCCCGGCGGTTGCGCGTGCACTGGCGTCGGGCTTGCCTGCGTGCATCAACATCGCCATCGAAAGTGTTAGTGCACCGACATTCCGGTCGAGTAGTTCGTTAGTTCATTAATGTACCAATGTACTAATGAACCGATGAAGGCTACCATGTATTGCGGATCGGCACCTCTTCTTTCTCAAGGTAGCGCTTGATATGCTCAATTGAGAATTCACCGTAATGGGTGATCGAAGCGACAATGGCGGCATCGGCATTACTCTCGACGAAGACATCGCGGATGTGTTGCGGATTGCCTGCCCCGCCAGAGGCAATGACAGGGACCGGGACCAGTGCTGCTATTGCCCCTGTCAGTTCTATATCATACCCCGCTTTTGTTCCATCTTGGTCGATACTGTTGACCACGATTTCGCCCGCCCCCAACTCCACACCGCGTTGCGACCACTGGAGGGCATCTAGCCCCATTGGGCGACGACCACCATCGATGTAGATTTCAAACCCACTTGGTATCTCATCGCTTTTTGGGACCCGCTTGACCTGCATACTTAATACAACACACTGACTGCCAAACGCTTTTGCCCCCTCTGCGAGGAGTTGTGGATTTCTCACCGCGCCGGAGTCGATACTCACCTTCTCCGCTCCTGCGAGGAGGACTCGGCGCATATCATCTAGCGTCCGTAACCCACCGCCCACTGAGAAAGGGATGAAAATCTCTGCCGCGACCGCTGAAACAACATCAATCATGATGTCGCGTCTCTCGTTGCTGGCAGTGATGTCATAAAACACCAGTTCGTCCACCCCGCCTTCATAGTACGCGCGCGCCATCGCCACCGGATCGCCGACATCAATATTGCCTTGGAAAGCGATGCCCTTTGTGACTTTGCCCGCTCGAACATCGAGGCAGGGAATAATTCGTTTGGTAATCATGGACTAATTCTCAATTGCCGATTCGTTATTCTGGATTGTCGGTTTTCAGGCTTGATTGATAAATCTTGAATACGCGCAGCTGATCGATAGCCCGGATAATCCGCGGATCATATTCGTACTCATCTATATCGTTTTCCGTCTCACGTGCGATTGCGAGTTTCAACCCAACGTTACTCAAGATAATCCCCTCTTCTGTAAACGAATCGACCAATCGTTGGTATTTTCTCAGCATTGATGCAGCTTCGGAATCCTCTTTTGAGGCGTGTTGTGCTTTCGCCAACCGAGCGAGGACCTCATCCCCGTTTTCTTCAATAAATGTCTTGATTTTTTCATGGTTTTGAAGCTTCCTCAACATCTGAATCTCGGAACGACTGAACCATGGATCTTCAATATCAGGGATAATGCCAATTTTGTGAATGTCAACCCCATTGGGGCTATAGTAGTGCGCCACTGTCAGTTTCACGGCGGCACCCCCGCTCAGTGGAAAAATTTGCTGTACAGAGGCTTTCCCGAAAGTCTTTTCCCCCATAACCAAGCCACGCCCATGATCCTTAATTGCACCGGCAACAATCTCGGACGCGCTTGCGCTGCCACCGTTGACAAGGACGATGAGGGGATAACGTTTGTGCTGTTTGCCTTTCTCTGCGCTATATTCCTCACGCGGGGTCTTACCTTGTGTATAAACAACCAATTGTCCCGGCTCCAAGAAATCACTGGCAATCTCAACCGCAGATCGAAGTAAACCGCCTGGGTTGGATCGGAGATCCAAAATCACTCCCTCAATCTCCTGCTGATTAAAGATTTCAAACGCTTTGTCGACATCAGTGGCAGTGTTGTCGCGGAACTGGTTAATCCGTATATATCCAATATTGCCTCTCAGAACCTTGGACTCGACGCTGGGGAATTGGATAACATCACGTGTCAGTGTAATTTCCAGCGGCGTCGGTTCACCTTCTCGGACAATTGTGATGCTGACTTGTGTTCCCGGCTCACCCCGAAGATGTTCAACAGCATCAGTCGTTGTCATGTTGGTTGTCGACTTGCCTTCGATTTGGCTAATAATATCACCGCTCTGGAGCCCCGCTTTATCGGCGGGCGTTCCTTTGAAGGGGGAGATGATTGTTAGTCGATCATCCCGTATACCGATCTCCATGCCGAGCCCACCGTAAGTGCCACGACTCTCTGTGCGAAAGTCCGCATAGTTTTCTGGAGGGAAAAACTGGCTGTATGGATCCAGCGTCCGCAACATCCCTCGAATTGCACCATATATGAGCGGTTCGGAATCAGGGGGATCCAAATGACTCTGTTGGATGTACGCCAATACTTCTGAAAGCAACGATATATTTTCTAATAGTTCATCGTCTAGTATACCTTTGGAAGCGTCGTTTCCCCCCTGTGTAAACCCTAGGGTGGGTTGCAAAGATAGGATAAAAACCGAAGCGGTGAGACATACCAGTAAATTAAATCTATAGCGTTGATACGATTTCTGTCTTTTCATAGTGATCGTTATCCCGTCCTGAAAAAGAAGTGATATAAGCGTCTGCTGTAGGATACGCGAAACGCAATGTATGCCGAAACCACATAGTAGAGCAGATCAATCCACTCCATGCGCTGACGCATGAGCCGCCAGGCCGATATGCCGGATCCGCGTGTCTCCACCATCTTACCGATGCCCTCTGATTGGTCTGATGGCGCCTCATGTTTCTCGATGATTGCGACCGTTATTGTTTGAGGGAGGTTCCATTGAACATCGAGATATTTCCCGCAAAGAATCCCAACGACAGCGAAAAGCGCTGCAACTAGGCTGATAGAAGTCTGCCTTGACCTGCCTACCAGCAACACACCAATTCCTGTAAGGATGCCAATAGCAAGCGCAACCCACCCCGCAGTGAGCCCGGTCCATTGAATATATTTAGCCCAGAGCGCGCCCCCAAGCAGCGCACCAACTAGTCCACCTAACGGTGCGAAGGGGAGATGGCGTGGGGATTTATATGTACCGTTCATGATGTTTGACCTTTCTGAAGAACGGCAGATATGCAAATCTGCCGTTCCATGTACTTAGCTGCGCTCGTCCTCTAAAGCAGCCAATTGTGCACGGAGTCGTTCTAATTCGGACTCTATCTGTTGTCGGCGTTGTGCTTCCTGTTGAGCACGTGCTTGTGCATCCAATCGAAGCTGGACCTCCTCTTCCGAAGTGGTGATGGGTGTCCCATCAGGTAGGTATGGGCGTAAAAGCCGCACGTTGCCGATGTAATCCTCCCAACGGAGCCATAGATTCAGGCGATCGCTAAACAATCCCCCTTCGACATCTGGCGGGATACCCTCAATCTCGCCGGCGGGGCTTCGACGCCAGCCATGAAATTCTGGGGGTTTGTCCCCTTCAGGTTGATGGATAAAATACTCCTCTACTCCGATGTCAATGAGGTATTGTTTTAACTTTGCTCCACGGTCATGTGCGGCGGTGGCGTCGGAAAGGAACTCAAACACAACCGTTGGCACAGCACCTTCTGCCCAAGTATAGAAACTGCGTCGCTCTGGATACTTCTCTGCACCCAAGACAACGTAAATATCAGAGGCGATGAATTTGGTTCGGTCCCCTTCGTAATAGTAGATAAAACTGTCGATACCGATATAGACGGACGGTTCAGTGCTAAAATAACGCGCAAGTTGGTCGCTGAAGGTCCGAATCTGCACGCCATGGAATCCGGTTGCAGCCATTGGCTCATCGTCCTCCGAGGGGTAGCCCTCGATGTAAACCGTGGGCTTTCCGGTGGCTCTTGGAAAGACCGGCATATATTTCTTTCGCTTGAAATCAAAATCCTTTACAGTGTCCATGAGTCCCCTCCACGTTTTACAGAGTCCCAATCAAGCTGAGGACAGGTTTGGTTGCTTTCGATGGTGGTCGGTATTCTGCTCAAAAGTATACGCCACCCGTAGGATTTTCTCCTCTTCAAACGGGGCGGCAAGGATTTGTAAGCCGATGGGTAAATCGTCCTGCGTCAAACCGCACGGTATGGAAATACCCGGCAAACCCGCGAGGCTCGCCGGTGTTGTCAGGACATCTGAGAGATACATCTGCAATGGATCGGCTGTCCGCTCGCCAATTTTGAACGCCGCCGTCGGTGAGGTTGGCGTTACAACCACATCCACCTTCTCAAAGGCGTCATCAAAATCGGACTTAATCAGCGTCCTTACTTTTTGTGCCTTTAGGTAGTAGGCATCGTAGTATCCTGAACTGAGCGCGTAAGTGCCGAGCATGATACGGCGCTTAACCTCTTCGCCGAAACCTTCGCTCCGTGTCTTTCTATACATATCGCTCAGTTCGTCAGCGTCTTTGGCACGGAAACCGTACCGGACGCCGTCGTACCGCGCTAGATTCGCGCTCGCTTCAGCGGGGGCGATAATATAATATGTTGCCATCGCATAGTCGGTATGAGGCAAGGAAACCTCCTCAATAATTGCTCCATTTGCTTGAAGTATCTCGATCGCGCTCCGAACGCTCTCCTCTACCTCTGGGTCAATTCCCTCCGTAAAATATTCTTTCGGAATACCAACTTTAACCCCTTCAAGGCCGTTAACCAAAGACTCGGTAAAATCTGGGACAGGTAGGTTTGCCGAAGTCGAATCCATCGGATCATGTCCGCAGATTGCGTTGAGTAGTAAGGCGCAGTCGGTAACATCCTTTGAGAAAGGTCCAATCTGATCCAAGGACGATGCGAACGCCACTAACCCAAACCGCGAGACGCGCCCGTAGGTCGGCTTCATCCCTACAACACCGCATAGGGCGGCAGGTTGCCGAATCGAACCGCCGGTGTCTGATCCGAGCGAGCAGATCGCTTCGCCTGCAGCGACAACGGCAGAGGAACCGCCGCTTGAGCCGCCGGGGATAGTTTCCAGATTCCACGGATTGCACGTGATTTGATACGCCGAATTTTCCGTTGATGACCCCATCGCGAACTCGTCCATGTTCGTTTTGCCGATCATTACAGTTCCCTGCCGATGGAGTTTAGTCATCACGGTTGCGTCGTAGGGGGAGACGAAGTTTCCCAGAATCTCGGAGCCGCACGTCGTCAACACGCCTTTGGTGCAGATCACATCCTTGATTGCAATCGGGATTCCTGCCAATGGGGGCATCTCATCGCCGCGCTGAAAGCCAGCGTCCACGGCTGCGGCACCCTCAAGCGCAATATCTTCGGTCAATGTTAGGTAGCCTTTTATCTGTTCTTCGACCCCACCAATTCGGTCATACATAGAACGCGTCAGTTCGAGTGCAGTAATCTCCCGTGCTTTCAACTTCTCATGAAGTTCGTGGGCTGTTAGCTCATATAACGGCATGAAACATTTACTCCTTTGAGGATAATTACGGCAGCGCATTAACCGTTTTCTTCAGTAGAGGTCTCAGGTCTTTCATAGCGCACGTATATCTCTTTTTACTCAATTACCTTTGGCACCTCAAAGAATCCCTCCTCTGCGCTTGGTGCACCTTCCAAAACAACATCTCGGTCGTATGAGGATTTAGCGACATCCGCTTTGACGACATTGTGAAGAGGGAGGGGATGCGACGTTGGCGGCACGTCCGTCGTATCCAATTCGTTCAATTTTCCGATATAATCCAAAATCCGAGCGAGTTGATGCGTGAACTGCTCTATATCTGCTTTGTTAAATTCAAGTCGTGCAAGAGTCGCAGCATGTTGTACATCGTCAGTTGTAATTGTTGCCATCTGGTTCTCCCTGTCCTGTTAAGTTATGTTTAGGTTAAACGACTGCCCCCTTGCTTTAACCTACCCGCTCCAGCCGCGTATGCGCCGCAGCGAGAACTTTCTCAGACCCGCGTTCAAACCGCACAGTGATACGCATATCAAATCCATGTCCATCGATAGCTGTAATCTTTCCTCTACCAAACTTTGCGTGGTATACAACGTCTCCAACGTCGTAATGGAACGGCACCTCGTCATCAAAGTCGGGTTCATCGGGATCGTAGGACGAAACCACCGGGCGCCGAGACGATTCATAGGTAGTTCCCTGATCAATTAGGTCAGGAGGAATTTCCTCAATGAAGCGTGAAGGGATGCGATAGTCAATGTCCCGGTACAACCGTCTCGAACGGGCATACGTCAAGTAAACATGCTCCTGTGCGCGTGTGAGTCCAACGTAACACAGTCTCCGTTCCTCCTCAAGTTCGGCTTCGGTGTCATAAGACCGTTGATGGGGTAGTAGCCCTTCCTCGATCCCGACCATAAAGACGATCGGAAATTCCAACCCCTTCGCGCTGTGAAGCGTCATCATCGTCACTACATCGCTCTTATCTTCCATGCTGTCGATATCGGAAGCCAAGGTAATCTTTTCCAAGAAACCTGTCAACGTTGGCTCTGTCTCACGTTCCTCGTACTCCGTGACCGCCGCAATTAATTCGCGGAGGTTCTCTTCACGGGTCTGTGCCTCAATTGTGCCTTCGCTCCTCAAGGTTTGGAGATAGCCGGTGCGGTCAAGTAAATCCTCCGCTGTGCGTGCGGGTGGATCGTTTGGGTTGAACGACGCAATCAATTCAGCGAACGCGCGCACCTTGTTTTTCGCGCCATTGTTGAGCGTTGGCACTTCGCCGACACGCTGAATCGCTTCAAATAGTGGGATGCCTTCTTCGTAGGCGAAATCCTCAATCTTCTGTACCGTGGCAACGCCGATCCCTCGGCGCGGCACATTGATGACGCGCTTGATGCTAACCGTGTCGGCGGGATTGACAATTACTCGCATATAAGCGATGATGTCTTTGACCTCCATCCGCTCGTAGAATCGGATGCCACCCACAATCTGATACGGGATATTCGCACCGCGCAACGCATCTTCAAATGTACGAGATTGGGCGTTGATCCGATAAAAGATAACACAGTCGCCGTATTTCCTCCTGCGCCCCCGCCACTCCCTGAGCTGCCGCAGCACATAGTCCGCCTCGCGGGTGTCGTCCGTTGCTTCATGGAGGGTGATCGCGCTTCCTTTCTTGTTGTCTGTCCAGATCTGCTTCTCCTTGCGCTTCTGGTTGTTGCTGATGACGTGATACGCGGCTTCGAGGATATTTTTCGTTGAGCGGTAGTTCTGCTCTAAGCGTAAGACCTTCGTGTCTGAATAGTCCTCCTCGAAATCGAGGATATTGTTGATGTCCGCCCCCCGCCATGAGTAGATTGAGTTATGAACGCAGATACCATTGGCAATGTAGTTATGCAAACAATCAACGTCTAGGTCATAGACATATCCTTGATAATCTTCCCATTCGATGGATTCAACCAGATCTTCAACAAGTTCGCCATTTCGTTCCGTAGCCAAGTACATTTTGGGTTGAATTTGACTCGCTGGCTGAAAATCGTATTTCCGATTATCAACCAAAAATGCGCTAGATTGGATTTCTAAATCGCCGGCTGCGTGAGCGATTTGGTTTGCTAATTTGAAGGCATCATCATAGTCCAAGCGAACCTTTTCAATCCGCCATGTGTTGCGTCTCCCCGTTCTGGTATGATGTCCTTGCGATTGTAGCTGTTTTTCTAATTCACGATCGGTGGTATTCAGTGAAACACGGTGTGCATGCCATGGACTTTGCTGGCTCGCGCGTTTATCGCTAAACATTGTGAAATGAACAATCTGCCGATCGGAAGACTTATTCCCCGAAATACCTTTCGGACGGTAGCTTGGATAGTCATGGAATAGATAGAGGTCACGCATCAGACGTTTAGCGTTTGACGCCGTATCAATATTTTCATAGATGAAACTGATGTGATTCTGCTGCAGCACGGAGTCATGTCTAGCCGCATCAAAAACAGTTGTAGGAATGCCATACTCAAAGGCATAATACTGTTCCCACATTTGTGCTTCAGCACGAGTTTGGCAGGTTTTCAAAATCCATACTTTCTCTGCTTTCTCTTGTACGCACCGCTGACGAACTCCCGTCTGTAGTGGATGGTCTTTGAATCCATCACTACGGGTGCCCTTAGAGATGCCAATGCGATAGCCGCGATCCCGTCTGAACATTAGATATACATGATGCAGATCGGGCGCGTTGCTAAGGCGCGAGAAGAGCACATGATTCGGTGTCGCACGCAATATCGCACCGCTTTGGGTTGTGATTTTGACCAATTTGCCTTCGTACCGTTTTCGGTGGATGCCGCTGACTTCTGCTGTAAGAGTTTTCCCGCGACCTGCCGCTGCGACGACACTATCCTCCCAGCGTAGGTTTTCAATCGGAGTTGTCCCGTTGGGGGTCTGAACCAAAGTTCCCGCGGGCAAACACTGATCATCGTCGCCCACCACGCAGATATTCTGGTGCTTTTGCGCCAACGCGTTAACAAGCAGATACTGACCACGATTGGTATCCTGATACTCATCGACAAGAATATACCGAAACTTGCTTTGATAATACTCCAACACATTCGGGTTCGCCTCAAACAGTTCGACTGTCAATTTGATTAAATCATCGAAATCGAGGGAGTTGTTTTGGCGGAGATAATCTTGATACATCGGATAAATCTTTGCGACGGATTCCTCGAAGAACCCCACCGCTTTGCTCGCATACCCGTTAGGAGAGACAAAATCACTCTTGGCTCTACTTATTTCGCCGAGGACGGGGCCCGGATTATTCAGTGAAAGTTGAAGCGTTTTTATTAGTTCTTTAATCAGGGTTTGCTGATCTGCGGTATCGTAGATTGTGAACGAACGATCATAGCCGAGATGGTGAATATCTCTGCGCAGAATCTGAGCGCACGTCGAATGAAAGGTCGCTACCCACAGTTGGCTCTGACCGATAAGGCGTTCAAGGCGGGTTCTCATCTCTTCTGCGGCTTTGTTTGTGAACGTTACCGCGAGAATATTAAACGGGGAAACACCGTGGTGCTGAATGAGATAAGCGATTCGATGCGTAATCACGCGGGTTTTGCCGCTGCCCGCACCTGACAGGATAAGCAGTGGTCCTTCGGTGTGCTGTACTGCTTTGCGTTGGACGGGATTCAAGGATTCAAGGAGATCGGTCATTAGAAGTTCCTTCCGAATGAAGAGATGTGGCATGATTCTTTCAAGCGTTAAGTTTGACGTACTCCCAAACCTAAAGGATTGGGATTCCTATCCGTCTCCGTTCCGAGAGTCCCAGATCTTCAGGAGTGGAATTGTGCTGTCAACGAAGTTAGCCGTGCGAACACGGTCTTACAACTTCTCCTTCATGGGTTGACGCCCCAACCCGAAAAATGTTAATTGCAGCGTTGCGGTCTCTATCATGCTCAGTACCACAATCACCACATTGCCAGCTTCTATCCCGGAGATTTAACGCTTCATTAACGGCACCGCAAGCGGAGCAGGTCTTACTAGAAGGATGCCACTTGTCAATGCATACAATTTTGACACCCTTCTTTGCTGCGAGGCATTTCAATTTTGCAACAAAATCAGCAAAGCCTAAGTCGCTGACTTTGCGTCCCCAAAGTGCTTTCATACCTTGTAGGTTTAAGTCCTCAAGGCGGATTTCGTCATACAAGTCAGTCAGTTGGTGTGCCAACTTCCAATGGGAGTCAGTCCGTTGGTGTTCAATCTTGCGGTGCCTACGTGCTAAATCCAATCGAGCACGTTCACGATTGTTTGAGCCCTTACGTTTCCGTGAATGGTTACGACCTGCCTGTTTGATAGCGTTGAGACTGCGTTTGAAAAACTCAGGTGATTCTATATCGTGTCCATTAGACCCGGTGAGAAACCGTTTGAGACCGAAATCAAAGCCTGCGATTTTACCCGTCATGACTCGATGGAGGTCAGGTTCTACATAGTCCGTTAGAATCGTGATATAGACATCACCTACGGCGTCCCGTTTAATGGTGCAACGTTTCGGATTGCCCAAAACATCACGCGACTTGAAATGCGGATAGATGCGTTTACCAATACGAATCTTGTTACTTGATAGAAGTTTCCAACCTGCCTGAAGCAATGTGAATGATTTATACTTGCGACGTGGCTTAAATCGAGGTCTTCCCCATGCTTGCCCTTTCGCACGGGCTTCAAACATTGCCTTGTAACCCTTGTCGATACGGGCAACCACGTCTTGTATTGATTGACTTGGCAGTTGATTCCAATGGGTAAAGCGAGGCAACCGTTTCAGTCTAGAGATATGATTGATTAACCGAAACTTCGGGATATACTTACCGTAGATAGCGTAGTAGCGTCGCTGAAGGGCAATACAATGATTCCATATATGAGCGTGTCCATCTATGGTCTTGTGTAACTCATGATTGCCGTGATTAGAATACAACTTGAACTTGTAGGTTTTCATTGGCAATAGCTTTCTGACTTTCATGTTCTGTTCCAAAGAGTGTAGGAGGCACCACCGAGCGGTGGCGTGAAACTCTCCCACGAAAGCCAAGACAAGTATGCCATATTTTGCCTACAAATTCAAGACAAAACAATGCTAAAGCATGGGTGTATCCCAAGCGTAAACGCTTGGGTTTTACCCCTAAAGTTGAAAGAGATAAACGATCCGCTGCATATTGGCAAGGTAGAAATTCATAGAATGTGGTGGCATTTAATTCCCCGATTTGACACAGGGAATCAGCACATCTACACAATTTGAATCAGGTGTGATAAAATAAAGTAGTAGGCATACTCCGTATGCCGTAAATCGCGTAGAAAAGTCAGAACAATGAAATCAAATCTCCCAAAACACTTTAAACCCATTGTAAAGAGTCTTATTGTCATTGTAGGTCTCCTAATGACAGCATTTACTTTACTGCTGTTGCACGAAGTCCGAGATCGAGGCGAATTGGTTTCACCGCAGGCGACGCCGATTTTTACCGATCGATACGGGGCATTTTTAGCGGAGGGAACCGCCGACGAGGACGCACTACTCGGTTTTTGGGATCCGCGAGCGGTTTCGCCTGAGCGCATCGTTTCGTGCCTGTTGGTGGTGGAAGACAAGCGGTACTACGAACACTTTGGCGTTGATTTCCGTTCCCTCCTTCGGGCGTTGGTGAATAACCTCAGCGGCCGCCCACGGCAGGGTGCCTCGACGATTGCCATGCAGGTGGCGCGACTACAACGCCCCGGGAAACGAACCCTCTGGAGAAAAGCGTGTGAAATGGGGACAGCGGTGTGGCTCAATCGAAAGTTCGGCCATGAAAACGTGCTTCGGCACTACCTGAAGATTGTTCCTCAAGGCAATCGTATTCACGGGGTGGCCTACGCAGCGAGACGGTATTTTCAGAAACCCCTAGCAGATCTGAGTTGGGCGGAAGCGGCGGTGTTGGCGAGTCTCCCTAGAGCACCGGGCAGAATGAACCTATACCGTTTTGAGGGTCGTCGACAAGCGTTTGAACGTGCAAAACTGATTCTCAATCTGCTTTACGGAAATGGGACCCTTGATGAGGAGACCGTCGCAATCGGTCAACGCCAACTAAGGTCCTTAGAAATTCCTATTAAGGAATCGCGACCGTACCACAGCTACCACGTGATTTTACGGCTCCAAAAGGCGATCAGCGGGACTACCTCCTATACGAAACCTGTTTCCACCAGTTTGGACCTTCCCCTTCAGGGAATTGTGGATGGCATTGCCAGCGAAGCGATGGAGCATCTCCGCCAGCGTGGTGCGGGTAATCTGGCTGTCATCGTGGCGGAGCGGGAGACGGGTGCGATTCGGAGCTATCTGGGCTCCGATTTTTACGCCGATGAAGACTTCGCCGGTGCCATCAATTATGCCACAACCCCGCGTTCTGCCGGCAGCACCCTGAAGCCTTTCATCTATGCCTTGGGTATGGAAACCAAGGCGTTCTCTCCCGCCAGTGTTTTGGCAGATCTGCCATTCAATCTGTCGCATCCGGGAGGTCAATATAGCGTTGCCAACTATGATGAGCGGTATCTCGGACCACTCCTTTATCGGAAGGCGCTTGCCAACAGCCGAAATGTCCCAGCGGTTCATGTTCTGAAGACGGTCGGGTTAGCAAAGACATACGATCTGTTTCGCCAATTGGGGCTCGCAAAGGACGACAAATCCGCCAGCGTCTATGGGCTTGGATTGGCAATTGGTGGACTTTATGTAACCTTGGAAGACCTCGTTGCTGCTTATGGCGTGTTGGGCAACGACGGAAAAGCGTTTAGGTTACGTTGGTTTGAGACTACCGATGAGCAGACACCAGCGCAGCTCATCCCTGAAGATGTCGCTCGGCAGATCACCCTTTTTCTTTCCGATCCGCTAGCACGACTGCCCACTTTTGCTCGCATGGGATCGCTGGAATATCCCTTCCCGGTAGCAGTGAAAACCGGCACATCTCAAGGGTTCCGAGACGCTTGGGCAGTGGCTTACAGTTCAAAATACATCGTCGGGGCATGGATCGGGCACCCGGATCATGAACGAATGAAGCGGGTGGGCGGGCTTTATGCAGCACAATTGGTGAAAGAGATTCTGCTCTTTTTACACCCCAAGGAGCGCCGGGGTGTGGGCGAAAAGCCTTTTCTACTGCCCCAGTCGGATCGGGATTCCGATCCGTCTACGGGTTATCAATTGGTTAAACTCTGTCCGCTGTCGGGAGAACTTGTGGCCGAGGCGTGTTCTGAGGTTGTCCTAGAATATCTCTCCCTTGGGACCGAACCGACTACTCCTTGCCGCGCCCACCAATCGTTTGCGGTTGACCGACGGACAGGAACGCTGGCTGGTCCCATGACACCTCCAGAGCGGGTAGAAATCAGAGGTTATGTCGTCCTACCGCCACAGTTCGCGGCTTGGGGAGCAATGCACGGTTACGGTCCCCCGCCATCACCCTCAACTGAATCGCCGTATGCTAGCATCGCCATTGAGGAGCCGATTGATGGGAGCGTCTTTCGGTTTCATCCAGACACCCCACAGCAGTTGCAGAGCATTGCGCTCAGAGCCAACGTTACCCCTGCTGTCCCAGAGATTATCTGGTATGTGGATGGAGAACCCTTTCAAAAAGTGTCATATCCCTACACGACGCGGTGGCATCTTCGCGCAGGTTCCCACGCGCTCCAAGCCCGCTTCCCTCACGCCGACATACAGAGCGGTATCATCACCATAACCATTGCGCCGTAGCGATTTTCCTGTTTTTCTCAAGGGTTCGGCGCGCTTGTAGTATCGAACCCCGGATCTCCAAGAGGACATCACCGTCGACTTTGCCGAACTTGATGTGCGATTCTGACACAAGCCGGGAATGCCAAGACGAAATCATTAAGGCAACAACCCTCACCAATTATACCAATTTCACCAGACCCCGCTGCGGAGTAGAGGCTGGAGAATGAGAGGAGACACGATGAACCGAGTCGTACCAGAACTTACAGACGTTCACCATATCAAACTCTGTTACAGCAAAGACACCTACTGCGGGCATCCCCGACAGTGCCCAATCTACAACTACGGCAACGGCGAAATTGTCGTAATCCACCACCATGCACCTGCCGCCTATCAGACACGGGAAGACATCAGGCACGGTCAAGCCGGTTACAAAGGCCGTGCGAAGATCCTGCTCCAGCGATCATACGACCACGGTCAGACCTGGTCCCACGAAAACGATGTGGCGATCTGGGATGACTCACGCCCCTTGGAGGAGAAGCGCGCCACCTTGTGGCAGGCAGATGAGCCGGGGGTGCCCCGCGAACAGATCGACCTCGCTAGCCCGGACGCAGCGATCTACTTCGCTCGGCCGCGGACGGGCCCGGCAGATGCCGATGGGGGACCGACTCTGGAATGCTTTGCCTTCCGCTCCCCCGATCGAGGTCACACATGGGAGACTGTTCCGACGCGAGTGGCACCACCGCCGCCGCTTAAATATGTGCATGTGGATGGAGCTCCCCTCGTAAAGTTTCTCGACGGTACGCAGATGGCAGCGGCGACCGTGGGCCCAAGTGCGGATAATAACTTCGTAGGGGTATACGGCACCGACGACAACGGTCTGACTTGGGAATATGTATCAGAGGTTGCACGCGATCCTACAGGTCTGGGACGACCGACCTACGCGAACTTGCTGCTGCTGCCGAGTGGACGGTTGCAGTGCTACATGCTCAACATCGGTGGCATCCGTAACGCGATCCAGATGGCGTATTCCGACGATGGCGGCTACAGTTGGAGCGAACCGAAGCCGATTGTGGCGTGGGGACAGTCGCCGTGGACGGCGGCGCGTCGTGAGCAGCACATCTGGGCAGGAGCAAGGCGGGGTGGTGTCCACTATCGCTCGCCTTGGTCGTTACGGTTGCGTGACGGGCGGATTGTAGTGCTGTTCGGTCGGCGGAAAGCACCGTATGGGATCGGCATGATCGTCAGTGAGGATGACGGGGATTCTTGGTCGGCAGAGGGAATCATCCGGGCGGACGCCAGTGATTGGGATCTCGGTTACCCCGTTGCCACTGAATTGGACGATGGACGTATCTTCGCCGCTTACTACTACATGGAGAACGACGGGGTCAACTTCGGTGGAGTACGCCACATCGCCGGCAGTTTCTTCCGCCTACCGTAGTTTAAGTGTAGGATGCGAATCGCTAAAGCGAAAAGTGTTGGCTTAGTCATAAAAAGGAGGCATCATGATGAACCGTATCACACCGGAACTCACAGATGTGCACCATATCAAACTTTGCTATAGCAAGGACACCTACTGCGGACATCCGCGTCAAAGTGGTATCTTCAACTATGGAAATGGCGAGATTGCGGTGCTGCACGCCCACGCACCATCCCGGTACGAGACTGTAGAAGACATCAGTCATTCCTTCACAACGGGCTACGCCAGCCGGGCGAAAATTCTACTCCAGCGATCACTTGACCACGGCGAAACCTGGCTCCATGAAAACGATGTGGTGGTATGGGATGAGTCACGTCCCTTGGCGGAGAAACGCGCCATCTTATACCGGGCTGACGAGCCGGGGGTGCCCCGCGAACAGATCGACCTGACCAGTCCGGACGCAGCGGTATTCTTCGCTCGCCCGGCAACGGGCCCAGCGGATGCGGCTGGACAACCCACTCTGGAATGCTTCGCCTTCCGATCGGGGGATCGGGGGCGGACGTGGGAGACAGTACCTACGCGTGTCACGAATCCGAGTGGACAGGGACTGCATCGGGACGCGCATCCCTTGGTGCAGTTCCCTGATGGTACACTCATGGGTGTGATGACAGTTGCGATGGCAGACAACCCCGGTGGCGTGGCGGTCTACGGCTCTGACGACAATGGGCTCACTTGGGAACATGTCGCGGAAGTGAATCGTGACCCAACGGGTTTGGGGAGACCCACTTACGCGGGCTTGCTGCTGCTACCAAGTGGTCGGTTGCAGTGCTATATGCTCAATATCGGTGGTCTCCGCAACGCGATTCAGATGGCGTACTCCGACGATGGCGGCTACAGTTGGAGCGAACCGAAGCCGATTGTGGCGTGGGGGCAATCGCCCTGGGCGGCACGTCGTAAGCCAAGCGTGGCACGCAGCGGTGTGCATTACCGATCACCTTGGCCCATGCGACTGCGTGACGGCAGGATTTTGGTAATATTCGGACGGCGCAAACCGCCTACGGGAATCGGGCTCCTTGTCAGTGAAGACGAAGGGGTAACTTGGTTCACCGAGGCTATTATCCGAGATGATGGGAGTGGTGGGGATTTGAGCTATCCGGTTGCCACACAACTGGACGATGGCCGTATCTTCACCGCCTACTACTTCATGGAGGATGATGGGCGCAAGTTCGGAGGGACACGCCACATCGCCGGGAGTTTCTTTCGGTTGTGATAAGACGTGAAACGTGATGCGTGAAAGCCATTAGTTCACTGGTTCATTGGTTCACCGGTTCATTGGTTTATTAATTAGGACTTACGCAGTTGAACGTTCAAAGCCAACCCCCCTACCCCCCTTATCAGGGGGGTAGAGGCCGATTTATCGCCGCTGGAGGTCGTTGCCAATGCCCGATGAATCGGGCAACTACAGTCGGGTCTTAGATTGGTAGTAGGTCTCGGACTCTCGGAACGGAGGCGATTTATCGCCCGTACCCCCTCTAACTCCCCTACCCCCCTTTATCCCCCCGCAAGCAGGGGGAGGGAAGGGAGAAAGCAGTGAACGCACTACTACAAATTGTTTTGAATCCCGGTAAAATCGGGGCTGAAGTGCGTAACTCCTAAACACCGTTGAAAAATTATCGGAATTTTCATAGTTTTCATAGTTTTCTGGGGAATTTGATAAAGACAAGAAATGGGGAAACCCGTGCTATGACTCGTTTCTGTCCAATTTATACGGGAAGGCTACTTGGACATACTATGAAATTCAGGTCGTTTCTTATCTCTTAGGGTCATTTATAGTAAATAGAACTTACGCAGTTGAACGTTCAAAGCCAACCCCCCTGTTCCCCTTATCAGGGGGGTAGAGGCCGGTTTATCGCCGCTGGAGGTCGTTGCCAATGCCCGATGAATCAGGCAACTACAATTAGGCAGTAGGTAGGCTCCGCTGTATCGTAATTTGCACAATGGTTACGGCATACGGCGTATGCCTACTACCTTAAATTTAGTCCTTCTGTAGGAGGGATTTCCGAATCCCGACACCTCACTAAATAACCCTGCCCGCCCCAAAATACATTCTTGAAAAAGAGCTAACGCCGTGATATGATAACCCAAGTTGCTAGGGTCATTTAATTCTTCTGGCGGGGCAAGATGCCCCGCCTACGATGTAGGGAGCAATCTTCCGTCTACCCGTTAAAATCGATCAAAAAACGGAAAACTGGATAGCCCTACCAAGTTGCTAGAGCCTATTGACATTTATATGAAGCGTATCCGTAATTCAAGGCACGGTAGTGCTGGATACTGACGTTTACCCAATCGTAGGATCTTTTGTTCGTAGGGGCGAGGTTGCCTCGCCCAATGGGTTGGGAGACCCAACCCCTACGCATTCAATAGGTGTCGAGACAGTTTTTCTTACGCATGTGGAACACCTTCGGAACGGGGACGTATTATTCCTGATTAGCCCCAGCGGGACGATATGTGTATAACATCAAAGGAGTACAATCATGAGTCAAACAATGCGGTATTTGCCTGACGGTCGTATTGAAGTCATTGGACAGGAGGTGCCCGATCCGGGCGCAAATGAGGTGCAGGTCACGGGTGGAGCGTGCGGGATCTGTTCGTGGGATTTGGCGACAGCTAAGATGGGCAATAAGATGTACCCTATGGCACCGCCCGGACACGAGGGGGTCGGTTATGTGAACAAGGTGGGTGCGGAAGTCACCGGCGTGAAAGAAGGCGACCGCGTCGCGGGGGGCGGGTTTGCGACGGTGCGAAACCTGTCCACGGAACGATTGTATAAGATCCCAGAATCTACAAAGCTTGATGAATACTGGATTGTGGAGCCTGTTTCTTGTGCGGTCACGGGGGTAGATCACTGTCAGATTAAAGGCGGAGATCGGATTGCGCTCGTCGGATGTGGGTTCATGGGTTTGCTGATTATGCAGGGTTTGCTGCACCATCCGCTTGACCAGTTGATTGCGATTGATGTGGTGCAGAACCGTTTGGATGTGGCAAAGCAGTTTGGCGTGGACGAGGTGTATAACACGACTGAGATCGATACGGATGAACTTGTAGCAGACCTGAAAGCGCGGGAAATTGATGTGGTCGTGGATACATCGGGTCATCAGGGCGGTCTGGATCTTGCCACCGATATTGTCAAGAGGGGCGGACGGATCAATCTGTTCGGATGGCTCAAGGGGGAGACTGCCACCTTTGATCCGACCAAGTGGCACATGGGTGGGTTCACGGTTGTAAATTCCTCCCCATCGGCGAAGATTCGCGATACCTTTGAAGCCGCTATCCGAATGATACACAACGGCGTGTTCGATCTCGAACCGTTAGTCACGCACACGGCAACGCTGGAGGAGTACCCGGATTTAATGCAGCGGCTGGTAGCGGGTGATCCAAGCTATATCAAAGGGGTTATCACGCTCGGATAGTTCGTGCTTGTGGAGGCATCAAAAAGGGGTTGTGCTATGACAGCTAAAACATTTCCGAAAGCGGATTGGCAGATCGCTCCCCCTGCGGACGTGGGGATGGATTCTGAGAAATTGAATCTTGCGAAGGCGTGGCTCGATTCAAAGTTTAAGGATGACAGATATCGCGTGGCGATTGTGCGGCACGGCTATCTCGTGGCAGAGTGGATGCATAATATTTCAAGCGCGGAAAAGCAGCCCATCGCCTCTGCGAATAAGTCGATTCTGTCCAGTATGCTCGGCATAGCGATCGACGAAGGCAGGATCGGAAGTGCCGACGATCTCGCTGTGGACTACTATCCTGAGCTGATGGATGTACCAGAGGGTGAAGGTCCCAAGGAGGGGCGATGGGCATTTGAGGCGAATCGTGGGATTACGCTTCGGCATCTGATCTGTAATGTATCGGGATATATGAAACCGGGTGAGTCACCGGGGCAGGTGTTTAATTATCAGACCAATGGGATGTGTGTGCTTTCGCACTGCATTGAGAAAGCGTATGGGTTGTATGATGTCAACCAGCCAGAGAAATCGCCGAAGATCCCACCGCTCTACAAGGAGAAGATTGCCGATGTGATTGGTGCCGATTGGGAATATACATCGGGATCCCAACAGATGCACGATAAAGCACGGCTTCACATTTTTGCGTGGGGTTCAGCGATTCTCACTAGCTTGCGAGCGTTGGCACGTTTGGGCTGGCTCTGGTGCAACTGGGGCAATTGGGAAGGGAAGTCCGTGATCCCCGAAAGTTGGCTACGAGAGGCAACGGTGGTCGCGCCCGATATTCTGGCGAACAGCCCTGAGAATATGTGGCGATACGGGCACGGATTTTGGACAAATCAGAAGGGCAAACTCTGGTCTGATCTTCCGAGAGAGGGATATACCGCGTGGGGCGCGGGCGGACATTATGTGATTGTGTTCCCAAGTTATCAGCTCGTCGTAGCCATGAACCCCACCCCCTATCCGGGCGCATCACAGCCTTATGAGACGCATACCGTCACTTGGTTGCAGCAGCAGGAGGTTTTGAAACTGATCCTTGATGCGTGTGATGCGTGAAACGTGAATGAACCAATTACTAATGTACCAACCTACTGTGTCCTAAAGCACCAGAGGTGCGATATGTGTATAGAATATATGCAACCTAAATAACCTCAAGCCCCCAGCGGGGCGACATGTGGCAACTTCGGTTATAATTATGGTAGATTTTAGAATTACTTAGACCCTCCCAATGCACAGCCAACCCCCTAAATCCCCCTTATCAGGGGGACTTCATGAGGTTTCGCTAAGGGAAGCTACTGGTGAACGTCCACATATTTATATCGTTCGCCATAGTTAGTAAGAATCCAGCGATTTCACCGCCGTATATGTTTTCGTGGAGGGAAGGAGGTTTAGCAATGACCGAAACAAGGAAACGAGAGTTACAAGCAGAACTAGATGGAATGACTGTCCATCTAGAAACGATGGTTGGGTGGGATGAGAATACCCCGCCCAATGAAACCCTAGACCAGTACGGCAACCTCTTGGCAAGCAATCGAGGGGTGGTGCCGGTGCCGGACAACCGATCCCCTAAGCGTCGGGTGTATGATGATCCGGGTGTCGAGGCACTACGGGCGCACTTACGAGAGCATAACGGGATTCGCGGTCTCGAAATCTGCGATCCGAGCGAGGTCAAACGTGCGACTCGGATTTTCCGTCGAGACGGTTTTGTGGTGGTACGCGACCTGCTCAACCCGGAGCAGCTAGAGAGTTGGAGAGCGGGCTGCGCTGAGGCACTCAGGCAGATTTTAGAGACTCCCGGTCCGGGGGAGAGAAAATACATGACCGAAACCGGACGGCTGCCACACCGATATAGCTACGGCACCTGTTCCGCTTCGAGGCAGATGCTCCACCATCCCGCTTGGGCGAACATGATTGACCTGCCGACAACTACTCCCATTGTCACGGAGATCTTCGGTTCTTCCGATTACCGGGTTTGGGGATCCGGTGGCGATCTCTGTCTGCCGGGCGCAATCGAGTACCAACACCTACACTCCGATGGCAAGGATGGGCAGCACCCCTCGGAAGCGCGTATTGAGCAGGCGAGACGGGTCGGTGTTGAGTTCAATACCGACAGTGCAGGAAACTTCGACGTGCCGACACTAAAACTGATTATGGAGATGACACCGCCGACGGTGACCATCAACTTCCTGATGGCAGACCTTACTTGGGAGAACGGTCCCATCCGTCAGATTCCGGGTACGCACACCGTCCAACAGTCGCCACCGATAACCGACGATGAACCCGATTGGATGCGGCATTCGACGCTCGTTGGTGCCCCCGCTGGCGCAGGTGTCTTCCGCGATAACCGGGCGTGGCACGGCGCGACTCCCAATCTATCCAAAGAGGTCAGGGTGCTGCCAAACGTCGAGTATGCTGCTCCTTGGCGTACGCGGGATGGATTTAAGGTGGTCATGCCCCATGAAATCTGGGAAACGTTGACACCATACGCCCAGAAGTTGTGCGAATGGATTAAGGCAGAGCCGGGCGTTTTGCCCCCCGGTGCCGGTATCATGCACCCGCTTGCCGGTAAGCGCGAAGAGGCAGCAAAATGAGTGATGCGTCCCCCCTTATTCCCCCCGTAAACGGGGGGAGAAGCCATGAAGCGTGAAACGTGAAATGCACCAATGAACTAATGCACCAATGAACCTACTTAGGAGGCAACCCATGCTAAACTGGGGCGTCATGAGTGCCGGCGGCATCGCCTACGTCTTCTGTAATGCGATGCGTTTTACAGACTCCGGACAGATTCTTGGGGTCGCGAGCCGTACGCAATCCCGTATGGATAGATTGGTCAACGATTTTGGTATCCCCCGACAATACACCAGCTACGAGGCGTTGTTAGAAGACGAGGATATCAATGCCATCTATATCGCAACAATCCACCCGCTCCACGCCGAGTGGGCGATAAAGTGCGCCGAAGCCGGCAAGCACATCCTTGTTGAGAAACCGATCAGCATGAATTACGCCGAAGCCGCGGCGATGGTTGACGCAGCACGAGGAAATGATGTGTTCCTGATGGAAGCCTTTATGTATCGTTGCCACCCACAAATCCAGCGAGTGGTTCAACTTATACAAGATGGCGCGATCGGCGATGTCCACATCATTCGGGCGGTATTCGGTGGGCAGGTCGGGTTCAACCCGCAAAGCCGGATTTATAACCGTGAAATGGGCGGCGGTGGTATCCTCGATCTGGGGTGCTATACCGCCTCAGTCGTCCGCCTCATCGCTGGTGCTGCGGAAGGGAAGCTGTTTCTGCATCCGACTGTGGTAAAAGCGACTGGCAAAGTGGGCTCCACAGGGGTAGACCACATCGCCGTTGCTGCGCTCAAATTCGAGAATGACATCGTCGCGGATATAGTTGCTGCGGTCGAGGGTAATGTTGGAAGGGGTGTCTCCATCTACGGCTCGGAGGGGGTTATCACTATCCCAAATCCGTGGTTGCCTTCATCGCCGTGTCGCGGTGTGAAAGAACCCCTGCCACTTGATACCGTCTTCCCATCATCGACGATTATCGTCCAATCCCACGGGAGCGACGAACCTACTGAGATTGAAGTTCCTGCTGATCGCGACCTCTTTACCTACGAAGCGGACACGGTAGCCAATCACATCCATGCACGACAAGCCCCCGCGATGTCTTGGGACGACACGCTCTCAAATATGCGACTGTTGGACACTTGGCGCGAACAGGTCGGAGTGGTTCATTAAAGAAGAGTTCATTCGTTTAAGAGTTCATTAGTACATTTAGGACTTACGCCGTTGAACGCTCAGAGTCTCCGTTCCGACCCCCTCTAACTCCCCCGCAAGCGGGGGAGAACCAGTTGTAGTTCGGGGATTCATCTCAATGCCCGATGAATCCCCGATTTATCGGGACAGGCGGGCAACTACAAACTGAAGTGCGTAACTCCTAACATTAATGAACTAATGAACAAATTTGGGAGGGAATACCGATGCCAGAGGATGAAATCTTTCAGGAAACCGTTACTCGTGTTGAAAAGCCGTCATCGCACTTTACGTTACTTCGTGCGCCCAACGGGGATTTCCTCGGCGCGTCTGATGATGGATTTGCGACCTTTGACTATGTGGACGATAAGGCGATATGGGACACCGTCGGAGAAGGCTATCGCCATGTAGCAACCGGTCTCGTTGTTGAGGTGGAATCCCCTCGTTCTAAAGATGGAGATTACCTCCGTCATCAGCGGAAGTGGCTCGCCAGTGACGGCACGCTTGGGGATGTAGCCGCGCTGTTCGTCCCCGGACACGGTCCCGCACACCTGCCGTCAGAATATCTGAAATCGTTCAGGGAGAACGGCTGGGTCTGTGTCCCGTCGATCATCGCGCCCGATGTGATTGAGGAGTTGGAGCGGGTTAGCTGCACCGGTCGTTGGGAAAGCAGCGGAGAGTTTGATCGGAGCGTTGCGCCGATGCTCCAGACTGCTGCGGTCGCAAAAATCGCGACGGAGCCGGTCTCCTTGTGGCTGATGCGCCAATATATGGAGGTCCAAGACATTCGGCTCGGACATTCGCCCGGCTTTGCCATACTCCCCAAAGACGATGGCAAACGGAATGTCCAAGGTTGGCATTCCGATTTTCCTTACCTCTGGGGCATTGCTGGCAGGACAACTCACCGGATACCTGTGCATCAGGTTGATGGATTGGTTCTGGGCGTCCAGCGCAATCTGTGCGTCTCGGAGTTTCGCAAGGAGAATGGGGCGACCTGTTTCAAGCTTGGCTCACACGCACGCGGCGAGGGACCGCCGGTGGAGTGGGGAACCGGGAACGCAAACAAGGCGCCGGGGCATCGGGAAGCCAAAGGATTGCCGTATACCGGACCGGACGCTGATGTCGTTGAGGCACCGCCGGGGAGTTATATCGTCTACGATTCTCGGACGTGGCATCGTGCCGGTGTGAACCGCACCCCGCATAAACGCGCCGCCATGTTGCAGGCGGTGATCCCGATGTTCATGATGCCGTTCATGGACACCAGTCGCGTGTACAAGGAATTCATCAACGGTCCCTTTGTTGCGGAACTGACCGAGCTTGAGAAAAGGGAGCTTGAGGCGATTATGGTGAGTAGGATGATCGGTCCCGCTGGGCATTTGGCAATCACTGTTGACGATGAGTTGACCGAGCGCATCCACCCCGTTGATTGATGCTGTAGGGCGAAAATACCTAATCGCGCTAAATTGTCTGAATCGGGAGTTTCGGGATAGAAGAATAAACAGGACAGGTTTCGGGAACGATTTCGTAGGAGTTTATTTCCTCCTCTGACCGTCCGTGCTATAATATTTATGCGACATGCTTAACATTCGTATGGTATAATTGTTATTTGTTTTGTCCCCAAATGTCAACAAAGCCTAACTCCTATAGTGACCAACAATGCTTAATTCCCTGTTTCTTTTTCTTGCCCAAACCCGGCTCTTCTGGAAGGTTAAAAGAGCTTTCTCACGTCTTGCGTTCATCAACTATCGAATGCTGTTCGGAATGAAGAGCCGGATCCGGGAAGAAAGTGCAACAACAAAATCTCTACTATCTTTACTGTGGATCATACGAGGCCAACTGGTCGGGGTAATCATCATTGCCACTGTGCTCCAAATCACTAACCTGTATTTTGTTTCCTTGTTTACAGGGATAGGTTTCACTATTCCCAGGGAAGGTTACTACGGAACCCTAATCGCTACCTTCGCTAGTATCGGCGGCATATTTATCGGTTTTTACTATGCTGCCATCAGTGTCGTATGTAGTGCTATCTACGCGAAGGTACCCAATAACATCCGAGACTTACTAGCGCAGGAACGAGTTGGTAGCGCTTACATGCGCTTACTCGCCTTGCTTACCTTTTTTGGTGTATGCTTACTCGCTTTCCATATTGTAGGTCTTGAACCGGTTATACTGGCAATACCACTGCTGATACTAGGAGCAGGATTGATGATTATTGGATTCGTCCAATTGGGAGCGCGCGTATTCTATTTGTTCGATCCTACGATTCTTTCCGGCACCATCTTTGAACAATTGCGACAGTGCTGTGCACAGATGCAGGCCGGTGGTTATCGCTGGTCCGATCAATCATTCCAGACACACAGTCATAGGGTTGCTCAAACTGCTATAGACACGCTCAATACCTTGTCCGATATAACAGCTAAAGAACCGCACTTGAATGGACGTCCATTCGCTGGTCTTTGCCAAAATCTGCTTTTATTTTTATGCTACTAGGAGTTACGCACTTCAGCCCCGATTTTATCGGGATTCAAATTGCTTTGAATCCTCGATGCTTCATCGGGAGCAATTTGTAGTAGCGCGTTCATTGCTTTCTCCCCTCCCTCCCCCTGCTTGCGGGGGGATAAAGGGGGGTAGGGGAGTTAGAGGGGGTACGGGCGATAAATCGCCTCCGTTCCGAGATCTCGAGACTTACTACAATCCACTGCAGTTGCCCGATTCATCGGGCGTCACGAGTCGTGTTGTGTGGTGATGAATTACCGAACTACGAGGCTTTGAGCACTCAACTGCGTAAGTCCTAGCTACTATGAAACGATAAAAAAAACAATTCCAACGGATAGCTTGTGGTACCGACAGCGATACGTGCATTCAGATTGGTATCGGACGGGTGATACGGAGACATCTATAGCACACGAGACAACTGCTATACTCCAACCAAATTCTGTAAGCGATCCAAGATGGATTGAATCTGCGATATTGCCGATTGTAAAAGATTGTTTGGAAATCAACATAAAGAATAAACGTTATGCCTTAGTCAACGAATTCCTCGGCTATCTTGACGCTTATGTCCAACACCTCGCAAGAGAACAACAAGTTGAATTTGCATTCAACCTAATGAGAGAGATTTTCTCGTGGTGTGAAGGACTCATACTTAGTACAGAGGATCAAACCCTTGTAGAAGAATCCGTAGAACACATGCAAATTTGTGAACAGTTGACAACGATGCCAATCAATGCTCTGCTTGCCTATACTCGTGCTATTCAGTCCTACGATCGACATGTCATACTTCGGCGTATCCGTCATATTAGGTGGAGGTCAGAGAAGTCCATCTACAGGGCCGGATTCGGCATGCATATTCTAACACAACTTGAATGGCTGCGCCCCAGACTTGAGTTTGAAGAAGGGGTTGAACAGTATATAGCCAGCCCCTCGTGGTACATCGGAGAGCTGATCGCACAGAAGGAAGTAGAAAACCTCCGCACCGCAATGATCTATTTTTATGTAAAGGTAGGTGAGTTCTATAAGCATTGGATAGAGACTGCACTGTCTTCACACCATCCGTGGTTAGCGGCCGTGATGATGCTAAGAGAGTCAGAGTATTGGAACAAACTTGATTCTCACACAAATACACTAAACCAACTTTGGAACGATTTAAATTCTGACCGACGAATAGAGGGGCTCCCATGGCCAAGTTTAAACACCGATGAACTAGTAGAAAAGAGGGACCAGCGAGAAAAGGAACTTCTAAAACTCATGGCAGACGAGAACGTCCTACTCTCTTTAACCCCAAGGGTGGAGGCGTATCCAGATTTTGCAGGACAATTTTTGCATACTGTTGGGGAAGCGTTACTTGATGCTCTGTGCGAGAATGATTGCGATACGGTTGATCTGCTTTTCAAAGGTTATTTTTATGGCAATCAATTGATGCGTGAACGATTATATCCTCAAGAAAACCTGCCACCATGGCAGTTGGTGAGCAATGTAAAAATCGCTGTTGCGCCTCTCTTAGATCTAATGGATCTTAGTGGCTATGCGTATCTGCTCTCTGACTACCATAACGCACCACGCCTGAAGGAAACCATAGCAAAAGTGTGGGATGAATATCTCGACCAAGATTCAGCCCAGCCGCTACTTCAGTTGCTCGCCGCAGCCATTTCGCTCAGCGAATCACCGTTTGAAATAGCACATCGTAGTAGATATAGAATTGCATGGAAGCGGATTATACAGCAACAACTAAGCGATCTGGAAAGGCAAGAAGTTCCGGAAGATCTGGAAAGTCAAGCATCTCTCCGTGGCCAAGGTTTCATTTTTGTCGAGTCCGAGACCATTGTGCTACATGAAAGCCCGTTGGTGAGGGTATTCGCAGAGGACCATTCGTCTTTAATTTACGATGGAATTGACATTTTTCTGGCGCAATACATTCGCCAGCGAGAAGATGGGAGAGATCTAGATTTCGGCAGACCGGAGCATAGGGATATCGAAGAAGCAATTAGGAGGGAGGAAAGTCACAATGTGATGGGCGAACATTATGAGAGATGAATTCCGTGAACAATTGAAACAACCACGCGTTATTAAGCACTTCCCAAGTCTCAGAGAAGAAGCCGATCTCAATGCAAATACACATATTTTCATAGAAGACGCTTCGTTAGAGGTAATGCCGATTGGTGGTAGATTGCGTCAGACACCAAATTTCTCTGCGGAGATACAAGGTAGGAGTGACCATGAAACCCGTGCAATTGCGATTCTTGAATCACTGACTAGCAGATATAGGTATAACGAGCAAAGTTTGAACGAATTGTTGAGTGCTGCAGTAACAGAACTTGCTTACAGACTCACATGGCATGGTCGTGCTGTGCATGAGATTATCCGAGGTGTAGAGAGTGGCGACGCATACCTATTGCACAGTTTCACGCCCCGGCGGTTGTTTCGGTTCCCTAGAAGGTACCTCCAAATCGTTCCAAAAACAGACCGTGGCTTATGGGGGAAGTGCTGCGTTATTATGCCGGAGAGGGATATCTGGGATATTACAATGCCGAAAAGGTTGGGCGGTTGCCGAGGTTACCTTAAAATGCTCAGAAACCTCGGACGGTTTTCGCATCTCCACCCATTATTCTTAACAGATGAGTCGGGTGAGCAAGAGTGGCCTGCATACCTCGACCTTCAACGTTATGTTCGGGAGGCAAAATTGTTTGAGTCAAAGGTTACAGCGCGGTGGGGCTGGAGTAGACGGGATGCCACCGACCGGAATTGGACAGAGTTCTATGCAATTTATAAAAACGTGACATTCAAGTGGGCACAGGCGTGTATGCGCGAGCACATTGCCAAGGAACTCAATCGATTATTTCAAAGATTGAACATTGAAGCGAAAATTGTAATGGAAGGACTGCCTACCGCCCGGAAGATATTGGACATTCGGAAGCAAATGCGTGAAGGCGAAATTTCACTTAGCGATGCGTTCGATGCGTGTTCGGTATGATGATATGACGGGTCTTTTTGAATCCGCGACAATCTGCGATTTAGACAGAGGAAAGAGAATGAACGAACCACTAAAAGTATTCATTACCTATGCACATAAAAATAAAGAAGCAAAGGACAAATTGATAGAGTGCCTTGCTGTGATTAAAAACGAGGGTCTGATAAGCATCTGGCATGACAACGAAATCCTCCCAGGCGACAAATGGCGTGAAGAAATTTTTTCCATACACTTGCCCGATTCGAACATTCTCCTCTATCTCGTTTCCCGTGCTAGTCTTGCTTCTGAAAACTGCAATAAGGAATTAGCCGGAGCATTAAACTTCGAGATCAGGGTCATCCCCATCATCCTTGAGAGTTGCGATTGGCTGAATCATCAACTCAGTGACTTCCAAGCCCTTCCTGACGGAGTTTTGCCCATTAACCAATGGGATCATAAGGATGAAGGCTGGCGAAATGTGGTGGACGGTATCCGAAAAGTCGTTGACAAAATGCAGTCTCAGAGGGATTCAACTTCGGGTGCCTTTGAAGATGAACTACTTGCTGAATTGGCGTTCCAACAAGGTAACGTCTTCATGATGCTTGGACAAATAGACAAGGCGATAGAATGTTACTCACATACGATTGAACTTGATCCGAATAATGTACACGCCTATAACAACCGCGGCAATGCCTACGGGCGCAAAGGCGAGAATGATAAAGCTGTTGCCGATTATAGCACGGCGATACGACTCAAATCAGATTATGCAAGGGTCTACTACAATCGCGGGATTACTTACGATGAGAAAGGTGAGATTGACAAGGCCATTGAAGACTATAACACGGCGATAAATCTCAATTTGGATTATTCTGAAGCATATAACGGTCGCGGCAATGTTTATCGGCGTGAGGGCGAAGCTGACAATGCCATCAGAGATTATAGCAAAGCAATAGAATTGAATCAGGAATTTGCCGAAGCCTATAATAATCGCGGGATTGCTTACGACCAGAAAGGTGAGATTGACAAGGCCATTGAAGACTATAACACGGCGATAAATCTCAATTTGGATTATTCTGAAGCATATAACAATCGCGGCAATGTTTATCGACGTGAGGGGGAGGTTGATAAGGCCATCAGGGATTATAACAAAGCAATAGAACTAAATCCGGCTTTTGCCGGAGCGTACAATAATAGTGGGATTGCTTACCAACAGAAAGATGAGATTGACAGGGCCATTGAAAACTATAACACGGCGATAAAATTGAAACCTGATTATGCCGAAGCCTATTATAATCGCGGTAATGCTTATATCGAGAAAGATGATGTTGACCAGGCCATCAGGGACTATGAGGAAGCGATAAAATTGAAACCAAATTATGTTGATGCGCATAACAATCGCGGCAGTCTTTACTATAGAAAGGGCGAGGTTAATAAGGCTATTCAAGATTTTGGTAAAGCGATAGAATTGAAACCCGACCTCGCCCAGCCCTATGTCAATCGTGGTCTTGCTTATGACCAAAAATATGAGATTGACAAGGCTATTACAGATTATAGCAAAGCGATAGAACTGAAATCTGATCTTACCGAGGCCTATAATAATCGCGGTATTGCTTACGTCAACAAAGGCAAGATTGACCGGGCCATCGAAGACTATACCAAATCGATAGAACTGAATCCTGATTTTGCCGAAGTCTATTACAATCGCGGAGAAGTATGGTTCCATCTGAGAGAATGGGAAAAAGCCAAATTCGATTTGACGATTGCCAAGGAAAAGGGCATAGATATTATTGCTGTGTTTCGTAACAGCTGGGGAAGTGTTGCAGACTTTGAGCGGAAAAATGGGGTTAAGCTACCAGCAGACCTCGCCGAAATGCTGACACCCCAGCAATGAGCATCACCGCCGATATTTTTTATCCGTGCCCTCCGTTGATCCGAGGCGATCTGCGATTCAGACAATGAAGAAATTACTATTATCAAGAAGTGCAAAGAAAGCACGGTGTCCAATGCTATAAGGTAGTCTTTGCATTTGATGCAGAAGGGAGATTGCCCGATGAATACGACAAAAGACGTGGGATTTGATTATCAAGCGTATATGAAAGAAGATGCGTCAGATCTGGGCGACATTCATCGAGGACCAGAGGCGGGTCAAAGACGACGAGAAGCCGTAATCCATAATAATCGCGGGGTCACTTACGCGAACAAAGGCGATTATGACTGCGCCATTGAAGCCTTCACCCAAGCGATAGCACTGAACCCTGACCTTGCCATGGCATATAGCAATCGCGGGGGTGCTTACCGCGACAAAGGGGATTACGACCGAGCCATCGAAGATTGTAGCAGAGCGATAGCACTGAATCCCGACCTTGCCATGGCGTATAGCAACCGCGGAGGTGCTTACGAGCGCGAAGGTGACTATGACCGCGCCATCGAAGACTTTAACAAGGCGATAGGGTCCAAATCCGATCTTGCAGAGGCTTATGGTAATCGTGGGGTTGCTTACGCGAGCAAAGGGAATTATGACCGTGCCATCATAGACTATGCCCAAGCGATAACGCTGAATTTCTATGATTCCCAATCTTATAACAATCGCGGTGTGGCTTACTATAAAAAAAGAGATTATGACCGTGCCATCGCAGACTATACCAGATCGATAGCACTCAAGCCCGATTTTGCCGAACCCTATTACAATCGGGGTGAGGCGTGGTTACACATCGGAGAATGGGAAAACGCCAGATTAGGTCTAACCGTTGCTGCAAGGATGGGGGTAAATATCATCCATGGGTTTCGCAATGAATACGGGTGTGTCTCGGACTTTGAGCGGAGAAATGGGGTGAAGCTACCGGCCGACCTCGCTGCCATGCTGACACCCCAGGAATAAGTACTACTGCTGACGAGTTTTTTGAATCCGTGACAATCCGCGATTCAGACAATAGAGGGCAAACAGAACGAAAGGAGAATACCATGCGAAAAGCAGATTTACAACAGCAAGCAGTTGAGTTAATCAAACAACTCTCGACGGAAAAACTGAAAGCAGGCATTGACTATCTGAACTATTTGCAGGATAAGGAAGCGTGGGCAGCCACACATGAATTGGCGAGCGATCCGGAAATCGCCAAGAGTTTAGAGCCGAAACCGACGGGCAAAAATCCAATTGCACAACGTATCATTGAAGCCGTTGAAAAATCTCATGATGTCACACTGGAAGATGCAGAGGTTCTGCTTCAGGTGATTAAGGAAAATCAAATTGGATTGACATACCCAAGTGATATAGGAACGATATGCCCCTAAATCCTGAAAATCCAGTAAATCCTGGTTCAGACAAGAAAAAAATAACCGAGTGTGTAAATTTGTAGATAGATTTATGGTATAATTCTGCTAACAGACAGAAGGACGGGCAAATTAGATTCCGAAAACCGCAAGTGAAGGAGTGACTCAGGGAGAAGATTATGACAAAGGATAAGCTTACGGGCTTATTAGATTTCGCATTTCACGTTTCACAACTCCGTTCCGGAAATCCGAGAATCGGAGTCCACCATGTGAAATTAGGTGCTGCACAGATCCATCGGGGGTTCATGTTTCATGGCTTATCCCTCGGACTTTTGCTGTTGGTCAGCCTTTTGATAATTATTTCGGGCGAGTTGGTTCCCATTCGTGGACAAACCCCTGAACAAGTCAGTTATTACAAGCAGATTCGCCCTATCCTGCAACAAAGTTGTCAGGGATGCCATCAACCGGCTGAACCGAACGGCGGTCTCGTCGTCACATCTTACGAAGCTTTCCAAGAAGGCGGGATGGGAGGTTCCTCTTTTATCCCCGGCAACCCCGAAGAAAGCATGATCATGGAGTACATATCGGGCGAAGACCCGATTATGCCTCAAGAGGGTGACCCGCTAACAGAAGAGGAGGTTGAACTGTTCAGTCGTTGGATCGCTGAAACCGCAATTGACGATACACCCGCATCCGTTGACGATACAATCAGCTCTAGTCAGCCGCCAGTTTATACGGTTCCTCCCGTTATCTCTGCATTGGCGTATTCGCCGGATGGAAAAACGCTAGCGGTTTCCGGATACCGGGAGGTCCTGTTGCACAAATCCGATGGCTCAGAGCTAATCGGTCGGCTCGTTGGAGAAGCACACCGAATCGAATCCATCGTATACACTTTAGATGGAGAGATCCTCGGTGCTGTTGGTGGAACACCCGCCCAATTTGGTGAGGTCCAGTTATGGGACACAAGCACCAATACACTGATCCAATCAATGCGACCAGTTTACGATACGTTGTACGGGCTGTCATTTTCCCCAGATGGGAAACTCATGGCTTTTGGGTGTTCAGATAAAACCGTGCGCCTGCTTTCTGTCGCTGATGGGAAAGAGACACTTAAATTTGATAATCATAGCGATTGGGTTTTCGGCACCTTATTCTCTGTAGATGGAACGCACTTTGTTAGTGGGAGTCGAGATGGTGCCTTAAAGTTGGTCAATCTGAATACCGGCGCTTTTGTTGACGACATCAACGCCAGCAACAAAGGCTACGGGGGAATTAGTTGCATTAGTCGTCACCCCCAAGAAGATTTGGTTTTAAGTGCCGGGGAGGATAGGGTCCCACGACTTTACCGTATCTTTCGGGAAACCCAAAGAGATAAAGGCAATACAGACTTTAACCTCGTTCGAGAATTTGAGGCACACCCCGGACCGATTCATGCGGTTGGCTTTAACCAAGATGGTACAAAAATCGCTGTCGGCGGCGTGAGCGATGAGGTGTGGATTTACGACATGGAAAATGGGGAGCAGTTGGTAACGTTAAAGGGAAACAGCATCGCCGTTTTCGCCCTCGCGTTTCACCCCAATGGTCAGCAGATCGCAACAGGCGGATTTGATGGAACTGTCCGGATCTTCAATACTACTTCTGGCGAGTTAGTCAAGGCGTTTGTACCTGTTCCGATTAGCCCCAAGGCAAAAGAGGAATTTGTGTTAGTCGTGACCGGTATGACCTGTGGAGCCTGTGTCGCCAAAGTACAGAACGCGCTCAGCCGTGTTTCTGGAGTTATCGGTGCTGAGGTTTCTCTTGAAGGAAAGAATGCTGTTGTTAACGTTGAAAAAGGTAAAATCACCAGAGCCGACCTGATCGCTGTCGTTAAAAAAACGGGTTTCAGTGCAACAGTTAATTATTAATTTTTTTGAATACTCAATGGTGAATTGAGAAACCCACGCAGTGTGTGGGTTTCATGGAGGTAATTGATGAGAAATTTTAGATGTCACTACTTCGTGGCTGTTTTCCTCGCCGGGGCATTTGCCTGTTTCGTTTGGGCTGCTTCCAGTTGGAGCGTGGGGATGGCACAGGCGGAGAGTCCACAAGGCACAACAATTCCGAAAATAACTGCGCTAAAACTTCAGCCGGATTCGCTTGTATTGGCGCACAAGCGTGACGTCCGCCGTGTGCTCGTATCAGGTCGAACGGAAGAAGGATATTGGATCGACCTTTCCAGAGCAGCAAGGTTCACGCCGACTTCTTCAACCGTACAAATTGACAGTGAGGGATACCTACATCCAATCGAGGCTGGAACAACAAAAGTTACTGTCTCAGTCAGCGGGAAAAGCGTAGATTTGCCCGTTACCGTCCGGAGCGTTGGTGAACCACCGATTAGCTTCGTGCGCGATATTATGCCAACCATCAGCAAGATCGGCTGTAACGCGGGCACCTGCCACGGTGCCGCCAAAGGCAAAAATGGGTTCAAGTTTTCGTTGCGTGGCTATGACCCTGATTTTGATTATCAGTCGCTGATTCACGATATTTCAGGACGTCGTTTCAATCGCGCCTTTCCTGAGCAGAGCTTGATGTTACGCAAACCAACGGCAGATGTCCCTCATACAGGCGGTCAGGTTATCAAGCCCGATTCGCGCAATTATCGGCTGTTCCATCAGTGGATCGCTGAGGGGGTCGTTTCGGATTTCAAATCAACGCAGCGGGTCGAACGGTTAGAGGTTTTACCCAAATCCGCAGAGATTGCTATGCCGGGTATGACACAACAGATGCTCGTGATTGCCCACTACCCCGACGGGGAGACCCGCGATGTGACCCGTGATACAATTTATACAAGCAGCGCTTCTGAAGTTGCAACCGTGACGGACGATGGGTTTGTGACCGCTGTGCGGCGCGGTGAAACCTCTATTCTCACCCGCTACGAAGGGGCTTATGGCGCCAATGCTGTTATTGTTATGGGTGATCGATCCGAGTTCCAGTGGGTCGAAACCCCTGAATATAACGATATTGACACACTGGTTCATAACAAACTGAAACGTCTCAAGATTTTGCCTTCCGAACTCTGTACCGATGAGGCGTTTATGCGGAGGGTTTATCTGGATCTCATTGGTCTTCCCCCCACACCCTCTCAAGTTCGTGCGTTTCTATCGGATACGACAGTGTCGAAAGCAAAACGGGAAAAACTGATCGATGCCTTGTTGGATACCTCCGAATTCGTTCAGCGCTGGACACATAAGTGGGCAGACCTCTTGCAGTCCAATCGGAAGTTCCTTGGCGAGAAAGGCGCGTGGTTATTCCGATCGTGGATTCAGAATTCCATCGCTCAGAACAAACCGTATGACCAATTTGTTCGTGAACTCCTGACGGCATCAGGGAGCACATACAAAAACCCTGCTGCGAACTACTACCGCGTTTCCCGCGAGTATCAGCCTGCTGTGGAAAACACGACCCAACTCTTCTTAGGTGTTCGCTTCCAGTGTAATGTGTGTCATGACCATCCCTTTGAAAAGTGGACGCAAAACCAATTCTATGAACTTGCCGCTTATTTCGCCAAAGTTGGCGTCAAGCCCGGGCAACTTCCAGGTGAGGAAATTGTCTACACCAAGTACAGCGGCGGCGAAGTTACCCATCCTAAGACGGCAGACGTCGTCATGGCATCGGTGCCGTATGGCAAAGCCGATGAAATTGGACCGGGGGCAGACCCCACCCAATCCGCGGATCCGCGTCTAGCCCTTGCGAAATGGTTGACGGCACCGGAAAATCCATTGTTCGCCCGATCCGGTGCGAATCGTATCTGGAGTTATTTCATGGGACGAGGTATCATCGAGCCGGTGGACGATGTCCGAACGAGTAACCCACCCAGCAATCCCGAATTGCTTGATGCCCTCACCGATGATTTCATCAAGAGTGGCTTCGACGTGAAGCGCTTGATGCGAAAAATCACGCGGTCACGGACATACCAGCAGAGCATCAAGACGAATCGCTGGAATGTGGATGATACAACCAACTTCTCCCACGCCGTACCGAGGCGATTGACTGCCGAGCAGTTATTAGATGCCATCAGTGTGGCAACAGGCAGTTCGCCAAAGTTTGATGATGTTCCTAGAGGATTCCGCGCTGTTCAGTTGCTCGATAGCAAAGTCAAAGACGATGGCTTTCTGAAGTTGTTCGGTCGCCCCGAACGCGAGTCCTCCTGTGAATGCGAACGTACCACCGAAGTCAGCCTCGCCCATGCGATGAATCTCATTAACGGGCCCACCGTCGCAAACGCGGTCATCGACCCCGATGGACGAATCGTACAATTGATGAAAGATGCTCCTGATGATCGGGCAATGGTTGAGGAGATCTACCTAGCCACGCTTTCTCGGGTGCCGCGTGCGAATGAATACGAGACAGCCCTCGCTCATCTTTCCAAGTCTGAGTCAAAGGCTGAAGGGGCGCAGGATCTTTTATGGGCTTTGATTAACAGTCCGGCGTTTCTGTTTAATCGGTAGTTCGATGGTGCCCTAGCACAATGCAGTAGCTTATTCCCAAACGAGTTTGTGTATGTGTGAATCGCAATACGTATCACGTTCCATGGAAGGAGATCACAACAATGTTCTCATTTTCTGGCAAACCGGGTCGATTATGTGATGGAGTTACCCGGCGAGAGTTTCTTCGCGTTGGCGGTGCAGCAATGCTCGGTCTGAGCTTGCCAAAAATCTTGGCACTCCAAGCCAATGCCGATACCACGCTCGATCCATCCGAGCCACTCAACGGATTTGGCAAGGCAAAGTCAGTTATTTTACTATTCCTTCAGGGCGGTCCTAGCCATATTGACATCTGGGACCCAAAACCCGATGCCCCTTCCAACGTTCGAGGGGAATTCAAACCGATCCGGACCAACGTCTCCGGTATCTGGCTTTCCGAAACAATGCCGCTGCTAGCTAAGCAGATGGACAAAGCCACTCTCATCCGTTCAGTGAGCTATACGCCCGCCGGACTCTTCAATCACACGGCGGCAATGTATCAAATGGTCACCGGTGAAACGCCCGACAAGGTCAAGCCTTCAGGGCAACTTGATCCGCCCGCGCCGTATGATCATCCCAATGTCGCCTCGCATGTATCGAAATTTCTCCCACCCGACGTGCCCATGCTGGCTGCGGTCCAACTGCCACGGCCGATGCAGGAAAGCAACATCATCGGCAAAGGGGGCAGTGCCGGATTCTTGGGCAGAGCATATGATCCTTATTTCCTGTTCCAAGATCCCAACGAAGAGATTAAACTCGATGATCTGAAACTGCGTCCGGAAGTTCCCCCCGTTCGTTTGGAGCAACGCAAAACCCTCCTTGAGACGATCAACGCAGGGATGCCAGAAATGGAGAGCGTTGCAGAGACCTATGCCCTGAACGAATATTATGACAAGGCGTATGATCTCATCCTTTCGCAACGCGCACGGAATGCCTTTGATCTCGCGCAAGAACCTGACGAGATGCGTGACCGTTATGGTCAGCATACGTTTGGTCAGAGCGTCCTACTTGCCCGCCGCCTCATCGAAGCCGGAACCCGCTTCGTTCAGGTGAATTGGCCCTCCGTCGCCAACGGCGATCCGTTCACAACGGCTTGGGACACACATGCCGCGAATTTTGGTCCCCTGAAAGACCTGCACTGTCCCAAACTGGATCGGACACTCTCCGCCCTGTTGGAAGATCTGCATCAACGTGGATTGTTAGACGAAACCCTCGTGCTCACTATCGGCGAGTTCGGCAGATCGCCAAAACTGGGTGTCAGCACCTCTGGAAATAGCAACGCTCCAGATGGTCGGGATCATTGGCCCTATTGTTACACAGGCTTGATTGCCGGCGCAGGGATTCGCGGTGGACAGGTCTACGGGAAATCTGACGCAACGGGTTCGACGCCCCTCGAAAACCCGGTCCACCCGACAGACATCCTCGCAACCGTCTACCACACCTTGGGCATCGATCCGCACACGGAAGTGATGAATCACTTGGATCAGCCGAGGGAATTGGTTAAAGGCGATCCGATTCTGGGGTTGTTCTAATACAACAATCACGAAGCCTGTCCTCGAACGCTGTACCGCATTCGAGGACAGGTGTTGGCATCCCGACCATCGGGGCTTGCAGCATGTGCTACGGATTTATGTATCCCTGAATCCCTGAGAAAAGGAGGTTGCAAAGGCGATTGCCATGTCTTGTTATCGCTATCAAAAGTTATACTTCTGGCTAGCTCATCGATATAAGTTCCGCACTATTTTTGTCCTGTTGCTGCTCTTCATGTCCCCCCGTTTAATCAAAGCCCAAGCCGTTCCTGAACTGACCTCAATTCCTGAACTGACCTCAATCTCCCCACAAGGCGGGCAACGCGGGACAAACGTAGAGATTACCTTGAAAGGAAAAAATATCAGCAAGGCAACCGCGCTAATATTCAGCGGAGAGGGGATTTCTGGGGAGATTGGAGAGAAAGCTGGGGAGGCAGCTGTAGTTTTTAGTGGCAAGGGTGTATCCGGTCACATCCCCAACGATAGCCGTTTGGTTGCCCAAGTAACCATCGCCCCGAATGCTGCTTTAGGAATGCGGGAGGTACGGCTTGTAACTCCCAAAGGGGTTTCTAACGCTCAACCCTTTATCGTTGGCGATCTACCCGAAGTCGGGGAAATGGAGCCGAATTCAGCACCCAGCGAGGCAAACTGGGCCAACTTACCTACCACCATCAGCGGTGTCATTGACTCGGTCGATGATCAAGACTTCTTCCGTTTCAACGCCAAGGCAGAACAACGCCTGATATGTGATGTTACCGCTTCTCGGATGGGATCGCTGCTCGATTCATTTCTTGCCCTTTTTGGTCCCGATGGCGTAGAGATCGCAAGCAACGACATTGCCAATGGACTCGATTCGTTAATTGACTATACGATTCCAATGGAGGGAGAATACACCCTTCGGATTCGAGATCTCCGATACAAAGGTGGGGAGGCATTTGTCTATCGATTGAGTATCGGCGAACTGCCTTATCTGGATTCAATATTTCCGCTGGGCGGGAAGCGAGGCACCGAAAACACCATCGCTGTCAGCGGACGCAATCTTGCAGATGTGGCGTCAATGCAAGTATCTATTGCCCCAAATGCACCATTGGGTGTGCAGAAAGTGCGGGTGATGACACCTTCTGGATTATCGACAAGTTCCTATCCCTTTATGGTCGGAGATCTTCCTGAGTGTGTGGAAGCAGAACCGAACAACACATGGGAACAGGTTACTTCCGATGAAGCCGAAGCAAATACGGTGACGTCACCAATCATAATCAACGGACAGATAGGACTGGAGGAGGATGTCGATTACTTTACCTTCAAAGCGGAAGAGGGACAGCGACTCATCTGTGAAGTCACCGCGCAACGCCTTGGGTCAAAGCTAGACGCCTTGCTGACTCTTTTCGATAAGGCAGAAACGGATGATAAAGCCGAAGATTCTGACACTGCCATGGATTGGTCTGCGGCAACTCAACCTGACAACAAGACGTTAGCTGTCAACGATGATACGATAGGTTCAGAAGCTCGAATTGATTATACCTTTGAGGAAGCCGGAGATTATGCGATTGCTATTCGAGATTTGAACAATCAAGGCGGACCCGATTTTGCCTATCGTCTGAGTATCACACCGCTTCAACCCGATTTTCAGCTCACGGTTACGCCCGATAATCCAAGGATCTGTCGTGGTGATAGTACATCTCTCACGCTTGAGGTTAGCCGCATTGATGAATTTAATGGTCCCCTCCGTTTCGCTATCCCCAATCTGCCCAAGGATTTCGCTGTCAGCCCAACTATCTTGGAACCAGGTCAAGTCCGAGCCCTGATCACTTTGACAGCGCCACCGGACGCCCCTCTTGGATCTCTCCCGATCACGCTTATAGGAATTGGAGCGATTCACAACCGCCGAGTTGAACGAAAAGCGGAACCGGATCCGATTTTTCTCACTGTGATGGAAGCCCCTCAATTCGTCCTAGAAGTCGCCGAAGTCGGTCTAGGTATCGTTCAATCGAGAGAGGCACCCCTTCATGTTACCGCGAACCGCAAGCCGGGATTTATTGGACCGATTGAGTTATCAGTGGTCGGCTTACCCGAGCGTTCTACTGCCTCCGAAGTAATTCTTGCCGAGGGTGAAACCGAAGCGACAATTACAATTACAGCCGGAAGTTTTTTTCGGAGGGAACTTTTCTCTGTGCTGCCCCCGGTGGGAACGCAACATATCGCGGTGACCGGGAGCGCGACTATTAACAACGAGCCGGTAATGCAAACGACACCTGCCATCCCACTGACCATTGTCGAAGCCCCCTTCGTGGTCACTGTCACACCGCTCCGACAAAGTATCATTCTACCTGCTGTTTCACCGGTTACGGAATCACCTGAAGGGAGTTATACGTCCAGTGAGCAGCCCACGGCGAGCGTGTCTGAAGCCGGTGATACCATCACGGAGAATTCAACGAAGGAAGTAACGGAGCAGGCTATTCTCACAGTCAACGTCAGTCGTCAGGGTGGTTTCACGGACAAGATTGACATCGTTCCCATCGATCTGCCGGCAGGATTCACCGTTTCTGAAGTCAGCATCCCTGAACATGAGACGGAAGTAAACATGACCCTTACAGCCTCCGACACGCTAAAGGCGGACACCTATAACATCAGGTTCATCGGCAGCGGAATGATTAACGGACAGCAATTTGACCAAGAGAGTCCAACGGTGGCGGTTAAAATCGTTCGATAGCGACGCCGGTAAAGATGAAATCCCCACACCAGACAAGAGAAAAGAGTCATCCGGACAATCCCCAAGCCGATAGGCCGTCAGACAAACTCGCTTCACAGCTGCCAGATCTCACACCACTTCAGCCAATCGAAGGGCAGCGCGAGGGTGATTCGGCAGATGTGAAGGTGATTGACAGCCCGCTTGAGCATCGGATCCTGGAAATGGAATCGAAACTCTCCCACGAATTGGGGACGATGCAATCAAAAATAGATAGCGGATTTTCGGAGTTGCACGACGATATCTCAGACTTAAGCGATTCCCTCAACGAATCGATGGCTCGACTTGAAAATAGAGTAGATCGATTCACCACTACGGTGAGATGGTATATTGTGATAGCTGGGGGAACGGCGGTAGTTGCAATCGCGCTGTTACTATGGAATGTTTTCTTTGACTAAGGGAGAAACAAAATGAGTTCCACAAACACAGATAAAAATTGGCAAACCGCAACAACTGTCACCGACGAACAGGTGGCTTTCTACAATGAGAACGGTTACCTCAAATTTGGCAGAATTTTCACCCAGGGGGAATTGGACGAACTGCGCGATTACGTTGATGAGATGATCGCATCGCTCCCGGAAGGCAAACGTCCAGAACAGATGGACGTGCCACACTTTGAGCATCCCTATCTGTTCAAATACCTCGCGGACCCGCGTGTGTTGGATGTGATTGAACGCTTTATCGGTCCCGATATCCTCCTCTGGTCAAGCCACTTTATCAGCAAGCGGACGAGCGACGGTCTGGCGGTGCCGTGGCATCAGGATGGCGTCTACTGGGGTGAGCGATTGCAACCGATGCGCGTCATCACGATGTGGCTGGCGGTGGACGAATCAATGATCGAAAACGGTTGTATGCGCGTGGTCGCCGGCAGTCATAAACTCAGAGATCGACGGTACGAGAAGGTGAATCGGGAAAAGCACCTGTTCGGCAGAGAAGTCATCGCTGAGGATATGGATACGTCGAAGGTTGTTGATCTGGATTTGGCGGTCGGGGAATGCCATTTCCACGATGCGTTTACCATCCACGGTTCCGCCCCAAATACCTCGCAAAAGCGTCGATGCGGCTATACGATGCGCTATATGCCGGCGGATGTCCGCTGCCAAGACCCGTCATTGCGACCCGACCATGACATCTATCTCCTGTGCGGTGCGGATCGAACGGACGGTTTCAACACCTACGCACCCGTCCCGAATTTTTAACGCGGATCTGTATCTGATCCCAAAAACGCAGATATCAGAAACCGTAGGGGTGGGGTTCCCCCGCCCGTAGAACGGGTTGGGTAACCCAACCCCTACAAAAACTCGGTTTCTCTATCCTTAGTTAATAATTTCCACTCAAAAAAAATACGTCCATAACCTTTACTCTCTTACGCATTACCAACTTACGGGTTACGAGCCATGCCAAACAAAAAGATCTATCCTCGGAATCAACTGGTCGAAATTGTCCAGCAATTGAAAGCGGACGGCAAAATCGTCGTGACGACTAACGGCTGTTTCGATGTGCTACACGTCGGTCATCTGCGTTACTTGCAAGCCTCACAGGGGCTCGGCGACCTCCTCGTTGTCGGCGTCAACAGCGATGACTCGGTTCGAGCTCTCAAAGGGGAGAACCGTCCCCTTGTCCCTGCGGATGAACGTGCCGAAATGCTCGCGGGCTTGGGGTGTGTAGACTACGTCACGATTTTCCCAGAACTCGATCCGATTGACCTGCTCTCTGCTATCAAGCCGAACATCCACGTCAAAGGTGGCGATTACACGATCGAGCGGGTCATCGAGCGGGAGGCGGTCGAATCGAACGGGGGCAAGGTGATTGTCGGGTTGAACGTACCGGGCAAATCGACCACCGATCTCATCGAAACAATCCGCGAAAGATATAATAGCGCGTAAAACGTGATGCATGAAATGAACCCACATAGCCCCAATTGCTCTGAATCCCGATCTTATCGGGGCGGGGCGCAATGTGCATGGCAAAAGCAAATCAAACAACCCTCAAGTCCCGCTGGCGTTGCTACGGCAAACAGGTTGTAGGGAACACCAATCGTTGTTCCTGAATCCGTGTAATCCCTTAATCCGTGTCAATCCGCGATTCAGACAAGTATTCATCAGCTCAATGAACCTCTGAACCAACATAGCCCCAGCGGGGCGACATGTTTATAGCACACGGGATCCCCAAAAGTCTTAAAGCCCCAGCGGGGCGACATGTGTCGCATTAAGCTGAAAGCACCTCGCTATGAAGGGTGGTAAAGTTTTTGCCTATCAACACCGTGTTCTTACAAATAGCGAGAGGGAAACCCAACATTCACAACCAATAAACGTCTGAACCAATGAACCAACAACTGAAAGGAAATCATAGGATGCAAATTAACGTCAAAGTTGGAGATTTCAGGACAGAAGCCGCCGATGCCGTTGTATTTGGCATATTTGAAGGCGAACCCCTCGTCAGTGTGGCGCAAGCCGCCGATGCGGTGACCGGTGGCGCAATTAGCGAACTGATTGATGCCGGCGACTTCAAAGGTGAACACAAACAGACCGCTGTGCTCTACACCAGAGGGGCAATCACGGCACCACGGATTTCGCTGGTGGGTCTGGGAAAAAACGAGGATTTGGATCCAGAGAAAGTGCGTCAGGCGGCGGGCAAAGTTGTTCAGGAACTTCGGGATCTGGGGCTAAAAACCGTAGCGATCTCGTTACCGCCTGAAACCCCGCAAGAGATAGGGCAGGCGGTTGCCGAAGCTAGTCGGCTCGCGCTCTACCAATTCAATCAGCACAAGACACAGGGACTCGATAAGGTCAAGAGTCTTGAGTCTATCACCTTCCTCGTAACGGATGAAGCGACCAAGTCGATGGTCGAGGGGGGCGTTGCCGTCGGTGACGCGATTGCGAACGGAACAAACCTCGCCCGCGATCTGAGCAACCAACCGCCGAACCACTTAACCCCAACGATGCTCGCCGACAAAGCGGTTGAAGTTGCAAATGAGGTGGGACTGAAATGCGAAGTCTTTGACCTTCCACAACTTCAAGAGAAAGGGTTTCGCACCTTGCTTGGTGTTTCTCAGGGAAGTGTCGAAGAGCCACGATTTATCATCTTGGAGCATATCCCCGATGGTGAAGGGAAGGACACCGTTGCGTTTGTTGGAAAAGCCATCACCTTCGATAGCGGCGGGTTGTCGCTCAAGTCCGGCTCCGGTATGATGGATATGAAGCACGATATGTCCGGCGCAGCGGCGGTGCTTGGCGCGATGCAGGTGGTCGGTCATCTTAAACCGGATCTTCATGTCGTTGGGCTGATCGCGGCGAGCGAAAACATGCCGAGTGCCACTGCCCAGCGTCCGGGGGATGTCGTCGAAAGCTACGGCGGCAAAACGATCGAGATCCTCAATACGGACGCGGAAGGTCGGTTGGTGTTGGCGGATGCATTGGGTTATGCCACGCATTATAGTCCCAAGGCGGCGATAGATCTGGCAACCCTCACCGGTGCTGTCATCACCGCTTTGGGAAACATCGCCTGCGGGATGATGGGAACGGACAACGGTCTGATGGACAAAGTCAGAGTCGCTGCAGATAAAACGCATGAACGGGTGTGGGAACTGCCCTTGTGGGACGACTACGATGAGTTAATCAAAAGTGACGTTGCTGACGTCAAAAATATCGGCGACGGGACGGCGGGGACTATCGTCGGTGGGGCGTTCTTGAAGAAATTTGCGGAGGATTATCCTTGGGTGCATCTTGACATCGCCGGCACGGCATGGGATGTCAAAGGTTCGTCGTATATTCCCAGTAAGGGTGGCACCGGTTACGGTGTGCGGCTGTTGGTGCAGTTCGCGAGCGACTGGGTTTCGTGATTTTCGATCGATGCGCTCAAGGGCAGAGTTCAGGTCATAGTAGGTCGAGATTCATATCTCGACACAAGACTGTCGATTTTGGAAAATCGACCTACCAGAAAACAGGACTTACGCATTTCAGCGCGGGGCAAGACCGCCTACAGTTGGCTGCGTAAGTCCTATAGAAATAACTAACTTAAGTTGCCACCTATCAAACGTTTCCCACAATAAAGGAGGGGTAATTATGATACTGCGCTTTGTCTATATTGCGTGTCTGTCATTGCTGCTAATCGGGTGCGCTGCTGCCATACCCCAACTTGACCTGACACCCGAACAGATGAACGGGATCGATCGCTTGATTGGGGTAAAGTTCGTAACCTTTCACGCCGATATCGAGTCCATATTGGGAGAAGCACATAAAACGATAGAAAACGATACGCCCACCTACGACTTCGGAGATAAATATCGATTCAGAGGGCTAACCGCAGCTCTGCTGCACAACCAAGTCGTAATGCTCTCATTCTATGCCCAGAGACCACTCACCCCACACGAGGCGATTTATGCGTTAGGCTATCGGGAGTTACCCGATTTTAGTTGGATTGATGGGCGACCCGTATACCAGCTCAGCACACACAACGGCAAACGCATCTTCGTTGTAACCCGCCAGTCAAGCTGGACATTTGTCCGCATCTTCTCTAATGCAGAGGATGTAAAAAAACATTTCAACCTACAAATCACACCTTTTCCATATCCAGCATTCTATTTCTCAGAGTCAAACTAATTGAACCAATATCGATTTTTGTAGGGGCAACCCTTGTGGTTGCCCTTTTGACTTTAATCGGGACCAATAACCTCAATCCCAAGTTCCGCTGCTGTCCGATGTAGGAAATCGCTGACCTCCGGTAATTCCGCCTCTTGGGCACCTTCGACAATCAGTGGATACTCTGGATCGAGTGCCTCCATTCGGCGAATGTAGGCTTTGAAATCCAGCATCCCCTTTCCGGGCGCGCAAGTCGGTAGATGAAGGGTATGTTCATTGGTGAGGGTGATGTCCTTCGCATGTCCGCTCACAATATGTTTTCCGAGGGTGTCGAATATGCGATCGATGTATTCGCCGGTCCTGTAGACTGTCTTGAGCGTAACCCAGTTTGCTGGATCTAGATCGGATCTGACCCAAGGTGAATCCACCGCATCAAGAATCTCCTTCGTGACCTCCTCATTTTCGAGAACGACGAGCTGATGTCCCTCCAAGCTGAGGTAAACCTGATTATCCGCTGCCGCCTTAGCGCACTCTCGCAGGCTCTTGATTAACTGCTCCTTGCTCCTTTGACTCCAGTTGTCAGGGTGAGGGTTCCACGGTCCCGTTGGGTTCATCGATCCCGGTCCAGTGTCAATACCGCGCGCCCCAATATCGCCGGCAACTCTGAGTGCTTCCTGTACCGTGCGCACCGCTTTCTTGCGCTCTGTCTCGTCCGGGTGAATCAAGCACTGCCAATAACCTGTCGTTTGATACATCCGAATGCCTTCATCCGCTAGAACATCGCGGACTCGGTGGCATTGGGCGGTCGTCGTTTCAAATGGATCGTTCTCCCGAAAACGGGTAAACACACCTGAAAATCCAAATGATCTGACCTTCTTTGCGATCTCCGGCGTGAAGTCCTCCATATTGCTCGGCAAAAATGTTCCGCTCATTCCAAAACGCATAGTGATCCCCCTAAATTGGTTCAAGAGTTCATTGGTTCATTTTTTACGTTTCACGACCCCTCTTTTTGTTTCCCCACGAGCAGGGGGAAAATCACGTTTCACTTCTCCTCTATTCTTCCTCAATGATATTGGGACGGCTACCAATAGAGGGCGGGGATAGGATGCGCTGTTGCTGCGCTGTCAGTTCGCCATACTGGCTGAGGTCATAGAATTTGCCAGACCATGCCGAGTGTCCGGGGCTATATTTGTAGAGCAGCGAGCGTCTTTCATGCGCCGCACGCCACGGCATTGTTCCGTGGATGACTGCTTCGGTGAAGAAAATCGCATCCCCAGCTTTGGCAGCCGGCTGGACGACGTAATGTGCAGGCCGCTCGAAACGCCGCACATCTTGAGGTACGCAGGTAGAGAAGTTACTCTTGTGACTACCCGGAATACACGAAAATCCCCCATCGCCTTCCCCTACGTCGGATAGGCAGTAGGTCATCACGATCAGTCCATTTCGGATCACGCCATCTCGGTATTTGTACCAGTGATCCCCCTCGGGACCACCGGGACGACCGCCGTCCTCCCCACCGTGGAGTCCACCGCGATTTTCACCATCACTCATGAAGATAGCGTAATCGTGATCGATCCGGAATGTGGGACCAAGCAACTCAATGAGGTAAGGAAGGACCTTCGGATGGTCAATCAACCTTTTGAACGGCTGACCCCAGAGCGTTGGATGCCCAGAGCGATCCCCCTGATCAATGATTTGGTTCATCTCGTCAACTTCGTCGGGTGTCAAAACATCTTTGATAACCAGATACCCTTCGAGATCGACGAGGAATTTTTCTTCGTCTGTCATGATTGGAGTCCTTTCTTAGATCTGTGTGCTACCAGCAATTTAGCGCGAATCCTGCAACTGGGTTATGGGTCCCGTATTGCCGAATCCTAACTCAATGGCTCGCTCTAGCATCTTTTGGCGACGGGGACCTGCGGTCGAAATCAGACGATCACTGTAGAATCGTCCCCAGTGCTTCGTTTCCCCAGCCAGAAACATCATCAGCCAATCAAAATGTTCCTGATTCTTCTCAGGCGTCGTATTCGGGACACAGTTGATATGGATAGCGCGTCTGCCGTACTTGTCACTCAGGGCGGCGTGGTAGGTCTTGTGATTCATAAAGAGCACGTCCCCCGGCTCATTGCGGAGCGGATAGCGTCCCGGCATTTCATCGGGAAGTCCACCGAGTTCGTCTCTCATTTTGTTGATTGCCTCCCCAAACTCCTTGAAATGGCTACCGGGGATGACAGTCAGACAACCATCTTCGGGACCGAGCGGATCGAGATAGATCGCCGCCCGCATACTGAAGTAACCTTCCGGGGCGTAGGCATCGTGATGCCACCCGGAGCCGCCGGTATGAATAATCCCTTCGCTGAGAGTCAAGATGAAATCTTCGCCCATCAAACCCTCAAAAATATCTACAATCTTCCCATGGTCTAGCAGGGGGTAGAACATTTCCGGGTCGTAATCGAAGAAAGGGATAATTTGTTGTCTCTTCTCGCCCGGTCCCGGTGGCGGCGCACCCTTGCGTGCCATCCGCATCCCCTCATCGAAGGCGTCGGAGATTACCTCTACCTCCGCCGGCGACAGCAAGCCTTTGTACTGGATAAATCCGAACCGCTGAAAATAGTTAATATCTTCCTGATTCATAATTTTTCCCTCTATACAATAAAGTAGTAGGCATACTCCGTATGCCGTAACCTCCGTCCCGAGAGTCCGTATTTTGGGCAGGCACAAGACCTGCTCCTACATTTGATTGATTCCTGTAGGGGCAACCCTCGTGGTTGCCCTGCTGTATGAGTTTCTACGCCTCAAAGTTAACTCGGTGCCGATTGACGAAATCCCAGTCCAATTCTAGCCCCAACCCCGGTTTATCGGTCATTGTAATCTGTCCGTTCACTACTTGGAATGGTGGGTCATACAACTTTGACCAAATCTGGAACGGCTCGCAACTTGGGCACGCAGGCACCATCAGACCGTTAGGCACTGCGGCGACAAAGTGGCAATTGATATCCGGAAACTGTGCGCCGTGCGGTGCGATGGGTAGGTGGTACGCCTCGCAGAGAGCAGCAATTCGCATCAGTCCGGTATAGCCACCACCGATTAGGATGTCCGTCTGTACTAGTTGGAGGGCACCTTCATTGATGAGTCTTCTTATGCCGTAGAGGGTTCCCTCGCCCTCCGCGCCAGCGACTATAGCACTGGTGGCTTCCTGCACCATTCGCATGTAGAATGGCTCATCGTCTTGCCGGACCGGCTCCTCTATCCAATACAGTTTATAGGGTTCGAGTTGACGGACGGTTTCCACTGCCGTCTTACCATCCCAAGCACGGGATACATCTATCATCAGTTTCTTATCGGGTCCGAGGGCATCCCGTGAAAGATGCACCTTATCCAACACCTCTTGGGGTGTGCAACTGTTAAAGTGCAGTTTAATCGCATCATACCCCAAATCGGCGTGTTCTTTGACCTCTGTTGCAACTTCTTCTGGGGACTGGTTGATGTAACCGATGCCATCAGCATAGGCGGGAACTGTATCCGTGTAACCACCTAACAGTCGCCACACCGGCTGCCCACACGTCTTTCCATACAGATCCCATAGCGCAATATCCAGTGCACCTATTGAGGACATGGCAGCGCGTCCCGGTCCCCGATACCGCCACGCCGACTCGTACATCTGATCCCAGAGCCGGGCAATTTGTCGCGGATCCTGACCGATGAGGACGGGAGCGAGGTCACGAGAAATCAGTTGAGGATTCCCGCCTCGACCGATGCCTGCCAAACCTTCATCGGTGTGTATGAGGACATTTGTCCACTCTCTGGTTATCCCCGCTTCAGGTGGTCCGAATGGGTGTTTCAGGGCGATAGATTCTACATGTGTGATACGCATCGACATCTCCTCCGCGCTTCATAAATTTCTGTTGAGCGACGCCTTTCGGTGTGGCTCTGATTATAAGCATATCTGAATCTGGGTCAAGAAAAAAATAGGGAATCACTACCGTTGCGTTAGGAATGTTGCTTGATGCTTGGAGAGCGATTAATGGTGTAGATGCCGAGTGCAACTAACGCTGCCCCGATGGTGAGACCAGCGGTAATCGGCTCACCGATGAGGAGGTTGCTCAGTAAGATTCCCCAGAGTGGTGTTGTAAAAAAGAGTACGGAGAGTCGGCTGGGTGGATAATCCTTTAGCAGAAGCGTCCATGCGACGAAACAGAACCCTGCGATTCCGGCGCCTTGATACAGAATTGCAAATAACGCGGGGTAGGAGAAACCGTATCCTGATTTTCCCTCAAAAATTGCGCTCAGGGTGAAAAAGATTGGGACGCCGATGACCATTTGCGACACCAATACACAGTAAGTATTGATACGCTGGATAAGGCGATTGGTGACAACGATAAGGAGGCCGAGGAGAAACCCGCCCAGCAGCGTCAGCAGGTCGCCGATCAAAAATTCGCTTTCACCGCCAACAAAGTTGTCTCGAAACACGAAACAGATCCCACCGAAGGCGAAGGCTAATCCAAGTGCCTTCCGCCGCGTCATGTAATCGCCCGGAACAACGAAGTGTGCAATAAGCGCGACAAAAAGCGGGTAGGTATTGGTCATGACAGCGGTTCTACCCGCACGCGTAAAGTTCGCCCCCATATTGAGAGCAACGATCTGCGTTATAAATAGCATGGCACTCAAAAACAGTCGCAGGAGCTCGTGCCGCTGGGGCTTGATCGATATGCCGTTAGCCGAAGCCCAACTTGCGATAAGGACAAGCCCAATCGTAAACCGGAGCCCCGCCGAGGCGAATGGGGAAAATTCTTCAAGTCCAATCTTGAGAGAGACAGCGTTGCCACCCCAAAGCATCGCCAGAAAAAGGACAAAGCAGATAACTCTAGGTGGGATAATACTCTGGCTAGTTTGATAAACTGTTTTAGCAGGCATTAAGTCCGGGGAGGAGAAATTGGGAAGTAGATAGAATCAAAATCTTACGATTCTGTTGGGAAGGGGAGCTTTGAACTGTGGAGAGGGCAGGCAAGCGTGTCGCCATCGCCTGCCCCAACTATAATCAATATTGGCGCCGATGCCAATCATCCTCCCACAAGTTAAACGCTCCTTCGCGATAAGGATGCTCGGCGATTAGATCTTCGTTCAGTGTCATGCCGAGACCGGGACCGTTCGGCAAACTGAAATAGCCATCAATCACTTCGGGGCAACCGGTCGCTGCCTCCTTGACCCATGCCTCTGAGAAGTCATTGAAATGTTCCTGAATCTTAAAGTTAGGTGTGCAAGCGGAGAAGTGCAGCGAAGTCGCGGTGGACACGGGTCCGCCTACATTGTGCGGCGCAACTAGCATATAGCACATATCGCCAATTGCTGCGATTTTCTTCGTCTCCAGAAAACCGCCTGTTTGTGTGATGTCAGGCTGGAGGATATCCGCTGCTTGAAGATTGATCAGTTCACGGTATTCAAACTTATTATGGAGCCGTTCACCGGTGGCAACAGGGATATTGATGCTTTCCGATGCCTTTGCCAGTGCCGCGAGATTGTCGGGTGGGACGGGTTCTTCTACCCAGCTTGGCTTGAAAGGTTCCAATTCGCGGGCTATCTGGATGGCGGTTGCCGGGCTAAAGCGTCCGTGCATCTCGACCAAGATCTCTACCTCTGGTCCCACCGAATCCCGTACCGCTTCGACCAGTGAGACAGATCTCAGTCTCTCTTCGTAAGAGAGTTCATAAAAGCCTGCGCCGAAGGGATCAAATTTCAGTGCTTGATACCCTTTTTCCAACACCTGCTTGGCCGCAGTATGAAATTCCTCTGGAGTGCGTTCAACCTTATACCAACCGTTGGCGTATGCCTTCATCTTATCCCGACATGCCCCTCCGAGCAGTCGATACACCGGCTGGTTGAGTGCCTTTCCGACGATGTCCCAGCACGCGATTTCGACCACGCTAATCCCCGTTGCAGAAATCTCCCCGGCACGTCCATAGTCGTTACGGAACATCCGCTGGTAGAGATCTTCGGTATTGAACGGATCGCTGCCAATAACGTGGCGTTTCTTCGCACCATCGAGATACGCGACCAGCGCGTCCGTGCGGTTGTTCATCCGCACCTCACTGACACCGGTCAATCCCTCGTCCGTTTCCACCTTGACAAAAGTCAGGTTACGCCAACTGGTGCCCATGACTAATGTTTTGACATCGGTAATTTTCAATATTGCGTCTCCTTGTTATCTTGGCTTTGGCATATTATCTTGGAGTCCAAGATTTTATTTCTTTGATTTATGGTAGATTTTAGAATTAATTAGATACTGTGAATGAGCGAGGTTAGGAACCTTGTTCGCGGAGTTACGGCACACGGCGTGTGCCTACTACTTTTAATGTCTGTTTATTTTTAGAATTCACTATGTTTAGGTCGAATGCACGTTATTATACTTGATTTCAAAAGTGCTGTGTTAGAAAAAGTTGCATTCGGAGTGAATTACTCGTGAGGGATGATGCGTCGCTTCAGTTCTGCCATGTTGAAACGATCACTCTCTAGGAAATCGAAATACTCCGCTTCCTCCTCACGGACTGCCTCTGCCCGTTTCACCACGTCTGCGGCGATGTCAATTGGAACGGAGACCAGACCGCTTTCGTCGCCGTGCAGCAGATCCCCCGGTGAAATGGTCAAACCACAGATAGATACCGTTACGTTGAAGTCGAGGTACACGCCATAACCGTGTGAGACGACCCACCCAGCCGAAAAGACATGAAAATCCGGTGTGCGTTGACGGATGGCGCTCCGATCACGACCGTTGGCGTCAGTAACAAACCCCACGCATCCCAGCTTGCTTGCAATCGTGCAGAACATATCGCCGAACAGGCAGCACCGCTTGCGGTCATGCCCAACGTGTTGGACAACAAGTACCGATGGCTTAGGTGCGGCATCAATCGCCTCTACCAGATCATCAACGCGCGAGGTTCTTGTGTCGCCGGGCGTGGTGGTATCGGCTGTCACTGTGATAGCGTAGCCGACCATCGGCGCAGCAATCTCAGGCATCTGGCAGATCAGTTCATTGTTGGCATAGCCCATAGTAGGGTCGCGCACTTCAAAGTGTTCAATTGCATTGGCGACTGTTGCGCTATCATGCTGTCGCAGTGCTTCGACTAATTGCGGTGATTGTATTTGGCTCATTAGGAATAGACCTTCCTTGATTGAGGTTAGGTGCTGCCGGTCCCCGGACGTCATAGTGAATTCTGCAGAAACCCCAGAACTTTCCCAAGCCTTTGACAGATGGTGTTACAAGGCTAGAACGGCGCAATGTTAAGCACCGCCTTTTCTTCAGGCGTCAGTGCGGAAATCTGTTCCTCTGTCATGTCTCTGAAATGCGTGTTCGGTGGAACTCCAGCCTCAAGTCCCCAGATACGCCGCTCGGCTTCGGTCATCGCTGCGCGAACTTCCGGCGACACATAACGGTAGGAATCGTTAAACCCCTTAATCCACCACCGCTGGAAGTAGAAAATCAGCGCGTATCGTGGGTTATCGCTGGAGTTAATCCCCCCGGTATGCCATAGGCTTGAATCCCACAGGAATACCGATCCCGCCGGTGCCTCAGCGATGATGCCTCCCGGTGGTAGGGTTTCCGGTTCTTCGGGTGGGATTTCGAGAGATAGGTGCGAGCTGGGCCAGATCATTGGAGCACCCGTTTCCTCTGTGAAGTCGACTATTGCCCACACGGACTGAATTGCCATCGGATAGTGCACCCCGCGAATGAAAGGCTTCACAGTGAAGTCTGCCCAATCAGCGTGTAGGTTGCCTCCCAATCGGGTTGCGTCCTTCTTACCGGTCGGCATCGGGGTCCGTATCACTACGTCGTGTGCGAACATGTCCTCGCCGAGCACGCGGCGGGCTACCTCGATCGGTGCCGGGTTGCGAAGCAGCATCCCGTAGAAATGTGGATGCTTGCCTTGGACGTTGAACGCATGTCGAAGATTTTCGTTCTGCAAACCGTATTTGCGACCAATGGCTTCTTCGGCGTCCAATGTCTTTTCGATCGCCTGCTTGGTTGCTTCAAGTTCCGATAGCGGCATCACATTGTGCATAACGGTGTAGCCGTCCTGTTCCAATTCGGTTGCATGTCGTTCAATGTCAAAGGTTTTCATGGCATTTCCCTTCTTGTCTGATGCTAAGGTGTGCTTGCTATAGATCGATTTGAGGTATCTCCGTGATAAGAGTTTGACACTAGGACTCTTGGAAACATATTATCGGCAGGTGATGCAATACGATGCGGGGACCGCGGTTTGATAAACTGGGGCGGCAGACCGGATGCGGCTATGAAGATCGAATATATTATTGATGACAGTATACGTGATTATAGCGCTACGGGGAATCGACCCGAAAACAGCTTTACTCAGATTCACCCTCCAGTTCACCCCACCCCCACGCGGCGGACATCGCAAACCCGTGTAGCCGCGGGTGCGTTGGCTATTATAGTGGATACACCGAAAAATTGTCAAGCGGTTAAGAGCAGGTCACTCACAGCGTTTTCGGTTACAGAGAAACACATCGCCGATAAGGAATAAAATTACTAATCAGAATAATTTATAGGGAATTATTTGCTATATGGTAAAAAAAATAATTGACAACGGTCAAAAAGTTTGGTATAATTCTCCCGTCTTGATAAAACAAGGCGAAGGAATACCAACCAGAATATCTGTGTGGATCTACCCCGGACGGGGCGGTATCCAGAGGAAAGGGCCCTCTTGATACTGCTCTGTTCGGGGTTTTTTATTTTAGATCGAGGATTCTTGGAACGGAAAGGGCGCAATGGAACATAGAGACTTTTGGGATCCAATCATCGAACAGATTGAGCAGTTCAGGCGGGAAAACCGATTCGGCACTGTGCAGCTGAAGATTCGGAATCATGAGATCGTGCATTTTGAGATGACGCCTGTGATGCGAGGAGAGTTGCCGAAGCGTCCGTTCCAAGACCATGGACGGAATCAGAGAGAGGGAGCTGAGTGAGACGTGAAAAGGAGAAACCGGCAATTTCACGGTAGTTTCTTTATTTGGTTCATTGGTCAACTGAAGCGTGTAGATCTTAAATAGTTAATTGCAATCCACTTTGATTTATTCAAAAAAAGGCGGGGTTCTTTTCCAGAGTAATTGACTGCTGAAAACAGTGAAGGGGAAGGAGCTAGAGCGTTGCTAATACCGTCGAAAAATGTCAACATGCCCTCGTTTGTTCACGGGATACCTCCACGGACATTTATATTACACTATCAACATTTCTTAGAAGGGAAAGATTTCAATGCCAAACCACCACCATTCAGACACCCCGGTTGAAATTGTTCTCACATTTGACGATGGTCCTCACGCGGCAGAGCTCAGTGCAAATCGGACGAAAAAAGTGATGGATGTCTTACGGTTAAATCGCACGAGTCCCAATATGAAGGCGATCTTCTTCATTCAGACTCACTCGCGGGGTAAAGACAAGATTTGGATAGACTCACAGGGTAAGGAACAAAGAATCAAAACCTACTTCCGCGGAAATACAGATATTGGCAAAGACTAATAGTAATGATGCACAAGAGGAAGCATATCATTGGCGTGCATACGGGGCACGATGTGGAGAGCGGAGACCACATTCTTCATACTACGCGGCAAGAGGCGGGGGAACTGGGCAATGACATAAATCGTGCGGAGGGCTTCATTGAGAAGGTACTTGCGGAGGAACTAAAGGGAAACTCCTATATGCCGAGGTTAATCCGTCCTGTTGAGGGAGAGGTCAATCCAGATGTAGTACGAACTTACTATGAAAAATATTACAAATCGACGATGTGGGATGTTGATAGTGAGGATAGCTGGCCCGGTGCCACCCCAAAACGTGTGATAGAGGCGTTGGTAACGCAGACGTGGAAAGCGCTCGAAGCCGGAAAAAAGACACTTATCGTTTTATTTCATGATGTAGACACATATATACCATATAAGAGTATACGAGCGAATCTAGAAAACTACATTCAGGTAATCAAAGCCACCGTTGAGGGTAAGTCCCATATCCTCCGTGATCTCTTTGGTGTGGACCTTAGGATACTCAAAGGCATTAAGAGAACAGACTTGTTCCCCATATTTGTCGATGATCGTGAGCGAGTCGTAGAAATTGTACGGTGGAAATATTGGAGTGGGCAAGATGGGGAGGTAGGAGATCCGCCTGAAGTTCAGGAATTAGTCATATGACGAACGGGTCTCCGCATCTGTATCCGTTCAAAGGGAGCGGTTCGCGCCAGATATGAAGCAATCCACCGGGCACCTCTTCTCTAGCGAATGGAGGGGAGTCTTCCAGTGATAGTTGGTGAAGCCGTGACACTTGGAGTGTTGGATCGCTGCATTGCGGAAAACTATGACGAAACACGGGATTCCTACAACCATTATTGAGATGACAATCCTGAGTTGGTGGGATTTATCCGGCTATGGATAGATATGAGGGCTGAAGATGACTCGGAGGACGAACGGGTCTCCCCATCTGTATCCGTTTTCGGAAAGGGGTTCGCGCGCAATATATATCCAGCCTCCCGGTGCCTCCACGGGCGGTTCCTCTATGTTGTCATTGGGGGGTGTCATCCAGTTGTAGTTGGTGAACTGGTGATACTTGAAGTTAGCGTCTGGTGCGGCTTGCCAGCGTTCTTGATCGGACGGATAGACAAACGCTTCGTAAAGGATACGTTGTCGGATGACAGGGTGCATATCGAAGCCCCAATTGAAACGATCGTAGAGAAAATCGACCCTTTCAAGGAGTGCCTGTTTCGCTTCTGCCAATGTAGCGTGGTTTTTGACGGTGAGGGTGAGCTGATATTCATCGACGCCGCCGTGCCGACTGCCCGTAACTCGGAGTCGAATGATGTTTCCTTTGACTTTGAGCGGCTTGGCGAAACACACATACTTGTCGGCAAAAGGTTGTTTGCGATAGATACCGGTGGGCATTCCCTTATCAGCGAGTATGTCGGCTTGCATCGGTTTAATCACATCTGCCGTGCGAATCCATCGATCCTCTGGGTATCTAGTCCATTCTTCATCTGCACGTAAAGGCCTTAACACCACAACACTATTGAGTTGTGGATCCATGGGATAATTTTCAAGTACCTCGTGGTGCCAAGCAAGAACAGTGTTGGGTCGGTTGTAGGCTGTTTGGTTGGGCTTGCTCCCACAGCCAAGAATCAAGATAGCGAATATCAATAGAGCGAGTTTTTTCATGGGATACCTCCTGCGGAATAATGTGTAATACGTGATGCGTCAGAGAAAACGGAACGGAGATCTCCGTTCCCTACGAAGAGTGGGTCTTTAATAGTTACATACCACTCACTTCGATTTGTTTCAAAAAAGAGTGTAAAGGAGAATGGTTATGGGTTTAACGCGACACGGTCCTCGGCACCTCAATAGCTTGGAAAAAGCCGCGGTTGATTCGGTCTTTTGGGCATATAGTGTACAGAACGAAGGGAAAAAGAATATCTTTGATCAACTCTGCATCTCTATGGTTGACGACCTTGGTCCTGGTGGGCGTGGATCGTATGGTAACAATCATATTTCGATATCAATTAGGAAATTTCCATGTACGGATAATATGAATCGCCTTTCAGCGCTCGGGAACAGGGAAATTTTCAAGCCGGGGAATATGGACTATCTCAACACTTTTATCCATGAGGCTACACACCATTGGCAAGCCCATAATCAGTATTTTCCGCAGTTTGGGGAATATGAGTTTACCAAGAATCAGTTGATGTTTTGGGATTTGGATAGGGAAGGTCATGCATCTGCGGCGGCGACTTGGTTTATTTTGTGGTGGCAGATCAAGTATGCATATGGGGATAAGGTGAATCTCACCACTAAGCCTCCCGGACATTCGGTTGGGACCGTAGACCGCTACGACGAGATTCAGAAGATTCCGCAGGACAAGCGGCATGGGCGTTGGGTTCCGCTGATGACTGCGATTGAGTTGGCTAAGCCCTTTAACCGTTTGGTGAATATCTTGCGTGATAATGTTCACGAAATAACCAATTAACTCTTTACAGCGGCTTCATCGGAAACTGTATCTGAAACTCCGAGATATTACAACCGAGAACCGGAATAGCAAACATCAATAGAGATAATGTTTTGTGAGGGGTCCTCCTTTTTACGCTTTCAACATAGGGGATTACTCGTGCCAATAATATAGGAGGGATGAAAATGTCATTAGAGGTGCAGGGACCTCGTGAATTGAGTCCTTTGGAGGAGGAGGCGGTTAATTTAGTGTTTAACCGTTTTGGTAGACAAACAATTCGACCGTGGGAGCTTCGATTGGAGATTGTCGAGTCCCTTAGGTTGGGTGAGCAGGGTGGGCGGAATATCAGTCAAGAAATGGCCACTCCCGCTAAACAAGGATCTCCTGTTGGACAGCAGATGTCGGAGAAACGGGTGACGTGGGGAGAGATGAAAAAGTTTTTGCAGAAGACGACGTGGGGAGGGATGAAACAATTCGGGGTGGAGGTGGCTTCGACTTACGAGAGTGGTGGAAAAATTACGATTAGCGGGTCTGCTTTCCCGTATACCCAAGCTTTGAATAAAAATTCGACTCGTCGCTGGGTGGATTCGGAGGCTAAGTATTCAGATAAGGAGTTGACAGAGCGATTCAGACCTGGGAATATGCACTATCTATCTACCTTGATATATCAGTGTGCGCGGCATTGGCAATGGACGTATCGTCGGCGCGACGATTATAGACCCGGCTGGGGACCGCCCTACCACTTTACTAAAGAGCAATTGACAGCAGGGAATCGCCCGGCGATCTCGGGAGAACGACACGCGTCTGCTGCCCAAATTTACTTTTTGATTGCTTGGCAGTTGCGTTACAGACTATCGCCTAGTCCTATTGTTGACGGTAAAACGGAGGTGCCATATGTGGATCTAACGAGTCAGCCGCCAGATAGCGAGCATAGTGTGGGACCTGTAGATCGTTATGATCTGATTGCTGGTAAAGATCCTGATGAGAATGGTCAGCTGATCGTTACATATCAAGACGCGGTTGAATTGAAGGCCCCTTTTAGTGCCTATGAAACCGAGTTGCACAATCCAGGACCGGAAGAACGCTATGTTTGTGCAGAATCCACGCAACGTTCACGGGTTACTGAAAGGCATAAGTTCTATAAGCGACTATCCCCAGATCGAGATGCTCCTGACTGCCCCATTAGGTAGCGTCGAGCAGGGTGAATCGACCCCAAAAAGCTGCCGGGCGGCGGTCCCTGAATCGTGCCTAACCCAGCCGATTGAGGGAGATGCCGATAACAGCGACAGCCGCACAGAGTCTGATGCCCAATGAGCGTAGATCGGCTTGCACACTCCAAGCGGTGGATTAGGGCTTTGGTTTTGTCCGAAACCGTATCTCGAACCTGAAACTATGACATGCGAGATCCTGAAGGTACATCTTAATCAGGTACTCAGTATCGAATTGCAACTCCTGACCGGCAATGGGAGTTAATGTCACAGTTGGTGCGACATGGTCCGATAGACCGGTGCCTATCCAATTGAGGGGCTTCCCCTCACGTAAGAAATCAACCTTACGCATCTTGAGATCCTCATCAAACTCGAAGATAATTCCGTCCGCATTGATCTGTTCAGGGTCGACGTCATCTTGTAGGTCCCACACGTTACTGAATATGATTCCCAGATGTATATCAATCCGAAAGTGTTCACCTGATGCCACAGTGGGTGTGTGTTCTTCGACAACGGGTGTCTCGGTGCCGCAGCCAAGAATCAGGGTAGCGAATATCAATAAAGCTAGTTTCTTCATGAGATTCCTCCTTATCGTTCAGGTAAGGGGCGAAACTTTTTAGCGCGGCTTCGTCCGAAATCTTATCTCTGTGTTCACGGCATTACATGCGAAACCTTGAGCATATACAGTAACCCGGTACTCGGTGTCGTATTCCAACAGCGGACTGTCAGCCATAGGCGTTAGATGGACTCGGTTTCCGGTGTTCCAGACCTCGACGACATCGAGAGGAGACCAACGGAGGGAACCACCGGCACTCCACCGGATTTCAGTGACGTACATATTAAGAGGCTCTGTAAATTCGAGGATAATTCCGTCCCGATTCAACAGTTCAGGATCGGCATCAAGATCTCCGTTAAGCACGTTACCGCCTACGATTTGCGGGGGAGCGATGGGTTCCTCGTCCATCACAACGGGTGGCGGTTCTTCGATAATGGGTGGTGGTTCCTCGACGACGGTCGTTTCGGTGCCGCAGCCGAGGATCAGGATAGCGAACATCAATAGAGATAACGTTTTCATGGTGAACCTCCTTGCGTGAAACGTGATGCGTAAGAGGAAACGGAACGGAGATCTCCGTTCCCTACGAAGAGTGGGTCTTAACTAGTTAATTGCAATCCACTTGGGTTTACTTCAGAAAAAAGAGGGTGGTCGGGATTCGGAGATCCCTCCTACAGTGGCACTAAAAGAGGGGTTGACTACTGAAAGTGGTACAGCGGAGGTGCCTGAAGCGTTGCCAGTCCAGCCGATTGAGGGAGATGCCGATGATAGCAACAGTCGCACGGAGTCTGATGCCCAATGAGCGTCGGTCCGGTTTTGCGATTCATATTAGGGCTTTGGTTTCGTGCGAAACACTATCTTGAACTCGGAGGTCCAACAGTGGAAATCCTGAACGGAGATATCAATTTCGTATTCGGTATCGAATTCTAACAACGGGAATCCCTCGGCGGGTATTATGTGTATACGTTCTTCCATGTTGTTATCGACCAAACCGCGAGGTAACCAACCGAGGGTCGCACCCTCATGAAGCCGGAGGTCAATCTTATATGTCTTGATAGCTTCATCAAATACAAATTGAATTCCATTTGCATTAAGCGGTTCAGGATCGACGTTATTGTCTCCATCAGCCACGTCGCCAGCCACTATTACCGGCAAGGCGGGGTCAAGCCGAAAGTGTTCGCCTGATGGCACAACGGGTATAGGTGCTTGAATCACGGGTTCTGGTTGCCCAACCGCAGGTCTCTGCGGCTTTGTCCGAAACTGTATCACTATCACTGTGACTTCACAGTCATAATTTAGAGCGGATATCTCGAGCACATATTCGGTGTCATATTGCAACGGGTCCTCCCTCATTTCCTGTATGGACAAGAGGTTTGTTCTGGCATTACCGAGAGCGTCCCAAGCGAGGGCATAACCGTCCTTCTCTCGGAGCACAGCCCGATAGCTAAGAAAAGGTTCCGTAAGTTCAAAGTGAAGTACCGGTAGTTCAGGATCAACATTAACCTCTCCGTGTTTCACACTGCCGCGTGCAACTAGCGAGTGACCGATGGGTTCCTCGTCCATCACAACGGTTGGTGGTTCTTCGATAATGGTTGGTGGTTCCTCGACGACAGTCGTTTCGGTGCCGCATCCGAGGATTAGGATGGCGAACATCAAGAGAGATAGCTTTTTCATGGTGAACCTCCTAAAAAATAATGCGTAATGCGTGATGCGTAAGAGGAAACGGAACGGAGATCTCCGTTCCCTACGAAGAGTGGGTCTTTAATAGTTACATGCCAGTGACTACGATTTGTTTCAAAAAAGGACTGGGGCGTTTACCCCCGTCAACAACATAGGAGGGATCAGATGGGATTAAAGGTGCAGGGACCGCGTCCATTAAGTCCTTTGGAGCAGGAGGCGGTTAAGTTAGTGTTTAGGGAGTCACTTGACCCATGCGGCGATGTTTATTTGACAGTTTTGGAGCATCTTGACGGTCATGCTGGGGAGAACCGTGGTTTCGGAAACATCAGGATTAGCAAGGCGAAGTTCTCGCGTACCGGTGACCTGAATATAGATTCGACTTCTGCGAATACGAAGATATTGAAGTCCGCGAATATACAGTATCTATCTACGCTGATACATGAGTGTACACACCAATGGCAATGGAATTACGAAAGGTATCTAGATGCTCCTTCCGACGTGAAATTGCCGTACGACTTTGCTCGGGAAGAATTGCAGGCAATGAAGTTCCTGAAAAAGTACCATAAGAACCTGGACAAGCCAGGTCAGTTCCCGGAAAAGGCGGAGTTCATGAAGGAGCAGCATGCGTCCATAGCCCAAGTTTATTTTATGATCGCTTGGCAGTTGAAGCATCTGCCAAAGGGTTCTGATGTGAACCTATCGTATGAGGGTCCAGATCGTGTAGGATTGGCAAATCGTTATCATGAGATTCGTAAGCTTGATGATGATAATGATGGTCGGCTTTTTGTGTCGCGTGACATTGCGGAAGATTTGGCACATCATTTCAGTGCATATCTAGTTGAGTTGCGTTCTGGAGGACGAGAACAGTGGGGTGGTTGAGTCCACCTTATCCTTCTAATTCTAGCATGGGTGCTTTTACTCACATCAACGACATGGGAGAAATCAAATGCCATTAGCTATACCGCCACAGAAGCATCTGGAGGCACAGGGACCACGTGGCTTGAGTCCTTTGGAGGCGGGTGCAGTTGATCTTGTGTTTAAGGAAAAGATTAGTCCGTCGAATATTGAATTGGAGATTGTAGAGTTTATCGACCCGGAGGAACGAAGAGCGAAGTATATTAATCTAGAAACGAACAATCTAGATACGGTAGCGGTGTCGGCTTATGATGGTAATGGAAAAATTAGGATCAGTAAGTCTGCCTTCCCGCATACCCAGGCTTTGAATAAAAATTCGACTGATGAGTTTGTAGATCCGACTGTTGAGGAGGTTGAGAAGCGCGAGTGGACAAACCCATTCTTGCCCGGGAATATACATTATCTATCCACGTTGATACATGAGTGCACCCACTATTGGCAGGAGAAGTATGGTCGGCATACAGATAGAGGGAAGCCTCCATTTTTCCGCTTTACTAAAGAAAGATTTCAACAACGGGATACTCCGTATCTCGCGGCAAGGCAACATGCCTCTGCTGTCCAAATTTATTTTTTGATTGAGTGGCAGTTGCATTACCGAAAGGGTTCTAATGTGTACCTAACAAGTCGGTCAAAAAATCCTGAACTTAATGTGGGTCCTGTCGATCGTTTTCATGAGATTGATTACTTGGGCGGTAATTTGAAGTATAAAAATATTCCGCATGATGCGCGTATTTTTACCAATGAAAAGGCTCGTGGCTTAAGAGACAGTTATTTTGGCTGGCTTCTTGTTGAGTTGCGGTATGGTTGGAAAGCGGTTTGTCAAGGTAAAGAGCCTTTCGCGAAAGTGACAGGGGGTTGAGCCGACCCTACCCGATCGATTGAGGAGCGTCGAGCAGCGTGGGCTGATCGCTGAAAGTGGTGCAGCGGAGGTGCCTGAATCGTTGCCAGTCCAGCCGATTGAGGGAGATGCTGATACTAGCGACAAACCGCGCCGACCCCGCCGCCCAATAACTGTAGATTCGCGTTCAGGCTTCATATTAGGGTTTTGGCATGGTCCGAAACCGTATCGTAAACTTTTCGTGTCGACAGATGAGATCCAGAACGATGATCTCAATTTCGTATTCGGTATCGAAGTCCAACAAGGCAGCTCCCTCGCCGGGCATTATCTGTATACGTTTTCCGAGGCCTTCGTTATTGACTAGCCCGCGCGGTAACCAACCGAGTGACGCGCCGTCCTTAAGCCGGAGGTCAATCTCATACTCGTGGAAGCCGCGGCTAAATTCAAAGTGAATTCCATTCTCGTTGAGCGGTTCAGGGTTGACATTATCTTCTCCAGGGGCGCCTATGTTGTCAGCTACGATACGCGTCTCATCTATATCAAACGGAAAGCGTGCACCTAATGCCACAACGGGTGGCCGTTGTTGGATCGCGGGTGCTGGTCGTCCAACCACAGGTTTTTGCGGTTTTGTCCGAAACTGTATCACTATCTCTGTGAGCTCGCAGTTAAAATGTTGTACGGTTATCATAAGCTCGTACTCGGTGTCGTATTCCAACGGATCGAAGTTGCGGAAGTCCTCTATAATCAGAAGTTGTCTTTCTTCCCATCCGTCAACACCGAAAGGGTTCCAGCGGAGGTGCTCGCCGTCCTTCTCTTTGAGCCAAACCCAAACGTCATAGACAGGTTCCTTAAATGAAAAGTGAAATCCGTGGCGATTCAATGGTTCAGGGTCAACATTAACCTCACCACTTTTCACGGTGCCCTCTGCAACTAGCGGGTGACCGACGGGTTCCGCTTCGATTACAACGGGTGGTGGTTGTTCGATAATGGGCGGTTCCTCGACGACGGGCTTTTCGGTGCCGCAGCCGAGGATTAGGATGGCGAACATCAATAGAGATAGCTTTTTCATGGTGAACCTCCTAAAGAATAATGCGTAATGCGTGATGCGTAAGAGCAAACGGAACGGAGATCTCTGCTCCCTACGAAGGGTGGGTCTTAACTAGTTAATTGCAACCCACTTGGATTTACTTCAGAGAAAAGTGGGAGGTCGGGATTCGGAGATCCTTCCTACAGTGGCACTAAAAGAGGGGTTGACTACTGAAAGTGGTGCAGCGGAGGTGCCTGAAGCGTTGCTAGTGGGAACGATTGAGGGAGGTGCCGGACCGCACTGAATCCGACGCTCAATGACCGTAGATTCACTTTTTCGGTTCATATTAGGGCTTTGGCTTTGTCCGAAACTGTATCTCGAACTCCGAGGTCCAACAGTGGAAATCCTGAACGAAGATTTCAATCACGTATTCGGTATCGAACTCCAACAGTGGGAATCCCTCGGCGGGTATTATGTGTATACGTTCTTCCATGTTGTTATCGACCAAACCGCGAGGTAACCAACCGAGGGTCGCACCCTCATGAAGCCGGAGGTCAATCTCATACTTTCTGATAGGTTTATGAAATTCAAAGTGAATTCCATTTGCATTGAGTGGTTCAGGGTCAACGTTCTGCTCTCCCCAATCCACGTCGCCAGCCACGAGGAACGGCTCATCGGGCTCGAACCGGAAACGTTCACCTAATGCTTCAGCGGGTATCCGTTCTTGGATCACGGGTGCTGGTTGCCCGACCACAGGTCTCTGGGGTTTTGTCCGAAACTGTATCACTATGGTTGTGTAATCGCAGTCAAAATTTTGAGCGGATATCAGAATCTCGTACTCGGTGTCGTATTGCAACGGATCGTGGTCATGTATGTGCTGTATCCACAGAAATTTTGTTTCGCGCCATATGCCAGCGTCCCAAGAGTCCCAAAAAAGGTACTCGCCGTCCTTGTCGGTGAGCCGAACCCAATACCTATAAAAGGGTTCCGTAAATACAAAGCGAAATCCGTCGCGATTCAACGGTTCAGGATCAACATTAACCTCACCGTTTTTCACGGTGCCCTCTGCAACTAGCGGGTGACCGACGGGTTCATCTTTCATCACCGTGGGTGGCGGTTCTTCGATGATGGGTGGTGGTTCTTCGACGACCGTCGTTTCGGTGTCGCAGCCGAGGATTAGGATAGCGAACATCAAGAGAGATAACTTTTTCATGGGGACCTCCTTTGGTTCATCAGCTCATTAAGGTTACGGCACGAGGGATCGTGCCTACTACTATCATTGGTTCACCTGAAGTAGCTAGGTCTTCAAATATTTACATGCCGCTGACTTCGATTTGTTTCAAAAAATAGCACCTTTAACCTAAACAGTGCAGATGGCGGGGTTGGGAAAATCGTACAGATTAGGAAATCTGTACCCACCCTTTAACTTGAGCAGCGCAGACAGCGAGGGACGTACGGAACAATGACAAACACACGGATAATCTTTTTCTCAATTCTAATAGCAATTCTGCTTGCCATATTCATCATGTGGTGTGCTGATGTGTTGGCGCATGGTGAGGGGAAGTGTTTAACAGATGTAGATGGAAATGTTCCGTTAAGCAATGGCGGTTGGGTGAAAGTCATTGACCATCTAAGAGGTGCGGATTTAGAGGGGTATGTACATGGTCATCGAAGCCAGTATTACGATAGACATGGCGACCCGACGGGACAATCCAGAGGTTTTTCAGCATAGATTTTGATGACAATGACGCTGATTTTTATGCAGATTGCCCGACCGCACCTCCGCCACGCAGCTCCGAATCGTCCACAGCATCACGCGGTTCTAACACGCCAACGCTGGCGGAAACGCTTGACCGTATCATCGAGGAGGATCCCGAACCACCAGTAGACATCGAAATCCCCGAACCGCCTCCCCCGGTTGCTGAATTGGTACAGTGGGAATATCAATTTTGGAAAGGTTGGAACTTGGTGAGTTTCCCGGTATTGCCTGAAGGGGTCGAGACGCTATCGGATCTTTACCATCGGTGGGCGTTCTTTACTGCTCATAATGGGCATATCGTGGTGAACCTTGACGGGGAGTGGGCCCTGTATAGTGGGACTGACGGGGAAGTTACTGGCGAGATTCCGCTGTCCGCGCATTTGGGTTAGCGGTGCGATTGGACTGGGCGACGTATCTGGGCGTGCGGGGGGTGCCACTGCCGAGTGCGGAGACAATAGATCTGCACGCGGGGGCGAACCTTGTGGGCTTCCCGATGCTTCCTTCGCATATCAAGCGTGCTTCCGATTTCCTTTCTGATGTGATCTGTGCGGTCATTGTCACACGGCGAGGGGAGTTCTACCTCGTTGGCAGGGCGGGCGATTCGGGTGATGAGGCGTTGGAGAGTGGGGGTGCGGTGATTCTGATTGCGACGGAACCGACGACGCTTAACTTGACCCCACAAGTAGGACCGAACGACCAATCCGTGAGGGGTTGGGGCGCGGAAAAGGTAGATAGGGCGAATTGAGCAGCAGGAGTAAGGGCTCGCGAATAAAAAAAGGATCTGTTATCTATGGATAGTTTAGGCTCAAATTGGGTCGCACTGTTAGTCCCGATTGCAATAGGGGGCATCGGCTTTTGGCTCAGGCATACGATTAAGGAAATCGTTGAAAGGACATCAAACAAAGTGGCGGGCAAAATGGACGCGCTCAACGGCGAGATCCGTAACCTGTCCGATAAGCTAACATCTGAAATCACGATAAATTCGCACGAACGCCAAACGGATAACGTCTGGCAACAGATTAATCAACAACATGTCTCGGAGAACTCTGTAGAGCATGAGCGGATGATTGACTCTATCAAAGAGTTGTCAGTCCAAAGTGCAAAGCAAACAGAGGTTCTACGGGAAGTTGTGACGATTTTGAAAGGACGCTGATGCTAACAATCTTGATTATTGGTGTGTGCCTTATGTGCCTAATCATACTGTTGGGATTTGCATTTCTTATCTGCTTTATCGGCACACAGACAGAGAGTGTGCCGTATGTGATGATAGCGATGTTAGTTGGGTTTTTCCTCGGTTACATTGTGTTGGACTTCACCTCCTCGATTCTGACTGAGGTTTACGATCTACCACCATTTTTCTGGGAATGGAGTTCAATTAAAAATTGACAAGTTACTAAGAAAGGGGGAAAAAATGGAAACATCAGCACCAAAGAAGAGGTTTTGGGAGAACATATTCGGGAACAACCGTGAATTTGATAGTACGATGACGGTGTTCTTTGTGTTCGCCTGTTTCTTCGTGAGTTTAGCTGCAATAGTTGGAGCATTTTTTTCTGGTAAGAATGTACCGGTAGAGTTCTATGATGTGATTAATGTGTTTGAGAACTTTATCCTGATGATTCTGTCCTATTTTTTCACAAGAGCCACAACGGGCACCGACAGCGGGAGACAGAAATGAATAGAGATAGACTTCGTGAGACACTTGCCCGCGATGAAGGGTGCATCCTAACTCGCCACGAGGTTCAGGGTATTGATCATATCGGATATGGTATCAACCTTGAACAGGAACTGCCGGATGAACTGCTCGAATACCTTGGCGAGGAGGATGAGGACTCCATCAAGGAGATTACGCAGGAGCAAGCGAACTACTTGCTGGACTATTTTGTGGCTGAGGCGGAATCGGATTGTGGTGGGCTGTATGCTGATGTGTGGGACAGTCTGTCAGCACTGCGGAAAGAGGTATTGGTGAACTTGGGCTTCAACCTTGGCTTGGCTGGGCTGAGACGGTTCCGGAAGATGAATACTGCTATCGCTGAAGGAGATTGGGAGGAAGCTGGACGGCAGATGCTTGATAGCAAAGCGGCACGTCAGACTGGCGAGCGGTACCCACGGTTGTCCAATGCTTTCATAAATGATGACGAAACCTGCTTGAAGCTCACGAGGAATTATGATTCATGCCAATTGGAAATAGAGGCGGTCAGGGGATTATCAGAATATTCTAACGAGGAGCTTCTTGCAGAGCTTCGACGGAGACTGGCAGGATAATCTACGTGCGTCAAGTGTATAATTGCCAAAAAAAATGTACAGATTGGGAAATCTGTACCTACAAAGGAGAAAATTAGGTGAAACGGTTTTTTGTTGTCTACACAATTGCATGGTTAATTTTTCTATTCTTTCTCGCGCAGTCGGTCCCAGCCTATTACGGTGACATCGCCACGGACAAGGAATCGTTCACGCTTGGGATAACGGGTCAGAATGCGAATCAGATAACCTCACTGACCGCGCTATTCCCGATCGAGAGCGCGAACGGCTGGGCGGGCGCGTATGTCAGCCGTCAGGTCGCTGATGGCGAGGTGGTTTCGGAGACGTATAATGGACACCTCCAAGGCGGGTTCAAAGTGCGTGGCGTAGGTATTGAGGCGTACATCGAGGCGACACGCGACAAGTGGCGAGCCATTGATCTCGCTATCGAGACAGGTTATTTCATTCGTCCGGGGACGTGGACCTGGAACAACATCACCTTTTCTGGCGGTGCGGGCAACTACACGGAGCGGAGGGACGATGAGGAGGCGATTGGTCGCGACGCGAAGGACGCATCTGTAACTTTCGGGTGGTTGGCTTTCATTAGTAGCAAATGGCGGAATGTGTCGGGTGTTCTACGGTATAAGCCGAGCTTAACTTTTGGCGAGACGCGGCTGGAAGGATCGCTCTCGTTCAATCATGATATCTCGGAAACGGTCGCGGTCGGAATCACCACGCAAGGCGTATCGGATTCCGCTTCAATCACAGATAGTAATTTCCATTCCAGTTACCTCCTCCAATTCGTGTACAAGCCATGAGCGAATATACAATCTTAAAAAAATCGCAGCTTTGGAAGTTGATACCGCTGGCAGGTAGAAACAGATTCTCGACAACTTTCGGTAATAAAATCTACTTAACGCCTAAGCGGTATGACGATTGGAAAAGCGGAAGGCCTAAGAAGTCCACTATCGCCCTGATCGCTCACGAGCAGGTGCATGTGGATCAATTCCGCAGGGATCCGGCTTTCAAGCAGCGGTATGTGACTAGTCGGAAATGGCGTCTGCAATACGAAGCGGAGGGTTATGCAAAACAGGCGTATGTCCGCGTTCAACTCGGCAGTAGCAGAAACCGGCACGATTATGTGTCGCGGCACGCCAAGGTTTTGGCTTCTAAGACCTATCTCCTTTTTCTGTCTTACGATGAAGTCTATGCGGCGATAGATAGAGAATATGGGAAATTGCTATGAACGATGGAATCCCGCGTTTCATGATTGATTCGTCGATAATGTTCTGCTCCCCCGTGACGATCTATACGGCGAAACGGGACGGGACTTTCGTTGCGCGGTGTTATTCGATCCCCGGCTTCGTCGTCGAGGGCGAGACGTTTGACGAGACGGTGGTGAGCGCGACGCAAGCGTATCTCACTTTCTGCCGAAAGGGGATTTGGAATTGAGGGGGGTAGGCACGCGCCGTCGTGCCGTTCACAACGGTTACGGCATACGGCGTATGCCTACTACTTTAAGGGGATCTGGAATTGAGGGAGTGTAGTACAGATTGGGAAATCTGTACCCACGAAAGACTATGATTGCAATTATCCCCTGTGCGGGGCGAGGGACGCGAAGGCGTCCCGACACGAACTATATGCCGAAGATTTTGCTGACACCCCCCTCTGTCCCCCCGCAAGCGGAGGGAAGAAAGCGGGAGCCGCTGATTGAGCATATCGTCCGTCCGATTGACGCTTCGGGCAATTTCGAGAGGATTGTGCTGGTCCTTAGCGTGAAACATGGGCAGAAGGTGATCGATTACGTTCGACGGCACCCGTTTGAGACGCCGGTGAAATTCGTTTGGCAGCATGAACCGTTGGGATTCGGTCATGCGGTCCTTCAAGCGCGGGATGAGGTGTTTTCGTTCCGTCAGTGGAATCCGCCGGTGCTGATTTGTACCGATGACGGTGTGCGGAATCCTGCGAATCCCAAGAAGAATAGTATAGATCTCGTCAATGACATCACCGCCAATTCAACTTCGACGCTCGGTGTGAAGTGGCTTGGCAGTGTCAGGAATCACGGCATGGCGATTGTCGAGGATTATATTGCGCCCGGACACGCGCCTCGCCCTAACGTATCCAAAAGTGGGGTGCGGGTGGAGCGGTTGGTGGAGAAGCCGTACTGGGACGAGGGTGGACTTGCACTGACGGGGATTTACTATATCCGTGAATCGCGCCGGCTGTTCCGGTGCCTGAACAAGTTAGTGAAAACGGGGCGGCAGTTGGGCGGGGAGTTCCAGTTCACGCACGCGCTCCAGATGATGATTGATGCGGGGACACCGTGTCAGACGTATTACCATGATTGGGTGGATTGTGGGGAGAAATGAAAGTGAGAAGGGGAGAAAGTGGGAGCGGGAAGGTATGAAACGTGAAAGAATCCGCAAATCAACGCGAATTGACACGAATCATAGAAAAGGAAAAACAGGGAAACGTGAGACGTGATGCGTAAGATTATGAGGGTAATTATTCCAATTGCTGATGGGCGGGGAAGCCTGATTAATGTTGCCGACCGCCCCGTGATTGGGCATATTTTGGACTGGATGGACGGCATGGATTTCTCCGAAGTCGTCATTGTAACAGTCGACTTCGACGAGGAGGTAAAGTCCTATGTCGATCCCAACTACGCCGGGCGATTCTCCATACGCTATATCAGGCAGGCAGAGCAACACGGTTCAGGCGGTGCAGTCTGGTTGGCGTTGCGAGACATACCCCAGTCACGTTCACCCGTCCTGATAATCAACGGCGATAGAATTCCGGTGGGAGGTGGCGCGGTGGATTTCAAAAGGCAGATGTCCGCTACGGAGAAGCCACCCTTCAGCACGTTAGGTGTCATGGCGGTCGAGAACCCTGAAGATTACAGCATGGTGGAATTGGACAACCGTCGATGGGTGAGCAAGATAGCAGAGCAACCGGACGATCCGACGACGAATCTGATTATGTCTGGAATTTTCTACTTGAAGCGGGCGGATTATCTCTTTGATGCTTTAGACACGCTCATCCGTTACAACCTCCGGCTCAAGGGTGAATTCCATTTAACAGGTGGGCTGATCCGCATGTTCCAGTTTGGTGAGTCAATACAGACTCAATTTGTCCGCACCCGTGACTACAACACACACAAAGAGTGAAACATGCAGGCAGCCTTTGAACTTCCAATTTTGAGGCGTATTGACCACAAGGATCTTGATGCAATTGATGCGGCCATCGCGGACAGCTTTGACTTCATCGGGACAATACACAGCTACGAACTGAATATCCCCGACCTCCGAACCGATATCTGCATCAAGCGTGCGAGCAGTAAACATCTGGATGGTGCCGTGCAGGTCGGATTATCCGAACTGCGACACTCTCGGCTCTATACCGACCCGAAGATCCCGTTTGAAGTCGCTCAAAAGGTGTACGAAGAACGGATACGTCACGCTTTTGGGACATCCACTGTTTTTGTTGCCGTGCACGATAGAGATGGCGTTATCGGGTTCTGCTCGCTGCATGACGATGAGATCGAACTCATCGCCGTTGCGAGTAATTATCAGGGACAGGGGGTTGGACGCAGACTTGTTGAGTGCTGTGTGGGCGAATGCAGATGGCGCGGCTTTAAGAAACTAAAAATTAAGACGCAAGGCAGCAACCGCTGTGCGCGGAATTTTTACGAGAAACTCGGTTTCAAACGCATACACATACAAAAGGAGTTTCATAAACATGAGAGTACTAGTAACGGGTCATGAAGGGTTTGTAGGTAGAGAACTATTGAAGTCGTTAGAAGGACATGACATTCTCACGCTTGAAGCAACCGAAGATTTTTATTCGTGGATGCAAAATGATTTATCTAAAGCCTTGAGTTCCATTGATTCTGAATTATTTGTGCCACTTCCGATTGACATAATTTTTCATGTTGGGGCGCTAAATAACAATCAGTATCTTGGATCGGACATTTATTTGTGGAATAGTACAGCGACTTATCTGATTGCTCATGCAATGGCTACGAAGCCACATCTTAAAGACTGTCATCTGGTCTATTTTTCTTCGCGCTTGGCGCAATGGGCGCGTGATTTACAATACAAAGGCGGTGCGAGTCCGTACAGTATCTCTAAGATGATGGCCGAGGACTATATCAACGAATTATTGCCGAATCGTGCGTCAATACTTCAACCCCAAAATATCTGGGGCGATGAACGGGGTCTCTTTGATGGACGCGCTTCGATTTCTGTACCGTTTATGCTTGCTTCACACAAGTTCAGGTATCTGTTTCATAACTTGAGTCGGGACTTTGTTCATGTGGATGATGTTGTATCAGCTGCAGTCGAGTGTGGAGTGAATAGGTATGTTGGCACATTTGAGGTCGGAACAGGTAAATGCACTAATGCTCAACAATTGAGGGAAACGATTGAGTGGAAAGATTATGAGATGCGTGAACCGGAGTACGGTCGATTTCTCGCACCGGAAGGGGTTGGTGCATCCCCCGAAAAGTGGGCCCCTAATTGGGAGCCAAAGGTCGAGGTCTTGCCAGCCATGAAAGCGTTGGAAAGAGAGATTCATAGCTATGGAACTACTGCGTGTTCATGATACGGACGCAGATTAGGATCCAAACGGATAAAGATACAGAAGGAATTTGATAGAGATGATGATTGATAAATTGTTTTTAGTGTGCGGTATGCCTCGTTCCGGATCGAATTTATTTTTGAGTCTTTTAGATTCAACGAATCTTTTGGGGCCAGTAGAAGAATACTTTGGCCGGAAATTTTTGAGCTGTTATTTGAATGTTCCTTACGATGATAGATTGCAATTATCTGATTCAGAGATCTGTTCTGTTTTTGATAAGGTAGTATCCGACACGCATCTAAATGGGGTTTGGGGGTCTAAAGTATTTTTGGATCAACTGAACTTTATTCAGCGTTATGTGCAGATTATGGGATTAGAATGGGGGTCGTTTAAGATAATATGGCTGAGGAGGAGGGATATATTAAAGCAATCTATTTCGTTTGCGAAAGCGACTACTTTGCAACGCTTCATGGCAAAGGGAGATGTTGAAGGCGATGACGAAGACGTTGATGTGTCAATGAGTTCGGTTGTCAATTTTTTTCAGAGATTCGCATTGTGTGAGTTTGCGTGGAAGCATTTTTTTGATGCTTATGATGTTGTACCCCATGTTGTGTTTTATGAAGATTTTGAGTTTGAACCTGGTTGGGCTTCTGTTATTGAGAGTGTGTTAGATTTTCTGGAAGTTCACTATGAGCTCCCTCTTTGTTTGTCAACGAATCTTCGTAAACAGTTTTCTGATTGGAATTTTCAGGTATACGAGGAGTTTCTTAGAAAGATTCTTATAAAGGAATCTGTGTTGTATTTGCCTCCGTCTACTAATCTATTAAAATAAGCAAAGACATGATAGAACAAATCCTTTACATAAACCTTGACCGGCGGACAGATCGGAATGAATGGTTTCTGAAAGAAATGGAAGCCGCTAACGTTCCGATGGATATTGTTGAGCGTATACCGGGTAAAGATTGGCGCAATTATTCTAACTGTGAAACGCTGCTTGAAGCAATCCAAGGAGATGGATTCGCATTGGAGGCTACTAAACAAGACGCACATCCAAGACTTCAAGGCACATGGGTATGTAGTTGGGCGTACTGCTTAGCCTTGCAGAAAATCATTGAATCACAGAAAACAACACTGCTGATTCAAGATGATATAGGATTGGCTGTGCCGTGGGCGGATTTCTTAAAGAAATTTGAGACATTAACTGAAATTAAAGATTTATGGGTTATTCAATTAGAATGGGTTGATGTGCCGGACGCACGTCCGAATATCTGTGTTCCTTTCAATTCAGAATGGATGCATGGTATTCGTGGAGTAAGCGATAGAGCGGTTGTTTATACCTATTGGGGGGCAGTACGAATGCTTGGATTCATGCAAGGATGTATGCATTTACTTATTCCTCCGGAGGAGGTGCTTTATTATCATTTCAACAATTATAATAGTTTTCATCCGCTAGTTGTTGAACATTTTGTAAAGCATAGTCCACATCGAACGCCTTCTGATGTAAATCCTACCATGAACGAGGACATGCTGCTGGATAAAAAAATTGAACTTCAGCCAGTAGACTCAGCACAATCTGTAGATAATGAAGCGTTGACTGTCAAATGGCATCGGCATGACGAAACGAGGCGTTTTCCAAAGGAATATACTCGTCGAGCGTTTTTGTATTCGACACCTGTACTTCGTGAGAAATTAACGGATTACTTCGATTATCCCACCCGCAATGAATTGGGTATCTCGTTGTCTTTGGGATTTATGCCATCTGCGCCTATCCATTATCCTGAACTCCTTTCTAAACAGATCTGTTGGTTTGTGAAGCATCTCTGCGAGAAAACGGACATGGTAGAAGAGGGCGTGTCTCTCCGATTGGGGATTACTGATGATATGGGTGATGCAGTCATGCCATACCTTGATGCGTGTAACTTCCCGATGGAACGCGTCGATTGGTTGAAGAATCGTGAAGATAAATTACGTCGAGCATCAAAGATTGATGCGATGCGACATAATTCTTTTGGCGGGGTAGCGCGTGTGCTGCACATGGACATAAATTTCTTAATCGGATCACATCCTACACAGCGACATACTCCGATTTTTTCGAGAATTTTGGAACTGTGGAAGGATGTGCCTACAGCTTCAACGGGTTCGATTCTCCAACCGAAAGACTCTTATTTTTTCACTGATGTCCGAAAACGTTTAACGGATATGCGAAAGATAAATGAGTGGCCCACTGTGTTGAAGGAACTTGCAGCGTTTTGCAATCATTCTGAAGCCGATGAACTCGATTATTGGGATAATGCGGACCCGGTCTATCTGTTTCGTGGTGGCATTTTTGGTATGAATCGTCAGTTGCTTGATTCTGAACCGTTTTGGAAAGACATAGAATACTTAATGAAACTCATTATGAGCGATGAGATTGCACTGAGTGTCTATGCGCGGGCGAAAGGGTGGGAGATGGAAAGGGAGGTCACTAATATAGACAACGCATTTAATTGGCAGGAGGGCAGAAAAGCTGAACTCTATACAGAAGCTGCTTTTGTGCCTGCTATTTCAGAGAATACGGACGCTGAATTGTGGCTTGCACGACATATTCAGTATTATCCGCCGGGTATAATTGAATCACTCGAACTTAGACCAGAGGATTTAATATGAAAATTTTATTGACAGGCAATAAAGGCTTCGTGGGAAGCCACCTTTACAAAGTGCTTGAAAAAGAACATAACATTGTTGGATTAGAAGCGAAGCTACTATTTCGGGACTGGTATGATGAGATGTGTCAAGTAATAGATCCCTCTCTCGATGCAGTAGTACACGTTGGTGCTATCAGCAACAATCAATTTACAGGTTCAGATATTTATTTGTGGAACACTTATGCCACCTATCTGATTGCGGAGCAAGTGAAACGGATGGATACCAAGCCAATACAATTCATCTTTTTTTCATCGTTCTTGGTAGGTGCGACGGCAAATGATTGGTCCAAGCGTACACCTTATAGTTGGTCAAAGGCACAGAGTGAATCTTATCTAAATGCCTACTTATCGAATGCAGCGATTTTACGTCCATGTGTGATGTGGGGTGATGAGTCGAACAAAAAAGCAACGCTTGGTTCTGTTCCGTGGCGATTGGCTTCTCATAATTTAGAGTATTTAATCACGAACTGGAAACGAAAATATGTGCATATTAATGATGTAGTAGACGCGGTTAAAATTTGTTTGAGAGACAATCTAAAAGGTACTTTTGATGTCGCCCCTGATGAATTTCACACAAATGAAGCACTTGCAGAACTGATAAAATGGGACGGATATAAATGGACGGATAATCCGTTAAAAGATTTAGGGATGAACTTTATATCTTCTCACACAAATGCGAATCTCGTTAGTAAAATTCCTAAATGGAAGCCGAAAATTCGGATAGAAGATGAACTACCGAGATTAGAGGGGAGTCTTTTTCAATGATAGATCAGATTCTTTATGTCAATCTTGATCGCAGATCAGATCGAAATGAGTGGTTTTTTAATGAGATACAAGCAACAAATCTGCCGATGGAGATTGTAGAACGGGTGTCTGCAAAAGATTGGCAAGACTATCCTGACAATGTGAGTTTGTTAAAAGCAATGCAAGCTGACGGATACGCGCTTAATATACCGGACGAAGCAGCCACGATGGGGAGACGGGGTTTTTATGCGTGGCAGTGGACGCAGTGCGAGTGTTTGCGTCGAGTTATCAGAGAAAACAAGACTATTCTTCTTATGCAGGATGACGCTGTTTTGAACATGGAGTGGAGTGAATTACAAGCGCACCTGGCGGTGTTACCTCGAAATGGTAATTTCCTAAAAATATGGGCGATACAGTTGTATTGGTACGAGCCTCCCTATCATCGTCCAAATGTCAATATTCCCTATGAGGGAGGGGATAAAAATGGTTGGCTATGGAATTATGGCATTAAAGGTGTCGGAAACAAGGCAATTATTTGGACACCGCCCGGCGCAAATCGAATGCTTGCAATGATGCAAGGTGGATTCGAGCAGTTATATGAAACAGAAGGCTTAATCTACGAGAATTTGAATTGTTATAAAGCGTTTCATCCAAAACGGTGGGAGCATATTATCAAACTAATGAACTCTGGCACATCTGATATACAGCCTGATAAGAATCCGGGAATGATAGATGAAAAAGATTGAATGGCATCGACATAATGGTATTTTGAACATCTTTCTATGGCGTGATGAGAAACGTGCGTTTCTATATCCGACGCCGGTGTTACGTCAGGATTTGAGCAATTATCTTGACTATCCATATCGTAATAAATTGGCGGTATCGCTCGTCTTAATGCGTCGAAGTATAACAGCACTACGTTACACCGAGGCATTAGTAAAACGAGCGTGCTGGTTTGTTAAACATCTGTGCGAGCGAACAGATGTTCGATATCAGGGTGTTCCGATCCGATTGGCAATTACTACGGATTTATACGATACTGCGATGCCTTACTTTGAGGCTTGTAATTTTCCGATGTCTGCTGTTGATTGGATGCATAGTCAGGAGGCAGAATATCGTCAATCTACCAAAATGATTGCAATGAAACGGCTTGCGTTTCAATCTGCAGAGCGGGTGTTACACATGGATCTATGCTATCTAATTGGGACCCACGCAAGCCAATATAGATGCAGACTATTTCGGAGTATAGAGCGATTATGGACAACTCAGCCGTTTGCAATGTCACATTCTTTGTTGCTTGATAAAGACAAGAAAAATTTGATTGGTGACAATGCGATGCAGTATTGGGCAAGAGAGTGGGATGTTGAAGATCCGGCAGCCCATCCACTTTGGCAAACGCTCGCGGAATACTGCGATGAACCTGCGGAAAAATTGAAAAATTATTGGGAAGATAACTTCGATGCGCATCATGTCAGTGGTGGTATCTTTGGATTTTCGCGTGAAGCATTAGATTCAATGGATTTGGAAAGAGATCTTTTTCCGATAATGTCGGTTGCGAATGAAGAGGCGGCACTGAGTGCATACGCATACAAAAGGAACTGGTCAAACGAACATTGTGCCTCGATAAATGAATCATTTCGATGGGCGAGTGTGACTCAGCCAGTTCCAGAAGATGTTGAATGCCGATTTTGCTATACTGATGAAAAAACGAATTGGGACGTATGGTTGTCCCAACATACAGAGTGAGGGACTTATGATTTTTATTTGTACACTTCCTCGATCGGGACATCATTTACTTGCATCTTTACTCGATTCAACTGGATACATACAATGTATGGGTTACACCTCCCTTTTTTCTTCACATACATGGAAGAGACTCACGGATTTTCCATATAAGCAGCTTTATTACGCGCCGGACGAAGTTGTTCTCACTGCATTTGATAATCTTCTGAAACATTACCACCGAGACGTTGATAAGCCGTTCTGCATGAAACTGTTTACGCGGGATCTCCCGATTCTTTTGCGTTATTTAAAGCTTCAGAATATCCCACTGACTGATCTCAAATGGATTTGGTTGAAACGAGAGAATAAAATTAGACAGGCGATTTCCTATCGTAAGGCGAAGGAATCAGGTGTTTTTGTTAAAACCAATGAGGCGGAGATATTCGACGAAAACACAATCGGAACTACACCTGAAGCCATCACAGAAGCCTTTTTCCGGTTTTATATTCAAGATTTGCAATGGGATACTTTCTTTGCCACAAATGGAATAGATGCACTTTCTATTGTTTATGAACATATCATGCACGAAACTCAACGTGTTTATTGGATGGAAACAATATTCGATTATTTGGGAATCTCGTATGAATTGCCTCTTACATTTTCAACTCCATTTCAGAAAACGGCAAACGAGTGGGATCAAATTCGTTATGAGCGGTTCATAAATCCTTATATCAAACGTTTTCTGATACAAGATGCGGAACTCAATGAAGAGCTGTTAAATCATTATCAAATGGAGGATATAACATTTTTACATCATGAAAATTGAATGGCATCGACCGCATGAGACCGTGATGGTTGAAAAAGAGAATAATCCTTACTTCTGTACCCGTCGCCCTTACTACTATTCCATTCCAGTATTGTGCGAAAGTTTGGCGTATCACCTCAATTACTCATGTTCTAATGAGATGGCTGTTTCGCTTGTTGTTGCCAAGCGGCGGAATCGTACTCACTATCCCGAATTACTGATAAAACGCGCGTGTTGGATGGTCAAGAATTTGTGCGAGCGGACGGATATGCGAGAGGAACAGGTTAGATTGGATTTGTCTGTTGATAAGGAATTGAAAGAGATAGCGATGCCTTATTTCGATGCTTGTCAATTTCCGTCGGATCATATAAGTTGGTTTGACAGTCTTGAATCTTCTGCGCCGGGCATCTGTAAATTTGAAGCATTGCAGAACGATATATTCACAGATGCAGAACGTATTATTCATTTTGATTTGTCTTTGTTGGTCGGGAAGCATCCGACCCAACGGATTTTGCCATTATTCTGCCGGTTCAAAGAAAAATGGAATACCGAAATTTTTGCATGTCTTGGTAATTTGCTTCGTGGCAGATTGGGAAATGTCATTAATGCAAAGGACAGACTGGATTGGAACGATGCGCGGCAAAAACAATTTGCCGACTTTACTCATTGTAGTGTGCAAGAGGAGAATGATTATTGGGACTGTGCGGATCCGCTTTATTTCATTTCTGGTGCGATTATGGGATTTCATCGCACTTTGTTGGATGACACTTCGTTTTGGAGGGATGTTCTACACATCCAGAAGATAGCGGGTGATGATGAAATTGCGATGTGTGCCTATGCACGACGCAAGGGTTGGCAGCAAGATGATGTCGCTAATCTCTTTGGCTGTTTCAATTGGTCGGGTGATACAGTGCAGAAGGAAGCACTTTATCAAGAATGTCCAATCGTCATTGCGTATCCGGAAACCTCATTTCGGTTTTTTCTGTCACAACATATCCAATACGAGAACACAAAATGATGCAAACAGAAATAAAAAAATTTCCTCCTTTCCCTTTTCATAATTTTGAAAATTCGTTTGAAACTGTAAAATCGCTCGCCGATCTAATTATTGATCATCCACAATCGATAATGCACACTTACCAGGAACTGTGTGCACTTTACGAACTTGCTTGTGGCTATCATGATACCAGTAATGGATTCATTGTTCAATTCGGTCTTTATCGCGGTGGAAGCGCGAGTGTAATGGGTTTTGCTCTTAAAAATATTGCATATCACGTCAAACCTGTAATTGCAATAGATCCCTATTCGGATATGAATCCTCCTTATGGAGACTCTTATCGTGTTGTTAAAGAAAATATCCAGAAATTGAGTCTCGAAGATTATGTCTGTCCGATTATATTCAAAGACGTTGAGTTTATTCGGAAATGTTGGGACAAGCCTGTGCGACTGGTAATGATAGATACTATCCATTCATATCAACAGACAAAGGATGAGATTGAGTGTATTCTGCCCTATGTTGTGAAAGGCGGATGGATGGTTTTCCATGACTATCGATTAGAATTTGCTGGGTGTGCTTTGGCAATAAATGAACTGATCGATGCAGAAAACATATCTGAAGTTTACAGGATCTATCATGATGATCCCCAAGCCGATTCATTGGTTATGATGAAAATACAATGATATTTTTTCTTTGCACAACTCCCCGATGTGGGAGTCATTTACTCATTTCATTACTCAATTCGATAGGTGTGACGGGTCGGATAGACTTAGTTTCTATGTTACGGGAGTCTCGCTGGACAGAGTTCACTGATTTTCCGTATAAAGACCGTTATGAAGCACCGGACGAAGTGATTCAAAGTGTTTTTCAACAGCACTTGGATAAGCATCAATCTGCTTCTGATATATTTGGAGCTAAGATTTATCCACGTGATACACCGATTGTGAAGCGGTATTTAGAGATAAATGGAACTGATGCCAAGTGGATATATCTCTATCGTCAAAACATCATCAGGCAAGCTATCTCTTATTATAAAGCACAACGTAACGGGCAATGGAACTCGGTTGCAAGTAAAGTGAATCGAGGTGAATTGCCTATAGATCTTGCACATATTACTGAGATGGTGATGATGTTCTACTTCTTAGGAAAGGAGTGGGATATTTTCTTTCAGGACAACAACATTATACCTCATACGGTATTGTATGAGGATTTAATGCACGAAGCAAATTGGAGAGCGTTGATCGAACAGATACTTACCTATCTTGGAGTGGACTATACTACATTGCTACTTTCACCTTCATCACCATATAAAATGCAATCAGACGAATGGAATGAGAAGATTTATTCCATGTTCACTTCATCATATTATAGGTGGAATGTTCGTTACTACGGATTACCAAGTTATGAAAGTCTACTACGTCAATAGGGCAGATAGAGAAGATAGAAATTACTTGTTCCGCGGTGCGATGGCAGCGATGGGCTTCCCGCCGGAGGACCTGATCCGCGTGATTGCTAAAAACCGCGAGGACTATCCCTCCCGTGCTGAGCTATGTGATGCAGCGGCAGCAGATGGGTTTGAAGGCTTCTTTATGCGGATGCGGGATAGAGCGTATCCGGGCTATGGGCATCTGGTGGGTGCGTGGTCGATGATGCGGTCATGGCGCATTATCGCTGAAGGCGATGAGGTTGCACTCCACATGATAGACGACTACTACATAAAACAGCCTCGGCAGGCATTGGAATTGCTTCTTGCACCGCTTGATGATTTGAACTTGGTCCAACTCGCATGGCATATCCGTGATGATGTGTTTTTCATGGATAAGTATAATTTGGGCATTCCCTATTACCATGTGCCGGAGGAGGTATCTGATAAATCACCATACTTTTTGAAAGGTGCGTGGCACGGTTGCGCTGATTGGGCATTGGTGCTATCACCAAAAGGGGCGCGGGCAATATTGCAATATATGGAGACCCAATCACCAATAAATGCCGAGTGTATAACGACTGCGATGCAACATACTTATCGAGATTTTCCGGGTATCTATTCGTTACGGGATCAGCCCCGCGACGTAAATGGTAATCAAGTGTTGTGCACCAATCCATGGGTCGGGCATCTTATTGAATATACCGATAAACCCGTGAGCGATTTGATGGGGACACATGAGTTGCCGGATATGATATCTGAAGATAAACTTTGGGACGAGCGTATGGAGGGCCCTCATGGATAAACCGAGTTTAAAGTTCTTATTGCCGGTGCAATTTATGGATTATGATTTATCAAGACCGCCGGGACCCAACAATCCGGGCAGCGGTGTTGGGGTGAAATATGCACGAGTTGAAGAAGCGTATGGAGACGCGTATCATTGCAAACGAATTTCGGATACGAGTGAGGTTGAACCAGAGGATATAGTGTTTGCGGACTGGTTGTGGTTTTGTGCTACACCGGGTCGAAGTATGATAGACCAAGTAAAAGCATTAATAGAGTTAACAAATCTGAAGATCATTTATGGAAGTGAGTTGTGTGTGCTAACATCACCCCATAAAATCATACAGAGATTGATTGAAAATGTAGATTTGGTCACACACAACACAGAATACCAACGCAAACTCTACCGTGTGATAAATATTTACAATAGCCGTTTCTTATCTGATCCTGTTCCTGAATCGCTATTTTATCCACATTCGATGGAAAAACGACGCCGCTTGGTATGTGTGGGTCAAATCAGCGAGGCGAAACGGAGTGGTATGGTGCTTGAGATTTTTAAGAAGTTGCAGGGTTCGGGGGTAGAGAGATTCTATATTGGCGGGTGCATGACATGGGGGAGTGGTTTTACTAAAAAAGATGCTGAATTGCACAACCAGATTAAAGAAGCTTCTGATGGCTTCATAGAAAATGCCACGCAACAAGAGCTGGTAGAAATCGTCAATGAATCTGCGTTCTATGGACATGTTTCATATCATGATGTAGCTAGCTCATCGTGTCAAGAGAATATGAGCGCGGGCAATATCATATTTGGGCTGACGCACCCGATGTTGCGAGAACGGACGCCATACCGTTTTGATACTCCATCATCACTTGCTCAAGCGATTGCCGATTATCCATTTCAGACACAAACGCATCTTAAAGACATAGTAAAAACAACCAACGCAGCAAAAAAATGGAGTTACGCTGCATGGCGTGAACAGATATCAGCAATTTTGAGGTTAATCATATGAGTCTCGAAAGATTGTTTCGTTTTCACGAGCAGCATATACAAACGACGGAAATGGGATATTTTCATGTAGTTTCCGACAGTCATACGTCCAATAAAGTTGTGGACGCTATGATGGACGCCGCGGAAGTTCTCTATCATCAATATGGTGCTGGACGCATAACGCCGGAAGGTGAACAGCTAGGCGCTTCAATATGTGTTCAATACATCCCAAAAATTGATGCGATTATGAAAGCAGATGTTTCACTTGAGGAAACCGAAGGACATATCTATTTAGCCGATCCATTAGAAGTTATCATGTTCTTTCAAAATAATCCTGAATACTGTCCTCAGATCTATTTGATGTCTGATCTGTTGAACGTTAAATTCCGCGATTTATTCAAATTGGAAAACAGTAGCTCATTCGACAACGTGATAAAAGATACTTATGAACTTGAAGGATTGCTTTATGCTATAATACTGGGAAATTCTGAATAAAACCCAGGAGGACTTTATGAAGATTAAAACACTTTTCATCACGCTATTTTGTTGTCTTCTTCTAATTAGCGATGTTTTCGCCGAGATTACGATAGATGGCGAATCTGTCCACGTCGAAACAGCGGGTTATTCTGTCCGATTCGACAAGGGTGTTATAGATTATATCCACAATAAACTCACCGACGAAACCTATACCCTATCTGCCCCGCATGGCAAAAAGGGAGTTACCGGCTTGTTATTCACTCGTTTTTTTTGGGAAATAGAGAATATCTTAACCCGTAGAGCTAGAACGGAGTTAATCTCCTCAACGCTCATCGAACCCCGCCGTGCCGAACTCCTTTTCCGTGAGGAGGGAAAAGAGCTTCGTCTCTTTATCGAAGTGGATTCGAGTACCGACGACCTACTGATTGATATGGAAGGGGTATCGGATACCCCCGGCGTCGTCGGCATGCAGTGGGGCATCAGTTACCTAGATATTCAGGAGGTATCGGTGATTGCCCCGGCAGGTGGTGGACAGATAATTGATGCGGCATCGCCTATAAAGTACAGATCCTATCCCTATCCCTTTAGTGGTGCGGGTTGGGAAGCGCAACTCGCGATTGTTCAAGGCGAACGTGGCGGATTTTATGTTCGTAACACCGATAATACCTTCCAGTTTAAGCAGTTCGTCTATGACCGACAGGATAACGGCGTTGCGCTTAACTTCGGGACGCATAATCAAGCCCCTTTTGATACGTATACCACCGGCAACACGAGGCTGTGGCGATTCAATACCTATGCTGGCGATTGGCGTGTGCCTGCCCGTTTGTATAGAGACTGGATGGAACAGGCATTTGATGCCAAACGGTTATCAGAAAAAGCTGTATGGGTCGAAGATATTACGCTATTTGTAGGTAGTGCGAGATCTAAAATTTCACTATGGCATACCAAGTTCTTTGACGCACTCGCAACATGGGTTGACCCTACAAAAACGGTAGTGATGGCAAAGGAATGGGCGAACCCTCAGGAATGGTCAAGAAGACCGTATGAACATCATCCTATTTATGATCCAATGCCAGAATTGGGTAACTTTCTTGAGGTTGCAAAGCGGCACGGGTTTCGGGTGATTCTGTATAGTGATATGCACACGTTTTCGGTCGACAATCCGCTTTACCCGGAATTTATACAGTATCAATATCGTGATCCGTGGACAGGCGAACTAGTTGGTAATGCTTCTATGAATCCTGCAAGTTCAGCGTTTAGAGAACTACTTGTCAATCAATTGAAGGAAGTATGGGATGCGTACGATTTTGCTGGTTTCTTTATGGATACGAGTTACTATGCGATAAACGATGCCAACGGATTAATCGACGGACTCAATTCTGCGCAAGGGGGTGCGTTATTATACAAGGAACTCGGCGAAGCGATGCCGGGTGTGATTTTTATGGGAGAGCGGCTTCATGAGGGAACGTTTGGGTTTGAGAGTTTCGCGCAACGTCCAATTGTCAGAAACGTGCACGCGCACCCGATTAGTACGTTTCTGTTCTCGCCGTTTACACATGCTATTAGCGATGCCCCTGTAAACCCTGATAGGGATCCGGTGGTTCATCAAGAAATATTGAATTATAATGAAATAGTGGGGGTTATGCCAACCCTTAATGCATGGGATGCAACGCAACTCCTGAAACCGGAATATGTGGGGACCCAAAAGGTCCTCGCAATGGTAGGGGGCTGGCAGCAACGATATGGGTTGAACGGAGATGTCAACAATGATGGACAGGTCAATATTTTGGATCTTACGCTGGTTGGACACAACTTTGGGTCAATACCGCTGACTCACCGACAGGCAGATGTAGACGGTGATGGAGTGGTTAATGTGCTGGATTTAATTTTAATTTCGAATATGTTTGAGGGGGTGTCAGCCACAAAATGAATAAAACCGTTACTAATGCCCTGCTTCGCATGAGTTTTGCGGGTGGAAAAACAGAACCCAGGAGGACTTTATGAAGATTAAAACACTTTTCATCACGCTATTTTGTTGTCTTCTTCTAATTAGCGATGTTTTCGCCGAGATTACGATAGATGGCGAATCTGTCCACGTCGAAACAGCGGGTTATTCTGTCCGATTCGACAGGGGTGTTATAGATTACATCCACAATAAACTCACCGACGAAACCTATACCCTATCTGAGCCGCATGGCAAAAAGGGAGTTACCGGCTTGTTATTCACTCGTTTTTTTTGGGAAAGAGAGAATATCTTAACCCGTAGAGCTAGAACGGAGTTAATCTCCTCAACGCTCATCGAACCCCGCCGTGCCGAGCTCCTTTTCCGTGAGGAGGGAAAAGAGCTTCGTCTCTTTATCGAAGTGGATTCGAGTACCGACGACCTACTGATTGATATGGAAGGGGTATCGGATACCCCCGGCGTCGTCGGCATGCAGTGGGGCATCAGTTACTTGGATATTCAGAATTTTTCGGTGATTGCCCCGGCAGGTGGTGGACAGATAATTGATGCGGCATCGCCTATAAAGTACAGATCTTATCCCTATCCCTTCAGTGGTACAGGTTGGGAAGCGCAACTCGCGATTGTTCAAGGCGAACGTGGCGGATTTTATGTTCGTAACACCGATAACACCTTCCAGTTTAAGCAGTTCATCTATAACCGAGAGGATAACGGAGTTGCACTTAACTTCGGAACGCATAATCAAGCCCCTTTTGATACGTATACCACCGGTAACACGAAGTTGTGGCGATTCAATACCTATGCTGGCGATTGGCGTGTGCCTACCCGTTTGTATAGAGACTGGATGGAACATGCATTCGATGCCAAACGGTTATCAGAAAAAGCTGTATGGGTCGAAGATATTACGTTATTTGTAGGTAGTGCTAGATCTAAAATTTCACTATGGCATACCAAGTTCCTTGACGCACTCGCCACAAAGGTTGACCCTAGAAAAACGGTAGTACTGGCAAAGGAATGGTCGAACGCTCAGGAATGGTCAAGAAACCCGTATGAACATCATCCTATTTATGATCCGATGCCAGAATTGCAAAACTTTCTTGAAGTTGCAAAAGGGCACGGGTTTCGGGTGATTCTGTATAGCGATATGCACGCGTTTTCGGTCGAAAATCCGCTTTACCCGGAATTCATGCAGTACCAGCATCGTGATCCGTGGACAGGCGAACTACTTGGTAATGCTTCTATTAATACTGCAAGTTCAGCGTTTAGGGAACTCCTTGTCAGTCAATTGAAGGCTGTATGGGATGCGTACGATTTTGCTGGTTTCTTTATGGATACGAGTTACTATACGATAAACGATGCCAACGGATTAATCGACGGGCTCAATTCTGTACAAGGGGGTGTAGCACTATACAAGGAGCTCGGCGAAGCGATGCCGGGTGCGATTTTTATGGGCGAGCGGCTTCATGAGGGAACGTTTGTGTTTGAGAGTTTCGCGCAACGTCCAATTATCAGAAACGTGCACGCGCACCCGATTGGTACGTTTCTGTTCTCGCCGTTTACACATGCTATTAGCGATGCCCCTGTAAACCCTGATAGGGATCCAGTGGTTCATCAAGAAATATTGAATTATAATGAAATAGTGGGAGTTATGCCCACCCTTAATGCGTGGGATGCAACACAACTTTTGAAACCGAAATATGTGGGGACCCAAAAGGTTCTCGCGATGGCAGGGAGCTGGCAGCAACGATATGGGTTGAACGGAGATGTCAACAATGATGGACAGGTCAATAATTTGGATCTTACGCTGGTTGGCCAAAACTTTGGCGTAATACCACTGGTTCACCGACAGGCAGATGTAGACGGTGACGGGGTGGTTAATGTGCTGGATTTAATTTTAATTTCGAATATGTTTGAGGGGGTGTCAGCCACAAAATGAATAAAACCGTTACTAATGCCCTGCTTCGCATGAGTTTTGCGGGTGGAAAAACAGAACCCAGGAGGACTTTATGAAGATTAAAACACTTTTCATCACGCTATTTTGTTGTCTTCTTCTAATTAGCGATGTTTTCGCCGAGATTACGATAGATGGCGAATCTGTCCACGTCGAAACAGCGGGTTATTCTGTCCGATTCGACAAGGGTGTTATAGATTATATCCACAATAAACTCACCGACGAAACCTATACCCTATCTGCCCCGCATGGCAAAAAGGGAGTTACCGGCTTGTTATTCACTCGTTTTTTTTGGGAAAGAGAGAATATCTTAACCCGTAGAGCTAGAACGGAGTTAATCTCCTCAACGCTCATCGAACCCCGCCGTGCCGAGCTCCTTTTCCGTGAGGAGGGAAAAGAGCTTCGTCTCTTTATCGAAGTGGATTCGAGTACCGACGACCTACTGATTGATATGGAAGGGGTATCGGATACCCCCGGCGTCGTCGGCATGCAGTGGGGCATCAGTTACCTAGATATTCAGGAGGTATCGGTGATTGCCCCGGCAGGTGGTGGACAGATAATTGATGCGGCATCGCCTATAAAGTACAGATCCTATCCCTATCCCTTTAGTGGTGCGGGTTGGGAAGCGCAACTCGCGATTGTTCAAGGCGAACGTGGCGGATTTTATGTTCGTAACACCGATAATACCTTCCAGTTTAAGCAGTTCGTCTATGACCGACAGGATAACGGCGTTGCGCTTAACTTCGGGACGCATAATCAAGCCCCTTTTGATACGTATACCACCGGCAACACGAGGCTGTGGCGATTCAATACCTATGCTGGCGATTGGCGTGTGCCTGCCCGTTTGTATAGAGACTGGATGGAACAGGCATTTGATGCCAAACGGTTATCAGGAAAAGCTGTGTGGGTCGAAGATATTACGTTATTTGTAGGTAGTGCCAGATCTAACGTTTCACTATGGCATACCAAGTTCCTTGACGCACTCGCCACAAAGGTTGACTCTAGAAAAACGGTAGTACTGGCAAAGCACTGGTCGAACGCTCAAGAATGGTCAAGAAACCCGTATGAACATCATCCTATTTATGATCCGATGCCAGAATTGCAAAACTTTCTTGATACTGCGAAGCGGCACGGGTTTCGGGTGATTCTGTATAGCGATATGCACGCGTTTTCGGTCGAAAACCCGCTTTACCCGGAATTCATGCAGTACCAGTATCGTGACCCGTGGACAGGCGAACTACATGGTAATGCCCTTATTAATACTGCAAGTTCAGCGTTTAGGGAACTCCTTGTCAGTCAATTGAAGGCTGTATGGGATGCGTACGATTTTGCTGGTTTCTTTATGGATACGAGTTACTATACGATAAACGATGCCAACGGATTAATCGACGGACTCAATTCTGTGCAAGGTGGTGTGTCACTATACAAGGAGCTCGGCGAAGCGATGCCGGGTGCGATTTTTATGGGAGAGCGGCTTCATGAGGGAACGTTTGGGTTTGAGAGTTTCGCGCAACGTCCAATTGTCAGAAACGTGCACGCGCATCCGATTGGTACGTTTCTATTCTCGCCGTTTACACATGCCATCAGCGATGCGCCTGTAAACCCTGATAGAGATCCGGTGGTTCATCAAGAAATATTGAATTACAATGAAATAGTGGGAGTGATGCCCACCCTTAATGCGTGGGATGCAACACAACTTTTGAAACCAAAATATGTGGGGACCCAAAAGGTTCTTGCGATGGCAGGGAGCTGGCAGCAACGATATGGGCTGAACGGAGATGTCAATAATGATGGACAGGTCAATAATTTGGATCTTACGCTGGTTGGACAAAACTTTGGGGCAATATCGCTGACTCACCGACAGGCAGATGTAGACGGTGATGGGGTGGTTAATGTGCTGGATTTAATTTTAGTTTCGAATATGTTTGAGGGGGTGTCAGCCACAAAATGAATAAAACAGTTACTAAGACCCCGCTTCGGATCAGTTTTGCGGGTGGAGGAACAGACTATCCTGATTTTTATAAGTATTACGGTGGAGGGGAAGTGGTAGGTACAAGCATTTCCTCGTATATTACCGTCCATCTGGAGAAAACCGATGCCGAAACCATTGTGGTGGAGTCTGGTGAGTTCTGTCAGATAGCGAACGAAGTGGCTGAAATAGCAAACCCGATTGTTCAAGGTGTCTTCCGTGAAATGAAGGTGGGTGTTGGCTATCGTGTGAAGATTGAGTCAGCAGTGAATCCAAAGGGTTGCGGGCTTGGGACATCGAGTGCGCTGACGTTGGGATTACTTCGCGCTTTTTATAAATTGGAAGGACAAAAGCCTCTGGTTTCCCAACTGATAAGCCAAGCATACCGTGTAGAGAACGAGCGAGCACAAATAGATTGTGGCTTGCAAGACCACTATCTTTGCGGTCATGCCGGCGCATCTCACATCTATTTTAAGCAGAATGATGATATAATCCGCAATGCATTCGGGTGTTTCAACACATCATATTGGGCTACCCATTTACGTTTGTATAAGATTTCTGAGCGACGCACCAAGAAACCTGAAATGAAGCAATCGCTTGAGAAGGGGCTTGATATTGATAATTTGAAAAAGGTGCGATCGTTTGTGCCATTTATGTACGAAGCATTGAGCAGACCTGATCCTAAGACGATGGGACATCTCTTAGATGAAATCTGGGCATTGAAACGGCTCCGATTTGACATGAGGGAGACATCACAAATAGATAATGCGTACAATGATGCACTGGATGCGGGAGCATACGGAGGAAAGTTACTGGGAGCCGGTGGTGGTGGATATCTGTTACTATGTGTGCGGCCAGACCGTTTGTTGGCAATTGATACAGCGATGAAAAACGCGGGAGCAAAGGCGTTTCCTTTCCATTTCATTAATTGAGGTCAAATTATAATGACACAGCGAGCACCTCTTCGTAGACAATTTAACTTTTTCGATGCGATCTTACGCCGTTCAGCAGTTGCAAGAGAACTTGCTCAATCTCGTAATAGAGTGCCAGCCATTCCGACCGGCTACAGCTATGGTGGTCAATCGTTCGGTGGTTGGAGGCGAGGCTGATGAACGCATGGGACTCGTATCAGGGTTTGAATACCATCTTCGTCCCGCTGGATTGTAACGCAAGTGTACAGGGACCTGTTTGCCGGTTGCACGAGCGATGAGTAGCGCGAGTTTCTGACAGAGATAGTGGGCTTTGCGTCGATCGCAGTGTTTGCTTCGGTTCACCTGCCAGAATATACGCGCCTACCCTTCGGCAAGCATCACAAAGCGTTCTTTGAGACGGCCCCGCGTGGTGAGCGGGGTCAGAAGGTGAACATCCTTGCGCCGCGGGGTTCGAGTAAGAGTGCCGTGATAACGATTTTCTATCCGTTGTACTGTATCTACTATAAATCCCTGTACGACGAATTTGGTATGAAATCCGAGTAGGTCGATTTTGGAAAATCGACAGTCTTGTGTCGAGATGTGAATCTCGACCTACTTGAATTATTTTATGGGCTGTTACGAGCGCAGGAGGCGACGATCAATGGGTTAACCGTTTGCTTTCAAGCCATCCGCGAGCCCCCACGAAAATGAAAGAGATTTGTAGGGGTTGGGTTTCCCAACCCGTCGGGCGAGGGGACCTCGCCCCTACGTGCGTTAAAATAAAAAGAGAGCAGTAAAAAATAGCGGTATAAAAGCCTCGGAGATAGGTACTCCGGGGCTTTTTTGTTTTTAGGGACAAATTATGACGTATTATCACGATTGGGTGGATTGTGATAATAAGAGAAAGTGATGGTGATAAATTGAAAATGATTGAAGCATATATTTCAGAGATTAAGGGAATCCTCGACAAATCGCCAGTAGAAAATATCCGAAAATGTATAGATCTGGTGATGCTGACATACAACCAGAACGGACAGATTTTTGTGATGGGGAATGGCGGAAGTGCTTCTACCGCGTCCCATATTGCCAACGATCTGGGCAAAGGCACGGCACATTTGGGGCACCGTCCCCGCGTGATAAGCCTGACCGATAATGTCTCTACAATGACTGCGTGGTCGAACGATGCTTGCTACGAAGATGTGTTTGTCGAGCAACTCAAGGGTTTAGCCAACCCCGGCGATCTAGTGATTGGCATCAGTGCGAGCGGCAATTCTGAGAATGTGCTTCGCGCAATCCGCCACGCCAACGCTATCGGGTGCAAGACCGTTGGCTGGACCGGGTTTGGCGGCGGGCAATTAGCAAAGCTAACCGATGTTAGTGTTATTGTGGACAGCAACGAATATGGTCCTGTTGAGGATGTACATCTGATGCTCAACCATATTTTGTGTAAAGCCATTCATGATGAATTTCTGAGAGTATTCAAACATGCTTGAAAAACCGAACGAGATTACTATTACACGGACACCTCTAAAGATGAGTTTCTTTGGAGGTGGGACGGACTTACCGGATTTCTCGCGGAAATACGGCGGCTGCGTGGTTGGCACAGCGATTGACAGGTATCTCTACGTCGCCATCCGTGCGCGCGAGGATTCGGTGATAACGCTTGATACGCCGTTTGGGCATGAAACCTGTTCGGCAGCACATCAATTGAAGCATCCGCTTGTCCGAGCCATCTTAGAAAATATTGCTTTGAATCCCAATTTTATCGGGTTCACACTTGAAGGTGGGGTGTCGATCTGGATAACAACGGATATGCCCGCGCATGGGTGTGGACTGGGGACAAGCAGCGCGGTGATGGTGGGGCTATTGACCGGATTGTTGCAAGCCCGTGGTCATCTGATACAGCGATGGACGATTGCCCAGCAGGTGGCAGCGATCCAGTTGCGGATGGGTGGCTCAGGGGTACAGGACGCTTACATCTGCGCGCTCGGTGGCACGCGATACTTTGAATTTAATCCAGATGATTCGGTGACAGCCAAGGATTTGCCGAGTATAGACAGTAGCAGACTGATGCTGTTTGACACTGGATTTGCCAGAGATTCGCGGGACGTTCAGAGTGAAAAGAAATCAGCGAAGCAGTTGATGCAGATCAAGCAACTTGCGCAGGCGTTTGTGAATATCGAAAATCCGCAGGAGGCATTTCCGAAGTTCTTGAAGAAGACGTGGGAATTGAAACGTCTGGTCTCGTCATCTATATCAAATGAGCGATTGGACGGGATTTATGATGCAGCGTTGGACGCTGGGGCGACCGGTGGGAAACTGCTCGGTGCGGGGAACGGTGGGCATTTTGTTTTCTACGTGAAACCGAAGCATCAGGGTAATGTCCGAGAACGGCTGTCCGATATGGGATTAAAGGAAGTGCCATTCAATTTTGATAGGCAAGGAGTGCACGTTGAAGGGGTATAAATGAAAATATTAATTACTGGGCATCGCGGTTATCTGGGATCACACATCCATCGGTTTCTATTACAGACTTATCGTGATGCAGAAGTGATAGCCTTGAACGAGGATAAATCGAGTATGGGTGCTTATAGGGACTCGGTTGACCGGTGTGTGGACACTGAGTTCACACATGTTATTCACGCTGGCGCAGCGTCATCGACGACTGTGAGCTGCCAAGATGCGTTTGATTGGAACTATCGGGCGACACAAATCTTGGCTGAATCTGTGAACGCTGAGGTGCATTTCATTTTCTTTTCGTCATGTGCAGCAAATGATCCAGTCACGACCCCTTACGGTTTTTCTAAACGAGCGGCATCGGATTGGTTGTTTGACAACCGCGACAAGGTGTGTGTGTTTGTTCCTTACAACATTTTTGGCAAAGAGGTTGGCAGGATAAAGAAGTTTTCGATCCCTGAAAATATCGTAAGGCGTCAAGTGACGTATGTGACCAAACCCTTCGTGCGTGACTACATCCATATTGACGACTGTTTACGGATGGTGGAAAAGGCACTAGCAGATCAGTCTCATGGCGTATTTGAGATGGGCACCGGAAGTGGTTTCGATTTCGATGAGTTGTGCAAGATCGGCGGCATAGATCTTAGACCGTTACCGTGCATCCGACCGGGTTGCGAAGATTACCCGATTGTTGGACCTGCACCTCGTGTAGCGAAGGTGCCGTATATCGCAACGCAGATCGGTGTAAAAGATTGGATTGAGAGGCAATGTAATGTTGGAGACGGTCTTCAAGAATAGGGAACATCTCTTCTTCGTACAAAGTGCCATTTTTGCTGTTACCGATGATCTCCGCCAGCGAGCATTAGAACATGACCGGTCAAAGTTTCGGGAGGACGAGTTGACAGGTTATTCCCGACTTGAAGCTCTGCCCGACGGATTAGAATATCCCTCAGACGAATTTAAAGAGGCACGGTCCAAACTGCTAGAGGGTAACGACTGCTTTAAACTGCATACGAGCCGAAACGATCATCATCCGGAACATTATACAGATGTGCGTTCCATGAAGTTACCCGCTCTGATTGAAATGGTGTGCGATTGGGCGGGCGCGACGCTCGCTTATGGCAACGGGGGAACTTGGGCTAACACGGTCGATGGCAATATCAAACAATACAATTTTTCACGTGAGCAACAATGGGTAATCCGTGAGGTTGCTGCTCTTTTAGAGGAGCAGCTGCCCAAACTAAAGGAAGTGAAATGATAGGAATCATACTCGCCGGTGGTCACGGGACACGGCTGAAGCCGTTGACGGATCACACGCCTAAATCACTCATTGCTATTAACGGACGACCGATTTTGGAATACATTATCTACTATATGCGATGTGCAGCTATTTCTGAAATTAGTTGTATCTCCGACGTGCAGAAGCCGGTTCGACCGTGGCTGGAAACATATGAGCCTAAGATTCGGATAGTCGATCAGGACGCCCCGATCGGAACGGGGCAAGCGGTGGATCTGGCGTTGGGCAACATGAACAAAAAGCAGGGGGTGCTGGTGATGCTCGGCGATATTATCCCCACCGATTTTCTGTTAGCAGATATGGTTCGGGGTTGCCCGAGACATTCAATTTTAGGCATCAACGAAGCGGACGATCCGACCCGATGTGCTGTGGTTGAAACGGATGGTAAGGGCTGGTATCTGGATCATAAAGAGAAACCTGAAAACCCAAAATCGAACAAAACATTGAGCGGTTGCTTCTATTTCAAAGATGCTAGCGCGTTTTATGAGATGCAACATTCCTTGATGCTGAATAAAATACAGTCGTATCGGGGCGAATACGATATACTTGACACTATCAAGCAGATGTTCCGACACGGTGAATCGTTCAAATGTATTGATAACGCTGTACTCGATTGCGGGAGTTTTGAAGGTATAGCGGAAGCGGAGGGTTACTTTGCAAAAAATAATGCTGACCGGCAGTAATGGCTATATCGGTAGTAAGATCCATGCTGCATTGAAGGCTAAAGGCAATGCTGAGGTGTTTACGTTTGATGAGTTTGGTGATAAAGAGAGATGGGAGCATCGATTTGCTCAAGCGTTTAACCAGCCTTTCGATATGGTGATCCATGCCGGCGCGATTATGGATTCGATGTATACGGAGGAGGATATTTTCTGGTGGAACTATCACACCACGACCGAGGTCGCGCGGTATTGCCAACGCCACGATAGCTTCATGCTTTTCTTTTCTACCTGCCAAGCGATCACAGCGATCTCTCATTATGGGTGGTCAAAACGATGCGCGAGCGATTTCGTTGAGAGCAACGTCAAAGACCACTGTATCGTCCGCCCTTTCATCGTCTACGGCGACGAATATGGCAGACCGAGCAAGTATTCTGCCGTCGCTAAACTGATCCGAGGTGAGTTGCCTGTGATGTTTGAGCCGTGGGTGCGCGATTGGATTCATGTGCGCGATATTATCCGAGCGATCGGTCATATTGTTGACAATCGTTATACAGGCATCTACGATTTAGGAACGGGGGAAGCCATTAGTGCGCGAACGCTCTTTGAGCGGTGGGGAGAGCCGCTTCCGCCTGTCGCTGGTCCCGATCATCCGGATTACCCTGAAAAATATCCTACGGTTATTGTGGCTGAGAAGTTATTGCCCGGCTTTCAAATTAAGTATCACATACTTGACTATCTCGATGAGATGAAAAAATATGGGGACAAACTCTACTGATTATCCATTTTTTATGGCAACCTAAGCGTGCAGGGGATAGAGTCATTTAATTCTTCGGGCGGGGCAAGTCGCTTTGGATCCCGATTTATCGGGGATGCCCCGCCTACGATGTAGGCGGCAATCTGCTGTCTATCTGCCAAAATTGGTCAAAAAATGGAAAACTATAGTGGGCCATAGAATTGATGAGACACTCCAAACCGGTTCGGTTAGGAAGCCGCACCTACTGTTGTCCCGTTTGGTAGGCACTGTTTCCAACAGTGCCGATGCGGTGCGGTTGGAAACCGCACCTACCGGGTAGGATTGAATGCGGTGCGGTTGGGAAGCCGCACCTACCGGGGGCGAAGTAGATTTGAACTTATGCCCAGCTTAGGTTATAATTCTTGCTGTTTGGTATAAGAACACCATAACCTAAGGAGGATTAACGATGATACGATTTAAGACGTTCAGATACAGTTTAGGGATTTTGATTATAAGTGCTGCGCTCTGTGGTTTTTGGCAGCGTGCCTCCGCCCAAGTTGTGGAGATACCTGACCCTAACTTGGAGCAGGCTATCCGTGAGGAATTGGAGTTGTCATCTGAATTACCGATTACCCAGCAGGAGATGTTAAAATTATTTAGGCTTTCTGCACAGGACGCACAAATAGAAAATCTTACTGGCTTAGAATATGCCACCAACCTCGAAATTTTGATTCTTGAGGCGAATAGGATTACGGATCTAAGGCCACTTTCCAACTTGACCGCGTTGGAAACCCTTCGGTTAGGACATAATTACATTGTCGATATTAGCCCCCTTGCTAATCTGATACAATTGACAAATTTGAATCTTGTTGACAATCAGATAAAAGATGTGGGAGCCCTTGCCAACTTAACACAGCTGACCGATTTGGCACTTGCTAACAATGCGATAACAGACTTTCGTCCGCTCTTTGGATTGAATCTTCAGAGTGTAGATATTGACATCCACAAGTTGCAGGAACTTGTTTCTAGCGAAATAGAGATCCCTGATCCAAACTTGGAGCGTGCTATCCGTGAGGAATTGGGGTTGTCATCTGAATTTCCGATTACCCAGCAGGAGATGTTACGATTAACAAGTTTTGCGGCAGAAGTCCTACAGGTTCAAAATCTAACTGGCTTAGAATATGCAACCAATCTCAAAAACTTATACCTCCGGGACAATCCCATCAAAGACCTCACCCCGCTTGCGAATTTAACGCAACTTGAACTACTTCACCTTGCGGGCGTCCCCATTCAAGACCTTACTCCGATTCAGAACCTCACGCAGTTAAAACACCTACGTCTGTCTCATTGTGGGCTAACAGACATCACCCCGATTCAGAAGTTGACAAAACTGGTCTTGCTAAATCTCGCGGCAAATCAGATTGTCGATATTGGTCCGCTTTCCAACTTAACTGCGTTGGAAGTGCTCTGGATTGATAACAATCAGATTGCCGATGTGAGTCCTCTATCCAACTTAACTGCATTACGAGAACTCCACATCTCTCACAATTCGATTTTAGATTTTTCACCCCTATGGAGACTTAACTTAACCTCTCTTTTGCATGATGAGGAGTGTTTAGTTCCACCAGTGTCCGTAGTTGACCGAATCGATAATCGGAGTCTGCCATCTATTGTGCTAGCATGGGATGACGGCATATTGAATAGGGGCGGCGACTGGTGGGACGATTCGATACCTTATGACGAGCGTATTGCATTTCACGATCTTTACTTTGGTTTCATGCGTTTTGGGCCCCGTTTTCAACTGACCCCACAAGGGTATCAAGTAATGGGCGATTTACCAGAAGCAATAACCAGACGTGAGGAATTATTCGCCAAAAACCCCAATATCCTGTCCCTTGTCGAAATCCGTCAACGGGATGCACACCTTCCCAGCCACTATCCCGCGGACTTCCCCTACTGGTTGAGAGACGAAGACGGCAATCTCGTTCAAAACTGGCATGAATCTTCTGACTTACCAAAACACAATCGCTACTTGCTTGATTTTAGGCAACCCGGCATGCAAGATATAATTGTCGAACAGGCGATTGCTGTCGCCAAATGCGGGTTGTATGACGGAATCTTCTTCGATTGGTGGGAGGAGGACGGGATTTCACTTGCGAATTTCCATCACCCTAACGGGCCAATAATCTATAGCGCCGCCGCTGAAGAACGTGAAGCACGACTAGCGATCCTTCAGCGCATTCGTGTAAATGTCCCCGACGATTTTTTGATACTCTGCAATAGAAATCGGAGGAAACTCCCAATCTCAGCCCCATACGTCAACGGCAGTTTCATGGAAACCTTCCCGCGTGTGGTTGAACACGGTTATACGAGGGAGGATATTGTTGAGATAGAAACCAATCTCATCTGGTTAGAAGAAAACCTAAGAGAACCGCAGATCAACTGTTTAAGGGGGTTGGGCATTGGCACTGAACCGCCAGATAGTCCAAGAAATAAACAGTGGCTGCGTTTATTCACGACAATGAGCCTCACCCTATCCGATGGATATGCCCTCTACACTCTTGGAACTATTGGAGGGCAAAAGCAATACCAGAAACACATCTGGCATCCCTTCTGGGATGCGGACCTCGGACAGCCCATTGGGCCCACTACCCAACGCTATCAAGAAGATGTTGAGGGCTTGTATATCAGAGAGTTCACCAACGGCTGGGCGGTTTATAACCGGAGTGGTAAACCGCAAGAAATTTCACTGTCTACGCTAGGTACTCCCGTCTCCGATAGGGGAAGCACCGCTGCTTCGCTGACTCACCTGCTCTCTGACCTTGATGGTGAAATCTACCTCAAGACGAAACATCCTGCCGATGTCAACGGCGACTGGGTCGTCAACATCTTAGATTTGGTGCAGGTTGCTAACGGATTCGGTCAATCCTCCCCTGATCCCAACGGCGATGGGGTTGTCAACGTTCTGGACTTGGTGTTTGTGTCTAGATACTTTTCAGCGGAGGAATAAGGATACGAATGCTAATCACACGGACGCTGTTACGGATCGTTTTTTTGGCGGCGGCACGGATTACCCCAAAAAAATATCCAACAGTCATCGCAGCAAAGAAGTTATTGCCCGACTTTCAAATCAAGTGAAGGGTGCTCATAAGTATTGTCTGAATCGCGGATTAAGCAGATGACGCGGATAACACGGATTCAAAACCGATTGAATCTTCGGAAAAAATCTATCACAGCGCAATAATATATGTGAGAATCATGTAAAGAAAGAACAAAGCAGGCAGAGAAACCGAGTTTTGCGGAAAAAACTCGGTTTCTGTTTCCCGATTTGTTCACACGAGCGTATGTGTGAGTCATCTATGAACTGGGATATCTATTTATGAACACCCCCTCAATTAAGTATCACATACTTGACTATCCTGAGGAGATAAAAAAATATGGAAACTAAGTCTATTGATCCGCACCCAAAAATCAAAGAATTTGTTGTTCAAGATAAGACTGAACTTTGGGTTGACAAGGTATTAAGAGAATTCGATCGTCACGGTGAACTTTTGCAGATTCACCTCAATTCGTGTAGAGAGTTGAGTATGTTATATGAGATCGCCGCAGGTTTACATCAGGACGAAGACACCGCTGGCCATTGTTTAGAATTTGGCACGTTTAGGGGCGCGAGCGCGATTATAATGGGGTTAGCATTAAAAGAATACCATAAGGAAATCCCATTATTTACGATTGACAAGTATCACCGCGATGTAAATCATATAAATTCGTTAATTGCACAACAAGTGTTCTCTCAGTTTGATTTGAAAGATTTTATATGCCCTATCATCTATCCTGATTTAGAGGCACTTTCTTTCTTAGACCCTAAACTCCGATTGATTTTCTTAGATTCAGATCATTCGTATGAGCATAAAACGGGTGCGATCTGGACAGCAATGGAAAGGTTAGTCACTGATGGTTGGCTCTTGATACATGACTATCACGTGGAGTGTCGGGGGACAGTAAATGCTGTGAACGATTTTTTGGATAGTCAGGATCTATATGATATAGAAGTGTTTCGGATTACAGGGACTATAGGGATTCACTTACATGGAAGATTATAAATTTGTAAATTTAGAGGATTCAATGACAGTGGTAGATCGGATTGGAGATGTATATCAAGAGTTAAATGGACATTCATTTTCACATGTTCACGAATTAGCTGTGTTATACGAACTAGCGCGAGGTGCATGTACGTTAACATCGCGGGAGGATGGATGTGTTTTAGATTGTGGTACATGGTTTGGGAAATCAGCAGTGGTTATGGCGCAAGGTATTAAGGAATCTCGATTATATAATTATCCTGTTTTCACAATAGATAGTTATGCACCCGATAAGGGTATCTTAGAACATCGAGAAATGTTGACAATAGATAAAGATTTTGATTGGATTGAATGGCAAAAGAAAAATCAACAACCAGTCGTCTTCCGTTCGATCATTCATAGATTAGAGCTAGCTGATTATATTGTACAGACTATATCCGATAGCGTCAGGTATTTGAAGTTGTTTAATTTACCTATAAGATTGGCTTTTATTGATAGTTCGCATGATGTTGGCACCTGTTATAATGAAGCGTTATTGATTAAGGAGTTACTTGTACCCGGTGGTGTTATTGTGTTTCATGACAGAGATTATTGGCAGGTAGATCGAGTGTTAGAAGAACTAATCCCTGATGACAACTATCAGATTCATGACAGATTAGCAATTTGGACTTCATAATGAGTTTCTGGAGATTTAGACAAGATGTTAACTCCAATTTTTATCCCTAGCATTCCCAAAGATGCACAATATATAGAACAGGAGTATTTACGCCCCTTGTTGGAACAAGAAGAATTTAATGAAACAGTTCAGTTTCTTGATCCGCGCACACAACTCCCGCAGGATTATTCCACACATCTATTTGAGATAAAAGACAAACAGTTATCGAAGCATCAAAAACCGATGCGAGTTGGTATGTCGATATTTCGTATGAAAGCGAAGGCTTACCAACCGTTCAGTGATTTTCTGAACGGCTTAAAAGAGCTAATAGCATATTTTCGCGATCAAACGGATAGCACACTCACAGTGTTTGTCGGAGATGATATTTGGGATCTACTTCATCAGGAGGGCTGCCTAAAGGCGAAGCATGTTGATTTTATACGTATGTTAGACTCATCATCTTATTCTCGGATGGGACAATGTTGGCGATACCTTGTTTATGGAGATATGAGTGAATCATTCGCAACGATTATAGATACCGATTTAATGCAGAACTTGCGAGATGAAAATATATACCATCGGCTTTCTAATTTCATACCTGACTTGAAATTTTATCAAGCCAGATGGGAGAAAATTGATAAATCTTATCATTTTCTTTTTGCGATAAATTTTTGGTACAAAGCTATATTTCATGCGGTTAGTAGGTTTCACGTGATCCAGGATTTACCTATGTTTATTACCAATCACCCTCCCGGCTTTTGGAGTGGCCCGTACAAAACTCCAGTTGATGTTGCGAAAGTTTTTGCACAATGTTTGTTTTTGCCTCCTTACTATACGATGTATTATCCAAACTGGAACGTATTCACTTTTTTTCTTAAAGATAGAGCACAATATAGTCTGCTCCCATTTCAGCACACATGGCATTTTTATACGCCACTTAAATATGCGATACGGGTAAGGGAAGGGGTACTATCACAGCTAGTAACGAATCGTGTCGGTCTGCGATTTTTGAAACAGTGCCATGATGAAGGGAATAGCGTATTCTACGACATTCCTAACAAACCACCAGTATTTAATGATAGGGGAGAGATGACGCAGTATGAATATCATTCTAACAGGTTCTGAAAGGTATTGGACAGTTGCTGATGCCTCATCTTACACGCCTTGTTGAAAAGTCAAAATTTGCAGATATACCGACCGGCGATGTTCGAGGATTTAGTGTATCGTATTCGCATGATCCGCTTACGTGAGAAAAGGAGTTTGAGAAGGTCAGGACTTACGCACTCCAGATAGTAGTTGCCCGATTCATCGGGCGTTGACAACGGTGTCCAGTTGCTTTGAATCCCGATTTATCGGGGCGGCGATGAATCGCCGAACTACAGGTCGAAGACTCTCGGAACGGAGGCTTTGACCATTCAACTGCGTAAGTCCTAAAGGTATTTGATTGGGATGTCGATTTCATCTTTTAAGCATTGGGGCGAACCGTTACCCCCGATTGTGGGCCCGGGTGATCCGCGCTATCTTGAAAAATATCCGCATGTCATTGTCGCAAAGCAGTTATTGCCAGATTTTCAAATCAAGTATCACGTCTTTGATTATCTTGAGGAGATGAAACAATATGGAGACCTTGTCTATTAAAAAGGGAGAATTAACAATGATTCGATTTAAGACGTTCAGATACAGTTTAGGGATTTTGATTATAAGTGCTGCGCTCTGCGGTTTTTGGCAGAGTGCCAACGCCCAAATTGTAGAGATCCCTGACCCTAACTTAGAGCGGGCTATCCGTGAGGAATTGGAGTTGTCATCTGAATTCCTGGTTACCCAGCAGGAGATGTTAAAATTATTTAGGCTTCGTGCAGAGGCTATGCAAATAGAAAACCTCACTGGCTTAGAATATGCCACCAACCTCGAAATTTTGAATCTTGAGGCGAATAGGATTACGGATCTAAGGCCACTTTCCAACTTGACCGCGTTGGAAACCCTTCGGTTAGGACATAATTACATTGTTGATATTAGCCCCCTTGCTAATCTGATACAATTGACAAATTTGAATCTTGTTGACAATCAGATTGTGGATATAAGTCCCCTATCTAATGTAACCATGTTGGAAACACTCTGGCTGCAACACAATCGGATTGTGGATATAAGTCCCCTTGCAAATTTAACTACATTGCAAGAACTACGGATTGATAACAATCAGATTGTTGATGTCAGCCCGCTGGCAAATTTAACACGGCTGACTGATTTGACAATTGCTAGTAATGCGATAACAGATTTTCGTCCGCTCTTTGGATTGAATCTTCAGAGTGTGGATGTTGATATTCACAAGTTGCAGGAACTTGCTTCTAGCAAAATAGAGATCCCTGATCCTAACTTGGAGCGTGCTATCCGTGAGGAATTGGGATTGCCATCTCACCTGCCACTTACCCAACAGGTGATGTTACAATTATTTGGGCTTTCTGCAGAGGATGCACAAATCAAAAACCTGACTGGCATAGAATATGCCCAGAATCTCGAAAGCTTGTCCATTCCAAACAATCCCATTAATGACCTGACACCGATTGCGAGTCTCAGGCGGCTTGAATACCTCAAGCTTAGTGGGATTCCGATTGAGGACCTCACGTTCCTTAAAGACCTCACGCAATTAAGAGGTCTTCATCTTTTCGCTTGCAAGATAACAGACATCACCCCGCTTCAGCATCTGACAAAACTGGTCGTTTTGAATCTTGAAGCGAATAGAATTACGGATCTAAGCCCATTTTCCAACTTGACCGTGTTGCAAACCCTTCGGTTACAAGCTAATTACATTGTTGATATTAGCACCCTTGCGAATCTGACACAATTGAAAGATTTGAATCTTGTGGACAATCTGATTGAAAATGTGGGATCCCTTGCTAACTTAACACGGTTGGAAAAACTTTGGATAAGTGGGAATCGCATTCTCGATTTTAGCCCTATTCAAGGGCTATCCATCCCTGATCTCCGATATGATGAGGTGTGTGTGCTGCCAGACCTTCCGATTCAAGAGCGAATCGAGAATCGGAGCTTCCCATCTATTGTTACAGCTTTTGGTGACGGGCTAAACGATCTCTGGGATGGTCTACCTGCAGTATCCCATTTATCCCATGATGATCGTATTGCATATCACGACATATTTTGGCATAGCCCCCCTGCTTTTGAACTCTATTTCCAAAAGACCCCGCCATGGTCTCAATTGAGTGGACCTATCGAAGTCGCAATAGATAAACGCAATAAACTGCTTGCCAAAAATCCCAATATGCTATTTCTTGCTCATGGCGTAAGCACGTATTCAAACGTAGGGTATCTTTTTCCTGAAGATTGGTCCGGTTGGTTAAGAGACGCAGACGGAAACCCTCTTCAGGCTGAGGGACTCCAAAACGGTACTTTCTACATTGATATAACACAACCCGAAGTGCAAGATGTCCTTGTTCAACAAGCAGTTTCTGTCGCTAAATGTGGGATATATGATGGAATCTTCTACGATACGTGGTGGCGGGGAATCCACTACGATACGCGGTGGTGGGAGACAAGCATCTCAACCAATATTCTTAAACGTATTCGAGAGAAAGTTCCGGATGATTTCCTCATCGCCATCAATTCAAATCGTGATAAACTTCCGCTCTCAATTCCGTATATCAATGGCAGCCATATGGAAACCTTTCCGCGTGTGCGCGAAAATGGCTACACACGCGATGATATTATTGAGATCGAAACAAATCTCATCTGGTTTGAAGCAAATGCTAGAGAACCCCAAATCAACATTTTAAGAGGTTTTGGCATTGGTGCCGAACCGCCAGATAGCCCAAGAAATAAACAGTGGATGCGTTTATTCACGACAATGAGCCTCACCCTATCCGATGGATATGCCCTCTACACTCTTGGAACTATTGGAGGGCAAAAGCAATACCAGAAACACATCTGGCATCCCTTCTGGGATGCGGACCTCGGACAGCCCATTGGGCCCACTACCCAACGCTATCAAGACATCGAGGGCTTGTATATCAGGGAGTTCACCAACGGCTGGGCGGTTTATAACCGGAGTGGGCAAGCACAAGCCATCACGCTGCGGTCATTTGCAACCTCTGTATCCGACAGGGGAAACAACGCTGCGTCCATCACCCACTTGGTCCCTGACCTTGATGGTGAAATCTATCTCAAAGCCAAACATCCTGCTGATGTCAACCGCGATGGAGTCGTCAATATTCTGGATTTGGTTCAGGTTTCCAACAGTTTTGGCAAATCCTCTCCGGACCTCAATGGTGATGGGGTTGTCAACGTTCTGGACTTGGTGTTTGTGTCTAAACACTTCGCTGCAAATGAGGACTAAGATGATTATCACGCGGAGTTGCGACGTTTTTGAATATCTAGAGGCTATGAAAAAATATGGGAACAAGGTTTACTGATAATTTACCGTTTTTCGTAGTTTGTTCGCCAAGAAGTGGGTTTCATTTCTTGGGTTCATTACTTGAGTCAACGCAGCAGTTTCCGGCTCCTATCGAATTGTCAAAACGGATTGAGGAACAAAAATATGATGAAGCCACCGATGAACAAGTTTTGTCTTTTTTCGACTCGGTTCAACAGAAAACAGAAAAGTGTGGTGTATGGGGAACAAAAGTAGATCATGGAAGAATGTCTCTTATACACCGTTATCTTAGATTAAGAGGTGTTCGGGTTAATGAAGTCAGATGGATTTGGTTGCAAAGAGAAAGCCTATTGAAATTGTCCATCTCGGAGGCAATTGCTTTGAAAAAGGGTTTGTTCTTCTTACGGGTAGACAAATTTGAAAAGCTCAAAGGCCGAAATGATGAGCGCGTAAAGTTGTCAACGAAACCTCTAAAAGATAAGGTTTGCAGAAGGCTAATAGTACATGAAGGGTTTCGTTTTTTCTTTGAGAAGAATGGAATTGAGCCGCTGATTATTAGGTATGAGGATTTTGTTGAACCGCATCAATGGAAGGCAACTGTTATTCGGGTTATGGATTATATAGGGGTTCGCTATGTGGAGAACGGCCTCCCAATTAAATCTCGCTTTTTGAAACAATCAAACGATGATGAGACCAATCGTGTGATAGAAGAGTTTCTGAAAGCGAATGACACATATTATTTTTACGGGACATAATGGAAGGTTATAAAATGGATATTGATTTTCCTTTACCGTTTTTTATCGCGACTCACCACCGGTCGGGAAGCAATCTTCTGATGGATTTACTCAACTCGACTGAGTTAGTTGCCGCAAGAGAATTTCGTGCGGAAGTTGGAAAAGATGTAGCTGAGTCCATTTGGAATAGTAATGACTTTAAGCGTGTATTGTCTCCACTGCGGTCGTGTTATGAAAAGTTAAAAGCGCATAAGGATTTCAAACAATGGGGTCTGTCTATCCATACTACGCAGATGACAATTTGCGATCATTTATTGAATTGTGGAGCTCAGCCAAACACAATAAAATGGATTTGGTTGATACGCCGTAACAAAGTAGCCCAAGCACTTTCCTTTCTTCGTGCAAGCGGAACTGGGGTCTACAAAATGAATAAAAATGTTTCACGCGAAACCATTGAACGCAATAATATGGAAATATCTGTTTCGCGTGAGGACATCTTGCGCCAAGTGCTTCGATACTATTTTTTAGATGAGGTATGGCAAACTTTCTTTGATACACACAACATAACGCCATACAAAATTTATTATGAGGATTTTATTGATTCGTCAACTTGGGAGACTACAGTTTCAGATATTTTGGTCTATCTATGTATCCCCCACGCCCGCCCTCTGAATGTCCAAGATAAAACACTAGTTCAATCACCCAAAGAAAAACCACGCACTTATTACGAGGTGCTTAAAATGTTAGATCTTCCGGTTTTGATAAAAAAATATGCGCCTTTCAAGATGATTGACCCTCACAAATTTCTGTGATGATGAGATTTCTTTGCGCTATTTTAACTTGCCTGATAGATAAGGGGACTTCATGAACATCATTTTGACAGGGGATCGGGGCTATATCGGCAAGGTGTTGATGCCCTATCTGACGCGGTTGGTTGAAAAATCTGCTTTCGCGGATGTGCCATTGGGCGATGTTCGCGGTTTCAGTCTGTCGTATTCTGCAAATCCAACTGCATGGCAACGCGAGTTTGACACGGTTTTCGATTGGGATGTTGATCTCGTTATTCATGCAGCAACGGAACGCCTACAGCGACATGAGCAGGGGCGACAAGATGCTGAATCTATATTTGCTTCAAACTATCACTGCACCAAACGGATCGCTAAGGCAGCCCAACAGAACGGCGCCAAGTTGATTTTCACTTCTACATGCTCAAGTATAGAGCCGTTCAGTTTTTACACATGGTCAAAGCGGTGCAGTGCAGATCTAATCATGGCGATGCTACAGGACTATTGCGTTCTCAACGTCTATACCGTGTTCGGGAAAGAGGGGACTGGCAACAACAAAGAATCTCCGATCCGTAAGCTGATGAACGGATCGCTCCCCTACTGTTTTCATCCTATCTTGCGCGACTATATCCATGTGAAGGATGTTGTTTCTGCGATCCTGTATGTGATAGAGAAAGATATTAGCGGTGAGTACGATTTAGGGACGGGCACCGGTGTTTCCACGAAGGAACTGATAGACATCTGGGGTCGTTACCATCCGCCGGTCATCGGGGACGATCATCCCGACTGGCCAGAGGGTATCCACCAAACCCTTGTCGCCCGTCGCGAGAAGATGCTGCCCGGCTTTACGCCTGAAATAGATGTAAGAGAATGGTTGCGAACACAATCCATAAACGAAGCTATCATTGAGGAAGACAATGCCCATTCCGTTCCTTATTCCAAAAATAGTAGATGATGCGGAATACTACATTACGCCTGCATTTTTTGAGAAAAGTGGTAGTAAAAGATTAGACTTGGAAAACCGCCTGCAAGTCGTCGATCCACGTTTCGGCAAGGGTTTTTCTAATCGGTTTCGAAGCAAACACTTTGATGCCTCGATACTTGAGATAGAAGATCAGATTATCAGCAGGGCGGTTTCACCGATTCTGTGTAGCACCGCTATTTTTAAGTCACACCATCGACACGGTAATGAAGAATGGTGGCAGAAATATGTAACCGATATCAAAGAAAAAATTGAGTACTATGCGACTCACGATGATTTCCAATTGCGAATCTATGTCGGCAATTCAATGTGGCGGGATTTAGACGACGCGGGTATATTGAAAAGTCGGGGTGTAGATTTTATCAAGATGAAAGATTCGTCAAGCGGTTGGAATATCGGGAATATGTGGCGAATACTCGCATTAACGGATTACAGCTATGACTATGTTTTTTTTGAAGATGTCCACTTCCGCCGTGAATTGAAAGAGCTCCACAGGTCAATAACAAAGGAAACATTTGCCAATACTGATGCCCCAGTCGCCGCATCGCTTGTAGATCCGCCGACTCGACATCTAACGTTTTTGATGAGATTACCACCCAAGTTTTATAATGATATTATGGCGCATTTTTATCTACCCGTCGTTCAGATGTTTCCGATTGAGTCATTTCTGAAAACCAAGATTTTTGAGTGGTATCGCGGCCCCCGAGAACTACCATTTAGTGACATTGAACCGCTTATTCTGGATTGCTTGAACAGGCGTCCACTGACTCAAATATATGACCCTGAACTGAACCGATGGACATATATGCAGCCGCATTGTCAGATGTATCAGGAGGCGGACAGCGCGGAAAAGATCATGTTTTTCTTGTCCAAGGCACTCAAGATGAAATTATGGGTACGCGATAGGCATTTGGATTGGTATCGTCGTGGCTACAAAGCGTTCGGAGATAACTTTTTTTGGAAACGATTGATTGAACAGGTGAATTGCGACTTCATGTGCTCGCACAATGGCGGCAAACCTTTTGACTGGAAGGAATTGACAGATGGGTAGATTCTTGATTGACACAATGCCTATAGACGCTGTTTATCTTCCGCGAGGCAAGTTTGTGAATGACGTTGATGAATCTACCTTAATCAACACGGTTCAGATGGTAGATCCACGTTTCACGCTTGAAGATATAACACGGATCGAACAGAGTGCGTCGCCCCCGGAACTTGCTCGTTTCTTTGAGATTACCGAGAAAATTGAGTCTGGCAAACGCGCAGAATGTCTGCACAGTTTCTCGTTATTCAAGATGGAAACCGAAGATGGACGTGGCACAACGGGCAAGCGGTTTGATGATTACCTGAACGGCTTGATTGCATGGGTCGATTTCTTTGACCGACTGGAACATCATAAGTTACGGGTGTATGTTGGCAATAGCGCGTGGGACAGTGTATATCAAGCGGGCTTACTTAACACACAGTCCGCCGATTTTTATCGGATGCGAGATAGTAGCGAACACACAGAGATTGGCACGTTTTGGCGGTTTCTTGCATTTGACGATTACGATTATGATTACGTTTGGGTTCGTGAAACGGACGCCAATGGCGAGATGATAAATAACGAGTGGATTATGAATCCGAATGAGATCAACATTACTGAGTATGACGATTTCAAGAGTTGTTTGGATGGCGAACCGTTTTGTTTTCGGAGTGATGTAATAGGTATGATTCCCCAAGAGAGGCGGGATGGCAGTATTCCACAAGCATATCCTTTATTATTCTGGGCAGATGACTATCGATTAAGCGATCCGCTATACGTGCACCGACTTAGCGAGTATATTCAATCAAGCACACCATCGCTGATGCGCGGCACCAATCGCCTACCATTTTCCGATATTAGCAAGATATTCTGCGCATTTTTTAGGTGGAACTCCGAGCGGATTATCTATAGAGATGGGGTATGGACGAATGTTCGAGAACGACATCTGAATCTGAATCTCCGTTACATTGATGAAAATTGGCTATTCATGTTGACCAAAGTGATACCTGTTGCGTGGCGGTTTCGATTGGGTTTGGTAGAGATCGGGTTACAGCGTGAAAGATATGGGCAGGATTGGTTTCTCCACCGTCTCTGCGATGACCTTTGTGAGGACGGAAATACGTTTTCCCATTCTTTTTTACCCGGCTATATTTTTGATACATCTGCTGAAGAAACGATAACCGCTGCGACTCAGGATAAAAAGACAAATGAGACTAAATTGTTCCTTATCCCACCTTCAGAGACTCCATTTACTGATCATTTCGAGTATGCACAAATCAACAATATCTTTGATATTGTCAAATCCCAAGACAGGTATAACGACTTTATCAACAAGGTGCAGGTCATAGATCCCCGTTGGACTCAATCCGATTTGGATCGAGTGAATAACGAACCCGCAGCCCGTCTCGCTGAGATGTTTAATATACAAGATAAGCTCGGACCTTCGAGGCGGGGTGAGGCATTATGCAGTATCTGTCTGTTTTCATGGGAGAATACCCAGTGGCCCACCCAACCTTTTCAAGAGTATATTGACGGTCTGAAAGAACGGATCCGGATCTTTCGGGATGAACTGCCGAGTCAGACGTTGCGGGTCTATGTGGCAAATGATGTTTGGGATATTCTGCATAAAGAGGGTATCCTATCGGAGAATCATGTTGAATTTATCCGTATGACACATACGAGTCATGCTTCCCGTTTCGGTATGTTGTGGAGGCAGCTAGCGTTTGATGATTACGATTATCCCTATGTCTACTTAGAAGATACGGATTTCCGCCCTAACGAATTGCGGGTCACTACGGAGATTCTTGAGCGTATGTTTTCGTGCGAGAAGCACAATTTTGAGCCGCATATCGTTTCCAGTTTGTCGTTCAATCAGGATCTCGGTTTCAATCTTTTCTATGAAACCAGCACAAAGCCTACAGATCACAATGAATCGATCCTTCTTAACGGACTAGAATTTTTATGGCATATTGTCGGACCAGAAAACTATTACAAGACGAGTATATTGACAATGGTAAGAGGGACGAAACGGTTGCCGTTCGATAATATCGTCAATATCTTTTCTGAGGTTCTGTTTAACCTACCACACACGTATGAGGTCGTCTTTCAAGACCATTCATTCAGTCACTACTACATGAGTCATGTAACGGATATAATGCCGACTCTGCAATCTCATGAAATAGGTGAATCGTGGGTATTTTACTTGTCTAAGTTGATGGATATTAAGATGTGGGTCGAACCCCGTCACATGGAGTTAATAGAAAAGGGGTTTGCACGTTATGGCGACTCATTTTTCTGGAGGAGGATACAGGAACAGATGCTTCTCGATGGCAATTACTTGGCGTGTGGCGATCAAGGAGTCGAACCTCTTGCTTTTGAAAGGTTTTACCAATGAAATATATCACGATTGATGGTCTGTCCGGAGCGGGAAAATCTACCCAAGCGCGCTGTATCGAGGAACGATTGGGTTGGGTAGAACTGAATCGCGAAAATTTTCGGTCGGCGGTCAGTCAAACTTGGGACATGGGTGTAATCGCTTCAAATTTGCAAGTTGAAGATGATGAACACGTAAATACGCATTTCGGAGGTCGCGTGAGTCAGTTCGCGCATGTCATCAGCAACATCGCAGTTCTGCGTCAAGCGATTGACTCTCAAAAATGGAATTTTGTGATAGGCGATCACTTCTGGTCGTTGCTAACGCATTGCTATCTCCATCCGGATGACGGCAATGTGAATCAACTTTTGCAAATCTTCATAGCTACATTTTCTGATAAGTTGCCGGTCGCCAGTTTCTTTCTAAGGACAGATCCAAACTCACGCAACGTGCGGATACTTCATCGTAACGCTAATGTTGACGGATACTTTTCTATTGGAGACGTCGAAGTTAATGCGAGTCATAACCGAGACGATGCAGACTTGATACGCTATGCTCAATGGCTACAGACGCAAGTAGATGTCGTCCCGATCTATATAATTGACAACACTAACGTCTCCATTGAGGATGTAACCAATCAAATACTGGAGAAGATATGACAGATATTTTCTATTTAACAGTGGATAGGTATCATGAATACAATCCGACGCTGCCTCCCGGCAAAGACAATCAGGGCGGGGGTATCAGCGATAGGACTGCAGCGGTGCTGAAAGCATGGCGGAGATTCTATCGGGTTGGTATAAGCGAAAGAATTGCGGACTATCCCACTGCAAATATATTGGTGGTTGAACCGTTGTGGTTCAAGCTGCGTGGCGGTTTACATGATCAGCTACGGGCTCCAGACATGGAGGAGGCAGTACGTGAATATGAACAATACGATGCTAAATTCAAAATTTTGTATCTCAGCGAGTTTTCGTTTCTAAAAATCCCCTCTGTCTATCGGAAGCGGATTTTGGATGCCTCGACCGTCGTAACAAGCAATTGTGCGTTTCAGTTTTACGGAAAGCAAGGTCGAGAGAAATCTGTCGTTCAATCACGAGTTGTCGGGAACGGTGTCGCTGGGTATCACGACACAAGCGGTGTTGGATTCGCAGTCGGTGGTTGAGGGTGACTTGCATACGAGCTTTCACTTTGGCTCATGTTAAGAAATGGTGCAAAGAAACCGAGTTTTGAAGAAAAAACTCGGTTTCTCTTCGCATTTTGCACTTTCTTTTGATATGAACCTTCACTTTTACGCCGGGGTAGGTTTGAATATATGCCCAGCTTAGGTTATAATTCTTGCTGTTTGGTATAAGAACACCATAACCTAAGGAGGATTAACCATGATACGATTTAAGACGTTCAGATACAGTTTAGGGATTTTGATTATAAGCACTGCGCTCTGCGGTTTTTGGCAGAATGCGAACGCTCAGGTGGTCAACATACCCGATCCTAATTTGGAGCGTGCTATCCGTGAGGAATTGGGGTTGTCATCTGAAGTGCCGGTGACCCAGCAGGAGATGTTACTATTAGACAAACTTACTGCCAGGGATGCCCAAATAGAAGATCTTACTGGGTTGGAATATGCGACTCATGTGAGAGGGATATTCCTCGAAAGAAATCAAGTCCGAGACATCACTCCATTGAGAGGGCTGACAAACTTGAGGGGTCTATACCTTTCAAAAAACCCAATTTCCGATGTGTCCCCCTTGTCCGGCATCGTTTCACTCCGACGCCTCGACCTTACCCTCATACCGATAGAAGACCTTTCAATCCTTTCAAACCTCACACAGTTAGAAGGCTTAGGGCTTAGGCTGTGTAGGATAATAGATATTACCCCACTTGCGAACCTGACAAAGCTGAGATTTCTTGATCTAGCTGCGAATCAGATTGTGGATATAGGTCCCCTTGCCAATTTAACTGCACTAGAAGAACTGAGAATCCACAAGAATCTGATTGTCGATTTCAGTCCAATTCAAGGGATATCGTTTCACATACTTCGACGCGATGAGGAGTGTACGCTGCCAGATCCCCCGGTTCAAGATCGAATCCAAAGTCGGACGTTTCCATCTGTTGTTCAACTCTATGATGATGCGACAGTGAATCTGACTGCATTATCATACGAAGACCGCCTTGCATATCACGATCTTTGGGGGCAGGGCCTTCCTTTTGACCTCCGTTTCGACGTGCAGCCACCGTGGGATCGACTGATAGGTGAGGTAGATCGTGCAATAGCCAAACGGGAGGAACTCCTCGCCAAAAATCCGAATATGATTTTCCTCGTCGACCTACGATTACGGAGTGCTGGAACTGGCCAATACCCCGAAGATGGAAGTGGCCACTACCCCGAAGATTGGTTCGGCTGGCTGAGAGATGAAAATGGAAACCGTATCAGAACCTCGCGCGATCCCGTTAGAGATAGTTTCTTTATCGATTTCACGCAGCCCGCCGTTCAAGACGTCATTGTTCAACAGACGATTTCTGTGGCAAAGTGTGGGTTATATGACGGCATCTTCTTCGGTGCGGGGTGGTCTGATGCGGGGCCTGTGCTTGTGGATCGTTCCTTGGAAGAGTGGGAACGCCAATACTATACAACCTTCGATCAAGAGCTAGAAGCACGGGTCGCAATGATTCAACGCATCCGTGCCAATGTGCCTGACGATTTTCTTATCCTTTGCAATAGCAATTGGGCTAAACTCCCAATCACGGGTTCCTATATCAACGGCGGCTTCATGGAAACCTTTCGCGATGGCTACGATATTTACCAAAATAAAACGCTTGCTGAAATTGAAGATGCCCTCCTATGGTTTGAAGCAAACGTAAGAGAACCACGAATTAACTGCTTGAGGGGCGAGGGGATCCCGACTGAGCCGCCAGATAGCCCAACTAATCTTCGTTTCATGCGTTTATTCACCACAATGAGCCTTACCCTTTCCGATGGATACATATTATATTCTACAGGACGCTTTGCCCAAGCTCACTTCTGGTATCCCTTCTGGGATGCCGATCTCGGACAACCTGTTGGACCCACTGCCCAACGCTATCAAGAAGATATTGAGAGCTTGTATATCAGAGAGTTCACCAACGGTTGGGCGGTCTACAACCGGAGTGGTCAAGCACAAGCCATCACACTGCCGTCATCTGCGAACTCCGTATCCGATAGGGGAAGCACCGCTGCCTCCATCACCCACTTGCTACCGGACCTTGACGGTGAAATCTATCTCAAAGCCAAACATCCCGCTGATGTCAATGGCGATTGGGTTGTCAACGTCTTGGATCTGGTGCAGGTTTCCAACAGTTTTGGTAAATCTTCTCCAGACCTCAATGGCGATGGAGTGGTTAATGTTCTGGATTTGGTGTTTGTCGCCCAGCAGTTCAGCCAGTGAGAGAGTGATATGGATATTTTTTATCTGACAGTTGACCGTTACCATCAATACAATCCGACGCTGCCTCCCGGCAAAGACAATCCCGGCGGGGGTATCAGCGATAAGACTGCAGCGGTGCTGAAAGCATGGCGGAGATTCTATCGGGTTGGTGTAAGCGAGCGGATTGCGGACTATCCCGCTGCAAATATATTGGTGGTTGAACCGTTGTGGTTCAAGCTGCGTGGCGGTTTACATGATCAGCTACGGGCTCCAGACATAGAGGAAGCAGTACGTGAATATGAACAATACGATGCTGAATTCAAAATTTTGTATCTGAGCGAGTTTTCATTTCTAAAAATCCCCTCTGTCTATCGGAAGCGGATTTTGGATGCCTCGACCGTCGCAACAAGCAATTGTGCGTTTCAGCTTTACGGAAAGCAAGGTCGAGAGAAATCTGTCGTTCAATCACGAGTTGTCGGGAACGGTGTCGCTGGATATCACGACACAAGCGGTGTTGGATTCGCAGTCGGTGGTTGAGGGTGACTTGCATACGAGCTTTCACTTTTACGCCGGAGTAAATTTGAACATATGCCTAACTTAGGTTATAATTCTTGCTGTTTGGTATAAGAACACCATAACCTAAGGAGGATTAACCATGATACGATTTAAGACGTTCAGATACAGTTTGGGGATTTTGATTATAAGTGCTGCGCTCTGTGGTTTTTGGCAGCGTGCCAACGCGCAAGTTGTGGAGATCCCTGATCCTAATTTGGAGCGTGCTATCCGTGAGGAATTGGGGTTGTCATCTGAAGTGCCGGTGACCCAGCAGGAGATGTTACTATTAGACAAACTTACTGCCAGGGATGCCCAAATAGAAGATCTTACTGGGTTGGAATATGCGACTCATGTGAGAGGGATATTCCTCGAAAGAAATCAAGTCCGAGACATCACTCCATTGAGAGGGCTGACAAACTTGAGGGGTCTATACCTTTCAAAAAACCCAATTTCCGATGTGTCCCCCTTGTCCGGCATCGTTTCACTCCAACGCCTCGACCTTACCCTCATACCGATAGAAGACCTTTCAATCCTTTCAAACCTCACACAGTTAGAAGGCTTAGGGCTTAGGCTGTGTGGGATAATAGATATTACCCCACTTGCGAACCTGACAAAGCTGAGATTTCTTGATCTAGCTGCGAATCAGATTGTGGATATAGGTCCCCTTGCCAATTTAACTGCACTAGAAGAACTGAGAATCCACAAGAATCTGATTGTCGATTTTAGTCCAATTCAAGGGATATCGTTTAACGTGCTTCGATACGATGAGGAGTGTGTGCTGCCAGATCCTCCGATTCAAGACCGCATCGAGAAGCAGACCTTTCCGTCTGTTATGATAGGCTGGCATCACTCAGTCGTCAATCTGCCTGAATTATCTTATGAAGAGCTTGTATCATATCACGATCTCTTTTGGGGTCATCATCCTTTTGACCTCCGTTTCGACGGGCAGCCACCATGGGATCGACTGGTAGGTGAGGTAGATCATGCAATAGCCAAACGGAACGAACTGCTTGCGAAAAACCCCAGTATGCTTTTTCTCGCTGAGATCCGCATAAGAAATGCTGGTGTAGGTGAGCAATATCCCGAATATTGGTTCGGCTGGTTAAGAGACGCAGATGGAAATCTTCTGCGAGAGAAACCCCGTAGCCCTACAGCCATCGGTTACGCTATTGATTTAAGGATTGAAGAAGTCCAAGATCTCATTGTTGAACAGGCAATCTCTGTTTCAAGATGTGGATTATACGATGGCATCATGTTTGATACATGGCGCGACGGTGAATGGACTCTTATAGGTCTGGATCAGAATGGAACTATACACGTCTATGACCACATTGACCCAAGTGTGCGTCTCTCAATAATCGAACGAATTCGTGAGGCAGTCCCTGAAGATTTTCTGATACTGGTCAATAGTAATTGGGATAAACTTCCACTTTCAATTCCTTACATCAACGGCGGTATGATGGAAACCCAGCGGGACTCCGACAGCGGCTACACAAACAGCAGGCTTGCCGGGATTGAGGATGCGCTCCTCTGGTTTGAAGAAAACGCCAGAGAACCGAAAATTAATTGCTTACAGGGTGAAGGGATTCCCACTGAGCCGCCAGATAGCCCAACTAATCTTCGTTGGATGCGTTTGTTCACGACCATGAGCCTGACCCTTTCCGATGGATACACGTTGTATACTACAGGGACCTATTATCAAAATCACCTCTGGTATGATTTCTGGGATACCGATCTCGGACAACCTGTTGGACCCACTGCCCAACGCTATCAAGAAGATATTGAGAGCTTGTATATCAGAGAGTTCACCAACGGTTGGGCGGTCCATAATCGGAGTGGGGAATCTCAGACAATCACGCTGCCGTCATCTGCGACCTCCGTATCCGACAGGGGAAGCACCGCTGCATCCATCACCCACTTGCTACCGGACCTTGACGGTGAAATCTATCTCAAAGCCAAAAACCCCGCCGATGTCAACGGTGATTGGGTTGTCAATATTTTAGATTTGGTTCAGGTTTCCAACAGCCTTGGTAAATCCTCTCCAGACCCTAATGGTGATGGGGTGGTTAATATTCTGGATTTGGTGTTTGTCGCCCAGCAGTTCAGCCAGTGAGATAACCCTTTTCTACTTGAGATCTGATAAATTGTCTGAATCAGGATTTTCAGGATTTAAGGATTAACAAGATGGCTCATGTTAAGAAATGGTGCAAAGAAACCGAGTTTTGAAGAAAAAACTCGGTTTCACTTCGCATTTTGCACGTTTGCGGACACAATCACGCACCTGGAGGTCGCTGCTGTCTTAGATGAGACGGACGTGGACGGCGTTGACATTGTCATCAAAACGGATGTGACACCTTACGGTTGCGGTCTTGGCACAAGTGCCGCTTTGATTGTAGCGTTGCTGAAGGCTTTACAACCTCGTCAGACGCGGATTCAGGTTGCGCGTCGTGCATCGAAGATTGGCTTACAGCTTGGTAATCAGGGGGTTCAAGATTTCTGGTTGACTGCGTTAGGTGCTGCATATTCGGAGTCGGGCAGGGTGTGGCTGTATAACCTCGGTCACGTTCTGACGGGTATGGGTTTGACAGCGGTGCCGTTTACGATTGATAGGGAGGGTGTTCGTGCAATACGAGAATTATGAGATGTGCAGGTATCCTGAAGCTGATTTGCCTGCGATCCATCATTGTGAACAATCCGGCTGGTGTTATATCGAAACGCTTCTGACACTTGAAATCAACACGAATTGGTATAACCCTCAATCGAACTGTTGGTATCCGATTGTGAAGTCCGATAATGTTGAAGCGTGTCAACAGCTAGCCGATGCGAGTTTCAAGCATTCCCGACGGTTGGCAGATCCGAACATAGATTCTGACGACGCTAAAGCGGTGAGACGCTACTGGATAGCAAGGAACTTTGAGAACCCGATGACGGAGACTTTTATGGCATTAGGCGATAAGGCGATGCCCATCGGGTTTATTCAATTTAGGGAAGGCTTGCTTTGGTTGGTGGCGGTCGATCCGCATTATCAAGGCAAACAGGTTGGGGCGGCGTTAGTTGAGAAAGCGATAGAAGCGACTGCGCCAGAGCCGTTGCGTGTGGAGACGCAGACACGGAACCTCCCGGCACTGAACCTGTATACAAAGATGGGGTTTCGGGTTGTAAAATCCGAAATCACGATGCACAGACATGGATAATGACGAACTGGGAGCGATAGAGATGGTGGCGGACCCGAAGCGTTGGTTGTCGGGCTGGCTGCCTAATGGCGGGAAAGCGGCGCGTTTCAGAGATGTGTTTCTGTGGATGCGCCATCAGATGCGGGTGCGATAATGCGTGTGATATTGACATGTGGTAACACAGGTAGTCGTCTCTATCCGTTGACACGGTTGGCTTGCAAGTTCTTAATCCCGATCGCTGGTAAGCCGGTGTTGGGTCATATCTTGGACTGGTGCGAACCGCTTGACGCTGAAGTGGTGGTTAGCCACGATGTGACGGATACGCAGGTCCCGATGTATCTTGATGAATGGTATCCGGACGTGAAACGGGTAGCACAGGACGGGTCGAACGGGAACGGCGAGGCGGTCTGGTATGGGCTGAAGGGGATAGAGAAAACCGGAACGCCGGTGTTAATCATCAATGGGGATAGTATACCCTACGGGACGGGAGCGGATTTGTTTGTTCAGGGACTTGGGGATACCTCCTGTGTCTCGGTGTGGGAGACGGACAACACCAACGACTACGGCATCGTTGAGGTGGACAGGCTCGGCTATGTTACCCAGTTCTATGAGAAGTTGAAGCCTGATGGGTTGAAAAGCAACCTGTTCCTGAGCGGAGTCTATTATGTGAGACGTGCAGATTACTTATATCAGGCGTTGGATACCTTGATCCGAAACAATGTGCGGATCGCGGGTGAGTTTCGGTTGACGGGTGCATTAAAACTGATGCACCAGTACGGTGAATCGTGGCAGATCCGATACGCACAGACACTTGATTGTGGGTATCCTTTTGGAGTATTGGAGGCGGAAAGGGTACTAAGATGAACGAATTCGGTGATTTCCCTCTTTTTATTTCTGAGATTCCCAAGGACGCCCAGTTTATAGAAGAAAAATATCTTAGACATTTATTGAAACGCGAAGAATTTCTTAAAACAGTTCAGTTTCTTGATCCGCGCACACAACTTCCGACAACTTATTCTATCCATCAATTTGAGATAAAAGACAAACAATTGTCAAAGCAGCAAAATCCGATTTTAGTTGGTATATCACTTTTTCAGATGAAGATCAGGGTTCGTCAACCGTTTAGTGATTTTCTTAATGGTGTGAAAGATCTAATACATTACTATCGCAGTCAGCCGGATTATACCCTTACAGTATTTGTTGGTGATAGCGCATGGGATCCACTCCATAAAGCAGGTTGTCTAAAATCGGATCATGTTAATTTTGTGAGGATGGTAGATTCATCATCGTATTCTCGGATTGGACAATGTTGGCGATACTTGGTTTTTGATAGTATATTTGACAATATAGCAGACTCTTTTGCGGCAGTTGAAGATACAGATGTAATCGAGAATAAAAGAATAAAAGGCATCAGATATAAGGTTAAGCCATTGAATGAATTTGAAAGCGCATTCAGGCATGTTGGCGGCGCATATTCTTTTGTTTTTCCAGTCCGTCGTTGGGAACCTATATTTAGGCAGGGGGGCATGCTAGAGGTATCTTTATGTATTCACAATCATCCGCCTTCGTTTTGGGGTAATCGGTATAATAAGAGCCCTGTTAATGTTGCGAAAACACTTGCACGTCGTTTGCATTCTCCGATTAGCTATACTGTGTATTATGCCTCCTATAACGTATGGACTTATTTTAAAGTAGTCGAACGTACCGATCGTTTGTTGGCAGTTCAGCATACATGGCACTTTTTTACATCAGCTAAATATGCTATGCAGATCAAAAGATCGAGGGTAGAGCACCTTGTAACGCATCATATTGGTCGTCGAATGTTAAGGCAATGTCACGATGAAGGTCATGCCGTACTGTATCGTGAGTCCTACAGTCCGGTGTTTGATGGTAGTGGAAACCTACTGAAAGCAGTATGAGGTTGGTAGATGGATCGCAAACCCCGACAGTTTGATCGTTTTCCTTTTGAGAATGAACAGAAATCATTGGAAAAAATTCGTTTCTTAAGGAATACCGTTGATAAGTTTCACGGGAGTACCTTTACGCGAGATGAGGAACTTGCCTTGCTATTTGAATTGGCAAGGGGCAGTGGATTTGACGTGCCGGATACGGGCTATTGTTTAGATTTTGGCACTTGGTTTGGACTTTCTGCATTATCGATGGCGTTTGGTGTTCGCGAATCAAGGTTGCCGTTACATCCTGTTTTCACTGTTGACGCTTACTCTCCAAGGCGCCATTATTTAGAGGATGATAATTTTGAATACAAACGCTCAGACACATTTAATATAGATCGGTATCTTGACAAAACAGGAGGCAAACCGATTTGTTTGCGGGGTGCTGCGTATTATCTCGGACTAGAAGATTATATTTGTCAGTTTGTTTTTGATTCGGTAAGTCTGTTGCGTCAACCTTTTATGGATATACCGATCCGGTTGGCTTTTTTTGATTCATCTCATGATATCTCAACAGTTGATAGTGAGTTGAAGTTGGTTTTAAAGAGATTGTTACCGGGCGGTTGGATCGTTTTCCACGATTATTGTGACAGGAATGCTTACAGCATAAGTGTGTGTATAGCAGCAAACAATTTTATTGATAGTCGCCTTGAACAGGATATAGATGTTTTTCAGTATCGAACTACTTTGGCGATAAGGGTAAAAAGATGAACAAATTACGTGATTTCCGTCCGATGCCGTTGAAGGATGTTGATAAATACAAAGAGGAGTTGCACCAGCTTCATCGTAAAGTACCTTATGTTAGACATCTTGGCTCAAGGACAGAAGCGGTATGCTTGCACCAGTTAGCTGCGGGCTTTTTTGATAATTGTGATGGTCATATTCTAGAGTTTGGGACATTTATGGGCTGGTCTACAGTTGCACTGGCAACGGGCATGCAAAAGCAAGACGATGATAAGATGCTTTTTACCGTAGACCCCTACACTTGGCAGTCGGAGGCGTTGCCGATTGCCTTCGCTAGTTTTAAGAAGTTGGGATTGCAAAAAAAGATCTGTCAGGTGTTGTGGAACGATTTGGATTTTGTTCGGTCGTTGTGGGTGTTGCCAGCGCGGATGATTTTCGTTGATGGGGATCATAGTCATCGGACTGTAAAGGAAACTTTAGATTTATGTTTCCCGCTTGTGCAGCGGGGTGGGTGGCTTGTACTTCATGATTATAACAAGCGATCAGAGGTTGCACCTGCGGCACATGAATGGTTAGATAATACCAATTGGGATATATCCGTATTCTTGCTTGATTCGCTTTTATGCTTACGAAAAAATGGATAACAGATTTTTAATAGATACGATTCCTGAGAGTGCGATCTATACGATGCCTGCTATCTTTTTCAACGGGATAACCGATGAAAACGCTTTCTTCGATTGTGTTCAGATGGCAGATCTCCGCTGGACACAAGGGGATATAGACAGGATAGCCCAGTCAACGGTTTCCAGTGAGTTTGCGCGGATATTTGAGATAAAAGATGCCCGCTATACTTCGGCGGATTGCAGGATTTTACGGAGTATTTGTCTGTTTAAGTTGGCGAAGAAGAAGAATAATTTTGAGCATTATTACAACGGACTCAAAGGTCAGGTTGACAGATTTGAATCAGGGAACAGAAAACGGAATCGCAACCAGAAATTGAGGGTCTATGTTGCAGACGATTGTTGGGATGACCTGCATCAAGACGAGATATTAAAAGCGAAGCAGATTGATTTTGTGAGGATGCGGTCGTCGAGTCCTTTCTCTACTGTTGGGACGGTCTGGCGCGCGTTAGGGTATCACGATACCGGTTATGAATATGCCTACGCCGGTGATACTGATACAAGTCCAGACAGACGCGAACTAACGGATAGTGATATATTTGGATACTTTCCCGATGACAGATACCATTTCGTCGTAAAGCAACGTAGGTTTATTAGACGTGATGTCGAAGATACATACACGAAGTTTTACCATGTCCTATTGAACATTTACAATACCGAGTATATTGGGAACTATGCGCGTGGCTCAGAAATGAGGACGGTTCGTGGTCCCCTCGGCTTGCCGTTTCCAGATGTCGTGCCTTTTTTAGAAGCACTCTCAGTCCAGATGGGACAGCTTCATAAGATTTATGACCCGGAACGGGATATGTGGACACAAGTTACACCAGTTGCGCCGTGGGGTGGTTGGATTTTGCACATGGGGTTTATGATGTTCTATTTGTCGAAGGTACTTCAGATCAAAATTATTCCATATCAATCTCTTATTAATAGCCATAATAGTTTGACCGACTTGCATTTTTCTAAGCGTTTGATGCGAGAGGTGTCCCGATGAAAGCTCTTATAGACAAGATACCCGACAGCAGCACTTATGCTGTCCCGCTTCTGTTTTTCAGCGATCTAAATCGCGAACCTTTTTTGAATCGTGTACAGGTTGAGGATATGCGTTGGGATATGGCACGCATAGAGCAGATTATTCAAGCTGATCTTGAGAATGATTTTGGCAGGATGCTTAAAATAAAAGACGCTCAATACTCTCAGGTCGATCGTGAGATTTTACGGAGTATATGCCTCTATAAGCCGAAGCATCAATTTAAGGATACATTTGAATATTATTACAATCATTTGAAACGACAGATACATTATTTCGCTAACGATGAGCGGTTTGCTTCTCAAAAACTAAGATGTTATGTCGGTGACAGTTGTTGGGATATACTCCATCGAGATGGAGTGTTAAAGGCAAACCATGTAGACTTTATAAGGATGTTCGATTCGAGCGAGTATTCGTATGTAGGTCAGGCATGGCGGGCGTTGGCATATGACGATTTCGATTATAAGTGCGTTTATGTGGCAGATACTGACCTTGAAAAAAAGGGATATTCTTCGCGCAGACTTTCTTTCGTTTTCCCACCTGAGGAGTGGGGCACATATAATTTTGCCACACGTCCGATTAACATATATGGCGAGCGATTGAATTTCTGGACTCGGGGGATTAGATTATATTCCGTCATTAGTTGTACAGATTATATGCGTTTATCAGATATAAGACTTTTTCGAGGCTCACAAAAACTTCCTTTTTTGAAACCGGCGCAATTATTACAAGCGACATGGGAGTGTCTCGGAGAGCCATATCAAATATATGATCCAGAACGTGATATGTGGACTTATGTACCGACAACTCTACATCGAACTGGCGGGCTATTGGCTCACATGGGCAATGTAATATTCTATTTATCGAAATGTCTTAACGTTATTATTAAGGATCAGAAAGAACAGCGGGAGTTCTTAAAGGCATTAAATGTCAGCCATTTTGCAAGACGGCTAGTTAGACAGGTTTGGGGGGTTAGCAAAGCATGGAACTAGATATGAAGGTGTCCCGATGAAAGCTCTTATAGACAAGATACCCAACAGCAGCACTTATGCTATCCCGTTTCTGTTTTTCAAAGATTTAGATAGTGATGCTTTTTCCAAACGGGTGCAGGTTGAGGATATGCGTTGGGATATGGCACGCATAGAGCAGATTATTCAAGCTGATCTTGAGAATGATTTTGGCAGGATGCTTAAAATAAAAGACGCTCAATACTCTCAGGTCGATCGTGAGATATTGTGTAGTATATGCCTCTATAAGCCGAAGTATCAATTTAAGGATACATGGGAATACTATTACAATTATTTGAAGAATCGGATACATGATTTTGCTAATAATGATGAAGAATATGGAGATCAAAAATTAAGATGTTATATCGGTGATAGTTGTTGGGATATACTGCATCGAGACGGGGTGTTAAAAGCCAGTCATGTAGACTTCATAAGGATGTTCGATTCGAGCGAGTATTCGTATGTAGGTCAGAAATGGCGGGCGTTGGCGTATGACGATTTCGATTATAGGTGCGTTTATGTGGCAGACACCGACGTTCGATTGCAACGATATAGATCGTCCCCGATTTCTGAAATATTTCCATCTAACGAGTGGCACAGCTGCAACTTTATGTCAGTTGACCCACTTCTTATACCCGGACCCGTATGGAAGACGCACGGAAAGTCAAAGGTGTTCTCGAATGTTGGACAGATACTCCGCTTGATCGATATATGTCTTTTTCGATGTTCACCACCAATTCCTTTTTTGAAACCTGCTCAATTATTACAAGCAGTATGGCAATCTTCGAGACAGATGCTTAAAGTCTATGATCCAGAGCGTGATATGTGGACGTATTCGGCGACAGCTTCACATCGAATGAAGGATAACTTCGCTCACATGGGACACATAGTGTTTTATTTGTCAAAGTATCTTAACGTTATTATCAAGGGTGGTGTGCGTCCACGAGGGAAGTTATTAGGAGAAATAGAGGCTGACGATTTACGGAAACGATTAGCTAGACAGGTATGGGGGGAACACGAAGCATTTTGTTAGGAAAAGATGATAATAACGATAGACGGCAGATCAGGTGCGGGCAAATCGACCCAAGCGAAAATAATTGCTAAAAAGTATGGACTAGCTTACCGCAATTTTAGCCACTTCACTCGCGAGGTGTGTGATGTCTATTGGGAAGAGGTAGGACGAAATAAATTCCATCCGAATCTCATGTTGCCCGGTCTACTAGAGTATTCCACAGCGGTCCGGGCAGACAGACGCAAGATTGTTATCGACGAGTCTCTTTTCCACCCGTTCTGTCAAAACCAATCAGCGACCGGCTTCGACAGATGGAACGAGTACAACTGGTATTTCGATTTTCTCTCGATGTATAGGCTCACACCGCATCATAGTTTCTATTTTTTGTTGGACTACGAAACAGCACAGAAACGCCGGCGAATGCGTGGTGAGAGCGCCCACATGGATGCGAAGGACAGCGAAAAGGAAGAATTATATTTTAGGTATTGGCAGGAGATGGAGAGGCGGATACCGTTTCTGCATCTAATTGATGCGTCTCGGCCTGTAGAAAAGGTAACATCAGATATTTTGGAGTGGATATGACAGATACCCCATTTTATATCGACAAATTACCGGATAACGCCACATACTGTATGCGTCGTGAGTTTCGGGATATGTATGGGAGGGACTATCTCGGTCAACAGCGGTTGATGAACGAGATACAGATGATAGAGCCACGTCTGTCAAAACAAGAGTTTGACGAGATTTATAGACACCCGATCCCTGACGAATTTATTGACTACTTTGCGATTAAAGACATCAAGCCTTCGATAACGGGAGGCAAAGAAGCGGTTTGTGGTCTGTTGCTATATAACCCGCATTTTAGGATGACGAACCAGCCTGAAGATAGGTATCTCAAACAGCATCAGATCTATCTGGAGGGGCTTGCTGTGGCGATAGCGTATTACAAAAAGGAGTTGCCACAACAGACGTTGCGGGTATATGTTGGTGACAACTGTTGGGATACTATTCATGATTTGGGTCATTTGAAAGAGAAGCATGTTGAGTTTGTAAGGATGGAACAGGATAGTTATAAGACCTACTTGGGTTCGATCTGGCGTTTTTTGGTGATAGATGACGACGATTATGAGTATGCGTATGCGATGGACACGGACGAGACATGGGAAGAACGGATGCACATGAGCCGCAGCCAATTGGATTTTCGGCTGAAGACGGGTACTGATTCTGAAGCACATTGTGCGGCAAGTATTACCGCGTTCCCGATGCAAGACCATTATGTTCGAGAGCCCACATTAGCGGATGTCAAACTGTTTTTCGATGGCGATGTCCCGATGCGCGACAGTTCTCTGCTAGCACGTCCATCAAATTATGTGTTGATGAACGCATGCACTTTTACCCGGGGCCCCAAATCGCGTCCTTTTAAGTCAATAATTCCATTCTTTTGCTGGAATCTTAAGCGGAACGATGATGTGATACTTTATCATCCACCGAGCAATCAATATACAACATTTATACGCATCTCCCACCATCATGATTATAATCAGATGGACGAACACTGGCTATTTCCGTTGATGAAGATACTAACAGTCAAAGGGTGGGTGCCGCGCGATTCGAGAGATCATCGGTTAGATGTTATGACCCGGTTTAAGAATTGGTATGGTGACGATTTCTGGTTATATCGGTTGTATTGTCAGATGGCGAGGGAGGGGCATTCCTTTGTGATTGAGCGGGAAGAAGAGAAAGGGTTTATTTGGGATTGTCTATGATTACTTTTTTGGTACTCGGTGAAGCACGATCTGGGAATCATTTTTTGAAGAATTTATTAAGTAGTACCCGTAAGGTTCGTATGATAAGTCGCTCTGACGTGACGAATGAATCATGCGTCGAAATTGATATTGACAAATTAAAGCAACTTGAACGTGATAAACCAATAGGACTCCTCCCTATTCATCCCACGCATCGAAATTTGTCCGTAATGCTGCCAAATTTATTTAGGACACTAGGTTATTATCCCAAGTGTGTATGGTTGGTCCGCAGGGATAAAATTGCACAAGCGGTGTCTTTTATACGTGCTAAGAAGACACAGGTATATTCGATACATCCAAAATCAACTGAAGGAAAACGAAAACTTAATCAGTCGGAAATTGACATTAGCAAGCAGGATCTCCATAGACACATAGCAAGTTGTTTCTTTGGGGATCAAGCAGTCGAAACTTTTTGTATTAGGCATGGCATCACTCCATATAAAATCTTCTATGAAGATTTCTTGGACGAAATGTACTTGGAAAGAAATATCGCAAAACTATTGGATTTTCTGTCTATATCCTATAAATTGCCTTTATCGCTTAATCCGTCAATAGAGATGCAACGATCGAAGAACAGTACCGAGTTATGTCCTGATCTTATTAAATGGTTAAATGAACAGGTATCACCGGAGTATCTTCCTTTCAAACTATGAAAAAACTACTTTTAACAGGTTCAAAAGGTTAGGTCGGCACAAACTTGATGCCGTTCCTAAAAAGCTAGTGCATTGTCAGGTAAATAGTAATAGGATTTACGCAGTTGAACGATGAGATGTTGTATTTCGATGCTTGATCGCCAATGCGGGGCAAGATGCCCCGCCTACGATGGGTGTGGGACCTGAAGATGTCCCGCTGCGCCCGATGAATCGGGCAACTACAATCTGAAGTGCGTAACTCCTAAGTAATATTTCTGCTTGTCGTGGATTGACAAATCCACGACAGCCTCGCAAAGATGGCTTGGATATGTCTATCCAAGCCGAGCGGTGAGTGGCTTATCACGATTTATATGACAGAGTACTAGTGCATTGTCAGGTAAATAGTAATAGGACTTACGCAGTTGAACGATGAGATGTTGTAGTTCGATGCTTGATCGCCAATGTGGGGCAAGATGCCCCGCCTACGATGGGTGTGGGACCTGAAGATGTCCCGCTGCGCCCGATGAATCGGGCAACTACAATCTGAAGTGCGTAACTCCTAAGTAATATTTCTGCTTGTCGTGGATTGACAAATCCACGACAGCCTCGCAAAGATGGCTTGGATATGTCTATCCAAGCCGAGCGGTGAGTGGCTTATCACGATTTATATGACAGAGTACTAGTGCATTGTCAGGTAAATAGTAATAGGACTTACGCAGTTGAACGATGAGATGTTGTATTTCGATGCTTGATCGCCAATGCGGGGCAAGATGCCCCGCCTACGATGGGTGTGGGACCTGAAGATGTCCCGCTGCGCCCGATGAATCGGGCAACTACAATCTGAAGTGCGTAACTTCTAAGTAATATTTCTGCTTGTCGTGGATTGACAAATCCACGACAGCCTCGCAAAGATGGCTTGGATATGTCTATCCAAGCCGAGCGGTGAGTGGCTTATCACGATTTATATGACAGAGTACTAGTGCATTGTCAGGTAAATAGTAATAGGACTTACGCAGTTGAACGATGAGATGTTGTATTTCGATGCTTGATCGCCAATGTGGGGCAAGATGCCCCGCCTACGATGGGTGTGGGACCTGAAGATGTCCCGCTGCGCCCGATGAATCGGGCAACTACAATCTGAAGTGCGTAACTCCTAAGTAATATTTCTGCTTGTCGTGGATTGACAAATCCACGACAGCCTCGCAAAGATGGCTTGGATATGTCTATCCAAGCCGAGCGGTGAGTGGCTTATCACGATTTATATGACAGAGTACTAGTGCATTGTCAGGTAAATAGTAATAGGACTTACGCAGTTGAACGATGAGATGTTGTATTTCGATGCTTGATCGCCAATGCGGGGCAAGATGCCCCGCCTACGATGGGTGTGGGACCTGAAGATGTCCCGCTGCGCCCGATGAATCGGGCAACTACAATCTGAAGTGCGTAACTTCTAAGTAATATTTCTGCTTGTCGTGGATTGACAAATCCACGACAGCCTCGCAAAGATGGCTTGGATATGTCTATCCAAGCCGAGCGGTGAGTGGCTTATCACGATTTATATGACAGAGTACTAGTGCATTGTCAGGTAAATAGTAATAGGACTTACGCAGTTGAACGATGAGATGTTGTATTTCGATGCTTGATCGCCAATGCGGGGCAAGATGCCCCGCCTACGATGGGTGTGGGACCTGAAGATGTCCCGCTGCGCCCGATGAATCGGGCAACTACAATCTGAAGTGCGTAACTCCTAAGTAATATTTCTGCTTGTCGTGGATTGACAAATCCACGACAGCCTCGCAAAGATGGCTTGGATATGTCTATCCAAGCCGAGCGGTGAGTGGCTTATCACGATTTATATGACAGAGTACTAGCAAGTAACTGAATTTGACAGTTTTGGAAGTCAGGGGAAATGGCTTGACGAGTTTGCTGAAATAGCAGACGACTTCGACGTTATAGTTCATGCCGGCGCACTAATGCAAGCGGGATACGACAAGCCAGACCTGTTCTGGTGGAACTACGAAACGACCTGCAAGCTAGTTGATGCGTATCCCGACAAACATTTCATCTTCTTTTCGTCCTTGATGGCGGTATCGCCTGTTAATTTCTACGGTTGGTCGAAGCGGTGTGCCTCCGATTATGTGATGGCTGACCTACTCCCAAGCCTAAAGGCTTGGGGTTCTTTAACGGACTTATGGGTGCGTCCCGAAGGACGCCCCTGCCGTATATCTGCTTCGGCGAGATTTGCCACGTGCAACTGGTGTGGTCTTACCATCTCTCCACAGACGTTTTACGTCTCGGCGTGTCCCGCCGCGACGGTATAGATTTTCGGACTTGGTTTTCGTCCTGATATGAGGCTTGGTTTTCGCCGCTTAGCGTCCAATTCCTCCATATCACTAGAGGGAACGGGAGACTCTACGAGGTGTAGAGGTGATATTCTCCCGCTTTAGGACGTACCAAAATTATACCATCTATCGGAAGCGGATTTTGGATGCCTCGACCGTCGCAACAAGCAATTGTGCGTTTCAGCTTTACGGAAAGCAAGGTCGAGAGAAATCTGTCGTTCAATCACGAGTTGTCGGGAACGGTGTCGCTGGGTATCACGACACAAGCGGTGTTGGATTCGCAGTCGGTGGTTGAGGGTGACTTGCATACGAGCTTTCACTTTGGCTCATGTTAAGAAATGGTGCAAAGAAACCGAGTTTTGAAGAAAAAACTCGGTTTCTCTTCGCATTTTGCACTTTCTTTTGATATGAACCTTCACTTTTACGCCGGGGTAGGTTTGAATATATGCCCAGCTTAGGTTATAATTCTTGCTGTTTGGTATAAGAACACCATAACCTAAGGAGGATTAACGATGATACGATTTAAGACGTTCAGATACAGTTTAGGGATTTTGATTATAAGCGCTGCGCTCTGCGGTTTTTGGCAGAGTGCCAACGCCCAAGTTGTGGAGATCCCCGATCCTAATTTGGAGCGGGCTATCCGTGAGGACTTGGGGTTGTCATCTGAAGTGCCGATTACCCAGCAGGAGATGCTACGATTAGACAAATTTGCTGCCAAGGATGCCGAAATAGCAGATCTTACCGGGTTGGAATATGCGATTCGTGTGAGAGAGATATTCCTCGAAAGAAATCAAGTCCGAGATATCACTCCATTGAGAGGCCTGACAAACTTGAAGGTTCTATACCTTTCAAAAAACCCAATTTCCGATTTGTCCCCCTTGTCCGAGATCACTTCACTCCGAACCCTCGCCCTTACCCACATACCGATAGAAGACCTTTCAATCCTTTCAAACCTCACACAGTTAGAACACTTAGGGCTTCTGCTGTGTGAGTTAACAGATATTACGCCACTTGCGAACCTGACAAAGCTGAGATTTCTTGATCTAGGTGAGAATCAGATTGTGGATATAGGTCCCCTTGCCAATTTAACTGCACTAAAAGAACTGAGAATCCACAAGAATCTGATTGTCGATTTCAGTCCAATTCAAGGGATATCGTTTAACGTGCTTCGATACGATCAGGAGTGTGTGCTGCCCGATCCTCCGATTCAAGACCGCATCGAGAGGCAGACCTTTCCGTCTGTTATGGTAGGCTGGCATCACTCAGTCTCCAATCAGCCTGAATTATCTTATGAAGAGCTTGTATCATATCACGATCTTTTTTGGGGTCATCATCCTTTTGACCTCCGTTTCGACGGGCAGCCACCGTGGGATCGACTGGTAGGTGAGGTAGATCGTGCAATAGCCAAGCGGACCGAACTGCTTGCGAAAAACCCCAGTATGCTTTTTCTCGCTGAGATCCGCATAAGAAATGCTGGTGTAGGTGAGCAATATCCCGAATATTGGTTCGGCTGGTTAAGAGACGCAGATGGAAATCTTCTGCGAGAGAAACCCCGTAGCCCTACAAGCATCGGTTACGCTATTGATTTAAGGATTGAAGAAGTCCATGATCTCATTGTTGAACAGGCAATCTCTGTTTCAAGATGTGGATTATACGACGGCATCATGTTTGATGGATGGGCCGACAATGCAATGGTTCTTATCGGTATGGATCAGAATGGAACTATACACGTCTATGACGGCGTTGACGCAAGTGTGCGTCTCTCAATAATCGAACGAATTCGTGAGGCAGTCCCTGAAGATTTTCTGATACTGGTCAATAGTAATTGGGATAAACTTCCAGTTTCAATTCCTTACATCAACGGTGGTATGATGGAAACCCAGCGGGACTCCGACAGCGGCTACACAAACAGCAGGCTTGCCGGGATTGAGGATGCGCTCCTCTGGTTTGAAGAAAACGCCAGAGAACCGAAAATTAATTGCTTACAGGGCGAGGGGATTCCCACTGAGCCGCCAGATGGCCCAACTAATCGTCGTTGGATGCGTTTGTTCACGACCATGAGCCTTACCCTTTCCGATGGATACACGTTGTATACTACAGGGACCTATTATCAAGATCACTTCTGGTATCCCTTCTGGGATGCCGATCTCGGACAACCTGTTGGACCCACTGCCCAACGCTATCAAGAGGATATTGAGAGCTTGTATATCAGAGAGTTCACCAACGGTTGGGCGGTCCATAATCGGAGTGGTCAAGCCCAAAGCATCACATTGCCGTCATCTGCGACCTCCGTATCCGATAGGGGAAGCACCGCTGCCTCCATCACCCACTTGCTACCGGACCTTGACGGTGAAATCTATCTCAAAGCCAAACATCCTGCCGATGTCAATGGCGATTGGGTTGTCAACGTCTTGGATCTGGTGCAGGTTTCCAACAGTTTTGGTAAATCTTCTCCGGACCTCAATGGCGATGGGGTGGTTAATGTTCTGGATTTGGTATTTGTCTCTAAACACTTCGCTTCAAATGAGGACTAAATAGATAGTTATGCACCCGATAAAGGTATCTTAGAACGCCGAGAAATGTTGACGATAGATAAAGACAGGACTTAGGCACTCCAGATAGTAGTTGCCCGATTCATCGGGCGTTGACAACAGTGTCCAGTTGCTTTGAATCCCGATTTATCGGGGCGGCGATGAATCGCCGAACTACAGGTCGAAGACTCTCGGAACGGAGGCTTTGACCATTCAACTGCGTAAGTCCTAAAGGTATTTGATTGGGATGTCGATTTCATCTTTTAAGCATTGGGGCGAACCGTTACCCCCGATTGTGGGCCCGGGTGATCCGCGCTATCTTGAAAAATATCCGCATGTCATTGTCACGGAGCAGTTATTGTCAGGTTTTGAAACTAAGTATCATATATTGGACTACCTCAATGAGATGAAGAAATATGGAAACCTTGTCTATTAAGAGGAGGATTAACCATGATACGATTTAAGACGTTCAGATACAGTTTGGGGATTTTGATTATAAGTGCTGCGCTCTGTGGTTTTTGGCAGCGTGCCAACGCCCAAGTTGTGGAGATCCCTGATCCTAATTTGGAGCGTGCTATTCGTGAGGACCTGGGGTTGTCATCTGGAGTGCCGTTGACCCAGCAGGAGATGCTACTATTAGACAAACTTGCTGACAGGCATGCCGAAATAGAAGATCTTACCGGGTTGGAATATGCGATTCATGTGAGAGAGCTATTCCTCGAAAACAATCAAGTCCGAGATATCACTCCATTGAGAGGGCTGACAAACTTGAAGGTTCTATACCTTTCAGGCAATCCAATTTCCGATTTGTCTCCCTTGTCCGAGATCACTTCACTCCGACGCCTCGACCTTGCCCACATACCGATAGAAGACCTTTCAATCCTTTCAAACCTCACACAGTTAGAAGGCTTAGGGCTTCTGCTGTGTGAGATAACAGATATTACCCCACTTGCGAACCTGACAAAGCTGAGATTTCTTGATCTAACTGAGAATCAGATTGTGGATATAGGTCCCCTTGCCAATTTAACTGCACTAGAAGAACTGAGAATCCACAAGAATCTGATTGTCGATTTTAGTCCAATTCAAGGGATATCATTTAACGTGCTTCGATACGATCAGGAGTGTGTGCTGCCCGATCCTCCGATTCAAGACCGCATCGAGCAGCAGACCTTTCCATCTGTTATGACAGGCTGGCATCACTCAGTCTCCAATCTGCCTGAATTATCTTATGAAGAGCTTGTATCATATCACGATCTTTTTTGGCGTCATCATCTTTTTGACCTCCGTTTCGACGGGCAGCCACCGTGGGATCGACTGGTAGGTGAGGTAGATCGTGCAATAGCCAAGCGGAGCGAACTGCTTGCCAAAAATCCGAGTATGCTTTTTCTCGTTGAGATCCGCGTAAGAAATGCTGAGGTAGGTAATCACTATCCCGAAGATTGGTTCGGCTGGTTAAGAGACGCAGATGGAAATCTTCTGCGAGAGAAACCGCGCAGGCCTACAAGTAATGTGTACGCAATTGATTTAAGGCTTAAAGAAGTGCAAGATCTCATTGTTGCACAGGCGATCTCTGTTTCAAGATGTGGATTATACGATGGCATCATGTTTGATGGATGGGGCGACGGTGGAAGGAGTATTATCGGTGTAGATCAGAATGGAACTAGACTCGTCTATGACTCCATTTCCGGAAGTGAGCGTCTCTCAATGCTCGAACGAATTCGTGAGGCAGTCCCTGAAGATTTTCTGATACTGGTCAATAGTAATTGGGATAAAATTCCACTTTCAATTCCTTACATCAACGGCGGTCTGCTGGAAAGCCGTCCGGGTTCCGACAGCGGCTACACAAGGGGCACGCTTGCCGAGATTGAAGATAGCCTCATCTGGTTTGAAGAAAACGCCAGAGAACCGAAAATTAATTGCTTACTGGGCAGGGGGACTCCCACTGAGCCGCCAAATGGCCCAACCAGCCGCCGTTGGATGCGTTTTTTCACGACCATGAGCCTTACGCTTTCCGATGGATACACGTTGTATGCTACAGGGCGCCCTCCTCAAGGTCACTTCTGGTATCCCTTCTGGGATACCGATCTCGGACGACCTGTTGGACCCACTGCCCAACGCTATCAAGAGGATATTGAGAGCTTGTATATCAGAGAGTTCACGAATGGCTGGGCGGTTTATAATCGGAGTGGTCAAGCCCAAAGCATCAGACTGCCGTCATCTGCGACCTCCGTATCTGATAGGGGAAGCACCGCTGCCTCCATCACCCACTTGCTACCGGACCTTGACGGTGAAATCTATCTCAAAGCCAAAAACCCCGCCGATGTCAACGGTGATTGGGTTGTCAACGTCTTGGATCTGGTGCAGGTTTCCAACAGTTTTGGTAAATCTTCTCCGGACCTCAATGGCGATGGGGTGGTTAATGTTCTGGATTTGGTATTTGTCTCTAAACACTTGGACTAAAAGAAATGGCTTATGTAAAAGCCGAGCACAATAAAAGGAGAATTAACAATGATTAGATTTAAGACATTCAGAAACATTTTGCTATCTCCATCCGAATGACGGCAATGTGAATCAACTTTTGGAAATCTTCATAGCTGCGTTCCATGACAAGTTGCCGGTCGCTAGTTTCTTTCTAAGGACAGATCCAAACTCACGCAACGTGCGGATACTTCATCGTAACGCTAATGTTGACGGATACTTTTCTATTGGAGCCGTCGAAGTTAATGCGAGTCATAACCGAGACGATGCAGACTTGATACGCTATGCTCAATGGCTACAGACGCAAGTAGATGTCGTCCCGATCTATATAATTGACAACACTAACGTCTCCATTGAGGATGTAACCAATCAAATACTGGAGAAGATATGACAGATATTTTCTATTTAACAGTGGATAGGTATCATGAATACAATCCGACGCTGCCTCCCGGCAAAGACAATCCCGGCGGGGGTATCAGCGATAAGACTGCAGCGGTGCTGAAAGCATGGCGGCGGTTCTATCGGGTTGGTGTAAGCGAAAGAATTGCGGACTATCCCGCTGCAAATATATTGGTGGTTGAACCGTTGTGGTTCAAGCTGCGTGGCGGTTTACATGATCAGCTACGGGCTCCAGACATGGAGGAGGCAGTACGTGAATATGAACAATACGATGCTAAATTCAAAATTTTGTATCTGAGCGAGTTTTCATTTCTAAAAATCCCCTCTGTCTATCGGAAGCGGATTTTGGATGCCTCGACCGTCGTAACAAGCAATTGTGCGTTTCAGCAGCAGTTTTTTGCCCAACTCGGCATTGAGACCAAACACTTATGTGATCCAGTTGATGTGCCCCTAAACATTCAATTGGCGCCAGAAAAAACGATGGCAGTCTGCGCATTGGGGCGTATTTCAACAGTTAAAAATAGTGGCAAGGTTATTGAGGTTTTTCAGGCGTTAAAAGATTTGCCCATCGAAACAGTTTACATCGGCGACGCTGCGCTCTGGGGTGAATCTGCAGGGGAAGATAAAATCCTCGAAGCAGAGATGCGTTTCGTCGCGGATAAGTATTATAATAATCAACCGCTTGCGTCGTTACTAGAGCTGCTTAGTGGCTACAGCTGTGCAATTTTTGATAGTTTCCACGATTCGTGTTCGGCATCCAATTTGGCGGCTTTGATGATGGGTGTTCGATGCTTCTACGGATTGCATGGTTGCTGGCGAGAACGTCCCGGTGTCCATCAACTGGACAGTGTGGAGAATTTCGTTGACGCCCTCAAACGAGAAACGGAAGATTTTTCAACAATACCAAAAAGCGATGCAGCGTGGGCAGTTGAGCGGTATAGCCTTGATGCGTTTTTACGAGATTGGTCCACACTACTTGCGGAGATAGGATATGCGACATAATTACCAATTTATATTTACCCTCCAAGTGATAGAGAACAAAGACAATCCGGCTGAATATTACCAACTTTTTTCAGAAGGTTCAGATTTTCAGATAGATCCGCAGCCGCTTTTGAAAGCCGCTCGGTTCCTCGATAGCTTTTTTCTTTGGGAAGTCCCGTTCATTGTCATGTTTTCTGATTTTGAGAAAGACCAAGCAATGGATATTGGATGGGATGTATATTTAGCCAAACCCGCAGACTGGGAATCCTTCCATGAAAAGCAGAGTAACTCACTGATGATTCTCAATCAGCGTGCGATTGAAAATATAGATCTATTTTCCAAACAAAAGATTCCTTTCTTAGAATTGTTTGATGACGCCAACTTACATCTTTTTTTTATTCCATTTAAGGAGATTGCACAATGATGCCGAAATATCGCTTGCTCGCAAAAATAGTTTTAGAATCTGCTGCACGCCGTTTGGCAGAGTCGCGTAACCGTGTGCCAGCGATAGGTGGCACGTATGGCACGTATGGCACGTATGGCACGTATGGAAGCACATTTATCACAGGAGGGTGGACGCGGTAATCAATACGTTAGACGGTTTAGCGATGCTTGTGGTGTTCCATTTTGATCCACGCAGTAGCCGTTTGATTTCAAGTCATCCGCGAGCCCCCACGAAAATGAAAGAGATTTGTAGGGGTTGGGTTTCCCAACCCGTCGGGCGAGGGAACCTCGTCCCTACGAATATGGTTGCGCTATAGTCCGGGTATTTTGCTGAGATATGAATCTTGACTTACTTGATTACTGGCTAAACTGCTGTGCGACAAAGACCAAATCGAGAATGTTGACGGCACCATCGCCATTGAGGTCAGGGTCGGATTTGCCGAAGTTGTTGGCGACGTGCACCAGATCTAAGATGTTGACCACCCAATCGCCGTTGACATCGGCAGGGTTCTTGGTTTTGAGGTAGATTTCGCCATCGAGGTCGGGGAGCAGGTGGGTTACGGATGGAGAATCACCACCCCTAGCCGAGACGGGGGTAGCAGATGCTGAGAGTGTGATTGTTTGGGCGTCGCCACTGCGGTTGTAGACCGCCCAACCGTTGGTGAACTCGCGGATAAACAAGCCTTGAATGTTTTGGTGGTGTTGGGCTTTGGGTCCAACGGGACGACCGAGGTCGGCATCCCAGAAATCGTACCAGATGTGTTGATGAGCAGGTCCCCACACGTAGGGGCAGTCATCACAGACGGCTACCGCGCCCCAGCCGGTATCGTACATCACATACCCATCAGAATGGGTCAAGCTTAAGGTGGTGATGACGCGCATCCAGCGTCGGTTCTCTGAGCTATCTGGTGGTTCTGCGGGGATGCCCCAGCCCTCAAGACAATTAATCTGTGGGGAACGGAGATTTTCCTCTGACCAGGACAGGGTGCTTTCAATTTCGGTGAGACCCTCGTGGGTGTATCCTCCGGGAATACCCAGCAGATACTCGTTATCGCTACCGGTCTCCATGAAGGTGCCGTTGACATACTCGGTATAGCGTGTCGCTTTGGTTCTATTGGCATTGATGAGTATAAGAAAGTCGTCGCGCGTTTGCTCGCGAACAGTGCGAAAAATGTTAAGAAATGCTTGGATAACTTCTTCTTCGCTGACGCCGTAGATATGGGCTCCCCATGCACCATGATTAGCAAATTGGTCTAGCATAACGCCATCGTAAAGCCCACACCGCTCGACGGCAATGATGCGTTTTGCAAGCAGGTCTTGGACTTCGGGGTTTAAGAAATTGATGTTGGGGCTGCCGGTGTCTCTTCTGATAATTTCGCCGTTTTCATCCCTCAACCAAAAGTCAGAACCGGGGGGATACGCCTCATCTGTATAATGACTGTGGAAACCAACGCTAAACAAAACGAGCATGTTAGGGTTTAGGTCAAGACGTTGTCGGTGGGTCTCTCGGGAATAGGAAAGATTGCCAGCTAGTGAGGTGGGGATGCCCTCAAAGGGTTGTGCTGGGGTTTGATCCCAATTGAATGAGAACCACACACCAAAATCGAGATCATGAAGGGCAGCGCGTTGGTCGGGTGTCAGGTGGTCTAATCCAAGCGTTGAATGACTGCCGCCCCAAGCGAAGATCGAGGGGAAGTTGCGATTTTGGATTCGCTCTCCGACCGGTGGTGCTATAGGGGGTATATCGCAGATTTCATCATACTGGAATTCAATGAGGTTTAGTCCTTGCAGTGATGTCAGTGACAAGGTTTTCACGGATATAGAGAAACTCCAGATTGATAAGGTGAGCTAGGGGTGTGATGTCTTGGACGCGATTAATAGTAAGGTTCAATCTTTGTAAATTTATCAATCCTGCTATCGGTTGAACGGATTCTACAGCATTATAAGCAAGGTCTAAGTTCCTGAGTTTGGTTAAGTTTGCAAGTGGGGTAACATCTTGAATTTGATTGCTCCATAGATGTAGGTTCTCTAAATTTGTGGCGTATTGGAGTCCAGTGAGGTTAGTAATATTGAGTTGCCACGCGATGAGTTCTGTGAGTTGCAGCATCTCTTGCTGGGTGATAGGATTGTTGTCGGGGATATTCAGGGTTTCCCTGATGGCTTGTTCAAGGTTTGGGTCGGGAATCTCCACCACTTGAGCTGATGCTTGGGGAGCGAAAAGGGTTATTGCAACTAAGAAAACGAGAGAACGATAAAGCGAGAATTTCATAGAAACTCCTTTATTTGGTTCACGGGTTTATGTAGGAAAAAAATGGCACCGCTATAAAGATACCAGATAGCGCGAGACTAATGCAAATTTGAAATTTTTAGAGTGAAACAGATAGTTTCAAACTGTTGAAAAAAGATGGGGAGTGCGAATTTTTTTTATTATATTTTTTTGTTCGGTGCGGGTTGTAGCGGGAAAAATGGGAATGTCAGGGGAGTTCTGTATCCTGAAATTCCTTTAATCCCCGGTGAAGCATCGAGGATTCAAAGCAATTTGAATCCCAATTTTGTCGCAAAGAAGTATAGATAGTAGTGCAGATTTCCCAATCTGTGATCGGCACACATGGCAGGTTAGGAAACCTACCCCACTGGGTGGATTGCGGGGAGGCGAGAAAGCGGGAAGATGGGAAAGCGAGAATATGTAATGCGTAAGAAGCGACTGTTTCAACATCTTACGCATTACTTGTTACCCGTTAATCTTCAAACAGGTACAATTGGAGAGGCGAAGAGTCAGCCGCATCACGCTTGTCCTTGTTCCAAATGGGTTTACGCCGTTGTGCCTTAGACATTGTTCGATGAAGGGCTCTAGCAATTTTCCGCTTATGCGCTTCGGAGAGAGGCTTCCCTTTGAGAGAGGAGGGCTTCCCTTTTTTGGCAGCAGAGATTTTTCGCTTGTGCGCCGCAGAGAGTCGCTTGCCTTTTCTTGCTTCAGCGAGTTTCCGCTTGTGCGCTTCGGAAAGAAGTCTCCCCTTGTTCCAAGGCGATTTGCCCTTTCGTCCTTCAGAGATTTTCTGACGCGTTTCTGGGGAGCGGGGCTTGCCTTTTTGCGCTTCAGAGATTTTCCGCTTATGCGCTTCGGAAAGGGGTTTCCCTTTCAGAGGAGATGGCTTCCCTTTTTTGCCCTCAGAGATTTTTCGACATGTCTCTGCAGACCGGCGTTTGCCTCTGTTGGCTTCAGCCGTTCTTTGGACCGCTGAGTCAGGCTGCCACTTGCCTAAGTTGGCTTCCGAGATTTTTCGGCGATGCTCCGCGGACTTCGGTTTACCCGTCAGTGATGCCGAAAGCTTTCGGAGGGTCGCTTCCGAAGGGAATCTACCCCTATTTGCCTCCGAGATTTTTTCACGGGTCTCTTCAGACGGGATACCGCCCTCACCGCCGTAGGTGAGATTGTAGCCGTTAGGTGACACCGAATCAAAATGCTGAATCCAATAGATCTCACGTTCACTGAGAGCGTCGGCAGGAATATCCGCCTCAAGTATCTCATGTTGAAACGCATCTGCACCATGCTTCCGAATAGCGTTGCTTAAACGAGGGCAGCCTCCTTGTTTAAAGTGCGCCCGAATCCGCGTTTGCGGATCTTGGAGAGTCTGTCCAACGTAGGACATATTACCCCGCCAGATTCGATAGATGCAACCAGTTTTCATGTAATCTCCTATCTCATAATCGTGTGATTGTGTGTGAAGGAGTTCACCAAACGGTGAAATCACAGCCCCTCACGAACCTAAAAACCGCATTATCGCATATTTTCAACTTTATTAGGGGTTTTTTGATGAATCGAATTCTTATGACAGGAGATAAGGGGTTTGTCGGGAGTCACATCCGCGCCGCACTTGAGGGGGAGCATGAGGTGGTTGGACTGGAGGCGCGGGAACGGTTCCGCGATTGGTACGATGACATGTATGATGTGATGGACACGTCCACCCCCGGTGCCGGGGTGGGTGCCGATGGTGTTGATGGAGGAGGAGCTGCCGTGGTTGGAAAAAGAACTGAATCAGGCGTGAAGACGAGAAAACGAGAAAGCGAGAAAGCGAGAAAACGGGAATTGGAGTTAGCCTATTATCTCTATGCGTTGTTGAAATCTTGCCAATCAATTTGTAATTGGCGGAGGCCAGAACGGAGGGTGCCTGTTCCTAAGTCACTGCTACCGTGATCGGGGATAGTTGTAGACCTCCGACTCAATGGGTTATGCCATTTTCGGTGAGATCCGCCCCTTTTTCTGGTTATTTCATAACAACCTAGCCTTCTTAACTTTCGTGCAACTTCTCGGTATCTCATAGGGCATAGGGGCTTGATTCTAATCCTGTGACTATCTTTTGAAACCAGAGATGACTGTTCCCAACAGATGCCTCCTCATTGACAGAGGGACTTGATTCTAACCTTGGGGTCATCGTTTGAATGCTAGGTACATCTTCGTTCGGAACTTGAATGCTTTTAGGCAGTGAACGCCCAAAATCCTCATACAGTTCAAGTGTCGCAGCGAAGGCATCCTCAACATTCTCTAATGCCTCGTCTACCGAATCGCCTTCGGTTAGGAGTTCGGGTAATTCTTTGCATGTTACGGTGTAACCGCCTTCTGGTTGTGGGATTAAAATCACCGTTATCCTGAATTTCATAACAATTTCTCCTTGTGTGTGGCGAGATACAAACACCTTTTTTGAAGGGTAATTGCAGATATATTATACCAGTATTTTGCAAGAAAAACACCCGAAAAACAATGAAACGTGAAGACGTGAAAAAGAGAAAGCGAGAGGACGGGAATGGAAACTAAGAAAAAATTTGGTGTGGTCGGGGCGGGCTTGGTTGGCACACTGTTTGAAGATGTGCCCGGTTTTGAGGTGGTTCATCGTAACCAGTGGGAGCCGGTGCGGTGGGAAGGCTTAGTGAACACCGCCGCAATCGCAGGCAGAGCGATCTGCGAGGAAACGGCATTCTCATCGGTGCTGGGTGCAAATGTGCAGCTACCGCTGATGGATTTCCCTATACAGGCATAAACGTCCTCTCTTGTGAGAGAAGGATACGCTTCAAGTACCTCTGAAGTGGGCTTCAATGGGTTCATTATATCAGATGGTCGAGGTCAGGGAGCAGGTGGGTTGTGGTGGAAATTATCTCACAGATTCCATTGCGGACCAATGCTTGGTAAGCATCTTAGAAAAAGGACAGAAAAGAGCGAGGTAATCTGGTCTATGTTTGCGGGGCACCCTATGCCTATCTGTCAGGAGAGTTTCTGACATTACTCTTGCTGACAATCTTCAGAGTCGCAAATGAGCACTTTGGCAATCTCTTTAACCAATTCTACATTCACAGCGTTTCCTAAAGCCATAAATGCACGCGTTGGGTGCTGGGGTAACGCTATATCCTTTCCCATGCTTTGCAGACGAGCGCATTCTTGCGGTGTCATGTACCGTTTTTGCCAACCGATGATTGGAACCTGTGTGTTTGACATCGCTACGAGAGATGGAGCGGTCGTCGGCTTCTTGACGCGGACACCTGAAGCTCTGAGTTGGATTACCAACTTCCAAATATCCCGTTCCTCATCTTGACAGTTCCACTCGAATTTCTGGTAACTCTGAGGGTAACCTGCAATTTTCGGTATCCATTCGTCGATCCAACGCTTGTGAGTTTCATAGAGTTCGCGGTTCAGGTCAATAAATCGAATTTTCCACGTGGGGAATTGCTGCTGTTCCCTTCTCGCATAGGATGGAAGATTAAGCATGACCTCATCATCGGGTAAATCTTTCAGCAGGACACCGTGGTTGCCTTTATACCCACGCAACTCGTCTACCCCCAGCGCATGAGGCGTTGTTTCTTCATAAGGATAGTCGGCTCCGAACTCCATTGACCAGATTGGGAACGATGGGAGTGCTTCATTTTTGGGAAATCGCTTAATGAACTTTTGCCAAACCTTCAAGCATTCTTGGACACGTTCGGGCAATTTCCGAGCATTGGACGGATTTTTATAAAGTATCGTCCTAATGTCCGGTTCACGGTCAGAGGGAGGTTCAGGGAGATTAGCTGGACCAAACCGATTTCCAACAATAAATAAGCGACGGCGAATTTGCGGAATTCCAAATTGATGTGGAGAAAAGCACTTATCATCAACTTCATACTCGTCATTTTTTTTGAGGTTTTCTAGGATTTTCTGTCAAGTCTGCCCACTATCATGCCTCTTGAGATTTGGAACATTTTCCAAGATGAAGTAGCGCGGTTTCTTGGCGTTCAAGATTTTTATCACGTAGTCGAATAGATCCCCTTGATCCGGGTAATCAAACCCTGTCCGGCGATTTGTCGGAGTCGCTTTAGAAAAGGGCTGGCACGGAAATCCAGCGCACAAAATATCATGCTCTGGAATGTCCGCCACATTGACATCGCGAATATCTAAATCGGGCTTGCGTCCAAAATTCTCCTCATACAGCGCGTTGAGTTGCTTATCAATTTCGCATGCGAAAACGCACTGATGACCGAGTTGCTTTAGTGCCTGATGGAAACCGCCAAGACCGGCTAAAAGATCTATGAATTTCATGCTCATTTTTTGTTCAATACTTATCAGTTAGTCACGCGGTAATTGATTAATTCTTGGTTCTGCCCATTTGATAATACGATCTTTCAGTGAAGATGATTCCCATCGTTTGCAATATCTTGCGGCTGCAAGTAGTCTTCATCGCTGGGTGCAAACGGAATCGCAAACGCTTTTTGAGGACGAACGACGAAGTCGATAAAATCGAACCACCGAGCAATGCTAGGTTGAGTTACCTTTTGCTCCCAGTCTTGCCTAGTTGTGCATTGCATCAGGTATACTGGAAAGCCCGCTCGATTGTCAGGGAAGGGATGGTAGCATAAGAGATCAAGTCCTGCTTCCTTACCTCTTGAATTTGGATCGATATTATTTCTGGTTGCTCTGCCCAGCCAATTAGCTGTCCGTTTTACCGTGTCGTAGAGGCGCGTCGGGTGTGTGCGAGACCAACCTGTGCGTTTAACTTTCCAATCTGCGAACTGCTTCTTGAGTGACTCTTGTGTCAATAATTCGAAGAGTTCTCCTTGTTCGTTGTAATCTCCCTTAGATATACAGCGCCACCATTTCCTATAGCATCGGGCAAGTGAAACGAGAACACAGAAACTATGAGCGGGTGTGTCTTGCCATGAATCCATCCGCGTTATCTGGGAATCAGTAACGGAAAATGGGACCCCCGAGCCGATGCGATTAACCCTACGCTCCAGTTCATTCCAAGCGTCAGTGACAATCTCTTCGGCGAATTCTTGGTTTTCGTAAATGCGCTTATCAGTTAAAACATCAACGACATCCATCAAGAAGAATTCATCTTCGTTTTCATCGAACAAAATGCTACCTTCTATCCAATCGCATAAGATATCAAAATTGATGTTATGACTGTTGATTGACGGGGGCATGCCATCATGTGGAAGGGCAAGCATCAACTCTCCTCCCTTCGCTCTTGGAGTTCTTGACGAATACTTGGAAAGAAAATCAGCAACGTTTCGACATCAATCCCCAGTCTCTTTATTTCTTTTTGGATATCTTCTGAATCCGTATAATGTTGAACCCGGCCTGAAACAAGTTCAATATTGTTTGCTGCCTCGTTGAGGCGCTGAACAATTTTCGATTCGGCACCACCTGCAAGTTGAAACGCGTACTCAAAGTCCGGTTTCGTGTTTTCTTTAAGATATTGGACAGTTCGATCGTTTTCGAGCATTTGACCAAAATGATCAACACGCCGTGAATCGGTAAAAAGAGGAGGTTGTTCCTGAGTGCCAAATAGCCAGCGTGCAAAGTCGGTGAGTGCATCTATATGAGTCTTAGGAACTGGTGTTTTGGCAGTCTGCTCATCTGCAAGGATATCGATATTCAGATATGTCTGCACCCCCTGTGTCCGAAGTGAGAGGTACATGACACTAAATCAACCGCTGGCATCTTCAAAGGAAAAGCTCTCTACACTATCCTCCATCTGCAAGAGAAGTTGATAAGAAATATAGTGCTGTCGGACCGTGGGGGTTTGGCTTCCGATTTTTCGCATCACATCTCTATAACTCATACCCCGTTCATCAATCAATTTGGCGATGTATTGCGCCTTCTGCTCCGGATGCCATTGCTTGATACCTGTAACATGACGAAACCCTAGAAACTCATCAACGTCTCCGCGAGAATCGACTAGTATGTATGGAATTTTACCAAAGAGTTTTTTGAAGTCTTTTTCTGAAACTTGTGCGTTTTGGACAAGGTCTTTCCATTTCTGCGGCACCTCTTCTTCATGGTAGGCGGCATGAAGATATTTCAATGCTGCGAGGCGACGGTTTCCCTCAACAACCACCAGATGAGGTTGTCCATATAGTGTTTCTTTAACAACCAACAATGCTTCATGTGTCCAAAAACCACTCTCCAGGTAGGATATAGCCAGTTCCTCAAGAACCCAGTTGCGCATTAAACTCAGAATTTCTTTTTGAGGGGGATCTGCCTCCGGATCATGGAGACCCAGTCTGGGGTTCTTTGCATCCAGATAGAGGTCATCTAACGCTGCGTATTTAAGTTCTATGCCGATTGCCATGTTTCACCTCTTTGACAAACTAACCTACTTGAAATTTATTGATTGTCATCTGAGACTAAGGAGTTGGTATTTCGTCTTGGTAATTTCATCTGTGGTTTTGCTTCTTTCGGTGATTTCTTGAATTGTTGCAGTGTATCCTCAGTTCAGTGTCGCGTTTCTCCTCGGTATTCCTTTCATTCCACAAGTGATTGATTATCGAATGTTATGTTTTAGCCCCGTTTAACACTTCGGAAAATTATACTACACATTTGTTTGGGTGTCAAATACATCCCAGAACGGAGATTCTCATTTCCGTGCAAACCTCAAGAATGCATTAGTAGAAACGATGGGATTATCGGGACGTTTCTCATGATAGTCCCTAAGCGTTAGAAGAATGTCGATTTTTATGGATGCTGGAATCGCCGTTTCTCCGTTTCATACCCTTGTCATTGGGTGTGAGGGGCATCACCAGGCGGTGATGTGACACCCCCTCACGAAACGGATAATGATATTCTTTCAAACATTACAAAATTTGTCAAGAAAAAACGATTTCCTACATACGCTTCCACAACGACCACCATAACGATGTTAAAAAATGATTGACATACGTTACAAGATTTGCTATAATCTCCCCTGATCGTACAAAACCAGACGACACCAACCAAAATATCTGCATGGATCTACCCCGGCTGGGGCGGTATCCAGAGGAAAAAAGCCTCTTGATACCGTTCTGGTCGGGGTTTTTTTGTTTATGGCTCCGGTTCGCCGTACCGTTTGTGCCATATCCAATGAACTATACCAGACCGTAGGACAGAGATGGAAAACACCATTTCACGTACCCCCCTGCGAATCAGTTTCGTCGGCGGGGGCACGGACATCGCCAACTTCTACCGCAAATACGGCGGCGAAGTCATCAGCACCACAATCGACAAATACATAACAGTCGAGGTCTCTCGGCGTGAGGACAGGAAGATTGCAGTCCGAACAGATGAAGCGAAAGCGGGTGCGTGTGAGCGGGTAAAAAAACTTACTGCCTTGCCACCTCGCTCCCTCGCTCCTTCCCCCGTTACCTCGTTAGATGAGGTTAAACATCCACTTATACGCGAAGCGATGCGTAAAACCGGTGTCGTCCACGGCGTGTCGATCGAAGTTTCCGCGCAGGGGACAGGGTTGGGGTCGTCCAGTGCGTTGACGGTGGGGCTGCTGAACGCGCTGTACGCCTATCGGGGAAGGCGGTGTAACGCCGAGAAACTCGCCCGCGACGCCTGCGACATTGAGATAAACATCTTGGGCAATCCCATCGGGAAACAGGATCAGTACGCCGCGGCATACGGCGGGTTACGCCGATTCTGGTTTGAACTCGACGATAGCGTCGTCGTAGAATCGCTTCCGCAGAAAGATGTAAGGAACAACGGTCGTTGTTCCCCGCTAGAAAAGTATCTGATGCTGTTCGATACAGGCATCCAACGGAGCGCGAACACCATCTTGAGCGAGCAGAAACGCGCTGCGAGTCCGACGTCACTGCTAAAAAATCAGGGAACTGGTCCCAAATCTCTGCAACGCGCTGATACGGAACGATTTCGATAAAGTTGGACAGCTCCTGCACGAAAACTGGCAGTTGAAGCGCGGGCTTGCCGGTTCTATCTCGAATGATCGGCTAGATACAACCTATCGACTCGCCCTTGACGCCGGCGCACTCGGCGGGAAGTTGCTCGGTGCCGGCGGAGGCGGATACTTCCTATTTTACGTGCCAGTCGAGAAACAATCGCCCGTGATTACCGCACTCGACGGACTCGCGGAGCATACCCCCTTCCACTTTGAGCAAAATGGAAGTCGTTTGGTCTAACTTAACGCAAGGGCGCAAAGGTGCAAAGGCGCGAGGAAAAAAACAAAATTACCTTTCTTTGCGTCCCTGCGACTTTGCGTTGAAAAGAAAGTTTTATGATCGATTACCTCGTACCAGATTTTTTCATCAATCTATCGCCGGATGGCAGTGGCGGGATGCACACGAAAGTGGAGCGCGTGTGTCAAGCGGTCAGCTCCACCTATCGGCTGCAAGTCAGTTCAGACCTCTCCGAAATGCGGAGCGAGTTTCTGCTGATTGAGCCGCTCTACTTCCGAATGTCTCAGGTGTTTGAAACAGAGAGCGGCATCGCAGATTTGGAAGCATTGAGAGCGCGCCCCGCGACAAAGATCCTCTACTGCTCCGAGATGGAAGTGTTCAGATGGACAGGACAATTCCGCAAAGAGTTGTTGGAGATTTGTGACGCTGTTACCTGCAACTCCGACTATCAGGCATCGCTTTTCGAGGCACTCAATATCCCGAACCCGCGCCGACTCATTGATCCGATCCCCGCAGATGCGTTCCAGCCACTCCCCAAACGACTTCAAGTGGTAGCGATGGGGCGAATCTCAGAGATAAAAGGGAGCCCCTTTATCGCCGCGCTTTTCAAGGCGTTGAAACCGACACCGGTCGAGACGGTATATGTCGGCGGGGCAGGGCTTTGGGGTGAGTCGAGTGAGACGGATCTGGCGTTAGAGGAAGAAATCCGCGAGTATACCGACGTGTTCCATCAAAATATCCCACCCCAATTTGTGCCGAAAGCGATCGGGGCGGCTTCCTTTTTCGTTGGCAGTAGCATCCACGACGTGTTCTCTAGTAGCCATGCCGAAGCGTTGATGAGCGGGTGTATCTCGATCAGCGGAGACCACCCAATCTATGCCGAGAGGCCCGGCTTTGGGTCGAAAACCGTTGACGGCGTGATAGAGACGTTCCAGAAACTGACAGAAGGGTTCCAGAAACTCCCCGATCTCCAGTTGGGTCAATCCGCCCGCGAGTGGGCGGTGCAAAATGTCTCGTTTGAAACATTTACCTCCCAACTCACGGCGTTATTGAAGTCATTTTACTGATTCGCTTTTTGTGGAAAAAAATACCCGAAAAAAATGTGGATAACTTTTGTCCAAGCCGAAAACCCGCTCGGTGTCTGCATTTCGGGCGTCACTCATTGTGGATAACCTGTGGATAACTCTGTGGATAACTTTGTGGATAGTGCGTAACGAGTGATACGTAATTCTTACACATTTGACAGCGAAGACAATATGTATATAAAGTTGAGGTATCAGCCATATTATTTTTTAGGGGAAAGTTCACCTGTCGCCCCGCCCCGATAAGATCCCCGATAAATCGTCCGATAAATCGTCCGATAAATCGAGACCAGGGGGACAGGCGGGATTCAAATTGCTTTGAATCCTCGATGCTTCATCGGGAGCAACTGGGGCTTTAGATGACAACTTACCCTACTATAGCATAGCTCGTATGTTGAGCCCGGTAGAAAAAACAGACTTATTCACAAAGCACCCCATCCTTGCCCCAGAAAATTGTTTTTCAATATGATTTCAAATGAAAACCTTTTTGTTCACATAAACGAATTTGGTATCATCATTTCGCCCGATACCATTACGGCGGAACTAAAAACAGCACTCCACGACAGCTATGAGGTGCTGGTCTACCAGATCCTCTGTGAGAAGCCAATCCTATGCGTCTGCACATTTCCGACACTGTATCCGACACTCTATCCCGGCACCGTGCTGGTGCCAGAAGATTGCTGGGAAGACTTTGAAGCGGAGAATCACGCGATCCTGATGAACGAAGTGTTTATCCTAGCGTGCTTGGGCAAACCGAGTTTTGAGGCGACATTTAAGGATCTGCTCACTGTCTTCGAGATACTGACAGATACAGAAAAACTGACCAATTTTGCAGATGAATACGGTTTGATCATTGGAGGCGTCGAATGGGCTCATTCTTAAAAGTACAGAATATCTTGACACAAATGATGTCGGATAGCACAGCACAGCGATTGGCACACTCCCAAAACCGAGTGCCGACGCTCGGTGGTCTTTACGGCACGGTACTTCCCCGCAGAGGGTGGGTACGGTCATAAAAAAACAGTGCGTAACGAGTAATACGTAACAGGAAAAATTTACGCATTACGTATTATTCTTCTCACGCATCACGTTTCACGCACCAACTATGAACAAATACGCGCTCTTTCAGAAACTAAATAACATCTTCGCACCGATGGACTGCAATCAGCAGGTGCAAACGTATCAGGCGTTACTGGCAGGCTGCCCCGAGGAACAAAAGCCGATGCTGACCGAAATCGCCGGCTTCACTTCGATTGCGGTCTTTGCCAAGACCCACCTGCCCGACTACACTCGATTGCCCTTCGGTGTGCACCACAAAGCGTTCTTCGAGGCGATACCGCGAGGCGAGCGGGGGCAAAAGGTTAATATCCTCGCACCGCGTGGCAGCGGCAAAAGCACCGTAATCACCGTCTTCTATCCGCTCCACTGCATTTATTATCAATATCTCTACGAAGAATTTGGCATGAAGTCCGAGAAATATATCCTGATTTTGAGCCGATCCTACGGGAACGCGATGGATCGGATCAAAGACATCAAATCGGAGGTCGAGATACGCCCGTCGCTCTCTCACCTGATGGGTAACGATACTTGGGGCGAGAAACGATCTATCACCAGTAACGACATCCTACTCGTCCCGCAGAGCCGAGGGGGCAAGGTGCGCGGTAGCCTCTACAAAGGCTTCCGTCCGACGCTAGTGCTGCCCGACGACCTCGACGACATCGAGAGCATCAGAAACCCCAACACACTCCAGAAAGACGAAGACTGGTTCAACAGTGACCTCATGGAATGTGGCGATGCGGACACCAACTTTGTATGCGTGGACACCGTGAAGGGTGAGCGAGCCATTGCGAACCAACTGCGGTATCGACCCGCGTGGCGAAACATCTTTATACAAGCGATCCCGAACCCCGATCAGTTAGTCCATCCCGATGCGGAGCAGCTCTGGCAGGAATACAGAAAAATCTACGCGAACACCGCCTTAGAGCCACAGGAACGCTCCGCACAGATGGAGGTTTTTTATACTGAGCATGAGAAAGAGATGAATGCTGGCGTAGAGGAGACATGGCGCGAGAAATGGACCTATCGGTCGCTGCGGGAGAAAGAGTTTGATCAGGGGCGTGCGGCGATCCTGCGGGAATACCAGAACCACCCCGTAGACAGGGAACTGGCAATCTTTGACATGGAGAGCGCGGTACGGTTCACCGTCGAGAACGATGGGCTGTTGCGCGGTGATGACCGACTGGTGCGCTGGGAACGCCTGAGCGGTGCGACAATCTTTCTGGACTGGGCTGGAATAAAGGAGAGTTTGGATAACTGTTTTGCCGCGGTCGTGGCGATTCTGTGGGAGCCTGCGTATAAATCAAACTATTCCGATATGCAGACCCCCGGCGCATACGGCTACGTGCATCAGGTCTGGATGGAGCGGGGGAGTCGAGGCAAGCAGATAGAAGCCCTGTGTGATGTCTACAAAAACGTCTACGACTTCTTGGCGTTGCGGTTGCGGGAACGGCTGAACCTCCACCTGTTTTGTGAGGACTTCGTGGATACGACTGGAGATCAGAAAGAAAATTTCCTGAGACATTATCAGAGCATCAGCTTGGCTAAAGAGATTTCGACACCACTTCAGTTTTTGCCACGCCAGCGGAATAAGGAGGAGAGAATAGCTTCGCTTGAAGCACCAATCGAAAATGGGTGGTTGGCATTTCACAAGGAGTTACCCAAGATCTTCATGGATCAGATGCGAGAATTCCCGATCTGTGATTTCAACGATGGACCTGATAGCTGTGAAGGGGCGTGGTCATGCAAAATCACCGAAACAGAAAATGAGCGTCAAGCCAGACGCGATAGAGCAAATCAGCGGGTTCGAGAAAGTCAGTTTCTGAAATTTTAGTCCCCTTTTCATCGGGTCAGTGAATATCTATTGCGAGGATTTTATCGACACCACCTTTCAGTCCGCTTTTCATCGCGGTATGGGTATTATTTTTTGGCAAAAAAGCAATTTGCGACGGGGGGAGTGTCGTCCATTGGCTACAGCGACAGCGAAGCCCAACAATCTGCTTACGCATCATGTCTCACGCATCACTTAGGGCTAAGGTGTTGTCCGAAGCGGGATCTCCAGTTCTAGCTTATCACCTGTCTTACCCTCGACAAGCAGATCGATAAGGTATTCCTTATTGTGTTTGAGAAAAGGACCGTTCGCCGGCGAGGTTAGCGTGATGGAGATACTGATCTTGTTGGCGGTGCGTATCACATTAGTGATCCAGCCCAGCGACTCTCCGTTCATTGAGAGGTCAATCACAACCCGATTTAAATCTTCATTGAAGTCGAAGAAAATGCCGTCCCTATTTAACGGGAAGGGATTAAAGGCAAACCCTTCATGGTTGGGGTACACATTGCTCTTAATAATCCGTGGTGGATCTAGATCGCCGCGATCCGCCGGCACAGTGGGTCCGATTTCGTAAACAACAAATATTCTCGTGTCGGGTTCGGGTTCTTTGGCAACGGGCGGCGGTTCCTCGACGACCACTGGATCGGTGCCGCACCCAAGCATCAGAATAGCGAGAATCAATAACAAGTTTTTCATAATGCACCTCCGTGTGTATAAAATTATCGCATAAGGCTTCTACTTATTTCAACAAAAAATCACTCGTCCGCCAATCGGGACATTACGCGTTATTCTTCTCACGCATCACGTTTCACGCATCTTTTAATGCTTTACTCTGTGTCCTCAGCGTCTCTGCGGTTACTTTGAACGATAGCATCCAATAAACCCATGAACTAACCAAAAAGGACTGACCAACAAAAAATGGCAGCAAAAAGACACCCACTCCTCGAACTACGCGACGCCGCCTACGAAGCCGCAGCACCCGCACACGAGCGGATGAAAAACGAAATCAGCTTATATCGGAACGAGGACTACACCGGCGAATCATGGATCAAGCGGTTCAAGCGATCCGTCACACGCTCCATCAGTCCACAGATCAACACCGCCATCAACCGTCTCATCCCGATCTTCACCGAGCAGATGGCGCACGTCAACGTCGAGCCGATCCGCAGCGACACAACGGAACTCCAACAGTTGGCGACCGACGAGCTGCAAGAACATCTTGACAGCTTAGAGGCGGTTGATGCCGAGAGCGAGGAGTTACGCACACTCATCCTGCACAATCAGGCGATGGGGAACGCCATCTCAAAAATCGTCTACGATCCCGATTCCGAAATGGTCCGTGCGGTCGCGATTAACCCGCTGCGGTTCGCACCGGCACCCGATGTCACGCGCTCAGATTTCAGGAGCGGCGGCTACGTCGTGCATACGACATACCACAACTACATGACCGCCTCCAAGAAATATCCGGGCGCATCTATCCCGAATAAGCAGTATAAAGACAAAGAGCTGATGGGCGGGAATATCCGGGTCGATGAGATACAGATGACAGGAGAGATCGCACGAACCATCGGGATACCTCAATCCAAAGATTCAAACATGGTGGTCGCGGTTATCGTGGACGATGAGCCGTATCGAGCGAGCCACGACGATTTCTGGTATCCCAGTTTTAACTACGCACACTGGCGGAACTTCCTCGATGTGAGAGCGAACGGAGCACCGACAGACTTCTGGGGATACGGCTATCCGACACTTTTGGAACCGCAGCAGAAAGTCTTAGATGAGTTTCTCGCCAGCTACATGTGGATCACCCGCAACCTCGCCACAGGACGGCTGTTAGCGCGGGAAGGTGTACTGGATCAGGAACAGTTATCCAACTCCAGCGGCGACATCATCAACGTCAGGAATCTCCAGACGAATGAGCCAATTTCTAATGCGGTGCAGTTCGTCCAGACCCCCGAAGCCCCCGTCTCGCTGCTCAACATGATCCAGATGGTGAATGGATTCATCAATCAACAAGTGCCATCGCTCTCGCCCGTATTCGCCGGTGAATCGCCCGGCGCATCGACAAGCGGACGAGCGATAAGCTCCCTGCAGACAGCGGTGTTCAGTCAACTGTCCGATAACATCAGGGACATGAATGCGTTCCGTGAACGGCGGGCGCGGATTCGGCTCAACTTTGTCCAGCAGTTTGCAAAGAAATCGACGAAGCCGAACCGGTGGCGGATGGGCTACGATCTGCCAGAACTGTCCGAGGAAGCGCGGTATCAACCGTTCATGGTCTCAACGCCCGACACCTCATCACTGCCACAGACACCATTGGGCAAGCTGCAAGTGATTGCGATGCTCATGAGCATGGGCTTACGGATAAAACCGGAGCGACTGATGGAGATGGTCGGGCTGAAGTCCAGCTACGGCTTATCCGAGGCTGACCTTGTCCAAGCGATAACCCCACCAGAGGGGCTATCGTTAAGCAACTCACAATCCCCAATCGACGAAGCATCGCTCGCAGGTTTAGAAGCCGTGCCACCCGCTGAACGTTAGCAAGTTTTTAACGCAAGGACACCAAGGCATAAGGGAACGAGGGACGTGGTGGCGGGGGAGCGTGTAATCACTCGTTTCCTCGCTCCCTCACAACCTCGCTTCCTTTCTTACCTGCCTTGCGTCTTAGCGATTTTGCGTTAAATAATACAGTCGTTGTAGGTTGGGCAGAGCGACAGTGAAACACAACACCAATGAACCAATGCACCAAATAAGGTATTTTTCGTAGGACTTACGCAGTTGAACACTCAGATACCTGTAGTTTGGCGATTTATCGCCGCAAGCGCCCGATGAAGTCCAGCCCATCAGCATTTAAAGATTCAAATAGGACCGATAAACGGGGTTGAACACAGATTTATATCCTTTTTCCTCTTTTTATCTGCGGAAATCAGCGAAATCTGCGTCCCTATCTGCTCTTAGAACTGAAGTGCGTAACTCCTATTTCGTTAAACAAACACCAAAAAGAAAGGATTTAACAATGCCGGAGAAAGTTGAAGTTGTATTAACATTTGATGACGGACCTACTACTAAGGAGGAGGCGAGTCAAAATCCAACTGAAATGGTGATGAAGGCACTTGACGACAAAGGTATCACTGGAGTATTCTTTATCCAATCTCATGTAAGAGATAAGGATGGAAATAAATATCGTGGAAGCCACCCAACAGGTAAGCGAATTATCGAAGATATGATTGCGGACAAGCATATTGTTGGTATCCACACCGGCGTCGATGGCAAAGATGCTCATGAACTGGTCAACAGTCACAGAAATAGGCATCCAAAAGATTTAGAGGAAGACATGAAGCGAGCCAGAAAATTAATTGAGGACGCAGGTGGCACCGCTGAATTTGTTAGAGCTCCGTTTGGTCAGGTTGATAAGGAGGCCATTGAAGTTTATACAAAATTGGGTCTCGAATATGTAGGTTGGGACCTAGAACCCGAAGCCCGTAGGGTAAACGGAAGAGCTGTGTTTGCAAAGACAGGAGACGATGTCCAAACGAATATAAAGGAGCAACTTAAGAATCGACTTAAAGGGAAGGAAGGGAAGCCACATCAAATTGTAGTGCTTCTTCATGATATACAAGGGAGAGTTGCTTATCACATCGAGTCGCATATCAAAACAATTGAGGAGACAATCAAGGAATTGGGATTTACACCTGATATGCATCCATCGAAGCCACGAATGAAACAAATTTTGAGAGCACAAAGTCCGAAGAATTATTTGGGTACATTAACAGAAAATTAGTGTTGTCAGTTGGCTTGAACAGTGGTGAGCCACAAGATTCCTGAACAAATTGAGTTTACTCGCTCAAAAGTTCATTAATCGCCCCAAGCACCAAAATGGTGATAAATCCACTTGACTCAAGGGAGATCTGTGGTGTATGATTTATCCAATCTCATGCAAAAGATGATGAGGGAAATGAAACGAACGAGATTTTGAAAGCACAAAGGTCAAGAAATGAGGAATCCAATGACTATACCAAAAACCTCACTCCTTTGGATTGCAGCGATAGTTTTGTTGGGGTTATTCGTTTTCTCCATTCTCTTTTATCACTTATCAACGATTGAATTCTACTTTGATGTAAATAAGTTAAATGTGGAGAATATAGCTTCACATCCACAAATCTTTGTGGAAAAGTTTTATCTCAATGGAGATTTTACTTGCCGTACGCCATCGGGACATTGGGGACGCTATTACCATGCTGAAAAGGTCATTGAAATGAGTTGCCCCATGCACGATTCAACCTTCAAAACGCTTATGGGGCTCGGTTTTACGCCTTTGCAGATACTATTCGCAAAAAAGGAATTTCACGATTCCGACGATGAAGATCCAGTTTACGAATTGAAGGTTGGAGACCGAATTTACACTGTTGGATTTGGTCGGATTGAGCAATTTCTTGGAAATGGTATTGGCATTGATAGGGCTGGAATTAGTTGGGATTAACACACTATTCCATAGGTTGGATTGAACGCGAGTGAAACCCAGCACCCATGAACTAACTTACGCATCACCACGCCAATCTTTACGAAAAATAAATCGTAGGGGCGCGGATAAAAAAACGTCGTAAATCTACCCTGAAGGGGGTATTCACGGCTTTATAATTGATTTACCCAGATCGACCCCGGACGGGGCGGTATCTGTATTACTGCCCTATCCGGGGTTTTTTATTGCCCTCTGTAGAGGTGAGACGATCTCACCCCTACGAAAGGAGACAAATTATGACAGGCATAATGGAAACCACCGCTGAGCAAGCCATAGGTGGCTGGGACCAGCAGATCGGAGACGATCAGTCTTCAACTGAATACAGTGATTATGAGCAGTTGCCGCGATTGATGATGTTTGCACAGAAACTTATAGACAGAGACCCACGGATGCAAGCGCTCAAGGCTACGCCTGGACCGACAGAAGGTATACGAGCAGCATTGCGGAGGACTGTGAGGGAGATTCAACAGAACGTCCAGTACACACAAGATGATGTCAAACGGCTGAACCCCGACGCAACGGAGGCGCAGGTCGAAGAATATGTCGTTGCCGTATTTGAGCGCGATATTGTTATGTTGGACCTTATCCAAAAAGAGGTACAACGAAAACACCAAGAGAAAGAAGGCGCAGAAGCCAGCGATAGGAGAAAATCGGGACTTCTGAACACAACAGACATAGCCCAGAACGGCGGTGCAGGTGAGAATCGCTTTACTGGTCAAAACACTATAAACGGGATCCGAAAAACCCTCTTCGGCAACAACTAAAAACAGAAAGCGAGCAGTGTTGTAGGTTGGGCAGAGCGACAGCGAAACCCAACACCCATAAACAAATTGAGTTCACTAGCTCATAAGTTCATTAATGAACCAATGCACTAATGAACCAACTTACGTATAATTCTTCTTACGTTTCACATATCTGTGTCAATCTTCTTCATATTCGTGAAGATTCGCGTGGATTCGTGGACAAAAAAATGTTGTAAATCTACCCTGAAGGGGTGGTATTAACGACTTTATAATTGATTCACCCAGATCGACCCCGGACGGGGCGGTATCTGTATTACTGCCCTATCCGGGGTTTTTTATTGCCCGACATTACAACCCGTAGTTCAGGCATCCCCGATAAATCGGGATTTTCAACTTGCCCGACACAAAAAGGAGAAAAACCATGACAGACATCATTGAAACCGCCACTGCGCCAGACATAGATGATTCTGACTACTCGCCGTCCGACTGGGATGACATGGATGATGAGGACGAGGATTCGCTCGGATTTCTGAGGTTCGCACAGAAGATTGTGGACAACGATCCGAGGATCCAAGCACTCAAGGACGCACCTGAACTGAGCGCGAAGCAACACGCAGATTTGCGGCTGACCGCTATGGAGATCCAGCAGGACATCCAGTACGCGCAAGACGACTTCAAACGACTGAACGCCGACGCAACAGAGGTGCAGGTCGAAGAGTATATCGCCGCCGTGTTTGAGCGCGATATTGTTACGTTGGACCGCATCCAGAAGGAGGTACAACGGAAAAACCAAGAGAAAGAGCAAGCAGAAGCCAACGATACGAAAAAATCGGTGGCACTCAGCACAACAGACACCGCCCAAAACGGCGGTGCAGGCGAGAATCGCTTTACTGGTCAAAACACTGTAAGCGGGATCCGAAGAATGCTCTTCGGCAACTCATAACGAAAACGAGGAAGCGTGGGAGCGTGGGAGCGTGGGAGCGAGTTAAAACTCGCCTCCTCGCCTCCTCACTTGCTCGCCTCCCCAAACAACGGAGGTTTCACAATGTCTATTTGGGGTCGAGTCAACAACGCGGTTGATGCGTATGTGATGCCAGAAGTGATGGCAGACGGATTGGTCAGCGAGTCAAGGACCGCGTTAATCCTTAAAGCACGGGCGGAGAACGTAACAGGTCCCGCCGGAAACGATATTGAACTCACGTGGCAGACCGAAATCGCACGTGGGCGTTCCTATCGCGGCGCACCAGAGAAGGGGCAGGTCGTCGATACCGGCGAGCCGGTATCCAGCCGCGCACTCTGGAGCGGGTTCGAGGCGGATATTGTCATCCAAGGCGACGAGATTGTCAAAGCCACCGGGATGACAACCAAGCAAATCATGGAAGGTGAAATAACAGATATGTCCGGCGGCGAGCGCGATATGATGCGCGTCTACGACATTCACAAGGAAGCGGTCATGGGCGCGGCGCAACGCACCAAAACGCAGATCTCTAAAGCACTCTGGGAGAACCACCTTGCCGATGACCGTCCCCAATACGCGCCAGAAGGGTTGCGGAAGCTGTTCGATGAGACAGGCGATTGGCACGGCTTACCACCCTCTGGACTTGGTAACTGGCAGGACGGCAAGGGTCACAATCCATGGGGTGGCTCCGGACCGCCCAACGATCTGGCAGACGATGCGAAGTATTACCGACACGTCCCGCAGATCTTTGATCCGGGCGCGGACACCACCATCAGCTACGACGTGCTCCATGAGTACAACGTGGCGATGTCCGCATCGATTCCCGGCTACTGGATCTGTCCGCTCCACTATAAGCTGTTCACGACGTTGACGCGGAAAGCGGAGGGCAGTGACAAGCTCCCAATTAGCGTTGGCTACGGCATGTGGCGTAGGAGTGAGACTGTCTTACAGTATGATCGGACATTCTACTTTGCCGATAATGAAGCGCCGGAGAACGAAGCGTGGCACATCCACATCGGTGATATCGGAAGCACGAACTCGACGCGGGGGGCAGGCTTTAAGATGATGCAATGGGTGCCGCCCAATGCAGAAGAGATCATAAGCCAGATGCCACCGCCCGATGCGTTCACCGAGCCGGGCTACAACCTCGGTTATAACACGACGTTGCCGATCTGGACGGACGAATATGACCGGGCGCAGGGGCAGACAGACACCATCTACTCAGAGATGCGCTATCTGTTCTCCTTTTGTGGCGGCTACCGCTGGAAAAATTTCGCTGTGCGCTCACTCACTCCGTAATCAAGTTTGAAGCGGGGAAGATTTCTTACGCTTGCGTTTCCCTTTATTTCCCCTGCTGATTTTAGCACGTGTTTCAGGGCTGAGTTTCTTTCCACGGTGTACATCGCCAATTTTAGCGCGTGTTTCGGGGCTATATTTCTTTCCCCGGTTTCCCTTGCCGATTTTGGCGCGTGTTTCGGGGCTATGCTTGTAACCTCGTTTTCCTTCGATGGTTTTAGCAATAGCCTCGGGGCTACGCTTCTTTCCCTTGAGTGCCATACTGATTTTGGTGCGTGTTTCGGGGCTATGCTCTCTGTTTCGACTTGCAGCACCAATTTTAGCGCGTATTTCGGGACTATGCTTAATTCCCCGTACACCGTCACCGCCTTTGGTGAGGTTGTAGCCATAGGGGTGGACTGAATTAAAGAAGCGTATGTAAAGAATTTCTAGCTTGTCAAGGTGTGATTCATCAACGTTAGCTTCGAGTATCTCGTACTTGAATTTGTCTTTGCCATACTTTTTAATGGCATTGCACAAGTAGGGTGAGCCACTTTGAGCGTTCAAGTGCCTGGATATTCTCTTGTGCAAATTCACAGTTTGTCCAATATAGGACATACCGTTGCTTATATTCCAGATACGATAGATCACACCTGTATTCTCTTTTGTCATTGGGGTATCCGTTTTACCGTTTCGTATCCTTGTTAAAAGGTGTGGGGGCACCGCCTAAGCAGGCGGGTAGCAGCCCCCACGAAACGGATACCATTACTATACTACTTTTTCAAAAAAGGAGCAACGAAAATCATGGATTTCAGTCGGTTTGATTATGGAGCTTTGCACGAAGATCAGCGGGCAAGGCTCGGCATCGGAATTACTGATATTAACGGTGAACGATGGGGTTACGTCCGGGTATGCGCGGCGATGAAATTCGGGGAAGTTGTTCGTTCTAGCGTACACACTGACTTGGTAACGACAAACCCCGGCGCGGTTTCTGCGGTAGCACCGGTTGGTAGCAACAAGCTGACGACCGACGATGGCTTTCAGTTTTCAAGCGTCACCCAAGATCTGCGTGGCGCGATCGGTTATATCTCCCAAGGAAAGGGCGCCGGTCAACAGTTCTATATTTTAGAGAACAACGATGACACGGCAAAGGTCTTTGTCCTGACGGGCAGCACCAACCGGAATCAAAACAAGGGCTGGGTCACCGATTTGGACAACACCTCTAAATTCCTGCTGTTCTTCCCCGGCGAAGGACGAAAAGGCAATGGGGTTAGCAGTCTGGTCGAAGGGATTATCCAAACGGAGGCAACTTCGGAGGATATCGGCAGATTCTGCTGGGTGAAACGTTCCGGCGTTACCGCTTGCTTGGCGGATTTCGACGGGACCGATATAGCCACAGGCGGAATTGTTGTGTCCGCAGGGGACGGTGGGGTCGCAGGTCATGCGTCAAGTGCACGAGGCATTGGTCGGGGGCTAGCTGCAACGGATCAGTTGACGGCGGATGCGTTGGCATTGGTCAGTCTGGACATCCCTGATGGACCGTTGAGCTACGCTTATGCCAATACCCAAAATGGTTACAACTTGGTCACAATCCGCTAAAAACTGAAGGTGTGCAGGTGTGAAAGTGTGAAAGTGGGTGCTACATTTTTCTCACTTTCCCGCTCTCACACTTTCCCATTTTCAGTTACTTTCGAGGTATTGAAATGACCGCAAGAGAAGTTATCGAAGAAGCACAGTTACTGATCGGCGATCCGAATGTCGATTTCCATGATCGCCCCAGAATGCTTTTCGCGCTGAATCGTGCGACCAACCGAATATCGACGCGCAGCCGCTCTATCCACGAGCAGTTTTATCACCCCGTGATAGCCGAGCAGTATCAGTATGCGCTGCCGGCGGGGACACTGTATATCCGCAAAGCGAAGTATAAGCAGGGAACATGGTATGACTTGGAGCGCGGATTTTTTGACGATGTGGAAGCGGGAGCGGCACAGCCCGGCGGCGGACCGCCGCGAGCCTTTTCGCTTTGGCAGAATGCGAGGGAGGAGCGATTCGTCGGAACGGTCGTAGCGGCTGAGTTTGATGAGCAGAAGATGCAGCGGCACGTTACCTTTGATATGCCACATACTACAGGTGCCCTCCGCTTAGGAGATATCGTTTTCAACCTATCCGCGAGGCACGCTGAGGGGGTTATTACCGAGCTCTCCGAGACGAGCGGTCCCAATAATACGACGCAGATTACCTATTCCGCACTGTTAGGCGGCACGCGGGATCAGTTCGAGGTAGGCGATCAGATTCGGATTACATCACCCCACACCAGTGGCCATGTGATAATCATCGCGCCTGCACCCGTCCGCACCGATGAGAAAGGCGATGAATCTATCGCGGCGTTTGTGGCGCGGCGGCATCGGATCATCACACCGGCAGAGATCGCAAACCAGAACGATTCGCTTGAGTTGGACGACGAATTTAACGACACACTGATGTACGAGATACTGCATTGGGCGCGGGTTCAAAGGACGGGACTTGACACGACCGCGCAACTATACCGGCGGCTCTCCAACGAGGAGTACCTCACCGCGATTCCACTGGTCGAGAATCGAATCAGCCAGCGTCTGAATACATGGGAACGTGGCTTGCTCGGCAGCGACAGCTATAGACCGGTCTCTGTTAAGGACACCACGCAGAACGGCTTCACCACCACCAACGTGCCCGGTTGAGTTTCCACGAATGTTCAAAAATCAATCCGTAGGGGTTGGGTTTCCCAACCCGTTGGGCGAGGGAACCTCGCCCCTACAATTAGCCCGTAGGTTGGGTAGAGCGTTAGTGAAACCCAACAATTTACTGGAATTGATTTGAAATTTCTCGACCCAACCTGCTTGGTTGAGAGGAGACAGGGACGGTTGAGAAATTTCTACGTGCTGGAGTTGGCTTCATAAATCTTAAGGAGAAAGGTGAATGAAAGTTAGGCGTGATTTCAACTATGGTTCGTGGCAAACTGATGCAGTTCGCGAAAGCTATCCAACACAGAATAGAGATGGAGGCGGCAACAGACTTGGGGTATTAACGAATTATGTGGCATCGGAGATAGAGTATATCCAAACGACACTAGAAAAAGGCAAATGGGGTTGGGTTCCCGTGGGGGCAGATCCTCGTGAAAAAGGCAAAGCGGCGGGGTTGGTCTGTGTTGGTCAAGGCACGACATTAAATCCTAGGACAATGTGGTACCAGATTGGGGTGGATAGCGGTGGTCATTATTTCGCTGAGCTCGGTTATGAATCGTTTGGGAGAGTCGGAACCATGCTTGAAAGGTATAAGACAATCCCTGTCACTGAGAGCACCGATTTGAAGATGGTTCCCAAAGAAAATACCGTTGAATTCTATTTTGGTAATACTAAGAGGACATTAACGTGGGATAAAAGCAGTGGTAATTGGAAGGGTGGGGCCGGTCACCCCAGTTTTAACTGGAACAACATGGAAAAGGTTGTCTGGGTTAATCAGCAGATTGAAGCTTTTTGGATTGGTCGCTCTATCTCTTCCGAGGCTTCTCAAATGACACTGCCCGGAACTGCGAAAAAGCCTTTTGAATTTGGCCCAACCGAATTGCAGGAGAAACCAAGAACAAACCGAATCACAGGCCAGATGGAACAACCAAAACCTAAGACTATATCCGGAGATAAATTTAGAAAACCATATAAAAATAATAAAAATGATGATAATTTCAAGTACTCGTCAGATGGCGATAAAGTAAAATTGTGGAGTAATACGCAATTTAAACCTGAGGAACAAAACTGAAGGGCGTTCCACGAGGGCGACATATAGTAGTAGGCATATTGCTCCGAATCTCCCGACTTGGAACTCCGTATGCCGTAACTCCCGTAGGTTGGGTAGAGCATCAGCGAAACCCAACAATATACTTCCATCACGCATTACGTAATACGCATCACGTTTCACGTATTACATTTCACGCATCACGTTAACCCGAAAGGAGGGAAGCGTGGACTTTTATCACGTTTCACGCTTCACACACAATGATACAACGAAAATCAGGAGAATTTAACGGAACCCCCGTGGATCTAACGTGGACACCCAAGGTCCAAGGCGCGGCACTACTTATATTGGTCTCGCTCGATTCCGCACCGTCAACAACTGGAGAGATAGAAATCGTCTACGACAGCGCGGACGGCGCGAATTTTGACACCGTTATTGAGAGCACTGACCCGTCAGACCCACCCGCTGCGACGGACCTGACATTCTTGGTGGGGAATTCGCTGCCACTGCTACGCGGCGATGCGGTGCAGGTCAAGTATACCAATCCTGACGATAAGCGGGTCAATGTCACCATCATCGGGACGGATGACTATTTTATCGGAGGTAGGTGAAAAAGTGAAACCGCCATCCACAAATCTACGCGAATTTCCACGAATAATTAGCGTAGATTAGCGAGGATTGGCGGATGTCTTTTGGTGTTTGCATACAATTTAGGGTATCCGTGATTTTGGGGTTGTTTTGACGGATGGATAGCGTCAAGTTCTTCAAGTTTCTCAAACGAAAAATGTTGAACAATAGTCACTGTCAGGGGTAACACATATTATAATCCTTCCTTTCTTGGGAGTTAGATAAGATTATGACCGTTATCCCGACTCAAGTCTATTTATGAGCAACCCTTCAATTAAGTGAGAGAATTTGCCTACTTCGTGGTTAGGCACATTCAACGCCAATAAAAAGGAGACAATCGCCATGAAATTGAATCGGATACCCCAACCTATCCTCATATCAACACTCGGCATCATCGCTTTGGTCGCCCTCTGGCACTTTGGATCGAAATGGTATTTTTCGCTGCAGATCCCGGGAAATATCGAATCCTATGTCAATCAGGCAAAAGAGTTTCGTCAACTACTCCCTGAACTACTCAATGAAAGCCTTGATAATAGTTTAGAAGCTAAACCGCCCTCTCCTGAGTTGGCGGAGAAGGTGCGAGGTTTTAATGATTTTTTAACCAATCACCCTTTCCTTCAATATGAAGATGATGCTTTTTCCAAGTTGAGTTGGCAGTACGACCGGGCGAGGGACCGCGATGAACAACTTCGCATTGGCAAGCAATTAAGTAAATTCTACCTTGACTTTCACGGGTTTCACATTGAACTCATGGGGCTTTACGTTCAAGGGAAACTTCCTTATGAGCCGGGTAGTGATGGGCTTAATATAGTACGCGCATTCATTCATAGATACTCTCAGGTGTTAAAGGAAATGGATGACCCTTTTCTTTTCAAGGCATTTCAGGAAGAAGAACCGGAGGAGGACCTTGAATACCTACTAGCGAGAAAGGAGTATGAAAAGTGGCGGGACACAGGAAGAGATGAGGAAAAGGAGTACTACGATGCGCTTAAAAAGTCACTTCAGGAAAGGACAAACAAGGGATCAAAATGAAAGACATACCGCGAGGACGATATATTGTTCTCGTATCGGTGTGACGTGCATAGAGTCCTTCTGTAGGCGGGATTTCCGAATCCCGACTAAATAGCCCTAGCACCAGCGGGGCGATATGTGTATCAAAACGCACCGCCCCCAACGATCCATCGAGATTAAATCGTAGGTACAGGTTTCCTAACATAATGGTAGGTACAGAGCCGCTACGCTCAACCTGCGCTCAATCCCGTTTTCACGCATCACGTTTCACGTATTACATTTCACGCATCACGTTAACCCGAAAGGAGGGAAGCGTGGACTTTTATCACGTTTCACGCTTCACACACAATGATACAACGAAAATCAGGAGAATTTAACGGAACCCCCGTGGATCTAACGTGGACACCCAAGGTCCAAGGCGCGGCACTACTTATATTGGTCTCGCTCGATTCCGCACCGTCAACAACTGGAGAGATAGAAATCGTCTACGATAGCGCGGACGGCGCGAATTTTGACACCGTTATTGAGAGCACTGACCCGTCAGACCCACCCGCTGCGACGGACCTGACATTCTTGGTGGGGAATTCGCTGCCACTGCTACGCGGCGATGCGGTGCAGGTCAAGTATGCCAATCCTGACGATAAGCGGGTCAATGTTACAATCATCGGGACGGACGACTATCTGATAGGAGGTAGCTAATGGCATTCCCAAATTCAGCTAATACGCCGCAGGCTGCAAAACAGCAGCGCGTTGCACCCTTCCAACAAGAGAGTGCGAACCTTAGTGATGTTAATGCTGGGACTGACGGTGGGGACGGTGGAACTGGAGTCAACCAACTTCTGCAAGGGGCATCTTTTCTGACCAGTCTGCTTTCAAAGGGAAATCCGTATCTGCAAATAGCTTCGCTTGCGTTGCCTCTGCTTGGGCGTGCCTTTGGCGGGGGCGGGGAAAATCCACGTCAGGAATTAGAGAAAGAGATCATCCAAGCCCGCAAAGAACGGCTCACAGACCTGCGCCGTCAGGCAAAGGGAAAGTTCACACCGGCGGAACGGCAGGATATTCGACAGGCGAACGAGCAAATTCTCAATAGGGTCGCATCAAACATCGCCCAACGCGGGTTGGAGAAATCGGGTGCAGCGGGACAGATCCTGGCTGCGGCGGAACAGGCACCGTTTCTGCAAGCGCAGAAACTGGCGCAAGGACAACTCAATGATTATGAGTTGAAGACGTTTAATCTGGCGCAGAAGATGGTAAAAGAAGATGACGGATTTGCGAAAGATTTAGAGAAACTTACAAAGTATCTTGCTGACGCTGACAAGAATAAGAAGAACGATGTGACCCTAGAGAATCTGGATAGCGCGATTACAGCGTTCCAAAAATTATTGGGGGAATTGAATCAACTACGTGGAGGGCAATTGTAATGGCAATGCAAGTCAAGGACTCTCGGAACGGAGGGATAAACACTCCGTCCTCAAGAGGAGAAGAAGGATTGGTGAAAACGCTTATCCGCGGACTGGTACGAACCGGTGGGATATACGCCGACGCTCGGATGGCAGCGGATCAAGAATTGAATCCAGAGAAGCGCGAGATGCGGGAGTACGCCGCCGAGAAGGCAAAGTCGGCACTGCTCGAAGATATCGCCGCGGCGAATGGATATATCGAGGTTCTAAAAGGGAAGGTTGAGGAATCGAGGAACGGATCGAACGCAAAGGCAGGAAAAGAGGAGGAGGCTGCAACGGAGGAGACGGATCTACAACAGGCTATCCGTGAGAATGACGAGGAACTGACCGGCGACGAAGCCGAGCCAACCGTTGAGGAAGCCCCACCCGAACTTGAGGACGAGTCCAGCCGAGTCCCGGAAGAAGAAGCAGGGGCAGCGGAAGCGGAAGCGGAAGAAACGGAAACCGAAGATACCGCGACTCAAGAGGAGGGGGAGGAGATAGTTGAGGAAACGGAATCGGTCGAGGAGATGTTCGGCTTGGCGCAAGGAACCGCGGACGCTATCTCAGAACTCCTGTTCAGCGGATCTCAAAATGCGATCGAACCCAATGAAAGGCTCAATAAACGGAACCTAGAGAAAATCGCCCTCGTCCTTGACGCCCTCGATATTGACGAAGCCGAGATAAAGGACAGAACCGAGGCATTTCTACGTCACAAAGGGTTCGACGACGAAGTGATAATCGAAGAGACCATCGAAGCAGTCCTCAACCTCTGGAAGGGTTACCAACAGGACGACGATCCACCAGAGGAAGAGGAGACGGAACAAACGGATAATTCGTAGGGAACACCGATCTCCGTTCCACTCTTGCCCAAAGCCCCAGCGGGGCGGCATGTTTATAGCCAGCGAAGACCGCGTAGGTTGGGTAGAACGACAGTGGTTGCAGATTGCTGTAGGTCGATTTTCCAAAATCGACAATGGGGGTGTCGAGATATGAATCTCGACCTACGGGGATTGGGTTGAATGCCAGCGAAACCCAACACCAATGAACAATGAACCAATAAATCAATGCACTAATCAACCAATGAACCAGTGAACCCATGCCCAACCATATTTTACCACAAAAGGTAACATTTCACACACAGAATGTCAAAACTCACAGCGGAACTACAGAACAAACTCTGCGCCCAAATCGCAGAGGGAATGAATAAAATAGACGCCTGCGCTGTTGTGGGGATCGATCGAAAAACACTGTATAACTGGCTGAAAAAAGGAGCCGCAAAAGAGACCGAGCGATATACAGATTTCTATAACGCATACCAACTGGCTGTGCAGTCATCATATCAATCTCTCGTCCGGCAAGTCCTCGGCGGCGATAGCCAAGTGCGGACCGAACTGGACGCGGACGGCAATGTGATAAAGATTGTGCGGACAGAGACGCGGTCATGGCGGCAGGCGGCATGGCTGCTTGAGAAACGGTTTCCGCACCTTTTTGGCGAGCAGACCGAGACCCCATCCACGCCAAACGAAACGCCACAGCTACCCAACTACACCGCCCTCATTGCACTAGTCGAACAGTTTGAAAGGAGAAATTAAACTTACGATGGCAACAATTTGGCGAACCGAAAATTTTGGTCGAGGACTACACACCAAACCCGCCCGCACCGAGGGCGGCGAGTTGTATGCTGCAGACATTGAGAACTTGCAGGTCGACAACGAGGGGTTTCTCCGCTTGCGGGCAGGTTTTGAGAAGGTGGGACCGGGCGGCGAGGTTATCACGGGGTTGGCATCGACGGCGAGTTTTCTGTTTGTGCTGCGTGCGAACGGGAAGTTGTATGTCCGCTTGCTTGATAGCCTTGATACGGAGACAGAGATCGAAGGAGTAGAGGACCTTGAGGGACGGATTTCGGTTGTTTCACCGTTTAGGACGTACGCGGTGTTGACCAGCGAAGGGACGGATCAGGGCTACTGGATAGACTTGCGGGAGGGCGAAGGGTTAACGGCGTACCCATTGGGGATTGATAAGCCTGCCCCTGGACATCTTGAGATTTCTAAGTATCCGAGCGACACGCTGGTTGAAAATACGTGCGACGATGATGTGAGGCTGCTGGGTCCTGATATTTTTGTGGCTTATGCTATCAGTTATGTCCGTCAGTTTGAAGCGGTCGAGGGTGAGCGCGATACCGAGGCGTTATTCAACGGCATGGAATCGGAGTTGTCGGAGCCGGTGGGATTCATTTTTAAGCGTTTGGATTTCCGTAACGACAATCACGGACCTTCAACCGCTTCAACCTACCAGATGGCGAATTTCGATTTCAGTACGCTCTACACGGAACGGACGATATTGCCGCTAAGTTTAGGGCGCGCTTACAAAACCAGCGGCGGCACTGAAAACACAACGAACCTACGCGAAGCTTCGCCCGGCGGGGTAAGGATAGGATATTTAGAGATTGAGGAAGGTGAGTTGGTTACTGCACTCACCTATTTAGAGGACGGCGAAAAGATTGTGTGCCGTTCCGCTTCTGGCAGTGACGTAGTTATCACGCTTTCAGGAGACGACGCGGTTGTCGATAACCCAGCGACGCCGGATGCTGGGGGCTTTCTCAGCATAATGAGCGCGAATTACACGAAAACAGGGACGTTTGTCGCAGATACGGTCTACAACGTATACCCTGCGAATGCTGACGGCACTATTAAAGACGCTCAAGTCCGATACGATAGCAATCTGCCTGATAGTGTCACCGGTGTTAATGTTTATCGCTCTTTGGTGTTCAACTCGCGTGGTCACGCAGCCAGTTTTGACCGGATCACAGATCTGTTTGAGAACAATCCGTCGCAATTAGATCTGTTAGAGCTGGTATATCGCAAAATAGCATATATACCCCAAGGGAACCTCCATCTGCCGTTTGTGGATGGTGTGTTTGCGGTGAAAGGTGATAACGAGGATCAGGCCGTCAGCACCGGCGATAAGGTTGATGACATCACGGGCTACAGACCGTACTACCACACCATTGAGTTTGAAGACGACAATTTCACAGGCGTGATTGCCGTATTCCCACCGAAGATCGGTATCAAGAATTATCCGTGGTCAGATCAGCCGGAGGCAGTACGTTTTAAGAATATGCGGTTGCCCCCGGAGGTCAAGCAGATCCACTACCATCAGGGACGGATCTACGGACCCGCAGGGGACAGGTTGGTCTACTCGGACTATCGAGGCACGGCACAGGCGTTTTGGGCGTATCCCCCTGTAAACGAGTGGCGCCGTCCCGACGGTGGGCGGATCGACTTTTGTGCAAGCCACCGGGAGGTACTGCTGATCGGTGCGAGTAATGGGCTATTTCGTCTCGAAGGGCAGGACAAATTTGATTTTGAACTCGATCAAATCTCAGGTGCGGGCCCACTGGATGGCTATAGCTGGGGCGCGCTGGAGAACACGCTCGGCTTTATAGGGAGCAAGGGGTTGTATGTGACGGACGCGGCAACGGTTGAGCTTGTGGGCGATGAATCGCTCGATGGGTTCTTCAATGCGAAGACGGTGGTGCATGGCTCGGTGGCGTTCTTTGTGGATAATACGATTCTGTTCTTCGTGGGGTTGCAGACGATCGGGGAAACGGAGATAACAGATAACCTGTTCCTTTTCGACGATCGATACTGGGTACGCTGGTCGGGTGAGACTATCACGCAATTTGCTTCGATTGAAGAACAGATCTATGTTGCAGGAGGGGCGGTGTTCAGGAAGGTGCAGTTAGACGAAGGCGAGAATACGGACGCGGATTTGCCGTGGGCGTGGGAATCGAATCTGATTCATGGGCAAGAGCAAGGTGTGGGGAACATCACCAAGCGGTTCACGGAGTTGTTGGTCTCCGCTGCCGGGGGGACACGGATCACTCTGAAGACATGGGTTGATATGCAGCAGAACCCAACACAACAAGAGATTACAACGCGTGACGACCTCTATTTCCAACGGATCCCGATCGAACGGATCGGCAAGCGACTACGGTTCCGACTTGAAGGAAAGGGACCGGTGGAGATACGCGGTCTACAAATTGAAGGGGAGGTATCATGAAGCATGATCCGAATGCACGGAATCAGTTGGATCGCGTTGATCGGCGGAAGGGTAACCGAATTGACGAAGTAGATGCGTTGCCCGACCGAGCAGAACGCGGCGATATCGTCCACATGGAGGGGTCAACATACGTCTATCTACGGGGAAAATGGGTAAATTTGTGTGCAGATCTCTTGGCGCGGCTGGAGGAACTTGAGAAGAACGAAGGCACTCAGGGGCCGCCGGGACCCCAAGGCGAGTAAGGTCCCCAAGGCGAACCGGGAACTGGCGGGACGATCAGCAATCTAACATTCACTACCCGCGGGCCCTGGATTGCCTACACTTCGTGGCTGCCGAGGGATCTGCCGTAGGGACCCAGTGCTGTCCGAGAGGTAAGTTACCCGAATATGATTCCCCTTCCACCTCCAACGTTGCCGAAGCGACATTGCATCTTGCGGCGAACGTGGATGTTGATGTCCAGTATTATCAGCTGCTCTATTTCGACCCGTATCGTTATGTGGAGCCGCGGATTGTTGTCGAAGGCAACGGGGGGCGCACGCCGGCGAGCAACACCAGCGTAAGGGTTTACTTGAGCGGCATCTACTTGGCGTAGCCTCATCCGCCTTCGTAGCTACAGGTTTCCCAACCTGTGATCCCAATCCCCGTAGGTTGGGTAGAGCGGTAGCGAAACCCAACACAATGAACCAATGAACTAAACCTATTAACCCGGTCTGAATTCCCTAATCCAGACCACACCACAAAGAGAGCGAGGTATAACACAATGAGTTCAAACGTAATTGGCCCATCAGGGTTCTCTAATCCGGAACTGAACGAAGCAATTCGGGACGCGGTGATGACAGGCAATATTCGTCCAATAACGGAGGTTGTTGACATTCCTCCCCGACATCTGGAGACTCCTTGGGACGATGTGAAGGCTATCGCGAAAGAGTTACAGGCAGGTCGGGCACCGGCAATAGGTCAGAGACAGCAAAAGGATAATTCTCCCCAAGTTCGGTCCCGTTCCCCGGACGAGCCAGAAAAGGAAGCCCTGAAATTTACTTTTGGGTATACGATGGGAGACCACCTCATCCGTAGGATAGAAATCGGGCAAGCGGGCGTAGCGACTGCGGGTAAGATCCGCATGGTACTGCCCAGCGGTTATGATCCGAACAATCTGGATTCGCTGGCAACTTTCATCTATGAAGCCACACGTATATGGCAGAAAGAGGTAGGGCAATTCCTCAAAGATGGGGACGAGGACGAGGACGATTACAACTACGAGGATTTATACAAGTTAGAACTCACCAGCACGCAGCATGCAGAGGCAGTGAAACACTGGTTTTATGTGAATTATGGTATTGAAACCGGTGAGGTCAGCTTTCAGAAAGATCAGATAAAATTCGAGGGGCTCTGGAAAGAAACTCTTACGGTCCTTGGGCTTACGAGATGGCAGAGAGTTAAGTTTGGCAAAAAGAACCTTGGCGGTCAGGAAGGTACTTTGCAACAGACTGTCAACAATCATTATGGGTGTGTCATTAAAGAGATACGAGACACTAAGCCTATCCAGGTTCTAGTACCTACTGCAAACACCCAAATTACCACTTTTGGCGGCATCAAAGCTGGGGGTAAGACTGTGTAAGGAGTGGGTTCCGTGCTAGCCTGCCCCCGTAGGTTGGATTGAACGCTAGGGCGTGTTGACATTTTGGTGTTACTGATTTGGCAAGTTGCTATACATCTGTCGCCCCTCTGAGGCTATAGATCGGGCAATTCCGAGAAGGTTTGATTGGGGCTGCCCGACCTACAGGCATTGGTCTCAGCTCCAATAGATTGGGATTTCGCTTCGCTTAACTGTAGGTCGAGGTTCATATCGCGACACTGAAATGTCGATTTTGGAAAATTGACTACAGAAATCTGAAATCGTCTCTGACGGGTGACCGAAGGGTTGGGAGACCCAACCCCTACGAAGGACCGTGTGTCGGTGCACCGCCCTCGATTATCGAGTTGCGATGAAATGTCAACAAAACAGAGGCTCAATGAACTAATGAACCAGTGAACTAATGAACTAACCCCATTAACTCGGTCTGAATTACCGAATCCGGACCGCACCACAACGAAAGTGAGGCATCACCCCATGGAATTAATCTGTACTGACAAAGAAGGGTTCCGTCGTGTGAATAATCGAGAGGCCGCAGCCTTGATATTCACTTTTGGAAAAGCGGCAGGGACGTTTCTCATCGATACTATAAGAATTGAATACAGGCCGGATCTGGCTGAAGGGAGTTACAGAGGATACGCTCCACGCTGGCCCAATAAACACAAAATTCAGATGCGGTCAGATTATGATCCGGAAAATCTAAGGTGGTTGGGCATTTTTATCCATGAAGCAACACATATATGGCAAGCGAATACATGGCATAACATTGGAGTTGACCTGATTGGGGAACAGAATTACGACTACGATCAATACCAACTAAGAGCCGTAAGACTCAAACTGGAGCCATTCGCGAGCGCGGTACGAGACTGGTTCTATGTAAAGTATGGTGCTGAAAGCTGTCTGATTGGTGAGAAAAATCAAGTAAGTCTCAGTTGGGTCCGAGGGAGAATCCTTGACGTCTATGGATGGGATCCCGATATCTCTCCTAAATATGACTTATCGTGGTTGGAAGACCGTGTCGATGCAGACTATCGTAATCTCCTACGAAAGATACGAAACCCCGATCCACCTCGCGGAAAACCACTAGTAGGACCTGATGCGGATTTCACAATCCCTCCGCCTGCGAACTCAACCAAGTTCCGCCGTGTGAATAATCGAGAAGCCATGGCTTTGGTATATACTTTTGGGGGACAGGTTGGAGACCACCTCATCCGTAGGATAGAAATCGGGCAAGGTACCAGTGATATTGTTATTCATGGTCAAATGTATCTGCCCGCAACTCATGATCCGAAAAGCCTGAAATCGCTGGGAGATTTTATCCGTAAAGCGGTGCGTATATGGCAGCAAACAACAGGGCTTCACACGAAAAATGTGGGCGCAGAAAATTATGGTTACACGCAATTACAGTCCTTAAATCTCACGTCACGCCAGCACTCGAAGGCGGTGCGAGACTGGTTCATTCTGAAGTATTATTACGATTACTGTCGGACTCGTCGTAAGCCCAACCACATGAGTTGGGATGAGGTTGTGGAGCCTATCCTCAAGGTTATGGGTTTTGATCTCGACAATATGTTTCCTGGGATGGCTGCTGTGGAACAATTTGTTAAGAATTACTATCCGCCTCTCATTGAAGAGATAAGAGACCCGAGTCAACTTTCTCGGAGAGGCCTCCAACTCTCGATCGGGCTGCTTGCAACGGGTGCCTAGGTTGTCCACGATAAGTAGTTGGTAGGGAACGGAGATCTCCGTTCCTTATGCGAAATATCAGCAGACCCTAGTTATATGCGGCGCGATAAGAGGCAGTACCCTGTACCCGTAGGTCGGACATCTCCCGACTTGTCGAGGATCCTCGTTTCGCGGGACCCGATAAATCGGGATTTTGCTGCGTTCAACCTGCACTCCAATCTTCGCCCGGGGGTTGGGTTGAACGTAGTGAACCCCAACACTATACTCAATGAACCAATGAACTAACCCTATTAACCCGGTCTGGATTACCCAATCCAGACTACATCACAATGAGAGCGAGGTATAATCTAATGCGATTCAATTCTGGTAGACCAATAAGGGCTCTTACTGCGAAAGAGCAAGACGGACTTCTGGGGGTGCTCTTTCCTGCGGAGCAGCCAGAAGTATTTACGAGGAATAGCCCGGACGATAGCCCGGACGGACTCCGTGCCTCGAATCCATCCAAGAAAAAGCGTAGGTTGTATTCATGGGAGATAGACAAAGCAGAGGGCTTTTTCGGAGATATGATTGACCTCGGGCGCGTCAGCATTTCGGAAAACAGCTGGTGGGCTCGCGAGGCATACAAACGTAAGTCGGCGATAGCGATCTACAACACGATCCATGGCATCAGTATGCAGGATCGCACCCTCATCCACGAATTAGCCCATGTCTGGCAGTATAACAATGGTCGCATATCACCCGTACCGGCAGGTGCTACGCATCTCCTAGCAAGGTTAATAGGTCAGACGGAGGAGTTGTACGATTATAACGTTGACCGCGTCGGGGACCCGAATCGGAAAACCTTTCGCGAATACAGTTTTGAAGAACAAGCCGCGATCCTCGAAGATGTTTACATAGTTACCGTTGAGAATAGTCCACCAATACATAACAAGGATTACAAGGGTGGACTCTTGCATCCGAATGCAGATCTTTTGCAGCTATATTACCTCTTCATGTATGAATTTGAGCAGTGGCATGAAGAACTACGACAGAGCCGTTCAAGTTCTACTCTAGAAGAGAATTAGGAGGTGAGAAAATGTTGAGATGTCTTGTTGTGCTAATCGGTCTGCTCGTAACAAGTGGCTGTGTAATTATGGCAGGGATGCCTAGCATGCACCCCCATTCAGAAATAGTGGTGCCGACATTCTGTCTCCACGGTGGAAAGTCAGAACCCCTTCCAATAACGCGACTTGCGGTGGAGCGGGGTGATAAGGTCAATGCCGAGCGAATCGAATGGCGCGAGTCGGGTAATCCATTGAGGGGGTTGTGGGAGGGACGCGATCAAACGGCGTGGTCTTTAGAATACGCGCCTGACGGCTCTTACCCACCGGCGAACACCTACTCCTGCATCACCTACGGTAAAGCCCCGCCGAGATACATGGAGAAAAGTCCCGCTCTGCCCTTAACCCCGGAGAGACTTTATCGCATTGCGATTGGGACCGAAGATACCCCCGAGGAGGCGGATATATATTTTATCATCCGCTTAGATTCGGTAGGTAGACCTGTCAAATTAGAATACACTTCCGACCGCCTCCACCAGCGCAATGTTCAAGTTATAATTCAGCGATGAAGGCGTTACAACTCTCTAAACTCCTTCGCTAGTCCTGTGTTTAATTGGCGAACAATCGTGCAGGCCGGTATGAGTACCACCACGTAAACGCTTTGGGCGGGAACATCGTCTCAACCGATGATAACCAGAATGTCCTTGTCTGCTATGAGTATGATGTCTTTGGGGCTATACGAAATGAGACAGGCACCAGCGATAATACGCGCAAGTTCACCGGCAAGGAGTTCGATGCCGATAGCAACCTCAACTGCGACGGAGTAGTTCTAGTTCTTATCTAGTTGATAATTAGGAGGTGAGAAAATGTTAAGATGTCTTGTTGTGCTAATCGGTCTGCTCGTAACAAGTGGCTGTGTAATTATGGCAGGGATGCCTAGCATGCACCCCCATTCAGAAATAGTGGTGCCGACATTCTGTCTCCACGGTGGAAAGTCAGAACCCCTTCCAATAACGCGAATTGCGGTGGAGCGGGGTGATAAGGTCAATGCCGAGCGAATCGAATGGCTCGAATCGGGTCCTCCTACATGGTACGGGTTGTGGGAGGGACACGACCAAGCGGCGTGGTCTTTAGAATACGCGCCTGGCGGCTCTTACCCACCGGCTAACACCTACTCTTGCATCACCTACGGTAAAGCCCCGCCGGGCTACAAGGAGAAAATTCCCGCTTTGCCCTTAACCCCGGAGAGACTTTATCGCGTCACGATTGAGACCGAAGATACCTCCGAGCAGGCGGCGATGTATTTTATCATCCGCTTAGATTCGGTAGGTAGACCTGTCAAATTGGAATATGCTCCCGCACACCTCGGAGCGTACAATATTCAAGTGATAACTCAGCGATGAAGGCGTTACAACTCTCTAAACTCCTTCGCTAGTCCTGTGTTTAATTGGCGAACAATCGTGCAGGCCGGTATGAGTACCACCACGTAAACGCTTTGGGCGGGAACATCGTCTCAACCGATGATAACCAGAATGTCCTTGTCTGCTATGAGTATGATGTCTTTGGGGCTATACGAAATGAGACAGGCACCAGCGATAATACGCGCAAGTTCACCGGCAAGGAGTTCGATGCCGATAGCAACCTCAACTGCGACGGAGTAGTTCTAGTTCTTATCTAGTTGATAATTAGGAGGTGAGAAAATGTTAAGATGTCTTGTCGCGCTAATCGGTCTGCTCGTAACAAGTGGCTGTGTAATTATGGCAGGGACGCCTAGCATACACCCCCATTCAGAAATAATGGCACCGACATTCTGTCTCCACAGCGGAAAGTCAGAGCCCCGTGCAATAACGCTAATTACGGTGATTCGGGGCGATAAGGTCAATGACGATCGAATCGAATGGCTCGAATCGGGTCCTGCATGGCAGGGGTTGTGGGAGGGACACGACCAAGCGGCGTGGGTTTTAGAATACGCGCCTGACGGCTCCGCCCCTTTGGCGAAAGCCTACTCTTGCATCACCTACGGTAAAGCCCCGCCGGGATACAAGGAGACTATACCCGCTCAGCCGTTAATCCTTGAGAGATTTGGGATTGTGTAGATGTAGGCTTTTTTGCGTGAAAAACACCTAAAAATGTTGAATAATCACGCAAAAATGTAATTTAATTTACGAAAAAAGGCTTGACAGTGAAATATAGAGTTATATATCATATACAGTGCATCGTATATCTTAGGGGCACATTGACTTTCTCCTTTTATCGTGCTTCTAAATCGGGGGTGTCTAAGGGAAGATGCCCCCACTTAACCTTAACCGGAGGTTTTATCGCGGTATATCAATTAACTCTTATCCTTGAAGAGCAGCTAGAAGGCGGATACACTATAACCTGTAAGGAATTGCCTGAACTGCTAACAGAATGTGATTCATTAGACGAAATGAAGGATAACGTCATAGATGCTTTTTGTGCAGTGAAAGCATTATACGAATATAGGCAACGTCCTTTACCGAAAGAGATTCAATATACAGAGGATGAGATCGATGAAACTGAACAACAATTACTCCATACGGTGGTAGCCATTAATGAAGTATCCGCAAGTCATCAAAAAACTGAAGCGTCTTGGGTGTGAAGAAGTGCTTCCATCAAAACCCGGATCTCATCGCCTCTAGTATAACCCTGCTACAGGAAAAGAAACCAATATCCCTGACTGGGGTAGTAAGGATCTGAAAAAAGGAACGCTCTTTAGTGCTGTTAAAAAACTCGGAATAGATCGAAAAAACTTCGATAAAGCCTAAACCCGCATAGGCAGGCATTGACCAATAAACTCGTTGAACAGGTCAAGCCCTCTCCTATTGAACTTAAACACAGCCTCTGCAATATAGAGGGGCGCATACTTTCGCGTGTAATGATGGTGTGTGCCATAGAAAGCTCGCTTAATCCCCGCCCAGAACCCTTCAATCTGATTCGTATGGACTTGGACACCCTATACGACCTCACGCTTATCCGTAACAACGTGGTGAGGCATATTAGCACTTAGAACCTCATACGCTTTGACCCCATCTGTTATGAGCCGTGATCCGCCACTTATCACATTCTCCCGGATAATGGACTAAGTATTTAATGGCTTATTGCACAACACAATGAACAATCATAGATCTGATAGAGACAGCATAGAGGGGCCAGAGCGTTTTGGTCTTTTAGGTATAACAAAGCGAACGGAGTTGAGAAGTTTGACTCTTTTCACTTGTTCATTTTATATCTATGTTATCTTAGTATGGTATTTCCACGTTCTTCCAAAAAAAACGAATTGGATAGAAATAATAATTGAGATAGTAGAACATGGTGCAACGTTCTTCCCAGTGGCACTTGTCTTGGTCATAACATTTGAAACTATAGTATTACATAAAAAGTCTCGTTCAGATAAAAAGGAACGAGAAATTAACCAAAGAGCAATGGAAATAGCAAAAGAACTTTACGGTGAAGCTAAGGAGGATAATTAAAATGATACTTTTGCGTTTTATCACAGACAGATGGGAAGCTCAACGACGTGCCAAAACAGAACAACAGGCTAGAGAGATAGCAGAAGATATTGTAATGAATATGATAGATGCCACCGAGACTACTGAACAGGACGCCGAACGTCTCAAGATGAAAGTAGCACGAATCTTGTTAAGAGAAGAAATGAGTGATAGTTGGAAACCGCCGCATAAAGGAAATAAAAATGATGACTATACAGCAAGCAGAGATTTATTATCAGAGAGGTGAACACCTTAATGAAGATGGTAGATATGATGAAGCTATTGAAGATTTTAATAAAGTCTTGGAGTTTGTAAAGGATGGAGGAGTCGAGAAATCGTCTTGGCTAGCAGGAGGTGTATTCCGTGCAATTGCAAACTCGTATCGGAGGCGAAATCAACATGATGATAGAAAAAAAGCCCTCGAGTATCTTAATGAAGGTATTGAATTTTTATCTGAATGAATATTGCAACATGAAACACTGTTAGAGACATAACAGAAAGAGAAAATGATATGAATAATAGTCAGAGTAACCCTGATAGAATTGTGGAATTCGAACGGTTTTCTGGGCATTTACAACCTGCTTTGAGTAGAATGTTACAAAATCCAGAAAGTTTTATGGAAGAGTGGGCACTGGTTAAGGCCTTCTTCATTCATTTCTCTACACAGATAGAGGATTCCTATAATCCTACTGAAAAGCAAATACTACAAACTATGATCGAAAGGTACTCTGAAGATATTAGAAGTCGGTAAATATTACTCTCGCAATAAAAAGCCCCTGTCTCAAGTCGATAGGGGCTTCTTTGATCTTAATTCATGTTACTTTCGTATATAATTCCCTTTTTTTATGTCAAAAGCCTATAACTGAGCAACGCCTATAACTATGGCAGGGATGCCTAGCATGCACCCCCATTCAGAAATAGTGGTGCCGACATTCTGTCTCCACGGTGGAAAGTCAGAACCCCTTCCAATAACGCGAATTGCGGTGGAGCGGGGTGATAAGGTCAATGCCGAGCGAATCGAATGGCGCGAGTCGGGTAATCCATTGAGGGGGTTGTGGGAGGGACGCGATCAAACGGCGTGGTCTTTAGAATACGCGCCTGACGGCTCTTACCCACCGGCGAACACCTACTCCTGCATCACCTACGGTAAAGCCCCGCCGAGATACATGGAGAAAAGTCCCGCTCTGCCCTTAACCCCGGAGAGACTTTATCGCATTGCGATTGGGACCGAAGATACCCCCGAGGAGGCGGATATATATTTTATCATCCGCTTAGATTCGGTAGGTAGACCTGTCAAATTAGAATACACTTCCGACCGCCTCCACCAGCGCAATGTTCAAGTTATAATTCAGCGATGAAGGCGTTACAACTCTCTAAACTCCTTCGCTAGTCCTGTGTTTAATTGGCGAACAATCGTGCAGGCCGGTATGAGTACCACCACGTAAACGCTTTGGGCAGCGAGCAGCTCATCATCGGTAAGTGATGGCTCTCATTCAAGAGATATGGAACCCCAACCCTCTGCCGTAATAGCACTTGCTTCGCACTTCCCAAACCCCCTCTAATTTTTTGAAGATCGTATCCAATGGCGTCCACTAAAGGTAGTGACATCTGTTCTGTAACCCTTGTATAAGTTACGGCACGACGAAGTCCCGATGCCTAATCGGGGTTACCCCCATAGCGTCCTAACCTCGGAGCGATACGATAAAAAACAACGATTCTCGTCTATAATAACGTGCATCGGCTGCCTGTTGATATTGTTAATATCCGCCTGCGGTGATGACATTGATGATGACAATAACAACACCGATGACGATGATTACAACAACGATTACGATGATCCCGATCATTTCATAATTGAGCAGCCCGTCTTTGAAAAGATGTTGGCAGAAGCAGTGGGGAAGGTGCCTGGTGAGGAAATAACTCCAGACGAATTGGCAACCCTGACCCATCTTACGTTTCCTCCTCCCCGTGATCTCGGGCCTTCCTTCGGAAGGCAAAGCATAGAGTTGTTGGCGCATTGTATCAATCTGAAGGAGTTAGATCTTTATGGATACGGAATCGTCGACTTCAGTCCGTTGGCGGGACTGACTCGCTTGGAGCGGTTATATCACTGGCTGAACTGCTGCGCGACAAAGACCAAATCGAGAGTGTTGACCACACCATCGCCGTTGGGGTCTGGGGCGGATTTACCGAACCCGTTGGCAACTTGAAGGAATCCGACAAGAAATCGCAGGCGTCCGCAGCGAAATCGGCAAACTAAATCAACGCGGCGGTGTGAATTAGATAGGATTGGCAGCCCTCGTATTTTTCGGTGGATGCAATCCTTGACAGGCTGACTATCGTTAATTTGTAATGGTAAGCAAGAAAGGTATTGCTATGAGCCAATAGGTGTGATAAAGTACATTACTGGCTGCAGAAGACCAACAGACAAAGAGAGAATGAAATGAACACGACAGGAAAACGAACCATAAAATATGAAAACCCGCCCATCAATGAGATTGTTTGCGGTGTTCTTTTCGATTCAATTAAAAAATTACAAACGGGGCATTTCGGCATACTGTGGCATAAATTCAGACCCGATTTTAAGGTAAGTGAAGACCAAAACCTTATCGATCCCATACCTCAAGAAGACTTGAGTAACCGTGGCCTTTTTCCATTGCCAAGGGTCTTGTTTATACACAGAAATGATAATGAAGTTATTCAAGCGCAGCGTAATCTCTTCTTTCACAACTGGCGGAAAAAACGATATGATGATATATATCCCGGTTATAATACCGTCATAGCAAATTTTGAAAAATACCTATCTTGTTTCCAAGAGTTTCTTGCTGAAGAGAATCTGGGAGATCTTGTGCCAAAACGGTATGAGATTACATATGTTGATCTCATTTTGGAAAATGCAGGATGGGAAACGCTTAATAATCTACAGCACATCTTTCCTAGCTTCGTCACCTTAAAAGATACTAAAGTTAGTACAATTCACGGTACAAATGGTGGTTGATTGAGAACACGCTTCGGGATGTCAAGCAGCACTGCGGATTTGACAAGGTATCAGGTCAAATCGCGTCAAAGCATCAATTAATTCGCGCAACTAAGTTTCGGAACAAGTTGCCTGACGCAATTGCTATTCAACGCCACTTGTGTCACAGGCAGTTCGATAACATTGGTATCGAACTGTCAAGCGGACACAAGGGTTGATGGTTGAGCATCTGCGTGCTTTAATCAAGGGATAATTATTTTCTGCGACAATCTCTGAAGATACTAACTCGCCGAATATTCACTAGACCCTTGATAACGCTACATGAATTGGATACAAATTGTACAAACTTTAGTTAGTATTAGAAAGTCATCACGCACTTGTGACCGGATGGCGCGTAAAATATTCTCAGTTGCAGTTATAATTTCTTCATCGGTGGCAGCATGAAGATGTCTCCCTAAAAAGCCTGCTCCGTTAAGGAAAAAGCCATTCATCATTACGCCATCATAAAGCCCACACCGTGCAACTGCAACGATACGCTTGACAATCAGATCTTGAACTTCAGGCTTCAAAAAATTGATGAGATGTTCATTGAAAGCATTTTTAACTATATTGCCTTGAGCATCTCTCAACCAAAAGTCAGAATCGGGTGGAAAGGCTTCAGATCTTAAATGGTTGTGAATTCTTGTTTCAACCAAAAAGACCATGTTAGGATTATGGTCAAGCCGTCGTTGACGAATTTCACGCGCAAGGTTGCCTGACAACGAAGTCGCAAGCCCATACGTTGGTTCTGTTGCGGTCTTCTGCCAACCCAAGCCAAAAAATGGACTCCAATGTAGGTCATGAAGGGCATAGCGTTGATCCGATGTCAGGTGGTCTAATCCAACGACATGATCCCATGCTTGGTGGACAGAAGGAAAATTCCGGGTCTCTATCCGCTCTCTCACGGGAGGCAGGAGCGGTTCAGTATCACAAATTTGATCATAGCGGAAATCAGTGAGATTAAGATTTTGCAGTGGGCTGATATCGACCCCGAAATTGTCATTTATCCGGAGTTCCTCAAGGTTGACAAGGTTCGCAAGCGGACTGAAATCGCTGATACGGTTATCTCTCACACTCAGGAAGGTCAACTCGATTAATCCCGCAAGCGGATTTAGGTCGCGTATATGGTTATTTCTCAAATTCAGGCGGGTCAACCCAATTAATCCCGCAAGCGGACGAATATCACTGATTTGATTTCTCGCCACATTCAGATTTCTCAGTGAGGTTAGATTTGCAAGCGGTGTCAAATCGGAAACCATGCCGACAGTACCAAGCGAGAGATCCTCTAAATTGATGGCATATTCCAAGCCGGTAAGGTCGCGGAGGTCTGGCGATTCGACCCGTAGCCGCATTAACTGTTGCATCTGAAATTGCGTCAGAGGCGCTCCATCAGGGAGAAACAGCGCATCTCGAATCGCTCGCTCAAGGTTCGGGTCTGGCACCTCTACAACCCTATTGAGTTTTTCATCTATTTCAGTGTCCAGTTCCACCTCTTCAAGTTGGAGGAGGGGACCAAAGTCGTAGATAGGGTTGTCAGCGATGCGCAGCTCCTTGAGATTTGTTAATCCAACGAGTGGAGCAATATCCGTAATCGCATTTTTATTCAGCCGCAATGTTTCCAAAGCGGTGAGATTGGCAAGTGGGGCGATGTCCGCAATAACTCGGTTACCAGACAGGCCTAATGTCCGCAGCCGAATCAATCCCGTCAACGGTTCAAGGTTTTCTATATGGTTACCGCCTGCGTTTAAGTAAGTAAGTTTTGTGAGGTTGGCAAGTGGAGATATGTCCTGAATCTCATTGCTCCATAAACTCAATCCCGCTAGTTCGTCAAGTTGGCTAAGGGTCGAATATCGCTAATCTGATTGCTGCCCGCATTCAAAGTTTTCAACGAAGTCAGGTTTGAAATCGGTGTCAAGTCCGAGACCATGCCTGTCCCGCCAAGCGAGAGGTTCTCTAAATTGGTGGCGTGTTCCAAGCCGGTGAGGTCCTTAAGGTCTGGGGATTCGACGCGCAGCCGCATTAAGTTTAGTAGTTCCTGCCGGGTGATGGGGGTTCCGTCGGTTAAGGCAAGAGTCTCTCGGATGGCACTTTCAAGGTTTGGGTCGGGAATTTCTACATCGGCGGAAGCGAGTTCCTGTAACTTGTGTATATCAATATCCACACTCTGAAGGTTCAATCCAAAAAGCGGACGGAAGTCTGTTATCGCGTTGTTAGCAAGTGTCAGATTGGTCAGTTGTGTTAAATTGGCAAGCGGGGTAACATCAACAACCTGATTGTTGTCAATTTGTAGTACTTCCAACAGTGTTAAGTTGGCAAGCGGACTGACATCGACAATTTGATTATGAGAGATCTCTAACCTGTTAAGTTGTGTAAGGTTTGATAGCGGTGTTATGTCCCGAATCTGACGACAGTGCTGAAGGTCAAGCACCCTCAACTGCGTAAGGTTTGACAGGAGTGTGAGGTCTGTTATGCGGACAGCGGCGAGATAGAGGGATTCGAGTTGAATGAGGTTGGCAAGGGGCGAGAGGTCGGAAATTGGATTATGTATAAGCGCGAGCAGTTCCAAGTTTACCAGCCCTGCCAGTGGGGTGATGTCTTGAATCTGATTGAAAGAAAGTCCAAGTTCCTTCAGGTTGGTGGCATATTCTAAGCCGGTGAGGTCGGTTATCTCGCGTTTTTCAGCTGGTAAGTTTATTAAGCGTTGCATCTCCTGTTGAGTAATGGGTTTTTCGTCGGGGAGTTCCAAGGCTTCTCGGACGGTACGCTTGAGGTTAGAATCAGGTATTTCTACCACTTGGGCGGATGCTTGGACAACGACAAGAATGAGGGATAGATAAATTAGATGACGTAAACCTCTCATAGTAGTTCCTTTCTTTATTTTCAGGGGTTCGGTGCGGTTTATTCTCAAAGCCCGCAACAACCTATCTGGAAACTATTCTACTATAGGGAGAGATTCGACGCAATTGCCAATATCGTCATTTTGAGATTGGTGTTAATTTTTCTCTCAGAGCGCCCCAAACAAAAAAAGCGCGAAGGTCAGTATCAGGCGTAGTGCCATAATACCGTCCCCCGCGCTTCTCTGTCTGACCTTGTTATGTTCTATTCCTGAATTCTTCCTACGAAGGCGTGAGGATGAACGATTTCAACTCCGAATTCAAATAAGGCTTGTCTGAGTGTAGAATCATCTAAGATGTCATTGTCATACGATGTCAAGAATTGTGCTTTGCCCCAGATTGCACAATCAACAAACCGATCATCGTTCACATCACGGCATAGCTGATATGAAAAAGGCACCTCAACAGTGATCGCTCGTTGCGTTAACTCATTGATTAGATCAATGGCTTCCCGCAGCGTATATGAATATCTTTCCATGAGATGGGGACGCAACAGGACCTTCCGAACCTCATCAAGAATAGCCTGCGATAACACGAGGACAAATTGTGAATCACGCCAAAGCGAGACCAAATAATCAGCGGGACTCCCCTTCCGGAATGAACGCAAAAAGATATTATGGTGAAGTCTATAAATAAGTAAACATTTGCTAATAATTTGGGTCTTTCCGAAGTTTCCAAAGTCCCCTTGATAAGGGGGATTTAGGGGGTTAGCTGTATATTGGGAGTGTCTAATTAATTCTAAAATCTACTATAGTTAGGACTTACGCACTTCCATTGCAAAAATCATGTTCTATTTCCAACTGCGTATGCGTAGGGCTTTGGCGCATGATAATTGCACTTTACTTGTAGCACAGGTTAGCTATCCCCCGCAGGTGATGCGGGGCAAGATGCCCCGCCTACGGGGGCAGGGCAATTGCATGTAATTCCCCCGATACCTGATATCAATTGCGTAAGTCCTATTAGTGTCAACTGTTACACGGTAAATACGCTGCCGGTCCTCAGGTTCGCTCACGCCTTACCTCCGCCAGTGCCTCCTCAAGATCTCGTACCACTTCCTCCTCTGGTATATCGGCAAAGGCTTTGTGAAAGGGCGCGACGACACTGTCCCATTTTTCCTGCCATACTGTTGAATCTATTCCGAGTGATTTGCATACAACCGGCAACCACGCCTTCAACTCCTGAACACCCTGTGCTAGAAAAACCCTTCCAGCAAATCTATCGTCATCAATGATCTGTTCAACGTGATGGATCAGCGAATCTGATTCTTGTGGTCGTTGATGGATTGGCATCGGAGGTCCTAGATCAGCGACGAAAGTAACACAATCATCTTGATCGAGGTAATGTTGAGTTGCCTTCTTTAGCGTGTCGCTCAAAGCGTCATCTTTTCCGTTGCGTTTCAAGAACCTCTTTTGATCAGCTGTTCGAATAGACAGATTCCCAAGTCGTGAATCTGTTAGCAGTTTATCTGCCAAACGTTTGACCATTTTGGCATCATGGTCCGATTTCACAGCTCAGATTCTTACGCTTGACATGCTGGTTCCTCCTCTAGCAGGTCTTGTAGGAGCTCGCTCTCAAAAATGGCACTGCCAATCCCGAAATCCGTCATCCAACCGTCCAGTGCGGCTCGATCTTTGCGGATCTCCTCAAGGTTGAGGACCTCTGTGCCGTGTCCGGGAAGGTTGCGTAAAAGTAAAATGCCGAGAAAATCTGATAAGCTCTCGGAACTAAAGGCATCGAGGAGTTGGGAGCTATGGGTTGTGATAACCACTTGGGATCGTTCTGCCATTTGCTCAAGAATCTTTACGATGTCCTTCAGTGCACCGGGGTGCAGGCTGCGCTCCGGCTCTTCGATGACGATAAGCGACAGCAATGGAGGCTGGTTGAGCAAGATGTAGTAAGCAATCAGCCGCAATGTACCGTCAGATGCTTCTTCTAGAGGTATTGGATTCTTATCCTCTTCCAAAAGATAGAGCCAATCATTACCGTAAATTGTATGTTGGTCTATTCTGAAATTCGTGGAAGCTGCGAGGGACTCACTCACGTTGTTGAAGCGATCTGGATCATTCTTATACCAGTTCGACACCCAGAATGCTAGCCCATCAATATCAAATGGGAAATTCAAAAAGTCCTGTCGTATGAGATCCGGTCGAAAGTCATAAACTTCCCAACCTTTCATAAATCCCATTAGGGCATTTGTAACAGGCTTGTCTCCATAATTGCCCGCGGACCTCAAAGCGGGTTTATCGGACCTGTATTTTGTCTTGTTTGTGCCGTTCTCATCCTGTACCATACCCTCTCCACTCTGAATCGAGATGACTTTCACATCGTCAACTAGCAATTCTTCAGAAGCAAAAGGGTTGTTAGGGTTCGCTTTGAGTTCCAGCCCGTATACAGTTGGAATTTTTCCCACTTGGGCGTGTAATTGGAAGTTGATGTGGTTTGCTCCACCTGCCCAAAGGTGATTTTGGATTTCTGAAACTGAGGGCAGTTTTTCATCAATCATCAGGTTTTTGAGAACATGCAAGGCTCTCAAGGCGTTCGATTTTCCACTCGCATTGGGACCGACCAGCACTGTCAAGGGCTTTAGCGGAAGCGTAACATCACGCAAGCTGCGGAAATTTTCGATATGAATGCTTTTTAAGAAGGCTTTCATTTCAGACACGGTTGTTCACCTCTCCTCACTTTTGTTCGGGCATGGGACTCAGGCGTTGCAGAATAGTCTTCATGGCTTCATCTATCTTTTGAAGTTCCTTATCTACTTCTTCTGCATTCAGAAGCGCATCTCGTGGGTTATTCTTCATGGTTTCATCTATCTTTTCAAGTGTCTTATACGCTTCAACTGTCTTCCGAAACACACCGTGCAGAGTAGTCTCTACAGCTTCATCTAGTTTTTGACGCTCCTTATCCGTGTCCTCGCGTGCCCCTTGAATCTGATTTGCGAGCGTTTCGACATCTGGAACGGTAAGCCATTGATCCCGATCAACGGTGTAGTTGCCCTTGCCCATTTTGTGCTGATGGAGAAAACGGATCATTCCAGCGGTACCAAGTTTACTCGAAAGTGCTTCAATACCGAGTTCATCAATCTGATTCGCTGTTAGGTTCCGTTTGTTCATCTTCAGTCACCTCCTGTAACCATGTGAGCCATCGGGACAACATTATCAAGAGAGAGCATTGGAGTAGGTATCGTCTAGTAGGACCGAGGTGGATAGATGCTTGGCTGCCCATACCTACCCCTACGGCGAACCATAGAGGGCAGCACCGCGGCACTTAGTCTGCTTTACTCACTCCCCATTTCAATCTCTCTGATGAGCTCATAAACGCGCCCTGCTTCTTGATTTTGCGCAAGGAAAGCCTGATAACTCCGATAGGCATCCTCGATGAGTTCTTGGTACAAAACGACTCGTGTATTCTTGGCTGCCATAGCTCTCCTAGATTCATCCTCCTGTTCGGAAGTTTCCCAATCCTCAAGTCTTTGCCCGACAAGGCAGACAACCTCAATCGGTTCGTTCTTTCCTGTTGCCTGAACCAGTTTTCTCAGTGCATTTCTGTATATATCAACTTGGTCTTGAAGTTGAGTGCCTCTTAATTTCCTACTGGCGCGTTTAAGCTCAATGATGACATGTTTCCCCGAAGTCATTTTGTATTTGATGTCAAACCGTCCATTTTTCTGCTCTGGGGTTAGGCCCGCATCAATTTCATCGAAGGCAGTTTTAACATTTTGCTCCATCAATGGAGTTTCAGTCGCCCTATCCCATGAAGGATCAAGCAACCAAAGGTGTTCATAGAGATGCTTTTGTATCACCTTTTCAAGATCGTTGCTTTCTACCTTCTCACGTAAAGCATCAATTATCTTGAGTCTCTCTTGAACAATTTGGTAGTAGAGCGAAGCTTCAATGTCATCCAGTCCTGCAAAAACTTCGGTGAACTCTTGGAGATTTTCGGGAGATATATTATCAAGCGCAGAGAGGGCATCTTTGTACCTCAGACTCGCAAATGCCAATACACTATTTTTATACAGCTCTTTCTTTTCATGTCCATCTAGGGTCAACTCACCGATTTTTCCAAACATTGCTTTCGCCTGTTTCCGCTTGTCTGGCCCCAATTCCTTCATCCATTCATCGATCGCAGGAATCTGTCTAGCTTCTTCTTCCCCCTTCTCTTTACGCAGATCTGTCCACTGGTTCTTGATATGTCTCAGTTCTTCCTTAACCCAACTCCGGAGTGCTATGTATCGTTGGTCATCCTTGATAATCTCCTGTCGATTGGTTGTCGCAATATCATCCAAATCATCATAGTCTAAGAAATTGGCGTGGATTTCGCCAATGATGTACTTTGTGTACAGACCACCTTCGGTGAAATCTTCAAGGATGTCCTCCTGCGCCAGCTTCCCACGAACCATGATAACAATTTTGTTGAGGTTGTCATCACCATCTTTGAGATCGCCCGATCCAACCACAGTACCAATCCAACCCTTCACCGGATAGCTAGTTCCGCTCTCTACCTCAACTTTTTCCTCTCTTTTTTCTTTGTGTTCGAGTTTTTCCGAATTGCATAGTTCGACGTACTTCTCACTGTCCTTACCATAATGCCATAAATACTGGAGTTTATAGAAGTAACTTTGGTCCGCAACTCCAACCGGATCCCCATTGATTTTAACAGTGAAATCGTATTCAGTTCCAATGATGCTGAACCGGCGCGCTAGTCGTTTTCTCAGTGCAGTAGGTGTTTGGTGAACCTGTTTCTTTAACCCCGTGAGAACAATCCGCGTTCCGTTTTCTTCAAGAGTGATTTTGCTGTTCGGCAGCGTATCGGGGTGGTAGGTACTGCCATCTTGTTCACGAATTTGCTCCTCAATCTTTCGCGCTGACATTACAAAGCCGTTCTTATCCCCATCTCTGACGGTCTGCACCTCAACAGTGTTGGCAATTGAAAGGAGAGATAGTTTTCCTATGCCCTTCCGCCCCATCACACGACGGTTGCAGGCAGTTCGCCCCCCGCCGATCTTCCGCCGTTCGTATCCAACCTTGAGGTACTTGTCATTGATGTCCTGAAGCGTCATGCCGTGCCCATCGTCGGTGATGATGATTTTTTCTGACTCAATTTTAATGTCCACGTGTGTGGCATCGGCATCCCAAGAATTGGCGACCGCTTCGGATAAAACAGCGGGAACATTGCTGTAGAGTTTGAACCCGAGGTGGTTGAGGACGTTGAGGTTGATGCGCATTGTGTATTCGGGTTCACTCATGGTTGACATCCTCCAAATGCCTTTGGACACTTTGACCGATAACTGTTGCGAGTTGGACAGGGACTGCGTTTCCGATATGGACCCCCAAGCGCGTTATTGACGCAGGAACAGACGGATCGATAAAGTCATAATCTGGGGGAAATGTTTGCAGAAGCGCACCTTCTCGGAGTGACAGCGCACGGTCTTGCTTAGGATGTCCAAACCTCCCTGTTCCGAAATTGTAAAACTGCGTTGTGATTGTCGGCGCGGGTTGATTCCATTCCATACGGGCGTAAACAGACTTGTAGGTTTGACCTGACTGCTTTTGGTGGCATGGGGCGCGTAGTTCAGGCTTCCAATCTAACCACGTCCCACCCGGCTTGGACTGCTTCAGCCGATTCTTGTTAATCTCTGCGAGTTTTCGCGTCCAATGGAGCGAATCTATGCCACACACTTGACCGTCTGTGATCGCGGGGAGTTCGTCAATGGTATCCTTGACGGTCCGATACGGTTTCAAGCCGTTTTGTCCAGCGGATGCATGTGTTTTTGAGGGCAGAGTAATCTTTCCAAACTTAGAAGCAATCAGTACAAGACGACGGCGCTTTTGTGGAACTCCATAATCGGGGCAGTATACTACCTCATGATGAACCTGATACTTTAGTGCATTAAGCGTATCAACAAAATCTGTAAAAACCGTCTCGTGTTGGATGCGCGGTACATTTTCCATGGAGACAATTTCAGGTTCAATATCTACAACCAATTTCTGCATGTCAGTGAGCAATCCCCACTTCTCATCAGATTCTCGGTCTTTGTTTTTATACGAATGCGGCGAAAACGGCTGGCATGGCGCGCACCCAACGAGCAGCTTGATGTCGCCTTCAGGGTATAAAAAGGAAAGATATTCACCGGTCACTGAGCCGATATCTTTGCAGATGAAGTCTGCCCCATTGTTTTGCTCGTAGGCATATTTGCACGTTTGGTCAATATCAATCCCCGCGTTTACTTTTATCCCAGCTTGCTCAAGCCCGTATGTTAAGCCGCCAACCCCACAAAACAGATCGACTGCGGATATTGATTTTGATTTGTTGTCCATAACGTTTACCACCTGTGAATACAGGAAATGGGACTACTGGTCAACTACCCCGCCCTGAAGGACGAGGCTTGTAGCCTGTCCAACGGGACTTACGCTTGGGCAATTATCTTGCCCGCGACGCTATCTCGGTGCGTTGCACCTAAAAGATAGCGCGGTTATGCGGCTCTGGCTCGTAACTTTACACACCCGCCACCGCACGGTCGAAGCAACCGTTTAGGCATATTCACGACGTATCGGTGATAGCATCGCTTCAACACCCGGGTGAAACCTCAGACAAACTGCCTTTCACGCGGTTCACTAGTGAACCTCAGAAGTGAGAGGGCAGTGTTAAACGAGCGTTCAACTGAAGTCCTCGAGTTACAAACTATATTCTACCATACATCTACCAAAAAAGTGTAAGGTAGATTACAAAAACGAAAAAAAAGGAGGCGGGATTTCCTCCCCATGCTAAAGCAAGGGGTTTCCATCCCGAAGATTTGATGAAAACGACAGGCAGCCTTAACCTGTTACATCTCAGCGGTGAGCGTCTCCACGCTGTATAATGCTATATTGTATAATTGGAAACTCTTCCCCTCTTCCAAATCCCCTGCGATGGGGAGCGACAGGCATCACCGAGCGGTGAGTCGCATCCTGTCGCTGAAAGAGTGATTATAGTATAGTGGAACAGTAAAACCCTGTCAACCCCAAAAAATTCTGTTGAAGTATCCTAGCGTTCAAGCACAGCCACTTCCTCCCCTCATTTCAGCCCCCTGATAATATCCTCCCCCTCCGTCCTACCCAGCTCTGTGAGTCGCCAAGCCACCCACGTCCGTTCCCCCGGAATCCGTTTCGCGATCCCCAAGCTCTCCATCGTGACTTGCTTCGGCTGCGAAGGTTGATACATCAGAGATCGGGTGCAGTTGAAGCCGACCGCTTTCTCAATCGCCGAGCGATACACCGGCTCCGATTGGGTTTCAAGGAATCGATAGATTTGGAGCATCTTCTCTACCGTCCCTCGTTCCAGCCCTTTGGGTCTGCCTTTAACCCCGTTTTTAGCGTTACTGCCACGCTTGGGATAGGACTTCGTGATCGGGTGGGTGGTCGGCTCCAACTCGCGTAGGAAGAAGGCATCACGGATCCCGTCTTTGAACTCTAGGATAATGGGGTTATCGCACGGGCAAGGGATCAGTTGCCCGATCTCACCCGTCTTGATGACACGGTAAATCAGCTTCGATCCCGATTTTATCGGGGTTGGTGATTGGGACATAATAACTCCTTTCTAAGGCGTGAAACGTAATGCGTGATGCGTAAAGAAGCCCTCCGGTGCTGGTTTTCGACCTTACGCATTACGTATTATTTACTGAGTTATCCACAGGTTATCCACAATTTGTGCACGTTTGACACCGATGTCGGAATCTTGACACGCATGGCACAGGATTGACATACCCATCCAAGTTGTGACACCGGTGTCAAAATCGGCGAAAATAAAATCGCTGAAACCCTTGTGGTTATTGAGTCCGGCGAGTTATCCACAATCGCCTAATAAAGTTTTAACAACATCCTAATAAATATTTAATATCCGGCAGCCTAAGAAATTTGGTTAGGGGGAAGAAAATTGGTTCATTGGTTCATGGGTACATTGGTTCATTAGAATTGAGTTAGATTTCACAGTTCCTGACGGTACACCTGCCGCCCCGTTGAGAGTGGTGGAGATGCCGTTGGCGGAGGGTGCAGATTTTGTTAGGGGGTGCATTTGCCTCTTTTAATTCCCGTTGCGTTTTCATGGCTAAAACTGCTATAATACTTGTGTGCCTACATTAAAGACTGAGGAGGAACCTCCATGAAAGCGACGCAGAACCAAGTTGAACCGAAAACCGATATTGTAGTTCGCGGCGTTGAAGCCCATGAAACGGGTGAAGCCGAGCAAATTGTGAAGGAGTACCAACAGGCAGTCAGCCAAATACCGGAAGTCCAAGGGATTGTATATAAACAGTATGGCAAAAACATTGAGTTCATCGTTACCGTTGACCGTATCCGACGAGAACTCTCCAGCCAGCTATCTCAAATTGAAGGCAGATTGTACGATGAGTACACCGATTGGTTCTTTGACTTTGAACATATTGGTGTCCGCACTTTTTCTGAATGGCCTCGGGACGGATACGCTAATCTGTTCAGTCGTGAATAACTATGCCGACCTTTGAAGAACACCGTCAGAAATGCGACATAGCCAAATCTACTCAACTCACCCTACAGGCAGCGGATCCACACGAACACGCAGATTGGATTGTTATCACCGCCTTCTATCAAGCATTACACTGGCGCGAAGATAATCCCGACCTCGTCCCCTTTTTTTTAGGGTCATTTAATTCTTCGGGCGGGGCAAGATGCCCCGCCTACGATGTAGGGTGCAATCTTCCGTCTACCCGCCAAAATCGGTCAAAAAATGGAAAACTAAATAGCCCTACCTTTTTTTTAATTTGTATTGCGTTTTATCGCAGAATGCTGTACACTTGTGTCCTACCAGTGTAATTCTCAATGGAAAGGGAGGCCGATGCTACCATGCGTTCTCAAAATGGTTATAAAAAGTGCTATACCGCCTATATCGCCCAAGAGGACGATTGGTGGGTTGGATGGGTTCAAGGAGTCCGTGGCGTAAATTGTCAAGAAAGGACAAGAGAGGAACTTCTTGATACCTTGCGAGTTACCCTTCCCGAAATTTTGGAGTATGATAAGCAGGGATATGATCAAGTTGGATTTGTCCGCATACCTGAACCTCATTTTGAGCCGGTTACGATTCGGTTATGAGACGACGGGCGCTTGAACGGCATCTCAGACGACATGGTTGTGTCCTAGAGAGAGAAGGCAAACACTCTATCTGGAAAAATCCAGAGTTTAATGTTATCAGTGCTGTGCCGAGGCACACTGAAATACCAAGAGGGACTGTTAGGGCGATTTGCCGTGATTTACGGATTCCGAGTCCCTTTTGATTGTACTCATGTTAAGAAATCGTACAACAGCAACCGAATGCGAAAGAAAGAAACCGCGTTTTTAAGTCCCGCGTAGCGAGGATGCTCGACGAGTCGGCAAAAAAACTCGGTTCCTGTTGACGCCATGCACTTCGCGAGTAAGAAGGTACATAACTAATCCCCCGCAGCTGGGGCATATAGATCCAGCTTCTCCTGGACATGCCCGAACCCCTTCGCTTTCGGATAAAACCGCTTCTCCTTCGCCCGTTCCGTGGCCAACTGCTCATAAAGCCTGCACACCGCCCCAAACGGCAACGGCTCTGTCCTGCCCTCCGATTTTTCGTCAATCCGCTTCCGTAACGCTTGATAAAAGAGTCGTTCCTTCTTTTCGTAACTCTGCTGGGCGGCTATCTTCTGGATCAAGCCTTGGTGCGGGATAACCCCCATAAAATCACCCGACTCCTTCATGTGGATCAGCCCCGCCCCCTCCAGTTCCGCGACCCCTCGATAGACACTCCTGAGCGTGATTCCCCAATACTCCGCAATCCGCGAGTAGCTGAGCCGGTGCGTGATGCCGCTGGCGAGATTGCAGTTGAAGTTGATGTAGAGATACACCTTCATCGCCGAATACGAGAGCTTTGTGCCGATCGCATGGATCGCGTTTTCGTGGATGCGCGTGTACCGCAGCGCGACGGTTCGATCTTCTCCATGCCGGGTGTTTTCAAGGTTCATTGGATCTTCTCCGTGGGGCTTTGATCTTTCAGGGATCGCAGATAGTCGTAAAAGTAGGTGAATCCGTGGAAGGTGACACGCTCCTGATGGAGTAGCGAGTGGAGGACTCGGTTCGTAAGGGGCTTGGGAAAGCCGAGTGCGTCGAGGTCCTCGATGCGGGCGGGAGCAGCGTAGAGCCTGTTAAGGATTGCCCGTTCGCACCGATCGCCTTCGGGTTGCAGCTTCTCCTCGAATCCGATTTCGATGGAAGCGGTCTTTGGCTTAGGCATGACTTCCTCCTGCTGCACTTTGAACCGAGCGATCCGCTCCGCAAAAATCTCCGGCGACTGAAACATCGCCTGCACCTCCGCTGCTGCAATCGCCCACTCACGCTGGGAGCAGCCGGACATTTTTCGTCCTGACCTCTGATCGGAATGTGAATCCTCAGCGTCGTAAAGATTGGGACAATTTACGGTGTCAGGATCTTCCACGCCGAAACGCTTCGCATAATACCGCCGCACATCATCGGCGGACACTCCGTACCGCTCCAGTCTGGGGCGCATCGCATTCAGGAATCCGAAGAACCGCCGGCGATCCCCTGCACGATCATCGGTCGGTGGGGACGGTGGCGGTGCAGGAGGATTCTCGTCTGTCGGGGCGACGGTCGTGACCCATCGGTGTCCTTTGGGTCCATTGAAAAAAATCGTTCTCATCTCTTCTGTCTTCTAAGACATCCACGCCTCACGCCTCACGTTTCACGCCTGGGAGCCATACCAATCGCCCATCGATTGTCACAACAGAACCGCCGATCCGCTCCCGTACCTCTTTCATGCAGGGCAGACTCAACCCGATTTCGACGGGCAAAGCCTCCGGTGACGGTTTGCCCTTGATAATCAGTTTGATGTTGTCTGCTTGTCTGCGTCGTGGCATGGTCTGTCTACTCTACGGAAGTGACCGCCGAATCATCCGTTCAGGGATCATCAACGTTTGGCTCAGTTTCGCGATCTCGGCATCTCGGAATCGGCGTCGATTTTTCAGCTTGTTGCAGAAAGCCTGCTCGGAGATGCCCAAGCATTCGGCGATATAGTTTTTGCGGAGTCCGCTCTCGTTGATAAGTGTCTCAAGTGAAAAGTGCATTTTTCGGATTGCCCCTTGAAAAATTTGCGGAAGTGTGTAATAATGTAGTGTTTGTGGAAAACTATCGCGCTGTGCGAGCGTGAATCTTACTACACACTTCCTTGTTGGAGAATTATATCACTAATAGAGAAGTGTGTCAACCTGTTTTTATGGTGGAGTGAATAATTTCTCTTGAGGTGATATTATGGGTCTGTTAATTGATGAGTTGATGCTGGAGTGTAAGCGGAAGGGGATAAAAATTACGCAAAAGGATTTGGCGGAAGCCGCGGGGATTGGGCAGACCGCTGTCCATAAAATTGTTCGCGGGGACACGCAGGCACCGAAGCCGCAGATCCTGGTGGCGATCGCGGATTGCTTTACCGAGGCTCTCAGTCGGAAGATCATGGTCGATGACCTGATTGCGAAGGACGATTTACCCCCTCGGACGTTGGCGACCCCTCGGAATCCGCTCAAGATTACCAACTGGACGCGGTTAGATGAGGCGGAACCGGTGACCGATGAGGATTTCGTCGCGGTACCCGTCTTGGGGGACATACCCTGCGGCGACTTGGATCAGGTGGGTCAGGGAGACATCGTGGGTTATCAGCATGTGTATAAGGACAAAATTGGGAGGGGTCGATTCTTTCTGCGTGCCAGAGGCGACTCGATGGCGCCGCTCATCCTCGACGGCGATCTGCTCCTGATCGAGCCGGGACCGCAGTGGAACAACAAAACCGTCGTCGCGGTTTATATGGACGGGCATGTGACGTGCAAACGGCTCTACCTCTACGACCACAGCGCGGCGTTGGTGTCTGCGAACCCGAACTATTCGCCGATTATTGTCTCGGAGGAGATGATTATTCTTGGGCGGGTGATAAAGATTGAGCGGAACTTGGTGGAGGGGTGGCAGCCGTAGGGGGAGTATGATGATTAGGGGAAATCCGACCAACTGAACTAGGACGTTCAGGCAAAGGAGATGCAACATGATACGAAAGCTGGAAGTAGAGGGGCTAAATACCCGCGTTGACGGTGCTTGGGAGTTCAACGAAGACTTGAACATCATCACCGGAAGGAACGGCTCCGGCAAAACAACGCTGCTGAAACTGATTTGGTACTTAATCAGTGGAAATATCGAGCAGATTATTCTTGATATTCCGTTTCGTTCTGTCTCAATTGAAGCCGACCGGTTTTCTCTGTCTATTGTTCAAACTGAAGATGAAAAGCTTAAACTTGAATGCGAATTGGTTAATCAAGTGAGGATGGATGGGGATTTTGAGATACCTTTGCGTAGGGAAGATAATGATCGGATAAGTGCGATTAATATACTAACCGCGCGTGAGGTGTGTAGCTTATTCTTTCCATCATTTAGAAGGATTGAAGGTGGCTTTGCCAGGGTTCCCAGACACATTCCTGCTATAGATATGATAAGGTATGAAGCTGATTCGTTCAGTCAGATATTTGCCGATAGACAGACGGAAACACTTCAAAAGGCGATGTCGCAAATTTCAACTGAGGTATCGGTCTATGATAACCATAAATTCATCGCTTCAATTTCAACTCATGATATAGGCGAGCTGCTAACAGATAAATACGCCGATATTTATAGAAAAATGAGCGAACTTAATGTGAAGCTCTCGGAAGATATTACGCAGAGGACTTCTGAAGGGAAACCGTCTGACGATACGATTTCCATATTGGCTGGTATTCAAAAGCAGGTTAAAGAGCTTAATAAAGAGCGAGAGTTGTTACAAAGACCGCTTTCAGTGTTAAAAGAACGAATTCTTGAAATTTTGCAGCACAAAGGGATTCGTGTTACAGCGGGGGTTACTCTTGGAGAAGAAGATGAGGCAATCGAATCTGACAAACTCTCTGCTGGAGAGAAACAGCTGCTCAGTTTTTGGTGCTACAACGCATTTAGCCAAAACACAGCCATTTTCATTGATGAGCCGGAGTTAAGCCTCCACGTAGACTGGCAGAGGACCCTACTACGTACCTTGCTCGAACAGGAAACTGGAAACCAGTTTTTCGTTGCCACACATTCGCCCTTCATCTATGGCAAGTACCCTGACAAAGAAATTCGGTTAGATGAAGACCGCGGAGGAGAGTGATGGCAAGGCTAAATATGACGGTAGATGATTGGGTGACAACGCTTGATCACGCTTACTTCCCAACGGTTGTTGTTGAAGGTGAAGCTGATAGGCAAATTTATGATTGGGTAGAAAAGAGTGTTGGTAGCCAAAGCGTGGATGTGTTGTCCGTGGGCGGTAGAGAGACGCTCCTAGCGATTTATAAGAGAAGAAATGAATTCGCCCATCTGCCTGTAGCTTTCGTAGCCGATAAGGATTTGTGGTTGTTCTCAGGGATTCCCCCGGACTATCACGGTGTGATTTGGACACAAGAGTATAGCATTGAGAATGACCTTTACGCAGATGCCAATTTGGAAAACTTGCTAGATGCCGATGAAGTTGAGGAACATCGACAGGTATTGGATTTGGTCATCGAATGGTTTGCATTTGAAATCGAAGAGCACTTAGCAGGAAAGGAGGCAAGAGTTGCTACAAGCTGCAACCAAGTTGTCCCGCCGGGCGAGACTGAAATGGATCAAGGCTTCTGCACCCGTCGCGGATTTCGCTCGCCTAATGAGGAAATCCACCAGCAAATAAAAGACGAGTATCAGTTTCAACTTAGAGGAAAAACGCTTTTCCAAGTGCTGGTCCGTTTTCTGAGTGCCGCGGACCGTGATCCGAAGCATAGCACTTCTGGTCTATACGAAATTGCAGTTAAGATGACATCTCCTCACCCATTGATAGATCGATTGATAGGTGAGATAGAGCGCGCAATTGCGGAACACACTCCGCCTAACTAGAATTGACGATAGGCAGGAGGTGGGTTATGGCGTGCATTACACACAAAAAAGGCCGCTCAACGCGGCGGCTTTGGAGTGGAGGTGGGCAAATAAAAAGCCAAGGATATAGGATTGCGCGAACCGCAGCCCGACAATCACACGGCATGGAGCCGAATTTTGTCCCTAGCAATTGCTATTATAAATGAATGCCAAGCAAATGTCAAGAGGTTTTGCCCAATTTTAGGTTTAGGTAAAGTGTAATATCTACAAAGGAGGCATAAGTTATGATTGCTGAACTCAGTGCACAGAATTTCAAATCGTGGGAAGATACTGGTAAACTACAATTTGCCCCATTAACTGGATTCTTCGGCGCGAATAACTCCGGTAAGACTAGTATCTTACAAGTTCTGCTCATGCTCAAACAGACCGCGGAACAGCCACCTGAATGGAATGAGCCACTTTACTTTGGTGAAGGAGGATCGCCGGTCAGCTTAATCGATTTTGGTACTGTTATTCATCGACACAAACAGGATTTAAGTTTAGACATTTCTGTGTCGTGGAAGCTATCTAGACCTGTGAAGATTCATTTCGGTTTAACCAATTCTCTTTCCTTCTCAACATCGGTTGCTCAAAAAAATGAAAGTGTGGAATTAGATTATTTTAGTTATGCCTTTGGTAAAAATCGCTTTAGGATAGGGTGGACAGATCAAGGGTACATGGTTATACCTGCTAACAGCTCTGCTAGACCTATGTCAGCAGATCCGTTTCGATGCTATGGAATCCTTAACCCAACGGGACTCCGGAACCTAACGGGACCTCAAGAGCCTTCTTTGGATCTTCAGAAAACCTTTGAAGACCTATTTTCTCGAGTCCATTACCTTGGTCCGCGCCGGGATGATCCCCGACACGGTTATTCTTGGAGGGAGAGTCATCCAAAAGATATCGGGCGGCATGGAGAGAAGATGATTTCCGCGCTACTTTCGAGCCGGGTTCAACTCCGCTCTACTGACGAGCAGATCGCGAAACGATTACAAAAGTTGGGGCTTATTGATTCCTATACCCTTAAGTCTACCTCTAATGTAGACCAGGATTACGAACTCCTTGTCAAACAGTACAAGGATGGACCCGAAGTCGGACTTACAAATGTCGGCTTCGGCGTTTCCCAAGTCTTGCCGGTGCTGACCCTCTGCTATTACGCTGATGAAGGTTCAACCCTCATCCTTGAACAGCCTGAAGCGCACCTGCATCCGAAAGCACAATCGGAGTTGGCAGACGTTCTGATTGATGTCGTGAAGAATCGGAACATACAGATTATCCTTGAGAGCCATAGCGAGCATCTGCTGCTACGCTTGATGCGCCGGATTGCTGAGGAAGAGATTTCAGCAGACCAGACGGCATTCCATTTTTGCGAGATTAAGGACGGTAACTCCAGAGCTGAGCAACTCAAGGTTGATGAATATGGCAACATCAGTAATTGGCCCCAAAACTTCTTTGGTGACGATATGGGCGACTTAGCGGAAAAGACGAAAGCTGAAATGAAAAGGCGGAAAGCGAATAAATAATGACGGTGATTGTAGATACGAATGTTCCGAAGGTCGCCAACGGTTTTTCAGAGCAGGCATCTGAGGATTGTGTTGAAGTCTGTGTTGAGAGACTTGAGCAAATTACCACGGGCGAGATGAAATTAGCGTTGGATGACCAACGGCGAATCATTGACGAATACCGTAGGCAATTGAATCCGTCTGGGCAGCCCGGTTTCGGTGATGCGTTTCTCAAATGGGTAGAGATAAATTGGACAAACCCTGAACAGTGCAACTTGGTTGAGATTACGCCTGTCGCTGGTCCAAAAATCAACTTTGAGGAGTTCCCGGACGATTCAAGGTTGGATGACTTCGATGACGATGATCGGAAGTTTATCGCTGTCGCGTGTGCCCATCCAGAAAGACCGCCTATCTGGCAGGCGGTAGATGGGAAATGGGAGGATTTCCTCGACGTTCTCCGTGAAAATAGCGTGACGGTTGAGTATATTTGTGAAGATTACGTTCAAAATCCTTGAGAACTGAACGAACCGAATTTACGATTACCTGTCCCCTTCTGGGGCTAGTGGAAGCGTGGATCCTGTTTTCTATACACCTGTCGCTCCGCTGGGGCTTTGTAGATCGGTCAAGATGGCCAACCTACGTGTTGAGAAAATAAAAAAAGCCAGAGATATAGGATTGCGCGAACCGCAGCCCAGCAATCACACGGATGAACCCCGCATTTTGTCCGTGCCAACCGCTCTTGTAAACAAAAAATCAAACCTTTCTTTAGGTAAAGTGTGATATTTACAAATCTCAGCTCTGCGTTAATCTGTCGGGCATAAACGCCGAAAATTTTGGTGTCGCTTGATAGATAAGACGTGAGATCAAGGGCTAGAGACCTTAACACACCAAAGGGATTTGAAACAATACACCGATCCATGACATTCACAGAAAGGTGGCATTTCCGATGAAAATCGCGGCGACATTACTTATGCTTCTGGTTCTATTCCTACCGCACACCCCCGCCCAAGACGTCACGCACCTGAATCTCCCCGAAGGTGCAGTTGCCCGCCTCGGCAAAGGCAGATTCCCTGAAATACAATACTCGCCAGACGGCACTCGACTTGCTGTTGCTAGTACTATCGGTATTTGGCTCTATGACACAACGACGTATCGAGAGGTTGCCTTAATCACCGGTCCTGCGGACGATGTCGATAATGTCGCATTCAGCCCGGATGGCAAGACGCTTGCCGGTGGGAGTGGGGACGGTATTGTGCAGCTGTGGGATGCTATGACGGGTGAACTCAAGCGGGTGGTCAATGGGGCTGACAGTGGAGTTGATAACGTGGCGTTTAGCCCGGATGGGGGGGACGCTCGCCAGTGGCGGGTCGGACAGTCGCGTGCGCTTGTGGGACATCGAGACGGGGGCACATAAACAGACGCTCACCGGGCATACAGGCAGGGTCGAAAGCATAGCGTTCAGCCCGGATGGCACCACGCTTGCTAGTGGGAGTAGGGACAAGACGGTGAGGTTGTGGGATGCCGTGACAGGTGTGCATAAGCAGACGCTCACCGGGAATATAAACGGGGTCACCAGCGTTGCATTCAGCCCGGATGGGCAGACGCTTGCGAGTGGCGGGGCGGACAAGACAGTGCGGTTGTGGGATGCTGAGACAGGTGTGCACAAACAGATCCTCACCGGGCATACACATCGTGTCACAAATGTATTGTTCAGCCCTGATGACAAGACGCTTGTCAGTACGAGTTGGGACCATACCGTGCGGCTCTGGGATGCTGTGACAGGTGAACTGAAAGGTTCCCTCACCGGACATACGGGTTGGATTTCGAGCGTATCGTTCAGCCTTGATGGAAAAACACTTGCCGGTGGGAACTGGACTGCTGTACGGTTCTGGGATGCTGCGACAGGTGAACTGAAAGGTTCCCTCACCGGGCATACGGGTTGGATTTCGAGCGTATCGTTCAGTCCAGATGGCAAGACGCTTGCCGGTGGGAGTGGGGACAATACCGTGCGATTGTGGGATGCTGTGACGGGTGAACTGAAAAGTTCTCTCACCGGGCATACAGGTGACGTTGAGAGCGTATCGTTCAGTCCAGATGGTAAGGTGCTTGCCAGCGCGAGTGAGGACAAGACAGTGCGGCTATGGGCTGCTGTGACGGGTGAACTCAAGGGAACGCTCACCGGGCATAGAGGCGAGGTCATGAGCGTATCGTTCAGTCCAGATGGCAAGATGCTTGCCAGTGGGAGTGGGGACAAGACAGTGCGCCTGTGGGATGTTGAGACGTGGACGCATAAGCGGACGGTCACAGGGTATACGGGTTGGGGGTTAAGCATTGCGTTCAGCCCTGATGGTAGCCTGCTTGCCAGTGGGAATATAGACGGTTCGGTGCGGTTATGGGATACCGAGTTCTGGGGGGATAAACGGACAGCCATGGCGCATCGGGGTATGGTGCATAGCGTGGCGTTCAGTCCGGACGGAAAAATGCTTGCCAGTGGGGGACGGGGCAAGATCATATGGCTGAAGGACCCGAAAACGGGGGAGTCTGCAGGACGGTTCGTTGGGCATACGGATAATGTTCATAGCGTAGCGTTCAGCCCTGATGGAAAGACGCTTGCCAGTGGGAGTCGGGACAGGACGGTGCGACTGTGGGATGTGGCGACGGGTGAACCGAAGCGGATGTTCGCCGGGCATACGGATGTGGTTGATAGTGTAGCGTTCAGTCCGGATGGGAACGTGCTTGCCAGTGGGAGTTGGGATGGGGTGGTGCTTCTGTGGAAAGTCCCTGATTAAACCGCCCCGGTAGGAGGGATCTCCGAATCCCGACTCCTAATGTAGCGCAAACTGTTAGTTTGCGTATTCGGATCATAATCTGTCAAATGTATCGTCCCGACGTGTCGGGATTAGTTTGCGAACTCAGATCCCAATCTAACAGATTGGGGTACAAAGGTGCTTGGCTTGCGGTGTGCATAGACAAGACTTGTTGGACGAGATGACCTCGCCCCTACGAAGAGGTGGTTTCACTTACAGAAAGGAAGGATTTTAGATGAAACCAACGATGACACTACTTATGCTTTTGGCTTTATTATTACCCAACGCCCACGCCCAAGAGTCCACGCGATGGGCTTTGCCCGAAGGTGCGGTTGCGCGTATCGGTAAAGGCAGTGTAGAGGAGATTCTGTATTCTCCGGACGGGTCGCGGCTTGCTGTTCAGAGTTCCATAGGTATTTGGCTCTATGATACAACGCCCTATCGAGAGGCTGCCCCGCTCTTGGTGCATACAGGCAGGGTTTATGACGTATTGTTCAGCCCGGATGGCAGGACGCTTGCCAGTGGCAGCTGGGACGGTATGCGGAGGTGGGATGCCATGACGGGTGAACCTAAGGGTAGACTCACCGGGCATACGAAGGGTATCTCAGACCTAGTGTTTAGTCCAGATGGCAAGACGCTTGTTGGTGGGAGTTATGACCATACGGTGCTGTTGTGGGATGCTGTTACGGGTGCGCATAAGGGTAGACTCACCGGGCATACGGATTGGGTCTATAGCGTCGTGTTCAGCCCGGATGGCAAGACGCTTGCCAGCGCGAGTTTGGACGATACGGTGCGGTTGTGGGATGCCATGACGGGTGAACCTAAGGGTAGACTCACCGGGCATACGGATTGGGTCTATAGCGTCGTGTTCAGCCCGGATGGCAAGACGCTTGCCAGCGCGAGTTTGGACCAGACGGTGCGATTGTGGGATGTCATGACGGGTGAACCTAAGGGTAGACTCACCGGGCATACGAAGGGCATCTCAGACCTAGTGTTTAGTCCAGATGGCAAGACGCTTGTTAGTGGGAGTTTGGACCATACGGTGCGGTTGTGGGATGCTGTTACGGGTGCACATAAGGGTACACTCACCGGGCATACGAAGGGAGTCCTAAGCGTATCGTTCAGCCCGGATGGCAAGACGCTTGCCAGTGGGAGTATGGACGGGACGGTGGCGTTGTGGGATGCCGAGACGTGGGAACAGAAGGATACACTCACCGGGTATATGGATTCGCTCTTTAGCGTATTGTTCAGCCCAGATGGCAAGACGGTTGCCTGCGAGAGTATGGACGGGACGGTGGCGTTGTGGGATACCGAGACGTGGGAACAGAAGGATACGCTCACCGGGCATATGTATTCGGTCTATAGCGTCGTGTTCAGCCCCGATGGCAAGACGCTTGCTAGCGAGAGTGGGGACAATAGGGTGCGATTGTGGGATACCGAGACGGGTGAACATAAACGGACGCTCGCTGGTCATATGTATTCGGTCTATAGCGTCGTGTTCAGCCCGGACGGGAGTACCATTGCCATTGGGAGTAGGGACGGAACGCTAAGGTTGTGGGATACCGAGACGTGGGAACCGAAGCGGACACTCACCGGCTATACAACAGGCAGGGTCTATAGCGTATTGTTCAACCCGGATGGCATTACCCTTGTTACTGGGAGCCGAGACCAGACGGTGCGGTTGTGGGATGCGATGACGGGTGAGTGGAAGCATACACTCACCGGACATACCGAAGCAATTGGAAGCGCGTCGTTTAGCCCGGATGGGAGTGCCGTTGCCATTGGGGGCACGAACGGGACGGTGCGGTTGTGGGATGCTGTTACGGGTGCACATAAGGGTACACTCACCGGGCATACGAAGGGAGTCCTAAGCGTATCGTTCAGCCCGGATGGCAAGACGCTTGCCAGCGCGAGTTTGGACCAGACGGTGCGATTGTGGGATGTCAAGACGGGTGAACAGAAGCAGGCGTTCACCGTGTATGCGGGCTGGGCGGATAGCGTCGTGTTCAGTCCGGATGGACAAACCGTTGCTAGTGGGAATTCCGATGGGACGATCCTCGTCTGGAAAGTTACGGATTAAACCGCCGGATCGGAGGTTTGGTTCATTAGTTCATCTGTTTATTGGATTGGGTGTGTTGGGTTTCCCAACCCGTTGGGCGAGGGGACCTCGCCCCTACGCAGTGGTTGCTTCACGATTATAGAGCGGTCGAGGCGACCTCGCCCCTACGAAAACTTGGATTCACTTACAGAAAGGCAGGATTTCAGATGAAAATAGCGGTGACATTATTTATGTTTTTGGCTCTATTGTTACCCAACGCCCTCGCCGAAGACTACACGCAGATGAATCTGCCCAAAGGTGCGGTTGCGCGTCTCGGTAAAGGTTCTATACAAGAGATACAATATTCTCCGGACGGGACTCGGCTTGCTGTGGCTAGTTCCATCGGTATTTGGTTTTATGATACAGCGACCTATCGAGAGGTTACCCTGCTCACGGATCATGCAAATATCGTTGCGAGCCTCGCGTTCAGTCCGGATGGTCGGACGCTTGCCTATGGGAATGAGGATGATACCGTGCGGTTGTGGGATACGACGACGGGTGAACTCAAGCGGGAGCTCACCGGGCGTTTGATATCGGTCTATACGATAGTGTTCAGTCCGGATGGCACGATGCTTGCCAGTGGGAGTGAGGACGGGACGGTGCGGTTGTGGGATGCCGAGACGTGGGAACCCAAGCGGGTGCTCGCCGGGCATACGAGCCACGTCTCAAGCGTGGCATTCAGCCCGGATGGTCGGACGCTTGCCAGTGGGAGTGGGGACAAGGTGTGGTTATGGGACCCCGAGACGTGGGGGCATAAGCGGACGCTGACCGGGCATACGGGGGGAGTCGCAAGCGTAGTGTTCAGCCCGGATGGGACGATGCTTGCCAGTGGGAGTTATGACAATACGGTGCGGTTGTGGAATACTGAGACGTGGGGGCATAAGCGGGCGCTGACCGGGCATACGGACCACGTCTATAGCGTGGCATTCAGCCCGGATGGCGCGACGCTTGCCAGTGGGAGTTGGGACAAAACAGTGCGATTGTGGGATGTCAAAACGGGTGAACATAAGCACACGCTCACCGGGCATACGAAAGATGTCCATAGTGTGGCGTTTAACCCGGATGGCACGATGCTTGCCAGTGGGAGTGAGGACGGGACGGTGCGGCTGTGGGATGCCATGACGTGGGAACATAAAGAGACGCTCACCGGGCGTATGATGGCGGGGTGGTTGATACCGGTCTATAGCGTGGCGTTTAGCCCGGATGGCAAGACGGTTGCCAGTGGGAATTGGGACAGCACGGTGCGGCTGTGGGATGTCAAAACGGTTGAACCTAAGGGTACGCTCACCGGGCATACGGAGATGGTCTTCAGTGTAGTGTTCAGCCCGGATGGCACGACCCTTGCCAGCGTGAGTCAGGACGAGACGGTGCGACTCTGGGATGCTGTGACGTTAGAACCTAAGCGAATACTCACCGGGCATACGAAGGGCATCTCAGACCTAGTGTTTAGTCCAGATGGGGGTGTGCTTGCTAGTGGGGGCAATGGTGGGACGGTGCTGCTGTGGAAAGCCGCTGATTAAACCTCCGATTTCTACTGGTTTATAGTAGATCTTAGAATTAATGAGACACTCCAAACCGGTGCGGTTAGGAAACCGCACCTACCGTTCTGCCGTTTGGTAGGCACTGTTTCCAACTGTGCCGATGCGGTGCGGTTGGAAACCGCACCTACCGGGGGGGCGCAAGTCTATTTATTTTTAGAATTCACCATAGTTCATTGGTACATTGGATTAGGTTTGTTGGGTTTCACTGTATTTATTGCGAGAGTGGTGTTGTTGAAAAATGGAATGGTTATTGTCATGGGTGGGGATTCGGTCAGATCCGTTCAACTCAACCTACGTGCTGTGCGGGCGAGGGGACCTCGCCCCTACGAAAACATGGCTTCACATTGACAGAAAGCGACATTTCCGATGAAAATCACGACGACATTCGTTATGGTTCTGGTTCTGTTTTTGGCGAACACCCTCGCCGTCGCAGAGGGACCCGCGGCGAAACTGGTCGGGCACACGGATAGAGTCAGAAGCGTCGCGTTCAGTCCAAATGGTAGCCTGCTTGCCAGTGGGAGTTATGACAGGACAGTGTTGCTGTGGGATGTCAAAACGGGAAGCCGGCGGGTGATACACACCGGGCATAAGGGCGGGATCGTCGCTGTGACATTCAGCCCGAATGGCGCGCTAGTTGTCAGTGCGAGTTTGGACGGGACGGTGCGGTTATGGGATACGGAGACAGGCGCGCACCAGCGGACACTCACTGGACATACGGGTCATGTCTTGAGCGTGGCGTTCAGTCCTGATGGAAAGACGTTCGCCAGTGGGAGTTGGGATGGGACGGTGCGGCTGTGGGATGTCGAGACATGGACACATAGGCGGACACTCACCGGGTATACGGGTTGGGGCTTAAGCATAGCGTTCAGCCCAGATGGTAGCCTGCTTGCCAGTGGGAATATAGACGGTTCTGTGCGGTTATGGGAGACCGAGTTCTGGGGGGATAAACGGACATCCATAACGCATCGGGGTATGGTGCATAGCGTGGCATTCAGTCCGGATGGAAAGACGCTTGCCAGTGGGGGGCGGGGCAAGATCGTATGGCTGAAGGACCCGAAAACGGGGGAGTCTGCGGGACGGTTCGTTGGGCATACGGATAATGTGCATAGCGTAGCTTTCAGTCCGGATGGACAGATGCTTGCCAGTGGGAGTCGGGACAGGACGGTGCGGTTGTGGGATGTGGCGACGGGTGAACCGAAGCGGACGCTTGCCGGGCATACGGATGTGGTCGATAGCGTGGCGTTCAGCCCGGATGGGAAGGTGCTTGCCAGTGGGAGTTGGGATAGGACGGTGCTTCTGTGGAAGGTCGCTGATTAAACCGCTTGACCGCTATTGGAGTCATAACGGCGTGTGATACACACAGAAAAACCGAGTCACCACACATACTAACCCCAGTGAGATGGCAAGTGGCAACTTGGGTTATAAGATAACAGAAAGGTACTATATGGACATAGTGCAGTTAAAGGAAAAGCTGTCTGCAATCAAACAGAGGGGATACGTTGTTTCACTGAGGAAGGGTAACACAGGCATCGGCTATACGCTCGAAACCTTGCTTGAGTTAGACGAAAATAATCTCCGTACACCGGATCTCGGCGACATAGAGTTGAAGTCTCAGCGGAATGGAGTCTCCAATCGGGTCACGATGTTTACCTTCAATCGTGGCGTTTGGAAGATAAGGCAGAGGGAACTGATTGAGAGATACGGTTACGTGGATACAAATGGCAGACCTTCCCTGTACTGCACTGTGGGCAGCAAGCCGAATAATCAGGGGCTTTACTTGAAAGTTGAGGAAGATACGGTTAGACTGTATCATGTAGATCATACACGCGTCGCTGAGTGGCTGGGCGAGGTTGTGATTGATAGGTTCAGGAGCAAAATGCCTGCTCTGGTTATCGTTTCCGCGGACACCCACATCAACTCAAATAATAAGGAGGAGTTTTGGTTTAACGAAGCCTATCTCCTGACGGATCCAGATCAGGATCATTTCTTAGATTTGATTAAGCAGGATATAGTGATCGTGGATGTGAGGATGCACCTGCGAGAAAACGGGTCGGTGAGGAATCATGGGACCGGCTTTAGGATCGAGGAAAGATTCTTGAACCTATGCTTTGGAAGTCGAGAGCGGATAATATAATGGCTCATGTCAAAAGAAAGTGCAAAGCGCGAAGATAAATCCGTCTTGTACCCCCCTTAATCCCCCCGCAAGCAGGGGGAGAGTCGCCGCCTGATAAATCGGTCTGCAAGAACCGGTGGTTTTTGTTGGACTAATTCTTTACACGAGCGAATATGATACCAGAGAGATTAGAGATCACAATATGACAGCAATGAACCGCAAATATAAAGATGAAACGTGGGACTTTGTCAAAGCGGATACGAAAGAATATACACACTGCCTCCACAACTATCCGGCGATGATGATCCCCCAGATCGCAAGGGAACTTTTGAATCGGTACGGCACGCCGAATGGGTGGGTGCTTGACCCATATTGTGGGACTGGCACCTCACTGGTTGAGGCTTCCATGTTCGGCATGAACGGCGTGGGCTGTGATATCAACCCCCTTGTGAGACTGATAACGACCGCCAAGACGACCCCGATTTCTCTGGGTGTCCTTGAACGCTATTCGCAGGATTTGAGGGACGCTATCTTTCAAGTTGAGTTCTCTGGAGATGTGCCTTCCGCCCCGATCCCCGATGTCCTGAACCTCGATTATTGGTTCTCCGAAGCCGTTACTAGACGCTTGTCTTTTCTGCGGGATCGCATCAACGCCATAGAAGATGAATCGGTTCGCAATTTCTTCTGGGTTGCGTTTTCGGAGACGGTGCGGGAATGTTCCTATACCAGAAATAGCGAGTTTAAGTTGTACCGGATGCCGGCGCAGAAGTTGGCGACTTTTCAGCCCGATGTTTTCGGCACTTTTCAGGGGAAGTTGACCAGAAATCGGGCAGGGCTTGAGGCGTATCTTGGAGAAAGGAAGGATGTTGAGATCTTTGTTTCGAGCAGGAATACGGCGAACCGTGAATTGCCGGAGAATCGACCGCCACAAGGATTCGACCTGATTCTTACCTCTCCGCCGTATGGTGATTCCCAAACGACGGTCGCTTATGGGCAGTTTTCACGGCTATCGGCGGATTGGATCGGCTTGGAGGATTCACGGAAGGTTGACCGGATATCGATGGGAGGGAGTCCGAAAAAGAGGGGGTTGTCTGATTCGCCCGTTGATCCCGCGATAGCAGAGATCCGCGCTGTGGATACAAAACGGGCGAGCCAGGTGGAGGCGTTCTATATCGACCTGGAGCGTAGCATCGGTTCGGTTGCCCCTCTGCTCACGAAGGGTTCGACGATCTGCTATGTTGTGGGGAATCGTAGGGTGAAGGGTGTGACGCTCCCGACCGATGCGTTTATTATTGCCACTTTCGGCAAGCACGGGTTTTCGCATAAGGAGACCATCGTTAGGAATATACCGAACAAGCGGATGCCTAAGAAGAATAGCCCTTCCAATGTAGCGGGTGAGACGGATGTGACGATGCACGAGGAGAATATTGTTGTCTGCCAACGCCAAGATGACTGAATAAAGGAGAGAAGATGACTGAGGAACGAAAGCAGGAACTGAGGCAATTGCTAGCGGAAGCGATGGTAGTAGGAAACCTGGAGATACGACGTTCAAAACGTGGAGTTTCATTGCCATCTATAGATGTAAGTGAATATAAAGAACTCTTGCTGCGCCGTTGGGTATCTCATTCAGAAAATTCCCGATTGGTTTGGGAGAATTTTGAACTTGATGTTATAAGTAAGACTACAAAGTCAAGACTCCTTGACTTCATCAGAGAGGAATATGCTCCGTTTATTAATGAAGACAGGATTCAATCTAGTTGTTCCTTTATATCGGGTTCTCCCGGTGATGGCTATCCTCTGAATGACTTCTTGGAGCAACTTATGAACATTGCCATTGGTAAGGGAATAGCGAGAGCGGTATCGGATTTTGATAGGTACACCAAAGAAACGCAGGTTTCTGTTAGATACATGGCATTACTTGAAGGGATAAAGATAGAGAAAGAAATCCAAGTTTTTAAGGGAATACAGCTTCTTCCTCTTCCTAATTCATCATCAAATCTTCCCAACTATCTGCCTGCTTCTATGATTAGTGTCACTAATCGGTCAGCAAATTTCTTCTGCAATAAAATGCTGCTCATCACTGACCATCTTATATCCCCTGTATTTCACTCTCCGCTTCAAGAAACAACAATACGAAAACATCTTTTTTACAATTTTCGAGTTAACGTGAATGACGGTTTTGAGAATATCTGTCAAGTGCTATCTTTAGCTTGTAATTCGGCAGTTCAAATTTCTGTTAAATGGCCATTTTGGCCAGAAGATGAACTCTTCTATCTATCTCCTCCTGGGCCAGGACCACCTCAATTGAGTGTGCCCCCCGGTCTCTTTGCGAATCGTGCTGAGGTTGGGGAGACTGAAATAAATGAAGCCAAGTGTCTATATAAAATCTTGGACAGAAATTCAGACATTAGGGAAAAATTGCGGATACCGATTGATAGATGGGTAATGTCAAAAACAAATAGGAGTCCCGTTGATAAGATGATTGACTTAGGAATAGCCCTTGAAGCCCTCTATGTCACACGCGCGAATAGAAAAGGCAAGCAACTCTGCCATCGTGCTTCTTGGTACTTAGGAGAAAACCCAGCACATCAGCAGGAGTTAGAGACAGAGCTTGAAGCAATATATGACTATCGTTCCGACATTGTTCATAATAGAGAACTTAAAGAAGAAGTTCCGGTTGGGGAACAGTCTGTTTCTTTTTTAGAGTTAGTTACAAGATCCCAAGATTTATGCCGGCGATCAATCCTAGAGATTATAAAAGATGGGCAATTTCCTGATTGGAATACCTTGAGACAAAGTGCCAAAGCGAAATGGGCAAACAGCTGAACACTCAAGTTGGGAGTATGTCGGATATGGAAAAACAGGTTGCTTTGAACCCCGATCACAGCACCGGGGAGGAGCGCGATGTGTGTCTAACCCAAATCTAAGCCCCGCTGGGGCGGCAGGTGAACGGGTCCTCCACGGAGAAATGTTATGGCTGATACTTATACGCAACTTTACATACGCATTATCTTTGCTGTCAAAGGCAGGGAATCCCTCATTCCCAAGCAGCACAAAGAAGCAGTGCACCAATATATTACCCGCATTATCACGCACAAAAAGCAGACAGTGATCCAAATCAACTCAATGCCGGATCACCTTGATATCCTTGTAGCCATCACGCCTGACATTGCAATTTCTGATTTGGTGAGAGATATTAAGGCAAATTCGTCAAAATGGATTAACCAGAAGAGATGGGTTGTTGGCGGATTTGAATGGCAGTCGGGTTTTGGCGCGTTTTCCTACGCTCATTCTCAGTTGGATATGGTCGTCGATTATATTAAGAATCAGGAGGCACACCATTCGGGTCGGACCTTCCAAGCGGAATATCTTGAGTTTCTGGAGCGTTTTGATGTTCCGTATAATCCAGAATATGTTTTTGATGTGGAGGATACCTCCGAAACATGATACACCTGTCGCCCCGCTGGGGCTTTGGAGAATTGGTTTATTGATGTGCTATACACCTGTCGCCCCTCTGGGGCTTTATACATGATACAAATGGCAACTTGGGTTATTATGCCAATTTATGACATTCACAGAAAGGTAGGGTTTCAGATGAAAATCATGATGACATTCTTTATGCTTTTGGTTTTGTGTTCACCGAGCGTTGATGCGATCACGGTGGAACCTCAACGGTCCTTTATCGGGCATATAGACGGGGTTAGTAGTGTGGCGTTCAGCCCAGATGGCAGTGTGCTTGCCAGTGGGGGTCTTGATAGGACAGTGCAGCTGTGGGATATCAAAACGGGTGCGCGGATACGAATGCTCACCAGAGAATTTGCTTGGGTTGAAAGCGTAGCGTTCAGCCCGGATGGCGCGACGCTTGCCGGTGGGTATGGGGATGGGGAGACTTACTTGTGGGATACCGAAACCGGTAAAAATAAACGGACGCTCACCGGGGAAAAGGATGGGGGCAGTAAAGTAGCGTTCAGCCCGGACGGAAGGCTGTTAGCCTGCGGGAGCGGGAACGTGGTGCGGATATGGGATACCGCGAACTGGAAACATCAGCGGACGCTCACCGGGCATACGGAACTGGTCATTGGTGTAGCGTTCAGTCCGGATAACAGTGCGCTTGCGAGTGGGAGTTATGATGGGACGCTGCGCCTGTGGGGTGTCAAAACGGGTGGACTAAGACGGGCATGGGAGAAGACTGATATAGAAACGAGTGTGGCATTCAGCCCGGATGGAAAGACGCTTGCTAGTGGGAATTGGTCAGGCATGGTGTGGCTGTGGAACATCGAAACAGGTCTACCCACAGGAACATTGATGGGGCATACAGGTGCGGTCAATAGCATAGCATTCAGCCCGGACGGTGGTGTGCTTGCCAGTGGTGGTGTGGACATGACAGTGCGACTCTGGGATGTCGAGAAAGGCGAACTTATTCAGACGTTCACCGGACATATAGACGCTGTTAGTTCTGTTACGTTCAGTCCTGATGGGAGTATGTTTGCCAGTGGGGGTGAGGATGGGGCGGTGCGCCTGTGGAAAATCACTGATTAAACCGCCCAACTTCTACCGCACAATTGATAGTTGGGGATTCTTTATAAGAAAGGATTAGAAACACGGTGCAGGTTTATTACACTTACAGAGAGGCAGCATTTAAGATGAAAACAGCGATGACATTACTTCTACTTTTGGTTCTGATTTTACCCGCCCGTAGCCAACGGTATTCTGGTCAATAGCACATACAGATAAATCTGCCCGAAGGTGCCGTTGCGCGTCTCGGCAAAGGCAGTGTAGAGAGAGTTCTGTATTCTCCGGACGGGGCTCACCGTGCTGTTTTCAGTACCATAGGTGCTTGGTTCTATGATACGGCGACCTATCAGGAGATTTCCCTTTCCGTCGGGTATACAGATTCGATTTCTAGTGTGGCGTTTAGCCCAGATGGCACGACGCTTGCCAGTGGGAGTGGGGACGCGGTGCGGCTGTGGGATGTCAAGGCGGGTAAACAGAAGCAGGTGCTCACCGTGCCTAGGGGCAGTGTTGAAAGCGTATCGTTTAGTCCGGATGGCACGATGCTTGCCAGTGGGTGTTATGAGGATACTATACGCTTGTGGGATGTCAAGACAGGTGAACAGAAGCAGGTGTTCACCGGGTATACGGCGAGGGTCGAAGCCGTAGCGGTCAGTCCGGATGGCAGTGTGGTTGCCAGTGCGAGTAATGATGATACCGTACGCCTGTGGGATATCAAGACGGGTGAACAGAAGCGGGTGTTCACCGGGGGCGAAAATGGGTCGACGGACGATCAGATATATGAAATGAAAAATAATTTGACCGGGCGCAAGAAGGGACAGGTTAATAGCGTAGCGTTTAGCCCGGATGGCAAAACGCTTGTCAGTGGTGGGCGGGACGGTAATCATCAGGACGGTTATCAACCAGTGCGGTTGTGGGATGTCAAAACGGGTGAACAGAAGGATACACTCATCAGGCAGCTGCACGCGGTCAAAAGCGTAGCGTTTAGCCCGGATGGCACGATGCTTGCCGGTGGGAGTTTGGACCATGTGTACCTGTGGGATCTCAAGACGGGTGAACAGAAGCAGGTGTTCCATGGGCATAAAGGTTTGGTCTATTGCGTGGCGTTCAGCCCGGCTGGAAAGACGGTTGCCAGTGGGAGTCGGGACGGGATAGTGCTCCTGTGGAAAGTCGCTGATTAAACTGTCCTACAGCAGGGCAACCCTTGTGGTTGCCCCTACAGGAATCGACGAAATGTAAGCCCGTAGGTCGAGATGTGAATCTCGACACACCTGTCGCCCCTCTGGGGCTTGGGGGTGTGAGGACTCGGTTTTCTATACACCTATCGCCCCGCTGGGGCTACAGATCGGGCAAGTCCGAGAGGATCCCGTGACCGGGGCTGCCCGACTTATGGGTATAGAGATCAACTTTTATTGCGCCGCACATAACTAGGTTCTGTTGACATTTCATCGCAATTAGACAATCAAGGGAGACGCACAGACGTATGACTCTTCGTAGGGGTTGGGTCTCCCAACCCTTTGTTCACACGTCAGAGACGATTTCGGACTCCTGTAGGTCGAGTTTCCAAAATCGACGTTTGAGTGTCGAGATATGAATATAGACCTACAATCGACTCGACCTGTATGGTTTGGGGGTCCAACCCGCGTTGGTCAATGGGCGAGGAGACCTCGCCCCTACGGAATGGTGGGTTCATGGTTACGCGAAGGCAGTATCTCATTGGACAAAACGGGGCAACTGTGGGATACCAAACGGGGCAAATTCAGGTGGACGCTCACCGGAAATACCGATTCTGTCTAGAGTATAGCGTTCAATCCAGATGGCACAACGCTTGCTATTGGGGTTTTGGACGGGACGACGCTCCTGTGGAAAATCACTGATTAAACTCCCAAGACAGAGAGGTATCATTTCAAATGAAAATCACGGCGACATTCCTCACCCTTTTAGTCTTATTCCTACCCCATGCTCACCCCCAAGAATACACGCAATCGACTTTACCTAAAGGTGCCATTGCGCGTATCGGTAAAAGCACCTTACATGACATACGCTATTCTCCTGATGGCACTCGGCTTGCTGTCGCCTGCTCCATCGGTATCCGGCTCTACGATACAACGACCTATGAAGAAGTTGCCCTGCTCGCCGGGCATAGGAGCGATATCACAAGCATCGCGTTCAGCCCAGATGGGAGGACGGTTGCCGGCGGGAGTGCAATTTTGACCGACGGTGAGGGCTATAAGGTTCTACTGTGGGATGTTGAGACGGGTGAGCATAAGTGGATGCTCACCGGGCATGGAGGTATGATCTATAGTGTAGCGTTCAGCCCAGATAGTCGGACGCTTGCCAGTGCCAGTGGGTATTGGGACAAGACGGTACGGTTGTGGGATGTGGTAACAGGTGAACATAAGGGGACGCTCACCGGGCATCCAAGTGGGGTTTATAGTGTAGTGTTCAGCCCCGATGGAAAGATCCTTGCTACTGGGAGTGGAGACAGGATAGTACGACTGTGGGATACCGCGACGTGGGAGCATAAGTGGACACTCACCGGGCATAGGGATGGGCTTGTCAGCGTCGCGTTCAGTCCTGATGGGAGAACCCTTACCGGTGGTTGCGTCTTCAGTGGGGACAATACGATTCTACTGTGGGATGTTGGGACGCGTGAGCATAAGCGGACGCTCACCGGGCATACACGGTGGGTCGTAAGCGTCGCGTTCAGCCCTGATGGGAGGACACTTGCCAGTGGGAGTGGAAGTGTCGATGACAATACGGACTATACGGTGCGGCTATGGGATGTTGGAACGGGTGAGCATAAGCGGACACTCACCGAGCCTGTGATCCCTGTCTATGATGTAGCGTTCAACTCATATCTGGAGACCCTTGCTACTGGAAATCAGGACAAGACGGTACGGTTGTGGGATGTTGGGACGCGTGAGCATAAGCAGACACTTACCGGACATAAAGATAGTGTCCATAGCGTCGCGTTCAGCCCTGATGGGAGGACACTTGCCAGTGGGGATATGGACGGGCTGGTATTGCTGTGGGATGCTGAGACGGGTGAACTCAAAAGTACACTCACCGGGCATAAGGATAGTGTCCATAGCGTATCGTTCTGCCTAGATGGTAGTGTGCTTGCTAGTGGAGATGGGGAGATGGTTTGGTTATGGGATACCGTGACGAGTGAACCTAAGGGGACGCTCATCAAACATACAGGAAGGATTAATAGCATATCTCTCAGTCCAGATGGTAGTGTGCTTGCTAGTGGGAGTGAGGACACTACGGTTCGGTTGTGGGATACCGGGACGTGGGAGCATAAGGGGACACTCACCGGACATACAGATTCGGTCACAAGTGTAGCGTTCAGCATGGATGGAGAGATGCTTGCCAGCGGGAGTGAGGACAATACGGTTCGACTGTGGGATACCGGGACGTGGGAGCATAAGGGGACACTCACCGGACATACAGATTCGGTCACAAGTGTAGCGTTCAGCATGGATGGAGAGATGCTTGCCAGCGGGAGTGAGGACAATACGGTTCGACTGTGGGATACCGGGACGTGGGAGCATAAGGGGGTGTTCACCGGGCATACAGATTCGGTCACAAGTGTAGCGTTCAGCGCGGATGAAAAGATGCTTGTCAGCGGAAGTTTGGACGGGACGGTGCTCGTGTGGAAAATAGATGATTGAACCTTTCAATTTCTACCGATTTAGTTCATTGGATTGGGTTTGTTGGGTTTCACTGTGTCTATTGGTAGAGAGGTGTTGTTGCAAAACGGAACGGTTATGGTGATGGATAGGGATTGGGTTTAATCCGTTCAACCCAACCTACGGAGTAAATAAGTGTGCGGGCGAGGGAACCTCGCCCCTACGAAATTGTGGTTTCATATTTACAGAAAGGTAGGATTTCAGATGAAAATCACTGCGGCACTACTTGTGCTTTTGGTTCTATTTTTACCGGCCGCCCCCGCTCAAGAGGACATGCAGCTGAATCTGCCCGAAGGTGCGGTTGCGCGGCTCGGTAAAGGGAAGGTAAGTGAGGTTCAGTATTCTCCGGACGGCAGTTGGCTTGCTGTTGTCAGTTCCATCGGTATTTGGCTCTATGATACAACGACCTATCGAGCGGTTGCCCTGCTCGCCGGGCATACACATGGGGTCTATAGCGTAGTGTTCAGCCCGGATGGCACCACGTTTGCCGGTGTGGGTTGGGGCAAGACGGTGAGGCTGTGGGATGTCCAAACGGGAGAACAGAAGCAGGTGTTCACCGGGCATACGGGTTCGGTCTTAAGCGTAGCATTTAGCCCGGATGGCAGGACGCTTGCCAGTATGAGTTGGGACTATGTGTACCTGTGGGATGTCCAAACGGGTGAACAGAAGCGGGAGTTCACCGGTCATACGGGGCCGGTCTTTAGTGTAGTGTTCAGCCCGGATGGCAGGACGCTTGCCAGTATGAGTTGGGACTATGTGTACCTGTGGGATGTCCAAACGGGTGAACAGAAGCGGGAGTTCACCGGTCATACGGGGGCGGTCTATAGCGTAGCGTTCAGCCCGGATGGCAGGACGCTTGCCAGTAGGAGTGGGGATGGGGCGGTGTGGTTATGGGATACCGAGACGGGTGAACATAAGGATACACTCACCGGTCATACGGGGCCGGTCTTTAGTGTAGTGTTCAGCCCGGATGGCAGGACGCTTGCCAGTAGGAGTGGGGACTATGTGTACCTGTGGGATGTCAAGGCGGGTGAACAGAAGCAGGTGCTCACCGTGCCTAGGGGCAGTGTTGAAAGCGTATCGTTTAGTCCGGATGGCACGATGCTTGCCAGTGGGTGTTATGACAAGACGGTGCGGTTGTGGGATACCGAGACGTGGGAACTGAAGCAAACCCTCACCGGGTATACGACGATATCGTTCAGCCCGGATGGCAGGACGGTGTGGCTGTGGGATACCGAGATGTGGGAACCCAAGCGGACGCTCACTAGGTATACGGGACTGGGCGATAGCGTAGCGTTCAGCCCGGATGGCAGGACGGTTGCCATTGGGAGTCGGGACGGGACGGTGTGGCTGTGGGATGCCATGACGCGGGAACATAAAGAGACGCTCACCGGTCATACGTTCTCGGTCTCAAGCGTAGCGTTTAGCCCGGATGGGCAGACGCTTGCCAGTGGGAGTTGGGACTATACGGTGCGGCTGTGGGATACCGAGACGGGTGAACAGAAGGGTACACTCACCGGGCATACGAAAGGGGTCGGTAACGTAGCGTTCAGTCCGGATGGCACGACGCTTGCCAGTGGGGGTTGGGACGAGACGGTGCGGTTGTGGGATGTCAAAACGGGCGAACAGAAGCAGGTGTTCACCGGGCATAGGGATGATGTCGAAAGCATGGCGTTCAGTCCGGCTGGCAAGTTGCTCGCCAGTGGGAGTGAGGACGGGACGGTGCTCCTGTGGAAAGTTGCTGATTAAACCGTCCGACTCCTACCGATGCGGACGTTTCCAATGAAAGGACAAATCCGATCAAAGTTATTCTTGAAAAATTGTCGGCTTATAATATTTTTAGCTATCTCTTGACGGGCCTCCTATTCGTGAGTTTGGGCGAAAGACTCACTTCGTTTTCACTTATCCAAAGGAGTTGGATCGTTGGGATAGTTCTTTACTATTTTATTGGATTGGTCATTAGCAGCGTCGGATCGCTGATTGTGAAGCCCGTTCTGGAACGGATCGGGTTTGTAAAGGAGGCGCCCTACGCGGATTATGTGGAGGCTTCAAAATCGGATTCAAAGATTGATATCTTATCCGCACAGAACAACTTGTTTCGGACACTTTGTGCGATGGTTATGATGCTTATGGGGCTCAAAATTGGTGAGAAGGTAATGGGGATCTTGCCGTGGGGGGCGGATGTATACGATTCCATCTTTTTGGTGGGTCTTTTTATGCTGTTTTTGTTCTCTTATCGGAAACAGGCGCAAGATGTTGTCCGACGTGTAAGGTATGTGCGGGAGAAGGAGTAAGGGTAGATTATGTCAGATTTTTTTGAGATCGATTTCCTTAGTACAATTGATGTTGATAACGGGAAATCTTGACCAACAAGCCGATGTTGGCGTATAATGATAAGCACAAAAGGAATTGAGTGGCAAATTGGCAACCTAAATCCGTAAAACTAGCAAGCGATGATTATTAGAGGTCGTCAACAATTGATTCGTGGGGATACATATCATGGCTAGAACTGTGAAAGCACTCATTACGCCGGAGGTCCTCAAGTGGGCACGTGAAAGACGCATCAGGCTGTCTATTGAGTATGCGGCGGAAAAATTAAATGTAAAACCCGAACGACTTGAGGCGTGGGAAGCTGGGAGGGATCAGCCTACTTTCGCACAATTAAAGAGGATTGCGAACACCTATAAAACCCACATCTCTATTTTTTATCTGTCGGAGCCTCCTACTGACTTTCGACCGCTTGCAGATCATCGGAGATTCCCAGAGCCTTTCACAATTGATGCGGACCAAGTGTATCGGTTAAATGCCAATATCATTGAAATCTATGAAAGGCGAGAGACACTCATTGGATTTTACGAATTATTGGAGGAATCCGCGCCTGAAGTGACATTGGAACTAAATGAAACTGATGCGCCGGAGCGTGTCGCTCAAGAAATACGGGAATTTCTGCAGTTCAATACAGGATTACTGCAGCAATGCAACGATGATCGTTCTGCATTAAAACTTTGGAGACAAATTGTCGAAGAAAAGGGCATTCTTGTCTGTCAGACCTCAGTCAACTCGCATCTATCCCTTGACCTAGAAACTGTGCGTGGGTTCTGCATTGCACAGAAACCGCTTCCGGTGATTGTAGTGAACCCCAAAGACAGACCCTACGGTCGCATTTTTACTATTATGCACGAGTTGGTTCACATTGGGCTTGGAAAAAGTGTCATTCAGAATACGGGTATTAGGGAAGGGCGTCCTCCGGATAATCCGACTGAAGTTTTTTGCAATCGGGCGGCTGCTGAAGTTTTAGTTCCTACGGATGAATTGTCAGCGATAGTAAATCCGCATACACTTGAAACAGACCTTCCTGAACTCTCCAAGCATTTTCGTGTAAGCCCTGAAGTCATTATGAGGCGATTGCTAACACTCCGTTATATTTCTCTGAAGGATTACCAAGCGTACAGAAACGATCTACTAGAAAAGTATCAAGATAGTTCTGCACCAACCGGCGGAGGTGCGCCGTATCATAATCGACTTCTGAATGCCTCTGGAGAGCACTTTGCGCGAACCGCTTTTACGGCTTATTATGAGCAGAAAATCACACTCGCTGACTTAGCCGCTGCGTTTTCTAGATGTGATACAAAACACCTTTTTAATATTGAGAATGTTATCTTCGCATGAATTCGTTATTCAATCAAAACCAGAACATTTATAGCCTTGACACCAGTGCACTATTCGCTGCATTTAATGAACGGTATCCAATTGAAAACTTTCCTCCTTTTTGGCGCAAAATCGAGGAGTTGATAAAAAACGATAGACTTAAAATGGTGGAAATTGCCTTTGAGGAAGCCATGAAAGACAAAGGAGTAAAGGAATGGTGTAATCAGAATCAATTACAGCTGTATTTACAATGGACAACTGATAACTCCATACAAGTGGCGGTTAGCGAGATACTATCAATATTCCCCAAGCTACTAGATGATCGATCAGGAAAATCAGGAGCGGATCCGTGGGTTGTTGCTTTAGCGATGACATCCCGAAATTGTATTGTGCTAACGGAAGAAGGTCCAACAAATAGCCCTAACAGACCAAAAATACCTGAGGCTTGTAACCATTTTGGCGTTGAGTATATTAAGTTAGTTGATTTGATAAAAAGAGAAAATTGGGTTTTTAACGAAGAAGTGGAACGGTGAGAGATGGAAAAAAAGACTGCTCTGGATCGCTATGTCAAATACACTCGTTCTGAACTAGACACCATCCCCGACGAAACCGATTGGGAACGCGTTGATGCGCTGGCTGATGAAGAGATAGACGCCGCAGCCTTATCCGATGCAGATGATCCGCCAACAGACGAATCGTTCTGGGAGGATGCCACCGTAGTCATGCCAGAGAACATCTGAGTTTTCGTGCTAGGAGTATATCAGATATGGAAAAACAGGGGGGCATCTACGCACGGTATAGCCCCGGCAGGGACCGAGACCAGACCTCGACGATAGAAGCCCAAGTCGCTATGTGCCGTGAGAAGGCGCAGCGCGAAGAGATAGCCATTGATGTCCGAGATGTCAAGGACATTGCAAGATTTACTGAAGAATTTCTGGCTAAACAATTCTCATCCCCGCTCGCTGCAGATAGCCTAGCGGCCCCGCCTGCTGATGCGTAGGGATAACCAAACTTTTTCGTCAGAAGGGAAGTCGTGACCAACTTTGAAGGAGGACAATCAAAATGAGCGACAATGTAACCAAAACACAAGAAACGACGATCACCCTGACTGTTGAGCAGTTAGAGGGCATCATTCGCAAGGTGGTGCGCGAAGAACTCATGAAGTTCGCCACGGAGGGTTTCTTTGACCTTGATAAAGATTCTCCGCTTTATGAGGATATGGAAGATATTCTTGAACGAGAAAAAAACAATCAGTTGAAATTTCATACCCACGCGGAAGTTTGGAATGAATGAACGCCAAGCCTTTTATGAGAACCGATTCGTCCGAAACCTTGCTCACTACTCCAGTTTACGCCAACGTATCCAGCAAAAAGTTAAACAGATCCTCAACGATCCCTATGCTCGCACAGAACGTCTTAGGCAGGTTCCGGACGGATTAGATTTACGGGGCTATCGCAGTGCGCGGGTGGACAGAAACTTTCGGGTGATTTTCCCTATTTGTCAGGAATATCAGCACTTCCAAGAATGTCAGTACCCTATGTGCGAGGGCCAAGAAGATGAAACCGTAGTTTTCTTGACTGTTGGGCCGCACGATAGGGCTTATGCAATGAAATGAAACGTCTATTGGGATAAGAAACTGAATTTTCACGTTGGGAGTATACCTAATATGGAAAAACAGGGCGGTATCTACGCACGCTATAGCCCCGGCAGGGACCGAGACCAGACCTCAACGATAGAAGCCTAAGTCGCCATGTGCTGCGAGAAGGCGCAGCGTGAGGGGGTCGAGATTGATCCCGATCACATCTACGTTGACAGGGGGATCTCCGGTGCGAGCGTGGTGCGGGCGGGGTTTCAGGCGATGCTTGCCGCCATCGAAGCGGGTGACTTCCCGGCGATCCTGTACGCCAAGGACGACAAGCGGTTGTTCCGAAACGAGCGCGAGGGGATAGTATGGAACCGTCCATTCAGGACGGGGACTTACTGCTGATTGAACCGGGGAATCGGTGGGAGAATAAGGACATCGTCATCGCATGGGTTGATGGAGAAGTAACGTGCAAACGTTTGCAGATGAACCATAGCCCCGCGCTCTTGGTCCCCGACAACCGTGACTATAAAGTCATTTCGGTGAGCGACGAGACCCTAATCTTGGGCAGAGTGGTTGGGCAGTATAAGGTGCATATCAACGGCTGGAAGCCGTGAGGCGATGATTTGATGATACATGGTTTGAATAAGTTGAAAATGGCACAGGCATTTTTGGAATCTGCGGATATTCTGGGAAAAGTATTCCTAAACAAAGGTGCCAGTATGGATGACCAAATCCTTGATAGAAAAAAGGTGTGCCATTTTTTATACGCGATGATTTTTGAGCTCGCAATCAAGATACTTTGGGAAGTCGAAAACGGGAAAGAATGTGAGCACCACCACCGCATATTAGAGTTCTACACAGAACTGTCCCGCGAAAAACAGTCAAGAATTAGGGAACTATACAATGCGCAAGTTTCTTTGATAAAAAATCAGGAAGGTCTCCAACGGACGGACAACCGGGCACCTGTGAATAATCTAACCGAGTTCCAATCATTAAAGGATGCTCTGGAAGCTAATTGGGATACGGTAACGAACTTTACGTACGAAGGACTCTTCCATGGAAAAAGCAGCGTAATTGAAGGGGTGATATGGAATGAGGACGTTGAGCTAATTTACATTTTTCCTGAGAGATATACTATCTTCCCGAAAGAGCTCCTAAATTACGCTAGAGAGGTTGTAGACTCTCAGTTGACGTGAACAATAAAGCCGAGTTCTTAACCAATAAATTAAGGTATACCAGACATGGAAAAACAGGGGGGTATCTACGCACGCTATAGCCCCGGCAGGGACCGCGACCAGACCTCGACGATAGAAGCCCAAGTCGCCATGTGCCGGGAGAAGGCGCAGCGTGAGGGCGTCGAAATTGACCCCGATCACATCTACGTTGACAGGGGCATCTCCGGCGCGAGCGTGGCACGAGCGGGGTTTCAGGCGATGCTTGCCGCTATCGAAGCGGGGAACTTCCCGAAATTTTTGTACGCCAAGGACGACAAGCGGTTGTTCCGAAACGAGCGCGAGGCGGGCAGGCTGGTCGAATGGATCTGGGAGCAAGATATCGAGATCCGCTACTGCCTGATGGATTTCGGTGATCCGAGAGAGAACGATGAGCAGTGGTTTATGCAACGCCAGTTCCACATTATCGCGGAACTGGAGCGACGGCGGAAGCGGACGGAGGTGTTCGAGCATCAACGCCAGAACGCACTCAACGGCTATAGCAACGGCGGGCTGCCCCCGTACGGCTATCGGCGCAAGGAAGTGGTCACAAAGGAAAAGAAGAAGAAGCTGACGTGGGAGATTGATCCGAAAGAGGTCGAGGCGGTTAGGTTGGCGTATGATCTGCACCAACGCGGGATCGGTACGAAGTCGATCGCCCAGGAACTCACCGAGAAAGGCTTCCGCTCCAGACGCGGCGCGCCAATGAATAAGCAGACGGTCGCGGAGTGGTTTCGGAATCCGTATCCGCACGCGGGTTGCGTCGTCTGGAATACACGGGACCGGAATTTGCGACCCAAGCCGCGGGAGCAGTGGGTCGTCGTCGAGGAAGCCTATTCTCCAATCATCTCGATGGAGGTCGCTGATCAGACGTATCGGAAAGCGGAGACGCGGCGGTTGGGGAAGCTGCCTGCCAAGACGGGGGACTACCTGCTCTCCGGGGCCATGCGGTGCGGTGAATGCGGCGCGAAGATGATTGTCAATAGCAACCGGAAACGGAATCAGGCGTTCTATGTGTGCGGCACCCGCCAACGTCGGAAGGACGGCTGCTCGAATAAGCTGATGCTGCACCAGCCGGAAGTTGAGCGGCAGGTCATCGAATGGATTAAGGGGACCCTGCTTGATGCGGAGTTCCTCAAAGCCTATTTCCAGCGCGTTCAGGAGGCTTCGGAAGCCCTGTTAAGCGAAAGTCAGCCGAACGTTGAGCGGCTTGAGCGGAAGATCGCCGCGCTCGACAACCAGATCGAACGGCTTACCGACGGGTTTGCGGAGGGGGTTTTGCCCGCCTCGGTCGTGAAGCCGAAGATTGATCAGGCACTCTCGGAGAAGCAGGACGCTGAAGCCGAAATCCGCCGTTACGCGCACCCCATCCCAAAACTCCCTGATATTCCTACCTTCCAAGATACGCTCCTCCAGTCCCTCGCTGACCCGGAAATGCAAAAAGCCGCGGTCGGTGGACTGATCCAGGAGATCGTTGTCCAACCGACGGCAGCTTTGGAGATTCAGTGCAGCTTTCAAACCTTTTTTGAAACGATAGCGCTACGGGGAATCGAACCCCGGTTTGATGGCTGAGAACCACCCGTCCTAACCCCTAGACGATAGCGCCATTAGATGGCTGCCGGGGAAGGACTCGAACCCTCGTAACATGGGCCAGAACCATGCGTCCTACCATTAGACGACCCGGCAACACCAATCAGCAAATTATAACAGGATATTATGTGCCTGTCAAGCGTTTTGTCGGGGCTTTTTTGTTTGACGGATAGGAGTGGCTATGCTATCATGCTTGGCATATCTAAGGAGGGACACACTACATGGCTGACAAACGAAAAGTCCTTATTACAGGGGCATCAGGATATATCGCAAGCAGAATGTTACCCACCTTTCGTGAACGGTATGAGCTAGTGTTGTTCGATGTTAAAACAACCAATCGAGCAGGTGAGACGGTCGATGGGATTCAGATTATGGATCTGACCGATCCAGACCGAGACAAATACCGCTCGTATTTCAAAGGTGTTGACGCTGTCGTTCACTGTGCCTTTAAGGGGGGTAGTTTTGAGAACGAATTAGCAAACGTCCAGATGGCGTACAACCTCTACCAGACCTGTCTTGAGGAGGGGGTGCGTCGTGCCGTCGTCTGTAGTTCTAATCATGCAGCGGATTACTATGAGAACCTAATCTGGGGAGATAAGTGGGATGTGGTGACGCCCGACATGCGTCCGTTATCCGACAACTTCTACGGCTGGGCGAAAGAGACCTATGAACACCTTGGCTTTGTGTTTGCGACAGGGCACGTCGATGAGAAGAAGCTGGAAAACGTGCAAGTCCGTATTGGCGCGCCGCGTGAGACGATTCTTGATGCCGCAGATCCAAAGGACTTGAAGCACATCCATCGGGAGCTTGGTGCCTATTTGAGCGCGAAGGATCAGACGCAACTGTTCATCAAAAGTATTGAGACCGCAAACATCGAAGATGAAAATGGGATCCCGTTTCAGATCGTCTATGGAATCAGCGACAATTCACACAGCTTCTGGAGCATTGTGAATGCTCGGCAAGTGATTGACTATCAACCTGAAGATAATAGCGCACTCAGATTTGCTGAACGGCTCGCCGAGTTAATGAAAGCTGCAAAAGATGGTTGACAAAATTGATTCTCAATTGTCGGGAGGATGGGGATGAAGTTGACAAAACGCATAATCTATTTTTTCTGCTTAGTGCTTATCGGGTTGTGGTTTGCTGTGCCGACGTTACAGGCAGCACAGTTGTCTGCACAATCGGTCGCGCCAATCCTCACCCGCGTTGAACCAAACAACGACATGGTGACAGGTGGAGCAAACGTTCAGATAATCGGAGAAAATTTTCAGGACGGGGCAACTGTTACAATTGGCGGGAATGCCGCATCTAACGTGATTTTCGTTTCACCAACAGAGTTAGCAGTCGCAGTGCCAGCGGGCACTGCGGGCACTGCCGATGTCGTTGTGACCAACCCTGATGGCAAATCGAGTACACTTGCAGGCGGCTTCACATATATTGAGTTACCGCCGCCAACCCTCACCCGCGTTGAACCAGATAACGACATAGTGATCGGCGGCGCGACCATTCAAATAATCGGAGAAAATTTTCAGGACGGGGCAACTGTTACAATTGGCGGGAATGCCGCCTCAAATGTGATTTTCGATTCGCCAGCCGAGTTGATGGCCGAGGCACCAGCAGGGATTGCCGGAAGTGCTGATATCGTTGTGACCAACCCTGACGGCAAATCGGATACACTTGTGGGTGGTTTCACATATACACCCTCGCCCTATGATGTCAACGAAGATGGAGTGGTCAATATCCTCGATCTGGTTCGCACCGCTCGCCAGTTTGGAGAGACTGGCACAGGGCTGCCGGGGGATGTCAATGGAGATGGTATGGTCAACATCCTCGATCTGGTTGCTGTTGCCAATCGCTTCAGCGAGCAATGAGCTCATGAACTTAATGAGTACATTGGCTCATTGAACTAATGCACCATCTCCGCGGAACATTGACTGAAGGGAAGGGATATGCTAGACCGTACAAGGGAAATAAGGCAGTTAAAAGCGGGAATGTTCAAGGTCTGGACTGTTTGGATCGCGATGTTCTTGACCCTTGTTTTGGCGCTGATATTTGCACTTCTGCTTGGTAAAAACGTTGAACAAATACACCCTCCACGAACTATTAGACAGATAACGCAAATCCTATACGGTGTGGCAATCGTAGGGCTGGTTTCGGCTCATTTCATACGGAAATATATGTTACACAGAGCGTCTTCCAAACCACTCCCCGAAGAGATGAGAAACACGCCGGGTCAAATCTCGCCATACATTGCCAGATATAAGCCCGCTGTAGTTGTTTCACTTGCTATTGCGGAGAGTATCGCGGCTTTCGGATTAACGATCTTCTTCATGGATGGTAACTTGACCACATTCTTGATATTCCTTGCGGTTTCACTCGTTGGCCTCTTTCTGTATCGCCCAAAATTTGAAGAGGTAGAGAGGTTGGCTCTCTCCATTAAACAGAATTCCGAGGCGTGAAGAATGAAACGTGAAACGTGATACGTAGGTGAGTCCATTGGTCCATTATTTGATTTGGCTTATGTTAAGAAATCGTGGAATAGAAACCGAGCTTTTTCCCCGGTCACGGGATCCTCTCGGACTTGAAAACTCGACTTCTCTTTGCGTTTTGGTCTTTTCTTTGAGTCTCGTAGGTTGTGCTTCCTAGCCCGACTGCACCAATAAACAGATGATTTTTACGCATCACGTTTCACGCTTTTTACACTTTCCTTTTGCATAAGCCCTTGATTTTTATTCCTCGCACAGAACCCACCTAAGAGTTTCGGTATCTAGGTTCGCACCGCTCATAATCATCACAACGTTTTGGTCTGCGAGTTCCATCTTCAGTTTGCGGGCAGCGGCAATCGGTGCCGCGGCAGCACCTTCTATGAGGTTATGTGTATAACGCAACGCCAGCCGAATCTCCTCTCGAATCTCCTCCTCACTCACCAGTAAAATCTGGCTAATCCCATCTTTAAGAATCGAAAACGGCAGATCGAACATCACGCGGGTTGCCAAGCCGTCAGCAACGGTATTTGCTGAATCCGTCTCAATCTTCTGCCCTGCCTTCCATGAGCGGTAAACCGACGGTGCGTTTGCCGCTTGCACACCGATGACCTTTACATTTGGATTAATCGCTTGCGCTACCGTAATCGCCCCACATGCACCGCTCCCCGCTCCGATAGGCACGATGATTGTATCCACCTCCGGCAGTTCTTCAAAAATCTCAAGGGAATAGGTCCCGACGCCGTGGAGGAGGGGTGGTTCGTTGGCAGGATGGATATAACGGAGTCCGCGCTCGGTTTGTAGCTTTTCGCATAATTCTCGCGATTCATCAAAATCAACGCCGTGCTCGATTAACTCTGCGCCGAAGGCGCGCATCGCACTGTTCTTCTCCGGGTTGTTGCCGTGTGGGACCACAATCGTGGCATGAACACCGAACTGTTTTGCTGCATACGCAATCGATCCGCCATGATTCCCCCGCGTTGCGGTTATCACGCCACGCTGCCGCTGATCTGCAGGAAGTTGGTTCATAAAATTCAAGCCACCGCGGACCTTAAAGCTTCCCGTCGGTTGATGGTTTTCGTGTTTGATGTAAGCCTGAAAGCCAAATAGCTCTGACAGCTCTGGGTAGTGGATTAACGGCGTCGGTTTCAGGTACTGATAGACGGTACGGCGTGCAGCCAAAACGCCATGAAACGTAACAGGATTCAAATAATTTCTCCTTTTTCCTTTCGTAGCCACAGGTTTCCCAACCTGTGATCATGGCATAGGAAGATGTCGAGATATGAATCTCGACCTACAAGTTGAAAATCCCAAGCTATTGGGATTGAGATCAATACCCATTGGCACCTACATCAAAAGGGGGGTTGAGATCAATCTGCGACGAACTACCAATGTTGAGCTGATGGAAACTCCCACATACCCTTGCATCGGGACCAATGATTGATCGGCGGATTAGGACATCTTGTACTTCCGCATTCGGGTGGATAATTGCATCGTTAATAATCGCATTGACAACTCGCGTTCCACTGCCAATCGAGGCATAGGGACCGATGATTGCGCCTTCAATGACAGCGTCCTCCCCGATAAAGACGGGCGGGATAATTACACTGTTGGGAAAGCGATAAATTTGCGGTGCCCGTTTTTCTAAAATGAACTGATTGGCTGCCAAGAGTTGGTCTGGCGTGCCACAATGCAGCGAGTTGATGAACTCAACCTTCATCTGCTCGCCATATTCTAACATTAACTGCAACCCGTCTGTCAACTGATATTCGTCCTGGGTACGGATATCTCTTTCAATAATTTCATCTAAGCATCGGAACAACAGTCCGCTATTTTGGATGTAGTACGCACCTTCAATAACAAGGTTTGTCGGTGGATTTTCAGGTTTCTCAACGAGGCGCGTAATAAACTCGCCCTCCGTTTCAACGATACCAACTCCTTGCGGGTTCTCGACCATCTTAACGCCGGTAATCGTGTAAGGGTTCTGGAGAATCTTTTGGTAGCCGCCCCGATCAGATCGGTTCCGTTCCGAGAATCCCGATGTATCGGGAGATTCAAAGCAACATTCAAAGATCTTATCGCCGAGCAGAATGAGAAGAGGTTCTCCATTGTCACATTCTTTAGCTAGGGAGATAGCGTGTCCGAGCCCCTTCTGTTCATTTTGCCAAATATAGGTTGCTGGCAGATTGTAGTATCTCTTGACATATTCGCGGATCTGTTCCCCGTTGTCGCCAACGATGAAAATCAGTTCGGAGAGATCGGGAAGTTCAAGGAGCGGTTCGAGTAGGTAGTCGAGGATGGGACGCCCCGCGACATGTATGAGCGTCTTAGGGGAGGTGAAGGTGTGGGGGCGGAGGCGCGTGCCGCTGCCTGCGGTGGGGATAATAACTTTCATTCGGATTCCTTTCTTGGATAACCTGACTGCCTTTCTGTTCAAGACGGAACCCCAACCGTAAGAGTCCCAAATCAGCGAGTGCCGTTGTTACAGCGTGCTGTTTCTCTGTGGGAACATAAAATAGAAAGTATCCGCCACCCCCTGCTCCCAGAATCTTGCCGCCCAACGCACCTGCAGCAATGGCACGTTCATAGATGGTATCCAGCATCGGATTTGAAATGCTATCGCAGAGGGAACGTTTCAGCTGCCATGCGAGATCTAATAGATAGCCGATCTTGCAGAGATGATCTTTGCCCCCTTTTACGAGAACATCGTAAAACACAGGCACAAGCTCCTTGATTTGCAGAAGTGTCTGAGGACTTGCAGAACGTTTCTGTTTGTGCAAGATGGTCTCGGCGCGTCGTTGAATCCCTGTGTAGAATAGGGTGAGGCTCTCTTCCAAACGCGCTATCGTTTCAGGGGTTGCTGGAATTTCTTGCGTGTGGACACTCTCATCTCTGTTGAACTGAATCCTTTTCAGTCCCCCGTAAGCGGCGATATATTGATCTTGTTTGCCGATAGGTTGATTCAGCCGTTCTATCTCAATTTGGCACGCTTGCTGCGCGAGGGTTTCCGTTGACATTTCGATTCCCCGATAGGTGTACAACGCATTGAGCAGTCCAACGGTTAATGCGCTTGACGATCCCAACCCACAGCCGCGCGAGGGGATATCGGAGGTCACTGTGATGGACACACCGCCGGTCACATCGGTTTTTCGTACGGCTTCTCGAATTAAAGGGGGCTGGATTTGGTCAGGGCTATAAACCGTTTCATGGTGGTCTGGGGTGTTGATAGTAATTTGAGAGTTTCGCCGTTTTGTGATACGGACGGAGATGTATTTATCAATAGCAGTGCTGATGACCTCTCCCCCATATTGTCGATAAAAGTTGGCGATGTCGGTGCTGCCTCCTACCAAACTGATTCGTATCGGTGTGCGTGAGATAATCATGAGTTCCTCCTATACCGGTTTGGGATCTGATTGATGCGCTTTCCCGCTCGGCGGCTTTTGAAAATAAACACCGTGGCTGTCAACGCTTTTGAAGACAACGCCCTCGATCTGATGTTCTTTGAGATACTCTGTTATCGCTTGCCGACATCCCTGCCAAGTCCAATAATCATCTAAAACGATAAATCCTCCGTCAACCACTTTGTCATATAGTTCCTCAAGAACCACTTTGACTGACTCATACCAATCGGCATCAATATGCAAGAGGGCGATCGTCTTGATAGGTTCAGCTTTCAAGGTTGAATTAAACCATCCTGTGATTATTCTGACGGGCTCCAACGAGAGATGAAGTTGATTGAAAATCTTCGTTACCTTTTCAACCCTTCCGTAACACCAGCCTTCAAAATAGGCTTCTTGAGCGCGTTCACCGTCCTTGCCGCCCGGTGGCGGTAATCCACAAAAAGAATCAAAGAGCCAAAAAGTTCTCAAGTGCTTTCTATCATCTTGGCTTGCTACACCCATAATTGCGGCAGATCCGCCATTCCATACCCCGCACTCCACTATATCTCCGGGGAGATCGGTTGCGTTCACTCGTTGTACCAATTCATAGAGGTTGATGAGTCGCTTTACTGAAACCATCGTATATTTGGGCTTCACCTGTAACAGCAATCGAGTCAGATAAAACGACCTTTTTGAGGGTTGACGGATGAGCCAGAGCAAAATATCAACCAATGCCTTTGTCAAAAACAGCATTCGACCAATAGGAAAATCGGACGATCGAAGTTTAATCAGATTTATCATAATAGCAATTGAGACAAGCTTAACGCTTTAGTGTTGGATACAAGGGCACAATTTTGTTGATGTCCAAGGCGTGTTATACAGGAGAAATTAATTCTCGACAAAATCCGATAGACCACCCTGTGATGGCAAGAACAATTACCAGTGGAACACATAGGGTGACTGAAAATGACTTTGTTTGTAAAAATGCGAAAGGACAGATTAGTAGTAACCCCACCGTAATCAATCCGAGAAAAAAGAGAACAAGATTTAGATTAATCCAAAAGCAGAAACTGAGACAAACGATGGAGAGTGGAACACTCAGACCGACCACAACATGTGCAAGGTTAAGGAGTTTGGGCAATCTCTTTCCAAGTTGTAGGCGTGCAATGGCATACCGATACATTTGAATCCAAAATTTTTTGGGAGTGTCACGTTTACAGTGTTGTACACGTACATCTGGGGTGGCAAGCAGTCTGTAACCTGCTTGTCGGAGCCGATAATTCAATTCAAGGTCTGAACCTCCATACAACTCCTCGTCAAGGGGGAGGACGACCTTTAATGCAATTTTTCGGTAAATTGCGTTGCAGGTTGGAAAGTCTTCCACGTCTTGCACTGCCTGTTGTGTTTCTTTGTGACTGGATTTAGCGACCCAGACAGCGAGCGAAAACAGAAAGGCAACTGCCTGCTGGAAAGCACTCGGTTGAGATGGTATCTGAATGGGGCCGCTGACCCCTGCAACACGCCTGTTGAAATACTTGAGACTATTTTGGAGCCAATTTTCATCAACGATGCAGTCGGCGTCGGTGAAAGCAATTATATCTCCTTTCGCTTTTTTAAATCCCAAATTGACACCCGATCGATGTGACCGGTTGGGATTTTCGACAAGGATTGTGTCGTATAATCCCGCGATTTTTCGGGTGTTGTCGGTTGACCTGCCGTCAACGATTAGAATTTCTCGTCGTTCCTTCGGATAATTGAGGCATGTGAGACTGTCCAAACAGTCCTTGAGTGCCTGCTGTTCATTCCTCGCTGGAATGATAATAGAAATGAAAGGAGTTTGCATCTTATCGTTCATCTGACGAATTGGGTTCCTTGTGTGGACGGTTCTGGGTCTGAATTCCCAACATACTCAGAAAGAAAGCGGAGAAAAGGGTTTGCACCCCTAAAACCATAAAGACTGAAGCCAAAATTGCGGGGCGAATCTGGTCAAGGGGACCAAACCCGCTCTGCACCCACTGATAAGCGATCCGCGCATCCATCGCAAACCCAAACAGAAAGAGGAGCCCGCCAACAACCAACCCTCTTTCCAAATTAAAAATCTGATAGAGTCCTGAGATGAATCTATCGCTATCTTCAAACCCACACCTCAGTGCGTAGGTTTTTGCGTAAATGCCAACGTGAAGAATCTGATAGCCTAACAACGTGAGGAGACTGGTCAACGTCATGACATGTACATCGTAAGTGTGACCACCGATTTTGATGGGACCCGGCAGCAGGAGGAAGGTACATAACAGCCCCAAAAGGAACAGCAGTGTTCCGGGAATCAGAAACAGATAGGTGGGACTATAGAGCAACATGAAGCGTAAGTGCCGCCAAGCATCCCGAAACGAATTGAGTTTCGATTCCCCTTTTCTGGGGTAGTATTCAATCGGAATTTCTAACACTTTTAGATCCGCTTTGATGGCGCGAATCACCATTTCGGAGGCGAATTCCATGCCGAGGGTCTGAAGCTTCATCCCCTCAAATGCCTCCTGTGTGAAACTCCGCATTCCACAGTGGGAGTCGGAGATGCCTGCACCAAAAAACAGATTCAGTATCCCCGACAGGATTGGATTGCCCACATACCGATGTGACCAACTCATCGCGCCGGGGTGGATATTCCCCTGAAATCGGGAACCGATGACGAAATCGAAGCCGTTACGCAGGGGAGTGATGAACGGTTCGAGGTTTGAAAAATCGTAGGTATCATCGGCATCTCCCATGATGATATATTTTCCCTGCGCTGCCCCGATTCCTGCCAGATACGCACTCCCGTATCCACGAATCGGTTGGTGAACGACGCGAGCACCTTCACGCTCAGCGATAGCCGCTGACCCATCCGTTGACCCGTTGTCAGCGACGACCACCTCTCCACGAACCCCAAGCCGCTTGAGAGCGTTTCGTGCCTTTTTCACACAGATTCCAACGCTTTGGGCTTCATTGAGACAGGGGATAACAACTGAGACTTCGATTTCCTGATTGCCATCGCGACGTGGTATCAGCGTTCCTGAATCAACCATCTTTCAACCTCCAGTTTGAGTGGGAGGGGTATCCCTGCCCCGATACGTGATGCGTGAAATGCACCCTTCAATTTCTTCCAGTCTTCCCTTCTTCCATTTCTTCTTGCCGTCCTACTTTTTTCTGCCCTCCATACGTCTTTACAAGCGTAGGCGACAATGCAATCCCAACGAGACCAGGGAGTAGTGCATTAACTACGAAAAGCGAAAACGCTGCAGCAACCGCCGATTCCATTGACACACCGTAACGGCTCAGGATCAGTGCTGCCGCCCCCTCTCGCAATCCCAGTCCCATGATGGAAATAGGGAGACTACCTGTGATGACCAAAATGGTAGGTAAGGTAAATCCCACTTGCCAGCCAACAGGTTCAAGGCTCGAAAGCAAGAGATAGAATTGAAGAGACATCAACCCAAAACAGATGCAGGCAAAGCAGGCGTTGAGAGCGATAAGTCGTCGAGGCAGTTGGCGAAGTAGACGGATGCGCTCAACCAACCAGGGTCTTTGTAAAATCCATTTTGCGTTTTTTGTGAAACTAATCCCGGTATATACCAATATCCATAGACAGCCCAATCCAAAAATACCAATCAACCCCATCAAGGGTGATAACAGCGCGAGACTAAGTAAAAACACCCCCAACAATGCGCTCATATCGATAAATTTATCGACAACTCCCAGCGTGAACACTTCCAAGCGTCGTCTTGGGAAACAAACAGCTCGAGCCAACTCACCCACGCGACCAGGGGTGAGCAATGCGGCTCCCATACCAATGAGAAAGGAGCGGAGTGCGAGCGTATAGGCAACTTGAGGTTGATTGTTCTTTAATAGGCGATGCCACTTGAGCACTTTGATCCATACAAACGGCAACGTCAAGATGCTCGCTATAAGGAGGATAGTCCAGTTCGCTTGATGTTGGAAATCAGTAATCCGATGGAAATCCAACCTATGACATAATAGAGCGATCAGTACAACGGAACCGATAATCGGCAAGAGCCACTTTGCTTTTTCCATACCATAACATTTTCACGGTAGGTGTCGCACAGGTTAGTTATTTCACGATGACCATCCGTCGCGTCGCATAAAAGTCGCCCGCGCGCAAATGATAGTAGTAGACACCGCTAGAAACCAATTCCCCATTGTCGCTCCGTCCATCCCAATACACCGCTGTCTCTTTGTCAAGATATACCCCCGCAGACCGTTCACCTACTTCAATTTGGCGAACATGATGCCCTTGAACGTCGTAGATGGTGATGTCCACATTCGCAGCCCCCGCTAGTTGATAGGGAATCCACGTTTCAGGATTGAACGGATTAGGGAAGTTTTGGAGGAGTGCTGTCCTCTTCACATCGCCCAACGTTGCCGCTTTTAGGGAAATGGATTCTACCGGGCGCGGCGTCAAAAAATCCTCCTCAGTATCATAAACATACACCGCACCCGATGGATTGGGAGGCACACGGTGCAGATTATCTCCCGGTGCACCGACGACGGCATAGGGACCTTTTCGAGCGATGGCAACCGAGCTGCCGTAAACGTCGCCTTCCCAAATCTTATGCGGCTCACCCTGGATTATGCCTTTGGGCGTGAACATCGCTTTCTCAACCCATGTGTCACCCTCCCTCAGAAAGGAATAGACCGCCCCGGCATCTTTGCCAACACTATCTTCAAGCGGTGCCCCAACGACTGCCCGGTTGATGTCGATAGCGACCGCAAATCCAAAGTTAGCACCTATTTCTTTATTGCTAGCGTTCAACCTTAGCTGCTGCGTCCATTCATCCCCCTTGCGCCCGAAGATATACACCGCGCCGGGGGTTTTGCCTCTAGTATTCGGCGATCCGATAATCACGTGATTCCCACTAACGGCGACAGACCAACCGAACTTCCCTTGTCCAACTCCATCCTTCGCCCATAATATCGCTGCTCGCTTCCAGTACGCTTCGCGCACATAGATAGCGGCTGCACCGTCCTCTACAAATACAAACCTAAACGGAATCCCAACAACAATGGTATCCCTATCAATACCGACAGACCAACCGAATCTACCCTCGTCCTCGCCAAAGAATGTCTGTTCGTGTTGAAACCCCTCCCGGTCCCGCACATAGGTATATACCTTCCCAATCTCTGGACCATCTCCATCACCATGAAAGGGTGCTCCAACAACGAGGGTGTTCCCGCTCAGGTCAACGGCGAATCCGAATCGTTCTCCGTCTTGGGCATCTTTCGGGCTTAATTTCTGTTTCAGCACAAAGTTCTTTCCTTCACGCTGATAGATATAAACCACGCCTGAACCGGCTGTGAAACCATGAGTATCGTTAAAAACTGTCCGAGCTCCAACAGCAGCGGTATCTCCATCAATGCAGACCGCTCCCCCAAACCAGCCTCCTGGGTTGGGACGTGGGGTTTTGATGCGCGCCTGCTGTACCCATGCGTCTCCTTGGCGCGCAAAGATATAGACCTCCCCATTCTTTTTGGTCGGAGCACCAACGATGAGGGTGTCGTCGCCGACATCAACAGCATATCCAAACGCATTGGGGCCTCCGCCTTTCCGAAAAATAATCGCTTCCTCGGCGTAGGTTGAGTGAAGCAATCCAATATTGAAAATAAGAGCCAGCCCGAAAATTATCCCCACGCGACGCCGCTGCACACGTTTGAACGAGGTCATAAGACATCTCCTAATTTTAGTTAGGGCGTGTTGACATTTGTGGCATAATAGCCATATGTCAACCCTAACCTTATCCGATACGCAATGGTCAAAAATAGTTTCATTCCTTAAAACCTGTCCCGACATCTACACCGGACAGGAAACTCACTTAAAATGCTTTATCCAAGCGGTGCTTTGGATAACCCGTAGTGGCAGTCAATGGCGACTGTTACCCAAGCAGTACGGCAATTGGAACAGCGTCTATAAACGATTCGCCCGCTGGTGCGATAAAGGTATCTTTCAACGGTTGCATCAACACTTTGCCCAAGACCCCGATATGGAGTGGCTCATCATTGACAGCACTATCATTCGCGCTCACCCATGTGCTGGGGGTGCTTTGAAGACAAGTGGGGGTCAAGCCTCACAAGCACTCGGACGCAGTCGGGGTGGATTTTCAACCAAAATTCACATCGCTGTTGATAGCTTAGGTCACCCATTACGTTTTATGTTGACGGCAGGTCAACGACACGACATCACTTGTGCTGAAGCGTTGATCTCTGGTTATAGTAGTGAGTATGTGATAGCTGACACATCATATGACTCAATGGCGTTCATCGAGTCGATAACCCAAAGCGGTGCGGTGCCGGTGATACCGCCACGTGCCAATCGGCGTGATTCCCGCACTTATGATGTACATCTGTATAAAGAGAGGCATTTAGTCGAATGTTTCATCAACAAAATGAAGCAGTATCGACGTATTTCCGCTCGGTTTGATAAGTTAGCGGCTCGGTATATGGGATTTCTGAGTTTCGTTGCCACGATTATCTGGTTACGATGAAATGTCAACAGAACCTAGCTCAACTCAAAAGAATATCCTATCATTTTTCAGATCCGGTTGCTGAAATCCTCGCTGCGCCCGGTGCTTGTCTGGAAAGCGGAATAGTTGTGGCTCGCCAAGAATCCGGAGGAATATAATGCTTGTAATCGCTAATTTTCCCATGTGTCGCCGCATAGAACAGAAAATTCACACCCATCCGCAGTGCCGATGGAATTGCCTTCTCAAATCCACCAGGTCCGGGACCTGCTCCCCACCAACCGTTGTTGTAGTCATTGTAACTGATGACGACAGCCAAGTGTCCATCCAACTCAAACGCAGTCATCGGAAAGGCACGTCCCGCGCCGGGGGTAGTATTTGGGGGTTGTCCACCGAGCTGAAACGGTTGATTCCAGATAGGATGATCATTCGGAATCCGATTCAGTTCTCTCCCGCCTGCCAAAAGGATAATTTCTCGAAACTGCGACCGCATGGAGTGTGCAAAACGTGCCGGAATCCCGTCTTCCATCTCATCATCGACAAAGATGAATCCTCCCTTTTCAACAAGGTAACGCGTGAGATTCCGATTCTCCTCTGGACGGAAACGAATCGCACGCCCTCCATTCAGGTACAACATTGGTGATTGAAGAATCTCAGGATCGTCAACGTAAGGTGCCCTACCGACGATGCGTCCCTTGATACTTGTGTGGTCATACATCCATCGCATTAGATACGGAAGTACGGGAGCCTCTTGAGCGAGAAGGGTAAATATGGCCTGCTCTCGAAACCGCACAGGACAGATTTGGATTTGACCCGTCGGCAACCCGGTTCGAGGGTCGGTGTAAATACGAGCACCTAATTCGTTGGGACGCATCGGGGGTACTGGCTCGTTCCCCAACTGAATCCCGCTGACTACAGATTCAAACGCACTGGGTGTTGCAGCGGTAGTACCGATAAAGGATTGAAGTCCAACCGTTGGCGGGGAGGGCTTCAACTGGATACCATATAGCAGCCCATTGCCACCCTGTGGGGGGCTATATCCTGTCAGTCCTCCACCACTACCCGCACCGCCTGCAGCAGACACGGAGAACGCTAAAGCACTAGGCGCATCAGAAACTGGGAGATTGACATGAGCGACAACCAGCGGAATGGGTTGGTTGGACTCAACGGTTTTGGGGCGATGTGGCTGTGGACGGGAGTCAAGTTGGAGCGGACGGTTGGAAAATGTAGTTACTTTTTCGGTTGTCATAGCAACGGCTCTGACATTTACCGCTATCGTGGTGCGAGGGGTGTGTTGGCGCGGTTCAGCGACAGTTATTGAGTGTGTCGGAACGGTTGGCTGCGTAACAGTTTTCATTGGCGGTTTGAGAATTTTCGGTTTCGGAGGTGCTGAAGGTTTGAGAAAGGTAACAGCCATAGATTCATCAGATGGTCGTATATTTGCCACCAGAAAAGCGCTCAAAATTAACAGGATTATCCCGTGAACTATGAGTGACGCGATAAAGGCTCGAGATGTTGGTTTGAGGATTTGGAATCGTTTGGCAGATTTACAGAGTCGAAGTGCACCAGTAACAGATATTATGGGAATATGGGACTGAGTTGTTTCATTACATGTAGTCATTTCCTCGACCCTCAAAAACTGTTTTGCGCTTCGCCGGAAAAAATCGAGTCAATTTCTGTCAGGAATTTTGCCATGCCATGTAGGTTCTTTGTTGGTTATATTTACAAAATACCATTAGTATGCCTTAATTGTCAATGCAAAGACAAGACGCGACATTCACAATAGCAACTCCTCGATTCAGTAGTGAATTTTCCATACCTTCGCGCCATAATTTTCTTCGGTTATGATCTCTTCAAAATGTTCGCTCAGTTCATCTGTGAGGGCACCGGAATATAGTTTGACGACATTCAATTCTTGGGCACTCTGCGTGAGGAGAAAGCCATCATAGACCTCTATTTCTCTTGCTTTCTCAGAAGCCATCAACCAGAGCGTAAGGGGTAACTCGGCTTCTGGAAAATACCACTGTCGATTCCCCATGATGAACTCACGGAGTTGTACATTTTTTAGACCATCTCTTTTCCCAATAAGCACTTGAGGAGGAGCTACGAGTGTCAAGGTATCCTCTTCATTCGTAAAATCTACAGTAATTTTAGAAATATAAATTGGCTCAGGCAGTAAGGAATCTTTATGGACAACTGGAACTGATTTAGTCAGTGGAACAAATTCAAAGCGAAGCACATTCGGGGCTTTTTCAGTAAGTGGTTCTAAACCAATGACAAATGAACGAAATTGATTTGGATACGCGACCATCCAATATCTGTTCAAATTCCTCAAATCATCAGCAGTAAGCATCAGGTGGGTTGCTTTATGTGCGTGCAAGTAGGACAGCATTTCTTCAACGGTTTGCCCCAAGATAACTTGTCTTAGAAAAGATCGAATCCAGTCGAGGTTCTGCTGTTCATCAATAATCGTTGCCCTTTGCCCAATTGCATTAATAATGCTTCCATGATCCCAGTAAGCCGCAACGACTGCATTTGCAGGCGTGTTTCGCTCAACCTGTCGGACGTACTCCTCAATTTGCTCGACCGGATACTTTGCAGAGGCATATCCTATTTGTCCAATGCCCAACCCGTAAACCCCTGTATAACTAAAAAAACAGAGCAGACATACCACAAGAAAGCCACAAAACCGCTTCACAGCAGTTTGGAACTTAATATCAATCATCGACTTTTCAATAACGAAACCAAGGGAGGTGAGTGAAAGCGCGAGGGTTGTTAACAGCCGCATTTCCACTGAAGTATCTAAGGTTATCCCCAAAATAAACTGAATCAACGTGAAAATGTTAAATCCGCAAGCAAACATTAACCAAACAACAATATTAAGAACAAACAGCGAAGCCGCACCAATATTTCTGGATAAATCTGGAATAAAATATTCAATCGTTTTGACAAAGCAGAAACTGCTCATCAGAACAAACACAGGGACGAAAAAAAGAGCAAATCGGATTGCTGAACTGCTAAAGCTGAAACTCACCAAAAACCAGATGAGAAACGGTAAAGCGCGTTCTGCACCATTCTTAATGAACAACCAAGAAGTATAAAAAGCAAGACCACATATTGGAACTAGTAATACAATCACACCGATCCAGAGCGATTGATGCAAAAAAAATGACGTAAACATACGCGGTAAAATAATACATAAAAAACCGAAGTTAAGCGAGAAGAGGTGGAACCAAGAGTTTCGGAGACTGTTTTTTTGCAAATAGAGCACTGATATTAATAAGAAAAAACCAATCAAGCCAATCGGATATAGAAGTCCATAAAAGTGAATCCAATCGTTAAAATCTACAGGTTCGAGCTCCCCAACGACTCTCATGATCGGGTCGGTCCCGAAGGGGAATAGCAGGCGTTCGCAGATATCAACAATAGTCCCCCATATCCGGTACACAGGGTAAGCAAGTAGTAGACTGATTGCTATCAATCCTTTTCTGCTAAAGATCTTGCTAACATAGTTTTGAAATCGAAATTTACTTTGTTTTATCAGAACAGCGATGTAGATAATGCCCGCGAAAGCCGGTGGAATCATCGCTGAAAGTGCAAACGGTCCCGGGAATCTCTCCTGATAGAAGCTGCCCGGGAGAAATAGCAATACGAAGTATAACCAAATACCCAACAGTGAGGAGATAGCGTGTTTCCTATCAAATCCACGATAGATTCCGATTAGAATATCGCAGCCATAAATGATCGCCGCGATGAAACCAACTCCTCCCCACACAATTGCAATAATACCTAGTACACCTGCGTAGATTAATCTGTAGACAATCTGCCTAGCAGTGCTCAAGGAATCGAGAGAAAGCGTATAAAAAAACAAAGCTAACAAAAATAGAAAGAGGACCAGTGAATCTGTATCAAGGTATCCGGCTGTCGTCCGATTAATGACACCGGGAGCGATCGAGAAGGCAAGGGTTGCCAAAGAAGCTGTTAAATAACCAAAATATCTGTTGGACAGAAGAAAAAAAGCAAAACAACTTAGAACAAAAACTGCTACAGGATACAAAGCCATGGTTCTGTCAAGAGACAGTCCGGGGAGGAAGCGATTCAGGATACCATAACTTTTGGCGATTATCCACGGGAAACCGATTGTTTCCAGTGTGGTTTTAACGCCATCGGGGACATGGCGCATCATATCAACCTTCGGCAGTGCACCATCAGAAGCTATCTGCCGCACATTCCTTGCATGGCGGTAAGAATCAGGACCAATGAAGGTATTTCCGCCAGTATGCAAAGATAAATGAACGCGGAAATAAACGCTTGAGGCAGCAATTAACGATATAATGATAAACGATGCAAGAATTGGAAATCTTTTACTAGCAGTTTGAAAAATCGCCGAGCACCTATTGGATAATGGCATAAATGGGTATTTGGATGAACGGTTGTTGGGGATGGTCGGTGTGAAGCGTAACTGTCCCTTTGACAATATCTGAACTTGCCCGATTGCTCAAAAAGCGAGCCTCCACACGGTATTCTTGACCGGGCGTGGTTGGGATAATGTCAATTGAAATTGCCTGTGAATCAGCTTCTACTTTTGTAATTTGCCACTTCGTTCTTTCATCGCCTTTTACAACGATGCTTTTAGACGGAGACTTCCCCCTATTAACAAACCCAAAAAAGAACCGCTCTAGAGATAGTTCAATCAAAGGACCAATTTGCCCACGAATCGGGACAACGAACTGCCGTGATTCCTCATAGTTTGTGTAGATAGTAATCTGTTCTTCAAACTGCTTTTCTGGGGAAATCTGTGCACACTGTCCGGGAACGATCATTAAGTGGATCTCGGCATCTGCCCCTCTTTTCTCTTGCAAAAGCTGAACACGCACTGCATCAGATGATGTCTTAATTTTTTTTATCTTGAGATCACCTGTCCCCGGATCGCGGATTTCAATTTTCTGGGCAATTGGGTTCATCTTGTCGCTGTCCGGGATACGACCGAGTTCAATGCCTTTGGGGCTAATTGCCAAGGTTGTTTTGGCAATCCCCTGAATCACAAACGTCAAAATTGGTTGATCAAAATCATTGCTGAGAAGCTTGGCGGTTGCTGCGGTCTTTCCCCATCGTCCTTCAATATTGAAGACCATAATGAGTTGTGCCTGTTCGCCGGGTGGGATTATTTTTCTTGAAATCTCAAACTTTGCACAACTACAGTCTGGGATCAGATCCCGAATAATTAGGTCCGCGCTTCCTGTATTTTCAATAGTGAAGCCTTTCTCTACCACCTGATCTGAATCAACAACCCCAAAATCATAAACCAGTTGATCCGCCCAAATATTTGGCTGATTAGCTAGGTCCTCATTTCGTTCAGGTGAAACAGTTAACACATGCCCATTCCAGATCTGATCAAACTCTTCTAACGACATAAAATCGAATTCCATATTAATGTCGGTAATACTGAGTTGATTGTCGAGAATTTGATCTATGACAAAGAAATGATTATCATTCACATAAGCAATGGCTGGCAGTTTCAGATCTGTCAGTTGGCGCAGCGAGACCCTCATTCCTCTTACCCGGAGTCCAAGTTTATGCGCTGCGTCTGCGAGCCCTTTCATCGTTGTTCCCTGAGATGTGGTGCCTGCAAGATCGACAACCGAAGCCAAATCAACATCAACCCCAAACGTTTTGGCGACAACCATAAGCGCGTACGGCCCACAGAGTGCTTCATCCAGTTGATCTTTGGTGTCTTGGGAGAATACAGTCTTATGGCTCAACAAACAAAATAAACAGATGAAAATAATCTTTTTCCAAGTGGAGGTTACTATCTTCATAGGACTCTATCCTTTAGTATTCATACAGATTGAAGTTTCAAAGTCAATGTCGATAAATGCAGAGCCGACTTTTCACCCGCCTATGTTTTGCCTTGGTACTGTGCAAATTGCCCTCAATGGATTGAAACCTTATTCTATTCCATTTGCAAAAATCTCATAAGAGATTTTCCATGAGAGTATCATTGATACTGTATGACATCTAGCGTCATTTGGCGGCAGACTCTAACGGTTTCCAACCAATCTCCTTAAATGTAGTGTACTTTTCAAGATTAATGTCAAATACTTCGGTTCCTGGGGAAATTTGGAGGGCAAAGTCAGACGACACATCAACATTGGGTTGAAAATCGGTGATTTCTATCTCATTTCTGGACGGTCTTTTTTTATCCCGGTAAAAAAGGGAGACAGCATGTTTTGGAAACCAAACAACTCCTGTTTCGAGTGGGTATTGTTGCCAACCAATCTTTACAGACAATTCTCGATCATTACCTTTCCGCATCGTCTGGATTAAACGGAAGCCGCTTTGGGGAGCAATCCAAAATTTCAAGGTGTGATAGCCAGCAAGCGGATACGGCATCTCAAGAACATAGCAGGCAATGCCATCCACAGCTTCGCTACCAATAATACGCACCTCTTTCTGTTGTCGCAGATAATCGCTCCATTTTTCCCCTTTGAACCATATTCCCCAATTGCGGGGAGTGTGTATATCATCGAATGGATTCCCATGCCTGAAGGCATTCACCTCTCCAGTGTATAAGATGATTTTTCCATCAAAAAAGATATGTGCGGGCGTTCTATCGTCGGCAATTCCTTTGAAATGGGTATGTTCTCCACTGAAAGCAAACCACATCCCCCATACACTACGATACTTCCTTAACTTCCGATTTAATAAAGAAGGCTCCATATATGTCCCCTTTTCTTCATTAACAACCGACGTTATTTCATCGAAGCTATTTTGCTCGTCAAAATTATCTGCGGCGAAATGTCTGAAATATCCTGTTCCAGATTTAAGTTGTGTTTCAGTATGTGCTAAACCGGCGATAATAAAATCCAAATCAATAGGGGGTAAAAGCGGCTTAGGTGCTGCCAGCAATGATGGAATAAAACTACAAACAAGGAGAAACAATGTACCTAAAAGTCGTGATGTTCGCATAAGAATCCTTATTATGTTATAGCCCTGTTAGTAAACAACCGAATTTGCTGTAATTGTTGTCGTAACTTGTTTTAAAGAGTTCTTATCAATGTTGAGTGAGGCTGCGAGATCTTTCCTCAACAATCGCTGGGGTGGCTGAACCAACTAGCAGCCTCACTCTACAACCTCTTAATCAGTTACGCAATCAGTGTAGCCATTCGCATCTTTATGTCCGATGTCATGTACCTGTAAACACTGATCATCGTCATACAGACGAAATGTGCACCATTTTTCGTAAGAGCTCCGGTTACAAAAAGTGTAAAGCTGTGTGCTTTCACATCTATACGTGCTCGACAAAAACACATTTCTCTTCACCTTTTCTGCCACAGGGTGACTAATTACCACAGCATCAATGTCAGTGCAGCCTGTAGGACAATTGAGGCCAGTGTACTGTATTTTGCATTTGGCTCTATATTGACTGGCTGCCCCGCTCAACTCCTGCATCTCGGAATCTGAAAGCTCAAGTGGCGTTACTTGGTTGAAATCTGCGATTGCATAGACTGTGGTTACGGTCAAAACAACGACTAGCAGATAAGCCAGCCGGAACTTTTGAAGTGTCATTTGAATGCTCCTTTTCTGAGTGAATTCCACCCAAGTTTCAAGTTGACCAAAACCGATGAGATACTTGAACTCAATTGGAATTCTTGTGAAAAACTTTCATGCACCATGCATGAAAGACACCATTTTCATTGTTAGGCATTGGTTCCAAAGCGAAACCGACTCTAACAAGGACACTTGAAAGTGCCATGCCTGCCTCGTACGATTATGCTATCACTCAAACCCCTTCGCTGTTTCATCGTTTGGTCCTATATCGTTCCAATGCCGGATCCTCGGAAGGTAGACCTCATAATCGAATTTTGGGCTATTCTGCGCTGTATGGCACGTCAAGCAATCCGCTTTGGTGACTTGCCCATACCCTTTTTTCGGATTCTTTACGTGATTGCCACCGACACCGTGACAGTTTTCGCAACCCACATCCGGCAAATTGGGCGTTGCCTCTACATTGACAAACCCGGTTTGAAATCCAAACCCCACTGTGTGGCACGTCAAACACTCTGGGTCCGCGGCGTGTCCGTGCGAAACTAGCGTTTCATAAGCGTGGGCGTGTTTGCTTTTCTTCCAGATCGCGTATGCTTCAGCGTGGCACCCTTTGCAACTCGCGCTTCCGACATACATTCCACCCGTTGTAGGCGGTTCGCGTTCCAGATCGACTGATAGGTTTTCAGCGGACAACATCTCTTGATACAGCGTCAATAATTCAATCATCCGTGGTGAATCAGGGAGGCGTTCTGCAAGGGACAGAGCCTGAAATTCATAATCTGGGACTGCTCTATCAGTATACCATCGGATGTCAAGCTGTCCCAAGGCTTTTCCCTTGGTTCCCGTATTCAGTAACACAGTATTTTCAACGAAAACCGGATCCTCGTGCAATTCCTCAATTTCATGTCCGGAGACAACGACATCAATCTGAGGAAAGACGGACACCAATGCTTTAGATTCTGCCAAATCTGCATGAGCTAGCAAAATGATGAGATCGGCGGTTTCTTCTAAGGAACCGACTAAATCTGTCAGCACAGCACTTGGATCTTCCAATCTCAAACCCGCCGCTGCGTTTTCAACCTGGATTTCAAACGATTGGGAGAGAATCCCTATAATTGCTACTTGTATCTGATTGCCTTGGCGATTGACGGTGTGAAGCACAAAGGGCTGAAAGACTCGATTGTCTCTATGAAACAAATTCGCAGACAGAAACGGAATTCCCGACGTACTCTGTAGATACTTCAATCGATCTATTCCTAACAGCAAATCTCGCTCACCAACGTTATAGGCAGCGTAGCCCATCTCTTTTAGAGCGGCAAATCCAATCTCCGCCTTCAATTCCGATTGGCGACTTGCATCATCAATCAAATCGCCGTTGGCAACGGGTACGAGCGTTTTGCCCTTGACTGCGAGTTGTTGAATCATGCTGTCCCGTCTCGGAAATCCGCCGAGCTGCCCCTCTGCACAGCCACAAGGTTCGAGATAACCTAACTCCTCTCCACTGATCAGCAGCGTCAGGTTAGGTCCAGATTCAACTGCGGTCAGGCGCATGGATTGGGAACTAAATGCCAACCGTAATATCAAACCGATTAGGGCTAAAATCAGAAAAGGGAAGATTAGCTTCGTCAATGAGAATATCTCCTCTGTGGTGCGCAATCACTCAATAGGTAGCGACTAAACTCATAAATAGGCAATTCTTGTGCCACTTTTCCCTTTGACCCCTATTTCTTTCACCGTTATGCCCCGACGTAACGCTTGAAACCCTTACGGTGCCTGAATCGAGGCGATTTCCACACATCCCTTATTTTTTCTCTTGAGGGAGCAGCCAAGAGCCTGACTCAAAATAGGGTTTTTCTCAAAAATGGGATTACGTCAACATTATAATCTGCACAGACCCGCATAAACACAGGTTCCCACGCCTATCCCAAATCTGGGATTCAAAATCCCAAGATTGGGACGATTCCCAGATTATAGTCCATATTTCGCTAACCTCCGGTACAACGTGCTTCGAGGTAAGTCCAGCAGGCGCGCTGCTTCTTCTTTATTCCCACCTGCCCGTTCCAGTGCATGACAAAGATACTGTTGTTCATAACGCTCTAACGCCTCTTCTAACGGCAAGAGGGTGTCATCGCCCATTTCTGTCTCATCGCTTAGATGGGGTGCAAAATCAGTGGCATTCAACTTAGACTTCTCCGTCAACAGAAACACGCGTTTGAGCAGCGATTTGAGCTCGCGCACGTTTCCGGGCCAAGGATATCTTTCCAATAAGGGATAAACCTCCGTTTCAAGCCCAACGGCCCGTTGAAAATCACTGATAAATTCTCCCAAGAAGTAATCAACGAGAGTGGGGATATCAGTGCGTCGTTCCTGCAAGGGAGGAAGGTAAACTGGCAGGGTGTTGAGCCGGTAAAATAGGTCTGACCTGAAGGCACCGTCACGTACCGCTGTTTTCAAATCCCGATTGCTTGCGGCGATAATCCTCACATCAACCAATATCTCTGTTCCACCTAGCGGCGAAACAGTTTTCATGTCAATGACCCGCAGCAACTTCGCCTGAAGTTCCAACGGTATCTCCCCAATCTCATCTAGGAAGAGTGTCCCACCCTCAGCTTGTTGAACCGCGCCCTTCCGCGCCTCAGATGCCCCAGTAAACGCACCTTTGGCGTGACCGAAGAGCTCGTTCTCGATGAGCGTGTCAGGAAGTGCTGCACAATTGATCGAAACGAACGGCTGGTCTCGCCGGACGCTCGCCTGATGAATCAGTTGTGCGGTGAGGTCTTTTCCAGTTCCCGTTTCTCCTTCAAGCAGAACCGTTTCATCCGTAGGACCAATTTTGCGAATCAACTCACGCACACGCCGTATCGCAGCACTTTGACCGACAAGCTGCACAACCTGAGAAGTAGATGAATCCGTGTGAGGCGATGATGTTTTCTTATGAGATTGCGTGAGTTTTTTCACTGACCCCCTTATCATTTAATGACGATGTGTACGTAAATATAGTTGACATAATCAGCTATACAAGGTTTTCTATTGCTATCACAACAAAAGGTTATCCTCTGTTTATGCCCGATCCCGTATCTCCTCAAAGAGTCGCTCGGCGGCATCAGTATCTTTAATGCGTTGTAGCGTTGGTACAGGTATCCAACCAATAATCGCTCTCAACTCCTCAGCACGAATCGGATTGTGGACAGCTTTGAGGCACCAGTCAACACCGATCCGATACTCTGTATATTCTGTATCTCTATATACCAACCGATTCCTCCCCCTGTAAGCGCACCGATCCCAAAACTCACACACCCACCCCGCAGCCACAACACCGTGCTTGCTGACATACATGAAAAGCATATCACCGGGGCTGAGTGTTCCAAGTACGCGCTCACCATATCTGTAATAGCCGTTTGAGACATCTCCTGAAGTAAACGCGCGGTCATGTTTAATCCACTTCGCATGGGGACTGTAACCGAGGGCATCGGTATCAGTATTGATGTAGTAGTAGTTCATGTTTTCTTTCTTAGTGTTACTGCTAGCATTTATGGATTGCAGACCGAGCGAGGAGAATACTGTCGCTTGGCATCTGTCAATGAAATGGGAATCTTACTTGCCCTCAAATATCTACGTTATGCGTTCTGCATTAGTTTGAACCTGCCGACGAATCTTGCCACTTCTACGACTATCAGATCGATAGTTTTCCCCAAATCTTGTGGCTCACAGCTAAACCACTTACCATTGTCTTGACATGATGAATAGACTTGGGTTGTCAAATCCAAGCCCTAACTGCTCGATGCTTGTGGATTTGTCAATCTGCAGGGAGCGAGGTTGTTCCCTTACATCGCCGGATTTGTATATTACTCTCCCCTGACTCAGGTGACGATTCAAACAGAAAACCCCACCCCTACCGCCGGCAGCGCGACGGTTTCCGAGACGGCGTGGGCTTGACCTCCTTATCCTCAAAGAATTCCCCTAGTATTTGGTTAATCAACTCCGAAATATCGATCCGCTCCCAATAGGCGTATCCCCGAAGTTTCTCAAGTAAGTCCACGCGGACATAATAGGTGTGCCGTGCTACCTCATCTTTCAGAAGTGAGCATCTAAGATAATGTTTTGCATCAGATTCATTCCCTTCTCCGTTGGCGGAACGATTGTTTTTTTTCAAAGAGGTGGAGGAATTCATTTGGGGCTCCCATAGGGTTAAAGGATTGATAAGTTCGAAATCGGCAGATTGAACCAATTTCCACTCAACAATACTAAAGAATACAGGAAGCGGCAAGCAGGCGTCAAATTTATTTTCTTCAGTTTGAAACTAATAGTTTCAAACTGAAGAAAATAAATTTGCACTTCAAAAAGCAATCGGGTATTCTTTAGGTGTAAATATTGTTTACAAATAGATCGGTTTTAACCGATAAACCCAGATGTAGTACAGATTCGGCGTCCATCGCCGAAGGAGGTAACAATGGCTGTTCAAATCATTAACCCGGTAGATACCGGGTTCCCGATGAGTCCCTTGACAGTTGAGACAGAGACAGAAACCGAAGAAGAATTTGCGTGGATATCCCTGCTCTGCTGCACATATGGGAATTATGCTACACATATCGACGACGATTGGGAAGAAGATATCGATGTGTGAAGGGGGCATATCCAGTGGGTCGGGAGAATTAGGGAAGGTGAGGGACAGCGTTAATATGTTTCGTCTAGCTCACCTTCTCCTGCTCCCGGCCCACGTTTCCCTTTCTGACCCTCAAGGAGACAAACAATGATCCCTAGACTGGTATCTGTGATCATTCCAACCTACAACCGCCCCAACTACCTGCGAGAGGCGGTCAATAGCGTTTTCACCCAGACCTATCCTTCCATCGAAATCTTGGTTATCGATGATGGTTCTTCGGATGGGGGTGCCGCCACAAGATCTGCTCTCAAGCCCTATCTTTCGTCAGATTCTCAGACCCCCAAAGTCACCTACATCTATCAGAAGAACGGTGGACTTGTCTCCGCCGTAAACCGAGGATTGGCGTTGGCGCGGGGAGAGTATATTCAACGCCTTGATGACGACGATCGGCTCTTACCGGAGAAGATCGCCCGCTCCGTCAAAGTGTTTCAAGCGCATCCGGAGGTTGGACTGGTCGCAACGGGTTACTATCACATGGATGCGGCGGGGAAACGGATACATACCTGCCCACCCCGCCGGTGTCCGGAGTCCGCCCGGCTGTTGAATATGTTGATGGGCTGCATCTCCGCCTGTGCGGGGGTGATGGTGCGTTCGCTCGTCCACCAAAAGGTGGGGATGTACCGAGATATCAAGGCGCAGGATTACGAGATGTGGGTTCGGATTGCAAAGGAATTTAAGGTTGAAACGATCAACCTTCCGCTCGCAGAGTATCGACAGCATTCGGGGAGTTCTATAAATATCAAAGATAATCGTGGGAAGATGGAACGGGATATCCTTAACTTTATCCGGGAGCAGATAGAAACGACCCCTTTGGGCAAACTGATCCCTAACCTTCAATCCGAACCCCACGCCTATGCGCTGCGCGCCGCCATCTACCTACAGAAGGCTGGGGAATACGCAAGGGAAACCCCATTTGCCAAGGCGGAATTGGAAAAGGGGATGCAACTCGCGCCGAACGATCCGCTGCTCCTACTATGGGAAGGGGTGTTGGCTGTCCATGAGGGAAGGTGCTTTCCGCAGAATGAATATCTCCCCTCGCCCTATCGAGGGCAGGCGGAAGTCCTCACCCGATTCGGCGATGAATACAAACGGCTTTCGGCGCACGGAGCCCCTCCGTTGTCCCCGGAGGCAATCAGTCTCCGGCGGCAATTTGGGAGGTTCTGCTCAACCTTAACTCGACAAACGTTCAAAGCCGCAGTCGGCAAACAATAAGAAGTCGTTCAGTGTAGGTTGGGTTGAACGGCAATCGTGAAACCCAATAACCCTAACTGAAAGTGGGAAAGTGTGAGAGTCAGAAAGTGAGTAAAAACCAGAGGTTCATGTTAAGAAAGCGTGCAACAGAAACCGAGTTTTTGTAGGGGTTGGGTCTCCCAACCCGTACTACAGGGGGTCTCCCGCCCGAACATTTCAGGTTTTGGGCGGGCTGTAGGGGCACCCCCCCGATAGATCGGGATTTCGCCACGCTCAACTTGTGGTTGTCCGTCTTTAGCCTTTCTTTTTTATTTGCGTAGATTCGCGTTAATTCGCGGATGCTTTAATATCTTGCACTTTCTTTTTACATGAACCAGTGTAATTTGTAGGGAACGGAGATCTCCGTTCCGTTTATTTACCGTATCGTAAAAACTTAGAAACCGAGTTTTGAAGAAAAAACTCGGTTTCTTGTCGCGTACTAATCATCAATCGGAGGATTTCAGATGAAATTATCTCAGTTTACTGTCGTTGTAAACGATTACCCAAAACCAGATCAGCATCTACTGTACAACACCTTGTCCCGTGCATTGATTCAAGTTGACAAAACGGAATGGGATGTGCTACAAAACCTATCGCAGGACGTTCCGATCGATGGGCAGGCAGGTGCAACCCTCGATCTCCTTCGGGATCAGGGGTTTCTCGTTCCAAAAGAGCTCAACGAGGGAGAATGGTTTCTCGACTACTTGAGCCAGACCCCTGACCAGAAAGGCGGTGAGGTGAGCGTCACGTTACTGACGAACCTGCAGCGGTGCCCACTGGCGTGCGGATACTGCTATCAGCAGGGGACACACGTCGGCGGACGTTTGGAGGGGGATCTTTCGGACGAATGCCTTGCATTTATCAAGGAACAGTGTGAGAAGGTGGAGGCGGAACGTCTGTTTATCAGTTACTACGGCAGCGAACCGCTCTCCAATCTGAAGGCGATTGTCTCAACTGCGGAGGAGTTGAAGCGGTTTTGCCAGCAGAAAGGGATCCGTTTCCGTTTCGGGCTGGTGACCAGCGGTGTGCTGTTGACGCGGAAGGTTGTCGAAACGCTGCGTCCCCTCGGATTCACCCAAGCGCAGATCACGGTCGACGGGAATCAGCAGACACACGATGCGTCTCGCCCCTTTCAGAGCGGCAAAGGCACCTATGCGACAATCATGAAAAATCTCGCCGAATACGCGGGGCTTATCCGTACCGATGTCCTCTGCGTCCTCGATGAATCGCGCGTCAATGCCGCATACGAACTGATTGACGCCTTGGCGGATAAAGGCTATGCAAACAGAAGGGTTCGCGTAACGTTTTCACCTGTGATAGAGACCAACGACAATGAAGCCATCGCCGCCTCTCAACTGTATGTCGATGAGGGGCAAAAGATGGCTGGAGAGAGAGAAATCCTCGTCGAGATTGCAAAACTCTCAATTTATGCGGCGGGGAAGGGGCTTTTTGAGGATCTCCTTCCGAAGCAGACATGGTGCGCCATGCAGCGGCACGACGGACGGAATTTTACCTTAGAGCCTTCTGGCAAGCTATACACCTGTCCGAATTTCATCGGTCGGGACGCAAAATACGAGGCGGGGCATATCACCACGGGGTTTGGTGGGATTGATACCGTTCTTAAGGAGCGTTATCAACGCTCGGAGAAATGTCTCTCCTGTCGATACCTCCCGATCTGTGCCGATTGTCGCGCTGATGCCCTCCATCAGACGGGAAAGATTACCGAAGCAAACCCGAAGGAAGCGGAATATGACCTGATTGTGCCGGAACTGATTAAGGCACACCACAAAGCAACTATGGTAGGGAAGGGTTAAGACAGTGCCCCTTCCCTTAAAAGCCCAATACTTAACGGGAAGGGGATTTTCGCACAAAAATGGCCAAAATTGATACCCTTATCAGCCTCATCAACTATCAGAAGCAACACCCGGAGGCGAACAAGTCTCAAACCGCCCGAGGTGTCGGGATAACGCCGCAATATCTGAACCAGTGCTTAGGAGAGCTCAACGTTCTCAAGGAAAATATAGCCCCGTCCTTGGATGCGGATCAGATCCGTTTTTTGCTGTCGAAACTTGACCAAGGCGATTCTTACCAAGGGGAGATCCACCGAGAACTCCAAGAATACATGAACTTCTCCCCTTACACCGGTGCCCTCCGCATGGTGCGTCCCAATGAGCAGCCACCGGTTGGGGGACTCTCCATCGGAGAGTTAATTCCTTCTACCAAGGGGTCTTTAGACTACTTCCCTCCGGCACTTGAGTTTGTGCTCAATCGGTTCTGTTACGATTCCCTTCTATGGGTTCACCGGAGTGGGGAAATCGAATGGCGATTCGCAACCGCGGTCGAACCATCCGAGGATTTTTCATCTTGGATAATCGTTTTGAGAAAGGACCTCCACTGGAGCGATGGAAAACCAATTGTCCGAGAGGACGTTATCCAGACGCTTTCGGATAGTTACCTCACGCCACTAATTGAGGAAATAAAAACGGATGGCAAAGACCAAATCCACATCCGGTTGACAAAAGCAGAATCCTTATTTCCGCGGCACCTTGCGAGTCTCCCGATCCGCCCGTCCCATTCAAAGCAACCGTATCGCGTGACCTCAGGGGCGTATCGTTTGAAGCGTTTCCGGCAGCAAGCGATGAACTTTCAACTTGTCCGTAATCCAGATTACCATCAGGAGCAGAAAGGTGGCATCGATTGGATCCACATCAGACGCTTCAGGCATGCCGCCCGTGCAATCCAAGCCGTCCTTAGCGGGAGGATCGATCTCATACCGTTCGATGCGTTACAGCCCCTATACCAGACTTTAAACGAGCTACCGCTGCAGCAGGCACCCTTTTTCGGAGAAGCCTACCATCTGATGTTCCTCAACCGTCGTCAGGGATTGCTAGAAGATGAGAGCAAATGCCGCTGGCTGAAGGAAGCGATCGATTACCGGGCAATTAATCGCTTCCTTCACGGCGGACAACACCTTGACGAAAAGGTGATGAAAGCCCCGACTCACTCTGCACTTAATCTGAGGGTAATTTATCCCAAAGAGGTATCAATGGTTCCCTATTTAGCGACTCTCGTTGGAAAATCGGTTGGGGATCCGATTATTACCCCCGTTTTTCTTGAAGAAGATGTGCCGCAAAAGATGTGGGCAGAGATGGATGTCCTTTTAAGCCGCATTTCTTTTGGAGATCATTACAGTCGATTGCCCCGATATTTTCATTCTCAGGGGAGCAACAATTCTTTTGGCTATGCCGATCCCGAGGTCGATGCACTACTCTCTCAATTGGACGAAACGACGGACGTGGCACAAAGGGGGATGATTGGACAGAAGGTCATGTCCCTTCTACAGGAGGACTTTGCAATCATTCTCCTCAGCCCCCATTTCCAATATCTCCTCTCACCCTTAGAAATTCAGTTTGACACCACTCTGACGAGTTACGTGGATTTCATCGAAAATATGAAACATCTCGTCATTGAACGGGGCTGACACATATAGACACAAGGAGAAGATTTACGCAGTTGATCAAGCCGCACCTTGGGAGAACCGCTGTCGTAGGGACAGGTTTCCTAACCTGTCCACGATCATCCCGATGTATCGGGATGTCTACGATTGAATTTGTATGGTCGGATGTCAAAATCCTAGGCAGTGTAAAAAAGGACGCGATTCTTGCGGCCGAGGGGCGCAAGTCCTAAAGGAGAAAGATTGAAGAATCCCCTGAACGCACAATCGAGCAATGAAGCGCGCCCAAAGGAGATAGTCCAACTCGCCAGTCGGGAGTGTCTGAAGGCTTTTGCAGCGCAGGATTCTGAAGTGCTAAAGTCAGCACTCGATTATGCAGTTGTCCCAAACACCCGCACGTGGTGGATGCGTCGAGAGAATCGGTTACAGGCGTTGGCGGGCTGGCGGTCCCTGCCGTGGGATAGCCAAGTGCTTGACCGCCCGTCGGGTTCAGTTGGGGGGTTGTGGGCAGAGGGGGACTACACTGAACAGTGTTGTCGGTTGGAAAGCGTCCTCAATGCGTGTCTTGCGGATGCGGAGGAGCACGGCGTCCGCTTTCTGTCGGTGAGGCTCGCTGAAGACGCCTTAGCCGCACTCCACGCGGTCGAGGCGGTGGGGTTCAGGATCATCGAATCGTTTCTGACCTTTGGGCGAAAGACTGCCGGTGAGATTCCGTTTGACGGTGGATCCGATTTTCATGTCCGACTCGCGCAGCCAGAGGAAGTGGAGACGGTTGCAGCCATTGCCTACCGCGCCTTTCAATCGTTCCGCTTATGGGTCGATCCACAGATCCCCGAATCTCACGCCCGTCATTCGCGGCGCGAATGGGTCCGTAACGGGTTCAAAGGACGTGCCGAAGCGATCTACGTCGCGGAAAGCGAAGAGCACCTTGTTGGGTTTGCGCTGCTCCGGTCAAAAGTAGGTACAGAAAAGGTAGGGGAAATTGAATTGATTGCGGTTGATCCGGCGTTTCACGACAGGGGAATCGGTAAGGCGTTGGTCGCGGAGGCAATTCGACACTATCAAGGGAGGGCATCAGAGATCCAAGTCGGTACACAAGCCAAGAACCTTCAGGCGATTGGACTCTATACCCGTATGGGCTTTTCGGTCATCCGCTCTGAACTCTCGTTTCATCGACACTCCGACGGGGTCTTGACGGCGGAATCCGCTCGCTCAATCGAAGCAAAGGATGCTCACTATTTAGCAGCAGAAAGCGATCAGGAGATATAAAAATATGGAGATGAAAGCCGCAATTCTGGCTGCACAGGGAGAGCCGTTAGTCATAGATTCGGTTCAACTGCCGACGGATCTCTCCCCCGGTCAAGTCCTTGTCAAAGTCCATTATACCAGTGTCTGCGGCTCACAGGTCGCCATGATCGATGGCAAGCGGGGGAAAGATCCGTATCTGCCACACCTGCTCGGCCATGAGGGATCAGGAACGGTTGAAGAAGTGGGTCCCGGTGTGAGAACGGTGGCTGAAGGCGATCGTGTCGTTTTGCACTGCGGAATCGGGGAAGGAATCGAATCCGAAACGCCCAGCTATCGGTGGAACGGAAAACACCTCAACGCCGGCTGGGTGACCACCTTCAACCAATACGCGATCGTGTCGGAAAATCGGTTGACACCCATCCCCGCAGATTTCGATCTGAGACTCGCACCGCTGTTCGGTTGTGCGACACTCACCGGACTCGGGGCTATCGGCAAAGCAGGGATTGAGCCGGGGAACTCTGTGGTGATTCTCGGTGCCGGTGGGGTGGGGCTGAACCTGATTCAGGGTGCCGCGCTAGTCTCTGCTCACCCCATCGTCGCGGTCGATCTATCGGACGAGAAACTCCACCTTGCCCGTCAACTCGGTGCCACCCACTGCGTCAACGCCAAGGAGTGCGACCTAAGCCGTGAGATAACCCGCATTGTCGGAGACACCTTAGCCGACGTGGTCATCGACAGCACGGGGCATGTTGAGATGCTAGAAATGGCGTATCAACTCACCCGCACCGACGGCGTGACGATGCTGATTTCAGGTCCGAAAGCGGGCTATAATGTGTCGTTGAATCCAGAGCCGCTGCACTTCGGACGGACAGTGATGGGATTTCAGGTGATAACCGAGAGTCGTCCCCACCATCAAATCCCGCGCTACATCAAACTGGCAAACGCGGGAAAACTGAAACTCACCGAACTGATAACCGATTCCGCCCCGCTCGACGACATCAATACGGTGGTAGAAAAGATGCGGGACGGGGAACTAGCAGGGCGGTGTATCATCGAACTAGACACCAACTAAGGAGGAGTGCATGAAAATTTTAGTGACCGGAGGCGCGGGCTTCATCGGATCGCATCTGGTAGATAGGTTGCTCCAACTCGGGCACGAAGTGGTCGTCGTTGACAACTTGGCGACCGGATACCGACACAATCTCAATCCCCGTGCGAAATTCTACGAAGCGTCCCTCTTGGATTCGTCGCTCGGCGAAATCTTTCAGCGCGAGAAGCCGGATATTGTCAGCCACTATGCGGCACAAAACGATGTCCGCCGATCCAACGCCGATCCGGTTTTCGATGCACAGCACAACATTATCGGCTCGATCCGCCTCATCCAGTGTTGCATCGAACACAGCGTGAAAAAGGTGATTTACGCCTCCAGCGGCGGCACCGTCTACGGCGAGCCAATCTATCTCCCCGTCGATGAAGCGCACCCCATCGCGCCTATCTCCCCTTACGGAATTAGCAAACACACCGTAGAGCATTACCTGTTTCTCGCCTCCGCCAGCGCGGGACTCAACTACACCGTCCTGCGCTACGCCAATATCTACGGACCGCGTCAACATCCACACGGAGGCGCGGGGGTCATCGCCATCTTCGCAGAATCAATGCTCAAAGGGATTCCACCGACGATCTTTGGGGATGGCAGTTCGACACGCGACTACCTCTTTATCTCGGATGCGATTGAGGCGAATCTGCTCGCGCTGACGGGCGGTGACCGGGAGATCTATCATGTGAGTACCGGGCTAGAAATTAGTCTCAACGAGCTATTTTGCCAATTGAAGCAGACCCTCGGCGCCTCTATAGGATGCGAGGACATAATTAAAATGGCTCCAGTATATGCCAAGTCAAGACCCGGCGAGATTCATCGTATCGCACTCAACCCTGAGAAAATTGAGAGGGATTTGGGGTGGATACCCCAGACTTCCCTCCAAGACGGTTTGGCACAAACCGTTCCGTACTGTCGCTCGTTGGTGTCATGATAAACCTGATCGATGCATTTTGACTGGTGATCGGTTACAGTTAAATCACATTTTGTGTGTTCTATCTAAGTGGTAAAAACAAAGAAAACAGATGATTCTGGTTCATTATGTCAACTATATTTATGCACACCCCTCCACTAACTGATGAAGAAGCCAGTGAAACAAACCACACAATCTCATAAGAAAACAGCATCACCTCACACGGATTCATCTACTTCTCAGGCTGTGCAGCTTGTCGGTCAAAGTGCTGCGATACGACATGTGCGTGAGTTGATTCGCAAAATAGGTCCTACGGATGAAACGGTTCTGCTTGAAGGAGAAACGGGAACTGGAAAAGACCTCACCGCACAACTGATTCATCAGGCGAGCGTCCGGCGAGACCAGCCGTTCGTTTCGATCAATTGTGCAGCACTTCCTGACACGCTCATCGAGAACGAGCTCTTCGGTCACGCCAAAGGTGCGTTTACTGGGGCATCTGAGGCGCGGAAGGGCGCGGTTCAACAAGCTGAGGGTGGGACACTCTTCCTAGATGAGATTGGGGAGATACCGTTGGAACTTCAGGCGAAGTTGCTGCGGGTCATTGACATGAAAACTGTTTCGCCGCTAGGTGGAACAGAGATATTGGTTGATGTGAGGATTATCGCCGCAAGCAATCGGGATTTGAAAACAGCGGTACGTGACGGTGCCTTCAGGTCAGACCTATTTTACCGGCTCAACACCCTGCCAGTTTACCTTCCTCCCTTGCAGGAACGACGCACTGATATCCCCACTCTCGTTGATTACTTCTTGGGAGAATTTATTACTGATTTTCGGCGATCTGTTGGGCTCGAGACAGATGTTTATCCCTTATTGGAAGGCTATCCTTGACTCGGAAACGTGCGTGAGCTCGAGTCGCTGCTCAAACGCGTGTTTCTGTTGACGGAGAAGTCTAAGTTGAATGCCACTGATTTTGCACCCCATCTAAGCGATGAAACAGAAATGAGTGATGACACCCTCTTGCCTCTGGAAGATGCGTTGGCGCGTTATGAAGGACAGTATCTCCGTCACGCGTTAGAACGGACAGGTGGGAATAAGGCAGAAGCGGTGCGTCTCCTGGATATATCCGAGCGAACCTTTTACCGAAAATTAGCCAAGTACGATTTATGAATGAGAGATCTGCCAGAAATGGCAGTTGATATGCCAAAAGTGGCAGACAAACTGCCATATTTGGCACAACCCCTCCCCTGAATGCTGTGCTTGTATCCCCCTTAATAAAAAAAATAAAAGATGTGTGATGGTCGTTTTAATGCAGACACTGTAAGGGTTTCAAGCGTTACGTCGGGGCATAGCGGTGGAAGAAATAGGGTTCAAAAGGAAAAGTGGCATAAGGATTGCTTATTATGAGTTCAGTCGCAAATCGTTTTAGGGTTGTTTCTTCCAGTACGCAGCAGACGGAAGTTGCAACCCTAAGCTGTTACATCTCAATCCATGAACACGAAACAAATTTAGGGAGGTTTACACAATGCTTAAGCAATTTTCACTACCCCAGAAAATCTTTGGGACGACGACACTCTTACTCGGAATGTGCTATGTAGGGGTTCTGGTTTATGTTCAAGGAGCATTTGCTGCTGTCAAGCCAGATTGGGTACAATATAACGCGACAGTGATTAATATTCAGAAACTTGATGAGTTCGATGAGGAGGACACGGAGTATCGGTTGAATACTGAGCACGGAGTATATTACGATAACACCGACAATGACGGGGGTGCTCGCATACACATCAAAGGCAGAGCGCGATGGATAAAAAACGGACAAACGCAAAGTCAAGATGAAAGGATTACTTACAAAGATATAGCTGCAGGATCGGAAGGTTGGTATGCAACAACCAGATCAAAGGACCAACGCATAACTGCTGACTCCGATGACGAATGGCAAGGACAGGCTTACACCAACCTGCTAATTGGAGAGTGGGCAAGTGCATTTCCGGGAGCAAGTGCGATTAATACCGCAACTTTCAACCATGAAGATTATGAACTGGGTCAATCGCCACCGACTGAGGTGTATAGCGACCCGGTCATTAATGATTAATCAATGGCTAGCTTCCATCATCACTGTCGTTAAGGTATTTGACTTTCCAATTGAGGAGCCATCGAATTAAATGGCTCCATCCGGCAGCGGCGATGCACATTTCTCCGCCATGGAAGCCATTGTTTTGATGGCGGAGAAGCAAGTTCCTCACCTTTAGTAGTTCTAAAGGTCTGCTGAGGCTAGGAGAAACAGATGAAATTCAGATCCGACATTAACTCCCTTTTGATGATACACCTGCTAGCCCTATTTCTTCTACTGATCTATGATTATGCGTCCGCCGAGCCGACCGGAATCATCGCGTTTAACTCGGAGCGAGAGGGTCGAAAAAGGGAGGTTTACCTAATTAACGCCGATGGTACTAACGAGCGAAAGTGGCTTCATACCCCTAACGCTGCTGGCATGGCATGGTCTCCTGATGGCAAATGGGTCGCCTTTAGTCAGCGCAACGCCAAACAAGAAGGTAATCTCTTTATATTAGAACTTCGCACCGGAAAACGGAAAAACATCACCGCCCGGTTGCGAGGATTGGGGATGAATTTTTCTTTTCCTGCTTGGTCTGGGGATGGCAAGTGGTTGACATTGACATGTCGGCTACGGGACGAGATCCGTTCAAATATTTGTATTATAAAAGCAGACGGAGATGGTTGGAAACAGCTAACAAACGCGGCCGATAAACACCAGTATGGCGGTCCCTCTTGGTCTCCCGATGGCGAAAAAATCGCATTTCATGGGGGCGGAATCTTTGTGATGGACCGAAATGGAAGAAATCGGATACAACTGAGTCCAAAGGGCCGACACCCCGATTGGTCACCCGACGGGAGAAAGATTGCTTTCTATTCCAATCTACACAATATCGCCCAACAAGACATCTACGTGATGAACGCCGACGGTGCCAACATTGTCAGACTGACTGATGACCCAGCCCCAGACCGTCTTCCTGCGTGGTCCCCCGATGGACAATGGGTTGCCTTCATGTCATCTATAAATAAAACAGGGTGGGATATTTACATCGTAAACGCTAATGGAGGGGATAAGATACGGGTTACGACACATCCAGACGCTGATACACGCCCGACCTGGGTGATTCCCGACCGGTCGCTCCCTGTTGATACACGAGGCAGCCATGTCACATTGTGGGGACATCTCAAATCAGAAAAGCAATAATGGACAGCGGTCATGAAAATCATGCGGTTGAGGAAATGGTTAATCTTTTGTCTGCTCTACGTCTCCTGCCTCGGACTGATTTCCCTGATTCTACTAGCCCGCCCCCGCAGATTTCAAGTTTCTCCTGTTGAAAGTTCTCCCGCCGAAAGAGTGAAGCACATTAATCATGCCCGCACGCTTGATAAGCAAATTAGTGCAATGGATCTGAGTAAAGCCACAGCGCGCCATGTGCCCTTAGTTGAGAAATCGCTTTTGGCATTCCTTACAGAAGGCAAGCCCCAACGCCAAGTTGCGCGGCGAACCTTGAGCACGGATGTGGAGGATTATGAGGTAGAAGTGGCAAAGCGTTATACCATCTTCTATTACGCACCCTCGCTGTTCACCGATTCCCGTCAGGAGCAGATCGATTCGCTCCGGCAAGAGCTATATAGTAAAAATACGACTCCCATCCGGAAACGGGCGGTTCGCAAGCAGCTAAAGGACCTCCTGACAGGTGCCGAATTTATACCCTTCATGCACACTGTAACTCTGTATCCGCTCGACAGCCCCTCAACCCCATGACTGAGTTCGCTACTCGTGAACCATACAAAATACCGATACAACACCACCTTATGCACCAGCGTACTATTCTTCTACTCACTGCAATCTGCCTCACCCTGACACTTTTTCTCGGTGTGCTTATTCGTACACCTCACCTATCTACTCTTGGAGGAATATCGGTTCTTGACCCCGACTCTGCACGTTACCTGCGTCAGGCAGAGATAATACTTGAGCGAGGACAGCTTCCCTCAACGGATATGCTCCGTCAATATCCAATTGGGAAAAGTAGTGACACACAACTATCGGTTTACCCCTACACCTTAGCTGTACTGCACAAGGGGGTTTCGTTACTTTTCCGAAGCGTCACACTTGAGCAGATTGGCATGTTCTCCTCATTGTTCTTTTTCAACTTGAGCCTAATTGTTTTCTATCTTTTGTTACACAGATTTCTTGGCTGGCAGACCGCACTACTATCAATAAATCTCTGTGTGGTTGTCCCCTCAACGTTGGGACGTTCTGTGGTCGGGTATGCGGACCGGGATGCCTTTTGCTTGTTCTTGGCACTTGTCTCCTACTATCTATACCTCCGCGCGTATCAATCGGATCCGTTAAGAAACCGCCTGATTTTAGGGATACTATCGGGATCTGTTATGACGCTCCTCGGTTTAACTTGGCAAGGCGTTGGGCTTTTTATCAGCATTATTGTCGTGCTGAATTTCATCTTATTTTTGTTACCCACCTACCGTCACAGCGATTTTTATCTCTACCTTGCCTGGTTCAGTCCGGTTATTCTCGGACTTTTAAGCTTTAAGGCAGTGTATCGAGACCTTTCACAAGCCCACGCTATGCTTGCGGTTGTTTTGCCATGCGGTTTCTTGCTCCTTGCTCTGTTATTTACAGGCATTTCAAGACACTCGAAACTTTCTGAACTTTGCACATTTCAGGGAAAAATTCCGTTAAGTTTTGCTGTTACCGTTATGGTGGTAGCAGCCGGGGGCTTGGCGTTATTGTTGTTTTTGCCAAGTGCATTTGAGTTAATTCACCGAGCTTGGGCACATTTCCTCGCACCTTTTGGTTCAGGGCGATTGGCTGCATCAATTGAGGAACTTCAAAAGCGAGGGGCAATGAGCTGGTTCGTCTGGCCGGGATACTTTTTCTTTTTTATTGTTGCGGGGGCTTTGCTTCTTATGAAGAAAATTGTTCAAGCAGCTCAGATGAACCTCTGGTTGAGTTTGACCTTTTTTCAACTACTGTTAGCAGGAACAATTTTGACGCGCTTTGTATCAATAAAAGATTCTGCTTACGAATCTCCTTTGATGATTGCCCTGTATGCAAGTTCCTTAATTGTCTTTGCAATAGGCATAACAGGGATATACCTGTGGAGTTACCATAAGCAGCGTAAAATACCTTCCGAGAGTTCACCGAAGGTCGGAGATCTATTCCTATTAGTATCATTTTCCATATTGTTGTTTATTTCAAGAGGGGCGATGCGCTTTGAATTCTTCTTTGCTCCGGTGGCGATGGCTTTAGGGTGTTACGCAGTCGTTCGAGTTTTGAGTGCATTTAAGGTCCCGGATCGTGGATACGTTGGGATTGTCGCTGCATTGCTCATTTTTGAATTTTACGCTGTCGGGAAACACGTTGTAGGGCTTTCCTCTCCCGAATCGTATTACGATTCTTCAGCTATGCTTTTATTGCCTTTGATTGCGTCGGTCGGAATTGCCATCATCGCCATTCGACGAGCATTCGGCCGTTTGGATAAAACGAGGATACCCCACTTCAGTGTTGTGACGGTGATTGTTTTTTTACTGCTTCTCATGGGAAGCATCGCACCTTTTCCTTGGCTGGGTGGATATGCATCTTTGAGCTACGCAAAAGCGTCCGAAGTTCGCCCAATGATTACCCCCTCCACCTCTCGCGCACTGGAATGGCTAAAGCGTAATACTCAGCAATCATCGGTTGTCGCGGCGTGGTGGGATTATGGTAGTTTTATCAACCTCCTCAGTGATCGAGCAACCATTACCGATGAGGAGCAACTTTCGTATTGGGTTCACCTGATGGCGCGGGAGGTGCTGTTCGCAGAGACTGATCTGCAAACCCTCCGCTTCCTGAAAACGCACGGAGCAACTCATTTGCTGATTACGGAGCGGGATTTGAGAAATTTTGAAGGGATTTCAAAATTGGCTTCAGCACAGAAGTTAGATCGCCATAGTTTTTTAGTACAGTGTCCTACCGTGCGGGAGATTATCCAATCTCGACAGGGTGGCACTATTTTTACCTATGCCCCTCAAACCATCAGCAAGTTTATGAATGAACCGCTTGAAATAAAGAGTGGGACTTATCCCACGGGGGCGTGGAAGATTAATAATATCCACCTTAGACTTGCGGGATCCAATGGTAACACCGACGAACTGCTTGGTATCTTAATTGAGATACAAATTGAGGATAAGACAATTCGGTTGAGACCAGAAAAATTCTCTTATAAAGGAACGATGTATCAACTGGTAGGCGAAGACATCCTCCCCTGTACCCTACTCATTTCTACTCACACAGACAATCCATTGGATTGGGAAATCTTCTGTTTATCTCCACGAGTGCGGAATACACTGATGGTTCGACTCTACTTGTTGAATCAAGCGTCGGATTATTTCCGTCCGGTCTATCCCATACTAAAGTTTGTACAATTTTTAGGGTTCTTGAGCAATAGTCTGGATTCATTGAAACACTTTTGAGATCAATATTGGTTTATTGATACACCTTTCGCCCCGCTGGGGCTAAAGACAGTTTGTTCGCAATGTATCTATAGACATTCCGCCCCGCTGGGGCTGCTCTTGCTTGCACCTGAAATTCTTTTTCTGTGAGTTACGTTCTCGTAAGAAACTGAATAAAAAATCAGCAAATACTTGAAAACAAAACATGAAACAGATAGAAATTGTCCAAAGTATAGTATCCCATAGCGATAGCGACAAAACAAGGCGATCACGATGCCTCTGATTTCTCTGCTCGTATTTGGGAAATTCACTATCCTGCCAATCTCCCCACAGATCCGAAATATCTGCAAACTGATTTTCCAGATGCAGAGTTTCGCCGGCTTTGGAAGAGATAGCAATGGGGAAAACTGTGAACTCTAAACAAAATAGGAACGAATTCATAAAGTTGTGGCATACCCAGATCAAGTGGTTACTACCGATTATAGTCACCGTTGCGCTAGTCTGCCTTTTGTATTATCGTCTGGATTTTCATCGAATTGCCAATCTCCGACAACAGGTGAATTGGACATTCTTGGTCATAGCGAGCATCTTAACGTTGCCGTTTGTGCTGCTCAAAACACTCAAGTGGCACCACCTGCTAAAGACCAATCAACCTCAAACCCCCTATACGCTCGCGCTCCGTTCCTTTCTCATTGGTATGGGAGCGGCGTTGTTCACCCCCGCTCGCGTGGGTGAGTTGGCTCGAGTTGCTTGTTTCCCAAGACGACGCCTAGAAGTGTTCACACTGGTGGTCGTCGATAAATTTATCGATATGAGTACGCTGTTGGGGGTGTTTTTACTCAGTCTCGTGCTGTTATCACCGCTGATGGGATTGGTTGGTATCTTCGGATTGGGGTGCCTATGGGTATTGGTATATACCGGGATTAGCCTCACAAAAAGCACAAAATGGATTTTACAAAGACCGTGGTTGGTTGAGCGTGTCCGTCTATTGCGCCAACTGCCTCGACGACTTATCGCTCTCAACGCTTGCTTTGCTTGCGCCTGTTTTGGATTGATGTCTCTTCAATTCTATCTCTTGCTTTCAAGCCTTGAACCTGTTGGCTGGCAAGTGGGATTCACCTTACCTGCCATTTTGGTCATCACAGGGAGCCTCCCCATTTCCATCATGGGACTTGGGTTGCGAGAGGGGACGGCAGCACTATTACTGAGCCGTTACGGTGTACCAATGGAATCTGCGGTAGCCGCAGCGTTCTCGCTTTTCGTGGTTAATGCGTTGCTTCCCGGTCTCGTTGGACTTGCACTATCACCTACGCTTGTAAAGACGTATGGAGGGCAGAAAAAAGTGGGACGACAAGGAGAAATGGAAGAAGGGAAGACTGGAAGAAATTGAAGGGTGCATTTCACGTTTCAGACTGGAGGTGTTAATAACAGTTGTTTCAGAGCAGTGATCACACAACAGCTTCACCCTAGATATTAGGAAAACAGGATTGAGGAATTTAGTTGCAAAAGGAGGTGAGAATTGTGGTATTGGCTTCACAAGCCAGCAGATATGTTTGTATGCTTTAAGAGTGGAACCTTTGAACACGCAAGGTAAATGTGTATTTGAACCGTCAAGTTTTAAGACGTACAACTTACAAGAAGGAGATAATTAATGAGTCGGAAAATTTTCATCCTAACGTTGGCTGTGACGAGTCTTTTCATCTTAGGTCTTCTGACTGGGGTTTTTGCTGCCATTCAAGAGGACTCTGACTATGGTGTCGACCCCCCTGGCTCTACCGACCCTAACGTAAAATACTGGAGTAAGGTCGCTCTCACTTCGGTTACTAATGCTGTCGGTGGTCAATGGGGTCATTACTCGGCAACGAGTTGGCACTGGGGAAAAGTGGAAAATGTTGATTACCATAGAGACATTACTCTCCAAGTGAGTGGCGGAAGCATCTGGGATCATGATGATGCCCTGAATGATAATGATCTGCATACCGCTAAATGGTGGGCTGTCGATCCAGATGAACCGGGGTTAGATCCACCTGACGCGGATACAGGTGAAGGGGAATGGGATCAGAAATCGGGAGGTAGGGTGAACGCGGGAGACTCACCAACCGAACTTTCGTTCACTTTGACTAACTCCTATAACTACGGTAGCACCGGGGAACATACCATCAGGGGATTTACAACCACAGTTTCTACAAATGGCCCAGGAACACAGGTCAAGAGTGTTTTCGATCTCACATTCTAATAATCGCGTATGGCTCAATTACGACATGTGCTTTTTTTTCTGAGTGCTGTACTATGTGGCTTTGTTGCGTTTCTCTTAGGCTGGCGAGTCGCTCCTTATCTATCTGGCTCACCCACAGAGCCTTATAAGGATTCGTTGCTGCTCAGGGGATATGCATTTGAAGCCGATATCGCCAAAGGGTATATTACCCCTTTGGCGATATCTTCCAAAAAAACAGCCTCCCTTTGGCCTACTGAACAGGTCAGTCAACAGAGGCTAAAGGGGCTGCCCAGACAAAAGTATCGACTTGAACTGAAACGGGAGGCAAAAACCTCAAGGCAAGTGCCCCGTGGGAAGATTCTCCAACTCCTTGCCGGACTGGAACTTACGGATTCTGTCGAACAGAAAAGGGAACTTCAAAGACAAATTGCCGCACTGGGGTCCTCACCGGGGGAGTCCCTCAGCTATGGCATATTCCTGAACCGGTTGAATATAACCGAAAATCAACCTTTGGAGTAACCGCCTCGGTGAAAGTGGATACTTAGATATATTGACCGTCATAACCTCAATATGTAAGGACAAACGATTGTTTGTCCTTACAGAAAGAATGGAGCCAGAAATGAAATTCCTACTGTTGAACCAAACTGCCCATCCACCCTGCCTGATTGTAATGCTGTGCCTTGTGCTAATGTCGGCAAGTCCAGCACAATCGCTCGATCCAATGATTGCTTTCTCTTCAAACCGTCACGGTCATGATGAGAATCATGACATTTTTATAATGATGGCGGACGGGTCTCGGCCCCGCAATCTCACGAAAAATCCCAAATCATGGGATTTCTCGCCCGCTTGGTCTCCAGATGGGAGAAAGATTGCTTTTACTTCAGCGCGCGATGAAAACTATGAAATTTATGTCATGAACCCCGATGGTGAAAACCTCGTCAGACTGACCAGAACCCCCAAAAGTGACGCTGCGCCTCGCTGGTCTCCAGATGGAACAAAAATTACCTTTCAATCAGATCGCGATGGAAACTTCGAGGTTTATGTCATGGACGCTGATGGCGAAAATCCTGTCAGATTGACCAGAGACCCCGCAAGGGACGTTGTTCCTTGCTGGTCTCCAGATGGAACGAAAATTGTGTTTTCGTCAGAGCGCGATGGGAATCTTGAGATTTATGTCATGGACGCCAATGGCGAAAATCCCGTCAGACTGACCAGGAATTTCGCTTGGGATGGCGCACCTTGCTGGTCTCCAGATGGGACGAAAATCGCCTTTGAGTCGGAGCGCGATGGGAATCTTGAGATTTATATCATGGACGCCAATGGCGAAAATCCCGTCAGATTGACCAGAGCCCCGCCAAGGGATGGTGCGCCTCGCTGGTCTCCAGATGGGACGAAAATTGCCTTTCATACAAACCGTGATGGGAACACTGAGATTTATGTCATGGACGCTAACGGCGAAAATTTGACCAATCTCACTCAACACCCGATGGCAGATCAGGTGGCTTCGTGGTCCCCGGGTCAATTGGCAGTCTCCCTGAAGGCAAGGTTACTGACACTATGGGGAAAAATAAAAACCACCCAAGGAAAGTAGGAGATAGACGCTCCACGAAAGCGGATGCTTAAATACATTAACTGTCATAACCTCAATATGTAAGGACAAACGATTGTTTGTCCTTACAGAAAGAATGGAGCCAGAAATGAAATTCCTACTGTTGAACCAAACTGCCCATCCACCCTGCCTGATTGTAATGCTGTGCCTTGTGCTAATGTCGGCAAGTCCAGCACAATCGCTCGATTCAATGATTGCTTTTTCTTCAAGCCGCGAAAGCCATGATGGAAATCATGACATCTTTATAATGATGGCTGATGGGTCTCAGCCGCGCAATCTCACGAAACACCTCGCATCAGAGGATAACAGTCCTGCTTGGTCTCCGGATGGGAGAAAGATTGCTTTTACGTCAGAGCGCGACAAAAATTTTGAAGTCTATGTCATGGACGCTGATGGCGAAAATCCCGTCAGACTTACCAGAGACCCCGGAAGTGATGCTGCGCCCCGTTGGTCTCCGGATGGGACGAAAATTACCTTTCATTCACAGCGCGATGGGAACTATGAGATTTATGTCATGGACGCTGATGGCGAAAACCCCGTCAGACTGACCAAAAACCCCGGCTGGGACGTTGTTCCCCGCTGGTCTCCAGATGGGACGAAAATTGCCTTTTCGTCAGATCGTGATGGGAACCTTGAAATTTATGTCATGAATGCCGATGGCGAAAATCCCGTCAGACTTACCAGGGACCCTGGAAGTGACGGTGCACCTTGCTGGTCTCCAGATGGGACGAAAATTGTCTTTGAGTCAGAGCGCGATGGGAATCTTGAGATTTATATCATGGACGCTGATGGCGAAAATCCCGTCAGACTGACCAGAGACCCTGGAAGTGACGGTGCACCTTGCTGGTCTCCGGATGGGACGAGAATTGCTTTTCATACAGACCGTGATGGGAACACTGAGATTTATGTCATGGACGCTGACGGTGAAAATCTGACCAATCTTACCCAACACCCGATGGCTGATCAAGTGGCTTCGTGGTCCCCGGGTCAATTGGCGGTCTCCCCGAAGACAAGGTTACTGACACTATGGGGAAAAATAAAAACCACCCAAGGAGATTAGAAGATAAACACTCCACAAAATCTCATGCAGATTCATATAGGTAAAAGCACCTCCATAATGTATGGCGGAATCCTCCTGCTAAGTGTAATTCTTGCAACAGTTCTTCGAGTCTCTCATCTCCACCGATTTGATGAAAACGATTTCATCGGGCCCGATTCGGCGAGAATTATACGACAGGCGAAGTTAATCTCGGAGAACGGTGCGCTTCCAGAACAAGATAGGATGCGATCCGCTCCGTCTGGACGCTCAACCCACTATCAGTTGACGCTTTTTCCATATCTCATCGCTTGGATTCACCGGACGCTACACTTTTTTGGCATCGATCCGAGTCTTGAACGGATTGCTTTTCTTTCTCCGGTGATTTGCTTCGCCTTAGCCTGTATCACATTTTATCTTTTTACCAAGGAAGTTCTTGGTCCATCGGTAGCTCTTCTGAGTGTAAATTTAGCCGCGGTTTTACCTGTTTTGACAAGTCGAACGGTGGCAGGATATGTGGATAGAGATGGTTTGTGTCTGTTTCTCGGTTTACTCTCATACTACCTTTATTTCAAATCATCTCATTCAAACCGCTTGAGAGCGCGACTATTGTTTGCTGGTCTTTCAGGTCTAACGATGGGCGCTCTTGGCCTGACTTGGCAAGGGGTTGCAATCTTTAGCCTCGTGATTGTGGTAGTTGAAGTAATACGATTATTTATGCAGGGATACAGCACAAGTGATTTTTGCGCTTATCTCTGTTGGGCTATACCGATGCTGCTTGCCCTACTGGGCGTGAAAAGGATTTATTATCATCTCGACCAACCTTTTGCCTTTCTTGCAATCGTTCCGACTTGTCTAATGCTCGCATTTGCCGCTGTGTCTGTTATGAGCTCACAGATGTCGAGAGAAAAATTAAAAGTTATATACATATTACTAAAGTTAGTACAATTTTAGTGTGAAAAAAGGCAGAAAATCGGGTATCCTTTCAGAAATCACCACAATTTTGAAAGGAGAGTTATCATGCCCGTCATTTTCTGCCTCGTTGATATTTTAACGCAATTTCGTCCATTATTCAACCGTCAAAACTTCGCGTTGTTTTGTACCTTCATTGTCGGACTCATCACGCACCGCCATCGCGCGACGTTGACGGGCATCTATCAAGCGGTTCGCCCGAAGGTCGGCTACGGTTCATTGGTGAAGTTCCTTTCCCGTGGCCAATGGGACGCCGATGCGGTTGCGCAACATCTGATTAAGTTGCTACAAGAGCGGTTTGACAACTGGGTCTACGTTTACGACGAGACCCGAGCGATAAAGACCGGCACCAAGCAATTTGGACTCCATTTCTTCAGAAATCATCGCTACCAAAAGCGCAACACTAATCAATCAAAGTTTCACTTTGGTCATCAGTTTGGGGCGTTGGGGTTGCTTTGTACCACCGTTACAGAGACAATTCTGTTTCCGGTGTGGGTGAACCTGATATGTCCCAAGACCCATCGGGACAACAGTGGGTCGGTTCTGAAGCGGATTTGCTCCCAAATCCCAAGTGGACTGATTATCTTTGACCGGGGGTTCAATAGACGCAAAGTGTTTGAAGCCGTCCTTAACGCAGGACATCATCTGTTGTGTCGCGCCAAGTCCAATGCGGTCTTTTATCAGTTACCCACGGTCTGCAAGCGACCCAAACCCGGACGTCCAAAGACATATGGTAAACGCATCCAGCTTTGGCATCTGCGGTATAAAGCTATTGATATTGACAACAAACGGTGTTCAGTCGCATCTAAGGTCGTTCGGACAAAAATGTGTCCCACTCAAGTCCGATTGGTGGTGATGCGAACCCGACCTAAAAAATCAAAGCCGTTTCGATATTTCTGTGTCTACACCACTGACTTGACACTTGACCTATGTCAGATAGTTCGATACTATCGGCAACGATGGTTGGTTGAGACTGCTTTTCGGGACACCAAGCAACACTTCGGGTTTGACAAGTACCGAGTCAAATCGCGGAAAAGCATCAATCGATTGGTGCAACTCAGTTTCGTCGCAACTTGCATCACACAATTGATATTCAATGCCACTTCTGCTATGGGCAGGTCCATAACAGTCGATAAGGTATGCAGGGAATTAGGCATTGACTGGTATCGACCCACTAAGTTGACACGCGGGTTAATGGTTCAGTATCTATGCGCCTTTATTGAGGGAAGACTATTTTCCCAGACAAACCACAAATATACAAACCCGCCCGATATTCAACAAACTCTTGATAACGCTGCATGAATTACTATCAAATTGTACTAACTTTAGTACATATTAGGTGCTGTTCTCATTAGTCCAATCGCAATATTTGGGTTATTTTCCCTACGGATACCGGCGAACCTTTGGGAGAATCTCAACTATCCCTTCGGGCAAGAGCGATTGGCAGAAATGATCGGCGAACTCAGAAAGAAGGGACTTATTGATTGGTATATCTGGCCAGGGCTTTTCTTTTTCCCAATAGCTGGGGGGGTATTGGGAACGGTTTTTCGCTGTTTACACCGGTTGCCAATCAACGCTTGGCTCACAACTTTGCTCTTCCAAATTACTGTTTTGGGTATCATATTTAGCCGCGTGTTGTCAAGTGGGTACGCGCTTGAAAATTCCACTGTGAGTAATACAGTCTATATTATTTCCTTGATAGGTTTGGCAATTCTCGCCATCGCGGTATATGTTCGACTAAAATTACAGCCCGGCAAATGGACAGGCACAACGATAAACCGTGGCACGCTTTTTCTTATTGTTTATTTCCTGATTGTACTGATTTCTGCACGATCCGCAATTCGCTTTGATTTTTTCCTCGCTCCGATTGAGCTTGTTTTTGGCAGTCTTGCCATCGTTTGGCTCATTGAACAGCAAGTGGGTAAACATCAGATTAACCGTGTGGTTTCAACGATGGTGTTTGTGATGCTTATTTGGGAATTCTTCGTATTTCAAGACAGGTTTCCTGCTTGGGTCCAACAATTTTGGCTTGCCTTTACAATCTTGCTCACGTTGAGTGCCCTCCTTGTTAATGTGAGAAATCTCTGGATGGCAAGGCACTCCGTCGGAATGTTCAATCGACAAGTGTTAACGGTCTGGATGGTAACGGTCCTCTTAGTCCTTCTAACAGGCCCTGTGCAGTTCGCTTTTTCCTCCGGTTATGCGAAATCTTCACGCGAGATAAGCATAGCGGTACGCCCCTTTGTCGATCCCAAACTTGATCGAGCACTAAAATGGCTCAAAGAAGAAACACCTAAGGCTGCCATTATTGCAGCATCTTGGGAATGGGGTAGTTCCATCAATCTGATTGCTAACCGAACTACAATTGTGGATGAAGAACAAATTCGCCCTTGGGTGTATATGATATATCGGCATCTATTTTTAGGGCAGACAGATCGAGAGTGTTTGAAATTTTTAGAAACACACGGAGCAACTCATCTCTTGATAACCGCACACGATATCAACTTAATTCACGAGATATCATACATTGCTTCAGATGAGTCATTTAATCGGGAGATCGCGCTCCCGTGTTTTGGCATTATTGTGGAACAGGTTAGATTAGATAGCGGATTGATGGTCTATAGATACCGATCCAATGAAAGTATCTTTGTTGACTGGAACGCGCCTCTGGAAACAGGGGAAGAGGTTCAAGTCCCGTGGGAGGTTTCGGGAATCTATCTCAAACCGGGGGACTCCGAACAATCATCAGATGATTTAACCGCAGTCCTCCTAGAGCTAAGATATAAGGACTATGTGATTCGTCTCCTTCCGGAACAAATTGCTTTTCAAGGAAAAGTGGTAGAAAATCGAGGACACACTGTTCCGTGTACATTGCTTGTCAATACGAATTCAGAAGATCCCTTTGATTGGACAATCCTCTATCTATCTGAGAAAGCTCGGAATAGCCTATCAATTCGACTGTTTCTACAAGACACACCTTCTGAATTTTTTGAACCGGTGTATCCTCTGCCATCAGCATCTTCAGACCAATACTTTGCAAGGATATGGAAGATAAACTACCCATAAAATTTCATGCAGCAAAAACCTGATGCCTCCTAAGAAGGGAAGGTGCACAGATGAACACTCCACTGTTAAACCAATTCATCTGGATATGCTGATTCATTCTGATTTGAGGTGTTAATGATGGTAGCAAGGAAAGAAAGAATGGGAGCAGGGAAGGGACGAAGGCTAGAAGGAGTTGAAGGGTGCATTTTACGCATCACGTTTCAGACTGGAGGTTGAAAGATGGTTGATTCAGGAACGCTGATACCACTTCGCGATGGCAATCAGGAAGTGGAAGTCTCAGTTGTTATCCCTTGTCTTAATGAAGCCCAGAGTGTTGGGATCTGTGTGAAAAAGGCACGAAACGCCCTCAAGCGGCTTGGGATTTGTGGAGAAGTCGTTGTCGCCGACAACGGTTCGACAGACGGGTCGGCGGCTATCGCCGAAAGTGAAGGTGCTCGCGTCGTTCACCAGCCGATTCGTGGATACGGGAGCGCGTATCTCGCGGGAATTGGGGCAGCGCAGGGAAAATATATCATCATGGGAGATGCCGATGACACCTACGATTTTTCAAACCTCGAACCGTTCATCACACCGCTACGCAACGGCTTCGATTTTGTCATCGGCTCCCGATTTCAGGGGAATATCCACCCCGGCGCGATGAGTTGGTCGCATCGGTATGTGGGCAACCCGATCCTGTCAGGGATACTGAATCTGTTTTTTGGTGCGGGTATCTCCGACTCCCACTGCGGGATGCGGAGTTTCACACAGGAAGCCTTCGAGCGGATGAAGCTTCAGACCCTCGGCATGGAATTCGCCTCTGAGATGGTGATGCGCGCCATCAAAGGGGGGCTAAAAGTGTTAGAAATTCCGATTGACTACTACCCCAGAAAAGGGGAGTCAAAACTCAATTCGTTTCGGGATGCTTGGCGACATCTACGCTTCATGTTGCTCTATAGCCCCACCCATCTGTTTCTGATGCCCGGTGCGCTACTGTTCCTGTTGGGCTTATTATGCACCTTCCTCCTGCTACCGGGTCCCGTCAAAATCGGCGGGCACGCCTACGATGTGCATGTCATGACAGTGACCAGCCTCCTCATACTATTAGGCTATCAGGTTCTTCACGTTGGTATTTACGCAAAAACCTACGCACTGAGGTGTGGGTTTGAGGAGAGCGATAAACTCATCTCAGGGCTATATCAAATTTTTAATCTGGAAAGAGGGTTGGTTGCTGGGGGTCTTCTCTTTCTGTTCGGGTTTGTGATGGATGCGCGGATTGCGTATCAGTGGGTGCAGAGTGGGTTTGGTCCCCTTGACCAGATTCGCCCCGCAATTTTGGCTTCAGTCTTTATGGTTTTAGGGGTGCAAACCCTTTTCTCCGCTTTCTTTCTCAGTATGTTGGGGATTCAGACCCAGAATCGTCCGCACCAAGAGCCTAATTCGTCAGATGAACGATAAGATGCAACCTCCTTTCATTTCTATTGTCATTCCTACGAGGAATGAACAGCAGACACTCAAGGACTGTTTGGATAGCCTCACGCAACTTAATTATCCGAAACTACAGCGGGAGATTTTGATTATTGACGGAATGTCAACCGACAACACCCGACACATTGCGGAATTATACGATACAATCCTTGTTGAAAATCCCAAATGGTCGCATCGGTCGGGTGTCAATTTGGGATTTGAAAAAGCGAAAGGGGATATAGTCGCTTTCACCGACGCCGATTGCATCGTTGATGAAAATTGGCTTCAAAATAGCCTCAAGTATTTCGGCGGTTGTATTGCAGGGGTCAGCGGTCCCATTCAGATACCACGTCAAGCGAACACCTTCCAGCAGGCGGTTGCCTTTCTGTTTTCGCTCGCTGTCCGTGGTGCCAAATCCAGCCATAGAGAAGCGCAGGAAGGGGTGCAAGACGTGGAAGACTTTCCAACCTGCAACGCAATTTATCGCAAAGCTGCATTGAGGTCCGTCATGCCCCTTGATGAGAAGTTATATGGCGGTTCAGACCTTGAACTGAATTATCGACTTCGACAAGAAGGTTACAAACTGCTTGCCACCCCAGATGTACGTGTACAGCACTGTAAACGTGACACCCCCAAAAGGTTTTGGATTCAGATGTATCGGTATGCTATTGCACGCCTACAACTTGGAAAGAGATGGCCCAAACTCCTTAACCTTGCACATGTTGTGGTCGGTCTGAGTATTCCGCTCGCTATCGTCTGGCTCAGTCTCTGCTTTTGGATTAATCTAAACCTTGTTCTCTTTTTTCTCGGATTGATTATGGTGGGATTACTGTTAATCTGTCCTTTCGCATTTTTGCAAACGAAGTCATTTTCAGCCACCCTGTGTGTTCCGTTGGTAATTTTTCTTGCCGTCACGGGCTGGTCTATCGGATTTTGTCGAGAATTGATTTGGCCCGTATCATGATAAATCTGATTAAACTTCGATTATCTGATTTTCCCACAGGAAATCCATTACGACCTTTCCCAAACCGGTATAGGAGGAACTCATGATTATCTCGCGTACACCGATACGAATCAGTTTGGTAGGAGGCAGCACCGACATCGCCAACTTTTATCGACAATACGGGGGAGAGGTCATCAGCACTGCTATTGATAAATACATCTCTGTCCGCATCGCGAGGAGACAAAACTCTCAAATTGCTATCAACACCCCACACCACCATGAAACAGTTTCTGACCCTGACCATATCCAGCACCCTCTGATTCGAGAGGCGGTACGGAAAACCTTCCCCCCCGCTAGCGGCTTACTATTACCCACAAGTAGAAGCGGGTAAACTTTCCAAATCGGCATCGGTATTTGATTGCTTGACAAAAGCCAATATGATATATTCAAGGGAAGTTGGTTACCGAAAATAATGATACCCCCCCCCTACTTGATTGGAGTTTCTGATGTGCACAACCAGTGATGAGTTAATGCCCAGTTGGAGTCAACAGGAATTTGAGACGATTGATTTAGGAGATAAACGTCTCACACGGCGTCTGATTGACGTTGCTGAAGAATTGTCAGCCTCCCCACAATCCGCTATCAATGCTGTGTGTGGGGATTGGGCAGCGGCAAAAGCGGCGTATCGTTTATTTGATAATGAGAAGGTTACTGCGGAGACAATCCTATCTCCTCACTTTCAACGAACAGTTGAACGGGTGAGTGAACATAAGCGTGTGTTTGCTGTACAGGATACGACCTACCTCGATTACACGCATCACCCGTTGACTGAGGGTTTAGGTCCAATTGGCACCCCCTGTCAACAAATCTACGGGTTTGTTAAACATACCACTTTAGTGCTAACCGAATCCGGGTTGCCGTTGGGCTGTCTCACCGATGCGGTTTGGGTTCGGGACACCCCAGACCGACACACTCGCAAAGCGAATGTACCGCTGACCGAAAAAGAGAGTTACAAATGGATTGAGGCATTAAATCAAACCCAAGCCCGCACCCCAGAAGGGGTGGAGGTGATTTCCATCTGTGACCGTGAAGCCGATATTTATGAGTTCTTTGTTGAAGCACAAACCACCTCTTTCGTCATTCGAGCGGCTCAGAATCGAAACGTTGATGATGAGGCGGGACAACTCCGTGCTTTGGTTCAAAGTCAACCCGCTGCCGGTCAACAACGGGTTAAGGTGTCCGCTCGCGGCAGCGAACCTGCCCGAGAAGCTACTGTTAGCATTCACTTTACAACAACGACGCTGCTTCCCCCTTATCGGTCACCGGCATTACACCCGCAAAAGCTACCGGCTATTGACGTGAGTGTGGTTTGGGTCACAGAGGTGAATCCACCGGTGGACGCAACCCCACTGCAATGGCTGTTAGTTACCAATGTTGAAGTAACTGATTTTGCCGATGCCATACAACGGATTCGCTGGTACAGTCTGAGGTGGCAAATTGAAGTCTATTTTAAAGTCCTCAAATCCGACAACAAAATCGAACAATGCCGTCTGCAAACCAAAGAGCGTCTATTACGGTATATTGCCCTAAAAAGTGTTATAGCTTGGCGACTGTACTGGTTGACGATGTACAATCGCCATGCACCGGAAACCGATTGCACCTGTGTGTTGACCGATGATGAATGGAAAGCCCTTTACTGCGTCACTCATAAGACAACAATTTTGCCAAAGAAATTACCAACAGTTGCTCAAGTGGTCGTTTGGATTGCCAAACTCGGTGGTTTCTTAGCCCGCAAGTCAGATCCAGAACCGGGCGTGACTGTCATCTGGCGAGGGTGGCAGCGGTTGAGTGATATTTCTGACACCTTTGCCCTGTTACACAATGACCAACCCAACGATGGGCATTAAACCCAACACAGATGACCAACGACCCCGCAGACTTATGGGTAATAGTTAGCCGCAAGCAGGGGGAGGGAAGGGAGAAAGCAATGAATACGCTACTACAAATTGCTCCCGATGAAGCATTGAGGATTCAAAGCAATTTGAATCCCGATAAAATCGGGGCTGAACTGCGTAACTCCTATATCTTTTATTAAATGTAACGCAAGTTGCTAGTTGATAAACCAAGCCTCAGCAACCGACGCAATAGTCGCGATTCGGAGATCGCTCCTACATTCAGCATAGGATAGGGGGCGTACCTCCCAAATCGTGACTCTCTGACCGTACCTCAACAACTGAACTAGCAACTTGGATAAATATAGATTATTGACAGTATAACATTTGTAGGACTTACGCAAAATCCATAGACATAATTGTTGAAAAACAGTAGAATGAGTTGCATGGAGGTGAATATGGCTAAACCGACTCGACTCGATTACTGTCAGTATTTGCTCAGTAGCCCCATCAACTATACCTTAACCCATTTGGCAGACCATAGCCAACAGTTCAGTCATGATATGATAAACCGGTATCTTGCCGGTGAGCGTATCCGCCCACGCTTGGTATGGGAACATGTCAAACCGCACCTTGTGCAAACAGAACCAGGATATGTCATCTTTGATGACACCGTTTTGGATAAGCGCTACGCTCGGAACATAGCACTAGCGCGTCGTCAGTATAGCGGAAACGCCAAAGGTGTCATTAACGGTATAGGTGTACTTGTGTCTATGTCAATCCCGACTTAGACCGTTTCTGGGTGATTGACTACCGTGTTTACGACCCACAGACAGATGGCAAGAGCAAATTAGATCATGTTAAAGAGATGTTATCCCACTCGGTCTATCACAAGCGGCTTTTGTTTTCAACGGTGTTGATGGATAGCTGGTATGCCGCCAAAGATTTGATGCTATACATTGAACAGTTAGATAAACATTACTATTGCCCGCTGAAGTCGAATCGTCAGGTAGATGACTCCAATGCCCAAAAGCCTTACCAGCGTGTAGATGGCTTGCAGTGGACCGAGTGTGAACGCCGACGCGGGAAACGGATTAAAATCAGAGGATTTGCCAAGCATCACAAGGTGAAACTTTTCCGGGTCGCGTCTAGTAACGGGCGCACGGATTATGTTGTGACCAACGACTTAGCTCAAAACGACACTTCGGTTGCACAACAGGCGTGTAATCGGCGGTGGAAGATTGAGCAGTTTCACCGTGAAGCCAAGCAGTTGACCGGTCTTGAAGGGTGTCAATGTCGATTGGCACGGATTGTTCGCAATCACATCGGGTGTGCAATGTTGGTTTGGGTTCGACTCAAGCAAGTCGCGTATCAGACAGACCAAACCATTTATCAAGTCAAGCACAGTTTATTCTCCCAATACTTGCCACAACAATTGAAATCGCCCGCTATTCAGATGAAACTTGCGTAAGTCCTATGATAGGAAGAAGAATCTTGTCCGTTAGAAGTTATCTATGTGTTAGAATATGGACAGGCTGCCAAATATGACTCGAAAACTAATGTATCATGAAACAATTATGGTGAAACATGAGAGCTGTTATCCAACGTGTTAAATCCGCTAGTGTAACCGTCGAAGGGGAGGTTGTCTCGGAGATTCGCAAGGGATTGCTCGTTTTTCTCGGTGTCGCTCAAGAGGACACCCCTGCCGATGTCGATTATATGGCGAGCAAAATCGCCAATCTCCGAATCTTTGAAGATGATGAAGGACGAATGAATTTGTCCATTTTAGATGTCGGTGGTGAAGCCCTTGTCGTCTCTCAATTCACACTCTGCGGGGATTGCCGCAAGGGGAGACGCCCTAGTTTCATTGCTGCTGCCCGTCCTGAAAAAGCGGACCCGCTCTACCAAGCATTTATGGACGAAATCTCACGGTTGGGGGTGCCAGTCAAGGCTGGTATATTTCAGGTGATGATGAATGTTGAACTGATTAACGATGGACCTGTCACGATGATGCTAGATAGCAATAAGCTGTTTTGATCTGTAAAGGTTTTCATTTTTGGAAGGAAGATATTATGGAACGTAAAATGGAACTTGGCTTGTACCTATTCGGCGAAGTGGACAAAGAATGGTTAACATTTGTCAATCAACTGGGTGTTGAGGCTGTTGTTATGGCTAACCCTCAATTGCCGGGCGATGGTCGTTGGGAATTTATGGATCTGCTACAGATGCGGACGGCAATCGAAAATGTGGGTCCTCGGCTCGCCGCCATTGAGAATGTTCCGCCCTCTTTTTACGATAAGATCATGCTCGGTTTGCCCGGACGGGATGAGCAGATTGAGAATATGGCAGCCACCATCCGCAATATGGGTGCGGCAGGCATTGATACTTTCGGCTATCATTGGATGCCCAACAGTGTGTGGCGGACTTCCAACACAACGCCCACTCGTGGAGGTGCAACTGTTACCAGTTTTGACATGGAACTTGTCAAGGACGCACCGCTTTCCCACGGACGGGCCTACACCGAAGATGAGATGTGGGAATACTACGAATACTATATGAAGGCGATTCTTCCAGTTGCAGAGGAGGCGGGTGTGCGGCTTGCACTCCATCCTGATGATCCGCCGGTCGAATCCCTTGGGGGGATACCTCGTCTGTTTCGTAGCTTTGAAGGTTTCAGGCACGGTATATCGCTCGTTGACAGTCCTATGCACGGGCTTGATTTTTGTGTTGGATCTTGGTCTGAGATGGGCCCCGGCGTCATTGATACTGTCCGTTACTTCGGGGAGCGTGATCGGATCTTCTACGTCCATTTTCGGGATGTGCGGGGGTATGTCCCCAAGTTTACGGAGTCCTTTGTAAATGACGGGAACTGCGATATGTTTGAGGTGATGAAGACCTTAAAGGAAAGCGGATTTACCGGCTGGATGATTACGGATCATGTTCCGAATATGATAAACGATACACCGCAGGGACACCGTGCACGTGCCTTTACGATCGGTTATATGGCCGCATGCCTTGAGAGATTGAACGCAGCCGACTAGAGTATACGGGAGTGCACTTTGAATCGAACTCGAATTCTCTACGTTATCGATTCTATGGACAGGGGCGGGGCTGAGACGCAGCTGTTCAAGACTTTAGCGCGACTATCGATAGATAAATTTGAAGCGTTTATCGTGTTAAGCCGTGAGCAAGGCGATTCCTACGAGCAGCTTGCAGCACTCCCGATCGTTCAAGAAATTATTGTCCTGCATGACACAAGTCGCTTTAACTCCCAAGCTCATCGAGGCAGATTTCCCATACTGTCCTTGGTGCAGAAGGCTTTCAGGCTAGCAGGTATTATAAAATCGGTGAAGCCAGCAATTATCCACAGTTGGCTCTGGTATTCCAATCTCCTCTGTGGCATCGTCCGCCAATTCTCTCTAACTTCGTCAAGGGGGAGCCTATCCTGTCCTTTAATCGTTTCACAGCGAGGCGACTATTATGCGAGATATAGCCGCTCAAGGTTGTGGTTGACAGAAAAAATTATCTACCGCCACGCCGATGTCCTCCTAACCAATTCTGATCGCATCCGAGACAACCTTCGACACCGTTACCCTGACAAACGTATCCAAGCGATTCGGAATCTGATCGACCTGCCTAAACTAGCACTACGATCGCTTTCCGACACTCCACCGCTCTGGCATATTGTGAGTGTCGGTCGATTGACCGCGGAAAAGGGGCATCAGTATCTCATCGAAGCGTTACATCTGCTTAACACAAAATACAACCGGCAAAACTTCACAGCGACAATTCTCGGAGATGGTGCGTTGAAGGCAGGCCTAGCGCGGCTTGCCGATCGCTATCACCTGTCGAATCGGATACAGATGCCCGGCTTCTGCGACGATATTTTTTCTATGCTATCCACTGCACACCTCTTCGTCCTGCCATCGCTGCATGAAAGCTCACCCAATGCCCTCATCGAGGCGATGGGGGTTGGGCTACCTTGTATCGCGTCGAGTGTCGGCGGTGTTCTCGATCTCATTGACCATCAAGAAAATGGGCTACTTATTCCACCACGGGCGAGCGGAGCATTGGCGGAGGCAATCAATGACCTTTTAACCAATCAGGAATTGGCAGTATATCTGGGGCGCAATGCAAGGCGAAAAATTGAGGAGATGTTTGATAGCAATAGATCTATCCAGCAGTTGGAAGCGGTTTATCAGGATTGCTTGTGTATGACTTCCTGAAATTCCTTTAGATAAATTTGTCTTTTTGAGTAATGTTTCGTGTCATTTTCAGAGTATCACGACATAGCGAACACCGAAGCTATACAAGTGAGATAATCCAGTGAGAAAGATTTCGCTATTTCTACTGTTTGGGATTCTCTGTGCTGTCCTTGCTCTCAGCGTCGTTGATGAATTGTTTTGGCAACGCGGCATGAAAATTAGTGTCCATACCGAAGCCGGAGAAATCCCCCTCTACAACGAATCCTATGCCCTCGTTGTCGGAAATGGAAATTACACAAACGGCTGGGATCCGCTTGATGGTGTGCTCAAAGATGTAAAAGACGTTGCTATTGCTTTCGAAAAACACGGTTTCACTGTGACAGTGAAAACTAATCTCAAGAAGGCTGATTTTGACGCTGCGTTTGAGGCACTCATCAGGGAGGGAGAGGGTAAAGCTAACCGCCTCCTGTTTTACTACGGGGGCCACGGTCATACGGAAACCAATAAGCAGACAGGCGAAGAATTTGGCTATATCGTCATGGTAGACTCTCCTATGCCGACGGCAACCGGCAAAATTGACGGGAGCAAAAACGTAAGCATACGATCACTGACAAAAGGAGCAAAACGGATTGAAGCACTCCATGTCTTATATCTGTTCGATAGCAGTTTTTCTGATAGCGTTCTCGACACCCCGCATAGTCCGCAACCGTGCACCGTTCAGAATAGCGTTAAATATCCTGTAAGACAGTTTATCATTGCGGGTAGTGCCAATGAGCCGGTTCCTGACCCTAGCGTGTTTAGGGTAGCATTTCTGGATCTGCTGGAAGGGCGCGTTGCGGAGCCGATCCCGGATGGCTATATTACCGGCGAAGAGTTGGGACTGTATCTGGATCGCCATGTCCCAGAGTACAATCACGCCCAAACCCCACAATACGGTAAAATCAACGATCCCAAGTTCAACCGAGGAGATTTTGTTTTTGTATTTCAGGGTAGAAAGATCAAAGCGGACAAAGAAATAGACTGGCTGAAACAGATTGTTGGAAAGGACGGGGCGAAAATGACCCCCATTCTCGCGGGCGAGTTTAAGATGGGGATCGGCAACAGTGTGCATAAGGTCTACCTTGATGCGTTCTATATAGATATACACGAGGTGACGAATGCACAGTTTAAGCAGTTTGTTGATGCGAACCCGGAGTGGAGTAAAAACCTAGCCATAATCTCTACTACGATAGCCGTTATTTAGCACGCTGGCATGGAAACAATTACCCAATAGGTAAAGGCAATCACCCTGTTGTTTATGTGAGTTGGTACGCTGCGATGGCTTATGCGGAGTGGGCGGGCAAGCGTTTGCCAACAGAGGCGGAGTGGGAGAAAGCGGCGCGGGGCGGCTTGGCAGGTCAGAAATTTCTTGCATGGACACCTATGGGGATATCCGCACCCAATCCGTATGGACTCCATGGTGTGGTGGATCGGGTATGGGAGTGGTGCCTTGATGAGTATGATATACCTTTTTATAAAAATTCTCTGCGTGAGAATCCGGTTGCAGGGGGAGGTAGTATTAAACAACTCACCAATGGTTTCACGAGCGTTAAACAATCCCGCGTCGTGCGTGGTGGATCGTGTTATGACGGGTACGCACGGAGGGTCGATCGCTCTAACACTCATCCGACGGGCACTTACTCTCATATCAGTTTTCGTTGCGTAATGCCTATTATTCCTTGAATCTTTACCCTTTATCCCTTCCGCACCAGCAAGAACGGTGTAGGGAACAACGATCGTTGTTCCCTACAAGACATTTATCGTCAATTTTCCCAAAACGCACAATGAATTGTACTACTAAAAGTACTCAACTAAAGGAGGAAGATTCATGACAAATCAACCAATCAAACTAGGTGTTGTAGGCTGTGGTTTTACAGGTAGACAAACGATTTTCGCGACCACTGTAATGTCGCGCATGACCACCGTTGCGCTAGCAGATCTCGACCTCGCTCGGCGCGAAGAGGTCGCCGAGGAATACTCTGTACCACGCGTCTACACCGATTACCGAGAGATTCTTGATGATGACGACATTGACGCGGTGTACCTCGGCACTGCCCCCAATGTTCGTCTACCGATGGTGCTCGATACACTCGCTGCGGGTAAGCATGTATTAGTCCAGAAGCCTCATGCGATACGCGCAGATGAGATTACGGAGATGGCGGATGCGGCGAAAGCGGCAGATAAGACGTTGCAGTTCTGCTATTTCATGCGCCACTTCCCAAACAATCGCCAGATTCGCCGCGCGGTGCTCAGTGGTAAGATTGGCGATCCGTACCACGCGCGGATCTTTGGGAAATACAATCATATCCCGCCACTGAACGACAACTCCCGTTGGTTGCACGTCTACGGTCAGAAAGGGGGATCGTTAGGGCAGCACTATTCCCATGAGTTGGATCTCGCGTGGTGGTGGATGGGTTGTCCGAAGCCGGAGTGGGCGTTTGGTGCCAAGCATGTGGTCTATCCGGCATACGAAGGTCCCGAAGGTCCGGCTGATGACTACTTCACTGGACTGGTCGGTTTGGAGGGCGGGAAAACGATCCAGATCGATTGCTCACGGATGGTGCATACCCCTACACCAACTATCATAGAACTTTACGGCAGCACCGGGGCAATCACAGGTGGGGGGATTTCGAGACACAAAGATGGTGAGTTTATCCGGGAGGAGATTGATGAGCCGCTAGATATAAAGCATAGCGAACCCCCTGAGCCTCGCCCTGTCTTCTTTTATGAGATTGAGCATTTCGCAATGGCAATCGCCGGTGAGGTTGAGCCTGATGTCTCTGCTGCGGATGCCTATACGTTCATGAAAATCCTTGATGCCCTTTACGATAGTGCCAAAGCAGGTGTGAAGGTTTCAATTAAGTAGAGCTAAAAGGAAGCTATTATGTCCAAACGCAAAGTGTTAATGGCAAGACGTGAAGATCCCGAAGTTGAAGCGATACTCAAAGATGCCCCACCGGAGATGGATATTTACTTCCCAGCGCCGGGCGAGGCGGTGGGCGATTACCTCGCGGATGCCGAGATTATTTACGGCGGGATCCGTGAAGCAGACCTTCCCAAAGCCAAATCGTTGCGCTGGGTGCAGCAACCTTCAGCAGGCGTCGAAGGTACGATGTATCCTGCCTTCAAAGCAAGCGACGTAATGTTGACCAATTGTCAGAAACTGTATGGTCTTCAGATTTCTGAGCACGCCTTCGCACTCTTACTTTCCCTGACCCGCAGTATTCCGACACAACTGGAATTTATGAAGGAGAAACATTGGGAGCGGGTTCCGTGCATCGAATTGGCAGGGATGACCATGGGTATTCTGGGACTCGGTGGCATTGGTCGAGCGATTGCAGCACGGGCAAAGGCATTTGAGTTCAAGGTCATCGCGGTTGATTCGGAGTCGATGGACAAACCGGATTGTGTCGATGAACTAGGCGGACTGGATTGGCTTTCAGAGTTTATGGCACAATCGAACGTCGTAATGGTCTGTTGTCCAAGCACCCCTGAAACTCATAAACTTCTATCGCATGAGCAGTTTGATCTCTTGCCGGATAGAAGCTATCTTGTCAATGTTAGCCGAGGCAAAGTCATTGATGAAGATGCTATGATTGCAGCACTCCGCAGCGGCAAACTCGCTGGTGCGGGGTTAGATGTTACTTACGCCGAACCGTGTCCGCCGGATAGCCCGCTATGGACGGAACCGAATGTGATTTTGACCTCTCATAGTGCAGGGGCATCGCAGCATATGCGTTCTCGTGCGATGCATCTGTTTGTCGATAATCTGCACCGCTACGTCAAAGGGGAACCGTTGGTCAACCTCGTAGATAAAGAAAAGGGGTATTGAAAGAGGACTAGGCGCACTAGCCGCGGAGTGACGCAGGTTAGTAAAATAGTGATAGATCTTACGATAGAATCGTGCTATAATCACTCGCTATAGAACCGCAGATTTTGTAGGGCTTCGCGGATGATTCATCAAAATCTTCGCAGTTTCCTCCCCATGCTTTAGCGTGGGGAGGAAACTGCGCCTCTTTTTTTGTTGTTTTTGTAATCTACCTTACACTTTTTAGGTAGATGTATGGTAAAATAACACTTGTAACTCGATGACTTAGGTTAAACGCTCGTTTAACACTGACCTCTCACTTCTGAGGTTCACTAGTGAACCGCGTGAAAGGTGTGGTTTGTCTGAGGTTTCACCCGGAATGTGAAGCGATGATAGCACCGCTACATCGTGAATCCTTCTAAACGGATGCTATAGCCGTGCGGTGGCGGGTGTGTAAAGTTACGAGCCAGAGCCGCATAACCGCGTTATCTCTTAGGTGCAACGCACCAAGATAGCGTCGTGGGTAGATTTTCAGATGTTCACTAGTGAACATCGTGTAAAAATCTGCCCAAGCGTAAGTCCCGTTGGGCAAGTCACAAGCCTCGCCCTTCAGGGCGGGGTAGTTGACTTGTGTGTCCCTACGGAATTCGGGTTCTTATACGAATTGTTCCTTTAACAACCATAAAACCGTCACTACAGAATTGACGGCGTAAAAAAGAGGAGTTTCCATTATGCGATGTGTCTTTGTTGGTATTGAATATGCTGGGAAATCAACCTTAATCACGCTGCTGGGCGACTATTATCGACAGCGCAGACTACCCGTCCACGGAGACGACCATTTCACGCTTCCGGACGCGTCTTTGAGTCCAGAATCACGGGCGTTGATGGTCAATTTTCCTGATGATGTTAAAGAACGCTCACAACGGATGCAGATTCAGTACCATGTCGAAGTCATCAAGAATTATCCGAATACCCTGATTGCGGGCTGGCATATCGAAGAATCGGTTTACTCAGATATGTACGGCGATGATCCGGACAACCCTTACTATAAGAATTACTCATACAGGGCACAACGGATTTACGAAGCGCAGGTGTTTGAAGCCCGCTTGCCCAATGTGGTCTTGATTCATGTCACTGCCAGCGATGAAGCAATCAGGGAGCGGATGCATGCAGACTCGCATGAGTATCAGATTATTAAAGAGGGAGATATCGCAGAGGTCAAACAGCGTTTCGAGGAGGAGATTGAAAAATCGCTCTTTACCCAGAACGGACGCAAGATTGTAGTTGACACTACAGGGAAAACGCCCCAAGAATCGTTGGATGACCTGCTCATGCTTTCCGAATCCTTGATTACTCAAGAAGAGTTGGCTATCCGTTCTATGCCCGTACCTAAAGGAGACTATGAGGTTCGGTACGAAAACGGTGTACGAAAGATGGTTCCGGCGTAGTAACTCAAGCTGTCCCTTTCCATCGATCCTCCACTTCTCATTGATTTTCGATTTGCTATCCAATAGGATAGACAAAAACGGAAGATTGACAGGAAGGAAAAAGGCTTTTATTGCGGCATTTTTCCTTCCTTTTCTCCCCCTTCAAACTCCAAACGCGGCAGTCACTGATCTTCACGAACCTCGCTTTCCTGTTCCTCACCTTTGCCCACCCAAAACTGCTTCGTCTCATCGACAATCCGACGCGCTTCCTCCATCCGCTCATGGGCTTCTGGCTTTGTAGGGCTGTATCGGGCAAACTTGACCCAATCGCAGTTAGTGAAAAAATACTGTACCAGTTCTTTCGGAATATCTTCGGGCTGCAAACGGTCAAGTAGTTCTTGGGTGGTCATTTCAAGCGCAGGGACATGATATCGTGCAGCGATATACTGACGGATAACGTGAGAGATTTCGGTGTGGTATACTTTCATTTCGCCTTGTGCAACCCAGTTCATCCCCTCAATCCGATTCAGTTGCTCATAAGCGATTTCATGAGGTTGACGTTGGGACAGTGCTTCAGGCTGTAGATCTATGGGTTTAGCTCGCCTATGTAGGTAAAAAAAGACAAGCGCACCAACGACTATGATTACTAGAAGCACCACTAAAATGTAAAGAATCCAATTCGAGGGTACGGACCAGGGTCCCTTGATTCCTTTCATCTCTGTGTCACTAGGAGGCTTGATAGCTCGAACCTCAAACAGGTAGGTAGGTGTCTGGATACTTCCGCTGTCTCCATCAGTACCGGTGTATTTAATTGTAATGGGGGGAAGGGTGTGCTTACCAATAGCAAAGGCGCGTAGTGGGTAGGTTACTTCATAGTGTGCTTTGCCTGTCGGTGGGCTTTCGGATTTGATTCGTTCCACTTGCGGTTTATCGACTTCCAGATGTTCGTGTTCGCTGCGGTCTATTGGATCTAAGTAGATATGCAAGTTTTCATCGGCTTCGATTCGCAGCCGCAACCGAACCGGATCCCCGATTGTAATATCGTCCGGATCAAAGTCGTGTGAAAGGATACGAATGGCTTCTTGAGCGGATACTCCGCCCAAGGACGGGAACAATAAGACGAAAACAACGATGAACCAGAGAAGGCGTGAAGAAAAAGACTGGAGAACTGGAGGGTTGGAATAGGGCATTGACATACTCCCCGCCCTGAAGGACGGGGATTCTTGTGTCCTTCAGGAACGGTAATTGTGCTATCAACAAGGACAGCCAGCCGAAGATGGTCTTACGTCCTCTCCTTCAAGGGTTGATGCCCCAACCCTGTAGATGTTAATTGCAGCGTTTCTATCACGGTCATGGATAGCACCACAATCAGCACACTGCCAAGTTCTATCATGTAGGTTCAACGATTCATTCACGGTGCCGCAAGCCGAACAGGTCTTACTGGAAGGATACCACTTGTCTATGAAGATGATTTTTACACCTTTTTTGTCAGCGATATACACCAATTTCTTGACGAAATCGGCAAAGCCTAAGTCACTAACTTTGCGTCCCCATAGTGCTTTCATGCCTTTGAGGTTGAGATCCTCCAGTCTAATTTCGTCATATTCGTCAGTCAGTTGGTGTGCCAACTCATAGTGGAAGTCCTCTCGTTGGTTCGCTATTTTGCGGTGCTTGCGAGCTAGGTTAATCCGTGCCCGTTCCCGGTTGTTTGACCGCTTGCGCTTTCGGGAGTCGTTACGATTGGCACGTTTGATAGCATTGATACTCCGTTTGAAAAACAGAGGCGATTCTATATCGTGTCTGTTAGACCCTGTGAGAAACCGTTTTAGACCGAAATCAAAGCCTGCGATTTTACCCGTCATGACCCGATTCAGGGCTGGTTCTACATGGTCAGTTAGCACACAGATATAGATGTCACCGACGGCATCCCGCTTAATTGTGCAACGTTTTGGGGTGCCTTCAATATCACGGGACTGGAAATACTGATAGATATGTTTACCGATTTTGATACGATTGCCCGGGAGAAGTTTCCAACCGGCTTGAAGTAATGTGAATGACTTGTACTTGCGACGGGGCTTGAAACGCGGTCTACCCCACGGTTTACCTTGCGCTCTCGATTCAAACATTGCCTTGTAGCCTTTGTCGATACGGGCTGCCACGTCTTGAATCGCTTGGCTCGGAAGTTGATTCCAATGAGAAAATCGAGGCAATTGTTTGAGGTTAGATATGTGATTTATCAATCTAAACTTGCTGATATATTTGCCATAAATTGCATAATAACGTCGCTGGATGGCAACGCAATGATTCCAGACAGAAGCGTGTCCGTCTATGGTCTTATGCAATTCACGATTACCGTGATTAGAATACATTTTGAACTTGTAGGTCTTCATTATGGTTAGCTTTCTAGCTTTCATATCCTGTTTCACGAGGAAGCGGGAGACCCTATCATGCGATAGGGGTGAAACTCTCCCGCGAAAGCCAAGAAAAGTATACCATATCTTACCTACAAAATCACCCTTTTTTGACTAACTAACGGGGCTTGCCGTTCTGTATCCCCGCCTTAAAAAACGGGGTTTTAGAACGGAAGATTTTGATAACGGGAAGAACCGTAGAGACATTTTCAGTTTAGAAATTTATAAGGTGACGATTTGTGATAAGTTCAAGTCATACCAGTTTTGTATTCAAAAAAATCTCGCACACGCCGCTAATCTTTTTGGGCTTCTGCATATTCCCGAATAGGTCGAACAACAATAGATTTTGGAGTTGTAGGGCATTGATACTGGCACACGCCGCATCCGATACAGCCAGTAGAAAGGACCTCAACCCGTTTTTCGGAGTCGAGCCGAATTGCCGTTTCGCCAATTGGGCAGCTATCAACACAGTCGAGGCAATCGACTCCGTTGGAGCGCAGACAGACACTATAATTGACCTCGGCTAAACCGATCTGAATTTCATGGACGGACAGTTTTTGCAAAGCTCCGCTTGGACAGACCTGCATACATTCAAGTGAATCACAGACAACGCAGGGCTGATCGTCTGGATTGATGTAGGGTGTCTCTGCCAGATTGGACTGATCGCTCTGCAAGGGCTGAATGGCGTCTGCGGGACAACTATCGACACAGTTTCCACACCGCAAACAGGTTTCCAAAAACGCCGCTTCCGGGAGTGCACCCGGTGGTCGCAACAGGACTTTCCCGGCGGGGAGATGTGTCCCGATCTGCGTATCTAAGTATTCAGCGACCGGCTGAACGAACCTTGTAAATGCTTCCCGGAAGAATGCACGTCTGTCGTGCGGCATCCCATCGTCAGATTCTGCCATTGGACGTAGCCCTTTCGCTTTACTACCCAATAAATTATTTGACCCTCAGCATTGAAGAGCACCAGGTTCTGTTGATATTTGGGTGTCGAGATATGAATCTCGACCTACAGGCTACCTGCCGGTATGAAACTGAGCAGGAGAGTCGGGCAAGATGCCCAACCTACGGGTATAGGAGATTGATTCTATCGCGCTGCATATAACTAGCGACTTGGATTATGACAGTGGATAGTCGTAGATGCGATAGCGTTTATAAAGTGTCGCACCCATGTTTTCAGCCGCTCGATTCATCAATGTATTGTCTTCCAAAATCCACGATATCTCCCCTCGTCGATACCCCTTTGCAACACCAATTTTATAAACTTCGTAGTACATCAGGGCGTCAATTCCCTGTTGACGATATTTTGTCTTAATCCCAAACGCTAGAACCCGCGCTGTGTCAATTTTACGGCTGTGCCAGAGAAGTTTGAGGAGTCCGATTGGAAACAAGCGTCCGTTGGCGTGTTTCAACGCAACATAAAAATCGGGTAACGCAAGGATAAAGGCGACAGGCTCCCCTTCAATTTCGGCGAACAGGAGCAAATCAGGGTCAATAATCTGGATTAGCTCCTGCGCCATGTAATCGATCTCTCTGTCCGTCATTGGGATAAAGCCCCAATTTTTCTCCCATGCAGCGTTATAGATCTCCTTGACCCGCTGAATTTCCCGATGGATCTGTTTTTTGACGAGGGGACGTATTGTGATGTTTTTGCGCTTTTTAATCCATTGTACTGTTCGCTCAAGACGTTCAGGCACCTGCACTTCATCGGTTATTTCGTAAGCGAGCAGGTCTTTTGCCTTCTTGAAACCGAAACCTTCAATAAGATTAGGGTAGTAGGGTGGATTGTAGGACATCATAATCATAGGAGCGGAATCAAAACCGTCAATAAGCAATCCACAATCGTCATTTGTTGAGTAGTTCACGGGACCACGCATTACTTCAAGTTTGTGCCCCCGCAACCATTGAGCGGCATGAGAAAACAGTGCCGCTGCGACTTCCGTATCTTCGATGGACTCAAAGAATCCAAAGAACCCCACCTGTTCTTCGTGAAAGTCGATATGGGTATCATTTTTAATCGCGACGATTCGCCCGACAACACGCCCTTCACGTCGAGCGATTAGAAATTCGGCTTCGGCATGGTCAAAGAAGGGATACCGGGATTTATCAAGCCGTTTCTTGAGATCGCTGCGTAACGGGGGCACCCAATGGGGGTCGTTACGATAGATTGCCCACGGCAGGTTGATAAACGCTTTTAGGTCAACTGGGGATTGGACAGGAGTAACATCAATATCAGGGGATTGTCTACTGGAACGCATTTCGTGAAAAGTCTCCTGTTTTTAGATAACCCAACCTTTAGATCAGCCCCAGCTTCCTGCCCACTTTATCAAATTTCTCAAGGACAAAGTCGAGTTGTTCATCGGTATGGCTTGCCATATAACTGGTACGCAGGCGCGAACCACCGGGAGGCACTGCTGGACTCACAACGGGATTGGTGAAAACACCTGCATCGAATAGGTGTTTCCACAACATAAAGGTATTCATATCATCGCCAACAATCACCGGAACAACAGGGGTTTGTGTATCTCCGATGTCATATCCCATCAATCGGAGACCTTCCTGCATTTTTCGTGCATTTTCCCAGAGCCGTTTGCGTCGTTCCGGTTCAGCTTTGATGATTTCCAGAGCGGCATGAACCGTTGCGACCGCTGATGGAGGCATACTTGCGCTGAAAAGGAAGGTGTTTGCATGGTGTTTCAAGTAATCAATGACGGCGGCTTCTGCAGCGATGAATCCACCGATACACGCGAAAGATTTGCTAAACGTTCCCATAATTAAATCAACGTCATTTTCGACACCAAAGTGTTCAGCGGCACCGGCGCCGGTTGGACCGAGGACACCAACACCGTGTGCATCGTCAACCATCAAACGGCACTGATGTTTCCGGGCCACTTCGATGATGCCGGGAAGATCGCCGATATCGCCTTCCATGCTGTAAATGCCTTCAACGACAATCAGTTTCCCTCTCTCAGGAGGGGCACTTTCCAATTTGCTATCCAGATCGTCCAAGTCGTTGTGTCGGAACCTCGTCATCTCGCCCCAAGAGAGGCGGCACCCATCAACGACACACGCATGGCTCAACGAATCAATGAAAGCAATGTTCCTGCGCCCCACAAGGGTATCAATAACACCGAGATTGACTTGAAATCCGGTGCTAAAAACCAATGCAGCTTCCTTGTGAACAAATTCGGCGAGTGCTTCTTCAAGCGCAATATGGATATCAAGGGTGCCGTTCAGAAATCGGCTGCCCGTACAACCAGAGCCATATTTTCGCCCAGCCATCTCGGCAGCTTCAAGGACTTTCGGGTGATGTGTCAACCCGAGGTAATTATTCGATCCAATCATCACCTTCTTCTCGCCATTGATCATGACCTCTGTATCTGCGGAGGATTCAATTGGAATGAAATAAGGATAAATCCCTGCCTCGACCACTGCTTTATATTCTTGTCCTCGTGTGCTTCTGCCATAGCTAAAATCATAGCATTTTTCAAATAGATCCATTCATAGGTTCTCCGGATGTCTTAGGCGTTGGACATAAAAAATGAGTGCGTTTATCTCCAAATGTCCTAAAAAAGACTGAATCCCACATACTTCTTGGGATGTGCTCCGATATCTGCAGCCAGTACCTTGAGATTATAAATCAGTGTCGTGAGCTCTTCAGCAGTTTTCTTATCGTTGGCAAGTTTGCTCAGTGAGCCTTCCCCGGTGTTAATCTTCACGAGCACGGTTTCTAACTGTTTTGTCGTTGCGGTCAGGCTATCAAATAGTTCAGCTCCCGATGTCAGTTTGTCCAGCGTGTTTCCGGAGGTATTCAGTTTGTCGGTGAGTTGGGCAATTGATTCGGTAGAAGTTGTAATAGATTCTGCCAAAGACGGATCCGAAACGAGTTTGCTAACTGTACCTTCACCTGATTGCGCCTGATCGATTAACTGTTCTACCTTTTGGGAAGTTACGACAGATTGATCATATAGATCGGGACGATTGATGATTCTGGCTGCCGTTCCTTCGCCGCTCTCGATTTTTTGGATGAGGGTATCGGCAGATCCGATTAGCGCATCAAGTCGATTGAAACGCGCTTCAAGACTTTCGAGGCTTTCTAGAATACGTTCCGTCCGGTTAAAGAGGGCAGGATCGGTATTTAGTTTTCCTAACGTGCCTTCGCCTTGGGTCGCTTGTTGCCCCCACTTTGCTACCCAAGCGGTGCTTTGCGTAACATTCTCAGCAATCTCTTTCTTGGAAAGGAGTTGGGGGAGCAAGCCATCCCCTTCGTTTAACTCTCCGACGAACTCCGAGACGCTGTTTGTCGCCTGATCCAGATTCGTGTAAAGCGCTGCATCCGATAGCAATTTTGCAAAAGTACCATCGCCAGATTGCAGTCGGTTCACAAGGCTTTCAAATCGGGTCAAGGAACTATTCATATTTTCACTCACCACAATTGCCTGATTTAGCAGACTGGACATTTCTGTTGGGACAGTTCCTCTTAAAGTAGCGCCTTCAGATACCGGGGTGCCTTCGGGAGTTCCTAGTGAGATGTCTACATATCGGCTTTGAGTAAAACCGATCGATTTAACCTGAACGATTGAATCGCTCTTGACTCGTTGCGCGGCTTGTTGATTTAGATTCAGCTGTATTTGGACTTTTTCCACACCATCTTGGCGAACGAATTCGACTGCCTTGACCGTTCCAACTTCAATTCCCGCTAAACGGACCACATCCCCAGATTTTAATCCGGATGCGGAATCAATAACGGTTTGCACAGCAAACCGATTTTGAACTGCCTTTAGACCATTACCCGCGAAAAGGATAAGCCACAATAAAATGACACCACAAATCAGTGCAAAAATTCCGACTTGCAATTGTGACCACGTGACTTGCGATCTTTGTAATCGCATGAATTTTTCCTCCATTAAATACTACGACTCGTCGCACCACAGACTTGTTAAAAGTGCACGAGGTCGGTTGCTCGATAAGAACGGCTCGGCGGTTGAATAAAGCGTTGGATATAAGGGTCTTTTGCTGCCATCAATTCATCGGCATCTCCTTCAAAGAGGATTTCCCCCTCGTATAGAAAAACAAAATGATTGGAAATTTGAAACGCCGCAGATAATTGATGGGTAACAAGCACTGAAGTCATACGTTGCTGGACCTGTTGCTTCTGGATGAGATTACAGATGAGGCCTCGTGCAATTGGATCCAAACCACTAGAGGGTTCATCATAAAGGATAATTTCAGGATAAGAGGCGAGCGCCCGGGCAATGGCGATTCGCATCTGCATCCCGCCGCTGCATCGATCAATTGAGAGATCTGCCGCACCGTGTAAATCAACCATCTCTAGCAATTTCTCTGCCTCCTCTCTCACCTTTGAAAGCGGCATTGCACCCTGCTCATAAAGCGGGAAAGCAACGTTTTCCCAAGCCGTGAGTGAATCAAAGAGGGCACCGTGTTGAAACACGATTGCCATTTTGCTCCGAACCTGCTGTTGCTTGGTCTTCGGAAGTGCCGCTAGGTTTTGTCCGTTTATCCAGATTTCACCGCTTGTCGGTTCATACAAACCCGCTATGATACGAAGGAGGGTTGTCTTTCCAGATCCACTCGTTCCAATAATAGCGGTCACTTTGGCAGTTGGAATGTCAAAAGTGATATTTTTAAGGATATGTTGTGCATCGTTGGAGAAGAAGTTAATGTTTTTGAGTGAAATCATAGGAAGCTCATGTCGAAAGAAAGTGCAAAACACTAAAAGCGTGAAACGTGATGTCCCGTTCCGAGGATCCCGATCTATCGGGACGTGAAACGTGAAAACCATTTGTGCATTGGTGCATTAGTTCATTGGTGTTCCACCTACGGGGCTCATAGAAGAAAAAAGGGCAAAACGCTATTTGTGGCAAATGAAAGTGTCAGCTGAATTTCTACGTTAAATGGATCATCGCTAAAATGCATGAACAAGCGTTGTCATGATAGAATTGGAAATCAGAATGAGAAGTACGCAAGCAACTGCCGCCTGAGACGCACCGGCTCGGACTCCTGCGGTGCCCCCCTGAACACGAAGCCCATAATAGCAAGCAGTTGAGACAACGATAAAGCCAAATACAGTTGACTTGGTCAGCCCCCAGAGAACATCGCCGGGGGTAATACTGCTCAAGGATTGATTCAGGAAAAAGGTTAGACTCATTGTGCCCGAAAGTCGTGCTACCAAAGCCCCTGTAAGGATTGCAGCAACACCATTGACGGTCGCCAACGCAGGAAACATAAGTGTCCCAGCAGCAATGCGTGGGGTAACCAATTTCCGGAAAGGATCTACGCCCATCGTCACCAAGGCATCAATTTGCTGGCTTACCTGCATCGCGCCTAACTCGGCGGCGGCGGACGAACAAACACGGGTCGAAACAATCATCGCAGTGAATACGGGGCCCGAACCTCGTATGATCGAAAGTCCTGTCAACTTTCCCAACAACACATTTGCCCCAAAGGTACGCAGCTCTGCTAGCGTTTCCAACGTGATTAGAGCACCAATGCAGCCTCCTGCAATGAGTACAATCGGAATCGAGCCAACCCCCATGATGTCCATGTGATCAAAGAAATCGTGCCAATATCGAGGTTTTTTGTATACACCCCTCGCAGCGTTCGCCATGAAAACCACAAATTCCTGTATTTCGAGAACTCGTAATTTCAGCCAGTGGTTGATGGAATGTATAATTCGTTTCATGATAGGTGGCGCGTGATGCGTATTGCCCTATACGCTTTACGGATTTAACGACTCGTCATGCAGATTGGCAAATCTCAATAGGTCAGGGGTTAGCAGCGTATCAATCAAGTATCCGTTTTCGCATCATCGGTGAGGGGATCAAACGTTCATAAGCCATTGGGGCAGGCTGTGAAAGGGAAGTTAGGTTAATTTTTACGTTTCACACCTAGACATTGCATTGAAACAAGAGTCTAGCATAAACTATATTCTTTTCAAAAAAAAGTGGATTGGTTCTCTTTCGATAATAATTATAAATCTGTAGGGTCTTATTTATCTGCTTCCGAAAAATGATTTTAATGAACCAGCTTTTTAGAGGCGCTATTGATGATATAAATCGACTTAACATTTTCGCGCCTGGCTCCACATAATTCTGCATCGATTCATAAATAAAATTGATAGTCGGAAGTATATTTTCGGTTATGTCAACGTTTTCTATCAATAATAAGCCATTCTTTTTGGCGGTTTTTATATAATCTTCAATGGTATTGGGAACCTCTGCAATTTTACTATTGCTATCTTTTCTAAACATCCCCGCAACCAGTAAATACCCTTTAGGTAATAAAAATGAGGTGCATTGACGAAATCCGATTTCAGTTGGAAAATAATTCTGAGATTCACTCATGAGAATCAAATCGAATTTGTTATCAATGTCGAGGTCCTCAAATTTTGTCTGGAAGAAGGTTAATTTTGAGAGATGATTCTCAAAATATTTCGCATGATTACCATCTGGTGAAATCGCGGTTACATCATATTCCAATTTTGAGAGTGCTCTCGACACATCTCCAATTCCACATCCAACATCCAGAATGCTTTTAACATTCTTAGGAATCGCTTCTATGAGCATATCTGTATATTTTTGTTGCCCATCTCGCAAACACTCAAGAGTTAGTTTATTATCTCCCTCTGTTAGTTTTTCGCTTTCCTCCCAATATCCGTAATGCAATGAATTCAACTTTAAGATTTCTGTGCAAAAAAACAGTTCCAAATCTAACCCATCAAATTCGGTGATGTTTTGCTTACCCATACGATTCTCCGTCTAAGGTTCTTTGACATTTCAACGGAGCCAGATAAGATCCGACGCGAATCGTTGCCAAACGAGATTGATTTGGTTCATCAACCACAAGCAATTTGGATACCATAGTTATCTTGAACCACCTAAAGGGATTGTGCAAAAACCGAGTTAATCGGAAAACACTTGCTCCGGACAACTTTGCATTTGCTTCTGATATACGCAGTGATCTCAGAGGGAATGTCGTGTCCACAAAGAAAGTGTTGAAACTGTGCCACACTGTCGTCGCAAAAATGCTACACCGATAATCGGATGATTTTTTATATAGTAAGTGTGGTTTAGATCCTCCGGGCTCAGCTGGATTAGATCTGTATGCCCTGATTCAGGCTTAAATCGTTAGCACTATTGCAATGCACTATCGCAATTGATCTAGTAAAGCCATTGCTGGGCTACTCCTGAAATAACGATTCATCCACTTCGGTATTAATCATGGCTTCGCTGAACGTGATTTCGGCTGATTGCTCGCCATTATCGATCAAAACGGTATGAAAGGCAATCATCACGCCTGAGACTTCTCGATAATCGTCCAAGAACTCCTCTCGCTCCGCAGGTCCCTGCTCTGTTAGTGCCTGATACTCTCTTTTAATAATATGTTTTGTTTCTTGGTCAATAAAGAGTTTAAGGGTATCCGCCGGCGTATCGCTGACCAGTATGACATCTGCCATTTTACCTTTTACATCTTCTGTACCGAGAAATTGAGCAGAGACCTCTGGATCGGAAATATAGATTAGCAGCTGAACACTATCTCTAAAAATTTCTTTTTTCGCCTCTTCAACAAAGGCTGCAGGGAGGTGTTGAACCCCTTGAGGCATCACCCTCCACGCGGCTTGACCGTCATAGATTCGACTCATCTCCAGCCCCATTGCCGGCATCCTCAGATCAGCCCGCGCTTTGGCAGGTAATACTATTGTTACCTGTCCATCAAGCTCCATCATACCACCGGGTGTATTCACAACCATTTTTCCTTTGGTAACGATGTTTTTTACTCCCTTGAGTTTATCGAGTCCGCCGTGCGCTTCAATAACGTCGGCGAGGATTGCTTTGGCTTTTGCGGCTTCCGCTTCACCCGCTTCGGGGACAGGTTCAGGAGAGAGGGGTGGAATGGTAATATCGACTTCTGTGACATCTCCGAGCGTATTCAACGGTTTATCAAAATCGCTCGCCTTGCCGACCGCGATGAGCGTGAATTTGTCGGGATGCAGGTATTCAGCGGCAACGCGCTTGACATCTGCTTTTGTGACATCCCGAATCCCCGCCATGAGTTGCTCAACGAAATCCTGTGGATAGTCATGGTATTCATACCGGAGTGCTCGAGACAGAATTTCTCCTTTGGTATCATAGTCAAACACAGAAGAATTCATGAAACCGTCAATTGCTTGTTTTAACTCTTCGTCGGTGACCTCTTCGGCTCGCATCTTTTCAACTTCAACCAGAATCGCTTCGATTGCTGTTACAGTGGCTTCCGATTTGGTTCCACATGCAATGAAAAAGACGCCGGGAACATCGTAACCCGCGCCGTAATTGTTTCCGACAGAATATGCCAGCCCTTTTTCAACTCGGATGCTGTTTATCAATCGGCTGGAAAACCCAATCCCCAGAATTTGGGACATCACAACCAGAGCGGGATAGTCTTCGTTCTTACGTAACCAGCCGATATGTCCCATGCGGATATTGGTTTGGTTCACGTCGTCTTTGTTTACTAGCGCGACTCTCTTTCCATACGTTTCAGGGATTTTCGGTTTTTCAGGAAGGTCGATCTCCGCGGGTTCCCAGCCCTTGAAAGCCTCCTGAACCTTTGCCAACATAGTTTCGGAATCGAAGTCGCCAAGCACACCTAAAATGATGTTGTTCGGACGGAAAAACTTTTGATAGAAAGCGACAAGGTCATCACGGGTGATACTGTTAATCGTATCATACTCGGTTGTACGTGCATAAGGACTGTCTGCGCCGTGGATGAGCTTCCCAAATTCTCGCCTCGTGATCCCCCCCGGATTATCATTTCGCCGCGAAATACCACTGCGATGTTGCACCTTTTCTAACTCGATTTTATCCTCTCGGAACGCAGGATTCATGAGAATATCGGCGAGGATAGATAGCCCTGTGTCAAGGTCTTCCTTCAAAACCGACACGGACGCCGAGCCGGCATCATCACCGATGCCCGTTTCAACGGACGCGGCTAAATTCTCCAGAATTTCATCAAGCTCATCTCCGGTTTTACTTGTGGTGCCCCCTGTTCGCATGACTGCCCCAGTGATTGCTGCCAGCCCAACTTTGTCCGCAGGTTCGTAGAGTGAACCGGTGCGAATCCGCACGGAAATGTCGATAATTGGTAGTTCATGGTCTTCTAGGAGATAAACAATCATCCCATTATCCAATTCAAATCTATCGGGGACGGGTGGCTGGGGTTGATTTAAGGGCGGATAAACAAGGCCTTCGTATGGCTTGTTTCGCGCACACCCAATAACAGTAACTAAAAGAATCAGGGCAAAACTCCATATTAGCCAATATAACGGGTACTTTTTCACTGACTTTCCTCCTTTTCTTCATCGTCTGTCGATGTCACAATCTCTCCCACGGATCTGTTGGAATCCACAAAATATTCGTTTGCGACCCGTTTGATATCTTCACTCGTAACTTTTTCAATCCGCTCAAGCGAGTTAAACAGTTCCCGCCAGTCGCCCAGAAGGAATTCAGCACTGCATAACATTCCAGCTAATCCGCTGTTAGAACGAAGCGAACGAATCAATCCGGCCTTTGCAAGCGTTTTGACTTTCTTCAGTTCCGCCTCCGAAACCAACTCCGTTTTAAGAATCTCAATTTCAGCCAAAATCATCTCTTCGTTTTTCGCGTTCGTGTGTCCTTGTGAAGGAAATGAATAAAAGAGGAAAAGATTTGAGTATTTGTCGCCCGGAAATCCCGGGAACGCACCGGCAGAGATGGAGATCTTCTCATCTCGAATTAATTTTTTATAAAGACGTGACGTTCGTCCCGAAGCCAAGATATCTGTTATTGCACCAAATACAGCGTTGTCTGGGTGTCTGACTTCCGGTTTGTGGTAGGCAATAGCGATGAATGGCTGAGTCTGTTCTACAATTTTGAGGCGTCGTTCCCCTAGCTGTTTTGGCTCGGCAGTTTCAACGCGGGGTGGATTTGAACGAGCAGGCATTCTACCAAAGTATTTTTCCGCCATCTGGATAACTTCATCGGCATCCACATCACCAATGATCGCAGCGACCATATTGCTAGGGGTATAGTATTCTCTAAAAAACTGAAGGGCTTCTGTTCGCGTTGTTGTATTGATATCTGACATATGACCGATGATTGGATGACCATAGGGATGCGCTAGATATGACAGTCCTTGGAGTTCTTCAATCAGCCTACCGATTGGACTGCTCTCAGTTCTCATCCGCCGTTCTTCTTTGATGACATCTTTCTCCTTGAAAAACTCTCGCATCACGGGGTCAATAAATCGCTCCGATTCGAGTGCCATCCACAACTCAATCCTATTTGAAGGAAGACTATAGAAATACGCAGTCCAATCAGCGGATGTGCCGGCATTGACACCGACAGCTCCTTCCTGTTCTAAGATTTTCGTATATTCTTCGCCATCGGAGTATTGAGACGCTTCCTCTTGAAGCTGCTTAAATTCCGCTTCTAATTCACCTAGTTTTTCCGCATCCGCATGATTTCCTTTTGCCCATTGGGCTCTGAGTTGATCAAACAGGTCATCCATTTTGTCCATAAGTGCTTTTTCTTCATCATACCCTTTTGTTCCGAGGGTCGTTGTTCCCTTAAACGCCATGTGTTCAAAGACATGGGCAATTCCAGTATTTCCATATACTTCGTCAGCACTGCCAACGTTGACATAAATATATCCAGAAAACACCGGTGCTTCATGCCGCTCAAGGATGATGAATTTCATGCCGTTGGACAAAACATGTTCTTTGATTTTTTGTTCGACATCTTCAAATCCGGCTGCATATAACGTTGCTGCACACAAAGTAAATAGTAAACAGACAAGGCAGCACAGTCTTTTTTGAGTCTCAGTTGTAGTCATTCTGGACCATTGCATTCCAGTTCTCCTTAGATATTGTAAAAACTTGCCCGCTCTAAAAAAAAGCCCAGAGACGACGTCCCTGAGCATCTTATTTACCAACGAGTTGTCGCGTCTTACTCGTCATCTCCATCCTCTTTGACGACATCAAAATCGTGGACATCTCTGCCGGCTTCGGTCGAGAGAATGCTTAACGCTGCTGCGGCACCCTCGCCGGCGGAAATAATCGCTTGTGTCCGCTGACCGCGAGTTAGCCAACCGATAACATAGAGGTTTTCAACCGCTGTTTTTCCCTCTCGATCGGCAATGATAGCGTCATCATTATCGCTATCGGTCCCAAGTCCAAGTTTTTCGACCAACGCCTCCTCAAAACCGGTCGCAACGATAAGGTATTTTCCCTGATGTTTATCTCCCGCTGCCGTACTCACGGCAAATTCAGCACCGCCGGTTTCAACCTCGGTTACCTCGACATCAAGGATTTTGCCACCGAATCCGTTGACCTGTCTACGAGAAATCTCTTGAAACTCAGTTCCGGTCACCTCAGGAATGCCTAAGTAATTGTAGAGCATTGCGTCGTGCATAAAGGTTTTATTCTGACCAAAAACGGTTACGTCCATGTCGTTTTTGGCTAGGAACAGTGCGGCACTTAAACCGCCGGGACCATCACCAATAATTAGAACATCTGCCATCGTATTCTTCCTTACAGTGTAGTTTTAGAATTGAGGTTAATCGCGTTTACACGCAAGCCTAAAGTCCAATTTATCTTTGACTGTTTTTGTTAAAACCGTTTGAAGATAGCCAACTGATTTTAGCACACCACATTCAGAAATGCAAGCACTAAATTGGTTTGACACGAGTCGTCCTAAGCGCCCCCCGGAACAGACTCGCAACCGTCTGAATTGATTGAGCCTATAACCTTGTGCAACATTGATGGTATTCTGTTGTGCGACTGTTTCCGGTATTGGCATTGAGCGTTTAACTGCATACCCTAACTAAACTAAAGTTTGTACAATTCACGGTACAAATGGTGGTTGATTGAGAACACGCTTCGGGATGTCAAGCAGCACTGCGGATTTGACAAGGTATCAGGTCAAATCGCGTCAAAGCATCAATTAATTCGCGCAACTAAGTTTCGGAACAAGTTGCCTGACGCAATTGCTATTCAACGCCACTTGTGTCACAGGCAGTTCGATAACATTGGTATCGAACTGTCAAGCGGACACAAGGGTTGATGGTTGAGCATCTGCGTGCTTTAATCAAGGGATAATTATTTTCTGCGACAATCTCTGAAGATACTAACTCGCCGAATATTCACTAGACCCTTGATAACGCTACATGAATTGGATACAAATTGTACAAACTTTAGTAACTAAAAAAGAGAGCTAAAAATAGGCGTGTATGCCCGTTCCTACGTAAACGCCAGCAAGACCGCTGGATTGAGAACTAGCTTTTTCCCTACCAAACCCTTGACCAACTTTCACACTCAAGCCGAGAGGAATCCCCCCAATTGGAAACACAAGTTCACCGCCAAAAGCGAGTCCACCTCCGAGCGTCGTGGTTTTGACAATCTCTTGATCGAGATCCTGCTCTTTTTGATATCGCCAGCCGCCTTCTAGGGTGAAATAAAGTCGGGCTATATGCCATCTGCTTTGGTGCTCGAATATGGCATATGAAATGCCAGCACCTAAGATATGGTCGCTATCCTGATCATTAAGAGTAAAATGTCCGACGGTTTGAAGATAGACGGGTGCCAGTCCGTTATAGCGAAAACTGATTCCACCAATGATTGTCTGCGGTTGCTCGTCAACAAAACTGTACGCGGGTGTAGCGCCCTGAAGTCCAATACCGAAATTTTTGGTGAGGTCAGCTTCTTGCGCCTGAACCGAGGCACTGAAGGTTACCCCTAAAAAGACATAGATTAAGCAAAAAATTGAGCGTCTCATTATTTTTCTCCTTTTTGAAATGTGAAACGTGAAATGCTAAGAAAACTCGCGTTTTTGAACCCATGAAGCCACAAACCCGTGAACTCATGAACTAGTGAACCCTTGAATGGCTGTACTTTCTCGTTGATATCCATTGCTTTCTGTTCCAAATCGTGCGGCAAGATTATGCAGTAACGATATAAATCACCGATTTCGTTCATCGAGCGATAAGTATCCTCACCCGATTCGGCTCAGTGGTGGACGGGTGATGCACGAGGAGGTCCTGCACGCTGTCCTTGTTGAGGTCCACCAGCCAGGTGTATTCCTCGTAGGGCATGACGACCGACACCTTTTGAGGCCGCCGGGCGAACAGCTTTGGCCCCGGCACGCCGAGATAGACGTGCAGTTCTTCCCGTCCATTCTGTACCAGCAGGTCCGAGCGGCTGTCGCCGTTCATATCCCCAATCAACACCGACGGGTGGAAAGAAAGTGTTTGTAGAATAGGTTTCGCTTTTTCATTCTTTTTTCCTTTCAAGATTTTCTATGTGTTAACATAGATAAATAACTTATCGGTGTTAATATATCAGCAAAAAAATATAGCGACCTGCGCCAAATAACTTAAAATCTACGCCTTCAAACCATCAACCATCGTGTCAATCACCATGTCGATTAATTTGTCTTTCGAGGTCCAAGGGAAATCGGGAAAATCAATAAGGAGCAATGTAACACCATGAACCGCTGACCACAGTGCCTGACCGGTGGTTTCGACAGCCACTTGGCGGAATGCTTTCTGTCGAATACATTCAGAGACCATTGCGCACAGGTGATTAAACACCCTCTCGCCAACCGATCCTTCTTCCAGACCTAAACCCTTCTGGAACTGGGGACGGACGACAAACGTCAACTTATAATCTTGCGGATATTTTAGACCAAAGTCGACATAGGCTTTTCCGCTTTTTTTCAGGGCTTCGACGGGGTTGCTTTTATCTCTATTTAGCAACTCAAGCGTGTTCAACAGGTCTAGGAGGGTCTCCTTGCAAACAGAATCTAAAAGATCCGCCTTATCTTTGAAATAAAGATAGATCGTCGTCGGTGAATACTCGATTTTATCGGCAATCTTTCGCATAGAGACATTCTCGTAGCCTTCATTGACGAACAACTCGCGCGCTGCAGCAATAATTTGACGCCGTAACTGCTCTTTTTCCCTTGCTCTCCGTTCTTTAGTACCCATTGCTTTGCCCCTTATTCACATAGTAATTTAACTTAACACTGTTAATTATATCGGATGGCTTTTCCTCTTGTCAAGATTTTTTTTTGCATCCATGTATTTTTTTATCTTCAGAGGACGACACTTGTAATAAATATCCATCAGCATCGGGTTTAGGGGAGGGACACAGATAAACACGGTAGGACTTACACAGTTGAAGACTCAACTATTGAGGGAACAATTCCAAAGGCTTGAAACAAGCCTAATACTTTAGCTTGGGGAGTATGTCACTGGTATGGATAGGTTTGAGGCAGGTGTTTCGGCATCGGGAAAAACTGACCGCCGGTTTGTTTGGTCAATTTCCATTGAAAATCGCCCTTTCCTGGCACACCGATGACGTATGCCCGCACTCCCAATGATTGACAAAGTGTTATTGCACGTTCCGGCGGGACAGTGCCGGTGGCTGGCTCGTCGGTCAAGACAAGGATAAAACGACTCGCATCGCGACGAAAGCGAACTTGTGGCAGTCCTTTCACAATGGCATCCGTAAGATGTTCATCCCCACCGAAGGGCAATGCCATCAGGTCCCGTATCGCGGTTTCGCCGAGCGGCATCTGGATGACATCTGCACCATGGACCGATTTGATTGCATCCTTTGCCTCTGCGAAACGGATGAGTCCGATTCGATAGTCAATCGGTAAAAGATGCAATCTCCCAATTAAGGTACTGATACCAAGCATTACCGCTTCAGACTTCCCGCCCATGCTACGACTGTAATCGAGCATGATGACAATGTCAGCTATTTGGTGCGTAGAAGCTTCCGGATGGACACCGAGGTAGACATTGAGTTTCTCTCTCTCTTTCCGAACTGTGTAGATTCGTCCGCTAGCATGGTCCGTAATTACCCATATTTCGCCCGGTGATCTTACCAAGGTGATAACGCTTTCAGCGAGTTCCCAAGTGTCAGATAGGAAAACGTTGTTCTTTTGAAACGCTCGACGTAGTTTTTTGGTGAGAATGTACCCGTGATCGTCCAATGCTGCTTGGAATTCGAGTTCAAGGCTGAATAACAGTGCGCCGGTGTTTCGGCGGATATCGGTGGCAATTGTACGGAAGATTTCAACGAGACCTCCCTTGCTAGTAGTTGAAGCCTGCAAACTACCTCTCTGTCTGACCCCGCCGGGAATCTCTTGCCATAGCCCTCCGGTTTCTTCCGCAAGGCGCATCTGATATTCCTCCGTGTGCCCTAGCACATTGACGCGCAGTTCATGCAATTTACAACTGTCAATAACCTTTTGACGTATCTCATTGATGCTTAGTTTTGTTCCTGATCGGGCCGTGGCGGGTTCGTCTGTTACTAGCACGATAAATTTATCGGCTTCCGAACGAAATTCCATGGAGTTAAAAGTGTCTATCATCGCATCGAGCGCGTGCTCGTTTCCACCCCATAGGATTCTTCTCATCAGATATCGAAGCGTCCCGACATCTGGCACAAGCGGACGCCGCTTCAACTCCTGTCCTCCCTGCCTAACACTAAACTGAATCATGCCAAGAAAATATTCGATATTGACCTCATCAAACGCATCGGTCATACTGAATAGATTATCCGCGACCTGCTGAATGTTATCTCGCATACTCGCACTTGTATCAAGCACAAAGACGATATCAACTTGATCTTTCGTGCGTGTAGCAATGATATGCTCGGCGATGCAGTGTAAAGCCTCAGCAAAGGAACTATCGGAGGAGTTATCGCTCGTGGTTGAGCCATCCCCCTGGCCCGAGCCGCGCTGACCGGGACGATTGCTAACAGCTCCGATGTCTGACATGCCAGTAGACTCCAAAGCATGGATGCCGTCCTTACCGCTCCCTTTAGCCCGCTGCCGGTGGCTTTCCATCCCTTCCCCATCGCCTGTTTGGAAGCGTGTTGAAACCGTCTCGTCAATCCGTGTTTCACGGCTATTGAGTCGTTCTGCTGCTGTTGTGACATCGGGAAGCTGGTCTTGGGGATTGACTTCGGGGTTGGCACTGTGAAGTAATGGTTGTTCTGATAGCTGGAGGGTCTCATTAATCGGATTGGCGGCAGTTGTCAACTTAATCGTTTGGGGTTGATGGGCAATTGACGATTGAACCTGTCGTGGGACCATGATACGTTTCGGTGGAGGCGGTTTAAGCGTTTCTCGGCGTGACTTGAGAAGATCTTTTTCATCAAGCAGTTCGACCTCTACCGCCTCCTCAAACCCGCCTTTACCTCCCTGATAGTATATGAACGTCAACGCTATAGCAGTGGAGAGATAAATAATCAGTGAAATGAGTAAGGCATGAACTGATCTGCGGCGACGGCTCTGAGGTATCATAACTTCGTTCCTTTAACTTATTTCAGGCTGCTTTCTGTTTTATACGGTATATTTTTGGACAACAATAGCTGTTCTAAAGGCTATTAACCAACGGTGTTGTTCAGGTATCAATGATAGCGTAGAGATTAATCTGATGTAGATATCTGCGCAACCAGTTCTTTCACCCGCTTAGATACATCGTAATCTCCTTTCCCGCTCGGACCTTCCAGACGCATGGTTTCCCACACTTTTTCATATACCCCTGTTTTTACATCTAGCTCATCCAAAGATTTAAAAATTTCGCCGAAGTATTTCGAGGACTCGACCATGGGGGTGTGGGATTCCCAATTCGTTTGAGTGCCTTTGCGCTGATACCTGAAATCGCTAGAAATCCTCACTTTGTCAGAAGCATTTGCCACGCCGGTATGCATCATCAATGGATGGAAAATAAGGGCATCTCCAAGTCGGTAATCGGATCGAAGCCAGACACGATCTGTATCCTTGGGCTTTGTTGTACCGGCAACAACGATACCCCCTTCTTCCCGCCAAGTTCTGGCTTGCTCTCGATTTTCAGCCACCCCAAGATAATCTTTGCCCTTCCACCACACCTCATGTAAACCCTCTTTGTGTGAATCACGCTCAATCGCTAGCCCACCAATGGAGGCATCAATATCCATTAGCGGGATCCAGACGGTGCAGAATTCCACTGGACGAAAAAAATAGTAGTCTTGATGGGGCGGCGTTGTAAAAGAGAACTTGGGACCATCTGCGACCTGCATGCTCTTTTCACCACTGAGCATCAGTCGGAGTCTGCCCTTGTTATCCGCCCAACAGAAAACCTCCCCACCCAGCACCCGTCTCAATGCTTCGATGAGCTCAGGTGCTACAGACAACGCTTCGAGGATTCCCAGTTCGACGACATCTTTTGTGACTGCTCCGTCCGGTGAAAACTCGTTCGCCTCTGGCCATTTTCCCGACCAAATCGGATCTGAGTTCACATCTTTATTAACGAATCCATGCGCCTTGAGCACACCAACGATGTTATCTCTGACCGTCTCTATCCGCTTCTTATCAAGCAGATCCCTGAAGAAGAGGTAGCCATCATCGGCAAATTTCAAAGTCAAGGTATGAGTGCTGTCAATATGAGGGTTTGTCTCCTTGAATGGAACAAATTTTGAGGTGGACATGGGTTATCTCTTCTTATTTCCAATTTCACCAAACTGGTGCATCTACTCAGAGAAGTCGCGATTCGGAGATCGCTCCTACTAAAGGTGACCCAAGAACCAAAATGTCTGTCGCCGAAGTTATGACAACCGTACTACACCGACACAATCTGCCCATCTTTCATCTGAATCACCCGATCTGCATCCTTCTTTAAGCCCTCGTGATGCGTTACGATTGCGATCGTGGTTTGGTGTTCTTGGCGCAGCTCTCGAACAAGGTTCATCAGATTCGCACTCTGCCGGCTGTCAAGATTCGCGGTGGGTTCATCGGCAAAGATGATTTTAGGGGTGTTGGCAAGGGCGCGCGCAAAGGAGACGCGCTGCTTTTCGCCGCCTGAAAGCTGTGCAGGTCGATGGTGTAAACGTTGTTCCAACCCAACTTGAGTGAGCAGTTCCGCCGCGCGCTTTTCCGTCTCGTTGCTCTTCATGCCAGCAATATCCATGGCAACCATCACATTTTCTACCGCTGTTAGGTACGGGATAAGGTTAAACAGTTGAAACACAAAGCCAATCTTCTCACTGCGAAGTTGGGACAGATCGTGATTTTCGTAGTCGATCTGTTCTCCATCAATCCAAACATCACCTTCGCTCGGTGTAAGGATACAACCGAGTAGGCTGATCAGCGTCGTCTTACCACAACCACTGTCGCCCATGAACATCACCAATTCACTCTCTTCGATGGCGATATCAACTTGGTCAACAGCTACAACCCTCGCATCTCCTTCGCCAAAATGTTTTGTTAATCCTTTTCCTTCGACAACGATTCCCATTCAGTGCCTCCCTATTCCCTTAGCAATTCGTGTGTCATCTCCCTTGGAGAAGGGACGGAGAAAAGCGACAGTTCATGCTAAATCCAAATCGGAAATTTGTATCAGAGGTTTATTCACCTTTCGCGCTTCACTTCCACGGATTAGACCTCACCTCTAAATGCGACCATTGGGTCAACGGCGATCGCTTTTCGCGCAGCGAGGTAACCGCCGGCGCAACACACAACAAAGCTGATAAGCACGACAATGCCTGATTCGACCGGGTGAATTGACACGAAGATTGGCGCAGCGACAGCAAAGATGTACGACAAAATCAGCCCACAAACAACACCGGCCACCGACATCAGAACAACCTGCTTGATTATCAACGACGAAATGTAAAAATTAGACGCCCCTATCGCTTTGAGGACACCAATCTCTTGTGTCTTTTCAAGCGTTGTGACGTAGGTGATCATTCCGACGATAAGCCCCGCGGCAATCCAGAGCATCACCCGCAGAAATTGAACAGCCTTCATAGGTTCATCCACATAGGTAGCAATAATATCGCCAAGCGTTTGTTTAAGGGTGCGTACATCAATCGTTTTGAGTTCTGCATCGAAGTTTTCGAGATCCTTTGCGGCTTTTTCAGGCGTATATCCCTCCGCCGCTTGAGCTATCATCATATTAACGTGAAGTGAGTTTTTAAGCAGCACTTCCTGTGCAGTCCGAAGATCCATAAACAGCAGCGGTGTGTCGAGAACAAACATCAGGCTCTTTGCTTTTCCAACCACTTTGAGGTCTTTGTTCCCGATCAAAATCCGTTCCCCAATTTCAAGATTCATTTTTTCATCAACGACAACCTCACGCGGTGGAATATCCGCTTCCGCCCATCCCTCATATTCACTAGCAGTAACCAATCGTCCCTCAGTTAAATCAAACTGCGTCGGTCCCCCCAATTTGTCCTTCTTGTATCCCACAACAACCCCTTTGCCAAGTTTTCCACGAATTACAGGTCGCGCATGCGCGAAAACAAGTGGTGACACCGATTGGGGTTTCAAAGGCGGTGCGCCATCGAGATAGGCAAGGTGTTCTGGGACAAGCAGTGAAAAACCGATAAATGCGCTGCCGGAGCCTTCTGCGGAGATCCAAATATCCGCTCCTGTGAATTTAGGGTATTGCTGCGCTTGGATGCGCATCCCATTCATGATTCCCCCCAACATCAAAATAAGGGCGATTAGCACGGTGATGCCAATCGTGGTTAAGATGACTCTTGCCTTGCGATAAGCCATGTCTTTCAGAAACAGGTTGTTCAATTTTTATTCTCCTTTCCATGCTCGCCTGCGCGTAGAGGGACACATTATAAGATCTTGCGATGATTTGAAACGGTTGAAACATTACGATAGAATGAAGCGTTATCCACTTGAATCAACCGGTTGCTATTTTTATCAAACCGGATATTAGGTGCATCACCGTTATCTGGGAGCAAAGATTATACCATTGACTAAGCAAATGATTAGGAAAATCAATTTTTCCGTGCCTTGCGTTTTTTCGGTTGCTCCACATTGAGCGAACACCTCAATTCTGACGACTATCGGGGCAATATATCAGTTACTATTGAGGCAGCATCGGAGGATTTTCGAGTTATTTCGTGAATTCTTGTAAGTAAAAACTGCCCAATCTGTGGCACACGCAAGGCTTGATGCACCGTGATGTGCAATTTAGCAACACCATTTTATCACGGATTACTGGTCGAGGCAAGCGATAAACTTGAATATAGGCTGAGATTCAGGTTGACTTGGGGATACAGTAATGATATAATTTCGCCTGCTTTTAGCACTCACCATGCGAGAGTGCTAAAAGTTCCGGCTTTTGAAATTGTTATATGTATGAGCCTGTCTTTAGTAGGATTCACCGAGAATCCGCCCTACGGTTGGATTCTTGCCAATAAAGTGCACAGATCCTGTCTCAAGATGAAGCGAAACACACGCTTATCTCTTAAAATTGATTACAGTACATTAAATTAAGGAGGAACACTATGGCAGCAAAACAGCTGATCTTTGATGTAGAAGCAAGGAATGCCCTTAAGGAAGGGGCAGATGTACTAGCAAACGCCGTGAAAGTTACGTTGGGGCCCTGTGGAAGGAATGTTGTTCTCCAGAAATCCTTTGGCGCACCCGTGATTACCAGTGACGGCGTAACGGTGGCTAAAGAAATCGATCTTCCAGATCATTATGAGAATATGGGTGCTCAGTTACTGAAGTCCGTCGCAACCAAGACCAATGATGCAGTAGGAGATGGTACAACCACAGCGACTGTATTGGCACAAGAAATCGTTCACGAAGGGCTCAAAAACGTTGCCGCCGGTGCCGATCCAATGCAGCTGAAAATCGGGATTGACAAAGCCGGTGAAGTTGTTGTTGGAGAACTTCAAAAACAGAGCAAATCGGTCAACACAAGCGATGAGATAGCGCAGGTTGCATCAATTGCTGCCAACGATAACGCAAATCGCAGCGACATTGGACAGACCGTTGCCGATGCAATGGAAAAAGTTGGGAAAGATGGCGTAATTACGATTGAAGATGGCAAGAGTGCTGAAACAGAGGTCGATATTGTTGAAGGCATGCAATTTGATCGAGGCTACCTCTCCGCGCATTTTGCGACAGATCCCGAATCTATGGTTGCTGAATTGGAAAATCCGCTTATCTTGATTAACACGGGCAAAATTAGCACAGTTACGGATCTAGTTCCAGTTTTAGAAAAGGTTGGTCAACTTGGACGCCCGCTGCTGATTATTGCTGAAGATATCGAAGGAGAGGCTTTAGCGGTGTTGGTCGTGAACAAATTGCGTGGTGGGCTTAGGGTCGTTGCAGTGAAAGCCCCCGGCTTCGGAGACCGTCGCAAGGAGATGCTTGAAGATATCGGCATTCTCACCGGTGGTCAGGTGATTTCAGAAGACATCGGAATCCGTTTGGAAAATGTTGTAGCCGGTATGTTGGGAAGCGCAAGGCGTATTATCGTTGACAAAGATAACACAACGATTGTTGGCGGAACCGGTGCCGCAGAGGATGTTCAGGCGCGAATTGGACAGATTCGACAACAGATTGAGGAAACGACCTCCGATTATGATCGGGAGAAGTTAGAAGAGCGCCTTGCAAAACTCGCTGGCGGCGTTGCTGTTGTTAATGTAGGTGCCGCGACAGAAGTTGAGATGAAGGAGAGAAAGGCACGATTTGAAGATGCTTTGTCTGCAACCCGCGCAGCCGTTGAAGAGGGAATCGTCACGGGCGGTGGCATCGCATTGCTAAGAGCAGGTTCCGCGCTTGAAGATTTTCATCTTGAGGGCGACCAAGAAACAGGCGTGAACATTGTCCGACGAGTCTTAGAATCACCTGTCCGAACCATCGCCGAGAACGCAGGCTTGGAAGGATCCGTTGTTGCTGCGAAAGTCAAAGATGGTGAGGAAAGCTACGGCTTGAATGCCGCGACCGGAGAGTACGGAGATCTGCTTGAGGCAGGAATCGTTGATCCGACGAAGGTGGTACGATCTGCAATCCAAAATGGTGCGAGTGTCGCAGGACTGCTGTTGACAACCGAGACGTTAATAACAGAGGTAGAGGAAGAGCCAGAAGACCATGAACATCATGGGCATGGGCACCACCATTAATCACCACAAGGTGACAACACAAACCTGTCCCCGAAGTCCACTATCGGGGCACGAAAAAGCCATGCTGTCATATAACAGGCAGCATGGCTTTTTTATTTCCGTATTGATGGGCACGTCTTTCTCCCACTATTGTTATTTTGTCGTTCTCTCCCATTAACACGCACGCTAAACGTCGTGAATATGTTTTAGGTTATCCCATTCGCAATCGAGGCAAAAGATATCTGTTTGGCTTAGATTCTGTATATTTTCACTCCCACATTGTGGGCACACTTGGATTGCTTTGGCTTCCGATTGATTTTCCTGAAAGATGTTCAGGTAGTATACTTTGATTTCTCCCTCGTAGCGGTGTCCCAATGGACAACGGATACGTTTGATGGAACGGGATTCAATACGCTCAATCATCTCTCGCAGAAACGGAATGCGACGACCACAAACCGGGCAAGGGTTTGGGTATAGTCCTTTTACAACGACAATGTCCGTGTCTTCTTCTCGAATCGTGATTGGAATGGAGAAAGCTCCTTTAAGCGCGGATACCGGATCTTTTCTTGCCTCGAGTCCCTGCTGGAAGTTCGATTCTTCCACAATTTTTTGATGTGTTTCGGGACTCAGGACGATCTCTGCTGGAATCATTTCCCCTCTGAAACTGAGCGTTATAGCGTAAATTCTATCTAATATGGGTGATGATTGAATTGATTCCACCCCCTTACTCGTGTGGTTCGAGCAACGGTTTAATCTTCAAGTGAGGTATCGGGATTCGGAGATCCCTTCTACAAGAGAACTAAATGCCCCTGCCTTAAAATAATAAGTGCACATACAGCTGGATGAGTGAGGCAACGCTAATTCTACAGAAGATGGATTTCCTTGTCAACCCTTAAAAGTAAAATTTTGGGGTTGGTTATTGAAAGTAACGATAGACTGGAATCCTGTCGTACCGCAATCCGCTCCAGTATTTCAGTTGACGGTGTTTTCGGTATGGGGTATAATTCACTAAATAACTGGAAACAAAGAAGGAACTTTGATGCGATTTACTTACCTGTGGCCATGGTGGGCGGTTGTACTTGGACTAGCGATCATGGCTGGTATTACGGCGTATGGGTATCTTCGCTTGAATCGCCCACTGAGTCAAAGGTTTAGGGTGCTTCTCATCGGTTTACGAATTTTAGCAGCACTCGTGTTGTTGATTTGTCTGCTTGAGCCGGTACTAATTGAGCGAAAAGATATCACCCCACCAACAAATTTGCTGGTTCTTGCGGATACCTCTCAGAGCATGCGCCTTAAAGATGTAGAGCTAGCGGGACAGTCTTCAACACGATTAGACCTTGTGAACAGTATCTTATTTAGTCCAACCAGTCGCTTTCTCCCAACCCTAACCGACCAATTTGATGTTCACCTATACCGTTTTGATAAACAACCTCATCAGATTTCCGGTGAGACTAGCCCACTTGATGCAGTGGGAGGATTAACCGATATTGCGGCTTCAATTGATGATGCTTCTAAAGAGTGGCGGGGTCAACTGCTTGCCGGGGTAGTCCTGTTCACCGATGGAGCGCACAACGCCTCAACGTCTGTGGTTGAGAAGGTGACTGAAACGCAAATTCCTATTTACGCGGTCGGTGTTGGCAATCCTGCCCCCCCAAGAGATCTCAAACTCTCCAGAGTCGAAGCCAGTCCTGTCGCTTACACGGAGCACGATGTGCCGATTCGCGTTACTGTGGATCATATAGGCTATTCAGGGAGTCAGACACGTGTTTCACTCATGATGGATAATCAGGTTGTGGATGCGGTGCCAATTACACTAACAGATGAGCCGAAGCAAACGATTGAGTTCGCTCTGACCCCTCAGAAGGAGGGCATTTTTCAATACGTCGTTTCCGTTCCCGTGTTTGAAGGTGAGCTAACTGCCGAAAACAATACACGAGCGTTTCCATTGAAAGTGGTTAAGACAAAGTTACACCTACTTTACATTGAAGGACAGCCGGGCTGGGAATACGCTTTTCTCAAGCGGACACTTGAACGCGACCCAAACATTGATTCGACCTGTGTCATCCTATCGAGCAAGTCGCCGAACCAACTCCGTGGAACGCTGTTAGCCCGTTACGATCGGTACTATCCACAGACAACCCAGCGATCTCGTATGCCTCAATTCCCGAAAACGCTTGATGACTTACTATTCTACGATGTACTCATCATCGGCGATCTCCGCTCAAGCACGCTAACTCCACAACAGCACACAGCAATCGTCGATTTTGTCGAAAAAGAGGGGAAAGCAGTTATATTTCTCGGTGGCCGCAACTCGCTCGGTCGCGATGGTTTTAGGAAGACCCAACTTGCCGCGCTTCTGCCGATTGTCATCCCCACCAACGGTTGCTATGTACGAGATGAGGATTTTAGCCTTCAATTGACGCAACAGGGGATGTACCATCCGATTACCCGTTTGGGAGATACGCAAGCAAAAGTCGAAGCCTTATGGCGCGATTTGCCGCCGCTGTCACGCTGGTTGGGTGGATTTGAGCTCAAGGGCGGGGCAACAACACTCGCTGAGTATCACTCAGACAGGAATCAGACGACGCTGCCTATCATGATTTTCCAACGTTCGGGATTGGGAAAAAGTCTTCTAATTGCTGCTGAAGGACTGTGGAATTGGGGATTCGGTGTATGGAATTTCAAAGATGAGGACGATACTTATCCCCGCTTTTGGGGACAGACGATTCGATGGATGGCAACACGGACAGATACCAAACGGATCAATGTCACGACAGATTTGACAACCTATTCAGTTGGCGGTGAAGTCCAGATCATTGCGTACGCCTATAATGAGAGCTATCAACCGATGGTCGCCGCAGATCTTAAAATCGAAGTGACACCACCGGACGGAAAGCATTTTCAAGTCCGAACCGGTGTAAATTCACAGAGCATCGGCACCTATCGTGCTCAGTTCCGTGCAAACCAGAAAGGGACGTACCATATTCGTGCTTCAGGTGTGGATCGCTCTGTTTCACTCGGTGAAGACTCAACAGAAATCTTTGTTGAATCTCCGTTGGCGGAGTTTGAGAATCCAGAACTCAACGAAGGTCTGCTTAAACAACTCGCAGCCAAAACCGGCGGTCATTACACTCCAATTGCCGACGCTGCATCTCTCCCCGATAAGATTAAGCCGGTTCAAGAATCTGTCTTTGCGGTTCAAGAACGTGAGTTGTGGGATAACCCAATAGTCCTGATCCTTGCGGTTGGGTTCTTAGGGGCGGAATGGTTTTTGCGTATGCGGAGAGGACTAGTGTAGTTGAAAGATATGATGGACAGAACCGCCGGGCATCAAATAAATCGCGCATTACATTTCACATTTTACGTTGTGTTGAGTATAGTTCTCGTGATTGGATCCGCCCAAAGTGCTGGTGAGCAGTTTGTCATCGCTCAAGTTCAATACGGTGGAGGTGGTGATTGGTACGGTGATCAGACCACCATTTCCAACTGGTTGAAGATTCTTCGGACCAGAACGGATATTGAGGCAGCGGAAGAACGTGTGATTGTGAAGCTGACGGATCGGAACTTATACCAATATCCAATGCTCTATATTGTGGGACACGGCAACATTCGCTTCACTAAAGAAGAGGTTGAGGCACTGCGTTTCTATTTGACGCACGGCGGTTTTCTCTTTGTGAATGACGATTACGGGTTGGATGGGAGTTTCCGTCGTGAAATACGCCGCGTGTTTCCCGATCAGTCATTGCAACCTATACCGAATTCACATCTCATCTATCACTGTTTCTACGATTTTCCCAATGGGCTTCCGAAAATTCATGAACATGATGGTGAACCCGCGCAAGGCTTCGGGTTATTCCACGAAGGCCGAATGGCCGTTTATTACGTCTACAGTTCGGACATTGGGGATGGTCTAGAAGATCCAAAGGTCCATCCCAAAGATACGCCACAGGTCCGCGAACTTGCGGCAAAGATGGCGGTCAATATTGCGGTTTATGTACTGACACACTAAAGGAGTAGAAGATAAAAACAGAGGTTAACGCGCATGATAACCATTCATACCCAGCCCATTGGCGACAAAGTGTTGTTACCGAATGACGAACTGGAAAAACTAATTGAACTGGCACGGCAGAAACAGGAAATCAAATCCGAGCGTTTGGACACCTCTGATTTCCCGTCAGATCAGAAAATACTAGCGGCAAAGATGACCTACGACGAATTTCTCGAATGGTTGGACGAAGACACTCATGCAGAGTGGGTCAACGGAGAGGTGATTTTCATGACGCCGATATCAATTGAGCATCAGAATCTAGGACGTTTCCTGCTATCATTGATTTCACACTTTGTTGACCTTCATCGGTTAGGTGTTGTCACTTATGACCCATTTCAGATGAAAACAGCCCTTGAGTTGCCGAGTCGAGCACCTGACATTATGTTCGTTGCAAACGAAAATTTGTCCCGCTTGGAAGAGACGTATCTAAATGGTCCCGCAGATCTGGTGGTGGAAATTATTAGCCCCGGAAGCCGTGGAACGGATCGAGGAGACAAATTCTATGAATACGAGGAAGGCGGTGTTTACGAATACTGGTTGATTGACCCGCAACGTCACCAAGCCGAATTCTATCTGCGCGGTGAAGATGGTATTTATGGCTTAGCACCTATCAGCGAAGATGGTATTTTTCGCAGCACTGTGCTGAAGGGTTTGTGGCTGAAGGTGGATTGGCTCTGGAAAGAATCGATGCCGTCAGTTTTGGAGGTATTAGGGGAGTGGGGGTTGGTTTAGCCACCACCTCATTCGTTCAGGTGCTTATTTACGCATCACGTTTTATGAATCCGCCATAACGCTTATGGAGGTCACGCTGTGTCGAACACAAATACGGAACAAACTTATCAAGAGATTATTAACCGGCTTCACTCATTGCGAAAGCAGTGGAGATTGCTGCTTTTCTCCCACAGTTTACTCCGGTGGTTGGGGACAATTGCCCTCGCCCTTGCCTTTGCCTTTATCATTGATCAGATTCTGCCTTTACCGCGCCTTTTCCGTATGGGACTGGTGTTGCTGTGGTTAGGGATCGGTGTGTATGCAGCGTTTCAATACTTGATTCAGCCTGTATTCCAAAAGCTAACAAACGCTCGTGTGGCTGCTTATGTTGAAAATCACTATCCCGGATTTGAAAACCGTATTTTGAGTGCCGTCCAACTCAAGCCAGAAATGGAGAACAACCGCTTCGGGTATGGCTTGGGGTTCATAGAAAAATTGATTGAAGGCACACATAAATTGATGGACGAGATCGAAAGTAGAAAAGTCTTCTCGCGGGAGTTTATGAAACTCAAGCGGTACGGTGGTTTTGCCCTTATCGCTTTTGTGCTGCTGTTTATTACCCTCTTCGCCTTCCCATCCGCAGCGAAGGATTTTGCACAAGCATTCAACGAACTGCCCAAAACGCCGCAGGATATTCTCGTTGTCCAGATTGATGAGGTTCAGCCGGGGAATGTGCGAATAAAATCCGGGACAGATGTCACTATCGCCGCGAAAGTGACGGGGCACTTCGGGGCACCCGTGCACCTCTATTATCGTGTGGGAGGCGGACGTGAAACGACGGCATCGGCGAGCGCATGGCGTAATCTTTTGATGACAAGAGATGATACCGAAATCGCTTACCGTTTCACGTTCAAAAACGTCACGCAATCAATGGAATATTACATCGCGGTGAAAGAAGAACAATCAGAACGCTTTCATATCACTGTTACTCGCGCACCAATCTTGAGCCGCTTTCAACTTAAACTCAACTACCCGAAATACACGCAACTTTCCCCACAGGTACTTGAGGAGAATCTTGGTGATGTCACTACCCTTATTGGAACAATGGTTCATTTTGAGGGAGATGGAAATCAACCAATCGCTTCAGCGAGGCTGGTCTTTGAAGAATCAAATCCAGTCAAACTTACAGTCTCAGAAGGCACCCGGTTATCCGGCAGCTTTATTGTCCAGCGTAGCGAAAAGTATCATATTGAACTAATTGACATCAATAGTATCTCAAACTCGCAACCGATCGCGTACACGATTCACGCGATTGAGGACGCTGAACCTCAAATCGAGATTGTTGCGCCGGGGAAAGATATTGTGCTTGATGATTTGATGATTGTTTCTCTGCAACTCGATGCAAAAGATGACTACGGTGTGCAGAAGATTCAACTTGTTTATCGGGTTGAAAGCACAGACGATGACGTAGTAGTGCCTTTGAAAACATGGAATCCAACGGATACGCCAGTCTTTATCGAATTTCCTTGGAACATCGATCCGATCGGGCTGTATCCGGGGGACATAATCTCTTACCATGCTGAAGCAATTGATGCGGATAATGTTTCTGGGCCCAACATCGGCAAATCCAATATCTATTCGATCCGTTTTCCCACCCTAGCGGAACTTTACGATGCGGTCGAATCTGAGCAGGAAGCGGAGATGCAAGGTCTTGAGGCATTGTACGATGCTCAGGCAGAGCAAACCGCGATAATTGATGAGCTGCTAGACAAGATACGGAAGAGCCAAGAACTAACCCTGAAAGATGAGAAACTGATGGAGCGGGTGCTCAAAAACCAGAAAGAGATTGAGAAAACAGCGAAAGATCTGTTCGAGGAGATGAAGCAAACCACTGAGCAGATGGAGAAGCAACAACTGTTCGATATGCAGACGGTTGAGAAGTTTCAGGAGTTGCAAGAGTTGATGGATCAGGCTCTCTCGGAGGAGCACAAGGAGTTGTTACGCAAGTTAGCTGAAGCATTAGAGATGCAGGAGCTATCCGAGCAGGAGCAGAAGTTGATGGAAGCAAACTTTAACCAAGAACGATTTCTTCAGCAGCTTGATCGACTGAAAGACCTCTATAAACAGATGATCATTCAGCAGAAGCTAGAAGCGGCGGTTAATCAGACAAAGGAACTCGCTGAACGCCAAGAACGTTTAATGGAACAGTTGGAAGATCTCGCTGACCAAGCTAGTCAGAACAATGCACTAGATGAGGTCCAAGGTATCGACACGCCCCGATGGAATCGGGATCCAAAGCAACTCGCCAAGCAAGAAGAGCGTATCGCAGAAGGGATGGACGACCTCCATCAGGCACTGGCTGAACTCGGAGAGGAGATGTCGGAATTAGAGAATCTCAAACGGGTTGCTGATGAAATCAAGCGGCTGAATCAATTCGCACGAGACGTACAGATTGCACAAGACCTCCGATCTGCAACCCAACAGATGCGTGGTAATCAGATGCAGAGCGCAATGGAGTCAGGGGCGGCGGCGCAGCAAGGACTTACCGAACTACATCAAGGATTGGACAATGCACTGGAGTTTATGGAAGGCGGAAATGCGGAGGAGACGTTGACTGCAATACGCGAGGCGGTACGGAGTGGTCTTTATCTCTCAAGAACCCATGAGGAAGCGATTGAGGGAACCGACGAAATTTTGCAATCTGGACATGGACAGTATTTACCGGGTGAAGTTAAGCAGTTGCAGGGACTGGCAGCAAGTGAATTAGGACTCGCAGCTGGACTTAACCTGCTGGCGGATCGTCTTTGGGAGTTAGGCACGAACCAGATGCAAATCGATCCCAAAACTGTTTGGCGGCTTAACGCTGCCGCTGATGCCTTTGAACGCTCTGCGCGAGCGTTGGAAGACCGGAAGCCGAACCTCGCTGTCCCGATCCAGAAGCAGGGATTGGCAGATCTCAATCAAGCGGTTGCGGATCTGCTCGAAGCGATGGATCAGATGAACCAGCAGATGGGTGAAGCTGGGATGCAAAATATGCTGGAACAACTTGAACAACTGGCACAAAGTCAAGGGCAACTGAACGAAATGGCGCAGCAGTTGAACCAGCAGATGCGGAGACAAGGGCGCACGCCAAGCAACGAGCAGATGCTCCAACGGATGGCGTATGAGCAGCAGATGATTCGGGAAGCCACAGAACGGGTGGCAGATATGATGGAAAGGCTGTCGGAAGTGCTTGGCGATCTCAACACTGTTTCTGAAGAGATGCGGGAAGTAGAAGGGGAACTTCAGAGAGGGAACCTGAATCAACAGGTGCTGAACAAACAACGGGAAATCTTGACACGGCTGCTCGAAAGCTCCAAATCGTTGCAGAAGCGAGAGGTCAGCAAAAGACGGAAGAGTGAGGTCGCTAAAACACCCACACTCGCCGGAGATGATGCCCCTCCGCTCGACCCCAAGCTGCTAGAAACTATACAGCAAATTGAATCGAGTCTCAGATCTGGGGATCGGGAAAGCCTTCCGCCTCAGTATCGAGAACTGATTCAGCAATATTTCAAGGCGTTATCCCAGCAGACGCAGAAAAAATTGTAGATTGTCTCGCCTTTTAGAGTCTGTTTGAAAAGTCATCCTCGATAAGATCGGGATTCAGAGCAACATGACATATCGTGGTGGGGCATCTTGCCCCACCTACGGAGGTAGGGCACTGCCAGAAGGTGTCCTAGGGACTTTTCGCAGCAGTTCTTGTTCCCGCGGTGACAACGTACGATAGAACGACTCGGTCAACATTGGTGTGTCTTCGTTTGCCTCCAGTCGCTCCCTACTGATGTTGTTGTACCAATGGCGGTTGTGGACAATGACGGCAAAGGGACGGGACGTATTGGTGTGGTTGGGCGTACCACGATGAATGGTACGTGGATCGGAGATTATAACGTCACCGGCTTTAAGCAGCAAGGGCTTGAGAGCAATTTTGCCTGCATTGGCTCTCTCTAGCGTCTCGGTCCGGGGCAGATGTTGGGTACGTTCTGCCACTTCAAAAGGACCATTCTCCTGCGTCATATCAACGAACGTAAATCGTACGGACAATAGCGCGGGCGGATGGCGATGTGCTGGCTCCTCTTTGAACAGAAAAGGTAGGTCTGCGTGGACTTTTTGATATTCTGATCCCTGTCTCGGTGTGTCGGTGCCGTAATAGGAGATGTGCATGTCTTCGCCCAAGATGCGGCTGACAATCTCGATCACCGTGTCGTCGTTGAAGAAGGCGGAGTGGTAGAATGGTGGCGCGAAGGGCAATCCAATCGCCCATCGATTGGATCCGCGGTTGCCATCGGGGATACGGGCGGCGACATCTTCCAGTAACGGCTGAAATGCCTGCCGGCATTCTTCAAGTGCCGTTCGGGGAAAATGGCTCGGTAGGATGCAGTGTCCGATGTCCAGAATTTCTGCCACACACTCATTAATATCAATTGGCATTGCGATCTCCATATCTGATATTTTGGTATGACCTTATAATGATCGACACGCCGTTGTGGATAAGAATCTTCGTGAATACTGACGTTCAATCTCGTTTGTCGGTCTTGCCTTATAGCCGAGGGCGAACATTCGACGTCCAGTTTTCCCACCGAATGACGCATGCCAAGTTTGGTGACTGAAGAAGACGACATCGCCCGGCTGGGTCTCAACGGAGAAACACGGAATCTCATTTGGGAGGATACCAAACTGATTGACGCCGGGCTGTGCTACGAGTTGAGGACCTCGTTCGGGGATGTCGCAATGAAGCGACCACAATGCTTCATGCAAAGGGCTGCGATGTGAGCCGGGAATCACGGATAGGCAGCCGTCATCTTTTACCAATGGATCGAGGTAGAAGGCAACTTTTACCCCCGGGTAATAGTGCCCTCTCGCCGCAGCAAAGCCGGGGTCGTCCCTACCTTTTGGGATGCTAGGGTCCCAACCTTGATCTGGATGCCAAAGCGTATCTCCCACACGCAGGCTGCCATCACTCCCTGTGTAATAGAAGCCTGGTCCCAGCAATCCTTCGAGTGTCAGGTTGATACGTGCATCATCGAGCAGCGCGTTAAGTGCCGGTCGCCTTTCGGCAAATCCAGGATCAATGACAAATTTGCGAGGAAGTCTTCGCGCCTCCTCGTAATTTAATCCTTGCTCCGGCAGAGTTTCTGTCATGATTTCATCGTACTCGCAATCAATCCTCTGCATCTCCTCCGCAGCGAACGCCTCCCGCAGCACGAGAAAGCCAAAGGCATCAAAATGGGCTTTCTGTCCCTCGGTGAGTGTTGCATGCCCCTTCACTGCATCGCCATTCATAATTCGTTTCCCTCATTAAAAAAGCACCGGGAATGGTCCCCGATGCTTCTATGCGGTGCGATCCACCGTTGATGCCCCATGTCAATCTATTTTCCAAAACTGATAGAGCTCGCACATCGCTTGCTCCCTGACAAACACGAATATCATAGCACAATCCAGAACACAAATCAATTGCAAAATCGTCGTGTTTCGCACTTGAAAAAGTCGCTACAATCTGTTACATTCCCTTGTTGACAGGATCACAATCCAATGACAGCACATATCTCACAACTGACATATCACTGTTGACATACTCCCACACCCTCAAGGGTGGGGATTCTCACCCTTGAGGGGTCGAATTGCTCTATCAACGAGGATTGCCCGGCGGACCGGGACTTACGTCCGCTCCGGAGAGGGTTGATGCCCCAACCCTATAGATATTGAGAGCCGCGTTGCGATCTCTATCCAACTCTGTGTGGCAGCTTGAACACTGCCATATTCTATCGCGGAGGTTCAACGCTTCATTGACTACACCACAAGCCGAGCAGGTCTTAGAAGAAGGATACCACTTATCAATGAAGGTGATTTTCTTTCCCTTCTTTTCGGCAATGTATACCAACTTCTTGACGAAATCCCCAAAGCCTAAGTCACTGACCTTGCGTCCCCAGAGGCTTTTCATGCCTTTGAGGTTCAAGTCCTCAAGACGTATTTCGTCGTAGGTATCAGTCAATTGATATGCCAATTCATAGTGGAAATCCTCTCGTTGACGTTCAATTTTGCGGTGCTTACGGGCTAAGTCCAATCGAGCCCGTTCACGGTTGTTTGAGCCAAAGCGTTTCCGTGAATGCTTGCGATTGGCTCGTTTGATAGCGTTGATACTCCGTTTGAAAAACTGAGGTGATTCTATATCGTTACCGTCTGACCCCGTGAGATAGCATTTGAGACCAAAGTCGAACCCTGCGATTTTACCCGTCATGGGTGCGTTTATCTCATTATCCATAGAGTCTGTTAGGATACAGATATAGATATCACCAACCAAATCCCGTTTGATAGTGCAACGCTTGGGATTACCTTCTATCTCACGAGACTTGAAATAGCGGTAGATTTGTTTGCCTATCCGAATCTTGTTACCGGGCAGAAGTCTCCAACCTGCCTGTAGTAATGTGAACGATTTGTATTTACGACGTGGCTTGAATCTTGGACGACCGCACTTCTTGCCTGCGGCACGGTCAAGAAACATTTTCTTGTAGCCCTTGTCTATTCGAGCAGCTACGTCCTGTATTGATTGACTAGGTAGTTGATTCCAATGAGCAAAACGAGGCAACTGCTTGAGTTTAGATATGTGATTGATTAATCGAAACTTGCTAATATATTTACCAAATATAGCATAGTACCGACGTTGGAGGGCAACACAATGATTCCATACGTGAGCGTGTCCGTCTATCGTCTTGTGCAGCTCGGGGTTACCGTGGTTGTGATACATTTTGAACTTGTAGGTTTTCATGGGAGGGGCTTTCCGGCTTTCGCTTCCATGTCACTGGATTGTGGGAGACCCTATCGTGCGATAGGGGTGACATGCCCCCACCGAAAGACAAGACAAGTATACCACATTTTACCTGCAATTTCAACGTTTCTTTGACTAGTGCCTAGTCAGATAAATTATGTTGAAGTATTACTAAAGTTTGTACAATTCACGGTACAAATGGTGGTTGATTGAGAACACGCTTCGGGATGTCAAGCAGCACTGCGGATTTGACAAGGTATCAGGTCAAATCGCGTCAAAGCATCAATTAATTCGCGCAACTAAGTTTCGGAACAAGTTGCCTGACGCAATTGCTATTCAACGCCACTTGTGTCACAGGCAGTTCGATAACATTGGTATCGAACTGTCAAGCGGACACAAGGGTTGATGGTTGAGCATCTGCGTGCTTTAATCAAGGGATAATTATTTTCTGCGACAATCTCTGAAGATACTAACTCGCCGAATATTCACTAGACCCTTGATAACGCTACATGAATTGGATACAAATTGTACAAACTTTAGTGAAGTATTAGGATAAAATCGTTGAAACTTCTGCCGTGCCTGATTGAGAGTAAACTGCCAGTTGACACTCGCTTTTTTTCGATTCCGTGCTTCAGCCCAAGCCTTGACTTCTTGGTCCAACTCCGAAAGTTCACCAATGCGGCGAGAAAGACACTGTTTTGAAAGCACAGACAGTTCAATCTCGACCATGTTCAACCACGACCCTTTTTTCGGGGTGTAATACATCTCAAACCGTTGAGTTAACTCAAACGCCGCAGATGCCTCAAAGGTTTGATAGAATGACGACGGATCATGAGTGTTGAGGTTATCCTGAACCAACCGAATCTTGGTGGCACTAGAATAATATTGAGCCACTTGCTTCAAAAAATGTGCATAATCAACCTTGGTTCGACGGGCCCGTAATTCCACGATGCGTTTGCCGGTCAGTGGCTCAAAGGCGATGAACAGGCTTGCCACGCCGTTACGCTTGTAATGGTAATCTTCTCGTTTGGGTTTAGCCGGTTCCATCGGTATCGGGGCAATGGTATCGTCAATTAACTGGCAAGGTCTTTCATCAAAACAGACCACCGGATACATCGGGTCATAAGGGAGTTGATATAGATGTAAGACCGCTTCCATCTGCCACAAGAAGTTAGGCGTCAATTCACCGATACACCATTGCTTTTTCAGGTGAGGCTTCAATCGGTTTTTTTTAAGATGAGTCCCACCGTATCATGGGAGATAGTCTCAACTACACCTAACTCTACTATGGTAAACCCTATAAATAATTAGACATTTTGTTATATTGCTGGTATGCTATGGTTATTATGGCCTATTCTTTAGATTTACGCAAACGCGTCTTAGATTTTATCGTAGCTGGCGGTAGCAAGACTGAAGCGAGTCGCCGTTTTTCCGTCGCCCGCTCAACACTGTATAAGTGGTTGAATGCACCTGACCCACTCAAACGTCAAAAACCAGGACCCCGCCGCCCACGAACCCTTGACCCCGATGCGCTGAGAAAACATGTTGCTGACTTTCCAGACCAGACCTATGCCGAACGTGCAGCTCATTTTGGTGTCTCAAAGTCTTGTATCTGGTATGGACTGAAAAATATCGGTTGCACCCGAAAAAAAAAGTCTCGGCTACAAAGAGCAATGTGCTGAAAAACGACAAGCGTATCTTCAGCAACTCGCACAGGTGAAAGCCTCTGGTAAGTCTTTTGTTTACGTTGATGAGAGTGGGTTTCGAGACGAAAGTCATAGACGTTATGGGTATGCACCCAAAGGGGAAAAAGTCTTTGGACTTATCTCAAGCCAACGCACCCGGACAACGACACTTATTGCGGCACGTTTTGAAGATGCCTTCACTGCGGCACGGGTGTCCAAAGGGAGCTGCAAAGCGGTAGATTTCAATGACTGGTTAGCCGAACAGTTATGTCCACGTTTGACTTCAAAACAGGTTGTAATCCTTGATAATGCGCGGCTTCACAAAATACCTCGGACCCGACAGTTGATAGAGGATTCAGGGGCAAGTCTGATGTTCCTACCCCCTTATTCTCCAGATTACAATCCGATTGAACACGATTTTGCAAATATCAAGAGACACCGAGAATATAACCCCGATATGACTCTTCACGATATTATTCAACTGTATCACTAATTCTAGGATCTACCATAAATAGCCCTATGCCCTAAAATGGCTTGACAATGACTTGGTGTAAGAAATATAATATAGTTACGGCAAAAAATATCCGATAATATCGGTTATGATTGACAAATAGCCAATTTTAGCCGAGTGGGTCTACCTGTTCTTTGCCGCTATGCCAACTCTCATATATCCAACTCAAAATCAACAACTAATTAAGGAGTTTAACCAGCTATGTCTCAAACAGGGAAAATAACGCTAGTCTCGCTCAGTGTTATTGTGTTACTCTTTGTCCTGTCTACCGCTATGGCGCAGGAATCAACTGAAGCAGAGATGTCAGCTGATATGGAATCTGATACGGCAGCTGAGGAAGAGGTCATCGAACTTGAAGAACAGGTAGTGATTGGTTCAAGAGCCCGCCCTCGTTCTGTTATTGATTCAGCGGTGCCGATTGACACCATTCGCGGTGATGATCTCGCCAAGCAAGGTGTCACAGATTTACAAGACATGTTCAGAAACTTGGTACCCTCCTACAACGTCAACACCCAGCCAATCAGCGACGCAGGGACAGTTGTCCGGCCTGCGAATTTACGAGGGTTGGCACCTGACCACACGTTGGTGCTAGTCAACGGTAAGCGGCGTCACCGTGCGTCGGTGATTCACTGGCTAGGCAATGGGTTGGCTGATGGCGCACAGGGTCCTGATCTGTCTGCCATCCCAGCGATCGCGCTGCAACGGGTGGAGATACTCCGGGACGGTGCAGCTGCCCAATATGGTTCCGATGCCATCGCAGGTGTGATGAACTTCCAACTCAAAGATAGCCATGAGGGTGGTTCCTTTGAATTTAAGCCCGGCATTTATCAGTATGGGGATGGCCGCCAATACGCGGTCGCTGGTAATATCGGTTTGGGTAGTAAGGAAACTTGGGCCAACCTGAGCTTAGAATATGGCGGCACAGACCCGACTATCCGCTCGGTACAACGCGATGATGCCATAGCGTTAGAGGAGGCTGGCAATATCAACGTGAGAAGCCCGGCGCAAATTTGGGGACAACCCATTACAAAAGGAGACCTTAAATTCTTCGCCAACTATGGGAGCGTCCTCACGGATAACATTGATTTCTATGGGCACGCCAACTATGCCAGTAAACGAGTTGATGGCGGATTCTATTTCCGAAATCCCAATACCCGCAGTGGTGTGTTTGGCCGTAATGTAGATTTAGATGGAGACAATAACCCAGACGAATTTTACTTACTCGTTGGGAATTTGGCAGGCTTGCCAGAAGGGGCAGATAAAGAGGCTGACGACATTCAGTTAGCTCACCCTGAAACTGGGGCATTGGTTGCTGCCACAGATGAGGAGCGCACAGAAATTGCCAACGGGGTCCCAGCAGATCCGGCTAAGTGGCAAGAAGTTCTTGATGACCCGAATTTATTCTCGTTCAGAGAGATGTTTCCGGGCGGATTCACACCGAGATTTGGGGCAGATGCAGTGGATAGCTCTGTGCTCGTTGGGTTTAAAGGTACCGCTTTGGAATCTGTGCTTACCTCAGGATTGGGTTGGGATTTGAGTGCCTATTTTGGACGGCACCATGCCGATTTCTTCATCTACAACACCGTCAACGCTTCTCTGGGACCTGCTACGCCGACCGATTTCAATCCGGGTGACTACATCCAGACCGATTACAACCTTAACTTCGATGTAACGCACCAGTTTAGCGACATGGTGTTCCTGGCTTCGGGGCTGGAATATCGAAACGAGGGTTTTGAAGTGGTAGAGGGCCAAAGAGAATCCTATCAAATTGGTCCGTTGGCGGGCCAAGGCTTCAGTGCTGCCTCTAACGGATTTTCAGGATTTGGTCAACTTACCGCAGGCGAATGGAATCGCGCCAACGTTGCGGCTTATTTGGAAAGTGAAGTCAGGCCACTCAAACACTGGCTGCTCGCTCTTGCGGTGCGCGGTGAAGACTTTGACGATTTCGGACAAACCTTCAATTACAAGGTCGCGACCAACATCGGTGTTACGGACTTTCTCGAAGACGCGAATATGATTGCCAACGATGAGATGATCCTGAAACTCCGTGGCAGTTATAGCACCGGATTCAGGGCGCCGACTCCCGGGCAACAAAACACCTTCAACGTTACGACCGAATTCAATTTTGAAAAGAGTGACTTGGTCAACAACGGAACCATCCCTTCAACCAACCCCGCTGTTGAAGTGGTGACGAGGAAGGAAGATAACTCGCTTGACCCTGAAACCTCCACAAACTTCACCAGCGGTTTCACCTTTGAGGTGAGGGACATAAACCTTACGGTAGACCTGTTTGATATTCGGATGAAGGACCGGTTAGCCCTGTCCCAAGACTTTGCACTGACCGAAGAACAGAAGGAGGAGTTGCTTAAGGCCGGTGTGACTAGCGCGGCGAACTTACAGGAATTCCGATTCTTCACCAATGACTTTGATACGACAACCCAAGGTGTTGATATCGTCCTCACGGTCCCCGTACCGAATGGCGATGTCACCGCTGTTTATAATCGCACAGAGACGACCGTTACCGATTTCAATCCGGTAACGCTCGATGACCTGCGGATTAAAGAATTGGAAGAGAACCTGCCGAGACAGCGTGGGAGTCTCACAGTAACACAATCCATAACGAGCCAATGGAGTGTGCTGGGTCGGAGCAGTTATTACGGTGACTGGTACGATTCTGAGGATGATGAAACGTATACCGGCAAGGTGCTTTTCGACGTGGAAACGAGTTACCTAGCGGGTTCCGGCATCATCATAACGTTCGGTGTCCAGAACCTCCTCAACACCTACCCCGATGAAAATCCGAAGTCGGGTAATATTGGCAACCAATACGGTCAATTTAGCCCATTCGGTTTTAACGGCGCGTTCTGGTATGCTAAGTTCGGTTACAGTTTCTAAATACGTGAAGCGTGAGAAGCATAATACGTAATGCGTAAGATTTTTTTACGTATTACGCATTATGCTTCATCTGAACCAATAAAGTGGAACTCAACACTAATAATCAGCGGATCGGTTGAATTAGGTATTGGGTTTCACTTTTTTTATGTATAACGCAAGTTGCTAGGTTCTGTTGACATTTGGCAGATTGAACCCATCTTGATTGGCTTTGAACGCATTACCCCAATGGTTTAAGACAAATGGAACGGAGATTTCCGTTCCCTACGAATTGCCCTTGCTTCTATGTCTTGGCAAGCACTATCGTAAGGAACAACGATCGTTGTTCCCTACAACTCATTTACTATAGGAGCCCGTTGTAGATTCCCTCCCATTAATCAAGGATTATTTGAATTTCCGGTAGGACTTACGCAGTTGAGTGCTCAAAGCCTCGTAGTTCGGTAATTCATCACCATACAACACGACTCGTGACGCCCGATGAATCGGGCAACTGCAGTGGTTTGTAGTAAGTCTCGAACTCTCGAAACGGAGGCGATTTATCGCCCGTACCCCCTCCCTCCCCCCGCAAGCAGGGGGAGGGAGGGGAGAAAGCAATGAACGCGCTACTACAAATTGCTCCCGATGAAGCATCGAGGATTCAAAGCAATTTGAATCCCGATAAAATCGGGGCTGAAGTGCGTAACTCCTATTCCGGTTAACGGTAGAATTAGGCAACCGTCTCATGATCAACGATTAAACTAGCACCATTGATTAGTAAAGTAACGGGATTGTCTAGACGTTGCAAAATCTCAGGGAAACAGTGCAGAAGGATAATCCCACGAAGGAGAAAACACGATGATTCAGAACATTCTCGTCGCGATCGGCGACACACCACATGAAAAGAATGCCTTTGAATATGCTGGGCATTTAGCTGTCCTGTTAGACGCGCACCTTTCGTGCGTCTACTTTGCTGATGAAAGATATCACGCTCAGGAAGACATTGCTGCCAGAATCTTTGACAACACGGAATTAGCACTCGCTGAATTCAAGTTTTTATCCGCTCACGTTGACACCATCACTGGCAATCCTGTAAGAAACCTCTGCGAAAAAGCGCATACTGCCGATCTCGTCGTGATCGGTATTCCTGAGTCAATCAAAACGAAGGGATTGCGATTGATCCACGACAGCATCGACGATATTTTATCCCACATCACAAAGCCGACAATCGTTGTCCATGAGCAATGCACAATTCTACAAAAAATCCTGACTGTCCATCACGGCGATGCGGCATCCGACCACGTTCTTGAATTAGCAGCGGAATTGGCAAAGCGAACTAAGGCGAGCTTGCTCGGTTTGGCATTAGCAAATACACAGATAAGGGCAGCTGAGATTTCTGGACAGATGCGTGAGTATTTGCAATACCACAACGTGGAAACAGAGTTCATGGCACGGTTGGGCTTCACCGTAACCAACATTCTGGAAACTGCAGCGAAAGAAGATTGTGACTTAATCGCGCTGAGTGCAAGTCATCACGGACGGTTGTATGAGCTGCTTTTTCAGGACACGACGGAGATGGTTGTAAAACTCGCAGACCGAGCGGTGCTTGTCACTCGGTAGTGTACCCATGTTGGGAGACGGGATGGATTAAACTCACCTGCCTGTGTCCAAAAAAGCGGCAGAAGATATAATTGACCGGGTAAAGATAAAATCTCCTCAGTGTGGACGTGCTCGTGAAATGCCACGCCCCGACGATTGGTGCTATGTCGTCAACTACCCCGCCCTGAAGGACGAGGCTTGTAGCCTGTCCAACGGGACTTACGCTTGGGCAATTATCTTGCCCACGACGCTAACTTTAAGAAGCCCTAAAAGATAGCGCGGTTATGCGGCTCTGGCTCGTAACTTTACACACCCGCCACCGCACGGCTATAGCATCCGTTTAGGCATATTCACGATGTATCGCTGATAGCATCGCTTCAACACCCGGGTGAAACCTCAGACAAACTGCCTTTCACATCGAAGTGAGAGGGCAGCGTTAAACGAGCGTTCAACTGAAGTCCTCGAGTTACAAACTGTATTCTACCATACATCTACCAAAAAAGTGTAAGGTAGATTACAAAAACGAAAAAAAGGAGGCGGGATGGAAACCCCATGCTAAAGCAAGGGGTTTCCATCCCGAAGATTTGATGAAAACGAGCGAAGTTGCATTATGCAGGAGGTTCAGCGCAAACAGAATGCTCAATTTTCCCAATTGGACCAAACTGCCCAAGAACAGGGCTTCGTGATTCAAAGGGGACGGTTCAGCGTGTTCTTTGTGCCGCTCATTGACGGCAAGAAGCAAAATGTTCTTGCCCGTCTAACAAGCCAACAGACGTTAAAAGAAATGAGCGCAGCACTTAACGCACTACTGGAAAAGCAGGCGTAAAAATTAGATGAAAACCAACAGGATTCTGTTTCCTCGTGATTCCAGATCTTTCAGCGGAAAACGCTGGGTAAACATCGCTCTCCGCACGATGCACCTGATTGGTGTTGCAGGATTGGGCGGCGGATTTCTTTATCAGTCACCGAGTGAGGTTTGGTTGCCCTATCTGATGTTAAGTATAGCGTCTGGCTTTGGCATCATGTGTCTGGCTATCTGGACCAATGGGATCTGGTTCATTCAGTTGCGCGGTATTGCGATTCTCATCAAACTCATCCTACTGTTAAGCGTACTGTTTCTCAAGGGCCACGCCGGCTATGCACTGATCATCACAATTGTCATATCCGGTATCATCGCTCATGCGCCGGGCGATGTCCGATATTACTCGATTTTTCATGGGCGGCGGGTAGAAGATTTATATGGTCAGGACGATTGAAAACCAATTCTATTAAGGGTAGAATGAGACTTCGAGGTAGTGATATTTTAGCTGGATTAACATGGAACGTGTGTTGGGAGAATCCTCTAAGCTGTTTTTCTATTGGTGCAGAAACTGGACAGATCGTGTTTAGGTCAAATCGATGCCGAGATCGAAACAAGCAGAATTTCAAGTCGGTTACGTTTGGCTGGCTTTAGCGATTGCCATCTTTGGTGGATTTGCGCTTGCCGGGCATCTTGCCTTCCTCATCGGCTTTAATCGACCGCTAGGCGATGGCTTTGCGAGTTATATTCAGATTCATGGGCATTTGCAACTGGTCGGTTGGGCGGGGTTATTCATTATTGGCATCAGCCTTCACTTCATCCCACGTTTATCAAGCGTCCCCATTTCACAACCCCAATGGATTCCCCGTCTACTTTGGCTTATCGGAATCGGTCTTTTACTACGATTCATTTCCCACTCGATTCTGTCCTACCTCGATAACGGCTTCCTTTTTATCGTGTTAAGTTGGATAACCGCTGCCTCTGGATTTCTTGAATGGTATGGGGTGCTCATCTACCTGTCACTGCTAGCAAGTACAATCTTCGGTATATCTAAGGCGGATCAAAAACCGTCCTTGATAGCTGTCCGTCCGTACTTCGGAATGATGATGATGGGGTTTTTGCTCTACGCCACAATTCATGCAGTGTTGTTGTTACAGATGGCATGGCAAGGAAACGTTGTAGTGGATCAAGTATGGAATGATGTTTCGATTCAAATTTTCATTCATCTGGTGCTGTTGCCCGTTGCATTTGGGTTTTCAATCCGGATGTTTCCACTTTATCTTCGGCTCCCAACCGCAGATTGGCCAGTGCGGCGCGTAGGCTACGTTTACTTCATTGGGGTTCTGTGCCAGATTCAGGAAATACTTCCCATAAATTTCCTTAGTCATATAGGAGGGTACATCTCCAGCGTAGGAATGTTGATGAAAGCCGCCATTATCTTATACATCGTCTGGAAACTTGATGTTCTGACGCGCATACAAGAGTCGTCAATCGTCCGCCGAGATTTGCAGTCATCGTCCGCCCACCGTCCAACGCGTAGAACTATCCCAGAGTTTGGTCGGTTCGAGTGGCATATCTACGCTGCATACGGTTGGCTTGTATTCGGCGCACTTGCTGAGATGCTCATTGGTGGTTTTGGGATTTTTCAAATCCCGTTTGCCATTAGTAGCGATGTGATTTGGCACATCTATCTGCTCGGCTTCGTTACCAATCTCATCATGGGCATGGCGGTTCGGATGGTTCCCGGCTTTCTGAAAAAGCGGCGTGTTGCGAGCACTAAGCTGATTGATGGAACATTCTGGTTAATCAATACCGCCGTTGTTGGAAGGGTGCTGCCCTCCCTTTTATCGTTGACACTATCCGATGTGCCTGAAAGTATTGACACAATCGCCCAAGCTGCGTTTGGTCTGTCGGGAATGTTAGGGCTATTGGCAACAATCTGCCTTGCCATCAATCTGTGGAGAACAACGCATAGTCTGCCTGTGTAACGAGTATTCGCTGCCTCAACAGAATGTTAAGAACCTGTTTTAAAAGTCATTTGATGCGGTTCCGCATCAAGTAAATGGAAGCAATATACACCATAGCCTCAGCGGTCTCAGCCGAGCGTTCATAGTCCAAAGTCAATCGGCGAAACCAACCGAACCAAGAAAAGGTGCGCTCCACAATCCAACGTAATGGGACGACCACAAATCCCGATTGCCCAAGAGATGGAGCAATGTCCAATTGACACTGATGCGTTAAATATAGCCAGTCGCCTAATTCTCCGCGATAGCCAGCATCAGCACAGACTAACTGAATCGTTATCTGCCAACTAAAGACCTCGTTTAGTAACTCTATTGCGACTCGATTATCACTGACATTGGCATCAGTGACTTTGACTCCCAATGGAATGCCAATTGTATCGGTGACTATATGGCGTTTACGACCTTTGACTTTCTTGTGCGCATTAAACCCTCTACTATCTGCCAGTTCGGTCGTCTTGACCGATTGGCTGTCAATGATAGCTACGGTCGGTGACGGGGATTTGCCAATATCACTACGGGTTTGCTCGTGAAGTGCTTGATGAATCATAACCCATGTCCCTAAAGTTTTCCACTTTCTGAAGTGGGAATAGACCGTTTGCCACGGTGGCATGTGACGCGGCAACATTCGCCACTGACACCCTGATTTGACTATATAGAAAATAGCGTTGATAATTGAGCGCATCTCCCACTTGAGAGGTCTACCTATGGGTGAAGGTTCTGGCAAATAGGGTAACAGTTTGTCCCACTGGGCATCGGTCAAATCTGTAGGATACTTTGGTGTAGTCATGTTTAGGCCTTTCATTAGGTCAGTAGTTTACTGCTCTAATGGTTTAACATAAACATTAACTTTTGAATAGCCTTTTTCTTTTTAAAACAGGTTCTAAGCGGAATGTAGTATGAGCTAGGGTCATTCAATTCTCCCATATTATTGCCCCGATAGATCCCCAATAAATCGGGACAGGCGGGATTCAGAGCAATCTGAATCACGGATAAACACGGATTGACGGATTACACGGATAAAAGATGCCCTCGATAATTGGCATAAGAAGGCGCAATGAACGTGATACTACAAATAGCGGGGCAAGATGCCCCGCCTACAGGGGGGGGAGAATGCGATACTACGGACAGCGGGACAGGAACCAAAACAGAAAATTAAATAACCCTAGGTATGAGCAGACAAACACCTCAGCCTACTTATCTTTGGGAGGTTGGCTTACGTGGTAAATGAATAGAGCCATGCCGCCGTGTTGACCATTCCTGGGCAACAATACGGAAGATGTCAGACTCTGTAATGATACCAACAAGATTCACACCCGCGGGATCAAGGACGGGTAGGCCGCTGATTTTGTTTTCCAGCATCTTTTGCGCTGCTTCGCCAACTGTCGCATCCTCAGCAACCGTTACTGGATCGGGTGTCATCACTTCCTTAATTGTCATCTGTTCCAGCTTTTGGGAGAGTGTCTGTTCCGTATTGCTCAATAAATCAAGCACTCGATATAAATCGCTCAAAGTCACGATGCCAACGAGTCTATCGGAAGCAACAACTGGCAGTCGCCGAATCTGATCGGTAATCATCAATTGATATGCCTCGATAATCTCCGTTTCCGGTTCGGCTGTGCTTAACTCCTTCGCCATCCAATCCCTCACTAATGTATGAATCATTTTGAGGCTCCTTTCTTGTCATTGCTTTTGTGCCGTGGATTTGTCAATTCACTGCGAGCGGTTCATTTTCTCATTTTAGATTTTACTCACCTGCTTACTCTATAGATCAATGGTACTAGTATACTTTAGTGGTCATGAGCAGGTTTTCTCAGTCGTATGGTTAATCGGGGTGACAAACTATCTCAGTTAACAGGAGGCACCCCAATTCATGACCACTAAAGATTTTATCACAAAATGGTTCGTAGCGGTAGATGATAAACCTCACAAAATAGGGCTATTTAATTCTCCCATATTATTGCCCCGATAGATCCCCGATAAATCGGGACGTGACCGGGGATGCCCCGCCTACCGGGTGGGGATAGAACGCGCTACTACGAACAACGCGGCATGAGCCAAAACAGAGAACTATGATAGATTTTAGAATTACTTAGACCCTCCCAATGCACAGCCAACCCCCTAAATCCCCCTTATCAGGGGGACTTTGGAAACTTCGTGAAGGTCGGAGTTATTGTAGATGTCTACTTATTTCTCTAATTCACCATAAATGCCCTACTCACAAAGCAGCACAAAAACCAAAAACAGGCAAAAGCTAATCTCTATCCTTCTGAATAGGTTTGGGGCACTACATCCCAAACCAATAGCGGCACTTGACGAGGAAGATATTTGACCCGGCATCGGTGAAACTTGTTCTCAAGCGATGGAACGGACGAAATTCGAGATCTGCCTCTTCCACCCGCGCTAAATCAACCTCCCGCGATTGAGACCAAACCAAAAACAGTGTGCTTCCGGGGCGGAATTCCCAGCGAAGCACGGTGTTGCCCCGCAAAGACCGGCGATGGAAGTCCCGGTTCTCGTTCAGCGGATACGGTTTGAATTGATACGACTTTGGTTCGACTAACTCCTTGAAATCCGTATAATCTCCGATGGTAATGAAGGGTTGCACGTAGAACTGGAGGCTTAACGTCGGGGTAAAACTGATATTCGCACGGGCGGTGAAGTCAAGTGTTCGGCTCGTTAATTCTCCGTAGACATAGTGCTTTTTGGTCTGTTCGTTGACCTGCTCCTCAATCATTTCTACCCACTGTGCATCCTTCACCTGATAGGAATAACTCGGTCCAATACGCACATCAATGTTAGAAGCGGGTCGAATACGCAGGGAAAGGTCTACATCGTAGTCATACGAGTGCCTATCGTCATTCCAAGCAAACGCAGGATTTGACTCTAGTCGAATCATTTTGCGGCTATCGGTAGAGAGCCCTGTATAAATCCACCAGCCCGCAGGATCTTTAATTAGCGTTCCACCACGCCCAACATCGTGGTCACTAAACGTCTCTAGGTTGCGTCCCACCCAAAAAACATAATCCCAATAGTTCTTGAAGCGTCCGTCTGTCCAAATCTCGACATAGCCACTGATGTGAGTTCTGTCATAATTCCACGTTTGCCAACCGTAAAGCCCCAAGCTGGCACGTCGGAAAATGCTAAACGGCTTTTGCTTCGTCACCGTGAGGTCGTAACCCCACTTTATCATGTTGGCGCGGTGAAGGTAACCGAGGTCGTTTATCTCCAGGTCCGGCGAGAGCATCTTAAAACTGGTCTCTCCTCTCAACCAACCGCCATGTTTGTCCAACTCAATATGTGCAAGGTAGCCCGATTTGCGCGCCTCCTGCTTTCCTGCCTGACTTGCCGCCAGTGTGCCGGTAATTTGATATTGCTCTTTGGCAAACTTCACATCCCAATCAACCCCACCGACATAGGCGGAGTTGGACTCCTGTCGATTCACAGCAGTCATCATCAGTCCAACGACCGAATTTCCTTTTAGCACGTCCTGATTGACTCGCCCAACAAAGTAGTTGGTTAGCGGTTCGATGAGGAAGTCGCGTTCGATTTTCTCCCCGTTGACCGTCTCCTCAATCTGCACGTACTCCGGCGCAGTGACCGCTTCCATGATACCGAAATGGGTGTTGCCTTGGGTCTTGCCTACAATTTTGGTGGCACCGAGAATTGTTGTTGACTCTGGCCGGCTCAGTTCAGTGACGTCATCGGGAAGTTCAAAGTGCCCCGGTCGTCGTCCGATTCGCCGGGAGTAAAAGAAGCTATAGTCCAAGTTTTCAAAGATTCTTGCACCTTTCACAAAAAAGGGACGACGCTCATTAAAATACTCCTCATAAGCCGAGAGATTCAAGCTCGCAGGGTCAGCCTCCACCTGTCCAAAGTCGGGGTTAATCGTGGCGTCGAGTGAAATCCCGGAGCTAATCCCATACTGAAGGTCGGAGCCAACATTGCCCCACAACTCGGTTTCATCGTTGAGGCGTGTACGCCCCATAGCGTAAGGGACAAGCTCCAAATGATGGGCGGGGTGGATATCTTTGATGCCGGTAAGGTCACCAAATCGAGACGCCCAGCCGGGTTCGCCGCGCTTGACGAGACGCCAGTGATCCTGCTCTTTTCTGCGGCTGATGTATCGTTCGATCTGTAGCCCCCAAGTGTACTCATCTTTTGGGGAGAAACGTAATATATGAAATGGGATTTTATATTCTGCCGCCCATCCATTTTCGTTAATTTGGGTTTTCACTTCCCACACACCGTCCCATGTGCTATCCCACCAGCCAGTCTCAGGAGCGGTACCGTCAGTCACGGAGCCAGAGGGATAGACAGTAAACCAGAATGCGCTCTGCCGGTTGTAATGCGGGTCAAGGCTAAGGGTAACTTTATCCGATTCAACAAAATCGTCTCGCCTGACCAGCCGGGAAACAATTTTACCGGGCTCACTGTCATAGCACATGACCGCAAAATAGATGGCTTCATCATCGTAGGCGATTTGGAACGTGGTGCGTTCTGTCGCCGGTTTTCCTTCATCCGGGTCGCGCTGGTGAAAGCCCTCGTGGAGGGGAGCACTTTTCCATATCTCGTCGTCCAAAACGCCATCTAACTGCGGTGGTACACCGTTAATTCGGATGGCGGTCGCGGTTCTGTGATGCGGGTCTGCCTCGTTTGCAGCCTCTACGTCGCCTGGGGATTGAACCGCTAAAAAGATGGGGAAAAGCACCCAGACGACCCAAAAGTCAAAACCAATTTTCACAGTTGTTTTCTCTCCTTTGCGTAGTTGTTTGTCCATTGAAACCCGGTTTCTGCGATAGAATTCAGATTTTTCTCGATTCGTGTCACCAAAAAGAGGCTTGAGATTATTTGCAGTCGTATGTACAATAGGTGCGTGGTTTAAGTTGGTAAAGCATAAAAAAAATTGCATCTTTCGCGCATTCAATACATAATAAGAGTTACTCAGTTGAACGTTCAAAGTCTTGTGCTGCGTTGAACCGCACCCCCTCTAGCTCCCCCGCAAGCAGGGGAGAACCCATAGTTCGGCGATTCATCGCTGCAGCATACAATTTCCAACGCCCGATGAATCGGGCAACTACAGTAAATCCGTAGGTATGTAGTAGCTCTCGGACTCTCGGAACGGAGGCGATTTATCGCCCGTACCCCCTCTAACTCCCCTACCCCCCTCCCTCCCCCCTGATAAGCTTACTATTACCCACAAGTAGAAGCGGGTAAACTTTCCAAATCGGCATCGGTATTTGATTGCTTGACAAAAGCCAATATGATATATTCAAGGGAAGTTGGTTACCGAAAATAATGATACCCCCCCCTACTTGATTGGAGTTTCTGATGTGCACAACCAGTGATGAGTTAATGCCCAGTTGGAGTCAACAGGAATTTGAGACGATTGATTTAGGAGATAAACGTCTCACACGGCGTCTGATTGACGTTGCTGAAGAATTGTCAGCCTCCCCACAATCCGCTATCAATGCTGTGTGTGGGGATTGGGCAGCGGCAAAAGCGGCGTATCGTTTATTTGATAATGAGAAGGTTACTGCGGAGACAATCCTATCTCCTCACTTTCAACGAACAGTTGAACGGGTGAGTGAACATAAGCGTGTGTTTGCTGTACAGGATACGACCTACCTCGATTACACGCATCACCCGTTGACTGAGGGTTTAGGTCCAATTGGCACCCCCTGTCAACAAATCTACGGGTTTGTTAAACATACCACTTTAGTGCTAACCGAATCCGGGTTGCCGTTGGGCTGTCTCACCGATGCGGTTTGGGTTCGGGACACCCCAGACCGACACACTCGCAAAGCGAATGTACCGCTGACCGAAAAAGAGAGTTACAAATGGATTGAGGCATTAAATCAAACCCAAGCCCGCACCCCAGAAGGGGTGGAGGTGATTTCCATCTGTGACCGTGAAGCCGATATTTATGAGTTCTTTGTTGAAGCACAAACCACCTCTTTCGTCATTCGAGCGGCTCAGAATCGAAACGTTGATGATGAGGCGGGACAACTCCGTGCTTTGGTTCAAAGTCAACCCGCTGCCGGTCAACAACGGGTTAAGGTGTCCGCTCGCGGCAGCGAACCTGCCCGAGAAGCTACTGTTAGCATTCACTTTACAACAACGACGCTGCTTCCCCCTTATCGGTCACCGGCATTACACCCGCAAAAGCTACCGGCTATTGACGTGAGTGTGGTTTGGGTCACAGAGGTGAATCCACCGGTGGACGCAACCCCACTGCAATGGCTGTTAGTTACCAATGTTGAAGTAACTGATTTTGCCGATGCCATACAACGGATTCGCTGGTACAGTCTGAGGTGGCAAATTGAAGTCTATTTTAAAGTCCTCAAATCCGGCAACAAAATCGAACAATGCCGTCTGCAAACCAAAGAGCGTCTATTACGGTATATTGCCCTAAAAAGTGTTATAGCTTGGCGACTGTACTGGTTGACGATGTACAATCGCCATGCACCGGAAACCGATTGCACCTGTGTGTTGACCGATGATGAATGGAAAGCCCTTTACTGCGTCACTCATAAGACAACAATTTTGCCAAAGAAATTACCAACAGTTGCTCAAGTGGTCGTTTGGATTGCCAAACTCGGTGGTTTCTTAGCCCGCAAGTCAGATCCAGAACCGGGCGTGACTGTCATCTGGCGAGGGTGGCAGCGGTTGAGTGATATTTCTGACACCTTTGCCCTGTTACACAATGACCAACCCAACGATGGGCATTAAACCCAACACAGATGACCAACGACCCCGCAGACTTATGGGTAATAGTTAGCCGCTAGCGGGGGGGTTAGGGGGGGTGGTAGCGAGGGAGTTAGGGGCGGTGGACTATCCATCACGGTCACCTCCGATATCCCCTCACGCGGCTGCGGGTTGGGGTCGTCAAGCGCATTAACTGTCGGGCTGCTCAATGCCTTCTACGCCTATCAAGGAATCGAGATGTCAACGGAAATCCTTGCGCAGCAAGCGTGCGAGATTGAGATAGAACGCCTGAATCAGCCTATCGGGAAGCAGGATCAGTATATCGCCGCTTACGGGGGACTGAGACGGATTCAGTTCAACAAAGATGAGAGCGTCCACACACAAGACATCCCAGTAACCCCCGAAACGGTAGCGCACTTGGAAGAGAACCTCACCCTATTCTATACAGGGATTCAACGACGCGCCGAGACCATCTTGCACGAACAGAAACGTTCTGCGAGTCCCCAGACGCTACTACAAATCAAGGAGCTTGTACCTGCGTTTTACGATGTCCTTGTAAAGGGCAACCACGATGGTTGCCTAGACGAGGTTGGACATCTATTACATCGCGGTTGGCAGCTGAAACGCTCCCTCTGCGATAGCATCTCAAACCCGATGCTAGATACCATCTATGAGCGTGCTGTCGCTGCGGGTGCGTTGGGCGGCAAGATTCTGGGAGCAGGTGGTGGTGGATACTTTCTGTTTTATGTTCCCAAAGCGAAACAGGGGACTGTAACAGCAGTTCTCTCTGACTTGGGACTCTCGCAGTCGGCATTCCACTTTGAACCCAAAGGCAGTCAGCTCATCGAAGATAGGTCAACCAAGCCGTTCATTGAGAGGCAATCCCCGCAGGTTGTAGATAGAAACCCTCTGATAGGGGTCAATTCTCTCCGCTAACCGCCGATTTCTCAACAAGTATCCTACGCGGAACTAGACCGGATCAGATGCCCACGCCGCTCGCCACCTTCAAGGACACTACAAAACTGGAAATAGACCAGTTCATGATCCGCCCATAGCGTATGCTCCACACCCCGCACACACGCCACCATATCCCCCGGCTCAAGCTGCACTATCTTCGTGATCCCCGTCGGGAGGCGCAGCGTCACCTTGGGAGTACCCGCCGTGAATAGCCAATATTCATCGTAATCGTGATAGTGGAGTTCGACGTCCGAGTTTGGGGGCAGACGATATTCGTGAAAGCTTTCCGAGTTAACCGGGTTCAGCAACTCTGCCAATAGCCCCGTAATTCTCTCACCCTTCCCGATATGTACCACGCACAGGGAAGGATCGTCTATACGTTCAGCAACCGATGACATAGGATGCCTCCTTAGGTTGTTAGGGATAATCTCGTTTTAACTATCTCCAGTGGTCACGCACCGGCTGCTTCTGCACCCTAGAGTACAGATCGCTCCACTCGCTGGATCCATCGTTTTCCCGAATCTCCAAACGCACACCTTCCACATAAGCGGGACCGTTACCTGCATTGAAGTATCCAAGCCCCTGATCTACCATGTGTATGCAGCTTCCGTCTGGATAGACAACCGTCTTGATAACCTCCGGCTGCGGGTGAATCGGTTCTCCACGTTTCTCAAAGCCATCCAACCGTTCTTGAGAAACCCGATATTTTTCGACCGCGTCCTCATCCACCTCAACACCGAGTCCAGGTCCATCAGGAACTTGCTGATAACCACCTACCACCTCGATCGGCTTTTTCAGGAGATGATCGCTGTAGATGTTGATGCAGCTAATCGTGGGCCAAGTCGCGTGGGTCAGGACCGCGCCCAAGTGGGCAGCCCATGTCGTTGTCAAGCCGTTACCTACCAGTTGCAGCCAGAAGGGCATCTGTGCTTCCGCGCTCAAGGCACCCTGCCGCACAACTTCGGATTTGCCGCCGCCAATGACGTATCCATCGCACACCCGCTCGCGGATGCTAGTGATGTAAGGTGGGCTTCCGAAGTGCATGGCAATCGGTCGATTGACCGATTGGCGAATCTGTTTGTTGCCCAATATGTCATCTTGTGGGATGGGGGTTTCAAACATGGCGACGTTATGGCACTGTTCCAGTTTCTTCATGACTGGAATAGCAGCGGATGCATTCTGGAAAGAACCGTTCGGATCGAGGTCTAACTTGAAATGTGGCGGCACGCTCTGGGAGACCGACTCAACTTGGGCAACGATGTCCCACCACGGACGTGGCTTATTCTTGAAACTAGTGTAGCCGTTTTCTACGGCATCCTGCGCTTCAGCCGCCCAAGTTTCGGGGGAAGCATCAACACACCACCAAGAAATCGGCGTCCAATCCCGCACCTTCATGCCAATCAGTTGATGGACCGGCGTCTCCAGTATCTTACCAACGACATCAAAGAGTGCCATCTGCAAACCGGCGCCGAGGGAATCGTCATTCATCAGTTCAGCAGGGCGTTGGCCCATGACCCTATCCACCGTCTGGTCGGTTACTCTGCCGTAAGTGTAGCGAATAACGGTTTCGCCCCAACCAACGTGCCCGGTGTCCGTCGTGACCTTACACAACTCCAAAACCGACCAATTGTAAACCGACGAAATACTGTTGCGGGTAAGCTTATGCTGCCGAGGGGTAAACGGTACATCAACGACAATGCGTTCAACATCAGTTACTTTCATTGGATTATCCTTTCTAATTGCCTGCACGCTGGGCGGGAGTGGTCAATCTCTGTCCCAAGGAAATACAAGCGTTGGTTGATTTGCATAACGTTTCATCTTGAGAACGATACGACTGCCCGCTCCGGGAGCCAGACGGACAGTAAAATGGGGTTTATCTATTGATAGGGTTTTGTCATCAATGGTCGCGCTGACAAGCTGGTGTTCGGCATAAGCACCTCCCTGAACAATAACCGTCTGCTCTTCGACGGGGTTGATATTGACAAGCGAGAGCGTCGTTTCGTCATCGGTCAGCTTTTCGACGAGTGCGGCGACATCCTCCGGCATCCCAGCGCGACGGTTTGCAGGATCGAAATAGCGTGCACGACAGTGTAGAGGTTCACCGAACCGCGGTGTGATGCCACCCATCATCAGTTCGACTAAACTGCTGCCCACCGCAGGGTTGAAAGCCAAAGTGTCGTCCGAGAGTCGTGTATCCGGCGTTGTGGTATCCTCATGCATCCCCTGCATTTTCCGGCGTAACGTGCCAAAGTCGCGTCGTAACGCCTCTGTCGGATAGTCCGGATTGTTCCCTTCCAAGAATCCGATCCAACCGTCTGTGGGCAGCCACTTGAGGACATCACGGTTCATTGACCAATAGTAGACATCCAGCGCGCCTTGATTGTACGGTTGCGGCGTGTAGCCGTACCAACCATCATCGCCGTACATGTGGGGATACATCACCTGACCGTCGATTGTCTTCTGGTTTGAATTGATAGTGTCGATCATCTTCCGCCACACATCAATATAGCTTTGATCACCGGTAGCAAGTAGAGCATTCCCGAAACCGGCAACCCCTCGAACATGTGCATTGCGGTCTGCTAATGCGCCCGTTTGCGGAACGACCACGGTGAACCCCCAGCCGTAGCACCCGCCGTACCATTTACCATCGCACTCCCCTCCTATTGTGCCATCCAGACCGATATTAGAGGGGATAATGCCACCGTTGGCAGCTGTCCGCTCCGCCCAAGCGTCAACATACTCAAGGAGCCACGCTTTGTATTTTTCTTCGCCGGTGAGCATGTATGCATTGATCGCGAGGGTTGTCGCAGCAAGATTCAACGGATGATCGCCAACGATGTCGGTATAGTCCTTGAAATGCGCTAACATCTCCTCAAAATCGCTCTCTCCGTGTTTTGCATCGAAGCGTCCCTCGACTTCGATAGGATCGCCCGCCCAATCCAGAGCGGTCGCTTTGCGTAGGAGGGGCCCTCGACTGCCGTTGAACATACTGCGGATAATCTTGTGCTCCGGGTCGTAGTTCGGAGCCTGCGAATCCTCGTTCATGTAGAGACCGGCGTAACGCCTCACCCGGTTCTGAAAGGTGCGATCGTAGGGATCCGACAATCCCTGTAGGTTAAAGACCGCAAGCCCCTCGCCGTGATGAAACCAGTCAAACATGACGGAAAATTCCTTATAATACATCCCCTCGCGGGCAATAGGGACCTCCACCGTTTTTGCTTCTGTATATTGCTGTAGGTGTCCCTCCCATCCCAGTTTATACATCTGCAAGATGCTATCTGAGGCACCAAGCGCGTGCAAGATGGGCCAACCTGTGAGATTTTCGATGGCATCGTCGGGACCATCGTTCCCACCCCAGCGTGGGAGACAGATTAGGTAGCCGCGCTCGTCAAAATAGCGATCAAAAAATGCTTCACAAGCAAGGGTTTGGGCGCGGATGAGTTCCCGCTCCAGCAATGCCCAAGCTGGCGGTGGAAGGGGTGTATCTACCAAGAGGGTGTTCCGATTCACGTTTGGTATTGGCATAATGTATCTCCTTAGGTATTATCGTTGAAAAGAAGGAAAAGAACGACTCAGGTGCACTGAATATGGGGAATGATCGAAAGGTCAAATTCCCTTCTCTGCCCACGCTGAACCATCGCTAGCATTTCCTGACAGCAAAGAATCTGCTCGATGAGTGATTTGAGTTCAACGCCCAAATGCTCGTCACCAAAGGCTTTTAGCTTGGCATGGGCTTTCGACCATTGACTCTCCGCACCCACATAATTTCGGTTCAAGAGATGAAAGCACCCAACGCTTAGTTGGAGCAGTCCTTGATAGAAGGGGCGGTCGGGCCCCACCTCGATCATCCATACATCCTCTAACGTTTCGTGACACTCGAAGTAATCGCCATCATTAAACTCTTGAATCCCTTTTTTGAGGGCTGCTTGTTTATCCATTGATTCATTGTTTCATTAGGTTCTGTTGACATTTCATCGCAATCAGATAGTCGAGCGTTGTGCACAGACACATGGTCCTTCGTAGAGGTTGGGTTTCCCAACCCTTTGTTCACACATCAGAAACGATTTTGAAGTTCTGTAGGTCGATTTTCCAAAATTGACGATTTAGCGTCGAGATATGAATATAGACCTACAATCAACTCAACCCGTATGGTTTGGGGGTTCCAACCCGCGTTGGTCAATGGGCGAGGGGACCTCGCCTCTACAATTACGGACAGTTTTACATAAATGTCAACACGCGCTAGTAAGTAGGTTGGGTTGAACGCAATCAATGGGAAATATCAAGCATTACCCTTGAATTGTAGAGTGATTCTGATTGAACCCTTCCGAATAGAGTGAAACCCAACAATTGATAAGCTGGGCGTAAGTTGGATCCTTGGGTCGGGTAAAATGCCCGTTCTACGGGTAATGAACTCTTGAACTAATGAACTCATTACCGATAGAGTCTACCTGAACTCTTCATCGTGGTAAACCTCTTCTAAGCGGGTTGATGTAATGAATGCGAAGAATCCCACACCCAGCGCAATCGCAAAAGTGTATTCATAGCCGATCCATTGGATAAGCTGACCAGCGACCACGGGCATAAAACCGAAAGGAAATACCAACGTGTTCATGAAACCGATATAGGTGGGGCGATTCAGCGGGGGAGCGATATTGATCATGTATGTCATGAAACCGACCATCATGCCGCTCATTGATGCACCACCGAGGACAAACGTCAGAAAATAATACGGCAACTGCCATACAGGTGAAATAAACTGCACACAAATTGCCACCAACGGTGCCGTACAAGCGAGTAATGCTGTGCAGATCAGTATCCATCGAACACCGTACCGCCCACTCATATAGCCCCATAAAACGTTCGACAGAACCCCACTCACAGCACCAACCGCAAGAAACAGTCCAATAGTTTCGTCTGAAATGCTCAATCTGTCCAAGGCATAAGGCACGTAAAACGGCATGCACATCCGTCCGACATTGACGAAGATCCGGTACACGATGAAATCTCGATAATTCCGATCCGTTTGGAGGAAGCGGGGTCCCTGTTTGATGTGCTGCCAGAACGTTTTGCGTTTGGTTTGAACGGGACGGATTGGTTCATGGATTTTAAGAAAAACAAAGAGCGAAATTATTGCCATAAGGGCAACGCCAAAGAACAAAAGCGCGTAGTTATTCGGAAAGACGAATCCGGAATCATCGCTCAAAATGTAGAGCACCAGAAAACCGATGAATATGGTGAAAAACCCGCCGATGAAATTGCCCAAACTGAAAAATCGTGCACGCCGTAGCGGTTCAATCGTTTTGGAGATAATGTCCATGTACGCAACGGAGGACGCGCCCATTGACGAGGTCCCAGCGAAATAGAGGCAGATAAAACCTGCAGCGAGTAAACCGTAATTGCGCGCACCGATCCACACTGTACACACGGTGATCGCAAGCCACACGGCGGTGTGCACACCCATGCCGAGGATATAAAATGGCATCTTGCGGGGCTTGTGTTCCAGCAGACTGGAGATCAGCAGTTGGGGCCACATCCAACCGACTGACATTATTGAGCCGGTCAAGCCGACGAGGGTATTAGAGGCGGTGAGTTTATAGATAAAAGCGGAAAGAACCGTCGTACTATCCGATAAGGAGAAAGAAATTCGCCCAAATATACCTTGAAATATGGCGACCCAAAAGTTACGGTTCTGTTCTCGTGTTTTGTTTTCTTCCTCTTGGGGTTGTGATTCTGGCATGTCCGTCGAAGCAGTTTTCATAAGCTGGTTTCGGCTTCCCTATTAAGCGGTCTCCTCCTCATAATACACATCTTTCAACCGTGTTGCGATTAAAAATCCAAATACTCCCAGCACCACGGACATCAAGAAGACTCCTTCGTAACTAAGTAGCCCAACCAGTTTACCTGCTAGCACTGGCATGAAACCACAGGGAAATAGTATCGTGTTCATAAAACCGAGATAGGTCGGACGAACTCTCGGTGGTGCGAGATTAATCATATACGTCATAAAGCCCACCATCATACCGCTCATCGCCCCACCGTTGAGGGCAAAGATTGACAGGTAGATTGGCACCTGCCAAACCGGCGGCAGGTACTGCACAATAATGACAACTAAGGGGGCCGCACAAGCCATCGCCGATGTGAGAATCAGGATCCATCGTTCGCCATATTTTTCTGCGGCGTAGATCCATAAAAAGTTTGAGGCGACACCACTAGCTGCACTGACAGCAATAAACAACCCAATAGTAGATTCTGGGATTGCTAATTTGTTCAGTGCATACGGAACGTAGAAAGGACCACACATTCCTGCCGCATGCTCAAAGATCCGAAAATACAGGAATAATCGATAATTTCGATCTGTCCGAAGAAATTGTGGTCCCTGCTTCATGTGTTGTCGAAGGGTGCGGCGCTTGGCTTGGACAGGGTTAACAGGTTCGCGGATTTTCAGAAAAATAGTGCACGCAATTCCAACAGATATAGCACCGCAGCCAAACAGGAGTGCGTAGTTATGTGGAAACGCTAATCCGAAATCATCGCCCAAGACATATAAGACGAAAAAACCGATGAAGAAGCTACAGATCCCCCCCGTGATGTTGCGTAGACTAAAAAATCGAGCGCGTTGATGGGGCCCAATCGCCTTAGAAATAATGTCCATGTACGGAAGCGTCGAAACACCCATGGATGAAGAACCGACAAAATAAAAACAGAGAAAACAAGCGGCAAGCAACCCATAGTTGCGAGGACCGATTAGCACCGCAGACAGAAAAATTGCAACCCATGCGAAGGTGCGGAGACTCATACCGAGGGCGTAGAAGGGCATCTTGCGGGGACGGTGTTCCAAGAGATTTGAGATGAGTAGCTGGGGCCACATCCAACCGGCCATGCCGATTGAGCCGGTCAAACCAACGAGGGTATTTGAGGTAGTGAGTCTATAAATGAAAGCTGAGAGAATAGTAGTAGAATCGGCAAAAGCGAAAGAGATTCGTATAAATGTGCCTTGAGCAAGGGCTAGCAAAAAGGTGCGTTTTTGTTCTTTGGCTTTTTCTTCCCCACTCTGAGACTCTGTCTCGAGTGTATCAGTTGAAGCAATCTTCATAGTATGTTTGGCTTACCTTAAACCTCGAAATATGGAGGGAAATCTATAGTTCAAATAAACGGGGCTGATTTTTTAATGCCACCGTTTGACTACATTTAGGTCCTGTAGGTTGATTCAAAATGAACGGGAGCCGTTGATTTTCAGCGTCAGAGATTGACAAAGTAACTCTTGGTTCATTTTGTTTTCACGTTTCACGTACTTCGCACTTTCTTTTGACATGAGCCAATGGATGATTGTCATTGATGATTGATTTGTGATATTATACACCATGTTAGACCATTCACGCATCATGTATTATGTCACATTTCACAAAATTTGAGAAAGGAAACTGTAATGTCCAACCCAAAAGTCTTAATTGCACATCGACCGGGGCCAGAAATTGAAGCCATGCTCGAAGATGCCCCATCAGAACTCGAAATCTGTTTCTTGCCCGCAGGCGAAAAACTCGGAGATCATATCTCGGATATCGAAGTTCTCTACGGTCCTATCAGTGAAGAAGATTTTCCGAAGGCGAAAGCGTTGCGTTGGATACAACAACCCTTTGTCGGTGTTGAATGGGCGAGATTTCCCGCCTTCATGGACAGCGATGTAAGCCTAGTCAACAGCCGCATACTGTACGGGCCCCAGATTGCCGAACACGCCTTCGCGCTCCTGCTCTCGCTGACGCGAGGCATTGTAACTCAACTCGATTTCATGAGACACAAGCACTGGGAATGGACGCCATCCATCGAAATTGCAGGCATGACCATGTGCATTCTTGGGCTTGGCGGTATCGGTCGCGCTGTCGCCGTCAGAGCGAAGGCGTTCGACTGCAAAGTAATCGCCGTTGACAAAGAGCCTGTCGAAAAGCCAGATACAGTTGATCAGCTTGGTCAGATGGATTCGCTGCTCGATTTTCTGTCCCAAACCGACATTCTGATGGTCTGCTGTCCGATCACCCCGGAGACGCATAAACTCCTGTCGCACGATCAGTTTAATGCGATGCCGGAGGGAAGTTACATCGTCAATGTCAGCCGTGGTAAGGTGGTCGACGAAGACGCGCTGATCGCTGCACTCGATGGCGGTAAGTTAGCGGGGGCGGGTTTGGATGTAACTTACACCGAACCGTATCCAGAAGATGGACCGTTGTGGATGAGACCGAATGTGATTTTGGCATCTCACACCGCCGGTGGATCACAGAACATTGGCAAGCGTGCGATGAGTCTGTTTATCGAAAACCTCCACCACGACGTTAAGGACGAACCGTTGGTCAATGTCGTAGACAAACAGAAGGGGTATTAAGCGTGAAGCGTGAGAGGCGGGATTCGTCACGTTTTACGTTTCGCAACTCTGTCCCAAGAATCTACACAGATTTCAGGGATATAACGGCAACCTGAGAGTGACGTTTTTAGCCCATAGGACTTACGCAGTTGAACGCTCAAAGCTTCGTAGTTCGGTGATTCATCACCGAACTACACGACTCGTAACGCCCAATGAATTGGACAACTACAGTAAGGTCTTGGGCTTGTAGTAGGGTGATTTATCGAATACCCGTTATGTCGCGCGGTAGTGTTTGTTGAATTGAGCTAGATAGTTGAGGGGTGTTCATAAATAATTATCACAAGATATTCAATTTTCCATCAATCGTTTTAACGAAATGTAGCTATCATGAGTGAAACATTTCTGAAAGGTAAATGCCAGATGGAATTGACCAGCATTGCGAGTTGAAGCAATATCACGGTAAGCAGCAAAAAGGAACGTACATTGTCAAGCCGACTGACCGGCAGTTGCTTTTGATTGGCATCGGTTGCGCCCAATTCAAGCAATACCCCAAACACCGGCTCAATCGCCGTTTTCCGCTGTTTCTGATAGCAGTTCAATGAGTCCGAGGTCTCTATTGCATCAAGATAGCCAAGTGCCTTATCGCTTTTGGCACCCGTAACCGGCGTCAAGAGCAATACCCCTGCGCTTGCCAATTGCTTAACCCGGTTGAGGTCAGTATACCCCGCATCAGCGATTACATACCGGATATTGCGCGCAAGCAGTGCCTCTGTTTTGTGGTCAAGCACCGCTTTCTCACTGACTGAGCCGGTATAGACCGCAGCCAAGCGTGGAAACCCGCTTGCGGTAGTTGTTAGGTGAAGTCCATACCCGTAAACCCACCCCCGATACTTGCTGGTTGACCAACTCGCATCGGTGTCAAGATTGCGAAGTCCATCGGGGATGATGTTGGCGTTTCGGTCATTTTGATGCCACACACTCCCTTTTGCCTTATACAGGCTTTTGTCTTGATACACCCCGTCTGGAGCGGTCTCTATATCCAATGCTACTCCCACATCCCCAAGATACGCAACAAATGCTTCAAGACGCGGGGCGAGTTGTTTGTAGCGACGGGATAACGTCACCCGCGAGGGGCAGGTGTCAAAGTGCAGGGTTGCCAGCCAATCGGGGTGTGTCAAAAGCCATCGGTGTTGCGCTTTGAACCGATGAATGTGTTTCAGAGTCATCAGACCGAAAAAGACAATCAGTGAACTGTCGGGGTATACTTGAGGGTGGCCTCGACGCTCGGTTCGCTCGAATGTATCCGATGCCTCAAATTCTTCAAACAGTTGGAACAACAATGTGATATAATACTCACGGTCAGGGTAACCCATGTTATAATCCTTTCTTTGGTGGAAATTAGATTAGATTATAACCGTTATCCTGACTCTATTGCAATTATGAACACCCCTCAGATACTTTAGCGCGGCCTCGTTGGTATCTGACGCGCAATGAACGCGCTACTACAAATTGCTTCGAATCCCGATAAAACCGGGGCTGAACTGCGTAGCTCCTATCTTACATTTAATCTTAGCCATTTTTTAGGGAGTTATGACATATTATGTCAGTACGCCTTAAATTTGGATGACATTTTGAGGTTATTGGTTGATATACTTTATAATAGGGGTGTGCATAATGTTTCGCGATGGAATATATTAGTGATTTTGTTTGTTTGATACCTTGTTTTGGAATACGGTTTTGCATAAATTGTTCACATAGTTCATAATAAGAGATATATTTATGCACACCTATCGCTTTAATTGGCAAGGGGTTTCCAACCCAATCTGATTTCTATCCACTCCAAAGAATAATAAACCGATTTGAGAACAGAGGGGGGCATAGCAGATGCAACGGAGATACAATCTCGCACATTTCTTTTTAGCTAGCGTTATAGTCTTGGTTCTAACGCAGCTGATAGTAGAGGTTGACGCACAGGCACAGATTATCTTCGTGTCTCAGAGGGATAGGAACCCTGAAATCTACGTGATGGACGCCGATGGGGGTAATCAGCATAACCTCACTAACGATCCCAATAATGATTGGAATCCCTCATGGTCTCCCGACGGCAAGCGCATTGTCTTTCGCTCTAATAGGGATGGGCACTTTATAGACGGTATACTCACTTATAACATCTACGTGATGGACGCTGATGGAAGTAATCAGCGTAGACTCACTAACGATCCCAATAATGACATGTATCCCTCATGGTCCCCTGACGGTAAACGGATTGCCTTCTCTTCTGATAGGAATAAGCGCTTTAACTATGACATCTACGTAATGGATGCCGATGGAGGCAATCCTCAAAACCTCACTGAAAATCGCAATGATGACAGGTATCCCTCATGGTCACCCAACGGCGAACGCATTGTTTTCTCGTCTGAGAGGGAGGAGCACTTTAGAGGCGAAGCTGGAATCACTTCTGATATCTACCTGATGGATGCCGATGGGATGAATCAACAAAAACTCACTGAAAATCGCAATAATGACTGGCATCCCTCATGGTCCCCCGACGGTAAACGGATTGCCTTCCAGTCTGATAGGAAAGGAGACCTTGAAAACTTTGACATCTACGTGATGGGTGCCGATGGGATGAATCAACAAAAACTCACCAATAATCGCGCTTGGGACGGGTCACCCTCATGGTCACCCGACGGTGAACGCATTGTCTTCTGGTCTGATAGGGATGGGAATGCTGACATCTACGTGATGGGTGCCGATGGGATGAATCAACAAAAGCTCACCAATAATCCGCGCGATGACGCTAGTCCTGCATGGTTTGTCCCTGCTTTTGCAGTTGCTCCCGCAGGTAAGATACTCACGATGTGGGGGTGGTTCAAACAGGGCGACCGATAACTGCCATTATCAAGAAAACGGTGTTTGCTGAAGTGCGGGGGCGTAAGGGGGTGTGTCATAAACGCCCATGAAGGGTCGAAGACTTGATGGGGTAATAAACCGAGTTGCCACTTCCCACTTGGTTTGTCCCAATCTAATCGGGATATTACCAAGCAGTGAATCCACGATTCCGTAAGTAACAGAACGAGACAACGGAATCTGGTCTCTATCCACTCCAAAGAATAATAAACCGATTTGAGAACAAGGGAGGAATAGCAGATGCAACGGAGATATAATCTCGCACATTTCCTTTTAGCTAGTGTTATAGTCTTGGTGCTGACATTGCTGATGGTAGACGTTGACGCGCAGGCACGGATCGCCTTCGTGTCTGATAGGGATGGGAACCCTGAAATCTACGTGATGGACGCCGATGGGGGGAATCAGCGTAGATTCACCAATAATCGCCATAATGACACATTTCCCTCATGGTCTCCCGACGGCAAACACATCACCTTTGTTGCCACTAGGTTTGGGATCGAGGCTGAGGGTGAGAGCCGGCAAATCTACGTGATGGATGCCGATGAGATGGATCAACAAAGAGTTTCTAGCAATGACTTTTCTGAATGGGAACCCTCATGGTCTCCTGACGGTAAACGCATTGCTTTTACTTCTAGTGAGGATAGGGACGTTGCGGGTGGGGTCTGGCAAATCTACGTGATGGACGCCGATGGAGGTAATCCGCAAAACCTTTCTAATAGTCCCTTTGTTGATGATTCGAACCCCTCATGGTCTCCTGACGGAGAACGGATTGCCTTCGTGTCCTTTAGGGCTGGGAACAGGGAAATCCTCGTGATGGACGCCGATGGAGGTAATCTACGAAATCTCACCAATAATGCCAGTCATGACGAAAATCCCTCATGGTCTCCTGACAGTAAGCACATTGCCTTTGATGCTTTTAGGGCTGGGAACTTGGATATCTATGTGATGGACGCCGATGGGGGGAATCAGCGTAGACTCACCAATAATCCCTTTAAGGATTGGGATCCCTCATGGTCTCCGGACGGTCAACGGATTGCCTTCGTGTCTAATAGGGATCTGGATGGGAACAGGGAAATCTACGTGATAAACGTCGATGGGAGTAATCCGCGAAACCTCACCAATAATCCGCATGATGATACTGAACCTGCATGGTCTAACCCTGCTTTTGCAGTTTCTCCCGCAGGTAAGATACTCACGATGTGGGGATGGCTCAAACAGGACGACTGATAACTGCCATTATTGAGAAAATAGTGTTTGCTGAGATGCGGGAGCGTAAGGGGGTGTGTCATAAATGCCAACGAAGGGACGAAGACTTCATGCAATAATAATCCGAGTTACCACTTTAATAACCACTGGTGCTAGTATAATTTAGAGGTCATGAGTCGATATCCTCATTTGTATCGTTAATCGGGGTGACACCCCATCTCGTTTAACGAAAGGGATCCCAACTCATGACCACTATAGATTTTATCACACAATTGTTCCCAGAGGTAGATGATAAACTGACTCAACAGCACGAAAACCACAAACATGCTCAAGCGAAACTATATTCTTCTGAAGTGGTTACTATCGCTTTGCTGTTTGCCCTTAAAGGGGTAGGCGACCGCGCCTTCTATCAGTGGATAGACACTAATTACAAAGCGTTGTTCCCCCATTTGCCCCAGCGCACCCGCTTGTTCCGTTTGTTCAATAGATATCAACGTCTGACCGACCTTTTCATGATAGCCCCTTCACTGATAGGAGTGATTGATACTTATGGCATTGAGTTGATTCACCCGCAGAGGGGCGTGCTGAGCGGCAAATCGGCAAAAAGGGGATATCCAATCACCGGTGGATTGTCGGGGAAAAACTGTGTATGTTGGTCAACCATCTCGGACTGATTGTGGACTGGGATTGTGATACTGCTAATGTGTACGATGGCAGCCACTTCCAACATATCGTTGATAATGTAGATGGTGGTCTTGCCGATAAAGGGTTTGTCAAAGTCGATTGGCACCCTACTAACTTGCGGGGAGGAATGCTCACCTAGGGTCATTTTAAATAGACCGGCCCATACTTCGCTCAGAACCAAACAGCCAGCGAGGCAGGTAGGTCGTTATGCTAAAAGCCCCTGAAGGGAATTTTAGCATAACGAAGGTGCCTGATTTTGCCACTGAAGTCTATTCTCCAGTATGGTGATGGGCGTAGGGGGTGCACCTCCACCGGTCCGGGTTTAGACGTCGCTGCTCAAGGCGTTCTTCTCCGGTTTGTTTGTGCACGCACCAAAACCAGTCGTCTGCCTGTGCGTCATAGGTAAAACATGTAATCATTGAAACAACCAATAGGCTTAGTGCTAAGATGAAAACCATTCCGAGGGTCAACGTTTTTCGTAACATTATGGGTAACTCCTTTTGAATTTGCAGAAGCAATTGACTTCTGCTACTAGAGATAGAACCTTCTAAATCTTCCAATTTCGGGACAGGCATGAGCAAATTTTACAGTTCACGGATTCATCTGCCCCATTGCGATTATAAAATACCCGCCAACCAATAAAAAGTCCAGTCACTTTTGGGGGCGTACTGACATAATATGTCAGTACGCCTTAAAATTGGTTGCAGATTGAATGGGAATAGCTTGTCAGCCTTGAATTAATAGACTCAAGCCCAGATTTTTGATTGGGGTGAAGGTAGCTTCCTTATCCATAAATCACGAATCAATGACGTTCAACGGTGAGTTGGCTTATGTTTTGAACCAGATCGATCATGTCGGTGAGGTTGTCGCCGAATTGGATTTCTAACGGCGAGAATGTATTAGGGGTTACGCAGTTGGATTTAAAGTGTAAATGGGTTTAGCGAGATAGGTACGCACCGCGTCTCTGATAATGGAGGTTTTGGCTTCAAACTAACTGATGCCGGTCAAAAAGGGGTGTCGTTCTAAGCGTAGAAACGCTCGTAATGCCAAACTATGGTAGATAATATAAATAAGTGAACATTATTTAGAAATGTGTTACGATATAAGTATTATGAGATATTCACCCGATTTACGCAAACGCGTCCTTGATTTCATACAAGCCGGCGGCAGCAAAACAGAAGCCGCTAAACGGTTTAACGTCGGACGAACCACTATCTATAAGTGGCTAAACGCCCCAGATCCATTCGCTTATCAAAGACCCGGTCCCCGAGGGCCCCGGTCTATTGATTATGATGCGCTGAAACAACATATTGCTGATTTTCCAGACCAGACCCTCAAAGAACGCGCTGTTCATTTTGGGGTGTCGACCTTCTGTATAGGGTATAGCCTGAAACGGCTAGGATACACGCGAAAAAAAAGACGCTCGGTTATAAGGAGCGGTGTGATGAAAAACGACAGGCGTATCGTCAACAACTCGAACAAGTCAAAGTCGCTGGTAAATCCGTAGTTTATGCCGACGAGAGTGGCTTTCGAGACGACGGTTATAGACGGTATGGCTATGCGCCTTTAGGCACACCCGTGTTTGACCTTATATCCAGCCAACGCACTCGGACCACCACACTTATTGCCGCACGTTTTGAAGATACCTTCACTGCGGCACGGTTATTTGAAGGGAGTTGCAAAGCCTACGATTTCAATGATTGGTTAGCCGAGCAGTTATGTCCACGCTTGACTTCAAAACACGTGGTAATCCTTGATAATGCACGACTTCACAAAACGCCAAAGACCCGACAGTTAATAGAGGCTTCAGGAGCGAGTCTGATGTTTTTACCCCCTTATTCCCCGGATTACAATCCGATTGAACACGATTTTGCTAATATAAAGCGAATCCAACAATATCAAACAGAAATGTCTATTGAGGATATTATTCAAATGTATCAGTAATTCTATCATCTACCATAATATGATTCCGTTGTGCAACTGCCTTGCGAGCTCCCGATAAGATCAGGATTCAAAGCAACATACATCTTTCAACACCCACAAATTGCTTGATACCTTGAAAGAATGTTCGGCATACTTGAGTCGAAACAGTTCGTTCATTGGGAGGTCACTTGTTGCCCAGTACTCAATGTCGCCGTATAGAGAAACTATCTTGAAAACTTTAATCAGTCTGTATCCTTTCAGATGAACGATGGTGCGTTTGTCGGTTATGGGGAGTTCACAGACAGACTAATTGCCCTGCTTATCCAAATTGACCTGTCGATTCGACTTCAATCCCGATGAATTGGGATGCCATTGATACTGTCGAATGGTTTTCAGATTCTTCAAACTGCGGTGCCAACTGTCAAACACAACGTACTCTGGACAAAAACCCCTTTGATGAGCCGTTGAGATGAGTGCTTGAGGGAGGTCATTTTGGGTCAAGTTATCGTGTTGTTTATTATCGAGGCGATAATCGCACGGAATTTGACTGTCGCCATCTGTCCACATTAGGGTGATGGGGTTAATTCCTGAGACCACTTGTTTATGTTTACCCGACCAATGGTGGGTGACCAATTCCATTTTTCGGGCATATGGTTTATCAAAGGTGGAGTCGTCTATGACCAAAATCCCTTGCTCTTTTTTGACATAAGGTTCTGATTCAACCCACAACGATTCTGAATTGGGAGTCAAACGATACAGCAATTGATTCAGTGAGTCATGCGCGGGGGGTTGTCTTGTTCTGGTTGGACTCAGGCAGCCTCGCAATAACTGTAATATTTCGGGGCGCCAATCAGAAAGTTAATATAGTCATATTCTGTGCATTTAGATGGATTCATAGACTCTATTATAACCTATTTGCTCTCAAGTGCGTAACTCCTAATCCTGATGAAATTAATTGATCTGTTGACAGCAAATGTCGAGAATGCTATAATAAATCTATATTCAAACCGCCCAAGCCGTCAGGCAGAAATTGCAGAGGAGAACCTATGAACCACGAGGGGCAAGATATTCTCGTCCAACCAGAACCACTTCATGAATTTGCGGTCGCGCTCTACCAAAAAGCGGGAGTTAGTCAGGAGCATGCCAAACTGATGGCTGACCTCCAAGTCGAAACCGATTTGCGAAGCGTCCACTCACACGGCACGCGTATGATACCTTGGTATGTGCGCAGCATCCTCGACGGAGCGATGAACCCCAGTCCAGATATTCGCGTTGTCCAAGAGGGCCCCGGCTTCGCTGTCATTGATGGAGATAACGGTCTGGGACACCCATCAAGTACCTTGGCAATGCAAATGGCAATTGAGAAAGCACGCTCGGCGGGCATCGCTGCAGCAGGGGTACGCAATGCAGGTCATTTCGGTGCCGCCGCTTGTTACACCATGATGGCAGTCGAAGCGAAGATGATCGGCTTCTCAACGACCAACACAGGTGGACCCTCTGTTGGCGCACCGGGTGCTGCTGAACCCGTAATCGCAAATAACCCACTCAGTTATGCCCTTCCCGCCGGCGAAGAACGTCCAATCGTACTAGACATGGCGTGTGGTGCTTCGTCGTGGGGCAAGGTTCGCACACTCCAAATGTACGGTATGCCAATTCCGCCGGGGTGGCTATTGACTGCCGACGGAAAACCGACCGAGGACCCAAACGAGGGGAAGATACTGACACCGGCAGGCGGACCGAGAGGGTACGGCTTAGGACTGATTATGGGTATTTTAGCCGGTCCCTTGGTGGGCGGCTTGATGTCATGCCAGAAACTTGGCGACGCCGTCTCGGAACACTTTTTCATCGCAATCAATGTGGCAAGCTTCACGGACTTCGATGAGTACACTGCATCAATTGATCAGGGTATCCGCACCATTCAGGCGGCAAAACCGGTCGAGGGGGTGGATCAGGTGTATCTGCCCGGTGAAATTGAGTGGCGCAAACGCGAAGCGTGGGTCGGAAGCGGCATTCCGCTTCATATTGACCATCTACGAGATTTGGCGAATTTGGCAGAAGAATTGAAGGTTGACATCTGTTGGGAATGGTGAGAAGAATGAAAGGCGAGGTTGTAAATCAAAGTAATGAAACGAATTACTCAAAATCCGTTTGAAGTTCCTTACGAGAGGAGGTAAGGTAAATCACCCTGTCGCTGGAAACGCGCAGCGGCGGGTGTTCATCTGTATTTATGGAAGCGATACAAGCTTCGCGGGAAATTCACCGTGAAAAGTTCAACTATCTTTGGGACCAGTTCCGAAATGGCTACAAACCATCGGTATATAATCCGGAAGTAGTTGTAGGCTGCAATGGTCGAAAAAATAGCTTGATGTTAAGTGTTCGTATTGACCAGCCTGAGCTTATCAAGCGAATTCAATCAATTACGGATCCGATTCGCCGTATTCCGGGTGTATATATCATGCCACCGGAATACTACCATATCACCGTCAAGCGGTTGGGGTTTCTGACAACTCAGAAACAGTACGATTACGACATTGAACCGCAAACCCTTGAACAGATTATCGAGCAGAGCGGTGAGATTTTCACCCAAATTCCAAAGTTTTCTATCCGATTAAAAAGTGTCAATGGACTAGCCAGTTTCGTCATCGTAGAGGTCGAAGATAACGGCGCAATTGCTCAAATTCAAGGACGGTTCCACGAAGATGCGACGTTGGTGCCCAACTACTCAATTGAAGGTGAAGATTGGCTGCCCCACCTCAGTATCGCCGGGTTGAAAAATCTTAAAGGATTAAACGCTCTCAAATCCGAAATGGACAGGTTGTGGCATATCAACATCGGTGAAATACAGGTAACTCACATCAACCTCTCCCAAGCCATCTTGCAAAAGCCGTGTCCACGATTCCAGATATTGCGCACCTTCCCTTTAGCTGGCAAAGATTAATTCCCAGTCCAGACTAAACAAAGCTTCACAAGTGTTGTTTGCTTCCCTTCCTTTATACGTCTTCTGCTACCATTGCCACTCTTTGGGACGCCACAGATGCGTGTCTTGGACTCCCAATTCCTCCAAGATCGGCTCAAGCTCCGATAATTCTCCCAGTTCTTCAGGGTTATGCGCGTCGCTACCAATAAATAGTTTCACTTCCCGTTCCAAGCACAGTTGGTAAAACTCAATTAGGTGCTGCTGATTGTACCGGATAAACTTCGGGCTGATCTCAATGGCAATTTCGCGCTGAGAGGCGAGGTCTAACTGGTGAACCAGTCGTTTCTGATCGATGTGTCGCATCACCTCACCCCCGAATGCTGAAACCTCCTCGTTGGACAAACGAAAGACATTCGGTGTCAGAACAAATGGATGCGCGATAGCATCGGTCAACGGACAAGCGATTGCGGCTTCAAACATATAGAGTTCATGGTTCGCAACTCTTCTTGGATTGCCGAGATCTGAGGGGAGTGCAACCCCGCGCAGATGGTAATGGTTTGGTGCCATCAAAACATAATCAAAGTATGATGCCAGTTGGATATTGATGGAAGCCACTCGGTATTCCAAGACGTGTGCTTCAACGCCAAAGTGGATAGGAATTGGCGACTCACATTTCTGGATAATTTTTCTGACCGCTTCAATGTTCTTGGCTTTATAGCCATACGCATAATCGTGATCGGTGATGCCAATTGCCTTCATGCCACGTTCTTGTTGGATTTTAATAATCTTCTCTAAATCGAAATCCCTAGCAGCACAGGGAGAAAGTCTCGTATGTATATGATAATCACAATTGAACATGCTTTCGGCTCCTTCAGTAAAGACAACCCCAACACGTTGGATGAGTAATGTATGATTGCAAACAGTTATTTATCGAATCTAACGTTGGAATTATCGTATCGTTCCGATATTATGGCAGATACTGAAAACGATTGCAAGCAAAAAAGATAGAAGATACAAATTCCCCACGAGTCGCACCTGTCCTCCCTTGCTTGCATGCCTTCTTCTTTATAGGGGAAAGTCTATTGAACATCCTTGCTCGGCGGACATATAGAACGCCTGCATCAGCTCAGTGAGGTTGCGACCGTCCTGAATTGTGATGTGCATTGGCTCATCGCGCAGAATGCTGTTGACCCACTGCTGCATCGCCGAAGGTGGTGGTTCAGGACGATGGGCGATGTATTCCGCTTTTTCTTCGTCCGAGAGCTTGCGCGTTTCAAAGTGCATATCACCGTGATCGAGAACAATTGAGCCTTCCGTTCCGTAGAGCTCAAGCATGTTGGGACCAGAACGGTGCGCCCATGATACATCAATAACTCCAAGTGCCTTGTTCGCAAACTCGACCACCGACACACTGTTGTCATCGATTGGGTAGTTGCCCGTGAAGTTGTTAATTTTGGAGATGGTACTCTTCGGTTCACCCATGAGCCAACGGATAACGTCCACCTTGTGACAACCGAGATCGAACAAGGCGCCCCCGCCGGCACGCTTCGCATCCCCAAACCAGAGGCTGGGACCTTTGAACCATTTATCCAATCCCGCCGAGTGTGCAACACGCCCACGACCAAAGGTGATGTCTCCCAAGAGTCCGTCATCAAGGGCTTTCTTCGCTAGCACCAGATCGGGGTTACAACGCGACGGCAGCGAGATCATGAACTTTACCCCTGCCTGCTCTACGGCTTCGATGATCCGGTCGCACTCATCGACGGTAATGGCGAGTGCTTTTTCGGTGAAGATATGCTTGCCCGCTTCTGCCGCCGCAATCATCACTCTGGGATGATCTGAGGTTATGGCGTTGACGACAACCGCATCAATGTCATCCCGATCGAGGACTTGGTCCAGATCCGAATAGAATGGGACGTTGTATTCTTCAGCAGCCTGTCTGCCGCCGTATTCCTCTTCGTCCCAAACGGCAACCAATTCGGTTTCTGGGTTTTCTATAATCTGTGTGGCATAGCCTCTTGCGTGAACGTGAGCGAAACTGAGTTTAGCGATTTTGATCATATTATGACTCCTTAACGATTTTTAGTTTAGGGGGTAACTATTACTCCTTTACAAAGCCTGTGCCGAGTCCTGACCGTAGGGGCGAGGTTTCCTCGCCCAATGGGTTGGGAAACCCAACCCCTACGCGTTCAAGCAGGTGTCGAAATGGCTTTTCTTACGCATGACGCATTGCGTATTATTCCTCATGTTCGATATCGGCATCTTCAAGCGTTTGAATTACCTTTCGGATCAGTCTTTCCGGTTGTAGCATTTTTCAAGCCGCTCCATATAGAGTTTATGGAATTCTTCCTCATTTAGATCTGGAAATCTTTTTCGCAGACCATGAATGAACAGTTTCTTGCTAAACTTGGATAACTCAAATGCTTTCATCAACCGTTGTTCGGGCGTCATGCGCCGCAGGATCTCAATATATTGTTTATGATTTGGACGTTCTTTGATGTCCATATTCCGTTACACCGTTATTCCTGTGAAGTTCCTTCCTCAGAAGCCGCAGCACTTGTAATCTCTAAAAAGAGATCCGCTAGTCCGTATTCAATTCTCTGAAAACGCGAAACCGCGACATCTCCGCGAATCAAGTCTTTCAGTAAGTTGGCGGTTTCTGCCTCTGTCATCTGTGATTCAATCTGGATAAGCGCGTCTGTGATTTGTAGAGAAATAACGTCCGATCTTTCGTCCAGAATGGCTTGCGCTGACTCCATGCCCGATGCGACTTCAATTTCCAACCGGTGCCGCACCCCATACCGCTCGGAAATGTCGCGCATCTCTCCGTAAAACGCAAGGCGACCCTCGTTCAGAATGCCAACACGGTTGCACGGGGTTATCACATCGGTCAGGCTATTCGTCGCCAGAATCACCGTTTTACCCATCGCGCCCAGTTCTTGGATTAATGCTCCCACTTCAACTTGCCCCTGCGGATCCAAAAGTGAAATTGGTGCGTCAAACAACCAAACCAGCGGATCGTGCAGGAAGGTTTTGGCTAAACACAATCGCTGTTTCTGCCCTAGTGACAAGTGTTCGACTTTTTCGTCTTGCAGTGTCGCCAGATCCATTAACTCTAGAACGTCTTGGATGCCCGTCGCACGCTGTCCCTTTTCTAATTTGTATGCCGCAGCGAAAAACTCAAGATATTCCTGAATAGAGAGGGTGGGATACCCCTCAAAGGTTTGGGGAACGTAGCCGATGAGTGAGCGGACAGGACGAACGTCCTTTATTGCATCGTATCCAGCAATCTCTATAGAACCGGAGGTCGGCTTAATCAGCGTTGCGATAATCTTGATGAGGAGTGTCTTGCCTGAACCGTTTGGACCTAACAATGCCAGACGATCCCCAGCTTCCAAATGAAAATTTAGATCAGTAAGAATCGGTTTCTGCTGAAAAGATTTGCACAATTCTTGGACATGAATCACAACTTGAAAATCTCCGAAGTTGGGGGAAAAATTTCAACAGGCCACAAAAGCAACGCTCCAATCACATTATATCACGCAAATCTCGATTTGGAAATGGTAATTCTGTAAAGGGGGTAGATAGGGGAATTGTACCTGTTTATCTGTTGACTCAATCTTTCAATCTGTAGTATAATTAACCGACGCATTATTTGATTGATATTACTTCTAAATTACAGACTTCTTAGTCCCGATGTTTTATCGGGGAGGTATTGAGGAATATAACGTGCAGGCAGAATTGAGCATTGACGAACAGGTAGCACTTATCCGCAGGGGTACAGCAGAGATTATCTCTGAGGCAGAACTCGCTCAAAAATTGGAGACCGCCAGAACACAGCAACGCCCCCTTCGTATCAAACTTGGATTGGATCCGACAGCACCGGATATCCACCTCGGCATTGCGGTTGTCTTGCGCAAACTGCGCCAGTTTCAGGATCTCGGACATGAGGTTATTCTTATTATTGGCGACTTTACAGCGACAATTGGAGATCCGAGCGGCAAATCGAAAACACGACCACAGTTGACGGCGGAAGAGGTCAAGCATAACGCAAAGACCTATGCAGACCAGTATTGCATGATTTTGGATGAAGACAAAACCCGCGTTGTTTTCAACAGTGAATGGCTTGATGAGATGTCTTTTGCGGATGTCATAAGACTTAGCGCCCAAACAACAGTGGCGCGAATCCTCGAACGGGATGACTTTACAAATCGGCTTCAAGACGGTGCTTCGATTGGGATGCATGAGCTCCTTTACCCGATTTGTCAGGGCTACGATTCTGTCGTCTTGGAAGCAGACGTAGAGATGGGCGGGACAGATCAGAAATTCAATATCCTGATGGGACGCGATCTTCAACGTGCCTACGATCAAGAACCCCAGGTGACGCTGCTAATGCCCCTACTTGTCGGTCTTGATGGGACTGAGAAAATGAGCAAATCATTGGGGAACTACGTTGGGATCTACGAACCGCCCTCTGAAATGTATGCCAAGTTGATGTCCATCTCCGATGAACTGATGTCTACCTACTTTGAGTTGGCGACAGATGTACCACTCGACGAGATTCGCACGTTTGAAGAGCAATTAGCAAGTGGCAGTATTCACCCCAAGACAGTCAAACAGCGGCTCGCCCGCGAGATCGTGACAATCTATCACAACGCAGATGCGGCATATGCGGCGGAGGCGGAGTTTGACCGGGTGCATCGCGATCGACAGCTTCCCGATGATCTGCCCGAAGTTGTTATTCCGGCATCCTCCCTCACTGACGGCAAGATCTGGATCGCCCATCTAATGCAGCAAGCCGGTTTTGCCAAGAGTTCCAGCGACGCTAGACGGTTGGTACAGCAAGGCGGGGTGCGCCTCGATGGCGACAAAATTACAGATCCAGCACTGGAGGTCTCTTTGCAGGGAGAAGCCATCCTGCAAGTTGGGAAGCGGCGGTTTGCGAAGGTAATCATTTAGTGTCAATTTGCGTTTGATTGGGTGGCGAAAGCGTGTAGGCCGAGATTCACATCTCGACAGAATACTTAGGTTAAAATATGATTTTTGTTACCAACGACGATGGGATTGACGCACCGGGCTTAAAGATTCTCGCAGAGGTACTCAAAACCCTCGACGAGGTTTACGTTGTGGCACCAGATCGGGAGCGAAGTGCTGTCGGCATGGCAATCACGCTTCATCAGCCGCTGAGAGCCAAGCAGGTTCGGACCCGCACCTATGCCGTTGATGGGACGCCGGTCGATTGCGTAGATCTTGCGGTGAGCGCCTTGCTTCCCGAACCCCCAAAATTGTTGGTCTCTGGCATCAATCGGGGACAGAATCTGGGAGTTGATATCCACTTTTCAGGCACGGTTGGGGCGGCGAAAAAAGGAACGCTCCTAGGGATTCCATCAATTGCGGTCTCTCTTGCCTTAGAGGGGGCAGGGGAACGACCTGACTTCCACTACAAAACAGCGGCAACGATTGCATGTCGCATAGCCAAGCAGGTAATTGAGAAGGGAATGCCGAGCCATATCCTACTCAATGTCAACGTGCCGAATTGTCGGCTTTCGGAGGTGAAAGGCATCAAGATAACACGGCAGGACCTTGGGACCTACAGCGCCAATGCAATCACACGACTGGATCGGGGAGGACGACCTTACTACTGGATCGGTGGAGATCGCGCCCAAATTGACTTTGGAGGAGATACAGACCTCCATGCGATTCACAATCGACGCGTTTCGATTACACCCGTGCAGCTTGACTTTACTGACCACACCCTCATCACACCACTAAAGGCTTGGCTAGATGATGAGAACATGCAACTCTGACCTGAAAACGAGGAGGAGGCTTGCGCTATTTAATTCTTGTTCTCGAGGGGTGTTGTATCGGGGTGGCAAATATTATTCCCGGTGTGAGCGGCGGCACGATGGCGGTTATGCTTGGCATTTATGAACGATTGATTCGCGCCTTGCACCACATTGGATTTTCAACTGCCAGAAAACTTTTGGCAATTCTCTCGCTAAAAAAGGGGGCAATATCTGAAGCGCGTGCGGAGTTGCATCGTATCGATTTCGGATTTTTGATAGCCATTACCTTCGGTGCACTGCTCGCTGTTGTCGTGTCAGCCAGACTAATTATCTATCTGCTGAATGAGCAACATGATCCGACCTACGGCTTCTTTTCTGGATTGGTACTGACCTCTGTTATCATTCCATTCAAAATGCTGAAACGCTTTACCGTTAAAGAATGTGTTTCCCTGCTCCTTGCTGCAGGGTTGACGGTGGGGTTGACACTGAGCATGAGTGGAGAAAAACGGCTGGAGAGTGAGCAACGGAAACATGAACTGAAGGAGAGTCACCTCAGCGGAAATGCAATCACAGGGACGGAGGCTTCCACAGTGGCTCCGCAAGATGCCTCAAAAGACGGAAATCACGCAGTTGGGGTGCTGCTTTATCTGTTTCTCTGTAGTGCTATTGCAGTTTCCGCGATGATCCTTCCCGGCATCAGCGGCTCTTTTATCTTTCTTCTGTTGGGCGTTTACTTCGACATACTGGCGGCGGTAAATAATAGGAACTGGATTGTGATAGGATTTGTCGCTTTGGGCAGCATCGTCGGACTACTAGCGTTCACCCGATTGTTAAATTATGTCCTTGAACGCTATTACGACCTGACGGTATCCTTCTTAATTGGGTTGATGGTTGCGTCGCTATATGGGCTTTGGCCCTTCCGCAGCTATGCAATGGTCGGTGAGGAACGGATCGACATCGCTCATATTCTGCCGCAAGCTAACATGAATCTGGTTATCACGGTTTTAGCATTTCTGATCGGTTGCGGGATGGTTCTTCTGTTTTATCGTCTGGAAGGTCAGAGAAGGTGACGCTAACTTGATAGTCCCTGTTGAAATTTGACGGATTAAACTAATCTCGATGTGTCTTGGGGCGATTTCGGACAATCGTTTAGTTTTTTAGGGATACAGCAATGATTACAGCGTTTCCCGAATTCGCGACAGCGAAATGTTAACATGTCCCAGCGAGACCTGCCATATGCCCGCCTCGAAGAGGAATGAACAACATGAGCAATTTTAGGTTTATCGATTTATTTGCTGGAATTGGCGGTATGCGCATCCCATTTGAAAGGTTGGGTGGAGAGTGTGTTTTCAGTTCGGAGTGGGACGAACATGCTCAGCGGACCTATTATCACAACTTTGGGGAAATGCCAGAAGGGGACATCACCAAAATTGATGAACGAGATATTCCAGATCGCGATGTTTTGCTTGCAGGTTTTCCGTGTCAGCCGTTTAGTATTATAGGCGAGAAACAAGGCTTTGCAGACACACGGGGAACTTTGTTTTTTGATATAGAACGGATTATTGTAGAAAAGAAACCGAGCGCATTCCTTCTTGAAAATGTGAAGCAACTTACCTCCCACAATAGAGGAAGAACCTTTGCCGTGATTCAATCCCGACTTCTCAATCTTGGGTACACTACTTACTACGAAGCTCTAAATGCTCTTGATTTCGGCTTACCTCAAAAAAGAGAGCGAGTCTTTATCGTTGGATTTCGTGAACCAATAGCTTTCGCTTTTCCTAGAGGAAACGGGAAGTATAAGTCTCTTTCAGGGATTCTTGAGTCAGATGACAAAGTAGATCCTAGCTTGTTTGCGTCGGAAAAAATCCAAAAATCCCGTCTGGAAAAATGTAAGGTCAACCCGTTTTATCCCTCTGTTTGGCATGAAAATAAAGGAGGCAATATATCGGTGTTGCCTTTTTCATGCGCTTTGCGAGCAGGGGCATCTTATAATTATCTTCTAGTAAATGGCATTAGACGACTATCAGGGCGAGAGTTATTGCGTTTACAGGGTTTTCCAGAAGATTTTAAGATTGTTGTAAACATTACGCAGCTTCGGAAGCAAACAGGGAATAGTGTTGCTATTCCTGTTGTTACGGCAATTGCGGAAAAAATGCTAGAAGCACTCAAAAAACGAGAATCAGTGTGGGGGGCAACCGATAGAGGCTATGATCAGTTGTCGCCTGTTGATATTTGGCTTTCTTGAACTTTTGAGGATGGTGATATTTAATGTCCCTTAAAAACACGAAAAAGAATTTAACCGGACTTCAAGCAATTGCGGTTGAAGCCTACCGTCAACGGTTAGCTGAAATTGTACCAGAGGTTGAGATTCTTGACGCTTTTGCGACGCAGCATATTGTCGAAGTGATATTGAATGATTCTATACGAGATTTCGCCACGGCACAGCAGATTACGAAACTCTGGTTTGAAGTGGAAGATCTGTTCAACGTGAGGCTGATGCCCTATGTTATTCCACATGAAAACTGATTGAAAGGATTTTTCTAGAGCAAATTACTCTTTATGAAAACAATTGGTTTCTTCGTTAATACTGCCAAACCCCACGCGCTACAAGTCGCTACGAACGCTTGCGACTGGCTCCGAAAGCATGGGGTAAAACCGCTAGTTCCTGACGCGGAGGCTGCGCTACTCGGTCTGGCAGGTGCGGGTTGTGATCGGCGTGAATTGGCTGCGCACTGTGATCTGTTATTGGTCCTCGGTGGCGATGGCACGCTACTTGACGCTGCACATATACCCGAAATCGAGAAGGTCCCAATTCTCGCTGTGAATCTCGGTAGCCTCGGTTTCCTCACCGATGTTCCCCGCGACCAGCTTTACGCTGCCTTGACCAACGTTTTTAACGGTGACTACAAAATTGATCGGCGGATGATGTTAGAGGTCAGCGTTGATAACCATGAACAGGAATTTTCCAATTCTTTTGCCCTCAACGATGTTGTGATTCGCCACTATACGCAACTCATCGAATTGGAAACCTACATTGATGGTGAGTCATTCGTCACCTATAATGCTGACGGACTGATTATCGCCACATCAAGCGGATCAACCGCCTATTCCTTAGCGTGTGGAGGACCAATCGTTGAACCGCATCTCAACGCAATTCTCCTGACACCGATTTCGCCGCATTCGTTGACTATGCGCCCTTTTATCGCGCACGGGGATTCGGAGATTACGGTGGTTATGCAATCCGATTATAGCAGTGTCAACCTGCTTGTTGATGGTTCCCGTGAGACGCACGCGGTTGCTCCCAATTCCTTAATTCGTGTGCGTAAAGCGGATAAGACAATCCAACTGATTCGTTCTCACCACCATAGCAATTACGAAGTCTTGCAAACGAAACTAATGTTGGGAGAAGGGACGAAACGAAAAACGTGATTGGTTCACTAGTTCATTAATGAACCAATGTAGTAATGAACTAACAGTGCTGATTCGTGAATCCAATATTGCCATGATTGAAGAACTTTACATAAGCAATGTTGCCCTTATTGATGAGCTTCAGTTGGAGTGTTCCTCCGGTCTGAATATTTTCACCGGGGAGACGGGTGCCGGCAAATCTGTGATCTTAAACGCTGTAGGGCTTGCACTCGGTGAACGTAGCACCGCTGGGATTGTAAGAGATGGGGCGACCAATGCCAAAATTCAGATCGCAGTCGCACTGCCTCCGGATCATCCCGTGTGGGACGGTTTTAACGATTCAGAGTTTGCTGACGTTTTGGATGCAGAGGAAACGTTGGTTTTATCCCGGCAGATCAACGCGAGTGGGCGCAGTCGTTGCCACACCAACGGACAACTGGTGAGCTTGACATTCTTGAGTGCCATCGGTGATTTGCTGGTCGATATTCACGGTCAGCATGCACACCAATCGCTCTTCCGGTCTGAAACCCATCTCGATCTCCTTGATACGTTTGGCAAGCATGAAGCACTGAAGGCGGAAGTCAGTAAAAAGTACGACGAACTCCACGCCGCCCAAGCACAACTCGCTGATTTCTCCCAAACACTCCGTGCAGCGATGCAGGAGAAAGATCTGTTGGAATTTCAACTTGAAGAACTAGAGGAAGCCCAACTCCAAGAGGGGGAGGAGGAGGATCTTATTAACGAACGGCATCTCCTCAGCAATGCAGAGACCCTCTTTGAATCAGCCAATCAACTCTACGAGCAGCTCTACGGCGGCGACCTATCGGAATCTTCGACGCTAGACGGACTCAAAATAGCGAGTCGCACCATTTCTAAACTCTGCGAACTGGATGGCAGCCTGTCAGAATTGAACGCACGTTTTGAGTCCACCCTGTATGAGTTAGAGGACATTGCCTATCAGATCCGTGATTATCGTGATAAGATTGAGTTTAACCCACACCGCCTTTCAGAAGTTGAGGAACGTCTAGACGTCATCCATCGACTCAAGCGGAAGTACGGCGATTCAGTCTCTGACATTTTAGCCTACCAAGCCCAAGCCTCGCAGAAACTTGAGGATCTTCAATTCGGTTCCGAGCGCGTTGAAGAGTTGAAAGATCAGATTCACGGTGTGACACAAGGTGCCCAAAAACTTGCGGTTGAACTTTCCAAGAAACGGAGAGGAACCGCTACTCAACTTGAATCTCTGATTGAGCGTGAACTCCAGACGCTGGGAATGGAAAAAGCGGTTTTCCAGATCCTTGTATCTCCCATTGAGTCCGCCGAGGGTCCCTTAGAGATTGAGGGAAAACGTTATGAACTGAGGACTGACGGGATGGATGAAATCGAATTCTTCATTTCTCCCAACGTTGGTTCCGAGCCGAAGCCGTTGGCAAAAATAGCGTCGGGCGGGGAAATCTCTCGTGTGATGCTTGCATTGAAAACCGTGCTTGCCCAAATCGATCTGATTCCGACAATGATTTTTGACGAAATAGACGCAGGTATCGGCGGGCGCACCGCAGATATCGTCGGACAGAAACTGAAGGAACTGTCGCGTTATCGCCAAGTCTTTTGCATCACGCATCTGCCACAGATTGCGCGTTTTGCGGACCAGCATTTTCGGGTTGAAAAGAGTGTGGAAGGAAATCGCACAACAATCACGGCAAAACTCCTGACACCGGAAGAACGGGTTGAAGAGGTGGCTCGAATGCATGGCGGCGAAGCGACGGTAACGACGCTCGCACATGCGAGGGAGTTGTTGGAGGGACGGTAGCGTATGGATAATAGATTTACACAAGAGAGTGGTACGAATGTTTATACCGGTTGCGAATTGCTAGTCAAAGGTGTCCTCGAAGGTCAAGTCAATTTGCTTACGGGATACCCCGGTTCACCCTTGGCAGAGGTGTTCGACGTAATCAAAAGTAACGCAGGGCTCCTCAAAGAACACGGTATCCTCGCGCAGATTGGGAACAATGAAGCCCTCAGCGTCGCAAGGCTCAACGGTTCACAAATGGCGAATTTACGCGCCGCTGCCTTTATGAAGAACGTCGGGATGCATGTGGCCTCCGATGCGTTGGCAATTAGCAATTTGGCGGGAACAACCGGGGGGGCGGTTGTTGTCGTTGGGGATGACACATGGGGGGCTAGTACGCAGGTGCCTGCGGATTCACGTTTTCTAGCCCGTCACCTCTACACACCAGTTATTGAACCGAGCACATTTCAGGAAATCAAAGATTGGTTGAACGCTGCCTTTGAAATCTCCGCCAGATCCAATCTGTATATCACCTACATAGTGACGCTTAATCAGGCGGAGGGCGGGGGAAGTGTGGAATTGCGTCCGAACCGCTATTCTGAGACCTCTACGAAAAATCAGACAGTGATCGATACGGCGTTGATCGACGGTTCAAACAGGATCATCCTACCGCCGGACACACCTCGGATTGAGATTGAAACCTTAACGGAACGATTCCCAAATGCGGTTAAGAGTGCACGAGAACATAACCTGAATCGGATCTGCTATCTAAATGATTCGGAACACGAGATTGGCTTTATCGCCTCCGGGTTGGGGTATTCCTATCTCGAGCACGCGCTTTACGAACTGGAGTTCCAAGAACGGATTCCAATCCTTAAACTTGGGTTGACGCATCCGGTTGATGAAGATATTGTGCGCGAATTCGCATCGCATGTGCGCGAAATCTACGTCGTTGAGGAGAAGCGACCATTACTTGAGAAGGACATTAAGGCGATTGTCGGCCGGTTTTATCAAAATGGCGAGATGGATCGGCTGGTGCCGGTCTGGGGCAAGGAATTTCCAGACGGTTTGGAGGGAATCCCGGATTCGCTCGGACTCAATCCATCAATACTGATGCAACGCCTAATTCCGCTCCTTCGACATAAGTTCGGTGGCAAAGACAAATCTATCGCGATTGATCTGGGGGTTTTTGCCCGTGAGGAGCAACATCTCGAACAGGTCAATACCCATCAAGTTGACATTCCCGCACGAACGCCCACTTTCTGTCCGGGGTGCCCACACCGTGACTCTGCGAGTGTGTTCAAAGAGATTACCGATCAGTTTATGGATACGAAGTATATGGAGAGGCACCACGCGCGGTCTCCCGTTGATCTCGTCTTTCATGGAGACATCGGTTGTTACTCAATGCTGAAATATGAACCGTTTCCGCGTCTGATGCATAACCTTTCGGCAATGGCGCTCGGCGGCGGAGCAGGTGCCGGAATCGATCCATTTATTAAAAACAAGCAGGTTGTCTTTATGGGAGATTCCACATTCTTCCACGGTGGGATGTCAGCGATTTCCGATTCCATTAAAAATAATCAGGATCTGACTTATGTCATCTTGGACAATCAGACAACCGGGATGACAGGGCATCAACCGACGCCGTCGACGGAGGATGACATCCTCGGCAATCCGACCTTTGCACAGGACATCGAAAAAGTTGTCGAAGGACTCGCAGGCGATTCAGATCTCTTTATCATCCGAACCAACCCGGAGAATCGTGTAGAGTACAAGAAACTGGTCGAAGAGACGGTTCTCAAGCCGGGCGTCAAAATTCTCATCGCCGATAAGGAGTGCGGCATCACCTATCACCGTCGGCTGCGGCGTGAGCATCAGCAAACAATCAAAGAACGCGGTTTCTTATCAGTCGAAAAACATATCAATATCACCCCTGAAGTCTGCGAATTCTGCCTTGAGTGTACCAATGCGACAGGCTGTCCCGGCTTGAAAATAACTGAAACGGACTATGGACCGAAGATTGGAATCGATCAGTCGAACTGTGTGTCTGATGGTGCTTGCGCGCGAATTAAGTGGGCGTGTCCTTCCTTCGAGGAGGTGACCGTCATCCGTAAGCGTCCACCACGCCAACAGGTGGATTTGGGTGTCATGTCAGGCGATTCAACGGAGTTCCCACCGCCGCCGGCACGGACCTTCGACCAGACGTGGAGTGTCCATGCTGCGGGCGTTGGCGGGATGGGGATTGGTACAATCTCCAAGGTTTTGGTGCTTGCAGGACAGGCGCAAGGGTATCATGTGAGGTTTTTCGACAAGAAGGGATTGGCAATTCGTAATGGAGGGGTTTACACAAACCTGATTTACTCAAAAACAGCGGTGGAACTCTCCCCGATTATTCCGTACGGGAAAGCAGATCTGCTGATCGGCATGGATATGTTGGAAGCGGTGCGCGGTCTCGACCCCAAAGCCGGATTCCGCGTTGCGGCACCAGATCGAACGGTTGCCATCGTTAATACTGCTAAAACGGACACGGTAACGACCCTCATCGGTCAGGACGATTTCAAACTCTCGGATCTGGAGAAATGGTTACAGCGCTACACCGACGCAGATGCCTATTTCGGGGCAAATGTGTTCGACATTTCCGAAAGGTTTCTGGGAAACAAGCTCTATGCCAACATGATGCTGCTCGGTGTTGCTTTTCAGCGAGGACACTTGCCAGTGGGACTTGAAGCCATTCAATCGGCGTTGAAATCGGCTGTAAGGCCCGCAGACTTAGAAACGAACCAACGCGCTTTTGACATGGGTAGACGCCTTGCTGTGGATCCAGACGCTTTTGCGACGGCACCGCAGCGACAAACGTATAAAACTTTACTCCGAGAGAAATGCGAAAGTTTAGCGCGGAAGCGGCGGGGTGAGACGCTCGCCCACAAATATGAGGTACTTGTTCAACAGACGGTGGAAAAGCTGGAATTGGACGACGAAACCAATCGAAGGTTTGCATTGTATGTATACGACCTCATCCAATTTGAAGATTTGGCGTATGCCCGTCTGTACGTTGAAAAGATTAAACAGATCCATTCCAAAGATTTGTCTGAGATGGGCTACCGTGCAACGAAAGCTGCGATCAAATATCTGCACAAGGTCATGCTCATCAAGGACGAAATATATGTGGCTCACCTGTTGACCAGCGATACTAAATTAAGGCATGACAAAGAGTTGTACAATGTCGATGAATCGAATGGGGATAAGATTAAATACGTCCACCTCAACCGTCCCCGCTTCACTATTATGGGGCGGAATCTTCAGTGGGACATGAATACCAAAAACTGGCAGCTAAGATTAATGAAACGGATGAGGTTTCTCAGACGTTTGCTACCGCAATGGCATAAACTAGAAAAAGTGTTCCGAGATTGGTACATCGCTGAAGTGATTGATACCTTTGCGCCACACGATGGAGAGAGCTATGAAGATCATGTCAGCGCGCTAGAAGTCCCTGAAGAGGTGCGTGGATATCGAGAGGTGCGTTATCCAAAGATGGAAAACGCCAGAAAAAAAGTTGAAGTACTGTTACGTAGCGCGTAAAGTTTTCACGTTTCACTTCACATGCCATGCAAATCACAGGTCAAACGAAAATCGTTGGCATTATCGGTGCCCCGATCGAACATAGCCGCTCTCCGCAGATACACAACGCAGCTATTGCCGCACTAGGCTTGGATTATGTCTATGTACCCTTTCACGTCCAGTCTGACAATTTAGGCGCAGCGATTGAGGGGTTCAAGGCAACCAATGTAGTCGGTATTAACGTAACGATTCCACACAAACGAAACGTAATCCCGTACCTTGATGAGATATCAAGGGAAGCGACGCTCATCGGTGCCGTTAATACGCTGATTTTCAAAGATGGAGCAATTAGCGGCGAGAATACGGACGCCCCCGGTTTCTTACAAGCAATGCAGGAAGACGGATTCGACGTGCCTGAAGGGGGTTCGGCGGTCGTAATTGGAGCGGGTGGATCAGCACGCGCAATTGTTGTTGCCCTTGCTCTTGCTGGGGTACAGACGATTTGCATTACCAATCGTACCGTTTCAAGAGCGGTCGCGCTTGCCACGAATCTTTCAGGGAAAACAGGCGTATCAATCTACGGAATAGGGCTTGATGATCCCAAGCTATCAAACGCTGTGGGAACAAGTCAATTAATCGTCAATACAGCATCCACCAGTATGGATGTTTCGTACCCGTTGTTGATTGATCCTGAGTGGTTAGAACCACAATCCATCGTTTACGATATTGTCTACACGCCTCCCGAAACGCGCCTTCTACGAGCTGCGGCGGAGAAGGACTGTCACACAATCGGCGGCTTAGGTATGCTTGTCCATCAAGGAGCGATTGCTTTTGAGAAATGGACGGGCGTCAATCCGCCTGTTGAGAGCATGCGGCAAGCACTCCAAGGTGCATTCGATCAGAAGTGAGAGGTTAATTATGAATATGGAAAATTCTTTTTCTCCGACAACTCCGTCATCCGCGCCAATTAAGGTGGATATTTTTCATTCTCAGTATCTTATACAGCCAACTGAACATTTGTCAGCGGATGACATTCGTGAGTTGGCTGCCTACTTAGATGGGCGGTTGCACGAAATGAGTCGAAAAACCTCGCGTGATAAGTTCGACATCGCGATCATGGTCGCGTTACAGATTGCGGCGCAGATGTGCGAAGATCAGAAACAGTTCCAGCAATCGATCCATCGCATGATCGAGGAGCTTGAGAAAGCTGTAGAAGGTAAATCTGCTCCTGAATCGGAACAATCCACGCCAACAACATTCGGTAACATATAAATCACTCAATTTCGTAGATGACATTCACCGTTACCCTGATCTGAAGTTGACCAGATTGGATGGGTGTTTCCACCGCTGCCGCTGCATCATCAGCAAATGCGAATTCAAGATTGGCAGAGCGCGGCACATAAAAATCCCCCGACTCGGAGATAGAAATCGGTTTCCCCAGGCTGACCCCGCCTTCGGTTGCCAACGTTTGCGCTTTTGCCTGTGCGTCTTGCATTGCCGCCACGCGAGCCTGCATTTTTAATTTTGTGGTGTCATCAATTGTGAACTGAATCGAGTTGATCTCCACCAAATCCCCGCCTGCTTCCGCTGCATCGTCAATCACATTTCCAACGGTGTCCAAATCACGGATCTTCGCAGAGACGGTATTTGTGACGCTATATCCCCGAAACTCCCGCTGACCTTTGATATAGTCGAACTGCTGGTAAATGCTGAAATGCTGGGTCTGAATATCCGGATCAAGGAGACCGTTGCCTTTTAGTGATTCGATCACTCCCGCCATCGCTTCAGCGGCTTCTGTCCGTGCCTGTTTCACAGAGTCCCTTTCCAACGAAACTCCGATACTCAGCACGACCACATCGGGGGTCCCCGCGACTATGCCGGTGCCAGTCACTCGAACCGTCTTTTCTGTTTTCTCTCTATTGATGACCTCTATGGTACGCTCTTCCGGTTGAACCGAAACTTCCACATTGTCGCCCAAGCTACCCGCTACTATCACTAAATCAAACAGGTTTATCTCCCCATCTTGATTCACATCCCGCGGGGCTGCGGCAAAATCAAGTCCCGCTTGAACGTTTAGAAGCGGAGTCAATTCAGCAGCGGTGAGTTCGGTCTCATCTTCAGGCTTCATTCCCTCATCTGCAGCGCACCCACTCAACAATATCATCACACAGACGAGAGGATAGATAAATTTAACTTTCATGGATAAGATCTCCCTATGATATAGAAGCGGGACAGGGTTAATCTCTATCCCGACTCAAGAATTGTGCCGTGGCACGATTTCTTAACATGAGCCTACGCTTTACAGAAAGTAACGCTCCTTCTGCTTTGCGGTCTCATATTCCTTGTATGCTTGCTGCACGGTGTCCACTTCAGAGACTTCAGCGATGGGTACATCCCACCACGATTCGTAGCTGGGGACGCGCTTCTCAAAATCGACATTGACCTTGATCACCGTTGTGCGATCAGACGCCTTCGCCTCTCCGAGTGCCGTTTTCAGGCTCGTTGCCAAATCTGCCTCAATGACGTGTGCCCCAAGGCTTGCGGCATTCGCAACCAAATCCACCGGCAACGTCTCACCGTCAAGCTGACCCGTGGCATCGTTACGATATAGGAATTTCGTTCCAAATCCCTGTGCGCCTGTTGCCTCGGAAAGCCCGTTGATGCTGCTGTGACCGTAATTGTTTACCAGCACGATGGTCAGTTTGTACCCTTCCTGAACTGCCGTCATAATCTCCTGCCCCATCAGCAGGTAAGAGCCATCGCCGACCAGCACGTAGACCTCGCGACTTGGATCTGCCATCTTAATCCCCAACCCGCCTGCAACCTCGTAGCCCATGCAGGAGTAGCCGAACTCCACATCATACCCCTTGGGGTCGCGAGTGCGCCACAGCTTTTGGACGTCGCCCGGTAGGCTGCCCGCCGCACCAATAAGCACATCCTTCGGATCTGAGAACTCGTTTACTACCCCAATCACTTCGCCCTGACTGAGGATCTCGCTGTGATCCGGGTGATAGATTCGGTCTACCTCGGCGTCCCATTCCTCACGCAATTTGGCGATCTGGGCAGCGTAGTCCAGATTGACGTGATAGCCTTGGACGGCGTCACCGAGTTCTTCAAGCGTTACACGCGCATCTGCGGTCAGCGATAGTGCCGCGTGTTTGGCAGCGTCAAACTCTGCCACATTGATGGTAATGAAGCGCACATCCGGATGCTGGAATGCGGTCTTTGAGGCTGTAATGAAATCACTCAAGCGGGAACCTACCACAATGATGAGATCCGCGTCACGGGCGATGATATTCGCCCCCAGCGTACCGGAAACGCCCATCCCGCCCAAACATTGTGGGTGGTCATAGCGGAGCGAGCCTTTGCCCGCGAATGTTTCTGCGACAGGGATGCCGGTCTGTTCAGCGAAACGAGCAAGCGCATCGGTTGCCTCACTGTATTTCACGCCGCCGCCTGCGATGATAAATGGTCGTTTGCTGGTGCGAATCCATTCGGCGGCTTTTTTTAGCGCATTGATGTCGGCGCGTGGGCGTGGAATGGTCTGCACCCGTTTCTCGAACAGCGCAGACGGATAATCATAGGCTTCGGCTTGTACGTCCTGCGGCAATGCCACCGTGACGACACCCGTTTCCGCAGGCGAGGTCAGCACACGCATCGCCTCCGGCAGTGCGGTGATAATCTGTTCCGGGCGGTTGATTCGGTCCCAATAGCGTGAGATCGGCTTGAAGCAATCGTTCACCGAAATATCCTGCGAACTGGGTGATTCGAGCTGCTGCAAGACGGGAGCGACGAGCCGTGTTGAGAAAATATCGCCCGGCAGCAGCAGCACAGGTATCCGATTGATTGTTGCACCCGCAGCGGCGGTAACCATGTTGGTTGCCCCGGGGCCAATTGAGGAGGTGCACGCAAAGGTACGTAGGCGGTTGCTCATCTTTGCAAATGCCGCAGCGGTATGCACCATCGCTTGCTCATTGCGTGTCTGATAGAACCGGAATGAGTCTGCGTATTGATGCAGTGCCTGACCAACTCCAGCGACGTTACCGTGTCCAAAGATGCCGAACATACCCGCGAAAAACTGATGTTCGACGCCATCGCGTTCAACATACTGGTTTTTGAGAAATTCGACGACAGCTTGCCCCATCGTCAATCTTTGAGTTTTCATAGTTGCCTCCTGTATTTTAGATCGCCACTCTTCGTAAGGCGGTATAATTCCCCGCACGGAGTTGATAGAAGTAGACCCCGCTTGCCACCGATTCTCCACCATATAAATTCTATCACACAATTGTTTTGTTGGGTAGATGATAAATTTACATGACAGGAAAAAATATAAACATACGTAAGCCAATTGCTATCTCTGAAGGAGTTACCGTAGAAAAGGACTATCTAATCAACGATGGATTGTTGATGAATTGTTGGAGGTAGGTCGTGTTTGCTAGATTCTGTTGACATTTGACTAGGTTGCGACACGGCGGAGTTCCGATGCTGCGATTGGGATTCAAAGCAACATACCTACTACTTTAGGCATATTTGGTGAGAAGGGGAGGCGTTGGGGGCGAAGCCGAGAGAGACTACTTGAGGATTACCATCCGCCGTAACGCTGTATAATTACCCGCGCGGAGTTGATAGAAATAGACCCCACTTGCGACCGATTCCCCACTGTCGTTACGGCCGTCCCAATAGGCTGCCTTTGCCCGATCCGTATAATACCCAGTAGGCTGGTATCCCAAATCCAACCGGCGTACCTGCGCACCTTTTGTATCGTAAATCGTGAGAGTTACGTCAGCAGCATGGGCGAGGCGATACGGTATCCACGTCTCCGGGTTGAATGGGTTGGGGTAGTTTGGGAGCAGTGCGGTTTCGGCAGGAGTGAGCATAGCTAGCAGTGCATTGAGATTAGCCATACCGCGTCGAAAGGTAAGCGAACCGTCATCTACCGTGTGCGCCATAGCAATCCATTCCTGAACCGTTTGAGGAGTAATGGGAACACCAGTCGGTGTTGGGAAAAATGGTCGATGACCCCTACGAGCTATGGGTGCTGCGGGGGTCGTTGTGTCATCAAGGTGTGCACTGACCGCAACCAGATCCAGGATGTTAACAATGCCATCGCTGTTGATGTCTTCCAATAGTCCTTTCCCTGTTTGTCCAAACAGCTTTCCGACGGTTGCCAAGTCGACGAGATTTACAATACCGTCTTGGTTGACATCATAGGCGGAGACCTGCGGCGGTTTATCCGTCGGAGGTGCGAGATTCCACAGGAGCACTGTCCCATCCTCACTCCCGCTTGCTAGCGTGTAGCCATCCGGACTAAACGCTACGCTGCTGACGCTATCCGTATGCCCTGTGAAGGTGGCTGTGAGTTGCCTTGCGTCAATATCCCACAATTGTACTATACCAGCCGTATCCCAAGCCCCACTCCCAGTTGCGAGTATTTTGCCATCTGGACTGAATGCGACACTGTTGACAGGGATCCCATCGCCCCTGAGAGTAGCTGTGAGTTGCCTTGTGGCAACATCCCACAACTGTACTACTATGACCTCCGCACCCCAATTCCCATGTCCACTCGCGCTTGCGAGTGTTTTGCCATCTGGACTGAATGCGACACTGTTGATAGGGATCCCATCGCCCCTGAGAGTAGCTGTGAGCTGCCTTGTGGCAACATCCCACAACTGTACTATGCCATCCGTACCCCAATGTCCATATCCACTCGCGTTTGCGAGTGTTTTGCCATCTGGACTGAACGCTAAACTTCTAACACTGTTCGGGGCTCCCGTGAGGGTAGCCTTGAGTTGTCCTGTGTCAACATCCCACAACCGTATTCCAGTGTCTTGTTGCCAACTTCCACGGCTGTTTTCCCAACCGCCCCCACTTGCGAGTGTACTGCCATCCGGACTGAATGCTACACTTAAGATAGAGTCTGTGTGTCCTAAGAGGGTGTTTTTGAGTTGTCCTGTAGCTGCGTCCCACAGTCGTACCCTATTGTATCGCGAATCTCCACCTGTGTTGTCGTAACCTGCGCTCGCGAATGTGTTGCCAAGCGGACTAAACGCTACGCTGCTGACACCGTCCTCATGCCCTCCAGAGATGGTTTTGAGTTGCCCTGTCCTTGTATCCCAAAGTCGCACCTTCTGGTCTTGCCAACCTGCCCCGGTTGCAAGCGCAGTACCATCTGGACTGAACGCGATACTGGTGACACTGCCCGTATACTCCCTAAGGATAGTTTTCGGTTTCCATGTGGCTGCATCCCGCAGCCACACCGTGTTGTCGTAACCTCCACTTGCCAATGTAGTGCCGTCTGGACTGAACGCTACACTTTCGACTCCCTCCGCATGCCCTGCAAGGGTCGCTATAGGTTGACCTGTGGCAACATCCCACAGTTGCACCGTGCCGTCTAGCCAACCTCCCCCAATTGCCAGCGTGGTGCTATCCGGGCTAAACGCGATACTAGAAACCCTACTTGTATACGTCGTGAGAGTTGCTGTAAGTTCCCCCGTGCCTGCTTCCCACAGTCGCACTGTAAGGTCGTAACTTCCACTTGCGAGTATGTTGCCCTCCGGACTGAATGCTACGCTCACGACACTGTCTCTATGCTCTGTGAGGGTGGCTATGGGTTTCCCTGTAGCAACATCCCACAGTCGCACCGTTTTGTCGTCACTCCCACTTGCAAGTATGGTGCTATCCGGACTGAACGCTACACTGTTGACTTCCTCTGCATGCCCTGTGAGGGTGGCTTTGAGCTGCTCTGTGGCAACATCCCATAGCCGTACTGTTTTGTCCCCGCTTCCACTTGCAAGCGTGGTTCCATCCGGACTGAATGCGGTACTATAGATATGGTCCGTATGCCTCGTGAGGGTGGCTTTGAGCTGCCCTGTAGCAACGTCCCAGATTTGTACCGTGCTATCTCTCCCATCCAAACCCTCTGCTATGCTTGCCAGCGTGGTTCCATCCGGACTGAACGCGACACTTGAAACTCCTATAAGGAGGTCAAGTTCTACGCCAGTCTTGGCGTCATATATCCATGTCCCAATGGATCCCGCAACCGCCAGACGACTACCGTCAAGGAAATACGTTATCTCCCCAGTTATCCAACCTTTGCCCAAGCGGACTTTGGCACCTTCGGGCAAACTCCATTTGGTGTAGTCTTGGGCATAGGTATTTGGCATGAATGCGAGCGTTCCCAAAGAGAGGAGCATGAGTATGGAAGATTGTGCTGTTTTCATCGGTTAGATTCCTCCGCGCTGATTGCGGGTGCCGTTCTTACTTCAAAATAAGCATCTTCCGCGTTGCCGAATAATTCCCTGCGGACAGGTTGTAGAAGTAAACCCCGCTTGCCACCGGTTCCCCTGTCTCTAGTCTGCCATCCCAATACGCTGCCTTTACTTTATTTGTGTAAGTCCCTACAGCCTGATACCCCAGATCGAACTGACGTACCACCGCGCCTTTTGTATCATAAATCGTGAGGATTACATCGGCATCCTTGGCGAGGCGATACGGTATCCATGTCTCCGGGTTGAATGGGTTAGGGTAGTTGGGTAAAAGTGCTGTCTCTTGTGGTGTCAACACCGCTAGGAGTTGTTCGAGGACACTAATGCCACGCTGATAGATGAGCGAACCGTCATCTGCTGCGTGAGCCATATCAACCCATGCCTGAACTATATCTCGGTTGAGGTTCGATGAACTATCTCTCTCCCCATTTTCGGAGGAAAGGAGTGCGGTTGGGGCGGTGGGAATCATCGTTTCACTAAAGATGGCAGCAACCTTGACGAGATCCAGAATATCGACAACGCCATCTCTATTGACATCGGCATCATGCTGTCCCGTCCGTCCCAAGTTTGATCCAACGAACATCAGATCCAGAATGCTCACCACACCATCGCGGTTGACATCTCCGGGTTTCGTTGCGGGAGTAAGCTCCCACACGAGCACAGTGCCATCCCAACTACTACTAGCGAGCGTGGTGCTATCTGGACTAAACGCTACACTATGGACACTGCTCGTATGCCCTATCAGGGTGGCTTGAAGTTGCGCCGTGGCGACATCCCACAGCCGCACCATTTTGTCCGACCTTCCGGTTGCCAGCGTGTTGCCATCTGGACTGAACGCTACACCGAAGACACTCGACCTATGGGGAGTTAGGTTGGCTTTGAGTTGCCCTGTGGCAACATCCCACAGCCGTACCACTGTCCCACTCCCACTAGCGAGCGTGTTGCCATCTGGGCTGAACGCTATAGTTCTCAAACTGTCCGTATTTCCCGTGAGGATGGCTTTGAGTTGCCCGGTGACCGGATCCCACAGCCGCACCACCGTCCCACTCCCACTAGCGAGCGTGTTGCCATCCGGGCTGAACGCTAGGCTCACGATGTCTGACGTGTGCTTCGTAAAGGTCGCATAGTGTTGCCCAGTGGCAACGTCCCAAAGTCTCAGTGCGCCGCCCCAATCATCACTTCCGGTTGCGAGCATGGTGCTATCCGGACTGAACGCCACACTGAAGACAGCGTCCGTATTCCCTATAAGGACGTTTTTTTGCTGCCCGGTGGCAATATCCCACAGTCGCACCGTGTAGTCATCACTTCCACTCGCCAGTGTACGACCATCCGGACTGAACGCTACACTATTGACAACGTCTGTATTTCCCGTGAGGATACCTTCGGGCTGCCATGTCGCAGTATCCCATAGCTGCACTACATTGCCGCTCCCGCCTGCGAGTATGGTGCCATCTGGACTAAACACTACACTTGAACCTCCACCCGTATGGTCCGCGAAGGTAGCTTTGAATTGTCCCGTGGCAACATCCCACAATCGTACCTGTCTCCCATCGCTACTTGCGAGTGTGGCACCATCCGGACTGAACGCTACAGTTATAAACCCGCCCGCATGCCCTGTGAGGGTGGATTTTAGCTCCCGCGTACTCGTATGCCACAATTGTACTATGCTATCCGTACCCCGATCTCTACTCCCAGTTGCGATTGTGTTGCCATCCGGACTAAACGCTAAACTTTCGATCCCGACCGTATGTCCAGTAGTGAGGGTAGCTTGGGGTTGCCATGTCCGTGCATCCCACAGTTGTATCGTGTCACTCCAACCTCCCCCACTTGCGAGCGTGTTGCCATCCGGACTGAACGCCAGACTCTCGATCCCACCTGTATGTTCAGTAGTAAGGGTAGCTTTTATCTCACCCGTGCTAGTATACCACAGCCGTATCGTGTCGTCGTCCCAACCGCCACCGGTTACCAGCGTATATCCATCTGGGCTAAACGCGACACTATAAACACTGCGCGTATGTCCAGTGAGGGTGAATTTGTGCTGCCCTGTCCGCGCATTCCATAGTCGCACCGTCTTGTCGCCACTCCCACTCGCTAGTATGGTGCCGTCCGGACTAAACGCCATATCTGTGATACGGCTTGTATGCCCCGTGAGAGTAGCTTTGAGTTGCCACGTCGCAACATCCCACAGCCGTATTGTGTCGTCGTCGCCCCATCTTCCCCCACTCGCCAGCGTGGTGCCATCCGGACTGAACGCTAGACTCTCGATCTCCGCCGTGTGACCTGTGAGCAGAGTAAGTTCTGCCCCGCTGTGTACATCGTATACCCAAATCCCGATGGAAGTTCCCACTGCCATGAGGTTTCCGTCCGGAGAATACGCTATATCACTTATCCTGCCTTTACCAAGGCGTACTTTGACGCCTTTGGGCAGATGCCATTGCGGGGAATCTTGGGCGAGGGTGCTTGATACAAAAAGAACGGAGACTAATAATAGGTTGAAGCCAAAAATACTCCCCTTTTTCATCAAAATCTTCGCAGTGGAACCCCCATGCTTTAGAACCTGTTTTAAAAAGAAAAAGGCTATTCAAAAGTTAATGTTTATGTTAAACCATTAGAGCAGTAAACTACTGACCTAATGAAAGGCCTAAACATGACTACACCAAAGTATCCTACAGATTTGACCGATGCCCAGTGGGACAAACTGTTACCCTATTTGCCAGAACCTTCACCCATAGGTAGACCTCTCAAGTGGGAGATGCGCTCAATTATCAACGCTATTTTCTATATAGTCAAATCAGGGTGTCAGTGGCGAATGTTGCCGCGTCACATGCCACCGTGGCAAACGGTCTATTCCCACTTCAGAAAGTGGAAAACTTTAGGGACATGGGTTATGATTCATCAAGCACTTCACGAGCAAACCCGTAGTGATATTGGCAAATCCCCGTCACCGACCGTAGCTATCATTGACAGCCAATCGGTCAAGACGACCGAACTGGCAGATAGTAGAGGGTTTAATGGGCACAAGAAAGTCAAAGGTCGTAAACGCCATATAGTCACCGATACAATTGGCATTCCATTGGGAGTCAAAGTCACTGATGCCAATGTCAGTGATAATCGAGTCGCAATAGAGTTACTAAACGAGGTCTTTAGTTGGCAGATAACGATTCAGTTAGTCTGTGCTGATGCTGGCTATCGCGGAGAATTAGGCGACTGGCTATATTTAACGCATCAGTGTCAATTGGACATTGCTCCATCTCTTGGGCAATCGGGATTTGTGGTCGTCCCATTACGTTGGATTGTGGAGCGCACCTTTTCTTGGTTCGGTTGGTTTCGCCGATTGACTTTGGACTATGAACGCTCGGCTGAGACCGCTGAGGCTATGGTGTATATTGCTTCCATTTACTTGATGCGGAACCGCATCAAATGACTTTTAAAACAGGTTCTTAGCGTGGGGGTTCCACTGCGCCTCTTTTTTTGTTGTTTTTGTAATCTACCTTACACTTTTTAGGTAGATTTGTGGTAAAATAACACTCGTAACTCGATGACTTAGGTTAAACGCTCGTTTAACACTGCCCTCTCACTTCTGAGGTTCACTAGTGAACCGCGTGAAAGGTGTGGTTTGTCTGAGGTTTCACCCGGAATGTGAAGCGATGATAGCACCGCTACATCGTGAATCCTTCTAAACGGATGCTATAGCCGTGCGGTGGCGGGTGTGTAAAGTTACGAGCCAAAGCCGCATAACCGCGTTATCTCTTAGGTGCAACGCACCAAGATAGCGTCGTGGGTAGATTTTCAGATGTTCACTAGTGAACATCGTGTAAAAATCTGCCCAAGCGTAAGTCCCGTTGGGCAGGTCACAAGCCTCGCCCTTCAGGGCGGGGTAGTTGACGGAAGTCCTCCTCCTTTCTGAGTCAATGGGAACAACTAGCTGGAGTGCAATGACTACTGCACTTCTAGGTTGCCATCTACTGTGTAAACAAATCCGACAGGAACAACCTTCCTATGTCTGTCTATCAATTTTTGTGCCAAATATCTGCTGACGACGAGAAACGAAGTCCAGTTGATTTGTGAGGCATGAACCGGCAAATTTCAATGTCAGATCGAATAGGGACTGCCATCCACGAATACCTGTAAAGTTACAAGCATGGTTGTGAATTTACATCCCATAGAACGGATCGTTAAAACCGCCTTGAAATAGGGGCATTTCGCTTGCAGACGGGCAGGAGATTGCCCGACATCGTACACACCGACGGTTGCTTTTAACCTTCAGTGTGCAAAGTGCCTATTAAATAGTTGCTAGAGGAAGTGTATGCAATTGGTGTAAGGATTTGACCGATTTGCTCGGAGTTTGGGGGGAATGAGTGGAAAGTTCAGTTGGGGTTTGGGTGTGTCATGCAGCTTGGGTTGAACGGTTCAAATTTTGAACACCCTTGTTTAATGAATGGACACAGTGAAAATCAACACGCAATTGGCGTACTGATTTTCAGGTGTTGGGTTTCACTAGGTTTGTGAGATTTTAAGTCGCTCTGGATCCCGATTTCATCGGGACTGAATGGAGTCTAGCAACCTGCTTTAGCTGTCTTGTAGCTTCGGATCTTCAAGCCAATCACAGAAAGCCATCACCGCCTGCCGAATATCTTCAGACAGCGAAATCGCTTTTTGTGCTAGTGTCGCCACCCGCGCCGCTTCCAATTCGTACCCGTAAATATGGCGAAGCCTGTGGCGAAAGCGACGGTATTCATCTGTGTCCGATAACAGGTTCTGAGAAAACAGTGGTGGGCGGTCATCCCGCGATTGCCCCATTTGGTAAAGAAGCCTCCGATGCCACTGTTCACCCGTTGGCAAGTCGTCATCCAATGTGACGGCAACCCTTTCACAGATGCGTTCGATGCCTGAATAAAAATCGTCCACATAGCTCGTCAACGCACGGGTGGCGAATTGGTCCGGTTGCTCGCCTGCTCTGTTCAGACCTTCTACAAGCCCTGAAGTGATGGGCTCAAGCGCAGCAATTTCAGTTGTTAATCTCGATTTCAATGCAGCGCGAGGGTTTTCAGCCATCGGTTTCCCTTCCAAAACGTGTTCACGGATTTCTGCGGGGGCTGATTCCAAAAGCACCAGATGGACAGACAGCCACGATGGCATTATCGTTTCTAGGGCTGCTTCCGCTTCCCAACACGCCTCGCGTGACAGTCCTTCAATAGCGAGATCAAGATCGGAAGCCTCATGCCAAGGACTATCCCCGACAAGTGAGCCGAAAGGGATGACCTGCTTCGCGCCGAACCTTTTTTGTAATACCTCCACACAGTGTTCGGCGATGGAGAGTGCTTCTTGATGACGATAGGTTAAGCGAGCTGAATCCAATTACCAGCCACCTCTCTCCTCAACAAAATCCTCAACTTCACGCATCGTTGGCATAAAGTTCGCGCAGCCGTGCCGGGTGACGACAATCGCACCGGTCGCATTGCCCAAGCGGGCAGACCGTTCCCAGCCCCAATCTTTCAGGGAGCCGTAAATAAAACCGCTGGCGAAGGCATCCCCTGCACCGAGCGTGTTATACACCTCGACGGGAAATGGATCGGCGTTGATAATTTTTCCACCGGACAGATAAACATCTGCGCCCTCAACCCCGCGCTTCATTACTAGTGCCTTTGGACCGCCGCCCAAAACTGTCTCAATCGCTGCGTTTACGTCGCCTTCAATATCTGGGTTGGAGATTTGGGAGTGGGTAATCGAGAGTTGTGAGACATCGGAGAGGCTTGCCGCTTTGACCTCCTCCTCCGTTCCGAGTGCGATATCAACCAATCGCAGGGCGGATCTGGCGACTACCCCGAAAGCACGGGGGTCGTGCCACTGGTCTGCGCGGAAGTCAAGGTCGAAGAACACAGTCGTCCCAACGGATTGGGCATATTCAGCGGCAAAGAGGTTCGCGCTTCGACTCGGCTCTTTACTTAGTCCGGTGCCAGAAATGAGCAGTGCACGGCTATCGGCAATAGGTGCGGCGAGGACATCGTCGATTGTAAGTTCGATGTCGGCGCAGTTATCGCGATAGTAGACAAGGGGGAATCGGTCCGGTGGCTCAATCCCAAGGACAACCGCACTGGTTCGATGTCCCGGTTTGTGACAGACAAACTTTGTTTCGATTTCCTCATCATTTAGAAATTTGAGGATGAAGTCACCCACCGGATCTTCGCCGAGCGCGGTGAGAACAGCAGATCGGAGTCCAAGCCGCCGCGTTCCAACGCTGATGTTCGTCGGGCAGCCACCGACAAACGCGCCAAAGCTGCCGATTTCGGGAAAGGGTGCGCCGATGTCGTTGGAGTAGAGGTCTATCGAACTGCGTCCGATTGCTAAAATATCATAAGTTCGTTCACTCATTGGTTCACCGTGATACGTAATCCCTAAACTTCTGACTTTCCTCCGCAAATCGGCAGGTAATCAGAAAAGCGTCATTTCCGCAAGCGATTAGCTGAACGCCTGCGTCCGCCCACCGTTTGCCACTCTCAAAATCGTTGACATAGCTGCCGAGAACGATCTGAGATTCCTTTGCCTTGGCGATGACCTTTTCGATGCTATCGACAATCAACGGGTGGTCGAGTTGTCCAGAGATACCGAGCGATGTCGAGAGGTCATACGGTCCGAGGAAGATTGCGTCGAGTCCATCGGTCGCAAGGATCTCATCAATGTTCTCCACCGACTTCGCGGTTTCAATCTGACCGATGATAAAAATTTCCTCATTTGCCTGAAGGGTATATTTCACACCGTCTAATTTCCGAAAATCACCGTAATCGGTGTGTCCTATGCCAAATGCGACTCCCCTATCTCCGTCAGGGGCGTATTTTGCCCATTTAATGACCTTTTCGATATCTTCGCGGGATTCCACACGCGGAATCATCACACCGGAGGCACCGGCGTCAAGTGCGCGGGAGATAAAATGCCGTTCAATGTCTGGCACACGCACGATACTGGGAAGATCTGATCCCCTCGCCGCTCTGACAATACGCCCGACCGTTTCCATCGTGAAGGTTGTGTGCTCCATATCCACGATGATGAAATCCGCCCCGGCACTCGCTAGGATAGTCGCAATTGATGGCACTGCAAACTCCATCACAAAGGTCCCGACGATGACTTCTCCGCTTCGTAAAGTTGATTTGATCTGTTTCGCTCTCATTTTTTAATTATACTCTCCGCTATCAGAAATCGCGCTTTTGGGAGGGAGATCCCCGATCAGTTCAAAACATGATTTGATGCGGTGCTCGGCACAAAAATCTCCTTGACATCCGATATCTTGTCACCTTGCTGTAAAGAGATCCTCTATTTCCCGTAATAGTTTTCGCGCACCCGCCTCAGCATTGGTAGTTTTTTTCATCCTTTTTGAAATCCTTAAGATTCTGTCACAATAGTCGTAGGATAGACTAAGATCTCCTTCGACACGGGCATTTTCTGCGACATTGAAATAACAGATTGTTGTGTGTGATAGACTTTGGTTCGCAGCCTCCCATAGGTTGGCGTGAGCGTAATTATCTGCTGAAAGCGCGTATAGTCTGCCGGCGTCAGCCCAAGCCTGTGCCCTTTCCAAGGAGTTTGCTTGCATGGCATAATAGGTCCCCGCTTCCTGTGCACACTGTCGTGCGCGACCATAACGACGGCTGGCTGTGTAGGCAAGCCGTGCTCGCGCGTAACAATCTGCGCCCGATTCCCAATTCTCGGACTCAATGAAGTTCTCCGCAGATTCTCTATAAAGTTCTCCCAGTTTTTTGTACTCCACGCGGCTCCGTCGACTTTTCCCTGTTTGTGCATATTCTTCAGCCAATTGACGGACCTGGGCGGCAATCCTCTCATGGGGAGCCTGAACCACCTCATGGAGTTTTCGCAGCACAAATTCCGGGGCAGTCTCCTGTGGATTGAGCGGTTGAAATGTCAGATCAGAACCGGTGCCGGTGTCTGTAGGAAGTGCACCTGAACCTACGGGGGGAGGCACATCGGTGGAGTCACCATTAGAAGAGGAACGATTGTTAAACCAGGCTCTGAGTTCCGAGACCTCGCTGACCGACAACTGGTCAATTAACCCAATCATTTCCGTTGCTGTCGAAGGTGGTTGGGGAGGAATCATCAAATCCGATAAATGCCGAAATATCCAATCCGCTTTTTTGGTTGCTTTTACACTACTCAAGTAGAGGCGGTGTGCCTGTTGCACTTCTTGCAATGCCTGTTGTGACTGTGTGCCACCGATGAGTTGAACGGCTTTATCGTAGTGTAGATTGACTTGTGTTTCAAGTTGAAGTTGGGCCTGTTTCTCTACTTTTACTTTTTGTTCCTCAGATATCTCCGATTCAATTTTCTCTGCCGCCTCGGCAGAAAGGCGTAAATCCTTTCTGTGTTCGGATAACATTGCGCCTTGTATCGCTGGATTTGATTGGTTTGTCATTGTATGCCGCACGGCGTCCGCATACCATTTTTTACGGATATAATTCAAATCATTATACAATTCTGAGGCGGTTTGATACCGAGTCTGCATATCTCGATGCAATGCTCTCTGTAAGATCTCACGCATATCTTCAGGCAGTTTGTAGTCGAAGTCAATTTCTTCGCTCTGTTTTCTTACCTGAATTTCATCTTGCGTCTTTCCTCGAAATGGGAATTTCCCCATAAACATTTCGTAGAGGATCAGCCCTGTTGAGTAGAGATCCACCCGATAGTCGTAATTTCCTTCGTACTGTTCAGGTGCCATGTATCTTCGTGTGCCGGTGATCGTTCCCGCATAGTCGGTGCTTGCTTCAAGGATACGTGCAACGCCGAAGTCAGAAATCTTCGCTATTTGGTCAGTAGTCAGCAAGATATTCTGAGGTTTGATGTCTCGGTGGATAATGTTCTGTTCATGAGCGGCAATAAGACCTCGGCAGATATCAAGCGCAATATTGATTGCTAAATTACGGCGAAGAGGTGTCGTAGTGATTAACTGACGCAAACTGGGACCGTCAACGTACTCCATGACGATGTAGGCAACGTATTCATCATCGCCGGGTTCAACGGTATGGATGGAAACGATGTTGGAATGTCCCCAATTCCGTCCCATCGCATTCAACTCGGTAAGCAGGTAACGCATCCGTCCCGTGGGGTAGATTGATTTGGGCAACACTTTGATCGCAACGGTGCGGTTGGTGAATTCCTCTTTCGCTCGAAAAACGGAGGCAAAACTACCGTTGTTAATCAGTTTTTCAATACGATATTTTCCTAAGACCAGTCCATTTATCTGCATATAACACCATCCTCGCCCCAAGTTTCGACCGTTACGGCGAATTCCTAATTGTGAATCGAGTGCAGTTGCTTCGCTGCGTGCGTTGGATAGAACAATTCACGGAGCAACCTATTCTCCGCACTCTATCCATTCTGGTGACCGAACTTGGGAAACTTAATACTGGCTGGATATGGTAGCTTGAAGATTAACACAAACGGAACAAACTGTCAATATACAAATATGCAAGCGTATGTGCAAGCCTACACGGTTATTGATCTGCCTTAGCGGTTCGCACGGCTTCTACTAACTTTTCTGCTTTCTCAGTCAGGAGATCGAATCGTCTATCAGCGATTACCTGATTGTTGACGAGTGCGCTGCCAACGCCAAGTGCGGCTGAACCTGCCTTGATGAATTCCCCGGCGTTATCAAGACTCACACCCCCGGTGGGGATCATTGGTATATGCGGCAACGGTGCTTTCACATCTTTGATGTAGCTTGGTCCCACACCACTTGATGGGAAAACTTTGACATAGTCCGCCCCGGCTTCCCATGCAGCCAAAATCTCCGTCGGCGTGAATGCACCCGGCATTACGATTTTACTGTATCGATTGCAGATTTCAATAACGTCCGGTTTTGTCACAGGGCTGACAACAAACTCCGCACCTGCCAGCATTGCTGCCCGGGCGGTTTCGGCATCGAGTACCGACCCCACACCTACTAGCACTTCATCACCGTATCGTGCGGCGACATCACTGATAACGCTTAACGCATTCGGTGTTGTCATCGTCACTTCAATCAGGTCGACACCACCCGCTTTGATTGCTGCTGCAACCTCAATTAATTCTGCGGAGCTATTCGCACGAATGATGGCGACAACCCCACAGGATTCGACCCGTTGCATCTGTTCCAGTTTCGTCATTATTTACCTCGGTCACGATAGATCGTTAAAAATCATCTAGTATACTCAAAACCTTGCTTTTCTGTCGTTTGTATCTGTAGCCAGTATTTTCCATCATAGAATGCCAAGCGGTGGTGTTACGACAATCTCGTCGGTAACCATACCAGCCGGCTGCGTCGCAACAAAAAGAATGGTCTCTGCGACATGTTCTGGCTTCAACATCAAACTCAGGTCAGGGTGTCCCTCAATCCCAGTCCAGAATGGCGTATCGACCGAGCCGGGGGAGACCGCCGTGACACGGATATTCTCACTCCGGACCTCCTCCGCTAAAACCTTTGTAAACGCTAGTGCCCCTGCCTTTGCTGCACAATACGCACTTGAGGCTTTGAACGCAACTTTCGCGGCAATCGACAGCACGTTGATAATTTGACCAGATTGACGTGCCAGCATAGAGGGTAGCACGTATTTCGAGCAAAGATAGGTGCTTTTGAGGTTGGAGGCGACCACCTGCGTCCATACCTCCGGATCTGAATCGACAACCATCTCGAAGGCACCGGTTCCTGCATTGTTCACAAGGATGTCTATTTGACCATAAGCTGCTAACGCTCGATTGACCAAAGTCTCCACCGCTTCCGCCTGCGTTACATCCGTCGGTACAACGAGAGCTTCCCCGCCATCTGTGCGTATGAGATTGGCAACTGTTTCGAGGTCATGCTGTGTCCGCGATGCGAGGACAACTTTCACACCTGCCCGCGCAAACGCCAAAGCCGTTGCATGACCGATGCCCCGCGATGCTCCTGTTATAATCGCAACCTTATCCTTCAGCATCCCCACTCCCTTCAGGCTGTCCAGTGTTTATGTCCAAGCCCTGTCTAAATACATCTCATGAACTCCGTCCGGGTCGAATTTTTATCTCGAAACTCGCCGAGCATCACATTGGTCATCGTTTGCGAGTGCTGCTTCTGTACGCCACGAACCATCATGCACAGATGCTGCGCTTCAATGACAACAGCGACCCCAGCGGGAGTCAAGACTTCCTGTAACGCTTCCGCAATCTGCTTCGTCAGTCTCTCTTGCACTTGCAAGCGGCGGGCGAACATATCCACAATCCGTGGAATTTTACTGAGCCCAATGATTTTTTTGCGAGGAATATACCCAACATGACACTTGCCGAAAAACGGTAAAAGATGGTGTTCACAAAGGCTATAACACTCAATGTCTTTGACGATGACCATTTCGTCGTATTCTTCGTTGAAGATAGCATCGTTCACAACTTCTTCGACATTCTGGTGGTATCCTTGCGTCAAAAACTGGAGGGCTTTCGCTGCACGTTGCGGTGTTTTCAGGATGCCTTCCCTTGTCGGGTCTTCACCAAGAGTTTCCAACATCTGCGTATAGATGTATTCAAGTTTCGGATCGGTGCTAGTTGTTCCGTTATCAATTGAATCTGCGTGGTAAATTTTCATTGACTAAATTTCGTCTCCGTAGTAATCGAAATGGTTCTTAGGAGTTTCTTTCAATCGAAGCCGATGTAACTGAATCGGCTTCAGACTTGGTTCAATAACTTCCCAGAGTACCTTCACAAAGTTTTCTGAAGTTGGATTGAGGTTCTCAAACTCAGATGTGTCTAAGTTAAGATGTTTATGATCAAATCGTCCGTGGACCTGCTTCTGGATTGTTTCATCAAGATGGTGTGAATCCGCAACCAGTCCAGTTCTTGGGTCCACCTCACCTTTTATCGTCACTTCAAGTGCATAGTTGTGCCCGTGACCGTAGAAATTGTTACACTTTCCGAAGATCTCTCGGTTTTCCGCATCGCTGAGTTGTGGACTGTGCAATCGGTGTGATGCACTGAATTCGTAAACTTTCGTGAGATAGACCATCTGTCCCTCTCCGTAATAGTCAGCAAACAGGGTTGAATCCTCATACAACCTGATGCGATGTAAGATTGTCCCTTTTAGATGCGGTTCAATCGCATGCCAAATCTGGATCGCTAAATTCTCACTTGTCGGTTGCAGGTGTGGGTTATTCGCGAAGGTGGGGTGTTGTACGTTGATATGCTTATGATCATAGTAGGCAACGACCTCGTCCTTGAGAACTTGGTCCAAATCGGTGATATTGATGACCATTCCCTGTTCAGGATTAAGCCTACCTTTGACTGTCGCTTCCAAGACATAGTTATGCCCATGACTATTTGGATTGGCGGTCGCTCCAAACAGGGCGTAATTCTCCGCATCGTTGAGTTCAGGAATATGATAATAGTGCGAGGCTTCAAAAGCAATTTGGCGCGTAAGGTAGTGCACGATGAGATTCCTTATCCGTGAGACAAGATGCGCGATTCAGCCATCACGTTGCACCGGTGTTTGACACCTGTGGATTGACCACTGTCACAGCCTAGTAACCTTGTTGTCTACTGTTTCGAGCTGCACACGCATTACCCACTCCCCACCGCCACGAAAATGCACATGCCGTTTTTTGAGCCATTCTACAAGGGTATCTCGATCCGGTGCTTCCCATTCGCAGACCATTCGACCGAGGACTGTGTCACACTGTACTTTCAAGTTCTTGACTCCGTCGCTTTCCTCATCAATAAATCGCTTGGCGAGCCTTTCCACATCCTGTCGTGTCATGCAGGCAATGATATGAGCAGAAACAAATTTGGGCATATTTGACTCCAATGTAAGACGAAGAATAAAACGAAATATGATTGCAGCGGAGTTTACCAAAAAACTACCAATACTTCATCGTTCCTATCCCTGAGTGCAATGGAGGAAAGTGATTACTCAAGCAATTCCTGACAATTCCAATCCTGTTTGTGAATTGGAGTAGTAGGGGACGCAAATTTGCGTCCCTACTAACTCGGTATTACTATCGCCTACCCTTTTGCGATAGGTGCGCCGATAAGATTACCCCACTCTGTCCAGCTACCATCATAGTTGCGGACCTTCTCGTAACCCAAAAGGTACTTCAGCGCAAACCATGTGTGCGAGGAACGTTCTCCAATTCGGCAGTAAGCGACTGTCTCTTTGTCTGGATCCACACCCGCACCCTCGTAGATCTCCTTCAGCTCGTCGTAGGATTTGAAAGTGCCGTCTTCCGCGACTGCGGTTGCCCACGGGATATTCGCTGCGCCCGGAATACGTCCCGGACGTTGTGCCGTTTCGGGCAACCCTGGGGGCGCGATAATCTCGCCGCTGAACTCCGCCGGCGAGCGTACATCCACAAGGTTGACGATTCCCTGATCGAGCGTTGGCAAAACATGGTCTTTTGTCGCCCGCACATTGTCATCGGGGAATTTCGATTTGTAGTCGGTGGCAGCAGGTGAAGACGTATCTGTGACTAACTCACGACCCTCATCAATCCACTTCTGACGACCGCCATTCATCACCTTCAGCTTGCTTTCATCATGCCCATAGTAACGGAATTGCCACAGAGCATAAGTAGCAAACCAATTGTTATTGTCGCCGTAGAAAATAACTGTGGTATCGTTGCTGATGCCGGTATCTCGGCATAACTGTTCAAACTGATCTTTTGTTAAGATGTCGCGCCGCACTTGGTCACATAGTTGGGTTTGCCAGTTAAGACCGACAGCACCGCTGATGTGTCCTTCATCGTAAGCTGCCGTATCCACATCAACCTCCACCAAACGGATGCCTGCATCGCTACCGTGCTGGGCAACCCAGTCGGTGGTTACTAACACTTCAGGGTGAGTATAGTCTGCCATAATAAAAAACCTCCTGCTTTAATTTGAAAATTGATATATTCTGCTGTCTGAGTGGGAGATATAGATGGTATTCCACCCATTCTTTTCGTTATCGTTACGTTGTTCTAGTACGTACGGAATCATGCCTCCTCGATTCTGTAATCTTCCCGCTTCGGGAGGGTAGAACCGAGACCTGCATTCCGTACAAGGAATCGTAGCATATTTTTGTTGGAATTACAAGTTTTTTGATAGATGGTACGGTGGGGAGAACAATGAGAGATGGTAAAACCGAAGGAGGAGGGCTTGGCAGTAAGATTTGATTAAATATCTACAGAGTTTGACTACGCTATACTAAGAAAAAGATTTCCACCTTCATCCACGTGGACACGCACCCAAGGTTCAATCCAGATCGTTGTGTCCGGCTGCTCGATGACGGCAGGTCCGGAGAAATCGCTCCCCCACGGAAGAAGTGAGCGATCATAGATGGGACATTCCACAAACCGATCTTCCACATAAACAGGTCTGACACCTTTCTGTGCGTCTTGCAAGGTGGTTTTGGGGTTGGGGATGAAGTCTTTTAGCGATAGGTCTGGGCGCACACCAATCACAGATGTGCGAAGATTTAACAGGCGAATAGGGATGCTATCCAACAGTGTCTCTAATCCACTGAATGTCTCATCGACTTGCCCGTATTGCCGGAGATATGCGCGACGAAAACTTTCTGCGATAACGAGGGGAGACACGGGTCCCGCCGGTAGCGGTGTCCGTATGACATGGGTTTGCCCCTCATAGGAAATCTCCGCTTCCCGCAAAACACTTACCTGTGTCAGGGGGACCTGTTCACGCTTGATGAGTCCTTCTCCCTGCGCGAGGTGCTCAGCAAAAATCCCCTCTGCATCGGTTGGGTCGAGTTCAGAGAGACGACGGTTGATCATGGTCACAAAATCGTGCTGGAGATCGGCGATGACACACCCCCAAGCGGAGGCGATACCGGGATAGTAGGGGACAAGTGCCTGTGAAACACCAAGCTCCCGTAGGAGGAAACTGACCATCAATGGTCCTCCACCCCCAAAGGAGAAAAGAACAAAGTCTCGCGGATCATGTCCACGGTCGATGGAGATGCGCCGGATGCTACCGGCGATTCGGTTATTTGCGATGGTGAGGATTGCCAGTGCCGCCTCTTCTAGGGAGAGACTGAGTGGTTTACCGATTTTCTCGATGAGAACAGACCGGGCTGTATCGAGGTCAAACGAAAAATCGGTCGCTCTAGCGATGGGATAGTCCGGGTTGATCCGCCCCAGAATCACGTTCGCATCCGTGACTGTGGGCTCAGTGCCCCCCAGTCCATAGCAGACGGGACCCGGTTCAGCACCGGCACTTTCGGGACCTACTTGGAGAAGACCTCCCTCGTCAATCCGGGCGATGCTACCACCACCCGCGCCGATGGTATGAATATCAATCATTGACACCATGATTGGAATGCCAAACTCCGGTTCTATCCCGTTTGATACGACCGGTTTGCCCTCTGTTACTAGGGACACATCAAGACTCGTGCCCCCCATATCGTAACCAATCAGGTTCTGAAAACCGCTTTCTGCGGCGATCTTGGTGGCGGCGATAACCCCAGCTGCGGGACCCGACAGGATGGTGTTTACTGAAAAATCCTGAGCGGATTCCACCGACATCATCCCGCCGTTAGATTGCATGATGAGCAAATTCCCGTTGTAACCGCGTTCTTCTAAGCGTTGTTCGAGCCGAGCCAAGTAACGACTTACTATCGGCTGAACGTAGGCATTCACAGTAGCGGTGCTGGTGCGTTCAAATTCACGGAAAAGCGGGAGGATGTCTGCGGAAGCGACAGTATAAATGTTAGGAAAGCGTGTTTCAAGGAGGGCTTTGGCGCTGCGCTCGTTTGTGGGATTGATGTAAGCGTTCAGGAAACTGATGACGATGGCTTCAACACCGTCCGCAACCAGTTCTTCGGCAGCCGCGATTACCTCCTCCTCCGCTAATGGGACGAGAATTTCGCCTTCTGCCGAGACACGCTCAGAGACCTCTTTACGTCGATCTCGTGGGATTAAAGGTTCATAAGATCCGGTGAGACCGTAAAGGTGCGGTCGATCGCGACGTCTCAGTTCCAAAATATCCCGAAAACCACGCGTTGCAATCAGACCGCAGCGTACACCTTTGCGCTCCAAGATGGCGTTGGTCGCCACAGTGGTGCCGTGAATGACTAGTTCGATGTCAGGATAGGAAACCTCAAGCGCATCCAAGCCAGCAATTAAGCCGATAGATGGCTCGCGTGGCGTAGTTGAAGCCTTTCCAATCTGTAGATGTTTTTGGTTTTCATCTAAAACGACAATATCGGTGAAAGTGCCGCCAATATCTACACCAACAAGTTTTCCCATAAAATTGTCACAGGTCTCCGTGCAGAGAACACCTCTCCCCTTCTATAGCGTTTTTTGCCCTTAAAGTTTTCTAGCTAGTAGATCAACTCTTCAAAATTGACATTCGGGTATTGAGATATGAATCTTAATCGACTAACCGGAATAGGTGGCAATTTGCGTTATAGTAACATCTGAAATGTCTACCGTCAAGTACCAAAAGGGACAACTACTCAACCTTAGTTTCATTTCCTTCGTTGTCGTCAGCTACGGCATCAGTTTCCGACAATGAGGCGGTGCCAGATGGGAGCTGGATGCCAAGATTGGCACGAATCTTAGCACTAATCTCGGCGGCGATTTCGGGGTGTTCCGCTAGAAAATCTTTAGCGTTGCTTTTACCCTGTCCGAGCCGTTCATCGTTATAGGAAAACCAAGGACCACTTTTCCGAACAATGCCTTCCTCTGCACCCACATCCAAGATTTCCCCAATTTTACAGATGCCTTCGCCGAAAATAACGTCGAATTCAGCTTGGCGGAATGGCGAAGCGACCTTGTTTTTGGCGACCTTCACACGGGTGCGGTTTCCGATTATCTCTTCGCCATCCTTCAGACGGTCTGCCCGACGTACCTCCAACCGAACCGATGCGTGAAATTTGAGTGCCAACCCACCGGGTGTCGTTTCTGGATTCCCAAACATGACGCCAATCTTCTGTCGGATCTGATTGGTGAAAATCACACAGGATTTGGATTTGTTGGTAACACCGGACAGTTTACGCAAGGCTTTGGACATCAAACGTGGCAACAGTCCAACGTGGGCGTCCTCCATGCTGCCCTCAATCTCCGCTTGAGGGGTGAGTGCTGCAACAGAATCAACAACCACAACATCAACAGCCCCGCTACGAACTAAGGTTTCAACAATATCTAACGCCTGTTCCCCGGTGTCCGGTTGGGAGATTAAGACGTTTTCCATGTTCACACCAATCTGCTTGGCATACAGCGGATCTAGCGCATGTTCGACATCAATAAATGCTGCCACGCCCTCCTGCTTCTGTGCCTCTGCGATGATGTGAAGCGCAAGCGTGGTTTTACCACTCGCTTCGTGACCAAAGATCTCAATAATTCGCCCGCGAGGAACACCACCAACCCCTAGCGCAATATCTAACGCTATTGAGCCTGTCGGGATGACCGCGACAGGAATCACCTCGTCGCTATTAAGCCGCATAATTGAGCCTTTGCCATGCTGCCTCTCAATTTGAGAGATTGCAAGATCTATCGCTTTCTGCTTGTCTGTACTCAATTCCATGTTGTAATTCTCCTTGTATGGATGGATTAGAATCGTTTTGGTGAGTTAATTTTAACATAACATTTGTTAAAAATCAACAAAAAAAAGAGAGAACGCCTAAATATGAAACTGGATTGACAGGAGAGTGTTGTTACCCCTCATTTTCCTACCACGATAACTCCGTTGCGGACTTCGACCTGATCGCCAGATTTCAGCCGAATCTGGTAGATATAGGGTCCGATGTTCACGGTTTCTCCCGCCTCATCTCTGCCGTCCCATTCGACACTCATTGTGTTAGAGCGCATTACCGTTTGATTCACTAAGGTTCGGATGAGTTTATTATGGAGATCAAAAATTTCAACGACCGGCTCCGTACCTCCAATGTGGGAGGTGTTATGGTTCACGATTGTGAGTCGTGTCCGATCGGCGATCCCATTTCCGTCGGGTGAGAACGGGTTAAAACTCCACGCTGCTTGGATCTGCGATGGGACCGCCTGAAACAAAGCAACTTGAGAGATGAAGTTAAGTTCCATACGAACGACCTGCCGATTCAAGTCAATTTCGCCGCCCACCAGCTGCCATTCTTGTGCGGACGCATCCCAAGCAAAGATTTTCAGATCCGACTCTCGTCTGATGTTTGCAACCATCAAATCTGAGGAGCGATAGGCTAATTCAAGCAGCGCAGGACGCTCAAGGATTAAATACTCAAAGGGATCAAATGACACGATTTTCGCGCCCGACACATCAAAAAACTCGACCTCATTGAGTTGGAGGTTATTCGCCTGCTTGCTCTCCGTAATTTCGAGGCGAAAATAACGGGCGGAAGGTCGGGTTGGTAGTTCAATGGTAGTGGCTCGATCATCGAACGCCGTGACTTCAAGAACGCTTGTGAAATTTTCGTTGTTGTTCGATGTGAAGAGCGTCGCACGCTGTGGACCGAAGGAGGTTCCCCCTTCCGCGTTAGCGTGCACAACGATACGGCTGACGGTGCGTCGGACATCGAGATCAATTGTTAAGCTAACAGGCAGCGGCACCAGACCTGCGACCCACGTGGACGGCGATTCCAAGATGCCATCCACGGCGAAGGTTGGTGGTTGATCGGGCAATGCACTTGTCGCTTCAGCAGCAAACACGCCTTGGCGAAGTGCTTCAAAGCGGTACACAACCACCGGTGCTGTTCCTTTAGCAATGCGACTGTTTCCTCGATAGGATAGCGGATCAACCGCTTCAGGTGGCACCGAAAAAAATTGTAATTTCGTGATGTGTTCATCAAAGGCATCGACCGGAATGACAACGGTTGCTCGGTCTCCATCGCTCAAGGTGAAAACCCCTCCTTCAGCTGCTTCAGGTTCTAACTCTGGGAGGTAAAAGAGGGAAATCGTTTCTCTGTCTACGGCGTTCGGTGAATCCGGATCCGATGATGCTAGTTCCCTAGCAATCACCGAAAGTCGGTTTACTCCAGTTTCGAGCATCACCTCTATGGAGAAGGTAGCACAGTAAGGTCCGGTCAGATCCGGCTGGCAGGCATCTGTTAGGGGAAGTCGAATTGCAATGGATTGAATCTGTCCCTGTATAACCCGATCGTTCGTATCCAAGAACTGGATCGATTCAATCGAAATTGGCTCAACCTGCCACCCTTCGAGCATCTCAATTTGGATGAATTGTGCGGAGACGGCTGATGGAAAGTCAACCACAGTGCTGTCGAAATTGGGATCTATGCCCGATGGAATGTTGAAGGGTTGACCTGCGGAGAAATTGGTTCCAGCCTTAGAGAACGCAAGGTGTGCCAACCGTGGACCGCGTGGAAATCCGCGATCAACCACATGTCGAATCAGCATTCCCTTGAGCTCTTGTGCACTTCCGAGATCTACGACAACCCCGTAAATTGAGTGTGTCAGTTGCGCGAGATCTGGGATGCCGCCGGGCGTGTTGGTCGAAACGAGAACCTCCCCTCGGACTGAGGACTCAACGACTCCCTTGATTTCTACCGTTTGATTGTTTGTCGTGAAATCGGTAGTCGGGCTGATGATAGAAAGATTCGTCCGAGCTGCTAATTCGCCGGCACTTAGAAAGATGAGGATAATTGAGAAAAGGGAGAGGTAAAATCGCATATTTCTATATCACTTTTGAAGCGTGAAACGTAATGCGTAGGTTGGGTTGAGCGGTTAGCACCAAACCCTATCAAGCACAATAGGAGGCTTGCTTTGCAAAAACGTAGTCTTCTAAATAGATACTAAAGTTTGTACAATTCACGGTACAAATGGTGGTTGATTGAGAACACGCTTCGGGATGTCAAGCAGCACTGCGGATTTGACAAGGTATCAGGTCAAATCGCGTCAAAGCATCAATTAATTCGCGCAACTAAGTTTCGGAACAAGTTGCCTGACGCAATTGCTATTCAACGCCACTTGTGTCACAGGCAGTTCGATAACATTGGTATCGAACTGTCAAGCAGACACAAGGGTTGATGGTTGAGCATCTGCGTGCTTTAATCAAGGGATAATTATTTTCTGCGACAATCTCTGAAGATACTAACTCGCCGAATATTCACTAGACCCTTGATAACGCTACATGAATTGGATACAAATTGTACAAACTTTAGTAAATAGATAGAGTGAAACCCAACAGACAGTCCATCCCGCGCACCGATAAACGAAATGTGACGCAATCAAAATGCCTGCTGATACAAATCAATCATGTCTTGTTCAGTGCAAGGACGGGGATTGGTCAGGTGGCACCCATCCGCCATTGCCTGCTGCGCGAGGCGAGGAATCATCTCTGCCTTCACATCTACCTCCCGCAAGTGTGACGGAATGCCAATATCCTTGCACAACTGCGCAACCTGATCGATTGCGGCTTGTGCGGTTTCCTCCGGTGATAGTGGGTGGATATTCACGCCGAATGCACCAGCGATGTCTTTTAGCTGATCTGTTGCCGCATTCTTGTTGAACGCCATTGTGTATGGAAGGAGAATCGCGTTTGCAAGCCCGTGATGTAGGTCGGCGACGGTCGAAAGCGGGTGCGCCAGTGAATGGGTAACACCCAGTTCTTTCTGAAATGCGATGGCACCCATCATCGCTGCCATCATCATCCCACCACGTGCTTGGAGGTCGCTGCCATTTTCGACAGCGCGACGCAGGTTTTGAGCCACTAATTTCACACCGGCAAGCGCAATCCCATCGCATATCGGGTGATAGACGGTTGAAAGGTAGGATTCAAGGTTGTGGGTAAGCGCGTCCATCCCTGTTGCAGCGGTCAAGGCTTTGGGCAACCCGACGGTCAATTCCGGATCCACGATTGCGGTTTTGGGCAGCAGATGGGGACTAAAGACCAGTGCCTTGCGGCCCAGCGATTTTATCGTGACAACGGTACCGCGTCCGACTTCGCTCCCGGTCCCCGCGGCGGTTGGAATGGCAAGCATTGATGGAAGATCTGACGAAATTTTCTCCAATCCGCCGTTGAGGACTTCGTATTCCGCTAGCGGTAGGGGATGGGTCGCCTTCAAACAGATTAGTTTGGCGACATCTAGCGGACTCCCGCCGCCCATGCCAATTACGAAATCACAGCCTTCCTTCTGGAAAACAGCCGTGCCGTCAAACACATCCTCTTCGACCGGATTGCCATGGACACCATCGTAGATTGCGTGGTTGATTCGTGCCGCTTCGAGTCGCTGCGTTACTTCATTTGCTAATCCTACTTGGCGAATCCCCTTGTCTGTTACCAATAAAACTTTGTGGGGGGAAAACGCCGAGAGTTGTTCCGCGAGTGTGTTAATTGTCCCGACGCCGAAGATAATTTTGTTAGGAAAACTGAAGACAGAAGGGGACATATAAGTTTCCTTATTGGTTCATTAGTGCGTTGGTTCATGCGTGATGCGTGAAACGTGATTTTAAGGGTTCGCCAATCGTAGTTCTGTGGTTGTCTCCCCACCATGCTCGACAAGCACTTCGATAGCGGCTTCATTGCCCTTCCGAATCGCATCGCCTAACGTGGTTTGGTCACGATCCCCCGTTGCCCGGCGGTTAATATCTACTCCGTGTGCTATCAGCGACAGCGCAGTTCTACGATAGGCATTTGAGTTTTCCTGTCCGCTTGTTGAGCCGCCTTGAGCTGCGGCGTGGAGTGCTGTTGTCATACCGAACGCATCCCCGTTGACATCTGCCCCATCTCTAAGGAGCAATTCGACAGCTTCGGCACACCCTGCGTCCGCCGTCCAAGCGAGTGGGGTTCGCCACCATTGGGCTCGACGCGCGTCCGCATCTGCCCCTGATTGAATGAGTCGCTCACACAGGTCGGGCATATTTCTATGGGCTGCCCAATGCAGTGGTGTTGCGCCTCGGAGGACACCTTCTCTGAGCGATTCGCCGATAGCGAGTGCGGGCTGCTGTTCGAGAAGTTCCTGTGTGGTTAATTCATCTCTATTGTCAATTGCATCGATCAGTTCATCTACAGATGCCATGCTTTATTTCAATAAAATTCTGTTCTTATTCGTGTGGATTCGCGTGATTCGCGGACGCTTATTTTTATCCACGAATCTTCGTCAATCGACGCGAATTTTTCTTGTCCGCGTTGTAAACCTTTGTAACTTCAAAAACATTATATAGTAAAGCTCATAATTATTTGGACACTGTGGGAGGGGTTTTCAACCCCGATTATACGGATACCTCTGATTTCGCAGGCGGACTTAGAAGGTTGCCCTCCTACAAGGTGTATCTCCTGCCATGCCTACTGGAGAAGCGTCTACTTATTTTTAGAATTCACTATAATTGAAGGCAATCCGATTGGAAGTATAAGGGGATTGCACGTAAATGTCAACAATCTTTCAAAGTAGCGAGAACACGGAAATTCTATTGACACTAAATTTGGTCAGTGCTATAATGTGAACCCAAAGCCAAATTTTGACGCCGATTCAGAACTTCCATATTAAAAATCTTACGCTAATCCATGCTCAGAGTTTCCATCATTATATAGACGGGAGGTGGACCGTGATAACGTCTTTCTTAGAAAAACCTGCTGATTCACCGCTTATGCCAATTCCAGAAACAGCGGTAAATATTTATACGCCAAAAAATCCCTTTACGGCAGAGGTCGTGAGTAAGTATCGGATTACAGATAGTTCCAGTCCGAATTACGGTTGGCATGTCGTTCTTAATCTGAAGGGGAGCAAAATGGTGGGAAAATATCGCATCGGTCAGAGTGTCGGTGTGGTGCCGACTGGACGCTTCAATGACGCTGAGTTTAATTATGCGCATGAGGCACTGAACGATAAAATTCGCCTGTATTCGATCACTTCCGCCTGCTGGGGCGATGATTGGAAGGGAGAAACCGTATCACTGTGTGTAAAACGGGAAATCACAGAGGATGCAGAAACAGGCGAATTGGTTTTGGGTGTAGATTCAAACTATATCTGTGACGCAAAGCCGGGCGATGAGATGCTCGTCACAGGACCGGTCGGCAAGAGCTTCCTACTGCCGGATAACCCGCTCGACTATAATTACGTTTTCACCGCAACAGGGACGGGGATTGCCCCGTTTGTCGGGATGCTCGTTGAGTTGTTCAATCAGGGCTTTGAGCGGGAAGTGTGGCTTGTCTTTGGCGTTCCGTATTCCACAGACATCATGTATAACGAAGAATTTCTTTATTTCGCAGAACGTTACCCGAATTTCCATTATACCACTGCAATCAGCCGGGAACAGACCAACGCTCACGGCGGTAAGATGTATGTACAGGACCGCCTCGAAGAGCATCAGGACGGACTTGCTCCCCTGCTAGAGCAACCGGACACTCTGTTTTATATGTGTGGGCTAAAGGGCATGGAGTACGGCATCTACCCGTGGCTCTATCGGATAGGGTCAAACCTTGTTAGCGTTCCAGACGGTCTGACCGTAGCGGATGTTGAGGGGTTGTCTCGTAACGCTCCTGAGTGGTCGAAGATCGAGAGAGCGCGGGATAGAAAACGCCTATTCAAGGAAACGTACTGAAACGCGATGCATAAAGACGATCCACGCTTTTACGCTTTAATCTACGTTTATTCTTTCGGAACTCTTTCCGACGACAACTTTCCCACCTCTTTGCTGGAATGTGGCTGACAACTTGAAACGAGGGTGCCCTACCGCCAACGTCAACCGCTTGTTAACGATTGGTTATTTCTTTATCTGGTTTTATCGTACACTTAGAAGTATTTTCTGATGAAAATCTTTCCGTTTATGCTTAGTCCTACGGGGCGATCATCAGATGAGAAAAACCAGAAGCCAATCCGCAAAGCCCTCCAACGCTCAAATCGTTAAAAAATCTTCAATACCTATTCTGAAGTTTGGAATGATTCAAGTTCCTTCGGGAACGCTCCCTAAAGCAAGCCCTACGTTCGCGAATGAAGAGAAATTAGTGTCGTTGAAGTAGAATCTTAAATTGGGGACTATATACCAAATTAGCCAAATCCCTATTCACCCTTGGATCGATTGAAGATCCGAATCGAGGGGTCTGACGGATTGGCGTTGGCGAAGATACGGAGGTCCACTTCCTCCGGTGGGGCGTCCAGTGTAGGGATCGGTTTAGAGGGGCGTCCGGGGTTGCGTTTGAGCTTTGGTTTCATTGTGGATTATCTCTCGGGGGAAATGATGCTTTGACTATCCTCCAATGATTAGCTTGTTGGACCATCCTCGCCATATGGTCTTCGTTCAGCAACCCACATTCGTCAATTGGCAGCCAAATTTCAGTCTTCGCATATTTGGTCTTGTAGCATTGACGACCATATGAATATCTCCACTTCACATGATTCATCATCGCCTGAATGAAGAGCAAAGAACTCAGCCTGAGACTCTTGTATTTCGGCCGCAACACACACAGCACCACGTTGTCTGTAGCCATAAATGGACACGGTTGAATAAAAGTGTCACCGGTTACAGTGGATACCGTTATTGTCCTAGCTGGCCAGATAGTTACCCCGTCGGGAGGATCATAAAATCCAGTACAGCCATTATCAGTGCTTATCCTAGAAATAGTCGACAGACTGCCCACATCAAGTTCTGAGATTGAATGGAAATCTCCGCGTTTGAGACTGAAGATTTCTGTGATCCGAAAGGTTCCCCATTCTGTTGTTCCAAAGGGAGTATTCTTTTCGTCCGCTCCTTTACTGAGTTTTGCCTGTCGAATCTTCACCAAAAAAGCCAACAGGTTACGCAGATCCTCCTCCAAGGTTTTGAATAATTCGTGGGACTTTGGCTGCGCTTGGTCCAGATAGACTTCGGGAACCAACTCCAATTGCTTATCTTCCCAATCAATCGGGGCAGCACGATAGAACTGTAGAGAATTCTTGACTGGGCGAGTCGGGTCTTGGAGGAATGCTTTCAGAACAGGGGCCGAATCTTCCAACTCATTTGTGGCTCTGGGGTTTGGCAGCCGTTTCCCTTTACTCTTTAGAAACCCGTCGCCCGGAGCACGAATCCATAGAACTTTCTGATCCCTTGGGTGAGGTTTCCCCTTCTGTATGAAAACACCGACGGCTGTCACTCCAATTGGATAGAAGACATCAATGGGAAATGACACAACCGCCAGGAGCGTATGGCGCGGAAGAAGAGACCGCTTTCTCCAAGTATCATACCCCTTCGGTTTGCACATCGCGGGGTACGGAAGAACGGAAAACAAGATGCCGCCATCCTGCATTTGGTCCAGAGCGTGATCAATGAATTTGTATTCCTTCTCTGTGCTTCGTTTGAGTGAAAATGGCGGATTCATCAAGACTTTTGTTATCGGAGGATCGGAGGATTTTTCGCGGACAAATTTCGCCGTTTCAAATCCATGCCTTGAACTTGGAGCGACAAATTGTGCAAAGCAGTTCCCTTCTTTGATGTTGTTCTTTCCATCACCTCGAAATATCATATTGACGACAGCAAGTGCGGCCACGCTGGTCTCCTGTTCAATTCCGAAGAGACCGTTCTGTTTGAACCGGTCGAGCTGTCGTTGATTGCTTCTTTGCTTCACGTAGTCAAACGCCGACACCAAGAACCCTCCCGTCCCGCAGGTAGGGTCGTGGACAAGATCGTTGCTCTGAATATCCATGACGTCAGCTGCCCACCGTGTGAGATGGCGAGGAGTCAGTACAATTCCAAGATCCTGCGCCCAATTCGCGTACTTCAAAAAGACCTCGTAGAACGCTCCAAGCCAGTCATCTCCAGAATTCATGGCTGATTTGATGTTCAGGTTGTTGAGCACCTGAATGGTATCTACCAATGCTTGACGGAACTTCACGTGGTTATCTGGGGTCGCGGGTAAAGCGATTCGAATGTGCTCATAGAACTCCGATTTCCTTTGCTGTATTAGGACGCTCCGAACTCTTGAATTAATATCCTCGATTAGAATTGACGGTGACCGTTCCTCCACGTTGGGGCCAGTATCACTAAGCATCGCCAGAAGTAATGCTGCCATGACACTGGCGCGTTGATGTGGATTAACTGCTCCCAAATGTAGAATTCTGTTAATCGTGTTGGCTTGCAATAAGAAAAATTTCTCATCAATTTGCGGATTCTCGACGCTTGCAACTCCCCCATCCAAAACAGTTCGTAAATCAGAAGGGCTCAACAACCCAGTAACCGTGACCCCATTCCAAATGATAGGTCGAAAGTTTCCATCTTCCCGGAATTCAGTTTGGACAATAAATCCGTCTGTCGAATTTCCGGCCACACCTGAAACAAAATGGACCTGAAATCGGTCGCTCTGATTCAGGATATCGGCACGTCTGTATGCATCTGATAGCGCAGATTCCAATTCACTGCGCTGACGTTTGGCCTCGATTACCCAGAGGGATTTTTCTGTTACCTTGGCAATGTTTTCAGGTCGCTTCAGACCCAACAAGCGCTTTATTTCTGGGTTTCCCAGACACTCATTCTGAGTCCACACCTGCCCATCGGGAACCCGATCGGGGTTCCTAATGTCCCACCCTACGGACTTCAGATTTTCTTTGATGAAGATGTAAGCATCTACTTCAGTGGTAACTGGACTCAATTTCCAAAATCCTTTCTTCCGCAAAAATTAGATTTCCGCGATCAAATCCCGGTAGTGGAGCCTCCTGCCATCCAGATTCTTGGCGATAGTGATCATCTGAGTCAGGGTGTCGAACTCGCGGATGTTCTGGCGACCGGCAAACTCTCAGAGGTAGTGGCGAGTATGCTTCGGGTTCATCTTGTGGTAGGTGCCGATGTAGTCCCGCTTGGGCATGGACCAGAGCGATTCGATACCATTGGTGTGAACTTGGCCCGGGCCCACTCCTAAACCGTTGGTTGCTGTGCACAGATGGAGGTTGCTACAAAAGCCGTCAAGCACGGAACCAATACAATGCTCGCACATCTTCCCCCTTAATTCTTGATTAGTGTAAAAAAAATGCTTGTATAAATTTTTATCGAGATTTTTTTCGGTTGTATCAAATTACGGATGACGTTTTGATTCTATCCGACCTCCTCACCATCAAGTCTACCAACCTGCAGATCGATTTCATCACGGGTTTCCATTTTCTCGATTTTGCCGTCCGCCATGTAGAAGATTCGATCCGACACATCGAGCATCTTTGTGTCGTGAGTGGCTGTGATGATTGTGACCCCGTTCTCCTCATTCAGCCTTTTCAGGAGGTCGATAATCTCAAGCCCGGTCCGCGTGTCTAGGTTTCCCGTCGGCTCATCTGCAAGCACGATGGCGGGATCGTTTGCGAGGGAACGCGCAACGGCGACACGCTGTTGCTGACCACCGGAGAGTTCAAGCGGCTTATGCTGGACCCGTTCTCCTAACCCCACAGTAGTTAGCAGTTCAATCGCTTTTGTGCGGCTATCGTCAGCGGTCATCCCAGCGAAAATCATGGGGAGGGAGACATTTTCGAGGGCAGTCATCACAGGGATTAGGTTGAACGACTGGAAAATGTAGCCGATTTTGCGGCAGCGTAGCCACGCCAATTCGTAGGCATCGAGTTGCGCGATATCCACCTCATCGATGTAAACCCTACCTTCTGTTGGCTTGTCCAAGCCACCAATCATGTTGAAAAGCGTGGACTTGCCGGAGCCTGATGGTCCCATAATCGAGATATACTCGCCGCGGCGGATTTCAAAGTTGGTGCCTCGCAACGCCTCAACGACGGTGGTGCCCATCTCATATTTCTTAATCAGGTTTCTGACCCGTACCGTGTTTTCCTTGGGTAGATCTCTCGCTAATCGTGTGGGTGTTTCTGTTGGAACGGCAGTGCTCACTGCTGTTTCCGGTGCTACCGCTTCTTGAAGTTCTGCCATTTTACTGTTTTCCTCTCTTCGTTTGTTGGGGAACCGCAAATCCTACCATTCCCCGCTTGCCTAACTGCCGCATAAACGTGAATAGCGATGTCTCCGCCTCTTTTCTCGTCATGCGATACTTCCCACAAAGTTGTTTGACAACATGCCCGATGGAATTATGTCCATCACACAGTTGCCACACAAAGGCTCCGACATCGTCTAAGACAACCACACGTTTAGGGGGTAACATAAACAGCTTTGCAACCAGTCGTAGCCACACTGTTTCCTTCTGGGGAATGACCAACGAAACTTCCCCATTGTCATCGACTTCCCATTCGATTAACTGGTTGCGTAGCGGCAATGATTGTAAGATATCTGATCGGTCCAGTTGGGATTCTGGACGTTTTTTGAGCCTGAGTTTGTAAAGGATTGTGTTAATCATCGGTTTATTTGGTTCATTAGTACAACCTGTGCTATAGCGCAATCTCTGCCATCGCGTACGCGAGAGCAAAGACGATGAAAAGTATAGCGTAACCAATTTTTGAATTGCAATCAGGAAACTTTCTTTTGAAATCCGTTACACAATACGCTGCAGCCGCTGCGGAAAATGTTAGGCTCACGCCAAGAAAAATCGGACCCGGAAGGAATTCTCCGATGAAGTACCCCAGCAACAGACAAAACGTGCACCCCAACAACAATATGGGGCTAGAGTCGTACCACTTCATACCTCTTCTCCCCTTTTGCCGCAATTGTCGTGTGTTGGTTCATTGGATTGATAGACGATATACGTTACTCCCTACTTTCACGTTTCACTCGTTAATGACACCGGATACTCGCCGCAATCTCTTCTGCTGTCTTTGCCGCGTCCTGTTTGGCAATCGCTTGGACGACGTAGATCCGATTTGAGTGATGACAGTGCCAGAGGTAAACGGCGAAAGTTTTGCGACGCATAATTTTGTCGATAACCAGAGCGGGTGCAAGGGGAACGCGGTCTATAATGCGGGTCTCCTCCCCGATTAGCGTAAGACGTTCATCTGCATCACCGTTGCTGGATTCAATTGAGAACCCGTATCCGCGGATGGCTTTGGCGTATCTCCCTCGAAACCACTCCTCAAGATTCTGTTCCTTCAGCGTAACATCAGCGACCCCATACCGTTCGATGCTAACCTTTCGACTTCCATCCACAAATGAAAAGAGCAGGTAGCCGGACAACAGTTTATGCTTGTCGAGGCGATACCGCCGCGGAACTTCTGCATTGAGTTGGTAGGCACTCCAAAGCGTCGCCTGTCCTACCGAGTGATCCCGAACAGAACTCAAAATACGGCTGGTTGTCTCCTTAATATTCTCTTTGAGATGTCCCATGACCTGTACAATCGTGATCCGTTTGCAGGTTTGGCAGTGAAAGATGACACCGCTCGCCCGAAAGTCGCCCTTCCAGTTGAAGAAAACAACCTCTCTGTTCTCGAAAAACTCTGCGTCCCTGATCAGGTTGACATTACGCTGGACATGAAGATTTGTGTTTTTGCGTTTGTAATTTTTACGAACGAGCTTGAAATAGTCGTCGAGAACTTTCTGGAGGTCTGGCTTCTTCTGCTTTGACTCTGACCACTTTAACTCAAGGCGCGGCATGTCCGCGTCCTCTAGGCGCAAGTATCCGCTTTTCTCGTCGCCAGATAATCCACTCAATTCCCAATCTTCGGGTAGTTCAAGGGTAATGCCGCCCCACCCTAAAGTTGTCCATTTCATGATTGGTTCACTGGTTTATTAGTTCGTTGATTATGAATTTAATTTAATGACTCATTGATGGCATATAGGGCTTCCACACATATTGCTGACGGTCCCTGATGAATCTTAATAGGTGTCGAGATATGAATCTCGATCTATGGGTTCTACTGACTGGTACTTACGTTTTACGCATTAGAACGGTTTTACGATTACCGCTTTGGAGACTAGCGCAATTGCAACCGTTCCCATTCCAATCAGTCCAACGCCGCAAGTAAAACCTGCCGCCAAAACGGGATTAAACATGAACCATCGTTTCAGACCGAATTTCTTAATCATGTAAAATCGACCGATAATTGCTCCCATCACTTTTGGAAGCATCATTCCGGGGTCGGCACCGATGCCACCCACGATCCCGTAGAACCACATGCTTGGCATCTTTGCTGCCCAGAGAACACCGTAGATTGCCATTGAGGAGGCGAAGCCTGCCGTCACATAGCTGCCACGAATGGCTTGCAACATCTGGCTGTTTCCGTCCCGCAGCGAGGTTTTCCAGAGGGATTCGTTGGTCGCATAAAGGGGCCACCATGTCTGTGCAAAGGGATATTGCGCCGACGGAATCGGTGCGATTTTCCAGACAAAATGCCAAACCACAATGCCAGAGATGATTAGAACCGGCATAATCAGCAATCGTGCGGCGATACTACTGGTGAAGGTGGTGCCTGTCAATTCAAGGACACGCCAACTTTGTGTGCCACGTCCGTAATCTTCGTCCGGCAGCGGGACGAACCAGATATCAATCTCCTCATAGCGACTCAAGATAAATGTCGTTTCGTGGAGGTAAGGAATCTCGAAAAGATCGCGACCGAGAATCCCATACGTTCGCGCAGTTATGTATGAATTGATCGGAGTATAAAGAAAGGCAAAGCCGAGCAGGAAAACCAACGGAAAGTTCGGTACCATATAAACGTGCACGAGATAGATGAAAGTCCCCATCCCAAAGAGCCATAGGATTGCCATCAACCAGAGCGGAAAATCGCCACGTCCCGGTGGTGGTTGCAACGATCTGCGTAACCCTGACTGTTCCTGTCGAGCCTGTCTAAACTTGATCAACATCGGAATCGAGGCTGCGATACCAACGAAGGCGAAACTGAAGGATTTTCCCATCCCGAAGCTGATCCAAAAATCAAGACCATTGTATAAGCCCGTGCCGCGGACATCCAAGCCGGGACGCCATTGATGTAAGATTTCCGCAGGATAGAGGATTCGTGGATTCAGGATAAACTGGGTAAAGACTGCTCCTGCAAGTTCCGTCATGATGATGGGGAAGGGCAGCACAAAACCGGTGAGTACCGCTCCAAAGTCGGTCGATAGCGCGAGCACACCGGTCGGCGCGATTCCTTCGATGACGTTTGTGAAATCGATGAATGGAATCTTTAGGAGCTGAATCGGTGTTGACATCATCACCCCTGTGAGTGAAGGGACGCCAATATAAATAAATCCCCAGATCAATCCCGCCATAGATCCGACCGAAAAGACACGCCAACGCCACGTTTCCACGCGTCCGGTAGTCTCTGCTAAGGCGGTTGCGCCCTGTGCTTCGATGGGTGCCATTGGGTAGGGAAGCCGCTCCATGTCCGCTGTCAGACGAAACAGAAAGTAGCCGGCACTGATATGGCGGATCTCCGCCAACAACTTGAATATCAGAAAGAACGCGATGGGCCAAAACCAGTCCATGTGCAAGAGCGAACGCTCTGCAATGGCTAGCGCATCTTTCGATGGCACAATCCAGAAAGGGATCTTGTCCGCAATTTCATACGACTGGGCTTGTGGCGTATTGATAAAATAAGCGTACCAGATAAAACCGCGATACTGACCCCCAGATCCGACCGCTGCGCCGGTAAGCCCAAGCAGCATATAAAGTTCTTGTCGCCGAGCGGTTGTGAAGGATCGACGCGCTAACTCCGTGAACAGGATGACTGCGACCCACGGTGCTGCTCCTGCGCCGGACTGACCGGAGACTAAGGTCAGGTAGATTGACCCCGGCATCATCAGCAAGCCGACAAAAAGTGCGCCCAAAAAGACCTTCAGCGTTAAGCCCGACTCGAAGGTGCGGATACCACCATCAATGTCGTAACGTTGGGCCCAAACTTGCCATTCTTCTGCTTGTGTAATTCGTTCTCTTGCCATAACAACTTGAGTTCATTTGCTCAGGGGTTCATTGGAGCATTTCCGATAACTCACATTATCGGACGTTTATGTTCCTAACACCGGACCAAGATGTTCTAGGAGTGCCTTATAAACCTGTGCGAGATACAACTGATCTCCGGACATTTTGTAAGGCTCATCGCGCCCTCGCATATACACCCGCAATGCCCAACCGTCCTCACCCTCGCCGGTGAAACTATATCATCTATGCGAATTGCTACAGACACATCACCGATTTGAACAAAATTCATTTTACATATCCTTTCAAATTAAATCCCTATTTTTTTGAAGTTTCGCCACAAGGCAGGCATAGGAATACGTTGCTCCCTGTATCGGGTTTGAGAATCATATATTTAACGACTCAAACTTGCTGAACACAAAATACTCATCTTTGCACCGCAAAAGAATTTCCCAGTCGTTTTTTGCTTGTGGGATTTTTTTGACCAAGTTTCTCTATGTGTAAAGTAGGAATAAAATAAAAATTGATTTCACTATCCCCATTAATTGCGATGCTTTCTACGCCAACAACAATATCGGAGGTCTTAGTGCTCTGAGTATACGTTGTAACGTCAGATCTGTAGGTTCTATCCCTACCTCCCCTCGCACCTCCTGTGAAAGATACGGATTTGCTTAGACTTACAGTCTTTACTTGAACTCTGATTATGTCGTCTGCGGATTTTTCCACCACAATATCGTAAGTGGAATGTGGTAAATCTACACGGGACGCATTATATCCCCGCTCAAGCAAGGCTGCCAGCAACCTGTTTTCGTTGGCAAACCCTTTTACCGAAGCCAGTCTGCCTCTTATCGATCTGTCGGTGGTATTGTTCATTTTCTTATTATCAAAACGTGATCATCGTTTATCCGCTCCTTGCGCGGAACTTTGATAAAGTGATTGATTATTGCCGAAACAAAATGACACTCAACTTCATATCCCTTTTTTTGTACCTCTGAACAGAGATAACGCCACGTCTCAAACTCGACCCCTCTGATCAGATTGTTTCCTATAACAATGGCGTAAACCGCCCCCGGCTTCAACACTCTATACACTTCTTTGAGATTGGCAAACATGTCCCACAGATACTTGGTGGCTATGTATGCCCGCCGAGGGTCAATCTCGTATATTTTTTCAATGACTGTATCCGCTTCTTCGCAGTCCGTCTTGTGCAATTTTGAATAATCCTTTGTCATTACAACTTCGGTGCCAACATGATGTTTCTTTAGGGGCTGCAAAGACCCATTAGCGAAACCGAGCCAATAAATTTCTAATTGATGTGTTCTCGGATAATCGACGGCATTAACATAGGGGGGTGAGGTTAATGCCAAGTCAATACTTTTATCCCTTACGACAAGCATTTTTCTGGCATCGGCATTGTCGGGGATAAAGACGTTTCCCGAAGGATTGAACGCGGACAGCGCACACATATTTTTCACTTGGGCATCTGCCCGTTTTATGAACAAGTCTATTGCCATATTCCGCCATACCTGCTTACCGAGGCTTTTTCTTACAACTGTTCGGGTGCAGTTGTTGTCCGCTTCTGATACTTGCCGAATGATAGAAGAAAAACAGACAAGGAAAAAATCCTTTATGCTTTGGGTAGCGTCCGTCTTCTCAATTTCCGTTTTTATGTGAGCGAGCTCTTTGAGAATATATGGTTTGAACCAATTATCTCGATAGGGAAATTCGGGAATCCCGTCAAAGTGAGAAGGCTCTGAATACGCCTCTACCCGCTTACGGATGGAATCCCAAGATAAGGTCAAACCCTTGCTAGGCAGAACCGTGGTCTTAACACCGGCAAGAAAGCGAGAAAAGGGATCAACATCTACGCCAATGCTATGTCTACTCAACAGGGACGCTTCAAGGTTCGTCGTGCCGCTTCCCATGAAGGGGTCCAGAACCACGTCTCCCTTCTCTGAATATCGCCTAATAATCCATCTGGGAAGCTCAGGGAAAAACTTGGCGGGGTACTTGTGTATCCCGTGCGTCAATGCCCTCTGGCTGCGACTGATGAATAAAAATTTTGCGCCGTTTTCTATGGGTAGAGAAACAGGAATATCCCCTTCTATCCTGATTGACTCATCGGAATTCTTTATTTCATCATTTATCATATCTTTAATCTCTTTCCGAAAAACGCCTACGCACAAACGCGAAACGTCCGATAATGACACTTATCAGAAAGTTATAAGTTATTAACCACTTAAGGCTTGCAAAATGTACAGGGGATATATCCTACATGCTTGGCAATTTCAAATGGAATCTCTTTTCCTTTCCCCTGCAAAAGCGTACAATCGTTAGTATGATAGCAATGTCCGCCGCCTGGCGGTGAAACGTAAACCAAGAGGATGTCACCATCATCTCGTAGCTGCTCTCTTAAAATTTCTCTAACTCGTTTTCCTATCTGTTCATCATTCAAAATAAGGTTTACGATTTCTTGAATAATCATAAATCCTCTTTTCAACCCCTAAATGTCGGATAAGCCTCCGTATTAGACCTTTTTTCGGATATCTTACCTAAGAGGAACCGATCCACTTCTATATTCTACTTGGACTGAATCAATATCACTAAAGTTTTCAAATGTGAGCCAACTTTCATCAAATTGACCTTTCCACTGGAGTGTATCCTTAATTAGGAGTGCATCATATGTGTGATCCTGATATCCAGCGGGAATAAAGGTAGTAGTAATATATGTAGTCATATATTTACTATCCTCACGACGGAGAAGCGAATGGCCATTTTTATCGTAAAAGGCAATCTTAACGACACCAGATCCTAGCCAATGACTGACACTTTCTATTGCCGTGCTTTCAGGTTCGTCTGTGTGGCGGAGCATTTCCTTCAGGCCGGGTACTTTAGCAATAACTTCGTCACTAGGGGACCATGTGATAATGTAGTAGTAGGAACCGAATTTCTTGTTTTCCTTCATTACACTATTGGGCTTATACTCTATGATGATAACCCCAGAGCTGCCATCCCCCATCACGTATGGCAACCTTTTTTCTACTTTTTGCCCCAACCTATGACAACCATTCCCATTTACTCCTAAGATAAGTACTATGAATAGACAAACAACACCCCGCGCTATCCATTCAAAGAAAATTTTCTTAATTCGTTTCACTGTCACCTATCTTATACCCTTCTTCTCCATGAAGTAAGGGACGTGGCTGGAACACTCATCACACTGGCAAGCCTCGCTATACTCAGTCTCAGTTGGGCGTCGAAATATGAATCTCGACCTACCTATCCAATCAGGAATACGCATTTGTGTGTAGGGAACAACTCTCGGACTCTCGGTCATAGATCGGAGGATCGTTGTTCCCTACGAATGACAGCGACTGAATTGCTTGCACGAGTTCCACGGTTCAGTGGCACAAATGAACTAATGAACCAATGAACTAAAACGGTTTGACAATCACTGCTTTGGAGACCAGTGCAATCGCAACCGTTGCCATGCCGACAAGCCCGACGCCACAGACGAAACCTGCCGCCAAGACGGGGTTATACATGAACCAGCGTTTCAGACCGAACTGCTTGATCATGTAAAACCGACCGATGAGTGCGCCGATAACCCGTGGGACCATCATCCCTGGGTCTTGACCGATCCCCCCGACAATGCCGTAGAACCACATACTTGGCAACCTTGCCATCCAGAGGATGCCGTAGATTGCCACCGAGGAGGTAAAGCCGGCTGACACGTAGTCGCCGCGAATGGCTTGTAGCATCTGGCTATTTCCATCTCGGAGTGAGGTTTTCCAGAGGGATTCATCGGTTGCGTAGAGGGGCCACCATGTCTGTGCAAAAGGATACTGTGAGGACGGGATAGGCGCGATCTGCCAGATAAAATGCCAGACCACGATTGTCGCAACAATTAGGAGCGGTGCCATCAGGGCGCGCCCAAGGACATCGCTGGTAAAGGTTGTGCCGGTCAGTTCAAGCACACGCCAATGCTGTGTACCCGCGCCATAATCTTCATCTGGTAGGTGGACAAACCAGATGTCGATCTCCTCGTAGCGACTTAAAATAAACGTTGCTTGGTGGATGTAGGGCAGCACGAAGAGAGGTCGCCCTAGCACCCCAAATGTTCGTGCATTGATATAGGAATGCAAGGGAGTGTACAGAAAGGCAAAACCAAGCAGGAACGAAACGGGGAAGTTTGGCACCATACGATGCACAATCCACACATACACCACCATGCTGAGAACCCACAAGCCGCCCATCATCCAGATTGGGAAATCGCCACGTCCCGGTGGCGTTTGCAGCGAGCCTCGCGCACCAGCCTCTCGTTGTTTTGTTTTTCTGAGGCTCAACATGATTGGGATGGACGCTGCCAAACCAACAGCGGCAAAGCTAAAGGATTTGCCCATGTTGAAACTCAACCAGAAGTCGAGGTCATTAAACAACTTGGTGCCTCGCATATCCAAGCCCGGACGCCACTGATGTAGGATTTCCAATGGATAAAGAAATCGCGGATTCAGAATAAATTGAGTGAACATCGCTGAAGCGAATTCGCTCATAATGATTGGGAACGGCAGCACAAATCCCTGTAGTATCAGTCCGAAATCTGTCCACAGGGCAAACATACCTGATGGCGCAAAGCTTTCGATGCTCGGCGTGAAGTCGATAAATGGGATTTTCAGAATCTGTATCGGTGTTGACATCATCACCCCAGTGAGCGAGGGGATACCGATATAGAAAAATCCCCAGAACAATCCCGCCATGGATCCAATCGAAAAGACGCGCCAACGCCATGTTTCGCCTTGTCCGGTGGTCTCGGCTAATGCGGTCGCACCTTGTGCCTGAATGGGTGCCAACGGGTAGGGGAGTCGCTCTAAATCTGCTGTCAGACGGAACAGAAAATAGCTCGCGCTAATATAGCGAACCTCTGCCAGCAACTTCATGATTAGAAAAATGACAATGGGCCAGAACCAGTCCATGTGCAAAAGCGATCGTTCTGCAATCGCGATCGCGTCCTTCGCTGGTGCAACCCAATAGGGGATTTTGTCCGCGATTTCATACGATTGGGCTTGCGGCGTGTTGATAAAATAGGCGTACCAGACAAATGGATAGGCACGATAATGGATCCCGGAGCCGACCGCCGCACTAGTTAACCCCAGCAAAATGTAAAGTTCTTGCCTTCTTGCGGTTGTAAAAGATCGGCGCGCCAATTCTGTAAACAGAATAACCGCCACCCAAGGCGCAGCACCCGCGCCCGACTGACCTGCAACTAAGGTCAGATAGATTGACCCCGGCATCATCAATAGCCCGATGAAGACCGCACCTAGAAAGACTTTCAAGGTTAAGCCGGATTCAAAGGTTCTTATACCACCTTCAACATCATAACGTTGTGCCCAAGTTTGCCATTCTTCAGCTTGCGACACCCTTTCTCTTGCCAAATTCGTACTCCTTTCAGTACCAGGATTTTAAAGCAAAGTCGCAAAGACACAAAGATTTGAGGAAACGAGCGAGTGAGGGGGCGTGGGAGCGAGTATGTATGTTTCAGAACTTCCTCGCTCACTCATCTTTTCCTTGCGTCGTAGTATCATAGCGTCATTGCGTTCCTTATTTCATTGTATCCATCGGTCATTTTTTTTCTCGGAAAAGCTCTTCCCAAACGTGGGCGATAATAATTCCAACAACGAGAATCGCGGCAGCGAGTAGCTGTTGTTGCCACCTACCTCCCATAGCGAAAATCGAAAATATCCAAAAAACCGCACCGATAAAAATTAAGACATACGCTAATTTTTCCATTGATTTTGTTGTTTCCTTATGCGTGGAACGTAACGAGTAATGCGTAAATTCTTCCCCTTACGTATTACTCGTTACGTATTATGCTTCATTGGCCCTAGCAGGTCAATAGATCTGTTTTAATGAACCAATGCACCAATGAACTAATGTACTTCTAACGTTTCACGTTTCAATCTGCCGGTTGGGCGACCAGACCGCCAACGCCCGGAGCCGTTTCCGCCTCGCTCTCTTGCCGTCCACGCTCATGGAACTCACCGCGGATATCAGCACTGAACGTCCGCCAAATCAGTAACTGTTTTCGGACAAGGTTCAAGAAACGGCGGTTGACGCGCTTCCATGAGGCAATCTCCCCGCTCTCGCGGTGGACATCGAGGTGAATCTTATACAACTCTTCCTCTTCTCCACCGACCGGTGAGGTGACAAACCGAATGGATTGGCTGACCCCGAGATCGTAGGGAGCGAGCCACACCATCATGCTGATGTTGTAGGCTTCTTCGTCTTTCCCTTCCACTTCCGCGGGTGTTCGACCGAAGGTTACCTGATCTGTGTAGAAGTCGCTCGCAGATTCGTCAGCGTGTGCCTCAAAGTAATCGCGCATAAAGATGTTCAAGCCGAGCGATTCTTCTGCCAACACTGTGAAGGGGAGATCGAAGTGCCACTCGTCGCCTTCAGGCTCGGGCAGCTGCCATTTCCGTTCGATGTCAGGTACCGCCATGCGACTGGCTTTAATTGCCGGGTACAGTGTACTTCCAATCACGACAATCATCACAATAATGGTTGCTACTACTGTTGACATTGACGAGTAGTTGAGGGTCAATCCAGCGAGTAAGCCGAAATTGACGAGGACGGTTGCAACAGCCTGACCGAGCAAGTAACCGAGCACAGCACCGACAATCGCATACACACACGCTTCTGCGAGGAACAGGAAGGCGATATGCACAGGGGCAAGCCCGACAGAACTGTAGATGCTGATTTCACGGACCCGTTCGTAGACCGCACCGAGCATCGTGTTCAGAACAATCAACGACGCAATGAGGATCGGTATGAACAGATTACCCATACCAGAGAAAGAGGTCATTCCGATTGAGCTGTAGAGATAGGTGTCCCGATCTTTTCCAACGAAGAAGTCGAGTGCGATTCGATTCATCAGAGGTGCCATGATCAGGTCCAGTTTATCTGCGGCACTGAAAACTGCTGGATCGCCGGGCTGTGTTTCCATGTTGACAGCAACCGAGCGTAGCGTTCCACCCTGATTCATTACCACCTCATACGGCAGGATAGCCACAGCGTCAGGAGGTAGATGGATATATTTTTCTAACTCTCCTTCCATGGCTTGGTTCTGGCCCTGTGCGCCGCCGCCTCGTGCCTCCTGCTGCTGCATCAGTTGGTAGTCAACGGGTGTCAGTTCCTCGCCATCGTTATCCTGTAGGTCTTTGAAGCCGATACCGAGGACGCCGGTAACGGTGAAATCCGCGCCGTATACGGAGACAGTCGCTTTGCCCATATCTGCTTCGGTGATGCCGAGCAGATCCGCCATACCTTTGGGCAGGACACAAGCGTAGGGCCATTGTGTGGGCCACTCCCCTTCATCGTCGGGGTGATACCATCGACCGTATTGGAGGTAGCGGTCAATTCCTGTGACACCGGGCTCATTTTGACTCATCCCGACCAGCATCGTGGCGGAGTAGGTCTTTGGCTGACCGGTGGTGGTATTGACAGGCGGTACGGGATCTTGCGGGTTGGCGGTGCGCTCTAGCTGCACAAACGACTGATCACCGGTTCCCGCAGACTGATACCACGCGCGTGGTGCGACGATGTTATACACTCGCAATATGGATTCTCCACCCTGTTCTATCAATGTTCCCTGCTGACGTAATTGGGCTGTGATTGCTTCAATTTCTACGTCAATCTGCTCTCCAGATTTACCTTTTTGCCCCAATCGTTTCCTCAGTAGTAGCCGTAAATCTTTCTCAGCGATTTGCGTTTTCTGCAGATCATTCGTGATTGAGTTGACAACGGGCTCCTCAAGTGGATTCCAATACTGATCTCGGATAAGCATCCCGGTGTACCGCGGCGTCACTGACGGTAGGTTAGTGCTGTTGGGGTGCATAAAGGTACGCACCGATGTAAAGGAGATGACCGTAAAGGTGAGAATGACCAGTGTGCTACAGGTGAGGATGGTGCGCCCCTTCCGCTTACGCATATTGGAAATACCCAAGCTGAAAGCGGCAGCGGAGGCAGACAAACGTCCCACGTCCGCCTTGTACACCTGTGAGCCCTCCTGCTTAATTTTTTCCACCTGTTCTTCAAACTTCCGGACGATGATACTGATTACGATTGCCGTCAATGCGAGGACGACGAACGCAATTAGGATGATAACCGGCGTTGTAGTAATCTGAAACGCGGGGTGCACCTGTGCCAAGAAGAAAAATACGACGAGGAAAATCGCGCCTGTCCCCATAATCTGTTTTTGGACGGTGGGGAAGGCGAATATCAACCGTTCCATGAAGTAGGCGAACGGGATCAGGAGCGCGAGATAGAACATCACACCGTTGACCACGTCATTGCCTGTTTTCTTCACATCGGGGTAGGCGCGGGATTCATATCCCCAAGCGGCGCGAGCGAGTTTGAGTGCCTGCTGATAGTCTTTTCGGGCGAGGGCAGCCTCTGCCTGATTCAGATGTTCGTTGGCGAATTGGTGGAGCTGATCGAGCCGATCACTGCTGATACCGAACCGCTTATACAAACTTGCCCGGTTCTCATCGAGCCACCACATATCGCGGACAACAACGTATGGGGTCACGCGAATGCTTCCGTTCTCACGGACAACAAATCCTTCTCCGGTATAGAGTGTCGGGTTCTTCGTTCCACTCTTACTTGCTTTAATCAACAGCAACCGTTTACCGATTTGTCCATACGCCATGCCAATCTTGATACGACTGTTGGGTTCCGAATAGACGAGCGCAATTGGCTCAGTCGCCGAGACACCTTCCTGCTGCCACGGTTTCGACACGCCATACTTTTCTGGTGAGCTATCGCTTGCAGCATCAAAAACTTCCAGTTCACGAAGCGTCCGTAGGTATCGCTGATCAACGAGGTCGAAGATGGTGGTAGATACGCAGGGGAAAACCACAATACGGCACCCACGACGATGGGTGTTGATCGGTATCAGGTTCGGCAAAAGTTTCGCGCCGAAGTTGCCGAGATCCGGTGCGTAGACAATATCACCGGAATCCGGGTGGAGGATGTAGGCTTCCACCTCTTGCGTACCTTTGAGGCGGATAGTGGCGCGTCCCTCCATCGCGAGGCCTGCGACCTCAAAGTTCCCTTTATTGTCTCCCATTGTGATGAGATCGCCTCGCACCCCCATCATGGTTTTGTGCCGACTCCGTAAGGCGAGGATAGGATGCTCCACCGGCTTGTTTGGAAGTGCACTCTCGCGGGCATCATACTCAACTACATCGCCAAATAGGTTGCAGTAGAAGTTCCCTACCCGCGCGGCGGTGGGCATCTTCGGATCGCGCATCGCTTGGATGAGAACAGCGGCGAGGGTTTTCGCCTGTTTATGCAAGGCGCCATCTTGACTCAAATCCATTCGGTTAATTGTATCGAGCGGGGTATCGGTCAGCACGCGCGCATCATCAATTGTGGCAAAAGCGATTCCGGTAAAGCCGGTGAGGGTTGCCACTTCGCTATCAAAGGCAATTTTACCGGGGATGTAGGTCTTCCAGATCTTACCGCCACTGGCGGAGATTGCGTTGACGAAGTTGGTCTCACCACCGAAACCGGCAATATCAATGAGTGCCTTAATGTCATCAACTTCCTCTTGGGTAAATTCGGACGGGTCCTCGTTGCGCAGGGCAAGCATCGCATCTAAGCGATTGAGCAGGCGAACCCTATTCTTGCGGTTCTTCCGCGCCTCCCGGATATCGTTTCGGATGAACCGTTCAACCTCCTTACGGATGTAGTCCATATCCTTGAGCATATCCTCGGAAGGTTCGCCCTGATTTTTCATCTGCTCAAACTGCATCTTCATCAATCGAGAAACCCCGGAGAGCCCGACCAATGTTGCGTAATGTTCGGTAACTAAGCTTTCAAGGCTCTTGCCTTCGATGGCTTTTTTCGGATCGATGCCAGCTGCAACCGTCCACTGGGTATTCATCACCGCTTGGCGGATCTGGTCGTCAGTGAATGTCCATAGTTTCTGGATACGCTCACCGAAATCGGCACCCTGCGCGTATTCCGCAAGTTTATTTCCGATGGAAGCGAACTCGCGACGGAGAACAAATTCGGGCTGTTGGTCATAGAACCAGCCTTTGTTGAATACGCCGAACTGGTTGTTCTGGCTGGAGAGGTCGATAGAGATAAAGAGGGAGGTGTAGTAGCGATTGAAGATGTCTTGCAGTGCGATTGCTTGTTCGATGGAACGTATCTTCCGACCGTATTCCGATTCGCTGATGCGTGCAATCTTCTCCACCCGTTTCTGTAGATTGCGGAATCGAGCGTTACGCATCGTGAGCAGGTTGTCACGCAGAAGGATCTTGGTCTCCTTGTCCGGATCGCGGTCAAGGCGGTCAAGGATGTTCAGCAGGTTCTGGAGTTCGACAATATCGTTCTTGGCTCGCCGCCTTACCATCTCTAGTAGATGCTGTTCTTCAAGCTGACCAAAGATCTGTTCTCGGACGGCCATCGCTCGGTCTGCGGCATCTTCAGGGAGATAGTGGCGGAGGACGAGTGCCTCTTCGGCGAGGTAGGGGCGGTTCAGCGACGCATGGCGTATGAGGAGGGATTCAATTCGATAGTGCTCAAGGCGAGCGTTACGCATCGCGGTTTCGAGGATACTCTGTTTATCTCTGGTCAGGTCATCAATCAGGACTTGGTCTAGTTCTTGTGAGGTTACTGTTCCCGTTGTCGGGTCCATCATCTCCAATTTCTGGTGGAGTTGGTTCTGGACTATCTCAAACTGTTTGAGGGTTGATTCATTGAGGAAGAGTCTTAGCTCATCAACAAAGCCTTGGGGGACATGATCCGGTTGAACTCCTAACCGAGTGATGGTGTTTTTGATGCGATCCTCTGCGTTGCTGGTTGCGGGAGTGTTTGCGAGCGTCCGTTCAAGGAGTTGTCGTTCTTCTTCGATGTAGGCTTCCAGAGATTTTTCGGCGCTGTGGACAACCCTACGGGCTAACTTGATTCGTTCCAAACCCTTAAAGTCAAGATGGCGGTCTAACAACTTGTCTTGGGCATACTGGAGGGTGAACTTCCGTGGATCTTCAAATTCCCAATCCTGCAAGTTTTCCGAGAGTCGCTGGACATCCACCTCCAAGTGCGATGGCAGGTCACTCGGTGTAGGTAAATAATAACTTCCCGCCTCCCTTTCCCTAGGTGCGAGATAGCTGCTCTCTGGCGTTTGTGCATATTTTCCTTCAATTCGTTTTGCTGCCAAATCTGCTGCCAATTTGTCGATTGCCCAGACATCCAACCGAGCCATCGGCAAAGCTATCTGTTCAATCAGTTCGCGCTGGGTTTCGCGGCACTCCTCCAATGCCTGTGAACGCAATCTTAGGGTACGCTGAAGCATTGAACGAAGGAATTGAGTGGTCTGCAGCGCATCCTTCTTGAACTTTGCGAGGTTGAGCCCCAGTCGTGATTTTTCCTCTTCGGTAAATCCCTGCTTCTCCCGTTTTTTAGTTGTTTCGAGTTTCTTCTTCTCTTTCTCTTTTGCTTCACGCTGGGCGTTACGCAATGAGTCAATGTTTCCCTTTGTCTTCTGCAAATCGGAGAGGGTTGTTGCTAGGGAATCGACATTTGCTTTGAGTGTGTGGACATCGTGGAAGAAGTTCGGGGGTAGGTCTACCAGCACATTCCGGTCGATCGAGAGCAGCAGCTTGCGTCCTAATTCTTCAAACTCAAAGAGGTCAGTACTTAAACCGCGACGCAGCCCGCGCATTGTCGGTGTGCCGGGCGAATCCGCTTCTCGTCCGACGATATCTTGACCAATCCCTTCCATAAATGCTCGCATACCACCCAGCCCTTGGAAGTGGGCATCTGTCGCGACAAACAGAAGGGAGCGGCCCGGGCGGAATTCCTCTTGGCTAAAGATGCGAGCAAGTTCCAACAACGTGGCGATGCCGCCGGTGGGATCTGCGCCGGGTGCCATCGCGGGAACAACAGACATTGAGTCGTAATAGCCGGTGATAACGACCAATTCGTCCTTTAGGGTTGGGTCGCCACCTTCAAGGAAGCCACGAATGTTCTGCCCAATACGCCGTTCCCAAGTAATGGTACTGGTGAGACGTGCATAAAGTTTCTGAGAGGACGATTCCGCTTGTGTTGCCCCTTCGCCAAGCATAGCCAAGAGTTCGTCGGCATCCTCCTTAGCAATCCAGAAGCGGGGGATGTTGGCAGGGACCGTCAGAAATTTGTTCTCAGCCTCCCCGCGGATCGTGGTCTCTGGCTCGATGAAGAGTACAGCTTTCGCGCCAAGCATTGCGGCGTTAATCCATTTGGTGCTGGAGTTGAAGTTGATGAGTGCAACACTACCTTGGGGAATAAAGATGCTGGATTCATAGGAGGCGATAAACTCGCCTTCTTCGTCAATTTGCCCATCGTTGTTGTTATCGATACCATCAGTCGCGTCGCCGGGGCGTTCGTCTACGCGGTCGTCACCATCGTTGTCAATGCCGTCGGCATCCCATTGCGCGATCTCAGTTAGCGGGGGAATCTCACCGTATTCGTCAATCTGTCCGTCTTCATTGTTGTCGATGCCATCTTGCGTCTTTTGGAGATGACCGTTAAGAACGTCGTCCGTGATGCTACCGACACCGATACGAAAACGATGGGCGAGGTCTTCCAGCGTATCGTCAGGCTGAACCTTGTGCCAGAAACCTCCGATATCTTTACCGTTGAACGAAGCGAGTTCACCACTTCCGCCGTAAAAGAGGGGGGCGGTCAGTCCGCCGGTAGGAATAAAGAGCGAGTTGCTTTCGACCAGCACTAACTCGCCCGGTTCGTCAACTTCACCATCATCATCGTTATCGCTGCCATCGGTTGCTTGGTCACGGAGGTATTGGTTATGCGGGTCAGCTAAAATGGCTTGCGGGTCAACTTGATAGGATTTGGCAATGCCGTCTAAGGTTTCGCCTTGAACAACTACATGAGAGACGCCGTTGGGAAGGAAGGAGGTGCGAACAAGGTTGGGCCAGATGGACCAGATTTGGTAAGTCTTCAGAAGCGTTTGATCTTCGGAGAGAATTTCTACTTTCCCATCACCGTGGTCTATCGGAACAGAAACAGGAAACTCGCGGCTCTCGACGTTTTGTAAGCCGATCTCGACAAATTGATCGAAGATATATTTGCTGCCTGATGCGGCTTCATCGTAGCCAGTGACGCGGGTGGGAAGATTGGAGAGTCGAGCGATGTCTTTTCGCATTCGACCGATATCGACTTTGTCACTGATTTTGACCGCAACCTCCGAAAGCCCGACAGACAGCTGTTCGTCAACAGCGAAACTGCCGTGCGGAGATAGTAGCGCAAGGATGCAAAGCCATAGACTGATGTAATAATATCTCTTGATGATCATGGTGATTCCTCCGAATTTTTTAATAGGCTGACCGGCACATAATATGCTATCGTATTTAGATCTTTGACCTCTCCCCAAGCTAAAGCATTGGGATTCCTGCGATAGACTGATTCCCAATCTTGTCGGGATGCTATCTTCCTGCTTCACTGATTCGTGCCCCAACTGCTGAGGTCTTACCGAATCTCCACAAGCGTTTTAACTCTCCGTGTGTCCCACGGCGAGGGCTCTTAGATTTATTGCGGCGTTGAGGTCCCTATCTTGCTTACGACCACAAGCACTACAATGGTATGTCCTATCAGATAGAGATAAATCACTATCTACTGAACCACAATCTGAGCAGGTTTTACTGGAGGGATAGAAGGCGTCCGCCTCGACAATCTTTACATCTATCCGTTCGGCCTTGTCCTTCAGCAATGTTAGGAAGGTTGATAGGGAAGCGTCTGACAATGCCTTAGCAAGTTTATGATTCTTTAACATGCCTGTGACGTTTAGAGACTCAATCCCGATACGGCTTGCGCTGTTGATAATCGCTGTCGTTGCTTTCTGGTGGGCATCTTGTCGAATACACGCAATTCGATAGTGCAACTTGGCTATTTTAGCCTTCATTTTATGCCAGTTACGACTGCCTTGGGTGCGTTTGCTTAACCGCCGTTGCAGTCGTTTTAACTTACGCTCATTCCGGTGTAATGCCTTTGGATTCTCATAGTAGACGCCTTCCGAAGTAACTGCAAGGTGCTTGATACCAACGTCCACGCCGACAACAGGACGGGTGCAAATCTCTGGTATAGAATCGTCTACGAAGGTGTCTACAAGGATAGAAACGAACCAACGATTCGCTGTTTTGGATATTACGACTTTGCAGATAGTGCCGAGGAAGCGAAGGGATTGAAACATGCGGACCCAACCTATCTTGGGGAGTTTAATCCGCTTGCCTTCGACAGTGATTGTGCCTCGACCACTATCCGCTTGGTAACTCAAACCATGGGACCGTTTCTTGAATTTAGGAAACCGATTCTGACCCGACTTCCAACGTCCTATAGCATCATTTAGATTGTCATAAATCGCATGCTTTGAGGCATTCTGCGACATATTGCCACACCAATCGTATTGCTCATGCTTGATGACGTTGAACCGCCTGCAAAGGTCTGTGTGGCTGCGCCATTCACCGGCGTCTAGCCCCGCCTTGAAGTCCGCTAGTGCGTAATTGTAGGCAACACGGGCATACCCGCAGTGTTGAGCGAATTGGGTCGCCTGAATGTTATTCGGTTTCAGGGCTATCTTGTGTGTTTTTAACATTGGATTTCCTTTTCACCTTTTCTCTCCCGTAGTAGTGGGGGGTGGGATACCCCGTCTTGCGACGGAGCTACTATTATTCCACCGAAAAGATAATCCAATTGTATCATATTTGGCTTACAATTTTAACATTTTTTAACGAAAGAACGATACAATCGTGTTGGGCCCAAGCCTAAAGACTTGGGCGTGTTGCTGTTTAGCCGTCAGATTCTATCATAGTCGCAAAGTCTTGTCAAGATGCAAAACGGATCTAATTCACAAAAGTGAGTATTATGGACGGTATGTTTTTTTAAATTTATATCCGCTATTGGTTCATCTGTGAAACGTGATGCGTGAATCGTTTTTACATAAATTTTCGTTAATTCTATTTTAGACCTTGCATTGGAACGGCGTAATATGTTAAGATGGGAATCACAATCGTTAGAAAGCGCAATAAACACGTTTTTCTGTGATCGTACACCGTTTTTCCCTAACCCAATAAGGAGGTATATGATTATGTCTGTTTCAACACGTATTAAGAAACGTCGTGATAGACTCGGAATGACACAAACACAACTCGCCAAAGCGGCAAAGCTAACCCCTGCGGCGATTTCACAGTTTGAGTCAGGTGCCCGTAAACCGGCATTCGACACGCTTTCGAGCCTCGCTGACGCGCTGAAAGTCACTACGGACTACCTGCTCGGCAAAAAGGAGCATGGCTACGATGATCTTTTAGCGGACCCGAAAGTCAGTGTTATGTTTAGAGGTATCATGGATCTTTCCGAGGAAGATAAGGAAACGCTGATCGAATTCTACCAATTTCTTAAAGACAAAAACGAGAAATAGAACAATCACGAAGGATCTGCTGCTTAAACATGAATCAGAGACCTTCCCGAAAAGGTCAGATTGCAAAACAGGTGTCCTCCAAACCCGCTCTGGAACCTGCCGAGGGTGCGCGACAGTTGTTGCGTGAACTAGACGTTCAGGGCATCCCGATCCAACCGCGAGAAATTGCGGAACAGCTACAAATCGTCGTTTGGGAACGGGAGATGGAAAGCCCGTACGATGGCTGCTTAATGCGGGTCGGCAATGCTTGGGGCATCCTGCTCAACAATCTGATTCAATCAGAGTCCCGAAAAAACTTTACAATCGCTCACGAATTGGGGCATTACTATTTGGATGGTGGTCAAACCGAGAGACAAAATTCCGCCATAGGTGAAGAGAACAAGGTGGCGGAATTTGTCCCTCAGCACCGCTGTCAGCGCGAGGATCTGCGTGGATTTGATTCGCACCAATTAGAGGAACAACGTGCCAATCAGTTCGCAGTTGAGTTGCTGATGCCCTCCCCCATTTTCCGAGCGGACGCTACTGATCTGCCTAAAATCGGCTTGCCGGCGATTGATGCCCTCTCTGCTAATTATTCGACCTCTTTGACTAGCACAGCCATCCGCTACACCCGTTTGAGTTCCCACGTCTGTGCGATTGTACTGTCTGAGCGAGGACAGATTAAATATTTTGCGTATTCAGAGCGGTTTCGTCAGAACAGCGATTGTTATCTTGCGAGAAACAACCCCCTCCATCCCGACTCGGTTGCAGCCCTTCTTAACAAAGGCATATTGAAAGATGCCAAGGAACACCAGCGGAAAGTTCCGTTGTCCCATTGGTGTTCGACCCAATCAGATCAACCCCTCATTGAGCAATCCCGCCGATTACCCCGCATGAACCAAGTGCTCTCATTTCTTTGGTTGCCGGACGTATCGTGAAACGTGATACCCTCCTGTATCCCCCCGCAAGCAGGGGGAGGCGTGAAACGTGAATAAGTGTCTGCCTGTAGGTCGAGTTTCCATACTCGACATCTACCCAATTGGTGCATTAGTTCATTGTTGATAGCCCACATCGGAAGCCTAACGGGGCACAAAAAAAGGGGGTGCATCCGAAGATACACCCCCAGTCTGTAAATGTTTGCTTACTAGCGTTCAGATTCCTCGCTATCGGGCGCATCAGGGATAGAATCTGGACGACGCTCCCGCCCTTGTTCCGATTTATCGGACTCAAACCGACGAACCGCTTCAGGATCCGTATCCCTCAGACGGCGTAGCCCTTCCTCTAAACCGTACTGAATAATCAACTCCCGGGCTTTGTCAAGACGTTCTGGCGATACCCTTTTGCTTAACTCTGGCTCAATCCCTTCTGGCGTCAACTGTTTTTCGAGGTCCGCCACACTTGGGGGGATTTTGGGCTTTTCAAACTCATAAGCTTCTGTATCGGAAGGTGGTAAGTCATCAGAGAACGAGTTATTGAAATCATCAGCTAACAGTGAGTTCGTTTCAACCGGTCCCCCAACAGTCTCACTGCTGCGGAACGCGGGCGTTTCACCACTATCCCCAAAACTTGGCGGCACCCTATCCTTTATCAGTTGCCCCGTTTCGTCAAGGTAGATGATGTCAACGTCTTTCGGAATTTCTCTTTTAGGTGGCAGCCCCACTTCCCTATCCGCGAGTTCGTAGACGACCCATTTCGGTACACCGGCACCAGCACGTATTGTGCCGGGCTGAACATAAACGGTCTTAAGTCGTTTAGGGATAAAGACACCCTCTTTTGACAAACTCCCGCCATACACCCGCGAATCCATAGCTATTGCTTGCTCTGTCAGAGTATGCAGTTGAACACTTCCGTTGATGTGTGCCCTAATGACTTCATCCAAAGACGTTTCAGATGCCAAGCTATGTCGTTGTTTCAAATCCTCGAGTGCTTCTGGGTCGTTTTGCGCGTGGAAAATACGCCCCCTTGCACTAAGATACGCCGAATAATCGGAATAATCCTCAAATTTTACACCCATGTCCAAGAGCCTTTGTATCCACTCATCTGTGGGAATTTGCTGCTCTAACTCCTCGTTTCTATGTGCCCGGCCTTTGCGATACTTTGGGTCAAACTTTTTCATCACAGCGAGGACCTCTGGACTTGCATCTATCACCAACGGCTTATACCAACTGAGAAAATCCTCCAATTCAGGACTCATCCTCTTTTTTGTTAGGATGTCACCTCGAGTGGGCGGTTCAGCCAACGCCCTTTCTACAATTTGCTCTATCGAATCTTTCACACGAATACGCAAAAGCAGAAGAGAGACAACACAAAAACACAGTGCCGAACCGATGAGGAGCTTGGTTTTCAGTTTCACGGGACTCTCCTTCATAAAAAGCCCCATAAGCGGCACTTATGGGGCTAGGGCAAATACCTTTTTTAATGTATCTACGGCCAACTTTCTGCCTTTGGAGTCACACCTCCACAACTACCTGAGCATTCCCCCTTCGCCCCTACCGGTCGAGTGTTGGAAGACGACTGAGCACTAGAATAGTGATGTTCCATGTCTCCATCACCCCGTTTGAAAATAAACCACTTTGTGATTTCTAATTCAAAGTTTTCATCTATATCCGGCGGATTTGTTGCACCGTAAAGGGGAAGGTAGGCTTTTAGCTTCTTCCAACCTTGTTCTGTATCACCTTCTTCCCGTCCGCTAGCCGAAAGAGTAGCAGTGAAGTCCGCCCATACGGTCCACATGTATTTCCCTTGGTAAACTGTGCTAGCAACGCACCACCCGTTCGCATAAGTGCTCACCGTTATCCCATTTGCCGAGTCCGAATCAGCATTTATATCGTGAGATTGAATCCCAAGCATCAGCGCGAGTGTTAGGACGAAAATCGCTGTCTTAAACCACAAATTTGTCGCAAACATAATAAATCTCCCTGTTACCACTGTTCCAACCGAAAACAAAAAAAGGGCTGCGTTGTCGAATCGCGCAGCCCTAATCAGTTTATGCCAATCCGGTTGGCGTGATAGGTTGTATATGAGGATCGTTGGGTCTGTCTAACGACCCGAGAAGGCGATTTGAGGACCCGCTCGGATCGTTTCACGGGGACGCGGAGCTGTCAGCTCCGCTCCCCACCTTTTTTTATGCCCATCAATTGACCGACGGCTTATAACCGTTTTCTCGCAACATCTCCAAAAAAAGGGTATAGCCCTGATCTTTCAATTCGGGATTTTGGGCATACAACGTTTGCACCTCAGGGGGTGCGAGATTGACCATCTGCGATCTGACCTCTGCTAAAAAATCTTGCTGATCCTCCGCAGATAACGCATTGAGATGATCCACAATCATCGGGATCGCTTGACCTATCGTCTGCATCGCTTGCTCACGGATCAGCGCTGCATCTTCGAGTGCCGCTTCCGTTTCGGCTGCCACTTCCTCTAACTCAGCGAGGGTCTGCTCAAAAGCAGCCGTATCGTCTGCAGTAGACGCCGAAACCGATGCTGGATCGGGTTCAACTTCGCTCACAAACGGAATTGGATCTGACAAGCCGTCCGTGTCCGCTAATGGTTGATCCACCACTTCATCAGTTGGACGCTGCGAAACGCTATCGGTCGATTCACCCGTCGTGCGGTCATTTAGAATCGCCCGCCGTTCCGATGGATCGGGCAGCAGATAGACCCTTTCCGACTCGACCGACCTCGACGGTCGCACATAACCGAAATACACAACCCCCGAAATGATCAGCGACAAAACTAAGACGATCCCTAACCCGATGAACAGCGGGGAGCGAAGCTCTTTTAGATACTCCCGCCAAGATTTGAAGCCCTTGCCTGTCCGGTCTCGCCAGTCGTAAAACATCGCCATTTGAAACCTCCTTAAAGACTATCCTGCACCCGCCGTGGACATGCAGTCCCAATACGCCTGATCTGCTATGATGAGCTGAAGCATCGCCGCAGACAACGCCGCCTCCGCAGCCAAAAGAAAACCGATCGCAATCGCAATCGCAATCGGGTTTCCAGACGCGATCGCAATGACTAAAGCCCCCTCAGCAACAATTACACCGACCGCTGCTGCTGCCTGCCATGCGATCGCAACGTTCAACGCATCTCGCTCGGATTGACAGACCTGTGCGAGCGCATCGACTGCTAAAAATACCATTACACATAACAGAATTACGCTGATTAGACTTAATAGGTTATTGTTCAACCTAAACTGAGGGACAGTGATTTGTGGTGCGGGTAAAGCAAACGCTAACATAATAAATCTCCCTGTTACCATCGTTCCGACCGAAAACGGAAAAAGGGCTGCGTTCTCAAATCGCGCAGCCCTTTTCGTTTCCACTTGAAACTAATGACATGAAAGGGTATACTATAATTCAATTGTTAGGTGTTCACCCTAACAATCACGAAGCGATTCGAGGTCGTGTCTCGTTTTGCTTCAGGGGGCTTCGAGCGGTAACTCGGAGCTCCCACAATTATCCATTCTATACCATCTTGAAAAATCTGTCAGCACTTTTTTTTAATAAAATTAACAATTTTCTGAATATTTAGTGTTTTTCCTTTTTGTGTGGTATCTTTCTCTTTTGTTTTTACCCTATTGAATGTCACAACCCTTTCGCGTTACCGCTATTGTAACCACCTTTTTTCCAAACAGTCATGCCGGCGTGATAGTGCCTAAATTCCTGCGTGGTTTTCCCATTGATGATGGCTTCATTGCGCCGCGCACCCAGCTCGCTTCACTCTTCATTGACCAAATCCACCAAAATGATGTCGGTCGGCAGATCGCTCACGAATACGATATTCCCATCTACGAGAGCATTCGTGCCGCACTCACTCTCGGCGGAGAGAGTCTAGCTGTAGATGCGGTGCTGCTCATCGGGGAGCATGGCGATTACCCGCGCTCTGCCTTGGGTCAAGAGATGCTGCCACGGCGATATTTCTTTGAGCAGATCTGTGGCGTTATTGCCGAATCCGATCGCCCCATTCCTGTCTACAACGACAAGCATCTTTCCTACCGTTGGGACGATGCACATTGGATGTACACGACCGCCAAGCAGCTTGGCATACCGCTCTGGGCGGGATCGGCACTGCCGGTGGGATGGCGGCGACCGAACTTTGAGCATCCGCTTGACGCACCGATTGATGAAGCCTTATCTATCGGGTTTCACATGCTCGAACGCTACGGCTTCCATGCACTGGAAAGCCTGCAATGTCAGGTGGAACGGCGCAACGGCGGCGAAACGGGGGTCTGTTCCGTCCAATGTTTGTCCGGTGATGCGGTTTGGCGCGCCGCCGATGAAGGACGGTGGTCGGTCGAACTCGCTGACCATGCCCTTGGTGCGATTGAGGATGGACCCGAGCACCTCGATCCGTCGCAGGTCGAAGATCCACACATCTTTCTAATTGAGTATTGCGACGGGTTGAAAGGCGCGGCGTTGATGCTTGGCGATAACGGTTATATCCGAAAGTTTGCCTACGCAGCGAAGCGCGGCACGGTCGTTGATGCAATGGAATACTACACCGATTCGGGACCAACGCATGCCGTTTTCAGCTATATGGGGCTGAATATCGAGGACTTCTTCCTGACCGGCGTCCCACCGAGTCCGGTCGAGCGAACCTATCTGACCACTGGCATCTTAGAGGCGGTGATGCGCTCTCACGGCAGCGACGGCGCACGGATCGAAACCCCTCACTTGGCGATTTGTTATACTTCCACCGAATCCCAACCTCGACGTCCCACAACCACTCGCCCAACCGGCGCGTCCCTCTCTCCGTGGGAGATGCCGGAGCCGGGTGCCACTCCCGCTGCGGACTCCATTCCCATTGGGCGTGATGGCACGATTCGTGGACGCCGTCGTTTCAGCTAGGTATACCCCCCAATCTACTTATTAACGCAAGTTGCTAGGGCGAGTTGACATTTTGATGTTCCCAATCTGGAAAATGCTCGAAGGGACTGGCACCGTAAATGAGTTGTAGGGAACAACGATCGTTGTTCCCTACGATAGACCCCACCGAGACATAGAGGCAAGCGTAATTGGTCGGGAACGGAGATCTCCGTTCCATTTGTTCTAAACTACAGTGGTTCATTGTTAATAGCCCACATCGGAAAATTATTCATGGAACGCAAACCTAACGGGCCATAAAAAAAGGGGTGCATCCGAAGATACACCCCCAGTCTGTTAAACGTTTGCTTTTATCGTTCCGAATCTCGCGGAGATTAAGCAAGGTCGAAGCGATCGAGATTCATGACCTTGTTCCACGCAGCCACGAAGTCACCCACAAATTGCTGCTGAGCGTCATCACACGCGTAGACTTCCGCAATGGCTCGGAGCTGCGAGTTTGAGCCGAATACGAGGTCGACACGGGTGCCGGTCCACTTGATCTCACCTGTCAAGCGATTGCGTCCCTCGAACACATCCTCGGATGTAGAGGACGCCAGCCACTCGGTGTTCATGTCAAGCAGGTTCACGAAGAAATCAGGAGTCAACGTCTCGGATCGCTTGGTGAATACGCCGAGTTCGGACTGACCGACGCTTGCGTTCAGGACACGCAAGCCTCCGACGAGAACCGTCATCTCAGGAGCGGTTAACGTCAGCATTTGTGCTCGATCCACCAGCAGCTCTTCGGCTGTTCTCTGGTGTCCGTTTGCGAGGTAGTTGCGAAATCCGTCGGCGGTCGGTTCAAGCACAGCAAATGAGTCCACGTCGGTTTGCTCCTGCAACGCGTCCGTGCGCCCCGGAGCGAAGGGAACCTGTACGTTGATACCGGCGTTCTTCGCAGCTGCTTCAACCCCTGCACACCCAGCCAGAACAATCAGGTCAGCGAGTGAGACCCGCTTCCCGTCGGACTGCAATCCGTTAAATTCCTCTTGAATCTCCTCTAGGGTATGAAGTACCTTCCCCAGTCCGGGCGGGTTGTTGACTGCCCAATCCTTCTGCGGTGCGAGGCGAATGCGTGCCCCGTTAGCTCCACCGCGCTTGTCGGTGCCGCGGAATGTTACCGCAGACGCCCAAGCGGTCGAAACCAGTTGGGAGATGGACAGTCCTGATTCGAGGCACTTGCCCTTGAGGGCAGCGATGTCTTGCTCCCCAATCAATTGATGAGTGACGTCAGGGACGGGGTCTTGCCACAGTTGCGGTTCCGCAGGAACCAAGGGACCGAGACACCGTGTGCGAGGTCCCATGTCGCGGTGGGTCAGCTTGTACCACGCCTTGGCAAAGGCGTCTGCGAATTCCTCCGGGTTCTCATAGAACCGCTTTGAAATCGTCGCATAGATTGGATCCACCTTCAGAGACAGGTCCGTCGTGAGCATCATGGGGGCGTGCTTCTTTGAGGGATCGTGAGCGTCCGGCACGGTGCCCTGTGCAGATGCGTCTTTGGGAGTCCACTGCCACGCACCGCCGGGACCTTTTATCAGTTCCCACTCGTAGTTGAACAGGTTCTCGAAGAAATTGTTGTCCCACTTGGCTGGCGCGGTGGTCCATGCACCCTCCAACCCGCTGGTGATCGTGTCGCTGCCCACCCCGCTGCCAAAGCTGTTCTTCCAGCCGAGCCCTTGCTCCTCGAGGGAGGCTCCTTCGGGTTCGGGACCGACGTACTGGTCAGCATCAGCAGCACCATGTGTTTTGCCGAACGTGTGTCCGCCAGCGATGAGCGCGACCGTCTCCTCATCGTTCATTGCCATGCGACGGAACGTCTCTCTAATGTCTCTCGCTGCAGCGACCGGATCCGGGTTAGCGTTCGGTCCCTGCGGATTCACATAGATTAAGCCCATCTGAACGGCACCAAGGGGATTCTCCAATTCCCTGTCGCCGGTGTAACGCTCGTCTCCCAGCCACGTGGTCTCCTGTCCCCAATAGATGTCTTCTTCGGGCTCCCAGACGTCCTCTCGCCCGCCGGCGAATCCGAGGGTCTTGAGACCCATCGACTCAAGGGCACAGTTCCCGGTGAAGATCATCAGGTCCGCCCACGAGAGTTTCCTGCCGTACTTCTGCTTGACCGACCAGAGCAACCGGCGCGCCTTATCGAGGCTCGCATTATCGGGCCAACTGTTGAGGGGTGCGAAGCGCATCGTACCGGAGGCTGCGCCGCCGCGTCCGTCACCGATGCGGTACGTGCCTGCACTGTGCCACGCCATCCGAATGAAGAGAGGTCCATAGTGGCCGTAGTCGGCGGGCCACCACTCCTGCGACGTCGTCATCACCTTATCGACGTTCTCTTTCAGGGCATCCAAGTCAAGTGTCTTGAATGCCTCGTCGTAATTGAAATCCTCGCCCATAGGATTGGACGAGGGTGCGTTCTGGTGGAGCATCTTCAGGTTCAGCTGACTCGGCCACCAGTTTTGGTTTGCTATGGTGCCCCGTGCGTGAGAATGTCCCATCACTGGACACTTACTTTCGTTGCTCATATTCCCTCCAATTGTATTCTGTATTTTTTCTAACTTAAAATATGGAGCAGCCTCCATGTATCCTTGCCGTTTGCATTCAAAGATGTAACGGCAAAGGGTAACTCCGGCGACAAGATGCCTGCCGGACTTCTGTAAAAAATCCTTGCAGATCCAGTTTTGTAGCTTGACGCCTACAGTTCTTGTTACAAGTTCCCTTCAGCCATGCTAGTAAGCGGATCCGGAAGTGATGCCCACCATGCCTCCGTTGCACTGACACGCAACAGATGGGTATTGCCCGGCACATCGTTCGCGCCTAAGCCGCGTTCGATAACCCCCGTATGTGGATCTTCCTCTAGCTGCTTGGCAAGTCTATTTTCCAATCGCTCACGTGAGCGGATTGCGAAGAGACCCACGAGCTCCGCCGAAGGCAAGTCCAAGAGGAAATCTACGTTCCAGTGCAAGGTTTTGCCTCGTTGAGGCAATAGATTCCCGTTTCCCAAACCGCATTCAGCAAATCGGCGAATCATCGTCTCGCGGATACGGTGTGGGCGTTGATCGCCGCTTCGCGTTGCATGCCGAATGAGCCGCCGCGCCAACGTAGTCGCTCCCTTCTCTGCGAGTGCGGAGCCGACGTAGGCGTATTCACCGGCGGGCAGTGAAATCAACTTCCCTTTCTTGAACCGTCCGAATCGTAAGGTGGTGTCCTTTTTGAGGCGAATTCGCAGGATATAGGTTCCAGATTGCGATTCACTGCTGATTATACGGATGCTTGGAATTTCCACTCAATCACCGAATGCGTTAGGTGTCGGGATTCGGAGATCCCTCCCCGTTCCGAGAGTCTTCGACCTACAGGAGAACTAAATGCCCTTGCGGTTTTCAGGTGGTCTTTTCATCTGAAAATGTGTAGAATTTTCATTGACGATTATGAATCCCAACCTTTGATAGAAGGCAGTAGCACGGGTATTAATTTTTAGCACCTGAAGCGTCACAGGCTTTTGTTCAAGGTTGGCATCGTCGATAATGCGCCTCATGCACGCTGCCCCGATTCCCCTTCCTTGGTACTCAGGCAGGATATAGAGCTGATCGACCTTGAACGTGTCAGAGGTGTTAGACGTTGACAGGAAACCAATGTCGGTCCCGCGAAACTGGATAATGCGAAGATTCTGTGATGCGAACCGCCTATTGTGCAGATCCCTTTGATAGATATCATCCCAACCCCAGATTTGCTCTACATATTCTCGGAATGCTGCCTTCTTTACGGCAAAAACAAATTCGCTGTCGGTTGCCTGTGCTTTGCGAACCTTCAACGCTTCCACTCCAGACCTCCATGTGTGTGTAATCGTAGATTGTGCAGATTAGGAAATCTGCACCCACGATTAATCCTCACGGTTTTGCCAATCAATTTCATCAATTGTCTGTGCGGTCAGCACTTTCTCAAAGAGCGAATCCAAACGGGAGAGACTTCGTATCAAGGTAATCTGATTGGTTACAGATTCAGGAACAGAATCAAGTCGGAACCGCAGCAGTTTGATGAGTGCCTCCTGTTTCGCTTGTGTTTCCCCTTGTTTAATACCTTGTTCAATACCTTGTTCTTTGCCGCGTTCAATGAGATGTTCAGCCATTGTTTGTGCCATGACTCCTACCTCCTCCCTGTCTGAAGGTTGTCGATAGATAGATACAGTAAAATCCAGCGCCCAATCTGTCAAATGTCAATAGAACCTATCCATCACGGTTTTGCCAATCAATTTCATCAATTGTCTGTGCGGTCAGCACTTTCTCAAAAAGCAAATCCAAACGGGAGAGACTCCGTATCAAGGTAATCTGGTTGGTCACAGATTCAGGAACGGAATCAAATCGGAACCGCAGCAGTTTGATGAGTGCCTCCTGTTTCGCTTGTGTTTCCCCTTGTTCAATACCTTGTTCAATACCTTGTTCTTTGCCGCGTTCAATGAGATGTTCAGCCATTGTCTGTGCCATGACTTCTACCTCCTCCCTGTCTGAAGCCTGTTGGATGTGTTGGTCAACAAGTGTGCTTAATTCCTCATGTTCTTCAGCCGGACGGCGATGCAAAATCAACAAAAACAGATAGGAAATCGCCCGTTGCCGCTGCTGTGCTTGTTGGTCACCAAGAGTGTTAATGTGGGACATCGCTTCGATTAACGCAGTCCTTATCACTTCCTTGTCCGCATGTTCCTTTTGCAAAACGGTCAGCAGCCAGCCAAGCGGATGGTCAGTCTTTGTCAGGTTCGCTTCATCTGTCTCCTTTACACTTAGAAACAGTATATCCAACTTCGGGACAAACCGTGAAAACACGTCGGGGATGTCCATTATTGCATTGAGGGTCAACGGGGTTTTCCATCTCTGCGCGCCAGTGTAAAACACAATCGGAAGCACCGGACGGAAACGCCACTGACTTTTGGGAACATTGTTTGATTCCCACTCACGGCGTTGGGAATCCCAAATCTGAATCATGTAGAACAACACTCGAAATCCCATTGTCGAATAGACCGTGGATTGGTGTTCAATGAGGATATAGATTAGCAGCTCGTCCGTTTCCGATTCGCTCTGCAATGGAACGCTAAACACGAGGTCGGACTCCTGCTCTCGAAGGTTGTCGGGAATAAAACTCCTGTTTATCTGTGAAAGTTGGCTAAAATCGATCAGTTCCACCAACTCGCCTGCGACGATTTCTAGCAGTCCTCGGACGTTCTCTTTGTCTTGGAACAACCATCGGGCACTCCTGTCAGGGAAATGTTCAACCCGGATGTCGAAAAAATTGAGTATTTCTGTTGCTTCTGCCATAGTTCCCCAGGTCTTCAAACAAGCTTTTAGCTTTCGTTCAACCTCTCGATATCTCATTGAGGGGATAGCGTTGATTCTAATCCGGGTAGAACTGTTTCCAAAAACTGGATTTGGGTCAACTCCGGTTAGTTGCACATGTTGGGCACAAGCCGTACAACTCCAGTTTATATCCTTGTACTTCAAACCCCCTTGCTTTGAACTGCTGTGTGTTAAGTGGCTCAGGGAGCGGTGCGTCAATGTCGAGTAATTGATCGCAATTTGTACAGATTAGGTGGTGATGCTCTGCGAGGTTCGCATCAAAGCGAGCATATTCGCCGTGCTCCACCTTGTGAATCAGACCGAGTTCGACCAAAACGCCGAGGCTTCGATAGACAGTGCCCAAGCTGATATTTGGCAGACGAACCTTCACCGCATCATAGATCTCTTTCGCGCTTGGGTGGTATCGCTGCCGTCGCACCTCTTCGAGGATAATCCGGCGTTGACGGGTAAATCGATAGCCTTCTTGCCTAAGCCCTTCACTTAATTCTTTCATATTGGCACGCATAGTAAGTTTACTAAAGTTTGTACAATTTGTATCCAATTCATGTAGCGTTATCAAGGGTCTAGTGAATATTCGGCGAGTTAGTATCTTCAGAGATTGTCGCAGAAAATAATTATCCCTTGATTAAAGCACGCAGATGCTCAACCATCAACCCTTGTGTCCGCTTGACAGTTCGATACCAATGTTATCGAACTGCCTGTGACACAAGTGGCGTTGAATAGCAATTGCGTCAGGCAACTTGTTCCGAAACTTAGTTGCGCGAATTAATTGATGCTTTGACGCGATTTGACCTGATACCTTGTCAAATCCGCAGTGCTGCTTGACATCCCGAAGCGTGTTCTCAATCAACCACCATTTGTACCGTGAATTGTACAAACTTTAGTAAGTTTAACGTAGGCTGCTAGTTGATAAACCAAGCGTTAGCAACCGACGCAAGAGTCGGGAATCGGAATTCCCTCCTATACAAAACATGCAGTAGGGGGTGTATCTTCTAAATCACGACTCTGACCATTTACGCATAATGTTTGACGTATTCTATACACATGTCGCCCCTCTGGGGCTTGGATTGCGACGATTTGTTATTGCTGCTATACACATTGCGCTCCTCTGGAGCGCGGAGATTGGACGCATCGCTTTCTATAGACATATCGCTCCTCTGGAGCGAAAGACAAAGGATTTACCAGACGGGCAGGGAAACCCCGCCCCTACAAGAAAACCGATGGGCTTTCAACGACTAGCAACTTGGATTATATTAGTAATAATTCCTATTACTGATAAGCCTAATTATACTAGAAAGGAATTGGATAGGTCAAGATAAAAATAAGATTTTTCGCATAGAAAGCACATTAGCCGAGTGCGCTTACGACAGCGTTGCCGACCTGTGAGGTTGTGGCTTGACCGTCGAGGTCCGGCGGCAGGGTCTCGCCCTTCTCAACCACCTTCAGTACGGCTGCGTCTATCGTGTCTGCTGCTTCCGTCTCGCCGACGAAGCGCAGCATCATCGAACCGGAGGTGATCGCCGCTAGCGGATTGGCGATGCCTTGCCCCATAATGTCCGGTGCGCTGCCGTGAACCGGCTCGAACATCGACGGGAATCGGCGTTGTGGATCGAGATTGCCGCTCGGAGCCAGTCCCATGCTCCCCGTGATAATCGCGCCGATGTCCGTGAGGATATCCCCAAACAGGTTGCTAGCGACGACAACATCGAAGTCCTCCGGCCTCCGGACGAAATCCATACACGCTGCGTCCACAAGCAACGATTCCGTCTCTATGTCGGGATACTTTTCCGCAACTCGCTCGAAGGCGGTATCCCATACAATCATGCCGTAACCCTGCGCGTTCGATTTGGTGACCGAAGTGACTTTACGCTTCTTATTTCGTGCCCGGGCTTGCTCGAAGGCGTGGGTGATGACGCGCTCGCTGCCGTGGCGGGTGAATACGCCGACCTGTACGCCGATCTCTTCGGGGAATCCTTGGTACTGAAATCCGCCGACGTTGGCATACTCGCCCTCTGTGTTCTCCCTTATCACCACGAGATCGATGTCCCAAGCGTCTTTGTCCTTGAGCGGTGCGTTGATGCCGGGATAGAGGACACTTGGTCGCTCGCAGACGTACTGATCGAATTTGCGCCGGATAGGCAGCAAAAGCCCGTTGAGCGTAAGGTGGTCTTGGATGTCGGGGTGCCCGACTGCGCCAAGATAGATCTGGTCGAACTCCATCAGTATATCGAGGGCATCGGGTGGCATCATGTGGCCATGCTTGAAGTAGTAGTCTGAACCCCAAGGGAACTCGACAAAGTCCCATGTGATGCCGTATCTGTTGGCGACGGTGTTGAGGATCTTGAGACCTTCCTCCATCACCTCGATCCCAATGCCGTCTCCTCGAATTACTGCAATTTTGTATTTAGCCATATTTGTCCTTTCTAATATGTTGGTTCATTGGTTCATTGGGGCTGTGTCAAGAAATAGGGCTATTCCTGATTACGGGGCGGTGAAACCGTTCAGTAATTGCAACGCTGCATCAACCATCTGCCCTCCGGCGTCGGGAGCGAGGTAGCTGCTCCGCGCTAGCCATGTCTCATAGCCGCCATGCTCATGTCCAATAGGGGTTGGGACGTAGCCGGTGTAGTCGTTGGCAAGTTCGATGATAAATGTCGGCTTGAGCGGCGAGGCAGCCTTGAGGTCAATACCGAATTGACAGAAGATTTCTCCCGTCAATGCAACGACCCCGCAATCTCCGATACGGAAGGCTTGGATCGGTGTCGTGCGGGTATCTTCCCACCCGTTGACTATAATGCGTTCATGTGCGTAGAGTTCATCGACAGTCGGATCATCACTTGCGTTTGCCCATTTTGCCTCATACTCGGCGAGTTCTGTGCTGGTCGGTTTCCGTATCCCGCACGTGATTTCTGTCTGTGCCGCCGAAAGCCCCAAGTCATCGTGCATTGGGGTGGTCTGCCATGTTCGCCACACCTCCGCTGCAACTATCCGGGCGACCTTCCGCGTCTGGACAAAGGGGCGTCGGTCCGTCAGTGGGTGATGGACATTGATGTTATTGATGTCACCGGAGCAACCGTTGGAGAGCATCGCAACAAATTCCGCGCCTGCTGTCCGCTGGAGTTCTTCGGCAAATAGCCCGAAGTAGTCTGCGGAAACCATGTGCCCCGGCGCACCGACATAGTGTAGAGCATAGTTAGCGAGGACGGCTATCGGTTCACCATCAACCGTTTCGACGAAAAGCGCAGCGATGTCCGGATCGGTGGGTCCAACGGTTTCTACGATGTCGGGATTGTTATACCCCGGATTCATTTTAACTGTGCCGTCCTTCATGCGAAACCGCCGATTGAACACACAGCGCGGCTCTGTTCCAACGCCGTAACCGAGTCTCGCTGGCTGCGCCCGCCCCGCCGCTAACTGAACGGCATCAGCGACGCGGGCCGCGAAGAAGTCGAGATAGCCCGGATCGGGGACGGTCTCAAACCCCGGTTTCATCGCGGGGGCGGAATGCGTATGGGTCCCCGCTATCAGCACTCCCTCGCCCGGAATCCCGACCTGTTCCGCGGTCAAGACTTTGGCGGCGTCACATACTTCGCGGGGGATGCAGATGACATCACAGATGACAAAGGCGATTTGGGTAGTCCCGTCGTCAAGTACCAGTGCCTTCGCATGGAGTTCGTCGTGGACTTCCGTCGCATGGCGTGCCTTCAGTGAACCTGCAAGGTATGCGCCGAGTGGCGGCGTGATATTGGTCTGTGCAGCACCGGCTTTTAGCGTAGCCATTCGCTTTCTCCTCCTATGGTGTCACCGACTGTAACGGGCAAAGTAGAACGTCTTGAGTGGCTCCTCCGTATCGTTGATGAGGGTATGCCCCGGGTTTGATGGTGCAACAGAGACCGCATCGCCCGGAAGTTGCCGATAGACGTTTTGGCTCACCACATGGATGCCGTCGCCCTCTAGCATATACCACACCTCATCCATATCGTCAGCATGACCGTGGGTATCGGGGGTCTGCATCGCGTCAATTGTTACCATCAGCACTGAGTGCAGCTTCACAAGTCCATCGTCCGCTCCGAAAATGGGGTGGACGAGATGAGTCCAATGCCCCTGACTAAGGGGTTGTTCCCGATAGTTTCGTATCAGTACATCTTCGCGGGGTGTGCCTTCGGCGTCGGCAAGGGTTTCCTCTAATATCAGGAATTCTAAGGGCACCTCCGCTTCGTTTGTTAGGACATGCGTGGTTCCCGGTGGAACAATGATGCCGTCACCTTCGCGGACCTCCTGCTTGAGGTCGCCGGCTTCAAAAATGGCTTCCCCATCAACGATGTAGAAGATCAGTTGTCGATCGTCGAAAGACGTTGGTATTGATGCGATTCGCGATTCAAGATAGCATCGGGAGAAGCTATCGATATAGTTGAGGATGGCGCCCGGTTTGTGGGGATCATCGGGATCTTTCTTAGAGAAGATTTCTCGTCTGATGATGTTGCCGTGTGTGAGACTTGAGGGGGATTGTAACCAACTTCTCATTTCCATTTTTCGTTACCTCCAATTTGTCTAATGGGGAGTTATGCACTTTATGTAACAAGGGCAACCACGAGGGTTGCCCCTACAGAGCATGAATCCAACGTAGGGGCAGGTCTTGTACCTGCCTAACACTTAATCGTGAGTTGGATTAAAGTGTTGGGTTTCACTACACTCATCTATAAGATGGGGTTGTTGACAGGCGGCATCTCTATTGTCGTTGATAGGAATTCGCTTTTTAACCGTTCAACCCAACCTACTGAACTGCTGCGAGGTATGCGCCGAGCGGCGGCGTGATATTGGTCTGTGCGGCACCCGCTTTCAGCGTGGACATTCGCTTTCTCCTCTCATCGTATCACCGCGTGTAACGGGCAAAGTAGAACGTCTTGAGTGGTTCCTCCGTATCGTTGATGAGGGTATGTCCTGGGTTTGACGGTGCGACAGAGACCGCATCGCCCGGAACTTGCCGGTAGACATTCTGGCTTACCACGTGGATGCCGTTGCCTTCGAGCATATACCACACCTCATCCATATCGTCGGCATGCCCATGGGTATCAGGGGTCTGCACTGCGTCGAAAGTAGAACGTCTTGAGCGGTTCCTCCGTATCGTTGATGAGGGTATGTCCTGGGTTTGACGGTGCGACAGAGACCGCATCGCCCGGAACTTGCCGGTAGACATTCTGGCTTACCACGTGGATGCCGTTGCCTTCGAGCATATACCACACCTCATCCATATCGTCGGCATGCCCATGGGTATCAGGGGTCTGCATTGCGTCGATTGTTACCATTAGGACGAAATGTAGCTTGGCAAGTCCATCAGCCTCTCCGAAGATGGGGTGGACGAGATGGGTCCAATGCCCTTGATTCAGGTGTTGCTCCCGGTAGTTTCTGATAAGTACATCTTCGCGGGGTGTTCCTGGAGCATCGGCAAGGGTTTCTTCCAATATCAGAAATTCTAAGGGCGTTGTGTTTGCCTCGTTGTTTAAGACATGCGTCGTTCCCGGCGGCACGATAATGCCGTCTCCTTCGCGGACCTCCTGCTTGAGGTCGCCGCCCTCGAAAATTGCCTCTCCATCAACGATGTAGAAAATCAGCTGCCGATCGTCGAAAGATGTTGGTATTGATGCGATTCGCGACTCAAGATAGCACCGGGAGAAGCTATCAATATGGTTGAGGACTGCTCCCGGTTTGTGGGGATCATCGGGATCTTTCTTGGAGAAGATTTCTCGTCTAATGATGTTACCGTGTGTGAGACTTGAGGGGGATTGTAACCAGCTTCTCATTTCCATCTTTCGTTACCTCCAATTTATCGAAATCTGTGCTCGGTTAAGATTTAAAGATCACCAACACAATTATAGCACGATTCCTGAAAAAATAAGAAATGAAAATGAAGTGACGTTTCACAAGAAAGTTACGCAGGCATCACCACTACCTCAACTTCGTTGATGACAATTTCGTTGTTTGCATCGGAGGCACTGTGCGTAAGTTGAATCTTCAGATAATTGTCTCCATTGTTAAGCGACTCCTGATTCAAGTTGAACCACACGTTTGAAAACGGCGGCAGCGGTCGACCGAATGTTTCCAATCGACCATCTGGGTGAAAGACGCGCTGACAGTCTTGGATTTCAGTTCCGTTGAGTTTTACGGCGATTTCATCTTTGGGGAGCAATCCCTGTGCGCTGAAGTACAGGGCTGCTTGTGTACCCTGTGTGCCTCTCTCGCAGAGGCGGAAACGGTATTCTCCAGTTGAACCGATCTCACGGGTGAGGGTTAGCTTGTCGTTCTTCACGTCTCCGGTAGGTGCTGTGCCGCCCCATAGGGGATGGAAACGGTAGTGGCGCGTCCGGCTCGCGATGGTTTGTGGGTCACGCAAATCACGCAGATAGCTCAATGAGAGCGGATAGCCTTCGACGGGACCCGGATAGCGGGCGGTCCCGCCCTTTCGCGCCCAGTGATACTGATAGTTGAAGACCGAAACGCCGTCGGCACCTGCGCCGTAGAAATTTTGTGTGAGTGCTCGATAATTTTCAGACTTGAGTAGTGTCGTCGCATCCCCACGACACATCATGGGGGCCAGCGTGGGGTACAACAGACAATCCGATCCGCGTGTCAACTCGCTGAATGCCTCATAGGGCGCGTTGAAATCGGCATAGTGGAAGTCGCAGGGACAGATGTAGTTGATGAGACCTTCCCGAATCCATGTGGGGATATCGAACCCTAAGTTATGGCACTCTTCCAACGTTTGCGGAATCATTACCCCCAGCGTTAGGGTTTTCCGTTGCTGCGCTCCGCGCCGGTCTAACATCTCGCGTATCCGCCGCAAGAAGCCGGTCATAACTGGATGACGTTCACGGGCAATGTCGGTGGGAAAGCAGTGCCCATGCCGGATATAGTTGAACAACAAGCCGTCAACGTCGAACCGTTCTACTACTTCATTGGCGACGGAGAAGACGTAATCCCGTACCGGCTCAAAGCTAAAGTCCTGACCGCCGGGAAATTCCTCTAGCTGCCACGCAGGGTTGTCCAGTATGAACCGCGCACCCTGATCTCCGTTGCCGTGGCGGTCGTTCATGCGAAACTTTGCGACGAACTCCATGCCTCGCTTGTGTGTTTGCTCGATCAGCACTTCCAACGGGATGATGCCGGCGTCCATCATGGAGACGAAACGTTGGTGTTGGGGTCTTGCGTCATATTCAAAACGATCTGAACGGAAAAAGACTGTCCACCCCTGTGCATAGATTGCTTGTGCGTAGGTGTCTACGCCGTGATGCGCTAGGTCGTCTACCCACTGTACCAGATCTTCCCGTCGGGCGGGGTCATTTCTCGCTGTCGCTGCGTCGGTCATGTGATCGACCTGTCGTCCCACCTGATAGAATGCGAGATTGGACGGATCGCTTGTGTAGATCAGCCTTCGCTCTCCACGTGGTTCAAGGAGGGATAGGGGTTGATATTCAGGTCTTGTTGTTTCGGTAGTCATGGTATTATGGCTCCGTTCATTATGGGTTCATTAGTTCATTGGTTCGTGCCCCAATATATCGTTCCTCCCCGATAAATCGGGATTCAAAACTGGAGCGCGGGCATTGGACGTATTGCGATTCTATAGACATATCGCTCCTCTGGAGCGAAAGATAAATTGAGATGGCAGGTGAGGGTTCTCTTGCTTGTCCCTAACGTCTTTGGTTTCAATGGGCGGGGCAAGATGCCCCGCCTACGGGGAATGGAGAGATGCCTCCTACTTGAGGATCACCATCTTCCGTGTGGCGGAATAATCGCCCGCTGTCAGGGTGTAGAAGTAAATTCCGCTCGTCACGGATTCACCCAACCTATTTTTCCCATCCCAGTGGATTGCCTTTGACCGACTTTCGTAGACCGCAGCAATCTGATGCCCCACGTCGAGGGCACGGATAATCCGACCGTTCACGTCATAGATTGTCAGGGTAACGAAAGCGTCCTGTGCCAATTGATACGGTATCCATGTCTCTGGATTAAACGGATTCGGATAGTTCGCTAACAGTTTCGTTTCTGTTGGTATCTCGTAAGCGACCAGTGCCGGCAATTGAATCCGACTCCGCTTCACATCTTCGACGGTTATAGTATACCACAACGGCTGCACACCGATTAACGGATCGGAAGACTCAGCCGAGATTTCAAGGATATCCCCAATCGTAGCTGCTCGTCCTGTTTCTATGTCAACGGTGGTAATTCTATAACCTATCTCATTAATTCCTGTAACAGTGGTAATTTCTCTGCCTGTTGAAAGGTTCTTGACAGTTACACGGAAGCCTTCCATCTTTAAGCCCACTTTTTCATCAACGATTGAACCTCTCAACGCCAAGACGGGAGTGGTATTGGTTACTTTGATACGTGTAATTGGGGAATGCGGATCTGCATTCCCTACGGGTGGTACGGTGGCGATTGCAGAGTTGTTATACCATCCCTCGCCGGAAATTTCAACCATCGCTGCCTCCTGAGCGTTCAAGATAAAGGATTGTCCTCCAATGATGGGTATATTACCGGGGTCGTCTACCTGTCCGACCGACTTAAACTCTCCGCTATCGGTGAGGATAATCGCAGGGACGTTATCTCCAATCCCGTAGAGCGCAAGCAGGTCGCTCACACGCGTTATTCTTGAATCTCTCAATGGCAGCCCCACGAGGTTGAGACCTTGGCTTAAGGTGATGGTGCTGTTTCCGTTTGTCCCTAGGGGATTTCCACTCAGACGGATAGAAGCTGAGGCTATCATACCGGCGATAATCCCCATGTCATCGGTCAATGCCTTGTCGGCAGAAGTGCCTGTGTCAGAAGTACCGAAATAGCTATACCATTCTTGAGTTTGTGAGTCATAGGTGATGAGGAAGTTAATTTTTGACGCGCTACCGAGTACATCGTAGAGTTCGGCGATAGATGTAATATTCTGTGGCACACCGTCAACGGCCGTCACCTTTAGGGGGACGTGAATCAAGCTGATATTTGATGGTATGGAGAGGTCAAACTCCATTTTGGCTATGGCGTTAAAGGTCGCCGGTTCGGAAATTCCTTCGACGCTTGCGTGAACGGTGTTGGTGGCTGCCTTGAGACCGAAGGTGAGTGTGCCTTCTGCCCTTCCGTTTTCATCGGTCAGAACGGTTTCGGGCTGGACTGTCCCACCGCCGGCGGTGACAGTGAATATGACTGGAACCCCCTCAAATGGGGTGCTCGTTCCATCCTGCACTTCAACGACAAATGGTCGATCGAGTGCTGCGCCGGGGGTGCCCTGTTGGTTATCACCTGAAATTTTCAGAAGGGGCGTAGGCGTTCGGTTGTCAAACACTACTGTAACCCCTCTGCTTTGGAGGGTTGGAATATGTGTATGGATAGATTGGTAACTCAGGGGGTTTCTCCGCAAACGAACCGTGTCCTCACTCTCCAATCCGGTATTTGCTACCAACGGTGAGATGTCCGAGATGTTGTTGTTTCCAAGAAGCAGCTCTGTCAGATTTGTTAATCCCTCAAGAGGTGAGATGTCTGCTATCGAATTGTCACCAAGATTTAGCTTTGTCAAGTCGGTTAAGTTTGAAAGCACCGACACATCCACTATCCCGTTTTCCACCAGTCTCAAATCGCTCAGATTGGTTGCTAGCTCCAGTCCGGTCAAATCACGGATCGTCGTCTCCCTTACCTCAAGGGATCGCAAGGTTTCTATATCTACCGGGGCTATCGGGCCGCCCGGTGCTACCTTGAGAGCGGTCTCAATCGCAGCGCGGAGGTTGGCATCGGGAATATGTACTGCAGCTTCTTCCACGGCGTTAAAGATGACTGTAAACCCCGCAGCAGATACCTCAACGGTGTTTGTTCCCAGATTTCGTCCTAGAGTGAGCGTGCTCTCTGCCCGTCCATTTTTATCGGTCGCGGTGCGAGTGACACTTAGCGATCCATCGCCTGCGGTGATGGTAAAGGTGACGGGAACTTCCCTACGCGCAGAGCCGTCGTTCACCTCCCGCACTTCAACGATAAATGGGATGGGTAGCGGTGTATTGGGTAAGCCACGCTGGTTATCTCCTGAGATTTTCGACAGCGGCTGAAGCGTTTCAGAAAACAGTATAAAATCGGTTCGGCTCATATTCCCATTCATATCAACGGCTTCGATACGAATCGGATGCGCCAGAGGATTGGAAAGACTTGTAGAGCGATTAGACGGAATAACGCCATTATAGTCGAATCTAACGACGGCATCTCTTTTGCCCCTCAATTCACGACATTCCTTTACTTCCATGTATCCGGCAGCCTCGTGAAACCCTCTTGTTATAACGCATAGGAGTACTTGGTGAAGTCCTTCTGAATCGCTAACTTCGAGGTGAATCGGGGTGCTCCTTGAACCTGCCGGATATCTACGCGATGAAATGAGTTTGATGGTTGGTGGTCGTTTTTCTGCGATTGAAGTATCGGAATTGAAGTAGGAATGCGCGGACAGGAATTTGGCACTGCATGAGGATAACTGATTTGGTCTTTTGCCATACGACATGATATACGCATTATTGCTGAAATCGTGCTGCAGTCCGAAGGCGTGTCCCAGTTCATGTATCACCAACCCCCGATTAAATCCGCCAGCAATCAACGCATAGCCGCTATTTTTGCCGCCTCTGTCTCCGACACCTGCGAAATTTCTATCGCCAATATTAATTGCATTGATACTATTATCGATAAAGATGAGGTAAACGTTCGTAGAAAAGTCGAACCTTTCCCCGATCTCGGCATACACAATATCGTCCGTTTCATCAAGATAGCGACGATTGGTGTGTCGCCCCTCCACACGATGGACTATCGGCTCGCCTTGGGAGTCGGTCTCAACGCGGAAGGTTGTCTGCCCGTAGCCGTGTGCCTCCATCTGTTCGGTATAGAAAGTTTGAATTTTGCGAATCCCATCTTTCATCTTCTGAATGATGTCGGCACGATACGGGCGATCGTTGGGAGTGAAGTAGATCATTCGCACTGTGCGGGGTTCACCGGAATTCACACTCGCCGCAGCGGATCGGGCATAATTGCGGTTGGGGAATTGGTCTGAATCCTGTGTGTTCGACTGACTATCAATAACAGCGCAAAAGTGTATATCGTTTCCTCCTGATGACTGAGAGGCGGCCGCAGCTACGCTGAGTGTGCCGCCGGTAAGATAGATCGTGATTGCATACCAGATGCCACAAAGAAATTGTCTATTCATATATTTCCTTCTTAAGAATGCTTAGGTTAAATTGATCTAAGCCACTCCCGTGATAGGAATACGGAATTGATTGATTCTCGTTTCACCTTTCATACATCACGTTTTGGATTTGAACCTTGTGTGTATCTAAAGAGCTCCTTTCCGACGGAGTGTCTCAATCTCTTGTGGCGACATGTTGAGATAGTCCCTGAGCACTTCGTCTGTGTGCTCGCCCAGCTTCGGTCCGCGGCGATGTTCAGTTTTGGAATCGCTGATTTTAATCGGACTTGCGACTTGACGCGCAACGCCGAACTCCGGGTGCGGGATCTCAAGCACCATCTCATCTTCAGCCACTTGTGGGTCACGGAATGCTTCCTCGACTGTGTTTACGGGGGCACACGGCACTTCGCCTTTGAGCAGGCCCAACCACTCGGCGGTTGTCCGACGACGGAATAGGTCTTTCAGGATCGGCACCAAGACTTCACGATTCTCCAACCGATCTGCGAACCCCCGAAAGCGCGAGTCGTCCGCTAGTTCCGGTGCACCCAGGATCCGCACCAGACTTTGGTAGAACCCCTGCTTTGCGCACGCCACGACAATCCAGCTATCCTTTGTCGGCATCACCTGAAATGGCACTTGAGACGGATGTGAGGAATCTGCCATCCGTTGCGGCTGATAGCCCTTCGTCAGATGCCAAGCCCCCACATAACCCAATTGGGACAGGGCGGTGTCGAATAGGCTCACATCGACATCGCAGCCCAAACCGGTATCCCGCGCTCTCAAGATGGCGCTCACCAAGCCGAGTACCGCCATCACACCCGCGCTCAGGTCAACTAGCGATAGCCCGGTCTTCTGGGGCGGAGAGTCAGGTTCACCTGTTATGCTCATCCAGCCAGCGTACCCTTGCATCAGGTAATCGTAGCCCGGTTCCGCAGCGCGGGAACCGTTACGTCCAAAGGCGGAGAGGGAGCAGCACACCATTGACGGTTTTACTTTTCCGAGTGTCGCGTAGTCCAAGCCGAGTTTGGCAGGTAGGTCGCCTCGTAGGTTGTTAAAAACGCCATCCGAAATGGAGACCAGTCGGTGGAAGATTTCGGTTGTATTGGGGTGTTGCAGATTCAGGGTGATGCTCTTTTTGTTTCGGTTGAAGCTTTGAAAATAAACGCTATCACTCTCAACCGTGTAGGGGGGAACATAACGTGCTACATCTCCGCCTGTTTCGGGATTTTCGATTTTAAGGATCTCTGCTCCCAAGTCTGCGAGCATCATCGTTCCCCAAGGACCCGCGCCGAACTGCTCGACCGAAATAATCCGTACCCCTTCCAGAGGCGGGCGACCAATGGTGTTTTTCTGCACTTCTATCATCTATTTTTCCTTTATCTCAGGGAAAAGTTCCTTTTTAGGGGCACTGTTCCGTTTGTAGACCATGATAGCCCGCACGAGATCGATGACCACTACCCCGTCCTGATTAATGCCCCGCGAACAGACTCTGACAATACCCGCTTCGGGATATGAATTCGACTCGCGCTTCGATAACACCTCCGTTTCGCAATAGAGGGTATCCCCTATAAAGACTGGGTTCGGCAGTTTAATTTCTTCCCAGCCCAGATTTGCCATCGCATTTTCGCTGACATCTGGAACGCTCATGCCGGTGATCAGTGCCAGTGTGAAGGTGCTATTGACGAGGATTTGCCCCCACTTTGTCTGTTGGGCGTAGTTCTGGTCAAAATGCAATGGGTTGGTGTTATGGGTAAGTTGGGTGAACAGTGCGTTATCAGTTTCCGTAACCGTATGTCCAAACCTGCTTCGGTAGACATCCCCGACTTCAAAATCTTCATAGAAACGTCCCTCCCAACCGGTTTGAATTTTGTCTTTGGATTTCGGCATCTATTTCTCCCGTTATTAGTTCATTTATTCAGATGTAAGTTTTAATACATCCCAGAATATAACGCAAATTGCCATTTGTCGTTTCGTTGGGGTTATGAGTTGGGCAAGTCCGAGAGGAGCCCGTGACCGGGGCTGCCCGACCTACGGGTGGGGATAGAACGCGCTACTACGAACACCGGAACATGAGCCAAAACAGAAAACTAAATGACCCTACATCATCCCTTTTTGCCCTTGCGCCACCTTTGTGTTTGTGCTATAATTCACACATTATGAAAGATGCGAAGTCCGTTGCGACCACGGGCCCAGTTGCTACAAATAAGAAAGCGCGATACGATTATCACTTGATGGATCGTTTCGAGGCGGGGATGGTGCTTCAGGGAACGGAAGTCAAGGCGATTCGTGCTGGCAGGATGAATTTGACCGATAGCTACGCTCGTGTTGACGGAGGGGAGGTCTTTTTGATTGATGCCCATATCGGTCCTTACGAGCAAGGCAATCGTGAGAATCATGAGCCGAAGCGGAAGCGGAAGCTCCTGTTGAACCGTCGAGAGATTAAGCAGCTCGAAGGGAAAACTCGATCTACCGGCATGACGATTGTTCCGACGAAGGCTTATTTCAGTAACGGCAAGGTAAAGGTCGAAATTGCGATGGCGCGTGGTAAGCACGACTATGATAAACGCGAGGATATGCGGAGGGAAGTAGATCAACGGGCAATCCAATCGTATCTTCGGTAGCATCTGCATATACCGATTATAAGTCAGGAGCAAGAACAATTATGGCTTTCAAATTTCGGTGTAAAAACTGTGGCGAAGACATTGCTGTGAGGTTCTTGAAAGTTGGTGAGATTGCTGAATGCAAAAACTGTGGGGCAAGTAACTCTGTTCCCGACTCAGCAGAGGAGATTAGTGACGAAGCCGCAGAAAGTATGATAAAGGCCTCTGTTTCTGAATCTGCGGAAAGCATCAGTAATGAGCCCACGAAAAGTCTGCCTATAGCTAAGGTGCTACGCATAATCGGTATAGTATCAATAGCCTTTGGGGTTATCGCAGGAATAGCTGTGGCTGTGCAAGTGATAAACCAGCATCCCGCACCCGATCAAACTATATCATTGGCTGTTAGCGTAGGTGTAACAGGGCTTGGCCTAATGTTTTATTTCTGCACTCTTGGTGTGCTTTCTTTAGGTATTGCCAAGGTTATTGAGTTGTTGGACAAATAAAAATAGGGATGATTACCTATTTAATACGGGGGTGAAAAGGTTTCGACGAGAGTAGATGACATAAAGGTTGCATGCCGAGGTTTCCGCAGGCCTCGTTAAACAGGCGGAAACAATTTAATTGCCGATGAAGAATTGGCTCTAGCCGCTTAATAAAGTGGCTCGTCCGGCTAATTTGCGGTCCCGTCGAGTTAGCCCGACGTCAACAAACGGACTATGCGCCTTACTTGTTCTCAAGGGGCATGGCGCGAGAATTAACTTGAGATAGTCCGCGGTGAATCCTGCATAAGTGAGTCCTGTGGACGAAACACCAAAACTTATGCTAAGCATGTAGTAGCCTTTATTGAAGTGTTCTCGGACGCGGGTTCGATTCCCGCCACCTCCATTTTTTTAAGATTTTGATTCATTTTAGTTTATTGGTACATTGGTTCATTGAACTGATGAACTCTATACATTGCTTTCACGTTTCATCTGCCATAAATGGCAATATCCTTGTAACCTCCTGTCAGACACAATTGAGTTAATCATTTTGATGTCTAACAATGTTACAAGGAGGAACTGAGCCGTGCAAACGTTAAATCGAGCCAAGTTCATTGTGAGATCGCATGTGAACGATCTCCTAGAGAAAGCGGAAGATACGCGCAAAACACGCGGTCTGATGGTGGAAGAGATGCGTCAGAATGTGCGCCATGTAAAGGCTTTAATCGCGGGGGCGATTGCCGATCTCAAGTTGATAGAACGGGAGATCGACGCGCACGGGATTGAAGCCAAAAGGTGGGAGGAGAAAGCGGTTTTCGCCTTGAAAAAAGGGGAGGAAGATCTCGCTCGCCGGGCACTCACCCGCAAAGGTGAGCATGCAAACAAGGCAGACCTGTATCGTGAGCAGATCGAGACGCAGCAGGAGATCATCGACTCTCTCAAGTCCAGTTTGAAAACGTTAGAGACCAAGCTAGACACGACGCGCTATCAAACTGCGAAATTGGCTGCCGCTGAAAGTTTAGGGGTGTTGCAGTCCACTGTCGGCGCAACGTCACCGGCTGATGCAGTCATTGACACCACCGCATTTGATGCTTACGATCGGTTAGTTGATCGTGTCCGCGATCTCGAAGTGCATGCGGAAGCATTGGCTGAGTTGACACAAGGCGATGACCTTGAGCAGAAATTTCATGAACTCGAGAACAGCGAAAAGATCGAGGCAGACCTTGCAGCGTTGAAAACCAAAGTCCATCCTGAGAATCAAGATCCCTAATGGAGTGACGTGGATGGCTGAGTTTCATCGGTTACCGTTTCGCATTCAGGAGACAACCCAAGCGCAACTGAGTGCGGATGAGCAGATCAGGTTGTGTACGCTTGGGAGATCTAGCCTGCTGAATCCCGATTTCGTCGTCATCACTTCTGACCGGGTGTTGGTGTTAGAGGAGCGTCAGATGGGAAGTATGAGTGCTTCCTACATCAACATTCGGTGCAACCTCTCGTTTTCTCAAATTACGGCGATCGAACTGAACCAAAGTCTCAAACACCGCATCTTTGGTCAAGCTGCCCTTGAAATTACAGTGAACGGGGATAAATATCTAATTGACAACATCAGCTACCGCGATGCCAAACGCGCAATGACGTTGATTTCCTCTTGCCGCGAATGACCTGTGAGCGGGGGTAGATATGGGCGATTTTCTTAATTACATCTTTGTCTGGTATAATGTTTGGTTTACGGCACCGATTGCGTTCATGTTTCTCTTTGCTATCTTCCAGCTCGTTATGGGCGGTCTGGATTTTGGGAGCGGAGACACCGATGTGAACGTCGATACGGAGGTCGATGCCGATGTGGACGTTGATGCTGATGTCGATGCAGACGTTAATGTCGGCAGCAGTTCGGGGGGCAGCAGCTTTACCGCCGGCGTGTTAGGAATTTTGAACGTTGGCAAAGTGCCTTTTACGATCCTCTTGATGGCGCTTTTTGCGACTTGGGGAATCTCAGGCTTGATTGTTAATGAGATTCTGAATGTCGATATCCACTCCCCACGATACACGCTCTGGATCTCTGTTGGGGTTGCCTTTCTGTGTAGCGTATTTGGCACCCGCTACCTAGCATTGGGACTTTCAAAAATATTTCCCGAAAGTGACCGTGCTATTACCGATTATCACCTGATCGGTCTGAGAGGTCGAGTGATTAGTGGTCGGGTCACAACAACCTTTGGTACAGCGCGTGTCCCGGTGCCACAGGGTCCCGAATTGACCGTCAGTTGTCGTGTCTCTGAGGGCGACGATGTTCCCGTAAAGGGAGACACAGTGATTCTCATTGATTACGATTTGCAGGAACGGATTTTTGAGGTGACGAAAGAGGATAGTTCACTTATTTCGTTATAATGGTTCGACGCGTATCCTTACGCGAGGAGGCTGAAAATGGAAGACCTGAGTTTGACACCTTTTTTCGGTATTATCGCTGTAATTGCAGCGTTTTTCCTGATTATGTTTCTTACCTACAAAGCACTATATAAAAAGTCCCCCGCTGATGCCGCATTGGTCATTTCAGGCGGTAAAAGGAAGAGTGTTGTCTTTGGCGGTAAAATCGTTAATCCACTGACAAAAGCAACACAACTGGTTTCGTTGAATACCATGCAGCTTTTAGTTCAACGGGCTGGACCGGATGCCTTAATCACAAAAGACAGCCTACGTGTTGATATTGAAGCCCAATTCTATGTGAAGATCGAACCCAATGAACAGGATGTCCTCAGTGCGGTTGCAAGCCTTGGGGATAAAACCTTGGAGCCGGAGAATGTGAAAGCTCTGCTTGAAGGAAAACTGGTTGGGATACTACGGAGTGTGGCAGCAACAATGGACCTTCAAGAACTTCATGAAAAACGTCAAGATTTTTCAGATCAGGTTCGGGAAAGCTGCAAAGATGATCTTGAACAGAACGGTTTTCAACTCGAAAGTGTTGCAGTGACGAACCTCGATCAAACCCCTCTCGACCAACTCGATGCAAACAACCGTTTTGATGTGGTTGCTATTCAGACTATCAATCAAGAGGTTCAAGAACGGCAAACAAGAACGGAACAAATTAAGCATGAAAACAGAGTCAAACAAGAGGAAGATAAACTGAGAGCAGACTTGGCGATCAAGCAGCAGGAGGAGGCAACGCAGACAGAGAGCCTAGAGGTCGAAAGGCGACTGGCATTTGCCCAAGAGATACAGCGCAAAGAGGTTGAGACGAATAAAGCGGAACAAGAACGTATCGTCAAGGAGGCAGAACTTCAGCAACAACAAGCCCTTGAGGAGGCACGTATCCGTCAGGAAGAAGTGGTACAATCTTCGCAGATTCAGCAGAAACAGCGGATTGAAACCGCTCGAATTGATCAGGAGCGGCAGGTCCAAGAAGCGGAGATAGAACAGAAAAGGGCTCTGGAGACTGCGCGTGTGTCTCAGGAACAAGAAGTTCAATCTATTGAAATTGGGCGAGACCAAGCAATTGAACAAGCCCGAATTGAGCAGGAACGCACCGTTGAAGAAGCGCGCGTCCGTCAACAACAGGCAATCGAGGAAGCCAATGTTAGAAGGCGAATCGTGCTTGTTGAGAGAAATCGTGAAGAAAAAGAGACCCAAGCCGCAAGCGAAATTCAGATTGCGGTGAAGGAGAAGGAACTCGAAATTGCCTCTACAGATCGGTTGGCTGCAACCGCTGAGCGGACCAAATCTGAAGCCCAAGTCTTGACGGTGGAAGCGATTGAGGAGGCTGAGCGTAATAGCCGAATCGCGTTAATCAGAGCCGAACAGGAGGCGGATGAAGAGCGCATTTCAAAGGAACGACTGGCAAATGTCGAAGCCTACGCTGTTATCGAGGCCGCTAAAGCGGAGCGAGAAGCCGGTACTCTCAGAGCAGAAGCGCAGAAAATCCTCGCTGAGGCGATTCTGGTGGAAGCAAAAGCGAAGGCGGAAGGGGAAGAGGCACTTATTGAAGCGAAGAACACAGCGGATCAGCGGATTCTGAATAACGAGGTGCTGTTGAAACTGATCCAATCCCTGCCCGAAGTCACAGGTCAATTGATGAAACCCGCGGAACAGATTGAAAGCATCCGCATCCTTGACCTTGGCGGAAACGGAGCCGGAAACGGTGCTCCGGGCGGGAACATGGGTAAGATTTTCGGATCCATTTTGCAGGCTGGGGCAGCATTACCAATGCTGAAAGAGGTCCTGAATTTTGGAGGTATTGACCCTCAGGATCTCGCCAAGACCGTGAGCCAATATGTTCCTGGCTTGGATCTGACCGCCAAAACGGAAGCACCGGAATCAACTGACCAAGATTCAACATAATTATGTGTGGTCTCTAGCACTAGTTGAGATGACAAACCCGAGTCGGTATAGTAGACAATCAAGGGTTGTCGATGACGAGGTAAATGGCAACATTCTTGTAACATTCCTCGCACCATCGGCGGTTCCAATTGAATTTCAAATTAGCAACGGAGGAGTCTAAGATGAAAGAACAAGCCGATGAACATCTCCAAATGGACGGAAAGAACATGATCGCAGTGGAAGTGGCGTTCATTTCTATTGATGCGAGTAGTGGTGCACCGATTCTCTTTTTGAGGGAGACAGAAGGCGATCCAAAATTGGTGCTACCTATATGGATCGGACAGGGGGAGGCGCTCTCAATTCAATTCCAGCTCAAAGGTGAAGAGCCGCTACGTCCGATGACACATGATCTCATGAAAAACATCATCGAAAGCCTTGATGGGACAGTTGATGCGGTCTACGTACATACCATGAAAGACTCAACCTATTTTGGGCAGATCAATGTGGTAGCCAATGGCAAAACGTTGGAGATTGATGCTCGCCCAAGCGATTCGATCGCGCTCGCCTTGAGATTAGAGGTGCCTATCTATGTGGCAGAATCGATTGTTCAAGAGATTGGCTTCCCTGAGACAGAGTTGAGGGAAGCAGAGCGGCAGCAGTCTCAAGACGAGTTAGAGCATTTAGATGAAGAAACACTGGGCAGATATACGGTGTAATTGCTGAGAGTAGGCAAGGGAGTGACCATCAATGCCGATCTTTGAGAAAATCAGGCGGATATTCAATTCAAACATAAACGACCTGCTAGATCGGGTTGAAGATCCGGAAAAGATCTTGAATCAACTCTTGGAGGATATGCAGCACGAACTCAAAGAGGTAAAGATTCAAGTCGCTGCGGCTATCCGGGACGGAAACAAATTTGAAGCGCAGTATAAGGAGAACTTAGAGGGCGCTGAAAAGTGGGAAAAGCGTGCCATCGTGTTTATCCAGAACGGCGATGATGCCCGCGCAAAAGAAGCCCTTCGCCGTAAGCGGTCTGCCGACGACTTGGCAGCGGGTTTTTGTGAGCAATTTGAGGCGCAGCAAGGGAGCGTTTCCGTACTTAAAGATGGGTTGGCAACCTTAGAACAAAAAATTGAAGAGGCAAAGAGCAAACGTGCGTTGCTGATTGCTCGCCAAAGGCGGGCAGAGGCGGAACGGGCAATCCATCAGACCGTGTCGGGTCTTTCGGATTCGAGTGCGTTGAACGCTTTTGATCGCATTCAAGATCGAGTCCTTGATGCGGAAGCAGAGGCTGAAGCACTTAGCGAAATGCGTCAACCCAGTTTGGAGGATGAGTTTGACAAGCTCGACAAGAAAGACGAAATTGATGATGAACTCGCCAAGCTCAAAGCCCGCTTAAAAGAGTGAAAGTCAACTACCCCGCCCTGAAGGACGGGGCTTGTAGCCTGTCCAACGGGACTTACGCTTGGGCAATTATCTTACCCACGACGCTAATTTAAGAAGCCCTAAAAGATAGCGCGGTTATGCGGCTCTGGCTCGTAACTTTACACACCCGCCACCGCACGGTCGAAGCAACCGTTTAGGTATATTCACGACGTATCGGTGATAGCATCGCTTCAACACCCGGGTGAAACCTCAGACAAACTGCCTTTCACGCGGTTCACTAGTGAACCTCAGAAGTGAGAGGTCAGCGTTAAACGAGCGTTCAACTGAAGTCCTCGAGTTACAAATTATATTCTACCATACATCTACCAAAAAAGTGTAAGGTAAATTACAAAAACGAAAAAAAGGAGGCGGGATTTCCTCTCCATGCTAAAGCAAGGGGTTTCCATCCCGAAGATTTGATGAAAAGGAGCTGCATCCAATGGGGTTACTGAGAAATCTTGCCATTCTAGTCTTAATATTCCTGCTGATTTTAATCGCATTGAGGATTGTTTTACCTGTTATCGCTTGGGCGTTTGAACTCGCTTTCACCCTCATCTTGCTCGGCGCGATCGGTTTTGCAATCGTGTATCTCTACCGAAAACTTCGCACATAACGTTCACTATATTCATCTTGACCATATCCGCAATTGAAGTAGAAAAAGCCGGGAAGGAGTATATCTCCTCACCCGGCTTTTTTTATTTTAGGACTTACGCACTCGAGTTTGTAGTAGCGCAATTCATTGCGCGTCTTTAAGGTAGTAGGCATACGTCGTATGCCGTAACCATTGTGCAAATTACGGTACAGCGGAGCCTACCTACTACTGTGGGACTAATTGTAGTTGCCCGATTCATCGGGCATCGAGATGAATCGCCGAACTACGGGTTCTCCCCCTTTACAAGGAGGAGTTAGAGGGGGCGCGGTTCAGCGCAGCACAAGACTTTGAACGTTCAGCTGCGTAAGTCCTATATTTATAACGCAGGGTGCACATGTCGTCCCTCTGGGGTTTGGAGATTGATTTTACCGTTCAACCCAACCTACGCCCCTGTTTCTGTAGGTCGAGATTCACATCTCGACAAAATACTGATTCGGACAATATTTGAGCTATCTTTGTAGGGAACAACGATCGTTGTTCCCTACTGAAGTGCGTCCGTCGGACAATAGGGGAATTGTGTTTGTTATAGAAGTTAGGGTTGTCTAACTTGCGGGTAATCACAGGTTGGAAACCTATGCTACTATCTATTGCGCTCCTTTGGAGCAGGGATTGGGACATATCCCGTTCTATAGACATTGCGCCCCGCTGGGGGCGACAGAGTGAAGATCTAAGATAGAAAGCAATAAGAGTCTGGTTAATTGGGTGCTAGGTGGCAACTTGAGTTATGAAAACTAACAGGGTTGTAAAATAATTACGCTTGACATCGTTTCAAATAAACTGTTATCATAAGCCCGATTTTAGAAATGAGAGATCGGATTTCTATTACACGCCAAGTGAATTAAAATTCCGCAATTGAAAAATGGAACGAGGTGGACTTTGAAAAGAAGTTGTTTTGTATTGATAATTAGTCTCCTCTGCTTGATTGCCCTTCAAGCGAGCGCAGAAATTAAATGGGATTCATCGAAATTTATGCCGTTAGCAGAGATTGCGCCCGGCGTGAAAGGGGAGGGATATACCGTCTTTTCGGGCACGACTGTTGAAAAGTTTAATTTTGAGGTGGTCAGTATTGAGTACAATTTCTCTCCCAATTGGCACGTGATATGGGTCAAAGGTAGTGGCGAAAACTTTGAAAAGACGGGCGTCGCCGGCGGTATGAGTGGGAGTCCGATGTATATTAACGGACGGCTCATTGGCGCGATTTCTCTCGGCTACTTTTACCAGCGCGAACATGCAAACCTCATGGGAGTGACACCGATTGAGTTAATGGTTGAGGTGACACAGCGGGGGATGCAGCCCAATTTGAGTTATCGGGGTGGGACGCGCTTTAACTTCGGGACAGACACGGTATCAGAGGGCATCGAAATGTTGCCCCTGACGCCCGACAAAAAACAGATCCCCGAAGCGCGAATGGGAATCTCGCCGTCTCCCGATCGGTTCGAGAAGTCTCCACGTCTTCAGATGCCTGTTGCGTTTTCAGGATTGCCGACGGGTGCGATCGGATTTTTCAAGCAGTTTTTTGACGCATATCATCTCAGTCCGATACAAGGCGTGGGCGGAGGTTCACCCGTTGGTAGTGCACCGATTGAGCCGGGACAGATTGTGGGGCTTGAATTTGTCCGTGGGGCTTTCACCGCCTTCGGATACGGCACTATGACCTATATTGAAGGCGATCAGCTCTTGGGCTTTGGTCATTCGATGTTCGGCGAGGGCAACGTCAACCTGCCGATCTCCGGCGGTTATGTCCACTTCATTTTACCGAGTATACAGAGATCTTCCAAGATGGCTTCTCCGACACAACCGATTGGTACACTCGTGCAAGACCGTCAGGCGGCGATTGCTGGCTTGATTGGTTCCCATCCCAGTTTTATTCCTGTTAATGCCAACATCCAGACAATGGATGGGAAGGTCCACCCAACGCACTATGAAGTAATTCGTCATCGCGATTTTTCGACGCTATACACCCTCCTCCCGCTCTGGTTCATTATTGATGGTATCGAAATCTACAGTGGTGATCACTCCGTCAACGTTAACGCGAAAATCGTGCTGAAAGATCAGCCGAATCTGACATCGCGCGAAATTGTGCGGAGGAATGTGTACTCCTCCAGTGGCTCGCCGGGGTTTCAGGCGACCCGCGCACTGACTCCGCTGTTTAGCTTAATTGGCAATCAATATGAAAAGATTGATGTGGAACGTATAGACCTCGATATCAAAATGGAGGACAAACGGAAAACAGCGGTCATCGAAGCGGTACGGATCGACAAAAATCGATACCGTCCCGGCGAAAAAATTGAGGTGACCATGCGCCTGCGTCCATACCTCGAAGCACCGATCATCCAGACCGGTACGATCACGATTCCGGAAGATGCTCCCGAAGGTTTAACCACCCTTCTCGCTATCAGTCCGGACTTATATGAAAGTTGGCAGCGGGCAAGGGCGCCCTTAAACTATCAACCGACAAACATCAACCAATTGATCAAATTGTTGCAGCGGGAGGAAAACAACAGTGATATCATCTTGGAACTGTTTGTGCCCAAGGTGGGTATGACTGTTCAGGGGGAAGAGTTTCCTGAACTGCCGGTATCGATGCTCTCTGTGATGAGCACACCCACGCAATCTGGCGAAGGTGGACCCACTCGCGGCACAACGCTACATTTTGAAAAGGTTACCACGCCCTATGTGGTCTCTGGCAGTCGATTTTTGCGGTTTACGGTTGACCGTAATGCCCCGTAATTTTTCAAGATCGATAGGTTTTGCTGATGTGTGAAATAAACTAATGAATCAATGAACTAATGAACCAACTCAACGGAGGAATTCTCTTTCATGGCGTTTTACCGTGCTTTTTATATTTTTAGTGTCGCTGTCGTTTTCTTTTCGATCCATCTTCCACCAGTGTTCGGGGTGACGACGCGGATCTGGGAACAACAAAACCAAAAGGACTTTGAATCTGGTAAGCTCAAAGATGTTTCGCTCTCAAGTAAAGGCGAGCTGATGTTGGCTCCTAAATTGGATACCTTTTTCGAGGACACCAAGGAGATATACGTCTGGTGTCTCGCTGAGGATTCCAAAGGAAACATCTACGCGGGCACAGGAAATGGGGGCAAGATTTATCGGATCAATACCGATGGTGAATCCTCGCTCTTTTACGATTCGCCAGAGGTTTCAATCTTGACGCTGGCTATTGATTCCAATGACAACATCTATGCCGGTACAGCCCCGGACGGGTTAATCTACAAGCTCACAGACAGCAGCACCCCGCCGACAACGATACTGAGTTCGGAGGAGAAGTACGTTTGGGCGATGACCTTTGATGACGCAGGGAACCTATACGCAGCGACCGGAACCGGTGGAAAAATCTACAAGATTACGCCCGAAGGACAGACCAGTGTCCTCTATGATTCCGATGAAACCCACATTTTATGCTTGCTCCATCATCAAGGAATGCTGTATGCCGGTAGTGACGGCAAAGGGACTATCTATAGCGTCAAAACGGAGGACGGCGCGGCAACTGTAATCTACCAAACGGGGCAGAAAGAGGTACGCAGGCTTGTTATTGGGGCGCAGGGGTTAATCTATGCCGGAACCGTCACGACAGCAGCACCACAGCCCGGCGGTCCGCCCCCGCCTCCCGGTCCCCCGGGTCCTGGGGGTCGTAATTCCGAAGAAAAGAAGTCGAGGGTCTACAAAATTCAGCCGGATGGCATCGTATCTGTTATGTGGGAAGCACCTGATCCCTTGATTCTGGCAATGGTATTTGATTCGGAGGAAGGTCTCTATGTCGGTACAGGGGATAGTGGTAAGTTGTACTGGGTCAACATAGATGGCGATTCTGTACTGAAGGGCAAATGTAGCGCGAGCCAGATCTTGGCGATTCATCGCACCGCAAATTCAGATCGGCTCTTGCTTGCCACAGGAAACGCTGGGAAGATTTTTGAATTGAAATCGGATCATCTCGCTGAGGGAACGCTTGAATCCAAGGCGCACGATACCAAAGTCGTTTCGCGATGGGGTAAGTTATCGTGGGAGGGTGTGACACCCGAAGGGACGGCTATCTCTTTTGCCACTCGTACTGGCAACACGGAGAAACCCAATAGCACATGGAATGACTGGTCAGAAGAACTAACAGACCCCGAAGTCTCCCAGATTACCAGTCCCTCCGCACGATATATTCAGTGGCGTGCCAATCTCACGACGAGTGCGGTTTCTGCGACGCCTGTCCTCAAAAAAGTGACCGTCGCTTCCGTTCAATCCAATACCGAACCGCGATTCACCTCAATTGAAGTCCGCCGGGGCGGTGCCCCCGAAAGTCCCGGTCCGCCCGAAGGTGTTCGTAGACCACGGGAAAGCCGGACCCCCTCCAATTCCAATTCGGGAGGAGACAGTACAAAATATACTGCCTCGTGGAAGGTGAAGGACGAAAATAGTGATACGTTGCAGTTCAACGTCTATTACAAGGGGATTGATGAGACAAATTGGAAACTCCTTAAAAAAGAGTTGGACAAGACCAGCTATGCTCTGGACACCACCTCAATGTCCGACGGACGTTACGTCATCAAGGTCAACGCGACGGACAGACTCAGCAATCCTCCCAACTTTGCGAAGTCTACCGAGAAGATTAGCGACCCCTTCGATATTGATAACAGCCAACCAATGGTCACCGATATAACTGCGACGGCGAATGAAGATCAAACCTATCAGGTCTCCTGTACGGCGGAGGATCTGTCCAGCTACATCCAGAAAGCGGTTTACAAAATCGACAGCGATGAACATTGGCAGGTCATCTTCCCCGACGATGGCATTTTCGACTCCAAGCGCGAAACCTTGTCACTTCATACGAACTCCCTACCAGCCGGTGAACACACCATCACCATTCGCGTCACCGATGCGGCAGGAAACACAGGCGTGGGACGCGCAACTTTCTAGCTCATTAGTTGACTGAACTCCTGAACCTATGCCTATCCTCTCGTTGGGATTTTGGGCGATAGCTTGCGTTAGTCTACGGGAGAGACACTCATCATGAAAGCCAAATCTCTAGCATTAATTGTCGGTCTAATCCTTTGCGGCATTGCATGCAGTCAGGTCCCCGCGGCAAGGGAAGTGTCTGAAGAAGCCGTTGTATTCCGTAAAATGAAAGACGCAGTTTTTACGATCTACGGAGACAGAGGACATGGAAGTGGTTTCTTGGTTGACAAGGGTGGGCTCATTCTTACCAATGCCCATGTGATTGCTTCTTCAAGCCGCATTTCAGTGCAGCTAAATCCCAACACCCGCATCCCGGCAACACTTCTTGCTGAAGACAATCAAAAGGATATTGCTGTTCTGCGGGTTGCCCCAGAAGTCGTAAAGGAACTGCCAATCCTTAAAATCGCCGACAGACCAGCTGCCGATATTGCATTCGAGGGCGAAAGAGTTATCGCCATAGGGAGTCCTCTAAATCAAACCCGTATTCTCACATCTGGGATCGTAAGTAAAGTTGAGGAACGCGCCATTATTTCAGATGTGAACATTAACGGAGGAAATTCAGGGGGACCTTTAATTAACATGGATTCCGAGGTCATTGCAATCAACACATTTGGTGATTTTCGATTGGGAAAAGGGCCCGGAGTCTCCGGCAGTATTTCAATATCCCTTGCCCTGCTCCTCCTTGACCAAGCCCGTGGCAGGCTCCATGAAGACCCGCCCCCTCCCACCCTTTTGCCTGTTGCTCCTGAAGACCCTTTTCCGATAGAAGGCATGAAATGGGCAGCCGAACGGTGTGGCAAAGCCTCCAACTATACGCTAAAGGCACCTGGTTTCGATATACAGATCCTTACTCCGTCACGTCAATATTTTCTCGCAAAGATTTCAACGGGACCTCTTACTGAGAAACGTCGGGGCAGGGAAGCTGCCGCAGGGGTCCCTCAATCGGAGATGTATGATCCTTTAGGAGACCTCTTAATGGAATGGAGAGAGTATGTGGGAAAGTATAGTCCACTCGTGGAAATCTATGTTGTGCCAGCCACGGGTCAAACGACTGGTAGCACTCTCTTAAATATTCTTGGAGCGGCGGCAGCAGGTTACTCCGGCACCTATTACCAAGGTTCATACACTTACGAATTTAAATCAGATTTGCAGGATCTTGAACTAATGGATGGAGGTAATGCTGTCCCAGAGGTGCTCAGGGAAATGGGGATGATGCCTGTTTCTTTCTCCGAAAGATCCGTAAAGATGGAAGACATTGCCCAAAGAGGCGTGTTCATGTTTCTGCCAGAGGTGTTCAAATCTAGAAATCTTCGACTAAAGATCCTTGATCTAAAAAAGCCGGGACAGGTTATCAATGTTCCAATTTCACAGGCGTGCCGGGAGCAGATCTTGGCGGATTTTGAGCCTTACATGGACATGCAAAACGCTGCGGAAGCAAGGCTTCGACTTATGATAGAGTAATAATTCAGGTCGTGAAGGGAAATCTCGAATGGCCTACTGCTTGAGGTTTATACGGGCAAATCAATATTTAGTTCTAATATTAATCGCAATTGGATTCACAGCATTCCAACAAGGTTGTGCGACGTCCTATACCTACTCATATCCAGGCCGCACCACGTTTACTATAGACAACACGAATCGGCTGCATACCGGGATGAATCCCGATGAAGTTCGAGCCATCTTTGGTTCCCCCGACAAAATCTATGATGCGTCTTTTGGAAAAAACGTTGGGGAACCGTGGACGGGCCGGGTTTGGCTGTACTTCACAAAAGTAGATCGGAAATTCATATACGTCAAGCGATACGAAAAGAATCTGTTGGTCTTTTATCCGCCCGGTGGGCAGATGAGGCTTAACCATTGGATCATTGAAGAATAGCTGAAACTGTAATTTGTGATAGATTCTTCAGTGATATAGGTTGGGTTGAACGGTTAAACGTGAATGTCCATTAGGGACAATAGTACCACCTTTCAACGACAAAATCTTATAGATAGATATAGTGAAACCCAACACGCAATCCAACTGACGATCAAGTGCTGGGTTTCACTGATATTTGGGAGATTTCAGGTTTCCGAATGAACTTTGAAGCCCTTTTCTGCGCATAGTTTTTAGTGGGTTTCCGTTCAACCCAACCTACGTTCTTCCATCAATTGAGGAAAATTCTATGATTATTGATTCACACAGTCACGCATGGCCACGCTGGCCCTACCAACCCCCTGTTCCTGACGGCGACAGTCGTGGCAGGATTGAGCAACTGCTCCACGAAATGGATCGGCACGGCGTTGATCAAGCCGTTCTGGTTTGTGCGCGAATCGATCACAACCCGGATAACAACGACTATATTTTCGAGTGTGCCAAGCAGTATCCAGATCGTATCATCCAATTCGCCGATGTTGATTGTTCATGGACGGATACCTACCACACCCCCGGTGCCGCGGATCGGCTCGCGGAGGCGGCGGATAAATACGCGCTGAAAGGGTATACACACTATTTCAGGGGAGACGACGATGGCAGTTGGTTCTTTTCAGATGAGGGGCAGCGATTCTTTCAGACCACCGCAGATAGAGGGTTGATTGCCAGCCTCGCCATGGGACCGAACCTACAGGCACCATTACGCAAATTGGCGGCACAGTTCCCTTCCATCACCTTTCTCTGCCACCACATGGGCGGTGCAAGAGCCGGGGAAGAATCCCCTTATCCGAACTTAAACGAGATCCTTGCGTCAGCGAAAGTGCCGAATATCAACATCAAGATGTCTGGATTCGGGTATGTCTCCCAAATCCCGTGGGGCTATCCTCATTCGGATACCGGCTGGATCGTTCGCTCACTCTACGAACATTTCGGTCCTGATCGCCTCTGCTGGGGATCGGACTACCCTGTGGTTCGTTCCTACATGACCTACCAACACTCCCTCGAAGCGTTCCGCACACACTGCACCTTCATCCCAGACGCCGACAAGGAGCGGATCCTCGGTGATTCCCTCAATCGGCTGCTGACCGTGGGACAGGGTACTTAATCCGCAGCCATCAACCTCCTTTGAGGGAGAGTGGTGCCCTTGCGAGAATCTCTATCATGCCAGACGCTCTAGAATCGACATTTTTTTGACTTCTGTTGAGGTGCAGACGTATAATATTTTGCCTTACCTTTTAGCATATAAAGTGCATATAACCTGTGTGATTGCAGAATCTAACCTAAAGGAGGTATCAGTTATGGATACTAAAAAAGAACACAGGAAGCGATTCACAAATCCACGGGGGATATTGTCGAGAGTTCATCAACAAAAAGGACAATAAAGGTCAATTTTATTGTGACGCACATCACTATCAATTTAGGTTAAGATAATAGGACAGCCGACTTCTGTCACCGATGAAGATGTCGAATCACTTATTTTTTCCTTAAACAACCACTGGAGGTTCAAAATGAACATCAGACAGTTCACCAAATTCGCGTCTGTCTTGGTGATTGTCGCACTCGTTGTGGGGCTTTCCGTCTATAACCCGATTGGGCAACTTGTCGTCGCCGCACCACCTGAGATGAAAGATGTAGAGAGAGAGATTTCCATTGGCGTTGTTCTAGCACGGACAGGGCAATTCGCTTCCCCGTATGGTCTGTCAATGCTGAATGGCTTTGAGCTAGCCCGCAAACAAATGAACAACTCAGGAATACTCGGCAATACCAAAATCACCTTCATCGTTGAGGATGATCAAAGCGTGAGCGCCGTTGAAGCGGTCAACAAATTGATTCATCAAGATGGGGTGCCTGCTATCGTTGGTTTTGCTATTTCAACTCAGCTTGAACAGGTAATTCCAATTGCCCAAGAAAACAGGGTTATCATTGTTAGCTCGGTCTCGTCTGCCCCAGGTTTGAGTGTGCGTGGCGATTTTATCTTCCGTTCAGGGCTTAACTCAGGTGTGCTTAATCCCGCTGCTGTCGAGGCGACTCAGAAGAAATACGGTTACAAGAGGGCAGCTACAATATATCACCACCGCGATACCTACTCTACCCGTAGCGACGAAGCGTTCAGGGCCGCGCTTGTCGAGAGCGGTGTCAAGATTGTAGCCACAGAGATCTACGAAGGTGACGAAACCGACTTTTCGGCGCAATTAACTCGGATAATGAAGTTAAATCCTGATGCCCTCTTTATCTCCGCTTTAGGATCCTACATACCTCCGATTCTGATTCAAGCGCGCTCTCTCATGCCTGGTATACACGTTATTGTTCCCGAACTGACCGGTATTGAGGTAGAAGCCGCGGGTGCTGCTGCCGAGGGGGCAGTTACTTCTATAGGTTGGCTCAGCACGGCTGACATGCCAATGAATCAAGCGTTCGTCAAGAGTTATATCGAGACGTACGGGGAAGAGCCGGCTGCTTGGGCGGCGCAGTCGCATGCCGCGTTCCATATTCTCGCTATGGCAATTGCAAAAGCGCAATCCGTTAATGCAAATGCGATTCGGGACGCGTTAGCGAAGACTACGGATTTGGACACCGTTTTGGGTAAATTCTCTTTTGACTCCAACGGAGAGGCGGTTTATGATCCGATAGTCCTTACCGTCAAAAACGGCGATTTTGAGATCTTTGAGTAATTCTCAACGGTAGATGTGCATTACCAATCTTGCGTGCAATGCCCCCTCCCTTTAGGGTGGGGATGTAGCGCGCCAAAGTGCGTTGTTAGTCAAAAAACGGTTGAAATTGCAGGTAAAAGATGTTACAGTTATCTTGGCTTTCGTGAGAGGGCGCAACTCCACTGCTTAGTGGAGCCTCTCACATCCAATTGCGTGGCCATGAAAGCCAGAGAGCCGAGTCCCTATGAAAACCTACAAGTTCAAAATGTATAGTAACCACACTAATCGTGAGTTGCAGCAAACGATTGACAGCCATGCTGAAGTATGGAATCACTTTGTATCCTTGTGTCGCAGATACCATGCTATCTATGGGAAGTATCCTGGCAAAAAAGCACTGATGCGACACTTAACCAAGTTGAAGCGGCTCCCCCGCTTTGCACATTGGAATCAGTTGCCGAGTCAATCGTTACAAGACGTAATAGACCGACTTGATAAAGCGTACTCTAAACTGTTTACTGACCGCACAAGCGGCAAGCGTTCCGGTCGTCCCCGTTTCAAGAGACGTAAACTATACAAGTCCTACACACTCAAGCAAGCCGGTTGGAAACTGCTACAAAACAACTCTATCCGTATCGACAAACGCATCTACCGATATTTCAAAAGTAGGGAAGTCTTAGGCACCCCGAGACGCTGCACGATAAAACGGGACAGCGTAGGAGAGGTATGGCTAATCATTCTGACAGACCATGTAGATACCGATTTAGAGTCACCCACGACGGATAATAACGCGGGGTTCGACTTTGGACTAAAGAGGTATCTCACCGGGTCTGACTTCAATGACTACGACTCTCCACAATTCTTCAAGCGCGGTCTCAACACTATCAAACGTGCGAACCGCAACCATTCACGAAAGGTCAAAAGGTCAAAGAATCGGGAACATGCAAGAATCAACCTTGCAAAGAAACATCGCAAGATAGTAAACCAGCGAGATGACTTTCACTGGAAACTTGCTCATGACCTCACAGACAGATATGATTGGATTGCCCTTGAATCTCTGAACCTCAAAGGCATGAAGTCCCTTTGGGGACGCAAAGTCTCTGACTTAGGTTTTTCTGACTTTGTGCAGAAACTCAAGTATATCGCTTCCAAGAAAAGCACGGAAATCCGATTCATAGACAAGTGGTATCCTTCGAGTAAGACCTGCCATATCTGTGGCGCAATCAACCCAGAGCTAAACCTTCGTGATAGAACATGGCAGTGTCCAAACTGCCACACAGAGTTGGATAGAGATCGGAATGCGGCGGTCAATATCCATAGGGTGGGGGCATCCACCCTCTCAGGAGAGGACGTAAGTCCCGGTTCGCCGGGCAATCCTCGTTGATAGAGCAATTCGACTCCTTAAAGGGAGCGGGTGAGAATCCCCACCCTTTAGGGTGTGGGAGTATGTCAATGGACCTTGTCATCAGCCGCTATATGGTTGTTACCTTGCTTTGGAGGTATTAGCGATGTGTTATTGCTATCGGTGACTCCCTCAACTGGCTACTAACTGTGGGACAAGGTGCCTTAGTCCCCAGCCACCAACCCCCTTTGAAGGAGCGCGAAGGCTTTGTGGAAATCCCAATCATGCCAGACGCTTCAGATCCGAAATTCCTTGCCGATGAAAATGTGGGTAAATTGGGTAGGTGGCTGCGGATTTTAGGATATGATGTTGCCTACCAATCTCCCGCGCTCGATGCGCAGCTCGCGCTCAAAGCGTTACGTGAGAATCGGGTGATTCTGACGCGGGATCGGGAGTTTGTGGAGCGTCGTATGGTTGAACGGTATCTCCTACTCATCAGCCAAGATCCGATCGAGCAGCTCAAGCAGGTCATCCAGACGTTTCACTTAAAGCTCGATCGCAATTCCTTCTTTACCCGTTGCCTTGATTGCAACACCCCTATTGAATCCGTTCCCAAAGCGGAAGTGCAATCGGTTGTCCCGGATTATGTCTATCGCACGCAGGATCAGTTTCATCAATGTCCGACCTGTAACAAGCTCTTTTGGGCGGGCAGCCATACGACTAATTTTCAGGATTGGTTGAAGCGGGTGAGTGAGGCATGAAAAGGGAGAACGGGGGAGCGAGGCGGCGAGGGAGCGGGAAGACGAGAAACCAAGAGAACGGGAGGGGAAATTTAACGGAAAGGCGCAGGGAAGGAGAAAACGGGAGAACGGCAAAACAAGAAAGCATGAATTACTATACACATTGTGCTCTGCCCCGATAAGATCGGGATTCAAAACTGGAGCGCAAGATACACCTACCGCCGGGGCTATGGGTCGGGCAAGTCCGAGAGGATCCCGTGACCGGGGATGCCCGACCTACGGGGGTGATGTGTTTTGATACACATGTCGCCCCGCTGGGGCTAGATGAACCAATGAACCTTACACTTCAATAATTTCCACGTTTGCGCGTGGCAGGACAACCTTGTCTCCATCTTCCAGTTCAACTTCCAGCACACGCACCTTTGCCTCCGTCTCAATCTCTTGTAGTTCGACCGGCAGGGCGGCCACACGTCCCAACCGCCCGAAATAAGGTTCACGAATGATGCGGATCTGGGTCCCGATAGTGAGCGCATTGCCTGTGCCTCCTGTGCCAACCGTTTCCTCCCGCGCCTCGACAGGGATGATGATTTCTGGTCTCACGACGCCAGCGCGGATCTGTGTCGCACCGTTGATCGAAGCTGTCATGCCTTCCTGTGCTTTGAGTAGATCGAAGGTTCGTGCCGCCATGTTTATCTCCCCAAATCCTTCCGTGATCACCAGTGTCAGACCGAGCGTCTCTGAACCTGTGATGGCAACTCCAAGTTCGTATCCCAATAGGGCACGGAGATCGCCGTCATGAATGCCGCCCACAATTATCCCCTTGACACCCTGCCGAATTGCTTCCTGAATTGCATCGTTCCCAACAACGGCACCGCCGCAAAGGATCTTGTCTCGATGTGTGGGTTGGATGAGGGCTTTGGTCAATGGAGCGTCCGGAGAATCTACAACGACTTCGAGGGCGCCAACCGTTTCCCCACCGATGCCGAAAATTCCTTGGATGTGCGTCCCGTACGTTTCTACGACCGCACCTTCGTTGGAGATAACCTCGACAATTGACCCGGAGATGTGCCCCATCACATTGACAGGGATTGGTGCTTCACGAATGATCACCTGTCCCGTGACATCGGAGATGCTTTCGATGGTCCCATCAATCGGAGCGCGCGCTTGGGACTTAAACAGTCCAAACAAGCCCTTTGTCTCGCCGATAATCTCATCTTTTGCGATCGGTTCTCCCTCTTTTTTGAGCATGTAATCCCTTATATCTTCAGTGGGGATACTCAGTAAATTTGCGATATTCACAAGTTGAACGTTCCCCGGCAGCGCTGCTGTTGCAACCACATCCTCCGCCTCGATTCTATCCCCGACTTGAACAGTCACCTCTCCCTCGATTGGGAGTCGGCGTTCATTGCGTATCGTCGTGCCCGCCGCAACTTTGAGTCCGGGGGTGTATGCCTGTGCCATAAATTCGCCCTTTTGCGTGAAGTTTAATCTATTTCAAGAATCGCAGTTTAATTTGTTGTAGAACAGACTTAATGATAGCAAATTCTCTTTCAAAAGACAATGCAAATCAAAAACGCAATAGGGCTATTTGGTTTTCGGTTTTCTCCCTGTCTGAGTCGGGATTCGGAGATCCCTCTCCGTTCCGAGAGTCTTCGACCTACAGGAGAACTATGGTGAAGTCTATAAATAAGTAAACATTTGCTAATAATTGGGGTCTTTCCGAAGTTTCCAAAGTCCCCCTGATAAGGGAGATTTAGGGGGTTAGCTGTATATTGGGAGTGTCTAATTAATTCTAAAATCTACTATAAATGTAAATCAAAAAGGCAACAAAGATGTTGACAACGCAATCCTACCCCATTATAATGACGAAAAGATGCCCACCGCAATTTGTATCTTCACCGCTAACCATCTGATTTCTTGACCGGAGACCGTTTTTATGAACGCCACCGCCGAAATCCTGAAGGGCAACAACCCCATGAAGGTTGAACAGATCTTTGGTCCCGACATCAAACCTTATGAGGTGCTTGAGTTTGAGTCGATGCTGCGATATGAAGATTTTCAGATGTTCGGCGAGTATGGGTTTCAAAAAAACGGGCGGGTCATCATTACAAGGGCACCGGCACGACTAGATGTAATGGGTGGAATTGCGGTACACTGTGGTGCTAATGTTTTTGGATTGACACTTGAACGTTCTGCGGTTGTCGGTTGTCAGGCGAGGCAAGATCGTCGGTTGAGTGCCTTAAGTTTTGACACGGCGATACACGGATATCAGTCCGCCTTTCAGATCTCCATTGACGATTTCTACACAGATGGGAACCTAAAATCCTACGGAGAGGTCCAATCGCTTTTCGCGCAAAACCCACAAGCCCCATGGACAGGATATGTCCTCGGCGGGTTTTTCGCACTCCTGAAAGAGGGGCTGATCGATTGCCTGCCGCACGGTGTGGCGGTTGTTGTTAAGAGCAATATCCCGATGGAGGCAGGAATAGGTTCTTCCGCAGCGATCGGCGTTGCAACGCTCACAGCGATTAACCATCTGCATGAACTCAATCTAAGCGCGCTCGACATCGCTCGAATCGGGGAGATTGTCGAGAACCGTATCGTTGGCGTGCCGTGTGAACCCGTGGATGCAATCACTGTTGCCGCTGGACAGAAGGATACCCCACTTTTCATCCGCAGTCAACCGAATCAGATACTTGAAACTGTTCCCCTCCCCCTGAATACGATATTAATCGGCATCCACAGCAGAGCGCAACGGGCTCCAACTAGTTCAGCCTATATTGATGCACGTACCGCGGCGTTTATGGGATTGACAATTCTCCAGAAGACCCTCGATCTGGAGGAGCTACGCGATAACTATCTATGCCGGTTGTCCGTTAAGGACTTCCGTCAAAAGTGCTGGAAGGTCTTGCCGGCACGGATGAAGGGGGCAGATTTCCTTGACCGATACGGCGAGACAGTTGATCCCTTCACAAAGGTGGAGCCTCAAAAGGTATACGGTGTGCGCAGCCGCGTCGAACATTCGATTTACGAACATGCCCGTGTAGAACGCTTTATTGAACACTTCAAAGAGGCGAACACCAATCCGCAGCACCTTCATCACCATCTCACGGAGGCAGGAAAACTGATGTACGCATCGGATTGGAGCAATCGTTTCCGTGCCGGGCTAGGCTTACCCGAAGTTGAGCAGATTGTTCGGTCTATTCGGACGGTCGGAGTCCGCGGCGGTCTCTACGGAGCGAAAATTACTAGCAGCGGCAGCACGGTCGCAGTTCTCTGCCACGGCGATGTCTCTAACGCCATGATCCAGATTCTTTCTGCCTATAAATTGGCGTGGGGGCTTGATGCGGAAGTGTTCGCCGGCTCATCGCCGGGCGCGTTTGAGTTTGGACACGTGATCTTGCGACTCAGCAAGGAGTAGAGGATTTTTCTGGTATCAGCATTTTCAACGCAAAGACGCTAATCCCGTTCGTTCCGATTTATCGGAATCCCGAATATCGGGACGAGGACTCCGATCCGAATCGGAGGAAGCAAGGACGCAAAGAATTTAAAAAACTTTGTACCTTTGCGCCATTGTGTTAAAAATAGGTGCTTTTGCTGGGGCTTTAGGGGACAACTTGAGTGATATTATTGACGCGCCCACAACGGAAGGGGTTAAGTATGCAGGTTCAAAGCTGAAACTCCTGCCTCACATATTGCAGCTGGCAAAAAAGACCGATGCCAAGACCGTCCTAGATGGTTTTTCTGGAACGACGCGGGTGTCCCAAGCGTTTGCTAAAGCAGGCTACCGGGTATTGTGCAACGACATTGCTGCATGGTCTGAGGTGTTCGGGGTATGTTATCTGCTCAATCGCAAAAGCAAAACGGATTACGTTGAACTGATTGAATACCTCAATGAATTGCCTCCCAAAGATGGATGGTTCACAGCGCACTATGGAGGGAATCCGTCGTCAGCACGGACAGATGGACTCAAGAAACCGTGGCAGATCCATAACACGCGGAAATTAGATGCGATACGGGAGGAGATCGAGCAGCTTCCCCTGACGAAAGTTGAAAGGGCGGTTGCACTCACAAGCCTCATCCTCGCGCTTGATCGGGTTGATAGCACTCTTGGGCATTTTGCTTCATATCTCAAGCAGTGGTCGCCCCGATCTTTCAATGAGTTGACCCTTGAAGTGCCAAATCTCTTTTGCACCGAGGAACAGCACGAAGTGTCGCGTCAGGACATCTTTGAATTGGTAAACGATAGAACTGTTGATCTGGCATACTACGATCCGCCTTACGGGTCTAATAATGAGAAGATGCCTCCCTCCAGAGTCAGGTACGCCTCATATTACCACCTCTGGTCGACAGTATGCCTTAACGATAAACCGGAGTTGTTCGGTAAGGCGCTGCGGCGAAAGGATACATCGGACACTTTGGCTTCGTCTGTGTTTGAGGAGTTCCGAAGAAATGGTTGCACAGGACGGTTCATCGCGGTTGAGGCGATTGAGCGGTTGATTCGGAACACGCGCGCTCGATGGATTATTCTCTCTTACAGCTCGACGGGACGCGCAACCGCCGGCGAACTCAATGCAATCCTTCAGGATAACAGCTCTCTGATGGAAGCTGTTGAGATAGATTATAAGCGGAACGTGATGGCGGGGATGAAATGGACCCACGATTGGGTGCGGAATGCCGATCTGCCGAATCGAGAATTCTTGTTTCTAATCGAAAAAGGCACTGAAGGTTCATGTAAAAAGAAGGTGCAAAGTATTAAAGCATCCACGAATCAACGCAAATAAAAAAAGAAAGATTAAAGACGGGCAACCACGAGGGTTGCCCCTACAGCCTAAAACCTGAAATGTTCGGGCGAGGAGACCTCGTCCCCCGATAAATCAGGATGTAAGTTGAAAACTCTCGGAACGGAGCACCTACGATTGCTGTTGCACGATTTTTTTAATGAGCGACACTGAAAATCACGGAGGTATATGAATGTCCCAACAACCTATGCGTGGTATGTTTCCAGTCCTGATTACGCCCTTTGATGAGCAGGACCGTATTGATGAAGACAGCTTGGGGAGCGTCGTCGAGTACAATATCAACGCCGGCGTCCACGGCGTAGTGATAGCGTTCGCCACAGAGATTATGAAGCTCACTGAGGCGGAACGGTTGCAGATTGCCAAAGTGGTGGTTGATCAGACGCGCGGCAGGGTGCCGGTCGTGGTGAACACCGGTGCGGTCTCAACCGCTGCAACCGTGCAATATAGCCAGCAGACCGAAGACCTCGGGGTAACAGCAGTGATGTGCACACCCCCCGCAGCAGATGTGCCGGTGGACGAGAAAAAGGCGTACTTCAGGGCGATATCAGACGCCGTCAGTGTCCCGATCTTCGTTCAGGAAGCCGGTACGTCGCTCGGTGGGGCGTTGCTGCGACAGATTGCTGAGGAGAGCGAACGGGTGCGCTATGCCAAAGTCGAGAATGCACCGCCAGCGCAGAAGGTCTACGAGGCGGTTCAGCATGGCGGCGATTTGGTCACAGTCTTTGGTGGTGCGAGTGGAACTTACCTTATAGAGGAACTACGTCGTGGTTCGCAAGGCACCATGCCTTGGCCCAGCCATCCGCACGCCTTTGTCCAAGTTTGGGACCACTGGCAGTCCGGTGACGAAATCGCCGCCCGCGAGGTCTGGGAACGGGAGATTACCCCGATTCTCCGTGTGGGAGGACTTGTCCACAAGGAGATTCTCTACCGCAAAGGTATCATTAAATCCTCACGTTGGCGTTCTCCGGGACCTGCTCCACTCGATGATATGGGGCAACGAGAATTGGATGAGGTGTGTGAGCGGTTGGGAATTGGCTGATATACTTTGGCGCACACTTTTTCCATAAGACACCATCATGCCACCATTGAACATTGACATTTGGGGGAAGTTGAAATATAATATTAACATAAGTCCTAATCTATCACTAAAGTTTGTACAATTTTAGGTGAAAAAAGGCAGAAAAGAGGTTATCCTTTCAGAAATCACCACAATTTTGAAAGGAGAGTTATCATGCACCTCATTTTCTGCCTAACGGGTATTTTAACCGAATTTCGTCCATTATTCAACCGTCAAAACTTCGCCCTATTTTGTACCTTCATTGTCGGACTCATCACTCACCGCCATCGCGCCACGGTGACCGGCGTTTATCAAGCGATTCGCCCCAAAAGCGGTTACAACTCACTGGTGAAGTTCCTCTCCCGTGGCCAATGGGACGCCGATGGGGTTGCCAAACATCTGATTAAGTTACTGCAACAACAGTTTGACAACTGGGTCTACGTTTACGACGAGACCCGAGCGATAAAGACCGGCACCAAGCAATTTGGACTCCATTTCTTCAGAAATCATCGCTACCAAAAGCGCAACACCAATCAATCAAAGTTTCACTTTGGTCATCAGTTTGGCGCGTTGGGGTTGCTTTGTACCACCGTGACAGAGACGATTCTATTTCCGGTGTGGGTGAAGTTGATATGTCCAAAGACCCATTGGGACAACAGTGGGTCGGTTCTGAAGCGGATTTGCTCCCAAATCCCAAGTGGACTGATTATCTTTGACCGTGGCTTCAATCGACGGAAAGTGTTTGAAGCCGTCCTTGAGGCAGGGCATCATATCTTGTGTCGCGCTAAGTCCAATGCGGTCTTCTATCGTTTACCCGCTGTCGCCAAGCGACCCAAACGCGGGCGACCCAAGAAATACGGGAAACGCATCCAGCTTCGACATCTGCGGTATTCAGCGATTGACATTGACAACAGACGGCATGCAATTGCATCTGCGGTTGTGCGGACGAAAATGTGTCCAACAGAGGTACGCTTGGTGGTGATGCGAACCCGTCCCAAAAAGTCAAAGCCGTTTCGATACTTCTGTGTCTACACCACTGACCTGACACTTGACTTATGTCAGATTGTTCGATATTATCGGCAACGATGGTTGATTGAGACTGCTTTTCGGGACGCCAAGCAACACTTCGGATTTGACAAGTATCGGGTCAAATCCCGAAAAAGCATCAATCGATTGGTACAACTCAGTTTTGTAGCCAGTTGCATAACCCAATTGCTATTCAACACCACTTCTACTAGAGACCGTTCGATAACAGTCGAGCAAGTGTGCAAAGCATTGGGCATTGATTGGTATCGACCGCGCAAGTTGACACGCGGGTTGATGGTTCAGTATCTAGGTGCCTTAATCGAGGGGCGATTATTTTCGCAGACAAACTCCGAAGATACCTACTCGCCCGATATTCAACAAACTCTTGATAACGCTGCATGAATTCCAATCAAATTGTACTAACTTTAGGAATCTATCAAGATGTTTGATGTGTCTGCTGTTGTTATCGGTGCTCATGTTGGTGAGGTACTATTGAAATGGAGATTTTAAGATGGAGATGCTTGATGTTCGCGGTTTACCCGATGATCAGATTGAATTTATACAACAACTATGGTAGATTTTAGAATTACTTAGACACTTCCAATGCACAGCCAACCCCCTAAATCCCCCTTATCAGGGGGACTTTGGAAACTTCGCTAGGGTCGGAGTTATTGGTAAATGTCTACTTATTTCTCTAGTTCACCATAATCGAGTTTATGCGCCTGAAGCATCAAAAACCGCTCACGCAGCCTGAAGACGAAACGGGAACTATTCATTTACGTAGTTGGCCGTTAGGTGTGAAGGGAGAAATCTCACGGGAGGAGATCTATGACTATCTCGACAAGTGAGAGGATAGGACTGGTTGACACCAATATTCTCGTCTATCGTGCCGATCAGGATTCTACATTTCAAAGGGGTCCTTCCCGCTAGTGCTAATAAAAATAATGGCTTATTTTAAGAAATCGTGCAACAGAAACCGAGTTTTCAAGTCCGAGAGGATCCCGTGACCGGGGAAAAAACTCGGTTTCTTTTAGCGTCTTGCACTTTCTTTTTGCATGAGCTCCGTTCAACAAACTATTTTCACGTTTCATGCATCACGTTTCACATATTCTATAAACATACCGTTTCGCTACAACGGAAGTAACCATCAACTCCGATCCTCTGTAAAAAAAGCGAACAATGTCAGTGAAAATTACCGAAGCAGATCTGAAAGCTGCCCTGCCCGATGTCACCACCACGATGCGTTTTTCGGGACTCCACGTCCCCGTTGACGTGTATCGGGACAAGTGGGGCATCCCTCACATCAAGGCTGAGAACGAAAGCGACCTGTTTTTTGCACAAGGTTTTGTTACCGCGCAGGACCGGCTGTGGCACATGGATTCTGATCGGCATCGTGCACTCGGCAGATGGGCGGAGTTCGCTGGGAGTAGTGGTGTCCCTCAAGACCGGCTGCTGCGAGCGGCGGGAATGGGTCGCACCGCGAAACTCGACTACGAACTCGCCAGTCCTGAAGCCAAGGTTATGATTGACGCCTACACCGCTGGTGTGAACGCCTACCTCGACACAGTCCAAACCCTGCCTATTGAATACACGATCCTTGACCAAATCCCTGAACGATGGGAGAATTGGCACTGTCTCGCCGTCTACAAGATCCGCAATACCCTTTTGGGAACGTTTGAACCGAAGCTCTACCGGACGCGCTTGGTAAAGGCACTCGGTCCCGAAAGACTCGCTGAACTGATGAAGGGATACCCGAATGGTCACCTGCTCACAGTACCGCCGGGCGAGGTTTACGAAGGTCCACCGCTTGAGGGGCTTGATGAACTGAGCGCGGCGGCTGAGGCGGCAAATTGGCTTGATGAGGTAGATGCGGGATCAAATGGCTGGTCGATTTCCGGCGAGTTGACCAAGTCGGGATTGCCACTGGCGGGCGGCGACTCGCATCGCGCCCTTGACACACCGAGCGTTTACTACCAAGTCCACCTATCCTGTCCCGAATTCACGGTTATTGGGCACGCTGTGCCGGGGATGCCGGGCGCGCTCCACTTCTGCCACAACGAATATGTGGCGTGGGGGATGACCCATGGTGGAGCGGATACGCAGGACCTCTTCATCGAACGTTTCCGTGAGGGGGCAAATTGCCGTGAGTATCTGTTCAAGGACGAATGGCGATCCGCCGAGGTGCTTAACGAAACAATCGAGGTGCGTGGTGCTGACGCAGTACCGCTTGAGGTGACAATTACCCACCACGGTCCCGTTGTTGCAGGGAACCCTGCATCAGGAATAGGTGTGGCAATTAGTGATCCGGGGCTAATTGCGGGCTCCGAGTGGGTTGATGCCGCACGTGATGCCATGCGGTCGAAGTCCGTAGATGAGTTGCACCAAGCGTTCCGCAACTGGACAGACCGTGTGAATAATTACGCTGTCGCCGATGTGCACGGAAATTTCGGCTACCTGCACGAGGGCAAAATCCCGATTCGACCCGAATCGAACGGTTGGCGCGCGGTATCGGGCTGGACGGGCGAATATGAGTGGAACGGCTATATCCCCCACGACGAGCTACCTAAAGCCATCAACCCCGACACCGGTTACGCAGTTACCTGCAACCAGCGTGTCGCCGGTCACGACTACCCCTACTATGTGGGCTTGTCTTTCACACCAGAGTACCGTGCCCGACGCGTTCAAACGCAGATCCTTTCGCTTGAACCGGGGACGGCGACCGTCGACGATATGGCGCGTATTCATGCTGAACGGATTTCAAATCCGGCGCGTATCTTCACAGAAGCGTTGGTCCGCGCTACACCGCTTGATGAAGATTCGGCGGAAGCGTTGGGGCTGCTGCGGGCGTGGGACTATAGCATGGATCGCAATCAAGCCCAACCCTTGATTTACTCTAAGACCAAGACGTATGTGATCCGCTTCCTGCTTGATCACCTGATGGGAGATATGGCGGAAGAAGTATTTTCAGGTGTTGCGGGGGGCGATGCCCATGCCCGTCAGATTGTGATAAAAATGAATCAGGAGTTTGAGAGTGGTGACGATTCGTTGCTGCCGTCCGGGCGCGATTGGTCGGAGGTGTTGGCTTCCGCACTCCGGTCTGCTGTCGCGGACCTTAAGGCGCAGCTTGGTGATGATATGTCGCAGTGGCAGTGGGGACAGCTCCATCATACACATCCACAACATCCCCTTTCGGTGGTGTTTCCGGAACTTGCCGAACTGTTGAACCCTCCGTCAGTTTCGACGCACGGTGATGGCGACACACCGCTCGCCGGGAGTTACGCCCTCCACAACGAATTTATTGCCACAGGTATGTCTGTCAACCGTTACATCCACGATCCGTCAGACTGGACTAATTCACGGTGGATTGTGCCGCTGGGCGCATCGGGTCATCCCGGTAGTCCGCACTACGCAGATCAGGCAGAGATGTGGGCAAATGTTGAGTATATCCCACAACTTTGGGACTGGAACCAGATTTCGGCTGAAGCGGAATCGCAGCAACGAATTGAACCGGCAGAATCAGGGTAGGTTCTCAATGACTGTAAAGGGATCGATTTTCTCTGTTCTTTTTCCACCAACAGCAAAGAAGAAAGGAAGGATGGAAGATATGGAAGGAAGTAAATGCCTGTCGCGCCTGAACTTCCGACCCCGTCCGCAAAACAGTTATGAATAGCCGAAACACTATACTTTCTAAATACGTTGATGCCAAACAAAATCGGCGCAGGAAAGCCAAGCAGCGTCAAAAGCGGTTGAACATGGGCTTGCCAGCTGTTGTTCCGTTGAAACACGTTTCGCTCGATCAAGAGGAGAAGAAGGAGATTGCTTCGGTGGAAGCGATCGGTACGGCGAGGCGCAAGAAGCTCTTTGTCACCCGGCACTTTGCTTGGCCCATCTCGCTCGGTATCCATCTCTTTGCGGGGCTTTTAGTTACCATATACGCCATTCGAGAGTATATACCCGAACCGGAGCCTGTCTCTCTGGCTTTCATGGAGCCTATCCGTGAACCCCGGCGGATAAGGAGTCGAGTTATAAAAAGCGTGAGACCTCCCGATTCAGTAGTAATTCGACCGCTACTTACACCGAAGCAAGCGCCAACTGTTGTAGAACTTCCAACGGAGGAGACACAATTTCCACCGACTGAGGATCTGATTAATGTAGGGGATGCCCCAACCGCTGGTGGTGTTTCGATGCCAGAAGGGTTTGGCGACATTCCGGTGGAGCAGGGTCGCGCGGAAGTTCCTACGGAAACACTGGAGATCAAAATTGAGCGCGACGCATCGATTGCCCCGGAAGATAGTGACATAGATGATATTCCGGATGCAGGTCTCGGTGACCGTAACATTGACGCGGAGGTATCGGTTCAGGTCGATCAGAACGCGCGCGTGCTCAGAAAGGTTGACCCAAAGTACCCTGAAGCCGCGCGTCGCGCTGAAAGGGAAGGTGTTGTTGAGCTTGAGTGTACTGTTGGCGTGGGTGGGAGAGCAACAGACATTAAGGTGATAAAGGAAGAACCGAAAGGATTCGGCCTCGGCGAGTCGGCGATTGAAGCGCTGAAAAAATGGCGCTTTACTCCCGCCAAGAAAGGTGGCGAATCAGTACCCCAGCGGGTAAAAATCCCAATTCGGTTTACCTTGGATGATGACTAGTCCACAATAGCAATACGGGGAGCGTTGCCCATCTCTACGTTGGGTTTCCGTTTCGACTCATGTTAAGAAATCGCGCAACAGATTTAGTACATTAGTTCATTAATGTACTAACTTGTGTTTTGCACTTTCTTTTGACATGAACCTCTGTTTCAATAGGTTGCCCTGCCGCCGCTCACATCGTAACACTGCCCGGTCACAAAACTGGCATCGTCCGACGCTAGGAAATGCACCACCGCTGCGACCTCCTCCGGCTTTCCAACCCGTCCCAGCGGAATCTTGCTGACCATATAATCGATAGTGGACTGCGACACCTGTTCCAGAATCGGGGTTGCAATTACCGCCGGTGAAACACAGTTGACGTTGATACTATACTCAGTGACCTCCTTCGCCAAGGCTTTCGTCAGACAAATGACGCCTGCTTTGGAAGCCGAATACGGGATGAGCGTTGGATTGCCCTCCTTGCCCGCGATCGAAGCGACACTGACAATCTTGCCGTACTGCCTCTCGATCATATGGTCAATCACCGCTTTGCAGCAGAGGAATACGCCCTTCAGATTCACATCCAGCACCGCATCCCAATCCGATTCATCCAGATCTGGCAGCGTTGCTGTTTTCCCTGCAATTCCGGCGTTGTTCACCAGAATATCGATCTGGTTAAAGGTCTCCAACGTCTGCTGCGCCATGCGTTGTACCTGATCTAACTTTGAGACATCTACCTCAATGACAAGGGACTTGCATCCCAACGCCTCAATTTCTTTTGCTACTGTCTCACCGACTTTACGGTTCAGTTCAGCTACAACGACCGTTGCGCCGGCACCTGCTAGCCGCAGCGCAATCGCCCGTCCGATCCCCTGCCCCGCGCCTGTCACAATTGCAACCTTATCGGTTAAATCCATATATAACCCCTCCTTGTATATGTATTCTTTCTATATAACCTTTGGTGCTCGTTGGTTAAGATGTTATTTTCACGTTTCACGTCCCGATAGATCGGGATCCTCGGAACGGGACATCACGTTTCACTCATCAAATCTTCGCAGTGTAGACCCGTTCCCTTTAGGGAGGGGAGGAAACTGCGCTCCTTTTCCATGTATTGTTAAAGGCTTTATGATATACTATAGTTGGGTTTCGTGGGAAGGTACTACACCCCCGCTCGATGATGCTGCCCACCTCCGTTAGTACCGGATTGAAAGTTAGAAAACCGAATCGCATGAAAACAACATATCAATATCGCATTTATCCGACGATGAAACAACACAAGACACTTGAAGTTTGGCTTGATGCGTGTCGTACGCTTTATAACCAAGCACTTGATATGAAAAAGCAAGCCTACGACACGCACAAGGAAAATATCACTTACAAAACGCAAGCCGCCTATTTGACCACGCTTCGCAATGTCTCTCAATTCTGGCAAACCAAGCACTGTGATGTCTTACAGGACACTTTACGCCGTTTGGACAAAGCCTATCAAGCGTTCTTTGTCCGTGTCGAAAAAGGGGAAGCACCCGGCTTCCCACGCTTCAAAGGTGAAGGCCGATACCGCTCAATGACCTTTAGTCACCTATCTAAACGGTTGATTCGCAATATCCGCAAACGCATGGGTCGGATAGTTGTGCCCAAGATTGGGCATGTTGCGATTTGTTACCATCGCGCCCTTCCCGATGGCAAAATTAAGAATCTGACCATACAACGGAAAGCCAGTGGCTGGTATGCAAATATCACTGTCCAACTCCCTGATGTACCTGAGATTCCCGAAGCATCTATCCAAACGATTACAGGGATTGACGTCGGTTTGGCATCGTTTGTAACAACTTCCAATGGGGATAAGATTGCCAATCCGCGCCACTTTCGTCAATCAGAACACAAGTTGAGCCAAGCACAACGTCGGTTATCCCAAAGGCAGAAGGGGAGCAGACGTTATAGTAACCAACGGGAACGGGTTGCCAAGATACACGAGCATATTGTCAACCAACGCCGTGACTTCCACTACAAGACCGCACACCGACTTTTCACCAAGTGTGACGCGGTAGCCGTTGAGGCCTTAAAAATCACTAACATGGTTCAAAACCACAATCTTTCTAAAAGCATATCTGATGCTGCATGGGGTAATTTTCGCTTAACACTGCAAAGCAAAGCTGCAAAGGCTGGTAAGCATCTGTTGAAAGTTAAGCCTCAAGGCACGTCTCAGGAATGCTCAGGGTGTGGTTCAGTTGTAAAGAAATCGTTGTCTGTCCGTGTCCATCACTGCCCCGATTGTGGGTTGATAATTGACCGTGACCACAACGCAGCAGTCAACATTGGTAATCGGGCAGCTGCTGCCCTGCGTGGAGGGACGTCGGTAACTAACGGCCCCAAAACCCTCGAAAGAGAAGGAAGCGCGAAACCTGTAAGACCCCGTGGACGGTATCACAAGCACCGTCCTTCAGGGCGGGGTAGTTGACTAGGTTTGGGCGTATCGCACCCAACCTGCGAAATAGTGTGGTGCCCACCTGCGTGCTAGATAAAAGGTCTTGGCAGAATAGCGACCGTGCGGTGGGAGCACTTCGGCGTCGATCCACGCCTCCGCTCCGGTCAAAGTCGGAAACTCGATTAGCCATGCCCGATGCCACGCATCTTGTGCCCCCATCAATTTGAACGCTTCTAAGCGCATCAGTCTGTGTTCACGGGTGACCGACTGCATTAGCTCTATATGTTCTGTGTCACCCCGCTCCTCCGGTGTCGCCTCGCTCGCCTCTGGTCTCCAACGCCCGAAAAGCAGGGCAACCACGCTCCCCCTGTCCACGTGAAGTACTGGGACGTGATGCGGATCCCTCCCGTCCGGCACCACCGGTTCGGAGGTAGGTGTAACCCACTGGGAAAAGTGATCGCGCCCCCAATGCCGTGCGGTGTAGTATTCGTAGTAGCCGTAACGACCGTAGGGCGGTGCCATTTCGGCATCGATCCACGCCTCTGCACCCGCCAGTGTGGGAAACTCGATAACCCAGAAGCGTTCCCACGACTGCTGCGGCGCCATTAGCTTAAAGCCTTCCAGTCGCATCAGTCCGTGTTCATGGGCGACCGATAGCATGAGATCGACATGCTCCTGCTGATACGCATCTCGCTCCTCTGGGGTGAGACCGTGCCATGTAGGCAGTCGACCGCCCTTGTAGAGTATAATCACACTATCTTTGCTGATTTCCGGTGTCGTTGCCACAGGAGTATTCTCCTTTCGGATAGGGAGGTCTTTTTGAGGTTTATCGAGCGGGGAGCCATTCGATGAGGAGGTCAACTTGCCGCAAACCTTTATCGTCCAACGCTTGAGGCTCGAAGGCTTCGTGAGTGATGCCCGCTACGGTGATGATCCCTGTCATTGTGGGATGCGGTGCTGCGACGCGGATAGCGGCACCCTGTGAAGCAATCTCTTTCTTTTGTAGAAGCCCAAGGACAGGAAGTACTTTTGCTATCGGGATGCGGACGACCCTGATGTTGGTGTTTTTCCCAAAGACCTGCCACGCTGCCTCTCGTGTTACAGGACCCTTATCGAGCCCATTCCTTGTACCCACTAGGGCAAAGTCCACCCCCGTCTTTTCTTTTATCAGTTGTGAAAGCCCCTGTTCGATTTGCGTCGCTTCGAGCGGTTCGTTGAGATTGGCGATTGGTTCATTGGTTTCATCGACGGCGGGCGGTCGAAGGCTGAGGTGGCGCATCGGCCCATCTTTGGGTTTAATCCAAGCAAAACGCCCTCGTTGGAGACGGCGACCTGTCTGCGTGAGGTCTATGTACTGTCCCACAACGCCCATCGATTTGATGAGGTGGATTTCGACGTAGCCGTTGGGGGTCATGGGTCCAGGGTAATTCACCGCCCCGGTGTTGATGCAAACAGCGTCTCCTCCCTCAAACCCCTCCGGCACCCATGCCTCGAATCTGTGGGTCGTGGCAGAGAGCACCAGATCGGTCTTGTTCAGCAGGAATTGGCGTCGTTCTGGAGAAAGCACCATGTCCCAGGATCCTACCCGCGAATGTGCAGCCACTATGATCAGGTCTTTTTCCCTCTTTTCGATGTCTTTGAGGGTTGCCATCATCCACACTTGGCTGCTCTCCGGGAACGCGACTGCTGCGTCCATTGGCTGATCCGAGAAGTGCATCTGAATCAGGTGAACGGTATAATCGCCGACCGAAATTTGGGCGTAGTATTCTGATTTGTTCGGACGGATGACGCTTGCGTGGGCTTCCAACGCTACCAGATCGAGTATCGGTGCGCCCTCACCGTAGTCCGATTGGCTGTGGGTCGGACTGTAGTATTCGTTCTCACCGTCCGCAACGTTGGGATAGAAATGCTCACGCCACCACGGGTCGGATTGTAGCCATGGGATAAAGGTGTTTTCCCACCGATATTTGACGTGATCGCCCAAACCTATCATAAAGGCGGGATTTCCCTCCTTAATCCAAGCGGTCATTCGGGCAAACTCCACGCTGCTAAACGGAGAGTCCCCCTTGTTATCGCTCATAATGGCGAAGTGGAGGCTTGCCAGACGGTCTAGGTCTGCGATAGACTCGACACCCGGTAGTCCTTCTTCAGCGATACCCGTGGATTGCAAAATCACTCCTGAAATCAGCAGGGTAAGTGCAAGAAGCTGTCTCAGCTTTCTCTTCACCGTTGTCTATCCTCTTTGTATAAGCCCCGTTGGTCGGACACCAATAAACCGATGATTTTCACGTTTCACGTTCTTACTGTCTTGCACTTTTTTGTATGAGCCGATTACGCTTCCCAAATGGGCCAATCAGTTTCTTGGAGTCGCTGCCAGAGGCTATCGAACCTTTCGCTCCCATCGTCCTCCCATTCGTCCAACCTGACGCCGGGCGCGAAGGATTCGTCTACCCCCTGCTTCATCAGCCGTTCCGCTTGCTGGAGGCTTTGGTAATAGTGTTTCAAGCCACCGGGGAGCGTAACGACGGAGATATGTCGAAGCCATTCCGGCGCAGGCGTTTGGGAATAACGGCTGACCGCATCTTCATCCAATTCTACACCTAGCCCCGGTCCCTCTGGAACTTTCATGAATCCCCGTTGAACCGTGTGTCCTTGCACAATCAGGTCATCTTCGTAGCTGTGGCTTGCCGTAACGCCCGGCAGGGTCGCTGTCGGCATCACCGCTCCCAGATGACAGGCGAAGGCTGCGGTTATGCCGGTGCCGACGTACTGTAACAGAATTGGTGTATTTGCAGCGGCAAAAGCCCAGCTGGACGCCAACGCGCTTTTGATTGGTTCATGGCTGCACAGCGCACCATCAAAATCGCCGGCGCGAAGCCCGATCCAAGGTCCTGAAGGTTGACGCGACGCGCCTTCTTGGATGACACCGACGCCGTGCAGATAGAATGGGATGCGAATCTCCTGATGCAGCCGTCGCCATCCTTCAATGTCATACGCGAAGATTGGCTCCTCCACACCTTTGACTATCGGGATCTTCTCCAATTCTCGCAAGATGGGCAAGGCTTTCTCTACGTTGGTCAATGCACCGTTAAAGTCGAACTCCACACGAAAGTCCGGCGGTGCGACCTCTTGCATTGCCTGTGATTGCTCAATGATGTCATAGAACGCTCTGGCTTTGCATTTGAGTCCACGATACCCCCGTTCAGCTGCAACCTGAACTTCGGCGGCACTATCTTCGGGCGACATGGAGGGCATCCACCAACCCATTGACACCCATTGACGAACCTGCTGCCCCATCAGTTTCCATGTGGGCAAGCCCAGATGTTTGCCCATCAGGTCGTAGCACGCCATATCGAGGTTGAACCGCCCCTGTCCCATGAGGTGATCGAACGGATTCGTGCCGATGTATGCGTCGAGGATCTCCTGCTCGAAGGGCGGACCGGGGTTCTCTCCAAGCCCGATCAAGCCGGTGTCCGTATGAAATTTATAGACCGTCGTCTGCTCGTCCAGCCCAAAATAGTAAAGTTGCTTGCGAATGCGTTCTTCGTAGGGAACCCGCAGGAGGATTGATTCAATCTCGGTGATTTTCATAAAAGGCGTCCTTTCGTCGTGAGTTGTGAACCCGCTCATGATAGCACAGATTGGACTCTCAGACAATAGAAATATAGGAGGCGAAAGACAATACGTAATGCGTAATGCGTAAAAAAATGTGTCTATGGAAATCGTTCTATCAGGAGTCGCGTGATTGGGTTGGGACGACTGTAGTAGTGCTGGGTGGCTTCGTCTTTGCCCTCCCACAGACGGCGTGGGAAGATCGTGTGATTGCTGAGGTATCGGTCTGTTGTCCTGCCACAGTAGATGTGGATGGTACGCCGCTCGGAGGGGGTGCGCCGGACATTGCCGGCGTGGAAGGTTGCCGCGTTGAAGAAGATCGCTGTGCCGGCGCGACCGACAAGGTGCTGTGCTGTGCTGAGATCGCAAGCCTCAAGTGGGAGCCACTCTGTGGATTGTGCTGTGCCGGGTAAGACGCTGAAGGTGTGCGTGGTGTCGTCCACATCTGTCAGATAAAAGACGACCGATAGATAGCGTGTATAATATGGAGAGTCGGCATCCCCACTCGCATCACGACTCGCATCGCGGTGCCAATGGCATTCGGTGTCGCCGTCAGGGTTTGGTGCACGAAGCATCACCGAATGTTCCTCCGCACAGAGATCTTTTCCCATGATTGCACGCATCAACGGCACCAACGTCGGTGGACGCATGGTCCCGTCCATCTCCGGGCAGGCGAGCAGGGCATGGGCGTTCTGCCGCCGCCCCATCTGTCTGCGATCTAACCACATCACCGGATTCTCGACGAGATCCCGATCAATCGCTTCGTTGATGGAGCGAATCTCTTCAGCGGATAGAGCATCAGGCACGACAAGGTAACCGTTATCCTTGAAAAATTCCAGTTGTTCTTTCATCAGGTCTTTCCTCGCATTGTGTTAGGGGCGTGTACGCTAATTGCGTTGAGAATTATAGTGGCGAACGGGTGGATAGTCAAGCAGAAAGGTGGAAATTTAGCTTCTTGTTTTTTGGGGGAGATGTGCTATAATTGAATAATAGTTTTGTGCTGCCAGTGGTGTAGGTTGGGTTGAGCGGTTAAAATCGAATCCCTATCAAGGACAATAGAACTTCTGCCTTTCGACAACACGGTCTTGTAGGATAGTCGAGTGAAATCCAACGCTCAATCCAAGCGACGATCAAGAGTTGGGTTTCACTAAATTTAAGAGATTTTGACAGAATCGAACTTTGAAATCCAAGTGGAATCCTTGGGCTTTTTCATTGATTCCGTTCAACCCAACCTACGTGCTAGGGTTAATGAAGCATAATACGTAATACGTAAGAATAAACGGAACGCAGATCTGCGTTCCCTACGCATTAACCGCATTGGATCGTTGGGGTCGGGCAAGATGCCCGACCTACGGGTGTGTGGAGATTACGGCATACAGAGTATGCCTACTACTAGTAACTAGAGTTAGGACAAAGTAAAATGGCTAAATATTTCGCATCTGCTATAGATAAACCGACGCTTGAGCCTTACGAGATCTCGCATATACTGCGTGGACAGCTCCAATACTTCACGGAGGGTGCGAGTGCTCGGCAATGGGAACATAGCGGCGATCCCAATGCGTTTTTCTTCCCGCTTGAGTTGACCGCTGAACTGTACGACGAGGGGGTGTTCTACGTGACCTCTCCGTTGGACGATCAGAATCAAGCCGAAATTGAGATCACAGAGGAGCAGGAAGACTTTTTGGATTGGTTGGTCTCGAATCAGGTTGAAAAGGTAAAGGTTTCAGAAGTGTAAACGTGAAACGCGAAACGTGAAAACAATGGAGTAATGGCTTCGTTTTGTTGGTTCATTAATGAACTTTTGAACCAGTGAACCAAAGGGTGAAAAGGACATTTTTGCCAACTCGCACCAAAGGCTCATAAACGCTTCCGTAGAAAGAAACGGGACTGAGGGAGAGATTCTAAGAACTTGTTTGAAAAGTCATTTTGGGTAAAGTGATTTGCCATGAAACCGAGTTTTTTCTTCAAAACTCGGTTTCTTCCGTAATCCACTATTCAACGGCACATTCTCACTATATTCAGCAAACTATGTCAGGTCAATGGTAGGTGCTCCGTTCCGAGAGCTTTCGACGTGCCTCCCGACTTATTGGGGGGGCTTAGTTTCGTAGGGGCGAGGTCCCCTCGCCCAACGCAACCCCTACCCTGCGATACGGCTCGCTGTCGATTGACAAATTCACAGTACCGTGGGATCATTTCTTGCTTTTTAAAACAGGTTCTAAAGGAGCTTCAGATGGATGTTACCACAAACAGTATCGATCAGATGCAAGTGATTCCCACCGGCGGTGCGCTTGGGGCGGAGATTCAGGGGATAGACCTAACGCATCCGCTGCCTAAAGACACGGTCCAGTGCATCTATCAGGCGTTGCTAGCGCACTGTGTCCTCCTCTTCCGTGGGCAACGGATTAGCGATGAGGATCAGGTCCGTTTCACCAACTACTTCGGTCAAGCGGTCGAACATGTCCGCAAGCAGCTGCCTCGTCCTGTCAAAGAGATCTTCTTTGTTTCCAATGTCGAGAAGGACGGTCAACCCATCGGTGCACTCGGCAACGACGAGATCCCCTTCCACTCCGATCTGTCGTACCTGCGGCAGCCCGGAACGCTCTCTATCATCTACGCGGTCGAACTTCCTTCCACCGGCGGTGCCACGCGGTGGTGCAACTGCTACGCCGCCTATGAGGGACTCGATCCTGACCTCAAAGCGCGGCTCAATGGGCTGCGTGCCGTCCATCGCCACCATGTCGAAAGCCAGAATCCACCGGAGTTGATTGACCATCCGGTTGTCTGTACTCACCCTGAGACCGGGCGTAAAGCGTTGTACGTCGGTCCCCACCTGACTCGGCACATCGTGGGCGTTGGCGAATCGGAAAGCCGCGAGCTGCTTGGTACACTCTTCGATCATCTGTCGCAGGAGCGTTTTGTCTGGACACACGATTGGGAGGTTAGCGATTTGGTTATATGGGACAACCGATGCACCATGCACCGTCGAGAGGGCTTCCCATCAACTGAGCGACGGATTATGAAGCGGACACAGATTTTTAACGATGCGATACCTTATGAGTAATATGGAGCGTAAACGATGACTGACCAAAAATTAGTGGGCTACCGCGCCGCAATTATCGGGTGTGGCAGCATCGCTAACAGCCACGCCTCCGGTTATAATCGGGTCGAAACGACCACGCTGGTGGCGTGTGCGGATACAGTGGAAGCCAAGGCACAGAGCTTTGCCGAGCGAAACGGCATTCCTAACCACTATGCCGATTACCGGCAGATGCTTGAGGTTGAGCAGCCTGACATTGTGAGTGTATGCACATGGCACCCCCTTCACGCGGAAATGGCAATCGCCGCCGCTGCGCGTCAGCCCAAGGCTATCCTTTGTGAGAAACCGATGGCGACTAACTTGGGCGAGGCTGAAGCGATGATGATTGCTTGTCAGCGCAATCAGGTTAAGTTGGCGATCGGTTTTCAGCGTCGATTCCTTGGGGCGTGGACGGAAGCGAAAGAGTTGATTGCAGCAGGAGCGATTGGGAAGCCCGAACGGGTATCGCACACCCGTCTGACCGGATTGCTCAACGCCACCAGCCACGGGCTAGACTGTATGCGTTATATTCTGGGCGATCCTAAAGTGGAGTGGGTTTTTGGTCAGGTGGAGCGGAAGACCGATCGGTACGAGCGCAGTGTACGTAGTGAGGACTGCGTAGCGGGATTTTTACTGTTCGAGGGCGGTGTGCAGGGGACGTTCCAGACGGATCTCGTCTCCGAAAACAATTGGGCGTTTGTGCAGGGAACGGACGGGATGATCGATTTCGACGACGGTTGGATACGCTACTTCAACGCTGAAACGGGTGGCTGGCGGGATGTAGAGGTTGAAGGGGTGGATGCGGCTGCCGCTCAGGTGCAAGAGTTAGTTGATTGGATTGAAGAGCGTTGTGTCCACCGCAGCCAAGCGGAAAATGGTTTGTGGACGATGCACATGATGATGGGTGCCTACGAATCTGCCCGCTGCCACGAGGTCGTCCGCCTACCGATGCAAACCCGTGCGAACCCGCTCGATCTGATGGTAGAAGCCGGACAGCTGCCGGTGCAGTATCCCGGACGCTACGATATTCGCAGTCTCCTGCTTGAGGGAGAAGCCATGCATCTGGAGGAGACTGGGTGACGGGGGAGCGAGGAAGCGTGGGAGCGTGAAACGTGAAAAAACAATAGGAGATTTTTTATGCGGATTATGCGGTCTTGGATGTTCGTTCCCGGACATCAGCGGCGGATGATTGATAAAGTCTATGGGCTAAAGCTCGATGTGGCGATGTTCGATCTGGAGGATGGGGTGCCGCCCGGCGAAAAGAATACCGCTCGCGCCATGATGGCGGAAACGCTTGACCGTCCGTCGGGTGGGATGCTCCGTTTCGTGCGTATTCACCCCGCTGGGACCAAAGAGATAGCGGCAGACCTCCCTGCGGTGATTCGTCCCGGTCTGGATGGGCTCACGCTGACGAAGGTGAATTGCCCCGAAGATGTGTTGCGGGTCAGCGCGGTTCTGGATGAGCGGGAGGAGCAAGCGGGACTTCAACGCGGAAGTGTTCGGTTGCTCGCCACGATTGAGAGCGCGCGCGGACTGATTCAGGCGGCTGCGATTGCGGCATCTAGTCCTAGACTTGTTGGCTTGATGTTCGGTGCAGAGGATTTCGCGATGGATTTGGGGATGTTTAACGTCCGCCAAGGGGAGGCGGGGGATTTCCTGTACGCCCGCTCCATGCTCGTTGTCGCTGCTGCCAGTGAAGGCTTGCAGGCGATAGACCGGGTCTATCTTGATATTCGGAACCCGGCAGGATTGGAAAAGGACACCCGTCTCGCCCGTGACCTTGGGTTTACCGGCAAAGCCTTGATCCACCCCGCCCAGATTGAGGTTGTTGAAACGGTCTTCCGTCCAACCGATGCGGAGGTTGAGTATGCCCGGCGTGTGGTGGAAGCCTTTGAGGCGGCGGAAGCGGAGGGCGCGGGTGCGGTTGCTGTCGATGGTCAAATGGTCGATCTGCCGGTGGTGGAGCGCGCCCGGCGGGTGATGCAGCTTGTATCTGAAGGTGCTTCGGATAAGTGACCGTCAATCGTAATGATACGAGTTGAGAGGGTGCATCTCGCCGCGCTGGGGCTATGTTGGTTCATTGCCCTCCACATTGCGCTCCTCTGGAGCGCGGGGATTAGACGCACCGTTGTTCTATAGACATATCGCTCCTCTGGAGCGAAAAACGAGCAAACCGTCAAGACAACATCATGATCTTAATCTCGCATCTGCGAAATTCCCAACCTTTTCATCTTGTAGCGGAAAGTGGAGTAGGGGATGCCAAGTTTTTTTGCAGCCCGATGGCGATTCCATCGGTTTTCTTCAAGTGTCCGCAAGATCCGTTTATACTCGTCCCCGCCTGCCGATTGGTCAGATTGTAATGGCAGCTTTTCCGATGGGTATTCTTGAATATCGAGATGTTCAATTCCTATCAACGAGACCTCTGGTGGGCAGAGAATGGCGGTGCGCTCAACGATATTCCGTAACTCACGCACATTCCCGGGGTATTGATAATCCAGAAGGGACGATTTTGCCTCCTCTGAAAAGCCGTCGAAGCTGCGCCCACTTCTGACGGTATACGCGTCCAGAAAATGGTCAGCCAACGGCAGGATATCTTCGAGCCTGTCCCGAAGCGGTGTTAAGTGAATAGGAAAAACGTTGAGGCGATAGTATAGATCGCTGCGGAACTGCCCAGATTTAACAAGTTGTGGGGGATCTCTGTTGAATGCACTGATGATACGTTCTTGAACGGAGATCTCCTGAGTACCGCCAAGACGTCTCAGTGTTCGGGTGTCGAGTACCCGCAGTAGCTTCGTTTGTATTTGGAGTGGGAGGTCAGCAATTTCATCCAGAAAAAGCGTACCGTGATTTGCCATCTCAAAGTAGCCGGGTTTATCCCTCGTTGCATCGGTGAACGCGCCTTTGACGTGACCAAAGAGTTCGCTTTCGACCAATGACTCTGGCAACGCCGAGCAATTGACAGCAACAAATGGGCACTCTTCCAAAGACCCTTGAAAGTGAATTTCCCGTGCTACCACCTCTTTGCCCGTGCCCGTTTCGCCGGTGAGGAGAATCGTATCAACATTTGCTTCGACTGCCTGCCGGATGCGTTCTCGCACCCCTTGTGTGGATGGACTGTCTCCTACAAGGTATCGGTTTTGCATTTGCGGATTGCGGGGGCTTGTACGTGGGTTATCCATTTGCTCCTCCTTTTTTCGGTAAACGCGGCTTGACTTCTTTACCCTCGAAAAACCGTTCCAGTGGATAGTTGACGCTTGTCGGAGTCGTCCACTGTTCCTATTTCTTTCTACACTTATAAAGAATACAAGAAGACACAGACAGGGTGCAAATTTGTTTTCTTCAGTTTGAAACAACTAGTTTCAAACTGCGAAAAATAAATTGGTTCATTGCAAAAAAATGCAAAATGTTAAGAGAAACCGAGTTTTTTCTTGGAAACTTGGTTTCTATTGCACGAACTTTTAACATAAGCCAATAAATTAAATGAAGAGTTGAGCAGTTTGTACCACACCCCGTCTCGAGCCCCAGGGCAATCGCATGTAAATAGTGTGTAGGACTTTGGCATACGACAATGGAAATCTCATCGTAGCCACAGGTTTCCTAACCTGTGATCTCCGCCGGCTAGGCAACCCCGATTTCATCTAGGTCAGTCGCTGCGCCACGACAGCGGTTAACCCCAGTTTCTGATTACTCAATTGCCTAATTTCTACTAAAGTTTGGACAATTCACGGTACAAATGATGGTTGATTGGGAATACGCTTCGGGATGCCAAGCAGCACTGCGGATTTGACCTGATATCAGGTCAAATCCCAGCAAAGCATCAATTGATTCACGCAACTGAGTTTCGGGACCAGTTGCCTGAGGCAATTGCTATTCAACGCCACCCTGATAAAATCGGGGCAGTTCGATAACAAGTGAGTCGGTGTACTGGGTATTGAGCATTCATTGGTATCGTCCTGTCAAGCGGACACAGGGGTTGATGGTTGAGTATATGCGTGCTTTAATCAAGGGATAATTATTTTCTGCAACAATCTCTGAAGATACTAACTCGCCGAATATTCACTAGACCCTTGATAACGCTACATGAATTGGATACAAATTGTACTAACTTTAGTAATTTCTATAACAGATGCAATTCCCCTATCTCGAGACCTCGTTGAAGTTGCCAAGGGTATATGTGATAAAATTTATCAAAGTTCTCAGTAATGCACGGGCTTTGGTTTCCTTCTTGGAACTTGTGCAAAAAAGTTAGCAATAGTTGCTAACATTAGCAACTATTGTTAAACAACAATTGCTAATAATTGGGTTAATCGCTTCAACGACTTTTTGACCATTTCGCGTTGAAAGCCTGATGCTGACTGGGTTTGGACGATTATTTCTTCTTTTGGCATGTTAATTGCGCCTTGAGTTTGTGGTTGAACACTTCAACTGTAACGAAAAAAACGTGGTTTTCTAGTAGTTGATGACTTGGATGGTTATTTAGTTTTCGGTTTTCCCTGTCTGATAGGAAGTCGTGATTGGGGGATCCCTCTCCGTTCCGGGAGTCTTCGACCTACAGGGGAACCGAATTCCCCTATATAAGGAGATAAAGAATGCAATTTAGAAACGCACGTAGTTTACCTCTTTTAGTAGTGATGTGTATCCTGACAATGGTGCTCGTTGTTGCTACAGTTTCCACGTACGCGTTATCTGTGCAAAAGAACGCATATTCATTTGTTGGTCATCCATGGTGGCTGTTTTGGAGTGATGATATCGTCTCAGAAAGTAGTGCAACTGCATCTCACTTGCGATTGTGGGGTACCGATCACTACATACATTCTCACTCTGGAGATGGCCACGCTTTTGCACAATTAGGAAGCGAATCGAGTACGAATACGGGCAGTTATTATTGGTTCATTTCCAGTACTAATTCCCCTTCACACCCCGGTGCGATGAGTAACATATCGATTTCCGCTAGTGAGAGAGGGTCTAGCACTGCATCCGGTTCTACATACTGTTGGATCAATTCAGATGGTGGAAGTTCCACGTACTCGTCAGGCGCGAACTAGTCGATCTGGTAATTAGAAATTAGCGAAAGTAGGGAATCGGCGAATTGAAAATCCGCTGATTCCCTGTTTCCCTTACGAAGTCCAGAACTCAGCAGAATGAACAGGAACTGATAGATGACGTTACGGCAAAAAATTCTCTGTTTATGTGCCGCCGCTGTTTTTGTTTTTTTGTGCTTTTTTGTCACACTAAAGCGTAGTTTCCTTTCCCTACCGAATGACAGTAGTGTGAATGACAGTAGTGTAGGTGAAAATAATGAATCACCTTTCGCCGACAGCGGTCCCCCTTTGCCCGAGGCGAAAGCTTACAGTGGTTCCCCGTCGGGAAGTAGCGTTGCAGACAGGGGAAACACCTCAAAAACGATGTTTGGCGATAAAGTGCCGAACACCTCTTCTTCCCCACAGGTTCCGATTACGTTTCCAGATGGCACACTTGTACCACAACCCCCGGAGAGAACACTAGCAGATCAGGTAAAACTTGCCAAACTCTTTGTTGAGGAGTTTGACAAAGACCCATCGGTTATTGGTATTTTCCGAAACCCTGACAACGGAAGGGTCTACCCCTTATATCCAAATATGCTCTACGTCCAGCGCAGAGAGAGTGTGAACGAGCAAGAGATAAAGTTTGTAGAGGGGGAAAGCCGTTTTGGCACTGCGACTGTGTCTGATGATGGGCCAATCCCGGCGGGCGTACGGGTTATTGAACTTGATATGAACGGAGAGCCCATCCGGGATTACATTGCATCTGGGGATTTTTGGGAGTTCATCTTATCGCAGGGATTTGACCCTGTTACTTATAGAGACCTTGCTGCCGAACTTGTTTCCGAAATAGAAAGAGAGTATTATCCTAAGGAAACGTTCAATGCTGGCGAGGGTCGCATAGAGGACGACAATTGGACTTCGGGGCTCGATAATTATCTCGAACAAGCCGATGATTTTCCCACCTCTAAGGCAGAACCCCTACAGTCGATACCGGTGGATAGGGAAATACGATTTCGGTCATTATTCCATCAATACGAATTTGAAAAAAGATTGCAGCGCACCGAACAAGCGGAAGCCGAAATAATGGGAGGGAAGGATCGTTTGCCGTCCCCCGCAAAAACTGATGCTGTGCCTCGGGAAAGCGACGTAAAAGAGTCTGTCCGTTATCCACAAATCCCTTGATAAATATAGACGTCTTACCAAACCTGCACGAAAGTCTTGTAAGGAGTTTCTGTTATAGACCTCTTTCCAAAAAGGTAATAGTTATACAGCATATCTGAGGTTGACTAAAGCAGCAATGACATTCCAAGTCTTGCCATAATTTCTATGCTTGCCGCGATACCTTTGCTGGGTAATCCGGAATATCTTGCACCGTCGGTTGACATGTTCAATAACTATTCTGCGCCGAGACAACGCTTCATTGAACCGACGCTCGGCATCAGATAGAGGCTTGTTCCGGCTTCGCTTGACCGGGTTGACGCTGTTAGGATAGACCTTATCTATGCCTTGATAGCCCCCGTCAGCTAGCTTCTCGGTCTCTCGGTTGATAGGTAGACGGCTCTCTTTGAGTATCCGAAAATCGTGGACTTTGCCCTTTCGACAAATGACCGATAGAATCTGCAAACTCGCCCAGCAGATAATCAGTTGGACTTTGAGAGTATGGCATTTTTTTACCGGAGTAATAGTGGTGCTGTTGCTGCTTGGGACGCTCAATCGGTTGTTCAGTGACATCAATGACAACACTATCTAAGTCGCTACGGAGTAATTCTTTCTTGCTGTTCATTGGCAAAACGCGAACCAGAATGTCGAGCATTCGGTGATAAATCTTGTTGGCGTAAGATTCACTGATTGAAAACTCCTTGCCCAACTTGGCAAAGGTAGGATAATGTCTGAGGTAAGTCAAGGTGAGTAATAGCTGGTCTGCGAGGCTAATTGTTGACTTGAGTCCTCGTTTTTTCATGGGATTTTTCTCGCGTTGAACTGCCAGATAAGTCGCGACTTTGTCAAGGAGTTGTTGAAAGGTGGCTTTGCTGATGCCCACGTCTCGGAGAAAGCGTTCGTCGGATTGTTCAAGGGTTTGCTGAAAGATGCTCATGGGAATTCCTTCCTGTTTTGGGCTTGAATGTATCGGTTGTGAGAGGAAAGGAATTATACCTTCGATATTCAATTTGTGGAAGCATTTATTTAAGAAAGATGTCTAATTATTACTTTGCTACATGTGCAGAAACACCGGTGTGTGCGAGAAGGTTAGTAACATTTACTAACATTAGTAACATTTGCTAGCAATAGTTACTAATAACCGAGTTATTTCCTTCAGCGATTTTTTGACCATTTTGCCTTGAAAGCCTGATGTCCACTGGGTTTGGGCGATTTTCGCTTCTTTTGGCATGACAATTGCTCCTTATGAGTTTGTGGTTGAACCTTTCAACCGTAACGCGTAGCGGAAAAGCATAGATTTTCAATGATTCGCAATAGATTAGCTTATTCTCAAAGTGGGTGTGCTAAGACATTTTGTGAAGTTGAAAATCTTTCCTTTCCGGCCAGAATGCTAAACGCATTCTTAACAATTCAAAGGAAAAAGCACATGAAAAACTTAGGGGTTCTCTTCTGCGCCATTTCACTCGTCATGATGACTGAACTTACCCCCATCCTTTAGACAGAAATGAATGAGATTTAAGATAGAAAATCGGAGCAACTCGGTCCGGGTGAAACGCCAGAACTTATTGGAAATACACCTCGTGGGGTGTACGATAATTGAGCGATTGATGAAACCGCTGTTGATTGTAAAAGTTGAAATAGTCTCTCAATCAACGCCAAGCTGTAGTAACCGAGTCATAGTCATTGAGATAGACCTCCTCATACTTAACACTGCGCCAGAGCCTTTCAATGAAGATGTTGTCAAAATAGCTGCCTCTACCGTCCCAACTGATGGCAATGTTAGCCGCTTGAAGCCTATCGGTAAACGCATCAGAAGTAAACTGACTGCCTTGGTCATTGTTGAATATCAGCGGTCTCGATTGGCTAAGTGCCCTATCCAGAGCCGATAGACAAAAGTATACATCGAGTGAGTTTGAAAGTTCCCACGACAACACATACCGGGAGAACCAATCCATAACCGCTACTAGATAAACAAAACCACGAGTCAAGCGAATATAGGTAATATCGGTTGCCCAGACTTGGTTCGGTCTGATGATGCTTAATCCCTTCAGTAGATAGGGATAGGTTTTGGACGGTTTATCTATACCGGTTGGCTTAGGTTTAGGATAGATAGCCGCCAATCCCATCTTTCGCATCAACCGAGCCACCCGCTTTCGATTGACAACATGACCTTGAGAACGAAGCCATACCGTCAATCGAGGCACGCCATAGAACGGTGTCTTTGTGTACTGCTGATCTATCAGACGCATATAGAGCAGATTTTGGGGCGACTCGTCTACCGGTCGGTAATAGAACGAGGCTCTAGACAACCCCAGTAGTTCGCATTGTCTTACAACCGACGGTGAATGGCACCCCTTTTCAACAAGCTGTCGCTTCTGTTCAACGGAGCAGTTGCGTTTTTTTTTCAAGCCAGTCCAGTTCCACCTTCAACTGTCCGATTTGGCGATAGAGTTCATCAACTAACTGGTCGTTATCAGAGGCTGCTTGTGAACGGCCATCTGCAAAGAGTTGAGGTAATTGTTCAAGCACCTGCTTTTTCCATTGGCTGACTTGAGTCGGGTGGACACCGTAATGACTGGCAATCTGAGCGATGGTCTGTTGGTTTTTTATCGCTTCAATCGCCACTTGCGCCTTAAATCGGTCATCGTACCGTTTTCTGCGGGACATGGTAAAAGACTCCTTTCTGTTTTTGGCGTTTCTGACCCATATTGTCGCACAGATGATGACCGGTTTGCCAGTGAGAAATCCACCTTAATCTACTGTCTAGTTTTTGGGGGTAATTACAGACCGGCATAATGGTCGTATCTTTTACGGAGCCGGCTAAAGCAGACGCAGACGAGTATATAGAGGTAACAAATCATATAGCCTATTACGATGTAGGTGGTTCTGAGTGCACTAACCTTTCAACCACTGTAACCTCCCTTGAGCCAGTTGTATGCAATGGATATGGTCACTACTATAACTACCATATAATGGGTAACTCGGGACACAATAATGGTCACGGTTCTCAGATCACGGGATCGGCCACCATTTATACGACTATTCAGGTTGATAGTTGTTATAATTAAGCATCGTTAGAAAACTAGGCAGCCCAGCCTCTACTCGTGTCTCCGTAGGGGCTGGCAAAAAAAACAGTTAAGCGATTCAGAAGGGACGGTATTTTGATGCGAAAGCTTGTTCTATTGATCTCCGTGATAGTTATTCTAACAGCAGGCTGGATTTTCTACCTAAACCAGGGAAAAAAGAACTTTATAGAAAATCTACCGCAATCCCCTGCGGTTGTTAACCAACCTATTAACAATTCCTCCTCATCAGTAAATGAAATGGAAGCTTCTAACGACTTTGTTAAAGTGGCTGTGGATGGGGAGAGATTCAGTCCTGATGACCGCGTGCCTGAGCTACTTCCGCAGGAGCAGACCGCCTCCGCAGAAAAAACGTCTTCAGAAACGCCCACTCCAGACGAGAAAGCAGATTTTGTGCGCGGCCAATTTCTTCAAATGTTTGGAGACATTCCACAGGTTCATGCCGCAGCTGAGTACATGAGAAAAATATACAAAAATGAGATGACACTTGATGACGAGATTGCTGGCTTAGAAGCATTGCATTACCTTTACCCAGACGGTGGGCATGGAATGCTCTTGAAAATGCGAAAGAGTGCGAAAGCACGAGGAATCCCTGTCACCTATCTGACTGAGGAGGATCGTAAGAATCTAAGGTATGCGGAGAATATTAAGAGGGTTGTGATTGGCGAACCACCCCCTCACCTTAGGCGAAAAAATGCACAGATTGGGAATGCACCCGATAGCATTTCCTCAGAAAGCATTGATGGAGATATAGATTTCCTGCCTGCTCGTTCTGAAGGGACTCCTGTAATGCCGGAACCTGAGACCTCAGTCACGTCTGACCATGTTCACCATGGAGATAGGCATGTACACGAACCGCCCACCCTCCAACCGCCTGCACCGACAGCTGCTAAAGGTGTTGAAGCGCGTGGCTGGGAGGGATTATCGCTGAAACAACGAGAGGAGGCAAAACAGCTTTTTGACCAGTACGGCACGGAGGAAGGACTCCGCCGTTTCAGGGATACAGATCCCGAGGCTGCGCGGCAATTTGAGCGGGAACGACGCAAACCTCCTGTCCCTTCTGACTCAGGTGAAGAGCCCTCTACGCGGTAGGGAAAGCAAATAGGCTCATGTTAAGATTTAGTGGAAGCGACGAGTTGTGAGATAAACACCGCTGTGATGTGTTTGCAGTTAATGCGAAACTCACATAAGGCAATGTACCCGGTAAGAAACTTCTTGTGAACCTTCCTAAACGTGCGTTTGAAGTTGCGAACCGTCGTCCAAACGCCTTCAATGGTGTTGGTGTGAACCTCTCGAATCCCATCTCCATCAGCATCTGTTGCCCACTGTCGGTTGCTCAAAGGGTGGGTCAGCGATGCACGGGCTTTGGTTTCCTTCTTGGAACTTGTGCAAAAAAGTTAGCAATAGTTGCTAACATTAGCAACTATTGTTAAACAACAATTGCTAATAATTGGGTTAATCGCTTCAACGACTTTTTGACCATTTTGCGTTGGAAGCCTTATACTGACTGGGTTTGGGCGATTTTTGTCTCTTTTGGCATGACAATTGCGCTTTAGGTTTGCGGTTGAACACTTCAACTGTAACGGAAAAAACATGGATTTTCAACACAACTTGGATTGGCATATTCTCAAGGTAGATATGCTAAGAACCTGTTTTAAAAGTCATTTGATGCGGTTCCGCATCAAGTAAATGGAAGCAATATACACCATAGCCTCAGCGGTCTCAGCCGAGCGTTCATAGTCCAAAGTCAATCGGCGAAACCAACCGAACCAAGAAAAGGTGCGCTCCACAATCCAACGTAATGGGACGACCACAAATCCCGATTGCCCAAGAGATGGAGCAATGTCCAATTGACACTGATGCGTTAAATATAGCCAGTCGCCTAATTCTCCGCGATAGCCAGCATCAGCACAGACTAACTGAATCGTTATCTGCCAACTAAAGACCTCGTTTAGTAACTCTATTGCGACTCGATTATCACTGACATTGGCATCAGTGACTTTGACTCCCAATGGAATGCCAATTGTATCGGTGACTATATGGCGTTTACGACCTTTGACTTTCTTGTGCGCATTAAACCCTCTACTATCTGCCAGTTCGGTCGTCTTGACCGATTGGCTGTCAATGATAGCTACGGTCGGTGACGGGGATTTGCCAATATCACTACGGGTTTGCTCGTGAAGTGCTTGATGAATCATAACCCATGTCCCTAAAGTTTTCCACTTTCTGAAGTGGGAATAGACCGTTTGCCACGGTGGCATGTGACGCGGCAACATTCGCCACTGACACCCTGATTTGACTATATAGAAAATAGCGTTGATAATTGAGCGCATCTCCCACTTGAGAGGTCTACCTATGGGTGAAGGTTCTGGAAAATAGGGTAACAGTTTGTCCCACTGGGCATCGGTCAAATCTGTAGGATACTTTGGTGTAGTCATGTTTAGGCCTTTCATTAGGTCAGTAGTTTACTGCTCTAATGGTTTAACATAAACATTAACTTTTGAATAGCCTTTTTCTTTTTAAAACAGGTTCTAAGACATTTTGTGAAGTTGAGAATCTTTTTTAGTCAACGGAATGCTAAAGCATTCTTAACAACTCATAGGAGGTTTAATCATGTTAAGTTTACGTCGTTTGCAGGCAATGGTTTTACTCGTCGCGGTCTTGGTAGTCAGCGTTTGGATGTTTCCAACTCCGGCTTTCAGCGATGATTGTGATGATTTAACAGACCTTTGTTGTGCCGCAATCCTTATGGCACAGGTGACTTGCCAGGAGTTTGGGTTTGGGGCTCTACCTTGTGAGCTAGCACTAGCAGTAGCCAGTGGAGTGTGTGCGGCCGCCGCTGATGAGTGTGGCTCTAATGTTGCCCATAACTGCTTCGGGGGGTAAGCTACCGCCAAGCGGAGGTAAAAACCGGTGAAAATCGAATCAATCCAAAAAGGGATGGTTGTGGGCATCGCGCTGTTGATAGGGATTGCCGTTTGTGTGTCCCTGTGGTTTTTTCTCCGGGAGCAGCCATCCAGGGCCCTTCCAGCACATGAGAGTGCCAGTAGGGAACCTCAATCGGTGTTCCCTACTGACAACAAGTCGCTAACTGAGAATCGAAACGTCCTGCAATCGACTCCAAGTCCCGATGAAGAACCGCTGGATCGCTATGAAAGAGTTGCACGGCACGCTAAAAGTAATTTTATGTCCCTGTTGAGCGAAGAGGCGCTCTCAACCCCACGTATTCAAAAATTGCTTGAGGTCATGGATTCACCGGCGTTCCGTGTATTTCTGCAAAACAAAAATGGCACCAGTACCCGGGCGTGGCTTGAATTCATGGAATCGCAAGGGATTCCGGTGCCTTGGAATGCATTAGCCGAACACTTCCGTCTCCACTTTCCCACTGGGGAGCCTGAAGATTACGAGCTGGAGATGCGTCTAAAGATGGCGAAGTTGTTTCTATCCGCTGAGCCGGTAGACCTGACAAATCCGACGGAAGCAGCACTGCAACGTAGAAAAGTGATCACTCAGTTTAGGCTCAAAGACCGGCGGAACTTTGGATGGTTTTTTGGGCAGTTCGATTGGGAGTGGGAAGGGGCCATTCAGACCGAGCGGGAAGGTATAGAGAGCAACCCCGCTTTTGTCTGGATGACCAACGTGCAGCGAAACGCGGCGAGTATTGTTGCTGCTGCAGAGACAGCGGGTGTTTCGGCGACCGAAGCACCGGCATCCGCCCCTTCGTGGGATTTATCGTCCGTCGTGGAAAGTCCCTCGGCATCCCTTAGCGAAACGGAGGGGAGCCGTCCTGGCATGGACACGCCATCGACCGATGCCTCTGAACGTTCTATAACTCCCAAGACCGATGATGGTGTCACAGCGACAGCAGTACCTGGTTTTACTGATGTGCCCTCTGCTCCGTCCACTCATTCCACCGAGGCGGGGCTTGAAGCTGCGTTGAAAGCGCAATTTTCATCAGATCGGTTTGAGCGGGCGATGTCCACTTTGAATCAGTACGGCCCCGAAGAGGGGCTCCGCCGCCTGAGAGAGAATGACCCGGAGGTTGCCAAGCAGGTAGAGCAGCATCGCAGTAGAGGGGAGGTTCCCAAATGAAGCGGATTGTTTTGCTCGTGGCGAGTCTGTGGCTGGTCACGAGCTCACTCCATGCTAAAATTGTGTTTGAGTCCAATCGGGCTGGAAATTACGAAATCTACACGATGAACTCGGACGGCAGCAATCAGAAGCGGTTGACCTTCAACGAGGCGAGCGATGCCTCTCCTGACTGGTCTCCCAACGGACGACAGATTGCGTTCCACAGCAAGCGGGATGGGAATAACGAGATATATGTGATGGATGCCGATGGGAGCAATTCACGCAACCTGACCCGTCATCCTGCCCTCGATCTGGGTCCCTGTTGGTCGCCTGACGGACGACAGATTGCGTTTCAGCGCCTCCAAATCAACGGTAATGGAGGCTCTCCTCTCAAGCTCCTTGTGATGGATGCCAATGGGGGCAATGTCAGGCAGGTGGTTGAGGGCGCATGGCTTTTTTTTGGACTGTGTTGGTCGCCGGATGGGCAGTGGATTCTCTTTGGGGGACACCGCCCATTGATTGACGGGTTTCAAAGTATGCAGATTTATGCCGTTCGTCCCAATGGCACGGATCTATGGCGGGTCACTGGGTCGAAGCCGGGTAGAACGATATTTTTGGGTGGGTGGTCTCCCGATGGGAACCGGGTGTTGCATCAGGAAATAGTTAAGAGAAAAAACGACAGCACTCATTTTCTGGTCATTACCACGCTGCACCCAGCAAGGCGGGGGCTAGTGATGAATCGGGAGCGGGTGCAGATACCAGAGATGAAGTTTAGTGGCCCTGTTTTTGCCGCCGATGGGAAGTCGATACTCTTTCAGGGTTGGAAAGATGGTGACGGGGAGAAAGCCCCGAGGCACATCTACCGCTACCGGCTCGATACGCGCGAACTGATACAATTAACGGATAACAATTTCTCCGATTCTGCCCCACAGGAATGGAATCCGCGCTTGTCTGTCCCTGCTCAACAAGGGAGGCTCCTCCTATACTGGGGGGCGATAAAATCTAACCGTAAGTAGCCCAATCCGTTGTTACCGGACCCGGATCAGGTAGAACGGCATCTTAAGGGAGAGGAGGTTTCTATATGAAAATATTTCTGATAACGTGGGGATTACTCTGTTTCTTGGTCATTGTGGGCTTGTTCATTGCGTATGCAACGGACACCTTTCCGATGCAGCCTCAAAAGCAACTGGCAATTGACTCGCCTGAGGCAGAGGAGAACTGTTCGCCGTGTGAGGAGAATCTGAAACGTCTCAAAAAAGCAATGGAACGGGCAGAGGAGGAACGTCTTAGTAGAGCTGCCATCCGCTCCGAGTCAGATGAGGCGGCATCCTCTACACGGTACTAAAGTTTGGACAATTCACGGTACAAATGATGGTTGATTGGGAATACGCTTCGGGATGCCAAGCAGCACTGCGGATTTGACCTGATATCAGGTCAAATCCCAGCAAAGCATCAATTGATTCACGCAACTGAGTTTCGGGACCAGTTGCCTGAGGCAATTGCTATTCAACGCCACCCTGATAAAATCGGGGCAGTTCGATAACAAGTGAGTCGGTGTACTGGGTATTGAGCATTCATTGGTATCGTCCTGTCAAGCGGACACAGGGGTTGATGGTTGAGTATATGCGTGCTTTAATCAAGGGATAATTATTTTCTGCGACAATCTCTGAAGATACTAACTCGCCGAATATTCACTAGACCCTTGATAACGCTACATGAATTGGATACAAATTGTACTAACTTTAGTACACGGTAGAGAATCCTCCTAAATCAATATAACCAGCGGTATTGCGCCTTTTTTCAAAGGTATGATACCGCTTTTTTGTGCTCACAAAACACCTCCCTTCGGTTGTCTATGGCGTGAGTCGGCTAAAACGCCTCAAAACCTCCGCATCTTTTCGTGGGGATATGGTATAATCATGCAAGGTGCTACCGTCAAAAGGAAAAGTAATGAGACTCCTTGAACATCAAAGCAAAAGGTTGCTGTCTAATTTCGGCTTGGTTTTTACGGAATCAACGCCCGTTGATTCTATGAGTGAAGTGCGAGCAGTCGTTGAGTGCGTTGGATTGCCCGTTGTTCTCAAGGCGCAGACCCCTTTCGGTGGGCGGGGGAATGTCGGGGCGGTGAAATTCGCAGAGACTATTGATCAAGCCGTTACTGCAGCAGAGGTGCTGTTCGGAATGGACCTGCACGGTACAACGGTTGAGGTCATTTCGATTGAACCGAAGCTGACTTACGATCGCGAGTTTTACGTTGGTATTACATGGGACACGGTTGCAAAGCTGCCCGTTGCGTTGCTGAGTTTCGCCGGCGGTGTGGACGTTGAAGCTGCCCAGAGCGATCAGGTCGCACGTCAGCTATTCGATCCGTGGACGGGGCTCGCGCCTTACAAGGCAAGGGAGATGGCTGCCGAAGTTGGCTTGACGGGAAAAACCCTCGTGGGAGTCGGGGATGTCCTTACCAAGTTGTCAGGAGCGTTTCTCGCCTGCGATGGCGTTACAATGGAAATCAACCCACTAGTTGCGACCAAAGACGAGACACTTATCGGGCTTGATGCGCGTGTGAAGATTGAGGACGAGGCAGTGTATCGACAGAAGGAGCGGTTGAAGTCGTTAGGCGAATTGACGATGACTGCGGCAGGTCGTCCGCCCACCCCTCTGGAATTGGAAGCCCAACGTATTGATGCGACAGACCATCGGGGTGTTGCTGGACGGGTTGTAGAATTTGACGGCGATCTCGCACTGCTGATCGGTGGAGGCGGCGCGAGCCTGACCGTTTTCGACGCTATCAAAGCGCATGGCGGGTGTCCTGCAAACTACTGCGAGGTGGGAGGCAATCCGACTGAGGAGAAGGTTGCCGCCATAACATCGCTCCTGCTATCGAAGCCGGGCGTTAGAGGGATGGCGGTTATCATGAATGTGGTCAACAATACCCGTGCGGATGTCATCGCTCGTGGTGTCCTCATGGGTGTCGAGGCTGCAGGAAAGAAACCCGCGGAGACAATCAGCCTCTTTCGTGTCCCCGGCAACTGGGAGGCGGAAGCGCGGGAGATAATGGAAGCAGCCGGCGTGGAAGTACATGGACGCGAGATGTCGTTAGATGCGGCTGCCCGATTGGCTGTGGAAAGGAATCGCGCCCATGTTGCTTGACCCAAAGGCAGGCGTCCTTGTCCAAGGGATCACCGGCAGAGAGGCGAGTCGTATGGTTGAGGACTCGCTCGCTTACGGTAGCAACATCGTCGCCGGTGTGACGCCCGGCAAGGGTGGGGAGCGCGTTCATGGGATACCTGTCTACGACACGGTTGCAGCGGCGGTTGAGGAGCATCGTGCGACTATCAGCGTTATTTCTGTGCCTCCACCCGCTGTGCTTGATGCCGCGCTGGAGTCCTTCGATGCCGGTATGTTGCTCTGTCTGATTATGACTGAACGGGTCCCGCAACTGGACACCAGTAAATGGCTCGTTGCCGCCCGCCGCGCTGGTTGTACCGTCATTGGTCCCAATTCGCTGGGGCTGATCCGTCCGGGGATTGCCAAACTCGGCACGGTCGGTGGGCGTGTGGATAATGTGCACCGCTCGTTTATGCCGGGGCGTGTCGCTGTGCTGTCCCGCAGCGGTGGGATGACCACCGAAATCGCCAGCTATCTAACGAGCCGTGGAATCGGGCAGAGTATCGCTATCGGCGTAGGTGGGGATGCAATCGTCGGTTCCAATTTCACGGAGTTGATTGAGCTCCTCGAAGCGGATCCCGCCACCGATGCTGTGGTCATCTATGGTGAGCCGGGCGGGGCTGCGGAGGAGCAACTCGCAGCGCGACTGAAGCAGAAGCCTTCTCGACTCCGAATAGTTGCCTTTTTGTCGGGCAGGTTTGTTGATGATTTTGAGGGTGTGCGGTTCGGTCATGCCGGGGTGATTGTCGAAGGGGGGCGCGGTTCGGTGCGTGGAAAGGTGAAAGCCCTGCGTGAAGCGGGGGTATTTGTTGCGGAGACGTTTGAAGATCTCTTGCAGGGGCTTAAACGTGATGCGTAAATTGGTTCATTGGATTGGCAAATACTTGTCTGAATCAGTATTTTGTCGAGATATGAATCTCGACCTACGGACTATATCGGCATTAGATTGAACTAGGAATATGGCTTGGATATGTCTATCCAAGCCGAGCAGTTTCAACCGCTGGCTATGAAACGTGAGGAGATTAAATTGGTGTACGGTATTAAAGGATTGTCTCGGTGTTTATCCGTCATCCTTCTATTTGCATTATTCATATATTCTCCTGCTGCATATCCTCAAGAAATCATCGTGAAAAAAGGAGATATTCGTGGCACCGTTGTTGGTCAAGAAACAGATCCACAGTCAACCACCACGCTTCAGGTGATCAAAAGTTATCCACTGGCAAACGCCACGGTTCGGTTGGTCGAAACTGGGCAAAGTACCCTGACCGATGAAAATGGTGAATTTCGATTCGACAATCTGCTGGCCGGCGATTATATGCTGAATGTGATCGCTGTCGGTTACCCTCTCCTTAGCAAGGTCGCTACGGTGAGGGCGGGTCAAATCACTGAAGTCAAAATTTCTTTCAATTCCGTTACTGTGACCTTGGAAGGGGTTGAGGTCAAATCGAGGTCGATACCAGCCGCCGCCGGTAAACAAACCGTGGGAGTTATGGAGATTCGGCGGATCCCCGGCAGCGCGGGGGACGCACTCCGAGCACTTCAAGCCTTGCCGGGGATTGGTGCCGCCAGCGATTTCGACGGTCAACTCTATATCCGTGGCGGCTCCCCTGAGGACAACCGTTTCTACCTCGATCGTGCGCCACTTTTTTATCCCTATCATTTTGGTGGACTGGTTTCTACCGTAAATTCAGAGATACTCAACAGGATTGATGTCTACGCCGGCGGATTCGGAGCGGAGTTTGGGGCAGACGCACAAGCCGTAATCGACATCTATTCACGGCGTGGCAGGGAAGATCGGGTGGGGGGCAAGTTTAACCTAAACTTTCTCTACTCGGAAGGACTGCTTGAGGGACCGATCGGGAGCCGTGGATCGTGGTATCTCGCAGGACGGCGGAGCTACATTGATCTCCTTCCGCTAGAGGTCACACGGATCACGGCGTTCCCGCGATTCTGGGATTATCAGGCGAAGGTCAGCTATGATTTCTCTGAAAACCATCAATTCAACGTTAAGGCGTTCGCCGCAGACGATGTTATGGGGTTTAAGTTGGGGTTGGCGGATGTCGAGTATGACCCGACACTCGCAGGGAACTTGGACCTTGAGAGTCGCTTTAATGTACAGGCGGCGGATCTCAGGTCCGCGCTGACAGATCGCCTCACTTCACACCTCTCAATCTCGCGTGCGAGTTATTTCCAAGCCTTTAGCTTTGGTCAGGGACTTTTTCTGAGACTGGAGCCGGTCCAACACGAACTTCGCGAAGACCTCGCCTACCGTTTGAATCCGAAACATCAGCTTGAATCGGGGTTACTTGTGTCGACGACGCAGTGGGACGGATCTGCCTTGTTTCCGCGCCTCCCCGATGAAGGGGATCCGACGGCGAGTGAATCTCAATATTTCACCTTTGAAGAGAAGATCGCTGTAGACTTTGAACAACGGTTCAATTTTATTGAGGGGTATCTCCAGAATCGGTATGATCCGCTTGAGTTCTTATCCGTTACGTTGGGGCTGCGGTTAGACTATTTTAATCTCACCGATCGGGTCTCCGTTGGGCCGAGAGGCAGCCTTCGATTCAAAATGCCGGGTGGTTCAGAGCTCCGATTCGCTTACGGCAGGTACGAGATTAGTCCCTATCCGTGGCAAATTGCGCAGGGATTCGGAAATCCTGACCTAAAGGAGAATACAGCGGTTCATTATATTGTGGAGTTGGAACGGGAAATTAGCTCGCAAACACGCCTCAAGGTTGCGGGCTATCAGAAAGATTTTAGAGATCTGATCACGCGTGACCAAAGGGAGGAAGATCTTAATCAGGGGTATCTTAACCAAGGGCAGGGGTATGCGCGCGGCGTTGAGCTTTCCGTGAAACATCGCGCTGGGGATCGATTCTTCAGTTGGGCGAACTACACCTACTCGGTTTCCAAACGCGAGGACCGTCCCGGTGAGATGGAGCGGCTTTACTCGTTTGATCAGCCCCATGTTGCGACAGTCACAGCGAGCTATCTGCTCACATCAACATGGGAAATCGGTGCGAAGTGGCAGTACCGTACCGGAAATCCGTACACGCCGGTGACCGATGCCGAGATTGTACCGCATCCCGAAACAGGTCGGCCTCGCTACAACCCCATCTACGGCGAAACCAATTCAGTACGGGTGCCGCCGTTCCACCGCTTAGACCTTCGTATCAGCAAGTCGTTCATCTATCAGCGTTGGCGATGGGGGATCTTCCTTGAATTGCTCAATGCGTATAATCGCATGAATGTGTTAGATGTTGATTACAACAGGGACTACACGGAGGAGCGGAACGTCCACCAATTACCAGTGCTGCCGTATCTGGGGTTGACGGTTGAGTTTTAGGGAGGCTGAGGAGTGAAACGTGATTCTCGACGATTGAGGGGGTTTGGTGAGTAGGGAGATCGATGTAAGCAGGTGCTGTATTGTGTGCGGGTGGCGTACTGGAGCGAAAGGTTGAGCCCTTGATGGACGGGTACCCCGCCCCTACGGGAAAACCGATGGATTTTCGATATGTAGCAGCTTGTGTTATCTGATATTAGTCCACCCATCACCGAAGATAATGACTGTTGCCGGCCGTTGAACGGTCAGGATAAAGGATTGTCCCCCGGTGATTTGTATATCTCCGGGGTCGCCCGGCCGTCCAACTAGCTTGAACTCCCCGCCATCGGTGAGGATAATTACAGGGACGTTACCGCCAATCCCATTGAGCGTAAACAGATCGCTCACACGCATTATTCTTGAATCGTTCAACGGCAGCCCCACAAGGTTGAGACCTGGGTTTAAGGTGATGGTGCTGGTTCCACTTGTCCCCAGCGCGCCGCCACGCAGACGAACCGAGACCGGGGATCTCAGTCCGGCGATAATCCCTTTGTCGTCAGTCAACCTTGCGTCCGCGGGACCGCCTCTGTCCGAAGGAACGAAATAGCTGCGCCATTCCTGAGTTTGGGAGTCATAGGTGATGAGGAAGTTGACCGCATTTGTACCGCCGAGTGCGTCGTAGAGGTCGGCGATAGAGACGATGGCCCGCGCTGCCCCGTCAACGGCGTTCACCTTCAGGGGTACATGAATTAGACTGATGCCCGCTGGTATCGACAGGAGATATTCTATGTCAGCGCCTGCCGTAGGGGCAGCTTGGTTAATAATCGCGCCTGTAACGGATGCGATTGCAAGGGGTTGCGCTGTTGAATCCCCGATCTCAACCTCCTCAAATCGTACTGTTGTTTCTGTTTCGGCTAAGACCTTAAACGTTGCTAGGGCGAGGGTTCCATCGCCTTCACCTGCTCCTGTCAGAGTGATCGCATAAAATTTCACTGAACCGTTCCCAACTTCAGGTTCTGGTGCAAACGCACCTGCTGGGAGATAGTCCGCGTTTTCAATACTTACAAATTCAAGCTTGGTCGGGTCAAAGGTGAGTCTAAAATCATAACCAGCGACGTTAGATGCTCCAGCAATATTAATGGCTATCTCAATAGTATTGCCCACCGAAGGATTGTCTACGCTGGGCACAGCAGAGATTTTTACACCTGTAACCAACACATTTTCGACAGAGATAGTTGGGGTATCAGGGGTGGTTGAAGTATCAGGGGTGGTTGAGGTATCGGGGGTAGTTGGGGTGTCAGGGGTGGTTGGGGCACCAGAAGTGGTTGAGTTAATAGTCGCGCCTGTAACGGATGCGATTGCAAGGGGTTGTGCTGTTTGGTCTCCAATTACAACCTCCTCTAATCCTATCATTGTTCCTGTGTCGGCTAAGACCTTAAACGTTGCTAGGGCGAGGGTTCCATCGCCTTCAGCTGTCCCGCTCAGAGCTGCCGCATAAAATTTCACTGAACCGTCCCCAACTTCGGGTTCTGGTGCAAACGCGCCTGTTGGAAGGTAGTCCGCATTTTCAATACCTATGAATTGCAGTTCGGTCGGGTCAAAGGTGAGTTTAAACTCATAGCCAGCGACGTTAGAAGCACTAGAAATATTAATTGAGATTTCAATAGTGTCGCCCACCGCCGGATTATTTGCGCTGGGTACAGCTGAGATTTCCACTTGTGCTGCTGCTATTGATGGCAGTGAGAGGTACACCAACAGGAATAAGGTGAAACGGAAAAGTTGGTTGTTCATGGATTTTTTTCCTTTACGGTTAAGGTAAGTAGTAGCAGAATTCATTGTGTGTTATCGAAAACGGGTGGTAGATTTCTCGCTATTTTAGGATAACCATCTTTCGTATGGTGGAATAATCGCCTGCGCGTAACTGGTAAAAATAGACGCCGCTTCCCACCGCCTCGCCTAAGTGGTTGCGCCCATCCCAATACGCCGCCCGTGTCCTATTGGTGTAATATCCCGCCTGCTGATGTCCTAAATCCAATTGACGCACCAACACACCTTTGGTGTCATAGATGGTAAGCGTCACATCGGCATCGTTCGACAGATGATACGGTATCCATGTCTCCGGGTTAAACGGATTCGGATAGTTTGCCAATAACGCAGTCTTTTCAGGTATTAACGAAGCTAACAGGGCTTGAAGATTCTCAATCCCCTGTTTGAAGGCAAGCGAGCCGTCATCTTCCAACCGCGCCTGTGCTATCCACGCTTCTATCGTTGCAGCATCTGCACTGTCTGTCCCAACCGATGGCGCTGCGGGTGATCCGGCAATCCCCTGTGCGACACGGATGAGGTCGAGGATACTGACGACACCATCCCCGTTGATATCCACCGGCGAGCCAGCGGATACCCTTTTCCCCAACTGCTGTGCGACGAGAATCAGGTCCAGAATGCTCACCCGTCCATCCCGATTTACGTCCCCGGTGGCGAGTCCTTCCTCCACAGTAATGTGAACTTCATGCGGTCCTGCGGGGATGTTTTCTCCGGTGCCAGTGCCGAACTCAAACTTATCGAGTGTTAAGGGTGTTTCACCGGCGGATTTCGCCTTGAACGTCACCTGAAGCAGGGTGCCAGTACCGCTCACACCTTGGGCACTGAGCCGCGCCGCACTGAGTCCCGTGATTTTACCGGTTGCATTATCAATGCTTCCACCCTGAAAGAAGGTTGTTCCACTATTGGTCTTCAGGAAATTACCTTCGCTCACGTCAATGGCTTCAAGGGCGGCAGGATCGAAGGCGATGTCAAACTGCCAACCAGCCAAGTCGGTAACATTTTCTGCACGGATATTGAGGGTAAAGGTATCACCGAGGTGAATTGGTGTCTTGGAAAAAGTGTAGCTGACACCGGAGTTTGCCACTGTATATTCAGCGCCGGATTCAAAGCCAAAAAAGCCGTTACCCCGTGTGTGAACCGCGACTAACAGAACATTTCTTCCTTGCTTCAGTGTGACCGGGAAAAAATCCGTGTAATCCCCAGTATTATGATGATGCCAATGGAGTCGTTCATAAATCAAAGCACCGTTGAGCCAGACCCTTGCCCCCCGATCGCCACCGACATACATCGTTGTCTTCTGCTCCCGTGGTGAATGCAGAGTCACAGAGCCGTAGACAGTTCCGTCACGGATCTCGCGTTCTAGCATATCTAGAATGTTATCCCGCCCCGTAAGTGGGAGGCTGTGGGATGTCCAGACACCATTCCCAACCGACTGTCCCGCTGTTGCTCCGTGGGTAGCAATCTCTACCTCTGTCACCGCGCCTCCACTTGCTTCTGATAAGAAATCGGTGTTTTTCAGTGTTTCACCTACTGTCCCCGGCAACACGACCCACAGCCACGGTCCCTCTATCTTCGGACCTCCCTTTGGAAACCCCGGATTGCCGTGCCAGACGAGTTTCATATTATTAGCGCGTAATCCGTCCAAAGGCGAAAAATCAGAGATCTTATTTCGAGCAACCTTTAGCCATTTCAAGTTGGTCAACCCCGCAAGCGGAGATATATCTGATATGTTATTGTCCTCAAGATCTAGACGAGTCAAGCCGGTTAACCCCGCAAGCGGGGATATATCTGATACTTTTTCAAAGGCAATGTACAGTTCTTTCAAACCAGTTAATCCCGCAAGAGGCGTAAGGTCTGATATATTACCGCCACAAAAATTTATAATCTCCAGTTTTGTTAATCCCGCAAGAGGCGATAAATCGGATATGGAATTGCCCCACGAGTTAATGTACTCTAGGTTGATTAATCCCGCAAGGGGTGATAGGTCCGATATACTTTCGCTTTTATTGGAAAAACCTAACGCCGTCATATTAATTAACCCTGCAAGTGGCGATAGGTCAGATACCTGAGTGCTTCTAAACCCGAAGATAGTGAGACTTGGCAAGCTTCTCACAAGCGATATATCGGAGATAAAAGTGTCATTCATTGATAGATGGTTGAGATTTTTTAAGCCACTTAGGGGAGACATATCGGACACAGGATTTCTGTTAAGGCTGATCCTGTGCAATTCAACTAATCCTGCTATCGGTGAGATGTCGGAGATTAGATTGTCGTCGAGATAGAGTCTCTGCAAGTTGATTAAGCCGGCAATCGGCGAGATGTCAGAAATCTGATTGTCCCTGAGATCCAACGTACTCCTCAGATTTATTGCAAACTGAAGCCCCGTCAAATCTTGGATGCCCCTGTTCCGCGCGTCGAGCCTTCCCAATCTCTCCATCTCTTCTACGCTAATTGGAGCATTTGGGCTTTTGCCAAGGGCTTCCGCAATTGCAGCACGGAGGTTTGGGTCAGGGATATGAACAAACGCCCCCGGTAGCCTGTCCGGTTCCGGCACCACCGGGGGCTTGTCAACTAACTTTGGGAAATCTAACGCAAAAAGTATGTCAGGAAAACTTGATGTCCATGTGTCCTGCTTCACACTCCCACTCTCTAACACCAACAAACCGATGTTCTGTAGACCTATATTCTCTCGAATCTTCTCCAAGAAGGCTTCAGTCTCTAACCCAACCACCGCAGCGGCATACGCAGCGTCCACCGGTCCCTGAAACACCTCATGGAATCGTGAAATTGGCTCTATGTCTCCAACCGCACCCCCCGTCTTTGCCAGTGCCACCCTATACCTATCCATATCTTCCTGTAAGAGTGCGTCCATCTCTGATTGTTCGGCGTATAAGCGTAATGCCTGTGCCTTGTCATACGCTGGCGTGGCATTACTCTCTATCACTGAACGTACCTGGTCCTCAAACGTCTTCATACCCTCTGTATGACAACCGAGACAGGATAACCCATTCCGCACCGTCGGGTCACTCGCTGCGGGGTTGGATACAATGTTTATCGGTGCTGCGTCTAAACGAAAGCCGGAGGCATTAGCTAGGTAGTATCCCTGTAACCCATTGGGTAGATTGAAGACAACCTCTCCACCATCATGTGTGAAATTGAGTGGGTGGGTGAAGATGTTCTGTGTACCCACACTGCCAGCAAAGTCATAACTCTTCCAATACGCGCCATGTTGAGAGATGTGTCGTTCTATAACCCGATTGTTATTGGAGACCCCTGAATTGTTGGTGCCTGCCCGCCAGACACGCACCCCCGGTGCATTGAGTAGGTTACGGACAACATTGACCTCCAGTCGGGTCTCTAACTCCCTATCTGTTAATGGTAGAGAGAGCAGTTCATGGTACAGTGGGGGTAGAGATGCTTGTGCTACAAACCAATCCACATGAACCGACGGTATATCACTCTTCATCTCTGTTTGCAACCGATTTAATTGGTCCCGTAGTGCAGTTTGTTCTGGTGCATCAAATGAGATATGATAGGGATACTCTGCTTCTATCTGCCCCCAGCCATCATTGACGTCCCATTCATAGTGTCGTAAGTCGATGTAGAGGATTGTTCCTTGTGGGTCAATGGGTTGTGGGTTGGTGACTGTGCTCCCCCATGAGAGGCTATTGACTAGTTTGTAGAGTCCCTTGCGATACTCTTGGAGTATGCTTGGTGTCACGCCTGCATTATAAAGGTGTGTCATTGTGAAGTAACGGGCAAAGGCACGGTCAAAGGATGAAAGGGACATCAGGTGGGTTTCTATGGTATTGAGTATTTCAGCAGGAGAGATAAAGTCGCCACCGGTTGTAGGGGCTGCTGCCCAATCAGGAGCACCGGCTAAAATCCAATTACGAATCGTATCAATCGCTTGAGCGGACAGTTGGGGTTGTCCAAGTGGCATCCGTTTAGCTGCGTCAGTGATTAGGAGCCGGTTATACAGTTCGGAGGCAGCAGGGTTTCCCTGCACAACCGTGCCGTTTTGGATGAGTGCGTTGTGTTCAATTAAGAGTGTCTCTTTATAAGCACCATCAGGTCCATGGCAGATAAGGCAGCTCTGTTCAAAGATAGCATGAGCATCTTGGGCTATCTGTTGTTGAGCGGATATGTTTTGAGAACAGACAATGAGAATTAATAGACCAATGAGTGCGATGCGATATTGCTGTTGCTTACAAGCCACTAAATAACGCTTAAACATAAAGAATGTCTCCTGATATACTACTTTGCAGAGTTTACGGCATACGGCGTATGCCTACTACTTTAGTATCAGCATCCGCCGCGTCGCTGTGAACTCTCCTGCTGTCAGTGTGTAAAAATAGAGACCACTGGCAACGGCCTCACCAAGATGATTCCGTCCGTCCCAATAGGCTGCCCGGGTTCGGCTCCGATACATACCCGCCGCTTGATGCCCCACCGCCAATCGTCGAACTAGCTGCCCGTTCATATCGTAGATGGTTAGCGTGACCTCTGCCGACTCTGCCAACTGATACGGTATCCATGTCTCCGGGTTGAAGGGATTGGGATAGTTATGCAGCAATGCTGTCTCTTCAGGAATCAGTGAGGCTAGCAGGTTTTCGAGATTTTCGATACCCTGTTTGAAGGCAAGCGAGCCGTCATCTTCCAACCGCGCCTGTGCAATCCACGCTTCTATCGCCGCAGCATCCACGCTTTCTGTTCCAATCGCTCGCGCAGCGGAGGCTGTGGTGTTGCCGATAGCTTGTGCCGCGAGGATAAGGTCGAGGATACTGACAGCACCATCACCGTTGAGGTCTACCGTCGAGCCTGCTGATACTCTGTTCCCCAACTGCTGTGCGACGAGAATCAGATCCAGAATGCTCACCCGTCCGTCCCGATTCACGTCACCGGTCGCCAGCAGTCCCTCCACGGTGATGCGAACTTCATGCGGTCCTGCAGGGATGAGGTCCCCGGTGGTAGCACCGAACTCAAAGTTCTGCAGCGTCAAGCGTGTTTCACCATCTGATTTCGCCTTGAACGTCACCTGAAGCAGGGTGCCCGTGCCGCTCACGCCTTGGGTAGACAGCCGTATAGCACTGATGCCTTTGATTTTCCCCGCTGCGTTATCAATAGTTCCACCCTGAAAGAGGGTACTACCGCCCGTCTTCAGGAAATTACCTTCACTGACATCAATAGCTTCAAGCGCAGCCGGGTCGAAGGCAATATCAAACTGCCAGCCCGCAAAGTCAAAGACATCTTTTGCACCGATGTCGAGGGTAAAGGTATCACCCGTATGAATTGGGGTCTGAGAAAAAGTGTAGCCGACAGCGGGGTTTGCCACCATGTATTCTGTGCCGGGATCAAACCCAAAGAAGGCATTATACTGGGCTCTAACCGTAACTAGCAGGACATTTCTTCCTTGCTTCAGTGTGACCGGGAGAGAATCCGTGTAACCAAAACTCGCATGATAACGGAGGGACTCGTAAATCAAAGTTCCATTGAGCCAGACCTTAAACTCGTTATGGCTGCCGATGTATAGCGTTTTCACCTGTTGCCGTGGTGAGTAAAGGGACACCGTGCCGTAGATAATGGCACCATCAATGCGGTCCCCAAGCATCTTTTCAACGTTATTCCACCCCGTAGGCGGGAGTTTACGAGCGGTCCACACATCATCGCCGAAGGGCTGCCCCTCTGTTACCCCATGGGTAGCAACCTCCACTTCTGTTACTGTGCCTCCACTCGCTTCTGACAGTAAATCCTTACTACCACTCGGTTCTGTATTCGGTAACACGACCCATAACCAGGGACCCTCTATTGTCGGACCCACTTCTGGAAAACCCGGATTGTCGTGCCAAACGACTATCTTTAGAAGATTCTCGCGCAACCGATCCAAAGGCGAAATGTCGACGATCTCGTTTTGGATGAGTATTAACCATTTCAAGTTGATCATACCGGCAAGGGGGGATATATCCGATATGTTGTTGTCCGCAAGATTCATACGGATTAACCCGGTTAACCCTGCAAGAGGAGATATATCCGATATGCCGCAGTTGGGAAGATGTAGTTCTTTCAAACTTGTAAAATCTGCCAAAGGTCTAAGATCTGATATAACTCCATCGTGAAAACTTATCGACTCCAGTTTTGTTAATCCCGCCAAGAATGATAAATTGAATGGTAAACCGGATACGTCGCCCATGTCAATGCTTTTCAGGTTGACTAATCCTATGATTGGCGACAGGTCGGATACATTGGTGCTGTCAAAAGATAAATACTCCAGATTGATTAATTTCGTAATCGGCGACAAGTCGGACACATTGGTCCCGGTAAACGCTAAATAGTTCAGATTGATTAATCCTGCAAGTGGTGATATGTCGGATACCATATTGTTGCGAAACGATGTGCTAGTGAGATTTGTTAATCCCCTGTAGGGAGATATATCGGATATGAGGTTGTTATTAAGTCTTAAATCACGTACATTAATTAATCCAGCAATTGGCGATAGGTCGGAAATCTGATTCGTTTCGAGAAATAACTCGTTCAGATTGCTTGCAAACTGAAGACCTGTCAAATCGTGGATATCCCTACTCCGTGCATCAAGGTTTCGCAATCTTTCCATCTCCTCGGCGGTAATTGGGGTATTGGGACTTTTGCCAAGTGCTTCCGCTATTGCAGCACGGAGGTTCGGGTCAGGAATCTGAACAACAGCACCCGGTGGCCGTTCCGGCAGCGTCACCACCGGAGGCTTGTCAACGAGTTTCGGGAAGTCCAACGCAAAAAGTATGTCAGGAAAACTTGATGTCCAAGTGTCCCGTTTCATACTCCCATTCTCGCTACCTAACACCAACAAACCTATGTTCTGTAACCCTATGTTCTCACGTATCTTTTCTTGGAAGGCTTCGGTCTCTAATCCAACCACAGCAGCGGCATACGCAGCATCCACAGGTCCCTGAAACACCTCATGGAATCGTGAAATTGGTTCAATGTCATCAACCGCACCCCCCGTCTTTGTCAGTGCCACCCTATACCTCTCCATATCTTCGCCCAAGCGTGCGTCCATCTCTGATTGTTCGACGTATAGACGCAACGCCTGTGCTTTGTCATAAGCTGGCGTGGCATTACTCTCTACCACTGAGCGTACCTGGTCCTCAAAGGTCTTTATCCCTTCCGTATGACAACCGAAACAGGAGAGTCCAGTGCGTACCGTTGGGTCACTCGCAGCGGGATTGGATACAATAGTTATCGGTGCGTCATCTAAGCGAAAGCCAGACGCATTGACAAGGTAGTATCCCTGTAATCCATTGGGCAGGTTGAAGATAACCTCTCCACCATCATGGGTGAATGAGAGTGGGTGGGTGAAGATGTTCTGTGTCCCCACACTGCCAGCAAAGTCGTAACTCTTCCAATACGCTCCATATCGAGAGGTATGCCGTTCCAATACCCGATTGTTATTGGAGACACCAGAATTGTTGGTGCCTGCCCGCCAGACACGCACCCCCGGTGCATTTAAGAGATTTTGGGCAACATCAACCTCCAGTCGGGTCTCTAACTCCCTATCTGTCAATGGGAGAGAGAGTAAATCATGGTACAGTGGGGGTAAAGATGCTTGTGCTATAAACCAATCAGCATGAACTGATGACATATCAGACTTCATCTCTGTTTGCAACCGACTTAGTTGGTCACGCAGTGCAGTTTGTTCCGGTGCATCAAATGAGATGTGGTAGGGATATTCCGCTTCTATCTTCGTCCAACTATTATTACGATCCCACTCATAGTGTCTGAGGTCGATATAGAGGATTGTTCCTTGTGGGTCAATGGGTTGTGGATTGGTGACTGTGCTCCCCCATGAGAGGCTATTGACTAGTTTATAGAGTCCTTTACGGTATTCTTGGAGTATCCCCACAGGCTCCCCTGCGTTATAGAGATGTGTCATTGTGAAGTACCGGGCAAAGGCACGGTCAAACGATGAAAGGGACATCAGGTGGGTTTCTATGGTATTGAGTATTTCGGCAGGGGAGATAAAGTCGGCATCGGCTGTAGGGGCTGCTGCCCAATCGGGAGCACCGGCTAAAATCCAGTTACGGATTGTGTCAATCGCTTGAGCCGATAGTTGGGGTTGTCCAAGTGGCATCCGTTTGGCTGCGTCAGTGGTCACAAGCCGGTTATACAGTTCGGAGGCAGCAGGGTTTCCCTGCACAACTGTGCCGTTTTGGATGAGTGCGTTGTGTTCAATTAAGAGGGATTCTTTATAAGCACCATTAGGACCGTGGCAAATGAGGCAGCTCTGTTCAAAGATAGCATAGGCATCTTGGGCTATCTGTTGTTGGGCAGATACATTTTGAGAACCTACGATGAATATCAATAGACCGATGAGTACAATGCGATGGTAATGCTTACAAGCCCCAATCAAATGAGGGGCTAAATGACGCTTAAACATAGAGAGGTTTCCTTACTCAAATTGCTAGGTTCTGTTGACATGTCATCGTAACCAGATAATCGAGAGGTGTGCACAGACACTTGGTCCTTCGTAGGGGTTGGGTTTCCCAACCCTTTGGTCACACATCATAAGACGGTTTTGAAGTTCTGTAGGTCGATTTTCCAAAATCGACGTTTCGGTGTCGAGATATGAATCTCGACCTACAATCAACTCAACCCGTATGGTCTGGGAGTTCCAACCCGCGTTGATCAATGGGCGAGGGGACCTCGCCCCTACGATTATGGACAGTTTTACGTAAATGTCAACACGCCCTAGCAATTTGCGTTATTTTAGAATTACCATCTTGCGCATGGTGGAATAGTCGCCTGCGCTTAGATGGTAGAAATAGACTCCACTCCCCACCGACTCGCCTAAGCGGTTGCGCCCATCCCAATACGCCGCCCGCGTCCTATTCGTGTAATACCCCGCCTGCTGATACCCCAGATCCAATTGACGCACTAGCATGCCTTGGGTGTCATAGATGGTAAGCGTTACATCCGCGGCATGGGCGAGTTGGTACGGAATCCATGTTTCTGGATTAAACGGATTCGGATAGTTGTGCAGCAATGCCGTCTCCGCCGGTATCTCATAGGCGACCAACGCTGGCAGCTGAATCCAACCTTGCCTTACATCTTCAGCCGTTACTGTATACTCCAACGGCTCCACACCGATTAGCGGATGTGGGGATTGAGCCGAGATTTCAAGGATATCCCCAATCGTAGCCGCTCGTTTCGTCTCCAAATCAACGTCGGTGAGTTGATAGCCAACTCCCTTCGATTCCCACATATTCGAGCGAGAGAGGTACTCATCGCCTGTTACAGTGACGACTGATCTGCCGGTTGAGCGGTTCTTTACGGTGACGCGGAAGTTTGTGTTGGTCAAGCCTCTGTCTTCGTCAACGATTGAACCTCTCAACGCTAAAATAGGCGTTACATCACTCACCTTGATACCGATCATCGCTGCCGGTGGGGCGGCACCTGTTCCTGATGTGTTACTCCATCCAACACCAGAGATGGGGACCGTCACCGCCCGTTGAGCGGTCAGGATAAAGGATTGTCCTCCGGCGATGGTTATATCACCAGGATCGCCCGGCCGTCCAACTAGCTTGAACTCCCCGCCATCGGTGAGGATAATCACAGGGACGTTGCCGCCAATCCCTTCAAGCGCAAGCAGGTCGCTCACACGCGTTATTCTTGAATCGCTCAACGGCAGCCCCACAAGGTTGAGACCTGGGTTTAAAGTGATGGTGCTAGTTCCATTTGTCCCTAGCGCGCCGCCACGCAGACGAACCGAGACCGGGGTTCTCAGACCGACGATAATCCCTTTGTCGTCAGCCAACCTTACGTCCGCGGAACCGCCTCTGTCAGAAGGGACGAAATAGCTGCGCCACTCCTGAGTTTGGGAGTCATAGGTGATGAGGAAGTTGACGGCACTTGTACCGCCGAGTGCGTCGTAGAAGTCGGATACAGATTCGATGGTTTTTGCAACGCCATCAACGGCTGTCACCTTCAGAGGGACATGGATTAGACTGATACCCGTTGGTATCGACAAGAGGTATTCGACATCAGCACCTGCGGCGGTTGGGGTAATCGTCGCGCTTGTAACCGATGTGAGTGCAATGGGTTGTGCCGCTCGATCGCCGATCACAACCTCCTCAAGTCCTACTGTCGTTTCTGTCTCGGCTAATACCTTAAACTTGGCTACGGCGAGGGTCCCATCGCCTTCACCTGTCCCTGTCAGAGCGACCGCAGCAAATCTCACGGAACCGTTCCCCGGTTCGATTGCTGGTACAAATGGATCTCCCGGAAGGTAGTTTGAATTTTCAATACTTATAAATTCAAGTTCGGTCGAGTCAAACGTGAGCCTAAAATCATAGCCACCGACGTTAGAACCTCCAGCAATATTAATGGACATCTCGATTTGGTAGCCCACAGCGGGATTATTTGCACTGGGTACAGCTGAGATTTCCACTTGTGCTGCTGCTGTTGATAAAACTGAGAGGCACATCAACAGGAATAGGGTGAAACGAAAAAGTTGTTTGTTCATGGATTTGCTCCTTTGTGGTTAAGGTAAATAATAACGGAATTCATTATGGCTTGCAAGTCTTGTTGATAGTAGAATGTCTCGTTAAACGGGGCAAGAGTTCCCATATTTTAGCATAACTCTAAAACAGTTCACAATGTTTTCAATCGCGTTACGGTTTCTGCTTCCAAGCTGCCCCCTTCAACTGCAGATAGATTCTCTATTGCCTCGGCTGCGTTCTTCATACCTATGACTGCGGTGCTAATACGTGGTTCTGATAAGACAAACTGCACTGCCAGTCGGCGCAGCTCCACGAGATCGTCGCCCACAAACTCCCGCAACCTCTCAAGCCGATTCAGCACGGATTCTCGTTGTGTCTCCGTCCAGTCCCAAGCCCATAATAGTCCCTTTTCGATCCGTTGTAGCACCAGTTCCAGTGGAAGCGACAGAAAGCCCTGATAAAACACACCGCCCACCGTTACGCCGACGTTATGAACCTCCGCCTGTGGTAGCAGTGCTTTTTCTGCACTCCAATCCAGAAGGTTAAAGCGATTAAAACTGAGGGCGACATCGAATTCTCCTGTCTGCACCGCAGCGGTTACCTCAGCAAGCCGCCCGCTCACGCCGATGAATCGTACCCGTCCCTCCCGCTGTAATTGCCGGAAGCCGTCCACCATTCCGCCGCGTTGGAGAATCGTTTCGACTGCTTTTTCGTTTTCGCCAGTCTGTTGGATGTCGTGTGCGAGCAGCACATCCACATGGGAACGCCGCAACGCCGTCAAGCTTTCCTCAACGCCTGCCATGGCATCCGCTGCGGTCATCCCCGGACGGGGGGCAAGTTTTGTGCAGATGATACAATCGTTTGTGTTGCCTGTCAATGCCTTTCCGATGATCTCCTCACTCGGTCCGTAGTGGCGGGACGTATCAATATAGTTGACGCCGTTTTCGAGTGCCGTGCGAACTGCATCAATGGCCTCCGTTTCATCGAAGGGACCGTGACTAGTGCCCGCAAAGACCGCTCCACCCAATCCAATTTCCGACACCTCAAGTCCAGTCCGCCCCAATGTCCTGTAGCGCATGGATTCATCTCCTCTATTTTAGGAGGGTTCATTAGCAAAAATCAGTTTTGTCGGATAAACACACCGGCTCGTGCAGCGATGTCAATCGCCTTGCGTGCGTCTATCACCCATGGACCATTGGGGTTGAATTGTAATCGGGCGGTCGCGCCTTGTCGCAGTTCAATTTCGCGCTCGCCATCGAGGGCAAGCACACAGGGCTGTTGATGTCTGACAGTGACCGTTTCGCCCTGCCCCAAGGGGCGGGACTCCGCTAAACTTACCTCGCTGAGGAGGCCCGGAGCAATGGGAGCGAGTATAGACTTCCCACCCGACCCCATCCGAAGATACAAACCGTGTTCGGGAGAGTCAACCCTGTCCGGAGCGTGAGCACCGATTGATGACAGTCCAATACTACCCGGCTCAACACGGGTCAAAACGAGTTCTTTTATTTTTGATGCATCCCAGATGGCGCGGGAAGCAACGAATCGCTCATCATAGACAGCGACATCTACTAGCGCGATATCGTCCGGTGTTTCGGTGTTATCGGGATTTCCCTCCTGATTGCTCTCGTCGGTTTTTTCGCAGAAGATGTCCAGACGGGGTGCCCGCTGCACCGCTTCATTTGCCAGACCGCACGTCACTAAGCCAGCTGCCATTCCAGCGATTGTACCCTCTAGCATTGTAGGGAAGACATTGTTCGTGCCGGTGGAGATTGGCATGAGAGGTACGTTACCGCACCCCTTGGCTACCGCGCGGTTGGTGCCATCCCCGCCCAGCGTGACGATGCAGCCAACCCCCTCCGCCTCCATAAGCGCAGCCGCCTGCGTCGAGTCTCTTTGGCTGAACGTTTTGAGCATAGGTAGGATCGAAGCATCGAGTTCCGTCTGTAGCCCGTCAAGTGCTTTGAAACCGATGCTAAACGAGTCAGGCATAAAAAGCACGCGCCCAACGCCCACTGCTTCAAGTCCCAACAACACGCGACGGACGATGTTGACCTTTTCGTCGTTGTTGAACACCGCGCCGTGGGCAACTAGTCTGCGGATATCTCTGCCCGACGCTGGATTTGCAATGATACCAACACTGTTTGTGTTATTTATTGACATGTTGGAAAGACCAGTGGAGAAGTAATGTTCACCCATTGCAACGTTAGAAGACGTTGCTTGGGTTTAGGGATACAAGAATAACCGTGACGAAAATTATACCATAATTCTGCTATATTTTGTGTATATTTTGTGCTTATTTTTTTATAGGTTTCTAGGAGTTACGCACTTGGCGATAAAATAGGTTATAATAGCGGTTATGAATCCACCTAAATGCCCTGAATATGACTATATCAACTTTGTGATAGCGACACCGAGTACCTACAGTTGTACAGAGGCTGCCAGAGTGCAACCCCCAGAGGACAACCCCCCCGCGCATGACTCTTTGAATCGCTTGCTATATCGGTTGACTCCCGATTCAGAATCATTGTGGATAGAGGCAACACCTTATGTCAAAAAAGACGAAGGCATTTTGGTCATAGATGACTCCACCCTTGATAAACCGTATGCCCAACAGATGGAACTTGTCACCCGCCATTGGTCAGGTAAACACAAACAAGTGGTGTCAGGAATTAACCTCATTACCCTGATGTGGACTGATGGAGACAGCCACATTCCGTGCGATTACCGCCTCTATGATAAACAACACGATAACTTGACTAAAAATGACCACTTCCAATCACTCATTGCAGAGGCGCATCAGAGAGGATTTAATCCAGAGTGTGTCGTGTTTGACAGTTGGTACAGCAGTTTGAAGAATCTAAAGACGATTCGACAGTATCAATGGCATTGGCTGACTCAGTTAAAGTCGAATCAACAGGTCAACCTCAATAAGCGTGGCAATCAGGCAGTGAGTCAACTGCCAATTAGCAACAATGGCACCATCGTTCATCTGAAGGGATACGGATTGATTCAAGTTTTCAAGATAGTTTCCCAAAACGGTAACATTGAATATTGGGCAAGTAGTAACCTCTCAATGAACGACCTGTTTCGACTGAAATATGCCGAGTTGTCTTGGGCAATTGAAGAGTATCATCGAGGTATCAAGCAATTTGTTAGGGTTGAAAGGTGTTTCGCTCCCAAGCCAGTGGCACAACGGAATCATATCGGTTTGGCATTACGAGCGTTTCTCCGCATAGAGCGAAACTGTTTTTCAAAGGGCATCAGTTGGTTTGAAGCGAAAACCTCGATTATCAGAGACGCGGTGCGTGCCTATCTCGCTCAACACCTTTACACGTTAACTGCGTAACTCCTAAGGTTTCATCCGAACTTTTTGGTTTCATTTCTAGCACAATCGTGCTACAATTTTGACAATATCTTGGAGCGCGTCCGTCGATTTGCGGATTTTTCCATCTCTGCGCTTGCATCTAGGAGGTCAAACCGTGACCGTATCTGTATGGCAGGAAGTAACTGAACCAATTCAGGTGGAGCACGACGATGTCGTTATCGGTGCCGGCATCGTAGGTGCTTATACTGCGACCCTACTTCGTGAACGAGGGCGCGATGTCGCGCTCGTAGATGCACGTTTTCCAGCCGCTGGGGCTTCAGGTCGAAACGCTGGATTTGTTTTAACGGGACAGCGTGAGCCGTATCCAATTCTCATTGAGCAGGTGGGACGGGAGGCCGCCCGCGAAATCTTGACCATGGTGCGTGAGAACGTACTCCGTATGCGCTCACTGGCGAACCGCTTTGACGTCCCGCTTGAGGATGGTGCAGCCCATCTCGCTGAGACCCGCGCCGAAGCCCGCGAACTGGAGGGTTGGGCGCGTGCACTTGAAGCCGATGGTTCGACGGTTGAATTCTCGTACAGCGATCCCTATGGATCATCGGGCTACGTCGCGATGATGCAGGTCGAAAACGATTTTATGGTACAGCCTGCACGATTGACAGAAACCATCGCTGCGACCTCTGATGCCACGCTCTATGATCACAACGAGGTCTACGATATTGAACCGGTGGGTGAACACCTTCTTGTCCGTGGACGCCGAGCGCATATCCGCTGTCGCAAGGTCTATGTCGCCACCAACGGCTATGGCTGCGATCTACACCCATATCTGCGTGGCATCGTGCGGCCCGTGCGGGGACAGATAACGGTGACAACGCCGGTGGAACGTTTAATCAATGTCGCGGGCATCACCGAGAACCATTATTTTCGCCAATTTCCAGATGGGCGTCTGTTTATCGGTGGGGCGCGGGCGTTCTTTGAGGCGCAGGAGTACACCGCCGAAGATGCTTTGACGCCGGACTTACATGTGAACTTAGTGAACTATCTGCGTCTATGGTTTCCGGGTGTTGAATTTGAGGTGGAACGGCAGTGGGCGGGTATTCACGGTTTCACGCCTGATCGTCGTGTAGCTGTTGGGAACTTCCCGAACGAAGAGCGCGTCGTCTTTGCCGTGGGATTCAGTGGCTACGGTAACTCGATTGGTCTTGTCGCTGCCGAGCGCATGGTAGCGTTGGCGTTGGACGGGCGTGACCCCGGACCGCTCTCCGCCGCCCGCTTTACTTAGTTTTGTAAGATCTTGTTAGGTTAATGCAAATTTCTAGGGAGTCAGAGACTCGCGATTCGGAAATCGCTCCTACCGTATGTTTTATGTAGGAGGGAATTCCAATTCCCGACTATTGCGTCGGTTTCTGGTGCTTGATTTATTAATTATCAACTTGGATTACGTTAGGTTAAAACGGCGATTCAGTTGTCGTTTTTGTCGAGATTGTAGGAGGAAAACGTTGGTGCAAACCCCAGACCGAGTCGATCCAATCACGTTTGAAGTTATCCGCAACGCGCTGTTGGAAGCAACAGAGGAGATGACAATCGCTCTGCGGCGCAGCGCGTACTCAACTAACATCAAGACCCGTGCGGACTTTTCCTGCGCCTTTTTCGATCGCGAGTTGCGGTTAGTGGTGCAATCGTTCGGTCAGCCTACCCACTTGGGATCGCTAGTTGAGTTGGTCCCCAAGGCTATCATCGACTACGGGGTTGAAAACATCGGACCGGGCGATACACTCTTGGTCAATGACCCGTATAGCGGCGGCGGTCACCTCAACGACATCACCCTCATTACGCCCGTCTACTACAACGACGAGCCGTTTGGTTATGTCGCTAACGTTGCCCATCATGTTGATGTAGGCGGCGGTGCGCCGGCGAGTGTCGGTGCGTTCCGTGAGGTTTACCAAGAGGGTGTCATCATTCCACCGGTGAAGTTGGTGCGTGGGGGAGAGATGCTGCCTGACATTTTTCGGTTGGTACTGTCGCAGATTCGATCGAAGCGCGAAACCGGCGGCGACTTTCGGGCACAGGTCGCAGCCAACACCACCGGGATGCGCCGGTTGGGCGCGATTATGGATCGGATGGGTGCAGAGACCTTTACTTTCTACGTTGATGAACTGATCGCTTATGCCGAGAGACGCACGCGGGCGGAGGTTGCCAAACTGCCCCAAGGCGTCTTCACCGCCGACGGCTACGTTGACAACGATGGTTTTACCGATGAACCTGTACACCTTGTGGCGAAGATGGTGGTTGACGCCGACGGTGTTTTCTTCGATCTGACCGGCTGCGACCCGCAACGGCGAGCGCCCGTCAACTCCACGTATGCCCAAACCTTCTCCGGCTGTGCGTATGTCCTCAAGTGTTTAATTGACCCCGATATACCGACAAACGCGGGTTTCTACGGATTTGTGCGGATGCTCGCTCCCGAAGGGACCGTAGCCAATAGCACACCGCCTGCCCCGGTCGTAGGGGGCTGGGAGACACAGACTCGGTTGATTGACGTGATGTTCAAGGCACTGTCGCCGGTAATGCCGGAGCGGGTGCCAGCCGGCACGAAAGCCATGATGTGTCACGCCGGTTTCGGTGGCGCAGATCCGCGCACAGGGGAGTATTACTGTTTTCTGGAGACGATGGCGGGCGGATTTGGGGGACGGATTGCTAGTGACGGTCCCGACGCCGTGCAGACACACGGACAGAACACCGAGAATGCACCCATTGAGGAGACCGAAACGAACTACCCGGTACGCATCACACGCTACGAATTGGTGGATGATTCTGATGGTGCGGGCAAACATCGCGGCGGGCTAGGTCTGCGCCGGGATTACGAATTTCTTGACCATGAACCCTCTTTCACTATCTTGGCAGATCGAGATCGGTGGGGACCGTGGGGGCTATTTGGTGGACAGCCGGGTCTCAAAGCGAGTTACATCCTGAATCCCGACACAGATCCCGTCGAACTCAGTTCCAAAGTAACCGTCGAACTCAAGCCGGGAGAAATAATGAGTTATCGCACCTGCGGCGGTGGCGGTTACGGTCCTCCCGAAGAACGCGATCCGAACTTGGTGTGCCGAGACGTGCGTGAGGGCAAGGTGAGCCTCGAACGGGCGAGGGAGGTTTATAAAGTCGCGGTTGATACCCAGTCGTGGACGGTGGATGAGGCGAAGACCGAGAAGCTGCGTTCTGATGACATCGTTGGCGAAGAAGAGGAGTCCGAGCATGGGACTTAAACACGATGATGGTTGGAATATACCGGCGGACAACCCCTTTTACCCGTCGCTGCCGGCGGTCTATCGGAATGTGAGGTTTCAATTTGTCTTCTTTCACGCTGAACCCACCGCCGTTCAGGGCTTTCTCCCGGAGCCTTTGGAAGCAGCAGAGGACGGGTTGTGCGTGGCATCGGGACTAGAGGTGCCGTTCTGTACAAACTATGGACCCTTCCAAGAATCTTTTATTGTGATGAAGTGCCGTTTCAGGGACCAGACCGGATTTTACTGTTCCCACGTTTTTCATAATGGTCCCGCTGGCATCGCTGCAGGCAGGGAGATTTACGGAACGCCGAAGGTGTACGCGGGGCTAAAGGTGACGCAAGCGGATCGGTGTATGGTGACGGAAACCTCGCTCGGTGGTGTGCCGGTGTTGAATATCAGTTCCAGCATAGAAACCGTTACCTCCCACGATGCGATGCCCTCTTTGACCCCCGCTTGGCGATTGAAGGTTATTCCCAGAGCGGACGGTCCAGGGCCCGCCCTCAAACAGTTGATTGATTGCAGCAAAACAACCCAAGATTTAGAAGTGCACTTCACCGCAAAGGGACAGGGTAGGATTGTCCTCGGTGCTTCCCCGCTGTGCGATCTTACTCCGCTATCACCGCTGAAATATGGGGATGCCTTCTACATGGAGAGCAGCTACTCCGAGGGATACGCGCAGATTGTCTATGACTATTTGAAAGGCGAATAACCGAAAGACACATACATGGCAAACACGAAGTCACAAACATCCGTCAGCGATTCGGAGACGAAAGAACAATATACACTTGGATATTCATCCCAAACCGTCCAACGGCTTCAGAAACGCACAGCAGCGAGGGAAGCGGGTTTCCTCCTTCCCCATCTGAGTCCTAGTATGCGCCTGCTGGATTGCGGCTGTGGTCCCGGCAGCATTACCACTGGATTAGCAGAGGCGGTCACGCCCGGACAGGTCGTAGGGGTCGACATTGAACCCAGCGAATATAAGCACGCGTGGTTGCAGGCGGCTGAACACGCGGGGGGCAACCTCCATTTTGCAAATGCCGATGTCTATCGCTTCCCCTTTACTGCGAACGCATTCGATGCCGCGTTTCTACACAATGTGTTGAGCCATCTCCGGCAGCCGCTTGAGGTGCTCAAGGGGATATACCGGCTTTTGAGTCCGGGCGGTGTGATTGGTATTAGCCATCCCGATTTTAGTGGATCACTCATCAGCCCTTCGGATCCACTGCTGGATCGAGACCACGAACTTTACTGGCGATTGGTTGAACATAACGGTGGAAACCCCGCCATCGGTAAGCACCAACGCGCCTTGCTGCACGAAGCCGGATTTGTTCGCGTTGAAGCGGTCGCAAAGTATTCAACCGTTGGCACGCAAGATGGGGTACGAATGCGCGCTGAACACGGAGGACGCTTATTTGGCGGATCGGCTATCGCGCAGCAGATGATGGATCTGGGTTGGACAGATCGCTCTGAATTGGATCGGATAATTGCTGCTTGGCGGAAATGGAGCGAGCATCCCGGAGCGTTTATGGCAAGTGCTACCGTTACAGCGGTCGGTTGGAAGGAATAGACTGAGGCTAACAGATGAAAAATAAGCTAAAAATTGGTATCCTCTACCCCCTTTACTCTGCGGAGGACGACTACCCACGCCTTGCCGCCGCGTTGGAGCCTGCGGTCGAGGTTCAGGTAGTTCATACCGATAGCCCAAACCTGCATCGAATCGACGAGAGCCTTATCACCGGCAGTCGGGAATACCTGTTGGCGGGGGCGGAGGAGCTGCGTCCTCACAACGTTGCTGCCTGCTTATGGGCTTGCACAAGTGCCAGTTTCGCGTTTGGTGTGGAAGGGGCGCAGCGTCAAGCACGCGACTTGGTCGATGCCCTCGGCGTACCAGCATCAAGCACATCGCTGGCGTTCCTCAGTGCTAGTAAAGCACTCGGACTGAAGCGTGTTGCCGTCGCCGCTACCTACCCTGAAGAACTGTCAAATGCCTTTCGTGCTTTTCTGGAGACAGGGGGTGTTGAAGTGGTTCACATGGGCTGTCTCGGTGTCTGGACGGGGGACGAAGTTGCTCTTATTGAACGCAAAGAGGTCTTGCGCTTTGCGTGTGCCAACGACCATCCCGATGCCGAAGCGGTGCTAATCCCCGACACCGCGCTGCACACCGTCGATTTTCTGCCCGAACTTGAAGCGGCAGTCGGCAAGACAGTGTTGACGGCGAATCAGGTGACGGTGTGGGAGGCTTTGCGTCTCGCAAACCGTTTAACGCCGCAGTCCAATTTAGGACGCTTAATGACAGTTGTCCTTTAACACAAACTAGCAAGGTAGTAGGCATACGCCGTAACCGTTGTACCAACTACAGCGCGGCGGAGCGTACCTACTCCTGTAGTCGCCCGACTCGTCGGGTAAGGAGATCCGCATGGATCGATATATTGAAGTGACTCTCAGGAAACGCGGTGTGAGTTGTATTGCGCGGATGCTTGACGACCTTGCGCCGAAGACGTGCGAGGCGGTGTGGAATGCACTGCCACAGGAGAGCGATGCCTTTCATGCCAAATACGCGAGTAACGAAGTTTACACGCTTGTTCCGCCCTTTGCACCGAGCGAGATAGGTCTCGAAAATCCAACGATTATGCCAATCCCCGGCGATCTGCTCTACTTCTTCTTTCCGCCCGGCACCATTACCAGTCCGTCGGTGCGCGAGGTTGCCTATAGTACCGGCATGGTAGACCTTGCCATCTTCTACGGACGGGACAACCTCATCTTTTCACCCACGATGGGACCTGTTCCCGGTAACCGCTTCGCTGAGGTCACGGAGAATCTCGAGGAGATGGCGGAGGCGTGTAATAGTGTCTGGCGTGAGGGATTTGTTGGCGAGCGGTTAGCGTTTCGCCGGTTGGAGTAATTGAGATAAACTTATGAAACCAACATTTGATCCAATCAAGTTTGAAGTTATCCGTAACGCACTGGTCGAGGCAACGGAGGAGATGACAATCGCCCTCCGCCGAAGTGCTTATTCGACCAACATCAAAACCCGCGCCGATTTTTCATGCGCCTTCTTTGACAGCGAGTTGCAGCCTGTCGCGCAGTCGTTCACTCAGCCCGTTCATCTCGGTTCGTTGTCTCAGTCCGTGCCGTGGGTTATCCGGGAATATGGACCGGAGAATTTGGCTCCGGGCGATGCGATTCTTTCCAACGATCCCTATCTCGGCGGAGTTCACCTCAACGACATCACCCTTATCTCGCCTGTATATTACAATGACCAGCTTTTTGGCTATGTTGCCAATCTCGCTCACCATGTAGATGTGGGCGGCGGCGCACCCGCCAGCATCGGTGCGTTCCGCGAGGTTTTTCAGGAAGGGGTCATCATCTCTGCTGTGAAAATGGTGGAGGGTGGGGAGATTGTCCCGGACGTTTTTCGCCTTGTGTTAGCACAGATTCGGTCCAAGCACGAGACCGCGGGGGACTTTCGAGCGCAGGTGGCTTCCAACAACACTGGGGTGCGTCGGTTGACTGCGCTGCTGGATCGGATTGGACCTGAAACGATTAGCTTCTATATCGATCAACTGCTTGCTTACACCGAGCGTCGGACACGGGCGGAAATTGCCAAGCTGCCCCAAGGGGTTTTCTCCGCCGACGGTTACGTCGACAACGACGGTTACACCGATGAACCGGTGCGCCTTGTCGGGAAGATGGTCATGGATGACGATGGTGTCCTTTTCGATCTGAACGGCTCGGAACCCCAGCGGCGGGCACCTGTTAACTCCACGTATGCCCAAACCTTTTCTGCCTGTGCCTATGTCCTGAAAAGCCTAATTGACCCGGATATACCGGTCAACGCGGGTTTCTACCGCTTGGTTCAGATAGATGCTCCGTTAGGGACGGTGGTCAACTGTACACCGCCGGCACCTGTCGTCGGTGGTTGGGAGACACAGGTCCGGTTGACCGATGTTCTGCTCAAGGCACTTTCGCCCGCCATCCCCGATCGCATTCCGGCGGGGACGAAAGCGATGATGTGTCAGATGGGATTCGGGGGCACTTCGCCGCGCACGGACGAACTCTACGCCTATTACGAGACGATGGCTGGCGGATACGGTGGGCGGGTTGCTAGCGACGGACCCGATGCCGTGCAGTGTCACGGACAGAACACCGAGAACGCCCCAATTGAGGAAACAGAGATTAACTATCCGGTGCATATTGCTCGCTACGAGTTAGTGGATGATTCGGACGGCGCGGGTAAATATCGCGGCGGGCTTGGGCTGCGGCGGGACTACCTCTTTGACCATGAGGTTTCGTTCACTATCTTGGCGGATCGAGATCGGTGGGGACCTTGGGGGCTTTTCGGCGGAGACGATGGGGAGATTGCACATTACACACTGAACCCTGACAATGAGGCGCCCAAGCTTGGCTCCAAAGTCACCGTCCAACTGAAGCCGGGGGATGTCATATGCGTTCAATCCTGCGGTGGCGGCGGTTACGGTCCCGCTGTGGAACGCGACCCGCAGTTGGTGTTACGCGATGTGCACGAGGGCAAGGTGAGCCTTGAGCGAGCACGGGAGGTTTATCGCGTGGCGATTGATCCGGAGGCTTGGGCTATAGACGAGGCGGAAACCGAAAAGTTGCGGTCGGGATAGTGGGAATCGTCTGCTGCCGAGACTGTGTGACAATAGATCTGCTTTGCCAAAGATGACGGTTTTTGGTGGTAAGGTTAAATCAACACTGCACTTGCCAGGTAGGTCTGCACTAAAGTGTGAAGTAGTGAAATCGGCGGTCATGCGAGGAAAATCGTGTCATACAGCAACGTGGCGTTTATCAGAAAAATCCTCAATTCACACAGGGTTTCGAGCGCATCACAGATGTATGACATTTTTTGGTGTGACTTCCGATTTTGACCGTAATTCCAGACATTTGACGCCTACCACACTTAACTGCGGTGCTACCGATTAAATCATGAATGATATAAATCGTTTTAGAACCTGTTTTAAAAAGAAAAAGGCTATTCAAAAGTTAATGTTTATGTTAAACCATTAGAGCAGTAAACTACTGACCTAATGAAAGGCCTAAACATGACTACACCAAAGTATCCTACAGATTTGACCGATGCCCAGTGGGACAAACTGTTACCCTATTTGCCAGAACCTTCACCCATAGGTAGACCTCTTAAGTGGGAGATGCGCTCAATTATCAACGCTATTTTCTATATAGTCAAATCAGGGTGTCAGTGGCGAATGTTGCCGCGTCACATGCCACCGTGGCAAACGGTCTATTCCCACTTCAGAAAGTGGAAAACTTTAGGGACATGGGTTATGATTCATCAAGCACTTCACGAGCAAACCCGTAGTGATATTGGCAAATCCCCGTCACCGACCGTAGCTATCATTGACAGCCAATCGGTCAAGACGACCGAACTGGCAGATAGTAGAGGGTTTAATGCGCACAAGAAAGTCAAAGGTCGTAAACGCCATATAGTCACCGATACAATTGGCATTCCATTGGGAGTCAAAGTCACTGATGCCAATGTCAGTGATAATCGAGTCGCAATAGAGTTACTAAACGAGGTCTTTAGTTGGCAGATAACGATTCAGTTAGTCTGTGCTGATGCTGGCTATCGCGGAGAATTAGGCGACTGGCTATATTTAACGCATCAGTGTCAATTGGACATTGCTCCATCTCTTGGGCAATCGGGATTTGTGGTCGTCCCATTACGTTGGATTGTGGAGCGCACCTTTTCTTGGTTCGGTTGGTTTCGCCGATTGACTTTGGACTATGAACGCTCGGCTGAGACCGCTGAGGCTATGGTGTATATTGCTTCCATTTACTTGATGCGGAACCGCATCAAATGACTTTTAAAACAGGTTCTTAGGCAAACCCTAACAGACTACAAAAAGAAAACAGCATACCAACTGGGATTGGTAGGTGAAACCTACCAATCCGTCCCTGATTCATTCAGGGTTTTGGAACAACGACAAAAAGGGGGGCGGGATTTCCTCCCCATGCTAAAGCAAGGGGTCTCTATCCCGAAGATTTTGATGAAGATTCTATTAACAGTGATTGTACTTACTCTTGGTTGTGGCGTATCACCAAGAACCCAATTTCCAAGATACTACTATGGCATGGATATAATCACCTTTGAGGCGACTTATCCAAACATTGAAACTTTCCCTAAAGAAAGTCCCCAATGTGTCGAAACAGTAGACGGCATCTCTTTTAGTTATCGCAGATACATATTGCCTGATAAGAGAGTTATGCAAGCCAATCTTAGAAATGGTAAAATCTATGAGTTATACGTTAGACAACCAAATTAGGATTTTGGCACTATCGTATATAATTCCAATAAAAATGACCAATCGGGTTATTACACTGTTTCCAGACAAAATCAAAGCGTGGGGTGAGTACACCTAAGAAGGAGATTGGTTTGATTAAACGGAGATTAAGACGAGCGAAGGAGATGGAGAGTACTTATGAGCAATAGAATCAAGGTTGAACAAGGCAGCAACAACATTTTTAAGGATTTAGGTTTTACTGATGAGGTTGCCGAAGAAGAATTGTTGAAAGCGCAGTTAGGAGCAGAAATTTTCCGTATTCTGGACGAACGTGGGCTAACCCAAGCAGAGGCGGCGAAGTTACTTGGCGTGAAACAACCTGAGATTGCCCGCCTTAAAGCTGCTAAACTTTCCTACTACAGCGTTGAACGGTTGATGCGGTTTCTGGAACGCCTGAACTGTGAGGTGAGTATTCACATATCGCCACAGTGGGACGATACCGAGCGGGTCATAGCATTGTGAGCAATATTCCATCAACGGTGGCATTAAGGAGAACACAATGTTCGGCATAGCTGTAGGGTGCGGTGATCTTTCAGATAGGTACTTGAAACAGATCACGCAGTTGGGAGTTGACTGCGTTGACTTTGGTTCCGGTGACTTTTTCCCCGGCGTCAAGGAACAGGGATACCCGGACCTGGACGAATTACTCAAGATCAAAAAGAAAATCCACTCATGGGGGCTGCGAATCAATCGCGTGACCTTGCCCGATATCACGGAGAAGTTTATGAAGGATGAGGAAGGTAGCGAGGCGGAGTTGGAAAACACCGAGCAGGCGATGCAGGTATTCGGGGAGGCTGGTATGCCCATTGCCCGGCAACGCTTTGAAGGGGACACCTTCAATCACCTGATAACCTTCTATCAGTCAGAACATCGAGCCGGGTTTCGCGGCAGCGGGGGAAGCCGTTGGTTGACCGGTGACCAACCCAAGCCTCGCAGTGAGGCGGAGTTGAAGGCGCACAGGTTCAGCCATTGGCCACTGTTTGCAGCTAGCGAGCCTCCCACCCGGGAGGCACTCGGCGATTGGTGGCGGCATTTCTGCCGAGTCTACGAGCGGCTTGTGCCCATCGCCGAGGCATACGATATCAAACTGGCAATCCATCCGTCGGATATCCCTCTGCCAGACACGCCGCTGGGTACATTGGGATTTCATCGGGTAATCGATGCGTTTCCCAGTCCTAATGTGGGTTATCTGTACTGCTGTGGGACACGGGCTGAAGCCGGCGGACTACCGTTAGTGCTGGATGAAATTCACAACTACGGACGCAAGGGGCGTATCTTCATGGTTCATTTCCGCAATGTGCGAGGCAGTCTAGCGACCGCAGGAGGCTACGAGGAGACACTCTTGGACGACGGCGACATGAATATGTTTAAGATTATGCTCGCGCTCAGAGAGGTGGGTTTTGATGGGTGTTTGAATCCAGATCATATTTTTCCGATAGAAGGGGATGGTCCCGATGCGGGAGGGGCTTTGGCCTATTCCGTCGGCTACATCAAGGCACTGTCGGCGGCACTGGCTGCAATTTAACGGATTGAGTAGAACACGCTGCGATACTCAGCACGGGCACAAATTTGTCATGCAGCGAGATTCTTCCCTTTGGCAGACTCAGGGCAAGCCTATCACTCAGAATGACGCACTGGATCTCGCAAAGAAGGATTTTGAACGTGCGAGGCGATTGAGGAAGGCGATTAAATAGAAAAACACTATGTATGTTGCGTTAATTGGCGGATAGAGACTGATTGCCTTCTTTTTTTGAAAGTGTAAACTTGTAGATAGATTTACAGTCTAATTCTGGTAACAGAAAGAGCGAGGACAAATAAAATCTAGTTGGGGATCTGCTTTACCAGCCATTTGAAGATGTTCCCATTATCGACAAATGGCTTTATCTATCCTGATGTGGCAACTCCCAAAATGCCACATTCTCAATTTTGAAAGGAGAAACAACCGTGGATTGTTCACGCTTGAATCTATTAGTTGCTGCAATCAGTTGTTTAGCTGTTTTAGCACTCCCCATCTTCGTCACAGGATGTGGCGGTAATGGTGATGACGATGACGATAGCATGAGCGGTAATGTCGTCACACCTGATCCAGATCCTGTCTCAGAACTACCACCGCAACCGGAGGCACAACCTGAAGCACTACCACAACCCGAACCACCACCGCAACCGGAGGCACAGCCTGAGCCACCCCCACAACCCGAACCGCAACCACTACCTCAGCCGGAGCCACCACCGGCAGTTTCGTTCCAAGAAGATATCTTACCCATCCTTCAAGCGAATTGTGCCATCCAAGGGTGCCATGCTGACCCCAATCCAAGGGTAGGGCTCAATTTGGAGACATACGCTGGCTTTGAGAAAGGTAGTCTTGTCGGTCCCGTATTTAACCCTGGGGATAGCAAGGGAAGTAAGGTTGTCCAGCGGATTGACGGCGGTGGTATGCCACCGGGTGCACCGTTGGCTAAAGACCAAATTCAGCTCTTCAAAGATTGGATTGATGAGGGTGCCAAAAATAATTAACGGACACTAATACGCATCCACTCTAGGTTGGGACAGCAATCTCTCACCTGCTGCATATCGCAGCCAATTTTCCACTTGAAATCAATGGGATAATCGTATTTACCCTTGTGATTAATAAGTCAGGACTTACAAAGCTGAGTGCTTGAGGTTTTATAGTTCGGCGATTCATCGCCGAAAAACACCCCCTGATGTCCGATGAATCCGGCAACTACAATTTGAAATGCGTAAGTCCTATAACGTATGATAAAAGTATTGCCAAGACGCAATAGTTTTCAGACATTAATTTCCCTAAGAAAGTGGGGACAATCAGGTTTGAAAGGGATTCTTTTTATGTGGTATAATAACTTAAATTGCAAAAGCGTGATGCCCCGATGCACCAAAGAGGAGATTCAAATGCGTCATCTGTGCACTGTTTTATTGATGTGCTGTGCTATGAACTTGTTGTTCCTCAGTTCCCAATCCGTATACGCGCAGGTTGAAAACTCTCGGAACGGAGATGAAAAGCGCGTGAATCGGAAGGAAGCTGAAGAACGGGAAAGTGGTGGAGATTTCTATCGCGTTATCATCGAAAACAACCTGTTCCGTCCGCTGGGTTGGCAAAGACCAAACCGAGATCCGGAATACGCATTGGTCGCCACATGGATTGGCACGCGAGGAACAGTTGCAAAAGCCCTCGTGATGGAACGAAAATCCAGCCAACTCTATTATGTAGCCAGAGGTGAGAAGGTTGGCGACGCAATTGTCGAAAACATCGCAGCGAATCAAGTAAGCCTCAAAGCCTCAGATGCCATTGTAACCCTCAAAGCGGAGTCAATACAGTTTCTCAGCGGTTCAAGCCGTTCGGGAGAAAAATCGGGTGAAGGCAGAGGGGCTGCAGTTTCCGCAGAGAATTCGGGTGATGAACGCCGGGCTCAAAGAGCAGGACGGCGTGGGGCTAATCAGGAAAGCGACGCATTGCGCGAATGGCTGCGTACTGCCTCACCGGAAGAACGTCGTCGGAAGCTAGAGGCAATTAGACGCCAACGTGAAGGTGGTGGACGCCGTGGTGGCAGAGGCAGAAACAATGACGATGGTGCGAAGAAGGAGTCTAAGGACGAAGATGAAGAGAACCGGGGCGAGATAAAAGGCAAATAATCCAAAAATCGCATTGGGTGTCAGGCATATCTGCCATGAGAAACCTATATGCGATAAATAGGTGGCGACTTGGATTAAAACTAATATAACGAAATTACTATGAAGGAAAAATAAGTCATGGTAAAAGACAATTTTCGGGAATGGCTCATTCGCAAAAAAGCTTATAGCCCCAGACCAGCTAGAGATATGCTCTCCCGCTGTAAAAGAGTGGAAAGAATTTTTAACATATCCCTTGATAAGTCTATAAAAACAGAAAAGGATCTTGATGAGCTCTTACACAGATTAAGAAATGATGCCGATTCTTACTTAAAGGCGGGAGTAAATCGTGTAATGTCTGTGGGTATATTGAGAACAGCGGTAAGACGCTATCATGAATACCTAAACAGCGGTAATTGAACAGGTATAGACTGACTTTTAGAGGGCTGTGTTTCTTGGTCCTGAATGAATGATTTGAGGCATATAGCTACATATTCGGCTTGTTTTACCGGAACGGCGTTTCCAATCATCTGTTCTAAATCTGTTTTTGCCCCCTCAAAAACAAACCCCTGTGGAAAGGTTTGTATGTAACTTCGCTCGATTGTAGTTAAGGGACGAACATTTTTAGAAATTGGAGCTGTGTCGTTAGGGTGTTCCTTGTAGGTTTTAGGTATAGGTCTATTCACCCCCCGTACTGTTGGGCTGGGCTCGTCAATACTAAAGATGGCTCTTCTGCTGTAGTTTCTAGGGTGCCGGTAGTAATGCTCTATGCCCAAACTATTGTTTAGATAACCTTTCACTGTTAGTGGGGTTGGAGATAAGTTCATCTTGAGGTAGTTTTCCAAAGCCTGATCAAAACCGTTGAGTTCTCCAATAAGAAATAGCCTCTTGCGTTTTTGTGGTACTCCACAAAAGCTAGCATCCAAAATTGTCTGAGTGAGGCCGTACCCAGCATTTTTCAAAATATCGCAAGCAAGGCGGTATCTCTCACTTTTTACAGCTCTGTCAACATTTTCCATCACAAACCATCGTGGCTTTTTTTGTGAGATAATCTTGGCAAAACTGATAGTTAAATCAGCCCTACCAAGTTCCTCATCACGCTTGCCAGCATGAGAGAAATCTTGACAAGGTGGCCCACCAATAATCATGTTGGCATCAAAACGCTCTAATATCTCCAGACTTTCGGTCAAATTGCTCAAGTCTACACTGAATATGCTATGTGCAAAGTTCTTTTTGTAAACCTTAATTGCGGGTTTCCAATTGTCAAAAGCGGCTACTATTTCAAAGCCGGCATTTTGAAATCCTAACGTCATGCCTCCACAACCAGAGAATAAATCAATAACCTTTATTTTCATTTGACAGGTCACCTTCTTTACTAAAAAAGTTCAGAGGAGTTTGCAATTATAGCATCAAACCTGCGTTCTGGACTCAAGAGTTTTTCTCCACCGTCTAAAATAATGTTCTTTATTTTGCCTTTTTTGAGTCTTGGTTCGGAAAGTTCTTCGCAACGTAAATAAGGATAGGTTTTTCTTCCACTTAATGCAAAAGCCTTATCACTCTGGTTAGAAGAAGAAGCACCAATAACTTGACCATAATTTATTCTACCATTTTTGGAAAATTCATAGAGCATTCTAACAAGCCATACTACCGACCTCATTGGTCGTGAAAACCTTTTTCCACCTCGTTTAGCACCATCAATAAACAGTCTTGTAAAAGCGAAAGTACTCCAAAGAAAAGCATCTAAACAATTATCATGGAGGTGTGCTGATTTTCCCACAGTCTTCCAGACGATCTGTGCGACTAAAGGCTCTTGATAATCCAAATGCAAAAGTAATATCTTATCAGTTATACCGGTAAAGCCGGGCATCATTTCCAAAAGAGTGGTTTCGTTCTCCCAATTCGTAACTTTTTCACAAACAGGGTGTAAAATATTGAACAACTCTTGAGGCTGGGAAGCATACTTACTAATGATGCTTAGTGCTAAGTGGACAATTGTATTAGGTCTTATCACAAGTTCACAGCTGTACTTATCATCGGAAAAATTGTATGTCGAGTTGTCAGGTAAAGCTGTCAATTTGATTTCTAATCCTCTAACCCCAGGAGCGGAAGGGTTAGAGGTATCCATAACAACTAAATCAATTCGAGGTAAAGTTCCGATAACGAACTTCTGATTGTGAGCATAGGCATCTTCAAACGAACAGAAAATGCTTTCGGAATCAGCCTCCATAGCAAAAGCATCGGAGACATCAATCTTTCGGTGAACCACATCTAAATTCTCGTCCATAACCAAATAGATTGGCGAAATGGCTTGGCTGTGCATATAACACAGCAGGGCGGCCGGAAAGCAATTATTGAAACTATTTTTTCCCCAAGCAGAGGCTTCTGAAAAATCTTTATTAGATTTGCCGCCAATTCCAAACAGCGTGGGAGTCAATTGTTCTTGAGTGAACATAATAACTTTGTTCCAGCCCCGTTCCAAAAACGCAGTTAAAGGCGGTGCCGAGTATAGGTTGGCTCAACTGAGTACTCTTCGGAAGGCGTTTGTAATTTCGAAGAGAACCCCTATAGGTGTGTCGGTCGCATCGATCTCTTGGATCCTGTCTGGTGGGTAGTAGGATAGCGTCGGTGCGGTTTGTGCCGCATACTCCTCCAGCCGTCGCCTGATGACATGTTCGTCGTCATCATCGAACCGATGTTCACGCAGTGCCCGACCTTTGATACGTTTCACAAGCACCTCTGGGTCGTGACATCGTAGATAGATGATTTGACGCACATCGATATAATCATCCATCGCCTGCGCCTGTGGCAGGTTGCGCGGGATGCCATCTAGAACTAAATAGTCCCTCTCTGGCTCGAATTGCTCGCTCTGCGCCAAATTATTGATATAATCACACCATATTTGAATCGCTATCTCATCCGGGACAAACTGCCCCTCGCTGGAGTATTCTAGGAAAACTTTGCCGAATTTGCTATTGCAGTCTAGGGAGCGAAGTACTTCTCCACAAGCGACATGTACGAGCCCGGGAATCTGGTTAAGAATTTTGCCTTGAGTTCCTTTTCCTGTGCCAGGGGCACCAAAGATTAAAATTGTTCGGTATTTGGTTGCAGGTTGCATCAGTCCGACTGTTTTCTCCTTCGTTTCAAATTATTGATCGATCTGTTCCGTCCATTTGTTGGGTGCCGTGTCGATTTCGTACTCAGCGAAGACGCGATCGATTGCCGCCTTCACGTCGTCCGTCAGTTTCCAACCGACGGCGCCCATGTTGTCTTCTACTTCAGAAGCCCGCCTTGCCCCAACGAGCGAAACGCTGACCGCTGGGTTGGAAATCACCCAATTGAGTGCGAGATGTGGCAGATTTTTCCCGAGCCCTTCCGCAATCTCTTTGAGTTGGTTCACCGCTTGAACGTTACGCTGGAAAATCCCCGGTTGAAACAACTTTAACGACATGTTGCTTCCCCCTCTGCGTCGCCAATCGTCTTCCTCGAATGTCGTTTCTTCCGTAAATGCTCCCGCCAACATCCCGTAGGCGAGTGAGCCGTACGTCATGACACCCATGCCGTTCTCTTGGGCATAAGGGAAAATCCATTTCGCCATTCGTCGATCAAACAGGTTACAGGCATACTGTATAACATCAACGCGCCGTGTTTCCATACACGTCTTGATTTCGTCTATGGTGAAATTGGAGAGGCCGACAAATCTCGCCTTGCCCTGCTGCACAATCTCCTCCAACGCCTCCATCGTTTCATCAAATGGGGTGGTACGGTCGGGCCAATGAACCAGATACACATCGATATAATCGGTGTTCAAGGCTTTCAAACGACGGTTGATGGCAGCATGTGCCATTGAGCGACGGCTATCCCGTTTTTTCAAGCGTTCGTTGTCGTAGTTAATGCCGAACTTTGAGACAACGATAACATCTTTGCGCCGGTTCCCTAGTGCCTTTGCCAACATTTCTTCAGACCTACCCATGCCGTAGGCTTCGGCGGTATCAAAGCAGTTGATGCCGAGATCTAGTGCCCGATGGATTGCCCCGATGACCTCCGTTTCCTCGATGGAACCGTAACCACCGCCCATCTCCCAACAACCGAACCCAATTGCTGAAACCTGCAGTGCTGTTTGCCCAAACGCTTTATATTCCATGATTAGCCTCCCCTGTTTCCGCTGCTAGCGATCGTCCACCTCATCATTGTATTATGTTATTTCGGAATTGTCAAGGATAGAAAACATCTAGGGCGTACTTGACATAGCGGTTACAGTCTGATACACTGCTAATAGTAGCCTATAACGCGAGTTCATTAGTGCATTGGTTCGTTGGTTGTGAGAAGTGCGCTCTGCGGTAGCGTAATATGCCTACTACTATTTTTGGAGTATGACAGGAGAAGAGCGGTATGTATATGACTGGTGCCTCTCTCGTTGGGTTAGCGTTTGGAGCGACCGGTGACGAGGCGAACGGTGCGGACTCCCGAACTGTTTTCGTTGAGAGTGGGGTTCCCAAAAACATCCGGGAGATTGGGTTCGGCTGGGAGTTTGAAACGGAGTACATCAAGATTTATGGCAAAAAATCTTTGCTATACGCAGGTTGTGGGATCGGGCGCAACGATTTTCATCTCAGAGCCAAACTTACTCTCCCCAGCAAAGACGACAAACCGAATTTTGTGGTCGGCACCAATAAAACGGGCATCAGCGGTTTTCAGCGTTTGAGCTATGTTTTCTGGCCCCGTGAGGTGCTCGGTCATCAGCAGATGGCTTTCTCTACCGATTGGGTTACGCCGGGCGTGCCGTTTAACTTTGAGATCGTTCGTAAGGGAACGCGAGTTGTGATTATAGTTGACGGGGCGGCGGTAAAGCATTTCCTTTTTGGCGGCGAGCTTACAAGGGTTGGATTCTGTTCCTACGAAGGGACGTTGCGGATACACGATTTTTCCGTTCGAGGGGAGACAATTCCGATAGACTGGAATCGGACGCAACCGATCTCCATCTCCGTTCCCACAATTGATGTATCCCACGAGGAACATCGGCAGGTTGTTGTGGACAAGCAGGCGGGACAATACCTCGGTCATCCGGACACGGTGCTGATGCCGGACAACAGAACGATGTTCTGCACCTATCCGCTCGGACACGGAGGTCCCGCTTGCCTGCTAAAAAAGAGCACAGACGGCGGTCTGACTTGGAGCGATCGCCTGCCTGTACCCGATAATTGGAAGACCGCGAACAACTGCCCATGTATTCATCGTCTCGTCGGTCCGGACGGGGAAGAACGCCTGATTGTTCTAGAGGGTAACGGCGATATGCGACAGTCGATTTCGGTCGATGACGGTGAGACGTGGACGCCGTTTGAGCCGAATGGGTTACATTGCATCGTCGTTCCGAACCGGGTCATACCGCTCTCGGATGGGCGATATATTGCGATCTATGTCGATCATGGGACCAGAAGCCACGGCGATCACGTCATCATGCAGAGCGTCACCCTTGACGGTGGGTTGACGTGGGAGAAACAGCGGTTAATCGCCCAGCACGAAGACGCACTGCCGGACGAACCGGGCGTTATCCGCTCGCCAGATGGAAAGCAGATCGCTGCGGTGATGCGCGAACAGTCGCGGGCGTACAACGCAATGGTCATCGCCAGCGACGACGAGGGTCAGACGTGGTCGGAATGCCGTGAAGCAGCTGCCGGCGTCACCGGGGATCGGCACAACCTCGCTTATGCTCCCGATGGTCGGTTGGTGGTTGTGTTCCGAGACACCGCGCTCGCTAGCCCGACGAAATTCAATTTTGTCGCATGGGTCGGCACTTACGATGACCTCGTCAACGGGCAAGAGGGGGAATACCGCGTGCTGTTGCTACGGCATCAGGGCAACTTCCCGCCCGACGAATACGGGGACTGCGGCTATGCCGGTTTGGAAGTGCTGCCGGACGGCACTTTCGTCGCCACCACCTACCTCATTCACAAGCCGGGCGAGGAGCATTCCGTCGTTAGCGTCCGTTTTAATCTGGAGGAGTTGGATGCGTGCGTGGCGGGGTTGAAGCAATGAGCGAAATGAGTTGTGTTATGGGCTAAGATTAACCGCGGAGGCGATGTAATACGTATTAGTCATCGAAATACCAATCGTAACGGGATCGGTTTTTAGATTCAATAATAATAGCAAGCACTACACCAACTGCTAATCCAATTACCAAAAGTTCTGTATCTCCTTTTTCAACAATAAACCCTTTTGCTTTCCATGTGTAAATAGTGCCATCTTCATTTATCCAGAACATTCGCACCTTTTGCCCTTCAATTACAACAGGTTCTTTATACGTTGTTTTACTCTCTATAGAATACTGATCTAGATACGGATCATAGGTGATAGTCCCTTTTGTTTCTGTCTCTCGCTCGCTAAGAGGAATATTAATATCCGTTCTCCAGATGTAAACATGTCCATTCAGACCATCAGTTGATATTTCTTGGGGAGGTCCCCAACTTCTGATGAGATCTGAAACATGAGATCCTTTCCAAGAGTTCATAATCTCAGCCGTTGGTAGCCCACAACCGTTAAGGATAAACGCTGTAATGAGAAGGAACACAACCAATTTGGTTTCCATTGGGATACCTTTCTTTGACAGTAACGGGTTCGAGTAGGGAGTGAACCTGTTATATGCCGATGAGGATTTACCTCCACTAAGGCAAAGATAGTCCTATAAGGACTACTTTATGTCTCACACCCTTGTTCTTTTTTGGTTCCGGTTACTTTGAACGCCAAGGTTAGCATCTTGCCCTTGTTTTTCAATGCTATAAGGTACCCGTTCTTTCCTACATATCGGTTTGGCAATAGACGGTCGCATACCCGTTACCCTTATAATGCGACAGGATTTATGGGCTATCAAGTCCACACCTATTTATTACACTGTTTTTTCATACCCTATCGGTGGACACCTTTCTCCCAATATCGGACCAGCGGAGCGAGATCACTCCAGAAGGCTTCTGGAATCTCCATATCAGCGGCTTTCGCATTTGCTACGGCTTCTTCGGGGGTTCGCGCCCCTGGAATCGCTGTTGTCACCTGCGGATGGCGGGTGCACCACTGCAACGCTGCAGCGAGGATAGAAATCTCATAGTCTTGGCAAAGCCGTTGGATCTTGGCGACATGATCCAGGCATTCTTGGCTGAAGTTTCGTCTGCCGTAATCCTTCCCCGGTATAGGTCCCGTCGCCAGAATCCCTATCTCAAGCGGTGTGGCACACGAGATTCCGATGTTATATTTTTCTGCGGCGGGTAGGATGCGTTCAGCCGCTTCTTGGGTCAGTAGGGTCCACGCATCGGGGACAACCGCCGCGTCAAATTCCCCGGTCTCGATATAGGGAGTGTTGGTCGGCGGATCGTTAGAAGCCGATCCGATAAAGCGGACCACCCCTTCGTTCTGAAGTCTGCGTAACGCTCCTAATGCACCATCCTTGCTCATGATCTGTTCCATCGGCACACCCATCGTATCGTGGATATAGACCAGATCAAGCTGTTCAAGACCAAGCCGTTCAAGGCTAGCCTCGACGCTGCGTAAGATGTTGTCAAAGGAGTGGTTTTTCCCCTCCACGTAGTTGCCAGCTTTGGTGACGACGGTACATTTGGCGGCAAGGTCTGGACGGTTCCTGAGAGTGTTGCCAATAATCTTCTCAGCGACCGTACCTCCATAGAGCGGTGCGGTGTCGATTAGCGTGCAACCCGCCTCAATAGCGGCCTCTACCGTCTGGGCACCTATCTCTTCATCTAAGTCATTCGGTGGACCCGACGGCCGGCTGCCGATGTATATGGTTCCAAGTCCGATGATAGTGACCTCAAGTCCTGTACGTCCCAGAATTTTGGTTTTCATGGTGGCCTCCGTTGGTTGGTTCATTAGTTCATTGGTTCATTTATGTACGGGTGAACCGATGCACCAATTGTTTTCACGTTTCACGCCTCACGTTTCACACCCGGTGTTGGTGTGCGTAAGGCTTCACTAGCAACATAGGTTATGTTACACGCTTTGGGCGAGTTGGTCTAGGTAGTGTCGGGCGCGGTTAATCTCGCCGGTTACGTCCGCTGTCGAATCCAGAATCGGGATCCCCCGTGGAACGGGATGCATGAAAATCTCTGTCCAGCCGGAGTAGTTGATCCGTTTCAAGGCAGCCAAAATCGGTGCGAAATCCAAGGTGCCCCGTCCCGGCATCTGCATCAATTCCTGTTCTTTGGGCAATTTCTCGTGGCAGCCCATGCCGTGTTGCCACGCATAGAATAGGGCTAACCCCTGTCCCAGATCTTCAATCAGCTGTGCCACCAGTTGGGCATCGTCGGGGAGGTGGTAGGGTGCCAAAGCGATGCCGAGGTGCGGAGAATCGGTGAACTCGATCAACCACCTCATCGAGTCCGGCGATTCAATCAGTGCGCTGCTGTGGTTTTCGATGCTGATGGTGATGCCGTGCTTCTCGGCGGCGGTGATGTGAGGTTTCAATGCTTCGGCAAAATCGGAGACCGCTGCACGTAACTCCTCGCCCGCTAACTCCTTGGGACCTGTGCTGCCGGTCACGATGAGGGAAACTCCCAATTCTTGGGCAAACGCCATCTCTTCCTCCAAGCCGAAGGGACCCAGATCGAAACGGGTCGATATCCCTAACCCCACTCCATGAGTTGCGAGTAGTGCTGCAAAAGCCGCATTCCCCATAGACTCAACCTGTTCCCTCTGGTTGCCGTGGACGCGGGGCCAAATGTCAATACGTTCACTCCCAATCTTCTTCACTTCGGGGACAATCTCAGTCAAGGGTAGCGTGCCGTACATGCACGAAGCGAGGATATAGTTTAGTTCAAACGGTTTTTCACTCACGGTTTGTCCACCTCCACAACTTCTCTACTGTGACCGGACTGATACGCCCCCAAGATGATAGCCAAGACATGACGCCCTTCGGCGGCAGAGACTGGAACCTCCCCATCGTTTTCTATCGCTTCCACGAAGCGTCGCACTGCGACTGGCAAGCCGAGTTCGTCGGGCCCCTCTGCGTCCACCGGCGGATGTGTCCACTCCCCGGCTTCCTTGCGCCACACCGCCACCGGTGCCTCACCCCCACCGAAGCGGATCTGCCCCTCGGTGCCTATGATCTCATTCACACCTGTTCCCCCTGCCAAAGCTGACCAGCCGACCTGTAGCGAGGTTGTTGCACCGTTGGCGTGTTCAATCAGAACGAGTGCCGTGTCTTCCACTTCGATATCTTGCACATAGCGGCCGATCCGTGCGTAGACGCGGACTGCTGGCGAACCGACGTAGTTAAGCGCGGTATAGACTTGGTGATAGCCGTTGTCTATTAGGGCCTTATGCTAGTTACTAATGAACTGGAAACGCCAACTCTTTAATCTGTAAAAACGCCTCTTTTTTGCATAGCTGATTGAGATAAACGCATAGCGTATGAGCGGTGAGTTTGGAGTATAACCGAGTGCATACCCCCCAGAAACTATGCGCATGATTCTTTTGTATATGAAATTGTTCACTCAATTGACCATTAACCGTTTCAACCCTCTGCCTAATTTCGTTAATCCACCGCTTGGTTTGTCTGGAAATCTGCTGTTTCTGGTTGCGTCGGGGGACCGTTATCAGATCGATACGGTTGAGTTGAGCTAATTGGTCTTTGACTTGGTTGCTAATATAGGCTTTATCCCCTATCACTTGCTTATCTTGGTGTCCAGAGAGCAATTCGTAACCAACCGATAAATCGGTTGCAGAAGCCGGGGCAAGTTCAAAATCAACAATCACCCCACTTGCGGTGACTAACAGATGAAGTTTATAGCCGAAAATGGTCTGTTTCCTCGATTCCACCCGCCCATAATCGGCACCATAGCATGACCAATTATTTGATGACGAAGGTGCCAGATGAAACTGAATGACTGGAATCGGCAAACTATCAATAATACACAGTTTCTCCGATGCCGCTTCAATGTCTGACAAGAGCATCTGTCGAATCCGATTGATGATTGTCCCCAAATTGCGTCTTCGCCGGTTGAGTCGGGTCTGACAAGGCAGTATAGGGAACAGATGGGGGTGCTGGCTAAAGTCGGATAGCAGTTGTGTTTCGATGTCCCACCCCTTACATTCGGCAACCAATATCATAGTGATTAACTCACTATCGCTACATGGGGGAGGGGGGCCTGGGCGTCGGAGTAATGGTTCGAGTTTTATCAGAATGTCATCAACAATGACATAAGTCCATAGACAGAGGTCATCAAAATCGGTTATCATAAGGTTATCCTCCAGTTTTAGATGGATTGTCAAGTTCATCTATAGTAACAGACTGGAGGACTTTTTAGCTTCCCTTTTTTTTAGTTCCCATAAAAAAAGGGAAGCTAACTAGCATAAGGCCCTATTAGGGGACCGCCGCCCCCGGCTCTGGCTTGGGTGCGCCACTGCTGGGAGACGCCGCGCCCCACCACATGGGATCCGCCGAGACCCTCGGTACGTACCAGAAACACGGAGCCGATCGCGCCCGCTTCTATCTGTTCCATCGCTGCCCGGTGTGTCGCCGAAAAGAGCTGATTATGCCCGACCGTCATCTTGCGACCGGTACGCTCTGACGCAGCGATCATCCTATCGACCTCTTCCAAACGGGTGGCGATAGGTTTTTCGAGGAACACATGGGCACCACTCTCCATCGCGGCGATAGCTTGGGGTTCATGCAGATGGTGAGGGGTGCAGATATGGACCAAGTCCAATTTTTCTTTGGTGAGCATCTGCTCCCAATCAGTGTAGAGGTGCTCGGACGCAACTCCGAGTTTGCCCCCCATTAATTCAAGACGTTCCTCGGCGAGATCTGCCAACGCCGTAACCGTCACGCGACCTTTCAAACTCGCCAGCATGGGTCCATGCCGCCGCTCAGTGATACCGCCACAACCGATGATTCCTGCTTTTAACATGAATTGTCCTCCTCAGTTTGATTATAACCAATGCCACTTGTTCTGTCAATTGTCTTTAAAGGTTTCAAACCGCTATATAAATTTGGCGGCTCATGTAAAAAAAAGTGCAAAGCGCGAGAATAAATCGTAGGCGCAGGGTTTCCCCGCCTGTGTTTGCTCGATTTTTCTATCGAACTCCCCCAGTTTTCCCCTCAAAACTAACTCTTGAAATTCTACCTCATGAAAGTTATAATTCTATCCGGAATACTTCCAGAAACTCGAAAATCCCGAAGGCACTATATTCAACGGATTGTCCTATGATCCGCTCGCTGCCTGTGCCTATGCAGCTGAGTGAGAATTTCCAGTCATGTTTAGTCCGCACCCGACTCTGTAAATGAACCTGATACTTTCAAACAATGAGGAGAAAATGAATGAAATATGTTGAACTTGGTACAACAGGACAGGAGGTTTCTCTTGTCTCCTTGGGGTGCATGAGCCTGACCCCTAGTGCGAAGGAACGCAGCATCGCAACCGTCCATCGCGCTTATGAACTTGGGATCACCCTATATGATACCGCGGACATCTACGGCAATGGTGAATCCGAAAAACTACTCGGAGAAGCCATCCGTGAAGGGAATATCCCTCGTGAAAAGGTGATTATCGCCTCCAAATGCGCCGCCTTACGGTATGAGAATGTGTATACGTGGAATCTGTCCGCCTCCTATATCAAGGAGTGCTGTGAGGGGTCGCTGAAGCGGTTGGGCATGGAGTATATAGACCTCTATCAACCGCACCGCATTGATTACCTCGCGCATCCGGAGGAAACCGCCCGCGCACTGGAAGATCTGAAGGCGGAAGGGAAGATTCGGCATGTCGGTGTGAGCAACTATTCGCCAGATGAGATCCGCGCCATCTCCGCCTATACCCGTGTGGAGGCATTACAGACCCTATTTCATCTGCTAAGCCAAGAGCCGTTGGAGGTTGGTTTAGCCGCTGTCTGTTTAGAAAAGAAGATGAACATACTCTGCTACAGTCCGCTTGCCGGTGGGCTTCTCACCGGAAATAAACCGCTGCCGCACGCCTTCGATCAGGGATACGGCGATTGGCAGGAGCAGCGGGAGCAGGGCGTGGTGGCGCAGGTGAAGATAGTCGCTGATCGGTATGGCGTAACGGCGGGGCAGATCTCACTGGCGTGGCTGATGGCACTCCCCGGCGGAGTTATTCCGCTTGTGGGCACGGGCAACCCCGACCACATTGAGGAGGGCGCGAAGGCTGCTGACATTGAGTTGGCTCGCGATGATTGGTATGAACTGACAGTAATTGGTCGTGGGCGTCGGATGCGGTGGCGAGGAAGACCCTATGTCTACCTGAAGGATCGGTAATTGACTTGCTATACATTTTTCGCTCCGCGGGGGCTTTTTGTTGGTTCATTGGTTCATTGAACTTCTGAACCCTATACATTGCGCTCCTCACGTTTGAAAGGAGATACACTGTGATCGATTTTTCACGTTCGACATTTACTTGGCATGCACAACCGTGGACACCGGATCCCTACTACCGCTATGCCGGCGGTTTTGTGGGGAAATATGGTCAAGCGTATCATGTTCGATTCGGTCTCGAAGCTAGCTGCGAAATACGCGACGAAGCTAGTGGGCATGTTACAAAAATGTTTGTAGGAGCACCGTGTCGTAGTGAGTACACGATTGCGTCCCGAAACATGTTCCAGATTCCCAGTGGTGAGTGGCGTATGGCTTTCAGCGATGAATCCCAGTTGAGCATTGCGAAAAGACCGAGCGACGAACCGGAGGGTGCCTCGACAAACAAGCTGGATGAGATTTATCAGAGTTATAAGGTTGATGTGCGCTCGCATTCTAACTTCTCTGAGTTAATGGATGTCGATGAGGTTATTGATGCAACCCTGAACGGCGATCTGCTGAATGCAAGATCGACCTACCTTGACAGAGAACGTAACCTCACAGTTTCGGTCGAATATCCCGTGGATGTCATGAACCTCAATGTGGTGGATAAGGAGTTCCAAATCTGTACGGGTCCCATCATTCTGCCGGACCTCGCCACTTGGGACGGGCAGGACGTGAAACGGGTGTTTCTGGCGCAGGTCGCTATCTCCGCATTTGATTGGGTGGAGTTCATTTTGGAGCGGGAGGTTGAGGCATCGGAGGCAGAGCGGGAATGGCTGGACAAACCGCGTGGTCGGGATCGTCTGGAGTTGCGTGATCCGAACAATCCACCACCCAACTACCCACCCGCTCGGTCACGCCCAACCGTTTATAACGAGGTTTGGGAGTTTGAGGCGACCAATGTTGTGTTACGGGCAAAGAATCCATAGGTTCATTAGTTGATTAGTTCATCAGTTCATTTCATTGGTTGATAGATTCATTAGGAAAGGCACTTTATGCACGCAGAAATTGTCATGATTGGAACTGAGCTCCTGCTCGGAGAGATTGTCGATACAAACGCCAACAGATTGGCACTCGCACTCAGAGACATTGGGCTAGACCTATACTATAAAACGACCGTTGGCGATAACCTCACCCGGATGACCGAGGTCCTCAACTTAGCATTGGATCGGTCGGATGTCATCATCACCTCCGGCGGCATCGGTCCGACGGTGGATGACGTTACACGCCAAGCAGTTGCCGATGCAACAGGGCGGAAACTGGTTTACAGCGCGGAATTAGAGGCGGAAATTGCGGCACGTTTCAGCCGTTTTGGGCGACCGATGGCGGACAACAACAAGCGTCAAGCCTACATCCCCGAAGGGGCAACTCCCCTGACAAATCCTGTGGGTACGGCACCTTGCTATTTGAGCGAGGACGTGAATGGACGAGGGTGCATCATTTCGCTGCCGGGCGTTCCGAGGGAGCTTGATTACATGATGGAAAATACCGTCATCCCGTTGCTGATTGAACGCATGGGTGGGGTGAAGGTGACAAGGGTCCGTGTGCTACGCACATGCGCGGTGGGGGAGAGTAACGTTGATCGGGGCATCGGCGATCTGATGACAGCGGGCAATCCTACCGTTGGACTGGCAGCACACGTTGGTCAGACGGACGTGCGAATCACCGCAAAGGCGGACACGGAAGAGGAAGCGGATACGCTCGTCGCTGGGATGGAGGCAAAACTCCGCGAGCGGTTGGGCGTCGCCGTCTATGGTGTGGGGAAGGTAACGGTGGCTGAGGTTGTCGGCGATTTGTTGCAGGAGAAATCGTTGAAGTTAGGAGTAGTCGACACACTCACCGGCGGTCAACTCGCACGGGATCTTATTGAGTCCGGTTATTCCGACTTAGTTGCGACCGACCTCTCTCCGGCGAACTTAACGGCGGCGTTGAAAGATTCGGGTGCTGATGTCTCTGATTCTCCTGATGTTGAGGAGGCACGTTCCCACGCTGTTTCTCTTGCAGAGCAGGTGACACCGCCCGGCGGCATAGGACTTGCAATGATTGGTCCCTTTGAAGATTCTTCCACCTTTATCGCCATGAATGGGCCGGGGGAAGCGTACCTCTTTGAACGGAGTCGCAACTATCAGGATAGCGACCATATCCGTCGGTGGTTGGCTGTCCAAGCGTTTGATTGGATTCGGCGTACGCTGTTGGGACAGATGAAGTCGCCGGTGGATTGGAATTGACCTAGAGGAGATAGAGATAATGGCAAAACTTGGAGGATTAACTCCCGCAAAACGGCTGTATCTCGAATATTGGACAGCACACCGAGAGCACCTAGAACAACGCAACGGTGTGATTAAGCCCAGAAAACCTTACTCGCAGTCTTGGATGTCCTTTGCGATCGGACGTTCAAATTTCCATCTCCATGCTTGGGCAAGCGTGAGAGATAAATGGATTCGTGTTGACCTTATGACGGACGGTGAACATGGAAGACCTCACTTCCGCCTCCTGAAGAAGGACAGAGTAGAAATCGAAAAGGAGATCGGTGCCAAATTGGTGTGGAAGGAAAATCCCGTGGAGCATTACATAAGCCTTTATCAGCGTGGACCGGATCTCGAAGACCGCCAAGACTGGGACAGGCAACACCTGTGGCTATGTGAACAACTCGAAACCTTTCATAAGGTCTTCTCGCCGCGGGTTAAGGCACTCGATGCCAGCGGTTATCTCCCTGAAGAGGACGAGACCGCCGAATAGCCCCCAAAAGCGTTGGCTATAACCTAAGTTGCTAGTGTTAATTCAAGTTGCCACCTAAAGTTCCAACAGGGCGATACGTGTATCAAAACGCACTACACCTGTAGGTGGGGCATCTTGCCCGACCCAAAGCCCCAGCGGGGCGATATGTTTATAGAATATCAGCCACCTAACTCCCCTAAAGCCCCAGAGGGGCGACATGTGTGTAGTAAATTTGGTTATTTCTAGTAGGAGTCGAGTATGGAAACTCGACCTACAGGCTATCTAGCAACTTACGTTATAAATGAAAAATGGAACCGATACCGCCACAGCCACAACCTCCGAAGATCAGCAGCGAATCACCCGATCTGCGGGGATCGTTAGTATCGCCGTAATGGCGTCGCGCCTGCTTGGGCTGGTGCGTGAGAAGGTGATTGCCTACTACTTTGCCGCCGGTGTTGGCGGCGATGCGTTCTATGCGGCGTTTCGGATTCCAAACCTGATGCGAGATCTGTTCGGCGAAGGCGCGTTGAGCAAGGCGTTTGTTACCACGTTTACGGCGACGGAATTGGAGGACGGAGAGGAAGCTGCTTGGCGTCTAGCGAGCCGGGTTTTTAACGCGAGTTTCCTCCTACTAACGCTGATAACGATCGTTGGGATTTTCGCTGCCCCTGCTATCGTCGATCTGATATTCGCCGGCAAGGGTTTTCAGGATGTGCCGCTCGATCCGTCGGAACATTTCGGCTTCGATTCCAAGCGCGATCTGACCGTCTATCTGACGCGGATCATGTTTCCGTACCTGATACTGGTTTCGTTAGCTGCGGTGACCATGGGGCTTCTCAACAGCAAGGGAAAGTTTGGGTTGCCCGCCTCTGCGTCCTCCTTTTTCAACGTTGGATCGCTGGTTGTTGGGGTGTGGGGTTACTATGTCGCACCGAACTTGGATCTACACCGGACAACGGGGATGGCGGTTGGCGTACTGGTTGGGGGTGCGTTACAGTTTCTGATTCAGGTGCCTTCGATGCGGCGTGTTGGATTCCGCTATCAGCTGCTGTTCAGCTTTCGCGATGAACGGGTGCGACAGGTGATGCGGCTTATCGGTCCCGCTATTCTTGGGGTTGCTGCGTTGCAGGTGAACGTGCTGGTCAACTCGATTTTTGCGTCCGAGGGTGTGGGCTGGCTGACTTGGATTAACCGTGCGTTTCGGCTGATGCACCTACCGATCGGCGTCTTTGGCGTTGCGATCTCGACTGTTGCCTTGCCGAATCTGGCGAAGTTGGTTGCAGCGGGGAACATGGCGGAATACCGCCGCTCCTTTTCGTATGCGTTACGTCTGATGTTTCTGCTGACGGTGCCTGCGTCGATTGGGTTGATGGTACTTGCTGAACCGATCTGTCGCCTAATCTTTGAGGGTGGACAGGCGAGCCCTCTGGACACACAACAGACGGCGGGTGCCCTATTCTATTATGCCTTTGGGCTATGTGGTTTTTCGGCGGTCAAGATTGCGACGGATGGGTTTTACACCTTCAACGACACACGCACACCGGCTGCGATCAGTCTGTGCACCGTTGGGCTTAATATCCTGCTGAACTACCTCTTTATCTATCGGTTCGGTTTTGACCACCGATCCCTTGCACTGTCCACCTCCTGCACGATTACGTTGAATTTTCTCGCGCTGCTGTTTCTTTTGCGAGGGAAGGCTGGAGGATTGGGGTTAAGCGGCATCTGGTCCCTGCTGATTAAACTCGCGTTTGCTTCCGCTGTTATGGGGGGCGTCTGCTGGTGGGGGTATACACAGATTGAAGGTTGGCTTGGTGTGGAAAGCCTTATCGCCCGGCTCATCGGTGTGTTTGTCCCAATCGGGTTGGGAATGGCCGCTTTAGTGGGGGGAGCCAAGTTGATGAGAGTCCGAGAGTTAGATCAGTTGTTGGGGGCAATCGCTCGACGGCTATAGTGGGGCAGCAGTTCATAAGTACATTGGTTCATTAACATCTGCTTATAGATGGATACAGTGAAACCCAACCCCACACCCGTAGGTCGGGCATCTTGCCCGACCCTCCTGCCCGGTTCAATACCGGTAGGTCGCCTATAGGTCAAGATTCATATCTCGACACGGCATGTCGATTTTGGAAAATCGACCTACAAAGGTCAGAAGTCTTCGCTCCAGAGGAGCGATATGTCTATAGAACGGCAATAGGCTTAATCTGCGCTCCAGCGGAGCGCAATGTGTATAGCAAGAGGAATCACCACCTCCCAAATCCCCAGCGAGGCGACGGGTAAATAAAAAAACGGTGATGTCATTCTCTACTTGGCGTAAGTAGAACTTGTAGGTCGAGATTCATATCTCGACAGAATGCTGAATGTCAATGGATTCATTGTACATATCGCTCCTCTAGAGCGAACCTTTTTATAGCCCCAGCGGGGCGATATGTGGAACTTGCGTTAGGTAACATAGAGGTTATGGCATACGGAGCCCCGATAAGATCGGGATTCAGAGCAATATACCTACTACTAGGTTCTGTTGACATTTCATCGCAATCAGATAATCGAGAGGTGTGCACAGACACATGGTTCTTCGTAGGGGTTGGGTTTCCCAACCCTTTGGTCACATATCATAGACGATTTTGAACTGCTGTAGGTCGATTTTCCAAAATCGACGGTTCGGTGTCGAGATATGAATCTCGACCTACAATCAACTCAACCTGTATGGTTTGGGGGGGTCAACCCGCGTTGGTAAATGGGCGAGGGGACCTCGCCCCTACGATTACGGACAGTTTTACATAAATGTCAACACGCCCTAGTAACTTTCGTGTCGTACAATCGTTGAAGAAGGCAAGCGGACGGATTTACCGGCCATTGAGTTCACATAGCCGAGTCGTACTAGGGTGATGATCTCGTGGGAATCTGGGATGTTGAAGATTTCTTGGATTCGCTCTCGGTCCGCCTGACGTTCCAGTGGTGCGCTGACAAACTGTGTGCCGATGTTGAGTGCCGTTGCTGTCAGGAGCAGATTTTGGATGGCGGCTCCCATACCCAACCACATCCACCGATCTCCGCCTTCGCCGGGCGGGTGTCTTGTACTATCCATCAGGATGAGGATGAGCAGCGGCGAGGTGCGGATAAGCTCGGAGATCTCTTTGGCGGGCAGCTTGCCTGCTCCCAGATGCCCCAGAATGCTGAGATGTTTTGCATGTTTCAGTAGCGGTTTGAGTTTACTTGGATCTTTGCGGAACATGGGCGGGAGGTCAACGTGATCGGTGAGCAGCACACCATCGCCGCGTTCTTCCCATTCCGCTTCTGTCAGGCGCATCCAGCGGCTATTATCGTCCAGAAAAGTGCTGTCTTTGAACTGCTCGATAACACTCTGTGCGGTCAACTCGGCGAGGGTATTTTTGCCGGCAGCTTCGCGGATGATGAGAAACTCCCAAGGTTGTGTGTTGAATGGGGAGGGTGCCCACTGAGCTGCTTGGATGAGTTGGTCAAGGTGTTCTTGAGAAATCGCGTCCGTGCGGAATTCTCCGCGATGACTACGGCGTTGGGTGATGGCGTCGAAAAGTTCCATAGCGATCTCCTGACATATTTGAGGAAAGAAAATGGCACAACAAACAGAAATTTTAATCGTTGGCGGTGGGATATGGGGACTGAGTACCGCCTATCATTTGGCAAAGTTCGGGCAAAAGGATATTCTCGTTCTGGAGCGCAACAATGAAGTTGCTGAGGAGACGACTCCTCAAGCTGCGGGGCTCGTCGGTCAAATTCGTCCCTCGGTTACCATGTTGCAGGCGATCCGATACGCGCTTGAATTGTTCTCTCAGTTTCCGAAGGAGACCGGACATGATACCGGGCTGCGTCAGACCGGGAGCCTAATGGTGGCACTCACGCCAGAACGGATGGACGCATACGCACGTCAAATTGAACGATCGCATCTAAACGGCATCGAGGCGGACTTTGTTTCCCATGCGGAGATGGCTCGCCTCGCCCCTGCGTTGGATGTAACCAAGATTGAGGGCGGCTATTTCGTCCCCAACGATGGCTATGTCGATCCCCAGCAGTGCGCTCGCGCTTATGCCGCCGCAGCGAGGGATTTGGGCGTTCAGATCCAGTTGAATACGCCTGTAACGGGCTTTCGGCAGCGCAATGGGGCGATCCTCGGTGTTGAGTCGGAAAACGGTTTTATTGGATCAAACCATGTCGTAATCACCGCGGGACCGTGGGGTGCTGGGCTTGCCAAGCAAGTTGGCGTGACGGCGGTGGTGCAACCAATCCGCCATCAACGGGCTCGCACGGTTCCGAGTCCCGGAATCCCTGACCACCACCCTGCTGTGCGCGTCACCGATGTCAGTTGCTATCTGAGACCTGACAAAGGGGGTTATCTCTACGGGTTCTTTGAACCGACACCGGTCAGCATTGATTTGGAAACGATGCCCACTGACTTCAGGACAGGGGATATTGAACCGCCTGTGGAGGTCATGGCAGAGGCACAGAGGCGGCTTACTCCAACCTTCCCGATTCTGAAAGGCCTTGAAATCGCGGAGTACCGACGTGGCATGACCACATTCGCGCCCGACGGTGCTTATCTGATTGGTCCTGTGCCGGGGATAGATCGGCTCTACTTAGCCACCGGTTGTGCTGCGTTGGGGATTGCTGGTTCCCCGGCACTTGGTCGATGGTTAGCGAAATGGATAATCGACGGAGATCCCGGCGAAGATTTGACCATTTTTTCTCACCAGCGGTTCGGTGCTCAAGCCGCTGATCTGGAGTGGCTGCGTCGAGAGAGTGAGCAATTTTACGCAAATTATTATGGCATTCGATCTGACGAGTAGCCCCCAATAGGGCGACAGGTTAGCGGGGCAAGATGCCCCGCCTACGTGGGTTAATAGCACCTCAGTTAGTCGAGACTAAGAGGCATCCCCGATTTTTGGACGAACACCATACAGCCAACGAGAAAATTATCAATGACAAAACATCAGAACGATACCGACGAAACAACTCCCAGTTCTGAACCTATTGGACGTCAGCGAGCGATACGGGTTGATGTGCCGACCAACTTGGAGAACATTCGGGTGATCCTGTTCGAGCCGCGTGAGCCGGGCAACATCGGATCCGCAGCGCGGGCGTTGAAGGGGATGGGACTCTCCCAACTATACCTCGTGAATCCCGTTCCATTTCTTGAGGCTAAACCGACATGGTATATGGCGCATGGCGCAACGGAGGTTATTGAGAATTGCCGTGTCGTAAAGACGCTGGAAGATGCCCTCGAAGGGATTCAATTCCTCGTCGGCACCACCCATCGGCGAAGGGCCCCAAGGCTGACGCCCTCTGTCTCAGCAAGAGAAGCCGCCCAAGAGATTGCCTCTATTTCGCAGAATCAGCAGGTCGGGCTGCTATTTGGGCGCGAGGATTTCGGGTTATCCACCTCCCAGATCAGTCGCTGCCAGTTGATAGCGAGCGTCCCGATGGCGTCGAAAAATCCCTCCTTGAATCTAGCGCAGGCGGTGCAAGTCTTCGCCTACGAGGTTTTTCTCGCTAGCGCGGGTGATATTCCGCCAGCGGAGTTGGAGTGTGCGGATGTCAACGAGATCGAGGCATTTTATGGTCGCATCACAGCCCTATTGCAACAGATCGATGTTACACCTTACAATCACGATTGGGAGACCTATTTGAAATCGTTACGGCGTGTGTTTTCACGGACGCGGTTGGAAGAACGAGATATCGCCACGTTGGACATGATCTTCTCGACGACACTTCGCTACATCACCCGGCTCAACCGGCGGCTCACAGACCAGTCAGATCCCCCTTCCGTAGAACCCTCAGACGAGGACGACCTCAACACTTGACCTTAATCTCATCGTCCTCAACAACCACTTCGTAGGATCTAACGCGGAGCCGTTCATCCGTATGACAGCGTCCGTTTGTGACATTATATGCGTAGCCGTGAACCGGGCAGACGACCGCTCCATTCCTGACCCGTCCTCTGCCAAGGGGACCCAGCGCATGGGCGCACGCATTGTCCAGCGCGTAGAAATTCTCGTCGTCAACATTGAAAACCGCAATCCGTTTCCCATTGACGGTGAACGCCTTGCCCCGTCCCTTCCGAATCTTTGATGTTTTTGCAACCGTTACATAAGACGACATAATACTCTCCTTTCTCATCAACTGTTGGTGCTTCGTTCATTCACTTCCGACGTTGATCCAGAAGCATCCGATAGATATCTTCAAACAGCCGTACATCGGTCAAGGTATCCTCGCCGGAAGATCTGAACGGCGTGTCGTTCCGAACGTTTTCGATGAAATGTTCCGCCTCGCGTCGGTACGCCCATGTCCAGTTCGGTTTCGGGATTGGGCGTGAGATCTCCTGCGTCTCTCCCGCCCGGTAGATTTCCACTTCGGCGGGGGTGTTTTTCAGCAGGAGCGGCGGTGCCCACGTATGCACCCAACCGTCCTCAAAGTAGATCTGTGTGTGTTCATCCCACCGATAGTGTGAAACTCTACCCGTTTCGAGGGTTACGCGCACACCCGCCATGTCGAAGATGACGATGCCACTGTAACCGTTATCGTCGAGGTCAACGACTTTTACCTGCGCCTGATCTCCGGCGTCTAAGAGCCAGCGCAGCAGGTTGATGTTGTGGGTGTATTGCTGCAGGTAGCTCAAGTAGGGATGTACCCATTCTGATGGCAGCCATTCAGGTGTCTGTGCGGGTGCGTCCGGTTTCGGTACATCGCTCGTCACCATCGGTGTGTCAAGGTTGCAGATCCATTCCCCGCAGAAACCGTGATTCCGCACGTAGGTCATCCCTCCCAATTCGCCCGTTTCTCGAAACTGATCCACTTTAGACCTGACCAGTTCGTTGCCGGCATCGTACCGTTTCATGTAGCCGACCATCAGTTTTGTACCGGCGGCTTTTCCAGCAGCGACAATTGACTCCGCCTGTTGGACTGAGACTGCCATCGGTTTCTCCATGAAGACCTGCTTCCCCTCACTAAGGAGATCTTTCGCTATCTCCCCCTGCAAGGCAAAGTCGGCGGACACCGCGACGGCTTCGATTTCGGGGTCAGCCGCTAGTTCGGTGTGGTCGGTGTAAAGGCGGGGGATTCCCCATCGCTGCTGCACTTTACCACCGAGTTCCGGGCGTACTTCTGCCAACCCGATGAGTTCGCAATTGGGGAGGCTGGTGAAGTTCGGGATATGTACCTTCTGCGCCATGAAGCCGCAGCCTACATAACCCAGTTTGATAGGTTCCATTGTTTATGTTTTCTCCCAAAGTAAGGCGTCCGCGAATCTGCACAGATAATTTAGCGTGGATTCGTGGATAAATGTTGATTGTTTCAAGAGGTTACGGCACACGGCGTATGCCTGCTACTTTTGAAACGAGTCCGATTGTCAGGAAATTTGCGGCTAACCCCCAGACACCGGCGTGGATTCCCAGCGGTTTCGTTGCGACCCCCATGCCGGCAAGATTGGCAAACATAATCCCCAGCGCAACGCAGGTGCCAACCAGAAGCCCTGACAGAACCGCATGGGTGCGGAGGGATTTCAGGTGTACACCGAGGAAGATGGCGGGTGCGACTTGGCATAGCAGTTCCAGTTTAATCTCTGTCAACCGCCAGAGCGTTTGTGGGAGTTGAATCGCCAGAAAAACCAGCACCGCCATAAGCCCCCACGAGAAAACCTTTCCTGTTACGGTCAGGTGATGCTGAGATACGGTAGGTCGCATACGCTTATACAGGTCCTGCGTAAACAGGGAGGAGACCGCAAGGAGCGCGGAGTCAACAGTGGACATAATCGCAGCGACAGCGGCGGAAAGAAAGAGGATAAGCAGCATTCGGACGCCGGGGAGTCGTTCCGCCATGTCGTTTAGTAAGAATAGGGCAACCTGCTCGCTGCCACCCCGATCCAATCCCGGCATCTGTGCTGCGCCGACAAGACCGACGACGAACATGAAGAAGGTGGTAAAAATTGGCATGAAGACCATGATCTGGAAAGAACGCCGCAGCGTCTGTTCGTCCTTCGCTGCATAGATGCGCTGGATGGCGTGTGGGTAAATCGACGGACCGAAAAAGACAATCACCAATGTGCTCAGCCAAGTCAGTTTTTGTGTCACCGTCGGCGGCTGCCAAAAGGCGGGCTGAGCTTCCATCAGCTTCCCCGCAGTAGCAGATAATCCGCCGTATTGGTGGCTGATTACACCAAAGATAAAGATACACCCCACCAAAAGTAGAACCCCTTGGATAGCGTCGGTCCATGCGACGCTTCGCAATCCACCGAGCGTCTCGTAAATCAGCATGATTATCGACAAGACAATCACGCCTTGGACAAAGGTCACGTACCCGCCCGTCGATGCCTCAACGATATACCCGATAGCTTTCAGGTTGCTTAGGATATAATTTCCGAGTGCGATAATGAAAAGAACAGTGGCAAGCGCCGTTAGCGTGGTAGATCCGAACCGCTGTTGGATGTAGTCGCCGGCTGTGATATATCCGTGTTGCCTAGAGAGTCGGTGAAACTTGGGCGCATATACCAGATACGCACCGATGATCGACATCGAAAAGGTTACGCTCACCAAGAAAAAATAGCCGGTTCGATACACATTGCCGACAAATCCGATTAGTGTGAGACCGCTGTATTGCGTCGCATAGAGGGTGAGGAATAGGACAAACAGGCCGAGGCCCCGGTTGCCGAGGTAGAAGTCAGCCATCGAATCCTCTCGCCGTGCGAATCGCCCGGCGAGCCCTACCACGATGAGGGAGGTTAAATAGACCCCCATAAAGATGATGCCACCGGGACCGAGCAGCGCTGTTGTGTTCATCTTATACGTTTCCAGACTTTAGAATTATTCAAATAGCGGCTATCTGACGATAGGTGATTGTTATGCACAAAAAAGTTGTAGGCACACTGATTCTTATTAGGACTACCCTGTTTTACTGTTTTCTCGTCTTTGTGCTGAAGCCCCAGCGGGGCGGCATGTGTATAGCATACCAGCAACCCAAATCCCCTAAAGCCCCAGCGGGGCGACAGGTGTGTAGCTATTTCTACTAGGTGTCGAGTATGGAAACTTGACCTACGGGTTATCTGGCAACTTAGGTTTTTAGACTTCAGGGTCATCATCATCTTTCGCCGACACGGACCAATAGCGGCGGAGACAGAACGCAACCACAACGGCGTACAGGATTGTCGTACAAAAGCTATAAAATGCCCAAGGCGGGAACCCAAAAATCTGTACCGCTTGGGATTTTGTGAAGAGCCAAGGGACGGTTGCCACAAGGAAGAATGTCAATAGGCAGTATAGTTTTGTTCGTGTCATTTTTTTTGTCCGCGAATCCACACGAATCTACGCTAAATAGTTCCTGAAGGTTCGCGAATTTTAGTTCATTGGTGTTGAGTTTCACTCCATCTATCTATAAGCGAATAGTGTTGAAAGGCGGAACCGCTATTGTCGCTGATAGGAATTCGCTTTTAACCGTTCAACCCAACCTACACAACTTGTAGGGGCAACCCTCGTGGTTGCCCGTCTTAGGCAGGCACAAGACCTGCCCCTGCAGGTTACTAGGACATGACCCGTAGGGGTTGGGTTTCCCAACCCGTCGGGCGAGGTAACCTCGGTCCTACGATGCCCGAATTCGGTGATGATATGCCTCAAATTACTACGCCTTCTAAATCATTCGTGAAGGTTTGTGGAGATTCGTGGACGCTTTGTTGGGCTAGGTGCCTAGTCTTGGGGCATCGATTGGTTCAACGCGGACCGGACATACTTTGAGTTCCGCTGTCTCCGTTATCGGGTCGTAGCCGGAGCCGGTGAGGATATTCACAGGCACATCGCTGAAACTGAAGCTGGCGAAGACTGTTCCACGCGGTGAGCGGTTGGTGGATTTCACCTTGACCTTTACGCTGCCTCGGACACTCGACAACTCGCACCACCTGCCGTCCCTGAGTCCCAATCCCTCAACATCCGCAGGATTGACCTCAAGTGCTTCTTCGGACAGTAGATAGTCGATCCCTTGCGCCCGACCGGTTTGTGTGCGTGTGTGGTAAGATTGGAGCCGGCGTCCGGTTGTCAACCAAATGGGGAAGTCGTCGCTGATGGTCTCCGCTGGATCGCGGTAACGCACGATTGAGAAGATACCCCGCCCGTTCACAAATTCGTCCTCGTGCAATCGTGGGGTGCCGGGGTGATCTTTGTCCGGCACGGGCCACTGGTACTCGCTGTTCTCAATACGCTCCCAATCGAGCCCTGCGTAAATTGGCGAGATGCTACACAGTTCGTTGAAAACCTCTTTCGGTTCGCCAAAGTCGAATCCCGTAAAGCCGAGCCGTTTGGCGAGTTGGCTGATGATCCACCAGTCAGGTTGTGCCTGACCCGGCGGCGGCACAGCTGCACGCAGACGCTGGACGCGACGTTCTGTATTCGAGCAAACGCCGTCTGTTTCACCGAAGGCGGTCGCGGGCAGGACGACATCCGCAAGTTCCGCGGTGTCGGTCAGGAAGATGTCGATGACGACGAGGTGATCAAGACTCCTCAAGGCGTGTTCGCAATGCACACGGTCTGGATCGGAGAGTAGCGTGTTTTCGCCGTCAATCAGCATGGCGCGGATCTCCTCGCCGCAGAGGTCGAGCGCGGTGACTTTGGTAATCCCCTTGTCAAGGTCAATCTCTCTGCCGTAGATCTCCTTGAACTTGGCTTGATTTGCGGGATCTATAACAGCTTGGAAACCGGGATAGTTGTTCGGGAGTGCGCCGCTATCCCCTGCGCCCTGAATGTTGTTCTGACCGCGCATCGGGTTGATGCCGGTGCCTTCGCGACCGATGTTGCCGGTCATTAGCACGAGGTTGCAGAGGCTCTGCACATTATCGACGCCGCAGATATGCTCCGTGATACCGAGTGTGTAGTAGATGGCGGCTTTTCCCGATTCGCCGTACCATTTTGCGGCGGTCTCGATATCCTTCGCGGGCACCCCTGAAATCTCCTCTGCCCATGTCGGCGTAAATTCGACGAGGTGTTCGAGGAAGGCGTCGCTGTCTGTCGTCCGATTCTCGATGAAATCTCGATCGATAAGCCCCTCATGGGCGATGACATGCGCCATGCCGAGCAGGAGTGCTACATCCGAGCCGACACGGAGTGGTAGGTAGAGATCCGACATCTCTGCGAGACCGATGCGCCGCGGGTCGGCGACAATTAATTTCGCTCCCCTTGCGATTGCCTTTTTGAGGCGTGTTGCTGCAACGGGGTGGCATTCGGTCATATTTGTTCCGATGCAGAAAATTACATCCGGCTTCTCCATGTCGACCAATGGGTTCGACATCGCGCCGCGTCCGATTGTGGCTGCCAGACCGGCAACCGTCGGAGCGTGTCAGGCACGGCTACAGTTGTCGATGTAGTTTGTGCCAAAGCCAACGCGGATAAATTTCTGCATGAGATACGCTGCCTCGCTCGGTGCACGACCGGAGGCAACGCCGTAAACACTATGTCTGCCGTGTGTTTCGCTCGCCAGCCGGAAGCCTTCCGCTGCGCGATCGAGTGCCTCATCCCAGCTTGCTTCGTGGAGTTCGCCATCCTTACCACGAACAAGTGGGGTTGTCAGCCGGTCAGGGTGGTGCACAAAGTCGAAGGCGAACTGACCCTTGACGCAGAGGGCACCCTCGTTTGCGGGACCGTCCATCGCTGGGTGGATGCCGACGATCCGATCCTCCTTGGTCAATAGGTCAACCGAGCAGCCGACGCCGCAGTAGGGACAGATGGTGCGGGTCTTCTCGATTTCGCCCGGCATCTCGACTGCACGCATTGCCTTCTTGTCGGCGAGGGCACCAGTCGGGCAGGTCTGCACGCACTGACCGCAGAAGGTGCACGCTGAGTCTCTCAACTCTCCATTGAACTCAGTAGTAATCTGCGTGTGGAAGCCGCGGTTCATGATGCTGATTGCGTAATCGCCTTCCTGTTCGGCGCAGACGCGGACGCACCGGTAGCAGGAGATGCAGAGATCGTAGTCACGCAGGATAAATGGATTCTTGTCGTCTGTGTTGCTCGTGCCCGACTGCGCTCCGATGAATCGTCCGGTACGCGCTTCGTAGCGGTTGACGAGGGTTGTCAGCTCCTGTGACGCATAGCCGCGCAGCGAATCGACATCGATCTCGCGGTTTTCGGACGTGACCATCTCCAGCAAGGTCTTTCGGTATGTCTCGATCTCGTCAGTCGCGGTTCGGACGACCATGCCGGGTGTTGCCTTCGTTGTGCAGGACGCTACCGGGGTTCGCGCGCCTTCCAGTTCAACGACGCAGAGACGGCAGCCACCGAAGGCTTCAAGGCGAGGGTCGTAGCAGAGCGTCGGGATATCCTTCCGATTCCGATCCGAGATCTCGTAGAGGGTTTCCCCCTCGGTGAAGGTAACTTCCTCTCCGTCGAGCGTGATTATTTCGGTCTGTTTGGGGAGGGGTGGGTTCATTGTGTTTTTCCTTTCTTTCCGTACTGCGTGAAACGTGATGCGTGAGTTAGTTCATTAGTTCATTGGTACATTAGTTCATTGAGGGCAGGCTGCGCCACGTTGGGGCTTTGGGTTGGGCGAGATGCCCGGTCTACCTATAAAACCGATATCGGCATAAGGCGGGGCAAGATGCCCCGCCTACAGGGTGTGGTAGTGCTGCGTAACGGGGCAAGATGCCCGACCTACGGGTATAATACACGCAACGCTACTTGAGAATCAACATTTTTCGTGTGGCGGAGTAATCGCCTGCGGACAGGTGATAAAAGTATACACCGCTTGCGACTGTTTCACCAACTTCATTTTTGCCATCCCAGTAGATTGCCTTTGACCGACTTTCGTAGACCGCTGCAACCTGATGTCCCACGTCGAGCGTACGGACAGCCTGACCGGTCTGGTCATAAATAGTCAACGTCACGAAAGCATCCTCCGCCAACCGATAGGGTATCCACGTCTCCGGGTTGAACGGGTTCGGGTAGTTAGGCAACAACTTCGTCTCTGTTGGGGTTAGGGATATTAAGAGCTGTTGAAGCACCACAATTCCCCGTTTCATGATTGGATCCCGCACCTCAAGTGCCTTTGCATCAGTCAGCCACTGTCGAACCGCTGCCGCCGTGAGTGTCCCTTGTGGCTGTGCTGAAGGCGCGGCTGCTCCCCCTGCAATTATGCGTGAAATTAAGACCAAATCTACAATATTGACAACACCATCTCCGTTAACATCTCCCGCCAGATTTTGCCCTTCATTTCCAAACTCGGATGCAACCAAGACCAAATCCAAGATATTCACGCTTCCATCGCCGTTGACATCCTCCGTTTGCACGACGATGTCGTCAAACTCAACGGTAACCCCTCTACTTTGGAGGGTAGGAATGTGGGTGTTGATGGATAGGGCGTTGAGGGGATTTCCCTTTACAATCACCTTGTCTCCATTTCCTAATCCTGTATTTGCAACTAGGGGTGAGAGATCGGATATTGAGTTGCTCCCAAGATACAGTTGTGTCAGTTTAGTTAATCTCACTAGGGATGAGATATTCGATATAGAGTTGATGTCAAGCCGTAGTACTGTTAGATTGGTTAATCCTGCGATGGCAGAGATGTCGGATACGAGGTTGTCCCGAAGATTCAGTACTGTCAGATTAGTTAATCCCGCAAGGGGTGAGATATCCGTTATGTCATTTCTTGCAAGCCGTAGTGCTGTTAGATTAGTTAATTCCGCGAGAGGTGAGATATCAGATATGGAATTGTCTCGAAGATCTAGTATTGTCAGTTCAGTTGCGGCTTCAAGCCCTGTTAAATTGGTGATGTTCTCATTAATGGAGGAAAGCACGTCCAAAGTCTGCATATCGTCTACAGTGATGGTTGCCCCTCGCGCCTTGCCGAGGGCTTGCTCGATGGCATTGCGGAGATTTCGGTCGGGTATGTTGACTGTATTCGGTGGCACTACGACTTGGTCAAACTCAACGGTAACGCCTCTGCTTTGGAGGGTAGGAATGTGGGTGTTAATGGATAGGTCGCTGAGTGGATTTCCCTTTACATTAACCTTGTCTCCATTCCTCAGTCCTGTATTTGCGACGAGGGGCCAGAGGTCGGATATTGAGTTGTTCCGAAGTACCAGTTCTGTTAGATTGATTGCATGTTCAAGCCCTGTTAAATCGGCGATGTTCTTATTAGTGGCGTCAAGTACGTCCAAAGTCTCCATATCCGGTACGGTGATGGTGGCACCTCGCGCTTTGCCGAGAACCTGTTCTATGGCATCGCGAAGGTTTGAGTCGGGTATGTTCACCGTTTTCGGTGGCACTACGACTTGGTCAAACTCAACGATAACCCCTCTGCTTTTGAGTGTGGGAATGTGGGTGTTAATGGATAGGTCGCTGAGTGGATTTCCCTTTATATAAACCTCGTGCCCATCCCCCAGTCTTGTATTTTCGACGAGGGGTGAGATGTCGGATATGGAGTTGTCCTCAAGATTCAGGTACGACAGTTGGGTTAATCCTGCAAGGGGTGAGATGTCGGATATAGAGTTGTCCTCAAGATTCAGGGATCCCAGTTTAGGTAATCCTGTAAGGAGTGAGATATCGGATATAGAGCTACTCGCTAGATCTAGGCGTCTCAGTCGAGTTAATCTTGCTAGGGGTGAGAGATCTGTTATGTTATTGCCTACAAGCATTAGGTTTTGTAGGTTAGTTGCGGTTTCAAGCCCCGTTAAATTGGTAATGTTCTTATTATGGTGAAGTCTATAAATAAGTAAACATTTGCTAATAATTTGGGCCTTTCCGAAGTTTCCAAAGTCCCCCTGATAAGGGGGATTTAGGGGGTTAGCTGTATATTGGGAGTGTCTAATTAATTCTAAAATCTACTATAGTCGCGGAAAGTGCGACCACAGTCTCCATGTCCGCTACAGTGATGGTAGTACCTCGTGCTTTACCGAGATGATCTTCAATGACAGCGCGGAGGTTTTGAAGTGCCACCGTTAATTTAGACCAGAAATCATCAAAGTTAAGACAAGTATTGTTTGTCAAATTCACTCGGCGTCAAATAGCCTAATGCCGAGTGAGGTCGTTTCTGGTTATAAACCTGTGCAATGAAATGCCCGATTCTCTGCTTGGCATCCATTATATCCTCGTATTCATTGAGATGGACCTCTTCGTCCTTGAGAGTTCGGATAAGTCTTTCGGCATAACCGTTCTCCCATGGACGCCCCCGACGCGCTAAGGAAATCTCAATCCCATGACTAATGAGAGTCGAAATATAGGCTGTCGAAAGAGACTGAACCCCCTGGTCACTATGGTGAATCTCTGGAACGCTTTGACTTAATGCCTGTTGCAACGGTCTTAATGTGAGAGGTTGTGTCAACTGCCGACTCAGTTGCCAGCCTCTTATCATTCGACTGAAGACATCCATTAGCACTGAAACATAGATGAATTGTCCCTTGAGTCGGACATAGGTAATATCACCGACCCAAACCTGATTGCTTCGACAGATGTCAAGGTTCTCCACCCGATTGACCCAGTGACTGCCTCCGTCAACCGATTGAGTAGTTTGACAGACACGCTTTACGGCAACCGACAGATTATCGGCTTTCATCAACCGAGCGACGCGTCGGTAACCAACAGCGTATCCCATACGCAACAGCATCTGTAATTACCCCCAAAAACTAGACAGTAGATTAAGGTGGATTTCTCACTGGCAAACCGGTCATCATCTGTGCGACAATATGGGTCAGAAACGCCAAAAACAGAAAGGAGTCTTTTACCATGTCCCGCAGAAAACGGTACGATGACCGATTTAAGGCGCAAGTGGCGATTGAAGCGATAAAAAACCAACAGACCATCGCTCAGATTGCCAGTCATTACGGTGTCCACCCGACTCAAGTCAGCCAATGGAAAAAGCAGGTGCTTGAACAATTACCTCAACTCTTTGCAGATGGCCGTTCACAAGCAGCCTCTGATAACGACCAGTTAGTTGATGAACTCTATCGCCAAATCGGACAGTTGAAGGTGGAACTGGACTGGCTTGAAAAAAAAACGCAACTGCTCCGTTGAACAGAAGCGACAGCTTGTTGAAAAGGGGTGCCATTCACCGTCGGTTGTAAGACAATGCGAACTACTGGGGTTGTCTAGAGCCTCGTTCTATTACCGACCGGTAGACGAGTCGCCCCAAAATCTGCTCTATATGCGTCTGATAGATCAGCAGTACACAAAGACACCGTTCTATGGCGTGCCTCGATTGACGGTATGGCTTCGTTCTCAAGGTCATGTTGTCAATCGAAAGCGGGTGGCTCGGTTGATGCGAAAGATGGGATTGGCGGCTATCTATCCTAAACCTAAGCCAACCGGTATAGATAAACCGTCCAAAACCTATCCCTATCTACTGAAGGGATTAAGCATCATCAGACCGAACCAAGTCTGGGCAACCGATATTACCTATATTCGCTTGACTCGTGGTTTTGTTTATCTAGTAGCGGTTATGGATTGGTTCTCCCGGTATGTGTTGTCGTGGGAACTTTCAAACTCACTCGATGTATACTTTTGTCTATCGGCTCTGGATAGGGCACTTAGCCAATCGAGACCGCTGATATTCAACAATGACCAAGGCAGTCAGTTTACTTCTGATGCGTTTACCGATAGGCTTCAAGCGGCTAACATTGCCATCAGTTGGGACGGTAGAGGCAGCTATTTTGACAACATCTTCATTGAAAGGCTCTGGCGCAGTGTTAAGTATGAGGAGGTCTATCTCAATGACTATGACTCGGTTACTACAGCTTGGCGTTGATTGAGAGACTATTTCAACTTTTACAATCAACAGCGGTTTCATCAATCGCTCAATTATCGTACACCCCACGAGGTGTATTTCCAATAAGTTCTGGCGTTTCACCCGGACCGAGTTGCTCCGATTTTCTATCTTAAATCTCATTCATTTCTGTCTAAAGGATGGGGGTAAGTTCAGATGTATATGCTTATGCACAAATCAAATGATGCCGACAATAACCGAGCGGTGATTCGATTACACGATTAGTCTCCGATTGCTTCCCTCATCTTCTCTAACCCGATGCGTGCAACTTCCCGCGGATCTTCTTCCCAATAGTTGGGGTTGAACAGCTCTAGGGAGATTACGCCCTGATAGCCTGCTTCCTTTAGAATCGCGATCATCTCTTTGAGATCGAGGATGCCATCGCCGGGGTAGACGCGATCAGCGTCTGTCTGTTCTGTGCGCGGCGGTGAGGCCGGTGCATCGTTGAAGTGGAATACCGCAATCTTGTCGGCGGGGATGCCGCGTATGTCATCGGTTTCACCACCTCCGCGAAAGATGTGGAATGGATCGAGAACGATGGTGCTGTCGGGGTGGTCGGCAACCTCCATGACTTCCCAAGCGTGTTTGGCCTGATTGATCCCGTCCACGAAACCTAGAAACTCCATCGCGGGTTTGACGCCAAACTCACGCCCCAATTCGAGGAGTTCACGGTAATTTTGTCCGCCCAATTGGAGGTCAGCGATTCCACGCGGTGGACTTGCAACGCTGTAGGTTGATCCGACGGCGGCGGCTTGCGCCATGCGCCGCTTCGCTTCTTCGATTGCCTCTTGATGTTCTGCGCCGGTGGTATCCAACCAATCGTGTAGGGCGATAATGGTTGTCACGGGAAGCCCGTAGTCGTCGAGGGCCCGTTTCACATCTGCTAGTGAGCCGTTTTGTTCTTCATAGGCGGTGAGGTCGTCGTTCCAGAGTTCAATGGCTTCGTAACCTGTTTCACCGGCGATCCGGATCTTGTCCATTAGACTTGCCGGGCGAATTGTACTGGTGTTCAATGCGAGTGTGAATTGGCTCATCCGTTCCCTCCTTTTATGCTCCGTTTTGCTCGCGGAGATTGTTAATAAATCGGACATCAATGCGTGCGAGATCAATGACGGTATCCACCGGCTCCCCGCTGTATTCGCTGTGGAAGCTGACGGGACCATCGAAGTCCATCTCCGTTAAGGTTCTGACCGCTGTTTCCCAATTGACGAAGCCGTGTCCCATTCGGACGACCCGTGTGCCGCCCCCCGGTGGCCGCATCATATCCTTAAATGACATCACTGCGAGGTAGTCTTTCACGATGTCGAGTGCCATATCGATCGGTTCCCCGACAATCGAGAGGTGCCCCGGATCCGCGAATACGCCCACATGCTGCGGATCGAACCCCTCAACGAGGTTCATCACGGCGGATGAATTCAGTCCCATCGAAGTCCCCGAATGATTGTGGAGGCAGGTGCGGACACCGTGTTTCGCGGAGAGGGCTTGAAATCCGTCGAGGGCTTCGCGGATGCGATCGACCAATGCCCAATACCCTCCATCTTCCTTCGACCAGTGCCAATAGCCGACCTTGAGATTGGCGACGCCTGCCTCCCCACATGCCGCGTATACCCGTTGCACATCGGGGTCTTCTGAATCCAGAAAACTGGTGGGTGTCGTCACTAGGGGAATCGACAACCCTTCATCGACGAACTGTTTGGCAGCCGCTGGCAGCTGTTTTTCGGCATTTTTGGGATTGACTGGATAGCCGGGACGGACGCACAGGTCTGCGCCTTCCACGCCAACAGATTTCAGGGCGTCCATAATACCTGCGACATCTAAGCCTTCTAAGTGTTTCGTGAACATGATGTATTTCATTGGGAATAATTCCTTTCTGTAAAGTAGCAGGCATACTCCGTATGCCGTAGCCTCCCACTCTATAAGTGGCAACTTAGATTATCACAAAACCGCTAGAGAGTCAAACGCTTGATGGCGTATCAACAAAAAACCTCCCTACGGTTGCGAGCTGTGGGAGGTTTTATAGCGATAGTTGCTACCTGTCGCCCTACTGGGAAGGATAATGAAAGTGAGCAGGTGAGAGCGTGAGAAAGGGAGCAGAGACAAAGGCGTTCGTTTCATTTCTTAAAGAGAAGAAAAAGCATCAAAGAGAAGGAAAAGCGTCATGATGAGCAAGGCAATTATCCCAATATAAGGTTCCATTTTTTCTTTAAAGAATAGTGTGTCCTGAAAGAAGTGGCAAACTCCTCCTCCGATCACCATGATACATGAGAAAATTGCTGCCGCTATATCCCCCGTGAAAGCCGCATGCGCCGCCATTAACCCTAAGAAAATTAAGGGAACCGTCGCTCCCACGGGTCTGAGCCAGGTTCGCAATTTTTCGTAAAAAAATGCAACAACTCCGAGTAGGGTATAGATGATGCCCGTCCGAATTGCACGGTCTGTATCCCCATGGTGGAATTGTATATAAGCAAATAATCCTCCGAAGATCAAGACAAACACAGCTACAATGTGATGACGTTTCACTGGTCATTTTCCTTTTTTGTATTTCAATTTAGCTTGAGACGTATCCGTATGATGTATCCCGCTGGGAAGAATAATGAAAGTGAGAAAGGGAGAGAGTGAGAAAGGGAGCAAAGACAAAGATGTTCGTTTCATTTCTTAAAGAGAAGAAAAAGCATTAAAGAAAAACAAAAACATCATAATGAACAAAATGACCAGCGCAATATATGGGATAGGTCTTAACCAAGGTCGTATTTTTTCTTTAACGAACGGTGTATCTTGAAACAAGTGCAGGACTCCCGCAAAAATCAATCCGATACCTAGGATAATTACGTACACTATATTCCCCATGAAAGCCGCATATACCGCCATTCCCCCTATGAGGATTACGGGCAGCGAGATTACTACGGGTCTGAACCGATCCCGGAATTTTCCGTGGTAAAAAAACGCGAAAATTCCAAGTAGGGCAAAGATGATGCCTGTCCGAATTGCACCTGCTGTATCCCCACCGTGGAATCTTGTATAGGCAAGTAACCCTCCGAAGATTAAGAGAAACAGAGCTGCAATGTGATGACGTTTCATTGGTCGTTCTCCTTTTTTGTGTTTCAATTCAAGTTGCGATGTCCCCTATAATGCAAGGTTATGTTGACATTTCAGATTAACGTAATTGGAGTCAGCTACCCCATTCCAAGTGCCGGTGTGGCATTTTTGAGACGATGGTGTGGCACAGTTTCGACAACCTCTTTGTGAGCACGACCCTCCTTTTGAAATGATAGTTCACCTCAAAAGCAGATACAAAGTTGCCCGGAGAACGAGTTTGCCGAAACAATCGGTTTTCTACGCAATACGCTTCGCATGATTCAAAATAACTATGGCATCTAAATTGCTTGTGGTTGATCGACCAGTGAATTTTGTTTGGCAATGATTCACGTCAGATTTTATCTAAGCTACGTTAAAATGTCGACAACACCTAGCGTTAAAGTCTACAATTCAAATTCCAAAGGAAGGGCGAAACGACTTCATGAAATTTCACTTATGTGCAGTTCTGTTTGTAGTGTTCGCGATACCGTTCTCTGTTTTCGCCGAAACGGACAATACTGAAGAAAACGAGACCCCAAAAACCAAAAGAAGCGTTTGGCAGAGAGTCTTTCCCCGCACTGGTGATATAGAAGGTACTGTCTATCAGCATGAAACCGGCGCACCACTGGTTGAAGCAGAGGTGCACCTCCTTGAAACCGATCAGTATCAAAAAACCGGCAGGGATGGAACGTTTCGATTTACTGAAATTTCTATCGGAAGATATAGGCTCTCCATCTCCCACCCGACTCATAGTATCCCCACAGAGATTCCGATTGAGATTCGCGCAGGCGAGACGCTCCGCGGGAGATTTTACCCTGGTGCGCGAGTCCCATTTGTGAAAGCCACTTATAGTGGGGATATTAACGGGCACCTCTATAGCCAAACCACAGGGAAGCCCCTCGCCGACGCTAAGGTCAGTTTCATCGAAATCGATGTGTCGGGCAGAACGGATGCCTCTGGAAATTTTCGGTTTACAAACATCGCCCCCGGCACCTATACCTTGTTAGTTACGCATTCAACGCATAAGGCACCAACGACTACGAAAATAGAGGTAACAGCGGGTGATACCACACAGGTAAAAATATACCTCGGTACAACGGTACAACTCGAAACAGTTGTCGTCATAGGGCACCGTCTCCCCCCAACGATTAGCCGCAAGGAGATTCGAGGCAGCGAATTGATACGGATTCCTGGTGCTGGACGTGATGCGCTCAGAGGACTCATGACACTGCCGGGCATCGGTATCCCCAACGATTTCTTCCGTGTCCTCTATATCCGCGGAAGCGCACCGGGGGACACACTCCTCTCTCTTGACCGAACCCCGCTCGGCTATCCGTTTCACTTTGGTGGCCTCTTCTCAACGATCAATTCAGATAGTATTGAAGATATACATATTTACGCCGGTGGCTACGGTGCCGAATTCGGCTTAGATTCGCAATCGATTATTGACATACGTTCGCACAAACGTACAAAAAAAAAGTGGGCAGGTGTATTTGATCTAAACTTTTTATCGCCGTCTGGGTTCCTTGAAACCAAAATCGGAGACAAGGGTTACGCATCTATTGCCGGACGATTTACGACTATCAATCTCATTTTAGGATATTTCTTTGATTTCACATTTCCCACTTGGTCGGACTATCAACTCAAATTTGTTTATGAACTCACTGAAAAGCATCGCCTAACACTCAACGGCATAGGCGCGACAGATCATTTTGACTTCTCCAACATTGGATCAAAAGATACGGAAGAAACAGCTAATTTTTCCGCCTATTTCAAAAACGGGTTTGAAGCGGAAGGCATCCACCTCCGCTCTAATTTCGCCGACAAACTCACATCTCATCTCTCTCTTACGCGTTCCCACAATTTTCTTAATATCAATTTTGGTGGTTCGAGCCAAGACGATGAGCCTGCTGGTGAAAAGTTTATCTACAATGTCCGGGTTAATGCCCCAATGTATACCCTTCGTGAAGACCTGTCCTATAAACTAGCACCGACACTTCAATTCGAGCCAGGATTTCTCCTCGCCTTCAGTCCAGCCGAGAGCATTACACACACCTCTTCCCCACAGAGCATAAGTTTTGATGATGAGGAACTCGTTTGGAAAGAGAAGTTTGACGAATTTAATTACGGCTTTCGACGTGCTGAGGGATACTTACAAGCACGATACGATCCCTTATCATTGCTGTCAGTAGCACTCGGTGTGCGGTTTGATTATCTCAATTTGACGGACGAACTCTCAATTCAGCCGCGCGGCAGTCTTAGTTTCACACTGCCAACAACTTCTATTCTCCGATTTGCCTATGGCAGATACGAACAGAGTCCGTTTGCGTATCAAGTGCTAAAGACGGATGGAAACAGGGACCTAAAATCGAGCATGACCGAGCATTATGTCATGGAATTGGAGCATGAACTCTCACCGCAAACGGAACTCAAATTCGCTCTTTATTACAAAGACATGAAAAAATTAGTCACTCGATCTGTCAATGCTGACGCTCTTTTTGATGGATCGGACACAGCGGTTACAACAGCATACCGCAATCAAGGAACAGGGTTTGTGAACGGGGTAGAGATGTTCCTACGGCACCGTATTAGTGAAAAGTTTTTCGGATGGACATCCTATGCCTATACCCATGCCGAACGACGTGAGACACCGGCTGATGTCTACAAACCGTTTCTCTTTGACAATACACACATTGTCAGTATCGTTGCCAACTACAGTCCAACGACAAAAACCGAGATCGGCGCAAAGTGGCAATATGCAAGCGGCACTTCTGCAGTTCCCCTGAGCACACTTCTGATGGTTCAAGACCCTATGACCCTAGGTATGCATCCACTCCTCTCTGATGTCGCAGGCGCGATTGCTTCGACCGAGTTACAGGCTTATCATCGCTTAGACCTCCGTTTTAGTCGCAAGAGAACATTGTGGGGGCTCCCTGTGACATTCTTCACCGAAATTTGGAATGTCTATAACAGCAAAAATAAGATAAATTTCAGTTTCCCTGACAAACTTGTAGAGGAATTTAAGGAGTTAGAACTTGAGGAGGACTGGGAAGAATCTCCCTTGGATTTGGAATCGTCGGAATATAGAAGTCCAGTGCGGTTCCCCTTTAATATCAGTGGCGGATTCATATATGAATTTTAAGTCGCGATCAGGACGTTCCTACAGGAAGCCATTCTATAGACATATCGCTCCTCTGAGGCGGAAAGTCGAGCATTTTGACTTTGACGGATAAGCGGACGATGCAGTTACCTGTTGCGGTGGGTGGCGATTAGCAGTCCGCCAATCTCGCATAAGGGCGTGAGTAGCTCCACCTCCCGCTCCGAGTAGCCGCCCGGACGGTTGCCCAGCGAGGTGGCACCGACCAGATCATCGTCCACGAGGAAGGGCAGTCCCAAGAATGCCTTGAGTCCCGCATGACCGAAGGGGAGTCCGCCGCTGCGTGGGTCGTTCGGTGGGTCGTTGGTCAGCACTGGACGCCGACCGGTCATGATTGCTCCGTTCAATGTGTCAAGATTATGGAACTGGAGCTCGGTAACGATGTCGTATAAGCCGAAACCGGGTTTGTAGATGTCCGTCACCGCATGTGAATGTAGATACGGCTTGTTCGGCACACTATAACGGACTTCTGCGAGGAAACCGAACGGGCTTTGGGAGATACGGAGTACCTCCGGCAGTAGGTGGACGAATGCCTTCGTGACCGATTCTGCCGTGGAATAGACTGTCAACGACTGTGCCAGAGCGGATAGCAACGCTGCCGATGCTTCATCTTTCTGGCTCGTCACGCGCTCCTCCCAAAGCGATTCCAACTGCGATATAGCTTTCTGGAAAAAGGGATTTCCCCATTCGTCAGCGATAATGTTGATGTTTTCGATGAGGCTTCCCCATTGGGGATGTAGGGCATTTGAGCCATTGGTCGACATGTATAAAGATTCCTTTCAGGCGGGACGGAACGATTCTCGGACACAGTCTATGGGTTCGTCTCGATCCAACCCTGATATTCCTTCCATGCATCTTCGGGATTGATGAAGGGTTTGAAGACAACGCGACCGCTGAAATGGTACGGTTTTAACACCTCGCAGTTCCTGATGATCAGCGCGAAATCCCATGCAGGGTTATTCAAACCGCCGCCTGTTGGCTGGATGGCGAATCGCAGATCTTCCTCGTGCTTGAACATCATTTCTAGCATCATGTTGCGCCAGCGTCCATAAAACATTGGAGCAGCATAGCGGATTGGACGGATATTGTGAAACAATCTACCATTTGGGTTGGGTTCAGTTGGTAGCAGGGGGTCTGTTTCACTGGCAAAAACGCGTGGGTCGGGTGGGCTTTCTTCTAAAGATGCGATCCATTCCACCGGGCCGTCTTTGTTTCGACGACCGCGCAAGTAGGTCGTTTTGTTTTCAGGGGCGTGAATGTAGCTTGCCCAGAACAGCCCTAGCCAATCGCCCTCGAAGCCGTTGGAACGTGCCACAATTGTTGTTTCCCAATCGATGTAATGGGGTGAGGCGAGTGTAAAGGTGGTGGTTACGTCAACGCGGTGTGGTTCGGGGACAAACGTCTCTAAGCGAACCGAATTATCGGTCAGCCGAGTCAGTCGGCTTGGTGTGGGTGGACTTCCATTTTTTCCATCAAGCCAACGCGGTGTCATCGCTGCGCCTGAAACGTCGAAAACAAACTCAAAATTGAGGCTGCTGCCCCAGCCGGAACGAAAGATGTTCTCCTGCGGTCCCTTTCGGCTGTAGAGTTGACGCACGCCGTTATAGCCGTTGGAACGCTCGAATGGAAAAGCGGTGGTGTCAAAGCTGCCGTCCCTGTGTGCTTGGCCGAGCGTTTGGAGGCGTTTGGGTGGGATGCCTCCGCCGTCGTTGTTGTCCACAACTTCGACAAATAGATCTCCGTCCACAAGAAATTCACTTGCCATGGGGTTGATTCCTTTTTGATTCATGTACAACGAAAGTGTAAGACGCGAAGAGAAACCGAGTTTTTGGCAAGTACGGGCGGGGTAACCCCGCCCCTACGGTTTGTCGCACGGTTTCTTCACGCTTCACGCTTCCGACTCAAAAACGTTTCCAAGCCTTGTTGAACCTCCGGTGTTGTGAAACAGGCTGATAACGCCAACGCTTCGTAGGAGATCTCAAACCCGTTTTCCGGCATCGGATTTCGTGTCAGCGCGGCTTTGGCGGCTCTCACCGCAACTGGGCTTTTCTGAGCGAGTGACTCAGCAACCTGCTGCACTTCGTCCGTAAGCTTGCCTGTAGGAACAACGCGATTTACCAATCCCAAGCCGTGTGCGGTTCGTGCGTCAATCCGTTCACCGAGAAACACCATCTCTTTCGCTTTTGCTTCGCCAATGACGTTCAGCAGTCGATGCGTGCCGCCCCACCCCGGAAACCAGCCGTGCATTATCTCCGGCAGGCCGAAGCTGGAATCCTCTGACGCAATCCGTAGGTCACATGCCAGCGCGAATTCGAGTCCACCGCCAACTGTGTAGCCGTCGATCGCTGCAATCACAGGGACCGGTAGATTGGCAAGCCGACTGAGGACGCGGTTTCCATCATTGACCCATTTGCGGATGTCAGGGGGATTAAAGGTCGCGATCTGGTTGAGGTCTGCGCCGACGCAGAAGGCACGCTCGCCGCTTCCCTCTAGTACAACGACGCGCACCGATTCGTCTTGATGCAAACGATTCACCTCCGCATCAAGCATATCTAGCATTTCACGGTCAACAGCGTTGAGTTTTTCGGGGCGATTCAGTTGGATTGTGGTTATCGCCTCTGTTTGATGAACGGTGATTTTCCCATCTGTTTCAGCCATCTATTCTTTCCCCGCTTCGCTTTGCACCTGTTGTGCGGCTTCTAAGAGCGCGCTTGCCAGAAACTGTGGGTTGACTTCACCCTTGCCGCGAAACGTCTTGACCTTTTCGCCGCGAATCTTCAACACGGCGAGTTCTTTGCCGCCCAAGTGGATCCCAACCTCTGCGTTTCGGGTCTCGCCCGGTCCGTTCACCTCGCAGCCCATGACAGCGACAGGGATCTTGATATTGTGCTTTTCCAGCAGTTCTTCGGCGGCGACGACGATACCTTCGTAATCCGCCTCTGCATCACCACGTCCGCAGAATGGGCAGGAGACGACATCAAGGAGGTTATCCGCCAAGCCGAGCGTGCGGAGCAGCTCCTTTGCTGTCAGAACTTCCTCCGCCGGATCGCCGGTGATCGAGATGCGGATGGTGTCCCCGATGCCTTCCATCAACAGCGTACCGATGCCAATGGTGGATTTGACGTGCGCTCGGCGCGGTGTACCTGCTTCCGTTACACCGAGATGGAGTGGATAGCGGACTTCGGCAGAGAGGAGCCGATTCGCCTTAATCATCCGCAGTGGGTCGCTGGATTTGACGGAGATGAGAATGTCGGTAAAGTCGTGGTCTTCGCAGATGTTGACGTGGCGCATCGCGCTTTCAACAAGAGCCTCGGCTGTGGGGGACGGGTATTTATCCAACAGGTCTTTTTCGAGGGATCCTTCGTTGACGCCGATGCGGATCGGAATGTGCGCAGCTTTGGCAGCGGAGAGGACTTGTGCAATCCGCTTTTCAACCCCAATGTTGCCGGGGTTGATTCGCACTTTCGCAACGCCGGCGTCAACGGCTGCCAACGCATACCGATAATTAAAATGGATGTCTGCGACAATCGGCACAGGCGCGCGTTTGACCAGTTCAGGCAATGCTTTTGCATCTTTTTCTTCGGGGACGGCAACGCGTACAATCTGTGCACCGGCTTCTGCGCACCTTTCGGTTTGGCGGAGTGTGGCGTCAATATCGTGGGTCAACGTGGTGGTCATCGTTTGGATCGAGATTGGGTTGCCGTTGCCAATCGGTATGTTTCCGACATTGACTTGTCGCGTCGGTTTTCGATTGTTGATTTGCAGTAGATCTTTCATGATTTTCTTTCTTCTGTCAACGGGGATTTCCTGAAGCAGTTCGTTCTAAATCGTCCACAAACTGCTCGACCAGATCTCGGCGACGCTGAAATTCTTCGTCAACATCATCTGTGGGGTAATTGCCATGATAACCATAGCTGATGTGGAGCGTGTCAATAATTTCCCTGAATCGCTCCGAGAAAGGTTGAGGTAATGCACGGCGTAACTGCCCCCATCTCGTTTGTTCGCTGCCGAGGTAAGCCATAGCAGCATTACGGGCGATGTCAAACAACTTGTTAAAACTATCCCGATATTTGTCATCCCTTAGAAAAGAATTCTGTTCCTGTTTTGCACTTTCCCAGTTTTCATCTGCCCTAACGAATAACTGTCGAACATTTTCAAAAGTAGGCGCAGGCACCTCCATCACCTCCTCTAGTGTTTGTCCATCACCCGCGAGAACTTGCCCGACAGCTTTTATGCCCCAAGCAATACGGTCGCCGAGTACCTCCCCCGGCTGTCGCGCTATCACATCCACATTTATCGGGAAGTCTGCCACGGCATCTAGATAAACGCCATAATCTTTCCGCTTGGTTGTCGTAACAACCAGATCGATGTCCCGCGCCAGAGAGGGAGCATAGACGAAGGATCCGAACATCACGATGTCGCGAATATCGGCATCGGCAGCGTATAGGGTTGCGCAGAGGTTGTCAAGTTCTCGCTTGGTAATGTGTGCCATTTCGTACCCCACCATCGGTTGTTTCCGTTGCTTATGGAACCCCCGATCTAAAGGTTCGTGAGCACGTCCCGGAGCATCTCGAAAATCCGATCCGCCTCGGCAGCCGTCAGGATCAGCGGTGGGGCGAGGAAGATGATATTTTCGGGCTCGTCCACAGTCTGCCCAATCCGCCCGACGATGATACCTCGTTTCAGCATTTCTGCACAGATTGCTTTCGTTGTGGCGGTATCGAGTTGTGTTCTGTCGCTATCCTTGACCAGTTCGACACCGATCATCAGTCCCTTCCCTCTGACATCTCCGACAATCGGGAGGCTTTCTAGCGTCTTCAGATTTTTGAGGAGGTAGCCTCCGACACGCTCGGCGTTTTCTGTGAGTCCTTCCCCTGTGAGGATTTCCAAGTTTGCCAGTCCTGCTGCACATGCAACGGGGTGTCCGCCGTAGGTACAGACCTGTGCGAACTCCCGACTTTCCTCCGGCTCACCGAGAAATTCTTCAAAGACGGCATCGTTTGCCACACATGCTCCCAACGGGATATAGCCGCTGGTGAGCCCTTTGGCAAGGGTGATGATATCTGGCTCCACATCCCAATGTTCGCAGCCAAACAATCTTCCCGTCCTACCGAAGCCGGTAATCACCTCGTCCATGATTAGCAGGAGACCGTATTTATCACAAATCTCTCTGACTCTTGGGAAATAGGTATCTGGCGGCACAAGCACTCCACCCCCACCGATGATTGGCTCGGCAATTACGGCGATAACTGTCTCTACCCCTTCCCACTGAACGACCTTCTCGATTTCGTTGGCGCAGGCGATGCCGAAATCCGCTTCGCTGCATCCCTGACCATATCGATAGGTGTAGGGCGGGTGGACATGGTGAAAGCCTGGGACGAGCGGTTCAAACGCTTTGCGACGACGGGTTTGGCCCGTTGCGGACATTGCCCCGTATGTGAAGCCGTGATACCCGCGATAGCGACTGATAATCTTGTAGCGATTCTCGCCGGGATATTTTTGCCGACCGTATTGCCTCGCCATTTTTATCGCGGTCTCGTTGGCTTCTGAGCCGCTGTTGCAGAAGTAGACGTGGTTCAGATTGCCCGGTAGGAGTCCTGTGAGTTTTTCAGATAGAAGTGTTGCGGGAATGTTAATCTGTGCGTGTGGATAGTATGGCAACTTCTGAATCTGTTCATAGACGGCATCGGCGATCTCCTGCCGTCCATAGCCGACGTTGACATTCCAGAGTGCTGAATAGGCGTCTAGGTATTCGTTTCCGTCTGCGTCGATGATTGTTGTTCCGTTGGCACTTTCAAAGACGAGGAGATCGGATTGATCCAAGAGTTGATGTTGAAAGAGTGGATGCCAAGCGTGTGCCTGATCCATTTTGCGGTAGTCTTGTGCAGATAAGTCTTTTGGGGCATTTGCCATCATTGTTTGATATTCTCCAGATGATTATGTCGGGAGATTCAAGGGGTCTCCCGAACGGTGAAATTGTTGGTTCATTAGTTGATTGGTTCATTGGTGTTAGGTTTCACGGTTTCGATTCAATTTAGATATTTTCTAAATCAATGCGAGTGCCTTTGTCATACCTGCTGTCCAGCCGCCGTCTACGGTATAAGCGGCTCCGGTGACAAACCGGGACGCATCGCTCGCAAGGAACAGTGCCACCTCTGCGACATCTTCGGGTTGACCGATGCGCCCCATCGGAGCGATTTTGCCGGCAAACGCCCGACCTTCGGGGTTTTCCTCTAAAAAGGGCTGTGACATCGCCGTTTCGATCCAGCCGGGACAGATGCAGTTGACGCGTATTCCTTCGGGACCGTGGTCAATCGCCATCGCCCGCGCGAGTTGCAGGACAGCCCCTTTGGTGGCGCAATAGCCCGCGATGTCTGACTCGGCATAGAAGCTGTTTACCGAAGCGGTGATGATAAACGAACCGCCGCCACTTTGGCGCATGGCTGGGATACCATATTTTCCACAGAGAAATGCCCCTTTAACGTTGGCGTCAAAGAGTGCATCCCAGTCCTCTTCGGGCAGATCTACGACCGATCCGTCCCGCATGATCGCGGCGTTACTGAAGATAACATCGAGTTTCCCAAAATGTGAAACCGTTTCTGAGATAAGTCGCTCTACCTTATCTCCTCGACTGACATCAACCCCCCGTGCGATGACTGCGTCGGGATAATCCGCGCCTACAATATGGGCTGTTTCCTCGGCACCTTCTCCCTGAATGTCGGCAGCGACAACCTGCGCCCCTTCACCCACGAATCGAAGGACCGTGGCACGACCGATGCCGCCCGCCGCTCCCGTAATAATTGCCGTTTTGCCTTTAAGTTGCATTTCCTGCTTCCTCCAAGAGAAGCGTTTCAAGCGTCATCAGCCTATACCGAATAAGTTTGCCATGTGCCCAGACAACCGTGCCCTCGACGGACGTGCAGTACCTTCTTTGCCGGTTCGGCGATGTAGCCGGAGATTGAGTGCATGTTCTGTTCCCCGTGCCGACAGATACCGCCCGGATCGCCGTGGTGGTCTGCAAGGATACGCTTCATGGTTTCGACGGTAATCTTCCCCCAATTCTCTCGAATGAGTAGGCGGATGCGATCAAGTCGCGGGCAGGAGTCTGGCAGGGAGTGGGTCTCGTAATTCGCAAATGGAGAGGTCAGGTAATGGTTGGTGTGCAGGCGGCAGTCTGAATGTTCATCATCGAAGGGGGCAATCCCTTCAGGGCGGATCTCCACATCGCCGATTTTGCCTTCGCCATCGCAGATGACTGCATTTGCCGCCGAGCAGGTGCGATGCTTTTTCAAGAGTTTAATGCACCCTTCGAGGTTCGGCTGTTCCAGCATAACGCGCTTGAGGGGATAGTGGGGAATGCCCAAGCTCCACTGAAAATCATACAGGGCGTTGGCGAAGTGGGCTAAACCGTGCTGGTTCATGCCCGAATAGCCGAGTTGTCCGGCAAAGGTAAATATTAAGGCTCTGGGACGGCCATCGGTCGGCTTGACGTGAAGCAAGATCGCCACATCTGCGTATTCCGTTTCCAGATCTTGGTTTTGACCTGCCAAGGGAAGTCCACCAGCGGTGGACGAACCGGTGAGGGCAAATGCTGTACATCCACCTTCGTGCACGCGGGCGGCTTCGGCGCGCGCCTGACATAGCACCGCTTCCTCAAAACTGATGTCCGCCCCGTCGGCGAGTCCTCGGACTTCCTCCACGAAGGCGGGACTGAGTTTCTCCATCATGGGCAGAAAAGCCATCGCGTTTCGACAGAGCAGATCCCTCGGTTTCCCTGTCAATCTCTCTATCCATAACAGGTACTTTTGGACGAGATCGGTGGCTTGCGCCCCGTGCTGATAGCCCATCTGATACGCGCAGCCGGATACCTCGATTAGGGGAAATGTATGTTCCGTCATGTCCTCTCCTTTGAAAATGGGCGAATCTGCGAATAGCGGAATCCACCAAAAGGATAACCGATTTTGGGCTTGAGGGCAAGGAATTTTCTATCGGCTATGGATTCCAAGCAAGGATTTTGGGGATCATCAATACGGCAATAGACCACCCGACACATTGACAGCTTGTGCGGTGATGTAGTTTGAGTCCTCTGAGGCTAGAAAGGCGATTAGGTTAGCGACATCTTCCGGTTGTTGGATTCGTCCAACCGGGATTCTGGCGACCGCTCGCGCCTTCACCGAACCGACCGGCGCGTCTTCTAGCAGCGCGATTTCACGATCAATTAAGTCCCACATCGGTGTGTCCACAATCCCAGGACACACACAGTTAACCAGAATCCCGTGCGGCGACAGCTCCAACCCGAATTGTTTGGTAAGCGCGACAACGGCGTGTTTGCTGGCAGCATAGGCACCAAGCGGTGTGCCTCTACCGGGTGCGGTTTTGCCTGCGCCGGAGGCGTTGTTGATGATTCTGCCACCGTTGCCTTGAGCGATCATTTGCCGTGCCGCTGCTTGTGAACAGAGTAAAACGCCTTTTGCGTTCACGTTCATCAGTGCATCCCACGCAGCCTCGTCGGTGTCCATAAGCGATGCAATGATTGCGATACCCGCGTTGTTGACCAGAATATCCAACTTGCCAAACCGTGCGACTGTCTCGGACACCATTCGTTCGGCATCGGTTTTGTCTGTTACGTCCACCGTGAAAGGATAGGCGTTTCCGGCGGTGGACTCGATTTCTTCGGCAACCCCTTTCGCGTTCGCCTCATTGATGTCCGCAACGGTGACACTTGCGCCCTCGCGCGCCAACCGTAAGGCTGTCGCTCTGCCAATCCCACGTCCGGCACCCGTTACAATTGCTACCTGTCCGTCGAGTTCGTACCTTGGCACTGTTTTCCTCCTGTCAATCGTAGTTGCCTGATGGTAACATGGTAGCGTCAATCGAGGCAAGCAATTTGAACGCTAACTTTAGATTCACAGTCAGATAATTGATCCCGTCACCGAAAAGGCACAAATCGGCATCGGCTCACTCCATAACCACACGGGCAAGGTAGATTGAGGTCGGGGCATATTTGCCCGGTAGCGGTCCCGGTCCCATCAGGAGATTGGCATCAATTGTTTCGGAACAGGAATAATAAACGACCAGCAGATCTCCTTCGTCCGTCACTTCGATCCCCGGATATGCGCTGTCACCCCAACTTGGCAATGTGGCACCTTCCGTCAATTCACCGCTCCGGTCATTGAGCAGCCACAAGCGGGTGGGACCGTATGCGTCAAAGGCTGTGTCGGGCGCAAATCGAGCGGGTCTCTCGGATCCTGGGACCAAGGCACGACCGGCGACCACCCACTGATTCCCCACGCGGCGGACTGCGGGAGAGTTCAGCGGTGCGCTCAAGGTCAATCTTTGCCAGTCTGTATAGGGTGGATCGCTCAGATATGCCATGGCGGGTCGATCCGCGCTCAAGGAGGCACCGGTTCGACTGACCGCCAATATTCTGCCTTCCGTTGTGAAGTCGAAATCGGGTTCGTCGTTGTCGTCAACCCCGATGTCGCTGACCTGTGACCATTGAATACCGTCTTCGGAAGTAAATAGGGACGCGCTTTCAAACATCTCGATTGAATCCGCAACCGGAATCATGCGTTCCAGTTCTGGACTGATTCGCCAAGATTGACCGTGGCATCGGAAACCGATAACATAGTGACGACCATCGAAGGTGTGCGGTCGCCAGACACGCCAACTTGGGTCGAACAACGGTTGCGGCGGTGAGAACGTATGACCGTCTTCCGTAAATGTGAGTGCTGTCCGAAACGACACGTCGTGGTGACCGATCCAACGCTCGAAGTTTTGCTCAGAGCCGTTGAGTTCCAGCCATCGACCCTTGAGGTGCTGCTTTTGTTCGTCCGATACGTTGGTCTCGCCGGGTGCATAATAGTAGAACATCACGATAAGTCGATCATCGGTTGACAGCAGTTTAGGGCAGAGCGCGCCGCGTGTGGCATCGGTGGATATCGTCCATTCTATTGAGGGACGTTCTATCACTTTCTCCCACCGCTCACCATCGGTAGAAGACAGGAGGCAGATGGAATGACCGTTTGAGTGGCCCACCCCGCCGGAGTTGAATGTGACGTAATACCTGTTTTGCCAGCGACAGATGTCGGGCCAAGCGTTGTGTTTACCATCGGCATAAATTTCTTGAACATTTACCCATCTCATAAGCGGTTATCCTTTGCGAAAATTTGCGTGTCGTTTGTTTGGCAAGTTCTGTTGATTGATTAACGAACGCCTGAGAACCTGTTTTAAAAAGAAAAAGGCTATTCAAAAGTTAATGTTTATGTTAAACCATTAGAGCAGTAAACTACTGACCTAATGAAAGGCCTAAACATGACTACACCAAAGTATCCTACAGATTTGACCGATGCCCAGTGGGACAAACTGTTACCCTATTTGCCAGAACCTTCACCCATAGGTAGACCTCTCAAGTGGGAGATGCGCTCAATTATCAACGCTATTTTCTATATAGTCAAATCAGGGTGTCAGTGGCGAATGTTGCCGCGTCACATGCCACCGTGGCAAACGGTCTATTCCCACTTCAGAAAGTGGAAAACTTTAGGGACATGGGTTATGATTCATCAAGCACTTCACGAGCAAACCCGTAGTGATATTGGCAAATCCCCGTCACCGACCGTAGCTATCATTGACAGCCAATCGGTCAAGACGACCGAACTGGCAGATAGTAGAGGGTTTAATGGGCACAAGAAAGTCAAAGGTCGTAAACGCCATATAGTCACCGATACAATTGGCATTCCATTGGGAGTCAAAGTCACTGATGCCAATGTCAGTGATAATCGAGTCGCAATAGAGTTACTAAACGAGGTCTTTAGTTGGCAGATAACGATTCAGTTAGTCTGTGCTGATGCTGGCTATCGCGGAGAATTAGGCGACTGGCTATATTTAACGCATCAGTGTCAATTGGACATTGCTCCATCTCTTGGGCAATCGGGATTTGTGGTCGTCCCATTACGTTGGATTGTGGAGCGCACCTTTTCTTGGTTCGGTTGGTTTCGCCGATTGACTTTGGACTATGAACGCTCGGCTGAGACCGCTGAGGCTATGGTGTATATTGCTTCCATTTACTTGATGCGGAACCGCATCAAATGACTTTTAAAACAGGTTCTAAGATTTTATAGATTTTTGTAAAAAGTGTTAGATATTGTTAGATTCTGTTAGGTTATTGGGGATAACTTCATTCCCATCCTGTGGTGGAAAGCAAGAAAGCGGGAGAACGAGGGAGCGGGACAACGATTGGTGCTTTTAGCCCCAGAGGGGCGACATGTGTATAGCAATGTCGAATCCCTACACACCCAAGCCCCAGCGGGGCGACATGTGACTTACATTATTTTATCATCAATTGCCATCTAGCCGTTCAAAATAGTTTGAAAAATAAACAGAGGAAAAGCCAAAAGTGCCACTTGACAAGGGGGCTAGATGTACTATACCTCTTCCCGATAAAAGGATGTGTGAAAGACGATCTGTTATCGTCAATTTACCCCAACGATAGAAGGGTGGTTATTTGCGAGGTTAGAGATTGGCATGTTGACACTTTTTTTAGTGTTATGTGCATATATTATCTACCCAAAAGAACGGTTATGTGGTAAAATCTATAACGATTGTGAGTATGGATTTGCCCCATTAATCGGAAATTATCTGACAATGAAATTAATGGTAGAATTCAGTAGACTGTTTGTAACTTCTAATCAAACTGGTATCATTGGTTAGATCGAATCATAACTGTTATCCTAATACAATTCTGTTTATGGGCACTCCTCAATGAATCAACTCGGCTTACTACGCGAGAGCACATCTTAGAAAGAAAATAGGGGGATACCATGGGACAAAAAATACGCCATATCCTCGGTCTTTCCGGTGGCAAAGATAGTTCGGCACTCGCTATTTACATGCGGGACAAAGTGCCGGAGATGGAATACGCCTTCTGTGATACCGGAAAAGAATTGCCGGAGACGTATGAATTTCTCGATCGCTTGGAAGCTTTTCTGGGGAAAAAAATTAATCGGTTAAACACCGAGCGTGATTTTGACCATTGGCTTGCTATGCATGGTGGATTACTGCCATCATCGCAGGTGCGTTGGTGTACACCGCATTTGAAGATCAGGCCCTTCGAGGAATTTGTCGGTGAGGATAAGGCTTACAACTACATCGCCATCCGTGCCGACGAGGACCGCGTCGGCTATAAACCCCTGAAGAACGTTGAGGCACGAAATATCGAACCCAAATATCCCTTCAAGGAGGACGGCATCACCGAACGGGATGTCTACCGGATTTTGGAGGAGAGCGGGCTCGGCTTACCAGAGTATTACCAATGGCGAACGCGCTCCGGATGCTACTTCTGTTTCTACCAGCGCAAAGCGGAGTGGATTGGGTTGAAGAAGAACCACCCCGATCTCTTTGAACTTGCTAAGGGTTATGAGAAATTTAATCCAAAAACAGGGGAGAGGTACACTTGGAGCCAAGGTGAGAGTTTAGAAGAGCTGGCCGACCCTAAGCGGGAACAGCAGATTAAGGAAAACCATGCGAAAGCAATGACACAAGAAAAAAAATCCCAACCGAATCGCTCGTTAATTGAAATTTTCGGTGAAGTCCTTGATGATGAAGATGATGAGGAGCCGTGTCTGATTTGTGACTTGTGAGAGTAAAAATTTCCAAAAGCCCATTGGTAAATGCTTTGGAGGCTAGAAGCAATAGTCTCATTTCTACAAAGGCTCATGTCAAAAGAAAGTGAGGAGCAGCCTTGATAGGATCGGGATTCAAAGCAATATAGAAAAACCGTAGGGTTCAACGATCGTTGAACCCTACCAAAAACTCGGTTTCTTTGCGCCATTTCTTAACATGAGCGTCTACAAAAATGGAGGGAAAAGATGAGCATAAAAGAAGGGGGATGGGATGCAGGACGTGTACTTCAAGCGTTAGGTCGCATAGGATACGATCCTGTATCCGCTATTTTAGATCTCGTGGATAATTCAGTGTCAGCAAGTGCAACATCCGTCGTAATCAAAGTAAATACAGAGAGCGAAGAGCGAGCAGACAGACAACGTGGAAGACTACGAGCAATTCTAAAATCACTGGTCATTGTAGATAACGGATGCGGTATGGACGAAAAGGGGTTAGATAACGCACTTACCTTAGGTTCTTCAGCACAACTATATCATGCAGAAACCCTTTCAAAGTTCGGTATGGGCTTGAAATCAGCAGCTTCATCACTAGGAAAACAGTTAGAAGTAATATCACGCTCTGAAAATGATTTAAATAATGTTCGCAAGGTCGTGTTAGATCAAGATTTAATTGTTGAAAAAGAAAAATATGTTTACAATTTGACTGATCCCACAAACGAAGATCTAAATGAACTAGACGCTTGTACTGACGGGAAATCTGGTACTTTAATTCGTATCACCAAATTATTTTATGAGTCTTTACCACGTACGTCTGAAATTGTTAAGGAATTAAAAACTAAAACTGGTGTGATTTACTACTACTATTTGAAAGGCATGGTTAAGGGGTCTGAACATCTTTCGCTGAAAATTGATGATTATGATGTCGCGCCAGTGGATCCTTTGTTTATAGATGAAATTGACGCTGATAATGGTGATTTGGACGAGCATAATTGGGATGGTCTTAACCCAAAATGGATTACTCGATCACAGGCAATTCAGCTTGATTCTGCCGAAAATACATGGGCAAAAGTCGAAATAACGCAACTTCCACATCCACCGAGTGTAGAACGTAAAGGTTTAATGGCCCGGAAGGATTGCCGTGACCATTATCTGATTGAAGCAGGAAATTATGGTTTCTACATTTATCGAAACTGGAGATTGATTTCGTGGGCAGAGAGTTTAGATTTTGTTCCGCAAGATCAGGATTTATATGCTTTTCGTGGCAGATTGTTAATCAATAGTGATGCTGATGATATTTTAAATATAAACCTCATGAAAAGTCGTGTACATCTTTCGGAAATCGCGCAAGATCAGCTTAAACCAGAAGCTCGAGAAGCCGTAAAAAAGAGTCGAACTGCTTGGAAAACTGCACACCGAGTTACAGTCGAATCACTCACGCAAGGTCCTCATGATATTGCTAATCAGGAGTTAAATCGAATTTCACTCCTCCAAGCCGATGAGGACAAGTTTGATGAAAGTGTTGCTCCTTTAGAGGAAAGAAAGCAATTAGAGGCGCGCCGCAGTAAAGCTGTTAAGGCAAAGCTGATGAACACCGAAGATCTGCAACGTGTCAGCGAAACGGGACAGCGGGTGCTATATGTCAATACGCTAGACAATGATCAACTTTGGGAAAGAGCTCATGATCCTGAGGAGGGGATAATTGTGAGAGTCAATAGCTCTCACAGGTTCTGCCGGGATATTTTGAACGCTGTCTCTGACAATAGCGATCTACTAAAAGTAACAGATGTTCTCTTCTATTCAATTGCTAGGGGTGAATATGATCTCGTTTATAAATCAGAACACGATGATGATGAAATTGAGGAGATTATGACGGAATATCGAGAGAGGGTCGGCAGAACTCTTTCAGATGTGATCCGAAGACTTAATCTAACTGACTTTTTAGTAGACGTATGAAACATTCTGCAGAACTTGGACTAGCAACCGTTTTTGATGTAACAATCGCTAAAAAAAACGGGTTTTTGTATACGATTTATGGGACAGTTGAAAATCAAGCGACTCTCTACGTTGGGCAGACAAGAGGACGTACAGGGGCACTCGGTAGACTCGCCCAACATTTATCTGATGGAAATAATAATACTTATTTTCAACGTCTTTCCAATATTTATTCCTATGAGGATGAAGTGCCACTAGAGAAAGTTGATTTGGCAGCAATAAGATTCACATCGAAAGAAATCTTTCAGATTGATAGCCAAGAATACCGCAAGGCGGTAGAACATCTAGTACAACTACAATTACTTAATTGGTTATATGAACAGAACCTAAAGGTTCGTATTGTTTCACAAACAAGTTCTAATGCCTACGGCAAACTTCAAGATGTTCAAGAGGAGGCAGACAGAATTTCTGGCCTATTGAAGCCGTGTATTTTGGAATTTCATCGGTAATCGGGAAAAATTGACTGATAAAACTAATGCAAAAAATGATATAATAAAAAATAATAGGGTCGAATCGTGTCTTGATAAAAACCCTTGCTGATGTGTATGATAATAAGTTGTGTTTAATTTGTGATTTGTAGTTTGAACTAAGTTCGATTGTGTTTGAGAAAGTTGTGAAGATGATAGAAATTAATGGCATGACGCTTCGATCAGTGCCCGATATCCGCCCCCTCTACATACTACCTGATGATCCAATGACTGAAGAGGTCCTTATTCCCTGCTTTCAGTTGACTGCTGAAGTCGAGTGCATGATGGGCTTCTTTTCCAGTCAAGCTCTGGTTTCACTAGCCCCGGGCCTGGCTACCTTTATAAACCGCTCACAAGAAAGCTTTCGCCTAATTATCAGTCCCCTCCTCCGCGCCGAAGATAAGGCCGCAATAGAAGAAGGCATCGCCTCTCCAGAAGATATCACTAACACAATTCTAAAAGATATTATCGTTACTGAAGACCTCGTTGAGCAGCATACGCTGAAGTGTCTCTCGTGGTTGCTGCGTAGCGGACGTGTCAAAATTAAAATTGCCCTGATGAAAGATGCGCTTTTTCATCCAAAGGTTTGGCTCTTTCGTGGAGATGGTGATGTAGTAGCAGCACACGGGTCAAGTAATATGAGGGGTGCTCATAAGTAGAATTAAGTCAGGATAACGGTTATAATCTAATCTAACTTCCCAGAAAGAGAGGATTATAACATGGGTTATCCTGACCGAGCGTATTATATCACATTCTTGTTTGAGCGTCTTGAAGATTTCACCGCCTCTGTCGATGCAGCGCTGCCTAAGACTTACGGACGCCCTAAGTCATATGCAGACGAGAGCCTGATTGTCCTATTGGCTATATTGACGCTCAAGGGCATCTATTCATTCAAGGCACAACATAGATGGCTCAAAACCCACCCACAGTGGCTGTGTCATTTCAAACTGGAAAAAGTTCCGTCTCGAGCAACGTTATCGCGACGGTACAAACAATTGGCTGACTTGTTAGAGGCGTTGATCGTATATCTTGGTGATGTGGGTATGCCTTTGATTGGCAGTTCATCTACAGAGGTGGTTTATCAAGACAAAAGCCTGTTTAAGGCAAAAGGCGCAGTCTGGCATCAGAAAGACAGAAATGCCAATCACATTCCCCAAGGTCTACACGCGCTTGACACAGACGCAAGTTGGTCAAAGAGCCATTACCATGGCTGGGTTTACGGGTATGGACTTCATCTAACTGTTTCTCCAGAAGGCGTACCCCGCATGGGTCTGGTTGACACCGCTTGTGTGAGCGAAAAAGCAGGACTCGACCGACAAACTGCTTGAAAGAAATATCGGGTATATCGTGGCTGATGCCGGCTACACCGACTTGAACCGAACTGAGCAATTGGCAAAAGAGGGTCTGTTGCTACTGACACCGGTGATAGGTGCCAAAAGTGATAGAGCCGTGCATTATGTTGAATCTGTGAACCAATCCGCGCAGTTGCGACACTATCAACACAACCGCAAGGTCGCTATTGAACCTATCTTTGCGCTACTGAGTCAACTGTTATCGACACACACCAATCACAAGCAACTACCGGTGAGTCGAAAAGATAATGTCTCTACCTTTTTGATGCTCGGAGTGGTCTTGCTTCAAATGGCTATGTTGGTCAATTCTATTTGGGGCAACCCACTGAGAAATGTTACACATCTGATGACGATAGTTCGATAATGGGATTTATGAGCACCCCTCATGTAAGTTGTCACCTGTTCATTTGTCGAGAATACTTTGAGACTCATCTTTGAGCCTATCAATAATTTCTTCAGTTAATTTAGGCTCATCGTCAAGTGGCGTATCGGTAATAGACTTTTTAATATCGTTTTCCAAAGGTTTAGTCGCATCATAATCTTTGATTGAAGCACGGGCGATTTGAATGACTAAATCCAAAGGAAGATCTATAACTCTGTCATAAGGTTTTTCTTTCATTATTTGAAAGAATTCGTCAAATACCTCTTTTTTGAACGTATAAGGAATTAGCAATTTATTGTTTTTTATCGCCCTTTTCCCAAAATGCCCAAAAGATAATTGCAAGCGTTGATGAGGAAGTGGGGGAAGCGGATTTGTGTTTTTCTTAAGAAACACAAGCACTCGCTCGTTTAGCATGAAATCAGGAACACCTTCCGCACGACAGACGCTAATTTTACCAGTTCTAGGATTAACACCAGTGCCACCCGGAATCATAAATTTTACACGATCATCACCGGCGTTTGGTTCGCCTTTGATTATTTCTTCAACGTTGATTACTATGTCGGTTGTAAATTGAGGAGGGGTTTCTTCGCGAAAAATAAACTGTGCGCTCGCTACTGTCCCAACAACAATCAAATCGTTATGTTCAACCATCGTTGCAATCTGAAAACCTTGTGGGAAATAGATTAAAGATGCTTCACCCGCAAGCGGTGTAAATGCAACGACGAATAGCAGGATTAGTGTTGCAAAACGTTTGGCGTTCATTTTTGACACCTCCATAGACGTTAGAGATCTCGATGTTCAAACGAACATCGCCGGAGTCATGACGGTGCGATCTCGATTGTACGATATTTCTGGCGACTCGCTGAAAATATATCACCTATCAATAATCAAGTCAAGGTTTAATGCCCGTATATGCCTTTAAGAAGCGGTGTGAAAGTGTTGGTCCATGCTTCTCCGGAGAGCGTAACCGTTGCCGCTTGTTGAGCGGACAGGATAAAGGATTGTCCGCCGGTAATTTCTATATCGCCGGGCTCGTCCGCACGTGAAACCGCCTTGAAATCTCCTCTATCAATGATGATAATTACAAGGACGTTGCCTCCAATTCCATCAAGCACAAACAGATCACTTACACGAGTGATTCTTGAATCTCTTAACGGCAACCCCACAAAGTTGAGACCGGGGGCTAAGGTGATAATGCCGATTCCGTCTGTCCCAAGTGCATTGCCAGTCAGTCGAACTTCCACCGGGATTTTCATAATGGCTACTAAAGTTAGTACAATTTTAGTGTGAAAAAAGGCAGAAAATCGGGTATCCTTTCAGAAATCACCACAATTTTGAAAGGAGAGTTATCATGCCCGTCATTTTCTGCCTCGTTGATATTTTAACGCAATTTCGTCCATTATTCAACCGTCAAAACTTCGCGTTGTTTTGCACATTTATTGTCGGTCTCATCACGCACCGCCATCGTGCGACGTTGACCGGCATCTATCAAGCGGTTCGCCCGAAGGTCGGTTACGGTTCATTGGTGAAGTTCCTTTCCCGTGGCAAATGGGACGCCGATGCGGTTGCTAAACATCTGATTAAGTTGCTACAAGAGCGGTTTGACAACTGGGTCTACGTTTACGACGAGACCCGAGCGATAAAGACCGGGGAGAAGCAATTTGGACTCCATTTCTTCAGAAATCATCGCTACCAAAAGCGCAACACTAATCAATCAAAGTTTCACTTTGGTCATCAGTTTGGGGCGTTGGGGTTGCTTTGTACCACCGTTACAGAGACAATTCTGTTTCCGGTGTGGGTGAACCTGATATGTCCCAAGACCCATCGGGACAACAGTGGGTCGGTTCTGAAGCGGATTTGCTCCCAAATCCCAAGTGGACTGATTATCTTTGACCGGGGGTTCAATAGACGCAAAGTGTTTGAAGCCGTCCTTAACGCAGGACATCATCTGTTGTGTCGCGCCAAGTCCAATGCGGTCTTTTATCAGTTACCCACGGTCTGCAAGCGACCCAAACCCGGACGTCCAAAGACATATGGTAAACGCATCCAGTTTTGGCATCTGCGGTATAAAGCTATTGATATTGACAACAAACGGTGTTCAGTCGCATCTAAGGTCGTTCGGACAAAAATGTGTCCCACTCAAGTCCGATTGGTGGTGATGCGAACCCGTTGTAAAAAATCAAAGCCGTTTCGATATTTCTGTGTCTACACCACTGACTTGACACTTGACCTATGTCAGATTGTTCGATACTATCGGCAACGATGGTTGGTTGAGACTGCTTTTCGGGACACCAAGCAACACTTCGGGTTTGACAAGTACCGAGTCAAATCGCGGAAAAGCATCAATCGATTGGTGCAACTCAGTTTCGTCGCAACTTGCATCACACAATTGATATTCAATGCCACTTCTGCTATGGGCAGGTCCATAACAGTCGATAAGGTATGCAGGGAATTAGGCATTGACTGGTATCGACCCACTAAGTTGACACGCGGGTTAATGGTTCAGTATCTATGCGCCTTTATTGAGGGAAGACTATTTTCCCAGACAAACCACAAATATACAAACCCGCCCGATATTCAACAAACTCTTGATAACGCTGCATGAATTGCAATCAAATTGTACTAACTTTACTAAAGTTTGTACAATTCACGGTACAAATGGTGGTTGATTGAGAACACGCTTCGGGATGTCAAGCAGCACTGCGGATTTGACAAGGTATCAGGTCAAATCGCGTCAAAGCATCAATTAATTCGCGCAACTAAGTTTCGGAACAAGTTGCCTGACGCAATTGCTATTCAACGCCACTTGTGTCACAGGCAGTTCGATAACATTGGTATCGAACTGTCAAGCGGACACAAGGGTTGATGGTTGAGCATCTGCGTGCTTTAATCAAGGGATAATTATTTTCTGCGACAATCTCTGAAGATACTAACTCGCCGAATATTCACTAGACCCTTGATAACGCTACATGAATTGGATACAAATTGTACAAACTTTAGTAACTTTAGTATACCTTACTAAAGTTTGTACAATTCACGGTACAAATGGTGGTTGATTGAGAACACGCTTCGGGATGTCAAGCAGCACTGCGGATTTGACAAGGTATCAGGTCAAATCGCGTCAAAGCATCAATTAATTCGCGCAACTAAGTTTCGGAACAAGTTGCCTGACGCAATTGCTATTCAACGCCACTTGTGTCACAGGCAGTTCGATAACATTGGTATCGAACTGTCAAGCGGACACAAGGGTTGATGGTTGAGCATCTGCGTGCTTTAATCAAGGGATAATTATTTTCTGCGACAATCTCTGAAGATACTAACTCGCCGAATATTCACTAGACCCTTGATAACGCTACATGAATTGGATACAAATTGTACAAACTTTAGTATACCTTATGGTATCCTTTGAAATGTAGAAAGGAAATCGGTTCAATGTGCCGGTTTCAAACTTTTTAATCAAGGGTATTGTTTGAACTATAGGGGGACTAAAATGGATTTCTCCAACGCTTTGTTCAGATTAAAAATGAAGCCAACTGAAAAGCAGGTTACCTTGAAAATCCTAACCCTAAATCAAATGCGTTTTCAAAGGTGGGAAGGGCTATCCCTTTCGCTGCTCCTACTTTGCGGGTTCATCACAGTGTTGTTAATTGGGGGTAGCGGGTGCACTGATAGGCTGGAGGAGGATGATAAACCAAAGGATCCACTTGTCGTCCGCAATTCCTGTCCTGTTCTGCCACATCCCTCAGAAGCCGAAATTTTGGCAGATCGAATATTACGCCTCGAAAGTGATGACCTCCTGTTTGATCCGAAAGAGCGGGAGGCACGCATTGAGGAGATAGAGCGGATTTTGCGGGTCATTCGAGGCACTTATCCGGAGATTGAGAACATTCCGGTAAGAGGCACTCGCGCCTTGGGGCAGCTAAGGCTCGGTCTTGAATCCGGATTGTATCAAACCCTAGCGGAAATTCTGACGACCGATGAAGATTTCATCACTCTCAAGACGGGAAATGCCGAGTTTGATGCGCTCACGACTACACTGGAACTACAGGGCATTGTATTAAATTCTCCCAAATCAATTTTTACTCGTGCCAGTTTGTGTTTTAAGGAATGGGTGAATACCGATGCGGCAAGCGATGCATATTTGGCGGTAGAAGGGGTCAGGTCTGCTACCCCTGCTTATACAGCAGGGGATGGTCCAGATATCGTGGCGTTAAAAGAGAGAGAGAGATGGTTTTTCATCTTTCGCGATGCGTGGGGAGATTGTCCCTCGGGCTGTGGTTATCAAGAACTCTTCTTCTTTACGGTTGTGGGAGATGAAGTCGAACAGATTGCCGCAGAGACGTCCTCCACCATGCTGCCGTTTCAGAAATTGCTCTCTACACGCCGGTCTTGGGAGCGAGCGTGAGATTGCGGAATTTGTCTAAGTCTACCTATGCACCCCTCGGCGATTGATGGCGATGGATAGCGTCGCATAATTTACAATACCCAATTCGACTATAGAAGATCAAGATGTTAAATTGAAATATAATACCAACAGTTCTGCTTATACTGTTAGCTTTGTTTATCGGCTGCATTTTTCCAACCCTGTCTTTTGCCCAACGAGACAAAATTGATCAGGCGGTTTTAGACGCTGTAGAAACGCAAGAAACAGTAGCGGTGATTATCTATCTCCAAGAACAACCGAATTTAGAAATTTCGCCCGTGGTCAAAGCGCAGTTTGCTCCAAATATTGACGCTAAAGCTGATAGCATCCGTAACAAAATTAATCCGTTCCTTCAACAGGGACAACCCCTTCCTGTGAACATCAAAGCGGAGGTGAAAGCCCTGCATGAAGATATAGATCGAGAAACCAGTCAAATGCGAGGACAGATTTACACGCAGATATGGAATCGCGTTTCCGCCGGTCAAGGACGGGTGCGGCAAGCGATAGAAAATGCGGGTGGTACAGTTCACGCGCAGACTGCTGTTACCAACTCCATTGGGGCGAAAGTTCCTGCTTTATCGATGGTTCAAATCGCGGGGTTGGCTGATGTAAGATCTATTGAGATAGCTTCGGAGGCTGTGCCAGAGTTGGCTGTCAGTGTTCCGACCACGCAGGTCAACAGTCAATGGAATGCCGGGTATACCGGCGGTACGTATGATATTGGCATCGTTGAGTGGGGTGTTGCCGAACACCCTAATCTTCGTTCAATAGCAAGCGGCAAACTCATACGCCGAAGGGATGAACCGGGAAGCGCACACGGGACCCAAGTAGCGGGTGTTGCGGCGAGCACCCATAGTACGCGAAAAGGCGTCGCTTTTGGACTGGAAAAATTTTTTGATGCTTACTTTGGCAATCCGCCCAACGAGCCGGAAGTAACAATTGATGAGCCTATGGAATGGGCAGTGACATACTCCCCAGATAGTGCTGATGTTCTTAACCTTTCCGTAGCTGTAAGGGTGGATGGTGAGATAAGGATGGCGCAGGGTAGTCCTGATTACTCAAGCCACGGGGCAGCTGTAGACAGCGTTATTGATACCTATGCTGTGATTGCCACGAAAGCCGCTGGAAATGGTGGACCTGCATCATATACATTGACCTATCCCGCGGACGCCTATAACGCCATCGTCGTTGCTGCTTCAGATGATAAAGGAACTTCATTGCGTTCTGACGACGATCTCATGGATAATCCGAACAGCTCTCGGGGACCGACACCGAGTGGACGTAAGAAACCGGATCTGACTGCCCCCGGTGAAGGAATCCATAGCACATCACTGAACTCAGGCTGGGCAACTGATAGTGGGACCAGCTACGCCGCTCCACACGTCGCAGGTGCCGTTTTACTAGCACGAGATCATGCTATATGGAGACCATACTTAATCAAAGCTTGGCTTATTAACTCTGCGGACGATAAGGGTTCGACTGGCTGGGACAACGGCTGGGGATGGGGCTACATGAATCTGAGCACCGCGCAGGATATCGTTGGCTATGTACAGTCAAACTCTCTAACTCAAGGCGGAAGTAAATGGTATTCAGGTACGATGCGCTCAGGGGACAAAGCCACCCTTGTGTGGCATAAACACCTGAATCAATCTCTTAGTAACCTGAATCTCTATCTCTACAATTCCAGTGGAACCCTTTTGACATCGTCTGCCTCCACCATAGACAACGTGGAGCAGGTTGTGCTCAACTCAGGTTCAAATATATCAGTATATCTTCGGGTTGTATATGCAAATGGATTCGGAACAGAAGAGTTCGGTCTCTCCCCGTCGCGAGACCTTGATTTGACATCTGCACCATCGTGGGCTTCTGGGGCACCGGCGGCGGTTTCTCTGGATGATGAGGCGGATTCCCCCGCGCTCTATAACAACTACCCAAACCCCTCCAATCCTGAAACGTGGATCCCGTATCACCTTGCCAGCAACACCGATGTACAGATTTTGATCTATGACACAAAAGGTGAGTTGGTCCGTCAATTAGATTTGGGGCATCAGAAGGCAGGAGATTATACAGATCGGAGTCGATCCGCGTACTGGGACGGACGTAACGAGCACGGGGAATCGGTGGCGAGCGGAGTGTACTTCTACACGTTAAAGACCAACGACTACACTGAAACCCGTAAGATGCTGATACTCAAATAGAGAGTTCGTTTCTTTAAATATCCACAAAGCACCGGCGCAGATTTGAGTCGGTGCTTTTTTTATTAATCCCTTCCGTTCATTCACCTATCCTTGCCCCGATGCTGCGATTGGAATTCAAAGTAACTTTCAAACCCTTGACAAAAGGGCTTGCAATTCATAAAATGTAGAACCTAGCAGCAACGTGTAGGGATTGGGTTTCCCAACCCGTTGAACGAAGGAACTTTGTCCCTAGGATTAGGCACTTATTGAAGATTACGGACACACTTCACGTACACGCCCTAGCAAACCCCGGAAGGACGTAAGTCCTAAAATGAATAAACAACCTAGCAAGCAATTCAATCTCGATCAGATCCGACGCATCCTGATTCTTCGCATGGGCCCGCTCGGCGAGACGCTTCTGACGACCCCAGTTATCCGGGCGTTACGGGGACGTTTTCCAGAGGCATACATCGCTTACATAGTCGCTCCGGGACGCGAAGACCTCGTTTCCGAAAACCCGAATCTGAACGAGGTGATTACTTACAGCGTGTCAATTCCCAAGCTAATTTATGAGATGGTGAAAAGGTCATTTCAGATGGTAGTGATCCTCCAACCGACGTTTCGTCTCGTGTTGCACACATTCATTGCGCGCATCCCATTTCGGATCGGCTTTGAGACCAACTCCGGTAAGGGACGCTTGCTTCATGTTGCCGTTCCCAATAACATTGATCAACACGAGACCGCCAGATACCTTGACGTTGTGCGTGGGGTTGGGATTGAGCCGGATAGCGAGGAGCCGGAGATGTTTGTTAATGCAGCGGCACAGGGGTGGGCGGACGATTTCCTTGCTGGCGCTGGTATTTCTGCGGATCGACCGCTAATCGGGTTGAACCCTGGATCAGGGTCTGAGTCCCGTCGCTGGTCAAAAGCGAGGTTTGCACAGATGGGGGACCGATTGCATCAGAAGTACAATACCCAGATTTTTATCACCGCCGGCGATGCAGAAGGGACACTTCCTCACGAGGTAGCGGATCTGATGTCCTGCTCGCCGATTATCCTTACAGGAATAACCCCGATGCAGCTCGGGGCGATGCTCCAAAAATGTCACCTCTATATCAGCAACGATACAGGTCCGATGCACATGAGCACAGCGATTAAAACCCCAACGATTGCACTATTTGGTGCGTCGAACCCGCTGCAGTGGGGACCACATTGGTCTCCGCATATGGTGATTGCTCGCGAAAGTATGGAGGATATTACTGTCGAAGATGTGTTAGAAGCGGCAGATTTGTCAATATCCCGTCTCGATCTAAAGGAGCAATAAAGACAGGGATTCAGAAACGATGGAGTTCAAGGGTTCAATGTGTTATGCCTTACGCCTTACGTTTCACGTTTCACGTTTCACGCTCATTGGGCTATTCCTCGCTGCGTCCCCCGCTTTTCCTGCAGCGTTTCCATTTGAGGAGGCACGTCCGCTCTATGTTGGAGCGCGGGCTTTGGGGATGGGCAACGCGTTTACTGCCGTCGCTGATGATGCCACGGCAGGGTTCTGGAACCCCGCTGGGTTGATTCAGTGGCAGGGCGTTAAGCTCTTTGGCGTTAATAAATTCCATGATCGATCGGACTACGGTTTCGATCCGAAAGGGATCGGATACGCCTATCGTGGATACGGTCTATTCTGGGGAAACAAAATCGCACTCGGCGTTGAGTCCGGGACGCCGGATTTCAACTACTATTCGCTCGCACACCAGATCCATCCGCATGTCGCAGTTGGCGTGAGTCTGAAGTTCAAACGTAAGCACCCAAGCGATTATTACCAATTTTTCGGTCATTCTCCGTCCTACGATCTTGCCCTGCTCGTCAAGCTGCGTTCCGATCTCAAATTCGGACTGCTTGCGAGTCATCTACCGGGCGAGCGTGGAATTCGCTGGCTAACGCTCGGCACTGCATATCAGTGGGGAAATCTGTTGTTCGCTGTTGACCTTGTGGTGCCACGAGGACCCCTTAATGAAACAGGGCTTTACTACGGTATCGAGTGGAAAGCACACCGCTTTGTTCGTGTGCGGAGTGGGCGGTCGGATCGGTGGTGGACGTTGGGATTGGGATTCGATTGGCGGTGGATACGAATTGACTATGCTCGCATCTATGAACCTGATTTCGCGTCGGATTTCATCTCGGCAGAATTACGGTTTTGAAGGAAGATGCCCCAAAGGATTACTGACATTGTAGGTTGATTTTCCAAAATCGACATTCCTACGTCGAGATATGAATCTCTACCTACTAGAATCGTTTACTTGTAAGGAATAGCAATCGTTATTCCCTACAATTCCAACATAGTTTGTCAAAATTAGGACTTACGCAGCGCGTTCATAAGTCCCCCTGATAAAGGGGATTTAGGGGGTTAAAAATCAAAAATCTATCCCCGTGTGCCAAATTTGCGTAAGTCCTGAAAATTTGATTCTTCAATCCTATACACATCGTTTGCAGACTTCCAATTTTTCCCCAAGGAGTTTATCATGGAAAAGTTAAAAATAGCCGTAGTCGGTACAGGGGGCAGAGCGAGGGCGCATTTGAGCACCATCCCCAAGCTAGAACCTATTTATCAATTGGTTGGTGTCTGTGACATTGACGAAAGCCGCGCCGCGGAGGTCGCTCAACAGATGTCGGTTTCTGGCTATACAGATATTGAGACACTGATTGAGGCGGAGTCACCGGATCTGATCTTAATCACGGTGCCCCCCGACGGACACCACGTCATCACGGAAATTGCGGCGTCGCACGGCGTCCATGTCATCACAGAGACGCCCATTTCAACAACCCTCCCCTGTGCGGATCGGATGATCGATGCCGCCGCGCGATATGGTGTTAAGCTGGAGGTCGCGGAAAATCTTTGGCGTTGGCCCCATGAACGGCTCAAACGGCAAATTGTCGACGCGGGGTTGATTGGCGAGATCACACACGCACATCTCTGGTACGCCTCCGGATCATATCACGGCATGAATGCAATCCGAACGCTTGTGCAAAGCGAACCCGTGCGCGTCGTTGGGCACGCTAAAGAGATTGGTGGTACTTCATGGGAGGTCGGCATCGTCGAATTCGAGAACGGTGCCTCTCTTGTATACGAACTGCCAACACGACGACGTGGCAACTACTGGGAGATCGATGGCACGGAGGGGGCAATTATCGGTAACGAGTTGCTGCTCTACCGAGAGGCGGGGACGGAGACCTATCCGATTCAGACTATCACGACGGAGGTGGATGGTGTGTCGGTGGTTGATCATGCTCGCGTTGACACCGATCCGCCAATAATCTGGGACAATCCGCTAAAAACGTTTGGACTGGCGGATGCTGACGATGTCGCACGGGGTACGGAATTGTATAGCATCTACCGATCCATCGTTGAAGGAGTTGAACCGGAATATGGCGCGCTCAACGGACGCACGGATCAAGAGATTCTCATTGCGATTCGCGAATCTGCGCGGAACGGGGGAAAACCGATTGATCTGCCGTTGACCGAAATCACGGGTTACGAAGAGAATATGCACCAGGAGTACAGCGAAAAATACGGTGTTCACCCATTTGACACTATCGAGAGACAGAAAAGCATCCTATTCCCACAGCGCGGTGTTGTGTGGGCAGCGAGATAATAAAGAGCGGTTATTTGTATCTATAACATACGTACTTCAAATTGTAGGGAACGCAGATCTGCGTTCCCTACCTACCCGATCCATAGAAGGGAACAAAGGTGTCAGGGAGCAGCCGTATGTAGGGACTAACGATCGTTAGTCCCTACGAATTGGAGGATGAATCGCTATTACAAGGCATTGAGGCATTCAACCGCGTAAGGTCTCACTATATTCTCAAAGAATTATCGACATCTGACGTGAAGGAGAACACCATGAGTTGGCAAGTTGTAGACCGCATGACGATATATCACGAATCAGGTATGTATGCCCTTAGCCCCACTGTGACACGTACCCCCTCCGGTAATCTATTCGTGACGTTTCAAAGAGCAACCCATCTGGGATATTCCCATCATGAACACCCGCTATTCAATGTGCAGGCTTGCCGGTCCGAAGACGAAGGACAGACATGGAGCGGACCGCACCTTGTAACCGTTGATCCCCGCGGAGGAGTCATGGATCGCGGCGTCCACACCCTTCCGGACGGCAGTATCTTTCTACACTCCTCTTGCACCGAATTGGTTCCTGCGGAGGATGCGATAGAACATGGAGGGAGTTGGGTCGTACAACATGGTAAACCGTTCTGGGTACGGTCACGCGACGATGGGCATACTTGGAGTGCTCCCAAACGCTTTCCGCCGCTGCCCGACGCAGTCTGGGGCCACCCCGCGCAGCACTCAGGGGTCAGTCGGAGCGGGTTGCTGATACTTCCAGATGGACGCCTACTCGTGCCGAGCAAGGCAACCGACCTCACCACCGGCGAGTTCCGTTACTTCGGCATGTTGCGCGTGTCGAAGGACATGGGAGAGACATGGGAATACGGCGGACGGATTGCAGAAGATCCGGTTGCCCACTTCAGCGAACCGACCATCCACCGGACGCCGAGTGGTCGCATCTTGGTGCTGTTTCGCTGCCATCCGGGGCGATTGGGATCCGGCATCGTCCAAGATCAAGGGTTTGAAGGTCCCTTCATAGACGATCCGCAGTTCGTCGGGCGTCTCCTCGTGCTGGTCTACTCTGACGACGACGGAGAGACATGGTCGCCATGGCGTCCAACCATGATTCACGGCAGTCCGGGCCACATGCTTGGATTGAGAGATGGACGCATTTTCCTCACGGTAGGCACTCGGTGGGAGGGGCAACGCGGCTGCGTCGGTAGGGTATTAGACCCTGAAGGGAGCGATTTAGACACCGCACCTGAGTTTGTGATAGAAAACAATGGGCGGAGCGCAGACTGCGGTTATCCTTGGGCGGTGGAGCTTAACGACGGACGGGTTCTGGTCGTCTATTGGCACCATTATCCTGATAACCACCGTGGGATCGAAGGGGCAATCCTCGAAGAGGTTTAGCCAACCCAGATGGAGTCAATCACCGCTTGCAGTGGATTGACAAATCCACTGCACATGTGTAGAAACGGCTTGGATATGTCTATCCAAGCCGAGCAGTGCTGATACATAATCCCCTCTTTGTAGGTTGGGCATCTTGCCCGACCCATAACCAGCGGGACGATATATGGATAAAAAAACACAATGCAGGGAACAACGATCGTTGTTCCCTGCGAAGCGGGACGTAGAAGCGCGTATATGTCGTAAGGAACGGAGATCAAATGTCAACAGAACCTAGCAACTTGCGTTATTTCCGTTTCTGCTGCTTGGCTCACCAATCAACTCGTAGTTTCGTCCAGCGAACGCCGAAGGGCCCCTCCTCCTGACACCAATGCGTTGTCAGATACGTCCCATCCTGCAACCGAATCGCTGTCGGGAAACCAAACATAAAACTATACAACTCCTCCACACCGGAATCTATATCCTCCGGTCGCTGACGCGTTGTTCCTGCGTCGTACAATATATCCTCGTAGTAGAGAGTCCATGTTTCGTCCGTAAACGTCACCAGACACATCACGATAGCCTGTTCTCCGTAACGCCGATTGTAGAGTACCAGCATCCGGTCATCGCCGAGTAGGATGGGAGTCATCGTCTGCCCTTGGATACCTGTCGAATGCGGTGGACTCCACGTTACCCCGCCATCGCGCGAAAGCACGAAGCTATTCGGCAAATCAACGACATCGCCCAGCGTCACAGTCCAGCAGACACCCATCACAAGGTCCGGGGCAATCTCCGCAAATTTCTGTTCAAAGTAGCCGTGCTTCCCATTGGGGTCTTGGAATGCCACAGTATGTCGCCAAGTCTGTCCACCATCGTCGGAGATAGCCAACAAAACCTGCTCGCCCAGCCGCTCTTGGGACGGAAGGATCGCCGCCGGTGCCAAGAGACGACCAGAAGCGAGCGGCAGCACCCCGTGTGAAATCTCCAATGGGCAATCGGCCGGCATTGGCACTACGTGGGGGGCTGACCACGTACGCCCGCCATCAGTGGAGCGGCAGAGCACAGGCTCATTGTGTCCCTCACCAAATTTTTCTTCAGGTCGACGATAGCTACGTGACCCGTAGGCGAAAACTGTTTCACCATCGGCGGAACCTGAGAGCTTGAGCGCGCTGGTTGCGTCAGGATTTGTCATCAGCGGCAAAATGGTGCCTTCCAGCCTCCAAGTTACACCGCCATCGGTGGAGCGAGCCCAATCTGTGCCGCCGTGGACATTCGGGCCGCCACCGACATTGAATGAACAGAGGATGTCGCCATTAGGCAATTGCACAGTTTGTGGAAACGCTGAATCGCGTCTATCTATCCAACCCGTATCAAGAATTTCAATCGAGGGCATGGCATACTCCTTATATTGCAACATTAATTCACAAGTAATTCGTGTAAGGAAGAGGTGGAAGGACAGATATGTGATGATCTCTGTTGAATACTAAAGCAGGGCTATGCCCCCCACACCTGACGAAAAAGGCGGAGCCAATTGCCACCCAAAATTTTGGCTATATCTGTCTCGCCGTATCCGCGTTTGAGCAATTCTCCCGCAAGGTTCGGCAACTTATCAGGCGTCTCCATACCTTTAGGGTGAATCAGCGGATCCGGATAGACGATGGGTCGCTCTTGGTATTTCGTGCCTTGCTGGGAAAAGATCCAATCGAAGAACACTTTGGGCTGGTCTTGGGTATAGTCCGTGCCAATTCCAACATGGTCGATTCCTACACGCTGCACGAGGTCATCAATGGCGTTGGTATAGTCAGTAAGCGTTGCGTCAAATGTGTTTTCAAAGAAAGCGGGGAACGCGTTCGCGCCGATGACACCACCCTTTTCAACGAGTAACGAAAGTGCTTCATCAGTTTTGTTCCGCACATGGTTGACGAAGGCGCGGGCATTGGCATGAGTAATCGCCACCGGCTTTTCCGATAATTCGATCGCTTCCAGCGTTGTGCGGTCACCGACGTGGGACAGATCGATCAGGATGCCCAAGCGGTTCATCTCCTTGATGACATCTACGCCAAAATTAGTTAGTCCTTCGTCCCTGCGCTCATAGCACCCATTGCCGAGTAAGTTCCGTTCGTTGTAGGTAATCTGGATAATGCGCACACCCAAGGCATGAAAGAGGTCAAGACGAGAAAGGTCATTCTCAATGGGGGATGCGTTCTGCCACCCCAATATAATCCCCACCTTCCCCTCCTGCTTGGCTTGAAGGATGTCATCTGGTGTCTTGACAGGAATTAAAATATCATGGTATTCTCTGAACCGATGCAACCATGCTGCTATATTGTCCATCGCTTGTGGGTAGTTTTCCCACACGGCGCTAGTCGCATTGATAGCCGTGATTCCGCCCGTGTGCAAACTTTGATACACGGTGGGACTTTCCCAATTGCTGACATTCAGTGCGTCTATCACAATTGCTTCATTATAAATGCGTTTTGCGGTGTCTTCCCCTGACATTTTGTCCTCCAATCGCCGTTCTGACTTTGGGAGTCGCCGAAGTTCCTTTAATTACCCATTTTGCCATGATCCGATCCGAAAGTCAAGAAATAGTCTAAATCGGATTGAACCGAAGTAGTGTAATAACGTCCAAGACAATATCCATTGCTGAGAACGCCTGATCCCTGTGCTTTGTCAGCGATGTTGATTTTTTTACTTGATTCAGGAGGAATCCTACCATGGGTGCCAGTGCCATGCAACTTTTGGAAGAATGTATCGAGCAGTTGAGACAAGGCAGACTAACCGAAGTCCATCTGCGCGATTTGGGTTCAGCGATAACGACAGGCGGTGCCAAACAGCAGCATTTGCTGTATTTGCAAACCGCGACCACCGCAGTAACTTCTGAGGTGATTGGGATGCTGATGGTCAAGGATGGAGCGGTCTCCGATGGCCCATTCGATTATGCTGATTGGCCCTACAAAACCGTTCTAGACGCTATCAACGAAGGCTGGCGAGTTATCCGGTTTCCGGCGCAGTTGCCGGTCGGTCACACCCAAGACACACATATCACCTGTGAATTCATTCTCGAAAAATGGGAGTAAACCAAATGACACCTGAAATACAACGTGCGGCAAGCGACATTAAGCCAACAATGACAGATCAAGCAGTCCTCGACTTCTGTAAAACGGGCTTTCACATGGTTGAAAGAGTAATCCCAGATGCAACCAACCGATGGGTGTCCGAATATCTGGATCAGGAAGGTGCCACCCCGAATGCGTTGGTCAAAGATAAGCGGTACATCAAGGAGGTGTTGTTGCATCCGGAGGTCGCAGGCGCAGCGCGGTCGCTTCTCGGAGAGAATTTCCAACTGCCGGACTGGATGGCAAATCATCGCCTCGTTGGACCGATGCCGGCGAAGCAGTGGCATGTTGACGGTGGCTCTGGATTTGAGCGGTTGTGCAATCTGTTGCAGGTTTTCTATATACCTCAGTCGAACACTAAAGAGATGGGGCCCACCCTATTTTTGCCGGGGTCTCATATCGTTCCCGTTGCGAGGGAGGAGTTGGATCACTTTGGGCACTTAGCGGGTCAAGCGGCAACGGTCGCACCGGGGGGCTCGGTGTTTTTTACCGCCTATTCGATTTGGCACCGACAATCCGAAAAGATCGATCAATCGACTCGCAACCTACTGAAGTGGGAGTTTTGGCGAACGGCTCCACCCAAACGGGACTGGATTGTGGATCCCGACTTTGATTTCGCCGGTGCCGATTACTCGTACACCAACCCTTATTTTGCTGGTGCGACGCGGAAATGGCAATCGGTGTTGCGGGTAGCGGAGATGTTCTACTGGCTCTGTGGTAAGAAGGATGAGTTCCACGTCGTCGGTGGCTCTGGCTGGCCCTTTAGTGCATCGGATCCGGGAAGATGGGCAACGTTGCAATGAGTTCCAATATGACGACCATAATGTGGTTAATCATTTGTTTGTTTGAAGTGCTTCCACGGCGGCATTAGCTCCAGAGATACGCCCAAAAACTGTGCCAGCCATCATCCCTGCTCCAGAGGGGTAATTACCATGCCACAGTCCGCCCACCATTTCGCCAGCAGCATAGAGTCCGGGGATGGGATAGCCCATGGTGTGGACCACCCGTGCTTCAGGCGTGACCCGCAGACCACCAAAGGTAAAAGTCATCCCACATACCACCGGAAAGCCCTCAAAGGGAGGCGTGTCTATAGGAAGTGCCCAGTTGTTTCGAGATGGGGTAATACCGATAGTGTTTTTCCCGTCGAGTCGAAAGGGGTTAAATTCGCCCTGCTGGACAGCGGCGTTAAAGTCGCGCACAGTGTGGGCGAGTGCCGCAATGTCTAAGATGCCCAACTGTTTTGCCAGATTTTCTAGGGTGTTTGCCTTGAAGCCGGTGGCTTTCTCGTATCCTCGAATAACCTCCAACTGTCGATGCTTGCGGTCAAAAATCTGAAACGCTATGCCTTGTGGTTGGGCAAGAATGGCTCTCCCAATCTTTGCATAGGTGAGTCCCCGCCAAGTTTCGCCCTCATCTATAAATCGATGTCCGTTGAGATTGATCATAATCCCGAAGGGATAGGAATAGCGGCTCCAAAAATCTCCTCTGATATCGGGTCCCGGAACGTCGAAGGGCGGACGATTCAGATCTTGAGGTGAAGCGTGGCAACTCGACCAGCTTCCGTAGGGCAATGCCCCGCTCTCCAACCCCATAGTAAGTCCGTCGCCGGTGTTGTAGGGGACACCCCGCAGCTTGACCTTCTCCCAATCAGGACCGAGGTGCTGGGCACGCATCTCCGGGTTGGACTCGAAGCTGCCACAAGCTAAGACCACCGCCCTGCTGTGGAAGTTACAATAACCCTGTGACGTTTTTGCCCGTACCCCCGTCACCCTGCCTTGGGAATCCTGAAGCAAATCTATTGCGCTGGTATTGTAATACACAGATACGCCTAGCTTCTCAGCCGTCCCGAACCACTGTTCTTGGAGTCCATAACCGCCACCGTTGAATGATACCACATTGGCAGAAACCGGGTTGGCGTAGGTTGGAACCCAAGTATGCCCGTAGGAACTCATCCACCGAACAGCCGGGGCAGCCTGAGTGACCAAAACCTCCGCGAGTTCCGGGTCGCTCTTGCCCTCTGTTACGGTCATAATATCGTCGTAGTAGTCAGCGCGGGTGTACCTGCCGATCCGGTCAGCCATGCGACGGAGATCCATTGAAGATATGCCGGACAGCAGCGGCGTCAACTCCTCCATGCCATCATAGGAAAACCGCGTATGCACAGTCAACGCACTGTTTCCGCCTCGGTGCTGACGGGGTGCCTTCTCTAGCACGACAACATCCACTCCACGCTCCCGTGCCGCAACCGCCGCTGAAAGGGCGGCGTTACCAGCCCCGACGACAATTACCTGTGCCCACACTTCTGTATCCATAATCTCTTCCTTGAGAACATTCCTACATCATCAATAATCGGTTCAGGACTGCTCCGCCTTCCAACGTTCATGCAATTCCTCAGCTTGCCACCACGATGGACCCTTCGGCTGCTCTAACACCATCGGTTTGATAAATGCCGCTGTCTTTTTCAAACCTTCTTCTATTTCGATGAACTCACTCTCCATCTCAAGCGAGAGGATGCCTTCGTATCCCAAAAGGCGCAGCGTTGTGATGACCTCGCGCCATGTCTGATCATCGTGTCCCCAGCCGGGCAGCGTAAATGACCAGCCCCGTTGTTCCGGGTAAATTGAATTCGTTGAGTCAAACAGACCGTGGAGCCGGGCGTTGGGTTCGTGGATGAGTGTGTCCTTGAGATGGACATTTTGGATGAGATCGCCGAGATAGTGCATCGCTGCAAAGGGGTCGATACTCTGTATCCACATGTGAGAGATATCGAAGTTGCAGGCGACAACGGGACCGATTTCATCACGCAGCCGCATAAGTTTCGCCGGTGTGTGAATCATATCGAGAATTTGCATCTCAAAGCACAACGTCACGCCGTGATCCGCAGCGATCTTTCCATGCTCTTTCCAGTACGGAATCAACCTTTTTTCCCACTGCCATTCGAGTGCTTCAGGAAAACCCTCCTTATCGGTGTTGACAATCCAGTTCGGAGATTTGTCCCCCTCCGCTCCCTCCGGCACCCCAGCGACCACAACCAAACGGGTGACGCCAATCTTTTCCATCAGCGCGCAAGCCTGCCGAAATTGACGCGAATACTCTGCGGCGACCTCTTTGTCCGGCGACAGCGGCGCACCGTGCGCGGCGAATGAGTAGATCTCAAGACCGTAACTGGCGTAAGTGTCAACCCAGCGGTGACGTTCCCCTTCGTTTGCCACCAACGTGTCCACATCGCAGTATCGCTTAACATCGGATTCTGTTGCATCCACCTCGACTGCCTTTACCCCAAGCCCTTGACAAAATTTGAGGCCCGCTTCAAACCCGAACTTCATGATGAAAAATGTGTTAATGCCGAGTTTCATTTGATCTGCTCCTTCCCTGTGAAATGTATAATTTTCTGTGATCGCTCATCTTCCCAGTTTTCACTCCAGTCCAAACTTTAACCGTTACCACAAGAGGGCGTAACCATTATACGTGCTCACTAACCGATGTCAACAAGAAATACAGTGCGGTAGAGATACGCAGATGAATCGATAAAGGTGAAATGATGCGTGATACGTGAACTTAAAGATAGATCGATTCCCTGCACCTATCACTTTTTTATTGCCCGTTGGCAGATGATATGATATGATGCGACTACGCTATAATATCGGCATTGGACAAATCATTTCAAATGGAGGGGAACATCAATGGCAAAAACAGTTGGCATCGTCGGAACATTGGACACTAAAGGCATAGAATTTCAGTTTATCAAAGAACGAATCGAGGTGAGCGGCACTTCGACGTGCGTTGTCAACACAGGGATTCTGGGAGAACCATACTTTGAACCGGATGTCTCCGCCGGTGAGGTTGCAGAAGCAGGAGGCACGTCACTACAAGCCCTTCAGGACGGAGGTGACCGTGGCGTAGCTGTGGCAGCGATGGCGGAAGGCGCAGCGAAGATTATCGCGCAATTGCAGAGCGATGGAAAAATTGACGGTGTAATCTCGCTCGGCGGTTCAGCCGGGACTACAATCGGGACGACAGCGATGCGTGCGGTCCCTGTTGGTGTGCCGAAAATCATGGTTTCAACCTTGGCTTCCGGCGATACAAGCCCCTATGTGGACACGAAGGATGTTTCGATGATGTATTCCGTCGTGGACATCGCGGGGATCAATAGCCTCTCCCGGCAGATCTTGGCAAACGCAGCCGGCGCAATCGTAGGCATGGCCAACGCGGAAGTGCCGCCATCAGAGGATAAACCTCTGATCGGTGCCACGATGTTCGGCGTAACCACACCGTGTGTAACGAAGGCGCGTGAACTCCTTGAGGAGGCCGGTTACGAAGTCCTTGTTTTCCACGCCACCGGTGCCGGCGGGCGGGCGATGGAGGATCTGGTTAAAGGTGGCTTTATCGTTGGTGTCCTTGATGCGACCACGACGGAACTTGCCGATGAACTCGTCGGCGGTGTTTTGAGTGCGGGTCCAGACCGTTTAGAAGCAGCGGGTGAGCTCGGTGTGCCGCAGGTAATTGCGCCGGGGGCGTTGGACATGGTCAACTTCGGACCGCCCGACACTGTGCCAGAGCAGTTTAAGGATCGGACATTCTACCAGCACAACCCAACAGTGACACTGATGCGAACAACTGTTGCCGAAAACGCCGAATTGGGCAAGATCATGGGGCAGAAGTTAAGCCAGGCCAAAGGACCCACGACGGTGATAATTCCAAAGCAGGGCGTTTCAGCAATTGATCAAGAGGGACAGCCATTCTACTCAGCAGAAGCAGAGGCTGCATGGATCGAGAATCTGAAGGCGAATCTTGGGGACAACGTTACGCTGATCGAGATGGACAATCACATCAATGACGATGCGTTTGCAACGAAGCTGGTGGAAACGTTGCTGGCAAGTTTGAATAGTGATGTGTAATGTGCGATTTCCGATTGCATTTGTTCAAGTTGGGCACTGGCTATTTCTGTATTAGGTGGGTGGTCATTTGGGTGGTCAGTGGGCAGGACAACGTGGACATGCCAACGCCACGTTGGCTACTAAACACTTTACCACAAGACCTCTTAGATTATCCAAGAGAGGAAAGGTTGGTAGATTGAAAAAGATAGCCATATAGAAGGGAGGTTAATCGGCAGGGGCGTCAGAACTGAATTTGGGATCGTTAAGTGGCACATGCTTATCTGTTTGGTTCTCTCTAGGTGTCCGTGGTTTGTTCCGAATCCAGGGAACACTAATTGCGACTGCTATGAGTGCTATCAATCCAATTAAAATGGCACGCATATCATCAAGTCTTTTGTCCACTCCATCAATTTTAGCGGTCAGACGCTTGTCCATCTCATCAATTTTAATGGTTACTTGATTGTGCTTAGAACCTGTTTTAAAAAGAAAAAGGCTATTCAAAAGTTAATGTTTATGTTAAACCATTAGAGCAGTAAACTACTGACCTAATGAAAGGCCTAAACATGACTACACCAAAGTATCCTACAGATTTGACCGATGCCCAGTGGGACAAACTGTTACCCTATTTTCCAGAACCTTCACCCATAGGTAGACCTCTCAAGTGGGAGATGCGCTCAATTATCAACGCTATTTTCTATATAGTCAAATCAGGGTGTCAGTGGCGAATGTTGCCGCGTCACATGCCACCGTGGCAAACGGTCTATTCCCACTTCAGAAAGTGGAAAACTTTAGGGACATGGGTTATGATTCATCAAGCACTTCACGAGCAAACCCGTAGTGATATTGGCAAATCCCCGTCACCGACCGTAGCTATCATTGACAGCCAATCGGTCAAGACGACCGAACTGGCAGATAGTAGAGGGTTTAATGCGCACAAGAAAGTCAAAGGTCGTAAACGCCATATAGTCACCGATACAATTGGCATTCCATTGGGAGTCAAAGTCACTGATGCCAATGTCAGTGATAATCGAGTCGCAATAGAGTTACTAAACGAGGTCTTTAGTTGGCAGATAACGATTCAGTTAGTCTGTGCTGATGCTGGCTATCGCGGAGAATTAGGCGACTGGCTATATTTAACGCATCAGTGTCAATTGGACATTGCTCCATCTCTTGGGCAATCGGGATTTGTGGTCGTCCCATTACGTTGGATTGTGGAGCGCACCTTTTCTTGGTTCGGTTGGTTTCGCCGATTGACTTTGGACTATGAACGCTCGGCTGAGACCGCTGAGGCTATGGTGTATATTGCTTCCATTTACTTGATGCGGAACCGCATCAAATGACTTTTAAAACAGGTTCTTAGAATCAATATATTCTTTTGTGCGTGCCTCTGATTTTTCAATTATAGTTTCGATAGCCTGTAAATCTTCCTTTGTCAATTCACCTAATACCGGGGAAACAACAAGGAATAAAACGATGATAATCAGCATGCCTTTCATGGGTTATCTCCAAAGAAGAGTGATTATAATAGTTTATTGTGAGTCTATAGCATTTCGATGTTGTTTGTCAAGAAAAAAGCCGCAATTGAAAGGAAATGTAAAATGAGTTTTGTTCAAATTAATGATTTGTCTATAGCAATTCGCACGGAGGACATTGTTGGTGTTGAGGTTATCGGTGGGGATAAGGGCAGATGGGTATTGGAGGTGTATATTCGTGGTCGCGATGAGCCTTACAAAATATTCGGCGATCAGTTGTATCTCACAAAGTTGTATAAGGCGCTCTTGTCCCATCTTGGTAATATTACGAATATTGTCCCCGAAAGTAGTGCTTCCAAAGTTTTAGGCGAAATCGAGGAATAAAGACAATTCCTCTTTACAGAGAAAGTACTTGGACCATAACGCCAAAAGTCAGAAACGATACGCATTTTAACCTGTTGTGTGCCATCGCTGTGTGTGATTAACTCATTGAGATGTATGACGCTGCGAGCAGCAACCATAAACTATGAAAGTACAAGATACAACGAATGTCATAGTGACTTGCGACTGAAAGGAAACTTACATGGTGCTCACACCAGTTCTCTCACGTCAGCAGACCCAGCGGTATTGCGAAGACAATTACCTGCTGGTATCAGGGTTAATCCCGGAGGCTATCGCGGAACGGGCGGAAGCAGCAATGTGGCGATGGATGGGGCTTCAACCCGATAATCCGGAGTCGTGGGAGAATGTGCAGCCTCCCCAGACTTGCGACGATCCTGATGTCCTTGCTGTCTATACACCACAATTCCTGACTGCTGCTGCACAACTTGGCGAAGGCGATATGGCTCCCGACGTTTACCGTCCGCCGAAGGGCGTAAGGCCCATCAATATCTTCCCACAAACCGGCGGATGGGTGCCGCCGGGATCTCATATTGACCATGCAATTAAAGAGCATGGGCACAAGACGTTTCCCCCCGCCTTTCGCGTTGCAACCCTCACGTATCTGGCCGACGTAGAACCCCATGGTGGCGGCACGGTCGTCTGGCCTCGGTCTCGTGACAAAATTGAAGCGTTGGCTCGTAGCGATCCGGACCGCTATGAATATATGTGGGTCCTCAATCAAGAATACAATCGTGAAGAACTAGGGGACTATGCGGAGTTAACACCCAAACGCGGCGATGTGCTCTTCTACCACGTCTTCTGTGCGCATTCCGGCAGTAAAAATGTTGGGCGAGTGCCCCGTTTCGCCCTCCCCTGCAAATGGTAATATCGTAGAGACAGGTTTCCTAACCTGCCATGTTTGATAGAATCAACGGAGGTTTCCAGTAATGACACCTGAACAGAGATACCTGTTTGATGTCACCGGCTATTTACACTTAGAAAATGCGCTTACGGGCGATACGTTGCAAGAAACCCAAGAAGCGATTGACCGATATATCCAAACCCCAGAAGACGAACTACCCTCTGGGTTTGAAATCAGAGATCTTCATCAACACGGCTTTGCATTCGATAAGTGCCTCGAAGCCTTGACCCTCCATCCAGCCACTTGGCCCATTGTCAAGGAGTTGACCTTTAACAAGCCGCGTTTTGCCAGAGGGTCACTCAAACGAGAGCAACACACCGATTGGAAAGAAGGCGAGCGGGCACGTACAAACCCCGGTGGACTACATTGCGCCCGCGATGACTTTGGCTGGTATAGCACCCTTTATAAGGTTAAAGATGGACAGATCTATTGTGATGACTTTGTCGCCTTTTTCTATTTTACCGATGTCTACCCCGGCGACGGTGGATTGATTGTGATTCCCGGCTCTCACAAAAGCGAGTTCCAACGTCCAAAGGATCTGTTAGCACTTGACGAAGAAGATGGAATTGATCCCGAACCGGATCCGGTTTTTACAAATATCACCGCACGGGCAGGCGATGTTGTGATTATATCCGAGCTGCTCACCCACGGTGTCTTGCGATGGAGACCAACGGATCGGGATCGCCGTATACTGGTCCTGCGATACAAACCGCAATATATGGGGACGCATGCGTTCCCGCAGCCGATTCTGGATCGGTTGTCGCCAGAGACGCTTGAATTGGTTGCATCGGCGGGGTTCCAACATACCAAAGAAATCGTTAAACAGGACATCGTCCATCTCTCTTGAGGGGGAGGCTCTCAATGACACCCAAACAGAAGTATCTCTTTGATGTCACAGGTTATCTTCACCTGAAGAACGTTCTCAGTCCTGAAGAGCTGCGAAATACCCAAGCAGCCATCGAGCGGTGTCGTCAGACGCCGTCGGATCAGTTGCCGCCCGGCATTGACAGGAACGGAGAGGGTTTTTCGTACGGCTTTTCGTTCGATAAGGCGTTAGAGGCTTTGACGCTCCATCCGGTGACTTGGCCCCTCATCAAAGAACTGACCGACGGAAAACCCCGTCTGAACCGCGGTACCCTCGCTATCAATACACACGAAAAGTGCCAGCTAACCCCCTTCCATTGCGCTCGGGAAGACCTCGGTTGGATCACCCGGCGCTATGAGGTTAAGGATGGGCAGGTTTTTGCCAATGATCTTGTGGCTTTCTTCTATTTTACTGATGTTTACCCTGGCGACGGTGGATTGGTTGTGATTCCGGGGTCTCACAAAAGCGAATTTGAGCGTCCGGATGGTCTGTTTTTCCCAGATCTTGATGACCCCGATCCTGAACTGCATCCAGCAATGACAAATATTACACCTCGCGCCGGCGATGTGGTGCTGATTTCGGAACTGCTCACGCATGGGGTATTGGTCTGGAAGCCAACTGATCGAGATCGGCGCTTCCTAATCCTACGGTACAAAACCCAGTACTTTCAGGATGCGTCGGGGGACACGAATCCGGTTCCCGAGGAGGTACTCGCGAGACTGTCGCCGGAGACGCGAGAGCTAACTGAGCCTGCGTTTTATACGGATATTAAGGAGATTGCCAAACAGGATACAGTTACACTGACGATAGACTAACATAGCAGGAGCCATCTTTTCCATTTTCTAACAGGAGACTACCATGAAAATCACCGATATTGAATGTATCCCAATTGTTATGCCCCTTGCGGAACGCTACAGCGATCACCACGGTCGTGTCCGCATGGGTAACATTGACGAACACCTAGTTGTCAAAGTCCACACAGATAATGGACTAGTCGGTTACGGCGATGGTGAAGATTTTCCCGATCCAATCCCTCAGTCGATTATCAACCCCCTCATCGGTCGCAGCCCGTTTGACTTTCTCCATAACAATTTTAATATGGCACTGGGTATGGCACTCTATGATGTGATGGGTAAACATCTTGAAGTGCCGGCTTACAAGTTGATGGGGCAGAAAGTGCGAGATGCCGTGTCTGTCGCAGCGTGGACTCGGCCATGTCCGCCGGAGGTTTTCCGAGACGAAATACTACGCGCGGCTTCCCAAGGCTATACCATCTTTAAGATGCACTCCAGCGCATTGTACGATGTCATTGAGCAGACCCGTCTTGCCGAAGAGGTTGCACCACCCGGCTTTAAGATTCACTGGGACTTCAACCACAACCGGAGATTGGCGGTTGTTCTTCCCATCATCAACGAATTGGAGAAAAACCATCCAATCGTCGGCTACATCGAAGACCCACTGCCTTGGACGGATATTGATGGCTGGCGGAAACTGCGAGAGAAGACGCGCATCCCGCTCATCATGCACGTTCCCCAACTTGGCGGCATTCAAGAAATCATCCAAGGGTGCGCGGACATCTATATGATCGGTGGTGAAATCGGCACCACTTTGATGAAAGGATTTGCGTACGGACAGGCAAACATCCAAACACTCATCCAACAGAGCGGGGGCACCCTGATGAAAGCATTGACCCTGCATCAAGCTGCTGTCCTTCCGACTGCGACCGCCCACACCATAAACCTCGACGACCAGTATGCAGAGGACATAACAACCGAACGTATTCCGGTAATTGAAGGATTTTCCCCTGTGCCTGAAGCCCCCGGCCTAGGTGTTGAGGTGGACGAAGATGCCATTGCCCGATTCGCTTCCGGGACGCCATTAACAACGGGCAGAATCATCGGTATTCTTTCCTTGCCCGGCGGGCACAAGATTTACTCCTCTCGTGGTATGGATGTTGCCGGGTTGACGGGTCGTGAGGAAGGGGCGATTCGGGGAATTAATTTCGAGAAATGGGAAGACGATGGTTCGTCAGAATTTGAACGTATCTATGAGCGGGCAGAGCGGGAAGGTTCGTTCATAGAATAGAAATAGGAGAGAAAGAATGAAAGTCCTTATTACCGGTGCCGCCGGTGCTGTTGGTTCAACACTTGTGAAAGGCATGAAAGATCGACACACGATTCGCGGGCTTGACCGCCTGCCGATGCCTGACCTCGAAGACACAATCGAAGATGATGTGGCAGACTTCGACACCATGCTCAGAGCCACAGAGGGCATGGACGCTGTCATCCACCTTACCGGGACGGACAGTGAATGGGAAGCAGCCCTGCAAAGCAATTTCATCGGCACCTACAACATGTTTGAAGCCTCGCGCCTGAACGGTGTGAAACGGATTGCGTACGCTAGCCGTGCTGGGGTGCTTGGTCCCTATCCGAAAAGCATCAAGCGGACGATTGACATGCCAACCAAGCCGGTCGGTAACTATACGGTTAGCAAGGTGTTCGGCGAGGCGATGGGATATTCTTATGCGAGCCGGTACGACATGGAGTTCGTCGCAGTCCGGATCGGAAATTTTAACCGCAACAGACCGCTGCCTGAACACCCCCATCACCTCGGTCATGGCGACGCAGTGCGCGTGTTCGAGCAAGCGATTACACACCCGGATGTGAAGTTTGAAATTGTATTCGGTGTCTCGGATAGTAACTGGCCCCTGTACGACCTCGACCATGGACGTTTGGCAATCGGCTATTATCCGCAAGATCGCCATGAGCATAAATAAATTGGTGATATCAACTGTATACCTGCTTTTAGGAGCGGAACCGTGCGTAATATCAAACCGATTCTTGGGCTAGTCATTGTTTTCTCATGTGCGTGTGGTGTGCTCTACGAAGTGATCTGGGCACGCCAACTAACCCTGTTTTTCGGGAGTCCAGTGTTTGCTGTGAGTACAGTGTTGAGTGCGTTGGTAGGGGGCCTGGGACTTGGCAGCTTCTACTTCAGGCGTTTAGCAAATGGAGAAAAGCGACTATTGCGCCTGTATGCTTTTCTCGGAGCGGGGCTCGGTATCTTTGCACTCATCTTCCCGACTTTGTTGGATATTCTCAACGCCATCTGTGTTCTCATCTATCGCGGACTGGGTGCGGGGTTCTATCCCCTTTCATGGATTCGGTTTGTTCTGTCATTTGTCGTTCTGTTGATTCCGTCAACGCTGATGGGAGGGACAGTTTTCCTTCTCAGTAGATCCGCCAAGGAAAGATGTGCAGGATTCAGAGCGGATCGTCTCTTCACAATCAATATGCTTGGTGCGAGCCTCGGTTGTATCGCCGCTGGGTTCTTCCTTATCCAGCTTTTAGGGGTTCAGAATTCGGTTTATTTGGGTGTGGTGATTAACTTGGTTCTGGCGGGGGTTGCTTTCGGTTTAGATCGCTCTTGGTCTGAAACTTCTGTAGACTTGCAGCAGGACGTAAACGACGGATCGGGAATATCTCCAGCAGGCGAAATGTGGCGACCGCTGTTATGGACCTTTGCCGTTGCCGGCTTCTGTGCAATGGCTTATGCCGTCCTCTGGACGCGGATTCTGACCTCCTTTCTCGGCAACTCGGGTTACGCTTTCTCGGTCACATTGACCGCCTTATTGATCTGCATTGCCGTTGGCAGTTTTCTATTTGCAGCGATCACACGTCGGATTAAACCGTTCGTAAACCTTTTCGGATTGGTTCAGATTGGGATCGGACTATCCCTTGCTGCCCTGATACCGGCTTTCGGAAACCTATATGGGATTAGCAGGGGATTGCAAGCTGCCTTCGGGGTTGGACGCTTCTGGGAATTTGTTGCTGGTTTTATCCTGATGATTATCCCCACTATCCTGATCGGGGCTAGTTTTCCGTTGGGCAGACAGATATGTACTGCTGCCAAATCGCAATCGGCGGTCCATCCTTTCAGCACAATCGGTGCACTCCTTGGATCACTATGTGCGGGATTTATTCTAATTCCGCTGATTGGGATACGTCCGAGCCTTCTCTTGACCGCCGGGTTGAATACGGTGGTGGGATGTGTTTTGATTATTCGGAATACAGAGAAATCACAGTTTTTCAGCGGCACCGCGATTGGTGGTGCCATCCTAACCGGCGGAGTTGGGTTGATGGTGTTGCTATGGGGGAATTCGCCCCCCTTTTTGAAGAATGGGACCTTTTGGACGCAACGCATAAACGATATACTAGCCGAGCATACCGAAACTGTTGATGCGAATATCGCTACGTTTATGGATGACCAAGGTATCCATCGGGTCTATGTTGACAATGACGAAATCGTCGACGCTTCCCGTCGAGAATCTGCATCGCATCGCATCATCGCCCATCTACCGCTACTGCTGCATCCGAACCCTGAACGTGGGCTTATCCTCGGATTTGGCATGGGAATTACATCCCATATCATGACACAGCACGACGTACGCGTGAACACTGTTGAAAATCCAAGGGGACTCATCGAAACGGCACGAAAATACTTCACCGATATAAACCATAACGTCCTCGACAGTTCCTTGTTCAATCACATGGTCAATGATGAGCGAAATTATCTGTTAATGACGCCAAAACGATACGATGTGATTTCTATAGGTGCGACGCACCCGCTTGCGAGTTCAAGGGGTTCTAATCTTTACGCCGCAGATTTCTACAGGTGGTGCAAGCGTATTCTCACAGAAGATGGTATAATATGCCAGTGGATACCGCTCGATCGGCTGCCAGAAACACATCTCAAGATGATTGTGAGAACCTTTGTTGAGGTGTTTCCAAACGCAACAATATGGTATAAATACACGCCAGACTTTGCCATCCTGATTGGTACGCCAGAACGGCTCAAGATAAATTATAAGCGTCTTATGGAGAGGGCGCAGATACCGCGGGTTCACGAGGCACTCGCAGCCGATGACCTCGATGGTATGTCGCTCCTCGATTCGTTTATGATGGGCGAGAAGGCGGTCCGAGCGTATGCCGGCGATGGTCCAATCCATACAGACAATCACCCACAGTTGGAATTTTTCCAGCCCCGCGCACTGGTGAACACAACTCATAAAAACATTGCGGGACTAGCGAAATATCGTGAGTGCTCCACCCCCTATTTGGCAAATTACGGTCGCACGATGAGCGACAAGATCGAGGTGCGAAAGCGAATCGATCTCTACTTTGATGCCACGCAGAAACTGATCGAAGGACAGATTGAATATGCCAAGGGGGAATATGAGAAGGCTGTTGGTGTATTGAATCAGGCGTTAGCCATTAATCCGTACGATAATACGATTCGGTACAATCTTGGGGCTGCGGTAGAGTTGGCAAATAAAGATTATCAACAGGAACTCAAACAGACCGAAAAGGTTCTTAAGCAGGCACTACAAAGTAATCCACGCGATGTCCAAAAGCAGGTTGAACTGGGCATCACCTATGAACTTCAAGGTGAATTAGCGAAGGCGGCGAACGCGTTTGAAGAGGCACTCAAATATGATCCGAATCGCCCAGAGCTTTATTCATTGCTCGGACCGATTTATGAACGTCAAGAACGGTACGATGAAGCGTTACGCACGTACCATAGGCTTGAGAAATTAGACCCGAATCTCCCCGCTATCATTTTCGGTGCAATGGCATCGATTTACCATTTTCATAAGAAGATGCTCCCCGAAGCCCTCCAATACGCGCAGAAGGCGTTGGCGGCGGATGCAAATTCTTGGCGTGTGCATAACCTGCTGGGGGTTATCTATACGGATAAGAACGAGTTTAGACAAGCGGTTGATGCTTTTGAAGCTGCGATGCGACTCGCGCCGAATGAACTGATGCCGCACAGCGATTTGGCAAAAGTATACCTTGCACAAGGCAGATACGATGAGGCGTTGAAATCGGTCGATGCAGCAATGCGTCTCGCGCCGAGAGATCCATATTTGCAAGAGCAGCACCGTCAAATCCAAGCGGCAATGACAATGCAAAGGTAGGAGCGATCTCCGAATCGAGACTCCTACTCCCCAAACAGACGATAGGGGGTATACCTTCCAAATCGCGACAAATAACTGGACAAAAAACATCAGGATAGCTTGAAGAAAAGCGGGCTATAGCGGTTAAAGAAGTAACCGTGCATAATCATACACTTGACAAAGGGGTAATCGATAGAAAATGCAGATTCAATCACCAAAAGGGACGAGAGACATCCTCCCTTCAGAAGTTCAAACATGGCAATGGGTTGAGGGGGTCGCACGGTCTGTTTTTGGCACTTACGGGTATCAAGAGATCCGTACGCCAATTTTTGAAAGCACAGACCTTTTCGTGCGTGGGGTCGGCGATACCACTGACATCGTTGAAAAAGAGATGTACACCTTTAATGACAGGGGCAACCGAAGCGTCTCATTGCGTCCAGAGGGCACAGTCTCAGTGGTTCGTGCCATGCTCCAAAATCGTTTGATGGATGGTGCTAGCGTCTTAAAATTTTACTATATCGGTCAAATGTTCCGATATGACCGTCCACAGGCGGGGCGGTATCGAGAATTTTGGCAGGTTGGCATTGAAGCGTTTGGGGCGGACTCGCCCGCAATCGACGCAGAGATTATCGCAGCAGGGAACCAATTCTTCTCGACACTCGGCATCAAAGACCTTACTTTGCACCTCAACAGCATCGGCGATCCGGCCTGTCGTCCAAAGTATGTTGAAGATCTGACAGCGTATGCGAAGGCGCATCTTGACGAACTGTGTGGAAAATGTTATGCGCGTCACGAACGAAATCCGATGCGAATCTTGGATTGCAAAGAGAGCGGTTGTCGTGCCGTTGTTACTAACGCTCCGCTTCTATCTAACTACCTGTGTGACGCCTGCCGCGAGAACTTCGAGGTGGTGAAACGCTATCTGGATCAACTCGAAATTGATTATCACGAAGATCCATACGTTGTTAGAGGGTTAGATTACTACTCTCGCACCGCGTTTGAATTCACAGCGGGCGGACTAGGTGCACAAAACGCAATCGGCGGTGGCGGTCGGTATGACTATCTGGCGGAAGAAATCGGGGGCAACCCAACACCCGGCATCGGATTCGCACTCGGTATGGATCGGATTATCATTGCCTTGGACGCCCAGGAAGTTAAGGTGCCAACCTCTGCGCCGGTGGATGTCTACCTCACGGTGTTAGGGGACGCAGCGATGCCTATAGCCCTGCGGTTAGCGCAAGATCTTCGTGAGAATGGCGTCAAAACTGATCTTGAGTTCAAAGGGCGTGGCTTGCGAGCACAGATGAGGACTGCAAACAAGCTGAACGCACGATATGTCGTCATGATCGGCGAAGATGAGATCAGCAATGGAGCTGCAACGGTGCGGGATATGGGGAGCGGCGATCAGCAGTCGGTTGCGTTCCAACGGTTAGCGGAAATGATGCGTGAAAAGGTGGATAGCTAGATTTGACAGTAGTGTAGGTCGGGCATCCCCGGTCACGTCCCGATTCGATCGTCCCGAGAATCGGGATCGTGAAACGGAAGGTTCCTCCTCCGATTCATCGGAGTCCTAGGAACGGGATCGGACTTGCCCGCCCCCAAACTTGCATCAACGAGGACAATTTGTAGGGAACGCAGATCTGCGTTCCGTTTCTTCTTACGCATTATTTTTTACTAGCCTGTAGGTCGAGATTCATATCTCGACACCCAAATGTCAACAGAATCTAGAATATGATCAATCAAGTTTATTGTCTTGAGAAATGAAATTGTACTTTTTATAAATTGAAGGAGAGAATCAAAGCAATGCCTGAAATGAAAAGGACACATTACTGCGGAGAACTACGGCTCGCCGATGCCGGTAAATCGGTGCGACTCACCGGTTGGGTATCCCGCCGCCGGGATCATGGCGGCGTCATTTTTGTAGACCTGCGCGATCGGACTGGACTCACGCAGGTCGTCTTTGACCCGATGATCGATCCCGAAGCGCACCGTGCTGCACACGAGATTCGCAGCGAATTTGTGTTAAGTGTCAGCGGAAAGGTACGGGAGCGTGGAGAGGGCTTGGTCAACCCCAACCTCCGTACCGGCGAAATAGAACTGGCGGCGGATGAACTGGAAATCTTAAATGTGGCAAAAACGCCACCATTCGCTGTTGAAGACGACATTGAAATCGCCGAAGATGTTCGCCTCCAGCATCGTTACGTTGACCTCCGCCGTCCGAAAATGCAAAAAATATTACAAGTACGGCACAAGACCGCGCTTGCTGCCCGGAAATATATGGACGAGCACGGCTTCCTTGAAATCGAAACACCTATCCTGATGAACAGCACCCCCGAAGGTGCGCGCGACGTGCTCGTGCCAAGTCGACATAATCCCGGCGAATTCTACGCGCTTCCGCAATCACCACAACAGTTCAAGCAGATTTTGATGATGAGCGGCGTGGATCGTTACTTCCAGATTCCACGATGCTTCCGCGACGAAGACACCCGTGCAGATAGACAGCTTGAGTTTACGCAACTTGATCTCGAAATGTCGTTTGCGACCGTGGACGACGTACTTGAAGTCACAGAAGGACTGATGAAACGGATGTTTGAGGAAGCGGCTGACATTCCCGTACCAACACCGTTTCCACGCATACCTTATGCTGAATCGATGACGCGATTTGGGAACGATAAACCGGACACTCGCTTCGGGATGGAACTCTCCGACCTTTCGGATCTGGTCGCTGACTGCGATTTCAAGGTGTTTACGGGTGCCTTGGCAAACGATGGGCAGGTAAAAGGATTGGCTGTTCCCGGTGGCGCAGTGCTTTCGCGCAGGGAGATTGATGATCTCACAGAGTTTGTTGCCATCTATAGAGCGAAGGGGTTAGCGTGGATCAAGGTAACAGAGGCAGGTGCGTTTGAATCAAGCATCGTCAAATTTTTCAGCGAAGATACTCTCAAAGCGATCAGCCAACGGATGGGCTCACAGCCGGGCGATCTAATGGTGTTTGTCGCTGATAGACCAAAAATTGTTGCGGACGCTCTGTGCAATCTCCGACTCCATCTTGGACACAAACTCAATCTAATTGATGAGAATCAGTTCAACTTCCTATGGGTTGTGGATTATCCACTGTTTGATTGGGATGAAGAGAATAATCGATACGAACCGTTCCATCATCTTTTCACCTCACCAACAGATGAGAGCATTCCACTGTTGGACACCGATCCAGGCAAAGCCCAATCGCTGCATTATGATCTGATTATCAATGGCACCGAGATCTGTAGCGGTAGCGTCCGAATCCATCGACAAGAGATTCAACAGAAAGTTCTTGAGATCTTAAAAATCAAACCCGAAGAGGCAGAACAGCGATTCGGTTATTTTATCGAAGCGCTGCAATACGGTACACCGCCACACGCAGGAATCGCACCGGGGCTAGACCGTATTGTGATGCTGATGACCGGTGAAGAAAATATCCGTGAAGTCATCGCGTTTCCGAAGACGCAGAGCGGGTTATGTCTGCTTACCGGAGCACCTTCTGAAGTCAACAACGAACAGCTTGAGGAATTATCGATTAAGGTTGATGCGGTTGAGGGTTAATCAGATTTCTAGAGTAGTACACATCAGTCTTACGTCTCAGCCATACATCTGTTTTGCGAAACCCATTTCAGACATCTGGCGTTACTATTTAGGGACTTTTGTTTTCAGACAGGGCAGTGCGGCTAGTAATCTGTGTCAGATTGAACACAGGCTTCCCGACAAAAGGGCAAAAATGGAGATGTCTGCCGTGAGGGAAGAAATCCATTTCAGTCCAGAAGACCAACAGTTCATTGATCGAGCCACAGATTTTTGCCGATGAATGGGTGACGGTAAAAGAATTGCGGGCGACGTTGCCGATTGTTCAAAGCAGGCTGAAAGAACTGGGGTGGGGTTGCGATTGGATTGACAATCCGAATGCAGCTTACTTCGAGGAGATGGCGAAACGACCTGAACCCTGAAAGCCGACGACCCAAAATCAGAACGCCAAATAGATATATCGGGCATGACTCTTGCACGAAATATTATATGATTTTCAATGACGACAAAGGAGATTTTTGAGATGGAGAGAGAACAGTTGCTCGAAAAACGAATTGCGGTGTTGATGGGTGGAAAATCGGGTGAAAGACAGGTGTCATTGCGATCCGGGGCGCGAATCGCCGCCGCACTTCAACGGCTTGGCGCAGATGTAGTGACAATTGATCCAATCGACCTTGATTGGGTGGAGCGGATGCGAGCCGCCTCGATTGAAATCGCATTTCTGGGGGTACACGGCAAAGGTTGCGAGGATGGAACGATTCAAGGTGTTTTAGAGGCATTTGACTTTAGCTACACCGGCTCCGGGGTGCTTGCAAGTGCGTTGGCGATGAATAAGGTCATGACCAAGCGGGTGATATCTACGCTGAACATCCCAACGCCGGATTACTTCACGGTTGACCCGAACCAAAGTTTAAATCTGCAATGCGAGGAGGCAATAGATCGTTTGGGATTGCCGCTTGTGCTTAAACCTGCGTCGGAGGGGTCAAGCATTGGAGTATCGATTATTTCTGAGCTGCCAGAGGTCAGGCGAATCGCCCATAAAACCCAACATCAGTTCGGGGAAATCTTTTTTGAACGATATATCCAAGGACAGGAAGTCACTGTTGGGTTGCTAGGAATCGAAGAAAACCTCCGCGCTCTGCCCATACTTGAGCTAGTTCCTAAACGCGAATTTTACGACTACGAGGCGAAGTACACCGAAGGCATGACAGAGTTTATTATTCCTGCGAGATTATCCGATTCGCTGACCAAGCAGGTACAGGAAATCGCGCTTGGGACGCACCAAGCGGTCGGTTGTTGGGGTGTCTCACGGGTGGACATGTTAGTCGATACCGACGGACAGCCTTACGTAATGGAGATTAATACACTGCCGGGGTTGACTGACCTCAGCGATTTACCTGCGCAAGCAGCGGCGGCGGGAATGTCTTATGATGAACTGATCTGCGAAATCCTAACAAGTGCACAAGCCCGTCTCATTGCATCGGATTAATATTGACTTGTTGTTAGTGCCACTCCGATTTCAATTCGCCTACGCTGAGGCAATTTGCGTAGGAATCACATCGGAGGCAGCACCCTGCCGAAATTCAATGGCGGAATCAATCATCTTGAAGATATCAAACTGTGGTCGGTAACCAATAAGCTGCGCGCCTTTGGCGAGATCGAACTCATAATAGGTCGGCGTGTTGTCTGCCAACCGAACATCAACGTAATCCACGCCCAATTTCTTCGCTAGATAAGGAACTGTTTCCTCCCATGTAAAAGGCTTGGGTCCAGCAAGTTGAAAAGTTTCTCCGATTGCCTCCGGTTTACCGAGCGCGGCTAAGAAACCGAGTACGATGTCCCGCACATCTGCGATATGTTTTTTATAGGATCTGCCATTTTCATCTCGTGCGATGAGCAGGCGTTCTCCGGTGTCACCGAATCCCAGTAGTTGTCGACGGGTCTCGGCGGCGGCACCTGTGGTCCTGTCTGCGTAGGCATTCTGCCAATGATCAAGACGGAACTGCGAAAAATTTAAGAGCTCATCGCCAGCGACCACGAAGGCAAAACGGAAAATCGAGATCGGCAGTTGATAGCTCCGATAGTACCCGCGACACATCTCTTCGCCAAGTACCTTTGAGAGCGCATACCACCCGCCCGGCTTCTGAGGCATCTCGTCTTCGCGGATCGGTTCTGACAGACCGCCGGGGAGGTATTTCTCGTAGGTCGCGTCGGTGCTTGCAAAGAAGAAGTGTTTCAAATTATCCGCGTTTTCACGGGCAGCCTCCAGCATGTTGAACGTGCCACGCGCATTAATCTCGAAATAATCCTCGTTGGAGAAGGGACCCCCGCCTTGGAATGCCGCTCCCAGATGACAAATCACTTCTACCCCGTTGACCACTTTGCTCACATCAGCAGGATTAACTAAGCTTCCTTCAACCAACTCAACTGGAAGCCCGTCAAACTTGTCTAACCGCAAATCCTTTTCCCAAACCAACCCGCGTACCTCATGCCCTTCATCAATGAGAGCTTTGGCAAGATTCGCACCGATTCTGCCAGATATGCCAGTAACCAGAATTTTCATTAGAGCTATCTCCTCATTTTATTACGAACTAGGTCAATTTTTTATTTGTGATTTTGACCCTATTTTGTTATCATGTTGTTATATTTTACGCAACACCGTCTTGGGTGTCAAAAAGAAAAATACATGATATCATCTTTTTTATACTTACTTTTCGGAGTATCTCATGTTGATGCGTAATGAAGGCAGAACCTTAAAAAGCCAGATTGTTATTATGTTCCTTTTAATCGGATTATCTCCGCTGTTTTCTGCCTCGATCCTCGCTTTCTATTCAAGCCAGAAAACATTGAACGAAGTCGTCGGCACTATCGAGCGAGACTTCGCGATTGAGGCGATGAATAAGATTGACCGCGAGATGGAGAACATACGCCTTTTGGTCGAGAATTGGACCAGTTTTGAGAATCGAAAAGTTTTGGTGAACACGGTGACCGAAGCTCAAAAGAAAAGTTACGATCAATTATTTGAGGAATGGAACCGTGACGGATTAACTTCAACTCCCGGGGCACAGTTTCTTAAGAACCTCCAGCAGACGAATCCGGATCAATTCAAGGAAATCTTTCTGACCGATCTGCGCGGATACGTTGCCGCTGCTACGGACAAAACAAGTGATTTCGATCAAGGACCGGGAGATGATCCGCCATTCGGTGAAAAATGGTGGGCGGCGGCGAAAGAGAAAGGCGAACATATCGGAGATATTGGCTTTGATGAAAGCGCAGGTGTTTATTCCGTCGATATTAACATGAGTGTCAAAGCGGATGACGATGAAACTGTGGGCATTATGAAGGTGGTCTACAGTGTGGAAAATATCCAGAATCTAATTGGTGGAGGTGGGGGACACGGGACTGCGCGGCATTATGAGCTGCTGAATCGATACGGTTTCATCATTGCAGCGACTGAGACAGATCAAGCGGGGGTCCTAGAAGAAACATCTCGCGTCGCGTTCCCTAATAACAAAGAGGTTTGGAAGAACCGGGCGAGTAAGAATGGGTTCGCTATCGGGGAGACGGAGGACGAAAAAGTCCTTGTGGGCTGGTCCCGCGGTGAGGTGTGGACCGCATTAACGTACAGTTCCCTCGACGCAGCTCATGCGCCCTTACAGCAGCAGTCCCGGTGGCTTATGGGAGTATCGGCGGTCGCTACTATTATTATTCTTCTCGTCGCGCTGGCTGTGGGAAATCGCGTGGTCTCTGAAATGCTCGGTAAGGAACTCATGGCGCAAGAAATTCAAACCGCTCAGAGCATGCAGATGGGATTGTTACCCGAATCGCCTGATATTAGTGGACTCGATTTGGCAGGGCGTTGCTTCGCAGCGAACCGCGTCGGTGGGGACTATTATAACTATCTGTGGATGGATGACGATCAGAGAAAACTTGCAATCGTCATCGCCGATGTGGCCGGACACGATATGTCCGCAGCAATCCCTGCTGTGATGTTCTCCGGGATGCTTGAGTTTGCCGTCAAAGAAGGGGCACCCGGTGCAATGCTCTCCGCGCTCAATCATTCGCTCTGTCAACAACCTAAGCGTACACCTTTTATTACCTGTTGTGTCGCTGTCATTGATCTGGATGAAAAGCAGGTGCAGTGGTCAAAAGCAGGTCATCCCGAAATCTATCACTATCATAGAAGCACAGGTACCGTTGACGAATTAACTGCCGAAAGCTACCCACTCGGTGTGTCCCAGAAATCGGATTATATAGATGAAACGGCCGATCTGTCCGAAGGGGATCTGCTCATTTTCTACACCGATGGACTTCCGGAGGCTGCCAACCCCAGCGGAAGGGTTTACGGCTACAACCGACTCGAAAGGAGTATCCAACGCGCTGCACAAGGCGACCTTTCATCGATAGAAAACATCGATCAAATGATAGACGATGTTCGTGGGTTTATTGAAAATACTGAGCCGGAAGATGATATAACAGTTGTTGTAGCGAAGGTGACATAATCCCGATAAGGCGCACCATGAAAAATAAGGATATAACAGAACAACCGGCTCCCTTCCCTGCAAACGATGTGGTAGATGCTTCTAAAGACGATGAAACCGATGAGCGAATTAAATTGATCTCCTTTCGGGAGTTAGTCCCCGAAATCAAAGATACAGGCTATCTGACACACGCAATTTTTTATTATCCCGCTAAATTTATACCCCATGTTGTAAGATACGCGCTGAAGTCGTTCACAAAAGAGGGTGATTGGGTGGTCGATCCATTTGCGGGTTCAGGAACCGTGGGCGTTGAGGCTTACTTATGCAAACGAAACGCGTTTCTGCTCGACCTAAATCCGCTTTTGGATTATATGATACCCCTTAAGGTGCGTATTGAAAAAGAGCGATTGTGTGAAGACAGTCTCAGTCAGATGTTAGATGGCTTAGAAGAAAGTAGCAATCACTTCACCCCAGCGTGGTCAAATATAGCATACTGGTATCCGCCTGAAATGCTGGAGGTTCTAAGTAGGTATTGGGGGTTTATCAAAAACAGTGAACGCAGCACATACACTGCAATTGTAGAATCAGCGCTGGTGAAGATGAGTAAGCACTTCTCCTATGCGGAACATAGAACCCCTAAACTTTTCAGGTCTAAAAGTAAGCTAAAATATATCGAGGAACTGCTGCAGACGGATTGGACTGAAAAATTACAAAAGATGATTAGGGGGCATTCATTAGAAACCTTACGAAGTCTGAATGACTTTGCAACACTCACGAACCGTCACAATAACTGTGTTGAGTTTAAGGGTGGGGTGGATTCGTCATATTTTTCGTTTCAGCAGGAGTTTGATGCCTTAATCACATCGCCGCCTTATCTACAAGCCCAAGAATATATGCGGACAGTCAAAATGGAACTGTTTTGGTTGGGGTATAACGATGAAGAGATAAGAAAATTATCCAGACTTGAAATACCGTATCGGAAAGCGGACAGGCTGATTCAGACCCCAACACTGGAGAAAATAAGGACGGAACTCACACGGGCTGATCTCGTTAAATTATTAGATTCGTATTTTTGCCATACCGTCAACGCCCTTGAGAATGCAATGGATCAGTTAAAAACGAACGGAACCGCCTGCATTTTCATCGGAAATCCGTTGATTGATGGAATAAAGGTTGAAATCTGGCGGATCTTGATGGAATATTTTATGGACAACGGATATTTCTTTGAAAACCTGTATGAAGATCGGATAAAGAATAGACAGCTATTTGGCACTCGGAAAAATAAGAATCCAGATGGAATGAAATCTGAATTTTTGCTGATTTTGAGAAAAGGGTGATAGGTAACGAGAACTGTATGAGAAATTTGCCTTTCAGGAATTGCGATATGAGCAGCAATTTACGTGAATCTGAAGCCAGAGCGGTGCTGAAATCTTTGGAATCATCTTACTGTCCGGAACCGATAAAAGAAGCGCGAGAAGGGCAAGATGAAATCCTGATTGAAAGATTCCATGGGCAGCCCTACACCATTGCCGATCTTGGTTGCGGCACAGGTTACCACGGCTCAATCTTTGCGCCCACCTGTCGCCTTTATCACGGCTTTGAGATATCGACTCATATTGGAGAAATTGCTCAAGACAGATGGCGTAAGGAGGGGTTAAACAACACCGAGTTATTTCTTGGCGATGCCACTCAAGTCAAATTGCCAGACAATTTCTATGATCTCGTCTGGTGTTTATACTTTACCCCCGGCAATTTTAGAGAACCATCAACAGATCTAAGTCTTTATACGGACGCATACCTCGATCGGAATCCGAGTTTTATCGCTATATTCTCGAACTTTTATCGAGCACTGAAACCGGGTGGGTTGATGTTCTTAACAATCTACAAGGATGTACCGGAGGCAGAAGATGCCCAGATCGATTTCTATGAATACACTGACCAGCATGTCGTGACACCCAGAGGCGGACGATTTGTAGCGACTGCGGAAAATTTCTGGTCTGCCAGATGGACCGAGGAGAGCCTCTTATCGAACCTTAAAGCATGTGGGATTGCCGAGGCTGATGTTATGTTTCATGACTTAAACCACATCGCATGGCTTGTTGAGATTAGTAAGTAGTTGCGTAGCACTTATAGTGAATTCTAAAAATAAACAGACATTAAAAGTAGTAGGCACACGCCGTGTGCCGTAACTCCGCGAACAAGGTTCCTGACCTCGCTCATTCACATAATTAGGTTCTGTTGACATTTCATCGCAATCAGATAGTCGAGATGTGTGCACAAACAGATGGTCCTTTGTAGGGATTGGGTTTCCCAACCCTTTGATCACACATCATAGACGATTTTGAACTGCTGTAGGTCGATTTTCCAAAATCGACGATTCGGTGTCGAGATATGAATCTCGACCTACAATCGGCTCAACCCGTATGGTTTGGGGGTTCCAACCCGTGTTGGTCAATGGGCGAGGGGACCCCGCCCCCCGATAAATCGGGATGCGAGCACCTACGATTACGGACAGTTTTGCATAAATGTCAACACGCCCTAGTCATTATACACAATTGACCGCTTTCTATATTTAACCACAGTTGATGTTCGGGGACATCTTACGCGCAGTGTAAAGGAGATACTATGATTGGACCCAGACTTCCCTACCGCTACGACCACTACACTTGGCTCGAAATCAGGGATTTGGTCGAAAAACAACCCGTCGTTGTCCTACCTGTAGGCTCCACCGAAGACCATGGCCATCACCTTCCCTTGGACGTGGACACCTTCGTGGTCAGCAGCATCTGTGATGCGGCTGCGCAACAAATCCCCGACGAAGTGCTGCTTTTGCCCGAACTCGCTTACGGCTTTGAAGACCATCACATGGATTTCCCCGGCACTATCACCATCCGTGATGACCATTTGCTGAACTTTGTTGTCGATATTACCAAGAGTGTTGCCCACCACGGTTTTCGCAAGATCCTTATCGTCAACGGTCACGGCTCCAACGTCCCTATCTTGGAATTGGCAGCGCGCCGAACAGTGATCGAAACTGAGGCACACTGCGGCATGCTCAACGCGGGGGCAGGCGTTTCGGTCGATGAGATTGTTGAGTCAGATGTACTGTCCCACGCGGACGAGATTGAAACATCGGTCTACCGCTATCTCAACGATACGGCAGTGCAGATGGACAAAGCTACCCATGAAGTGAAGGTTCCAGTGTCCCGCTACTATTGGCGTGGCACGGTACGCGGCAAGGGCAGTGCACCGCTACGGATGATGGATCATTGGTCACGCATCTCGGAGACAGGAGTCATCGGCGACGCGACTCTCGGTACAGTGGAAAAGGGGGAACGGTTCTTCACCGCCGCCGCCGCAGAACTCGCCGCGCTCATCCGCGAATTCCGTACCCTGCCTATCGAACCTCGCGTAGACCACCATTGAACCCGGTGTGGGGTTGTGCATAAAAAAGCCTCCCAATACCATGTATGGAATGGATACAAGGATCTAATATGTCCCAAAATCAACTCATCGTTGCTTTAGACGTAGAAAACTTAGCAACCGCAAACCGGCTGGTTACCACACTTTCCGATGATGTCAAATGGTTCAAGATTGGCAAACAACTCTTCACTGCTGTCGGTCCCGCTTCCGTTAAGCTGCTACACGAAGCAAAGAAAAACATCTTTCTCGATCTCAAATTTCACGACATTCCTAACACTGTCGCCGGCGCAGTTGCATCTGCGACAAAAATTGGTGCCAATATCATCAACGTACACGCTTCAGGTGGACTGGAGATGATGCGTGCCGCAGGGGAATCCGCAGAAAAACAAGCGTCCGAATTCAGTATCCCGAAGCCAACACTTTTGGGGGTGACCATCCTCACAAGCGTTGATGAGACGAATTTCCAGCGTGATTTTGGAACGCAACGCAGGTTGAAAGATCAAGTCGCTTATCTTGCAGAACTATCCCAGAAAGCGGGGTTGGAGGGCGTCGTCGCCTCACCATTGGAGATTGAGTTGATTCGGAAGGTTTGCGGCAACAATTTTGTGATTGTTACACCCGGTGTCCGCCCGGCGTGGGCGGCTTCAAACGATCAACAACGTGTCATGACACCGGGTGAAGCAATCAATGCCGGGGCAGATTACATCGTCGTTGGACGCCCCATCACAGCAGCAGATAACCCACGTGAAGCAGCGAGGACAATACTGCAAGAAATCTCATAGAACTACGTGAAACGTGGTCCGTTAAGCACGAAACATAGATTTAAGAATTAACGATGGATTCAACGCAATCACGCATTCAGTCGTCAAAAACAAAGACCATATTTTTTAACATAAGGATTGCAATTCCCTATACTCAATGAATAACCAACAAAAAATACGAAACTACTGCGTTTTAGGACATATAGACCACGGCAAAAGCACACTCAGTGATCGCCTTTTGGAATACACCGGCACGTTGACGCCCCGTGAGATGCGCGAGCAGGTTTTGGACCTGATGGATCTTGAGCGCGAGCGTGGCATCACCATTAAAGCGACCGTTGTGAAACTCGATTATCGCGCTACGGATGGGGATCTCTACGAGCTGAACCTGATTGACACCCCTGGGCACGTTGATTTCACTTACGAAGTGTCGCGGAGCCTCGCAGCGTGTGAGGGAGCCATTTTAATCGTCGATGCCGCCCAAGGTGTAGAGGCACAGACGCTAGCAAATGCTTATCTCGCAATTGACCACGGCCTTGAGATTATTCCCGTTATCAACAAAATCGATCTCCCGACAGCGCGTCCTGATGAGGTCAAACGACAGATAGAAGAAGTTGTCGGCATCCCCGCAGACGAAGCGGTTTTAGTGAGTGCAAAAGAAAATATCGGCACACAGGAGATATTGGAAGCAATTGTGGATCGAATCCCTTCGCCAAAAGGAGATATCGGTGGTCCTCTAAAGGCACTAGTCATTGATTCGGTGTACAACAGCTATCGGGGCGTCGTCATGTATGTGCGCGTTTTTGATGGAAATGTGAAGATAGGCGACAAAATCCGTTTGATGGCAGCGAGCAGCGCTTACGAAGTCGAGGAGGTCGGCGTTTTCCTGCCACACATGAAACCAGTTGAGGGGCTATCAACCGGTTCAGTCGGTTATGTGGTTGCCGGGGTTCGAGATATAGCAGACGCGAAGATTGGTGAAACGATTACCGACCACACAAAACCAACATCAGCACCGCTGCCCGGCTACCGCGAAATGAAGCCGCTTGTGTTTTGTGGGCTATATCCAGCGGACACCAGCGCGGTTGGGTCGTTGAGAGAGGCGCTCGAAAGGCTTAAACTCAACGATGATTCTTTCAGATTTGAGCCTGAAGTTTCTGTCGCGCTTGGGTTCGGCTTTCGGTGTGGTTTCCTAGGATTGCTGCACATGGAGATTATCCAAGAACGGCTTGAACGCGAATTTGACCTCTCCCTTGTCCGCACCTCACCGAGCGTTAAGTACCGTGTCATCCAACGAGATGGTGAGTGCGTTGAAGTCGATAATCCTGCGAAGGTGCCTCCCGTTGATCAGATTGATTACATTGCGGAACCTCACATCACCGCTGATATTATTGTACCGCGAGACTACATCGGAAATGTGATGGATTTGTGTCAAAAGCGACGGGGCATCTTCATTCGCATGGATCAGCTCGATGTAACCCGTGTACAAATCAGTTACGATCTGCCCTTGGGCGAGATTCTCCTTGATTTCTACGACAAACTCAAATCATTGACGCGCGGTTATGGTTCGCTTGAATACGAAATTGGTGAGTACAAACCCGCAGATCTCGTGAAACTGGACATTTTACTCAATGAAAAACCGGTTGATGCCCTCTCAACGATTGTTCACCGTGACATGGCTTACGGTCGAGGAAACGCGTTGGTAGAAAAATTGAGAGAAGTTATTCCACAGCAGATGTTTACCGTACCCATCCAAGCGGCAATCGGGCATAAAGTGATTGCGCGTGAAACCATCCGTGCTTTACGGAAGAACGTGACAGCAAAACTTTATGGCGGTGACGTCACCCGCAAGCGGAAGCTGCTCGAAAAGCAAAAGGAGGGCAAAAAACGGATGAAACAGATTGGGAATGTCGAGGTGCCACAGGAAGCATTTATGGCAATTTTGTCAATTGATGAATAATTTACACTAACCTCAGTTGCTAATGATGTGCGGCGCAATAAAGTTGACCCTTATACCCGTAGGTTGGTCATCCCCGGTCACGGGATCTTCTCGGACTTGCTCGACCTACAAAGCCCCAGAGGGGCGATATGTGTATAGCACATCGGTAAACCAATTCCCCAAGCCCCAGTTGCTTTGAATCCCGATTTATCGGGGCGGGGCGACATGTGTGTCGTAAATTTGGTTATTTCTGATAGGTGTCGGGTATGAAAGCTCGACCTACAGGTTGTCTAGCAACTTGCGTTACATTAAGAGGTGACATACTTATGAATGAAACATTGGTAGATACACACGAAGAAGTACCTTCACGATGGCAGAGATTCCAACAAACCGTGGTATGGGAATACCTTCAAGTTATCGTGGTGGCTTTCGTGCTTGTCTTTGGATTTATTCGTCCCTTTGTCGTTGAGGCGTTCAAAATTCCGTCCGGTTCTATGGAAGAGACCTTGCTTGTTGGCGATCGCATCCTTGTCTGCAAATTTATCTATGGCATCAACATTCCGGGAACGGAAGTTAAACTCTTTGACTTTCATAAACCTGCAAAAGGAGATGTATTTGTATTCGTTCCCCCGCACGAGCGAACCAAGAATTTTATCAAGCGTATCGTCGCAGTTGGAGGCGACACGATTGAGACAAAGGGGGACACACTCTACGTCAACGGGGCAGCAGTCGAAGATAGCGCCTATACAAAACATGTGTCCCACGCCATCGGCCATCGGTACGATTTCCCACCCTTCCGCAAGCCGTACCATTTACCCAATGACAATGTTTTCGCGCCTTATAAGCTCTCGCCGAATCAGTTCCACATGACATTTCCAGATGGTAGACCGTTTGAAGTACCAGAGGGGTATGTTTTTGCAATGGGAGATAATCGGGACCAAAGCAGCGACAGCCGAACATGGGGTACCGTGTCTGTGAACGATATTAAGGGGCAAGCCTTCATGGTCTATTGGTCTTACGACGCGTTCAATCAGAAAAGACCTTGGGAGGTTTGGAAGATTATCAATGGTATTCGATTCACCCGAATTGGGAGCTTGATTCGGTCAGAGTTTGATGGGGAACATTGAGAAAACTGCTAGCTTGTGACATCAACAAACGGGAGGAAGTTGACCATTGTCCGTTGAAGTCCGTTTAGATCATATCGTAAAAGCCTTTGATACCACAATCGCTGTGAATGATGTCAGCCTTGAAATTCGGAAAGGTGAACTGTTTTTTCTGCTCGGTCCATCGGGGTGTGGAAAGACCACCTGTCTGCGTATTCTCGCGGGGTTCTATGAACCGGATAGCGGGAAATTAATGTTTGGTGATCGGGAGATGAGCAGAGTGCCACCGCATAAGCGGAACACCGGGATGGTGTTCCAGAATTACGCGCTTTGGCCCCACATGACTGTCTTTGAGAATGTCGAATATGGTCTGTCACTTCGCAAGATTGATAAGGATACCCGCACGAAAAAAGTCCACGAAGTCTTGGAAGTGGTACAGATGCCAGAGTACGCCGATCGCCCTGTCAACAAGCTCTCCGGCGGACAGCAGCAGCGAATAGCCTTGGCACGCGCCCTCGTCGTGGAACCGGATGTATTGCTCCTTGATGAACCGTTAAGCAACCTCGACGCGAAACTACGGCTTGAAATGCGTCAAGAAATTAAGCGGATCCATTCACAAGCCGGTGCCACCGCCGTTTATGTGACACACGATCAGCAAGAAGCTATCCATCTCGCAGACCGGATGGCGGTCATGAAAGATGGCTCAATTGTCCAGGTCGGCACCCCCCGTGAAATCTATCGGTTCCCTACTAATCCGTTTGTCGCTAGTTTTATCGGCGAAACCAATTTTATCAGTGGTAAGATTCAATCATTGTCCAATGGAACTGCCGAGATTGAAACGGAAATCGGCGTGTTGCACTCAACGACAATCTACCACGATTTCACAAACGGTGAAGCGGTGACTTGCTGCATCCGTCCAGAGTCGATCCGCTTCGACGAAGAAATTGCTGAAGGGGGGCCAAACCAACTTAGCGCGAAGGTCCTCAACGCGACCTATCTGGGACGTATCGAGGAATATCACCTGGCACTCGCCGATGAATTAACAGCGAAAGCGGTGCTGTACAATCCAAGAACACATGGTAAAAATGTCGGTGATACGCTTTCCATATCTGTCAGCACAGAGGATGTGATCCCCTTGCCAGTTGCTTTGAATTCCGATCTTATCGGGGCGGAGGAGCCCTACAGCGATGAGGAAGAGCGCGAGGAATTGTGAGTCCATTGAACACCATCAAAGCCAAAATAATACTCCTCGCCGCAGCTGTCTTCCTCCTTCTATTTTTTGCTGTTCCCTCCTTCCACGATTGGCTCGTGAGCATCTTTGAGCTCTTTAAAGATCCACAGGCGATGCGGGAATACATTGCCGCTTATGGTCCCCTGGCTCCAGCAGTTTCCGCGCTCCTCATGATACTCCAGAGTGTTGCCGCGCCGTTGCCCGCTTTCCTGATTACCTTCGCTAACGGGCTGCTATTCGGCGTATGGTGGGGTACCGCATTGTCGTGGAGCAGTGCGATGTTGGGTGCTGCCCTCTGTTTTTTTATCGCTCGATACTTTGGCCGCCCTGCTGTCGTCAAGCTGACCAGCGAATTCGCTCTTGATGCTTCTGATCGATTTTTTGAACGCTATGGCAAACATGCGGTGCTCATTGCGCGCTTAGTCCCTATTATCTCATTCGATGTAATTAGCTACGGATCGGGGCTGACCGGCATGAGATTTCTCGGATTCTGGCTCGCCACAGGAATTGGGCAACTGCCTGCAACGATTTTGTACTCCTATCTTGGGGATGAGGCAACAGGCACGATCAAAATCCTGTTTTGGGCTTTCGGGATTGTCATTGCAATCTCCATTGTAACGGTCCTGATTAAGCGTCGCTCAAATATCAGCCTTGTTGTATAGATGATGGTGAGCCTATCTTTTGCCGCCTCCAATTAGAAAATTCCGGTCAATTTTGAAGCGTTGCCTGATGAACTCTCGTTTAAGGAGTCAATTTATAGTGATAGCGATTATTTGGAGGAATCCATGGAAATTCGTGGTGTCCGTGAATCAGAATTAGCGGAAATGATTGACTTGCAATGCCGGGTTTTTCGACCGGATGGGCATGAGCGATACCAGAAATATGTTCACACTGATCCAAGTTACCGATATGACCAATCTCGCATCCTAGTGGTGAACGGGCGAATTGTCTCGACCCTCCGTGTCTGGGAACGCGAAATGCGGATTGGCTCTATCGCCATACCTATGGGGGGAATTGGGGGTGTAGGTACACACCTCGACCATCAAGGGGCTGGTTATGCCACAGCGTTGATGAAGGATACAATTGCCTACATGCGGACGGTTGGCTATGACGTTGGGGTACTCTTTTCGGCTATTCCGTGCGCATTTTATCGGAAGTTGGGGTGGGCAAGTGTGCCGTTAGCAGGCTTTCGAGTGACTCGGAGGCGAAACATTGGTTTGGGAGAAACAGAGTGGCACGTTGAGCCTTTCGACGAAGGGCGAGATCTGGAGCCAGCCATCGCCCTTTACGATAAGCACAACGCCCAGCAGAGCGGATCACTTGTGCGCACACAGTCCTATTGGAATAGCGGTCCCGCACGGCTACGAGAGATCTTGCCGACGCTCGTCGCTCGACATGGGGACAGGCTTGGAGGCTACCTCAACTTTCAGGTGGGCGAAAAAAGCGCAAACATCCTCGAAGTTGCACATGACCGAACACAACCGCAAGCCTTAACGGCGTTGGTGAGTCATCTGCTTCAAGTGTGTGAACGAGAGGGAGTGGAGGAACTCTACGGCGATATTCCGCATCGACACCCAATGGTCGATCTGATCGTTGAAGGGACAGCGGGAGATACCTTCTTAACCGGCAATTCTGCCATGATGCTATATCCTGTAAATCTCCCTGCTTTGCTCCAGCGGCTTCTACCTGAACTACAAGCCCGACTCGATGCAGCGAATCAGAAATTCCCCCCTGTCTCAATCTGCTTTGCCGTGAACGATCAAGAGACGGGGTTGCGCCTGCTTGAGGATGGGACGCTTCAAACCTTTGACCCGGCTGAAAGGGCGATTCGTCTGGCGTTGCCGGGGCACCTCTTTTGGCGGGCACTGCTCGGTGAATCAAGTTGGGAGCAACTTGAACCGACCTTGGATCAACAGGGGATTGCGGTGGAGACGGGAATCGCATCTCTATTGTCAATTCTGTTTCCGCAACAGGAAGTCATTTTCTGGGGACCAGATCATTATTGAGCCGTAGGGAACAACGATCGTTGTTACCCACTACAAACTGGAGGCGAACATGAAAATCGGTGTAACACAAATTATTCTTGGGGCAATGTCGCTAGACGACACACTCAACCTCTGTCAGGATGCGGGCTATGAAGCAGTGGAGTTGACGTTCCGAGACGGAAAAGATCTGAATGCGGACATGAGCACATCCGAAATTGAGAGTGTCGGTGAGAAGTGCAAGGAGGCGGGAGTTGAAATTGGCAGCGTCATCGCTAGCTATGCAGACCGTGGAAATCTACTCAGTCCGGACGCAGAGGAGCGGGAGAGCGGTGTCAAATCCCTCGTCCGCAACCTCGAAATCGCAGGCATACTCGGCGTGGGCGGAATCCTCCTGCACCCCGGACAGCTTACTGTTTCCGACACCTATCAATCCGTTTGGGATAATCTGATCGCTATTCTGAAAGAGACCGCTCCGATTGCTGCCCGCAACAAAGCCTCAATTGGGCTCGAAAATGTGTGGAATAAATTTCTACTGAGTCCGAAAGAAATGCGCGACTTTGTCGATGAGGTTGGAAGCGAATGGGTAGGGGTCTACCTTGACACCGCGAATATGATGGCTTACGGCTATCCTGAGCATTGGATTCGTGAATTAGGGACTCGGATTCGGCGCGTTCATTTTAAGGACTTTGACCGACAGGCACATCAATTCGTCAATCTACTCGATGGCGATACCGACTGGCACACTGTGGTTCATGAACTCCGCGCAATTGGATACGATGGTCCTGTCATCCACGAAGTTGGCGGCAACCACGCCGCTCAGGTTGACCTCGCTGAACGGATGCGGAAGATCGTTTCAATGTAATCCGATTCCGTTCATTGGGTAGTTCAATCTTCTAGGTTCGCTGGGCGCACACCGAATTCTGCTTCAAAGTCACGCCAGATTTCAGGCGGGACGTTTGCAGTAGCTGCTTCGTATGCTTCCTCAACCTGCACTTTATTAGCGGGACCCACCATCACAATACCGTCTACGGGAGCAGCCAAGCAAAATTGCATCGCGAGATGGCGGATGTTTACGCCGCGCTCTTGGCACCATTCCCACATCATGTGTGCCTTCGGCATGGAACCGGGGTAACGACGCCGATCCGTTTCCATATCCGGCTCCACGCCGGTCAAGGATCCCATACCGAGCGGGCTTGCGAGAATGATGCCTACATCATATTCACGGGCTAACGGCAGCGTTGTTTGGGCTACTGATTGGTCGAGCAGATTGTAGTCAAGAAATGTGAGAACGACCTCGATGTGGCCGGTTTCAATCGCGACCCGATGAAACTCGTGTTGACGGACGCCGAGGCCGATATGTTGAACAAGCCCCTCCTCCTTCATTTTCAGTAACTCGTCCAGCGCACGACCCGGTCCCAAGGGATCTTCAATCGCGATCGGATCGTGGATAAGGACTGAATCTAAGTAATCGGTTTGGAGCTGCTTGAGGCTGTTCTCCACGCTCCGACGTGTGGTGTCGCCGGAGTAGTCTTTATTTGGACCCGGAGGACTGACCTTGGCTTGCAGATAGATTTTTTCCCGCAGACCACCGGCAAGTGCCTTACCCCAACGTTCCTCTGCTTGACGGGGGTACGTGTCCAGATAATTGATACCCAATTCAATCGCGTGATGGATAGCATCAATCGTTTCAGTTTCGGATCCTTGCGCCAACCAAGCAGCGCCTAAACCGAGTGACTTTGGTCGCATCTCAGTGCGTCCCATCCGTCGGGTTTCTAGTCCTGCCATTATTCCCCCTGCTATATCTTAACCTAAGTTGCTATCTATCGGGCTATCAAATCCGCTCGGCTTGGATAGACATATCCAAGCCGTTTCTGTGTATGTGCAGTGGATTTGTCAATCCACTGCGAGCGGTAATTTTCTTGCTTCAGTTCTCATTTAGCCAAGTCGGTGCTTACCCTATAAATGGCAACTTAAGTTATCTCAATGTCGCCCAATACTTTAGCGTTAACGTGGTCCGGGTATTGTGACCTTTCCGTTATCCCGGCGTTGGGATTCCAAGAAACCGATCATAATCTCCACAACCTTGTGCCCGTCTCTGCCCGATGATGAGGATTCTCCACCTTCAGCGATTATACGCACCAGTTCTTGGACGCCAGCGGGTATTCCCTCGACCTCCCACGTGGGCGGCGTTATGGGTTGAGAGGTGCCATCCTTTTCAAGGCTCGCTTTTTCGTTATCAATAAGGACATATCCCGTTGTACCGACAATCTCAAGCCGAAAGCCAGGGGCAGGCGTATCCTTAGATCCACCGGCGTAGTATCCACGGACACCGTTTGCGAAATGGATGTAACCGCTCGCAGCGGGTTCCGTCTTGGGTTCGTGTCCACCATCTCCCCGATATTCCCAATAGTCTTCGTACCCCGTTTCCAATTCCGCAATGACCCACTCCGGGTCGGAATCCGCATAGTAGCAGATTGCATCAATGAGGTGGGTACCGTTTCGGAATAGCATGGCACGACCCCCGTTCAGTGTGCCGATGATATACTTCACCTCCCCAATCTCGCCGGCTCCAACGATCTCTTCCTTCGTATGCCGCCATAGAGGTTGCCATCGTCGGGTGTGGTCAATAGACAGAATTGTACCGTTACGCTCAACCGCTTCGAGCATACGGTCAGCATCGGCGAGATTGGTTGCCATCGGTTTCTCGCAAAAAATCCCCTTCGCGCCGGCATTGGCAGCGTTGACCACCAGATCTGCATGTCGATGATCAGAGGTCGCCACCGTGACAATGTCTAAGTTTTCCTTCGCCAGCATCTCTTGGTGGTCCGTGTAGAGCGCAATGTCTGACCAATGGTCTTTCCACTGCTCCTTGAAGTCTGCGAGTGTGGTATCTAATATATCGCACGCAGCAGCCAACTCCGCATTGGGTAGCCCTACCAAACCAGACGTATGTCTGACGCCGATACCTCTACATCCAATCACACCAACTTGATATTTCGCCATAATAGTTTCTCCAATCTTCTTAGGTTTTACCTTCGTGAAGGTTCCGGTTATGTGGTTATATTATTCTCAAAACGTGCATCATATTCTGCCCACACTTCATCAGGCAGAGGTGTGCTTGCGGCTCGCACATTTGCCTCTAACTGCTCGAGGTTCAGCGAACCGATGTTATTTCCATGAATCCGCTCATCTCGCAGACAGAATTGGATAGCCAATTGGAGCATATCTATTCCCCTTTCCATGCACCAGTACCACCTTGCCCTCGCGGGTTCAAGATCGGGGCTATTCTTCCACCGTTCCTTGGCTGCTTCCGTGTCAAGGTCGATTCCTGTAAGTAACCCACGCAGGATTGACCAGCCGTTCATCACCCCAACATCTGCTTGGGTGGCGGCAGGTAGGATTGTCTCTGCAATGGTCTGACGGATCAGGTTATAGTTGTTGAAGGTCAAGATGAAATCTACATCGCCGCTAGCAATTGCCTTTAGGTGGAAATCGTGCGGTCCCATACCGTACCCAGCGAACTTCGTCAGTCTACGGGTTTTGCATCGGAGGATGCCCTCCAGTGTCCCACCTTTTTCAAGTGTTGGCTCAATTTGGGCAGGGTCATGGATAAGTACTCCATCGAAATAGCCGATGTCCAGCCACTGCAATTGATCTTCAACATCTGCAACTGCGCGCTCGGCAGAATAATCCGGCGTTCCCTCGCCGTATCCGCCCCATTCTGCTCCAGAATGACAACAAACCCGTCCAGTGATAATCACATCCTCACGAGGAATCTCCTTCATAGCCAGTGCCAGCTTACGCATTGAATCCCCGTAGCAGCGTGCACCATCGAAGTGATTAACACCAAGGCTGATGGCGTGTTTGATGAGGGCAACCGCATCTTCGTCGGAAACGAATCCAAACTGATTGCTGAACCCCAGTGTTCCAAATGGAACGACAGGGATACTCAATTCTGTTCGCCCCAAACGACGGTGCGGTATGGATAACGAAGCCATTATTTCCCCTCTTCTGTATCCCGCTGAAACAGCTGCAAAAGCATATCATTCGGACCTTTGAAAAACGCCAGACGAATGCCGCTGGCACCCGCGTCGAAAGGTTCTTTTTCGATCGGCACCCCCTTGTCCTTCAGGTCTTGCACGCTCGCCTCCACGCTGTCAACCCTGAAGGAGATATGATGGAAGCCTTCTTCTGCTTCCATTGATTTTTTCGGCATCAGTTCCAAGATCATATCGCCAGCTTTCAGAAAAACATAGTCCTCGTCGTCCTCGACAGGAAATCGCTCAATAACTTCCAATCCAAGTGTTTCGGTATAAAATTTGACAGAGCCTTCGACATCATCGGTGACAAGGGCTATCTTGTGAATCTTATGAATCATCCGGAGTCTCCTTTTATTGTTAAAAGATTAGAACGTCTGCTCCCAACCGATATAGTAAAGCCCACCATTAAAGCCAAACGGCGCAGAACGCCGTGAATAGGTGAACACGCCCGGCGAATCAATCACGATATTCCCCCAAGGATCCACGATCTTTCCGCCTCGGGATTGGCCAATGAGATTTTTATCAGGGGTGACATTGAATAGGTTATTCGCACCTATTTTGATTCTTCCATATTCACCCAATCCATAACTCAATTGAACATCCGTCAGATATTTGGGTGTGTAAGTTTGGCTCCTACTGCCATCGATCACGGTGTACGCCCCGTACCGATGCACGGAGTAGTCCACAGCGATAGTGTCGTCCGAATATCGGGTTGACATCGAAACGCGGTCTTTCGGCTGCCATGTCTCAATAATAGAGCGGTCTCGCTCGGTGAACAGCGAATCTGGCAGATTGGCGGGGAGATTTATATCAGTAATCTCTGTTTCTGTGTAGTTCGCAGCGAAGCTAAACGTGAGTGTCCCTTGCTCGAACACTGGATAGACATAAGATGCAACAACATCTATGCCTTGCGTCTGAGTGTCCGCAGCGTTCATAAAAAATTGCGCACCCCCAATACCTGAATCTTCAAGACTTTTTCTAATTTTTGACGGAATCTCTTCATTATCGCTTCCCAACTGTCCACTAATGACAACACGGTCACTTATGGTGACATGATAGAAATCTGCCGTGAGCGTCAACCGATCCAACGGTTGAAAAATGAACCCTGTAGTGACATTGAACGCAGTCTCTTCTACCAACTCAGGAATGCCAATTGCTTTAGCAGTCTCGCTGTTGTTTCGGAACGTGCCGATCTCTCGGACTATTGTCCCGCCATCAGCCGTGTTGGTGAATTGTGTGCTGACGTTGTTGAAGTAGAGTTGCTGCATCGAAGGAGCGCGAAACCCTGTGCTCGCTGAACCTCGCAGGGCAAGCATTTCAATCGGTTCATAGCGCAATGCCAATTTCCCATTGACTGTGGATCCGAAATCACTGTAGTTTTCGATGCGAGCTGCTGGGTTGATAAGCACTGCCTTGATTGGACGAACTTCAACATCGGTGTAGAACGCAACAGCAGTTCGGACTTCGTCCACCTCATTTGAAGGTTGGAATCCGGGGAAAACTTGGATGGCACCCGCCGCACCACCAGGTCCATCATAATCATGATAGGAGACTTTTTCACCTGCCCGGATTTGGTAGATGTCGTTACGAAATCCGCCGCCTGCTGCAACGTTTCCCCAGTTCATCGGAAGTGAGAAATCGAGCCCTACCGTGTTGAGAAAAAGCCGTAGGGCACCCGCATCGGCGGATGATGGGCTAGCACCCTCCGCAGCGACGAGCGAGGCGTTATGCGAATTGCTAACATTGAATGCAAAGGTATTGCCCCCTGTGACCACGCTTGCATCCATCAATAAACCGCTGGAGAAGGTCCGTTTGAGACCAACCCCAATGGAGTAATCGAGTACATCTGTGTTAATCAACGGGAGGAAGCCATCAGGGTAGGCAGACCCTTCCGGGTTACGGTCGAGTTGATTGGCTCTTCGGTAGAACCCCGCACTTGTGTTTTGGCGGTTTGAGAAATCAAGAAAGCTATAAAAAGTTGCATCGTTCCAAATGCTATCAGTAGGTAGGCTTAAAATGCTATCAATAGGCTTATCCAAGTTCAGGGCAAGGGCGATCTGACGAGATTCCGCATCCCCGAGACGGAAATTTTGGCGGTCAAAGTTGTGTTCTTTATTGCCAGGGTCTTTCATTATTTGGACGGGTGAACTCTCCCCGACTTCGGTGGTAGGATACTGAATCACGCCAGTCAAGCCGGCACGATTGGTTGGCTGTCTATCTCGATATTCAAACGCCCCATGAAGGACACCATCTTCGCCGAATTTAAACCCCTTGTTGGCACCCAATACGAATGTTGCTCCGTCGCCTGCGTAAGTGGAACCGTAGGAAGATCGAAACCCTCCTTCGTCGTTGTCCTTGAGCACAATGTTAATGACACCGGCGAGCGCGTCTGAACCGTACTGCGCCGAGGCACCGTCGCGCAGGACTTCAATTCGCTTAATAGCACTTGCGGGAATCGTGTTCATGTCCACTCCCGCCGTGCCACGCCCAACGGAGGTATTGACATGAATCAGTGCACTGCCATGACGCCGTTTCCCGTTGACGAGCACAAGCACTTGGTCTGGTCCTAAGCCTCGGAGTGTTGCGGGCCTTAACGCGTCCGTACCATCGCTAATTGAGGAGCTTGAAAAGTTGAATGATGGGGCTAGCGTCTGCAAGACACGTCCTACCTCAGTATGCCCTGTTTTGCGGATTTCGTCTTCGCTAATAACATCAACGGGCACCGGCGAATCGAGCCGACTCCGATCAGGGACCCGAGTGCCGATGGTGACGATTTCTTCTAGTTCAACGACTGGAGTTGTGTCTTCTTCTGTCTCCTGCGCTATAAGTAAAGAGACAGGGCACACAATTATTAGAAGTAAAATGCAAAATGTGAATTTCATCAAAATCTCCTGTTATTTTGGCAATAAAATGAATTACCTAAGTAGCAACTTAGGCTATCATGACCCAAGTTGCCGCTTATAGGGTACGTTGCGAGCCGGGAGAAGGGTACTAAGCCGAGTCAATCACCGCTCGACTTGGATTGACAAATTCATTGTACATACACAAAAACGGCTTGGATATGTTTATCCAAGCCGGGCAAAACTGATAAATAGGACACAGTGCAGGATACCAAAAAACATACAGAATATCCAGTTTCCAATAAAGTAGCAGCTTAGGTTATCTTAACCCAAGTTGCGAGTTGTTGAAAGTTCATCGGGTTGTTGTTAAAGCTGATGTGCTCAATCTTTCGCTCCAGAGGAGCAATATGTCTATAGAAGGGCAATACGTCCAATCCCCGCGCTCCAGCGGAGCGCAATGTGTATAGATATACCGAATCCACACATATCAAAGCCCCAGCGGGGCGACAGATGCAACTTGCGTTATCTTATGATTTTGTGGTGGGTTGGCAAGGTATCAAACGTAAAACGCAAGTTGAGTGTAGCGAAATCCCAATCTATCGGGGGCGCGAATCCTCTACGTTTTACGTTTGACTCATTACCTTTGCTGGTTATGACGCGGCACTCTCAATCGCCCGACGGGTGTAGACTTGCGCCAGGTTTTCGCGATACGCCTGACTTGCGTGGAGATCTTCCAACGCAGTTATCCCGTCAACCGCTCTCTCAGCAGCGGCAGCGATATTCTCAGCGGTCAATGCCGCCCCTGTCAGCGCAGACTCGACGCCCGACGCCCGATATGGGGCATCCGAAACACCAGTGATACCGACAGCGACGCTCTGGCAAGTGTCTCCGGATTTCGTCAAGACAACAGCCACCCCCGCAAGGGCAAATCCTGATGCCACTTGGTGCAGCTTCAGATATGTCCCTGTGGTGTTAGCATCTGGAATCGACACATGGACTGCCGTAAGGATTTCGTCGTCTCCGAGGTCTGTCTCGTACAGTCCTTGGAAGAAATCGGTTGCTTTGACAGTCCGCTCGCCATTGGGACCAGCGATTTGAAGATTAGCATCAAGCGCGAGAATCGTCGCGGGCCAATCAGCAGCCGGATCAGCGTGTGCAAGGCTGCCGCCGATTGTGCCTTTGTTGCGTATCTGCACATCACCAATTTCGGCAGCGGTTTGTGCAAGCAGCGGCACCCGCTGCTGGACCAGATCTGAACTCTCCAATTCATGATGCGTCGTCAGCGCACCGATAACCAATTTTCCACCAGACTCAGAGATCCCTTTCAAGCCGCCGATGCGTCCAATATCGATGATGACCGCCGGTTCAGCTAAACGTAATTTCATCGTTGGGATCAAGCTATGTCCACCAGCGAGCACCTTCGCATCGTCTCCATGTTCCTGCAAGAGCGACAACGCTTCATCAAGTGCTGTCGGTGCAAAGTATTCAAAACTTCCCGGAATCATTCTTTACATCCTCCTTCCTTCACTTGAGCATAACTTTCCGAAGGTTTCAAACCTTCGGAAAATTATCTTAACCCTTTGCATCTTGAATTGCCTGCCACACACGGTTCGGCGTCAGCGGCATTTCGATATCCTTCACCCCAAACGGCGATAAGGCGTCCACAACGGCATTGACCATACACGGCGTTGAGCCAATCGTTCCGGCTTCACCAACTCCTTTAACACCCATCGGATTTACAGGTGAAGGAGTCACCGTATGGTCTGTTTCAAAGTGGGGCACCTGTGTCGCCTTGGGAACGGCATAATCCATCAATGAGCCGGTCAAAAGCTGCCCGCTCTCATCGTAGACCGCTCCTTCATACAGTGCCTGCCCCAAACCTTGTGCAATGCCACCATGTACCTGTCCCGCAACAATTAAGGGATTGATGATATTGCCGATATCGTCAACGCATACATATCGCTGAATATCAATCTCACCGGTATCGGTGTCAACCTCGACCACTGCGATGTGGGCACCGAATGGATAGGTGAAGTTGGACGGTTCAAAGAAATGCGTTGCTTCGAGGCCAGGCGTCGTGTCGGGCGGTAGATTCTTGGCGACGTGTGCTTCTAGGGCAATCGCCGCGAAATCAATCGCTTGATCCGGTGAACCTTCGACGAAGATCTGTCCGTCTCCAAAGACAAGGTCCTCGGAGTTGGCTTCCATCAGATGGGCTGCGAATTTTGCCATCTTTTCCTTCACCTGACCCGCAGCGATAACCATCGCCGTTCCACCGACAGCCGTCGCCCGACTACCAAAGGTACCGATACCGTAAGGCTGCCTTCCTGTGTCGCCGTGGATGACTATGATATCATCAATATCGACGCCAAACTCATCGGCGATCAGCTGTGCAAAGGTGGTCTCTTGGCCCTGACCGTGTGGTGAAACACCAGTCAACACCGTAATCTTTCCAGTCGGTTCGACCCGGACGGTGCTACTTTCCCAACCGCCGGCGGGCATCGCTATGGAGGGGCCCATACCACAAATCTCAGCATAGGTGGAGATACCAATTCCTAGATATCTGCCCTGCTCACGAAGTTGCGCCTGCTGGCTTCGTAGACCATCATAGTCGACAATTCCCAGTGCCTTGTTAAAGCTTTCTTGGTAGTTGCCACTGTCGTAGACAATTCCAGTTGGGATTTCAAGCGGGAATTCAGTCGGCTGCGGGAAGTTTTTGAACCGAATATCTTTCGGATCCATTCCTACCGCCGATGCTGCCAGATCAACCATGCGCTCAATGATGTAGGTCGCTTCGGGACGCCCCGCACCGCGGTACGCATCCGTCGCCATCTTGTTCGTTAAGACACCGACCAATTCGATCTGAACGTTTGGAATCTTGTAACAGCCGACAATCATGAGATTTGTCAATGTGGGAATCAGCGGGGTGAGCAGCTGATAGGACGCACCAAGGTCGGCGAGGATTTTCGCACGAATCCCTGTGATTGTCCCATCGTTATTAACTGCGACATCCACATAGTTGACTTGGTCTCGCCCATGGATTGTCGTTGTGAAGTTCTCAGTCCGCTTCTCCGTCCATTTCACTGGTTTACGTAATTGTATCGCCAAATACGAAACAACGACCTCTTCGGGGTAGACATTTAACTTACTACCGAAGCCGCCGCCAACTTCCGGGGCGATGACGCGCACTTTCTGTTCCGGCACGTTGACGATAAGAGACAACTGCGTTTTAAGAATGTGTGGAACCTGCGTTGATGACCAGACGGTAAGGGTGCCTTCGCCCGGTAGATATTCAGCTAACACCCCACGCGTTTCCATCGCATTCGGAACCAGACGCTGATTGACGAAACGCTGAGATACCACATGATTCGCTTCTGCGAAAGCAGCATCGGCATCCCCTGCCTCTAACGGCATTGTGAAACCGATATTGTCGCCAAAGTCGTCATAAATCAACGGTGAATCCGCCTCGACCGCCTTATCGAGGTCAGTAACAGCGGGCAGCGCTTCATAATCAACTTCAATCAGGTCCAGCGCATCCCTGGCAATATACGCATCTGTCGCCACAACCGCAGCGACTGCTTCCCCAACGAACCGGACACGCCCCACTGCCAGCGGAGGGTGATCTGGCACCTTAAGGCCTGGAATTTCCGCGCCACAAGGGATGCCCCCAACCTCGCCAAGGTCTTCGGCGGTAATCACCGTAACGACGCCGGGCAATTCTTTGGCTGCTGTTGTATCAATGCTGTTGATGACTGCATGTGCATAGTCGCTGCGCACGAAGGCACAGTGAAGGGTGCCCACCAGCTTAATATCGTCGACATAATGGGATAACCCTTGGATTAATCGTGGATCCTCGCGTCGTTTAATCGGGGCGCCTATCATTCGAGTCGGTGCCGCTATTGTTGCCATAATATCGATCCTCCTATTTGCGTCCTATCTCTTGCTTGTTAGCCCTGCATCTTCTCCGCAGCGTGTTGGACCGCCTCAACAATATGCTGATAACCGGTGCAGCGGCAAAGATTGCCTTCCAACCCGTGCCGTATCTCATCTTCCGTTGGGTTGGGATGCCGCTCCAGCAGTTGATGGGCTGCCATAATCATTCCGGGAGTACAGAAACCACACTGCAAGCCGTGACGTTCCCAGAACCCCTCTTGAATGGCGTGAAGATCTCCATTTTGCGCCAAGCCTTCGATGGTTGTAATTTCCGCGCCATCCGCTTGGACCGCCAGCATCGTACACGATTTGACTGCTTGTCCGTTCACTGTAACCGTACAAGCACCACACAGGCTCGTTTCACAACCGACGTGTGAGCCGGTCAAACCAACAACATCTCGGATGTAGTGAACCAAAAGCAGCCGTGGCTCAACTTCGTGTGTGTGTGCCTCTCCATTAATTGTTGTATGAATAACTTTCTTAGCCAAGTGTATTACCTCCTTTTACACATCCCGCCCCTGACAGGACAGATGAATACCCTACTTTCCTCTCTAAAATTAAACCGCATTATATCAGAATCGGTTTTTTACTGCAACAAAAAAAGGGAAAGTTCTCACGGTAGGAAATATTACGAAAAAGCCAACCTCGTTTGAAGGGTTCTTCGTTGGCTTTTCTTTGGCGTTTACAAAAAAGTAACAAAATGATAAAATAAATCCTGTTTTTTACACGGATCGTCTCAGCGAATTGGGATTATTATAGTGAAACCTATCAATAGAATAAGAGGTTGATATGGAAGAGCTAGAATCACTTATCAGTCGTGCACAAGCCGGGGATCTGGATGCCTACGGTAGGATTGTCCAACAGTTCCAAGATATGGCTGTGGGCTACGCCTTCTCCATCTTAGGGGATTTCCATCTGGCTGAAGATGCAGTGCAAGAGGCATTCATTGAGGCGTATCCGATCCTTTCAAGGGTCTATGGTCCCGTTGCGTTCCCGGGCTGGTTCCGCAGGATTATTTTCAAACACTGCAATCGGTTGACACGCGGAAAGCGCGACGAACTCATGCCCCTAGAAACGATGCTTGAGATACCTTCGGGCAGGAGAGATCCGGCGGTTGAAATTGAGGAACAAGAGACGAAATCCCTCGTGTTGGCTGCGGTCGCTGCATTGCCGGAGAGCCAGCGTCAGGTCACAACGCTCTTCTATATCAGCGGTTTTTCACAGAAACAGATTGCGGACTTCCTGGAGGTGCCGGTGACGACGGTCGATAACCGACTCCGTGCCTCAAGGAAGCGTCTAAAAGCAACCTTACATTCCGAAAGGATGATTACTATGTTAAAAGATACACTCCATCGAAACGCACCCTCACGTGACGATTCGTTTGTCAATGCAGTCGGCATCTGCAATGCGGCGCAAGTGGGCGACCTGCAACGGGTTCAGGAGATCCTCGCCGTCAAGCCGGAGTTAGCAACCCAAGACATCGCTTCAAATAATGAACATCAGCCCATCCACCTTGCAGTGGAAGAGGGGCATGCTGAAATCGTGCGTGTGCTACTAGAAGCAGGAGCAGACCCGCTCAACGGGATATATCCCCACCGTGAAGCCACTAGTGCGCTGACAATAGCAAAAGACCGTGGGTACACCGCTGTCGTTGAGGTCATTGAAGGGTGGCTCAACGAGCAACGGGGGACGACACCAAAGGGTGAAGCCTTAACCCATGCTGCAGCAGGCGGCGATATTGAACAGATCCGCTCATTGCTCAACGAGGAGGCAGAGCTTATCAATGCAACCGATCGGGGCGGAAAAACTGCGCTTTTTGAAGCGATTGGCAGGGGCGATTTATCGCTTGTCCTTGAGTTGCTAGACCGGGGTGCCGATGTTGACCACCGGGCAGCGGACGGAAGTCGTCCGATCCACCACTGCCTCGCACACAGTTGGAAGGAGCCGGATGAGATGTACAAAACCTACGCCATCCTCGCGGGTGCCTTGCCCGCACGTGGCGCGACGTATGATCTCTGGGTTGCCTGCGGCGTCGGCGATGTCGAAGGCGTGAAGCGGTTTATTGACGCCTGTGAGGATAAGACCCAGCTATGCAAAAGCAGAGAACCGTTCTGGGGAGACTATGACAACCCGCTGGTCGTCGCTTGTTTTCAAGGACATACGCAAGTTGTCCAACTGCTAATTGACGCTGGGGCAGATCCGGATTCTCCGTTTGAAATTGATGTCGCCGGCGAGAAGGTGAAACAGTGGGGACATCCGCTTTGGCTTGCAGCCAATCGTGGACATTATGAGGTTGTGAAATTGTTGATTGAGAGCGGGGCAAATCCAAACACGGCGGTCTACGCGTCTGGTAACGCCGTCTGCTGGGCGTATCAATATGGACACAAGCGCGTTGCGGATCTGATGTTCCAACACGGCGCAGTTGCTGATCTGTTGAGTTACTGTCTCACAAACAATCTCCCTGCCATTTCGGAAATCCTTCAGCGAGATACATCAGAACGCAAAGAATTACTCTGGAGCGCGATTCTGGCGGGTAATATTGATGTGGTCGAGATGGGACTACGCGATAATCCACAGTATGATGACACCAAGTGGTTTAATTTGTTGGAACAATCGGTACGCGGTTGGCGGCTGGGCGATCTGAAAATCAACAACGAGGGATTTGACCGTCGCAACTACATCACCAATTTGGATAAGCTGCTCGAATACGGGATAGACCCGAACCTCCGAAATCCACGGGATGAGCGGTTCAACTTCACGATCCTTCATCACTTGGCTGGCAAGAGTTGTAATCCTATAACTTATGGACATACAGCAGAAGAGGTCGTCGAGTTTGCCCGTATGCTGCTCAATCACGGTGCTGACATCAATGCGATGGAAGACAAGTTAAAGTCAACCCCGCTCGGTTGGGCAGCGCGGTTTGGTAACAAAGATCTGGCTGAGTTTCTGCTTGACCGCGGCGCAGACCCCAATCTGGCAGGCGCATCGTGGGCAACCCCACTCGCTTGGGCAGAGAAAAAAGGGCATACGGAAATTGCTGAAATCCTCCGAAAACACGGTGCAACAGTGTAGCCCCTCCCAATATTAAGGTATGAAATACGAAAGCCGACTCATCATAGGTCGGCTTTTTTTATTGGTAGTCAACTTCCTGCGACCAAATGTACTCTCAATTTGCCTAATCCTACCAAAGCCAACCAAAAATAAAAATTCACGTCTCAATGCAAAAAAGTGCTAAAAAAAATCTCGGAACTGTGTCTTAATAAAGTGTAAGGGAGGAACCGAGAGCCATGGCTAAGGACAACACACTCATCCATCGTGCCCAAACCGGGAATGAAGGGGCTTTTGCTGCTCTAATGCGAGAACACTACCCCTTCGTCTATGCGATTGTTATTAGAATCGTGAAAAATTCCCACGACACCGAAGAGGTAGTACAAGACGCGTTCTTCAATGCTTATCGAGGGCTGGCACAGCTTGAGGATGCAGCCAAATTTAAAAGTTGGTTGGCAGAGATTGCACAAAATTGTGCACGAAACTGGCTCCGAAAACAGAGGAGCGATACCGTATCCATTGACGAAGTAAGCGAACAGACGCTTCAAACGGAAGATACTTCTGATGAGCGATTAATACGGCAGGAGCAGAGAGAGTTGATTCGCCGGACAATGGAAACGCTTCCGCAAAAAGACAGGAAGATTGCCCAAGCTTTCTATTTAGACGGAGCGAGCTACGACGAGCTAACAAGGACGCACGGGCTGTCATACAACGCAATTGCATTTCGACTATCGCGTGCAAAGCGGCAACTCTCCAAACGATTGCAATATCTTCTGACTGGTATCTTCGTTTCTCCCGCGATGACACTAAAAAAGATTTATTCAGGAGGTCTAACTGTCATGAAAATTGGAACGGTGCCTAAAATAACGATTGGGGTAGCAGCGCTGATTGCGCTGATTCTTATCGGTTTCGTGGGTGTCCGCCAGATGAATGCGCCCATAGTTGAGGAGCGTGTATATCTGTCCCCATGGGAGGACGGCACTGAACGCCTACGAAACAACTCCGAAGGCTTGGCTGCCCAAACTGATTCTACTCAAGACACAGAAAACCGGGACAATCAGTCACAGATTTCTACGGAAGGGCTGGACCTAGTTGACGATTTCTTCAGTCAATCTGAAGAAACGGGTACAGCGCAATTCACGACAGACGCAGAATTTAAGATAGAGGCGAATCAGAGTCTCTTTACCGATATCGCCACGTTATTAGACGACGAGGGTCGGTCCGCTGAAGATGTGATGTATGCTTATATGGAGGCGTACAAAAATGCTGACTTTGAGGCATTACTCCCACTCGTGACAGGGGTCGCCAGAGAAAGAGCGGAGGGTGCTTTTCGTATCTTGGGCGGAGAGTTAGAATTGGTAATTTCAGAAGAATTGGTAAATAACGTAGCAGATGATATGCCAGAAGGGATGTCAGAAGAGATGGTAAATAGGGGGAGGCAGATGATGCGGGAGATGATGCAGGATTCGGAGGTGCAGGCGAGGGCCCGGGAGGTGTTTAGTCAGATGTATGGTCAGGCAGAAGTTGTGAGCAGTGAATATGTGGGGGATGAATTCCACTTCCAAGTAAGAACACCGATGCCGGAGATGCCGGAGATACCACAGGTGCCGGGACTGGAAATTCCGAAGATGCCACAGCTACCGGAGAGCATGGAGAGTCTTGTTAAGATGCGGAGAGTGGATGGGACGTGGCGAATCTATGACAACAATGAGTAGTGAAACGTTAAAGCAACCGGCAACTCAATCCCAAAGGACTTCATAAGGCGAATGGTTCAATCCATTCGCCTTTTTTTATTTGTCGAGCGTGAAAAATCTGTTATTCTAAGAGTCCTTTAATCCAGTAAATCTGGATTTAGACAGTTAAATCTCCAAAAAAGTGCTAAAAAAATTCGCAGAACGGCGTTAATAATAGAATGCAAGGGAGGAACAACGTGCCATGGCTAACGACAACACACTCATTCACCGTGCCCAATCTGGGGACGAAGGTGCATTTGTTGAGTTGATACGGGTATATTATCCCTTCGTTTATGCGATTGTTATCAGAATTGTGAACAATCCACACGATGCCGAGGAAGTTGTACAAGACACCTTTCTCAATGCCTATCGCGGTTTGGCGCAGTATCAGGAGATGGCAAAGTTCAAAAATTGGTTGGGGGAGATTGCACGAAATCGCGCACGAAGTTGGCTGAGAAAACAGCGAATCGATACCGTTCCCATTGACGAAGTGAGTGAACAGATACTTCAAACAGAAGATTCCTCTGATGAGCGATTAATACGGCAGGAGCAGAGGGAATTGATTCGCCGCGCGATGGAGACGCTCTCGGAAAAAGATAGGGAGATTGCCCGCGCGTATTACCTCGATGGCGCAAGCTACGACGAACTGATAAATACGCACGGGCTGTCATATAACGCCATTGCGTTTCGGCTGTCGCGTGCCAAGCGACAACTCTCCAAACGGTTGCAATATCTTCTGACCGGTATCTTCGTTTCTCCTGCAACGATGCTAAAGAAAATTTATTCAGGAGGTCTAACTGTCATGAAAGTGGGAACGGTGCCTAAAATAACGGTTGGGGTAGCAGCGTTGGTTGCGCTGATTTTCATCGGTTTCGTCGGTATCCGCCAGATGAATGCGCCTATAATCGAGGAGCGCGTGTATTTGTCGCCGTGGGAGGACGGCACACCCCGCCCACGAAACAACTCCGAAGGCTTGGCTGCCCAAACTGATTCTGCTCAAGATGCAGAGAACCGTGACAATCAGTCACAGATTTCCACAGAAGGATTGGAACTGGTTGACGATTTCTTGGGACAATCCGAAGAAACAGATACGGAACAATTCATGACAGAGGCAGAATTTGAAATGGAAGCGGATCAGAGCCTCTTTACTGACTCCTCTACGTTATTAGATGACGAGGGACAGTCCGCTGAAGATGTGATGAACGCTTACGTAGAGGCGTTTAGGAATTTAGATGCTGACGCAATGCGCATCTTAATGACAGGGGCTGCCAAGGAAGAGTTTGAGAGTGCAATGTTGCCTGTCTTAAATGGGGAGTTACCACAAGATCTTGTAGATATGTATTATGATGTGATGCCAGCAGATATAGTAGATGAGATGCTTCCGATGCTTAGGGAGATGATGCAACCGATACTTAAACAGATGTTTGGTCAGGTAGAGATTGTGAGCAGCGAGCATGTAGGTGATGAATTCCACTTTCAAATAAGAATACCGTCACCGGAAGTGCCGGGGGCGTCGGGGTTTGAAATGCCGAAGATACCGGACGCACTTCATAAGATGCGAAAAGAAAATGGGGTGTGGCAGATTTTCTTTTCGCCATAGTAATTCAACCAACTTGCAACGCTATTCCGCAAGATTTCATTAGGTGAATAGTTCTATCCATATTCTCACTTGCACAAGATAGGAGACAAACATGAAGTTCCGACAAATTGGTGCACTCTTCTGTTGTGTTTTGGTTATCTCTGGGTGTGCTTCAACTACCTCCCACGATTTTTTTATGAACCGGTATTCTCTCGACGCCGATGAGTTTGACCGCGGCTATAAAGCAGGTATCGCCTTCGCGAAAACAGAGGGACCTTTTAACTCCTCACCGAAGGATGTACCATCTGCGATGCAAAAAATCATCGAAACCGAATCGGATTCTTATCAAAAAGGGTTCTTGGCAGGCTATCGCGATCGGAAAGTTAGGAATGGGAGGGTATATGGCACTGTTTTCTGGGGTTCATACACAATTCTTATGACCGGTCTCATTGTAGCCGGCATTCTAAGCGAAGAATAGTACATAGAATGTGTAAAAATCCCATTCAATTCACCGCGCTTTGCGTAGGTGGTGGTCTGTCTTAACCGGGCTGGGGATCTTGGCTCACATATTTCTTAGGGTCATTTATAGTAGATTTTAGAATTAATTAGACACTCCCAATATACAGCTAACCCCCTAAATCCCCCTTATCAGGGGGACTTTGGAAACTTCGGAAAGACCCAAATTATTAGCAAATGTTTACTTATTTATAGACTTCACCATAGTTTTCGGTTTTCTGTCGATTCTGTGGGATAAGTCACGATCGGGAAGTCACTCCTACAGTGAAGTGTCGGGATTCGGAGATCCCTCCTACAGGAGAATTAAATGACCCTACATATTTCTATTGCCTTCTATTCCGCATCGTGATAACATCTATAGTGTCTCAATTTCAAACGAATGTATTGGAAATCACACAGTGTGAATCGTCCCATCTAGAACTCCAAAAGGAGGTCTGTCATGTACACGAGTGTCCAATATCCCGATACTATAGAACCTCAGGTGCAATTTGTAGAGGAAACCGCACCTGAAGACATTGTGGAAAAGACGATAGAAAAACTCCACGCTGGGGTTTCGATTAAGGAAATGTGTACCGCTTCTGCGCTAGCGGCCGTCCGTTCATCGGAGATGCCTTTCTTTGCGAACGGGCAGTGGGGCCATCACGGCGGACACATGCATCCCGTCTCTGGGATACATGCGGTGAAAGAGATAGCCTCAAGGCTTTCTGGGGACAATCGCTTTCTACCCGTGGTGCAAAACGTCGCTTTAGCCAATAAGCATATCCATCACCCCTCTATGGGTCCCTATCTGTTGCCAGCATTTGAACCGCTTGATGCCGGTGGAGTTGAGGGAACCAAACAAGCGTTCTTTGATGCAGTGCGGCGTGGCTCTGTCAATGACGCCGACCATTACTTTCTTTGGCTCGTTCAGAACGTGCCGCACGAAGAAGCACTGGATATGCTTCTGACGGTTGCCCTCCTAAAGAATCTGATGGATGACCATAAATTCATCTATCCAGTCTATACGTGGCGGGTACTCGAATGGCTCGATTGGGAGCACCTTCAGGTACTCACCCGTGGTCCCGTACGCTATATCTCACAGCCGCCTTCAGCGAAACCTGTGCAAGAAATTACCGAGTTGATTGAGAAATATCAGCTGCTTTCAATCCCGCTGCGCCAAACGACGGGAGCCGATGAAACCGAGGCTATCGTTCAATTGCGTGCAGGGTTGAATGACTGCGCCTTTGCTGACATCCCTGAAACGACCGCCCAAGCACTTGCGGACGGGCTGTCCTTAGAGGGAGCCGGTGAAGCACTTTCGTTCGCTGCTTCAGACCTTTTCTTGCGCTTGGATACCAGCAATCCGATGGATGTCCACATGCACACCGGCGTCAATGTGAGGCGTCATGTCCTGCGGGTCAACGGTATCTGTAAAGAAAACAAGATATTAGCCCTCCTGCTATGGAATTCGGGCCCCGAGGTCAGAAATGCGAAAGAGCGTATTGATGCCGGACCCTACCCCTCTCCCGATGCTGTAGCTGCAATTCCTCAACAAGGTCAGAGCCAACTATTGTCTGCCATTGAGGAAGCTATCGCTGCCAATAACGTTGACGGAGCAGCAACGCTAACGGCAAGGTATGGAGAATTGGGACATGAGCCGCAAGCATTAATCACCCGCCTCACCGAAATCGCCTGCCGGGATAACGCGACAGAGATGCACGCGTTGAAGCACCATCAGGCAACGGTTGAAGAGTTTCAAACAACCCGCCCTCCACTCCGTTTTCGCCACTTGGTTGCCGCAGCAAAAGCCGCAGCCATCTCGTATGGGAAAGCCCAAGAGGTATATGAAAGGGCGAAACAGTTTTTGAATAACTGATACCCTTTACAGATCCAATCTTTCCTTCGCGTCGTTTTCAATGGCTGAAGCCAGCGAATAGCGATGTGGAGGACGAGGTGGGAAAGAGAGGCATTAGGTGTGTTCACCTTTTTCTGCTGATTTGCCTGAGGGCACTAACAGGAAATTTTAGATGAAACACTTCATGCTTCTCTTCCTCTCACTCCTCATACTTAGTAGAGCGGCGAACGCACAACCACAAAGTGGTCGTGTTCCTTTCGATTATCCCGATGAGCCTTTTGTCGAGTTTCGATTTGATTTAGACCGCAGTACGATCGCGCTAGTTATGGAAAACATGAGCGCCGATACTGCCTCGCAATTTAGCACGCTCGAGCACCTGCACCTCCGCGCCTACAAGGCTCGTCATTTTGACAAGATGCTTGATCATTACGGGACGAACTTGAAAATACGTGGGTGGAGTGCGTTAGAAAAAAGCGCGAACTGTCACCTATATACCCTCACGCAAAGCGACACCGTTATCAGTATCTTTGTAATTGTCAAAAGCGAAAAGACCGTGTATCAGCACAGTGGAGACACGGGCAGAAAGGCGCTGTATCTGATAAATATAGACGGTCGGCTCGCGCCAAAACAGGTGAGCGAACTCGTGGGCAATTTGAATCAAGTTGGCATTGATATACCTGAACTGAGCACATTCGGTGCAAGGCGTAATACCACATCTACTTCAACCTTGCTTCGGATGCCCGAAGGCGACCCGATTCATGAGGTGCAAATTCAAGCCAATCAGACAACCATTGAACCGCAAATTAGAACAGTGCTTGAGGAAGGCCCAGATGAAATCATTGCGGCTATGGCAACCTTGCGTAGCAAACTCCCGGATATTCAAACACTAACAGTCCGGATCGATGCAGAAGGTGGCACACGCGTCGCAACAATTATTGTCACAGTGCAATCGGATGTGCGACGTTTGCCAACTTCGCTGATAATACGTCCCAATAAAACCCCGCAAGGACAAGCCACTCCAACACGGTTTCGGACTTCTGAAGGTAAACCGATTCACGAAATCCGAGTTCAAGGAAATCAGAAAGTCACCAATGCAGAGATTCAAACTGCTCTTGAAAATGGACCTGAGGATATCGTAAAAGCGATTGCCTACTTACCCTTGCCGGATTTGAATCGGGTCGTCGTAGAAATTAAGGGTAACGATACGAGACGTATCGCAACAATCATAGTCATAGCACAGCCGGATACAACGCGTTTGCTAACCTCTTCACCTACGGGGCTTTGGACTGCCGCGAGAGATCCAATTCACGAAGTCCGGATTCAAGGAAATCAGAAAATCGGTGAAGCGGAGATTCAAGCCGTCCTTGAAAACGGACCTGACGAAGTCGAAAAAGCGATTGATAATTTGAAAGACGCCCTACCCTATTTTAGTCGAGTCTCCCTACAGTTTGAAAATGACGGCACAAGGCGCGTTGCAATAATTACCGTTGTGGAAAGAAGGCTCTCCTCAGACTATTATTTCCATGCGTTTCCGCTCATTCAATTTAATCGTGTTACTGGTTGGCTGCTTGGTGCTCATCTTGAAATGGGAAAACGGAGGCAGATAGGTCCGCTCTGGATGTCGAACGTTCCCAATTCGGTTAGAGCGTATCTGCCGAAACTCTTTGGCGAGGGCGGCTATGGGTTCGGAAATCGGGATCTCAATTACCGGGTGGGTGGCGACATGATTTGGAGTCAGTCCGGCGCATCAAGTCTGGGTATCTCTGCTCAAATCCATCGTGCCACAACTGCTATCGCTCCTGAGCTCTTCCCACACTATGGCGGTGTGTCAGATGCGTTTTGGGCGCTCGGATTTCATAACTACTATTTGAGCAAAGGTGTCAAGACATCGGTGCGATGGGCGCCGGTGGTGCCAACACATTCGTTCGAATTGACGATGCGTGCCGAGTCACATGAGAGCCTACAGAAGACTACAGATTGGCAATTTGGAAACTGGGGTTCAGAATCGGAAGCGGAAGAAAATCCCCCAATAACCCCCGGGCAGTTGCAGAGTGTTACATTGAGATACCACCTAAACGCCCGGAAAGACAACACCCCACAAATATCTTCCACAGGCGTCTCTGTGCCTTTGCAAAACAGTAGCCTTGGCTGGCACAATACCCTGCTCATTGAACATAGTAACCCTGCTGTTGGGTCAGACTTTGATTTTACGCGATTCCAGCTACAGCTGCGATATGCTGCCTCAAGAGGGGACGACATTATCCGCACACGACTGGTGTTAGGTGCTGCCACAAGCGCACTGCCGATTCAACGCCAATTTATTATTGGGGGCAGGGGAACGCTTAGCGGATATCCGCTGCATGTGTTTGCAGGCGATCACGTCTCCCTACTCAATTTGGAATATTTCTACCGCCTACCCATGCCTAATCCATACGGTTGGGAGTGGTTAAAGCATGTGAAGACGTTCCTCGTATTGTTTCTTGATCAAGGGCAAGTCTGGAACGTGTCTGATAAGCCGTACCGCTTTGACCCGAAGACAAGTGCCGGCATAGGATTGCAGTTAGGGCAGGAGTCTCCTCTCAGATTTAACTTGTCCAAACCTTTCGACTCTGAGCGGGGAGTTCATTTCGATTTGATGTGGTACTCTAGTTTTTAATGAGGCAATTGAGTGCAGCGATATACAAACCCAAGTTGTTAGTTATGTGCGGCGCGATAAAAGTCAGTCCCCTATACCCGTAGGTTGGGCATCTTGCCCGACCTCCAAAGCCCCAGTTGCTTTGAATCCCGATCTTATCGGGGCGGGGTGTATATAGCAATCCTCGACCTACAGGCTGTCTAGCAACTTGCGATATACAAACATCTGAAAGGGAATCATTAGTTATGTCTGAAATCAAACTCCGGCCCGCCCATGGGGATACAATCGCTGCCGCTCGCGTTATCGCCCAGCATGTTGACCCCACCCCTTTGACGCGGGAGAACGTCTTCAGCGAACGCTTGAATGCGAGTGTATTTGTCAAGTATGAGTTCCTCAGTCCCGTCAAATCCTTCAAGATCCGGGGGGCGTTGAATCTTGCCCACGCGCTTGCGAACGGCAGAAGTGTGTCAAGAGTCATCACCGTTTCTACAGGGAATCACGGTGCCGCCATGGCGTTCGCCTGCCGGGAATACAACCTGCCACTCACCGTTGGCGTACCCGTCAATTGTGACCAGAGCAAACTCGAACTGATCCGTCAGTTTGGCGGGGAGTTAGAAATGATTGGTCGAGATTTGGACGAAACCAAAGAGTTACTGCAACAACGTCCACTCTCACCGGATACGGTCTTTATTGAGGATGGCTCCTGCCCCGAAATAGTCGCCGGCACTTCCACGATCGGATCGGAAATTGTTCAGGAACTGCCCAACGTAGAAACCGTTATTGTATCGGTTGGGAATGGTGCATTAATCGGCGGTATCGGGACAGCACTCAAAGAGTTCAACCCATCAATCCGGGTGATTGGTGTCCAATCCGATTTAGCGCCCTGTATGACGTTGTCGTTTCAGGCGGGCCACGCTGTGGACACGGAAAGTTGCGACACCTTTGCCAGCGGTATGGCAGTACGGGTATCTATTCCAGAAGCGGTCGATCTGATGCTAGCAGTTGTCGATGAGATGTGGGTGGTTTCTGAGACCGATTTGAAAGAGGCGATGGGTGCCTTCTATAATCATACCGGACACCTACCAGAAGGTGCCGGCGTTGCACCTTTAGCCGCAGCATTGAAGATGCGTACTGCTTTAGAAAATAAGACAGTCTGTCTAATCGCGTCAGGTGCGAATGTGGATGATCTATTGCAGCAAGAAATTAAAGAAAAATTTGTGTGAATTGTTGTATAATGTTTAACCACTCCCCACCCTAAAGGGCGGGGATTCTTACCCGTCCGGGTTTCTTAGGGTTTACCTACATTGCTAGTATGGGGCCATCTTGCATCTCCTCGTGGGAGGCTTCCCCTGTCAACTCAAAGGGCCACACCTCATGCAAATGGGGCGGCGCGGGCCATTTGGCGCACTACGGAAACCCCTTGAAACCGAGGGGCTACCGATACGTGGAAGGCATGTCCTTCGCACATTTACATTATGCGGCTCTATCACATCAAGTGTGATAGGGGTGCCGGTTAAATGTTTGTTTTTTTGTGGCGTCTGGTGTTTTCCACATCCACTCAACCCTTTGCAGTAGGCGGTTGAGAGCAACGGGCGGGGTTGCCCGAAGCTGCAATCTCTCAACCAGTGGATAGTGGAAATATACTATATTTCAATTAGTTTTTCAACAAAAATAAAGGCTGCCGATCTGTATCCCTCTGCTAAGGCAAGGGGGATACAGATCGGAAGATTATGATAATCTATTCTGAATAACAATCTAGCCTTGCGAAGGTTCAATGCCTTCACAGAGTTGTAAAAGGAGAAATATCATGCCAGATTTCAAAGATAAAATCGTAATTGTCACCGGCGGTGCCAGAGGCATCGGCGGCGGTATCAGCCGGGCTTTTGCCGAAGAAGGTGCTAGCGTACTCTGCGCAGATCTGGACGAAGATTCAGGAACCCAACTCGTCGAAGAATCCGCAAGCATGGAGGGAACCGTGCGTTTCCTGAAGGCAGATATTGCCCATAGCAGCGAATGCCAAGGGGTTGTCGAGACAGCCGTGTCAGAATGGGGCGGAGTGGATATCCTCTGCAACAACGTCGGCATCCAACCTGCGAATAGCTACCTACCCGCCCACGAATTTCCGGAGGAGATGTGGGATCGCATCATTGATGTCAATCTCAAGAGTTTCTTCCTCATGACCAAATACTGTGTGCCGCAGATGAAGAAGCGTGGAGGCGGTGCTATTATCAACACCGCTAGTGTTCAGGGGCTACAGTCGATGCAAGGCGTGTCTGCTTATGCAGCCAGTAAGGGTGGTGCCCTTTCTCTGACCCGTCAACTCGCTCTGGAGTACGCCGAAGACAATATTCGGGTGCTGGCGGTCAATCCCGGAACAATCGATACGCCATTGGTGGCGGAGGCCGTGGACTTCATGGGAGGCGACTTGGAGAGTCTCAAGAAGCTATGGGGTAAAGCGCATCCGATGGGGCGGATCGGTCAACCCAGAGAAATTGCCAACGTCGTGCTGTTCCTCGCTAGTGACAAAGCATCCTTCATGACCGGCGAATACGTTTGTGTTGACGGTGGGATGATGGCAAAGGGTGCTTGGGCGGATAGCGAGTAAGGGTGAACGTGGGGTGAGGAGACGCGACTATGAATAGCTCCCAGATATTGACCGACGGGGTTTCCGATGAGCGCGCTTGGCGGGCGAGTAGCATTGATGATACTACAGCTTGGTACTACCCGCTATCCAAGGATTGTCTCTCCAGCTTCAAGTGGGTTATCCGTGACGCACAGCGTAGTTCCCAACCGATTACAGAGATTTCCCGTCCGGATAGATCAGCCAATGGCTGTGAAGGGTGCCTTCAACCGGCACTTGATGCCCTCAATTCGGGACGTGGTTTTGCTATCGTCGAACGGGTGCCGATCGAACAGTATCAGGTTGAAGAATCGCTGTCAATGTACTGGATGATTGGTCAGTTCCTCGGCAATCCCATGGAACAGAATATTGAAGGAACCCTGTTATACGATGTGCGAGATACGGGTCAACATGTGGCGCAGGGAGCACGGTTCTCAGTAACCAATGCCGAGAGTTCGTTTCATAACGACAACTCCTTCGGCGAACTGCTGCCCGACCTTGTGGGGCTGCTCTGCCTGCATACAGCAAAATCTGGCGGACAGAGTCAGCTTATCAGCGGCTACGCACTCCACAATGAACTGCTGGAAAATCACCCCGATGTCCTCAAAACCCTCTATCAGCTGTTCTGTTTCGATCGTCGAGGACAGTTCAAAGCCGGGGAATCCCCGACATCTCAATTCCCAATCTTCCAGTGGAGTAGGGGCGAACTGACGCTCCGATACCTGCAGTACTACATTCAGGTAGGTCACGAGCGTGCGGGCAAAAGGCTGACCGCAGATCAGAAAAAGGCACTAGAAGTTGTGGAAGAGTTGCTGTGTCGCACAGATTTCAGAGTGGAGTTCAACCTACAACCCGGACAGGTGCTGTTTACCAATAACCGCTGGATCCTGCACAACCGCACCGCATTTGAGGACTATCCCGATCCAGAACATCGGCGACATTATGTGAGACTCTGGTTACGCCGGTAGGACTAAATGATTTAGAGATTTGTTTTCATCTTTATCAGCTTTGAGAATCGTGCGAAGATTTGAAGTTTTTGCAAGGTTTTCTGGCGGTGTAGAAAGGAAAAAGATATGATTCGTGTTATTGTTAATGGTGCCTGTGGGCGCATGGGTAAGATGATTACGCAAGGCGTTTCAGAACAGGAAGATATGCAGATTGTCGGTGCTATCGAATTCTCTGAGCATCCGCAACTTGGGCAGGATGTAGGAGAAGTAGCCGGAATTGGGACAATCGGTGTGCCTGTTACCAGTGATCTGCCTGCAATTCTGGATGACGGAGACGTTGTGATTGAGTTCACATCGCCAAGTGCAACCATTGAGCATCTCCAGAACGTTGTAGACGCCGGAAAGCGGATGGTCATCGCAACGACAGGATATGATGAAGAGGAATTAGCACAGGTGCACACACTCGCACCTCAAATCCCGTGCGTGATGGCATCCAACATGAGCGTCGGCATCAATGTTATGTTGCAAGCGATTCAACTCGTTGCAAATGTGCTCGGGGACGACTACGACGTGGAGGTCATTGAAGCACATCATAATCAAAAAGTCGATTCACCGAGTGGGACCGCCCTACGGATGGCTGAGGTCCTCGCTCAAACACTGGACAGAAATCTTTCAGAAGTCGGCGTGTACGGTAGGCACGGCATCGTCGGAAAGCGCACCAAGAAGGAGATCGGTATACACGCCATTCGAGGAGGAGACCTTGCCGGCGATCACACAGTTTTATTTGTCGGTACGGGTGATCGTCTTGAGATAACACATCGCGGTCAAAACCGTGAACCGCTTGCGCGTGGAGCGATTCGTGCAGCACGGTGGGTGATGGGTGCACCGAAGGGCTTGCATGACATCGCAGAAGTCCTATTCTAACCTAAGTTGCTAGTTGATAAACCAAGCGTCAGAAGCCGATGCAAGAGTTGGGAATTGGAATTCCCTCCTACACCAAGTATACACGGTTTCTAGTGGGGACAGGTTTCCTAACCTGTCAAGCGATCTCCGAATCGCAACTTGTGCTATAATACCTTTCGCTCCAGAGGAGCGATATGTCTATAGAACGGTGATAGGGGTAATCCCTGCGCTCCAGAGGAGCGCAATGTGTATAGCAAGAGCCAATCACCACACCCCAAAGCCCCAGCGGGGCGACATGTGTGTAGTGTTATCAGACAACTAGCAACTTGCGTTATTTTTAGTGGATGTCGAGTATGGAAACTCGACTTGAGTTATTCTAAGGTGTGAAACGAGATTGATTAATGAGGAGTTTCTTGGCGGTCGGTAGCGAATGGCGAATCATTTCACTTACGCATTTGTCCGTCCCGGATGTTGGCAATTTCCTGCATAATCTGCTCACCCATCCGCCGGTATAGCTCGCGTTTGTCCTCAATTTGTCGCGCCTCTGTGAAATCGATGGGGGTGCCAAAGGTTACGGTCAGTTGAGCAGGATGAATCCATTTCGCATTACGGGGGAGTATCGTTCCTTTGAGATAAGCGGGAATAGCAGGTACCCCTGCGTTATGAGCGATGAAACTGACACCCCCATGGGGTTTGCCCAGCGTACCATCGACACTGCGTGTGCCTTCGGGAAAGATGAGGACTACATTTCCTGATTTCAGCAGGGAGATGGTGCGTCGGAGCGCAGCGCGATCTGCCGTGCCGCGTTTTACTGGGTACGCATTGTGTGCAGCGATCAGAGAGCCTATCACCGGCATATCAAAAGAATCATGCCTTGCCATAAAGTGCAACTCTCGATTCGCCGTGGCGCCAACGATGAAGGGGTCGAAATAGCTCACATGGTTGCATAAAATTAAGGTGCCACCGTGTCGTGGAATATTCTCATAGCCATGAGATTCCAATTTACCGAAAAGATTAAAGACAAAATTGGTAATTCGGTGTGACCAGCGATATGGGAGCTGATCTGTCCAGAATCCGAAATTGGTACGTCGCATTAGCCTACCTCTGCTCGGTTTAGAACGAAGTCCACAGCTTGGTTGATGGTCATGCTAGTTGTATCTATGACAATTGCATCTTCGGCGGTGCGCAACGGACTATGCTCACGAGATTCGTCCATCTGATCTCGTTCGCGAATTTCTTTTTCGACCTGTTCTAAGGTTGTCTCAATACCCCTTGTTTTTTGTTCTGCAAAACGGCGTTTCGCACGCTCTTCAACGGAGGCGTTGATGTAAAACTTCAGGTCCGCGTCCGGGAACACAACCGTCGTTACGTCACGTCCTTCAACGATGATGCCGCCTTTTTCACCAATCCGACGTTGTTGTTTCACCATCTCATGCCGTACTTCAGGGGTTTTTGCGATATCGACAATGGCACGGTCAATTTCTGGAGTGCGAAGGGAGTCCGACACATCTTCTCCGTTCAACAGGGTAGTCTTACCGTTGTCTAAGAAATCAATCCGGCAACTCTTTGCCAATTTGGTTAACATAGGCACATTCGTCGAATCTCCCCCTTCTCGGATGGATAAGAGCGTCATCGCACGATACATCGAACCTGAATTCAGATAAAGATAGTCCAACTTTTCGGCGAGACGTTGGGCAATCGTGCTTTTTCCTGAGCCGGCGGGACCATCCATTGCAATCGTTAGCCGTTCCTTCATCATTCCTCCAATGTATCCCTTAACATCTTTGCATGCGCCAAGAGGCGTTCAATTTCAACATCGTCTCGGTTTTCCAGTAAGGTTTTGAATTGAGCGAGGCTTTCGATTGTCGAATCAATCATCGGTAGCAGTGAGCGGGCATTTTGTATGAAGATTGCCTGCCAAAGCTGTGGAGAACCCGCAGCAATGCGGGTTGTATCGCGGAAACCGGTTGCAGCGAAATCGAGCGCATTTGCTGTGTCATTACCGATGTCTCCCACTGTATTTGTCAAGATGGAAGCAATGAGGTGTGGTAGATGACTTGCGCCCGCGATGAGTAAGTCGTGTTCGGTGGGAGAGAGGTGGCAGACCTGTGTATCAACAGATTGCCAAAGGTCTGTGACAAGTTTCAATGCCTGTGGGTGGGTATTGTCCGTCGGGGTCACAATACATTTTGCACTATCGAATAGGTCTGCACGTGCCGCTGCAACGCTTGTCTTTTCGGAACCCGCCATCGGGTGTGATCCAACAAAGTGTAGGTTAGAAACGGCTAAGAAACTCTCGATTTCCTCAATGATTTGACCTTTAATACTACCAACATCTGTGATCAATAAAGGTCGGGTGTCAGATGTCCGAATTTCGGCGATACGTTGCACCATTTCAGAGATGAGATCTACCGGGGTTCCAATAACCACTAGGTCCGCGTCGTGAATTCCAGTGTGAAAATCGGTGGTCGCATTGTCAACCGCACCGCGTTCGAGCGCGATGTCGAGCGTCTGCATCCGCCTACCGAGCCCGGTGATTTCTCCGCGGAAACCCTTGGCTTTCAACGCCAAGCCGAGAGAGCCACCGATTAAACCGACACCTAAAATGGTTATGTTCCTAATCTGACTAAAGTCTGCAAACATATTTTCCCATGCTCGTTCTCCATGATGTGCTGCGGAGATTTTATAAATTACTAGCGTTTTTGTCAAGTGCTTTTTCAATATGACATAGAGGCATTTAATTCTCCTGTAGGAGGGATCTCCGAATCCCGACTCAGACAGGAAACAAACGAAAACTAAATAACTCTACAATATGAAACCCGATTTGCTAGATCAACAATATAGTCTTAGGAGTTACGCACTTCAGCCCCGATTTTATCGGGATTCAAAGCAATTTGTAGTAGCGCAATTCATTGCTTTCTCCCCTCCCTCCCCCTGCTTGCGGGGGGATAAAGGGGGGTAGGGGAGTTAGAGGGGGTACGGTCGATAAATCGCCTCCGTTCCGAGAGTTCGAGACTTACTACAAACCACTGTAGTTGCCCGATTCATCGGACGTCGTGAGTCGTATTGTCCGGTAATGAGTCACTGAACTACAAGGGGTTGAACGTTCAACTGCGTAAGTCCTAATAGTCTATTGAAATCACGCAATTTTACGCGATTTTATAAGAAGGAGGTTCCTAAAAGGACATTGAAAAACCTAGAATTCAAAGCAAATTGTGATTCACTCGATGTACTCCGCGGACATCTTATCAATCTCCAAGCGGAACATCGTCGCACAATGAAACAACTTGACACCTATTTTAACATTCCTCAAGGCAGGTTGAAGCTGCGAGAAATCAATACCGATGAAGTGCAACTCATCTACTATGAACGTTCCGATCGTGCAGAATCACGTTATAGCAGTTATCAGGTATGCGATATCTCTGAACCGACGGCTTTCATGCAGATCGCGACAATGGCTTGGGGGGTGAAAGGTGTTGTTGAGAAGCAGCGGGAGTTGTGGATATTTGGCGACACGCGCATCCATCTGGATGAGGTAAGAGATCTCGGTCAGTTTGTTGAATTAGAAACAGTGATTCGCAACCAAACGGAAGAGGAAGCACAGGCGGAACACCAGCTTGTGAAGGACGCGCTTGGAATTAAGGAAGAAGATTTAGTCTCCGTATCGTATAGCGATCTAATTTGAAAATCGCTGATATATACCTAACGCAAGTTGCTAGGGGCATTTAGTTTTTCCGTTTTGGCTTATGCCTCGCTGTTCGTAGTAGCACCACGTTCTACCCGACCCTGTAGGCGGGGCATCTTGCCCCGCTCGAAGAATTAAATGACCCTAGCAACTTAGGTTACGTAATAGTCTTGACTATACCGGTATTGAATTGGGCTCGTAGTTTTCACGTTTCACGCTCTTTGCGTTTTGTACTTTCTTTTGACACGAGACTGATATATACCGAGACAGAAATTGATGCACACGCTATAGGGTGTTGCCTATTAAAGAACTAAATTGGAGGACAACGTGATTGATTGGAACGAATGGCGAAAACAATTTCGAGTAGCAGAGAAATATATCTACATGAACCACGCGGGAGTTGCCCCGCTCCCGTTGTGTGTCCATCAGGCGATGGAGCGTTTTTTGGACGATGCGACCAATAGCGGTGCGGTCAATTCCAAACGTTGGGATGCTACAGCGGAAGCGTGTCGTGCAAACGCTGCCAAACTGATTAACAGTGATGTTGACGAGATAGCTTTTATGAAAAACACCTCACAAGGCATCATCATCGCTGCAAACGGGATTGATTGGCGTGAGGGCGACAACGTCGTGACAACGGCTGTGGAATTTCCTGCGAATGTTTATCCTTGGTTGAGCCTGAAGCGTCTCGGTGTGGAAACGCGAATGGCACCGGAGCGAGATCGGCGCATTCACATTGAGGATATTGAGGCGGCAATTGACGAGCGGACGCGGTGTGTGACGATCAGCCACGTCGAGTTTGCATCAGGCTTTCGGAACGACATCGCGGCGATCGGTGACATCTGCCGAGAAAGAGAAATTTGGTTTGTGGTGGACGCTATACAGAGCGTGGGCGCGATTGACTTGGACGTGAAGGCTTGCAAGGTTGATATTCTTGCCGCCGACGGTCATAAGTGGCTGCTCGCACCTGAAGGCGCGGCAATCTTCTACTGTGCAAAGGAGAAACAGGATGCACTGATCAACACAAACGTCGGTTGGGCGGGTGTCGTCAATCCAAGGGATTTTCTGAACTATGATTTCACCCCTCAACCGGCTGCTACGCGCTTTGAGGAGGGATCGTATAACAGCGTTGGCTTGTATGGACTCGGTGCAGCAATCGAACTGCTGCTAGAAATTGGAATCCCGAATATTGAGCAGCGAATATTGGCCCTGACAGATCGCCTCATCGAAGGGCTCCGCTCAAAGGACTACCGGCTGCTGACACCAACAGGAGAATCCGAGCGTTCCGGTATCGTAGTGTTTGAAAGTGACCGATATACATCAGCCGATCTGGTTGAACGGCTCAGGCGAGAAAACGTCATCGGAGCGGATCGGGGCGGCGTCCGCCTATCGCCACATTTCTATAACTCGGAGGCGGAGATAGATCAGGTTTTGGGGTTGCTGCCATAGTCGAGAAATAGCCTTATAGCACCCGGAGATTTCCGTTGCAGAAAGATGGTGATTGGCGTATAATAACTTGAGTTACCACCTTAATTGGAAAGGGCTTCCTTACACAAGTTGACCTCTATCAGGCCCAAAGGATAAGAGATCGATTTGAAAACAGAGGAGGAAAAACAGATGCAACGGAGATACAATCGCGCACATTTCATTTTAGCTAGCGTTATAGTGTCGAGTCTAACGCCGCTAATGGTAGACGTTGACGCACAGGCACAGATTGCCTTCGTGTCTGAGAGGGATGGGAATCAGGAAATCTACGTGATGGACGCCGATGGGGGTAATCAGCGAAACCTCACTAACAATCCTTTTGATGACACTGCTCCTGCATGGTCTCCCGACAGTAAACGCATTATCTTCAGTTCCATTAGGGGTGGCGACTTTGACATCTACGTGATGGACGGTGATGGGGGTAATCAGCGAAACCTCACCAATAATGCCCATGATGACGAAGATCCCTCATGGTCTCCGGACGGTAGACGTATTGCCTTTGCTTCTAGTAGGGTTGGAAACTTTGATATCTACGTGATGGACGCCGATGGGGGTAATCAACAAAGACTCACTAACAGTCCCCTTGTTGATGAATGGGATCCCTCATGGTCCCCTGACGATAGACGCATTGCCTTTGTTACTACTAGGGATGGGAACTTGGAAATCTACGTGATGGACGCCGATGGGGGTAATCAACAAAGACTCACCAATAATCGCCAGAATGACTGGCATCCCTCATGGTCACCCGATGGTGAACGGATTGCCTTCACGTCTGATAGGAAGGGGAACTTTGAAAACTTTGACATCTACGTGATGGACGCCGATGGGAGTAATCAACAAAGACTCACCAATAATCGCCAGGATGGTTGGCATCCCTCATGGTCCCCTAACGGTGAACACATTGCCTTCTCGTCTGAGAGGGATGGAAACCGTGACATCTACGTGATGGACGCCGATGGGGGTAATCAGCAAAACCTCACTAATAATCCCCATGACGACACTGCTCCTGCATGGTTTGACCCTGCTTTTGCAGTTGCTCTCGCCGGTAAGATACTCACAATATGGGGACAACTCAAACAAGTTGACTGATAACTGCCATTATTGAGAGAACAGTGTTTGCTGAGGTTGGGTCATAAACGCCAAGGAAGGGGCGCAGACTTCATGCGATAACAAACCGAGTTGCCCCTTTAATTGTAAAGGTGTTGCCAACACAATCTGACGTCTATCAACCCCAAAGGATAAAAAACCGATTTGAGAACAGAGGAGGAATAGCAGATGCAACGGAGATACAATCGCGCACATTTCATTTTAGCTAGCGTTGTAGTCTTGAGTCTAACGCCGCTGATGGTAGATGTTGACGCACAGGCACGGATTGCCTTCACGTCTGAGAGGGATGGGAACATGGAAATCTATGTGATGGACACCGATGGGGGTAATCCGCGAAGACTCACTAAAAGCCCCTTTTTTGATGATTGGCATCCCACATGGTCTCCCGACAGCAAGCGCATTATTTTTACTGCTGAACGAGATGGGAACCGTCAAATCTACGTGATGGACGCCGATGGGGGTAATCCGCGAAGACTCACTAACGCTCCCGTTGCTCAATGGGATCCCTCATGGTCCCCTGACGGTAAACGCATTGCCTTCACTTCTAGTGGGGCTAGGGGTATTGCGGGTGGGAATTGGCAAATCTACGTGATGGACGCCGATGGCAAGAATCAGCGAAACCTCTCTAACGATCTCTTTTTTGATGATAAAGATCCCTCATGGTCCCCTGACGGTAAACGCATTGCCTTTGCTTCTAGTAGGACTGGAAACTTGGAAATCTACGTGATGGATGCCGATGGGGATAATCTGCTAAACCTCACCAATAATGCTCGTTTTGACGAGGATCCCTCATGGTCCCCTGATGGTAAACGCATTGCCTTTACTTCCATGAAGAACGGGGGGAACCGGGAAATCTATGTGATGGATGCCGATGGGGGTAATCCGCGAAACCTCTCTAACGATCTCTTTTCTGATAAGGATCCCTCATGGTCCCCTGACGGTAAACGGATTGCCTTCGTGTCTAATAGGGGTGGGCACTTGGACATCTACGTGATGGACGGCGATGGGGGTAATCAGCGAAACCTCACCAATAATCCCGATGATGACACTGATCCTGCATGGTTTAACCCTGTTCTTGCAGTTGCTCCCGCCGGTAAGATACTCACGATATGGGGGTGGCTCAAACAGGTTGACCGATAACTGCCATTATTGAGAAAACAGCATTTGCTGAGATGCGGGAGCGTACGGAGGTTTTAGAATATTTGGGGTAGACACACTTGGTTATACACATAGTGCTCCTCCCCGATAAGATCGGGATTCAAAGCAACTGGAGTGAAAGGTAGAAACCTCAACTCTAACGACAATCCGATGGATTTTCAATGGGTAGCAACTTGAGTTATAATAGCTGCATTAGAAATTTACGAGGTAATCGGAGGGGACTTTATGTACATTCAGGATCTACTCAGTTGGGAACAGTTTAACGATGAGAATCTGAGTTTTTTTAACGCCATTGGAATCGATCGCCTTTGCCTTGATATTCGCGGTATGCACCGCGTTGACCCTTCACTGGACCTGCGAGATGGGGTAGACAGGACAGATTTCTTTGAAGCGGCGAAGGCGAAGACAGAGGCCCACGGACTAGAGCTATACAGCATTTTTATGGCGGGCTGGGATGAAATTGGGCTAGGGTTGCCAGATCGGGATGAGAAGATTGAGGCGTGGTGCACAATGCTTCGGGGCATCAGCGCGGCTGGTATCCCGGCGCTAGGATACAATTTCAAACCGATGGGGAATTTTCGCACAACATCCGCCAAAGGTAGAGGGGGCACCTCCTACAGCACCTTTGATTACGATGAGTTTGCACAGGATCGCCCCAAACCACACGACCCACCGGTCTCGGAGGAGGAGATGTGGGAGCATATAACGCACTTCCTCGAAGGGGTGATTCCGATGGCTGACAAAGTCGGAGTCCGGATGGCACTGCACCCGGATGATCCGCCGATTCCCGAATCGCTAGGGGGTGTAGCGCAGATTGCATCAACTCTTGACCAGTACCGGCGGATTTTCGACATCGTTCCATTCGACTCCAACGGAATGCTGTTCTGTCAGGGCTGCGTCACTGAGATGGGGGTAAATGTGTATGAAGCGATTCGGGAGATGGCTACTAAAAACAAGATCGTCTTCGTCCACTTCCGCAATGTCCGCGGATGCCTGCCAAGTTTCCAAGAGGTTTTTCTTGATGAAGGCGATATAGACATGCACCGAGCGATGGCGATCTATCGAGATGCAGGCTTTAACGGTCCCTTTATGATGGATCACACGCCGGGATTTCCGCAGACAGACGCGGGCAGAGCAGGACAGGCATACGCAGTCGGATATATTCGGGGGGTGATCCAGTCAGTATATCGGTAAAAATGCCGAGCGCGAGGAGACGGCTATGCCCATACATTCCCCTCACACACGAACAAACTTATGCAGCAGATTCTCAACGCCCACTTCACCGATATATATGTCCCCGTGCCGGTCTACCCAAATGCCGTGGGCACCGTGTGCCATATCGTCGGGTCCGCCCAACACGTTCCAGCAGGTAAGCAGCTTTCCGTCTCGGTCAAAGATGCTGACACCACCGCCCTCGGCGATGTAAACGGTATCGTCTGCGTCAATGTATAATCCGCAAGGACCAAGGCGCCCTGGCCACTCAGAGAGGAAACCTCCGTCAGGGTCAAAAATTTGGATGCGATTATTCGTCTCTCTGTCAGCGACCAACACCCTGTCTTCTCGGTCCGTGAAAACATTATGAGGAAGGGTGAACTGCCCCGGTGCTGCTCCCTCTTTGCCCCAAGTGTTTAGCAGGGTTCCATCGGGTGAGAACTGATGTATCTGATGCTGACCGTAACCGTCCGAAACGTAAATATCACCCGATCGGGAGACGACTGCACGAGTCGGCATGTTGAATGGCTCGCCGGGGGCTCCTGCCTTATTGGGTGTCCCAAGCGTTTGTAGTACCTGACCCTCTGTGGTGCAGATACGCACTGTGTGATCGCCACAGTCGGCGATGTATAGGCGATCTTCTGAATCAATAAAAATATCGTGAGGCAGACTGAGGAGGTCCTCACCCCATGATGAGAGAAAGCGACCATCTCGGTCATAGACCACGATCGCTGCGTTCGGCTCGCGGTCTACAACATAGACCTTGTCCTGCGAATCAACGGCGACACCCGAGGCGATGCCTAGTGTGCGACCGTTGGGGCCCTGTCCCCAACCTTTAACGACTTGGTAACAATATTCACCACTTCCCAATATCATAGTTGACACCTCTATCTTTAATTTGTGGATACTGAATTTCCAAACTGAAAGGATATTCGTTTCATCTAAAGCAGATATTATAGCACACTTGTCTAAATACCCGGACTCGAAAAAATCCCCAGCTTCTTCATCGGAGAAACAAACCTCTTAGGACTGCCCAAATGAAAATACAGGAGATGTTTGAACTTCATGATCGTGTTGCCATCATTACCGGCGGTGGGACTCATTTAGGACGCGCAATGGCGACCGCACTCGGCGAACTGGGGGCTGCGACAGTTATTGCTAGCCGCCGCAAAGCCTTATGTGAACAGGTTGCAGCGGAGTTACAAGAAGCTGGCATCAGATGCGTCGGACTTGGCTGCGACGTCACTGACGAAGCGCAGGTCAACGCACTTGTGGAAGATGTGGTCAAAATGCACGGGCGGTTGGACATAATGGTGTGCAACGCCGGTGGTGCTGCGACAACGAGCTATATTCCCAACGCTTCGATTGACGAATTCACCCGTACATGGGAGATAAATGTCAAAAGCACCTATATCTGTGCACAAGCCGCAGCCCGCGTAATGATTCCGCAACGCAGTGGTACAATCATCACCCTCGGATCCATACACGGTTTTCTGAGTGCCGATAAACGTCTCTACGAAGGGTTGGATTTCAATCGTTCGGGTCCTCCCTATCAGGCGGCGAAGGGTGGCATAGTCAACCTAACGCGGGCACTCGCAGTTGAGCTGGGTGAGTACAGTATCACCGTCAACTGTATCAGTCCGGGACAGATTCCAAAATCGACGACGGATCCGGAACTAGCAGAGCGGTGTCGCCTGAGCAACCCACTTGAACGCACAGGGGTTGCTGATGACATCAAAGGGTCCGTTGCCCTGCTTGCCTCACGCGCCGGTAACTGGATCACCGGACATAACCTCGTGGTGGATGGCGGCTGGAGCCTCTGGTGAACCGCAAAGAGCGTGAAACGTGACAACCATTTGTTCATTGGTGCAGTCGGGCTATAAACGCATAGAGAAACCGAGTTTTTTCCCCGGTCACGGGCCTGCTCTCGATTCATCGGAGGTCCTCTCGGACTTGAAAACTCGGTTTCTGTTGTACGATTTCTTAAAATGAGCAAAGATAAAATGAGCGACATCCGACGAAATACCCACGACTACAAAAACGAAAGAGGTATAATATGAAAAGACTCCCCCTTGGTCCACTTTACTATGAGTTCAGTCGGCATAACGAGCCGCGCTTAAGGATCGCGCCGGGCGAAAGCGTATTGGTGGAGGCAGAGGACGCCTTTTCGGGTCAGATCCGCACCAACACCGATCGGCGAGATAAGACCAAGAAACCTTACGGCAACCCACAAACAGGTCCAATCTGGATTGAGGGTGCTGAACCGGGAGACGCGCTGGCAGTTAAAATTGAGGAAATTCGACCGAGTCTCGGTCAATGTGCGACCCGAACCTCCGATCCCCGACAGCTTGCCGAATGGTTAGGCGACGACTGCCCGCATGGCGTGCATGTCTGTCCTATCCGCGACGGACAGATCTACTGGAGCGATGACATCACCATCCCCTACACTCCGATGCTCGGTTGTATCGGAACGGCTCCGGATACCGGTGTGCCGACAACAGGACCGGCGGGCCCTCACGGTGGTAATATGGATATCATCGAAACCTGTCCCGGCAATACCGTTTACCTGCCCGTATTTGTATCAGGAGGGTATCTCTATTTGGGCGATGCACACGCTGCAATGGGACACGGCGAACTTTCCGCTTCTGGACTGGAAATGCCTTCTGAGACAAAGATTACTGTCGATCTAATCAAGGGCAAAAACCTGCCGGGACCTCGAATCGAATCCCCTACAGAGATCATGACCGTCGCCACCGGCTGCCCGATGGAGCATTCGACCGCTCAGGCTTATGCGTGGTTAATCTTATGGATGGAGGAAGAGTTCGGCTGGGATCGCTGGAAGGCGTATGACATCTTGACCCATGTCGGACAGATCTCGGTCGGTTACTATCAGATTGGGACAGTGGCAGCAAAGATCGCCAAAAGGTATCTGAAAAAGGATTAAAATCGGAAAGCAAGCGTGAAAACCCTATTGGACGGTCAGTCAGCTTTTCGGCAAGTCCTGACCGAAGCGTTTCGCTAGAATTGCGAGGTAAGATTATGGCTACAGTCTCAGTCAAAGATAAATACGTTGAGGTATTGACAACCTTTGGCGACTTACAAACAGCTATTGACCAGGCTCTACAGCGGTACACAATTGAGCAGATTGCCGTCAAGATAGCTGAACTCCAGCAAAAAGATGCTAAATATCAAACCAAATATGGAATGGAATACCCAACCTTCGCTGAACGTATGGCTAAAGATGAAACACTTATCAATCAGGTCGAAGCTGAGGGGAATAAAATGTGGGAGATTGATCTGGCAGATTGGGAATTCTGTTACAAAGGAATTGAAGATTGGACGCAAAAACTGCCAACCATTTTGCTGGCATAATTGCCCTTGCACAAGATGCCTTTGAACAAGTCGAGCATGTCGCTGACGCAACCCCTAAACGGGCTATTTTGCGTCTTTAGGCTAAGTATGGCGTGTATCGGGTGTTGATTACCGAGTTATTCAGCGATGGTATGCGAAAATATCGGTACTATGTTCTACGCGGAGATTGGGTCGAAGCAGGTTTTGACAATAGCCCGGATCCACGCGCAATTCGGCTCAAGTATGGTCGAATTGGTGAAGAGCATGGCGGTGAATATGTGCCGCACCTTCATAGGAGTGACAAGAGTCTACTCTCCTTAACTGAAGACATGACATTTGCAGCCTTTGTTGATTGGCTGAAAGCAAACGTTCAACCTATACCTAGATGAGGTGATAAAAATGTACGGACAGAACGGACGAATCGGTTTGTTAGTGCCATCGGTTAATACAGTCGTCGAACCAGAATTTAACCGAATGATTCCAGAAGGCATTAACGTCTACGCGGCGCGGATGCGGAATACACGGTCAGATGTAGACGACTCCAAGGCGATGCTTCAACATGTGGAGCGTGCCGCCGATGAACTTGGTAGTGCACATGCAGATGTGATAGCCTTTGCCTGCACTGCGAGTAGTTTTGTCGCGGGCGTTGAAGGCGAAATCGAATTGCGAAACCGGATCGAGCGGGCAGGAGAAGCCAAAGCGGTAACGACATCAGGTTCCGTTGCAGGGGCGTTGCGGACGCTCGGGGTTCGGCGCGCCGTGGTTGCGACACCCTACCCGGACGAACTCAATGTGCTGGAAAAACAATTCTTGGAGGACGAAGGCATCAAAGTCCTGGCCATTGCCGGCATGGGCATCGTGGATGCGTTCAGCATCGGAAAGGTGACGCCACAAGAGACGTATGAATTCGCCCGGCGTGTCTGGCAGGCTGACGCCGATGGAATGTTTATCAGTTGTACCAACCTGCGCACCATTGATGTGCTGGCACGACTGGAAACAGAACTCGGCGTGCCAGTCATCTCCAGCAACTTGGCGACATGCTGGGGGTGTTTGCGAGCCTTGGGACATCATGATTCGATTGACGGGTACGGGAGGCTTTTGTCAGAGCGGCACAGTGCGTAAAGGAACAGAGCGATGTCCAGTATCGTCAATATGTTCAATCGCATGAACTTGGATACGCCCGGGTTGGAGGCGGTCAAGGCAGCGGTCGAAGTTGGGGATTATCCCGTTGCCGAGACAGCCTATCTTGCGTACTACCGTGCACGCAAGCCACCAATCCTCGATTGGCACACTGAGCATCGGGGCGGATGCTCCTTTGAGACGAATTCAACTGGCTGGAATTTCCTGACCGCCATCCCAGAGTTAATCACTTGGCGAGACCGTGAGAAAGTTAAAGGGCTAATCAGCCGTGCAAAGGGCTACACCTTCAGCCGCACCGAGGGGATAAAGTCGTCCGATTATACCGTGTTGGATCTAGCTGATATGCTCTTGGAGAACAAGGTCTTCATCCCGTATCACCCCGAAGATGATGTCCAAGATCTGGGTCCCGATTGGAATTGGGAGCATATACCTCCCGTTATTGGGCGGCGATGGACACTGAGTCTGCCATACCAATACTGTCTCCGTGCCTTGGCACAAGCCTATTGGTTGACCGATGATGAGCGGTATATCGCCAAACTGGTCAAGATTGCGACCCACTATGTCAGCTATGTGGATGGGAAGAGTCCGTGGATCTGGATTCCCGACATGCAGCTCGCACGCAACTATCAGCAATTAATGCCCTTCATGCTTTCTTGGGAAGGGCTATCGCCGCACGATTTCTGTATGATTCAATCTTGGCTGTCAGGTGGTTGTGCCGTATCAATGGAAGCAGTGACTGGAGCACCGGGGAATCAACTCCTGTTCAACGGTTTAGGGCTAGCATGGATAGGCGTGGGGATGCCGGAGTTCAAAGCTGCGCCACGATGGCGTGAACGCGGGTTTGGCGAAGTCGAGGAGTTCTTTGGTGAAGGAGCGTTCTATCCGGATGGCTCGTCCAAAGAGAACTCCTACGGTTACGTCGTGGGTGCCTCCGCAGCCGGGTTGGAGGCTCTAACACTAGCGCAGGCAAATGGATGGAACTTTCTGAAAAATCTGCATCGCCCAATGTTATTGCGAGCCGAGTTCCTCGCCTACACTGCTAAACCGGACGGCAGCTATGTGTGGACTGGCGATAGCACACGCGGCTCTGCCTTCGATTATGTGGAGGCAATTGCCGGCTCAGAAAACCGGGCTGACCTGCAATACATCGTTAGTTTTGGAGAACGCGGCACTCCCCCGCCGCGCAAATCGTCGTGGTACGCTTACGGCGGCGTGGGCGTGATGCGCAGCGGTTGGGATTGTGAAGCCAACTACCTATTTTTCGACGTGGGACCGGTGGGTGTCCTGCACGGACACGAAGGGAAGTTAGCGGTAGAGGTCGTCGCTCATGGTCGTTCACTGGTGGAAGATTTGGGTATCCATACCTATGCGACGACTGAACGCGATATGAAATTTCACGATTTCTTCATTGCGTCTGCTGCACACAACACAGTCATTGTGGACGGAAAAAGCCAAGCCCGACTGAAAACCGGACCGTTCACTACCGCCCAGCCACTGTCGAACCGATGGTTCAGCACAGCGACCTGTGATTTCCTTTCGGGTTGCTATACCGAAGGTTACGGGGAGGCGATGAGCGATGAAATCGATGGATCGGTTGTTCATCACCGCAGCGTCATTTTCATCAAGGGGCGCAAGGTTGGCGATCCAGAGTATTGGATCATCACCGACCATCTGACCGGGGACGGTCCTCATACCTGTGAGCAGCTGTTTCATCTCATTCCGGTTGAGGTCAACATCGATCCGGATACCAAAACCGTGCAAACAGTTACGCAGGACCAACCCAATCTAGCGTTCATCCCGGCGGTCACAGACGGTATTGAAATGGAGGTTGTCGAAGGGCGTACCGAACCGAACCTTCAAGGCTGGTATTGCGGCGGAGGTCCCCGTCCCACACCCGCTCCCTGTGTGACCTATCGCCGAACAGGAATGTTACCTACTGGTTTTCAGACGGTGCTCTTGCCAATGAAACCCAACGAAGCAGCCTCTCTCAAGGTTGAATCGCTCGGCACTCCCGGTGACGGTTGGATCCGTATTACGTTCCCGGATGGTCGGGAGGACACCTACTGTTCGTCAGCGGTAGTGGGACCTCGGCAGTTGGGAGACATCACCTTCATCGGAGATGCAGCACTGATACGCCGCGACAGCGATGGAACGCTCTTGGATTGGGCGGTTGTTGGCGGAGATAACCTACAATATCGTGGAGAGGTACTCCCCTCTACCTGCGAATAAAATGCACCGTCGCTCATGTAAAGAAATCTTGCAACAGTAATCGTAGGGGCGGGGTCTCCCCGCCCGAACATTTCGGATTTTGGGCAGGTTGTAGGGGCAACCCTTGTGGTTGCCCGCCTTTAATCTTTCTTTTTTATTTGCGTGGATTCGTGTTAATTCGCGGATGTTTTAATCCTTTGCACTTCTTTTTATATGAATCTACCCCGTTTGATCGACGTGGCTCCGATGGTCGGGAGACAAGTCCCTAGGCAATTTGGGAAGTTACTAATCTCAATCCTAAGTTTAAGAAGGGAAACATATCATGCAGCTGTCTAATGAACAGGTAGAACAGTTCTGGGAAGATGGATTCATCATTGTAGAAAATTTGCTTGATCCCGATGAGGTCTCTGCGCTTCTTGCCCATGCTGAATGGGTAGCAAGCGGGAAAGCCGCCCACATCCCGGAAGGACAACTCCAGATCGAACCCGGCGCGATGGCAGGGAAGGCTCAGGTGGAGAACTACGCCGATTCCCTTCGGAAAATGAGCCATCTTGCCTTCTATGATGAAGGTTTTCAGAACCATGCCCGCAATCCGAAGATTCTGGACGCTATCGAATCGCTGCTAGGTGCCGACATCAAACTCTACCAAGACCAGCTTTTTATGAAGCCGCCACGGATCGGCTCGCGACAACGCTACCATCAAGATATGCCGCTCGGATTCCACATTGACCCGCCCGACATGGTGACCTGCTGGGCGGCACTTACCGATTCGACAATCGAGAATGGGTGCGTCTGGATGCTGCCCGGCACGCACAAGTTTGGTATCACAGACAAGTCGAAATGGGCGGAATACGAGCAGATGTCAGTTGAAGGAAGCCTAGCTGAGGAACGTCCGTTGGAGTTGAAGGCGGGCGATTGCAGCTTCCACCACGGTCTCATCCTCCACAGCAGCCGTCCCAACCGGACAAATCAGAGGCGGCGAGGCTACGCGACGCACTACGTCAGTGCCAAGTGTCGATATACGGGTCCATCGGAAAGAGAGAACGATGCGATGCTGATGCGGGGCAAATCGATGCCGGGGCGTATCTAGAAGATTTCTCCCCTTTTGTTTATCTTTTAGGACTTACGCAATTGATATCAGGTGTCGGGGGAATTACTGCCCTCGTAGGCGGGGCATCTTGCCCCGCATCACCTGCGTGGGATAACTAACCTGTGCCACGAGTAAAGTGTAATTGTCGTGCGCCAAAGTCCTACGCATACGCAGTCGGAAATAGAACATGATTTTTGAAATGGAAGTGTGTAAGTCCTATCTTTTAAGGAGTGTCGTAGGTCGAAGACTCTCGGAACGGAGTTGGGTTGAACGATAGTGAAACCCAACTTTAATGAACCAATGAACCAACATAACTATGCACACGAGCAAATTACTAAGATCTTCAGATTTTCAATATTGGCGACTTGCTAAAGATGAGCGCATCAGCATTGACTTTGAGGGGTTTTGTCCGGATTATCACGAACTAGACCGCGTCGGCGTCATCTCTCCTTGTCTCGAAGACGGCATCCTCTACACCGGAGATGCCCTGCTGGCGTTGACAACGGCGTTCTACGATGTTCTCCGATCACGTACGGCCGATTTCTTCGACTACCCACAACACTTTGCATTTATTGGCGCAAGTGAGGAGGGTATCCATACGCGAGGTGAACGACTACCGATCGATCAAATTGGGACGGGTTGGGGAAATCTGGATGTTTGGCCCAATTCAAAATGGATCGCGACACCGAGAAGTGCTACAGGGATGCTGAAAAAGGTTTTCGATTTTCAGATAAATCGATTGTTCTTGCCGCACGATTTCAAACTAGGCTCCGACGAATCCCCACTCCCCGCCTATGCGTGTAAGATGCTCGGCACTCGGCTTAAAGCGATCTACTACTACAATACCCCGATTCCCAACATAGAAATTCGCGCCTCTCAACAGGTGGTAGATCTCATTCAGAGAAGCATCGCTGAATTCCCCAACGCCGAAAGTGAGGTTGAACACCCCGCGCAGACTGATTTCCCTTCTGTCGGGTGCTATGAGCAAGTGAGTGTTGATGATTTCCTCACAGATATGGCAGGTTGTTTCGACGGTAATTGACGGAAAGGAGATCGAAAAATGGCGCGTTATCCCCAAGCGGTTCTGGTGTCCTGTGAAATACCGTGGGACGAAAACGAGAATCTGATGGAAGATCTGTTTCGAGAGGAGGTACAGTATACCCTCAAGGCAGGGTTCAACCACCTGTATATCTTTGGCACCGCCGGTGAGGGACATGCGGTTGATATCCCTCGTTTTCAGCAGATCGTTCAGATCTTCTACGAAGAGACGCGGGGCCCCGATGTCCACCCAATGGTTGGAGCGATTGGCTTGTCCACAGCGAACATCGTTGAACGCGTGGGGTTCGCACACGACATCGGTTTCCGCACGTTCCAAACCGTCCTGCCGAGTTGGGGTGCGTTGAACGATGACGAATTAATGATATTCTTCAAAGATCTGTGTGGTACGTTCCCTGATTCACAGTTCTTGCACTACAATCTGCCGCGGGCAAAACGGGTCTTGGGCGGCGCGGAATATCGGCGATTGATCGACGCCGTTCCCAACCTTGTGGCAACAAAGACGACGAGCGGTGGCTTGCCCGGTGCAGCCGATCTGATGCACCACTCGTCAGAACTTCAGCATTTTTTCGGAGAATGGAATTTTCCACACGGCTGCATGTTCGGAGAGTGCTCACTGCTCGCTTCATTTGGTCCAATGACACCCCACAAGACGTGGGAGTATTTTGAAGCGGGACGCACACAGCAGGTCGAAAAACTTTTTCGGCTACAACACGACTTTCACAAAATGGGCATGGATATACTTAGCCCGGTGTGGGACAAGGAACGGATAGACGGTGCCTACGACAAAATCATTGTGCGGTTGGGTGGGCTAGAAGAGATGCCGCTGCGCCTGCTCTCACCGTATCAAAGTTTCACGGAAGCGGAGTATCAGGCGTGTAAGCGGATACTCCATGAAAAGTACCCTGATTGGGTCCAGAGGGAATTATGACATCACTCAATTTCAAATCGAGAGTACCTGTTTTTGACGCCAACGTGAGGGTTGGTGATCTATTGGACGAGCCTGCCCCCTACCGCGATCGGGAGGGGTTGCTGGCAGAAATGGATCGGCATGGGGTAGAGCGCGCTCTCATTTACCACGCACACGCTGACAATGTTAGCCCGATTGAAGGCAACAACTACCTTGAAGCGTGGCTAGGCGATGATGGACGCACCCATCCGCAGTGGATGGTTATCCCCACAGCGGACTCGCTTGCACAGATTCAATCGCTTCATGCTGAAGGGAGGGTCAATTGTGTGCGGTTGTTCGATACCGGGCAACGGGATCTGCCCTTCCGCCCTTGGGCTTACGATACGCTGCTCTCTTGGCTCAGTGAGAAGCGCATTCCTGCTTGGATCCTCCTGCCGGACGCCGATGCTGATGCGTTGGTCACAACACTTCAGGCGTACCCAAGTCTAGTAACGGTCTTGGTGGGAGCACATTATGTCCATGCCCTTTGGTTACGCCCGATGTTAGCCGCATTACCGAATGCCTGCTTGGAGTTGAGTCGCTACGAACCGATCTGCGAGATAGAATCTCTGCGCGACGAGTTCGGTGCCGACCGATTGGTCTACGGTTCATGGTATTCCCGCCTTGCGATGGGACCGATGTTGTTCTATCTGCACCACACCAATCTAACTGATGCTGAACTCACGTCGGTTTGTGCTGGCAATCTTGAGCGTATTCTACAAGGAGGGACACAATGATTGATGGAACACAAGTCATTGATTATCACGGGCATGTGGGTCGCTGGGATCCGCTCGGCATGAAGGATGATCCGAAGTTGATGCTCCATGCTATGGACTCAGCAGGTATTGACAAATCCTGCGTATTTGGCATCTTCCATCCCGACGGTACAGCGAGCAATGACCAAGCCGCCCATTTTATCGCGCAGCATCCAGATCGCTTTATCGGATTTGCATACGTTTCACCGATGATGCCGGAGCGGATGATACCAGAATTGACCCGCGCGATTGACGATCTGAAATTTCCCGCCATTAAGCTTTATCCGCCCTACACCCTTTGGCCCTTTAACCAACCGCAGTGGCATCCGATCTACGAATTCGCGGACGATCGGGGACTCGCTGTCCTTTTTCATACCGATGGCGGTGAATTAAGCCGGCCCCGGCATCTATCCGAAATCGCGCCGCAATATCCGAACGCTAATTTTGTCGCTGGTCATGCCGGCAACGTCATCGAACCTCGCACTGAAGCTATCGCCGCTGCACAGGCGCATCCCAACGTCTATCTCGAAACATGCTCCACCTATCGGACGCCCGGCGTGATTGAGCAGTTGGTGAATGAGGCAGGTGCAGATCGAGTGCTGTTCGGCTCGGATGTGCCCTTGATGGATCCGCGTCCTCAGATCGGCAAAATTATCACCGCGGATATTTCCGACGAAGCCAAGCGGCTGATCTTGGGTGGGAATGCCCGCCGTTTATTGCGCATCTAGTCTGCTAACTCAGGGCAATCGCATGTAAATAGTGTGTGGGACTTTGGCATACGACAATGCAAATCTACTCGTAGCCACAGGTTTCCAATCCGATGCCTCGTGATTGTTCACGAGGCATCGGAACACCTGTGATCGCCTGCGGGTTGGGCAACCCTGATTTCATCAAGGTCAGCCTCTGCGCCACGGCAGCGGTTCACCCCAGGTGCTGATTGCTCAGTTGCCTAATCTTTACTAAAGTTTGGACAATTCACGGTACAAATGATGGTTGATTGGGAATACGCTTCGGGATGCCAAGCAGCACTGCGGATTTGACCTGATATCAGGTCAAATCCCAGCAAAGCATCAATTGATTCACGCAACTGAGTTTCGGGACCAGTTGCCTGAGGCAATTGCTATTCAACGCCACCCTGATAAAATCGGGGCAGTTCGATAACAAGTGAGTCGGTGTACTGGGTATTGAGCATTCATTGGTATCGTCCTGTCAAGCGGACACAGGGGTTGATGGTTGAGTATATGCGTGCTTTAATCAAGGGATAATTATTTTCTGCAACAATCTCTGAAGATACTAACTCGCCGAATATTCACTAGACCCTTGATAACGCTACATGAATTGGATACAAATTGTACTAACTTTAGTAATCTTTATAACAGATGCAATTCCCCTACCGCTAACCCAATTTCGTTAGCAACTCACGCTGACCTGATACGCGCTGCTCTCGCTCGCCGGCGAAGCGTTTAATCCCGGCAAAGATCGACTCAGCGTCGAGGTGTGCTTCCGTGATCACATCCGGTTCGGTTCCGCCGGTGAGCCACTGATTATCCCAGTCTGCGGTCAGCGAATAGGCGTCCGTCAACGGTCCGAGATTTTTGATTGGCCAAACGCGTTGTGTTCCTGTGCTCACCACCATCAGGTCGTAGCGTGCTTCTGGAGGCAACACGGATTGGCGATAGGTATCGGGCTGCAGATCGAACAACTCTTCACTCACAGCCGCGATGATTTTCACGTTTATGCCCTGCTCCTCTAGTCGGGGGATAATCTGAACCAAATTGACAGTAGAATTAGAACCTTGGACGACCACATAACCGTGTTTGGGCTGGTCTGGGTTAAAATCACGAATGACGTATAGCCCTTTAGCGGCTGCCTTGAGATCGCTATCTGCAAATGTATTGCGGTCAGCCACTGGAAAATCCGGACGAGCGACTTCGATGATAATGACCCCGACCCGCGGATCACGAGCGGCAACCTCAGCAGCGGCGAAATACCCCGGAGCAACATCGTTGTAATCCCAGAAACTGACATGGATCGCCTGACCCCGCGGGAAGAGTTTCCACACCTGTGGTGCAAAAATACCGAAGTGCGTCCGTGCATCGGCGGCGGTCTCTGGTCCCGAATGCCCCGCGAGAACGTTAAGAACGCCCATTCGGAAAGGGCTATCTTGGTTCTGTTGGCTCCACACGCGGGCAGGCAGGTACATCAGCGGTGTAAAAGCACCGTAGGTGCCACTCAACGCCCAGACCCCAGCGAACTTCTCCGGGTCGAGTGATGCGCTTTGACCAACTAACCCGATGGCACTTGACACGTTCCCCGCTTCTTGGATAGGGGCTTTGAACCGCGTGCCTGCTGGATTGGCGATCGGATTGTAATGTCCCCAAAGGCTACCATGTTCAACATTGATCGACTCTGAGAGGTCAGCAGCAAGGGTAATAAAGCGGTTATCTGTCACATAGTTCATCCACTTGATAATTTCTGAAATCGCCCGACGGGTTCCAGCAACCTCTCCGGGTTTCTTGAACAGGCTAATATCCACCTCCTGCTCCTCACCCGATACAGGATTCTTCGCGGTGAGTGTCTGCGGCTCGACAGGAAGATTTTCCGCCCGAAGTTGGTCATCCAGAAACGGATCACGCTTGGCATCAACCCGCAGCGGCAAATCATCCTGAACCGCATCACCAATATTGATGAGTCGATTCGCAAGCCAGTCTCCCAGTCCATTTTGATCTAGCAGCGACATCACCACGTCAATGTTGGTCTTTAACTGTATCAGACGCTCGCGCTCATCGGTTATAGGTCCGTTGCGGATACCCTCAAATTCTACCCCATAACGCCTCTCGACGGTCTCTGCCAAGGCAACGAAATATTCTTCGTTCATTTTTAAGCCATACGGGTGGCTTGGGTAACTGACCAACTGATCCCCGTACCCCTCAATCTGCCCATTCACCGCACTGGGCCAATAGCCCTTGACCGTCCTACCGATAACAATCATGGGGCGTCGGTCATCGGCGTCCCAGTCTTCCATGGTTTTGAGAACCGCAAGAATTTGATCATAATCGTTACCGTTTTCAAGGGCAAACACATTCCACCCGTAGGAGGTCCACTGCTCCTCAAGCTCGTATTGCTTATACTTGGAATCAATGACCCCACCCACTAAGGTATCATCGATGCCAGCGTTATTATAAGAGAGCAGGATACGCAAACGTTTCCCCACCTGCATTGCGAGTGCCTGCGTTTTTAGCTCTTGGGCGTGCCCCTCGGTCATGGCAAATTCGCCCTCAAGTGCGAGCACCTTCAGTGATTCAGGAGCATCTAGAAAGTTCCAAAACGCCGCTTTGCCGGCGGCTGTTGCTATACCGATACCTGAAGGTCCTCCGTTGACATCGTTAGTCAAATCGGTTGTTTCCGAATGTCCCGCTAGCGACCGGATGCCGCGTAGTTTTGCCTGTGCAAAAAGCGGATGCTCCTCCAAGTCGTTCTCTTTCAGCAATGTCTTTAGTGCCCCTGCACCACGTCGAAAACCGAGTGCATCTATCGGCAACATAGCAATTTCCGGTGCAACCTTGTAACGTGGATCATCTGTGGCAGTGTGCGCCCGCGCCATTGCTTCGCCCATAATCATCCACAACGCATACGCGGTAGGAATGTTATGCCCGCCGGCGAGCATAAACTTGTCGCAGAACGGATGCTTGGGATTGCGATAGTCGTAGCACAAACCCCCAAGTTCTGGACCCGCTAAATGGAGTGCGACATTATAAGGCGTGTAAGCCAACGGTCCGCCGAAGTGCCCCGTCTGGGCATAATTACCAAGCAGCACCAACGTCATACAGGTCATGTGCCCGATATCCTCAAAGCGCTCCCGATCGTATGTCGCGGTTAGTGCCTCAACAGGTGATAGTAAAGTGTTCGCATTGAGCGTATTTTGCATCTTTATTCCCAGTGTGTTAGAGATTTGTGAGTGAATATATCGAAGAATCTCGAACCTTGAGTAAAGTTCTGTTTCGATGTTGTTGTGTAGTGATTATCTCGCCGAGGTGTGGCAGGTTGAGCATACTGAAATTTCGAGCTATCAGGAAAACAGTAGCAGAAGTTTAAGGCAGGAAAATCTTTCGATGAAAGCCACTTTATCAATGATTAACCTTTAGGAAAAGTCAATTGCTTAAACGTCCCGTCACATGAGCTAAGTTATCACCGACATGGACGCGATGAATGCGCCGCAGCATAATAACTACGCCGGCACTCTCAGCCATGATTTCCGCTACAACCTCACCGAAGGGATCGCGAACGGTGCCCAACCGTTGACCGGGGCTAACTTCGTCCAGCAAGGCTACGTCTGATCGGAAGTAACCAGCGGCGGGTGTCGAAATGACACTGTCCATATTTCCATCCCCGGACAGGTGATGTGTTACGGGTTGAATCTGAGACTGACCGTCCAGCATATCAAGATGCTTCATCACATTGATCACACCGATGGTAAAGCAATTCACATCAGACGGGTGGGCGTAGCCGCCACCACCAGCCTCGGTATAGATCGCCGGCACACCGAGATCCGTGGCTGCTGATAAGGTCCGACCGGAAGGCATTGGCGGTGGATGCTCCCAGACCACCGATGCACCGAATGCCAGCGCACCAGCTCGTGAGCGTCTGCCAAGTTCATCGTCGCTGTGGGTGAAGCCAATGAGTGGTGGGATTTCGGCGGTCACACCTCCGCTGTGTAGGTCAATAACGAAGTCGGCAGGTTTAATCAACTTCTGAGTGATCCAGTAAGCAATCCGTTGCGTGATAGTACCGTTGGGATCGCCGGGGAAAACACGTGCCAGATTCAGTCCATCAATAGGACTGCTGCGGAGGACGGATTCATAGGCTGGCACGTTACAAATTGGAACCATCAGTAATGCACCGCGTAGTGCATCAGGTTCTACCCGCCGGAAAACTTCGGGGATTGTCTCAACCCCTTCGTATTCGTCACCGTGCACCGCGCCGAGGACAAGCAAGGTGGGACCAGCAGTTGCCCCTACCACATAAAGAAATGGTAAGCGCCAGTCACCTCCATCCGCCCGTGGACCCACTTCTAACCATGCAGACGCTTTGGAATCACAGGGAAATCGCGAAATGTCGAGTTCTTGAAAACGCACTGCGTCTAGTGCCCTCCAACTTCACCAACCTGAATCTCAATCTCATCCCGATTTCGGATCCGTTCAACCAATCCATCGCGGATATCAACGATCCGGTCAGAAACATCAAGCATCTTTAAGTCGTGCGTCGCCGAAATGACGGTTACGCCCTGATCGACGTTAAGCTGTTTAATTAAATCAATAATTTCTCGACCGATGACCGTATCGAGGTTCGCCGTCGGTTCATCTGCCAAAATAATACTTGGGTTATTTGCGAACGCGCGCGCAATTGCGACACGCTGCCGCTGTCCACCAGATAATTCATCGGGTCTATGGTGAGTCCGTTCCCCTAATCCAACTCGGTCCAGCAGCTCTTCGCCTTTATCGCGACGCTCGCTTGCCGATAGACCCGCGAAAATCATCGGCAGGGTTACGTTTTCGAGTGCCGTCATGACGTGCAGCAGATTGTAGCTTTGGAAGATGTAACCGACCCGGTGGCAGCGGAACCATGCGATTTGGGACTGGCTGAGCTGCCCCATATCTTGACCATCAATGAAAACTCTGCCTGTGGTCGGAAGATCTAAGGCACCTATCATATTGAAGAGCGTTGATTTTCCTGAGCCAGACGGCCCCATCAATGAGATATATTCTCCGCTATAGATTTCCAAATCAATCCCGGCAAGTGCCCTGAGCACGTTGGTGCCCATACGGTATTCCTTAACAACCTTTTCAGTTTTTACAACGATGTCTGCCATTAGCGTTCCTCCTAAACTTCAGTCCGCATCGCTTCCGCTGGGGGCAGCTTTGCAGCACGCCACGCTGGAAACGCCGCGCCGATAACAGCAAGAATCATGCCGAGCACACAACCACCAAGGATAATCAGTAGCACCCCGAGCCTAGCAGGCTGTTCGTTCAGCACCGGTAGTAGGGGGAAGTAAAAGAATAGATCCAAACCGTAATCTTTGAGCCCCAGCAGAAGTGATCCAAGACAACCGATGAGTGCCCCAATGAGCGCACCCGCAAGCCCTTGGAATCCAGACTCCAACAAGAATAGTCTCACGACGAAGCGATCCAAGGCACCGAGACACTTCATTGTGCCGATTTCTTGAAAACGCTCCGTGACCGCCATCAGCATCGAATTAGCGATTCCTACGACGCAGACAATTAAGGACATGATAATCAACCATTTATCCTTCATAGAAATCCCTGTCGATTCCTCTTCTTCAAAGGTGGTGATCTCCTGTTTTGAGCCGCTTTCTTTCATCGCCACACTCACCTCGTTGTTCACCAAAACCGACACCAGAAATGCGATTCCCAACGTAATACCCGCGGTCGTAATGACAGAGCGCCCGAAACGGATCATCAAGCTCTGAAAACTAATCCTCACGGATTCCATGAATGGGAGCTCAATCTGTTGTCCAATTGTACCTCGTGTCTGTTGTTGCAAATTGTATTCCTCCTGATTTCTAAAATTGCAAGGTCATTTTATCATGCTGCGACAATAAAGTCAAGCCTTGCATGAGTAAATTTAGGAGCATTTATGGTAGATTTTATAATTACTTAGACACTTCCAAGGCACAGCAAACCCCCTAAATCCCCCTTATCAGGGGACTTTGGAAACTTCGTGAAGGTCGGAGTTATTGGCAAATGTCTACTTATTTCTCTAGTTCACCATAGTTTTCTGTTTTGGCTCATGCCCCACTGTTTTCTGTCCCCACCCGGTAGGCGGGGCATCCCCGGTCACGGGATTCTCTCGGACTTGCCCCGCTGTTTTCTATCCCCACTTGGTAAGCAGGACATCTTGCCCCGCTGTTTTCTATCCCCACCTAGTGGGCGGGGCATCTTGCCCCGCTGTTTGTAGTAGCGTTCATTGCGCCTTCTTATGCTAGGTGCCGAAGGCGTCCTTTATCCGTGTAATCCGTCAATCCGTGTTTATCCGTGGTTCAGATTGCTTTGAATCCCGCTTGTCCCCCTGGTCTCGATTTATCGGACGATTTATCGGGGATCTATCGGGGCAATAATATGAGAGAATTAAATGACCCTATAGCAAATTTAGGGCATTAAATTATTAAAGATTCACGGTAGCATTGGGTTCAACCGTGCAATCCCACCCGATAGGGACCGTATTCAACGAGGATTTCCACATCCTCGACAGTCACTCCACCCACAAATCCGGCGGGGCGTTCCTTCAATGCAACCTCTAACACATTTGCCCCCTTCTGTGGACGTACATGCTCTAGGTGAAATTCTAACCACTGACCGGCGTACGGGTCTCGCGATCTGATAACGGTACGTGTGCACCGCTCCTCCGCCAACGATTGTCCGTTCAACAGCACCTCAAATGTGTCTGCGGTCACTAGGTTAGTCACACCAAGCCGGAGTCGAACACTCTGCACCCGGTCATTTTGAGTGTCGTCGGCGATGGAAAAGGGGATCTGATAACGTATCTTTGCGTCCGCCGATGGGATTTCAACTGGCAGGAAGGCTTCGTAATCGTGATCACCTGTCGCCTCGGAACGCCGGCGCAAAAAGTAGTGTTTGTCGCCTTCCTTAATCAATTCCGGGTCGCCCAACTCTGTGAGGGTGCGGCGTTCCGCATCGCCCAGGGGCCACGGCAGAAACCAAGAGTAGAGTCCATCAACCCCACGTTCCCAAAAGCTAGCTGCTGCTGCCCGCATCATAGCGGGTGTCGCATCTTCTACCGAATAAAATCGCCGGTTCTCTTCGCTGTAATAGGGTTGCAGCATAGCGTATACCGAAATGTCGTTTTCGTGTGCCTCTTGTACCAACCAATCAATCGGCATGTTAGCGTCAAGCACAAAAAACGCATAAACCATCGGAACTACAAAATCAACCAACCCCTCTCGGAGCCAAGTCTGTACATCCAACCCCGTCTTCTGATTCAGCTCTAAGGTAGGATATATCCGTGCACCAATTTGCCCAGGTCCCCCCGGTCGCCTTCGTACCATCTCAGCGACACTCCGGACGAAATCGGTCATCACCGGAGTATACTCCTGTGCGTCTTCCGGCTTAAGCCAGAAGGGGCTTCCCCCCGGAGCCGCAGCGAAATCCAACTCCACCCCTTCTACAGGATACTGCGTGGCGAGTTCTTCTAGCACGGCAAACTGATGGTCTCGGACTTCGGGATGGGCGAATCCTCTGCCACCGTTTGCCAGCACGTGCTGCGGATCCATACCGCCGTACCCACCCATGCGTAGGCTAGCGAAAAAGTCCATCCCTTTCTCATGCGCCCGGTCGATGAGGAGGGTCAACGGATCGATTCCGCGGTTTATCAGACTTTGCATGTTTTCCCAGATGCGCCAGTAAGGGGCACTGTCAAAGGGCCGGATGTCCTCCCCAAACTGCATACCGACTTTGGACGGGTAGAATAGTCCGTCAGCGCGTGACACCCCGTAGGTAAAAGTGTCGCAGCTTGTGCCAGCGACCTCGTCCACGGCAGACCATGCCTCTTCCAACCGGATCGGCGGCTCAAAAACGAACAGATAGTAATGACGAGCATCATTGAAGTAGATTGTTCTATGTTTTCTCATGACGGATATACTCTCTTGTACCCTTTACAGAGATGGAAGTTGGTAGTGTTTGATGTTTTTTGGATCTTGACATTCAATCTTCAACCTATTATAATCGAAGGTGAAGACATAGTCACCATAATTTTATAACCCAAGTTGCAATCTATTGGAAATTAGGGAACTTTGTGCCTTTTTTAGCGTTTTTTTGCCTATTTACTAGACCCGCTCGGCTTGGATAGACATATCCAAGCCATGCTCACACGTGGACAGTAGATTTGTCAATCCACTTGGGGTAAGCACATGTAAATCGAAGATTTACCTAGCGAACCTCTGCGAGCAGCGTTGATTCGATTGAGTTTTCATTCTTCCAGTTTGTAACATTCCTTATAAGTAACCCAAGTTGCTAGTAGTAGGTATATTGCTTTGAATCCCAATCTTATCGGGGATCCGTATGCCATAACCCTCAATTCCACGGGGAAAACGGGGAATTTTAAGGGAGTAGGCATACGCCGTATGCCGCAACCGTTGTGCAAATTACGGCATGACAGGGCGTACCTGCCGCTCTACATTGCGAATCCAAGTTGCCGCGAGTCAAGCACCCCAAGTTATTTATTTTAACGCAAGTTGCTAGTGTTGAAAAGCCATCAGTTTGCTGTTAAAGCTGAAGGACCCTACTTTCGCTCCAGAGGAGCGATATGTCTATAGAACGGCGATAAGTGCAATCCCTGCGCTCCAGAGGAGCGCAATGTGTATAGAAATACCGAATACGCACATATCAAGTCCCAGCGGGGCGACATGTGTATCGCATTGGGGTAAAGCACAATAAATTCAGAGAAGACCACTCTCGCACAGTAATCCTTCTAGTAGTTGTCGAGTATAGAAACTCGACCTACAAGCTATCTAGCAACTTGCGTTTTTATGTTTTTCAGGCATTTCTACGCAACTGAACGAAATCATGAATAAAGAATCTCTCCACGCAGATGTTATCATTATTGGCGGCGGCGTAATCGGCTGTGCAATCGCTTATAACCTCGCCAAAGCGCAGGTAAAGACGCTGGTTATTGATAAGGCAGACAACGTTGGGCGAGAGGCGTCGTGGGCGGGTGCGGGTATCTTGGCATCTCACGCATCAACGCACGAACCGTATGCCGAACTCTGCCGTGCGAGCTTGGCACTTTATCCGGCATTGGCAGAGGCGTTGCAAGCGGAAACGCAGATAGATATTGAGTTTATTCGGTCTGGATCGATCGCGGTTTTCTTCACCGATGAAGAGAAGCAAGGGTTGACGGGGTTGGCTTCACGGCGGCTGGATCGCGGTTTTTCCGCAGAGGTATTCACACCTGAAGAGGTTTGGGAATTAGAGCCTGCTATTTCCAAATCGATTGTCGGCGGAGTACGCTTCCCACACGATGCACAAGTCAGAAACCCCAAGCTAGTGCGAGCGTTAGCAAAAGGGGCAGCACTGTACGGGACGGAGTTCCTGTTTGGTAATCCTGTGACTGCATTTCTACGGGACGGGGAACGGGTGGTAGGGATCGAAGTCAACGGAGAGCGCGTTTATGGGGACACATTTGTAATCGCATCAGGGTGCTGGTCAGGGACGATCGCTGCCCAGCTGGGCGGTGCGCTGCCGATGGAACCGGCACGTGGACAAATGGTATTAGCAGAAGCGATGCCGCCAATCCTGCGGCACGTTATTGACGGACTAGGGGTTTATCTGGTGCCACGGTCTGATGGGAAGATCTTGATCGGTGCTACTGTCGAATTTGTTGGTTATGACAAGCGGACAACGTTGGAAGGTACACGACAAATGATCGAAGCCGGCATCGGCTTAATGCCAACCCTTGCCGAGAAATCCTTCGTACAGACATGGGCGGGGCTACGTCCTTACGCAAAGGGCGGTCCATATATTGGAGCACTGCCCGGCTTTGACAATGTGTTTGTCGCCGCCGGACACTTCAAAAACGGTATTCTGCTTGCACCAATCACGGGGACACTGATCAGTGAATTGATTACAACAGGAAATCCATCAATGTCGCTAGTGCCATTTAGTCTGTAACAGACAAACTTGCAACGTAGGAGGAGGAGCTCATGGACTTAATATCTGTACCCACAACCGAAACCACAAAAAAGAAAATCTCCTTTGAAGACTACCTGCTGATGCCCGAAATCAACCACCCGTATGAAATCATTGATGGAGAATTTGTGCTGTCCCCAGCTCCGATACCCGTACATCAAAGAATTGTTGCGAATGTTTTCACCCCACTCTCAAACTATGTGGAGGCAAAAGATCTCGGCGTAGTACTATTTGCACCGGTTGATATTATCCTCCGACGCCATCCACTACGTACCCGTCAACCCGATGTGTTGTTTATCCATAGAGACAAGCTCTCCGGCACCGGCTTTGATGCAATTGAAGAACTACAGATTCTTGAAATTGCACCAGATTTGGTCGTCGAAGTGCTTTCATCATCAGACACCGAAAAAGTGCTGTCAGGAAAGTTGTGGGATTACCAACGGATTGGCGTCAAGGAGTGCTGGTTGGTCAGTCGTGAAGCCCGATCCGTTGAGGTGCTGCAATTAACGAAGGAACAATCCCAGTCGTTAGGGCATTTTGGTCTCGGCGAAACTATCCAGAGTGAAGCCCTCCCAGATTTTCGACTGACTGTGAACGTAATTTTTACCTGAGGCTCATGTTAAGAAATCGTGCAACAGAAACCGATTGAGTTCATTGGTTCATTAGTTCATTTTTCACGTTTCACGCATCACGTTTCACGCCCTTATGTATGTCTCAGTGCTTCAATCGGTGTGAGTTTCGCGGCGCGGCTTGCCGGATAGTATCCGAAAAATACGCCGACACCCCCACCTGCGCACACAGCCGTCAACACCGATTCAGCAGTGATGATGGAGGGCCACTCAATAACATCCTTCATAAACTTACTCACTGCCCACGCAAAGCCGCTGCCCAACGCCGCTCCCAGAGCAATACCTATAAGACTACCTATGAGACACAGGATAACCGACTCAATAAGAAACTGTGCGCGTATATCCCGGCTCTTCGCACCAACAGCTTTACGCAGCCCAATTTCAGGGATGCGCTCAGTGACGGATACCAGCATGATATTCAGGATGCCAATTCCGCCAACAACCAAAGCAACAGAGGCGATAATGACAAGGATGAGCTCGATAACCTTGATAATACGGTTCGCAGATTTTAGCTCCTCCTTCATCACCCATGTTTCAAAGAATTCCTCGCCATCGTGGTTTCGCTTCAAAACAGTCTTGACCTCCTTCACCGCTTGATCCACAGATTGATGGTCTTTTGCACGGATCAGGATATGCCCCACCCGATCATTCCCCCAAAAATGGGTCTGCGCTGTGGTAATTGGAATAAATACTTGGTTGTCTTCACTATTCTCCGTGTCGAGCCCCTTGCCTCTCGACTCCATCACCCCCACGACGGTAAACCGTTGATTGTTAATTTTTATCTCTCTCCCGATTGGATCAAGTTCCGCAAACAGATCCTTCCAGATCTCCTCACCAATCACACAGACCTTGCTCCAGAGACTGAGGTCATCATCAGACAAAAATCTGCCATGTCCGCTATACCACTTGCGTGCAATCTGATACTCATGAGCGGTGGCTTGCATCCGAGAGAACTTGCGTTTCCCTCCAACCGAGATTGTTGCACTCTCTCCCGCTTCCGGGGTTGCCACCTCAACGGACGGACACTCAGTTTGGATCGCGCGCACATCCTCCATCTTCAGGTAGTGCTTGCTTGGATTTCGCATCCACTTCTCATTCTTACGCATCCATTCGCGTCGATGTACTCCGAACATGCTCGGTCCTCCGACCTTTTCGACCTCCCACATCAGGAGTGTCTTCGCACCCGCTCCGAAGGACATCATCGCAATGACACCCGCAATGCCAATCACGATGCCCAACATCGTCAAAAATGACCTCAATTTGTTTGAGTGTAAAATTGAGAATGCAGTGAATACCCCTTCTAACAGTTTCATCTAATATCCTTTTCTGATTCCACCTAGCTTTTCATAGGCATGTTACATTGTAGTTGCCCGATTCATCGGGCAACTACAATGCCTCCCTTTCATTATAGAGAAGGCAAATCTGCCAACCCTACTGTAGCGATGAATCCACACACTACAGGGCCTTGAACTGCTTCAGCACGACTCGACTATTTCGATAAGAATTCATCTATGTCTATACCCACCTCCTCAACATCAACGATTCTGATACCCGGTGGGGTTTCCCCATTACGAATCTGCTTCATAATCTCTCCATCGGTCGCGATGACGTCGCTAATACGCTTATGTATCGTGCCATCCGGTTTTTCATGTTCTTCCCATTCTACGTAGACGACATCCGGATATTTGGGATAGAATATCTCATTTGAAAGATGGGCACCAACAAAATCACGGTCGCCCCTCTCCCATAGTTTAATCATTGCCCGATTCAATAATACTAAATTTTCAAAAATAACCGGTGCTATCTGTGCCTTTTCCTCTTCGGAACGCTGCCAAATAACGTCAAATGGATAGCCGTCAGGTACTTGGGGATACTCGCGGGGTTCGCCATCTATACGCAACTCAATTTTGTCCTGTCCCAGTGTCGCGCAGCCCCATATCACGGACAAAACGGCGGTTACCATGCAGGCAATAAGAAACATCTGGAAATATTTCATTTTTTCGCTTCCCTACTTTGATAAAAATTCATAAGGATCTATCCCCGCGGATTTATAGTCAACGATTCTGATTCCTTCTGGGATTTCTCCATTATTGAGTTGATCCATAATTTTATCACTATCATTATCACTCGTGGTTAGAACCTCGCTAACGTACTGGTGTATCGTGCCATCCGGTGCTTCGTACTGGTTCCAGGCAACATAGGCCACATCAGGATAGATTGGATAGAATATTCCATTCTCAATAACAGCGGCGGTAAAATCGTGGTCACCTTCACTCCATAACTTCACCATAACCATATTTAACAGTATTCTTTCTTCAAGCTGCTCGGGCGGTATATGTGCCCGAGCAGCTTCAGAGCGTTGCCAAATTGGTGTATTAAATGGATAGTCATCCGGTATTTCAGGATACTCGAAACCAGTGACAGACCGATCGGTTCTTGACCCCAATATAGCGCACCCACATATCATGGACAAAACGGCAGTCGCGATACAGGCAATAAGAACTCTCTGATGAGATCTCATGTATCCCTTCTTCATCTTGATAATAATTGGTATGGGTCTATTCCCGCAGATTTATAGTCAACGATTCTGATTCCCGCTGGAGTTCCCCCATTATTGAGTTGATCCATAATTGCATCGCTATCATTCCCACCCACTGTCAGAACGCTGCCAACATACCGATATATTGTGCCATCCGGCTCTTCGTTCTGGTCCCATTCGACATAGGCGACATCCGGGTAGAGCGGATAGAATGCTCCATTCTCAATAACAGCACCAGTAAAATCATGGTCGCCGTTGCTCCATAGCTTCACCATAGCCATATTTAACAGTATTCTTTCTTCAAGCTGCTTGGGCGGTATATGTGCCCGCTCTGCTTCAGAGCGTAACCAAATTGGTGTATTAAATGGATAGTCATCCGGCACTTTGGGATACTTGCTAGTTTCTTCCTCTTGATCTACAAGCGGCTCGGGTGTAAGTGTAAACGCGTCTGTTGACGAAGCATCAAAATTCTCCGAATCCTCTTCCCACTCATCCTCTGTCAAGGCGAACTCGTCGTTAGAAATCTCTGAATCACTCTCTGACGATTGCTCAGGCACCTTCAAGACCTGTGGATTGTGTCGCAATGGATCGTCACGTTCCTCAATCATCTCCGGTTCAGGGAGTTGGCGTAACTGATAGAATGATACAACACTGTAGACCAGCGCGGCAAAGAAAACGACCAAACTAACAATCAAGAAACGTTTTGTCCAATCCATGAATATCCTCCTTTTTTTCAGAGGCATCTCATCCCTTTGGATTATACTCAATTTAGCCATTTTTTGTCATTTGCATTTTTAGTTTGCCTGACTTAAATCTGAGTTGTCAAGTTGAAGACTCTCGGTACGGAGGAGGAAATGGCACCCGCTTTTTCATTGCGGCGTTAAACCCTGTGTGATAGAATACTCGCTAATCCAGTGTTCAAATAATTTGGATAAAATGTTCTCCCATTTGTTAATCATTCAGACGACAATTCGGCAGCCAATGTTTAGAAATCAATTTCAGCAAGAGAGATCAGGAAATGTCAGGTATAGCCAGAGAGAGCCGATGTGTCCTGTTGGATTGGGGCGATACCTTGATGCGGGATTTCCCGGAATTTAGCGGTCCGATGGCTGATTGGCCCCATGTCGAAGCCCTTACCAACGTCAAAGAGGTGCTTGTCGAACTTCGGACACAATGGACACTCGCCCTTGCTACAAATACAATCGACTCAGATGAAACGGCAATCTGGAAGGCACTGGATCGGGTCGGGCTCTGTTCATTATTGGATAAAGTGTACTGTTTCCAAAGTATCGGTCACAGTAAGCCAGCACCGGACTTCTTTGACTACATTGTTAAAGATCTTGGGATGGATAGGTGTCGCATAGTGATGGTGGGCGATGGCTTTGAGAAGGATGTGCTTGGAGCAAATCAGTCAGGAATTCGAGGCATCTGGTTTAACGGATCGTCGGATGAGGTAAGGGTCGGGAAGATGTACAAGACGATTTTCGATTTTCGATTTCTGCCGGACGCACTTGCCACTTTCGGCATCGAATCTGATGCCTCATACAATTCCCTCTAACTTCCCTTTCTCAAACGGGAAAATTCCTCCCTTTTTCGCTGGGGGAGGGAGATTGAAATGGGAAAGAATGTGAACAATAATTACGCCGCTGATTCACGAAAATCTCCCCAATTCACGTTATCAGTATTAGACCGAGCAGCTGCGCGAACTCGAGGAGAAGTATTGCTCCCGTTCCCTCGCCTGACTACCCAAAAAGAGATTGATGCCCATCGCGTAGAGCTCCAGCAGTTGAAACGCGAGAACATAGCCGCATGGCTTTTGCTTGATACCATGACGGCTGGAACCAGCTTCTGGCTCAATTTTGTCGAACATACGTTCCACCAAGCCGAGGATGAAGCAGCTATTCAGAACCGTCTTCGCGGGTGGGGGCACACCTCCCAAACGTTTGACCACATTTACCTCCTCGCACAAACACACACGGACGCACCCTGCTACGATATAACGGATCATATCCAGCGTTGTGCGGACGGCGATCTCTCCGTTGCGGACCGGCTGAAAGGCAGAACAATCTTTCGGCTGTATCAAACAGATATGCAGGGGCATGATCTATTGAGTCCGCAGGGCGTTGGTGCACTCGCCCACCAAATTTTGGAAAGGTATATCCACGAATTTCACGATCTGATAGAAGATTCCGTTGCGGGATTCTGCTGCGAATTCCCGACATTTCTCTCTCCCCTCAAGGTGCCAGCGACCTCGATCCCTTGGAGCGATACGTTTGGAAAAACCTTGGACCCAGAACTACTAGCTCACCTGCCGTTAATTCATTATGAAACCTATGATTCAGCGACAATCCGCAGCCTCTTTTGGGAGCGATTGACCCAACAGTTTGCAACAGTCTGCGTCGGAGGGTTGAGGGACTTTTCCCACCAATGGGACCTACAATTCGCCGTCAACCTCCCGTCAACATTGAAAGCGTTGGAGGTCGATATCGGAGTAATTCTGAAAGCCGCAGACCGTCCCATCCTCAACGCCAATAAACTAGATAAACCCAAGCCGTTTTTAATTGCAAAGCAGATTACCAGTCGAAGACTCTCGGAACAGAGTCGTTTTGAATCCCCAGAAGGTCCAGAGCAGATCAGCCTATGCCGATCTGATTCGCACTCAAATCAATTTGTTGCTGATAGCGCTTTGGGATTCAATTCGTGGATGCGTAACGAGGAACATAATAACAGTAAGATCGTATCAAGAGGCAATGAGGCACATTACTATGGTCAATTTCTATCAGTCGGCGTTCCAAAAAGATCGGTTCTGATCCTCTCTCCGATTCACAGCTTATGGACGAAACCCGATCCAAAAGGATGGAATTGGCTGGTAAAAGAGTGGAGTTGGCTCTGTCAGACGGTATGGGAGCTTGGATACGATTTTGATGTTGCCTCCGAGACAGTGTTTGCTACGGGGGAAGTGGATAAATCCGCTCGCGCATTGCGTCTTAACGGGGGGTATTATTCATCAGTTCTGCTCCCCTCTTGTTTAGCACTTCAGGAGAAAACGGTAGATGTACTGACTCAGTTTGTCAAGGTGCGGGGCGGATTAATCGCCATGGATCCAGTTCCGTACCTGCTCAATGGTCGAATTGGCTTAGATCCCTACCCACTTGAACGATTACTTTACCGATGGCGCACCTCCATCCTACGGGGAACGACAAACGAAAAAGTCGCAGCCCTTGAGCGGCTGCTACGCAAACAAATTAAGCCCTCCATACAGATTTATGCTAAACCCGATAATACACCAACACGTGCAATCGTCGCTCAACACCGTGAATCTGCGGATCTGGATCTGTTCTATCTGTTCAATCGTGGCGAGCAGTCAATCGAGACGCTGATTGAAATTCAATGGGAATCAGCCATTGAGGAGTGGGATACGACAAACGGTGAGCGACATGCGCGGTCCTATTGGCATGCAGATGGAAAGACATACGCGCAGTTATCCTTTGATTATGGACAGGGGAGATTTATCGTTGCACGACGCGGTGTGTCGGACTGAGCCTCCGTGTGTTCTCTCCCAAAGTTTTGTGCTTGTATCTTAACCTGTTTAGTGGTATCCTAACGCACGTTCTCACAAAGTAGTAGGCATACGCCGTATGCCGTAACCTCTGTGCATTGAGTTGTAGGTTGGGTTGAACACAAACCGTGAAACCCAACACCATTGGTGCAGCCATTTTCGCTCCAGCGGAGCGACATGTCTATAGGAGGCGGTGCGTCCATCTCTCGCGCTCCAGAGGAGCGCAATGTATAGAGAGCATTAGTTTAATGAACTAACAGAGCCCCAGTTGCTTTGAATCCCAATCTTATCGGGGCGGGGCGACAAATAGCAACTTGAGTTAAAATTCAACCCAAAGGAGTGTATTAATGACAGGTGGAGAGCTTTTTGTCGAATGTTTGAAAACGCAAGGTGTTAAAGACATTTTTGGCATACCGGGCGGGCACTTGGACCCGGTTTATGAATCACTCTACAAGAATCGGGATACAATCCGGCACTATGTAGGACGTCATGAGGGAGGTTGTGCATTCATGGCGGATGGATATGCCCGCGCAACAGGCGAAGTCGGCGTATGTATGACCGTGCCCGGACCCGGAGCAGCCAACGCTGCAATCGGAATCGGCGAAGCATACACAGCTTGTTCGCCAGTGCTGTTAGTCACCGGACAAAATCCCTCTCACCTTGCCAAAAGAGATCCGGGGAAAATGTTTCACGGCTTAGATCAGAAAGCTGCATTCGATCCAATGACAAAGCACATAGAGCTCGTTCATCGTGTCCAAGAGATCCCCGGTGCCGTCAACCGAGCCTTCGGTGCATTACGCTCAGGACGACCTCGACCAGTTTTAATCGAGCTTGCCACCGATGCGTTGCATGCAGAAGTGAACGACTCTGATGCTCAAAGCAACCTGTCTATTCCATCAATGAATAAAGGGCTGCGACCGGGAGCAAGTCCCGACGAGATTAATGAGGCTATTGAGCTAATCGAGAAAGCAGAGCGTCCATTCATTTTTGCAGGCGGCGGGATTTGCCACACACGGGCAACAGCAGAGCTGCTTGAATTTGCGCGATTGCTCAACGCGCCTGTCGCAACGAGTGCGAAGGGCAAAGGCGCGATCCCAGAGGACTCACCGTACTCACTGCGCGTTTTCAACAATCCCACCACACATGCGGGGTTGAAAGAATCTGATCTGCTGATTGCTATCGGCACACGCTTTACCTATCGTGACACAGGCAACTGGTCGCTGGAGATTAATCAACCGCTGCTGCACATTGACGCGGACCCCGCAGAGATTAATCGGGACTACCCCGCCGCCGTCGGAATTGGGGCGAATCCGAGGGTAGTCTTGCAGCAACTGAATGCTGAACTCAAGGAACGGACTCACGGTTGGGGTGAGCGATTGCGCGAATTGCACAGGCAGGCGGCTTATGCGGAACGTTCACCGATTATTGAACAACTCCGCGCTGCGATGCCCCTCGATTCTATCTTGAGCGTTGATGTTAATATCACCGGATATGCCGCCCTCCAAGACTTCACGGTTTACGGGCCCGGCATGTACATCTTCTCCGGAATTTCCGTTGCGATGGGAATTGGGTTGCCGGGGGCTATTGGCGCACAGGTTGCCCATCCAGATCGTAAAGTGGTTGCCCTCTGCGGCGATGGTGGTTTCCTGATGAACAGTCCGGAACTGGCAACGGCTGTGAAGTATAATCTGCCGATCGTCACGATCGTCATGAACGATAACACCTTTAGCTCAATTGAACGGACGCAGGTCGGTCGGTTTGGGGCAGGGATGGGCGTCGATGTGGTCAATCCTGATTTCGTCAAATTTGCGGAATCGTTCGGTGCGGTCGGTTTTTGCGTCGAAGATGAGGCTGATTTCAAACCGACAGTTGATAAGGCATTGACGCTAGATAAGCCCTCCCTGATCGAGGTTATTAAACACAAAGCATAACGCAATACACCGCTACAGATGAGTAAAGTAGCACAAGTTGCTAGGGCGTGTTGACATTTATGCGAGGCATGTCTGTAATCGTAGGGGCGAGGTCCCCTCGCCCAAGGGGTTGGGAAACCCAACGCCTAGAGGAATTGACCCAATGTAGGGGTAACCGTTGTGATTTCCCAAAATACTGCCTCAAATGCATCAATATTGGCTCAACTTTCAACTGTCAACAGAACCTAGGTATTCAAGAACCATTGATCTGTTTGTAGGACTAGGTCTCCCCGCCTGTCAGGTAAGTGCCCTGTCTTTTGCTCCAGAGGAGTGAGATGTCTATGGAGCGGTAATAGGGGAAATCCCTGCGCTCCAGAGGAGCGCAATGTGTATAGCACGAGCGAATCACCACAATCTAAGCCCCAGCGAGGCGACATGTGTATAGTATTATAGGACTGACTCAATCGCTTTGTAAGTCCCCCTGATAAGGGGGATTTAGAGGGTTAAAAATCAAAATCTCGCGCTTCGTGCTAAATTCGTGTAAGTCCTGATTATAATGCATCTAGCAACTTCGGTTAAAGTAGTAGGCATACGCCGTATGCCGTAACCATTGCGCAAATGACGGAACGTTGGAGTGTGCCTACTACAGCACAGTGATCGAGTTATCTGTATCGTTTGAACCCTAGCATGAACCAGCCAGATCCCCCACAAGTAATCGAACAGATTGCTGCATACCTCCATATTTCACCGGATCAGATAAAATGCAGCCCAATCCGACACGGCACGCTCGAAAGAAACAATGTCTGGCGGTTAAACGCGATGGGGCGCGCCTACCTTCTGAAACAACATCTGATAACCCAACCGGTTGCTGAATCCATCTTTACCCCATTTCAGACCGAAATTGCAGCCCTTTTGAGGTTACATCAGGCGGGCTGCCGTGTGCCAGAACTTTACTGGTGGTCGGAGTCAGCGAGATGTCTGCTGATGGAATGGTGTGGAGATACAACGCTTGATGACCTCGCCCAAGAAACGCCGATCGATGAGCTAAAACAGATTGTTCAGAACACCATCCGAGCGTTCTGCCAACTGGAGGAGGGATTCGCCAAAACTGCCCACGCACTCAACCCCTACATATACCCTCTCGATTATCCAGTGTTCCTGCGCGATATGATGGGGGCGCTATTGGATCAAGGGAGAAAAACACTCGACTATTTGGGGTGGATGAAGGGAGAGCCAATGCCCTCCGATCAAGCGGGGACGCTTAACGCAATTTGGGAACGCCTGTCGAATCGCTTGCATGAGACAACGCCGACGTTGGGCACTTTGGACTATAACGCACGGAACATCGTGGTAAATGGGGAAACCCCAACCTTCATTGATTTCGGGAGCATCGGTTGGGATTGGGGCGAGCGGCGTTTGGTGCAATCATTCAACAACTTAGGGGCAAATCGGGCGAACGGGAATTTTGTTAGTTTGCTAGGGCAGGAGATCGTCAAGGAATACGCGGGGCAAGTTGCCGAACATCGGGAGGACTGGTCGGAAACGGAGATTGCCGCACAGGTGGATTACCATCAACTGCTTTTTTACCTGTCGATTGTCTATCGACTCCTCCAATCGACAGCGCAACCGGAGACAGCAGAAAGCAAAGCTACCTTACAGGCATGGGGAGATCCAAAGACAAGATTCCAACGCGCTTTAGGGCTGCTCACCGATTCTCACCTGAGTGAAGATCCAGATATAAAACACCTCCAAGAAATTATCACCGCTTTTCGGGATGCAGCAAAATAAAATAGCGAATTTTAAGGCGGGCGGACCCCTATCCGTTACAGTCGATTGTAGGTCGAGATTCACATCTCGACACCAAAGCGTCGATTTTGGAAAATCGACCTACAGAAACCCAAAATCGTCTTTAACGTGTGAGCAAAGGATTGGGGGATTCGACCCCTATGAGGACGATGCGTCTGTGCATCCCTCCCAATTATCTGGTTGCGATGAAATATCAGCAGAACCTAACGATTTGTTTTGTAATTGGTTCACCACGTTCGCTCCTTCAATAACGCTTCGATGGCATCTCTCGGCACAGGCAGTTCATCGATATAGTCTTCCAACCAGCCAGAGAAATCTTTTTCGATATCGTCCGTCCATCGCGTATCAATTTGGCCCGGTGTGTATTTGCCTTCGCTCAAGCGGGTTTTCCCGAACTGATCTCTCAGATGAACGATTTCAGAAGTTTTCACAACCGTTTCGGCAAGGTGCGGTGGGACAAAAATAACGCCATCCTCTTTTCCGAGGACGACATCCCCCGGCATGACCGTTGCCTGACCAATCCGTATGGGCGTATTGACTCCCATCAGCATAATCGTCGGTGAAGCGTAGGTTGGACTCCACCCCCTGACAAAACTGGTAAAACCGGGTATTTCTTTAATACCATCCAAGTCACGCACGCCGGCATCGTGGACGACACCGTTGCCGGATTTCGAGTAGATAGCGATTGCAAGATTATCACCAATGACGGGTCCCTCCTCAACCTTGCCGAAAACGTCGGCGACATAGACATCCCCCTGAACCAGCATGTCGATGGGCCAAGAGATTTGGTCTCCGACACAGCCAGACCGCTCCCCCTTCTCCTCCATCAACGTTCGCATTACCGGTCGTCGTGGCATGTAGACCGCCGTCAACGCCCTGCCAACCAGTACACCGTCCGGATGTGTACATTTCCAATTACCTTCATACTGCCACTGGTATCCGTTACCTCGTAAGGTCCCCCACGCTTGGGTCACAGATACATTTTTCATCCGTTCGATAATGTCATCCGAAACCTTCGGACGACCGTCGGGAAATCGCTCTCCCTCCCACTCGTGGGTATATTCAATCAATTCATCTCGTGTCAGATTCAGTGGTGCGAATTTTTCCATCGTTATCTCCTCACAAAAATATAAAGTCAATATATCTGCATTATAGTTGACACTTCCAATAAAATCAAGATGACAATTCAGCTTTCCCGACTAGGACGGGTTGACATTCGGATATCGAGATATGAATCCTGACTTACAAGCGCACGAGGATTCAACGTATCACTGTTCTATAGAATGGTATTGGATTTCACTTCTGTTCAACCCAATTCCGCATAAATTTTCTGCATTTAATCTCAACCAATTTTTAGGTTATTGGTTGATATACTTTCATAATTGAAGGGTGTGCATAATGTTTCGCGGTGGAATATGTTAGTGATTTTGTTTTTTTGCTACCTTGTTCCGGTAGGGTCATTTAATTCTCCTGTAGGAGGGATCTCCGAATCCCGACACTTCACTGTAGGTGCTTGCATAAATTGCTCATATAATTGTATAATAGGACTTACGCAGCGCGTTCATAAGTCCCCCTGATAAGGGGGATTTAGGGGGTTAAAAATTAAAAATCTATCCCCGTGTGCCAAATTTGCGTAAGTCCTGTATAATAGGAGATATATTTATCCACCGCCCTCACTTTAATTGGAAACGGGTTGCCAACCCAAGCTGACCTCAATCACCCCGAAGGATAAAAAAACCGATTTGAGAACAGAGGAGGCATAGCAGATGCAACGGAGATACAATCTCGCACATTTGATTTTAGCTAGCGTTGTAGTATTGGGTCTAACGCCGCTGATAGTGGTCGTTGATGCACAGGCACGAATTGCCTTCGCGTCTAATAGGGATGGGCACTTTAACTATGAGATCTATGTGATGGACGCGGATGGGGGTAATCCGCAAAACCTCACTAACAGTCCCCGTTATGACAGGGATCCCTCATGGTCTCCGGACGGTAAACGAATTGCCTTCATGTCTGATAGGGATGGGCACGTTATAAACGGTTTTCCCTCTTATGAAATCTACGTAATGGATGCCGATGGGAGGAATCCGCAAAACCTCACCAATCATCCCAATTCTGACGAGAATCCCTCATGGTCCCCTGATGGCAAGCGCATCGCCTTTGATTCCTTTAGGGATGGGAACAGGGATATCTATGTGATGGACGTCGATGGGGGGAATCAACGTAGACTGACTAAAAATCCCTTTAAGGATTGGGAACCTACATGGTCCCCTGACGGTAAACGGATTGTCTTCGTGTCTGATAGGGAGGTGGATGGGAACCATGAAGTCCACCTGATAAACGCCGATGGGAATAATCCTCGAAACCTCACCAATCATGCCGGTGATGACACTGATCCTGCATGGTTTGACCCTGCTTTTGCAGTAACTCCCACTGGTAAGATACTTACGATATGGGAACGGCTCAAGCAGGTTGACCGATAACTGCCATTATTGAGAGAACGGTGTTTAAGGATAATAAACCAATTTGAGACCAAAGGAGGAAAAACAGATGCACCGGAGATATAATCTCGCCCATTTGATTTTAGCTAGCGTTGTAGCCTTGGTGCTGACACCGCTGATGGTAGTCGTTGACGCACAGGCACGGATTGCCTTCATGTCTCAGAGGGATGGGAACCCTGAAATCTATGTGATGGATATCAATGGGGGTAATCAGCGAAACCTCACCAATCATCCCGATGGTGACAGTAGTCCCTCATGGTCACCCGACGGTAAACGGATTGCATTCACGTCTGATAGGGATGGGCACGTTATAGACGGTAGGCCCACTTCTGAAATCTACGCGATGGACGCCGATGGGGGCAATCCTCAGAACCTCACTAACGATCTCAATAATGACTGGATGCCCTCATGGTCGCCCGACGGTAAACGGATTGCCTTCGCATCTGATAGGGATGGGAACTTTAACGTTGAAATTTATGTGATGGATGCTGATGGAAGCAACCCTCAAAGACTCACTAACGATCCCCGTGATGACAGGGATCCCTCATGGTCGCCCGACGGTAAACGCATTGCCTTCGCGTCTGATAGGGATGGGAACGTTGAAAACTTTGAAATCTACGTGATGGACGCCGATGGGGGGAATCCTCAAAACCTCACCAATAATCCCCATGGTGACGGTAGTCCTGCATGGTTTAACTCTCCTTTTTCGGTTTCTCCCGCAGGCAAAAAATTCACGATATGGGGACGGCTCAAGCAGATTGACCGATAACTACTGTTATTGAGCAAACAGTGTTTGCTGAGGTTGGCATAAACGCCAAGGAAAGGACAAAGACTTCATGCAATTAGGAGTTACGCGTTTAAGTTTGTAATAGCGCAATTCATTGAGCGTCAGATACCAACAACATCGCGCTGAAATATCTGGCTCAATTCACCAAACACTACCTCGCGACACAACGGGTATTCGATAAATCGCCTGACGACAAACCTAAGATCTTGTTGTAGCTGCCCGGTTCATCGGACGTTGGAAAGGGGTTGCCAGCCGAATCTGACCTCTATCCACTCCAAAGAATAATAAACCAAATTTGAAAATAGAGGAGGCATAACAGATGCAACGGAGATATAATCTCACACATTTGATTTTAGCTAGCGTAGCAGCCTTGGTGCTGATACCGCTGATAGTAGTCATTGATGCACAGGCACAGATTACTTTCATGTCTGATAGGGATGAGAATGCTGAAATCTACGTGATGGATGCCGATGGGGAGAATCTACACAGACTCACCAATAATCGCCATGCTGACTGGAATCCCTCGTGGTCACCCGACGGCAAGCACATTGTCTTTTGCTCTAATAGGGATGGGAACGTTGACGCTATACACGGTTGGCACACTTCTGAAATCTACGTGATGGACGCCGATGGACGGAATCAGCGAAACCTCACTAACGATCCCAATGATGACAGGTCTCCCTCATGGTCACCTGACGGTAAACGGATTGCCTTCTCGTCTGCGAGGGATAGGGATAAGGCTGAGCACTTGAACTCTGAAATCTACGTGATGGATGCCGATGGAGGGAATCAACAAAGACTCACTAACGATCGCCATTATGACTCTTCACCCTCATGGTCACCCGACAGTAGATGGATTGTCTTCTCGTCTAAGAGGGAGGGGCACTTTAGAAACGACTCTGGAATCACCGATGAAATCTACGTGATGGATGCCGATGGAGGGAATCAACAAAGACTCACTGAAAATCGAAAGAATGACTGGAATCCCGTATGGTCACCTGACGGTAAACGGATTGCCTTCGCGTCTGATAGGAAGGGGGACCTTGAAAACTTTGAAATCTACGTGATGGACGCCGATGGAGGGAATCAACAAAGACTCACTGAAAATCGCCATTATGACAGGTCTCCCTCATGGTCACCCGACAGCAAACGGATTGCCTTCTATTCTCTTAGGGATGGGAACTTAGAAATCTACGTGATGGATGCCGATGGGGGCAATCCTCAAAACCTCACCAATCATGCTAGTAGTGATGGTAGTCCTGCATGGTTGAACTCTCCTTTTTCGGTTTCTTCCGCAGGCAAAAAGTTTACAATGTGGGGACAGCTCAAACAGGTCAACCAATAACATCAATTAGCAGTTGTTTCCCCCTTGCATCGGGGTGGTTTTTGAAAATAAACGCCGTGTAGATCCACTCGTTTCAATACGACCCCTTGAATCTGATGTTCTTTGAGATAATCTGTTACAGCCTCGCGGCATCCGGGCCATCTCCAATAATCATCCAGAGCAACAAACCCGCCTTCAACCACTTTATCATATAAAGTATCCAAAACGATTTTGACCGACGCATACCAATCGGCGTCAATATGCAAGAGAGCGATGGTTTGAAGGTCTGCTGTCTGCAATGTTTCATCAAACCACCCGGCAACAGTGTTGACATGTTGTAACGAGAGCTGAAATCGCTGGAAAATTCGCTTAACCTTCTCCGTCTCACCGTGACACCACCCTTGGAAATAGGTCTCCCTTGCCTGTTTTCCGTCTTTATTGCTTGGCGGTGGCAGCCCACAAAACGAATCAAAGAGCCATAACTTCCTGACTTTGCCGGGGGTTTCATTGTCTCGGTCCCCTACCCCCATAATGGCGGCAGATCCACCATTCCACACCCCGCACTCGACTATATCTCCGGGTAAATTCAGCCTGTTTACCTTTTGTGTCAAGCGGTGGAGGTTTATCAGCCGCTTTACCGATACCTTTGTATACCTGGGGATTAGCTGCAGGATGAGCGCAGCGAGTCTGAGAGACTTTTTTTGGGGGTTGCGGAGGAGAAACCATAAGATATCGAGCAACCCCTTTCCTGAGAACAAGATTTGACCTGTAAAAAAATCTGTAGATAGGAGTTTATGGTGAATTAGAGAAATAAGTAGACATCTACAATAACTCCGACCTTCACGAAGTTTCCAAAGTCCCCCTGATAAGGGGGATTTAGGGGGTTGGCTGTGCATTGGGAGTGTCTAAGTAATTCTAAAATCTACCATAAATAGAGATACAGTGAAACCCAATCCCCAATCCACGTCTCGATTATCAAGAGTTGGGCAGGTACAAGACCCGCCCCCACAGATTTGTGAGATGTCAAGCCGAACAGAGCCAGCCAAATGTCAACAGAACCTAGCTAAGAACAGATCTATATTTCTAAAACTCCCTATATTTCCGCTTTGCACAACTGTACCATGTCGGTTATAATAATCACTGGACAGCGGGCAAAATTTCCGTTCGAGTTTCTGAGAGAACTCCTGACAGAAAGGACAAAGAGATGAAAATCACAAAAATCGAGACAATTCAGATCGAAACACCACGTTATACCGGTCATATATCGGGCCACGTTATTGTCAAGGTGCATGTAGACGACGGGCCAGTAGGTCTGGGAGAAGCGTCGGACAGCAGAGCTGATGATCTCGGTGCGATTACCCGACGCTACAACGAGCTATTGGTGGGACGCGATGCCACCCGTATTACGGAGATTAACGAATTCCTACGGGCTCAGGATTTTGGCAGTACCGTTACCAATCTACACCTCGCCTCAGCCATCGACTTGGCACTCTACGACCTCAACGGCAAGGTACAGGGGGTGCCCCTCTACCAAATGCTGGGCGGCAAAATGCGTGATAGCGTCTACTGTTGTTATCCAACTTGGGGCGTACAGGTGCGGGAGGACTTTGAGAGGACCGCAGGCTACCTGCAACGGTTGGTGGACTTGGGGCATCATCTCTTCCGTTACTACGTGTCGGGGGATAGCGCGCTGGATAACCGATTCTTGACGGAGATGAAGGCGAGGTTCGGCGATCAGATTCGGCTCAAGCAACTCGATTTTTCAGGTCGCTTCAACGATTGGGAAACCGCCCTACGCTACGCCGATGTCCTCCGGCATCACGCGCCGTACCATTTTGAGCAGCCCTCGCGCAACCTACGGGTATGTGCAGAATTTACCAAACGGATGGATTTGCCGGTGAGCCAGCACATCAACACCTTGGATATGGGCTACGAAGCAGCTGAACGCGGTGCTTGCACGATCTTCAATGTGGCATGTGTGTCAGGAGGACCAACCCATATCCGTCGTCTATTCGCGCTGGCAGAATCGGCGGGGCTCAGATGTCTAATCGGCACAGATCAGGAATCAACGCTTGGAACATCCGCACAGATCCAAGTAGGGGTTTCGATGCCGAATCTCACTTTCCCTTGTGACCCGATGGGCCCCGTGCTCTACATGGCATCACCGGCGCGGGAGCGCATCCGAGCGGAAGGCAGCCACCTCTATCCGCCCGAAGGACCGGGGCTAGGCGTTGAGTTAGATCCGGACAAACTGAATGAATTAACCATCGCATCGGCGTAAAATGAATGATAGGCGAGCAGTGAGGAGACCATCACAATGAAAACAGGACAAGTTGCTATTTTTACACAACCTGAAACACCGATGGAGTTCCGTGAGTATCCCGTGCCATCAACTGAGCCGGATGATCTCTTGGTCAAAATGAGCATGGCGAATATCTGCGGCTCAGACCTACACTTTTGGCGGGGACACGGACCCAAGATTGCCAGCGGCATCCCACAAGTGTTAGGACACGAAATGGTCGGTACCATCGAAGAACTGGGAAAGAATATCCAGACTGATAGTATGGGAGAACCGTTGGCAGAGGGAGATCGGATCACCTACTCCTACTTCAAGCCATGTAACCACTGTTGGACATGCCTCAATGGCAAGCCGGGTTGTCCGGACCGTTATCGGGATTGGCTCGGTGTTCCGAGTGATCAAGCTCCCCATTTTCACGGGGCTTACGGCGAATATTACTACATGAAACCGGGACACTGGATCTTCAAAGTCCCAGATGAACTGCCTGACGCGCTTGTTTCACCGGTCAACTGCGCGTTGTCAGAGGTCATCTATGGACTCAACCAAATCGGTGTCACGCTCGGCGATACAGTTGTAATTCAAGGAGCAGGTGGACTTGGGCTTTATGCGACAGCTGTGGCGAAGGAGATGGGTGCCGGACAAATCATCGTATTGGATCGGTTGCCGGCACGGCTGAATCTCGCCCGCGAATTTGGAGCTGACCATCTCATCAACGTTGATGAACTCTCTGTGAAAGACCGTGTTGAATACGTGCTTGACCACACGCGAGGAGTTGGGGCAGATCTAGTCGCCGAGTTTGTCGGCTCGCCGCGCGTCCTGTCCGAAGGGATTGAGATGCTCCGTTGGGGTGGACGTTATCTCTGGATCGGAAACATCAATCTCGGTATGCCCACTGAAATTGATCCGGGCAGTATTGTGCGTTGCAGCAGAACGATTCGAGGGATAATCGTTTATGAAGGGTGGGTCATTGCCCGGGCACTAGATTTCCTGAAACGGACGCAGGATAAGTATCCGTTCCACAAGATTATCTCCCACACCTTCTCCTTCGATCAGATCAACGAAGCGTTTACCTTTGCCGAGGATGGCGGAGCGATTCGCGTCGGACTGACGTTTTAATATGAAAGCGTAAATATGATCTACCACCATCTGTTTGACCAAGTCAAAGAGAAGCGAATCGTACGCGCCGGACTAATTGGTAGCGGACAATACGGCACAGCGGTTATCACCCAAGCGCGTTATATACCGCTACTAAAAATTCCGATTATTGCGGATGTCGATTCTCAAGCTGCACGGCTCGCCTATCGTCACGCTGGCATCACTGACAACGACATTGCATTGTGCGATAACCGTACAGATACAATGCGCGCCATGGAGTCCGGGAAATTTGTGGTTGTGGAAGATCCCATGCTCCTGATGGATATACCTATAGATGTCATTGTCGAATCAACAGGTGTGCCGGAGGCAGGTGCCCGCCACGCCTATGAAGCCATCCAACACGGAAAGCATGTCGCCATGATTAACAAGGAGACAGATGCCGTTATCGGGCCAATTCTCAAGCACTTGGCAGACAAAGCGGGGGTTGTCTATACCCCTGTGGATGGCGATCAACATGGGCTGTTAATTGGTTTGGTTTTGTGGGCGCGGAGTTTAGGGTTGGAGGTGCTTTGTGGCGGTAAGGCGCGTAACACTGAGTGTATCTATGACCCCGAAGCGAGGACGGTTTCTAGTGGACGTTCTACCGTCACCGTAGCAGAGGCGGAGGCGTGGACACTGAACCGCATTGCTGACGGAGAGGCTAGCCGGTACATCCCTGCCCGCCGTGAAATTTTAGCTTCCCTTCCCAAAACCGCTAACTCGGATTTGGGAGAAATGACGATTGCAGCGAATGCCACAGGGCTAGTGCCCGATACCCCTGAATTACACCTGCCCGTTGCTCGGATTAGTGAAATTCCTGAAGTGCTTTGTCCGGTAGAAGAGGGCGGCATCCTGCAAACGAAAGGTGCTATCGAAATCGTTACTTGCTTAAGACAAACCGACGATGCTGGTTTGGGGGGTGGGGTGTTCATTGTGGTCTCTTGTGAAAATGACTACTCTCGCATGATTCTCACGACCAAAGGATTAATCCCTAACAGCCGTGGCTCGACTGCCCTGATTTATCGCCCGTACCATCTCTGTGGTGTCGAAACCCCAATCTCCATCCTCTCCGCTGCCCTGTTAAATGTTCCCACCGGTGCCGCCACAGTCCAGCCACATGTAGACCTCGTCGCAAAATCAAACTGCGAACTCAAGGCAGGAACAATCTTGGGCGGCGACCATAGTCCTGATATCGACGCATCCATCCTCCCTGCGTCTCCCATTGTCAAAGGCAACCCGCTACCCCTTCACCTATTGGATGGTAACCGTTTGTCCAAAGATGTGGCAGCGGAAACAGTTATCACAGAAGAAATGGTTGCCGCACCATCAGATTCGCTGCTGTGGTCGTTGAGACGGCAACAGGATGCACATTTCGGACTCAAGGGGAACTGAAAGATGACGATTCATCACCAACAAATTTGCACAATGCCTTCAGTCCATAGGGCAATTGCATGTAAATATTGTGTAGAAGTTACGCACTTCAGCCCCGATTTTATCGGGATTCAAAGCAATTTGTAGTAGCGCGTTCATTGCTTTCTCCCCTGCTTGCGGGGGAGTTAGAGGGGGTGCGGTTCAACGCAGCACAAGACTTTGAGCGTTCAACTGCGTAAGTCCTATATTGTGTAGGACTTACGCACTTCGATTGCGAAAATCATGTCCTATCTCCTGCTTCGTATGACTATGGCTTTGGCATACGACAATGGAAACCTAATCGTAGCCACAGAGCCCCGATGGATCCCCGATAAATCGGGGCAATAATATGGGAGAATTAAATGACCCTATTCAACCCAAACTAACTCTTGATTTTCTCCCGGCTTGGTGTTACACTGAAGCGCATATACGATTGAAGACCTCGATTTATAGATAAGCAGGTGTAATCACAGATATACACGAGGTGACATTAGCTATGCACCATAAAAACACTCCTCAAATCCAAGTTCCTTCGGTAATGAAAGCCACTGTGTACCGAGAGTTTGGCGGACCAGAAGTGCTGTGCTACGAAGATATACCCACGCCTGAACCAGCAGAAGGCGAAGTGCTTGTCAAAGTGCTCGCCGTCGCCATTGATTACATCCAACTCCACATACGACACGGTGGCAGTGGTCGAATCGGATCTTCCCACGAAGCACAATACGGCATTAAGAACCCGCCGCACATTCTCGGCGGCATGGCATGTGTAGAAGTGGTGGGTGGACCCAATACTGAAGGAGTCGAAATTGGTACACGCCATCTAGTGGGTGGGCTGCGACCGGGGTCATACGTCGAGTACGGCGTAGTTGATGCAAAAGATTTACAACCCCGTCCGGACGGAAGGCCCAGCCCGACAGCTTATCCGTCGTCGTTCACACCGGAGCAGGCAGCCGCCTTTGACTACGCTCCAGTCGCATATCATACATTGAAAATTGCCGCGGGCTTACAGGCGGGAGAAACTGTCCTCATTCACGCTGCTGCAGGCGGCACGGGTGTCCTCGCCGTCCAACTTGCCAAATACTTTGGTGCACGGGTTATCGCAACGGCGGGCAGCGAAGCGAAACTTCAGCTGGTCCAAGAGCTCGGTGCCGATGTGGCGATTAACTATCGAACCGATGACTTCGTGTCGGCGGCATTAGAAGCCACAGATGGACGCGGCGTTGATATCGTGTGGGAGTCAATCGGCGGTGAGGTTTTCACACGAAACCTCGATTGTATGGCAGAAGGCGGACGAATGGTGAGTTTCGGGTCAAACTCTTTCACGGGGATCGGACAAATTGATTTTTTGCCATTTTGGGTAAAAAACCTGAAACTGATTGGATGGGGCGGTGTCAGCAATGCACAATCCCGCGCCCCTGAAATTATGGAGGAACTGATCGCCCTTGCCCAAGCTGGCAAACTCAAGCCGGTAGTACGACATATATATCGATTCGCGGAGGCATCTGAAGCGCATCGCTTAATCGAAGAACGGAAGTCGATTGGGAAAGTAGTGCTAACGCCGTAAGAACTGTCGGTAGGTTGGGGGAAAAGGGCTTCTCTCAAAGGAATGGCTGATATGAAAAAACTGGCGGCAACGGTTGCAGCTCTCCTGTTGATAGTTGTTCTGACGAAAGCACACGCCCAACTCTACGAACACCCTTTCAACCTCCATCAATTAAAAATGGGTCAGGCAAGCATCGCAACAGGAGCAGAGTTGGTCAATGAAAGAGTCGCTGCAGTCGGCAGCCTTGAATACGGCGTGCTACCGACTATTGAAGGGTTTCTGAAGGCGGGACAGCTCTATTTTGATGACCAGCACTCAACCACACAGTCGCCAATTTCGTTCTTTTATTCTGGAATTAGTTCGATTCAACCGCTGATCAGAAGCGATTGGGAGTGTTTGGCGAGTGCGAGTTTCTTCGGTAGTTTTGCAGATGAGAGAACAGGTGTCGAGAATAGTACGCTAGGGTTCTCCGTTGGATTCGGATTCTTCCATAAAATTGTCGGAAATTCCTCGCTGACCGTTGCACCTTACGCGCTCGCATTTTATGACATGAGTTGGTGGACTCTAGGGGAAGAAACCTCACGTGGCGGTGCCTTCTCAGGACAGATCGGTTTAGAGGTTGACCTATCGCCAAATATGAGTTTGCTGGGGGGCATTATCTATCCACTTAAGGCCGATCGGGGTACGTTGTTTGGCATCTTTTTGTCCTTTCATCCAAGCGTCACGCGCAGTACTATAATTCCGTAGACATTACGCAAAATGAGGGTCAAATGAAAAAAACAGCAGCAGTCATCTGCCATCACGAATACGGCAGCCCTGAAGAAGTTGCCCAAGTCGAGGCGTGGGACTTACCCGCCATCGCACCTAACCAAGTTTTGGTCGAGATGAAGGCCTCGCCAATCAACCCCGCCGACGTCAACATGCTTGAGGGGAAGTATCCGGTTCGTTCATCTTTACCGGCGGTTGTGGGAAACGAAGGCGTCGGTGTCATTGCTCAAACCGGCAGTGCGGTCTCCAATCTTCGCGTGGGGCAACCCGTTATCTCGCTGGACCGGGTGGGCAATTGGTGTGAAGCGTATGTAGCGGATGCCAGCAGCTTAATCCCCCTACCGGAAGATATACCTATAGAACAAGCAGCGATGCTATCAGTCAACCCGCCAACCGCTTGGCGGATGCTTGGAGCATTCGTCAACCTCAAACCCGGCGATTGGGTGATTCAGAACGCCGCCAATTCCGGAGTCGGTCGGGCTGTGATTCAAATTGCGCGTCTCCGCGGTTTAAGAAGCGTAAACGTCGTGCGCCGAAAGGATCTGATCCCCGAACTTGAGGCGGAAGGTGCAGATGTCGTCGTCACCGATGAGATCCCGCTGTCGAAACAGATCCGGGACTTGACAGGCAACGCTGATGCGCCACTTGGATTGAACGCTGTGGGTGGGGAAAGCGCGCGGGAGATAGCCAAATCACTCGGCGCCCACGGCACATTGGTCACTTACGGTGCCATGGGACTCCAGCCACTACAGATGAGCAATAGCCTGTTGATTTTCAAAGATCTTCAGTTCCGCGGCTTTTGGATTAATGCTTGGTATAAACGCGCTGATACTAGGGAGATTCATGAGATGTTCGATCAATTAATCCCTCTCGTGGCATCGGGAAAATTGAAAGTACCCGTTCAAAGAACATATCCGCTCACCGATGCTAAGGACGCCCTAGTCCATGCGTGTCAGAGCCGTCGCAAGGGAAAAATCCTATTCGTGATGAATTGAGATATGATGCGTGAAATGTGATTGTTGTGTTTGTCCATTTGTTATTATCTAGGAGTTACGCACTTCAGATTGTAGTTGCCCGATTCATCGGGCATTGAGATGAATCGCCGAACTACGGATTCTCCCCCGCTTGCGGGGGAGTTAGAGGGGGTCGGAACGGAGACTCTGAGCGTTCAACTGCGTAAGTCCTAATTACCGTATAAAAACCGCTCGAAGGGTTGAACACTTCGGGCAAATTACCCCCTTAGCTAGTGGGAGAACTGTGCCATAAGAAATGGAAGTATCGCACAGCCGCCTTGTTAGCAAATCGCCGATTTTCTACGGTTGGATCATCTTATTGATCGCTACCATAGGAATGATTATGACCAGTCCCGGTCAGACCTATGTGGTATCGGTCTTTATTGAGAGCTTCATCGCGGACCTAGGAATCAGCCGCTCGCTTGTCAGTACGCTCTACACACTAGGTACACTCGTTGGAAGTTTTATCTTGCCGATTGTGGGATACCAAGTTGACCGTCATGGAGCCCGGTTAGTAGTAGTACTGATTACTGCACTTTTTGGGTTTGCCTGTGTCTACATGGGCTATGTGCAGAATGCGTTCATGCTCGGTTTCGGTTTCATCGCGCTCCGCATGCTCGGTCAAGGTAGCTTGGGCATGGTCTGTACGTACCTCATTAATCAGTGGTGGGTGCGTCGGCGGGGTATGGTGATGGGTATCTCCGGCATGGCGGGCTCCCTGATTAGCTTGGGTGGCTTTCCAAACCTTATCAACTGGTTACTCCCTATCTACGGTTGGCGGTCCACCTATATACTCCTTGGAATTATGCTGGTGTTTGTGATGACACCGCTGGCATTTATATTCTTTCGCAATCACCCAGAGGATTATGGCCTCCAGCCGGATGGAGGGGAATCTAAGATATTCAGATTTCGCAAAAAAAGACGGGTGCTTGCTGAGTGGACGGAGGTGCACTGGACGTTGAAGGAGGCGATGCGAACGTCCGTTTTCTGGATTTTGGTGGCGAGTCTATCTGCGATTAGTATGCTGTCTACTGGCTTGTTTTTCCACATGGTTAGCATCTTTACCGATAACGGACTGACACCCGATCTCGCCGCAGCGGTCTTTATACCTATCGCCATAACTACTGCCATCGTTAATTGGGGCAGTGGTCTTCTAGTGGATCGAATACCGGTGCGTATATCACTGGCAATCGGTTTATTCTTCCAAGCATTGTCACTGTTGATGGCACGCTCGCTGTCTGGAACCACATTCGCACTAGTGTTTGGGGTCGTTCTTGGCGTTTCCAGTGGGCTCATTCGCATTTTGGGAAGTGTCGTCTGGGCGATGTACTTCGGACGGCGTCACCTAGGTAGTATCACCGGTTTCACCACAATGATTACGATTACCGGCTCTGCTCTGGGACCGATGCCGTTGGGGATCGGTCGAGACCAGCTCGGCAGCTATAATCTTGCGTTAATAATTTCGGCGGCCATTCCGATCCTGTTAGGAATTGTCGGTCTCTTTATTGACAATCCCGCACGTTTAGAGGAGCAATTTCAAGGACGCAATCGAGAAACAGACATCTGAATCTCGATCTACTAGAATAGCGCAAGTTGCTAGGTTAGGACTTACGCAGCCAACTGTAGGCGGGGCATCTTGCCCCGCACCACCTATGCTGAAATGCACAAGTTTGTAGGTGGGGCATCTTGCCCCGCGCTGAAATGCGTAAGTCCTGTAGGTGATAAATCAAGTGTCAGCACAAGCGGTAGGGGGCGTACCCTCCGAATCGCGACTTGGGTTATAATAACTTTCGCTCCAGAGGAGCGATATGTCTATAGAACGGCGATAGGACCAATCCCTGCGCTCCAGAGGAGTGCAATGTGTATAGTAAAAGCAAGTCGCCACAACCCAAGCCCTAGCGGGGCGACAGTTAGCAACTTACGTTAATACGATTCAAACATAAACAGCGCAATATTTCAACATGAAGGGAGAAATCTTTATGCCAACAGAGACCTCAGCCCAAATCAAAATTGTCGTTCCCGGTGACAACCCGCCACAGATACAAGGTTCACCACATCTGAAACGATTGGAACCTTACGGTGATGTTACCTTGCACACCGATCGTCCAGAATCACTTGAGGAACAGATTGATCGCGTAAAAGACGCAGATATTATCATGAACACGCGTGGCATTGTGACATGGTACGCCGAAGCCTTGCGCCAAGTCCCGAAACTACGGCTAATTACGACCTGCTCAATCGGGACAGACAATCTCGATCTGGACACAGCAAGGGAGCTCGGTATCGTAATTTGCAATCAACCCGGTAGGACAGCCCCCGTTGTCGCTGAACACGGGTTTGGACTGATGTTCGCTGCAGCCAAACGTGCTGCCTTCATGACGGCAGCGGTGAAAGAAGGCGGTTGGCCCCGAATGGACAACATTTATCTACAAGACAAAACGTTGGGGATTATCGGCACAGGGCACATCGGGGCAGAGATGGCAAGACTTGGTCGCGCCATCGGGATGAACGTGATTGCATGGACTTTCAATCCCTCACCGGAACGGGCAGCGCAACTCGGCGTCCAGTATGTCGAATTGGATCAATTGTTGCAAACGTCGGATGTTGTCAGCCTCCATGTCAAGCTGACCGATGACAGCCGAGAAATGATTGGGAAACGGGAACTCGACCTGATGAAGCCCAATGCTCTGCTGATCAATGTTGCACGCGGCGATATAGTGCATACCGACGCGCTCGTTGATGCACTGAATTCTGGGCATCTCGGTGGTGCCGCAATTGATGTTTATGACGAAGAACCGCCACGGGCAGACCATCCGCTCCTCGCCTGCGAACAGGTTATCCTTTCGCCCCACTGCGCGGATATGACACCAGAAGGCGTTGACCTGCTCAACGAGGGAGTTGTTGACAACATTATCGCCTTCTTGGAAGGCAGACCGCAAAACGTAGTGCCGTGATGCGGAAAGCGTAATTACTTGACACTCGTCAAGTTCCAGTGAGTTATACTAATCCAAGTTGCTAGTAGTAGACATACTGCTTTGAATTCTGATACGAGGCACCCTATGCCGTCATCACCTCCTCGTAGCCATAGATTTCCTAATCTGTGATTGGGGTGTCGAGCATGTTTTCGATGAAATCGGGATTTCCTAAACTGCGAAATAAACCAATAATACTCAACGCTTTGCCATAAGACCTACCTATGACAGGCGATTCTTTAATCTTAACGACGGATGAAAGGAGTTCTCAAGTTCGTTATGACACGAAAATTCCCACTTGTTTCCCTATCTGCTGTCAAGGTAGCGACTTGGCTTATTTTGCTTACACTTTCCAATCCCGCTTTCTGTGAGAGGCGTGGAATTATAGTTGCCTTTAATATGGGCTGGCCCTCAAGCGGACTGATACTGGGTTACGGCTTGACGGACAAACTCGCGATTGAAGCCCATCTTGCGGCAAATGCTTGTCCCACCGCGTCTTGGGGTACGACGGTAGGCATTTCTATGAAATATCGACCCATTCCTGATAATGAAAAGTTCTATCTCTCGGCGGGTTGGTCAAAAATTGCGGATGAATCACGGTCGCCCCACTTCCGCCCTAGAACAGACGACCAAGGGAATAAATATGTAACAGCAGGTTACAGTGCTGGATTGAAGTTCGGACTCGGACGCGAGTTTAGTATTAATCAAGAAAGAGGGTTCGCAGAAAATGTCTTCTGGGCGGTTGAAGGTGGGCTCTATCTGGCGCTGAAAGATGAGCAATGGCGAATTACACTCAAGGACGGAGAGAAGGTAATCTCCGCAGAGGAAGGAGACTTTTTTCTTCGCAAATCCCTGTTTTTTCACTCGGGTCCCATCTTCTATTCCAAACGAGAGTGATTTATAATATCTTGTGGGTGAGACGCCACATCGGTGGATATGTCGCCAACCGGGTCGAACGGACTGCGGCACTGACCCCTGCCCATAAAAAACATAACTTTTTGTGTGTGAAAGGTTACTTTTTAGGCCTTACACAACTGATGTGCATAAGTTCTACCTAATTGAAGTACCAGAAAATGAACCAACAAATTACCGATAAGCTCTCAAGCCTGCCTACTGGTCCGGGCGTCTATCTGATGAAAGACGCAGCGGAAAAAGTGCTATACGTCGGCAAGGCGGTCTCTTTGCGCCAGCGGGTCAGATCCTACTTCCAAAATGCTGCCACTCCACATGCTTTGACCAAGCCGATGCTGCGCTATGTACACGATATCGACACTATCCTCACTGCAAGCGATGTTGAGGCGTTAATCCTTGAAAACAATCTCATTAAAGAGCATCAGCCTCGCTACAATATTAGGCTCAAGGACGATAAACGCTATCCGTACCTCAAAGTGACGGTCAACGAGCCGTTTCCGGGGCTTTACATCACCCGCCAACAGGAAAATGATGGGGCGAGATATTTTGGCCCCTTTGTGCATACGCGTGCGACGCGGCAAACCATCAAGCAACTGACAAAAGTCTTCCCTATCCGTACCTGTAGTCTGGAACTGAAGGCATCAGGAAATCCACACCGTGTTTGTTTGGATTATCATATCCAACGCTGTCCAGGTCCCTGTGCGGATCTCACCACCGTTGAGGATTACGATCAGATTGTGAAGAACGTCCGCCGATTTCTTAGCGGGGACAAAGCGACGGTCTTACAAGATCTGACAGCAAAGATGCAGTCCGCTGCAGCCGCACTCGATTTTGAAAACGCAGCGAAATATCGTGACCAGATCGAAAATGTCAAAGAAGCAATTGCCAAACAGAACCTTGATAACCCGTCGGCGGAAAATGAGGATGTGATCGGCGTGGCACGAATGGCAGATGAGGCGTGTGTGCAGCTGCTGATGATACGCGATGGAAAGTTAATCGAACGTGAACACTACTTCCTGAGAAACTCATCCGACTCTACAGTCGAGACGCTGACCGCATTTGTTCAGCAATACTATCAAGATGCGTCGTTCATTCCGAAAACCATCCTGTTACCTGACGACATTGAGATGCCGGAAGCCATCCAGCGTTGGCTGTCCGAGAAGCGCGGTAGTCAGGTAACATTGTACATCCCACAAAGAGGGCGTAAACGCCAGTTAGTAGAGATGGCAGCGAAGAATGCGAGTATCATTCTTGAGCAAAAGGAACAGCACGTCGTCTTCAAAGCCGATGACAACCCCGCCCTGATCGAATTACAGGAGTTGTTGAACCTACCCCATCCCCCATCCCGGATCGAGGGGTTTGATATCTCCAATCTAGGGGATCGATTTCCTGTCGCCTCAATGGTGGTGATGGAAGATGCGCAACCCGCGAAATCTGAGTACCGACGTTTCAAAATTCGCACCGTTGAAGGGCAGAATGACTTTGCAATGATGCAAGAGGTTGTCACCCGTCGGTTTCGTCGTGCTATTGAGGAAAAGCGTTTCCCAGATCTAATTTTGATCGATGGAGGTAAGGGACAATTAAGTGCTGCTTACGAAGTGCTAGAAACCCTTGATTTGAGCCATCTTCCGATTATCGGGCTTGCCAAGCGGTTCGAGCATATCTTTCTCCCCGGTAGATCAGATCCAATCGTGCTGCGACGCGACAATCCGACGCTTCATCTGATTCAGCGGTTGCGCGACGAAGCCCATCGATTCGCTATCACTTATCACCGAAAACGCCGCAGCCGCGCACTCAGCCACTCGATTCTTGATGAGATTCCGAACGTTGGCACTAAGCGAAAACAGGCACTGCTTCAGCATTTCGGGGCAGTCGAAAAGATTCGCCAAGCCCGCCTTGATGAACTGCTTGCCGTCAAAGGGATACCGCACGGCGTCGCAGCAACTATTCATAAACACTTGAGGGAGCGGGAGGGTCAAACTATAGATAAATTATCGCCATAAATCATAAAGAACAAAATCGGAAAGATCTGCCTCTGTCAATCTGTTATCAGGTATGAAAATTGCGCTTATTATGAGTGTGTCCTTAACTTAGCTGGAAGGATTGCCTGTCAATTATGGATAAAGGTTCGCTTTGGACCCGTTACACTTTGCATTGCCGCACCTAGGTGGGCAATCGAAGTGTACCAAGTAGTGCAGTTATGATGAAATCCGGAGGTAGAAAAAGGAAAGTGTGGATAGATAAGGTGAAAGGAAAATCTAAATGAGTGGCAGAAATCTAAAAATCCTCGGAATACTGGCGGTTCTCATCATCGTCCTAGTGCTACACATCAAACTGTTCCAATTCAATGAGATCGTTCAACACGGTGCCTTGCAAACCTTAGTTTGTCTCGGACGAGTAGCGAGGGTGGATACAAGCGAAGATGTCGATCAGATTATAACCTTCCGTGTTATTTCGGGGAAATTTCGGGGGGAAACTGTTCAGGTCAATAACATCTGGACAGGACGCGCATTCAGCGATCGGGTGATACGAAAAAAAGATGTGCTTTTCCTTGAAATGCCCCTCAGACGCCAAGCTAAAACGACTCTGAACGATGTGCGTGACAATGTGCGGATGCTCGAATATTTCCGAACACCTTTTCTGCTCTATCTTGCGGGAGTGTTGGGAATCCTAATAATTGTGGTTGCCGGTATGAAGGGGGTACGTGCGATATTGACGTTGTTTGTCACTGCTTTTGGTATTTTGTATATCCTAGTTCCCCTAACGCTCCAAGGCTTCAATCCGATTGCAGTTGCTCTGTTTGTCTCTGCTTTGCTGACGCTTACAACCTTTGTGCTGATTGCTGGGTTCAGTTTTAAGGTAATCTCCGGCGTGCTCGGAACCCTCGGTGGATTGGTCGCTGTTGGCATCCTATCTATCATCAGCCAAAAGGCTATGCTTTTAACCGGCTTGGCGCAAGAATTTGGATTTCTTGAACTCGGTATCGCTCTCTGGAGAACACCAGCTTCGCACGCTTGGGATTTCAAGGGAATCCTCGCAGCGGGGATGATTCTGGGAGCTGTCGGTGCCATGATGGATGTCGGGATGTCCATCTCCTCCTCTGTCTATGAAGTCAAGCAGGTCAATCCAAATATCACCGTGCGGCAGGCTATCCGTGCAGGGCTTAACGTAGGTCGGGACATTATGGGGACGATGGCGGATACCCTCATCTTCGCCTATCTTGGCGCGTACATGATCACAATGCTACTTCCCCGGATTGAATTTCCCGAAGTCGGATTCCTCTATCCATTCCTTCGTCTGGCGAATGATGAAACAACGGTGGTCGCTATCACACAGGCTATCGTTGGAACCATCGGATTAGTCTTGACCGTTCCAATCGCTGCAGTCATCGCCGGCGTCCTGACCAAATACAGGAAAATCACCCCTTCCGAGATTGATGAGGATCTGCCATCGGAGGAGGAACTTGAAGAGTTTTTCCGTACTGATGACCCGAAAAGCAAAGCCCGTTTGGCCGTGCCGATAGCACTAATTGTTGTTCTTGTGGGCACACAATACTTTTACCATCGAATCAACCATGCTTCAGCCGTAATTGTCGAGTATCATGACGCAAACGGTAATCTCACCTCTAGATCTGAATATGCCAAGGGCAGGGTGATTAGCCTCCTTGAATCGAACGCCCCTCTCCTCTTTAGTGTAGATGCAACGGAAGGAAACAGTTTGGAGCGTCGGGAGGTTTCCGAGGATCTACGACGCGCTTTTGAAAACCATAATGTGCCGCTATCGCAAGACCTCACCGTTTCGATAAAAGCATGGAGGGATACCAGATGGCTCATTAGGGATAAAAAGAACGAGGTCACGTTTTCTGTTGATGAGACAGAAGGCAAACTCAACATTTACGACGCGACAACAGAACATCACATCCTGAAAGTCGAAATGCTATCAGGACTCTACGAAGGACAAACGATTATTCTGCGGAACATTCTCAACCATAAAGTCGATCTGCTGAGTATCCCCGCTGAACCGGGAGATATTATCTTATGCCGCATGGGAGGGACACCAGATCAGGTTAGCTTAGTCAATCTCGTCCAAGAGTATGGGCGAGATCAATTCCTGGTTTGGATGTTTGGGTTGATGTTGGTAGTAATCATCATTGTGGGGCGAAACGAGGGGATACGTACTGCCTGCGCGATGATCGGTTCAGGGCTGATCCTTTACTACTTCATGATCCCGTTAATCTCACGCGGCGAAAACGCTGTATTGATTGTCACCCTTACCTCCGGTATGATTGCGTTTGTATCCCTCGTATTCGTGATTGGTCCCAGTCGAAAAACCTTTTCAGCCGTGCTTGGAACGATGGGAGGCATCCTTGTCGCCGGGATAATCGTCATGTTTGCCCAAAACTATCTCCGTTTTTCCGGGTTGGAACATGCTATCTCGGCGGACATTATGGAAGCAACCCGAACACCACCTTTCGATTTTCGACAGGTACTGCTCGCAGGGATGTTAATGGGGGTGCTCGGTGTAGCCGTTGATGGTGCGATTGAGGTCGCTTCCTCAATGGAGGAGGTTCGCCGAGCAAATCCTAACATGCCCACTTGGAAATTAATTGCGTCCGGGATGAACGTCGGGACCGATATCCTCGGAACCATGGTCAATACACTGGTGTTCGCTTATCTGGGCGTGGAGTTACTGTTCATCATGGCGGTTGTGGCACCCAATCTTGACCTCTTCCAGTCTCCTACAATAGAACTCTTGAGTATCGGCATTGCGTCCTCCGAAGTTGTACGGTTGCTTGCCGGCACACTCGGACTCGTCCTGACCATTCCGATGACCGCCACAATTTCCGCTGTCTGGTATCAACGTAAAAACTAGAGGGGCATCGCACATTCCGGTGGGACGCTTGAAGACTCATAATTGGATCAATACTCAACGCGCGGACGGACGACCGTCTCTCCATCTTCTTCGAGCAGCGGGCGATTATAGATGTAGGGCGGTTCCAAAAGCGCACGCTGCGCTTCAGTCAGTTCATCAGCCCATTCGGGGAATGTCACATCGTAGTAGCCACCGGCGTAATGTAGATACTTCGGTGAATAACGGACTAGCAACGAACGGCGTTCGCGCTCGCGGTTCTTCCAAGGCAGCGTTCCATGAATCGTTGCCTCGTTAAAGATGATCATGTCGCCTGCCTTGGCGGGAACATTATAAACGATCTCCTGATTTGCCTCCCACTCCCTGATTTCCTGTGGGCAAGGAAAGTTTGCCTTGTGACTCCCCGGAACAACACACAGCCCCCCGTCTCCCTCATCGACATCTACAAGTTGATACTGAAGCACCACCATCCCGCAACGCATCTGTCCGTTGGTGTAAATGTAGTATGCCGCCCCAAAAAAGTGGTGGTTAGTTGCACCATGAAGGACCAAGCCCTCGGTGCCGGGATCAGAGGTTAGGATAAAGGGGGAGTGATCCAACCGCCAACCTCTTCCGTGGATAGCATCTAGATAGGGAATCACTTTCTTGTGGACGATAATATCTCGAAATGGTTGGCACCACGGCTTGGACCACGACAACATGCCGGTAAACATACCGCGCTTGTGCGTTCCGGTGAGTGTTTTGGAGTCACCGACGGCTGAGTTGTCATCTTCAACCTGTTTATCGACATTCGCATCAACAGCGGCGTTGAGATCATCAACTTCCTCTGGTGTTAGGACATCTTTCACCACAAGAAAACCCTGTAAGTCAAATAAGAATTTTTCGCGTTCGTTCATCTGTTCTCCTTCCAATACCGAACATAGTTGCAACTTAAGTGTAAGTAATAATGGCGGGCGTTTTGTCCCTGTCGTCATCATACTAAAAAGCACCCCCTCTGTCAAATCCTTTTTTGGCAAGCGTCAGTGGCATTAAGTTCTCCTGTAGGAGGGATCTCCGAATCCCGACATCAGACAAGAAGAAAACCGAAAACTAGATAGCCCTAAAAAGGCGTTGACTCACCAATCAATCTGATGTAGAATGAGACGATCGATTATCCATTAATTTTGATTTGTTTATTTTCAAAAACGGGCTTGCCCCGTTCCACAATAAAGGAGCATACAGATGAGCAACGATACAATTCGTGTAGGTGTTGTCGGTGCTGGCGCGAACACAAGAACACACCATATTCCAAAACTCCAAGCAATTGACGACGTCGAAGTTATCAGTGTCTGTAACCGCAGCCGTGAATCCTCTGAGCGGGTAGCGCAGGAATTTGGTATTCCAACAATTTACGAAAACTGGCAGGAGTTGGTTGCCGCCTCAGATACCAATGCAATCGTTATCGGCACCTGGCCCTATATGCACCGTCGCGTTACATTGGCAGCGTTAGCAGCAAACAAGCATGTGATGTGTGAAGCGCGAATGGCGATGAATGCACAGGAAGCACATGCGATGCGCAACGCCTCCCGTGAAAACACGCATCTGATCGCGCAAATCGTTCCCTCACCGTTCTCCCTGCGTGTTGATAATACCATCAAACGCCTCATCGCCGACGGTTATATCGGTGATATCTTGGCAGTTGAAGTCCGTGCCGGCGGTACATTCCTAGACCCTGACGCACCCATGCACTGGCGCGATGACTTCAACTTGAGCGGTTTCAATATCATGAGCATGGGAATCTGGTACGAGGCATTGCTGCGTTGGGTCGGTGAAGCGACAGAGATTATGGCGATGGGGAAAACCTATGTCAGGATGCGTAAAGATGATGGCGGTGTTATGCGCCCTGTCAGGATTCCACAGCATATCGACATCGTGGGGGACATGGCGTGTGGCGCACAGCTGCACATACAGGTTTCCACTGTCGCCGGTTTAGTTGACGGTCCCGAAGCGTTCATCTTTGGCAGTGCAGGCACCTTGCGGTTTGCCAATAACAGTCTCTACGGTGGACAGAAGGATGACGACGCACTTACTGAAATTCCTATCCCTGCTGAAGAGGAAGGTGGTTGGCGTGTGGAAGAGGAATTTGTCAGTGCGATTCGTGGGAATGAGGCCATCACCCATACCAATTTTGAAGACGGTGTGAAGTATATGGAATTTACCGAAGCCGTTACGCGCAGCATGACAACCGGCAAAGCGATTCCGCTACCGCTGTGATTTGAAGTCGAGAAAAGCGATTAAATCTATCGGTTCGTATATTTCTACCGTGAGGCATCAAGCAATACAATATTCAGAAAGGGGGAACCGATGAATATCGTTACAACCGATTGGCGGGCACTGTCGTTGCCTGAACAGATTCGTCATCTTGAGGTCGAGGGCTATGTGGTGCTCCCTGACGCGCTTACGCCGGAGACGTTGGAGCAACTGCGAGCAGAAACCGCGCGGCTCCCCACCGAGCATAGCAGCTACCACGATCTACAGGGAAACGCCACCTGTCAACCCCAGTGGCATGGACGTGCCTTGGGAGAACTGATTGCCAATCCACCGGTTATCGAATTTCTGGAGCCTGTGATCGGATCTGACATCATCTTCTTCAGCGGCGGCTACCGATACTATGAACCGGGCGCGATTGGGGTCGCCATGCACACCGACGGCTATCCTTACGGCTCAAATCTCGGCGGTTACCTCTGGACAGCCCCGGTAATCGTCCGGGTTTCATACTATCTGGATGATCTCACGCCGGAGAACGGTCCCTTCCGCCTCCTCCCACGCTCACACCTCTGTCTTCACCCCGATGCGCAACCTTATATCCGGTACGACGCACATCCCGAAGAGGTTGCGCTCCCGGCGAAGGCGGGTGATGCGGTGCTTTTTGGTCCCCGTATCTTCCACGGTGCCCATCCGTACAAGGGAACAACCGGGATACGTCGGGTGTTGCTTTACGGCTATCGTCCCGCGTGGGCATCCCCCGTTCAACCTGTGGATGAATGGGCTGCAGAGGATTTAGCGAAAGCTCCCGATGTTGCACGTCGTTTCCTCCAACCGCTTAACACCAAAGATTGGAGTTGGGATCTCGACCATCGTCCGAAAAACATGTTTGGGCGAGAGGGTGCCGGCGTCAACCCAAGCCGTTGGGGTGAGGCGGATTGATTGCTGATGTGTTATTCTAACGTAAGTTGCTAGTTATCAGGTGTGTCGCGGCTTGAGTGAATGCGAACAACGTGAACCAACCACCGCTCGAGTGGATTGGCAAATCCACTACACCTCCGCAGAGATCGCTTGGATATGTCTATCTAAGCCGAGCTAGGGGCATTAGTTCTTCTGTAGAAGGGATCTCCGAATCCCGACCCCCAAACTCCTACTTAGACAGGGAGAAAACCGAGAACTAAATAGTCCTAAAGCCGAGCAGATTTGGCAACTAGCAACTTGTGCTATTATATCAAATCTCCTACAGGAGGTGGCGTCGCGTAATGAGACCCATACGGTTTAGATGCCTCTACTTGGTTCGGGTGAGCAACGTTGCTCACCCGAATCAATCTATATTGTGGCAGGGACTTAAAATACTGATTTTAGTTGTCGCGATAGGAACTACACAGTCCGCCTGTCTTTCAACAAACACCCACAAACTGGCGGAACAACGCGCACAAGAGAGAGACTATCAAGGGGCGGTTGATATCTACCAAATGGTGATTGACACAAAACCGGGAACCTCATCGGCTCGTAGAGCACAATTAGCCATTGGTGAGCTACATATTGATAAAATGAATCGATCAGAAGTGGGGGTGAGGATGTATCAAGACCTGATCGCCTCTACGCCTGACAGTGAAGAGACCGGAGAAGCATACTATCGTTTGGGATTTTACTATTTCAAAACGATGGACTATGAATCGGCACAGAAATCCTTTGACGCCATTGTCAACCAATTCCCACACCTTGAGCGCAGCCATAACGCACAACTGATGCTTGCAAAGAGCCACGAAAATGCCCGAAACTTTGAGAAAGCAGTGGAGATCTACGACAATGTCGCATATCGCCATCCGGATGGGAAGCGCGCGAGTCAAGCACTTATCAACAAAGCCCGTATTCAGAAAGAATTTCTAAAAGGTCAAAACGAAGCAAAGCAAACCTATCAATTTCTTATCAAACGGTATGGCAAAATCGAAGGGACTGAAAAAGCAATTGAACAGGCGAAACAGGAACTCCGATTGATGGGGGCGAGCATCCCTGAACCGGATTCGCCGTTGGCGTCAAAGCATGACCGCCTGTTAGAGAGGCAAAAAAAACGCCGAGAACGAGACAGTCCGAGAAGTGGGGTTGATCTTAGCCCCACAATGGATGATTCAGACTTAGTTGCAGACTCTGGTTTCGGCGTAAGCCCTCAAGAAGTCATGAAAGCCCTTGGACCAATTCGACTGGATGAGCAGGGCACGTATTTCGATGCCATGCTGATGATTGCTAACGCCATGTTCCAAAGTGAGAATTATCGCGATGCCGGAGCGTTATATCACCGAGGAATTGAACTTACTGAGCAGCAGGAGCTAATAGCAGACCCTTACCACTATGTGCGCTTATCCGTTTGTTATCGCAAAATTGGGCTGCATCAACGGGCACATGAAGTGTTGAAAAAGGTGCTGAAAAAAGACAAAAAGATACTAGATTCCATCATCCTATCGGGGGCCAACCAATATGTCAAAGGGGAGTACAAAAAAGCGATTGAGACCTATAACTCTGTCCTAGGACTGAGTTACGCCAAAACACCAGGGCTTTATTGGAGGCTTGGATTGGTCTATCAGAAGATGGGGGAGGCGGAAAAGGAGCGGGAATACTTTGAACGCGCTATTGCCGCTGACACCAACTACACCGACGCGCTTCAAAGCCTTGCTGAAGTACTTCACTATCGACTAAACGATACACCGAGTGCCGAAATTTTCCAGAATCTTGTTGATGTGCAAAATAAAAGGGCCATCTCCCTTGAAACCACCTACGCAGGCGAAAAAGCACTGGGAGATATCTGTTACAAGTATGGCAATTACCACCGGGCGAAATCGAAATACGAAGCAGCCGCTCGTATTGCTCAACGCGAAAAACAGGGGACTACTAGCCAATTCAAAGGGCGAATACTCAATAACCAGAGCATTTACGCGATGGTTCATGCGGCGATGGCTGCCTACAAAAGTGGAATGGAAGATGAAGCGCAAGCGATGATAGATACGCTTACCACCGAGTATCCTGAACACTCGCTGATACTATACGGGCAGGGGCAGCTTGCTCTGCTAAAAGGAGAGGTAGATACCGCACTCGCCGCCTTTAAAGCATCTATGGCGAAAGATCCGTATTCGGATACCATGCCTCTCGCGCTCGGTGAATACTACCTGTCACAAGGATTTGCGGATGAGGCGGTGGCGTTATGGGAGGAATTCATTAAAGCCAACCCCAATCCGAATCAGCATCATCGCGTGCAGCAGCGTCTCAAAGCTGCCAAAGCGCAGATAAAGCACTAAGGCCCAATCCTAGTCTTTTCTTTACGTATTACGCATCACGTATCACAAACGCATATCCTCTGGCAGACGACACATCTCTGCCATGGGACCGAAAATTCCGGTGACATCTTTTCGATATACATTGCCGCTGAGGATGTCAACAATACCCTGCTGACACTCTGGAAACCGTTTCAAAAATCTTGCAAAACTGAAGTCTTTTGTATAGAAGGCGTATACCAATTTACGGATGGCTTCCATTCCCACAACAAAGTCGGCACCAAAACTTCCCAACTGCTCCGCTGAAAAATCCTCCTTTTCCAACGCTTCATTGATGGTATCCGCTGCCATTTCGCCGGATTTAAGTGCCAGAAATAATCCAGAGGAGTAGACGGGATCCAGAAATCCGAAGGCATCCCCTACCAGCACCCAGCCATCTCCAGCGATACGGTTGGCGCGATATGAAAAGTCCTTTGTAACCTTGACCGGGAACAGTTGCTTGGCATCAGCAAGGCGTGGCTGCAGGGCAGGGCACTTCGCGAGTTCTTCGTCAAAAATCGCTTGGTGGGAAAGGGTGCCATCACTCCTCCTTCGGTCTTGCAGGAGATACCCCAGATCGCCCACAACCCCCACACTCACACGATCGTAGGGGAGCGGAATAGACCAGAACCACGAATCCTTGCTTTCTGTGTGAAGAATTAACGTCGCACCTTCATCAATTCCTTCGTCCCGAATCCCTCCCTCAAAATGGGTGAAAATCGATGCTTTTTTAAGTTGTTGCTCCGTTGTATTTATCTTTAGTTTCCGCGAAATTAAAGCACTTTGACCTGTCGAATCCACAACCACTTTTGCTGAGAACTCTGCTATCCTTCCGTCCGCAAGTTTTGCTTGGACACCAACAGCCTTCTTTCCGTCAAATAACACTTGGTGGACACTGACACCGCGCTGGACCTCCGCCCCTTTTTCCTGCGCGTTTTCAAGTAGCATCTGATCAAACTCGCTGCGCAATACCTGCCAAGTCATGGAAGACTCGTGGGGATCGTTTTGGTAAAAATAGAAGGGCGCGGACGCTTTGCCAGAACTGGAATAAAATTGGACACTATACTTTTCGGGAAAGTGACTATCTTTCAGTTTTTCTATAATCCCCAATCGCTTAAATGTCCAGTAGGTCGCTGGCATTAGCGATTCGCCTACTTTGAATTGGGGGGATTTATCACGTTCCAAAAGCAGCACCCGGTGCCCTTTCTCTGCCACCAACGTTGCAGCGGTACTTCCCCCGGGCCCACCACCGATGACAACTACGTCGTAATTTTTATTTTGAATTGTGTCTGTTTTTTTCATCGTTTCGGTAGCCGTTATACCCTAACCTAGGTTGCCAGTTAGATAACGCAGAATAAAAACCGTATCATTTCTCCGAGGACTGTTTTTCGCTTTCCTTGTTCTGACCGTTTAAACGCCACTCCTCAGATTGTTGCTCTAGTCTCCCATAATCTTCTGGATTCTGAATGTCGATGATATGCGGTGTGATGATAATGACAACTTCAGAGTTTTCCGCTACGGTTTCTATCTTTTTGAAGAGGGCACCGATAAAGGGAATATCTCCCAGAATCGGCACCTTGCTTTCGATTTGTTGACGTTTCTCCTTGATCATTCCGCCCACCACAATCTGTTGTCCATCTTCTACATCAATAAAGGCACTAATCGAACTGTCTTCGGTAATGGGTGCGTTAAAGTCGGTGAACTCGACAAAATTGCTCAAGGTAATCTGAGAGATGTCTAAGCCGATTGTGCGTTTTCCGCTGTCCTCCGTTTGTGATTTCGCGATATGTGGTGTAATTGTGATGGTCACACCAACCGGTGGATCGATGAAGTCATAGTTGAACAGCGGCTGCGTCAGATTATCAGCCAGACTTCTAACATCGGCACTTTGCAGAAACGGAACGCGTCTGCCAGAGCTCCATGTGGCTTCACGGTTATCGCGTGTGAGCAGTGCCGGCGTCGATATGGTTTGCACTTTGTTTTCACGTATTAGCGTGTGGAGCAGTGCCATGTATTCCTTTGTTGCCAAGTTGATGTTGAAACCGCTGATTTCCTGATCCAATCCAAGTTCCGCCCCAAATTCTCCAACAAGTGGATTACCCCCTCGAACTTCTGCGCTGAACAAACCACGTTCTCGTGCCGTCAACTCCACGCCAAGTTTCGTGCTTTCATCGAGGGTCACTTCAAGGATCTGTATATCAATCCAAACCTGTCCCCGCACAAAGTCAAGTTTGCGGATCATCGCTTCTACCTGTGCCATGTACCGTTGCGCGGTCGTCACGAGCACTGAATTGGTCTGATTGTCCGCTTCTATCTGAACTTGGCCACGTAGTGAATTGATGTCATTCTGCTCAAGCGTTCCTCCACGTGCGATGAAACGCCCAAAATCGAATCCACCACCGCCGCCTCCATTTTCGCCCCACACATCTTCGAGCAGATCTTCGATATCTTCGGCGTTTGCATATTCAAGGCGGATCAGTTTGGTGACCTCTCGCTGCCCTTCAGGGGTCGGTGTGTCGAGCTCTTCGACGAACTGTGTAATGAGTGTGAAATTCCGTTGCGTTGCGGTGGAGACGATTACAGCGTTGAGCGTCGGATAAGCCTCTGCGGTCACATTTCCGGCGAGGGATCCCTGGTTCTGATTCCGCGACCGTCCGGGGACAAAAAAGAAGAAACCGCCGCTCCTATTGTTTGAGCCTTGATAGACATTGTTGATAATATTGGCGACATTTTCCGCGTCCGCATATTTCATTTTATAAACGCGAGTTCCCCACTCCTGATCGGGCATGTTGACATCGAGACGCTTAATCAAACTATCAATCGTCTCAAAGTTTTGGGAAGCCGTCGAGACCAGAAGGGCATTCAAGCGGGTATCCGGCACGAGGTGAACGTCCCCTTGCACCCCAAATCCACCGGTGCTTTCTCCCCGTTGTTCTTCCCGACGACGCCACCACCACGGTAGGTCTTCATCCCGACCGGAATCACCCCCTTCAAAGAGATCGCGCAGGCTGTCGGATAGACTCTGCGCTTCGGCGAATTGCAAGAAGTAGATCCGGATCTCCTCTTGCGGATCTGCTTGATCCAGTTGTTCAATAATTTTCTTGATAATGGGAAAGTTTCGCGGATCCGAGGATACAAGCACAGCATTCAAGCGATCGCTTGATGAGATATTCACGGCCCCAACAATACTCTGATACTCCCCCCCATCCTCGGTTCGCCGCCGCATCAGATCTCGTCGTGTCCGCTCCCACTCACGTCGTTCCCACCATTCCGAATTCCTCCCGGGGCGCCTGCCAGCACTCACGCCCGTTATCAGCTCTTCAAGGGTCTGCGCGACATCTTGGGCAATTGCGTAGTTTAGCCGAAAAACCCGAATCTCCGTTTGAATGCTCGGTGCTGTGTCAAGTTGTTGAATCAAATCTTTCAACACAACGAGATTGGCTTCGGAGGCTTTCACAACCAACGAGTTTGAGCTTTCGTCGGCAGAAATCTGGATCCGCCCACGAATCATGTCAATGCCACCGCCTTCCTCTCTAGCACGCTCCATCATCTCCTTCATCTCTTCAGGTTTGTTTGTTGAACCCATCTTTCGCAGGAGGTTCGCAACTTCGCCTTCCTGCTGAAACACATCATTCAAGGTCCGGGCGAGCGATGCCGCGGTGGCGTTCTGCAGCGGAATGATTTCCACTTTGAGCGGGGTTTCCGGTGCCTCATCTGCTGCCTGTAAAATGGCTGCAATTCGATGGATATTGGAGGCAACATCGGTAATGATCAACGAGTTGCTGTTTCCATCCGCGAAGATATTCGCTGCTTTATTCAACAGTGGCTTGAGACTATTCACCAACTCCGAAGCGACAGCGCTATTCAATTGAATTATATATGTCTGAATCTCATCGGTCTGTTCAATCAAATTTGGGTCTGCCACTATTCGTTTCACCGGCACTTTCATTTTGACAGCCTTCTCGAATGTCGTAATCAGCAAAGTATTATTCGTCCGAATCATGGTCAGGTCATATTGCGCGAGGACCGTTTTAATCTCTTCTAACGTTTCGTCGATTGTCACGTTCTTGAGGTTGGTGAGTGCAAACTTCTTGTCCTTGATATCGTTTTCGGAGGCAATAATCGTCAGATTCGTCTCTGCACTGATGAACTTGATCAAACTCTGCAAGTCCCCACTTGGAAAATCGAAATTGAATCGAATCGCTTTACCGGCTTCGTCGCGCTCCGCGACCTCCATCCCTCTCTGATTGTCTTCCTGTGCCAACACCGACGCGGTAAAAGGTCCGGTAATGCACCCAATCAATATCAATAGTATGAGGCAGATAAGTACCCGAGCGGTAGGAGGGATGCCCACCCTACGCAATATACCGGAATTTCTGGTCAGGTACTTATAACATCTGGATTGTTGAAAACACATTATCAAAACCTTCCTTTAGGGCTAAAACCTAAGCATTTGAAGAAAATGGAACGCTAGGACTTAGAAACGCAAAGAAAAAAACTTGTGCCCTTGCGCCTTTGAGTTTTATCATGTTTCGAATCTCACATTTATGTTTGGGACCACGGCACGAAAGGCAGAAACCTCCTCACGTTTCATTAGAGAACCCTCGCAATCATTGAGAGATTTGCACTGATGGTTGCTTCCTTCTTGTCCGCTATAGTGATTTGCAGATCTTTGACCTGCAACCATTTCGAGCTTGATTCGATTGCGTAGATTAACCGGACAATTCTTTCAATGTTGTTGCTGAAACGCATATCAACAATGTATGCCTCGGGTTGATGGGTAGAGGGAACCGTTGCAAGCCAGCTGTGCAGTTTATCTTCCTGTTCCAAAATCTGATCGACATACTGAGTGAGCGCATGGAGCTGCTGATCATAATCCAACGCCCTCTCAGTATCTTCTGCGTAATCCGTCTCATAGCGGTTGATTAACTTCTCGAATTTCGACAGTAGAACGCTGTTAGGCTTGAACTTAATAGCTGTCCTCTGCTTTGTGCCACCGATGCCCAAAAATCCACCCCTCGCTTCATCGGTTTCTACAGCGATTTGAGCCGTAAGAAATCCCCTCCTAAATTCAACTGCACCAGCCAGTTGTTGTTTCAGGTTTGATTGAATGAACCGTAGCAGTTCAATTCGCAACGTTAAAGGGATGACCATCGGCAACGATGCGAATTGGCGGTTAGTCTCCTGTGCTAGGGATTTCGACGTTGACGGCTTATCCTTCGTTGGTACGGAATTGATTTCCGAATGGGGCTCTTCAACTGTATCATCATCGGCTAACTGTTCTTCGGATTTGATTTCGACTACGCCCTCCTGACTCTCATCCTCCGCATCATCTTTCCCCCACCAGCCATCGAACATTGCCTCCATCGCTGCTTCTTCAGTTTCGATTTGCTGCTGTTCCTCTTCTATGGTACTTTGCTGTGACTCTAGCTGTTGGAGTTCATTCGCGAGTTCACCCAAATAAAGATGGTACACTAGATTTTTCTTCGTCTGCGACGGAAGATTTTCAGATTTTGCCCCCGGCATCGGTCTAATGTTGAGTTGGTAATTGGGACGCAGCCCCGCTCTTTTCGCAAGATCGGAGATTCGTCTTGAAATTACCGCTTGAGCCTGCTCTCCCTCGAAGATAGGTCCCCGTATCTCCTTTAGTTTGTCTAAACTTTCAAATTCGCCGTAATGTTTCTTATAGGCAAGCAGTGAATCTGCCTTATTTTCAAGGGCAGGGTGCAGTGCCGCCAGTGCGACTGCGCGGTTTGCTCTGTTGAGGGCTTCTAAATCAACCCGATCTGCAATTTCCTCAAACAGAGAATCAGAGATAATCTGACCTTCTAAACCGACTTGCGCTTGGATCTCCCTGTCAATTTGCTGCGTGACTTGAGCAAGTTGGACCAAGTTCTGCGCTGTTTGCAATTTCTCTCGTTTAGTGGTGAGTTCATCACCCGGGAATCCCTGCCGAATTATCGGTTTGATGAGGAGAATCAAGAGCACGAGGACAAAGACAGCAAGTAAAACGATTTCACGCCGTGTGAGTTTTCTCATTTGTCAGCTTTCTTTTGTTCTAGGACATCTCTTTTTTGACCGCTGCTTTTGGGCTTCTGAGGCAAATTTTGGTTGAGGCCACGGGTTTGGGCAAACTGGCGCATCGCATCTTTTGCTAGATTACAGGTAATCTGCGCTTGAAAAATCGGCTTCTTATCCCGTTCAACGCTTGTAACCTGACCGGATTTGATATTCGTAAATACTCCCGATTGTGCCATGGTGCTTATTGTCTGACTCACATCTTGGTGCGATTGGGCTTCAATGTTGAAAGTAATCTTCGCCCTTTCAAGGTCATCTAATCTGGTGATGTTAAGTGTTGTCCAAGCAACCTTTGTACGGTCAGTAAACCGTGCACTCAACTCACGCACTATATCGAGCGGAGAAACGCGAGGAGCTAAAAAATTCACGATTGCTAAATCTTTGGTTAGTGTTCTTTTCGCATTGGATTCGGCTTGGCTGATATTTCTGATCGCTCCATCTAGAGTAACAACTTTCGCCTGATGAATTCTGCTCTGCGTCAGTCCACCCAACCCAAGACCTACTAGTAGAACCAATCCAGCTGCGACAGCCATTAACGTCCGCTTCCGCTGTTGGGCTTGTGTCAGTTTGACCTTCTCTTCTGAGGGAAGGAGGTCCAAGGAGATTTGAGAGGTCAACGCATTGACCCCCAGCCCCAATGCAACAGCGAGTGTATCGCTAAAACCATCAACAGATTGGGCGTCGGAGCGTTGTTCGTCCCACACTTCCTTGAAGGCATCAAGTGGATTCCAAAGCAGAACTGGCACTTCTAAGCGATCCGTGATATAGCCTGTTAGTCCAGAAATCCGCGCCCCTCCGCCACACAGCCAGATTTCGCTGATGATCCTATCCCCATTGATGTTAAGTTCTCGTTTTGCACCGTTGATGGAACGCTTCAACTCTGCAACCAGCCCATCCGCCCATTCGTACGACGGTGCAATACCTTGAGGTTGCTGATCCAACGCAGCATTCACAATTTTTCGCCTTTCGGCGACCTCAAAATTGTCCCCTGTTTCGTGCTGATATAGATGTGTCAGATGATTTCCACCAATAGGAAAACTCCGTGAGAACCGCAGGGCATCTCCAGCTATCAAGCAGAGGTCTGTCCGTCCCGCACCAATATCCACAACCATCGTCATTTCGGTTGATGAATTGTTTGTGTGGTTTACTATTCCCGCTAGCACACTCGTAGCGAGGGTCGAAGGCATCACACCTTTAGGTGTAATACCGATCGGTTTTAGATAATCGATCTGCTGTTGTACCGTCTCACGCCTTGCAGCGATCAGCTCGACGGAGAGACCATCCTCCGAGCGATGCACGTCATGGTGGTCGTAGATAGCATCTTCTACCCCGAAAGGGAGTTCCGTTTCTGCCTGCATGGCAACTAGATTAGAGAGTTGGTCATCTGTTGCGGCAGCAGGCAGGTTTGTCAATCGACGAGACGTAACTAACAAGCGAGAAATTGATAGCACCACTGAAGTACTACGTCCACCCACACGCCTCCACAGACGCTGTAAGGTTTCGGAGATCACTTCAGCTGAGATTTCCGTCGTAGGGTTGGTATGGGGGTACGCCTCTATCCCGGCGTTCACAAGGCGAATTCCGGACGCAGTCTGTTCTAGCTGCACCAACTTAATTGCGCTCGCCCCAATATCGATGGACATGACTTGATTCTTTGCCATGATTTCCCCCTAGGCAGTATAACAACCTTCGCTTTCACGAAAGAAGGTTGTAACACACCTTCGTATACTTTACTTGCTCTTAATGCACGGAGTTTCTTGCTGTTTGCCCCTGCTGCTTTATCTTCATATCCCGCAATGTGTTTCGCTCCCAGAAAACCCCATCGGAGTACCTAGTTCTGCTTCCAATACTTGGTCGCAATCTGTTCCCCGGTACGATCAAGAACACCAACGCACGAGGCGATAGTTTTACCAAGTCTATCGACACCGTCCACTTCGATGAGAAAGCTCTGTGAGCGATAGGTAACCAACTCTGCAATCTGACGGAAAGTGTCCATATCAATCCCCTCGACCTCAAGGAGTTGGCTAACGTTCTCAAAAGGGTTCCCCTCGACCCCAGCTTCTGCCAAAGCATCAGCCTGCTGATTATCTTCAGGCTCCGATTCGCGACGACTGATAATTGCACCCGCTTTGTCCGCGTCCATGCCCGGCAAGAGTTGCAATATCTCTTGCGGTGCCGTGTTGATATTGATAACCCCACTGACTACTGCGTCATCCCTTGTGGTAATCTGATCCACAATGCTGCTAAACTCTTCCTCCGTTATCAGTTTGACCTCTTTGAGTTGATCAACATTCTGGAAGTTGCCTTGACTGTTACGGTGGTCGATAATCCGTTCGGCGATGCCCTCATCGATGCCATCTAACGTCTGTAACTCTCCAGCATCGGCGGTGTTGATGTTAACTATATCATCCTCTTCTTCACTGCTTTCCACACTGATTCGTTCGCGGATGTTGTTAAAAACTTGCTCTGTAACTGCCGGCACGTCAATCAGATCGCCAATAGCATCGAATTCACGTTCTTGGATTAATGCTTCTTTTTCTCCTTGGGAGAAGACGGGCTGATTGTTGTTCCCTCGAATCTGTGTCAACTGTTGTCCGTCCGCACTGTTAATATTAACGCGCGGATTGCCACTTGCATCCGTATTTTTGTCAATTGAATAGATTGTCACTAGATCGACCAATCCGGGAACGCCTTGCTGTGTCCCTGTTGCGTCCATTCCTATATCACTACCCGCGCCCTCGGCTGCATTGGGATCTGAAGCCACCCCTTGCCCGTAGAGCAGCTCCGGTGTCATACCTTGAACTCGTGCCAAGTCCCGCACAGTGCGGTAGGGTTTTCCCTGCTCAATCGCTTCAGCAAGTGATTGTTCCGTCGCTTCTACCTCTTGATAGCCCATCAGGGTCAATAGCCCTTGAATCATACTGACATCTGCGGTGTTGACGTTGATCTTGGTGCCTTCGTCGGTGATTTTAACACGATAAGTGAGGGTATTTGCAGCTTGGGTGCTGTCTCCAATCTGTTCCTCTAGCCCCTCCGCCCAACCCTCGCCAAGTGAATCATAAGGGGTTTCATCTCCACGCAGCATCACAACTGCTCGTTCAAACCCCGCCTTTGCGGCATAGTGGAACTTTGTTCGATCCGCGAAATTTGCCTGCGCTCGCTGCTCCAGACGAATCGAATACAGAAAATGGGTTGCAAGCACTGAGAGAACTGTCAGCATCCAGAGTGTCGAAATAAGAGAAAGTCCACCCTCGCAAGCGTATAGAGGTGCGTCAAGTAAATTGTTACACAATTTACACGCGCTCATCCTAAATTGCCACGGAAATTTGCCTCTGACGTGAGATAATGAGTCTTTCCTGCCTTCCATTCTTTATTTCCTCAGCCTCCCGGTCCTGCTGCACCGCCTCCACCGGGCGGCTGTTCGCTGAAGTTCGCACTCATCGGTAGATAAACCATCGTTGATTGGGTTATGGTTCTGCTGCCAGCCTGACGCTGCTGACCGTTTTCACCCGCGACTGTTACCCAGATGACAACGGATTTCGGAATCATTTCTGTGTCGTCCCACGACTCATACCACTCTTCACCATCGTAGTATCTCACATCAAAAGAGGTAATCTGATCAATGATCGGAACAATATTTACATAGATTCGATTCCCCGCTTCATCTTCGGTAGGAAGGGTTTCCGATTCAAGCAGCGGTTGAATAACAGTTTCCACATCCAAAGCCGTCGTTGACAGTCGATAAAGGGCTAATCCGCCATCCACTTCACTATCTGCCGTCAAAAACTCTCCCCCCATCTCTATCCCGTCCTCTTGCTCGTTTGCAAGTTGCCGGGCGGTATCTTCTCCAATATAGTAAGCGATTCGCTGGACATCACTTACAAATTTATCCTGATTGATATCCTCATCTGCTACAACCGTTTGGTTTGCTGCATTCAATTCAGCGAGAAACGGGTCGGGATCGGTATGAATTGACGTCACGAAACTGATTAAATCCCGATCAATCCCTTCCTCGATCGGATTATCCTGCGACACAATGACAAGAGACTCATCGCCTTGTACAGCTTGCAGGTTGCTCAAGTCTGTGGCAACGCGTTCTAATGCGATTCGACATTTCTGTGTCATTACAATCCGTGATTCAGATTTCTGGTAAACATCCAATGCAACATTGAACGCCGTGTAGGAGGCACCTCCAATAATGACCAAAATACTGACAGCGACGAGCAATTCAAGTAAGGTAAAACCGTCGGCGTGGAGCGTAAGCCGTGAAGTGTAAGATCTCATCCGCCACCCCCTTGTCCCTGTTGACCACCCTGCGTCTGCTGCTGCGGCATCTGACGGTCTGCGAGATAGGTGCTCGTTGAAACTAGCCTCTCTTTTCCACGCTCTTGCCATGTGACGGTAACGGTAACTAAGCGCAGCCCTTCAATCTCATCCGATTCCACATCTTGAACATCCGAATGCCAACGGAAGCGTGAGTCCTCTCCAAATTCACCATCCTCTTCGCCGATATCCGGATAACCCTCAGTCTCAATTGCCGCCATCCGAAATTTAAGGAGATACAAGGCAGTTGTCTTGTTTTCCGCCAATGCTTGCCCTTTTGCCGCTTCCGTAAAGGTACGGAGCAACGTCGGCAGGGCTAATGACAAAATGGCTAGCGTGACGACGATTTCGATTAGGGTAAAGCCGTTTTTGTCGTCTGCTGATCGGCGGAAAAGTGAGATTAGATTATTCAGAGGATTCATCTGTCAACCTCAACGCCTCAAGTTGCTGCAAGTTAATTTTTTGAAGACGCACCCGTCCCATTGCGTTTTCGACCGTTATGGACATCGCTTTACCGCCCCGATCTTGAATATACAGAACGGTATCCTCCGACGAGCCTATTGGAGAGAAGTAGATATAATCCACACCAGTGTCTATTTGAATGGTCTGGAAGTTGTGATTCGTTATCATGCGCGCTAAACTGACATTATGCCCCGGTTTCTTTGGTATCCCGAGGATCGCATTCGTCCGTAAAGAGGGCGGTTGCTGCGATACTGTCGTTCCTTGATATGCTGCTGGCGGTTGGGTAGGCTGGAAGCTTGATGAGCTCGCGGTCAAGGGGGTGGACGGGTCTGCGGAGTTAAAGGTTTCGCTGGAGGCAAGCCAGTAGCGATTTGCCGCCAAATCAAACACAACGAGGTAAGCTGTCCGTTCAGTGATTGCCATATCACGCGCAAAGTTGAGCGTATCTCGGATAGCATTGGCGGTGGATTTCAAGCGCGTTGATGTGGCGAATCCACGTAGAGATGGCATCGCAATAGAGGAGAGAATTGCGATTAACGCAAGCACGATCATGACCTCAATTAATGTAAAGCCTTTTGAGGTGAGCAGCTGTAAATCCCATTTACCAAGTAGGGAACAACGATCGCAACATTGCGACCAACCCCTTTCTGGACGCAAAACTCGTCTGGGCAGGTGCATGTCTTTACCTTACGGGGTGAGACAAATGTTCGGTGCAATAAAGAACAGCAATGGACACTAATTCACCTCACTGGTCCATTTCCTCGATCCAGCTTGTGATGTCAGTGCTGAAGTCTGTGCCTCCTTGCTTGCCGTCCTTACCAAATGAGTAGAGGTCGTAATTGTAGCCTGCGTGAATACCGGGATAGACATAGACGTAATTATTTCCCCATGGATCTGCGAAAGTTGGCTTGGTAATATAAGGACCGCTCCAATTTTCAGGTGCCGGGTTAGGGGCTTCCCAAAGTGCCCGTAAATTTTGTTCTGCCGTTGGATAGTCCCCGAGTTCTATCGCATACATCTCTAACGCGACCTCCAAAGCACTAATCTCCATCTTGGCTTTGGCGACCTTTGCCTTATCCGGTGCATTCAAGACCCGCGGTGCAATAAAACTCGCCAACAGACCCAGAATAACAATGACAATCGTAATCTCAATAAGCGTCAACCCCGATTCATCTGATTTTAACCGCTTGAGCATGTTTTACCTCCTATGTTGATAACAATAACATAATGACTATCCACCGATTGCCGTGCTGGCTTCAAAGATTGGGAGTATCATTGCGACAGCAATAAATCCAATCAGCAACCCCATAAATAGAATCACCAAGGGACCAATTGAGTTGGTAAGCCGTTCTAGGTTTTTCTTGGTTTCCAGATCGTAATATACCGATAGTTTCGTCAGCATCTGTTCAGGATCGCCGGATTCCTCACCAATCGCGACCATCTGAGTCAGTAGCGGTGGGAAGACAGCACTTTTCTCTAACTCGCGCGACAAAGTCGAGCCCCGCTCGATTTCTTGTTCCGCGCTTGCGACCGCATTCCCGTAAACCAAATTTCCAATCGTATCCTTGACAACGCGAAGTGCCGGCAGCAATATAACACCATTCTCAAGCAGTGTTGCCATTGTTCGCGTAAACCGTACCAGCGCAAAGTTACTAAAAATTACCCCAATAATCGGGAGTTTGAGTTTCACTCGATCAAAAGTTAGTCGTCCACTTTCCGTGCGAATATACTGTCTGATCCCTACCACGCTACCAATAACTGCAGCCAAAATTATCCACCAGTAAACACTCAAGAAATTGGTAACACCGATAAGAAGTCGTGTCGGACCGGGCAATGCAACATCCAACTCAGCGAACATACCGGTGAATTTAGGGATAACGAACGTCATCAAGACCGCCACCGCACCGATACTTAAGACAAGCAGAATTGCGGGATAGAACAGTGCAGAGGTCACTTCAGTTTTGAGAAGTCGTTGTCTCTCAGCGAATTCAGCAAGTCGTTCTAACACTATACCAAGAACACCACCCGCCTCGCCCGCTCTTACCATATTGACATACAAATCAGAAAACACCTTCGGATGCTGTGCAAACGCATCGTTAAGCGCTGAGCCGTGTTCGACATCATATTTGACCTGCTCGATTACCCGCTTGAGCCCGACGTTGGTAATCTGTTCTAGGCTCACCCCCAAAGCGCGAGATAACGGGACATGTGCGTTAATCAGCGTTGCCATCTGATATGTGAAGAACTCGACCTCTGCCGCCTTAATCCGAGTAGGCAGGAATGGAATCTGAATCCCTTTTCGATTTTGAGTTTCTGCGCTATCTTCAACGATGCTTGTCGGCCAATATCCCATCACTTTCAGTTTAGACACAAGTTCAGCCTTACTGCTTGCCTCTTGTGTGTTGGTGACCACCGTTCCGGTAGTCGTCAGGGCTTCGTAACGGAATCTTGGCATCAGGATCTCTCTCCTGTAATACGTAAAATTTTTACGTATTGCGCTTCACGTTTCACCTTTCACACCACTTCGCCAATGTCGAACTCATCCTCTTGTGTGAGCCGCACAACTTCCTCAATGGTTGTGTAACCAGCGACTACTTTTCGCCAACCATCCTCCCGCAACGTTTTCATCCCTAGCCGCATTGCGGCGTGTTTCAGTTGGCTGGCAGACGCACTTTGAATGGCCATATCGCGCAATTCCTCACTCATTAGGATGACCTCAAAGAGACCGATGCGCCCCTTATAGCCGCGACCTCGACACTCTTTGCAACCGACTGCACGAGGGATAAGCAGATCGGCGGTAATCACTCCCGTTTGGCTGCCAAGTAGGTCTTGAACACGCTCAGGTTCCGGCATGTACATCTCATAGCAATGCGAACACACCCGACGTGCAAGCCGTTGGGCAATAATGCCCCCCAGCGTTGAGGCGACTAAGTACGGTTCTACTCCCATATCCACCAAGCGAGTAACCGCACTTGATGCGTCGTTGGTATGCAGTGAGCTAAAGACAAGGTGCCCGGTCAGAGATGTATGGATCGCCATCTCTGCTGTTTCATGGTCTCGAATCTCACCAACCAGCACTTTATCAGGGTCTTGACGAAGGATGTGTCTCAACCCCGCTGCAAAGGTCACATTTATCTCCGGATTCACTTGAATCTGGTTGACCCCTTCCAACTCATACTCAACCGGATCCTCTATCGTGATGATTTTGACCTCCGGGGTGTTAATCTCTTTCAAACACGCATACAGGGTTGTCGTTTTTCCGCTGCCTGTTGGGCCCGTTGCCAAGATAATGCCGTGTGGTTTCTGAATCATTCGGTAAAACTGATCCAAATTATCCTCTAACAAGCCGAGCTGCTCCAAGCCAAATGATATGGATTGCCTGTCCAGGATTCGCAGGACGACACTTTCGCCATGCACTGTGGGCACGGTCGAAACTCGTAGGTCAATCTGGCGGTTGCCGACGCTCTGAACAGTCACGCCGATCTTGCCGTCCAAAGGACGACGCCGTTCCGCCACGTTCATGCTTGCCATGATCTTGATACGGGAGGTAATTGCAGACTGGAGATGGGGAGGAGGATTAGGTTGGTCTTCCAAAACACCGTCAATGCGATAACGGATTTTGAGTTCACCGGGGAAAGGTTCTATATGGATATCGCTGGCACCAAGGCGAACAGCGTCAATGATAATCTGATCTACCGCATTGATAACCGTCGGGTCTTGGCTTAAGTCCTGCTCGCTGATGCCAAAATCGTCAATCGTTTCGCGTTCAAGCGTGGCGACGGCACCAACGGGGCCCTTGATTCCTTCGCTGAGAATGGCGGCGGCGGTCTTGCCGTAGGCACGGATAATGGCTGCTTCAATGTCTCCTTCGTCCGCGAGTGCCGGTTCAATCTCGCATTCCGTAACCAACCGCATCTCATCAATTAACCGGATATCCAACGCGTCCGCCATCGCAACAGTAATCGTTCCTTCGTGCAGGCGAATCGGCAAGACCTTGTTCCGGTAAGCAAAACTCGCTGAAACTCGCTCAGTTGCCTCATTCTCTGGAACAATATCTTCAAGCAGAACACATGATACCCCGTATTCAAGTGCCTGTTTAGCGAGCGTGAGGGACTTGGAATCCACAAACTTTGAGAGTGCTTGGGTATGGGTAACACCTGTTGTTTCGATTTCCTCAAGAACCTGCTGATGCTCATCTTCGGAGATTAAATTTGAATCCAGTGTCAGTTGTACTAATGACTGCCCCACCGCATTGCGCATTTTTTGATACCCCTTCATCTTTCCAGTTTCTTACTGGTAATTCGTTGTGTGCATAAGTAGACGCAGAGGGGTGGGTGAAGTTTAGAGATCTAATGACTATAAGCCTCTCTTAATACAATCTTAACAAAAATAGGACTTACGCAATTGATATCAGGTATCGGGGGAATTACATGCAATTGCCCTGCCCCTGTAGGCGGGGCATCTTGCCCCGCATCACCTGCGGGGGATAACTAACCTGTGCCACAAATAAAGTGCAATTGTCATGCACCAAAGTCCTACGCATACGCAGTCGGAAATAGGACATGATTTTTGCAATGGAAGTGCGTAAGTCCTAAAAAAATAGAAGTTACGCACTTCAGCCCCGATTTTATCGGGATTCAAAGCAGTTTGTAGTAGCGCAATTCATTTCTTTCTCCCCTGCTTGCGGGGGGATAAAGGGGGGTAGGGAAGTTAGAGGAGGTACGGGCGATAAATCGCCTCCGTTCCGAGAGTCCGAGACCTACTACAAATCTACCCATTTACTGTAGTTGCCCGATTCATCGGGGGTCACGAGTCGTGTTGTGCGGTGATTCATCACCGAACTACAGGTCGAAGATTCTCGGAACGGAAATTTGAGCGGTCAACTGCGTAAGTCCTACAAAAAGTCAATTTTTCAGATTCAATTCTCCGCTTCCAAAAACCCCTTGAGTTCCTGAAGTTCTGTAAGTTGAACATCAACAAGCGATGCGTCGGGGCACTCCTTGTCTTCCTCGCCGACTAGCCAAGCAGTCCACATCTCCACGCCCTTTGCACCAACCACATCGTCCGAATATGTATCCCCGATATAAATCGCTTCTTCAGGGGAGACACCTAATCCCGTCAACGCCGCGTGGAATATGCCCGCCTCCGGTTTCGATACGCCAACAACGGTTGAATCGACTACGATATCAAGCAAGGGTAAGAGGTTATATTCGTCACACCAGCCTCGTGTATTTCCAAAATTGTTGCTTATAACGCCGAGCTGGTACTGCTCTCGAATCGTTGCGAGCCACCGCCGGTTTCGTTCAAGGCTTTCCTTCGCGCCTTCGCAGAAAAAGTCAACATACCGGTCTTTAACGTCCAGATCTAAGCCGAGTCCTTCGTAAGCACCGGTGGCAATGACATCCATCGTTTCGCGCAGTGAAAGCCGGGGAGCGTTTCCGCTGTCGATAAGTCTATCAACGGAGGCACGATCCACCCGATCAAACGTCTCTCGGTTAATCTCTGGATACGCCTGCCGGATGAACTGATATGTTCGATCCCGCCAATGAATGCCATTTCCATCAAGCGTTCCGCCAAAATCGAACAACAAGGCACGAATTTTCATCGTTAATTAAACCCTCATAATAGTAACATAGTTTTCCAACCTGTGATTGCCACTGTTGGGTTGTAATTGTCAAGTGGCAACTTTCGTTGTGTTGTTCCAATACTTACGAAACCGTGAATTCACGATTCTGTAAGCATCAGAATGCTTCTTAGTCCCGATCTATCGGGGATGCAACAGAATCGGGACTTCCTAGCCCAACTGTATCAATGAACTAACGACAATGGATTTCACGTTTCACGTTCCGACTTGTCGGGATCCTCGGAACGGGACATCACGTTTCACCCTCTGCGCAGCGGATCTGACTGCAGCCAACCAATCATACCGATAACCTCTTCCTGACGATCTTGCATCGACACCTCGATAAGAGCAGGTCGGTCCGCAGCGAGCGCATCTTGTAATACGCCCTTGAAATCTGCGATTTCATCAACCCGCACGGCGTAAGCACCGAAGGATTTGGCAAACTGAATAAAATCCGGGTTGCTCAAGTCGGTATCAATGGTGCGTCCGTTGCATCCCTTTTGCTGAGATCCCTTGATCGCGCTCAACGCCTCATCGTTCACAACGATTGTTACCACATTGATACCGTACATCATTGCAGTGGCTAATTCAGGCGATCCCATCATGAATCCGCCATCCCCGCTGAAGCACACCACCGGCTTGTCCGGATTTGCAATCTTCGCGCCGAGTGCCGCAGGGAAAGCGTAGCCAAGCGCGACACCGATATTTGGATAGAGGAAGGTTTTCGGATTCAACACCGGATATTCGGCGAACGAAGCGTAGCCGATGCCATGGACATCAACGGAGAGGATTCCATCATCCGGAAGTACCTCTCGTATCTCTGGCAGCAGAGGCAAGGGCGGTTGAGCGGCAAACCTCTCTCGAATCCGCTCCAATGGGTATGTCCATGAATCTTTGCCCCCATCAACTTCTTCGATTAATGCTTGCAGGGTCAATTTGAGATCACCGACAACCCCAATGTCGCACGGATACTCTCGCCCGATTTCCTTCGTGTCCTCATCGAGTTGAATTAGTGGACGTGGCGGTTTGAGGCTCCAAGTCCGCGTATCAATTGATGTAAAACGGGGACCGATAGCAAGGGTGCAATCCGCAATCTGCATCGCTTGGTGCCCCGGAAAGCCATAAACAATTTTCAACGCGAGTGGATGATCTTCAGGCAAAGCACCTTTTGCGCATCGTGCCACAACAACAGGTGCGTTCAGTTTCTCAGCAAGCTGCTGCAATTCCTCACGTGCGTCGGAGTGAATGACCGCAGATCCCGCAAACAGGACTGGTCTCTCTGCGTTTCTGAGGGCTTCCGCTGCGGATTGGAGGTCAGCAGGATTGGGTGGGGCGGTTGGCTGTCGTTCAACACGGGTAGGGATGGAAACCTCTCCCTCGCCGGTAACCACATCCATCGGGAATTCCAACACAACAGGCCCGGGACGTCCCGATCGCATAGCGCGGAACGCATTTTCGACAACCTTGGGGATGTCCTCTATCGTCTGTGCGATTGCACAATACTTCGTGACAGATTCAAAGAAACTCATCTGATCCAAGCCGTGAAACATCTTGCTCGGATCTCGTGCGTAAAATTCGGAGTCGCTCTGTCCAGTAATTAGCAACACAGGCACGCAATCTGTGAATGCCTCCAAAATCCCTGTCGATGCGTTGCTGGCACCGGGACCCGGAACCGTCAGCGCAACACCGACCTCCCCGGTAGAACGCGCATAGCCATCCGCCATCTGCGTCGAAGCATATTCATGACGGACAAGGTAGTGATCAATAGCACCTGCTCCACGACGAAGGAGCGAGTCGTAGATCTGTATGTTCTGTGTCCCTGGCATACCAAAAACGCAATGTACTCCCTGCGCTTTCAAACATTCAATAAGAATATCTCCACCTGTCATAGGCATGTTCTCCTAACGTTAAATTAATTTTTAGGTTGTAAATCCCAATCATTTATGTTTGGGAATATGTCAATAGCAGCCCGCTATACGTGCCCTTTGTTGCACAAGCGGGAGTACCACATCAATCGTTGGCGTTTCCACCCCGACCAAGCGTCCCATCTCCTGAACAACGGTCAATACTGCGTCAATCTCCATCGGTCTACCGCGTTCAAGGTCTTGTAACATGGAGGTTTTGTGTGCCCCTACAGCTGCCGCGCCGGCAATCCGCCGCTCTACATCAATACCAAAGCGTCCCCCCAATTTTTCACCAATGGCTTGGGCTTCTAACATCATCGCGCGTGCAACCGTCTGCGTACCCGGATCCGTGGCAATTACATCCAGTGTTCCGTGGGTCAACGCACTGATCGGGTTGAAGCAGAGGTTGCCCCACAGTTTGACCCAGATCTCATTGCGAATACGGGAACGTATCGGTGCTTTCAACCCGGCGTTACGCAGAATTTCGCTCAACTGTGTAATACGCTCGGTCTTTTCCCCGCTTGGTTCACCGAGGCTGAATCGGTCGCCATCAATATGTTGAATAACACCAGGTTCTGACACTTCGGTTGCCGGATAGACAACACAGCCGATAGCCCGCTCTGGACCAATTTTCTCCCACTGCTCGCCCCCTGGATCAACGCTCTCAACCCGGTAATCCTGCCACGGTCCCTCAAGTCGATAGAAGTACCAAAAAGGAATTCCATTGACCGCCGTCACGACTGCTGTCTCTGGGCAGAGCAAGGGTTGTATGGTATTGACAATGCCGGGCACTGAATGTGTTTTGAGGGTAATGATGAGGTAGTCTTGAGGGCCAACTTCGGCGGGGTTATCGGTACAGCGCGGATGGGCGATCCGTTCCTCACCGGCGATGTGCAGCCTTACTCCATTTTTTTGCATCGCTTCTAGGTGCGGCCCACGGGCAATCAGCGTTACCTCCTCGCCGGCTAAAGCCAACTGCACGCCCAGATAGCCTCCAATTGCACCGGCACCGTATATACAGATAGACATCATGCCACCCCTAGCTTTTTAGCGAGGCCGATCCGTTGTATTTTGCCAGTCGGACCCTTTGGAATCTCGTCAAGGAACAGTACCTTGCGAGGCAGCTTGAAATTGGCAAGGTGTTCGGCGGCAAATGCTTGAATCTCGCGTTCAGTGGATTTGACACCCTCCCGCAGCACGATGGCGGCAGCGACCTCTTCGCCCAACTTGTCATGCGGCATAGCAAATGTCACCACCTGCTGTACCGCCGGATGATCCATCAGCACATCATCCACCTCGCGCGGGGAGATTTTCTCGCCTCCCCTATTGATAATCTCTTTGAGGCGTCCCGTTATGGTCAGATACCCATCCTCGTCCATTACACCTTGATCTCCCGTGCGGAACCAGCCATTTGTGAAGTTCTCAACGTTGGCAGTAGGATTATTCTCGTAGCCGAGGGTCACGTTGGAGCCACGAATCACTACTTCACCCACAGTCCCAATCGACAACAGCGAACCCTGTTCATCCATAATAGAGACCTCTGGGCCAGCGGCAGGACCGACCGTGCCGGGTTTACGCTGGTCAGGGGGCAGTGGGTTGCAGGTCATCTGGTGTGATGCCTCTGTCATCGCATAAGCCTCGACAACCGGTGCGTTGAAAGTCTCTTCTAATTGTTGCATCACCTGTGGCGGCAATGAAGCAGAAGAAGAGCGAATGAAGCGGAGTTCCGCCGCATCGATAATTTCTTGATTGCGTCCGGCGCGGGATAGAATCGCCTGATGCATCGTGGGCACTGCGGTGTACCAAGTTGGTTTCGCCTCTGTTAACCAGGTGAAAAATCTCAAAGCGTTGAAACCCGGTGTGCAGAATACGCTGGCTCCTGCACTCAAGGTTGATAAAATTGCTGCCATCAAGCCGTGGATATGGAACAGTGGCATCACATTCATACAACGATCATCCGGTGTCAATTCCAACGTCTTGCGGATGTTACCGGCCGAAGCACACACGTTGCGGTGGGTAAGTGGCACAATTTTTGGTCGGGACGTGGTGCCTGAAGTGTGCAGCACGAGGGCTATGTCATCGGGGCCGGCGGTGCCGTTGGAAGATGCGGAACCCTCCCAAGCCATTCCCTGGCTAGATACAATTTCAAACAAACCTGCCGGCTCGTTTTCATCAACTGCGATTTCAAGGACCGGTATATTGTGTGCTGCCGCCGCTTCAATGGCGGGCGAGGTGCTGCCCTGCTCAACTAGAAGTGCCTTTGCCCCCAGGTCCGAGAGATAAAAATCGAACTCCTCCAGCCGATAGGCGGGATTGAGCGGTGCTGTGGTTGCACCGGCGGCAATCGAAAGAAATGCTGTTGCCATTTCTGGGCCGTTTGGCAGGACGATTGCCACGCGGTCATTCCGTCCGATACCGAGGCGGTTCAACGCAACGACTGTTTGTTCAACGTGGGCGCGTAATCCCTTGTAAGTCAGTGCGGGGCAATTTAACGCGATGACCGCGGCAGCATCATCATGACCAGCCGCAAGTAGTGCCGAGATAGTCGAAACTTCAGACATTTTCATTCGCTCCAATCTGGTTTGTTGTGAGCGTGGACCATACCACACTGCGGTGGAAGGTATAGCTACATTCGACAAAGACTGCCAGGATGAGCAAAGTTCAGCGTTATAGCACTTTGTCCTTGTTGAAAACCCTATATAGTAAATTATAACCTATCTTTAAAAAGAAATCTATCCTTTCGTTAGGAGTGTCTCACGAATAAGAAGCGGGCTGCAATTCTCATTTTGGCTTTCATAACCAACTTTCCTGATGAAAATTGAGCGTTGAGATTATGCAATCAAGGGGCTGTCGTTAGTTGATGAGGCCAGTCCCATTGTCAAGACCAAAATTGGAAACGACTGCATAATAAAATGGGTTGGAACTGACTCGGTAAGGTTACGGAATTCCGTGACCGTTTCAAATTTAGAATTGACCGATTGATTCGCTGACTTTGTTCAATCTCAGTGTTGGTGCGGGATGAATCGGAAAAAAGTTACAGGCTCTGCAGACCTCCGTCTGTCAGATTTTTTGTTGCAAATAGTCGGGATCTGATATATAATAGATATGCTTTGGGTATAAGTGCTATTAACTATGTGGTTGCGTTGATTGCATAGTTTAACACGATTCTTTTTAGCCTTCAGTTTGTGAGAAATTTCACAAGCCCTCTCGAAAGGATGAGGCAAATTTTCGGTTCATAACAGATACAAGAGAATTTGCCCTGTGGAACACATGCTCTTTAATTTCGCGAATGTGCTACTCTTTCTGGTTGTTGGGTGTTTATTTGTCGCACTTAACCTCGTCCTCTCTCGCCTGTTCCAGACCCGACTTTTCAGCGACGAGAAGTATATGCCTTATGAGTGCGGGGAGGACCCAATTGGTGATACTCGCATTAAATTTAATGCTCGCTTCTACGTCATTGCCCTTATCTTCTTAATCTTTGATGTTGAGATTGTGTTTCTATTTCCGTGGGGTGTTGTTTTCCGTGAAATAGGGATGCTCGCATTTGTCGAAATGCTGGTTTTCATCTTTATACTCTTGGTCGGTCTCGCCTATGTGTGGGTAAAAGGCGACCTCCAATGGATCCGCTCGATTCAGTCTGTAAGGGAGGAAGTTGAACAATGATAATTGAGGAGAAACTGGACAAGAATATCCTCGTAACCTCTATTGATGCTGTCGCCAATTGGGCACGGGCATCTTCTCTATGGCCCATGACCTTTGGGCTCGCCTGTTGCGCCATTGAGTTTATGGCGACCGCCGCCTCAAACTTTGATTTAGACCGCTTTGGCGCAGGAGTTCCCCGTGCGACACCCCGTCAATCAGATTTGATTATCGTTTCGGGGACAGTAACGCTAAAAATGGCGACTCGAATTAAACGCCTCTATGAACAGATGCCCGAACCGAAGTATGTCATCTCCATGGGAAGTTGCGCTACAAGCGGTGGTCCCTACTGGCAGCACGGCTATCACGTGCTCAAAGGCGTAGACCGAATTATTCCCGTTGATGTCTACGTTCCCGGTTGCCCGCCGCGTCCGGAGGCTGTGCTTGAAGGCTTGATGAAGCTGCAGGAAAAAATTAAAACACAGACAATTGCAAAACGAACAAACGTACCTTTCCTGAAGAAACTCTTTACCAAGACAGATCTAGAAAACAATGCAGAGGCAATGGCTGAAGCAAAGGAACACTTAGCAGCACACGAAGAACAGGAAGATCAAGTTGCTCAGAATCCCGATGAAGTCGGGGAAGAAGCCGCCGGTTAAACTCAGGAATGATAATTATGGTGAACTAGAGAAATAAGTAGACATTTACCAATAACTCCGACCCTAGCGAAGTTTCCAAAGTCCCCCTGATAAGGGGGATTTAGGGGGTTGGCTGTGCATTGGAAGTGTCTAAGTAATTCTAAAATCTACCATAAATGAGCAGAACGGACACTGACCACCCGCAATGAATATAGGGTAGGTTCTGCGAAACGTATTTGATACCCACATTCCTTGCCGACCTTTCAGAGGTTCAAATTTTAAGAAAGGGGAATTGCAACGCTATTGGCAGCTTTCCAAAAGCGTTGATGCTTGTCCGTGACACCACAAGAAATTTACGAAAACCTAAAAGATAAATTTGGAGAACCAATCGTCTCGCTTGAAGAAGACATTGCAGATTCCTTCATTGTCATTGCCACCGAATCGATTGCCGATGTCACACAATACCTCGCCGAAGATGAAGGATTGGCTTTCGATTTTTTGATGTGTTTGAGCGGAGTGGATCTCGGCGCGAAAGATCCTAACTATTACGTTGTGTATCACCTCTACTCAATGACCCACCGCCACAAACTGGTCCTGAAAGTCGTTCTACCCAAAGAAGAAGAACCCCACGTTTCCACCGTTGAGCATATCTGGAGAACCGCCAACTGGCACGAACGGGAGGCGTACGATCTATTTGGGATAATCTTTGATGGCCACAGTGATTTACGGCGAATCCTACTTCCAGACGATTGGGAAGGCTACCCGATGCGTAAGGATTATACAGAGCCTGAGTTCTATCGAGGGATGCGAGTGCCTTATTGATGTACGTGGAGAGGGAGCAAAAACGATGGCGTTGTCAGAACAGTATCAACAACAGATTATTAATACGATTAAAGAATTGCCAGAAGAAAAACTAGCTGTGGTTGTCGATTTTGTGACATCCTTAAAGGGCGAATATCAACCTTGTGCGGAGGAAAATATAGTCAAACTTGGTGGTCTATGGGAAGGGTTTGAATCGACTGATGAAGAAATTCAAGAGGCGCGGAAAGAAATATGGCACCATCTTGATACGAAAATAACACTATGAAACACTATGTGACTGATACAATGGGCCTTATTCGGCATCTTGCTAAATCAGAAAAACTGGGGAAGAACGCCAGCAAAATATTTGAGGAAGCTGATACTGGTAGTTGTGTCGTCTTTATACCAGCGATGGTTTTGATGGAAATCCTATATCTTTCGGAGAAAAATCGTATCTCAACAACATTACCTGATGTTACTCAATTGGTCCAAAATAGTACAAACTACCGGATATACCCCATTACGGCTGAAGTCATTCTAAGAGCTAAAGAGATAACCGATATTCCAGAATTACATGACAGAATCATCGCAGCTACCGCTGTATTATTAGGACTGAGTTTGATAAGCCGAGACAGTGTAATTGGCAAATCTGCATTTTTGACAACCATTTGGTAGATGGGAATAACATCGTGGCAACTCCTAAAATGAAAGACCAACAAGAAAACAAGGCAAACAGAACATGCCAATGATAACCATACCCGCTCGTTTTGATGGCAAGCAGATTCGCTTAGATGAGCCGGATAATGAGCGTGAAGCGTGGTTAAATTTATCGATTCAAGGCTTAGAAGGGGCGTATGGGGAAGATGAGCCTGAATATTCTACTGACCTTATTAAAGAGGTGAATCCTCATTTTAAACTTTAAGGAAATTCATCATGGCAGCACCACAACAAGATAGCAAATTTATCGAACTGAAGCCATTTTCAGATGAGATGATTGTTAGCATGGGACCGCAGCACCCAAGTACCCATGGCGTGTTAAAGCTTGAGTTGAGACTGGATGGGGAGATTGTCCGGGACGCGATCCCACATATTGGGTATCTACACCGCTGCTTTGAAAAACACTCCGAGAATCTGAACTATCAGCAGATCATTCCGTTTACCGACCGGATGGATTATATCGCAGCGATGAATATGAACTGGGGCTTCTGTCTAGCGGTTGAGCAGTTAATGGCGACGGATGAGAAGAAATTTCCCGTCGTTCCTGAACGAGGGGAATACCTTCGTGTCCTCATCGGTGAATTGAATCGAATTGGGAGCCATCTGCTGTCCTTTGGAACCTACGGCATGGACATCGGTGCTTTTACCCCGTTCCTCTACGCCTTTAGAGACCGCGAGAAAATACTCCTGCTTTTTGAAAAGATTTGTGGTGCACGATTGACGTACAACTATATCCGTGTCGGAGGAGTCTCAAGGGATACACCGCCGGGTTTTATGGATGAGGTTAAGGACTTTATCGACTATTTCGAGCCGCAGATCGATCAATATAACGCGCTACTCACAGCCAACCGCATCTTCATTGAGCGCACAGCAAATGTTGCTGTCATGGACACGGAGATGGCGATTAACTACGGCATTACGGGTCCCAACCTCCGTGGGGCAGGGTTACAATGGGATCTGCGCAAAGACGAACCTTACTCCATTTATGACCGATTCGACTTTGACGTTCCCGTTGGTAGAGACATTCCGGAGTTTGGCGTGGTTGCCGGCGATTGCTGGAATCGCTATAAAGTCCGAATGGATGAAATGAAAGAGTCGGTCCGGATCATCCGGCAGATTCTTGAGTCCGGTCTTCCCGATGGTCCCGTTCAAGCAGAACTGAAAGCAGTGCGTCCCCCCAAGGGCGAAATCTTTTCCCGAAGTGAGGCCCCCCGTGGGGAACTAGGGTTTTACATTGTCAGTGATGGAACACCGAAGCCAGTGCGTGTGAAAGCCAAATCGCCCTGCTTTACGGCGTTAAGCGCGTTGCGAGAGTTGAGTCGAGGATTAATGGTCGCGGACATTATCGCAATCATCGGAAGCATTGATATTGTCATGGGAGAGGTTGATCGCTAGATACGATGTTTATTTTACGAATTATGTTTCATGGATATGGATTGTATAGGTTGTTAAGCCTACTCTCATTCTTGATTGTATTGTCTGGTTGTTTGCCCAGGCTACCTGAGCCATCAAGGGACTTTACATCTCAAGAGATTGCTAAGAGGCTACTTGGGTCTACTGTACTCATCAGAGTTGCAAGAAAGACATCGTCTGGCACATACAAAATGTCACATGGCAGTGGTTTTGTTATCAGACCTGGATTCATTGCAACCAATTACCATGTTATTGAGGGTATCCAACTCAAGTTAAGTAAGGTAAGGCTAACTGGTTCTGGTAAAGACTTGCCCATCGAAGCTGTAATCACTACTGATGAAACTTATGATTTAGCAATTCTTCGATGTTCTAGAGTCAAAGCTCCTCCCTTGACTCTTGGTAATAGTGCTAAAGTCCAAGTTGGCGAAGTAGTTTATGTAACAGGTGCTCCTAGAGGTTATACTGGAACATTCTCTGCTGGTGTTATTAGTGCTGTACGTGACAATCAGTTCCGAAGCAGCGATGATGTCATCCAGTTCTCTGCTCCTGTCTCTCCTGGCAGTAGTGGTGGTCCTGTTATGAATAGCAGAGGTCAAGTCATTGGTGTAGTTATGAGCCAAGTGTCTTCTGCCAGAGATGTCAACTTCGCTTCTCCTATTAATGCCCTCAAACCTCTTATCCAAGAGGGTGTATGGGGCAACTAACTCATAATGTTTTATGAGGATTGTCTAAAGGAGTTTGAATGCCACTCAGTTTACAAACTGAAAACTTATATCAATTTTTCGTCCAATCCTCCGAGAGTTGGGCGCAAAGATTTGTCCAAGATCATTCACCATTTTTGGCACATCTCCCCGCCCCGCTCGGCGAATTGGTAATTATGCTCGCATGTTGCGTGATTTTCGTTGCCGTTGTTCCCCTACTCCCGCTCGGCCTTGTTCTAGCCGAACGGAAAGTTTCCGCACATATCCAAGATCGGGTTGGGCCGATGCGAGTGGGACCGCACGGTATCCTTCAAACCTTAGCCGATGGGGTTAAGCTCATTTTCAAGGAAGACCACATCCCGCGAGAGGGAGATAAATTTCTCTTTGTGGTTTCACCATACATTATCTTCGCCTGCTCCTTTGCTGTATTTGCCGCAATCCCGTTCGGCAGATCTATTCTGGTCAGTGAATTAAACATCGGTATCTTTTATATCATGGCAATCTCCTCCGTCATTGTGATGGGCGTGATTATGGCAGGTTGGGCTTCCAATAGCAAATGGTCGCTGCTTGGGGCGATGCGGTCTGCCGCCCAAATCGTCAGCTATGAAATTCCAATTGGTCTCGGCATTTTATCAGTTGTCATGCTAGCGCAGACCCTGAATATGCAGGAAATCGTCAAAGGACAAGACGGGATAGCGAATTGGCTAATTTTTCGGACGCCGTTCACCTTCATTGCATTCTTCGTTTTCTTCATATCATCGATTGCTGAAGTCAACCGAACCCCGTTTGATCTCCCCGAAGCAGAATCTGAACTGGTCGCTGGTTTTCATACCGAGTATAGCGGTATGCGTTTCGCGCTGTTTTTCATCGCCGAATACGCGAATATGTTCGCAGTCAGTGCAATCGCTTCAACGCTATTCCTCGGCGGTTGGCACGGGATTGTACCCGCAAAGATGCTGCCCGAAGCCGGCATTCTTGGCTTTGTCTTGAGAGCGATTACCCTCGGTGGGCTTTTGGGTGTAGTGATCAAAACACTTTTCTTGGTGTTCGTCATGATGTGGATTCGCTGGACGCTGCCGCGCCTGCGTGTGGACCAGTTGATGAACCTATGCTGGAAGTATTTTATACCAATCTCATTTTTCAATATTTTGGGCGTCGGGATCTGGGGATTGATTTTCCCGAAAGATTCGCTATTAAGTATTATTATTAGTGTCGCTGTCATTATACTTGGACTCATTTTCACGTTCGGCGTGCTAGGTAAAAGTTTATCTAAGGGCCCTGAACCACCGCCAAATTCGGCGGAGAGGCAAATTTCTGCGACAACATAGAAAAGCCAAAGGTGCACAAATTTACCTCTAAGGAGATTTCATCATGCGTCACTATTTGTCAAATATCTATTTGGGGGTTTATACAGCCCTCGTCGGTATGCGTATCACCTTCAAACAGTTGTTACAACCCTCCGTCACCCACCAATATCCTTATGACCGGTCCTTTGAACAGAAGAAAAATGTACGCGAGATCCCCAAAGGGTATCGAGGAAAGCTACACAACCGCGTTGAGGACTGTATCGGTTGTAAGAAATGCGAGCTGATCTGTCCTGTTGATTGCATTACCATTGTTACCCAAAAACTGCCCAAAGGCGAACGACTTTGGGATAGTATGAACGTGGTCCATCTCAAAGATAGGACAGAAATTGTCGGCAATATTGAGGGAGACGAAAAACCGGCGTCCAATACAACTGTTACAATTCAGACACGCGACGATAGAACCGTCACCGTTTCAAGTGAAGAAATCGCTAATATCGTTGAGCGGAAGCCGGTGATTTTCTACCTCGATCAGTTTGACATTGATATGTCGCTCTGTATGTACTGCGGACTTTGTACCGAAGTTTGTCCAACAGAGTGCCTGATTATGTTCGATAATCTTAGCGACGGGGTTGAGTACTCGACCTTCGATCGGACAGACCTGATTTACGAATTTGCGAAACCAGAAATGTATGAGCAACCGGTTGATGAATCCACTGAGGCAGAAGCCGCAGACTGATCTGGCTCCGGTGAACTACCGTATAAAAAATTCAAACCCGAAATTGAGTAATTGAGTTCACTTATGGAATTAAATCTTCAACAATTGGTTTTCTACCTTTTTGCCCTGCTGACCATTGGATCGGCAGTTATTGTCGTGACCATAAAAAATATCGTTCACGCTGCCTTCTCACTGATGGTTACCCTTTTTAGTGTTGCAGGGCTTTATGTTTTCTTGCAAGCGGATTTCCTTGCCGCCACCCAAGTAATAGTCTATGTCGGCGGTATTCTGGTACTGATTTTGTTCGGTGTTATGATGACAAGTGGCAGCTTGGACCTGAAGCTAAAACTCGAACGCGGACAGATGTTCTGGGGAGGTGTCGTATCCCTAATTCTCTTTGGCTTGCTTCTGAGTGTTATTACGAATACGCCACAATGGGAAAATGTGGACGTAGGGGCATCGCAGGAACCGACAACTCGCAAGATTGGCGAGATGATTATGAAAGAGGAGTTTTTGCTGCCATTTGAGATTGTATCGATTCTGCTATTGGTTGCGTTGATTGGTGCGGCACTTATTTCTCGTAAGGAGGTCAGGGACGAATGAGTTTGCAGAGCTACCTCGTCATCAGCATTATACTATTCTGTCTTGGAATCTTTTGTGTTTTGACGCGCAGGAACGCTATCAGCATCCTGATGGGAATCGAATTGATCCTCAATTCCTGTAACCTTAACTTTGCTGCCTTTTCCCGATTCGTAACGCCGCCTGACGATATTAGCGGTCAGGTCATCGCACTCTTTGGAATTGTTCTTGCCGCTGCCGAAGCCGCTGTCTTTTTAGCCATCATTTTGGCAATTTATAGGGAGTTCGGTACCATCAGTCCTGACGAGACCGATACTTTGAAGGGATAAAAAAAGATCGAGTGCATTGGATGAACTTCGAGAGTAAAATTCCTGCCATATTCTTTCTGTATACAGAGGAAATTTGTCTCTCCTCCTGAACTCTTGAATGCCCGCATTAGGAGATTATTATATGCCTATTATACCTCTCATTAGCATTATTTTGCTCGCCCCCCTTGCAGCGTTTGCGTTTTTCGCTCTCCTATCGCTGACCGGACGCAATTATCGCCGCCAAGATCTGGTTTCAACCGCAGCAATGCTTGTGGCATTTATCTGCTCTGTCCTTCTGTTTACAAACGTTATCAATGATCCAGATAAATTTTCGCACGATGGGGCAGAGATATACTCACTCACATGGCTGCCGCTGGGCTCAGTCAACTTTTCAATGGGCTTCCTCTTTGACAGCGTGACCTCCGTCATGCTCCTCGTCGTCACGATTGTCAGTAGCCTTGTGCATATCTTTTCAATCGGATATATGCACGGAGATCCCCGCTACCCTCGATTCTTTGCCTTCCTGTCGTTGTTCTCCTTCTCCATGCTTTTCTTGGTTGTGTCTGATAACCTGCTCGGTATCTATATCGGCTGGGAACTTGTCGGTGTCTGCTCTTACCTGCTCATCGGATTCTGGTTTGAACAAGATGCCCCAGCGAATGCGTGTAAAAAAGCGTTCATGACGACCCGCGTCGGGGATGTCGGGATGTTCATCGGCATGATGATGCTTTTTACCAAATTCCGCACTTTATCTCTATACGGTGATGAGGGCATTTTCGCACTCGCCAGTAATTTAACCGCCGGTGACATGACTTGGTTGTCGATTGCCGGTGTGCTAATCTTCTGCGGTGCTATCGGCAAGTCGGCGCAAATCCCCCTGCACACATGGCTTCCGGATGCGATGGAAGGTCCCACACCTGTCAGTGCCTTAATTCACGCTGCGACGATGGTCGCCGCAGGGGTTTATCTTACCGCCCGAATGTTCCCAATCCTTACCGCGGATTCATCATTGTTCATTGCGTATGTCGGGGGCATCACGGCACTAGTCGCAGCGACGATTGCCATTGTACGGTTTGATATTAAGCGGGTCCTTGCCTATTCCACCATCAGCCAGTTGGGGTATATGATGTTGGCGATTGGAGCAGGGAGTTATGTCGCAGGACTTTTCCACCTCACAACACACGCGTTTTTCAAAGCCCTACTGTTCCTCGGATCCGGCAGCGTCATCCACGCCTTCCATGCCGCCCACCATGACCACGCGCACGATGACGACCATGGGCATACCGACGCACACGCAGCCTCATTCGATAGCTTTGGCATTGACCCCGCACAAGATATGCGCCACATGGGAGGGTTGAGGCATAAGATGCCCATCACCTTCGTGACAATGCTGATCGCAACGTTGTCAATTGCTGGGGTGCCTTATATCTTGTCAGGGTTCTGGAGCAAAGATGCTATCCTTGTTGAGGTTCTCTACAGGGCAATCTCTTGGAATTCGGTCCATCACTATATTTTATTTGGCATGGCGGCACTCGCAGCTGTTATCACCGCATTTTATATGTTCCGCCTCATCTTTATGACTTTTACCGGGGAACCCCGCAATCAAGAAATGCACGACAGTGCACACGAATCGCCTTTGAAGATGGCAATTCCGCTGATTATTCTAGCGGTTCTCAGTTTCCCAATCGTCAACAAATGGTCATTTGAAAAATATGTGAAACAACCGGGGCAACCCCACATCCACGCGCCGAAACATGCAAGATACAATTCAAATCAAGGTGCCTTACATGCACAGTTAGGACTTTCTGACGCACACGCCGCAGAAGATGCACATCACGACGACGCAGCAGTGCACCATGACCCAGACCACGATAAAGCGCATAACATCGTAGTGCCGCTATCGTTCGTTATCGTCATTGTCGGCATCGGGTTATCCGCCCTTTTCTATTACTGGAGAAAGTTTTCTGCTGACGCTGTTGCAGCAAGACTGCGACCGATTTACACGCTGCTATGGAACAAATACTATTTTGATGAATTGTACGATGGCGTGCTTGTCGCACTTACCGTCGCTGGCTCAAAAGTTCTCGGACTGTTTGATTTGCGTTTCATTGATGGAATTGTCAACGGAGTTGGTATCGCTGTACAGGCAGGGTGTGCTCGAGTCGCAGGATGGTTCGATGACACCTTTGTCGATGGACTGGTCAATTTGGTCGCCCGAGTTACTTGGTCAATCGGTGGCAGGGTCAGACGGGTTCAAACGGGCATGATCCAAAATTATCTGCTAGCGGTTTTGGGCGGTGTTGTGCTGTTAATTCTGATTTTCCGTGCTTTGTTCTAGGTTGTCTTATAGGGTGAGATGAATGGTCTTTAAGTGCACGTTAGAACAAAAATAGACCTCTTTCCAAAAAGGTAATAGTTATACAGCATATCTGAGGTTGACTAAAGCAGCAATGACATTCCAAGTCTTGCCATAATTTCTATGCTTGCCGCGATACCTTTGCTGGGTAATCCGGAATATCTTGCACCGTCGGTTGACATGTTCAATAACTATTCTGCGCCGAGACAACGCTTCATTGAACCGACGCTCGGCATCAGATAGAGGCTTGTTCCGGCTTCGCTTGACCGGGCTGACACTGTTAGGATAGACCTTATCTATGCCTTGATAGCCCCCGTCAGCTAGCTTCTCGGTCTCTCGGTTGATAGGTAGACGGCTCTCTTTGAGTATCCGAAAATCGTGGACTTTGCCCTTTCGACAAATGACCGATAGAATCTGCAAACTCGCCCAGCAGATAATCAGTTGGACTTTGAGAGTATGGCATTTTTTTACCGGAGTAATAGTGGTGCTGTTGCTGCTTGGGACGCTCAATCGGTTGTTCAGTGACATCAATGACAACACTATCTAAGTCGCTACGGAGTAATTCTTTCTTGCTGTTCATTGGCAAAACGCGAACCAGAATGTCGAGCATTCGGTGATAAATCTTGTTGGCGTAAGATTCACTGATTGAAAATTCCTTGCCCAACTTGGCAAAGGTAGGATAATGTCTGAGGTAAGTCAAGGTGAGTAATAGCTGGTCTGCGAGGCTAATTGTTGACTTGAGTCCTCGTTTTTTCATGGGATTTTTCTCGCGTTGAACTGCCAGATAAGTCGCGACTTTGTCAAGGAGTTGTTGAAAGGTGGCTTTGCTGATGCCCACGTCTCGGAGAAAGCGTTCGTCGGATTGTTCAAGGGTTTGCTGAAAGATGCTCATGGGAATTCCTTCCTGTTTTGGGCTTGAATGTATCGGTTGTGAGAGGAAAGGAATTATACCTTCGATATTCAATTTGTGGAAGCATTTATTTAAGAAAGATGTCTAATGAGGGACGTAAATTAAAGTTAAGGGTAAACGGTCGAACCAATGCGTTTATCAGTCTAGGAATACAAGCGTTGACTAAATAAACCCTGAATCAACTTTTAGGAGGATTTGACTGGATGTTATCGTTGATGATTTTTATCCCTCTGCTAGGGATGCTTGTGGTTTTGTTTGCTATTCGGCGAGAACAGGAGGAACTCGCTAAACGTGTGACGTTTATTGTCACGCTGATCCCGCTGTTGATTGCAGTGTACCTTTTTATTAATTATGACCGAGCCGCGTCGGGACATCAGTTTGAAGAAGATGTGATGTGGATTGAGGCATTCAAAATCCACTACCACGTTGGGATTGACGGACTAAGCGTTACACTGGTGCTTCTGACAGCACTATTGGGTCCGATATGCGTCCTCGCATCGTGGAAAATCGAAAAAGGAATCAAAGCGTACCTCGCACTGTTTCTGCTCTTAGAAACGGGGATGATCGGTTTCTTCTGCGCTCTGGATATGTTCCTATTCTATGTCTTCTTTGAACTCACACTGCTTCCGATGTACTTCCTAATCGGGGTATGGGGCGGACCGAGACGCGAGTATGCGGCAATTAAATTTTTCCTATATACCCTGTTCGGTAGTGTGCTGATGCTTATCGCCATGATTGCCGTTTATCTTAAGGGAGGCACCTTTGATATTCCAACACTGATTGAATTTGCGAAGACCCCAGGCCACGCACTCGCAGACCGCACGTTCCAGATATGGGCGTTTCTCGGTTTCTTCATTGGCTTTGCAGTCAAAGTGCCTATCTTCCCCTTCCACACATGGCTACCCGACGCTCACGTAGAAGCACCGACCGCGATTAGCGTCATCCTTGCAGGCATCCTTTTGAAGATGGGAACTTATGGACTCGTTCGTGTTAATTTCGCGATGCTGCCTGAAGGGATGGACTTCTTCTGCAACGGTGAAGGCAGGTGGGGGAACTCGTTGGCAATCCTCGGCTTTATCAACATCGTTTACGGCTCACTCTGTGCATTAGCGCAGACCGACTTCAAAAAACTTGTTGCCTACTCCAGTATTGGTCACATGGGATTTGTCCTGATAGGGCTTGCAGCGCGGAATGAGAGCGGGCTAACCGGTGCGATTCTTCAGATGTTCAACCACGGGGTGATTAGCGCGATGCTGTTTCTCCTAGTGGGCGTTGTGTATGACCGAGCACATCACCGCGAAATCAATGGTTTCGGCGGACTCGGCAGCAAGATGCCAATATACACCGGCATAACGACACTGGCATTTATGGCATCCTTAGGACTGCCGGGACTCAGCGGTTTTGTCGGAGAAGCGTTGTCGCTGCTGGGGGCATACAGCAAATTCAAAGTGCTGACAATCCTTTCAACCGCCGGTATTGTTATCGGGGCGGCTTACTTCCTCTGGACGTTACAGCGCGTCTTTCTGGGAGAGTTGAATCCGAAATACGAAGCTATCACCGAAATCAATGGACGCGAAATCGCAACATTGGTCCCGTTGGGCATCCTTACGATTGTACTGGGCATTTGGCCCTCAATCGCCATTGATATGTTTAGAGAAGCTGTGAGCATATTGCCGCTTGTACAATAAGGGGAGAGTTCATTGCCAAACATTGCAAGTATTCCTTACTTTATACCAGAAATCGTTTTAGTTATCTTTGCGGTAACGGTCATCTTATATGATCTGGTGTCGAAAAAAAGAGGCAGCGATGGTGCCGCCTATCTATCGCTCGTCGGACTTGTGATAGCGGTGATCGCAGCAATTGTGATTGGATCCGAAGACCGATCCTTGTTCCTCGGCATGGTCAGACTTGATAGTTTCGCCGTGTTCTTCAAAATTATTATCTCGGTTGCTACCGCTGCAACGATTCTATTTTCGGTGCGTTCTGCTGAACTCGATCCGGAAACGAAGGGTGAATACTACGCACTTCTGCTTGCGGTGACGCTGGGTATGTATCTGATGGCATCGTCAACCCATCTCCTGATGATCTACCTCTCGCTCGAAACAGTCAGTCTTACCTCCTACATCCTCGCTGGCTTCTTGACACATAATCCACGTTCGAGTGAAGCGGCATTCAAATATATCACCTTTGGCGCGATATCATCGGGAACAATGCTTTTTGGTATCTCTCTCCTGTTCGGCATGACCGGTACAGGGGATATTATGCTAATTAGCAGCCGATTAGGGGAGATGTTCAGCCAAGGCGATGTCTATCCGCTGGCTGTCCTGTTGTCGATCACATTTATCCTCGCAGGTGTCGGCTACAAGATCGCCTCCGTACCCTTCCACATGTGGTCTCCTGATGTCTACGAAGGTGCCCCAATCCCAATCACAGCGTTTCTATCTGTCGCATCCAAATCGGCTGGGTTCGCCATGTTCATTCGCCTGTTCTATTCAGGTTTCAAATCGGCAGATGCTTCTATTGATTGGTCCCTTATGTTGGCAGTCGTCTCCGCCTTAACGATGACCGTCGGTAATCTTGCCGCGCTTCCGCAGCAAAATGTGAAGCGACTTCTCGCCTACTCAAGTATTTCGCATGGTGGCTTCCTGCTCATGGGTGGGGTGTTGCTGACGAGCGAAGGGCTTCAAGCGATTCTCATCTACTTGGTTATCTATCTGTTTATGAACTTAGGGGCATTCTTTGTTGTCATCCTCATTGCAAACGAGGTCGGTAGTGAAACGATTGACGGCTACCGTGGGCTAGGTTCCCGTGCACCACTCATCGCAGTGTCAATGGCGATCTTCCTCTTTTCCTTGACCGGGCTGCCGCCCCTTGCGGGCTTCGCAGGAAAATGGATTCTGTTTGCCGCCGTCATCAAGGAAAAACTCTACTGGCTAGCAATTATCGGCTTGCTCAACAGTGTCGTCGCGCTTTACTACTATGTGCGAATCGTCAAGGCAATGTTCCTTGAAACGTCCGATGACACGGAATCCCTCTCTTTCTCGCCCGGCAGTCTTGTCCTGCTCCTTGTTTTTGTCGTTCCGACCCTCCTGCTCGGTATCTATTGGGACCCTCTATACGAACTGTCCAGAGCATCCCTTGGAAAACTGATGGGCTAAAAGGAATTGGTTTCCTGCTTTCTCACCCAAATATCAAATAAAAAAGGGCAACCTCTTGTGGTTGCCCTTTTTTATTAATAACCCAAGTTGCTAGTAGTAGGCATACTCTGTATGCCGTAACCTATATGCCCTCTGTAGATCGGGCATCCCCAGTCACGGAATCCTCTCGGACTTGCCCGACCCAAAGTCCCAACGGAGCGACAGGTAGCAACTTGGGTTATAGTAACGTAAGTTGCTAGTCGTTGAAAATCCATTGGCTGGTCGTTATAGTTGATTTATTCAACCTTTCGCTCCAAAGGAGCGATATGTCTATAGTATGCTGATGCGCCTAGTCCATGCGCTCCAGAGGAGTGCTATGTATATAGTCCGAGAACATCTGGCGTTTTTTAGCCCCAGCGGGGCGATATGTGTATAGCAATCCCGAATTTCCACGTCCTAAAGCCCCAGTTGCTTTGAATCCCAATCTTATCGGGGCGGGGCGACATGTGTGTCGCATTGGGTTGATGCACGGTCAGTCGAGCAAATTGCTGATTGTAGCATAGCAATCCTAATAGGTAATCTCAGTAAATTTGCCCAGTTCTAGTAGTTGTCGAGTATGGAAGTTCGATCTACGGACTATCTAGTACCTTGGGTTAAAATCAGAAATTTCTGGTTGATACAACGAGCGTTTTTTGATAAACTGTTGGAAACAAGAGGCAAACTTTCGTACCGTGTGCTTTTTTATATGAACCAGAAATTTGTCTGTCACAGATTCCTTTCTTTGAGGAGAAACTATGAAAGTAAAACTCGGTTTTATTGGAACAGGTGGTATGGCAGGAGCTCACATGAGGAACCTGCAAACCTTCGATGATATAGAATTTACCGCCATGTGCGATGTTTCGGAAGAACGCGCAAAAGGGTCTGCCGAGGAATTTGGGGGCAATGTCTACACAGACTTTCGCCAGATGTACGACAAGGAATCCCTTGATGCCGTTTATATCTGCACACCCCCCTTTGCACACGGCGAACAAGAGCGAATTGCGTGTGAACAAGGCATTCCGATGTTTATTGAAAAGCCGATCGCTTCGGAACTAGAGCAGGCAGTTATCATCAACGAGGATGTCCGGCGAAGTGGTGTGATTACCAGTGTTGGATACCATTGGCGTTATGGTGGCAATGCGCAACATGCGAAGTCGGTGCTCGAAAAGGAATCACCAGTTCTCGGCGCATTGGGATACTGGATGGGCGGACTACCCGGTACGCTCTGGTGGCGAATCCGCGCCCAGTCCGGCGGGCAGCATGTCGAACAAACAACGCATATCTTCGATTTAGCGCGTTTCTTACTCGGAGATGCCAAAACGGTACACGGCGTCGCGGCCCGTGGAAGTATGACAGATATTCCGCAGTACGATGTCGATGACCTCAGCATGGTCAATATTGAATTCGAGAGCGGCGCAGTTGCCAATATCGTGTCGTGTTGTGCGATGGAAGGTTGGAATCGGGTACATCTTGAGGTCTTCTGTCGCGGTTTGGTGGTCACTGTCGGCGGATCTAACACCATTAATAGGAAAGGTGAGGAAGAATCACTGCCCGAAAGCGATGGTCAAGATCGAGACCGGGTGTTTATCGATGCGGTGAAAACTGGCGATTCATCGGAGATCCTTTCACCCTACAGCGATGCGTTGAAGACGCTCCGGATTATGATGGCAGCGAGCACATCATTTGAAACAGGTAAAGCGGTAGATCTATAAGAGGGTGCTTGTTAGCATAGGCTCTTCAAAGACCCCTCAGATCTGTTCTTGACTATGGTTAGGAACACGAAAGGAGAAAAGAATGGGTTCAATTAATCAATCAATCTGTTATGGCTGCTTTACGCGTGACGACGCCTCCCCCGAACAGGTCATCCAAGAGGCCGCAAGAATTGGTTATAAATCCGTAGAAATGGCACCTCAAGAATATTGGTCCCTCGTGCGCGAAAATGGGATGCGCGTTGCGATTATTGTTGGGCATCGGTCCCTACCCGATGGCCTCAACAAACGTGAAAATCACGACCGCATTGAGCAGGAGATTCTGGAAAATATTGAGGTTGCTGCCGCGAATGACATCCCCGGTCTCATCTGTTTTTCGGGAAACCGAGAAGGGAAATCAGACGAGGAAGGGCGGGATAATACCATCGAAGGACTCTTGCGCGTTGCCAAGGCAGCCGAAGATAAGGGTGTCAACCTTTGCATTGAACTGCTCAACAGCAAAGTAAACCATCCCGATTATCAGTGCGATCGTACGCCGTGGGGTGTAGAGGTCTGCAAAGGCGTCAACTCGCCGCGTGTCCAGCTGCTCTACGACATCTACCACATGCAGATTATGGAAGGGGACCTCGTCCGGACGATCCAGGAAAGCATTGATTACATCGGGCATTTCCACACGGCGGGGAATCCGGGGCGTAAAGACCTCGACGATGAGCAGGAAATCTACTATCCGCCTGTCATGCGCGCAATCGCCGAGACAGACTACGATCTGTACGTCGGACACGAATTTGTCCCGAAAGGCGATCCACTTGCTGCAATGCAAGCCGCTTTTGATACATGCAACGTTACCGCTTAATGAACCAATAGCGTGAAACGTGAAGAATCCTCACTCACGTTTCACGTTCTGTGCACAATAGGGTGAGATGCTCTCACCAAGCGGATAGATTGGCTAACCTTTTCTGTCAAAGAATGAACCAATTGTATAGTGTATTGCAGTCCGCTATCGGTTCTTGTAAATGCCCACCTAACTGATTCAGCCAATACATCCAGTAATCGTAAGCATAATCGATTACCGCTTCCGTTGCCTGATGAGTTTCCAAATATTCGAGCAACCACGCAAGGAGTTTCTCCTCTACTACTTCGGAAATCTCATCTGCTGTGACACACTCTTCGCGGAATCTGCGAACCTTATCAACGGTTACACAGAAATACCTTCCGCTATCGATTGCCAGATTTACTATCATTCCGCACGTAATCTTCCCAGCCAGATCTTCTGACGATTCCATACCCTCTGCATATCGAAAATCCTTCTCCTTTGCTATAAGGTAAAGAGGAAGCGTTTCGAGATAATCCAACCGTAAGCCTATATTTTTCAGCATCCCATCGGCAATTTCAACCTGACCGAGCTGTTCAATCGGCTGGCCCCTTTCATCCTTCAATTTGATGACCACAACAACTTCACCTATAATCAGGGTCTCATCTGTCAGTCCCGACAGAAAATCTTCCTCAATTTGGCTTAATAGCGGCATTTCCATCACTGCTTCAGGATGCCCCCCAATCTGCACCATTCCTGACTCAGCGATGGTCAATCGCGCACGCTGTCGGAGGGCTTCGGCATCATGTTTCAACTTGGTCATCAATGTGTTACCGATCTGATAAAAGCGGATCATGTCGTTATGGACCAGCAGGTGTTTCGCTCGAGTAAGGTCGAGTTTACTCCCATGCTCAAGCCCAAGATTAAGTCGGAGGACAACATCCCTTGCGACCGTTCGCAGTTCGGATAATTTAGAGATGTCAACCGGCTCCATAACTGAACGTTTGTTCATAATTGCAGCGATCTGGCGATTGATCTCGTCGATCCACTCAGTTGGGACATTCTCCAGTTCCTCAAGTTCAGATAATGCCCTGAACAGGAACAATCGTGGGTCATATTCGATAAGGGAGTTTGTATTTACCATTGATGGTATTCCGTGATGCGTAGCGTAGTTTGCTTACTCGTTTACTCATCTAACTGTGGATTATCAAGGTCAACTAACTTTTCCAAATCGTCTTCAGTAAGACCATCTTTGGCAGACCTCTTGGACGGTTGATCCCGGTCTAGCTGAGTGTTGTCGAGATCTACCAACTTTTCTAAATCTTCTTCAGTTACACCTTTTTCTCGATCCCGTTCCTCGATTCGGGCTTTGGCTGCTTCTCGCGTCGCCCGCGCTTTGATTTCCCTAGCGTAACCATCTATTGCGGTTGAGTCTTCGAGGAATATATACTCCATCAGGGATTGGAACAGATTGCCATCCGCGGCGTAGAGCATTTCAATCAGCAGGTGGGTATCCTCAGTATCGCAACTTAAATCTTCTGGACTGACGAGGGCTTCCTCTACCAGAAACGCGGGGTAAGGGATTACATTAGATCTCGCGCTTACAAGTTCTAGCCGATCCCAGAAAAATTCGCCGAGCAGTTGTGGGTCAATGGAGCGCAACATGTTTTCAAAGACCTCATCTCCCGCGTGTAACATCTCCATCAGCCATTCTGCAAATTGCGTATCATCCAACTTGTCATTCTGGTAGGCAATCAGGTCGACAATATCTGCAAGCTGCTCGGTAGACGCTGCGGATAGAATGCCAGCAGATTGTCCGGTTCCAAGATGGGCAAGTGCCATCTGCATTACATTCTCAGTTGGACTCCGTTGAACCAGCTCCGTGCAATCAGGAACGAGGTAATACAGTTCCTCGCGGCTTTTCGCATCCGAAACCGTCTCAATGATTGCCAGCTGCTCCTCCGTCGTATACTGTTGGAATTGGAGGGAGGCCTGCTTAGTATCCATCTCAAGCAATGCTTTTGCTTCTGCCTGCGGATTACGAATCCTGATTTCTTTCATCCTAATCTCCCTAGTTGTGGTTGGACATATCCGTTAGGAAAAATCAGTCGTGTCGAAAAGCGCATTATGTTATCATAACGCTTTATCGGATTGCAAAGAATTCTTAATGAAATCCTTTGCATCCTCCGGGGTGGTAGTGATGGACAGAACTATTTGTTGTGCAACATACCATTCAACTTCAGATCTTCCATCGTTTCTTTTATTCCATAGGATCCGAAGCAAATTTAAAAAAGAATATCTACACTTAAAAAACCAATTGCACGTCTAACAATGACAGTCCGTATTTTATAAACAAAATCTGAATTTTGGTGTGTTTAAGTAAAAAATTGCGGGAGATAAAAAATTACTTTATCGTCAAATAAATTAGGGCGTGTTGACATTTGTGTCATAATGGTAATATGTCCACATTCACCCTATCCGATACGCAATGGTCAAAAATAGTATCATTCCTTAAAACCTGTCCTGACATCTATACCGGACAACCAACACACTTAAGACGCTTTATTGATGCGGTGCTTTGGATAACCGGCAGTGGCAGTCAATGGCGCCTGTTACCTAACCAGTACGGCAATTGGAACAGCGTCTATAAACGATTCGCAAGATGGTGCGATAAAGATATCTTTCAACGCATGCATCAACCCTTTGTCAAAGACCCCGATATGGAGTGGCTCATCATTGACACCACTATCATTCGTGCGCACCCATGTGCTGGGGGTGCATTGAAAACAAGTGGGGGTCAAGCCTCACAAGCACTTGGACGCAGCCGAGGTGGATTCTCAACTAAGATTCATATCGCTGTTGATGGCTTAGGCAATCCATTACATTTTATGCTGACAGCGGGTCAACGGCATGACATCACTTGTGCTGAAGCGTTAATTGACGGTTATAACAGTGAGTATGTGATAGCTGACACATCATATGACTCGATGGCATTGATTGAGTCAATAACCCAAAGGGGTGCGGTGCCGGTGATACCCCCCCGTGCCAACCGTCGGGATTCACGCACTTATGATGCGCATCTGTATAAAGAGAGGCATTTATGGTAGATCCCATAATTCCTGATACAGTTGAATAATATCGTGAAGAGTCATATCGGAGTTATATTCTCGGTGTCTCTTGATATTTGCAAAATCGTGTTCAATCGGATTGTAATCTGGAGAATAAGGGGGTAGGAACATCAGACTTGCCCCTGAATCCTCTATCAACTGTCGGGTCCGAGGTGTTTTGTGAAGCCGCGCATTATCAAGGATTACAACCTGTTTTGAAGTCAAACGTGGACATAACTGTTCGGCTAACCAGTCATTGAAATCTACCGCTTTGCAGCTCCCTTTGAACACCCGTGCCGCAGTGAAGGCATCATCAAAACGTGCCGCAATAAGTGTCGTTGTCCGGGTGCGTTGGCTTGAGATAAGTCCAAAGACTTTTTCCCCTTTGGGTGCATACCCATAACGTCTATGACTTTCGTCTCGAAACCCACTCTCATCGACATAAACAACAGACTTACCAGAGGCTTTCACCTGTGCGAGTTGCTGAAGATACGCTTGTCGTTTTTCAGCACATTGCTCTTTGTAGCCGAGACTTTTTTTTTCGGGTGCAACCGATATTTTTCAGTCCATACCAGATACAAGACTTTGAGACACCAAAATGAGCTGCACGTTCGGCGTAGGTCTGGTCTGGAAAGTCAGCGACATGTTGTCTCAGCGCATCGGGGTCAAGGGTTCGTGGGCGGCGGGGTCCTGGTTTTTGACGTTTGAGTGGGTCAGGCGCATTCAACCACTTATACAGCGTTGAGCGGGCGACGGAAAAACGGCGACTCGCTTTAGTCTTGCTACCGCCAGCTGCGATAAAATCTAAGACGCGTTTGCGTAAATCTAAAGAATAGGCCATAATAGGGCCTTACTAAAGTTAGTACAATTTGATTGCAATTCATGCAGCGTTATCAAGTGTTTGGTGAATATCGGGCGAGTTGGTATCCTCGGCGGTTGTCGCCGAAAATAATCTCCCCTCAATAAAGGCACATAGATACTGAACCATCAACCCGCGTGTCAATTTAGTGGGTCGATACCAGTCAATGCCTAATTCCCTGCATACCTTATCGACTGTTATGGAACTACCCATAGCAGAAGTGGCATTGAATATCAATTGTGTGATGCAAGTTGCGACGAAACTGAGTTGTACCAATTGATTGATGCTTTTCCGAGATTTGACTCGGTACTTGTCAAACCCGAAGTGTTGCTTGGTATCCCGAAAAGCGGTCTCAATCAACCATCGTTGCCGATAGTATCGAACAATCTGACATAGGTCAAGTGTCAAGTCAGTGGTGTAGACACAGAAATATCGAAACGGCTTTGATTTTTTATGTCGGGTTCGCATCACCACCAATCGGACTTGAGTGGGACACATTTTTGTCCGAACGACCTTAGATGCGACTGAACACCGTTTGTTGTCAATATCAATAGCTTTATACCGCAGATGCCGAAGATGGATGCGTTTACCGTATGTCTTTGGACGTCCGGGTTTGGGTCGCTTGCAGACAGTAGGTAACAGATAAAAGACCGCATTGGACTTGGCTCGACATAACAGATGATGTCCTGCGTTAAGGACGGCTTCAAACACTTTCCGTCTATTGAATCCCCGGTCAAAGATAATCAGTCCAGGCGGGATTTGGGAGCAAATCCGCTTCAGTACCGACCCACTGTTGTCCCGATGGGTCTTGGGACATATCAGGTTCACCCACACCGGAAACAGAATCGTCTCTGTCACGGTGGTACAAAGCAACCCCAACGCGCCAAACTGATGACCGAAGTGAAACTTCGATTGATTGGTGTTGCGCTTTTGGTAGCGATGATTTCTGAAGAAATGGAGTCCAAATTGCTTCTCCCCGGTCTTTATCGCTCGGGTCTCGTCGTAAACGTAGACCCAGTTGTCAAACCGCTCTTGTAGCAACTTAATCAGATGTTTAGCAACCGCATCGGCGTCCCATTTGCCACGGGAAAGGAACTTCACCAATGAACCGTAACCGACCTTCGGGCGAACCGCTTGATAGATGCCGGTCAACGTCGCACGATGGCGGTGCGTGATGAGACCGACAATAAATGTGCAAAACAGGGCGAAGTTTTGACGGTTGAATAATGGACGAAATTGCGTTAAAATATCAACGAGGCAGAAAATGACGGGCATGATAACTCTCCTTTCAAAATTGTGGTGATTTCTGAAAGGATACCCTCTTTTCTGCCTTTTTTCACACTAAAATTGTACTAACTTTAGTAGGGCCTTATGCTAGTTACTAATGAACTGGAAACGCCAACTCTTTAATCTGTAAAAACGCCTCTTTTTTGCATAGCTGATTGAGATAAACGCATAGCGTATGAGCGGTGAGTTTGGAGTATAACCGAGTGCATACCCCCCAGAAACTATGCGCATGATTCTTTTGTATATGAAATTGTTCACTCAATTGACCATTAACCGTTTCAACCCTCTGCCTAATTTCGTTAATCCACCGCTTGGTTTGTCTGGAAATCTGCTGTTTCTGGTTGCGTCGGGGGACCGTTATCAGATCGATACGGTTGAGTTGAGCTAATTGGTCTTTGACTTGGTTGCTAATATAGGCTTTATCCCCTATCACTTGCTTATCTTGGTGTCCAGAGAGCAATTCGTAACCAACCGATAAATCGGTTGCAGAAGCCGGGGCAAGTTCAAAATCAACAATCACCCCACTTGCGGTGACTAACAGATGAAGTTTATAGCCGAAAATGGTCTGTTTCCTCGATTCCACCCGCCCATAATCGGCACCATAGCATGACCAATTATTTGATGACGAAGGTGCCAGATGAAACTGAATGACTGGAATCGGCAAACTATCAATAATACACAGTTTCTCCGATGCCGCTTCAATGTCTGACAAGAGCATCTGTCGAATCCGATTGATGATTGTCCCCAAATTGCGTCTTCGCCGGTTGAGTCGGGTCTGACAAGGCAGTATAGGGAACAGATGGGGGTGCTGGCTAAAGTCGGATAGCAGTTGTGTTTCGATGTCCCACCCCTTACATTCGGCAACCAATATCATAGTGATTAACTCACTATCGCTACATGGGGGAGGGGGGCCTGGGCGTCGGAGTAATGGTTCGAGTTTTATCAGAATGTCATCAACAATGACATAAGTCCATAGACAGAGGTCATCAAAATCGGTTATCATAAGGTTATCCTCCAGTTTTAGATGGATTGTCAAGTTCATCTATAGTAACAGACTGGAGGACTTTTTAGCTTCCCTTTTTTTTAGTTCCCATAAAAAAAGGGAAGCTAACTAGCATAAGGCCCTAATAACTATAGAATACCAGCAATAGAACAAAATGTCTAATTATTTATAGGGTTTACTATAGTCGAATGTTTCATCAACAAAATGAAACAGTATCGTCGTATTTCCTCTCGGTTTGATAAGCTAGCGGTTCGATATATGGGATTTCTGAGTTTCGTTGCCACGATTATCTGGTTACGATGAAATGTCAACAGAACCTAGCCATTGAAAATCCAGCGGTTTCTTCGTAGGGGTGGGGTCTCCCCGCCCATCAAGTAAGTCTTTCGCTCCAGAGGAGCGATATATCTATAGAACGGTAATGTATCCAATCCCCGCGCTCCAGAGGAGCGCAATGTGTAAACATATCTAAGCGAAATGCTAAAGCCCCAGTGGGGCGACAGGTGGCAACTTGAGTTAAGATAAACGGTTACATCTTAATTTGCCAATTTTAATAGGAGACTGAAAATGAAAATTGCTTATGCTCGACGTGAAGAGATGGAAGAAATCAGCAGCGTCCATGGCGGGGCGAAGTCGATCCTGTTCAAGAGCCTTTTTGGGAGCGATGATTTTGGAACCCCATGGCGGTTTATCCATAGTGCTATTCTCCTGCCCGGCGGTGGCATCGGTCATCATCGGCACGACACCGCTGAGGAGGTTTTCGTCACAGTTGATAACGCTGCCCAATTTACGCACAACGGTCGCACAGCGGAGATTGTCGGCGGCGCAGCTGTACCGTTGCGTCAAGGGGAATCCCACGCCATCTACAACCACACCGACAAAGAGACGCGATGGTTCAATTTCAATGTTGCAGCAATCGGCGTACCCCCCGATTCGACTGATTTCGGAGATGACCGCGCCAATGCACCTTTGGAGTCGGTAGATCGACTGCCTGTTGCCAGACTGGATTGCAATCTGCTGACCTATAGCCAGTCGCACGAGGGTAAAGGCGAAATCGGTGCTCGGACGCTATGGGAACATCAGGATTTTCGCAATAACTGGGGCTTTGTCAGTCATGCCCTGTTACCGCCCGGCACCTCCGTCGGCTATCATCGACACGACCGGATTGAAGAGGCTTACATTGTTCTGAACGGCAGTGGTCGGATAACTGTTGATGATGAAACAGAGGAGGTCTACGAAGGTGCGGCGATCCCCAATCGGCTTGAGGGATCACACGGAATCTATAATCACACGCAGGAAGACCTTGAGATGCTTGTGGTCGCTGTATGCCTTGAGCGCGGCAAGACTGACGCAACCAATTTCGGGGATGATTTGACAACGCGGTAGCATAATAGACGGAGAAGTATCAAGATTTACGGAATAGGAGCGAGGACGATTGTGTAGATTGAAATCTGTGAAATCTTTTAATCAACAGAAAATTCTAAGATCCCTTTTTCTTATCCTGTTCAATTGCTCCAGCCTCTGTCTCGGCATCTTGGAGGTGGCAAAAGCCAAATCTCTTCCCGATTATCCGAATCAAGTAACGCGGGATGGCGAGTTGGTTGTCCTTCCTGACCAAGGAATCGTGTATGTTGCAACAGACTTTCATGCGCAGTGGAGCAATTTTAATAGATGGCTGACGCAAACAAAACTGGTGGAGCGGATTGAGGCTGGGGAAGATGTCTACGGTTTAATCCTCGGTGATGCGGTCGATCACAAGCCGGGCGATCCGATCTTCGAGCCTTACGGCGATGTAAAAATTGTCGATCGGATTATGCAGCTTCAGCAGCAGTTGGGAGAAGAACGCTTCATCTATCTCAGGGGGAATCACGAACTTGCGTCCGCTGATACCTATGCCATGCTCAAAAAGTCCGGTATGAATGCGGACAATCGCCGGGATATGATTGCTCAGCTTTACCAGACTATCCACGGTGCCTATTTCAAGCAGTTCAATTTCATTGAGCGGATGACAGATGAACACTATAGTTACCTGACTAGCCTCCCAACGGTTGCTATTGGTAAAAACGGATTCGTTGGTATCCACGCGGGGACGTCGCGAGCTGCCAAAAACCTCGCTGACCTCGTTCAGCCAAGCAAAAAGGTACTTGAAGAACTGCTCTGGGGGCGTCCTGCAATTGTGCTGAGGAGCGGATATACCCCATCTCAAACGGCTGAATTCCTCAAAAGAATCGGGGGCAGATTTTTGGTTGTGGGACACACGCCGTTGGTTTCTTTTCCCAAAGATGGCGTAGCAGATGGGGTGGCACGCCTCGGGGTGCATCAGCTCATTTTCTCAACCGGCTACGGTGCACCGCCGGGGGTACGATCCTATCTTGCTATCGATCTCTCCAAACGCTACAACGCTGTCACCGACCTGAAATACGGTGCGGAGATTCATCCACTGCGTCCCTGAAGGCTCAATCTCGTTTCACAAAGGGCTATCTATGTCGCGTCTATTGCTTTACGTCATGTTACCGGTGCTCATCGCTTGCGCCCTCATCGCCTCCCGATTTGTCAGTTGGGATAGTTTGAAAGGCGAAGACCCCAAGGCACTCCAGTTCGTTGTCAAAGGGACAGAACTCCTAGGGGGACCAACAGATCGTGATAACCGCAGCGCGATCTCCGCCTTCACCCGTGCGATTGAAATCAGCCCAAAATACGCAGATGCCTACGTCAAACGCGGACTTGCTCGCTATCGTCTAGGTGAATATCGAAAAGCGATTGAAGATTATACGCAGACATTGAACTTGAATCGGTACGCAGCCGATGCCTACTACAGTCGCGGGGATGCCTATCGCGCCTTGGGCGATTATCAGCAGGCACTTGCAGATTACACCGCATCTTTGGAAAAAAGATGGGCGGGGTTTGTAACATGGAAGCGGGCAGAAACCTATCTGGAGATGGGAGATACACAACGTGCGCTTGAAGACTATGGAGCCGTCATTGAGCGCAAATCCGGTGCCGCAGCCTACTATTATCGGGGCGTTGCCTACGCGCAAATGGGCGGAGATCAACGTGCGCTCGCAGACCTTGACAAGGCAATCGAGATTGAGTCTGCGTTTGCGGAGGCGTATCTCAGACGGGGTGAAACCTATCTGCGCTTAAATCAACCGGACCCAGCGGAATCTGACTATCACAAAGTCGTTGGAGTTTCAACCGATGAGATTCAGGGGTGGGGAGAAGACCATCCGACATTGGGTCCCATCTACTTCCGCAGGGCAGCTGCATATCAGCAACTCGGTCGCTACGACGATGCCTACGCCGATTATGAGAAGGTCATCGCACTTCAGCCGGGGTCGGAGATCGCGCAGCAAGCGGCGGAGCAATTGAATGAATGAACCGGTATCCTTCAATCCGGTTAAAAGATCGAAAGACACCACCATGCCACACGAATACCACACAAAACGCCGAATAGAATTTTCTGATACCGACATGGCGGGCATTGTCCATTTCGCGCGGTTCTTTGTTTTTATGGACTTTGCCGAGCACGAATTCCTGCGTTCATTGGGGACAAGCGTCGCCACGGAATGGGAAGGAAACAAAATCGGCTGGCCCCGGCTGGCAGCCTCATGTGAGTATCTCAAGCCTGTCAAATTTGAAGATGAGTTGGAAATCCACCTGACAGTTGCCAGAAAAGGGACCAAATCTATCACCTATCGATTCGTTTTTATGAAAGACAATGTAGAAGTTGCTCACGGTCAGTTGACGGCGGTGTGCTGCATCTGCAACCCCGGCGAAAAGTTGAGAGCCATCCCGATACCGGATTTTATCGCGGATCAGATCGAAGCAGCGGAACGTGAAACATAAAACGCCAATCAAATATTTTTGTCCTGAACTTATGAACTCCCTCAAGGTATCCGACATCTATAAAAACTTTGGTGATGAAGCACAACCAATTGAGGTGCTTCGTGGCATTTCGTTTGAAATGGCGCAGGGGGAATCCCTTGCTATCACCGGTCCTTCTGGCTCTGGGAAAAGTACGCTGCTGCACCTAATCGGCACATTAGAGCGACCTTCATCGGGAAGGATTGAAATCAACGATGAGGACCCGTTTGGGTTGACAGAGCCGCAACTCGCCAGATTTCGGAATCGGGGGATCGGCTTTGTCTTTCAAGATCACCATCTATTGCCGCAATATTCCGTCTGGGAAAACGTGCTGATTCCCACCATGGCTTTCAAAAACCGCGATGGAGATGCCGAAAAACGCGCACGGGAACTCCTTGAACGGGTCGGGCTTTCCCATCGTTTGAGCCATCGACCTGCCGAGCTCTCCGGCGGCGAGCGGCAGCGGGTAGCAGTCGCGCGTGCCCTTATCAACCAACCTAGCTTCATCCTTTGTGATGAACCCACAGGAAATCTTGATCGCTCTACCGCGGATGAGGTGTCTTCCCTATTATTTGAGCTTCACCAAGCCGAACAGAACATTCTGATTGTGGTAACTCACAACCTTGAACTCGCATCGTGCTTTGGACGGCGTTTTGAATTGGAGGCGGGCAGATGCGCCGAAGTTTAAGCTATTTTTGGCGGATTCAGCTTGCCGTGTTGCTCGGTGCTGCGGTGGCGACGGCGGTGCTCACTGGTGCGCTGCTCGTCGGGGACTCCGTTCGGGGTAGCCTATGGGGGCTCACCTTAGATCGATTGGGACAAATTGATTACGCACTCGTATCAGAGCGTTTCTTCCGTGAAGAGTTAGCGACCGATTTATCGCGCAAATTGGAGGGTGAAGCGCAATTCCATCAAGAAACGGTGCCGGCAATCCTTTTGAACGGCACCGCGGTCAATGCCAAGAGCAGGGCTCGCGCCTCTCGTGTCCAGATCCAGGGGATTGATGAGCGATTTACAGCTTTGTGGGAGGAGACTTCCAGTCAATCTGTTCCTCCTTTGGAAAAACGGCCGGGGCAACTCTTTCCATCCGTCCATATCAACCAATCGCTTCAGAAAGAATTAGATATAGCAATTGACGACCAAATCCTCCTCTCCTTTGAAAGATACAGTGACATCCATCGCGAATTTTTACTTGGTCACCGAGATTCATCGGAGGTCCTTCAAACCCTCCGACTCACCGTTACAAAGATCCTTCCAGACCGTGGCATCGGCAGCTTTGGCTTGCGTCCCAATCAGAGCCGTCCGCTGAATGCCTACGTTTCTCTTGCTGTTTTGCAGAAAGTCCTTGGAAATGAGGCGAAGATCAACGCGATTTTTGTTTCTGCCGCATCTCCCAGCGTATCCAATCCTACTACGACTGATGTGCTTCCCGCTTTACAAAATAGATTGCATCAGGCTTTGAAATTAGAAGATCTCGGCTTGACGCTGCGCCAAGTCTCTTCCGAATCCATCGGAGGAGTGGGTTATCTCTCCCTTGAAAGCGCACAATTTCTGCTCAAGTCAGATATCATTGAGGCTGCCAAAGCCGTTGCGATCGAGCAGCGCACACTGTTTCTGCCAATCTTGACCTATTTAGCTAACACCATTGCCGCCAATGAACGAACGATTCCGTATTCAACAATTACGGGTTTAGATACGCAGCGTGCCTTTTCCCTTGAATTAACGGACGGTTCATCTGCCCCCCCACTCGCCGCCGACGAAATCCTCCTCAACGAATGGGCTGCCATGGATTTGGGCGCAGAGGTTGGAGATCAGATTAATGTGAGCTACTACATTGTGGGTCCGAGAGAAAAGTTGTTGACACGAGGCGCGCAATTCCGCCTGAAAGGGGTTGTCGCAATAGAAGGACTAGCCACTGATCGGGGACTGACGCCAAATTTTCCGGGGATTCATGAAGCGGATGATATGTCCGAATGGAACGCTCCCTTTCCGATAGATCTCAACCGAATTCGTCCCAAAGATGAGGTGTACTGGGATCTTTTCCGTGCGACCCCCAAAGCGTTCGTGTTAGACAAAACAGCACAACAGTTGTGGCGTAGCCGGTTCGGAGATTTAACCGCAATTCAGATAAGAGCGGTTCTGGGTGCCGATCTTCAAACAACTCAAACCAACTTTCAAAGGCGGTTGCTGGAGAAAATCCGTCCAGAACAGGCCGGTTTGGTGTTTCAGCCAGTCAAAGCGGACGGTTTAGCAGCTGCCACGGGGTCAACAGATTTTAGCTCTCTCTTTATCGGATTCAGCCTGTTTCTCATCGTATCCGCCGCCCTTTTGGTAGGATTGCTTTTCAGACTTGGCGTCGAACAACGGGGCAGCGAAGTCGGTATTCTGCTAGCTGCGGGCTACCCCATTTCAACCATCCGGCGACGCTTTATAAAAGAGGGCGGGTTAATCGCTGGGATTGGCGGCTTGATAGGACTTGGTGGGGGCGTTGCTTACGCATGGCTACTGATGGCTGGATTACGAACTTGGTGGTTGGCAGCAGTGGGAACGCCTTTCCTTTCTTTGCATATCAATCCATTAAGTTTGGTTCTTGGGTATCTGATTGCCCTTGTCGTAGTCCTATTTTCGATCGGTTGGACCGTTCGGCAACTCGGCAAGGTTCCCATTACTGCGCTGATTGCGGGTGGATCGGGTGCTAGTGGACTCTCCAATCAAGGTTCGGGGGGCAGCACTCGAAGCCGAATCCTTGCCTTTGCTAGTTTAGGGCTTGCCCTCGCTTTGACGGTATTCGCCCTTGTCTCCGGTGCCACCACTTCGGCTGGGCTATTTTTCGGCAGCGGGGTGCTGTTACTGATTGCGGGGTTGGCTTTCTTTTCGATCTGGTTGCAGTCAGGTAGGGGGACAGCGAGTCCACCGAGGGTCGCCGTAACGACGCAGATGGGGATTAAAAATAGCGGACGTCATCCGGGTCGAAGTATGCTTTGTGCAGCGTTGGTTGGCTGTGCCTGCTTTGTCATCGTTGCGGTGGGTGCGAACCGTCATGTTGAACGGAAACAGGGAACGGCTCTACAAAAAGCAGCCGGCACCGGCGGATTTGCTTTGGTCGCGGAATCCGACATCCCGTTACATCATGACCTCAACTCTAGAGAAGGACAATTTGAGTTGGGATTTTCCAAGTCCGATTCGGACACCACAGCGGACACTCAAATCTTTCCGTTCCGCCTTCTACCGGGGGAAGATGCAAGCTGCCTAAATCTGTATCGCCCCCAAAAACCTCGAATTTTAGGGGTTTCAGAGGGCTTCATTGAACGAGGTGGATTTCAATTTCAGGGGACAACCGTGGCGAAGGAGAATCCGTGGGAGTTACTGGAAGATGAGTTGGAACCGGGCGTCATTCCGGCCATCGGAGATTACAACTCCGTCCAGTGGATCTTGCACCTTGGGCTTGGCGATGAACTGAGCATCCAAGACGAATTGGGTGGGCAATTGAGGCTGCGTTTGGTGGGTGTTTTACAACGCAGCATCTTTCAGAGCGAGTTGTTAATTTCCGAAGCCAATTTCAAGAAACACTTCCCAAACCAAAGCGGATACGCGTATTTCTTAATTCAGACGCCTTCAACTCCCAATCCGGTGGCATTCTCCGAAAGCGCGGAGCACATTGGGCACACGCTGGAAAGGACGTTGGACGATTACGGCTTGGATGTCAGGTCAACGACCGAAAAATTAGCCAGTTATCGAGCCGTTGAAAATACCTACCTCTCTACCTTCCAGACGCTCGGTGGGCTTGGACTGCTTCTCGGTACACTCGGTCTGGGGATTGTTCTGCTGAGAAACGTCATCGAGCGAAGTGGGGAGTTAGCAACCCTGCGCACCTTCGGTTTTCGGAGATCTATGCTATCGCTGATGCTTCTGTGGGAAAACGGATTTCTCCTATTGATCGGGATTCTGATTGGCACCGTTTCCGCGCTCATCGCAGTGGCACCGCACCTGACGACCCCAGGAGTTCAGGTGCCTTGGCTCTCACTAGTAATGACGTTGGTTCTGGTATTTTTGGTTGGAATGGTTGCCAGCGCGATAGCCGTCTACTTTGCCCTGCAAAGACCGCTGCTGCCCGCGCTCAAACACGACGCTTGATCCGTGAACGCTTAATCTTCCTGAACCACATCGGGGCGTTGACCGATAGAAGGCGGCATCAACATTCGCTTCTGCTGCTCCGTCAAGTCATCGAACTCGTCCAGATCGTAGTAATTTTGCGACCACGCTGAGTGTCCGGGGCTATACTTATAGAGCAGCGAGCGCCGCTCATGTTTAGCGCGCCACGGCATTGTCCCGTGGATGAGTGCCTCCGTGAAGAACAGGGCATCGCCCGCCTCGACTGCCGGTTGGACAACATAGCGTGTGGGACGTTCAAAACTGCGGATATCGTCGGGCAGGCTTGAGACAAAATTGGTTTTATGGCTGCCCGGAACACACGCAAATCCACCGTCCCCTTCTGCTGCATCTGTTAAGAAGTACGTGACGACGCTCAACCCATTGCGCATCACTCCGTCCCAGTATTTGTACCAGTGATCGCCGACAACTTCGGGACCTCCGTGCAGTCTACCGCTTTGGCCCCCCTCGGTCATGAAGATGCAGTAGTCATGATCGAGTCGGACTTGGGGACCCATTAACTCGATTAGGCAGGGCAGCACCTTGGGGTGATCTATCAGTTTTTTGAACGGATTCCCCCAGGACGAAACTCGACTCGCACGGCGGTAGCGCGTGTCATCGCCTTCGGGAGGAAAGGCGTGATCAGCGATTTCATTCATCTCCGCAACTTCATCGGCGGACAACACATTCTTGATAATTAGATAGCCTTCGAGATCGAAGGCAAATTTTTCTTCACCAGTCATGACGTGACTCCTTGCGTGAAATGTGACATGTCAATGCTAACACACAATTTTTTGGGTAGGGCAATCGCATGTAAATATTGTGCAGAATTTACACCCTTAAATTGCCAAAATCAACTCTGATTTCATATCGTAGCCACAGGTTTCCTAACCTGTGATCGACCGCAGATTAGCAAATCTACGCTACGAGAGAGGTGCTTCCAAGTTTCTAATGAATCAACCGCCTAATTCTTAAACAGATGCGGTTACCCTAATTTTTTGGGGTTGCAATGTGTATTGGGAAGGTCGGTTATGGTTTGACATACTCCCCGCCCTAAAGGACAGGGATTCTTATGTCCTTCAGGCGCGTGAATTGTGCTATCAACAAGGTTAGCCACCCGAAGATGGGCTTACAACCTCTCCTTCATGGGTTGATGCCCCAACCCGAAAAATGTTAATTGCAGCGTTGCGGTCTCGGTCATGCACCGTACTACAATCGTTACAACGCCAGTTTCTATCACGCAAGTTCAACGCTTCATTGACAGCACCGCAAACTGAGCAGGTTTTACTCGAAGGATACCACTTATCAATGAACGTGATTTTAACACCCTTCTTTTGTGCAACATACACCAACTTTTTGACAAAATCGGCAAAGCCTAAATCACTGACTTTGCGACCCCAGAGGGCTTTCATGCCCTGTAGGTTTAACGCCTCAAGGCGTATCTCGTCATATTCATCAGTCAGTTGGTGTGCAAGTTTCCAGTGGAAATCCTCTCGTTGGTTCGCTATTTTGCGGTGCTTCCGTGCTACGTCTAATCGAGCTCGTTCTCTATTACGACTCCGTTTCTTCTTTCGACAATGGTTACGATTGGCACGTTTGACAGCGTTGATACTCCGTTTGAAAAACTGTGGCGATTCTATATCATGTCCATTTGACCCGGTGAGAAACCGCTTCAGACCAAAATCGAACCCTGCGATTTTACCCGTCATGACTCGATTGAGGTCTCCATCTTCATAGTCAGTCAGCACACAGATATATATATCGCCGATAGTGTCCCGTTTGATTGTGCAACGTTTCGGATTGCCAAATATATCACGGGACTTAAAGTATTGGTAGACACACTTGCCAATACGAACCTTGTTACTGTTAAGCAACTCCCAACCCGCTTGAAGCAGTGTGAATGACTTGTATTTGCGTCGAGGCTTAAAACGAGGTCTCCCCCACGGCTTGCCTTTAGCACGGGCTTCAAACATTGCCTTATAGCCTTTGTCAATACGGGAGACCACGTCTTGAATTGCTTGGCTTGGCAGTTGAGTCCAATGGGCAAACTGGGGAAGCCGTTTCAGCTTAGATATATGGTTGATTAATCTGAACTTGCTGATATACTTGCCATAGGTGGAATAGTACCGACGCTGAAGCGCAACGCAGTGATTCCACACATGAGCGTGTCCATCTATCGTCTTGTGCAATTCATCGTTGCCATGATTGGAATACAACTTGAACTTGTACGTTTTCATTGTGGAGTGTCTTTCCGTCTTTCATGTCCTTCTCACGGGATGTGGGAGCCCCTATCGTGCGATAGGGGTGAGAAACTCCCACGAAAGACAAGACAACTATACCTTATGTTACCTGCAAAATCAACCTTTTTTGACTAACTAACAGTTTTTGCCGTTCTGTATCCCCGCCTTGAAAGACGGGGTTTTAGAACGGGATATTCTGATAATATTTAGGTTTCTCTCTCAAACCACAGCTTTCAATGAGTCTAACACAAAAAGACATTTCTGTGAAGGCGTTTTTTCTAAAAGGAAGGGTTCCAAACATGTACCGAAGCAAACAAATTTTATCTCAACTCTCTATCTACGCTTTAATTTTTAGCTTGATTGCATCTACCAGTTGGGCTGACTATAAACGGATCAACGAACCGAACCCAGCCGATCCGATGGCGGTCGAAATTTATCAATTGGACAACGGCTTGAATGTCTACCTCACCGAAAATCATGAAGAACCACGATTCTACGCGGAAGTCTCAGTCCGTGCCGGCAGCAAACATGACCCTTCGGATGCAACCGGCATCGCTCACTATCTGGAGCACATGCTTTTTAAGGGCACCCAAAATTTCGGCACCCTCAACTACGAAAAAGAGAAGCCATATCTGGATAAGATCACAGATCTCTATGAACAGCATTTCCACGAAACTGATCCAGAAAAGCGGAAGGAAATCTATGCCGCGATTAACGAAGCCGCGCAACTCGCCACCCAATACGGCATACCTAATGAACTCGACAAACTGTACAAAGCGATGGGTGGACGCGCGGTAAACGCACATACATGGGTGGAGGAAACCGTCTATAAGGTCGATCTGCCCGCTAACCGTCTGAAACAGTGGGCGGTTATTGAATCAGATCGCTTCATTGATCCGGTTTTCCGCCTCTTCCAGACTGAACTTGAAACTGTGTATGAAGAAAAGAACCGGTCGATGGACAGTAAGGGTCGTATCATCAGTGAAGTTGTCAGAGATCTGCTCTATAAGAATCACCCGTATGGGCAACAGACGACCCTCGGTTCAGTTGAACATCTGAAAAATCCGTCTTTGAAGCAGATGTACCAATTCTACCATACCTATTATGTGCCCAATAACATGGCAATCCACATCTCCGGCGACATCAATAGTGAGGAGATTATCCATATCATTGACGAACACTTCTCCCGGTGGCAACCGAAAGAACTCCCCGAAACCAAGACGTGGACAGAGGACCCACTACAAGGAGCCGAGCGTGTAACGGTCAAATATCAGGGCGAGGAATATGTCCTGCTTGCGTTTCGGACAGCGGGCCGCAATCACCGTGATGCGGAAGCCTTGAAACTGCTCGACATGACCTTAGATAATGCGACAGCAGGGTTGATCAACCTGAACCTCAATCAGGGGCAAAAAGTCCGGGAGGCGGGCTCCTATCCCTATCTGGACAACGATTATGGAGCGCAATATCTGTGGGGCATTCCTAAGGATGGGCAGTCCCTCGCAGAGGTTGAGGGACTCCTCTTGGAACAGATCGAACTGATTAAAAAAGGTGGCTTTGAAGAATGGATCATTCCGGCGGTTGTGACAGACTTTAAGAAATCCCAGAAAGCGGATTTGGAGTCGAATCGTGCGCGGGTGAGTATCATGCGTGATTCGTTTTTAGCCCATCAGGACTGGGATACCACAGCGGGGGAAATCTCGCGTATGGAGAAGTTGACTAAACAGGGCATTGTCGATGTGGCGAATCGATATTTTGGTGATAGCTATGTGGCGGGTTATCGTATAGATGAACAGCACGAAGTCCCCTCTATTGAAAAGCCTGCCCTTGACACTATTGAAATTGATGCCACACGACAATCCGATTTCGCCAAAGGGACCTTGGAGATGCCTGTGGAAGAGATTGAGCCTGTCTTTGTTGATGCGGCGAAAGACTACCAGATCGCCGACTATCACGAAGACGTCAAGCTCTATTACGCCCAAAACCCAATCAACGATCTCTTCGTCTTCACGATTTCCATCGATGTCGGCAGTCGCCACAATAATAAGCTGGCTGTCGCCGCGCAACTGCTTGATAAATCTGGCGCCTCGAAATACAGCAGCGAAGATCTGAAGAAAGAGTGGTATAAACTGGGAACCGACTTCAGCCTCAACGTTGGAAACAATGAAACGACTATTTCCATTTCGGGGCTTGACGAAAACTTCGGTACATCTTTGGCGTTGGCTATGGATTACCTGAAGCAGCCGACCGCCGATGCCGCAACGCTTGAGGAACTGATTAAAATCCTCCTTGCCAATCGAGAGGATGCCAAGAAAAATTACCGCAGTATTCGGGGTGCCGTGGTCAATTACAACCGTCACGGAAAAGATTCACGCTATCTGCGGTTGTTGCCCAGCGAAGTGGTCCAGAAGTTGACGGTGGACAAACTCCACGCAGAGATTCAAGGGCTCTTGAACTACAAGCACACTATCAGCTATACAGGTTCAATCCCGCTTGATGAAATGCAAGCAACCCTTAAAGCACATCATCCTATCTTAACAACTTTGGTTGCACCACCGCCTTACTATTTCCTCAGAACGCGGATTCCCGAAAAGACCGAGATACTGTTCTTCCACAAAGAACTAGCGCAATCGCAGGTGGACATTGAGTTTGGTGGTGAGGATTACAACGAAGCGAACAATTCCGCCATCCAACTCTATAACGCTTACTTTGCGGGAGGAATGTCAGGCATTGTCTTCCAAGAACTACGCGAAGCCCGCGCACTTGCCTATTCCACATTTGCCAGATATACGACGGGCAGTCGCAAGGATGAGCAAAATCTGATGTGGGGATATATCGCCTGCCAAGCAGACAAAACACCGGAGGCGGTGCAAGCCCTCATCGATCTTATTGATAACTTGCCGGAATCGCCTGAACGATTCGATGAGGCGCGTCAATCCAGAATCAATCGGTATCGAACGGCGAAGATCGGCTTTAGAGAGGTCATTGGTGCCGTGCGTTCTTGGGAACGATTGGAAGTCCCAATCGATCCGCGAAAGGTACGCTATGAGTCGATCCGAGCGTCAAATATGGACCTAATGCTCCAATTCCATAAAGCGCACGTTCAAGGACATCCAAAACTCATCTCCATCGTTGGGGATCGAAACAAGATGGACATGGAACGGCTAGCAGCGGTGGGGCAGGTGATAGAAGTCGGCTTAGAGGATATCTTCGTTGATTGAACCTTACTAGTCAGGCTTCTAGAGCGAGTGCCTTGATACTATGAACATATACCTTGTCATTATACTAACCGCACTGATTGGCGAGTTTGCCCTTCGTAGTATTGCGCGTTATCTGAACTTAAAAGCACTGAATCCAAAACTTCCCGATGAATTTGAGGGGTTTTACGACGGGGACAAATACCGTCAATCCCAAGAATACACCAGAGCCGGTGCAAAATTTGCCTATGTTTCATCTACATTCGATCTGTGCCTAGTTTTGGCTTTCATCTTGGTTGGTGGATTCAACTTTGTGGATGACTTGGTTCGCGGGTTGGGTCTGTCACCGATCCTGACCGGCTTAATTTTCTTTGCAATCCTCCATTTTGCAAGGGATATTATTTCCATCCCCTTTTCACTCTACAGCGATTTTGTCATCGAAGAAAGATTCGGCTTCAATAAGATGACCGTCAAGACGTTTGTGTTGGATCATATCAAGACTTACGCACTGGCAATCATTTTAGGCGTCCCCCTACTTGGCGGAGTGCTGTACTTCTTCGAGAAAACCGGGAGCCACGCTTGGCTTTATGCGTGGGGACTGATATCCTTTTTCATCATAATTGCGCCGCCGCTTTTTACCACATTAATCGCGCCAATGTTTAACAAATTTATGCCGTTGGGGGAGGGCGAACTTAAAGACGCTATTCAGCGATATACGGCAAAAGTGAAGTTTCCGCTCACGGAGATTTCTGTCATGGATGGTTCTAAACGTTCAACACACTCTAACGCATATTTAAGCGGTTTCGGGGCGAAAAAGCGGATCGCACTTTTTGATACATTGATCGAGAAGCATTCCGTTGGAGAGCTTGTCTCGGTCATCGCTCATGAGGTGGGGCATCACAAGAAGAAGCATGTCCTAAAGGGCACGGTTTTATCGATTCTTCATGCGGGGCTGTTACTTTTTCTGCTCTCGCGCTTTGTTGGGAACAGGGTGCTTTTTGATGCCTTTCAGGTGGAGCAGACTTCGATCTATGCGGGGATTGTTTTCTTCTCTATTCTCTACGCTCCAATTGAACTTGTCCTCTCTATCGGTCTGAACTATCTGTCTCGGAAGCATGAGTATGAAGCCGACGCCTTTGCCGCCGAGACCATCGCTTCTCCGGAACCGCTTATTTCCGGTCTGAAAACCCTATCTGCTTCCAATCTTGGCAATTTGACACCCCATCCTTTGATCGTCTTGCTCAACTATAGTCACCCACCGGTGCTCCAGCGTATCGCAGCTTTACGTCAATTCGGGAGCACAGCGCGATAAATTCCCGAACCTGCATGATATAATCTATACTCTCTATGGCAACAACAGATTCATCCCCCTCAAAAACGGAGCAGCAATTGGTCGAAGGTGTTACCGTCAAATCCCTCCTCATCGCCTCCCTTCTCATTCCGATTAACTGCTACTGGGTCATTGAGATGGAGATCATCCGGTACTCTGGTCATCCGGTCACCATTTCTCTCTTCTTCAACGTTGTTTTCAGCCTGTTTGTGGTTATCGGTGCCAACCAGTTTCTCAAGTGGTTTTCGCCTCGTTCTGCCCTGAATCAGGGAGAACTTATCATCATCTACCTGATGCTCTCTATCGCGTCTGGCATCACGGGACACGACATGCTCGAAATCCTTGTGCCGATGCTGGGACACGCCTTCCGCTTTGCCACGCCGGAGAACGAATGGCGCGACCTCTTTCTGCCCTACCTGCCGGAGTGGTTGACTGTCAGCGATAGCAAAGTTGCCCGCGGATACTACGAGGGCGAGTTGAATCTCTACACTCCCGAACAGTTGATCGGTTGGATTTCGCCCGTCCTATGGTGGACGACGTTTATCTTTGTGCTTGTCTTTGGGATGTTTTGTATCAACGTCATTGTTCGTAAGCAGTGGATTGAGCATGAGAAACTCAGCTACCCGATTATTCAACTCCCGCTCCAAATGACGGAGACACAACGGCAAGCGTTTTTTCGGAATCGGGTAATGTGGCTCGGATTCGCCGTCGCAGGAACGCTGGCACTGCTAAATGGGCTGAACTTCATCTTTCCCGTTGTCCCCGAACTTCGGACTCGGATTCGGAGTTTCCAGCTTTTTACCGATAATCCGTGGAACGCCATGGGACGAATTCCACTCTCGTTCTACCCATTTGCCATCGGACTCGGATTCTTCATTCCGCTTGACCTATCGTTTTCATGCTGGTTTTTCTTCTGGTTCTGGCGGTTGATGCGTGTTGCCGGTGCCGCCATGGGTTTACGAAGCCTGCCACACTTCCCTTACATGAGAGAACAGGCATCAGGAGGTTACATCGCACTTGCTGTCATTGCGCTCTGGGCGAGCCGAAGACACTTGATAGCGGTCATCAGAAAAGTGTTCGGCGGAGCGGAAGATCTCGACGACTTGAATGAGCCAATGCGGTATCGCACAGCGGTGTTGGGGCTTATTGGTGTGATGGTGTTCCTTATCTGTTTCTGCTATCGTGGTGGGGCGACGGTGCTCATCACAGTCAGTTTCTTCATCCTCTATTACGCTATCTCCATCGCCATTACCCGTATGCGAGCGGAGTTGGGAACACCTGTCCATGACCTGCACTATTCCGGTCCCGACGAAATCCTCACACGAACAATCGGTACACGAAAGCTGGGACGCGGGAATCTGGTGATGTTTTCAATGTTTTGGTTCATCAACCGCGCCTACCGCAGTCACCCGATGCCGCATCAACTGGAGGGATTCAAGATGGCAGAGCGGACACGCATGAACCTGCGGCATCTCGCGTTCGCGCTGATGTTCGCCGCATTGCTCGGCTCACTCTCAGGGTTTTGGGCGTTGATTGATCGTGGCTATCGGCTGGGGATGGAGACGCGTGCCTTTTGGCCCTCGTTGAGTGCGTTCGGTATCGAACCGTATCGACGGCTTGATCGCTGGCTGACTACACCCACAGACGCATTAATCGCCGAAAGCGGCTTCATGATCTGCGGTTTTATCATCGCTAGTTTCTTGATGCTCTTCCGCATGCGATTTGTGTGGTGGCCCCTCCACCCCGCCGGTTTTGCTATCTCGACGAGTTGGGGAATGAACGTGACATGGAGTTGCCTTTTTGTAAGTTGGCTCATCAAGTGGCTGCTGTTGCGACATGGTGGAATTGGGCTGCATCGCCGTGTTGCCCCTTTCTTTTTGGGGCTTATTCTCGGTGAATTTACCGTTGGTAGTCTCTGGACGCTTTTCGGCATTCTAGCGAGGATGTCAACCTACGGTTTTTGGGTCTGATACATCAGAACAGGTCCGAATCACCCTCAAACCTTCCAATTTAACGCCACAGATAATTCTTGCGCGAGTACCTCTATATCCGCTGCCAACTTGGTGGGAATTGGAATGCCATGCACTAGATACTCGGTTCGGCGGCGATAACTGCCCTCACCGGGCCACTGCGCCTCGCCCTGTTCTTCTGCCGGCGGTGCGGAGTTTAAGTAGGATTTGAGCGACGCAGTCCTTTCGTTTAACCAATCCCCGTGAGGTCGTATAGCGATGAAAAGTTTCGAGGAGCCTCCCGATGTGTCCGTTGGTCGTCCTTCCGTTCCCAGTTCATAGCAGAGAAAGCCACCCGCTAGCCCCGCCGTCAGCAGCTCAATCATGAACGCTAAACCGGATCCCTTATGCTCGCCCATCGGCAAGAAGCGTTGGGACTCGACAATTGCTTCCGGATCCGTTGTCGGCTTCCCTTCTGCATCCAACCCCCAGCCGAGAGGAACGCGCTGCCCCGCCTCGGCGGCTTCCCGGACCCGACCAATGGCGGTCTGCGTCATGGCGATGTCCAACACGGCCGGCTCGCCATCACCCTCTACAGGTACACCGATAGCCATCGGGTTGTTTCCCAGAGACGCCGCAGAAGTTCCCCATGCCGGAAAGTTGATAATAGCGTTTGTGAACGCCAAGCCAATCATACCGGCTCGCGCCGCCCGCGCTGCATAACTATAGCCGCGTCCCCAGTGTGCCACACCTCGGATGGTAGCCGCACCGATGCCGTAGGTTTCGGCACGTTCTATCGCCATATCCATCCCAACGGCAGAGACATAACGCCCAATGCCCCGGTCTGTCTCCGCGAGTACCGAAGCCGGATACTCTGCAAGAATCTTCACTTCTGGATCGGGGTTCGTCAATCCGGCTTGGATGTTCTCGACCATCACCGGCAGCAATCTCACGCCGTGCGAATGTACGCCGCAGAGATCGACCTCTGCACCAATCTCTGCTTCCACCTCTGCTACATGCGATGGCGTACCAACAGCTATCAGTGTCTGTTTGAAAAATTGAACAAGTTCACGGTGCTCGATTCGCTTTGAATCTGCCATTTTTGAGTACCTCGACTTGGGAGATGCCACGCTCAAATGAAGAAATTGACTTTCTATTAACTCAATTCATGTTATAATTGACCAAGGACTTTGGCTGAAAATGTGACCTGTGTACGACTAGGGCAATGCGAATGGAGAACCAAGTATGGCGTCCTTTGACGAACTCGATTTCAAACTTCGCACTTTCATGAAACTCTATCGCTATCGGCGTTACGACACAACGCCGCACACCCCATTACAGCGACCGTTAGCGGAGTGTCGAGTTGCCTTAGTTACAACGGCTGGTTTATATACAGCATCTCAGGACCCATTCGATGACCACTTCAAAGGTGGCGATTACTCTTATCGCGAAATCCCCAATGCCATTGATGTGCAAACACTGACAATTGCGCACAGAAGCACGGCGTACGATCAGACCGGCAGCTTTGCGGATCGGAATCTAGTGTTTCCGCTGGATCGCTTTCGAGAGCTAGAACAGGGAGGCGAAATCAGGCAGCTCAACGACCGGCATTTCAGCTTTATGGGGTCACAGACTGCTCCGGGACGTTTGATTAAACGCACTGCCCCAGAGGTTGGACAGATCCTCAAATCGGATGGAGTTGACGTTGCCTTTCTGACCCCCGTCTGACCGCTATGCAATCAGTCCGTTGGGCTGATCCAACGTGCAATTGAGGCAGTTGGCATCTCAACCGTTTCGATTACTTTAGTTCGGAATATTACCGAGCAGGTCAAGCCCCCACGTGCCCTTGCTGTACCATATCGCTTCGGCTATCCGCTTGGTGAACCGAACAACCCATCCCTACACCATAAGATCATCTTAGCTGCACTATCTCTTTTACAGGAGAACCAGCCGCTCCCCATTCTAGAGACGTTTACCCCTTAACTGCCTTAACAGATTTACTATGAATGGATTCCGTCAATCCGTGCTCCAAAAAATCAACAAGTCCTGTTTGGTATGTTTTCCGCCTAGAGGATGATAAATCAGTGTTTCTCATTATAGCATAGGAGGCTGACAGGGAGAAGCGAAAACCTTAATACGATACCCCTAACCCTTTCTAGGGACGTTTCGTTCTCCTGTAGGTTGAAAACTCTCGGAACGGAGAGGGATCTCCGAATCCCGACACACATCGGTGTAAGAGAGATCTTCCGATCTCGACTTCCTACTCAGACGGGGAGAAAACCGAAAACTAAATAGCCCTAGCCTATCCCCCAAAGTTGTTGACAAAAAGAGAGACAAGATGTTATTATTGTCAACATGTGACCTATCTTGATACAATTGGCGCACCCCAAAATAATGCGATTTAGAGGAATGTAAGTGAACCACCTAAAATTTTTCCTAGCCCTGTCATTGACCTTTGGAATTCTGGCTGCCACGCTCGTGTCCGTCGATGCACGCCCACCCGATCCGGGATTGTATAGTGCCATTCGGACCGCCCGAAAATATATCAATCCCAAGTCGCATTATGCACCCAGCGAAATTGAGGAGTGTTTTACAGACACCTTCAATATCCTTGCTCAAAATTGGGATCGCCTGCCAACCGTCTATCAGCGCGAGTTTCAGGGGATTTTCCTTCGACCGGGACAGCCCGGCAGCCCCTACAGTTCCGTCAATCTACCAAAGAAGTTTGACACAGTTCACTTTAGATTCCACTACACTACTGTCGGTCCGCATGCGCCACCGCTTGAAGATGTAAATCCAATGAACGGTGTGCCGGACTTCGTTGATATTTGTGCGGAAGCACATGAACGGTCCTTCCATGTCGAGGTCAATCTGATGGGCTTTAAGCAGCCCTTTGATGATTTTTGGGATGCGGAAAACGGCGGCAATCATAAGTATGATGTGTACCTGTTTCAGTTTCCTGCACTCGGTTTTACAACGACCAATTGGTACAATGGGCGGGTGCGACCGACTGTCGTGACCTTCGGTCCCTATTTTGCAATAAATTCTCGTTTGTATGATTATTTCGGCAAGTTAGAGGGCATCCGCTTCATCGAAACGACTACTGCACATGAATTCCTGCACGGGATTCAGTTTGCCTACAATGCACGTATGCCGGGCTGGTTTATGGAAGCTTCAGCGACATGGATTGAGTCGAAAGTATACGATGGCGGACAGGAGGATGATCGCGACAATATCCCCGACCCCGACGAAATCGGTGAGACCGATGCCTATGACTATTATGCCAGACAGCTTGGCATTTTTTTGGATCAACCTGACATCGCTCTCGACAGCCGCGTCGGTTTGCACGAATATGCAGCGGTAATCTGGGTGTTTTACATGGCGGAGCGATTTGATGTCGATATTGTCCGGCAGATTTATGGTGATGCAACAAGTGGTTCCTACCGCGAATTCGGTAACTTTTTGGATGTTTTTACCAACCACGGCACAACGTTGGTTGAAGCGTTTAAGACGTTTACCGAATGGAACTACTTTACACACGATCGTGATGATGGGAAGCACTATCTCAATGGACATCGTTTCCCGCCGGTCGCCATTCACCCTAACGATGTGCATAACGCTTATCCTGTCCGCGTTGATTTCGATTCTGAGGGGATGCCAGAGCCATTCTCGGCACGTTATGTTGTTTTTGAACCTACGCCCGGTATTGTGATGAACGAATTCGCTATTAAGGTCGATGGTGCCGACATCGCTCCAATTGACATGAATTCCCTCAACCTCACGGACCAAGATGCAATTCAGCGGGAGTTGGATCGGCTTGATGTCTTTGGCTTGCGTGGTTGGGGCGCAAAGTTTATCGTTGAAAAACGGGATGGAACCCACGAGGTCCGAGAGGCTTTCACCTACCAGCGTTCTCAGGAAGGACAGATCACATTTAACGATTTCGGGGGCGATATTAAGAAAATTACACTCATCCTAATTAATCTGCGTCCGGATGTCGAGCAGGTGATTATCCCCGGCGGGGACTATTTTGGCGGTGCTGTGAGCTATATGGCGGGTCGTCCGCCCGCCGGTGCCCTTTCGACACCTACTCTTTCGCAAGAGAGGGACGCTAGTGTGCGTGTACGGTGGCAGCTTGAAGATTTGACGGATATTCGTGAGGCAGTTATCGTCCGAAAGCGGTATACATCGTTGGTTGAAACCGATGAGCCGCAGCCATTCCAGACCGCCGCGGAGGTGCTAAATGCCGCAGACCGGAATGTTGATGGCGTTCCCAACGATGACATCAACATTGTCGGACGGGTTAACGCAACCGATACGCACTTTGAGGACACGACGATATTTCAAGATATCGATGTGGGCAACACCCGTTTCGATCCGCAGGAGACCCGCTACTTTTATGCCGTTGTGCCCGTTGATGCAATTGGCATCATGGGCACGCCGAGCATTGACCCAAACGGTATTACTCCTATCTTTAACCCACTGGACATCCCTGCTGCCCCAATGCAAACTCGACTCCTCCAAAGTTATCCGAATCCATTCAATCCAGACGTTTGGATCCCTTACGAGTTAGGGGAGGATTCTTCGGTTTCAGTTGAAATCTACAATATATCAGGGCAGTTGGTACGGACATTGCCAATTGGCATGAAAAAGCGTGGACAGTATATCAGTAAGGATAAAGCAATTCACTGGGACGGACGCACCCAATTGGGAAAGCAAGCTGCCACCGGTGTCTACTTCTACGTGTTGAAAGCCGGCGATTATGTCTCCGTGCGGAAGATGGCAATTCTGAAATAGAGACATAAAATGTAATTACGTTCCTTCACGCTAGGGAGTTTGTTTAAGGTGATAAAAAATATAATTATTGTATTTATTTTCTCTTTTCTACTACTTTCCATTCTTGGTTGTGGTGAGGAAGGGTTGATTGACCCACATGGTGAAGTCGAACTTTCACCTCCTTCTAGCGAGGGATTTCAAGCCTCCGACTTCCCCACAAACAACGGATCCGCCTGGACCTATCTTAATGTGGGATTTGGATTGTATAATCCTAGGCAAGACGAAGTCATCCAGAAGCTGCTAGAGGAGACATTTACAATTAGGATTGAAGGTACACGAGATATTAGCGGGTTCACTCACCGTCAAGCAACTATCAGTGAAATCAGGGCAGTCGTTAGCACAGATCGCGGACAGGAGGAGAGAATTTTCCGAGCAGCAGTCGATCATCTTTCCGCAAACGCGCTCTATTTTCGCAGTGACTCCGATTTTCTGGATGCCGATTTGCCGTTATTTGCAACCTATTTCTCAAGAACACCGCAAGCCTATACCGAATCAGCGTTTGATGCGTACGTTTTCTTTCTTGATAACCCTGTGCTACATCAGAAACATTTCCCGCCGCGCCTTCTCTGGGATTTTCCCTTGCAGATCGGCAAAGAGTGGACTGTCTTTGAGGCCAAAACGTCACCAGCACTTCGGGTGGTCCGCCGTGTTACTGATGCCTATGTCTCGGTAACAGTGCCCGCCGGAAGTTTCAATAATGCTTACTTGGTTGAAGAGGAAATTGTCGGTTTGCCGCAACTGCCAGCGTTAAAATTATCTGACGATTTCCAGACACTGGGGGTAGCCAACTATGAACCCGCGAAATATTGGGTGGTTCCGGATGTCGGCGTTGTTAAATATCAATATCCCTATATATTGACCGAAACGGAGTTAGCGAATGGAGCAGTCGTCAATATAATGGTTTCTGGGGATTTTGAGTTGGGTCAGTTTGAACTCCCCGACGACAACTCACGTTAGTCTACATTTATCCATTATGCAGCCATTACAATTCATAAAAAAGAAAATTAAGCAATTATTCTACGTCCTCTATCAGAAACGCCTTGAGCAGGAGGCGAGCCAGTGGCAGATTCCTTATCATATCGGAATTATCTTGGATGGTAACCGCCGGTACGCGAAAACGGAAGGCTTTTTTGATGCCGCTAGACGACAGTACGGCCACTCCGAAGGTGGGGATAAGCTAGAAGAGGTCCTCCATTGGTGCGATGAATTGGGCGTCAAAATTGTCTCAATCTGGATTTGCTCTCTCGATAACTTCGTCAATCGTGAAGAGGATGAAGTGGCGGAGATCTTCAACGTCATTGAAACAAAGATGCGATCACTCCTCACCATCGAAGGGCTCCACACCAATCAGATTAAGGTTCGCCCCATGGGAAACCTCGATTTACTACCGCCGAGCCTCCAAGAAGCCATTCGCGATGTGGAGGAGGCGACAAAGAACTACGATAAATTTATCCTCAACGTTGCTGTGGCTTACGGTGGACGCGAGGAAATCGTCGAGGCGTTCCGGCGTCACCTAAAATCGGAGTTGGCAGAAGGTAAAGTGCCGGACGAAATAGCGACAGAACTGAGTGCGGATAAAATTACCGCGCATCTCTATACCTCCAATCTGCCGGACCCGGATCTGATTATCCGAACCAGCGGCGAGATTCGGCTCAGCGGATTCATGCTCTGGCAGAGCGCCTATTCGGAATACTACTTCTGCGATACCTATTGGCCCGGCTTCAGAAAGATTGACTTCCTCCGCGCAATCCGTGACTATAGCCATCGGGAACGGCGATTCGGAAAATAGGATACGCATACCTAAGAAAAAAGCCCCGGCCGATTAACAGCGGAAAAAAAGACGGTATCATATCTGTGAAAAAGGGTATGATACCGCAATTACTAGGGCGTGTTGACATTTGATAGTACGTAGGTTGGGTTGAACGGTAAAAGCGAATCCCTATCAACGACTATAGAACCTACGCTTTTCAACGATACCCGCTTATAGATAGATTGAGTGAAACCCAACATCATACCGTAGGTCGGACATCCCCGGTCACGGAATCCTCTCGGACTTGCCCGTCCCCAAGTCCCTCGTAGCCACAGGTTTCCCAACCTGTGATCGTACTGCAGGTTGAAGGTAGTAGGCATACGCCGTATGCCGTAACGTCCGTATACCGTAACCTGCCCACTCCTCCCGCTCGATTTAATACCGACAGGTAGCCTGTAGTCGAGATTCATATCTCGACACCCAAATGTCAACAGAGCCTAATTATTCTTTCTTAAAAGTTAAGGAATGGGAGGGATTGTCCCCCTCCCATTCCCTCGGTAAGGATATGAGCTAGACTTAATCTCCCCCCAACGCGTTGGAGCTAATCCTTGCGGCGAAACCGGGAGCAGGGGATTCCAGCGGTACCGCAAACTAGCTTCATTATTTGTTGATGAGTCCGATGGGCGGTTTCGCACTGAGAATTTTGGTTTTCTCACCCCCGGTGAAGCCCAGAAAAAATATATCAATAATTATGGTAATCGTTTTGACGCGTACTTTAGTCGTGCGCTCGGTGGATTCCTGCAAGAGCTGCCGGCACCGTATCGGCAGCAGTAAGGTGGCGGCATGGTGTATTCAGCGGGTGCGTTGGGGGGACGGTTGTTTGTGAATAAGAAAAACGCGCGGTTGGTGCCGCGCGTTGGGTGTGGTTGTGGTTATTGTTTCACTCTTACTTTATTTTGGCACAGGCGAAAAAGGTGCCGCGAGGCGGACCGGTCTTGCTCCATTTAACACCATAGTAGCCCACATTTTTCAGGTTTAGAGCGTCAATGGCGTGTGGATCAAACAGGAGGGTACCATCTTTGCTCATTTTGAACATGTCGTGATGGACCCCGTTGGCGTATCTTATCTGAACAATCGCTTTGAGAGAAGGAACATTATGCTTCTCCCGTTTTTTGTTACACATAGCGTGTGTCCACACCGGTTCCCCGCTCAGTGCGCTCATTTCTTCCCCCTGTAACACAATAAACGCACTCCAAGGATTGCCGGTTGAGGTGTCCGGTTGGTCTGTGAGCTGCAGCCGTAGTTCTATTGATTCTTCCGGTGTCAGCGGCCGGTAACCCATTTCTTCGTACCGCTTTACAATGTCTTCCGTTGCGGTCGGTGTATCAATGCCTGCATCCAGCATAGAAATGACAGAGACATCAACTGTGTATTCCTCTTTCTTGAGGATGAAATTCGGGTGCCCAATGCCAGCCATGCTACCCATTATCCATAAGCCAATACTGTATCTTGTTGCTCTCAGGGCAGATTTCATTGCTTCCTTTGTCTGAAATCTTCCCGCCGTGATGGTTACTACATTATCAGCCCAGTCGGGCAGGGGTGTTTGGTCAACTTCTGTCGGTGGAGTCACAATGTCTGTTATTCCGACACCTTCTTCATTTTCTGAACAGGCACTGAAACTGACTATTGACAGCACTACTATCGCCATTATTGGTATAAAGGTACTTATTTTGTGTGTACAAATCATTTCAATCCTCCTTTGTACAACCACACCTGTACATAGTATATCATACAAGAGTTGTTTCTGCATTTGTCGGTTATACTCGGTCTGCACGGGATATACTGTTTGTATGGTGTTTTGTTTTACTCGACGGCAGAAGATTTTGTTCAGTGTGCTGGGTTTGCTTGTGGTGTGCATGCTGTTTGTGCCGCAGATTTCATTCGCTGATCTTGGTGAGGATATTGTTAAACTGCTTAATGTTATTCTTGGTGCCTTTGTGTGGGGGCTTGAGCAGATTCTTGCTCTTTTCCAGTGGCTGTTTTTGCAGGTGATTGAGTTTACTATTCTTGATTTTGCTAAACAGTGGAAGGAGGGCGGCTTGCTTTCCGGTTTTCGTATTGCGTGGCAGGTGCTTCGGGACCTTGTTAATCTGGTTATTGTTGTTGTCTTTGTGCTGACCGCTATGGCAACATCACTTGGTGATGGGCAATTCGGCTTTCATTACAAGGGGTTACTGTACCTGATTGGTGCCGCTATTTTTGTGAATTTTAGCGCCTTTTTCACCTTGCTTGTTATTGACATTTCGCACATTGTCTTTTTACTCTTTTTTAACGCGCTGAATGTATCCTCGTGGGGAAGTATGTCTCCGTTTCAGGGATACGACTCAGTCCTTGGGGAGGTTGCAAATCCGGGTTTTAATTTTATTGTCGCGATTATCGCGATTGTGGCCAATTGGTTTATTATTCTCGGCATCTTATATTTTTGTATTATTTTGATTGAACGGTATGTTATCGCCATGTTTCTTGTCCTTCTTTCACCGCTTGCCATGCTCGGTTTTTTTACCAGCCGGTCCGGCGGGAACGCGCTTGTGTCAAAATTTTCTAATTTTTATGGAGCATGGAAGCAGAAACTGGGATATGTGTTTACGGCACCTGTCACGCTCATCCTTGGCTTTACTCTTTTGTTGGTTTTGTTTCGCGGTGCTTTGGGTAAGGTCGTTGACCCTGATAATTTCGTCAAATTGCTCGGTATTGATAATCCTGCGGGGAGGCAGATTCTTTTGCAGTTGGTGCTGGCAAGTATTGTGCTGGTGTACGGCATGTTTAAGGTTGGGAGTGCCGCTCAGAACAGTCAGAGTATTATCAGTAAAAAATTGGGGGGAGAAAAACTGGGTAAATTTATGAGTGATCCGAAAAGTCATTCGTGAGGAGCGATGTCCGTCGTGGGATTATTGGTCAACTGAATGAGTTGACCGTCTGAGAGATGGAAACGATAGATATTCCATACTCCACCCTCTTCTCTAGGAGCTTCCCTAAGAGTTACGAGAACTGACTTTCCATCGGCACCCCATGCAGCGGTGTTGAGGTGCATTTTTTTAGGCAGGGGCACCCGCTCATGCCTAACCGCTTCATGCCTTCTCGGATGCAGCGTGGCGATGACCAAGAACGAACTTGTGACTAAGTCATCAATAGCCGCTGTATACAGGATTTTTTTCCCATCCGGCGACCACCCCATCATAAACATCCCCGCTTGGGGAATCGGTTCTGACACCTGCCAGCGGTTGGTGCCATCGGCATTCATCATATAGATTTGCCGACCGTTCCCTAGTCCCACCAACATCGCTTCATAGGCAATCCGTTTGCCATCGGGGGACCACTTAGGTACGACATCAAACAGTCCTTCGGTCAGTTGCCTGACACTAGTGCCATCGGCGTTCATCACGAAAAGGCTAAGCCCATTAATCCGCTCGCTCGTGAATGTAATCTGCAATCCGTCTGGGGACCAATCGGGAGAACCATCAAGGGCGGGATGTTGGGTCAGATTGCGTTGGTTCTCCCCATCGGCATCCATCACATAAATCTCCAAGTCCCCATCCCGCTCACTCTCAAACACAATCTGTCTTCCATTAGGTGACCAGGCGGCTTCAAAATCGTCTGCCTCGTTATGCGTCAAGCGGGTTTGACCTGTTCCGTCTGAATTCATGGAGTAGATGTCAAGATTCCCATTCCGACCGGATTCAAACACGATTTTGCCATAGGCACTCATCGCGATCAACCAGAGACAATAGGTGAGGTATATCGTTAGGGTACGCATCGTTAGTCCCTCTTCTGAAATCTTTTTGCCGCTTCGGCTCTGGGGGTCAGAAGTTTAATGTTGCTGCCTTCTCTGTTGAACTCGAGTTCCGTATATGCGTTAATCCAATGGTAGCCGGGCGGTAAACCACCAACATTGTTTGTGAGCGTATCGTCCCTCGTGTTGACGTCTTCCGGGGGTGGCGTGTCTTCAATGGGTTCCACCCTGGGACCAGTTAACCAGGTGGTGACGTTGCTCCTAACACGGGTCTCCTGATTGTCTTGGTAAACGTGTTGAGCGTATAGATACCTCGACGTAATCACAAAATCGGAATGATTTTCGAGGAAAATCAGGTGAAAGCTACTTGCCTCTTGGGTGCTGGAGTCATATCTCAGAGAGCTCACTGAAGCATTATACCGTATACCATCGACGGTGTAGCCATTGTCGTAAGCTGAAGTCGGGAGCGTGTCTAAGCGTCCTGCGACTCCCTTGTGAATTAGTCCAAGTACCAGTGCCAGTGTCCTAATAGGCTGACAAACACAAATGTCTTCGAGTGTTGCTTTGTCCGTTTCATGATGAATCTCCTTGTAGTAAAACGAGTGAATATGTGGTTCTCTTTTTTTCCAAGTGTTCACAGTGTTGATAACTTGGCTTCACCCTACTTAGAGCAAGTCCCGTGCCAACCTCCTGAATTATGCCAGCTATCCAGTCATGGCGCGGGTTTGAGAGGAGGTCTGCGATTCGCTCTTACGCACCAAAATGTCCGGTAATCCGGACACAAAATCGATTAAAATCCTTATAGATACTGAACAAACAGGTGCCCGGACAGTATCGGACAAATCGGACATATTTTCTGCCACTACCAATCAAAGGTATAATGGAAGCTATCTTATTTCTGTTATAGGATACCATATTTATCCAATCGGCGGTATAAAGCCTGCCGACTCAAGCCAAGTTGCCGGGGGGTCTTGGCAATGTTACCTCGATTAGGCCCTAAGGCACGTCGAATCCATAGGCAATCGAAAGTAGGCGCGTTATGAGCACAGAAAAGCGGTATCATACCCGTGAAAAAGGGTGTGATACCGTAATTACTATAGTAAAGCTTACAATTAAGTATACACCTACTCCTTAACAGAGTGGTATTTGTAGTAGTGCGATTTATCGCACGTCGTGCTAAAGAGTGCTCAAGTATTTTTTGACTTACTATATTGATTTTTCCAATAGGTTAAGGGCTGGGAGGGATTGGATAGCCTCCAATCCCTCCAACGATGCGAGTTAGACTTAATCTCCCCCCAACGCTTTGGAACCAGTCCCCGCGGCGAGACTGGCAGGCGCGAATTCCATTCCCTAGGGCTGTAATCAGCAGCAGGGTGATTGGTCAATTGAATGAGCTGCCCGTCTGGGGGTAGCACCGCAGTTAAGTGTGGTAGGCGTCAAATGTCTAGAATTATGGTCGAAATCGGAAGTCATACCAAAAAATGTCATACATCTGTGATGCGCTCGAAACCTTGTGTGGATTGAGGATTTTTCTGATAAACGCCCCGTTGCTGTATGACACGATTTTCCTCGCATGACCGCCGATTTCACTACTCCACACTTTAGTGCAGACCTACCGGTAGGAGATATGACAGCACTTTATAAGCAAAACACGGGAAGAGAGCTAGTCATTCGCTGAAGATCGGCTCCGCGGTCTCACTCACACCGCCACCGAGGAACTGAATGGAACTTGTGCGCGAACAGGATTATTCTTTTGATAAGAACTGATAGGGATCTATTCCCGCAGATTGATAATCGACGATTCCGATTCCTGGCGGCGTTTCTCCATTATTGAGTTGGTCCATGATCGCACTACTATCATTCCCAGCCGTTGTCAGGACATTGCTAGCATACCGATGTATTGTGCCATCTGGTTCTTGGTGCTGTTCCCATTCGACATAGGCGACATCTGGATACAGCGGATAGAACGTTCCATTGGTGATAACCCCGCCCGTAAAATCACGGTCGCCTTCACTCCATAACTTTACCATAACCATACTCAATAGTTCCTGTTCTTCAAGCTCATCCTGTGGTATCCGCGCCCGCTCTGCTTCAGAGCGATGCCAAGGGACGTTATATGGATAATCATTGGGAACTTGGGGATATGCGAAACCCGTAATAGACCTGTTCGCTTCCGACCCTAATATCGCACATCCCCATATCATAGACAAACCGGTAGTTACTATGCAGACGATGAGAACGTCTTGGAGATATTTCATGTGTTTCACCCGCCTTATTTTGACAAGAACTCATTAATATCTATACCCACATCTTCAACATCAACAATTATTATACCCTCTGGGCTTTCCCCACTATTGAGTTGGTCAATAATCACATCACTCCGAAGCGAACCAGACACAATCACCCTGCTAGCATACCGATAGATTGTGCCGTCCGGTTTTTCATGCGCGTTCCAGTAGACATAGGCAACACCGGAATATTGAGGAAAGAATCTCTCATTTCCAAGATGAGCACCAACAAAATCATGATCGCCACTCTTCCATAGTTTAATCTGCGCCCGATCCAACAATACCATATTTTCAAAAATAACTTGAGGTATCTGCAATTTTTCTGCTTCAGGCAGTAGCCAAGCCACTGGGAATGGATAGTCATCAGGTACTTTGGGATACTCACGAGGAGCACCATCAATACGCAATTCCATATCGTCCTGGCCCACCACCGCACATCCCCATATCATAGACAAACCGGTGGTTACTATGCAGACGATAAGAACGCCTTGGAGATATTTCATATTTTTCACCCTTTCATCTAATTGGTATCGACGATTCTGATTCCTGGCGGCGTTTCTCCATTATTGAGTTGGTCCATGATCGCACTACTATCATTCCCACTCCCTGTCAGGACACTGCTAACATACCAATATGTTGTGCCATCTGCTTCTTGGTGCTGTTCCCATTCGACATAGGCGACATCTGGATAGAGCGGATAGAACGTACCATTGGTAATAACCCCGCCGGTAAAATCATGGTCGCCTTTATTCCATAGATTAACCATAGCGATACTTAAGCGTTCCTGTTCTTCAAGCTGATCCTGTGGTATCTGCGCCCGTTCTGCCTTAGAGCGCAGCCAAATTGGGGTAAATGGATAGCCATCCGGCACTGGCGGATACTTGCTGGTTTTCTCCTCTGCCTCCACAAGCAGTTCGGAGATCGTAGCATCTGTTGACAAAGGATCGAAGTCCTCCGAATCCCATTCATCCTCATCCCATACCCATTCATCGTCTGTCACGACGATTTCGTCAGAAGTCTCTGAACCACTCTCCAACGATTTGTCAGGCGTTTTAAAAACGGCTGGTTTTCGTCGAAATACGATGTCCGACTCCTCAATCAGCTCAGGTTCAGGATGTTGGTGCAACTGATAGAATGATACAATACTGTAGGTCAACGCGGCAAAGAAAATGATCAAACTAACAATCAAGAAACATTTTGTCCAAGCCATAGCGGTCTTCCTTTTCAGGTGTTACGAGTATTGTGAAGCACGCTAAAATACCCAAATCTTAATAACAACAAGCCCCGGACAAACGACCGTCCGGGGCAAACATTTGTTGAGTTTTTAGAGCCTAACCGACTAGTTTCCATACTCAGTGTCCGAATCAGAATCGCTATTATGCGGGCTGTTCGTATTGTGATCGCTGATGTAACCAGCTGCATAATTGATAGCACTCGGAGCACCTTTAGTAGAAAGAGACTGGTTAATATCTCCACTAAAACTACCACTCTGATGTTTATTGGGACCATGGGCAACCTGTACAGTCATACTATAAAAGCCAGAGCATAGGCTATCTGGTGCCTTAACACTCGCCTTAGCATGTCCTTCGCCTGTGGCTACCCATACCCTAGCATCTGCTTCCACATGGTGATCAGCATAGCTGTTATAAACAAAGATAAAAGTGGCGCAAAGCAGCAAACAAACCGAGATAATCGTCAAGGTTACTTGAGTTCGCATTTTTCACACCTCCTCCCTTGGTGAATGGTCATAGTCACGGAACCTTTATGACTGGGTTTCCCCAGACAGGTAGGCTTTCTCCAACGTTTCACCCTACTTAGAGCAAGCCCCGTGCCAACATCCTAAATTATGTCCACTCTTCAGGCGTGGCGCGGGTTTGCGAGGAGGTTCCCTATCCGCTCTCACTAGCCAAAGTGAGCGGTAAACCGCACACCCAAAAAGTGCATAATATTGCGAACGAACCCTGATATAGCCTGAAGATAATAGGTGTGCGATAGGTGTGCGGCAGGTGTGCGGAAAATCGCACACTTTTGCTAGTGCTAGTCAAAAGCATAATGAAACTATCTCATTTTTGTCATCGGAAGCCATATTTTTTTAATCGTCGGTATAAAGCGTACCGGGTCAAGCCAAGTTGCCGGGCGGCCTTGGTAATGTTACCCCGATTAGCCACTAAGGCACGTCGAATCCGCTCCTGCTCGTCGAGCATCCCCTCAACGGGGTCTGGCAATGGATTCGCTACACCAGTCCCTGTTCTTGAAAAAGAAAACACATCAATGTGAGGAAAGTGAAAATGTAGGTGTTCGGGTTGAATCGCTGCACTTTCGCTTACAATCAACGCACGTTCAATGACGTTTATCAGTTCACGCACATTACCCGGAAAGGCATATCCCTCCAAAGCCTCCACCGCTTTAGGAGTCAATTCTGGGGTTGGCACTCCCATTTGAACCGCAAGCGCACTCAAATGGTATTCGGCAAGGGGCAGAATGTCCGCTTTTCGCTCGCGTAACGGTGAAATCTCAATTGGCATTCCAGCCAAGCGGAAGTAGAGATCTAACCGAAACTTTCCCATCTTGACCTTAGCCTTGAGATTTACATTAGTGGCTGCTATCACCCGGACATCCACCTTTTTGCTCTCTGTTGCACCGATAGGCATGATGACACTATCGTCTAGGGCACGGAGGAGTTTAACCTGGGTTTCAATTGGCATATCTCCGACTTCGTCGAGAAACAGTGTCCCACCGTCGGCACGCTCAAAGTAGCCCGTCTGATCCGTTATAGCACCGGTAAACGCCCCACGGATATGGCCAAAGAAAATGGACTCCGCCAGTTCAAAAGGAATTGCCCCGCAATTGAGAGGCACAAATGGTGTTGATGCCCGTGGTCCTCCGGCATGAATGGCTCGTGCAACCACTTCCTTGCCGACGCCGGTTTCCCCCGTAATTAAAACCGAAGCGGTGTCGTTGTTGCGGAGTTGGTAAATCGTTGTGTGGATGGTTCGCATTGCATCGCTGTCGCCAAAGAGCATAGAATAATCCCTGTTGCTATTTATTGAAAATAGATTCTATATTCTAAAGGATACAGTAACAAGCAAGCAGCGTGCAAATCTAAATTCGTTAGTTTGAAACTAATAATTTCAAACTCGCAAAAATAACCTGGATCGTGTTAAGAAGTCGTGCAAAAAAACGAGTGTTTTCTGAAAAATCGGTTTCTCTGAGCTATTCTACACTCTCTTTTGACATGAGCCAATAGCTTATGTGTAAGCAAGATAATGGTATCCTGGTCATACCAAACACCCTTAAAGCATATCGACACACCCTAAGGACCTTACCGACGGTGTGCAATTTCGATGAGCGTGTCACCAACAATTTTGTAGTGATGAGAATCGAGCCTTTCAACATCCGCACGTTTCGCTTTCGCGTCAACCGCTTTTTCCTCCCGCAGCTCTGTAATAAACTCATAAGGTGAATCGATAGTAAACGGTTCAATCTCCCCAATTTTCTCCATCGCTATCTTCCCGCCGACCTGCAAGAGTTCTCTCGCTTTCACGGGTGCGAGCGACAACGCGCTTGTCCGCGAAATCCCCTTCTTTGTGATAACTGACACGATATTCGGCACATACTGCTGCGTTTCAGCAACGGCAGTATCGTCTCCACTGATAAATACCGTTGGGATACCGAATGAGCCTGCGAGTGCGGCGTTAAACCCAATCTCACCTATCAACTCCCCGTTAAGCCAGCAGTTGGCAATTGTGCGCGAACTCCAACTATGACAGAGAACACCGCGTTCTGTGTTGTCCATTGAGTGGTGCCCATAAAGCAAAAACGCATCAAACGACTCGTCCAGCCCCCAAGGCGCAGAGATCGGACGACCAATGATCATCTGTACCTCCGTGTGCATCAATTCATAGTCGATTCCCCCTGGACCGTGACCGTCTAAAAACCACACCTCCTGCGCCCCGCCTTCTAATACCCCTTCAACAAGCGCATTTACCTCCAATGTTGAGAGCCGTTTCGCTTGTTCATAGTACTTTGCATCGCTATAGGTCTGAAGATTAAAATCGACGACACCGGCAGCACCTTCCAAATCACCGAGTATAAATATTCGCATGTCCCACCCCCCTTGATCTCAGAAAATCCTTGACAACTAATCACATCTGTTTCATAATAGCTTCGCGAAACGCCTACGAAGAAAACTTGACGATTACAAGCCTGTAAGGCGTTACGGTGGATTCGCAATTGGCTATTATACTCTTGTTCGTTGATTTGTCAATCTTTTCGCTGACCTCATAGGGACGTTTAGGAGGGATCTCTAAATCCCGACACCTCACCAACTTCTTAGCAGTGGAAGTGCCGTCCTTTAGGGCGGGGAGGAAACTGCGCGTCCTTTTTTGATTGATTAAAAGTATTGATTATGAAAAAGACTTATGAATACAGAGCCTATCCAACAGTCAAGCAAGGCAATAAACTGGTCGCATGGCTTGAAATCCTTCGCAACTTGTACAATCAAGCCCTTGCATGGCGTAAGGAGACCTACGAACAGACCGGTCAGTCCGTTAAGAAATCAACCCAAGAAAAAGCCTTAACGCCGTTTCGCCAAGAATCAGACACAGTCGCATCGCTTCATATTGACGTTTTGCAGGATACGATTGACCGATTAGACAAAGCCTACCAAGCGTTTTTTCGCCGTGGGCAGACTGGCGACAAGCCCGGCTTTCCACGCTTCAAAGGTGCCGGTCGGTATCGGTCAATGACGTTTAAGCACTTGGCGAAACAGCTGGTATGCGCTATTGGCAAGCGGACAGCGCGAGTCATCGTGCCGAAAATCGGTCATGTTAAAATCCATTACCACCGGCGATTGCCCGATGGGAAAATTAAGACGTTGACGGTACGGCGTAAAGCGAGTGGGTGGTATGTATGTATAGTCGTTGAGATTGCAGACCCTGTTGAGCTTCCCGTTGAAACCACAATAGGTATTGACGTTGGGCTTTTGTCGTTTTTAACCACCTCAGATGGTGATAAAGTCGATAACCTTCGCCACTTCCACCGGTCAGAAAAAGCCCTTGGTAAAGCGCAACGGATATTGTCCCGTCGTGACAAAGGCAGTGTCCGCTATGAGAAACAACGGGCGCATGTTGCCAAGATACATGAACATATCGGCAATCAACGCCGTGATTTTCATGGTAAGACCGCTCATTGGTTGTTCTCCCAGTGCGAAGAAGTCGCTGTTGAAGACCTGAAAATCAAGAACATGGTAAAGAATAAGCACCTATCTAAGAGCATATCCGACGCTGGCTGGGGTAACTTTCGATTAAGACTTCAAAGCAAAGCTGCAAACGCTGGCTTGACGTTGACGAAAGTTGACCCGAAGCACACCAGTCAGAAATGCTCAGGTTGTGATTCAGTAGTACCGAAATCGTTATCAGAGCGTGTCCATGCCTGTCCACACTGTAGGTTAGTATTGGATAGAGATTATAACGCTGCGATAAACATTAAAAAGGCTGCTGTAGCCTTGCGTGGAGGTGTGTCGGTAGTCAACGACCCCGAAACCCCCCGTCCGGGGACAGAAGCGCGGAACTTGGTAAGACCCATTGGGCGGACAAACAAGCCCCGTCCTTTAGGGCGCGGTAACTGACTAAATGACCCTGTGAATCTTAATAAGCAACTCTTCAGATCCACTTTACAGATTGTATTATGGAGGCTAAATTATGGGTTTCAAACTTGGTTATAGCACGTTACGTTGGCAGACACCTGACCTCGAACCGCTTCTGTTAGAACTCAAGGAAGCCGGTTGGGATGGATGGGAGATGCGCCAATCCTTCGATTGGGTGGGAACACCAAAACGGGTCCGACAGGTCTGCGATAATGTCGGTATGCCTGTCGTCGTTGTCACCGCACGAGGACTGCCGATTGACAAGGATTGGGAGCAGATGGAGATGAACAAACGCCGGATGGACTTCGCCGCCGAAGTCGGTGCGGACTGTTTCATGTTCATGGGAGCTGGCAAACCACAAGACCGTTCTGTCAATGACGACGACATCGCTGCGCTAGCAGATGTTTCGGAAGAATGGGCGGAATACGCCGGACAGTACGACCTAGAGGTGTGTTACCACATTCATACCAACACAACAATTGATTCGATTGAGGACTGGGCGAAATATATGAGTCTGCTCAGAAAGTGCAAGCTGTGCATCGACGTTTCGCACTCTGCGCTGTGGGGGTATGACCCTGTCGAATCGATAAAACGCTACAAAGATCAGTTAATCTACGTTCACCTCCAAGACTATGCGAACTACTCCGGCGGCGACGGCGAGTCTTACGATGTCAATTGGGTTGATGTCGGCAGCGGAACGGTGATGGACTTTCCAAAAATTATGACAACCTTGGAAGAGATTGGATATGATCGTTGGGTGACAGCCTGTCCCGGTCAAATCGAGGATCGATCTGATCAGGAGCGGATGCAAGTCAATCGGGGATATCTCCAGCAGCTAGGATATTAACCCTAAAACGTTAAGGAGGCCGGGCTGCACGGAGGTATTGGAATCTGTGTGGCCCGGTCTTCCTATGCTCGCACCGGCATACACCTCCAACCTTCCACCGGCGGGATCGATGGGTATGAAGCGACCTACTCCTACGACATCTCCTCTAACGTGACCCAACAGATACGCGGCAGCACCGGTTTGGTCCCCCCTTTCTTCACATTCAGTCTGCAACAGCGTATGCAATCATCTCAACGGTTTAGAACGGGTTCGGGGGATTCCAACCTATGAATCATTTACATTTTACGTTTCACGCATCATATCAAAGAGGTGAAAAACCGTGTCATTGGTGATGGGAATTGACCTCGGCACCTCAAATGCCAAAACGGTTCTGATGGACGAAACGGGTCATATCGTGTCAATGGCGAGCGCGGACTATCCGTTGTTGACGCCACACCCCGGTTGGGCGGAGCAGAACCCCGACGATTGGTGGCGCGCACTGTGCGACACAAGCCATCAAGTAATCCAATCGCTCAAAACAGGCCATCCTGCCTATTCGATCCACGACATAAAAGGTGTATCGCTTTCGGGACAAATGAACAGCGCGATGCTCGTGGATGCTCGTGGGGTTCCGATCCGCCGTGCGATTGCTTGGTTGGATGCGCGCTCAAAGCGGGAGTGCGACGAGGCAAATCAACGGGCAGGCGACCTATTTCGCGAACGGGTGATGCAGGTCCTTAACCCCGTCAACACATTGGGGAAAATTCTCTGGCTACGTGACAACGAACCGGACCTTTATGCCGATGCCCGCTATGCCCTCATCCAAAAAGATTGGATACGGTTCCGATTGACCGGCAGCTTTGCGTCGGACGTTTCGGACGCCTCGATATCAGCGGCTGGAGACATCTACACGCGGGATTGGAGCGGTGAAATCTTAGATGCGCTGGAAGTTCGCCGCGATCTTTTTCCGCCTATCGTTGAATCAACTAGCGTGGTTGGCGAAATCACCGCGGAGGCATCAGAAGAAACGGGGCTCGCAGCCGGAACGCCTGTATGTGCCGGCGCGGGCGATATGGCGTGTATGGCCGTGGGTGGCGGTGTCATCAAACCGGGAGTTGTCAATGTCGGAATCGGTACAGCGGGACACGCCTTGGCTTTTGCCGAAACCGTCAGCGATGCAGGGTACAATCAACTCTGGCCCATCTGCCATGCCGTGCCGGGAAAATACGTTTGGCTCGGATGCACATATACCGGCGGACGGAGTTTAGCATGGGCGCGTGACCAATTTGGCGAACGCTTTGAGGACTTGACGGCACACGCTGAAAGCGCACCTGTGGGCAGTGATGGACTGTTTTTCATGCCTTGGTTTCAGGGGGCAGCAACGCCGAATCCCGATCCCCACGCACGTGCCGGGTGGATCGGCTTGACGTTGCACCACACAAAGGGTCACATGATTCGGGCACTGATGGAAGGGGTCGCCTTTGACCTGCGACACTCGCTCGAATGCTTCAAGCGGTTAGGTTCCTCGATTGATGAACTCCGCATTGGTGAAGGCGGGGCGAAATCTGAACTTTGGAGCATAATTCAAGCCGACGTTTTCGGTCAGGACGTGCGGATAATGGAAACGCGGGAGGTTTCCGCTATCGGCGCGGCGATAATTGCAGGGATTGGCGTTGGCGTGTTTGCGGACTTTGAGTCTGCATGTGAAAAGGCAATTGTGTTGGGCGAGACGGTCAGGTGTGATACGGATCGAGTGCAACAATATGAGGTATATTATCAACGATATTGTGAATTGTATCCGATACTCAAGGATTGGTTTCGCCAGTGACAACCCTTCAAGTTTCCGATGTAGAATAATATAAGTTGCTAGGGCGTGTTGACATTTGTGTGAGGTCCGTCCGTCATTCGTTGAGAAGTGCCCAATCGTAGGTGCTTGCATCCCGATTTATCGGGGGGCGAGGTTTCCTCGCTCAACGGGTTGGGAAACCCAACCCCTACAGGAATTGACCCAATGTAGGGGCAACCTTTATGGTTGCCCAAAATACTTTCTTTTAATATGAATCAAAGTTGATAAACCACAAGAGGAGACGCAACATCATGAAGATTACCCAGATCGAAGCAATACCGGTCAAAGTTCCGTATCACGAGGGCATCGGCGAAATGATGGTCGAACGGAATCTGTACCAAGGGAACACCGTCTATAAGGTCCACACCGACACAGGGCTCGTTGGGATCGGCGACGCTGAAGGACAGCCCAACGAGGAACTTCAGCAGTATGTCGGCAGGGATCCGTTTGAATTCATGAATGGGCTGGCACCGACACCAGTTCAACAGGCAGCCTACGACATCATGGGAAAGGTGCTCGGCGTGCCAGTCCATCAACTAGTGGGCGAAAAGGTTCAGGATAAGGTGGCGATTGGATACTGGTCAATCGATATGCCGGCTGCGGAGTGGGCAGAGGAAGCCAAGCGCGCCTATTCGCTCGGATATCGGCTCCACAAAATCAAGGCACGTCCATGGAATGATATCATCGAGCAGGTGCAAGCGATCTCTGAAGTTGTTCCGTCCGATTACAAGTTGCGAGTTGATCCCAACGACTCATTTGAGACACCAGCGAAATCTATTGACGTTGCGAAACAACTCCGGGATTACAATATCGAAGCGTTTGAAACACCGATTCCCCAAAGCAATATTGACGGATACTTGGAGATTCGACGCGGTTGTGATATGCCGATCACAATACACTTTGGCAATCCCGACCCCGTCGAAGCAATCAAGGCGGGTATGAACGATTCGTTCATCATTGCGTACCCGGATTCGCGGGCTGCCAACGCCAAGCGTGAAGCGGCGATTTCTGAATCTGCGCATTTGCCGCTCTGGATTCAGATTGTCGGGATGGGAATAACGACCACCTATCTAATCCACCTCGCTGCCACAATGCCTAACGCTACCATGTCATCGATTACGCTTAATTGCCTGCGAGCGTTTGACCTCGTCAAGCCAGCAGTCCAGATGGAGAACGGTTACGCAACCGTACCCGATACGCCGGGATTAGGGATTGAACTCGATGAGGACGTGCTGGACAACTGTCGGGTGTGAGTTGTTGCATCGTTTTTTAATAACGCCTCTTGCTAAGAAATCGTGCAACAGCAACCGATTTAGTACATTGGTTCATTAATGAACCAATGTACTAATGAACCAATGACCCAAATAAATGTACTAATGAACAAATGGTTTTCACGCATCACACAGGTCGCATTGCTTATCCTCAGTCTGCTAATTCTTGGCTGTGGCGGAGGAGTAAAACTAATCAATCTGCCTGACAGCAGCGTCGCGCTTAACTTATCGAAAGAACAACAGGAGATCATTGAGCCTAAGATCGCGCTCATCCGGGACATCGTTGAGGATTACGAGTTTGAACGAGACGAAGTAGAGGCTGAATATCGCCGTTACTACAGTCGCTCCAGCTTGCCTCGGATGAGCCGATATGAGGGCGGGCGCTTGAACAGGGGTGTCCGGCTCGAATGGCATGAACTGAGAATCAAACTCAGAAGATTTGCCGCGCAACGGCGGGAATATGCCAAAGAGATCTCTGGGATCATTGGCGAAATCAAAGTAGATCTAACGCCTGACCAGCGTGTTGCGTTTGAAAATATAGAACTGCCGAGGCTTAGGCTGCCGGAAGTGCTCAGAAGGCGTTCTTACGACGAATTTGGAATGCGATTGGGAGGGATACCGTACAGCTTCTGAAGCAGTGCTTAACCTGAAAAGGAGATGTTTCAAAAGATGAAACTTTCACTCTCGGTTCGGGTCGCAGAAGCACCCGGATCCAAAGAAGAGGCCATCCGATCCTTCGACGAAATTGCCGCGCTCGCCGATCAGCTCGGTTATAATGCTGTCTGCATGAGAGCGTCGCAGGCGGGGATACAGACACCACTCCAGCAAATCACCGCTATCTGCCAGAAAACCCGCCAACTCAATCTCGCTGTGTCAATGGTCACAGGAGATTTCCCGATTCCAATCAACAACGACCAAGGTCCCGATGCCCTACGGAACATCACGCCTTATCTGGATCTGACCGACCTGTTGGGTGCCAATCTGATTCGGATTGCGATGAAAAAAGAGGAAGATATCATCTGGGCGAAACGAGCATCCGACGAAGCTCGCGAGCGAGGTATCCGGTTGGCACATCAGTCGCATACGCGCAGCCTGTTTGAAACGGCGGATGGTTCAATTGATATACTCAAGCGGGTGGGGAGACATAACTTCGGCATCATCTACGAGCCAGCAAATCTAGACCTCTGTGGACAGGATTACGGACCCGAAACACTCAAGCGGTTTTCACCTTATCTGTTTAACGTTTACCTCCAAAACCATATCCGGCGTCCCGATGGAAAGACACATCTTGAGACGTGGATTCGCGGGGATGTTCCACATAATCCGATTCGCTTGCAGGATGAAGGCGGGATCGACTTTTCAAATGTGTTTGAAGGATTGGCAGAGATTGGTTACAACGGCTATGTGACGGTGCATCAGGCATTCACCGAAATCATGGAGCCAGAGGATGCCGCACAGCAGAGCTATGATTACTTGACGCAGCTTGCAGATTTTGAGGCAAGGGCAGCGGGTTAAAACTGTCTTTCTTTATTCTAACCCAAGTTGCTAGTGTTAATTCAAGTAGCCCCCTAAAGTTCCAACAGGGCAATATGTGTATCAAAACGCACTACACCCGTAGGTCGGGCATCTTGCCCGACCCAAAGCCCCAGCGGGGCGATATGTTTATAGAATATCAGCCACCCAACTCCCCTAAAGCCCCAGCGGGGCGACATGTGTGTAGTAAATTTGGTTATTTCTAGTAGGGGTCGAGTATGGAAACTCGACCTACAGGCTATCTAGCAACTTACGTTATTCTAACACAGGTTGCTAGTAGTAGGCATACTCCGCCCCGATGGATCGGGATTCAAAGCAATATGCTGTAACCTCCGTCCCCTGCACCCATTGAGTTCAAGAGTTCATTCGTTCAAAAGTTCATTAATTGCACTGATAAACCAACATAGCCCCAGCGGGGCGATATGTGTATAGAAAACATGGTAAACCAACCCTAAAGCCCCAGCGGGGCGACATGTGTATCGCATTGGGTTGATGCACGATAAATCGAGAGAACCACTCGTAGTTCAGCAACCCTGATAGGTTGTCATAGTGAATTTGCTTATCTATAGTTCAGGGGCGAGTATGGAAACTCGACTTACGGGTTACCTAGCAACTTGAGTTATTCTACTTGTATAGACTGGAGTGAATCTATGACCGATTTTTCCAAATTTATTCGGGAGGTGCCCGATTTTCCACAGCCGGGAATCCTTTTCAAAGATATTACCCCGCTGCTCCAAAATCCACATGCCTTCCGCGATGCAGTGGATGCGATGGCAGCCCACTACGAACCGAAAAATGTTGATGTGGTAGTGGGAATTGATGCGCGCGGCTTTATTTTCGGCAGCGCGCTTGCCTATCGCTTGGGCATTGGCTTTGTTCCCGTCCGCAAGAGCGGAAAACTCCCCTACCGTACGCATGAAGCCTGTTACGAACTGGAGTATGGGGTTGATACCCTTGCGATTCATCAGGACGCCTGTTCTTCGGGAAGTCGTGCCCTCATCTGCGACGATGTGATTGCAACGGGGGGGACAATCGCTGCTTCGATTGACCTCGTCGAAAAACTTGGCAGCGAAGTTGCCGGAATTGCAGTCCTAATTGAACTGACTTTCCTCAATGGACGCGAAAAATTCCCGGATCACGATATTTTTTCTCTAATTGAATTTTGACCCTTGATATGCTATACTATCCCGTTGTTGTTAGTTGAGCTGCGCCTGTAGCTCAGGGGATAGAGCAGAGGCTTCCTAAGCCTCGTGTCGGGGGTTCGAATCCTCCCAGGCGCACCATTTTTTATCCCTAGGAGAAATGAATGTACAGCGTTAGTGTGTGGAAATTAATTTTAATCATTGTGGTACTCGTATTTTCAGCATTGTACCTCATCCCGACCCCGGAGAATCTTTACAATCCCCTATACGGAAACCTCTCCCTCTGGATGCAAGAGAAACTCCCCAAATTTGAAGCAACCGATGAGAATTCGTTAAAGGTAAGCCTGCAAGAAGTCCAATACCCGGAGGGCATCAACTTTCAGGATGCAACAACGGAGCTCAAGGAGATCTTGGCGAGAAGGTTGGAAGCTAACGGATTTGAGGAGACAGTAGATTATCAATTTGATACAACGGAAGAACGCGATTTCCTTGTCAATTTCTCATCTCCAAAGAGCAAAGCCGACCTTGAAAGGGTTTTGGAAGATTTACATCTGCACGGAAGTATTCCGACAATCGTCCGTCGCTTGATACCCGATAATCGCTTAAAACTCGGTCTCGATCTCAGAGGCGGCGTTCACCTCGTCCTTGAAGTCGATCTTGAAGAGTCAAAAGTCGAATTGCTGAAGGGACGGGCTTCCTCGATACCTGAGCGATTGCGGGCAGATAAGATTCATTGCAGGGTGGCGGAACCGGTCTTAGAGGAAAATGCGTTGAACGTCGTTGTGGGTATCCCGAAACGGCTTTCGGACCCAAACGAACAGGCAGAATATCTCAAACAGGCACAGGAAAATCTTCAGGATTTAGAGTTCTTTGATGCGCCCCAAGAAGTTAATAGGACTGACACAGAGGTTACTTATCAGATTCGCTTGGATGAATCTGGCTTGGGGCAGTATAGCGAACAAGCGATCGACCAAGTTATGGTGGTGCTACGAAACCGCATTGATGCGTTCGGCGTTGCCGAGCCATCGATTCGACGCGAAGCCAATCGTCCCCGAATCATCGTAGAATTGCCCGGCGCAAAGGACTCGTCAAAACCCCTTCAGATTGTCAAAACGATGGGACGCCTCGAATTTAAGCTGGTGGAAAAAAGTCCCACCGGTGTGATTGCTTGGAGTGGATCGGCGGATACCCCACCGCCTGACGATATTCCCGAAGGCACCGAAATCCGATACCATAACGACGATGGAACAGCTCTGGCGAATAGCTGGTATGTTGTTCAGAGTCCAGTCCTACTGAGCGGCGATCGAATTAGGAGTGCGCGTGAAACCCCAGGCAATACCAGCTTTGAGATTGTCGTATCTATGAGTTTTGACTCACAAGGCAGCCGGAAGTTTGGTGAACTGACCACCAACCATGTCGGTGAACTTTTAGCCATTCTACTTGATGGTAAGGTGCAATCTGCACCCCGAATCAACGAACCTATTCTCGGCGGAAATGCCCAAATCTCTGGGGACTTTACCTTTGAGGAAGCCCAATATCTGGCGAACATCCTCAAAGCCGGGGCGTTCCCCGTCGGTGTGAAAATCGCCGAAGAGCGAACCGTTGGACCAACCCTTGGTCAAGAAGCAATTGACGACGGCATTCGCGCCGCGGTTATTGGCATGGGAGTTGTTCTGATTTTCATGTTAATCTACTATCGGTTTTCGGGGCTCGTTGCGATTGTTGCACTAGCATTTAATATGCTGATTATTCTGGGCTCACTTGCCGGGTTTGGTGCAGCTTTGACGCTGCCCGGACTTGCAGGGCTTGTCTTGACCATCGGCATAGCGGTTGATGCAAATGTGCTTATTTTTGAGCGTATCCGTGAGGAACTACGCACCGGCAAAACTGTATGGTCTGCAATTCAGACCGGCTACCAGAAAGCCTTTTGGACAATCCTTGATGCCAACGTAACAACGTTAGCTGTCGCAGCGGTACTCTACCATTTCGGGACAGGTCCCATCAAAGGGTTTGCTGTCACATTGGGAATCGGCATCTTCGCCAGCATGTTTACCGCCATTGTTGTCACACGAGAGATTTACGGCTGGGTGCTTGGCGGTCGAAGTGTCGAGAGGTTAAGTATCGGACGGGAGGTCATCAGAAACACAACCATCGGTTTTCTTAGCAAAAGTCGAAGGGGATTCGTTGTATCTGCAATCCTCATTATTATCGGCATAGTTTCGCTCGTTCTCCATAATGGACCCAATTTTGGGATTGATTTTCGGGGCGGCGTCAAGACCTATGCTAAATTTAATCGCGTGGTCACCCAACCGGAACTCTCCGCTAAACTGACGGAACTGGGCTATGAGCGTTCAAAAATCCAAGTGGATGCAGCGAAGCAGGAAGCCTCAATCGACATCGGCTACAGCAAAGAATTTGAAAGCCAGAGAGTCGTTGTGCCGCTGACTGCGGATCCTGGCGATGCCATGGCTATGAGCGTTCAGGTAAGTTCCGCGCAGGAGAGAGTGCATGTGTTCCAACCCGGAGATACTATTCAGTTAATCGAGGGAGAGCATCGATTGAGGAATGAGATTCGTGAAGTTATAGAAGGAGAGGACACCGTTATCTTTGCGCTCGCGAACGAAATCGGATCCGATTTAACGCAAGCAGCGCAAATACAGATACAAGCGAGTGTCGGACAGATCCTCACCGATGCGTTATTACAAGGAGACAGCGACTGGCAAGCGCTGCCGCGTGCTGTGAGCGTGAATGAGGTGGGACCCAGTGTCGGCAAAGACCTCAAATGGGCGGCACTATGGTCTGTCGTCTGGTCGATTGTTATCCTGCTTTTCTATATCTCTTGGCGCTTTGAACCTCGTTTCGCTATCGGTGCGATCGCTGCCTTGATTCACGATGTGTTGATTACGCTTGGTGTCTTTTCAGTGTTCGTGAAGGAGATCAACCTGCCGACGGTTGCCGCATTTCTCACAATTATCGGTTACTCCTTGAACGATACGATTGTTGTCTTTGATCGTATTCGTGAGAACAGTACGCTGCTCAAAGGCACCGACTTTGCTGAAGTTATCAACAGAAGCATCAACCAATCTTTGGGCCGCACCGTGGTGACATCTTTGACAACGCTCTTTGTTGTTCTCGTTATTTTCCTACAAACGGCCGCAGGTCAAGAGATTAACACCTTTGCGTTGGCGTTGATGGTAGGTGTCGTCGTCGGGACGTATTCATCTATTTTCATCGCTAGTCCAATCATATACCTCTGGCACTTAAAACGCCGAAATACAGAGGTTCAAGAAGTTCAGGGAAGCACTGCATAGTAGCTGATGTGTCCATCGGTGTTAGTCCGGAGGGATCCCCTCCGGACTAACACCTATACTTTTATCGTTCGTCGTTCGGGCGCAGTTGCATAGACATTTCCCCGATGATGCCGCGGGAGTCTGACGACAAACGCCCTTTCTCTTAAAATCTCCCCTGTCACATCGTATGAACGTCACCTGGTGGTTGATTCCAAGTGGACTCACTCTGATTCTTGCCGTTGGTATTCTGATAATTGTTGTCCGGCGGCGAAGCTATCTACGTGCTCAAAAACTTGATAATAAGCAGGCTAAACCGACACATCTACTCACCCGCGAATTAGTCCATGAGATCCGCAATCCGTTAAATAGCATTAACCTTAACCTCCAAATTTTAGAAGAAGATCTATCTACTGAAAACCGTAGTTCCCCGGAGGATTTACAGCGCAGAGTCCGGCGTATTCGTGGGGAGGTGGAACGTCTAGAACGAATATTAACCGATTTTCGGCGTTATGCAAATTTGCCACCGTTGACCTTTGAAACCTGTGATCTCGCGGTGCTTATCGAAGAAGTTTTGGACTTCAACGAGCCAGAGGCACAAAGGCAAAAGGTTCAGGTCAGCCGTGAAATCCCAAAACTGCCCCCCGTTCAACTTGACCAATCGCAGTTCAAGCAGGCATTGCTTAACCTGATTATCAACGGTGTTCAGGCGATGGAAGATGGCGGCACTCTCACAGTTCGCGCAAAACCGTTAAACGAGGGAATACAAATTGATGTGGAAGATACAGGGAAAGGCATCGAGCCAGAGCAACTCGACAAAATCTTTGATCTGTTCCTCTCCACAAAAGAGGAAGGGACCGGAGTCGGTCTCACAATCGTAAAACAGGTTATCGAGGGACATGGTGGTCAGGTAAAGGTGGAGAGCAAACCCGGTCAAGGCACAAAATTCTCCATCTTGCTACCCACACTAAAGTAGTAGGCATACGCCGTATGCCGTAACCTGACCCCGCTCAGCTTGGATAGGCATATCCAAGCTCGTGCAGGCGATATGTATATCAAAACACACCACTCCCGCAGGTCGGGCATCCCCGATAAATCGGGATTTTCAACTTGCCCGACCCATAGTCCCAGCAGACCGGTGTTGCGAGAGGTATTCGTAGGGAACGCAGATCTGCGTTCCATTTTTTCTTACGTATTACGCATTACGTATTATTCTTCATTAGCCCCAGAGGGGCGATATGTGTATAGCAAACACGGTAAAACCAATCCTAAAGCCCCAGAGGGGCGACATGTGTGTGGGATTGGATTGATATACGATAAATTGAGAAAACCACTGTTCTATCTAGGTTCTGTTGACATTTCATCGTAACCAGATAATCGTGGCAACGAAACTCAGAAATCCCATATACCGAACCGCTAGCTTATCAAACCGAGAGGAGATACGTCGATACTGCTTCATTTTGTTGATAAAACATTCGACTAAATGCCTCTCTTTATACAGATGCACATCATAAGTGCGTGAATCCCGACGGTTGGCACGTGGGGGTATCACCGGCACCGCACCCCTTTGGGTTATCGACTCAATCAATGCCATCGAGTCATATGATGTGTCAGCTATCACATACTCACTGTTATAGCCGTCAATTAACGCCTCAGCACAAGTGATGTCATGCCGTTGACCCGCTGTCAGCATAAAATGTAAGGGATTGCCTAAGCCATCAACAGCGATATGAATCTTAGTTGAGAATCCACCCCGGCTGCGTCCAAGTGCTTGTGAGGCTTGACCCCCACTTGTTTTCAATGCACCCCCAGCACATGGGTGTGCGCGAATGATAGTGCTGTCAATGATAAGCCACTCCATATCGGGGTCTTTGGCAAAGTGTTGGTGCATGCGTTGAAAGATATCTTTATCGCACCACCTTGCGAATCGTTTATAGACACTGTTCCAATTGCCGTACTGGTTAGGTAACAGTCGCCATTGACTGCCACTACGAGTTATCCAAAGCACCGCATGGATAAAACGTTTTAAGTGTGTGTGTTGTCCGGTATAGATATCAGGACAGGTTTTAAGGAATGATACTATTTTTGACCATTGACTATCGGATAGGGTAAATGTGGACATATTACCATTATGACACAAATGTCAACACGCCCTAGCAACTTGCGTTAGTAAGTAGCAGCAGGTGACGAGATGCCCCCAAAAATCCTTGTTGTAGATGATGATTCGGCGAGCGTCGAAGCAGCCATTGAAGTGCTTGAACGTGAAGGCTACGACCTATTTGCAGCGTCGGGTGGACGTGAGGCATTGGAGACCTTAGCCGCTGAAAACATTGATGTCGTCATCACGGATGAAAAGATGCCCGACCTAAGTGGGATTGATCTGCTCAAGCACATAAAAGACAACTATCCCTACACACAAGTCATCATCTTAACAGGCTACGGCTCGATCGACAGTGCGGTCGAAGCCACAAAAGCAGGGGCAGATGGCTACCTCGAAAAACCGATACAAATTAATATCTTGCGCCAAACAGCGGAAAACGCACTCGAAAAACGGTCACTCTTCCTCCAGAACGTCAATCTGCGAGAGCAACTTGATGACAAGTTTAGGTTTGCGAACATTATCGGCACGTCAAAACCGATGCGAGAGCTTTTCCGCATGATTCGACTCGTCGCCCCGACCAATGCAACAGTCCTCATCCGCGGTGAAAGCGGTGTTGGAAAAGAATTAATCGCGAATGCGATTCACAACCATAGCCGCCGAGAGGACAAACCGTATCGAACAATTAACTGCGGCGCACTTTATCGTGAACTCCTTGAAAGCGAACTGTTTGGTCATGAACGCGGCGCTTTCACCGGGGCGACTACCCGCAAACTGGGGCTGTTTGAGCAGGCAAACGGCGGCACCTTACTCTTAGACGAGGTTGGGGAGATGGGAACTGAAACACAGGTGAAATTCCTCCGTGTACTGGAAGGACAGGAATTCACACGTCTCGGCGGAGATAAACCCATCAAAACCGATGTCCGTATCATTGCTGCAACCAACGCAGACCTTGAAGAAGCTGTGAAAAACGGAAAATTCCGCAACGACCTCTATCACCGTATTAACCGATTTCCGATTCGAGTGCCGCCGTTAAGGGAGCGACGAGAGGATATCCCCCTGCTAGTCAGCGCATTTATCAAAGAGTTCAGCAAAGAACATGACCGTCCCGTTTCAGGAATCACCCCCCAAGCGATGGATTACCTGAAAAATGCGGATTGGGATGGAAACATCCGTGAGTTACGCAACGTCATCGAAACCGCCATCATCCTAGCGCAGAGAGAGATCCTTCAACTCGACAATTTCTCCTCCGAATTTCAAACGAGCTTCACAGATTCGGAGGTCGCTTTGGATCCCGATCCTCAAATGGGAATTCCTCTGAATCTTGATGCCCCGGATAATCAGGAAAGCTCAATTGATACGACTGATGAAAAAGTTGGAACAGTTGGAATGACAATGGAAGAGATCGAAAAAGAGGCTATCGGCAAGACATTAGCGGAAACCGGCAATAATAAGAAGCGAGCGGCGGAAATGCTCGGAATCGGCTTGCGGACACTGTATCGCAAACTGGAATCTTACGGCTGGCTGAATAAAAGTGATCAAGAGGATGAACCACGTGATTAGGGACATTTAGTTCTCCTGTAGGAGGGATCTCCGAATCCCGACCCCTCACTAAATAATCCTACTACGTTAATGATTCACCTCCATTTTATTGAAGAAGGAGATACGATATGGCTTTAACAACCGATCAGAAAGCGTTCTTTCAGGAATACGGTTACCTGCCTTATACACGGGTTGTGTCTGACGAAGAATTGGAAGCCCTCCGTCAGCGCAGCGAGGATATCGCTGAGGGGCGTGTGACACATGTGCCCTCACGCTACATCCAGCTTGAGGCGGCGTTCAGTGAGGGTGAGGACACCGACACACCCCGCATCGACACCGTCCGCAAGATGACACAACTCTGCTATTTTGACGACCTTTTCCAAGCGGTTGCCAAGAAACCTGAGATTGTGGATGTCATCGAAGATCTCTTGGGTCCCAACATCAAGTTCTACACCGACCAACTGATGATGAAACCCCGCTATAACGGGACAGTGACCGACTGGCACCAAGACTCACCCGCTTGGCCCTTCTTTGTCCCGCAGGACCATGTAAGCTGTTGGGTCGCCTTGGATGACGCCACCGTCGAAAACGGCTGTATGACCGTCATCCCCGGCAGCCACAAGTGGGGACCCGTCACCCGTGAATACAAACAGCACTTCCTCGACGATCCAGAGATCGCCAAGCCGACATCTGTCGAATTGAAGGCAGGACACTGCATGTTCCACCACGGTCTAAACTTCCACCGCACCGGAGCGAACCCTACACCGAACCGACGTCGCGGGCTAGCGTTGCACTATCTTCACGCCGAGACCAAATACCTCGGCGTCCACGATGAGGAGTCACGCCTCCGAACCGAATGCGAGATGCCGCCGGGAAAATTTCGCTTCATGCGCATCCGAGGAAAAGAATTTCCCGGACGGGTCTAAACTGTTCAAATAGATGTAGGGGCGGGGTCCCCCCGCCCGTCAAGTCCTCTGTCTTTCGCTCCAGAGGAGCGATATGTCTATAGAAGGCGATACGTCCAATCCCCGCGCTCCTGTTTTCTGAAGCCCCAGCGGGGCGGAATGTGTATAGAATACTAGTACCCCAAATCCCTAAAGCCCCAGAGGGGCGACATGACCACCCCGTAGGTCGGGCATCTTGCCCGACTCATGGACCTAGTTGCCCCCGATGAAGCATCGAGGATTCAAAGCAATTTGAATCCCGATCTTATCGGGGCGGAGCGCAATGTGTATAGCAAGAGCTGCTGTTTTCTGAAGCCCCAGCGGGGCGATATGTGTATAGAATACCAGCACCCCAAATCCCCTAAAGCCCCAGAGGGGCGACATGTGGGAAGCATGGCTTTGGCAGCAAAACCATAGACGCCTGAAAATAACGCAGGAGCCGGAGGCAAATTATGAACGAGAAGATTCAATTTGAAAAGAGTTCCGGCAATGTGTTTAAGGATCTCGATTTGCCAGATGCGGAGGAACTGTTTCTCAAGGCAAAACTGGGGTTTGAAGTGTTTCAAATTATAGAAAAGCGGAAGTTGACACAGACAGAAGCGGCAAAAATTTTAGGAGTGAAGCAACCTGAAATATCCCGGCTAAAGCAGGGGAAGTTCAACCATTATAGCGTTGAACGATTAATGACATTTCTTAATCGGTTGAATCATGATGTTGAGATCCGCATTATTCCCTCAGAAGATAGGGAAGGGCAACAACGGGTCGTTACTGTTTAGTTCAGATGATAATCAGGAGGTAAAAGCAATGACAGCAAAGGAAAAAACACGGATAGTATTCACATTTGATGAGCAGAGTCTAGCAGGTTTAGAAGAAATCAAAAACGATGGGAATTACTCTTGCTTTGCTGAAACTGTGCGTGATTCACTACAAATCACCCGGTCACTACAAAAACTAGCCAAAAGAGGTTACAGCGAAATCATTGTGCGAGACCCGAAAACTGAAGAGGAACGACTGCTTATTATTCCTATAATACAGGCTGTTTCTCCGTAGGTTGGGTTAAAGGGTTGAAAGCACCTCGCTGTTAATAACGGTAGAGTTTCTGCCCTTCAACATTAGACATCTTTCTTAAATAAATGCTTCCATAAATTGACTTAGGAGTTACGCAGTTGAATAGCCCATAGGTTATAATATAGGTTATGAATCCAGCCAAATGTACTGAATACGACTATATCAATTTTCTGATAGCGACGCCGAGTGCCTATAGCTGTAGCGAAGCTGCCCGCGTCCATCCACCAAACGACGACCCACCCACCCATGACTCCTTGAATCGCTTGCTGTATCGACTACCTGCTGATTCACAAGTGTTGTGGAGTGAGGCAGAACCTTCTGTCAATAAAGACCAAGGCATTTTAGTCATAGACGACTCAACGCTTGACAAACCGTACGCACAAAAGATGGAACTTGTCACCCGCCATTGGTCAGGCAAACACAAACAAGTGGTCTTAGGTATTAACCTCATTACGTTGATGTGGACTGATGGTGACAGCCACATTCCTTGCGACTATCGCCTCTATAATAAACAACATGATGGCTTGACCAAAAATGACCACTTCCAAGCAATGATTGCCACCGCTAATGACAGAGGGTTTCGTCCTGAGTGTGTCGTGTTTGACAGTTGGTACAGCAGTTTGAAGAATCTAAAGACGATTCGACAGTATCAATGGCAGTGGCTGACCCAATTGAAGTCGAATCGACAGGTCAATTTGGATAAGCGTGGCAATCAGCCAATCTCTCAACTGCCCATTAGCAACAAAGGCACCATCGTTCATCTGAAGGGATACGGATTGATTAAAGTGTTCAAGATTGTTACCCCAAACGGCAACGTTGAATACTGGGCAAGTAGTGACCTATCAATGAACGAACTGTTTCGACTTAAATATGCCGAATTGTCTTGGGCAATTGAACAATATCATCGCGGTATCAAGCAATTTGTTGGGGTTGAAAGGTGTTTTGCTCGCAAGGCTGTTGTACAACGGAATCATATTGGATTGGCATTACGAGCGTTTCTACGCATAGAGCGACATTGTTTTTCAACAGGCATCAGTTGGTTTGAAGCAAAAATCTCTATTATCAGAGACGCTGTGCGTGCTTATCTCGCTCAACCCATTTACATTTTAAATCCAACTGCGTAACTCCTATGACTATTGAAGGTATAATTTCTTTCCTCTCACAACCGATACATTCAAGCCCAAAACAGGAAGGAATTCCCATGAGCATCTTTCAGCAAACCCTTGAACAATCCGACGAACGCTTTCTCCGAGACGTGGGCATCAGCAAAGCCACCTTTCAACAACTCCTTGACAAAGTCGCGACTTATCTGGCAGTTCAACGCGAGAAAAACCCCATGAAAAAACGAGGACTCAAGTCAACAATTAGCCTCGCAGACCAGCTATTACTCACCTTGACTTACCTCAGACATTATCCTACCTTTGCCAAGTTGGGCAAGGAATTTTCAATCAGTGAATCTTACGCCAACAAGATTTATCACCGAATGCTCGACGTTCTGGTTCGCGTTTTGCCAATGAACAGCAAGAAAGAATTACTCCGTAGCGACTTAGATAGTGTTGTCATTGATGTCACTGAACAACCGATTGAGCGTCCCAAGCATCAACAGCACTACTATTACTCCGGTAAAAAAATGCCATACTCTCAAAGTCCAACTGATTATCTGCTGGGCGAGTTTGCAGATTCTATCGGTCATTTGTCGAAAGGGCAAAGTCCACGATTTTCGGATACTCAAAGAGAGCCGTCTACCTATCAACCGAGAGACTGAGAAGCTAGCTGACGGGGGATATCAAGGCATAGATAAGGTCTATCCTAACAGTGTCAGCCCGGTCAAGCGAAGCCGGAACAAGCCCCTATCTGATGCCGAGCGTCGGTTCAATGAAGCGTTGTCTCGGCGCAGAATAGTTATTGAACATGTCAACCGACGGTGCAAGATATTCCGGATTACCCAGCAAAGGTATCGCGGCAAGCATAGAAATTATGGCAAGACTTGGAATGTCATTGCTGCTTTAGTCAACCTCAGATATGCTGTATAACTATTATCTTTTTGGAAAGAGGTCTATTACATTTTTACAGATAGTGAGAGTGAAACCCAACATGCGCTTGAGCGAGTTTAACATCTTCCGTAGAAGCATAACCATTGCCAAAAATAACACTGCCACAGATGCTACACAAACAACATTTCAATTTTCCCCTCCAGATCAGGAACAATTAGACATATCCACCCTTGAAACATGGCTATGGGACGCCGCCGGGGAAGTTTCGTTTCATGTGCCTCCGCAGAAAAGAATTTCCGCGACGGGTCTGAACCGTTCAGGTAGCTGTGAACGCGGGTAGTCTTGTCATTCCCTAACAATTACCCTTGCTCCACGTTTTAGAAATTCCACATCATCTATGTGACATTTTTTGAGCTTCTTCCCGCTTCCACAGGGGCACAAGTCGTTTCTACGAGGGTTTTGTTCCGCAAAATTGAAGATTTCCGATCGGTATTCCCCTAGTCCTTCTTCGCCATGTGAATATTCTCCCCAAAGGTCATTTCGACTTGCAGCAATGCCAAATTTTTCTGTATAAGAAAGCCGATAAAAAAATGGAATTACTAATTCTGGAAGAAAATTTTTGATACTAAAATTCCTGTTATTGCCGCGTTTGATACCTAAGCAACACATGCCATCGTCTGAAGAAACATGCAAATCAATGATTTCGATGTTCCATTTCTTTGCGATTTGACGGTGTCTCTTACCAACTTCATACACTTTTGGCCATCCGTTCGTGTCGAAAATCTTTAAGCAAATTTCAGTCTCGAAAACATCCCGAATAAAGCGACCCTCTTGTCTGGCACTACCGCTAATTATCACTTCTCCCGATTCGTTCTCGTACGCGGCACAAAAGTCGAGTTCACCTGCAATTTTTTGGGAATCCGGCTCATATTGTAGGTTCGGAAAATACAATCCTAACCATTCGATTTCTTTGTCAGTTATCTTCATGGCTGAAATTACCATGCATGGGGTTTTGTGGGGGTTACTCTTAACTCCAGAGGGGTGTGGTTTTGCGGTTCAGGTAGACTCCGCAGTGCTTCATTGACAACTCGTTCCCCCAAGCGCGGTCTTAGTGATTCCGCAACACCCGGAATATCATTCAGTTTCAACGCCTTGTCCAAGTCTTGCTGCACCTGTCGAAGCCACCTACGGAAGTTTTGTTCTCGTTGAGGATGTTCCTGCCACTTATCAGCAAAGTTCTCAAGCGGGTTCACTGGATTAGGTATCCAAGTCACACCATTGAAGTCTTGGATATAGTGCGGCATCTCTTTTACAAGATTCTGTAGAGCATCTAGAAGATCTGACTCATTACTGTAGGCATGACCTGCAAGCGTCGTAATGATGATAGAAATTGGCTTGTTGTCTGGATCTTTGACGAACATAATGTCACGGTGCCGTTTCAGTATCTGAATCGCTCGCTGAAGTGTCGTCTTGACCTGATATTCCGGTACGTCCTCAGCTCGAACATGGCGTAATTCAGCAAGAAATTCTCGTCTTGCGTTGAACTGCATTTCCATACGCGATCTGAACCAAGCTGCATAGCCCTTCGGGTCACTGTGCGGCCAGTCAGGACTGATTTGACTATAATTCGAGAGCATGTTGTCCGTAATTACAATCGCAAAATCTGACCAGATAGATGTGGGTGGATCTGTGTCTGAAATCGCAGGCAAGATATCCATGTGGAATTGGGCACTATCTGCATAAGTCAACGTCCAACAACGCCGACCTTCTTCTGGCAGAGAATTCTTGTTGTTAGCAAAGGTATAAGATCTGATTTCATACCCGACTAAATTCTTTAAATCCTGCTGAGTGATTTTGTCTTTCTGAAGATTCAACTCACAGACAAGATCTAGGTCATACTCGTCAGTATCGAAAATAGGTCTCGTAACTGTTCCGAGCAGAAAGGATCCTTGCGGATAAATTTCAGGACTGTAGCGGACAACCTTGGATTCATCTCGTTCTAACCACTTGCCGATAGATTTGTAGCGTTCTACTGCTTGTTGGTAGTGACTATCAGAAATATCTAGTGCTTCGGCTATTGACTCAAATAACTGGCTGAATTGGTTTGAACTAATAGGCATAATTCTTAATATCTCCGTTTATTGGTTGAATGGGTTAAATGGTTCTACTGGATTACCGAGAAAAGTCTCTCGAAGTTGGGTCAACGCATCTCTAGCTTCAAAATGTCCAAGACCTTTCAACGAGCGAATTTCTTTTGCATTGTCTAAACTAAACCTTCCATGGGACACGCTTGGGGCAATCCTGATGATGTTGTCATGCCCTGCAATAAGTGTTGCTGTTCCTAGTGAGGCATAGGATTGTGCTTGTATAAACACATCAGGTAGTTTGAATCCCCAATATAATTTGCCGAGAGGAATTTTTCTTCCCCAATTAACATTTAATGGTTCAGTACAACCTAAGCTCAAAATTTTTAACGAATCTCTTGGCCAATCAAGCACCGTAATTGCTTCAACAGCGGCTACACCCACAGGGTTGTTCGCCCACAAGCCTCCATCTATCAAGGGTGTACCCTCAGCTGACCAATGTGTGGCAAAGTACGTTGGGGCAGCAGTGGTTGCAAGGGCTACATCAACCGCTTTTGTTTTATAATCTTTCTCCAATCGAGGGTGATGGGCGGTTTTGTAGATGTGGACCGCGCCGTTCTCAAGGTTCAACGATGGAATGACAAGCCGTTTTTGGCTATCGCCCAATTTCTTTTTTTCAAAGCAGATCTCCAGTGCTTCCTTAAGAGGGGCACTATCGTACTTTGACCTAAACCATCCTAACCGGTGATTGTCAGCAAAGATGCGTGGTCCAAATTTTTCGTAAAACGCCAATATCTCCTTGGCGGACAATCCTAGACCAAGACCCAGAGCAATAATTCCGCCTGTCGAAGTACCGACGATTAAGTCGAAATAGTTCGCTATATTATCTCCGGTTGAATCTTCAACGCTAGCGAGAAAGGAAGCTGGGAATACTCCCTTAATCCCGCCGCCATCAATTACTAGAATTCGTCTTTTCCTACTCATTATAAGAATTTTCTCGCTTTCAACGATAAGATAAGATTTTACGTTTATTAGTTTATCAGCTAAATAGGTGCGATGTCAAGTTTTTTTAAGGATCGATGACACTTGCAGTTTTTTTTGCCTTTACCTAAAAATCACTTTCTGATATAATATGCCCACTTGTTGACTACCATAGGGCTTTAATCAGAACTCAACCGAAGGGAGAGAAACAACCGCGATGAAATTAGGAGACCACCTTCGTTCTATTCGTAAGGAGCGCAAGCTAACATTAAAGGATGTAAGTCAGCACGCTGGTCTATCTGTGCCCTATCTTTCGGATATTGAGCGTGGTGTCGTTAATCCATCAATAGAAACTCTTCGAAAAATTGCTAAGGCTTATAATATGAAGGTCCAAGATCTGTTTACAGGCGTTGAAGATATGGAATCATCAACACGCGAAACTTACCCCAAGGGATTTTTAGAATTTTCGCAAGATCCTGACTACAAAGATGAACTTAATGAAGATTGGAAGGATTTACTAATGAAAATTGATTTCCGAGGCCAACGACCATCCTCCAAAAGAGAGTGGATCGAATTGTATCTTAATCTGAGACGATTTTTTGCTTCTAAGGGGGATTAAAATGCAATTCTCGGTGAATGACATGGAAACACATGTTATCAAATTGGTTCGGAATGCTGTTGGGAAGTGTGCTTCGACAAAGTCCCTCACTTTTGATCAAATATGCGCTGTTTTGGGATTAGATGTGAAGGAAGGTCGGTTGCCTCCGAAAGTAGATGGGATACTTCAAGGAAGGACAATTCTTATCAATTTCCGGATTCAAAACAAAGAGCGAAAGCAATTTACTCGATTTCATGAAATCACGCATCATTTAATCAATGAGGATGAAGAATTAATCGCTATGCTTCATGATATACCTTGGAGTCGGAGTGATGAATACGAAAAACAGTTAGAAAGACTCTGTAACATTGGTGCGGCTGAGTTTTTGATGCCTCGAAAGGAATTGACAGAACTCTATAAAGAAAAAGGATTTAATGTTGAATTGATTCCCTTTGCTGCCAACCATTTTGGGAGTTCGACAATTGCGACGACAATTCAACTAGCTCAAGTTGCACCGAATTCTTGTATTACCGCTATTTGTGAAAATGGGTTGATTCCGAGCGAAACGGCACTGACTGAGGGGCATCTGTTTAATGGAAAAGATTCTAGCCTCAAGGCAAAATTGCATGTAGTCTATTCGGCTTTGTCACCGGCAGCAAAATATGGGTTGGCAAGAGACACAAATATCCCCAATGACCACCTGATCCATCAAGCATTTTTAGAAGCCCAGCCTCTTGAAGGGAAGAGCTATGTCCCTTTTCGTACCGGCAATCAGATACCTTGTTACTGTGAGGCACTACCAGACAAAGATAGGGATAGAGTTTATGTGTTGTTCCATTTGACCCCTCCACCGAATCCTGCCCAATTAGATTTATTTGAGATCTGAATAGGCTACACTTCCGCAGCATAAAGAGGGACAACAGTGGTCGTTACTGTTTGACTTACATAAGAGGAAAAATGGGAACATACCGCGGTTACCTAACCGAAAAGCTTTTCAACCGCGAGAAGGCAATCGTCCATCTCGATACCACACCTCCAATCACATAATCCAGAATCTTGCGATCAATTGCTTCCCCCTTTCCACCCCACAAATAAACATCGCTCAAATCCTCCCATATTTCTCTCCAAAATGTCAACTCAGATCAAAATATTTCCGTCCTAGAAATAGACCAAAAATATAAAAGGAGAAATAGCACCACATGAAGAGGTTTTCAATCTATTTTCTATTCATCTTATCCATCTACCCCGTTACTGCATTTGGACAACAATCCCCAAACCCCACCGGAGAAATTTACGGTACAGTCTATCAAAAAGATCTTGAACAGCGAGTCGCATCCGCACAGATACGCATTGCAGAAACAAACCAACGCACCACGACCGATCCGAACGGCGAATTTCGATTCCGCAACCTACCCGCCGGAACGTATACACTCACCGCATCCGCTTCCGGGTATCGTCTGCCGGAGGATGTTGTTGTCACCATCGAGCCGGGAGCAACGACCCAACTTAAAATTTACCTTGAGCAGGTTGTAGTCGAACTTGATGAAGTGGAAGTAACGGGAGAGCGTGCTGCATCACCCGTTGGTAGACAGAGTTTACGCGGCTCAGAGATTCAGCGCGTCCCCGGTTCCACAGGAGATGCCCTGCGTGCGCTGCAAGCCCTGCCCAGTATCGGTGTCGCGAACGACTTTAGCGGTGCCCTCTATATCCGCGGCGGTTCCGACGAAGACAACCTATACTACTTTGACCGGGTGCCGATCGGCTATCCCTACCATTTTGGTGGAATCGTCTCGTCCCTCAGTTCCGAAATCATTGAGCGGATCGATGTCTACGCCGGCGGCTACGGTGCCGAATTTGGTGTTGATTCGCAGGCAGTGATTGACATCTATTCCCGGAACAAAAGCATTGACAGCTTCCGCGCAAAATTTAACCTGAACGTACTTTACTCCGAAGGACTATTGGAGGGAAAAATCGGCGAGCGGGGGTTCTGGTACGCCGCAGGACGGCGGAGTTACATTGATCTATTCCTTGGGTCGTTATCATTTGATAGTGGAGCAATCACCGCCTTCCCCCGGTTCTGGGATTATCAGGTAAAGGGAGGCTATGAGCTCAATGACAAGCACCAACTCTCAATGAACCTGTTTGCCTCCGGCGACAACTTCGCGCTCAAACTAGATGGCGAAGATGTGGACGAGGAGGTTAGAGGGAACATTAGTTTCGGAAGCGGCTTTGAAGGGGCTGGGATTCACCTCCGTTCCCGGCTCACTGACCGGTTGACCTCCTTCTTATCCTTGACCCGTTCCTATTTCCAATTCGATGTGAATGTCGGTCCTGAGCTTTCCCTCAAGATCGATGCACCAGATTACGTACTCCGAGAGGACCTCACTTACACCTTAAATCCGAAACATCGGCTTGAAACAGGCGTGATACTTGGTCTCGAACCGGGCAGAGCGATTGGCAGGTTCATCCGTCCACCCGATGAGGGCGAAGTCGATTACGATCCACGATTCCTTGAAAGACAAACGTTCGATGAATCCGTCTCTGGCAAACGAATGGAAGTGTATCTACAGGATCGGTATAAAGTGTTGCCATTCCTGTCAGTTGTGCTCGGTTTACGGGTGGATTACTTCAGCCTTGTTGACGACTTTTCTGTCCAACCGCGTGGGAGTCTTCTGTTCGATATTATGGAAGGCTCTCAACTCCAATTCTCTTATGGTAACTATTATCAGGTGCCGGGACCACCGCGACTTACTCAGAGCGTTGGAAACCCCGACTTGAGCACAAGCCAAGCCAGCCACTATGTATTGGAGTTCACACGCCAAGTTTCGGAGGGAACAGAGTTCAAATTCGCCGGTTATTACAAAAACCTCGCGAACCTTGTGACCAATGATGATGATATGGTATATCTTAACCAAGGTGCTGGATTCGCACAGGGGACGGAAGTGTTTCTCCGCCATCGCACCGGGGATCGATTTTTGGGGTGGGGATCTTACGCGTATGGACTCTCCAAACGACGTGACCGCCCAGAGGAGCCATATCGCTACTATTCATTTGACCAGACGCATGTTGCCACATTGGCAGCAACTTATAGGTTGACGCCGACGTGGGAGATCGGTGTAAAATGGCAGTACCGAACCGGCAACCCCTATACTCCAGTGGAAGACGCAACTCAGCAAACCGACCCGCGTAACGGCGAATTGATCTACATCCCAAATTACGCGGAAACAAATTCAGGGCGACTTCCATCTTATCACCGGTTGGATATGAAAGTCAGCAAAGCCTTTCGATTTAACAGTTGGGAGATAAGCCTTTTTCTTGAACTCTTGAACGCCTATAACCGCAAAAATCTGCTCGATTTCAGCTACAGCGACGATTATACAGAAAAGGACGAAATCTACCAATTCCCGATCATCCCCTACCTAGGAATTACCACCGAGTTTTAACAGTCGTTGAGGGAATAGAACTTGACATAACCCAAGTTCGTATCTATCATAGCCTAAGTTTTGATCTGTTTAAGAGAAACTGCCTTTGTTATAGGGAGACTACAATAAAGAACCTCGTCGTCACAGAAGAAATCTGGAAAGAGGGCAATATGTACACCGCTTATTGCCCAGAGTTAGATGTTGCGAGTTGCGGAAGGGATGTTGAGGAAGCGAGAAAAAATCTCCTTGAGGTTATCGAAATTCAACTTGAAGAAACAGCAAAGCTCGGAACACTCAAGGAATTTTTACCGGTGTCCGCGAAATCGGGGATTTTATGAGGGAAATCCTTATCACTACTTGACCGTTGAGGCAATCTTTGTGCGGGAGGGAATATGAGACCCAACATTCTTATTTTTATGACCGACCAGGAACAAGCCGACGTAGTACATCCAGACCATCCATGTATCACACCAAACGCGACGAGGTTAGCACAGGAAGGGGTTCTCTTTCGCCGTTCATTCTGTCCAACGGCGCACTGCTGCCCCTCACGGGCAACATTCATGACAGGCGTGTATCCCAGTCGGCATGGCATCTACAACAACGTCAGCAATCCGACCGCCATCCACCACGAACTCTACGAAGGTGTCGGAATGTTCAGTGAGACGCTGCGATCTTCAGGCTATAACTTGGCGTACGCCGGGAAATGGCACGTCACCGACGCCGAGAACCCATCCGACCGTGGCTGGGAAGATCTGCACATCACGGCGGGCAAAGGCAGCTACATGCACCGATCGGTTGCACAATGGCAGGAGCAAGCCAAACAGCCCGAATCGACAGAACGCCAGCGTGGACAAATTCTCCGTCCCGGTTGGGGACACTACCAACTATACCAATCCTACCCAACCGACACACCGAAAGGCTACGAAGACCACCGAGATTATCGTGTCGTGCAGTCTGGATTAGAGGCGTTGCAGCGATTATCCCAAGCGGACGCGCCGTGGTGTCTATACATCGGACCAAGCGGACCCCACGATCCGTTTATCGTGCCAGAGCGATTCGCCCAAATGTATGACCCCAAAGAGATTCCGCTGCCGGCAAGCTTCCACGACACACTGGAAGACAAACCCCGCACCTATCAGCGGGCGCGTCAGCAGTATTGGGGGCAACTTTCGGAGGACGAAGTGCGCGAGTCCATCCAGCACTATTGGGGATACTGCACAATGGAGGACGCGATGTTCGGCGAAGTGCTTGAGACATTGGAGGAGACGGGACAGGCGGAGAACACCCTTGTTCTGCGAATGAGCGACCACGGCGATTACTGTGGCGCACACGGATTGTACCTCAAGGGCGTACCTGCATTCCGCGAGGCTTATAACATCGCCACGATTGCACGTTGGCCCCAAGGAATCACCAATCCCAACCGTGAAGTTGATGAATTTGTCAGCCTCGCCGATTTCGCACCGACCTTCATTGAGTTAGCGGGCGAATCCACCCCAGAAAACCTGACAGGCAGGAGCCTCGTACCGTTCCTGAGAGACGAAACCCCCTCCGATTGGACGGACGCATCCTACACGCAGTTCAACGGTGTCGAATTATATTACAGTCAGCGTATTGTGACCACCAAAGAGTTCAAATACGTCTACAACGGCTTCGACTTCGACGAGGTGTACGATCTGCGGAACGACCCACACGAGATGGTGAACCTCAGCGATCACCCCGATTATCAAGATGTAAAGCGGGATCTGGTGCGTCGGATGTGGCGGTTCGCAGGACGCGAGGACGACATCATCTTCAACCCGTATGCAACGGTCGCATTTGCGCCGTGGGGGCCCGCCGATGCCCTACGTGACGAGGTATAAAGAGGAGCAATTTCATGGCAATCCTTAAAGGTATCATTCGAGACAGCGTTTCAGGTGCCTCCGTCGAGGCGAAAGTTCATGTCTTGACCAGTAGCGGTCGTTTTGTCCACCCAACGGGCAGCATTTTGAAGATTGGACCGGGCGATCCCTTTTTCTATTGTCCCGGAGAGTTTACTGTGGACGTGCCCCGCGGTTCAACAGACATCGTGGTTGAGCGTGGCACGGAGTACGAACCCCTTCGGAAGGTTGTTTCGATGCCCGCGAAAGGGGCAGTCGAGGTCGAGTTGCATCTCAAACGATGGGCAGACCTCCCATCACAAGGGTGGTATCCGGGAAATACACATCTGCACTACAATGAGGGGGAGTCTATGCCCGATGATCGGTTGCGACTAGATCCAAAGGTCCACGACCTCAGTGTAACCGTCATCAGTATCCTGCAGCGGGGAGAAATACCCTATGCCAGCAATAAGTATCCGCTCGGATTCATGACCGACTATTCGACCGCACACCATCTGGTTGATTGCGGCGAGGAGAATCGGCACAACTCCCATTACGGTGGTGGATCTGGGCACGTCATGTTCTTGCACATTAAGAATCTGATTGAGCCTGTCAGTCGGGGCGATCTCGTCAGCAACTTTGATCCCGACTACCCACCAATCTGTTACGCCTGCGACGATGCCAAACGACAGGGAGGTATTGTGTTGTGGTGCCACAATGGGCGGGGAATGGAAGCACCGGTGGCAGCAGCACTAGGGAAGTTGGATGCCTTTAACCTATTCGATCCCGCTTGGAAAGACCTCGAATACGATATCTGGTATCACCTGCTGAACTGCGGCATTCCGCTGCCCGCATCAACCGGGACAGATTGGTTCATCTGCGCGAACAACCGTGTTTATGTCCAAACCGATGGGGAATTTACCTATGAAAACTGGTTGCAGGGTTTGCAGGCGGGACGTACCTTTATCACGAACGGACCGGCGTTGTTCCTAAACCTCGATGGGAAAACCCCCGGCAGCACTATCGAATCGCCGAATGGGCGTCCTCGCACTGTGTCAGGGCAAATCGCATGGCAGTCGCACTACCCCCTCAACCACGTCGAATTGGTCCACAACGGGACGGTTACACAGGCGGTGTCGCTTGACGGAAGGAGACACGGTGGGGAGTGGGCGTTTGACCTCCGGATCGAATCCGACGGCTGGGTCGCGGCACGCGCCTTTGGAGAAGCCCGCGACAGCTTTGCACAGCCGGTCTATGCACACACAAGCCCCATCTATATCGGCACAGGTCGCCCTGACAGCATGGCGCAGTCGTCAGCAGCGTTCTTTGTTCGCTCGATTGACAGTGCAATGAAGATAGTGAACCGGGATTGGCGATTTACAAAGGATACACAGCGGGAGGAAGTCCTACACCTGTTCAACGAAGGACGAAAAGTTTACGCAAATCTAGCCGAGTTGCGATAGAGGCTATACGCTTTTGGCTCGTATTAAAAAATCGTGCAACAGAAACCGATTTAGTTCATTAGTTCACTCGTTCATTAATGTACCAATGTACTTGTCAAGTCCTAAAATAGGTTTACATAAAATTTCCGTATTACGGTTGATTTATAGCGAGTTGTTGCCAACTTTTGTGATAAACGGCTTGTGGTGTTTGATACCCTAAACTGAGATGAGGTCTCTCGTTGTTGTATATAGAAACGCTCTGCTTGACACACCTGATAGCTTGGTGGATAGAGCGAAATGTTTGATTGAGGAGGAAGTCAATTTTCAAGATGCCGTTGACGCGTTCAGCGACAGCGTTCTGGTAAACATCGCCATCTTGGGTCATACTCAATTGGATGCCCCGTGAATTGAGGAATTGGGTGTAAGCATGACAACAGTATTGAACCCCTCTGTCAGAATGATGAATCGGTCTATCAATGGGACTGACGGGTTTTATTGCCATTTTGCACGCTTTGAGTGCCCCTTCGACGGATAGGGACTCCGAGACATCAAAGCCAACGATTTTCCGGGAGAACAGGTCAGTGATAAGAGCCAAATACACAAAGCCCTCCAGTGTCTGTAGATAAGTAATGTCTGCAACGAAGACCCGGTGAATCCGGTCAACAACTATATGAGTTATCCGGTTAGGATACCGATGAAATCGGTGATTCGCCACAGTGGTTCTGTGTCCACGCTTTGAGGACTCAATAAGCAGTCCATGGTCTCTAAGCAAGCCGAACAGCGCATCTCTGCCTAACTGAAAGCCTATTTTCTCAAACTCAGGTGTGAGCAGGTGATACAGTTTCCGCACCCCGATGTTGGGTTGACGCGTACGGATTTGACAAACCAACTGAAGCACCATTTCTTCTTTCAATCGCTCGGTTGCCCGGTGTTTCTGATGTTGGTAAAACGCTTGTCGAGACACACCATGTGCAGCACAAACCGTTGCAAGTGAATATCGGTGAGCCTTTGATTGACACAGTGCTTCAATACTTGAATGTTTCACTTTTTTTTAATATCCACCCCATACAGTTGCTCCGCTTGAGATAGCTGCGATTCAAGGGTGGCTATCTTCAGATGCGCTTGGGCTAATGCAGACTCAAGATGTTGTTTATCGGCTACCAGTTGCTTGAGTGAATCCACCTCATCAGCGGTTTCAATCCGAACCCGTTGGGCTAATAGATGAGTCTTGCCCAACTGTTTTATCCAGTTGCTAATGGTCCCGTGACTCCCAATACGATATCGTTGCTGCGCTTGGTGAATCGTCAAGGCACCGGACTCAATTTCATTGACTACCTTCTGTTTGAAGGATTCACTATACCTTTTGAAGATTCGCTTGCCTGATTGATGTGACATCGAAAGACTCCTTTCTACTTCGTTCAATAGTGTAGTAATACGAAGTCATTTATGTCAACATAATCTAGGACGGGTCAACTAATGGTTCTCACGTTTCACGCATCACGTTTCACGCTCTTTGCGCTTGCTTTTTACATGAGGCTCTAGCTTTAAGCGTGTGCCTCCCCGGGAGAAACCCGACGCTGTCCGCTCGCTTGGGTCTCTGCTGGTTCGATGGTTGGTGCCGCCTCGCCTGCATCAACCATACGCCGGATGAGACGCTCCTGCATCACCGCAGCAACCCCCTGATGTGATTCCCGTCCAATCAGGTTTGCCAATTCGTAAGGATCTGCCTGCAAGTCGTAAAGGGACTCCTCGATATACTCCTCTGATGCTGCCCCCTGCGCGCCACGTCCCCCCGGCGCAGTAACACCGTACTTCCATCGGTGTGTCCGGACAGCACGCCCCACCTGTGACTCGCTTACCTGAACGAAGACCTCCTCGGGCCACTCCTCCGTTTCGCCTCTCGCCAGCGGCAGAATTGAACGTCCTTGCATCTCTTCAGGCACAGAAATCCCCGCAGCATCAAGAAGCGTTGGTGGTAAGTCAACGAGACTGACCAATTCTTGAAGCTGCCCTCCGCCGTTGAAGCCGGGTCCGTGTAGTGCCGTTGGAACACGGATGGAACTTTCGTGACAGGAACGTTTGTATTCCGTATTTCGCGTCTTGAAGTGACAACCGTGATCCGATGTAAAGAGCAGAATGGTGTTATCGAGTAAGTCAAGACTCTTGAGTGCGTCCAATACCCTACCGAGTGCCTCATCGAGGCGTTTGACCATGCCGTAATAGCCGGCGATATGCTGATGCGTTGAGCCACCCAACGCAGCAAGATCCGGCGGAATCCATCTTCCTGCGTAACGTTCACGGTAGCCATCGGGCGGCGGGTAATCGTCAAGATGATTCTGGTGGTGTGGCTCGATATACGAGGTGAAAAGATAAAATGGATCGCCTTGGTGCGCGTCAATATAGCGGATCATGGAATCGGTGACAGCGTCCACACGGTAGCCGGGGAGTTTGACAGGTTGGTTGTCATTATTGTAGAGCACGGTATGATAGGCGTCTGAGGTAAACTCAAGCACGTTGGAGGCGAGCCAATACTCATAACCACCACGCGCGGACTCCGGGACGGGCCCCTCAACGCCCCTGTCGTAGAGATGCCACTTGCCGATATAACCGGTCGTGTAGTCGCTTTCACGAAAATGGTGGGCAAGTGTCTTCAGATCCGATGACAGTGGGATACCATTTCGGTAACACCCCGTTTCAGTGGCGTAAAGCCCGGTCTGCAAGCAAGACCGCGCTGGACCACAAACAGGCTGGCATGTAAACGAATGGTAGACATGTGTTCCCCTTCGCGCCATCCGATCAAAATTCGGCGTCAAATTCAGCGGATTGCCGTGGACGCCCGTTGTATCCCAGCGTTGCTGGTCTGTGAAGAACACGATTACATTGGGCTGGTCTGAAGTTCTTGCCATATTGTTGTTTCTCCGTCTCCTCACCACCGTTAAAGTTGATTTGTCTAGTCGCGCCTCAAATTCAGCAAAGACGTTATCTAAAATACAAGACAATCGCCTGTTGGTCTACACACTTTCAATTTCTTGTGTTCCAAGTTTCGCTCTCAAATTGGATCCATTTAATCCTTCAAGGAGTCCACTCAGAAAACGCTTATACAGATGCTCCGCTAAGAAGAAGAAGATCTCCTGTTGGGTGTTTTCTGATACCTGATTATCTGGTCCAAGTAGCATGGAGATTTCTTCTTCTGCTTCATGCTCAAGGTCTGGATATTTACTGATTACAGATTCGTGAAGATTCGCAAACCATTCTCCAGTATCGCTCAGTGGATCTAATGTTGCATTAAGGAAATCTGTAATCTCTGAAAGAATCGGATCCGTGCATTCTTCTATGAAATTTTGATTGACTCGGGTTAACTCGAAAAGCCAAAGCAAGCTATCAGCCACTTCCGACCAATACTGAATTGAAAAATCAGGTGTTCTAAGATTATCCAGTGGTTGTCCCCGTCTTTTTTGTGCCATAATAATCTCCTATTGTTGTGAAGGTATAATGAGTCCCTGACTCACTGTTGATATACTAATGGTTGGGGGTATGCTATCATTGACCCGTTCCGAGGCTAATCAAAGCAGCCATCAAAACTTTTCAGGAGCAAGCGACCGACATCAAGGTTATACGCGAAATCGCTCGCTATCCAAGGACTGTTGTAGCCGATGACCGGTACTTCGCTCTCATGACGCGAACCGTGAGATCTGATACCGACAGCTGTTTTCGTTTCGGTGAGTTCGCCAAAAACAGTATCTCGATCTGCGAGGACGAAAATATCTCCAATCCGGTCCGGGTGGAGCCGAAATTGATGCGCTGCTTCATCTGAGGCATAAACCTCTTCGACACCCGGCGCAGTGCCTAACGTTTCAATTGCCTTCGGAAGATCTCTCGCCCTCTGTAGAAAAACATACGCCGCCCCTCCCAAATTACCATGATGTGCGACATAACGGTCTTTGATGATAGGAATAGCGCTTGACGGGATGCTATGCTCGGTCAACCAACGCCCCGGATCAAGCGCGCGGGTCTTTGGCAACATCGCGTGATCCGCTGTGATGTAAATCTCTCGCTCCGGGTTATCGTCCACAATCTCCCCAATGAGCCGATCCAGTTCAGCAATATGTCGCAGCGAATGTTCTTCCGTCGGGGCATACTTGTGCTGATTCCAATCCGTTGTTGAGCAGTAGGCGAATTGTGGGTCATGCTCGCGTAAGACCTCGCGTAACGCCCGCAGCAACCACCAATTAATTTCCGACGAGTAGATATGCTCAACCGGTCCAACTGCTTCAATGTATTCAGGAGGCGGATCTTCCGCGGCGATAGCGATGTCCGTGCCAGCTTCAAGCATCCGCAGCAGTTTTTTCTTCGTAACGAGCAGGACGGTTTTCCCTGCAAACCCCGACAATTTTGCACGCTCAAATAGCGTCGGTGCGAGCAGAAAGCGGTTATCCTCGATAAACTCCCCTTTTCCCGTGTCGCGATCAACATGGTAGTTGGTCGTGATGCCGTGTGTCTCTGGGAAAGTCCCAGTAGCAAGGCTCACATTGTTGACGTTTGTGACCGAGGGAATAACCGATCTCGCGTGCTGATAAAAGCCTTCTTCCACTAGTCTTTGGATATTTGGTGTGTCGCTGACAGCGAGGTAGTCGTGCCCGCCGGCGTCAATGCAGATAATCAAAACTTTTCGTTGGCTCAAGATAGTCTCCCTTCTGAACTTGGATTAATGCCAACTCGGATTAAATCTCCCTGCATCGCTCGATCAAACGCAGCGTTAATCTCTTCTAGGGGATAGACCGCACCGACTAATTCCTCGAATAGATAACGTCCCCGCGTCTCCTCAACAAATCGGAGTGCATCTCCTAGTGCAGACGGATGATAATTGTGATTGCCTCGCACCGTCAAGCATTTTGTCACAATCTTGTGTGCGTCTACTGTGACATCTGCGTGCGGAAAAACATAGCCGAGCGTCAAACAGTTTCCACCGATTCCCAGCCAATCGAGAGAGTTGATCAGCGCAGTCTCTGCTCCGCTCACCTCAATAGCATAATCTATACCGCGCCCCTCCGTTACATCGTGTAAGGCTTCTCCGATTTCAGCTGCGGAATCTTCGGAAAGATTAAACGTATGCGTTGCTCCGAAGGCTTCCACGATGCGGAGACGCTCGGCGACGCGGTCTACGCAAGCGACAACTTCAAACCCGCGTTCACGTAAACAGCACGCAGCGTAAATACCTAACATGCCCGCACCTTGAACAACCGCACTGGATCCTCTTGTAGGGGCGAGGATTGCTAGTCCACCTAAAACAGTGGAAAGAGCGCAGTTGAGCGGCGCTGCTTCAACATCGCTGACGGCATCGGGGATCCGGTAGATTGCAGTTCCCGGTCGAAGGCAAATCTGCTCCGCGAAACCGCCGTTGAGGAAATGAGGAGCGACACTCTGGGCATGCCCATACTTAAACAGCCGCTCACACTTCTGTGGCAGATTCCGTTCGTTACAGTATTCGCACGCACCGCATGCAGCCATGATGCTCCATGTCACACGGTCCCCCTCGTGCAAAGGTTCGCCATACGCATCACGGACCTTCGTTGGGACGGCGATACGCCCAACCGCTTCGTGACCTAACACACACGGTGTTGGTGCGGTCCGTCGACCTGCGAGGGTGTGCAGGTCTGAGCCACAGATAGTTGCCAACGACACCCGAACCAGTGCCTCGTCTGTATTCGGCTCCGCAATTTCCCGTTCACAAAGTTCAAATGGTTGATCCGCGCCGTGAAAGAGTGCGATCGAAGCCCGCTGACGCATAAAACACCTCTATAAACTATATCAATGGGTACGCGCTTTTTTCATTTCCCCACTCCGCCAAAGCCGAAACGCGAGTATCGCTGAAATAACAACCATGCCGCTAGCCACAGCAAACGGCATGGTGATAGCCACCGATTCCAGTCTGCCCCCAACCATGTGTCCTGAGAGGAAGCCAGAGCTCCACGCAAGATGGGTTATCCCAACTCCCCGTCCCTTCTCCTCCGTTGCAAAAAATTCATCGATAAGGCGGGGCATTGTGATTGAAACCGACCATGCTGCTCCTGCACCGAAAACCCCCAATACAAATAGCAGAGTTGTCGAGCCTGTATTTAGCGTAATCAGGGCTACACTCAGCGTGACAAGACAGGTTGCCACAAGCGCAGTGGACTTAGCGCCGACAGCGTCACAAATGCGGCCTGAGATCAGCTGGCAGCAGGCGGCAAATAAATCTCTTGATGCGCCGTAGTATCCTGCCAGCCTAACACCCGAAGCGCGTGCGATCAGAACCGGTAGAAGGAGGCTGACAGTTCCCCAAGAGTAGGTTGGCAGAAAACGCATACCAAGCAGTAAGCGAACCTCTCGGCGTCGGAACATTTCCCCGTACCCTGCCAGCATTTGAGCGAAAGATCCCCGTCTAGCCCTCCCGCGCGGCAGGCGAGGTAGAAGGATAAGTGCCGCTAAAATAAGCAGAACCATGACAAAGATCGTTCCACCGCCAACGACCCCGTAATTGAAGCGATCAATCAACTCACCACCAATTGCGCTGCCTACTGAACCCCCGAATGTATACGTCATGAAGTATATAGCGGCCGCGAAGCCAAGCCGATTCGCATCAACAGCACTGATGAGATACGATTGTCCACCAGCTGTCCGGAAACCGGAGGCAATCCCCTGATAGCACAGCACCCCCCAAATCAGCAACGGCTGTTTACTTATGAACACAACTCCCACAACCAACGCCCCTGTCATGCCCAAGATTAGCGTAGACTTCCGACCCAATCGATCGCTTAACGCGCCACCGACCAAAGCAAACAGACCGCCGAGAGCGATTGGGATTGCTCGTAATAACGCAGTAAACCATACTGTTTTTCCCAATACCTCTTCCACATAAACCGGAAACAGGAGCTCAATGGGTGAGGTGACAAGTCCCGCTGCAAGTAGGATAAGGCACAATGAGATGAATTGGCGATTCCACATCAGATTAAGGGCACCTGTCCTTGAAAGTTATCTGCCGTGCATTTAAATTTCTTATGGAGTCGACAGATAACTTTCGGTTTTTAGATAAGGGACACATAAGCACATCTCCATTGCCAACTGCGCCAAACTATAGTTTAACGAAAATCGAGAGTTACTACATAATCAACACATTCATTATACGGATAAATAAAAGGAATGCAAGGGTTTAATTGATGTTTGCCGTTGTATCATGTGGAGAAAATATGATAAAATGACAAGTAAAATCAGACCAAGTTATCAGAAGGAGAAAAACGTCAATAACCCCGCCCTGAAGGGCGAGGCTTGCAATCCCCTGCCAACGGGCACTTACAAGTTAAACCGTTGACTAGACGATTATATCGCGGGTCTAAGGTGTGGCAGCCTAACTGATGTTTCGGGTGCTCCCCAAGCCTGAATCCGCTCTGATTCCGTGATGTCGATGGGGCAATACACACACCCACAGGAGTGATTTACAATGTTTGTTCCTGTAGTTGACAAAAATCGTAACCCATTAATGCCGACCACACCAGCAAGGGCAAGGAAGTGGGTGAAGTCGGGTAAAGCCACACCGTTTTTTCGGAATGGCGTATTCTGCGTGCGGTTGAATGTCGAACCCTCTGGAACCCAAACACAAGATATAGCCGTTGGGATTGACCCCGGTAGTAAGAAAGAAGGGTTCACTGTCAAGTCAGAGAAATCGACATATTTGAATGCACAAGCCGACGCTCATAATAAGGTTAGCAAAAAAGTTGAAACACGTCGTCAATTGAGGCGTGGTAGACGTTCACGGAAATGTCCGAATCGGAAGAACCGGACGAACCGCATGGCGAATAAACAACGGATACCCGCCGGCACACGGACGCGGTGGGATTGGAAACTCCGAATCCTCAACTGGCTGTCCACGATGTTTCCGATAACGCATGTCTGTGTTGAGGATATCAAGGCACGGACGCGGAAAGGTGCCCGTAACTGGAACGAGTCTTTTAGTCCCCTTGAGGTGGGAAAGCAATGGTTCTACGCTGAAATCCAGAAGCGTTGGATATTGTTCACACTCAAAGGTTTTGAAACAAAAGCAATTCGTGATTCGCTCGGACTCAAGAAGTCTGGCAACAAGATGTCGAGCGACTTCAACACCCATTGCGTAGACTCATGGTGCTTGGCATATCATGTCATCGGAAGCAATACAGACCAAGTGGACAATACTTGTGTGTTTTGTGTCAGTCCGATATCCATTGCACGGCGGCAATTGCACAGACAGAACCCACAGCAGGGTGGCAGACGCCCACGCTACGGCGGTACAATGTACAATGGCATAGCCAAGAACACGCTGGTAAAGCATGTAAAACACGGTTTGGCTCGTGTTAGCGGATATATGGAGAAAAACGGTTATTCTCTATACGCGTTGGAGGGCAAACGCCTCACTCAGTCTGCGAAACGTGAGAAGTTCAAAGTTCTCACACGATTAAACTTTAACTACATCTAAAAAGGAGACGCTGTTTCCTCCCCGCCTTAAAAGCTGCTTAGTCCCGATTTATCGGGGACGGGGTTGCCACAGCGAAGATTTCGATGAATTATAGACGTTTAGGAAGAACCGGGCTCAAAGTTTCAGAGGTCTGTCTGGGAACAATGACCTTTGGGGCAGCCGGCTGGGGCAACAATGAAGCCGAATCGGATGCGATTTTCAACTTCGCATTGGATGCCGGCATTAACTTTTATGACGCTGCAAATTCTTATGCTGAAGGTCAATCAGAGACTATTTTGGGACGTATCATGAAAGGGAAGCGGGATAAACTGATTATCGCTACCAAAGTGTTCAACCCAATGGGAACGGACATCAACGATTCTGGGACTTCGCGGGTACATATCATGAGATCGGTTGAAGACAGTCTGAGACGCCTGCAAATCGATCATATTGACCTCTACCTCATCCATCATGTTGATAGGGAAACACCAACTGAGGAACGCTTGCGTGCCCTCGACGATCTCGTGCATCAAGGCAAGGTCCGCTACATCGGTTGTAGCAACGAGTACGCTTGGCGGTTGTGTGACGCCCTATGGACTAGCGAGGTAAATAATTTAGCCCGCTATGAAGTACTCCAACCCCAGTACAATTTGCTGACGCGAGACATCGAAGAAGAAATCTTGCCGGTCTGTCGTGACAAAGGGGTCGGCGTGTATGTCTGGGGACCATTGGCGTCGGGATACTTAACCGGAAAGTATAAGCCGGGCGAGCCACCTCCCGAAGATTCGCGTTTTGCTCGAAGAGCGGAATCTTCAATGGATCGGTATCTTGATCCGCGAATACAGAAAATCCTAGAAACACTCCAGGACGTAGCACAAGGGATGGGAAAGAGCATGGCACAAGTAGCTCTGCGGTGGATTTTAGAACAGGAGGGAATAACTTCAGTCATCGTTGGATCGACGAGGGTGGAACAACTCCGAGATAACATCGGTTGTTCCGGTTGGAATCTACCTGCCGATGCCTTGACGAGGTTGAACGAAGCTTCCGCCCCTCCAGTTCGTTACCCGGATTCGATGGAGTTGAATATCCATGAGCGTCTAGCGAATGCCGTGGATATGCCGACCCTATAAGCGTAATGCGTAATTCGTCATAAAGAGGTGAAATCGTGAGTGAGACAAATTACCAAGTTGGTGCCGCCAAAATTGATATCACACCTGATTTTCCGGTGCGTCTCAGCGGTTATGGTGGGCGGCGAGACGAAGCTGATGGCGTTGAACAGCGGATCTGGGCGAAAGCGTTAGCGATTCGCAACGGAACCGAAAGCCCTGCTCTATTAATGACAGTGGATAACTGTGGTGTGCCAGATTACATCACCGAAGCGGTTGCCGCGGAATTAAAGCGGGATGCAGGCATTCCCCGCGAACAGTTTGTGATCTGTTCGACGCATACCCACAGCGCACCGTACCTCTCAGGCGTACTGCGGACGCTGTTCGGGGTGCCGATTCCTGAAGCACATCAGAAGAACATTGACCGCTACACTCGCGAATTGACAGAGAAACTGAAGCAGGTAGCGAAGGCAGCACTTGCAGATCTCTGTCCCGCTTCTCTTTCTTGGGGTGAAGGACGGGTTGGGTTCGCGGATAATCGTCGGATGCAGGGAGGGCCCGTTGACCACGCCCTGCCGATGCTTCGTGCCACAGGCACCAACGGTGAACTACGGGCGATTCTTACCAGTTACGCTTGCCATTGCACCACGTTAGGTGGGGATTTCAACGCTGTCTGCGGAGACTGGGCAGGCTACGCAAGCGCCTACATCGAAGCAGACTACCCCGATGCGACTGCACTGGTAGCAATCGGGTGTGCAGGAGATGCAAACCCCGCACCACGTACCGGGCTGAACTTCGCACGGCAACATGGTCACGCGATTGCCGCCGAAGTGAATCGGCTTCTTGGCAGTGACCTTGCCGCGCTACAAGGAAAACTCAGCGGACAGGTCAAACAAATCGATCTGCCCTTCGACAAGCTACCTACCCGTCAAGAGTGGGAAAAACGCGTGGAGGGGGGCGGGGCAATCGGTTACCACGCTCAGGTGCAACTCGACCGACTGGAGCGCGGTGAAGCCCTCCCAACAACGCTCTCCTACCCTATCCAGATCTGGAATTTTGCGGATGACCTCGCAGTCGTTTTTCTTCCCGGCGAGGTGGTGGTTGATTATTCGATTCGGCTTAAGCGTGAGTGCGACGCATCGCGTCTGTGGGTTAATGCGTACTGTAACGACGTACCGTGTTACATCCCTTCGAGACGCATTTTGAAGGAGGGTGGCTACGAAGGCGAAGGGGCGATGATCTACTACGATCGCCCAACGCGCTTCGCACCGGCGGTGGAGGATATGATTATCCATACTGTCCATGAACTGCTACCGGAGACGTTTCGTGTGGACAGCCTTTGATAGGTAGGAATCAGGATAGTTTGCGTCCTAGGTTGGAGGAACCTTGATTCTATTTTCGTTCCCTATATCTCAGAATTTTTGCCATTGCACAACCTACTCCCGTTGCGCAATGGCAGCGTTCACTATCCTTGTAGTGCGGCGAGGGCTTCACCCTCGCTGTCGAAATGTTCAAAGATGGTGATTAACCTTCCTATCACAAGGAGATTGTTGATATTGTTACTAACGTTAGTAACACCGATCCGCCCACCCTTGCGTGCAACAGATACGTGCAGTCCTATCAGTGTTCCAAGTCCGGAACTATCCATCCGGGAAACATCGGCAAAATCAAACAGAAATTTGGGAGATTCGGAGGCATCTTGTAGTTGTTCTTCAATCACCTGTCGGAGCTCACCGCCCGCAGTGCCCACAATCCTGCCACCAAGTTTTAAGACGATAACGCCGTTCCTGGTTTCAACATTGATATCCATCAGTTCTTCTCCTAAAATATAATTTGGCAAAAAGCCAGTTGTTCTGGAAAGTACAGATTTGCTGCTTCCTATCTGCGTTCATTCTAAACGATATACTATTTTTTGTCAAGCCTACTTTTCCAAATCTGTTAAGGGCATTTAGTTCTCCTGTAGGAGAGATCTCCGAATCCCGACTTCCTATTCAGACAGGGGAAAAACCGAAAACTAAATAGCCCTATCCAAATCTGTTGAGGTACTTGACGAAATCAGGATTGAGCGTAACGAGATTCGCGCGCAGCCAACGAAAAGAAGCAAAAAACGCGAGAGTGCGTTGATTTATATAAATTTGTCAGGATCAAACCTTGACAAAGCCATCCCTTTGATGATACTATTTCAGGCTGTTGTGCCTAGCGTTTGAAATGTAAAAACGCAAGTTACTAGGGCAGGTTGACATTTCGCTATAACAAATTCGGAAAACGCAGTAATCATTGTGTCGCCCACCAAAAACCGAGGCAGCTATCCGAAAGTGCCTCAAGTTGAGCGTAGCGAAATCCCGATTTATCGGGGTTGCTTTAAGTCCCAATCTTATCGGGGCGCACCCGATTGAAAATCCTCGGAACAGAGATGCGTTTAATTCGCTAAATGTCAACAGAACCGACCTATCGCCTTGTCGAGAGGATAGGTGGTAAATCGGGTTAAGATAATTGTCGAAAATCTCCCGCTGCGGTGGGAAGTTGCTGAAGGTAAAATCATGCTATCAATGAAAACATCTTTTGTGGGATCGGATACGGATATCAAATGGTGTATTGTGGATGCGAATGGGAAGATACTCGGACGTTTAGCTACTCAAATTGCGATGGTGCTTCGGGGGAAACATCACCCCACTTTCACCCCACATGCTGATATGGGCTATCGTGTGGTTGTGATTAACGCTGAAAAAATCGCTGTCACGGGAAACAAAGCGACAGGCAAAACGTACTTTCGCTATAGCGGTTACCCCGGCGGGGGGAAAGTAAGAACTTTTGAAGAGCAGATGCAGATAAAACCGGAAGAAATCCTACGGCACGCTGTCAAAGGAATGCTCCCCAAAAATCGCCTAGGCCGCAAACTGATTAAAAAGCTAAAAATCTATGTAGGTCCAAATCACCCTCACCAAGCACAGAGTCCGGAAGCATTAGAAGTGTAATTTTTTCAGAGGAGGAAGTATGGCTGTAGAACAGTATTGGGGAACGGGTAGACGTAAAACATCTGTTGCACGTGTGCGCCTGATTCCAGGAGGCTCTGGCCAATTTGTCGTCAATAAAAAACCGATCGAGACCTATTTTGATCGGGAAGATTTGATCCAGTTGGCTAAACAACCGACGGAATTAACAGACAAAAGTAGCGCGTATGATATATTCGTTAACGCACGAGGCGGCGGTATCTCAGGACAAGCCGGTGCTATTCTGCACGGTCTTGCGCGTGCGCTTGTTAAGGCGGACGAATCTTTGAAACCTGCTTTGAAAAAAGCCGGATTTCTTACCCGTGATTCCCGCATGGTTGAGCGTAAAAAATACGGGCAAAAAGGTGCGCGGGCTCGGTTCCAATTTTCCAAGCGTTAAAAATCAACCCGATTACAGATTGGGTTTTAATTGATTTTGAGGATACGAATTATGGCTAATACGGTCATATTGGGCGCACAGTGGGGAGATGAAAGCAAGGGAGGAACGACCGATTTCCTTGCTGAAAACGCCGATATTGTCGCGAGATATCAAGGAGGCGACAATGCGGGTCATACTATCGTTGTCGGAGAAGAGAAGTTTGTCTTCCATCTGCTCCCGTCTGGTCTACTCCATCCTCATACAATGAATGTGATTGGCAACGGGGTTGTCATCAATTTGGAGACGCTTTTCGAGGAAATCGGTAGCTTGCAGGCGCGTGGGATTGAAGTTGGAGACCGTCTAAAGGTTAGCTCGCGTGCACACCTAATCTTGCCTTATCACAAGGTGATGGAGTCGTGGGATGACCTTGGGAGTTCGTTGAAACTCGGCACAACCTCACGGGGCATCGGTCCAGCATACTCCGATAAGATGAATCGCCATGCAGGGATTCGGGTCGCCGATCTACTTGAGTTTGATCTCTTTCAGAAAAAACTGGACTTCAATCTGGGCGCAAAAGGTTATATCCTCGATCAGATTGGCGGCGCAATTGATAGAACCGCTTTGTTGGAGGAGTATCACGCTTATTCTCAGCGGCTTGCACCGTATGTGGTTGATACATCTGACTTTATGAATAATGCCCTCAAGGCTGGGAAGCGAATACTTTTCGAGGGTGCACAGGGAACGATGCTAGACATTGATTTTGGGACATATCCCTATGTCACCTCGTCCAATACCACCGTTGGTGCGGTTTGCACAGGGTTGGGTATCGGTCCTCAGGCAATAGATCGGGTTCTTGGGGTTTCAAAGGCCTATGTGACCCGCGTGGGTTCGGGACCATTCCCGACAGAGATGCCGCCAGATCTGGATGAAGAGATTCGCCATATCGGCAAGGAATACGGCGCAACCACACAACGTGCCCGCCGTTGTGGCTGGATCGATCTCGTCGCACTACGCTATGCCGCCCAGATCAACGGCTTCACCGATCTGGTCTTGACGAAATTTGATGTCTTAGACCATCTTGATGAGATTCAGGTCTGTGTTGCGTATCAGCGGCGTGGCGAAGTTGTAACGACATTCCCGACGAGCCTGCACGCGCTTGAGGAATGCGAACCGGTCTACGAAACGCTACCCGGCTGGAAAGCGTCAACGGTAGATGTGCGGAGATATGAAGACCTGCCCGCGAATGCAAAGCGATATAACGCTTACATCTCCGAATTTCTTGATATACCGGTTACAATTGTTTCTGTTGGACCAGAGAGAACACAAACAATAGTCTGCGATGAGAGTATTGTTTGTGCTACTTGATTGTTCGACTTGATTGTTCGATGGAAAAGCAAGCATGTAGTTCTCCTGTAGAGGGATCTCCGAATCTTGATACATCGCTCAGATCTCGATAAATCGAGGATCCTCGATTCGCGGGACAGAAAGAAAACCGTAAACTATGGTGAAGTCTATAAATAAGTAAACATTTGCTAATAATTTGGGTCTTTCCGAAGTTTCCAAAGTCCCCCTGATAAGGGGGATTTAGGGGGTTAGCTGTATATTGGGAGTGTCTAATTAATTCTAAAATCTACTATAAATAGCCCTAGCAAGCGTTATTTTAAGGTTGACAATCCCTAACGCATTGGGTGCTATTTCTGCTCGTTTTCGCTAATATATCCTAAGTTGTAACCTATTCTAGTAGGTTGGGCTTCCTAGCCCGACCTCAGCCCAATCTGTATAGGGCAGGCTACCTAGCAACTTGGGTTAGTATATCCATTGGGGGCCGTTAGCTCAGTAGGTAGAGCATCTGACTTTTAATCAGGTGGTCACAGGTTCGATTCCTGTACGGCTCACTGTTTGTCCCCGTCGTCTAGCCTGGCCAAGGACACCGGCCTTTCACGCCGGCGACACGGGTTCAAATCCCGTCGGGGACATTTTTTTAGCCCTTTCCATATCGAATGTGGAAGGGGCTTTTTTGTTGCCTACACTCCGAAATACTTGCTCGCTGGGCATCTCTTTACTTAAACTAACTCCTCAAAACCCAACTCGTGGGGAGATTCGTAGAAGATAGGACGCATCTGCAGATTCGTCTGGATAGGCGTTGCTTCCAGATCGACCGGTAAATAAATCGAGAACGTTGTCCCATGCCCTTCCTCGCTGTGGAGCTCCGTTCTGCCCCGATGGTCGCGCACCGTTCGCTGGACAATATTCAAACCGAATCCACTTCCGTGTTGTTTGAGGGTATATCCGGGCTGATAAAGCTGATCGCGTGCTTCATAGGGAATGCCGATCCCTGTATCGATAAAGGAGATTTTGATCTGGGAGGATTCTGGTAGATAGGCAGTTTTGATCTGGAGAAAGCCGCCATCTTCCATCGCATCAACGGCGTTGATAATCAGATTGTTAAATGCTTCTTTCAACTGACTAGAGTCCCCTTTGACAGGAGGCAGGCGTGTATCGAAAATTTGCTGGCACTCGATATCTTTGGCTTCCAGAACAGGCATCAGGTTCCGCAACATTGTATCAAGGATCCTGTTAATGTCAATTAGTCCAAAGACCGGTTCTTCCGTGCGCAACTGCTGCAAAAGTTCAACCATTTCGTTATAACACTCCTCATGTTGTTTGAGGATCTGGTTGAGGGTGGTATGTAGCTTGGAATCCGGTTCCGCTTGGCGAGATGCAGATCGAAGTTGGCCTCCAGTTGCGCTAACCAAGTTTTTCACGCGGTGTAGATGAGAATAGAGGCTCTGGTACGCTTCCGCTCGCGCAACATCCATCAACGAGAGGGTGAGGTGAAAAATGATACGCGCAGCTGTCTGCGGCTCCGTCTCTAACCATGCTTGCAGGTCTCTCAGAATTTCTTCATCCCGCTCGTAGAAGTAGAGTTTGGCAAGGTTATGATAAGGTGATTCATAGTCTGGGTAACGTTGGATAGCCTGCTTAAATTCTTCGGCAGCCTTATCAATCATGTTTTTTTGGAGATAGAGGAGTCCGAGATTATTTTGGGCTTGCGGTGAAGGGGCATGTTCCAAGCCGGTTTTGTAGGCGTAGATTGCTAGGTCTGCATCTTCTGGACGGTCATCGTACAGGCTTCCAAGAACAAAGAACACCTGACCGAGCGGCTCAAAAGTCTGTAATTCATCGTCGCGCTTGATTAATTCGATGAATTGATCTATCGCCTGTTGACGGAATTCTGGTCGCATATACCGATGTTTCGCATAGAGCAGTCCAAGTTCAAAACGGGCGTCCAAGTGCTCCGGATCTCGTTCAATTGCGTACTGCAAGCAGTGAATTGCTCGATTCACATCGCCATATAGATTTAAGTAAATTTCTGCAAGATGATAGTGGGCATCCGGTTCCCGTGGCTCAACTTCAAGGATTTCTTCAAAAACCTGCTCCGCGTCTTGCCATTGTTGTCGTTTAATGTACAAGATGCCAAGGTTATGGCGTGCCGCATGAAACGCCGGTGCACGGTTGACAACCTGCTTGAAGTCCTCGCACGCTTTCTCAAGATCTTCCAGTTTCTCGTAGAGTAAACCCCGATTATACCATGCCTCAATGTATGAGGGATTCAACTCGATTGCGCGAGTAAATTCGTAGATTGCCTTTTCCCATGCCCCCTCAAGTTCCGTCCAATCTTCTAACAATTGTCCCCAAACATAATGATAGTTTGCATTCTGTGGATTCAATTCAATTGCTTTTTGGAGGGCTTTCTGTGCAAGATCAAACTCGCCTTCTTTATAGTACGCGAAACCGAGACTGTGATGGACAGCCGCACAGTCTGGATCGAACTCTAGTGCACGCTTATAGGCATTGATTGCGAGGGAATACTGACGCTGGGAAGGCTCTAAATACCAATTGCCAAGCGCGTATTGATCGCGCGCTTCCTTAGAGGTCGGCAAGGCAGATTCGGTAGTAGAAACGGGAACCTCGGGCTCTCCGCTGGGGGTGGGTGAAGTATCGTGAAGTTCATGTCCCTGGAAGTGTGATTTCACGGTGGGCTTTGCATTGGACATGGTGCATTACCTTGGGGGAGCGTCAAATCAGCATTTCATCCCCAATTGGGAAGAACTGATCAGCAATCCGCTGCAGATCCATTGACGTATTGTGTTCAAACGCTGCAACCTCGATACGCTTCCCGTGCTGTTTAATCAGTTCCGCAAGCGCACAGAAATCGCCATCTCCACTTGCCAAAATCACAATATCGAGTGCATCAAGCATCGACACAATATCGATGGCAATTCCAACATCCCAATCTCCCTTTGCGGATCCATCGCCGCGCATCCGCAGATCCTTACTCTTGATCGTGTAACCGTTATGTTCAAGAAGCGACAGAAATCCAGCCTGATTAATTTCCGGGATTTGGACAACATAGGCGTAAGCGGCAACAAGATTCCGGGGACCAACAATGAGATCGAGTAGCTTAATATAGTCAAGGCGTCTGGCGTAGCGATCTTTTGCAGCATAGAACATATTCTGGACATCAACAAAGACGCCAACCCGTGGTTGCCCTGCCAGCATACGATTTGCACCCGCAGTGCTTCGCTGTCCTGTGAGACTCGTAATTTTTTGGCGCGCCCTAGTGATGGCTGTCTTATATTCCTCGTTGACTCCCTGCAAATAGGAAAATTGAGAATAGAAATTCGATTGTATCTGGTCAAGCACTTGTTGTGAATGATATGCCATCTCCTCAACCGATTTCAACTCCACCGTTATCTTTTCCCTTTGTGCTTGAAGTTCGTGAAAATCACACAGTTGGTTTGAGAACTTTTCCACGTCCCGTTTGAGACCTATATTTTCGCGGTTGAGTCGATCAATACGTAATTCGCTTTCTCTATACAATTCCTCTCTATCCTGTAAAATTTTGCTTTCTTCAACCAATGTTGCTATTTTCTGTTTGAGTCTATCGTTTTCATTTTGCAGAACTGTATATCCATTTTTCAACTCAGAAAGCGCACTATAAAGTTTATTAATTTGTTGTTGATTTTGTTTTAGTTTGTTGCTTAGACGGGATTCCTGTTCCGGGTCTAAATCTGTTTCAGGAATGGGCGTAATCTTAAGATATTCAGAGTCATTGACAGGCGAAGCAGTAGAAGGTTCTGTGGATTCAGGAATCGGTTCTTCATCCTGACTACGATGTGACGATGTACTCGAATCTGCTGTATCTGATTCCGATTGTGCTGCCTCTTGTGCAGTATCTAATGATGAAGTGTAGTTTCTACCGTCAGGCGGAGGAGGAGAAGGGGGAACAGATTGTTCATGGTCGGCAAGCAACCTGTGACCGTGCTGCTGTACATCTTCGCGCGAATCAACCAACAGTGCCCATAAAATCTCGCCAAAATCACCTTCTGCTCGAAGTTGTTCAGTGCTCCTTAAAAAGACCCGAATTTCCTTTACCTCCATGAATTGGACTCGACGCGCGGCTTGTTCTGCCTTCTTTGCTAGGTGTTGACTCACGACGTCTTCGGTCAAAGCACCATTAAAAAAACATGTCGCTAAATCGTAAGCAATCCAATCTTTACGAATCTTAATCCTGTGTTGGCTATCATGGAGGAGACCGCACTGATTTGCCATCGTGATAATTTCTTCTTCACCAAAACAATCGGTGATGATCCAAGCCAGTTGGTGGGTAGCAATGTGTGTTTTTACTGGAAGCATGGTAAATCTCCCGAATCGTATTATATCTTTCTATCGATTGTTAAATTTTTAGGACTTTGTTCTGGTTTTTAGTAATTGATTTTGTCGCGTTTCGTGTGTCTACTACTGCAGCGGCGTGGTTGACAAGCCAACAGTAATCGATATCGACATGATCTGTCATAATCACCACACAATCAACGCTCTGGACCAATTCTGTAGTCAACTCTGTACGGAGATAGCGCACGGGCTGCCGGTTACTCGGAGCAACCTCCTCAACCTCCAATTCTGGTACATGCGGGTCGTGGTATAAAATCTCACCCCCGCGTCGCGCGAGCATCCGGATTACATCAATAGCCGGTGATTCGCGGACATCCCCGACATTTTTCTTGTACGCAACGCCCATAATCAAGATTTTCGATCCGTTGATAGCTTTCTGGTGCTGGTTGAGTGCATCGATAATTTTGCCGAGTACATACTCTGGCATTGAGCCATTGATTTCACTCGCGAGCTCAATGAAGCGTGCGTGAAACTCGTAAGTTTTTGCCTTCCACGACAGGTAGTGTGGATCGACGGGAATACAGTGACCTCCTAGACCCGGACCCGGGTAGAACGGCATAAATCCAAACGGTTTTGTGGCGGCAGCATCGACAATTTCCCATACGTCCAGTCCCATCTGGTCGCACATCAATGCCATTTCGTTGACGAGACCGATATTGACGCTCCGAAAGGTGTTTTCCAGCAGCTTCGCCATTTCCGCTATCCTTGTCGAAGAGACCACATGAACTTCCTGAATAAACTGCTTATAAAAGAGTTGGGCGACCTGCGTGCATGCAGGCGTTATTCCCCCGACGATTTTTGCAGTATTGGCGGTGGAGTATATCGCGTTCCCCGGATCGATCCGTTCAGGAGAAAAGGCGAGAAAAAAATCTTCACCGACCTGCAAGCCACTTTTTTCAAGTTTCGGTAGCACAACCTCCTCTGTTGTGCCGGGGTAGGTTGTACTCTCCAAAATAATCAACTGATCTTTGCGTAAATATTGAGCAATTTCATCTACTGCGGAGATGATAAAACTCATATCCGGATCCTTACTCTTGCGCAACGGTGTGGGAACGCAAATGTTAATCGTATCTAATTCTCTCAGAATCCGATAGTCCGTCGTCACTTGAATCTGCCCTCGATGGACGAAGGACGCAAGATCTTCTGAGGGAATATCGGAGACAACCGAAATCCCGTCCTGAATACATTTGACCTTGCGACGGTCCACATCAATGCCGGTAACAGAAAAACCGGCTTTTGCCATGGTTACTGCAAGTGGAAGACCGACATAGCCTAGTCCGATAACGCCCGCGTATGCAGTCTGATTTTCGATTTTCTTTTCGATCATTTGCTGAGGACTTTCACGGTTTTTGGTTCTTCGATCTCGATGTTTTGGGTCGAGGACTCGGACTCTCGGTCAAAGCCCGGAGATGCTCAACTTTGACGGAACTTTATGATGTCTGCTATAAATACTATCATATCACTGTGAAACGCATCAATGCTTAATGTGCAAGACAGCGCGCTTATTGCGCCAAATTGATACAACTTGCCCCGAATGAACAGAACCCCATTATCACGTCTCAGGCATCCCGCGGCACAAACTTCTGTATCCGCTGTCCTGCCAACACCTCACCCACATACAGGGCATCTTGGGAATCCGTCCAGACCGCGTGAGGTGCGACAAACTCCCCAGAGGCGTGACTTGATTCGCCACCCATCCGCATTAGAACTTCTCCATTGAGGTTTAGGATGCTGACTCGGTGTTGTAGTTCGGAAACATAGAAACGTCCAGCCGCATCAAGGAAGAAATCGGTTGGTTGGCGGAATCCTGTCCACTGATCGATGAACGTGCCTTGAGGATCGAAAATCTGAATACGATGATTCTCCCGGTCTGCAACATAGACACGATCGTTGTCATCCACCCAGACACTGTGAGGCAGATTGAATTCACCGACACCGTCGCCGGGCGTACCCCATGAGAGAAGATGTTCTCCCTCGGCAGAGAATTTGTGCATCCGTGTATTTCCGTAGCCATCGGAAACATAGATTTCGCCGGCTGATGACAGCGCGACATCCGTCGGATGATTAAACGGCTCACCGTTTGTAGAAGGTTGGTCAAGTGTGCCTATCGTCATCAGGAGTTCGCCCTCCGGCGTATATTTCAATACTGCATGCAACCACCTGTCAACAAGATAAATCATATCTGCCGCGTCAATGAAAATGCCGTGTGCATGCTTTAAAAATCCTTCTCCCCAGGTATTGAGCAAATTGCCGTCGCTGTCAAAGACAATCATGGGATGTTCCCCACGATTGTAAACGTAAATTCGATCTTGGGAATCAACAGCAACTCCAGCCACCTGTTTGAATTCCCACCCTTCTGGAAGTTGTCCCCAGCCCTCTACAACTTGATATGCAAGGTTATGAGATGCCATGCGAAAAATTCTCCTGTTCTGGTCTAACTATTTGTCCATGGAAATGTGCTATGACTCTGCCTGCTTCAAACGTGATAAAATCGCGTTTTTCTCACGTTTCGTGCCTCATGCCTCACTTTATCATGGCAAAAAAAATAGTTAGAAACTCTAATCCTCTCCCATTATCACTTTCTCCCATTATCACTTTATAGTGTCGCAGAAATTTGCCCATTTGTCAATAGAATACTTTGTGATGACAAGATTGGGTGAATCTGATATAATAGGCGTTAAGTGTCTTCCAGCAATGAGGAATGAACGGGCAAGTAGGAATGATGGCTTGCTCGTCCTTATATTTTCACAACGCGCATTACACAGATTTTGATTCGACATCATAACCCAAAGCAAATTGAGGACAGTCTATGCTCAAGCAGAAATCATATTTCATCGTTTTTTTGTGCTTTGTGAACTTGATGGGCGTCTGTAGTGCTGATGAAAATGACGCTTGGGACAAACCCTTAGAATCTCTCGCACTGGAGGGACACAGTGCTGCAGTATTTTGTGTTGATTTCTCGCCCGATGGTGAAACTTTAGCGAGTGGAAGCAGCGATAAGACAGTCAGACTGTGGGACGTGAGAACTCGGAAGTTGAGACAAACGCTGACCGGACACAATGAGATGGTGACCACAATCGCCTTCTCGCCGGACGGAAGGACACTGGCGAGCGGAAGTTGGGGCAAGACTGTGAGGCTCTGGGATGTACAAACGGGAAAACTGAAGGCGGTGCTAAGAGGACACGATGGTCGAGTCTATACGTTAGCTTTTTCAGGGAGTGGAGCCATACTCGCGAGCGGTGCTTCTGACGAGACTGTGAGGCTATGGAACGCACAGACTGGGGAGTTGAGACAGACACTAACCGGGAACGAGGGCCCCGTGTTTGCGGTAGCCTTCTCACCTGACGGCAGAACGCTGGCGAGTGGAGGCGAGCTTGATAACACTGTCGTCAGACTGTGGGATGTACAGACCGGGAAGCTGGAAAGAACGCTGAAATGGCGCAGAGTTGATGCTGTGAAGGCAATAGCATTTTCTCCCGATGGGCTGATCTTAGCGAACGGGAGCAGTCGTCCCGAAGAGAATACAATACGACTCTGGAACACGCAGACATGGGAGTTGATTCGATCACTCACAGCGCATCGGCAGGAGGTGACTTCCGTAGTTTTCTCGCCCGATGGTAGAACGCTAGCGAGTGGAAGTTGGGACCGGGAGGTGAAGTTGTGGGAGGCACAGACCGGGAGGTTTATGCGGACGTTGAGCGGACATAGTAATGCGGTATTTTCTATCGTTTTCTCGCCCGATGGCAGAACGCTAGCGAGTGGAAGTGCTGACAAGACTGTAAGGCTGTGGGATATAGTTATGCAGTGATAAGGGGTATACAGAAGGACACGACTAATGCTAAAAAAGAAACACTTCCGTTATCGAGACATTGATGCGCTACGAGCTGAGATTGCCGAACTCGGACTAAGCATCCGCCTCGAAGAAAAGATTGAAAAACTCCTTGAGCCTGTCCAAATTGGGCACAAAGTCGCCGGTAACGCATTCGGCATCCACCCGATGGAAGGGTGTGACGGCACACTTGACGGCAAGCCGAGTGAACTCACCATCCGCCGCTGGGAGCGGTTCGGACGTGGCGGTGCGAAGTTGATATGGGGGGAAGCGACAGCACTCTTTGACGAAGTGAAGTCGAACAGTCGTCAATTGATAATCAACAACGAGACTGCGAGTTCGATGGAGTCTATACTCAATTTAACGCGCAACGCTCACCGAGAGGAATTCGGTCCAAATGAAGAAATCATCGTTGGAATGCAGCTGACCCATTCGGGGCGGTATAGCTATCAGAAACCGCTAATCGCTTTTCGTCACCCTGTTGTTGACAAAGTCACACTAATCGATAAGAAAAACAAGATTCCCATCCCTGATGACTATCCTGTTCTGAGCGATGATTATCTGGAGCGTCAGGAGGATATCTTTGTGGAAGCCGCTAAGTTGGCGTGGAAAATAGGGTTCGACTTTGTTGACCTCAAGCAGTGCCACACCTACCTACTCTCCGAACTCTTGGCAGCGAAGACACGGGAAGGAAGGTACGGCGGCAGCTTTGAGAACCGCACCCGATTTATCCGCAATATCGTTGGCAAGATTCGGGCGGAGGTCGGGGATGAACTTATTCTTGCTACTCGACTGAACGTCTACGACGGTGTGGCTTACATGGAAGATCCGGAGACAACAGTGGGAATTCCACGGGATATCCCCGCGCCGTATCTTTACGGCTTTGGGGTTGATGAAAATAATCCGCCACAGCCGGATATGACTGAACCGATCAAGTTGGTCGGAGTCCTCAAGGAACTTGGGGTCAAACTGGTTAACGTCACCACAGGAAGCCCGTATTTCAACCCACATATCGGTCGCCCGTTTGAACGCCCACCGATCGATGGTTACGAAACCCCCGAGCACCCACTCATCGGCGTCGATCGACATATCCGACTGACAGGAGAAATTCAGCGTGCCTATCCAGATTTACCGGTTGTTGGCACCGGTTACAGTTGGTTGCAGCAATATCTCATCAACGCCGCCGAGGCGAATGTTCGGGATGGACGTGTAAGTTTCGTTGCGGTGGGACGCGGTGCATTGGCATATCCCGACTACGCGAGGGATACGATTGAGAGCGGAGAAATGGTCAAGAAAAAGGTCTGCGTTGCAGTCAGCTACTGCACGGCGTTAATGCGTGCAAAAGCGAATCCGCTTGGACAATTCGCCGCCGGTTGCGTTCCCCGTGATAAGATTTACGCCCCGATCTACAAAGAAGCGGAAAAGACGCTGACGAAACGCAGCTGACCGCTGCTGATTTATGTCTACAGAAAGCACCAAACAAATGACCACACAAAAATTGCCTCTTAAAGCTGCGATGATCGGCCTTCACATCCACGCCGGCAGCCTACACCCCGATAAAAACCACGGTCTGCTCAAGTCGTTCAAAGGGCAGAAAGATGTCGAGATTGTAGCGTACTGCGAATCCTCACCCGATCAGGCGGAGGCATTAGACGAAATCCGCTGCGCCGATCCGGCTGCGCGTATCTACACTGACCTCAATGACTTGATGGCGAATGAGGATTTCGACTTTGCCGTCATTATGCTGCCCCCCAATGAAGCGACGCCCGCGGCACTGCGTCTGGCAGAGTCGGGCAAACATCTCTTTATAGAGAAACAGACTGCACGCACCGCCGCAGATATGCAACCACTCTGTGATGTCGTTGCCAACAAAGGGTTGATAACACAGGTGGGCTATCCATGGCCCCATCACCCTGTACCAATCGAGATGAAACGTCTCATTGATGCCGGTGCCCTTGGGCGGTTAGTGGACATGGAGGCACGCCTCGTCACGATTCAGGTGAAGCCGGGCCTCCGTGAACCGGATTTCTGGATGTACCGAAGCGAGAGCGAAGGAGGCGGTATCCTTCACATGGAAGGTGGTCATTGGCTGACACTGTTCCGCTTTTTTAGCGACGCCGAGGTAAAATCGGTGACGGCACTCTGTGGACGGGGTGTAGGCTACATCGAGGAAGGCTTGGAGGACGTGGCGACGGTTGCACTGGAGTTTGACAACGGCGTCCACGCCTGTCTACACATGGGCTATCTCCTATCTGGTGCAGGACCACGGAATGACACCTATTTTGGACTCCGGGGAACGCTCGGTGCTGCTACTTGGCAGCCCACCAGTGAGGGCGAGTTTACCCTTAATACCATCGCGTCGGGCTGGGAAGCTGCGCCGGAACGGCAATTCAGGGTGAAGGTCGCACAGCGTCCGGTATATGCAGACCAGTGGGGCTACGAATTTGTCGCCGAATTTATCCGTGCGATTCGTCAAGGCGGCAAGACAACGGTCAGCATCCACGATGCCTATCGGGTGATGCAGATTATCGACGCTAGCTACGAATCTTCTCGGACCGGTCGTCGGATTGAGTTGAATTCATCTCTTGGATAACTACTTTGTCCTTTGTGGGAGGGTGTTAGTGCCGTTGCCAGACGGTGTCTCCCACAACCCACTAACACCGGATATAGGACAAAAAGGACAACCCCATGTATATTACAAAAAAAAATCGAAGCCGAATGCACACCCCAATTGGATGCTTTAGTTCGTGAATCAGGGCGTTGCTATTCTGAGATTATTAAACGGGAGGATGCACAGTGGCAACCATGATTCCTTTTTTTGAACAGGTCAACTTAAACTTTGATAAAGCGGCACGATTTACCAAACATTCCGACGGTCTGCTACAGCAGATTAAAATTTGCAATAGCGTTTACCACATGACGTTTCCGATTAAGAAGGACGATGGAACAATTGAGACAATTCACGCATGGCGAGCTGAACATAGTCACCACAAACTCCCAACAAAAGGGGGAATCCGTTACAGCACGTTGGTAAATGAGGATGAGGTGATGGCACTTGCGGCGTTGATGACGTACAAATGCGCCATCGTTGATGTACCCTTCGGTGGGGCAAAAGGTGGCGTACAGATCGACCGCAAACGATATTCTCTAAGTGAGTTGGAGCGCATTACGCGTCGTTATACCTACGAATTGATACAGAAGAATTTCATCGGACCGGGAATAGATGTTCCTGCGCCAGATTTCGGTACGGGAGAACGCGAAATGGCGTGGATTATGGACACGTATATGACAATGACGCCTGAAAAACTGGATGTGACAGCGTGCGTTACGGGAAAACCGATCGCCGAAGAGGGAGTGCATGGGAGAAAGGAAGCGACGGGTAGGGGGATTTACTTCGGACTTCGAGAGGTGTGTAGCTCTGCTGAAGATATGAAGGCTCTCGGTTTTCAGCCGGGTTTGGCGGGAAAGTCGGTTGCCGTGCAAGGGTTCGGCAACGTTGGCTATTACGCGGCGAAATTTTTACAGGAAGGCGGTGCCGTTATCGTTGGCATAGGGGAATATAATGGTGCCATTCACAATCCCAGGGGTCTAGATGTTGAGAAAGTTGTCTCGCATCGTAGCGAAACGGGTTCAATCCTCAACTTTCCCGGCGCAACCGCGCACCAGAATCCTGCCGACGTTCTTGAGTTGGAATGCGATATACTGATTCCAGCGGCACTTGAAAATCAGATTACCCGTGAGAACACCGCCCGGATTAAAGCCAAAATCGTTGCCGAAGCCGCGAACGGTCCCACGACTTTTGAAGCGAACGAGTCCCTTAGAAAAAGAGGCGTGATGATTATTCCCGATACTTATCTGAATGCGGGTGGCGTAACAGTTTCTTATTTTGAATGGCTTAGAAACCTTTCACATGTGCGATTCGGACGGATGGGAAAACGGTTTGAGGAAAGTATGCAGACAAGTATGCTGAAGGTAATTCAGAAAATAACCGGGAAGGAACTTACCCAAGCGGAGATGAAAGAGTTAGGACATGGTCCGGATGAAGCAGATTTAGTCAACTCCGGGCTTGAAGATACGATGATTGTTGCATATAATCAGATTCGAGAAACTCAAAAGCGGCACAGAGAAGAAGTTGACTTGAGAACGGCTTCGTTTATCAATGCGATTAACAAAATCGCGACATCCTATATGGAACTAGGCATCTTTCCATGAACCACCCAAGTCTAAAGACTTGGGTTTCCATACCTGAAGGAGTTTTTTGATGAAAATAACACATATCGGTTCGGTCCTGTTGAAACCCACCGGCTGGGTGCTGATCAAGGTCAAGACCGATGAAGGCATCACCGGCATCGGGGAAGCCTACCACGGGGCGGGGGTTCATCAAATCGCCGTGGACGAACGATTGACAAAGCCATTAATCGGTCAAGATCCACGTAACGTCGATAAGTTATTCCGCGATATGATGGGTTCTATGTCCGCTTCCGGCTTTTACCAAGGTGCCGTGATGAGTGCTATCAGCGGGATAGAAAGTGCTCTGTGGGACATCACCGGACAGGCGGCTGGCGTTCCGATTTGGCAGCTGCTGGGAGGCAAGTTTCGTGATAAGATACGGATTTATAACGATTGTCATGCCGGCGAAACAGAGACCCCCGAGGCCTACGCCGCCAAAGCACGCGAAGTTGAAGCACGGGGTTTTACCGCCATCAAATTCGACATTGACCCACTCCCGTCCCGCCGGGACCGATACAATCGTTGTATCAGCAACGACGACATCGCCCACTATGTCGATGTGGTAACGGCTATCCGCGAAAGTTTAGATTCTAATACCGACCTCGCGATAGATGCCCACTGGTTTTACGCCCCGGTGGACATCCTGAAAATCGCACATGCTTTTGAGGATCTCGATCTACTCTGGTTGGAAGATCCCATCCCACCCGAAAACATAGCGGCGATGGAAGGTGTAACAAAATCCACGCGTACACCGATCTGCACCGGCGAGAATTTCTACACTCGATTTGGCTTCCGAGACCTGATCGAAACCCAGGCAGCAGACATTATTTCGCCAGATATGGCAAAGGCAGGTGGACTATTAGAGGGAAGACGCATCGCAGACCTAGCGGATATGTACTACATCCCCATCGCCCCGCACAATATCGGCAGTCCCGTCCAAACTGTTGCAAACTGTCATGTGATGGCGGCTGTACCCAACTTCCTTGTATTGGAATTCCATCACTTGGACAACCCCTTTTGGGCAGGCATCATCAACGAGGGTCCCTTAATTCAAGAAGGTCATATTGATGTGCCAAATCTTCCCGGATTGGGGGTCACTTTGAATGAGGACCTACTTAAAAACAACTTCAGGAAGAACCTAGGGTTCTTTGATTGAATCGGAGGCAATGACCAAATGGAGAGGTGGTTCAAAAAATCGAGATTATTGAAATATTGCCCTCTCTCCGATGGTCAACCCCAATTTCCCAGATCTGTGAATTAATCGACCCGTTCCACCCACTTGTTAGGCGCGGTGTCAATTTCGTATTCGGCGAAGACCTGATCGATTTCAGCCCGTACATCATCTGTCAACTGCCAGCCAACCGCTCCCATGTTGTCCTCAACCTCGGAGGCGCGCCGCGCTCCAACAAGCGACACACTGACCCCAGGATTGGAAAATACCCAATTGAGTGCGAGGTGGGGGAGTTTCTTCCCAAGCCGTTCTGCGATCGGTTTGAGTTCGTTGACCGCTTGAACGTTGCGCTTGAAAACCTCTGGCATGAACAACTTCAGCGACATATCCCAGCCTCCATTGCGCCGCCAATCCCCTTCCTCAAATGTGGTTTCCTCGGTGAATGCGCCCGTCAACAAACCGTAGGCGAGCGAACCGTATGTCATGATGCCAATCCCGTTCTCTTTGGCATAGGGGAAGATCCATTTTGCCATACGCCGATCAAAAAGATTACAGCTATACTGTAAAACCTCAACCCTACGCATTGCCATGCACGTCTTGATTTCGTCGAGCGTGAAATTCGATAGTCCGATGTGGCGTACCTTTCCCTGTTGGACAATCTCCTCCAGCGCCTGCATCGTTTCGTCAAAGGGAGTTGTGCGGTCGGGCCAATGAACCAGATACACATCAACATAATCGGTGTTCAACGCCTTCAGACTCCGATCAATCGCAGCGTGTGCCATGGATCGCCGGCTATCCCTCCCTTTCGGACGATCATCGTAACCTACGCCGAACTTGGTCACAACAATAACGTCTTTCCGCCGGGCACCCAACGCTTTTGATAACAATGCCTCAGATCTACCCTTCCCGTAGCCTTCGGCGGTGTCAAAGCAGTTGATTCCAAGGTCTAGAGCATGGTGAATTGCTTTGATGACCTCCGATTCCTCGATGGAACCGTACCCCCCGCCCATCTCCCAGCAACCAAATCCAATCGCTGAAACCTGCAGCCCTGTTTGACCAAATGGCCGATATTCCATAGCTTGCCTCCAGTTTTTTCCCTATGGACATTGGAAGTGCATTACACGGTTTTTTCGTTCAACCTCAGACTACTGAAGAATCCGTTGATCGCTGAGGTCTTTGCCGCCAACACTCTTAGAGATGGTTGCACCACGATATTCCTTAATTTCCAACTCATGGAAGGCGTTGACAATGTGATATTGGGTTGGCAGGTCTTCCCACCTTGCTTTGTGAAACTCCACCGTTCCCTCACCGCGCCATAGCTCTTTGGTAACGCTGTTGCTTCCCTCTGCCGGCGTGAGTACGGCGTAGCCGACATCGCCTTGTCCCCATTCTCCGGTTCGCGGCATATATTTATAGTGCAAGGTCCCCCGCAGCACACCATCATCCGGGGGTTTTGCTGCCGGTGCAGGATTTGTGTCCAGTGTTACCTGCTCCATGTTCGTCAGTTTCATATCCAAGAACTTGAAACCGAGCCAACTGGCGATGCAGTGTGTGTCGCCGCGAAGCACGACCGGTTCTGGAAGCTCGCAATAGATTTTGGAGAAGCCTAACTGCTCACGACCTGTGAGAATCGGATCGCACAGGTTTTCCCAAAGCACTGTCAGCAGCCCACCTTCAGCGCGATCGCGTTCCCCGTTGAAAACAGCAGGGAAACTGACACCGAGGACATTGTATCCACGACCCGCCAACCACTCAATTTCCGTCATGTAGGATGCAGAGATACTGACGACCGGCTCTGCGCCAACCTCAAAACGTTCAGGCAAAAATTCCTCAAGTTGTTCACGGTTCGTCAAAAAACTGACCGATATGGATGTTGACTTCGGGCTGTCCTTGCACTCGAATTTACGTCCACAGGGCCCCTGCCTCGGTCCCATGCCGGGCCCAAAGTGTGTTGGCATCATGTACATCTTGTCTAGTCGAAGTTTGTAAGGCATGATGTTCCTCCTACTTATAGTGAATTATAAAAATATATTGACATCTCTTCTGTAGGAGCGATCTCCGAATCGCGACTGAATGTTTTGATAGTTGGGAATCGGAGTTCCCTCCTACAACTCAAAAATGTCAAGTTAATTGTCAAATCCACCATAGTTTGAATTTCAGATAATCATGTACTTGACAAAAATTTCGTACATGTTTTATAGGACATAATAAATGGGCTGGTGAAAACCTGCCGTTCAAATCATCGAACCACCTTAATATAGCAGAATCCTCACTGACGATGTTTAAGCTCCCCCCACGTCGTTGCGAGTTTATCACGCGGAGAAACGGATAAGAGGTTTACAGGGAATGGCCAGCCGTCGGGAGTGTATTCTTCCGTTTTTTCTCGGTTAACCCACCAGTCTATTCTTCTGGGCCAACCGCCGATGGCATAAATCTTCCCATCCACAACACTAGTTCCTAACCCCCACCTTTCAGTTGGCATCTCCTCTACCATTCTCCATTTGTTCTTCGTTCGGTCATATTCCAATACCGTTTTATAAATTGCCCATTTTCCTACTGCCTTAACTCCACCCTTTCCTTCTTTTCCATCCCATTTCTGACCCCCGAAGACATAAATCATCCCATTGCCGACAGCACTAGCGGATATCCCATTAGTATCCAGCCACAGATCGGCTTTCCGCGTCCAAGTGTCCGCGAAGAGGTCGTACGCCTCCACTAATTTAGATCCTTTTTTATCGCTGTCACCTAGGCATCCACCAAAGACGTAAATTGTTCCGAGCACCGCGGCGGCGGCTAAGTTCCATCTCGGATTTGGCATATCGGCTTTCTGTTCCCAAGTATCCGTCGTGGGGTCATAGACCTCGACCGCCCCAGATGGGATCATATCAGCGTTTGCTCCCCCAATGGCATAAATCTTTTTTCCTACTGCCACTGTGGTTAACCCCAATCTCGGCGTTGGCATGTCCGCCTTCTGCGCCCATGTGTCTGTCTTGGGGTCATACTCATCCACCCTTGCGAAGGCATCAAGACCATCGAACCCCCCGATTACATAAATCTTTTCCCCGACTGCACTGGCGGATAACAGAAATCTGCCTACAGGTATTCTACTTTTTTGGGTCCATGTATTCGATACCGGATCGTATTCTTCCACCGGTGGCTGGATTTGTGGGCTATTATCTTGTCCCCCAATGGCATAAACCTTCCCGTTGACTGCGCTAGTGGCAAGAGCATATCTTCCGACGTGCATGTTTGCTTTCTCTTCCCATTTTCCTGCAAAACTGACGGTCGAAGAGCCAAAGAGCCCACCTAATATCAATCCCATGAATATTCCGTACACGATATACTTCATAGTGCAAACCTCTCCGACAAACCGAGAATCTTCGACCTGTATTCTTCTGATATTCGCTGCCATGATCTACATCCTCCTTTTCAGATACGGAACGCTTTCTCAAAAATATACTCTCATACTAGAAATTATCCATGAAGCTACTTGGTAATGGGCAAAAACTATACCGGACGGCCGGGGAAAAACACATATACCGTTGTATTAAGCACCGTTCCATATATCAACCATAGACTGCCAATGACGAAATCGCCCAGGATCAGCCCGAGAAAAAAATATGAAGCCCGACGATACAATCGAGGCCCACCATACTTAAGAATAATCCATTTCGTAACTGAGCTAATCATTAAACAGAGCCAGAGAAACTGAATCCAATGTCCTAGAGAAATGATGTACCCCAGCGGATGAAAGGGCCACCAGAGAAACCACAATCGCATCATTGTTAAAAAGAAAACAGATATTGCGCCAACACCTACAAAAGCAATTTCACCGTACTTCATTTCCGATGGATTGGTCAGCCAACGGTCTAGTGCTTGGTAGGTCCAAGCACCGTACCATGCGTTTGGCCAATCACCAAATCCTGACATAGCACCATATCTGTGATAAATATCCAGATAAGCCCAGAAACAGGCGAAGATACCACAGAAAGCAGCAACCATAATTAGCACAGACAGCTGCTCTCGTTTTATTATTGGTGTATTATCTGTTAGCTTAAATCCCTCTAGTTGGTGCGGCATTGGATGACTAGCATAAGCTCTATTAAACCAAGTGTACAGAGCGAAACCCGTCAAATCCCCCGAACTATACCGGCGCGTCCCTAAGGTATTCGGTAAATCTTCAGAGACTCGAAGATACTCAAACGCGTGAACAGGGAATCCCAATTCCGCACGTACGCGCGTTATTGTCACGGAAACAGCGTAGTATATGGCAAAGAAACTCAACGCCCCCCAAACGGACATTCCAATCCGAACCGAGAAGACAACGAGTAAAATGCAGCCAACAACGATACCCCCAATTGCTGTTCGGTAGTGCATCGGTTCATCTAAGTCATCCGCAGCACGTTTGCGGAACACACCGATCAACACACGCGTAAAAAATCTTTTGCCGACCCAGATTGCCGCTATACAAAGCCCAAGCACTGAACCAAATTCCTGTTGCTTGAAAAACGGGATGCCGGGAATATTAGATAGTCCGAAAACACTGATTAATATTTTAACGCAGTTCCGAAAAAGAAAGAAAAACCAGCAAGAAAAAGACAGGTCTAACGGCATGAGAAACCCGATGCCTATGATAAACGGGTAGAATGCGATATATGTATTCCCCATAGCATCCCACGGTCTATCTGTAAAGGAACCGATATTCTGACGCGTTATCGGTATCTGAGGAAACACAGGATATAAAATATTTAGACCATTAATAAGGGAAATACCTCCTGCGATAGCAAATCCCATCCACATCAAGCGATTGCGAAAAAATCCCGATTTTGCATCCACCATCTCCAAGGGCAAGCGGGTTATTGGATAAGTCAACCGCTCGTTTTCTGTCCATTGCCTTCGCAAAACAGCGGTTATACACAACATGACGAAGACCAATACGAAAGTAAAACCTGCCCATGCGATTATCGGAGAGAGCCACACTCGGAGCGTACGTACATCATAAAGCGATGAATCTCCCTTGTAATATCCTTTCAATACATCTCTATCGTTGACCGTAAGCCAATCTGGCAGATACTTCCAAAGCACGTCCTTCCATTCATTTTCCGGCGTCGCAAACCAATAAGCGTATCCAAACGATGGGATGACTTCGGCGAGCATGATATTATTTGAAATTGCCGATGCGATGGAGAGCATAATATAAATAATCAATAGCTCACCATGAGTCAACGTCGTTTTTGAAAAACGCCCAAAAATAGCTTTGAACGCTGCCAGCAAGAAAACAGTGAAAATTACATTGGGGAAAGGAGAGACATAGGTTAATCGTGCATACCATGCGACCTCTTGATAGGCAATCCAGTAGCTATTGAATGGTATCCAAATAACCGCGATAAGTACCGGCCGCCAAGGGAACTTTGGACTTTTGCTTTCCATTATCTGTTGTTTGGCTACTTGAAGATAGTAACCATATTTTCTTCTCTAGCCCATCGCCTAGATTAAGCCACGATTTCTAAACCATTTGAGCATTTCCAAGAGAGCCTCATCGCGCTGTTGAATTGACTCGGCAAGTCGGCTCGGAGGCCAATCATAAAATCCTTTGCCCGCCTTTGCTCCTAACTCGCCCTTTGCGATTTTGTCTCGAATCAACTGTTTGGGTTCGGTAGAGCGATCGAGCTCGGGTAGAAGGTAAGTTTGAATCGCCAGCGTGAGATCGAGACCTCCCAAATCTGCTGTCTCCAATGGACCAATCACCGGCATCCGCAGCCCAAAACTCAATCTAGCAATAATATCTACGTCTTCATGCGTGGCAATACCTTCAGCTACGATAGCGATTGCTTCTCGACGCAAGGCGTGTTGCAGACGATTGCCCACAAAACCAGGAACATCCTTCCTGACCTGTGCGGGATACTTTCCTGCTGCCTTAAGCAATAGACTTGTAGTTTCGATAACTTCAGCGGAGGTCTGTTCTCCATGCACAACCTCTACCAGTGGAATCAGATGGGGCGGATTCCAGAAGTGAGTAACTAGAAGCCGCTCAGGCTGGTTCAGCGCAGATGCCATGTCGGCGACGCGGAAGCTAGAACTGTTACTGGCGATGATGGTGTGCGTTGGGCAATGTACCTCCAGTTGACGAAGTACCTCGTGCTTGATGGCAAGGTCCTCAAAGACTGCTTCGACAACAAAATCAGCTTGGGACGCTGCCTCCGCTAAATCAGGGGTAAGCGTGATGCGTGAAGGCACAACCGCAGCCGCGTCTTCACTTACAAAGTTGTGTGCAATACAAGTCTGAAGATTCGCTTGGATACGCGGTAGGGCGTTGCGTAGAATTGTATCGTCGTTATCAGTCAAGGTAATCTGAAAGCCCGCCAGTGCGAACACTTGAGCGATACCATGGCCCATCGTACCTGCACCGATGACTGCAATATTGTTGACGTTCACACACCTCTCCTCAGTTCAGGGGCCCATTAAATTCCACTGTGATGCCGTCCGGATCACGAGCGTAGAACCACCCCCAACCTTCTGGATAACTGCTTGGAAAGGGCGACGTATTACAAGACACGCCTAACGCTTGCAGCCGGTCATAGGTAGCTTGGAGATCCGCTACATTCAGGGCAATATGGGTTGCACCGACATCGTTATTCTGACTGTCAAATCGCTTGCCAACGGGATTAAGGTACTGGAGTAGCTCCAATCTGGCATTCCCAGTTTCAAGCAAAGCAATCTTAATCTGAGCATCCTGCACCTGTACCCCAGCGGATATGCGCTCGCCTGAAACCTCGCGAACTGATATAATCTCCAGTCCGAGTGCGTCATGGTAAAACTGGAGGGATTGATCTAGGTCGCTCACCGGAATCCCAAGATGGGCGACGGCTTGTATGTCTATATGACTCACGGAAAACTCTCCTAGCGATGTTTTAGCTTATAGACCGCGGATTTGACCGCAGCCACGATAATATCTAGGTCATCTTGGGTAAGACGCGGATACATAGGCAGCCCCACGGAAGCTTCGTGAACCCGTTCTGCTATAGGGCATAGGCCGCGCTGGTAACCGCGCACACGGTAGATCTGATGTAGATAGTTGGGCATATTGCAACCAGCAGCTGCCTGAACACCCTCTTCGTGATTCAATATATGGCGTAAATCGAGCGTGGTCGCGCCGAATTTTGATCCATCGAATAGAATGTTGTAGAGGTGAAAGACATGTTTGCAATCCGGATCTTCGTAGGGCGGCGTAATTTCCTCAATTTCCCCCAATCGTTCAGTCAGGTAGTGGGCAGCCGCACGACGCCGTTTGTTCAGGATCTCCAATTTACGTAACTGGACCCGTCCCACCGCCGCTTGTGACTCATTCATTCGATTGTTCCGTGGAATGACGCCCGCTGGCTCGACGACATCGAAGGAGAAGTTGCGGATGGTCTCGTCATCAGGCAGCTCATCCTCCTCAAACTCAAAGAAATATTTGACTCCCATAGAGCGAAGCATCGGTGTTATAGCTGCATAGTCGCCCCGGTTGGTTGTGAGCATCCCACCCTCGCCCAAGGTGGTCATGTTTTTGATAGAGTGGAAACTGAACGTACCGATGTCACCGAAGGATCCAACCTTGCGCCCCTTATATTCCGCCCCCACGGCTCTAGCGGCATCTTCTAGTACCAGCAAGTTGTGCTTGCGGGCAAGGTCCATAATTGGATCCATGTCGCATGGATGACCGCCGTCGTGGACCAGAAAAATTGCCCGTGTGCGATCGGTGATTTGTTCGGCGATGCTCGCAGGATCGACGTTAAAGGTCCGCGCATCCACATCAGCGAAAACCACCTTCGCACCGCGTGCCAAGATTGGCTGTGATGTCGCAATAAAGGTAATCGGCGTCGTGATTACCTCATCCTCCGGATTCAGACGCATCAAATCGGCGCCGATATGCAGTGCTGCTGTACAGTTGCTCGTGGCAAAGGCGTGCTGAGTACCGGTATAGGCAGCAAATTCTTCCTCAAAAGCGGCAGTCTGCGGGCCATTCGTCAACCACTCCTGCTGCATCGCTTCTAGGACTGCCTGATACTCCTCCTCGTCATATTCACTACCGAAGTAGGAATTTTTAACCTTGTAGGTGACACCTTCAGGTGGGCGGTATGCTGCCCGGAAACCACTGCGACTTGAACCTGACTGTTTTTTGCTCATGATGGGTATTTCCTCTATGCGAATTATAGAATTTCGGTAGACTCATTTCGCCAAACCTAAGTGCCGGATGTCTGTGGATACCTAATGCTTGGACAAAAGCATTGTTCGGTTCAATGGTTACGATTCTGACATCAATCTTCACAGTACTCCGTGATCTTTCAGATACTGGATACTGTCGTCAAAAACCTGCTCAGTCAACTCTCGCAGCGTGTGCAACTCAATCGCCATGATCCCCTCATAGTCGTCAGCCTGAAGCCGCTTGAGAAGACCCTCCATGTTGAGACCACCCCCCCCCAGTGCCACACAGATCCAACTCCCGCGCGCATCCGTTTGCAGATCCTTGCGGTACTTGCGACCATGACGCGCCGGATCATACTTCGTTGCATCCTTCAAATGAACGTGGCGGATGTAGGGCTTCAGCACATCGTAGGCGTAAGGAAAGCCCTCCTCACCTGCAATGAAGAGGTTACACGGATCAAAGTTCACCTGAAAGTGTGCCGAATCCATAAACTCAACCAGATCCAGCGTACCATCCGCCGTGCGGGTCACATCAGTAGCAATCTGGTTATACTCTGTTTCAATGATGATTGTCACATTGTGCTTTTCGGCGGCTTCCATGACAGGCTGCATATTACGCCGATAACGCTGCATGGAAGCTTTGGCATCGTAGGCAAGATTGCCACCGTAATAACTGATGACGTAAGGAGCACCTAGCTCGGCTGCAGTCTCAATCGCCTCAATAAAATTACCGTGTAGTTCGGGGATGTCAGCCTGTGTACTGGCATTCATCTTAATGGAACCCCCTTTAGCTGTACCTCCAATGGCTGCAGGACGTATCCCATACTTGTCTAACGTTCGCTTGAAATCAGACAGGGTGTCTCGCGTAGGGGCAATGCAATCTATGTACTCCAGTCCATAGTTATGGGCTTTCTGGCAAATCTCATCAATGCTGAGCCAAGGGAATTCCCAAGCGGTAATAGCGACTTTCAGTTTCTTGGACATACTATGCTTCTCCTATCGGAAGTAAGTCATGAGCTGGCACCCGTCTGGCAGCATACAGGGTGTGGAAGGCTTCGGCATACTGGACGCCGCACTGCATACCGCGATAGCCAGATTGTACCTCCATCCGGGCGACAAGATCAGTTCCACGCCATTCTTTCAACCATTTTACTTGGCTTTCATGGCTTTCGAGCATCTGCTTCTTCAACTTAAAGGTCTGGGTAATGTCAACCCAGATAGTAGGCTGAAATTCATGACCACCGAAAGATTCCATGTAAAAGACGGGTCCCAACGATGGATGGACTTCGGTGCCTGTATCGCTTTCATAGTTGGGCAGGGTGGCGAGGAACGAGGCATCGAAAACTAACTGACTCGTTGCGACGTGATCTGGCGCATAATCTACCGGTGGATGGGTAATGATGATGTCTGGACGCGCCTGTCTGATCACTTCAGCTACCTTCTGACGAGAAGCCTTGTCCGGATAGATATCCAGATCCTCGAACAAGGATGGGATATACTCAGCCCCGATGATAGCTGCTGACGCCTCTGCCTCTTTGCGACGGAGAGCAGCCAATTCCGCCTTGGGGATGTTACCGCCGAGGGCTCCATCGCACAAATTGCACATAATTACTGCGTGGCCAGCCAATGCATACTTGGCTAATGTTCCAGCGCAGGCAGTCTCCAAATCGTCGGGGTGGGCGGCGATAGCAAGCACTCGCATATATCTCCCTCCTACAAACATTCATAATGAACTGATGAACCAAATAGGTTAGACGGGATCGCCTTCCCACTGGGGGGTTATAATGTCGTTGACCACCCAATAACCATTTGCGCGGATGCGCGGTTTCTGCGTCATGATCACATCCAGCACATAGGGGCGATTTGCCTCAATCGCTTCTTCTAGGGCTGGCTTCAGGTCTTCAGGACGTTCCACTCGCCGGCCTTCTGCCCCAAAGGCGCGGGCAAGCGCGGCAAAATCCGGGTTATAGGGTTTATCTTCTGCTTCTATTTTGAACTCGGTGCCAATGAGGCGCTCCCAGTGACGTTTTTGATAAAGGGAGATGATATTAAATGAATAGTTGTTCTGCACGACCCATACCGGATTGATTCCATACTCCACAGCAGGTAGGAGTGTCTGCATAGTAGATCGGAAGGCACCGTCACCCACCGCAGCGACGACAGGGACATCCGGGTTGCCTAGCTTTGCACCCAGAGCGGCAGGCACCTCCTGCCCCATTGTTCCGTATCCACTGCCGACGATATGCGTCATGGGGCGTGTAAAACGCATATGCTGACCCACAGCATGCCTCACACCCACTCCGCTGATAAAGATCCCCTCCGGTGGCAAGACCTGCCGAATATCACCCAAGAGCCGTTCCACAGCGATAGGCGCGTCATTTGAACCCTCGGCAGCATGTAATTCAGCCCACCACGCTGCGCGCTGTTGCTGCATACTTTTGACCCAGTCAGAGGGCTGGCGGGGCGGTGTTGTCGCTTCTGCTGCTTCCAAGAACTGCTTGAGGGTCGCCTCGGCATCGCCAACGACGCCAACTTCTACAGGAAAGATTTTACCGATTTGATGTGGGTCGATGTCTACATGAATAAGTTTCGCGGGTGGGATGGCGAAGAAATGCTGGTGTTTCCAAGAATTACAGTCCATTTCCGGCATTCGCGTACCTATTGCCAGAATAACGTCGGCTTCGCGTGCCATTCGGTTTGAAACTGGTGTTCCAACAGTACCGGTAAAACCTGCCGCTAATGAATGTTCACCGCTGATTGCTCCTTGACCGCTCATGGTTGTTGCCACAGGGATTTGGAGATATTCAGCCAGTGCTGTAAGTGTCGCTGTGGCTTGGCTTAATAGCACCCCATTTCCTGCGTAGATCAGTGGACGCTCGGCTTTGAGCAACAAATTCAGGGAGCGTTCAACCTCCACCGGATCTGCCAACACCCGACTACTCGTTGTTCGGTGGGCTGTGATGTCACGGCTGTCATAATCCATGCTTTGTGAGTAGAAATCCAGCGGCACATGAATCATCACAGGACCGGGATTCCCGGTTAGGGCGTAGTTGAAAGCACGGGACACCACATGGGGCAAGAGTTTGGCATGCGCCACCTTCCAAACCCGTTTGGTGATCGGTTTAAATAGCTCGAATTGCTCATCATCGTGATGGGTGCCGAACTCTTGGAGCGCATCCATACCGCTGTAGAAGCTCGGAACCCCTCCGCAGATAATGACCATTGCCGAGCTATCTAGCAAGGCATCAGCTACCCCTGTGATAGTATTTGTTGCGCCGGGACCAACTGTTGTTGATATGACGGCTGGCTTGTGAGTTACTCGGAAATAGGCGTCTGCCGCATGGGTCGCGATCTGTTCGTGGGGTACTGAAATGAACTTGATGTTAGAATCGATCAGTGCATCCAGAAATGAAAGATTTCCGTGCCCAGCCATACCAAAGACATATTCAACTCCTTGGCTTTCCAAGCACCGGACAATCGCTTCGCCACCAGTAAGTTTCATTGTGCTCTCCTTTTATAATTGCCAAATAAAGGCGGGAGGATTGGAAGAGATTGAGTTGGAAAGTGGGAAAGTGAAAAACGGGATAACGGGAATCCCTCCACGAATCCATGCGAATCTTTTTTAATATTGGCGAAAATTCGCGGAGGCTTAAAACGGAACAGCGATTTTCTCGTCTGCTCGTTCTCCCCTTCTCCCTATTTAACTGTCCAGTGCAATGACACGTCGTTCTGCAGAAGAACGATAAATGGCATCAACCACCCGTTGTACATATAGCCCTTCTTCGCCCGGAATCTGATATGCGCTACCGCTTTCCACTGCTTCCGAAAAAAGCTGGATTTCACGCAAATACATATTTTCCGGGATGTACTCAATCGCCTCAGGTTCGGATTCCACGAGTCCGTCGCGCGTACGTTTGTAGTGCCATAGGTTTCCCGTTGGCAATTGATAGATTGTGTTTTCTGCGACCAGCATCCCCTCGCTTCCATATATCTCTAGCAATCTACGTCCAGGGAAGTTCGGCACACTCATATAGCACTCCATAACCCCCTGCGCTCCATTGTCGAACTTGAAGAGGATGGAAGCGGTATCCTCTACCTCATAGCTGTGTACAAGTGTATCGCAGAAGCTGCAAACTTCTGTGATGCGTCCAACCATCATCGACATCAGATCGATGGTATGAACACCCATATCCATCATGGAGCCCCCACCAGCGACCTTCGGATCGTGTATCCAAGTTCCAAAGTCTTCATTAGTATCGACGGGAGGTGCCCAAACGGAGTAACGGACGCGTGTAGCTACCGGTTTTCCTATAGCACCATCTCGAATCAGATTGCGCATTTTTTGATGGCACGCATGGTAACGCATCATGAAACCGATACCAAGTACGACGTTTTGTTCACGGCAGATACGCACCATCTCCTCCCCCTGATGGGCATTCAGAGCGATTGGCTTCTGGCACAGCACATGTTTGCCGTTTTTGGCTGCGTTGATGGTGAGGTCTGCGTGAGTCGCGGGCGGGGCAGCGATATACACCGCATCAATGGCAGGGTCAGATAACAACGCCGCCGTATCCTGATAAACTTTTCCGCCAAATTTATCGGCAGTTGCCTGAGCACGATCCGTAAAGAGATCACAAACGCCAACAAGCCGTGCGTTCTCCGCAGCCATAATCCCTTCCGGAATAGCACGCGCATTAGCAACCCGTCCACAACCAATAACACCCCAACCGATTGCCATGTTTGAAAACCTCCTACTCCAACTTCAACAATCGTGCCATGTTGATGCCAAAAATCTGTTCCTTATCGCTATCGCTGATTTTGGCGTAAGCAACATGCCCGACCTCCGCTAACAATGAGTGTTGGGGTTCGTCAGAACCAAAGATTACCCGATCAACCCCCACGTTTTGCACCAGATATTCAATCACCCCGAAGTAGCGTCCCAAAGTGTTGAAATTGAGATAAATATTGGAGTTGGCGTTGGTGACTTCAATCGCTTCATCCATAGCTTCCCACGTCTCCTTGGCATCGTAAGCTCCGCAGTGGGAGACGATGAAGTTCACATTCGGGTACCATTGGGCAACTGTAGCTATCAGGTAAGGGCGGTTCAACCGAAGATCTACTTCAGTTCGGGGACCAGAGTGGATGATGATAGGGGCTTGGTGTGCTGCGGCAAACTCAAAGGCGGGCCGATAGTTTGGACCGTCGATCGGATAGTACTCAGTATGGGCAGCTGGGTGGAGTTTGATGGCGCGCATTCCACCGGCAAAACTGCGTTCCAGCGTGGGCAGTACTTCGTCCGGGTAATTGGGATCAACTCGGCACATGCCAATAAAGCGATCAGGGTACTGTTGTATCACAGGTAAAACAACATCGGGGCTGCCTTGAACACATGCCTTATCAACTCCCAAGCGATCCATCACCTTAAGAAATGGGAGGTGTACCGACGTCAACCCATCAATGATAAGAACATCACTGAGAGGTTGACCAGCCTCCACGCAATCTCGAATTGAACTTGATGAACGGGTCATTGACATCATTCCTTTCTTTTCAGCCTACCTCTGTCATGAGGCGCCGCAGATTCCCGCTAGCGATCAAAGCGCGTGCTTCATCTGTTAGTTCGGAATACCGCATCAACCCTAGAGCCACCCCTGGTCCGTTGTACGGCATACCTGTCCCGAACAGAATACGTTCTGGACCAAAATGCTGGACTAACTGCTCCACGCCTTGGTGCGGAGTATAGTAGGAAATCTCTACATGCAGATTGGGGCACTGGTTCATGAGGGGATGGATAATATTCATTGCCGAAAAATTCAGACGCATGATGACTACGGGCATCTGAGGGTGGCGCTGACAGATGTCGTAGACATTCTGTGCCGAGTAGCTGGGGCGTGTCTCATCTGGAAACTTACCCAGATCTGAGTCAGTCAGAAGCACCGGCGTCCGATAGGCTTCAAAAGCGGAAAACAGCTTGCCACATGCCCAGTCCGCCACGAGATTGGCATAGTAAAAGGAGGGCAACAACCGTGTGATTTTCACCCCCTGATTCAACATATCCTCGACCACTTTGATGGGTTCAGGCATACTTGGATAATGATGTAGAGGGTATACCCAACAGCCATGGAGCCGCTCGTGTCCCTTGATAGCTTGCATCAGGCTGCCATTACCGCCAGTCACATGGTATACGACAGCTTCATCAATACCTAAGTAGTCCATCTCTGCTAGCAATCCTTCGACGGTATGGAACGCTAGCGGCGAGGATTTCCGTTGTCTGCCAATATAGGTGTTACAATCGAAAAAATTCAGTTGTGCCATCAGGTTTCCTTGGGGAGAGGAAGGAAGCGTAGAAAGGGAAGGACAGAAGAACACTCCCTTCCTCTTGTTACTGAGGATGGAAAAGTGAAAGTTTATTTGTTGAGATCAGTTTACTTAATTATGGTGAACCCTATAAATAATTAGACATTTACCAATAACTCCGACCCTAGCGAAATTTCCAAAGTCCCCCTGATAAGGGGGATTTAGGGGGTTGGCTGTGCATTGGAAGTGTCTAAGTAATTCTAAAATCTACCATAGTTGGTTGGAGTTAGTACCGAGCTTTAACCTGTCCCCATGTTGTAGCCAGCCTACCTTTAGGTGAAACAGCAAGCGAATCTTCTATTGATTTTTCTCCGAGGATTAGGATCTCATCTATAGTTGAGAGGTGTTCATAAATACTTATCACAAGATAGTCAATTTTCCATCAATCCTTTTAACGAAATGAAGCCATCATCACTGAAACATTTCTGAAAGGTAAATGCCAGATGGAATTGACCAGCATTGCTAATTGAAGTAATATTACGGTAAGCAGCAAAAAGGGACGTACATTGTCAAGCCGACTGACCGGCAGTTGCTTCTGATTGGCATCGGTTGCCCCCAATTCAAGCAATACCCCAAACACCGGTTCAATCGCCGTTTTCCGCTGTTTCTGATAGCAGTTCAATGGGTCCGAGGTCTCTATTGCATCAAGATAGCCAAGTGCCTTATCGCTTTTGGCACCCGTAACCGGCGTCAAGAGCAATATCCCTGCGCTTGCCAATTGCTTGACCCGGTTGAGGTCAGTATACCCCGCATCAGCAGTCACATACCGGATATTGCGCGCAAGCAGTGCCTCTGTTTTGTGGTCAAGCACCGCTTTCTCGCTGACTGAGCCGGTATAGACCGCAGCTAAGCGTGGAAACCCGCTTGCGGTGGTTGTTAGGTGAAGTCCATACCCGTAAACCCACCCCCGATACTTGCTCGTTGACCAACTCGCATCGGTGTCAAGATTGCCAAGTCCATCGGGGATGATGTTGGCGTTTCGGTCCTTTTGATGCCACACATTTCCTTTTGCCTTATACAGGCTTTTGTCTTCATATATTACTTCTGGGGTCGTCTCTATATCCAATCCCACTCCCATATCCCCAAGGTAGGCAACAAACGCTTCAAGAGTCGGTGCCAACTGTTTGTAACGGCGGGAGAGAGTCACCCGGGATGGCACCGTTTCAAGCCTCAGCCGTGGCAGCCAATCGGGGTGTGCCAAAAGCCATCTGTGTTGCGCTTTGAAGCGATTGACGGCTTTGAGGGTCATTATGGCGAAAAAGACAATCAGTGAACTGTCGGGGTATACTTGAGGGTGGCCTCGATGCTCGGTTCGCTTGAATGTATCCGATGCCTCAAATTCTTCAAACAGTTGGAACAACAATGTGATATAATACTCACGGTCAGGGTAACACATGTTATAATCCTTTCTTTGGTGGAAATTAGATTAGATTATAACCGTTATCCTGACTCTATTGCAATTATGAACACCCCTCAGTTAGCTTCCCTTTTTTTATGGGAACTAAAAAAAAGGGAAGCTAAAAAGTCCTCCAGTCTGTTACTATAGATGAACTTGACAATCCATCTAAAACTGGAGGATAACCTTATGATAACCGATTTTGATGACCTCTGTCTATGGACTTATGTCATTGTTGATGACATTCTGATAAAACTCGAACCATTACTCCGACGCCCAGGCCCCCCTCCCCCATGTAGCGATAGTGAGTTAATCACTATGATATTGGTTGCCGAATGTAAGGGGTGGGACATCGAAACACAACTGCTATCCGACTTTAGCCAGCACCCCCATCTGTTCCCTATACTGCCTTGTCAGACCCGACTCAACCGGCGAAGACGCAATTTGGGGACAATCATCAATCGGATTCGACAGATGCTCTTGTCAGACATTGAAGCGGCATCGGAGAAACTGTGTATTATTGATAGTTTGCCGATTCCAGTCATTCAGTTTCATCTGGCACCTTCGTCATCAAATAATTGGTCATGCTATGGTGCCGATTATGGGCGGGTGGAATCGAGGAAACAGACCATTTTCGGCTATAAACTTCATCTGTTAGTCACCGCAAGTGGGGTGATTGTTGATTTTGAACTTGCCCCGGCTTCTGCAACCGATTTATCGGTTGGTTACGAATTGCTCTCTGGACACCAAGATAAGCAAGTGATAGGGGATAAAGCCTATATTAGCAACCAAGTCAAAGACCAATTAGCTCAACTCAACCGTATCGATCTGATAACGGTCCCCCGACGCAACCAGAAACAGCAGATTTCCAGACAAACCAAGCGGTGGATTAACGAAATTAGGCAGAGGGTTGAAACGGTTAATGGTCAATTGAGTGAACAATTTCATATACAAAAGAATCATGCGCATAGTTTCTGGGGGGTATGCACTCGGTTATACTCCAAACTCACCGCTCATACGCTATGCGTTTATCTCAATCAGCTATGCAAAAAAGAGGCGTTTTTACAGATTAAAGAGTTGGCGTTTCCAGTTCATTAGTAACTAGCATAAGGCCCTAATAGTTTAACTCTAAAGAAAATAAAAATTGCGAATTTCAGATTCATGAGCAGAACCGTCGTGATGCTGGTGAGAATCATCAATGACAGTAGCTATCATTGACAGCTAATAGGTCAAGACAACTTATTTAGAATGAGGTTCCGAGATTGACATGGATTTTTCCTTCCAAAGCGGAGTGTCCTTCCGCCAGTCCATAATCCATCCGTAGCAGCCCACCCTTCGATTCAAGCCGCATACCGAATCCATAACCCACGCGGAGCGGGTCGAAGACGGTGGGTTGATCGATTTGGGTGACTGTTCCCAGATCGGTGAATACGAAGAACTGCGAGGTGCGTCCAACTAGCAGCCGGTATTCGATGTTTGCATAAACGCGGCGGGGTCCAAAAAACCAATCTTCGTCGTAACCGCGCAAGGTATTCGCCCCACCAAGATAAAAGAGTTCTGTCGGCGGGATGTTATCTCCCCACGCTGCCGCACCGTGCAAACCGATAGCGATTACCTGTCGACGCCATGTGGGGAAGTAACCTCGCAGATCGACCCACAGTTTGCGTAGTTTGAAATCCCCTCGTGAAAACTCGAACGCCACATGGTCAAGGCGTCCGCGGGTTGGGTTCAGAAAATAATCCCTACTATCGCGGGTCAGTCCCAAAGTAACACCGTACTTCACACCGCTTTGCGCTGCGGGATCTGCCACATCTATAATCGGTGAGGGCATGGACGGGGAGGTGGCAGGGAGCGGAGTGTCACCTGTAGGAAGCCCGATCCGTTTATAAGAGAACCCCAGTGAACCTTCAAATATGCGGCGGAAACGCGCGCCAACAGTCACGGAGGCGGCATTCTCATTTGACTCAACATCGGTAAACTGGTTTCTCTGCTTCACCTGCGAATACTCGACACCGATTTTGATCGGCTTTCCAAACGCCCACGGTTCGGTGTAACCAATTTTTAATGTCTGAAGTAAGCCAGATTTCCAAAGAAAATTTGCCCCCCGTCCTGTGCCCAAAAGATTGGTTTCTGTCGCTTCAATCACACCTGTCAGTTGTGGCGCTCCTTCAAATTCCGTAGTTGGCGGGGCATAGCCGATGACACCGCTGAACCTGCCAGTCCGTGCCTCCGTTACCTTCGCATTAAAAATAATTTCCTCCGGTGTCGTGCCCTCTTCAAGCAGGGATGGGCTGACTTCGTAAAAGTAGCCGAGGTTTACCAACCGGTGGAAACTCTGATCGATTTTGCGCTGATCGAAAACGTCGCCCGTTTGAACCGGCAACTCGCGGAGGACTACTTCAGGCTTTGTTTTCTGTAGACCGGTCAGTTTCACCGCTCCAATCCTAACCTGATTTCCCTCACGAATTTGCAAGCGAAGGTCAACCTTTCCCTGTTCCTCCGATAGATGGAAGTTGGTTGGCTCGATTTCCACCTTGGGATAGCCGTGCTCGCTATACAGGGTTAGAATCTTGTCGATCCCCTGTTCAAAGGCAGCTTGGCTGAAAGGTGTACCTTTCCGTAAACCGAGCGCACGACGGAGGTCGCCGGTCAAAAGCAGATGATTCCCTTCAATTCTGATCTCGCCTGTGCGAACCCTCGTCCCCTCATGGATGTGGAGGCGGATATGCACCTGATCGGGTGGAATGGTTTCAACTTCGGGTTCAATCAAAGCAAATACAAACCCGCTTTCACGGTATTTTTCCAGCACCCGATTCAGACCAGCGATCATTTCCGCTTGAAGGTAGGGTTGTCCTGCGTCAATACCGATCAGCTCGGCTAGCTGCTTTCGATTTAGGTGTTCAATCCCGTCAAAGGTGATTTGACGAATCAGGTAGGGTTTTTCAGTGTTGTTGGAGGAGACCGGAGCGTTCTGCGCTGACTCGCCAATTACGAACGGGGAAAGGAGTAGGCAGAACGAAATGTAAAATGTGAAGGAAATTCGGTGCAATGGAGTCATAACGACCTGCCTTCTCATTCGGCAAACAGGAAGACTTGGCGAACTGTCCCGTGGTTAATGGCATCCTGTTTACGTAAGCGGGGCAAGATGCCCCGCCTACGGGGGTTGGTGCTAGCGCGTGGCGAGGCAAGATGCCCGCCTACAGGGGTTAGTGCTGCATAGCGGGGCAAGATGCCCCGCCTACGGGGGTTGGTGCTAGCGCGTGGCGGGGCAAGATGCCCCACCTACAGGGGATGGTGGTGCATAGCGGGGCAAGATGCTCCGCCTACAGGGGATGGTGGTGCATAGCGAGACAAGATGACCCGCCTACGGGGGATGGTGGTGCATAGCGAGACAAGATGACCCACCTACGGGGGATGGTGCTTTGAGTTTTAATTTTCGTCAACCGGTGTGAACGCCAATACGGTCTTCCGGTCTTTGTCTGCCCCTTGACGCAAAAAAGTGGCTTTCACCGGCATTCCAATCTTTATCGTTTCAGGGTGAAGCGTGTCAACGCCTTCTATCCGTGCAACCACCCGCGGTCCCTCCGCCAACTCAACCGCTCCCGAACAGTACGGATTGTTCCGGTCATACCCCTCCTCGACCATCGCAGGGGGTCCAATCGAGGTACAGGTGAAGGCGACAAGCTGCCCTTCTCCTCTTGTTTCCACCCATTCCATCTCTGAACCGTGGCATTTGGCACAGATGGCGCGTGGCGGTACAAAAAGGGCACCGCACCCGACGCACCGAGCCCCCATCAGTTTCTCTTCTTCTAGAAACCGCTCAAACTGGTAATCACTTATCGGTCTGTCCGCCACGGCTATCTCCTTTCCAGAATGGTGAATGTGCAGGTGCCGCCGGTCCCGCCTAAATTATGGGCAGCACCGATGCGTAGGTCTTCGATTGGTACTCCTCTGTCCCCTGCCTTGTGCCTCAACTGCTCCCATACCTCTATTAATTGCGCCGCACCCGTTGCCCCGACCGGATGTCCCTTACACTTGAGTCCTCCTGACGTGTTGATCGGCTTCTCGCCATCTAATCTTGTTAAACCGTCTGCCACAGCTTTGTAGCCCTCGCCCGGCCCGAAAAAACCGAGATCTTCAATGTGCAGGAGCTCCGCAATCGAGAAACAGTCGTGGACCTCTGCAAACTGAATATCCGCCGGCGTCAACCCGGACATTTCGTAAGCCTCGTTAGCGGCATACCGCGTCGCTTCAAAGTATGTCAAATCATCGGCAGCGTTGAGCCCCCGTCCACTTGCCTGACCAATGCCAGCGACATATAACGGGTCATCAGTAAAGCGCTTGGCAAGCTCCTCCCCGACCAACAGGATGCATGCAGCACCATCGCTGATTGGACAACAATCAAACAAATGCATGGGCCAAGCAATCGCAGGATTGGCAATTGGGTCACGCAGGAAATCTTTCTCATCGCTCCAATCTGGCACCGCGCCCCCTTTCTCTTTCGCCCGCTTGATTTTTGACCGCATCATATCGCGAATTGTCGCTTGATACTGCGCTTTCGGGTTCAGCGGCGCATTGTCGTGGCTCTTTATGGTAATGTCCATCAGGTGTTCGCGGGACGCTCCATATCTCTCAAAATATGCGGTTGCGATCGCCCCGAAAACCCCTGGGAATGTAAAACCTGCTTTCCGCTCATAAGGAATCGCCGCCAGAGCCAAACCCTCGGCGACCGTTTCGGTGGTGCCTTTGGACATATCCTCAACCCCACCGATTAAGACCACATCGTAGAAGCCGGAGGCGATGGCAAAAACCCCCTCCCGAAAAGCGAGCGCGCTTGAAGCGCAAGCACCCTCAATCCGTGTCGCCGGTTTGGGAACGAGCCCAAGGGAGTCTGAAAGAATTGCGCCCCAATGCGACTGATGGGCGAAAAAGTCGTTTGTGAAATTACCGATGTACAACGCATCGATATCATTGGGATCGAGTCCTTTATCTACGGAGCCACTCATTTCAACAAAGGCTTCGGCAAACAGATCTTTCGAGTCCCGGTCTTTGAACATACCGAATGCCGACATCCCTGCGCCGACCATTGCGACGCCGCGTCCCAACTTTCGTTTTTTATTCATCTCAATCTCCTTTTTACGTTATTATATCACCTGACTTGCTTTTCCTTCCCAATACTTTGCTCTCAACTCCCGCTTGACGATTTTTCCGTAGTTATTCTTGGGCAACTCCTCCACAAAATCGACTGACTTCGGTCTTTTGTAACGGGCGATATGGTCTGTGCAAAAATCGATCAGTTCCGTCTCTGTGACCTCCTTCTCAGGCATAAGCGAGACGACTGCTTTTATCGACTCACCCCACACCGGATCTGGAACACCGATAACAGCGACTTCTCGGACCACGGGATGCTGGACAATAACCTCCTCGATTTCGCGGGGATAGACGTTTTCCCCTCCGCTGATAATCAGGTCCTTTGACCGATCCATTAGAAACAGGTAGCCAGATTCATCAATGTAACCCATGTCTCCGGTATGCAGCCATCCATTCCGCAAAGTCTCGGCGGTGGCTTCGGGATCTCGCCAGTAGCCTCGCATCACCAAATCCGAGCGTGTAACAATTTCTCCCATCTCACCGGGCGGGAGTTCATTATCATCGGCATCGACAATCTTCACTTCGACATTGGTGCGCGGGATGCCTGCTGATGCGAGTCGTTTCATCTGATTCGGATCCCCGTCGAGGGTGTGATCATCGTGGGAGAGATAGGTGATGGTCATGGGGGATTCCGCCTGTCCGTACAGTTGGACAAGGCAGGAACCCAGTTTTTCCATCGCTTCCATCAAATCTTCGACCAACATCGGTGCACCGCCGTAGTTTAACGCCTTCAACGAACTGTGATCGTATTCGTCCACCGCCGGGCTATCTATCAACAGTTTGATCATGGTCGGCGCAGCGAACATATTTGTTACACGGTACGTCTCGATTGTTTTTAACACTTGCTCCGGATCAAAGGATTTTGCCTCTAAAATGACGTTAGCCGCTGCCTTGCCAATGTTGGGCAGCGCATAGCATCCGCTCCCGTGCGATAAGGGCGCAGCATGGAGGGCAACATCGTTGGAACCAAATCCCGGACACATGTCAGCGTAGAAGTTCATCGTCATGCCGAGTAGGTTCCGGTGTGTCAACATTGCACCCTTGGGCTGCCCTGTCGTTCCGGATGTATAAAAGAGCCATGCCACGTCATCGGGCGCGACATCCGCATCTTCAAATTGATCCGATTTTGCGGATAGCACGGTTTCGTAATCCAAAAACGGCTCTTGCGCTTCGGGCACGCTGATAATACAACTGACTTGTGGAATATCGTCACGGATGTCGATGATTGCCTCGCTGAATTCAGGCGAAATAATCACTACTTTGGCTTCGGAATGGTTGATGATAAAGGCAAACTCTTTAGGGTGTAACCGGAAATTAATAGGTATAGTGCCGAAACCTGCCTTGAAGCAAGCAAACATTGACTCCAACATTTCAGGACAGTTATACATAAGCACTGCCACGTTATCCCCTTGCTGGACGCCAAGCTTGTTAAGCCCATTTGCCAGACGGTTGGCCCGCGCGTTAAATTCGGCATACGTCAATTCCTTTGATCCGTATGCAATTGCGAGGTTTTCGGGAAAGGTTCGAGCAGATTTTGTCAGTAGTTTACCGATATTCATGGCTCACCCGTCAATTTTTGCAATCAATTGTCCTGCCATCCCTTTTCTTAAGGGACGAAGCATCAATCGTCACGCACCACTTCCAGCACAGATTCCACGGTCACCTCATCGCGAGAGGCTTTGACCTCGATTTTATTTGTATTCGCCTGATTAAAAATTCTAACAACGACCACATCTCCTCCAATCTGACATCGGATAGTGCTCCCATCCACTAGTACGGAATCTGGATTCCATACAAGCTCTAGGCGTTTGGCGTAAGCTGCCAAAGTAGCGAGGATTGTTGCTTCGGCGGTGCCTTCCTCAAGGAGGGTAGCGCGCCCAACGTGTGCTGCCTCATTTGCTGCACCTGCTAAACGGTCCTGCTCCGATTCATGCGTTCGCTGACTTTCCCGTTTTTCATTGCGTAACACCATATAGAAAATTGCACCCAACAGAATGACAAATCCGGCTGTAATGAACAGCACAGTCAGCCGCGCTTCTTCTTTGCGGAGATCGTCACGGTGATGCGGGTAAAACGCATCGTGTGAGTGCGCCCAATATGCTGAGAGCGTTAAACAGATCAGCGTTGCAAGCCCAATAGCAAAACATAATTTTTTGGTCATCAAGTTGACTCCTCTGTGTACCCCTATCATCGGAGAAAAAGATAAGAATAGGGCGAATTTCAGTATATCATACTATGGCAAAAATAATCAATTGCAATATGTTGGACTGTCGGGCTATTTAGTTTTCGGTTTTTCTTTCTGTCTGAGTAGGAAGTCGGGATCCGGAAATCCCTCCTACAGGAGAATTAAATGCCCCTAGCCGGACTGCGTTGATGCCCCCATTATGTAGAAGCAGTAAATACGCTGTTGAAAGCCCTTGAGAGATATGCTATACTAACCACGGGGAGACTAGATCAGAGGAAACGAGGACAAGCTGTGAACCCTTGGACAAAAGAAACAGGAGAAAAATACTTACATGGCTGGGATCGGCGGGCAACAATTGTCTTGCTCGGTGCATCTGTGCTGTTGACGCTGTACCGTTTTATCGGACGCAGAAGGGTCTTTACCCAACTTTTTGGGAAGTTCTTCATCCAGCATCCGCTCAGAAGGATTTTTCCGTACTTTTACTGGTTTTGGATGACCGCACTAACATTGTTACTGCTGCACTAACATTGTTACTGCTGCCGGTCCTTGTGGTCAAATTTGGCATAAAGGATAAAATCCGCGATTACGGTTTTCGCTTGACTCACGGAAAGTTGGGTTGGGGATTTGTCCTCGGTAGCTGGCTGCTCATGCTGCCGCTGATTGCCCTAGTCTTACAATTCTCCCCTGCTTTCCAGCAGAAATATCCGCTTTCCAACGTTGCTGGGACTAACTGGAAGGTGTTCATCGCGTACGAAATTTCTTACGGCGTTTACCTGTTCTGCTGGGAGTTCTTCTTCCGTGGCTTCATGCTTTTCGGACTGGAGAAACGGTTTGGCAATTATAGTATTCTCATTCAAACCATCCCATTCGTTGTCAAACACGCCAGCAAACCCTTTGCAGAAGCGATGGGGTCAGTTGTTGCAGGGCTTGTGCTCGGCGTCCTCGCTCTGGAAACACGGTCTTTTATCTACGGCGCAGCAGTCCACTGGCTTGTCGCCATGTCGATGGATGTTCTCGCACTCGCATGGAAATGAGAAGAAACGATGAAAGTTGTCACCGCACAAGAGATGCGTCAAATAGATCAGCAGACCATCGAGCAAATCGGCATTCCCTGTGCTGTGTTGATGGAACATGCGGGGAGTGCCGTTGTCCGAGCCATCCGCCAACACTTCCCTGAACGCCGGCGTATCGCGGTTATCGTCGGCAAAGGAAACAACGGTGGTGATGGATTGGTCGTTGCCAGACAACTTGCGCTCGCCGGTCAACCGATCCAGATTTTCCTCGTTTCGTCTCCAGAGAGCTTCGCCGGTGATGCCTTAACCAACTTGCAAATTGCACAAAATTTGGATCTGCCGATCACGTCGATTCTTTCTGAAGCCACGTTAAAAGGGGTGAAAGATCAAATTGCGTCAGCCGATCTGATCGTCGATTCTATCTTTGGCACTGGATTGCGCGGTGGTGTGCGAGGCTTTATTGCCGATGTGATCGAATGCATCAATGAAACAGGACGTCCGGTGATTGCTATCGATCTCCCCTCTGGATTGGCAGCAGATACTGGAATAGCGGAAGGGACGTGCATCCAAGCGACCAACACCGTTACCATGGGGCTGCCCAAGCGGGGAAATCTTATTCATCCGGGGGCAACCTCCACAGGCAAACTTGAGGTTGCTGACATCGGTTTCCCTTCGAGCGTTATTGACGCCCAAAATATTCATATTAACTGGACACAACCGTCTGATGCGGCGCAGCTCTTACCACTGCGCTCAACACATTCGCACAAAGGCACCTATGGACGTGTTTTTGTCGTTGCTGCTTCCACCGGTATGACCGGTGCCGCAGCCTTGACGAGTGCAGGGGCGTTGCGCGTCGGGGCAGGCTTGGTGACACTTGGAGCCCCAAAAAGCCTCAACCCAATTTTGGAGGTGAAACTCACCGAAGTGATGACGCTACCCTTGCCTGAAACAGCGGAGGGGTCTCTGGCGTTGGAAGCAAAATCGCCCATTACCGAGGCTGTCGAGCGGACCAAATCGGTTCTTGCGATTGGTCCTGGGCTTTCACAGCATCCTGAAACCGTTCAACTCGTTCACAGCCTAGTCCGCGAAACCGATATCCCAACAGTCATCGATGCCGATGGGATAAACGCCCTCTCAAAATCGAAAGATATACTCTCATCCCTATCGTCCCAAACGGTGCTCACACCCCATCCGGGCGAAATGGCAAGGCTCATCGGCGGGACTGTCGAAGCGTTGGAACGCGATCGGATTGGAATCGCCCAACGATTCGCAGAGACACATAACGTTACGCTCGTCCTCAAGGGGGCACCGACGGTCGTTGCGCGCGGAAACGGAGAGGTGTGGATTAATTCAACCGGAAATGCCGGGATGGCAACGGGCGGCATGGGGGATGTGCTGACGGGGCTCATTGCGGGGTTGATGGCGCAAAAAGTGCCCGCCTTTGATGCCGCAGTGCTGGGCGTCTACCTCCACGGACTTGCAGGGGACATCGTCGCCGAATCGATCGGAATGCACGGGTTAATGGCGGGCGATGTATTGAATAACGTTCCCAAGGCGATAAAACTGTGCGGTGCACAGCCTCAAGGGTGAAGGCACAAAATCTGATCGTCTGAAACCGGTGGAAATTTAGCACACATAGAATTTACGCAGTTGAACGCCCAAAGCCTCATCGTTCGACAATTTATCGTCGCACTCCGACGCCCGGTGAATCGGGCAACTACAATCAGGCTTAGGTTGGTAGTAGGTCTCGGACTCTCGGAACGGAGGCGATTTATCGACCGTACCCCTTCTAACTCCCCCGCCCCCCTTTATCCCCCCGCAAGCAGGGGGAGGGACGGGAGAAAGCAATGAATTGCGCTACTACAAATTGCTCCCGATGAAGCATCGAGGATTCAAAGCAATTTGAATCTCGATAAAATTGGGACTGAAGTGCGTAAGTCCTAACAAAAAAGAGAGGAATCAACCATGAAAATTATCGTCCATCGTTTGAGCGAGGAGCAGCTTAGGACTGCTCGAGCAATCGCTCCTAATGCCGATTTCGTAACACCAACAACGGACGAGGAGCTACAACGCGAGGTTGAAGATGCGGATGCCATTTTTGGTGGCGCAACGCCCGAACAGATCCGTCGCGCAAAAAAACTCCGTTGGATCCAAACCGGAGGCGTTGGCGTAGAAGGGCTCAGATTTCCTGAGTTAATCAATAGCGATATCGTCCTTGCAAACGCACGCGGTACAACCGCGGTCAACATCGCCGAGCATGTTATGGCACTTATCCTCGCCTTCACACGAACACTCAATATTACGATTAAGCGGCAGATGGAGAAGGTGTGGGAAAGCCGTGCGAATATGCCGGTGCTTGAAATTGCCGGGGAAACAATCGGCATCCTCGGTCTCGGTAGTATCGGGCTACAGGTTGCCAAGCGTGCAACCGCTTTTGACATGCGCGTCCTCGCGGTCGATCCGACGCAAACGCACAAGCCTGATTACGTTGAGTCCCTCTGGCAGACCGATAGGCTGCACGACATGCTAAGTCAATCGGATTGGGTTGCGATCTGCTGTCCGCTAACGATCGAAACAGAGGGTATCATGGGCGCAGCTGAATTTCGAGCGATGAAGCCAACGGCGTTCCTGATTAACATTGCAAGGGGAAAAATTGTGGATCAAGCGGCATTGGTTGAAGCCCTGCAAGCGAAAGAACTTGCCGGGGCTGGACTTGACGCTTTGGATCCAGAACCGCTCCCGCAGGATAGCCCGTTATGGGAGATGGAAAATGTTATCGTCACACCACATCACGCCGGTCAGTCCCCGAAAGCACCCAATCGCGTCTTTGAGCTCTTCTGCGAAAATCTCAAGCGTTTCGTTGCCGGTGAGCCGTTGATCAATGTAGTGGATAAAACACGGTGGTACTAAGACATAAAAACCGAGAGGGAGAGCCCTCCGATATGGAAAATGAAGTATTACCAACAATTGCAATCACCACCGGCGATCCGGCGGGCATTGGTCCCGAAGTTGCCCTCAAAGCATTGGCAGATCGGGAGTTGTTAAAAATCGCTCGCTGGGTAGTCGTCGGCGATGCAGCCATTCTAAACACCGTGGGCGCACAGATCGGTCTGAAGCCACCGGATTGTATCGTCCAAGATGGCGCACAAATTTCTGCACAGTGGTCCTGTTATAAAGCGGGACAGCAACCTGCTGAAACCGCACAGGCGTGTCTGCTAGATTTACGCCAACTTGAACCTTCCCAGTTTACCATAGGAAAACTCAACGCTATCTGTGGTCGTGCCGCTCTTGAATACGTGCGCACGGCGACACAACTTTGCCTTGATGATCAGGCAGATGCTATGGTCACCGCCCCTTTGAATAAAGAAGCGGTATCCTTAACCGGACAAAGTTTCACGGGCCATACAGAATTTATCGCTGATTTATCCAAAGCAGCAGAGTCACGGATGTTGCTTGTCAATGATCGCCTCCGGGTCATCCACGTCTCCACCCACCGTTCGTTGCGGAGCGCCTGTGAGTTAGATACTCCCAGAATTCTGCGTACCATTCAACTCGGCAACGAAGCACTTCAATCGCTTGGCTTCGCTCAACCGCGAATCGCTGTGTGTGGTCTCAACCCGCACGCCGGCGAAAATGGTTTGTTTGGGAGTGAAGATCTCGAATTCATCGTCCCTGCGATTCAAGCCGCTCAAGATATGGGGATGATATGCGAGGGACCGTTCCCTGCCGACACTATTTTTATAAAGGCGGTCAGGGGCGCGTATGACCTAGTGGTAGCGATGTATCATGATCAAGGGCATGTTCCCATGAAGCTGCTGGACTTTGAACACACCATCAACGTCTCCTTAGGGCTTCCAATTATTCGGACGTCCGTCGATCACGGCACAGCGTTCGACATCGCGGGGAAAAATCGGGCGGATCCTAGCAGTTTGAAGGCAGCGATGAAGTTAGCGGTTACGATGTCCCTGAATCGACACAAAAGTGGTAGCGGTTCTGTTTAATCATACTGTTACGGTAAGAAAGGGTAGGACACATGAAACCGTTAAAACCGATGCTATTTCGATACCTACTCCTGATCTTGATACCTTCAATCGTAACGTCTACGATTGCGGTGGGGAACGAACAATGGCGGGAAGCTATTGGAAAAGATTATCGCAAAGTTCTCAAAGAGAAGAAACCCGATAAACAGGTCCAAAAGCATCGAGGCTTAGTCAATAAATGGAAAAAGGAAGGACATCTTGAAGCCCTAATCTCCCTTTATGAAACCGATGCAGGAACAGAACGCGCCAACGCAGGTCTACACTACGGTCTGGGCTACGCTTACGCCAACCAAGGGAGAATAGATACGACGCAAACCGATGCCCTTTTTGAAAAGGCTGCGAGCCAATTTGAGCGGACTATCTCGCTTGACCCAACCCTGTCGCGGGCACATTTCAGTCTCGGTGCGATCTATCAAGAACAGAATAAGTTAGACCTCGCAGCCCAAGCGATGGAGGCGTGTTTGGAATTGAATCCCAAGTATTATCCTGCCCACCATCGGCTTGGTGAAATCCAACTCCAACAGGATAACCCCGAAGCTGCGCTTGAGTCGTTTCAGGCGGCGCAGAAAATGAACTCAAAATGGGAGCGTCCTTACTACGGCATCGGATTGGCTTATTTCAAACTTGGGAACCATAGTGCTGCCAGAGAAGCACTTGAGGAAGCAATTTTCCGCGATCCTAAATTTGCCCCCGCCCATTTCAAACTTGGTCAAGCCCTCGCGAAAGAAGGCTTTTTCAACGAGGCATGGGGGGAATATGAGGCGGGACAGAAATACGAACCTTATACCGCGGAAAACCTGTATGAACTCGGCACGATTTTCGTGCAAGCAGGGAACCAAGAGGATGCAATTGACATATTTCGACGTATTATCGACAGTATAGACCCAACACATACCGCTGCCCTCCTCCAACTTGTTGAACTCTATTACGTCATAGAAGAGGAAGAGCTTGCAATTGAACACTATAAGCTAGCAATTGAAGCGGGTGTCCCTCTCACGGACTACTTTATGGAACAGCTAGCTCCTTATCATGCTGGATTGATGGGGAGGAACGAGGCGAAGTCCATCCTCAAGCGATTTTTAGCGGTCATTCCTGATGATCCACGGGCACCGTTCTACTTCGCTCAAATTGAGGCTGACGCAGGCAATTTAACCACTGCTATCCAATACTACGAAAGGACTCTTGCGTTGATTGGCTCTGATGAGACCAATCTGGATATTGAATTCGCACCGGAACACCTGCTGGACACTTACCGATCTCTGGGAGATGCTTACTACGAACAGGGAACTCACGAGAAGGCACGAGCAGCCTATCAACGTACAATTGAATTGGATCCGGGGCTGGAACGGCATTTCTTCAATCAGGGCAAATCAGTTTTCGATGCCGAGCAATTTGATCTGGCAATTGAGTCTTTCAGCAAGTTCCTTCTTATCTTTCCGGAAGACATCGAAGCGACGTACCTGCTCGGACGTAGCCACGAAGCATCAGGGGAGGTAGAAAATGCGTTGCGGTTTTATGTGCGCACCCTTGAACTTGATGCGAACCATACGGATGTCTTAATGCGTTCGGCGCAAATCTATAGGGGGCAGAATGATCCGCAAAACGCGTTGGCGATGTTGGCGAAGTTAATCGCAATTGAGCCGACGAATGTTGAGGCGCACTATCTTTCAGGCATGTTGTACGTTGAATTAGAACGCTCTGAGGAAGCACTTGATGCCCTCTTAGCAACTACTCGTCTCAATACGGATCGCCTTGATGCCCATCATCAAATCGCGTCTTTGTATGAACAGCAAGGGGATATCGACAGCCTGATTGAACGGTATGAAACAATAATCAGACTCGATTCATCTAAGGCAGATCCGTTCCTTCGCCTTGGCGCGCTATATCTTCGGCGAGGCGATAAAGATAACGTCATCCGCGTGTATGAACCCGGTCTGGAGATCGAACCGAATCATCCGCAAGCGCAGTACAATCTCGCGGTGATTTTTGAAGAACGCGAGGACAACGAAAAAGCGATTAAGCACTTCAAACTTGCGAACCGATATGACGATGGTCACTTTGATTGGCATTTCCGCTATGCCCATTTGCTAGACCGTTATGCCGCAACGCTGGAAGATTACGATGCCTATGCGGCGATGGCGGTTGAGGAATACAACAAGACCATCGATCTAAAAAACGACTATGTACCAGCCTATCTCTATCGTGGGTTGATCACCCGTCGCTACAAACAGATTGGTGACACGCTCTACCGATATGGCCAGATCGCGGAGGATTTCAAAAAGGTGATTGCCCTAGAACCGAACAATTCTGATGCACACTACTACCTCGGTATGACATATGTAGACCTCGATCAACGGCAAGACGCCAAAGCGATACTGCTGAAAACCCTTCAATTTGAGAAAAAGTACAAAGGGGTATACCTTGAGCTTGGTCTAATTGCGGAATCGGAGGGAGACCATGCCAAGGCGATTGGTCACTTTGAGAAGGAACTGGAAATTGACCCAGAATCCGTCAGAACCTATCAACGGCTTGGCGATCTCTACAGCAGCTATAGCACGGATTTTGGGCGTGCCAAAAAAACATTGGAGAAAGCGTTGGAGCTGCAGCCGAACCATGTGTCAACGCTGCTTAACTACGCAAGCACACTCTATTATCTCGATCAGCTCGGTGCAGCGACAGAACAGTTTGAATTGGTGGTCCAGATAAATCCCAAGGATTTGACGGCAAACTATAATCTTGCCTTGATGTATGAATACACCGGCAAAACGCAGCAAGCAATTAATCGATGGAAAAAATTCCTTGAACTGAGCCCACCCGCCGAATGGAAAGAAGATGCTGAACAACACTTACGACAGCTTCAACCATAAACGGGGAGGGACTGTTCCTTGGTTCATTGGTTATTGGTTCAAGAGTTCACTAGTACATTAATGGACTAATGAACCAATTTATTTGCTATCGTACCTACAACGGGTAAGTGAATAGCGATGAGATACGGAGGGAAAAATTTATGTCGAAATTACAGGTCGCCTTAATCGGCTGCGGCGGACGTGGTCTAGGGCATGCACGGGTTCTCCAAGAGTTTGACGATGTAGAACTAGTCGCTGTTTGTGATCCGGTCGAAGCGTCGCGAAATGCTGCAGGCGATGAGTTCAATACAGCGGGGCGTTATGCCAGCGTCGATGAGATGCTAGATGCTAAGTCGCTGGATGCGGTATTCGTCGCAACGCCAGCGCACCTCAACGGACAAGCAGCGTTGCCTTGTCTAGAGCGCGGCGTCAACACTCTGATGGAGAAACCACCGGGGATGAGCGTTGCAGAAACGACCGCTTTGCGCGATGCCGCTGCTCGCACAGGTGCTAAAGGCATGGTCGGCTGGAACCGACGTTTCCATCCTATCATCGTCAAAGCGCGAGAGATGGTCGAAGCGCGAGGCTCCGTCACACAGCTTGTCGGGGAGTTCCACAAAAGTGTAACTGGATTCATAAAATCAGGACGCTTCCCCGAACATCTGATGGATAACCTGTTTCTCGAAACACCGATACACGCGCTTGACATCGTTCGCGCCATGGCAGGGGCAGAGGTCGAGGAGGTGCATAGCGTCGTGCGCCGCACAATCTCCGATTACAAAGATGTCCACGCCGCGCTTATCCTGTTCGAGAACGGTTGTGTTGCACACCTTGCCGCTAACTACACCACGGACGCCCGCCTCGAACGTTATGAGATTCATGGACGGAACATCTCCGCCTATCTCGAAGGGGTGTCGCAGGGAACTGTTTTCTGTGATGGTCAGCAACACCAGTTGACCGGCAGCGGTACTAGTGGTACAGAGGAACAGAACCGATACTTCCTCGATTGTATCAAAGCGGATCGTCCGGTTTCACTCCCTGCAGCCAATCTGGATGAAGCGATTAAGACAATGGAGTTGGCGGAGGCAATTTTATCAGGGGTGCGTTCTTAGTCAAGAGCAAGGACACGCAGACTTAGGGTCATTTAGTTTTCGGTTTTCTGTCGATTCTGTGGGATAAGTCACGATCGGGAAGTCACTCCTACAGTGAAGTGTCGGGATTCGGAGATCCCTCCTACAGGAGAATTAAATGACCCTACACGCAGATCCATCCGACCTTTCAGACAGACGACAAATCGAGATTACATTTAGCGAGGACTTGCCGATGAGACTGACACAAGCACAGGTCGAAGCCTTTCACCAGAACGGTTATCTAGTTGTGGAAGATGCTTTAAGTGATGAAGATCTGAATCCGTTGATTGCGGACTTTGAGGAATTGATTGATACCATTGCCGATGCGCTATACGCGGAAGGGAAAATAAGGGAACGTCATAAAACTCAACCCTTCGAGCGGCGTATCGCTTGGCTGACCAAAGAGGCAGGCGATCCCCTACAGGGTCAGGTATCATTTCCGGTGAATCTTCGTCGCCCGATCTTCAACTTCCTGCATAACGCGAATCTACTGGATCTACTCGAATCAATTGTTGGTCCAGAGATTTACTGTAACCCAACGCACCATGTGCGGCCAAAATTGCCCGAACCTCTGATGGGCGAAGGGTTTGATAATTGGATACAACAGTCGCCATTCCATCAGGATGCTGCTGTGCTGATGCCGGAGGCGGACGATACACTCATTGTGACGACGTGGATTCCCCTTGTAGACGCAACCGTAGGAAACGGAACAATACACCTCTATCCGGGGCTACATCACGATGAGATTCGGAGGCATGTGCGGTGTCCCTACGGCTGGACAATTGCCCCAGAGGTGATGCCCGAAGGTGAGCCGGTGAGGATACCGGTGAAGAAAGGCGGAGTGATTTTTATCCACTGCCGGACCCCACACGGTTCACTTCCGAACCTGTCGGATGTGGTTCGCTGGAGTTTAGACCTCCGCTGGCACGATGCACGGAAACCGGGCGGAAGACCGCTGCCAGGGATTCAGGTACGCAGCAAGGAACAGCCGGAAAGCGTGACGCGAGATCATCAAGCTTGGATAGATGCTTGGGAGGCGGCAAAGACGGACTCAACACCAAAAAAGATGTATCGTTGGAAAGAATAGAGAAGCAAAGTCAGGGAAGGCACTGGAGATTCTCAATTTCACAAAGCAGTATCAATAATAAGACTTACGCACTTCCATTGCAAAAATCATGTTCTATTTCCGACTGCGCATGCGTAGGACTTTGGCGCATGACAATTGCACTTTACCCGTGGCACAGGTTAGTTATCCCCCGCAGGTGATGCGGGGCAAGATGCCCCGCCTACGGGGGCAGGGCAATCGCATGGAAATATTGTGTCGAACTGACGCACTTCAATTGCATGTAATTCCCCCGATACCTGATATCAATTGCGTAAGTCCTAAATAAGAAAGTGACAGCGTCTTGTGTTTTGTCCTATTTGTCGTATTATCCCGTAATCAATAATCGAAAAGGATTCAAATTTTACGTAAAGGAGAGATTTAATGAGCCAATCGTGGGTACGTAGTGATAATGAAGTCCTCGCCACGCTGCAAGATGTCGTGGCGATTGAGAGTATAAACACCAGTCTACCCGGCGGGGAACGCGGCGAAATTGGCATGGTTGAGTATCTTGCCGATTTCTTCGATGCTGTGGATATTCCCTACGAAACAGACGAAGTGTTACCGGGGCGAAGCAATATTATCGCCACACTGGAAGGTGAAAACCCGGACCGCGTGTTATTGTTTGAATGTCACATGGACACCGCTTCTGTCAGCGTTATGACCATTCCACCTTATGAACCGCATATCCGCGACGGTCTGCTCTACGGGCGAGGCGCGTGCGACACCAAAGCCGGTGGCGTTGCCATGATACACGCGATGAAGCGTTTCAAGGAGACGGGAGTTAAACCTCCGTGCACTATCAAATACGCCGGTGCTGTAGATGAAGAGTATAGTTTTAAGGGCGCGTTACGATTGGCGCAAACTATTAAGGCAGAGGCAGCGGTCATCTCTGAGCCAACCGAGTTGGAGGTTATCCGTGCACATAAGGGGTTGGCACGTTTCCATATCGTCGTCAAAGGGGTCGCTGCACATAGTGCCAAGCCATATCTTGGTATAAACGCCATCTCAAAAATGGCCCGACTGATCCGCGCGATTGAGGACGAAATCGCACCGACCTATGACTCTATGACTCATCCGCTCACTGGTAGCCCAACGCTTAATATCGGTGTTATCTCCGGAGGCGTACAGGTCAACTTCGTGCCAAACGAATGTGTCATTGACATTGACCGCCGTGTCATCCCCGGCGAAACACCGGAGGAAGCCCTTGTACCGTTCCAAGAAAGGTTAGCGCGTGCACAAGTCGCCGATCCAGATTTAGATGTTACGATGCAGACACCGTATCTCATGGACAATCCGATGGAAACACCTGAAGAGGCACACATCGTGCAGGTTGCTGTCGGTGCATGCGAATCCGTGATCGGGAAATCAAAGATAACAGGTGTTCCCTACGGCACCGACGCCAGCAAGTTCACCTCTGTTGGTATTCCGTCTATTGTCTTTGGTCCCGGCAGTATTGATCAGGCACATGCCGCAGTTGAGTGGGTTGAGTGTGAGCAGGTCTTGAAAGCAGTTGATATCTATCATCAGATGATGACACAGTTTTAAGGCTCACTCTCTTTTCCGCCAACCTTAAAGAAAGGGCGACCACAAGAGTTGCCCCTACTGCATCTGCTCATCGCTAGCTAACTCCCGTATCGCTGCCTTAACGGCTTCCTCAACCTCTGGTGCAAATGGCGCACTCTGCCGCCAACGTTTGTAAGCGTTCGGTTCGTAACCGCCCTCAATCAGGGCTTGCGCAGTCGGCACGTAGGTCTGGCAGCCCTGGGTGTAACCGAGCGTGAACGTCCGATCTGCTCCTAGCAGTGACTGGGCGTACAACCCGTACTCTAAGAAGAACTCGCCTGAGAAAGTTATCCAGCGGACATCACCGATGTCCCACCGCGAGAAGGTATAGTCCACCGCTGTTGGGACACGGTGCTCCGCCCTTTCCAACCGAATCTGTTGCACCCACTGACGCATAGCAAGTTGATAGCCAGCATGGTACAATGAGTGCCTCGCTTTTTCTTCGTCGCTCGTCTGCGCGGATTTGACTGCTTGTGCTGCGATTTCATCAAGTGTCTGACGTGATGGCGGCTTATCAAGTGGAAGTGGACGGCGTAGGCGTCGAGTCCGAATTGCATCCACCGAAATTGGTTCACATATATTTAAGGCGTTATCCACTGCATCGGCTAGCAGGCTCCCGCAGCGCATCGCATCCAGAGGGGTGCCTTTCCTAAATCTGCCATCTCCGTCCGAGAGGTTTGGACGTACATTTCCGAACATACCGGGTAGGTACAGCGCAACGGATTGACGATGCCGCGCTTCCAAAGCCAATTGGGTTTGTCCCGGATAATCCCCTGAGACCTCTGGTCCTAATAGAATCGTTGGATGGCAGCAATAGCTGAAGCACACACCTGCCAACGAACCATCTGCGCGATGACATGCGAGGAGTGGTACGCTTTTATCGACCACTCCATCCGGATTTGGACCTGAGACACAGGTTCCCTCTGAGGTTATCCTCCTGCGATTCACATTAAAATCACAACTCGATTTTCCAAACGAGAGCGTAGTAGGCTCCATGCGGGATAGCAGGTCTTTTGCTAGTTCGCCCACGCGATCACACAGACCATCGAAATAGGGACTAAACCCGCCGAAGAGGTCAATTGGACACAAGATTGGCGCGGAGTGGCTGTGGCTGCCTGTGATTAAGATTCGGGTTGACGGAATGCCGGTTGCGTCACCAATCATGTCCTCAAGTATCGAGATCTCCGCGACACCAAATCCCAATGTGTCTACTGCAAGGACAAGTACAGGAGTATCGGAAGCCCGGATAATCCCGATTCGGGCATAGACATCGTCCAGAACCCCTGAAGGTATGCCAAAAAAGAAATCTGGATAAACGCCGTTAATTGGGGGAGTTATCGAAACCTTTCCAAAAGCCGCCTCAATATGGTTGAGATGTTCCATTTGCATTCTATCTCCGATTGACCGAGAGCAATCTGATTAAAACTGGAATAGTCTCCTCTGTGCACTGATTAAAATCGATCTGTCCGCCACATAAAGAGTTCACCTGCTGGGAAGAGTGCATCAAGCAAAGCAACTTCGCGAATCTGCAAACTGTTAGAAAAAACAACCTGCTCAGCACTCATATTCCCAAATAGCAGCTTCAGTAATTGTATTTGACTGACCAACAGGTTTATCTCCGGCGACTCGCTGTTCTTTGCAATACTGATTTCTCCATCCCGGATGATTAACGTCCGTTCGTCGGCTTCGTAGCAGATGCGAATAGCACCGGTCCACGCAGAAAAATCTGAATCTCTGAGTCGTGCTTCCAACAACGGCTTAATCTTGGTCAATAACGATTCAAAGTTGGTTATCAGAACCATTATATTGCTTCGCTCACGTCCCTGAACGGAGCACCCCATCGTCTCAAATATCTTGCGGCGCGTTGATGGCGCTGGCGCGTTGATTTCCTTAACACCTTCTGCTTTCGCACAACGGAAGAAGTGGCAGAATAACGCAATCATCGCCCCCTCCGCATCTGGTAGATAGCCGAATTCGCCGATTTCCCACCGTTCAACTTGCAGATAGGCAACAGTTGTTTCACCCCGTTTAGCAATCCAGTACAGCGACGGGTCGTATGACTTCCACTTGGGTCGGTTCACCCAGTATTCAGAGTTTTTGACAAACGTTCCTGTTCGATTGGCGTTAAACTGATCGTAAATCGCTCGCAACGCCGGCAAATCTCGATTCGGCTCACACAACTTGATAATCTCATCAGCGGGTGCTTCCCCAAACGTTGCAGGTAGGGTCACGTCCATGCTGTACGTCGGATGCATGACCCAGCCCGCTCTAGCGTAATGCGAATGGATGCCTGTAGACAGAATCGAGAGATCGTAACCCGCCGTTTGCATATACCGGACACTATCCCGCAGCACTCCCGATGAATAGCCAGCACGACGATGGGGTGGATCTGTGCCGACGCTGCCGACGCCTCCCATCCGGACGGCACAATCCCCAATGCGCATGGGGCGATCAAAGATCTGTACAACGCTAGCAGCCTTCCCATCCACGAAACAGGCACGTGTGTTATTGAGGTCAAACCACGGATCCTGTTTGACAATGTTTGTAAAGCGATATCGCCTATCCCCTGAGTCCCCGAACGCATGAAGGCTGCATTCAATTGTGTCGTCAAGTTCAGTTTCGTTGCACGGGGCACGGTATTCAATATTCATAAACTTCTCCAAACACAGATAGAGCGATAAATCTAAGATGATTTATTCATAATCGCCGCAACCCAACTACCGTTTCAAAATGATATGTCATTGGAAATAGATCCACGAGATCCAAGGAATAAACTTCATAGTTTACGCTGAGTTTGGATAGGTCACGGGCGAGCGTTGTGGGATTGCAGGAGATGTATAGGATGTGTTCCGGTGCGATCCGCTCAAGGGCTTCCAGATCTTCCGACCAGCATCCGCCCCGCGGCGGATCGAGGAGAACCAAATCCGCTTTGACGCTGCCTAGCTTGGCGAGATGCCCAACGCGGAAGTTTGCATTTGTGATGCCGTTAGTCCTAGCATTACTTGTCCCAAGCGTAACTGCTTCTGCTTGGAGATCAAGTCCAAAGGCAGCTTTCGCAGTTTGGGCGACTAGCAACGTAAATGTACCAACGCCACAGTGTGCATCAATAGCAACCGTCGGCGGGGTTACTTGGAGGTGCCGCCGAACAATTCCGATAAGCTGTTCTAGCCCGGCAAGGTTGTTCTGGAAGAAGGTTTCGGGACCTATTTCAAAGGATAGCCCATCTGCGGTTTCGGATAGTGTCTGTTTGCCTGCAAGCCATACTGGTGTTCCTCGTTCCCCACTTTGGATATAGATCGAGTGGATTGCCGGATAATTCCCCAAGTCTTTGTCAGCAAATTTAAGACGTGGCTTGTACCTCTTTGGAAAAATCAGAATTAACATGACCTCGCCGGTTGTGGCAGAAGTTCGCAGTGTCAACTCATTGACCCGAAAGCACCGGAGGCTTTTTATCAGATCGACAACCTGTGACAAAGCCCTGTTAATTGTGGGGAGCGCGATTTCGCACCGGTCAATCGGGAGCACGTCATGGCTCCCTTCCAGTTTGAACCCGAATTCAACCTGAGGTCGAACAGCGGTAACAGCTAAACGGATGTGATTCCGATAGGCAAGCGGTTGAGGGGTGGGATGGCGCGTTATATCAGGTAGAGATGATAGCCCTCCAATTCGATTCAGTGCCTCAATAAGCACTTGCGCTTTCGCATCGAGTTGGGCATCCACGTTGATATGTTGCCATTGACAGCCGCCACAACCTGCATCAAAGTAGGAACACGGCGGTGGACAACGATCTGGAGAAGGAGAGATAACATCGCTGATTCGGGCATGTAGATGCCGTTTCTTCACTTCAGTAATCTCGACTTGCGCGGTTTCGCCCGGTCCGCCCCGGTGGACAAATGTGACAATCCCGTTAATCCGACCGACAGCGGATGCAGAATAGGTCAAATCGGTCAACTGAATTTCGTATCGGTCACCAATATCGGGTTTTATCATAGCAGTTGATCTCACAGTCAGGGTGTGGCAGAGATAGCTTCTCCGTGGTGCTGCTTCACACAGTTTATACTCACAGATTTTTCAAACGAATTGCTTGGGATTTACCTATTCCTAGTTTTTCGCAGCTACCACCCAACGAATTCCCTGATTGACCAGCTTACGATACCCCGGATTGCCGTAAGCAAGTCCGTCGTGTCCAAGTTGGATGTATACGATTTGGGAATTACCGTATTGATGGGTCCAACCAATCACCGGCGCGCTCTCCGGGTGTTCTGCCTTGAGAAGGGCATGCACATCGGGATTGGCGTCGAAATTGCCGTACGTTTCATCTTCAATCTCGAAATCCTGCATCCCTCTCGTTACCGGATGATCGGAATCGGCAATCTGGATGGTGTATTGGACGTTGTGCTTCACTGTGCCTTTGCCTTCCTTCCAAACCCCGCCGACGATTCGGTTGAACTCTTCCCATTCTTGGAACGAAATCAGTGCGTGATGCAGATAGACAATCGGTTTACCACGATTTAGCAGTTTAAGATATGCCGCCTGCTGGTCAGCGGTAATTTCCTGCCACATATCGTAGAAGACAAGCGCATCGTAATTCTTTGCCGCTTCAATGTTCAAATATTCAAACGCATCTGGGAAGACAACAGTATCGTAACTGAAATTTTCAAAACTATCGAACATCTCCCAAAATGGTTCCTGCTCGAAACCGTGCCCACCGGTAATCACTAAAGCGTGGATATTTGCATCTGTTGCCATGGCTTACCTCCTGTTTTTCATAAAAGTTAAATTGAAGGAACTAGTCGTGTTGACATTCTGGTGTCGCCAATTCGGAAAACACCTGAACCCCTGATCGTTTACGCTTCACATTTCCCCATTCTATATATATGCCGCCCCTCTGGGGCTATGGGTCGGGCAAGATACCCGACCTATGGGGATTAGCCCCAATAGATTGGGAGGTAGGTCGAGATTCATATCTCGACACCGAAATGTCGATTTTAGAAAATCGACCTACAACAGGGCAACCATAAACTGAATGTAGGGGCAGGCTTCTTAGTCCCGATGCTTCATCGGGGGCTTGTACCTGCTCAAAATATAGACTGTCGAAACGGAGATTGATTCAATTTGTCAAATGTCAAAAGAACCTAACGATATATAGGGTATCATCCCGGTGGCATAAATTGAAATAGAAATTTTCTAAAAAGCCAGAAACCGGGGTCTCCAAAAAAATAGGTTTCTGCGCATAATTCTTTCATATGCACAAAATTTGTGCAGTTTTGTTTGTATTCTACCTCTGCTTGTGTTAACATTTGTAATGTGTAAACGCTTTTGAATCTTTCTACAATCCTCGAAACTCCTTAACCCCATTCAACAAAAGAATAATCTAATGATAAAGAGACGATTTTTCAATCTCGCCCTTCTGCTTGTTTCCACTCTACTTTTTCAATCAAACATCCTCGCCCAAAACCATACCCAATGGGGTTTACCCGACGGTGCCAAAGCGCGCCTCGGTAAAGGGCGAATCCTTGATATAGCGCATTCACCAGATGGCACCCAGCTTGCCGTGGCAAGTACCATCGGTATCTGGCTCTATGATATACATGCCGGAACCGAAGTCACTCTGCTTACGGGGCATACGGATTGGGTGCTTTCCGTGACTTTCTCTCCGGACGGCAAAATACTTGCCAGTGGAAGTATGGACGAGACAATACGGTTGTGGGAAACTTCCACCGCGCAGCATAAAGCAACCCTCAATGGACATGGCCATGACGTGAGTTCTGTATCGTTTTCCCCAGATGGTAAAACGCTTGCTAGTAGTGGTGGTTATGACGGAACGATTCGGTTGTGGGATATGGAGACTGGAAAAATCAAGATAACTCTTGAAGGACATGGTCATGATGTCAGTTCCATGGCGTTTTCGCCAGATGGCAAAACGCTTGCTAGTGGGAGTTGGGACGAAATGATTCGGTTGTGGAATGCTGACACCGGCGAACACCAGCAAACCCTCTTTGGGCATAAGGGAGCCGTTTATTCTGTCAACTTCTCCCCCGATGGAAAGACACTCGTCAGTGGCAGCGAAGACGATACCATTCTATTGTGGGAGGTCGCAACCGGAAAAACCAAAATGACCCTTACAGGACATACAGATTCCGTCTTCTCCGCGGCGTTTCTGCCGGATGGACAGACACTTGCCAGTGCGAGTTGGGACAATACCATTCGGTTTTGGGAGATCGCAACCGGAACAGTCAAGATGACTCTTGAAGGACATACGGATCGGGGCACTGCTGTGGCATTTTCCCCTGATGGCAAAACGCTTGCCAGCAGTAGCGGGCATGACGGAACGATTCGGTTATGGGATATGGAGACTGGAAAAATCAAGACCACTCTTGAAGGACATACGCATGATGTGCAGTCAGTGGTGTTCTCCCCGGAGGGTAGTACGCTAGCAAGTAGAAGTCAGGATTCCGTGATTTGGTTAGGGGAAGCTAACACAGGAAAACACAATGCAACCCTTTTGATCTCTACAATCCGGTTGTGGAATCCCAATACCGGAAAAAATAAAGCAACCCTTGAGGAGCATGTAACTCGCTTTCCTTGCGTAGTATTCTCTCCAGATGGCAAGACACTTGCGAGCGGTAGTGATGACCACACAATCCGGCTGTGGAATGCTGATACCGGAGAACACAAGAACACCCTTGAAGGGCATACGGACTGGGGCACTGCTGTGGCGTTTTCTCCAGATGGCAAAACGCTTGCTAGCGGCAGTGATGACTACACAATTCGATTGTGGAATGCTGATACCGGGGAACACAAAGTAACTCTTGAGGGACATACAGATCAGATAAGTTCCGTGATATTTTCGCCAGATGGCAAGACACTTGCCAGCGGCAGTAATGACCATACGATTCGACTGTGGACCGTTGACACCGGGGAACATAAAGCAACCCTCGAGGGACATATAGATCGGGTCACTTGCGTAGTTTTCTTCCCAAAGGGTGATACGCTAGCAAGTACAAGTCAGGACCATACGATTCAGTTATGGGATGTCAACACCGGAACACATAAGGCAACCCTTTCCGGCGAGACGGATTGGGTCACTCTCTTGGTGTGCGCCCCGGATGGTAAAACGCTTGCCGGTGGAGGGTACGGACACACAATTGGCTTGTGGGACGCTGACACCGGAGAGATCAAGGCGACCTTTGATGGACACACAGATCATGTCTTTACCATCGCATATTCCCCCAATGGGAAAACACTTGCGAGCGGAAGTTGGGACCATACAATTGCCTTGTGGGATACTGATACCGGGCGGCACAAAGGCACCTTAGAGGGGCACACCGCTTGCGTCCATTCTGTTGCATTCTCGCCCGATGGAACGACGCTTGCTAGTGGGAGTGAAGACGGGACAATCCTACTCTGGCAGCTCATAGCCCTTACAGCGGATTCTACCGAATGAACCCATCACAAACGATGTGTTCCTGTTTCACTTAATCTGCTCCGCGCTGCGTGCCTTCAAACGCGCTGCTTGATGCACGAGGTGCACCAGCTCCTCGCTATGCTTATCACGGACTTGAGGCAGGACCCCTCCGATGACCTGATGTACAGCTTCTAAGCTGCCCCCCTGTGCCCAGAAACTATCCCCCAAGATTTCGGCAAATTCCGCGATGCCAGCGGCTAACTGAAACTCAGGGGATGCATCTTCAAATGCATCCGAAAGTTCTGCAGCAAAGATATCCTTACTAACTTCTGTCACTTGACGGGTGTCCGGGTCTTCGTGCCGTATAAAAACGGTTGCGAGTTGCCCTACCGCACCCTCATGGAGTTTAATCTCGTAGAGCGCCGTTACGCTGTGTCCTGAACCAATTTCTCCACCATCCGCATCGTCGTCCCGGAAATCTTCATGATCGAGGCGACGGTTCTCATAACCGAGCAGGCGAAAACGACTGACAACCCGTGGGTTGAAATCGACCTGAACCTTGGCATCTATAGCAATAACCTGTAACGTGCCTGTCAGGTTCTCCACAAAGATTCGTCTTGCTTCGCCGAGGGTATCGACATAGGCGTAGCTGCCATTTCCCTTGTTGGCAAGTTGTTCCATCAAGATATCGTTGAAATTGCCCATACCGAAACCGATTGTCGTTAACGTTATCCCTTCCTCGACGTGGTCACGAACCTCTCTGAGAATTGCATCGGGACCGGTTTGTCCGACATTGGCAACGCCATCGGAACAAAGTATTACCCGGTTGATGCTACCAAACCGCACATTCTTTAAGGCGAGATCATAGCCCATGCGAAGCCCTTCCTCGGCATTCGTCGCGCCCTCCGGTACAAGAGAATCAATTGCCCTCAAGATTCTCCCGCGCTCTTCAACACCCGTGTGCGGGAGTAGGATCTGTGCACGAGAACCGTAAATAACGATGCCTATCTCGTCACCGGGTCGAAGTTGATCAATAAGAAGCCTCAACGATCGCTTAACCAATTCCAACCGATTTTCCATCGCCATTGAGCCGGAGACATCAATCACAAAGGTCAATATCGCGTCCTTCCGGTTCTCACTTTGAACGACCCGTCCTTGGATGCCGATTCGCAGCAGTTGAAGCCGGTTGCCTTCACCAAATTTGGAGGGCGCACCCTCAATATGGACTGCGAATGCTTCATGGAACGGTGGTTCATAATTGTAATCAAAGGCGTTGATAAATTCTTCGACACGCACCGCCTCCGGCGGAGGAAGGAAACCATCTTGGAGGTAGCGTCGCGTGACGGAATAGGAGGCGGTATCTACATCCATACCAAACGTCGAAAAGTGGTCGTCCTCCGTATCAATAAAGGGATTGGTGCCATAATCCTTAAAGAACACATCATCAAAAGCTGCACCGTTTGGAGGGTTCAACCCCGAAGGGAAAGAGCTAGCCGGTGGAGGACCGTAGCTGTAGTCATCATCATCGTCATCGGAATAAGCGTAGTCATCATCATTGTCGTCGTCATCGTCGTTACTAGCACCACAGCCCGTGTAGATTAGGACTATAAGACTGCACACTGCCAAGACAATCAGCAGTTGACCCAGAGATATTAATTTCGCTTTCATTTGAAGTAGTCTCCTTTTCTTTTCAAGACACCTGAGCGTAAGAGCTAACCAACCATATTACTAAAGACTTGCATTAGGATTACCCAAGTTGCTAGACAGTCTATAGGTCGAGTTATCACAATCGACACATATCAGAAATAATCAAACTTACGAAACACCTGTCGCCTGTCGCCCCGCTGGGACTTGGGTCAATAGGTTTACCGATGTTCTATATACCTATCACCCCACTGGGGCTTTGTAGTTCCAACAAGTTGAAAATTCCGATTTATCGGGTCCCGCGAAGTCCCGATTCTCGGGAACAAGTCGGAAGATGTCCGACCTACGGGTATAGGGTATTGACTTTTATCGCGCCGCACATAACTAACAACTTACGTTAGGATTAGTTAGCCATTTCATCGGAATTATTCAGTTTATTTCGATTTTCGTCCGATAGATATGTGCTCAGGTGTGCTATCCCTTGCTTGAAAGGAACCCTGCAATTATGATGGTAAACTCCCCTCGTGGCGATGTTTCTTGGAATTTCTCGATCGCTCCAGTCACCTTGCCTCGGAAGACCTCCTCAAACTTTTTCGTCAACTCACGCGCAACAGACACCTGCCGATCCCCGAATATTTCCAGAACATCTTGCAGGAACACAATTATCCGGTGGGGAGATTCGTAGAAGATGAGGGTTCGCCTTTCCTCACGCAGCTCTGTGAGTTGGCGTTTCCGTCTTCCTGACTTCGGCGAAAGGAAACCTTCAAAGGTAAAATTGTGCAGCGGCAACCCTGCAACTGAAGCTGCTGCAATGCAGGCTGAAGGACCGGGAATCGGAATGATAGGGATATCCGCTTCGATGCACTGGATTAGCAGCCGATATCCCGGATCCGATATTGTCGGTGTGCCGGCATCGGATACTAGCGCGATTGACTCTCCCGCTTTCAGCCGCGCAACTAGCTTTTCGCCCTTCTGGATCTGGTTCCCCTCAAAATAGCTGGTGGTCGGCGTACCAATCTCGTAGTGGGCAAGCAAGCGGCGTGTGTGGCGGGTGTCCTCGGCAGCGATTAGATTAACCTCTTTGAGCATCCGCAACGCTCGGAGGGTGATGTCTTCCAGATTGCCGATTGGTGTGCTCACAATGTATAGGACACCCTCTGTTGGATTGGCATCGGTGGGTTGTGACATTTTCATTTAATAGTCCGCAAAAGAACCGTCGTCTTCGTGCCAGAACATCCCCCGCAACTCGAAGGTATCGTCCCGAAATGCTTCGATGGCTTCATCCTCCATATCCACACCCAGCCCCGGTTCCGTCGGCAGCTCGATAAACCCGTCCTTCAGGGTCAGCGGTTTATTGAATAACCCCTCCCCACGATTGTGACCGCCCTCGCAAATGAGCAGGTTGGGTATGGTCGCCATCACGTGCACCGACGCTGCAACCCCGATGGGTCCGGCTGCGTTGTGCGGGGCAATCGCCATGTTGTGGACTTCTGCCATCGTCGCAATCTTTTTCAGTTCCATTATTCCCCCGGAGTGCCTAATATCGGGCTGCAAAATGGCACACATCTCGCGCTCGATCACCTCTCGGAAACTCCATCGCGTCAGGTGGCGTTCCCCCGTTGCAATCGGCACGGTCGTTGACCGTGACAATGCCAATAGAGGCTCGTTGTTCTCTGGATGGCACGGCTCCTCAGCAAAGAGCGGACGGAGAGGCTCCAATTCCTTCACGAAGATCGTCGCCATCGTGGGACTGAACCGTCGATGGAGATCGACAGCGATATCTACCTCATCGCCCACGGCTTCGCGCACCGCTGCCACGCGCGCGACCATCGTATCAATCGCTTTCGGTGTATCCACGAAGCGCACAGGTCCCTGCGAACCACCCATCTTCAACGCACTGAAGCCTTTCTCAACAGCGGCACTTGCGTTCTCCGCGCACTCCTGCGGTGTCGTGCCACCTGAAGCCGTATACACACGGATACGCCGACGCACTGAGCCGCCCAGCAGTTTCCATACCGGCAGCCCCACCGCTTTGCCGAACACATCCCACATCGCCATCTCGATCCCACTCAATGCACCGACTAGCACCGGCATACTCCGGCTGTAACTGGATCGGAACATCGCCTGCCAGTGGTCTTCGATCTGCAAGGGATCTCTGCCCACTAGATACTCTGCCATATCGTCCACCGCCTGAGCGACTGGACGCCAATGTGAGTAGTTCATCGGTTCACCGTAGCCGACCAAGCCTTCGTCGGTGAACATCTTCAAGACCATCGCGCGTCCCCGTATCGGAATTGTTTCAAACCCTGTTATCTTCATAGTGTTCTCCTGTGTATCGCCGAAATTGAATGGAAAAAACCTTTCCTACATGATAATACATCGGGGATGTGGTGTCAATGGTGGAAAAGACAAAACCCAAAGCGCAACCGTTCTCCATTTTCGATTGAAGGCTCACCTCGCAATGGGATATAATATCGTAAGTTACTGCCTATCTTAGAAGAACTAATTTTTTCTTTAGTAATGGAGGGACACAATGAGTCAACACGAATTGACCCTTGAAACCCATAAACAAGCACTTGAGTTCCTACGGATTGCCAATCGTGCCGCCAAAAGAGCACAGGAGGAGAATCGAAAAAAAGGCATCCCAAATGTCTACTCTTTTAATGGGCACATCTACTACGAACTACCAAATGGGGAACTAACGAAAGATGAAAAAATGATTGATGAACTGCTCTCAACGATTAAAAAGGAACGTCACGGTAAACATTAGAAAAATCACGACATTCACATCTGTATTAGCAATCAGCACGTTAATTGCCGGACTTTCCACGATTTGGGATGACAAGATTGGAACATTAACATGAAAAATTCAACGTTTATTACAAGATAGGAGTTACGCAGTTAACGTGTAAAGGTGTTGAGCGAGATAGGCACGCACCGCGTCTCTGATAATCGAGGTTTTCGCTTCAAACCAACTGATGCCCTTTGAAAAACAGTTTCGCTCTATGCGGAGAAACGCTCGTAATGCCAAACCGATATGATTCCGTTGTGCCACTGGCTTGGGAGCGAAACACCTTTCAACCCCAACAAATTGCTTGATACCTCGATGATACTCTTCAATTGCCCAAGACAACTCGGCATATTTCAGTCGAAACAGGTCGTTCATTGAGAGGTTACTACTTGCCCAATATTCAATGTTACCGTTTTGGGAAACTATCTTGAAAACTTGAATCAATCCGTATCCCTTCAGATGAACGATGGTGCCATTGTTGCTAATTGGCAGTTGACTCACTGGCTGATTGCCACGCTTATTGAGGTTGACCTGTTGATTCGACTTTAACTGAGTCAGCCAATGCCATTGATACTGTCGAATCGTCTTTAGATTCTTCAAACTGCTGTACCAACTGTCAAACACGACACACTCTGGATTAAATCCTCTCTGATGCGCCTCTGCAATGAGTGATTGGAAGTGGTCATTTTTAGTCAAGTTATCGTGTTGTTTATCATAGAGGCGGTAATCGCACGGAATGTGGCTGTCTCCATCAGTCCACATCAGGGTAATGAGGTTAATTCCTGACACCACTTGTTTGTGTTTACCTGACCAATGGCGGGTGACAAGTTCCATCTGTTGGGCATACGGTTTATCAAGGGTGGAGTCATCTATGACCAAAATGCCTTCGTCTTTTTTGACATAAGGTGTTGCCTCTATCCACAATGATTCTGAATCGGGAGTCAACCGATATAGCAAGCGATTCAAAGAGTCATGCGCGGGGGGGTTGTCCTCTGGGGGTTGCACTCTGGCAGCCTCTGTACAACTGTAGGTACTCGGTGTCGCTATCACAAAGTTGATATAGTCATATTCAGGGCATTTAGGTGGATTCATAACCGCTATTATAACCTATTTTATCGCCAAGTGCGTAACTCCTAACAAGAGTTGCCCTAAAAAATTATAAGAGTATCGCTGCGTGTGATGTGCAGCTGCGTCCATTGATGTTCCTCGTGGGGCCCAACGCCGCGGGCAAGAGCAATTTCCTTGATTCGCTGCGATTCGTCGCCGATGCGTTGAATTCATCACTAGACCACGCCATACGTGATCGAGGGAGAATTGACGATGTCCACCGCCGGTCTGGTGAACGTCCAAAGTATTTCAGTATCTGCCTAGATTTCACCTTGTCCGAAGGTTTCACCGGACACTACGCTTTTCGCATCAATGACCTGACACGCGGCAAGTACAAAGTTCAAACAGAAGAGTGTGTACTTCGGAGCACGCAGCATGATACTCAAGAAGATTACTTCTATGTTAAAAATGGCACTGTAACCAAAACGAATATGGAGGTGGTCCCGGCTGCTGCGAAGGATCGGCTCTACTTGGTCAACGCCTCCGGGCTGAAAGAATTTCGTCCTGTCTACGAGGCGTTCTCCCGCATGGGATTTTATAGCCTCAACCTTGATAAAATTAAGGATCTCCAAGCACCCGATCCAGGCGACCTGCTTACTCGTGATGGAAGCAACCTTGCAAGTGTTTTTAAGCAACTTTCACCGTCCGTGAAGGGACGCATTAAGGAATATTTAGCGGCGATTGTCCCCAGTGTGGATAAGATAGAAGCTAGAAAGTATGGGCCTAAGGAAGCATTAGTGTTCACGCAGAATGTTACAAGATCAGAGGATCCTCAACGATTTCTCGCAAATAATATGTCCGATGGCACCCTCCGCGCGTTGGGAATTCTTGTCGCGCTGTTTCAGGGGAACTACGATTCGAAAAAGCGTGTCTGCTTGTGGGAATCGAAGAACCAGAGAGCGCACTTCACCCGGCAGCAGCGGGGGTATTGCTCGATGCGCTCCGGGAGGCTGCCGACAAGACGCAGATCATCATCACTAGCCACAGTCCAGACCTCCTTGATGACAAGGAGCTTGATCCTGAGTCAATTCTCGCGACCGAAGCGCGTGACGGCATCACGGTGATTGCTGATATAGACGAAGCAGGAAAATCGGCGGTGCGCGATCGACTGTATACAACGGGTGAACTCCTACGTCTCAATCAATTGCAACCTGACCCGGCATCCATTGACGCTGCAACGGTGAAATAACTCTGTTTGTTCAATTGCAAAAAAGGGATTCCGAGCAAATGAATAACGAATTCATCTCAATCATGACGGAGCGCATCGTGCGCGATTTTCACCCGATGCAGATTATCCTCTTCGGTTCACATGCCCGTGGGGATTCCCATCCGCAAAGCGATTTAGATCTGCTCGTAGTTTTCTCCGAACCCCCTGATAAACGGAAAACTGCTATTGACATCCGACGTGCCCTTTGACCTACCCTTGGCTAAGGATATCCTCGTGACAACACCTGAAGAATTGGCACGTCAGTGAGATTGGGTTGGCACAGTATTACGTGCCGCCCAACGAGAAGGGGAAATACTTTATAAAAGTGACCAGTCAATTCGCAGAAACGAGCAAGGGAAACTTACAGCTGAAGTGCCACCGTTAATTTAGACCAGAAATCATCAAAGTTAAGAACCTGTTTTAAAAAGAAAAAGGCTATTCAAAAGTTAATGTTTATGTTAAACCATTAGAGCAGTAAACTACTGACCTAATGAAAGGCCTAAACATGACTACACCAAAGTATCCTACAGATTTGACCGATGCCCAGTGGGACAAACTGTTACCCTATTTTCCAGAACCTTCACCCATAGGTAGACCTCTCAAGTGGGAGATGCGCTCAATTATCAACGCTATTTTCTATATAGTCAAATCAGGGTGTCAGTGGCGAATGTTGCCGCGTCACATGCCACCGTGGCAAACGGTCTATTCCCACTTCAGAAAGTGGAAAACTTTAGGGACATGGGTTATGATTCATCAAGCACTTCACGAGCAAACCCGTAGTGATATTGGCAAATCCCCGTCACCGACCGTAGCTATCATTGACAGCCAATCGGTCAAGACGACCGAACTGGCAGATAGTAGAGGGTTTAATGGGCACAAGAAAGTCAAAGGTCGTAAACGCCATATAGTCACCGATACAATTGGCATTCCATTGGGAGTCAAAGTCACTGATGCCAATGTCAGTGATAATCGAGTCGCAATAGAGTTACTAAACGAGGTCTTTAGTTGGCAGATAACGATTCAGTTAGTCTGTGCTGATGCTGGCTATCGCGGAGAATTAGGCGACTGGCTATATTTAACGCATCAGTGTCAATTGGACATTGCTCCATCTCTTGGGCAATCGGGATTTGTGGTCGTCCCATTACGTTGGATTGTGGAGCGCACCTTTTCTTGGTTCGGTTGGTTTCGCCGATTGACTTTGGACTATGAACGCTCGGCTGAGACCGCTGAGGCTATGGTGTATATTGCTTCCATTTACTTGATGCGGAACCGCATCAAATGACTTTTAAAACAGGTTCTAAGACAAGTATTGTTTGTCAAATTCACTCGGCGTCAAATAGCCTAATGCCGAGTGAGGTCGTTTCTGGTTATAAACCTGTGCAATGAAATGCCCGATTCTCTGCTTGGCATCCATTATATCCTCGTATTCATTGAGATGGACCTCTTCGTCCTTGAGAGTTCGGATAAGTCTTTCGGCATAACCGTTCTCCCATGGACGCCCCCGACGCGCTAAGGAAATCTCAATCCCATGACTAATGAGAGTCGAAATATAGGCTGTCGAAAGAGACTGAACCCCCTGGTCACTATGGTGAATCTCTGGAACGCTTTGACTTAATGCCTGTTGCAACGGTCTTAATGTGAGAGGTTGTGTCAACTGCCGACTCAGTTGCCAGCCTCTTATCATTCGACTGAAGACATCCATTAGCACTGAAACATAGATGAATTGTCCCTTGAGTCGGACATAGGTAATATCACCGACCCAAACCTGATTGCTTCGACAGATGTCAAGGTTCTCCACCCGATTGACCCAGTGACTGCCTCCGTCAAACGATTGAGTAGTTTGACAGACACGCTTTACGGCAACCGACAGATTATCGGCTTTCATCAACCGAGCGACGCGTCGGTAACCAACAGCGTATCCCATACGCAACAGCATCTGCGTAATACGTCTATAGCCATATCTCGGATAACGGGCAGCGAGTTTCTCTATTTCATCTCGTAGCACTGGTTCTAAGGGGTCACTTTTAGGTTGATAATAGAGACTGCTCCGATTGAAGCCAAGTACATCACAAATGTGTCGAACTGAGTAATCGGTCTGCAAGGCTTCAACCATCTGTCGCTTTTGAGACTGATTCAAGTCAGCCAAGTTGAGGCTTTTTTTTGGACGTCCAACGCCACGGTCAATTGACCCACGAGTTGCTCCAGTTGAGCAATCCGTTCCTTAGAGTCGTTGGCTTGCTTGTCAGTGGATTCAAAGAGAGTCGCTGCGTTATCAAGCAGTTGGTGTTTCCACTTCGATAGTTGTTCTTCGCTGAGGTTATGCCGTCGGCAGAGTTCTGCTTGTGAACTTTGGTTGGTAAGTGCCTCAATAGAGACTTCTGCCTTAAATTGGGCGGTGAATCTTCTTCGTTTTGCCATCGGAGTCTCCTTTCAATCTGATTGTCATTGTATCACAATCTTGGTTTAGACAATGGTCTAAATTTCCGATGGCAGTACAGTTGCTGTTAATGGGATCGAAAGGCAAATCAGAAACAATAACACGAGCCAAAAAGATTGTTTTTTCATGAATCTATCCTCTATGGGGTTGGAAATACGTGTGAGAGACATAGGCACCTCAGTTGTTAGAAGGGGTAAGGTAATGCTTCCTCCGATCAGAGACTGAAAGCCTCTTATTTGGGTGTTAGGTTGCTGATATTTCATTATCACCCCACCCCGAAAAGATTGGTTCCATTTCGATTCTGATTTTATTGGGATCTATTGCGAGATTCAAAGCAGGTGGGGCTATGGGTCGGGCAAGATGCCCAACCTACGGGTGTAGCGCGTTTTGATATATTGCTTGGCTGGAGCGAAAGATTGGGCACTGAACGGGCGGCGAAACCCTAGGGGGGTGTTGACATTTTGGAAACGGTGTGAACTGGAACGGGTTGTAGAGAACAACAATCGTTGTTCTCTATTCCAGTAATGTTGATTGTGAAAAATTAACTGAATCCGACATCGTCTCAGATTGCTCTGAATCCCGATGTTATCATGGGTTTAATTTGTCGAATGTCAACAGGACCTACTAAAGTTAGTACAATTTTAGTGTGAAAAAAGGCAGAAAAGAGGGTATCCTTTCAGAAATCACCACAATTTTGAAAGGAGAGTTATCATGCCCCTCATTTTCTGCCTCGTTGATATTTTAACGCAATTTCGTCCATTATTCAACCGTCAAAACTTCGCCCTGTTTTGCACATTTATTGTCGGTCTCATCACGCACCGCCATCGTGCGACGTTGACGGGCATCTATCAAGCGGTTCGCCCGAAGGTCGGTTACGGTTCATTGGTGAAGTTCCTTTCCCGTGGCAAATGGGACGCCGATGCGGTTGCTAAACATCTGATTAAGTTGCTACAACAGCGGTTTGACAACTGGGTCTACGTTTACGACGAGACCCGAGCGATAAAGACCGGGGAGAAGCAATTTGGACTCCATTTCTTCAGAAATCATCGCTACCAAAAGCGCAACACCAATCAATCGAAGTTTCACTTCGGTCATCAATTTGGCGCGTTGGGGTTGCTTTGTACCACCGTGACAGAGACGATTCTGTTTCCGGTGTGGGTGAACCTGATATGTCCCAAGACCCATCGGGACAACAGTGGGTCGGTTCTGAAGCGGATTTGTTCCCAAATCCCGCCTGGACTGATTATCTTTGACCGGGGATTCAATAGACGGAAAGTGTTTGAAGCCGTCCTTAGCGCAGGACATCATCTGTTATGTCGAGCCAAGTCCAATGCGGTCTTTTATCTGTTACCTACGGTCTGCAAGCGACCCAAACCCGGACGCCCAAAGACATACGGTAAACGCATCCATCTTCGGCATCTGCGGTATAAAGCTATTGATATTGACAACAAACGGTGTTCAGTCGCATCTAAGGTCGTTCGGACAAAAATGTGTCCCACTCAAGTCCGATTGGTGGTGATGCGAACCCGACATAAAAAATCAAAGCCGTTTCGATATTTCTGTGTCTACACCACTGACTTGACACTTGACCTATGTCAGATTGTTCGATACTATCGGCAACGATGGTTGATTGAGACCGCTTTTCGAGATGCCAAGCAACACTTCGGGTTTGACAAGTACCGAGTCAAATCTCGGAAAAGCATCAACCGATTGGTACAACTCAGTTTCGTCGCAACTTGCATCACACAATTGATATTCAATGCCACTTCTGCTATGGGCTGTTCGATAACAGTCCAGCAGGTGTGCAAAACTTTGGGCATCAATTGGTATCGACCCACTAAGTTGACACGCGGGTTGATGGTTCAATATCTATGTGCTTTTATTGAGGGGAGATTATTTTCGCAGACTAACTCCGATGATTACAACTCGAACGATATTCAACAGACCCTTGATAACGCTGCATGAATTGAAATCAAATTGTACTAACTTTAGCAGGACCTAGGTGAGTGGCACAAACCATTTTATAGAAAGGAACGCCCTTGATCAAAACCCTCACAATCAAGCATTATAAACCAACTCCCCTGCTACATTTTGGAGTATATCAAATAGACCAGATAGAATGCAAATCTGCTTTCTGCAGAGTGAAACTAATAGTTTCGCGCTATAGCAAGTAGGTTGGTTAAATCAGGGGGCATTTTTTTTGGAAAATTGACGGATTGAATCAATCTCGGTTCCGTGGATTTTCGATCTGATGTGCCTAGAGGCGATTTAGGTCGGAATTTCTGGTAGGTAGAGTAATTATTGCATGGTTGCCCAAATTCGTGACGCGAAATGTCAACACGGCCTAGTGGCTTGAATTATTTTTCCGCGTTTCCTTGATCCTTCTCCGGAATCGCGCAGACTTCGACCTTTTCCAGCACGTCTTTGCGCTTAATCCGTGTTTTGAAAAAGAGTACTTCGCCGGGGATGTCTTGAAAATCTTCGGTTGAGCAGTTTAGTTGATCTGACACAGCGATGATCATATTGGGCATCGCTGCGCGTTTCAGTTTCCACAGTTTTTTCTGGAGGTAATCGGGTGTCCAGAAGCCGACGATTTCCATTAAGGCGCGTCGTCCGTCGGGATGTGAGAAGGCGAAGTCTGGAATCATCACGGTGTCTTTGAGATTGATGATGTCCGTCTCGCGCTCAAGCGTCCATTCTGTGTCGATTTTATCGAACTGTGTTGCGAAATGCCGTTCTAGTTCGCTGTCAAATTCGCCGGGGTCACGATAGTGGGATCGCAGTCCAAACTCGTCATTGAGTTCAAATCGGAGGCGATCGTTTTTGTTCATGACGATTGTTGCGTCGAGCCACCATCGATCGCAGTGCAACAGGGCGGGTAGAAACAGTGCCATTTGAATCCCATACTTCTGCGACAGGCGGAACATTGATGCGGGACCGTCGAGGACGATTTGATATCCGTCCGCATTGTTCCCGGAGACGACGTGCATCAGTTTAAAAAACTTGATGAACTGGAACACTAACTTGTATTTTGTTGGGATATTGCGATAAATTCGGATTGTCATTTCACTGGCGCGGTAAAGCATCGCTTGTGCGAGTGCGACGTTATACCGGTCCAGTAACCACTCGGTGGTCGGTGGGTCGAACCCTGTCAGGAGACGGTTTTCCTCTAGGTCCGCGTACATGCCGTCCATCACTGCATCTGCCGAAACGTTAAGTTCATCGGCGATTTTCGCGAGTGCCTTTGGACGTGTCTGCCGGTGCAGTCTATCTCTTTTAGTAATAACTGGATGGCGTTTACTTGCGTAGGCGAAGATTTTTTCTCGCAGCATCTCTGGCTCAATTGGGGATTGAACCGTAATCTCCGATCGATCTTCGAGCAGTTTGGCAAGCCCCCGCGTAATGTGGTAGTTGATGTCAGCGGCTTCATAATCCGCTAGTGCCGAAGCGAGTGTTCCCTTGGTTTTGTTGAGATGTGCGGTGTAAATCTCGATCAGATCCCTTGCGATTGCACGATACTTTTTGTTCTTTGGGTTCACATAGCGGGCGTGAATCTCGTCTTCTTTAATTCGATAGCGGAGAAGGTCGAGTGGGAGCATCGGATTTTTTGGAGGGTGGTATGGCGTATTAGTTTTGAATTGAGTTGGTGATGGTAATACGATTGAGATGTCGAGTTTATCACAAGATTGGGTTCGCGTCAAGCCGTTTGCACCGTAATTAGGAGTTTATAAGAATTCGCTTGATCCTCACGTAAATCTTTGATAAACTGAGCGTGAAACGTGAAAACAAATCATTCATGGGATCAAATGAGGAAAAGTATGAATGAAAATAAAAAGCCGAATATACTTCTAATTTTGAACGATGACATGGGCTATTCAGACCTCGGTTGTTACGGCGGGGAGATCCACAGTCCGAATCTGGATCGGCTGGCTGGCGGTGGATTGCGGTTCACGCAGTTCTATAACACCGCCCGTTGCTGTCCTTCGCGGGCTTCGATGCTGACCGGACTCCACCCGCATCAGACGGGGGTTGGACACATGATGTCGAACGATGGTTTGGAGGGGTATCGCGGAGATCTGAATAACCGATGTGTCACCATCGCTGAATCCCTCAAACCTACGGGGTATCGGACCTACATGAGCGGAAAGTGGCATATCTCCCGACATACCGATCCGGACGGACCGAAACACAGTTGGCCCCGTCAGCGCGGTTTTGATCGCTATTTCGGGATTATCACGGGAGCTGCCAACTATTGGAAGCCGAATACACTGACCCGCGACAACGATCATATTCCGCACGACGAAATCCCCGAAGGCTTTTTTCTGACCGATGCGATCAGTGATGAGGCATCTGCGTTTATCCGAGATCACGCTAAGGAAACTGCCGATCAACCGTTCTTTACCTATGTCGCCTACACCTCGCCCCATTGGCCCCTCCACGCCCATGACGAAGACATTGAGCGATACGAGGGACGTTTTGCGGCGGGCTGGGATCAACTCCGCGAGGAACGGCTACTGCGGATGCGGGAGATGGGCATCCTTGATGAAGGTTGGGCGTTGACTGATCGAGATCCGACGCAGCCGCCTTGGGAGGAAGCCGAGCACAAGGAGTGGAATCAGCGACGTATGGAGGTCTACGCCGCTCAAATTGATCGGATGGATCAGGGGATTGGTCGGATCCTGACGGCGTTGGAGGAAACGGGTCAATTGGATAACACGCTGATTCTTTTCCTTGCTGATAACGGTGGGTGTGCGGAGGAGCTCCAGGGACCTGCGAATCGGGTAGGGAAGGACGGCTTAATCGAAACCGAAACCACGCACGACGGGCAACCGGTGTATCGAGGAAACGATCCGAGCCTTATGCCAGGACCTGAGACCACATATCAGAGCTACGGTGTTCCTTGGGCGAACCTTTCCAACACTCCCTTCCGTGAATACAAGCATTGGGTGCATGAGGGTGGCATTGCTACGCCGCTCATCGTGCATTGGGCAGATCGGATTCAAACAGCGGGAGCGTTGCGCCATCAGCCGGGGCAACTCCCCGACATCATGGCGACCTGCCTTGAGGTTTCTGGGGCATCCTATCCTGACGAACACAACGGGACTCCAATCTGTCCCTTGGAGGGGATCAGCCTCACGCCTATTTTTGACGGAGAAGATAATGACAAGGAGGCACTGGTGTGGGAGCATGAGGGCAATGCAGCGGTGCGAAAAGGGAAATGGAAATTGGTTTGTAAGTATCCGGGGGATTGGGAGCTTTATGACATGGAAACAGATCGCACCGAGTGCAACGACCTTTCTGGACAGTTTCCAGAGCGGGTTAAGGAACTGAGTGATCTGTATCAGGCGTGGGCAGACCGCTGTTTTGTTGAACCTTGGAGCGAGATTTTGGAAGGGAGAAAAACGGAGGCTTAAGATGATTCTAACGATGAACCAAAAAGAGATGGAATTGGGCGGAAAGTACCTCGGCTGGTTGCGTGAAGCGAACGATCTACTCGGTGACCGCGAGGCACTTCAAGCGCGGTTGAAAAAGGACGGCTATCTGCTGATTCGCGGCTTGCACGACCCGGAGAAGGTCAAAGCAACCCGCCGATTTCTCCTCGAAAAGTTGGATGAAAATGAGCAACTTGATCGGGCATGCCCACTTTTAGAGGGGGTGCCAGCGGAAGCCAAGCGCGGTATGTTTATGGGCGGGAACAAAGCCGTCACCCATGAACCCCCTTTTCTGAATCTGGTCGAATCGCCGGAGATTATGGGTTTTTGTGAAGGCTTCTACGATGCACCCGTCATCACCTACGATTATAAATGGTTGCGCGTGGTCGGACCGGGGGGCTTTACCGGCGCACATTACGACATTGTCTACATGGGACGTGGCACGCAGCAGCTCGTCACCTGCTGGACACCGCTCGGCGATGTACCGCTCGACATGGGTCCGTTGGTGCTTCTCGTTGGTTCCCACCGTTTTGATGTCCTCAAGGAGACTTACGGAAAGATGGACGTTGATCGTGACCATGTGACCGGTTCGTTCTCGTATGACCCGATCGAATTGGCGGATCGCTACGGCGGGCAGTGGGGTACGAGTTCGTTTGAGATGGGGGATGTGCTGATCTTTGGCATGTACACCATGCACGGCTCGCTAGACAACACGACCCATCGCTTTCGTCTCAGCACCGACACACGCTATCAACGCGCCGATGAGCCTGTCGATGAACGTTGGATCGGGGAGGACCCGATCGCGCATTATGCGTGGACGCAGGGCGAAACGGTGCCGATGGAGGAGATGCGGAAGCGGTGGAGAGTCTAATGAAACGTGATGCGTGAAACGTGAAAACGATTTGTTCATTGGTTCACTCGTACATTAATAAACTTTTGAACTCTTGGGGGTTGTTTCCCGTTAATCGCCCTGACTGAATGCGCCTGCTACTAACACCAAATCGAAGATATTAACGATCCCGTCTCGGTTGACATCTGCTGCATCTTGATCGGATTGCCCGAAATGTGAGGCAACCCACTCTAGATCTTGAGTGTTGATAACTCCGTCCTGATTGATATCTATTGCGTGCATGGCGGGTGTGACTTCCCACAGCAGAATTGTTCCGTCTTCGCTTCCGCTGGCAAGTGTACCGGTATATGGGGAGTAGACTACGGAGTTGACACTACCTGCATGTCCCTCCATGGTGTGCTTATGCTCTCCGGTGGCAGCGTCCCATAACCGAATCGTGTTGTCTTGCCAACCACCCCCACTGGCGAGCGTACCGCCATCTGGGGAGAATGCTACGGAACGTACCGAATCCGTATGTCCCTCCATGGTGTGCTTATGCTCTCCGGTGGTAGCATTCCATAACCGAATGGTATCGTCGGAACTTCCACTGGCAAGTGTCTTACCATCTGGGGAGAATGCCACGGAACGTACCCAATCTGTGTGTCCCTCCATGGTGTGCTTATGTTCGCCGGTGTGGACATCCCACAACCGAATCGTGCCAGCCCGACTCCCACTGGCAATCGTGTTTCCATCCGGGGCATACACGATTGCAGATACACCCCCATGCCAAAGGATTTGTTTATTTCGTCCGGTGATCGTATCCCGCAACCAAATTGCACCGTTATCATTCCCAATGGCGAGCGTGCTTCCATCCGGGGCATACGCAATTGCAGATACACTAGCTGTATACCTCAGAGTCTGCGTATTTTGTCCGGTGGTAGCATCCCATAACCGAATGTCTCCAGGACCCTTACTCACGAGTGTGCTGCCATCTGGAGAATACAGGACCGAATAGACCCAACTTCTATGCCCTAAAAGGGTCTGCGTATTTTGTCGAGTGGTTGTATCCCACAACCGAATCGTGCCATCTGAACTCGCGCTGGCAAGGGTGCCGGCATCTGGGGAGTAGGCTAGGGAGGTGATACCGCTCGTATGACCCTTGAGAATCTGCTCATATCTGCCGGTGGCGACATCCCACAGATGTATCTCTCTAAAACTCCCACTGACGAGGAAGTTACCATCCGGGGCATACGCGATTGAATAGACCTCATCCGTATGCCCTTCAAGGGTGTGCTTATGTTCTCCGGTGGTAGCATCCCATAACCGAATTGTGCCATCCCCACTTGCACTGGCGAGTGTGCTCCCATCCGGGGAATACATGACCTCCAAGACCCAACGTCTATGCCCCTCAAGGGTCTGCCTGTGTTTGCCCGTGGCGGTATCCCACAACCGAATCGTCTTGTCCTGCCAGGCAGCTCCACTGGCAAGCGTACTTCCATCCGGCGAAAACGCGACCGAGTTGATATAATCTGTATGTCCCTCAAGGGTCTGCTTGTGTTTGCCCGTGGCGGTATCCCACAACCGAATCGTCTTGTCCTGCCAGCCAGCTCCACTGGCAAGTGTACTTCCATCCGGCGAAAACGCGACCGAACTGATAAAATCTGTATGTCCCTCAAGGGTTTGCTTATGCTCTCCGGTGTTGGCATCCCACAATCGAATCGTGCCATCCCCTCTTCCACCTCCACTGGCAAGTGTACCTCCATCCGGGGAATACGCAACTGACCAAACAATCCCCGTATGCCCCGTCAGCAGGTCGATTTCTGCCCGGGTGTTAGCATCATAAAGCCAAATACCGATGCTACTTCCCACCCCGATCTGAGTGCCATCGGGCGAATACACGATGTCGTATTGCATGCCTTTACTGAGGCGCGCTTTGGCTCCGTCAGGCAATCCCCATTGGGTGTAGTCTTGGGTAAAGCCGTTCTGTAGAAACAGGGCAAAAACGAATAGCAGGGTCAACTTGAAAAACAGTTCCTTTTTCATGAGATAATCCTCCTTTGTTACTTGAGAATGACCATCCGTTTCGTTGCCGAATATTGTCCTGTCGTCAGGTGATAGAAGTACACGCCGCTTGCCACCTGCTCACCCGTCTCGTTTTTCCCATCCCAATAGATAGCCTTGTCTCTACGCTCATAGAGACCTGCCGTTCTGTGTCCGACATCAAAACTCCTAACCAAACGTCCATTTGAGTCATAGATAGTCAACATGACATTTGCATCTTCTGCCAACCGATACGGAATCCACGTTTCTGGGTTAAACGGGTTCGGGTAGTTTGGTAGTAGGATCGTTTCTTTTGGAATTGCTGGTGCTTCTGTCAGTGCTGCTAAGAGCCGTTCAAGCACTCTAATCCCTTTTCTGACCGTTGCATCTTTAATCTCAAGTGACTTGGCGTCGGTCAGCCACCGTTGCACGTCAGCCGGCGTGAGTGTCTCAAGGACTTGTTGATGCGCTGCAGGCGCAGCTGCCATCTCCCTGAACGCGGCTGCCACCAACACCAAATCGAAGATATTGACGATCCCGTCTCGGTTGACATCTGCTGCATCTTGATCGGATTGCCCGAACTGTGACGCAACTACGGCTAAATCTAGGGTGTTTACAACCCCGTCCTGATTGACATCCTCCGCGAGTAGATTAACTGTATTGGTGGAAGGCGTGATTTTCCACAACAGAACGGAGGCATCCAAACTCCCGCTGGCGAGGGTAATCCCATCCGAGGCATACGCAACCGATCTGACCTCCCGTGTATGCCCTTCAAGAGTCTGCTTGTGTTTGCTGGTAATGGCATCCCACAACCGAACCGTCTTGTCCATACTCCCGCTGGCAAGCGTACTACCATCTGGAGAAAACGCCACGGAAAGTACCCAATCTGTGTGCCCCTCTAAGGTTTGCTTGTATTCGCCTGTGCGGGCATCCCACAGTTGAATGGTATCGTCTATACTCCCACTGGCGAGCGTACTACCATCGGGGGAAAAGGCGAGGGAGGAAACAGAATTTTTATGTCCCTCAAGGGTCTGCTGGTATTCCCCGGTGTGGGCGTTCCACAGTCGAACCGTCTTGTCCACACTCCCACTGACAAGCGTATCTCCATCCGGGGAGAACGCCACGGAAAAAACCTGACCTGTATGCCCCTCAAGGGTCTGCTTATGTTTGCCTGTGCGGACATCCCACAATTGAATGGTCTTATCTTCACCCCCACTAGCAATTGTGAACCCATCAGGGGAGAAGGCAATGGCTTCAATCCAACCTTTATGTCCCTCCAAGGTTTGCTTATGTTCTCCGGTGCGGGTATCCCACAACCGAATCTCTCCCCAACTTCCAGTGGCAAGTGTAATCCCATCGGGAGAGAAGGCGAGGGAGAACACCCAATCCGTATACCCTTCAAAAGTCTGCTGGATTTCCCCGGTGTGGGCATCCCACAACTGAAGCGTGCTGATGACATGCCTCAGATCGTTACTTCCAGTGACAAGCGTGGCGCCATCGGGGGAGAAGGCGAGGTCCCAGATCTCAGAGGTATGTCCTTCAAGAGATTGCTGGTGTTCCCCTGTATGGGCATCCCACAGTCGAATCTCCTGTCCGCTCCCACTCGTAAGCGTGCTCCCATCCGGAGAGAAAGCAACAGAAGTGACACGGCTCGTATGCCCCCTCAGGGTCTGCTGAATTTCCCCGGTGCGAGCATTCCACAATTGAATCGTCTCGTCCCAACTTCCTCCGCTGGCAAGTGTATCCCCATCCGGGGAGAAATCGAGGGAGGAGACAGGCCTGTGCCCTCCAAGGATCTGCTGGAGTTCCCCGGTACGAGCGTCCCACAACCAAATGGTCCTATCTCCACTTCCACTAGCAAGCGTACCGCCATCCGGGGAGAAGACGACAGATTCAATCCAACCTGTATGCCCCCAAAGAGTTCGTTGACTTTTTCCAGTGTGAGCATTCCATAGCCGAATGGTCTTATCTCCACTGCCGCTAGCAAGTGTACCCCCATCCGGAGAGAATGCTACTGACCAAACTGAGCTTGTATGCCCTTCAAGGGTCTGCTGAAGTTCCCCGGTGTGAGCATCCCACAGCCGAATGGTATCGTCCGTACTTCCGCTGGCAAGCGTCTTCCCATCCGGGGAGAACGCAACCGACCAAACCGAGCTTGTATGCCCTTCAAGGGTGTGTTGGTATTCGCCGGTGTGAGTGTCCCACAACCGAATAGTATTGTCCAAACTTCCACTGGCAAGTGTCTTCCCATCGGGGGAGAATGCAACCGACCAAACCCAATCCGTATGTCCCGTCAATAGGGAGAGTTCGGCACCGGTGTCCGCATCATAGAGCCAAATTCCGATGCTGGTCCCTACCGCGAGTCGGGTGCCATCCGGTGAATACGCAAAGTCAAGAATCCAGCCTTTGCCGAGGCGCGCTTTGGCTCCATCGGGCAGTCCCCATCGGGTGTAGTCTTGGGCGAAGCCGTTTTGTAGACACAGGACAGCGATGAACAAAAGGCTAAGGTTGAGAAACAGTCCCTTTTTCATGAGATAATCCTCCTTTTTGAAGTGGAAGGATGATGCTTGGACTTTTATAATCTTCACAGTATCATTGGGCTGAATTTGGTGATACAAAGGCGCATATAATGGTCAGAACACTTGCTCGACTTTGTGGGGTGTCGTATGGTAGAATAAATGTCGTTCTTAAACATTATGGTGAAGTCTATAAATAAGTAGACATTAAAAGTAGTAGGCACACGCCGTGTACCGTAACTCCGCCAACAAGGTTCCTTACCTCGCTCATTCACAGTATCTAATTAATTTAGGACTTACGCAGTTGAACGTTCAAAGTCTTGTGCTGCGTTGAACCGTACCCCCTCTAACTCCCCCGCAAGCAGGGGAGAACCCGTAGTTCGGTGATTCATCTTGACGCCCGATGAATCGGGCAACTACAATCTGAAGTGCGTAACTCCTATAATTCTAAAATCTACCATAAATGCCTTTATGCGCTCGAAAAAATCCCGTTGCGTTGGGGTTTATAGTGAATTCTAAAAATAAGTAGACGCTTCTCCGATAGGCATTGTAGGAGAGCCGCCTTGTGGGAAGAAAACCTTCTAAGGCCGACTGCGAAATCAGAGGTGTCCGTATAATCGGGGTTGAAAACTCCTCCCACAGTGCCCAAATAATTGTGAAATTTACTATAGTTGGTTTATTGTGGTCTCCAAACAGGATGGGGAATTTTAATCCTTGTAGGATAGTGATACAGCGACGAATCGCCTGTCCAGCCGGGTGGACCCACACATCCGAATGAGGGTCCTGTATACCAATAGTTAAAGGTGATTGGTCGTTTCTTTTCGTCCGTTGGTTCAACTTTAAGGAAGTGGATTTCCATTGGTAAGAATGTTTTTTTGGGATACAGAATGACAATCTGGATAGGGCTTCTACTATCAATCGGCATGGCTGCTCCTTCTTCAGCAGGATGACAGAAAACCCGAATAGGCCCCTTATCCACAGTCTCATATCCGATAAAGAGCATAATGGCAATTAGCATAAGAACCTGTTTTAAAAAGAAAAAGGCTATTCAAAAGTTAATGTTTATGTTAAACCATTAGAGCAGTAAACTACTGACCTAATGAAAGGCCTAAACATGACTACACCAAAGTATCCTACAGATTTGACCGATGCCCAGTGGGACAAACTGTTACCCTATTTTCCAGAACCTTCACCCATAGGTAGACCTCTCAAGTGGGAGATGCGCTCAATTATCAACGCTATTTTCTATATAGTCAAATCAGGGTGTCAGTGGCGAATGTTGCCGCGTCACATGCCACCGTGGCAAACGGTCTATTCCCACTTCAGAAAGTGGAAAACTTTAGGGACATGGGTTATGATTCATCAAGCACTTCACGAGCAAACCCGTAGTGATATTGGCAAATCCCCGTCACCGACCGTAGCTATCATTGACAGCCAATCGGTCAAGACGACCGAACTGGCAGATAGTAGAGGGTTTAATGCGCACAAGAAAGTCAAAGGTCGTAAACGCCATATAGTCACCGATACAATTGGCATTCCATTGGGAGTCAAAGTCACTGATGCCAATGTCAGTGATAATCGAGTCGCAATAGAGTTACTAAACGAGGTCTTTAGTTGGCAGATAACGATTCAGTTAGTCTGTGCTGATGCTGGCTATCGCGGAGAATTAGGCGACTGGCTATATTTAACGCATCAGTGTCAATTGGACATTGCTCCATCTCTTGGGCAATCGGGATTTGTGGTCGTCCCATTACGTTGGATTGTGGAGCGCACCTTTTCTTGGTTCGGTTGGTTTCGCCGATTGACTTTGGACTATGAACGCTCGGCTGAGACCGCTGAGGCTATGGTGTATATTGCTTCCATTTACTTGATGCGGAACCGCATCAAATGACTTTTAAAACAGGTTCTAAGAGATGTGACAAACGAAACAATTATAGTTTTCTTAGCTTTTCGTTGCATGATAGTTTCACCTATGCTATCTTTTATCGAGATGGCTTCCAAACAGGATTATGATCGTCTGTAAGTACTCTATTCGTTATATTCCTTTGATTTCTGCCGTTGGTGTCCATCACATAGATTTCCCAATTTTAGTTATGAACTAACCCAAGCTACTACCTATTGTGGACAAATCCCCTAGAGACAATCCTTTGTGACTGTCTATCAATTTTTGTGCCAAACATCTGCTGACGGTCAGAAATGGAGTCATAACGATTTGGAAAACTCGCGGGCCGGCGAATTGTAGCGTCGAATCTGAGTAGGTATCACAGCCCCACGAAATACCTGTTAAGCTAAGGATACGGTTGTGGATTGACACCCTATCCGGCTGATTTAGGTGCCACCGATAATCTAGGCTTAAAACTGTCTTGGAAGGGGAACGAATTTCGCTTGCGGAGGGGTAAGAGATTGCCCGACACCGTGCAAACCGGTTGTTGCTTTTAACCTCAAATGTGCAAAGCGGCTATGTTGATTAATTAGTTCATTGGCTCATTGGTTCATTGAACTGATCAATTCTATACATAAGTTAGGGAAAATTGAGATTAACCATTTTTAGATGAAATATAGAAAGGAGTCGTATGACACTTGACGATATTCAACAGATCGCTGTCATTGGGGCGGGTTTGATGGGACATGGGATTGCCCAAGAATTTGCGTTTGCCGGTTATCAGGTTCACCTGCACGATGTGAGCCAAATACAGGTTGACACTGGAATGGGGCGAATACGAGATAATCTTCAGATATTTGTGGAAAACGACCTCGCTAGACCAGATCAGATTGATGAAACGCTCGGTCGAATCCACGGGTCGGATCAGCTTGAAACCGTTGGACGGGAAGCGGATTTCGTCATTGAAGCGGTGATCGAAAATCTGCCCCTCAAGCAGGAAGTCTTCCGCCAACTGGATCAGATCTGCCCACCGCGCACGATTCTTGCAAGCAACACGACGGCACAGATGCCTTCGCAGATTGGCGCGTTTACCCAGCGTCAAGATAAGATTTTGAACACCCACTATTTTAATCCGCCCTATCTCATCCCGCTTGTTGAGTTGATTCGCAGTCCGAAGACGTCGGATGAGACGTTGCAGATAGCGTATGATCTGATGGTGAAAATCGGGAAGACACCAGCAATTATTCAGAAGGAGGTCCCCGGCTTTGTGGGACCTCGTTTGCAAGCTGCTGTAATCCGCGAAGCATTTTCAATCGTTGAACGTGGTATTGCAACCGCAGAGGATGTCGATCTGGTGGTCCGCAACAGCTTTGGACGTCGTCTGAGCGTCGCCGGACCGTTTCAGGTGTTTGAGTTGGCAGGGTGGGATCTCGTCCTTGCAGCGTTTGAGGAGCTCTACAAGGATCTCAACAGTTCATCGGAGATTAACCCACTTCTCCGCGAGATGGTTGAGGGAGATAAACTCGGCGTCAAGTCGGGGGAAGGGTTCTACGAGTGGACGCCCGAAAGGATTGAGGAGATTCGCGATAGGATGAACCGGGGGTTGATTGGTCGGCTGAAGGATGACGTGAAGCGTGAAACGTGATACGTGATACGTGATACGTGATACGTGATACGTGAAAATCATTGGCACATTGGTTTATTAATGAACTAAATAGGTTTATTTTCCACGGTTTCTTAACATGGATCTTCTTTTTTTTGTGATTGTCGTTTGATAAACCTATTTTCAAGAAAAAACCTTGCCGAAACTCAAAAAATTGCTTATAATAACCGCCGTTCTCTGAAAAGATTCAATGATGAATGATAACAGAGAATAGTGTTGCCATATTGGCAATATCTAACACAACTACAGAATTAACCGCCACAAGGATGAAAGGAGTTATCTGATGAAACTTCAGATTGCCAATCCAAAAACGTTCTTTGTCATTTTAGCTGCATTTATGTTAATTGCAGTTCAGGGCGTAACTTATGGTCAAATGGTCTCAATTGACCCCGCTTCAATAGAGTCTCCAGCTGCTGGGGAGCAGTTGACCCTTAATATCAAAATCACGGGCGGCATGAATGTCGCCGGCTATCAAGTAACCGTGACCTTTGATTCAACTGCACTCTCGGATGCCAGCATCGCAAACGGAGACTATCTGCCTACCGGTGCGTTTGTCGCGCCACTGCCTGCCACCGATACGAGTGTGGGACTGGGTGCAACCGCTATTGGTGCTACGTCAGAAGGGGATGGCACACTTGCCACAGTTACTTTTACAGTTGTCGAAGTCAAAGACTCGACAATTGGATTAACCAATGTCTTGATTTCTGACCCAAATGCTGCTGCAATAGATGCGACGGTCCAAGGTGGCATGGTTACCGGACCTGCACCTGAAATGCCGGAACCCCCGGAGCTTGACCTCGACAATATAGAACGCGCGGTCATTGATCGATTCAGTGAGGCAGCTGGCACCCTCATGATTCGCGACGACTCAGGTGCCCTACCCGGACCGGGTGAACCGATTGACTTTGACCAACCGCCATTCATCACGCAGGGTTTAGACCCCGGCGGTCAGGTTGTGCAGTACTATAATTTCGATGTGCAGCCGATTGTACCGGCTCCCATCTGGGTCCTTTTCCGCGAGGGCGAAGATCACCCGGTTGAAGGACAAATGAATATTATTGATGTAATCCCCGGTGACGCGGGATACAACGATTTTTGGGTGGTGACCAAAGTCACTGTGCCTGCCGATTACGTCGCCAATTCTGTTAGGAGTATGGCAGGAATCGTTGATGCAGGTTATGCGATGGAGACTACCGACATAATCGTCAACTGCCCAGTCGTCCCGAGGGGCTCGACCGCGATGTTGCGTATGGGTGGCGGCAGCAATGGATTGATCACGGGTTGGTATAAGGATATAATAGTTTACTACTTCTCCTTTGAGGAAAAGATGCTTACCGGCGCAACAGTGCCCCTGTCTCCGATTTACATTACTTTTAATGTCAATCCACCTGCCGGTGGCCCAGCGACTGGCTTCATGGCAGAGGAAGATGGCGTACAGACACACAACGTTGTAGCGACGATTCCGTCAGACGATGATTATTCTCCGTTGTGGTTGGTATCGGTTTATGACAACGCGGACTTCGACACCGTGAGCGGCTTGGCGAGTGCAGAGGCAGCGAACATATTGGCAGCCGGCGTGGCGACGGTGAACTGTCCTGTCGTTTCGGTTGAAGAAATCCCGATACCCCCCATGGAACCTGAACTACCCCCGGAGCCTACGCATATGTTTGAGATGGGGTTGGCAGCTGGGCTGAACATGATCTCCTTGCCACTGATGCCGGCAGAACCTTACACGGCAAGCTCGTTTGCTGCGGCGATTGGCGCAACCGTTGTGATTCAGCTTGACACGGCGATGCAGCAATTTGTCGGGTTCACCGCAGATCAGGAGGGCGATGGCTTCCCGATTGAAGGTGGTAAGGGTTACATCGTCAACGTTCCCGGTGGCGGCATGGTCACCTTTACGGGAACAGCGTGGGGTAACACGGTGGAAGACGCAGCGGCTGCACCGGGTGTCCAGCTTCCGAGCACGACATGGGCGTTTGTTGTCAGCGGCGATTTGTTAGAAACTGAGGCGGGTGTGTCCTACACAGTCGTTGCGAAGAATCACCGCACCGGTGAAGTCGCAACAAGGCTAGTTTCGAGCGACCGCAGGGAGTTCAACACCGTCTGGGCAGACCTAACACGGAAGAGCGTCATCGAAGCTGGTGATGCGCTAGAGGTTATTCTGTTCGATGATTTAGGAAATATCGTCTCAGGTCCCTTCACGTATAAGGTTGGTATTGAAGACCTTCGGAAAGCTTACCTGAGCCTGCCGTTGACTGTCGGCGATGTGCATCCGGCATCAACGATATTGGGACAGAACTTCCCGAATCCGTTCAACCCTGAAACATGGATTCCATACCAACTTGAAAAATCGGCAGATGTTGTTCTCCAGATTTACGACACGTCCGGTCGTATGGTGCGGACGCTGGATCTCGGTTTTAAGCCGCAGGGGTTCTACATGACGCGTTCGACGGCGGCGTATTGGGATGGTCGTAACAACATAGGCGAACATGTTGCCTCAGGGGTCTACTTCTACAGTTTGCATACCCCTGACTTTTCGGCGACACGGAAGATGCTGATTTTGAAGTAGATCATAACCTATTCGTAATTTATCTGGCGTATAAAAATCGTGAACACAGCGCAATGAGGCTTGTACGCCATAAAATTTATAAACTTTCAAAACGATGGGAGCATCGGGCTATCGGACAAGATCTTATGCCCATGCTCCCATTTTTGTGTTAAAGTATGTTGGTTCATTGGTCGGTTGAAATGATGAACCCTTGTCTGAATCACGGATTGGGGAATAATGATCGTTATTTCCTGCAACGATACACATGTCGCCCGCCCCCGATCCCGCGAAGCGAGTCCCGATGTTTCATGATGCTTTGCATCATAGAAACAACCCCGATCAGATCGGGGATATATCGGAAGATGCTCGGAACGGCATAAGATCGGGATTCAAATTGCTTTGAATCCTTGATGCTTCATCGGGAGCAACTGGGGCTTCAGGGGGTGTTGATTCGGCTTGCTATACACATACCGCCCCTCTGGGGCTAATGAAAAATAATGCGTAAGAAGAAATGGAACGCAAATCTGCGTTCCCTACGAATTATCCTCGCTGGATCATTGGAGTTGGGTTGGGAAGCCCGACCAAATTGCTTGATTGTGTGCTTGATCATTTTCCCTATTCGTTAATCTACCTTAACATAGTTCAAGATGCTCAGACAAGAATCTTCTACCAGAATTAGCAAACGTGCGGTGCTGATCGGTGTGGTGCTGATTATTGCCAACAGCTATTGGATTGCCTACATCGAGATGTTGTGGCATACCGCCCACCTGACGATCGTTACGCTGTCAGTCAACGTTATGTTTGCCCTCCTCGTGATTACGGGCTTGAACATCATTGTCCGTCAGATTGCTCCGAATGCTGCACTCAGCCGGCAAGATCTGCTGGTCATCTACGGGATGCTGGCTGTGGGGAGTGCGTTTTCTGGGCATGACTGCATGCCCCGCTTAATGGGACTTATCCCCTATGCCTTCCGTTTTGCGACCCCTGAAAACGATTGGGAAGCACTGCTATTCCGTCACCTGCCACCGTGGCTGGTTGTCTCAGACCTGAGAGCGGTCACCGATTTCTTCGAGGGAGAGGTTGATTTCTTCAGGGATGGCTACTACCGATATTGGATCACGCCCATCCTATCGTGGTCGGTCGTTATCTTCTCGTTGATGTTGATTTTTCTCTGTTTGACCTCCCTTATCAGGCGGCAGTGGGTGGCGCACGAAAAGCTGGCGTATCCCGTGATCCAAATTCCGCTGGAAATCACGGCGGACAACGGGGCAATCTTCAAAAACCGTCTGCTCTGGATGGGGTTTGGAATTGCCGCGGGGATCAATCTGCTCAACGGGCTTCAGTATTTCTATCCCGCGTTGCCCTCAATTCCTGTCAAGCAATACGACCTCAATATCTACTTTACGCAGAAGCCGTGGAATGCGCTGGGGAGTATGCCGTTGCGGCTTCATCCCTATATGATTGGGCTCGGTTTTATCCTTCCCTTGGACCTCTCCTTTTCTTGTGCATTTTTCTATCTATTTGGAAAGATGCAACTGTTATACGGGAGCATGATGGGTATCATGCACCTACCGGGGTATCCTTTCTTCGGCGAGCAGGGCACTGGCGCACTGTTTGCCTTGCTGCTTATCACATGCTGGAGCGGTAGAAGACATTTCTCACTGGTTATCTCTCGTGTATTTCGCCCAGACCGCGAGGATGAAGCGGTTGAGCCGATCTCTTACCGTGCAACGGTCATTACACTTTTTCTGTGCCTTTTGGTGTTGATGGTCTTCTGTATAAAGTGCGGTATGTCGATCTGGGGGTGTGTGATTTTCATCTCCATCTATCTGCTGATTATTGTTGGGTTGACACGGATGCGAGCGGAGTTGGGTCCTCCCATTCAGGCGGTCGGCTATGTCACGCCCCAATACCTGACAATCTCGATGTTCGGCACGCGCCGTCTCCGCGCGGGGAATCTGACGATGCTTTCCATGTTGAATTGGTTGAGCGGCGCGAGTTACGCATCGTTTCGGACGCATCCGATGCCCGATCAGATGGAAGCGTTCAAACTCGCTGAACGCACCGGCATCAGAAACCGCACAATGCTCATCGTATTGGTCATCGCCAGTTTCGTGGGGATTGAGTCGAGCCTCATCCTGTATCCCTATACAATCTACAAGGAAGGGGTTGCGGCGGGTTCGGAGCAGATTCACTCAGGCGGTGCAGAGGCATACAATTTCCTGTCCTCGTGGCTGATTAATCCGAAGCCAACGGATTGGTTGGCGATGGCGGTTCTCGGATTGGGCTTTTTCTTCAATATGGGCATTATGTTTCTACGTGCCCGATTTGTCTGGTGTCCGCTTCACCCTGCCGGCTATATTGTCGGCGTCGCTCCCGGTACAATGAACCTCGTCTGGTTCCCCCTGTTGATCGGGATGATTGCGAAATGGGTGATACTCAAGCATGGTGGCATCAAGGCGTATCGTCGTGGGATGCCTTTCTTTGTTGGGTTGGTACTTGGTGAGGCGTTGATAGGGTGTTTTTGGCCCATTATGAGTCTTGTGCTACGTTCAGCGGTGTATAGCTGGATTTGATCGGGTTTCAACCGTTCCGCCTTCCTTCTTCCTCCAATTATTTCCCTACCTCTGTGCCCGTTTCGCACTATCTTGGTTCATTAGTGTTGGGTTTCACGGTTCCCGTTCAACTCAACCGACGATTGCCATAATTTGCACAAGGGTTACGGCATACGGCGTATGCCTACTACCTTAAAGTCCAACCTACGTGCCACACAAAATTCCCCATTTTCCCCGCGAAAAAGGTCATGGGTAAATGGGCATCCACTGACAAATCCTCTTCAGTTAATATCAAAGATTTTAGGATTTAATTTCTATTTATAAAGTTAAATTGACAATTAATGTGATATTTTACAAAAATATGTTGGTGTTTTAATAGTAGTGTGTTATATTATTGTTGGCATGAAAAGATGAAGCTAACTCAAGTTGCCACAAAGAATAATACGTAATACGTAAGAGGGAACTTAACACAGCTTAGGTGGCAATTTAGGCTATGTTATATTTTGTTGTTGATGTGAAAAATTTAACTATAAAGGAGTGAGATAATTTTGCGAAAGGTATTAGAGCAATGTCCAACATGTGGTGGTGAACTGACAATAACGGGTTTGCACTGCCGTTCTTGTCACACCCGGATTGAAAGTGAGTATTCGACCTGCCGCTTCTGTCGCTTGTCGCAAGAGAGCCTTGATTTTATTGAGATTTTTGTCAAGAATCGGGGCAATATCAAAGAGATGGAGCGCGAGCTCGAAATCTCGTACCCGACCGTTCGTAGCCGGTTGAACGCTGTGATTAAGGAACTAGGCTATGAGGTTGAGGTGGAATCGCCTGATCCGGGTGAGGTGGCAGAGGAACGCCGTGCCATCCTCAAGCGACTCAATGCAGGGGAGATCTCCGCAGCGGAGGCGACTGAGTTAATCAATCAATTAAGGGGGAAATAACCATGAACGAGGAAAGAATAACCATTCTCAAAATGGTGGCTGAAGGCAAAATTACCGCAGAGGAAGGGGAATCGCTCTTGCAAACTCTGGACACGTCTGATGAGCCACGGCAGGATTCCGCGGAACAGTCACTGTCCGAAGGTGAGGGAGAGAGTTTTGTTGAGCTATTAAAATCTGGTGCCGAATCGCTGAAAGATCGGGGTGGGCTTTCGCGTGACTTTAGACGAGTATTGAGAAATTCGGCTAGAGATGTAAAACGTGAAACGCGTCGTTATCGAGGCGGAGGTCACAGGGTCTGCCATGAAGAGCCAGGAGCCCAGATGTCTCTTGAAACGGGTGAAGAGTTTGATTTGGAAATCGATAGCCGACACGGCGATATTGAAGTGAGGTCATGGGCGAAAAACAGTCTCCAAATCGATTATCAGATCACTGTGTGGGCGGAGGATGAGGAGACCGCGAAAGAGATCGCTTCAGAGATTGAAATCCGAATTGAGCCTGAAAAAGATGCCTCAGACCGGGCAACGCGGGCTTCGATTACGACGAACTATCCGGAAGAATGGGGGTTGTGGCGGAACAGGCGACCGCGTGCACGCGTTGATTATTGGTTGGTCGTCCCACAACAGACGAAGTTGGAAGTTGATAATCGGCACGGTGAGGTGTCCGTACACGATTTGCATGGGACAACTACGATCAGCAATCGACATGGTAATGTCTATCTCCATGCAATTGATGGGGATCTGAACTTAGACGCACACCATGGAAACGCCGAAGCGGATTCGATTCAAGGAAATGTGCTGTTTAAGGGTAGTCACGGGAATGCCGAGCTTGGCAAAGTCGGTGGTAACCTTGAAGGCGACTATAGACACGGACACCTTGAACTTGCTGAGGTCGGGGGGGATCTCACACTGAAGGATCGTCATGGAAATACCGTGGTCCACTCGGTGGGTGGCGTTATCTGGGTGGATAAGTCCCACGGACGAATTGAGCTCCGTGGGGTACGTGACACATTCCATATTAACGCAAATCACGCAAACACCCATCTCGATGTGACGTCGTCTCCAAGCGGAGATTGCGTTATCAAGGGGCATCATGCAAAAGTGGACCTCATCGCGCCGGCAAATGCCTTTGCGTCGATTCAGGCGTCAACCCATCATGGGAACATCTCCTCAGAATTTGAAGGGGATCTAACCAAGAGGAAACGGGATCAACAGTTTACGGCAACCCTTAACGACGGTGGGGCAAACCTTCAGGTCACCAACCATCACGGACGGATTAACCTTCGTCGTCGTGGGGCTGTGGTTTCGGCGGATACCCACAAAGTTGATAAACCCATTGAGTAATCGGTTTAATCAACAGTCAGATAGCGAAAGGAGAATATACCAATGAACCAAGAAAGACTTGCAATCCTTAAAATGCTTGCCGAGAGGAAAATCAGCGCGGAAGAAGCCGAGATGTTGTTACGCGCCCTCGATGACGCTGTGGCACCAGATGAAGAGACTGATACCGAAAATGAAAAGCCGAAGCAGGGGAAGGAACTCTTGCAAGATATGACGGAAATCTTTCAGGAGGTTGGGCGAGAGATCGAGGTTGAGGTAGGTAAGGCGGCTGAATCGGTGCAACGGTCAGGTGTAAAAAAAATCGTCAGCGAAGTAGTTGATCAGGTGAAGTCGTCTGTCTCTGACGCTGTTGATTCTGTTGCTGATATCGCTGAGGAGGAGAGTGGAAAACAGCGGATCAAGCAGCAGCTGGATGTGTTTGAGGGCACCGGCATCACCAAAATTGATGCACAAACCGCCAACGGACGGATCACACTCGAAGGTTCGGACCGAGATGGGGTTACTGTCCGTGCGTGGAAGGAGATTCGTGGGAGAAGGGCTGTCGCAGCGGAATTTGCCCAAAAAGTCGAAGTCTACGCGGAGCAGATTGGGGATGAACTTCGGATTTTCACCGAACACCCACCTCCCCCCAAAGGTGTCAATCTCGCTGTGCGTTATGCGATTGAGACGCCGCAGGAGGTTGATGTGAATCTCCGCACCGTCAACGGTAAAATCGAGATTAGTGGAATCAGTGGATCGATTGATGCGACGACTATTAATGATGTCATAAAATTGGAGGGTGATATGGGTCCAATTCGTGCCCGCACCACCAACGGATCAGTCAGAGCCGAAATCGGTTCGCTCACCAACGATGCGGAGTTTTCGACAACCAATGGCTCGATAGAGGTGGAGGTGCACCGTTGTGTTGCCCCTGTGAGCGTGCTGACGACTAACGGCTCCATCAATTTAACGCTTCCCGCAGACTTTGCCGGACAACTCGATGCCGAAGCGAGGAGAGGACGTGTGCATTCTGATTTCCCCATCCCGGTTGTCAGTAAGGTCAGAAATCAGCTAAAAGGCGAAATTGGCGAAGGCGGCGAGGCAGTTGTCAAGTTGCGAAGCTCCAATGGGTCCATCCGTTTGAAACGGCAGGAACCTTGAAGCATGAAACGTGATGCGTGAGGAATAATGCGTAATACGTAAGGGGCATTGGTTCATTCGTGGCTCCATGAACCAATAAAGATAATTTTAGGAGGTTATCATGAGGCTGGGATTTGGTAAGTTTCAAATCATGCTGATGTTACAAGGTGTGCTATTGGCAGGGGTAGCTATTGCTGACGCTGGTGTTGAGAATAACATTGAGCGGTCGTTTCAAGTGGCTCCCGGCGGACGTTTGATGGTTGATGCAGACAGAGGCTCAATTGAGGTCCGCACGGCAGACCGCGATCTTGTTGATGTAAAGATTGAAAGGAAAGTCAAAAGGGGCGGCAAATGGAGCGTTGAAGAAGTCCTTGAGGATTTCCCTATTACCTTTGATCATAGTGACGATGGGGTTATAATCAAAGCGAAGTATGATCGGGAAATTCTTCGGCGATCGAATCGGGAAAGGAACCGATTACAGATTAAATTCTTGATTACCGTACCGCAACGGTATAACGTTGATCTGAAAACTTTAGGGGCAGGTATTTCCGTTGATGATCTGGAAGGTGAGGTTCGCAGCCAGACATTGGGGGGTAATCTCCGGATCGGAAGAATCAAAGGTTCCGTTTGGGGGCGGACTGCGGGCGGCAGCATTAAAGTAGAAGGAACGGAAGGCGATGCTGACCTCAAGACCTCCGGCGGCGGGATTACGATTGGAAGTGTGGAGGGAGCGGTCGAAGCCATAACCGCCGGTGGATCTATTCGCATTGATAAGGCGACAGGCAGTGTCAACGCCAAAACCTCCGGCGGCGGCGTCACGATTGGAAGCGTGGAGGGAGGAGTCGAAGCCAAAACCGCCGGTGGATCAATTCGCATTGATAGGGCAACGGGTAGTGTCAACGCCAGAACCGCTGGAGGTGGCATTACGGTTGAAGAAGTGATGGGGAGCATCAACGCGAAGGCAGTCGGTGGTTCTATCAAAGTGTATATTTCTCGTCAACCTGAAGGGGATTGCTCGCTGGAGACAGTAGGGGGAAGCGTGACTGCCTACCTTGTTGAGGATATCGCTGTTGATGTGGATGCTCAGACAAGCGGTGGTCATGTGTCTACCGATGTTCCCATCATTGTGCAGGGCAAGATACGCCGAAACAGGCTACAGGGCGCGATTAACGGCGGGGGGCCAATGCTTAAACTGCGTACCTCCGGAGGTGGCGTTCGTCTGCACAAAAAGCCGATCGTCGAGTATTAGCGTGAAAGCGAGAAGACGAGATAACGAGAAGACGGGAAAACAATTAGTTCATAAGTTTATTGGCTCATAGTCTCGTGTTGGGTTTCACTGTATTTATCTATAACGTAAGTTGCTAGTTGATGGATCAAGCGTCAGGAATTGACGCAATAGTCGGGAATTGGAATTCCCTCTCCGTTCCGAGAGTTTTCAACCTACACAAAACATGCGGTGCATCGTAGGGAACAACGATCGTTGTTCCCTATTTTGTGGACGGCATACGGCGTATGCCTACTACTTTAGATTGTGCCGTCTTGGGGTTCGTAGCCGAGGATCTCGCAGGTGTGGGAGATGTCGAGTCGTGGGGTTTTATGGCGGCTCTGCCCGTGCACAATTGCGAAGTCAACCCCTTCGACATCGATGCAGCACCCGATCAGTTGCGCCAGATCGCGTTGGCTGATCCAGCCCTGTCCCATGTCCCCTTGATTTCGAGCCGGTTCACTATCTTGCTTAATGCCGCCGATTCGGATTGCGATTGAGGATAGCCCGTCGTGTGCGAAACAACGTCCTAACGATTCACCGAAGCATTTGGTCACGCCGTAGACGTTGGGTGGGTTCACAGGCATATCCCAAGTGACGGAGAGATCCGGCGGATAGGCTAACATTGCGTTGATGCTGCTGGCAAAGACGACGCGCTCACAGCCCTGATCTTTCGCCGCTTGGAAAACGTTGTATGTGCCGATGATGTTCAGCGACAACAGGGTTTCGTAGAAATCCGCACTTGGACTGCGATCGGCGGCGAGGTGGACAACTGTGTCCATCCCCTCACAGGCGCGCTGCATCTGGTCGAGGTCGGCGATGTCTGCCTTCATAACCTCATGTCCACCCGGGTTGTCAATTTCGGTGATGTCTGCCAGTCGCATGATGTACCGATCGCCGTAATTTTGCCGAATATAGCTGCCGATGAATCCTGCTGCGCCGGTAATTAAAACGCGTTTACGTGCCATGTTATTGTTGCTCCTTCTCTTTTGCTTCTTCCCAGATTAGATCTAATCCAGCCAGATCGTAATCTTTGAAGGTCTTACCGCGTTGTTCAAGTGTCTCCTCCATTTTTTGGAAGCGGTCGGTAAACTTGTGGGCCGCTTGGCGTAATGCTTCCTCTGCCTGCACCTCCAAAAAACGGCATAGGTTCACCACTGAGAACAGAAGATCTCCAATCTCCATTTCGATCTCCTCTGTATCCCCCTTTTTCACACTCACTTTGACTTCCTCGATTTCTTCCTCTAGTTTTGGGAGGACATCGGCGACAGTATCCCAATCGAACCCGACGCGGGCGGCTCGGTTCTGAATTTTCTGCGCTCGCAAGAGGCTTGGTAGGGATTCTGGTACGCCATCGAGGACGGATTTTCGATCTTCGTAGCCTGCTTCGCTTCGCTTGATCGCCTCCCAATTTTGAAGCACTGTTTCGGTGTCTTTTGCATTGACATCGCCAAAGACGTGTGGGTGGCGGCGGATGAGTTTGTCCGTTATGGAACGGACGACTTCGTTGATGCTGAAATCGTTTTGATCCTTTGCGATCTGTGCGTTCAGCACGACTTGCAGGAGGAGGTCGCCGAGTTCTTCCTGTAGCTTGTCCGATGATTTCGCGTCGATTGCCTCGATTACTTCGTAGGTTTCTTCGATGAGCTCTGCTTTCAGGGTTTCGTGGGTCTGTGCTTTGTCCCATGGGCAGCCGTTTTCGCCGCGTAGGGTGGCGACGACTTGAACGAGTTGATCAAATAGTTCTTTGTGCATAGATAGTAGCCTCCGAGGGGTTGAGTATAGTGTATGTCGGTTGCTTGTGTCAAGGGGGAAAATGTTGTTGGTGTGGTAACAGGGTTACGGCACACGGCGCGTGCCTACTACCTTAAAAGCAGTTGACGCACCAACCCCTGCGTGTTATGATGAAACGTGGTAGGTAAGAAGTTCATTGGGTTCATAAGATTATTTAGCCCCAGCGGGGCGACATGTTTATAGCACACGCAACGGTACAAGCCTAAAGCCCCAGCTGCTTTGAATCCCGATCTTATCGGGGCGGGACGACATATGTTATAAAAGGCGAGGAACATGAAACGTGGCTAGTAGATGGAGCGAAGCATGGAATATACGATCGAAAACTGTCAGAAATTGGTCGATGAATGGATTAAAACTGTTGGGGTCCGTTATTTTTCGGAGTTGACGAATACCGCTATCCTGATGGAAGAGGTTGGGGAGATGGCTCGGATTATGGCGCGCCGGTACGGGGATCAGAGTTTCAAGGCATCGGATAGAGAGGTAGATCTCGCGGAGGAGATGGCGGACGTGCTGTTTGTGCTGATCTGTTTGGCGAATCAGACCGGGGTGGACCTAGAGGACGCTTTTCGGAAATCGATCGAGAAAAAGACGAAGCGTGACCGGCAGCGGCATCAGGAGAATCCGAAGCTGTGATACCGTTGCCGTGGTCAGGGAGCTAACATACCAACCTTTGGTAATAGTTAGTGAGGATATTGGGTCTTTGACTGGAGTGAGTCGCGATTCGGAGGGTACGCCCCCTACAGATTAAGTTCTATTTCTACCGCTTCGTCGTAATTGACACCATCGACATCAAAGCCGAACAGGTTGCGGAAACTGTGCTGCAGACCGTTGTAATCGGAGATTTCGCGGAAGTTATCAGTGTTGATTTGCCTCCACCGTTCTATAATTTCGGCGGTGACATCGGCGCGGAGTTCCCGGTCATCGAGTCGGATGCGGCGTTCAGCGTCGAGCGTTGGGGATAGGTCGGGACCGAGGTGTTCTGTGAAAAGCCGTCCCATCTGCGCGATCGGATCCTCGTTGGTCCCTTTTGCGTCCATGATTTGGTTGAGGATGCTCATGTAGAGGGGGACAACTGGGATCGCCATTGATGCTTGTGAAACGATGGCTTTGTTGACGGAGAGGTAGACGTTCCCGCCGAGTTGGTCGGAGAGCGTTTTATCCAGCGTGTTGACGCGGGTTTCCAGATCCTCTTTCGCTTTTCCGATTGTGCCGTCGCGATAGATTGCCCATGTGAGTTCGGGTCCGATGTAGGAATATGTTACCACCGTCGCGCCCTGTGCGAGTAGGTCTTCGGCTAGCAGTGCATCCGTCCAGATCTCCAGATCTTCGCCTCCCATCACGGCAACGGTATCGGTGATCTCCTGTTCGCTTGCCGCTTCAAGGGTAATGTCGGTGACCACCTCTCGATTTAGGTCGATCGTCTGGCTGGTGTAGGACTGACCGATCGGCTTCAACACGGAATTATGCTCTGCGCCGGTGCGTGGATGGATCCGCCGTGGTGCCGCGATGCTGTAAACGAGGATATCGATCTTACCCATACTCTCTTTGATTCGATCGATTGTCTCTCGTTTTATATCATCGGAGAAGGCGTCGCCGTTGATGCTTTCGGCGGAGATGCCGTCCTGTGCTGCGAGTTGGTGAAGGGCGACGGAGTTATAGTAGCCGGCTGTGGCGGTCCGTTTTCCAGATGCCGGTCGTTCGTAGAAAATCCCTAGCGATTTCGCGCCGTAAGCCCAAGTGAGTGCGATGCGGGAGGCGAGTCCGTATCCGGTGGATGCGCCGACCACGAGGACGTTGGGATTGCTTTGTTTGGTTGTGGCGTTTGCTTTGATGTAATTTGCTTGGTTTTGTACGTTTTGATGACACCCGACTGGATGGGCGTTTGTGCAGATAAAGCCTCGGATCCGAGGTTTAACGATTTCAACTGACATGGGTTTTCCTCTCTTTATTGGTTCATTGGTTCATTGAATTGTGAAACGTGATGCGTAAGGGAGCAACGATTTTTATTACGTATTACGCATTATTTGAAAGTGTCTAGCGGCTTATTCCCTGCTATTAATCATGACTGTTAAGGGTATAGAGAATGAAAGTCAATCCCGACATCTTCAAAGCGAATGATATTCGTGGCATTTATCCTGATGCGTTGGATGATGCGGTTGCCTACGCGATTGGTCGTGCCTTTGTTACGCTGCTCAAGGTGGATGCGGTGGTTGTTGGGCGGGACATGCGTCTCTCCAGTCCGCCGATGTTCGATGCGCTGACCCAAGGATTGACGGAGGGTGGAGCGGATGTCCTCAACATCGGTATGGTCAGCACGGATCAATATTACTACGCCTGTGCAACCCTTAATCAGGCTGGCATAATGGTGACGGCGTCGCACAACCCGCTCGAATACGGCGGCTTCAAGATGGTGAAGCAGATGCCCGAAATCTTGAGTGGTGATATGGTGCAAGATCTGCGCTACATCGTTGAAACTGAAGCCTTTGCACGACCGAGCCGCCATGGGAAAATGATCGAGAAGGTGCGGGACATTAATCTCCCTGAAGGTTTTGCCGAAAAGGTTCTGAGCCTGATTGATGTAGATGCTTTGATGCCGCTGAAGGTGATAGCGGATACAGGCAACGGCATGGTCGGTCCCATCCTGCAACGGATTTACTCACGCCTCCCCACCGTTGATTTGACCGGCATGTATTTGGAGCCGGATGGCAACCTGCCGAACCGCGGTCCCGATCCGCTGAAGCCGGAGAATCGAGCAGCGTTGCAGCGGCGAGTCGTTGCCGAAGGTGCTGATATCGGTTTTGCATTCGATGGCGACGGTGATCGCTTCTTTGCGATCGATGATCGGGGTGAGTTTGTCCACAGCGATTTTATTGCTGCACTCGTCGGACAATACCTCTTAGAGAGCAACCCCGGTGCTAAAATATTGTATCCCCCTCGTGCTTCTCGTGCGGTGCGGGATTACATTACCGCTGCCGGTGGTATAGCCTTGGTGGAACGGGTGGGGCATTCCTTTATGAAACATCGCATGGCACGGGAGAACGCGCTCTTTGCCGGAGAGGGGACCGGACATTACTATTTCAGGGATTTCTTTTTTGCGGACTCCGGTATCCTGCCTTCTCTCATTGTTATGGAGATGCTCTCCAAGAAAGGGGCGGCGCTTTCAGATCTGCTCAAGCCGTTGGAATCGACCTACTTTGTCTCTGGCGAAATTAACACGCGCATCTCGGAAGACCCAAAAGCCAAGATGGAAGAGATTGCTGCGATTTTTGGCAAAGCGGGTGCTGTCGAATGGATGGACGGGGTTTCAATTACCTTTGGTGATTTTTCAGTCCCTTCTTCATCGGGTCACAGATGGCGCTTCAACGTCCGTCCATCCAACACTGAACCCCTGCTCCGTCTTAACCTTGAGGCAACCTCAAGGGAGCTTATGGAGCAGAAACGGGACGCGGTTTTGAAGGTGATTCAGAGGGGAGGCTAGTAGTAGCAGTCGCGATTCGGAGGGTACGCCCCCTACCATCTGTTAGGAATGCAGATCTGCGTTCCTTCTCAACCACCTTCCTGAAGTGTCAGAAAGGGCGGGGTAACTCCGCCCCTACGGTTTCTCCTGTCCCTTTTGCATTACTATTCGATTTCGATGACCAACTCGACTTCGACGGGGATGCTGCCGGGTAGTTGTACCATCCCAACCGCTGATCGTGCGTGCTTGCCGTTATCGCCGAACACCTCTACCAACAGATCCGATACCCCATTGACCACGGATGGCTGCTCGGTGAAGCTCGGGGCAGAATTGACGAAGCCGACGACTTTCACCACGCGCTTGACCCGATCCAGATCGCCGAGTGCATTTTTGAGCGTGGCGAGGAGGCATAAGCCGACCTGCCGTGCGGATGCATACCCTTCCTCGATCGTTAGATCTGTTCCCACCTGACCTTTATAGAGGGGACCTTCGCCCCTGCCGGGTCCGTGACCTGATGTGAATATCAGGTTTCCAGTATGGACGGTTGTTACATAATTCCCTATCGGTGTTGCTGCTGCTGGCAGCTCAATTCCGAGTTCTTCCAGTCGTTTCTCTGCTGACATAACGGATGTTTCCTCCTAGGAAATAGGTGGCTCATGTTAAGAAATCGTACCACAGAAACTTGGTAGGGGTCGGGTCACCCGATCCCTACTGGCAAACGGGCGGGGTAACCCCGCCCCTACGGTTTATTTTCGTGCGTTACACTTTCATTTTACATAAGCCAATTAGATTAAATGTAATGCTGATAACGCAGTATAGCATAGTCCGGTTGGACAGTCAATGAAACAATTTCTTTTCTCTTGTCCATCATGGTGTTGTGTGCTAAAATGCGTGGGACGTGAGCAGAAACTTGTCTGAATCAGGATGTTCAGGATTCAAGGATTTACAGGATAGAAAACGTGAAACGTGATGCGTAGTTGGTTTATTTAGCCCCAGCGGGGCGGTATGTATATAGCACACGCAACACCACAAACCCTAAAGCCCCAGAGGGGCGACATGTGCTATGGCAGCTGGGATACGTGGTTCGTGATGCGTAGACGGTCAGAGAGTCGTGATTTGGAAATTGCTCCTACCGCATGAGTTTTGTAGGAGGGAATTCCGATTCCCGACCATTCCAATTCCCTCAGTTAAAGGGTGGGAAGCGTGAAACGTGATGCGTAATTGGTTTATTTAGCCCCAGAGGGGTGGTATGTATATAGCACGTGCAACGGCACGAACCCTAAAGCCCCAGAGGGGCGACATGTGCTATGGCAGGTGGGATTCGTGATTCGTGATTCGTGAGAATTCTATACACATGTCGGCCCGCTGAGGCTAATAAAGCATAATGCGTGGGACGTGAAACTTTGCAGATTAGAAGCCCCGATTGCATTGAGGGTAGACTCCGCGCCACGATTAGATTGTAATGATCGGTGCCAACTTGAGTGGAAATTCCATAGATATTCAACTAGCCACTTGCGTTATTATAACGCAAGTGGCTAGATCGTGTTGACATTTATGTAAAACTGTCCATAATCGTAGGGGTGAGGTTCCCTCGCCCATTGACCAACGCGGGTTGGAACCCCCAAACCATACGGGTTGAGTTGATTGTAGGTCGAGATTCATATCTCGACGCCGAAACGTCGATTTCGGAAAATCGACCTACAGTAGTTCAAAACCGTCTATGATGTATGACCAACGGGTTGGGAAACCCAACCCCTACAGGAATTGGCCCAATGTAGGGGCAACCCCCCGATAGATCGGGATTAAGAAACTTGTGGTTGCCCAAAATACTGCCTCAAGCAATCAATATTGGCTCAATTTTCAAATGTCAACAGAACCTAGTTTAGGACTTACACAGTTGAACGCAAGACCTTGTAGTTCGGCGATTTATCGTCGCTGGATACCGTTCCTAACGTCCGATGAATCGGTCAATTACAGCAGAGCCTCCCCACTGAAATGCGTAAGGTCTATAGTTGATAAACCAAGCATCAAAAGCCGAGTTTTGTGTAGATAAAGCACACGATTTAAGGAAAAATCTAACCAAAACCATTATCAAGAAGCGAGCAAGTATGGCAACCAAGATGCTAATAGCAGGCGTGCTGGCGATGCTGATCTCTAGCTCGTTGGTCGCGCAGGCGGTCTCCGGGAACCAAGACCCGCCCGGCCTAGACTGGCGACAGATCCAAACTAAGCGTTTCACGGTTAGTTTCCCTGAAGCGATCATCACCGATGCCCAGCGGGTAGCCAATACGCTCGAACACATCTATGGCCCGGTCTCTAAAACGCTGCGGGGACCGCAAAAGCCGCTGGAAGTGGTGTTAACCAACCAAGCGGCTAAGTTTGGAGGCTTGGTCGCCTTGGCGCCACGCCGCAGCGTGTGGTTCAGCACTCCGCCCCAAAACACGGAGCTGCTCAACGGCGAGTGGTACGAACTGCTGGCGACCCACGAGATGCGCCACGTAGTGCAGTACGACCGTATGCGCCGGGGGCTCGTTCGCTTGGTAGGGGTGCTATCCGGCGAAATGGGTGAAAGTGTGATGGTTCACCTGTTGACACCGTTGTGGTTTTGGGAAGGGGATGCGGTAGGAATCGAGACGGCGTTGAGCCAGACCGGGCGTGGGCGCAATCCCCTGTTCGCTCTTGACATCCGAGCCCTGCTTCTGGCGGGACAGCGCTATTCCTACTACAAAGCCTATTTCCGTTCGTACCGCGATTGGTACCCCAACCATTACCAGCTGGGGTATTTTCTGACGACCTACGTCAAGCGCCGCTATGGTCCAGAGACGTGGGACAAGGTGCTAGGCAGTACCACCTGGGGATGGCACCCCTTCGCTTTTAGCCTTTCGCTCAAGAAACACACCGGTGCCAGCACCCCCCAAATCTATGAGCGGACGATGGACGAACTGACCGAGCTATGGCAGACGCAGCAGAAAGATCTGCCCACAACGCCGGCGCGGATGCTAGCCGGGCAGAGCCGGTCGGGCATTTGGACCAACTACAAGTACCCGCAACCGCTTGCCGATGGCAGCGTGCTGGCAAGCAAGAGCGGCTTGGCAGATCCGGCGACGCTGGTGCGGCTGCACCCCGATGGACGCGAAGAGCGCGTGCGCTTTTACGACTCCCTCGGCGGTCTCCGCGCGGCCGGTGGCAAGGTGGCTTGGAACCGTACCATCCCGGATCGACGCTGGGGCAATCGCGACTATTCCGACGTGATGGTACTGGACATTGACAGCGGTCGGCTGCGCCAACTTACCCACAAAGCCAAGTTGTTCGCGCCTGCTCCTTCTCCTGATGGTGCCCGCGTTGCCGCCATAGAATTTGGACCAGACCGGCGCTGCCACTTGGTGGTCCTGGAGACCACCAGTGGCACGGAGCATGCCCGTTTCCCAGCCCCCGACGGGGTTTTCTGGCGTACACCGGCGTGGTCGGAGGATGGGCGCTATATCACCGTAGTGCGGCAGGACGGCAGCGGCAACACGCTCGAACGCATTGACGCTGCCGATGGGCAGGGGCAGATCGTGTTGCCGTACACCCACGCGGATATCGCCTGGCCTGTATTCTGGGGTTCCTACCTGCTGTTTGACGCATCCTATGCGGGCATCAACAATATCCATGCTGTCCACTTGCCAAGCGGGGCGCGTTACCAAGTGACCTCTCGGCCGCTAGCAACCACCCACGTGGCGGTGGCCGGCGATTCGCTCCTGTTCGAGGACTACACCGTCGACGGCTACCGCATCGCGTCCATGCCCCTGGATCCGACAACTTGGACGCCGGTGGAGCAGGTCGCGGACCGCCGAGTACACTATTACGAACCACTGATCGACCAGGAGCAGGGCGGCAGCGTGTTGGAGAACATCCCGCAGCGGGTCTACCCGGTGCTCCGCTATCGGCCGCTAGGTCATCTGCTCAAGATCCACTCTTGGTATCCCATTATCTCGGGGCTGCCCTCCTCCCCGAACTACTCTCTCAATCTCCGGTCGAGTGATTTGCTCAATCTCAGCAACATAGGCAGCGGGGTCGAATACAATGGCAACGAGAGAGCGTTTAGCGTCTTAGGCGATTTCAGCTTGGCGGCGTGGTATCCCATTTTCAGCGTGGGCGGGCGCTGGGGCAATCGGGGTGGAACCTACCAGATCGAAGAAGAAGATGATACTGACGAACCCAAAGAGGAAGTGACTGACAAATGGACTGAAAAAAGCGTGCATACCAGCGTCGAAGTGCCCTTGAATCTTTCCCGCGGTCCCTGGCAGTCTTCCGCGCATTTGAGCGTAAAGGCGGCGTTCACCGAAATCACCGACAAGGACGACCCACGCCAACCCGATTCAGGCGGCGTGTTTGAAGAAAACCAGAGCGGACGCTTTGCACCGCTGACATATCAGCTAGCCTTCGATCGATCGCGCAGCAAAGCGAAGCGCGATCTAGCCCCAGCTTGGGGTCAGCACTTGCAGCTGACCTATCGCCACACACCCTTTGCGGGCGACTACGACGGCACCTTGCTGTCGGGACGGTTGGAACTACGCTTTCCCGGTCTGGTTGCCCACCACAGCCTACAGCTAGCGGGTGGTTACGAGTGGCAGGATCCCGCAGCTGCCGATGCCAATCCCTACCGCTTCGAGAGCGAACAGTCCTTTGTCCGCGGCTACGACTACCACTACCACCGCCACTTCTATCAGGGGTCAGCCAACTATGCCCTACCACTGCTCTACCCGGACTTGCACCTTGGTCCGCTGGTGTACCTGCAGCGCATCAAAGTCAACTGCTTCTACGACTATGGGTTCGGCAAGGACGGCTCTCAGCGCACCACCTACCACACTGCCGGTGCCGAGTTGACTGCCAATTTCAACCCCTTTTCTTTATTCATTGCACTGGATATGGGCGTGAGGTACACGTACCGTTTTGAGGATGGGGATTCGCGCTTCGGAGTGGCGTTTAATATGCCGGAGTTTTGAGCCGATGCTCAGATTCGCCCGCTCCTCGCAGGGTTTGAGCGGTAGTATTTTGCTCCGCGGTGGCAGCATTATCATCGAGAAAGCTGAACAGGAGGCAGTGGGACAGGTCTATGGAACACACAACGTCCATAGTCCCAACGGAGCGATATATCTATAACATGCCGGGCTGGAGGCGTGATGCGTAATTGGTTTATTTAGCCCCAGCGGGGCGGTATGTATATAGCACGCGCAACGGCACGAACCCTAAAGCCCCAGAGGGGCGACATGTGCTATGGAAGGTGGGAAACTTGTACCCACGAGAGCGTGAAATGTGATGCGTAATTGGTTTATTTAGCCCCAGCGGGGCGACATGTGTATAGCACACGCGACACCACAAACCCTAAAGCCCCAGAGGGGCGACATGTGCTATGGCAGGTGGGAAACGTGAAACGTGATGAGTAAACGGTTCACTTAGCCCCAGAGGGGCGACATGTTTATAGCCTGCGCAACGGCACGAACCCTAAAGCCCCAGCGGGGCGACATGTGCTATGGCAGGTGGGAAACGTGAAACATGAAAGGTGTTTTGTGACGACCCTCAATCTCAGACCCACACACAGAATCATCAGAGATTACTACAAGGCGTTGGATCAGTTTGATCAGGTCGGTGCTACGCATGAGGGGGCGGTGCGATCGGCGTTCCAATCCCTGCTCCAAGGTTGTGCACGGCAGTTTGATTGGACGTTAGTGCCTGAACATTCAATGACTGTCCGCCGAGACAGGCGGATTGTCGTTGACGGTGCCTTGATGGACAACTTCCGGTTGACGCACGGCTATTGGGAAGCGAAAGATGAGGACGACGACCTGCCGTCCGAAGTGGTACGCAAGTTTGAGAAAGGCTATCCCCGCGACAACATCCTTTTCCAAGAGCCACACCGCGCTATCCTTTGGCAGAACGAGCGGCAGACGCTTGATGCTGACCTGACCGCCCCGACGGAACTGATAGGGACGCTTGAAACCTTCTTTTCCCACCGTCCGCCAGAATACACGGAATGGGAGGAGGCAGTATCGGAATTCAGGGACAGGGTGCCTGCGCTTGGGGAGGGTTTGGCGGAACGCATCCATGGTGAACGGGAGACGAACCGGGCGTTTATCACCGCCTTTGCTGACTTTCATGCGAAGTGTCGTCAGTCGATTAACCCGAACCTCTCGGAAGCCGCCGTTGAGGAGATGCTGATCCAACACCTGTTGACCGAGCGGATCTTCCGCACGGTTTTTGACAATCAGGACTTCATCCGCCGCAATGTGATTGCCAATGAGATTGAAAAGGTGATAGACGCGCTCACAAGCGAGTCGTTCAGCCGTCACGATTTTCTCCGTCAGCTTGACCCGTTCTATGCGGCAATCGAGCGCACCGCTGCGACCATCGACGACTTCTCACAGAAGCAGGGGTTTCTCAATACAGTTTATGAGCAGTTTTTTCAAGGTTATTCGGTGGAGGTTGCAGATACGCACGGGATCGTCTACACGCCGCAGCCGATTGTCGATTTCATGGTGAAAAGTGTTGAGCAAATTCTAGGGGCAGAATTCAGTCGATCACTCTCCGATTCCGGTGTCCACATCATCGATCCGTTTGTAGGGACGGGCAATTTCATCGTGCGGATTATGCGCGAGATTCGCAGGACCGCGCTGACGGAAAAATACACGACAGAGTTACACTGCAACGAGGTAATGCTGCTGCCGTATTACATTGCGTCGATGAATATTGAGCATGAATTTTACGAGGCGACAGGGATCTATCGTCCTTTTGAGGGCATCTGCCTTGTGGATACATTTGAATTGGCGGAAGACCGGCAGTTGCCGCTATTCACACCTGAGAATACGCGCCGCGTTGAAAATCAGAAAGAGACACCGATGTTTGTGATTATCGGCAATCCACCGTATAACGTCGGTCAGGTCAACGAGAATGATAATAACAAAAATCGGAAATATCCAACGATGGATGCGGGGGTTGCGGGGACCTATGCAAAAGACTCGACAGCAACGCTCAAAACTCAACTCTACGACCCTTATGTGAAGGCGATTCGGTGGGCATCGGATCGGGTTGGAAAGGAAGGGGTTGTCGCATTTGTAACAAACAACAGTTTTCTCGACGGTGTGGCGTTTGATGGGATGCGGAAACACCTCGCAGGCGATTTCGACGCGATTTATATTTTGGACTTGGGCGGGAATGCTCGGAAGGGACTGAAGGTCTCGGATGCCAATGTGTTCGGAATACGGGTCGGCGTGAGCATCAATCTATTTGTGAAGACCGGACGGGGGGTGAATGGCACGGCTACAAACGGAGGAAGTTCTGTCTCTGCCCGTATCTTTTACTATCGTACCGATGACCTATGGAACAAAAAACAGAAATTCGATTTTCTGAATGAACGTGAACACACTGGCAATATAGACTGGCAAACCGTTCAACCCGACATACGCTATACATGGTTGACGGGAGGAATCCGCGCTGATTTTGAGAACTTTATCCCGATGGGAACTAAGGAAGCGAAGGCAGCAAAGGGTGAGACGATAGATGTGATTTTTAAGATTTATAGCGGTGGTGTCAAAACCAATCGTGATGCGTGGGCATACAACTTCAACCCAGATGTCTTGGCTGGGAACATAAGTGGGATGATTAATATCTACAATGAACAGATCTTCAAGTGGGAACATAGGAGGGATAGGGATACAAACGTTGATAATTTTGTGGTTTCTGATGAGGTGAAAATCAAGTGGAGTTCAGGCTTAAAGGAGAAGTTGAAAAGCGGTCAGTCCGCAGAATTTGCATCAGAAAAAATCCGGCAGACTCTTTATCGCCCTTTTACGAAATCGCCCCTTTACTTTGACCGAATGATAAATGATAGGGTGCTCCTATTTCCATCCATTTTTCCTAAGCCTGAGACTGAAACAGAAAATCGAGTGATTTGTGTTGCTGGTATTGGTGATAGAAAAGGCTTTGGTTGTCTTACAACAAATAGAATTCCCGCTTTTGATTTAGCTTTTGAGAAAGCCCAATGTTTCCCCTTCTACACCTACGACGAGGACGGGAGGAACCGCCGGGAGAACATCGCCGATTGGGCGTTGGCACAATTCCGGGCGCATTATGGGGACGACTCCATCGGCAAGTGGGACATCTTTCATTATGTCTACGGTTTGCTCCATCACCCGACATATCGGGAGCGGTATCAGGCGAACCTCAAGCGGGACCTGCCGCACCTGCCATACACGCCGGATTTCTGGGGGTTTGCCAGAGCGGGGAGACGGTTGGGGGAGATTCACGTCGGCTATGAGGAGGTGGAGGAGTATCCGCTCCGTTTTGTCGAGATGCCGGATATGCCGTTGGATTGGCGTGTGGAGAAGATGAAGTTGTCCAGAGACAAGACGGGGATAAAATATAACGATTTCCTGACCCTTGACGGGATACCGGCGAAAGCGTTTGATTATCGGCTTGGGAATCGGTCGGCGTTGGAGTGGGTGATAGATCAGTATCGTGTTAAGACGCATGAACGGAGTGGCATCGTCAATGACCCGAACCGTGCGGATGATCCGGAGTATATTGTCAGGTTGATTGGGAAGGTGATTACGGTTAGTTTGGAGACGGTGGGGATTGTGGAGGGGTTGCCGGAGTTGGGGATTTCTGACCAGTAAAGAATCAAAAGGAGTAATCAGTAGATGAGCTACAATGCAAGAGTTTTTAACGTGATGATTGCTTCTCCTAGTGATGTTGCATCTGAAAGATCGATTGTCAGAGAAGTGATTTATGAATGGAATGCCGTTCATTCGGAAAGGGAAAATATCGTATTGCTTCCTGTTGGGTGGGAATCACATTCGTCTCCAGAAATGGGAGATAGAGCACAAGCAATTATAAATAGGCAAACACTGGATAGATGTGACCTTTTGGTGGGGATCTTTGGAACTCGGATAGGAACAGATACTGGTGAATACTCTAGTGGAACTATCGAGGAAATTGAGAAGCATATTGCTTTAGGAAAACCAGCGATGGTCTACTTCTCAAAGCAGCTTGGAAATTCGGATACTTTCGATGGAGATCAATATGCTAAGCTTGAGGATTTGAGGAAAGACTATGAAAGTCGTGGGTTATATGCGATCTACGATGGCGATGTAGACTTTAGGAATAAATTTACTCGCCATCTTCAAATTACAGTGAATGAGCATAAGATTTCCCAGTTTCGAGACGAGGGAATTAACTCTGGTTTAGAGATGGAGGAATCGAAAAGCGACATCCCTCAATTAAGTGATGAAGCAAGAATTCTCCTAAAAGAAGCTAGTCAAGACAGTAAAGGGCTTATTTGGTGTTATGCTAACGCAAGTGGAATGTTTATTCAGACGGATGATAATGTGCCCAGTGGTAAGCAAATCATCCCTGATCGAAATCCTAGAGTTGTAGCACAGTGGAGAGCCGCGCTGAAAGAATTGAAGACTGCGGATCTTTTAGAGAATACGGATCGCGAAGAAATATTTGGAATTACATACCGCGGATACGAGGTTGCTGATATGATTGAAGTGACAACATAACAAACGCATACGCCCAGATACCAATTTAGCTGTGTTGTATTACTGTGGTTCTATAGAATGAAAAATCTATTTTGAAAACCCAACCATACACATGTCACCCCTCTGGGGCTTAGGTGCGTGGGGTTTCGGTGTTTCTATATACATGTCGCCCCGCTGGGGCTAAATGAACCAATCCACTAATGAACCAATTATGTATCATGTTTCACGTTTTCCGCCGCCTCCGCTTAATTTGTTATTCAATGTTGTAGGTTGGGTGAACGGGAACCGTGAAACCCAACACCCCTGAACCAATGAACCAACACAGCCCCAGCGGGGCGACATGTTTATAGCACGCGCAACGGCACAGCCCTCAAAGCCCCAGCGGGGCGACATGTGTTGTAGAAAATATGAAACGTGATGCGTGAAACGTAATACGTGACGGAAGGAGATTGACCCGTCCTAGATTATGTTGACATAAATGACTTCGTATTACTACACTATTGAACGAAGTAGAAAGGAGTCTTTCGATGTCACATCAATCAGGCAAGCGAATCTTCAAAAGGTATAGTGAATCCTTCAAACAGAAGGTAGTCAATGAAATTGAGTCCGGTGCCTTGACGATTCACCAAGCGCAGCAACGATATCGTATTGGGAGTCACGGGACCATTAGCAACTGGATAAAACAGTTGGGCAAGACTCATCTATTAGCCCAACGGGTTCGGATTGAAACCGCTGATGAGGTGGATTCACTCAAGCAACTGGTAGCCGATAAACAACATCTTGAGTCTGCATTAGCCCAAGCGCATCTGAAGATAGCCACCCTTGAATCGCAGCTATCTCAAGCGGAGCAACTGTATGGGGTGGATATTAAAAAAAAGTGAAACATTCAAGTATTGAAGCACTGTGTCAATCAAAGGCTCACCGATATTCACTTGCAACGGTTTGTGCTGCACATGGTGTGTCTCGACAAGCGTTTTACCAACATCAGAAACACCGGGCAACCGAGCGATTGAAAGAAGAAATGGTGCTTCAGTTGGTTTGTCAAATCCGTACGCGTCAACCCAACATCGGGGTGCGGAAACTGTATCACCTGCTCACACCTGAGTTTGAGAAAATAGGCTTTCAGTTAGGCAGAGATGCGCTGTTCGGCTTGCTTAGAGACCATGGACTGCTTATTGAGTCCTCAAAGCGTGGACACAGAACCACTGTGGCGAATCACCGATTTCATCGGTATCCTAACCGGATAACTCATATAGTTGTTGACCGGATTCACCGGGTCTTCGTTGCAGACATTACTTATCTACAGACACTGGAGGGCTTTGTGTATTTGGCTCTTATCACTGACCTGTTCTCCCGGAAAATCGTTGGCTTTGATGTCTCGGAGTCCCTATCCGTCGAAGGGGCACTCAAAGCGTGCAAAATGGCAATAAAACCCGTCAGTCCCATTGATAGACCGATTCATCATTCTGACAGAGGGGTTCAATACTGTTGTCATGCTTACACCCAATTCCTCAATTCACGGGGCATCCAATTGAGTATGACCCAAGATGGCGATGTTTACCAGAACGCTGTCGCTGAACGCGTCAACGGCATCTTGAAAATTGACTTCCTCCTCAATCAAACATTTCGCTCTATCCACCAAGCTATCAGGTGTGTCAAGCAGAGCGTTTCTATATACAACAACGAGAGACCTCATCTCAGTTTAGGGTATCAAACACCACAAGCCGTTTATCACAAAAGTTGGCAACAACTCGCTATAAATCAACCGTAATACGGAAATTTTATGTAAACCTATTTTAGGACTTGACAGATCAATGGAAAAATCAGATATTAAAGCACTCACATTCGATCTATTCGGCACAATTCTGGACCTAGGGGGAAGTCTGACACCCTACATCGCGGAGTTCCTAAAGGCGAAAGGCGCGGACGTATCCGCGGATCGGTTTTGGGATCAGTGGCGGGCGCGGCAACGGATTGAGCAGTATCAGGACACGCTTGTGATGTTGGGGCATAGCGGGTATCTAGAAACGGTGCGCCGGGCGTTCGTTTATACCCTCAACTTGAACGGGATTCAAACGTCGAGCGATGAGGTGAAGGATTTCATGGGAGCGTGGGATCAGCTCTCTCCGTTTCCTGAAGTGCTTCCGGCGTTGGAACGGCTTAAATCTCATTACCAGTTGGTGATTTTGTCGAACGGCGATCCGCATTTCCTCGATCGTCTTGCGAAGAATCGGGTGCGGTGGGATTTTGATGACATCATCTCGGTAACGGATGTCGGTGCGTTCAAGCCACACCCTGCGGTCTATCGTTATGCGGCTATCAGTCGGCTCCGGCTTGAGGTGGGTGAGTGCTTGATGGTTTCGGCGAATTCGTTTGATGTGATGGGGGCGAAGGTGTGCGGTTATAAGTCTGCGTTTGTCAACCGTTATGAGTTGCCGTATGAGGATTCGCCGTATCTGCCGGATGTGACGGTTGCGGATTTCACGGAGTTGGCGGATGAGTTAGTGGATTAGTTCGTTGGTTGATTGGTACATAAGTTTATTGGTTCATTTGTGTTGGGTTTCACGGTTGCCGTTCAACCCAACCTACGGGTTGGTCAGTGTTCCAAAGTTGGTTAATGTCGAGATGTGAATCTCGACCTACGGGGGTTACGGCACACGAAGGTTACGGCACACGGCGTGTGCCTACTACTTTAAGGAGGAATTGAATATGGCATTTCCATCATACGGTGTTACGCACCGTCCGACTGTTACTGGTACGCGGGGCATGGTTTCGAGTGCACATCCACTCGCGAGTTTGGCGGGTGCGCGGATATTACTTCAGGGTGGCAACGCTTTCGATGCAGCCGTTGCGGTTGCGTCTACACTCAATGTTGCTGAACCGTATATGTCGGGCATTGCTGGGTGCGGTTATATGCTGGTTTACCACGCGAAGGAGGACAAAATCCAGGTCCTCGACTACATGGGAACGAGTCCTTATCAGGCGTCGCTTGACGCATATTCGGTGCCGGGGTCGAATGAGGTTGGGATCCGGGCGGGTATGATCCCCGCTGCGTGTGGGGGGTGGTTGGCACTCCTCGATCGGTACGGCAGCATGGATCGTGCGGATATCTTCGCGCCTGCGATTGAACATGCAGATAACGGCTACGCTGTCACGGCGAAGAATGCTGAGTTCATGGCGGGTGCGGCATCGCGGTTCTCGTCGACGGGTGCGAAGATTATCATGTCTCGCGGACGGACACCGCGTCCGGGCGAGGTTTTGGTGCAGAAGGAGCTTGCCCAGACCTTCCGAAAGGTGGTTGAGGGCGGGGCAGAGGTCTTTTATCGCGGTGAGATCGCGCAGCATATCGCTCAGTTCTTCCAAGAGAATGACGGGTTGATCACGGAAAAGGATCTTGCTGATTTTCAGGTGGATTGGTACGCGCCGATCTCGACGACGTTCAAGGGTTTTGAGATTTTCTGTCCGCCGCCGCCATGTTCAGGATTTCAGTATCTGGAGACGTTCAATATTTTAGAGAACGATCCGCTCGCCGATCTGGGGCATAACTCCGCGCAATATCTCCATCTGTTGATTGAGGCGATAAAGCTTGCCAGCGCAGACCGTGCGGAATATACTTGTGCGGAGAATCCGCCAATCACCGGACTGCTTTCTAAAGGCTATGCCGCCGAGCAACGGAAGCGGATTGGATACCGTGCGGGAGTCGGAGGCGGTGAGCGTTACACGAAGGATAAGCTGCCGAGCGAGATTCTGCCGGGGAACGCTGCCGAATGGATGAACGAGTGCACGACCCATTTCGATGTGGTTGACGGCGAGGGGAACGCGGTTGCTGTGACGCAGAGCCTCGGATCCGGTTTCGGCTCTGGTGTCGCGCTCGGTGAGACTGGGATGTTCCTCAATAACTTTATGAATTGGTTTGATCTTTTGCCGGAGAGTCCCAATGCCATCGGATCGCACAAACAGATTGAGATGTGTATGTCGCCGTGTCAAGTCTGGAAGGACGGGAAGTTGTTCGCGGCGATTGGTACGCCGGGGAGTCACGGGATCTTACAGACGACTGCACAGATGGTTTTGAACCTGATCGAGCATGGCATGAATATCCAAGCGGCGATCGAGGCTCCGCGTGTACGAGTTGAAAGCACGGGCGCTGCTGTGAGTATGGAGGGGCGCATCCCCGCCGATGTCATAGCTCAACTTGAGGCGCGTGGGCATGAGCCGAACGTGATGCCTGACTGGACGGCTGGCGTTGGCGGCGGTCAGGGTATCGCGGTTGACCAAGCGGAAGGTTCGCTTATGGGTGGCGCGGATCCGCGGCGCGATGGGTATTCGATTGGAATCTAAAAGAATAATTCGTAACGAGTAATACGTAAGGGGCTATTTGTCTAACAATGCTTTTTCTTGATTCTACGATCAGGATTCAAGACAATTTGACAGAAGCTGTTGTTTGACCAGTGTTCCCTTACGCAGTATTCATTACGTATTATTTGTTTTTACGTATTACGCATTACTCGTTACGTTAAATGGAGGTAAGTATGAGTACGCTGATTATTGCGGTCTTGAGTTTTTTCGGGTTTATCGTCGCCTATCATACCTATGGGCGGTGGTTGGCTAGGAAGATCTTTAGGATCAACCCGGAGGCGCAGGTGCCGAGCCAAGAATTGCGGGATGATGTGGACTATGTTCCGACGAAGAAGGAGATTATCTTCGGGCATCATTTCACAAGCATTGCAGGCACGGGACCGATTGTTGGTCCCGCGATTGCGGTTTTTTGGGGATGGCTGCCCGCCCTGCTGTGGGTTGTCCTCGGCTCGATTTTTATCGGTGCGGTGCATGACTTCGGTGCGTTGATGGTCTCGCTTCGCAATCGTGGACAGACGGTCGGCGACATCGCGGGGCGGATGATCACGCCGCGAGCGAAATTGTTGTTTTTGACCATCTTATTCATGGCGTTGACCGTTGTTTTGGCTATCTTTGGTCTGGTCATTGCGATCATCTTCGCGCTCTACCCGGAGTCGGTGCTTTCGGTCTGGATTGAGATTCCACTCGCGGTTGGCATCGGGTTTTGGATCTATCGGCGGGGTGGAAATATTCTGATCCCTTCCATCATCGCGCTGGGTGTGATGTACCTTGCGATGGGGGTGGGCGCGTATCTGCTTCCGATTGACATTTCGGCGTGGTTTGGCATTCCGCTGTTAGGGCATACATTTGTGAATGCAGTGGTCATCTGGACACTGGTCCTATTTGTGTACTGTTTTATTGCGTCTGTGCTCCCGGTCTGGACACTCCTGCAGCCGCGTGATTTTATCAATAGCCATGAGTTGATTGTGGCACTAGGCCTGCTGATTGTGGGGCTGGCTATTGCGGGTTTGACGGGGAGAGCGGATCTCTTTGCCTCTGCACCTGCGATCGCGCCTGATATTCCGCCCGATGCGCCGCCGATTTGGCCCTTCCTGTTTATCACCATTGCCTGTGGTGCGATCAGTGGATTCCACTGCATGGTGAGTTCTGGCACCTCCAGTAAGCAGGTCGCTTCGGAGAAAGATGCGCAGTATGTCGGCTACGGTGCGATGCTACTTGAGGGTGGACTCGCCGTCATCGTCATCCTCGCGTGTTGCGCCGGGATTGGTATGGGGCTTTTTGAACGGAGTGGAACGGGCGCGAGCTACGCTTTTCAGCCCGTGATCAGTTCTGAGACGGGGCAACAGATTCGGTATCAAGAGGCGTGGCGGACGCGCTATGCTACAACCGAAACGGTGACGAACCCCGATGGCACAACGCGGACGGTCGGCGGCTGGGCGGGTCACAGTCTTGCCAAAAAGGTAGGTGCTTTTGTGGAGGGCGGTGGGAACTTCCTCTCAAGCGTCGGTATTCCGCTGAAGATGGCGATCGCAATCATGGCGGTGTTGGTGGCAAGCTTCGCCGCGACGACATTAGACACTGCGACACGATTGCAACGCTACGTGATTCAAGAACTTGCACAAACGGTGCAGATTAAACCGCTCACCAATCGGTATGTGGCGACCGGCGTCGCTCTGTTCTTGGGGGGTGCGGTCGCACTGATGTCGGGACCCAATGGGCCCGGAAGTGGTGGTTTGATTTTATGGCCCCTCTTTGGTGCGGTGAATCAACTGCTGGCGGGTCTCGCTTTTATGGTGACGGTATTCTATCTACTACGACGGAATCGGCCGATCTGGTTTGCGGTGATTCCGATGGTGGTGATGTTGATTATGCCGGCGTGGGCGATGCTCTGGCAGATGTTTAATCCCGATACAGGGTGGTTATTTACTGGGAAGTACCTGCTCCTTGCGTTCGGTATTGCCGTTGAAACGTTGCAGGTGTGGATGATTGTTGAGGGGTTGATTACGTTGAGAACGGCGCGTGGGAACTATCCGGAACTTCCGCCGCTACACCCACAACAGCAGGGGCAGCCAGCTAGTTAGCGGGGAAGGCGGGAAGATGAGAAGACGAGCTGTCGCTTAGGTGGTACTTTTTTAGGTAGCAACTTAGATAAATTTGACTTGAATAGATATAAACCCTTCTAAAAAAGGGGTCTAGAGGAGGTTATGTGATGCAAGATCAATCGCTTCGGTTTCTTGTGGTTAAAGCGCATCCACACGATTTTACTCACTGTGCTGGCACTTGCGGCATTCATGCTGCTCAAGGTGATTCCATCACAGTTGTTAGTATGACCAACGGGGCCGGTACGCACAATGAGAAGCTCCATGACGAGCTGCTCAAGCCGGAGGCAGAGCAGGATCCTGAGATCATCAACCAGAGTGCTGATGATTACGCTCAGCTTAAGGAGGAGGAGTTTCGTAAGGTCTGCGCGATTTTCGGGGTGACGGATGTACGGATCCTTGATTTTCCTGATAAACCGTTCCATAACACGCCGGAGACGGTGGAGGCACTGCGACAGATTATCTATGATGTGCGTCCGGATGTGTTAATCACGCAGAGACCGCACCTGAGTGGACGTAACGCTATGGCTTCTGCTGCGCACAACGATCACGATGAGACGGCGTTTGCCATTTTGGAGGCGCAAGGGCTGGCGGGAACGCCTGATTACGGCAGCCGTCAGAGACCTCACACGATTGCGGCAACCTATTATCCCGGTGTCTATTATATGCCAGACGAGATCGACTTCTACGTGGACATCTCGGACTGGAAGGAGCAGCGGATTCAGGCGGAAATCCTTTTCAGCAGCCAAGGGCACACCGAAACCTTCGCCCGCAAGCGGATTGAGATCCATACGGGCAATGCGGGCTGGTCGGCGGGGACGCAATATGCAGAGGGATTTGTCCGCGCTGCCCCGGAGGTTCTATCGCGGATTCATGTGCCGGAAGCTGCTTTGCGGCGGGCTTCGGAGCCGCGTCAAAATCACCTGAAGCGTATTGCGGGTGAACTTGATGAGGGTTGATTATAGTGAATTAGAGAAATAGGTAGACATTCACTAATAACCCCGACCCTAGCGAAGTTTCCAAAGTCCCCTGAACCCCTCTGATAAGAGGGGAAAGACAAGGGAGAAGATCCCCTCTCATCTTCTCCCCTTGTCAGGGGAGTTGGGGGATTTAGGGGGTTGGCTGTGCATTGGGAGTATCTAATTAATTCTAAAATCCACCATAGTTCATTAGTTCATTAGTTACTGTTCAACCCAACCTACGATGCTGGTTCATTGGGGGAAACTTGGGATGCGGCTCATTTTTGATGGACATTTGGATTTGGCGTTGTTCGCGCTTGCGCACAATCGAGATCAGACCGAATCGGTTGCACAGATCAATGCCCGCGAGGTTGGTATGACGGACGCACTTGAACGGGGTGGGGCTACAGTCAGTCTGCCGGAGATGCGTCGTGCGGGTGTGGCGGTTTGTCAGTCTTCCATATCTGTACGAGCGAAGCGCGAAGTCCAGCCAGTTACAGGGCACCGACGGATAGACCTCGACTACGGTACGCAACGGATGGCTTACGCTTGGGCGCAGGGGCAGTTGGCGTATTACCGCATCCTTGAAGGGCAGGGAGAGATAAAACTGATCCGCACGTCCGGTGAGTTGGACGCGCACTGGCGAACTTGGAAGCAGGGCGGTGATGAGAGCACCCCTATTGGAGTTATTCTATCCATGGAGTGTGCCGATCCGATAGTCGAACCGTCGCAGGCGGAGGCGTGGTGGGAGGACGGGCTGCGTAGCGTCATGTTGGCGCATTTTGGGTTCAGCCATTATGCAGCTGGCACCGGTGTTAGCGGACCCCTTACGCCGAAGGGGATTGAATTGCTCAAGGAGTTTGAACGGGTTGGGATGATCCTTGACTTGACGCATCTGTCCGATATGAGTTTCTACGAAGCACTTGATCGTTTCAATGGTCCTGTGATTGCCAGCCACAATAACTGTCGCGCACTGGTTCCCGGTGATCGACAATTTTCCGATGAACAGATCCAACGACTCATTGCGCGTGGTGCGGTGATTGGTGCTGCCCTCGATGCGTGGATGCTCGTCCCCGATTGGGTACATGGCGAATCGTCGACGGCGCATGTGAAATTGACGACGGTGGTTGATCATATAGACCATGTCTGTCAACTGGCGGGGAATACGTTGCACGCAGCGATTGGCACGGATACGGGTGCCACATACCACATGCCGTCTGACTTCAAGACAACGGAGGATTTGCGAAAGTTGGAGTCGATTCTCGTGGATCGTGGCTACAGTGATGCGGATATCGACAACATCTTTCACGCCAACTGGCGTCGGTTCTTCCGTCGGTGGCTGCCTGAATCGTCTGCCTGTTAGCACTCGGAAAAAATGAATATTGTTGATCTCTTTTGTCAAGGGTGGTATAGTAGCGCAGATTGATGCCTACCGCCCCACTAGGACTTTGGGTATTTGGGGCAAACACGCTTTGCTATACACATAGTGCTCCTTTGGAGCACGGGCATCAGAGGTATTGGCATACTATAGACATGTCGCTCCTCTGGAGCAAATTGAAAGGATAGAAATACATGACAGGTAATCAAGCAATTGCTAAGATTCTTAAAGCTGAAGGACTCGACTGGTTCGCTTGCTTCCCGCACCATTCGCTGATAGATGCGGCTGCCAAAGAGGGATTGAGACCGATCCTCACGCGCCAAGAGCGGGCGGGTGTGAATATGGCTGACGGGTACAGTCGCATTATGTCTGGGAATCGCATCGGTGTCTTCATGATGCAGGACGGTCCGGGCGCGGAGAACGCCTTTGGTGGCGTCGCGCAGGCTTATGCCGATTCGGTGCCGATACTGCTTCTGCCCGGGGGACCGCGCCTCGGGAATGTGGGAATGCACCCGGGCTTCGTTGCGCACCGGAACTACGGTGGGGTTACCAAGTGGACAGAATACATCAGTCAGGCGGACCGCATCCCCCAGCTGATGCGGATGGCATTCACTCGGCTAAAACATGGGAGGCCGGGACCGGTGCTCTTGGAGATTCCTACAGATGTTGCAGAGCAGGAGCTTTCGGACAACGCCTTTGACTACACGCCGGTGCAGGTACGCAAATCGGCGGCGGATCCCGATGATGTCCGTGATCTGGTGACCGCGCTGCTCAAAGCGTCATGCCCTGTTATCAGTGCGGGTAGAGGCATACTATACGCGGAAGCGACACAAGAGTTGGTAACGTTGTCGGAGTTGACGAACATTCCGGTCATGACGACGCTACAGGGCAAGAGTGGCTTTCCTGAGAACCACCCTCTGGCGTTGGGCACGGCAGGGGGTTCCGGTACTCGGATGGCGGGGCATTTCCTGAAGCAGACGGACTTTGTCCTCGGTATTGCAACTACCCTCAGTGGTGGTTATAGCCCCCGAATGCCCACGGGTGTCACCCTCGCCCAGATTACCAACTCGACCGATGATCTTAACGTACATTATCGGTTGGCTTATGGTGCTGTCGGAGATGCCAAGTTGGTGCTGCAACAGATGATTGAAGAGGTGAGGCGGCAGATTGGTGAGCAGCCGAGAGCCGATGTCAACGGCGTGGTGAACGAAATCCGCAAGGTAAAAGCGGAGTGGATGGCAGAGTGGCGTCCACGGCTCGAATCGGATGAAGTGCCGATGAACGAGTATCGCGTTCTCAACGAACTTCACAAAGCCGTGGATGTGTCGAACACCATCGCTACCCACGATGCGGGTTATCCGCGAGAACGGATGTGTCCGTTTTGGTCCACCGATACCCCAAATACCTATATCGGGTGGGGCAAGTCGACACAGTTGGGCTATGGACTGGGGTTGGCACTGGGAGCGAAGGTGGCTGCACCTGAGAAGTTGGTTATCAATGTGATGGGAGATGCCGCCTTCGGTATGGCTGGCTTGGACATTGAGACAGCGGTACGGTCTGAGATTCCGATATTGACCGTAGTCTTGAACAACGGTATAATGACTCACTACAACCAGAATATGCCGTATGCTTCGGAACACTGGGATAGCGACAAGTTGTCCGGGGATTATGCGAAGGTCGCCGAGAGTTTGGGTGCCTTTGCCGAGACGGTTGTGACACCGGACCAACTGCCCGGTGCGATTGCACGTGCCATAGCCGCTACGAAGGAGGGACGCCCTGCCCTGCTGCAGACGATGACCTGTGGGGAGGAGACGGTCTCTCAGTATCAGGTTTCTTAGTATTAACAGTAGCTAATAAAAGAAGGAAGAGGCGCATTCCATACAACGGGGTGCGCCCAAAAAACAGGGATTATGGTTAATCCAAAAGCGAAAACGGAGTAAAATGATTTTCATCAATATTGGGTTTGTGCGTTTGGATTTTGAAAGGAGGTCCGGACGCAGATTTCGCCGATTTTCGTAGATAAAAGCAGAAAAACGAAAAAAATAGTATTTCCTTTAAGCGTTCAACTGGGTGAACCTATTGAGGAAAGACAAGGAGGACGAATCATGGATTTTTCGACGTGGTCGCCGTCATATACTATGATGGCGATTTTTGTAACGGCGGCGTTTATTGGACAGATTGCCGTCTTTTTATACTGTGCAGGACGATTGGGAAAACGACTGAACAAGCAATCGGACGATTTACGGAAGTTACGCAACCAGTTGGAAGATCGGATAGACAAGGGAATTGATGATTTCAACCAACCGGTTGTACGCATCCGAAAAGAACTGAGTGGTGTCCGAATCGCGATCAGCAAACTGAACCAGACCCCTATTGAATACCTGACGCATGACAATCAGGATAGACCTGAACTACGCAAGAGTCACAACACAATTTAGTCTGAAAGCTTGGGGAAGAGGTGAAAATGGCTGAACAACGGGCGAAGATTCTGGCACGCGGCAGTTATTTTCCCGGCGACTGGGTGCGTCCGCGGTACAATCCCGGTACATGGATGGCAATGGTGGATCTGGCAGAGATTTTCACGGGCCACCGCAGCATAACCCGTCAGGGAAACTACGAAATGTTCGATGCACCCATTGGTGTGGGCTTGCGGGTGGAATCGGCGGATAAATCTGCACCGTTTTTAACCCCTGAAAAGGAGTGGGAAACCGAGGATGTCGCCTACCCTGGCTATGTCTGGCATGAAGATGGACGGCTTCACATGCTGTACAACGTTGGGGAAAAAACCTGTCTCGCTGTCAGTGATGATGGCTACCACTGGGAGCGACCGGTGTTAGGGCAGACCGAGTTTAACGGTTCGACGGACAATAATATCCTCAAGACATCGTTGCAGGCGAGTATCTTTGAAGATCCGTCCGCACCGCCCGAAGAGCGGTACAAAGCCTTGGAGGCAAAGGGGTTTTGGCTTGACCGAGAGACCGGCGAGGAGGTCGATCCCGATGAAGCGGACAGATGTTGGCGCGCTGAGCACTACGAGGGTAGATCCTATTCCGGTCGCAAGGTGGTTCTGAAGGGACAGCTACTCGGCTTGACTTCGCCGGATCGCCTTACTTGGACGCGCCTGCCTGAGCCACTCGCTAACTATTCGGTGAACGGTGGCATCTGCCCGGGTTACGACGTACACAACGGTGTCTATTATGCGTACATACAGCCCCAAGGGGTTGCCCCGTCAGAGCCGCAAGCCTTGGGAGCCAGTATGCCTGAAACCGAGGTGTTTCGCCGTGCGATCGGACTGACGCGGACACGGGACTTCCGCAAGTGGCCCGCGGCGAAGTTGTTGATTTATCCCGATGCGCAGGATCCCTTGGATATATCGTTCTATGGGGCGTGCTACTTCCCCTATCCGGGTCGGGATGAGCTACACGCTATGGTCATTCCAGTATTCCATAACGCCACCGATCATGTCGACCTGCAGCTCGCCTTCAGTCGCGACGGTCTGATTTGGACACGCCCGGAACGTCGAGTTGTTGCTGAGTTGGGACCCACAGGGAGCGGGGAAGAGGGACAGATCCATGTGTGGCGGAACGGGCTGGTAGAGCTTCCCGATGGCAATTGGGCGGTGCCTTACCATGCGCGCTCGACACTACACACTGTTAAGGAGCAGTATCAGGAAGCAATCTTTCCGGAGATGCAAGCCTCCCAGAATAGGTGGGCACGCTGGCGTCCGCATCGGCTCTGTGGTGTTGAGGCAGCAACGGAAGGACGATTCACGATTCCGACTGTGTTTCGGCAAGGGAATGAATTGCGCCTGAATTACCGCTGTGCACCCGGTGGATGGATCCGCGTCGAATTGATGCAGAGGATACCGACTATGCAGTGCCCAGATGCTAACCCCCTTGAAGGTTTTACTTTTGATATGTGCGATCCCCTAACGGGAGATCAGGAGGATCAGGTTGTCACTTGGCAGGGCAGCAGTGATATCACCGATGTCGGTGAGATGCTCGCTATTCGCGTAGAGATGTTTCAGGCGAAGTTGTTCGCCTACAAGGTTTGATGTCTAGGTCAAGAGAAAGTGCAAAGTGAGAAAAACGTGAAACGTGAGAACCATTAGTTGATTAGTTCATTGGTTCATTGAACCGCTGAATCCTATACACACGCGCAGAGATGGCTTGGATATGTCTATCCTAGCCGAGCGGATTTGACAACTAGCAAGTTACTTCTATCGGACTTACGCAGCCAACTGTAGGCGGGGCATCTTGCCCCGCGCTGAAATGCGTAAGTCCTGTTCTAGCAAGTTACTTTTATGGTAGATTTTAGAATTACTTAGACCCTCCCAATGCACAGCCAACCCCCTAAATCCCCCTTATCAGGGGGACTTTGGAAACTTCGTGAAGGTCGGAGTTATTGTAGATGTCTACTTATTTCTCTAATCCACCATAGTTTAGGAGGAATATGTGAAAGCTGCACAAATTGTTGCCCCCCGTCAGATTGAGATGATCGATACTGATAAACCTGACATTTCGTCTGATCCGGAGGGAGCTGTACTTATAAAGACTCAGATGAACGCTATTTGTGGTACTGATATGCCGTGGTTTGCCATGGAACGTCCAGCGTCGGACTATCCGCTGTCGCTGGGGACGACCATCCACGAATGTATCGGAGTGATTGCTGCAAGTAAATCGGATCGGTTCAAGGAGGGGGACGCGGTGCTTGCGCTGCCGGGTCGTATTGGTGGACTTGCGGAATACTTCGTCTCGCATGAAGCTGTCACAATCCCGCTGGTGGAATTTGAACGCAAGGATTGTATCCTGATGTCTCAACCGCTCGGCACGGTGATTTGGGCGTGTAGTAAGTTGGGGAGTCTGCTGAATCAGGATGTCGTTGTGATGGGGCAGGGACCGATGGGATTGTTGTTCACGCATCTGGTGAGTAACTTAGGTGCGAAAACGGTCATAGCAGCGGATCTCGTTGATTTCCGTTTAGAGGCTGCCAAGCAGATGCAGGCGACGCATACGATTAACGCTGCGGAGGTTGATATGGTCGCTGCTGTTGAAGGGATCACGGACGGTAGGATGGCGGATCTGGTTTTTGAAGTGATAGGACATCAGACGGAGACCATCAATCAGTGTATGGATCTCGTCAAGCGGGACGGGACGATTTTGGCGTTCGGTGTGCCTGATGACCCGACCTATCCTTTCGGTTTCGGTGACCTGTTCAGGAAGAATATCCGCTTGATCGGATCTGTGGGTCCTGATGCGCAGAACAATTTCCCGTTGGCGATGGATATGATTGCGCAGGGACGGATTGATGTTTCGCCGATGATCACGCATCGTTTGCCGTTTACGGAGGTGCAGCGCGGATTTGAGTTGTCTTTGCATAAGAAGGATGAGGCTATAAAGATCGTGCTAGAGTATGATTGATGAGACCCTTTCCTAAGCCTGTGCAAGAATTAATTAGCCCCAGAGAGCCGCATACTATACACTTGTCGCCTCTCTGGGGCTTTTTTTGTTTGTAGGTTGATTGGACTGATAGACTCTATATTGCACTCCGCCCCGATAAGATCGGTTCCGTTCCGTGAATCCCGATCGAATCGGGACGTGACCGGGGATGCCCGACCTACGGTCATAGAACCTACGATATTGGATGAAAGAAACCGAGTTTTGCAGAAAAAACTTGGTTTCTTTATGATCGGCGGTAGGTTGCGTTAAAATACCGATCCAATGGCGTAGATTGCTAACCAGACCGGCGACGTTCCACGGTGAGTTGGCTCATGTTTTGAACCAGATCGATCAGATAGGTGAGGTTATCGTCGAACTGGATTTCTAACGGGGAGAGTGCATATACGAAGCAGGGCGCCAACAGGATCACCGCGAAATCTTCCTGTACGAGGGACAAGACCTGCCGCCCAATCCTCCTTCTTGCCCCTAGGGTCCCCACGCTGTTGAGCTGAGAGAGCATCTCGTCAACTTGAGGATTAGAGTAGCCAAAAAAATTATCCTCTCCGTCGGAATGGAAGAATCGCGATAGGTTATGGTACTCCAGACCAAAAACGGGCTGAGTTAAAAAGGTGTCCGCCTCCTCCCGCATCTCTCCTTTGACAGAAATCGGATTCACGATAGAAGAACCCGCTGACTTTCCGATGAGATAAGCCAAATAGCGAAAGACGCCGCTCGAGCCGGCAATCCGAATGTCAAGGGGCGAGCGAGAGAGTTGTGAGGTTTCTGCTTCATCAGCAATCTGCCCCGTGCGCAGGTAGACGTTGATAGCCCGGTAATCGATTGCTTCTTTAAGTATCCTACAGTTCCGTTCGTCCGATAGGGGTCCATGATGACGGTTAAGGAATAGGGCGTAGTAGGTTTCTCCAAAAAAGGGCCACTGTTGACAAGGCACCGTCGTTGGGAATTGGTAGATAGACTGCATCGAATGGAGATGGATAGAAAGCAGATCCAGTGTGCCGTTCTCAACTGCCTTAATGGCATTGGCGGAGTGTGTGAAACGCCTCAAGGTCAACCAGTCAATACCACTGTCCACTCCGCGATAGTAATCTGGATTCTGCTCAAAGCGAACGGTCATGGCATCCGGGCGGAAACGCTTCACTTGATAGGGGCCGGAGGTCACGCGGTAGGGTTGAGGCGAATGGGAGGGGCGTGGGCAGATACCGCGCAGATGGAATGGGAATAACGCTTCTTCTTGAGAAAGTTGAACCCGAAGTTGGGTTTTGCCATCCGGTTTAATCTCTGTGATAATCGGTGCGATGCGGCTCTCGGCAAACGCTGCGCTGATCTCTTCGAGGGTAATCGGCTTCCCATCGCTCCAACGTAGGTCCTTTCTCAAGGTCAGCTGCCACTGTGAATTTCCGTTCACCGCCTCGCAACCGATTGCAAGCCGTCCTTCAGTCTCCCCGTTTCGGTAGTACATCAGGAGGGGATCATAGCATAGGAACTGAAGCCAGTAACTCAGCATCCGGTCCGGACGCTCTAGGGACCCCATTTCGATGGTGGAACTCAACTCCCCGATCTCAAGCCAGCTAACGGGTGTCTGCTCGTTGGGCTCCTTGAGGCGAAGGGTTCCGGTGTAGGAAACCCCCATCTGTTTTTGAAGTTGTTGGGCAATGTCCTGTTGATCGGGCTCCCGTCGGTTCAGCAGGGACAATATAAATTGGATCTGCCCTGGTTCCAAGACTGGTTCATCCAACTGGTGTTTTAGAAGGTTCACCTCTTTTTGGCACCGTCTGACATGTCGCGAAGAAATTCCAATCCCTTGAGCGATCTCTTCGTAGCTGGCTTGGGGGTGTTGCTTTTGATAGGCAATCAGTTTGAGGAGCGTATCGACTTTGGACATCTGTGCACCTGCCAATTCAGATCCATCTTTGGGAACCGAATTCCTAAAGATAAGGGGACCTGAGGCTTTCAATCAAACTTTCAGACACTTTTTGCGCAGTGTGACTGAATAAGATGTTTCGCAATCGTGGAATAAGTCCTTTTTCCACACTGAGATGGACGAGAGGTGTCGTGCGTCTGTTGGTTGCTGCCAACGTTGATCTGTATAGAAGCATCTTCTTAACAACCCTCCGTGTCACCGGCTGTTATCCGCCGAAACAGTGTACAGTATAAACCTCCTTGCCTTCAATTTGCAACCAGTTTTTAATGAGATGAACATATTTTGTCCAAACTCTTAAAAACGACTGGATTTTTTGTATTGTGGGTTGGCATTCTTCTCATGACAATCGGCAGTAATAGGTCTTTAAGAATTCTATCCCCATTTGGGTCTTTGTTCATGCTTATCTCTAGGGCGTGTTGACATTTGATAGCACGTAGGTTGGATCTCAGTCCCGATAGATTGGGATTTCGTTGCGCCCAACCTGTAGGTCGAGATTCACATCTCGACACAAGCCTGTCGATTTTGGAAAATCGACCTACAAAAGTCTCAAGTTGCTTTGAATCTCCCGACAAATCGGGTGCATCATAATCGGTTCAATTTATTAAATGTCAACAGAACCTAGGAAAACCGTTCCGACAACACGAAGAACAACCCGTTTTTTGAAGGGGTCTGGACATATTAAGTCCAAACTTCCTAAAAGCGACTGGATTTTTTATGTTGTAGGCTGGTATTCTTATTATCGCAATTAGGAGTGATAGGTGTTTGGATTGATTTTGTCGCCATTTGGGCATTTATTCATGCCCGTCTCTAATTCGGAATATTTAGGAGAGGTTCATTATGAAAAAGAAAACGGATATGAATCAGAAAGCGTGTTCCGATAACGCGAAGAACAACTCACCGCTTTTGAACGGAAGAAGTGTTCTATTCTCAAGTGCTCGGACGGGGACCGTCGGAACTAAACGCCAGACATATCATATTCATGTGGACTTAATCGCTAAACTGCGGGGATACGCTTACTGGGAACAGCGGATGATCTCGGAAGTGGTCAACTATGCGTTGGAACAATTCTTCGAGGATAAGGAAATCAAGGTGCGTCCCTCCAAAAACGTCTCATTAAAGAAAAAAGATGATCGACACACGGGATTATGACTACTATGGTGAATTAGAGAAATAAGTAGACATTACCAATAACTCCGACCTTCGCGAAGTTTCCAAAGTCCCCCTGATAAGGGGGATTTAGGGGGTTGGCTGTGCATTGGGAGTGTCCAAGTAATTCTAAAATCTACCATAATAAACCGAGTTGCCCTTTTAATCGTAAAGGGGTTGCCACCACAATCTGAACTCTATCAATTCCAAAGAATAATAAACCGATTTGAGAACAACCGGTTTGAGAACAACCGGTTTGAGAACAGAGGAGGGATAACAGATGCAACGAAGGGACAATCTGACATATTTCCTTTTAGCTAGCGTCGTAGTCTTGAGTCTAACACCGCTGATGGTGTGCGTTGACGCACAGGCACAGATTACCTTCGTGTCTAAGAGAGATGGGAACCCTGAAATCTACGTAATGGACGCGGATGGGGGTAATCAGCGTAGACTCACCAATCATCCCGATAATGACTGGTCTCCCTCATGGTCACCCGACAGCAAGCGCATTGTCTTTTTCTCTAATAGGGATGGTCATGTTCACGTTATACACGGTTGGCCCACTTATGACATCTACGTGATGGACGCCGATGGGAGCAATCCTCAAAACCTCACTAACAATCCCAATAATGACAGGTTTCCCTCATGGTCACCCGACGGTAAACGCATTGCTTTCACGTCTAATAGGGATAAGGATGGGCTTAACTCTGACATCTACGTGATGGACGCCGATGGGGGGAATCCTCAAAATCTCACTAACGATCTCAATGATGACAGGCATCCCTCATGGTCTCCGGACGGTAAACGGATTGTCTTTTCGTCTGATAGGGCTGGGCACTTTGAAAACGAGCTTGCCATCACTTCTGAAATCTATTTGATGGACGCCGATGGGGGTAATGAACAAAGACTCACTGAAAATCTCAATGATGACAGGCATCCCTCATGGTCTCCGGACGGTAAACGGATTGCCTTCTCGTCTGATAGGAAGGGAGACTTTGAAAACTTTGAAATCTACGTAATGGACGCCGATGGGGGTAATCAGCGTAGGCTCACTGAAAATCGCCAGTATGACTGGTCTCCCTCATGGTCACCTGACGGTGAACGGATTGCCTTCATGTCTGAGAGGGATGGGGATGGGAACAGTGAAATCTACGTGATGGACGCCGATGGTGGTAATCAGAAAAATCTTACCAATAGGGTCTTATGCTAGTTACTAAGGAGCTGGGAAAGCCAACTCTTTAATCTGTAAAAACGCCTCTTTTTTGCATAGCTGATTGAGATAAATACATAGGGTATGAGCCGTGAGTTTGGCGTATAACCGTGTGCATAAGCCCCAGAAGCTATGCGCATGATTCTTTTCTATATGAAATTGTTCACTCAATTGACCATTAACCGTTTCAACTATCTGCCTAATTTCGTTAATCCACCGCTTGGTTTGTCTGGAAATCTGCTGTTTCTGGTTGTGTCGGGGCACCGTTATCAGCTTGATACGGTTGAGTTGGTCTAATTGGTCTTTGACTTGGGTGCTAATATAGGCTTTATCCCCTATCACTTGCTTATCTTGGTGTCCACAGAGCAGTTCGTAGCCAACAGACAAATCGGTTGCAGAAGCAGAGGCAAGTTCAAAATCAACAATCACCCCGCTTGCGGTGACTAACAGATGAAGTTTATAGCCAAAAATGGTCTGTTTCCTCGACTCTACCCGCCCATAATCGGCACCATAGCATGACCAATCATTTGATGACGAAGGCACCAGATGAAACTGAATGACTGGAATCGGCAAACTATCAATAATACACAGGTTCTCCGACGCTGCTTCAATGTCTGAGAGGATCATCTGTCGAATCTGATTGATGATTGCCCCCAAATTGCGTCTGCGCCGGTTGAGTCGGGACTGACAAGGCAGTATAGGGAACAGATGGGGGTGCTGGCTAAAGTCGGATAGCAATTGTGTTTCGATGTCCCACCCCTTACATTCGGCAACCAATATCATAGTGATTAACTCACTATCGCTACATGGGGGAGGGGGGCCTGGGCGTCGGAGTAAGGGTGCGAGTTTTATCAGAATGTCATCAACAATGACATAAGTCCATAGACAGAGGTCATCAAAATCGGTTATCATAAGGTTATCCTCCAGTTTTAGATGGATTGTCAGGTTCATCTATAGTAACAGACTGGAGGACTTTTTAGCTTCCCTTTTTTTACTTCCCATAAAAAAAAGGGAAGCTAACTAGCATAAGGCCCCAATAATCGCAATGATGACATTATTCCTGCATGGCTTAACTCTCCTTTTTCGGTTTCTCCCGCAGGCAAAAAGTTTACAATGTGGGGACGGCTTAAACAGGTCAATCGATAACTGCCATTATTGAGAAAACGGTGTTTGCTGAGGTTGGGTCATAATCGCCAAGGAAAGGACAAAGACCTCGTATGATAATAATCCGAGTTGCTACTTTACTTGAGAACTCCCAGTAGGAATTTGTGTCTATATTATAACTATAATTGTAAAGAGGTTGCCAACCCAATCTGACCTCTACCAACTCCAAAGGATAAGAAACCGATTTGAGACCAAAGGAGGAAAGACAGATGCACCGGAGATACAGTTCCGTACATTTGATTTTAACTAGCGTTGTAGTCTTGATGCTGATGTTGTTGACGGTGTGCGTTGACGCACAGGCACGGATTGCCTTCATGTCTGATAGGAATTGGACCTGGGAAATCTACGTGATGGACAACGATGGGGATAATCTGCGAAACCTCACTAACAATGACTTTGATGATAAGTATCCCTCATGGTCTCCTGACGGTAAACGGATTGCCTTTAGCTCTGATAGGAGTGATAAGGATTGGAACCGGCAAATCTACGTGATGGACGCCGATGGGGGCAATCAGCGAAACCTTTCTAACAATGACTTTAATGACAGGACTCCCTCATGGTCTCCTGACGGTAAACGGATTGCCTTCGTGTCTAATAGGGATGGGGCCAGTGAAATCTACGTGATGGATGCCGATGGGGACAACCCTAAAAACCTCACTAACAATCGCACTCCTGACGATAATCCCTCATGGTCTCCGGACAGCAAACGGATTGCCTTTGATTCCTTTAGGGATGGGAAAGCTGTAAACTTTGAAATCTACGTGATGGACGCCGATGGGGGCAATGAGCGAAACCTCACCAATCATGCCAGTCAAGACGATAATCCCTCATGGTCTCCTGACGGTAAACGGATTGCCTTTGATTCCTTTAGGGATGGGAACAAGGACATCTATGTGATGGACGCCGATGGGGGTAATCAGCGTAGACTCACCCAAAATCCCTTTAGGGATTGGGAATCCTCATGGTCCCCTGACGGTAAACGGATTGTCTTCGTGTCTGATAGGGAGGCGGATGGGAACCATGAAATCTACGTGATAAACGCCGATGGGAGTAATCCTCGAAACCTGACCAATCATCCCGAGGATGACTCTGCTCCTGCGTGGTATGGTCCTGCTTTTGCAGTTGCTCCCGCAGGTAAGACCCTCACGATATGGGGACGGCTCAAACAGGTTGACCGATAACTGCCATTATTCGGCAAACAGTCTTTGCTGAGATGTGGGAGCGGACGGGCGAGGATCATAAACGCCAACGAAGGGGCGATGAGTCCGTACGATAATAATACGAATTGCCCTTTTAATCATAAAGGGGTTGCCAACCCAATCTGAACTCTATCAATTCCAAAGAATAAAAAACCGATTTGAAAACAGAGGAGGAAAAACAGATGCAACGAAGATGTAATCTCGCACATTTCCTTTTAGCTGGTGTTGTAGTTTTGGGTCTGACGCTGTTGATGGTATGCGTTGATGCACAGGCACAGATTGCCTTCGCGTCTCAGAGGGATGGGAACCCTGAAATCTACATTATGGACGCCGATGGAGGTAATCAGCGTAGACTCACCAATAATCGCCATGATGATTGGAGTCCCTCATGGTCCCCCGACGGTAAACGGATTGCCTTCATGTCTGATAGGGATGGGCACGTTGACGTACGCGGTTGGCCCACTGGTGAAATCTACGTGATGGACGCCGATGGTGGCAATCAACAAAACCTCACTAACAATCCTGGTAGGGACAGCTCTCCCTCATGGTCGCCCGAGGGTAAACGGATTGCCTTCTCGTCTAATAGGGATGCTAGGAAGGGGGACTTTATCTTTGAAATCTACGTAATGGATGCCGATGGTGGCAATCCTCAAAATCTCACTAACAATCTCAAAGATGACCAGTATCCCTCATGGTCCCCGGACGGTAAACGGATTGTCTTCAGTGCGCGTAGGGAGGGGCACTTTGAAAACAAGTTTGCAATCACTGATGAAATCTACGTGATGGACGCCGATGGGGGTAATCAACAAAGACTCACTGAAAATCGCAAGAATGACTGGGATCCCGTATGGTCACCCGACGGTAAACGGATTGCCTTCGAGTCTGATAGGAAGGGGGACCTTGAAAACTTTGAAATCTACGTGATGGACGCCGATGGTGGCAATCAACAAAAACTCACTGAAAATCGTGTTGATGACGGGTCTCCCGTATGGTCACCGGACAGTAAACGGATTGCCTTCCATTCTGATAAGGATGGGACCTTTAAAAACTTTGAAATCTACGTGATGGACGCCGATGGTGGCAATCTTCAAAACCTTACCAATAATCCCAATCATGACGTTAATCCTGCATGGTTTAACTCTCCTTTTTCGGTTTCTCCCGCGGGCAAAAAGTTTACAATGTGGGGACGGCTCAAACAAATCGACCGATAACTGCTATTATTGAGAGAACGGTGTTTAAGGATAAAAAAACGCTTTGAGAACAGAGGAGGAATAACAGATGCAACGAAGGGACAGTCTCGCCCATTTGATTTTAGCTAGCGTTGTTGTGTTGGGTCTAACGCTGCTGATGGTATGCGTTGACGCACAGGCACGGATAGCCTTCGTGTCTCATAGGGATGGGAACATGGAAATCTACGTGATGGATGTCAATGGGGGCGATCAACAAAGACTCACTGAAAATCGCCATGATGATTGGACTCCCTCATGGTCACCCGACGGTAAACAGATTGCCTTCGCGTCTGATAGGGTTGGGAAAAATAACGTTGAAATCTATGTGATGGATGCCAATGGGGAGAATCAGCGAAACCTCACCAATCATCCCGATGTTGACTTCCACCCCTCATGGTCACCCGATGGTAAAAGCATTGCCTTCGTGTCGAATAGGAATAGGGATTTGAATCGGGACATCTACGTAATGGACGGCGATGGGGGTAATCTACGAAACCTCACCAATCATCCCGATGATGACGAAGTTCCTGCATGGCTTAACGCTGTTCTTTCAGTTTCTCCCGCCGGCAAAAAGTTTACAATGTGGGGACGGCTCAAACAGGTTGACCGATAACTGCCATTATTGGGCAAACAGCCTTTGCTGAGATGCGGGAGCGTGCAGGCGAGGGGCATAAACGCCAACGAAGGGGCGATGGGTTCGTACGATAATAATACGAATTGCCCTTTTAATCGTAAAGGGGTTGCCAACCCAATCTGAACTCTATCAATTCCAAAGAACAATAAACCGATTTGAAAATAGAGGAGGAAAGACAGATGCACCGAAGGGACAATCTCGCACATTTCGTTTTAGCTATTATAGTTTTGGGTCTGACGCTGTTGATGGTATGCGTTGATGCACAGGCACGGATTGCCTTCGTGTCTAATAGGGATGGGAACTTTGAAATCTACGTAATGGATGACGATGGGGGGAATCTACGTAGACTCACCAATCATCCCGATCGGGACTTTTCTCCGTCATGGTCTCCTGACGGTAAATGGATTGCCTTCGTGTCCAATAGGGATGGGCACGTTAACATACGCGGTAGACCCACTGATGAAATCTACGTGATGGATGCCGATGGAGGTAATCAACTAAACCTCACTAACGATCCACATGATGATAGGTCCCCCTCGTGGTCCCCCGACGGTAAACGCATCGTATTTTCGTCTGATAGGGATAATGATAGGGATCATAACATTGAAATCTACGTGATGGACGCCGATGGTGAGAATCAGGAAAGACTCACTAACAATCTCACTGAGGACCAGTATCCTTCATGGTCCCCCGACGGTAAACAGATTGCCTTCAGTGCCCGTAGGGATGGGCACTTTGAAAACAAGCTTGGAATCACTTATGAAATTTACGTGATGGACGCCGATGGGGGTAATGAACAAAGACTGACTGAAAATCGCAATAATGACTGGAATTCCTCATGGTCCCCTGACGGTAACCGGATTGCCTTTGAGGCTGATAGGAAGGGGGACGTTGTAAACTGGGACATCTACGTGATAGACGCCGATGGAGGTAATGGACAAAGACTCACTGAAAATCGCGTTCAGGACTGGTCTCCCGTATGGTCACCCGACGGTGAACGGATTGCCTTCTCGTCTAATAGGGATGGGAACCATGAAATCTACGTGATAAACGCGGATGGAAGTGATCCTCGAAACCTGACCAATCATCCCGAGGATGACTCTGCTCCTGCGTGGTATGGTCCTGCTTTTGCAGTTGCTCCCGCAGGTAAGACCCTCACGATATGGGGACGGCTCAAACAGCTTGACCGATAACTGCTATTATTGAGAGAACGGTGTTTAAGGAAAAAAACCGATTTGAGACCAGAGGAGGCATAGAAGATGCGACGAAGACACAGTCTCGCACATTTGATTTTAGCTCTCGTTGTAGCATTAAGTCTGACACCGCTGATGGTAGCTGTTGACGCACAGGGGCAGATTGCCTTCACATCGAATAGAGATGGGAACTGGGAAATTTACGTGATGGACGCCGATGGTGGTAATCTGCGTAGACTGACTAACAATCCCGCTGGTGACGGGAATCCCTCCTGGTCCCCCGACGGTAAACGGATAGTCTTCACGTCTGATAGGGATGGGCACTTTATGAACGGTATACCCACTACTGAAATCTACGTGATGGACGCCGATGGGCGGAATCAGCAGAACCTCACTAACAATCCCTCTTATGACAGCTCTCCCTCCTGGTCCCCTGACGGTAAACGGATTGCCTTCGACTCTGATAGGGATGGGCGCTTTAACTGGGAAATCTATGTGATAGACGCCGATGGGGGGAATCTTCAAAGAATCACTAACAATCCTGATGATGACGGATGGCCTGATGACAGGTATCCCTCTTGGTCACCCGACGGTAAACGGATTGTCTTCAGTGCCCGTAGGGATGGGCACGTTGAAAACAAGTTTGCCGTCACTTATGAAATCTACGTGATGGACGCCGATGGGGGGAATCAACACAGACTCACCAATAATCGGAATAATGAGTTGTCACCCGTATGGTCTCCGGACGGTGAACGCATTGCCTTCACGTCTGATAGGAAGGGGAACTTTGAAAAATTTGACATCTACGTGATGGACGCCGATGGGGGGAATCAGCAGAACCTCACCAATAATCGCATCATTGACTGGTCTCCCTCATGGTCCCCTGACAGTAAACAGATTGCGTTCATGTCTGATAGGAATGGGAACCGTGAAATCTACGTGATGGGTGCCAATGGAGGTAATCCTCACAACCTTACCAATAATCCGCATAGTGACGGTAGTCCTGCATGGTCGAACTCACTTTTTTCGGTTTCTCCCGCCGGCAAAAAGTTTACAATGTGGGGACGGCTCAAGCAGATTGACCGATAACTGCTATTATTGGGCAGACGGTGTTTACTGAGATACGGGAGCGTACTGGAGTGGGATATAAACGCCAAGGGAGGGGCGACGAGTCCATAAGATATGTGAGGCTGGTGTGCGGTGCCCATCCTACAGAAGTGCCGAAGAGAGAAACCGAGTTTTGAAGAAAAAACTCGGTTTCTTTATGATCGGTGGTAGGTTGCGTTAAGGATTAGAGTGGTAGTTCTACCATCCGTCCTTCTTGGCTGGATTTGTAGATGGCGAGGATAATCTCGACCGCTTTGCGACCTTCGCGACCATCAACGAGATGCGGTGTCCCGTTCTCGATGGCGTTGATGAAGTTTTGCATCTGTAGGCGGTGATTCTCGTGACTGATGGCGCGGGGATCTGCGGCACCGCCTCCACCCGATCGTGTCTCTGCGAATTTCTCACGGATTTCTGCATCTTCGGGCAGTTCCGGATCGAACTCCCACCTGATAATGTCTTCATCTTCGAGGGTAACAGTGCCTTTATTGCCGGAAATTTCGAGTTTCTTTAGGAGACCGGGATAGACGGTTGTGGTGCCTTCGATCACGCCCAACGCGCCATTCTCAAAACGGAGTGCCGCAACCGCAACATCTTCGACCTCTATGCGTTCATGCGTCATTGTGTCGGTAAAGGCTTGCACGGCTTTCACGGGACCCATGAAGTATTGGAGGAGGTCAATTGCGTGGATCGACTGGTTCATCAACGCGCCGCCGCCATCGAGTGCCCACGTACCGCGCCACCCACCGCTATCGTAATACTCTTGTGTACGAAACCACTTGATGTAAGCATCACCCAACGTGATCACGCCGAAACGGCCGCTATCAATGGTTCGCTTGACCAGTTGGCTGCCTTCTGTGAAGCGCGAGTTAAAGATTGCGCATAGACGGACGCCTGACTCGTCACACGCTTGGATGATGTCGTCGCAGCGTTCTAGGGTGACTTCAAGCGGTTTTTCGACAATGACATGCTTCCCCGCTTTTGCTGCAGCGACCGCTGGATCCCGATGCGCCCCGCTTGGTGTACAGATACAGACGACATCCAGATCAGGACGCTTGAGCATCTCATTGTAGTCGGGATACGAATCGACATTGTAGCGATCCCCCACCCGTTTTGCGTTTTCTTCGTTCCTTGAGCTGACGGCGACCAATTTTCCGCCCTCAAGTTCCGCAATCGCCGCCGAGTGGAAATCGGAGATCATGCCGCAGCCGATAATTCCAAATCCGTAGGTTTTCATCAAATCTTCGGGATGGAAACCCCTTGCTTTAGCATGGGGAGGAAATCCCGCCTCCTTTTTTTCGTTTTTGTAATCTACCTTACACTTTTTTGGTAGATGTATGGTAGAATATAGTTTGTAACTCGAGGACTTCAGTTGAACGCTCGTTTAACGCTGCCCTCTCACTTCGATGTGAAAGGCGGTTTGTCTGAGGTTTCACCCGGGTGTTGAAGCGATGCTATCACCGATACGTCGTGAATATACCTAAACGGTTGCTTCGACCGTGCGGTGGTGGGTGTGTAAAGTTACGAGCTAGAGCCGCATAACCGTACTATCTTTTATCCCGACAAGATCGGGAGAGATAGTGTCGCGGGTAAGATAATTGCCCAAGCGTAAGTCCCGTTGGACAGGCTACAAGCCCTGTCCTTCAGGGCGGGGTAGTTGACAAGGTAGTAAAGCCTCCATCCGATGAGGTTGAATTATGACGACGCCATTATATATCCGCGTTGAGTGTGTGTCAAGTTCAAACCCCGCGATTTTTTGATAGTATTTCCCACCCAATCTGTGATAACATCCTTACTATAAATTTGATGCAGCAGGTCATCGGAGGTTGTACATGAACGAAGCGATTCAACACGCCCGCGAAGTGGCGTTAGACATCTTGAAACCGAGTCCGCGTGACGTAGAACACGGTATGGAGCTCCACCGAAACTCGATTGTCTGTGATTCCTACGGGTTTGCACCACGTGCCGCTGTGGATGGGGAGGCTGTGGCAGCCGCAGTAGAAGCAGGTGCGTCGGAGGTCGAGATTCGGGACATGACAGAAGATATGTCTATGACCCGATTTGTCACCGACGAGCGGGAGAAGCAGGAGTTTATGGCGGCGTGGAAAGCCGCAGGGGTGACCTGTATCGTGCAGAACGCAGGGGAGGAAGGACAGTCAGCACTCCGCTTGGTCAAGCGTTTGGCGCGTTTTACTTACACCACGGACATGATGCGTGACTTTATCCAGAAAGCGGTTACGCCAGACGATATTGTTGCCGCAAAGGAGGCGAATCGGCACTGCCTATATTTCAGTGGAAACGGTGTCCCCCTGCCTCAAGACTGGGCTTCGGTCGAGGAGGAATTGCTGTATATCCGTATCTTTTTCCAACTCGGTATCCGTATCATGCACCTCACTTACAATCGGCGTAACATGATTGGTGATGGTTGTGCGGAACCGGCGAACGGGGGGTTAAGTGATTTCGGCAGGGCGGTTGTTGCGGAGATGAATCGCGTCGGTGTGATTGTCGACGTGGCGCATTCTGGATGGCAGACGAGTCTTGAAGCAGCGCAGGCATCGGAGCGTCCGATGGTAGCGAGCCATTCTGGCTGTTGTGCGGTGAACGTACATGATCGCTGCAAACCGGACGAGGTCATCCGTGCGATTGTAGATACCGGCGGTTATATTGGGATCTGTGCGATTCCGGCGTTTTTGGGCGTCAGTGGTGACATCAGCGCGCTGCTAACGCATGTCGATTATGTCGCTAAGAATTTCGGTGTAGACCATGTTGCGATTGGGACGGATGTGGCTTATACCTCCTCTACAAGCGGGCAGGCGCAGCAGCGAATTCCGAAACGACGTTCAGAGCGGCATCGGTGGGAATATTTCTGGAACAAGAATGATCCGATGTTTTCGTCACAATGGCAGCAAGCGAGTCAGAAACAGAGTTTGGCGTGGACGAACTGGCCCCTCTTTACGGTCGGTCTTGTTCAGCGTGGGTATTCGGATAGCGAGATCCAGAAGATTCTTAGTGGGAATGTGCTTCGGGTTGCGCGTGCTGTGTTGGCGGATTAATTGCGTGGGGGTATACCTTAATTGTGATGCTACACGCATGTCGCCCCTCTGGGGCTTTAGGGGAGCTAGGTGGCAGATATTCTATACACATACCGCCCTGCTGGGGCTGTGTGGGTTGATTAGATTCTGTTGACATTTATGTGAGGCGTATTCGCAATTCGCCGATAAGTATCCCATTGTAGGGGCGAGGTTCCCTCGCCCAGCGGGTTGGGAAACCCAACCCCTACAGGTTGGTGTTCAACCTATAAGTTGCTTCTATATTGGGTGTTGGGTTTCACGGGTCCCGTTCAACCCAATCTGCGATACTGATGAGGGGTTATAATGACGAAACCGATTCGTTTGGGGCTGATTGGCTGTGGTGGAATTGTCCAACTGGTCCACGCCCGCGCGTATCTGTCCCTGCCAGATACCGTCAAGGTGGTTGCGCTAGCGGATGTGCTTGAGGAGAATCTACAGCAGGTCGGTCAAACCTTTGATGTGCCGTCTGATCAGCGGTATGCCGATTACCGGGATATGTTAGCGAAAGCCGAAATTGATGCGGTGACGGTTGCCACGCCGCATTTCCTTCATGCTGAACACGCTATCGAAGCGGCGTCGGCGGGCGTGGCGGTCATATCTGAAAAACCGATGGCGACGACATTGGCGGAGGCTGATACGGTTCTTGATGCCGTTGACCGGAACGGGGTGGCTTACGGTGTCGTGCATAACTATCTTTTTACGCTCGCAATGCAAGCGGGTCTTGCTCGGCGTCCGGAGTTTGGGGCTTCGATTTTCGGGCGCGCTGCAGGGATGGGGCTTAAACCGGCGGATTTCTCAACTGAGCATAGCGATCCCGCCCAAGCGTGGCGTGCCAGCAAAGCGAAAGGCGGGGGATGTATCATTGATTCCTCTTACCATGAAATCTATTCGGTGAGTGCCTTGATGGATTCGCCGGTGCGATATGTTGAGGCACGGGTCAAGACGTTGAGTATTGATGTTGATGTCGATGATATCGCGATGCTGCTTTGTGAGCATGAGGACGGTGCTGTGTCTACGGTTTCCAGTGCGTGGTGCGTTCCTGATCTTGATACGGGGTGGTGTGAAGTCCACACGAGCGATGGCTCTCTCAGAATCAGACATCGGCGGAACGACGCTGATTCGCTGATACGTTATACTAGAGAAGGTGACTGGCAGCATCTGGAAATCCCCGGACGAGCGAATCCGGGGTTTAACGACCCGACAGGACACGGCGGATTTTTTGCTGCGACGTTTGATGCCCTTGCGACTGGTTCAGAGGTGCCGATCAGCGGCGAACATGGGAGACATAATCTGGCGATTATTGAAGCGGCACACCGAGCGACGGAAGAGAGAAGGGCGATTGATTTGGAATCTCTAAAGAGAGGTTGATTGAACGCGGAAAAGGGAGGAACATGGGACCTTACATTGATGTCCATTGTCATATTGGCATAAGTATAACGTATGACCCGATTGTGGGGCAGAGCACCGGTCTCTGTTTGGGACGGATGGCTTCAGCGGGTATCGCCGCTGCGATTGTTGGTCCAACTGCGGTGGGCAGTCCGCAGACACGGGGGATCCTTGATACGCGTGACCAGAATGCGGTGATATCCAGAGCGTGTCGTCAATTCCCGGATCGTTTTCCGATTGGGCTCGCGCTTATTGAGTTGCGCCATGGGGATGCTGGCGTGGAGGCGTTGGAGCAGGCACTGACGACGGGCGGTTTGATGGGGGTTATGTGGCATCCGGGCGGCGTGTCACCCGAAAGGCGGCTTTACCCGTTTCTTGAAGTAGCAGCGATGTGGAAAGGGCTCTGCCTTTTACATGAAACGCCTGCGAGGATGGCGTCGTTTGCGCGTCGTTTTCCCGATCTGACCTTTATCCAGCACGCTGGCACCGAGGCGGCGCAACTTTGCGGGGATTTGGAGAACGTCTGGTTTGAGGTTGTGCAGAGACCGAAAGGACAGGATTCTAACTGGGATTTCTCCCAACTGATTAACCAAGTGGGGAGTGAACGGCTCATGTTCGGTGGAGATGCGCCCTATTATGATTATCGTATACTTCAAGCCGATTTGGAGTCAGCGAACATTGACGAGACAAGCCGTGATCGGATCGCCTATCAAAATGCTGTGACTCTAATACAGCGATTTCGTCCGGATTGGGAGTTGCCGATGGAGAAACTCTCACCGCCGCAGATTTATACAGAGGTGGAACTCTGGACAGCCGAAAATGATAGGTTACGTTTAGTAGATACTTTTTAACCAAGATTTGCTGGATTACCATAGGGCTATTTAGTTTTTGGTTCTCTCCCTGTCTGAGTGATGTGTCGGGATTTGGAAATCCCTCCTACAGAAGAGCTAAATGCCCCTAGGATTACCTAGGGATTTTTGAATATGGGTTGGAGATGTGATTGGTTATGTTTGGAAAGACGCCTAAGACATTTCGATTTTTACGTTTTCTTTACCATCTGCCAAGTTTCGTAAAACTAACATGGCGGTTGTTTTGGGATGCGCGTGTCCCGATTTACCAGAAAGCAATTCTCATCATTTTTGAGGTGCTTGCAATCGCGTTTGCGGTGGGTTACTTCCTCTTTTTGCGTTTAGATTTCCTTCCTGATATCTTCCCGATTCTTGGATATGCCGACGACTTAATTATTGGTATTTTCCTGATTCTCGTCCCTGGTGCGTGGCTATTCATCAAATTTGTCCCAGAGCACATCGTACAGGAGCATGTTGATCGAATCTCACAGGGGAATTGATGTGTTACTGACCGACAGTTCGGGCATTCGCCATCAGCCTGTCTAGCTTCTGCTGGTCACGAACCCCTTTCGATGCTTCGACCCCTGAACAGAGATCTACCCCGTAGGGACGGACAGTTTCGATCGCTGTCTTTACGTTTTCAGGACGGATCCCGCCGGATAGGAACGCTGGCACTTTACAGGCTTGGATAAGCTGCGCACTTAGATTCCAATCGCTCTGCTTGCCGGTGCCGCCGAATCGGGCTTGCCCATTACTAAATTCTGCGGTGTCGAACAACAGCGCGTCTGCGCCTGCGTTGATGTACGCCTCTATCTGTGCGGAGATGGCTTTTACATCTGCTGCGGGATCGTTTTCGGTGGGCAGAAACAGTGACTTCCAGACCTCGCAGGATAGGGTCTCCTTGAGTTCTGCCACTTCAGCAGGTGACTCGTGTCCGAGCAACTGGACTGCGGACGGCTTAATCTGCGCTGCCGCTTCTCTGACCCAATCTGTTGGGCGATCAAATACAAGGATAACAGTCGGGATCGGTGTCTGTCGTGCGATTTCTGCGGCGGAATTGATGGGGACGGATCGCTCAGAGAAGGGCACCTCGACGACGACGCCCGAATAATCTGCGCCGGCGTCTGCTGCCATTCGCGCATCGGCGACACTTGTCGTCCCGCAAATCTTGACCTTGCATCGGTTGGGAATCATGGGTATCTGCCCTGAATAGGGATAAGAATCTACGCTATTCGTCTTCAACGAAAATGGTTTGCCGATCGCCGGTGGAATAGCAGATGATCATCATGACGGGCTGCCAACCGGTGTTGACGGCGTTGTGTTTCACGCCTTGCGGGATTCGCAGCATTGTTCCTTCTGTCAAGGGAATAACTTCATCGCCGAGTTGGTGGTCGCATTGCCCCGCAAGCACGTAAATCAGTTCCTCGCAGTTCGGGTGGTAGTGGAGCGGATTGTCCTCGCCGGCGTTGAGGTAAACGAGTCCGAAGGTCATTTCTGCGTCCGGATCGATCTGGTCGTTGCAGAGCCATTTAATTGCACCCCAAGGGAATTGAAGTGCTTCGCCTTCGTTGGCGTTAGTAACGGTTGCCGAGCTCATGATTCCTCCTTAGTTGGTATTAACTGTTGGTGCGGTCTCCGGTCAAAGATCGCGAGAGTCTCCGACTTGCTATACACATGTCGCCCCGCTGGGGCTTTGGGAGATTTGGGTTACTGATATTCTATACACATACCGCCCCGCTGGGGCTAAATGAACGCATGAATTAATTAAGTTTATTAGTTCAAGGGTTCAGTTGATTGAACTGATGCGCTCTATACATTGCGCTCCTCTGGAGCGCGGAGATCAGAGGGATCGGTATTCTATAGACATATCGCTCCGCTGGAGCGAAAGGCAAGGTTCTTCAGTTTTAACAGAAAACCGATGACTTTCAATAGCTTAGAACTGAGGTTAGATGCCTAGCGTTTTGCGCATATATTGACAGCTCATGGTAGCACTTTCTTGGGGCGTTTTGTCCGTTCGATCTTGTTCGACCGTCAGCCACTCAGCGTCGATTCCGCTGACCGCTTCCATGATGCCTTCCCAATCGAGGATCCCGTGCCCGACTTCTCCAAAGGAGCCGTCGGGGTTCATGTCCTTGAAGTGGAGATAGGCAACCCGATTGGCGTATTGCTTCAGGAAGGCAGCGGGATCTTCGCCACCGTGCTGGACCCAATAGGTATCCACACAGGCGTGAACGAGTTTCGGATCGGTTGAGTCATAGAGCGTGACGAGTCCGGTCGTTCCGCCGAGGTCTTTGAATTCCCAACTGTGATTGTGGTAGCAGAACTTGATTCCCGCGTCATTACAGCGACGCCCAACCTCATTAAAGACTTCCGCTGAACGTTGGTAGTCTTCGAGCGTATCTCGTCCACCGACACCAGAAACCATCAAGTATTTTGATCCCATCGTTTCGGTGAATCGGATCATTTCCTCAAACTGTTCGACACTGCCATAACCTGTATGGGCACCTGCTAGCTCTAAGTTGTGCGATGCTAGCAGTGCTTTTGTCTCGTCAGGGGTGCGGTCCCCGTTGTTGAGGTTACCGGCTTCTATTCCGTCGTAGCCTGCCGCTGCGAGTTCGGCGAGGACGCCGGGGAGATCGGTGGTCTGGCGGGAACCGTAGATAATTAAGCCGCAACCGATTTTGTATTTGCTCATGTTTGTCTCCGGAGTTGGTTCATTGGTTGATTAGTTGATTGAACTGATGAATCCTATACATTACGCTCCGCTAGGACTATACTAGTTCACTGGTTCATTAGTGCGTTGAGGCGATGAACACCTTTCTGGATTAGGATTAACAGGAGATGGTTTCAGTGGTTTATGATACATCAGAGGATAGATTGCTTGCAGAACTCAAACGGCTCGTGGATCGGACGAGTGAGCAGCTGCAATGGGGCGGCTTAACCGTTTGGGAAGCCTGCGAACGGATACGGCAGACACGCGCACAAGCGGAAGTGCTGATACCGGATCAGATGGAGTTGTATCATCGCATCTATGCGGCACGGTTTCAACGCTTGCTTGAGCAGTTCGTTCTACCACGGCAATCTCAGGCGCAATACAATTGGTATAAACCGTACTGATGGACTTGACTGCTGCAGCGGGTGACACATGGAAACTATGGATTCATCACTGTTACTTCTTCGCCGTCCTTGAGGGTGTGCTGCCCGGCGATGATCACCTGCTCGCCCTCGGAGAGACCGCTGGTGATCTGCACACGGCTGCCTTCAGCCAGTCCCATCTCGACCTGCCGACGTTCACTGCGTCCATCGGCAACCACGAAGACAATTTGGGTCTTTCTGATGCTATCTTCGATCACTGCAGAGCGTGGGAGGAGGATAGCGTTTTCATGGACCTCCACCGGCACCCTAACCTTTGCAAACATGCCAGGCTTCAAATGTAGGACTGCGTTGTCAATCGCAATTTCAACCTTCGCGGATCGACTTGCTCGATCAAGAACGGGGCTGATGAGAGAGATTTTTCCGGTGACGGGTTGTGCCAACGCATCGACCTCAATCCGCGCTTCCTGATTCTCGGGGTCGAGTTTGCTCAGATCCGCTTCAATGACGCTGACTGTCGCTTTCACGGTATCCATATCCACAATCTCGAAAATTGGTGCGGTTGGGGATGCCAATCCACCCAGATCCAGATAACGCATGGACAGGATGCCAGCAATCGGTGCGGTGATTGTTGCATCGCCGAGCCGTTCTTGTGCGAGATCCAGTGCGACCTGTGCTTGCTGCATTGCGGTTTCAGCGGCAATGATTTCCGCTTCCCAACTTTTAGCGGATGCTAATGCCTCGGCGGCTTTGAGGGTTGCATGTGCCCCCTCTACTTGGGACTGCGCTAATGCTTTATCTTTTTCCCATGTTTTCGTGTCCACTTGAGCGTAAACAAGTTTGAGGGCGGCTTCTGCCTGTGCTACTTGCGCTTCCATCGCTTGGATATCTTCCTTCCGTGCGCCGTTTTGGATGAGTGCGCTTTGTTCGCGAGCAATCTCGTATTGGGATTTGGCGATATCCAATTGGGTCATTGCGGATTCAAAGGATTGCTTGCTGATTGCACCGTTCTCAAAGAGCTTTTGCATGCGCTCATAGTTGTTCTTCGCATTGGTGAGGCTTGCCTTTGCTCCAGCTAGCGCGGCTTCTGCCTGCCTGAGATCTTCGTCTCTTGCACCATGCTTAATCTTTTCCAAATTCGCTTTGAGCGATTCTAAGCCTGCCTTTGCCTGTTCGACCTGTGAGGTGGTGCGGGTTTGTGACAGATCTTCCACTTGTTGTAGCGAAACGATAGCGGATGTCAGTTGTGCGTGCGCCTGATCGATTTGCGATTGGACACGAATCTTGGCTAGCTGCTGCGCTTGACCAAGAGCGGTTTCCGCAGCTCGCAATACGGCTTCGGCTTGACGTACTTGGAGTGCTAACTCTGCATGTTCGATGATTGCGAGCGTTTGTCCTTTTGCTACTCTTGCCCCTTCGTCAACGTCCATTTTAATGATTCTCCCGGGGACTTCGGGAAAAACAGTCACCCGTGAATTTGCTTCAATCGTGCCAGACAGTTGCAGCTCAGATCGGATTTCGCCGCGAGGTGCTTTCATTACCTCGACTGCTTTAATCGTTGCAGCGACCGCTTCGGTATCACTGCTTTGTTGCCTAGTGGCAGATCTGATGAAAATCGCTGCGAGAGCGATTACGATTATTAGTGCGATGATTAAGAATTTTTTCACTTTTTGTAGCCTCCGTGATGTGATGAGTAATACGTAATGCGTGATGCTGAGTTTATTGAGTGGGGGGATGGGACATATCTGAGATGAGGGCTTGAACCTCCGTTTCCAATTCCAGCGTGATGTCCTGTACCGTCTGTTTTTTCTCCTGTTTGTAGGTTTCGTAGCGGTCAAGCAGGTTCTTGGGTGTCCCAAAACGCATGAGCGCTATCCGGGGTCCCCTCGGCTTTGACCCCCCAAAAACTTCTCTTTCTATTCGGGTGATGACTTCCAGAAAACGCTCTGGAGACCGATTCTCGCCGACGTAACCGTCGTAGATGGCGATAAAATTAATCAGGCGGTTTAGATCTGGGTAGAATTCCTGAAATTTTTCCAGTCGTTGTTCGTGTATCTGTCTTTCATAAGCGGAGATCTCTTCTGTTTCCCGGTAGATCTCCGCATCAACTAGGTTCTTCAAGGCACGGACCCGTGTTTTGGGCAGAACGGTTGTTTGCGGTGTAACTCCCATAAATTCTTCCATCTGTGAGAGAATATGTTCGCGCAACTGTTCAATCCGCTCATTCAACGATCTGTTTTCATCAGCTTTAAGTTTATATTCCCGCTCCAGTGTTGACACTATGGCAGCACCAATCTGCCGCAGCCGTCCATAGAGATCCTCAGCGGCGGGTGAGCCTTGGGGCAGAATCTCTCTTTCCAATCTGGTGAGCGCCTCCTCGATTTCGTCCCACATTTCCTCGTCGTAGATGTACTTAATTCCAATTGGGACAACGTAGAGCGGTTTGACTGCATCTGCTTTTGCCATATCGTCCAATGCCCAGAAGCAGAGTTGGATAACGCCGCTTTCAAAGGGCAGCACCGTATCGTTCTGGCGTGAGATTTCGCCTTCAGCAAAGACGACCAATGGGTGCTTTCCCTCTGTCAAGAGGCTGCGTGTTGTCCGAAACGATTCTCGATCCACACTGCCGCGTGCCACAGAGTATACCCCAAGCCGCTGCATGAAAAAATTTCTAATTCTACCTATGAACGTTTCCCGCGCACACATATAGTAAAACTGGTCCCCCAACCGCTGCGACAGGGTGAACATAATCGAAGCGTCCGCATAGTCGGCGTGGTTGGGCACCAAGACTGTCGGGCAGTTTGCAATTGCGGTTAACTGTTGCAGCGATTCAGGGTCGATAACAAATTTAGAGATTTTTAGCGGACCTCTTAGAACGAGAGGCACCAGCCATTGGGCTCCCCTGATGAAAAGTGAGTTTGGTTTGGGCGGCTTGAAATCTAGCATTTTGATTGGTTCACTAGTTCATTGGTTCAATTGTCTATTGGTATTTTTTGACCAATTGCTTTTTCCAATCGGGCAAGACCCACGGCGTAGTCGTGCAAGGATTGGAGGCGATTTACCTCCGCTTGTGAGAGTGCAAGTTGTGCGTCGGTCAGTTCAACGCTGGTGATCATTCCATTTTCGTAGCGCAAGTTCGCAATTCGCACGCTCTCTTGGGCTTGTGCAACCGTTTCCCGTTGGACATTGATCAATGTCTTTGCCTCAAGCAGGTTGAGATAAGCAGATCTGACTTCCAACTCGATGGCGTCGGTCACTTGCTGCTTTCCAAGCTGCGTCTGTTTCAGACCGGATTCTGCCTGCTTCACGGCAGCCCGCGTCGCCAAACCGTCGAAGATTGGGACGTTGAGTGCGAAACCGAGGTTCCAAATCCGGTTCATCTCCACAAGTCTTTCGTTGTGATCGAACTGATAGTTGGTAAAAAAGGAGAGCGCGGGACGGTTGCGGGTCTTGGCGATATCAACCTGTTTTTTGGCGGCACCCTCGGTGAATTGAAGTTGATGGAGTTCCGGTCGTTTTTCCATCGCTTGTTGGATGAGTGGCTCAAGGTCAAATTCGAGGATTGGCTGCTCCAAGCTGCCTTGTACTTCAATTGAGTCGCCGAGGTCGATATTGAGTACGTTTTTATAGACAGCCATAGCGACCCGTTCACCATTTTTGGCGCGGACCAGGTTAGATTTGGCGTTGGCTAACAACACCTCTGCACGCAGGATATCAAAGTTGGTAGATGCACCCGCCTCAAACAGGTTTTGAGCGATTTTCAACTGTTTCTCGACAAGTTCGACGGTCTGTTCGGAGACCTTAACAAACTCAAATGACAGGAGGACACGGTAGAAGGTTTCGGAAACGTCAAGTACTAATTGGTTGTAAGCTGCGTCCAGTTCCTTGTGTGCTGCCTCCAAGTTGAGTTTCGCGCTTTGATAGTTTTTGTAGTAGCGTCCCCAAGCAAAGATTGGTTGGTTCAGGGTCACCTCCGCCTGAAAGTTATGGTGTGCTCCAAACTCCAGTTCGATGATACTTTCGCTGTCACCATCTGCGTCGGCAGGCGATGGCAGCCCTCCCCCTGCACCCGGCGGTCCAAATGCACCGCTCGCTTCAAGGACGGATTTTGGGAGATCCTTGGCGTATCTATAGCTGCTATTAAGTGAGACATTCGGCAGCAATCCTGCGTGTGCAGCACGCACCTGTGCTTCCGCAGATTTCACGCGCTCCTGAGTTGTTTGGATCGAGAGATTGGTTTGTCGGGCGGTTTGGATGCTATCTTCAAGCGTCAAGGTTTTTGACTCTTGTGCGGATACGGTGCAGGTCGATAGCAGTAGTAATATAGATATTCCGATGGAAAAATGTTGTTGGGTCATTCGTGAAACGGGGCGTGAAACGTGAAACGTGAAACGTGAAGGGCGTTCCTCCATTCTGTTCTCCTCTGTTTAATCGTCGGTGTGTTAAAGTTCAATCAGGTGTTTCAACAGCATTAGGTGGAATGTGGATTACGCGGTTTCTTCTTACAATAACCTGTCCACTCTTCTGAAAAGGTTGGAGTTTATCTACTCAAGCCTTGCCTCGATTCGCTTGATGATTTCTTCTCTTGTGAGAGGTTGCTCTAAATCCATGACATAGACGCCGAGATTTTCGGAACTGTCGCTTTGCCCAACAAAGACAATTCGCTTGCCATCGGGGGTAAAGATTGGATCGGTATTGATGAGATCATTGTTGGTAAGTTGTCTCTGGTTTTTGCCGTCTGTGTCCATCATGATGATTTCGGTATCGCCGTCTCTATAGGAGTCGAAAATGATCTGTGTGCCATCGGGGGAGAAGGCGGGGTGCGCGTTAATCGCTGGATCATCGGTCAATTTTATGAAGTTGCTTCCGTCGCTGTCAATGACGCAAATTTGGCTGGAAACGCCGAGGGGACCACCTACAGCATAGGCGGCAAATGCGATACGTGCTCCGTCGGGCGAGAATGCGGGACCGTGGTTATAGGTCTGGGTTTGGGTTAATTGCTTTTGATTCGCGCCGTCTGCGTCCATGATATAGATTTCGCTGTTTATACTAGCCCTGTTTGACTCGAAGGCGATTTTGCTGCCGTCGGGCGAAAAGGTCGGATTGCTATCCGTGGCGGTATTGGCTGTCAAGCGTTCATTTGATTTTGTGTTGATATCTATGACGAAAATTTCGTCGTTGGGGTTGTTCCAACGGATAAAAGAAGCGTAGGCGACTTTTTTGCCGTCGGGAGATAAAGCGGGGTTGTAATCGGTGGTATCGTTGAAGGTTAGTCGTTGCCTGTTCTCGCCATTGATATCCGTAATATCCATGACATAGATTTCGTTGTTGTCGTCAACGGATGCGGTGAAGGCGACCGTATCGGCGGCGGTCGAGACATCATGGATTTGGACAAAGTTGGGAGTCAAGCGTGTACTTGGATAGGTGTCGCCGGTGAGTTTTCCAATCTTTTGGATCCAATCTTCCTGTTGCGTATTCTGTAAAATCTTCAAAAATGAACTCAGCGCAAACCCCTCGTGTCCAGCCGCCATGTACGCTTCTCCCAACGCGAGTTGGATATCTATATGTTTCGGTGCAGCCCTCGCAGCGGTTCTCAGGAATTCGATTGCCTCGGTGTGTTGGTCTAGCTTTAGATATGCCAGTCCCAGTTGATAATGGACTTCTGCGTTCTCTGGTGCTGTTTCGAGTAACTGTTGAAAATATGTTACTGCTCCCTGATAGTCACCGGCTGCAAGTAACCCTTTGCCTTTTTTTATGGATGCGTTTTCTCCACAACCAGATAGCGACACCAGCAAAATGAGGCATACGAAGATCGTGAAACGTGAGGCGTGAGGCGTGATACGTGATAAATAAGTTGCGCTGCCGGGGTTATGTTGGTTCATTTGTTCACTAGTTCATTAGTTCATTGGTATAATTCAGGACTTACGCAAATTTGGCACACGGGGGTAGATTTTTGATTTTTAACCCCCTAAATCCCCCTTATCAGGGGGACTTATGAACGCGCTGCATAAGTCCTATAATTAATGAACTGTTGAGGTTACGGCACGCGGAGCGTGCCTACTACTGTTCGGGGGCGACTTCGTTCTGCCCGATAGCGCAGCGGAATCCTACTATATAAGAGATGTGGTCCTCTGTACCTATATCACGCGAGGAAGTTCGGGCTCCAATCGGTCCGAGGTTGTCGTAATAATACCAGGAACCACCGCGCAGGACGCGGTATTCTTGCCCAAATTCTTTCGCTGTGAAAGTGCTCCCCGGGTACGCGTCATACCAGCTACTTGTCCACTCCCATACGTTTCCCCCCATATCGTAAACACCATAAGGACTGATGCCTTGCGGATAGCTTCCCACAGGTTTGGAGCCCGACCCGTCCCACGATTCCACATTGCATTTCGTTATATCAAACTCGTTCCCCCAGGGCCAGATTCTGGCGTCGGTGCCTCTGGCGGCTTTTTCCCATTCGATTTCTGTTGGAAGCCGCTTACCCACCCATTGACAATACGCGTTGGCGGCCTTCCAATTGATGTATACGACCGGTAGGTTATCTTCTCCTTCGGGGTGTTTTCGATTTTCCCAATGTCTGGGTGCAGCGTGTCCGGTGGCATTGATGAATTTCTGGTAGTCGGCATTGGTTACCTCAAATTTGTCGATATAAAAGGAATCTACATGAACCTCCTGCTGCGGTTTTTCCGACGAAAACCACCTGGGGTGCTCCCCAAGTTCGCCTCCCCCTAGCTGGAGGATGACGAGTTGTTCTTCTTCATCACTAGTTCCCATGGTGAACTCACCCGCGGGTACTAAAATCATATCTGATAGACGAATCTTTTCCAGTTGGAAGGACCGTAAGAGTTTTTTGTCTTCGTACTTTAGTTCTGCTGTTGCTGCGTGATAACCCCGTTTACTGACAAGCACTCGGTATGTGGTTTCTGGGGTCACTTCTCTTTTATAGGGCGTGGTCCCGACTTCTACACCGTCTATAAAAACTGTCGCACCAGACGGAGTTGAAGTGATTTCGATTATTGGAATCTTTTCACAACCTGTGCTCACAAGTACAGCAACGAACAGAAAAATGGCAAAGAAACGCATAGATGTTGGTTATCTCCTTGAGGATGGAGGGTTTGAAATCGTCCCCTGCATAATTCGTTTGCACTATCCCTACTGCTGCGATTGAAACATGAAGGGGTTTAGGCGAGAAAATTCGGGGTGGTTTGGGTTGTAAGCCGCCACATAGAGAAACAGGTGGGGTGGCGGGCTTACAATCCAAATAATGACTTAATATCTTAGGATAATACCCCATTCACCAACAGCCCATAGGGTGCCGTCTGGAGTTTGCGTGATGTCGCTCAGGTTACTACGGGTGGGGCTCTGTTGGTTAAGCCATGTTACGCCCCCGTCAGCGGTTTGTAGGATAGTTCCTTTTGCGCCAACTGCCCATCCCTCGTTGGCGTTGGAGAAGCATATCCCTTGCAGAGTTTCGTCGGTTGGTGTAATCTGTTCATTCCACTCCGTACCCCCATCTGTAGTGGCATAAATTGCGCCACTGGATCCAACGGTCCAAGCGGTTTGAGCATCGAGGGCGTAAATCGATCTTAGCTCATCGGGTCCTATTATTTTTGCTTCCCATGTTTGACCGCCATCTATGGTTTTTATAACGGTTCCGCTCGCCCCGACAGTCCAACCGGTGTTGGCATCAACAGAATAGACGCCATACAGGTTGTTGAAAGCGACCATCATGTCCCCGGAGTCTTGACCATTCCATGTCTGACCGCCGTCGTTTGTATATGCAATTTTACCGACTTCACCGACCCCCCAGCCGTGTTGTGGGGTTGAGAAGTGGAGGTCATAGTAGCCAAGGGCACTCTTCCAACTGCTTGCCGGATCGGAGAAGACGATTCGTTTCGCTGTGCCGTGTCCTTCGTCTGATGGGTCGCTGACGCTATGCCATTTAAATCCACTGTCTAGTGCTTCAAGCAGGGTTGCATTGCTGCCGACGATGTAACCTTTATTTGGGTCAACGAAATGGACACCAAAAAGTTCAAACACATTTCCGCTGTATTGGGCTTGCCATGTTTGACCACCATCGTTGGTGTGCAAAACGGTTCCCGATAACCCGACTGCCCATCCCAATTTATCATCGTAGAAATAGACTTTGGTTAAATGGTTACTCATCGAGATGCTTTCCCACGATACACCGCCATCGGTACTATGCAGGACGGTCGCAAATTCACCGACCGCCCAAACCTCTTGGTCGGTGACGTGTTGGACAGCATAGAGTCGGTTCGGTGCGGGTCTGGGTTCGAGCGGTGCCCACGTTTTACCGCCATCGGCGGTCTTCAGAATGACACCGAACTCTGCTGCGCTGAGTCCGTTGTTGGCGTCAATGAAATGAATGCCCCAGATCGGTTCGGGCATACCGTTGGAGTGGGGGACATTGCTCTCTTGGGTTTCCCATGTCTCTCCGCCGTTGGTTGTATGAATCAGTGCACCGTTACCGCCGACCGCCCAACCCATCTGATCGTTGAGCATGTATAGCCCGTCAAGGCTGGCAGCAACGCCGCCCTGCTGGGCTACCCACGTCATGCCTCCATCTATGGTATTAATCACAGTACCGGCATCGCCAACTGCCCAACCCATTTGAGGATTGGCGAATTGAACGCTCCGGATCGCGTTATTGGTCCCAGTCTCCTGTCTTGTCCATGTCATGCCGCCATCTGTGGAGTGGATGATAAGTCCCCCATCGCCGCCCGCCCAGCCGTGTCTGTTATCAACGAAAAAGATGGTTGAGAGTGCTGCTCGAGTACCGGTGGAAAGTTTCATCCATGTCGCACCCCCATCAACCGTTTTCAACACGGTCCCCTCTTCGCCTGCAATCCAGCCGATTTGTGGAGTGATAAACCGGACTTTGTGGAACTCGTTTTTGAACGGAAGAGGTTGGCTCGGTTGATTGACCCATGTCTGACCGCCATCGCTCGTATGCAGGATTATGGACTGTGAGCCAACAATCCAGCCGTTCTGCTGATCTACGAAGTAAATATCTATCAACGCTCCCTGCCATTTTGATTCGCGGACAGCTGCCCATGAATGCTCTGACGCGAAGGTGTTCGCCACAGACATGAGTAATAGCCCTATAGCGACCAGCGTGGTGATATGCCATTGTTTGTTCTTTCTCATTGTTGGTTCCTCCTGTTATGCATTCGTTGTCTGTTGTGGAAACAAACATATTATACAACGATGGGTAAATGCCGTCAAGCAGTTCTTTGCCGTTTGTAGGGCTATTTAGTTTTCCATTTTGGGTCATGCTCCGCTGTTCGTAGGGCACACCGATCGGTGTGCCTTCATTGCACGTTCTATCTCCACCCGGTAGGCGGGGCATCTTGCCCCGCTGTTTTTAGTGGCGCAATTCATTACGCGTTGTTATGCCAGTTGTCGTGGGTATCTTTTATCCGTGTAATCCGTTAATCCGTGTTTATCCGTGATTCAGACAATAATATCGGAGAATTAAATGTCCCTATACCGTTTGTTGGGTTTCCAATCTGTCCTTGACAGTCCGTGTGCCTGATGATATGATAACCAAAGTTGTAACGTAACCTATACTAAAGTTAGAAGTTACGCACTTGGCGATAAAATAGGTTATAATAGCGGTTATGAATCCACCTAAATGCCCTGAATATGACTATATCAACTTTGTGATAGCGACACCGAGTACCTACAGTTGTACAGAGGCTGCCAGAGTGCAACCCCCAGAGGACAACCCCCCGCGCATGACTCTTTGAATCGCTTGCTATATCGGTTGACTCCCGATTCAGAATCATTGTGGATAGAGACAACACCTTATGTCAAAAAAGACGAAGGCATTTTGGTCATAGATGACTCCACCCTTGATAAACCGTATGCCCAACAGATGGAACTTGTCACCCGCCATTGGTCAGGTAAACACAAACAAGTGGTGTCAGGAATTAACCTCATTACCCTGATGTGGACTGATGGAGACAGCCACATTCCGTGCGATTACCGCCTCTATGATAAACAACACGATAACTTGACTAAAAATGACCACTTCCAATCACTCATTGCAGAGGCGCATCAGAGAGGATTTAATCCAGAGTGTGTCGTGTTTGACAGTTGGTACAGCAGTTTGAAGAATCTAAAGACGATTCGACAGTATCAATGGCATTGGCTGACTCAGTTAAAGTCGAATCAACAGGTCAACCTCAATAAGCGTGGCAATCAGGCAGTGAGTCAACTGCCAATTAGCAACAATGGCACCATCGTTCATCTGAAGGGATACGGATTGATTCAAGTTTTCAAGATAGTTTCCCAAAACGGTAACATTGAATATTGGGCAAGTAGTAACCTCTCAATGAACGACCTGTTTCGACTGAAATATGCCGAGTTGTCTTGGGCAATTGAAGAGTATCATCGAGGTATCAAGCAATTTGTTGGGGTTGAAAGGTGTTTCGCTCCCAAGCCAGTGGCACAACGGAATCATATCGGTTTGGCATTACGAGCGTTTCTCCGCATAGAGCGAAACTGTTTTTCAAAGGGCATCAGTTGGTTTGAAGCGAAAACCTCGATTATCAGAGACGCGGTGCGTGCCTATCTCGCTCAACACCTTTACACGTTAACTGCGTAACTCCTAACTCCGATAAAATGGCGATACATTGCTTCTATCGTATCCCTAATCCTGATCGCACTATTGATTCTCTTAGGTATAGTTCTTTTTCTCGTAAATTTACGGGTACAACCCGATGCTAATGCCCACCTTATGCAAGGACTGAGATACTCTGCAAAAGGTGATTATGACAATGCCATAGAAGCGTACACCAAAGCGATAGAAATCAAGCCCGGTTATGTCCCTGCCTATGCCTTGCGTGGGTTGGAATATTCTGCTAAAGGCGATGACGATCAGTCCAACGCAGATTGGGTCAAAGCCAACGCACTCCGCAAAGTACAATAGGTATATAGGAGCTATGCTTCAGTAGGGAACACTGATCGTTGTCCCCTACTTTAACCAAATGTACTTCTTTTTCACCAAGTTGGCAATTTAGGTTATAATAACGCAAGTTGCTAGGTAGCCTGTAGGTCGAGTTTCCATACTCGACATCTAAGACTACACACATGTCGCCCCGCTGGGGCTATGGATCGGGCAAGATGCCCGACCTACGGGTGATAAACATATTACTCCACTGAGGCTATGGTTTGTAGCGATTCGGTGCTATATACATTGCGCTCCTCTGGAGCGCGGGGATTGTTGGATGTATCGCCCTTCTATAGACATATCGCTCCTCTGGAGCGAAAAGTCTAACTTTGCAGTTAAGCCCGTAGGTTGGGTTGAACGGGTAATCCCCAATCTCCACCACATCAACCGGGGTTCGGCTTGTCAACGATAGGAAGGGTGTCGATAGCAAGTGAAACCCAACGCCTCACTCCAACCGTCATCAAGAGTTGGGTTTCACTCGCCGGGTGAGGTGTGAATCAGAATGACCTCCAGTCCTGAGGGGTGGAGGGGTGATAGATGTGGTGGGGGTGTTCAACCCAACCTACGGGCTCCATCTACTGTCAGTTTGAATGAAATCATCCTGAAAATCCTGATTCAGATATATTTAATGATATGGAAAAACTCGTAGGTATCCTTGAACGGATCGTTTTTGAAAACGCGGAAACAGGTTATACCATCGCGCGGTTGACTTCGCGTGATTACCCGACTGAACTGATCACCGTTGTGGGGAATCTCGCTGCTGCGAGTGCTGGTGAGAGCCTCGCCCTCAGCGGGGAGTGGGTTGACAACCCGCAGTACGGTAGGCAGTTCAAGATCGAGGGGTATGAGACGGTGCTGCCCGCAACTGTCGTTGGGTTGCGGAAATACCTCGGTTCGGGGATGATCAAAGGGGTCGGACCGGTGATGGCGACTCGAATCGTCAATAAGTTCGGGATGGATACGATGGATGTGATTGAGCAGGCACCCGGTAAACTGAGGGAGGTTCCGGGGATCGGTAAAAAGCGGGTTGATACGATTAAGGAGGCGTGGGCAGCGCAACGCGAAATCAAGAACGTAATGCTTTTTCTGCAATCCAACAATGTCAGCACCGCCCATGCGGTAAAAATCTATAAGACCTACGAAAGCGATGCGATTGCAATTGTCCGTGAAAATCCGTATCGCCTCGCCGATGACATTTACGGGATAGGCTTCAAAACGGCGGATACCATTTCGCAGAATCTCGGTATCGATCCTGAATCCCCACATCGGGTGATGGCAGGGATAAAATATGTCCTGAGCCATAAAGCGGATGATGGTCATGTTTTCCTGTATCGGGTTGACCTACTTACCTCGTGTGAGGAGATTTTAGAGTTACCGCCCGATCTGATTGAGAACGGAATCGCGGAATTGAGTGCGAAAGAGGAAATTATTTCCGAAAGCACGCCGGAGGGAGAGGCGATCTACCTCGCGCCGTTTTATTATGCGGAGGTCGGCGTGACCAATTCAGTTTTAAGGCTATTGCAAACCCCCGCTGGTCCGGTGCAGATTGATTTTGTTGATGCTTCAATTGATCGGCTTGAAAAGCAGATGGGGATCCATTTTGCTGCCAATCAGCGGGAGGCGGTAAAGACTGCGTTGACCGCCAAGGTGATGCTCTTGACCGGCGGTCCGGGAACGGGAAAAACGACGACAACCATCGGTATGCTCCATCTTTTTGAAGCACTTGAAAAAAGGGTGCTATTAGCAGCACCGACTGGACGGGCGGCGAAACGCATTAGCGAGACGACCGGACGCGAAGCCAAAACTATCCACCGCCTGCTGGAGTTCTCACCGCAGGGGAACGGCTTCAAACGGAATCGGGAGAACCCGTTGGAGGCGGATGTGGTGATCATTGATGAGATGTCGATGGTGGATCTGGTGTTGATGAACAATCTAATGAAGGCGGTGCCACAGAGTGCGACCTTAATCATGATCGGTGATGTAGACCAACTTCCATCGGTGGGGGCGGGAAATGTGCTGACAGACCTCATCGCTTCTGGGGAGGTAACGGTTGTGACATTGACGGAGATTTTCCGTCAAGCGCAGGAGAGTTACATTGTCACCAACGCGCACCGCATCAATCGTGGTAAATTTCCGCAGATCACCGGACCCGCGGATCGCAATTTCTTCTTCATTGAGGAGGAGGATCCGGATCGGGTAGTTGATCTGATATGTGACCTTGTCGGAAAACGTCTACCCAAGCACTACAGCTACCACCCGATGGACGACATTCAGGTGCTCTGCCCAATGCGGCGCGGCACAATTGGCTCTGAAAATTTCAACAAACGGTTGCAGGAAATCCTCAACCCTTCGCCGGAAGAAGCAATTCGTGGTGGGCGAGACTTTCGCGTCGGAGATAAAGTGATGCAGATTCGGAACAACTACGACTATGATGTTTTTAACGGTGACATCGGGCGCATCACCGATGTGGACTTCGTTGAGAAGTTGGTCACGATCCAGTTCCCGGAAAAGCGGGTTGCTTTTGATATGGCGGATCTGAACGAACTAGTGCTGGCTTACGGTATCACCGTCCATAAGGCACAGGGCAGCGAGTATCCTGCCGTCGTTATACCGTTGATGACGCAGCACTATCTGATGCTGCAGCGGAATCTCCTTTATACCGGCATTACGCGGGCGAAGGAGTTGGTTGTCCTCGTTGGCACGAAGAAGGCACTCGGCATGGCGATTCGGAATAACAAGGTTGTTGAGCGGAATAGCTTTCTTGCGGAGCGGCTGCGGGGCGGTGTTAGTTCATCAGTTCATTAGGTCATTGGCTGCGAGTTGGGTTTCACGGTTCCCGTTCAACCCAACCTACGATTCTTTTTTACTACCTACCACAATTCTCTGTCGGGCGGTCAGGGCCTGTCTCCTATTCAGCACGAACCGTATAGGGACCAATCTGTTGCGATCCGGGCGTTCGGTCTCGATTTGTCCACTCAATATTCAGTTTCACATTCCCTTCGTCCAATTGTGGCCATGCAATCCACGTGTCGCTAGCTCCTTGGGCTGCAGTGCCATTGACCAGGACTGCGACGACACCCGTATCAAGTTTCAATGTGAACCGTTGGTTTGATGGGATTATAGCACCGGGCGGAGGCTGTATCTCAAGAACCTCTGTCGCGGATGGTGGGTAACCACAAGTATAATGAAATGTCTCCTGCCCTCCTTGCTAAGAAACAACAATGTCCGTTGCGCATCTCGCAAATGTTATCTGCAGTGTTGTACCTAACAAAGTGTATTCTTCAGCACCCGTAACGTTCAGATTTTCTGGTGGTTTGTCGAAGTAGACCTCCCAAAGTTCCTCATCATTAACCGCACTGACGAACTGCGCTGGTGTGTCATCAGTTTCGCTGCAGCCGTTTATAACCATTGTCCCCAACAAGCCAATTAACCAATACAATAGATATCCACTATCTCGTCGCATCATAAATACCTCCCATCTATAGTGGATCTTAGAATTAATGAGACACTCCAAACCGGTGCGGTTTCCAACCGCACCTACCGGCCCCGATAAATCGGGATCGAAGCCGGGGGGCGAAAGTGTCTATTTATTTTTAGAATTTACCATAAAATCAACCCCCTAGTAAGTACCTCCTTCTTTGTCTCAGAGACAAGTGGTTCGCCATCCTGACCGCGCATCGCAAACATGTCTTATCCAAAAACGCGTTCCCAAAGCGTCAATCAAACAAATTAAAGGTATAGCCAAAACTGGTAGAGATATCACCCACGAAAGCATCAGGGTCGAAGAAACGAGGAGAACCGCTACCGCCGCTTTCAGACTCGCTTTCAAATTGCGACGAGCGCACGCCTATGGAGGTCCTGATACGAAACACAAAATTAGACTTCAAACGCCATTGATAACCAAGCCCGACACCAACCACGCCTAGGGTGGGACTATCGTAACTGGAAAGAGCAGTGCTGACTACGCCCGAAACAAACACACCTGACGTGGTATAACCGAGGGGGTGATACTGAGGTAGAAAACTGACCGCACCTGCAAGCCGCCCACCAAACCTACCCAAATTGAAAGATGGGAGGACAATCACCTTGTCAGATAAAGTAAAACCGAAGTAAAAATGTGCCGGCGTATAGCTCTGCGCGCTCAGGATTTCCCCAAACAGTGTAGCGGTATTTATGTAGGATAGCAGGGTATATTGACTACCAATCTCCCAGTTGACAGCCTCCGTTGTATCTACATTGTATACAAGAATCAATAGAGTGACACATATCCAAAGTACTCTCACAAAGTCACTTCCTTTCATTAGACAACGGCTGTGTTGTCCCTACCAGATTGAACCCGCAACATATCCGACGTGCCATCCATCTCTACCAGCGCGGTGCAGTGGCGATTGATGCCAGCAAGGTCGAATTTCAATGCAATCTTGATATCTGTAGGAATATAATGTTGGCGGACAGAAACTCTGCTATCCTTGGTGGAGAGGTGGTTTGAGTTGTTCAACCTAACCTACAGTACTACACAGTGTCGGTCCTCTGGGGATTTAGGAGCGGTTGGTTCGATTTCCCTATACCCATTGCGCTCCGCTGGAGCGCGGGGATTGGGTATGTTGTCCTTCTATAGACATATCGCTCCTCTGGAGCGAAAGGGGGCCGCTTGATGGGCGGGGAAACCCCGCCGCGAGATCGGTTGATGGATTTTCAGTTGGGATGTCGAGATATCGTAATCCACACATATCAAGAATAATCAGACTTACGACACACCTGTCACCCCACCCTGATAACTCGGGATTCAAAGCAACTGGGGCTTGGGTCAATAGGTTTACCGATGTTCTATATACCTGTCACCCCACTGGGGCTTTGTAGTTCCAGCAATTCAAAAATTCCGATTTGTCGGGTCCCGTGAAGCGGCGATCCTACGGGTATAGGGTATTGACTTTTATTGCACCGCACATAACTAGGTTCTGTTGACATTTCATCGCAATTAGACAATCAAGGGGGGCGCACAGACGCGTGGTTCTTCGTAGGGGTTGGGTCTCCCAACCCGTTACACGTCAGCGACGATTTCGGGCTGCTGTAGGTCGATTTTCCAAAATCGACGTTTTAGTCGAGATATGAATCTCGACCTGCAATCTACAATCAATTCAACCTGTATGGTTTGAGGGTCCAACCCGCGTTGGTCAATGGGCGAGGGAACCTCGCCCCTACGATTACAGATACAAATGTCAACACGAGCAACTTGCGTTATTTTAAGTTATTACTCTTTTCTCTATATCCGTGGTCTCGACGCGCACTCCTCGCCACTGACGAATATCATCGCTGATGGCATAGAATGCAGGAATTACGAACAGCGTCAAAAGGGTTGCCACCGACAGTCCCCAAACAACGGTGCTTGCCATGGGCATCCATAGTGCTGACTTACCACCAACTCCCAACGCCATCGGCAGCAGACCGCTCACGGTCGTAATTGAGGTGAGTAGGATTGGGCGTAGCCGTGTGCGTCCTCCATTGATAATTGCCTGCCATTTTCCCGCCCCCGCCGTCCGTTGGCGATTGATAAACTCAACCAACACAATCGAGTCATTGACAACGATGCCAGCCAGTGCGACGAGTCCGTATGTTGAAGCAACGCTCAGTGGGTTTCCAGAGGTAATCAGTCCTACCATCGCGCCGATGAATGCGAAGGGGACGGTCGTCAGAATAATCAGTGGTTGGAGGAAGGACTTGAACTGTGTTCCTAGTATGAAATAGACCAGCATAACCCCAAAAGCGAAGAAGATAGGGATGTCTGAAAAAACCTGCTGGAACTCGGCAAATTCGCCGCCGGATTCGAGTGTGTAGCCCGGATAACGCGGGCTGATCTTATCGAAACGGGCGCGCAGCCTCTGATTCACATTCACCCCAGAAGCTACTTCTTCATCCACATTGGCGGTGATTGTGATGGCTCTCTCCCCTTTGTAGCGATGAATTGTGGAATAACCTTGCACCACACTCAGTTGGGCGATGTCTCGGAGGGGAACTGGCACACCCGTTGCACCCATCAATTTCAGGTCCTCTACATCTTTGAGCGTCGTGCGTGCGGATTCACTGAATTTGACAACGACATCAATCTCTTCATCACCATCGCGGAATACAGTTGCCTTTGTGCCTTCAAACGCATTACGTGCGGTGAAGGCGATTTGCTGGAGCGTCAGTCCATATTCGTTAGCCTTATCCTCATCAATATGTATTTTGATCTCCTCTTGGCCCAGCGCGAAGTTGTCGTTGATGTCAGTGACTCCGGGAGTTTTGGCAAGTTCCGCTTTCAGTTCGTCGGTGATCGCTTCCAGTTCGTCGAAATATTTTCCTTTCACTATGACTTCGACATCCTTGCCGGCGGGAGGACCCTCTTCCCTTGTCTGAAATCCAATTTGCTCGGGCCCCGTGATACGACTGAATTTCTGGCGGAGTTCCGCAATAATTTCATCAAGTGTCCGCTCACGATCCTTGGCTTCAGCGACCTCAATGTGGAGCATTCCGAGGTTGCCATTACGCTCATTAAAGTTGTTATCTATCTCGTGGAATCCCGTTCTCGCGATGACTGCCTTGATTTCAGATTTGGTCATTGCAAGTGTGACTGCCTCCAACTCCCGGATTACATCATCTGTCGTTTCCAAGCGGGTGCCCACAGGCATCGTGACGTGGACAAAAATCATTGGATACTCATCACCTTGGAACATGTCAACCTCAACCAGTCCGAAGCGGATGGGGAGAAAACTCAGGAATAGACAAAGGACAACCCCACCTAGTACCCAGTAGCGACGGCGTAGTGCGAATTTCAAGAGCCTGGTGTAGGGCTTTAGTAGGTAGCGCATCAGTCTGTCTTGGGATTTGGGACGCCCAACCTTTCCCCAATCCGCGATGTGGGATGGCAATATGAAGAAACATTCAAACAGGGATGCGGCAAGCGTCAAGGCGACGATGATAGGGATGATCTTCATGAATTTGCCAACGATCCCCGGCAGTAGTGCGAGCGGGAGGAAGATAGCGGCTGTCGTTAAGGAAGCGGTTATCACGGGTCCAGCGACCTCATGTGCCCCGTTGATAGCGGCTTGGATCGGCGATTCCCCTTCTTGCATCCGACGATAGACATTTTCCATCACAATGATCGCATCGTCCACAATGATACCAAGCACCAACACCAATCCGAACAGCGACATATTGTTGATCGATTCGTTAGCAACGCCCATGAGCCCAAAGGTGATTAGGAGTGTCAGCGGGATGCCGATGGCAACAAAGATTGCGTTCCTCAGTCCCATGAAAAGGTATAAGACAAAGAGCACAAGCGTTACGCCGAAAAGTGCGTTGGTTTGCAGTTTACCAAGCGAATTGCGAATATGGATTGAACTATCGTTCACTAATGTGATTTCCGCACCCTCTGGCAGTCGATGTGTCCGATATTTCTCTGCTATGGTTCGTACTGTATCGACAATCTGGATCGTACTTCCTTCGCTCCGTTTTGCCACTGAGAGTGTAATTGCTGGTTTACCATTCAAACGGGGAATTACGGTCGGTTCTTCGTAGGTATCTCGAATCTGGGCAACATTACCGACGCGGATCTTACCGCCGCCGGGAATCTGTTGCACTATCACATTTTGGATTTGGTCGATTGAATCAAACTCGCCGACAGTGCGCAGCAGGTATTCCAAACGACCAATCTTCAACTCTCCCGCTGGGACGTTCATATTCTTGGCTGCCAACGCGCCGACAACCTGTTGCAACGTCAGCGAATACTGCTCGAGGCGATCGGGATCGACCTCGACCCAGATCTGGCGGTCACGAATCCCGTAGACCGAAACCTCCAAGACATCTTCAACGGCTTCGATTTCATCTTGAAGTTCTTCTGCCAGCCCACGCCTCTCTTTTTCGGGGAAGTCCCCCGCTATGACGACATCAATCACCGGCGTTAGTGTATTTGACTCCAGCTTGAACATGGCGGGATCTTCCGCATCTTCGGGCAGATTTTGGACTTTATCTAGCTCTGTGCGGAGGTCTTGATACAGTTTGTCAAACTCGTCGCGTGAGATATTCTGATCGAATTTTACACTGATGCCGGTGAATCCTTCGGCGGCAGTTGAGGTGATAGACTCAATTTTATTCACATCAGCGATCTCGTCCTCAATCGGCTTGGTGATCAGTTTTTCGATCTCTTCGGGCGAAACGCCGGGGTAGGTCACCCAAATAAATGCCCAGTTGAAGGACATATCGCGTTCGAGTTCGCGCGGCATATTGATGAGCATGTATGATCCCAAGACAACTACCGCGATGGTGATCATGTGAACCAATACAGGGTTGTTGACGGACAGTCTGAATACGGATTTCATCTAGGTCTCCCTTTATCGATTGCGCTATGATTAAATGATTGCATACTTCTGGACTTGACGTTATCGACGTTTTCGGGTATGCTTTCGTTGAAATGAGCGAGAAGGCACACCGCAGTTAAATTAAACGATAACAAGCGTTAGTGGCGTTGACCACTGAGGAGCAAATTTGAATCATGGGCTGGATTAAATACGCACTGGTCACCGCATGTGCATTGGCTGCTGCAGATCTTTGTGTGAAAGTAGCAGCGGGCAGACTCTCCAACAGTTTAGCGGTATTGATATATGGTAGCTGCACATTCTCGACTGGACTGGCTTGGGTGCTGTGGCAATGGGCGCGTGGCGTACCGCAACATGCCCAACTCTCAGGTATTTTAGCGAGTATGGGCGTGGGATTCGCGTTCAGCGGTGTGACTCTCGGATTGTATGTCACCTTTAGTGCAGGGGCACCAATTTCTCTCGGCTCACCCGTTATCCGGTTTGGAGGGATATTGCTGACAAGTATAGCTGGCTTAATACTGTTTCGGGAGCCGCTCACCTTACGATATGTTATTGGCATGCTTCTTGTCTGTAGTGGTATGTATCTGATTCTTACGAGATAGGAAGTCAGTGAAACGTGATGCGTGAAATTGCTATATACCTGTCGTATACTACACTCGTTTTTCAACCTCCCCAAAAAAGGCTTGGTTTCGCTTTTCCGGTTAGTTTACGCTGACAACATAATTCCTGCCCCGAATCTGCCCGTCCTTCCTTTTTGGTGTCGCTCGGAAAAGAATAGGTGTGCATTACAATAGGTGCATATCTGAGCGACCTCTATGTTTTGCGCTGGGATACCCGCCTCTATGATTTGCCGCTTGTTGGCTTCCCACAGATTAAAATACCCTTTGCCATCGGGAGTTTCGTCGTTGATATAGCCATCGGTGCTACCGAAGGTGTCTTCGACTTGTGAGATGACTTCGGGACCCACTTCGTAGTGACAGGGACCGATGGAGGGACCGATTCCTACGAGAAGTTCAGTCGGATTGCAGTTGAATTCTTGCTTTAAGGTTTCTGCCGTTCTTTGCGCCGCCAATTTGACAGTTCCGCGCCATCCGGCATGTACGGCGGCTATCACTTTCTTTTGGGGATCAAAGAAGATAACTAGCACACAATCCGCCGCAAGAACCGCTAGACATAAGCGAGGAACATCGGTTATCATTGCATCTGTCGCTTCAACTGCTTTATCGAGATCGGCTGCGCCGTAGCCCCTCATCCTCTCTGTTACGATTGTCACTGTACCGCTATGAACCTGCTTTGCAATTGTAAAATCGGAGAGTGGGATTCCGATATTGGCTGCCAAACGTTCACGATTTTTCAGGACAGTTTCAGGGGTGTCTCCGACGTGAAAACCCAGATTAAGGGATTCATAAGGCGGGGGACTCAGACCGCCGATGCGGGTCGAAACAAAGTGGTCTATTCCACTCTGTTTCGACAGGTTCTGGAATCGGAATGTGGACAGTGATTGAAGGCGGGTTTCTAGCATGGCATTAGGCATTGCTTTCGAGTGCTTGGAGCAACCCGCGCATGTGCCCAACGCAGTAGGCAATGTACTCCCTGCCTTCGGGCCCGTCTGTGGTGAGTCGCATGGTGTGGTCGTAGTCGATGACGGCGTCGTAGCCTACATCGTGCAAGGCTTTCGCCACGCGGTACATGTCCATGTCACCAGTGTCGGGGATTACCTCCTCATACCCCTTCTTTTCGGGAATCTTTCCACGCACATTGCGGAAGTGGACGTGGAAGATTTTGCCCTGTTCCCCGAAATGCCGAATGCCTTCAAAGACATCTTCGCCTGATTCGTAGCGGGTGCCTACGCAAAAGGTCATGCCGTTGTTTGGAGAGGGGACTTCGGAGAAGAGGCGATCGAAAGCGGCAAAGTTGTAGAGAACCTGCGGCACGCCATAGAGACTGGGAACGGGTGGATCGTTGCCGTGCATAGCGACGTTGACACCAGCACTCTCCGCTACAGGCACAACGTTACGAAAGATTTCTAGGGTGCGCTCCCAGATCTCATCGTGCGTCGGTGCGCCTTCTGGTGGGGGTTGGTTTAGGGCGTCGCTTAGATCCACCTTCAAGTGACTATATCCACCTCGCCCCTCAATCATGCCGTGCATAGACTCCGGGAAATGACCGAATTGGCCCGCTTGAAAACATTGGATACCCATCACCGGCAGGTCAAACTCGCCGCAGAGTTCGGCGTTGACAATCAGGTTGTCGATTTCTTCTTCGGAGCCGGGCTGACCAAGAAAGGTTTTGATGTAGTGACCGTTAGAGGTGTTCGCGCGTTCGATCTTGAGACCTGCTTTGTCGATGGCTTCTACTACTGTTTCGAGTCCCTCGCGGTTGGCGCGACCACCGGCTTCTGAATAGCCGGGACAGATGTCCAAGGTGATGTCCACGCAATCAACGCCTATCTGTTTGAGAAAGTGAAGGTCATTTGGACGGTTCAACCAGTCAGGACTGATACGGGTGCCAATTTTCATCATTGCTTGCTCTCCTTGTAGATATATGAGGGGTGCTCATAAGTAGAATTAAGTCAGGATAACGGTTATAATCTAATCTAACTTCCCAGAAAGAGAGGATTATAACATGGGTTATCCTGACCGAGCGTATTATATCACATTCTTGTTTGAGCGTCTTGAAGATTTCACCGCCTCTGTCGATGCAGCGCTGCCTAAGACTTACGGACGCCCTAAGTCATATGCAGACGAGAGCCTGATTGTCCTATTGGCTATATTGACGCTCAAGGGCATCTATTCATTCAAGGCACAACATAGATGGCTCAAAACCCACCCACAGTGGCTGTGTCATTTCAAACTGGAAAAAGTTCCGTCTCGAGCAACGTTATCGCGACGGTACAAACAATTGGCTGACTTGTTAGAGGCGTTGATCGTATATCTTGGTGATGTGGGTATGCCTTTGATTGGCAGTTCATCTACAGAGGTGGTTTATCAAGACAAAAGCCTGTTTAAGGCAAAAGGCGCAGTCTGGCATCAGAAAGACAGAAATGCCAATCACATTCCAGCGGGTCTACACGCGCTTGACACAGACGCAAGTTGGTCAAAGAGCCATTACCATGGCTGGGTTTACGGGTATGGACTTCATCTAACTGTTTCTCCAGAAGGCGTACCCCGCATGGGTCTGGTTGACACCGCTTGTGTGAGCGAAAAAGCAGGACTCGACCGACAAACTGCTTGAAAGAAATATCGGGTATATCGTGGCTGATGCCGGCTACACCGACTTGAACCGAACTGAGCAATTGGCAAAAGAGGGTCTGTTGCTACTGACACCGGTGATAGGTGCCAAAAGTGATAGAGCCGTGCATTATGTTGAATCTGTGAATCAATCCGCGCAGTTGCGACACTATCAACACAACCGCAAGGTCGCTATTGAACCTATCTTTGCGCTGCTGAGTCAACTGTTATCGACACACACCAATCACAAGCAACTACCGGTGAGTCGAAAAGATAATGTCTCTACCTTTTTGATGCTCGGAGTGGTCTTGCTTCAAATGGCTATGTTGGTCAATTCTATTTGGGGCAACCCACTGAGAAATGTTACACATCTGATGACGATAGTTCGATAATGGGATTTATGAGCACCCCTCAAGTATATGAATGGTCTGCTCTATTTAAATTACCGGTAGACTGCTTGGATCATCGATCGGATGTAACCAACAGCGAAGGCGCGTCCCGCCCATTGGGCATTTTCTTGAGGGAAGCTAGGGGTGTGATCCATCATGAAGGGACCTTCAAAGCCAACTTCCCGGTAGGTTTGCATGGCTTGATACATATCCACTTCGCCCTCATCCACGAAAACCTCCTGAAACTTATTTGGGGTTCCCCGCAGGTTACGGAAGTGGACGGCGGCGATTTTGTTTTGATCCCCAATGCGCCGGATAGCAGTCGGCACGTCTTCTCCCATTTCACGGACACATCCTTGGCAAAACAGCATGGCGTTGACGTGGCTGGGAACCTCATTAAACATGCGCTCAAAATCGTCGAGAGTTGAAAGGATTCGGGCTGCACCGCCAAGCGGCTCCGGGCGCGGCGGGTCGTCCGGGTGCATGGTGAGTTGTACCTCGGCTTCTTCAGCGACCGGTACAATGTGTTCAAGGAAGTGCTTCAGATTCGCCCGGAGTTTCTCTTCGGAGATGTGGTGGTCGGGGTAGTCCGGTGGTTCCTTCATGAACTCATCATAATCGAATGTACTGTAATGCGCTCCGCCCCTGCCAACGGTCGCCTCTGTCCGAAAGTTCCCGATGCCTCGGAAGTTGTAACATAGCGTTGGGACACCGGCTTCTCCCATGTTCCGTATCAAGGTGCACCAACCCTCAATATGCTCGTCTCTGCCGGGCTTGCCGAGCGTAATCTCCTTCGCCGGTCTGAGTCCGACGTTATTAAACTGCATCCCGTGGGATTCGACTTTTTTGCGTACATCTTTCCAGATATCCCCACGATCGTCGGGCTTGGGAGGTGGTGGGTGCATAACTGCAACATAATCCACGCCGATTGCCTTGAAAATGCTGAGGTTATCGTCGTTGATGCCCTCTAGAGAAAGGTGATCTTGGATTGTCATGGTAGAAGTCTCCGGTTCATTGGTTCATTGGTTCATTAGCAGGTAGAGGGTGAAACGTGAAGCGTGATTGTTGGGTTTCGCTATTGCTCTACCCAACCTACGATGAGACGGTACTATTCGGCTAGTGAACCTGCCCGCGGGCGGCGATGTCCCATTGCTCAGTGATCTGTCCATCCTTTAGCACTGTGTAGGTGTCTAATAGGTTTGCAACAACACATGAGTGGTTTGGTACTAATCGAACTTTAGACCCTATTTCTAGGTCGAAATCCTTGCGTATGACAACCCCATGCTCCTCCGAAAGCCTGGTGACAATCATCTCGTAATCTGTGTCCTCGAACCGATCTGCGGGGTACACAAGTCCGAATCCTTCCATCCCCGGCATCCCGTGCGCGCCTTGATCCGAGCTCAAGGTTTTGGATCCAGAATCGATAATAAAGTAGTCCGAGTTTTGGCTTACCACCGTTGCCAGCACTGAGAGCGCGATCTGGTTTAACTCGATGACCTGGAGACGCAGCGGCATTCTATCCATAAAGATGTAATTGCCCGGTCGAATTTCGGTGATGCCGTCGTAGCTGTCGCTCACAAGGGTGCCGGGTGTAGATCCAACGGAGACTTCCGAGACTTCGATGCCGTTGCTTTCCAGTCTTTTCCGCACGCGGTTCATAGTCTCGCACTCTTGTTGGGCGATTTTTCGCGCTGCATCGGCATCATCTGCGCCATAAGTATGCCCAGCGTGGGATAGAAGTCCCACGAAATTCAGAGCAGGTTCTTGGACGATCTTCTGCACCAATCCAACCAAGCCCGGATCGTCTTCCGTGAGTCCGCAGCGGTGTAGCCCCACGTCTATCTTCAAGAAAATGCTGATCTGTTTATGGTGTCTCCCTGCTACTTGAGCGATTGCATCTACTCCCGCAGGGCTATCGACGATGAGGCGAAGGTCAACGTCATGTGCGCGTGCAGCGGCTATCAGGCGGTCAAGTTTTGAATCAACGACCAAGGGATATGCCACAGTGATGGAACGGATCCCGTTGTTGATGAAAACGAGTGCCTCGTCTACCTTTGAGGAGGTAATTCCGACCGCGCCTGCGTCTATCTGTTGCCGGGCGAGTTCTATGCACTTGTGGGTTTTGATGTGTGGGCGAACATTGACACCGCGAGTATTACCGATGTCCTGAATCAGTTGGATGTTGGCTTGTAACCTATCCTGATCCAACAAGATGTGAGGAGTTTCTAGTTCTAAAAGAGATGTGTTTATCTGTCCCATGGATTTGCCTCCGTGTAGAGAATAACAATTCGTTCTTCTTACCTTGTTCGGTCATGTTAAGAAATTGTGTAACAGAAACCGAGTTTTCAAGAAAAAACTCGGTTTCGCTTTGTGTTTTGCACTTTCTTTTTACACGAACTATTTTGTTAAATGGGTCATATTGTTACATAGATGGGGCTTGCCCATGCCTTTGCTCCATCTGTTTGCAGTACTCGTACCCAATACGGATGGCAGCCCGTGGGCAACACTGCCTCCCGAAACGTAAACGCCACTTCCCTCCCAACGCCGAGCGGCAGCTGTTCAAACACAACCTTCATATCAATCCCGCCGGCATCAACGACAATGGGTGAATCGTTGATTTCCTGAAGCGAGACGCACCGATTCAGCACCGATGTCTTAAAATCGAGGGTTGTTTCAGGTGGTGCGTCGAGGCTTAGAATCACGCCATCGGCGTCTCCGGTTGTCACAGATTTCCAAGACACGGTTCGTTCAGTTATTGCCTCAATCCCTTCAGCCGGGGTGTCAAAGGCGTAACCTTCCGTCTCCAGAATCTGTCCCCTATCTATCTCAAGGCTACCGTCCCATCGCACGAGCCGATTCCGCGCCCGGATGCGCTGCCCCGACCACGCCACACGGATCTGGTTTTCCGCCCGTTCGGTCGTTGCGGGGAAGGTATAGATCTGTTCCAAACCTCTGAAAATGTCCACCCGTTCGATGGGTGCGGTGCCAATCACTTTCACGGAGATCTCCGGCGGTTGGCTCGCCTGATACGCTGACCCCATCGGTTTGCCGTCTGCGGTTACTTCAAGCAGGATGCGCTGCCCCGTTGTTCCGTAACATCGACGGGCTTTCAGGGCTTCCCACAATCCTTCTCGCGTTAGTTCTGCCGCATAGATGCAGGTCAATCCGCCGTACACACCGAACGAACCGCTACCCGGAGGAGCGGCACCGGGGCGTCCCTTGTGGTCGTCGCTCCCGGCGGTAAAGCCGACTTGATAACCTTTTTCTAATGCTTCCCGCAGAAACCACTCGAACTCCCCCCATTCGGAGTAGACTTCGATGAGCGGTTCTAGTTCCGGGTCGTGCCAATTGAGGTTGGCGTAGCGTCCTCCGACATGGGGCAGCAGCAAGACATCCTTTCCTTGCAGTGTATCGTAGAGTTCTGTGACATGGGTGCAGTCGGTGTCGATGTCCGATTTATCAGGAATCAGCGCATGGCTGGAGCGGTGCAGGGGACCATCGTTTCCCGGATAGTAGACGTTGTGGTCGCCTCCCAGCGGTGTGTTCGCCGACCACTCGTATCCAACAAAGGTGACAAATCTGCCGGGGTCATATTGGGTGTTTGCCTGCTTTCGGATTTCTGTCCAGATTGCTTCGGTGATTTGGAAGTCGTTCCCCTGATGTCCGGCGAAGTCAACCAGTGCTGCCTCCCGTGCAAAGCGAAAATAGGAGGAGACTGGATTGGTGCCAACGGTTTCTTCACTCTGACCGTGGAGGTCGCCCCAGAAAGGCTGATGTGTGCCACGGTTATCCACGCAGCGGAGTGGGTTTCCTTCCGCTTCCAAGCCATTCTCTGAATCCCTTGCTTGCACCCGATAAGTCCCCGTTGTGAGTGCTGTCACGCCTTCAAAGCGGTGGACACCTCGGTCTGTGGATTGGAACTGATACGTCTCTGGCAAGCCCGCCAATCCACCGGCATTGATTCGGGCGGTTCCGGTATATCCGGTGCTTGGATTGCCCCAGACATCTTCCGCCTTAACCCCGATCCATGTCTCCTCATCGGGGGTGGTTTCCGAGGGAGCTAATACCACCAACCGATGAGGGGGACCACTGATAATTGGGATCTTTGGTGATGGCACCTCTGTGTAAACCCATGTCCCACACCAATCAACAGCGACGCGAAATTCAAACGTCTCTTTGCAGAAGGTCTGCGCTCGACTCCCCGGACTCCCGCCTGAAGTGTCTCCAAGTGTTAGGGTGATACTATCCCCCTCGGAGAGAGAATCGTCGAACACATCAATGGTAACGCAGAGCCGCCAAGGACGGATGTAGCGTTGCTTTTCAAATTTCGCTCGCAGCGATGCCGGACCTGTCGTAGAGACAGTCGCATATTCCGGTGCGGAAAGATTTTCAAATTGGGGTGCCGCCCAATCGCTGACATCTCGCCAAGCGAATTTAACGACCCCGCCGTCATCGACCCCGTAGCGACCGACGTGATAGGTGATACGCCATGTGCCGACCGATCCCGCCACGATAGAGGCAACCGGATCGATCTCCGCCCAACCGTATAAGGCACGAATTTCTGATTCCGTCATAGGTTATTTCTCCGCATTGTGCGCGAGATTTTAGTACCACGCCGCTTTGTTGACCACATTGCGTAACGGTTCACCGGCGGCGAACCTGCGGGCGTTTTCGAGGAGGATCTCGAATCGGCGTTCAGGGACGTTTTCGGCGTCCTTCACGGCGATGTGGGGTGTGAGCAGAACGTTGGGCAGATTCCATAAACGGTGATCTGATGGCAGCGGCTCTACTTCAAATACATCGAGACCGCAGCCAGCGATTTCACCCGTCTCGATAGCGTCCGCGAGGTCGTCGATTTTCATCGTTTTGCCACGACCGATGTTGATAAAGTAGGCGGTGTTCTTCATCAGGCTGAAACGTTGGGCATTCCATATCCCCTCGGTTTCGGGCGTGTGCGGCGTTGTCGCTATCACGAAATCTGCGCGTGGCAATAGGGCATCCAGATCCGCCGGCGGGTGCATCTCGACGTATGGGAGGTCATATTCGGGTCTCGGCTCTACACCGATTATCTTCATACCGAATTCTGTACATAGCCGCGCTGTTTCATGACCGATACCGCCCACACCGAAGATCAGCGCGGTTGATTCTGCGAGGTCAACGTAATTTTTGCGGGCATCTGGATCCCATCTACGCTCACGTTGTGCTTCGACGTAGTAAGGCAGTCCACGCGAGAGCCCGAGTAGGAACATCATGATATGGTGGCTGATGTGATCATAGTAGATACCGCGTGGGTTACAAGCCACCACGGGGTGCTCAATCAGTTCCTTGTAATAGTAGCCCGGAAAGGGACCTGCATCGGGATTTTGCAGCCACCGCAATTTTGTTGCGCCCTTCAGTGCTTCGGGCGGTATCCAACCGTATGCCGCATCGGCATCAACAATTTCACGGCGTGCTTCTTCGTCCGTTTCGGGTACGGCGACGCGATACTCCGGGAGGTTTGCCTCTAGACGTAGGGCGAACTCGCGCTTGAGGTCGTCCAACGGTGGCATCATGACAAGTTTGATCATAGTGTATTCCTCTGAGATTGGTAGTAAACTCAAGTTGCTAGGGATTCGCTTTTAACCGTTCAACCTAACCTACACGACTGGGGTTGATAAAAAATGATACGTAATGCGTCATACGTAAGAATAAACGGAACGGAGATCTCCGTTCCCTACGAATGGTACTTGCTGCTGTACTTCTTTGGGGCTATGGGTCGGGCAAGTCCGAGAGGATCCCGTGACCGGGGATGCCGGACCTACGGGTAATGGTCTGAGCCCCGATAGATCGGGATGTAGGTCGAGATTCATATCTCGACACAGAACTGTCGATTTTGGAAAATCGACCTACTGAAGTTGGGTTTCACTCGATCTATCTATCAGCGAGTGTTGTTGAAAGGCGGAATCTCTATTGTGGTTGCTAGGGATTCGCTTTTAACCGTTCAATCCAACCTACGCTCCTGTCAAATGTCAGCAGACCCTAGCTGAAGCGAGATCGGCGTGATTCCATGTTGGTATGCACATCGAGCAGTACCGTGCGACCGTCTGCGTTCAGTTGCTGCGCCTGCTCAAGTGCGGGGACCATTTCGCTCGGTTTAGTCACGGTGATGCCGACTGCGCCCATGCCTTCAGCGATCTTGGCGTAATCACCCGTCATTTCCGTTGTGCCAAACTGGTCGCGGGCTGTCGGATAGCCGCCCGGGTAGGTCGCCATACCGCCGTTGTTGAGAACAACGGTAGTGATAGGTGCACCGGCGCGAGCAGCGGTTTCGATGTCTAAGCCTGACATACCAAAAGCACCATCGCCCATGAAGTTCAAGCAGAACTTATCGGGCTTTGCGATCTTCGCCCCAATCATCACCGGGATGCCGAAACCGAGGTGGGTGGTTTTGCCCCAGCCGATGTAGCTGTGAGGTACGGTTCCGGGGTAGAAAGGTATGATTGAATCGCGCGGGGCACCGGCGTCGTGGGTGACGATGCTGTTCTCCAGATCCATTGCCTTGACCATATCCCCGATCACACGGTAGGTGTTAATCGGCTCCTCGTCGGAGGTGAGCAGGGGTGTCCACTCTGCCATCCACGTTTTCTTGAGTTTGGCAATATCTGTGGCGACTTGGGTTTTGCCTTTTCTCCCGTTTTCGCCGAGTTGGGCTTTGGCTTCCTCAATCATAGCCTGTAGCGTCAGCTTGGCATCGCCGGGGAGTCCGATGTCAACGGAGAAGTCTTTGTTGATATCTTCGATGCTTTCGGCGTTGTGGATGATGACCTTGCCGTCCGGGATCGGTTGACCGTAATGGGTGCGGGTCATACTTGAGCCGATGGCGAATAGCACGTCAGATTCCTGTAACCACGTCCGTGCGGGGAGGGTTGTCGCGCCGCTACCGGAGCCAACGGAAAGGGGGTGACGCTCGTCGAAGGAGGATTTACCGGGCATCGTGCAATACACCGGTATCTCGGTCAACTCAGCAAATTCTTTGAGTGCCTCGGTTGCTCCGGAGAGCAACACACCCATACCAGACCAGATAACAGGCTTTTCTGCGTTTAGCAGCTCTTTAATAGCGTCTTTGATATCGCCGGGAGCGGGGAGTTGAAGTGCTCGCTTCGGTGGCTTGTAGTTGAGGGCATCGTCTGGGACTTCTTGTAATCCAATGTCGCTCGGTGTCTCGACGATTACGGGACCGGGGCTTCCATTCCGCAGGTGGTGGAAAGCCCGTCGCATGACGGTCGCAACTTGATCCGGTTTTGTAATGACTTCGCCGTACTTCGACACTGTCTGATATGTGCGAACCGGTGAGAAGGATGGACGAACCGCATATTCGTCAATTGATGGACCGCCCGGTAGGTACAGGATTGGAACGTTGTCGGCAAAAGCCTGCGCAATACCGCCCATAGAGTTTTCTGCGCCGGGACCACCTTGTGTGATGATGACGCCAAACTTATTACGATCGTTGACGCGGCTGTATCCGTCGGCTGCCATGACGGCACCGCGCTCGTGCCGGAACATGACAGTCCGGATGCCTTCTTGGGCGACCGCTTCGATGAGTTGGTTGGAGGGGAAGCAGGATATCCATTCAACGCCTTCGATTTTCAATATTCGTGCTACGGCTTGTGTTGTGTCCATCTATAGGGATCTCCTTTGGTTCATTAGTTCATTGGTTCATTGATTGATTAAAACTGATGAAGGCTATACATTGTGCTTTGCTGTGGCGTAGTATGCACAAGGGTTACGGCATACGGCGTATGCCTACTACTTTATGGCAATTTGGATATTATAACGGATTCGCTATAGTTTCGCAAGCATTATGATTTGCGTTGCTAGGGTCATTTAATTCTCCCATATTATTGCCCCGATAGATCGGGATTCAAAGCAATCTGAATCACAGATAAACACGGATTATACGGATAAAAGATACCCACGACAACTGGCATAAGAACGCGCAATGAATTGCGCTACTACAAACAGCGGGGCAAGATGCCCCGCCTACCGGGTGGGGATAGAACGTGCAATGAAGGTACACCGATCGGTGTACCCTACGAACAGCGGGGTATGAGCTACAACTGACAACTATGGTGAAGTCTATAAATAAGTAAACATTTGCTAATAATTTGGGTCTTTCCGAAGTTTCCAAAGTCCCCCTGATAAGGGGGATTTAGGGGGTTAGCTGTATATTAGGAGTGTCTAATTAATTCTAAAATCTACTATAAATAGCCCTATTTGCGCGGCGGTACATGCTTGACAACCCACAGAAAAAGGTATAAAATAGGCTTTGTATGCAGTTATCCGGTATGTATACAATTTGGCAATAAGTTGCTCCTGTCTCTGTCTCCAAAAAAATAATGCTTAATGCGTAATGTTAGCAATTTCCTTCTTACGTATTACTCGTTGCGCCTCATTCTTCTTTACGCCCCAACCTCTGTATAGCTGAGAAAATTGAACGACCAACCAGTCTCTAGCGAAGCGCGATCCCATGACATCAGTGACCATGAGCTCGTCCGCCGGTGCCAAGACGGTGACAAGCGAGCCATGGAAACCCTTATGCGTCAGTACCAGCAGTGGGTGTATAATATCGCTTACGGGATGCTCGCAAGTCCTGAAGATGCCAGTGATGTGGCACAGGACGTTTTTCTTTGGCTTTGGGAAAATATTGGGCAGTTTCGATTCAAATCTCAGTTTTCGACGTGGCTCTACCGGATTGTTACTAACAGGTGTCTCAATTTGAAGGATCAGCGACAGAGACGTAAAACCGATCCGATGGAAATTGACGACTCGCAGCCGTGGGTGCCGCTCGACACGACTACCCCAGAAAAGACGGTCTTGTTGGCGGAGCAGCGGGAGATTTTGCAGAAGGCGCTCGCTACCCTCAAGGATGATTATCGAAAGATACTGATCCTCCGTGAGATGCAAGACCTCTCCTATGAGGAATTGGCGGAGGCACTCGGTTGCTCTGTCGGGCGTGTTAGGTCGCGGCTGCATGAAGCGCGGTGGGCGTTACGAAAAGCGATACAACAGTTTGACCGGTGAGGAATTAATATGAACGATCGTTGCATCCGAAACCAACTCTCTACTATGCTCATAGCAATACTAAGCGGGCTTCTCAGTCTGTTTTATTTTGAAATGGCTCTTGCCGAGATTACCATAGATGGCGAGGTTGTCCACGTCGAAACCAACGGTTACACCGTCCAATTCGATCGTGGCGTGATTACCCATATCCACAACAAGCATACCGACGAGACCTATACCCTGTCCTCCGGTGCAGGGAAAAGGGGGTGGAGTGGTCTATTAAGGCAGCGATATTTCTGGGACAGAGAAAATATCTCAACAGACTCAACTCCGCTAACATCTGCGAGAAAGATTACTCCACTCAAAGCCGAACTCCTGTTCGGTCAAACTCCGAACGAAGTACGCCTCTTTATCGCAGTTGACCCGATGACCGACGATTTAATCATTGAAATGGAGGGAATATCCGATACCCCCGGTGTCAATGGGATTCAGTGGGGGTGTGGGAACTTGGATGCCAGAAATCTAGCACTTATTATTCCCACATGGGGAGGAGAAATAATTGATGCCACATCTTCAATCACATACAGGGGCGATCGTTATCCCGGTGGTTGGGAAGCGCAACTTGCGATTATTCAAGGGCAACGAGGTGGCTTTTTCGTTCGTAGCACCGATGATACCTTTCAGTTTAAGCACCTCATCTACGATCGGGATAGAGACGGTTTCGCTCTCAACTTTCAAACGCAAAATCAAGCACCTTTCGATACGCTGATTTCGGCGAAATCTGTTACGTGGCGATTCAATACTTACACAGACGATTGGCGTGTGCCGGCGCGGCAGTATCGGGACTGGATGGAAGGGTCATTCAATCCCAGACGATTATCAGACATGCCCGCGTGGGTTGGAGATATAGGCTTAATCGTCGATGGTATTGGCTTGGAAGATATTGACTTACTCGAAAAATTAGCAGAACTGGTCGATCCGACAAAAACCTTATTGAAGGTGAGCGGTTGTTTTGAAGGGAGAGAGTGGTGGACACCCGGACTTGTATATTACCCAGACTATAAGGTAAAGGCTGAGTTTGGTCGTTTCGTTGAAGCTGCACATCGGCATGGCTTTCGGGTGATGCCGTACGCAGATCTGCTTAGTTTTTCAGTAGATCATCCCCTCTACCCAGAATTTGAGCAATTTCAATATCGAGATACGTGGAGCGGAGAGCTTCTCGGTTGGCAATGGGACACAGCATCTACCCACCGTCATGCCTTGATGAATCCTGCGAGTTCAGCATTTAGAAAAATACTTATTCAAGAATTGAAAGCTGTATGGCAGGAGTACGGTGTTGATGCGTTCTTTATGGATGCTAGTCACTATGTAGTGAACGATGCAAATGGGCTGATTGACGGGCTAAACGCCGGTCAAGGCAATGCGTTGCTGCACAAGGAATTGGCAGCAGCGATGCCGGGCGTTGCTTTCGGAGGTGAGAGCCTCCATGAAGTCACCTTCGTCCGCGAGAGTTTCGCGCAACGATGGAAACGCTCGTTAGAGATAAAACCGCATCCGATTAGCGCGTTCCTATTCTCTCCTTATACACACGCCATGGGACATAATCTGCCAAATCCAGATGTAAATCCATTCGTTTATCAACAAGCTCTGGCTGCCTATGAGAGTTGGGGCGTTTTGCCATCGCTTGAAGTTCCGGTTGTAGACTGGTTGGGAGAGAACCGGGTGGAAACACAAAGGTTACTATCAATAGCGCGAACATGGCAACAATTGGGGTTGAAGCCTGACTTTGAGTCAGATTGGGATCCCGGAACGCTGTTCCAGTATATTGGGCAAGGCGGCGAAATTGCAACCTATCAGCGGACGCCAACGGGTGCTATCCTGATACTGCCGGAAGGTGGTGCGGGGTATGAAAGGGTGTCTGGTGCCACACAGGTGAAAACCGACCAGAGTCTCCCCGGCTGGGGTGCTTACAATGAAACGGCAATCCTCGGCTTAGATCCACAGAAATCTTATGTCCTAAACGAGGTCCCTCGTGATTTTTCTCAGTCGCATATCAATTCCTTGCCCGAAGGCGTTTTGGTGACGGAGGCACGGGTAACGGAAAACGCTGCGCTGTTTAGGCTGGAAGAAACAGGTGTTTCTTACGAGATTGATTTATTGGCGCAGTTCCAGTTTGCGAGAAGGGGTATTGAGGTCAATGGCGCAGACTTCCCCCTGCAAAACCGCGCTAGCTTTGACCGGACTGAGACTTCCATCTCTGGGATTCGCAAGAGGGCGATTGGGACGCACCCACCTTGGCAGGAACTAGGGGGTGGCAACGTATTCGGCGAATGGACATTCTCGCTGCCAGATAGCCCCAGTATCAGTTTAGAATTTGATATGGGATTGTTGGAGGAAGCGAGAGCCTCAGATGGTGTAACGTTTGTCGTCTCTATCCAAGGGGAGGAGATTTTTCGGCAACATTACACCGAGCGAAGATGGCAGCATATCACCTTGGATTTAACACGTTATCAAGGCCAACAGGTGACGCTCCGCTTGACCAACACGCCGGGTCCCGATGGAAATACCGGGCAAGATGCGGCAAGATGGGGAGAGCCTAAAATCATCTCTGAACCCGTGGGCACACAGATCGGATTTTTCCTGCCTCGTCGACCGATAAAGAGTTTCCCAGATACGGTGCGGTATATCGGACAGAGGCAATATACTCTTGAAACTGAACTGCCGGCGCAGATTCTCTTTCTTTTTGACTCAGCTCAACAGGTGGTGCCGCCCCATAATCTGCGGGAGATGCCATTTGTTGCTGGATTTCAACATGAGGGTATATTCCTGCTAGGAAGGAGTTTTTGGGGTTCAGGCCAACGAGGGCGGGGAACTGCTGCTGGTGTGGAGAAGGAAACCATTGGTGCCCATCCGCCAAATGATGGACAAACCGTGAGTCAGTTCCTGCTTTCCCTGCCCCAAGCGCGAGAGATAATCTTCTCTTTTTCGATGGCATTAACGAGTTCAGGCTGTAGTACAGGCATAAAGTTTCAAGTGCGGTTAAATGGACAAACACAATTTGAACACGCTACAAGTCTCCTTGAGTGGACAGATATCCAACTCTCCCTTTCTGAGTTTGCGGGTGAAACTGTGTTGCTGGAATTGGTTACTGATCCCGATGGGGGCGCAGGTTGTGACGGGTCAGCTTGGGCAGATTTGTTTATCACCACAGGTCTCAACCCCGATGCCAACCTTGATGGGCAAGTCAATATCCTTGACCTCATCGTTGTTGCAAGTAGTTTCGGAGAGGAACCTTCTCTCAATCCACTGGCGGATACCAACAAAGATGGCGTGGTCAACCTGCTGGATCTGGTCTTCGTCGCGGAGCATCTGAGGCAAAACGCCGCCGCCCCTTCTCAGCTGGGCCTCATCAAATCTATCCCGTCCACCTCCAAAGAAATCATCGCGGCACAGCGTGCCTTGACCGAATTGGAAGCAATGCCAAATAAATCACAGGGTGTTCAGCTCGCCATCGAACTCCTTCGCCACTACCTGTCAGTCGCGAACCAGCGCGTCAAAGAGACGAAACTGTTGCCCAACTATCCCAACCCGTTCAATCCGGAGACATGGATACCGTATCAGCTGTCGGAGGGGTCAACGGTGACTGTCAAAATCTACGATGTGAGTGGCGGCTTGGTGCGGACAATCGGGGTGGGACACAAATCGGTGGGCTACTACCTAACTCGTGAGAAGGCGGTCTATTGGGACGGTCGGAACGAAAACGGAGAACGGATCAGCAGCGGTGTCTATTTCTATACATTGATGACTGACCATTATACCGAAACCCGTAGAATGGTTATCGTCAAGTAGGAGACAGAAATATAGTTGACATATACGTATGAATTAACAAAATTTGAAGCCTTGAGCGATATGGGGACCTCTGCCCTTATGCTCATAGATTTCTATCGTTAACATCAACCCGAAAGGATCTTTGTTATGTCATTTCCACTTGCCTACAGTGCCCTCCGCTGGGAAAACCCCAATCTGGAACAGGCACTTGTGCAGCTCCGAGAGGTTGGCTGGGACGGTTGGGAAGCCCGTCAGTCGCTCGATTGGCTCGGTTCGGCGCGTCGCGTTAGCCAGATCTGCGACGCCGTTGGTATACAGGTTGCTGCTATTTGCGGTCCCAACGTCACGCTCGATGTGACCCATCCAACCCATGAAATTAACAAGCGGCGGATTGAATTCGCCTCCGACCTTGAGGTTCCCACCTTTATGACCAAAGGGCCGGGACGGCTTGACCGCGAAACCACAGACCTCGATCTGGATCGCATGGCCGCTGTCTATGATGACCTCGCTGCTTACGGCGAACCGCTCGGCGTTACTGTCACCTTCCACCCTCATACGGGTCATGTGGTGGACAGTGCCGATGAGTGGAAGCGATTCATGACACGCCTCCACCGATGCCGTCTCTGTCTCGATATGTCTCATGCTGTCCATTGGGGTTACGATCCCATTCAGGCGGTTTACGACTATCGGGATCGGATCTCCTATGTCCACCTTCACGACTATAAAGATGGCAGCAACGTCGAATTGGGCGAAGGGCTTATGTGTGACTATCCCGCTTTTCTGAAGGCGTTGGAGGATATTGGCTATAGCGATTGGATAACTGCCTGTCCGGGACCGACGGAGCGTACCGACGAGGCGAAGATGCGAATCAATCGTGCTTACCTGAAAAGCATCGGTTATTGATGTTGGTGCATTAGTTCATTGGTGCAATTGTAGTAGTGCGCTCCGCCCCCGATAAATTGGGATTAAGAAACATGCCGTGATTGACACAAGGGTTACGGCACACGGCGTGTGCCTACTACTTTACTCGTTTGACTCCATTTCTCTTTTAACATAAGGAAGGAACGAAGTCACGTGCCCCGACAGGCTATCCGCACACTCGTTCCGTACACGCTCGGCATTCTTATCGCAGGGTTCCTGCCTATCCCTCTCTTTTGGATCTGGCTAATCGCGCTGATCTGCCTGATCGGTGGCCTTGGATTCTCCTATCTGTGGAAAACGGATGCGCGTACAGCGAGGTTGGGTTGGGTGTTCCTGTTAGGAGCGATCTGTGCTTGTGGCATGTTCCGTCTGAAGGTTGTGCTGACTTCGCCCATTCCCCCGGACTTCTATGATCAGCGGGTGCATTTCTCAGGGGAGATGGTGTATCAGCCAGAACGGGGGGAGCGGTGGGAGGCTGGCTATGCAAAAGGGTCCCTTCGACTGAAAGAAAATCCAGATTTAGCGGTGGAGACGAAGCTCCTGATCCGATTCCGTGAGCCGACTCCTTTGCGGTACGGCGATCGGATTGAGGTCGAAGGGATATTGCGCCGTCCAAACGGACAACGGAATCCGGGGGGCTTCGATTACCGTTCCTATCTGACCCGCCGGGGAGTCTTTGGGATCCTGCAGCTTGATTGGGGTCAAGAGATTGTCCCGACGGATCGATCCGGTTTTCTGCTATTGCGCTGGACAGAGAAGTTGCGACGGCGGGTTGAGGATGTTATTGATACGGCGTATAGCGAAAATCGTATTCACGCCCAGGTTCTCAAGGGGATGCTCCTTGGGCTACGGAGCGAGCTCTCGCCCGATATTCTCGATGCCTTCCGTAATAGTGGAAGCATACATATCCTTGCTGTGTCGGGCTTGCATGTTGGGCTGATTGCGACTGTCTGCTTTTTCGGTTTTTCGCTTCTGCGCCTACCCCGAAAAGCCACTGACCTGCTGACGATTGCCGCTGTCATCCTCTATGCCTGCCTTGTCGGTTTTCGCCCGTCGGTCTTCCGTGCGTCGCTGATGGCGGTTATCTTCCTGATCTCGCGGATTATAGAGCGGGATAGAGACCTGTTCAATCTGCTTGCGTTTGCTGCGCTCGTGTTGTTGTTGATGAATCCGGCGCAGCTGTGGGACATCGGCTTCCAACTCTCCTTCGCTGCGGTAGCATCAATTGTTTATCTCGCACCCAAGTGGGAAAACTTTATCGCCCGTATCCTCAGATTAGGTCGAACCGATCCAACGGCTGCCCCTGACAGCACGATGCGCCCTCGCTCTGTATGGGGTAGGGCAGCTTGGTGGTTGGTGATGGGGTTTGGGGTGACGTTATCCGCACAGGTGGGGACGACTTTAATCGGCGCATGGCACTTCCATCGGATTTACCCAATTGGACTCGTTGCAGGCCTCTTTACCGTTGGACTTGCCGCGCTCTTAGTCAATATTACGCTGGTCTCGGTCTTACTCGGTTTGATCTGGCTGCCCCTTGCGATGCCGCTTGCTTATGCCAACCACTTTCTCCTCTGGATCTTTCTGGGGCTTGTCGAATTTTTCGGTCAGTCGTGGACGGTCCTAAAGACGCCAACGCCAAGTTTCGGTTTTATCGTCTTTTATATCGCGGGCTGTTTCGCGGTTGTGCATTGGGTTTGGGTGTGGATGCACCGAAAAAAGGCTTTGGTGATTGGGTTGATGGTTCTGTCGGTCTTGATCTGGGACGCCGCTTGGCGTGACCGGGGTAGGCTGTTGGATGTTACGTTTCTTGATGTCGGGCAGGGGGATGCGGCGTTCGTCCGATTCCCTGACGGGAAAACTATGTTGGTCGATGGCGGGCTCAATTCATTGAGGACTGAGGTAACTGAAGCGGGAATTGCGAGGCGGGTGGGTTATGACCATGGCGAGCGGACGCTTGACCCGTTCTTGTGCCACGAGGGCATTTTCACGCTAGACCTTCTCCTCTTGAGTCACCCGGACAATGACCATGGCGGTGGGTTTGCACACATTTTGCAAGGGTTTGATGTCAAGCGGGTGCTAGGGGTGCCGCATCAGGATTTGTCGAAGTCAACCCATCAGATCTTGCATGAGATTATTGATGCGAAGGGTATTCCCCATGAACTCGGTTACGCTGGGGCGATTGACCTGACCTCTACGGCACGGTTGGAGTTGCTGCACCCATTTGATGCAGCCTCGACCAATCTGCACGATAAGGATTTCAACAACGATTCGCTTGTTCTGAAGTTGACGTATGGTGACGTGCGAATCTTGTTTACGGGGGACATCGGACGAAAGGTCGAATTGAGACTGGTTGAATCGGGTAAAGATTTAGGTGCAGAGATTGTTAAGGTGCCGCATCACGGAAGCAAAACCTCTAGCAGCGCGGAATTCCTTGATGCAGTACGCCCGCAATACGCGATTTTTTCATTGGGGCAGCGGAATCGATACCGTTTTCCGTCTGCGGCTGTTGTCGAACGTTACCGTGAGCGGGGGTGTCGTGTGCTGCGGACAGATCAGCTTGGGGCTATCCGATTGCGGACTGATGGACGGCGGTGTTGGGTTACGCATCATGTGGAGGAGCGGTGAGAATAGGGGCCGCAGAAAATTCTTGCAGCATAGTGAGGTTTATGATACTATCGCAGGGAGAATTAATGGAAGTTAGTGTGGCGTAGAAACCGAGTTTTTTCGGCAAAACTCGGTTTCTTTGCACTATTTCTTAACATGAGCAACTAGCTTTATCGTCGTCAAGGTAGAAGAGGTTTCGGTAACGATATGATGAGGATTATAGAGGTATCGGTATGAGCCTGAAAATAGAGTTAAAAAATCTTGGCATCCTGAAGCATGCGGAATTTTCGCTCGGAGATTTGACCCTTATCTGTGGCAAAAATAACACCGGCAAAACTTATACAGCCTATGCGCTGTATGGTTTCTTACTGTCTTGGCGTGGACTGCTTGATTTCGGGGTGAGCGATGATCAAGCCCAACGCCTGCTTACGGATGGTGGTATCAAAATCGGATTGGTAGGATATGTCGAAAGGGCGGCTCAGATGTTCGCAGAAGCATGTGAACGGTATATCGGTCAACTCGACACTATTTTTGTTCCAGCTGACGACCGTTTTCGTAACAGTGAGTTCCACATTGAGATAGGTGCTATTAACATACGCGATAAAGAATTCACGCACGAAATGGAAATCGGTCCAGAGAGGTTTCTTAGCTATTCAAAGGAAAAGGGTAGTGAAGAGCTCAGAGTGAGTTTGGTAGTAAAAAAAGATCAAGAAAGAGAGATTGATCCTTTTTTTGCAGCAGGAGCTCTTAACTCCACCATTGGCGATGCTATTTTTTCCAATTATCTTCCTATTCCCTTTATCGCCTCAGCTGAGCGCACCGGGGCTGCTATTTTTCAATGGGAAATCGATTTTGCTCGGAACCACTTTTCTAAGGAAATAAGGCAATCGACCCAAAAGGAGGTCCTCCATGAATTACTATTCAACTTATACCCAAGTTACCCTATACCGATAGAGGAGAGTGTGGATTTTATACGCCAACTTGAAAATGTTGCAAAAGAAGAAAGTTTCCTCGCCAAAGAACATCCTGAAGTATTAGACGACTTCGCTGACATTATCGGTGGCGAATACACTATAACACAAAACGACCAACTCTACTATACCCCCAAAGGGACGCGGCTCAAATTGACGATGGTTGAAAGTTCAAGTGCCGTGCGTTCACTCTTGGATCTCGGTTTTTATCTGCGTCATGTCGCCCAAAAAGGAGACCTGTTAATGGTGGATGAACCGGAGTTAAATCTACATCCGGAAAATCAGCGTCGCATTGCCAGACTTTTTGCGCGTCTGGTAAAGTTGGGGATTAAGGTCTTTATCACTACCCACAGCGATTACATCGTCAAAGAGTTGAATACTCTCATCATGCTCGATCACAAAAAACCACACATAGAAAAAATTGCTACAGAACATGGTTATAATCGAAAGACTGAGTCAATCAACGCTAATAAGGTCAAGGTCTATACAGCCAAAGAAGCGTTAATACCACTACAGAAAGGGCAAAAGAGACGTAGAAGGGGACATACGCTCGTGGAGGCTGATATCCATCCAGAGCTTGGCATTAGAGCTCCTAGCTTTGACGATACCATCAATAAAATGAATAGGATTCAAAGCGATATCGTGTGGGGGGCGGAGTGAGATCGTGAACGATATTGAAATATTGAAGGAAATGCTTAATTGTAATATCCGAGTTCCATTACAACAACAGACAGGTAATCCACCCTCCGTTGAACTGATAGACAAATGCACGACTGTGGAAATAAAGGGACTACCTCATGACTCAATTGTGATTAAAGCGGAAGATTTTAAGGACCCTCCTACTGTCTTTCAGGGGTCGAAGGGCGAAGGCAGGCGGGCTGATTTTGTGATTGTATCCAATGACGGAATAAAAAAATGGATTATTTGTATTGAAGTTAAAAGAGGTACTAAAGTTAGTACAATTTGATTGGAATTCATGCAGCGTTATCAAGAGTTTGTTGAATATCGGGCGAGTAGGTATCTTCGGAGTTTGTCTGCGAAAATAATCGCCCCTCGATTAAGGCACCTAGATACTGAACCATCAACCCGCGTGTCAACTTGCGCGGTCGATACCAATCAATGCCCAATGCTTTGCACACTTGCTCGACTGTTATCGAACGGTCTCTAGTAGAAGTGGTGTTGAATAGCAATTGGGTTATGCAACTGGCTACAAAACTGAGTTGTACCAATCGATTGATGCTTTTTCGGGATTTGACCCGATACTTGTCAAATCCGAAGTGTTGCTTGGCGTCCCGAAAAGCAGTCTCAATCAACCATCGTTGCCGATAATATCGAACAATCTGACATAAGTCAAGTGTCAGGTCAGTGGTGTAGACACAGAAGTATCGAAACGGCTTTGACTTTTTGGGACGGGTTCGCATCACCACCAAGCGTACCTCTGTTGGACACATTTTCGTCCGCACAACCGCAGATGCAATTGCATGCCGTCTGTTGTCAATGTCAATCGCTGAATACCGCAGATGTCGAAGCTGGATGCGTTTCCCGTATTTCTTGGGTCGCCCGCGTTTGGGTCGCTTGGCGACAGCGGGTAAACGATAGAAGACCGCATTGGACTTAGCGCGACACAAGATATGATGCCCTGCCTCAAGGACGGCTTCAAACACTTTCCGTCGATTGAAGCCACGGTCAAAGATAATCAGTCCACTTGGGATTTGGGAGCAAATCCGCTTCAGAACCGACCCACTGTTGTCCCAATGGGTCTTTGGACATATCAACTTCACCCACACCGGAAATAGAATCGTCTCTGTCACGGTGGTACAAAGCAACCCCAACGCGCCAAACTGATGACCAAAGTGAAACTTTGATTGATTGGTGTTGCGTTTTTGGTAGCGATGATTTCTGAAGAAATGGAGTCCAAATTGCTTGGTGCCGGTCTTTATCGCTCGGGTCTCGTCGTAAACGTAGACCCAGTTGTCAAACTGTTGTTGCAGTAACTTAATCAGATGTTTGGCAACCCCATCGGCGTCCCATTGGCCACGGGAGAGGAACTTCACCAGTGAGTTGTAACCGCTTTTGGGGCGAATCGCTTGATAAACGCCGGTCACCGTGGCGCGATGGCGGTGAGTGATGAGTCCGACAATGAAGGTACAAAATAGGGCGAAGTTTTGACGGTTGAATAATGGACGAAATTCGGTTAAAATACCCGTTAGGCAGAAAATGAGGTGCATGATAACTCTCCTTTCAAAATTGTGGTGATTTCTGAAAGGATAACCTCTTTTCTGCCTTTTTTCACCTAAAATTGTACAAACTTTAGTAAAAGAGGTAGGATATACAAACGTAAAGTTATCGCACAATTACGAGGCGCACAGTGTATTATGGATTACTGCAAATCTATAGGAAGGGAATTCTGGTCAGCAAAAGGATTTCTCAGAGGCTATGAGTATCGATTTGTAGGCATAGCACGTCTTAGTATTCAAATCCAACCAACACGTTCCGGCACTTCTGGTGGTTCTTCCAGAAGAAATTTGCATAATCGGCCTGAGGCTTTTCTACGAATTTTAGGAAGGCAGAGTCTTTACTTTAACGAGTTGATCTGATGAGGTATCCTGATGGCACTATACCCTGATTTTACCCAATCTTCGCACGAAATTACTGGTCCCTCAGTACATGGTAAGATAACGCCTACAGCAGTGCTTCCGAAACAAGCAATGATACGATGACGATTGTAGAGGTAATAGTGTGAAAATAGCTTCAATTCATTTGCAGAATTTCAAGCGGTTTACTAACTTGAAAATTGAAAACATCCCCCCAACGGCCACACTGGTGGTTCTGCTTGGACCTAACGGTTGTGGGAAATCATCGGTGTTTGATGCGTTACATGAAAAATCTTATGAATATAGACAGTTGGGGCGCCGGGACGATCCTGATTACTATTCCAAAATACTTATTCAGGGTAGGCGGTCGGATCAGATTGATATTGAGTTTCATAATTCTTCACAATCTAATATGGGAAAGGCGATTTATGTTCGAACTGCCTACCGTAATGACCCAAACATGGATGTTACATCAATTCAAAAAATGCCATCAGCTATTCAAGAGACAAGATTCCGCAGCATGATTGAAAACGATGCCGCAGCTACCGGCAATTATCAAAGACTCGCTTCTAATGCGCTAGAACGCGCATTCAACAGAGAAGAACGCGAAAAAAGTCTAGGAGACTTTCAAGACGAGACTCTTGGGGAGATTCAAGCTGCTATGGATCGGCTGTTTCCTGATTTAATGCTAAATAGTTTGGGAAACCCACTTAGTGACAGAAGTTTTACTTTCGATAAGGGAACAAGTACCAGTTTTCTTTATAAGAATCTCTCAGGAGGAGAAAAGTCCGCTTTTGATTTGCTGCTCGATCTTTTTATCAAGAGAGTAGAATACGATGACACTGTTTTTTGTATAGATGAGCCGGAAGCACATATGAACCCTAGATTACAGGGAGATCTTCTTGAGGAGCTCTTTCGATTAATGAGCGATACATCTCAATTGTGGATTGCCACTCATGCTATTGGGATGATGCGAACAGCATTGCAATTGTACGAACAACACGGAGAAAAAGTTGTCTTTCTTGATTTTGATGATAACCGGGATAACCGAGACTTTGATAGCCAGGAGGTTGTTATTATGGAGCCTGAAAAACCCGGTCGCGAATTTTGGGAACGGACGCATGAAGTTGCTTTAGACGATTTGGCTGCGCTTGTCGCGCCAGATCAGATTGTTATTTGTGAGGGAGAAAATGCAGAGAAGGGTTTCGACTCAGAATGCTACAATCAAATCTTTGCTGAAGAATTTCCCAATACAAAATTCGTTTCAGGGAGAGGAAAGAAAGAACTACGAAATTACATTTCAGTCGTTGGTGCTGTTGTGGAAGGAGCAAAGGTCTTTGGCCTCAGAGATTTGGATCAAGCCTCGAGTGGGGAGGTGAGCGACTCGCAACAAGAGGGAATAAAGGTTTTAGAGCGGGGACAAATCGAAGACTATCTGCTTGCAGACGATGTATTACAGGCACTATGTCAGGGCAATGAACATTGTGAGGGAAAAGCAGACGAATTGATAGCATTACGAGACATCACTTTAAATATCAAGGAAGCTGCCGAAAAAATTCGTCGCAAAATAATCGATTGGGGTGGGCATGGGATAGGCGAGACTCGTGAGGGATTTCTGCGCGATACCATTGCTCCACGAATCAAGCCTGGGATCCCCACTTACGGTCAACTACCCCGCCCTGAAGGACGGGGCTTGTGATACCGTCCAACGGGACTTACGCTTGGGCAATTATCTTACCCGCGACGCTATCTCGGTGCTTTAACAAGCCCTAAAAGATAGCGCGGTTATGCGGCTCTGGCTCGTAACTTTACACACCCGCCACCGCACGGTCGAAGCAACCGTTTAGGTATATTCACGACGTATCGGTGATAGCATCGCTTCAACACCCGGGTGAAACCTCAGACAAACTGCCTTTCACATTGAAGTGAGAGGGCAGCGTTAAACGAGCGTTCAACTGAAGTCCTCGAATTACAAACTATATTCTACCATACATCTACCAAAAAAGTGTAAGGTAGATTACAAAAACAACAAAAAGGAGCAGGATTTCCTCCCCATGCTAAAGCAAGGGGTTTCCATCCCGAAGATTTGATGAATTGAAACAGATAATCTTTGGGGAATAGCACGGCAGATATACACGCTTACGGCTCTGCTTTTGACCGAAATGCAGACGACACCTTTTAAGGAGATGACCATGCCAGAAGATATTCAGGTATCCATGTTTGAAGTCGTGGGCGGTCCCTTGTGCGTTGCATCTAGCGATGGGCAGAAGGTGTATGATCGCCTTGCCGCTGCGCTTAAAGCGGACCGGCATGTTGTAATCTCATTTCACAAAGTCACGACGCTGACAGCGGCTTTCCTAAATGCTGCAATTGGTCAATTGTACGGGACGTTCAGTGAAGAACAAATTCGTTCCTTGTTGAAGGTGGGGAACGTGGAATCAGACGATCTTACGCTATTGAAACGCGTCGTTGGCAACGCTAAACTGTACTTCAAAGATCCGCAGAAGTTCGACCAAGTGGTTCGAGAGACGCTGGAGGATAAAGATGGTACGCCATAAAGCAGTACCAGTACTCCTAACGACAACCGTTATAACACTGCAAAACGAGCTAAGCAATTCTAGGCTAATGCAGGCTAATTACCGCCGGGAACTGGAAAAGGGGCATCAACAACTGGGATCTCAGGCAGCGAGCGCATTCAACACCACGTATAACAATCTGGAATCTGCGATTTCATCCTTTAGCCCAAAAACTTGAGTTATTATAACGCAAGTTGCCACTTTAATCCGTCAAGCGTCAGAGATAGGAAACGACATGAATTTCATAGTATGTCCGAGTAGCTTTCCCGTATAAATTGCACAGAAACGAGTCATAGCTTGGGTTTCCCCATTTTTTATCTTTATCAAATTCCCCAGAAGACTATGAAAACTATGAAAATTCCGATAATTTTTTAACGGTGTTTTTCAACTAGCAACTTGCGTTATTATGATTCATTTACATTACGTGAAGGAATAGAACGGAGAAAGTTATGGCTCAGTCAAGTTCAAAACTTATTTTGGCAGGCAAGTTAGCAGATGGTCTTGGTGGTGAATCCAAAGCCGATCAGGCGGTTTTGGTGACGGGGGATCGTATTACTGCGGTGGGACCGCGGCGGGTGGTCCGGCGGCAGGTGCCGCCGGATACCGAGCAGATCGATCTAAGTGCCGCTTGTGTGACGCCGGGGTTGATTGATGGGCATACGCATCTGAGTCTGGCGGGTGATGGACGTAACTACATCGAGATGTTCACCGAGAGCGATGAGATGATGGTGCTTACCGGGGCGATGAATCTACGGCGTCATCTGGCTGCGGGCATCACCACGATCCGAGAACACGGTGCGCGGAACCGGGTGGGATTTGCGATCAAGGAGGGGGTTGGGCGCGGATATATTCCGGGACCGCGTCTGCTTGTGAGTGGGCGACCTATCACCTGTACCGGCGGGCATTTTCACATGTGCAATGAGGTGGCTGACGGTGAGGCGGAGATGCGTCGTTCGGTCCGCCGCTTGGTGCACGAGGGCGCGGACTACATCAAAATCATGGCTTCTGGCGGTGGCACCGCAGGCACCATTCCCGGACGTGCGAGTTATACCGTTGCGGAACTCCACGCCGCTGCCCACGAGGCGCACCACTTTCATCGTTTGACGGCGGCGCATTGTCGCGCAAAGGAGTCGATGGTGAGGGCGGTTGAAGCGGGGATCGATCTGATGGAACACGCGGAGTTTCTCGACCCGGATAACCAATTGCGTTTCGATCCGAAGGTCGCCGAGATGATGGCGGAATCTGGTATCTGGATCAGTCCAACGCTTCAGGCGTGGACGGGTTATCCTGCGATTGTCAGACTCACGGCACAACGGGATGCGGGTACGATCTCCCCTGAAGGTGAAGCGGACTTGAAACGACTAGAGGAGCGGGCGGAGGTGCGTTTGGATGTGATGCGGCGTATGTTGGACTATGGTATGCGAAATCGAATCGTTCCGGGCACGGACTCCGGGGTCGGAGATCTCGCCTTTGGACATCTGGATTACGATTTACAGCTGTTGGTTCGTGTTGGATTTACGCCTGCCGAGGCACTTGCTTCTGCCACAAGTATTTCCGCTGAGGCGATTGGCATGGGAGGCGAGATCGGGGCTATTGCGCCGGGCAGAGTTGCCGACCTTGCTGCCTTCGATGGTGATCCTACGGTCGATGTTTCGGCGTTCAGTCGTGTTGTGGCAGTGTTTCAGGGTGGTCAAAAGGTTCATTAGTACATTGGTTGATTGGTTGATTATAAAAACTTGATTAACTAGAGCATGTTGACATTTATGTAAAACTGTCCATAATCGTAGGGGCGAGGTCCCCTCGCCCATTGACCAACGCGGGTTGGAACCCCCAAACCATACGGGTTGAGTTGATTGTAGGTCTATATTCATATCTCGACACCGAACCGTTGATTTTGGAAAATCGACCTACAGAGGTTCAAAATCGTCTATGATGTGTGACCAAAGGGTTGGGAAACCCAACCCCTACAAAGGACCATGTGTCTGTGCACAACGCTCGATTATCTGATTGCGATGAAATGTCAACAGAACCTAGAATACTCAGCAACTTCGGAGGATGCACTTAAAGGAGGTTTTGATGAGAGATTCAAAAGTAGAATCCTATTTGGACGATTGGAGTGAGGAGGAAGAAATCGCCGAATCGATGATCCCGCTTATCGGGAAACTCTACCGTGATTACGGGGTGGTCACTACCATATACGGACGTTCACTCGTTCGTGGATCTACTATTGATATTCTCAAAGCGCATCGCTTTTCCCGACAGATTCTCAAGGACAAGCTCTCTGTTGCTTCAAGTTATCGCATTTTGCAAGCGGTCAGTCGGCTTAACTTGGCTCCGACTCGGATAGACATCGGTAAACTGACAACGAAGTTTGAACACGATAATAGCGGTGTGGATGAAGATGTTTTCGTCAGGGGTGAATTGGCTGAAATCAATACCGGTCAAAAAACGTTCTTGGAGGAGCCTCAAGATGTGGTTCTCTACGGCTTTGGGCGAATTGGACGGATGCTGACGCGAATTTTGATTGAGCGGAGCGGCGGCAGCGATAAGTGGCGGTTGCGAGCCGTGGTGGTGCAGAAAAAGCAGGCGGACGATCTCAGGAAACGCGCTAGCCTTCTCCGACGGGACTCGATTCATGGCCCCTTCAGAGGGACGATTGTCTTAGAAGAAGCGGAAAATGCGTTTGTCGCCAACGGGAACATGATCCGTCTGCTCTACGCAGATGCGCCGGGGCATCTGGATTACACCGCATACGGCATCCATAACGCGATTGTGTTGGATAATACTGGCGTTTGGCGGGATCGTGAGGGGCTTGAATGGCATCTCAAAGCGAAGGGTGTTTCTAGTGTTATCCTAACGGCACCGGGGCAGGGAGACATCCCGAATATCGTTTACGGCGTGAACAACAATGCCATCACAGAGCAGGAAAAGATCTTCTCCGCTGCGAGTTGTACGACTAACGCCATTGTCCCCGTAATCAAGGTGATGCATGACCGGTTCCGCATTGAAGATGGGCATATAGAAACCTGTCATTCCTATACGAATGACCAGAATCTGATAGATAATTTCCACAGACATAGTCGGCGGGGTAGGGGTGCGCCACTGAATATGGTGATTACTGAGACGGGCGCTGCCAATGCGGTGGCGAAGGTCCTGCCGGAGTTGGCGGGCAAACTCACTGCGAATGCCATTCGAGTTCCCACGCCGAACGTATCCTTAGCAATTCTGAACCTGACGTTGGAACAGGAGAGCACTGCTGAAGAGGTGAATAACTACTTGCGGGAAATCTCCTTGGATTCGTCGCTGCAGGGGCAGATCGATTATACCAGTTCCTCTGAGGTTGTCTCCAGTGACTTTATCGGCTCTACCAAGACTGGGATTGTGGACTCCCTTGCAACTATTGTGCAAGGAAAGCGGTGCGTTTTGTATGTCTGGTATGATAATGAGTATGGTTACAGTGTTCAAGTGATAAGAATCCTTCAGCACATCGCGGGGCTTGAGCTGCCTTCTTTTCCGAGATAGGGTTGGTTCATTAGTTCATTGAATTGACGAGTGCTATACATTGTACTCCTCATACGGGGGTTACGGCATACGGAGCCCCGATAAGATCGAGATTCAAAGCAATATGCCTGCTACTATAGAAATGGCGAATATCTTGCAATCTAATTTCATTATTAAATCAGGTTTTGATTCCGGACGCATAAAACGATAGGAGAAATTGGAGATGGCAAGTCAACCCATGGTCACGACTGAACAGTGGTTTACCGAGGGCTGGAAACTGTACAAACGGCATCCGGTCACCTTTTTCTTTGCGAGTTTGCTTGGCGCGTTAATTTGTATCCCGCCGGCTTTTCTGTTTTTCGCTGCTCCGTTGTATGCCGGTTTGTATTATATGGCGTTGAAAGCGATGCGTGGAGAGAAGCCACGGATTCGTGACATGTTCAGGGGATTTCACCGATACTGGGGTGCCTTATTCCTGTGGTGGTTATTCCTGATTGCATTTATTGTGCTGTGTACAACGGCGGTTGGCATTTTGGTAACGCCACTGCTCTGGGCGATTTCGATGTTGGCATTTCCCTTGCTAATCGATGAGCGGAAGGGTGTTGGTGCCGCCTTTGGTGCCGCGCTCAAGGTTGTGTTTACATGGAAAAACTGCGCGCGATTTTGGCTATATGGGTTGATTGTTCCCCTTGTCTCGCTTCTCGGTGTTTTGGGGTTCGGCTTTGGCTTATTTATTACGGTTCCGCTTGCTGTCTGTATCCAAGTAATTGCCTATCGGGACATCTTCAAGCCGGAGGAAGCGTTCCAACAAGAGGTGCTTGAACCGTGGCAGGAATATCCCTTCAAACTCAAAGCCAAATATATTGGACCTATCTCGCGCATTCGTGAACTTCGTAACCAAATTTTTGAACAGATTCATTCTGCCGATGATGGTGTCAAACCGCTGTTAGAGGGTTCGATCGAACATATTGATAATGTTTTTGCGAAAGCTGCCCATCTGAGTCACCGCCTACAACAGATTGATGACTACTTAGAAACAACGAGTATGCAAACGTTGCACAATGAAAAGACGGAGATCACGAGAAAGTTAGCAGAATCGCCTAACGTTGCGGTGTATGCTCAATATGAGGAGGCATTACAGACACTTGAAGAACGTATTGAAAATCATGGACGGCTTGAGGAATTGGGGAAACAGATTGATGCCCGGCTGACAACAATTCGTGTATCGCTTGACAACACACATGCCAAAATCATTCGGATTCGGACGACGGAGATAAGTAACGCTTACTTTGAGAGTGACGATGTTTCCAGAGCCTTGCGAGACTTACAGATTGAAATGGATGCGTTGTTGAAGAGCCTAGATGAGATGTCGGAGGCAGCTTAACAGGATAGTAGGAGAGAAAGCGTGGAAAGGGAGAAGAACTATCGGATCGGAAGGGTGTTGCTGCTCCGTTTTTTTTGCGGGGCGTTTTGTTGTTGGATAACCGTCGCGGCTGAATCCGCACCGCACCCAAGATTTGGTGGTACATTACAGGAGGCAATTTTTCAGCCTGTTACAACGCTTGATGCGGTCAACTATCTCAATTTTGCGGAGCTACAGGTTGCGTCAAACTTGTATGAAGGATTGGTGAAACGAGATCGCTTCGGGCGGATTAGCCCTGCAATTGCCCAGAGTTGGATCCATTCCGATGATCACCGGATCTGGACATTTGTAATCGCGCAAGGGATGACATTTCACAACGGCAAACCGGTGACAGCGACTGATGTGAAATTAGCTTGGGAGCGATTTGTGCGAGAGGGGGTGTGGCTGGTTTTCCCGCAACCCTTGTTTCTGATTCGGGGAGCTGAAGTCTATCGGAACAATACAGTGACGCAGATTGAGGGAATTCTTGTCCTTGATGATTCCCGCCTCCAAGTTACACTGCAAGTCGGCGATCCGAACTTTCTGGAAAAACTGACCTCGCCTGCAGCGTGGGTGACAACGCGCGGGGATTCGCAGCCGATTGGTACGGGGCAGTTTCGGCTGGAGTCCTTCGGTAGGACGGAGGTAAGATTGACGGCGAACTCGGATTACCTTTGGGGCAGACCCTATTTGGAGAAACTGACTTTCCGCTATTATGCAAATTTAGATGAAGCCCTGTTTGAGTTTGAATCGGGGGTGTTAGATGCCTTGCCGCTTCCCATTACGGAGGTGGAAAGACGCCAGCGTAAGGGGCTTGGTGACATTTTAATCCGAACAGATGCGGCAACGCTTGTATACCTTCGCCTTCCCGATAAGATCGAGATTTCCAGCTTATCGCAAACCTCGCCTGTTCCGACTTGGCACAACGTGCTCAAATACGCGCTTGACCCGGACGCGCTCTTGCGTTTACAATACGGTGAAAATCCTTCCAAAATGGTATTCGTTCCTTTTGCGTTTCCCCACGATCGTGTGAAGGCACGCAGACGAATGAAACATGCGGGCTGGGGTCGTCCGCTCAATCTGGTCTATGCGCAGCTGCCGGACAACACGGGCAATGCGATTGCAACGTGGTTGGAACGTGACTCTCTTTCTCAGATTGGGTTGCAGGTGGAGATTAAAACGGCGGGTTCGGATACTTTGCAGGGAGGATCCAAGGAAGATACGCCGACCCTTGCTTTGCTATCCATGCCGATTGCACCGGATAGCGATATTTCATCTTTGGACATCGGTCAATCCAATTCCTTTATTCCGCTCTACCTTCTGCCATCTAGTTTTTTGTGTCAACCCAAAGTCCGCGGGATGAAGATTGGATCGGGGGGCGTTTTGGCATTTGGGAAGGCATGGCTGGCGGAGTGAAGCGTGATATAAAGCAACGAGTTGACATGAAGGACTCATAAATAGGACTTACGCAATTGATATTCCATGCGATTGCCCTGCCCCCGTAGGCGGGGCATCTTGCCCCGCATCACCTGCGGGGGCTAACTAACTTGTGCCACGAGTAAAGTGCAATTGTCATGCGCCAAAGTCCTACGCATACGCAGTAGGAAATAGAACATGATTTTTGCAATGGAAGTGCGTAAGTCCTAATAAAGAGTGATGCGTAATGCGTGGGAAGGAATGGAACGGAGGTCTCCGTTTCCTACGAATTGCACTTGTTTCATTGCACTACTGAATTTTTGATGGAGGAGGGACTTTATGCGTGGATTAAATTCTGAACAGATTGCGTTTTACAAAGATCAGGGCTATCTCTTAGTCGAGGATGTGATCCCTGTCGAGGATCTGCAACTGCTGATTTCGGAGTTAAACGAGACGGTAGACGAGAACGCCCGAAAAGCACAAGGAAAGGGAGAGCTATCTGAGTTGTTTGAAGATGAGCCTTTTGAGCGGCGACTGGCTCGGATTGTGGAATCCGTCGCCGATCCGTCTGATACCTCATTTACTGATACCTTCTTTGAGGGATTGCACGGTAAGTTGAAGACGGAGGGTATGTTTGCCGTGATGACGCACCCGGCTATCTTGGATATTGTTGAATCGTTAATTGGACCGGAAATTCTGGCGCATCCCCAGTTCAATATCCGCCCGAAGCTGCCCAATCAAGATACCTCTGTGGTGCCTTGGCACCAAGACTTGGGCTATTTACAAGCGGACGCCTCGGAGACTTTCATGGTCAACTTCTGGATTCCGCTTGTGGCTGCGACGGTGGAGAACGGTTGCATGGAGGTGATTGCGGAAAGCCATAAGGCACCGCTGATTAACCATGTCACAGGACTGGGGCCGGGGCTTAATTTTAAGGGTATTGTTGATGGAGCGTTGCCCGATGGTGAGCAGGTGCCGTGTCCGGTCCCGTTAGGCAGCGTGCTGCTCGTCCAGCATAAAACCATTCACCGCTCGGTGCCGAACCACTCCGACCACGTCCGCTGGAGCCTAGACCTACGCTATAGCGACCCTCGGATGCCTACCGGGCGCGATGGGGTGCCGGGATTTATCGCGAGAAGCGATACGGAGCCAGCGTCCGTGACAAATAGCCTTGAGGATTGGCTTGGACTGTTCGAGTAAATCATGATCAGAAAAATAAGCATGACGTTTTGCCTCATTGTGACGGTTCTGTTTATTTGGGTTTGGCACCATCAGAGCCAGTTTAACGACCATTCGCGCAAGGGGTTTTTTCATCTGAGGAACGGCGAATTAGATCAAGCAGTTGAGGCGTATACCAAAGCCATTAGGAACAAAGCGCGGACAATCTTTTTTGCTCAAGCCCCTTCGGCGTATAATAATCTCGGTCAAGCCTACCTGCGTAAAGAGGAATACGCTCCGGCGATCGCCGCCTTCCAAAAAACGCTTGAGATGAGTCCAGGTGCAGTAGGGGCTTATATCAATCTAGCGACCGCTTACCTGAAACAGGACTTACCAGATTCGGCGATCGAATCTTGTGAGGCGGCAATTCAGATCTCTCCAGATGTTGCACATCTCCACTATAACTTGGCTTGTGCCTACGCTCTAAAGAAAGCAGACCAGAAATCGATTGATTCCCTCCAGAGAGCGATTGAGCTTGATGGACGAATGCGGGTACTGGCAAGGGAGGAAAGTGCATTTGATCGTCTCCGGTCGCACCCGATTTTTTCTGCTGTGTCTGAGTGAGTAACCTATGATGCTCCGCTGGAGCGAGGTTAGTACATTGGTTCATTGGTTAGTTGGTTGAGTTAATGAACCCTATGCTTTGGATTTTTGGGAGGGGCAACTGGCGTTAAAAGGGTAATTCCTGCGGTTGTAAATTTCTGCTTGACAATTTGAAGGCTGGCATGTATAATTCACCGTTGTGTTTGCTGGCGTAGCTCAGTTGGTAGAGCGAGTGATTTGTAATCACTTAGTCGGGGGTTCAAGTCCTCTCGCCAGCTTTCATTCAAGCGGGCGGATACCCAAGTGGTCAACGGGAGCAGACTGTAAATCTGTTGGCTAAGCCTACGGAGGTTCAAATCCTTCTCCGCCCATCATTACCAAAGTGTCGGAGACGTGCTTCCTGTGGCGTCCCAAGCAAAACGCGGGAGTAGCTCAGTTGGTAGAGCATTGGCTTTCCAAGCCAATTGTCGCGGGTTCAAATCCCGTCTCCCGCTTTTCGGTTTTGCTTCCGAGCGTGTGTTTTTTGATTATGCCGACGTAGCTCAGTAGGTAGAGTGCGTCCTTGGTAAGGACGAGGTCACCGGTTCAATCCCGGTCGTCGGCTCCATCCCGTTTTTTGAATTGTTGTAGTTAAACGAAATTGGGTGAGTATTATGCCAAGAGATATTGTGACGTTAGCGTGTGATGATTGCAAGCAGCGAAATTATGCGACGACCAGAAACAAAAGGACGCAGCAAGAGCGTTTTGAGTTAAAGAAATATTGTCGCTATTGTCGTAAGCACACATCGCACAAGGAGATTCGATAGTATTTTTGTCTTGCAGGCCAGTAGCTCTAACGGCTAGAGCGTCGGTCTCCAAAACCGAATGTTGCGGGTTCGAATCCCTCCTGGCCTGCCTTTTTTATTTTTGAAAACCTATGATAACACGTATAAAGACATTTATTCGAAACATTCGGGCTGAATGGGACAAAGTCTCTAAGCCCGACCGGAAGGAAGTTCAAGGCAACACACTTGTGGTGATTGTGGCTTGTGTAGTTTTAGGGGTTTTCCTCTGGATAGTTGACGGCAATACGGAATATCCCGGCTGGGTTTCTATCCACGGTATAATTTTGCTAGTTGCAATTATCGTGTGTATAACCGTAATTTCAAGACGCTATACACCGAGATGGCAGATCGCGTTTTTAGTTTCCCTGATTCCATTGACAGTCGTGGCTGTTGCCTATTTTGTCCTCGATTACTCTATAGAAGGCTTCGGGCTCGCGTTGTTACGCAGCTTATTTATTCGGACAGGCTAATCCGCAGATAGGTCAAACTGATTTCAAATGTAGGTGCGCTATGGACGGTTTTTGGTATATTCTCCATATCTATTCTGGGCATGAAAAGAAAGTAAAACTAAACCTTGAGCAGCGGGCACGAGCCTTGAGGTTAGATGAGGAAGTTCGCCAAGTAATTGTTCCGATCAAAGAGGTTGTAGAAATCAAAAACGGGAAAAAACGGACGTTTGAGCGTCCATCTTATCCCGGATACCTCCTCGTCCAGACGGCGCACGAGCTTCGTGCAGATGCTCCGAACGAGGCGAGTCAGCAGAGTTGGCACCTTATCCAAGATACGCCAAGTGTTATGGATATTATTGCCCCGCTTACTGAGGCAGAGGTTGAACATGTTCTGGATCTGTCAACGGATGAGGAGAAAAAGCCGGCAGCTCCAATGATAGAGCACGTAGCTGGCGATAAAGTCCGGGTGATTGACGGTCCGTTTAAGGATTTTCCAGCAGAGATTAATGCGGTTGACGAAGGTAGACAACGCCTGCATTTGACGATTTCTATCTTAGGTAGATCTACACCGATTGAACTGGATCATTTCCAAGTAGAAAAGATATAGGTTCCATTGACATTTGACAGATTAAACCAATCCTGATGCACTTTGAGGCGATTAAGGAGGCTCAAAATGAAACAGAGGAATTTCACCCATCAATTAACGGCGTGTGCCTTGGCAATTGTCACGCTGATTATCGCTCAGCCATCACAAGCCTCAATCGTCGGTGCGTTAACCTTAGACGATTTGCTACGCGGTTCGACGCTGATTGTCCAAGGTGAGGTCTCGTGAATCCACAGCCAGTTCGACCCAAACCACAGAACGATTTACACGGAACTCGATATCAGATACCGCTCCGACATCGGCATCCTCTTCGATGACAACGAGAAAAATGACAGTGTCACAAGACGCTCTCCCAACACCGTGACACTCAAGCTGCTCGGTGGCAGTGCCAATGTTCCTACGTCCCAAGGCGTCAAAAGACGGATATTGGTGGTTGTGGGCAACCCCGGATTTCAAATCGGTGAAAGGGTATTGCTTTTTGCGTCTCCAGGGAAAAATGAGTTTTCGGGTTTCTTTCGGTTGTCTGGTATGGCACAAGGGAAGTGGAGCATTGAAAACGGCGTAGCTAAACGCAGCAGTGGTGGAGCTCGGATTATCGGCCAGTTGCAAGAAGAATTGGAAGAGTTGCCGATTGGTGAATTGGCAAACCGGATTGAGCAAGCCATTCAGAAGTTAATCGGTGAAGGACAGGAGCAGAACCCTGAAGATCCAGAAAAACCGAGGGATTAAGAGGTGGATGCCATGTTTGAGATATCCCATGAGAAAGTTGGGCTCCGTTTTGCCCTTGTAATTTTCTTGCTATTGATAGCAAAAACTCCGACTTCCGTCGCTGATACGGCCGGTAAAATTGTTTTCAGCCATCGTAATGAGTTGTGGACGATGAACGCCGACGGCACCAATCAGCACGCTCTAGGGATTGAAGGGGGGCAACCGAGTTGGTCCCCCGATGGAAGTCAGATTGTGTTTACGGTTTTTCACCGCGGCGATAAAGCACAGGGCAAAAACCGGTTCACGGAAACATTCATAATCAATGCCGATGGCAGCGGGCAGCGTTTACTGATAAGTACCCAACATTTGGAGGAGCGAGTGGATTCCCTTCCGGTCTGGTCCCCGAATGGGAGTCGCATCGCTTTCTACTCCAATCGTCCCGGGCGAGATGACATTTTCGTGATAGACATGTCGGGGGAGAATCTGACCAATTTGACCCAATCACCGGAAATCCATGAACGCGCGCCCTCATGGTCACCCGATGGAACGCATATTCTATATTCTTCATGGGATGATCACTTTCACACGCTGCGTCTAACGGATGGGCACCAAAGGCAGGTGACTCAGGACGAAGGGGACCGCCGCAACCACGACTGGTCGCCGGATGGAAAACAAATCGCCTTCGCCGGCGACGTGCGAGGGGAGCGAGATAATCTGGATATCTATATCATGGATATCGAAACCGGCGTTGAAAGACAGCTAACGATCCACCCTGAAGCTGATTTGCGCCCCGCGTGGTCACCGGATGGTAAATATATTGTGTTTGAATCCGAGAGAGAGGAGGGGAAGCTGGATCTCTATCGCATCACGGTAGCGACCCGAGAAGTTATTCAGCTAACCCACCTTGATGAAGCCAATGGATTTACCCCGGATTGGTGTTGTATCGGGGAGAATCCAACCGCAGTCAATCCGCGCTATCGACAATGGATACAATGGGGACAGTTGAAAGTCGATCACTGATTAAACGGATTAAAGGATTCCACAGATTATAGATAGACAAATCGAAAGGAAAAAATAGATGTTATCTCAAGCAAAATGGACGCTACTGTTTGCAATTTTACTGAATTTACTCATGTTGTCGAATCGAGTGGTTGCAAATGATGCAACCGACCCCAATTGTGCATTCACACTGATGAAGCTTACCACATCGGACTTCAGTGTTGACGGTAGGGATTATACGGACATGCAGTATATCAACCCACTTACCGATTCCTCCACCCATTTTTTCGCACATCAATCAGACCCTGCTATCACGTATTATGTTGCCGCATCGCGTCCAGACGAAGATGAAACGAGTGGAACCCAGAACGTCACCGACGCGGAGGTGACCAAGATTAGACAGGCTTTCAAAGATTGGGGGCGGGTTAAAATTGGAAGCACCGCCACCGGCAACCGTCGATCCGCGATTGAATTTATCGATGACGGGCAGGTCTCCTCCTCCACTGGTAGATACAACCAAATTGATGATAAAAATATCATCTATTGGAGTGCTGACAATACCTTTTTCGGACAGGATGTGGATTTTATAACTAGCGATTGTAATGATGGGATTTTAGCGGTCACTTTACTGACCTTTGATGTGACAGATCCCCATGGAGTCAAGATCGCTGACGCCGATATTGCCTTGAATGGATCATTAAATGAAATATTAACGAATCGGCCGAGAGATTATAAATGGACTACCAGCGGCGGGTTTGACCAGAATGGTAATCTCAAAAGGTGTTATGCAGATATACAAGGTGTTGTCACCCACGAAATCGGACATCTGCTCGGCATCGGTCATTCTCCACGTCCAAATAACTCTCAGGTCGCTGATGATGTAACGATGTGGGATGGAGATAGCTGGTCAGTATACAATTTCGACGATTGGGATACCATGAAAGACTTATCAGATGATGACATTGCTGCCATTCAGTATATGTACGGCAATCCATCAGCAGCGGATCCAGATGATTATCCTCTCCATGTGCCGCGGGTTTTCCAGAGCATTGAAGAGGCTGCCAAATTTGCTGAGGCGTCTTCTGATGCCCAAACGATACTCGTCAGCACCAACGCTAGCCTCGTTGATCCAATGGATAGGGCATCAACGGATCCCATAACGGTCATAATTTCTGCTGAAGATCGTCTGAAGATCGAGAGTTCCGTAACCATCAGATGTCAGACGGGTGCAAAACTTGAAATTCAAGGGGCCCTTATCGCTGATGGGGTGGCCTTTGAGTCAACATCGTCGAGCGAAAAATGGGGTGGGATAGTTCTCAAGAACGAGGGGGAGGTTGAACTCACCGACTGCACGATAAGGGACGCGGTCACCGCCATTACCTGCGACAATCCCACGGGGACTGTCACCATCGAAAACTGTACCTATGAGAACAACGACCAAAATACCTCCGGCTGCGCTGATGCCTCGCCGGCACCGATGAGGGCAGACTCTATTCCCTTGACCAACAAACTCTTGCTGAACTACCCAAATCCCTCCAATCCTGAGACGTGGATTCCGTATCAACTCGCCAACGACGCCGATGTACAGATTTCAATCTATGACACAGAAGGCGGGCTGGTGCGTCGGTTAGATTTGGGGCATCAAAAGGCAGGATATTACACGGATCCGAGTCAATCCGCGTATTGGGATGGTCGTAACGAGCACGGCGAATCGGTAGCAAGTGGCGCGTACTTTTACACACTGACAGCGGGTGATTACACTGGAACTCGTAAGATGCTGATTCTGAAGTAGTGACGGACTCGCGCGTCTGTCAATTGATGAAAATTACACGATCTAAGTTCAGTTATCTACCAGAAACCGAGTTTTTTACAGACAAGTTGCTCTGAATCCCGATCGCAGCATCGGGGAACACAATTTAAGGAAAAATCCAACAGATTTTCTTAAAATCAGACAATCTGAGCGCGAAAAACTCGGTTTCTCCATGATACTAGCAACTTACGTTAGAACTAAGGAGATAGAGATGGCTAAAAAGGTTGCCGGGCTTGTTAAACTTCAACTGATATCCGGGCAGGCGACGCCGAACCCACCGGTTGGTCCGAGCCTTGCCCCTTATATGATTAATATCCCGGAATTTATCAAGTCTTTTAATGGTCGAACTCAAGACCAACAGGGGTTGGTGGTTACGACTGTTGTCACCTGTTACGCAGATCGTTCGTTCGTTTTTGAAGTCAAATCGCCGCCGACGGCTGTGTTATTGAAGGAGGCAGCAAAGTTAGCAAAAGGATCCGGCGAGCCTAACCGAGATAAGGTTGCTTCCGTAACGTCAGCACAGGTTCAGGAAATCGCCCAAACCAAGCTGCCAGATCTGAATGCAACCAGCTTAGATTCGGCGATGCGAATGGTTGCAGGTACTGCACGGAGCATGGGAATTACTATCGATTAATAGTTGTTGAGGAGAATAAGAATGGGCAAAAGAGGAAAAAGATACCGCGAAGGTTCGCAGTTGGTTGATCGCTTGAAGCTGTACGATCTAGATGAGGGTGTGGAACTGTTGAAAAAAGCTGCGTCAGCGAAATTTGCGGAGACGATAGATTTGGCAGTACACCTTGGTGTAGATCCCCGTCATGCGGATCAGAATATCCGTGGTACTGTTTCGTTGCCACATGGCACGGGTCAGGAGATACGGGTTGTTGTTTTCGCTCAAGGGGATAAGGCGCGTGAGGCAGAAGAGGCTGGTGCCGATGCGGTTGGCACCGATGACCTCGTCGAAAAGATTGTCAATGGCTGGCTGGACTTTGATGCAACCATTGCGACCCCTGATTTGATGCGGTCAATCATGCCGAAGTTGGGGCGTATTCTCGGGCCGAGGGGCTTAATGCCTAATGCGAAAACGGGGACTGTCACTATGGATGTGGCGGAAACACTTCGTACCATTAAAGCCGGGCAGATTGAGTATCGAGTTGAGAAGGAGTCTGGCGTGATTCATGCCCCTGTTGGCAAGGCTTCATTTGACGAAAATCAAATCAAAGAGAACATTCAAGCGGTGATGGGCGCCTTGGTGCAAGCCCGTCCGTCTTCTATCAAGGGAAGGTATTTGAAGACTATTGCTGTCTCATCAACGATGAGCGTTGGAATTCGTCTGGAACCGCAGCAGTTTGGCTAAACTGAATATATTATCACAATCTTCCGTTCTAAAACCCCGTCTTTTAAGGCGGGGATACAGAACGGCACCCCCCTTGGTTAGTCAAAAAATCGTTGATCTTGTAGGTAGAAGATGGTAAAATACATCTCCAGAAATGGATATATGGCTGAAAACGGTGAGACGGGGTAAAATCCTCCATCAATTTCACATCTTCCGACGGGAAGATGTTGTCATATATTCGTTTCGCCAATGTTGCCTTTCGAGGCGAGCGGGCGGGGCATCGTCCACTGGAGTAGCGGATGTAAGACGGACTTCGGTTCGCTATCCGTGTTGATACCACAATTCACGTTCCTGAAAGACAGAAGAATCCTAGTCCTTTAGGGCGGGGAGTATGTCAAATTGACTTTAGGTGTCGTCGTAGACAGTAGGTGCAACTTTGCTTAAACGAGTATTCGAGCCTACCGAGGCGGATTTGATGCTTACCAATTTCTATTTTCCGGATCGGAACGGACAAGGGTTGGTAGGTACACTCCACAGGTGTGGAAGCAAAGCCTCCTATACGACAGGAGGCTTTTTTTTGCGTATGGTGCGAATGATTGAACTGAAGGGAGAGGGTATCGAATGCCTAACGAGAAAAATATCGAACAGGTAGAACGCATTCGAACGGATTTCCAGAACTCGGAAGTTATTATTCTGACAGAATATCAAGGATTGACTGTTGAGGAGATAACCGAGTTGCGAGATAAGTGTCGTGAGGCGGAAATCCAATATAAGGTTTATAAGAATACACTGATCAATGTTGTCGCTGAAGAGTTAGAGGTTGAAGGTTTAGAACCTTACCTTCAAGGGACAACCGCCGTTGCACTGAGCAACGATCCGGCTGCGTCCGCAAAGATATTAAAGGATTTTAGCGATCAACATGAAAATCTGAAGATTAAGGGTGGGATACTTGGTAAGCGGACCATTGACGGCACAGCGGCTGAAAAGTTAGTCGATATGCCATCAAGGGAACAACTGATTGCCACTACTGTTGGTGGTCTGAAGGCTCCCATTTCCGGGCTCGTCAATGTCCTGCACCAAGGTTCTCCGTTGACTGGACTTGTTAATGTTCTGAATGGTTCACTTCGTCAAGTGACGACGGTGTTACAGGCAGTCGCTGATCAGAAGAAGGCAGCTGAATCAGCTTGACTTCGATTAAACATGGCCTTCAGCAATCGGATAAAGGTCGAATGCTGATGGACTCTATTTTTTGCAAGAAAGGAACGAAACAATGGCTGATGTTGAAAAACTAATCGATGAGATTGGTAATATGACAGTTTTAGAGCTTTCCGAGTTGGTGAAAGCACTTGAGGATAAGTTTGGTGTGAGTGCTGCTGCCGCGCCAATGATGATGGCGCCCGGCATGGCGCCAGGAGTCGCAGAAGGTGCCGCGGCAGATGCTGCGCCTGAAGAAGAGGAGCAGACCGAGTTTAATGTCCAGTTGAAAGAGATTGGACCGAATAAAATTCCTGTGATTAAAGAGGTGCGCGCGGTTACCGGACTCGGGCTTAAAGAAGCGAAAGAGGCAGTTGAGGCTGCGCCCAACGTCATCAAGGAAGGCGTTACCAAAGAAGAGGCTGAGGAGATTAAGGGTAAGTTGGAAGCTGTCAATGCAGTCGTAGAAATTCTCTAATCCTCAACTTTTTTCAACCCACACAAACCCATTGCGGTCTTATGGCTGCGATGGGTTTTTCTTTTTACACATTACGTTTCACGCTTCAGGTATTCAGCGCAGGGGGCTAACCGACATGGTTCTTATCTTTTATATTGTTTTCAGCCAATTAGCGGTCGGCGGTCTTGCGCTGCTGCTCATCATACCCAAGGACTTGGTGGGACGTGGATTTTACCGACTCATGGGGTTGATTTATCTGCTCGTTATGGTCTTTGCGCGTTGTGCGAATTTGGCAATCAATAGCAATCCTATCAATTTCAGCAATTTCTTCCTCGCATGGGAGGGACACGATTCCGTTTTCGCCCTTGTCTTCTGTGTACTGCTCCTTCTGTATACGATAAGTCTGTGGTTGAAGCAGCCTCTGATTAACCGTCTCTTATTAATAGTGGGTGCGGTCTGCGGCGTGATCTGGACTGTATACAGCGCACAGTCGTATGGGGAGTTGATTGATCTTCCTGCGGGAAAACTTCTGCTGTCCGCACAATTTCTGGTTTCCGCGATTTTATTAGGTTCTGTTAATAGCGGCATGTGGTTTGGGCATTGGTATCTCGTGACCCCAAACCTGCCTGTCATCCACTTGAAACGGTTCAATCAGATTTTCTTGGTGTCGCTGCTTTTGTCAATCGCGTTTTTCGGACTGAATGTGTTTCTTCGATGGCAGGCGGCGGATGTAAGTCCGTTCAATTTTTTTCATCAGGTCGCGTTTTGGTTGCGACTCCTCCTTGGATTTGGTGGATCTACCCTGCTATACATCATTATTTGGGACTGCCTGCGCGATAAGTCAACGCAGCGGGATGTTGTCGGGGCGACACGCGCTGCAACCGGATTTCTCTACATTGCCATGTTGACGGTGTTTATAGGTGAGTTCTGTGGACGGCTGTTGCTCTTGGAAGTGCGATTTATCTTGTGATTGTGGAAAATGAACCATACCCAGTCCAACCGCAGTAAAAATGTACCGAACCACAGGTTGGCACAAGAAGAGTTTACCATGAGTCAATGGTGGCGCGACAACCGCATTCAGAAAGCGTATAATTTTTGTGAAAACCGTCGGACTGCTCACGCTTTAAAAGGTTCTCCTGTTCGACGCAGCTCTTTGGTGATGGCAAGTTGGCAAGTCGCGTAACCGCTTTGGCTATACCCGCGGCGATTCAAGGCACCGGCAGCGTAGCCCGGCCGGGCGTCGGCGATCGTGCCAACAATGAGGTTCGCGTGCTCAGCTGTCGTATCGTAGCGGTCCGCAATCAATCCAACCATGTTTACCCAAGCGACTTTCAGTGCTTCCTCCCAAGTAGCGCCCTTGCCAGTGGTGAGGATTTCATCGGTTGCCTCTACCAGCGTGGTGGTCTCTACCACCGGATTACCGGTCGGGAAGCCGGGCGAGCGGTCTACCTTTAGAGTAATCGCGGAGTCGATCTCGACCCCGGTGCCGGTTAACTCGCCGTCCCCCATCCGGGCGTGGACATCGCCTAAAGAAAGATTACCGCCGGGTTTCTGAGCGCGAATGTGCAGGGTGCTGCCGGGTTGAACGGAATTAAAGTCCATATTGCCGCCTAGGTCCAGGGCACCAGCATGAGGGGCGACCTCTTGTAACTGAACGACCCCAATCATCGGTCTAATCGGTACCACAAAGTCCGGTGGGAAATGGACCAACCCGTCCCGTACCGGAGCAATTAAACGCACGCTCCCCCAAAAAGGACCGCCGTTGCGGTAGAAGCCGTAAGGCCCCACCTCCATGTCAATAATTTCTATCGCAACCCAATCGCCAGGCTCGATACCTTCAATCTGAAATGGCCCACCGGGACGAGACCCACGCGGCGTCGTGATGTCCAACGGAGTCCCCGGCTTGAGCTCTCCTGTGATGCTGATGTCCTGATCGTGCCCACCGATCGTTTCAATAACGACGGTTTCGCCGAGTTCCAAAGTGCCTCTGACTTGACCGTGTTCCGGATCATCCGGGCCGGTATAGTAGGGTGTTCGAGTGAAGTGTCGCATAGGTTTTTATCTCCTTCGTTCAGGTTTGTGTTAATCTTGGTTTCCATTGTAGTTGAAGTTAAATGTACTGTCAACTGCATTGTGTCGTTCCTAGAAATTGCTTGCCTTCAAACCGGATCGAGGGTATACTTCCTCTGATTTTTCAAAATAGTCTAGTTCGATCTTGATAAGGAGCGGATCTTGCGCCAAAAATATTGTGCTATTTTCATCGGGATTTTTAGCTTACTACTGATAGAGATGTCAGCGGACGCGCAGATTATCAGCCCGGAGGAAGCAATCGGCTTCCCCGTGGGTGCGGATTACAAGCTGGCACGTTGGGAGACTATCACCGGCTATCTGCGATCGCTGGCTGCAAGTTCGGATCGGGTGATCTTGGAGGAGCGTGGCAAAACTACCGAGGGGCTCGACTTTGTGTTGGTACTGATATCTTCGCCGGAGAATTTGGCGAACCTTGACCGCTACAAAGCGATCCAGCAAAAACTTGCCAATCCGCAGGGACACGACTTGATAGAGTTAGAGCGACTGGCGCAAGAGGGCAAAGCGACCGTCATGATTAGCTGCAACATCCATTCAACGGAGGTTGCTTCGTCCCAGATGTCGATGGAGTTGGCTTATCAACTGGCGACGGAAAACACCCCGGAGGTCGAGGAGATTCTGGAAAACACCATCCTCCTGCTGATTCCGTCCGCAAACCCTGACGGGCTGAACATGGTGGTTGATTGGTACGAGCGCACTGTCAACACGCCGTATGAAGGTGCGCCGATGCCTTGGCTCTACCACAAATACACCGGACACGATAACAACCGAGATTGGTTCATGCTGACGCAGGTTGAATCGCAGTTAGTGACCCAGATACTCTACGAGGAGTGGTTTCCCCAAGTGGTTTACGATGTGCATCAGATGGGGAACAAGGGGGCGCGGTTCGTGATTCCGCCCTATTTTCATCCCGTCAATCCGAATATCCCGCCGTTGTTGCAGCGTGAGCTCGCCCTAATCGGCGCGCAGATGGCACTTGATCTCACATCGCAAGGGTTCACCGGGGTGCTGTCGAACGCGGTGTACGATACGTGGTGGCACGGCGGTTTTCGCACTGTACCGTATCGGCACAACATGATGGGCATTTTGACGGAGGCTGCCAGTGTCAACATCGCTTCGCCAATCTTTCAGCCGCTATTGAGTTTGAAGGGGCATCGACGGGGGTTGAGCGAGTACGCGCAGCAGACCAACTTCCCTGAGCCGTGGCCCGGCGGTTGGTGGCGGATGCGCGACATTATCGAATACGAAAAAGCGGCGGCGGACTCGATCCTGTCAATCGTTGCCAAGCAGAAGGAGATGTTTCTGACCAATTTCTATAAGATGGGATTGGGTGCTGTCGAGAAGGGTGAGGAGGAACCGCCACGGGCATTTCTTGTGCCGACAGATCAGCGAGATGTGAATGCGGCACTCAAAATGCTGCAGATTTTACAACGTGGTGGTGTGAAGATCCATCAGGCGAACGCGAATTTTACAGCGGATGGTGTCGAATATCCTGCGGGGACTTACGTCGTTTCGATGGCGCAGCCGTTTCGGGCACATGCCAAAGATCTCCTTGAGGCGCAACACTACCCTCGACGGATCCCTGCGCCCGGCGCGCCGCCGGAGCGTCCGTATGACATCGCGGGTTGGACGTTGCCGCTGCAGATGGGTGTCAAAGTCATCAGGGTGGTCAACGCATTTGGGGCGGACTTAGCATTCGTTGAGGAGATCCCGAAAACGGCGGGCAAGCTCCACCTTGAGGGAGTTGATTTTCAAGACGCGGTTGTCTATGCACTCAGAAATCGAACGAACTTAGAAACCGTGGCACTGAATCAATTGCTCCAAAAGGACGGATATACAATCTATCAGCAGCAGGGAGAAACCGTGTGGAAGGATCTACACCTGCCCCGCGGGACGATTATCCTTAAATCAGATCGAATACCGGGGAGCGATTCCGCTGAATTGCGCCATTTTGCTGAGTCCCTTGGGATTGAAATCTACGCGCTAAATCAACGCTTTGTGGATGTCAAAGCAGAGTTGAGACAGCCGCGCTTGGGGCTCTATAAGCCGTGGGTGGCGAGCATTGATGAGGGCTGGACTCGGTGGGTGCTGGAGGAACATGAGTTTCCCTATCGCAATTTAACAGATGCGGAGATCCGTGCCGGAGATTTAGATGAGTGGTATGACGCGATAATCCTGCCCGATATGAAGGCATCAAGGATGATTGAAGGACACGCGGAAGGCAGCCTCCCGCCGGAGTACGTGGGCGGTATTGGATTGGAAGGCGTGGCGAATCTCCGCACCTTTGTTGAACAGGGTGGTACGCTTATCTGTTTGAACTGGGCAACGGAGGTGCCAATGAAACATTTTGGATTGGAGATCACTAACGCCTTGGAACCGAATCAATCAGATCCTCAAAAATCAACTGGGGCGCAATTTTTCTGCCCCGGTTCACTGCTGCGCGTTTTTGTTGAAACGACCCATCCAATCGGTTACGGTTTGGAGCGCGAGATGGCGGTCTTTTTCAAGTCGGGACCGGCGTTTGAAGCGAGAGGTGGCAAGAGGGTCGCGGCTTATCCCAACTTCAATCCACTCATGAGTGGCTGGATCGAGGGGGAGAAACGGATCCGTCAGAAAGGTGCACTCTGGGATGTCAAGTTAGGGAAGGGACATGTGATTCTGTTTGGCTTCAAACCGCAGCATCGGGCGCAGTCGCACGGGACATTTAAGCTGCTGTTCAATGCGATTTACTACAGCGTTGTTGGGAAGTAAGTACGCTATTGCCCCACTGTTAGACCCGCATAGATCTTTCGTCCCTCATTAAACAGGTGCAAAATTTCCTCTCGCTGCTCATCCTTGGTGAATTTGCCAATCCGACTGATCCAATCGATAGAATCGTCAATTGAGCGGACGAAAAATGCCGCAGAATCCTGTGCGATGCCGGGGGGTCGTCCTGTGCCGATCTGCACTGGGCTGGTATGTGCATATATCGCCTGTGCAAAGCTGTCCCTCGCATCACCGTAGGCGCGTGCGGCAATCCATCCATCTGCTTCGATTTCGAGATCGAATCCCCACTCATCATTCTGTTCCGGTGCTTCATTGAAATCCTTGCGTTGCACAACGCTGCCGTTGTGGACTAGCTCTACGTGGTTAATCGGATAGTGTGAATGCCACGAAATTTCCCCTGATAGCTTGCGGGGCACACCATTCGGAGAGTCAATTCGTCCACCGGGCATCGTACCATCAACGGTGAGAAATAACGCTGGTCCGTTCGTGATGAATGTATTTCCCCCCTGCAACCCCCGCAACCAGTTCTCGTAGGTGAATTCTTGGTCTGTTTGGACATAGACGCGATTGTTTGAGCAGATAAACCAATCGGTTCCAGTTGATGCTGGCAGCGAAATGCCGCAGTTAAGCAGATGATACCAGATGTCATACTCTGGATCCGCCCAGAATGGGTCGAAGAGGTTAAAGGCGTCTAGCTTGCCCAGTGCCGCTGCGACCGGTGCCTCCATCCCGATTCCGTTATGGCACCATAGCACAATGCCGCCTTGCCGTTTTGCATCGTCACAGGCGTAGCAGAGCGGCGGATAATCGGGATCGAAATCGCTGACGAGATCGCCGCGGCTGACCGGTTCTACCATGTTGCGGATACGCAGCAGCATGATATGTCCATACGCCATTCCGCCCCGGCGGTAGTTGTGTCGATTCTCTTCTCCGCAGTCTACTAGATGATGTGCGGTTGAGTAGTCTGTCATAAACCCGATTGGGTACTTGTTGCTGGCATAAGGCAGCTCACGTCGCTGCAGGATACTAACCACGGTTACGCTCAGATCATGGACTTTTGGGTCGAGGTTCAATCGAGCGTCGGGCTGCATCTCATTCTCGCTGTAGTGGAGATGCGTGTTGCCCGGATACCAACCTTGCGATGGGAGATCCGTCCACCGTTTGAGTTGCAACTCGACATCAACGTGCCCTTTTTGAGGAGCTGAGACCACTTTCCGCAGCGGTTCATACTCTGTGCCCCGTTCAACGATAATATCCGTTGACCCCCGTGGGACATTCACCGTGAACTCGCCTGCGCTATAAAAGGATGGCTCACCGGGACCCACTTTCAAGATGCTGCCAGCGGGATGCACAAAATCTCCACTGCTCGTCAACACATGCACTTTAGCTTCGACCGGCTCGCCTGAAACGCTGTCTCGAATGATACCGTGTAGTGTTCCCATCAATTTTCTCCTTCATCGTGATAATGCAACACAGTCGTTTCCCAATAGATTAGGACGCGGACGATTATAGCATTACGCACCGTTTTGGTCAAGTTGTTAGGGATTTTCCATAGGGCTATTTAGTTTTCCGTTTTTTGATCGATTTTGGCGGGTAGACGGAAGATGGTCCCTTACATCGTAGGCGGGGCATCTTGCCCTGCCCGAAGAATTATGGTAGATTTTATAATTACTTAGACACTTCCAATGCACAGCCAACCCCCTAAATCCCCCTTATCAGGGGGACTTTGGAAACTTCGCTAGGGTCGGAGTTATTGGTAAATGTCTACTTATTTCTCTAGTTCACCATAAATGCCCCTAGATTTTCCATTAGGGTTATTTAGTGAGGTGTCGGGATTCGGAGATCCCTTCTACGGGGGAGCTACATGCCCCTAGATTTTCTATCTTGCAAAATTCTCACTGCAGCAAAAGAAAAATCAAGCGAAGCGAACCTTTCCCCTCTAAGCAACGCCTATTAAGGTGGAAGGAATAACAGAATGAATCAAATTCCAGATACAGAACTTATTAAAAAAAGTATTGATGGCGATGGTCAAGCCTTTGCAGCCTTGATAAAGCGTGTTGAGACACGACTTCTAAGGCTCGTCAGAGCTGAGATAGCGGATTCGACATACGCCGAAGATGTCTTGCAAGAGGTGCTGTTGGATGTGTGGCGTGGCTTGAAGCAGCTGCGGGATTGGGAACGCTGGGACGCATGGGTGCTGCAGATCGCCCGACACCGGTGTTACGATTTCTTTGGGGCGGCACAGCGTCGGGAGGAACCGATGGAGCACAGCGACCTTGAACCCATAATCGACAGACAGAGTAGGCACAGCGGTTTTGAGTCTGAATTACTCGATTCCGTGCTGCATGTACTGTCTGAAGCACCACCGGACCAAGCCGAAGCCGCACGCCTGTTCTATATCGAAGGCTTGACCATCAGACAAATCGCGGGGCACTTGGAAAGGCCCGAAGGGACCATCAAACGATGGCTTTCCAACGCCCGCAGTTTTGTCAGAAGCCGCCTCGGATTGAGAAAAATAAGAACTCAAAGGAGAAAGAACATGATTTCTGAAGCATATGAACGTAAATACAATGAGCGTGAAATGTTACGCACAATTGCTGCTTGTTGTGAAGACAATGCAATATCGCTCCACCTGAAGCATCTCATTGGAAAAACGCTCCCCGATGAGTTGTGGACGCTGACTCACTTGAGAGATCTCTGGTTACGCGGGGGTGCGTTTGAGCATCTTCCAAGGGAGATTGGTCAATTGAAGGAATTGGAGAATCTCCAGTTATTGAATAGCAAGCTTCAAAGGTTGCCAAATGAGATTGTATCCCTGTCGCGCCTGCGATTTCTAGAGCTGTCTGACAGTCCAGTTACAGAATTGCCAGAGGAGTTTAGCCGTCTTGGTGCATTGCGGGTGGTTATTCTCCACCGCAACCAACTTCAGAAACTGCCCGATAGTTTTGGGAAGATGAACCGGCTTGAAATTGCTGAAATAGACTTCAACCAGATAGAGAAGTTGCCAGACGACCTCAGTGGTTTAACGAATCTGCGTGTCCTAACCTTGGGCGAGAACCGGCTCTCGGCATTACCGCAATCAATAGGTGAGCTCACAGCTATGGAAGAGCTGTACCTCGGAGCGAACCAGTTGACTGGGGTGCCCGACGAAATTGGCAATCTTGAGAGACTTGAGACGTTCCAACTGACAAGAAATCAGGTCCGTGCGTTGCCATCGACGATTGGTCGTCTGTCAAACCTGCGGCGCCTCGCCGTGGAATCCAATCAACTGACTGAGCTTCCGCCGGAGGTTGCCCAAATGACGGAACTGATGGAACTCGGCGTTAGCAACAACCAGCTGCGTTCATTGCCGAAGGAACTGGCGGGTCTGCCGAACTTGGAGGTCGTGAGGATACATGACAACCCGCTTCCGGAACGGTTAATCGAAGCGGCAAAGACGGGGGTCGATGAATTCCGTCAGGTGCTTTCTGAGATGTGATGAAACGTGAGAGAATTAAAACATACCCGCCCTCTGCTCTCCAATGGCTGAGGGCGTTTTTCTGATTTGTAAGATTTGTAATGAGCGTATTACAGGATTATGTGAATTATATTGACGTTATGTGGGTTATATTGACGACTCTCTTAGAACCTGTTTTAAAAGTCATTTGATGCGGTTCCGCATCAAGTAAATGGAAGCAATATACACCATAGCCTCAGCGGTCTCAGCCGAGCGTTCATAGTCCAAAGTCAATCGGCGAAACCAACCGAACCAAGAAAAGGTGCGCTCCACAATCCAACGTAATGGGACGACCACAAATCCCGATTGCCCAAGAGATGGAGCAATGTCCAATTGACACTGATGCGTTAAATATAGCCAGTCGCCTAATTCTCCGCGATAGCCAGCATCAGCACAGACTAACTGAATCGTTATCTGCCAACTAAAGACCTCGTTTAGTAACTCTATTGCGACTCGATTATCACTGACATTGGCATCAGTGACTTTGACTCCCAATGGAATGCCAATTGTATCGGTGACTATATGGCGTTTACGACCTTTGACTTTCTTGTGCCCATTAAACCCTCTACTATCTGCCAGTTCGGTCGTCTTGACCGATTGGCTGTCAATGATAGCTACGGTCGGTGACGGGGATTTGCCAATATCACTACGGGTTTGCTCGTGAAGTGCTTGATGAATCATAACCCATGTCCCTAAAGTTTTCCACTTTCTGAAGTGGGAATAGACCGTTTGCCACGGTGGCATGTGACGCGGCAACATTCGCCACTGACACCCTGATTTGACTATATAGAAAATAGCGTTGATAATTGAGCGCATCTCCCACTTGAGAGGTCTACCTATGGGTGAAGGTTCTGGCAAATAGGGTAACAGTTTGTCCCACTGGGCATCGGTCAAATCTGTAGGATACTTTGGTGTAGTCATGTTTAGGCCTTTCATTAGGTCAGTAGTTTACTGCTCTAATGGTTTAACATAAACATTAACTTTTGAATAGCCTTTTTCTTTTTAAAACAGGTTCTTACATCCCATAATTTGCGCGATATATGATTGGTTCGCACCGCCCGGCGGGATGCTTTGGCTATTGGCGCATATAGAAATACAAGAAAACGATGCTGAAAATAGAATAAACGTGAAAGGAGGAAGCAAGCTTGAAACTTAGTGAAGGATTTTTAATTGGATTCTCAGCCATCCGCACAAACAAGATGCGGTCTCTTTTGACGATGATTGGGATCGTTGTTGGTGTGGCTTCGGTGCTGTCAATGATTGCTATTGGTGACGGTGCCAAGCTGATTATTCTTGATTCGTTTGAAAAGATTGGGGGTGCTAATCACTTCCGCCTAAATCGCAACCCATGGATTAGAAAAGGTGACCGCTGGGAACCCAATCGTAGCGGTGAATATTTGACATATGAGGATGTGCTTGCCATTGAGGCCGAATGCCCATCTGTCTCCGGCGCGTGGTGTCGTATCAATTACTATAATATCCTTGTGCTTGCCAATGGTGGTGCGGAGAAACGTACAGGAGTGATTGGTACTATCCCCTTCTACGAAATTGGGATGAGTTGGGGACCCCAACAGGGTCGATTTATTTCCGAAGCCGATATCACAAATCGAACCAAAGTCTGTGTTCTGGCGGCGGATGTGTCAGAGGCATTGTTCGGTGAGAAGAATCCGATTGGCGAGGAGGTTAAGGTTGTCCTAGATTATGAGGGGTGGTCGGGCGGCTGGCGGCCCGATCGCGTTGCCGAGCGGTTCAGGGTTGTGGGCGTCATGCGACGGCGGGGAAAAGTCCTTGGTGGTTCATGGAATCTTGATGATCGCTTGTTTATCCCCCTAACAACCATGCAGGAGCGATTGACGGGCGATCGTCATGTCCGGTCGCTCTCGATCCAGGCAAACAGTATGGATTACATTGACCGAGCGATTGACGAAGTTAAAGCGGTATTGAGCAAACGACATCGCAACCAAGACGATTTCTTTAAGATTGATGTGCCGAAGGAAAAATTTGCACAATTTGAAAAGGTGAGTAGACTTATTAAAATCGCACTCGGGAGTATTGCTGGCTTTTCGTTGCTCATTGGCGGTATCGGCATCATGAACATGATGTTAGTGTCCGTAACCGAGCGCAGCCGAGAGATTGGATTGCGAAAAGCACTCGGTGCGAAACGCAGAGATATTTTGTTCCAGTTTTTGGTCGAAGCCGTTTTTATGTGTAGTGTCGGTGGGTTGCTCGGTGTTGGATTGGGTATTTTTGCCGGACAGGGCATGGCGAATATCGCTGTAAAAGTTGCCAAGGTTGTTCCGGAGTGGCCCGCTGTGATTTCTGTACAATGGATGGTTATCTCAGTTGCCTTCTCAGCAACCATTGGCATCTTTTTTGGGGTTTATCCCGCGATTAAAGCGGCACGGCTTTCCCCCATTGAAGCGTTAAGGGCAGAATAGGGACTATCCCGAAATCGAGATCTGCGCCACGGGTTGCTTTATTCACGATTGGTTTGCAGCTGCCGGCGGGAGGTTTTTGATATATTGCTCGATCCCTTCGGCAATCGCTGTTGCAAGCTGACGTTGATACGCCTTTGTCGTGAGTTTCTTCCCTTCCTGCGGATTTGATATGAAACCGACCTCAACAAGTACTGCGGGCACTTTTGTGCCGATGAGGACCACAAAAGGTGCGTGTTTGACTCCCCGGTTCTTCACCTGTTTTCCTGATGTCAGCTGCGCCTGAATCAGCTCTGCCAACCGACGGCTCTCCGTGCTTTTGCTCTCCTTGAGGATTCTTCCTACAAGTGCATCCAGCTCCTTCATGTTGTACTCTGCCCCTGCGTTTTCGCGCATGGCGGTGATTCGGGCGGATTCGTCGGAGGCGAGGGCAAGGTAGTAGGTTTCTATGCCGGACGCTGCACGGGCGGTGCTGGCGTTGGTGTGGATACTGATAAACAGATCGGCTTTCTGGTTTGTCGCAAACCGTGTTCGTTCTCTGAGCGGGAGAAAAACATCGGTCTCGCGTGTCAGCCGGACGTTATACCCTTTCTTAACGAGGGTGTCGCGCAGCGTTTTTGATAGACTGAGCGCAATCTGTTTTTCTTGTCTCGTTTGACTCACAGCGCCGGGATCTTTGCCGCCGTGTCCTGGATCAATGACGATGGTTTTGACGCTCAAGCCCAGTTGCTGTGCCAGCGACGGATCGGCAACGGGTTTTGGGGTTTTCGGTGGTCCAGGTGCAGGCTTGGCTTTACTCGGTGGTGTTACCGCTTTCTTCTTAGCGGGGGGCTTCTGAGGTTTAGCCTCACTTGGCGGAGTTACGGTTTTGGATTTAGCGTCGGTTTTTTTCGGTGGCGACATGTTAGCACTAGGTTGAGGTGCTTTTGGGGGTTCAGGAGGCGGAGGCTTGGTCACTTCCGGCGACATTTCAGGTGGATTCGCTTGGGCAACTTGAGGCGATTCTGGAGATGCGGTTTCAGGTGTAGAATCGACGGGTGCTTCCTCCTCCGTTGGTTCGGTGTTAAGGCGTGAAGCCCGTTTCTCCGCTTGGGCGACAATCTGGGAATCTTGGCTTCGTTGCGAGAGTGCTTCGTAGGTAATACGCGCCAGTGTGAAGTAACCTTGCGCTTCGTACGCTCTGCCGAGGCGCAACTGTGCCTTGTCGGCGATTGCGTGGTTGGGATAGCGACTGATGACCGTTTGGTAGTGTGGTATTGCTTTGCCATAATCTCTAAGCCGATCGTGGCAATCTCCCAGCCAGTAGTGTGCCTCTGCTGCGTATGGTGAATCGGGATAATCTTGGAGCAGTGTCGTGAGTGCGGCGATTGCGTTGTCAAGTGCCGGCTGTTCGTTTCGTTGTCCCAACCAGAGCCAACAAGAAGCAGTTGCGTATTGGGCATCGTCTGCCCACTCCCCTTCCGCATCTGTTTCTATGGCACCCTGAAATTCTTCAATCAAGGAATCCCACTCCGCTTCAGTAGATGGGATCTCTCCGTGTGCCAGTTGGTAATGCTTGACTGCAGCCGCTCGATAAAGCGATGATGTGTCAGGCGGTGCCGGTGAAGGCGGCATTGCGGGTGAGCAAGCGAGCAGCAGAGATCCGAGCAGGATGAGCGTGTATGTATGTATTTTCATGGCATTCTCTAAGACGCACTTTTCTTGTTGATAATGTCAGTGTAGTGTTAGGTGTGATGCGTGAAGATTTTAGCTTGCTGATTTGCTCATGTGTTGATGCAAACGGTTTGCAAGCGCGGCAAACTCGGCGATGTCCAGCGTTTCTCCACGTCGCTGTGGATCGATAGCAAGTTGGGCACAAATGGCATTAAACGCGTCAGCAGAGATAGAAACGCCGTTTTTCAAGAGTGCGTTTCGTAACATTTTGCGCCGAAATTGAAACGCAGCCCGAACTATCCGAAAGAATAGCACTTCATTTTCAACAATGACTTGAGGGGTATCCCGCATCTGCAGCTTTAGGACGGAAGAATCGACCTGCGGCGAAGGGAAAAATTGATTCGGTGGAATCCTGTGCATAATTTCAGCTTCTGCATAGTAGGAGACACCGATGGAGAGGGCTCCATAGCGTTTGTTCCCCGGCGGTGAGGTGATGCGTTCAGCGACTTCTGTCTGCATCGTCAGGACGCAGGTACCGATTTCTCGGTGATACTTCAATAGTTCCCATAGAACCGGCGTGGTGATGTAATAGGGTAGGTTAGCTACAATTTTGGTGTTTTGGGAGGGAAAGTCGTTCAGCAGGGAGGGAAGATTCTGTTTGAGAATATCCCCTTGGATCAGAGAAATGTGAGGCGTTTTTGAGAATTTGACCTGCAATTCGGCGTATAGAAATTCATCAATTTCAATCGCAACGACCCTTTTAGCGGTAGCTGCTAGTGCCGATGTCAGAAATCCGAGTCCGGCCCCGATCTCCAAGACAAAATCGGCATCGGTTAATTTCGCGCCCCAAGCTATATCCTGCAAGGCGTGTGGATCGATCAGGAAGTGTTGACCGAGTTTCTGGTTGGCGTTTCTGCCGGTGCGTTTGAGGAATTCATGAACCTGTTGGCGGAGAGTCATTTGCGTTGGTTTCGTCTTTGGGGGGAAGAGAGGGGTCTGCCAGCCCTCGTAGGGAACAACGATCGTTGTTCCCTACAGATGGAGCGCGCGTTTCGGTCGCTCCGTCAGTTGGTAGGTCTCAACCTATGTTGATTTAGTGTATTGTTACACCGACCTCTCGTGCGACGTGTCGGATGTATTGCTGACCTGTGATGGTGTCTTCGTATGGGAAGTGTTCCACATAGAGCGTGACATCGTGGTTTAACTTATCCAGTCGTCGAAGGATGGTCGCATAGTCCATAACGCCGGATTCATAACGATGATCCGTTTCCGTTGCCCCCGGAACCGCTTCGTCTATGTGCACGACTGATAAGCGTCCGCTCTCGTTCTGGCGCACCGCCGATATCGACAGGTCTTTCGCGTGGAGCGCAGCGATTTTATCTCCCATCTCATCGAAGATCTGATTTACCAATTCTGTTGTTCTGTAGAACAGATGGGGCCAGGTCAGATTTACGCAGTCCATCAGTGCCTTCATTCGGGGTGAGGCGGCTGCGTCAAACATTTCTTTGTACCGTTCCACAGAGCAGAGCGGGCTCATGATATGGGGGTGTGCGGCAACGTCCATCTCCGCTGCTTCTGCCTCCCTTGCCAAATCCACCGCAGCGTCAAGGCATCGCTTCCACGCTTCGTCAGCCCACATTTGGGGTGTGCATCTGTAGGTTAATCCGACATTGAACCCAACGCAGTGCGCACCTAAGATCCGAGCGTGGCGTAGTTGGCGACGATAGTGTTCGATGGCTGACTGGTACTCGGCTTCATCCGCTGCGCCAAACCCGCTGTGGAATCCACTAAACTCGCCCGGTCGGATGCCGTGATCTTCGAGGAATTTCCTTGCCTCCTCAACATCCGCATCGCTCCAATCGGCGGGTGTACTCATGGAGACCGTTTTTACCTCCATGATGCTGACTGTGCGGAGAAACGCCGCCCGTTCCTCTGCCGTCTTTCCCGGTTGTATACTTGGACTCATTAAAATCATCTGACCCTCCTCATCCATAAAAGAAAAGCCTCTTGATGCTGACGGGAACGTGTGGCTATTTAATCGTGAGCATCAAGAGGCAAATGAGATAGTTCTAACAATCCGCCTCACGGATTTTGTTTTATAGCACCCCATTTTGTGGCGAGTTTTTGATGCGGTTCTACGCTGAGGAACTGATCTCCAGGTGCCTGCATAATCGTTTGGATTTCTTCCTCTGTGAGAGTAACCTTCCAGATCATGACCTCATCAATAGCACCTTGGAACGGTTCACCAAACGCCCCGTATCCGCCAATCGTGATGGGACCATTGGCGGGCAGGGGTGGTTTTGTGCCGTCGCCTTTAGACCAGTCCTTTGCTTCATGACCCTTATTAATACCACCATCTCGGCTCGATTTCTGATTCTTTCCATTCAGATAGATTTTCATCGCTTCAGCATTCCCAAAAGTATTGGTGGCAGCGATATGGGTCCACGTATCTATCGGTACAGAATCCCATATCCCTGTGACACGATGAAAGTCCTGATCTGTTTTATCTCGATAAAAAAAAGATGGATCTACAGTCTCCAAACGTAGTGCATAATTCGCTTTGTTTCCGTCAGGACTATTATAGAGAATTCCGCGAGCCCCAGGCCTTGCGACATCCATACTAACCCAAGCCATAATCGTGATTTCGTCCCCGCCTTCAAAGGCAAATGCGTCATCTACTGGGGTACGAACAATACCGGGGTCATTGATGGAAAAACGTATGGCTTTTCCAAATTTCCCATCGTCCCACTCCCAGTTTCCTTCCAACTTGCCGTGATTTTCAAATTCAGATATGTCCGCCGCCGTTTTTCCTTTTCCTTCGTCAAAGGGGATATACAGAACTAAGTCTTTCGGATCTCGTTTCCCGTGGACCAAGGAAGGCGGAATCAGGAGTAAAAGGACACCTGCTATAAACAGAACAGCAATCTTCGTTTTCATCAAAATCTCCACAGTGGATACTCCGTACTTTAGTGCGGAGAGAAAACTGTGCTCCTTTTTGTCTTTATAATCTACCGTACACTTTTTTGGTAGTTATATGGTATAATATATTTCTGTAACTCGACGACTTAGGTAAAACGCTTGTTTTACACTTCCCTCTTGGCGTAGTAGCCGGAGGCGATGTTTGTCTGAGGTTTCGCTCGGAAGGTGAAGCGGTGCTGTCACCGACTCACCGTGAATCCTTCTAAAGGGGTGCTGTATCCCTTCGGTGGCGAGCGTGTAAAGTTACAAGCCAAGACCGAGAAACCATGTAAGACCCGTTGGACGGACTACAAGCCCCGTCCTTCAGGGCGGGGTAACTGACCAGCAACCTCCTTAACCATGCCAAAGGTTCGATCGATTCTTAAAAGGTTCGTTTCAGGGGCTTTGTTTTAGCGTTCCCCATGTCGTAGCTAGCTTGTCGCGGGGTTCGACGCCGAGAAACTCTACTCCCGGTGCCAGCATAATTTCTTGGATTTCCTCCTCGGTGAAGGTTCCCTTCCAGATCATCACCTCATCAATGAGACCTTGGAATGGGTCGAGAAATTTCCCATAGCCGCCAACCGTAATGGGACCTTTGGTTACTATGGGCGGTTTCGTCCCGTCACCTAGGGACCAATCATCAGGTTTGGTCCCTCCCTTCATGTTCGCACGTTGTAGTTTCCCATCTAGGTAGATTTTCATCGATTCAGGATTCCCAAAAGTACTGGTGGCGGCGATATGGATCCACTTGTCTAGCGGTATCGCGTCCCATATCCCCGTGATACGATGAAAGTCCCTATCTGCCTCGTCTCTATAAAAAAAGGATGGATCCACACGATCCATCCGCAGTCCGTAATTCGCTTGCGTGTCTCGAGGGCGATTATAGATAATCGCGCGCGCCCCAACTAGTTTGAGTCCGACATGAGCGGGATCGACATGAATCCATGCCATGAGGGTGATTTCCTCTCCCTCCTCAAAGGCAAAGATTTCGTGCTGTGGGGTTTGGACAAGCCCCGGTTCGCCACCACAAGACACTTCTCTGCAAAGATAGAGAGCGTCCCCAAATTTCCCTTTGCGCCAGTCCCATTCCCCTTCCAACTTCCCGCTATTTCTGAATCGAGATAGGTCTTGCGTCGTCTTTCCTTTTCCTTCGTTGAAGGGGAAATAAAGAACCAGTTCCAATCCACGACGCTGTTTCCCGCTGACTAGGGATGGCATGAGGAACAAAAGGCAGCCCGCTATAAGTGCCAATGCTTTCATGTTTCGTACCCCCTTTTAGGTAACCGATCACAAATTTTGAGTACCTCCCTACCGTAGTGCGTAGTATTCTGCATTGCCGAAGCCTAGCCCAATCTATCAAAGGATTGAGCATAGGAAGGTGACTCATAAATTCGATTACATCCCTGACTTTCTGCATTTATGACTAAGCCTTAATTAAAAAAGCCCCCCGATGCTGATAGGAAAGTGTATCTATTTGATATAAACATCAGGGGGCAATATTGTCATTGCGGGTTTAAGTCTATTATAGTAGATTTTAGAATTAATTAGACACTCCCAATATACAGCTAACCCCCTAAGTCCCCCTTATCAGGGGGACTTAGGAAACTTCGGGAAGGCCCAAACTATTAGCAAATGTTTACTTATTTATAGACTTCACCATAGTTAGAACTTCGTTTTAGGGTTGCCCACGTTGTGGCGAGCTTTCCACGGGGTTGAACAGCGAGGAATTCGTCGGCGGGTGCCGACATAATCTCTTTGATTTCATCGGCTTCAAATACTCCCTTCCAGATCATGACCTCATCAATTGAGCCGTGGAAGAGATGTTTGCCTCCACCTGCCCAACGGGAGCCGATATCGATGGGACCTGGCACCGCAATCGCCTTAAAATTTCCGTTGCCATGACTCCATCCACTGGGACGTTCTTCCCCATTTACATAGAACTTCATGGTATCTCCCTTGCCCAGAATAGCGGTACAGGCGACATGTACCCACTGCTTCGTTGGTAAGGGGTCACCTCTTGATGTCTTACGATGCCAATCCGCGTCCGCTGCATCTCGATAAAATAGAGCGGGGTGCCCCGGCTCTTCTATCCGAAAACCGTAGTTTGTGAAATTTCCTTCAGGACGGTTATAGATAACTACAAACTGATTAATCCCAGCCCATGCCCAATGGTCGGTCTCATTTTTGATCCATGCCATCAGCGTGATTTCCGCATGCCCCTGAAAGGCAAAGGCATCATTTTCTCGGGTTCGGATATTACTAGTACCTTCGGGATCGCCGTCTCCATCCTTCATGTTAAACCGAACGGCTTTCCCATATTTGCCATCAACCCATTCTCCGCCCCCTAACTTGCCATCGGCTTCGCTTTCGGACTTGTCTTCCACCGTTCTGCCGCCGCCTTCGTCAAGGGGATAATAGAGCATTAATTCCAATCCAGGGCGCTGTTTTCCGTCGCCCAGCGGGGTAAGGATTAAAAGGACACCTGCTATAAGCAGAACAGAAATCGTTGTTTTCATTTTCATTGCTGCTTTTCTCCTTTGCTATTGCTCTGTAGATACGGTTAAGGTAAAGCGTACTGCTCGCCCATTCATTCTTTTGCGACAAATTGTCCCTGAACTAGCTAGCGGTAGGCCCTACCAATATATTAGGATTGATTGTACAACAGGTTTTGAACACTTTCCTATTATTTCAGATTTTGACATGCTCCCAAAACTGAAGCATTATTTAGTATATCACAAAATCCGCGTGGATACAAAGCTAAAGCGGATTTGTATTCCAGAGACCAATCTTGGGAGTTTAGCTCTAAAGGATTTTTTTTGATAACCTCCCTCCCTTCGTTTTTTTAAGGTCTAAGTTTTTGTGTGGGGAGTTTGTAATTGAGTCCCGATTTCTTAGTATACGGATTGAGGGAGATGGGATTGCTAATGATACCTAGGTCAATCGCCTTCTTGGATCAGTTCAACTACACGGTCTAAGATTCGATCCGCAACTTCGCGTTTGGAGAGCAGGGGTAGTTGTTCGCAGTTCCCGCTTTGGTCCAACAGGGTCACGATGTTGGTATCACCTTCAAACCCCGCGCCTTCTGCCAATACGTCGTTTGCTACGATGAGATCACAGTTTTTCTTAACCAATTTCTTTTGAGCATTCTCTAGGAGGTCGTTCGTCTCGGCAGCGAAACCGACCGTGATCTGCCCTTTCTTTTTGCGTTCGCCCAGCACTTGTGCGATGTCAGGGTTTTGTTCGAGTGGGATGTTCAGTTGATCGGTGGTTTTCTTGATTTTGTTCGGTGAGAACGCTTGCGGACGGTAATCGGCAACGGCTGCTGCCATCACCACGATGTCGGTCTGATCGAAGCCTTCGAGGAGTGCGTCTTGCAGCTCTAGTGTGGTTTCTATGTGTCGGGTTTCAACGCCTGTGGGCGGTGCTGCTGTCGCGGGTCCGCTGATGAGGAGCACCTCTGCCCCGCGATCTCGCGCCGCTTCGGCGACCGCGTATCCCATCTTTCCGCTGGATCGGTTGCTGATAAAACGGACTGGATCGAGATATTCCCGCGTGGGTCCCGCTGTGACAACCACCCGCTTTCCATCTAGGTCTTTGGGCGTTTTTAACATTTGGGTGATGCGTCCGAACATCTCCTCGACTGTGTTCAGGCGTCCCATCCCCTGTTTTCCAGAGGCGAGGTCGCCGCTGACAGGTTCGACAAATTCTACGCCGTGTTCTCTTAGCTTTTGGACGTTTGCCGCCACAAACGGGTTTTCGTACATGTGTTGTTCCATCGCGGGCGCGATCAGGATCGGGCAGTGGACGGAGATTGCGACGGTGGAGAGCGCGTTGTCGGCGATGCCGTTCGCCATTTTCCCGATGATGTTTGCGGTGGCGGGGACGATTGCCAGCAGATCGGCTTTGTCTGCGAGATCGATGTGCACCGGTTTCCAATCGGAACCGAGATCGAAGAGGTCAAGCAGGACAGGGTTTCGGGAGATGACCTGGAATTGGATCGGCTGCACCAAGCGTGTGGCGTTTTCGGTCATGACCACGTGCACCGAATGCCCCTGTTTCACCAGTTGGCTCGCTAGGTCAATGGATTTATGGATGGCGATTCCGCCGGTAACGCCGAGGATGATGGTTTTGTTTTCTTGTTTCATTGTGCTGTTTTCTTGTGTTTATGATGGGTCGAGTGAAAGCGTCAATGTGGAAGAAATGGACTAACCACATAGCGTTATCCCCATCATTGGAAAATGTTGATCGAAAGCAAACGCCTCTGAGATGTAATGCTGCTGACAAACTGCAAAACTGGTGCAATCTGTAAATGATAACTTCACATCATCGTATTGACGAAAAAGCTGCTCTGCTGCTCGAAACAAGAGGCTATCAATTTCTACGACGGTTAAAATCCCTGTGTCTTTAGTGCTTTCGATAAAGTTGAAGAACTCAACCGCTCCTGAATGGCTAAAATCATATCTGAGTCGAGTTACCGTTTCATCAATTACATAATCTGTAGTTAAAAATTGTGTGCTCTGCTGCACTAAATCATGGAAAATTACCACAGCGTTATTATGATGTCGATCCCTCGGATATGAAAGGGCAATCCAGGCACCGCTATCAACAAAAATCATGGTTTTGAATCCAATTCATAGATGACTTCATCGTGGTTGATAGACCCATCGGTTGAATCGGATTCTGCGAATCCAATCATCTTGCCAAGAATTGCGTATCCTCTTTCTCTGTTATTTTGCTCAATGATTTCACGGTTGATTTGGCGACTCTGTATAAGAAAGATGAAGTAATCGAGAACCTCCAAAGCCTTTGAGAGAATCCCGGCGAACACCTCCTGTAAACTTTGGCTCTCGATACCGAAGTCCTTAGCAATCTTTTGGTACTTGCTCCCCTTGAGATGTGCGCTGCCGCTAGAACGCAAACTCTGAAGTTTTCGTAGAAAGGTGATGTGCTCAGCAGCATCTTCAACACCGCAGGAATTGAGGGCAATTTCGAGCCATCCGATACCTTTAAGATTCTCCTTCTGGTCAGGGGTAAGATTCTGTTCCTGTTCAAGTGAAATCAGTTTTTTCAATTCTTTTTGGTTTAGAGAGTTGATTAGTATCTTTGTGAGACTCAAAACCAACTCATCGAAATCACGCTGCTCATCAGCGTAGGGGATTCTTAAGCCTTTGAGGTGGTGCTCGTCTCGATGGCCCAACTGGCGCAACAGCTGCCAACCGAGAGATTTTTCAGATTCCTTTTGTAGATGACCATACCTTTGTTTGAACAAGTGCTCAGGTCGGTCTGAATCCGTGAACAATCCCTTAACGTTGCGCTCGAAATAGGTTTTGCTCAGACCGCCTTCGGGTGGGATATTGTGCGCCCGCCAGTGGTGTTGTTCTGTATGGGGCAGAAAGCAGAGTTCTCTCAACCACACGATGACTTTATCATCATGATGGTTGTCAATACGCATACTCCACCAAGGGCAGCTCACTAGCGAATCTTCTACCGAGTATTTACTGGCCTCACGGTAGTATTTTTCTAGAACCTGCTTGTGGAAATGTACAGGGGTTATGTTATAGATGGCCCCCGGATTATTGCCATAACGATTCAGTTTGGTAGGATCGCAGGTATGGCGAATTTCCTTCCCATGTTCGTCAACCCCGATGATAAATTCGACATACTTTTTCTTTGGTTCTTCAGCAAATCCGAGGAAACCGCTTTTGGATTTTGGTAGGGGTTCAATGAGTCGCTTTCCCTCTAGCACACTATACCCTCGCTCGGCTTCATGAATTTCCGTGTAGTAGGAATGTTTCCAACATATCTCACCCTCCGCCGTGGTTTCTCTGCCGGTCTTTACTTCATCCTCACTAGTTCCGAGTGCTCTGAGCGAATATTCCGAAAATTCGTAATAGCGGAATTGGATGGATAAATACATCTCCTTGATTGCCAAGAACTCACGAATCTCCTTGAGTCTTATTTGGAGATGGCTCGGTTCAACGACAATCACTTGGTGTTCATTACCCTCATCATCAATTTTGATGTATTCGTCCTTTTCTCTGTCGTGATAGAGATTGTGGAAAAGACGAAACTCCTCAGATATTTCGCAATAGGCTGCTCTCTTCCCATAGTTAGTTTGTGATTCGGTGAAGTTACGGTTAATGATTAAAGGTTCAATGCCATTATCGTCTCCGTAGCGTAGGTATCGAACTTGTCCTCCCCCGACAACAGCAGTGGGTGTGCCCTGATAAAAATGCAAATCCCATTCCGCCGGGTCGGAAAGTGCTCGCTCAATCTGACGGGAGGGCATCAAAGCACAGTAGATAGCGTACTCGTGAGAACCTTCTTTCTTAATCCACTGATGCATCGTAACCATCTCAGTCAATCTCATTTTGCGTAATAGCGATTTTAGAGGGTCCTCTTGTGCTAGGCGTTTTCGGTCTAAATCAATACTCATAGTTTTCTCCTTATCCATTCTAACTCCAACCTCCGCAAACCCTTCACGATTCCGACCGTCTTCAAACTGATCACTATTACTTCCCTGATGAGTTCGAGAATATACTCTGGCGCGTCCACACAATTTAAGGGGGCGAATCCTATAATTAAGGTTGCGGCGAGTGCGGGTTTATTAGAGGATATCTGGCTCAGACAGTGCTCTCACTAGATTCTCACTTTTTCCGCATCGTCCTGTCCGAATCCGCAACTTACTGCCACGAAAGTTTACATTGAGTTGTTTTGTCCCTCTGGGGTTAATCCATTTAATGCCCCGTCCTTCAAACAGGATTGGTCTGTAAGCGGTTGTCAAAGTTCTCGGAGCGATGCTGGCGGCGAAGTGCAAGTTGTTTTGCAACTTTTCAGTGACTTCAGACTGCTCGGCTTTGCCGCTCTTGAGTTCAATTGGTGCTGCAACAAGATTGTTTTCGATATTATCAATAAAGAAGAGAAGACGGTCACACCGTTTCTCTGTTCTGTTCTGTGAGTCGAATTCACGTTCGACATCTATCACAACCCGTTCCGATGGTATGCCGGTCATATACACGCGACATCCCTCACCACTACACGAATTGATAAGGCTCTCTCTACCCACCTGTTCCCGGATTTCGTCGAGAACCCTATTCACCTTCACGTTCACTCTCGTCTTTCAGTTCTTCAATTCGGTTCTGTAAACCCGCCCAACGGTTGTAGAGGGATTCAGCCACATCCTCATAATCCTCCGGCTCGATGCCCACGGTGTGGTCAAATTGGATTTCCTTCACCGGCTGATTTTTTTGGAAATGCCATGCCCCCACCTCGTCCGGTAACAGCCAATCGTTGGTCTCTTTCTTCAGTGCATCTTTTTCCTTGAGCATACCAACACGCATCAGGTTTCCAATTTCTTGGAGCATGAAGTCGCTATGTGTTGTTACAAGCACCCGCACACCAGCGCGGACCAGGCGAGCGAGGGTGGCTGCCATTTGAGCCTGAGCACCGGGATGCAGATGAGCTTCGGGTTCTTCGATGATGAGTGTGTCACCGGGACGGACGAGATCCCGGATGAACAGCACGAGAGGGGCAAGTTCAGAAACCATTGACGAAGAATGAGTCAGACGCATATCCCGTTCCGTTTCTTGAGGACGGTAGCGGAATTCCGGATCCCCCGTCGGTGAGGGCTTCGTGATTATCTGCCCAGTGAGCACGTCGGTTTCCAACGTGTTAGCGATGTTATTCATCCCATCATTTGGGTTTGCGTATCCTTCATAGAGTATGATGTGGCGCATGAAGTCCGCTATCACACCCGAAAGTGTAGGAACTTCGGCAAAGTGTTCGATGCCCGCGCGAGTGGAGCGTGTGATAAGGGAACTAGCGATTACCCGGTGACTCTGCATGATGCCGCTGCGGGCGGCTGGCAGATAATAGCACTGCTGCTCTGTAAGTTGACTAAACCAAGGAAAATGCTCAAAGAAACGTTTAGGAACAATCGTCTCCTCGTTTATTCGTCCATCTGCGGTAACCTCTAATTTGGCTGCTTTCATATCGAAGTTCCAAAGATTCTGGCTTGCTTCGTTGACCTTGAGTGAAATTATCATTTCGTTGTTTTCTCCGCGGGTCAACTGTATTAGTTCTGCAATGGAATCGAGATCGAAACAGCGTTCAAGTTCTGTACTGAAGCGATTTGGGTCCTGGAAACTAGATTGTGCAAAATTGCGCACTCTCGCAGGTAGATTTGAGAACTTGAATCCCCGCTCCTCTGTGTTTGGCTTATTGAGGAAATCCCAAATTTCTTCTATTAGAGTGGTTGGATTCACTTGAGGTTTTAACGCCGTAGTAACGTCGTGTATCAGAGGAAATTCTGAAAACCCTCCAAAGACGCCATGCAGGGCATAAATCAGAACAGAAAGATAGGTCTTGCCGGTGTTGCTCGGTCCGACAAACACTGTGAGCGGGCGCAGATCAAGATCTGCCTCTGCGATCGGTCCAAAGTTGCGGACTGAGATTTCGACTTTCGGTGTATTGCGGGTTTTTGTGCTGTCATCGCCGTTCATGTTAATTTTTCCTTCTCGTTGGTACCGGGGGCATTGTGGGAACGGTGTTTTCAGCCGTGCGTCCTGCTATTGGGAGGAGGAGAACTCTTGAGAGATTGCGGCGAGAAGCTGGTCGTCGATTCGGCAGCGTTCTGCGGAGATGATGTGGCGAATTTGAGCCACAGCTTTCTCGACATTGTGGTCGGGATTCACGATACAGTAGTTGTAGTCTTTAACATAAGCGAACTCTGATTTCGCTGTCAGCAGACGTTGTTGAAGTTCCGAATCGGATTCTGTCTTGCGGTTGCGAAGCCGCTTCTCTAAACTTTCGAGGGAGGGAGGTAAGAGAAAGATACTGGTATACCGGATACCGAGGTCTTTTACCTTCATTGCACCGTGTACATCGATTTCTAAAATTAGATCCTTACCTTTTTCAATCGTCAATTCTACCGTGGATTTTAAGGTGCCGTAGTAGTGTCCGCCATATTTCACCCATTCCAAAAATCCACCACGCTGAATCAGGTCTTCAAATTTGGTTTGATCTAAAAAGTGGTAATCAACGCCATCAACCTCGTCGGAGCGGGGTGGGCGGGTCGTCACGGAGATCGAAAACTCTAATGTTGTTTCGTCTTTGCAAAGTGCTTTGATGACACTCGTTTTACCTGTCCCGGAAGGACCCGACATAACAATGAATAATCCCTTTTGGGAGGGTCGCTTATTCCACATTCTGAACCAATTCCCGAATTTTTTCGATCTCTGTTTTCAGGGCAACGGTGGCGTAGGAGATGGAGGATCGAGACGCTTTGGCAGAGATGGTATTGACCTCTCGATTCATCTCTTGCAATAGAAAATCAAGTTGTCTGCCGATGGGTTGGGTTGCTTGCAGGTATTCATCAAACTGAGAGCAGTGGCTATCGAGCCGCACCAGTTCTTCTGTGATGTCTGAACGCGAGGCGATGATGCCTGCCTCCATCGTGAGGCGGTGTGGGTCAATTTTAACGCGCCCCTCAAGGAGTTCGTTCAAACGGGCTTCGAGTCTTGTATGCGTGGATTCGACGAGATCTGCGCTAGCCGCTTTTATCTTCCGAGTCAGGAGCTGGACAGAGTGGAGAAGTCCTTTGATTTCTTCAAGCATAGCAGCTCCTTCTGCTTGCTTGGTTGTTTCCAATCCATCCAAAACGGTTTCTAGGTGAGACTGTAACACCTTCCACACCGCTTCTTCGTCCAAATCGGCTTTCTGCGCGGTTAAGACGCCGGGAAGTTGCACTAGGAGAGGCAGCGAAATCTCGTCCCCCAGCTGTAGCATATTTTGCAACCCCACAAGTGCTTGATGGTACTGCTCTGCCAGCTTGGAATCGAGAATGGGGAGTTGGTTTGAAACTGAAGCGTCCTCGGTCCACTCGACTGTGGCTTGGACTTGCCCTCTCGAAACCCGATTCCGTATGGCACTGTGAATCTGATGATCGAATCTGGATAGAAACTCTGGGGTGCGGACGGTTACTTTACAGTAGCGAGCGTTCCACGATTTGATCTCAATAATCAGCTGCCCGAAGGCGGTTTCTGCTTTATGCCGGCTGTAGCCCGTCATGCTGCTAATCATAATTAATCTGCCGCTTCCTGCCATTCGACTAAGATTGGAGATTCGACACGAATTGCATCTTTGATACAGACCTCTTCACAGAGTTTGCATCCGACACAATCCTTCGGTTTCACAAGTTCGCAGATACCGAAGAAACTCTCGGCGTGTTCGCCGGTCACGGGATCTTTTAACTCTAGGCAATCCCATGGACAGACGTGGACACAGAAATCACATCCAGAGCAGAGTTCCTCGTAGATGATAGCGATCGGGCGATCCTTGGGACGTTTAATAAATTTAGCGACATCTCCGTTCTGATCATTGATAGCTTCGACCGGGCAGACCATGCCGCACGCACTACAGTCGATACAGATATCCGGGTCAATAATATGAAGCATTTTGCGGTCGCCGGTGATGGCATCAACGGGGCAATTTGTTAGACATGCCATGCAACCGACGCATTCTTCTGTTATGTGGTAAGCCATTAAAAACGCGCTCCCTCCTGTGAATTTGAGAACTCTTTCAGTTGGAATGAGTAGCGGAGATCAGTGGTCAATACGGGTGAATTTTAGACAAACGACTGATCGCTTATAATTATAACATGGACGCTATACTAAATCAACTGAGATTGTCATTTGATTTTTAGTAAATTGATATAAATTGCTGTGATCCTAGACAAACCTCGATTTGTGTAGGGAACGCAGATCTGCGTTCCCTACGAAGGATCTGCTCTATCTTTTTTGTTGACAGCATTTCCACAAAACGGTATGATGAGAAATTAAGGAATAGGGGTAGAAATAGATCGATTATCCTCAATTTACATTTCACGTTCAACGGAGGTATCGGGGTATGTATTCACCAAATGATATTCGGGAGTTCTGGGAAGGGACGCGTGCGGTGCTCGACAAAATTCCGATAGAGCCCAAGCTCTCACCTGCGCCTGAGTTGAGTGGCAGAGAGTTCGACACCTACAACGTGACGCTGACCAGTTTTAGCGGAATCAAACTCCGGGGTTGGTACTCGGTGCCGAAAGATAATCCACGGGGAAAATGTTCTGCGATTCTTGCTGTTCCCGGCTACAGCGGGAGCAAGCAGATCCCAACGCATATCGTGCTTCAGGGGTATGCTGTTCTTACATTGTTTCCACGAAGCCAAGGGGAGAGCAAGGCGGAGTGGCAGATCGAATCGGGGACGTACCTCACCTATCATATTACCGATCGGGACCAGTATTATTATCGTGGGGCGTATATGGATTGTGTGCGGGGTATCGACTTTCTGGTGAGTCGTGCCGAAGTTGATGCGGATCGGATTGGGATGTGGAGCCGGAGTCAGGGCGGTGGATTAACGCTTGCAACGAGTTCTTTAGATAGGCGGATTAAAGCTGGGGTTGCCGAAGAGCCGTTTTTGTGTAACTATCCGCTTGCGATTGAGGTGAAAACGAATCCGTATGTCGAGTTGGGCGAATATCTGAGTCAACACCCTGAGCAGAAAGAGAGAGCTCTCGAAACACTCGCTTATTTTGATCCGCTCAATCTGGTGGAAATGATTACCCGTCCTATGCTCGTCAATATCGGGCTGAAAGACGACGTTTGTCCGTACCACACGATTGTTCCTGTGTTTGAGCGGATCGTAAGCCAGAAGGCGTTGATGATCTACCCCGATTTGGGGCATTCATCATGTACCGATTTCAACAATCATGCGAAAAATTGGTTGGATTTATATTTGTAGCCAAAATTTATCAGGAGGGATCCAATGCTAACGTATCAAGATATAGGTATCAAACCTTTTATTAACGCAAGTGGGACCATCACGACGCTGGGCGGCAGCATCATGCCGACGGAAGTGGTCGAATCCATGCGTGAGGCGGCAACTTCGTTTATCCACCTCAATGAACTCCACGAGAGGGTGGGCGACAAATTGGCGGAGATGATTGGGGTTGAAGCTGCATTCGTTTCTTGTGGGGCTGCAAGTGGCGTACAAGTCTCTGCCGCCGCGTGTCTGACAGGCACAGATTTAGATCGCGTCCACAAGCTACCTGACACGAGCGGTGCAAAAAACGAGTTTATTATCAGTCTGGTTGATTCGCATTACTATATCCATCAGGGGATCGAAGTGGTCGGCGGAACGTTGGTCAGGGTTGGCACCCGCGAAGCGGTTACGGCAGCGGATATGCTTGATGCGATTGGTCCCAATACCGCGGCAATTGTTTTCTTTTTTGGTGCACAGCCGAAGGAGCAGCTTGCGGAGATTATTCCTGAAGCCACAGCGCGTGGCGTACCCGTGATTGTTGATGCCGCAGCACAGCTGCCGCCCCGGTCAAACTTGATAGGGATTGCTGGAATGGGTGCATCGTTAGTGAATTTCAGCGGTGGGAAAGGGATGCGAGGCCCCCAAAATTCAGGATTGGTCATTGGGAAGCAGGAGTTTGTCGAGGCTGCGCGTTTCAACTCTAGCCCGCACAGCGCGATCGGGCGAGGCATGAAGGTCGGCAAAGAGGAGGTCATGGGTCTACTCACAGCCGTTGAGATCTTCCTTGCGAAGGATGAGAAAGAGGAGTATACCGAATGGCGTGCACAGATGGAGCATATCGCCCAAGCCACCGAATCAATTGATGGCGTTCACGCAGAGGTGGTTGATGCCAAGCAGCACCCATCGGTACAAATCACGCTTGACCCCTCGTGTGGGAAGACAGCGGGACAGGCGAATAACGAGTTGAGAGAGGGATTTCCCTCCATCGTGAACGGCGGGGGTGCGGACAGTGTGGTGTTCAATTCAATGACGCTGCTGCCGGGTGAGGAGAAAGCTATTTCCAAACGTTTAGTCGAAGTGTTGACGTGAAGAGTGAAGCGTGAAACGTGAGATGTGAGATTTTTCACGTTTTGCGTTTCACGCGTATTGTGCGACTGCTTAGAAATTAAGGTGCGGTATAAAGATAGAGACATAAAGCTGAGGGGGAAGTCATGGACCGAGAGCTGATGAGTAATGAGGAGAACTATTGCTTCGATGTCGCCGGCTATCTAATTGTTCGAGATGTCCTGACGCAGGAAGAGATTGCGGCGTGTAACCGGGGTTTCGATCGGGAGGGGACTACCCCGCTATCAGAATCTGTGGCAAAACTGCGCGATCATCCTGTGCTGACGTGGTATCTCAACCAGATCTGTGGAGAGGAATTCCAACTTGACAGGGAGCCGCATCTCATTGGAGATGGGTCGGGCGATGTAGGCGATCCGCTGGTCGGCGGCAACGAACCGCGGGATTGGTCTCGCGCTTACTATCACCAAAACGGGATTCGGTTCTGTCAGGGAGTGCTTGCGATCTGGGCACTAGCGGACGTAAACGAGGGTGATGGCGGGTTCGCCCTGATTCCAGCCAGCCACAAGAACTATGTTGAGACACCGAAGGATGTGTTGAGCGGTGCGGACGATATGGGGTTGACCGTCCAGCTGTCCCTTAAAGCGGGAGATCTGCTGCTCTGTGTGGAGAGCACGCTGCACGAGGTGAAACCGTGGAAGGGGAAGGGATCGCAGCGACTGCTCGCATCCGGGTACATCGGTAAAAGCGCGCGTCCGTCAGCCGACCTTGAGGCGGTAGGTGAGGCAGAATCGCTCCCTGAGTGGATGGCGGAGTTGACACCCGTGCAACGCGCGGTGATGAGGAGTCCGGCTTCCTATCGCGCGGATCCGCCGTCCGTCGTGAAATCGGATGGGGAGACCTGTTGGGTAGACGAATCGCCGGAAACTTATCATCCGTCAATCTATACCCGCGATCCGAATTCGACAGTTGACGAGAAGGAGTTCTATTTCTGGGATCTGTGTGGGCATTTGGTGATTCGGAACGTGATGGATGCAGCGTGGCTGGAGGCGGCTAATGAGGCAATCAACAAGTTTGCCGATCGGATTGTAGTAGGCGGAGACCCAGCCCACGGTTCGAAGACCCTAGCGGGGACCGGGAGGCCTGACCTCGGAGGGCTGTTTGAATTGCCGAAACCGTATTGTGAGCCTTTCCGGGAGATGATCGCCCACCCAGCGGTGGTACATCGGCTAAACTGGATAGAGGGGAGTGGGTTCCGGTGTAATGGTGCCTCAGCAATATGTTCGGTGAAAGGAACCGCCGGGCACGCTTTACACAGTGGCGGTGAACCCGCAAGACCCTCAAACAACTACCTCCTACAGAACGGACGGACTTACTGCGATTCGGTGAACGTGGCATGGCAGTTGCGCGATGTGACCGAAGCGGACGGTGGATTCATTTGTGTGCCGGGCAGCCACAAGGCAAGGTATCCTACGCCGCCGGATGTCCAGTCCTGCGATGACACTATGGGATTGGTCCGCCATGTGCCGATGCAGGCGGGGGATGTGCTCATGTTCATGGGAGGCGCGCAAACGCACGGTGCCTACCCATGGAAGACTGATAATCCCCGTCGCGCGGTCCTGATCAGTTATCTGTCCCAATATTTATTCCTGTAGTCCGGTTTTTGAGTTGTAGGAGATAGACATCGTGGACCAGCGTGCACATGTGTACAAAGGGTCGCCGCCGAATCACTGCGTTTGCGATCAGGCGTTGCGTCAATTTCCGAATGGTGATTGGGGCATCATTTTCATGACCGGAGGGACGCACGAGCCGGAGTTAGAGAACCACATAGCGATGTGTCGATCGACGGATCAGGGAGTAACTTGGAGTCCGCCGGAAACTGTCCTCCGTTTCGATGATCGTGCTTGTCTGCTCTCCGAGGTTATTGTCCACAGCCAAGAAATCCGCATCATTGGTGAAAGCCATCTCGGTCGTTTCGAGGATTGGCAGGTTTTTGTTCTGACTAGCAGGGACAGTGGCGAGACTTGGGGAGAGCCTATTCCTTTCGTGCCGCTGCCGAGGCGGGCTTTTATCCGCAACCTGTACATCAGCAGTTGGGGTGAGTGGTTTCTGCCGTTTCAAAGCTACGATACAGTGGCTGATCCCTTTGCTTCTCCACTAGCAGATGGGTCGTTCAAAAGTGCGGTCAACGGTGTGCTGATCAGCAACGATGAGGGACAGACATGGGAGAGGTCCGCCGAAACCGGTCCGACAGCCGGGTGGGCGGAAAATAATCTCGTTGAATTGCGCGATGACCAGCTTGTGATGCTCATCCGTGCAGACCGCACTGGCTCTCTGAAACGGAGTGAGTCCGCAGACCGGGGACGGACATGGTCTTCACCGGTGGCAACGGACATCCCCAACCCCGGCACAAAGTTTCGGCTGCATCGTCTCAGCACGGAGCGGATTGTCCTGATCCATAACCCGAATCCGAAGCCGGGCGTCCGAAATCCCTTAGCGTTGTGGGCTTCCGACGATGATATGAACACATGGTCGCACAAGCGTACCCTGATTGATTTTCCGGGGCAACTTCAGTATCCAGATGGTTTTGTAGATGCGGCGGAGGATTATGTCCATTTTGCCTTTGACTATAATCGGCATGATCTTATCTATGTCGGGGCGAAATTACCGACTTGACTTGTGTCATTGGAGGAACTATGAGTAAAATTAAAACAGCGGTGATCACTGGGCAACACGCCTTCGATGTGCCGGGGTTTCACGCGTTGTTCAGGAGTATTCCTGAAATTGATTTTTATCTACAGGATCTGGAGAACTTTGCGGCAGACGCCGGCAAGGTCCAAGAGCAGTATGACGCCCTTGTATTCTATAACTTTCATCGGGTGACGCCTGACGAGGGGAGAGTCAGGGAAGCCATTGAAGGGCTGGGTGAAAATGGAACGGGTATCTTGGTGCTGCACCACGCCATCCTTGCGTTTCCAGAGTGGCAGTTGTGGTCGGATCTGTGCGGCATTCAAGATCGGAGTTTCGGTGTCCAGATTGACCAAACCGTGCCGGTTGACATCGTGGATTCGCAGCACCCAACCACACGAGGATTGGCGCCATGGGAGATGGTGGATGAGATCTATATTATGGCGGATCCGGGGACTGACAGTGAATTGTTGTTGACCACCGATCATCCTGATAGCATGAAAACGTTGGCGTGGGCTCGACAGTACAAGAATGCGCGCGTGTTCTGTTGTCAGTCGGGGCATGACGATCAGGTTTTTTCTGACCCAAATTTCCGCACGGTGATTTCGCAGGGAATTCAGTGGCTGGCGGGACGGATTTAGGGGGAGAAAGTTAATGCGCACGTTAAGTATTCAAGGCTTACCTGACAAGAGGCGGCAGAAAGTCCTGGTCCACGATTGGCCCGAACCGGAGGGCCCAACCGGTAACGAAGTCAAAACGGAGACGATCTATTCCGGGATAACAAACGGCACGGAACGAAATCAACTGATTGGCGGAAATTACGCTCCCAAAGATGAACAGCTGCCCACCGGCGGAAACGGCTACCAAAATGTGGGACGGGTGATTGAAGTGGGTCCCGATGTTAGTGAACTACAGGTCGGGGATGTGCTGTATATGAGTGCTGTACACGCAGAGTACGCCGTGATGGCAGAGGATGACCTGCTCATTAAGCTGCCCGACTCGGTTGACCGCACGGAGGCTGCGCTTTTCGGGATGACCAGTGTCGCGATGCGTACCTGCCGCAATACCGAGTTGAAAATGGGAGAACGGGTGTTAATCGTGGGGGCTGGCATCATCGGTCAGGTCGCTGCACAAATCGCAGCCGTTATGGGTGCGCGTGCCACGCTCTGCGACATTAACCCCAACCGCTTGGAGATTGCTAGGCAGATTGGCGCGGCTGAAACCGTTCTAGATGTTTCGGGGGACGGATGGGAAAAAGGAGTCGCTGATGGGACCTTCGACGCAGTGATTGACTTTGCGGGTGTACCGGGCATGGAGGACCAATTCATCAGTGCTGTGCGTCAGCGTGGTAGGGTGATATTCATCGCTGGACGGGGCAAGGTGACCTATACCTTTAACCTCGGTCAGGGACGCGAGATCCAACTGAAACAGAATAGCCACTTCGATCGCGATGACTTGCAGAATCTGTGTCGTTTGGTCGATCGGGGGTTGGTGAAGATTGCGCCCCTAATCCGCGATGTTGCCCCGGTGAGCGAAGCCAAGCGGATCTATGACACACTGCGGGATAACCCCAATGAATTGTTGGGGACGGTGTTTGTATGGTAGGCTATTTTCGTCTCTATAGCAAACGCCGAAAGTCGCGGATCTGATGAAATGTAATCCGATTGGCGTCGTGGAAGTTATGCGCGCCGTCGTAAGCGGTGCGAACGATGTAGAGAATGTCGTCGCCGTCGAATTGCCAATCCACATACTGGAAGCCGGTCAACTGGACGGATTGCTCATGCGGTAAGCCTTGATCGTCCTCTAATAGCGTGAGTTTGTGATCCCAACGGAGGAGGTCGTCCGAGGTGTGCAGAGACAGCACGGTGCGCCGAGAGGGTTGACTTGGGTTAGGATTGTTGTTGCTCAGGGTCAGGTAACGCCCAGTCCCCGGGTCAAAACGGATGGTGAACTTCGTCATTCCACCGGGGAAGTCGATGAAACCCGTCTCTGGATCGAAAGTGATGGTCTTGCCGTCGTTTTGAACTTTAACGATTGCTGCCTTGTCCCACAGCGGAAGCGAATTGAAGCGGAGGATATTCCAGATCTCCCCGTCCTTTGTCTCTACCATATTCCCTTCTAGCCAGCCCGGACGCTCCAATTCTCCCCACGCCTCTGGAACCCATGCCGGATCGAAGGGGAGTTTGTTGCTCAGTGTCCAGTTCGCAGCGTCTAGGAGATCTGCATCCGCGTCAGCGGAGATTACGAGGGATTGGAAACCGCTGCCCCAGACACATGGATCGCAGTCCTCGAACGCCCGGTACAGCCTACCCTCTTTCAGAAGGATTGGTACGGGGGCGCAGTGGTAATTGGGCGGCTCACGGAAAGGACCACCCCGAAACAGTAAGCCGGATTTCTCGTCTTTGGGGTGGGTCCACGTATGCCCACCATCACAGCTGCGTCGGATCAGAATTGAGCCGTACTCCTGCGATGTGCCGAACAGGTAAACGTCGCCGTTGTGGGTGAATAGCGAACTCCAAAACGCATTTGCGACGTGGGTGACGTTGACCCAAGTCTCTCCGTTGTTTTCTGAACGGTAGACGCTGGTCAGGTGTTGTGCGTCTTCGTGGTTAAGGGGGCAGCCTTTCCCAAAATAGTCGTGCGTCGCGAGCAGCGTCCCATCCGCGAGCCGGACGATGCTGGGGCTGCCGAGGTAGGTTTGTGTTTTTGCGTCCTGAAACTTGATTTCGTTGAAGTCCATAGATTTCCTTTCAATTAGGAATGAATTAGTTGAAAGCATACGATTACCTCTTTCAGTTTACCAAAGTTGAGGGATTGACGCAACGAAAAGGAGTTGGAGATGCAGATTTTGGTCACCGGTGCAAGTGGCCGCATTGGTCGTTATGTTGTAAAGGAATTGGTAGATGCGGGGCACAGTGTCACTAGCGTTGACATATTAGCGTCTGAAGGGGGATCGTCTCGTTTCTTGCGCGTTGATCTGACCGATGCCGGTGAGGTGTACCAAGCGTTAGCGGCTGCGGAAGCGGAGGCGGTTGTCCACTTGGGTGCGTGGGCGAATGCGGGTGTTGTCCCTGATACACGCACTTACGGGGATAACGTTCGAGGGACTTTTAATGTCTTTCAGGCGTGTGCGGATTTGGGGATTCAACGTGTAGTTTCAGCCTCTAGCGCACAGGTCTACGCATTTGCTAAGGAACCGCCTGTCTATGTGCCGGTTGATGAAGCCCATCCGTTACGTCCCGCTAACTGTTACGCGCTTTCAAAGGTGGTAGGCGAACAGACCGCGGATTACTTTATCAAGCGTTTCGGGATGACGATTCTTTCCTTCCGGTTTATGGGGATTCGGATGCCGGTACAGTTGGACGCGGAAATTGATGAGTTGGCACAGGATCCGAGCAAGGGGACCTCACTGTTATGGACACGGACGGACGCTCGTGATGCTGCAATTGCGTGTCGGTTGGCAGTCGAGGTGGAGTCGGTGTCTTCGGGTCCTTACAATATCACGGGGGTGCGTGTTGCGTTGTCGGAACCGACTGCGGCGTTGGTGGAACGATATTTTGGGGATAAGACGGAGGTTCGCGATGCCTTGCCCGGCCATATTTCTCCTGTGAGTTGTGCCAAGGCGGAAGCAGCTTTCGGCTATCAGCCGCAATTTGTGTGGTCTGTGTCGCAAAGGTATTTGAAGTCAGATTAACGTAACGCAAGTTGCCACTTTAATCAGCCAATCGTCAGAGATAGGAAATGACGTGAATTTCATAGTGTGTCCAAGTAGCCTTCCCGTATAAATTGCACAGAAACGAGTCATAGCACGGGTTTCCCCATTTTTTATCTTTATCAAATTCCTCAAAAAACTATGAAAACTATGAAAGTTTCGATAATTTTTTAACGGTGTTTTTCAACTAGCAACTTGCGTTAAAATAATTCAAGCTGCCGCAAGTGGTGGGCATACAGAGGTTACGGCATATTGCTTTGAATCCCGATTCATCGGGGCGGAGTATGCCTACTACTTTAGCGTGCCTACTATTTTATTCCGATGGAGGAAACTGTGCTTATTCATAATCCGAAAGGTCATTACCATTTTCTCAAGGGCATCGATCCGTATTCCTGTGGCGTCATCGCCGATCCCGGTTACGAAATCGTCAACGTTACGCTGAAACATCCTATGCCATGGCGTGAAGGATTTACACACATCGATGCGTATTTGAAGGCGCAGGGGGGTGGGCGGACGGCGTTGTGTGCGATGCAACTCCGTAGTCCGGCACCTTTTACCATGGAAGGATTCATTGCCTTTAATCGTGGGTACTGTGAAGTTTTGCAGGAGTGGGGGCTTTATGTGGATGAACTCAATCCGTTGGCACGCACAAATGTCGCGCCTTTGGTAGAGTCTCCTGCAGCCCCGATGCTCTACGGCTTTTCCCATGTGCTCCCTTGCGATAATGCAGCGGAACAGACCTTCATCATTGCGGGTGCCGGTGAACTTTTGGAAGCGGCGTTGAACTCCGAAGGTATCGTTCGACGGGGGGAAACCGATAGAGATGCCATACGAGAGAAGGCGACTTATGTGGTTGAAGTGATGGAGGAGCGTCTCTTGGGACTGGGTGGTACGTGGGATGCGGTGAATCGGATTAATATCTATACCGTGCATCCGATCAGCGAACTCGTCGAAGATATTGTGCTTCCGAAACTAGTCGCAGGTAAAGGGCACGGCATCCATTGGTATCCGTCGCGTCCGCCGATTGTGGATATAGAATACGAGATGGATATGCGGGGTGTGCGACGAGAGTTGTACGTCGATTTCAGCTAATAATTTTGATGTTCGTGCTAATTCTAATGGGTGTGTGAGTGGGTGGGGATAAACGTGATGCGTGATGATTTGTTGACTGCTCCATCACGCATCATAAGGTTTATTTTTTAACCGCCATTAATGGCAGAAACAATCTGTCCTGTGGTTGGGTACTCTCCCGTTTCCAATTTAGAGTAGATTAGTTTTCCGTTCAGGGAGACTTCAAAGCATCCACCACCACTGGGAACGAGTGTGAGTCCTTTAACATCTGTTTTGTATTTGCTCAATAAATCGTCCGTCAAACTGACGGCTCTGGGTAGGTAGTTTCAAGCAGAGCAGTATTCAACTCGTAGTTCCATTGTTAGTTCTCCTAAAGTATCAGAATTTCCCAGAGATCCGATGCAGTATGATAGTCTTTTCTCTGGGCAGGCGATCTGAGTGCTTGATAGCACGGATTGGATTCGTATCTACGCGAATCAACATCGAATCCCTTAAATTTTACAAGGAAAGCTATGGACTTCGCAAGTCTTTTTTCCATGATAGATGGATTGGAATTAAAAATCGGACGTAAAGTAAGGGGTAAAAAACAATGAGATTTGGCGTTGTGACCCACGCGGTGGGACATCATCTGTCGTTTGAAAAAACTTTGGCGGCGATCAAGGAGCTCGGTTTCGATTTCATCTTATTACTGACGAGTCGGGGGGCGGAACCTGTCAATGCGGAGGGTAGGAGTGAAAGCCCGTTCCCTAACGTCCTCGATTCTGATCCAGAACACCTCCGTAAAGCGATACGTAACGCCGGGTTAGAAATCGGTGCGCTCCATTTTTCTGGGGACATTGATATCGACAGTGATGCGGGGATAGAACCGACAATTGCGGGGTTAAAGGAGTATGCGGCTTACGCATTGGCGTTGGAGTGTAAATACTTAACGCACCCCGTTTCAAGCTGCGGTAGGTCTAAGGTGCCTACGGTGGAGAAAGCGACGGAGATTAAACGGCTTGCTACCTGCATGAACACAGTGGCAGAAACCTTTATGGACGGGGGGCTTCGGATTGGGGTTGATATTCACCATACCGCATGGGTGGAGGGCTTGGACGATTGTCGTCTACTGCTTGACTCCATGCCGTGCGAGAACGCGGGCATTATCCTCAACATTGGGCACATGACCAGCGCAGAGGGTTACGGGTGGTTGTTGGTTGATGAGTATCCCAATCGGATACCGGTTGTGGGTTGGAAAGACCATAGTCTGGCAAAAGATCGTCCGCGCCCCATGTGGTCGATTGAGTTAGGGACCGGACACAGCCCATTTGAACTTTATATCAAGGCGTTCAAACGGCATCCTGCAGCCCGCGTCCATCTGATTAACTGCGAAAATGTCCCGGACGAGGAGCGTCCCGCTGTCCTGCAAAGGAGTCGTGAATATCTGACGACGCTTTGGGATGCGGTGGGATAAACAGGAGAGGGAGTTTTCTAATGTTCAAGGTTGCGATTCTTGGGTATCGTGCACAGGGGTCTAACCACCATGCGCCGTCGTTTGCCAGACTGACCGATTGCCAGATTGTCGCCGTGTGCGACGTCGTTGAGGAACGGGCGCGGGCGGGCGCAGAGCGATACGGTGTGCCAGCTCATACTAGTGTGGACGAAATGCTTGACGCGGAAGATATCGACATTGTGGATATCCCTGTTGGTGAGGGCTACCGTTATGAGCTCGTCATGAAATGTTTGAGGCGGGGGCTGCATGTGTTCACCGAAAAGCCGTTGGCAGGGGCGGATGGGCAGTACAAAATCCAACCCTCCGATGTGCCGATTGCCCAAGAGATGATTGACGAGTGGAGGAGGCACGATGTACACTTTGGTATCTGCTTTTGTCTCCATGCTGCACGCAATGTAAAGCGGGTGAAACAGGTCATCCAGAGCGGTCAGTTAGGGCAACTTCGGCAGATTCAAGCCCGCACGGCTCTGGGATCTTGGAATCACATCATTGATATAGTTCGATTTTTGAGCGGGGAGGTTCAAGAGGTCTTTGCCTATGCGGACGATGAGGAGATGGGAAACAAGGCGGCGTGTCTGAAGTTCGAGAGTGGTACGGTGGGGACATTGGCGGTATCGCAGGACTTGGGGCTGCAATTTCAGATTAAGTGGATCGGTGAGTTGGGAGAGGCGACGATTGACAATATCGCCGGCACCGCTTTTTGGCATCTACACAGCTCGCATGATGTTACCCATTGGGGCGATGCACGGCAGTTAGATGGAGGCACGTACGGTTCCCAATTCGAGGATTTAATCGCCGAATTTGTCGCTTCCATTAAAGAGGGGAGAGCTTTCGTCGCGGACGGTTGGGCGGGGCTGCGTCACATGGAGATTGATGCAGCAGTCACGGAATCCATCAGGACCGGCAAGTCGATCCCCATTCGCCGATACATGCCGGATAAGGGAAGCACGATTTTAACTTTGACTTAGACGACTCCTTGAGGGGGGAAATTGATGGAATATCGCAACTTTGGTGTGGCGGGCGTTCAGGTGTCGCCCATCTGTCTGGGGGTTGCTTTTCGGGGACGACCCGATAAAGCAATCCAACGGGCAACAATCGAACGCGCAATTGATTACGGTGTCAATTTCATTGACTGTGCGAACACCTATCAGCGTGGAGACTCTGAACGCATCCTTGGCGAGGTTATCAAGGGACGGCGGGATCAGTTTGTCATTACCACCAAAGTATGCGAATCCATCAACAAGGGATCGAATGACCGAAAGGGACCGAATGACCGAGGGCTATCACGTTTTCATGTCATGCGGGAAGTCGAAAAAAGTCTGTCGCGCCTTCAGACGGATTACATTGATGTCTATCTGCTCCATCACGTGGACCCGACGACGCCGATAGAGGAAACGCTGCGAACGCTAGACGATCTTGTGCGGCAGGGGAAGGTGCGGTATGTCGGCTGCGCCAACTTTGCTGCGTGGCAGGTGTGTAAAGGCTTGTGGATCAGTGATCATCGCAACCTTGCTCCTTTTATCTGTGTACAGAACCATTATAACCTGCTTGACCGTTCTCCTGAGCGGGAGATTATGCCTTTCTGCCGTGCGGAAGGGTTGGGGATGATGACGTACAGCCCGCTGGCTATCGGCTTATTGACGGGACGGTTTCGGCATGGGGTGTCGCCTCCGCCCGATACGCCGTGGGGACGGGGGCAGCGGGGGTTCGAGGAAATTATGTCGCCCGATGCCGACCGGGTGGTGGAAACGCTGATTCGCATTGGAACAGCGCGAGGGAAAACGCCTGCCCAAGTTGCCATCGCGTGGGTGCTATCACACCCTGAAATCTCTGCAGCGATGATTGGCCCCGACAGCCCAGAGCAGGTTGAGGAAAATCTGGGCGGCGTGGGTTGGGAGTTGACCGGCGATGAACGGTCAGCGTTGGACAAAGTGTCGGTGTGGGCACTCGCCGGTGGGAATGTGTGATGAGGTGATGGTGTAGGTCATGTAGAGCTTACGCACCGACCGTTGTTTTGTATATGCTTTTAATCATAATCCATCGAGGTATCCGATGAACGTTAAACAGATTCCGATTCTAGACGCCGATGCAGTTGAATTGTCGCGCATCAGTCAGGAGGGGTTGCTTTCGCTGAATCTCGCCGAAATGCAGGCGATCCAAGCTCACTTCGCCAAATTGGGGAGAAATCCCACCGATGTTGAACTTGAGACCATCGCCCAAACGTGGTCAGAGCATTGTGTCCACAAAACATTTAAAAGCATGATAGAGTATGCTGAAAAAGGGCGAGAGACGGAGATGGTTGATGGACTGTTCAAGACGTACATCCAAGGGGCGACGCAGGAGATTGGGGCGGAGTGGTGTGTCTCCGTTTTCACGGACAATGCGGGTATTATTGAGTTTGATGATAGGTATAATATCGTTTTCAAGGTCGAAACGCACAATCATCCCTCTGCAATCGAGCCGTATGGCGGTGCAGGCACAGGCATTGGTGGGGTGATTCGGGACTCGCTCGGTACGGGGCTTGGCGCGAAGCCTATTCTGAACACGGATGTTTTCTGTTTCGGTCTCCCCGATCTTAATTATGACGAGCTGCCCAAAGGCGCGCTCCACCCCAAACGGATTTTCAAGGGCGTTGTTGCGGGGGTGCGGGACTACGGCAATCGCATGGGGATTCCGACAGCGAACGGTGCAATTCTGTTCGACCCGCGTTATACAGGGAATCCGCTCGTCTATTGTGGCAACGTCGGTCTGATTCCCAAGGATCGGTGCGATAAAACGGTGGAGCCCGGTGATCTGATCGTCGCCGTCGGTGGACGCACTGGACGCGATGGCATTCACGGGGCGACGTTCTCCTCGCTGGAGCTAGACGACACCTCCGAAAGCCTCGGCAGCGTCGTACAGATCGGCAATCCGATTATGGAGAAGAAGATTGTCGATGCCCTGATGCGAGCCCGGGATCGCCAGCTCTATCGCAATATCACAGATTGTGGTGCCGGCGGATTTTCCTCTGCTGTCGGTGAGATGGGTCAGGAGACAGGGGCAGACGTACATCTGGAAAACATACCGCTCAAATACACAGTGCTTGAGCCGTGGGAGATTTGGCTTTCGGAGGCACAGGAACGGATGGTAATTGCTGCGCCGCCTGAGAGCTTGGATGAGTTGATGGCGATCTGTGAGGCGGAATCGGTTGAAGCCACCGTGCTTGGCACATTCACCGATACCCAGAGGCTGCGGGTGTTTTACCGTGGAGAGGTTGTAGCCGACCTTGATATGGACTTCCTCCACAACGGCTTGCCTCGCCACACGAAAAAGGCGGTTTGGGACCCGCCGCAACACCCTGAACCCCAATCCAGAATCGGGGTTGATTCTACACAACTGACTGAAGATCTCTGCAGCATCCTCGCAAGCCCTAATGTCGCAAGCAAGGAGTGGGTTATCCGACAGTACGACCATGAAGTTCAAGGGGGGCTTGTTCTCAAGCCACTCGTTGGGCGTGAGAATGATGGTCCCGGCGACGCTTGCATTACAACGCCTGTCCTCGGATCCCGCAAAGGGGTCATCGTGGCAAACGGCATCAACCCCAAATATGGTGACATTGATCCGTACCACAGCGCAGCCGCAGCAATTGATGAAGCCTTGCGAAACATCATCGCTGTGGGCGGGAATTTAGATCAGACTGCACTGCTTGACAACTTCAGTTGGGGAAACCCTGATAAACATGATCGTCTTGGCGGCTTGGTACGCGCAGCGAGGGCGTGTTATGACATCGCCGTTGCGTATGGCACCCCCTTCATCTCCGGCAAGGATAGCCTCTACAACGAATACCGCGACACCACCACCGGCGAGCAGCTTGCGATTCCGCCGACCCTGCTCATCTCTGCGATCTGTGTCATGCCGGATGTGAGCAAGGCGGTCTCGATGGACGTGAAATCGCCCGGCAACCGAATCTATGTTGTTGGTAAGACCTACGCTGAACTCGGCGGATCCCACTACTACGCGATCCACGGATTCATCGGAAACAGTGCCCCGAAGGTGCGACCCGCTGAAGGGAAACGGACGATGGAGGCGTTGAGTCTCGCCATTGATCAGGGACTTGTCCGCTCTTGCCACGATTGCTCCGAGGGCGGTATTGGTGTGGCTGCGGCGGAAATGGCGTTTGCCGGTGGACTCGGTATGCACCTTTCGCTTATGAACGTGCCCCGCGATGCCAATGTTACAACCGACGATGTGTCCCTTTTCTCGGAGTCTAACAGTCGATTCATCGTGGAGGTTGCGCCGGAGAAACAGGAAGCGTTTGAGAAGTGTATGGTGGGTGTCCCGATTGGTTGTATAGGCACGGTGGTTGAGAGCAGGGATTTCGTTGTCAACGGTACGGATGGGAGCGCGATTGTGGAGACGACAATAGATTGGCTCAAGGAGAGTTGGCAGGGGACGTTTCGGTGGTGATCCCCCTTGGCACAAAGTTTTTAGTACAGGAGAGAACGAAATGAAACCGAAGGTCCTTATCCTTCGCACCGCAGGCACTAACTGCGACTACGAAACAGATCACGCCTTTCAACTTGTGGGTGGAGAGACATCGCTGATTCACGTCAACCAGTTGATTGCAGGTGAGGTTGACCTCATGGATTATCAGATTATGGCGATTCCGGGCGGTTTCTCTTACGGCGACGACGTTGCTGCAGGTATCCTGTTGGCAAACGAAATGAGATACAAACTCGCTGATTCGCTCGCCGCTTATGTCGAATCAGAACGTTTGATGATTGGTATCTGTAACGGCTTTCAGGTGCTTGTGCGCGCCGGTTTGCTGCCACGTCTCGATTCGCAGCAGGGGCAACAGACCACCCTCGCTATGAACACCTCCGCGAAGTTTGAGTGCCGTTGGATTCAGTTGGACACTCAAGAAAGCAACTGCATCTTCACGCAAGGTTTGAAACCGCGCATTTATCTGCCCGTTGCTCATGCGGAGGGACGGTTCACCGCACCGCAACCGATACTTGATCAGATTGAAGCCGATGGACAGGTGGTGTTTCGCTACGCTTCAATCAATGGCGGCGCACCTGAATATCCCAATAATCCGAATGGCTCCGATCATCACATCGCTGGAATTTGTGATCCCACCGGCAGGATTTTCGGCATGATGCCGCACCCGGAGCGATTCTTGACACGCCTCAACCATCCCCGCTGGACGCGAGAAAATCTGCCGGAAGAAGGCGACGGTCTAGCGATTTTTCAAAATGCTGTCGATTATGTGTCAGGATTGTCTTAGTCCGTCTCCCGATAATCCTTGAATCCTGATTAGAAAGTGAGTTGAATGAATGAACCTTCGCCCCTTTTTGCGAGAAGATCTCGCGGACCTCACCCCCTACCATGTTGCTCAACCGCTTCACCAAGTCAAGGCGGATGCGAATGAATCGCCCTTTGACCTACCACCGGAAATTCGACAGGAGTTGACTGAAGCCATCGCTCAACTCAAGTTTAACCGCTACCCGGACCCCAGTTCAGACCTGCTGCGAACACAACTTTGTGAACAGTTGGGGGTTGATAAGACGGAAATTGTCGTTGGCAATGGATCTGATGAGTTAATCGGCAATTTTATGTTGGCTTTCGGAAGACCGGAGGCGTGTGTCTCCTTTCCCACCCCGACATTTTCGATGTTTGGAATCCTCGCACAGGTTGCGCGGCTCGAAGCGGTCGGATTGCCACTTGATGACGGGTTTGATCTGGACTCGGAGGCGTGGAATGCTCATCTCGATGCCCACGCACTTAACCTTGTATTCCTATCATATCCGAACAATCCGACAGGCACCAACTTTTCGGCTGAGGTGATCCGCGAGATGCTTTCCCGTCCTGATACGCTTGTGCTGCTTGATGAGGCGTATTACGAATTTTCCGGTCAGTCCCTTATGGAGGAACGGCAGCGTTACCCCAATCTAGTCATCACGCGCACCTTCTCCAAAGCGTATGGGCTTGCGGGCTTGCGGGTCGGCTACGTCGTTGCACATCCAGAGGTCGTTGATGAACTTAACAAGGTTCGTCTCCCGTATAATCTCAACCGTTTTTCACAGATTGCCGCAACACTTTTGCTCAAACGTCCCGAACGATTGGCTCAACATCTGCAACTAATTCGGAGCGAGCGGGAACGGGTTTTCAACGCGCTGAAAGCGATAGACGAGATCCACCCATTCCCAACGGATGCGAACTTCGTCCTCTTTCGGACAGATCAATCCTGCCATGAGGTGTTTCAACGCTTGCTCGATCACGGTGTACTTGTTCGTAACCTCGATCGCCCCGGTCCATTACAAAATTGTTTGCGGATAACAATCGGCACACCGGAAGATAATGATATGTTCCTTGAGGGATTGCGGGCGTGACTTCCTCTTTTTTTTGTAATCTGCAGCATAATGACTGAGCGTTTGTATGGGCGACCTTTTACAGACTGTCTTTGGACAGGAAGCGGGCAACTTACGTTTCAGCTAGCTCGGAAGGAATTCCCGTGAATATTCGCCCCAGAAAAACAGAGAAACACCGGTTTAACAAACTGCATCGTCGCTTGCTGCCGTTCTACATGAAGCCCGCCATCTTGATTGCTTTCATGGTAATTTCGCTGGTGGGACAGCTTACGTGGACAACAGCTATGGCAATGTCTGAGAGTGTAGATGTGCGATGGTGCGGTGCTGGTTTTGCCCTTGGGATTGTTCTCGGTTACATTCAGGGTGGGTGGATATCGCGGATGTGGGCGCGTGATTATTTGCGCGTGCTGAAACGAGAGATTACATTTTGGGAGGCGAAGGGTGCCACAGGGACAACCGTTTTCGTAATTCTCGCGCTCGGCATTCCGATTGTGGCCGGGTTGTCTTTGAGGCATGCTCATGGGATGTTGGTGGGGATCCAATCGTATATCTTCGGTTTTATTGGTGGGATGAACCTCGCGCTTTATCTATGGGTGCGGCGGTTGCCTAAGTGACGCAAATTGATTCATTAGTTCATTGGTTCATTGAACTGATGCGCTCTATACATTGTGCTCCTCCCCGATAAGATCGGGATTCAAAGCAACTGGAGCGAAAGATAGAGCACTTACCTGACGGGCGGGGAAACCCCGCCCCTACAAGATAATACAACGAAGTCTCAGTCCGTAGGTCGAGATTTATATCTCGACAGGATACTATTTTATTCCGTAGATTTTTGCTGGATTGTCGTGGAAGGTGGCTTGCGCGATGTCGAGCGCGACGGATTCTGAAACCAATCCTTCCCGTATCATTTCAGCGAGTGCAAGCGCGAAATTTCGGCGCGCCATCTTGAGGTGTCCATAGACGGCTTCGACATGCTGGAGATCGTCTCCGAAAGCGATGATTTTGTTATATGGCATCATCTGAAGCCACTCCTGCAAATCGAGCCGCGAACCGATCGGCGAGATGATATGGATCCAAGACATGTTCAGGTAGACATTGCTGAACGTCTTGCCGAGCACGGCACCTTCCCGAAGGTAGGGGTAACCGGCGTGAGAGAGATCGAAACGTGCCTCTCGAAAAGTCTGAAACAGTTCGACGAGCGGCGCGGGCGTGCACCCTTCCATGCTTCCGTAATTTCCTGCCCGTATGCCTTGATGGAACTGGATAGTCAAATCGGCATCGGAGGCGGCACGACAGCACTCGAAAACGAGGTAGTCTTCCAAGAGGACACCTTCTGCAGAATCTAGCCCGGCGTACTCCCCGCGCATTAATCCATCAAAGACTTTTGCAGCGTCCTCCTTCTGACGTGCTGTAAAATCCATACGGCGATGGTAGGACTGAGACATCTTCACCCCTGCAACGGTTGCCCGTTTCCAATCCCGACATACCTGCCGAATAACTTCGACGTGTTGGGCGAGGTTTGTGATGGCGACATCGTAGTCCTTTTCGATAGCTTGAACTTGGGCGGCGGAGCGAAGCATACTGAAGCGGTTCAAGCGTGGCAACGGCAGGAACAGTGTTCGATCCACTTCGATGAGGTCTTCCATGTTGATCACTGTGAGCGCGATATTCGATCGTCGCTGTAGCACGTCGTGATAGAACCCCGGCTTGCTATGCTCACGGAGAGCATCTGAAATGGGTTCAACCGTCTCGGCAGTCAAGTCCGGGAATCCGAGCAGATCTCGGAAGCCTTCAATGATGCACTGCGAATACCCTGTCAAACAGGTGTATCGGAAATACGGCTCGAAAATCTTCCAACGTTCTGCAAGCGGGAGTCCCGGTTCCAAGGCCGCTTTCATTTGGTCGGGGGACATCCCTGCCGAGACCAAATCGGAGGCGGGATAGGCGTGTTTGAAGAGGGCGAGAGCGTCAGGTGCTTCTGCGATCCGGTCTATCTCAGGGCTGATGTGGGAGTGGGAGTTGATACACGGAATTTTAGAGATTTCATTAAACAGTTCTGTCGAAAGGGTATCCATTGAGAGAGCCTCCTTGAAGCCTGTTTGGTTCATTAGTGCATTAGTTCATTAGACTGATGAATCCTATACATTTTCTATTTTGGCACAAGAGCGTTGTAAATTCAAGTAGATATAGAAATAACCCAAATTGTCAGCTATCATCCTGATAAATAGCGTAAAGCGTGAAGCGTGAAACGTGAAGTATGGTTACATATGAGTCATTCATATCTTTTGATATTTGCTATTCTATTTGTTTCGACTTTTATACATTCGACTCTTGGCTTTGGTCAGGCGTTGATTGCCATGCCTCTGTTAGCGATGGTTGTCGAATTTAAGATCGCCACCCCGTTGGTTGCGTTTGTCTTAATGACGATTGCAGCCGTTATTCTGTTAAAGAATTGGCGTGTCGTGGATCTGAGTGCTGTCTGGCGGTTAGTGCTATCGTCATGTTTCGGGATACCTGTAGGACTTTTTTTGTTAAAAGGTGTTCCCGAAGGACTGATGAAAGTGTTTCTGGGAATATTGGTTGTTCTGTTCAGCCTCTATAATCTGGCAAATCGTCATCTGAAGATGATTGATTTGAGTCGAGTGAGCGGTGGGTCCGGGATCGCTTATCTGTTTGGATTCGTTGCAGGTGTCCTCGGTGCGGCTTACAACACCAGCGGGGTAGTGATTACCATTTATGCAACACTTCGTGATTGGTCTCCAGATCGTTTCCGATCCACATTGCAGAGTTATTTTGTATTTACTGGCGTTCTCATTTTGGCGAGTCATGGGTTGGCTGGCTTATGGACACCTTATGTGTTAAGGCTGTATGTGACTTCTTTGCTACTAATGTTGGTGGGGATATTCCTCGGCGGCAAATTAAACAGATTTATACCCCAAGGGCAGTTTGATGGGTATGTCAATGTGGGGTTGCTTATTATGGGTCTCTTGCTGTTCCGTTGATTATGTTGGTTCATTAGTTCATGTAAACAGAAGATACGAAGTCTCCGCGAATTAACGCGAATCTACGTAAATAAAAAAGAAAGATTAAAGATGGGCAACCACAAGTTGAGCGTAGCGAAATCCCGATAAATCGGGGGGTTGCCCCTACAATCTGCCCAGAACCGAAATGTTCAGACGGGGAAACTCCGCCCCTACAGGAAAACCGATAGATTTTCAATAACTCGTAACTTGGGTTAATGAGCTAGTGTTTTTCATTGCAGGAGTAATGAAACTTTGATATGATGTGATTTGTCAGATTTATCAAAATCTTCCGTTCTGTATCCCCGTCTTTTAAGGCGGGGATACAGAACGGCAAACCCCGTGAGTTGGTCAAAAAAAGTTTGACATACTACTAAAGATGTGTCACTATTCCCTCTATACATTACGAAAATGGAGGGTATTCCATGAAAGTAGAAACACCTGAACTAAGGTATAAATCTACAAAACATGGTGTGTATGCTTGTGAATATCACATCATATGGTGTACTAAATATCGGCGTTCCGTGCTTTCGCCTGAAATGCAACAACGCATTAAAGAGATAGTTTGCCAAGCACAAGAGAAGTATGGATATACAGTTCGTGCAATAGAGTGTATGCCTGACCATGTTCACCTTCTTGCAAGCATCCCCCCAACGGAGGCTGTTGGTACAGTAGTAGTCAGAATCAAAGGTTTTGTTTCTAAAATGCTTCGTGAAGAATTCCCGTCTCTTCAGAAGCGACTTCCTCAACTATGGACTGGCTCTAAATTCGTTGCTTCCACAGGAGGCGTTACATTAGAGGCATTGAAACAATACGTTGAAAGCCAGAAAGGAGTTTAACATTGAAATTGGTCAGAACCAGCGTGTTGAAGAGTCCAACACAACCTATATTCTCTGAAATTAACGCTGCGTCTGCCTCTGTATGGAATGAATGTCTCCAATTGATGGAATGGTATCAATGGCAACGGGGCTATCCCCATGCTCACGATGACTTTTGGATTGGACCTGATTGTGAAGGGTGGCTGGACAAGAATCTGTCAAAGTCTCAACCTCTACATTCACAAAGTATCCAAACAATTCGCAAACAATACTTTAAGTCGTGGAAGTCGTATTGGGAGCTAAGGCGAAATAATACTATAGAGACCCCCAAACCTCCACGTAGAAAGAAGTCTTTCATGACAACTCGCTGGCTAAAGTCTGCAATCCGATTTCAAGATGGAGTCTTTGGCAAACGAGTTGTATTGTCTATGGGCAGTGGTCGTCCTGCCTTAGATATTCCACTGCCAAATGGTTTTGATATGTCAAAAACTAATGCAATTGCTACGATTGACTTGTGCTACAACTATGGTCAATGGGAGCTGCATTTCACCTACAATCTTAATATAGAAATCACAGAAGTAGGTATTGACATCATGGGGGTTGACATTGGTGAAATCCACCCGATTGTCTGCCATGATGGAGTAGATACCTATATTCTCAATGGACGGTATATCCGATCGCTATATCGCTTGAGAAACAAAGTGATTGCTGGTTTCCAATCTAAGATAGATAGGTGTCAACGTGGCTCCAAACGATGGTGGCATTTAGTCAAACGAAAATGGAAGCGCATTAACCGAATTGACAATCAGATCAAAGATGCTCTACATAAACACACTGCAACTTTTGTGCGCCTATGTCAAGCCTGTCATATTAAGACGGTTGCCATTGGAGACCTAACAGGCATCCGAACTGATATTGACTATGGCAAACGTGCAAACCAGAAGCTGCATCAATGGCCATTTGCTAAATTGACAGATATGTTGACCTACAAATGCAAAGCAGCTGGCATTAAGGTTAAACAGATTGGTGAGAAGTATACCTCGCAAACCTGTCCATCATGTGGACAACGCCATAAACCGTCCAACCGAAACTACAAATGCGAGTGTGGCTTTCAATACCATCGAGATGGCGTTGGTGCAATCAACATTCGTAAAAAGTATCAAGGACACTTAGGTGTCCCTGTAGAGGCGGCCATGGCACCGCCCATCGGGATTCGGTTAGAAGCTCGATGTTGCTCTGCCTGAGCAGAGAATGTTCTCTGGAAGAACAAAAGAATCCTCGTCCTTTAGGGCGGGGAGTATGTCAACTTTTGATAAGGAGGTGCGGTGCCTCAACAGGCAAAAGAGGTCTACCGCCGAATTTCAATGAGAAGCAGAATTCGTGAGAAATTGTCGAGTGGAGGGGTATCAATTGGGTCGTGGCTAAACTTGGGTTCACCGCAGGCAGCAGAGGTGATGGCAGCCGCCGGGTTTGATTGGCTTGCTGTCGATGCGGAACATTCGCCGGTGGGGATCACCGAGATTGCGAACATGTTCCGGGCGATTGAATCGCGTGGGGCGATGCCGATTGTGCGCGTATGGGACCATGCACCGGAGACCATCGGGCGTGTGTTGGATGCCGGCACGTTCGGGATTGTGCCCCCACATGTCAGTACCCCGGAGCAAGCAGCACAAATCGCCCAAGCCTGCCGCTATCCACCACGGGGGAAACGGTCTTCGGGAACTGGTCGAGCAGCGACATGGGGCCCCGATTACAGGACGTGGATTGACGATGAAGTGGTGGTGATACCGCAGATTGAGGACCGGGAGGGGATTCGGAATGCGGAAGCTATCATGGAGATCGAAGGCGTTGACATCGGTTTCCTCGGACCCGGCGATTTATCCCTTGAAATGGGTGTCGCGGCTGGAAGCCCCGAACATGAGGAGGCGATTCAACACTTTTTGGAAGCCTGCAATCGGGTTGGCAAACCGTGCGGTATTCCTGTCGGTTCTGCCGATGAGCTTCTGAGACGGAAGGAACAGGGGTTTGTGTTCTTTGACTTGAGCAATGATATGAGTTTCTTGGCTGCCGAAGCGGGTCGGCAGTTGAGAGACGCAAGGGAGGAATAAGCATGGCAACCAACGATAGCGCGAATCGTCCGCTCGGTTGGGCACTCATCGGGTGTGGAGGAGCGGGCAATGGTCACGCACGGGGTGCTTCGGACACGCAGGACGTTGAGGTGCGTGGCTTCTGTGATGTCCGATCTGATTCAGCGAAGGGGTTTCAGGAACAGTACGGCGGTGATTACTGCACGACCGATCCGGAGCGGGTTTTCTCCGATCCATCGGTGGACATTGTCTCAATCGCCACGTCTCACAGTTCCCACGCTGACTTGGCGGTTGCCGCCTTCAATGCCGGAAAGCATCTCTATCTAGAGAAACCGATGGCAATGACGACGGCGGATTGCCTGCGTATCTATGAGGCGATGAAAACTGCTGATCGGAAACTGATGATTAACTTCTCTATCCGTTTCTCTGGGGCGGCGCGAGCGATTAAGAAGCGGATACTTTCGCCGAAGGTGAGTCATGGTCAGTGTATGATGGGACCGGCGGATCTGAGTCGGTGGCGTTGGCATCCGGAAGAGGGTGGCGGTCCGCTCTATGATGTTGGTGTCCACGCTGTCGATCTGCTCTGTTGGATTCACGGCGCGGATCCGGTGGAGGTCTACGCAACAGGGGGGCAGATTACCCATCCCGATGGGGAGTTAGGTAGCCCTGACATGGTGGACACAGCTGCGGCGACCATCCGTTTTGCCAACGATTCGGTGGCGACCTTTCTGATGAGCGATGCTGGAAGTAATACCGTCATCTCCAAGTGGTTTTTTGAATTCTTCGATGGTGAGCAGTCCGCGGTCTTATATGAGCATTTCAGTAAGGTCACTTTTGGAGGCGATGAAACCCTGAAACCCGGACCTATTGAACGGATGCCGTTATTGGTGGAAGCTATCCGTAATGATACGGAGTCTTATGTTCCTGCGCGTCCCGGTATCGTTTCCACTCTGTTGGTAGAAAAGATTACGGAGTCCATCCACACAGGGCGTCCGCAGAAGATAGAGATACCGCTGTAACTTGATTATGCCGATCCCAATTTCCCTCATAGTTGATGACAGTTGTCCGCTGATTCACGTTTATCGTTTCCATAAGGAGGAGGTGCATGGCAGCCTTCCCTACACCAGCGATGGGCGATTGTTGTTAGACACCATTCCGAATGAGTTTTTAGATCGTTTCTGCGATGTGGTTGAAACACATGGTATCGCCGGCAAGTTCTCGATCATACCTGCGCCCGCGGGGCGTGGAGATATTCTATCGGGGATTGAGGGACATGATCCGGCAGTTACCCGCGAATGGTTGGATACGGTGAAACGTCGGTTGAGTGACCGGTTCGATTTCTGCCCAGAGATGCTTACCCACAATCTCGCTGTGAACCTGAGCGCGGGCGGATATTTTGATGAAGGTGAATCCCCGTGGTCGCAGAAGCAGGACCGAAGCACACTGACACTCTACCTTACGAAAGCGATGGAATACCTGAAAGCTGCGGGGTTTGATGCAACGGGTGTAACGTCGCCGTGGACCTTCGGAAGCGATGTGGAGGATGAATATATCGCTGCGATTGTCGCTGCGCAGCGGAAGGTATATGGTCGGGATCTCTCATGGTATTTTCTGCACACACTGCATGACGAGCCAACATCTAAGCCGTGGATTGCGTTTCAGGAGGGGAACACAACGCTGGTTTCAATCCCTTCGACGGTCAACGATTTTTGGTGGCAGACCATCGATTCCCCGCGATCCGATCAGGAGTTCGTTGAGCATATTGCGGACGCGATTCTCACAAGGGATGGGCGTGGCGGCAAAATCCGTGAGGTATTAGATGCCGGCGGTATGCCCATTTTGCTGACGCATTGGCAATCGTTATTTTCAAACGGTTTGGAGACTGGACTAGCTGCGCTTGATGTCGTTGGTAGGCGGGTCAACGAAGCGTTGGCGGGTGAGATTGAGTGGAGGACCTGTTCGGATCTGGTGCGTCTGACAGTGGAAATGACACAAGAAGATGTCACTACAAAACAAACTCTGTAATACTTTGGGTTTCATATCCTTCCTTTCTCTTAATTATACGAGGAAAATGGGGAATTGTTCACTGAGAAGGTGTTTTTACGAAGATTTCTCACGAAGCATTTCTGGGCAAACGAAAACCTAGGGCTATTTAGTATCGGGATTCGGAGATCCCTCCTACAGGAGAGCTAAATGCCTTAACGAAAACCAAGACAGTCTTGACAGTCTTTCGGATAATATGTTATATTTTCTCGGCTTTGAATATAGTTTGTTTAAATCAATCACACTTCTTGATTTACACAGAAGGTTCTCTCTTCTTTTGAGAGTCTGATGTAAATGTGAGGGAAGTGGAAGCACAAACCTAAAGGTTAGGTAAGGAGATTCTTTTGAGAACAGTTACAATGAAAGAGCTTCTGGAGGCGGGGGTTCATTTCGGGCATCAGTCTCGGCGCTGGAACCCGAAGATGGCACCGTATATTTTTGCGGAACGTAATGGGATTTACATCATAGATCTCCAGAAAACGTTGCGTCAACTCCAGACAGCGTATGAATTTGTGCAGGACGTTGCGGCGCGGGGTGGGGCAGTGCTCTTTGTCGGAACGAAAAAGCAGACCCAAGAAACGGTTGCAGACGAAGCAGCTAGATGCCAAATGTTTCATGTGAACAATCGTTGGCTGGGTGGCATGTTGACCAACTATGAGACGATTAGACGTAGTATCAACCGGTTGACGAAAATTGAGGGAGACGAAGCGAACGGAGTCTTTGAGCAGCTCCCCAAAAAGGAAGTGATACGCCTCAAACGTGAGCAGACGAAGTTGGATAATAATCTTGCGGGCATCAAGACGATGGGTCAACTTCCTGAAGCCGTTATTGTTACGGATACGCGTAAGGAGCATATTGCAGTAAAAGAGGCGAATAAGCTGGGTGTTCCAGTTGTTGCAATTGTTGACACTAACTGTGATCCGGACCCGATTGATTATCCGATTCCTGCAAATGATGATGCAATCCGGGCGATTAAGCTAATCTGTTCCGTGCTTGCAACCGCAGTTATTGAAGGGCGGGCGGGTGCGCTAGAGGGTGCAGATGATGCGGAACCGCCATTAGAGGAAACGAGCGAACCGGAAGCATCGGAATCAGAGTCCGCAGCCGATGCAGGTGATGTCGAGAATCAAGAATCAGAGGATTCTCAGGAAGAGAGTCAAGAAGGTTCACAGGCAGAGGATCAGGAGGATAACAGTTAATGCAAATTACTGCGAAGATGGTTAGTGAGTTGCGTGCACGCACGAGTGCCGGGATTATGGACTGTAAGAAAGCCCTGACCGAAACGAATGGCGATTTAGAGACAGCGATTCAGCTTTTGCGCGAAAAGGGATTGAAGGCTTCGGAACTCAAAGGCGGGCGTGCCGCCTCTGAGGGGTTGGTTGCCTCGTATATTCACCCCGGCAGCCGAATTGGCGTGTTGGTTGAGGTCAACTGTGAAACAGATTTCGTCGCCCGCACGGAACAATTTCAGCAGTTGACGAAAGAGATTGCTATGCAGGTTGCCGCCGCCAAGCCTAAGTACGTTAGCGAAGAAGATGTGCCAGCAAGTGTGTTAGAATCAGAAAAAGAGATTTTGAGGAGACAGACACTTGACGAAGGCAAACCGGAGCATATCGTCGATAAAATCGTTGACGGCAGAATGTCCAAATTTTATGCTGAGACTTGTCTACTCGAACAACCTTATATTCGAGAGATGGATAAAACGACTAAGCAGCTCATTCAAGATGCCATCGCTCAACTTGGGGAAAACATTGTTGTGAAACGGTTTTCGCTCTATGTGTTAGGACAAGACTAGATTCTAGGACTGACGGTGTCTATAATTGGTGGATAATCTAAAGGAGTTTTCAAAATGCCTAAAACAATTTTTCGTGATGCAGAGACGCGAATGCAGAAGGCTATAGAATCGACAGCAAGAGATTTTTCGCATGTTCGCACCGGAAGAGCCTCGGCTTCTCTATTGGATAATATTCATGTCGATTATTATGGCACCAAAAGTCCAATTAATCAAGTTGCGACGATTACCATCCCTGAACCTCGCCTGATTGTCATCCAACCTTGGGATAAGACAGTTATGAAGGATGTTGAAAGAGCAATTGCTCAATCTGACTTGGGCTTGAATCCGAACAGTGATGGTAATGTGATTCGCATCCAAATCCCTGAGTTGACAACGGAACGTCGCAAGGAACTGACCCGATACGTCGCTAAGTTAGCCGAAGAAGGACGCGTCGCTATCAGGAACATCCGACGTGATGCAAATGATGCGCTGCAGAAGTTAGAGAAGTCGAGAAAGATTTCTCAGGATGAGCGTCATACCTATGTAGCGGAGGTTCAAGATTGCACGGATCTATACACCGAGCAGACTAACGAGCTGTTAAAATCAAAGGAAGAAGAGCTACTCGAACTGTAATCAGTAACCGAGGCATGGTCTTCAACCCAAAAATTCGTCCGTCCCTGAGCCAATGTTTTGGAACCGAGCTATTAGTGCAATCATCCTAGTACCTGTGATTATCTTCCTCGTTTGGTGGGGAGGGTATCCTTATTCAGCATTGATTATTCTGGTTAGTGGTCTGATGCTGATTGAGTTTTGGGGGCTTACCCAATCAATTGGGGGAAAGGGCGGTCGAATTTTCACCGTCGCATGTGGCGTCCTGTTCTGTTTATCAGCAGTTGATTCGATTGGTTTCAAAATTCCTGTCGAACTTGCTCTCGCCTTGACGCTCCTGCTTCCGTTCTCCCACCAGATTTTTCGCGATCAGGTCAACGTTGCCTTCCTTTCTGTTGCAAGCACGCTACTGGGTGCTGTCTATATCGGTTGGGCTTTTGGGTATCACCTAATTCTGCTGCGCGATCTTAGCGGAGTTGGGAGGGAATTAATCTTTTTCTTGGTTGTAACTATCTGGCTAGGTGATACGGCCGCATATCTCTTCGGCAAACGGTTTGGGAGACACAAGCTCCGTCCGACGATTAGTCCCGGCAAAACTATTGAAGGGACAATTGCGGGGTTAGTGTTTGGGACACTCGGTGGGCTTGGTGTCTGGTCTTTTTTCTTGCAAGACATACTGAGTTTGCCACATGCGCTGATTCTTGGGGTTCTGTTAGGCATCGTTGGTCAACTGAGCGACTTGAGCGAGTCTGTTATCAAACGGAGTGCTGATGTTAAAGATTCGGGGCAGTTAATTCCGGGGCACGGCGGATTACTGGATCGATGCGACAGTTTGATTTTTTCGTCACCGGTGCTTTATTACTATTTTATATATCTGGTAAGTCCAACATGATGAAGTTATTCCTCCTTCCGATTTAGAGTTGGGTTTCATTCCATTTGTGAATTTTTAATCAGAATCGAATTCCGAAATCGTGGTGGGGTACTTGTTTTTTTATTAGTTCCGTTCAACCCAACCTACGTGATGATACGTCCAATGTGATGTAAAACGCAGGTTATAGCACGGCGGAGCCCCGATAAGCTCGGGATTCAAAGCAATATGCCTACTACTTAAATTTGTGAACTTGCTATGAGACACCTCGCCATTCTTGGTTCCACAGGGTCTATTGGGCAGAATGCACTATCAGTCGTGGAGAGCCATTCCGATGAATTCGTTGTTGCTGGGCTTGCTGCCAATACATCGGTTGACCGAATTGAACAGCAAGTGCGTCAATTTCGCCCGCGGCTTGTTGCATTAAGTAGTGAGGAAGATGCCAGCCGACTGCGGAAACGCCTAAAGGATGTCAAAGCGGTTGAAGTTCTGTCAGGCACCGAAGGGATTTCGGCGGTTGCGACGATGGCGGAGGTTGACCTTGTACTTGACGCAATTGGTGGTGCTGCGGGACTCTTACCAACGCTAGAAGCGATCCAATCCGGAAAAGACCTCGCGTTTGTCAACAAAGAGGTATTGGTCATGTGCGGTTCGCTGATTATGGAGGCGGCTAAGGAAAATAACGTTCGTCTTTTACCTGTGGACAGCGAAATCAGTGCAATCTTCCAGTGTCTTTCCAACGTTAATGGGGATGATTGTAAGCGTGCCGAAATTCATCGACTGATTCTCACAGGGTCGGGTGGTCCCTTCCGTGAAACACCTTTGGAACGGCTTGACTCGGTGACGCCACAACAGGCTTTGCAGCATCCAAATTGGAAGATGGGAGCAAAAGTTACCATTGACTCGGCAACAATGATGAACAAGGGGTTTGAGGTCATCGAGTCGAAATGGTTTTTTGATGTGAAGTTGTCGCAAATCGAGGTTGTGATTCACCCGGAAAGCATTATTCATTCGATGGTTGAATTTGTTGATGGCTCGTTGCTTGCGCAGTTGGGTGTGTCGGATATGCGCCTGCCGATCCAATATGCGTTGACTTATCCGTGCCGTTTGCCTACTTCCGTTCCGCGGCTTGACCTGTCTCAGATTGGTGCTCTCCACATGGAGCCGGTTGATTCTGAAAAGTTTCCATGTCTCGAACTCGCCTATAGTGCTGCGAAAGTTGGCGGCACCTTACCAACGGTTCTCAGTAGTGCTGATGAAGTGGTTGTGCAGGCGTTCCTGAACCGACAAGTCGGATTCATGGACATTCCGAACTACCTTGAGGAAGTGATGACTCGACATGATGTAACATTTCAACCAACGCTTGATGATATTCTCAGTGCTGATCAATGGGCAAGATCAGTCGCACACGAATTAATCCAAACAAAAAGGTGACATTGATGATTCATTCTGCTACTATTATACTTGCTATCCTCGCCCTCGGTTTTCTAATTTTTATTCATGAACTTGGGCATTTCTTTGCGGCAAAACGGTGTGGGATTCGAGTGGAAAAATTCTCAATCGGTTTCGGTCCGAAACTCATCGGTTTTCAACGGGGAGAGACCGAATACTGTATATCCGCCTTGCCGTTTGGTGGATTTGTGAAAATGGCGGGGGAAAGCCCTGAAGAACAGAAAGGTGAGGAGGGCGAATTTGCTTCAGCTCCTGTTGGACATCGCATTTTTGTGGCAATTGCGGGACCCGTGATGAACTTTATAACGGGTATCATTCTCTTTTCGTTTGTGTATCTTATTGGGTTAGATCGTGGTACGATGTGGTTGATGGAGATGCTGATTGGACAGTCAGATCGGATGGCTCAAATTGGATTGGTGGCGGATGATAGCCCTGCGAAAAAGGGAGGCATCGAGCCGGGCGACACTATCGTTTCAATCAATGGTCGGAAAATTAAAAATTGGCAGGACTTCAACACAACAATCCTTACCCACCCCGATGAGGAGCTGAACATTGTTGTTTCCCGCGATGGTCAACCTAAGACGCTCTATGTGACACCGAGAAGTCTTGACAGGAGTGGAATCGGGCAGATTCGGGTCTCTGCCCGACAAGCAGCGATGGTTGAAAGTATCCCCGAAGGCAGCGCAGCGGCGACAGCCGGTATCCAAGCAAAAGACTTGATTGAAAGCATCAATGGACGAAAGATCTATCATGTGCCTGAGTTTGGTTCGGGTATCTGGATATCCTCTAACTCCTTTGGATCAGCACACCGGAGATTTTACAAGGAGATTAATGAAATCCAAAACGACGAGATTTCATTGGGGATTCGGCGTGGCACCGAACCTTTAACTGTCAGTTTTCCGATTAATTGGGTGGTGAATGCCTTCGTTGAAGAGGGAAGCGAAGCAGAAAAAGTAGGGATTCAAAGCGGAGATGAGATTGTTTCAATTAATGGGGAATCTATCAAGAATTTCGGGTTATACCCGAAATTGTACGAATTAGCTGCCACAAATCCCGGTCAACCTATTGACATTGGACTAATCCGCAATGGTGAACAACTGACCGCAGCGTTGACCCCCGTTCTTGGTAGTGATGAGAATCAACTCAACCTCCAAGGGTTACATTGGAAGTTGTCGCTGGATGGACTTGCGCTTGCAGTCCCCTCTGTTCCAATTCCGAGATATAATGTCATTACGGCTGTGAGGGAGGGTGTCCAAACGAATTGGTTAATTTTGGAGATGGTTGTGAAGGTGCTCAAGCGACTCGTTACTCGTGAAGTTAAAACGAAACACCTCACCGGACCGATTGGGATTGTGGATGCAACGCGCCGGGTTGTGGAGTTTGGTTTAAGAAGTTTACTCTTTTTCGTCGGCTTCATCAGTGTTAATCTCGCCATTGTGAATTTATTGCCTATTCCGATCGCAGATGGCGGTCAAATCCTTTTCTTCACCCTTGAGAAGTTGCGCGGTAAACCTCTGAGTATCCGTAAGCAGATGATTATTCAACAGGTCAGCATTGTCTTGCTGGCGAGTCTGTTTTTATACATCACATTCTACGACATCCTGCGCGTCTTTTTTGTCTGACCTCGGAGGCTGGATTGGTTCATTAATAGACAAGTGAACGAATGAACTAATATTAAATAGATGACGACTCTAAATCTCGCTCAAATCAAACAGTATGATTCCGAGGACATGCTTCACCTATTGTCCAGTTTCTCTGAGCAGTGTAAGCGTGGCTGGGAGATTGGCGAAACACTCGAATTAGAGGGTTGTGATGAGCGGATTCCCAACAACATCGTTATCGCTGGGATGGGCGGGTCTGGAATTGGCGGAGACCTTGTGAAAGCGGTGGTTGGGGCTCAATTTCCCTGTCCAATCATCGTTCACCGGGGCTATACCCTTCCTGCGTTTGTTACATCTCAGACACTCTTCATCGCTGCCAGCTATTCCGGCAATACGGAAGAAACTCTCCTGTCTGTTGAGAGAGCGTTTGTACAGGGGGCGAACATTCTGGCAGTTACCAGCGGCGGGAAATTGAAGGCATTTGCGGATAAACACAATCTGCCCTGTGTGATAATTCCAGCCGGACAACCGCCGAGAGCCTCACTCGGCTATCTGCTCATGCCGATTTTATCACTCCTTGCCCAGCTCAGATTTACCCCAGACCTTGATCTGCACAGCGATTTAGAGGAGGCAGTTGCCCTGTTGGCACAGTTGGCTGAAGATTTTCACCCCGATGTCCCAGAGAGTCAACCTAAGCGGCTTGCACAGGCGTTGCACGACAAATTGCCTGTCATCTATTCCCCTCAGGAACTTGAAGCGGTTGCGATGCGATGGAAGGGGCAGATGAATGAGAACAGCAAATCACTCGCTTATTATAGTGTGTATCCTGAGATGAATCACAATGAGATTGAGGGTTGGAAGCATCCACCGGCGTTGACACAAGGGTGTCACGTCATCCAACTCCGCGACCCGATCGCTCCGTCTCAGACGCAGCGTCGGATGGACATCACGGCAGAACTAATTCAACCGTATACCGCTGGCATTACGCAGGTGAATTCAGCTGGTAGATCACTACTTGCCCGTCTGTTATCGTTGGTTGCGATTGGGGATTGGACCAGCTTTTATCTCGCAATCTTGTACCAACAAAATCCAACACCCGTTGGGCGAATTGAAGAACTCAAACGCCGATTGGAGACGTGAAACGCAAAGCGTTTTGCGTTATGCCTCATGTCAGATCAGAATGAAGTTGTCGAAGGGTATTTGGAAGTTGTCGCAACAGTGAGGGAATACGTGGAAGAACAAATACAGCTTGGCTTCACAGAATTATTTGAGCCAGAAGAGGAACCCGAATCCGAATTTGCTGAGTTTGATATAGAGCCGTTGCGCGATGAAGCGATGGGTTGTGAGCGGTGCGAACTGCATCAGGAACGAAACACAGTTGTTTTCGGGATTGGGGACGAAAACGCAGATCTCATGTTTGTTGGTGAAGCACCCGGTGCGGATGAAGATCAACAGGGGGTGCCCTTCGTTGGACGGGCAGGTCAACTACTCACACGGATTATTGAAGCGATGGAGTTGAAGCGCGAAGATGTCTATATTGCCAACGTGATTAAGTGCCGTCCGCCCGGCAATCGGAACCCGAAACCGATCGAGATTGAAAGTTGTGAACCTTTCCTACTCAGGCAGATTGAGCTAATCAAGCCGAAGGTTCTTTGTGCCCTCGGCGCCTTTGCTGTGCAAACGCTACTCGGTACCAACCAGAGTATTTCTTCGTTGCGTGGTCGTTTCCACGATTATCACGGCTGCAAACTCATGGCAACCTACCACCCCGCCTACCTCCTCCGAAATCCGCATGGTAAACGAGATGTCTGGGAGGATATGCAGAAAGTAATGGCGGAACTAAATACTTAGTTAGTTCATTGATGAACGAATATTCTGATGAACCAATGAATCACTGATCTTTCATGCCATGAAATACGCTCGCGTCGTTTTCCCACTCCCCCAAGACCTTGCCTTCTCTTACGCCATTCCAGTCCGTCTTCAATCCCATGCGCAGCGTGGCAGCCGCGTACTTGCGCCTTTGGGAGAGGGGACACGGGAAGGGGTCATCGTTGATTTAATGGATGAACCTGACCTGCCTGATGACTCGATAAAAATTAAGAACCTCACCGACTGTTTGGATGATACCCCCACATTCTCCGATGGACTGCTTACATTGACGAAATGGATGTCGGAATATTACTTGTCTTCGTGGGGGGAGGCGTTGAGGTGTGCCGCTCCCGCAGCGGTAAGAACCCGTCAAAACCGGGTTGTGCATCTGCTTGCAACCGATGAGCAGATTGCGGATATGCGTCAGTCGCGTCAAACGGAGATTTTGTCGGCACTCAAGGAAGATGATGCGTTATCCATTCACCAGATAGCGCGGCGTATCGGGGTTGGAATCTCAAAGCTGCGTTCGGCGTTGTCTGCTCTACAAGAAAAGGGGCTGGTTGAACTGCGGTCGAACATCCAATCCAAAGCGAGACCGCAAACTATCTCGGTTGTTTCGCTCGCCAAGCCGGTTTCGGAGATTGAAGAACAAATCCCTCAATTGGAAGCTAACCGCGCCCCGAAACAGGCAGAGATGCTCCGCATCCTCCTCGACTGCAACGATGAAACGTTGACGACGACAGAACTGACCAAGCGCGCTGACACATCTCTAGCAGGGTTGCAATCCCTTGAGCAGAAGGGGCTAATCCGCCTTGAGTCCGTCCAAATTGTGCGGAATCCGCTGAGTTTGGATCCGGTGCCTTCCACGCAGCCGCTCCCCTTGAATACGGATCAGGCGATTGCGCTACAAGCAATCCAAGGAGCGATCGATTCGGATAGGCGGGAACTGTTTCTCCTGCACGGCGTCACCGGTAGCGGCAAGACCGAGGTTTATATGCAAGCGATGGCTTCTGTCTTGGACCGGGGCAAACGGGTGATTGTGCTTGTCCCTGAGATTTCCCTGACGCCCCAAACGGTCTCTCGATTCGTCGGGCGTTTTGGGGGGCGAGTTGCCGTTCTCCACAGCAATCTTTCAGATGGTGAACGATACGACCAGTGGCAGCAGATTAAAGAGGGAGCAGCGGACATCGTTGTGGGTCCCAGATCTGCTATCTTCGCGCCTTTTCCGAATCTCGGATTGATTGTGATTGATGAAGAGCATGAAACGTCATATAAGCAGGATGCCGCACAGCCATTTTATCACGCCCGTGACGTTGCAGTGCAACGATCTGCGTTAGTTGGCTGTCCGTTGATTCTCGGCAGCGCGACGCCGTCGTTGGAGAGTTTTTATCGTGCACAGCAGGGGGAGTATACCCTCTTGGAGCTCCCTTCGCGCGTATCGAATATTAAGATGCCGCCCGTCGAGATTGTAGATATGCGCGAGGAGTTGAAACGGGGCAATCGCACAATCTTTTCGACAGTGCTCCGAGGGACAATCGAGGAACGGCTTTCTAAGGGTCAACAGATTATCCTATTCCTGAATCGGCGGGGATTCTCCACTCACGTTTTTTGCAGAACCTGTGGCTACGTTGAACGGTGCGATAACTGCTCGATCTCGTTGACATTCCACCTTCATACCAAACGGATGGGGTGTCGGCACTGCGGTTATGAACGCCCAACTCCCAAGGTTTGTCCAGAATGTGGCAGCGTTTACATCCGCTATTTTGGGCTTGGCACTGAGCAGGTTGAGCAGGAGGTCCTCAAGGCGTTTCCCAAAGCAAGGGTCGAGCGGATGGACGCCGATTCGACGACACGCAAAGACGCCCATCAGAAGATTTTGGATGCCTTCAAGAGCGGAGGCATTGATATTTTGGTGGGAACGCAGATGATTGCGAAAGGGTTAGACTTTCCGAACGTGACTCTGGTCGGCGTGATTTCTGCGGATACTGCACTCAATCTGCCGGATTTTCGTGCTGGAGAGCGGGCGTTTAATTTACTGACACAGGTCGCTGGGCGATCTGGTCGTAGTGAGACGGGTGGTAATGTAGTTGTTCAGACCTACATGCCGGAACACTATAGCATCCAAGCGGCACAGGGGCATGACTATCTTCGTTTCTACCGTGAGGAAATCGGTTATAGGGAGGCGTTGCTTTACCCACCGTTGAGTCACGCCGCAACGATTTTGCTCCGTGGAGAGGTTGAAGAGGAGGTGATCCAAGTCTCCAATCATCTGCTTGATCAACTTGAAGTTTTCAAAGGGGATCGCTTCCCTACAGTTGAGATTCGGGGTCCCGTTCCCGCTCCGCTTGCCAAGATTCGGAATAAATTTCGGTGGCATTTTCTGCTGCGATCTGAGGATGTGGAGGAGCTGCGTGAATTGATTCGGTGTGCGGTTGCCGCGACATCGCCTGCGAATATCGATCTGATTGTGGATATTGACCCGATCAGTGTATTGTGAGGTTGTTGATTCATTGGTTCATTAGTTCACTAGTACATTAATAGGAGTTACGCGCTTCGCCTCGATAGACAGGGATTTCGCTGCGCTCAACTTACGAAAATCGTGTCCCTTGTACAGGAAATCAAGGCTCATGTAAAAACACAGTGCAAAGCGTGAAAAAAACGCGTTTTTTGACATTTGGGAACCCCAATCGGTGTTTCTCATATTTTTTTTCGATTTTTTTACATGAATCTAAGTTTTTTTTGAGAACTTGAAACTATTTGTTTGAAGTTGCATTTTTTAAATCTTGCGTCGCCTTGCTTTTTCTGGTATGTTTTAAGTGCTTATGTTAAGCAAATGCATTTGGGTGGGTGCCCCGAGCTGTAACTCGAGGTACCCTGAAGCAGCCCGAGCAGTCCCTCGAATCGCTTCAGTTACACAGTATAATCTACATTGCCTTTGGTGTCAATTTAAAAAGGGGGCTGCTCATTTGCGGGAGCAGCCCCTTTTTTTGGTTGAGACCAAAGGTAAAAAAGGAGAACCAATCATGTTGAATTTACGTCGTATACAAGCACTGTTTCTACTCGTCGCGGTCTTGGTAGTCAGTTTTGGGATGTTTGCCCCTCCGGCTTTCAGCGTCACTTGCGCTGATGCAAAAACCTGGTGTTGTGAAGCAATTGTTTCTGCACAGTGGGTTTGCAATCAAGTTGGGACTGGAAGTAACATTTGTAAGGCAGTGCTAGCATCAGCCAGTATAATATGTAATGACGCGGCTGATATATGTGGCTATATTGTTGCCCATGACTGCTTCGGGGGATAGGCTGCTGCCAAGCGGAGGTAAAAACCGATGAAAACTGAATCAATCAGAAAAGTAATCCTTGTGGGCAGTACCCTGTTGGTAGGGGTTGCTGTTTGTGTGTCGGTGTGGTTTTTTCTCCGGATGCATAAGACTAGGGACCTTCCAACGCGTGAATATTCTAGTAGGGAACAGCAATCGTTGTTCCCTATCAACAACGGGTTGGCAACCGAAAATCGAAACACCCTGCAATCTTCTCTAAATAGCGATGAAGAACCGCTGGATCGCTATGAAAAAGTTGCACGGAACGCCAAAAGTGATTTTATATCCCTGTGGAGCGAAGAGGAGCTCGCAACACCACACCTACAAAAACTACTTGAGGTCATGGATGATTCACCGGCGTTCCGTGTATATCTGCAAGACGTGGAGAAAAATGGTCCCAGTACCCGAAAGTGGCTTGAATTCCTGGAATCTCAAGGAGTTCCGGTGTCTTGGGGTGCCTTAACCAAGACTTTCCGTGTCCACTTCCCTACTGGAGAGCCGGAAGATTATGAGCCGGAGATGCGTCTAAAAATAGCGAAGTTGTTTCTATCTGTTAAGCCGGTGGACCTGACAAATCCGAGGGAAGCAGCACTACAACGTCAGAAAGTGCTTGATAAGTTTAGACTCAAAGACCGGCGGAACTTTGCATGGTTACTTGGGCAGTTCGATTGGGAGTGGGAAGGAGCTATTCAGAACGCATCCTTTCGACCAAACATAGAGAGCAACCCTGCTTTTATATGGATAACCGACGTGCAGCAAAACGCGGCAAGTATTGTCGCTGCTGCAGAGGCAGCAGGGGACGATGCACCCGAAACACAGACTTCTGCTTCTTCGTGGGGGGATTTGTCGTCCGTCGGTGAAAGCCCCTCAGCATCTCATAGCGAAACGGAAATGCCCACTACGGCCGCCCCATCGGAACGCACGATGATGACCGATACAGAGATTGGAGCAGCTATCGAAAAGTCGTTGACATCTCAACCTCCGGATATACCCACCAATAAAAGTCCCGATGCATCCAGCAAGGTTCAAAGCAATCTGGAAACAACCCTGAAAGCACAGTTTTCATCAGAGCGTTTCGAGCGTGCGATGGACACTTTAGAACGGTACGGTCCAGAAGAAGGGCTCCGGCGTCTCAGAGAAAACGACCCAGAGGTTGCTAATCAGATAGAGCGGCACCGCAACCGAGAGGAGGCGGATCAATGAAAGTGTTTATGATAACGTGGGGATTACTCTGTTTTTTAGTCGTTGTGGGGTTGCTCATTGCGTATGCAACGGACCAGTTGCCCGGTGTACGTGCTCCCCAATCCCGTTCCGAGGATCCCGATAAATCGGGACAGGTTGGACTAGAAACGGAGGAGGAGTGTTCGCCGTGTGAGGAGAATCTGAAGCGTCTCAAAAAGGCGATGGAGCAACAGGCAGCGCGAGAACGTGAAGCCAAAGCTGCTGCCGGTGCTGCGTCTGATACCCCGTAGAGGGGGGCTTTCATCCACATAATACGCGGTATCACGCCTTTTTTAGGGCGGATACCGCTTTTTTGTGCACCCGGTAGAAAAATGATACAATTGCCCTACAACCCCGTGCTGAAGTGAAAGTAGGTCAAGATTCATATCTCGACAAAGCATATCGATTTTGGAAAATCGACCTACAGCAGGGCAACCACAAGTTACTTTGAATCCCATCCATCGGGGGTTGCCCCTACCGATTTGTGAGATTTCAACCGACATCGCTCCCCGAAGTCGAAGTGTGATGCTTAGTATTTCTTTATTGGCTCCGTTCAACTCAACCTTCGTGCTATACAGTCGTCTACTTATTGAGAAGGAGTAGATGGATTTTATGAAATCTTTATTTTATACACTCAACAAAACAGCCATCCTATTGGTTTGGCTGTTCATCGGCGTTTTCGCAAGCCAGGGACCGCTACCGACCATGATGCTTTGTATCGGTGCAGATGGTCATGTGGAGATCGAGGCGTCGCACGATGGACGGTGCGCTTCTTTTCTGACAGCGACGCAGCAGAAGCCTTCCGATTTCCTACGGACCTACCAGATACCCCCGATTCAGGCTCACTGTGGGCAATGTTTAGACCTACCTATTTTTATATTGAGTGTTGAGGGACCGTATATTGTTCCGATCCAAAAGAACGCGCCGCAATTTAACACACTAGTGATTGTGCCGCTCCCGGTCACTCGACCCATTTTAACTTCAATCCCAACCGATACTTCCTTTTCCAATCCCCAACCAAGAGTCAATCCTACACTCGCTTCCCTTCGTACTGTTACCCTTCTGATATAGATCCTCCGAAATTCACGACAATTCCTAAAGTACGGGTGAATTTTGCCTGTATATTACTCAATTGGTAAACTCATCCAATATTTCATTGTGTGTATTTCGGAGGATACTATGCAACAAAAAACCATCATGCCTCTTGGTATTGTGCTGCTGATTTTACTCATTGGCTGTAGTAGCCACCGAGTGGATGTGGCTTGGCAAGAAGCCCGTCCTTTGGGCAGAGACCTGACAACCTCACTCCCCCCAATTCAACCCCCAGAGGCTGAAGAACCGACCTCACTTCAAGAGCCGACGGGAGTCATCAATCTGCGTCAAGCCCTCGCGCTGGCGCTGATGCACAATCCCTACTTGAAAGCGTTCTCTTGGGCTGTCCGTGCGGGAGAAGCCAAAACGCTCCAAGCCGGCCTTCGTCCGAACCCGGAGTTAGAAACTGAAATCGAAGAATTCGGTGGGTCAGGTGCGCTTAGTAGTTTCCGCGCAATTGAAACGGTGATTCAACTCAGCACCCCGGTTGAACTCGGTGGGATGCGCGGGAAACAGAGACAGGTCGCTGCCCTTGAGACGGAACTCGCCGGTTGGGACTACGAAGCGGCACGTCTGGATGTGCAGACCCAAGTGAACCAAGCCTTCATTGATGTGCTTGCGGCGCAAGAGGTGGTCGCTTTGAATGAGGAATTGGTTCGGCTGGCGGAACAAGTTTTCAACACCGTCAAAGCACAGGTTGAGGCGGGAAAGGTTGCGCCTGTTCAACAAATGCGAACTCAAGTGGAACTAGTGAACAGTCGGATTGCCCTTGAGGCTTCCAAGCGTGGGCTCGAAGGGGCGCACTTTGTGTTGGCTGCCACTTGGGGCAGCACATCACCTGCGTTTGAAAAAGTGGAGGGCAAGTTTGAAATTGCCAAGCCCATTCCAACTGTCGAACAGTTAGCAAATCGGATTTCCCAGAACCCGAACATCGCACGCTGGACGGTAGAAATAGCGCACCGTCGCGCGGCAATTCAGCTGGAGAGGTCAAGACGCGTCCCTGATTTGTCTATTGGGGGTGGAATGAAACACCTCAACGAGAGCGATGGCGTCGCGTTTATCTTTGGGCTATCCCTCCCGATTCCGTTGTTTGATCGGAATCAAGGGGCAATACGTGAGGCTGAATACAACCTCGTAAGGTCGTTTGAGGAACAGAGATCGGCGGAAGTCGCAGTTCGCACAGCACTCATGACCGCTTATGGTACGCTCTCTGCTGCCGCCGGTACGGTCTCATCCTTGAAAAACGAAGTGTTGCCGAGTGCTCAAAGTGCATTTGATGCCGTAACCGAAGGCTATCGTATCGGCAAATTCGATTTCTTGGAAATGCTCGATGCACAGCGAACCCTCTTTGATGTGAGAAGTTCGTACATTGATGCTTTGGCAAAATATCACAAAGCCGTTGCCGACGTGGAACGGTTGATTGGAGAACCCCTTCAGTCAACTACCCCGCCCTGAAGGGCGAGGCTTGTGACCTGCCCAACGGGACTTACGCTTGGGCAGATTTTTACACGATGTTCACTAGTGAACATCTGAAAATCTACCCACGACGCTATCTTGGTGCGTTGCACCTAAGAGATAACGCGGTTATGCGGCTCTGGCTCGTAACTTTACACACCCGCCACCGCACGGCTATAGCATCCGTTTAGAAGGATTCACGATGTAGCGGTGCTATCATCGCTTCACATTCCGGGTGAAACCTCAGACAAACCACACCTTTCACGCGGTTCACTAGTGAACCTCAGAAGTGAGAGGGCAGTGTTAAACGAGCGTTTAACCTAAGTCATCGAGTTACGAGTGTTATTTTACCACAAATCTACCTAAAAAGTGTAGGGTAGATTACAAAAACGACAAAAAAAGAGGCGCAGTTTCCTCCCCACGCTAAAGCATGGGGTTTCCACTGCGAAGATTTTGATGAATAGGCGAGGGGGCAAGTATACGCGTCAGGCGTTTGGGTTACTTATACGGATACACCCCGACGCGGACACTCTCATATTTTCAAAGGAGATGATTTGATGCAGATTCGGACACTGAAAAATCGGAAAACATTATTTATTATCACTGTGGCTGTGTTAGGACTTTTCGGCGCGCGGTGGATTGGAACAAACAGCCTCATGGCTCAAGATGGGCATGAACATACTGAAAAAACATCCGACCACGACGACCACGCAGACCATGACGAAGATAGCGGTCACGAGGGCCATGGAGAGGAAGCAGGCGAACATGCAAACGAGAACAAGCATGATGAGCGTGACGAGCATGAGGAGCATGGTGAACATAAAGACGTGGTCATGCTCTCGGCTGCCGATATGAAAAAGTTCGGCATCGAAATCGCTACTGCGAAAGCGGGGAAACTTCCGGTAGACATCAGCCTGCCCGGCAAAGTCACCGTCAATGAAGATCGCATCGCTCACGTCACGCCGCGTGTTCCCGGCGTTGTGCGCGAAGTAAGAAAGACGCTCGGCGACTACGTTCACGCCGGGGAGATTATGGCAATTCTTGATAGCCCGGAAATGGGTGAAGCACAAGTGTCATACCTCGGTGCGAAAACAGCTCTCAATGTTGCCAAAGCGAACGTCGATCTGGCGGCAACCAAACTTCAGGTTGCCAAAGCACAGCGCGATGTTTCCCAAACACAGATGGAGGTCACCCAAACCAACCATGACCTTGCCGTTACCCATGTCGCGACGGTAGAGACGGCTGCAGATGTGAAACGAGCGGAAGCGAAGATTGCAGAGACCGATTACCAATGGGGTAAAATCGTGCACGATAATACAGGTGAACTCCTCGAACAGCTTGCGAAAAACGCGACAATCGACGAGATTACGGAGATCTTCAAAGGCAAACCGATTGGTGAAAATCGAAAACACATTTTCCAAGCGTATGCCGAATTGAATTTTGCCGACGCTGCTTACGAGCGCGAAAAGACGCTTCGTCAGAAGGGGATCTCCAGTGAATCTGACTACCTTGAAGCGCAGAAAGGTTACACCATCGCGAAAGCAGTGTTTGAAGCCACTACCGAAGAACTAGCGTTCCAGAATCGGCTGGCTTTGATGGAGAAGGAACGGGCGGTTGATGCCGCAATGCGTGATATCCAAGAAGTTGAACAGGCACTTAGGTCTGCCGAAGGTGCGGTGAAGTTCGCCGCAAGTGCAGTGCACGTTGCTGAAAGTGCACTACAAGCGGCAGAGATGGAGATTCGTGCTGCCGAGCAGGATCTGAAGGTCGTACGGCAGACGCTTGAAGTCGCACGCTCGAAGCTGTGGGCGGTTGAACGGAAACTCCATATCTTGGGGTTGGACGATGACGAAATCACGGCATTGAATGATATTTCTTTTGATCGGCAGCCGGACGTGACCCGGTCCGTGATGTATGCACCGTTTAATGGCATCGTTGTCGAAAAACATATTGTCCTCGGCGAAGCCTTAAAGGATGATAGTAAAGCCTTTGTGGTTGCCGATCTGTCTTCGGTGTGGGTCACGATCAGTGTTTACCAGAAAGACCTGCCCGTTGTGCGGAAAGGACTCCCCGTTGTACTTTCCGCTGGACCCGGTATCCCCACAGCAAGGGAAAAGATCGCTTGGGTGAGTCCACTGCTCGATGAACATACTCGAACCGCACTGGGACGAGTTGTACTCCCAAACCCCGATGGTCACTGGCGTCCGGGACTGTTTGTCACCGCGGAAATTGCGGTCGATGAAATCAACGTGTCCCTACTTGTTCCTAGGACAGCCCTTCAGACCGTCGAGGACCGGCTCTCTATTTTCGTCCAGACGGAGGAGGGTTTTGCGCCACAACCTGTCACGCTTGGACGAGCTACTGAAACCTATGCTGAGGTGACAAAAGGATTACAACCGGGGCAGCGGTATGTGACGAAAGGTGCATTCACGCTGAAAGCCGAATTAGGCAAAGGAGCTTTTGGCGATGGACATGCCCACTAACGGGCGGGCGAGCGGAGGTGCAGGTGGGCAAAGACTAAAACGCTCGAATCAAAGGAGGATTTGTTAATGGCGATTCAACATCACTGGGAACTTGAAGTCTACCAACTAGCGAGAGAGGCGCGACGACGGATCTTTGATTTGAGTCGAGGTTTTCCAAAAGAGGAGATGTATAGTCTAACGAATCAGATTCGTAGATCTTCGCGCTCGGTATGTGCTCAGATTGCAGAAGCATGGGGAAGAAGGTTATATCGAGCTGATTTCGTGAATAGACTAAATCAATCGGAAAGTGAAGCGAGAGAGACACAATGTTGGCTCGAAACGGTTGTGGAGTGTGAGTATGTCAGCAAAGAAATTGGATAGGAGTTCTTCCAGTTATACAATCGGATTATCGGTAAATTGGTCAACATGGAGAACCGTCCGGATCCTTGGCTGCTATCACCACATCGTTCAACAGAATGAAGCTAACACTCAAACGGTTGTCTCTCCGTAGACTTGCTCACCCGCGGGCCTGCTCGCCAGCTCATACATGAGAAATGGAGGAACAGATGCACAAGATTATCGAATTTGCCCTGCGTCGTCGCACCCTAATTATCGTCACGGGGGTGCTAGTCATGGGGATGGGCTACTACAGTTACCGTCAGCTACCTGTTGATGCTTTTCCTGATGTGACGCCGGTGTTGGTTCAGGTCTTCACGATCACCGAAGGACTTGCACCGGAGGAGGTTGAACGATATGTGACCTACCCTGTCGAGGTTGCCATGAACGGACTTCCCCACCTCAAGGAGATTCGCTCAGTGTCCAATTTCGGGCTGTCGATTGTGAATATCTATTTTAAGGATGGCATGGACATCTACTTCGCCCGGCAGTTAGTAGGCGAAAGACTACAACACGCTCGCGAGGAGATACCCGAAGGCTTCGGCGAGCCGGAGATGGGGCCCATCACGACCGGGCTTGGACAGATTCTCTTTTACTTTGTGGAGGACGAGGAAGGGATTTATGACCCATTTGAATTGCGGACAATACAGGATTGGCTTATTAAATTCAATCTTCAAACTGTCCCCGGTGTCACAGAGGTGCTGTCCATCGGCGGGGAGGTCAAGCAGTTTCATATCCTCGTTCGTCCCGACGACTTGCTGCGGTACAACCTGACGCTTGACGAAATCGTGGAGACGGTCAAGGCGAACAACGCCAATGTCGGGGCACAGTTCATCGTAAAGAACTTTGAGGAATACATCGTCCGCTCAGTCGGACTTGCCGAAAAGATCTCCGACCTTGAACGGATTGTGCTGAAATCTGAAGACGGTACGCCTGTATATCTCAATCAGATTGCTGATGTCACAATTGGCGGGGAGATCCGGCGCGGATTGACAACCATCAACGGTCAAGGCGAAACCGTTGTGGGTATGGTGCTGAAACTGATCGGCGAGAACACCTCGATCGTTATTCGTGATGTGAAAATACGGATGGAGGAAGTCAACAAGGTGCTGCCGCCCGGAATCAAGGTTAAGACGTACTATGATCAAGCAACGCTGATTTCCAAATGCGTCAAGACGGTCACCGATGCACTCATTCAGGGAATTATTCTCGTTACGATTGTCCTTTTGGTATTCATGGGTGGCTTGAGACCGAGTGTGGTCGTTGCAATAGCTATCCCCTTTTCAATCTTCTTCGCCTTCATTCTGATGAACGCAGCCGGAATTTCGGCGAATCTGATGTCGCTTGGCGGGCTTGCGATTGCCATCGGCATGATGGTAGATGGCACGATTGTGATGGTGGAAAATGTTGATCGACACCTGCGGATGTCCGAGCCGTCAGCGTCACGTCTTCAAGTCGTTGCGCGTGCCTGCACCGAAGTCGCACGTCCAATTGTCTTTGCAATCTCCATTATTATCATCGTCTTCCTACCGCTGTTCACTTTGGGTGGTGTCGAGGGGAAAACCTTCCGTCCGCTGGCATACACCGTCGCGCTGACGATGGGCGGGTCGCTGATTTTCGCGCTATTGATTGCACCGGTCGCGGCGTCGCTTCTGATGCGAAGGCCGCGCCAACGCGAAGCCGCAGCGGCCGGTGGGGGTGAAAGCCGGATCGTTCAGTTCCTGTTAATTCCCTATCAACCCGTTGTGAGTTTTTTTGTGCGTTTCCGCCCCTTGGCGGTAGGGCTAGCAGTCCTGATGCTCGTTGTTGGTGTGGTTATCTTTCCGTTTCTTGGCTCAGAGTTCGTTCCACGCCTCAATGAAGGCGATCTGCTGATTCGTGCCACAATGGCACCGTCGATCTCTTTGGAGGATGCCCGTGACACGATTCTCCACCTCGAACGCGATATGATGGAGAAATTCCCGGAAGTGACGCAAGTCGTCACACGAGTGGGACGTGGCGAAGTAGGAGCGCATGCCGATCCGGTAAACAACGCGGAGATATTCGTCCGGCTCAAGGAAAGAGAGAAATGGACTTCAGCAAAAACGCTCGACGAGCTTTACTCCAAGATGAGCCATGGCTTTGAGGACTTTCCCGGCGTGCAGTTGAATTTTAGTCAACCCATCGCTGTCGCGGTTGATGAACTTATCAGCGGCGTCAAGGCGGAATTGGCAATCAAGATCTTTGGTGCGGACATGGAGGTGCTGAAGGAAAAAGCCGCTGAAGTCGAAACGGTCATTCGCACGATAGAAGGTGCGGCAGACGTACAGAAAGATCAGGTGACTGGTATACCACAGCTCCGTATCACCATCGACCACGAGGCGATTGCTCGCTATGGGATTAATGTCGAAGATGTGCAGCAGGTCATTCAAACCGCTGTCGGTGGAGAAGAGGCAGGACAGATTTTTGAAGGTATTCGCCGTTTTGATATTGTGGTTCGCTACACACCTGAGAGCCGCCGCAGTCTGGAGACTATCAGCCATATCTTGATTGCTGCACCAGATGGCGTGAAAGTACCGCTTGATGAATTGACGATAATCGAGGAGATTGTCGGTCCGCGCCAAATCACGCGGGAGAACAACCAACGGTTCATCACGGTGCAGACCAATGTTCGGGGAAGAGACATCGGCTCTTTTGTGGAAGAAGCACAAGCAACCATTGACGCAAGCGTTAAGTTTCCGCCCGGCTATCTTGTGGGTTGGGGTGGACAGTTTGAACTCCAACAGGAAGCGAACAAACGGTTGTCCCTCGTTGTGCCAATAACGCTACTCATCGTCTTTCTACTACTGTTTTCGAGTTTCAACTCCCTGAAGAATGCGTTGCTAATTATCCTCAACATTCCGTTGGCGTTGGTCGGGGGTGTCGTTGGACTCTGGCTGACAGGGCAGAATCTCTCCGTGCCCGCCTCTGTCGGATTCATCGCCTTGTTCGGCATAGCACTGGAGAACGGTATGGTGCTGGTCACCTATCTCAACCTGCTTCTCCGCGATGGGACCCCAATGGATGAGGCATCGGTGGAGGGGGCATGTCAACGACTGAGACCTGTATTGATGACTGCGACTACCACCGCGCTGGGGCTGATTCCACTGTTGGTTTCGCAAGGCACTGGCAGTGAGGTGCAGCGTCCGTTGGCGACGGTGGTCATCGGGGGGTTGGTCACATCAACTATTCTGACATTGTTGGTGATTCCGGCTCTTTATAAGTGGTTTTCTGTTCGGATTGAGCCGGATGCGGCACATGCAGCCAATTAGGAAAAAGGCAAGACAAGTGCAATGTGCTAGAATTTTGCCTTGATCTGTAGCCTCGTTTTATGCTGATATGGGTTGGTGCTAGATGCGATAATATCCTTGGCGATGAAATATAACACTTCCACGCTGATATTCTTCTCAATCGGCAAGACCAATTTCAGTTCATGTCCGTGTGCGTTTGGATTAAATATATCGGCGTTGTTATAGTTCGATATCATTGATTCACGTTCAACCCAAACATAGTGGTAAAGTGCGCGTAGTTGACTGAGACGAGGTATCGGTCCAACCCCAATTTCAGACCAGTACGCCTTATCGTTGGAAGTAGCAAGTAGGTTCTGCGCGTAAGCACCGAGCAACCATAAGGGCACGGAGGCAATCTCAAATTCGTGCTTCGCAAGTCCCTCGATCGTCCTGAATCCAGATAGATAGGAAGATGTCCCCGTACCAATCCGTGTATTCGTATCCCCTCCGGCTAGCCTGCCCTCTTCAACCGCTTGGGCGATATTGTCTTCGTTCCGATATTCATAGAGCGTTGTGCCAAAAGATAATCCTTTGAAATGAAATCCCTCGACAAACAGTTGCCCCGCAAAAAGATTGGTATCCGGTCTACTTTTAATCTCATCTAGGATAAACTGCCCCAGATTTAACTGCACTTGACGAATAAAACCTACGTTCTTCATGCGGAACTGCTGCGCTGCCCCTTCTAGCTGCACGTCGTTGTGGAAGACCAACTCGACATGTTCAAACGGATTTGGGAACTTACCCATTGTAAGTGTCAGCGACTGACTCAGCGCGTATCGAAGGAAGAGTCGATCGAGATTAAACCCTTTCTTTGAGAAATAGTTGTCGAGATCCACGTTGCCTGTGGTTGGATCATCTGTTGCACCGGTGACCATTCTGAAGCCAAGATTTACCTTTGAATGGATCGGAAAGCTACCGCCCATACGAAATCTGATGCGATACCGATAGCGGTTCGGAGAACCGTCCCGAAAAATGCCTTCTTGGCGGAATCTGGCATCGGCGGAGAAGAACGCTTTCCAAAGTTGTTTTGCTAGTTGAGATGCCTCTTTATCTTTGAGCATGGTCGCTGCTTGCTCTCCTTTGGATTCTGTGAGCAAATCAGCGAAAATAACTTGAAGCGAAAGAACATTAAGAAATACGATAGCCCACAAGTAGGTTCTGGCTTTTTCCATCCTGTTGGCTCCTTCGCAACGCTCAATCTGACCGTTGTTTTCTCTACTTTTCCCGGTTCAATTTCCGTATTGAAACTTGAACCTGAGTCATGATAGACTTAGGGGAGAATTTCAGAGTTAAAACAACGCACCCACGCGGGAGACTGATTAACCAAATCGACAAATCTGTATCCTCGCTGGGTGTCTCCCTTCATCTCAAAGAAGGAGGACCTTATGCAATTGAACACTGTCGAATCCAGTATGCTCTACGCTGTGGGTTACAATTCCAAGACCCACACACTTGAAGTTGCTTTTAACAGCGGCGGTATATACCAGTACTATGATGTACCTCCAGAGGAGTATGAAGGACTGATGGAGGCTGAATCGAAGGGACGTTACATGCACGAATACATTATTGATTGTAATTACCCCCAAAAACTAGACAGTAGATTAAGGTGGATTTCTCACTGGCAAACCGGTCATCATCTGTGCGACAATATGGGTCAGAAACGCCAAAAACAGAAAGGAGTCTTTTACCATGTCCCGCAGAAAACGGTACGATGACCGATTTAAGGCGCAAGTGGCGATTGAAGCGATAAAAAACCAACAGACCATCGCTTAGATTGCCAGTCATTACGGTGTCCACCCGACTCAAGTCAGCCAATGGAAAAAGCAGGTGCTTGAACAATTACCTCAACTCTTTGCAGATGGCCGTTCACAAGCAGCCTCTGATAACGACCAGTTAGTTGATGAACTCTATCGCCAAATCGGACAGTTGAAGGTGGAACTGGACTGGCTTGAAAAAAAAACGCAACTGCTCCGTTGAACAGAAGCGACAGCTTGTTGAAAAGGGGTGCCATTCACCGTCGGTTGTAAGACAATGCGAACTACTGGGGTTGTCTAGAGCCTCGTTCTATTACCGACCGGTAGACGAGTCGCCCCAAAATCTGCTCTATATGCGTCTGATAGATCAGCAGTACACAAAGACACCGTTCTATGGCGTGCCTCGATTGACGGTATGGCTTCGTTCTCAAGGTCATGTTGTCAATCGAAAGCGGGTGGCTCGGTTGATGCGAAAGATGGGATTGGCGGCTATCTATCCTAAACCTAAGCCAACCGGTATAGATAAACCGTCCAAAACCTATCCCTATCTACTGAAGGGATTAAGCATCATCAGACCGAACCAAGTCTGGGCAACCGATATTACCTATATTCGCTTGACTCGTGGTTTTGTTTATCTAGTAGCGGTTATGGATTGGTTCTCCCGGTATGTGTTGTCGTGGGAACTTTCAAACTCACTCGATGTATACTTTTGTCTATCGGCTCTGGATAGGGCACTTAGCCAATCGAGACCGCTGATATTCAACAATGACCAAGGCAGTCAGTTTACTTCTGATGCGTTTACCGATAGGCTTCAAGCGGCTAACATTGCCATCAGTTGGGACGGTAGAGGCAGCTATTTTGACAACATCTTCATTGAAAGGCTCTGGCGCAGTGTTAAGTATGAGGAGGTCTATCTCAATGACTATGACTCGGTTACTACAGCTTGGCGTTGATTGAGAGACTATTTCAACTTTTACAATCAACAGCGGTTTCATCAATCGCTCAATTATCGTACACCCCACGAGGTGTATTTCCAATAAGTTCTGGCGTTTCACCCGGACCGAGTTGCTCCGATTTTCTATCTTAAATCTCATTCATTTCTGTCTAAAGGATGGGGGTAAGTTCACATCTGCGTAATACGTCTATAGCCATATCTCGGATAACGGGCAGCGAGTTTCTCTATTTCATCTCGTAGCACTGGTTCTAAGGGGTCACTTTTAGGTTGATAATAGAGACTGCTCCGATTGAAGCCAAGTACATCACAAATGTGTCGAACTGAGTAATCGGTCTGCAAGGCTTCAACCATCTGTCGCTTTTGAGACTGATTCAAGTCAGCCAAGTTGAGGCTTTTTTTTGGACGTCCAACGCCACGGTCAATCGACCCACGAGTTGCTCCAGTTGAGCAATCCGTTCCTTAGAGTCGTTGGCTTGCTTGTCAGTGGATTCAAAGAGAGTCGCTGCGTTATCAAGCAGTTGGTGTTTCCACTTCGATAGTTGTTCTTCGCTGAGGTTATGCCGTCGGCAGAGTTCTGCTTGTGAACTTTGGTTGGTAAGTGCCTCAATAGAGACTTCTGCCTTAAATTGGGCGGTGAATCTTCTTCGTTTTGCCATCGGAGTCTCCTTTCAATCTGATTGTCATTGTATTACAATCTTGGTTTAGACAATGGTCTAAATTTCCGATGGCAGTACAGATGTACAATGTTTACGATGTTGACTTCACAACGTTTCAAAGCAAGGATTCTAGTGTTCACCGCGTTTTTAATAGGAGCATTGGCTTTTACTGTAATAGTTTTTGCAGGGGGCGAGACACAGGAGCACGACAAAAGTAATAGTCACATCCACACCAAAAATGGACAGAGCGAGAATAATTCACCAAGAGCACAGTGGACTGTGCAAATAGGCAAACTTGATTGGTCCGACTATTCCACTTACATTTGGCACAAATTCGTTATTACCAACAATATCAGCACGACAATGCTCGGTGAATGGGAGTGGAATCATGAGGTCGAGAGCGATAATGGTTGGAATGATGACGATACCTACGTTGAGCAATATAATGGCGTTCAAAATGAGTCGTTGATAAGAACAGGGTGGTCAAGTGTGGATCTACCCAATATCGCCGGCAAGTATTGGATTGCGGGGTATACGCGCGTCAGTGTCTTCTATGGTAACGAGAATGTAACAGCTAACATAGGGAAAAACAAGGTCGATATCAAGTCTATAAAGTTTAATAAACTGTAAAGGAGGTGCAGCTAGCCTTGCGGATACTTGTGCTCATAGTTAGTTTTTGGCTGACCACGAGCCCCCTTTGGGGCAAAATTGTTTTTTATTCTAAGCGGGATGGAAATCCCGAAATCTATACGATGAACTCGGATGGGAGCAACCAAACACGGCTCACGTTCAATGAAGCCGGTGATGGCTGGCCCACTTGGTCACCTAATGGCCAACAGATTTTGTTTGAGAGCGAACGTGATGGAAACTGGGAAATTTATGCGATGAGCACTGATGGGGACAACCTACGGAGATTGACCCACGATCTTGCTTTTGATACCAATCCCCACTGGCACCCCGATGGTCAACGGATTGCCTTTAGTAGCGATCGGGAGCCTGCTGGTATTTATACAATGGACAATAATGGGGGGAATCTCCGGTTGGTAACACAAGCCCTTTTTACTTCAGAACTGAGATGGTCGCCCGACGGGGAACGGATTGCCTTTGAAGGGGTTTTCGGAGAAGGCACCCGAGAAATTTATGTCGTTGATGCCAATGGAACGAACTTATGGCAGGTGTCAAAAACGGTTCCCCGGTCATCAATGCGTCTGGGCGATTGGTCGCCGGATGGGAAAAAGATTCTCTATACAGTAATTGTCGCGCCCGTCGCCCACGATGGGAATTGGGGGTATTCTATGGTCATCGCAAAGTTCCATCCCTCGCTGCGTAAAGTAACGGAGTTCGAGCCGGTGGAGCTCCCTCCGGGGACTCTAGTGACTGTGAATGGTGAAGGCTGGGGGCCAGACGGAAAATCGCTCCTTATAGCGGGCCAACTTGTCAACAATGGGAATTGGGATATTTATCGTTTCCGGGACGGTCAGGTTATAGCATTGACGGATAGTCCTGTCAACGATTTCGCAGCACATGAGTGGAATCCGCGCTTGTCAGTTTCGCCACAGGGGATGCTTCCCCAATGCTGGGGACAGGTGAAAGCTATTGCTTTGTCCCAAATTCTCCGCTTACCCGATTGAAACGTAAGGGCCTGTATCGTCTGAGAGCGGCAGTCTCCGACGCCCTCTGACAATTAAAGCACGAGCGGCAAATGAATACAGAACCGTAGGCGAGTTCCATTTCGTCCCTGCGAAGTGCTAACCTCGCTAATCTGCCACCTCTTTGATTCGCAATCTTCCCCCGAACGCGGAGGGAGGATGGAATCGGGAGGTGGCTTTTTTATTTTTAGATACCACAGGGAACGTAGAGCACCGAAATTGTTGCCTTTCTAATTCTTCCTTTTCTAAAAAATCTCGTCTTTTTCGCACCTCACCCGTTTATAACTATTGAGACCAGCTAGATTGAGGATAAGCATGGCAAAATCGGATGAGGCTTTGATGCTCCAACTCCAGACAGGCGACTTGCGTTCGTTTGATACATTGGTCAAACGGTGGGAGAAGCCGCTGCTGAACTATTGCTATCGAATGGTCAACGACATCGCGTTAGCGGAAGATCTTCGGCAGGAGGTTTTTCTCCGCATCTATCGTTCTGCCAAGACGTATCGGCCAACAGCACAATTTTCCACATGGATGTATCGAATCGCGACAAATCTTTGTCTAGATACCCTTGCCAAGCAACAGCGTCGAAAAGAGACTCCGATCGCAGCCTATCTGGAGTCCGAATCTGAAAGTCTCGACGAAAAACTCGTTGATCCATCGGACACACCGGACGCGGCTGTGGTGAAGAAGGAAACCGAAAGTCGGGTACGCTCGGTGCTGGTACGCTTGCCGGAAGATCAACGAATCGTAGTTATTATGCGACATTACAACGGCATGAAATTTCGAGAGATTGCTGAAATTTTGGAGTATCCCATCAGTACGGTTAAGTCACGGATGGCAGCTGGAATGACACGCCTCAGTCAAATGCTATCGAAGCAAGAATAAATCTCTCAGTGTTCACGCTGATTCGCGCGTAAAGGAGGTGTTTGCATTGGATTGCAGATTTTTTAGAGAGCAGATTGTGCTTGAGAGCTGCGATGAATTGGACGCGGAGGCGAAAAAATCGCTGGAAGCACACTTACAGACTTGTCGTGAGTGTGAGCAATTCCAAGTGAGTCTAAACGAGACGCAACAAGCCCTCAACCAATGGGCGGAGGTGGATCGTCCAATCGATATTGAGGCTTTGCATGGGGCGATACAGCCTAATACTGTGCCATGGTGGTCCCAATTACCTGCATGGCGATGGCTCGCTTGGGGAATGGCGGCTTGTTTGATTCTGGTCTTCAGTCTTTCTGTGCTGGCATGGATTGGTGTTGATCTCGAGTGGGAAGACAGCGGTCTGACACTTAGGATTGGACAAGAGATGGTCCCGGAGGTTACAGAGCAGGAACTGGTACGATTGCTTCAGGCAGAGCGTCACGCCACCCAAGTGGAGATTGTAAAACAGCTTCAAGGGGCGTTGGATGAATTCAGCGAACAACTCCAAGTCCATCTGGATGAACGGCAGAAACAGGCAAATGCACAACTGGCATTGATCTACCAAGGGTTGCAATCACAACGGGTACAGGATTTGGAACTCATCCGTCAAGAACTTCAGCACCTCGCCGGTGCAACGGAAGTTGAATTTCTTGAGACCCAACGCACCTTTGAATTCATCCTTGCTTCTCATGTGTCTGGGATACAAAAGAATATGGAATGACGTCACTCGGATTATCAATGGCGTGTTGCGTAAAATGTGAAACACAAAACCTAAGAAGATTCACATATTAAAGGAGGATACAATTATGAAATTCTATATGACTCTCATCATCACTACGCTTGGCGTCGGCTTGGTTATCGGTACTGCGTTTGCACAAGATAAAATTAACTACACTGAAATGGTCGAAGACCTCAAGGTGATGTGTCGAATTATTGATGAAACAATGGACGAGACATTTGAGAACGATTATGTCAAGGGGGGATTTTTCCGTAAAGGTGGCTGTCAACACCTATACCTCAAAGGCTATGGTGCTTTGTTCCTGCTTGATGTACAGTTTCCTGTTTCTGAGAAAGAGATGAAAGTTATTAAGACAGAGAAGAAAACGAACTTGTGGGAAAAACACGAGCGAGAAGTTCGGCATCAAGGTCAACTAGAAGAGGCGGTATGGGTGACTGATAAAAACGAATCGTATAGTAAGGAGAAGGTTGATGAACTTAAGGCGCAACTAGCTTATCTTGTCGGTGAGTATGGCTCCCGGATCGGTCAATTGGAGTCTGATGATACGATTTCGTTTGTGGTTTTCGGGCATTCTGGTCCCGCCGTTCACTTTGATGTAGATTTGGATTCTGAGTGGCACACCGTCGATGTGATGTCTCACTCAGTGATGTCTCACTCACGGGAAACCCTCGAAGAGACAAGAAAGAAGCTCAACGAACTAAAGGAAAAGCAACAGAAACTCCTCGAAGAAGCGGAACAAATCCTAGAAGCAAAACGAAAACTGGAGGGAACCGCAGAGGAGGATAGCCAAGACAATGACAAAAAGGTTATCAGCCGGCGGAACGAAACGATAATTATCGAAAAAGAGAAAGACGAAGAAATAGAAGACACACAACTAAAAAGGGGCAAACGGCTCCGTCTTAGTATTCCGGTTCCTCCGACACCTCCGACTCCACCAAGCTTTCCCCACAGATTCCGCGGCAAGCCGGCAACAACACTGATTCTCACTTTCAAACGGAGCCAGCTTGAGGGCAAAAAGGGAGCGGATTGGGAAGCTTTGTTGACGGCAGCAGAGGTTGTGGAGTATTGAACCGTAATGGAACGCATCGCTCAACCGAAGAAAATAAATCCAACATACATAAGCACCGAAATGAGGTTTATAACGACCAAGGCACTCTTCATGAGCCGGGATTGGAGGCGGGGAAAGAGATAGACCGACGCCCCAATTGTGATCAATATTTCGATAGCAGATACAATCCCGCCGTGATGTCTGGGATCCCAGTAGGAGATTGGACTATAAAAGCGGAATTCTAGGAGCGGGAAGAAGTGCCGATGCCCGTCGTCTTGGTGGAGGAAAAAATCGCCGGCAGCGTGTAACAGCAGACTCAGGGAACAGATGATGACGGCGCTGGATTTGCGCCAGTAGCCAATCGCAAGAAGGATGAGAAATAGCGGGATGGAGTTGAAGAGATCGAAGAGGTTCTGCCACCCCGGCAGGAAATACCGCTCCCTCCAGATTAGGTTTTGCGGATGCTTGAGGACAAATGCCTCCACCGCAAAAAAGATAAACATCGGCACATCTGGCAACACAGCACCAATGAGCGCGTAACGATGGAGGTAGGGGGCTGCCTTCCGACTTAGGAGCGCGACGTTAATGATGGCGTGGGACTGAGTGTTCATGGATTCGTGTATTTAATCATTCCCTGATCCAGCATAGTCAGCAGTGCAGAGTCGTCCACATCAAGGGGCAGGGTAATCTTCGCACGACGGCGGCTTGACTCGTAGGTCGAAAAGATGAGTTCTGTCGTCTGGATTGCCTTTCGCCCGCTGAGTTCTGGCTCGCGTCCCGTTTTGACGCAATCAATAAGGTCGAGTACGGCGAGGACGGTATCTCCACCGGGCGGAACAATACCGTTAAGGTTCGGCACTTCCCAATTAGCTGCCCCGTGCCGGAGGACGTGCACCGGGGGCTTATCTTGTCCACCGAGTTCAATAATGCCAGCTGTTCCGATAATTCGATTATGTCCACCACCCATCGAGGCACCACCGGTGGTCAACAACCCTTCCACCCCATTTTTGTAGCGAATCCATGAGACGCCACTTGTCTCTACCGGCACACCAAAAACGAGATGTTCTTCGACCACATCAATTTGGCCCATCACCCATTCCGCCGGTTCGTCGTTGTTATAGAAGAAAAACATGTCGAACCAGTGCGTTCCCCAGTCAATCATATTGGGGCATGCCCCTTCGAGGCGGTAGACTTGACCGATTGTGCCATCGTTTGCCAATTCCTTCGCTTTGATGAAACTCGCACCGAAGCGGCGTTGATGGCAGAAGCTAATCATCACGTCGTTGTCCACACACGCTTGATAGAGTACTTTAGCATCGCCCCATGTCGGTGCCATTGGTTTCTCGGCGTGGATGGCTTTAATCCCACTATTCGCTGCTGCAATAACCATCTCTTTGTGCAGTGCGATCCACGTGCAGACGCTGACAAAGTCGAGCGATTCCTTATCCAGCATCTCACGGTAATCCTCATAGGTTCGCGCAACTCCGAACTGTTCTGCGAAATTCCCACGAGCCTCTTCAAAGGGATCCGCACATGCGACGATCTCCACGTCCGGCGATGCTTGATAACCTTCTGCATGACCACGTCCACGTCCACCACAACCGATGATACCTGCTTTGAATAATGCCATAAGGATTCTCCTTCTCAGAATTGAAAATTGTATAAGCACAGGAGGTCCTACCGTGGCAGGAATACCTCCAACAAACAGCATTAACACCGTAATCTCACGTTTCACATCGGTTTCTGCGCCGTTATGATACCTGAACCATCCTGCAATGTATCCCGCTTAAAGTCCACAAATCCAGCTGCTGCCAGCCAATCGTGATATTCATCTTCGGTATAAGCCTGTCCTTCGTCGTAGATATTAATGAAGATGGTGTTGGTTATAGCAGCTGCCCGCGGAGAGATGCGAGAGTTGTCAAGGATACCGATTCCCAAGATATAAATCACACCACCCGGTGCTATGGTTGCATTGATGTTTTTGAGCGCACGCCGTGCATCATTTGGCGAAAGTACCTGAATGAATGACCTCAGAACGACGGCATCAAACGATCCATGGAGTGCAGCTTCCACGACATTCGCCGTAATGACCTTGACTCGGTCAGACACACCTGCCGCCGTCACGAAACGTTGAGTGATTGGTGTCACATTCGACACATCTACAACCGTTGCCCGGATATGGGGGCAGGCTTTTACCACCCCGATGGCTACTCCACCGGAGCCACCACCAACGTCTAGCAACCTCTGACAGGACGAAAGCCCGTAGTTTTCTACCAGTGTGCGTCCTGTTGTGAGGGCCCCCGGATGCAAACCTTGGTAGAATGTTTCTAACGCTTCGCGGGACATCTGCGTGTAATCGTGCTTGGCTTGTGGATGCCCGGTGCGGATGGATTCCGCTGTTTGAAGCGCTGCATCCCACAAATCTGCATACAGCGGATGCACCCCGCCCATGTAAGACGGACTGCCGCGGACAAGGAAATGGTTCGCCTCGTCAGTGTTGGCAAAACGATCTCCTTCTACGGTCAACAACTCGGCGGCAACAAGCGCGTAGAGTAGCGGCTTGAGTTTGGCTACATCCACACCGATGGCATCCGCAATCTGCTCTGGGCGCATGGGACCGGCTTTGAGTGGCGTGAACAGATCGAGTTGCATCCCTGCCAGCAAAGCAAAGGACGGAAAAACATCCACCAGTTTCTGGATGGTCTTCGGTTCAGGGGGTGATGTCATGTGGATGCCACCTTATCGGCATTGATGTCTTTTATTTTTGCAGGGTCCGGCTCGGATACCGTCTCGAATCATCTGATGAAGCGGAATCTACACTTCTACAAGTTTCATTGTAGCATCAAAGGATCTGTGTGTCAATACAGTATCGCTTGCCACGATTATAAATTGGCTGTTATAATAATGCGAGTTACCACCTGTCGTCCCGATGGGGTGAATAATGAAAGTGAGCAGGTGAGAAAGGGAGCAAAGACAAAGGTGCTCGTTTCTTCCTTTTCGCTTTAATGCCTGTCGTCCTGCTGGGATTTTAGTCGAGATATGAATCTCGACCTACTATACACATTGCACTCCTCTGGAGCGCGGGGATCGGACATATCTCCCTTCTATAGACATATCGCTCCTCTGGAGCGAAAGACTGAGCACTTCACAATCGCATATCCTGAAGGGTTAGAAACCGAGTTTTTGTCAAAAACTTGGTTTCTCTACTTTTTTAACCATGCCTGAGAACCTTACACTCCCATGAGGTTTGGGGGCCTACATTTACGCAATATGACAAGCGACTTAAATTCTTTCATTGAAACGCTCGGACGAGAAGAGTTGACGCAAATTCAACTGAAGAAGCTGCAGGTGATGCTTGCTCCGGTGTTGGAAACTAACCCTTTCTATCGGCAAAAATTGGGTGAATCAGGTGTGAGGCAGCCGGAGGATATACGAACGCTCGAAGATTACCGGCGACTGCCCTTTACTACAAAAGATGAACTTTCCGCGGATGGAAAAGCTCACCCACCCTACGGTACAAATCTTACATTTCCCCTCGAACAGTATATCCGTATCCATCAAACCTCTGGCACAACCGGCGAACCGCTGCGCTGCTTGGACACCGAAGAGAGTTGGAATTGGTGGGGACGCTGCTGGGAGGCGGTATATAATGCTGCCGGTGTAACTTCAAGTGATCGGATTTTCTTCGCGTTTTCTTTCGGTCCCTTTATCGGCTTCTGGAGCGCTTACGAAGGCGCGCGGCGGATTGGGGCGTTGTCTGTCCCGGGCGGCGGAATGACTTCGCTTCAGCGGCTGCGGGTTATTTGTTCCAACGATATTTCGACACTGATCTGTACCCCCACGTATGCCTTGCATCTCGCTGAAGTTGCCGAGGCAGAGGGGATTGACATCGCTAACGCCAACGTCCGCGTGACTATCCATGCCGGTGAGCCGGGCGCAAGCCTGCCGTGGACGAAGCATCGCATCGAAAATGCTTGGAACGCTCGCTGTTACGATCACGCCGGCGCGACGGAGGTGGGGGCTTGGGGGTTTGAGTGTCAGGCACAAGACGGGGTACACCTGAACGAGGAAGAGTTCATCTGCGAAGTTATTGATCCTGTAACCGGCGAACCCGCCAAAGAGGGTGAGTTGGTCATCACCAACCTCGGCAGGGTTGGGACGCCGGTTATTCGCTACCGCACCGGCGATCAGGTCAAGCTGCAAAGCGAACCGTGCGAATGCGGGCAGACATTTTGGCGTCTCAAAGGTGGTGTCATCGGACGAATTGACGACGCGTTGATTATACGCGGCGTGAATGTCTACCCGAGTACCATTGAGAATATCATCCGTCGTTTCGCTGAAGTGGGAGAGTTTGCGGTAGATGTTTATCGTCGGGGTGCGCTTGATGAGATGGAGATTCGGATTCAGAGCAGCGGCACGGATCCGGACATGACCGCTCAAGTTGTTGCCAAGGCAATTCGTGAATCTCTGGGGCTGCGCGTGGTGGTGAAGCCGGTGCCTCACGGCACATTGCCTAGTTTTGAGTTGAAGGCGCGGCGGTTTACAGATCATCGCCGGAATTCAGAAGCTGCGAGCGAATAAATATAGCAGAAGGTAAGTCACCAACAATTTCAGCAAGCCAAGCAGACTCAAAAGACACACGGAACACAAGTTGCCATCTGTCGCAAATACCCGGAAACTTACCAAACCGTTTTGGGTTCAATGAACCAAAAATTGACAGACAACCCACCGGGTATTTGGGGCTTTGGGTTATGGTAATTCGTTCTGGCTATACACATTGCGCTCCTCTGGAGCGCAGGGATTGACTCTATTGTCTTTCTATAGATATATCGCTCCTCTGGAGCGAAAAGTAGAGTACTTCAGGTTTGACAGAAAACCTCTGGATTTTTAATGTATAGCAACTCAGGCTAACATTATTGAAGTTGGATCGCCCGTTCCGATGAGATGGCCTGTACTCTCCCCAGATGGGCAGCAAATTCTGTTTATGTTGCCACCTTGGCGTAAAGGTGAACTAATGGTGATAAATTTGGACAGCAGCGGCTTGCGAAAACTCCTTGCAGATCCACCGCGTCCGGTCAATACGGATGCGGAATGGTCACCAGATGGGAAATGGATTGTTTATCAAGCCTATCATCCGGATTTGCGTCCCTCCACTCAATTGTATGTGACGGATGCTCAAGGACTCAACTCCTTTCAAATTGCTGCAGATATAGAAGCAAACATGTACTTTCCCTTTTGGTTTCCGGACAGCAAGCGCATCGGCTTTACGGTCGGTAAATGGGGGGCAAAACTGCATTGGGTTGATGCGGATCCCAACGCGAAGGCAAAAGAGATGAATCACCGGTTCTTTGCCTACTTAATTCGTTGGTCCCCAAATGGGAAACGGACAATTGTCCGCGGGGCAGTAGAAGAAAACGGAATGGAGGGATTATTTCTCGGTGATGCGCTGGCCAGAAATCTGGTTCGTCTTAATGATGAGGCGAGTCTAGGCGGGGCACAATGGTTACCGGACAACGAGCATATTGTCGGCACGAGCGGTTCGGATCATCCCGATGGTGTGGCAGAAGTGGATGTGGCGGTGGTGAATGTTGACACCCAAGAAGTTCAGCGTTTGACCGACGATGGTCAAAGCATATTTGTCTTCTGGCATGACGCTGCGCTTGCGGTGGAACCTGTGGGGAAGATAGCGACATCTTGGGGAGCAATCAAAGGGCAGATTATAGATGCTGAAAAATGAGTGAAAAGGCGTATATCTGAGACGAGCAACTGCGCCTTGAGTGAAACTATGCTGGCTTTCTCTTCGGCACATCTACTCCCGATCGCCGCATGAAATCTCGCATGATTTCCAGCTGGTCTTCGTGCCCACGCCCTTGATCGCAGAACCGCCTGAAAATATCTTCGACAAGTGGACCAAGTTCTATCGGTATATCAAGTTCCCTGCCAAGTTCAACCGCCAAATGCACGTCCTTAACAGCCAGATCCGCAGCAGAATTCACATCTTCGCCTTCCAAGAGCAACTCAACTGTTCGGCGCAGGTACATGCTATCACCTGTACTGGTCTTAATCACATCAAGCAGTGCTTGTGGGTGGATGCCCGCCTTGGCTCCCATCGCCATCCCCTCGCAGACGCCAGCAAAATTGATGAACATTATGAAGTTGTTGACCAGCTTGGTTACGTGTCCACTGCCTACCGGTCCCATGTAGGCGATATGGTCGCCGATGCTCTGAAACAGGGGTTGAAACCGTTCAAAATCTGCCTGCTCTCCGCCCACAAATATAGTGAGTGTTCCATCTCTCGCGCCAAACACACCGCCGCTAATCGGCGCGTCGAGGACGTGGAATCCTCTTGACGCTCCAATTTCGGCGATTTTGTGTATGGTTGTGGGTGAATTGGTGCTCAGATCGATATAAGTACCTCCGCTGTTCAACCCCGCGAAAACACCGTTTTCGCCCAAAACAACGGCTTCGACCTCTTTGGGACCCGGCAGGGATGTAAGCACCACGTCCGATTGGGCTGCTACGTTTTTCGGGCTTGACCCCCACCTTGCACCGGCATCTTCGAGGGGCTGACCCATCTCACGATGGAGGTCGTGGACCGTTAAGTTGCATTGGGCTTTGAGGAGATTTGCTGCCATCGGATTGCCCATATTACCCAGACCAATGAAACCAACTTTCATATCAATCCTTCCAAGGTATTTGGGTCACTAGTTCATTGAACTAGTGCACTTTAATACATTGCGTTCCGTCCCGATAAGACCGGGATTCAGAGCAACTGGAGCGAGAGAGAGTAATCGACGGGCGGGGGAACCCCGCCCCTACAAGAAAGCCGATGGATTTTTAGGCGTGTTGGCATTTTGCTGTCGCCAATTCAGCAAGCACTGTAATCATCGGGCAATCCGTCAAAAGCTGAATTTATATATGTCGCCCCGCTGGGGCTTGAAGTGTAGGGATTTGGTATTGCTATATACATTCCGCCCCGCTGGGGCTATGGGTCGGGCAAGATGCTCTACCTACGATTATTGATTTCAGTAGGGGCAACCCTTGTACCTGCCCAAAACACAGGGCAACCACGAGGGTTGCCCCTACAGCCTGCCCAAAACCTGAAGTGTTCGGGCGGGGAGACCCCGCTCCTACGCTGTTGCGCGATTTCTTTATGTGAGCGTATCTTGAATGCGTTAGTGGTGCCTAACGTGATTCGTCCTGTGTGGGAAACTCGGCGGGCATGGTGATTTCAATGACCTCAAAGTCATCGGAATACTCCAACACCTCATGCTTGATTCCGGACGGTTGATACCAAGCATCGCCAGCCTCGACGCGGATTTCGCCGATGTCTTCAAAGTCAAGTAGCGCCCAACCCTTGAGCAGGTAGTTCATCTGAAAGTCGAGGGCGTGGGAGTGGTAGCCCATGGGACCTTCACAAGATTGATCCGCACGGATGACGTGCGCCAGTACCTTGCCGTCGGTGGCGATGTTGATCCCCAGATCTCGGTAAACGAAGTAGGGGCGTAACCCCTTAGCCCAATTGGCATCCTTTATGTGCGAAGCAAACGCTTTGGCTGTTTTTTCACTCATGTTGTAACTCCTTTTCGTGTGAGATGGTAATCCAATGCCTTTCATAAAATGGTGCTAGTCTGCAACTGTTGATAACGTGAAGCGTGATGTCCCGTTCCGAGGATCCCGACAAGTCGGGACGTGAAACGTGAAAACAGTTCTGATAAACGCTTGAAGCTTTTAGACGTTAAGATTTTAGTTCCGATGGGGATTTTATGGGAGTATACCCTCCTTGAATCAACGCGGGTTAGGCATTGAGAAACGTCTCAATTTCCGACGCTGTTGGTAAAGCAGGGATGACACCGATTTTCTGTGTTGTCAATGCTCCAGCTGCGTTGGCGTATCTCATCATTTTTTGGAGTTGGTTATCATCGAGTTTAGGCAATTCCCCCACACCTCCGGAGGAACGCATTATTTGTGTCAACATCGCTGCGACGAATCCGTCGCCCGCACCAAGTGGATCAATCACTTCGACTTTGAATCCGTCCACATAGCCTTGATGCGAGCCGTTATTGTAATAACAACCGTGCTCGCCTAGCGTCACGATGACTAACTCTACGCCAGTCTCCAAGATACGCTCACTTCCCCCCTCCAGTTCAGGAGTGTCTGTGATAAACTCCCACTCCTCATCTGCGGCTTTGACGACATTTGCATACGGCATGACCTCCCAGATCCAGTGTTTAGCCTCCTCTGGTGCATCCCACATCATCAGACGCAGATTTGGATCGTAGGAGATGAATGTGCCGGCCTCCTTCGCATACTGGATCGCCCTCAACGTGGCATCGCGGACGGGTTGGTGGCTTAAACTGCACGAACCGTAGTGAAACACATCCGCAGATTGAATATACGCTGCATCAATTTCGTCAGGTCTGAGCAGTATATCCGCCCCCGGATTGCGATAGAAAAGGATGTCCTTCGCACCATCTGATCGGGTGGCAACAAATGCTAATGTTGTCCGACGATCCGCCTCTGAGATGAGATGAGCGGTATCAACGCGGTTCTGTTCAAGCGTCTGTCGCAGAAAATCACCGAACGGTTCATCACCGATTTTGCCGATAAACCCTGAATCAACACCAAGTTTCGCCAAACCAACGGCGACGTTCGCTGTTGCACCGCCCGCTGCTTTGGCGAATCCCGGAGCCTCTGCAAGCGTGACATCAATTGTGGTGGAAACAAAATCGATGAGTAGTTCGCCGATACAAAGTGCTTGGGGCATCTTTATTCCCTTCCGCGACCTGTTCCTATCTTTGTATTAGGATTGACGCTTGTGTTATCTTTCCTGACGTTGATCAACCGGTGTGAAAGGCGACGCTCGCCGCTTAGAAGATAGGTGTGGTTTAGGGAATTGATTGATCGGAACAATCTCAAATTCTACGAGCAGAGTTTGTTTATCCGTTGGTGCCTGAGCCAGTGTCAGCGTATCGTTCGATAGAAGTGGGAGCCGTGGTTGGTACAGTGTGATACTCACAACTGTTGCGACCACCGCCAATGAAGCTACAACAGCATAGGGGCGAACTCGTGTCCGAAAACTGTAAAGCATCCATGCAAACGACGATTCCAATCGCCGTAAGACACGACGAACGGCAGAGATTCGCTCCTTTTCAATTACGGCGATCGATGCAGCTTGACGCATCAGGTCCGGCAGGAAATTGTCAGAGGTTTTTACTGGCTCAAGTTGGTGAAGGATTTTGTTTGTTTGCCGTAGGTGCATCGCTTCATGTGCACAACTTGGGCACCGCTTGAGGTGCCACTGGATCAGTTGGATTGTCCACAAGGGCATCTCACGGTCTACATAAGCAGATAACTGTGGTTGAACATTTTCACACTTTAGCATGGGAACTCTCTCCAATCCCGACTTCTATTAGGAGTGTTTTCATATTCTGGCGGGCACGATGGATAAGTGATTTCACGGCACTAACGGAGCACTCAAGGACTTCTGCAATTTCATCGTATCTTAGATTTTGATAGCTCACTAGAAGCAATGCCAACCGCTGGTTTTCAGGTAAGCGGTTAATTGTTTGCTGAATGATGATTTGTCGTTCCTTTTTTTCGTAGATTTCGTCGGGAAGCTGACTGACATCCTTCATCAGCTCAAAATAGCTGACGTCTTCATTATCAGGGATAAGATCGTCGAGATAAGCGGTATTCCGCCGCTTCCGATCCCGAATTTCGTTACGGCATAAATTCGTTGCGATAAGATACAGCCAGTTTTTGAATCGACACTTCGGCTCATAACGGTTCGCACTCCTGAAAACGCGCAGAAATGTCTCCTGTGCCAAGTCTTCAGCCCGGTGATAGTCGCCTATAGATCGATAGATGAAATTCGTGATGAGGTCTTTATAGCGCATCACAATTAGCTCGAAAGCACTCATGTCGCCGTTTCGACACTTCATCATCAATTCTTCGTCGGAGGTACGCAAAACGCATTCTCCTTCTTTTCAGGAGTATAAATCTTGAAACGTTGATGCAAGATTATAACATCAGAATTGTAGCGTATCAACATTTATTATAAACACCGTTGTCTCGCTAGAAGTTTCGCTCGGTAATTTTTGTTGACCAGCAGTTGATAAATTGGTAAGATAGCTGTGTGTTCGTTTCCAACCACGAAATCCAGCGTTGTCCTGTGCTACGCCGAATTATAAAATGTGAGAATTAAAGGAGAGACAGCCATGAGAGTTGTTACCGGCGGAATCAGCCATGAGACTAGTACCTTCACTACAGTCGAAACGAATTGGCAAAGTTATAAGGAACGATTCTACCTGCGGGGCGAAGAGATGCTAAACATATTCCGCGGCACCAATACCCCGATTGGTGGATTTATTGATGGCGCAGACACTCATGGCTTTGAACTGATTCCGACTGTTCTTGCCACGGCACACCCCAGCGGACCAACCCCTCGGAATATCTTTGATGCCATTCTGGGAGAGATATTAGACGGAATCGCTGAAGCCGGTTCAATAGACGGGGTGCTGCTTGAGCTGCACGGCTCGATGGTGGTTGGAGACCTTGAGACGCCGGATGGCATTGATGATCCTGAAGGGCATATACTGGCAGCGATTCGTAAGGTGGTCGGTCCAGCGGTTCCTATCCTTGCGCAATTGGATATTCATTCCAACGTCTCTCCACAGATGGTTGATGCTGCAGATGTGTTGATTGGGCGGGAGACCTATCCAGAGATTGATATGGCGAAGCGTAGCCGTGAATGTGCCGATGTGCTGATGTCCATCGTGAATGATGGCAGACGCCCGACGATGGCACTGCATCAAATTCCGATGATCTGGGGGATACACCAAGTTACGGCGCACCCGCCGATGCGGGAGGCGATTGAGGAACTGCATCGTATCGAAGCACAACCTGATGTCATTTGTGGTTCAATTGCAACCTGCTACTATTTGGCTGATGTGCCAAATATGGGGGCATCGGTTTACATTGTGACCGATAACAATCAAGTTTTAGCTCAAACCTACGCTGACCAGTTGGGAGAGTGGATCTTTGAACGACGCGAAACGTGGCATGGTCCCGCACCGACAACCCGTGAAGCCCTGAAAATCGCCGAGGCGGAGGGGAAATTCCCGGTGATTTTTGCGGATCGAAACGATAACACCGGCGGCGGTTCTCCGGGTGATAGCATCGGCATGTTACAGTGCTTCATAGAAGCGGGGCTTCAGGACGCCTGCATACTTTACATCGTCGATCCGGAGGCAATCGCAGAGTGCCATCGCGCCGGTGTGGGAGCGACACTCACCTTAGATGTCGGTGCCAAATCAACTTCCGCCCAAGGGCAACCTATCCGCATGACAGCAGAGGTAATTGCGCTATCGGATGGCGATTTCCGTTACGATGGACCAATGCTTGCCGGTTTAAGCAGTACCATGGGGCCATCAGCATATATCAAGCAGGACGGTGTTCACGTGCTGTTGGTCACGCAACGGGAGCAACCCTTTGACACCGCTTTTTCGCGAACACTTGGACTAGAGCCGCGTCAGATGCGCTATATCGGCGTCAAATCTTCTGCCCACTTTCGCGCAGGCTTCGAGTCGTGGTCGGGGGCGATCCATGTTGTGTCTGAGCCTAGCGTCCATACACTGAGTGATCTGACCTATAAACGACTTGGACGCAAGCTATATCCCTTTGATGATATTTAACACCCGACTCTTAAGGAGAGCCTATGAAAATTCCAATTCTATACGGTCCGCGAGATCTACGCATGGAGGAACACCCCCTTGATACGGATAACCTGAAACCGAAAGATATTTGGATCGAGACCGAGATCTCCGCCCTAAAAATCGGAACAGATCGCGGCAACTATGAAGGTGCGGACCAGGTCCCGGGCGCACCCGGCTACCCCCGATGGGTCGGGGACAGCAACTTGGGGATTGTTCGTGGCGTGGGCAGCGAAGTGACCCGCGTGCAGATCGGCGACAGGGTCGTGACCCGTCAACCGCACCAATCCGAGTACATCACAGATGAATCAGAAAGCATTGTCAAAGTTCCCGATGGTGTTCATCCGGAGGATGCTGTCTACACCCATCTCTATGCCCTCAGTGGTCACTGTTATCGCAAAGCACATTTTCAGCCCGGTGAAAATGTGGCGGTTGTTGGACTCGGAGTGCTCGGACTGGGTGCGGTTGGGTTGGGACAACCCTTTGGGGCACGAGTTGTTGGCATTGGTAACAGTCCCATCCGTTTGGAGATGGCAGAGCGAATGGGCGCGCACGCTGCGTTCCTGTATGATGACCCTGACCTCGACGCAAAGTTAGACGAATTTACCAACGGCATCGGTATTGATTTGGTTATCCTCACAGCAAACCCATGGCCCGCCTTCCGCACGTCTTTAGAGATTGTTCGGGATAACGGTCGTGTATCTGTCGTCAGTCTGCTTGGTCGTGGGGAACCGCTCCTCGATTTTAATCCGTTGCCGATGGAATTGTTCTATAACAAAGGGATTTCAATCATCGCGGTGTCAGGACCTCCAGGCTATCTGTATCCTACACCTGAAACCCGATTCAACAATGACCGGCAAGGGGATTATATCGTTTCCTTAATGGCGGACGGGCTCGTTGAGCCGAAGCGGTTAATCACCCATCGCTTCCATTATACAGAGATGGTCGAGGCTTATGAAATGGCGTACCATCGAGAAAAATCAATGTTAGGCGTCATTTTTGATTGGAAGGATTAGGAGAGGTTATGTCCAACACAGAGATATGCTTCCTAACCGCCACAGAGTTGGTGCGTCGTATCCGTGCGAAGGATCTCTCCGTCAGAGAGGTCATGGAAGCACATTTGACTCAAATCGAGCGCGTCAATCCGAAGGTAAATGCCATCGTCACACACTCGGATCCCACCGAAGTGATGGATCAGGCAGATGCCGCCGATGCAGCGTTAGCGCGTGGCGAGGATGTGGGTCCGCTGCATGGGCTGCCTGTAGCGCACAAAGATCTCGTTGAAACCAAAGGCATGCGTACCACCTACGGCTCTCCAATTTTCAAGGACTTTGTGCCTGAACACGACGCTCTGATTGTGGAACGCTTGAAGAAAGCAGGGGCTATCACGATTGGCAAAACCAATACGCCGGAGTTTGGTGCAGGGTCGCAAACATACAACGAGGTGTTCGGAGAAACGCTCAATCCGTATGATACGACGAAGACCTGCGGCGGTAGTAGTGGCGGCGCTGCGGTTGCGCTAGCCTGTGGTATGATACCAATCGCAGATGGGAGTGATATGGGTGGTTCGCTGCGAAACCCCGCTAACTTCTGTAATGTCGTGGGCTTTCGTACCTCTCCCGGCAGGGTTCCTGTGTGGCCCGCCTTGTTGGGTTGGTTTCCAATATCGGTGGAGGGCCCGATGGCACGAACGGTACAGGATGCCGCTCTGATGTTGAGCGCGATTGCTGGTCCCGATCGCCGTGCTCCTATTGCAATCAGTGAGCCGGGGGAGATGTTCTCTCGACCCCTTGAGCGTGATTTCAGTGGCGTACATATCGCTTGGGATCGGGATTTGGGTGGATTACCGGTGGATCCGCAGGTGACTGCTACCATTGACGCGCAACGAGGGGTTTTTGAATCGTTGGGCTGCGAAGTTGTGGACGCTGTTCCGGATTTTACGGACGCGGATGAAGTCTTCAAGGTATGGCGCGCCTGGCGTTTTGAACTCGCTTATGCCAAGCTGCTGGAAACCCATCCGGACCAGATAAAGGATACTGTGGTCTGGAACATCAAGGCGGGTATGAAGTTAAGTGGCCCACAGATTGGGGATGCAGAGATTAAACGGACAGCACTTTATCAGCGCGTGCGGGAGTTCATGGAGACTTACGAGTTCCTGATTCTTCCCGTGAATCAAGCACTCCCCTTTGACGTGAAGCAGCACTATATTACTGAAATTGACGGGGTGAAAATGGAGACGTATATTGATTGGATGCGGTCCTGCTATTACATCAGTGTTCTCGGTCTGCCTGCGATTTCGGTGCCCTGTGGTTTCACCCCCGACGGTTTACCGGTGGGCGTCCAAATTGTCGGGCGACACCAAGATGACTTTGGGGTACTTCAACTGGCTCACGCCTTTGAACAGGCTACAGGTTTTTGGAAACAGAAACCGACTGTGATTGAATAGTATAACTTTCAAAAAAAGGCGTTTTCCTTACGTTCACCACACAGAAAGGAGTTAAAAATGTCTCAACTCACCCATGACGTTACCCGTTCTAATGAACTCTATAAACGAGCTGGCGAAATTATCCCCGGCTGGACGCAACTGATCAGCCGACGTGCCAGCCAGTTTGCTAATGGTATCAGTCCCACTTATGCCCAACGCGCCAAAGGCTCCCGTTTCATTGATGTCGATGGGAATGAATACATCGATTGGGTCAACGCGGTCGGTGCGATTATTCTCGGTCATGCGGATCCGGTCGTGGATACAGCGGTCAAAGATCAGATTGATCGTGGCAGCCTTTACACGCTGAATGGACCGGTCGAAATCGAATTGGCGGAAGAACTGATAGAAACCATTCCGAGCGCGGAGATGGTTCGATATACCAAAGGCGGCGGCGAAGCCTGTGCCGTTGCAGCGCGTATCGCACGAGGAACAACCGGCAAAGATAAAATTGTGTTTTGCGGCTATCACGGTTGGCACGATTGGTATCAAGCGGCGAATTATGGTGTCGATCCTGAAAGTGGTGAATACCCGTTTGCAGGGATTGAACCGATTGGTGTGCCCCAAGCACTCGCTGGGACCGCCCTCCCCTTTATTTATGGTGACCTTGCCATGCTAGAGGGACTGCTAGAGGAAAATCAAGGTGAGGTAGCGGCGGTTATGATGGAGCCCGCCCGCTCTGAACTTCCCGAACCGGGATACCTAGAAGGGGTCAAAGCCCTTGCCCATAAGCACGATGCTATTTTTATTTTTGACGAAGTGTCTTGCGGTTGGCGATATTCGGTTGGGGGTATGCAAAAACCTCTAGGGGTTATTCCAGACATGACTGTCGTCGCAAAGGCAATGTCAAACGGCTATCCGATGGGCGCTGTTGTTGGTTCACGAGAGGTGATGGAACCAGCCGGTCGCATGTTCATCTCCAGTTCCTACTGGAGTGATAATATTGGGACAGTTGCTGCACTGACGACTATTCGTGAACTGAGACGTCGGAACTCTGAGGTTCGCTTTAAGGAGCTTGGTGAGAATTTGCGTTCTGTCCTCAACGAAGTTATTGCCGCTAGTGGGCTATCGGGTGCTTGTACCGGTCTTCACACAGCCCTTGGTGTTTCCCTTGACTTGCCAGACGAAACGTTGGCTCCCGCAGTCAAAACGCTATTCGTCCAAGAAATGGCAAAGCGTGGTATTCATTGTTATATGGGATTTAAGGGAACCCTTGCCCACACCGAAGAAGATATCCGTTTGACTGCTGATGCGGTGGCGGGGGCATTGGGTGTGATTAAATCCGGTATAGACGCAGGAGATGTGGATAGTTTGCTGGAATCTGATTTGAAGAAGGATCCATTCCGCCGCTTGGTCCGGTAGTTATCCTTAAATTCTATTCGTTTTTGATGCACTGTTATCGGGAGATTTTTGCTTATGCTAATTATTGATGCCCACCTTGATCTTTCTTGGAACGCACTTCAAGGGAATCGGGACTTGCTGCGTTCCGCTTATACCATCCGTACACAAGAAGTCGGCACCCCGGGCAAGGGACGCGCCCAAGGCACCGTTGCATTTCCGGACATGCGTCAGGGGCGACTCGCGGTATCCGTCGTCACCCTGTTCGCCCGTTGCACCGGGCGACCTGCTCCCCATTCGGATTATGCCTCACCAATCCAGTCCTACGGCGTTGCTCAAGGGCAGTTGGCTTACTATCGCGCTTTAGAACATGAGGGTCACATTCGCATTATTGCAGATCGCGCGAATTTGGACAGCCATATCGCCGATTGGGAGGCGTGGGAAGAGACGGAATCAGATAATACCCCGCCTCTTGGATTTGTAATCAGTATGGAGGGGGCAGATTCGATTCTAAAGCCGGATCAGCTAGAGGAATGGGTCGGAGGCGGTCTGCGTCTGCTTGGGCTTACGCATTACGGGCCAGGACGCTACGCCGGCGGGACAGGCACCGAACTAGGCTTAACTGAACTGGGACCGCCGCTGCTCGCTGAAATGGAGCGGTTAGGTGTTACCCTCGATCTCACCCACTGCTCAGATCAGGCGTTCTGGGAGGCGTTGGATCACTACGAGGGATTGGTGTTAGCAAGCCATAACAACTGCCGGGCGTTGGTTCCCCATCAACGTCAGTTCAGCGATACACAACTGCGAGCGATTTTTGAACGAGATGGTGTGATCGGTGCAGCTTTTGACGCGTGGATGATGCAACTAGGCTGGGTTTCTGGACAAAGTACAAATGAAGGGGTCACATTGAACACAGTCGTTGACCACATGGACCATGTGTGCCAATTGGCGGGCAACAGCCGTCACGCTGGCATCGGCACAGACCTTGATGGCGGTTATGGTCGAGAGCAATCCCCTTGTGATTTAGATACCATCGCTGATCTCCAAAAACTTGCGGGTTTGTTGGCAGACCGGGGCTACAACGATAAAGATATCGGTGCCATCATGCACGGAAACTGGCTGCGCCTACTACGCCAAGCATGGACCGATTAACACAGATTGCAATGAACGGAGAGAAATTATGAGCACCGATGAGCGCAGTGTTATGGATCTATTCAGCTTGCAGGGCAAAGTTGCGGTGGTAACTGGGGCATGTGGATGGTTAGGGTCAGCGATGAGTCGAGCCCTGGCTGAGGCAGGCGCACAGGTTGTAGTTACCAGCCGTGATGGGGGACAGGCTGCCGAATTTGCTGCTACGCTGCCCGGCGATGGACATCTGGGTTTGGGGTTCAGTCAGGGTGATACGGATACGATTCCCGGCTTCGTCTCAGAGGTAGTGGAGCGGATGGGCAAAATCGATGTGCTGGTCAATAACGCTTACGGCGGCACAGCACCGGATATCGACAACGCTACAGCGGAAGACTTTAATCAGGCATATCATGTCGGTGTAACAGCATATTTTTTGTTAGCACGAGATGTGATGCTTCATCTACGCGAGCAACAGCGTCCCGGATCGATTATCAACATCGCTAGCATGTACGGCGTCGTGGCGAGTTATCCGAGCGCGTACGAAGGGTTGTCGGCCGGCAGTCCCCCCAATTATCACGCGCTCAAGGGTGGTGTGGTGCACTTAACCCGTCATCTCGCAGCGTACTGGGCAAAATATAATATACGGGTTAATGCCATCGCTCCCGGACCGTTCCCTAAGCCAGAGGTACGTGACAGCGTTGAAGGCTTCATCCCTCGTCTGGAGGAGAAGGTGCCGTTGGGACGTATGGGAAGACCAGAGGAGTTAAAAGGAGCAGTCGTGCTGTTAGCGAGTGACGCCGGCAGTTATATTACCGGACAGAATCTACTGGTTGATGGTGGGTGGACTGCTTGGTGACATACTCCCAAACCTAAAGGATTGGGCTTGTCGCCCGTTCCAATAGGAGTAGAATTGTGCTATCAACGAAGTTAGCCGCCCGAAGGCGGTCTTACAACTTCTCCTGCAGGGGTTGATGCCCCAACCCTGAAGATATTGATCGCAGCGTTGCGATCTCTATCTAATTCTGTGTGGCAGTCTGGACACTGCCAAGTTCTATCGCGGAGGTTCAACACTTCATTTACTGCACCACACGTGGAGCAGGTCTTTGAGGACGGATACCACTTATCAATGAAAGTGATTTTGACGCCCTTTTTAGATGCGACATACACCAAAGTCTTAACGAAATCGGCGAACCCTAAATCGCTGACCTTACGTCCCCATAGCGACTTCATACCTGCGAGGTTGAGATCCTCCAGACGTATCTCGTCGTATCGGTCCGTCAGCGCATGTGCTAGCTTCCAGTGGAAGTCAGATCGCTGCCGTTCAATTCTGCGGTGGGCTCGCGCCAGATTGAGCCGTGCCTGTTCCCGATTCTTTGAACGTTTGCGCTTGGTGGAATGGTTCCTGTTCGCACGTCTGATAGCATTGAGGCTACGGTTGAAAAACTCAGGTGATTCTATATCATGTCCATTATGACCGGTGAGATACCGTTTCAGACCGAAATCGAAGCCTGCGATTTTACCCGTCATGGCTCGATTGTGGTCAGGTTCTACATAGTCAGTCAGGACACAGATATAGACATCACCAACGGCGTCCCGTTTGATGGTGCAACGTTTCGGCGTGCCACAAATATCGCGGGACTTGAAATAGCGGTAAATGCGTTTACCGATTTTGATACGATTATCAGGCAGCAGTTTCCACCCGACTTGGGTGAGTGTGAACGACTTGTATCTGCCGCGTGGCTTGAAACGGGGACGACCCCACTTGTGACCTTTCACACGGGCTTCAAACATTGCTTGGTAGCCTTTGTCTATTCGGGCTACCACGTCCTGTATCGCTTGACTCGGAAGTTGTTTCCAGTGGGCAAACCGGCGTGTCTTTTTCAGTTTACTGATATGCTTCATCAACCGAAACTTGCTGATGTATTTACCGAACATCGCAAAGTAGCGACGCTGGAGCGCGACGCAATGATTCCACACAGAAGCGTGTCCTTCTATCGTCTTATGCAACTCACGATTGCCGTGATTGGAATACAATTTGAACTTGTAGGTTTTCATGGGGTCGGCTTTCTGGCTTTCATATCCTATTCCAAAGGCTGGGGGGGGGGCACCACCAGGCAGTGGCGCGGAATTCCCCCCACGAAAGCCACTATAATTATATCATGTTTTAGCTCCAATGCGAATCAAAAAAACGGCTAAAGCGAAACTTATATCCCAAAGATAAATCTTTGCGCTTTACGAACTAAAGCCCCAATCAGTAAGAAGGACAGTTAGTGGCGAGCGAAAATACATAGGACGAGAAGCTTCGGCGGCCGGAACGCGTACATCAACAGATAGAAGAAACTTTCAAGAAGTTGCCTTCCTCAGAGATGTTGAATATAAGTGACATGGATAAGACAAGTTATTAATTAGCCTGTGAAACATGGTGTGAAGATAGCCAAAGGCTCAAAGTAATGTTAGGACAGTTAGTAGGATATATTCAAAAGAGAGAAACGCAGCAAGCTCACAACTTAGCAGTGCCTTCACATGACAAACTACAAACGCTCTTATGCAACTTAGAAAACTTAATTCGTGTATATATCCAATAACATGAAGGAAGTTAGACCATGAAATTTATTCTCACTTTCTGCCTACTTCTTAGCCTTCCTGCCCTTGCCAACATTACCATTGATGGTGAAACGGTTCATGTTGAAACCGATGGTTACGTTGTCCAATTTGACCGTGGCGTGATTACCTACATCCACAACAAGCATACCGACACGACCTATGTGCTGTCCGGCAAGGGGCGACGTGGCTGGACTGGGCTGTTGCGGCATCGTCATTTCTGGCGGGAGGAAAACATATCAACAAGTAGCCATCGGACGACGTTGGTTTCTGCGACCCGAATCACTCCACTCAAAGCAGAGCTCCTATTCCGTCAAGATGAAACAGATATTTATCTCTTTATTGAGATTGATCCGGTTACTGACGATTTGCTCATTGATATGGAAGGGGTATCCGATACGCCCGGTATCGTCGGAATGCAGTGGGGCTGTGGTTACTTGGACATCCAGAACCTATCAATTATCGCTCCAGTAGATGGTGGACGCATCATCAATGCAACAACCCCGACCAATTACAACAATTACCCTTATCCCTTCAGTGGTACAGGTTGGGAAGCGCAACTGGCTATTGTTCAAGGTGAAAATGGCGGGTTCTACGTTAGAAATACAGACAACACATTCCAGTTCAAGCAGTTCATCTACGACCGAGAGGCCGATGGCGTTGCTCTTAACTTCGGAACGCATAACCAAGCCCCTTTTGACATGCATACCACCGGCAACACGAAGCTGTGGCGATTCAATACCTACGTCGGCGATTGGCGTGTGCCTGCTCGAAAATATCGGGATTGGATGGGATCCGCATTTGATGCGAGGCCATTGTCAGAGGTTGGATGGGTCGAAGATATTACGTTATTCGTTGGTAGCGCGCGATCGAGTATTGACTTAACGTATACCGAGTTCCTTGACGCGCTCGCAACGAAAGTTGATCCGACAAAAACAGTAGTGATGGCAAAGGAATGGGCGACCCCTCAAGCATGGTCGATAGACCCAACCAACCATTTTCCGATTTATGATCCGATGCCAGAATTGCAAAACTTTGTTGAAGTGGCAAAACGGCACGGGTTTCGGGTTATTCTGTATACCGATATGCACGGTTTTTCGCCCCAAAGTCCGCTGTATCCAGCATTCATGCAGTATCAATATCGAAATCCGTGGACTGGGGAACTGCTCGGTTGGCTTTGGGATACAGACCATCCACATCGTAATGCTTCTATTAATCCTGCAAGTTCAGAGTTTAGAGAAATACTTGTCAATGAGTTCAAGGATGTATGGGATGCATACGATATTGATGGTTTCTTTCTGGATACGAGTTTCTATGCGATAAACGACGCCAACGGATTAATTGACGGTCTCAATTCTGCGCAAGGTGGTGCGTTACTGCACGAGGAACTCGCCGAAGCGATGCCGGGTGCGATTTTTGGCGGGGAGCGGCTTCATGAAGGGACGTTTGCGTTTGAGAGCCTCGCGCTACGCCCACTTCTCTCAAAAAAGATAGAACCGCATCCTATTAGTACATTTTTGTTTTCCCCGTTTACACATGCTATTAGCGATGCCCGTGCAAATCCGGATAAAGATCCGGTTTCTCATCAACAGGTTCTGGATTTTGGTAAGGTTTGGGGCATGATGCCCACCCTCAATGCGTGGACGATATCACAACTTTTGAAACCAGAATATGTTGAGACCCAAAAGGTCCTCGCAGTGGCAGGGAGCTGGCAGCATCGGTATGGTTTAAACGGAGATGTCAACAATGATGGACAGGTCAATATATTGGATCTTACGCTGGTTGGACAAAACTTTGGTATTAGTTCACTTGCTCATCTACAAGCGGATGTAGACGGTGACGGGGTGGTTAATGTGCTGGATTTGATATTGGTCGCCAATATGTTTCAAGGCGTTCACACAGATTAAGGAGTAAGATCGATTATGACTAGGGAACGTTGGCAAAAAGGCTTTAATCGCTTATGGCTCATAATGACAGGGGTTTCGGCGGTTTATTGCTGCTCAATGTTGATAATATATGGATTCGATCCCATATCCGTGATCTTTTCGATGCTAATTATTCTGACGGTATTCACGCTATGACATGGTGTCCATGTCATAGTCCTTTGGATTATTTACGGGTTCAAGGGCAAACCTTTTTCCATTAAAGGTTATAACCCGTTTGACATTAAATGAAAGAAGTCTAATCATGCACTACCACGACGAAAATAAGCATATAATCCTAAACTTAGATCGCTTTGCTACTTGCAGAGTTGTTCATGGCGAACCTGTTGTTTCGCATCAAGAGCTGTCTGCCTGACCTCCAATCGAAGGTCATATAAATCCTATGTCAATTCAACCTTCTGCAATGCCGCTACCTTCTCCTTCAAAGGACGATATACATACTCATTCATTACTGCAATTGCCCCACGATCGGATTGATCACGGGCAACATCTGCATAAGCCTCTAATGCTTCGCGGGCAGTAACCAATGCTGTCCCCGCATGTTGGATTGCTTCAGTAGGCTTTTGGTCAGCTTCTGCAATCGCAGCACGACGGACTGCAGCGATCATATCCAGATAACCGATACCGAACCTTAGACGCCCAATCCAATAATCCACGTAACTTTGTCCCGACGGTTGCGCTTTTTCCCGCGCCCGGTATCCGGCATCTAACGCCCGTTGATACCCTTGCCGGTCCTCAACCAGTTCATCGGACATCGGTTGAGGCGTCCAATGCTTGGTCAGCATACCGGGGACAGGAAAGGTCAATCCCAGTCCATGTTCCTCCAGCGCAACCGTCGTCGCCTCCACCTCACGAAATGTCGTCAACATATCCTCAATGCACCCCGCTCCACAGACAGCGCGGATTTGATCTCGATAAACGTCCTCGTGCCTTATTCCTTCTTCCCACGCTGCTTTCGCCAGATAGGTAACGCATGGATCGTGATCGGCGATAAGCCAATAGCGGGTGGAGAACCCTGCCCAACCGTACCGGCACAGGTCCTGCGTCAACTCATAGAGGGAGCCTGTCGCCAATTGTGGTAACAGTCCCACGTTGTCATCGTGGAGCGTGTAAATCAAGCTGCAGGCGTGTTCTCGACTCGGAACGCTTTCGAGGACTTCCCGCCGTTTGACAATGCGCGATGCGGTGTAGTCCACGAAGTTCAGCGTTTCCCAACCACGAGGCACAAGGCTCTCAAGTACCGGAAAGAGTTCTTCCGCTACGCTGTTGTAGATAAATTTCATGTCGGGACGGCGGGACTCCTTGAGAGCATAGATCTCATTGAGAAGTCGGTCGTAGAAGTAGAGAGCAACAATGTCGCCTTTGACTTCCTGTAAGGCACGCTCTTCTCCGCCGGGATATGCGGCGCGTTGCGTCGCAGCAGTTAATACATCATCGAGCGGGCGTTGCGATGAAATGCAATACTTTGCATCAAGCGCCTGCCATGCCCGTTCATACAACCCCGACCACTGCCGAAACTCTGGCATCCCTAACGCCACATAATCTACTTCAGGATAAGTATCCACTGTCGCTCGTAGCACAGCCGTTGCAAGTTCGGTGAGCGCGGCGTCATCAATATCAGTCGCTGCGCTTGGCACAACCGTCAATTCCGCTAACTGATGGACTTCTTGGACATCTTTGAGTAGCGGCGCAAACTCAGGTGGAAATTCTGTCAGTGTAGCGACGATGACACATTCCATCCCGCGCCGGTGCGCGTAGTCTATCAGGTTATGTATCAATTGCTCACCCGCCGCCGTAAATGCCTCATAACTCGCACCGCGTGGCAGGTCGGGGTTCCAAAATTCGTCCGCGTCGCCAAATAGGTGACGTCCCACCATATCATCGGTGATGGGATAGTGGAAATCGAACCAGAGCGTCGCCGATTCTCGCTTGACTCCTTTGACCTCGTAGTGGAGAAAGGGTTGCCAGGGCCAAACGGACAACAGAATGCGGTTAAACTTGAGTTTAGCCAGTTGGTCGAGTACAGGACGATAATCCGCCATGCCCCACGATTCGGGACCGCACGCAAAATCGTTGATAACGCGCCACTGACGGACCGACAACGTTGGCTCCATTACGATATTTAGATCAGGAAGGTGGAAAGTGCATGGTGCCGGTAACACGTCGCGGTGCAAAAGATAGTGCACGCCCCAGCGTTCTACCAACTCATACACCGCCCACAACGTCGCACGCGGACTACCACCCCGAACCACTAGCGATGGGCGTCCTTGAAACTGCACACGGCGTAAGATGAACCCCTGTTCGCCGACCAGTGGGAAAGCGTTTTCTTCCATCTTACCCTGAACAGCCAGATCGGTGTTAAGACTGCCGATGAGGAAAAGTGCTTCTGCTTTCGCTGATACATTTGACATTGGACGGGTTTGGAGGCCAAACAGTTTCTCAAGGTAGTCGCAAAGTTGTTCGGCAGCGAAGCGTTCCAACTCAGGGGCATTTTCACTGACGATCACAGCAATTCGTGTATCATCGCTCGTGTCCGTATGATCTGTTTGCATCTGGTTTTTCCCTTCCATTTCGTCGTGAGAAAAAACGGGATTTGTGTGAATTGAGCCTATTGCCAATTAATCAGAGGATAGCTTTTTAATTTTACCATCTTTAGAAAATTCGAGCACCGTCCCCGCCATGATTAGCTTGCCTTTAGGAGATTCCCAATCCTTTGCTAAAACTGCACGACTGAGATGACCATTTTCAAAGTATACCACCCAAGTACCAGCCTTCAGCCAAAGACCAGCAGGTGATTGCCAGTCTCGATTGAGCGTAAGACCGACGACTTGTCCATTCTCAGTGTACTGAATCGGCGTATTTGCTCTCGCTTGGGTCCCATCAGAAAACTCTCGGTCTTCAGGAAACACGGCTGTCTGTGGATTGCCGTTTTCATAAGATTGCAGGACGTGGGGTTTCCCATACTTTTTTAATAAGACCCTAGAAAACATTTGGTCGGAGGGGAAAGCCTTTTCCTCGTGTCGATACTTTTCCAAGAAGGACATCCATGTTTCTGAAGTCGCATTGGCTAATGATGACTCAGCAAAAGGTGAATCCGTATTAGATTGTTCAATTAAAGGAATTAAATCAGGATTTTCTTCTACAATCTTTTCCAGCCAATTGAAACTTAATGGGGTTAAAAGCAACGAGATATTGTCCTGATCAATTTGGACTTTATACACAACATGAACCGGTCTCCAATGCGACATTGACCAGAGCGTGAACATGGTATTTGCGAGAACATTCGGATCGCTATATAGAAGGTCTTCATTTTCAAAATCATCATCAAGATCCAAATTAAAATTTGCCATGACGATGTCAGCAAAGTATGAATCTTCTATCTGAAAAAACTTAATCCGAGCGACAGAGATTTTCCCATTTTCATCGAAAATTTTTAACCTGCTGTCCTCTAAAATCCACGGCTTTATATTTATTTGGGAGACGCTGTCATCCTCAAAAACGAAAAAAGAGAGCCATTCTCCTTCGAGTTGCGGAAACTCAACAACAGCATCTTCTGTGTAGAAGGGGTTTAACGACTGCACAGGATTGTCAATGTCAATGCAGCCGGCAAACAGACTGGATAAGAAAATGAATAGAAAAAGATATAGCTTCGCGGTAGCGGTTACTGAATTGACCGAAAAAGTGAAGCGAATCTTCCATACTGCCGAAGTAATTCGATACATTCGCCAACTTATGCCGTTTTCTCTGCTCATAATCGATATTCCTCCTCACTATCTCAAGGATCGCATTTATAATGCTAGGCGGGCTCAAACTGTTGGAATAGCAGGCGTTAAGAACATGTTAGGGTGACTGTTTCTTGTTTGACAATCTCTTTGACGTGTTTATAGGGTGCGACCTCGATTAATTCCAGTGTCTCCGGCGACAATTTTGTCTGAATTTCGTCTGGGAACGGATCAAAGGTCCCATAGGTGGTGTACTGCGGCATGTAGCGCAGTATGAGGAAGCGGCGGTCTCGATCTTTCGGTTTCCAGACGAGGACACCGTGGGTGAGCAATTCCGAGATAATCACGACATCGCCAGCGCACGGCATGATATTGGTCACAGCTGGATGCGGATCTGGGTCGGTCTCATCGCTGTCCGGGACAAACAGATCGGGTGGGCGTAAAAACTCGCTTTTATGAGAGCCCGGAATCACGACAAGCCCTCCATCACCGGGCATCACATCGGTCAGATAGAAGAAGACAACGAAAAAGTCACAGTAAATCTGTCCATCTTGGCAGAAATAACGGGGCATTTCCGGTCCACCGCCCCCTTCCCGCGCACAGTGCAGCGGGTGAAATCGTTGCCCATGGGTATTTCGCCCCAACGAGCCGCTGGTGAACCGGGGTTTGTCGCCGGTCAACTCCTTAATGATGGGCCAGATCACCGGATGGAAGCAGAGAGACTCCAGTGCCTTGTCGAATGCAAAACCGTGGGAATAGGGGGTAAAGTCTGGACGCTCCAGATTTGCCCCAAATCCAGGTTCCCATTTTTCGGGTGGGGTACGGATGTAGCGATCGGCTGCTTGTTGGGCTTGTTTTAGTTCTTCAGGATTGAGCACATTCTCCAAGTGAAGATAGCCGGTCACATCAAACAGATAGCGTTGTTTGGGGGTCATTGAAGTCTCCAATGGTAGTCAAATAGTGCAGCATCTTGTAGTACGGGGTTTGGTGAATCTTATGTTCGGTTCTCTGTAAGTTCTGTCATCACTTCTTCCTGATTTGCGGGGGAATAGAAATAGGATCCGGGCTGCCATTCCCCGATATCTCCGAGCAACCTTCGTTGTCGAGGTGTACACCGCTCCAAAAGTTCTGGCGATGGTTCTCTATAATCGTGACATACTCCCAAACCTAAAGGATTGGGCTTCTCACCCGTTCCTTCAGGAGTCGAATTGTGCTATCAACAAGGATAGCCCGGCGAACCGGGACTTACGTCCTCTTCAGCAAGGGTTGATGCCCCAACCCTATAGATATTGACCGCTGCGTTGCGATCTCTATCCAACTGCGTGTGGCAGCTCGGACACTGCCAAGTCCTATCCCGTAGATTCAACGCTTCATTGACTGCACCGCAAGCTGAACAGGTTTTACTCGAAGGATACCACCTATCGATGAATGTGATTTTAACGCCCTTCTTTCGTGCGATATACACCAGCTTCGTGACGAAATCGGCGAAGCCGAGGTCGCTGACCTTACGACCCCAGAGGGCTTTCATACCTTGCAGGTTCAAATCTTCGAGTCGGATCTCGTCATATTCACCAGTCAGGTGGTGGGCTAACTTCCAGTGGAAGTCAGCACGACGGTTGGCAATATCGTTGTGCCGTCGCGCCAGATTCAGCCGTGCCCGTTGCCGATTGGTTGACCCTTTCCGCTTGGTGCTGTGCTTACGACTGGCGCGTTTGATAGCGTTGAGACTCCGTTTGAAAAACTGAGGCGATTCTATGTCGTGCCCGTCTGACCCGGTGAGATAGCTTTTCAGACCGAAATCGAAACCTGCGATTTTACCCGTCATGACTCGATTCAGGTCGGCATCTTCGTGGTCAGTCAGAACACAGATGTAGACATCACCGACGGCATCCCGCTTGATCGTGCAACGTTTGGGATTGCCGTCTATGTCGCGGAATTTGAAAAAGTGGTAGACACGATTGCCGATTTTGATTTGATTGCCAGATAGAAGCGACCATCCTGCCTGTGTCAGGGTGAACGACTTGTACTTACGGCGCGCCTTGAACCGAGGTCTGCCCCACTTTTTACCTTCGGCTCTCGCTTCAAACATTGCCTTGTACCCTTTATCTATCCGCGCCGCCACGTCTTGAATCGCTTGGCTCGGCAGCTGATTCCAATGGGCGAACCGAGACACACGCTTCTGTGTGGTGATGTGCCTCATCAACCGAAACTTACTGATATATTTGCCACACATAGCATAGTAGCGACGCTGGAGCGCGATACAGTGATTCCACACAGAAGCGTGTCCGTCTATCGTCTTATGCAATTCGCGGTTGCCGTGATTGGAATACAACTTGAACTTGTAGGTTTTCATGGAGTCAGCTTTCTGGCTCTCATATCCTATTCCGTAGGCTGTGGGAGGCACCACCTAGCGGTGGTGCGGAATTCCCCCCACGAAAGCCACCATAATTATATTATGTTTTAGTTCCAGTGTTAATAAAAAAAACGGCTAAAGCACAACTTATATCCCAAGCCTAAAGACTTGGGCTTTACGGGCTAAAGCCCAAATCTGTAAGCACGGAAGCAGTGGTGGTTGTAACAGTAAATGAGTGTTTTGCGGGCATGGCTCGATCTGTTGCTCGCTGCGCCGTGCCACAACGCATGTGGGAAGACCGCTGCGTCCCCGGCTTCCACACAGAGTTGCACTGCCTCAGTATTGTGAGGACTTTCTGCGTTTCCAAGTTGTGCTGCTGGAAAGGGACGGTAATGGCTGCCGGGGACAATTGTGAAGTTCCCACGTTCAGGGGCAGCGAGCGGTGTTAGGAAATATTGAACCTTAATCTGTAGCGGAAGGCTATTTGTATCGACCCGTATGCGTTGCATCGCTTGACCACCATCCGGGTGCAGCGCGTGCGCAAGCCCTTTACCTTCGGGATTTGGAGGCCGAATCATGGCTTGAGACATGCTTAACTGAATGAAAGGACCGAGGAGTTCGAGCACAACCGGAAATGTTGCAGGATGGTCTATTATGGTAGATTTCAGAATTAATTAGACACTGTGAACGAGCGAGGTCAGGAACCTTGTGCGCAGAGTTACGGCACACGGCGTGTGCCTACTACTTTTAATGTCTATTTATTTTTAGAATTCACCATAGTTCAATAAAAATATCCCTATCCTCAATGATGTTTAGGTTCTGTTGACATTTCATCGTAACCAGATAATCGTGGCAACGAAACTCAGAAATCCCATATACCGAACCGCTAGCTTATCAAAACGAGAGGAGATACGTCAATACTGCTTCATTTTGTTGATAAAACATTCGACTATGGTGAAGTCTATAAATAAGTAAACATTTGCTAATAATTTGGGTCTTTCCGAAGTTTCCAAAGTCCCCTTGATAAGGGGGATTTAGGGGGTTAGCTGTATATTGGGAGTGTCTAATTAATTCTAAAATCTACTATAAATGCCTCTCTTTATACAGATGCACATCATAAGTGCGTGAATCCCGACGGTTGGCACGGGGGGGTATCACCGGCACCGCCCCCCTTTGGGTTATCGACTCAATCAATGCCATCGAGTCATATGATGTGTCAGCTATCACATACTCACTGTTATAGCCGTCAATTAACGCCTCAGCACAAGTGATGTCGTGCCGTTGACCCGCTGTCAGCATAAAATGTAAGGGATTGCCTAAGCCATCAACAGCGATATGAATCTTAGTTGAGAATCCACCCCGGCTGCGTCCAAGTGCTTGTGAGGCTTGACCCCCACTTGTTTTCAATGCACCCCCAGCACATGGGTGTGCGCGAATGATAGTGCTGTCAATGATAAGCCACTCCATATCGGGGTCTTTGGCAAAGTGTTGGTGCATGCGTTGAAAGATATCTTTATCGCACCATCTTGCGAATCGTTTATAGACACTGTTCCAATTGCCGTACTGGTTAGGTAACAGGCGCCATTGACTGCCACTACGAGTTATCCAAAGCACCGCATGGATAAAACGTTTTAAGTGTGTGTGTTGTCCGGTATAGATATCAGGACAGGTTTTAAGGAATGATACTATTTTTGACCATTGCGTATCGGATAGGGTAAATGTTGACATATTACCATTATGACACAAATGTCAACACGCCCTAGTTTATTAAGCCCAGCATACGGCTTCACGTCAGATTCATTTTGCGATCCTTCGGAGGATAGCTGCTTTCGATGTTCCTCATCCATCTGGTCAACAACGGTTGTCAGCTTTTTGATTTCTTCCGCAGAAAGCACACCTTTTAGAACAAGATAGCCTGTAATTACCCCCAAAAACTAGACAGTAGATTAAGGTGGATTTCTCACTGGCAAACCGGTCATCATCTGTGCGACAATATGGGTCAGAAACGCCAAAAACAGAAAGGAGTCTTTTACCATGTCCCGCAGAAAACGGTACGATGACCGATTTAAGGCGCAAGTGGCGATTGAAGCGATAAAAAACCAACAGACCATCGCTCAGATTGCCAGTCATTACGGTGTCCACCCGACTCAAGTCAGCCAATGGAAAAAGCAGGTGCTTGAACAATTACCTCAACTCTTTGCAGATGGCCGTTCACAAGCAGCCTCTGATAACGACCAGTTAGTTGATGAACTCTATCGCCAAATCGGACAGTTGAAGGTGGAACTGGACTGGCTTGAAAAAAAAACGCAACTGCTCCGTTGAACAGAAGCGACAGCTTGTTGAAAAGGGGTGCCATTCACCGTCGGTTGTAAGACAATGCGAACTACTGGGGTTGTCTAGAGCCTCGTTCTATTACCGACCGGTAGACGAGTCGCCCCAAAATCTGCTCTATATGCGTCTGATAGATCAGCAGTACACAAAGACACCGTTCTATGGCGTGCCTCGATTGACGGTATGGCTTCGTTCTCAAGGTCATGTTGTCAATCGAAAGCGGGTGGCTCGGTTGATGCGAAAGATGGGATTGGCGGCTATCTATCCTAAACCTAAGCCAACCGGTATAGATAAACCGTCCAAAACCTATCCCTATCTACTGAAGGGATTAAGCATCATCAGACCGAACCAAGTCTGGGCAACCGATATTACCTATATTCGCTTGACTCGTGGTTTTGTTTATCTAGTAGCGGTTATGGATTGGTTCTCCCGGTATGTGTTGTCGTGGGAACTTTCAAACTCACTCGATGTATACTTTTGTCTATCGGCTCTGGATAGGGCACTTAGCCAATCGAGACCGCTGATATTCAACAATGACCAAGGCAGTCAGTTTACTTCTGATGCGTTTACCGATAGGCTTCAAGCGGCTAACATTGCCATCAGTTGGGACGGTAGAGGCAGCTATTTTGACAACATCTTCATTGAAAGGCTCTGGCGCAGTGTTAAGTATGAGGAGGTCTATCTCAATGACTATGACTCGGTTACTACAGCTTGGCGTTGATTGAGAGACTATTTCAACTTTTACAATCAACAGCGGTTTCATCAATCGCTCAATTATCGTACACCCCACGAGGTGTATTTCCAATAAGTTCTGGCGTTTCACCCGGACCGAGTTGCTCCGATTTTCTATCTTAAATCTCATTCATTTCTGTCTAAAGGATGGGGGTAAGTTCAGCCATCTTCCTTCCATTGATCTTTTTGCTTTTCAGTTCAAGTTCCTATTTTCACGACAGTCTCCCTAAGCACTTAACGTTTTGTACCTTTTGAACACAAACTTTGACCATTCGCCAATCCAAATGAAGCACTGCGCATCCTCTCACAACGAATTACTCTAATTCTTCTTGTGTTTTGCCTACGCTTTCGATATAATAAAAGTATAAAATCTTGGTATACTCTTTTACTATTACCATGGATTTCAGATGAGACTCAGATCCTACGATTTTGAAACACAATAGGTAGGAATCTGGGTTAGAGTCAATACCATATTCTAACGACTATCGGGAGTGAAAATTTTATGGCAAGCGAATCAATGACTGTCCGTGACAACGTGGATGCAAAAATTATTGACGTGAATGAAGACCTCGGAAGTTATGCTGCCGCCGATTTGCGAAAAACAATCGATGAGCTAATTAACGGAGCATCACAGAAAATTATCGTGAATTTAAGCGAGGTCCAACATATTAACAGTACGGCGATCGGTGCGATGGTTGGTTCTGCAAAGCGACTCCGCGCGAGTGGTGGAGACCTCAAGGTTTACGGTCTAGCGGAGAATCTTAAACGGACATTTGATCTGGTGGGAGCTTCTAGCGTTCTCGAAATCTATGATTCAGAGAGCAGTGCACTCGCTGCATTCTAGGCTGCCATTCAGATGTTGATGTAAAGAAAAGACTTCAGACGCTAGGGTTTGGTTTGTATGCATAATGTTTGCGCCAAGCCCTTGGCTTTTCGACTTGGTGTTCTGGTATGACTCAAGCACAAAAAACGGAACAGGAAATTCTCAAACTCACAGTTCCTAGCTGCCTAAAGTATATCCGTCCAATCCAGGTGTTTATCGGACAATTGGCACAGCAGCTTGGGTTTTGCCGGACCCGTATCTATGATATTGAACTTATTATTGATGAAGTTTGTAGCAACGCCATCGAACACGGCTCAGAAACCCCTGATTCAGGAATTGATTTGACCCTCATGTTCGATTCAAACAAATTAGAGATTCATGTTCGAGACAAAGGCAAATCTGTACGGAAGAATTGGCTGGCAACAGGGAGGCTAGATGAAGTTTCTCAAAAGATGACCCCTGACGGTGAACGTGGACACGGCATCTTTCTCGCGGAAAAGCTCTCAGACTCCCTCGAAATACTGACCAATCCTCTCGGGGGAACTGATGTTCAAGTTGTTTTCTACTTTTCCACAAGCAATGCTTCTCAACACGTGAAGGAACAGACTAATGGAATTTAACATTCGTCACAGGGCTGGGGTTATCATTTTCAGTCCAAGTGGTGAAATCATTGGAGATGCCAGCCGTGATTTTCGGGAAGTAGTTGCCGAGCAACTTGCTTCGACTTCTGAGGCACCCAAATTTTTGTTTGATTTCGGCACCACCCCAATGATGGATAGTACTGGACTGGGAGTGTTAATCGGAACACGTTTAACTATTATGCCTAAAGGCGGGCAGGTTGCCCTCATCAATCCTAGCTCGAAAATTAAAACTCTTATCGCTGCATAGAAATTAACCACGATGTTTGAACAGTATTCAAACGAGGATGAAGCGATAGCTGCGCTGACAACCGGTTGAAATGGCATAGAGGGATTGGATGGAAGTGTCGTATGTGGTTATGGCGTGATACTTCTATGCAAGCCTTTTAACCATCTTGACGAGTGTGCCAGACTTTTTGTAAGTGACATCATCCATACATGATTCGATCAGAAACAGCCCTCTCCCACTACTTTTGAAGAGATTTTCGGGCTGCATTGGATCTGGAACTTGTTCACGGTCAAAACCTGGTCCTTCATCTTGGATGACAACTGTAAACAGATCTGGCTGAATAATGAATTCAAAATATGCGCGTTTCTCTGGATCTTCCTGATTCCCATGTTTTATCGCATTGGTGCCCGCCTCAACCACTGCCAGATTGATTTGGTCGCTTGACTCTTCATCCAACGCCATTTGGCTAAGAATTTCCGTAATGACAGCATGCAAGGTGTGAACCCACCGTAGTGAACTGGGAACCTCTAGGCGAATCACTTGTGCAACTGTTTGTTCCACTTGGTCTTTTCTCCCACATCATTTGGTTAGCCATTGCCGGGTCACAAAGTGGAGAGTATACGATACCGAAGACGCATGTAGGTAGGCATACCCATTGTTATTGTTATTTGACTGACTGATTTTGAAACACTTTCGCATAATCGCGGGAACATCATCCTGAAGAGGTAATAATCTTATGTCAGAAGAATCATCGCGCATCCGCCAAAGCGGAGATGTCAAAATTATTGATGTCAACGACTATTTGGGAAGCTACGCGGTTGCTGAGTTACGCGAAACACTTGCAGCCCTTGTCAACCAAGATGTTCAGAAAATTATTGTGAATTTGAGTCAGGTTGAGCATATCAACAGTGCGGCTATTGGAGCCCTTGTTGGCACCGCGAAGCAGCTTCGCCTTAAAGATGGGGATGTCAAGATTTACGGCTTGACAGAAAATATCAGGCGGACATTTGATTTAATTGGAGCCTCTGATATGGTTGAGATTCACAACTCAGAAGATAGTGCCCTTTCCACGTTCTAGGCTACGTTGACAAACTACCCATCAATTGATTGAGGATTGAATACCTTAAGTCCATTTGCGGGTTTCTACCACATCGGTCCACACCCATCAATAGCAACAATTGTAATATCATCGTCTTTCGGTCTGCCGTCGCTAAATCGGTCCGTTGTGTTGAGGACGGTTTCAACAAGGACAGGTGCCGGTTGAGTGATTTGTTGCATGAGGACCTCTTGGATACCTTGAGGGGTGAACTCCTCTCCCTGTGAATTTTGGAGTTCATAAGCACCATCGGTATAAAGAAATAGCCCATCCGAAGGGGTGAAAGGGTAGTGGTGTGTTTGATATGTCGAGTCTGGAAGTAATCCCAGTCCTTTTCCCGTTGACTGATCTCCGATAGGCTTACAAACATTGCGCTGACGCTGAACCAGGAATGGAAAGGGGTGCCCTGCGTTCGCATAGTGTAGTGTCTCGTTGGAGCGGTCAATAACGGCGCAGAACGCTGTTGCGAACATATATTGTTGTGAACTGATCATCTTGTTGAAACGGGTGTTTAATTCTTTGAGTAAGCGTCCAGGGTCGTCTGTCTGAGTGATCATCTCCTCGACAATCGTTTTAATAAACACAGTGATAAAGGCTGCGGAAACCCCATGGCCCATCACATCGGAGATGAAAACGCCTAATCGCCCCCGTTCAACCTCCCACAAATCGAAAAAATCTCCCCCCACCACAACTGCCGGTGTATAGTGTGAAACAATGCGGAATCCCAATAAATCGGTGATGCCTTGAGGCATCAGGCTATCTTGAATTTCGCTTGCCATTTGTAATTCTTTGTCCATACGTTCATTATGAATCTTGAGTTCACGATTGGCTTGTTCAAGTGCATCATGGTATCTTTTGATACGCACCAGCGAACGTACACGAGCAAGGACCTCATAGCTATCAAATGGCTTGGATATAAAATCGTCGCCACCCGCCTCAATTGCTCTGATCCGATCTTCCTTCTCTGAAAGAGCGGTTACCATCACCACCGGAATAAATTGTGTGGCTTCCTCCGCACGAATCTGCTGACAAACCTCAAATCCATTCATCCCTGGCATCATAATATCGAGCAGAATTAGATCGGGCACCTCAGCCTGCACCAGTTCCAATGCTTCCTGACCGCTGCTTGCTGAGAGGACCGTGTATCCATCCGCTTGGAGCCGAATTTGAAGCAATCGGATGTTTTGCGGTTCATCATCAACAACAAGGATTTTGGCGTTGGGTGGTTTATTCATTATTCTCGCGTCCTTCAAGAGGAGACATGGACAGATTACGGTTTACAGATTCAGAAAATATTTAGGAAAATTATACCATAAATCTATCCTTATCTACACTATCCAGATCTGCTAATGCTTCATCTTCAGTATCGTACAGATCAAAGACATTATTGAGCTTAGTGATAAACAGCAACGATTTGACAGATCTGTCAACATTGGAAAGCAACAACCTCACCTCGCTTCGCATCAACGAAGTACGCAGGGCAACCAGCATCCCCAATCCGACACTGTCCATTAAGTCAACATCCTGGAAATTCAGGACGACATTTTTCCCACCGTCATCAACCAACTCCTGAATTTTGTCGCTCAGTTGGATTCGATCTTCGCCGAGGATACTGCCTGAAATACGGAGAATAACATTCTCTTTTTGATATTCGACTGAAATATCCATGATGTAATTTACTCCTACTAGAAATATGCAACCAAGAGGTGCGGATAAAGTTTATTGAGAGGTATGCATTATTCGAGAGAAAGTGACTCGTAATGCAGATTTCCGAATCGGTGACCATCAGAATCGCAAGCTAGAAATTTGCGCCACGATTCATCCTTCCTATAATTAAGCACATTTTTCAGTCTATCATAGCCTCACGCTGATAGTCAATTTGTTTTTCTATTGGCTATCCTCTTCTTTGGTCCACTTGAATCCTTGGTAGGAGTTACGCACTTGGCGATAAAATAGGTTATAATAGCGGTTATGAATCCACCTAAATGCCCTGAATATGACTATATCAACTTTGTGATAGCGACACCGAGTACCTACAGTTGTACAGAGGCTGCCAGAGTGCAACCCCCAGAGGACAACCCCCCCGCGCATGACTCTTTGAATCGCTTGCTATATCGGTTGACTCCCGATTCAGAATCATTGTGGATAGAGGCAACACCTTATGTCAAAAAAGACGAAGGCATTTTGGTCATAGATGACTCCACCCTTGATAAACCGTATGCCCAACAGATGGAACTTGTCACCCGCCATTGGTCAGGTAAACACAAACAAGTGGTGTCAGGAATTAACCTCATTACCCTGATGTGGACTGATGGAGACAGCCACATTCCGTGCGATTACCGCCTCTATGATAAACAACACGATAACTTGACTAAAAATGACCACTTCCAATCACTCATTGCAGAGGCGCATCAGAGAGGATTTAATCCAGAGTGTGTCGTGTTTGACAGTTGGTACAGCAGTTTGAAGAATCTAAAGACGATTCGACAGTATCAATGGCATTGGCTGACTCAGTTAAAGTCGAATCAACAGGTCAACCTCAATAAGCGTGGCAATCAGCCAGTGAGTCAACTGCCAATTAGCAACAATGGCACCATCGTTCATCTGAAGGGATACGGATTGATTCAAGTTTTCAAGATAGTTTCCCAAAACGGTAACATTGAATATTGGGCAAGTAGTAACCTCTCAATGAACGACCTGTTTCGACTGAAATATGCCGAGTTGTCTTGGGCAATTGAAGAGTATCATCGAGGTATCAAGCAATTTGTTGGGGTTGAAAGGTGTTTCGCTCCCAAGCCAGTGGCACAACGGAATCATATCGGTTTGGCATTACGAGCGTTTCTCCGCATAGAGCGAAACTGTTTTTCAAAGGGCATCAGTTGGTTTGAAGCGAAAACCTCGATTATCAGAGACGCGGTGCGTGCCTATCTCGCTCAACACCTTTACACGTTAACTGCGTAACTCCTACCTTGGAAGAGCACAGCCGATTTGCATGTTTACGCATTAAGATAATGTTCCACCAGATCTACCAGTGCATGCGTATCAACTGGCTTGCTGATATAGTCATCACAACCTGCATCGCGAAACTGTTCACGCTCTCCTTTCATCGCTGCCGCGGTGAAGGCAATAATTGGCACATGACACCATTTGGAATTGGCTTTAATCTGTCGAGTCAAGGCTTCCCCACTGATACCGGGGAGCGCGATATCCATCAGAATCAGATCCGGTAGTCCAGCTTGTAATATCACTAGTGCCTCGTCCGCATCAACAGCCTCAAGTACTTCATAGCCCTTCGCCTTTAACACAATCCGTACAATCTTTCGGTTCATTTCCATGTCTTCAACCACTAGAATCCGTTTGGTACTCATGAGTGTGTCTCCGCTTCCTGAGTTGGCGTTCGCAAACGTTCGATTCGTTTGATTGTGGCTAACAGTTCTTCTTTGACGTTGCCCGTCTTTTGGATAACCGACTGGATCTGACCATTGAGTCGATCTCGATCTTCGTCAGTGAAATCCAACGCTGTGCAGATAATAATAGGAATGTCACAGGTCCGCGGATCACCGGCTAAATGTCGAATGACTTGGAATCCATCCACTTGAGGCATCATCATATCAAGAATAATTAGATCCGGCGATTGAGAAATTGCTGTTTCAATCGCCTCGCCTCCCCCATACACCTTCAGGACTTCATACCCATCGTTGGTCAGTACAGTGGACAGCAGGCGCACCGTCTGCGGATCATCGTCAACGACAAGGATACGAGGCGAGCCGCCCCAATTAGGTAGTTTCAGAGATCGGAGCGAAGCGAAAAGTGCTTCTTTATCAATAGGTTTGACTAGATGGTCTACCGCTCCCAATCCAAATGCTAGTTGACGTTCTTCCGTTACCGAAACGATGATGACCGGAATCGATTGCAAGTTTGGTTTCGTCTTCATTTCTCTCAGCACTTGCCAACCATCCTTTTTCGGCAACAGAATGTCAAGCGTGATTGCAAATGGGTGTATTTCAGCAGCTTTTGCGACGGCTTCTTCGCCATCTGTGGCATATTCTACTTGGTATCCTGCCTCTGTCAGATAAATTCCCAAAAGTTGAGCGGCTTGTTCATTGTCTTCAGCCACTAAGATGGTGCGGTTATTATCAAAAGAAGCGGTAGTTTCAGAATTGGAGGCATCTGGCGCAGTGACTTCAACCTTTTGTTCCTGTTGGTGCAGCGGGAATGTGAAGGAAAAGGTGCTCCCCTCGTTTATCTCACTGTCAACCCAGATCTTCCCTCCATGCAATTGAATCAGCCGATTGGTCAATGCTAGCCCCAATCCAGTTCCACTGTGTGCGCGGGCACTTGAAGCGTCGAGCTGTGTGAAGGGTTGAAACAGTTTAGTCCGATCCTGTGGCGAGATGCCCACACCAGTATCAGTCACACTCCCTAGCAACGCTGAATTGGAAACTTCAAACTTCGTTGTAATTTTTCCACCTTCATCGGTGAACTTGATGGCATTGGAAAGAAGATTGTAGAGGATTTGCTTGAATTTAATCTTATCTGCTTCTATTGAAACGTCCTGATCAAATTGGAGAGACAGTTGGACCTGCTTCTCATTTGCAAGGGCATTAATAATGGTATTGACCTCTGTTACCGCTTCCTTAAGGGAGAAACTCTCCAGTTGCAGCTCCATTTTACCAGCCTCGATTTTTGACAAATCGAGAATATCGTTAATCATAGCGAGAAGATGATTTCCGCTGGTACGGATGTCGAGGACTAATTCTCTCTGCTCGTCGTTAATGCCTCCTAGGATTTCATCGCGCAAAATCTCAGAAAATCCGATAACTGCGTTTAACGGCGTGCGAAGTTCATGACTCATGGTGGCAAGAAATTCACTCTTGGCGCGGTTTGCGTACTCAGCAGAATCTTTGGCTTCCTGCAATGCGATCTCAGCTTGCACTCGATCGGCGATATTGGTATTAATACCAACCCAATTGATAATTTCCCCCGAATCGTCCCGAACAGGGGCACCAATAAAAATAAAAGTTTCATAGGACCCATCTTTAGCTCGAAACCGACACTCGCCGCTGTATGTCTCGCCGTGTGTATATGCGCGTTCCCATTTTGCGAGTACGTCCGGGAGATCTTCAGGGTGCAACGCTTCTGCCCACCGGGTGCCCAATGATTCCTCGTCGGTGAGTCCAGAAAACTCATGCCAAGCTTTGTTCAGAAGAGCAACCTGGCCATCAGCGTCTGCAACCCAAATTGCCTGTGGTGCTGCCTCAATGAGCGTCCGATAGAGTGCTTCTTGAGAAGCCAGTGCCCTTTCCGCTTCTTTCTGCCTAGTCACGTCTCGCCACGTTGACCGACTTGCGATAATCCTGCCGGTTGCGTCACGCATTGGTGTTGCTTGCAGCAGCACATCAATGGTGCTGCCATCTGCCCGGCGAAGGGCCCGCTCCTGCCTGATAACCTCACCTGTTTCGATGAACGCCGAGGAGGTTTGTCGCGCAGCCTCTATCGATTCAGAAGCATATAGTTCCAAGAAGGAATTGCCTATAATTTCCTCTTTGCTGCGACCGATAACATCTGCAAGGGTTTGGTTACATTCTAAAATATTTCCAGAAACCAGATCAACGACAGCCATCATATCCGGCGCGTTTTCGTACAGGTCACGATAGTGGACTTCTGCTAACTTACGTTCGGTAATGTCTCGCGCAACGGCATAATACAACTGTTCTTCCGCGGATACCGTTGAACTCCATAAGAGCCACTTATACGAACCGTCTTTGCACAAGTAGCGATTTTCAAAGGAAACGACATCTTCGCTTGTTGTCATGATCTTCTGGGCTTCAACAATTGTCGATTCTTGGTCTTCAGGGTGAATAAAATCGATGAATGGCTTGGTTTTAAGTTCCTCCACTGTAAAGCCGAGCGTTTTTTCCCACATTGGGTTCAGTTCCTTGAAGTAACCATCGAAACCGGCGATACACAGCATATCCAGCGATAGGGTAAAAAAGCGGTCGCGCTCAGTGGTATCGGCAGAAATAGTCATGGTGGTTTATCTCCTTCATTTTTCGGTCTCGAATTTTGCTAATCCGGGAAGCGAAAGTCCGAACTTTTAGAGCTTTTTTGAGAGGAATAACGAGGCTCTCCAAAGATTGGTTCGGTAAAAATTACTCTACACACTCTCTAAGCATTTTTTAATGTGGTAAGTTCTCAATCCTTCTTACACCGAAATAGGTGACAACTCAGGCGGCTTCATTTCTTCTTCAGCACCATCAACGTCAAATCATCAAAGCGTTGGGCTTCTCCTTGGAACTCTAGCGTTGAGCTATAAATTTCCGCGCAGATTTCACTGGCATCTGCGTCGTGGAGTTGTTTAACAAGTTCCTCTAATCGTTCTTCGTCGTACATTTCTTCATGGATATTTTGCGTTTCGGTAACGCCATCAGTAAAAAATATAACCGTATCTCCGCTGTAAAGTTGAATCGTTTCATCTTTAAATTCTGACATCCGGCAGATCATATCGTCAGGATACATGCCTATCATTAAGCCACCTGCTTCTAGCCGTTGTAAGCTACCATCCTGCCGGATAACGATGGGGAAGTTATGCCCTGCATTCAGTGAGGTGAGTTTACCTGTCTCTGGATGCAACCGTGCGTAAACAAGTGTCGCATATTTATCCATTGGACTGCTCTCGCGGATAAGGGCATTCAGTGCCATTGCCCTCGCTGGCAGATCCGCCTGCTTTGCAACCTCTGAGAGTAAAGCCGCACGAAGTGTTGCCATCAACAAAGCTGCTTGCATGCCTTTGCCGGCAACGTCAGCAATCACCAATCCCCACGAGCCATCTGGTTCCTGAATATAGCCATAGTAGTCTCCTCCAACGCCATCATGATGCGGTATACTCATCCCGTCAATTTCATAGCCTGGAATCTCTGGAGGTGCTTTTGGCAGAAGATTTTCCTGAATTTTTGCTGCTTCCTCCATTTCGGCCTGTAATCGACGCCTCTCAATTGCTTCCTGATAAAGCCTCGCATTTTCGATTGCCACGCCGCCTTGCGTAGCAAAGGCTTCCAGCAAAATTCCATCTTCATCGGTAAACTCCAGAGTGATGCCGGCTCTACCTTCCTTATCGAAAACAACGAGTATCCCCAGAATTTCACGTCCAAAGACTGGAGCTGCTATTAGACTCTTTCCGCCGAATAGTGCAGCCACCTCTTGGTCGTTGCGAATCTGGACCTTCCCTTCCGTCGCTACTTCACGAAGCATAGAAAGCGTGGGGTGAATCCTCCGGTCGGCTTCTAAAGGAATCGAAAAACCTTTTAGGTCGGAGGGAAATTGTAGACCAAGTGCGAAAGAATTTTTGATTTCAAGTTGTTGTGTAATCGGATTAATAAGCATCAGACAACCCGCGCTGGCATCTAGAAGATTGACAGCATGATTGACGATCTCTTCCTCCAATTGCTCTGTATCTAATAGCTTGGCAATTTGGGCGGTTGTGTCGGAAAGCATGAAAAGGCGAAATTTAGCGGCACGCATATCTTCTTGCGAACGTGAATGTGCAATCGCAACTGAGATATGGTCAGCGAGGAGATTTAACAACTCTCGAATCCATTTTGCCCCTTCAGAATCGCCGATAAATTCGCCTAGACTGATAACCCCTAGAAATTCCTCGTGAATCTTTAGTGGAGCCCAGAACGTTGCCTTTAGAGCCCGTAACTGTGGCTGAATTTCATTCAAGAATGGTTTTAGTAGGGAAGGAGGTTGGGAAAAATCGAGGGGGGAGCATTGAAGCAAAATTCCGATTTCACCAGGCGTAATCGGGATGACCAATGCTTCATTCGCAGACTCATCCGCGATATTAATTGATGATTCAACGGCAAGCAGACTTTCTGCAGGATTGAAGCGCAATATGGCACCTGTGGCTGCTTGCAACGTCTTGAGAACTATTCGCAGATAGGTCTGGCTTGATGCATTAAAGCTGCTCTGCCCGGAAACGATGGCTTTACCAACCTCTTCAATATCAGACAGCCCCAGAATTAGTCGCTGCGTGGTTTGTTCAGCTAAACCAGTCTGCATTTAAGGACCTTTGTTCTGATGTAGCCACTTACCTAAGGGAAAGAACCGAGTTTTTCTCGCAGGAAAATGCCCATCTGTTCGGAAAACTGGATCTGCCCAACAAGATAGTAGGCTGCGCTCAAGGGCAAGCCACAGTTTTGGCTAAGGCTGCTATACCCCGGTTAGAGCCTCGGCTTCCAAGTGCCTACTATCGCGCCGGACAATACATTTTCTGTGCTTACTGTGAATTTGGTAGTCTGTCTCCCAACTCTTCAGTGGATCGAGACATTGGAAAACAAGAGATGCAAATATTGGCATCAACGAGAAGATCAAATGCTATTAACCGGCAATTGCGGCAATTGCTTCATCCTCACTATCGAAATGTTCAAATGTGGAGATTAATCGGCTCCTGATAATGAGACTCTTGACGTTCTTCTCGCTGACGTTGATGACCGCAACTCGGCCGCCCTTTTGCACAACGGCTACGTGTGCTCCTAGCAGGGTTCCGAGCCCGGAACTGTCCATCATTGAAACATCAGCAAAATCAAATAAAAATTTCGGCGAACCGGAAATCTTTGCGCTTTCCTCATTAATCGCATTGCTGAGATCGCGAACAGATCTTCCAATAACCTTGCCCTTGGGTTTTAAGATGATTACATCATCTCTTTGACGAATATCGACAGCCATTAGCTTTCCTCCTATGTTTCAATCTCAAATATTATCGTCATATTACTGTCTACCGCCAGAAACTGTACTTTTCGCCTGTTATCTTGAGGCTTGAAACCCCTCATTGAACAGAGTCCAGACTCTCAGCGTCAGAGATACTTAGCGAAACCTGTCCTCGAATGAAATTCAGGTTTCAGGACCTGAACGGCACTTGTCGAAGCGATGAGTGCTGCCTCCAGAAGCGCAATTTTACCCGACGCGGAGTGTAGTTTTTTGTTCCGCTAAACATTTCTTATTCTAAAGGAGGTATAATTTTTTGTCAAGCCTTTAATTTCCACAGTCATTTAGTTTTCGGCTTTCTGTCGGTTCTGTGGGATAAGTCGCGATTGGGAAGTCGCTCCTACAGTGCAGTGTCGGGATTCGGAAATCCCTCCTACGGGAGAAATAGATGTCCCTATTTCAAATGAGTATTCCGCTTGACACGGGGTTGTAAAGTATAATAGAATGTACGGAATGGGAAACAGTCGGCAGAAGGGGAAACATTATGGCGAAGATGAAACAGACTGATGCGACATGGAGTGCAGTCTTTGACAGAAAGAGCAAAGCAAAGGTTGAACGGAGTATTATTGATGTCCTCAAGGAGGTCCCCATCTTTGAGGAGTTAAGTAATCGTGAAATTCAAAACATCGCGCGTATTGCTTATCAGCGTTATTATAGTGCAGGGGAAGTCATTATCCATGAGGGACAGAATGCAGCAGGGATGTATATCATGGTGGACGGACAAGCAGAGGTCACCAAAGCCTTAGAAGATGGCACAGTTCTTCACCTAACAACTTTAGAAAATAGCGGCTTATTTGGTGACGTCGGGTTGTTGGATAGTTCTCCACGGACAGCTACAGTAAAAGCAACCCGCGACTCAAGCATTATCGGCTTTTTCCGTCCGGAGTTGCTTGAGTTAATGAATTCAAATCCAAGACTGGCGTCTAAGGTAATTTTTAAGTTGGGTCAAATCCTCACGGCACGTTTCCGGTTTATACACAGCGAGTTTGAAAAGGCACAGGAAGAGATTGGTCGTTTGAAGGCACAACTCACAGCAACATCAAGCACAAACATAGAAGATAGAGATGTAGCCTCCAATGAAACCTCCATCAGCGGACCGGAGTTGGAAATTGAAGCACCGGATTCTATCAGCCCTAATGCCTCCGGAGAGGAGGAAAACCGATGAACAGACCCGCTAATCAGGATACGACGACCCACCCCACTGAAGAAGCACCTTCTAAGATGGTTGATCCCCCCAGTCAAATCAACACGGAGCAGTTACACGCACAAACGGCTACACTCGCAAGAGAGACGGTCATTCCGCTGACGCAAAATATTGAGACAATGACGTCGGATATCCGGTTAGTTGTCCGTGAAAGCCACGAACAGACACGTCAAGCACGGGTAGCAAATGCCTCTCTGAAAATCATCGCTTTTGGTACAACTTTGATTTCGCTTGCAATTCTCATCGGCGTTGTCTTTCTGCTCAAGGACATTCTTGCCCTGGTAGTGATCTCGTTCCTGATTGCTTACATTTTTAGCCCGATTGTAAATCTAATTGAGCGGAGGGGGGTCAACCGGACACTTGTGGTCATTATCATAACGCTATTAATGCTCAGCGGTTTTGCTTTTCTTTCAACAGTGACTGTTAATAGCATCACCGGACAGATCTGGAAGTTGTTACCGTTGACTGTGGAACAGGACTTTGAAGATGATTTAGACCGAGGCGAAATCCCGGAGGGTTTACGACAGAAGTTTGTGGAGGGTAGTGTTACACTTTCTCAAGATGCAGCGATTGTTGTTGAAGAGACAGGTAACAGATGGAAACTGACCGACACAGGGAATCGCCGGACATACGATATCAGAAAAGAAGAAAATCAACTCAAAATTTACAAGACGCTTGAAGATCTTGTCAATCTTGAAAACCTTGTCGATACAGCTACAACAGCGTTGAATCTAATTCCCAAGCCCCTTCGTATACCCTTGCTCAACTATCTTGGGGGAACTGAAGATGTGGAAACCTCGATGGGCGTCTCTGGGGAAAAGCTTGATCAAGCACTCGACCACGAACAAATCAACACCCTTGTTGGACGGCTGCAAGACAGAATTTTGGGATTTGTGATTGGACAATCTCAGTCGATCTTCAATGCAATTGGTACTTCTGCGAAAGGCGCGTTTTCAGCATTTACAACCGGTGTCATTATCCTATTTTTAACCTTTTTTCTCCTCAATGGCGGACAGCAGATGAAGAAAGCGGTTATTCAGATTGTGCCGAATCGTTTCTTTGAGCCCGCTTTGGTACTGATTGAGGGACTCGATCGACAACTGGGCGATTATCTTCGTAGCCGTTTGATTCAGACAATAATACTTTCGATAGTTGCTGCAATTGGGTATTGGATTTTGGGACTTCGGTTTGCAATCCTCATCGGGATTATTGCTGGTCTGGCGAATCTGATTCCGTATATCGGTCCATTCATTGGGGCGATTCCTGCAATCGCTGTTGTCTTTCTAGAGTCCCGATTCGGGCTTGGTTGGAGTCTGTTGGCTGTTATCGTTCTGACACTTGTGATACAAATCGTTGATAACGCAATTATTACGCCATTGATAATAGGCAAAAGTGTTGAGTTGGGTCCCGTGATAACGATTGTTGTCGTATTACTTGGCGAGCAATTGCTAGGCTTAATCGGTCTGTTAATGGCGGTTCCGATTGCGGCAATGTGCAAATTAATCATCGAAGAAGTGTGGACGCAATTTAAGGGGTACTCACAGTCAATTCTCGTGGGACACTGAATCCGACCAACTCCTCCTATTTTCTAAATCTGATAGTTCCATGCGGATCGGGGAAACTCAACTTGTGCCCGCCAGTGTATATTTGATGGACGACTATTCTCATGACGAACGAAGAGGTAAAATCCGCGCTCCATCGCGGAACCGCTTTTTTGATGCAGCAGCAAAACTCGGCGGGCAATTTTGAGGCGCAACTCTCTTCAAGTACCTTCCCCACTTGCGCTTATGCTTGGGTACTCTTTGCCCAGGATCAGTTGCCGGATGAAGCATTAATCGATTGGTTGATTAAACATCAGAATCCCGATGGCACATGGGGACTTGATGCAGCCAATCACCCAAACCGAGAAGCTACACTGTTTGCACAACTCATTTTAGAGCAGGTTTGGCAACGGCAACCTAGTCCACAACTTGCTGGAGTACTCGCGCGTATCCCCGGATATCCGCTGAATCTTGCTCTCATTAAACTATCTTACGCAGCCTTTGGCGAATTTGATTGGAACAAGCTAACATTGCCGAAACATCTGCTCCCTATGGTGGCGCTGATGAAAAAGCTGCTGACGAAGTTTCCTTTCCTGCAATCGTTCCTCAAGCCGCCAACCCACCTCCTTCCACCGGTAAACCTCTTCAACACTTTAACTTTTGAGAAACTGTTTATCGCAGAGCAGCACACGCTTGTGCCTGTCTTCATCCTAATCGAACTGAATACCACTCGACGTCCGGAAATGATTGCTTCATTGGTCAGCTGGCTAATAGAACATAAGCTTTCTGATAATAGTTGGTTTCGCGTGAATTACATCACGGCGTTGTCGGTGTTAGCACTCATCGAACTTCAAAAGTATATAACAAGTCGCCAAGTTACTTTGAATCCTGAACCAACGGAACTTGCCCAATCGGAGGAGATTCAGCGGTTGATCGACGGCGGAATCGCATGGCTGCAATCAACACGGAACCCAGACGGTGGTTGTCGAGAGGCGTTGAACCTGAACATTTGGGACACGGCATTAAGCGTGCTTACGCTCATTGATATTGGCAATGTAGACAAGAATCACGTCGTTCAACGCGCTGGTAGGTGGTTTATTGACAACCAGAATCCAGATGGTGGTTGGGCGTTTTCGGCGATGGGAGGCGATGGCAGTCTTCCGAGTGATGCTGATGACACGGCGTTAGCTACACTTGCCCTACTGCGGTCGAAGATACCCGACGGCACTGAAGCAATTCAGCGAGGGATCGATTGGTTGAAGGTACACCAAAGCCCGGACGGCAGTTGTAGTACATATCTGCCCGGTCAAGGTGATGTCGGGTGTGTGAGTATTACCGCCCACGCAATCGAGGCATGGTGCGAAACAACGGGGATGGAAGTAGAGACAGATCGAGCCTGTCAGTGGTTGGAAAGTCAGATTTCCAAAGAGGGATATTGGTCAGATCTTTGGCTTGCCAAACGGACGTATGGAACAGCTTGTGCCATTATCGGTTTAATCAAAGCGGGGAAAGCCTCCTCTCCGGCGATTGCGCGCGGGGTTCGTTGGCTTGAGTCGGTCCAAAACAGTGATGGCGGTTGGGGCGAGGATATGTTCGGCAATCTGACCGATAGCACGGTTGAGCAGACGGGTTGGTGTACCTATGCCCTACTACTTGCTAATCGTGAGAGTGCCACTGCTCAAAAGGGATTGGAGTTTCTTCTTAGTCGTCAGCGTCCGGAGGGCTCATGGGATGCTAGTTGCGTCGGCATCTATTGGGAGATTGTCGGTGGTTACGCAGATCCAATCTACGCTGCGGTTTTCCCGCTGCTTGCAATGAATCAGTACCTGAAGGAAGCCAAGTGAAGCAATGCACGAATGCGCTTATGAGTTCAGTGTCCCCTGACTTATCGGGGGTTTTATCCACAGTTTACCTCAGATGATTTCTGTTATTATTCCGGTTCTCAACGAAGCGAAGATTTTAGACCAATCGCTAGCTCGACTCACACCTCAACTAAAAGGACATGAGTTGATTATCGTTGATGGGGGCAGTACCGACGAAACCCCGTTGATTGCGAAAAGGTATGGACAGATAATTTCCTCTGAACGTGGGAGGGCTCGTCAGGCAAATGCGGGTGCTGCGGCGGCAAGGGGAGACATTCTGCTTTTCTTGCACGCAGATGTGTGGCTCGATTCTGGAGCCATTGAAGGTGTTGAAACCGCAATCTTAGCGGGTTATGTCGGCGGAGCGTTCAAACAGCGGATTGAAGGAGATCGCTCCCTGTATCGGCTGATTGAGCGTGCTGCCAATTTCAGGGCAAAACGGCTGAAGATTTTCTACGGCGACGGTGGGATTTTCGTTCGCCGCACCCACTTTGATCAAATTGGCGGTTTTCCCGATATTCCGATCATGGAAGAGGTCGAGTTTTCTCGAAAACTCCATCAACATGGTGAAGTAACGCTTGTTGAACCGGGGATTCATATCTCTGCACGCCGCTGGCAAAAGAACGGCATTCTCCGCACGACCTTAACAAATTGGCTCATCACCTTGCTCTATCTGCTACGAGTTTCCCCGAATCACCTCGCAAAGTTATATCGCCACATTCGGTGATTCGTTGTCGAACAAACCTAGCCTATTGATGCGGACCCTGAGGTCGAAACCTACTCCCGATACCCCTGCTTTGCCCAGACCCCCTTTGCGTATGCAATCGTCGCCTCCGAAGGCTCAATATCACCGAGGATGCTACTCGGTGGTTGCCCCTCTTTCTTACGTTCTGGATCTGGAGACCACTCGTCATTTTCATAAGACTTGCGTGCCGATTCTGCGCGAAAATCGGGGACTTCAATTGGGGTAGAATCGTTGAGAGCAGACCGCCAAGCGAGAATACCGATAATACTCATGTCAATCCCCCGGTAAACGTCTAGGTACGGTTGTTCACCCGTCCGAATTGCCTCCGCAAAGTGATAAGTGGTAAAGAAATCACCACCTCCATGTCCTGCGGTTGTCGCTTCGTTATGATGGGTTGGAAAATCGGGCTTGTAAACGATTTCGGCTGGCTCCTCTTCATCTTTCTCCCACGGCTCGCGCCACACGCGCAGTCGCTGTTTGTCGCCATGACGGCTGTTTTCCATCAGTCCCTTATTGCCGTGGATGCGGACATAGCTTCCATGTCCACGCAGTGCACCATGAAGCGATTTCATTACCGCCCCGTTATCCATTCGACAAATAATGACAGCGCAGGTGTCACTGCGTTTCATGTGCATCGTCTGGGTTGGATCATTGAAGTCGTAGGGCACTACGAACCCATTCACCTTCACAGGACGGGTGTCCGTGATGTACATCACGGGTGCGATGGAGTGAGTGCAATAATAAGTGGAGGGTATCCAATTCCGCCAGTGGTTGGTTCCACAACTTCGAGCAAGTTTGACTTCAGCGGGATCTGGATGCACATATTCCCCTTCACCGTACTTGAATTCGCCAATCCGCCCTGCTTTGTACAAGCGATGCATCTCCTGATTATAGACCATATACGGATAATTTTCGGCGAATAGATAGATTTTTCCACTTTTTTCAAACGCACGCGCCAACGCTACCGCTTCCGCCATCGTGTGACAGGCAGCGCACTCACTCATCACATGTTTGTCTGCGGCAAACGCCTTGATTGCGAAGGGTGCGTGTTCGTGAAAATAGTTAGCAAGCACAACTGCATCCATATCGTGTTCAAGGAATTTGTCGTAATCAGTGTAAGTCGGCACACCGAGCTGATTACCGACCTGTTGCAGCCTCTCCTCCCACGTGTCGCAGATGGCTACCAACTCAAGTCCAATTGCTATTGCGGATCGCATAAAGCTTTGCCCGCGCCCTGCACCGACAACCCCCACGCGGATACGCTTATTCCCAGAAGTCTCCATATCACATACCTCCAATAGAACAAAAAAACCTTGCGAAGGCTCGGAACCTTCACAAGGTTGGGATTTTCAACTTAATTTGGTTTATTAAATGTCTGACACTTTTAAGTTGATAGATTTCTCTACAGCAAAAACACGAATATTGAAACACTTGAGCCCAACGCCCTATTTCTTGTCGTCATCAACAACTTCATAATCAGCATCGATGACTTCGCCGTCAGCCGATGAAGATGTGGACTGTGGTTCATCTGTCGGTGCGCTCTGATACTCTGGTCCTGCAGATGGGTCACCACCAGCCTCAGCGGTTTGCTTATAGAGCTCTTCCGAAGCCTGATGCCAGACCTGCATTAGACTCTCAGTTTTCGCTTTAATATCTTCAGTATCCTTGTTTTCGAGGGCTTTCTTAAGCTCCTCAACGGCATTTTCAACATTACCCTTGATTGCCGCATCAACCTTATCGCCAAGCTCGTTGAGATTCTTCTCTGTCTCATAGATTAGCGAATCCGCTTGGTTATGTACCTCCACCTCTTCGCGTTTCTGCTGGTCTTCAGTGGCGTGGGTTTCGGCATCTTTGACCATCTGGTCAATTTCCACTTCGGACAGTCCCGACGAAGCGGTAATGGTGATGTGTTGTTCCTTGCTTGTCGCCTGATCTTTTGCAGAAACATTGAGAATACCGTTTGCGTCAATGTCAAACGCCACCTCAATTTGCGGCATACTGCGCGGTGCTAGGGGGATACCATCGAGTCGAAAGCGACCAATCGTTTTGTTGTAGACCGCTTGCTCCCGCTCGCCCTGCAACACATGTACATCAACAGAAGTTTGATTATCTTCCGGCGTTGTAAAAATTTGTGACTTCTTGGCTGGAATCGTTGTATTCCGTTCTATGAGTCGGGTGAACATCCCACCCAACGTTTCAATACCCAACGACAGGGGAGTAACGTCAAGCAGTAAGATGTCTTTTACACCTTCGTCGCCAGACAGGACACCGCCTTGAATTGCGGCACCAATCGCAACCACTTCGTCGGGATTCACCCCTTTATGGGGTTCCCTACCAAACAGCCGCTGTACCGCCTCTTGGACCTTCGGCATCCGTGTTTGCCCGCCGACCAATATGATCTCTTCAATGTCACTCGCAGATAAACCTGCATCCGCAAGGGCTTTCCGACACGGTTCAAGCGATCGTTCAACGAGATCGTCGGTAATCTGCTCAAGTTTTGCACGAGTCAGGTTGACATTGAGGTGTTTCGGACCACTTGCATCCGCAGTGATAAAAGGCAGATTAATATCGGTTTGCATAGCAGTTGAGAGTTCACACTTCGCTTTTTCTGCTGCCTCTTTCAACCTTTGCAATGCCATGTTGTCTTTGCGGAGGTCTATTCCCTGCTCACGCTGAAATTCCTCAGCAAGCCAATCGATGACTGTCTGATCAAAGTCGTCACCGCCAAGGTGGGTATCGCCATTGGTACTCTTGACCTCGAATACACCGTCGCCAATTTCAAGGATTGAGATGTCAAAAGTTCCTCCGCCCAAATCGTAGACGGCAATATTTTTATCCTTCTGATTATCGAGTCCGTAAGCCAATGATGCAGCGGTTGGCTCGTTGATGATGCGCAGCACTTCCAATCCCGCGATCCTGCCCGCGTCTTTTGTTGCTTGGCGCTGCGAATCGTTAAAATAAGCAGGCACTGTAATGACAGCTTGCGTCACCGACTCGCCGAGATAGGATTCTGCGCTCTCTTTCATCTTCTGAAGGATCATCGCAGAAATCTCAGGAGGGGCATGCTGTTTATCCAAAATTTTTATAGAGACATCTCCATCTTTATCGCTCACAGCCTCGTAGGGAACGCGATTCATCTCTTCGCTAACCTCCCTGTACTTGCGTCCCATAAACCGTTTGACGGAGAAGATTGTATTTTTTGGATTGGTGACGGCTTGCCTTTTGGCAACTTGTCCAACCAACCGCTCTCCCTCTTTCGTAACAGCAACAACAGATGGCGTTGTTCTGGTGCCTTCGGCGTTTTCGAGTACTTTCGGGTCACTGTCTTCTAAAACAGCGACACACGAATTTGTGGTTCCCAAATCAATTCCAATGACTTTACTCATCTGAAACTCCTCCATAAATTAACGATAATTGTTGATTGATTATTGATGTAGGTATCTGCTCACTACTTATGTCTGATAATCCGAATCCATCGGAAAATGCTTAATCTCTTCATCTGAAGTGTCTGGGTGTTCCGATCTGTTGAAACATTCTGCCTGCTGTCTTGACGACGTGATATTGACTGTTGTTTAAGATCTAACGCGCGGGAAACGAATCCCAGCAGCTGCGGTAAGTCTATAGGTTTTGATATGAAAGTGTAGGCTCCTGCTTCAAAAACGTCAAATTTTACACCCTGTGATGTGTTTGCACTCATAATAATCGCAGGCATACTTGGCTGAAATCGCTTAATCTGTTGAAGCAATTCTGCACCCGTTGTATCCGGAAGGTTAAAGTCTAGGAGAGCAAGATCTATCGAAACTTCCCGCACAATTTCTAAGGCTTCATACCCAGTCTCTGCGGACACAGCGTCGTAGCCGGCGCGAGTTAAGACCTCGCCCAAGACCTCCAAAGAAGCCATATCATCATCAACTAGAAGAATTCGATAACTGTGCCGGATCATCTTTTAGTGCCCCTTTCCTCCCACTTCCAACGATACACATCCTCTCACGGACGAAATCCGTGTTCACATAGCAGATTATCGGGCAATATACATGCCAACCCAACAACCATAGGCAGCAACGTACACGACAGATGGAAGTTTCCTAGAAATGTCAGAATGGCAATGTCATATTTTGGGACGCTTGTCAATATGACGCATCCCGCTTGCCCAAATGCACTAACGTTGTGCCCTGCGCTTCATATTGCTCAAACGCAGGCTGAAGTGTAGTACCAAGCAACAGTTATCAAAAAAAATCTTCACCGATAATGCACTGTACTGCAAAAACGAGCGAAAATCAACCTGAAAATCTCCGTTTTCAACGGAAGTATAGAACCTAACTCAAGTGGAAAATGAGCTGTCGCTACTTTGCTTCCAGCCAATTCGCCCCTGCATGGATATCAACCTTAATGGGTACATCAATCTGACAGGCATTCTCCATCATGCGTTTGATTTCTATCAAGACCTCCTCTTGCTCGGACTTTGGTGTTTCAAACACCAACTCGTCATGGACTTGCAGCAGTAGTTTCGTCCGCTTACCATTCTTCGTCAGATAGTCATGAATCTCAAGCATCGCAAGTTTGATGAGTTCTGCAGCTGTGCCTTGCATCGGGGCGTTGATAGCAACACGTTTGCCAAATTCTTGCGTGTTTCGATCGGCGGCTTGGATCTCCGGCACATAGCAGCGTCGTCCGAGGAGCGTCGTGATATATTCTTGTTCCTGTGCTTTTGCAACAATCCGGTCAAAATAGTCCCTAACACCAGCATAGGTCTGAAAGTAGTTGTCGATTAATTGTTGGGCTTCACCAAAATCAATTTGCAGTTCGTTGGAAAGACGGAACGCACCTACACCGTAGACGATCCCGTAATTCATGGTTTTTGCCTGACGACGCATATCATCGTCGATCTCCTCCGGCGGCAGCCCAAAGATAAGAGAAGCGGATTGTGCATGGATATCCAGATCTTGCTCAAAGGCTTCCCGCAGACGGTCGTCTCCAGAGAGGTGAGCGAGGATACGCAATTCGATCTGTGAGTAATCTGCAACAATCAGGGTATGGTCATCATCGCTAGCGACGAATGCCCGGCGGATCTCCCGTCCTTCAGCAGTTCGTACAGGGATATTCTGTAGGTTTGGATCGCTGCTGCTGAGTCGTCCCGTCCGGACCCCGGCTTGGTGGAACGATGTGTGGATGCGCCCTGTATCCGGATTAATCAGTCCAACCAGTGCATCTGTGTATGTGGATTTGAGTTTGGCGAAAGAACGATACTCCAAAATCAACTCTGGCAATGGATGGTGCGGAGCTAGTCTTTGTAAAACCCGGATATCGGTTGAGTAACCTGTTTTTGTTTTGCGCGTCAGGTTCTTAGGTAGATCGAGTTCTTCAAATAAAATCTGACCAAGCTGTTTTGGCGAATTAATGTTAAATTCCTGCCCTGCTTCTGCGTAGATCTGATCCATTTTCTGATCGAGACGCTCTTGAAATTCTCCCGATAACTGTCTGAGATAATTGCCATCCACCTGAATCCCTGCCAACTCCATATCGGCAAGCACAGAGATCAATGGGATTTCAATATCGCGGAAAATATCGGTCAATCCTTCCGTCGCCAACTCCGACACAAACTTATTCTTGAGTTGCAGTGTGATGTCCACATCTTCGCAGGCATACTCCGTGATCTGTGGGAGCGGTACAAGATCCATTGTGGTCCGTTTCGAGCCTGTGCCGATAAGATCTTTAATCGGAATCATTTTGTGGTTCAGATGGGTAAAGGCGAGGTCATTCAGACCGTGGCTAGATGACGCTGGATGCAACAGCCCAGAAGCGACCATCGTGTCGAACGAGATGCCTTTCAAGTCTGCGCCGTGACGTTTGAACACCTTCAGGTCATATTTTATATTTTGTCCTACTTTTTGATAAGACACATCCTCAAGAACGGGGCGGAGAACCTCCAAAACCTGATCCTGGGAGAGCAAAGATGGCGTATCCAACAGGGAATTCAGAATCGGAATGTAATATCCCTCATGTGGAGCGGTGGTGATGGCAATACCGACAATCTGGGCATCAATTGAGTTGGTTGAGGTTGTCTCCAAATCTACGGAAAATTCCTCGTTCTTCTTGAGTTCCTCAATGAGCTGCTTCAATTCAACTTCATCCGTAATCATCTGATAGTTTGTGTCCGGTTTCGGCATTTCCCGGTCAGTTGTAATCTGGTCGAGTAGGCTGTGAAACTCAAGCTCACGGAAAAGTGCTAGCAACGTTTCGTTGTTTTTATCTCCAACCTTGCACCCTTCAGGTGTAATGGGCAGTTCAAGGGCGGTTTCAAGGGTTGCCAGTTTTTTGCTTAGTAGCGCGTGGCTCTCCCCTGCCTCCAGCTTGGTGCGGAATCGCTCTGGCACTTCATCAAGGTGCTGGAGGAGGGTTTCGACTGTACCAAATTCAGAAAGTAGTTTCGGGCTAGTCTTTTCTCCAATACCACTGACGCCGGGGATCTGATCAACGCTATCGCCTGCAAGCGCAAGGTAATCGGGGATTTGATACGGTTCTATCCCGTAACGCCTTTTGCACGCTGCTGCGTCGTAGATTTCATATCCACCACGCGGATTGACGCGATGCACCTTAATCTTTGGAGAAATGAGCTGGAGCATATCTTTGTCGTTGGTCATAATCAGCACGTCGAACCCCACTGTCTCCGCTTGCTTTGCCAAAGTTCCAGCGACATCATCTGCTTCGTAATCGTCCATTTCCACAGTCGGGATGCCAAGTGCCTCGACGATTTTGCGCACATACGGAAATTGGGAAATGAGTGAGTCCGGGGTTGGGGGGCGATCTGCTTTATATGCCGCGTAAAGTTCGTCTCTTTTGCTTTTTCCACCCAGATCAAAGCAAATCGCTATGTACTCATTACCTTCTTCAAGCAATTTTAGCAGCATTCTCGTGAAGCTAAGAATAGCGGCTGTCGGTTGACCCTGCGAGTTGGTCAGTTGTTGTTGCATTCCAAAAAATGCACGATATACAAACGCTGTACCGTCAATGATTAGTAACTGTTTTGCATTTTGTTCTGCCATTGTTTCTTACCTACGCTTTTCCTATGTGTTGTGCAATAAATTATGATCCATTGAGGTTATGCTTTATTGAACAGCTTTGGCGGTTGTCAATATAACTGTGTTATAACGCTAACTGAAGTACTACGACAGTGCTTGCAACAGCGATCGGTGCGGCGATGATAGTTTGAAGGTAGGTGTGCCTTTTCCGGTGCACCCGTGCCCACGCAATGAACGGCAACAGGATGAACAGGCAGACAAACTGGCTGCTGATTAGCGTCGCAAGCCCTGTCATACACCCTGCGGCAACCCCACTGTGGAAGCTGATTTTCCACACCTGTGTGATTAAGGTAAGCACAACTCCGTTGATGACACAGGCAATAGAAAGCCAGACAATCTCTCGCGGCGCATCAAGGATGTGTAAAATGCCGCTGCCGACAAGGGCACTTACAAGCGAAAAGATCAGCGGTTTGGCGCGTTGTTCTCTGACCGTTAATCGGAGATCGCTCAGTCGCCCTAGACAAAAAAGCATCAAAATAAAAAACATCGGCAGCACAGTGGCAAATAGTATGACAATCGCCATCCACAACAATCCCTGCTGCATCGTCGTGACGGACAGCCAGACGATTATCAGGATTGACGCAATCGGCAATAGAAATGGACTGAAGAGCACGGATATGGTAACTGCAATTCGATCGAGCATTTGTGTATTTAGTGCGTGACGTATTATTTTAGAGTCAGAACCGATATCAGGCATGATTGACTACCTCGGATGATTTCTGCTGGTTCCAACGAATCTTTCCACAGCTCCATTCTCGATAGATTAGGAAGGCACCCAATGCCAGCAATCCCTGATGGAGTAATCTCTTAACGGTATGATACAGTACCACAAACCTCCCAACTGTTGTGCGCTGAGTCAACCAGTTATCCAGTTCGCCCCTGCCCCACTGGTCAATGTATGGATTCACAACAAGATTTAAGATCAATCCGAAGGGGATGACAATTACCACAGTGATAATTATCAAACCCTTTGATCGCGTACGGACACATAACAATACCAGTAAACCTACGAATGCTAACATTAAAATCTGACTAGTGATTCCAAGCGTATCTTGTATAAAATCAAACATCGGCAAACCCTCCCCGTTTTTCGCATATAACGAAAAGCTGTTATCGCCTTTAACTTTAGGGGTGTATCCCCAAGATTTATCTTGGGGATACACCCCCGCTTTAGCATTTTTCCTTGATCTTGTAGGTAGATTCTGGTATACTTTCTACAGTTACCAGCATCGGGAAGCAGGTCAAAGACGCTGGTATAGGGGCAGGGCGTTGTCCCTTGCAAGAGGCATAATAAGACGAGTGGTGTAAAAACCCCGCAGTGTCTATGACAGCACAATTAGAAAGTGGATTCTAACAAGGATCCAAATGCTTCAGCTTTTGGAGTACGTCAACTATTGTATCATATCATCCGTATCTGTGCACATTCAAATGCGCTATTTTCTCTTGTAGGGTCATTTAGTTTTGGGATTTACGCACTTCGGTTGCGAAATCGTCTCCTATTTCCTACGGCGTATGCACAGGACTTTGGCCCATCACATCCCGATCGGGACGTAGCGCAGGTTTCCAACCTGTGATCGGTTCGCAGGTTAGCAAACCTACGCCACGAGGGCACATAATTTCGCCGCATCCCCTCAACACGCTGTAGGGAACGCAGATCTGCGTTCCCTACAACGAAAAAAACTAAAACTAAGTGACCCTATTTCTCTTGCCCCCCCCTTTATTTTTGCGACAATGTTTTGATAGAAGCCTAGTTGTCTGAATCGCGGATTAAGCAGATGACGCGGATAGGGCGGATTCTTGTCTGAATCAGGATGCTCAAGATTTAAGAATTAACAGGATAACGCTCAACACCTGAACTCATGTGAGGGATGTTCGGGATTCAAAAGGATAATCAAAAGAATCTCCGTCCTTCAGGGCGGAGAGTATGTCAAGAGCACCCCTTAGTGAGGGCAATCGCATCTGGCGTAGAAATTAGGCGGTTGATCCATTAGAAACTTGGGGAGACCTCTCTCGTAGCGTAGATTTGCTAATCTGCGCGCGATCATCCCGATGTATCGGGATGGCTATGATATGAAATAAGAGACAATTTTGGCAATTTAAGGGGGTAAATCCTGCACAATATTTACATGCGATTGCCCTACCCCTTAGTATATCAATCAAGGAGCAACTTTACATGAAACAATCATATCTATATATTTTTGTAATCCTTTTGTTTTTAATATCTTCTGTCTATGTCGCTGATGCCCAAGTGATTGGCGGCACACTGATTTTTGGACGTGGTGGCGATTCCGTTGGACTTGACCCTGCACAGGAAGAGGATGGCGAATCCTTCAAGGTGTGTGAGAATATCTACGACAGACTCGTACAGTACAAGGACGAAAGTACGGCAATCGAGCCGGCGTTGGCAGAATCGTGGGAGTCATCAGAGGATGGGTTGACATGGCGGTTTAATCTCCGCAAAGGAGTTAAGTTCCACGATGGCACCCCTTTCAACGCGGACGCAGTGCTTTTTTCTCTCAATCGTCAGCATGATTCCAACCACCCCTTCCATAATGTTGGCGGTTCCTACACTTATTGGTCGTACACCGGATTGGCTAAGATTGTAGAGGAAATTACTGCGCCAGATGCATATACAGTCGAAATCACTCTTACCCGTCCATATGCTCCTTTCATCTACACTATCGCAATGACACCTTTTTCGATCGTTAGTCCAACCGCCCTCCAGAAATGGGGAGTGGATTTTAAGAATCACCCGGTCGGCACAGGACCGTTCAAGTTCGTGCGTTGGGATCGTGAGGATAAGGTTGTCTTAGAGGCGAACACAGACTATTGGGAAGGACGACCACCACTTGACCGAATAATCTTCCGATCCATCCCCGACAATTCGGTACGCCTTATCGAGTTACAAAACGGAAGTATTCACGCAATGGAATTTCCGAATCCGGATGATCTGCTCCAGATCCGCGAAGACTCCCAACTCAGGATTGTTGAACAACCCGGCATGAACATCGGTTACCTTGCGATGAATTTGGATAAAAAGCCTTTCGATAATCTCAAGGTTCGCCTCGCTGTCAACCACGCGATTAACAAGCACGAGATTGTTACAGAACTTTATCAAGGCATGGGCATTCCCGCCAAAAACCCCATCCCACCGACAATGTGGAGCTATGATGACTCGATTGAGGAGTATACCTATGATCCGACAAAGGCGACAGCGTTACTCGCAGAGGCGGGGTATCCAGATGGCTTCGAGACAACGCTGTGGGCATTGCCGGTGCCACGTCCTTATATCCCCGATGGGAGTGCCCTTGCGGCAGCGATTCAATCGGATTTGCGCCACGTTGGGATCAAGGCGAAGATTGTGACCTTCGATTGGGGAACGTACTTGGAGAAGACCAAAAACGGTGAGCATGATACAGCAATGCTCGGTTGGTCTGCTGACCTCGGCGATCCGGATAACTTCTTCTACTACCTCTTAAGCAAGGAAGCGGCGAAAAAACCGGCGGGGAACATTGCATTCTATCGCAGCGATGAGATGCAGGAACTTCTTGTCCAAGCACAATCAACTACCGATCAAGCCAAGCGAATCGAACTTTATAAAAAAGCCCAATGGCTTTTTCACCGCGATGTTCCTTGGGTTCCACTAGCACACTCCAAACAGATCTTAATCATCAATAAACAGATTAAGAACCTCAAACTTCACCCAACGACGTGGAAGTATTTTCGGCAGATCTGGTTTGAAAAGTGACGTGACGAATGATTGTCTACATCCTGCATCGACTCCTTTCAATAGGGTTATCGCTCTTTGGTGTTTCGCTGCTGGTCTTTTTCATGGTGCATCTTATTCCCGGTGATGCCGCCCTCGCTATTCTCGGTGAACGTGCCACAGAGGAGGCATTGACAGAACTCCGCCGTCAGATGGGGTTAGATCAGCCGCTATATAAGCAGTACGGGGTGTTCCTGTGGGATTTGGTGCATTTAGACTTGGGACGCTCGTTTAAGACAAACCAACCGGTCATTGGCGAAATCCTCCGCAAATTTCCTGCGACAGTAGAATTGACGCTTGCAGCGATGAGTTTCTCAATCTTTTTCGGCATGGCTGCGGGGATTATCGCTGCTGTCAATCGTGGAAAGTTTTGGGACTACACGACGATGTTCGGATCACTGGCGGGGATCTCAATGCCAATTTTTTGGCTCGGTTTGATGCTTATTCTGCTGCTGGCTTACACCTTTCCGATTTTTCCCAGTTCACAACGGCTCGACGCTGTATTAGATCTCGACGTTCAACACCGTACCCACTTTTATCTAATTGATACCCTGCTCGCTGGCAATTTTGCTGCGTTCCGAGATGCAATCGCTCATCTCATCCTCCCTGCGATAACACTCGGCACGGTGCCGTTAGCGATAATCGCTCGTATGACACGGTCTAGCCTCTTAGAAATCCTTAATCAACAGTATATTATAACCGCCTACGCAAAGGGGTTACCCAAACGGGTCGTGATCCTCAAACACGCCTTAAAAAATAGCGTCATTCCCGTGTTGACAGTCATTGGTCTTGAATTTGGCTATCTGATGGGCGGTGCAATTTTAACGGAGCATATTTTTTCTTGGCCCGGATTGGGTTCGTGGCTGCGGGCTGCTGTTGAAGCGCGTGATATTCGTCCGGTACAAGGCGGTGTTCTCTTTGTCGCTACGGTTTTTATGACGGTGAACCTGATTGTCGATCTGCTCTACGCATATTTTGATCCGCGTATCCGAATCGGAGGAGAGGCAACATGAGGGAACATCGTCGTCAATTTTATCGAGAGCTGCTGCGTCAGAAATCGGCGGTGATTGGCGCATCAATCTTGACTTTTTTCATTATTACCGCAATTTTTGCCCCGCTGATTGCAACACATGATCCTCGCGATGCAGATGTGGCGGTACGGCTCAAAGGGTGGTCTCAGGAGCATTACTTCGGAACAGATAAGGTTGGGCGGGATATTTTCAGTCGCATTGTCTACGGTTCGCGAATCTCGATCAAAATTGGATTGGTTGCGATGACGTTTTCGATCTCGATTGGCGCACTATTGGGCGTTATCGCTGGCTATTATGGGGGTTGGCTCGACAACACTATCATGCGGGTGATGGATATGATGCTTGCCATGCCGAGTATCCTGTTAGCAATGGTTATTGTCACCATCTTGGGACAGAACTTGACGAATGCGATTATTGCGGTCTCGATTGTTTACATCCCACAATATGCTAGGATTTTGCGTGCTTCTGTCCTAACCATCCGCGAGCAAGATTATGTAACTGCCGCCCACGCCATCGGAATAAGCGATTTTCGTATTCTGACCCGTGCGATTTTGCCCAACTGTCTTGCACCTCTGATTGTGCAGGCAACGCTGGGGATGGGGGCAGCTATTTTGGATGCCGCCGGCCTCAGCTTTCTTGGGCTTGGTGCTGAAATCGGTGAACCGGAGTGGGGTGCGATGCTCAACGAGAATCGGGCGTTGATCCGCCGTGCGCCGTGGACTGTCATGACGCCGGGGATTGCAATTTTCCTGATTGTTTTAGGGTTTAATCTGCTAGGGGATGCACTGCGGGATGTGCTGGATCCGCAGGTGAAGACATAGAGTGAAACGTGATGCGTGAAACGTAATTGGTTCATTAGTTCATTGGCTCATTACTATACACATTGCGCTCCTCTGGAGCGCAGAGATTAGCGATATTGGCATTCTATAGACATATCGCTCCTCTGGAGCGTAAGATAGAGCCAGAAAACCGATGGATTTTCAATACTTAGCAACTTGGGTTAGTACACATCACACAAGTTATACAAGAGAGGTTAAAAATGATTCCAGACAGAAGCGTGTCCGTCTATCGTCTTGTGCAACTCACGATTGCCATGATTAGAATACAGTTTGAACTTGTAGGTCTTCATTATGGTCAGCTTTCTGGCTTTCATATCCGCTTCAATGGACTGTGAGGGTCCCTACCGTGCGGTAGGGTTGAAGCACCCTCACGAAAGCCAGAACAAGTATACCATTTTTCACCTGCAAAATCAACCTTTTTTGACTAACTAACGGGATTTGCCGCTCTGTATCCCCGCCTTAAAAGACGGGGTGTTAGAACGGAAGATTCGATAACGGAGATACGAGCTAAATGAACCCACATTTCTTTGAAGGGATTGATGGAATTGAGCGACAAGGGAAACCGAGAGATTGTGGTCTGACGATGGTTATCGATTGGGGCATTGGAATGCGCGAACAGGAGGATCTCATCGAGACTGCGGCGAGCCACTTCGACTTCGCCAAGATCGCTGTCGGCATCTCCCGCTTGTTGTCAAATGATGTACTAGAAACGAAGTTGAAAAAGTACCGGGAACACCAGATTGAGCCATTTGCGGGAGGTATGTTTCTCGAATACGCAGAGGTGTCCGGGAAGGCAGATCTCTACTTTCCTGCGATCGTTCGGGCGGGCTATCGTTGGGTGGAGGTATCGGATAACCTGGGGACTGTTTCGGTTGAATGGAAACGGCGGATGATTCGTCAAGCGGTCGAGGAACACGGTTTACAGGTTATGGGGGAAGTTGGCAAAAAGGAAGGGCTGGCAAGCGAGATTTCTTTCCCTGACGATGCACAGGGCTGTCTCAATGCCGGTGCAGCACTCGTACTCCTAGAGGCTGCTGAGTTGGTCAGTGAAAATGTTGACACAGCGCAGGCTGTTGAGGCAGTTGTGGAGCTGATCGGACTGGAGAAAGTCATGTTCGAGCTACCAGGTCCCTGGATTGCCGGGGTGACTGCACATGACATCCATCACCTTCGTCGTCAACTGATCGGTCGATATGGTCCAGAGGTCAACCTAGGCAACGTCGCACCCGCTGACCTCGTGTCATTAGAAGCATATCGCCGAGGGTTGGGGGTTAATGCTGGCGAAGTTAAGTGTGAAACGTGAAAGCCATTTGTTCATTGGTAGTAACCCAAGTTGCTATTATCAAACCTACTCGGCTCCGACTTCGCCGAGAGTCCAAGCCCCTGATAAGATCGGGATTCAAAGCAACTTGGATAGACATATCCAAGCCATTTTTGCGTGTGTGCAGTGGATTTGGCAATCCACTGCGAGCGGTGATTGATTCAATTTAGTAGTAAGGGACAACGATCGTTGTTCCCTACGGTTTCTGTTGCACGATTTCTAAACATGAGCCAAAACCAAATAAGGAGGGACAATCAGTATGGTTTACGGAAGTGGCGATTATCGATATGAGGTTGTAGAAGGTTGGGGGCAGATACCGCAGTTGGGTCTTGCCTCTGCTGTTGCTTGTGACTCCCAAGACCGTGTCTATGTGTTCAATCGGAGTCCCAATCCTGCCATGCTCGTTTTTGAGCGAGATGGTCGGTTCATCGGTTCTTGGGGCGAAAATCTCTTCAAAGCACCACACGGGATTTGGATAAGTCCCGATGATGAAATCTACACCACAGACACCGAAGATCACACTGTTCGGAAGTTTTCGCTTTCTGGGGAACTTCTGCAAACGTTGGGGACTGTGGATGAACCGGGTCCGACGGGGCAGCCATTTAATCAGCCGACCCGCGCCGTCTTATCCCAATCCGGCGAAATGTACGTCTCGGACGGCTACGGACAATCGCGGGTTCACCGCATGACACCTGATGGCGAAGTTATCGTTTCGTGGGGCGCGCCGGGGTCAGGACCTAGCGAGTTTAACCTGCCGCATGATGTCACCGTGGACAAAAACGATCGAGTCTATATCTTAGACCGTGGAAACCTTCGGTGTCAGATTTTCGACTCAAATGGAGAATATCTCACAGAGTGGGGAGACCTTCGCTCGCCCAATGATCTGTTCATAGATTCGGACGATGTCATTCACATCGCAGAAGGTGGGCAGCGCATTACCGTCATGACGCTCGACGGTGAGATTATCACCCAATGGGGCGAGAAAGGTGAACAGCCTGGACAGTTCAGTAACTCGCCACACGGTATATGGGTTGATTCCCACGGCGATGTCTATATCAGCGAGGTCATCGCAGACAAACGGTTCCAGAAGTTTGTGCGGGTTTAATTCAGCAAGTCAAGGCGACGCATTATCGCGTCGCTTTGACCTCTCTCCGGCGAGTGTGCAGTACGGATTCAGTATAGCCGTTAGGAATCGCTCTCCCCTTAAAGACTAAATCTAGTGCTGCTTGAAAGGCGATGCCCTTGTCAAATTCGGGTGCCATGTTTCGATAGTTGGTATCTCCCGCATTCTGCCTATCAACGACCGCAGCCATCCGCTCAAAGGTTTCTGTTACCTGCTCCCGCGTTACAACCCCATGATGCAGCCAGTTGGCAATATGCTGACTCGATATGCGTAGCGTTGCTCGGTCTTCCATCAATCCAACGTCATGGATGTCTGGCACCTTTGAACAGCCAATCCCTTGATTAACCCATCGAACCACATAGCCCAGTATCCCTTGGGCATTATTATCCAGTTCCTGCTGGATTTCCGCCTCTCCCAATTCTCGATTCGATAACGGCGGTGTCAGGATATCCGACAAGCTAGCACGTCCTCTACTGGCAAGTTCAGCCTGTCTACCTGCGACACTCACTTGGTGGTAATGTAAGGCGTGGAGCGTAGCAGCCGTTGGCGAAGGCACCCAAGCGGTTGTCGCACCGGCTTGCGGGTGACCTATCTTTGTCTCGACCATCGCTGCCATCTCATCCGGCATCGCCCACATCCCTTTACCAATCTGTGCCTTACCGGGAAGCCCCGTCTCAATACCGATATCTACATTCCAATCTTCATAGGCAAGCATCCACGGTTGGCTTTTGATGTCAGGCTTTGGTATCATCGGTCCTGCTTCCATGCTTGTGTGGATTTCATCGCCTGTTCGATCGAGGAATCCGGTATTGATGAACACGACTCGCTCTCTCGCTGCGCGGATGGCTTCTTTCAAGTTAATGGTGGTTCGACGCTCCTCATCCATAATCCCCATCTTCAACGTATTTCTTTCAAGTCCGAGCGCACGCTCCACCCGTTCAAACAGTTCGACTGTTGCTGCAGCCTCTTCGGGACCATGGAGTTTGGGTTTGACGATGTAAATGCTGCCTGCCCGGCTGTTGACATGTTCCCCATTTTTCTTGAGGTCGTGTATAGCTGCCAGCGATGTGACCATTGCATCAAGAAAACCTTCGGGGATTTCTTGATCGTCCGCCGTGGTAACCGCATCGGTGTACATGTGAATCCCAACACTCCGAATCAGCAGAAGACTCCGTCCCGGAAGCGTTAGCGTTGCTCCATCTGGCGTCCTAAAGGTCTTATCTGCATTTAGCCTACGGATCGTCTGCTGCCCATCCTTTTCAAAGGTCGCTTCCAGCGTTCCCTGCATGATGCCGTTCCAGTTGCTGTAGACCTGCGTCTTGTCCTCAGCATCAACAGCGGAGACAGAATCTTCGCAGTCTTGGATTGTGGTAATGGCAGATTCCAGCACCACGTCTTTTACCCCTGCGGGATGGGTTTTTCCAACAGGATGATCGCGGTCAATTTGGATCTCAATGTGCAACCCATTATTTCTGAGCAAAACGCCGCACAGTTCACCAGCTTTCTCATTAAACCCAGCAAATTTACTGGAATCAGCTAAACCCACTTCGCTACCATCGTTGAGCCTTGCAACCAATTGGTTGGTCCCGTTAACGTTCTTGAGTGAGAATTCCGTGACTTCTGAGAACTTTCCCCGTTCAAGACTCGCCGCTTCATCTAGGAATACCTCCGCTTGGGCGATGACTGCCGCACCGCGCACAGGATTATAACCCGCACCTCTTTCCTTCCCATCTTCATCCGAAATGACATTCGTGCCGTACAATGCATCATACAGACTCCCCCAGCGGGCATTGGCGGCATTCAGCGCATAACGGGCATTATCCACCGGCACCACTAGTTGGGGACCTGAGATTTCCGCGATTTCGGGGTCTACATTCGTTGTAGTTGCTTGGAAATCTCCACCTTCAGGGAGGAGGTAACCAATTTCTGCAAGAAATTCCTCATATTCATTTGGTTCGACCGGCTCGCCTTTCGTGGACAAATACCATTCGTCGATCCGCTGCTGCAGTGCGTCCCGTTTATTCAGAAGTGCCCGGTTTTTGGGCGCGAGATCCGCAACAATCTCACCTAGCGATGTCCAAAAAGCATCCGCTTCCACACCTGTGCCGGATGCTATCTCGTCTTGTACCAGACGATACAATCCCTCGTCAATTTTGAGTTGCCCAACTTCAATTCTATTTGCCATTCTGTCATATGCCTCCACGTTTTAGGACTTCCAAAGAAAATCAATTTTTGAATAGTTCTATATCTGATTCCTATTTTAACCCGATCTGTCTCAGCGTGTCAAGATGCTTACGTTCCAACAGGGTGTTTTCGTCGCATATTTTGCCAACTGCTGTAGAACATGCATCTCCGCTCCAAGAGTCTGAGAATGGGATTAAGACATATTGATAAACTTGATGAACACATCACATGACACACCTTTTTCTTTCGCTTTTGACAATACAGATCGAGTATGGTATTATACAGTATCGTATGCTAATTCTCGATCATTCTGTTACAGACCACAGAGCAAGAACGGCTGCAAGTCTGCCCGTAGCTTGTTCTCGAACGAAGTGAAGAAAGTACAGCGAAAGGGGTTCCACTACACAGCAATCTCTGTAACAGTGAGAGTTGGATTTAGTGTCAGAATAAAGCAATCGAAAAAACTTGGAGGCAAAACACAAAAACCGATGAACAAACTCAAATTAGGTATTCCTAAAGGATCGCTACAGGCATTCACCATTGACCTTTTCAAACAAGCGGGTTACACAATTACGATCAGTGGAAGGTCGTACTATCCACACATTGATGACGACGAGATTGAAGCGATGCTGCTGCGCCCACAGGAGATGGCACTTTACGTAGAACGCGGTGTCATTGATGTGGGGTTGGCAGGCCGAGATTGGGTCCGTGAATGTAAAGCGGAGGTGCTGGAAGTCGCTTCGCTGACCTACGGCAAGCTGACCACTCAGCCAGCGCGGTGGGTGCTAGCGGTCGCAGAAGACTCCCCCATCCAGTCTGTCGCAGATCTCGAAGGAAAAGTCATTTTCAGTGAACTAGTTGAAGCAACAAAATCATACCTCAAGGATAATGGTGTCAATGCAACCGTCAAATTTTCGCACGGTGCGACAGAGGTGAAGATTCCTCATCTCTGCGATGCAATTGTAGAGCTTACGGAGACTGGCAGCACCTTGTGTGCCAACCAGTTAAGAATTGTTGATGTCGTTATTGAATCAGTAACGATGTTGATTGCAAATAAGGAAAGTTGGGCGGATGAATGGAAGCGGAACAAGGCGGAAAGCTTGTATCTACTTCTTTCCGGGGCACTGGCAGCACAAAACAAAGTCGGGCTCAAAATGAACATTGCCCAAGAAAACTTGCAATCCTTGCTCGCCATTTTGCCAGCGATGAGAAACCCAACGATTTCCCAACTTAGCCAAGATGGATGGTATGCCGTCGAAACAATCGTCGATGAGCACATTGTCCGGGATTTCATCCCAGAACTCAGGAGCGTAGGCGCAGAAGGGATTATTGAATACCCTTTGAGCAAAGTAATTCCGTGATGGGAGAACCGCAAAGCGTGAGTCAATGTTCCATGCTATCTCGGTATGATTTCTCCCACGCATTCTGCAGGAGATCAACCAAGTCAACTACCCCGCCCTGAAGGACGGTGCTTGTGATACCGTCCACGGGGGCTTACAGGTTTCGCGCTTCCTTCTCTTTCGAGGGTTTCAGAGCCGTTAGTTACCGACGTCCCTCCACGCAGGGCAGCAGCTGCCCGATTACGAATGTTGATTGCTGCGTTGTGATCACGGTCAATTATCAACCCACAATCGGGGCAGTAATGGACACGGACAGACAACGACTTCTTTACAACCGAACCACACCCTGAGCATTCCTGAGACGTGCCTTGAGGCTTAACTTTCAACAGATGCTTACCAGCCTTTGCAGCTTTGCTTTGCAGTGTTAAGCGAAAATTACCCCATGCAGCATCAGATATGCTTTTAGAAAGATTGTGGTTTTGAACCATGTTAGTGATTTTTAAGGCCTCAACGGCTATCGCGTCGCACTGGGTAAAAAGTCGGTGTGCGGTCTTATAGTGGAAGTCACGGCGTTGGTTGACAATATGCTCGTGTATCGTGGCAACCCGTTCCCGTTGGTTACTATAGCGTCTGCTCCCCTTCTGCCTTTTGGATAACCGACGTTGTGCTTGGCTCAACTTGTGTTCTGATTGACGAAAGTGGCGCGGATTGGCAACCTTATCCCCATTGGAAGTGGTTAGAAACGATGCCAAACCGACGTCAATCCCTGTAATCGTTTGGATAGATGCTTCGGGAATTTCAGGCACATCAGGGAGTTGGACAGTGATATTTGCATACCAGCCACTGGCTTTCCGTTGTATGGTCAGATTCTTAATTTTGCCATCGGGAAGGGCGCGGTGGTAACAAATCGCAACATGCCCAATCTTGGGTACAACTATCCGAGCCATGCGTTTGCGGATATTGCGAATCAACCGTTTAGATAGGTGACTAAAGGTCATTGAGCGGTATCGGCCTTCACCTTTGAAGCGTGGGAACCCGGGTGCTTCCCCTTTTTCGACACGGACAAAGAACGCTTGATACGCTTTATCGAGACGGCGTAAAGTGTCCTGTAACACATCACAGTGCTTGGTTTGCCAGAATTGAGAGACATTGCGAAGCGTGATCAAATAGGCGGCTTGCGTTTTGTAAGTGATATTTTCCTCGCGCTTGTCGTAGGCTTGCTTTTTCATATCAAGTGCTTGGTTATAAAGCGTACGACACGCATCAAGCCAAACTTCAAGTGTCTTGCGTTGTTTCATCGTCGGATAAATGCGATATTGATATGTTGTTTTCATGGGATTCGGTTTTCTGGATTTCAATCCGGTACTAACGGAGGTGGGAAGCAGCCCGATGGGATCGGGACGTAGTACCTTCCCACGAAAGCCAACTATAGTATACCATAAAGCCTTTAACAATACATGGAAAAGGAGCGCAGTTTCCTCCCCTCCCTAAGAACCTGTTTTAAAAGTCATTTGATGCGGTTCCGCATCAAGTAAATGGAAGCAATATACACCATAGCCTCAGCGGTCTCAGCCGAGCGTTCATAGTCCAAAGTCAATCGGCGAAACCAACCGAACCAAGAAAAGGTGCGCTCCACAATCCAACGTAATGGGACGACCACAAATCCCGATTGCCCAAGAGATGGAGCAATGTCCAATTGACACTGATGCGTTAAATATAGCCAGTCGCCTAATTCTCCGCGATAGCCAGCATCAGCACAGACTAACTGAATCGTTATCTGCCAACTAAAGACCTCGTTTAGTAACTCTATTGCGACTCGATTATCACTGACATTGGCATCAGTGACTTTGACTCCCAATGGAATGCCAATTGTATCGGTGACTATATGGCGTTTACGACCTTTGACTTTCTTGTGCGCATTAAACCCTCTACTATCTGCCAGTTCGGTCGTCTTGACCGATTGGCTGTCAATGATAGCTACGGTCGGTGACGGGGATTTGCCAATATCACTACGGGTTTGCTCGTGAAGTGCTTGATGAATCATAACCCATGTCCCTAAAGTTTTCCACTTTCTGAAGTGGGAATAGACCGTTTGCCACGGTGGCATGTGACGCGGCAACATTCGCCACTGACACCCTGATTTGACTATATAGAAAATAGCGTTGATAATTGAGCGCATCTCCCACTTGAGAGGTCTACCTATGGGTGAAGGTTCTGGCAAATAGGGTAACAGTTTGTCCCACTGGGCATCGGTCAAATCTGTAGGATACTTTGGTGTAGTCATGTTTAGGCCTTTCATTAGGTCAGTAGTTTACTGCTCTAATGGTTTAACATAAACATTAACTTTTGAATAGCCTTTTTCTTTTTAAAACAGGTTCTAAAGGGAAGGGGTCTCCACTGCGAAGATTTGATGAAATTTCAAATCAATTTATGTTTTTTTCTTATCCTGATTTGGGTAATCACTAGTCTGGGGTGCGGCGAAGAGTCGTCTTCGCCTTCCGTCGAGGCTGGAGAAGAGTCTGATCAGACACTAGATCCGGGAGCGGAGGAAGATCCACGATTTGGAATGGTATCAGGAATTATCATTGACGCCAAGACGGGAAACCCGATTCAGGGCGTAACCGTTAGCTTGTTAGATCAAAAGGTGGAGACTGGAGTAGATGGCAGATATGTTTTCACGACGATCCGTTATTCGGATAACCACAATTTAACCGTCACGGGCATTGATCACCAACCCAAAATGAAGCCATTTAAACTTAGGACTGAAGAGGTACAATTAAATATCTCTCTCGACCCGAAATTTGGAGCGGTTTCAGGTGTTATTATCGATGGCACAACACGGAACCCGATTCAGGGCGCAACTGTCAAGCTATTAGATAAGACAATGACAACCGAAGCAACCGGCAAATACAACTTTATAGGGGTTCCTTATTCGGAGAACCTCAGTTTAATGGTTATAGCAAACGATTACCAGTCCAAAATAGAAAACTTTCAACTTAGGACTGACCGCGTTGGATTGAACATCTCACTTATGCCCTCGACGGATGCCGAAATGGAGATTAATCAGTTCTTGGAGCGCTTCTCAGCGCTAATTGAATCATTGGATATGAGTAAATTGGGTGCAATCCAAGAACTCTTTTCGGAATCGTACGTTGCAGCAGATGATCCCGTCACACTTCTTGGTTTAGCAACAGGCGTTATTCCCGCAAAATTCGATGAAGTGAGTCAAACGATTATCGTAGTGTTCGAAAAGTATGATGCACTCCAATTTCAGTTTAATAAAATTCAAGTGGATGTGACTAATGCACGGCAGGCGTCCGCACGATTTACCTTACACGTCATCAGCGAAGAGGGCCCACGCCCCAACAAAAGAGAGATTCTCGTTGATTGCCAAATAGAATTCCGCAAAGAGGGCTTGGTATGGAAAATAGTTTTCTGGCAACTTTTCAACGTAGAGCTCCTTCTATGATTTGATGGATTCAACCCTGATATCAGGCAAGATGTGAGTTCTCCGCTTGGACAGGGACACAAGGGCATTCGATCTTATGACGTTGGTAACTGTAAATTTTGCGCAGGGATATGACAAACGATTCCATCCAAAATCAGGTTGAGGCACTGCAGGAACAAATCTGCTACCATGAACGTAAGTATTTCATCGACAATCAGTCGGAGATTTCAGATCGGGAATATGATCGGTTGATGAAAGAGTTGGAACACCTTGAAGCGATGCATCCTGAGTTTGTTACGCCTGATTCACCGACGCAGCGGGTTAGCGGTGAAACGACACTTGGCACTAGTGTCCCCCATCGTGGGCAGATGTTGAGCCTTGATAATACGTACAGTCCTGAAGAACTATACGATTTTGATCAGCGTGTGCGGAAGGCATTACCTGACCAGCCGGTTGCGTATGTGACAGAGTTAAAAATTGATGGCTTGGGGGTTGCCTTGCTCTACGAGGATGGTAGGTTGGTACGCGGTGCCACACGAGGGGATGGGGAATATGGGGAAGATGTAACGGCGAATCTACGCACCATCCGCACGATTCCGTTGAGACTGACCCCAATCCAGTCGATGCCAACCGTTTTGGAGGTCCGGGGCGAGGTATTTATTCCGAGGGATCGATTGGATGAGGTGAACCGACAGCGAATTGCGGAGGATCAAGCACCTTTCGCAAATGCGCGGAATGCTGCGGCAGGTTCTGCGCGTTTGTTGGATTCCACCATCACAGCGTCACGTCCGTTGGATATTTTTATTTATACCCTCGGTTATGCGGAAGGCATCGAAATTGCGAAGCATACGGAAGCCCTTGCGCTGCTTGCGGACCTAGGGTTCAAGATGAATCCTTATACCGAAGCGCATTCATCAATCGAAGAGGTCATTGCGTATTGCCATCAGTGGACTGCTGATCGAGAAACAATCTCTTACGATACCGATGGAATTGTTGTAAAAGTTGACTCACTCCAACAGCAGGGGGCACTCGGCACCACAGCGAAAAGTCCTCGTTGGGCGATTGCCTGTAAATTTCCCGCACGTCAGATAGCAACACAGATTGAAGCAATCGAAGTACAGGTTGGGCGAACCGGCGTCTTGACGCCCGTTGCAATCCTGTCCCCCGTACAGTTGGCAGGTGCGACGATAACTCATGCCACACTGCATAATGAGCAGGAACTCATCCGCAAGGATGTTCGCGTTGGGGATACGGTATTTCTCGAACGGTCGGGAGATGTCATTCCGAAAATCACGGCTGTATTGATAGATCAGCGGAAGGGAACTGAAAAGGTCTTTCGTTTGCCAGATCATTGCCCGGTGTGCGAAACGCCGGTGCAGCGGTCAGAAGATGAGGCAGCGATCCGTTGTGTGAATGTGGCTTGCTCCGCGCAACTGAAACGACGAATTGAACATTTTGCCTCGCGGAATGCACTAAACATTGACGGACTTGGACCCGCGATTGTTGAACAACTGGTTGAGGTTGGGCTGATTCATGATATCGCGGATCTCTACGCCTTGAAGCAGGCGGATCTGGTCAGTCTTGAGCGGATGGGGGAGAAATCCGCGGAAAATCTTATAAACGCTATTGAATCGAGCCGCCGTATTCCGGTAGCAAAGGTGCTGTTTGGACTGGGTATCCCCCACGTTGGCGCAAATGTCGCGGAACTGCTGATTGACCACTTCTCCTCAATTGATGCCCTTGCTGCCGCAAGCCTAGAAGATATTGAGAGCATCCACGGTATCGGTCCGCAAATTGCGGAAAGTCTCCTCCACTTCTTCTCACAACCGAGGGTTCAAGAATTTCTGAAACGGCTGAAAGATGCGGGGCTTCAGTGGGCAGTCGAATCAAGCGAACACACAGAAACTTCCGCTAGTATCTTCGCCGGTAAAACCTTTGTTTTAACAGGCTCACTCTCGACGCTGACACGCTCTGAAGCCTCCGACAAAATTAAGGGGCGTGGTGGCAGGGTTAGTTCCACCGTTAGTCAAAAAACAGATTACCTAATCGCTGGAGAATCGCCGGGTTCTAAGTATGACCGTGCAGTCGAACTCAATATCCCAATCCTAACAGAAGAAGCATTTACTGAAGAGCTATAGGAAGAATTTTTCTTTCAATCCATCCGCTTTTATGCTATACTCCCGATCGATACTTGAAAATAGATCGAGCTTTTTTATTAAAAGTCGGTTTTACAGAATCGCCCCGCACATCACAGACATACCGGCCCACTTAGAGGGTACAGTTCAAAAAAACGAGTTATAGCTTCAGATTGTGTTTGAACCCATCATGTTTAAAGTATCTGTAGAATATCAGAAATAATTGTTCTGGAATAAGCTTGTGAGGTGAGGGCCGGTTGCCTTGCATTCTAATTTGTTAGCTGTTAACGGAACAATAGAATAGGAGAATGAAAGATGAGAGGTAATAAGGGAAAAGGTGCTAAATCATTAGACGGCTCAAGTAAAAGTGTTGTCAAAAAGACAGCGACCAAAAAAGGACGCAAAGAGAAAAAACTCGCTAAACAAGAAAAGCGAGCGAAAAAAACATATTAAACGAATAGGGCGATAGCTCACAGACGAACAGACCCACGATCAGTAGAGGCTGACCATGATTACCTCTACAACCTGCGACAAGATAAGATTGAAACCCACATCACGGTCTGCTGTTTGTGCTATCGCTCTTTTTTTTTAGGGAGTTACCGCATCGTGGAATTCACACGGAACCAGAAGAAAGCACATGACCTTAATCGTCACATCAGCGTGACCGCTGGCGCCGGATCTGGGAAAACAGCTGTATTGGTTCATCGATACCTCAAGATTTTGCTTGAAGAAAAGGATCTGCCTCCCAATCAGGTTGTCGCGATTACGTTTACAGAGAAAGCTGCAGCGGAACTCAAACAACGCATCGTCAACGAGGTCAACATAAGATTAAAGGAAGATCCTCATAGCACACAATTAGAAAGAATCAAGACAGGAATGCTCTCCGCACAGATTTCAACAATTCACGCATTTTGTGCGCGGATTTTGCGAGAGTATCCGGTTGAAGCGGGTGTTGACGCAGGCTTCGGCATGCTACAAGGGATACACCAGCGGTTGATTCTTCGTGAAACCATTGATTCCGCGCTCAGGGAGATTGTGGACCGTCCCGATGAGGACGAAACCCGTGTGAAACTTGTAAAATTGCTGCGAATCTTTGGAAAAAATCAGCTTGAGGCGCATTTATCCGAACTGGTGAATCAACGTGAGGTGGTGGAACGACTGAAGCGCGATTTATATTGCTGCGCGGATTCAAAGGTGTTGAAAGCTTGGCATGATTTTGTACAGTCGCAACTGGCGCAGAGTTTAAAAGATCGGTTCCCCATTGAGGATTGGCGACGCTGTCTGAACAACGTCTTAGCAATTGCTAGAGGAAGAAATGCTACGAGAATCCAAGAATTGGCGGTGGATATTCAGTCGAATATGGAGTCGCAGGAAGCAGTTTCACCCTTGACAAAAATTGCCCCTCTCCTCATAACCCAAAAGGGAACAATTAGCAAACGCGATTTTCTTGGCTCCCGCGTCGAGACGGACGCAATCGAGGAGGAGATTGATTTTCTTGTTCGTGCGGCAAATTATTTCCAATCCTTCCCGGCTTTTACCGATGACGATAAATTACTCATTTGCGTGACCCACCTGTTGATACATATCTATGATGAGGTTCAACGCGCCTACGCAAATCGAAAACGCCAAACGGGACAACTCGATTTCGATGATCTTCAGATCAAGGTCAGGGACCTATTACAGCAGGAATCAATCCGTGAACAACTCGCTAAAAGATACCCTTATATCATGGTTGATGAGTACCAAGATACGAACCAACTACAATACGAGATTCTTAGACCGCTGATCTCGGATTTCAAATCGGGCAATCTGTTCATCGTCGGCGATCAGAACCAAAGTATCTATAGGTTTCGCGGGGCAGATGTACGGGTATTTGATCAAACACGGAAGGAGATAACCGAATATCAACCCGCATTGACCGAAGACTTTACTTGGGAGGGACAGATACTTGAGGCAAACAACTCAGAGAAGCGTGGCACCCTCCCTCTTCTTGAAAATTTCCGACTGTTACGAAACCTTGTAGGCTTCGTCAATCTGGTTTTTGAGTCACTCATGAAAGGGCGGAATGAGTTTGAAATCAAGTATGAGCCGCTAATTCAGGGGAGAGCTACAGATCAGCCCGGTGATGTGGAACTGCTCATCAGTTCAAAGGAGGAGGCAGGGGGTGAATCAGCCCCCCCCGCTGATGAAAACGAACTGATTGTGGCACGCATCCAACACTTGGTTGGGACAAACGAAACGGTTTGGAAGGACGAAGACGACGCCGAAAAACCCCAGCCGATCCGATACGGTGACATCACTATCCTCATTCGGAGCCGGACGCGCTTGCCGGAGATTGAATCTGCCTTGCTCGAAGCGGAGATTCCATACAAAATCACAGGGGGCATCGGATTTTATCAGCGCCAAGAGATTTACGACATCGGTAACTATCTGGAATTCCTCACCAATCCCACCAACGATGTGGCACTCGCAGGGGTTCTTCGTGCGCCATTCTTTGGTGTGTCAGATGTAGAGTTATATGAAATAGTACAACAATCTTCCAACGAACCATTCTGGCAGAAAGTCCAAGATTACGTCGCTCAAACAGATCAATCTCCAACTTCTCCAATAGGTTATGCAGTCCAGATGCTGCGAAGTCATATTGAAATCTGTCACCGTATCCCGCCGAGCGAACTCATCCGGAAAATCGTCAACGACACTGGAATGGTAGGGGTGCTTCCTGTTGGGCAAAGCGGCGAGCAGCGGTGGGCAAATTACGAGAAGCTATTAGGGATTGCAAGAGATTTTGAAAGATTGGGATTCACAGATCTCTCCGACTTCTTGAAACGATTGAATCTACTGATTGAGGAGGAAGAACGCGAAGGGCAGGCAACAACACAATTGACAGCGGACGCTGTCGAGATAATGACCATCCATGCGGCGAAGGGGCTTGAGTTTCCGGTCGTCATCCTTCCTAACCTGGATCGAAGGGCTACAAGGTATGACCAAGAACCGTTTATTGATGATCAGTTGGGGATCGGTTTTAAGCCCGCGAACCCGGATAAAAATTATCAACAGAGCGATCCGGGAGCAACACAATTGATGAGAGAACGCGCAAGAAACAAGAGAGAAGCAGAGGAGCAGCGTCTCTTTTACGTGGCAACAACCCGCGCTCGGGATCGCCTGATCCTATCAGGAACACTCACCGAGAAAGGAGAGGCGAGAGGTTGGTTCGGTTGGCTTTTCGATGTCCTAGGGCTTTCAGGGATGCCATCGGAGGGCAAACTTCTATATCCAACAACGATTCAACCTCTATCGGGAGAGAAAACCACGCGAATCACCTTCGATCTTCCGATCCGAATCATTCAATCCCCCGATGAACTCGATTTTGCTGAAGGAGAGACGCCCACCCCGTCGCTGGCGGCCGACTTTCCAGCGTACCATATTGATCCGTTGGTCGCTTCATTTGTCGGCGAAACTGTCTCGGTGACGGAACTTATAACGTATGCTCACTGTCCGACGCGGTTTTATTTGCAGCACCAGATTCAGGTGCCGTCATCGGAGTCCCAGTCCGAGGAGACCGCTGAGACAGTGCGTAAAGATGTTAATCACTTTCTGGACTCGAAAGTTGAGGAGATGGCGTTAAACGTAGATGAGGTTTATCGTGAACGGCACATCCACGCCGAGATTGATTCTCATATAGTCGAAGGAATTGCAGGTAGGCTTTTCAAGGATGCGCGGGGGTTATGGCGGGTTATCAACTACGAAACGGATAGAATTAATTGGGAAGGCATCGGTGATATAGCAGATCACTACCGGTCACAAATCGAACTATACGCTCTGCTTGTCCACCGACTCTATCCTGAACAGCAAGTCATACCGGTGACAGTCTACTCCACAGATCTCGCCTCCTCGTATTCGATGGAGGTAACGAGGGAAGAATTAATAGATATTGAGGGCGCGTGGCTAGAACGAATTAAGGCGATAGACACAGCTTTGAGTTCCGATGCAATTGAGGCGGGAAGGTTTGAAAAGAATTTAGAACATTGTCCATTGTGTCCCTATTTTATTGATGGGGAGTGCATGGTTTCAGATTGACCACAGTCAATTGTCTGAGTCCTTATTTGTTCTCCCCGTGCTGTGCTTACTGAATTTTTTCCTTACTGAACTACATCTCCTTCAATTGGCTCAACTTCCACCTTGACGTTCTTGAGGTGCTCAACAACCCGTTCAAGCTCGTCGGGCTCACCCTTAATCTCCAAAACAACCCACCCACGGTCAGACGTGACATCGGCGCGTCGAATGCTCGTGATCACATTGTACTGTTGACCGATGTTGTGGATGATGGGCTCAGTGATCAGATCCGGCGGGAAAGTCAATCGAAGCCTTAAAAATGCCATATCTGCCGCTCCTTTCTGAATTAACGAATCCTATTACGCATCACGCTTCGCGCCTATTGGCACCTCTACAAAATCCGTATCATCCTCATTCCAAGCGAAAGCCTTTGTGGCTTTAACCTCCCGGTCGTAGACGGAGACCACAACATAAGCTGCACCGGGATACACCGGTTCGTCCCAAGCCGTTGCATCCGCTTTATCTTTTTCCGAAAAATAGGCATCGTGATTTGGGTGTGAATGATAAAATGCCTTGATCGGTCGATTTTTGGTTTCAGCTTCTTTATGCACGCGGATTAAGTCGTTCGGGGCTATTAGATATGCGGTGCGTGCATCGCGGGGATACGTATCCGGATCTTCAGCATGTCGTTCATTTTGTATATTTTGGCATTCCCGGACAAATTCCCGGGTCCCGTCGCTCAAAATGATGCCACAGCACTCATCGGGAAATTCAACCTTTGCGTGCGCGTAGATTTGATCCAGCGTCTCGTTTTGTAATTCTAATACTTCAGTCTCTTTCATCATCTGATGAACCGCCCGCGATTGCAGGGATAATTGAGATTTCGTCGCCATCCTTAACTGTCGTTGCATTGCCATCTAAAAAGCGAATATCTTCGTCGTTGAGATAAATATTAACAAAACGACGAATATTACCGGATTCATCACAGATGCGTTCTTTGATGCCCGGATAGTTTGCCTCAAGGTTTTCGATGAGACTTTCAATTGTATCTCCCTCTGCTTCAATTTCCGGTTGATTTTGCGTGAGTCTTCTGAGAGGGGTTGGAATACGTACGATAGCAGCCATTGCAAAACTCCCTTCGTTGTAAGGTTAAATAAAACGAGTCCAAAAATTTTCGGTCTTAATTATGATAGTTTCTATATTTACGAGGTAAAACTTAGATGCTTTGCGTTTTAGGTTCTATATTGCGTAGTGAATCCCGCACTCTTTCTTATTATCTTCGTCCGATGATGGCGCGTTTTGCCAGCGCCACCGTCCTGCTCTTTTTGGTTCACCGGGCAGGATTGGCGTTGTGCAGATGACGCATCCGAGTGATTCATAGTATTGCCCGTACTTCTGGGGTTCCATCAGTGGATTCACGGGGATATCGTGTTTGTGAATGTACTCCCAAATCCGTGCTTCGGGCCAATTCGCCAGCGGATTGACTTTCAGTATAGAACGCCCCTTGTGCTCGATGATTTCCGCTTTGGGGGTGCTTTGTCGATTACTGGATTGATCTCGTCGAAGCCCGGAAAACCAGACATCTAGTGTATCCAACAATCGTTGCATCGGCTCCACTTTCCTGATGTTACAACAATATTCCTGTTTCTGTTTGCTGTCGAAGAACAGGAACTCCCCGTGGTTTGCGACCATTCGATCTACGGCTTCCGGCTCCGGGGTAATCCTCTCAATGCGGATGTTATAATGCGCTTCGACGTGATCGAAGAATTTATAGGTTTCAGGGAACAGACGCAGCGTGTCAATTGTACAGGCTCTAAATGGCAGCTTATTTTCGTAAGCCATGTGGAGCAGAATCATTCCGGACAATTGTCCGCTTGTAACAATTGCAGCGCGTTTCTTAAAACGTTTAATGAGGTTGAATAGGATCTCCTGCGGTTCTTCAAGCAAACGAACCTCGTAGCAAAGCTCTTCATTTATCAGATCCTGATTTGTCAAAATCTTCGCAGTCATGGGGAAGAAACTGCGCTCCTTTTTTGTTGATTGAAAAGTGTTAATAACCAATGGTGCTAGTATAATTTATGGGTCATGAGTCGGTTTCCTGATTTGTATCGTTAATCGGGGTAGCAACCCATCTCGATTAACCAAAGGAGACTCAACCCATGACCAGTATAGATTTTATCACAGAATTGTTTGTAGCGGTAGATGATAAACTCACAGCAACAAACAAAAACCACAAACACCCCAAAGCCAAACTCTATCCGTCTGAAGTGGTTACCATCGCTCTACTATTTGCGCTTAAAGGCGTTGGCAACCGTGCCTTCTATAGGTGGATAGCAAACAATTACAAAGCCTTGTTCCCCAATTTACCCGAAAGAACCGGTTTGTTCCGACTATTCAATAGGCATCACCCACTGACGGATATATTCATGGCAGATCCTTCGTTGATAGGAGTCATTGATACTTACGGTATCGAACTGATTCACCCCCGTCGAGAAGGACGTTCTTCTGGGCAAGTCGGCAAAAAAGGAATATCCAACCAACGCTGGATTGTCGGTGGTAAACTCTGTTTACTAGCCAATCACCTTGGACTGATTGTGGATTGGGAGTGTGCGACTGCCAATGTATATGATGGTAGCTGTTTCCAACATATAGTGGCGTCTGTCAGCGACCAGATGGTGGTTTTTGCTGATACCGGTTTTGCCAAAGTCGATTGGTTTGCTCCCAACTTGCGTATCTGCCAACGGGGGGAGTGGAATAGTCGGATGCTGATAGAGACGATTTTATCAATGTTGACGCAGGTCTGTCATTTGAAGAAGGTCGCGCATCGGTGTTGGACCTATTTCAAAACAAGACTGGCTTTTACCATGGCTTTGTTTAATCTGTTGGTACAGTGGGACGGCTTACCCGTTAATGACGATGGCTTTGTCCCTTTATCTATTGCACAATTCAGTCTCTAAAATAGCACCAAAGGTTTATAGGGTATAATTCGCCCGTAACTCGATGACTTAGGAAAAACGCTCGTTTTTCGCTCCCCTCCCAACGTGATAGTTGGAAGGCGTTGTTTGTCTGAGGTTTCGCCCGGGAGTTGAAACAGTGCTGTCCCCGACACGCTGTGGGTGCTTCCAATCCTGAGCTGCTCGGGACGGCGGCGGGCGTGTAAAGTTACGAGCCGAGACCGGAAACCATGTAAGTCCCGGGACGGGCAACAAGCCCCGTCCTTCAGGGCGGGGTAACTGACTCAAGGGATACCTAATCCTTCCTATGTAATGAGGCAGGACTACGCACTATAGCCCTCGCTCAACTAGCCCGGACGGTCACGAGTCTGTTCCGGGTGCTTTCTTTTAGCGTTCAACTACGTAAGTCCTATCCCGATTTCACTCAAAACCGGCTTCCGCACCGATTTCTGATTCAAAATACTGGGCGAGGCTAAAATAACGGTCTCCCGTATCCGGCAAAATTGTGACAACAGTTTTATCCACCCCAAGCCCCCGCGCCACTTCTAATGCGGCATGGACATTTGCCCCTGACGACATCCCAACGAGCAACCCTTCGGCTTTTGAAATCCGCCGCATCATCTGATAAGCCTCTCCGTCAGAGACAGTCATTACCTGATCGATGACATTAACGTTTAACACCTTTGGAATTCTGCCTGCTCCAATACCATCAATACGGGTTGGTCCCGGCTGACCACCGGACAAAACTGGCGAAATGCTCGGTTCTACTGCAACCACCTGAGTCTTTGATCGATGGGTCTTGAGGACTTCTCCGACACCTGTTAGGGTTCCCCCCGTCCCGACGCCGGCGACAAAAAAATCAATCTCGCGGTCAATGTCGTCCAGAATCTCACGCGCTGTTGTTTGCCGGTGAATTTCAGGGTTCACAGGATTTTCAAATTGATTGGGCATAAAACTGTGTGGATTCCGTGCAGCGATTTCCTCAGCTTCCCAAATTGCCCCACCCATCCCAGCGTCTTCAGGAGTTAGTATAATCTCTGCACCAAAAGAGGCAAGCAGGGTATACTTTTCCCGGCTGACGTTCTCTGGCATGGTCAAAGTAACACGGTATCCTTTTGCAATCGCGACAATCGAAAGCCCGATTCCTGTATTACCCGCTGTGGGTTCAACTATTGTGTAGCCCGGCTTGAGCAATCCCCGTTCTTCGGCATCGGCTATCATGGCATAGCCAATCCGATCTTTGATGCTGCCGCCGGGGTTATACGACTCTAACTTCGCCAAGATTGTTGCGTCGTCTGGGCCGGGTAGGTAGTTCAGATGAACTAGGGGGGTATTGCCGATGAGGCCGATGAGGTTTTCAGCAATCTTCATGTTTCTCTTCGCTTAACGTTCAAAAAGAACAGGGCGGAAAGTTTACCTCCATAACTTTTGGGATTGGTAGTATTAGCCAATTTTAGACGACCTATAACTTTAGCACACTTTATCTTGAGCGTCAAGTTAATTTCCATCTTCTACAATCTCAAAGATCCGCTTCCGACGCTTTTCTTTCTTCTTTCGACTTTGCGGCGTAGGAGTTGCGGATCCAACGCTCAAGCATAACATCTGGATTGTCCACCACCGCTTTAGTAAAAGTGAACACAGACTGCCCAGTATTTTGCCTGATAAGGTTCAGGCCGTGTTGGTAACTCTGCAATAGCTCTTCACAGATTTCCTTTGGCACTTGACCTTGGTCAATCGCCTTTTGGCATAAGAGTTCTGTCGCTTCATCATCAAACTGGATCTGCATCTGATGTTCACGTTGGAAATCTTCTTCGTACCGGCGAACCCGCTCACGCATGACAATTTGGCGATTGTAGTCGGCATCTTCCAGAATCCGCTGCAGCTCGCCTGCCGGATCCTCAACGACCGTTTCTGTTACAACGAACTCTCGGATACTAGAGGAAGGCATCTCAAATTTATATTCGCGCAGCGTTTTTTCACAGACCGTCATCAGCGCACGCGCTCCTGTTCCTTGGACGTATGCTTGTTCAGCAATTCGATGGAGTCCTGCATCGGAAAACGACACCTCAATCCCATATGCTCCGAACGCCCGTTCATACTGACGGACGATTGATCCCTCGGAGTGTTTCAGAATATAGTAAAGATCATCCGCAGAAAGGTTTTGGCATATAACATGGACGGGTAGGCGACCGATTAATTCGGGTTCAAATCCGAACTCAATGAAATCTTGCGGCGTAACAAACTGAAAAGGATTTTCTAACTCCGTTTGACTTTTCACTGTTGCGTTAAAGCCAATATTACTCTGATTCATGCGTTTGTTGACGATTTCTTTCAACCCGTTGAATGCCCCGCTAATAATGAACAGGATATGGCGCGTGTTGATGATGCGCTTTTCAACCTTGCCTTTCTGTTGGAACTCCATCATGGCTTGCATCTGAGAAGCTGCATCGTAACCAGCACGGAGATCGACCTCTGTTTCCTCCATCAGTTTGAGGAGACCAATCTGTACTCCGCGTCCGCTGACATCACGCCCGATGATGTTCGGTGGAGTCGCAATTTTATCCACTTCGTCAAGGTAAATAATACCGTATTGTGCTAACTCAATATCGTCGTCTGCCTGTGTTAATAGGTCTCGAATCATGTCATCGACATTTGCACCGACGTAACCGGTTTCGCTAAACCGAGTTGCATCTGCTTTGACGAACGGCACACCGATCAACTTGGCAATATGGCGAATTAGGTAGGTTTTACCAACGCCTGTCGGTCCGAGCATAACGACATTCTGTTTTGAGTAATCGGTGTCAGCAACTTTCGGATTTTCGTGGACTTCGCGTACATGATTGTAGTGATCGCACACAGCGATTGCCAACGCTTTCTTCGCATCGTCCTGTTTGATGACATAACGGTCAAGATATTGCTTAACCTCTTTTGGTTTGAGGTCAAATTTCAGATCGAATGTCTTTTTTTCAGGGGCGGAGGTGCTTGTATCGTCAGTTGTAGTTGTATCTGGCTTTGCCTGCGACATTGTAAAGTTGACAGTACCCCCGTATTTCCGTTTAACGAAATCCTCAAATTCTTTCTGAATTTCCTCAATGGTCGGTATTTTTTTGTTCATTCTTTGGTAGGACATATTTCACCTCTGAATTTAATTTTACGATGCTCCTATGACACGCAACCAACTTGCCAATTTCATTGAACGTTGACGTAAAGAAATGGTGGCATCGTCAAAGCAACAACATCATCTTCGCCGGAGATCTCCTTCGCTACTCCCAATGCGCCCTCTAAATCTTTTGCCCAATCTACGCCTAACTTCTTGGCAACGCGGTCATCTTTGGGACCAACCAAAATGACTTTGGCCAGATACTTCAGCGCATAGGTTGCCCAATACCAGACGGTGAATGGATGAAATCCGTGATACGCAAACTTGTTGCGGTAACAATCTATGAGATAAGGATCGTAGGCGTATTGCTCTTGAAATTGATTTTGCATTTCAAAAGGCTCAGTAGTTTCGGCGAGGACTTCTTCAAAGAACTTCCTGTAGGGGACGTGGTATTCTTCATGGAAGACTTCAAAGGTTGGATTCAAGATAATTACGACGCCACCCTCCTTAATTAGCGGCTTGTGGTAAAACCAGTTGAAAACGTACCCCAATATGTCGCTGACAACCAAAACGGGATTAATCCGGGCACCGATAGCATACGGGCTCATATCGGGCAACCCAAAGACCAAAGTGCTAAACTGTTTCGGAACGTCTATCATCAACTGATTTTTCATCGCATCAAGGGTTTCGGAATGAACGGCATCAATGGCACCGGCGTTGATCTCAATCGGTTCATAATCAGTTCGGATGCCTTTGAAGATTTTGTATCGTAACGCTTCCGGCAGCAGCGACAGTGCAGGCGGCGTCAATGTTTTTAGCATTTTTTCAAAGCCGTTGCATTGAGCATTTGGCTTACCCAACTGGCGAAAACCTGTGGGATAGATTTGGTTATTCATGGCGGCTTCGATAACCATGATTTTACTATGATTCTGAATAACTCGGCTCATCTGCTCGATGCAATCGTGCATGTTTGACCCCCCAGGTTGCATAACATGCGGACTCTCCGCAGTCATGTGTGGGGAGTGGTGTGGGGCGATTGAGTTATATGTCCCCATCCCAACAGCGACCGACTTGTGTCCACCGTTGAGGGGGATTTGGATAGTGTCAACATAGATCACTAGATCACTTTCCACGACAGCACGTTCGACCTCAACGATTTCGTCTTTGCCCGTCTTGCCTAAATCGACGATACTATCACGATCTTCCGCATCAAAGTTTCTCAACTGATATGGATAAAACTCGTTCATAATTTTGCGGCCTAACATGTATGCCAACTCGTGCGTCTTCATTTTGCGATGAAGTCCGCCAGCACAAATTAGCTGTATATTCTTCTTCTCAACCCCGTAGGAGTAGAGCATAGGCAGCAATGCTTCGAGGATAACCTGGCGCATATCAGGCTTTTTTGTCATTGGAAAGGGCTGACAGTTATTATCGAAAGCAATCAGGACCTTACTGTTTCCGTTGACAAGTTCCTTCAGGGGAGGCATCCCCAGCGGATTTTCCACAGCCTTTTTGAGATGCTCTGGAATTTCGGAGCGTCTCACCCCCGGTTTTGCCGGTTGCGGATAGTAGATTTCCGAGTTATCGGGCAATTTTGCGTTAATCAGATGATTGCCAGAGTAGGTCAAATATTTCATAGGCAGTTTTCCTTTGTGTACTGTGACTACTTAATTTCTAATGGATGTATATTTTTGATCAATTTGGGGTTGACTTTAACAAAATTATATAGTATTCTATCGTATACGATAGAATTATATCCGTTATACGACGTAATTCTGAAAATCTGAAAGAGATACAGAGAAAATGTCCAAGTATGCCGAAAATGTGATGCTGATTATGCGCGTGATGCGACATGCACAAGCTGCGGTGAAGTCGCGCTTTGTGCAGCAGGTTGTACCGAAGAAACTCACGATTGTGCAGTTTAACGCTTTACTGCACCTTCATTGGTATGGTGGCGAATCCGGTATGACCATCAGCGAACTGGGAGAACATCTCGGGCTCGCTCACAGCACTGTCTCTGGTCTCGTAGACCGCCTAGAGCGCGATGGGTGGACTATTCGTCGTAAATGCGATACAGATCGTCGGCAGAATCGTGTACAGTTGACAGAAAAATCACAGCAGCTTTTTCAGGACAGGTCAGAGAGCGCGACTGATTTCTGGCATCAGACAATTGGACAGTTGACTTCTGAAGAACAGGAGTGCCTGATCCAAAGTTTGACGCGCTTGAAACAGGTGATGGAAAAGCCTGTTTGGCCAAGCTATGATCAGCTTCACCCTCGCGATCCTGGGCATGTGAAAAAACGTCTGGAAGCCGAGTTGGACGAATTGGCACATGCAAAGTTGACTTTAATTGGTACGCGGTTTATCTTAGCACAGATGGCGGAACAGCAAAATCAACATGAACTCGCGGCCTACCTAAAACAGGTGGCGTCGGAAGAGATTCGCCACGCCAATCGAATCTTTGAACTGCTTGGACATGAACAAAGCCTCAAGGCAGCGCTGTCTGATTTGATTCGCCAAGATCGGGTCGTACTTGAAGAAGTACTAGATCTCGCGGATACCGCACAGACTGCGAATCACAAAGAAAGTTTAGAACTGTTGCAGCAAATCGTTCAAGATAATAAGAGATATAAACGTTGGTTTTCTAATATGTTCAAACAGATAGATTAATCCGGTATTTTACTGTCCCTTCAGTCTATTGATTATCAAAACTTAGTCATCAGTTAGTTATTCAGGATTGATGACTAAATACGCCGAATTTGTCACAATCCCCGAAAGGAAACGTGTCGACCACGGCATTTTTGGTGAAAGGCAAAATGCAAGAAGAAGATTACGAAAAAATATTACCACCATGTGTACAAGCATCTCCTGATGACGCCAAGTTGATTGAGCAGTTTCAACAGGGCGATAAATCGGTTTTCGATAAATTGGTGGTACGCTACCATGACCGTACCTACCGACTCGCGCAACGTTTTGTCCCGAATTCCGAAGATGCCCTTGATATTACTCAAGATGCTTTTATCAGAGCCTATCAGGGACTCCCAGATTTCAAGAGAAAGTCTCAGTTTTACAGCTGGCTTTATCGCATAACTGTCAATCTTTGCATCGATTTCTTGCGTAAGAACGCGCGGCGCGAAACGATGAATTATGCGTTGGAATCTGATGACCTCCCGATGATGAATATCGCAGATGTCAATCTGAGACCTCCGACACAAGCAGTTGAGGACAAAGAGCTATTGACTTATCTCCGGCGGGCAATTATGCAGTTAGCCCCCAAACAGCGTGAGATTTTCATCCTTCGCCACTGGGAGGGCCTTTCGCTCAAAGAGATTGCCAATACATTGGGACGTTCAAGCGGTACGGTGAAGGCACATCTCTTCCATGCACACCGGAACTTGAGAAAGCTGCTTCGCCACTATCTTCAGGCATAATTCATTCAATGGTGGCTGAAATATCAAAATTGAGCGGTAAGAGTCGCCTGTCACCCGCCATCTGTTGAACGCCAGCTGCTCTCTGACTTAATCCATGCCCTGCATCAGACTCAAACACTTCTCTGTCGCGCTCGATTCCTTACCTGTATTATCCTTTTCTTTATGCTATCCTGCCTCTGGAGTGATAAACCTCACTCCGTCAGAATTTCCACTCCGTCTTAACGGCTTCTAAGCACCCTTGACACAACCCCAACATCATTAAAGCGTGTATCTGGATTGTATTTGTTACGTCTGTATCCAGCAACCGCAATCGTTCTGGCGGATTGCGTTTTTAAGTTGGCAAATTACCCCTTTTTTCCTTCATGTAACAATACCGCACAAATGCCCTCACTGCGCCGATTTATCGGGCACCAATTGAGCAGTTTGGGGGTCGTTCAGTATATATTGGGTTTGGAATTTGCAGGGATGATGCAAGCATATCAGAAAGGAGGCTATGTGTCAAGATGAAAAATCTGTTTTATCCCTTAAACCTCTCGCACAATTTTTCAGTTGACCACATTTTCGGAGTGATGTATCATATCCAACGCACTTAATGTTGCAGACTAACAGGAGGCGCCAAAGATGGCAAAAGCTGACATTGGGCTCATTGGATTAGCCGTGATGGGCGAAAATTTGAGTCTCAATATTGAGAGCCAAGGGTTTCGGATCTCGGTATTCAATCGTACGGTCTCAAAGGTGGATGATTTCATCGCAGGAGGGGCAAAAGGTAAGAATATTGTTGGCACACATTCAATCAAAGAGTTCATTGGTTCACTGAGTGCACCGAGGAAAATAATCCTAATGGTGCAGGCTGGCACTGCGGTTGACGCATGTATCAACGAATTGACACCACATCTCTCAGAAGGCGATCTGATCATTGATGGGGGAAACTCGAATTTCCAAGATACCATCCGCCGTAACACTGACCTCGCAGCGAAGGGGATACGGTTTATCGGAACCGGGATATCGGGCGGCGAGGAAGGTGCTCGATATGGTCCTGCGATGATGCCCGGTGGCGATCCTGGAGCTTACGCGCTTGTCGAACCAATCTTCACAAAGATTGCGGCCCAAGTCGATGGTACTCCGTGTGTGTCTCACATCGGTCCCGATGGCGCTGGACACTATGTGAAAATGGTACATAACGGTATCGAATACGGCGACATGCAAATCATCTGTGAGGCGTACGCCCTAATGAAACATGTCCTCGGCATGAATGCTGAAGAAATGCACCAGACTTTCAAAAAATGGAATGAAGGCGAGTTGGATTCATATCTAATTGAGATTACAGCCGACATCTTTACGCAGACAGACAAATCGGGTGTACCCCTTGTGGAAGTTATCCTTGATGCTGCAGGGCAAAAAGGCACGGGAAAATGGACAAGTATCTCTGCCCTAGATACCGGCATCGCCGCTCCTACCATCGCTGAGGCGGTCTTCGCACGATGTATCTCGGCGGTGAAGGAGGAACGGGTCAAAGCCTCGAAAATTATCCGTGGTCCCAGTGGTAAATATGAAGGTGACAAATCAGAGTTGCTAGCGGCTATCCATGATGCCATGTATGCTTCCAAGATTTGCTCCTACGCCCAAGGGTTTGCGTTGATGCGCGAAGCAAGCAGCGAGTATAATTGGGATCTCGATTTGGGGACAATCGCTCTTGGCTGGCGCGGTGGTTGTATTATTCGCGCCCGTTTTCTGCATCGAATCGCCGATGCCTATGAGAACGACCCCAACTTGCCAAATCTGTTACTTGATCCCTATTTCCTTGAGGTTATTGAAAGAACTCAGGACAATTGGCGGCATGTGGCTGCAATCGCTATGCAGCTCGGTATTCCGATACCGGCGTGTAGCTCGGCACTGGCTTACTTCGATAGCTACCGCAGTGCTCGTGTATCTGCCAACCTCATCCAAGCACAACGGGATTACTTTGGCGCACACACCTACAACCGGATTGATACCGATGGCAAGACAGTTGTGGGGGCGGATGGGCAGCCGACTGTTTTCCACACGGAGTGGATGGTGGAAGGTAGGCCAGAAGTCGTTGTTGATTAAAGTGCAATTCACGGATTCATGAGCGCAATGAAGCAATAAACCTATGAACGCTTGAACTCATGCCTATCTGATAGTCCGAATTGAAAGGAGAGAATTGAATGGATCAAGATGCAGCGGCAGCGTTAAAAAACTTCCAACCGAAACATGACTATTTTGTCGGAATTGATTCGGATGGTTGTGCGTTCAATTCGATGGAAGTCAAGCACAACGACTGCTTCAGCGTCAACCTGATTAAGTACTTTGGGCTTCCCGCTGTTTCGCGGCAAGTCCATCAAGCGTGGGATTTTGTGAATCTTTATTCCACAACGCGCGGCTGCAATCGTTTCAAAGCGATCCTCCTTGTCTGTGACCTTCTTCGGGAGATGCCGAAAGTTCAAAAGGCTGGTGTTTCGGTCCCCGATTTTCCGTATCTTAGGGAATGGTCAGAAACGGAAACCAAACTCGGTAATCCCACGCTTGAGGCAGTTATTGCAACCGCAACAGGAGCGCAGCGGGAGGAGTTGAGCCAAGTGTTTAAGTGGAGCCTTGCTGTGAACGAGACTATTGCTGAGATTGTCCACAATCTGCCGCCTTTCTCCGGCGTCCGTGAGACGCTGCAAAGCCTACAGGACCGCGCTGATGCGATTGTAGTTTCAGCGACCCCCAACGAGGCACTCAGACGGGAATGGACTGAACACAACATCGACCAATATGTCGCGGTGATTGCAGGACAGGAGATGGGATCCAAAACGGAGCATCTCACGTTGACAGCAAAAGGGAAGTATCCATCGGATCATATCCTAATGATTGGCGACGCTCCTGGCGATTTGAAAGCCGCTCGGGACGTCAGTGCGCTGTTTTTTCCCGTCAATCCTGGATACGAGGAGGAATCGTGGGAACGTCTCGTGGATGTGGGAATAGACAAGTTCTTCAACAACGAGTATGCCGGAGCGTATGAAACCGAGCTAATTGAGGAGTTTGAAGCGTTGTTGCCTGAAGTGCCACCATGGAAATGAAGTATCTATGATATGCGACGCAAAGGTAATTTCGGAAAATAGGAATTTTTCCTTTTCTTCGTTTTTCTATTTCTTAATTTTTTGAATGGAGACAATATATGAAAATTTTGGTACAAAGACCAAATTCAGATGAAGAATTGAATCAAATCATCCGGGATGCTGCGGGTGAGGAAGATACCGTCGTATTTGCAAATTCAGAGGAAGAGTATGTCAGGGAAGCTGCGGACGCAGAAATCCTTTTTGGTGGATGTAGTGAGGAACTGTTCAAACAGATGTCGAATCTGAAATGGATTCAGTCCTCTAGCGCAGGGATGGACAGTACGCTGTATCCTGCCCTCATAAATAGTGATGTTATTTTGACAAATGCTGCGGGGTTGTATGGCTCTCACGTCGCGGATCAAGGTTTCGCCCTGCTGCTTGCTATCGCAAGGGGTATAGACCAATTCACCCGTAATCGGGATCAGCGTAAATGGAGCGGTGGGAGACCCATGATCGAGATTGGCGGCTTCACGATTGGTATCGTTGGCATGGGCGGGATTGGTCAACACATGGCAAGGCGCGCCAAAGGCTTTGAGATGTACGTTATCTCTGTTGATGCCTACCGCACAGATAAGCCGGATGTGGTTGACGAACTGATGCCAATTGATCAACTACCTGACCTCATGAGTCGCGCAGATGTGGTGATGATTGCATGTCCGCTCACAGATGAGACGCGGGGCTTAATCAATGCTGAAAATCTCGCATTAATGAAGCCGACTGCCTATTTCATCAATGTTGCCCGCGGCCCAATTGTTGACGAACCAGCCCTCATTGAAGTTCTCGAACAGAGAAAGATTGCTGCCGCTGGGTTGGACGTCACCGAAATTGAACCGCTTCCGCAGGATAGCCCTTTGTGGGATATGGACAACGTGATCCTCACGCCGCACGCTGCTGGGGGTTCACAGCATCGTCCACGCCGCACTATCGAGTTTTTCTGCGATAATATCAGGCGGTATAAAGCGGGCGAACCACTACAGAATGTGGTTAGAAAAACGCTCGGATTTTAGGGAAGATAAAGGGACTGGGATAGACAGTCCCTTTTTTGTTGCTGCAAAGCAAGGATTCAACAACACAAGAATAGCATATTTTGGGGTGGTGTTTCATGGCATTGACATCAGCGCAATGTGCATTTTTCAACTTGTTCGGGTATCTCTATCTTCCCAATCTACTAACGGAAGAGGTTGAGTGGATGACCGAGGAGCATCGAACAATTTTTGAGAAGAAAGGAATGGTACACGATGGGACGCAGCGCTCTCAGATCGTTCCTTTTATTGACCAAAGCGAGCATCTTTGCACCCTTCTAGAGCACCCGAAAGTGCTTGAGGTGATTGGGTCGCTGTTAGGCGAGGACTTCAACTACGTTGGTGGAGATGGGAATTACTATAGCGGGGATACCGGTTGGCACTCCGATGGCGCGCACAAGGTTGGGCTATACGCCAAGTTTCATCTCTATCTTGATCCGCTCACACGCGATACGGGGTGTATCCGCGTGATACCGGGAAGCCATTTGTTTGGGGAATGGCGAGCGCGCATTGAGCAGGTGTGTCGTTCAAACGAAGCGTTGGAGATCGATGGGAGCGATGTTCCGTGTGTCGCCGTTGAAACTGAACCGGGGGATGTTGTGGTTTTTGACCACAATATTTACCACGCCTCCTTCGGTGGAGGGCGCAGTCGTCGCCACTTTGACCTCAATGTGGCGAGTAGAGCAAAGACAGACACCGAGATCGCCGAACTCGACAGTTATCTCCACCGGGATGGCAAACCACGATATTATCCAAGATCACAAAGTGTTCATTCAGAAGTTATGCGACAGACTGCTTCGCCTGAGCGAATGTATCATCTGGAGCAGGTCATCGAACGCGAAAGATATCTCTCGAAAACGTAATAGGCATAGCAGCAGAAATATTGAAACTATTTATAGTAGATTTTAGAATTAATTAGACACTCCCAATATACAGCTAACCCCCTAAATCCCCCTTATCAGGGGGACTTTGGAAACTTCGGAAAGGCCCAAATTATTAGCAAATGTTTACTTATTTATAGACTTCACCATAATATAGGGGAGACAATAGTGAGATTCATTTTAGCTTTGATAACACTCATATACGTCAGCTTTACTCTATGTTTGTCCGGTTGTGGCGAGGATGATGAGGTTCAAGATGAAATAGCAGCGATAATCCCAATCAACTTCTCAAACTTGAAAGAAGCAGGGGAATACGCGGTACGAATTACAATTACCGGACCCGATGTGGCAACAATCACAACAGAGCAAAATCTGTCTATCAAGCCGACAAGCCAACCAGTTGAGGAAATTGCTCTCAGTGAAGTCCATTTTGGAGCGAATCAGGTAGTAACAATCGAAGTATTAAAGGGTGCAACGGTTTTGTATCAAGGAGAAGGTGAGGCTGGCTTTATTCGTAACTCTTCAAACAGAACAATAGAGATTACAGTAAATCCACTAGGACATGAACTTATTGCACTATTTGAAGTTGTCACCGAAGATGTGGGCGATCTTTTAGGCGGACAAATAACCGTTAATGCCAGTCAATCCAGCGATACACATTATAAAATCTCCGAAGTAAAGTGGGAGTGGGGAGACGGACAGCAGACAAAATTCGGTGAGGAACTCACGGCATCACACACCTACGAGCGTGTTGGAGAGTACACCATTATCCTAACGGTACGCAATGATGCTCCGAACCCCATCACAGTGGAACAAGAAAAAACGATAAGCGTCACTGCCGAGCTAGAGATTGTGTCCAAAAGCGATGGCACAACAATGATGCTGATCCCCACCGGCACGTTTGAGATGGGGGATTCTTTTGGGGAAGGGTTACCTCACGAACTACCGGTTCACACGGTCTCTGTCAATGCCTTCTACATGGATGTAACTGAAGTGACTAATGCTGTGTACAAACAGTTCCTCGACGCCACGGGACACAAGGCACCGGACTTTTGGGAGGACCCGACCTTTAACGCGCTCGACCAACCTGTTGTGGGTGTGACGTGGCTTGATGCTGCCGCATACGCTCAATGGGCTGGCAAGCGGCTCCCGACTGAGGCAGAGTGGGAATATGCCGCTCGCGGTGGACGAGCTAGTATGCGGTATCCTTGGGGAAATGAAATCACCCATGATGATGCTAATTATAAAGGGGAAAATGGCAAAGATATATGGGCTGGGCCCGCCCCTGTTGGGAGTTTTGCTAAGAATGACTACAACTTGTATGATATGGGGGGCAATGTATGGGAATGGTGCACTGATGAATACGATGCTAAATTCTATGCTGCGGGTCAAGAAAATAATCCAATCGCTGGTAAATTGATTACGTTTACGAATGATGATTTTGCGAATGTAGCAACCCGCCGCGTATCACGTGGAGGGTCGTGGAGCAGTGCAGATAACAAACTGCGAGTTGCCAGTCGCAACTTTCTTGATTCCCGGTCCACAAGTCAAATTACCGGTTTTCGTTGTGCAAAGACACCGAAACCGTAAATTTTCGCTATTACTGCCCCGGATTGGAATTATGTAGAGACGCGATTATAGATCGATTCAATCATGATGCAAAGTTCCGAACGATCCGTACTCCAGAGGTCAGTGATAACAGCACGGCGCGTTTTCATGACGCCCGTCTTTACATAAGTGACTTAAACTATGCAGGGAGAAAGCTATGGGGGATCGCTTAAAAGATAAGGTGGCAATTGTAACCGGCGCGGGGTCTGTCGGACCGGGTTGGGGTAACGGCAAGGCGACTGCTGTTCTCTTTGCACGCGAGGGAGCAAAGGTCTTTGCTATTGATATTAACCTCGCCGCAGCCGAAGAGACGAAGGAGATTATCGATCAAGAGGGAGGGGATTGTACTGCTCATCAGACAGATGTTTCCAAGTCCGAAGCAGTCAAGGCGATGGTGGAACGCTGCCTTGAAACCTACGGCAGCATCAACATTCTTCACAATAACGTCGGTATTCTTGAAATCGGCGGCCCTGTCGAAGCGAGCGAAGAAAGCTGGGATTTCGTTAACAACGTCAATCTCAAGAGCATTTTTTTGACTTGCAAATATGTACTTCCCCAGATGGAGCAGCAGGGGGGCGGTGCCATCGTAAACATCTCCTCCATTGCCGGAATCCGCTGGCTGGGGGTGCCCTATATTTCCTATAGTACGACCAAAGGGGCAATCAGGCAGTTCACCCAGAGCGTTGCCCTCCAGTACGCGAAACAGAACATCCGAGCCAACAGCATTCTGCCCGGTTTCATGAACACACCGATGGTCGTTAAATCGCTTGCTAATAGCTATGCGGACGGGGATGTAGAGAAAATGATTGAGGTACGGAATGCCCTCTGCCCCACTGGGAAGATGGGTGATGCTTGGGATGTGGCGTATGCCGCGCTGTTTCTCGCCTCGGATGAAGCGAAATACATTACCGGAACAGAACTCGTCGTCGATGGTGGGGCGAGTTGTAAATGCGTCTGAGAAGGGGAGTGACATGGCGAAGTATCGTGCTGGAGTCATCGGGCTGGGCTGGATGGGAATGCTCTCCGATCTCGCCGGGCGGATTTGGGATCCGTATAACGTCGAAGATGTAGATCGCCCCACACCTGAACTCGATGTCCATCGCAGATTTCACCTCCACGAATACCACAGGGTAGGGAATGTACCTCATAGCTGGGCAGAAGTGATGTGGGACCGGCCGGAGATTGACTTAGTTGCCGGCGCGGATCGCGATCGGAAACGGTTGAAAGCATTTGGCGAACGCTACGGCGAGGTGGCGCTTTACACCGACGCAGCTGAGATGCTGCACACGGAGGCACTCGACATTGTCGCCATTGCTACTAACACGAAAGGTCGCGCTGATTTAACCTGCTTGGCAGTTGCGTGCGGTGTGAAGGGAATTGCGACCGAAAAACCGATGGTACATACACTAGCGGAAGCCGACCGGATGGTCAACGCATGCGCCGATGCCGGTGTGCCACTTTGCTGTGGTGCTATTCCAGTGAATCACCCTTCTTACGCCAAAGCAAAGGAATTGGTCAACAGTGGCGCCATCGGCGAGATCCTCTCCATTGAGACAGAAGCACCAACCTCACAGAAGCAGTATTGGTCCTATTTTGTTGACAGCCCACCCGCATGGGTTATCGGCGTTGGCGATCAACCACGACGTGAATCGGGGAGCAATGAGTTCACCGGACAAGGGATGATGGTTACCGTAGATGGCACGTTTATCCACTTCAGAAAGGGAGCGGGCGTGATCCGTCTGACCGGTACTAATGGCGAGATACAATTTCATTCAGGGCATCCGGGCGGTTGGCGACTATGGCAGGATATTGATACCCTTGAAGGACAGCGGCGTGTAGAGATGCCGTGGACCCCGCCTCAATTTGTCGGTGGGTACAACGCTGTCTACGGACTGGCAGACATCATCGAATGTCTTGAGGGTAGACTTGATGAGCCAAAGAACTCAGGCAGGAGGGTTGCTGTGGCACTTGAAGTTGAGCTCGGACTAAAGCAGTCCTCCGCACAGGGCGGTGTGCGTGTCGACCTCCCGCTTAAAGATCGCTCATTGGGTCTGCATTACGATTGGTTCAGATAGGATTACTGCTCGAGCATTATCGTTGAATTACACCGCGGTAATGTGTTAAAATTTAATTCAACTGAAATAAGGGAGACTCACCCACGCAGCGCTGCATAAAAACCAGTATTAGAAGGAAGTGTACAAAAACGATGAAAGCCTTATCTCAGATACAGAGCAATTTATTAATAGGTCTGCTAATCTTCGCTTGTGTGAGTATTATGTTGTGGAACGTCAGTCCTAGCGTTGAAGGACGTATTTGGTCTGGTACGAAGTATATAGATCAACTTATTAATGCTCGGTTGAAAGAAGAAGGGATTAACCCATCAGGACAATCCGGTGACGCTGAATTTTTGCGGCGTGTACATCTGGATCTGACTGGACAAATTCCTACCGTAGAAGTGGTTGTTAGTTTCCTCAAAGGTGGTTCTAAGGATAAACGTGAAAAAAAGATTGATGAACTAATTGGCAGCGAACTCTATCTCGACTATTGGACGCGATTATGGACCAATTGGCTCATTGGTCGAGATGATAATGATAGGGAACAACGCTTAGGATTGGAGGGGTGGATACGCGAGAGCCTCTCACAAAACATGCCTTACAATCAATTTGTCACAGCCTTGATCGCAGCAGAAGGCAGTGTGGAAGAAAATGGTGCGACGAACTATCTGCTACGCTATGATCTCTCGCCGGTTGATCTCGCGGCTCACACCTCCCGGTTGTTTCTTGGGTTGCCTATGCAGTGCGCTCAATGTCATGACCACAAAACTGAAGCATGGTATCAGGAGGACTTCTACGGGTTGGCGGCGTTTTTTGCCAACATTCGCCTTGAAGAGATCTTTGAAATGGACGAGGATAGCGAAGAGCGCGTCACGGTACGTATCTTAAAAAATTTGCCGAAGGGCTCGGTCTATATACCGGAAACTCATGAACCTATCCCACCAAGTTTCCTCGACGGTAAACAGTGCACAACACCAGCGACTAGACAGCGTTACGCCTTGAGTGAGTGGATGACCGCTAAGGATAATCCGTATTTCTGCCATGCCATTGTCAATCGGATCTGGGCGCACTTTATGGGGAAAGGATTTGTAGAACCGTTAGACGGATTTGGGGAAGAGTATCCACCGTCCTATCCTGCACTGCTTGACTGGTTAGCGAAAGATTTTATGATTCATGGATATGATCTCCGATACTTGATGCGAACCATCCTTAATACCAAGACCTACCAACGCACCTCTGAAACGAACAAAAGCAACCAGTATGATGATCTTTATTATTCGCATGCCTACGTTAAACCATTGGCGGCGGAACAGTTCTTCTATTCGATGTTAGAATCAACCGGTTTTGAGCGACTTCAAAAGCGGCGAGACCGTGGCCAACTGGAAAATATGAAACGCCGCTATTTGGAACGGTTTCTCTTCCTGATTGATAACGGCGAAATGGAGGAAGTTGAGGCATTCAACGGTACCGTTCCACAAGCCTTGATGATGATTAATGGATCACTGGTCAATGACAGTGGATACCATAAGGCGCGGGGCGGTCTCCTCCACTATATCCTCAAAACATATCGCACCAAGCGGGCGCGACTCGATCAGATTTACCTCACGACCCTTTCGCGCTATCCACGGACTTCAGACAGGACCTATTTCGATCGATACCTGCGGTCAAGTCTGTATCGCAACGAGGCGCTTGCGTACGAAGACCTCTACTGGGCATTACTCAACTCCGCTGAATTTGCGTTGAATCATTAGACGTGCAATGCGACACACTGCTTAATCAATGGAGTAGAGGTAAAAGGAGAATCACCGATCATGGAAACCAATGCGGAAACAACTGAACTCAAAAATATGGTTCAGAACCTCAGCGATCTGGTGGTGCAAGTCGCCAAAGATGTTAATCGAAAACTTAGCCAGATGCGTGGTGAATTGAACCAGATTAACGAGCGTCTCGGTTCATTGGAGGGACGTATGAGCACACTCGAAACTCGGATGAGTGCTATGGAAACACGAGTTGAAAGGCGGATTACGGATGTTTTTAAGTGGATGGTCGGTATGACGGTCCCGGTCTGGATCTGCCTCATGGTCGCTATTATCACTCAGTTTATCAAGGGATAGGAAAGAGAGGAGGATTGCGATGAAAACACAAGTTGGAATACCTGACAGTGAAACACTCGATTCCCGGCAGCAAGGTGTTTCAAGACGTGATTTTCTCAAAGTTGGGGTGAGCAGTTTTTTGGGACTTATTGCAATGCAGCATCTGCAATCATTGGCGTTGACACCGCTGGAGGGAATTGCAGCCCGTGCCAAACATTGCATCGTCCTGTTCATGAACGGTGGCGCGAGTCAATTGGATACCTTTGACCCGAAGCCGGATACGCTTAACGCGGGACCCTTCGCAGCTATTCCAACAAACGTGGAAGGCATTCAGTTCTCCGAACACCTGCCTCTACTCGCGGAACAAGCGCATCATCTGTCGATCATTCGATCAATGGTTTCGCGTGAAGGAAATCACGAAAGGGCGCGCTATCTGCTCCATACCGGCTACGCGCCAACCGGCTCTGTAAAGCACCCGACCCTTGGTTCAATTGCTTCGCACTATCTGAATGATGAAGATTTTGAACTGCCCAACTGCGTCAACATCAATGCACCCGCTTTTACGAGTGGGTTTCTCAGTGCTGAACATGATCCCTTTGTTGTCAGTGATCCGATGAAACCGATTGAGGATCTCAAATATCCCCCGCAGATGGACGCCCGTCGATTTGAGCAGCGTCTCCGGATGCTGACAGATCTGGAAAAGGATTTCCTCAAGAACCATGCGAATCGGAGTACGGAAGCGCATCAAGCGATCTACAAAAAGGCGGACAAGCTGATTAATTCCCCGCATGTAAAGGCATTTGACCTCTCAAACGAGCCGCTAGCCGTGAGAGAAGCCTACGGCATGAATCAATTTGGAGATGGCTGCTTAATGGCACGGCGACTAGTTGAAGCAGGCACGAAATTTGTCGAAGTCTCGCTCGATGGTTGGGATACCCATGACGATAACTTCGATCGGGTCAAAGGCCTTCTCGAAACGCTTGACCCCGCTTTTTCGATGCTTGTGAAGGACCTCGCTGATCGGGACCTGCTAGATGACACCATTGTCTTATGGCTGGGTGAGTTTGGGCGTACTCCCAAAATTAACGAAAACGATGGACGAGACCATTTCCCCAACGGTTGGTCGGCTGTTCTTGCGGGAGGCGGGATTCGCGGTGGACAGGTGATTGGAGCCACAGATGCGGATGGGATAGAGGTTGTGGATCGACCCGTTTCCGTCCCTGATCTGTTTGCGTCGCTCTGCTTTTCGCTTGGCATTGATGCGGAGGATCAAAATTATTCTAGAGGTGGTCGACCGATTCGGGTAGTGAACGATGGGAGTGTGATTCAGGAGTTGTTTGCTTAGATTGCTTTTGTCGGAAAATAAAGAAGTGCCCCGGCGATTTTTGCCGGAGCACTTCTTTAGGTTTACAGCATTTAAGCAGGCTGCCGCGGAGAGAACAAATTAGGAGGCCTGCGCTCGAAAAATTGAGAATCCAACCACAAGCACAATCGGAAGAAATCCACCGCTATAGGTGTGGTTGCTTTTGTACTGAACCACATCTCGGTCAATTCTTGGATACTATGGTAGATCCCATAATTCCTGATACAGTTGAATAATATCGTGAAGAGTCATATCGGAGTTATATTCTCGGTGTCTCTTGATATTTGCAAAATCGTGTTCAATCGGATTGTAATCTGGAGAATAAGGGGGTAGGAACATCAGACTTGCCCCTGAATCCTCTATCAACTGTCGGGTCCGAGGTATTTTGTGAAGCCGCGCATTATCAAGGATTACAACCTGTTTTGAAGTCAAACGTGGACATAACTGTTCGGCTAACCAGTCATTGAAATCTACCGCTTTGCAGCTCCCTTTGAACACCCGTGCCGCAGTGAAGGCATCATCAAAACGTGCCGCAATAAGTGTCGTTGTCCGGGTGCGTTGGCTTGAGATAAGTCCAAAGACTTTTTCCCCTTTGGGTGCATACCCATAACGTCTATGACTTTCGTCTCGAAACCCACTCTCATCGACATAAACAACAGACTTACCAGAGGCTTTCACCTGTGCGAGTTGCTGAAGATACGCTTGTCGTTTTTCAGCACATTGCTCTTTGTAGCCGAGACTTTTTTTTTCGGGTGCAACCGATATTTTTCAGTCCATACCAGATACAAGACTTTGAGACACCAAAATGAGCTGCACGTTCGGCGTAGGTCTGGTCTGGAAAGTCAGCGACATGTTGTCTCAGCGCATCGGGGTCAAGGGTTCGTGGGCGGCGGGGTCCTGGTTTTTGACGTTTGAGTGGGTCAGGCGCATTCAACCACTTATACAGCGTTGAGCGGGCGACGGAAAAACGGCGACTCGCTTTAGTCTTGCTACCGCCAGCTGCGATAAAATCTAAGACGCGTTTGCGTAAATCTAAAGAATAGGCCATAATAACTATAGAATACCAGCAATAGAACAAAATGTCTAATTATTTATAGGGTTTACTATAAATGGCCCTTTCAGACCCATCTTTCGCACAAAGGCAGACACCTCGGCGAGTATCCTGTCATGCGGCAATTGTCTCCCTTTTGCAATGCCAGACCATTTCGGCACTGTGTACGGAGGGCCATTTTTAGGCAGTTTCACAGCCACATTCGGACACTTATCGCGTATGGATTGAGCCAATTCTTCTCGTGCACCATTAGCACCGTGGACGAGAAATAGCTCACGAGGAACCTCCTCAACCAACGCTGTCAGTTGCCCCTTGTCTGCGTGCGCCGAAAGCGAATAGGATTCCACCTTGCATGACACACTCACACACGTCCCGTCGTTCAATTTCAGTGCTCTATCTTCAGGCTCTTTTTTCTTCAGACCTAACAGTGTACGCCCAGGGTTCCCTTCGGCTTGATAACCCGTCATAGCAATCAGGTTCTCCGGGTTACCGGCTAATTGCTTAAAATAACCCATTGATCTGCCACCGTTTAACATCCCCGAAGATGCCACAATACAACACGGATCCCACGACGAAACGCTATCTCGGTTAGCATTTTGCGGCACTGAACGTATAGCGTCCGAATAAAAAATGTCCTCACCGTGTTCCGCCCTGGATTTCAAGGATGCCGAAAGTTCATCGACAAAATTTGAATATATCGCATTGACCTTTTGCACCATCCCATCAACCCACACCGGGAACTCAGGTATCTCCCCCCTCTGCATTGCGTCCTTCAAAATCAAAATGACCTCCTGAGAACGCCCTACCGCAAAGGCCGGGATTAGCACTTTGCCACCAGCTTGAATCACTTGCGTCACGTCCGATACAAGCCGCTCCTCTTCTTCTGCGCGATCCTTATGCGGGCGATTGCCGTAAGTTGACTCCATCACCATCACGTCAACCCGTTTTGGCAAATCTGACATTGACATGCCCGGAATGGTTTTCTGGTCGGTAACTGACACATCGCCTGTTATCAAGATTCTTTCTTGCTTGCCCTCAATGAGGATCATTGCGGCACCCAGAATATGCCCTGCGGGAAACCATGTGGCTGTCACGCCGTCACAGATCTGCACAGGTTCCCGCCACGGCACCGGCCGCATAAACTCTAAGTATTGCAATGCTGCGTCGATCTCTCCGTGGGTAAACAAGGATTCCTCATCCTCTTCTTCTTCGTCTCCTAGCCGTTTTTTGTTGTCTTTCAACAGCACCCGCGTAATGGGCTTCGTTGCAGGGGTACAATACCCCTTCACACCTGCGGGCAAGCGACTCACCAATCCCGGTAATGCCCCCGTATGATCTGTGTGTGCGTGTGTCAACAGGAATGCGTCAGGCATTCCCACCTTATCTAAATCAGGCAATTGTTCAGCCTGATCAACATTCATTCGGATGCCTGCATCCACTAGGATATGTCGCCCTTCAATCTCAATTGATGTGCATGAAGCACCTACTTCGTTGGACCCGCCTAAAAAAGTAATTCTCATCTTAATTTTCCTTTCGTAGAGATCACAGGAATACTTTCCTGTTAATTTCGCGGTGGACACGTCATAGCACATTAAGCGTGAGGTACTTAAGTCCTCAAAATGCTCAACGTCCACCAGATAAACTGAGATGTTGATTGAGAGGTTGTCCCGATGAACAGTTATCGCAGATCAACCTCTACCCATCAATTACTTGCTTTTGCCTTTTGGAGGGGTGTTATTTCTATCACCACCAGAAGGGTTTCCGGTCTTGCTGGGCCAACCGGCACTTCCGCGGCTGCCGCCTTTACTGCCGCCACGGTTACTGCCCTTACTGCTGCTACGGCTTCCAGTTGATTTAGCCATTTTTTTACCTCCTTTCTTATGATCCATCACCCCACAGGAACACTATAAGTTCCCAAGTGAGTCGATTATGACTCAATTGTTAAGTGATGCAAGGTTTTTGCCGTTTGGCAAGATTATCTCGTCCGTCCCCAATTGCGGAAATCATCTCTCTCTCGCGTTCGGTGCAACTCTTTTCGGCGAGTGCGCATCGCACCTGCTTGATCGACTTCTTTTTCGAGTGTCACCAAATGTGCTTGGCGCAGCCACCAAAACGCCTCAAATAACGGTCGGCGAGGCGAGGAACCAACGTCTATATTGTGCTTTTTTCGGTCTAAATGTCGAATCTGTTTGTGTGCTCTCTTAGCCAACGCGCGGGTTGTCTCATCGGGATCATTTTGTGAGAGCCAGAAGAGCGTCCGATGCGCCCGTCCACCCGGGTTCACACGCAACGCTGCCAGTGCTTGAACGTAGCCTTGTCGCCACAGCGGACGATGTTCAATGAAATCTTCATCGGTGTAAGATTGTTTGTCCGCACTGGATGCTTCCTTTTTTTTCTTTGTTTTAAGGCATCCGAGACAAAATTTGGCAAGCTCTTCCCGCAAACCTTGTAGATATGGATCACTATCTAGTTCCTTCCGAAGGTTCTGTGGATACATTGTTATCGCAATCCACAGTGCTACGCTGGAATATGGATAAGGCAGCTTCTCTTCCTCACCATATTCAGGCCAAGCTCGAAGGTCGGATGTAACGGCTTGCACAGTCATCTGTGTAAAAGCAAGCAATAAGGGCTTTAGGCATTTCCACGGAGAAGCCAAAGTTAGTAAAATATGAAAAGCATCCTCATAAAAACCGGGAACTGTTCCCGCTGAATCCTCATCCTTAAAGTCTTTAGGTGTGTCCCTTAATACAGAACGCAAGATTCCGATGTGCCTTGCAGCACTTTCGACAAGTCGATTTCTCAAATCCGTAGAGAGTTCAGCTTCCAACCCGCCCATATCCCAACCGTAAATTACCTTAGCCAAACGCCACCAAGCTCTGAGCAATGATGAGCGTTCTTGACTTGAATCAGGCTCTTTCGCATTGAGAAGCCCCAAAAACAACAGTAACTCATGCGCAACAACCCGCCAACCGTCGTTCAACGGATCCAAACGTACCAAGGACCTAGGAATAACACTCATGGCATAGTGGATGGCATTCCGTAGTCCAAGGATCTTTTTTCCTAAAACATCCTCTGGAAAATCGGAAAAAGGTTGCAGTAAGGTATTCAGCCGGATTATGTCACGACGTTTTTCATCATCTTCAAACCTCCAGATTAACCAAAATTCAAGTTGTTTGGGATCTTCAAAATCGTTGCTGCTGTATCTGCTGCGCTGAATCGGATTTAATAGGTTTAGGTCAACTACCTGATTCAGAGGTACACTCTCTGGAAAGAGGCATGGCACCAAATCATCAAATTTTGAAATCTCAACTAGTTTGCCCCAATTCAAACTTTTGGCACAGAACCTTGCATGATTTTGGAATTCGCGAATCCACTCAGGATCAGGGATATCCGAGGAGTCGCTTGATTTATCGAGCTCATCGTTGGGTCGAAGGCTATTTATAGGTTCAAAGCCAAGCATTGAGCTAAAAAGAAGTGCCAAGGCAGTTTGACAAGCTTTCCCAATTTGAACCTTTCCTTTTACTATTCTCAGAGCACTCTTTAAATCGTCCTCAAAATTCTCTCTGAATACAAAGGTACCACTGGGATCGCCAAAAGTGTCCGGGCGTTTAAAAAGCTGAACCAACCACTCTTGGTCATCATTGGGAAAACCAGCGTTTTGCAGATTCTGCTTTATAGCTTCTTCTTCATACTCGTAAGAAGAATCATCTGGGACAAATAGGGATGCAGTGTTTTTTTCGGCTTTGCTCATGACAGCGCTCCTTTTTGGGGCAGCAAAGTTACATCCTTAGAACCTGTTTTAAAAGTCATTTGATGCGGTTCCGCATCAAGTAAATGGAAGCAATATACACCATAGCCTCAGCGGTCTCAGCCGAGCGTTCATAGTCCAAAGTCAATCGGCGAAACCAACCGAACCAAGAAAAGGTGCGCTCCACAATCCAACGTAATGGGACGACCACAAATCCCGATTGCCCAAGAGATGGAGCAATGTCCAATTGACACTGATGCGTTAAATATAGCCAGTCGCCTAATTCTCCGCGATAGCCAGCATCAGCACAGACTAACTGAATCGTTATCTGCCAACTAAAGACCTCGTTTAGTAACTCTATTGCGACTCGATTATCACTGACATTGGCATCAGTGACTTTGACTCCCAATGGAATGCCAATTGTATCGGTGACTATATGGCGTTTACGACCTTTGACTTTCTTGTGCGCATTAAACCCTCTACTATCTGCCAGTTCGGTCGTCTTGACCGATTGGCTGTCAATGATAGCTACGGTCGGTGACGGGGATTTGCCAATATCACTACGGGTTTGCTCGTGAAGTGCTTGATGAATCATAACCCATGTCCCTAAAGTTTTCCACTTTCTGAAGTGGGAATAGACCGTTTGCCACGGTGGCATGTGACGCGGCAACATTCGCCACTGACACCCTGATTTGACTATATAGAAAATAGCGTTGATAATTGAGCGCATCTCCCACTTGAGAGGTCTACCTATGGGTGAAGGTTCTGGCAAATAGGGTAACAGTTTGTCCCACTGGGCATCGGTCAAATCTGTAGGATACTTTGGTGTAGTCATGTTTAGGCCTTTCATTAGGTCAGTAGTTTACTGCTCTAATGGTTTAACATAAACATTAACTTTTGAATAGCCTTTTTCTTTTTAAAACAGGTTCTTAGTGCCAACCCAATACGAATTTTAGATTGTGAACCCGTCGGATTCCCGACGGAAGAACGTCAGGACCGGGACAGATGCACAAAGCATCAAAGCAACGGGGCTGATTTGAATTATAAATCTATCTTATACACAACACATGACTCAGAATCAACTACTGTTTCATTTACTTCGTCTCGTCCAAAGGGGTATTTTTTTCAACTTTGCTTATGCAAGTGCTCCTTTTTGGAACAACAAAGTTATATCCTTAGTGGTAACCCATGAACCCGTAGGATTCCTAACAGAGGATTGTTAGGGCCGGGAGAGATGCAAAATGCACCAGATCTGCGAGGTTCATTTTCATTATACTCAATACATGAATCAGATGTCAAGCCAATTTTTTTATTTTTAGAACTTATGCACTGCCGTAGGGAACAACGATCGTTGTTCCCTACGGGTGAGGGGACCTCGCCCCTACACGCAATTCAACCTGCGTAGGGTCGGGCAATAAAACGCCTGACTACAAGGCAACCACAAGGGTTGCCCCTACGTCATTTTTTCTAAAATCCTACGCAACCGATGGCGGTCCCGTATAACCGATGCTCTCCCAACCGGCCACATCGCCGCCCTTCAAGCGGTAGGGATGGGGATAGATCTTGAGAGAGCGATTTTCCAACGGCAGGGAAATCCGCCCATGTCCATGGTGGGTAGACTGTTTCAGGGCGATTGCGATTTCCAGTGCTTGACGGTAGTCGTGTCCACTGCACAGGGCATCTTCGCCGGTATCCACCGCTCGCATGAGCCGTTCAATGGCTGATGTAAATCCGTCTTTTCGAGGGCTTTCCAGAAACTCAGGATGGATTGGCGTTGAAGCAGCATCTTGACCTTGGATAAGGATTGGCTTAGGAGAGGTAATCCACACCCGCCCATTCTCACCCGTAACCGAAACGGGGCAGAACACTTTCTGATCTGTTTGTGGCTTGACAATTTCACAGACGATCCCACCGGATAACCCTAGGCGACCATACGCTGGTGAATCCGTCTCCACTGCTGCAAACTCGACTGGAGGCATCCAACCGGCTTGTGGTGGTAACCCCCATCCCTCCGCCCATTCAACCTCCATACCAGTGAGTAGGCGCGTCATGGTCAGCTGCACACAACCCCCGCCCGACACTTCCGTCGGCAATCCACCGGGAATCGCAGCATAGGTCAGTTGACCGATATTGCCAGCCCGGATCCAATCGGCGGTTTCCAGTAGATGGGGCGCGTCCCAGTAACCGGTCCCGCAGCCGAAAGCAGTTCCCCGTTCCCGGCAGGTACGCACCATTTTATCCGCCTGCGATAATTCAACGGCTATCGGCTTTTCGCAGGAAACCGCCTTGACACCGGCTTCGGCGCAGGTGATTACTGTCTCAGGATTGTGACCAACAGGTAGAATGATTGAGACGATGTCGGGCACCTCTTTGGCAAAGAGTTCGTCCACTGTATCAAAGACGGTCCTAATGCCATAACGATCAGCAAAGGCACCCCGTCGGTCCCGGGCGCGGTCTACCAGCGCGACAATTTCGCAGTCCGGATGGTTGGCGTAAGCGCGCAGATAGAAGCGTCCCCAGGTCCCTGCGCCCCCGACGACCGCAACTCTGTATTTTTTCGTTGACAAGGTAAAACTCCTTATGGGTGAAACGTGATGCGTAAATGTTCATTGTTTCATGAATGAACTTTTGAACCAATGAACTTTTGAACAATGCGGCAAAAACCTCCTCACGAACCAGCACCAAAGGTTATTAAAGTGAAGATTGGAATGAAAGGGTGAACCTTCCCTATCAAAATCGGTCGGGCCACCAAACGTGCGGATAGCCGAGCGGAAAGAGGATTTCCAGAATGGGAATAATTCCCCCTGTTACTGAAACATCGGGTTCAATAGCAAGATCCTCAATGCTTCGCCTCCCCATCATCAGTTGGATCAGCTTGTCCTGCGGCATCTCAAGGTGGAAGGCGTTTGCCTTACTGTTGATGTGTGTAACGCGCCCCCGATCGATTCCCAAACAGTCCTGTCCCAACTCTGTTGCGATCAGAATCTTCCCGCTCCACTGTGAGAGATGGGCGGAACGCCGTAGGCGTTTTTCCAACTCGCCGGTAATCCCTTTTAAGGTGCTCGACTGGTTGATAATCCGCATCATGCCCCCGCGGTTCTTCGGGTTATGGGTATTTGTCCGGCAGCCATAGCGTCGGCAGAAGATGGTGAATGGATGGTCGGCGGGTATTGAGCACTGAATCTGTGCTGCCCCAATACGTTTGGCACGATCCCCAAGAAAGCGGACGACTGTCTCAAAAATCGTCCTGTCCTGAAATCCGATGTCACAGAGGATACAGTTTTCCTCCGTTTCATCGCAGACGAAATAGCCGATTACCTCATCGGCTTCGTTCAGAACAACAAAGGGGGCAGCGACAACCCCAAAGTCACTCCCCATCTTGAATTCCTTCCAACGGGTCTCGTCTCGCAAAGGTGTACCAGTTCGTTCGGCGTTGTTCGCTGCGTAGAGAGCCAATATTTTTGGCGCGTCCCCCTCCTCAAACTTGCGGACCTGATATGTGGCTACAGCTGCTTGTGCATCCTCTGTATCAAGCTCGACCCATGTTTCCGGCAGCACTGTTGCATAGCCAAATTGGGGGTAGAAGTTCGGGATACCAAACAGCATAGCGACATCAAATTCATTTTCTGTCATGAATGCCGTGGAGTCTTCCATGACAAGCCGAGAGTATCCTCTATTGCGATGCTCTTCACTTGTACCAACGCCGGCGATGCCGCCCATCTTGAGTTGGGCGGTCCCGAATCGCATCCGGTACTCATGGAGCCAGAGGCGGCTTATATCTTGCGCGCCTCCGGTCGAGAGCGAGATCTTCCAAACACCATCAGTTCCTAGTAATCGGTTAATTTTCATCAAAATCCCTCAATTGTTACAATTGTCAAGTCCTAAAATAGGTTTACATAAAATTTCCGTATTACGGTTGATTTATAGCGAGTTGTTGCCAACTTTTGTGATAAACGGCTTGTGGTGTTTGATACCCTAAACTGAGATGAGGTCTCTCGTTGTTGTATATAGAAACGCTCTGCTTGACACACCTGATAGCTTGGTGGATAGAGCGAAATGTTTGATTGAGGAGGAAGTCAATTTTCAAGATGCCGTTGACGCGTTCAGCGACAGCGTTCTGGTAAACATCGCCATCTTGGGTCATACTCAATTGGATGCCCCGTGAATTGAGGAATTGGGTGTAAGCATGACAACAGTATTGAACCCCTCTGTCAGAATGATGAATCGGTCTATCAATGGGACTGACGGGTTTTATTGCCATTTTGCACGCTTTGAGTGCCCCTTCGACGGATAGGGACTCCGAGACATCAAAGCCAACGATTTTCCGGGAGAACAGGTCAGTGATAAGAGCCAAATACACAAAGCCCTCCAGTGTCTGTAGATAAGTAATGTCTGCAACGAAGACCCGGTGAATCCGGTCAACAACTATATGAGTTATCCGGTTAGGATACCGATGAAATCGGTGATTCGCCACAGTGGTTCTGTGTCCACGCTTTGAGGACTCAATAAGCAGTCCATGGTCTCTAAGCAAGCCGAACAGCGCATCTCTGCCTAACTGAAAGCCTATTTTCTCAAACTCAGGTGTGAGCAGGTGATACAGTTTCCGCACCCCGATGTTGGGTTGACGCGTACGGATTTGACAAACCAACTGAAGCACCATTTCTTCTTTCAATCGCTCGGTTGCCCGGTGTTTCTGATGTTGGTAAAACGCTTGTCGAGACACACCATGTGCAGCACAAACCGTTGCAAGTGAATATCGGTGAGCCTTTGATTGACACAGTGCTTCAATACCTGAATGTTTCACTTTTTTTTAATATCCACCCCATACAGTTGCTCCGCTTGAGATAGCTGCGATTCAAGGGTGGCTATCTTCAGATGCGCTTGGGCTAATGCAGACTCAAGATGTTGTTTATCGGCTACCAGTTGCTTGAGTGAATCCACCTCATCAGCGGTTTCAATCCGAACCCGTTGGGCTAATAGATGAGTCTTGCCCAACTGTTTTATCCAGTTGCTAATGGTCCCGTGACTCCCAATACGATATCGTTGCTGCGCTTGGTGAATCGTCAAGGCACCGGACTCAATTTCATTGACTACCTTCTGTTTGAAGGATTCACTATACCTTTTGAAGATTCGCTTGCCTGATTGATGTGACATCGAAAGACTCCTTTCTACTTCGTTCAATAGTGTAGTAATACGAAGTCATTTATGTCAACATAATCTAGGACGGGTCAAATTGCTATTCTCACACATTACGCTTCACGTTTCACGCATCACGCCACCGCTCCAGCGGGTGCCGGCGATCGGCGAGCGGCAATTCGACGCGTCGTCCGCCTTCGCGGTGCGACTGATAAATCGCCATCATCATCTCAAACGCCCAACGTCCCTCCGCGCCACTACTCGGCGGCTGCGTATCCGTTTCGATGGCGTGAACTATCCGTCGGTACATGGTGACGATTGGCTCTTCAAGACCGACATCTGATAAATCCACCTGCTGCCAATCTGAGAACTGCGCCGGCGCGCCTTCCATCGGACGCGGCAGATGCCATAGGTTGTCTGTTACGTTTGCCGATGCACGTACCGCCAACTGTCCCTCGGTTCCGAGAACATCCACGCCGTAGTTCTCGCTCATCGTTTTGGCGTAGTTGATAAAATGCGTTTCACCCCAGATGCCGCCTTGGAAACCGTAGTGCGCTATTGCGCGTGTCCCCATCACCAATCCAGAGTCCCGATCTCGCGGAGACATCTCCTTCGCCTCCATAATGTCCGTCGGTCCGGCGGATTGGTTCTCGTTGTAAACCGTCCCCGAACACCACTCTGGAACTCCACCGAAGCAGAGCATCATGTCCGCGACGTGTGTTCCCATCTCCATGAACTCATTTCCACTTTTGCGTCCGGCTTTATTTCTCCCTCGCACCAAGATTACATCGCCGATGACCCCTTCCTGCACCATCGCTTGTGCTTTCCGGATGCCGGGGTTGACATGGTTCTGTTGATGAATGGCGAATTTCGCGCCGGAGGCTTCCGCAGCAGCGACCATGCCATCCGCTTCGACGAGGTCAATGGCAATCGGCTTCTCGCACAAGACGGAGATTCCCCGCCGTAACGCTGCAACTACTGGTCCATGATGACCTCGTGTCTGCGTGGCGACGGTGACGAGGTCTAAATTGGCTTCGTCGTACATCTGATCGAAATCGAGGTAACGCGCTTCAACGCCATATTCATCTCCCGATTTATTGACGGCATCGGGAAAAATATCGCAGAGCGCGACAAGTTCAAATTCGGGTAAGTCGTTGAGGACGCTGAGATGGTGGCGTCCCATGCCGCCACAGCCAACAAGTCCTGCTCGATAGGTTTTGGACATGATGTGTCTCCTTGCATGAAGCGTGATGCGTGATGTGTATCCTGATAAGCCTGTCATAAACTACGATCGCCGCAGTCCAGACTTTTTCAATGCTCTTTTGAGCATTTTCAACTCGGCAGCTTCCCCTTGTTTCCCACGGTAATGTCGATTCCTGAGGGCGTTTCCCATGTTACGTCCAGCGGGATGCACTAAAGCAACAACGGTTGCAGGCTTGGAATTATTGAAACGAACTTTCTTCACTAAAGGTCCCAAATCCGAATCATCTAACTCCGGGAAAGTTTTACATTCTTTCCATTCAGCCAAGTCAGGTGATAACTGTGCGATGAACTTGATGGAGTGCTTACCCAGTGCTAAAATAAGACGCGGTTTCTGTACCATAATTTGCTTGTCAAGAAAGAATGACTCACAACGCCCTACAAACTCTGGATCAGCCGCGCCCGGAGATTGACCGGTGCCCTTCCCTGTGAGTCTCAAGCCCATGTAGACATTTGTAAAAAAACAATGCTTTGGCTTGATGCCAGCGCAATGCAAGAGTTCAAGCAAATTACGCTATGTTGATGAAGAATTCAGATTCTCATACGGATTATCCCGGACCTCTTTGTACCCATCTCTTAAACCGAAGTCATTCCCAAGCACCATTATCTTCTTTTTGGGCATGGTTGGAAGTTTTGAATTAACAAAGAAAGAATAATTGGCTTGAAGAGTGGAGGGTAACATTTCCTTTGGAGGTGTGTGCCATAACCCGGAACCCCCCGGGAAAAAGGCTGTTCCAGCAAGCATTTTTTTTACTGGATCGACTTTTTCGTATTGATCCAGCGCAACCTTTTTTCGCGCATTGAATAGGCATGCAACTGGGTCTCGTTTCTGTCTAGGCATATCTGAAAGTCTCCTTTGTTGATAGAGTGAGGAAAGGCAACCACAAAGGTTGCACCTACTGACAGAACCGGTATTGGACTACTACAATCTGAAGCCTAGGACCTATGTTCAAGGAATGAAAAAAGCCGTTTTCCTATGTTGCGCGGAGGAAAACGGCTTTTTGACAAGTACGGACAAACAAGCGTTTGTCCCTTCTGGTTTTTTAATCCGCAGCGGAGGAGTATACCTCTGAACCCGACTCCTTGAACTCATCGCTCTTTTCCGCCATGCCCAGTCGGAGTGCATCCTCATCGGTGACACCCTTTTCCCGCGCATACCGACGGACATCTTCCGTGATCTTCATGGAGCAGAAATGCGGACCGCACATCGAACAGAAGTGTGCTTGTTTCGCACCCTCTTGCGGCAGGGTTTCGTCGTGGAATTCACGAGCGGTTTCCGGATCGAGGCTCAGATTGAACTGATCTTCCCACCGGAACTCAAAACGCGCCTTTGAGACGACATTATCGCGCTCTTGGGCACCGGGATGCCCCTTAGCGAGATCTGCAGCGTGCGCCGCAATCTTGTAGGCCATGACGCCATCTTTAACATCCTTTTTATTCGGCAGTCCCAGATGCTCTTTCGGTGTAACGTAACAGAGCATCGCACAACCGAACCAACCAATCATCGCTGCGCCGATTGCGCTGGTGATATGGTCATAGCCGGGGGCTATATCGGTTGTCAGTGGACCGAGGGTGTAGAATGGCGCATCATAACAGTGCTTGAGCTCCAGATCCATATTCTCTTTAATCAGCTGCATCGGTACGTGTCCAGGACCCTCAATCATTACCTGACAGTCTGATTCCCAAGCGATCTTCGTGAGTTCGCCCAACGTTTCCAATTCGGCAATTTGAGCGGCATCGTTTGCGTCTGCGAGGGCACCGGGACGTAACCCGTCGCCAAGCGAGAAAGAAACGTCGTAGGCCTTCATGATGTCGCAAATCTCGCGGAAATTGTTGTAGAGGAAGCTTTCTTGATGATGCGAGAGGCACCATTTCGCCATGATGCTCCCGCCACGCGATACAATCCCGCAGGAGCGGTTTGCCGTGAGTGGAATGTACGGTAGGCGCACACCGGCATGAATGGTAAAGTAGTCAACGCCCTGCTCGGCTTGTTCGATTAGAGTATCCCGATAAATCTCCCATGTCAACTCTTCCGCCTTGCCCCCCACTTTTTCAAGGGCTTGGTAGATTGGAACTGTGCCAATCGGAACGGGGGAATTGCGAAGGATCCATTCGCGGGTTTCATGGATATTTTTCCCCGTTGACAAATCCATGACGGTGTCGGCACCCCATTTCGTTGCCCATCGCATCTTTTCCACCTCTTCCTCAATGGAGGAGGCGACTGCGGAATTGCCGATATTCGCATTGATCTTGACGAGGAAGTTTCGACCGATAATCATCGGTTCGGTTTCAGGGTGATTGATATTTGCTGGGATGATTGCCCGTCCGCGTGCGACCTCGTCACGAACAAATTCGGGCGTAATGAAATCGGGAATAAAGGCACCGAAAGATTCGCCGGGGTGTTGATGGTTCAAGTGATTCCGGGGGGCAGACTCACCCATGAGTGCCTCATACGCTTCAGCCCTTCCCAAATTCTCACGGATGGCGATAAACTCCATCTCTGGTGTAACAATCCCTCGTCTGGCATAGTGCATCTGGGTGACACATCCGCCTGCCTTTGCGCGAAGCGGTTTTTTTCCTAGCCCCGGAAAGTATTCCAAACGACCTTTCTGTTTTTCATGCCGGCTGGCGTACTGTTCGTGACCGCGGGTCAGATAACCGTTATCTTGTGGTTGGACATCGCGCCCCTCATATTCTTCAGTATCGCCGCGCGCTTGAATCCAATCCGCTCGCAACGGGGTTAGTCCCTGCTCGCTATCACATGATTGTACATCATCTCCCCACGGTCCGCTTGTGTCATAAACACGCAGCGGTTCATTGGTTTCCATTTCACCGTTAAATGACTGCGTGGGATGGAGCGAAATTTCGCGGAAAGGCACGCGCATATCTTCGTTCTGGCTGCCAGAAACATAAACTCTTTTACTATTTGGAAAAAATTCATTTGATTTTTCAGTAGCCATCGTCTCAACCTCCTAATGCGGCAAACAAACGTCGATCGAAAAAAAACCGCTTTCCTACATAAGGAAAACGGCTCGACAATACGAGTCAGGAACAACGAACGCTGCTCTCTACTCTGAAACTCATATTTCCCTACGCTGGTATTATCCAGATCAGGTCCAAAGGGTATATTCTCAGTGCTCCGGGTCAAATCGGAGCGCACCCCAACAAAGATTATAGATGACGCAGACTTGGCTTCATCGTTTTTTATTAACTCTCAGATAGCGTTTATTCTCTCTTTAGAATTATTACAGAATCTCCAATTCAATCTCAATGTTACAACGATTGCACGAGAAAGTCAAGAGAAAAATTTGATTAGGCTACTTTCTTCCGACAAGCTAGTAGTCACGAAGATTTTTCGATAGACTCTTTATAGATTACTAAAGTTTGTACAATTCACGGTACAAATGGTGGTTGATTGAGAACACGCTTCGGGATGTCAAGCAGCACTGCGGATTTGACAAGGTATCAGGTCAAATCGCGTCAAAGCATCAATTAATTCGCGCAACTAAGTTTCGGAACAAGTTGCCTGACGCAATTGCTATTCAACGCCACTTGTGTCACAGGCAGTTCGATAACATTGGTATCGAACTGTCAAGCGGACACAAGGGTTGATGGTTGAGCATCTGCGTGCTTTAATCAAGGGATAATTATTTTCTGCGACAATCTCTGAAGATACTAACTCGCCGAATATTCACTAGACCCTTGATAACGCTACATGAATTGGATACAAATTGTACAAACTTTAGTATAGATTAAGACAGATGCGTAGCGCACGGTCAATCTGCGCCATTGTAGCATCGGAAAGGGCACCTCTATAGTCTAGCAGCCGAGACTTAGAAACCACACGTGTTTGAACACCGAGAGCTATGGAATCAATCGTTAATCCTTCCTCTGGGGCACGGACGAGCACATCAGTTGGATAGTTTCGTGTTACATTCCTCGCATCAGTAAACGGTGTAACCATGACTACTGGACTGGATTGATTGATAGCGTTACGTGTTACAATCACGGCAGGCCGCGTACCGCTTTGTTCGGAACCTTCTATCGGATCAAAACGAACTTGGTACACATCACCACGGTTCAGGAACTGTCCTCACCCAAACGTAGAGCTTCCCAACCTGCTGGTTCATATTCCTTAGCCAATTGTCCATGGAGTTCCTGATATTCCGAATCCGCTGTCATCTGAGCAATCTGCACATCAATTTCTTCCTGTTCCAAGTATTCTAAATACCGCTGTAGTGCTTGAATTACTAGGGCGTTGCGGCTAGGTGCACACTTTTTATGAAGTGCTTTATTGACCCTTTCCGAGAGCTCAATTGGAATGTCAATTGTTGTTCAAATTTGTTTTCTTTCCATTGAAATGCCTCCTCATAGGCAAATATAGCATCCAACCAATATAAACGCAAGCAATTTTTCCTTACAGACATCAGGAGTTGTTGGGGATGCCGTATTATTTCGGCAGCCAGAAGCCGCCATCCACCCGCAAACAGGCACCGGTAATATAGTCCGCCGCATCGGAACAGAGAAACGCCGCCGCTTTTCCGATGTCCTCAATCGTTCCCAGTCTGCCCCACGGTAGTTTTTTGCCACCCTCTCTCAGTTCCTCCTCCGTTGCAAAGTTCCGCTCACCCGGTGTGTCGGTCCACCCCGGTTCAATGACGTTGACGTTGATACGATGCTCGGTGAGTTCTGTCGCCATTGTGTATCCCATGTGGTTGATGCCCGCCTTCGCGGTATTGTACGCAACAGAACGTGCGAAGGGAATAAAGGCGTGGACGGAGCTGATGATCAAGATCTTTCCACCTTCGCCGCGTTCTGCCATGTGGCGTGCAGCGACTTGGCTGCAATGAAACACACCCCACATGCAGACGTCAATCGTCCGTGATACATCGGCAACGGGAATTTCGAGAAACGGCTTGCGAATGCTCATCGCCGCATTATTTACGAGGATGTCTATCTTTCCAAATCGATCGATCCCCTGCTGCACCATCGCCTCGACAGCATCTCGATCCGCAATGTCAGCACCAGCAGTAATGGCATTACGCCCTAGTCCTCGGACTATTTCAGCGACCTCTTCCGCTTCATCGGGATGGGTTCGATAGTTAATGACAATATCGGCACCGCACGTCGCCATCTCAATCGCACACCCACGCCCAATCCCGCGCGATGAACCGGTGATTAAAGCAACCTTTCCCTGTAAGTCAACCATTTTTTGTCCTTTCTCAAAGCGGAAAATCGAGTAGGCTCCCTTGCTTTTCCTCGTATCGTTTTTTACGTTTCACGCCTACAATTTCCACTCATCACCGAGGATAACCTCCAGTTGGTCATGCGGCTTGAAGTAATCGGTCGGGTGATAGTCCTCGCCCATGTATCCGAATAAGCGTTGCCGGCGTGGCGTCATTCGCTCTAGTACATGCGGCGGAAGCGTTTCGTAGTCGTAGGGACGGCTCCACATCTGGCCGTAACGGAAGGTGACACTTTTCCGAATCCGATCGGTTTTATTCGGTCCGACCGAGTGCCACTGCGCCCACGGAAAGATAACGGCATCGCCCGGTTCGGCAAGCACTTGGATTGCTCCCTCTGGAATAAATCCGGGTTCCGGGTGTTCTGGAAAAGGCTCACTTTGACTGCCCGGCACCAACATGAAATTTGCGCTGTCCGGCTTTGATACATCGGTCAGGAAAAACTGAACCTTGAATTGTAGCGGGAGGCTTTGGGGATGGGGATGGATTTGTTGTAGTGAGGGTCCAGCATCCGTATGGAAACTCAGTAAAGGGTCATCGCTGGGATGTCGAGTGTAGATCTGCGTTCCCATAATCTGGAGGTAGGGACCCATCAATGCGAGAATCGTCCCGAAGATGTTGGGGTGATCTGTTAAGACATCCAGCGCATCCGTTCTTTCGATCGCCCGAATGATGGTGAAAGCACCTCGACCAAACCGGGGGGCATCTGGACCATCCGTTTCCCGGACGTAGTCTTCAATAACCGGATCAACAGTCTCCAAAAGTGTGCGAACCTCCTCGGTGGAAAGCACCTGTTTCACAATGAGATAGCCTTGCTCATCCCAGTGTTTGCGCTGTTCTTCTGTCAAGTATCCGTTTACCATCGTGATTCCTCCTATTGTTCGTAGTCAATGAACCTTGAGATCTGCGTCGCTCAACAACATTATAGACGATTTCGTGGGCGAGATCCAGTGGAAAGTGATCCGGCAAAATGTTGGCACTATTTTTTAATTGACGTGGGTGTATATATCCGTATAATGAATTCTGTTCCGGCTATTGGGCGCAGGTTTGTGTTGATAGAGAGATTTCAATTGAGGAGATAACTTATGAGCGATGCACTGTCGGTAGGAGTCATCGGTGCAGGGGGAATTGCCCGATCGCATATGAATGCAATCAAAGTAAACGACAACATCCGGATGGTCGCAGTTATGGATGTAGATACCGACCGAGCGGGTGCAGCAGCGGAGGAATTTGGTGCCAATGCCTATACAGACCTAGAGCCGCTGTTAGCGGATCCACAGGTGGAGGCGGTGCATGTCTGTACACCTCACGCTTTACATGCAGATCAGGTAGTTGCCGCTGCGGAGGCGGGCAAGCATGTGTTAGTGGAGAAGCCGATGGCGTTGACGCTTGCGGATTGCGACCGGATGATCGATGCCTGCGATCGAGCCGGAAAGATTTTGATGGTGGGTCAAGTGATGCGTTACTACCCAGTAAACCGTACGATACAGAAGATGATTGCTGATGGCGAAATCGGGCGGGTAGGGCACCTGATACGGCGGCGATACAGCTATTTCAATCCCACACCGGCGGGGAGCAACTCTCGACATTGGTATCTCGATCTGGAAATGGGGGGAATTTGCGTCCTCTACTGCTTTGGACCGCACGAATACGACATTCTGCACTGGTATCTTAATTCGCCTGTAAGACAGGTCTACGCCCAAGGATCAGAGAGCACCGATCTGTACCGAGGACAGAAGGACTCTTATACTGCCATAATGACACATGAAAACGGGGCGGTGAGCGTGCTGTCGCAAACTGTTGTCTCTCACACCAGTGCCCACGATCAGTACATTGTCGGAAGCGAAGGCTCAATGATGCTAACAGGCGATAAGTTGACCGTCAATGGACAGGAAATATCGGTGGATGGGTCGAGCCGAGAGGGTATGCCCAACCAGATCCGGGAGTTTGCAACTTGTTGCCTTGAAGGCCGTGAACCCGATGCAAGTGGACACTCTGTGCGTCATTCGATGGCGGTGATTGAAGCAGCTAAACTAAGTGCTGAACGGAATGCGCCGGTGCAGATGTCTGAACTTGACAGAGATTAATAACTAATGGTGATAGTTTTCAACTGTTAATACGCTCCTCCGTCAGAGGCAAAGCGTGAAACGTGATGCGTGAAACGTGAAAATAATCTGTTCATGGGTTCATTGGGTTGAGTGTTGGGTTTCACTAGATTGGAACGATTTCGGGCAGCATCTAACGCCGCAATCTCAGTGTAATGTGTAGTATTTTTTATCGGTGTCGTTCAACCCAACCTACGCTTAACTCTCGAACGATGTGGAAATGACATCTTCGCCAACTAGCACCAAAGGTTAATAAGCCAACGCAACTTGCTCGCCCCAAAGCGATGAATGAGACGAAAGGAAATCCCTGTATGAAACCACGTCACCGAAAGTACGGCACTGTTGTTGGACCGCACCCTAGGACTGCCAACGCTGGTATGAATCTCCTTCAATCGGGCGGTAACGCGGTGGATGCCGCTGTTGCGGCTGCTTTCACCGAAGGGGTCGTTGAACCGAGTCACAACGGCATAGCGGGTTATGGTGGCTGCATGGTCATCTATTTAGCCGATCAGCGAAGGGTTGTCTCTATAGATTACAATACAATGGCTCCCGCCGCTGCGTCGGATCAGATGTTTACCATCGAAAAAACCGATACTCCGGCAGGCTACCGAGTGCCGGGAAGAGTCAACCTCCACGGACCCTTGGCAGTCGGTGTCCCCGGTGTGGTGGCAGGGTTATGTTTGGCACTTCAGCAATTTGGATCTATGCCACTCGCTGAAGTGATTAAACCGGCTATCCGATCCGCCCGCTATGGATATGTTCCTAACACTGCTAATCGAAACGGCATGGCTGGCAACGCGAAACGATGGCTTGAGGATTTTCCAGAGACTGCGCGTATTTTTCTGAAAAATGGTCGGGCACCGAAGCCGGGTGAACGGCTTACAAACCCCGATCTCGCCCGAACGTTAGAGACCGTCGCCGAAGGTGGATCCCCTGCCTTCTATCAGGGTAATATCGCCCACAAGATCGCTGATTATATCCAAGAAAGCGGTGGGTGCTTGAGCGTTGAAGATCTTCAGCGTTATACACCGAGGGTGCTTGAGCCATACGAAATCAGTTATCGGGGATATCGGGTCTATACAGCCCCGCTTGGCGCAGGGGGATTGACCACCTTGCAGATGCTCCGGTTAATCGAGGCGTATGACGTTGGAAGTACCTCCCTCGTTGAACGAACACATCTCCTCGCCGAAGCGATGAAAATCGGTTGGCAAGAACGGCTCAGTCGATTCGGGGATCCCGATTTTGTGGAGATTGATATTTCAGCGGAACTTTCGGATTCATTCGTCTCTAAATTCGCACCGCATCTGAAAGAGGGTTTGAAATCACCGAAGCCGGGTAAAATTGTGTACTATGAACCGCTCAATTGCACTAGCCACATCTCCACAGCGGATAGTCGTGGAAACATGGTGAGTCTCACACAAACGCATGGCGGCGGATTTGGCTCAATGTTTACTGTACCGGGGACAGGACTGCTGTTTGGTCACGGGGTCGGTCGTTTTGATCCGCGACCGGGTTTCGCTAATTCCATCGCTCCCGGCAAACGCCCGTTGCATAATATGGGACCGATGCTCGCGCTGCGGGATGACGCTCCTTTCGCCACTTACGGCATCCCCGGCGGTCGTACGATTCCGAACAATCAGCTCAGTATCTCGGTGAACCTCATCGATCTGCAAATGACGGCTCAGGAAGCCTTAGATGCGCCTCGCGTACACAACGAAGGGGCAGAACCGATTGGCGTCGAAGAGCGTGCTGGGACAGATGTGCTCGAAGAGCTGCGAGGACGAGGGCATCGGGTAGAGCCACAGGCAGGAATCGGCGGACCCGGTCACGCCATTGTGCTTTCGGACGATCCGGCAGTTCAATCCGGGGGCACTGATCCACGAGGTGAAGGTCGGGTGGCATCCTTGTAACAATACTTAATTTTGTATTCTAACCCAAGTTGCTACCCATAGGGTGCGTTGCAAACCGAAAGAATGCGAGCCAAGTCGAGTTAATCACCGCTCGCAGTGGATTGACAAATTCACTGCCCACGCTCACCCCAAATGGCTTGGATATGTCTATCCAAGCCGAGCAGGTTTGAAAAAGTATGAACGCTTACCAAACCAATCTTTTTATTAACACACAGGCTCACCCTCCACCGGACTACGGTCCGGCGCAGAAGGCATTACTGAATCAGGATGCCTTTGCTGATGTGGAGACGGAGGTTACAAACCTGCCCGGCTATCAACCGACGCCGTTGATTGCGTTGAACGGTCTTGCTACGGCGAGCGGTATCGGTGCCTTGTGGTGCAAGCACGAAGGATATCGATTTGAGGTGGGGAGTTTCAAACCGACGGGTCCCGTCTACGCAATGCTTGCCGTGTTGAAGGGTGAAATCAAAAAAACCACGGGGGTGGAAACGGTTACGACGCAGGACTTGATAGATCGGAAGTATGAATCGGTAACGCAAGAGATTGTCGTCTCGGCGGCAACGTCGGGCAATCATGGACGAGCGTTGGCGTGGGGTGCCCGTATGTTCGGTTGTCGGTGCGCCATTTACATGAACGATGGTGTCAGTGCCGGCAGGGAGGAAGCGATTGCCAGCTACGGTGCAGAGGTGGTGCGGGTGCCGGGAAACTATGACCGAGCGGTGCAACGTTCTTTTGCGGATGCTGAGACATTAGGCTATTTTGTCGTCTCGGATGACAAGTCTGCCGAGTATCCCCACATCGCCCGCGAGATTATGCAGGGCTATGCAATGGTCGCAGACGAAATCGTTCAACAGTTTAGCGACGCCCAGCCACCCACCCATGTCTTCGTTCCCGGCGGTGGTGGGCGATTTGCCGGCGCGACTTGCGGGCATTTGTGGGATCGATACGGTAGTAACCATCCGCGGGTAGTTGTCGTTGAGCCAACCACGTCCGCCTGTCTATACCAAAGCATGGTCGAAAACAGGGCGGCAACCGTCAGCGGTGATGGTCGCTCAGTTATGGACGGACTGGTAGTTGAATCGGCTTCGTCCCAAGCATGGGATATTCTCAAGGGCGGTGCTTTCGCTTTTCTTACCATCCCTGATGAAGCGGCAGTTGACGCGATACGGTTGGCGGCGGCAGGTATCAGTGGCGATTCCCCGGTCGTTATTGGTGAAACGGGGATTGCCGGGTGGGCAGGATTTCTGGCATCAATCTATGACGAAAATCTGAGCTACCAACTCGGACTTGATTATAACAGTCGGGTCGTCATCATTGCGACTGAGGGGGCAACCGATCCAGAGGTTTATCGCAACCTTGTCGGTGCAAGCCCAGAAGTGGTTCTGGCCGGACCCAAACCTTGACCAACGGAATAGGGAGATTACGAATGGCAGATTGTGTCCTCCAAACCTTGATACCAGACATCGAGCACTTGGCAGAAACAAAGATTGCGAAATATAGACTTCCCGGCATGGCACTCGGCATTGTCCGTGACCAAGAACTCGCTTGGTTCGGCGGGTTCGGCGCAGCGGATCTTGATTTGGGCAAAAAGCCTACCGAACACACGATTGCCCGTATCGCTTCAGTGACGAAAACGTTCACGATGACTGCCATTATGCAGTTACGGGATCAGGGAAGGCTCAACCTAGAGGATCCACTAGTGCAGCACATTCCCGAATTTGCTTCGGCGCGCGCTGTCCGTGGCGACCTTGAAGGTGTGACGCTCCGACGATTGCTGACGCACCGCTCTGGATTGGTCACCGAGTCACCGACGCACGGTTGGAATGATCTCGACTTCCCAAGTCGTGAAGAGATGCTCGCCAAGCTGCCGGAGACAGGGGTTGTCATCCCGCAGGACTCCGCTTTCAAATACTCAAACCTTGCATTTGGGTTACTCGGCGAGGTAGTGTACCAGATCACCGGTACGCCATACACCGAATACGTTCACGCCAATATTATTGAGCCACTCGGTCTAACATCCACGGTTTTCGACCTCACGGACGAATTACGTCCCCACTTCTTCGTTGGCTATAACCCAACGCCTTACCAAGATTGTCCTGAACATGCCCCTTACGCCCACCTGAACGGAATTTCATCGGCAGGTCAACTGCACTCCACCGTCAGTGACTTGGCAAAGTGGATTTCGTTCCAATTCCAAACCGAGGGCGGGGATCGCTGCGGGGCACAGGTGCTCAAGGGGCAAACACTCGTGGAGATTCAACAACCGCAATATGTCGAGTCGGACTGGTCGGCGGGGCAGTGCCTAGGCTGGCGGGCGACCCGCATGGGCAACCATATCTATCATAATCACGGTGGTGGGATTCACGGTTTTGGAACGCAGATATGGTTTAATGTTCCAAGTAAAACGGGCGTGGTTGTTCTCATTAACATGTGGCCCCCGCACGGCGGTCTTGAGATGGCGCAGGAGGTACTTGAGATGGTGCTGAACGCCGACGAAGCGATGCAACCTGTACCGGCGCAGCCAACGCTTGAACCGACGCCAGAAGCATTGCAGCGTTTCATCGGTTATTATCGTGCCGAACCGGGCATTGATGTGAACATCGAGGCGCGCGACGGCAGCTTACAGCTTGCGGGGCACGGTAGGTCTCCGTATTCCCTGCACGCCCCGGCAACCCTTGAACCGACTGACAAGGAAAACGAATGGCTTGTCCACGGTGGGCGTGCAGCCGGAGAAATCGCAGTCTTTCAGTTTGACGATGATGACCGCGTGATAAGCTATGAATTGGGGGCTTTTGTGTTCAAGAAGTTGGTATGACGATCCCGTTGAACATGCGGCTTACCTTGCACGTCATACAGGATATAGTTTCCTGAATTATCTGCGAATTGCGCTACCGCATCCTTGAAATTTTGGGAGCCCGAGCATTTGGGCTGTAGGCAAATGGATACCATTCATAATAGGCAGCATAAGAGTAGTACGGATTTTTATTTTTATGCCATGCTGCATCAGTGCGAATTCCCTCGAAATACTCTATATCTAATTGTCCTCCCTTGACGACCCCTGAGATTTTGATTGGACGATTTTCCCTCCGGGCGGATGCCGTCATTTGCAGCATCGATCGGATACGAGGCTGGTTCTCGAAATTGACCGTCTCCCTACAGCTAACACTGTTGACAACAATCCTCCATTGTCCTTCGCTGTAGGGCATCGGTGGCAAGAAGTCACCGTGGTGAGCGGCTTCGGGAACCCCAAATATTGATATGCGTTGTCCTTCGTGACCACTCAGTTGTGTCCCCAAATTATCGACGGAAATGGATTGATATGTCTTTCCACATCCTAGCCAAGTCACACAACCCCAGCATAGAAGTAGAATAATCTTTACCGATTTCACCCTTAATCCCTCCTCAATTGACAGATGAATCTTTTGGGTAGGATAATATACATTGTATGGTCGGTCAAGCCATAATACTTTCCTAGCGACTGGCTTGCCGACCAATCGGCACTCAATCGGCTTGCCAGTAAAAGGCTTCAGGCAAACCTTCGGGATAAGCGTTATCAGGATCGTAAGTTTCGCCGGTCGCACTTTCCATGATCGGTGCCATGTATTCTTCCCAGCGTACAGAATCGTCACTCTCTGCCAGAATACGAGCGGCTTCCGCGTAATCCTCCACCTCCATGTAAAGGAAAAGTTGCAAGCCAAACATGAAGATACTCATTTTATGAACGCCTGCCCGCTGTAAATCTGCTAGCACTTCTTGCCAAACTTGTTGGTGTCGTCGGATGTATTCCTCTTGCTGCCCTTCCTTCGCACGCATAACAAAAGCGACACGCTGCATTGGCATCCTCCCTTGAGATCGCTATTCCTTAGCCCCCGGTATCGGCATGGTACTGAGCAACCCTCCATCAACATCAAGAGCAACGCCTGTTAAAAAGGCTGACGCATCGGATAAAAAGAACATAATAGGGTCTTATGCTAGTTCCTAAGGAGCTGGGAAAGCCAACTCTTTAATCTGTAAAACCGCCTCTTTTTTGCATAGCTGATTGAGATAAATACATAGGGTATGAGCGGTGAGTTTGGCGTATAACCGTGTGCATAAGCCCCAGAAGCTATGTGCATGATTCTTTTGTATATGAAATTGTTCAGTCAATTGCCCATTAACCGTTTCAACTATCTGCCTAATTTCGTTAATCCACCGCTTGGTTTGTCTGGAAATCTGCTGTTTCTGGTTGCGTCGGGGCACCGTTATCAGCTTGATACGGTTGAGTTGGTCTAATTGGTCTTTGACTTGGTTGCTAATATAGGCTTTATCCCCTATCACTTGCTTATCTTGGTGTCCAGAGAGCAATTCGTAGCCAACAGACAAATCCGTTGCAGAAGCGGAGGCAAGTTCAAAATCAACAATCACCCCGCTTGCGGTGACTAACAGATGAAGTTTATAGCCGAAAATGGTCTGTTTCCTCGACTCTACCCGCCCATAATCGGCACCATAGCATGACCAATCATTTGATGACGAAGGCACCAGATGAAACTGAATGACTGGAATCGGCAAACTATCAATAATACACAGGTTCTCCGATGCTGCTTCAATGTCTGAGAGGATCATCTGTCGAATCTGATTGATGATTGCCCCCAAATTGCGTCTGCGCCGGTTGAGTCGGGACTGACAAGGCAGTATAGGGAACAGATGGGGGTGCTGGCTAAAGTCGGATAGCAATTGTGTTTCGATGTCCCACCCCTTACATTCGGCAACCAATATCATAGTGATTAACTCACTATCGCTACATGGGGGAGCGGGGCCTGGGCGTCGGAGTAAGGGTGCGAATTTTATCAGCATGTCATCAACAATGACATAAGTCCATAGACAGAGGTCATCAAAGTCGGTTATCATAAGGTTATCCTCCAGTTTTAGATGGGGTATCAAGTTCATCTATAGTAACAGACTGGAGGACTTTTTAGCTTCCCTTTTTTTAGTTCCTATAAAAAAAAGGGAAGCTAACTAGCATAAGGCCCTAATAGCGTTAACCACATCCGCCACGGTGGCATTGCGCTTGAGTGGAATGCCTGCTGCGGTTTCTGCGAGGATTTCATCGGTCTTCTGACCTGTCGCGCCAATTTTCCAGTCGAGAACTGTGTGCCCCATGCCGGTCGTCGAAACACCTACCGGACAGACACAGTTGACAGTAACTTCGTAAGGTGCCAACTCGGCAGCCAACGCCTTGGTCAAACCAACGACGCCGAACTTAGCTGCACAGTAGGAGAGGATCATCGGACATCCAACTTTTGCCGCATCGGAACCGATGTTGACGATACGCCCTCGCCGTCCACTTTCACACAACAACGGCGCGGCTGCTTGGCTGCACAAAAAGGGGCCCTTCAGATCTACGTCCACCACGTGGTCCCAATCCGCCTCACGAATTTCTGCTAGTGGTGCAAAGTGGATGACACCCGCGGAGTTGATCAGCGTATCCAGTCCGCCGAAGGTTTCTTGGCAAGCCGCCACCGCTGACTTTACTGAAACGGGTGAGGTCACATCAAGCTCTAAGGGCAGTACATCGTCACCCTTATCCAAATTTTGGGTAGCTTCTTGCAACCGTTCGGAATCAATGTCGCCGATTGCTACCCGTGCCCGCTGGGTGAGCAGCGTCCGGGCGATAGCCAAGCCGAAACCGCTAGCACCTCCAGTGATGAGCACATGACGCCGTGCACCTTGCCTATCCGACATTTCCTTAACTCCTTATATAAACCATTCCACAACGTGACAAAGTCAAGTTACTTTTGTCGGACAAACTTCTGCAAGCGATGATCGGCCTGCACTTCGCTGACATAGAGATCGCCGTGCGAATCCACCCAGATACCGTGTGGACAGGCGAAGAACTCGCCGGGAACGGTGCTGCCGCGCTCGCTACCCCATTGGGCAATGATCTCACCATCAAGCGTCAGAATTGTGACGCGCTGCGCCAACTCCGCAATATAAACAATATCGTCGTCATCAATAAAGATGGTGTCTGGCTCTAGGAATCCGCCCCACTCCTCGATATATTCGCCATCAAGCGTGAAAAACTGGATGCGGTTGTTGTTCCGATCTGCAACCATTACACGGTTGTGCCGATCTACCCGGACGCAATGCGGCAGATCGAATTCGCCCGGACCCGTCCCCGGTGATCCCCAAGACATAATGTATTCGCCATCGGGGGAGTATTTGTGCATCCGTGCGTTTCCGTACCCATCGCTGATGAACATTTCGCCGTCGGGACCGAGCGCAAGATCTGTCGGTAAATTGAAAGGTTCACCTTCCGCACCGGGCTGATCGGGGGTTCCCAACGTCATCAGGAGCTCTCCATCAGGAGTGAATTTGTGCATGACATGCACCTCTCGCTCGACACAATAGATATTATCTTCAGCATCAATGAAAATGCCGTGCGAGTCCTTGAGGATATCCTCTCCCCACGACGCAAGGAAGTTGCCTTCGCGATCGAATACAACCATCGGGCGTTCGCTTCGGCTATAAACATAAATCCTGTCTTGTGAGTCCACCGCAACTGCGGGAATCCAACCAAATTTCCAACCTTCGGGGAGTTGTCCCCAACCTTCTTGTACCTCATAGGTATGGCTACCTGAACCATATATCATAATACTATACCTCCAAGACTTAGAATTTGAACAATCCGTGAGTTAAATTACGAATCCTGCCTAACGGTATGGTATACTTTTCTGAGTACAATCAATTTGAAATCCTTTCCATCTCTTTTAAGAATGCTCTTAGAAAGTGTACCTATAGTTAAAGTTAAAAGGGGAAAAAAGTCAACTACCCCGCCCTGAAGGACGGGGCTTGTGATACCGTCCACGGGGTCTTACAGGTTTCGCGCTTCCTTCTCTTTCGAGGGTTTCAGAGCCGTTAGTTACCGGCGTCCCTCCACGCAGGGCAGCAGCTGCCCGATTACCAATGTTGATTGCTGCGTTGTGGTCACGGTCAATTATCAACCCACAATCGGGGCAGTAATGGACACGGACAGACAACGACTTCTTTACAACCGAACCACACCCTGAGCATTCCTGAGACGTGCCTTGAGGCTTAACTTTCAACAGATGCTTACCAGCCTTTGCAGCTTTGCTTTGCAGTGTTAAGCGAAAATTACCCCATGCAGCATCAGATATGCTTTTAGAAAGATAGTGGTTTTGCACCATGTTAGTGATTTTCAAATCCTCAACGGCTATCGCGTCGCACTGGGTAAAAAGTCGGTGTGCGGTCTTATAGTGGAAGTCACGGCGTTGGTTGACAATATGCTCGTGTATCTTGGCAACCCGTTCCCGTTGGTTACTATAGCGTCTGCTCCCCTTCTGCCTTTTGGATAACCGACGTTGTGCTTGGCTCAACTTGTGTTCTGATTGACGAAAGTGGCGCGGATTGGCAACCTTATCCCCATTGGAAGTGGTTAGAAACGATGCCAAACCGACGTCAATCCCTGTAATCGTTTGGATAGATGCTTCGGGAATTTCAGGCACATCAGGGAGTTGGACAGTGATATTTGCATACCAGCCACCGGCTTTCCGTTGTATGGTCAGATTCTTAATTTTGCCATCGGGAAGGGCGCGGTGGTAACAAATCGCAACATGCCCAATCTTGGGTACAACTATCCGACCCATGCGTTTGCGGATATTGCGAATCAACCGTTTAGATAGGTGGCTAAAGGTCATTGAGCGGTATCGTCCTTCACCTTTGAAGCGTGGGAATCCGGGTGCTTCCCCTTTTTCGACACGGACAAAGAACGCTTGATAGGCTTTATCCAGACGGCGTAAAGTGTCCTGTAACACATCACAGTGCTTGTTTTGCCAGAATTGAGAGACATTGCGAAGCGTGGTCAAATAGGCGGCTTGCTTTTTGTAAGTGATATTTTCCTTGTGCTTGTCGTAGGCTTGCTTTTTCATATCAAGTGCTTGGTTATAAAGCGTACGACACGCATCAAGCCAAACTTCAAGTGTCTTGCGTTGTTTCATCGTCGGATAAATGCGATATTGATATGTTGTTTTCATGGGATTCGGTTTTCTAACTTTCAATCCGGTACTAACGGAGGTGGGAAGCAGCCCGATGGGATCGGGACGTAGTACCTTCCCACGAAAGCCAACTATAGTATACTATAAAGCCTTTAACAATACATGGAAAAGGAGCGCAGTTTCCTCCCCTCCCTAAAGGGAAGGGGTCTCCACTGCGAAGATTTGATGAAAAAAGATTTAATCCTCCTGTTGACAACAGCAGCTTTTATACTGCTCGGGTGTGCCCAATATTCGGGGGAGGTCAATGCGGTTGCATCAGCGAAAGATTATTCAGATGATCGCATCCTTACAGTCCTGCCGTACGACGCGATTCCCGCAATCACAAACCCCGAATTTGTCTCAGCCAACGAAGCGAAACTGGCGGCTGATTCGCCGGTCATTGGTGTTAGTTTCAATGACGAAAGCCGCGCCTATTCGATCCATCTGCTTAACGGACACGAAATCGTCAACGATGGAGTCGGCGGCGTCAAGATTGCGACGACATGGTGACCACTCTGCAAGACAGCTATCGTGTATAGTCGTGAACTTGATGGAAAAACCTACACATTTGGCGTTTCTGGCAAACTTTTACGTGATGCGCTGCTTATGTATGACCACCAAACCCAGACCCTTTGGTCACACATCACTGGTGAAGCGGTGGAAGGTGAACTCAAGGGGAAGCAGTTAAAGATGTTAGCCGGTACACCGCGAATCACATGGAAGGATTGGAAACGCAACCATCCATTGACAAAAGTGCTCTCTGTCCCAAATGATTTTCGTCGTCCGGAGAGACGAATCCAAGATGTAAGAGCCGATAACTACGCTAGGTATCATGCCAGTCCCGACGCAGGTATAAGCGGCACACAGTATACTGATGGTCGCTTGATGAATAAAGAGCTAGTTGTTGGCGTCCGCATCAATGAAAACTATCGCGCTTATCCTTTCACGGCTTTTAAGAAGCAATCGATTATCAACGACGAAGTAGGTGACGTGCCGTTACTAGCCTTTCACGATTTGGAGTCGAATGCGACCGCCGTTTTTCTCCGCACTGTGGACGGACAAACATTAAAGTTTGAGCCAGCGCAAGGTTACTTCGTTAAAGACACCACAACGAAGACAACATGGAACCTTATCACAGGGATGGCAACGGAAGGCAAATTCAAAGGACACACGCTAGAGCGATTACCGGCGATGAATATCTACTGGTTTGCTTGGGCACGCTACCATCCCGAAACAACTGTCTATGAATAAGGCTTTATTGCCTGTTACACTTCCTATCATCGGATATTTGGTATTATACCACAACTATCGATGTTAATGGAAACGTTTGTTTTCGTACAAATCGGAAAGCAAATCAAATCGGAGAGTTAAACAATCTGACACCAAAACTATACGATTGCACAATTGCCAAAAATGGAGTAAAATCTTCTGTGTGATGTACCAAAGTACTTGACCATAAATACCCTCAAAGTAAAAAGGGAGCAACAAATGAAGGATCGATTAAGAGTTGGCATTGTTGGCGCACGCAGAGGAGCGGGGCATATCCGTCCCTTCACAACTATTACCGAAACAGAAGTGACCGCAATCTGTGATCTGAGCGAAGATACTCTTCATGAGGTCGGAGATCGATTTAGTGTTCCGAAACGGTTCACAGACTACGAAGAGATGCTCGCAGATGATATTGATATCGTCGTGCTTGGGACACCCGAAAATCTGCATGTGCCGCAGTCTATTGCGGCAATGGAGGCAGGGAAGCATGTGGTCAGCGAGGTGACGGCGGCAACCTCCATGGAACAGTGTTACGAGTTGGTCAGAGCGGTGAGAAAGAGCAAAACGAAGTATATGATGGCGGAGAATAAGTGCTATACGCGGTCAAATATGCTGGTCGGAAACATGGTGCGCCAAGGCTTGTTCGGAGACATCTACTTTGGTGAAGGTGAATATCTTCATGACATCAAAGTGCTGCATCACGACAGCAGTGGCAATCCAACCTGGCGATATTATTGGCAGGTCGGAATAAACCGATGCAACTATGCGACGCATAGCCTCGGTCCGGTGATGGACTGGTTTGATGAACGGGTTGTTTCGGTATGTTGTCTTGGGACTAGCGTACACACCGACCCAGAACACGCTATGGAAGACACCGTGATGATGTTGTGCAAGACCGAGAGTGGGGCTCTGATTAAGATCCGGATTGATATGCTCTCCAACCGTCCGGCGAATTCATACCTAAGTTTGCAGGGAACGAAGGGTTGTTACGAAGGCACGCGGGGATTGGGGGATGTGGAGAAGGTTTGGTTAGCAGATTACCACCAACAGGGTGAATGGCAACCGCTTGCAGAGTTTGAGGAGGAGTTTCTACCGGAGAGTTGGAAAAATCCGCCAGAGGAAGCGGTGAAGGCTGGAGATGTGACTGAGGAGTATTTCGAGATGCGCGGTTTCGTCGATAGCATCATTAACGACACCAAGCCGCCAATTGATGTCTATGACGCTATGGATTTCACAGTGCCGGGACTAGTTTCTGAGGAATCGATTGCGAATGGCGGAAAGCCCGTTGAAGTTCCTGATTTTCGGGATATTGACTAGATCCTGTTGACATTTGGGTGTCGAGATATGAATCTCAATCTACAGAGGTGGTGCGTTTCGGTACATATGTCGCCCCGTTGGGGCTTTGGGGGGGAGATTTCTCGTCTCAGAAATTGAGCCTGAAACCGGCTTCAACCGAGGTTTTCTGAATTGGCTCAAACTGTGTCTTACCTGCCGCATCTTCTACCCGCCGGAAACGATATTCGCGGAGAACTGCGACCTCAAACCTCGGAAAGATCTCATATCCGATTCGCACGATGAACGCGGATTTACTATCGAGACGGAAGAGATCCTCGAAAAAGCCCGGATCTTTGCTCCCTTCTTTCTCTGAAAAACCAGGATCTGGCTCGCCGATGTTGCGTTTGACATAGAATGCCCGGAACGATGTCCGTTCAGCTATACCAGATTCTGTGATACCAAGGTATAACTTTGGTTCTGTGTTGGTATAATCCTCAAAAGTCGCAATGAAATTGACCTGTGGAATCGGTCTCACGGCGATCATCGAGAAGTAACCTTGCCTTGCTTGGGCTGCATCGTCATCTTCATCCATCCCCAAAAAGTCAGGAGCAACGCCTTTGGCAGCGTCGTAGGTGTAGTCAAAAATGGTCGGGTAAAATTGTGCGCCAAAAGTGCGGTACTCCAACTTGAAAAGGGCTTGGGAAAGCGATACACCGATTCCGATAGCATTTCCCATCGCAACATCATTTATCTCATCAATCTTTTCCGTTTTCGATCCCGGTTTCGTGTTTAAGACAGCAACATCATCATATATATCCAAACGCAGTGACTTGTTGTGAACAAGCGGGAAACCGATATCGACCCCCAATGCGATAAGCGGATCTCCGCCCGGAATCAGACTCGGATCGGGTTCAATGTCCGTTAGATAGGTTGCGCCCAATTCAAGACTGTTGAGGAGTGGTATACCCCCCTCCTCCTGTTGCAGAGGACGAACAAACATCCGCCCGCCGAAAACGGTTGGATCGCCGACATTATTAATGATTGTTTCAACCCCAATCTTTTTCGTCTCCGAACTGAGGTTTAGGCGCAAGCCCCGGCGATCATAGTTTGAATATCCCGACATAATGAACCCGTGCCCGATAGTGGCGTAGTCCAGCGCACCGAAACGGGTGTAAAACGATTCGCTGAGATGGCCATAACGCACATAGCGCACAATCCGAAGGAGGGTACTTATATCGTCCCAAGTCTCGCCATCTTCAGCGAGGATTGCGTGTTCGCCATCATCAGAGGAACTGTAAAGCAGGACAAGACCGAGCCCAAATCCAACTTTGCCGAGATCTATCTCCGGCTGCAACTGAAACCGTAGGAACGGTTCGCCATTGATGAAGGTGAATCCCAATCCCGAAAGTTCTCCCCTACTCAAAGCCATTTCTTCTGGATTCGGTGGTCCCCCATACGACAGCACTGTTTCGCCTGCAATTTCACTTTGCCCGACCTGTCCATAAGTTGCCAAGACGAAGCCCAATGATAACATTCCTATCCAAATGGCAACGCACTTGCCCCGGTTCATAAATTTCCCCTAAAAATTTTGTATAAGTTCTTGTCCAAGTAGATAATTCTCTCCACCGATTTGTAGTGGTATCCCCTTATCCAAAGACACGGAACAGAATATCAAAAACCGGATGATCATCAACACGATGGCTGAATTTATCCCGACACAGCGTTATCTTTCCACGCCCGCTTTGGAACTTGAGGCGGATTTTAATTGTGGTACTCGGGATCAGCGCATCAAGTGCAAAAACTTCATAGAAGTCTCGTCGTTCTTCCGGTTTGAGGCTGATAGGGAGGCTGTTGCGGAGTAAACTTGGAAAGAGCACCGCGTGCGGTACTTGGTATAATTCCGTATCTTGCCACCTGTGTCCAATCTTCGCTTGGAACTGACACGCTTGAATTGTAACAGGGACCTGATCGCCCTCGTTATAGATACGACACGAAACGAGAAACAGCAGATGTCCACCGCGTGTAATAAAGCAGTTCGCCTGTTTTGTTAGTAGCTCGACTCTGAGATGGCTTCCGCGTCGCCTTCGACTGTGGGTTCGCCTGCCGGCGCGGTCTGCATAGAGGTCATAGATCCATTTGGAGGCAGCAAGTATAACAGCGATAATACTGAGAATGAGGGCAATTGTTGCACGGTCCATTAGTGATTCAAAATTATCCTTACGTCAGTTACCCCACCCTGAAGGGCTGGGGCTTGTTGCCCGTTTCCCCGGGATTTACAAGGTTCTGCGCTTCTTTCCTCTGACGAGGTGTTTCGGGGGTGTTTGTTACCACCACACCTCCACGCAAGGCTACAGCAGCCTTTTTGATATTTATCGCGGCATTATGGTCTCGGTCTAACACCAATCCACAGTCATTGCAACAATGGACTCGGACTGAAAGCGATTTCTTAACAACTGCCTCACAACCTGAGCATTTTTGAGATGTGTATTTGGGATTAACTTTCGTCAACTGCTTGCCAGCGTTTGCAGCTTTGCTTTGCAGTATCAATCGAAAGTTACCCCAGCCTGCGTCTGATATGCTCTTTGAAAGGTGATGGTTCTGCACCATGTTACAGATTTTCAAATCCTCAACGGCAACTTCCTCACATTGTGAGAAAAGCTGATGTGCCGTTTTATAGTGAAAATCTCTACGTTGATTCGCAATATGTTCATAGATCTTAGCAACATGTTCACACTGTTTATTATATCGCTTGCTACCTTTTTCACGGCGAGATAATAACCGTTGGAATTTGCCAAGTTTCTGTTCCGATGTGCGAAAATAGCGAGGGTTCTGAATCTTATCGCCGTCTGAAGTGGTCAGAAACGATTCAAGTCCTACGTCTATACCAATGGTTGTCTCAACATCAACTTCAGGGGTATCAGCAACTTCAACAGCGATATTCGCATACCAACCACTTGCTTTACGTTGTATCGTTAGATTCTTAATCTTCCCATCAGGTAGAGGACGGTGATAGCGAATTTTGATATGACCTAACTTAGGCACAACAAGGCGTGCCACTCGCTTTCGGATATTGCGTATCAATCGCTTTGACAGGTGACTAAAAGTCATTGACCTATACCGGCGTTCGCCTTTGAAACGTGGAAAACCCGGTACCTCACCTGTTTTCACCCGATCAAAGAAGGCTTGGTACGCTTTGTCCAAACGGCGAAGGGCATCTTGAAGCACATCACTGTGTAGCGAAGCAAACGGAGCGGATTCTTGTTTCAAATCTGGCAACGCATCTGCTTGAGTCACCCAAGAAACAGATTCACCCGTTGTGCTATATACAGTCTTCCGCCATGCGAGTGCTTGATTGTATAGGTTTCGTAGCATTTCAAGCCATGTAAACAGTTTTTTCGCTTGCTTGATAGTCGGATATATCCGATACTGATAGGTTTTAATCATTGGGATTGTCTTTCTGTCTTTCATATCCATGCTACTGGAGTGTGGGAGACCCTAACGTGCGTTAGGGGTAGCATTCTCCCACGAAAGACAAGGCAATTATACAATTTTTTCTAAGATTTTACAATAAAAAAGGAGGCGCAGTTTCCTCCCCACCCTAAAGGAATAGGGTCTCCACTGCGAAGATTTGATGAAACGTAAGCCGCTTTTCCACTTCACGTTTTACACATCAGATCTGTGTTTCAAGGAAGGCTATGCTCTTCGGATCTAGTTGATAATAGTTGACAATTTCGTATCGATTCCCATCAATATCTTTAATCAACACCCGTCCGCCGCTGAGCGAAGTGATGTCATGCCGAGAGCGTAGATCAAAAGAAACGGAGCCTACTTCAGTTTCAGCTTCCCACTGGGTGACACCGAACTGCCCCGCAAGGGCATGAATCCTTGTAATTTTCGGCATGAAATAGCATTTTTCCAACTCTTCTGCAAGAATTGTCCGATCCACCTTTTTTAACTGCTTTATATCCTCAATCAAGCCGAGCTCGTTTTTTTCGGCGTCAAGCAAGCTGATATACTGATCTGGTTGGGTCAATGGAAATGTGCGCACTGGCTCAACAGGCGCGTGAACTGAACCGTCCGGCAGTTCCGCTTCCAGCTCTGCAAACTGGTTGCGGCTAATCTTTAAGCGTTTGGGATCAAGAAATTGGACCTCATCTTCGATCTGAAGGGGCTGCTCCACTGCATCTACTCCCTTTACATTTCGCTCATGTTAAGAAATCGTGCAACAGAAACTGTAGGGTTCAACGATCGTTGAACCCTGCCAAAAACTCGGTTTCTCTTCGTTTCGCGTTTCGCTCCTACCATGCCCGAATCTTCGAGAGCTCCATCTGCTTTTCACATAAGTTGGCGTAAGTGCCGCCTTTGGCGATGAGTTCCTCGTGTGTGCCAATCTCATCAACTTGCCCTTCTTTGAGAACAACCAGACGATTGGAATGTTTGAGTGTCGAAAGGCGGTGTGCAATCGCGAAGACGGTCCGTCCCTGAATCAGCCGTCCCAATGCCTCTTGGATTCTCGACTCGGTCTCCGTATCAACAGACGAGGTTGCCTCATCAAGGATGAGAATGCGCGGATTTTTGAGGATAGCACGAGCAATGGAGATTCGCTGACGTTCTCCGCCAGAAACGCGTGTCCCTCTTTCACCAACCATCGTGTCGTAACTATCGGGAAACTTAATGATGAAATCGTGGGCGTTTGCGGCTTTAGCTGCAGCGATAATCTCTTGACGAGTTGCATCCGGTTTTCCGTAGCCGATATTGTCGGAGACGGTGCCTTCAAACAGGAATGGATCCTGTAACACTACCCCAATTTGTCCTCGCAGAGACTTAAGTTCAATATCGCGGCTATCATGCCCGTCAATGAGAATTTCACCTTCGTTGGGATCGTAGAATCGGGTGACTAAATTGATGAGGGTGCTCTTGCCTGCACCGCTAGGTCCGACGAGCCCGATCATCTCTCCCGGTTTGGTGGTAAAGCTAATACCGTTGATGGCGTTTTTCTCAGTATCATAAGAGAAGAAAACGTCGCGAAATTCAACCTGCCCCCGCATATTTGGAAGGTCAATAGCATCGCTGCTACTCGCAACACTAGGCGGCGTGTCGAGGACCTCAAAGACCCGTTCAGCAGAAGTCGCGGCTCTCAGGAACCGGCGGTTCATCTGCGCAAGCGTTCGTACGGGCTGTAAAAACCGGGTCATATAAGTCATGAATAGCATAATCTCACCAAGCGTTAAATCTCCGTTGAGGATCTGGCGTCCCCCAACGAACCAGATGAGCACTGTTCCAATATAGGTCATGAAAGTCATGATCGGCTGATAAAGTGTCCACAGTTTAGCGGCATTCATTTCCCCTTCAAAAACCAGATGTGCCTGTTTTTCAAAACGGTCGACTTCGTATTTCTCACGGGTAAACGCCTTAACAACCCGTATCCCTGGAATCGTACTCGCCAAAATTGTGCTAATTCCAGCGTAGCGTTTCCACAGAACGTGGAAAACCTTGTGCATCTTGTGTCCAAAGTAGAATGAGAAAAGGATAATCAAGGGAATCGGAAGCAACACCCAAAGTGCCAGCTGCCAGTTAATGACAAACATGATAATGCACATATAGACCAGCGCCATTGAATCGCCGATAATATCCTGCAACCCTTCAGCGATAAAGTCTCGCAGCCGTCCGATGTCCTGAGTGATGCGTGACATCAGATTTCCCGTCTCCCGCTGTTGGTAGAAATCGAGCGAAAGGATACTCATATGTCGAAAGGCATCATTCCGCAATGTCAGCGTGATGCGCTGACCGACCCACGTCATCATGTATCCCCGGACTGCTGAGAAAACTGCCGTGAAAACGTGCGCTCCAACCATCAGCAGCACAATCATCACCAGTTGTTCAAATGCGCCCGGTTCGACCAGCTGTCCTCCTGTTATTGCCATCATTGCAGGAACAAGGATGTCATCAATAAGCGATTTACTCAGAATAGGGGGATAGAGGTCTACAAGCCGTATGACCAGCATGATTAGTAGTGCCGGAACAGAAACCTTCCAAAATGGGATCGCGTATTTTAGCAGGCGGACGAGGAGTTTCCCCTTCTCGACGCAGTTCGGGCAGACATCAGACCATCGCGGGATCGGGCGTCCACAAGTTTCACATCTAATCTTCTTTTTTCCGGGATCGACATATTTCCGATGTCGTTTAGATGTTTCCGCCTCCGGCTTGACTTTGTCAATCAACAATTCGATTTCCGGCGTTGCCTCGGCAAACTTAGGAGCGAGCCGCTTAGAGTAGCGAGCAATTTCAAGTGCCCCCTCTGAGGTTCGCACTTTCATGAAGTTATTGCCATGCAACTCTCGTATTTCAATACTATCAATGGCTTCAAGTGCAATGTTCTGGATTTCAGGTGTAGGCGCACCGTTTTGGTTAAAAGCGAGCAAGCGTTTATCCGTTGCTAACACCCAATCTTTTCCGTAAGTACCATCAACCTGTAGATCTGTTGAGATAGCAATTTTAATCTCTTCTTCTTGCTCCAGCAAATCTTCAAGCTGATCTTGGAGTGCTGTTGGGACTTCCTCTAAAGTTGTCGTCTCTACATCGGACCGTCTAGTAGCACTCCTACTACCGGAAGAACGAGCCATTCGATGTATGTCCCGTCTAGACCCCCCCCCACTGTGCATAAAAGAACCTCCTTGTTGAGCAAAAAACGAAACCCGTACCAACGGAATTTTGGCACGGTTCTTTTTGGACGACGGAACATAGAAAATGTTGAAGGAAAATCAAGGAAGGGCAATGCGACGTATCAGGAAAACACAGAGAAGGTTCAGAAAGGGGAAGAAAATCGAGTTAGCTCATGTCAAAAAAAAGCGCGAAACACGAAAAGCGTGAAACGTGACGTTCCGAACCGAGAATCCACGACTCCGTCCGTATTGTTCTAATCCAACGGAATCGGGATCTACGACCGAGAGTCCGAAAGTTGTTCCCTACGGTGCTGTTGCACGACTTCTTAACATGAGCCATGAGAGACTTATCAGGGAACGTACGGTGTGCATTAGCAGCCGGTAGCGATAAATATCGCAACCTTCTGGACCAAATTACCGTCCTGCGCCATCGACGAAAGGAACAACATCGGTGCAGAATATACGGTGTAATGCGGGGTTGCATTAATAAGCAGGTCCAATTGACCGTCGCCATCCAGATCTCCTGTCCAGAGCAGGGTAGGTATGGCACCGTGCGTTGATCTATATGCGAGCAGTTCCTGCGATAATTGTCCCTTCGATAGTTCAAGGCTGTAGTTTTCGAGTGAAGTAAACCCGTTCGGTCCTATATCTCCCTCGCCATAAGCTGTCAAATGACTTTCGTTCTTGTCGTCCAATCTAAGGTTGAGGGACTTACCGGGACTCAAAATTGTCTGTTCAGCGGATAGTGTCTTAATGGATTCTCTTTCGGGTGCATCCAAACCTTTTATCAGAAAAAGCGGGCGCATCCGCCCCTCCACCGAAACCACTTTTCCGGTCTTCTCCCCAGCATTATCAACGAATGGGTCATAAACGGTTTCCACTGTAATCCTCGAAGGGATTAGCGTGTATCCATCGGGCATCGAATACAATCCCAGCCAGACTTCACCTGATCCTGCTGAAACCTCATCGCCGTGAAATACACCGACTTGTAAGAGTTGAATTTCAGATTCTACAGGCGATGCCGCTGATTGGTCATTACAACCAAACATAACGCAACAGATCCATCCCGCCCAGAAAATAGACATCGTAATTGTGAATGACATACGGACTAACATGATTTTATTCCTCCCTACCTCAACTTGTGTTTCAGCTTACCCATTTTCAAAGGTTTCAAAACTGTGTCACATTTTGTTGTGCAAGATGCGCGCCAAAACCATCAATAGCGCGTAAAACGTGATGTCCCGTTCCGAGGATCCCGATCTATCGGGACGTGAAACGTGAAAATTATTAGTTCATTGGTTCATTAATGAACTAAATCGGTTGCTGTTGCACGACTTCTTAACATGAGCCAACTAAGCTAGGAGGAGAGGGAAAGGTGTCTCAGTTCAGTGACACTTGGGACAAGCGCACACGGGATGGTGTGTCTCTAAACACACACCTATTCATCTGAAAATTCTAAGGGCTTGAATTTTTGGAAGGTTCGTGCTATACTGAGCACGCACAATAAGTGGATTGACCAGATAAACACCAATATAAGTTATGTCAAGCGCAATATACACTAAATTATTTGAAGGGACCTGATTCAATGAAAAAATCGATTGTTCTTTTGCTCCTTGTCGCTGCTCTGTGTGTGTGGCAGGCAGGCGAAATATTTGCTGTGGGTTTTTTGAAGTTTGAGCGGGAGTTCAGTGGGAAGGGCTCAACAGACGGATTTTTTAGCAAAAATATTCATGTGGGATTTGACAACACAGGCAACATTTATGTCAGCGACGCAGATAACCGGCTGGTCCAGAAACTGTCACCAACAGGCAAATTCATCATGCAAATTCCGAAAGAGAAAACTGTGCACAGCATACTCAGAAAGCCGGGCGATGTTGCTGTTGATGGAGATGGAAATATCTACGTCGTTGATCAGGCTATACCCCATCATATCCCGGAAACTGCGGACCCGAAACTCTATTGGTTTGGCCCCTGTGTTTATAAGTTCAATCGAGATGGCGAACTAATGCACACCTACGTTGTCGATGCGATTGACGTACGCCCCAAAATAGTTCTGCCCACGCGCTTGATGATTGACGAGGAAGGTAAAACAGCATTCGCCTATCAACCGAGGAACTATGATCGGTCAGTTCGCATTGATGTGAATAATCAAAACCAACTGTATGTGCTGGATGCGAAAAACGCAAAGGTTCACAAATTTGGTGCGGACGGGGAGAAATTAATCGCGTTTGGGAGATACGGTGCAAGCAACGGCGAGTTTGACAGCGATGCCTCAGACATTGAAATTGATGCTGAAGGGAATGCGCTTATTGCGGACACCGGCAATCATCGTGTGGTCAAGTTTAACGCGGACGGGAAGTTTATATTGAAATTTGGGGTAAAGGGACGTGGCGAGGGAGAATTTGTCAAGCCTATCGCCGTTGTCGCTTTGGCAACGGGTGAGATTTTGGTTAAAGATAAGAGCCAATTCAAACGGTTTTTGGGAAGTCCACTCGCAAATTTTTTGGATGTGGTTTCACCGTCCGGGCAGGGGCTCGCTGATACTTATTCAACCGGCACAGGACTTGTCAATTCGATCATTGATACCACTCGTCCACGCTCTGCCTCTCTTAGCCCAAATTCCCAGTCGTCAGATCTGGCTATCCTACATCGGCGAATTCGTCTGCTTGAGGAAGCGGAATATCGCCGTTACCTCAACGAATATCTCGATGAAGAAGATGAGAAAGACGAAAACAAAAAAGAGGAGGCGGAAGATCTGAAGATTAAAGAGATTCGTGAGACAATCTATCACAACGTCATTGCGCGTGTACAGCGATTTAGTAGTAACGGAAACTATAAAGGACGTGTGGTTTATGAAGTGGATAGACAGAGCGCGGAAGACCATGATCTCGCTTTCCTTACCTTAGATCCCCTCGGTCACATCTACCTTCGCGACGGGAGTGATTTAATCATTCGTCAATATTCCATTGAAGGTTTTACGATTAAGCCGTCGCATATGAACGCGGTTTATAATACTCGGGCACTCAACCGCGATCACGACTTCCTTGAAGATTACGAGGATATCGACGATGAAGCAGACGTTGATGACCAATTGAATCTGTTACAGTTGAGTAACTCCTTTTTTTGGACATATAACCTCTCGGAAAGCTGGAACCTGACCCTTGCGGATATCTTCACCTATGGAGAGCAGGATGAACGCTATATAACACCTCCGAAAGAGGAAGATAGCTACGACTTTGAAACCCAAGCGTTGACGAACACGGTCGTTGCAAATCTGAAATTTATCACAAACCCCAATGCCTACCACTACAAGGAATTCAACCTTTATGCTGAACGGATTGATGGTACAACAGACCTTTATCAACAAGCACTCTTCCCAAATCTGAACCGCCAAGGTCAGGAGGGAGAAGGTGATGCGAGTTCTACAGCTTTTGGGGTGAATTGGGACGTATTCACGGATGTCAATCTGTGGTTGGAATACACGGATTTGAATCCGGCGGAGACGAGTCGTAATTTTGTGCGTCGTTATTTTGATGCTTCGGGTAATCTCTACGAGGTCTTTAGCAGCAGCAACCGGGCGAAACAGTTCGTGGGTGAATTGACGGTTAAGTTTTAGGTTCTGATCGCGACCTGCCCAATTTTGACATCAAACGCCGAAAAACAGATGTCAACCCTTCCGAAAGTGTAGCGGTTATATCCACACCTCAAGTCTAGATCTGCTAATCGAGACCAGCAATGTCAAGCCTTCTCCTGACAACGACACTTCCCTTCCAAAACCCTCCCTCCTAGAAATTTGTTTGACTTTACCCACAAATTTTGCTACACTGAACGCCCTGCGAAAAGGGCGTGTTTTTCAATTACCCAAAGGATAGTTGAAAGACATAGATGGCATCAAGCAAATTAACTTCCGTTATGACAAATGTTACTCTAATGGGTCAAGAATCCTCAAACGACAGGAGAAAACAATGTCTCACAAACGCAAAAACGTCGTCAAATTTTTCACAATTTTAGGTTCAGCGGTATTACTAATCGCGCTGACAGCAACTTGGACGCTGACGGAGGAATCCAACTGGTATCCCTCCAAATGGGGAAAAGATGATCAACGCGGTGCAGCAAACCTGCTGACGGCTACAAAGGTTTTGGAAGCTGCCAGCCTGATTAAGGAAGGGAAAGTCTACCAGCTCGGTCGAGTTTACGAAGCGGGTATGCCGCTGTTTGGGACACGCCACTATAGCTTGTTGATCCCCCAAACCGGCAGCACCGATCACGCAAATAAAGTCACGTGGCATGATGAGATTGTCAGTGGCGAAATTGGACAGATTGGCACCCAATTCGATGGATTGGGACACCTCGGTATCGGCGATCTTTACTACAACGGAAACAATCGCCTCGATTTTGCCAAGCCCGATGGATTGAAGAAACTGGGGGTGGAGAATGTCGGTGTGTTCGTTACCCGCGGGGTTCTCATTGACGTTGCCGGCTATAAAGGTGTCGAGCATCTGGAGGGCGGCTACGAAATCACGGTTGAAGATATAGAAGGCGCGTTAAAAAAGCAGGGTGTGGAGATACGCCCGGGCGATGTGGTCATTACTCATACCGGTTGGGGTAAATTCTGGATGACGGACAATGAACGCTATAACGGATCGGAGCCCGGTATCGGTATGGACGCGGGCAAGTATTTGGTTGAGAAACAGATTGTTATGGCGGGTGCAGATAATTGGGCAATCGAAGTCATTCCGAATCCTGACGAATCGATTTTTGCTCCTGTCCATCAACTGTTCATTGCCAAAAATGGCATGTATAACATTGAGAATCTCATCACCGCAGAGCTCGCAGCGGATAAGGTTTACGAGTTTGCCTTTATCTTCGCGCCGCTGCGGCTGAAAGGTGCTACTGGATCTCCGGGCAATCCGATTGCGATTCGCTGAATCGGGTTTCGGCTATTCCCTTTTGATGACTTTAGAGAAGGAAAGCCATGATGAAATACTTGAATACGGTGATGGCAGTCCTCGGAGTGTTCGCTGCCCTTGCCTGTCTCACAGTGCCCTTTTCAGGTTTTGCTTCTAAAGAATCAGAACTGGAAAAGGGCACAAGTGCCTTTCTCAAAGTGGATGATTATGAGAACGCACTAAAATTGGTTGAGGGTTTTATTTTAGAGAACCCGGATAAACCGATTGGGCATGCCATGTTGGCAAAGGTACTTACTGCAAATGGGCAAACCGAGAAAGCACTCAAAGCATATTATCAGTTTTATAAGCTGGGTGAAACACTCTCTGAAGAGCTGCTACTTGAACTACTGCTTGGTGCTCTCAACGATGATAGCTCGGGGGTACGATCGCATGCTACCTTTGTGTTGGGAAAATTGGGGGATAAAAGTGCGGTGCCCCATTTGATAAACGTTCTCAACCATGACTATGACGAGGCACAGAAGGAAACCGCAAAAGCGTTGGGAAAATTAGGGGATAAAAGTGCGGTGCCCCATTTGATAAAGATTCTCAATGATGATGGTAATTGGGTACGATGGGAGGCTGCAGAAGCATTAGGAGTGTTGGGGGATAAAAGTGCGATCCCGGCTTTAATAAACGCTCTTAACGATATTCGCTGGGTACGCCTAGCTCCCGCGGGAGCGTTGGTAAAGTTGGGAGATAAGCGCGGTGAGTCCGTTTTGATTAACGCCCTCAACCATGATGATAGCGTGGTACGACGGACTGCTGCAAAAGTGTTAGACAAATTAGGGGATGGACGCGGGGTGCCCGTTTTGATTAACGCTTTCAACCATGACAATAGCACCGTACGATTGAATGCCGCAGCCGTTTTGGGAGAGTTGGGAGATAAGCGTGCGGTGCCCGCTTTGATTAACACTCTCAACGATGACCATATCACGGTACAATGGGTTGCCGCAGAAGCGTTGGGAAAGTTAGGAGATAACAGCGCCGTTGACCCTTTGATAAGCACTCTTAAGGATAAAAATATCTTTGCCGCAGAAGCATTGGGAAAATTGGGAGATGAGCGTGCAGTGCCTGCCTTGATAAATGCTCTCAACGATGACCATATCACGGTACAATGGGTTGCTGCAGAAGCGTTGGGAAAGTTGGGGGATAAGCGTGGCATCCCTGTTTTGATAAACGCTCTCAACCATGACGAAGGCTTGCCACGATGGAATGTCGTAGACGAGGACTTGGTACTATGGAATCCTGCAACAGCGTTGGGTGAGTTGGGGGATAAACGTGCGATTCCTGGACTAAGCGAAATTATTGGAGATGATAATCGGGACATAGAAATCAAGTTCGAGGTAGTGAAGGCATTGGTGAAGTTAAGCAGATCTACCCACAAGTAGGGGGATGAGCATGCCTAAAACGAAGTACCGCGTCGGAATTATCGGTTGTGGCAGCATTGGGACGCGTTATGCGACCGCATTTCAGCAACTGCATGACCGCGTGGAGGTTGTTGCCGCCTGCGACATCCTCGAAGAGAAGGTGAACGCGCTCGTTGAAAGATTTGAGATTCCGGCGGCGTATACGAACATGCAACAGATGTTAAGCAAAGAAGGACTTGATATCGTCGGTGTGACAACGCACAATCGGGAGCATGTCGAACCGACAATTGCGGCAGCCCAAGCAGGGGCTAAAGCAATCCTCTGCGAAAAGCCAATGGCATTGAATATGAGGGACGCAGACCGGGTGATCGAAGCGTGCAAGCGGTCTGGAACGAAATTGGCGATTGACCACACCATGCGGTTTGAGCCGAATTGGCGTCGTGTCAAGCAGATGGTGGATAACGGTGTCATTGGTACCCTATTACACATCGAAACTCAGAATTACGGCGATACCAGTACGTTGCTGCACAACGGGACGCACAGTTGCGACTCCATTCGATGGTTCGGCGGGGATCCGGAGTGGGTTATGGCGACTGTTGACCGGAGTAATGAACGTGAACGGATTACGAGTTTTTTCGGCCTTAACGACGGAATCACCGCCCTGTTCATGACCGGCGGTCACTGGGATTACCGGCTAGACGGCTGCTTCATCCTTGAGGGGAGCGAAGGGAAGATAGAAGTTCGTCCGCAACGTGGTTGGCAACCGCTGATCCGGCTTTGGAAGAAAGATGGAGATTTGGGAGATTTTCGTGAGGGAGAGCAGATTGAGGCGATAGGCAGCGAACTCATTGGGGATTCGACAGGAAATGTACCAAGCGAAGGCGCGTGGGAAATGGTTGCATGTCTCGACGAGGATAGAGAGAGCGTCTCCAGCGGATACGATGGCCGCATCGCTTTGGAGATGTGCCTTGCCGCTTACGAATCGGAACGGCTTGGCAGAGCCAAAATCACGTTTCCATTGGCTCAAAAAGAATCTCCGCTTGAGTTGATGCTCGAAAGCGGACAGCTTCCATACATCCCTGCGAGAGAATACGGTTGGGAGCTAGGTTAAACTTTGGGAGCAAAATCTTTCCCACTGTCATCGTTTTGCCCTCCCCAGCGTTTATGTCTGCGTTGAGCCCCAATTTTATTGGAGCGGCAACTATTCCATATTCGTAAAGGAGACCCTACCATGTTTTTATTCAGGGGACAGCACCTGTTTCCTCTGCTTATAGCAATCCCTCTTTTCCTAATTCTGGGGTGTAGTGAGAGCAATCGTGTCGATAATTTCGCGCCAAGGATTTCTGCCTTTGAGGCGGACTCCGATATCATCGAACCCGGCACCTCAACCGACATCACACTCAAAGCCATTGACGTTGATGGCGATAAACTGTCTGTTGAATGGTATGCGACCGGCGGTACGATTGAGGGCGATAATCTCGGTGCGATTTGGACTGCTCCCGAAGAGGAACAAAAATACCTGATTGAAGTCACCGTGAGCGACGGAAGGAAATCGACCACAAGCGTCATCGGCATCCGTGTGTGGCGAACCCGTCCGGGGGATTACTATCCACTCGCTATTGGCAATAAGTGGAACTATCACGATGATCAAGGAAATCGGGTTATCTTTGAAATCGTTGACACAATCGAGATCCAAGTCACCAGCGATCGAACTGTTAAAAGCTATGTCTTACAGAAATCGAGTCCTGACGAGGGGCTAGAAGGCATCCTCAATTTCTCCTACTTGGGTCATAAAATTGAAAATGGCGTTGTCAAGGGAATCTTCCAGCATGCTCAGAATGTTACCTCCGGCACGGAAGATACAATCCTTTTCTCACCTTTTTTACCGCTTTACAAGTTTCCGCTGATCCCGGGGAATCAATGGCAAACAAGCTTTCAAGCAAAGTTGTCCCCTGAACTGTTTCCAATCGGTGGCGGTGTAGATGAGTTTGAGGTACTTTCAGAGGAAACCTTGACGGTTCCGGCGGGAACGTTTGAGAACGTATTTCAGGTACAGGAGACATTTAAGTGGAGCATTTTCGATCATCCCCTCGACATAACGGTGGCACAGAAATGGCTTGCTCCCAATGTAGGCATCATCAAATTCACTCAATCTCAGACCCGCGGGGATGTTACCGTTGATGTTGAGTTTGAACTAGAGTCCTTTGAACTAGTAGAGGAATGAGCACTACATTCAACGATTTGACACTAGTTCTTTTAAGGGTGCCAGCAGTTTCGCCGTAAGATAGGGGGTGGATCCCTCCCCAACTGCATCAGGATTCCAACTTCTTAATCCCGATGCTTCATCGGGGGCAGGTGGTGTCTCGAGGTCATCGCGTTCTGGAATCGGTTCGGCAGCTTTAATGACTTCCCAGACTTCACGGAGCATCTCCATGCGATAGCACTCCAAACTCCCGTAACGTCCTTGGTCAATACACTCCAATCCACACCTCTCGAAACAGAGAAAGGCGGTATAGTTATCGACACCGACTTGAAGTTCAAAAGCATCCACGCCGAGATGTTCAAATGCCAAGTCGATTGCCTGCTGCGTCGCCTCTGTGCCATACCCCTGATAACAGCAATCGGGTCGAATAACAATAAACTCAAGTGTTGCGACTTTCTCATCCTCACCGGTACATCTAATTAGCATAAAGCCAACCAGTTCGCCGCTTGGCAGATCAACTGAAAGCGGGTGCGTATATTCGTCAGCAAGCCAACGATGCCAATTGTCGACGTAAGCGTGGAACGGCATGAATTCAGTGCGCAAGCGATTACGAAGGGTAGGCTCATTTGTCCAGCCCCAAGTCCGCCGCAAATCTCGCTCCTCAGTTGTTCTCAGTCTTATGCTGCCGCCGTAAAGCTTTTCTATCTCGCGTAGCTGGGTTTGCAGGATTGCTAACTGATCTGTATAGGAATCTGCCTGTCCTGCTGCAGTGCCAATCAGTCGCTGCTTCGGCTGATCAATGAACTCAGCCTGCTTCAGTCGATTCTGAAAATAGGTGAGTTTCTGTTCATTTTTTTCAATAATTCGTCTCAATTTGTCAATCACTTGACGTCCACTATCGCTTCGCACGTTTATGCCTCCTCTCATACCGTTTTTTCTCTTTCTTCGGTCCTTCACGCTCAAATCTTCCTGCACTAAATCCCGATATGCGCAAGTAGCTATCGTATCGCAATTCGCTAATCTTTCCACCCTCGACAGCACTTTTAACCGCACACCCCGGCTCATGTTGATGGGTGCACGCTGCAAATTTGCATTCGGGAATGTAGGGACGCATTTCGGGGAAATGGATGTCCAGCCCCTGCTCATCATCAATCTCAAACAAGCCGAGTGTACGGATGCCCGGTGTGTCCGCGACGAACCCACCAAAATGGAGTGGCAACAGGGCAACCTCCGTTGTGGTGTGCTGCCCCTTGTGCATCCGCTCATCAACATCACCAACACGTAGCTGCAAGCCCGGTTGAATTTCGTTGAGTAGTGATGATTTGCCAACGCCAGACGATCCGACGATAGCGGAAATCCGATCTTTCATCACTGTACGCATTTCGTCAATTCCAGCATCCGTTACAATACTGGTGTAGATTAGATTGTAACCGATTCCCTCGTACAGTGCCATTTGTGCTTTTAATTTTTCCAGTTGGACCAAGTCAATCTTGTTAATACAGATTACGGGTAACATCCCCGATGCCTCTGCTGTCACGAGAAATCGATCCAGCATGCGTAATTTGAGTTGAGGGTTTCGTGCCGCAAAGATGACTAGCAGGAGATCGAGATTGGCTACAATGACCTGTGGCAATTTGTTTACGCGCGTGCGACCGAATTGGGTCTGACGCGGAAGAATTTCCTCAATATAACCTACATCCGTTTTCGACTGTGCCCGCGAAATTTGCACCCGATCGCCGACGGAAACGAGATCCACGTAGGGCAACTCTTTCGTTTCTGCACGCTCCCGTCTATCCGCTTCAATAATATGATGTCGCAATGAGCAGTGGCAGAGTTGTTCCCTGATTTGGACATCATAAACCCCACCGTATGCTTTGATAACGATTCCTTCATCCATAAAATATAACCTCACAAGGTTAAATAAAAAAAGCCCGCAAGGAAACTCATCCTTACGGGCTTTCCGACATTACACCAAAGGAGATTTAAGTAGCCGTTCCTACCGACCCAAAACGCAGATGGGCAGAGTCAAGACGAGTTCCCTGATTATCCAATGTATTGTTTTTTCTATTGTAGTTGATTCGTTTAAGCATTTCTTGCATGACTTTGCACCACCTTTCGATATGATTTGATTGAGTTACCATCTATCCTTGAAACCTGTTTCTAATCAAGGTTGCAACTCCACTTATTTTAACACACTTAAACCCTATTCTCAAGTAAAACTTCAATCAATTTTCAAACATTCGGATCTATTAACAACAGAGATCGATGCTGACCATCAATTTTTATGCCAACTAGTTCCAATCCCCCTTTGCAACCATGAATTCCCTTGTCATTGCAGGTTGAATTTGCTATAATAGGAGCAGGTATGTGGCGCACTCTGAAAGATTACTGTTACGCATTTACGGCAAAATGTATAGGTCAGTGCATTGCTCGGCTGCCTCGTAAACTCGCTTTATTTATAGGCGTTTATATTGCTACAGCTGTTTTTTTGTTGTCCCATCGCGAAAAGGATAAGGCGTGCAAGCATCTGGCACAGAGCCTTGGGATTGGTCAGCCGATGGTAGGCAGGCTCGTCCGACGCTCCTTCCAGAACATCGGTAAGAACTTGATGGAATTTATGCAGCTTCCTCACATGTCTCCTGAAACTCTCCATCAGCTTGTCACCCTTGAGGGCAGAGAACATATTGATAGGGCACTGGCTCAAGGCAAAGGTGCGATCATCCTGACGGCTCACTTTGGCAATTGGGAGCTTCTTGGTGCTAGCATCCTTGCACATGGCTATACAATTCGCGGGATCACCCGTCAGCTGCGATCCAAACGTTTAGACGCTATTGTTAGCAGCTATCGAGAAAAGGTTGGATGGCAAGGCATAGACCGGGATCGAGCAGTTCGCGAAGTATTACGCGGTCTCAATCGAAATGAACTGATCGCGATTCTTGCAGATGTGGACACCCGTACTCGAGGGATTTTCGTTGATTTTTTCGGCAAACCTGCTTACACACCTTATAGTCCGGTAGCTTTCGCACTCAAGACAGAGGCTGCGATTTTACCAACTTTTATTGTCCGTCAACCGGACAATTCACACCGTGCTATCATCGAAGCACCATTGCCTCTACAACAGAGCGGAGAGAAAGAAGAAGATCTCTTGGTTAACACGCAGCTGTTCACCAAAGTCATTGAATCTTACATTCGACGCTACCCGGAACAGTGGATCTGGATGCATGAACGCTGGAAAACACAACCTGAATAACCGACACTTACATATCGCATTTCAAGTATCTTTCCTTTTGGCAGCTTTTAGCCTATTCACTTTTAGCTGTGATAAAGCAGACGAAGAACCGGTACAGCCAGCCCAAGAAACGCCTCAACAGATACTGTCTACCTTTTCAACCCAACACGCAGAGGGGGGCATCACGCGGTGGATGCTTGTTGCTGAGAAGGCAACATTCCTGAAAGAGATTGTGGAGATGCAAAAGCCAAGGGTCCAGATCTTTGAGGAGGGCAAGTGGGCAATAACAATAACAGGCGATCGTGGCGAGCTTATCGAGTCAAGCAATGATATTCATATTTTTGAGAATGTTGTTGGAAAAAGCCAAGATGGGCATCTGTACACCGATGAACTTCACTGGCGAAATAGTGATGGCAAGTTGTTTGCACCGAATACCTCCACAATTGTGCGGGGTGATTCAACAATGGTCGGTCAAGAACTGGAAGGTGATCCGACACTCGAAGTGGTTATAATGAAGAATGTCCAATCTAAAATTTATCCAAAGGATGAGAAATTTGATGCAACTGAGAATTAATTCTGTAACAATTCCGAAACCTACCGTGGCTTTACTTTGGGCAGTTGGCTTGGTCCTTAGTGTTCTTTTGCTTAACAATCGTGTGTTTTCAGCTGATGAACAGGAGACATCTCCACCTCAGCAAGAGGTAATGGACGATAAGACAGCTTCAGATGGGGATGTGATTGATGTTAAACACGCGGATCGCTTCGAGCAACACGAAAAAAAAGGATTGACAATTTTTACTGGTAACGTTCAAATCGAAAGACCAGATGGCTTCCTGAATGCCGACAAAGTAACCATTTATGAAAATGTTGAGACAAATGTAACCGTCAAGACTGTTGCGGAAGGAAGCGTTGAACTTCGAGACGGGGATATTTTCGTCACGTGTGCTCACGCGACCTTGAACCACCTCACCGATATTATAGACTTTCGCGATGACGTCGTCGTTCTCCAAAATGAGGATCGGCTGGAAGCAGATATTTTTACATATAACCGTCGCACCGGCGAACGCTCCGGAGAGGGAAATATAAAGGTTCGATTTCGTGTAAAGTCCCCAAAGGAATCTGAGTCGGATTCACAAGAATTGGATTCACAAAAATCGGAGGAGGCAGAAAACAGTGGCGGTCCTTCAAACCCATGACCTTGTCAAAAGTTATACAAGACGTGGACCCATTGTTGTTGATCGAGTCAACCTTGAAGTTGAAACAGGTGAAATTGTCGGTTTGCTGGGACCGAACGGCGCGGGCAAGTCAACGACATTTTATATGGTTGTTGGATTGATCCGCCCCAATGCAGGGCAGATTATTTATGATAATGAGGATATCACATTTCTGCCGATGTATAAACGCGCACGACGGGGCATCGGTTATCTCGCTCAAGAAACCTCTATCTTTCGGAAGTTGACGGTCAAGCAGAACATCGAAGCTATCTTAGAGGTGCGCGAGATTCCCAAAAAGGAGCGTGGTCCACGAAGTGAACAACTGATGGAAGAACTTGGCATTTCTGAGTTAGCAGATCGTAAGGCATATACCCTTTCGGGTGGGGAATGTCGTCGTGCTGAAATCGCAAGAGCTTTGGCAGCATCTCCGTCTTTTATTTTATTGGATGAGCCATTTTCAGGGATAGACCCGATTGCAGTTCAAGATATTAAGCAGCTCATCTTACACTTACGCGATAGAAATCTTGGCGTGTTAATCACAGATCACAATGCCGCGGAAATGTTAGGCATCGTTGACCGTGCTTATTTAATTACCGATGGAAAAATCACGTTAAACGGCACCCCGGAGGTGCTTGTCGAGAGTGAGATCGCTAGGGAGCAGTACTTAGGACATAATTTTGAATTGCGACGGTCTCGGATATAACGCAATTATTTGAGGAGATCAAGCCATGAACGTTGGAATGAGACAAACCGCGAGCTTACAGCACCGGCTGGTCATGACGCCCAAGCTACAGCAAGCGATTCAGGTACTTCTGATGTCACGGCTGGATCTGACGCAGCATTTGAGTCAGCAATTGGAGCAAAACCCGCTCTTAGAGGAGATACCGGAGGAGGATGAACTTGCGGAAATTATCGATTTAGAAGGACTCGATCCGGATACCCAATGGAATGAACCCGAAGAGATTATCGATCGCGAGGATAAAGAGCCAGATTTTGACTGGAAGGACTTTCTGGATGACTCCTTCCATCGGGGTGAAAGCGGAGAGTTTGAGCATTGGGAGAACAACGAGGACCAGCGTCCCTCCGATATCGCCTGTTTCCAGTCGCTACACGATTTTCTGATGGAACAACTCAGTGTCACACCTTTTTCGGAAATGGAACGGAGAATTGGTGAGCAGATTATTGGCAATCTTGATGATAACGGTCAGTTGCGGACCGGTCCTCTGTTCGATATAAACCCATTGTTCCAAAGTGACTTAGATAATGAGGTACTCTCAGAATACCTGCGAAAAGCGATCGAAAAAGGGCTGCGTAAGGAATTCGAAAACGACGAAATTTCGCTTTCTCAAGATGCGACCATTACTGTGAAATCAGAAGATAGCTGTTGGCTGATAACCGATGTGGCGGGTGAACGGACCTATACAGTCAACAAGGAAGATGGTCAACTCAATATCTACAACATCACCCTCGAATATATTGCAGCCGCCGTCGGCTGCGACGTGGACGAGGTAGAGGCTGTCCTGCACTTTATTCACAGCAATTTTGAGCCTATCGGAATCGCTTATCGAACCATCCCGGAAACCCTTCTCACACAGATGAGAGCTGCACAAATTGAGAATCCACTCGCAGAAATGGTTATCAAGCACCACTGGGAGGATTTAACGGATAATCATCTCCAACGTATCGCCCAAGGACTTGGGGTACAGATTAGTAAAATTGTAGAAGCGCGGGAACTAATTGGTACTTTGGATCCCTATCCGGGGCGCCACTTCTTCGATCCAAGAGATCCAAGGGCACCTGAAACGATCATCCCTGACGTTACAATTGAAAAAATTGACGGGGAATACCGAGTTACCGCCAATGACGACGGTATGCCTCGACTGCGTTTGAATCCAATCTACGTTGATTGGATGATGAACGGAAAAAGAAACTTAGATACCAAAGCGAAGGAGTGGCTAGAGGTTCGCAGGACTCAGGCAAGGGACCTGTTACAAAGTATTGTGCAGCGTCGCCAAACGATTGCAAGGGTCACGGATGCAATTTTTGAGGTACAGGCGGATTTCTTGGAGAAGGGTGTTGAGGGGCTTAAACCGTTGATATTAAAGCAGATAGCAGATATGGCGGGTGTCCACGAATCAACAGTCAGCCGGGTCACGTCGAATAAATACGTCGAAACACCTCAAGGTATCTACAGGCTGAAGTACTTTTTCGGCGGTGAACTCCCGACCGATTCCGGATCAAATATTGCTGCAACCACAGTCAAAGGGAAGATTAAGGACATGATTGAAAATGAGGAGGCAGCGAAACCGTTGAGTGACAAGGCAATCTCTGATGCATTGGAAGCGCAAGGGATTCACACGGCAAGACGAACTGTTGCCAAATACCGAGAGGAGCTTAATATTTTACCATCTCCTAAAAGGAAACGGAAATGGTAGGTAATCAACCACTGACCGATTTGCGGTGAATCGGCAGCAACCAATGAGGTATTAATTTCAACAAAGGGAGTCTAAGGCATGCAAATCCATCTGACTAGCCGTCACCTTGAAATTACAGACGATATTCGGACTTACATTGAGAAGCGTGCTAAGAAAATCGAAGCGATTTTCAATCCCGCTATCGATTTTCAGGTGGTCATGGAGGTGGAGAAAAACCGTTACCGAACGGAAATTACGCTTGCGACACGGAAAGCAACCTTCCATGCCCAAGGTGAAACGCACGATGTTTTCTCATCGCTCGACGACGTAATAGACAAAATCGAGTCACAAATTCGTCGCCATAAAGAGAGGATTAAAGATCGGCGACATCGCTTGCCTCGGCGTGAGGTTGCAGTACAGTTAAGTGGCAATGAGGAGGACACACCGGTGGAATTGGATACGAGTGATCCATCAAACATGCCGGCACCTCACTTCCAAGCTCCCGAAAAATTCGCTACCAAGCCGATGAGCGTAGGGGAAGCTGTGATGCAGCTTCGGACTTCTGGAGATACCTTGTTGCTTTTCTTGAACGCACAGACGAATCAGGTCAATGTTGTATACGAAGATGATAACGGTGAATATGGATGGGTCGAGCCTCAATTTATCTAGAGGTGTTCGGGGGAGGTGTTTCGCTGAACGATAGTCCAAGTCCCGCCAATTCACATATACTCGGTACGATTTTCCTCCGAGCGTGACCTGTCTCAATCCATTGGGCGGTCCCTCCCTACCCCCTCTTAAGTTACCACACTGATTAGATTAGATTAATCCACCAAAGGAATAGTCGAATGCCAGACCATATAATGACGGTGCGTCAGCTAATCAAATATGCTGGTTACGAGCTACAACTTGAAGTCTCAGCCGGACATAATGGGCTAGATCGTGCGCTCAAAACAGCGGAGTCGAACCGCCCAGGGCTTGCTCTGTGTGGACATTACGATCACTTTGGACACGAACGGGTTCAGATTTTGGGACATGGCGAAATTTCATATATAGAAAGCCTTCCTCTTATAGAGCAAGCTGCAATATTGCAGGAATTTCTCTCATACGATCTCCCATGCGTGATCGTTACAAATAACCTGACAACCCCTGCAGAACTTGTCACTATTGGCAATCATGTAAATATACCAATCTTGACCACCCGGCTATCATCTGCCATCTTCACAACCCGGTTGCTGCTGTTCCTTGAAGATGAATTTGGTCCCTCAGAATATGTTCATGGGAACTTGGTTGATGTGTTCGGTGTTGGCGTTTTAATCCTCGGCGAAAGTGGAATTGGCAAAAGCGAATGTGCCTTGGAACTCTTGCAGAGGGGACATCGCCTCATTGCAGACGATACCGTTCTTTTGAAACGTGTATCCGGCCACCGCGTTTTTGGGATGCGCACCCAACCGGTGAAGCATTATATGGAGGTCCGGGGGTTAGGGATTGTCGATGTAATTGGCCTCTTTGGAGTCACTGCGGTCGGCGATCGCACACAGGTTGAGTTGGTCGTAACACTTGAACATTGGAACGAAAACAAAGTGTATAACCGAACGGGACTTGATGAGGAGGTTTACAATTTTCACAATGAGCGGATACCATACCTTGTCATTCCTGTGGCACCCGGACGAAATATCTCAAATCTAATCGAAGCTGCAGCAATGAATCTCTGGGGACAAAAGTTAGGATTTCATGCAGCAAAAGAACTCAATGAAGCCCTCATTGCGGAAATGGCAGAGCAGAACGATGAAGCCGTGCTCGACGAATGGCAGCACGCAACGCTTCATCGTGAAATTTTAGAGCGAACAAAGTCATTAGAGCGAACAAAGTCAAAGGTAATTTAACAGCCCCATCAGCCGATAAGGAAGATAATTATGATTGAACAATTGGTGACGATCCGCAATGCGCTCGGTTTGCATGCACGTCCCGCCGGTGTGCTGTCTCAAGCGGCAAATCAATTCTCTTCCAACATCTACATCCAAAAAGGGCTGATGAAAGTAAATGCAAAAAGTATCATGGGAATCATGATGTTAGCAGCAAGTCGCGGCACTCAACTGATGATTAGGGCAGAAGGGACCGATGAGGAAGAGGCTGTTGAAGCACTATCAAAATTGGTTGAAAGCGGCTTCGATGAGACGGACTAAAATGTCTCCAACGGCATCGCATTCCAACAAAGCCAATGCAAATTAGGAACATATCATATGACACCGGAAGAGAGATACCTATTTGACCTGCACGGATACTTGGTACTGCGCGGTGTACTGTCCCCCGATATACGTCGGCGACTCAACGAAACGATAGATTACCTTGAAACGCTTGATGATAGTCAGACAGCAGCCTTGGGCACTGAACGGAAATATCGCGCCTCGGACAATGTTTATGCCCAAACGGGTGCCCCGTCAGAAGGCGGGTTGGGTGATTATGACTGTGAGGTACTCCGCTATGGTGGTCCCTTCGAGGAACTTATTGACCTGCCCCAGACACTTCTCTATATTGAGGAGATGATCAGTGAGCCAAGCCGGCTTGATGCAGCCAGCTTTATGTCACGGAACAGCGGAGGGGCGTTCCGGTTCCATCACGGTTATGCGGAGTTGCTGCCTTATAGCGAGTATGCCTTCCGAGATGGAGCGTTCAAGTGCGTGAGCGTGAAAATTGGGTATGCGCTGACGGACGTTGATGTCGAAGACGGTTGTTTTGCTGTTATCCCCGGAAGCCACAAGAGCAACTTCACCAATCCGCTCGTGGGACAGATTCCGGATCCGACCCATCCACTTGTGCAGCCTCTACCGTGTAAGGCAGGTGATGCTATCATCTTCTCCGAAGACCTATCCCACGGGGCTGTGGAGAACCACGGCTCAAAGGTACGGCGGACACTGTTTTATTCCTATGCACCGGCGTTTCACTGCACTTGGCAAGGCTTGGCAATGACAGCCGAAGGTTTTGAGCAGCGTGCAACTCCGCGTCAACTCGAACTTATCCAAGGACCTCCCCCGTTTGCTCATACAGTCGAAGCCGATGTTCGCTGACATCAGTCTCGATGAATTGAGAGCAGGCATAATTCTTGAGAAACCGGAAGGTGACTGTCATGAAATCAGCCACAGAAGAAGATGTCTTTGACTTGCAGATTGGCCTCGGCGAATCTGAGATCCCCGCTGAAGATAAGCATTTCTTCGACACGGCCGGCTACCTAGTGCTAGAGGACCTCCTGAACCCCGACCAAATTTCGCAGGCGCAGAATACCCTGTCAAAGATTAAGGCGACAACACCGAAAAATATAACGCTATTGCCAGATGGTCCCTATGGCTGCGAATTGGTCAACATCATTGAAGGTGGGAACACCGTTGAGGATGCCATGGCACTGTCTCGTGTCCTCAATTATGTGCAGGAATTCATTTGGGGACGCCAATACCGTCTCGTCGGCTCACGGGCAATACTCAGAACACCGGGGCAGCGTAGCCAGCTTACCCAAGGAGGCGATGCAGATCCGAGACGTTATACCCGCTACCGTTGCTTTGGAGATGGTCAATTCCGTTGTCTGATGATTACCTGCCTAATTGCGTTGATTGACACCTCCGACGGCGATGGGGCGTTCTGTGCAATCCCCGCCAGTCACAAAGCTAGCCTTCCACACCCCTATGAGCATACGGATCTGAACGCAATTGCGCCGTTGCACAACATCTCGTTGCGAGCTGGATCGGGCGTTTTGTTTACCGAGAACCTCTCTCACGCATTCCAACCGACAACTCGCGAAGGAGATGTGTGGTTGTCTTACCAGTACGGTCCCTCGTACATGGTCAATTGGCCCCGCTGCGAAGCGTCAACTGACCTGCTAGCGCGTACTGCCGCTGATCCTGCCAAGTCACATCTGTTGTTAGAACCGTACTACCATCCCACCGGTTCACAGAAGAAGCAAAAGATGTAGTTAATGCAAATTGCCACCTAAAGCGTCAGTATGCTTTATGAGATGCGCCCCGCAGTAAAATCCTCTAGTTGAATCAACTCGCCGCCTCGTGCCGCCGACGCATTGGCACCGAGAACCGCTGCCAGACTATTCATACTAGTCGCATAAGAACTTCGCATCATGCTAGCGTCACCAGACTGCACAGCTTTAACAAAAGCCTGTGCTTGCAAAGTAAAAGCGTTGTCGTTTTCTGTGGTTTCCCATACAGTTTCGCTGTTCTCCACAACTTTTTGCCCTGACCACTCAATCAGCGAATCATCGCTGACCAGCATAACTTGCTGCCGTGAAATGCTCACATTTGTCATCACCCGCGAAACACTCACATTGGCTGTTACGCAGTTAGTGAAGCGGTAGTTGACATTGTATACATGCGGCATGTTCATCGGCTCAGGTCCTTCGCCGGGCTTCCGCTCAACGTAGAATGCCGATACGGCTTCGATATCCCCCAAGAAGTAGCGCAATAGATCTACTGTGTGGATGGTGTTTTCGACGAATGAACCGCCGCATAACTCAAAGCGGCTGGTCCAATAGCGGATCGGGTTGCCGCCGTAGAGACGTTGCACCAAGGCGTGTCGCAAGGTGCGCTCCTGCAATCTCCGACACACTTCTTCCGCTGACGGATAATAACGGCTCATAAAGCCAACTTGGGACACAACGCCTGATTCTTGGATAGCGGTCTCGAACCGAACGGCTTGCGCCATATCCAACGTTTGCGGTTTTTCGACAAAGATAGCCAATCCCTTGTCCGCTGCAATGAGGATTTCGTCTGTATGGAATGTTGGCGGAATACAGAGATAGATTGCATCAAGCTCCTCTTTGTCCAACATTTCGTGGTGATTCGTGTAGGTTGCCTGTGCCCCGAAGGTTGCGGCTTGTGTTTTTGCGGTCCCTTCATTGATATCACAGAATGCCTGCAAAGTGACCTCGCCGGTTTCAACCAACGGCGCGAGGGCTGGCAAGTGTGACCGAGTGGTGATATGACCAAGACCAATAAATCCCAAACGAACAGATTTCATAGTAGTGGATGCCTCCATTTCTGAAAAATTCTATAATAACATGATGAGGATACCATATCTCAGTGCTAAGTAGCAAGTGTGATATGAGTTGACAAATTAATCGGTTGTGGATGATAATTGGTCATAGGCACTTTCATGGAAATCAGTTTTTTTTGCGGAATAATTTAATTGTGCCGGATTTGGGGGTTTTTATGCAACCCAAAATTTGGCGACAGTGGCAACCTATTTTTGAATTATCCTGCTGCAATTATGCTATAATATCTTGATTAGAAGAGGGGGCTTGTGTTTAAGATTGGTACTCTTATAATCGGTATTGTATGGCTCTTTGCATCTTTTTCGTTGTTCGCATCTCGATTTAGAATTTTCATGTCCGTAAAGAGGAGAGAACATGACGAATTTATACCGTGTCGCTATTATCGGCACCGGTCGTATGGGTGGCTTAATTGAAGATGAACTCTCGGTTAATCAATTTTCGAGTCCTTATGGTCACTTCAGTGCCTACGCCGCTATTGAACAGACCGAGGTGGTAGCTGTTGCCAATCGTGGGACAGAACGTTTGAAACGGTTCACCGATCGGTTCGGCATTACCAACACTTATCTCGATTATCGGGAAATGATTGAGCGGGAAAAGCCGGACATCGTGAGCGTGACCACGCCGTCATTCGCACGCGCTGAACCGATCATCTTCGCGGCAGAACATGGTGTACGAGGGATATATTCCGAGAAGGGACTCTGTGCCTCATTGGCAGAAGCTGACAGCATTGCCGCCGCATGTAAAGCAAATAATGTCGCCTTCAACTGGGGAGCGATGCGCCGACACCATGACGGTTATATTCGGTTGCGCGACGCCATCGCTCAAGGAGGTATCGGTGAACCGCGCTATGCGGTGATGTCCAGCTATACCGATATCATCAAACATCACCCGCATACATTGGACCTTGTGTCCATGTTGCTTGGCGACCCAATGCCAATTTGGGTAGAGGGACGCCTCGTGCAGCGAGGTGAACCGCTGGCTGCAAACGCGGATCAACGTCCCCGTGCGTACCCGGACTACGATTCGGACGGGCATTGTTTTGTACCGCCCCCCGGAGAAGAAATTGCCGATCCCATGGTCGAATTCTTCCGGATTGGCTATGAGAACGATACAGAGGGGGTTTTTCTACCCATATCTGGTCCATTCAGCGTTGATATACACGGCACTGAAGGACATGCCTACGCATGGGATAACGGCGAGGTTTTGTGTGTCCGCCACAGCGCGAAGGGAGGGGCTGCCGTTGAGGAACAGGTTATCAAACCGACCGGCGAAAGCCCCACGGTGTGCACGATCCGCAACATTATCCGCGAGATCGAAACGGGCGAGCGTACCGCTGGAAATATCGACATAACGATGCAATCGGTGGAGGCACAATTTGGTATCGCGCACTCGCACTTGCAAGGGGGAACTCGCGTGGCATTACCCGTTGCGGATCGAACTCTTTACATCCCCGGCGGTTGATGGCGAATTGTAGTTGATAGATAATATAGGCGGAGTTATCTTGCCCTCACTCTTTGGAGCTGGTGGAGGTCTGCCCATTGACTAGAGCGACCTCCAATAAGCGTAATTCAATTCACAACAAAGGAGATAACATTTATGGCAAACGAATCAATTCAACTTTTTAATGGAACAGATCTCACCGGTTGGCGGATGCGGCGTCCAGACCGAGAACACAAGTGGGTTGTTCACGACGGCATCCTTGACAACACCGATAAAGGTGTGGACATCCTCACCGAGCAAGAGTTCGGCGACTTTGAACTGCATATCGAGTATCTGGTGCCAAAGGATAGCAACAGTGGTATCTACCTCCGGGGACGATATGAGATCCAGATCTTAGACAGTCTGGGGAAGACCTACTCATACCCGGCGGAGAATGGTGCCCTTTATAATCAGAAGCATGTGGATGTCGAGGCGAGCAAGCCAGCTGGAGAATGGCAAACAGTAGATGCAACACTCAAAGGTATGAGCCTGACAATATTCCTAAATGGAGCCAAGATTCACGACAACGTGACCATTGAGGGACCGACAGGCGGACAACTTAGTGACGACAATCCACCCAAGGGACCCCTGATGTTGCAGGGTGACCATGGTCCCGTTCAATTCCGTAATATTCGGGTCCGAGAACTATAATAACGGATATGAAAAAACGGCTCAAACTCAACGCCCTATTCATTATGTTTTCTAACCGGGCGCGTGCTCAGTTTTTTGAACCATTTCCCCACAAAAGGAGCATAAATGACGGCAAATGTGTCACCTGATAGACCAATTGTAACGATCCAGCAGCATATCATTGAAGGGCAACAGCGCTATCCCGGCGCAACAGGAGAGTTGAGTTGGTTACTGTCAGGAATTACGCTAGCAACAAAGATTATACAGGATCGGGTCCGTCAAGCGGGACTCCTTGATGTTCTCGGTGCCACCGGTACAAACAATGTTCAAGGGGAGATGGTTCAAAAGCTTGATGTTATCGCCAACGAAACGCTGATGCGATGTTTGGGATACCGCGGAAATGTCGGCATGATGATTTCTGAGGAAGACGCTGAACCGCGCATCGTACAAGACGTCGGAGAAGAGGGGAGATATGTAGTTCTGTTTGATCCTCTCGACGGCTCAAGTAACATTGATGTAAACGTACCAATCGGCACTATTTTCTCGATCCTCCGACGTAAGCCCGATATCGATAGAAGCGATGCGATGCCGCATATCCTTCAGGCTGGCATTCAACAGGTCGCCGCTGGTTATGTGTTGTATGGTAGCAGCACGGTGATGGTCTACACCGCAGGAGATGGTGTCCATATATTCACGCTCGATCCAGCAATTGGGGCATACGTGTTGACGCAGGAAAACGTGCAGATGCCGGAAAACGGCAGAACCTACAGTGTCAACGAAGCCTACTCCCTGACCTTCCCGCGAGGAGTGCAGAAATACCTTGAATGGGCAAAGTCAGAAGAAGCGGGCGGCTACAGCCTGCGGTACGTCGGCTCGCTAGTTTCTGATTTCCACCGTACACTCCTCCGTGGCGGTGTGTTTCTTTATCCACCAACGCAGAAGGATCGGTTCGGTAAGCTGCGGTTGTTGTATGAAGCCAACCCAATAGCTTTCTTGGCAGAGCAAGCAGGAGGGGTTGCTAGTGATGGGAGACAACGCATCCTCGAAAAACAACCGCGGTCCATCCACGAACGAACACCGTTGATTGTCGGTAACAGAGACGAGGTCAAACAGGTGCTGTCGTTTTGGGGAGAATGATTCGGAAACTCATAGCCTCTGTGAAGCAGCAATTTTTTTGATTTTTGGAACGCTCAATCGGGTACAGTGATATACAAATTTACACAACAAAGTCATAGAAACGCCAAAATTCTGTAACATCTCTTGTTGATAATTTTTATGTTTTTTGTTTGCTGTAGTTGGGACACATGTCGAATTCAGGCAGCAGCGAAGCCTAGCGTTTTGCTCTGATCACGCTTTTGCCGTCTGGATTCACAACATCTTCGGGAAGAAAAATGGCATCAAAGATTCTGATTGTGGAAGATGAGCCCGATATTGTTGAACTATTAGGGATTTGGGCTTTAGCCCGTAAACCCCAAAGATTTATCTTTGGGATATAAGCCGGGGGACAGCCGTTTTTGTATTGATTTTGGAGGTAAAACAAGGTATAATTCGTTTGTCTTTCGTGGGAGAGGCTTAACGCCACCGCCCGGTGGTGTCTCCCACACCCATTAAGCGGGGTATGAAAGACAGACAGACAATTCGATGAAAACCTACAAGTTCAAAATGTATAGTAATCACGGCAACCGTGAATTGCACAAAACCATAGAGGCACATGCTTCGGTGTGGAATCACTTTATAGCCTTGTGTCGCAGATACTATGCTATCTACGGTAAATATCCGGGTAGGAAAGCACTGCGACGACACTTGACAAAGTTGAAGCGGTTGCCTCAATACACCCACTGGAATCTTCTACCTAGTCAGTCTCTGCAAGACGTAATAGACCGTATAGATAAAGGCTACATGAAATTCTTTGCAGACCTAAAATCTAATCGTAAGACGGGTAGACCTCGTTTCAAAGCACGGAAAAGATATAAGTCCTTCACACTGACACAAGCAGGTTGGAAACTCCTGCAAAGTAACTCTATCCGTATCGGTAAGCGAATCTACCGATATTTCAAAAGCCGGGAAGTCTTAGGCACCCCGAAACGCTGCACCATAAAACGAGACAGCGTAGGAGACGTATGGCTAATCATTCTGACAGACCACGTAGATGCGGATTTAGAGTCGCCCACGACGGGTAAAAGCGCGGGGTTCGACTTTGGACTAAAGACGTATCTCACCGGGTCTAACTCCAATGACTACGAATCTCCACAATTCTTCAAGCGCGGTATCAATGCCATTAAGCGAGCGAACCGCAAACTTTCACGGAAGCGCAAAGGGTCAAAGAATCAGGAACGCGCAAGAATTAACCTTGCCCGTAAGCACCGCAAGATTGCCAATCACAGACAAGATTTCCATTGGAAACTTGCTCATGACCTTACTGATAGATACGATTGGATTGCACTTGAATCTCTCAACCTAAAGGGTATGAAAGCCCTTTGGGGACGCAAGGTGTCTGACTTGGGTTTCTATGACTTTGTACAGAAACTCAAATATATTGCATCTAAAAAGGATAGAGAGATTCGATTCGTGGACAAGTGGTATCCGTCAAGTAAAACATGTCATGTCTGTAGCGCAATCAATCAAGACCTAAACCTTCGTGATAGAACATGGCAGTGTCCAAGTTGCCATACACAGTTGGATAGAGACCGCAATGCGGCAATCAATATCCATACGGTTGGGGCATCAACCGTTGCAGGAGAGGTCGTAAGTCTCCAATTGGATTGGAGCTAACCTCGTTGATAGCACAATTCGACTCCTAATGGACGGATGAGAATCCCAATCCTTTAGGTTTGGGAGTATGTCAATGTACAATTTGGACCAAGCGGGCTTTAAAACTGAGGCAGTCTTTAACGGGGCAGATGCTCTTGAACAGGTCAAGATTCAGCAGCCAGATCTTGTTCTCTTAGATTTGTTGCTTCCAGAGGTAGACGGACTGGAGGTCTGCCGCACCTTAAAACGCGATCCTGAGACTGCAAGCATTCCCATTATTATGCTAACAGCAAAAGGTGAAGCGATTGACCGAATTGTTGGGTTGGAGTTAGGAGCAGACGACTACATCACCAAGCCATTTAGCCCACGGGAAGTTATCTTGCGGATTCGTGCCGTGCTGCGTCGTGCACCCAACGCTCCGCGCAATAAGCCTGCAAACCAGATCCAGATTGACGAGTTGAAAATTGATCTGGACAGACACCAAGTATTCAGCAATGGTTATGCGATTGATCTGACTGCCACAGAGTTCAAAATTTTGTCCCTATTTGCTCACTCCCCGGGACGTGTCTTTACGCGCAGTATTCTGATGGATGCAGTTTGGGGACAAGAGTATTACGGCATTGAACGCACGATGGATACGCATGTAAGTCGTTTGCGGCGCAAGTTGGGACAGTTCGGAGAACGGATTGGGACGGTACACGGGGTCGGCTATCGGCTCAAAGAGTAAAAGCGCAAAGGTATCAAATTTAATTGAATAAAGGATAGCACAAGCCCGGTGGGAAAAATGCACACTGGGCTTTTTGGTTTCTCATCACCCTTCTAATTTCTGTCACGAAATATCCATAAAATCTCCACAAATTTGCCACAAGATTTTCATAGCATTGCGGCATTCAAAAGATATACTTGTGTCGATTTGCTAAACACATTCGGTTGAACTTAAAAAGGAGGATTCCGAATGTGTCTTCACTAGAGATAATGATTGTCAAATTTCTAATAACAGGGGTGTAACTATGAACAAAATATCTCGCCGTGATTTTCTGCATTATAGCGCAATGGCAGCCGCTTCTGGAGCGATTGCGCTCGGTTTTTCCGGCTGTAGCCGGTTGTTGACGGAATCTACCTCCCAAGTCCCCACCGCCAACCGGTATGGCGATTTTCTGCCAGATCCGTACGGCATTCTTGACCTCCCCGAAGGCTTTACATATCACGCCTTCTCCACTGTTGGAGAGCGTATGGACGATGGATTCCTTGTTCCCGGTGCTCACGATGGCATGGCAGCTTTTCCGGGTCCAAACGGAAAAACAATTCTGGTCCGAAACCACGAGTTAATTATAGGACCACAGGAAGCCCAGTCATTTGCCCATGATAAGCGACTCCGAGAGGTTAATCCTGAAAAGATTTACGATTCGGGAAAAGGAACGAAACCGGGGCTTGGTGGTACAACAACGCTTGTCTATGATACGAAGACCGCGACATTGGAGAGTCACTACATGAGTTTAATGGGCACGATTAGGAATTGTGCCGGTGGCACAACGCCTTGGAACACCTGGATCTCTTGCGAAGAAACCGTTCAACTCGCCAAAGATACTTATGAAAAAGACCACGGCTACAATTTTGAAGTGCCTGCCTCCCCTACTATCAGCTTGACGACACCGATTCCGTTAACAGCAATGGGACGATTCAATCATGAGGCTGTCACTGTGGGTGCGAAGAGCGGGATTGTGTATCAGACCGAAGATCGGCACGATAGTCTCATTTACCGCTTTATCCCGGATGTACCCGGAAAACTTGCACAGGGTGGACGACTTCAGGCAATGGTAATCCGTGATATGAAAAGTGCCGACACCCGAAATTGGAAACAGTGGACAGATAAGGTTTTCCCTTGGACCTATGACGCCACAGTTGCAGTTGGCGAAAAGATGGAAGTTGCGTGGGTTGATATCCAAAATGTCGAATCCCCTAAAGACGACCTTCGTCTTCAAGGTTTCGATAAAGGTGCGGCAAGATTTGCCCGAGGCGAGGGGATGTGGTATAGCGATAACACTATCTATTTCGTCTGTACAAACGGCGGCTACCGCAAGAAGGGACAGGTTTGGCGTTATATTCCCAGCCCTTTTGAGGGAACATCTGCTGAAGATAAGCAGCCAGGGGTACTTGAACTCTTTATTGAACCCAATAACAGCAATCTCTTAGAAAATGCTGACAATGTGACAGTGACACCGTGGGGCGATCTTATCTTGTGCGAGGATGGTCCAGGGACGCAGTTTCTCGTGGGTGTAACGCCGGAAGGAACGCTGTACAGATTCGCCAAGAACTCACGTAGCAACTCGGAGTTCGCCGGCGCAACGTTCTCGCCGGAGGGTAGCACACTGTTTGTCAACATCCAAGGTGCTGGGATGACTCTCGCCATCACGGGTCCTTGGCACACATCCACAAAAGTGTAAAAAAATGTTCTCCATAAAAAAGCCAAAGGAACTATAAAATTTTGTAACATTTCTAGGCTATACTTTCGGGCGTTGGTTGGGGAAATCATGAAATTTGGGATGGAGGGTTTTTGCTTTTCATCCCAAATTTCGTTTTACCGCTACCAAGTGAAAATGCCCTAAATTGGATAGCCTCTACGAAAGTTGATTGCCACAAAAAATCGAAAGAGAGGTCATAATTTTGTAACATTCGTAGACTATACTTAAGGGTGTCCAAAGGCAAAGATGTAATCAGAAAAGGAGAACAATGAAACAACCACTCTTGTGGGTGTTGATAGTATGCCTCTGTTGGACCCCGTCAACACCCATCGCACAACAGACTGGACGTATTGAAGGAATCGTCCTTGATGAAGCGACAGAAACACCGATAGCAGATGCAAGCATCGTATTGAGCGCGACCCAACAGCGCGTATCAACGGATCAGGACGGAGCATTCATTCTTGAAGTCCCCTCAGGCACCTACAACATCAGCGTCCGATTTCCTTTCTATCTCACACAGACCGTGTCCGGGATTGAAGTCACCGAATCGCAGCCGCAGCAAACCCTCCGTGTCCTCCTCACCCCTCAAGTCATTAAGTTAGGACCTATACATCTGCCTGTCCGCCTGAGCGAATCCAGTGAAACCGGCCTCTTGGAGAAGCGGCGCTTGAGTTTCGCTGTCGAAGATAGCATCAGCACCGAGCTGATGGCTAAACTTCCTGTCTCGGATGCCGGTGAAGCACTAAAACGGGTCACTGAGATCAGTATTGTCGGTGGGCACTACGTTTTCGTACGCGGACTGGGGGAACGTTATAGTAACGCCTTATTGAACAGCGTCCAGATTCCAAGTCCTGAACCCAACCGCCGTGTTGTCCCGATGGATATTTTTCCCGCTAACCTGCTGGAAAGCCTCCAATTTGTTTCTCTTACGCTCCATCTTGTCGGGGCGTTGATTGCCACAGCATACGTCGTACAAGAAAAGATCGCCAATGAGGAACTAGTGCAAGGGGTGCTCGTCAACTACCCCGCCCTGAAGGACGGGGCTTGTAGCCTGTCCAACGGGACTTACGCTTGGGCAATTATCTTACCCACGACGCTAACTTTAAGAAGCCCTAAAAGATAGCGCGGTTATGCGGCTCTGGCTCGTAACTTTACACACCCGCCACCGCACGGTCGAAGCAACCGTTTAGGTATATTCACGACGTATCGGTGATAGCATCGCTTCAACACCCGGGTGAAACCTCAGACAAACTGCCTTTCACGTGGTTCACTAGTGAACCTCAGAAGTGAGAGGTCAGCGTTAAACGAGCGTTCAACTGAAGTCCTCGAGTTACAAACTATATTCTACCATACATCTACCAAAAAAGTGTAAGGTAGATTACAAAAACAACAAAAAGGAGGCAGGATTTCCTCCCCATGCTAAAGCAAGGGGTTTCCATCCCGAAGATTTGATGAAACCTGCTCCCAAACCGACACTCAGGCGCAGATCCCGTCCACGCATTGCCAAAACTAGCACGCCTCGAAAGGCAATAGACACGCCCAAACCGCAACTTCAACAAATCGCTACAACTAGTGCTCGGCTCCCAATAGGCAGCGAAAGGTTCACGATTCTAGCCAGCAGTCTTTCTGTTGGATCGATCGGTGAACCTAGCACCCAACTTGGCAGAGGTCTACTCGCGGGAGCCCGTCAGGCACAAGTGGTTGCCATAACCCCTCAGTTTGAAGCCCCAAAATTTATGAGTACATCAATAACCAGTAAGATTGACACAGGGAACAGTTTTGCACAAATGGACTTTAATCCGGAGGAGATAGAACCGATTACAGCAGAACTAAAAGATGCGACACAGTCCTTTACGGAGTTTCTCCAGTCAATCCGGGAAAAAATCAAACGCTCCCAACGCTATCCGCGATCAGTGCGGAATTTAGCTGACGGCAGCGAAGTACAGGTACAATTCACGATTCAGCACGATGGAAGCCTAGTTGACGCTAAAGTTGTCGCTTCCTCTGGCTCCAAATCGCTTGATGCCGCCGCTTTGACCGCCGTGCGGGACGCTGCCCCCTTTCCATTATTTCCTGAAAGCCAAGAAGGATCGACGCTTCGTCTAGAGATCCCGATCGCTTTTCAGCTAAAGACAAATTAAAGTACAGCCGCATATCACTCAAACTGACAAGGCGGTATCCTCCATCGGCTGTGTTATGAATTTTCTCTTTGTCCCAGTTAAATTTCCTTTTCAGGGACATGCTTCATAGTACGCTTTTTTGTGACAATTTGTGACATTTATGGTATATTTTAGGTTAAGCGATGTTACATGATTTACCGAAATATCATTGAACAAAAGTATTACCTAATGGAGGTCAAATGAAGAGATATTTTCGACGTGGCATCCTACCTCTTGTGTGTCTATTGTTGAGCAGCGCTTCCGTATTATGGGGAGATGAAGGTAGGATTAGCGGTTATTTTTTTGGCGATTATTACTACGTGCTGAAGTCTCACGACGCTGGACTTGAGAATCGGAATGGATTCCAGTATCGGCGCGTCTATTTCGACTACGACAAGGAATTGTCGGATGCATTTTCCATGCGGTTTCGTCTGGAGATGAATGGTCAATCATTTCCTACAGCCCGTCAGACATCCTCAAAGATTGTGCCGTTTCTAAAAAACGGCTATCTAAGGTGGAAGCAACCCAAGTGGCGGACGAATATTTATTTAGGAATATCCAGCAACCCGACTTGGAAGAATGTTGAAAGAGTATGGGGCTATCGCTCTGTTGCAAAAACAGTACTTGATCTCCACAAAATGGGGAACGGCTCCGATTTCGGTATAGCCTTACAAGGCGATGTTGACAAATCAAAGAAAGTCAGCTATCACCTGATATTCGCAAATGGCATGAGCACAAACGCAGAAATTGATAACAACAAGAAGATTGCTTTTTCGCTCGCGGTCAAGCCTGCTACAGGCTTTATCGTCGAGGGATATGCCGATTTGGAAAACGCAGTGGATCGGGGTAGATGGTACACATTACAAGGTTTTCTTGGTTATCAACGGGAGCAGTTTCGACTCGGCGTTCAGCTTGCCAATCAGACGAGGCAGAAGAATGACCTTAACATTTTAGTGGGCTCGGCGTTTGGTGCAGCCCAATTGCTCGAAAAAAAGGTATGGGCTTTCGCTCGGTTTGATCGATTGTTCGATCCGAACCCCTTTGGAAAGAGAGTTGCTTATATCCCTTTTGATGATACAGCAGCGCCGAATATGATTCTTGTCGGGTTGGATTGGGCACCAATTGAGGCGTTTCATATCATGCCGAATCTTGTCTTCGTTTTTTACGATGAACCGGACAACGGTGCCAAACCTGACGCAACGATTATGCCGCGCTTGACGGCATTCTTTACGTTCTAGCAATAGCTGTTTTATTTATATTTGTCCCTCAGTTATGATATACTGCTATCTATCATGACAAACGTTGGAATATGACAAAATTGGAGGGGACACACTATGCAATCTCACTTAGAAGAAAACATGCAGCAGGACATCGATCTGATTCGCAGCCATGTAATTGAGATGGGCAAATTGGTTGAGAAAGCGTTAGAGACCTGTCTGGGTGCGATTGAGCATAATGATCGGCAGTTGGCTTATGTTGTTATTTTAAGAGACCGGCATATTGATGAGTTAGAGGAGACCCTAGAATCGCTTTGCCAGAGGTTCCTGATTAAGCACCTGCCCGTCGCGAGTCAAATGCGTTTTGTTTACTCGGTCATCAAAATCAACACCGAATTGGAGCGTGTTGGTGATTATGCGAAAGCGATGGCTCGGCGATTTTTGAGTGTCAGCGACTTGGGTGCACATGCCTTCCATCCTAAGCTCATCGAGATTGCCAACCTTGCAATTCCGTTCCTCCGTAACGCTTTGCAAGCCTTCGCTGAAGGCGATGCTGAATTGGCAAAGGCAACGAGGGAAAAGGAAAAAGAACGGGCGATAGACAACCTGCGCTACGAAATTCATCGTGATTTAATCCAATTACATATCAATGGCGAATTGCCATCAGAGGCACTGGTGCCACTGGTAACGATTGTCAGTTGCTTGGAGCGTGTAGCGAATCAGGCGAGCAATATTTGCGAGGAAGTCTTGTATATGTGTACCGGTGAAGATCTAAGACATGACTACCCGCACGTGTTGCGCGTGCTTTTCGTTGCCGAGCACGATGCGTGCCGGGGACAGATAGCGGTCGGCATCAGCAATGCACTCGAATCGCATAGGATACTGTTCAGTAGTGCCGGCGTGGCATCCCAGCCGCTGGATCCAAAAACCGTGCAATTCATGACAGAAAAAGGCATTGATATTTCTGGTCAAACCTCCAAATATTTAAGCCAAATCTTAGATCTCAAAGATTACGCAATCATTGTATCGCTCTGTGAGGAAGCGGAAAGAGCACTTCCATCGTTGCCATCGAGACCTGTTCGTATTAGTTGGAAAGTGCCAGATCCATCAAAACTTGAAGGAACTGAAGCGGAAGTTCAAGCTGCATACCAAAAAACATTTCAATTTTTAGAAACACACATCAGAGAATTGAGTCAAGCAATTCTCGGTAATGACGTTGAGAAGGAGAAGGAAAACTGATGTTTAATAAAGTGTTGTGTGCTTTCGTCGCGGTAGCGTTCTGTTTATTTTCAAACGGATGTACAAAGAAAGATGAGACTGGTGAAAAGAGTAAGGCGAGCACAGCGGAAAAGTCCGTGATTCAGAATGCGGGTTCTGATACGATGGTCAATCTCGCACAGGCATGGGCAGAAGAGTATGCTACAGTCGAGTCTAATGTTTCCATTGAAGTCTCCGGTGGCGGTTCAGGAACCGGCATCGCTGCGCTGACTAGCGGCACGGTGGACATCGCGAATTGTAGCCGTCAAATAGCCTCAGAGGAGGTTGAACGTATCAAACAGAATACTGGCGAAGCACCGAAAGAGTTCATCGTTGGATACGACGGCCTCGCTGTTTACGTCCACAAGGACAACCCACTGGCTGAAATCTCCATAGAGCAACTTGCTAGCATCTACGGAGAAGGTGGAAACATAACTCAATGGTCTCAACTCGGCATCGAAAATAGCAAGTGCCTCAATGACGAGATTATTCGGGTGAGCCGACAATCGAATTCTGGGACATTCGTCTATTTCCGCACAGCAATACTGGGCAAGAATCGCGACTATAAACTCGGTTCAAGAGATTTACACGGTTCCAAGGCTGTCGTCGAACTCATCGCACATACGCCGTGTGCAATTGGCTATAGCGGCATGGGATATGCCACGGAAGAGGTAAAGATGCTCAAAATTGCCAAAACCGCCGGTGATACCGCCTATGGACCTACCGCCCAAGGCGTGCTTGATGGTACGTATCCAATCGCAAGACCCTTGTATATGTATTCGCTCGGAACGCCAGAACCGCAGGAACAGTCTTACCTAGATTGGATCTTCTCGCCAGCGGGACAGGGGATTGTTGAGAAGACGGGTTACGTGCCCATCGGACAGAAATGAGTCGTGATAGGTGCTTGTCGAATTACGGTGCCGACACGCCAATGGATGACCATCAATTATGCGAACAATCGTAAACGTTTTTCACCAACTAGGACGTTGGTGTGAGCCAGTTATCGAAGGAATTATTCGCCTGTGTGGTATCAGCGCAATTATCTTTGTTTTCGGTATATTCTTTTTCGTTTTCCGCGAAGGGATGGGGTTTTTCTTCGGCGGATTGGACATTATTGAGTTTCTTACAAGCCCTGAATGGTATCCTACCTCTCTGAACAATAAACGTTACGGTGTATTGGCATTAATCGCAGGTACGTTTAGCGTGACTGCCTTAGCGATGGTTATAGCTGTACCGTTTGGACTTGGGGCAGCTATCTTCGTGTCTGAATTTTGCGGACCGAAACTGAAGGAGACGCTCAAAATCGTCATCGAGTTACTCGCGGCGATTCCGTCCGTTGTGTGGGGTTTCATCGGCTTAACGGTGATGAACGCACTGATTATCAAGATATTCAAAGTGCCGATTGGCTTGACGATGCTAAACGGTGGCATCATTCTGTCACTGATGAGCGTCCCCATTATTGTCTCAATCGGCGAAGACGCGCTCAAAGCTGTTCCGGATTCGTATCGAGAAGCAGCTGAAGCACTCGGCGCGACGCGATGGCAGGTAATTTATCGTGTGTTGCTGCCCACAGCGAAGAATGGGCTGCTTGCAGCGGTGCTATTGGGCGTTGGGCGCGCTGTAGGTGAAACCATGGCGGTGCTGATGACAACAGGTCACGCGGTAAATATGCCGACTAGTCCTTTCGATTCCGTCCGCACATTGACCGCCACGATTGCAGCCGAATTAGGTGAGGCAGCAGTGGGCAGTGATCACTATCGTGTGTTGTTTATCATCGGCGTTTTGTTATTTTCAATCACATTTATTGTGAACTTTGTCACTGACCTTGCGATTAAAGGTATTCGTGAAAAGGCGTAGCGTTCATTTGAGAAATTATATGGCAACAGATATAAATACCTCCCCCGCTTCTCCAGAAATCGTCGCCCCTCAATTGATGTTCACCGCAACCGAACAGAGCCGTAAAAAACAGTTGATGGAGAATATCGCGCGGGGCATCTTCTTCGTGATGACGATGCTGATGATCTTGCCGCTTATCCTCATCGTTGTCTACCTCTTTGTCAAAGCAGCACCGGTCCTGTCCCCGGAGTTCTTTTTCACGAACCCTGCAAAGGGAATGAGAGCCGGTGGTATATGGGCACCGCTGCTTGGAACAATTTACATCGTGATAATTTCACTGCTCGTTTCCGCGCCGATTGGTGTGTTAGCAGCAGTATATCTGAACGAATACGCCCGCGAAAGCTGGTTCACCCGCATAATCAATCTTGCAGTGGTTAATCTCGCAGGTGTGCCGAGTATCGTTCACGCACTTTTTGGTGTGGGTGCCTTTGTGTACTTTGCAAGGATGGGACGTTCGGTTTTAGCCGCTTCACTCACATTGGCGATTATGACGCTGCCGGTTATCATTGCAAGCACGAAAGAGGCACTCGGTGCTGTTCCGATGGCGTTCCGGGAAGCGTGTTGGAATACTGGCGCGACGCGGTGGCAGACAATTCGTGGTATTGTCTTGCCAAATTCAATCAGCGGTATACTGACCGGGATAATTTTACAGGTGTCGCGGGCGGCGGGTGAGACTGCGCCAATCATGTTTACCGGAGCGGTATTTTTTAAGGCAATCTCTGAAGGGGATGTTTTCGCCTACGGCCTGTTAGATCGATTCATGGCACTCTCAATGCACCTGTATCAACTTTCGACGCAAGTGCCGGGGGTTCCCAAAGCCTTAGAGTACGGTACAGCCGTTGCGCTTTTGGGCACTGTGCTGATGGTGAATGCGTTGGCGATTGTGCTGCGTGTGTACCTGCGATCTCGAAAACGGTGGTAGGATTCAGATCGCAAAATCGTAGTAATTGAGAACTACAGGGAAATTGACATTTGAAATTCAATGCTGGAAATTTTAATTTACGGTAAGATCTAAGACATTGGCACAACTATCTAACTCTACAAAAAAAATTGAAATCGCTGATCTCACCGTCCGATACGATGGGGCGGAAGCCCTCAAAGGAATTTCTTTCGACGTATATGAGAACGAAATACTTGGTATCATCGGGCCCGCGCAATCAGGCAAAACAACGCTGCTGAGAACTATCAACCGTACGATCGAATTTGAGCCAAGTGCACGGGTTAGCGGTTCGGTAAAAATCGACGGCACGGATGTGAAAAGCATCAAAAATGTCAACCAACTGCGCCGACGAATTGGGATGGTATTTCCGCTGCCGGTCGGTTTACCGTTGTCTATCTACGATAATGTTGCTTTCGCGCCCCGGACTGCGGGCATGCACAAACGGAGCGAGCTAAACGAACTGGTTGAACGTTGTCTACAACAGGCAGCACTTTGGGATGAGGTCAAAGACCGACTCAATAGTCTCGGCACAAAGTTGTCGGGGGGACAGCAGCAGCGTTTGACCATCGCCCGTGCCCTCTCACACCAACCCGAAATTCTCTGCCTCGACGAATTTTCGATTGCCATCGATCCGGTGACGACGATGCGAATCGAGGATATCCTCAAAGAATTACGCTCCAAAATCACTATCATCCTCGTCACCAACTTGGTTCAACAAGCCCGCCGATTAGCAGACCGCACCGCTTTTATATTTGAGAGTGAGCTAATCGAAATCGATGACAACGACGTTATTTTCTCCGATTCACCGGCGAACCGACTAACCTATGACTATGTGAATGGAAACTTTGGATGAGCGCAGACAAAAGACACAGCATCGAAACCCGTCAACTTAACCTGTGGTATGGTGACTTTCAGGCACTTATCAACGTGAGCGTGAAGATTGTTGACGGTTTGATAACCGGGCTCATTGGTCCATCCGGATGTGGTAAAACCACGTTGCTGCGCTGTTTCAACCGCGTAAACGAACGCTACGGCAGCGTCACGACGACCGGCGAGGTTGAAATCCTCGGTAAAAATATCTACGATGCAGATGTCTCACTGCCGGAGCTGCGAAAAAACGTCGGCATGGTATTTCAGCGTCCAAATCCCTTACCAATCTCCATTTACGAAAATATCATTTTCGGTCTGCGTGTCCACTCTGAAAATCGTAAACGGAAAAAGTCGGAAACTGACGATATCGTTGAGGCAGCGTTAAGGGAGGTTTTCTTGTGGGACAATTTGAAGGATCAACTAAAAGTGAGGGCAACCACCCTGCAGCTTGAACAGCAGCAAAAACTGTGCATAGCCCGACTGCTGCCGCTGAAACCGCGGGTGATTTTGATGGACGAACCATGTTCTGCTCTTGACGCCAAAGGGACACGGGCAGTTGAAGAGTTGATGTTGGAACTTGCGGGACACTACACCATTCTAATTGTCACACACAATATGGCACAGGCGCGTCGTATAAGCGATGAATGTATCTTCATGCTGCTCGGTGAGATTGTCGAGCACAGCCGTACCGAAGATCTGTTTCTAATGCCTCAGAACGAAAAAACGGCGGACTATATCGAAGGACGATACGGATAATCAATTTAGAGATTTGGGCTTTAGCCCGTAAACCCCCAAGGTTTATCTTTGGGATATAAGCCGGGCTTCAGCCGTTTTTGTATTGATTTTGGAGGTAAAAAAGGTATAATTCGTTTGTCTTTCGTGGGAGAGGCTTATCCCACACTCATTAAGCGGGGTATGAAAGACAGAAAGACAATCCGATGAAAACCTACAAGTTCAAAATGTATAGCAATCACGGCAACCGTGAATTGCACAAAACCATAGAGGCACATGCTTCGGTGTGGAATCACTTTATCGCCTTGTGTCGCAGATACTATGCTATCTACGGTAAATATCCGGGTAAGAAAGCACTGCGACGACACTTGACTAAGTTGAAACGGTTGCCTCGCTATGCTCATTGGAATCTTCTACCCAGTCAGTCTCTGCAAGATGTAATCGACCGCATAGATAAAGGTTACATGAAAATGTTTGCCGATCGTAAAAAAGGCAAAAAGTGTGGCAGACCTCGTTTCAAAGCACGGAAAAGATATAAGTCCTTCACACTGACACAAGCAGGTTGGAAACTACTGCAAAGTAACTATATCCGTATCGGTAAGCAAATCTACCGATATTTCAAAAGTCGGGAAGTCTTAGGCAGCCCCGAAACGCTGCACGATAAAACGAGACAGCGTAGGAGACGTATGGCTAATCATTCTGACAGACCACGTAGATACAGATTTAGAGTCGCCCACGACGGGTAAAAGCGCGGGGTTCGACTTTGGACTAAAGACGTATCTCACCGGGTCTAACTCCAATGACTACGAATCTCCGCAATTCTTCAAGCGCGGTATCAATGCCATTAAGCGAGCGAACCGCAAACACTCACGAAAGGTCAAACGGTCTAAGAACCGGCAACGGGCAAGGCTAAACCTTGCAAGGAAACACCGTAAGATTACCAATCAACGTGCCGACTTCCATTGGAAACTTGCTCACGACCTCACAGATAGGTATCATTGGGTTGCACTAGATAGGACTTACGCAAGTTTCATCTGAATAGCGGGCGATTTCAATTGGTGTCGCAAGTATTGGGAGAATAAACTGTGCTTGACTTGATAAATGGTTTGGTCTGTCTGATACGCGACTTGCTTGAGTCGCACCCAAACCAACATTGCACACCCGATGTGATTGCGAACAATCCGTGCCAAGCGACATTGACACCCCTCAAGACCGGTTAACTGCTTGGCTTCACGGTGAAACAGCTCAATCTTCCACCGCCAGTTACACGCTTGTTGGGCAACTGAAGTGTCGTTTTGAGCTAAGTCGTTGGTCACAACATAATCCGTGCGCCCGTTACTAGACGCGACCCGGAAAAGTTTCACCTTGTGATGTTTAGGAAATCCTCTGATTTTAATCCGTTTCCCGTGCTGGCGTTCCGTCTCAGTCCACTGCAAGCCATCTACACGCTGGTAAGGCGTTTGGGCATTGGAGTCATCTACCTGACGATTCGACTTCAGCGGGCAATAGTAATGTTTGTCTAACTGTTCAATGTATAGCATCAAATCTTTGGCGGCATACCAGCTATCCATCAACACCGTTGAAAACAAAAGCCGCTTGTGATAGACCGAATGGGATAACATTTCTTTAACATGATCTAATTTGCTCTTGCCATCTGTCTGTAGGTCGTAAATACGGTAGTCAATCACCCAGAAACGGTCTAAGTCGGGATTGACATAGACACAAGTCACCACACCTATACCGTTAATGACACCTTTGGCGTTGCCGCTATACTGAACACGCGCTAGTGCTATGTTCCGAGCGTAGCGCTTATCCAAAACGGTGTCATCAAAGATAACATATCCTTGTTCTGTTTGCACGAGGTGCGGTTGGACATTTTCCCATACCAAGCGTGGGCGGATACGCTCACCGGCAAGATACCGGTTTATCATATCATGACTGAACTGTTGGCTATGGTCTGCCAAATGGGTTAAGGTATAGTTGATGGGGCTACTGAGCAAATACTGACAGTAATCGAGTCGAGTCGGTTTAGCCATATTCACCTCCATGCAACTCATTCTACTGTTTTTCAACAATTATGTCTATGGATTTTGCGTAAGTCCTAACTAGAGACTTTGAACCTCAAAGGCATGAAAGCACTTTGGGGTCGCAAGGTGTCTGACTTGGGGTTCTACGACTTTGTGCAGAAACTCAAGTATATCGCCTCAAAAAAAGGCAGACAGGTGCGCTTGATTGATAGGTGGTTCCCCTCTAGTAAGACATGCCATATCTGTGGTCATGTCAATCAAGACTTAAACCTTCGCGATAGAACATGGCAGTGTCCAAGCTGCCACACAGAGTTGGATGGAGACCGCAATGCGGCACTCAATATCCATAGGGTGGGGGCATCCACCCTCTCAGGAGAAGTTGTAAGCCCGCCTTCGGGTGGCTAACTTTGTCGATAGAGCAATTCAACTCCTAAAGGATGACAATCCCAATCCTTTAGGTTTGGGAGTATGTCAATATACGTCGGAACCCTTCAGCGGAAGCGGTGCAATCCAGATATTGCGATACTTCACCGGGTTGCCGTGGTCTTGCAGTCGTAAGGGTCCCGGTGCTGCGGCATCTTTGTCCGTTGCCCCACCTGTAGCCCCCAGCATTTGGACATTATTCTGTATCACAATCCCGTTCTGTAGCACGGTTACGCGCGCGTTTTCTTCTATCTCTCCCGACTCACCCACGCGAGCAGCACGGAATATCGCATCGTATGTTTGCCATTCAAGCGGCGGCTTGCAAGCGTTCACCAACGATGCAAATTGATTGTAAATTGCGCCGCAGTCTCCCATGCCCGGCACATCAATCCCGCAGGAATCTAGCACCTGGATTTCGTACCGACCCTGAAGGAATACCCCGCTGTTTCCCTTTGCTTGACCCATTGCGTCTGGCATATCGGGTGTCATGAACTCCAAGTGAAGCAGAAAATCGTTAAACTGCTCCCGACTCACGATGTCGCCTCCGCCGGCGGTCACGGTCATCGCCCCATCGGCAACCTCCCACGCTGGTGCCCCTCCATCAAGCTTCGTCCAATTGCTGAGATCTTTACCATCAAAAAGAACAACTGCTGTATCTGGTGGTGTTTGTATCATCAATTGCCCTCTCTTTTGCAAAATAAAAAAGCAGGGCTAAAAATCAGCCCTGCTCTGCATCTGAGTTGAGATCAAGGGAAGAACCGTCTCCTAAGAGCCATCTCCCTTGATAGGGGAAGCACTGTCTCCTAAAAGACAGCACCTCCCTTGATCATTCTACTAGATGGTAACAAGAACGATCACCTCCTTTCGTTTTAAAGGATACAAATAGCATAGCATACCTATACAATTTTGTCAACAACAAAAACTAGGGGCAAATCAAGGTTAAAAATTTATGTTGTATTTATTTTCTCAAGAACGGTATAATAGGTATAGGAATTACGCAGTCGATATGCAGAACATGTAATCTGCGGGATCTTGAACCATGCTCCTGAATCTGATATAGGATTCAAGATGCAGGAATTACAAGAGGTGGCGGGCTCATAGGCTTATACAATTGCGTAAGTCCTAAAACAGGTGTAGCCTATGTCTGTTGTTGATCCAGTGGGGATCAGAAATAGATATAACAAGGGGCTATTTATCAATTACAGTGTCTAAGCCAAGAAAAGGAGTATACCAAATGAAATTAGGATTGATTCTAATATGCATCAGTCTAATTGGAATTGGTGCTATTTTAACAAGCACAAGTAATGCAGCTACTGTTGCAAGCGAAAATGTGTTGGGAATATGGCTCTTTGATGAGGGGAACGGCGCGAAAATCACTGACTCCTCTGGCAACGGCAATGACGGACGACTGCTCTTCGCAGGAAAATCAAAATGGGTTGACGGCAAATTCGGCATGGCACTGGAGTTTGATGGCGATCAGGCTTTCGTTGAGATGAACACCCCGACAAATACAGGCAGAGAGGGGCACACCATCTCAATGTGGGTGAATCCGGCTGGTATACAGAAAGATTTTACTGTTATCATAAGTAATCATAATCCAATCCCTCAAGGATTTAGTTTTCAACAGAGGGCAGCGGAACTTAACAATTTCTTCCACGGTCTAGTAGTTGCAGACGCATGGCAGGGACCTCCCTTTGCCGTACGCCCCGCAACCCAACTGACCGCAAATCAGTGGCAGCATCTTGTACTCGTTAGAGATGGTAGAAGGGGTGTGCTGACACACTGGCTAAATGGACAGCCAACTGCCGGATATCCGATCTTAAAAGGCGCGCAAACGAAATCCGACGATAACCTTCGTATCGGTAACACCGCAGCGGTAAAGCATGTGAATTGGGCGGCAAATCGGGAATTCAAGGGTGCTGTAGACGACGTGGTAATTTTTGACAGACCCTTAACTATAGATGAGGGGTGTTCATAATTGCAATAGAGTCAGGATAACGGTTATAATCTAATCTAATTTCCACCAAAGAAAGGATTATAACATGTGTTACCCTGACCGTGAGTATTATATCACATTGTTGTTCCAACTGTTTGAAGAATTTGAGGCATCGGATACATTCAAGCGAACCGAGCATCGAGGCCACCCTCAAGTATACCCCGACAGTTCACTGATTGTCTTTTTCGCCATAATGACCCTCAAAGCCGTCAATCGCTTCAAAGCGCAACACAGATGGCTTTTGGCACACCCCGATTGGCTGCCACGGCTGAGGCTTGAAACGGTGCCATCCCGGGTGACTTTCTCCCGCCGTTACAAACAGTTGGCACCGATTCTTGAAGCGTTTGTTGCCTACCTTGGGGATATGGGAGTGGGATTGGATATAGAGACGACCCCAGAAGTAATATATGAAGACAAAAGCCTGTATAAGGCAAAAGGAAATGTGTGGCATCAAAAGGACCGAAACGCCAACATCATCCCCGATGGACTTGGCAATCTTGACACCGATGCGAGTTGGTCAACGAGCAAGTATCGGGGGTGGGTTTACGGGTATGGACTTCACCTAACAACCACCGCAAGCGGGTTTCCACGCTTAGCTGCGGTCTATACCGGCTCAGTCAGCGAGAAAGCGGTGCTTGACCACAAAACAGAGGCACTGCTTGCGCGCAATATCCGGTATGTGACTGCTGATGCGGGGTATACTGACCTCAACCGGGTCAAGCAATTGGCAAGCGCAGGGATATTGCTCTTGACGCCGGTTACGGGTGCCAAAAGCGATAAGGCACTTGGCTATCTTGATGCAATAGAGACCTCGGACCCATTGAACTGCTATCAGAAACAGCGGAAAACGGCGATTGAACCGGTGTTTGGGGTATTGCTTGAATTGGGGGCAACCGATGCCAATCAGAAGCAACTGCCGGTCAGTCGGCTTGACAATGTACGTCCCTTTTTGCTGCTTACCGTAATATTACTAAAGTTAGTACAATTTTAGTGTGAAAAAAGGCAGAAAAGAGGTTATCCTTTCAGAAATCACCACAATTTTGAAAGGAGAGTTATCATGCCCCTCATTTTCTGCCTCGTTGATATTTTAACGCAATTTCGTCCATTATTCAACCGTCAAAACTTCGCCCTGTTTTGCACATTTATTGTCGGTCTCATCACGCACCGCCATCGTGCGACGTTGACCGGCATCTATCAAGCGGTTCGCCCAAAGGTCGGTTACGGTTCATTGGTGAAGTTCCTTTCCCGTGGCAAATGGGACAGCGATGCGGTTGCTCAACGTCTGATTAAGTTGCTACAACAGCGGTTTGACAACTACGTCTACGTTTACGACGAGACCCGAGCGATAAAGACCGGCACCAAGCAATTTGGACTCCATTTCTTCAGAAATCATCGCTACCAAAAGCGCAACACCAATCAATCGAAGTTTCACTTCGGTCATCAATTTGGCGCGTTGGGGTTGCTTTGTACCACCGTGACAGAGACGATTCTGTTTCCGGTGTGGGTGAACCTGATATGTCCAAAGACCCATCGGGACAACAGTGGGTCGGTACTGAAGCGGATTTGCTCCCAAATCCCGCCCGGACTGATTATCTTTGACCGGGGATTCAATAGACGGAAAGTGTTTGAAGCCGTCCTTAGCGCAGGACATCATCTGTTATGTCGAGCCAAGTCCAATGCGGTCTTTTATCTGTTACCTACGGTCTGCAAGCGGCCCAAACCCGGACGCCTAAAGACATACGGTAAACGCATCCATCTTCGGCATCTGCGGTATAAAGCTATTGATATTGACAACAAACGGTGTTCAGTCGCATCTAAGGTCGTTCGGACAAAAATGTGTCCCACTCAAGTCCGATTGGTGGTGATGCGAACCCGACATAAAAAATCAAAGCCGTTTCGATATTTCTGTGTCTACACCACTGACTTGACACTTGACCTATGTCAGATAGTTCGATACTATCGGCAACGATGGTTGATTGAGACCGCTTTTCGGGATACCAAGCAACACTTCGGGTTTGACAAGTACCGAGTCAAATCTCGGAAAAGCATCAATCGATTGGTACAACTCAGTTTCGTCGCAACTTGCATCACACAATTGATATTCAATGCCACTTCTGCTATGGGTAGTTCCATAACAGTCGATAAGGTATGCAGGGAATTAGGCATTGACTGGTATCGACCCACTAAATTGACACGCGGGTTGATGGTTCAGTATCTATGTGCCTTTATTGAGGGGAGATTATTTTCTGCGACAACCGCCGAGGATACCAACTCGCCCGATATTCACCAAACACTTGATAACGCTGCATGAATTGCAATCAAATTGTACTAACTTTAGTAATATTACTTCAATTAGCAATGCTGGTCAATTCCATCTGGCATTTACCTTTCAGAAATGTTTCAGTGATGATGGCTTCATTTCGTTAAAAGGATTGATGGAAAATTGACTATCTTGTGATAAGTATTTATGAACACCTCTCAGCTAACTAGGGCGTGTTGACATTTGTGTCATAATGGTAATATGTCAACATTTACCCTATCCGATAGTCAATGGTCAAAAATAGTATCATTCCTTAAAACCTGTCCTGATATCTATACCGGACAACACACACACTTAAAACGTTTTATCCATGCGGTGCTTTGGATAACTCGTAGTGGCAGTCAATGGCGCCTGTTACCTAACCAGTACGGCAATTGGAACAGTGTCTATAAACGATTCGCAAGGTGGTGCGATAAAGATATCTTTCAACGCATGCACCAACACTTTGCCAAAGACCCCGATATGGAGTGGCTTATCATTGACAGCACTATCATTCGCGCACACCCATGTGCTGGTGGTGCATTGAAAACAAGTGGGGGTCAAGCCTCACAAGCACTTGGACGCAGCCGGGGTGGATTCTCAACTAAGATTCATATCGCTGTTGATGGCTTAGGCAATCCCTTACATTTTATGCTGACAGCGGGTCAACGGCACGACATCACTTGTGCTGAGGCGTTAATTGACGGTTATAACAGTGAGTATGTGATAGCTGACACATCATATGACTCGATGGCATTGATTGAGTCGATAACCCAAAGGGGTGCGGTGCCGGTGATACCCCCCCGTGCCAACCGTCGGGATTCACGCACTTATGATGTGCATCTGTATAAAGAGAGGCATTTAGTCGAATGTTTTATCAACAAAATGAAGCAGTATCGACGTATCTTCTCTCGTTTTGATAAGCTAGCGGTTCGGTATATGGGATTTCTGAGTTTCGTTGCCACGATTATCTGGTTACGATGAAATGTCAACAGAACCTAGCATAAGGCCCTAATCGTGAAGTCAATACAAAAAAACGCCAAATCATTGGACTTGGCGTTTTTTTATGCTCATTCATGATGAAACGTTGTTTAATGGTCCTGTATGCCTTTACAGGACGTTTTATATTGTGTTGATATGCGTTTTATAGTTCGCATCATATCAACGACCTGTAGGCGTAATTTCAACATCTAAGTTGTTATTTCAGAACGACTAATCGCTTTGTTTCTGAAAAATCATCCGTTTGTAGTGTGTAAAAATACACGCCCGACGATACTGTTTCCCCGTTATAATTTGTACCGTCCCAATGAAGTGCCTTCGACGATTCGACGTAACTTCCTCGCGATTGCAATCCCAAATCAAACTTTCTCACCGATGTCCCACTCGAATCATAAATCTCGATCGAAACAACAGTATCTTTTGCCAGTTCATAAGGAATCCACGTTTCAGGATTGAACGGCTCAGGATAGTTTTGCAATAACCTTGTCTGCAACATAATATCCGTGCCGTTGAGCGGCGGCGGTATACGATCTATAGCAGGTGGAGCGGCCTGTGGCCAAGGCATCGAATTATAAGTATACCATGCACCCCATTTGTCCTCACAATTCAAAGTCTCTCTTAGGTGTTCATCTGGGCTTCCTCGATAGTACATGGTATAGTATTCGTATTCTTGGCAATTTTGTCCTTCTGACGGATTCCCAACATCAAGCAAACGAACAAAATGCCCAAACTCATGCGTGGCAACTTCAAGGATACAATAGGTGCCTACCGTCGGTGCCGGGTGACGCTCCCAATTAAGATAGTAATTGAATAACAGATCTTGTTCGGTTATCCATTGACTCCCATCGTAATCATACCAAGTAAACATTTCCGCTATGTTTCCTTGTTGAGTCGGATAGCTCCACCCTATCACATTGACTCCATCTTTTTGAGCCGGAGCGAAAGTTGTCGATCCAGCATAATGAAGTTGGAATCGTGTCGTTTGGTTATTGAATCTGATCTGACTCCAGCTTCCTGAAGCTATCCTTATATCAGGAAAAAAACTTGGGAAGTTTGGGTGAGAAGTGTTATTGACAAAATATCTTACTTTGTTGTTGTGCGGCTCGTCCCAACGTTCCTCTGATATGAGATGATCAAGAGGACGTTCACAACTAATGGAATCATGACAATGCCCCATAACTTTAGCTGAACCCAAAACGATTAGAAAAATCGAAACGAGGGTGAGTTTTAGCGTTTTCATGATGTTCCCCTTAGAACCTGTTTTAAAAGTCATTTGATGCGGTTCCGCATCAAGTAAATGGAAGCAATATACACCATAGCCTCAGCGGTCTCAGCCGAGCGTTCATAGTCCAAAGTCAATCGGCGAAACCAACCGAACCAAGAAAAGGTGCGCTCCACAATCCAACGTAATGGGACGACCACAAATCCCGATTGCCCAAGAGATGGAGCAATGTCCAATTGACACTGATGCGTTAAATATAGCCAGTCGCCTAATTCTCCGCGATAGCCAGCATCAGCACAGACTAACTGAATCGTTATCTGCCAACTAAAGACCTCGTTTAGTAACTCTATTGCGACTCGATTATCACTGACATTGGCATCAGTGACTTTGACTCCCAATGGAATGCCAATTGTATCGGTGACTATATGGCGTTTACGACCTTTGACTTTCTTGTGCGCATTAAACCCTCTACTATCTGCCAGTTCGGTCGTCTTGACCGATTGGCTGTCAATGATAGCTACGGTCGGTGACGGGGATTTGCCAATATCACTACGGGTTTGCTCGTGAAGTGCTTGATGAATCATAACCCATGTCCCTAAAGTTTTCCACTTTCTGAAGTGGGAATAGACCGTTTGCCACGGTGGCATGTGACGCGGCAACATTCGCCACTGACACCCTGATTTGACTATATAGAAAATAGCGTTGATAATTGAGCGCATCTCCCACTTGAGAGGTCTACCTATGGGTGAAGGTTCTGGAAAATAGGGTAACAGTTTGTCCCACTGGGCATCGGTCAAATCTGTAGGATACTTTGGTGTAGTCATGTTTAGGCCTTTCATTAGGTCAGTAGTTTACTGCTCTAATGGTTTAACATAAACATTAACTTTTGAATAGCCTTTTTCTTTTTAAAACAGGTTCTTATGTAAGTGAGAGGTGTTCATAAATACTTATCACAAGATAGTCAATTTTCCATCAATCCTTTTAACGAAATGAAGCCATCATCACTGAAACATTTCTGAAAGGTAAATGCCAGATGGAATTGACCAGCATTGCTAATTGAAGTAATATTACGGTAAGCAGCAAAAAGGGACGTACATTGTCAAGCCGACTGACCGGCAGTTGCTTCTGATTGGCATCGGTTGCCCCCAATTCAAGCAATACCCCAAACACCGGTTCAATCGCCGTTTTCCGCTGTTTCTGATAGCAGTTCAATGGGTCCGAGGTCTCTATTGCATCAAGATAGCCAAGTGCCTTATCGCTTTTGGCACCCGTAACCGGCGTCAAGAGCAATATCCCTGCGCTTGCCAATTGCTTGACCCGGTTGAGGTCAGTATACCCCGCATCAGCAGTCACATACCGGATATTGCGCGCAAGCAGTGCCTCTGTTTTGTGGTCAAGCACCGCTTTCTCGCTGACTGAGCCGGTATAGACCGCAGCTAAGCGTGGAAACCCGCTTGCGGTGGTTGTTAGGTGAAGTCCATACCCGTAAACCCACCCCCGATACTTGCTCGTTGACCAACTCGCATCGGTGTCAAGATTGCCAAGTCCATCGGGGATGATGTTGGCGTTTCGGTCCTTTTGATGCCACACATTTCCTTTTGCCTTATACAGGCTTTTGTCTTCATATATTACTTCTGGGGTCGTCTCTATATCCAATCCCACTCCCATATCCCCAAGGTAGGCAACAAACGCTTCAAGAGTCGGTGCCAACTGTTTGTAACGGCGGGAGAGAGTCACCCGGGATGGCACCGTTTCAAGCCTCAGCCGTGGCAGCCAATCGGGGTGTGCCAAAAGCCATCTGTGTTGCGCTTTGAAGCGATTGACGGCTTTGAGGGTCATTATGGCGAAAAAGACAATCAGTGAACTGTCGGGGTATACTTGAGGGTGGCCTCGATGCTCGGTTCGCTTGAATGTATCCGATGCCTCAAATTCTTCAAACAGTTGGAACAACAATGTGATATAATACTCACGGTCAGGGTAACACATGTTATAATCCTTTCTTTGGTGGAAATTAGATTAGATTATAACCGTTATCCTGACTCTATTGCAATTATGAACACCCCTCAGCTAGATTGGAGCAAGTAGAGAAAGAATCCGAGGGCCTTGAAGAAAAAATAAAAGATTCCAAAGCGCAGGTTGCTACTTTCGAGGAAAAAATTGCCGACCTCCAGAAAGAAATTGATATGGCACTGGTCAGAGGCAATCAGCAAGAACTCAAGACCGAAATTGAACAGATCAAACGACAACTGAAGCACATTGAAAATGAGCAAACTGATGCTGGCAAAGAGCATTCCAATCTATTTAGAAGTTTGCTCCTATCACGTGACTTGCTTGCCCCCATATTGAAAAAAAGCTTCGAAAAGTTGAACGAGTTGCGCTCTCAAGGTAAGATTCCCAATACAACCATTCCTGTTCTTGAAGAGCGTCTCAAGGCTACTACTTGCATTTGCGGTGAGTCTTTAGATCCACACTCTGTTGATGGGGGGCATCGAAGAAGGCATATTCAGTGCCTAATTGATGAGAGTCGAAAGGCAGATGCTCTCCAAAACAGTATCACCGACCTCTATTACAGTTCAAGTTCCCTAAACCTTGATAACGAAGACTGGATTGCTGAATATGATAAAATTGAGGATCGCCGTGCACGGCTTGAGAGCATACACAATGAACAAGGAAAAAAGCTTAAGGCTCTCGAGGTACGACTAGACAGTATACCAAACGTCGACATTCAGGGACTTCGTTCCACTCAAAGGTATTATAAAAATCAGCGCGATCGTTTTAACGACGACCGGATACGAGATGAAACCCTGCTTGAAGGACTGAGGAGGGAACGCGGCAGTTTGATTTTGCAGCGTGATAACCTTCTTCGTGAAGAAAAGAAAGGTGCATTTATACGGGCTAGATTGGATGTTGCACGCGATGTAGAAGGAGTACTCAAGGCTGCCTATGACCGGATGACAAATGAAGAGCTAACCAAGGTTAGTGAGTTGATGAATACTATCTTCCTAGAAATGATCGGCGCGGATCCTGACCAAGGTGCAATAATTCGGAAGGCTCAAATCAGCAAAGATTTTGATATCCTAGTCTATGGTCCGAATGACAGGCTGCTAGACCCTAACCGCGACCTGAATGGTGCCTCCCGGCGGGCTCTAACTCTCGCCTTCATTCTTGCTCTGTCCAAGGTGAGTGGAGCCGAATCCCCCAATGTGATTGACACACCACTCGGAATGATGAGTGGCTATGTCAAGAGGTCCGTGCTCAAGACTGCTATCCGCGAAAGTTTCCAACTTGTGTTATTTCTCACCCGCTCCGAGATCGCAGACTGCGAAGAAATTCTGGATGCCGAAGCTGGACGAGTGATAACGCTGACGAATCCGGCGCATTATCCTCGCATGTTGGTCAGTGACCCACAAGTGAAAGAGCGTAAGGTGTTGCGGTGTGAGTGCAACCACCGTCAGGAATGTAAACTGTGTCAGCGGCAGATGGATGTGGAAGAGACAATTGAACTAAAATCTTAGGAGGTGAACGATGGCGCAACAATATTATAATCCTTTTGCTAACATTAACTTGATTGTGCCCATTGAACAACACGATTTTTATAATCAGTACTGTCAGACAGGTGGGCGTGCGAGTGTTGATCAAAGTCCCTTCCCACGAATGGTTGATTGCTGGTTTGCGGGACTATCGCTCGCAGCGCGCAAGCAACTCAAACCGGTTGATCTGGCTAATTATGAAACCGTCATAATTATTGAAGGCGCAATTTTTGATAGAGATAGTTGGCGAGTCCCAGTAGTGATGTTGGTTGCTATCGCAATTGAAGACAATGTCGAGGTTGTGGGAGATCCACATCGTATGATGGCTATTGCCAATGGTTTGGCAGCTGCAGGAATGCCTTACATTGTAGAAATGCTTCAACAGGATCGAAATCTAGACCCAATATTGAATCTTTCTGATTCCCTTTATGAGATTCTAGAGGAAAAATGAAGAACAATTGTGTTGACCCACGAGATTGTCCTTAAGGCCAACATTAGGAAAACCTCAGTCAAAGATATAACAGAACTAAAATCGGCTATCGAAACCAAAGAAGGCCGCGATAGCGACCCATACGGGTTGTAATGGCTTTACATCACTGGCATGACGCATCCCAAGCTTCAGAAAGGAAAATAGTTGAGCGCTCCACACCCAGCCCTCCCAGAAAAAATCAATTTCTCTTTCTCAGGGCACCAAGCTTTCCCTTTTCGCTATACGTGGCTGAAGAAAGGGGTTGATGCAGTTAGAGGGAAACCAACCATTTTTGCTGATGACGATGCGACAATCACTCTAGGTGTTGGGAAAAACATGGTGCGCTCAATCCACCATTGGTGTCAGGCCACTCGACTCATTGAAGGTGACGGGGTAGACCCCAATAATCGCAGGCGGTTTATTCCGACTGACCTTGGCGATAGGATCTTTGCCAATGATGGGTTCGATCCGTATCTTGAAGATGTGGCAACACTGTGGCTCATCCATTGGCAGCTCGCAACAAACGCTAGCCGAGCAACCACATGGTTTTGGGCGTTTAGCATCTTTGGTCAGAATGAATTTAGAAGGCGCAAATTTACCTCTGAACTGATCGATTGGGCTGGAAAATTCACGCGGAATCGAATCTCAGAAAATTCGATTAAACGTGATGTCGATTGCTTCCTTCGGACATATATTCTCTCTCGTCTGACAAAGACCGCTATTATGGAAGATACCTTCGATTGTCCACTTGTCGAATTGAACCTAATCTCCGATTCACCTGACGAAAACACCTACCGATTCCATCGTGGTCCGAAACCCACCCTACCAATCGAGATTTTCGCCGCTGCCCTGTCTGACTTCTGGGATACTAGCTTTTCGGGAAACAATACGCTTACATTTGCGGACATCGCCTATTCGGAAAAAAGCCCTGGCCGAACCTTTCAGTTGGACGAGGATACCCTTGCTGAATATCTCGACAGACTCGAAAAGCTCACGGATGGTGCCTTGCGCTATGATGAAACAGCGGGAATAAAACAGGTTCACCGAAATAGAAAGATTGACCGGATGGAACTACTTAATCAGTATTATGGAAGTAACCCTCCTGCGTCCTAATCTGAAAATAACTTCAATTCCGTGAAGACGGATACCAATCAATATAGGTTCAGACCAGAAAGCATCTATGAACAAAACCATTCCACTTTCCAAACTCTTTCACGTTGCTAGCCGCTTTCATCGTTCGGTTCATCTTGAACGTGATTTTTATGGGGAGAACGCACTAGAGGGATATGTCCTGACGGTCACAGCGCGGGAGACGTTACGGCGCGTACTCGCGGCACTTGAAAGTGAATCGACATCGAAAGCGTGGACACTCACCGGTCCCTACGGTTCGGGAAAGTCGGCGTTTGCGCTCTTTACCGCGAAGTTGCTAGGTGACTCTGAATTAGGGACAACCCACGAGGCTTTGGATCTGCTAAAACGTGGAGACAAATCCCTATGGCATCAATTCATCGGCTTGAATCTGCACAAGGGTAGAGGATTTTGTCCCGTGCTTATCTCTGGAGAACGGTCACCGATTACGCTTGCTTTACTGCGCGGCTTGGAGCGTGGTCTTACCACTTTTAGAGATTCGCCGGTTGGTAGCAGCGCGATTCATCGCGCATCTTTCCATACAATTCTCTCAGACATCCAAAAACGATTGGATGCATCGGAAAATGGAATCCTCCCTCATGCATCCGAAATCACGGATCTTTTTGAATCCGCAACGCACCAAATTAGGGAAGCAGATGGAACCGGACTGTTACTGATCGTTGATGAGCTCGGAAAGTTTCTCGAATATGCCGCGCAAAATCCGGAACACGGAGATCTGTTTGTTCTACAAAGTCTCGCCGAATTTGCCGATAGAAGCGATCAAACGCCTTTTTTGATGCTGACAATTCTCCATCAAGCCTTTGAGCAGTACGCGCAACGGTTGGCAAAATCCCAACGTGAGGAATGGGCAAAGGTGCAAGGACGTTTTGAGGATGTTTCCTTTGTAGAGCCCACCGAGCAGGTAATCCGTCTGATTGGGAACGCGATTGAAAGGACCGCGGCAGTTAAGAAGTCAGACCTCTCTGTTGCAGTTGACTTGGAACTGAAACCACATCAGCTTGATACGAAGGAATTTATTTCGCTGCTCGAAAGCTGTTTGCCACTCCATCCGACGGTCGCCCTTATTGTCAGTTCATTTTTCCGTAGATTTGCTCAAAACGAACGCTCTCTTTTCGCCTTACTCAGCTCTAGCGAACCGTATGGTCTCCAAGATTTTCTCGCTAGCCAGATTTACGATGGGCGCGCCCTGCCAACATTCACGCTGTCCAACCTGTACGACTATATCCACACCGCTTTGGGCAGCAGTCTGTATGCATCGAGCAATGGGAAGAAATGGGCGGAAATCGAATCCGCAATTGAGCGACTACCAAATCCGTCTCCAATAACGGTGAAACTGATTAAAACCATTGGTCTGCTCGGTATTGTCGGGGAAGGAAGCGTGAATCTGAAAGCCTCAAAGGCTTTACTCCGTTACGTACTCGACGATGGCACGGAGGCATTCCACGATGAAACAGCCGAATCGTTTGAGTCTGCATTGGAAGTGTTGAAGCAACGTTCTATTGCTATTTACCGCCGCTATAACAATGCCTACGCCCTATGGGCGGGGAGCGATATCGACATCGAGGCACGGCTCCGCGATGCGGCGGCACACCTCGATCCGAATCTGCGCTCGCCGACTGCCCTCTCGACGCTTATGCAACCGCAACCCCTTATTGCCCGCCGGCACCTCTTTGTGACAGGCACCCTGCGACACTTCGCTGTCCGATACACAGACCTTGAAGGGTTTGATACGGATCTGCTGCCGTCTGATGACACCGATGGGCTTGTGCTTTACGCCCTGCCTGCAAGCGAACTTGAGGCAAAACAGCTTGTTAAAAAGGCGACCAAGGTATCGGTCGCGGATCGAGAAGATGTACTCATTGCGATTCCCCAATCGACCGGTTTTTTGCGCGATGCTGTGCTTGAACTTTGGTGTTTGGGTTGGGTTGAAGAAAATACCCCCGAACTCGCTGGTGATGCAACGGCACGTCGTGAACTTTGGGCGCGGCGCACCGAAGCCGAGCGAGAGGTATCCGAGCAATTAACCTCCCTTTTTAGTGGAAATATAGCTTCCCCTCAAGAAAAGATCGGTTCTACGCCCAACGGTAAGGGGGACACCGGGGGGTGCTCATGGTATCATAACGGACAACCGACACCGATTACCTCAAGAAGGGGGCTTAATGAATATCTCTCGACAATCTGTGACTCCGTTTGCTCCCAAACGCCAATCCTTCGTAATGAACTTATCAATCGACGACTAATCTCCTCGCAAGCAGCGTCCGCGAGGAAGAAACTCATCGCAGGGATGCTTGACTCCCAACAACTGGAAAAACTGAATATCAAAGGCTATCCCCCCGAAATGAGTATCTACCTCTCCCTACTATTCGATACCGGAATACACCGTTGCGTATCGGGGGTTTGGGGGTTTCATCCACCGCACACCGATGATAAAAACCGCTTCTCTCCCACTTGGTCAGAGATTGAGAAATTTCTTGACGAATGTGAGGAGAGGCGTCAATCTGTTGAAAAACTCTATAAACGGTTGGAGCAGCCGCCCTTTGGATTGAGAAGAGGTCCCATGCCCATCCTTTTATGCGCGATTCTATTGCATTACGAGGCGGAAATCGCACTGTACGAAGACGGTTCCTTTGTCGCTGATATCTCAATGCCGGTTTTTGAACGGTTAATTCGGTCTCCTGAGAAGTTTGAGATCAAGCGTTTCCGGATGGAGGGTATCCGAGCAGAGGTGTTTGAGCAATTTACAGGGATGATTTCTAAACCGGTGTCGGTGATGGGGAAACCGCCAAATCTGCTAGTAATTGTTAGACCGATTATAAGTTTTATTCATAAACTGCCCCGTTATACGATGCTCACTCAGGAGTTAAGCGACGCAGCAATCGCCTTGCGCAAAGCTATCAACGATGCACGAGAACCGGACGCACTTCTTTTTGAACAGTTGCCTCAAGCACTCGGCTTTGATGCCTTTGGTCCATTAGCGGAGACAGATTCAAAAACGGTCCATGAGTTTTTTAATACCTTGCGAAGTTCACTGTCGGAATTAAACCGAGCCTACGATAACCTGCTGTCTTTCATTGAAGAGATGCTTGTTTCCGCGTTTTCTTTACAATCAAATGGTGATTCGCCCCACATTGAAATGATTAACAGAGCACAACCCCTACTCAGTTGGACGATTGACACGAAACTCAAAGGGTTTTTGATCCGAATCTGCGACGAAGGACTTGATTTTAAGGAATGGGTTGAAGCAATTGGGACGTATATCGCCAACAAACCCCCGGCATCGTGGAATGACTCAGATAAAGCCCATTTTGAAATGAACCTCTCTGAACTTGCGAGAAAGTTTCATCATTTTGAAGCAGTGTCATTTGAACGGCGGGAGCAATCTGAAAGATCCCCTGACAGTGTAGGTGAGGTGATTCGGGTTGGTATTACCACTTTCTCCGAAGCAGAGCGGGAACGGGTCATTACTGTGCCGCCAACCGCTGAGGCGCAAATAGACAACATCGAACGCGGAATCGATCAAGTTTTTGAGGACTTTGGCGTGGATGGGAATGTTGACCTTCGCCTCGCCATCTTAGCCCGATTGTCGCAGAGATTGATGACACAACTTGAAGATTCAGCGAATGAGGAAAGTGCATAATAACCTTCAAATTTTAGAGGAGAACTCGGTGAAAAAACTAACGCTTTTCCTGTTTTTCTTGATACTAACAGCATCTCTTTGGGCGGAGGAGGATGTGAAAGAAACAGCAGCTGAGAAACCGAGTGAAAGCGGTGGTTTTGGGGGACCGGTATTAAAGGTGACACGGATCAACGATGTATTCGGTTTGATCGTTGGTGGCCGAGGGGGTTGGATTTATAAACATACGTATGCAATTGGAGGCGGTTTTTACGGCTTGCTCAGAGATATAGAGGTAGAGAACTCTGGTTATGAGCGTGAATTTGAGTTTGCTTATAGTGGACTGGAGCTGGAATATATTATCGCTCCCAGTCAAGATGTCCACCTCTCTGCCCAAACTTTAATCGGTTTTGGCGGGTTGACGGATCGGTATCAGCGGGTTGTTCCATATTATGGATACGATGAATATGGTAGATTGGGTGGTCCCGACGATACTTTTTTCATTGTCGAGCCGCAACTCAATATAGTGTGGAATATGAAAACCTATCTCCAGATCTATTTTGGAGGCAGTTACCGCTATATCCGTGGTGTTGGAATCGAAGGGCTCGATAATGCAAATCTGAACGGTTACTCGGTCGTAGTGACCTTTAAATTTGGTCGTAATGCGAAGGTGGAACCTCCCGATGACTCTGAGTTTGATGGAATCGACACATTCTGAAAATTGGGTTTTCCATGCTATTACTCCACTTGCAAAGTTCCACCCTGATCTGCTATACGCCGACTAGCTTTGAATTCCCACCAAATTAAGTTCTTCTGCTAGATGACATGCCACGAAATGACCATCTGAAATTTCTCTGAGTTCGGGTTCTTCCTCTTTACATTTTGCTTCAGCATATCTGCATCGGGTTTGGAAAACGCATCCGGGAGGCAAGTCACTGGGATCGGGCGGAGCTCCTTCGAGGATAATGCGATCACGGCGACCGCGTTGGGTCAGTCGCGGCACGGCTGAATGCAGGGCTTCGGTGTAGGGGTGGGCGGGGTGTTGCAGCAGTTCGTCACGCTCGGCGTATTCGACCAATTTGCCCACGTACATGACAGCAATACGATCGGATACATAGCGGATCACTGCCATATCGTGCGAGATGAAGAGGTAGGAGAGACCAAATTCCGCTTGTAATTCTTGCATCAGGTTCAGGATTTGCGCCTGCACCGACACATCGAGGGCAAAGACGGGTTCATCCGCGACGACAAATTTCGGCTCAATGGAGAGTGCCCGAGCGATGCCGATCCGCTGCCGCTGCCCCCCACTAAAGCTGTGTGGGTAGCGACGCAGGTGTTCTTTTTGAAGTCCCACCTGCATCAGAAGATCTTCAGCCTTCGCTTCCCATTCTTGGCTTGTCCCGATGCCGTTGCAAACCAACGGCTCGATAACGTTGTCTAAGACTGTCATCCGCTCGTTTAATGAGGCAAATGGATCCTGAAAAATCATCTGCATGTTAGCGCGGACTTGGCGCATCTCGCGGTGGGGCAGTTCGAGTACTGATAGCTTTTCATCTCCATCATGCAAGATGACCTCGCCACCCATCGGTTCATAAAGCCGGAGAATGGCGCGTCCCAAGGTGGACTTGCCACAACCGCTCTCACCCACAAGCCCCAAGGTTTCGCCCTCATTAATTGTAAGGCTTACCCCATTAACTGCCTTGACATAGCCAATTGTTCGCCGTAGAAAGCCCGCTTGGATGGGAAAAAACTGCCGTAAATCTCGAACTTCTAAAATCGGTTTGCCGTTTTTATTCATTGCGATTATGTTGGTTGATTAGTTCATTAGCTGTGAGTGTTGGGTTTCACTTTTGCTATCTGTAAGAATGTAGGGTTGACAGGCAGAGAATCTACTATTCTTGATAACGAGACGCTTTTGACCGTTCAACCCAACCTACGACACTGAGTTATCGGGTGTTATTTACCTCTTTAACTAACCTCTCGTATCGTGGCGGCAGTAGGTTCAATGATTTGGGTCTCTTCTTCAGACTGTGCCAATTGGTAGGCTGCTAGTTCTTCATGTAAACGACTAATCATTTTTTTGAGACTGGCGCGAGAGTATTTCTGGTTGGGATAAGGCTGACGCTTCTGTACTTTTTCTAACCGTCTTTCTAGCTCTCGTAATTGCTCTTCGACAATTTTGCGTTCTTGGTCGTTCTGAATCATAACCCTATCTCCACGCTTTCCCTGCGTCGCCTATGAGCATAAATCGAATCACTCCATTGGTCGTTTTCACAAGGATTTTACCACAAGTTGTGCTACTTTTCCAAGTAAGAACACAAAACACACGAATTTGCTCGTGATTCGTTACTCGTTACTATAGAGATAGCAAGCAACAAAATGATCGGGTTCTGCCTCGATGATTGGGACCGGTTTCGGTTGATCGCAAACGCCGGGCATGAACTCTGAACAACGGGAGGCAAAAACACACCCCGGCGGCAAGTCCCTGGGGCTGGGAACAACGCCCGGAATCGGCACAAGTTTTTCGAGGGGACCGTCTATGCTGGGGATAGATTGCCACAGACCTTGAGTGTAAGGGTGTAGCGGATTGTCAAAAATCGCATCGGTGGTGCCAAATTCAACCCGTTTCCCAAGGTACATGACCGCAATATCATCTGCCATCTCTGAAACAACCGCCAGATTGTGTGAGATGAGCATGATTGCCATGCCTGTTTGTGCTTGAAGGTCGGTCAGGAGTTCTAGGATCTGTGCTTCAATTGTGACATCAAGCGAGGTCGTCGGTTCATCGGCAATTAGCAGCATGGGTGAGCAACAGAGTGCCATGGCAATCATAGCGCGTTGGCGCATACCACCACTAAACTCATGCGGGTAGGCATCAATACGTTGTCCCGGATTGGGAATGCCCACTTGACGTAAGAGATCAATTGCTTGGTCTCTTGCCTCACTCTTGTTGGCTGCCTTGTTATGGATCAGAATCGTCTCCATAATTTGATCGCCAATCGTATGCAGGGGACCAAAAGAGGTCATCGGTTCTTGGAAGATCATGCCGATGTCGTTTCCCCGGATATTCTGCATCGCTTTTTCCGTAGGCTTGAGTTTGGTAACGTCGATGACTTCACCGTCTCGGTGCAGCAGGATTTCACCGTCAACGATCTCGCCGGGCGGCGACGGAATGAGTCGCAGAATCGAATGGGCTGTGACCGACTTGCCACAACCGCTTTCGCCGATCACGCCCAAGGTTTTGCTGCGTGAAATCGTGAAATTCACCCCATCGACTGCGCGGATTGTTCCCGTGTCCAGCATGAAGTGGGTTTTCAGGTTTTTAATTTCCAGAATAATGTCTTCGGTGTTGTGATTGACGTTGTCTTTGGACATGGGCGTTAGGAATTTATAGGCTGTAGATTCGTTATCTTGAAGCGTACGGGTCGGCTGCATCGCGCAAACCATCACCGACAAAGTTAAACATGAGAATGGTTCCGACAACAAAGAGTGTCGGGATAAGCATCCAAGGGAAATTGGCAAGGACGTTTACATCTTGTGCTTCTTGCAGTAGGGTGCCCCAGCTTACCGCCGGGGGTCTGATACCAAGCCCTAAGAAACTGAGTGCCGTTTCTCCCAGGATCATACCGGGGATTGCTAGGGTCATATGAACGATCAGATAGCTACTGAAGGCGGGTAACAGATGCTTGAAGATGATGCGTTTATCGCTGGCTCCGGCGGCTTTGGCTGCCAGCGCGAACTCTTCTTCGCGCAAACTGATAATTCTGCCTCGGACTACGCGCGCCAACCCTGTCCATCCTCGAATTGACAGGATCAGGGTGATTGCGAGGTAAATGTTAATCGTTCCCCAATCGCGGGGCAGCGCTGCGGACAGGGCGATCCAAATCGGGATATCGGGCACACTGATCAACACTTCGATAACCCGTTGGATGGCTTCATCGACCACGCCACCGTAATAGCCGGAGATGCCCCCTAAGATGCTACCTAAAATAAAGGCAACCAGAACGCCTCCAAAGCCGATGAATAGGGAGATGCGCCCGGCAAAGAGGATTCTGGAGAAAACATCTCGCCCTAGCCGATCTGATCCAAACAGTAACAACGGCACTTGTCGGTTTTCCAGACCGAAAAGTTTGTGCTGCATGGGAATAAATGCCAACAATTTATACGGTTCTGTCTTTACAAAAAGGCGGATGGTATGTGTCTTTGACGCATCCACTGAATATTCATACTTAAAGGTATCGGTGTTTAGCTCTCTTTTTGTTTCATAGATACAGGGACGGCTTAACTTTCCATCTGCGTTGATAAAGTGGATGCTGGTTGGTGGTGCGTCATTGAAATCCTTAAACCGCTCAAGGGTCTCAAAAGGGGCAAAGAAGTCAGCAAAAATTGAGACAAAATAGAGCATAGCTAGAAGCACAAGCGAGATGCGGGCAAGTTTATGCTTTTTGAAAGTGTGCCACACCAATTTGCGTTGTGAGGCGTAGTAAAGGCTTTCTTGCAATCGCTGCGCGCGGGCTTCCCTCCATCTGATATAGTTAGAGGTAATTCTTGAAAAAAATGAGTTTGCTGTTGTTTGGTTCATTAGTTTATTGGTGCATTGATAAGCACTTGTCTGAGTCAGGACACCTTGGATTCAAGGATTTATAGGATAGAAAATGTGAAACGTGATGCGCAAGAAGAATAATGCGTGATGCGTAATACGTAAGGAAAAATGGAATGCTAAGTGCGAATCCTTTCAAAGCGGATGCGCGGATCCACCCAAGCCAGCAGAATATCTGAAAGCAGAGTGCCCACGACTGTAAGGCTGCTTAGGATCATAACGATGCTGCCCACCAGAAACATATCCTCGCCCAAAGCCGCCGCTAGGAGTACCGGACCAAGCGTTTCCAAGCCCAGTGTTTGAGAGACGATGATCTCGCCACTGACGATAAAGGGCAATGTCCAGCCGATGGTACTAATGAGCGGATTGATCGCGACCCGTACCGGATATTTCAGAATGAGCCGCCGTTCTGGCAATCCTTTTGCCCGTGCTGTAGTAACGTACTGTTTGTTTTTCTCGTCTAGCAGCGTGGCGCGAAGAATACGAATCAGCGATGCAGTGCCGGCACTGGCGATGACCACAATGGGCAGCCAGATATTTCCGAGTAAATTGACGAACTTGGCGATTGACCAAGGTGCTCCCTTGTACTCTATAGAAAAAAGACCCGTAATCGCTCGTCCTGTACCGGAGAATACCCAATACCCGATTGCCAACGCCAGCAGAAAGTTGGGCAAAGCGAGCCCGACAAAGCCGATGATGGTGGCGATGTAATCTCCCACCGAATACTGTCTTAACGCGGAGTAGATGCCGATGGGGATAGCGATCAGCCAAGTGATCACCAAAGAGGCTAAGGCTATAGTCGCCGACATGGGTAGACGTTCCATGATAACGTCCTTCACGGGTCGTTGGTAGATAAAGGAGCGTCCCATTTCGCCTTTCAGTAGAAAGTTGCTCATCCACAGGACGTACTGCAGCGCAGCAGGTCGATCAAGACCGTACTGCTTATAAATTGCCTCGATTTGACCCTGATCTATTATGAACCCCGTTCGTTCGAGATTTTGGACATAGGTCTCCACATAGCTTCCGGGCGGCAGCAAGATTGTGGCAAAAGAGATAACGGAGATCAGGAAAAGCAGGGGGATGATGAGTATCAACCGCCTTACGATGAACGCTCTCATAGGTCTATCTGGTATCCTTACTAAAAAGGGCAAATAAGCAAATCTGTGTCTGTCACCGCAGTCTCTAATGGATTAGTTGGCAACGTCACTGATTTGATGTTTTGGTTGAGATGCAATGGGGGTGACCTCACGGATTGCATCCCAATCAATCACGGCAACCCACAGATTTTCTTCTTTGGAATATTGAACGACTCCATCAACTTCTAGCTCTTCACTGTAGAGGATAAGTGATTGTCCGTCTCGCAAGGAGATTTTCTGACATGTGAGATCCTCTACTGTACCGACACAGTTCAAACGCAGTCTGCCCTTTGGGTCGGCGTTATGAAAGTCTGCAAAGACTCTTGGTCTATTCATTTTGTATCCTCCCGTGAGGGATTCGGAATTGTTGGTGTGAGAAGTTGACTGGCTTGATCGGGCGTAAGACCAGTCAAAGTCGCATGATAGGGACTTCTGCCAGAAGTCCGCACCACATCACCGCCAGTTTTTCGGACTGCACCAGCAGTCGTTATACCAATTTGTCCATGTGGAATGGCTCTTGCCAGTTCAGTCACGGAAACCTCTAAGGCACTTTCTACCGAGATTCCTGTTACGCCACTCGGATGGGTTTGTGTTCCACGCCTAATGTCTTGGGGACGATTCTACCCACCGCGCACGACGAGGGCATCGTCAGGAATTTCTGTGATTGCTGACATGCTCATCATTGACTAAGTATGGTATTGCGAAAATCTTGTCCAATCTATCCAGATAATAAGGAATTGTCGTAGCTAATCCCAAGGACAGCGTTATTCGCAAAAGATAGGACGTCCTAAGGTTATTCTGGATTATCTAAACCTTCAACCTCGCGTGAGTTTTATTACTTAGGACTTACGCAGCCAACTGTAGGCGGGGCATCTTGCCCCGCACCACCTATGCTGAAATGCACAAGTCTGTAGGCGGGGCATCTTGCCCCGCGCTGAAATGCGTAAGTCCTGTTACTGTTGTTACTGCGATGTCTTGAAAAAAAGTTGTTCCATTCCGTAATCCAAGGCGCGGTCAAAAGGATAGCCGTCTTTAATCACGTTGCCTAGGTCAGCGTTGTACACGGTGGGAACTGTCATTCTGCCCACGGGCCAAATGGTGACGTAATGCTGTGCGAACCAGTTCACGAGGTCAGCGTAAAGTGCTTCCCCTGCTTCTGATTGGGGCGGAACGGCCTTCCGAGTAACGTGTAGGTCGAAGAACTCCTGCAAGTAAGGCGGAGGTTTCCGCCCAGATTCGCCGTTCGTGTTGAAGTACATCTCTGACATCGGTGCCCAGTGTCCCTTAAATCCGGGCCAATAGTCTTCGGAGATGCCGGGTGCCCAGATGGGTTCATCGCTCCAGTGGATGGTTGTCATTAGTTCGTTGCCGTTCATACGCTGACCGAACAGCGAACTGCCAATCACGTCTAGGGTTGTGCGAATACCGACGTTTTCAAAATAGCTCTTTAAGAGTTCGCCCAAGCCGAGAAAATCGGGTGAGACTTCAGCGGTGGTAATTGTCAACTCGAAGCGATCACCGTTCGGGTCGGTTCGGAAGCCGTCAGTGTCGCGTTCGGTCATACCAATCTCATCGAGCAGCTTGTTAGATGCCTGTGGGTCAAAGGTTTCTTTGGTGAAGCCGTCAAGGGTGTAATGACCAAAGTAGAGGGTGTTATTCACGTCTTCCTTATCAATCGCACTGGCTATCGCACTGCCGAAACGCGGGTCAGAGACAAGTTGCTGCCAGACGCTGCCTTCAGTTTCGTAGTCGTAATCGTGATTGAGGAACAGAATCGGCGGGTTGTTAATTGAGCCGTGGAGGACTGTTTTGGTGTTGGATCGCGCTGCATTTTCCCGAAAGAAGGGCATCTCTCTGATTTGGGCAAAGGAGGTAACCACATCATACTCCCCAGCAGCTGTTTTCAGAATTATGGACTGGAGTTGGTTTGAGACTTCTGCTTCGACCCGGTCAATATAGGGAAGTTGGTTGCCGGCGATATCGACCTTCCAGTAATAGGGATTGCGAACTGCCCTAACAACTGAACTGGTGACCTCCTCGGCGATCCATGGGGTGAGTGAAGGAACACCGAGGCCGTGCTCTCGGTATAACTCCCAGTGGCGCATGTCCTTGAGGAGGACCAGTTCTTCCCAGGTCCTGAGCTCCATCTCATCAAGAATCGGTTGAATTTCAGCCATGTTAGTGTAATCCGCGTGAAATTGTTTGATAAAGTGAGCGGGTCTAAAGAGCAGGGTGTAATCTGGAATCCAAGAAGACAGTTCCGCTAGGAATTGACCATAGGGGAAATCAAAGGTGATTCTGAAGGTCAAATCATCAATGATAGTGAGTTTGCCGGGGGTGCCATTTGCACGCCCTAGGGTTCTAGCTTTGATGGGGAAGGTTGGGTGAATTCGCTCGTCGCCGTAGAGCTCGAAGGTCATCCGTACATCTTCGGTGGTAACGGGCACACCATCAGACCATTTGAGCCCTTCGCGGATGGTGAGCGTGTATTGGGTGAAGTCGGCGTTGATCTCGTAGCTACTCACGATGGCGGGGAGCGGGTCCTTGGTGCTCTGGTCGGGTGCCCTGAGAATCGTCATACCCATCGCCAACGCCAATTCGTGCATAGAGCCGTTGAGGTTGGTGGTATAGATGGTGCCGCCGTAGCGACCGACCTCCCAATCAAGCCACCGTTCGGAGTTCAACACCCCAGGTCCCACCACAAACGGTTCCGAGGGGAGGCGTTCAGAGATGGGGGGTAATTTGCCGGCAGCAACCAAATCGGCGAAAAAGGGCACTTCGTTGTATTTGGAGGGCGGGGCGTACTTCTGGCTTCTGACCGAGATGGGATCTGATGCCCATACAACGTTTGAAGGCAGACGAGGTGGAGGAGTTTTTATAGGTTCACGAGATTCGGTTGAATCTGCATCTCCTGTTGTTTCTGCGGTTTTGTCAGCGTCCCTGTTAGAAGATGTCTCATCACCGCCTCCACGACAAGCGACTATAGCAAGCGCAATGCTAATGAGGAAACATAGATTTTTTAGAAACTTTGCTGCTTCGCGCTTCATATTCTGTTCCTTTATTACAAAGTCAAGAATGTCCCTCGCATCGTTACCCACTGCGGACTTCGTGCTCACGGTCTGGACTCGACAGCGGGAGTTCTGTCCACGCCGCATTGTGGGTGTGTGAAGCGTGAAAACCAACAATGGCTTCCAGCGTATCAACAGCTTCGGCGGCGGGGTACGGAAATTCGGTTCCGCCATCAAGCCACTCTACGATCTCTGAGACTGCTCGGTCCATTCCTGACACTCCGTCGCTAGCACTGTCCCAATGTTCGTGACGCCCGTCCCAGTATTCGAGGGTTATACTGCTGCCGTCGGAGATAGCGCGACCCTCTGCCCCGTTGAGGATGATTTGTCCCGGAACTGTGGTGTAGTCCCCTGCATCCACCATGACCATGATTCCGCCTTCCAATTTTATGATACCCCATCCACCGGGGTCACGGAATTCTGGTCCACGGCAATCGGGTTTGCCGGCGAGGTCTAGTGTCGCGGAGATTGCTTCGGCCTTTCTGCCGGTGAGCATAAGGAGTGCGTCAATCATATGCGTGCCGACGTTTCCCAATCTACCAGACCCCCACTGCAACAACGCGGAGGTCAATTCTCCTAAACCGTCTGCAGCGATTAGTTCTCGCAGTCGTCGGTGATTGAGGTTGAACCGTCGTTGGTGGTTGAGTACCAAAAGTGCACCTGCGTCGTCACATGCCTCAACCATCTGTTCCGCATCTGGGAGGTGCGTTGCTATCGGCTTTTCACAGTAGATAGCGCGGATCCCCTGTTTGGCGCATGCAACGGTGATTTCTGCATGTACCGGCGCATAGGTTGCTACACTCACAATGTCGAGTGCCTCTTGAGCCAGCATTTCCTCCCAGTTGGTGTAGGTTTTTGCCTCTGCGCGTTGTGCGAAGCGTTCTCGTCGTCCAGCATCGCGGCTGCTGCCAGCGACTATATTGACACGGGGATGGTTAGACAGAGCATCGAAGTGCGTGCCGTCGAGACCGCTGACCTGCTGACCGATGGCGTCTCCGGAGACTTGGTCTGCCCCGCCGATAAAACCGAGCCCGATGATGCCCGCCCGGTAGGTTGCGTTGGTCATGGGTTTATTCTCCTTGTTTAACTGAAACTGGACGTCATTCCGCACGTAACAATAGGTGAACTATAGTGAATTCTAAAAATAAGTAAACGCTTCTCCAGTAGGCATTGCAGGAGAGCCGCCTTGTGGGCGGGAAACCTTCTAAGTCCGCCTGCAAAATCAGAGGTATCCGTATAATCGGGGTTGAAAACCCCTCCCACAGTGTCCAAATAATTATGAAATTCACTATAAATCCGTATACTTTTAACTTGGATTTGGAGGGGGCAAATGATAAACACAAAACTCCGCACCGTTATCAAGGAAAACCTATCAGTTATCCTTAACTATAATCCTTATAAAAAATTTGACGGAGTAAACACCACAGCAGATTTTTCTAGACTATTAAGGAACGATCCAGCTTTTGCACCATTTTTTCTAGATCACCCCCAGTATATTACAGCACGAATTGGTGGTAATCTAATCACTAGTTTACACCGTAAACTAGGGGATCTGTACGAAGAGCTTTTCAAGGTTTTGTTGAAAGAAAAACTAAACGTGCCAGAAAGCAATTTGGAATATGCGGTTGAGATCCGTATTAACGGAGAAACGCAGCAGCGGTCTACAGATGGTTTGATTCGTTTCGTTGATTACTCTAGTGCTGACCAAACACGGCTGTCCCAACTTGCTATAACTGAAAGTGTCGTGGGTATGGCTTTTGAGGTGCGTTCTTGCTATCAAATCGGCGACTCGAAACGGATTCAAGCAGACCGCGATTTAGCACTTAGTCTTAAACAAGATCAGATTGAGCCGATTATGCTAATCTTTTGCGTTACATCTCTTCCAAGTCCGGTGAAAAGGTTATCAAATTACTGGAATATTTACGAAGGAGAAAATGCTTTTGATTTTGTATATGAACTGACTCAATTTGACTTATATGAATTTCTCAGGCAAGAAAGGGAAATCATCAAAAATTTGATGGATAGCATATTTGAGATGATGTAATACTATTTACTCACACAAATAGCGGTTTCATACAATTCCTTTTTTCCACCGCGCTTGCGCAATACAAGTAGTTGATCAACGTTAAAACCTTCTACATCAAACATTTTAGCGAGAAGAACATCGGTCAGGATTTCAACACCTTTCAACCTAGAATTTCCAACAACATACGCGCCCCGAAAGTTGGTGGTGGTGATTTTGTGCAATTCTCGGATATGTTCGCCCATCATATTGAAATACTTTATGGCATAATTGCACATTAGGTTGCTTTTGGGACGTAATTCATCGATAATCGGTGCAAGGATTTTTTCTAGGTGTGGATATGGTTGAATCACATCATCGTAAAGGACTGATGTTGCTCTGCCCCAAGTCCCCCCAATAGCAGCCAAATCAAGTTCGGATGATTGAGCTGCATCCCCAAAAACTCCCATAAAAAACAGTTGAGGACGTGTGGTATGAACGTAACTGAAGCGATTTGGGTAAGGCGGAGAAGTAATAATACGATCCACTTTCTCATCTATTAGATGATTGATTTTAGTGCTATCTCCTAATAAGATTTGACTTCTGCCAAAATTTCTTTGCGGAGGCAAATTCTCCAAATCATTTACAATTTGCGCAACATTCTCTGTGAAGTCCTTTCGTACATTTATTTGGCGTGTATGATTATCATCAAAGGAGATTGTTGGATGGTTTCGATGGATATTCGCACAGTCCAATGCCGAAGCACACAAAGCCATCCAATATAATTGACTATGATTGGCTTCATAGGTCTGTTCAATAATATGTTTGGCTAAAAGCAGTTCTTTTAAGACATCTTTTCTCCACCACCGAAAAACATTGTGGATTGGTGGTAACTGAAGCTTGTATTTCTCTGTAACACTGTCTATTGACATTGACTGACATCTTTCCAAGAGGTCAATGAGTTTTTTATCGACTTCTGCAAAATGCGCTGCAAACTGGTTGGGGGAAACTTCCCAAGTCAGGGCGTACTCCGAAGCCATTTTTAACAACGGGTTTATTTCTATGCCGACAAATGGTATACCCAATTTTTTCATCTCAATTGCAGTTGTCCCTTTTCCTAAAAAAGGATCACAGACAATGGTATCATTGTCACATGCCAATTCTTTTACAAAGAATCTAACGAGCTCTGGTGAATAGCTCGGCGTTAAACGAAACCAACGATGCACAGGCTCAGAAAGTCCATTCAGGAAGGTGACATCACTGATTTGAGGAAACTTAAAAGTAAAGCCTTGTTGGATATAGTGGGTGGCATAATTATCGTCGAAAAGAGCAAGTTGTATCATTATTGAACTTCCTTTTTGCCTTCTTCTTGTTTTTCTTTCGGCTTGAGTTCATAACTTCCAAGAAGTTCTCTCACAAGCCCTATAACCTCATGAATTTGTTCATAATGGCCATAATCCCTCACAATTTTTTCAGCATGTGCAAGTGTTTTTAACTCCTCCAGGGGGACGTTGTAGTATTTACTCAATTTCTGTAACATCCGCGTATTTGGAAGCAGAATTCCATTTTCGAGTTTACTTAAGATAGCTTGATCTATCTCTAGATCTGCTGCAGCTTGTCGGAGTAATTTCTCTCTGTTTTTTCTAAAAGTTCGAATTTTTTGACCAAAAGATTGCATCTTATTTTCCTGTGAAAAATCCGTCTTGACTTATTTTATCAAGAATAATAACATCACGAAATTTAAATTGCAACATAAAAATTGATTATTTTCAAAATTCCTAGGAACGTACTGCATCCGCAGACTAGGAAAGAGTTTTGCTATCACTATAGGTATAGGACAGTCATTTCTGAAATTAGTGCTATTTGGCTGTGCTTACTCACGTTGATATCCACTATGGACGTTCGCCGCGCTGTAGTCTTTCGTCAATTAGATCCAAAATTGGCGGTACATCCCAGATCCCATCTACCACATAGTGTGCGCCGGTCTGATACATCCGCGTATATGCTTGTGTTAGTTTGGCTTCCAGTATATCTTGGGGTAGGTCTGCGATCTCCTGTTCGTTGAGTCCGATTTCATTGCCGGTTTTGGCGAGACCGATGGTCCACATGCCGGCGTTGAGCCCTTCTTCGATGTCTGGTAGGGTATCGCCCACTTTGACGATTGCCTCCATCGGATAGATGCCTAGATTCGTCGCGTTTTGTAGGCACATCCACGGTTCTGGACGACCTGCTGGGACATCGCTGGCGCAGACCGTAGCGTCCGGTGTGTAGCCACGATTACTTGCCTCTTTGAGGAGGAGTTCCATCATTTCGCCGAGGTATCCGGTGGTTGAGCCGATTTTCAGTTCTCGGTTGCGGAACTCCGCGACAGCTTCTAGCGTACCGGGGATCAGATCCGCGTAGTCAGCGAGGCAAGCGAGTTGAAGTGGGATAAACTCTTGGAACATGGCTTCGACGTCGTCTTCGTTAGGTGTGCGTTTATGGACATCTTGCCATCGCTGTGCCACGGATTCAATCTGTGAGATCTTCCGAATATGTACTTTTTTATGCGCTCCCATCGGTACGCGCGCTTCTTCGATAGTGATTGGAACGTCTTTGCGTTTGTAGACTTCAACGAACACAACGGCGGGCGCATAGCAGCCATAGTCCATAGTCGTTCCCGCCCAGTCTAGAATGATTGCTTTTAACGGACCGCGATAGGTTCGCTGGTAGGTATATTCAAGTTTTGTCAATGTGTGATTACTCCATAAGGGTTAAAAATTATTCCTGTCGCAAATCAATCTCTTTTTGCTGTTCGGCAGATTGGTACATTGCCTCTGTGATGCGCGCGACGGTCAGACCGATTGCACCGGTATCAATCATTTCCACGCGCCCTAACAAGCCCCAGACAACATGTTGCTGTGAGCTTTCGTAACCATCTCCCATGTATCCGAGGGAACGCATTCGCCTCTCGTAGGCGTCGATATCAAAGGTCACATCTGCATCCATGCCGTAGAGGTCGGTGTAAAAGGTAAACGGATTTAGCTTGATTCCGCCCTTTGAACCCATGATGCGGTCACCTTCACCGCCGTCCATGTTGGCTGCCCACGCTTCTTCGACAAACATGGTGATCCCACCTTTGAAGCGGACAAAACCGGTACCAAGTTCTTCGACATCGTAGCCGCCCTCTTGTCGACGCCCTTCGTCCATGTCTAGTTCTTGGAAGGTGGACGCGCTTACAGTTTCGATTTCGGGATTATCGAGCAGGTAAACCATTCGTGCCATGTTATAGATGGCTGTGTCTAGCAGTGTTCCACCCCCGGATTTCTCTCGCTGCACGAAGTGGGGGGTGGCGTAGCCATCAACATAGGGTCGTCCACGACGACGATAGTGGCTTGTCTTGACATAGTAAAGGTTGCCAAGCGCGTCTGCTTCGATGAGGTGTTTGGCTGTCCGTGTTTCTTTGGAGAAGACCGTTGCCATCTGCACTGACAACCTTTTCCCTGTTCTCTGCGCTGCTTCATACATGGCAATTGCTTCTGGACCTGTTTTTGCCATCGGCTTTTCGCAGTAGACGTGCTTTCCTGCTTCGAGTGCTGCGATTGTGATGGGGGCGTGCAGAAAGTTGGGAAGACAGACATCTACGCTATGGATTTCGTCAATTTTCAGTAGGTCACGATAATCGGAAAAAACGTGCGGGATATCATGCTCCTGTGCGACCCGTTGTGCTTCGGATTCATTGATGTCTGCGACTGCAACAATTTCGACATCATTCTGCATAGACTGATAGCCCAGTACATGGCTTTTACCGATGATTCCGGTGCCGATGATACCTACCTTGAGTTTATCTGACATGGTGTTCTCCTGAGAGTGGATGAGGTGTTGGCTCATGTAAAAAGAAAGTACAAAGCATCCGCGAATTAACGCGAATCTACGCAAATAAAAAAGAAAGACTAAAGACGGGCAACCACAAGTTGAGCGTAGCGAAATCCCGCCTGTCCCGATTTATCGGGGATCCTATCGGGGGGTTGCCCCTACAACCTGCCCAAAACCTGAAATGTTCGGGTGGGAAGACCCCACCCCTACGATTGCTGTTGCACGATTTCTTTACATGGGTGAAGGTGTTTCCCTTCCATCCTGCATTTACTCCTCTAAAATTGTGTTTCGCGTGCGTTCAAAGATTTCGATGGCATATTCCAGATGTGTTTGGGACATGATGTTGAATGAAACCCCAAATCTCTTGGAGGTTACGTCGGGAAGATTCGATCTACACTCTGCAATGTGTCTTGGTGTGAAATCCCCGTGGGCATCGATTCGGAAGTGGTTCGCTCGTTTTGATGGATACGAACCCATCCACCACCTTCCTCCGATTGTCATGCGAATTTGGGCAATCCGTGGACGGAGAATTGCACCGCAGGACTCCACGTAATCGAAGAATTGCCGAGCAATCTGATGAAGTTCTTGATTCTTGGTAAGTGTGGCGAGGAAACGTTCGCGGGTCAGAAATTGCCGGGGGGTATATTGATAGGTAGCGCGGGATTCCTCAATGGTAGAGGTGCCGAGTATTGTCTTTGTAGCAATCAGGATTTCATCGGGAGCTTGGTAGGAGAAGTAGGAAATGTAGGTCAGGTCAATGCCGACGCGTCGTAGGTATTCGGCGATATCGAGGACACGCACATCAACCCCCTCGGAGACAAGAATCATCCGCTGCTTGCGATTGAAGGTTGACTGCCTCACTGCACCTAATTCATAGCCGAAAAATGTGCTGTGCAGTGCTAACAGAGAGGTAAACTCGCGTCCTTGTCCTTGAAACCATCGTCCAGCAAAACGCTCGAGATCGGCGAAGGAGAATTTGGCAACAGCTGCGGCATATTCCAGGATCTGTGCAATCGCTGCACGGGACGCTTTGCCCCGCTTGAGTTCGATGACGATGCAATTTCCCTGACGGTCAAGTGCGAGGAGATCAACTTTTTGAGATTTTCCAATGGGAACTTGTCGGCTGATTATGCAGATGCGCTCATTTCCTAGAAGAAGGTTGGGATCTTGCTCAAGCAGATCTTCAAAATCGCGTTCTTCTTCAAAGCGCAATGGATCCAGTTGTCGAAAGCCCTTTCCTTCCCATCGGTAGATTTCCATTGAACTATCCTTTCGCGTTCAGGGGATTTTTCGCAGGCGAGTATTTGACAGGACAATCTCCAGCATCAACAGGAGTGTTGCGAAGATTAGGGGGTACGCGGCGAGTTCCTTGTAGCGGGTGTATTCCGTGACCTCAATTTTCGTTGTTTCAAGTTGGTTAATCTCTTGATAAATCTCAGATAGTTTTTGATTATCGGTTGCCCGGAAATAGCGTCCGTCTGTAATCTCTGCGATCTGTTTGAGCATTTCTTCATCAACATACGTTCGATTCGGACTATACTGTAGCCCGAAAATCGGATCATGGTATGGAATGAATGCGCCGCCCTCTTTCCCCATACCGATAGTATATACCTTGATGTCGAGGGCTTTGGCAGCTTGGGCAGCGGTCAATGGATCAATAGCTCCGGCGTTATTTTCTCCATCGGTAAGCAAAATCGCAATTTTGCTTTTAGCTGTTGAATGACGTAATCTATTGGTAGCATTAGCAAGGGCATCCCCGATGGCGGTGCCATCTTCAAGCATACCGATTTCGACATTGAGGAGCAGATTCCCAAGGACCCGGTAATCGAGCGTGAGGGGGCATTGTGTGAAACTTTCACCGGCGAAAACAACCAATCCGATACGATCGTTCTTTCGGTCATCTAGAAAGTCGTGGATGACTGCTTTTGCTGCGTGCAAGCGATTATCAGGCTTGAAATCTTCCGCTCGCATACTTCCAGAAATATCGAGGATTAGCAGAATATCAATGCCCTCAGAGGCGATCTGTTGACGACTATGTGACGATTGTGGGCGTGCGAGGGCGAAAATCATTAGGACAATAACAAGAAATCGCACAAGATTTAGGAACGGAAGGCATCTGACCCAAAAACTGGGCGCAATCTGACGACTGATACTGAGATCTGAAAAGCGGATTCGCCCGTTGTTTTTTTGACTCAGATACCAAAGGAGGAACGGCAGAAGCAGGAGTAAGCAGAGGAATCCAGGATGATCCAATCGCAAGAGCACACCTCAAACTACTGAATAGAACACTGAAACGTTATGTTAGTTCATTGGTTCATTGGTTCATTAGTGCAATTAATGAACTAATGAACTCTTGAGGTTAGGCATACGGAGTGTGCCTACTACTTAATAGTATACAATCCCTGCATATTTCTAGCATTATCGGCGATACTGTGAAGGAGCATATTCCCTGCGTTGGCTGTTGTCAGAACGAGTCGGTTTCTGGCCAAACAGTGTTCGGAGGCTAACGCCAATCCCGATAGTGCTTGCAATAATGAAAGTTGGAATACTTAGGTAGGGAATCACTGTTGCCATTCGATAAATCCAGTATCCCACAACGACCGCGACGACATTTGATTGCTGTGGAAAGATTGTGCCTCCAATTGAGAGAAAAATTGCAGTTTTTCCGTAAATTGCTATTGGCAACAGGATGGCACTTAAGAGCATTGCGAACGGGATACCTGCAATCGAGAGAATGAGTAGAATTGACAAATAAGGCACGATTATCAGAATAATCAATCCGAGGAGTGTACTTCCAATTGGACGATGGGAAATGGTAGATGCCATATTGTTAATCTGTTGTGGAAATATCAGCACGAGTAGCAGATGGATGAACGTCAGTGTGATGAAGGTCATCAGTTCCCAACCAAACCATGCGTATTGCCGATCGCCCCATACTTCTTTTGGTATTCCTTCCATCATTAACGAAGCGGCTGCAGTTGCCAATCTCAAACCGTTAATTTCTTCGTAGGCATCGGTTTCATGCTTGGTATTGTTGCGTAAGCCTGCTTTACCAATAATTTCGCCCAAAACTACTGTTACTTTGCCAGCTATCTGTGCGCCTTGGTCAATTTTAACATTTCCACCAAATACAAAGACATAGCCCTTTACGCGCCCTTGAATCTTTGCATCTCCGGCGATTAAAATAATATCATTAACAACTTCTGTCGTCGCGATATTGACTCTACCACCGATTTGTGTAATTCGGGATACATCTCCTGGGTCGGTTGACAGAGTTGCTTTCCTAGGTGGGGAAGATGTTGCAGGTTCGATTGGATTGGGTTGTTCTGCCTGCTCGTAGGAATTTGTCTCGCTGCCCTCAATTTGGGCGATAACGGAATGGGAGGTGAGTGTTCCAAGACCGAGATATAGGATTATAACTAAATAGACTGATTTTGTCATTGAAGAGCCTCAAAGGGGAGGATGACATAATAGATATAATGCGTTTTTGAACACTGTTTTCGATATGTATCAACCTAAGTTTGAACCTAAGAAAGGGTAGGTTGCAGATAATGTATTTCTTCACCGATTTCTCTATATGATGTTTCACGCTGCGAAAAAGTGAACTTGATTAACGATTCAGAATCGGTTAGATATAGGGTCGAAATGTAGGTTATATATGTATGTAGGTCAGCCGGAGTGACAATTATCCATTTTGACCTATACAAGATATTGTATGACAATTGCTTCTTCTGTAGGATATATAGTAGGATACTATAAGGTATTTTAGCAAATTTGTCAATAAAAAATTACAGGTGGTGCTTGATTTGAGGCGGAGTTTGTCACTTTTTTTTGACGATCTGAAGATTCATCTTACCAAACACCAACTAATCCTTGCTAAGATCCCGTGACATAGGGTAAAATTAGGGGCAAATATCCTCTGCTTTAATAAAAGGCTAAATCTACGACCGGAGTTAAACGGGCTTGAAAATTTTAACAAGATACACCCTCAAGGAATTTTTCCCTCCTTTCCTTTTAGCACTTATTTGCTTCACCTCCATTCTGCTGCTTGAAGAGATCTTCAGATTGACCAAGCTTTTCGTAAGCAAAGGTGTAAGTCCCCACTATCTGTTTCAATTGTTGATTTATGTACTGCCAGCGACGCTTGTTGTAACCATTCCGATGGCTACGCTGGTGGGGATTTTGCTCTCACTTGGCAGATTCTCGACGGATAATGAGATTACTGCCATGAAATCCCACGGTATTGGCTTCCATCAAATCCTTTTCCCCTTGCTGGCTGTCTCTAGTTTACTAACTGTTTTCGACTTCTTTTTTATGGATTATGCACTCCCTCGTGGTAACATTGCTTATGTTTCGTTGAAACATGACATAAGCAGGCGGCATTCTGCCTTTGTTCTTGAAGAGGGAGTGGTTATGAAAGAGTTAGAGCGCGAGGGAAAACTCTGGCTATATGAATCAACCGATCCGGATACGGGACGTTTGCAGGATGTGAAGGTGTGGGATTCAATATGGCCGGGGCAGCCGCGTTTTGTGAATGCAAGGGAGGCTACAGTCGGATTTAGGGATGGGCAGGCGTGGTTGACGCTTTATGATGGGTTTACTTATGAGCCGATTTCCGATAGTGACAATGGTTTTCGGGTAACCACTTTTGCTGAGGATCAGATCGCTCTTGACTTTACGGAAACGTTGGAACGAACACAGTTTGAATCTAAGAGTACCCGAAACATGCCGCTTGCCAAGCTGAAAAACCATATCGGCGAACTTGAGGATCGTTTCATCCAGAAACAATCGAAACCTCGTTTGGATAAGTTGCGATATGCGCAGGTTGAATATCACAAGAAGTTTTCGATTCCCTTCGCCTGTTTTGTCTTCGGTCTAATTGGTGTGCCTCTTGGCTTGGTTGTGAAGCGGAGTGGCAAGATGGTGGGTTTCGGTATCGGACTTGGGCTTGTTCTTGTATACTACCTGCTGCTTCAAGTTGGACAGGATACGGGGCGCAGTGGTGTCCTTCCTCCCGGCTTCGCGGTTTGGTTACCAAACCTCGTTATAGGGTTATTGGGTTTGGGGTTCGCAATACAGATTATCTTGGAAGGTAAACTGGAGACGCAACAAAATCGAGAACAGAAACCGCCGCCTTCTTCTGTGAAGACAGAGACTCACGAGGTTGGAGAGTCGGACTGATACGGGCCCTTCGCTTCAGTATAGCAGAGACTGTCGCTGCTTTTCTCCTATAAATTTCCCTAGTCACAACGGTTGGAGGGTTAAATTTGAGTACAATTCAGAGTGGTATTGAAAATCGCTTGTGGTCGATAGCAGATGAGTTGAGAGCCAACTCGCGGCTCCGAGCGTCCGAGTATTCAACGCCGGTGCTGGGACTAATATTCCTGCGGTATGCAGACCACAAATTCGCACAGGTGGAGGGGGAAATCCGCGAAACGGCATCCACCGGTAGAAGGCGCGTTAGAATCACGGATCGGAGAGCAGAATATCACGCCCGCGGTATCTTTTATCTCCCAGAGGAAGCGCGTTTCCAGCATCTGTTGAACCTGCCGGAGAGCGAGGACATTGCACGGGCTATCAATGATGCGATGCGGGCAATTGAAGCAGAGAATAGACAGCTTGATGGCGTCCTGCCCAAGACCTACAACCGGCTCGAAAAGAGTGTCCTCATCGAACTGCTCCGCGCTATGGAACAGATTCCAATGGAGATAGAGGGCGATGCCTTTGGCAAAATCTACGAGTATTTCTTAGGTAACTTTGCTATGGCAGAGGGGCAACGGGGTGGCGAGTTCTTCACACCGACCTCGCTTGTAAAGCTGATTGTCGAGATTCTCCAACCGTTTCAAGGGCGGATTCTGGACCCAGCGTGCGGTTCCGGGGGCATGTTCGTCCAAAGTGCTGAGTTTATCCATAATCACCAGCAGAATGGGAACGGTCAGATTAGTATTTACGGAACGGAGCGGGTCGCGGAGACGATTCGACTCTGCAAGATGAACCTCGCTGTGCATGGACTGGAAGGCGATATACGGCAAGCGAACAGTTACTACGAAGATCCGCATCGGTGCGTAGGCAGGTTCGACTTCGTGATGGCGAATCCGCCGTTCAATGTGGATCGGGTAGACAGGGAACGGATTAAGGATGCCCCACGATTCCCGTTCGGGATGCCCCGCACAGACAACGCAAACTATCTTTGGATTCAACTCTTTTTCAGTTCACTGAACACCTTTGGACGGGCAGGCTTTGTCATGGCGAACTCTGCCGCCGATGCCCGTGCCTCTGAGTTGGAGATCCGCAGGCAGATTATCGAATCCCGTGCCGTTGATGTGATGGTGAGTATCTCAAGCAATTTCTTCTATACCGTTACGCTGCCCTGTACCCTCTGGTTCTTCGACAAATCCAAAGGGGAGAGTAAGCGAGCGGATCAGGTGCTTTTCATTGATGCCCGTCATATTTACCAGCAGGTTGATCGTGCCCATCGGGAGTTCACACCGCAGCAGATTGAGTTCCTGTCCAACATTGCGAGGCTGTATCGAGGTGAAGTACCCGAAAACCAGCACGACAGCGCGGAAATGATGGAAGCGAAATTCCCCGATGGCGTATACGTTGACGTGCCCGGGCTCTGCAAGGTGGCAACGGTTGCGGAGATCGAGGCGCAAGGGTGGAGCCTCAACCCGGGGCGATATGTCGGGGTTGCGGAGCGGGAGGCGGATGCGTTTGACTTCGCGGAACGGTTGGGAGAACTTAATGAGGAGTTGGAGGTCCTGAACGCTGAGGCGCGTCAGTTGGAAGAACGGATTGGGGAGAATGTGGCGATGATTTTGGAAGAGGCGATGTAAATTGTCAGAATCAGGATTTTCAGGATTAAAGGATTTTCAGGATAGTAGATGGCAGCGGATAGAATCAATCCTGTTGATCCTAAAATGCGGTAAATTCGGACTTAGACAGGTGGCAGCGGTGCAACTTGTCAGAATCAGGATTCTCAGGATGGAAGGATTTTCAGGATAGTGAATGTCAACGGATAGAGTCAATCCTGCTAATTCAGTCAATCTAGATTCAGACGGGAAGTGGCACGGTGTAACTTGTCAGAATCAGGATTCTCAGGATGGAAGGATTTTCAGGATAATGAATGGTGACGGATAGAATCAATCCTGTTAATCTTAAAATCCAGTAAATCCAGATTCAGACAGGATGTAGCGATGATTTTGGAAGATAGAGTATAATAGATAGGGGGAGGAAAACCGAAAAAGCGTGGAAGTTACCGTACCCTGTCACTTAAAGTGTGAGATAGGCAGACCAACTGCTCTGCTGAACTGCCAACAAGAAGCCGGAGTGGAAATTTGCAGATTGATGGGATTCTATGACTATCACAATTTGTCGAAAAGTTAGCCAGCAAACATGGCGTAACGACAATGGAAGTTGAAGAAATCTTCGCCAATCGTCCCCGTTTTCGATTTGTTGCCAAGGGCAATCGATCCGGCGAAGATGTTTACTCGGCGATGGGACAAACAGACTCAGGTCGTTATCTCATTGTTTTTTTTATTCTAAAGTCGTATTACCGCGCGTTGGTTGTTAGCGCGAGAGATATGGATAGGAAGGAGCGGAGAGAATATGGAAAAAAAAGATAAAAAACGAGATCCAATGCCCCCTCCCGATGCAACCCCAGAGGAGATTGGCGAATTTTGGGATACCCACAGCCTTGCCGATTATTGGGACGAAACCAACGAGGTGGATTTTCAGGTCAATCTCAAACTAAAGCACAATCTGATTCCAGTCGAACGTGAAATCGCCGAACAGATTAACGCACACGCAACAAGGCAGGGCGTATCGGCTGAAAAATTGGTAAACTTCTGGCTCCGAGAAAAATTAAAGGGAATTACCACGAGTCAATAAGCAAGGGAAGATAGTGCAAATTGTCAGAATCAGGATTCTCATGATTAAGGGATTTTCAGGATAATAGATGGCAGCGGATAGGGTCAATCCTGTTAATCCTAAAATGCGGTAAATTCGGACTTAGACGGGCGGCGGTGTAGCTTGTCAGAATCAGGATTCTCATGATTAAAGGATTTTCAGGATAATGAATGGTGACGGATAGGGTCAATCCTGCTAATCCTAAAATGCGGTAAATTCGGACTTAGACGGGCGGCGGTGTAGCTTGTCAGAATCAGGATTCTCATGATTAAAGGATTTTCAGGATAGCAGATGTCAGCGGATAGGGTTAATCCTGTTAATCCTAAAATCCAGTAAATCCAGATTCAGACAGGATGTAGCGATGATTTTGGAGGAATCCTGTAATGAAGCCTAGTCTTTTTAAGTCGACTGTGCTTGGCGATGTGCTGAAATTTTTCAATGGTAAATCCATAAAGCCGGGAGGTGATGGAGAATATCCGGTTTACGGATCGAACGGCTTGATTGGACAGAGTGATGAATATACGCATCAAAATGGGTTGATTATTGGTCGTGTGGGTGCATATTGTGGGGCAATCAAATACTGCAAGGCACATTTCTGGGCTTCAGACAACACAATTGTAGGACAGCCAAAGGATACTTCGTTTGACATCAGGTACATTTACTACTTGCTCAAGGACCTAAGCTTAAATCATTATGCAGGCGGATCTGCACAACCATTACTAACACAGACCGTTCTCCGACAAGTATCAACCTTGGTTCCCCCTCTCCCTATTCAACGCAAAATCGCCACAGTCCTCAGTGCCTACGACGACCTAATCGAGAACAACACCCGCCGCATCGGAATCCTTGAGGAGATGGCACGAGCAATCTACCGAGAATGGTTTGTCGAATTCCGCTTTCCGGGACATGATCAGGTGGGGATGGTGAAGTCTGAGTTGGGCTTGATACCGCAGAGGTGGGAGGTAAAGAGTTTCGGTGAAGTTTCCTTTAACTTTGATCGCCAGCGAAAACCACTATCAGGACTGGTTAGATCCACTATGCAAGGTGAATATCCATACTATGGTGCTGCTAAAATCTTGGACCATATCAACGGTTATCTATTTGATGGAAGGTATTTATTGGTCGCAGAAGATGGCAGTGTTATTACCGAAGATGGGAAGCCTGTACTACAGTTAGTAACTGGTAAATTCTGGGTAAATAATCATACGCATGTCGTTCAAGGGAAAACTCCGATTTCAACAAACTTTCTTTATTTATTCATGTCTAACGTAGCTATTTCGGGTTATATTACAGGTGCCGCACAGCCAAAGATTAACCAAGACAATCTGAATAGGATTTTGATCCTTTCGCCTTCGCAAGACTTGTTAGAAAGATTCGACAAAATGATTGAACCTATTTTTGATAATATTGTTGCTTTGGATCTTAAAAACGCCCACCTCCGCCAAAGCCGAGATCTGCTGCTCCCGAAACTGATTTCAGGGGAACTTGACGCATCTGAACTTGACATTGATGTTTCTGAAAGTAAATAGCCATGCAGAACCCATACAGTGAAGACCAACTTGTCGAACAACCCGCCATCGCCCTGCTCGCAGAAATGGGGTGGGAAACGCTGGACTGTTGTAACGAATTCGATCAAGGCATCAGTCCGCTCGTCAGGGAAAACAAGGGCGAAGTGGTTCTGATAACGAGGTTACGCGCTGCCTTAGAGCGGCTCAATCCCGATGCGTCCAATGCGGCAGTCAACGCAGCAATGGAGGAGTTGACCCGTTCCCGTGGGGCTATGAGCCTTGTCGAAGCCAATTGGGAGATATACAGGCTACTGAAGGACGGTGTGAAAGTTACGGTAATTGACTCAGATGACGAAGGCGAAACCGTTGAAGACCTGAAGGTAATTGACTGGGAGAATCCAGAGACCAATGATTTCTTTCTGGTGTCGCAGTTTTGGATTACCGGCGAGATGTACACCCGAAGACCGGACGCAATCGGCTTTATCAACGGCTTGCCGTTGGTGCTGATGGAGTTCAAACGGATTGACGAGAACGTTTATTCTGCATATCACGACAATCTCAGGGACTACAGGGACACGATTCCCCACCTATTCTGGTACAATGCGCTGATTATCCTCTCTAACGGTTCAGAGAGCAGAGTTGGTAGCTTGACAGCGAGTTGGGAGCATTTCACCGAATGGAAACGGATTGGGAGTGAAAAAGAGCAGGGGATAGTTTTACTGGACACAATGCTAAAAGGCATCTGTGATCGCCGTCGGTTGTTGGACATCATTGAGAACTTCACACTGTTCACCGAAGGGCAGGGCGCGCTTGTCAAGATTTTCGCCAAGAACCACCAGTATCTCGGAGTGAACAACGCGGTTGAAGGGCTTGGGCATATCAAATCTAATCAGGGGAAGCTTGGTGTCTTCTGGCATACTCAAGGTTCAGGAAAGAGTATCTCGATGATTTTCTTTGCCCAGAAGGTGTTGCGGACGATGCCGGGCAACTGGACATTTGTTATCGTAACAGACCGCAAAGAGTTGGACAAGCAGATCTATAAAAACTTCGCAGATTGCAGAGGGGTTGTCGCTCAACAAGAGGTCCATGCGGAACGGGTCGAGCATCTCCGACAACTCTTGGGTGAGGATCATCGCTACATCTTCACTCTCATCCAGAAGTTCCAGACGAGAGAGGGTGAGAAACATCCCGTTCTCTCGAATCGGTCAGACATTATCGTTATCACGGATGAATCGCACCGCAGCCAGTATCACACATTCGCGTTGAACATGCGGACCGCGCTCCCCAACGCCGCATTTATCGCATTCACGGGTACGCCGTTAATCACAGGAGAAAAGGAAAAGACGCGGGAAGTTTTCGGGGATTACGTCTCGACTTACGACTTCAAGCAGTCGGTTGAGGACGGTGCAACCGTACCGCTCTATTATGAGAACCGGGTCGCCCCAGTGCTGTTGAACAACGAGGACCTGAACGAAGAATTTCAGCAGACTCTTGAGGAAGCAGGACTTGACGAAGCGCAGGAAAGCAGGATTGAGCGAGAGTTTGCCAGACAGTACCATATCATCACGCGGGATGAACGCCTAGAAGATGTCGCGAAAGATATTGTCTCACACTTTATGGGACGAGGATATCGGGGCAAGGCGATGGTGATCTCGATAGACAAAGCCACCGCTGTCAAGATGTATGATAAGGTGAAGAAATATTGGAAAGAGTATCGTGAGAGGTTGGAGACGGTATTACAGAACACCACTGAGAATGAGGAGCGTGAGACCTTGCGGGCGCAGATTCAGTACATGGAGCAGACCGATATGGCGGTGGTAGTTTCTCAGTCACAGAACGAAATCGACGATCTGAAAAAGAAGGAGGTGAACATTATTCCGCACCGTAAACGCATGAACGATGAGGATCTGGACACCAAATTCAAAGACCCCGATGATCCGTTCCGTATCGTTTTTGTCTGTGCGATGTGGATGACCGGCTTTGATGTGCCGTCCTGTTCGACGATTTATCTGGACAAACCACAGCGGAATCATACCTTGATGCAGACAATCGCCAGAGCGAACCGAGTCTTCGGCGATAAAATCAACGGCTTGATTGTCGATTACGTTGGTATCTTCCGAGATCTGGAGAGGGCATTGGCGATTTATGCGGAAGGCACCGATACGGAAGGAAGCTCCCCAATTCAGAATAAATCGGAACTTGTCGAGCAGCTCAGAGGAGAGATTGCCGAGGTCACAGAATTCTGCGCGATACTCGGCGTGGATCTCCCCAAAATTGAGGAGGCGGAACCGAAAACCTTTGAACGGGTCCAGGGGATCGAGGAAGCTGTAAATAGCATATTGATCAACGATAAGACCAAAGGGGAATATCTGCAACGCGCAAGGAGCATCTTTAAGCGGTACAAAGCGATTCTGCCCGATGCTGCGGCGAATGAATTCAGGGAAATTTGCTCCCTGATCAATATCATCGCGCAGCGTATCAGAACCTTAACCCCATCGGTGGATCCGTCCGATGTGAGGCAGGAGATTGAGGACTTATTGGATAGGTCAATCATGCCGACGGGTGACATGGTAGCGGTATCCGGGTACTTTGAAACGGATCAGATGATTGATTTGAGTCAGATTGACTCCGACCGGCTCCGGGAAAGGTTCAGGACACAACACAAACAGATCGAGGTAGAAAAACTGAGGGGTAGAATAAATAAACAGTTATCCCAGATGATGCGTCTCAACAAAACCCGAATGGATTATCAGGAGAAATTCGAGCAGATGATAGCGGAATATAACGCAGGTTCCGTTGACGCTACGTTGGTCCAGGAGCAACTACTTGCGTTTATTGAGGAACTTGATACGGAAGAACAACGCACGATTGTTGAGCGACTCTCTGAGGAAGAATTAACGGTGTTTGACCTGCTGACTCGGCCAGCGCAGCCTGAACTTGAGTTGACGGAAGCGGAGAGAGATGAGGTAAAAGCTGTCTCGAAACAGTTGCTCGATACGCTCAAACAGGAGAAGTTGGTTTTGGATTGGCGCAAACGGCAACAATCACGCGCTGCGGTCAGGCTTACTGTTGAAGAAATTCTTGATGGTCTGCCGGAATCTTATACACCGCAGATATATGATCAGAGATGTGAGGCTGTCTATCAGCACATTTACGAGTCTTACTACGGAGATGGTAATAGCATTTTTGGGGTTGCAGCGTAATCGCTAAAATGGTTCTGAAGGAGAAGAAGGCAGGCTCTTAACATGAGCGTCCGGGTTTTGCGTGTCATCTGTTTAATCGGTGATTCAGCTTGCTTTGCCTTGCGACGCGGCATCGGTTCAATAATGATGCCCTCGCCTCAAATGCTCATCAGTGTGAATGTGAGTCATCTAATCCTGAAAATCCTTAAATCCTGAAAATCCTGATTCAGACAATAATCTGCGTTTTCCGTATCATCAGATGTTGTTCACTGTATCTATCTATAAGCAGGTGTCGTTGAAAAGTGTAGGTTCTATTGTCGTTGATAGGGATTGCTGTTACGGTTCAACCCAACCTATTTATCTATCTGGTCGTTTAGATGTGCATGTGAGTTATCTAATCCTGAAAATCCCTAAATCCTGAAAATCCTGATTCAGACAATTAATATTTCAAGTTAGGTTTAGTATGAGAATTCTTGAGCGATATGTTTTAATTGAATACCTCAGAACATTTGCGTTAGCACTTGCTTTTTTCATTGCGCTGGTCATTATTGTGCGATTGCTCGATAAGGATATTAAGCGTTTTGATGAGGATGTGTCTTATCTCACAGCGGTTCAAATTGTGATCTTCCAAGCCCCTCGGCGGATTATGGAGGTTGTTCCGTTGGCGAGTTTTCTTGCCGTATTCTTTGTTTTGGGGCGAATGGTTCAAAACAACGAGTTATCCGCTATGCAGACCGCCGGTATTAGCGTTTATCGCCTCCTCATCCCAATTCTAGTGTCCATGCTTTTGGTCTGCATCGCTTTTGTGGTTTTCTATGATCAGGTTGCTTCGCCTGCGTATCATCGTGCCAATCAATTGCAGAAGAAGATTCGCTTGCGTCGGAGTCGAAATGTTGTCTTCAAGGGGCAGCATAATCGATGGTTTTACATCCAAAATCTTGATTTGGAAAGCGGAACGATAGATCGGATGACGATTTATGAGTTGGATCAGAATGACGAGGTGACTCGGCAGATCTTTGCAAATTCAGCTACGTGGTCGCCGAACCAGTGGCATTTGTCGAAGGGATATGTTCGTCATTTTGAGGGAGCGTCCGAAACTACTTTTGAACCGTTTGTAATCAAGCAGATCGAGCGAGCGGAGGAACCGGAGCGTTTTGCAGGGAGCAATAAAGACCTACGGGCGATGACGATTGGAGAGCTGCGGCAGCAGATTAAATACAAACAGATGGCAGGACAGACGACACGGCGTGAAGAGGTCAAAGTGAACCATAAAATAGCGTATCCCTTTGCGGCGTTTGTTGTGATCCTGATTGGTGCTCCGATTTCGATTCGCTTTGGTGGTGCTGGGTTTTTTGCGGGGCTGCTCGTTGCCTTCTTCCTTGTTTTTATGTATTGGGGAATTTCGTTGGCGACCCTTGAAGGACTCGGCGAAAATGGGAAACTGCCGCCGATTGTTGCTTGTTGGGGTGCGAATGTGCTTTACGCGATTATCGGAGGCGTTCTGATCTGGAAGACGCCTAAGTGAGCCGAGGTGGTGAGACATTCAGGAGTTTTTCAGGATGGTCAAATCTATCACGTCTCGTATCTCACGCTTCACTCCCGCTATTGGTCGCCAGCTCTTTCGGCTGCGCAGCCTCACAGCCATCCCGTTCATATTCATCTTAATCTATTTTGCCCGTCCTACATTCACTTCCGCGCTGATTGGTGCGATCCCTTTGATTTTTGGTGAGTTCTTACGTCTGTGGGCGGTTGGTTATGCCGGTGGTGCGACTCGTTCACGTACCTTAGGGGCTGCCAATGATCTTGTGACGACGGGTCCCTACGCGCATGTCCGTAATCCGCTCTACTTGGGAAACTTGCTACTTAGTCTCGGTGTCTGCATCATTGCCAATGTTTACTGGATGATTATTGTGCTGCTGGTAGGATATTTTATCCAGTATCTCCCGATTATCGCTTCTGAAGAAGCATACCTACGGGACTTTTGCGGGACAGCGTATCAGACCTATTATACAGCCGTTCCTAGATTCATTCCCCGCCTTCGCAGCTACGCTAATCCTTCTGCACACAGTTTTTCTTTTTATCGGGCACTCAAAGCTGAAAAGCGCACGCTAACGGCAATTGCTTGCGTGATTGGGTTGATTGTGGGGGTAGCTATGTTGGTTCATTAGTTCATTGAATTGATGAACCCTATATTAGGTTGTCCGGTTTCGTGGCAAAATCAGATATCTGAAAAACGGTTAGCCGAAAATTGATAGATTTTTTCTGTTGACATTTCAGAGACTTTTGATTAAGATAAAGTATACAATAATTATTTGCCAAGTTTTCCAATACCCGTGTTGGGTATTTAATGTGATAAAACCCCTCACTTTGAAAGGAGATTGATACTTTGCGAGCGTTTGAATATGTTCCCGCAAAAACTGTAGCTGAAGCTACCTCCTTGCTCGCCGAAAAAGGTGATCAAGCAAAACCCTTGGCCGGCGGAACAGATCTCATCGTTATGGTTCGGGAGAACCGGCGGCAGTTGGAACGGATGGTGGACATCAAGGACCTTCCTGAGACTAACGTGCTTTCATATTCCCCTGACACCGGTTTAGACCTCGGTGCGGCTGTTCCCTGTCATAAAATCTACGCGGACGATGCAATCTCTGCCGCATATCCTGGACTGATTGATGCTGCTAAGATTATTGGTGGAACCGCGATCCAAGGCAGGGCAAGCGTTGGTGGTAATCTATGCAATGCCTCACCCGCTGCGGATACGATCCCGCCGTTGATAGTGTTGGGAGCCATTTGTGTAATTGCTGGTCCAAATGGATCAACACGCGAAGTTCCTGTCGAGCAGTTCTGCACAGCGCCTGGACGCACTGTCTTGGAAAAGGGTGAGCTTCTTGTGTCACTCGAGATTCCCCCGCCACCGACAAATTCGAGTTCGTTTTACCTCCGTTTTATCCCACGCAATGAAATGGACATCGCAGTTGTGGGTGCCGGTGCGTCTGTTGTTCTCGACGATACGAAGACATCCATTGTCTCCGCACGAATCGGGCTTGCTGCTGTTGCACCAACACCGCTGGTTGCTGAGGAAGCCGGTGCATCACTTGCTGGAAAGGAAATTTCTGATGAAGCGATCAACGCTGCTGCTGAAGCGGCACAGGCGATTGCGAGTCCAATCAGCGATATGCGTGGAACGGCTGAACAGAGAACACACCTTGTCGGTGTGTTGACACGTCGTGCCTTAAACGGTGCAATTCAACGAGTGAAGGAGGCATAAAAATAGATGCCTAGAAAAGTCCACGTTCAAACAACGATTAATGGTGAAGCAGCTGAATATTTATGCGAACCTCGCCAGAGTGTACTTGAGGTCTTGCGAGATGAGCTTCATCTGACGGGTGCCAAAGAGGGTTGTAATAATGGAAACTGTGGTGCCTGCAGTGTGATTCTTGATGGGCGTCTGGTCAATTCGTGTTTGGTGCTTGGCGCTGAACTCGAAGGGAAATCGCTTGAAACGATTGAAGGGCTCGCCGAGCCGGATCAGCTTCATCCAATTCAAGACTCGTTTTTAGAAAATGCTGCCCTCCAGTGTGGTATTTGCACGCCCGGCTTTATCATGGCGGCAAAGGCATTGTTAGATCAAAATCCGAATCCAACTGAGCACGAAATCCGCTATTGGTTAGCGGGTAATCTGTGTCGTTGTACTGGATACGATAAAATTGTACGTGCTGTCCAAGATGCAGCGCAAACTACGTCTTAGGAGGTAAGGGCATAATGGCAGAAAAGAAAGATTACAAAGTCGTTGGGACTCGTCCCATTCGCCACGATGGCCTTGATAAGGTTACTGGCCGCGCCCTTTACGGCGCAGATTTTCAAGCTGTAGGACTGTTACACGGCAAAGTCCTGCGTAGCCCCTACGCGCATGCGCGGATTAAGTCGATTGATACGAGTCGCGCAGAAGCTCATCCCGGCGTGAGGGCAGTTGTCACAGCAAAAGATTTTCCTGATGTCGAAAATAAGATCGCCGATCTTGGAGAGGGTGCAACCAACGTAAAAGACCTCCAAGATAACGTACTGGCTGGCGAGAAGGCTCTCTACAAAGGGCATCAGGTCGCAGCGGTTGCAGCGATTGACCCCCATACAGCTGAAGAGGCACTTGAACTCATTGATGTTGAGTATGAGGTGCTGCCTCCGGTGGTGAAGGTGCTCGATGCAATGAAGGAAGATGCACCGCTTCTGCACGAGGACATGAGAACCGATGAGATGGGGGAAAAGGCGGATAAGCCGAGCAACATTGCGGCTCATTTCCAGCACAAACAGGGCGACCTCGACAGAGGTTTTGCCGAAGCCGATGTTGTCGTTGAGCACGACTATACAACAGAGACCGTGCATCAAGGCTATATCGAGCCTCACAATGCGACTGCGCTGTACAACCCCGATGGACAGTTGACAATCTGGTGTAGTACGCAGGGTGCATTCGCTGTCCGAGGGCAGGTATCTGAGATTCTCGATATACCTGTTTCAAAGGTTAAGGTTGTGCCGATGGAAATTGGCGGTGGTTTTGGTGGAAAGATTCAGGTTTACATCAAACCTATCGCCGCTATGCTTTCCAAGAAAACGGGCAAACCTGTCAAGGTCTTGATGAGTCGGGCGGATGTATTTGAAGGCACAGGTCCGACGCCGGGTTCCGCCGTGTATGTGAAGATGGGCGCGACGAAGGATGGACGCATCACCGCTGCGGAAGCCTCTCTGGCGTTTGAAGCCGGTGCATACGCCGGTTCACCTGTTGGGGCGGCGGCGTTCTGTGTTTTCTCGCCTTACAAGGTTGAAAACGCACAGGTTGATGGATATGATGTGGTTGTTAATAAGCCGAAGTCCTCCGCATATCGCGCGCCTGGCGCGACAAATGCTGCATTCGCGGCAGAGACAGTCATTGACGAAATTTGTGAGAAGATTGGGATGGATCCGCTCGAATTCCGTATCCTCAACAGCGCGAAAGAGGGGGATATCCGCGTCGATGGTCCTCCGACTCCGCGTGTCGGTTTCGTCGAAACGGTTGAAGCTGCAAAGGATCATCCACACTACTCAGCACCGCTTGAAGGTGAGAATACAGGACGTGGTGTCGCTTCCGGTTATTGGCCCAACTTCGGTATGAAATCGAGTGTTGCGATTAACGTCACTTCGGATGGGACGATTAGTCTTGTCGAAGGTTCAACCGATATCGGTGGCACACGCGCATCGATTGCGATGCAAGCAGCGGAAGTTCTGGGCATTCCCGCTGAGTCAGTGACGCCTTCTGTGGCTGATACCGACTCCGTTGGTTACACAGATGTAACAGGTGGAAGCCGTACCGCGTTTGCAACTGGATACGCCGCTTACGAAGCCGCACAAGATGTCAAGCAACAGATGATTGAACGTGCTGCGAAACTGTGGGAAGTTGACTCAGAAGAAGTACAATTTGCCGATGGCGTATTTAGTTCCGTTAATGGCAAGGAACAGGAGATCGACTTTAAAGGTCTGGCAGCAAGGTTGGATGAGACCGGTGGTCCCGTCCTTGGACGCGGCACTGCGGATCCAAACCAACCCGGTCCTTCAATCGGTCTACACGTTGTTGATGTCGAGGTTGATCCGGATACTGGCAAGGTTCAGATCTTGCGTTACACGGCGACCCAAGATGCTGGCAAGGCTATCCACCCCAGCTATGTCGAAGGACAGATACAGGGTGGGGCTGTTCAAGGTATCGGTTGGGCGTTGAACGAGGAATACATCTACAATGAAAAGGGCGAGATGACTAACGCCAGTTTCCTCGATTACCGTATACCGACCTGTCTTGACCTGCCGATGATTGATGCTGTCATCGTTGAAGTTCCAAATCCCGGTCATCCGTTTGGGGTTAGGGGGGTTGGCGAAACGCCAATTATCGCGCCACCTGCTGCTATTGCAAATGCGGTCTATCGTGCAATCGGCGTTCGGATGACAGAGTTACCGATGTCGCCGGGGCGTGTCCTCAAAGCAATGGGCAAGATTTAAGTATGTGGTCGTAAATTTTTATATTTCAGATTCGCTCCGTTTATCAAACTGGGTGGGTCTGTAACTACAATCAGGGATACAGGGTTTTCTTTTGCCTTGTATCCCTGATTTACTTTAATTTACAGAAGGTGTCTCATACCATGGCAACGATTGCAATTCCTTCACTCATGCAGAAACTAACCGACGGTGCAGACCAAGTCGTTGTGGAAGGGAAAACGCTGCGAGAAGTGGTCAATAATCTCGAAGCGGTTCACCCCGGTTTCAAAGATCGCCTCTGCGATGGTGACCGGATTCGTCCCAGTATTGCGGTGTACATTGATGGCGTTATGACTCGTGAAGGGATGCATCAACCCGTAGGCGAGGCGGCGAACATCCATTTTGTGCCAGCGGTTAGTGGCGGTTTATCCTGCCCTGAAAAAGATTTGTATTAAACCGGGAAAAATGTGTGTTTTCTCTTGACAGGGCGGAAGGCGTATGTTATAATCCCATTCGCTTCCGTTAAGGAAGATTGAAAGATGCTCTTTGAAAGCTAAATAGTTTTTGTTACGCGCTACGTTTTTTGATTTTTGATAGCAATTGATAGGGCTTGTATATTGTACAAAGTCCTCCTGTCGACTTAGAAATTCCTCCCCTAACCTTAAAAGTTAGGCTGGTTTTTCTTTTAGACTTATTGGAGAGTATGATACCGGCTCAGGACGAACGCTAGCGGCGTGGATTAGGCATGCAAGTCGTACGAGAATCAGTGGCTTCGGCCGCTGAGGAAAGTGGCGAAAGGGTGAGTAACGCGTAGGTAATCTACCCTTGAGATAGGGATAACAGTTTGAAAGGACTGCTAATACCGTATACGATTGGACTTCCTTCGGGATATCCAATGAAAGGTGGGTCTTCGGATCTGTCACTCAAAGAGGAGCCTGCGTCCTATTAGCTAGTTGGTGAGGTAACGGCTCACCAAGGCTACGATGGGTAGCTGGTCTGAGAGGATGATCAGCCACATTGGGACTGAGACACTGCCCAAACTCCTACGGGAGGCTGCAGTCGAGAATATTTCGCAATGGGGGAAACCCTGACGATGCGACGCCGCGTGGGGGATGAAGGTCTTCGGATTGTAAACCTCTGTGTTATGGGAAGAATTGCTGGTGGGTGATAAGCCTGCTAGCTTGACGGTACCATAGTAGAAAGCCCCAGCTAACTGCGTGCCAGCAGCTGCGGTAATACGTGGGGGGCAAGCGTTGTCCGGATTTACTGGGCGTAAAGCGTGTGTAGGCGGCTATATAAGTCGAGTGTGAAATAGCTTGGCTCAACCAAGCAACTGCGCTCGATACTGTATGGCTTGAGTACGGAAGAGGAAAGTGGAATGTAAGGTGTAGCGGTGAAATGCGTAGATATCTTATAGAACACCTATGGCGAAGGCAGCTTTCTGGTCCGATACTGACGCTGAGTACACGAAAGCTTGGGGAGCGAACGGGATTAGATACCCCGGTAGTCCAAGCCGTAAACGATGGGTACTAAGTGTAGGGGGTATTGATTCCTCCTGTGCTGTAGCTAACGCATTAAGTACCCCGCCTGGGGAGTACGGCCACAAGGTTAAAACTCAAGGTAATTGACGGGGGGCCGCACAAGCGGTGGAGCATGTCGCTTAATTCGAAGCAACGCGAAGAACCTTATCCAGGGCTTGACATCGCGCTGACCGCCATAGAAATATGGCTTTCCTTTTGGACAGCGTGACAGGTGCTGCATGGCTGTCGTCAGCTCGTGTCGTGAGATGTTGGGTTAAGTCCCGCAACGAGCGCAACCCCTGTCGCTAGTTACCATCAGGTAATGCTGGGGACTCTAGCGAGACCGCTGGTGACGAGCCAGAGGAAGGTGGGGATGACGTCAAGTCCGCATGGCCCTTATGCCCTGGGCTGCACACGTGCTACAATGGTCGGTACAGAGGGAAGCAAGACCGCGAGGTGGAGCAAATCCCAAAAAGCCGACCTCAGTTAGGATTGTAGTCTGCAACTCGACTGCATGAATTTGGAATCGCTAGTAATCGCGGATCAGCAGGTCGCGGTGAATATGTTCCCGGCCCTTGTACACACCGCCCGTCACGCCATGGAAGTCGGTAGCGCTCGAAGACGGTGAGCTAACCTTCGGGAGGCAGCTGGCGAAAGCGAGATCGATGACTGGGGCGAAGTCGTAACAAGGTAACCGTAGGGGAACCTGCGGTTGGATCACCTCCTTTCTAAGGAGTCAAGGGCATTTATGCCCGAGCTCGTTAACTTGCGCATATCGGAAATCTATTTAGCTTTCTTAGACGGCATCTTTTATTTTTTTAGGGGCTTATAGCTCAGACGGTTAGAGCGCGCGCCTGATAAGCGCGAGGTCTCTGGTTCGACTCCAGATAAGCCCACCATGTCTATGTGGGGGTGTAGCTCAGTTTGGGAGAGCGTCTGCTTTGCACGCAGAAGGCCAGCGGTTCGACTCCGCTCATCTCCACTAAGCGTAACAGCTTTTGATCTTTGACAATTGTATAGATTTGAATTCGGCTTTTAAAGATTTTATCAAGCTACTAAGGGCTTACGGTGGATGCCTTGGCGCCAGGTAGCGATGAAGGGCGTGACAAACTGCGATAAGCTTCGGGTAGTTGTTTAGTAAGCATTGATCCGGAGATCCCCGAATCGGGCAACCGGGCAGGTTTTACCTGTCATCCCGGCATTTGTCGGGAAGCTAACCAGGAGAAGTGAAACATCTCAGTAACCTGAGGAACAGAAAGAAAACTCGATTCCCCCAGTAGTGGCGAGCGAAAAGGGAAGAGCCTAAACCGGGTATATGTTAAAGTCCATATACGTTGTATACCTGGGGTTGTGGGGTAGTGTTGGGCTTGAGTATGGTCAAGCCGGGAAGTGATAAACCAAATTCTTAACTTAATGTTTCTGGAATAGGACAACCAAAGAGGGTAATAGTCTCGTGAGTGAAAAGGATTTGGCTTCCTGAACGTTATTCCCAAGTACTATGGGATAGCCTAAACCTGTAGGAATCTAGGAGGACCACCTCCTAAGGCTAAATATGACTTGGCGACCGATAGTGAAGAAGTACTGTGAAGGAAAGGTGAAAAGTTCCCCTGCTAGGGAAGTGAAATAGTCCCTGAAACCGTACAGCCTACAAGCTGTGGAAGTGCTAAGTCTCGATTCGTCGAGACACGCATGACTGCGTGCCTTTTGCATAATGAGCCGGTGACTTACTCTGTGTAGCAAGGTTAAGCTTTTTTGAAGCGTAGCCGTAGCGAAAGCGAGTCTGAATAGGGCGAAATAGTTGCATGGAGTAGACCCGAAACTGGGTGATCTATCCATGGGCAAGGTGAAGCATACGTAAAAGTATGTGGAGGCCTGAACCCACCAAGGCTGAAAACTTGGGGGATGACCTGTGGATCGGAGTGAAAGGCTAATCAAACCCAGTGATAGCTGGTTCTCCCCGAAATAGCTTTAGGGCTAGCCTCATGTGTTTGGCAGTGGTGGTAGAGCTCTGATTGGACTAGCGGCCCCACCAGGTTAGCAACTCCAGTTAAACTGCAAATGCCATTGTCTCAAGCATGGGAGTCAGTCAGTAGGGGATAAGCTCTACTGACGAAAGGGATAAGAGCCCAGATCGCCAGCTAAGGTCCCCAAATACAGGCTAAGTGGTAAAGGATGTGTCGTTGCCCAGACAGCCAGGATGTTGGCTTAGAAGCAGCCATTCATTTAAAGAGTGCGTAATAGCTCACTGGTCAAGTGGCTTCGCACCGAAAATTCTCGGGGCTTAAGCCTGTTACCGAAGCTGCGGATTTTGACCCACGCGCCGGTTCGCCGACAGCGGGGTTGAAGTGGTAGGGGAGCGTTCTATAGTAGGATGAAGGTGAATCGGAAGATACACTGGACAAATTAGAAGTGATTATGCCGGCATGAGTAGCGATAAAACAAGTTAGAAGCTTGTTCGCCGAAAGCCTAAGGGTTCCTGGGCAAGGCAATTCCACCCAGGGTCAGTCGGATCCTAAGCTGAGGCCGAAAGGCGTAAGCGATGGGTAGCAGGCATAATATTCCTGCACCACCATTACAAGGACGAAGCTAGGGGAGACGCAGGCATTAGGACCTACCAGCGGATGGATGTGCTGGGCTAAGCCCGACAGAGGGGACTTCAGGTAAATCCGGAGTCTCATTACTCTGAGAGGTGATAGGGATTCCGTAAGGATACAAACTGGTCTAGTTGTCTGCCAAGAAAAGAACCTCAAGTGGACGCGTAATGGTGTCCGTACCGCAAACCGACACAGGTAGGCGAGGAGAGAATCCTAAGGCGCTCGAGAGAACTCTCGCTAAGGAACTCGGCAAAATGACCCCGTAACTTCGGGAGAAGGGGTGCTTTAAGTAGGTGATGCATCTTGCATGCGGATCCGAAAAAAGCCGCAGTGAAGTGGTCCGTGCGACTGTTTACTAAAAACACAGGTCTCTGCAAAATCGTAAGATGATGTATAGGGACTGACGCCTGCCCGGTGCCATATGGTTAAGGGAAAGAGTCAAGGGTTCGCCCGGCAGCTCTGAACCGAAGCTTCAGGTAAACGGCGGCGGTAACTATAACCGTCCTAAGGTAGCGAAATTCCTCGTCGGGTAAAATCCGACCTGCACGAATGGCGTAACGACATGGACACTGTCTCGGCGAGAGACTCGGCGAAATTGTAATACCGGTGAAGATGCCGGTTACCCGTAACAGGACGGAAAGACCCCGTGAACCTTTACTATAGCCTGATATTGGGTTTTAATGTAGCTTATGTAGGATAGGTGGGAGACTGTGAAACTGGGGCGCTAGCTTCAGTGGAGTCGTCCTTGAAATACCACTTCTGTTGCATTGAGATTCTAACTCTGGTCCGTGACCCGGATCGAAGACAGTGTCAGGTGGGTAGTTTGACTGGGGCGGTCGCCTCCCAAAACGTAACGGAGGCGCCCTAAGGTTCCCTCAGCGCGATTGGAAACCGCGCGTAGAGTGTAAAGGCAGAAGGGAGCTTGACTGCGAGACAGACATGTCGAGCAGGTGCGAAAGCAGGGCTTAGTGATCTTGCGGTTCTGTGTGGAAAGGCCGTGACTCAACGGATAAAAGGTACTCCGGGGATAACAGGCTGGTCGCGCCCAAGCGTTCATAGCGACGGCGCGGTTCGGCACCTCGATGTCGGCTCATCACATCCTGGGGCTGCAGCAGGTCCCAAGGGTTGGGCTGTTCGCCCATTAAAGTGGTACGTGAGCTGGGTTTAGAACGTCGCAAGACAGTTCGGTCCCTATCCGTTACGGGCGTAGGATATTTGAGAGGATCTGCCGCTAGTATGAGAAGACCGTGGTGGACGAACCTCTAGTGTACCAGTTGTCGCGCCAGCGGCATCGCTGGGTAGCTATGTTCGGAAGAGATAAACGCTGAAAGCATCTAAGCGTGAAACTCACCTCAAGATTAGATATGCTGCAGAGTTAATCTGGTAAGGCTCCTCTGAGACTAAGAGGTTGATAGGCCAGAGGTGTAAGCAGTGTGAACTGTTTAGCTGACTGGTACTAATAAGCCGAGGGCTTGATAACTTTATTCTATAGCTTAATATTCAAATCTATACAACTGTCAAATATTTACAATTGTCAAATATTTTGGAATAATAGATTCCCATATTTTCCGGTGGCAAGAGCAGAGGGGAAACACCCGTACCCATTTCGAACACGGCAGTTAAGCCCTTTAGCGCTGATGATACTTCGAGGGTAACCTCGTGGGAAAGTAGGTCGTTGCCGGGAAGCTTAATAAATGAAGCCTCAATCTTTTGATTGGGGCTTTTTTCATGTCGAAAAAAGGCTTTCACAATTCGTAAGACAATTTTCTTGCATCCACCTTGCCTGTATGCTAAAATACGCTAGAATCTATGAATAGGAGCGAAAGAAATGTCAGGTCATTCAAGATGGTCATCAATTAAGCACCATAAGGCTGCTGTCGATGCGAAGCGTGGCAAGCTCTTCTCCAAATTGATTAAGGAGATTACGGTTGCAGCGCGAGCCGCCGGTGCTGATACCCAAGTGAATCCGCGTTTGAGGTCTGCGGTGTTAGCTGCAAAGTCGAAGAATGTTCCGAATGATAACATCGAAAAGGCGATTCTACGCGGCACAGGTGAACTTGACGGCGTGGATTATGAAGAAATTCTATATGAAGGGTATGGTCCGGGTGGGGTTGCAATCATGATCGATGTCTTGACGGATAACAGGAATCGAGCGATTGCGGATGTCAGACATATTTTAACCAGGCATAGTGGAAGCATGGGTGAGCGTGGCTGCGTTTCGTGGTTATTTGATAAGCGTGGTTGGATGATTATCGAAAAGGGTAGTATTGACGAAGATGAGCTTTTTATGATTGCACTGGATTCGGGGGCGGAGGATTTGACAGTTCAGGATGAGCACCTTGAAATTATTACGTCTCTTGAGAATTTTGAGGCGGTTAGAGAAGCGGTTGAGGTGTCCGGCGCAACGATTCTGGAAGCTGAACTAACGATGCTGCCCCAAAATACGGTGAAATCGGAAGGTAAGGAAGCGGAGCGGATGTTGCGGTTGATGGAGGCTTTGGAAGATAGCGACGATGTCCAGAAGGTTTATGCAAACTTCGACATCCCTGATGATATTTTGGAAGCTGTGGCTTGATTCTATCGGTCCATGTCAAAAGAAAATACAAAACGCACAGAGTGTGAAACGTGAAAACAGCATCGGTTTTTGTTGCGCGATTTTTTAACATGAACCATTCTATCTTACTGAACAATGATTCTACTTGGAATAGACCCCGGAATTGCGAATACTGGCTATGGTGTTATCAAAGCTGAGTCATCAACGTTCACCCCGCTTGCTTTCGGCTGCATCCGGACAGCGTCGAAGGAGGAGTCTGCGCAACGTTTGAAAGCTATCTATGACGAACTGGTTCAGTTGGCTGCTGAATATCAACCGGAGTTATTTGTACTTGAAGACCTTATCTTTAGCAAGAATGTGACCAGCGCATTTGCTGTGGGAGAGGCACGAGGTATCGCTAAACTTGTTGCTGCAAGTACAAATCGACAGGTCTACAGTTATCCAGCTGCTCAGGTCAAGCAAGCAGTTGTTGGATATGGTAAAGCGAGTAAGCGTCAAGTCCAAGAGATGGTCAAGCTTTTGCTCAGGCTCAAAGAGATACCTCATCCAGATCATGCAGCAGATGCGCTTGCCCTCGCAATTTGTCATGCACGTTCTCATAGAGTACTTCAACTGCGCGAAAGGCACATCCGTTCATGATTTCGTTTGTAAAGGGCGTCTTAGCCGTCAAGGATTCAACACAAGTCATTGTTGATGTTAACGGGATCGGATATAGTGTTGACATTGGAGAGCGGACAAACAGCCAATTACCAGAGGTTGGATCCGAGATCACACTTTACACGCATTATCATTGTCGGGAAAACGAAGTCAAATTGTATGGGTTCGCTTCACGCGATGAACTCAGAGTCTTTGAAACCGCCCTTGTGGTAAAAGGGGTGGGTCCCTCCTTAGCATTAAATATCGTTTCAAAACTCTCCCCCGCTGAATTCCAGCGTGCGATTCGCGAGGGCGATCACGCCACTTTAATGCGAGTGCCGCGTCTCAATAAAGAACTCGCACAACTGACGATAATGAAACTGAAGAACACCATTCGTAAGGTTCATTTTGACGCCAAAGTTGATGAGGCTGGCAGCGGCGAACATACGGAGGCGGGTGTGAAGGTTTTGGTGGGCTTGGGAGCTTCTGAATCTGCAGCGGAGCGAGCAATCGCGGATGCCCAGAAAATCTTGGGACCTACAGCAAAACGGGAAGAGTTGGTTCGATTGGCTCTTACTCGATTGAATCAGTGAGTTTGACCCATGAATACTGATAAAGAGATGCAAACCCTTCTCAGCGATTCGGATAGCGAGGGACTGGAGGACAGCCAATACAGCCTCAGACCGCAGACCCTTGATGAATTCATCGGGCAAGGGCGAGTTAAAAAGCAGCTGCGTATTCATATTGAAGCCGCCAAAAGTAGGGGACAGGCATTAGCACATATTCTTTTTGTAAGCCCGCCGGGCTTGGGTAAGACAACATTGGCTCGGATTGTTGCCAACGAGATGGGAAGCAGCTTTAAGTCGGCAGTCGGGCCGGCGATGGAACGTCTGGACATCGCGACACTATTAACCAATCTTGAAGAGAGGGCAATCTTTTTTATCGATGAAATCCATCGTATGAAAGGTTATGTTCAGGAATCGATGTATCCTGCGATGGAGGATTATAAGATAGATTTGCCCATCGGTCAGGGACCTGCGGCAGATATTATTACCGTGCCGCTCGCCCATTTCACCCTTGTGGGAGCAACAACTCGTGAAGGCTTGTTAGGCGGACCGTTTCGAGATCGCTTCGGCAACCGCATCCATCTCGATTATTACTCACCTGAGGAGATTCAGATTGCTATCAACCGACTCAGCGAGCGACTGCAGCCATCCGTTAAAATTGAGGAAGATGCAGAATACGAGTTGGCTCGCCGTTCACGAGGCACCATGCGTATTGCGGAGAATATGTTGAGAAAGGTCAGGGATTACGCAACCGTTGAATCAGACGGAATTATCACATATGAAATTGCTCAGGAAGCGTTGGATTTTTTCGAGATTGACGAACTTGGCTTAGATGACAACGATAGAACCTATCTGCGAACGATGATTGAGAAGTTTCGTGGACGGGCAGGTCTGAAGGCGATGGCGGTCGCTGTCAGTGAAGATGAGCGCACCATCGAAGAGGTCTACGAACCCTACTTAATTAAGCTCGGCTTTTTGACCCTGACACCGATGGGGCGAGTCGCAACAGATGCAGCTTATCAGCACCTCGGCTATCCAACGCCTGAGTATCAGTCAACACTTTTCTAAACAAACATATTATCTTTCTTTTAATTTGTAAAAAGGCCTTGCCAATTTAATCCTTCCGTAACTATAAAAGCATGAAACTCACCGATTATGACTATGACCTGCCCGAAGCACTAATTGCCCAGCAGCCTTGCCCGCAAAGGGATGCGTCTCGCTTGATGGTGGTGGATCGGCAGAAACGCAAAATTCACCACACGCAATTCTCCCAAATTGGCGAGTTTCTCCCCACCCGTTCCCTGCTTGTCATCAACGAGACTAAAGTTATTCCGGCGCGACTAATAGGGAGGAAACTGCCGACGGGTGGAAAAATCGAGTTGCTCTTAACCCGTCAGAAGGGGGAAAATACTTGGGAGGCACTGGTAAAGCCGGGCAGACGTGTTACGCATGGGACGCGTATCACCTTTGGAGAGGGAGCCTTAATGGGAAAAGTTCTTGCCAAGTCGTCGCTTGGTCTTTATACTGTCCGATTCAAATATAATGGTGATTTCGAGGAGATTCTCGCCCAAGTGGGCAGAGTTCCCTTGCCACCCTACATCAAACGTGAACCGAGCCGCACTGACAAAGAGGAGTATCAATGTGTCTATGCGAAGGAGGCGGGAGCAATCGCTGCGCCAACGGCGGGATTACATTTTACGTTAGCGTTATTGGATAAACTCAAGCGAGATGGGATTCATCGTGTAACTCTCACGCTACATGTTGGGCTCGGCACGTTCCAACCGGTCAAAGTGGAAAATATTGAGATGCACAAGATGCACTCGGAGTATTTTGAGCTTTCTCAAGCAAGTGCCAGTCAGATCAATACTGCAAAGGGGGAAGGGCGAAAAATCGTTGCAGTCGGGACCACTTCCGTTCGCACCCTTGAAACGGTTGCTTCGGATTGCAGCGTTGACTCGTATCAAGGGTATACGGATATTTTTATATATCCCGGCTATCAGTTCAAAGTTGTTGATGCTTTGGTAACTAATTTTCATTTGCCAAAATCAACCTTACTCATGCTCGTCAGTGCATTTGCCGGGCGTAAATTTATTTTTGAAGCTTACCAAGAAGCAATTGCACAAAAATATCGCTTTTATAGCTATGGCGATGCGATGCTTATTCTTTAATTTGGAGGATATGAATTATGGATTTTCTTAGTGCTTTCTTTCCGATTCTGTTGATGATACCTATTTTGTACTTTCTGATTTTACGTCCTGAACAGTTGAAGCGAAAAAAACATCAAGCGATGCTGGGTAACTTGACGAAGGCGGACGAAGTTGTCACGACGGGTGGGTTACATGGGAAAATTGTGGGCGTGGATAAAGATCTTGTCGTTCTGATAATTTCAGAAAATGTTAAGGTCGAGGTGTCACGAAGCGCGATCGCTTTCAAAAAGAAGGCGGGTGAGTTGATTGAAGGTGAATAGACAATTGGATAGTCTCGCCCCTTTTGTCAACTACCCCGCCCTGAAGGACGGGGCTTGTAGCCTGTCCAACGGGACTTACGCTTGGGCAATTATCTTACCCGCGACGCTAACTCGGTGCTTTAACAAGCCCTAAAAGATAGCGCGGTTATGCGGCTCTGGCTCGTAACTTTACACACCCGCCACCGCACGGCTATAGCATCCGTTTAGGTATATTCACGACGTATCGGTGATAGCATCGCTTCAACACCCGGGTGAAACCTCAAACAAACTGCCTATCACATCGAAGTGAGAGGTCAGCGTTAAACGAGCGTTCAACTGAAGTCCTCGAGTTACAAACTATATTCTACCATACATCTACCAAAAAAGTGTAAGGTAGATTACAAAAACGAAAAAAAGGAGGCGGGATTCCCTCCCCATGCTAAAGCAAGGGGTTTCCATCCCGAAGATTTGATGAAAAAGATTGGCAGACTCCATGTTATCACGGATACAACTATCCAATCGCGGTTTACGCATGCGGAATTGGCAAAGATGGCGATTGAGGGTGGGGCTGACACTATTCAGTTTCGTCAGAAGGATGGGAGTACACGCGAATTGGTCGAATCCGCACAAGCGGTGCAAGTTGTTTGTGCGGAGCATGGGGTTTCCTTAGTTGTCAACGATCGGGCGGATCTTGCCCTCGCTGTCGGTGCAGCGGGTGCCCATTTTGGACAGGATGATCTGCCAATTGCGGTTGGGCGGCGAATCCTTCCGCCAAAAATGATTATTGGGGCTTCGGCACGGACGGAGGAGAAGATTCTCGAAGCTATCTCTGTGGGGGCAGACTACATTGGGTTCGGTCCTATCTATCAGACCTCCTCGAAACCGGATGCAGAATTGCCAAAGGGGCTGGAAGCCCTGCGGCGGATGTCCGAAATCGCGCAGTGTCCCATCATTGCCATTGGTGGTATTACGGCTGAAATGGCATACGAGGTCATCCGCTCTGGTGCCCACGGAATCGCTGTTATTTCAGCGGTTTGTGCACACGCGGATCCGGTGGCTGCAACCCGTCACTTATGGGGCGAGATTCAACGTGCTAAAGTGAGTATGGACGCGTAGCTTTTTTATTGATAAAAATCTTAAAAACAGTAATGCCGGTTGTAAACCTCCCCAGAGCACACACCGTTTAGAACAAAAAATTTACTTATCCTTATTGCTACGGGAAGTTGACCATGGACAGAATCGTTGAAGATGAAATGCTAGTTGCACAATTTCAAGCCGGTCGCCTCGATGCATTCGATGATCTGATGAAGCGATATAAAGGGCAGATCTACGCCTATCTACTCAGGTCTGTGAAAAATTATGAAGATGCTGAGGAGTTGACGATTGAAGTCTTTTTTAAGGTATATCGCGCGCTTGACACTTGGAAGCCGCAAGCCCGTTTCTCAACTTGGCTTTATAAAATTGCTCATAACCTGTCAATTGATTTCCACCGCGCAAAATCGCGCCGACATACCTACTCGCTTGATGATGAAGAGTTTTCTGTTGACGAACCAACAGCCGTTGATTTGTGGAGTAATCCCGAATGGGAGCTTGAGGAAAAAGATCGACATCGGGTTATCCGTGAGGCAGTAGATCAACTTTCGCCAAAACAGAAAGCTGTTTTTATGTTGAATCGCTACCAAGGGTTACAGATTAAGGAAATCACGGAAGTCCTTGGGATGGCGGAAGGAACAGTTAAGATTCACCTGCACCGTGCGGTAAGAAAACTACAGACTCTGCTGCTACCCCTCTGGGAGGGAAATGACATTTAACGCTGGGATGGATACGAAATAAGTGATTAACGATATAAGCAAAGCAGGCAATACTGTTTCGATTGTAACCTTCTTTGGTGGTAGATTGCGTTTAATAAAATGTCTATTGAGCGAATTGAGGTTATAGATGGATTGGTGGACAAAGTTAGTATAGATAATGGAAAATCTTAGAATTATTGAAGCCAAGGAATCACAAAAGGAAATTCTTCAACGGCTGCTTGAACTCTATCAATATGACCTGAGTATCGCAACTGATGATGATGTTGACCAGTTCGGTTTATACGGCTATTCATATCTTGACTATTACTGGGTAGAAGAAAAAAGATATCCCTACTTGTTCCTGTTTCGAGAATCTCTTGCTGGATTTGCACTTGTCAACAAGGCGAATTGGTTACCTGAGAATGATGGAGCACACTCCATGGCGGAGTTCTTTGTTCTGAAGAAATATAGGCGGCAAGGTCTTGGAACTGTAGCGGCACAATATGTCATTAACCGTTTTCCCGGAAAATGGGAAAGCAGAATCCTTCGTGAGAATCAGTCAGCAATCCAGTTCTGGAGGCAGGTAATCATCGATTTGACCTCTGGACGGTTTGTCGAACGGATTCCGGATTCGCATCTTTGGCGCGGTCCTATATTCTTATTTAAGAGCGGTACTGTTAAATCATCATTCCCCAAGGAGTTTGCCGAATGATAAAGTGTAAACAGTTGGAAAAATTCTACACTGAATATGTTTGTGGTCTCCTCGATGAGGAGCAGGTTGCCTCCATTGAGGCGCATCTGCACGGTTGCTCTACCTGTACCCACGAAGTTGAAGCCTTGCAAAAAACTTTGCGCCTCACCGGAGAGGCGAAGGGGATACCCATTCCCCCCGCCATTCTTGATAACATTGAAAGGAATGTCTACAAGCGTTTGGCGACAGAATCTCCGTCCTCCAAACGAGCGCGTTTCTTCTCGAAACTCTTTACTGCCTTTCGGTTGCCCGGTGTAAGGCGCGGACCCACTTGGATCTTTCGTAGTGCACTAGCGACCCTTGCGCTAGTAATTAGTATCTCGATTGCCACGGTTTTTATCAACCAAGACCAATCGTCAGAAGTTTCAATCAGTGCCATTCCGATGCAATCTCCTCACGAAAGGATTGAATTGTATCGACAAGCAGAGATTTGGAACAACCGCACTGAAGCACTTGAAACGAGACATTTGAAGGGTGACGAACGGTTGGCAACGCTCCAACTGCTGGTATTGGCAGAGCAGGCTCCCTAAGACAAAGTTGCTTTGCATCCCGATTGAATCGGGGTGGGGAGGGATGGAAGAATGGAAGGATTCGTTTTGCATCGTTCGCAATACATCTCATGCGTGAAATGTATTGTTTGCGCTGCTACTTTTTGTCTGGTACTTTTCACTGTCCCGGAATCGCCGGCTCAACAGGTAGCCACGCTGCTTGAAAGGGGTAAGTACCATGAGGCAGCACAACTCCTTGAGAAATCTGCTGTTTCAACCAAGCGTGTCGAACAACTCAGCGGGATTTACGAAAAATTGGGTGATATTTATTATGCCTATACCCATCAATATCCGCAAGCATTAGAGGTTTATGACAAGATTATCCAATTGAGCACCCAAGGAGCGACGGCAGAAGATCTATTCCTCGGTTATATTAAGAAGGGCGATGTGTATTGTCGCATGGGAAAATACGAGGAGGCGATTCAGACCTATCAGACCTTTGTTGATCAATTCCCCCCCGCCCATCTTGCGCATAAAACCGGCTTGCGAAAGATTTATTCCATTCAAACTGCCCTTGATGATTTGCGAGAGCAACAGCGCGTCATCCAAGACCATAAGGCAACCCCCCTTGCAACTGAAGCGCAATTCCATATTGCAGAGTTGTACCGCAGCCCCTATCAACTGAACCAGCCGGAAAGAGCGATTGAGATATATGAAGAGATCTTGCAGCAACGCAAGGATACCAAACTTGCCTCTGAAGCACAGTGGCGCATTGGAAATCTACGAGATAAGGTACTGAATCAGCCGGTATTGGCAATTGAGGCATATCAGAAAGTTGTGGATAACTACCATCAGGTGAGTCTTTTTGCAGCGGAGGCACTTTTTCAGATTGGACGCATCCACCAAGAGCGGGGGCGATATGCTGCCGCTGTGCAGGCTTTTGAGCAGCTCCCACAAAAGCACCCGGACTTTTGGAAGATGCACGCAGTTTTCTATTGGTCGGGTGTCTGTTATGAAAAATTGCGGGACTATCGGTGGGCAATTGATGCGTTTCAAACATTTCTGTATGCTTACCTGCCTAACTTGGACCCCATCTACTTGGGCGCGATCGGAAAATATGACCAGGATCCAGTTCGGGTCAAAACGGAATTGGAGGCAAAAATTCAGCAACTGGAGTTAGATTTTCCAAGCGTTGAATGGAATCGGATAAAAGATCTGATTGCTGCAAACAACTATGTTGATGCCCTCCCGCTTACACGGCAGTATATCATTGATGTGCCCGACAGTGAGCATGCACAGCAGGCACGGTCGCAACTCCGTTTTATTGAATTGCACGCAACCATTCAGGAATTGCGATCAACAAGCGGTGCATTGACCCCTTACGCGCTATTCCGGGCGGGTAAAATTTATGAGCGTGAGTTGAAAGATTATGAGCAGGCGATTGCTGTGTACCGCCAAGTGATTGAGGCACATCCTCAGTCCCTGTGGGCGGCTGAAGCTGTGTATCGAACCGGGGTTGTCTATGCCGAACATCTCAATGATATAGAAAAGGCAATCGAATCTTATCAGTCCCTTATATCGGATTATCCGTCTTCCTCACAGACGATGATGGCGCATTTTCAACTAGGCGAAATGTATCGTACCCTCGACCAATATGATGAGGCTGTGAAAGCCTATCAGACCACAATTGGTTACCCGAAACAGGCGCAATACCTTGCCCAAGGCTATAAGGACAGCTTCGCAGATCAGGCGCAATTCCGGATTGGTCGTGTCCACTATGAGAACCAACGTTATGACGCTGCTTTTACCACTTTCCAAGAGTTTATCGTAAGCCAACCCTACTCACCACGGCTTGCAGCTGCCTACGCCTTTCTGGGAGACATCAGCCACAAGCGCGGCGATTCCAAAAACGCGCTAAATGCTTACGATAACGCAACGCGCTTGCTTGAAGGCAGCCCCATCCAATCAACGATGATGCTCGATGAGGCACATGACCTTGGCTTTCAAGAAGCAAATCCAACGGCTGTCCTCCAGCACCTAAATGAACTCCGCAAGCGGGTGCGGGCAAAATAAGCGTCGCGAATTGGTGAGCAATCTTCCCCGACTCTGCTCTGTCTTTCTTTTAAGGGTGGAGTGAAACCAACCTGCTAGTTCCTTTCATAACCCATAGATAGTCTACCTAACCCAAATTCACTAATACAATCTATCCAGATTTTTGAACTAAGTGGTTTTCTTGACTTAGTGGGCATCAACCGTATAATACACACCTGTCGTCCCTCCGGGGCTATGAGTCGGGCAAGTCCGAGAGGAACCTTCCGTTTCACGATCCCCGATAAGATCGGGACAGGCCCGATTCTCGGGACGATCGAATCGGGACGTGACCGGGGATGCCCGACCTACGGGCATTGGTCTCCGCCCCGATGATTGGGATTTTCAATCTGTAAATCGAGATTCATATATCGACAAAATACTGCATGATGATTTTGTTTTTCTTGTTTTAGTTGGGATGATATAATCAGCGTTGTCCATTATTAACTATACAAGTTTGGAGGAGAGTATCTTCAATGGCACATCAAAGTTCAACTATATCCAACCGCCTTCGCGCTGGCGCAGCCCAAATCGACATAACCCCCCAGACCGATATCCATCTAGCTGGAGCCGTTGGGCAATTTCGACCTGCTCAGTATGTTTACGACCCTCTTTATGCTAGAGTGCTGGTGTTGGAAAACGATGAAAAGAAAATCTGCTTTGTGAGTTTGGATCTGACCATCATTACCGAGGAATGGACGGCAAAAATTCGCCGTGCGGTTGCAGATGAATGCGGACTTGTCCCTGAAGCCGTCATGGTCCATGTGACGCAGACGCATTCGGCACCGTCGTTAGGGCATTTCATGTTCGATGAGAGTTTTCAGGGAACGCCACCGGAGATGGAATGGCTGCGTGGCGGCGATCCGCGGTACTTCGATTTTGCGTTTGAACGCATCGTCGAGGCTATCAAACGGGCGAATGGTTCTTTGCAGCCGGTTCAACTCCGGGTTGGTAGCGGGGTCGAGGGAAGGGTTGCCTTTAACCGAAGGGCGATCATGAATGACGACAAGGTGCGTATGCCTGGACCAAAATGGCAGGATCCGTTGGGACCTTCTTATATTCGTTATATGGAGGGACCGATTGATCCGGAGGTCGGGGTGATGTGCTTTCAAACGGATTCCGTGGAGATGCTTGCGATGTTGCTGCACCACACCTGCCATCCGGTGAACATCTTCCCGAGACCGATTGTCTCCGCAGACTGGCCCGGGGCGTGGTCGGACGCTATGCGTGAAATCTTCGGCGGCAGTTGCGTGCCCCTCGTCCTCAACGGCTGCTGCGGCAACATCAATCCGTGGGATCCGTTCAATCCGGATTACGTCCCCGATCACCAACGCATGGGTAGTCTCCTTGCTAAAACAACTCAGGCGGTGATTGAAGCTTTGCCTTACGAAGAAGATCTGTCTCTAGATTGGAAGGTACGCCGCGTGAAGTTACCCATTCGCGACGTTGAACCTGAATTACTCACACAGTCGAAGAAAATTTTGGAGGAAAATCCGGAGCCGAGATGGTCGGAGCAGAATCCGAAGCAGATTGATCCAGAGTGGATAAAGGCGGGTTCTATCCTGAGCGTCCATCTCCGAAAGGAGCGAGCACCAGAACTGGATTACGAGATTCAGGTGCTTCGGGTGGGGAAAACGGCATTTGTCGGTCTGCCGGGCGAGCCGTTTGTCGAAGGGCAGTTGCAGCTCAAGATGGCTTCTCCGACCTATCCAACGTATATCGCACATTGCACGAGCCACTATGTCGGTTATCTACCTATCCCTGATGCTTTCCCTCGCGGTGGACATGAGGTCGAGACAAGGTTCTGGGCGAAGTTAGAACCGGAGGCGTTGGAGATGGTAGTTGATGCGGCAACTGAAGTGCTTCATGAGGTTTTCGAGAGTTGAGGCATTTCCTGATGATAGTTTCTACATGAGTGGCGGTGTCTAAGAATCGGAGCCGCTGTACGAGACAATCTTCAAGGTAGTGTTAAGAAAGGAAAAAATCGATGAAAATTATTGACAAAAGGGAAGCGTGGATTCACACCCATTTTTTCGTTGATAGCGCATTGGTTACACTCCAAGAACAGAAGATCATTTCGATGTGTGTCGAACCTGAATTGAGACAGATCGGGATTCAATACGGCTTACGCTACGAGAAGTCTCTCAACCCTGAACAATCGCTCATCGTTTTGGAGTGTATTCCCTTTGAAAACACCAGAGAGGTAATCAAAGATCTCATCAATGAAACGATTAAGGATTTTCCGAGTCGCAGCGCAAATCCGCCGCGCAACGTTGTAACGAATATAACTGTTGAAGGGCCGGAGTCAGCGCAACCGTAGTAATCGTGTTTCAAAGGGTTTAGGTGGTTTAGATTGTAAAGACCATTTCTTGTTCTGTTTTCACAAAAGCAAAGGTGGGGGATAGAAACTGCAAAAAATCAAAAAAGAATCTGACCATTCGCTTGCAGAGTGCATCATGAATAGTGAAGGCGTATTACCGTTGTTTGACGAACGGAAATAATTGAATCACGGGAGTGCTGCGATGGATCACAGTGACGGGGAGCTAATCAAACGGACACTTGCCGGCGATGAAGCCGCATTTGGGGCTCTGGTAGATAGATACAAAGGTGGAGTTCATGCGCTAGTCTACCGGAAAACCGGAGATTTTCACATCGCCGAAGAGTTGACACAAGACGCTTTTCTCCAAGCCTATCAGAAGCTATCAACGCTCCGAAATCCGGTGCATTTCGCGGGTTGGCTCTACGTCATTGCATCGAGATGTTGCCTAATGTGGTACCGTAAAAAACGTCTGCCAACAAGCCCCTTGGCTAAGGTGGAGACCGATGAGATGGAAACAACTGCTCAACGGGATTACCGCGATGAACAGCAACGACAAGATGTTCATGATGCGCTAGACAGTTTGCCTGAAAGTCAGCGCACTGTCTTGACGCTTCACTATCTTGGTGGCTTGAGTTGTAAAGAGATTGGACGTTTCATTGGTACGTCGGAAGGTGCAATTAAAGATCGGCTCTATCGCGCACGTCTCCGTTTACGAGAGGAGATAACGAACATGATGCAGGAAACTTTGAGAGGTTTTCAACTACCGCCGACGTTCACGCAAAAACTACTGGAGCGGATGAGTAATTTTGAACTCACCCCGACTATTCCGCGGGGTCAACCGCTGATTCCGTGGAGTATCGCTGGTGCCGTGACGATTGCCCTGATTGTCTATGCAAGTTTCACAAGTGGGATCCGATTTCAGCTGCCGTATAGCTTTAATGCGGAGGAGTCGGCGACGATGGTTGAGATTATCAACGCACCCATTTTGGACCGTGCGCCCCTTCCACCCAATCGACGCGATGACGGTCAGGTAGTGTTTCAAGCTGCTGTCCAGAAAGAACAAGACGATGCGCAGCGTGGTCTGACTTATCAAGATTATCAGAGGTGGCATTTACCCGAAAGAGCCGAAGCACGCTTGGGAAAAGGGGCGATTAGTCAGGGCGACAGAGCGATTGCATTTTCGCCCGATGGTGCATACATCGCAGTGGCCAGTAACATTGGCGTCTGGCTTTATGATACCAAGACAAGTCGTGAACTTGCGTTACTTGCCACGCATTCTATTTGGGTACATGCTGTGGCATTCTCCCCTGATGGCACAAAACTCGCTGCAGCCGATGGGCGTAGGACTCAGCTGTGGGACGTTTCGACACAGAAAAGTATTACCACACTTGAGGGGCATACAGGATTGATCTGGTCAGTGGCGTTCTCGCCAGATGGCACAAAACTCGCTTCGGGTTCTATAGATAAAACCGTCAAATTGTGGGAAGTATCGACAGGAAAAAATATTAACACACTCACAGGGCATGCGGAATTGCCGAGATCTGTAGCATTCTCACCTGATGGTACAAAGCTCGCTTCGGGTTCTATAGATAAAACTATTAAACTGTGGGAGGCCTCCACAGGAAAAAATATAAGCACACTTATAGGACATACAGATGGGGTCGAATCTATAGCGTTCTCTCCTAACGGTACAAAACTTGCTTCGGGGTCAGCAGATAGAACCGTCAAATTGTGGGAAGTTTCGACAGGAAAAAATATTAACACGTTCGGAGGTACAGATAGCCCCTCCGCTGCGGAGCAGATGCTTCATATGTTTGCTCGTCGCACTTCCAAATCCGCGCAGCATAGGTCTCCAGTCACCTCTGTGGCGTTTTCGCCCGATGGTACAAAACTCGCCTCGGGAGATATGGATGGAATGGTCAAGGTGTGGGATGTTTCGACGGGAAGAAATATCAGAATAGTCCGTGGCCCCGGAGGATTGTACAAATCTGTGGCATTCTCCCCCGATGGTACAAAACTCGCCTCCTCCATTTCGGGCGGGGATGGAACGGTTGAAATAAGGGAGGCCGCAACAGGAAAGAATATCAACACAATTGCGGGACATCTAAATGGGGTCAATTCTATAGTATTTTCCCCCGATGGCACAAAACTTGCTGCGGGTTTGTCTGGGTCAGGCGTCAAATTATGGGAGATAGAGACGGGTCAACAGGTTGCCACTTTCTCAGAAAAAGTTATATCTGTGGCATTCTCACCCGATGGTATGACACTTGCCTCCACACATCCGGGTGCGCTTGGAGGGATTAAGTTATGGGATATTGAGACGGGCAGAAATATTGCTACACTCCAGGTATCTAGGGAGCGGGTCTGGTCTGTGGTGTTTTCGCCTGATGGCGCGAGACTTGCCTCGGGATCAGAAGACAAAAATGTTAAACTGTGGGAGGTTGATACAGGAGAAAATACCGCTACACTCCGAGGGCATACGGCTGGGGTCCATTCTGTTGTATTTTCGCCCGATGGTACGAAGCTCGCCTCAGCAGCCGAGGACAAAACTGTTAAACTGTGGGATGTTGAGATGCGGACAAGCATTGCTACCCTTGAGGGGCATACAGGTGAGGTTTGGTCTGTGGCATTTTCGCCCGATGGTACAAAGCTCGCATCGGGGTCGGCGGACAAGACCGTTAGACTGTGGGATGTTGAGACCGTCAAAAATATCGTGACACTCGAAGGGCATAGGGATTGGGTTTGGTCTGTGGCGTTCTCCCCCGACGGCACAAAGCTCGCATCGGGGTCGGATAATACGGTTGAACTGTGGGAGGTCGAGACGGGAAAACATATCCATACATTTCAGGGAGATGGGCGAGCGTTGATGTCCGTGGCATTTTCGCCCAACGGCACAAGACTCGTCTCCGGTTCAACGACTGGAACGATTCTGGTGTGGGATATATCAGATTTCACCGACCAATGAATTGGCGACTTTCTCGCTTAATCTATTGAAAACGAAAAGGAAGGCATATCCATGACGTTACGCGCTGGAATTGTTGGCTGTGGTGGAATCAGTCGGAGTCATGCAACCGCATACGCAAATCTGAAAGATGTGGAACTTGTTGCCTTGTGCGATATTCAACCGGCGGTGCTCAATGCACGAGCGGACGAGTATGCTGTGTCGAACCGCTATACCGATTTCCGAGAGATGTTTGAAAAGGAAACATTAGATGTCGTTAGTGTCTGCACCCATGCGCCGTTACACGCACCGGTTGCGATTGCCGCTGCGGAGGCGGGTGTAAATGTCCTGAGTGAAAAGCCGCTTTCCACCGATCTGGAAAACGCTGATAAGATGGTCGCGGCTTGTAGAGAAGCAGGGGTGCGGCTGGCAGTCAGCCATCAATATCGATTTACACCGCTATTCCGTCACGCGAAGGAGTGGGTTGAATCGGGACGACTGGGTGAATTTCGTTCCATTCGTGAGGTGGGCAAGGGACGTGAAGCGGGATTTGAGTTGATGGAGATGGGTGTCCACTACTTTGACGAGATGGATTTCTTCATGGATGGCATTGAGTGGGTTCACGCACAGGCTACCTATCGAGGACACGCAGTTGGTGTTGAGGACATCATGCACAGTAGTGAGCTTTGCAAAACAGATCGGCGCGACAACGGAATGGTGGCAGGCGATATAATGATGATTCATCTCGGTGGGAAGCGGGGTGCGAGTGGTTTGGTTGAACTCTATTGCCGTGACCCTCTACAAGGCTGGATGATGGGTCCCCACATTTTAGGGAGTGAGGGGCAGCTGATGATTAAACCGAATCCCCAAACTGGGGTAGATGAGATGTGGCATTGCCCCTTTGACGTTTCGTTTGCTGCACACACACCCCAATGGAAGCGTGTTCTACTTCCCCAAGAGGTTTTTGTCATTGATGGTAGGTCGTGGTCGGGTAGACATTCGATTTGGAGTGTGCGGGACATGGTAAACGCGATCCGCGAAAACCGGCAGCCGGAGCTCGGTGGGTCAAAGGCACTGACCTCTTTGGAGTGCGTCAGTGCCGTCTATGAGTCCCATTTTACTGAGGCGAGAGCCTACCTGCCGTTGGAGGACCGCCGTCATCCGCTCATCAAGCGGTTGGACGAAGGCTCTACCTGGTCAACTACCCCGCCCTGAAGGACGGGGCTTGTGATACCGTCCACGGGGACTTACGGGTTTCGCGCTTCTGTCCGTTACCGGTTTTTCGGGGGTGTTTGCTACCACCGCACCTCCACGCAAGGCTATAGCAGCCTTTTTGATGTTGATCGCAGCGTTGTGGTCACGGTCTAACTGGAGACCACAATCTGGACAATCGTGTATTCTAACAGATAGTGACTTCTTGACAATCGTATCACAACCTGAGCATCTCTGAGAGGTATACTTGGGATTCACTTTCGTCAACTGTTTACCAGCGTTTGCAGCTTTGCTTTGCAGTATCAATTGAAAGTTTCCCCAACCAGCGTCAGAAATGCTCTTAGCAAGGTGAGGGTTTTGCACCATGTTGAGGATTTTCAAATCCTCAACGGCAACTTCCTCACATTGCGAAAACAGCCGATGTGCCGTTTTGTAGTGGAAATCACGGCGTTGGTTAGCAATATGTTCATGTATTTTAGCAACAATTGCTCTTTGTTGTTGATAGCGGGTGCTTCCCTTGGCACGCCGAAAGAACGCTTGATAGGCTTTATCCAGACGGCGTAAGGTGTCTTGAAGCACGTCAATATGAATAGAAGACCAGAAACTGGACTCTTGACGCAAGGGTGTTAGGTAATTCGCTTGTATCTTGTAACTCAAGGATTCCCCGTGCTTTTCGTAGGCTTGTTTCCGCATAGCCAGAGTTTGGTTGTAAAGCGTTTGACAGCCTTCAAGAATAGTCTCAAGCGTCTTACGCTGTTTGGTCGTCGGATAGATTCGGTATTGGTATGTTTTAACCATTGCGATTCAACTTTCTGGTTCCGTAAGCACTCTTCCACGAAAGCCAATGCGATTGTATCCGATTCACACTGTTTATTCAACAAAAAAAGAGGCGCAGTTTCCTCCCCGCTCTAAAGAACGGGGTCTCCACTGCGAAGATTTGATGAAACAAGGAGAGGCAACGATTTTCGTTAACTCATTGCCGCTTTTTCCACATCAGCCAACCACACTCGCTCACCGTTGTTCAATGCTGACCGATGGACTGCGCCCTCGAATAACAGTTCATTCCATGCGGCTTCCCCATCTGCCGGGAACGATTCGTTTGCGTGCATCGCTTTGATTACGCCGTCAGCCATGCGGGGGAAGGATGTTTGATAACTGTTTCCCTCCTCAGATTCCCAAAGTTCTTCGTCTTCAGAGGTATTGGCTTCGCGCCGACGATACCACCCCTCTAAACCACGGGCTTCGGCGTAACGCTCGTCGCCGACAATCATGACGCGCAGTGGATGGTCGTCGTAACCCCATAGGTTGCTCCCTGCTAGTGAACCGATCGCACCGTTTGCCCACTGCATCTGAATCATGCGCTGCCAACCGCCTTCTTCGCTTGGATCGCCCATGACGCTGACCCATTCGGGCCGTCCCATGTTCCAGAGGATCTGATCAATGACGTGCGACCAGCAGTTGAAATGCGCCCGGGCGCGCACCATCCGTATTTCGCCCAATCGCCCTTCTACTACATCATCGTGAAGTTTTCGGAAGTGGGTCATGAAGCGGTAGTTGAAGTCGATACCAAATTTTAGACCTGAATCTCGCCACTCAGAGATTGCCGCCGCTGCGATGGGGAGGTCATCTTCTCTGACGCGGAATTGACCTTCCAGACCGCAGAGGGGTTTCTCGGTGAACACATTCTGACCTGCCGCGAGCAGCTGCCGCAAGGGCGGGATGCGTCGGGTCTCATTGACGATCATTAGCATCAGATCCACATCGCAGTTGGCAAGTAGTTCTTCGATGCTTGAATATCCGGGGGCACCAAACTGTTCTGTGGCTGCGGCAAGTAGTTCGGGGTCCATGTCGCAGACAGCGACAACTTCGGCGTCCGGATGGCTGTGGAAGTTTCCGCCGTGCATCAAGCCCATACCTCTACCGCTGATGAGTGCACATTTTATCATGATTGGATTCCTTTCTGTTTCAGATTAAAGATATACAGCACTTTTTGATGGAGTCCTTCTTATATTTCTTAGGTGAGGATTGACTCTCATTGAAGGGTAATGTTGGGGAGGTGGGAAATCCACAGACTTGTTGGATATGGCGTAAGATGGAATCGTATTGGTGTGGGGTAGGAGCCCCACCAACAGAACCCCTACATTACAACGCTACGAATCATCCGATTTGTCGTCGGTTGTGTTAAGTTGCGCTTCTAGTTGGGTGACACGCTCTTGGAGCCGCGTAAACGCTTGCAACATTTCTGGCATTCGGCGCAGGGAGGCTTGGATACGCAGTTGCTGCGCGTGGTTCTCTGCCGGGAAACCGGATACGTAACTCCCTGCGGGGAGATCTTTGGTCGCTGCTGATTTGGCAAAAACGGTACTATCTGCCCCAATGGTGATATGCCCAACGGCTCCAGAGTGTCCAGCCATAGTCACACGGTCTTTCAATTCAGCACTTCCCGCGATACCGGTCTGAGCGGCGATGCAGCAATCTTCGCCAATTACCACATTATGTGCAATCTGTATGAGGTTATCGAGTTTTGTGCCTCGTTTGATAATTGTTGCACCGTTGGTCATTGTAGCGCGGTCAACCGTTGTGTTTGCACCGATTTCGACATCATCTTCGATGATCACTGTGCCGATTTGTGGTATTTTATGGTGACGGTCGCTGACCGAAGCGAATCCGAAGCCGTCGCTGCCGATAACGACCCCGCAGTGAAGGATGACTCGATTACCAATCTCGACATCCTCACGAATTGTTACATTGGGATAGATGAGGGTTTCATTGCCAATTTTTGTGTCATCGCCGATATACACAAAGGGACTGATAATCGTCCCATCACCGATTTGGACATTATCGCCAATATAGGTGTAAGCTTGAATGGAGACCATCTCGCCGATCTGGACATTATCGCCAATAATTGCGGTCTCATGAATACCGTACGTTGTTTTCCGTTTGCGCCATGCAAACAGCTCTAGGACCTTGACAAAGGCGAAGTACGGATTGTCAACGCGAATAAGCGGTTTGCCGTCGTAGGGAATGTCCTGACCAACGATAATCGCAGAAGCCTGTGTACGTTCTATTTCACGCAGGTACTTTGAGTTGGCGACAAACGTGAGTTCATGCTCTCTCGCCTCTTTAATCCCGGAGACGCCGATAATCTCGATCTCGCCAGCCCCTAATAACTCCCCGTCGATTAATTCACTAATCTCTTTCAGTGTTTTTACCATGATTGCTTGAGGGTAGACCGCCCTGTGGCATCGACCGGTTTTCTCCGGCATTGGAGCCAGCAGGCAATCATTAGTTACTCTTTTCCCCTTCCTTTCCTGTCTCTGTTTCAGGGGGAGTTGCCGATTGCTGAGCGTCCTTCGATTTTTCTTTTTCGTATGCGTCGTTTAGCAGCGTCAGGACCCTCTCGGTCAAATCATACTTTGGATCGACATAAAGTGTCACTAGACGTTTCTCAAGGATAAGGCTATATCCTTCACTCTCACCGACTTGCTGAAGCAGATTCTCTATGTCCTGTGTTAGCGGTGCAAGCAATTCCTCGCGTTTCGCCATAATTGATTCTTGACCAAATTCCAATTTACCTTGGAGTTCTTGCCCTTTGAGACGAATATCAGCTTCCAGCGTCTGAGTTTCAGAAACGTCAAGAAACAGCCTCTGCTTCTCCAGGCGTTCCTCCATCGTGGCGATCTCTTGCTGAATGCCTTTGAGTTCATTTGTCAGCCGATCTTGGGCAGCTCTCAGAATCTCATTGGCTTCTTGGGCTTTTGTAAAATTCTCAAATACCCTTTGTGTGTCAACAACACCTAGCTTAAAGTTGTTTTCTGCCGCGGCACCAAAACCTAGACAAAATGATCCGAATAAGATGACACTGAGTCCTAGGCAAAACTTCAAAATTCGAGTCATAAAACCTCCATGTAGTAGAGACCCCTGACATGGGGTCGTCGCTATTTTAGATGTCCTAATACGTCACGTTTGCTAAAAACCCGGTCCAATTGTGAAGTGGAATTTCCCTCTCCCTCCTTCAACTGTTCGATCAAACCCATAGCCCCATTCAAGGCGTGCCAGCATGCCCATCAGATCAAAGCGAATACCAACGCCCGCGCCTTTCTTGAGTTGAAATTCGTTGAAGACGTTCGTAATGCTTTCATCCCATACCTGTCCTATATCAAAGAACAGGACGCCGGTCAACTGGTTTGCGAATGGGATGCGATATTCTAAATTTGCATAGAGGACCTTGTTACCGCCGTTAAAGTTGATCTCGCCGTTCGCGTTAATGGGAAAGATTTCAAAATCCTCATAACCGCGGACTGTGTCGATTCCGCCGAGCCGGTAGCGCTCATAGTATAGGAATCTCCAATCGGTACTTTGGCTACTGAGGTATGATGTCCGCACATGGCCGGCTAGGACGTGGTTAAACCAACTGGTGAGGAACCAACTTGAATCTGCGGAATACTTCTGAAACTTATTGTCCGCACCGAAGAATCCACCGGCGTATTCATAAGAAAGGCTGTTGTGTGAGCCGGATACAGGTTCATGGACACTTCGCTGATAGTCGCGTGTGTCTCTGCCGAGGCTGAGAGTTATACTGCGGGTGAGGCGATCTTCGATAGTTGTTACGCCCGATCCGCTTGCATCGACAGATTCATTTTTGAGACGAATTGACAGGTCTGTATTTTTGGAGAGCGGACGTCCAAACGTTAGAGAACCGCCGACACGCTTATAGGTATATCTATCGTAACCCCGATCGCGAAAGATTGAACCATAGTATCGATGCGTGCGCTGAGTGTTGTATAGGCTAGTACTGAAACGGGTTGGTGTCCCCAAGATCCAGGGGGTGCTGAAGCGAAGTTCGCCGGTATGCCGATCGCGAGCACCTAGTTCACCTTTCAGGTGCACCTGAAAGGCGCGTCCCCAGAGATTGTTTTCACCAATCTGTGCTACCCCAAAGATGCCACCTTCTGTGCCGTAGCCCCCACCAAGACTGAGTAGACCGGTGCGTGGTGATTCTGTGATGGTGACAATCAGATCTCGGATAGCACCTTCAGAATTACTCGGAACGAACTCAACATTCCGAATAAACGGTCCCATCCGAAAGACTCGCTGCCGTGCTTTCCGTAGCGCCTGCACGTCGTAAAATTCTCCGGGCTTGATATCCAGTTGGTCGAGCTCGCGTCGGATGACGTTGTCCTTTGTTTTTTCTAAACCGTTGATATGCACGTCGCCAATGACGATGACATCACCTTCGTTAATGCTTAGTGTCAGGTCCACAATACCGCTGATTTCATCAAAATTGGGAGATGCGTCCACTTGTGACAACAGGTATCCTTTGTTTTGGTATTCTCCCTCAATCTCCGCAAGTGTCGCCTCGAACTCTCCGCGATTAAAAATTTCTCCTTCAGCCGGGCTCAATATATCACGAATCTTCTCTTCAGAAAACGCGGGTTTCTCAGAGTGCGTGAGTTCGACCGTATACTTCCCAACGATAAACTGTGGCCCTTCATCAATAGTGATGTCGAGCATTAGTTCCGTTTTATCATCGGAAAATCGTTTTTCATGCTTAGAAATTCTTGCTTGGTTGAATCCCGCGTCTTGGTAGTATCGAACTAGAATGGTCAGATCTTCATCAAAGAAAATCTCATCAAAATGCTTGCCTGTGCGGGTTTTCATCTGTTTGCTCAGTGATTTTGGTGAGAGATTATCGTTACCGATGAAGTTGATTTCTTGGACTTTAATCCGTTGTCCTTCGGTGATCTCAAATGTTACGGCTATTGTGTTGGCGTCGGAATTAATATCCTTATGCGTTTGGACCTCTGCCAAATAGTAACCTGCTTCTTTGTACGTTTTCAGGACATTCTGTTTGCTTCTCCAGAGACGCTGCCCATTGAAAAGTTCTCCCGGTTTCAGACTGATTGCTTTTTTTATTTTTTTATATTTCAACTGCTCGTTGCCGATAATGTTGATGTTGCCCTCAATTTTAGGGTTTGGGATGAGTCGATAAATGACCTTTAATCCGCCCCCTTCAGCAGGTTCGACATCAACGAGAATCTCCTCGAAAAAGCCGGTATCCTTATAAAGGTTTTTGCTGTCCTGCGATAATTGGTAAGGAGAGATTTCCTCGCCAACACGGGTTTGTATGATACTTTTAATTAAACCCTCTGAGTCCTCCATTATCCCTTCAAACTCGATCTCTTTTATCTGTAATGCCTCGTCAATTGTTGGTGTGGATTTCGGTTCTTCATCGGCAGCAGCAGGGATTATCGATAGAATGAGACACATAAACCCCACTAATAAACCGATCCGCCAGCATATCACTTTCATTGCTTTCCTCCTCCGTTTTGTCAGTGGTACAAATTATCTGACGTTTACGATGAACCTCATTCGGGGTAAATAGGGGTTCCCAATACATCCGTAACGTGATGAAATTCTTCAATCAGCTTCTGCGTAACGGTTCCCGGAGATCCATTCCCAACGATGCGTTGATCTATTTTAACGACGGGAATTACTTCTGCAGCAGTTCCCGTTAGAAAACATTCTTCCGCGGTATAAAGGTCGTGGCGGGTAAAGACCTTTTCTTCAACAGTGATGCCCAATTCGCGTGCCAAGTCGATGACGGTATTGCGGGTGACTCCCTCCAAGATGCCGAGATGGGTGGGAGGTGTGACAATCACATTATCTTTAACAAAAAAGATATTATCTCCGCTGCATTCGACAACATATCCCTCCGCATTCAGCATGAGCACCTCTTCGACGCCTGCTTGTTTGCCTTCTATTTTTGCCAAGATATTGTTGAGATAGTTCAATGATTTGATACGAGGACTGACTGCTTCAGCGTAATTTCGGCGTACGGAAACGGTAACGATTTCTAAACCATCGTCGTAAAAATTCGGAGGGTAGAGTGTAATTTTATCTGTGATGATAACAATAGTCGGTACGGGACACTTATCCGGATCCAAGCCGAGATCGCCAACACCGCGAGTTATAACCAGACGGATATAGGCATCATGAAGTTGATTCCGGCGGAGCGTCTCTAATACCGCTTCTTCCATGTCCTCAATGGGGATGGGGATTTTGAGCATAATGGCTTTTGCCGAATCGTAGAGACGTTGCAGGTGCTCATCAAGCTTGAAGACACGACCCTTGTAAGATCGGATGCCCTCAAAGACCCCGTCTCCGTAGAGTAGACCATGATCAAAAACAGAAATCTTCGCTTCTTCTTTTGGAAGGTATTCCCCATCAATATAAACCAACATAGCGTTTTCCTCGAATCTACGACTCGCTGAATCTGCGAATCGTGCATTACACATCACATATTTAGAACCCTAACAGTCACACTTGGTCGAACACCTGCCCATCCACGAGTTGAATCAACCGGTCCGCACGTTGGGCGAGTGTCTGATTATGCGTCACGATGATAAACGTCTGGCTGAATTGGTCATTGAGCGTCCAGAGTAAATCGTGCACCGCTTCACTTGTTTTTTGGTCAAGATTGCCTGTCGGCTCATCTGCCAACACAACTTTTGGCTGATTGACTAAAGCACGCGCTATGGCGACGCGTTGTCGTTCACCGCCCGAAAGCTCAGACGGACGATGCTCTAGTCGCTCCCCCAAACCGACATAGTCGAGCAACTCTTTGGCTCGATCTTGAGCGACATCAGATTTTTGTCGAGCGATCAACCCCGGCATCGCAACGTTTTCAAGCGCAGTCAACTCTGGTAAGAGATGATGAAACTGAAAAACAAAACCGATCTCTTCGTTGCGGAATCGATCCAATTCTTGATCGTTCAGTGCGAAGATGTCCTTGCCTTCGTAAAAGATTGTTCCCTCCGTCGGTCGATCCAGCCCACCAATCAGGTGAAGCAGTGTGCTTTTCCCGACACCGGAGGCGCCGACAATTGCTACAATCTCCGCTTTTTTGACCTCCAAATCGGTTCCTTTCAGTACAGGAAGTTCTGTTAAGCCATCATAGTAAGACTTATATAGGTCAACAACGTGGAGGAGGTTATTCATGTCGAAGTGCCTCAACAGGGTTTAGATCGGCTGCTTTTCGTGCCGGATACAACGCTGCAAGCCAACAGGTTCCGATTGACAAGAGGTTCATAAGAATAACGAAGATCCAGCTAATTCTGACCGGCAATCGGTTAAGCTGATAGACACCGCTCAAATTTTTTCCGAGAATGTCGTTGAGGTAAATAGGTTGTGCGATGAAATAGAGGGACAGAGCGGCTGCGATGCACCAGATTAAAAGAAACCCTGTTGCGTTAATAGGCAATGGTAAGATACGCCGGCAGGCATGCAGAACAACTGGAACTAATAAGATCAGAATACCATACCAGCGTGAGACATTGCCGATTTGGAACTCAAGTCGCCAGCAGACATACACCCCGAGTGCCGTTCCCAAGATAGATCCCAAGATGCCAATAATCCCGCCTTGGAGGATGAAGATTTTTCTGATTCCTTGTTTCGATGCGCCCATTGCCCTGAGAATGCCGATGTCCTGTGTTTTTTCCATGACCATCATAATGAGTGTGCTTGCGATATTGAATACCGCCACGAGAATGATTAGTGCGACGACAACCATTGTCACAATTTTTTCAAGTTCGAGGGCTTCAAAAAACTCCGCGCGCGATTCCATCCATGTCATTGTTATCGGTGTTGCACCCAAGCCTGGGGCAAAACGGATCTTTTGCCTAATACGGTCCCTGACCTTCGTAGCCATATCTGCATGAACGAGGCGAACCTCAATAAGGTTGATCTGATCCGGCTTTTGGTAGAGTGTCTGAGCGGTTTGTAAGTCGATAAAACCATATACGTTATCGTGGAGATAAAGCCCCGATTGATAAAGCCCGACAACCACAAAATTCCGCATCAACGGCATAAAATTTCCAGGATTAGCGGGACTTGGCACCATTTTAGAGATAAGGCGAAGTACATCCCCCGGAACGACGCCGATTCTCCGGGCGACATGGTAGCCCAGAACAATACCGCCGGTGATTGTCTCCTTGCCAGCCAAACGCTGTCGCGCTTCATCAATGAACCGCGATTGATTAAACGTCTCAAAATCCTGCACAAAATTTGAAAACCCTGTGACGCCATCTTCTTGTTGCAGATCAATCCCTTTTACAGGAATCACCGTTTCAAGCGATTCGCTGCCTTGGGATTGAATGGCAAGCGGTCTAAAAATCACAGGAGAAGCGGAAACGACCCCTTCGATTCCTTCGATCTGCTCAATCTTTTCCTGATAATTTGGAAAATGACCATGTGCCGATTGGACGGTTACATGGGCTTCATTGACAAGGAATTTCTCCTTAATCTCATGACCAAAACCCTCCAAGGTGGAAACAACGATAATGACAGCAGCAATGCCGAGGGTAACCCCACTCACAGAGATGATACTAATAATAGAGATAAAGGCTTGTTTCCGTCGTGATTTCAGATAGCGAGATGCGATAAACCATTCGTATTTCATAGAGCGTGAAACTTACGTTAGTGCCAAGGCAAACTTAATTGCCTGTTCTACAGTTTGCTTCTTCCCTGTGGTCAGTGTGCAGATATGGGATTGGAGCAAACTCTTAGGAATAGTTAGCAGATTATCACAGTTCACAACGCAAGCGGTAGGTATTCCGTCTCTTGCATCAAGTGCCACTTCTACAGGGATGTGCCAAAGCGTGCGAGTGATGGGCGCAACAGTAAGAGCATCGCGTATCGTAATAGCACTTTCGCGTGTGACGATGAGTACAGGACGGCGTCCAGCGGGTGGTGGCAAATTTGCCCACCACACTTCCCCACGGCGCATCTACCATTTCTCCTTTGGTAAAATTTCTCCTGCTAAGATAGCCGCTGTTTCAGCCCACTGCAATTCTTCAGGTTGTTGCGTCTGTCGTTCACAATAAATGTTTTCGAGTTCCTGCGGATTGATCTGCCCAATGAATTGCTGACAAGCCATCGCAATAAACTCCTCGCGGTTATAGCGAAGTTGTTCCGCACACTCATCTATTACCTTGAGCAGAGAGGAGTTCAGCGAAACGGAAACCTCTATTTTTTTTACGGTTTGTTTGTCCATGTCTCTTATCTCTCTTGCCACGTAGGGTAAGAAGTCCGATGCGACCGTACCATTCCTATTAGAAGATTTTACGCTTTACGTCTCAGTCTGATCGTTCAGGACGCATCTGTGGGAATAGAATCACATCGCGGATTGAGGTCTGATCTGTGAGCAACATGGCGAGTCGATCGATGCCGAAGCCAAGCCCGCCTGTCGGCGGCATACCGTACTCTAACGCTCGCAAATAATCCTCATCTATCATCAGGGCATCTTCATCCCCGTCTTCCCCCTTCTTGGCACCCTCAATAAATCGTTCACGCTGATCTATTGGATCGTTTAACTCACTGAAGGCGTTGCCCATCTCCATGCGGGCGATAAAGAACTCGAACCGCTCAACGAAGCTATCGCTCCCACGTTTCTTTTTGGCAAACGGCGAAACCTCAATGGGATAATCGTAAATAAATGTCGGTTGAACGAGATTTGGTTCGACGTGCGCTTCAAAGAGTTCCGCGATAAGTTTGCCTCTGGGGGCTGCGTCTTCTATATCGATGTGAGCGTCCAATATCGCACTGTATAGCTCTTTGTCACTCAATTCGTCAACATCAATACCAGTTTCTTCCTTTAACGATTCAATCATCGTCAACCTGCGCCAAGGCGGGTCGAGTGAGATAGAATCACCCTTATAGGTGATCTGTGTTGTGCCGAGGACCGTTTGCGCGGTGTGTGCAAGTAGGTTTTCGGTCAAACACATCATATCTTCATAGTCCGCGTATGCTTGATAAAGTTCAATCATCGTAAATTCGGGGCTGTGGTCGTGATCTATCCCCTCATTCCTAAAATCTCTCGAAAATTCATAGACGCGATCGAACCCACCGACGATGAGTCGTTTGAGATACAACTCGTTCGCAATACGGAGGTAGAGCGGCATATCCAATGCGTTGTGGTGCGTGGTGAACGGACGCGCTGTTGCACCTCCATAGATTGGTTGAAGGATTGGTGTTTCGACTTCAATAAAACCGTCCTGATTGAGATATTCGCGGACGGCTTGGATCATCCGTGTACGGTTGATGAAAACCTGCATGACTTCGGGATTCATCATCAAATCCGCATATCGCTGGCGATACCGTGTCTCCTTATTCTGTAAACCATGCCATTTTTCTGGGGGAGGACGGAGGGACTTGGCGAGGAGTTCAACTTCATTCACCAACACCGTGATTTCGCCGGTTCGGGTTCGGAAAACAGGACCGCCAACGCCAACAACGTCGCCAACATCAAGCTTTCTGTAGACTTGATAGGCCTCTTCCCCGACCGCATTTTGACGGACATAGATTTGGAGACGTCCGCTCCCGTCTTGCAAGTGTGCAAATCCGCTTTTGCCGTGGTCACGCTTGGTCATAATCCGTCCAGCAACGCGAACCGATTTCGTTTCGTCCGGCTGATCTTCAACCTCCGCAAATTGTTCACGGATTTCCTGAGTCGTGTGGGTCGGTGAATATTTGTAAGCGTATGGATCTACGCCGAGCTGACGAATTTCTTCCAGCTTTTCTCGACGTTGGTCCATCAATGCACTTGAATCTTCCAATTGTACGTTCCTTTTACAGAATTTGCTAAGAAACTAGTATAGCATTTCTATGGGCTTTCGGCAATAAAAAACTGATTATCACGCAGGGCTATTCAGTTGTCGGTTTTCACCCTGTCTGAGTAGGCAGTCGCGATCGGGAGGTCGGGGTTCGGAAATCCCTCCTACAGGAAACTAAATGCCCCTAGACTATTATGTAGTGCGTATTTCTCTCACTTCTTTTCGGATTTCGCATCTTTTAGGTAGCTCTCAATAAACTGATCCAGTCCCCCATCCATAACTGCATCGATATTTCCGGTTTCAACGCCCGTTCGCATATCCTTCACGAGACGGTAAGGGTGAAACACATAAGAGCGGATCTGGCTACCGAAGTTGATACCGGGTCTATCACCTTGTAGCTTTGAGATCTCTTCGCTGCGTTGGGCTTGATAGTACCCGTAGACCCGTGACCGTAAAACCTTCATCGCCATCTCACGGTTCTTGTGTTGCGACCTTTCGTTTTGGCATTGTGCGACAATTCCGGTGGGTAGATGGGTCATTCGGACTGCTGAGTCGGTGCGGTTGACATGCTGCCCTCCAGCACCGCCGGATCTGTAGGTTTCGACACGCAGATCCGCCGAATCGATTTCAACATCAATGTTATCACTAATTTCGGGGGAGACAGCAACAGCTGCAAAAGAGGTGTGACGGCGATTATTAAAATCGAAGGGGGAGAGACGAACGAGCCGGTGGATGCCCGCTTCCGCACGAAGATAGCCGTAGGCGTACTCACCTGTGACCAAGATGGTCGCGCTCTTGATACCGGCTTCCTCGCCGGGCAATAGTTCGATGGTTTCGGTTTTGTAGTTATGTGCTTCGCACCAGCGGAGATGCATCCGCATCAGCATGGCTGCCCAGTCTTGGGATTCGGTGCCACCTGCACCGGGGTGAATGCTCAGGATTGCGTTGTTCGGATCGTGCTCTCCACTGAGCATCAGCTTAAATTCAATCCCCTCAACCTCTGCCGTGATCCCTTTCAAGTCCGCTTGAATTTCGTCGCTTACGGTCTGGTCATCTTCCTCGATTGCAAGTGCAAGCAGCAGTTGAAGGTCTTCAAGTTGGGCGTGGAGTTTTCGATATTTTTCTACATCTTCCCGCAGGTTTGAGACCCGCTGTGTGATTTTTTGGGCGTTTTGAGAATCGTCCCAAAAATCTGGTTTTGCCGTTTCTTCTTGAAGGGTTTCGAGCTCTTTTTCTTTATTCGTTAAGTCAAAGATGCCCCCTAAGTTCAAGGAGTCGAGCCGTCGTTCCTTCAACTTCAGATTTTAAGTCCGTGAGCATTGTCTATTTCCTTTCTGGTCTTGAGTAGAGATATATTTAGTGCTGCGTGGTATTCTGTTTTGAATTGCCCTGTCTGTTGTGTCCATCTGCTGGCAATTATGCGTCTCGCCTGAGCTTAGCGGCGAGCCAAGTTCGATGGTGATAGAGGGTTATGAGTCCACCCACAAGAAAACATAGGGTCGGGAACCAATCGCCATAGCGCGTATAAATAGTTCCACCGCGATCGCTCAGTGGGATCTTCCCTATCAGGAAGTTCTGTGTATCATTAGCCTGAATCGGCGGCGTGATTATCCTGCCGAGCGCATCAATTATACACGATATGCCGCCGTTGGCGCAACGGAAAACGGCTACACGGTTCTCGACCGCGCGGAGGGGTGCCATGGCAAGATGCTGTTCTGGGGCTGCTGTCCCGTCGAACCAAGCATCGTTGGTGAGAATCCCCATCACAGACGCTCCTTTTTTGACGAATTTACGGAAGAGGTTCGGAAACACGGATTCAAAGCAGATGACAACACCCATCTGGCTATTTTCAGTGTGGGGGATCGGAAAGAGATCGATTGACTTGCCCGGCTCAAATCCGTAGGACAGCTGGATAAAGTTGGGGAGGTGACGGGTTATCGGGACGTATTCCCCAAAGGGGACAAGGTGGATCTTGGAATAGCTGCCGAGTTTTTCGCCGGTAGGGGATAGCAGAAACACGCTGTTATATATTTTCGGTTCAGGTGTATAGTGGAAGGTACCTGTGAGCAGGTGTATCTGCTGATCGGCTAATATCTCCTTCAGTTGTTTGATATAGACGTTCCCTTCAAAGACAAAGATTTCGCCACGCAGGGCGGTTTCGGGTAGCACGATGAGGTCGGGCTCTTCGGCGTCCGCTGCTTTTACCAGATTCATATATCTCTCGAAGATTTGGGGCAAGTATGCGGGATCCCACTTTTCGATCTGCGGCACGTTGCCGGGGATAAGGGCAATCTTAAAATCTGAGGTGGCGTCAACAGGTTTGGACAGGGTATGTGCGCCGTAGGCAAGGCACGCGATGACAAGCACGATGGGTATGAGATGGGAAGAGGTGAAGTGTGAAACGTGAAACGTGAAACGTGAAACGGATTTTTTCTGGCTCGTTTCGGCTGATGTTGTTTGGTCGTTTGGTTGGTCTTTCGATGTGAGATGGGAACGGATGACATCTACGATTGTGGCGTTGAGGAGGACGACGATGAAACTGACGCCGTGCACGCCTGTGATTGAGGCAATCTGGATCGCTGGGAGGTTGTTCCATTGTGTATAGCCCATGCTGCCCCAGGGCAAGCCGGTTAACATCCAGCTACACACCCATTCTAATCCCGTCCAGATTGCAGGCACGATGAAGATGAAGGGCAGATCGGATTTCCACGGCAGTCCATATAGCAGCGCAGAAAAAACGCCCACGTACACTGCGAGATAGGCTGCCAGCAGCAGGCAACCGAGTGTCGTCAGGAATATGTTTGCGAAGGGATAGAGTAGGATGATCCAGTAGATCAGTCCGAGGAAGAAGATTGCCCCGGTGAGGTAGCCGTGTAGAAAGGCGGACTTCCAATTAGACGTTGATTGTAGAGCAATCAGCAGCGGGATTAGGCTGATCCACGCAAGTGGGAAGAGGTTAAAACTTGGGAAGCTGAGGATGAGTAGGATGCCGGATATACCGGCGAGTATCCAACTTTGATAGCGTTTTATGTGCATGTTAAGTTAATGAAGTTTTTTTGTTAATCCAAATCCGTCCAGATATTCATCTGTATCTTTTGTATCACTGCTAATCGTCCAAATCCAGTAAATCAAATCTGCCTTCACGGAGTAGATTTTCATGGGCTCGTGCTGCGCTCTGACGCACACTTTCGTCGCCGCTTTCAAGACCTGCCTTCAGGATGGTTTTTGCTTCCTCTGTCTGAATGTAGATGTTGTTATCGCCACTTCTATCGGTCAGCTTGGCAAAGCATTCAATCACCCTCGCGGTGTGATTCGGAAGCAACTCGCACAACGCCTCCACCTGAATAGCGATTGACAGCCCTTCTGCCTTGCAAACCTCCAGAATCTTGAAACATGCTTTCAACCGCCATTCAGCGTCTAGGCATTCAGCTTCTAGCCAGAGGGTAAACTGCTGAAGTTCTATCGGCTTTTTGACTTCAAAACGCCAATCAAAGAAGTCCAAGATTTTATCTTTTAGCCCTTTATCCAGCTGCTCAGTTTTCCACAAAAAGTCTCCAACATAGTAGAATAAATTTGCCCAGTGTTCTGGATTGTTGTCGGTAGCTTGATAATACTGCTCAAGTAAGGAATTACAATTGCCTGTTCCTACCGATCCTTTGAGTGGATACATCTCCCACAAATAATATTTGAACAAGTGTTGGCTGAGGGTATCAATCCATTCTTCCCCAACGAGGTCTTGATTTTTGCAATCAGCTATATGTTGCAGCGCAAAATCGAAGTCGTCCCGAAAAATCTCAAAAGTAAGCTTAAACGGATTGTTAGAGCATATGAAGCTGCTAAATGCTGCCAGCCATTTAGACAACTTGTCTTGTGGGAAAAAGTCTAATTTGTGCTCTATTGCCCACTCCTTATTGAGATTGAAAATCCCAGGATATAGCATGCCGAGAATCGCATACTCCGGCAATGTCAAAGGATACTCTGTTTGCGAGGTGAAGCGTTTTTCAAGAATCATCATTACCTCGGGAACTTCGGACTCCGGATCATGCTCCCGTAACCAGAACGCAAATCCGACCAAGGTCCGTAACGCACGGCTCCGCGTATTGTTGAAACCCTCGTTGAGCAGGTTGCTTTGGTCAGAAAAGGTCCGCTCGCCGTTATCCAACCCTGAATCAAATTGTGTACAAAGCATTTCCAGAAGTTTGGCAAGTTGGCCCCTAGCAGAAATTGGTACGTCTATATCCTCTTTCAGACATGCTTCGATAAAGTCGTCAACTGCCCGCCGTGAATTGTGCCAATCAGGATTCTCTCGGGATTCGTCGCCTTGTCTGCCTAATCTATAGTCCCCCTCGCGCTCTTGGTCGGGGTGTGAAAGCACCCACTCGCTAAATGCCAACCACTCATTGAGTTTATCGAAGTTCTTCTCCTTAACCTCTGCTTGCATCATGTGAATTATCATTCGAACATAAATAGGGCGTGCAATTCTTTCACAATTTTCCAGCCAGAACCGGAGTCTGTTGGCATTGGGGATGATCGTCTCCTTGAAAACGGTCTGAAACGCTCCGGTGAGTCCTTCAATATCGATCTCTACAAACGAATTTCCTTCCGAGAAAAACTCGTTTTCCTCCCATTCGTTTATGTAGGTGAGTAGCTTCTCATCCGTGAAATTAGCAAGATCTTCAGTTGAGCGTGGACTACGATTAGACACGTATCCGCCCCTTGTTTTTAATGGTGGATAGTCCTCATCAGAAATTGAGTCGGTGGCTTTATCTTCCAATTTTTGGAAATAGGTTGCATCTTCGCCAAATAACAGGGGTTCAAAAGGCTTGAACTGCTTCCGATGGAAATCACGTTGACGTTGCTGAAACGTCTCCTCGGTGAACTCCTCGCCTAGCCCCTCTACCCACGCTTGATAATTGGCTTTCGATGGCCCGCTGCGGATCGCATCGAAGATTTGTGTCCGTTCGGCTTCAGTGAGTAATTTCTCACCGAAGTGCTCACAGGCACTCTGTATCATCCGCTGGAACTCATAACGATGTTCCCACAGACGATACTCTTTATGTTCCAGAATCAATTCCCGAATCCACGGTTGGGTTTTCTCATTCGGAAATTGGGCATACAGGTGCTGGCGCAGGCGTTTGAAAACTCCCCACTGTTGATTCCGTAGAACTTTGTCCAAATCCACAACTGAGTCGGGTGATTTTTCGTAAACCTGCTTGCACACAAAAATCAAGGTATGCACAAGCGTCTTATCGGGACTCTCATGGCCAGTATCCAGCCCATCAAGCCTTTCATACCATATCTCGGAAGAGTCTATCTCTTGATTAAGTTCCTCCCGATGCGTTCGCAAACGAATCATATTCGCTGTGGCATCAATAAGGAGGCGGGCAGTTTGGTAGGGTTCCTTTTCAGCAAGTGGACAAACTCCTTTGGACATCATCTCACGGTATGCCCGGGGTTCGATTCGAGGAGACGGCTTAAGTGATGTCTCCCAGAACGTACCTAGGTCTGCCGAATTCTCTCTTCGCCGTTTCTGCTTGGTCTGCGATTGAACGTCGGGCACGAACTCAACGAGTACCCTTGTAAGTTCCAATGCAGCCGATGTTTGATTCTCTGCTGTCCAATGGGCTAACAAGTCTCCGTATCTATGAGGCAAGAACTGGTAATCTATATCTATTGATTCAAGTATTTTCGGTGTTAGTTTTACGGATTGCTCCCCGTGGAGCTGCAATGCAATTTCCAAAATCTCACTATAGACGCTTGGGTTATCGACTAGGGGAAGATCCAATATTAAATTAGCCACTTTATCGGGTTCATCGTGAGATACATTCTTGAGATATTGAAGCTCGGGCCAAGAGGGGAATTGAACATAACCGTCATCAAAGTATCTAATTCTTGGAGGCGATTGAAAATGGCCACGTTCGACAAGCGGTTGTATCCACAGTGGATTTTTCAACCGGGAAAAAAAATATCGGCTGCCGGTTCCCTTTTTGACTAGTCTCAGAGCCCTATCTATTATTTCATTCGTGGGTTTCTTCCAAGATTTCATTGATACTCCTTATCCGCTCAAGTTCGCTGCTTGCAGCGGTGTATAATAAGTCATCAAGCGTCCGAAAGTGCCGCTCCACTTCAGATGATACATCTATTTCAAACTCACTATCACGTAGATGAGCATGTGCCAAAAACCACTCTCTTGTGTTCTTCCATTCCGTCAAAAGATTCCGGGGGATTTCCTCTTCGTCGGCATAATCCAAAAAGTTAGTAAAGAAAAGACTACCTGCCTCCGAGGCTCTGAGACGCCCCGCTCTGTGTTCATCAATCAGGTCCTGTATCTTTTCACAAACTCCATAAGGAATTATGTGTCCGTCTTCAGCGTTATCTATTTTATTAACCCCTACCGTTCCCCATTCATCTTCCCAATTCCTTTGTAATTCCTCCACGAGATTCGTATACTGAACCTGTTCGCGTTCGGTCCCCAGCCGGGCAAGACCGTTCATCAAATCTCTACCTGCGCGGGATACAAACGTAATGTAGCCTGATGATTTTTTGTATAGAAGATCCAGTGCACCTTTGTATATTTCAGCATACACTGGTAGTTCTAGTTCGTCGTTGAGCCAGTTAAAGACTGTTTGCTGTTCTGTCGAGAGCGTTACGCCTTCGTTACTTGTATGATTCAAAGTTGAAACTTTCTAATGGGTTGAAAACCCATTTCCCATAAAATGTCTGATTCAACACCTTAATTCCATTGCTGATACCAAAATCCTCGTCCTCTATCTCCGAACCTTGTTCCCAAATTCGCCCACCTTCTTGAAATGGAGAGCGGGATGTCTTGGGTTTGCTATGAGCAGGCGGAAGTTCCGTCTCGCAATCCTTTGAATAGGTTCCGGGAGTTGCTCAAAATGACGCCAGAAGCGGGGAGTTGTCCGATGCATCTAGAGTTCCTTGAGTGTGCCCTTTTTTTTGGCTTCAAAAGCTTCGGCAATCAAGAAGTCCAATTTTCCGCTTTCTGAATCCGCTTCAATCTGCCGATCCCACTTTTCCCAGTCTAACTCATTGAACCAATGCCTCAATTGAAGGTAATCGGCTTCAGGAAGAGACAGAATCGCTTGCTGAATTTCTGTAATACTTGACATTCTTCTTTCTCCTTTTCATAGCCCGACATCAATTGGCATACAACCGGTTCTTATCTAGCAGTCTCATCGGTTATATTGGAAAGGCTGTTTTTCTTAGGCATAGGTTTATTTGTTAATCTAGGAACAATGCTGCGCGCATGTCGCTCCTCCCCGACAAGTCGGGAGATTCAAAACTGGAGCGAAAGGCTAGGCGCGGTTGCCGCCGTAAGTGGAAGACAAATGCGTTTGCTCTGTGAAGCGTGCCTCCTGCAACGGCGTGATGTCTACCGTACTGGCGGTGCCGTCTGCAATGAGTTCCGCCATACATAGCCCGATGGCTGGCGAGATCTTAAAGGAGTGACCGCTGCCGCCTACGGCAAGGTAGAGACCCTCGACATCGTGACTCTTGTCCAAGATCATGTTCCAGTCGGGGGTAACGGTGTACAGACCGCTCCATCCCTTAACGAACATTGCTTCTTCCATTGCCGGGATCCGGTGACTCAAGCGACGGGCAACGTCCTCAACGAAATCGCGGGAAACATCGCGTGAATATTGGTCGGGATCCGTTGATTCGTTCTCCTTGGGGTGACCGACGCCGACGAGGAGCATCCCACGCCGCTCAGGACGCCAATAGGTACGGTCTACCATGTTGGAAACCGAGTGTCGCACAGGTGGTATATCCGCGGGTATTCGGGCAACGACTTCTGATTCCCGCGTGACTTCCAGAGGCAGGTCTAACCCCACCCACTGTCCCACCGATTTCGCCCAGGGACCTGCGGCATTGACGACAACGGGTGTACTGATGTCGCCCTGATCTGTGACTACGGCAGACACGCGACCATTACTCAGCTTGATGTCGCGGGCGGGTGTCTGGAGGTAGACTTGCGCGCCATTGCTTTTGGCTTTTGCGGCGAAGGCACTCGCCATACCGTGGGGGTCTACATAGCCGGAGTCCGGCTCGAAAGCCACGCAGCCGATGCCTTCCATATTTAAGCCCGGTAGTGCCTCGGCGGTGTCTTCTAATGAAACCTCCCAGGTCCGCACACCCAACCGCTTCAGTTGTGCCATGTTATCATGGAAAATATCGGCAGCCTCCGGTGGGACCAAGAAATACCAGCCGACGTTGTAAAGGACCTCCGCCCCATCGAACATTTCGGGAAAGTGCTGGAAGATCTCGAGGCTCTTCTTAACGAGACGGATACTGACTTCGTTGGAATAATGCTGCCGCATAATGGCTGCCGAATCGCCCGTGGAGCCGGCACAGAGCAGCCCTTTCTCCAAAAGTGCCACGTTTCGCACCCCTTTAGCGGTCAGATGATACAGAAGGCTTGTACCGATAGCACCTCCCCCGATGATAACTACATCGGCTGTCTTGAGCATTGACCTTTCTCCTTTACCGATAACCTCTTTTTTCTTAGTCTGTATCTTAAAGTCTTCTTTCTTATGCCTCCGGGGTCGGGTTGATGCCGTGCACCATCAGCCCATATCCGGGGGAGATGTGGACATCCTTGAGCCGTCGATCGGTGGCGGAGCAGAATTGGAATAGGGCGATGCGTCTTGGGTGATCGGTTCGATTTAGATATGAGCCGTGTGGGGTCAGATAGCTAAAGAGAAGCACATCGCCTGCATTCCCTTCGCAGGGGGTCGCGTTTTCAATGGGATATTTCTGTGGCGAGAGGTAAAGCCCATCGGGTTCGTGCGGTAAGGGTCCTTGTTTGTGAACGCCCGGCATCACGCACAAACAGCCGCTTTCTACCGTTGCATCTTCAAGATAGATTACCGCAGCGATCATTGAATCCTGTTCGTAAGGAAAGTAGTGATAGTCTTGGTGCATCGGAAAAGGGGAGCCTTTTTCGGGCGGCTTGATGTGCAGCTTTGTGTGGTGCAGTTGCACGTTTGGACCAATCAAATCGGCGACAGTTTCAGCTAACTTCGGATTGAGCAGCATTCTGGTGAAAGATGCGGAATGATATTGCATGTTATGGATACTGAGTACCGATGTCTTACCAAGCTCTTCTTCGGGGATTTGGGCTTCCCGCCATTTGCCTCCCCATGTGGCTTCGAGTTGGCGTCCGCCCTGCTGGACGCGGTCAAACATTGCGTCGGTTTCATGGATACATTCCTCAATCTCTTCGGGTGTGAAGACCTGTTCGGCGAGCAGGTAGCCGTTGTCTTTGTAAAACTGAATCTGTTCGGATGTCAGCATGGGTTTACTCCCTGTTGGTTCATTAGTTCATTGGTTACGAGTGTTGGGTTTCACTCTTGTTACCTGCAAGAATATTGCGTTGACAGGTGCCAATTCTACTATGCTTGATAGAGAGGTACTTTCAACCGTTCAACCCAACCTACGATACTAAGGCGATCACAGGTTAGGAAACCTGTGGCTACTATAGTGAAGTGTGTAGGTCCTAGTTACATTTCAGATCTGCTCTGACTCGATCATCAGCTCTAGCGGTGACTCCTCTGTTTTGAGGGGTAGGTAGATGGCGCGGTGCAAGCGCGACGATTCCATAATCGCCATAAGGACTTCCATCGTCGCCCTACCGCTTTCTCCACGCGATCGGTGGGGTGGACCCCCTTCTAGCCACGCAATCAGTTCTTCCACCTCCGCTTGTTTTGGGTTGACCTCTTCAAGGGAAATGTCAAGTTCTCCGTTTTTGGTGATGACTTGCAGCTGACGGCCTTGGGGTGCGTTGATGCTGATGAGTCCTGCGGTGCCGCAAAGCTGGAAGGCATAGCCGGTTGGCGCGAGTTCGCCCTGCGCGAGTATTGCATAGATGCCGTTTTCAAATTGCCAATGTCCAATGGCGTTATGTTCAACGCGATGTCCAAAGTTAACTTTATCCGATGGACGGTCAATCTGTCCCATGACCCATCCGATTGGAGTATCGTCGACAAGATAGCGGATGAGGTCAACAACATGAGTGCCGTTAGTGAGCAGATCACTACTGTTGCAGTAACCGAAGATTGACTGCAATTCACCGATAGCGTTGCCCTTAATGAGTTCTATCGCGTTCGTTGATTGCGAGTCAAAGCGGTGTTGATGTCCGACCGCCAGCTTTGTTCCAGTCTCTTCGCAGACTTGCAACATCCTATCCGCTTGCCCCAAATTAAGTGCCATCGGTTTTTCGCAAAGTATCGCTTGTACGCCGCTTTCAGCGGCGGCAACCGTCATTTCGCAATGAAGCGGGGGCCATGTGCAGATGCTGATAATATCCAACTCCTCACTTGCTAGCATCTCACGATAATTTTCGTAGAAACCGACGATACCGTAGGTCTCATCAAATTTGAGTCGACGTTCCGGATCTGGTTCTGCGGCTGCAACAAGTTCGGTGGACTCGATTGCTGTGTAGGCATTGGCGTGTCCTGCCGCAACTTTGCCACATCCGATGATGCCAACTCTATAGTGCTTCGACATCGAACTTTGCCTCCACTAACGGAAATAAATCTATGAAAGTGTTGATAGTCTTTATCCTCACGACAACTCACCTCCAAAATAGTACATAACGATGAACTCTACCCTATCGGGCGAATTATCGCCGCTTAAACCGGCTCTCTAGCTCATTTCGGTGCATCTCCACAATGATGGGGCGTGCGTGTGGACAGTTGAACGGCAACTTTGCCTGAGAGAGATCTTTGATTAGGTTAACCATCTCCTCCATCGTCAGCACATCCCCGGCTTTCACGGCGGACTTGCAGGCGAGCATGATGAGTGCCTTGTCCTGCACTTCTAGATGTTCTACGATTGGTGTTGTGGCATTCCCGATCCCATCTAGTAGGTCTGTGACTGTCACGTTGACAAGCCGTGTGGGTAGTATTGCGGGGATAGATCGGACAAGGACTGTTCTTCCACCGAATCGCTCCACATCGAAACCGAGTTTTTCAAATATTTCGCTGTGGACGTCGAGTGTTGTCAGTTGTTGGGGTGTTGCTTCGATAGTGACAGGTAGCAACAATCCCTGCACAGGAATGGTGTCTGTTTTTAGTTGTTCGACAAAACGTTCGTACAACACGCGCTCGGCTGCGACGTGTTGATCAATCAGGAACACCCGATCGCCACCTTCTGCAATGATATAAGTATTAAACAGATTGGTTTTTAGCTGGACACCCTCAAAGTCGAGGAGTTGAAGTTCCGTTCCTTCGGGAATTGGGTGTTGTGGTAGCCGTACCGATTCGACCTGAAGGGGGTCTTGCTGTGGATCAGGTTCTTCGGGCTGTAACGGTGTAGTAGTAGTAGCGGAGGTTGGCGCTGGCTGTATAGATTCGCTGCGTCCCCTAGGGAAGATAGAAGTGCGCGGGGCTGAGGTATCCACCTCGATTCGCGATCGTTGAGGCGGGAAGGTTGTGGGGGCATCTCTGCCTTCGGACGTAGAGTCTTGCGCCGTCTCTGTTTTTCCATCTCTCGCTTCCATTTTTGGGATATATTTGTTTTTGTAGATGCCACTATGTAGCAGGCGCACCACACCGCTGTAAAGGCTGCGCTCATTCTGGAATCGCACCTCAATCTTGGCTGGATGGACATTGACATCAACGTGCTGTCCGTTCATTGTCAGGAACAGAAATGCGACCACATACCGATCCTTCGGCACCATGGATCGCATTGCCTCGTTGAGGGCTGCGCCGAGCACTTTGCTCCGGATGGGGCGTCGATTCAAGAAAAAGAGTTGATAGTTACGGTTTGCCTTTGTGAAATCGGGTTTGCCGATAAAGCAGTGGAGTTGGAGGTTCGGGAGGTCAGCATCGAACTCGATCAGGTTCTCGGCGAACTCTTTCCCGTATAGAAGACGTATCCGCTCAATATAAGATTCACACGCTCGGACATCAATTAGAGAACGATTGTTGTGTGACAGGGAAAACTGAGTTTGCGGATTAGCAAGCGCCGCCCACATCACTTGGTTTGTGATATGATTCAACTCTGTCGCATCACTTTTGAGGAATTTCAGCCGTGCCGGTACATTGTAAAAGAGATTGTTAGCCGTGATATGTGTCCCCGGTGAACAACCGCTTGCCTGTACTGGGCGAACCACGCCGCCTTCGACCGTGATCTTTGTGCCTTCCACCGCATCGGGGGTTCGTGTCAGCAGTTCAAACTGGGATACCGATGCGATACTCGGAAGTGCCTCCCCACGGAATCCAAATGTCTGGATAGTCTCTAAGTCTTCAACGGCGCTGATTTTACTGGTTGCGTGGCGTTCTATCGCGATGAGTGCGTCCTCACGGTTCATGCCGGCACCGTTATCTGAGACTGAGATGAGTCGCTTGCCGCCCGCCCGGATTTCGACATTGACGCTCGTGCTCTCGGCGTCGATTGCATTTTCGACCAATTCCTTCACCACGGAAGCCGGGCGTTCAACGACCTCGCCGGCGGCGATTTTGTTGGAGATGTCGGGAGGTAAGATCCTGATTGGCATGGTCAGCTCCTGATATGTGAAACGCGAAACGTGAAACGTAATAGCTCTACGCGTGTTGTCATTTGTTACCCCGATAGGGGTTTTTGTTAGTTTATTGGTTCATTGAAATGATGAACCTTATACATTGCGCTCCGCTGGGCGCGAGGATTGAACGTATTGCCTTTCTATAGGCATATCGCTCCTCTGGAGCGGAGGGTAGAGCACTTCAGATTTAACAGAAAATCGATGGCTTTTCAATACCTAGTATAATCAATAGTCAATCTTCCTGTGATTCAATATAGGTGCGTAATACCGCGTTCATTTTTGCCAGATAGTGGTCATCTGTTTTCTCGAACCATTCCAAAACTTTCTTATCCACAGGGATCAAGGCGTACTTTTCACCAGTTGCCAACAATTCACCAACCGTCTGCTCATCCTCCCACAACATCTCTCCATTGGCATAGATAGCCCGTTTGAAGCGGTTCAGTTCCGTCTCGGTTAGAGGTTGGGCATCCGGGTCAGACTGAGCCGTTTCGCACAGATCTTCATCCGTCATCTGGTCAACCCGTACCCAATCTGTTTCATCGATCTGTCCTTCGATTTCGTCAAGGGTATACGCGGAGATATTTTCGTCTTTCATCTTTCGTTAGTCTTTTCGATTATCTTCCCATTGTAGTACTCGACCGTTAAAAATCGTTGCAGCTCTCCGAAAGCTGATGCCATGCTTTTCAATATTTTGTCGATTTTTCCGTTCGTCCTATTCAAAGGTGATTGGCATAATGAGATGAAGCAATGTGGCGGGAGAAGGTGGGAGTCGAACCCACCTACCCACTTGCATGGGCAAGCTGGTTTTGAAGACCAGTAGAGCCACCGGACCCTATCCCCTCCCAGATAGAAATTTACGCAATATTTGTTTGATTCACCTGAATTTTTACTTTTTTCCCCATTTTCCCCATGAAATTGTAGGTTTTCCCGATCGAAAGAAGGTACTCGCTACGCCTGACGTTGAGATTTCCGCAGCCGTCGGTGGTTCCCTTCACGGATTGTCAATCCTTGCCCGTCGCAGTATTCGAGAAACGGCACGGCATATTTCCTGCTGGTTTGTGCAAGTTCTCGAAATTCAGCGACAGTTATTATATCATTTTTCTCAAGGTAATCGGTAAGCGAATTCACAATTGTGTCAAACATTTGGGTATGAATAAATAGATCATCCCCAATTCTAATGAATCGTCCGAGGTTCATCAGCGCGTAAAAGGTCTGCTGAACTGACTGCGGTGGATATTCGGACAACTGGGCGGTCAACTCACTCATGGCTGGGGTGTTTATGCCGGCGTCAAGGAATATCCCTTCGACCTTTTCCTTGATATCTTCTTCCTCCCCTGAGAACTGAATTTGATGCGATGATAGACGTAGTAGATTCCCATCGGTGACGATCTCTTTCTGGCGAATTAGCTGATCGGCAATCTTCTCAAAACCGATTTCGTCCAGGCCGAGTTGGAGACGAAGTTGCGAGGTGTTCTGACCGGGGGCAAGCGGTTGATCTTCATGGAAACTCGCTAAAGTGTCGGTCAGATTTGCCTGCGCTTGTTTCGTTCGATCCATTGCAGAAACGAGCGGCGTGGTTCCCCGCCAACGGACAATCTCTTGACGGGCCTCAAGGTCTTTTAGGAACGCTCGAAAATCCCCATCAGCATAGGGAAGGTAGTAGCGGAGAAATTCTTCAGGTACACAGAGATTACAGCTTTGTGCCAATACCAGTCTCACAACCTCTGTATCATCGGCACCTTCCCACACTGTGAGAGTCTCCAGCGTTTCTTCTGTGTATCGCTTGTGGCGTGGGGCGAATGGGTTAATCACTCGTCCCCCGCCGACTGTATGCTGGGCGGAGAAATCTCGCACGATAAACCGATCTCCTTTGAAGGTCAAAATCGGCTTCTCAAGGCGTAACTGGAGTTGGGCCGAATCCCCCGGCAAGACTGCCTCGTCCATCAGTAGAATCGCCCGGCAGAACGTCTCGCTTGTTCCGAGATAAAACCGCAGACGCGTCCAATGTTCAAGCATTCTTGGGAAGGACGACAGGAGATTAAGTGAGACATCAATATTGTCTGTGACCTCTGAAAATCCGCTTGGACAGAGCACATTCCCACGTTCGATTTGGTCTTTGGTGATGCCTGACAGGTTCAACGCTGTCCGTTGTCCTGACTGTGCGTTTTCAGCCTGTTCGTTGTGGACTTGGACGCCGCGGACACGTACCTCTTGCCCTTGGGGTAGCATGACTAGCCGTTGCTCGCGTTGGATTACGCCGCCCATCAGTGTGCCTGTCACTACCGCGCCGAATCCTGTCATTGAAAAGACACGATCCACATACAGACGTGGGATTCCATTATGCCGCTCTGCTTGCGCCTCCATATTGACACAAGCCACAATTGTACTCTTTAGTTCATCCAATCCTTCGCCTGTTATCGCTGAGACGTGGACGGTGGGTAAGCCTTCGAGGGTTGTTCCGACCAACATCTCTTGGGACATTTCGGCGGATTCTGCCAACTGGTCCGATGTTACCAGATCTACCTTCGTCATCACGAGGATGCCGGTCGAGATACCGAGCAGATCGAGGATCTCCAGATGTTCCAGCGTTTGTTCCTGAACGCCTTCTTTTGCGTCAACGACAAGCAGCACCATGTCCATCCCATAAGCACCTGAGAGCATGTTTCGGATAAACCGCTCATGCCCGGGCACATCGACGATTCCGGCACGCGAACCGTCTGGCAGATCGAAGTAGGCAAATCCCAATTCGATTGACAGTCCACGCTCCTTCTCCTCTTTGAGCCGATCGGTTTCGATACCGGTGAGGGCGTGTATCAGCGCGGATTTTCCGTGATCAACGTGTCCGGCGGTGCCGATGATGACGTGTCGCATGATATCCTGTCCCCTCTAAGTCGGAAGGTTCAATTCTGCTTGAAGTTTTTCCTTCACACCCTTTGCTGCTTCCACAATCCACGCCAATTCCGTCTCAAATATTGTCCGAACGTCGAACCGGAGCCGTTCCTCCTGCACACGCCCAATTACAGGTGTCGGTTGCACTCGGAAATGTGTTGCGAGGGTTTCGGCGGAGATTCGCGAGGAGTATAGGCTGACGGCTAGGCTTGGCAAGGTGTCAACGGGGAGCGAGCCGCTGCCAATCTGTGCGGCACTCTCTTCAATCGTCACTTGGATTGCGTCACCGAAGATTTGCTGTAGGTGATTGGCGAGTTTTTCAGCTACTTCACGAAGTTCGGCAATTGACCGAGTATAACGCTGAAGCATCGGTAGTTTTTCGGTCAATTCCTTTTCGTTGAGGTAGAGCCTCAAGGTGGCTTCGAGTGCAGCGATAGTGAGTTTTCCCACGCGCAACGCCCGCATCAGTGGATTCTTGCGAATGTTCTCGATTGCGTTTAACCGACCCACGATAATTCCCGCCTGCGATCCGCCAAGCAACTTGTCGCCGCTGAAGGTGACAACATTGACACCTGCACTTATCCGTTCACGGACCACCGGCTCATAGGGCAGATCGTAGCGGGTCAGATCAATCAGTGAGCCACTCCCAAGATCTTCCATCGTTGGGATGCTGTGCTGACGCCCAAGTTCGGTGAGTTCCTCCATTGTGGGAGTTGAAGTGAATCCGACGACCTTGTAGTTGCTCGGATGTACCTTGAGCATCAACGCCGTATTTTCGTTGATTGCGTTCTCGTAGTCCCGAAGATGTGTTCGGTTCGTTGTTCCTACCTCGCGCAAAATGGCTCCGCTCGCCTCCATCACGTCGGTGATGCGGAACGCCCCGCCGATCTCGATGAGTTCACCACGGGAGACGATAACCTCTTTGCCGCGCGCTAGTGTGTTTAACGCGAGTAACACAGCCGCTGCGTTGTTGTTCACTATTGTCGAGGCTTCACAGCCCGTCAGCCGCTGCAGCAGAGGTTCTGTCAGCCGATCTCGGTGCCCACGTGCGCCTGTATCGAGATCATATTCCAGATTCACATAGTTGGCGGCGGCTTGCGCGAGGTTTTCAGATACCGAAGCACTGAGCAGCGATCTGCCTAGGTTGGTGTGGGTAATGGTGCCGGTGACATTGACAATCGGACGGAGTGCGGGAGCGGTTAGGGATTCGAGTTCTGCACGGACGAGTGCTGCGTACGCCAATTCCTCCGGAGGTTCCACAATCTCCGCACTGTCAAGGATTTGTCTGCGGATCTCCGCAGTGACGGTGCGTAAAGCCTCCGTAATGAGATCTCGCGAATAGTGTTCCTGCATCCGGAGAAACGGTTCGCGGGAGAGCAACTGTTCAATGGCGGGGATACGGCGTAGAGCCTCACCCTGTTCTGGGGTTAATTTTTTTGCCGGCATGGGTTTTTCTAGCCTATGTTAAATCCACCGCAGAGGGCACAGAGTTTTTTTATTATTCTCTATGTTTATCCGATAAAATTGGGATTCAAATTGCTTTGAATCCTCGATGCTTCATCGGGAGCAACTGGGGCTAATGAAGAATAATACGTAATGCGTAAGAAAAAACGGAACGGAGATCTCCGTTCCCTACAAATGATGCTTACTATTCATCGAATTGGTTGACCACTTTTACTGGCTTCCCTGTTTCTGCGGACTCCACGCCTGCGACCAAGCCCGAAACGGTTTTCGCGCCTTCTCGCACATCGATCAATGGTTTTGTTCCATTAATTACACAGTCAACGAAATGAGACACTACTTCCTGAATTGCATTTCCATCATCTGCGACAATTTCTTCTGTACGACCATCAGGATGGTGGATATGGTTTTTCCAGATCGTTCCTTCTGTGCCGTAGATGGAGAGAAGCCCCTCGCCCATCCCGCGGCCTTTGCAGCCGCTGGTAACAAGCACTTTGCCGATACACCCGTTCTCAAACTGAAAGGTGAAGATGTAACAGTCATCGAGCGGAAACTCTTGGGCGGCATATCCATTGGAATAGGCGTGGACCTCTGTAATGTCGGCACCGACCGTCCACCGGAGTAGATCGAAGGGGTGGCAGCCGCCCCCGATCAGGATGTTCTGTGCTGTTTGTGGATGAGATCGCCAAGTTACCGGATTGTAGAGAGAGCGCATATCGTGGATGTAGCTACCTTCAACGAAAAAGGCGCGTCCGATCCCTTCAGTGTCGTAGATCTGCTTAATCCGCTTGTAGATGGGCTCAAACCGCATGAACTGGCTCACCATAAACGTGAGTCCGGTTTCGCCCACCGTTTGCACCAATTTTCGGCAGCTTTCTATGTCGATCGCCATCGGTTTCTCACATAGGACATGCTTTCCTGCCCGAAGTGCGGCGATAGCGTGGTCAGCATGAAAGAGATCCGGGCTACAAACCAAGATAATCTGGATGTCTTTATCGTCTAACAGTTGCTGATAGTTGGTCGTAGCATATTTCATTTGACCTTGACGACACAGATTTTGTGCTGTCTCTTCGTTATCATCGGCAACGCCAATCAATTCGACATTAGGGCAAGCGGCAAATTCTTTGATGTATCCAGATACATGGACATCGCTGCCCATCAGTCCGACGCCTAGTTTATCCATCTGTATGTCCTTTTAGAATCCTGCACTCTTGTCAACTTGGTTGCGCAACGGTAGTTCACCGCGCACGAAGCGTCCGATATTTTCGCCGAAAATCTCAAGGACATGCTGCCTCTCAAACTGTGTGCCGCCAGAGACGTGCGGTGCGATTAATACATTTTCCATTTCCCACAGTTCGCTGTCTCCAGACAGGGGTTCCGTTGCGAAGACATCCATTGCTGCTGCGGCTAATCGTCCTTCACGCAACGCCGTCGCCATCGCTGCTTCGTCAATGATGCCGCCCCGTGACATAGGCACTAGCATTGCTGTGGGTTTCATCAGTGCTATTTGTTCCGCCCCAATCATGCCGCGCGTCTCCGGTGTGCGGGGAACGGCTATTAGCACATAGTCGGACTCGCGTAACAGGTCGTCTAGTCGATCAAACCCCCACACCTCACTGACGTAGTCCGGCTTGTCGCCCGGATAGAGGTCTACGGCGATGATTCGCATGTCGAAGGCACTTCCCCGCTTGGCAATCTCGCGTCCAATATTTCCAAACCCGATAATACCCATCGTGCTGTTGGTCAACTCCACCATCTTGGGGCGAATTTTACCTATTGCCCACTGCTTTTGTTGCTGTGCCAAAATAGAATCTCTGATGCCTCGGGTAAAGGCGAGGATCATAGCAATCGCGCTTTCTGCGACGCACGCAGCGTGGGTGCCGCTTGCGCTGGTGAGCAGGACATCGCTCTCCACCAGTTCGGGGATGGAGACAAAATAGTCAACCCCAGAACTGGGAGACTGAATCCATTTGATATTTTTGGCAGCCAAGAAGAGATCGCGGCTGAGCCAACCGATGTAGGCATCGGCATCGGCGATAAGTGTTGGCGCATCTTCTGGCTTGGCACAGTGGATAAAGTCTATATCAGGATATGTTTTCTCGAATTCGGGAATTCCGTCTTCGAGTTTCATGTGGTTGGGTCCGACCAAAATCTTCATCTACAGTATGCTCTCCTTCGTATATGTGAACAAATTTCTTTGAAAAGCGTGGCTTCTGAGAATCGCAGCGTGGTATACTTAGCACAGTCTAAAATTGCGCTTTGAACCTTCCGATTCGTTAGGAGATTTGTCCGCCACAAAATTCAATTTCTGGCGGCAGGCAGTATACCATATCTATTGCTAATCCGAAACCTATTTTTTTGAAAGTGAGTTCCTGTTGAGATGACTTTGGTAGTTTCTAGTGGTCCGTTGCTTAAATTCGGCTACGTCCGTGTATGCGTGAGGAGGAGATAAAGATGAACAAAGATTTAGATCAGCGTTTGGAAGAATATAAGGCGAATGGTTTCACCGTTTTTGAGGGTTTGTTCACCGAAGCACAGATGCAGGATTGGCGTGAGAGACATCAGGAGTTAATGGCGGATTATGACGGGCAGACTTGGTTCGGTAACATGCTCGAATATGCCCCTAAACTGATGTGGTCCGCGGTGAAGCATCCGACGATACTCGACTTTTTGGAGTCGGTGATGGGACCGTTTGTGCAGCTGGATAACCTCACCCTTGCTGCTTTTCCAAGTGTGCCCAAAGATCAGGCTGAGGGTCGAGCGTCGGGTTGGCATCGAGATCGGTGGGCAAAAATGCCGCAAAAGGATATTTACGAGCGTCCACTCGCCTCAAACGCGATCAGTTATTTGCAAGACTTAACGGACGAATACGGTCCGTTGCGGGTGATTGTCGGATCGCATCGGCAGCCGATTACGATAGATATAGAAGATCGGAATCGGCCGCATCCAGACGAGACTTTGCTCTATATGAAGGCTGGTGATGTCGTTGTGACACACAATCACCTGATTCATTCGGGAACACCGAGTACGGCTGACGGTTTACGTTACTTTTTCAGTATTTACTACAATTCGACGTGGCTCAAGCACACGGATAATCACAGTGGTCCGTTGACACAGCGTCTCCTTGCGGAAGCACAGGAGCGTGATGACTACCGGCTGATGCGACTTTTGGGTGTTGATACCCAGCTGCAGCCGCGCTGCAATTCCGGGTTTCTGGCTCCGGATGAGGATCGATGGGAGGAGTGGATTGCTGCAGATCGCGCTGCGGTTAAATCTGAAGAATAATACGTAATGCGTAATACGTGAGAAAAAACGGAATAAACCTCACCATGCCAGTCTTCTGGGACTTTAGTTGGCAGCTTGGGTTAGGATTTGATGTTAGAAGCCTAGCGAGTCCGAGATGCCGTATTCTTCTGCCAAGGATTTGAGGTTGTTCCATGTGGCATCTTCGATGAAAATACCTTCCTGCAACTTCTGCTGGGTTCGTAGATGTTCTAACTCGCCGGGATAGAAGACTTCTGTGAAGCCAGTCGCCGGTGAACAACTTTTCAGGTAGGCGGCGAATTCTGCGACCTCTTCCTTGAATTCAGCAAGGGGGCGGAAGGCATCGACGTTAAAGGCTGCCATGAAGCATCCGTCGTTGTGCTTGCCCGCTGGATCATGCCCAAAACCGAGACCGGTGAGGATACCTGAGAAGATTTCAACCATCACTGAGAGTCCGTATCCCTTGTGCCCCTCTGGTCCTCCCAGTGGGAGTTGAACACCGCCACGACTCATGTCTTCAGGGTCTGTGGTCTGGTTGCCATCCTTATCAAGAATCCAACCCTCTGGGATGTCAACGCCGCGCGCACGCGCCACACTTATTTTGCCTCCTGCGACAGCACTGGTCGCCATATCTATGAACAGGGTGCCCTCCAGATCGCTGGGCATCGCGATACAGATGGGATTTGTGCCGAGGCGCGCTTCTCTACCGCCGAATGGTGCTACCGATTTGCTGGTGCGCCCAGAATCGGCGGTCATCATACCGATAAGATCTGCGTTAGCTGCCATGATGGGGTAGTCTGCCACCCTTCCGACGTGGCTTTGCTGGTAGACTGTAGTGGCAGCGACGCCGTGTTCTTTGGCTTTGTCGATAGTGATTTGCATCGCTCGTTCGGAGACCACATATCCAAATCCCCAGTTGCCGTCGATAACTGTGGTGACGCTGGTTTCGCGGATGATCTCGAAGGGGGCACCCGGTACAATGTGGCCCCGTTTTATCCGATCAATGTAACCGGGAATGGCGATAATCCCGTGCGAGTCGTGGCCCGCCAGATTGGCACCCATGGAGTGCCGAGAGGTGATTGCAGCCTCCTCCGCGCTGGCACCGGCACCCTGAAGGAGTTGGGAAGCAATGTCTCGTAATTGTTCGGCTGAAATGGTTGGCATAGTATCCTCCTGATTTGGTATGAATGTAGTGCGTGTCTAATGCTCCTACCTGCTCTATTGGCATTCTAACTTTAATCTAGCAAAGTTGAGATACTTTGTCAAGTTGAAATTGAACGTGATGCGTGATGTGTAAATGGTCAGGGGTACATTGGTTCATTAGTTGATTGGTTCATTGAGCTATGGTGTTGGGCTTCACGATTTCCGTTCAACCCAACCTATTGAGTGTCGAGATTGAATCTCGGCCTACGGGAGTAGTGACATCTGCTTAAAATTTAGGTGGTTTGCTGCTTGAATTTTCAGCAGATTGATGAAAATTGTATCAACTTTTCAGTAATAACACACCGAACGAATAATCTCAAAAAATTAAGCTACCTGCCGTTGCTGCTTGCCTTGTAAAGGTTTTTATTAAATGAAAAATGCGTCGGTCAATCTTTGGCACCTTTTTTGCTGCCTTATCATCGTCAAGATTTATTGTTGAACTTGGAAGGATACGCCATTCAATTGATTGAAAAATGAGCCTTATAAAGGAGATAACAGATGAAACATAAGATGCACATCGCATGGTATTGGTATATTGTAGCTGTCTGCATATTAGCCCCCGTTGCAGGAAATATGGCGATAGCGACAGAAGAAGAGGGTTCATCCTTACCTGTTGACATCGTAGTTGATGCCACCTATGCAAGTGCTTATTATTGGCGAGGTGCTATTGCGGGCAGAGGGACCAGTTTCATGCAGCCTTCTGTTGATGTTTCTTACACCGCTGAATCTGAAAACACTGCTTTCAGCGTTGGTGCCAATGTTTGGTATTCGCAAGGTATTGAAGATGGTGTTGACAACAGCGAGATTGATTACACCGTATACCTTGGTGCTAGCCTTGGAGCGATTGATATCAGCGCAGGCGTTATTGACTACGTGATTCCAAACAGTTTTCCGTTTGCAGAAGACCATGTGCTTGAAGCAAACGCCGGTATCGGTATCAGTGCATTGCCGTTTGATAACAGCATAACTGTTTATCTGAACCTTGCCGGTGATGATGATAGTTCGATTTATCTTGCTCCGAGCCTCGGAACCACCTATAAGAACTTGGGTATTGGATTGACTGCTGGTCTTGTCCTTGGTGAAAGTGCGCTTTATGGAACTGATGGTGCTGCGCTGGTTGACATCACACCAAGTATTTCCTATTCCATTCCCGGTGATGCAGAAACAGCCGTCAGCTTCAACATCGGTTATAATCCTAACAGCGATCTGAAGATGGCGTATGTCACCATTGGTACTTCATTCAGTATTGATTAAAAGCACCGGAATATCTAGGGCATGTTGACATTTATGTGAGGCGCGTCCGGCATTGGCGGATAAGTACCCAATCGTAGGGGCGAGGGAAGCTCGCTCCTACGATTGGTTTAGGTGATTTGCTGCTTGAATTTTGAGCAGGACGCTGGAAAACGTGTCAACCTTTCAGCAATAATCCACCTACCCAGAAGGCGCGGACGGTGGATATGCACCAGACATCATCAAAGTCTGCGGTCAAAGCAACGTATTGCCCTCCTTGACCAATCCCACACGACCGTTTACGGTCAACACGATTGATGAACACCTTGACATGCTGATGGTGAACTCCTCACCTGTGAACCCGCCGAAATCCTTCCAATGGCGCAGCGTTACTTTCTGTTTTGAAAGATACGACAGCCTGCTCAACATTAGGGATTCCTCGTTAACGAATTTGTCGTTGAATTAGGTCCTTCAAAAGAAGGTGTCGTGCTGATCTACCTCCCTGCCTTCCGTCTATGGTGCGCTGTGCACGCCCTACAGTCCTATCGAGACATCTCCTAGACATTTGTCCATTGTCCCCATTTCCAATTATACACTTGACTGAATTTCTGCTGTGAGACTATAATTGTCAGTAGGTTTTAGAGTTGTGGTGTTTAATCCTATTGCAGGAATAGGGGCAACGAATCATTAGGAGAGATTTGACAGAGGACTATTGCAAAGCATTGAAATTCACCCAATACTTTCTCCACATGCGCCAAAGACTTGACCGTGCCAAAATTGAGATGGAGTGGATTGAAGAAACTATCAAGAATCCCGTCCATACGGAAGTTCAGTCTGATGGTAGAATTAGGAAGTGGAAAAAGATTGAAGCAGAAAATAAATTCCTCAGAGTCGTTTTACTCGTAGGTGGAGAGACGGTTCATAATGCCTTTTTCGATAGGAACTTTAGGGGAGAAGATTGATGAAAGTGAAGTATTTTCCGGAGACAGATACGGCGTTGGTTGAATTCTCGGATCGCGAGGTGGCTGAAACGAAGGAGATTAACGAAAATATTTACATTGATTTAGATGCTTCAGGAAATTTGGTGGCAATGACTGTTGAACACGCCCGTCAGCAAGCTAGCCTTCCCGATTTATCCTATGAACAAATAGAAAACCAAGTATCTGATCAACCGTTACACGCGATGGTTTAGACTGTGGTTTTGTTGATGTTTGTGAAGTTACAGGTTTGGGTTAGACTACACTTTTTTGATTATGTGTATCACGGTAAAGGCGTTCAAATAGACAATCATTACCAATCTTGCGTGCAATGCCCCCTCCCTTTAGGGTGTGGGAGTATGTCAAATCTATATCTGAACCTGAGTTGCCACCTGTTGCCCCACCCCGATAAGATTGGTTCCGTTCCAATCCCGATTTTCGAGGACTCCGATCCAATTGGAGGAATCTCGATTTGTCAGGAGATTCAGATCGACAGGGGCTATGGGTCGGGTAAGTCCGAGAAGATCCCGTGACCGGGGATGCCCGACCTACGAGTATGAGGTGATTTTTTGTAGATAGCAGCTTGTGTTATAATACAGGTTAGGAGGGTAATAATCTGACTTGTCCATTTTGCCCACCAAAAGTCAACGATGAATTTGTTCGACTTGAGAACGAGCTGAGTCTCTTTATCGATCTAAAACACTCGGTATTGCAAGGGTTGGGAATCATCGTGCCAAGAGCCCATCGTCAATCAACATTTGATCTTACCCCGGAAGAATTTGTGTCTACATTCTCACTCCTTACCGAAGTCAAAGCGTTGATTGATGCTGAATACAATCCACAGGGTTACAATTTGGGTTGGAATTGCGGTGCTATAGCCGGGCAAACGGTATTCCATGCCCATTTGCATGTCATTCCGCGTTATGAGTCCGAGCCTTATGCAGGTAGAGGGATTCGTTACTGGCTCAAGCAGGAATCCAATCGGCGTAGTACCTAACAAGCTGTTGTCCTTGAATACTAGTTCAAGTTAGCCGGACGGTTCTCAGAAAATCCGCACTTTCTTGGTTTCGTGTGGTGGCCTACTCAACTTTTTAATTGAGAGGAGCTGACAGCAATGAGGACGATTCTCATACTATGGGTAGTGTTATTTACTATTATTGGCTGTGGTAATGATGAGATTCGCAATAGCCCACCTGTCGTTGATCATTTAATTATTCCGAATGCGGTCAGTCCGGGGGACAGTGTCGAATTACAGATTGTTGCACATGATGCGGATGGTGATACGTTAATCTATGTCTGGGAAGTGGATAAGGGGAAACTGGATTTAAGGACGGGGCAAATCGTGAAATGGACGGTCCCTTCAGATCTGAAGGCAGCGGCTGTTACCGTTTTTGTAAATGATGGTGTGAACGAGTCCGTTACCAAATTAACAAAGGTTCCGATTCGCCTCCAAAACAGTGCTCCTGTCATCCAGGAGATTGTTGTGTCGGAACGGGTTCATGCGGTCAGCAGTGTGGTGCTTCAATCCGTGATTTATGATGCGAATGGGGATACACTGACTTATAGTTGGGAAGTGAAAAAGGGGGTACTTGATTCGGAGACGATTTCCACGCCGACATGGACAGTTCCAATTGATACAGGTTTAGTAGCTGTTGCGCTGACGGTGGACGATGGCGTAAACGAACCGGTGACGAGATCGGTAGTTGTTCAAATCGTTCACGCGCTGATTGTGCCGGGTGAAGAAGCGGCGGGCATTAAGTTGGGGGATAGGTTTGATAGGGTGAAAGCATTGTACGGAAGACCGAGCAAACGCAATAGTGATTTTTTTGCGTATTGGGATCCAGACATTGGGTTATCAGGTTTTTTTGATGGTATTGATCTTGTCGAAGGTCTATCTATAAGGAAGCCGAATAGAGCTAGAACGACGGGTGGAGTTGGTATTGGAAGCACGCTCAAGCGTGTGGAGGAAGAATTTGGGGGTGCGGAGAAGATTGAAGAGGGCGGGAAGGTACATTGGTATTGGAAAAAGGGCATTGAATTTAGTTATGATGCCGATGCCAAAGTTACAAACATTTCTCTTTTTAAGCTGGTCGGTGTCGCTCCGGCAGGATTTGATGAGGTCTCACTGCGTGAATAGGTGTGGGAACCTAAAACTGCCTTAGGTGTGAGACCCTAAAACTGCCTTGGGTAGTAGTGTAAGGAACACAGGCATTTCAAGCAGAACGGTAACTGCATGGTAATATCACCTAGCAAACCGTTGCGCTTGAAAGCGGATCCAAGTGAGCCTTACGGTTTTCGGTAAACCCTCGTTGTCTTGGTCTCGTTTGGTCTGACGTCGCGGGTTACTCAACTTTTTTATTACGAGGAGCTAACAGCGATGAGAACGGTTGTTATATTATGGGTAATCTTATTTGCCATTACTGGCTGCGGTGATGGAAGTCCTGATGGTCGCGACAATAGTCCGCCTGTCATTGATCATTTAATTGTTCCAGAGGAGGTTAAGCCGGGCGACACCGTCGAATTGCAAGTGGTTGCCCATGATGGAGATGGCGATGTGTTGGCCTATGTCTGGGAAGTGGAAAAGGGGAAACTGGATTCAGAGACCGGGCAGACTGTGAAATGGACGGTCCCTTCAGATCTGAAAGCGGCGGCTGTGACCGTTTCTGTAAATGATGGTGTAAACGAATCCGTTACCGAAGTAAAAAGTGTTCCGATTAGTCTCCAAAATGCTGCCCCTGTCATTCAGGAGATTGTTGTTTCGGAGCGGGTTCATGCAGCCAGCAGTGTGGAACTTCAGGCGGCGGTGCATGATGCCGATGGGGATACGTTGACTTATAGCTGGGACGTGCAAAAGGGATTCCTCGATTCAGAGGCGATCTCTACACCGACATGGACTGCTCCCATCGCGACGGGTGTGGTGAATGTACGGCTGACGGTGGATGATGGGATAAACAAGCCGACTGCCAAATCGGTATCGGTCCTCGTTATTCACGGGCTGATTGTGCCGGGGGCAGAGGCTGCTGGGATTAAGTTGGGGGATGAGTTTGATAGGGTTAAAACAATTTATGGACCACCGAGTGTCCGCAGAGGCGATACCTTTGGGTATTTTGACCCAGACTTCGGGTTATCCGGTGCTCTTGATAGCATTGATCTCATTGAGGCCTTATCTATTAGCAGGCCTAATAAAGCCAAAACAATAGGTGGGATTGGCATTGGAAGTACGCTCAAGCGTGTGGAGGAAAAATTTGGGGGTGCCGAGGAGATTGAAGATGGTGGGCAGAAACACTGGTATTGGAAAAAAGGCATTGCGTTTGGTTACGATGCCGATGCCGAGGTCGAGAGCATTTTCGTATTTAAACCGATCGGTGCTGCCCCTGCAGGATTCGACGATGCGTTACAACGTGAGCAGGCTTTGGAACATAGAGCTGCGTTAGAGAGATATTACTCCACACAGTAGATTTTAGAGGCGATAGGAGGCTGTTATGCGCAGCCGGAAAATTCTATGGGCGATTGTAATTCTATTGGTTGCAATTGCGGTAGTGATTGCTACGTTGTCAGTTGACAACATAGATGCTCCTCAAGATGAGCCTGTGATTACCTATAAAATTGGCCATAAAAGTCCTTATTTTGAGGTTTATAGGGAGGTTAAAATGGATATAGGTGGAATGCATATCGGCGGTCTAACCATCCTTACAGTCATCGGGTCACTGATCGGTTATTTCGCTATACTCTTTTGGATGTTTATTACTTGGCGTGTACTGTTGGTGCTTGAAAAACTCTCAAATACCTGTGACCGCTTAATGCAGCAGAAAATATCCAATCAGCAGGATCGCGAAACTTAGCAGGTTGGTGCCGCGTATAGAGTTTACAGTTTTACCCCATGCCAGTGACTCGTATAATCAAAAGGGATTGGACAAATGGGACAGATTATGCTATTATTATGGCAAATAACGGATTGTGTCCACAAGATGGGATTCAATAAGGAATGGAGGTGATGTGAGTTGCCCACTAGAAGCTCTGGTATGAAACATGTCCGTGCGGATAAAAAGAAGCGAGATCGGAACACGCAGCGCAAGTCTACGTTAAGAACCATGCTCAAGCAAACCGAAACTGCAATCACAGATGGAGAGATGGAACAAGCCCAAGAATTGTATCGTCAAGCGGCTAGCCAGTTGGATAGAGCTGCAGGGAAGGGGATTATCAAGAAGGGTATGGCAAATCGGAAGAAATCCCGCCTAGCACACGACATCAACAAAATCGCGGCTGCGTAAATATAGGAATGAGCTAATGTGTGAAGCGTAAAACGTAAAAAGAATTTAAAGTTTTTCTCCTTACGTTTTAGGCATTATGTTCTCCTGCTTTTTGTCAGGGGATTTACCTTGCTATTCTCCTGCCTATGCTGGTAAGTAATGGTGCTAGTTTGAGGCCATAACTAGAAGAATCATGAAGTGGTCCCCCCGTGTAAAGCCTATCAAAATCCGTCGTCTCTACCGCGCCGCCCGGCTCGGTCTCCACGATGATGATCTGCTACAAATCGTTGGTTGGGAGCTCTATGGTCGCTGTGCTGACATTGCCGCGGTCGCCGATGTTTACCGAGATGGATTGGTGCCCTGCCCCCAATGTAGGACAAAGGTAAAACGCCGAATTGATCCCCTATTTCATGGTAGCGATGGTGGCACACACGAAAACTGGTTTCATTGTCCGCACTGTACCAAGCGGCTGCTCTGGCACGACTGTCGTGAGTCCCTTCGTGAAAACCCGCGCTGCTTTGACTGTCATGCCCTACTAGATGGCACAGAGGAGTTGCAGTGCCATTGCGGTAAAGTGTGGGATCGAAAAGCCTACCATCGGTCAGTGAGAACCCGCGTCCGCCTGCCTTGCCCTCACTGTGGTCTGATAATACGCAAACCGGCTCTCGAAGCGACCGGGCGAGGCATCAGACACCGGCGGTCTCCCCCTGAAATAGAATGCCCCAAATGCCAAGGGGTCGCGTTTCATGTGCACGGCAGTATCCAATGTGCGGCGTGCGGCTACAAACGCCGATGGCGGGATTACCGCAAGAGCCTGAAAAAGCGAGATGAAAGACTTGAGTGTACGAGTTGTGGGCACAGTTTTAGATGGCAGGCATGGCGTAAACATGCCAGGTCCTTGAGAACCGGTAATCCGAAGCCGGCGCGTGAATTTGTTGAACGGTGGCCCAAATGTCACACGCCACAAGCCCGCATGATCCAGATTGACCGCCTACTTCAGTCCCTGCACGGCCGGGGTGCCTTAGCCCCTCTATTCATTGACGGCGATGCGCGGAATATCCGTGAGATGCTCGATGAGTTCGCCTCACAGGTTTGAATTGAACGCAGTTGTTTCTAACGTCAATCTATATCTGTGTGAAAGCCGTTGACCGCTTCCGCCCGGATAAACTCACCCTCCAACGCCGTCAACTTCACCGGCAAAATCCGATTCACCGTTGAGCCGGGAACATCCGTCAGCACCCGCAGATAGTTCTCCGTGAACCCCGCCAGATGCCCATCCGTTCCTTCACGGCTCTCCTCAACTAGAACGCCCATCGTCTTACCTAACATACGTTTCCGAAAATCAGCTCCAAGTCGTTTTCCCAACGCGATCATTGCCTTGCTGCGTTCAGCGGAGACATGTGGCGGCACATGATCCGCGTAATCCGCTGCGGGAGTGCCACGTCGGGAGGAGTAGCGGAAAACGTGCAGCTGATTGAAACCAATCTCTTCGACAAATTTAAGCGAGTCCTCAAAATCGGCGTCGGTTTCGCCCGGAAAGCCGACCATGACATCGGTGGTGATCCCGACATCTGGAAACGAAACGCGGAGCTTTTCGACGAGGAGCGAAAATTCTGACCTCGTATAACGGCGGCGCATTTGGCGCAAAATCCTATCGCTGCCAGCCTGTAACGGCAGGTGGAAGTGAGGCATACACTTGGGTAACGCTGCCATCCGATCGACCAGATCCGGTGGGAAATTCATTGCCTCAATCGAACTGAAGCGGATGCGCTCAATTCCATCAATGGGGTGGATGTGTTCCAGAATGTCTGCAATGGTTGTCTGACTGCCGATATCCAGCCCGTAAGCCCCCAGATGCACGCCGGTGATAACGATTTCCTTGTATCCGTTTGCAGCGATCTGCTTTGCTTCCTGCACGATGTCGGGTAGGGGACGGCTCGTCATACGTCCCCGGACGTAGGGGATGATGCAGTAGGTACAGAAGGCACTGCATCCGTCTTGCACCTTAATGAGCGCGCGTGTGTGCTTGCCCGCTTCACTCACCGACATGCTGAAATTTGCGTGTTCGCGGACGGCATCGTGATGGACGGGATCAATCTGTAACAGCGGTGAACGATCTTTTTCTCTCCATGATTCGTGAACCAGATCCAGATACTTCTGAAGATCCGCCTTTTCACGATTTCCAAAGACGAGCGAGACGCCCGGAATTGCCTCAATTGCCTCCCGATCACTTTCGGCGTAGCAGCCCGTGACGAGGACTTCGGTGTCGGGATTCTTCCGAATCGCTCGCCGGATGACTTGACGAGCTTTTTGGTCTGCGGCATTGGTCACGGTGCAGGTGTTGATGATGCAAACGTCCGCGGGATCGTTCTCCTCCACGACGGTATATCCGTTACGAAGCATCACCTCCTGCATCGCTTGTGTGTCATATTGGTTCACCTTGCATCCCAAGGTGATGAGTGCCGCTGTTGGCATTTTCACTCTCCTTCAATGGCTTGCGTCAACATTCGGAAGGCTTCAGCGCGTTTTTACCGAAAATCACCGGGAACGTCTCACCCGTTGCCACATGTGTCGCCGCTGCATCCATATAGGCAGCACTGAATGCGCGTCGCTGTTTCCCGGTTGGATTCACCCCGGAACGATGCAGTAGGAGGTTATTCAGCAAGACGACTTCCCCTTCCTTCACTTCCAAATCAATGGCATTCTCCTCCAACCGATATTTTTCGGCATCGGCTTCTGTGGCAAAATGTCCCTCACTTATCACACCGTGTTTATGGATGCCGGGCACAATTTGCATACAACCATTTTCTACTGTTGCGTCGTCTAACGCCATCCAAACGGTAATAATTGGGTTATGATCCAATCCCCATCCGACCCCAACATCTTGATGCCACGGTAGTATTGTGCCTTGATTGGCAGGCTTATTCATGAACATCGCTCGGTAGATCGAAACATCTTCGTCGATATAACGTCGTGTGATGTCACGCAGGAGTGGATGCTGCATGTAGGAGAGGAACAAGGGATCCTGCTCTAGGTCCATAATCTTCCGATATTGGAGCGTCGCGCCCTTGTGTCCTATACTCTCCGGAGGCGCTTCGCGGTAGACGCCGGTGGTGCTATCGAGTTGAAAGCGCATATTCTCGTAAGGTATAACCCCCAGCATAATGTCATCAATCCGTTGCTGCAACGCAGCTATCTCTTTGTTTGACAGGAGGTGTCCGAGTCTGACGTACCCCTCCTCCATAAACTGGGTGTGCTCTTGATGTCCAAACTTAACAGGTGACTTCGTTGACATGGGTATGCTCTCCTTTGGTTCACGTCAAAAGAAAGTGCAAAACGGGACGAGCGTGAAACGTGATGCATGAAAGCGATTAGTTTATCAGTTCGTTGGTACTGTCGGGCGAGGACGCCCGACCTACAAGTTACGGAGCTGTGGAACAACAGAATCAAAACTCTTGTGCTTCTGCCTGTTTCGGTGGCATCACAATAATTTCGATTCGGCGATTTCTCGCTCTGCCTTTGGGAGTTTTGTTTGTATCAATTGGACGGTAGTAGGCATAGCCAACCGCCGCTAAACGAGCGGGATCTACGCCCGCACGCGTCTGCAGATAACGGACGGCGGAAATTGCCCGTTGTGTGGATAAGTCCCAGTTGTTCAAGACTGAGCCTCTGAACGGGACGTTGTCCGTATGGCCCTCAACCCGAATCTCTCGATCCGGAAAGCGGTTTAAGAAAGTCTGCGCGATCTTATCCAAGACACGCTTTCCATCAGTCTTAATCTCGGCTTTTCCGGAGGCGAACAGAATCTTATTCATTAGGTTGACTGTCAGTTGTCCTTTAAGTGTTGTGATGGTGATTTCTTTCGCGTCAATTTCCTTTTGGAGTTCCTCGCGGAGATCTCGGAATTCTTCCTCTTTCCGTTTTAGTTCCTCTTGTCTACGCTGCTTCTCTGAAAGAAGTTTCATCGCCTCCGCTTCTGCCTTTGTTTTGGCTTCAGTCAAATTGGTTGCGCGCGCTTGTACCTCGTCGATTGTGTCCTCCAAGAGGTTAATCTTGTTTTTCTTTGCCTCAAGTTCCGCTTGGGTTGTGGTCAATTCACGCTGTAGTTGTTCAGACTTTTTTTCGTAGGTAATCCGACTTTCCTGTTCTGTTTCGAAGTTACCCTTAAATTCAAATATGTAGTAGCTCATGACGGTGACGAGAATGAGCAAGATAGCACCTGCAATGGCACCAATGAGATACAGTTGTTTTTTCATTCGTCTCTTTCTCCCCTAACCCCCCTTCAATCTTTATTTTACGCGAAAGGAGGGTTTAATTGACAATTTGGTTACAAATGCGGTCTAAGTTGCAATCGATAGTGATCCGAACTTGTAACCGTACAATTGCATTATAATAGTAGCATAATGCGGGTTAAATCTCAAAGAAATTTCTCCTTGTAGAAAGTCGTTGACACTTTGGGCGATGCTGCTATAATTAAGTTTATAGGGAATTTCTAATGTTTATCGTGTCGGAGGTTTACTGATGAGATCACTTCCGGTTTTTCTCCTGATTTTCGTCCTTTTTTTGAGTTGTCAACCTGTTGAGAAGAAGCCAGAGCGGAAAGAGGAACTGAGTCGTGAAGCGACCCGGCTTAGGCTGGGAATGGCACTCACACCGGAAGATCCAACGGGATATCTGGAACTCGGCGAAGTTTATCACGAAATGGGGGAATATGAAAAAGCCATTGAGCAATTGCAGGAGGCATTGGCAATTGATGAGGAGAACGCGCAAGTACACAACGCGCTCGGTTTAGTTTATATAGACATGCAACTAACGGCTGCCGCAATTAAAGCGTTTCAAAAGGCAATCGAACTTTCCCCCGATAATCCAGCCTTCCACAACAATTTGGCTTATGCTTATGACACCGCGGATCGGTTTGGTGAGGCGATCGAAACCTATCGCAAGGCAATTGAGGCAGATCCGACCTTTCAAGATGCCTACTTCAATCTGGCTGGTGCTTATCATGCCCGCGATCAATTTGAGGAGGCGATTAGCTATTATCAGCAAGCCATTGCATTAGATGATAGTGATCCGGATGCACATTATAATCTCGCACACGCCTATCAAGAGACGGAGCAGGTTGATCTCGCGATCCGTTCATACGAAAAGGCTCGGTCGCTTAACCCGGAGGATACGGAGGTATACTACCATCTCGCGCGGATGTACGAAAAGCGGGGCGACCGCCTTACGATGAAACGCTATCTGGATCTTTTCCTAGAACGCGCGGCAGATCTACCCCAGTTTCAAGATGAGATTGAGGTTACCAAACAGATGTTGGCGCAATAGCAGGGTTGGCAGCCTACTCATCTCGGTTCTTACAGATATTTATAGGCGGATGTGATGTTGAACGATCTCTCCAAACTTATCACAGAGCAACGAAATCCGAACTCAATCGATATTGACCTCAAATCGACGGAAGCGATTTTGCAGATTTTTCATGAGGAAGATCGGAAAGCACTTGCGGCTGTGGAAGCCGAATCGGCATCAATCGCGCAGGGGATAACACTCATCACAGCAGCATTTCGTCGAGGTGGGCGGCTCTTTTACATCGGTGCGGGGACAAGCGGTAGGTTGGGTGTCCTTGATGCCTCCGAATGTCCGCCGACGTTTAGCACTCCGTCCAGCATGGTACAGGGAATCATCGCCGGTGGGGACAGTGCGTTACGTCGTTCTGTTGAGGCTGCGGAAGATAAGCCTGACGCTGGGGCACAAGCCCTGCGTGATCACGGCGTTGCTGATCGGGATGTGGTGGTTGGGATTGCTGGCAGCGGTCGCACACCTTATGTGCTTGGCGCCTTGGAGGAAGCCCATCGAATCGGTGCCAAGACGATTTTCCTCTGCTGCACGCCGCCCGCTGATAACCTGAAAGCGTTTGTGGATGTCTTTATCGTGCCGGTTGTCGGTCCGGAGGTTATCACTGGCTCTACGCGGTTGAAAACTGGGACAGTGACAAAGTTGGTATTAAACATGCTCACCACTGTTTCGATGATCCAGATTGGGAAGGTTTACAACAACTTGATGGTTGATATTCAGGCGTCGAACGCAAAACTCATTGATCGGGGGGCACGCATTATTATGGAGGCTGCAGGGACGGATTATGCGACAGCACAAACGGCATTGGAATGCGCCGATGGCAGTGCGAAAACCGCGATTGTCATGCTTGTGAAGGGGATAGATCGGAGGGAAGCCGTTGCGTTATTGGAGAAGAACGATGGCTTTCTGCGGCGAGTGTTGGAGGACGCCTCGTGACCGGGGTGTGAATCTTTTATCGGGAGGTATAATAATGAAAAATATTATTGCGTGTAATTTGAATAGCTATGGACAGTTTCATGCAGGTGCGTATCCGCATCTCGCGAAAATTGGGTTGACAAACGTTGAGATCGCTGCGCCTGCGCCGGGAGATGTTGATAACGTGCTCGCTGAGTTGAAGTCCCACGGGCTCACAGCGACCAGCGTAGCCGCGGGTTGCAATGTTCAGGATGAGAACGTCGTCTCGGACTTTCAGGCGTGCTTGGACGCTGCGAACCGAATCGGCGTGAAGGTCATTTTTACCAGTGCCCATGCCGGCGACCACGATCGCAATACCATCTATGAACGGTTGAGGCAGATTGGTGAAAACGCCGCACCGCTCGGGATCAAGGTCTGTTTGGAGACGCATCTCGATCTGGCGCATAACGCTGATGTCGCGCTTGAAACGATGCAGGGGGTCAATCACCCGAATATCTGTATTAACTTCGACACCGGCAATATCTATTTCTACAACCGTAACGTCACCGCTGTCGGGGAGCTGAGGAAGATTATCAATCATGTTGGTGCTGTTCACCTCAAAGATACCAACGGTGGGTATCGAACGTGGCACTTTCCTGCGCTCGGCGAGGGCGTGGTTGATTTCAAAGGGGTGTTTCAGATCCTGAATGATGCTGGGTTCTACGGTCCCTGCGCGACGGAGTTGGAAGGGATTGAAGGCGAAGATATAGATGAGACGGGTGTACAAGCACGGATGGAGCGGTCTGTGGCTTATCTCAAGCGTATTGGGATAATGGATTAGATGTGGACTGTATTACCATTCCCTCGGAAAAGTGTTGACACGGTGCAGTGGAGTCGATAAAATCAGCGACAATTTACGGAGGTTACGGCATACGGAGTATGCCTACTACTATATATGTGAGGATGGGAGGAATGAATAGATGGCTGATGCACTACCACTTATTGCATATTCAGATTTAGAAAGTCGAGTCAAAGCTGTAGAGGAAGATGGCTTTGTCTACTTTCCTGCGGTTCTCAACGCCGATGAGATTGCTGAACTGCGAGACGCTATGGATCGGTTGACGCAGATACCGGAAAGTTTCGATAAACACAGTACCCCTGAGAACGGCGGTTTTCTCAATAAGCACATCAATAATGCTTTCAATCGGGATGCCGTTTTTCTGCAATATCTTGACAAGCCGGAGATTATTGAGTTGGGGGAAGCCATCCACGGTGACGATTGCCACGTTATTGGGATGACGGCGTGGACGACGGGACCTGGACGTCCGGATCAGGGCTTACATACCGATTGGCTGCCGATTAGTCTGCCGGCAGATGTATTGGCGGATCCCCGAGTAAAGGTTCCAATTTTTATTACCACCGCCCATTTTTATCTTGATGACCTGTATGAAGAATTGGGACCGACAAAGTTTATTCCGGGGAGCCATCAGGCGGGCCGAAGTCCAAATGGCGATGTTGAGTGGAAAGGGGTTGGGGATCACAGTATCCTATGTAACGCCGGCGATGTCGTTGTTTTCCGAAGTGAGGTGTGGCACCGTGGTTCGGCGAATACGAGTGATCAGAACCGCTATCTATTGCAGGTGCATTACGCCAAGCGGATGATTACACAGAAGTTTCCGCCCTACCTCAACAAGTTTCAGTTTGACGAGACGATTTTCGCGCAGGCAACGCCGCTGCAACGGCGGCTGCTTGGTGACCATCGACCTAGTAATTATGATTGAGAACTATTCAGGTATTGGGTGAATAGGGGTTGGAAGGGAAGGATGGGAGCGTTCCTGCGATTTCAGTTTCCTTACGTTTTGCTGTAATGCGTCCAACCTGATGCGTAACTTAGAATGTGGAACGTAGGGGAAAGAAGCGCGAGAAAAGATGAGTGAAAAATCTGAAATCGCCGCCGACGAACCAAGTACCAAGGTCATTGGCTTGGTACTGTTACTTGCCCTGCTCTGGGGAGGCAACTCGGTTTCGATTAAAATCGGGTTACAGGGAGTACCGCCCTTCGCGCTTGCGACGATGCGTTTTCTGCTCGGATTTGCCGCGATTACGCTGTGGTCGTTATATCGGAGGGTTCGCCTCCGAATGCAGCCGGGGGAGTTACTTCCACTGATTTTTGTGTCGGTGATCTTCACGCTGCAAATTAGCACGCTGAATTTTGGAACGCAAATCACAGAGGCGTCCCGTTCGACGCTTTTCATCAGCACATACCCATTCTTTACTGCGTTGTTCGCCCATTTCTGGGTGCCGGGGGATCGGCTTTCCATCAAGAAAACAGTTGGAATTAGCCTCGCATTTGGTGGTGTCTTGATGACTTTCGGAGGCAATCTGAAATTTGATTCGCACGATTACCTCCGTGGGGACCTCATCGTCTTGCTGAGTGGTTGTCTGTTAGGTCTTCGGACGGTGGTCACCAAACTCATCATCCAATCCATCCACCCATATCGCCTACTATTCTGGTTAATGATTTTCAGCATCCCATGTTTCGTCGTTTCGAGCTTGTTCTTGGAGAGGGGGGCTAACTTTCACTTTTCGATTTCCGGCGTGAGCGCGATTTTCTATCAGGGGATCGTCATTGCTGGGTTCTGCTTTGTCTCTTGGACATCGATCCTTGAGAAGTATAGTCCGAGCAGGCTAGTTGTTCTGTTTTTTCTGACGCCGCTGTTCGGGGTGTTTTTAAGCTATCTACTCTTGGGCGACGAGATTGGTTTCGCGCTGATTGTAGGTGCCTGCTTGGTCGCTTATGGGATTTATCTTGTCAACAAAAATTGAGCATTGAAAAATAAAAACAGGGGTGTGAAATTCTATATAGGGAGAGCGTTATGCAAACCGACAAAGTTAGATTGGCTATCATTGGTTGTGGTGGGATGGCAGGAGCGCATCTGAACGCCTATATTGGTCTCAAGAATCTCGGCATTGATATATTTGATTTTGTGGCGATGTGTGATGTCGATATAGATCGAGCGAAGAGCTTTGCTGCGAGAGCTGCCGAAGCGCAAGGGGGTGTGCAACCCGCAGTCTATGACGATATTGATAAAATGCTAGCGCAGGAGACATTGACTGCCGCTGACATCTGTGGGCCTCATTTCCTGCATCACACGCTTGCGATCACGTGCTTTGAAGCGGGAGTTGATGTTATCGTTGAGAAACCGCTTGGGGTGACAGTCCGTGCGGGGCACAAGATGATTGAGAGCGCAGCAGCACACGATCGTATCCTTGCCACCGCAGAGCAGGTGCGCCGATGGGTGGGGTCGCGCACGGTTGAGTGGCTGATCAACAAAGAGAAGCGGATTGGGGAGTCTCGCATGTTTTTCCGACAGAGTGTCAGTGGAACTAACAATGATCCCGAAAATCTCTTACGCGATGAGATGACGACATGGCGGAAAGATAAACTCACGAGTGGCGGAAACGGGATCATTGATGGTGGGGTACACTACATAGATCTCCTCATCTATTTTTATGGCGAACCGGATGAGATCTACGCCCGATCGGAGAATCTGAGTCAACACCAGTTCAAAGATTCGGACGGCAACCATGTGCCGCAGACCGTCGAGGATACAGCACTTACAACAATCACATTTAAGAGTGGTGTCATCGGTCAATGGGTCAACACCGGTGCTGCCCCGGGACGCAGTATCGGCTATAACAGCTATCACGGAAGCGTCGGTTCCATCTACAGTACCGGTGGATACCCGCAATCGCCTGAGTTGCAACTATGGGATGGGAGTACTGAGGATCCAGACACCTTGCAAAGCAGCTACATGGCAAATCTCAGCACAGAGGAGAAGGAGCGGTTGTTTCCGCACGGTATCACGGAAGGGGTGATGCTTGAGGTCTACGATTTTCTGGACGCGGTTCGCACACGGCGTAGACCAGAGCTTGATGGGGTTGATGGCTTGAAGGCGCAAGCGGTTTGCAACGCGATTTATGAATCGGGGTGGATCGGTCAGGCGGTGAAATTCGATGATGTCTACAACGACAGGGTGACAGGCTATCAAGATGAGATCAATGAACGGTGGGGGATCTAAATACCTACTTGAGAACTTGAGTTTAGCCTAAGATAACGCAAGTCGCGAGTCGGAGGGTACGCTCCCTACAGTCTATTTTGTGTAGTAGGAGGGAATTCCAATTCCCGACTATTGCGTCAGTTTCTGACGCTTGGTTTGGGTTAAGATAACGTAGAAAAGGGAAGCGTATGGAATGGAAATTTACGCTCGGTGTTGGCGGGGCGGTTGTCCGGAATGGACAGCTACTCTTGGTTCATCATGCCTACGGTGCTAAGAAGTGGCAGATTCCGGGGGGATATGTCAAACCGGAGGAATGCGCCCATGAAGGAGTAGTGCGGGAGATCTTTGAAGAAACTGGTATCCGCGCGGTGGTCGATGGATTGCTTGGAGTACGCCACCGTGTGAAGGAAGGCGATAATTCAACCTACCTTATTTTCAGATTGACGCCGATTGAATCACACGACCCTGTCCCTGATGGGCGTGAGGTTGATGATGCTGGATACTTTACCCTTGAGGAGATTGAAGCGTTTTCATCGGAAGAGATTCCTGCACTCAATCGGTGTGTGGCTCGGTGTGTTTTGGGCAAAACACCAAACATGTTGTTGGATCAGGGCGATCCGGATGGGCTCAATCGACCGTATAACCTTTACATTCGTCCCTGAACATTTTACGTTTCACGCATGAGGAGACTAACATGAATCAACGTGAACAGGAAACAATTGTCAACGCAGACCAGCTCCAACAGGTCTGTAGCCAACTGTACCAAAAGGCTGGTGTCGCACGGGAATACGCTGATACGATTGCTCAAATGCAGGTTTTAATGGATCTGCGAGGCGTTCCTTCACATGCCACACGCGGTGTGCCGGGCTATGTGCGCGGAATGATAAACGGTGGCACCAACCCGAATCCCGACATTAAAACGCTTGCAGATAACCCCGCGTCTGCCCTACTTGATGCCGATCGTGGCTTGGGGCACCTTGTTGCTATTCACGGAATGAACCTCGCTATTGAAAAAGCCAAAGCAACTTCGATCGGCATTGTGGTTGTGCGCAACAGCCAACACTTCGGTGCCGCCTCCAGTCATGCGATACGTGCGCTTGAACACGATATGATTGGCTTTGCAACCACCAATGGAGGCGGCGTGAACGTGGCGGTCTTTGGCGCGAGGACCAACTCAATCGGTAACAATGCGCTTGCTTTCGCTATCCCCGCCGGTAAAGAACCGCCGATTGTGTTGGATATGGCGTGTGGTGCTGCGGCTGCCGGCAGAATTGGGACTGCACGGATGTATGATCAGAAAATTCCTTTGGGTTGGGGACTTGATGAGAATGGGGAGGAGACTGATGATCCATCAAAGGTGGCAGCGATCCTGCCCGCTGCGGGTCCGAAAGGGTCTGCACTCGCCATTATTATGGATGTGCTGTGCGGACCGTTGGGTGGGGGACTGATGGGGATCAATAAAGCGTACAATCCACGGAACGCACCGCCTGAGAAAATTGCGACCGCTCACTTTTTCTTTGCTATCAACGTTGCGAGTTTGACCCCGGTTGATCAATTTAAGGATGAAATGGACGAGCAGATTCGCACGACCCGCAAAGCCGAACCACGCAAGGGATTTGATCGCGTTACGCTTCCCGGCGAAGTCGAATGGGAACTCACTCAAGAACGTCGTGCGAACGGTATTCCTCTCCACAAGTCCCAAGTGCAATCCCTCGAAGAACTGGCAGATGAGTTTGGGGTACTGGTGCCTTGGAAATAGACTTGATTGGGTAGAAGGATCTGTCCCCTATGAACAGATGACCTGAACTTTATCACCTTATCTGAGGGGACGGAGGGTTGAGATATGGATTCCCAGAGCAACCAGAATCAAAAAGATATCACCTACTTGAATAGCAAACCATGGTATAGATTTCTTAAGGTTTTGTATATCCTGATCCTTGGACTAACGATAGGACTATCGATACCGACCGCACTGGTTTTTGGCTGGCTTCAGCTAATATTAATAGCACCTATTGCTGTCCTCTTTCTTCTTGAAATAGCCAAGAGATCGCTCTACTACGTCGTCACCGGGAGGGTCTTCCCCAGTCGTTAGGGACTGGGCACTCTTCCGTCCAAACTGTATTTCCTTGCAAGTTACTTGACTATCTTAATAAGTTGCTACATGTCGCCCCGCTGGGGCTTTGGGGGACTTAGGTTGCTCTTTTCTATACACATACCGCCCCGCTGGGGCTTTAGCAATCTTCCAAATATAATGAGCCCCTACACTTGATCGTTGATTGGACTGAGTGTTGGGTTTCACTATGTCTATCTATAGGAGGGTGTGGTTAAAAAGGAATCCCTCTATTGTCGTTGATATGGATCTGTTTTTAACCGTTCAACCCAACCTACATCACTAATTTTCCTCAGTGATAACAAGCAGCTGATTCGCTTCAACGTCCGTGAGTGTTTGTTGCACACCGCTGGGCCAGGTGATTTTTATTGCTTCCGCTTTTGTTTCTGTCCCCAATCCAAAAATGAGGCGCAGGTCGTGTCCGGAAAGATAGCTTGATCCGGCTTGCACCTCTTTCATCTGGGAATGGGAACGGGTTACAACTTCGACGCGCGCACCTATCCCATCGCGATTGCTTTTGACCCCAACGGTTTTTATCATCAGCCAGTTGTGTTTGTTTCCGCCTTCGTTGCGGAGTAGTATCCCTTCCCTATTCAGATTCACGACAAAAATGTCAGTGTCGCCATCATTATCATAGTCGCCAAAGGCGGCACCGCGCCCCACCCTTTTAGTTGAAAAATACTCGCCGGACTGCTCGGAGATATCCACGAAGGTTTCCTCTCCTGTGTTGATGAAAAGCTGATCTGTTTGTGCGTATTCGAGTGCGTCGGATTCTGTTGGATAGAGGTGGCCATTGGCGACAAAGAGATCTAATGTGCCATCGTTGTCTGCATCGAAAAACTTTGTTCCGAAAGCCAATTTCAGGAAGCTGACTTCCCCCAGACCTGCGATGTTTGTAAAGTCGATTAGGGCACCGTCTGCGGTGTTATGGTACAGTGTATTTGTTTCGTTGGAGAAGTTAGTGACAAAAATGTCCAGAGCACCATCGTTGTTGTAGTCACCGAAATCGACCCCCATTCCACCTTCCGCAACGCCGTGCTCGTTATACGCTGCGCCTACAAAGGGACCGATGTCTACAAAACGACCGTTACCAGCATTGCGGTAGAGAAAGTTGGGCGTTGTGTCGTTGGCGACATAGATATCAATACGCCCATCGTTGTCGTAATCCCCGCAGGTGACACCGAGTCCTTTGCCTTCGTCGTTATAAACGCCTACCTGCCTCGTTACGTCGGTAAATGTTCCGTCACCATTGTTTTTGTAAAGGGTGTCTGAGATGCCTGCGTAGACCTGCGGATTGGCATAAACCCGCTGTCCACGGGGATCACGCCAGTCCCGATCTTTCGCTATATCATAATCGAGGTAGTTGACGACATAGAGATCTAAGTTACCATCATGGTCGTAATCCACGAAGGCGCAACTTGAACTCCATTTTTGCCCGTTTCCCACCCCGGCGTGAACCGTCGCATTGGCGAATGTGCCGTCCCCATTGTTCCGATACAGAAGATTTTCCCCGAAATTGGTTACGTACAGATCTGAGTCACCGTCGTTGTCGTAATCTGCGGCGACGCAGCCCATACCGTAGCCGGTGTCTCCCACGCCCGCCGCCGTAGTGACATCGGTGAGCACCCCGTTCCCGTCATTTTGATAGAGGATGTTCGTTGGTGGGGTAGTGGTCTCAAAACCGGGCAACGGTGCGCCGTTGACGATGTAAAGGTCTAAATTCCCGTCGTTATCATAGTCCAAGAAAGCCGCACCGGAACCCATTGTTTCCAGATAGAACTTCCGATCGCTAGCACCATTGACGTGCTTGAAGGTGATTCCTGCCTCTGTGGTGACATCAACGAATTGAACCGTCATTTGTGCGTGGCAAAGGACAATCAGAAGGTTGAGTATTAGTAGGAGAAACCAATGTTTTGGATTTTGTTCCATTCGTCCATCCGTTATTTTATTTGGCTCGGAGTTGCCGGGCGATTCTGAACTCTTGAGCGGCTTTTTTTTGTTCGCCCAACCGTTTATACGTTTCGCCAAGATTTTCGTGGAATTCCGGGTTGTGTGGGTCAAGCCGAATAGCAGTGGTAAATGACTGTGTCGCGTCGGAATACCTTCTCTGAAGAAAGTAACTCATCCCAAGACTATTATGCGCCTTTGGTTCATTAGGAGCGAGGCGGACAGCGGTTTCACACACACGCTGCATTTTGTCCAGTTGGCTAAGTCTCATGTGACAAACTGCGAGTATATTGTAAACTTCCCAGTTTTTGGGATTAAGCTTGATGGATTGTTCTAAAGACATTATAGCTTTTTCAAACCTACCATATTGTGCGTGAAGGCGTCCAAGTTGATACCAGCGTTCGGGGTTATCTGGATCCTGTTGGAGGGCGATTTCAAGCTGCGAAACGAGATTCATATAAGGTTTGAGACTTTGGTATTTTCTAATCAGTTCGGCACCTTTCTGGACGCTCCCTTGTCGGATATATGTGTTTCCCAAACTGTAGTACGCCCGGATCTGATCTGGGTCCAGTTCAATTGCTCGTTCAAAGCAGAGAATCGCATCATCAAATTTGCTCTGTTTCAGATAGACCATGCCGAGGTCATAATACGGGTGATACGGGTAATCCGGGGAGACTTTAGAATTCAATTCGATAGCTCGGTGCAACGCCTGAATTGCCTCTGGATACTGATTGTGTCTGAAGTAAGCTACGCCAAGCATCTGGTGCGAGACGGGATTTTCAGGGGCTAACTTGATTGCGGTTTGGAGAGATTCGATTGCCTCTGTGATTTTAGCGAGGTAAAACAGGTAGATGCGCCCAAGGAGACGGTGGGCTTCCTCACGGTTGGAGTTGATTTGAATGGCTCTTTTGAGCGATTCCACAGCGAGCACATAATTCTCGCTTTTACTGAGGTCTAGCCCACGATTGTAATATTCCGCGAAAGCAGAAGGCTCGCTGCCTTCCGGAGCAGGCTGCAATGCTTGTGCGGAATGAACCTCGTGATGACTCTGGGAAATTTCAGGTCCTTTGTCCCCTATCTGAGTCTCTGACCTCAATTTCAATTTTTCTAGTTTGATACTTGTGTATTGCGTCTCACCCTCGGTAATCTGAATAAACTGGTTGAGGGGTACGTCGTGGAACTTCTGTGTGAGTCCGGTGGTGTGCCAGAAGATTTCAAGCGTCTCGATCTTTTCCGCCTTCCCTAAGCCGATTGTTTGACGAAGTGGATTGGCACCGAAGCTGCCTCCACTGTTGACATGTTTATAAATTGAGCGTTGTTCCCCGTTTTCGACGACCTCGGCATGGATGCGCGCCCCGATTGCTGATCGGTTAGAACGCACACCGACAAGTTTAATCGTGAGAAAATGGTTCTTGAAGCCGGGGTTTTCATACAGGGCATTACTATATCCGTCGCCCGGAAAGGCACCGCCCATCTGCTCGAAGATGTCTTGGTCGCCATCGTTGTCGAGGTCCGCGAAGACGACGGCGTGTCCCTTCTGCAGATGCCCAAATCCTCCAGTGTAGGTTACGTCCACGAAGTCTATGCCCCGCCGATTGCGATACATGACACTTGGCATGAGATTTTTATAATCTGGATATCCGGTGCCGAGATAAAAATCGAGATACCCGTCGTTGTCAAGGTCACCGAAGTTTGATCCCATCGGTGCATTGGATTGCACTAGATTGTGTTGGTGTGCAACCTCCTTGAAGCCACCCTGCCCATCACCGCGATACAGATGTGGTAACCCGTCCTCACTTGGATCAGGACGGTTATGATAAGTCGTTCTTGATTCTGTCCCTGCCGCAGAGGATGGGGAGTGTATGGAGATGCCAAGGGCGTTTGCCGCGAGATGTGAGATGCCAGCGGAATAGGCGGACACATATAGGTCTAATGCCCCATCGTTGTCGAAGTCCCAGAACCAAGCGGGAAAACTGCGCATCGGTAGGTCGATATTCAGTTCCGCTGCCACATCAGTGAAAGTGCCGTCCCCGTTATTGCGATAGAGGCGGTTGGCACCTTTGAAATTGGATACATAAAGATCGGGGAACCAATCCGCATTGTAATCGCCCCAGATTACTGATTTGGTAAAACCGTAGTTTTGTACATCGGCTTGCGCAGCCACATCGGAGAAGGTGCCATCACCGTTGTTGCGGAATAGCTGACAGGGGGCGTTGAACGTTTCGGTTGACTCGTTTCCGATATACAGATCGAGATCGCCGTCGTTATCGTAGTCGCTCCAAGATGCTGTCTGAGTAGGGTAATGCACCTTGCCTAAACCGGCATCGAAGGTTACATCTGTGAAGGTGCCGTCACCGTTATTACGCAACAGTGAGTTTGGGTGTTGACCTGCTGCCTCCAACCAAGCACCTCGTAACACTAGGATATCAACGTCGTCATCATTGTCGTAATCTGCTTGGAGGAGGTTCAATCCGCCGTACAAACCTAGAAGCTCTGCCTGTTCCGTTCTCTCTGAGAAGGTTCCGTCTTGGTTGTTTCGGAAAAATCGGATTTGTCCGGCGGGATCCCACGTCGAAACGACGATATCTAGGTAGTGATCGTTGTCAAAGTCATCAATGATCGCACCGCCGGATAGATCGAATGTATCAAGCCCTAGATGTGGCGCGATGTTGGTGAAGCGTGGCATTTCTTCTGTGGATTGGAATGCTTCTGGGGGAAGGAGGTATGGCTTGGGAACTTGCTCTGGATAGCCGCCGATCGTCATGTAAGCAATGTTGAGCAGCCATCTCGCCTCCAGATGGAGTGGTAATTCAACCGTTGTGTTTCGCAGCACTTCTGTGAGATAGGTTATCGTCTGTAGCGAACCCTCTTGCTGAGTGTGAATCCCGCCATTCCGCAGCGGCAGAATGCAACTGTCGGGGTTGCTCTGAATCCCATTCTGGTTGGGGCAGCAATTTTGGGTTTCGCCTTGTCGCATGTATGCCACGCCGAGGCGAAAGAGGGTCTGATTCGCCATCAAGGGAGAAAGCTGTCCTCTCAATCGGGGCAGCAGTTTTCCTGCTTGTGTGAGTTGATCGATTGCTGCCGCTTCATTGCCGAGCCGAAGTTCCGCCTCGCCCAGTTCTGTATGGAGACGCCATCGGTTTAGATTTGAAGCATTGACGGGTAAGTTGGCGAGATGCCTACGCAGCCGGCGTGCCAGTCCCTCGCCGATGTAACTGTTTGTTTCGGCGGTTTGATCGGCGATCTGCTTGAGCAGGGCGAGCATCCTTTGATGGCTGGCTGTTGCCGTATCGGTATCGGCGGAAACGTTCCCTGTCATGACGACAGATGTGCCCACAACGATCAAGGCAAGCACAGCGCGGTGTATACACTGTAAATATGTTTTAATCAGTGATTGCTGCACCGCTTGAATTGTCAAATTGAAGTCCGCAAGATAGTGTGCTGAGTTGTTAAGATTTCGCTTGATAATTGGCATTGGTGGTGCTACTCTAAAGACGTAATGAACTGCAACTCTCGGTTTACAATCGAGGTCGGCTTACGGAGGAGTTAATTTTGGGAGACATTCAAACGTCCAAACATTCCGAGGAGAATCGTCGTCTGGAAGTGCTTGTAGATCAGCTGGATCCGGACGGCGAACCCCAAATTCGCTGGGTTTACCGCGCTGCTCGACATATCAAGGAGAGTGGTAGGAGACTCGGTATCTTTTCCGGGTCTTTCAACCCGCTCACCGTTGCTCATATCAAAATGATCGAAGCAGCACAGAAAAAATACGATCTGGATGAGATTTTGCTAATTTTGGCAAGGGCAAATGTTGATAAGGGCGTGTTCGGTCTTTCTCTCGCAGATCGTCTATTGATACTCAAAGAATACACGGCGAACCGGGAGGATTTTTCTGTTGCCGCTTGCAGCCATGGCAAATTTATTGAGAAGATTGAAGCGTTAAAACCTGCGTATCCCTCCGGCACACACTTTTCATTCATTGTCGGCTATGATACGTTCATTCGCCTGTTCGACCCGAAATATTATACCAATTTGCACGGTGCATTGGAAGCCCTTTTTAATCAATGTCGCTTCATCGTTGCAAACCGCCAAGACTATGATGAGGATGCAGTGAGGCAGGTGATGGAAGTGCCGGATTACCGTCGTTACACGAGCTGCATCGATCTAATCGAGTTGCCAGATTTTTATGCGGAGATATCTTCGACGGACATCCGAGCGCAGATTCAGGGGGGGAATTCGGTGGATCACCTTGTACCATCGGAAGTGCAGGAATTCCTCAAAACGATTCAGGCGTATCAGGATTGAGCGCTGATCCGGAGCGGGGTTGTCCACTCATAATGAATGACGACCCTGTTGGTTGTTGGACACATATAGACCTGTTGATCCAGATGTTTACAATGTTGACATGTGCGGGTCCGACTGCTTAACTGCGCTGGCGAAAAAAAGTCACATTTTGCGGCAATCTGTTTCATCTGTTCCTGATCTGCCACAGTCAGTTGAAACGGCTCAACCGGTTCTCCTACGAGATTGATTACGCGATCTGTCCGCCCTTCTCCTTGCCAGATATTGTTAATAATCTCTTCCAAAATGGCGCGATAGGTCTGCTCCCCACTTGGCTCCGGCGAATGAAGGGTGACATCGTTTTCGAGGCTATATTGTATCAGTTTTTTAATCGGCTCTCCTCCTTGCGATATTCTGCTCTCATTTCAGCTATAAAGTTTTTACGAAATTCTTCCCAACCAATTTCTTTGGATTCCCACTGTGTAAGCAACTCCTTTGATGGTCCCAATTCTGTGATATTCTGCATGGCGGGAATTTTTTCGTAACAGATTGCATATTTTTTGTCCGTTTTGCTGGCTGTGGCATTTTCAACTGAATTCAGGTATAGCATGATAGTGCCTCTTTTCTGTTAGAGATTGTTTTGTATTGTTTAGAACTTACGCACTCGAGTTTGTAGTAGCGCAATTCATTGCGCGTCTTTAAGGTAGTACTAAGAACCTGTTTTAAAAGTCATTTGATGCGGTTCCGCATCAAGTAAATGGAAGCAATATACACCATAGCCTCAGCGGTCTCAGCCGAGCGTTCATAGTCCAAAGTCAATCGGCGAAACCAACCGAACCAAGAAAAGGTGCGCTCCACAATCCAACGTAATGGGACGACCACAAATCCCGATTGCCCAAGAGATGGAGCAATGTCCAATTGACACTGATGCGTTAAATATAGCCAGTCGCCTAATTCTCCGCGATAGCCAGCATCAGCACAGACTAACTGAATCGTTATCTGCCAACTAAAGACCTCGTTTAGTAACTCTATTGCGACTCGATTATCACTGACATTGGCATCAGTGACTTTGACTCCCAATGGAATGCCAATTGTATCGGTGACTATATGGCGTTTACGACCTTTGACTTTCTTGTGCCCATTAAACCCTCTACTATCTGCCAGTTCGGTCGTCTTGACCGATTGGCTGTCAATGATAGCTACGGTCGGTGACGGGGATTTGCCAATATCACTACGGGTTTGCTCGTGAAGTGCTTGATGAATCATAACCCATGTCCCTAAAGTTTTCCACTTTCTGAAGTGGGAATAGACCGTTTGCCACGGTGGCATGTGACGCGGCAACATTCGCCACTGACACCCTGATTTGACTATATAGAAAATAGCGTTGATAATTGAGCGCATCTCCCACTTGAGAGGTCTACCTATGGGTGAAGGTTCTGGCAAATAGGGTAACAGTTTGTCCCACTGGGCATCGGTCAAATCTGTAGGATACTTTGGTGTAGTCATGTTTAGGCCTTTCATTAGGTCAGTAGTTTACTGCTCTAATGGTTTAACATAAACATTAACTTTTGAATAGCCTTTTTCTTTTTAAAACAGGTTCTAAAGTTTGTACAATTTGTATCCAATTCATGTAGCGTTATCAAGGGTCTAGTGAATATTCGGCGAGTTAGTATCTTCAGAGATTGTCGCAGAAAATAATTATCCCTTGATTAAAGCACGCAGATGCTCAACCATCAACCCTTGTGTCTGCTTGACAGTTCGATACCAATGTTATCGAACTGCCTGTGACACAAGTGGCGTTGAATAGCAATTGCGTCAGGCAACTTGTTCCGAAACTTAGTTGCGCGAATTAATTGATGCTTTGACGCGATTTGACCTGATACCTTGTCAAATCCGCAGTGCTGCTTGACATCCCGAAGCGTGTTCTCAATCAACCACCATTTGTACCGTGAATTGTACAAACTTTAGTAAGGTAGTAGGCATACGCCGTATGCCGTAACTATTGTGCAAATTGCGGTACAGCGGAGCCTACCTACTACTGTGGGACTAATTGTAGGTGCCCGATTCATCGGGCGTCGTGAGTCGTATTGTCCGGTAATGAGTCACCGAACTACGAGGGTTTGAACTTCAACTGCGTAAGTCCTATTGTTAAAGGAAATGCGAGCTTTTCACCCCGATGGGACGAGAGGTATTTTTCTGAATCCCCTTTAAGAACGGCAAAATCGCTAATCTTGATACAAAAACTGTAGAGATCACCCATTCATTAAACTGATCAATCCTATACATATCGCTCCGCTGGAGCGCGGAAGTTAGGGTATTGTGATTCTATAAACATATCGCTCCTCCCCGACAAGATCGGGATTCAAAACTGGAGCGAAAGTTGAACACTCAACGGGCGGGGATACTCCGCTCCTACGGGGAAACCGTTGGACTGTTAATACGGTAGTAACTTAGATTGGGTTATTTTAGATTTGGATGGCATTACATTTGCTTGGAGGAATACAATGACACAAACAGGTACACAGGTTGTTGTTAGACCAGATAATAGTGTTGGAACAAAAATGACTGAGATTCGCTCGCCAGAAAGGGGCGAAGTGCTTGTCGAGACAGTATCCACGCTGATTAGCGCGGGAACGGAGCTCGGCACGCAAGAGCAGGGGCGGACAGACGATTTTACCCCCGGTTATTCAAACACCGGGCGAATTGTCGAAATTGGTGAAGGGGTAGAGGGCTACGAAATCGGGGACCGCGTATTGTCGCTGGGACGCCACGCAAGTCACGTAACGGTTTCCGCTGCGCCACAATCGCTGGCAAAGCTGCCGGACAATGTGTCCTTCGATGAGGGCACTTTCGGCGTACTCGGAAGTGTTGCGATGCACGGTGTCCGAAAAGCCCGGATTGAGTTGGGTGAGTTCGCTTGTATTACAGGGATGGGGCTTGTCGGTCAGTTGGCGTTGCAGCTTTCAGCACAAACAGGTGCGGAGTTGCTCTTCGCAATCGATTTGAGTGAGCCGCGGTTAGAGGTGGCAAAGGCTTCGGGAGCGACGCACCCCCTGAATCCGAGACGCTGCGATCTCCGCTCCGAAGTTGACACCATCACCGAAGGACGTGGGTTGGATGTCATCATTGAGGCTTCTGGCTACCCGGAGCTGCTGCCTATTGCGTTCGATATGGCGCGGATTGGTGGGCGAATCATGGCGTTGGGGTCGATCTGGCACCGAAAGGTCGAGGTGGATTTTATGGACTTTCACTTGAAAGAACTCACACTGGTTGGGTGTCACCAGCCGAAATGCCCGACGGTTGCGACACCTGCGTTTCCTTGGACGCAGCAATATAACCGGCGTCAGATTTTGAAGATGATCGAGCGTGGCGAAATCAATGTGGATCGTTTAATCACACACCGACTGCCTTATACAGAAGCGGGTGAAGCCTACCGGCTACTGCGTGATGAACGTGATAAGTCGTTGGGGGTCGTGTTGACTTGGTAGGGATTTGTAGTGAAACGTGAAAATAATTTGTTCATTAGCTCATTAGTTCATTGGTTCGGCAGTGCTACACACATTATCGTTCTGATGGATATTTACAACGATACTGGAGGGGCAGTATGGAGCACACAAACACTACAGCGCGAGAAATTCGATTGCTCGGAGTTCTCGCGCTCATAGCAGGGATCGTTTTTGACTACCTGTTTTATGGAAAGGCAATCGGGGTTTCATATCCGTTGTTTGTGGCTGTTTTCTACTGCGTATTCTGGGTTGCTTCACACAAACGGGTTTCGTTCCAAATTGACTTTGGTTGGTTTCTGTTTATCCCTATTTTATTGCTCTCGGCTGCGTTTGCCTTCCATTCAAACCCGGTGTTGCTTGCACGCAATTCTGTCCTGATTCCACCACTCCTGCTTCTTCAGACGACCCTGCTTGTCTATGGATATGAGTGGTCTAGCGTTCGATGCGTCCTCCGTTTTATGGGCAGGTTGATTCGTCAAGTTTTTGGCACTGCCCCAGAGGTATTCTTGGAACCTATTTCGCTAGCGAAAGCTGTAGACAGAATGGCACCTGAGAAGCGTAAGACCCTCAAAAACATCTTCATCGGCTTGATAATTTCTGCACCCGTTTTAGTTGTTGTGATTGCATTGCTTGCAGAGGCAGATACAGTGTTTCAAAATCTGATTGCCAATGCGCTCAAGGCTTTGGAATTTATCGGTTCTATCCCTCTTGCCGAACATATGGGAGTTATTGGGATTATCACAGTGCTACTGTTTGGTTATTTGACGGTGGTACTAAAGGCGAAGGTGGAGAGGATATCAGAATCTGCAGAGAGGGATAGCGGGGCGTGGGACGCTACCATCGTTGCTACGGTTCTGGTGATGGTGAACGCTGTTTACATTCTGTTCTGTGTGATTCAGTTCACATACCTTTTTGGTGGTGAGGAAGTGATCCGCTCTATCCCTGATTACACTTACGCGGAATACGCGAGGCAGGGCTTTTCCGAGTTGATTGTTGTTACTATTATTAACCTAAGCATATTGTTGATAGGGCTGCACTTCACAAAAAATGGCGGAAAGTTGGATCGCACTGTCGGTATGCTACGCTGCCTGCTTGTACTTTGCACCATAATTATACTCTATTCCGCGCATTTGAGATTGAAGTTGTATGAGGAGGCGTACGGCTACACTTATGCGCGGATCTTTGCCCATACCTTTATCGGCTTGCTTTTTATTCTGTTTTTGCTCACCCTTTACAAACTTTGGCGGAGGGAATTACCTTTGGTCAAAGCCTTCGCTATCGCGGCACTGCTTGCCTATACTACCCTGAACTATGTCAATGTTGATGCAATTATTGCACGGAAAAACATTGATAGATATTTTAGGAGCGGCAAGATAGATCTTGATTATTTGCAGGAGCTATCCTACGATGCGATACCGGAATTAACGCGTTTAAGTGTCGATAGTGATGGAGATATGGCTGCAAAAACAGTAGCAGTATTTCTTCGCGATAAAGGGGCGAAGCTGCATTCAGAAAGCCCTTGGCAGTCCTACAATTTCTCGAAAGCGAAGGTAAAGCGGGTACTGTCTGAAATTCATCAATGATTTCTTGGTGGCAAATCAAACGTTCAATTCTCAATTTTCATCACTGGTGAAGCCGTGCGCCTTACCGTAGCGGGGCAACCAGTAATCAAACCATGTTTGTTCGCACCGTTCATCGCAGAACTTTAAGGATTTGCCATCGTATTCTACACGCCATAGGCGTCTGACCAACATCTTTCCGCAGAGATCGCAGTGGTGAATTTGTGTGGCATATAGTGCGTCAGAAATCGGTTCCCACTGAGCCATCAGAATATCCCCTTTTCGCGGCGAAGGTCGGTTGTCGTATCTTCATCAACCCGCCAGTCTCCCGCTTCCTGAACAAGTGCCACAGCGTATATATCCCGTGCTTCTTCAGGGGATACTAAGCCCTCACGGACATCATCCAGAACCTCGCCCGGCTCCCGCTTTTCAGGGGGTCCGTACCCACCACCGCCCGGACTGACGATCCTAATTTCATCGCCGGCTTGGATTTGAATGTCGGCGAATTTGTTGGGTGAGGGGGTTCCATAGACCTCGGAGAATGTCCGCCAACGGTCATCCCCATTTTTCCGAATCCGTACCGCGCCGCTTGCCCCCTCTTTTCCGCCAAACAGTCCCCACGCTCCTGTCTCATGCCTGTCCATGAAGCTCGAAACCGTGATTTCCGGTGCGAGTGCTTCGATAATCCTTTCGCTGCCACATCCTCCGCGATGCTGACCATGCCCGCCCGAATCCTCGACGATGCGATACATTTTCGTCAGCCAAGGGTAACGTGTTTCAAAGACCTCGACCGGGGTATTCCTGCAATTTCCGTTGATTGGGCACTGTGTGTGATTTCCGTCGCCGGTTGCCTTGCCGCCCCAGCCACAACCATCGATGTGATAGTTCGCGTAATACTGACCTGTATTTGGATGTATCCCTCCGAAAAGAAAGTTGCACGCACTGGCACCGGCCGCCGCGGCAACGCGCTCCGGCACGGCACCTGATAGACAGCCGAATAGGACATCGACGATCCGTTCGTGAATCTCGGAGTTGCCCCCAACACTGGGTCCAGGGTGTTTCACGTTCACAACAGTGCCCGGCGGGACAATTAGTTGGATGGGTCGATAACAGCCTGAATTACGTGGAATGGTCTGATCAGTGATGTTGAGCATTGCGTTAAACGTCGCAGATGCTGTCACACCGTACGTGCAGTTGCAGGGGCCACGCGCTTGGGGACTTGAGCCGGTGTAATCAAAGAGGATGTCCTCGTCGTCCACGATAACTGTGCAATTGATTCGATACCGTTTGTCAGGAACTACGCCGTCATTTTCGATCCAGTCATCGAATTGGTACTCGCCGTTGGGAAGGTCTCGGATCTCTGCCCGCATCCGTGTCTCCGAGTAATCCATGAGCTGCTTCCCGGCGGTGAGAATTTCATCGAACCCGTAGCGGTCAAGCAGTTCGTGGAGTCGCCGCTCCGCTACATTGAGCGATCCGATCATCGCGTGGAAATCGCCCCAAGAGGTGCGCGGTGTCCGGTGGTTTTCGAGAATAATTTTCCAGATGTCCTCAACGAGCTCCCCTTCTTGGACGATCTTGACCGGCGGCAGTCGCAGCCCCTCTTGGTACACCTCCTTGGCATCTGCCGCAAAGCCGCCGACCGCTTTTCCACCAATCTCTGTGACATGGGCGATGTTGCCGATAAACCCGTATAACTCACCGTTATGGTAGACTGCCTGGATCACTGTATGCTCCGGCATGTGACAGCCGCCGCGATAGGGGTCGTTGTGCATCACCACGTCGCCGGGCTTAAAGTTCTCCAGACCGATTTCGGCGATCGTCCACTGCATGGTGTAGAGGATCGCACCGATCTGGGCGGGACAAAACTCTGCATAAGCCACCATCTCGCCATCACGGTCGAAGATGACACAGGAGAAATCCAGCCCTTCGTTGAAGATGGAGGAGTATGAGGTCTTCATCATCGCCAATCCCATCTCACGACAGGTGTTGACAAGGTAGTTGTTGATGATAGTGAGTGTGACGCTATCGATCGGTTTTTCCGTTTGCATTTTTTCCTTAATCAGAGGTTTATAGTAGCGTAGTTGGTTGCGTGTCTGTCAGAAACCGAGTTTCTTAGAAAAACTCGGTTTCTCGGAAAAGATCCTGTTAGGACTTACTCAGTTGAACGCTCAAAGCCTCCGTTCCGAGAATCTTCGACCTGTAGTTCGGCGATTCATCGCCGCACGGGATACCTCCCAACGCCCGATGAATCGGGCAACTACAGCAGGTGCGCTATTAAGAACCCGTAGAGAACAACGATCGTTGTTCCCGACTGGAGTGTGTAATTCCTATCTGTTTGAAAAGTAAGCAGCAAAACCGCTTTTTATTATTTTATGGCAGAAGGCATTTGTTCCTAATTCGACGATTCAAACTGACTCTGAAATCAGAACAAGCAACCACCGGGAATGTAATTCCGAGAAAAGGAGATGCCAAATGTTATCGGCATTATATCTCCGTTGTCTAACGTAAAGAGCGGTCTATCCAATCGTAATTCAAGTTTCAAGCGACTCTGAGTAAGGCGTAGAACCTCTATTCCGACGATGCCGTAGATGCCCAAACCGGTATCATCGTCTGAATCAATATAGTCGTAGGACCTAGAATCCCACTCATCACTGATCCAGTATCTTCTGTACTTTACGTTGCTTGTTACTTGCGTATCGTAGCTGACTGCGACTATGGCGAGTCCACCGCCTACATAGGGTGAGATATTTCGTTTGTTGAAGAAGTAGCGTCCACCGATCGACCAAGCGAAGAAGGAAAAACTGTCGTCTCCACTACCCTGAACCTCTGTTTCCGCGGTTTCCTCAAACACCTCTTCCTCAAACACATCGCGTCCACTAACCCGAAGCTCGGTCCCCACAGCATAGGAGGGTGTCTCATACGACCAGCCGAATTCATAGCCGGCTTCGGCAGTTATGTCTGTACCGGGAATGAAGGTGCCAAAAATTCCTATATTCCAAAGAGACTCCCCCGATATCTTGCGGAGTTCGCGAGCCTCCTGTTCGGTAACGCTTTCCATATCAGCCGTAGCGTCGATCGGCTTGCCGTGGACAAGCGCATCAACCAGCCTCGGTGCTGCTGGGATCATCTCCTCGATATTTGCCAAGGTCATCTGTTGCTCAATTATGATCGTGCCGATGGGGTTTTCGTGACTCAAGCGCACGATAATCTTCTCACCCAGTCGGCGCAAAACAACGCGATAGGCATTTGCTGAGGCGGGCGCCTCGTAAACAGGAGTCAGTGACCGATATGCCCTGCTTGCGCAGCGCATCACAGACCAACAGTGCCGCGGTCTGTGCATCGGATTCGGGAATGCCCGGATGGTCTCCGATTAGGCAGTCAGCAGGGACATTAGCTTGTGCAACAGCGGGGACAACAGGTAAAACGAGCAAAGCAAAGCCGAACAGATAACTCCAGATTCTTTTCATGTTCCTTCAATCCTTTTTATCAAGTCCCGATTAGATTGGGACAAATCAAGTCGGAAGTAGCAACTTGGGCTATCTGCCTACCAGAGGTGTCAACCGGATTAAGCTTTATTTCTTTCCGAAGACGATGGTCGTATCATCATCGCTGTTTAGTGTAAGAGCACTCCATGTTCTAGACCATGTACCGGTTGAATCTTTAAAAAAATCAGTTCCTTCTCCTTCAAATTTGAGTTCATAGATGGAGTCAGTTAGGGTGTAAGTACCCCTTGCTTTATTTTGGATCGTTATTATTTTATCTTCTTTCGGTTCAAGTTCAAAGACGACCTCTACTTCCAACGTCTCATCGTTATAAAACGTCCAGTCGTTGGTAATAATGGAGATGTTTACTCCATCTTCTACAAGAAACTGTGCCCAATTCTGACCATCAACGGTTTCGAGTGCCCATGTACCGATCCACTCATTATCATCATCTTCATAATAACTACCTCCAAAACTACCTCCTCCTCCACCTCCATTACAACCGATGATTCCGATAATAAGAACTACACAAAGGCTAACGAACCACACAAACGAACGGGGGATTACTTGTCCAAACATTTTTATCTGTTCTCCTCTAGCAACCTTTCGTTACTCACAGTTTATACCAAATGACTCCATGAATAAATTAAAAAGAGATGGCAGCATTAACTACAATTGATTTATGGATGTCCATAAATTCGACGATTCAAATTGACTCTAAAATCAGAACAAGAAGCAACCGCTGCTACCGGGAACGTAATTTCGAGAAAAGAAGATACCAAATGTTATCGGCATTATGTCTTGGCTTGGTAAGTTAAAGAACGGTCTATCCAGTCGCAATTCGAGTTTCAGGCGACTTTCAGTGAGGCGCAATGCCTCTATTCCAACAACGCCATAGGCACCCAAGCCACTGTCATCTTCCGATTCGTAATCGTCGTAGTACTCCCCCCACTCGTCACCGAACCAGTCCTCCCCTTCACCAATGAATGATGGCCAGTTTCTCTCTCTTTTTCTTGCCTTCGTTTTATAGCTAGCATCGACCACAGCGAGCCCACCACCTACGTAGGGTGAAATATTCCGTTTGTTGAAGAAGTAACGTCCGCCGATTGACCAAGAAAAGAGGGCAATAGTAGTGTTGGCGTCATCATCGTCGTCGGGCCCACTGTACCGAAACTCGGTCCCCACAGCGTAGGATGGCGTCTCGTAAGACCAACCAAACTCCATACCGGGTTCGGCAGCTACATCCGTGCCGGGGATGAAGGTTCCGAAGATTCCCATATTCCAAAGGGACTCACCCGATATCTTCCTCAGTTCACGTGCCTCCTGTTCGGTAACGGTCTCCATGTCAACCGTATCATCGATCGGCTTGTTGTGGACAAGTGCGTCAACCAGTCTCGGTGCAGCCGGGATCATCTCTTCGATATTTGCTAACACGATTTGTCGTTCGATCATAATCGTGCCGATGGGGTTTTCGTGGCTCAAGCGCACGATAATCTTCTCACCCAGACGGCGCAAAACAACACGATAGGCATTTGCTGAGGCGGGTGCCTCGTAAACAGGGTCAGTAACCGATATGCCCTGCTTGCGCAACTCATCACAGATTAACAGTGCCGCGGTCTGTGCGTCGGATTCGGGGATGCCCGGATGGTCTCCAATCAGGCAGACAGCGGGAGTGTCAGCCTGCACAACGGTGGGAAGAATTAGTAAAACGAGCAAAGCAAAACTAAACAGGTAGTTCCAAATACTTTTCATGTTTCTTCAATCCTTTCTTACCAAGCCCCGATTCACGACTTGATAATCTCCCGGTCAAATCGGGACAAATCAAGTCGGAAATAGTAGATCGGGTTCAACCACCTACCAAAGGGCTCAACCCTATTGGGTTTTATTTCTTTTTGAGGACAATGACAGTCCCATCATTGCTAGTTATTGTGAGAGTATTCCCTTCTCTGGACCATGTGCCGGTATCTTCGTCCGAACCTGTCTCTTCCTCTGCTGTAATTGAGAAGTCAAAACCAGATACTGTATAGTTGGAACCGGATAAAGAATAAGTCCCCATTGTTTTAATTGTTCCTAATCCTTCCAAAGCGAATTCGCTATCCCACGTCCCATCCTCGTGAAATGTCATGCTGTTGGTAATAACTGAGGAACCGAGTGAGGCCCAAAACATCTCATAATTTTGACCATCAAAGGTTTCGAGACTCCATGTGCCGACCCATTCGTTGTCACCAGCCCCATTATCATCACCACTCTCATCACCACCACAACCGATGATTCCGATAATAAGAACTGCACAAAGACTAACGAACCACAAAAACGAACGGGGAATTACTTGTCCAAACATTTTTTCTCCTTTTAAGTTAGATGAGAGGTGTTCATAAATACTTATCACAAGATAGTCAATTTTCCATCAATCCTTTTAACGAAATGAAGCCATCATCACTGAAACATTTCTGAAAGGTAAATGCCAGATGGAATTGACCAGCATTGCTAATTGAAGTAATATTACGGTAAGCAGCAAAAAGGGACGTACATTGTCAAGCCGACTGACCGGCAGTTGCTTCTGATTGGCATCGGTTGCCCCCAATTCAAGCAATACCCCAAACACCGGTTCAATCGCCGTTTTCCGCTGTTTCTGATAGCAGTTCAATGGGTCCGAGGTCTCTATTGCATCAAGATAGCCAAGTGCCTTATCGCTTTTGGCACCCGTAACCGGCGTCAAGAGCAATATCCCTGCGCTTGCCAATTGCTTGACCCGGTTGAGGTCAGTATACCCCGCATCAGCAGTCACATACCGGATATTGCGCGCAAGCAGTGCCTCTGTTTTGTGGTCAAGCACCGCTTTCTCGCTGACTGAGCCGGTATAGACCGCAGCTAAGCGTGGAAACCCGCTTGCGGTGGTTGTTAGGTGAAGTCCATACCCGTAAACCCACCCCCGATACTTGCTCGTTGACCAACTCGCATCGGTGTCAAGATTGCCAAGTCCATCGGGGATGATGTTGGCGTTTCGGTCCTTTTGATGCCACACATTTCCTTTTGCCTTATACAGGCTTTTGTCTTCATATATTACTTCTGGGGTCGTCTCTATATCCAATCCCACTCCCATATCCCCAAGGTAGGCAACAAACGCTTCAAGAGTCGGTGCCAACTGTTTGTAACGGCGGGAGAGAGTCACCCGGGATGGCACCGTTTCAAGCCTCAGCCGTGGCAGCCAATCGGGGTGTGCCAAAAGCCATCTGTGTTGCGCTTTGAAGCGATTGACGGCTTTGAGGGTCATTATGGCGAAAAAGACAATCAGTGAACTGTCGGGGTATACTTGAGGGTGGCCTCGATGCTCGGTTCGCTTGAATGTATCCGATGCCTCAAATTCTTCAAACAGTTGGAACAACAATGTGATATAATACTCACGGTCAGGGTAACACATGTTATAATCCTTTCTTTGGTGGAAATTAGATTAGATTATAACCGTTATCCTGACTCTATTGCAATTATGAACACCCCTCAGTTAGATAGGAGTTACGCACTTGGACAGGCAATAGGTTATAATATAGCCTATGAACCCACCTAAATGCACTGAATATGACTATATCAACTTTCTGATAGCAACTCCGAGACACTACAGTTGTACAGAAGCTGCCCGAGTCCACCCGGAACCAGACAACCCCCCGGCGCATGACTCTTTGAATAGATTGCTCTATCGGTTGACTCCCGATTCAGAACAATTGTGGCAAGAATCAGCACCTTTTGTGAAAAAAGAGCAAGGTATTTTAGTCATAGACGACTCTACCCTTGATAAACCGTATGCCCAGCAAATGGAACTGGTCACCCGCCATTGGTCAGGTAAACACAAACAAGTGGTGTCAGGAATTAACCTCATTACCCTGATGTGGACTGATGGCGACACTCACATTCCGTGCGATTATCGTCTGTATAATAAACAACACGACCACTTGACCAAAAATGACCACTTTCAATCGCTGATAGCCACTGCTGATGAGAGAGGCTTTCGTCCCGAGTGTGTCGTGTTTGACAGTTGGTACAGTAGCTTAAAGAATCTCAAGACCATTCGGAAGCATCAATGGCATTGGCTGACCCGATTGAAGTCAAATAGACAGGTCAATTTGGATCGCCAAGGCAATCAGCCGGTTAGTCAACTGCCACTTAGTAACAAAGGCACCATCGTTCATCTGAAGGGATATGGATTGATTAAGGTTTTCAAGATAGTTTCCCAAAACGGCAACATTGAATACTGGGCAACCAGCAACCTCTCAATGAACGAACTGTATCAACTCAAGTATGCTGAGTTGTCTTGGTCAATCGAAGAGTATCATCGAGGTATCAAGCAATTGGTGGGTGTTGAAAGGTGCATAGCACGCAAGGCAATTGCACAACGGAATCATATTGGTCTGGCGTTACGAGCGTTTCTCCGCATAGAGCGACACCGTTTTTTGACAGGTATCAATTGGTTTGAAGCCAAAGCCTCAATTATCAGAGACGCGGTGCGAGCTTATCTCGCTAAACCCATTTACACGTTAAATCCAACTGCGTAAGTCCTAGTTAGAATAAACTTTAGATTTTTGAGCAAGGTACAGCAGGAAAACAGGCAACCAATGCCTGTTTTCCTTTCTGCCAATCTTTCATTACTTCAAAATAAGCATTTTCCGCGTGGCGGAAAAATCGCCTGCGGACAGGTGATAGAAGTACATACCACTTGCTATCCCTTCACCGAACTCGTTTCTGCCATTCCAGTAGATTGCTTTCGACCGACTTTCGTAGAATGCCGCGGTCTGATATCCAACATCAAGTGTACGGATAACCTGACCACTACCATCATAGATGGTCAATGTCACAAAAGCGTCCTCCGCCAACCGATAGGGTATCCATGTCTCTGGGTTGAACGGGTTTGGGTAGTTTGCCAGCAATACCGTTTCTTTCGGGAGCAGTGCTGCAAGGAGTCGTTCTAAGAAGAGAATGCCCCTTAAGGACGTTGCATCTGTGAGGTCTAGTCGCTGTGCGTGGGAGAGCCACAGTTTTACATCTGCTGCGGTGAACATTTCAAGTGCCTGTGACTGTGCCACAGGTGCGGCTGCGGCATTGTCTAGTGCGCCAGTGACCGTGAGAAGATCGTCAACATTTACAACACCATCCCCGTTGACATCTGCAGCATTCTGTCCTGTTTTCCCGTAATTCGATGCGACCAACACCAAATCTTGAATGTCCACCACACCATCGTTGTTTGCATCAGCTTCTAGACCAGCAGTAACGGGTACTTCTGCTGTGAGTGCAGGTCCGTTGTAATCTGCTATGGCATCTGCGTCCACGGTGAAGGTGAGATAGGTATCGGTTTGGAAGTTTCCGTCAAATTCAAGTTCAACCGTGATTTCTGTGTCGCTTACGCGATCTATACCGAACGTGCCGACAGTGACACCGGCAATGCCAGATAACATCACGGCATCCCTAATTCTGAAACTAGATCGCTCATAAATTCCACCGTTCAGCGTAAGCATGACGATGTTTTCATCTAAGGTTGACTCTGTTAATGGAACCGCGGTTGAAGCGACCAATGACTCCATACCGGCGGTGACGGGTATTTGTGCTGTGAATGCAGAGCCATCGTAGCCTGCGATTGCGCCTGCTTCCACAGTGATGGTGAGGGTGGCATCGGTGTCGAAGTCAGTGCCGTCGAATGTAAGTTCAACCGTGACCTGCGTGTCGCTGACGCGGTCTACATCGAATGTGCCGACAGTGACACCGTCGATGCCGGATACCGTCACGGCATCTCTAATGCTGAAGCTGGATTGTTCATAAACTCTACCGCTCAGTGTGAGCGTGACGACGCTTTCATCCAAAGTTGCCTCTGTCAATGGAGCGACAGTTGAAGCTGCCAATGACTCCGTACCCGCGGTGACGGACACTTGTGCGGTGAATGCATCGCCACCATAACCAGCGATTGCGCCTGCTTCCACAGTGATGGTGAGTGTGGCATCGGTGTCGAAGTCCCCGGAGAATGTAAGTTCAACCGTGACTTGCGTGTCGCTGACGCGGTCTACATCGAATGTGCCAACAGTAACACCGTTGATGCCGGATACCGTCACGGCATCTCTAATGCTGAAGTTGGATTGTTCATAAAACCTACCGCTCAGTGTGAGTGTTATGACGCTTTCATCCAAGGTCGCTTCTGTTAATGGGGCTGTGGTTGAGGCTGCCAATGACTCAGTGACAGCGGTAACGGGTATCTGTGCAGTGAGTGCATCCCCGTCATAATCTGCTATAGCCCCTGATTCCACGGTGAAAGTTAATGTGCTATCCGTACTAATGTTACCGTTGAACTCAAGTTCGACAGTCGCTTCAGTGTCGCTGACGCGATCTACACCGAACGTGCCTACAGTGACACCGTCAATGCCGGATACTGTTATAGCATTTCTGATGCTGAAGCTAGATCGTTCATAAGTGCTATCGCTAAGTATAAAGGTTAGGACACTTTCATGCAAGGTCGCCTCTGTCAATGGAGAGGCAGTTGAGACACTCAGCGTCGGGGTTACGCTCTCAGTTTCGGTTTCTTCTGGTTGTTGGGGTGGGTCAGGTTGCTGAACACTGCTGTCTCCAATCTCCTTGATTTCCCATGAGCCGCTGGAGAGTTCTTCGGCAACGAAGTGATATGTTTCGCCATTGATAGTTGTGGAGATACTCAGTGAACCGCTAATAGATGTTTGATTAATCCACTGGAGCAACGCGGGTAAATCGGGGATGTTCCATTGCGCCTGCCCATTATCCAGCACAGAGAACGTTGCATCGGTGCCGGGGTAGGTACAACTCTCGCCGGGCGCGAGTACATCTCCAACTTCGCAAGCACCAATGCTTGTGGCCAATTCGTGCACGTTGGTAACAGTGATAGTGACGGTGATAGTGTCAGTGAGGCTGCCATCGGTGACGGCGATCGCTACAGTATAGGCACTTTTGGTTTCATAGTCGAGTGCGGACTTGGTTTGCAACTGCCCGGTGCTGCTATTAATACTAAACGATGCCGAATCGGTGCCACTGAGGGTGTATGTCAAGGTGTCATTATCAGAGTCCGTTGCTGCGACTGCGGCACCGATGTTTACGTTGGTTGACGTATTCTCCGGTACAGAGCGGGTGGTGCTGGTGCCCTCGGTGAATATCGGTGCGGTGTTTGTTGTTGTTGCCACGGCGGTGAAGGTTGCTACTTGGGAGATGCCTTGGACACTCACGCGAACCGTGTTTGTACCTGCCGTGTTTCCAAGCGTTAGCGTGCTTTGTGCCCTGCCGTTCACATCGGTCGTAGTGCTCGTTACGCTGAGTGTGCCACCACCCGCGGTAACGGCAAATGTCACTGGTGCCCCTGCAAACGCGGTACTATCTCCCTCCCGTACTTCAACCACAAGTGGCTGCGCGAGTGTTGTGCCGGAACTGCCCAGCTGCGTATCCCCCGATATTTTTACAGGTGCCGTAGCCACTCGGTTGTCAAAGTCTACATAAGCACCTCTTGCCTGTAGGGTGGGAATGTGGGTATAGATGGAGGGATAACTCAACGGATTTCCCCGCACATCAATTTCGGTGTTATCTCCCAATCCCGTATTGGCTGTCAATGGCGAGATGTCTGATACTGAGTTTTCTTCAAAATATAACTCCATAAGGCTGGTTAATCCTGTCACGGAAGTTACATCCGAGATGGTGTTGTACGGCATATCTAGCCATACCAGTTTGGTTAGGTTCGCGACTGGGGCTATATCCGAGATAGTGTTGTTTCCAATGACTAGTTCTGTCAGATTTGTCAATCCCGCTACGGCGGATATGTTTGATATCGAGTTTTTTCTAACATTTAGATGTGTTAGGTTTGTCAACCCTGCCACGGCGGATATATTTGATATTGAATTTTCGCCAAGCCGCAGATGTGTCAGATTTGTCAATCCTGCCATGTGAGATATATCTGTGATTGCGTTGCCCCACAGATATAGGTGTGTCAGTTGTGTTAATCCTGCCACGGCGGATATATTCGATATTGAGTTGTCCCAAAGTTGCAACTCTGTCAGTTTTGTCAATCCTGCTATTGCGGATATATCCGATACAGAGTTATCTCCAAGTTTGAGCGTTGTCAGATTCGTTGCTGTCTCAAGCCCGGTCAAATCACTAATACTAGCATCTTGTGCAGAAAGGGAGGTCAATGTCTCCATCTCCGCTGCAGAAATTGGATCTCCTGACGCTTTGCCGAGTGCAGTCTCAATTTTTGCACGGAGATTGGGATCGGGGAGGTTTACTGCCGTCGTTGCTGTGGAGGTTTCGGCTATGTTGGTGACATTGATAGTGACGGTGATTGTGTCAATCAAACTACCATCGGAGACAGTGACTGTTACGGTATAGGTGGACTTGGTTTCATAGTCGAGTGTGGACTTGGTTTTCAACTGCCCGGTGGTGGAGTCAATGTCAAAAGAGGGTGCATCGGTGCCACTGAGAGTGTATGTCAAGGTGTCGTTCTCGGGGTCCGTTGCTGCGACTGCGTTGCCGATGTTTACGTTGGCTGACGCGTTCTCCGCTACAGAGCGGGTGGTGCTTGCGTCCTCGATGAATGTCGGCGCGGTGTTTGTCGTTACGGGCGCTGTGCTGTCTGCAATTTCCTCTATTTCCCATGAACCACTGGCGAGTTTATTAGGGCGTGTTGACATTTGTGTCATAATGGTAATATGTCCACATTTACCCTATCCGATAGTCAATGGTCAAAAATAGTATCATTCCTTAAAACCTGTCCTGATATCTATACCGGACAACACACACACTTAAAACGTTTTATCCATGCGGTGCTTTGGATAACTCGTAGTGGCAGTCAATGGCGCCTGTTACCTAACCAGTACGGCAATTGGAACAGTGTCTATAAACGATTCGCAAGGTGGTGCGATAAAGATATCTTTCAACGCATGCACCAACACTTTGCCAAAGACCCCGATATGGAGTGGCTCATCATTGACAGCACTATCATTCGCGCACACCCATGTGCTGGGGGTGCATTGAAAACAAGTGGGGGTCAAGCCTCACAAGCACTTGGACGCAGCCGGGGTGGATTCTCAACTAAGATTCATATCGCTGTTGATGGCTTAGGCAATCCCTTACATTTTATGCTGACAGCGGGTCAACGGCACGACATCACTTGTGCTGAGGCGTTAATTGACGGTTATAACAGTGAGTATGTGATAGCTGACACATCATATGACTCGATGGCATTGATTGAGTCGATAACCCAAAGGGGGGCGGTGCCGGTGATACCCCCCCCCGTGCCAACCGTCGGGATTCACGCACTTATGATGTGCATCTGTATAAAGAGAGGCATTTAGTCGAATGTTTTATCAACAAAATGAAGCAGTATTGACGTATTTCCTCTCGTTTTGATAAGCTAGCGGTTCGGTATATGGGATTTCTGAGTTTCGTTGCCACGATTATCTGGTTACGATGAAATGTCAACAGAACCTAGCAACTAGGGTATAAGACTGTTCATTAATCACTGTATTTCTGATATTCAGACTATTACCGGAGCTAAAGAACAGAAATTGTCCATTTCCGTTATTGTGAACGGTAAACTCGGCATCGGTGCCGGGGTAGGTACAACTCTCGCCGGGTGCGAGAATGTCGCCTGCTTCACAAACCTCTCCGTGGCTGATACCTTGCGCTCCATAAGTCAACAAAACGGTTGCCAACAGTAACATAAAACATTTTGGGTTCAAGATTTGACCTCTTATTTAATCGCCTCAAAAAAAGCGGAAAGAAAAAGCTGTGTTTTTATGAATTTATCCCTTTTGTCATTGGAAATGCGCTTGGAGATCTCCGTGCGTTTATTGCTAGTTCCCCTTATCCGGAATGGGCAGCTCTATCTCGCTAGGGAACTCATGACCAGCAAGCATACTACAAGATTAGGGTGTAAGTCAATGTCTTTTGGTGCCTAACCCAAGGCAATCGCATGTCAATAGTGTGTAGGACTTTGGTATACGACAATGGAAATCTAATTGTAGCCGCAGGTTTCCAATCCGATGCCTCGTGATTGTTCACGAGGCATCGGAACACCTGTGATTGGATCAGGATTAGAAACCCCGATTTCATCGAAGTCGGTCTCTGCGGCACGACAGCGGCTAACCCCAGTTTTTGATTTCTCAACTACCTAATCTCTACTAAAGTTTGTACAATTCACGGTACAAATGGTGGTTGATTGAGAACACGCTTCGGGATGTCAAGCAGCATTGCGGATTTGACAAGGTATCAGGTCAAATCGCGTCAAAGCATCAATTAATTCGCGCAACTAAGTTTCGGAACAAGTTGCCTGACGCAATTGCTATTCAACGCCACTTGTGTCACAGGCAGTTCGATAACATTGGTATCGAACTGTCAAGCAGACACAAGGGTTGATGGTTGAGCATCTGCGTGCTTTAATCAAGGGATAATTATTTTCTGCGACAATCTCTGAAGATACTAACTCGCCGAATATTCACTAGACCCTTGATAACGCTACATGAATTGGATACAAATTGTACAAACTTTAGTAATCTCTATAACAGATGCGATTCCCCTAGTGCCTAACCGATGACGATCTGCCGTGTGGGAGGACAGGATGCCCTGCCTACAGGGTGTGATGTGTTTGAGGTGGAGGATGGCGCAAGATGCCCCGCCTGCCGATAGTAAAGCTCTTAATCGTAAGCTATCGGGACTTGCAGGTTTTTGGTTTACAGAGTCCATCTGTCATGCTATAATTACTCACCTAGCCCACAACCAACATCCCCGAAAAAAACATTCGGGGACAGAGCCTAATAGCGAGATTGGAACCAAAGCAGAAAGTTATGTTCACAGGAATCGTTGCGGAGTTGGGGATCGTAAAGGGGATTCAGCGCAGCTCACAAGCGGGAGTGCTGACTATTGCAGCCTCACAGGTGTTATCAGATAGCAATGTTGGGGACAGCATTGCGATAGATGGGGTTTGTCTGACGACCACCGACCTGACGCACGATAGTTTCACGGCAGATGTTTCTGCCGAGACGTTACGGCGCACAACATTGGGATCCCTCAAGCCGGGCGATTCGGTCAATCTTGAGAGCGCATTGCGTTTGGCGGATCGGTTAGGAGGGCATCTCGTTTTGGGGCATGTTGACGAGGTTGGGACCATTAGCGGTTGGCAGGATGAAGGCACATCATCTTTGATGCGTGTTTCGATTTCTCAGGAGGCGATGCGGTATGTGGTGTATAAGGGCTCGGTCTGTGTTGACGGTGTCAGCCTGACAATCTCAAATCTGCTTGACGATGGCTTTGAGGTCGCACTTATCCCCCACACCAAGCAAGTGACAACGTTGGGACATAAACGGGTTGGCACTCATGTGAATATAGAGGTAGATCTGTTAGGGCGTTATATCGAACGATTGTTGACCTCTCCATCTGCCGAAGGATCATCAATCGATATGGACTTCTTAGCAAAACACGGGTATATTTGAAATCAAAATTTCGACTAAATGAAGGCACCATCTGTCAACTACCCCGCCCTGAAGGGCGAGGCTTGTGACCTGCCCAACGGGACTTACGCTTGGGCAGATTCTTACACGATGTTCACTAGTGAACATCTGAAAATCTACCCACGACGCTATCTTGGTGCGTTGCACCTAAGAGATAACACGGTTATGCGGCTCTGGCTCGTAACTTTACACACCCGCCACCGCACGGCTATAGCATCCGTTTAGAAGGATTCACGATGTAGCGGTGCTATCATCGCTTCACATTCCGGGTGAAACCTCAGACAAACCACACCTTTCACGCGGTTCACTAGTGAACCTCAGAAGTGAGAGGGCAGTGTTAAACAAGCGTTTAACCTAAGTCATCGAGTTACAAGTGTTATTGTACCACAAATCTACCTAAAAAGTGTAAGGTAGATTACAAAAACAACAAAAAAAGAGGCGCAGTGGAAACCCCACGCTAAAGCATGGGGTTTCCACTGCGAAGATTTTGATGAAGTTTAACACAATCCCAGAAGCCATTGAAGCGATTCGCAATGGAGAGATGATTATCGTCTCCGATGATCCGGATCGGGAAAATGAAGGCGATTTAATCATGGCAGCCGAGAAAGCCACGCCGGATGCGATTAATTTTATGGCGAAATACGGGCGTGGTATGATTTGCTTGCCCGCAACCGCAGAACGGTTGTCAGAACTGAATCTTCCGTTGATGGTCTCGGAAAACACTGAGCAACTGCGTACGGCGTTTACAGTAACAATTGATGCCAAAGATGTGACCACCGGGATCTCCGCCTACGAGCGGGCGCGTACGATTCAGCAGTTTGTCCAGCCGGAGGTGAAAGCGGGGGATTTCGTCCGTCCGGGCCATATCTTCCCGTTGCAGGCAAAGGAGGGCGGTGTCTTACGGCGTGCCGGCCATACAGAGGCGACGGTTGATTTGACACGTTTAGCGGGACTCTATCCGGCGGGGGTTCTCTGCGAGATCTTGAACGAGGATGGCACGATGGCACGCATGCCACAGCTCTTTGAGTTCGCTCAAAAATATGGGCTAAAATTTATCACCATTGCGGACCTGATCGCCTACCGACGGCAAACGGAAACGCTTATCAGACGGGTTGCGGAAGCGGACCTCCAGACAAGGCACGGATATTTCAGACTCCATTCGTACCAAAGTGCCGATGATCAGAAAACCCACATAGCGTTGATTACAGGAGACATTTCGGACGGGGAGCCGGTGTTGGTACGGATGCACTCGCAGTGTTTTACCGGGGATGTGTTCGGTTCGCTGCGCTGCGACTGTGGCGAGCAGTTAGAAAAGGCGATGCAACTCATCCAAAAGGAGGGGCGGGGGGTCTTAGTCTATATGCGTCAGGAGGGACGGGGTATGGGACTCGGCAACAAGATTCGCGCCTACAGATTGCAAGACAGCGAGGGGCTTGACACCGTTGAAGCGAATGAACGGCTTGGTTTCCCTCCAGATTTACGGGATTACGGCGTGGGTGCCCAGATCTTGACAGACCTCGGCGTGCAGAAGATGCGTTTGTTGACAAACAATCCGCGCAAGGTGAGCGGTTTGGAGGGACATAATCTTGAGATTGTCGAGCGGATCCCGCTGCAAACCAGACCCCACGAGTTTAACCGTCACTATTTGGAGACGAAGCGGACGAAGTTGGGGCATTTGTTGTTAGATACTATCAACGATGAGAAGGAGGAGACGGTGCACGGTTATGATGGCCTGATGGTTCAGGGCTAAACAGCCGGCACTGAGGGACAATGCCAAATATCTACGAAGGCAATCTTATCGGTACTGATCTGAAGATTGGGATCGTGATCAGTCGATTTAATAGCTTTATTACCACCAAATTGCTGGATGGGGCACTTGATGCACTCAAGCGTCACGGTGTGGACGAGGACGATGTGGACATCTGCTGGACGCCCGGTTCATTCGAGATCCCCACTACGGCGAAACGGCTCGCCGAAAAGGGGCGATATGATGCGGTCATCTGTATCGGTGCGGTTATTCGTGGTGCGACCCCGCACTTTGACTATGTCGCCAACGAAAGCGCGAAAGGGATCGCGCAGGTTTCTCTCAATACGGGGATACCGGTGATTTATGGCGTTATCACGACCGATACCATTGAGCAGGCGATTGAACGTGCCGGCACCAAGGCGGGAAATAAAGGGGCAGAGGCGGCGGTCACGGCGATTGAGATGGCGAACTTGTATCAGCAGATTGACGAATAGACAAACTGATAGGCACTTTAAACTTATGGCAGCCTTAGAAGAAATCAAAATTGGTAATGGGCGGATTATCAAAGGGGATTGTCTCTCAGTCATGGATAATTTTCCCGACAACCATTTTATGCTTGGCTTTACCTCGCCTCCCTACCTAAACGCAATCAATTACGAGGAGCATATTGAAAAACTACACGGCACCAAAGCGAGATGGGAGCGAGAAGATATATCCTACGAGGAATATCGGCTTTTTCTGGTTAATCGGTTCAAGACGTTATTGAGAATCACTCAGCCGGGGGGACACAATGTGGTAAATATTGCTCCCGTCTTATGGAACGGGACACGCACCGCACTCCCGTTTCATTTTGTCAGTTGGCTTGAAGATATTGGATGGCAATTCAAGGAGGATATTATCTGGGAAAAGCCGGTTGCGAGGGATAGACGATCAGGGGTTTTGTTGCAGCATCCTTATCCTGGATATTACTACCCTAGTTTGGTTGCCGAATATATTTTTGTTTTCCAGAAACCTGCCGATAAAAAAAGTCAGAACAACATTTATTGGAATAGAAGTGATGAAGAAAAAACAAAGAATGAAATTGACCTGAAAGACTACCAAGGCGAGAAGAGTAAAAATGTCTGGAAAATTCGTCCATTAGCCCCACAAGAGAATCTGCATCCGTGTCCATTTCCGTTGGAACTTGCGGAACGAGTCATTCAGTTTTACTCTTATAGGGGAGATGTGGTGATTGACATTTTTGCTGGAAGTGGGCAAACAAATTGTGCTGCAGAAAAATTGGGCAGAGCGCATGTCGGAATTGAGACACAGCAAAAATATATAGATTATGCGGTTGACCAGCTGCATCAAACACACGCAGCCTAAAGCGCACTTAAATGGGTTTCGCATTATGATCAATGATGGATTTTTCGCGTAACAGAGTATAATATGAAAGCAACCGTACTGCATGGAGATTGCGCCTCACTATTAAACCAACAGGGTGCTGCTTTTGGGCATGTTGACCTCACCTTTCTTGATCCGCCCTTCAATCAAGACAAGGGTTACAACGAGTGGGATGATAATTTGCCTGAAGCGCAGTATTGGAAGTGGATGGGCGATGTGTGCACAAAGATTTACCACCGGGCCGCTTCGGGTGGCGCAATCTATTTTATGCAACGCGAAAAGAAAACGGAGTCTGTGTTGCGATGTCTGCGCGAGGCTGGGTGGACGTTTCAAAACTTGATCATTTGGAAAAAGAAAACGTCCGCTGTCCCCGGCATGAAGCGATTTGGCAAGCATTACCAGATTATTGCGTTTGCAACGAAGGGGGAGCGTCCACGGATATTTCACCGCTTGCGAATCAATCCGCCGCTCCCTGCGGGCTACAAATACGAACGAGAAAATGGCATGTTCCTCACCGATGTGTGGGACGATATCCGTGAGTTGACATCGGGCTATTTTGCTGGAGATGAAGCCTTGCGGGATGCGGAGGGAAATCGCTTGCACAAGCAGCAGGCACCGATTCAACTACTCCTTCGGATAATCCTCTCTTCGACAAATCCCGGTGATGTTGTATTGGATCCGTTTGCGGGTTCGGGGACAACGCTGGTTGTTGCGGAGCAATTAGGACGAAAATCGATCGGCATTGAACTTGATAAGTTCAACGTCGAAATTATCCGAGAAAGGCTTGCTGAAAAAAGAACAGCGGATGATATTTCAGACTTATTCAGGGACTATGAATGCACACCGGACTTGGAAGCCATTTGGGGACGGGCTAAATCGAGAGCCGCAGCGACTTCCAAACAGATAGAACTTTTTGAGTCAAATCAAAATAGCATTTGAGCAAATGAACGTCTCTAACCTATTTTCACGGATTGAAATTTTCATCTTGCAACATCATTTCAATGGTCCCTTCTTAATTTTTCAAACGAATCTTTTATCAACGTGAGTTTTTAATGATCGCAATTATCGACTACGGTGCGGGCAACTTGACGAGTGTTGAACGCGCTGTCCAATACTTAGGTTATGATGGCAAAATTACCGCCGACCCCCAGACCATTTTGGGTGCAGAGAAGATTATCTTTCCCGGCGTGGGTGCGGCGCGGGCAACAATGGATAACCTGAACGCGGCTGGGCTTGCGGGGGTTTTGTGGGAGGTTTATAAATCGGGTAAGCCGATGTTGGGAATCTGTATCGGGATCCAGATCTTGTTTGAGCACAGTGAAGAGGAGGATACCGATTGCCTCGGTATCCTGCCCGGCGTTGTCAAAAAGTATGAAGCGAGGTCAACCCAAAAAGTACCCCAAATCGGTTGGAATGAGGTGTATCAGACGCAGGCGCACCCAATTTTTCAAGATGTTCCGAATCCCGCCCATTTCTATTTTGTGAACTCGTACTACCCGATTCCACAGGACCATTCGCACATCGTCGGGAAAACCACTTACGGCGTTGAATTTTCCAGTGTCGTTGCCCATCAGAATCTGATTGCAACGCAGTTCCATTTGGAGAAGAGCGGTCGGATTGGGCTCAAGATGCTTGATAATTTTTTGCAAAATGGGTAGTAGAATTCTTTGTGATTCAAACTTCGGAGTTCTCGGTACTACATGGGAAGCAACTCTTGAAACCGTGAATTGCTCATGCTAACTTTTTTCCTGATATTCGTCGTCCTACTGATTAACCTGTTTGTTTACGGCTTGCATAGCCCGCAGAGCTACGGCGTTGTATCGCATCTTTACTATGGGGTTATAATCCTCGCGGGGATATACGACAACCGTCGCGGACAGTATCTGTTGCTTGCGTGCACGACACTCGCCAATTGGATACACGCTGGGATCTACTATGAGCAGATCCATTTGGGTGTGGTTGCGATCTTATATCCTATTATCGCGTATTTTATCGTCCGTACAATCCAGCTTTTCAAAGCACAACGCGCCACTACTGAGACGCAGCTTCAGCAGATAGATCAAGCCAACACTGACCTTGAAAAACGGGTGCGCGATCTGTCTACCCTTTTTGATATTGGTGATACAGCAAATACCGCTCTGGAATTGGAGGAACTGTTCCAAAAGATTATCAAAACGCTTGCCGACCGGATGGGGGTATACCGGGGTGCGTTGAGAATTTGGGAAGATGGCGAGTTGGTCAAAAAGGTGGAGGCGGTTTTTGGATTGACAGAGGCGGAACTCCGGCGCGGAACGGACAGTCAAATTGATCTTATCCAACAACAGGTGCTTCAATCCGGTCACCCGATTGGTGTGCCACATAGTCGTACGCCTCTTCAGCAGATTGAGTTTCCAGATGCGAAATCGGTGCAATCTAAAGATCCGATAGCGTTCTGGTGCGTCCCCGTGGTTGTTGATGAAAAAGTCGTCGGTACACTAACAATTGATAAAGCGTCGGACGAATTTTCGATTGAGGACGATATCCGTATCTTGACAATTATCGCTGCGATTGTGGCACAGCGCGTTAAGATTCAGCAGATGATTGATTCGCTGGTTCAATCCGAAAGGCTTGCAGCGCTCGGAAAACTTGCGACGACGGTGGCGCACGAGGTGAGAAACCCACTTGGTGGGATCCGCGGTGCGGCGCAGTTGCTCCAACTTGAGGGCGAATCGAATTCAGAGATTCAAGAGTACATTCAGGTCATTATCAAAGAGGTGGATCGGCTGAATCGTGTGGTTGAGCAGCTACTTGTGTCGGGCAACCCACGTACCGCCGGCGTTAAGCCGAATGCCATTAATGACTTAATCGAGAATAGCCTCTCGATTTGTCAGCCGGAGTTGGATCGGGACAATATCCGGGTTGAGAAACGTTTTGCTGACGATTGTCCGTTGATTGCCGTGAACGATGACGGAATGACGCAGGTGTTGTTGAACCTATTTCGGAATGCTGTTGAGTCGATGGACGACGGGGGTGTTTTGACGGTTCAAACTGCCTATAATTCCGTGATTCAGGTGGTTCAAATTTATATCAAGGATACTGGACGTGGTATACCGCCGGATGTCGCTTCGCGTTTGTTCGATCCTTTTTACACAACGAAACAGAAAGGGACGGGGCTTGGATTGGCGATTAGCCAGCAAATCGTTGAGGAGCACGGCGGCACCATTGAGGTTGATGTGACAGAAACTCCAGGGGCAACGTTTATTGTTACGTTGCCGGTTTGAGCAAATTCAGTGAGTACAGATATGACGGATGAAAGAAACATATCATTAACTGAAGAAGAAATTCGCGAATTAATCGCTAATGAATTTCCGCGCCTAATAACTCAAAATCCTGAGATTCATTATGAGTTGATTGGTGTTATGTCAGAGACTTTTGCCAAAAAAAGGATATAACGGCGATTTTGAACGAGCTAAAGCAGATGCGTAAGGAATCTGAACGACAGCGGGTTGAATTCCGACAGGAGATGCAAATCCAACGCGAAGAATCCAATCGGTTGCGTGAGGAGTCTAGCGCGTCACGTGCATCTCTAGATGACTCATTCAGGCGATTTAACCATACCGTTCAAGGTCTTGGCGCGCGATGGGGATTGACGTCTGAAGAGGTATTCCGCAATGAGCTCGCTGCAATTTTGACTGATGAACTCGGTTTCCGGGTGGAACGGTACGAGGGTTATGACGATTCTGGATCGGTTTTCGGACAGCCGGAACAGGTGGAAATGGATGTAATCATCCGGAACGGTTTAGTCATAGCAATTGAAATTAAATCATCCGTCAGCCGCAGCGACCTTGCCCTTTTTCAAAGAAAGATTACATTCTTTGAACAGACAGAAAATGTAACGGTAAATCGAAGATTCTTCATATCCCCGTTTGTTGATCCCAACGCTGTTGAATTGGCAGAAGGGCTGGGCATCGAACTCTACACCCACAGTTTAGATATTGCGATCTAGACACCGTACTTAGTATTGATGCTGCCTTTGCAGCTGCCGGTCTCGGTTTAAACAACTATCATTAGGTCTCTATGACACACACAATTCTCATTGCTGACGACGACGATAGCATCCGCTTTGTTTTGGAGAAAGCCCTTCAGAAGGAGGGGTATCACACATTTTCTGCACGAAACGGTAAAGAAACGGTTGATCTCCTCCGCTCAGAAGCGATCGACACAATTTTTCTCGATATCTTTATGCCTGATGTCAACGGGTTAGATCTGATTGAAGAGCTTCAGGAGATCAATAAAGCTGCATCGATTATTATCATCACCGCTCACGGCACAACGCAAACGGCGATTGAAGCTGCAAAGCGACACGCTTATGACTATGTGACCAAGCCTTTCGACCTCCAAGAGATCATGCCTTTGGTATCTCGTGCGGTATATGCTGCTGATCAAACGAAAACGGTGATGGCGGAAGATTCGCCAGCGGAGGATAGTGTTGCACCACAAAACGAGGAGGATGTAGGCACTCAGATTGTTGGGGAGAGCGATGCGATGCACGTGATCTACCTGACCATCGGACGGGCGGCAATCAGCGACGAAACCGTTCTAATTATGGGAGAGAGTGGCACGGGTAAGGAATCAATCGCCAAAGCGATTCACCAAAATAGTAAGCGGGCGGATGAAGCGTTTGTGGTGGTAGATTGTAGCGCGATTCCCTCGGACTTGATTGAAAGTGCACTCTTTGGGCATGTTAAAGGGGCGTATACGGGTGCCGACACAGCACGCCAAGGGAAATTTGAGCAGGCAGACCGGGGAACAATCTTTCTCGACGAGGTTGGTGAATTACCAACAGAAGTTCAGATGAAGTTGTTGCGTGTCCTTCAGGAACGGGAAGTCGAGCCAATCGGATCGAATGAGATTCGCAAGGTTGATGTCCGGGTGGTTGCTGCCACAAATCGACGCCTCGATTTGGCAATCCGAGAGGGTTCGTTTCGGGAAGATCTATTTTATCGGCTCAATGTGGTGCCAATCTTTTTGCCTCCGTTACGTGAGCGGAAAGAGGATATCCCCGATCTGGTGGATTTTTTTGTGTCCCGTTTTGCTCAGGATTACGGTCAGCCCAAAGGGACAATTTCGCCGGAAGCGTTCAAGCTGCTAATAGCTTATGATTGGCCCGGAAACGTCCGCGAACTTGAAAACAGCTTGAAGCGTGCGCTCGTAATGTGTGCCGGTCAAGTGCTCCTCCCGGAACACTTCCCGGAACTTGCTGGAGGCGCAGTCTCATCTGTTACAAAAGCTCTGACAGGTTTTGAGAGTCGTCTTGCTTCGCTTATGTCGGAGCGTGTGGATGAATTTATCGAATCCGGAGCAGCCTCCGGATCGCTTCACGCAGAGATTCGTATTGCTGTTGAAAAACCGCTCTTTGAGTTTATTCTCCAGCGTACCGGCTGGAATCGCAGGAAAGCCGCTGAGATCCTTGGAATTAATCGGAATACACTCCATTCTAAGATGGAGGAGTATGGGATTCGAAGGGGTTAGGTGAACGTAAGTCTATGGATATTGGAAAGGTTATCGGGACCATCGTCGCAACTCGAAAAGATCCGAGTTTAGTTGGGTATCGTCTGCTGGTTATACAACCCCTTGATGCGAAGGGAGAATCCGTGGGCGATCCGCTCACCGCTGTGGATATACAAAATGCGGCTGGGTATGGCGAACTGGTCTATATAGTCACCGGCGGAGACGCTGCATTTGTATCAGCAGAACGTGCAATGCCTGTCGATGTCGCTGTAGTTGGAATTGTTGATTCAATCACCGTAACCGGAGAAGCGGAGGCGTGATGTACATCGCAAAGGTCATTGGTAAAGTGGTTTCGGTCATTAAGCACCCTGCCTATGACAATCGAACCCTTCTGCTTGTTCAACCGTTGAGTTTGAAATCGCAGTTGGTACGAACGCCGACGATTGCTGTTGACTATGTTGGGGCAGGCGAGAACGATATCGTGCTTGTTGGGGCGGGTCCGGGCGTTGCCCAGGAGGTCTTTGAAATCGAAACTGCTCCCATAAGAGAGTTAGTTATGGGAATCATTGATCGGTTTGATGTGTCGAGTGAGGCGTGAAACGTGAAACGTAAAGTGTCATGTGTCGTAGTTAATGTGTGACGTTATCGCAGATTTGTCTATCTGCTCACTTGTCGAAAGGACACGACACTTTGTTTATTCCACTGCCGAGTACACCATCGGCGCAGAAATCTTTTAAGCCGCGCGCAGTACAGTTTTTAATCATCACAAATATCTTGGTTTTTGTATATCAGTTTTATGCTCTCTATCAAGGGGTGTCGTTGGCAGAAGTGTCAGGGGCAATCCCCAACCAGATTGTGCACCGCTATTCGTTCCTCCCACCGCTTCCAAACTTTTTTGATAAGACACTCCTTATCTCTCTATTTTTGCACGATGCCCACATTTTGCAGGGGGGATTTATCCACATTATTGGTAACATGCTGTATCTCTCGGCTTTTGGTCCGACCCTTGAAAGTATGATTGGGAGCCTGAAATTTTTCCTGTTCTATTTGTTGTGCGGCGTGCTGGCGACGCTCTGTTACGTAATGATTTACTACAATTCTAACTTGCCCCTAATTGGCGCGAGCGGCGCAATCGCCGGCATCATGGGAGCGCACTTTATTGCCTGCCCCAAGGCGCGCGTTCGATGCCTTTTCTTTATCTATATTATCTCTGTGCCCGCGATTGTTTTGCTGTTACCTTGGATCGTCATCCAGCTAGTTAATGTCTATTTTTCGTTCCAAGGTGCGTCTGTCGCTTGGGTGGCGCATGTCGGTGGGTTTGGAGTGGGGATGTTTTTTATCGGAAAATTCCAACGAACTTGGTTTCGTCCTAAACGAGAGGTGTATAGAATTCGTCCTTATGTTCGATAGCAATGTTTTCTTTGACAAAGGCATTCCCATTAAGATCGGGATTTAGAGCAACATGACATTATCGTAGCGGGGCAAGACGCCTCACTTGTGGTAAAAGGTTGAGACTGAGGCGAAGATGCCCCGCCTACGGGGCTGGTGTTGCTTCCTTTGTGTGGCGGGGCAAGATGCCCCGCCTACGGTCAGGGGATAAAGTTGAGGGTACGATTCTGTGGCATACGATTGCGAGGTAGAAAGATGAACGCCCTAAAACAGTTTGGGATTTTCTTGTTGTTATTTTCTTGTGTTAGTTTGTCCGGTTGCGTTTGGTCCTCTCTATTGGCGAATTCATGGAGTGAGAACTTCGCGCTGGCGAGCTATGGGTCAGAGGCGAACCATCCAGCACTCAACGATGGGCGGTTAGACACCGTTGCGGCTGTGGCGGCGAAAAATGAACGGATCTTCACGTTACGGTTCCCGGAGGTTAAACAGGTTCGGAAGATTATCATTCATAACGTCAATCTGTTCTGGTTTCATGTGGACTATTGGGATCTTGATAAGTTTGAGTGGAAAACAGTCCACTCTGTGCGTCAATTACGGGATATTGGTGAAGGGCGGGTACAGTCAGAAATCGTTATTGATCGGTTAAACTGTCGAACAAATACTATCCGTATCAACGTTTCTCGGACGGTTGATGATAACGTTATTACAAAGGTTATGTTAGCACCCGGTGACAAGGTTGTAGATCGAAGGACCACACTTGCGGGTGCGTATTATCCTCACTTCCGTGTTATTCAGCCAGCATGGGCGCAAGTCCGCGAAATCGAAGTGTATCATCTAGCATCGAAGTAGGATTAACGTTTTATTGCAACTGATACCCCATCGCGGAGCGGAATAATTGTCGTGAACACATCAGGGGAACTGTAAAGCAGCCGTGTCAACTCTTTGACCCCGACTGTGGTATTGTGCACCCATTGCTCTTCTTCATCAAGTTCTTGCACGTCAGCATCGGTATCGTATGTGACGACACGCCCCAGCCATAGCATGTTGTCCGTGATAAACAGTCCACCACTCCTGAGTCGTGGAATCGCCTTGCGAAACGCTTCGGGATAGCCATCTTTGTCGATGTCGTTGTAGATGATGTCAAAGTCACCTTCGGTTTCGTCAATGATTTCGAGCGCGTTTCCCACACGATAATCAATGCGATCTGCGATTCCGCCTCGCGCAAGATAACCCGCCGCACGATCAGCATTCTCCTGTGAGCCATCGGTGCAGATAATGCTCGCTTCGGGTTGCCGCAATGCCTTTGCCATCCAATACGCCGAATAGCCGAAACCGGATCCCATCTCAAAGATCCGTGTTGGGTTCGTCAGTAGCACCAATTGGTGTAACACGCGACCAACGAGCGGACCTACAATCGGAAAACGGTTTTCCCGTGCGTATACCTCCATCTCCGTTAACACCTCGTCGCGCTCGGGAATAACCTCAAGTAGGTATTCATCAATTGACGGATGAAGCACATCCAAACGTTCCATAAATCACTCCTATTCTGCCTAGCAAAAATAGTGCGTAATGAGTAATGTGTAAGATCTTTCTTCACGTATGACGCACTACTCGTTACGTAGTTTATGCGTTCGATTTGAGCGGCTAACACTTATTCCCTATTTTTTTATTCGATAGCCCATTGAAGAATTCTAGCGGTTTTTCACAAAAAATGGGTGAAGGTGTAAGAACTATTCCAACGACAGTTGGAACTCCATCTGTTTGTCATCGCGTAGAACGACTACAGGTAACGCCTTCGCTTCTGAGCGTTCCTGAAGGACATAGCCGATGATATCACTTTCTGTTAGCCGTTGTGTTTGATCGTCGAAGGCAACAATGACATCACCTCTTTGAATTCCTGCTTTGGCAGCATTGGTTTGCCCGCCTCCGCGCCTCCCGGAACGGTTGATACTGCCAACTTTCAATCCCATTTTCGTTTCGCTAATCCCTGTGCGTTGACGTTCAATATCAGACAGGTCCGCTAGCATCATGCCGCCGAGGGCGACGAGGCGCAACTCCTGTGTCGTTGTGCGCCAAGAGATGTCGCTACCTTTCCGCCATCCGTCGTTGAGCGTGACCGTCAAGTCGATCTCTTCTCCGCGCCGGCTAATTTTTGCGGGCAGCGAACCTTTGATGGGTGCGCGATGAAGAACCCACTGTATGTCCGCAATGGAGAGAATTGGCTGGCCATTGAGGGTTAGGAGCTCATCGGCACGATGAAAACCGTCCTTCTCTGCCGACGAACCGGGGGCGATGGTGCGAACCTTCGCCGGATGATTAGGCGAAAACGTCAATCCCCAAACATTTGGTAGTGGAAATGGATATAGCACTTCATCGGGAACCGGCTTCCGTTCATACCAATAGACTTCCCGTTGTGCTTGCCCGACCTGATGGCAGTGGATACACTGCACATTTATCCGGGAGTTGAAATCCAACTGGGTGGTATATCGTAGCAATGTCGGATAGGCTTCCGGCACTTTTTTCTGCGGTTCCGGTCCGGTTTTGCCTGCCAAGAGCCCCTTGTTTGTGGGATAGCCTTTGTGGAGTTCGAGGGCACCTTCGAGGGCTTTCCTGAACCCTTCGATGGAGATGTTCTTCGCCGCATTTTCAAAGTTTGACCGTGTGCCAAAGCGCCCGTAGGTGGTCTTGTCGGCATTCAGGAAGAAGGCGGCGAATGTTAGATCATAATCGAATTGGAAGAGCGATAAATCCATTCCGTTGCCCTGAACGATTCGGACACGGACAAACTGTTCCATCAATTCGCTAATTTTCTTGTCGTGACGAACAACCTGTTCGTCGAAGCCTTTGCAGCTCACTCACGGCACTCAACGGAAAACAACGAGTAACGGTTTGCCCGTCTTTTGGGCTTCTGCGAAACCGTGGTCGAGGTCGTTATAAATCCAGAATCCTGTAGATTTGACCGTTTCTTGGTCTTCTGCGACTTCCCGGTCGCCGTGTCCAAAACAGAGTCCCGCCATTAAAAAAAGAATAGTAATGGTTAGAACCGATCCGTGACGTTTCATAGATCTGAATCTCCTTTCTGATTAACAAATTTGAATATTTTCGACTGGCTTGTGTCACTTAGAACCTGTTTTAAAAAGAAAAAGGCTATTCAAAAGTTAATGTTTATGTTAAACCATTAGAGCAGTAAACTACTGACCTAATGAAAGGCCTAAACATGACTACACCAAAGTATCCTACAGATTTGACCGATGCCCAGTGGGACAAACTGTTACCCTATTTTCCAGAACCTTCACCCATAGGTAGACCTCTCAAGTGGGAGATGCGCTCAATTATCAACGCTATTTTCTATATAGTCAAATCAGGGTGTCAGTGGCGAATGTTGCCGCGTCACATGCCACCGTGGCAAACGGTCTATTCCCACTTCAGAAAGTGGAAAACTTTAGGGACATGGGTTATGATTCATCAAGCACTTCACGAGCAAACCCGTAGTGATATTGGCAAATCCCCGTCACCGACCGTAGCTATCATTGACAGCCAATCGGTCAAGACGACCGAACTGGCAGATAGTAGAGGGTTTAATGGGCACAAGAAAGTCAAAGGTCGTAAACGCCATATAGTCACCGATACAATTGGCATTCCATTGGGAGTCAAAGTCACTGATGCCAATGTCAGTGATAATCGAGTCGCAATAGAGTTACTAAACGAGGTCTTTAGTTGGCAGATAACGATTCAGTTAGTCTGTGCTGATGCTGGCTATCGCGGAGAATTAGGCGACTGGCTATATTTAACGCATCAGTGTCAATTGGACATTGCTCCATCTCTTGGGCAATCGGGATTTGTGGTCGTCCCATTACGTTGGATTGTGGAGCGCACCTTTTCTTGGTTCGGTTGGTTTCGCCGATTGACTTTGGACTATGAACGCTCGGCTGAGACCGCTGAGGCTATGGTGTATATTGCTTCCATTTACTTGATGCGGAACCGCATCAAATGACTTTTAAAACAGGTTCTTAGCAATTAGGATAGAAATAGCTCAAACAACCTTATGGGTCGTTTTCCGAAGGTATGCTGTTAACTTTTGATTGGACAGCGTACTTTTCTTTAGTTTATAGACAGTAGGAGTTACGCAGTTAACGTGTAAAGGTGTTGAGCGAGATAGGCACGCACCGCGTCTCTGATAATCGAGGTTTTCGCTTCAAACCAACTGATGCCCTTTGAAAAACAGTTTCGCTCTATGCGGAGAAACGCTCGTAATGCCAAACCGATATGATTCCGTTGTGCCACTGGCTTGGGAGCGAAACACCTTTCAACCCCAACAAATTGCTTGATACCTCGATGATACTCTTCAATTGCCCAAGACAACTCGGCATATTTCAGTCGAAACAGGTCGTTCATTGAGAGGTTACTACTTGCCCAATATTCAATGTTACCGTTTTGGGAAACTATCTTGAAAACTTGAATCAATCCGTATCCCTTCAGATGAACGATGGTGCCTTTGTTGCTAATTGGCAGTTGACTCACTGGCTGATTGCCACGCTTATTGAGGTTGACCTGTTGATTCGACTTTAACTGAGTCAGCCAATGCCATTGATACTGTCGAATCGTCTTTAGATTCTTCAAACTGCTGTACCAACTGTCAAACACGACACACTCTGGATTAAATCCTCTCTGATGCGCCTCTGCAATGAGTGATTGGAAGTGGTCATTTTTAGTCAAGTTATCGTGTTGTTTATCATAGAGGCGGTAATCGCACGGAATGTGGCTGTCTCCATCAGTCCACATCAGGGTAATGAGGTTAATTCCTGACACCACTTGTTTGTGTTTACCTGACCAATGGCGGGTGACAAGTTCCATCTGTTGGGCATACGGTTTATCAAGGGTGGAGTCATCTATGACCAAAATGCCTTCGTCTTTTTTGACATAAGGTGTTGCCTCTATCCACAATGATTCTGAATCGGGAGTCAACCGATATAGCAAGCGATTCAAAGAGTCATGCGCGGGGGGGTTGTCCTCTGGGGGTTGCACTCTGGCAGCCTCTGTACAACTGTAGGTACTCGGTGTCGCTATCACAAAGTTGATATAGTCATATTCAGGGCATTTAGGTGGATTCATAACCGCTATTATAACCTATTTTATCGCCAAGTGCGTAACTCCTAGACAGTTCAGATTAAAGAATGTTCGGAGTTTTTCTGATTTTTTTGAAGATGGAGGTTTTTTGTGTAGAATCCGTCAAAAAAGATTATTTCGTTTTGACTTTTTTAACTTTAATAGCGTAAAATTCTATTGGAAACTTGGCGGATTATTTGAGCAGAATAATAAGCGGTTTCAGACAACCATCATAAAGGATCTGAAAATGGGACAAGGGAGGACCAATCTTTGGGCAAAATCTTATATCAACGATGGATATTTAATGCTTCCAGCTCTCATTACACCGGAAGAATGCAACGAATTGAAAGCAGAGATGCTGAAGATTTTTCGGGGGGATTATCCGTGTGAGGCGATCCCACCGATGCCGGAAACAGCAAGCGAGACAGAAGTATTGGATAGAATTATGTGCGTCGGTGAACCGCATGTCTTTAGCCCTTTGGTTCGGCGTTACATTGAACATCCAAAAATCTGTGAAGTACTCCGAGAGATTGTTGGGGCACACATCCCATTTTGGGATGGCGGAGTGAAGTGTATGCAGTCAATGATGTTGAGCAAAGTCCCTGGGCATACCGGTAACCCCTGGCACCAAGACGAACATCCGATTCCGACACGGGATAGGTCGCTGATCGGTGTGTGGATTACATTAGATGATGCGACAATTGAGAACGGCTGCCTTTGGATTTTGCCGAATAGCCATCGTTCCGGTGTAATTTACGATCGCGTGCCGCACAACAAACGCGATGAATTCGACAGCTGCCAAGAAGCCATCGGTTTTGATGACACGGACGAGATTCCGATCGAGATGTCAGTTGGCAGTGTCCTCTTTTTCAACGGTTATCTCTTACACCGCTCCAAAAAGAACCGAAGCGATACATTTCGGCGTATCTTTGTGAGCCACTATTGTTCAACAGCATCGTGGTTGGGTTGGAAGGGACAGCGAAATTACCGCGGTATTATCACCATCGCTGGTGAAGATCCATACATCGACGAAGGGTATGTCACACCGAACGTCTGGGCACGGTGGGAGTGAGGGCTCCGTTGTGCCACAGATGCGAGTGACACCCATTTCTACACGCTGACAGTGGGGACTTCTCTGCTACGCGGAAGATGTTAATCCTGAAGTCGTTGGTTTCACAGCAGGGAGCGGGGCAAGATACCCCGCCTACAACTTTAATGGTGGGGGGACTGTAAACTTGCCTTTACAGTCCCTTGCTTCAAGGTTCCCCAGAGCATTGCCCGCGTGTCTGTGCTTGGCGAAACGGATAACCCCGACGGCGCCCATGCAGGCGAAAATTCCTGTCCCGGATCTTGTGTCAACTGTCGGATCTCCCCATCCGCTACACGGATTAGATGGATGTCTTTGTTATTGTCCTGAGTTGACACATAGGCGATCCATTGTCCATCAGGCGATTCGGCGGGCTCTTCGCAGGCTTGTGCGGCGTTTGCCAACTTCCGGACATTTCCCCCGTTGACATCTATGGCAAACAGGGTAGGCACCTCTACATTGCCGAGCATATCGCTAGAGAAGTAGATCTCTTTACCGTTAACTGCCCAAGTAGGGTTTGTCGCGGATACCTGTGTGAGGGCACGCTGTTTTTTGCCGTTTGCGTTTATCAGATGGATGCCGCCGATACCATCTAGTGTGGAGCGAAAGGCGATCCACTGCCCGTCCAGCGACCACGCCGGGGTTGAGTTGTGTCCGCCCTTGTTTGTGAGCTGTTGTGCCTTCTTGCCGTTCGCATTCATTATGTAGATGTCAGTATCTGCTGCATGCTCCCTGTGTTGGTTGGATGCAAACGCAATCCAGCGTCCGTCGGGTGACCAAGCGGGATCGATGTCAGTTGCGCGATTGTTTGTTAGGCGCCTGGATTCCTTGTTATTCATATCCATCGCGTAAATCTCTGGATTCCCATCCCTGTGTGAAACATAAGCGAAAGCACTACCATCTGGTGCCCACGTCGGGGAAGAGTCATCCGCCGGATGGTTGGTTAAGTTGACGGGATTCTTGAGATTGATATCCATGATGTAGATGTCGAGGTTTCCGGTCAAATCCGCGGTGAAGGAAATTGTCTTATTGCCCCAAGCGTTTATCGTCAACAGACTGCTCCCTATCAGCAACATTTTCCAAACTAATTTTCGTTTCATGGATAAATCTTTCCTATCTTCTTGCACTTTTTGGTCAATCAAGACATACTGCTACTCTGTTAAAACGTGACCGAAATACCCAATGTCGGCAGAATCGGCAGCTGTGGCTCTTCATCAATCTCGCACCCGAGCAGCATACCCGTTTCCTCGTCTCGCCTCTCGCTAAACGCATATTGGTCAATGTTAGAACGATTGTATAGATTTAAGATTTGGAAATACCATGTGAGCTCCCACCGGCTGTACGGATTCCGTTTCGTAAACCGAAAATCGAGACTATGGTAAGGGGGTAGCCGCTCTGAATGCGTTGCCCCAAACTGTCGGTCACACGCGATGCCGCCGTCCGGCTGCTGAACCAGCGTATGCGTCAATGGCGTTTTCGGTTCGCCAGTATGGAAACGCCAAGTAAGGTAGAAATGCCACCCTCGTGAAAGTTGATGGCTGCTACTGAGCGCGACAGAATGCCGTCGGTCGGACTGCCGAAAAAATGTTTCACCGCCTGCGCTTTCTTTCGCAACGATGTACGCATAGCCGACTCCCCACGTTAACCGATTTGAAACCGCATGTGTTACGAAAATATCCACCCCTTTTGCCTCTCCAGATTCCGGGGGTACGAAAATCTGGTTTTGTCGTCCAAACTCCCTGAGCCGTCCTGAAAGATTATCCAATGTTTTGTAATACGCCTCCAAACGGAACAAGAAATTAGCGTTTGGATGGTATTCACCACCGAGAATGTAATGAACCGCCTGTTCGGCACGCCCGACGGTTTGAACGTTATCCTCCACGGGAATATTCATCATAAGGATGGGTTGGTGATAGATCCCCCACGCGCCGCGCAACACCAGTTTCTCTGTTGGGCGCACCGCAAGTGCAACCCGAGGTCCAATCTCATAGCTTTGGATACCGGCGGCGCGATAGTCCTGAAACACGTACCGCCCTCCCACATTGAGCGCGAGTTTCGGATGTAGCTGCCACTCGTCTTGAAGAAATACCTTGATTTCGCTGCCGCTGTCGTCAAGGTCTGCAAGGATTCGTGTGTACTGGTCTATTCCGGGCTGCCGCTCTCGAACATCGTAATCGTATTGCCCTGCCATCCAACGCCATTCGATTCCGCTGCGAAACAGATGTTTATCCAGAAAACCGGCTGTGAATTCCGTTTTGGTGCCAAAGAAACGGAACGAACGGACATCAAAATCCGCTGCCCCAGTCTGACGATCATGCGCTGCGCTCCCCCCAAAAACAAACACATCAGACCAGTTCGCCGTGCCAAAGCGATGCCGCCACCGCGTCCAAGCGGTTAAATTATCATAGCGCGAATCTAAGTTATTGTCGGGGTCCCCTTGACGAATCCGATTCTTATCCCATCCATAAAGTCCATTGAGCGTGAGCGTATCCTTCTGTGTCAGTGCGTAAGTCAGTTTACCATAGACATCCGCGTATTGTGGCTTGTAGTCCTCATCGAAATCAATCATTGCAAGGATAAGGTCAACGTAACCTCGGCGTGCCGACAGGCGCCATGACCCTTTTTCTGATAAGGGTCCCTCCACCATTGCGGTTGTATTGATAAGGTCAAGCCCGAAATTAGCAGAAACTTTCTCAATGTTCCCCTCTTTTGTTGTGATGTCAAACACACCGGACATTTTATCCCCATACTCCGCTGGGAAGCCACCCATCAACAATTCGACGCGCTGGATTAAATCAAGACCAACGAGTGAAACAGCACCGCCAAAGTCTTGTAGGTGGTACGGATCGAAGAGTTCCATCCCGTCTAATCTCACCAAAATGTCGTCCTTTTCGCCACCGCGCACACTGAAGCGTGCGCTGTAATCGCTCGCAACGACCCCCGGAAAAATATGTGCAGCCCGCATCACATCGTTATCAACCAACGGAAACCGTTCAATTCGTTGCTTTGAAAGAGATAATTTTGAAGATGTCCCATCATCAATCGCGAACCGGCCGGGTGTCACCACAATTTCGTCGAGTTGAACGGGTTCTGTGTCATCTTGTGCTGAAACGTCAAGGCAACTCACAATCCCAAAAAATAGAAGATGTAGACAGATTGCGTGGATGGATTTAATCATGAATTTGGTCCTCACAATGTTTAAATGCTTCTTCAATTATAGCACATAGTAGGCAAGCAGACAACGGTAGCTGAAGAAATAGACAGGGGTTGGCGATTAAGCAAAGACTGGCTAGGAGGGGAATTATTACGTATTTGGACAATAACCTGAATATGCAATAATCCGTAACTATGGTGAATTAGAGAAATAAGTAGACATCTACAATAACTCCGACCTTCACGAAGTTTCCAAAGTCCCCCTGATAAGGGGGATTTAGGGGGTTGGCTGTGCATTGGGAGAATCTAAGTAATTCTAAAATCTACCATAGAATGTAATTGAGGGGCAGATGAATGTGTGAAATTCACCTAAAATCGGTTATCAAGGCTGACAATCACATTGAATCCCGGTGCGTTGATGCCGGAGCCGTGCTCGCGATACCGTTTATTGAGTAGGTTCTCAAGCGCGAGGGTGAGCCGATTGTACTGGGTCACCTGAAAACCGCCGCGCAGGTTAAGCGTCATCCAGCCCGGAGAACCCTCACCAACCGCTGCACCGTTGGCATCAAACTGAACTTTACCTGTGTCGCGGGTGGTTCCTGGAATCCGTGGATCTCGAATATCGCTCCGATTTAACCGTCTCTGCTCGGTTGCGCCACGGACGAAGAATTCTCCCCAGAATCGCTGCGCAGGTGGCTCCCAGCGTAGACCGACCATGCCGTTGAGTGGTGGTTCACGACGAATCCGTTCCTCCCACGGCTTGTCGGGATCAGGTGCTGCACCGTTGATGACCAGAACCTTTCCACGCGTGAACATCGCATTACCGTAGATCGACAAACCACTTTGAACCGGAATGGGAACCGTCCCAGCAAACTCAACGCCTTGGATTTGCACTTCATCTACATTGTCGAATACATAGACATCAACCCCCGGATTGTTTTGCTGGATTTCCTTAATCAAGCTTGGCAGCGATTTTCCGGCGTAAGCATCTTCGATGGGAACACGGGTGACCAGATCGCTGACGCGACCATGAAAAAGAGTCAGTGAACCGATAAACCACGGGTAACGTGCCTTAAAACCACCTTCTGCCGTCCATCCTCGCTCCGATTTGAGGTCTGGCGAAGGGGAATCGATACCTTCATTGGTGACTTCCACAGCGGTTGTATCGTTCAACGAGGGCGCACGGAACGATGTTGCAAAATTCCCGACGACGTTCAATCCGTCGGTGACGCTTGCGACTAGACCTGCGCTGTAGGTGAATGCGTTACCGGATTGGTTAAAGTCATCAAACTGATCGGAACGCACCGAGAGGTCTGCGTTCGTGTTGTAAAGCGTAAATCGCCCACCGAGCGTCAGTTCAAGGAGTTCGTGCAGTTCGATTTCGTCCTGAACGTAGAGATTTGCATCCCAGAATTGCGAACCGTCGATAAACCTGCCTTTTGCGTCGTCTACGTTTTCAGCACCGGTCCTGATGTCGGTTTTGATTGTTTGGCTAGCAACGGTATCGAAGTAGAATTCACCGCCTGCGACGACACGCTGTTTCGGCAGCGATGAATTGACTGCCTGCGCGCTGAATCCCAATGTGTTGACGGTATCGAACCGTTCGCGCCGTTCTGTTGCATCGCGTAGGAGCTCATTTCGCCCTTCTTTCTGACGATGAAATGAGGTGGTGAATTGAATCCGATCGATCGCCAAGTTTTCCGGTTTGGAGAGGTAGGTGGCGTAGAGTAGATCTCGGTCTTGCGGTTGAAAGAAAAACTCGTCAAACTCACGCGGTGCAATTTTGTCGTAACGCGGGGTTTGCGGTTGCCGCCAGAGCTGGTAGGTGAGGTTGACTGTACTGGTATCAGTGAGTTTGTAAGAGAGTTTGGCGTCGCCGTCGTAGGCGTTCCAACCGAGTGGTCCTTCGGAATCGATCAGCCAACGATCGGGGACATCTTTGGGGGGACCATCAGAGACTTGCACGCCCTTTGGTTTGTCGGTAACGATTTCAAACTTACGGTTCTTGTAGTGTAGGTCGTAGCCGCTGCCCGGATTGATATTACCAAACCATCGCGCGGACGCGCCGACCGAAAATCCGAGTTGCTTTTGGCTTCCAATTACCTCAAGCCGTCCGAGCCGCTCTGAACTCGCCGAAGCGAATCGAGTGAAGGCACGAGACTGGATATTCCACTCTTCTGTTGCGCCGTCGAGAATGGCGTCTTTGGTGAACATACTGATGACACCGCCCATCGCGCCGCTGCCATATAACATCGAACCGGCGCCGCGCAGCACTTCAACCCGGTCAAGATTGTCTGGACTGATTGTCACCAAATACTGATTGGGACCAGAGCGGAAAGTAGAGTTGTTGAGTCGCACACCATCAATCGCAAGGAAGGCTTGATAGCCGGTTAGCCCACGCAGTAGGGGTGAACCTTGTCCAACCGTTGTTTGCTGTGTCCAGACCCCCTCTGTTTCGCGCAGGATTTGAGGTGTCGTTGGGGCATTCATGCGTTCAATTTGTTCTCGACCAATGACGGAGACGGAATTCGGTGTTCGGAAGGTGTCTTTCTCAACGCGTGCGATTACAGTGACTTCCTCCAGTTCAACAGGAGGAGATTCTGCCTCGTCTTCTTGAGAATAAGCGAGGCTAATACTAATCAGAAAAAGGCTCAAACATATCCACAGGATTTTCTGTCTAACTTTCATAAGGTCGCTCCTTTCTCAGCATGATTTTTGGATGATTGAATTTTTAAGACCATGTGTTGATGAAAAGGCAATTTTTGTGCCAAAGGGATTTGAGTCAGAGATTGAGTTTTTATGCGGGTTCCTTGTTGGTTTTGTCCGACGAGGTGCTGCCTACTGTTCAATTTCTGAACAGCTCTGTTTACCTTTTGGACAGTCGTGTTTGCTATAGAAGCACAGGTCGATCTGGGGTATAATAGCAAGGGCGATAAATCGCTACTGACTGCCCCGCGTTTTTGAGGCAATAATGCGTATACATAATGCGTAAAAAAACGTGTCTACGACTTATTGTGATGCCAAATTAAGTTGACATCTTCCCCAACCTAGTGGCACAATAACTACAAAATCATTCTTAGATGAAAGAAAGGCTGTAGAAATAATGAAGCGAGCAAGTCAGTACAGGGTGCAAGCCGTTATATGTAACTTGTTGTTACTACCTCTTCTTATGATGATGGGGTGCACAACATTAGTCCCCGATGACCCCAATGTGCCGTTGGGGGACTTCGATTCAGGTTCTCGCTCTGAAAAGGCGTGGCGGGTGGAACGGAAGCTGGTCAGTAATGAGGTCAACTGTATTGCTGCTGATTCGCATAATGTGTGGTTTGCAACGCAAGCCGGAGTTTCACGTTGGAATCGAGACCAAGACCAATGGTTCCACTATACGATGGAAGATGGACTGTCGAATGATGCAGTAAACGCCGTTGCTATTGATGGACAATGGGTGTGGTTTGCCACGGAGGAGGGGGTGAGTCGCTACGATACGGAGACGAACACCTTTTCGACTTACCGTACCATTGATGGGTTAGCGAGTGATCAGGTATCGTCCATTGCGGTGGACGGAAACTACGTTTGGTTTGGAACATCTAATGGGTTAAACCGTTATGACAAAACCATTGACAGCTGGGCGGTACGTACCCGTAAGGATGGTCTGGTCAGCAAGGTGATAACAACGATTGCAGTTGAGCCGGAGTATGTGTGGGTCGGTACGGATAGGGAGATAAATCCGGATCCCCACGGCTGGGAGGATGATCCTCGGTTTAGCAAAGGTGGAGTAAGCCGCTACCATCGAGACACCGATTCGTGGAATAATTATAAAAAATCAGATGGCTTGATAGATAATGAGATTGCTACCATTGCGGTAGACGAGAATAGTGTTTGGTTTGGAACGCAAGATGAAGGTGTGAGTCAATACAATCAAGTTGAGCAAGCTTTCATCAAGACCTTTACGAAGACCGATCTGCTCAAAAGCAATATGATCTCTTGTATCCGCGCGGATGGGTTTCAGGTGTGGTTTGGTACTGCGAATGCTGGCGTACATCGTTTCATCAAGCCGGTCGACACTTGGGTGCATTACACCAAAGTGGATGGACTGGCAAGCAATCATGTGAGTTGGATTACGACACAAGGAAATGATGTCTGGTTTGCGAGCAAAGAGGATGGGGTAAGCCGCTTTGATAAGGTAACCGGTGAGTGGACGCTTTACAAACAAGCCGATTTTCTCGCGGATAACGATGTCCGGGATATAACGCGTGATGCGGATGGTAACCTTTGGCTGGCGACCGGATCGGGAATTTCGATTTACCAGCCCCAAACGCGCAGTTGGGAAATTATCTCTAAAGAGGATGGTCTTCCGAGCCCGTATGTTACGAGGATAGATGTCGCGCCTCAATTGCGTGAATCGGGACAAAGCGACGTGATCGAAATCTCGACCGGCGGGCTGACTGGTGCACAGGTCTGGATCGGTACAGATCGGGGACTTGGCACACGACCGTACTCCGGCGGCGAATGGGCGTTTTATTCTCCTCCCCGATCCGAGACGGATGGAGAGGCTTTTGTGACGGCGGTCGATGCCGATGGAGATATCCTCTGGCTCGGTACAAGTTTAGGTCCCGCGATGTATGACACAACTGCTCAAGAGTGGACGCAGCTTGAGACACCGGACGATCACTCAAATGCGATTGTGTTATCTGTACTTGTCCGCGATGGAATGGTCTGGTTTGGTGGGGCGGCGGGTGTTTGGCGATATTCAATTGCGGATAAGAAGATGTATCACGCTGCCGAGGGACTTCCCGATACCTATGTTAATGTGCTACTTTCCACAGAGGATATCCTTTGGGCGGGGACACGCCAAGGAGTTGCACGATATGATGTTGCTCAGGGGCGTTGGGTGCCGATGTCGTTTAACGCACAATTGCCTGTTACCAACGTTACGGCGCTCGCTTTTCGAGACGGCATCCTCTGGATAGGCACACCGCAAGGTTTGGGAAGTTATACAATTGCTTCGGAGGTTTGGAGTCTTATCTCGAATGTGTCGTATAACATTCGGGACATCCTGTGTGATGTGGAAGAAACACTTTGGTTAGCGACACCGGTCGGTCTTGTCGAATATCACCTCTCAGATGGCGGCAGAGTGCTACATCAATCACGTCCGGTGCGGGATCCGTTTCTTGAAACGAAGGTCTCAAATATCAAATTTGATGGGGATTACATCTGGTTCAACAACTGGGCTTCTTCACCGAACGGTGGGATTTTACGGTTTCATCGTTCCACAGGAACGTGGCAGCGTTTTACGCGCTTAGATATTCTCCAGTCTACTCAGAAAAAGTCGATGACCACGGTGCGTTGGAGCTATGTGGATACGGACGCAGTCTGGTTTACCACGGATTACGGGATTCTCCGTTACGATAAAATGGCGGATACGTGGAAACATTTTACGATAGCGGATGGCCTCTCTACGAACGATGCGGACAAGATTGCTGTGAGCCAATACAGTGTCTGGGTGGTTCCGATGATCGGTGTCGAATTGAGCCATTATAGTAAAAAGACTGGAAAATGGAATGTGATTTCCCCTAAAGGAGATATGCGGATTGAACGATTGAACGCGTTGGCGGTTGATGGACCGGAGGTCTGGTTCGGTTCGGGTCGTGGGCTTCACCGTTACAATGAATTTACCCGTGAATGGCGCGATTTCACGCCGAGGGATGGACTGGCGGGCAGGGGTGCTGAGTGGATTACCGCGGATGAGGATTTCATCTGGGTTGCGCGCTCGGAGTGGGACAGAGAAAGCAACCGTCCGTTGTCACGATACGATAAAAAAACAAAGAAGTGGGACACATTTTCAACGAGTGACGTGCTTGCTGCGGATACCATTAGACGAATCATTGCCACAAAAGACGATGTCTGGATACTCTACAGACCTTGGAATAAGGCGGGGGTTACCCGATACGATAGGCGCACCGGAGAGTGGACGACAATTAAATCGGGGCAAGGGACGCTTGAGCTGGCTACGGACGACGATTACCTCTGGTTAGCCGTACCCAACAATGGACTTAGGCGATTTCACTTTGCGTCTGGTACTTGGACGGTGTTCAGGAATCTGAAAGGGATGCTGCATAACCATGTAGATGAGTATGGACTTGCTGTTGATGATAAGTATGTATGGGTGGGCACGTTGCGCGGGCTCGCTCGTTATGACAAACAGCAGGAGTCTTGGACTCCCTTCACAGCAATGCCAACCCTTTCTGGGCGTACTATCCGGACGGTGGATACGGATGAGCGTTTTGTCTGGGTCGGCACTGACAACGGTTTATCTCGTTATGATAAGGAATTGGGAATTTGGAAACGGTATCAGCAGGAGGGTGGCTCCGAGGAGATAGCGACCCACGGTGGGCATTGGCACCGATGGCGTCCCAAAAGGAAAGATACACTATCGGATAATTCGGTAAGTTCGATCGTGGTTGATGACCAGTACGTCTGGGTCGGGACTCGAGATGGAGCGAACCGCTTTGATAAACTCGCCCTGCGCTGGGATCAGTACAAAACCGAGCATGGTTTGCCCGCCAATAATGTGACTTCTGTCAGCAATGATGGCAATAATATTTGGGTTGGCACGAACTCTGGGATTGGCAAGTATCCCCGAACCGCAGATGATCCCAACGCTTGGATCGCTTATACCTCCGGCACGGAGATTCAACCCGCATCTGTCTCCAAAGAGTTTGCGGAGTCGTTGGTTACGGACGAGATTTGGTGTATCGCTAGCAGCAAGAAAAATGTATGGGTCGGTACACGACGCGGTGTGAGCAAATACCATATCGGTAAGGATACGTGGAAGACTATCACAACAGAAGATGGCTTGGCGAGCGATGAAATCAGTTGTATTGCTATTGATGGGGAGCGTGTTTGGTTTGGCACCGATCGGGGTGTGACCGTTTACAATGACGATACAGAGGTTTGGACTTCCTATACAACGAAAGATGGGCTGGCTAGCAACAAGGTGACTTCGATCGATGTTGATGGCACAGAGGTTTGGATCGGGACGTATAATGCAGGGGTGAGCCGATTCGATCCGTCAGCGAATAGCTGGATAGCGTACACCCGAGAGGAGGGCTTGGCGCATAACGGAATCCTCTCTATCTCAGTAGGAGATACTTATGTGTGGTTCGGCACCTATCGTGGCTTGAGCCGTTTTGATAAACACACGGGCATCTGGACAACTTTCACAGAGTCCTATGGACCTGAAGATCTTTGAGACGAAGAAATCTGAAGTTTTTCTAATGGGAATTTGATTTATTTTCTACGATTTTATAGGCAGGTGACATTTTTTCTTAGAACCTGTTTTAAAAAGAAAAAGGCTATTCAAAAGTTAATGTTTATGTTAAACCATTAGAGCAGTAAACTACTGACCTAATGAAAGGCCTAAACATGACTACACCAAAGTATCCTACAGATTTGACCGATGCCCAGTGGGACAAACTGTTACCCTATTTTCCAGAACCTTCACCCATAGGTAGACCTCTCAAGTGGGAGATGCGCTCAATTATCAACGCTATTTTCTATATAGTCAAATCAGGGTGTCAGTGGCGAATGTTGCCGCGTCACATGCCACCGTGGCAAACGGTCTATTCCCACTTCAGAAAGTGGAAAACTTTAGGGACATGGGTTATGATTCATCAAGCACTTCACGAGCAAACCCGTAGTGATATTGGCAAATCCCCGTCACCGACCGTAGCTATCATTGACAGCCAATCGGTCAAGACGACCGAACTGGCAGATAGTAGAGGGTTTAATGCGCACAAGAAAGTCAAAGGTCGTAAACGCCATATAGTCACCGATACAATTGGCATTCCATTGGGAGTCAAAGTCACTGATGCCAATGTCAGTGATAATCGAGTCGCAATAGAGTTACTAAACGAGGTCTTTAGTTGGCAGATAACGATTCAGTTAGTCTGTGCTGATGCTGGCTATCGCGGAGAATTAGGCGACTGGCTATATTTAACGCATCAGTGTCAATTGGACATTGCTCCATCTCTTGGGCAATCGGGATTTGTGGTCGTCCCATTACGTTGGATTGTGGAGCGCACCTTTTCTTGGTTCGGTTGGTTTCGCCGATTGACTTTGGACTATGAACGCTCGGCTGAGACCGCTGAGGCTATGGTGTATATTGCTTCCATTTACTTGATGCGGAACCGCATCAAATGACTTTTAAAACAGGTTCTTAATGACCCACTTTATGCAGACTCCCTTTAAGCTAAAAGAGAATTCATTCTAATGTTTTCAAACACAGCACAGCAATCTGGATCGGCAGCTGGTAGCGGTGTCTCGCACTCCCAAGATGGGCACGGCTTCGGCACCGCACCTGTTTTCCTTACCTCGATATGTACAATTCTCGGCGCAATCTTGTTCTTGCGGTTCGGTTACGCTGTCGCACATGTCGGGCTCTGGGGCAGCCTCGCGATCATCGCCTTGGGGCATCTCGTAACCATTCCCACGGTGCTGGCGGTGTCCGAGATTGCGACAAACCGCCGTGTAGCAGGCGGTGGCGCGTACTACATTGTTAGCCGGTCCTTCGGCCCGAGCATCGGGGGCACGATTGGGATCACTCTATATATTGCCCAAGCGATCTCGATTGCCTTCTATATGGTCGCGTTTGCAGAGGCTTTGCAACCCCTATATGGATGGGTGGCTGCCACGTACGCATTGAAACTTGACCCTCGCTGGGTGAGTCTTACCGGTACGCTCCTCCTTATTGCGTTGATGCTGACTAAGGGAGCCGATATGGGTGTATGGGCATTGTGGGCAGTCAGTGCAATCCTAGCGGTGTTAATCGGTGCGTTTTTTTTAGGTGAGGGACCTGCAGATATACGACCAGAAGGGTTGAACATCACGGCACGCATCGAAGGTGGTGACAGCTTCGGCACAGTCTTCGCAATCTGTTTCCCCGCCTTTACGGGTATGATCGCGGGTCTTGGGCTATCCGGTGACCTGAAGAACCCCCAAAGGAGCATACCGCTCGGCACGATCGGCGCGACACTCGCAGGCATGGTCATATACGCGCTCGTCGCTGTCAAGCTTGCCCAGAGTGCCAAGCCTGAAGCACTCGCCGCAGATCAGTTTATTATGGCTCAAATTGCCCTGTGGGGTCCCGCAATCTACGTTGGATTGGGCGCAGCCGCCCTATCGTCCGCGCTTGGCTCGATTTTGGTTGCTCCCAGAACGCTGCAGATGCTTGGTCGCGATAATGTGCTACCGTTTTCTCAGTTGAACCGTCTGATGGAAAAAGGGGTGGGGCAGACACAGGAACCGGTGGTTGCAACTTGCGTGTCGGGTGCAATCGCGATCGTGTTCGTCGTCGCTGGCGATGTGGATGTTATCGCTCGAATCCTCACCATGTTCTTCATTGTGACATACGGTGTTCTCTGTGCAGTATCGTTCCTTGAGCACTTTGCAGGCAATCCGTCCTATCGCCCCACTTTCCATTCTCGTTGGTATTTGTCGTTGATTGGCACCGTGATGTGTGGCCTGATGATGATTCAGATAAACGTGGTGTACGCGTTCATCTCGATCATTCTCATGGTGGCAATCTACCTCGGACTTCGCCACAGCCACAAGGGGCAGCGCGACTTAACGGCGATTTTCCAAGGGACGATGTTCCAGCTCACCCGGTGGCTGCAGATTACATTACAGAAGAACCGTGTCGTCTCATCCGAAGGCGGATGGCGTCCATCGATTGTCGCGGTGACTCAATTCGGCGAACGTCGGCTCGGACATTTCGATCTGCTCCGCTGGATTTGTCATAGGCACGGGTTTGGCCACTTCATCCAGTTCTTCCACGGCGATTACTCTTTTCTTGACGAGATTGAGGCGCGTATTCACGTTGACGAGTTAATCCAACGGACAGAGATCAGCAGAGCAGGCATCTTTGTTGATACCCTGATTTGCCCGACGTTCCAGCTCGCTGTCGCGCAGACGTTGCAGATGCCAGGTATCTCTGGCTTGCCGAACAACTCTATCCTCTTTGAGTTTGATCGGGAAAATCTTGATGAGATCAATGATGTTGGGCAGGGTGCTCGACTCGCTATGAATTCGATGTTCAATGTCCTAATCTTGCGATCGACGAAATACCGATTCGGCTATCGGTCTTCGATCCATGTGTGGGTAACAGAGGAGAACTTGATGAATGCTCCGATGATGCTGTTGCTCGCGTATATCATTGTGGGTCACCCGGAATGGAGACGTGCTGAGATCCGGCTCTTCGTGTGCTTCGATTCTGCGGACGCTGAACGTGAGGCGGACAGGCTCTCAGCGTGGATGCAGGAAGGACGGCTGCCGATTTCAGCGCAGAACGTAACTTCTGTTTCGTGCAGTAGCGGAGAAGCATTGGAGGAAGAGGTATCCCACTACTCCTCTCAGGCTGACTTGGTTATTGCGGGTTTAGTAGCGGAAAATCTTGAGACGGAGGCAGTGACCCAAGCACTGCGGCGTTACGAAGGGGCGAACGATGTATTGTTTGTCCATGCAATTGAACGGGTCTCGATCGATTAGCCGGGAGGCATAACACGTAATACGTAAGAAGATACGACGAATTGTACTTGCTGCGGGAGTGAATTGGTTGATGGGTTGATTAGTTTTATAGTGTGCTGGCGACACAATATGTGGGAAAGGACATCAACCGTGCAAGAGCATGTAGTACTCGTTGACCCCATGGGAAGAGAAATCGGTACTGAAGAAAAGCTAAAAGCGCACCGCGAAGGGAAGCTGCATCGCGCATTTTCGATTTTTATCTTCAATACGCTAGGAGAATTGCTGCTTCAGAAACGGTCAGAGACAAAGTATCACTCCGGTGGATTGTGGACGAATACTTGCTGTAGTCATCCACGTCTTGGTGAAAGTCATTATTGGGAGGCGAGACGGCGGCTCAATGAGGAAATGGGTTTCGATTGTGAATTGACTGAACTTTTCAGCTTTATCTATCATGCCAAGCTGGAGAATAACCTATTTGAGCACGAACTGGACCACGTCTTTGTTGGACACTATGACGGTCAACCGATGCCAAATCCTGACGAAGTTGATGATTGGAAATGGATCGACATTGAAAAACTGAAGCGGGATGTTGGGGAAAACCCTGAGCATTATACGTACTGGTTCAAATTGATACTTAATCGTGTCTTGGAACGGTATGAGAAAGCTAGTTCTCAGAATGGAACTTAAACGAGAGGCATACTAGTTTGGCACGATTACAGACTGTTAAGATATAGTTTCAGGAAATAGAACCCAAGTTTTTAGATTTCTGACTTTCTGGAGATTGCAATTTTCGCAAAGGAGAAAGGGACAATGAGCTGGCGCGTTGTAGAGCATTTTACGGTTTACCGTGAAGAAGATTGGTACGGTGCCCACCCCAACCTAGTGCGTACCCCCGGTGGGGACCTATTAGTTCTATTTCATCGTTCACCATACGTCGGGTATTCCCACCACAGCCACCCGTTATTTGATGTACGCGCTTGCCGCTCGGAGGACGAGGGGCAAACGTGGAGTAGTCAGCACTTGGTTACCGTCGATCCGTTGGGCGGTGTGCTTGACTTTGGCACCCATACCCTCGCGGATGGGAGCATCTTCCTTCACGCTTCCAACGTCGCGCTCGTTCCCGAAGATGAAGAGCGCGAAGGGGGTGAATGGACTGCTCATGCAGGTATTCCTGTCTGGGTGCGTTCCCGTGATGATGGGCGCACTTGGAGCGAGCCGGTACGTTTCCCACCACTACCCGATGCTGTGTGGGGACATCCTGCCTCTCATTCGGGGATTTCCCGAAGTGGTTTGATACAGCTGTCCGACGGACGTTTACTTTTACCGAGCAAGGCGACCGATCACCCTGATGGCGCGATGCCTTTCTTCGGTATGTTGCGTGTGTCAAGGGATATGGGTGAGACGTGGGAGTATGGCGGACGGATTGCGGAAGATCCTGTTACCCACTTCAGCGAGCCTGCCAGCCATCTCACCCCTAGTGGACGGATTATCGTTCTCTTTCGGTGCCATCCTGGCCCCGGTGCAACTAGCCGAGAGGTTTGCCTTGCGTTGGTCGAATCGAGTGATGGTGGGGAAACATGGTCTCCTTGGCGGCAGACAACAATCCGCGGTTGTCCCGGTCACATGCTTGGACTGCGGGATGGACGCATCTTCACCACCGTCGGCACACGATGGCCCGGACAACGGGGATGCCTAGCGCGTATTCTCGAACCGGAGGGCAGTGACTTGGACACCGCACCGGTGCTTGTTATCCGAAGCGATTCGCACGATTCAGACTGTGGTTATCCTTGGTCGGTTGAACTTGAAGACGGTCGTGTGTTGGTGGTGTATTATTATGTCTATTTGGATGGCCATCGAGGCATTGAAGGAACGATTGTTGAGGAAGTTTCGTGATAAAGGGTTGTAGTCGGGCGATTCATTTTAATCCAATCCGAACAACCGTATCGATAGGAGCAAATATGAGCGAAACAGTTGATATTAAACTCGCATGTATGAGTCTGATGTGGGGTGGGGATCTATCCAACGAAGAGATGCCTGCTTGGATTGACGATGTATCGGCGGCGGGCTATGCGGGTGTTGCTACATTTGAGAGGGTGCTGGTTCGGTTTATTGAGGAGACGGACTTTGTCGAGCGGATAGCAGATCGTGGGCTTCCATTGGTAAGCGTGGATCTCACCATAGACCGTGACTTCGATAGGATCAACCGTGTCTGTGAGGTTATGCAGCAGCTCGGTGCGAAGCATCTGGTGACAATAGGCGGCTTGGCACAGAAGGACGCAGACATGAACGAAATCGCTGACCTGCTGAACCAAATTGGTGAGATTGCACTGACCTACGATGTACGCGCCTGCTTCCACAACCACACCCATCACACCGGCGAGACGTTGGAGGAGACTGAGGAGTTGTTACACAAAGCAGATTCCACCAAGTTCTTCGGTTTCTTGGATGTCGGACACGCGACAAAGGATTTCGTGGGGCACCCTGTGGAACAACGCGCGGCAATCTTCCTTGAGCGCAACTGGGATCGAATCGATTTTCTTGAATTCAAGGACTGGCATGAAGATTCCGACTTAAGGACGGGGGTCGGTGCTGGGTGTTGTGACTATGAAAGTGTCTTTCAGATTCTGAAGGAGAAACGTTATTCGGGCTGGATTACGGTGGAGCAGAATGGTCCGACGGGAGACAAAACCCCATTGGAATGCGCTAGAGCGAGTCGAGATTTTATCCGGCAAGGTTTAGGTGTCTGATTTTTCATTGACCAGTTCATAAACCGTGATGTTTTCCCATTTCCGCTTTGTTCTATGGGTTGCCACCCGCTCCTTAAATCGGCTCAAAACCGTTAAACCCGCAGCGTCGATCATCGCTTCTAGGCGAGCAATCGATTTTTCGCCGGAAGCATCCGCATATCCAATAAGCGCACGCCCCTTTGGGTTGAGGTTACTTGGGAGGTCGTCGAAAAAACGTCGAAGGGTCTGCTGTTTTTCGTCGTGGATGGCGATCTCTGCTCGGTTCCGTGCCCGTGAGACCACCCACGGAGCGTTGAAAATAACCAGATCAAAACGGAGCGTTGACACCGGCTGGAAAAGATCTCCCGCCGGCATAAGGTGGATTTGCGACGGGGTATTGTGCAAATCGGCAAAACGTAGGAGGTTGAGCCGAGTTGTCGCAACTGCTTCGGGCAGCAGATCCGACGCATAAATTTCCCCCCCCAAATCCCCCACTTCCTGTGCGGTGAGCAGTGTAAGACACCCGCACCCACAACCCATATCGAGCACCGCTGCGCCTTGTGGTAGGTGTGGTTTGACACTTTGCAACCCCCGTCGAAACAGTTCGACCGTTTCTTGAGAATGGGGTGGAAGCACGTTGTCGGAGGCAACCAGCGACACCCCGAGTGCACGAATCGGATAAGTCTCTGCGAGTGCCCTTTGAATCTTCTGAATTTTGTCAATAGGGACTAAAAATGGGTGTCCTTCATTTGCTCCCTGATTTTCGCCGATCCATTCAAGGAGATAGGGTAGATTTGGCGGCGGGGTTACTTGTAGGGTGCCGGCTGGATCTGCCCAGCACATCAAGCGTGACAGTGGATGTGCTCTTTCTTGTGTGGGATTTACATCCGCCAACCCTGAATCGGATTTACGTCTGTCAACCCCTTTTTGGCGTTGCCATCTGTCTTTGTCCCGACTTGACCTTTTTCTGTCCCGCCCACCCTCGCGGGATGGAGGAATCAACTCCTCCTTTTTCCGCTCGATGTACTTCATTACTTCCGTCACTTGCTCCCAGTCGCCGGACAGGATTGCCACGCCACCGCGGCGTAAGTGGGTGAAAATTCGATTGAACTGTCCCAGTTCGCTGCGTGTGAATAACTTCCATGAGGCGTCTTCTGCGGCAATTGCTCGATATTGGGTCGGCACGTAAACATCACCGATGTCACCTATCCGGCGAAGTGGAGGCATAGTGGGTAGAGGTGGTTGAAGTATATTTTTCTCTGGGTGATTAGGTTCTGTTGACATTTCATCGTAACCAAATAATTGTGGCAACGAAACTCAGAAATCCCATATACCGCGCCGCTAACTTATCAAACCGAGAGGAAATACGTCGATACTGCTTGATTTTGTTAATGAAACATTCGACTAAATGTCTCTCTTTATACAGATGCACATCATAAGTGCGTGAATCACGACGGTTGGCACGTGGCGGTATCACCGGCACCGCCCCCCTTTGGGTTATCGACTCAATCAATGCCATCGAGTCATACGATTTGTCGGAACCATCACATACTCACTGTTATAGCCGTCAATTAACGTTTCAGCGCAAGTGATGTCGTGCCGTTGACCCGCTGTCAGCATAAAATGTAATGGATTGCCTAAGCCATCAACAGCGATATGAATCTTCGTTGAGAATCCACCTCGGCTGCGTCCAAGTGCTTGTGAAGTTTGACCCCCACTTGTTTTCAATGCACCACCAGCACATGGGTGCGCGCGAATGATAGTGCTGTCAATGATGAGCCACTCCATATCAGGGTCTTTGACAAAGTGTTGGTGCATGCGTTGAAAGATATCTTTATCGCACCACCTTGCGAATCGTTTATAGACGCTGTTCCAATTGCCGTACTGGTTAGGTAACAGTCGCCATCGACTACCACTGCGAGTTATCCAAAGCACCGCATGGATAAACCGTTTTAAGTCTGTTTGTTGTCCGGTATAGATGTCAGGACAGGTGTTAAGGAATCCTACTATTTTTGACCATTGCGTATCAGATAAGGTGAATGTGGACATATTACTATTATGCCACAAATGTCAACACGCCCTAGATAAGCCAGATATATCGAGCCACGAAAAGCACAGCAAAGAGGTATATCAGCCAGTGTACCTGTCTCCCTTGACGGGTGACTAGTTTTAGCAGGGCATAGGAGATGAACCCAAACGCAATCCCTTCCGTAATACTGATGGTGAGGGGCATCAGCAACAGGGTCAGAAATGCAGGGATAGATTCTGTCACGTCGTCCCAATCGATGGAGACGACATTTTTGAGCATGAGGCTTCCGATGATAATCAGTGCCGGGGCAACTATGGGATAGAGGAACGTATTTTCACTGACAGCGTATCCCGCTCCTACCATCTTGATTAGCGGACTAAAGAATAGGGCGAGCAGCATCAGAATTGCTGTCACGATGTTGGTTAAGCCTGTGCGTCCGCCTGCGGAGATCCCGGACGCGCTCTCGATGTAGCTGGTAACAGTTGATGTGCCCAGCAGGGCACCTGCACTTGTGGCGACCGCATCGGACAGTAGTGCCTGTCTTGCTCTCGGCAGCTTGCCATCGACCATAAAGCCACCTTGTTCACCGACACCAACCAACGTTCCAACGGTATCGAACAGATCCAGGAAAATGAAGATAAAAATCACCGAAATCATTTTCGGGTCTACGAGAATGTTTGGGATTTGGAGTTTGAGAAAGGTTGGGGCGATGGACGGCGGGGCGGAAACAAAGCCTTGAAATTTGACCATGCCGGTGATGAGCCCAACAATCGTCGAAGCGAGAATGCCGATCAGGATCGCACCGCGTACTTTTAGAGCGAACAGAATAGCGATCACGATTATTCCGAACAATGACAGGAGTGCCGGGGGTGATTTCAGATCGCCGAGGGTGACATAGGTTTCTGGATGGTCAACGATAAGCCCCGACCATTCCAACCCCACCAATGCAATGAGCAACCCAATTCCAGCGGGGATGGCGTTCCTCAATGAAACAGGCAGAATAGTCATCACCTTTTCACGCAGCCCTACAAAAAAGAGCAAGATAAACAGCACCCCTGCGATGAAAACGGCACCGAGCGCGTTTTGCCACGATACACCGAGGGTGAGGCAGACCGTGAAAGTGAAGTAGAAGTTATGTCCCATCCCCGGTGCAAGGGCGATGGGATAGTTGGCGAGCAGTGCCATCAGGACCATCGCAAATGCACTTGTGATGCAGGTCGCTGCCATCACTGCGCCGGGATCCATCCCCGCTGCCGACAACACCGCTGGTTGGACGAAGATAATATATGATAGTGTCATGAACGTTGTGCAGCCTGCAACAATCTCACGTTTGACAGTTGTTCCTGACTCTTGTAAACGGAACAATTTTTCGAGCATCAGTTGCCTCCTGGATGATTATTCGAGAATTACCTTTCTGAATGTTAGCGATACTCTACGCTGCCTCTCATGTTTTTGGCCTTCCCACATATCTGATTTTCTAGGGGCGATACCGTGTAACCACTCATTTCTAGCTTCATCTTTCAATACTATAATACTCCTAGGTGCAAGCCAGACAGGAATCTTTTTCGCCTTGTCACGTCTGTTTGTGAAATCCATAATACAATCTGAACCCAAACTCAAAGAGACAATCGTATTAGCAAAACAAGGTTCGCAATCAATGTGACTTGAAATCCCTTGCCCGGGCTCGTACTCATTGACAATAACTTGGTCCGGTTCTGCTAGCATGTGACCATCTTCATAGAGTCTCCGACCAAGTGCTTGCAGCCATTTTGGCAAATGACCAATGTGCATATCGTGGTTGACCTTCCGTGCTTTGTAGTCGTATTTGAAACCGTAATGCTGGACACGCCGCCTTAGATCTTCGAGCCACGGGTTTTTGTCAATCTGATCTAGCAACCAATCATGCTCATTTTCATTGATGTAGTCTTCTATATACTTGAATCCGTTGATTGCACCAATTGCTTCCTCATTGTTTGAAGAAGATTGCGACAGAGGAGATTTTTGTTCGGTAAGGGAAAAGAGGTCTAGTTGTGCCATTGGTTTATCCTCCTTAGGTCGAATTTATCCGTTGAAAAGTATATCATAGTAGACATCAGCGTCGTGGCGTGAACCATCGTTTAACCTATGATAACGAAACTGCTGGATATTTGATTGGGTTATTACACTTCTAAATCCCGAAAGGCTAGCTTTGAGGGTTTTCCAATTTGCACGCAATAGTAAGGAAACAGGATTCTGGTATACTATGTACATATTATGGTTACTGTACTTTTCCACAATCTGAACCATTACATCAGATAAAGCACTGATATTTAATGTTCGGCTTGCGAGAAAATAGCAGAAGTTAAATATAATCGGTGTCTTATCAGTCTTTGTGATTGTATTATCCAATAATTCAGTCAATTGGGTGTAGGAACTCATTAATTCAAATCCGCTAAAGAAAGGATCTCTATATTGGTTGGGACCATATTGATTGACTGCCTGCGCTTTTTCACGCATTGCTTGCGAAGAATCAATCCCTAAATAAGTGGCGTTCCTCTGCCTTGCAAAAGCCCAAAATGCAATACCTGAAGTTAATGGTCCACAACCAAAGTCGATAAAGACAACTTTATTAGTTACCGATGTGAGGTGATCCCTAAAAAACGGGGTGTGGACAAATATGTGATAAGAGCTAAAAAGATGCATAGGCATATAGTATACACAATAAAGCAATACCTTATCTTCTGGAGAAAGTCCATTAAATGAGGCATCAAAATTGGTTCTTCCGTGATATAGAATGACCTCTCTATGGTGTCTGATCTCTTTATTTTTAACCTCATTTTCCCATGCTCGAGTCGGTGGATGACTTTCAAATGGTTGCTTTATCAAATCTTCAAATAATCTCTGTAGATCTTCACTGAACGTATATCTATTAAGTGAATGTTGTTGTATATAGCACATATTTTAGGTTTATTCTCCACCTTAAGATTGCCTGTTTTGCGTCAATTGTTCCAATAAATCCTCCAATTCCGGACTCAAAACAACAGGATATTCTTCCGCCTCCGTCAGTTTTTTATAGGGTTCAGGCAGCCTCGCTAGCTCGGTTTTTGCTCTTGCCTGCATCGCAGCCATGTCAGGGAATGAGTAGACTAATTCCCCCTTGAGAATCACCGGCACGAGCAGCGGTTCGCCCTCCTGTAAGTCTTCATTCCAGAGACTGATTACATCCTTAACGTAGTTCCCGTTAGCATCGTATAGGCGATGAAGCTGCTTTCTACTGGGAAGGGTTGATTTCCCCGTATCTTCACTTAACTTCATGGTGAAAGTAACCTTTTCGCCCTCAATTCGCTCGACATGTTTGTAGACGCCGGGCAGTGCCGATGGACCCCCTTCACCGGTCAACGGGTTGAAATTCGCCCCCGTCGCTAAACGGGTGCCAACACCAAACCCGTCAATCGGAGCACCTGCGGTCAGCAGTTTGTCAATCTGAAATTCGTCGAGGTCGTTGCTGGCAAAGATTTGTACATCGTGCAGTTCTGCCTCATCGAAGATTGCTCGCACCGCCTTGCTTAGTGCTAGCAGATCGCCGCTATCAAGCCGAACACCTCTCAGTTGCGCCCCTCTTGTCTTCATCTCCTGCCCAACAATACAGGCGTTCTTTGCACCTTGAATAGTATCGTAGGTGTCGATCAGGAGGAGAGTGTTGTGAGGGAAAGATTTGGCGTAGGCTCGAAATGCCTCTAGTTCAGACGGACGATCCATGATGAACTTGTGTGCGGTTGTCCCAACGTAAGGGATGTCGAAGTATTGCCCCGCAATGACGAGGGATGTACCGGTAGCACCTCCGATGAATGATGCCCGTGCAGCCAGAATACCGGCATCTCGTCCATGCGCCCTTCGCGCCCCGAAATCGAAACAGGTTCGTTCGCGTGCTGCGTGGACGATCCGCGCGGTTTTCGTGGCAATTAATGTCTGAAAGTTCATCACGTTGAGGAGGTAGGTCTCGAAGATCTGGATATCGATTGATGGACCTGTTACATTGATCAGCGGCTCGTTTGGGAAGACGGGTGTCCCTTCAGGCACTGCATAGACATCGCCATCGAATTTGAAGTGACGCAGGTAGTCGAGGAACTCATCGCTCATATCCGGCGTTGTCTTGCTTTCCTTCAGCCATTTGAGATCTGCATCAGTAAAGCGCAGGTTCAAGATGTAGTGGATAACCTGTTCCAACCCTGCTGCTATCAGATACTCGCCCTGCGGGATATAGCGGACAAAGTAGTTCTCGGTGCAGATTGCGTTGTTCCCACTATCAAAATCTGCCTTGCCCATCGTAAGTTCGTAATAGTCAGCGAACAACGCCATATTTGATTCAGTGAGGAGACCCGATTGGAGTGCTTTGGTCATCGTTCAGGCCCCTTGGCTTGTCAGTTGAATTGCTGGAGTTTTTGCTGTAGCCATTGCGTCATCGGTCCCACCGCTGGATCGCACACCTCGATCATACGACCGGGTAGAGGTTGTCCAAGCAATCCTTCCACTTCCGTCCGGCAAGCCTTGACGACAGCCGGGTAGTTTTCTACCACATTGTGGGTTTCTGCGGGGTCATCTGCCAAGTCGAATAGTTCATCACCGTCCGGGTCGTCGTAACCGACGGCGGTACAAAAGTTCCAGCGTTCATTTCTGACGCTGACACGACCACGTGCGTTGCCTGTTGCGAAATCTGCCCAGCCGATAATGATTCGGTCGCGAATAGATGATTGTTCACCGGTCACCAGTTGCCAGAAATTCTCTCCATCTGTCCAATCGCATGGAACCCCAAGCTGATGCAGCAGAGTTGGCATTAGGTCGTGGTTTTGAACAAACCCATCAACCTCCTGAGCTTGCTGTTCCGGATGGCGAATCAATAGATTCAATTGGGTGTTGAATAGATGTAGCTGGTTGGAACCCTTTCCGAAGCGTCCTTGGTCACGGAGTTGAGTGCCGTGATCGGAAAGAACTACCACCAGTGTATCATCGCGTAGCTTTAGGTCCTCTATTTTGGAGAGCAGCCGTCCAATACATTTATCAACGAAGGTGACTTCGCCGAGATAGAGTGCCTCAATCCGACGGAGCTCATCTTCTGTTGGATCGCCTTGTTCAGATGCTGCGCCCGGTGTGATGAACTCTTTGCCCGAATAGTCGGGGAGATATGCGTCTGCATAACCGGGGGGCGGATCCCACGGCTCATGCGGATCGAAACTATCTATCCATAGGAAGAAGGGACCTACTGTGTGGTTGTCGTCGAGCCATTCACAAGCGGACCGAAACACACGAGCGCAACTGTAATCATCTTCGGAACGACGATGCCGTTGGTTGAGTAGATAGTTGATTAGTCCCGCATGGCGCTCCCAGTTGATCGGTTCTCTGACATGCTGTCTTAGTTGATCCTCAATCAACCGCGGATCACCACTTCGCCAGTTATCCGATTCCTGTCCCCTGATGAAATCCAAGTGAGCAAACCCGCGTGAGAAGTTCATTGTGGGTTTGAACATATGATAGGTATCAGCAATCAGTGCTGTCAGATAGCCTCGTTCCAGCAGGACTTCAGCGATTGTATCTTGCTCCGGGGGGATTTTATGCCAGCCGGCTGCATGATGCCAGTGCCCCCGACGGTCAAAGTTGAATCGCCACGGAAAGCTCCTCATACCGGTAAATAGTCCGCGACGGATCTGAAGCGTAGGTTGACCTTCTCCAAATGCCCGTGTGAACCGAATACTCTCCGCTGCAAACGCATCTAGATTGGGCGTTTGTGTATGGCTGTATTTTTTGCCCGGTCCGATGATATCGGCTCGGAATGTGTCTAAGCAAACGCAAATGATGTTCATTTTGTACTATGAAGCCTCCTCCCATGCACGACGAACGAAGGGGACAGCTTTTTCAAATCCTGCTTCTCCTGTACGGCTCGCCTCCTCAATGCTCAACCAACCGTCGAATCCGTCGCGCTTCAAAATGGAGAAAACCTGTCTTATAGGGGACGCTCCCGTGCCAACAAGGACTGTCTCGAATTCACCCGGGGTGCGGATGTCAAACACATGAACGACTGCTATCCTGTCTATCACGGCTTCTAACAACGCTATCGGATCTTCTCGGAGTACCAAGGAATTTGCGGTGTCAAAACAGACCTTGAGAGAGGTATCTGAAAGGCTGTTGAGAATTTCCAAGAAAATATCGTTGGGTTGTGAGAAGTCCCAATAGTGCCAAGGTGCGCCTTTGGTATGATTTTCGTAAACTAAGGTTACTCCCAATTTGTCTGCTTCATCAAGCACTTGGCGAAGCCCATCAACTGCCCAGCGGATCCCCTGTTCCCGATTGGTGCCGGGGTGATTCTGTCCGGCGGTTACGCGAGCGTATTTCGCGCCAAGTGTCGCTGTCAATTGCACATCTGCTTTCATCTGTGCTATCTCTAGTGCACGTTGATCGGCGTCGGGGTGGGTGAAATCAGGATAGCACGCCAATGCACAAAACTCAATACCAATCTTTTGCCCTTCCTCAGAGATAGCATTAAGGGTATTCTCATCTCGGGTTGGAAAGAATTTTACGCTGAAGTCAGCTCCCTCCAGCCCTAGGGCAGCGGCAAAATGAATCCAGTCACTAACTGATTTCTTGCCGCTGAAGATATCTTCGTAGAGTGAAACGGGTATACAGCTTAGTTTCATAGTGGAACCTTCATTTCTGCAGAATATGATAAAAGGACAGGTAGACTAAGGGAAAAATTGGTATAGCGGCGTATTGGTTAGAATACTCAAAATTCCCCAGATATTGCTTAACAGGTAATCTCCCAACGCCAGCCCCAAAAAGCAGGGAATAGCGCGACGATAGGCGTTGAGACCCCCATAGCGGAGGATAACTGCTTTTAACGCCCAAGCGACAAATAGGCAACTCCACAGATTGTACATCCCCCAGCTATCCGCCATTGCATAGCCGAGAGGGTGGAGCGACCACCATAGGAAACGTCCCCTCAGAAACATCAATACCACCGCCACACCGAGTCCACCACTCATGAAGGCAAGCGCGGGCTTATCTCGCTCTTGAGGCGAGTTCAACCAACTTTCGAGTCGGTTATAGATCCAGCCCCGTCCTGTGGTTGGTCCCATGTAGTATCCCGACTCGGCACCGTGTCGATAGTAGTTGTCCAACAAGAGCCAGTACGTTGCGATTGCCCCGATGAGTGTTGCAAGTACAATGGCGATGGCGATATGTCGGGGATTGATATTTCGCCGTTCTGAAATCTTGAAGGCTTCCAGTTGCTGCGGCATCAGGTTGGTTCGGTTTGCAAAAGTGAAGTGCATGTACAACGTAAAAACGGTGAGGGCACCAGCACCCAATCTGCGTGTCCCGAAAGCGTCGATGATCATGTGGTGTGGATCAACACCGTTTTGAAAATCGTGGCACAAGAATCCCATTTCCGCACGCAGCCTCGCAATCATCGTCCCTAGTAAGAAGTAAATCCCAAAGAATAGTGGAATTACCCATAAGGGCATACCTGCCTTATAGGAAAAGACTGTTAAGAAAATCGTGCCAAATACCACACACGCAAATGCCAGACGATACGGTATCGGTTCCTGGGAGTCATCCAGTTGTGACGTGGATGTGGCACCGCTGAACAGATGGCGTCCCAACCTTGTGAAATGCGCCCTTCCTGTCCACAGCGCAACCGCGAGTAGCCCAATATACACGCCGAAACTCTGTTCAGCGATATATGGAAATCGCGGAAGACCCTGCCAACCCATGATGTTTCCGACCATCAACTCAATTTTGTAAACCCAGTAAAACACCCAGCACGAAAGCAGGAGGTCAAGCGGCATAAGAAAGCTGATACCGATGACGAAAGGGTAGAAAGAGAGCCTTACGCTTCCCATCGCGTTCCAAGGTCGCTCAGTGAAATACTGATGGATGTTCTGACGTTTGACGGGAATATAGGGGAATGCGGGGTAGATTGAATTGAGTAGGTTCTCGATACTGATTAACGCGGCAATGCCAAATCCAAGCCACATCAGTCTGTTTTTGAAGAAGTTGGATCCGGGATTGGTCATCTCCAATGGGAGTTGGATCAGTGGATATGTCAACCGTTCATGCTCTGTCCACTGTTTTCGCAACAGGGTGGTGAGTCCCAACATCACAATCATTAGTGCAAATAGGAACGCAATCCATGCAACGCCGGGGATGAGCCACGCCTTAAAATACCCATCTTCGTAGAGAGTTGTACCTCCTTTATAAAATGGTATCAGGGCTTTCTCGTCCCGCACGGTAAGCCATTCGGGAAGATGTTTGAAAAGCAGTTCGCGCCAACCGTTTTCAGGGGTTGCAAACCGAAACGGGTGTCCCAAAATCGGGACTAATATCTCCATCATGTCATACGAACAGAGGCAGGAAACGAACCCCAACATGATATAGATGGTGAGAAGCTCCTGCTGAGAGAGACCAAGTGCCGGAGAGATTTTAACAAGTATACGCTGAATCAGCAGGAGCCAAAAAATGGCAAAGATGACATTTGAAAACGGGTGGATAATTGTTGGGAAGGTATAGCGAACAACTTCAAGCTCGATAAGCCAATACGCAGTGATTGGCATGAGCAACAGGGCTATCAGACAAGACTTGAGCGTTAAGCCTTTCTGGAAGGTGATAGATATGTCTTTCATTGGGCTATCGCTTCGCATTGTCAAAAAATGGGAATTAAATAAATCACCGCTTTTACCTCGAAGATGCGCTATACCACTTTGATTTTAGTGATACAACAATTCCGTTGTGGGATATTTAAGCGCATTTCACAACTAGGTTCCCTAACCACAACCGATCTCGGCAATCGCTTCAACCTCGACAAGCAGGTCGCTGTTGACCAACGTCGGTGTGGCAACCGTGGCACTGGCAGGTATATTGTTTGGGAATGCCTCGGTACGCGCTGCTGCGTATTCTGCGTACCGGCTCATATCGGTAAGAAACGCTGTGATCTTTACCACGTCCTCCATGGTTGCACCGGCTTCAGCGAGGACCGCTTGAATATTAACGAAAATTTGTCGCGCCTGTGCGCCCATGTCATCCCCACCGACTAAATTGCCCTGCGGATCAAAAGCAACCTGTCCTGATACGTATACGGTATTCCCTACTCGCACACCTTGGGCAATCCTGAATTGGCTCGCCCAGGGCCAAGGTGGATTCAGTTCGACTCGCTCTGGCATTTTGTATCTCCTAGTGTTTTGGTTAGTAGTTGTAGTTTGTTGAAGACCGGATACAGATGGGATGACTCGATATGGTGTGCTGCTTCTCTCCACATCAAATCCATGTCCTTTGTTGCGTGGGATTTTATCACAAATTCTAGTGGAAGGCTACGAAAATTTTTGCTGACAAACTTGGTGGAGTGTGCTGTGCGAGGTGCGCTGCAAATTGGGCGGATCAAAGTCCAAATTGAAGGCTATTATATAGCGATGGGCTGCTGCTATTTTACTGGGGTTGATCAGCCGTGATAAGAACGGCGTTGAGTACATCACGTTCACTCTGTCCGGAGGGACGATTGACGACTTTTCCATCGACAACGAAGGTGCTCGATGAGCCACCATCCAGATTGATAGCTTCTGTCGCGCCGAGCTCAATGAGGAGGTTTGCGAGTCGATATAGGGATAACCCTGTACTATAACCCGCCCGTCGTCCGTCCACCACAATCAAAATCAATTTCTGTGCATTGTAACCGAGGGCGGTGCGCGGTTCATAGCTCAACGCCAAGTCGCGCTGCCGTTTGCCGGGCGTATGATTTTTCTGGGCGTGGTGATGCTTCTCTAGGATTTCATTGACTCGCCCCTTTTTCACCAGTCGAACTCGGCCGCCGATTGCTTGAATTGCACGATTCCAGATAGCTGGCTTGAGACCGATTTCTATCTTTCCACCCTTTCCCTCGTCTAACTGTGCTTCCAATTTCTTATCGATTCGTGAGCGGAAGGAGATCACCGCACCGTTTTCAGGGATTGGGTTGTTTCCACCCTTTCCAAAATGATCGACGGTAAACACGCTCTCGTATTTGCCTGTGATTGGCAGCTTGAGCCCGGTCAGAATAATCTCATAAGTTCGCTTACGGTTCGTGTGTGTTGAGTCGCCCATGCGGGGGGTATAAAGAATAGATCGACAGTCATCGAGAAATCTCTGGTTGACGCACTCAAGCGGGAAGCTATACGTTCCTACAGTCACGACAACTTCCATCTCAACGGGACCGATCAAGAACTCGCCATCAGATGTCGCGCCAAAACACGCCTCCTTATCAGAAGCGGGTTGTGTCATCAACTCCCCGGCTTGGATATGTAGGTTTTCCAATGCGCCGCCGTATCCTTTCATGTCTCCGAGCACGCCAAATCCGCCGTTGATGGCGACCACAACGCGTCGATCGCCGCGCTGTGAGCGTCGATTTGCGATGGATCTGACGGTTTCCTTGCCTAGGACCTGATCCTTTGCAATTGCCGCTTCAAAATGGAGGTCGGTATGGGAACGGCCCATTTCAGCGACATACAGGATACATCCTTCGTCATGCCAATCGTACCGATAGATGTGGACACCCGGATGCAGATCACTGAATAGGATCGTGCGAGTTGAGTTGGGATGCAATGGGGAGGAAGGCGCGTCGCTCTCTATGACGGATTGACAGGTGATTAGAATAAAGCAAAGGAAGATTATGGAATGAAAAACAGGTGCTGATTTATCCATCTGATTTTCGTTTCCTGTGGATCTCGACGCCTGCATAGGTGAGTCTTGGTTCGATGGGAGGGGATAATTTTTTGACAGTGATTCGGACTTCCTCAATTTGGAATTGGGCGAGAATTGCCTCTGCAATCGTTTCGGCGAGGGCTTCAAAGAGTCGGAATGACTGCTGGGTTCCAATTTCAATTACCAGTTGGACAACTTGGGCGTAGTCAATTGTGTGGGCGAGGTCATCGGTTTTGCCGGCGGTGGAGAGGTTGGTCGTCAACTCAAGGTCTATTTCGTACTTTTGCCCAAGTTGACGTTCTGCTTCTGCGACGCCGTGGTAGCCGTGAAATCGAATGCCTTTGAGAATGATTTTGTCCATTACTTTAGGATAACCATCCGCCGTGTGGCGGAAAAATCGCCCGTTGTCAGGGTGTAAAAGTAAATTCCACTTGCCACCGGTTCACCGAACTCGTTTCTCCCGTCCCAATAGACCGCCTTTGACCGACTCTCGTAAGCCGATGCAATCCGATGCCCAACGTCGAGCGTACGGACAACTTGACCGCTACTGTCATAGATGGTCAACGTGACATTCGCATCTTCTGCCAACCGATACGGTATCCATGTCTCAGGGTTAAAGGGATTCGGATAGTTTGCTAACAGTTCGGTTTCCCTTGGGGTTAGGGATACCAAGAGTTGTTCAAGCATCATAATCCCTCGTTTCATGATGGGATCTCTAACCTCAAGTGACCTTGCGCCAGTCAGCCAACCCTGCACCTCTATCGCTGTGAGTGTTTCGGGTATTTGTGCGTGTGCTGAAGGTGCGGCTGCCGCACCTTCGAACATGCCTGCAACCAATACCAAATCTAGAACATTGACAACCCCATCCCTATTGACATCCGTATTATCCTGCCCCGACCCTCCGAAACTGGATGCAATCAAGATGAGGTCTAGGATATTCACGTTTCCGTCGCTGTTGACATCTGCTGTCATCGGTGGTAATTCCGTATCGGAGATAGCGTAAAAAGTGGCCGTACTCTCAATTCCAGCGGCAGAGACTTCAACAGTATTTGTTCCCAAATTAGGACCCAATATAAGCGTACTTTGTGCCCTACCGTTTTCATCTGTCCTTGTGATTGTGGTACTGAGTGTGCCATCACCCATAGTAACAGCAAACCTCACCGAAATCCCTGCGAGTGCCGAACCGTTCGCGTCCTGCGCTTCAACGACAAATGGCTGAGACAATGATACGAAGGACGCGCCATGCTGGTTATCGCCTGCGATTTTCAGAAGGGCGGGATAGGCTCGATTGTCAAACTCAACTGTAACTCCTCTGCTTTGGAGGGCAGGAATATGTGTGTGGATAGATTGGTAACTCAAGGGATTGTTCTGCACATAAACCGTGTCTCCACTCCCCAATCCAATGTTTGCTACTAGGGGCGAGATGTCAGATATGGAGTTGCCCCAAAGTCCCAGTTTTGTCAGGTTGGTCAATCCTGTTACGGAGGAGATGTCAGATATCGAGTTGTCCCAAAGCCATAGCGATGTTAGATTATCTAATCCCGCCACGGGGGAGATGTCGGCTATAAAGTTGTTCCCAAAATCGAGCCTTGTCAGTTTAGTTAATCCTGTTACGGAGGAGATATCCGTTATGTTATTATTCTCAAGCCACAGGAATGTCAGGTTGGTTGCAAATTCAAGCCCGGTCAAATCGCTGATATTGGCGTTTTTGGCTACAAGGTCGGTCAAAGTTGCCATCTCCGACGGGGTTATCAAATCGTCCTTTGCTTTGCCGAGATCATTTTCAACTGTAGCACGGAGGTTCGGGTCAGGGATGTCTACCAGAGCCTCCGCCACGGCGTTAAAGGTGACCGTTCTCTCAATTCCAGCGGCAGATACAGAAACAGTATTTGTTCCCCGATTGGGTCCCAGTGTGAGTATGCTCTCTGCTCTGCCGTTTTCATCGGTCGTGGTGTGCGTGGTGTTGAGCGTACCGCCGCCTGCAGTGACAGTAAACGTGACCGAAATCCCTTTAAGCACAGAAAGGTTCTCATCCCGCACTTCAACGACAAATGGGTATGGCAACGCTGCCCCAGAGATGCCGGTCTGGTTATCGCCTGAACTCTTTGAGAGTCCGGGCGTTATCAAATTAAGTACCGGAGCGACAAGTACCCTCCCTACTTTTTCTTCTGCCCGAAATACAGCCAGAGGATTGCCATTATGATCTTTAATTAGCCAGATAGCACCAGCATAAGTGCCAATATCAAACCACCACTTTGTCGCAGCAGTATAATGCCAATGCTCTACACCATCAGAGTCCACATAATAGAATGAAATTTCATTCCCCGTAAGATTTACCCAAATAAATTGTGCACTCTCACCTCTTTCTGTCGATTCTAGCAAAGTCGCGAGATCACTAGGAGGATATAATTTTAAGTTCACCCATTTACCACCTCCATCACTATTTGGATCTTTCAACTGTTTTTCAAGCTCCCGTGCCCTTATTTCCCATGCAAAAGGACCTCCCGACCTTAAATTTTGCTGGAAATCATATCCCCGTAAATGTGCCAAATCCGCCCGTATCCTCGGCGAAGTATATCGCCAATCAAAATCACCCAAAAGTTCACCAATCAATTTGGCGAGGTCTGGATCATACCTTTTCAACTGCTCTCGCGTTTTAATCGGATTGTTTTGATACGGCGCATTAAACCACGACCCCACCGCTTCCGCTAGATATTCATCTCTATTCGAGGAAGCATACGTCCCACTCCACAATCCTTTTTTCATTGCCGCATTATAAAACGTATTAAGCCGATTATCAAACTCTGAGCCAAACTGCCTCAGTCCGTTATGTATTACATGCGTGAACTCATGAATCAGAAAAGAATAATTAAGAATTGGATCAAGCAGATTTTCCTCCGATGCAGTCGTTACCCCACTAAAAACCGTATCCCTATGATGCGCACCCACAAATTTTAGAGGGCTATCATCAGCTTCATATTCAGGAAGATCACCCCACGATTCATCGATCGCCAGCACTGAAAGTTGGTCTCCATGTCGCCCTAAATTCTTTAGGATAGACTTTCGATGTCCAATCATCTGCCAAATAACCCAAGCCGCTTCCTTTACGGCATACGGATTAACCCTTGCTGAGGCTATAACAGGAAATCCTCCCACATTTATCCACTGTTGATAAAACGGAGAAAGCTCAAAAAAATCACGGACTGCCGCTGGGGGAGCAGCAGGTTCTGGTATGTTATTAACATCAAAAGGAACATTTGCAAAAGGGAGATCACTTGCTGTCCCTAGGGGCAGGAATAGAAAAGGGAGCAGTAGGAGCGTAACAGTCCAAAGTCGTAGTTTTTTCATATTTCGCACGGTTTGTTTATGACAACCCAAGCGGGGTTTTGAACATTGATGAAAATCCTACCAATGCTTCTCATCCGAAAAATGGGAGTGAAATTAGGTAATACTAATGTATAAACTTTTGCCTAGTGCATCAGCATATTGCTTAATCAGAGATAATCGAACTTCCTCTGTATGGTTTTCAACCTTAGCAATCGCGGATCGTGACATGCGAAGTTGGCGTGCCATGTCTTCTTGCGTCATTCCTGCTGCTTCGCGTTCTTGACGTAGTAAAATCCCTACCTTGAAACTCTCATAGCCTTCAAAAAAGTTGTCCGCAAATTCAGGGTCGGACTGAATACGCTTATTGACGTATTTTCGCAGCTCACTCATGTTGCTCCCTCTGTTTGAGGCAATCACTATATTTTCATCAAGCAGCACGCGCACTAGGGTTCTCCATCAGGGCAGCTTCCAGAGCCATGTCTAAAAAAGCGGTGGCTTGTGCTCGCGTGACTGTGGGATAGCCATCCAGAAAACGCTCCAAGGAATCCCCGGCTTTAAGGTAATCGATTAGTATTGCGACGGGCACGCGCGTACCAGCAAAGACAGGCGTTCCACTGACTACTTCTTCATCGCATGTAATAATTTGTTCTTTTTTCATAGGATTTAATTTTTCTAATAACCTGTTTGGAAAGTCATGATGATGTATCGTAGCGGGGCAAGATGCCCCGCCTACGGAGTGAGAGTTGTTTTTTTAAACAGGCTCTAAAATCCTACCAATCCTCATCGTAGAAGGAGGTGCTTGGATAGCTGTAGGTGTTACCCTCGTAGTTTTTCAACTGGATTTCATCATCGTCAAACGACACGACTGGATCTGGGATGAGTGCGATTTTGCCTCCACCGCCGGGGGCATCAACCACGTAGTGCGGCACACCGAGTCCAGAGATATGCCCGCGTAACGCCGAGACAATTTCCAATCCTTTTTTGATTGATGTGCGGAAGTGGTCTGTTCCGTAAACGAGGTCTGCCTGATAGATATAGTAGGGTCTGACGCGGATTTTAAGAAGTTTCTTCATTAAATCAACCATGACCGCGGGATCATCGTTGACACCTCTGAGCAGGACCGCCTGATTGCCGACGGGGATACCGGCATCTACCAACATACCACACGCTTTCTCGGTTTCCGGCGTAACTTCTCGTGGGTGATTGAAGTGGGTGTTAATGTAAAAAGGGTGGTACTGCTTGAGGATTGCACATAACTCCGGTGTGATACGTTGTGGCAGGGTGACGGGAACGCGCGAACCAATTCGGATAATTTCGAGGTGTTCGATGGCGCGGAGGCTGCCGACGATATACTCGATCTTCCGATCCGTCAGCATCAGCGAATCCCCACCGGAGATAATCACGTCACGAATTTCGGGGTGGCTGCGGATATAGTCCAAGCCCATTTCGACATTGTTGTCGGGAATAGAGTCTGGATCCCCCACTTTGCGCTTTCGAGTGCAGAATCGGCAGTAGATTGGGCACATGTAATTGACATAAAACAGGACTCGATCCGGATAGCGATGTGTGACGTTGGGGACAAGGCTATCATCTTCTTCACCGAGTGGATCGTCTTCTTCAAAACCGGTTCGGATCAGTTCTTTTGCATCCGGGACAACCTGTTTCCAGATCGGGTCTCCTGGTTCCTTAATCAGGCTTAAATAGTAGGGATTGATACGGATAGGAAATACTTCGTGAACGCGCCGTATCTCTTCGAGATCAACATCGAAGATAGCGGCAAGTTTTTCAGGTGTATTGACCGTATCCCGAACGAGTTTTTTCCATTCTTCCATGAGTTTTTTTTGCCTTTCTCGTAAAGTTATTCTTTGTTTTCTTCTGTTGGCGGATGGTAGTCGTTGAGTGTGACCTTGTTCATCCTATCACCTTCGCGGAGCTGATCTACTAGCTCTAATCCTTCGGTGACACGTCCAAAAGCGGCGTATTCGCCTTCGAGGTGCTGATACCCTTTGGAGTCTGGATTCAAGCAGATGTAAAATTGGCTGCCCGCAGAATTCGGCTGTTGCGTTCGAGCCATTGCGACAGTGCCTTTTTCGTGCTTTGGCATTTTAGACCGAAGTTGGGGGTCTTGAAATTCACCGTAGATCGTCCACCCAGGTCCCCCAGTACCATCACCCTTTGGATCGCCCCCTTGGATTACAAATTCGGCAACATAGCGATGAAAAGAGATCCCGTCGTAGAACCCTTGTTGGATGAGGGTTGCGAAATTATCCACCGTTTTCGGTGCGGCATCGGGGTAGAGTTCGATGACGATTCGTCCTTTGTTCGTTTCCAAAACTGCATTGGGTTTGGATTTGTCACACCCGTTGCAGGTGGTGAGGCTGATAGCCCCCAACCATAGCAAAGATTTTGTAATCGGCATTAGTGTTAAGAAAGACTCTGAACTTTTGAGCCTTAGTTTTTCTCCTATGTGTAGAAACCGAGTTTTTACTAAAAACTCGGTTTCTGGTTCTGCTTAACGCGTAAATTACTTCTGCTACCTGCACTAGACAGTCTCAGCTAGCGACTTCTCAACAATCGAAACTGCTTCGTCAATGTGTGCGGTGGTGATATTGAGCGGTGGCAAAAAGCGAAGGATATAGTCGTTTGTACAAATCGTGATTAAGCCATTTTCGATACACTTGGCGGCGAGTGCGTTGGCATCGACAGACAGCACCAATCCACGCAGCAAGCCTTTGCCGCGTACCTCTTTGATCGGGTATTGGTCTTTGAGTGCCATCAATTTGGATTCCAGATAATCTCCCATTTTGACCGCGTTTTCGCCAAGATTTTCGTCGAGGATGGTTTTTACCGTTGCACATGCTGCGGCAGTTACCAGTGGATTTCCCCCAAACGTCGCTGCGTGGGTGCCGGGAACGAAACTCGCCGCAACATGCCCCTTAGCGAGCATCGCACCGATTGGTGCTCCCCCACCGAGGGACTTTGCCATTGTGATAATGTCGGGGATAATGCCGTGGCTTTGATACCCAAACAGTGGGCCTAGCCGTCCCATCGCCGTTTGTACTTCGTCAAGGATAAGCACCAGATTGTGTTTATCACAGAGTTCACGCAGCCCTTCGATGTAACCGCTGCTCGGTGTGTTGACACCTCCCTCAGACTGAATTGTTTCCACAAGGATACCGCAGGTCTTTTCACTGATTGCAGCTTCCACAGCCGGGAGGTCATCATACGGAACATAGGTGAATCCGGGAACCATCGGCTCAAATCCCTTGTGATACTTGGTTTGAGCGGTCGCCGTTATCGTTGCCATTGTACGTCCATGGAACGAGTTGTCCATCGTGATGATCTCATAGGCGTCGACTCTGCCTTGGTCTTTGGTGAACTTGCGTGCAAGTTTAATCCCGGCTTCGTTGGCTTCTGCACCGCTGTTGCAGAAGAAACACTGATCCATATCAGAGTTATCGATGAGCAGTTTCGCCAGTTGGGCTTGCGGTTCAATGTAGTAGAGGTTGGAGATATGCAGGAGTTTTCCTGCTTGCTCACGGATGGCTGCGACCACGTTGGGATGGCAATGTCCCAACCCGTTGACGGCTAAACCGCCCAGAAAATCGAGGTATTTTTTCCCATCGGCATCCCATAGGTAAGCCCCTTCTCCACGGACGAACGCCAGCGAGCGTTCCCCGTAGGTGTTCATAATATACTCTGTAGCCATTGCTTTAATTTCGGCGGTTGTCATTTTGTATCCTCCTTTTGGGGTGAGTGTATGCAGTGAACAACAATCGTTGTTCTCTACTTACCTAACGAACCCCTGACTGCCCTGCGGCAATCGGTTAAATAGTAAATTCAATTATGCAGCGTATATCCACCAAGCCTTACATATTCTTTTTATATTTGAGCGCGAAAACCTTGTATGGAAGTAAGTTTGGCGAATGGATATGTGAGATTGGTATAGTATCAAATATTATAAGGGAAACGTGGCTGATATTCAAGATCAAAGTCATCAAGAACAGGAAAAATCCGAATGTTCAGTCCGGTAAATTAAATTGCAGCTTGCTGTGAGGGTTAGATTTTATCTGGAAGTGTCTGCTTTCGGACTGAGTTTTCCCTTCTGGGGTTGGTAGCCGGAGCAGGTTAGCACAGGTAGACGTGGATACTTCTGAAAATGGACGTTGGAGTTTGAGAGGAGACGCAGATAGAAACGGCTATAATTGGCGTTTTCGGTTATGTTGACGTGCTGACAGGTTTGACACAATCCGATTTCTACATGGTGTTTGGTTTTCGTAGTATTCAATTGGAATCCTGTCCCGTTTCTTCGCTCAAAACGCTGGATAATACCTCTATGAGTTCGTCGAGGTGGATATGTCGAAAAAACTCAGAAAGCCGTTTCTGTTTTGGTTTAGTTGGCAGCAAGATAAAATCCTGATGATGTTTTTGGACCAGTTCCAGGACCTTGCGGTAGGCGTGGCTTGTGGCATAGCCGACGATCTGTTCGTAGTGTGCTTTATGCCGATCGAGATAGGCGTTGAATCGATCGGCGCTGAGTTGAATCTGGGTGGCGTTGCGGGGTAATAATTGAAAATCGTAGCGGACTACCGTCTCCTCCGATTCAAATTCTTCGGGGACGGGACCATAAAGTCCCGAAAGGGTGATTTTGTGGATGAACCGCTGATCCTTACCAAACGCGGTGTGGAGTTTGGTGTTCACAATAGAATGGGTGCGCGAAAGGGAATACGGCTTCTTACCAGCGCAAGGAATCGCCAAAAGGATCCGTTTCTCTGCGGGCGGTTGATAATTTGACGGGATTGAAAATGAATCGGGGGTATAGTTCAGCGAGAGGGTTTGTCGCGTCTGTTGAGCAGTCAAACGTTTGGGGACAGGGACAACAGTTTTTGACATCTTCGCTGCAAACTCATTATTGTTTTCAATGAGCCAGTTGACTGCTTCCTGAACACCGCGCGCCTTTGAGGCGTGATTAACTAGTGCTTCAAGCGAATTGTCGGCTTCAATTGCCCGCACCATGTGGTCAAGGGTTTTGACTTCCATCTCGAAGTTATGTAGTGCAATTTTGGCGTAGTAATAGCTTTTATATTGTCCTGTTGAGGTGCGCCGATAACTTTTTGCTTCCATGAACGCCTGTTGCATCTCTTCGAGACAGGTTTCTCGACAAACACGACAGGTGCACTCCATCGAATCTAACTCCAAGATCTTGAGTTTCTTCCCTGTTTCTGGATGTGAATAGCTTAGACTACGCGCTGCTTGAATATAACTTGTGCTGTCAAAACTATCGACCCCCAAGTAAGCGAGTATTGGGGTCAGGTTACCAGAGATTCCGAAAGCGTGGATGGGCGTCCGATCTCGTGCCGATTCAGGAATGGCGTCGAGTACACCGCACATCCGTGACAGCACTTCTGAATCGTTGTCGCCCCGTAACGGTACGAGCGAACCGACTGCAAGTCCGAAGGAAGGCAGTACCCCCGCCAACCGATTAAAAACCTGAGTGACGTAGTTCCCAATATCTTCTCTGGATTGTCCGTGGCAGCAGATATACAGGTAAGGTGGATTGTCCATCTCTGCGAGTCGCTCTGCAACCCGAAATGCGTTCTGAAGGCTTCGATCCATGCGGATTTCCGCTTCGGAGCGGACAAGACCGGGGGGTAGTGGATAATCTAGAGAGGCGATGATGTCCCTACCGAGATCGAGTTGAAAATCCAGAATATCATCCGCCTCTGTCTCCTTGCGGATACCGAATTCTGAAAGGGAGAGGCCAGCGTTGTAAAGCAGTTTGAAGCCACCGGAATCCAAAAACATGGGAGCATCATAGGGACCGTTGGTGTCTCGGTAGCGTTCACGCATCGGTTTCTCTCGCCAATAACCGATGTGTTTGCCAGTGAGGTTAAAATCGAGGAAATGTAATACCTGTGAGAGGATCGGCACATCGTGTTTCATAACATCTTTCAGCAGGTATTTCCATATCCCGCCCCCATTTGTACTGGTACTGGTCATGAATGCGAGGACAGGGTACAAGAGTGGCGTCGATAACGGTGGAAGTGATACCCCGTTGCGCTGTAGGTGGAGCTCTCCGATCCTGCCAGCTTTCTGCCGGATTGTCGTTTTATAAACTGGCGTGTCGGTCATTTTAGTTCGCCTCTAAGCGAGCCGCTCCCCACTCTTTTCCTTCCAACTCACGCAACTCAACTTCAACGGCTTTGAGTTCAGCGTTTGCGTTCAATGCTTCTATGGCTTGGGAGACGTGCGTGTAGAAATAGGCAGCGAGCATTTCGCAGGTGGGGCAGGCTGCCTGCTCCTCGGTAAGGACAGGGTTTTCGTTGAGGTAGGTGTCAGCAAGGTTTTCGACGTATGGATCGGTGAGTTGGCGCAGCTTAAGAATGTCAATCACCATGCCGTCTTTTGGAGTGCCTCTCACGAACAGTTTTAGTGCCCAATAGTGATTGTGGGGTTTCTCTCGAACAGAGAGGCTATGACTTGCATAAAATTCAAATGGGACAATGACAGTTGTGTACAAGCGTCAATTCCTTTCTTTTAGAGTGCTTTGAGAATTTTTGAGTGAATACAGTAGATATTAGTCTATGCAATGTGCCAGATTTTGTCAAGTGTTTTACTCAGCCTAAAAAATAATCCTAGCGCAGGATTTGGCGTTGAAAAATAGGTGTTGATGTGAGATAATGGACATCCTTGCGGTGTGGTTAGGGCAGGAGATCGGGATGGAACCGTTTCTTGCTTGCCCATTTCTTTCTTTGGGGGTTGGACGATGACAGTACCAAACTTGTCAGAAAATATAGTCTCTATAAAGGCGACAGAGATTTCCTCACCGCCGGCGTGGGCACTGATGGAGCGTCAGCTTATTCACCTCATGGAGGAGGCGGTGGATTTGGCAGCGCAGAAGTATGGTCGTCTCGATGGAACGCCTTATAATGTGAACGATGTTGATGATACATACGAAGCGCATTCATACAAGGGGCTTCTCTACGCCATCGGTGCGGATGAGCGGGTGCTCGAAATCGGTCTCCAAGAGTGGAATGCGATTACTAGGCTTTATGATGATGGCGTCGTGCACCGGAGCGATGATCCGCAACATCCAGAGTTTCGGGTGCAACTTCACAATGAATACTACAATCTGAACGGTCCTGCGGACTGGTTTCACATGGGTGAAGGAAATCAGTCCTTTTACTGCTTCGGTTTGGCAGATTCCACCCATCCGGAAAACATCCGACGCGCCAAACGGTTTGCAGCGATGTATATGGCTGAGGATCCCGAAGCACCCAACTATGACCCTGAGTATAAGATTATTCGCTCCCCATTCCACGGCAGCGTCGGTCCCCGCTTTCATGCAGACCTGGCGATGGCGAAGGTGCTGCTGGACCCGATTTACTATCCGGGCGGCGTTGCCCATGGGCACGCGCAACGGTCAAACCTCTATCCGGTCGTTAAAGATTTGGAGGATGACTGGTTCGAGAACCCGGAGCGGGCGGAAGAGATCTTAAAGATTTTCGATGAAGTCATTCTTAACGGCGACATCCCCGACAATTTGGCGGCTACGGGTCTCATGACTAATGCGTATCTTTACACCGGTGAGGAGAAGTATAAGCGGTGGGTGCTGGAATATACAGAAGCATGGATGGATCGGACGCGGGATAATAACGGGATTATTCCGGACAACGTGGGGCCCACAGGGAGGGTAGGTGAGCAGCGCAACGGTCAGTGGTGGGGTGGATTTTACGGCTGGAACAGTCGCAACTCTGCCCGTAATGCGTTTTTGGCGGCGACCATCGCCTCCGAATGTGCGTTGTTGCTCACCGGGGATTTCGGCTATCTGGAATTCATCCGCTCGCAGATTGAATTTTTGTTGAGCCTTGCTAAGACGCGGGAAGATGGTCAATTGCTTGTGCCGACACGGATTACGCCCAACGGCTGGGAGGGGTATCAGCCGAGGGAGATTCGGTGGTTGGCGCGGGTGTATCATGCGTCAATGGAGGCAAAGGATTATGAGTTAATTACAAGGCTGCGTGCTGGTGAAAGGGAGAGCGACTGGAATGAAGTCGAGGTTGCAGGCGACCGGAGCGGTGGGAATCTGGAAGCGCGTTTTAACTACTACGACGGTGTAAACCCCGATTGGCCCGAAAAGCGACTACAGGCGGAGTATCAGTACGTCTTGGGAATGTACGAATTTATGCGTCGGGACCCACGTGATTCCGCGCAAATCACTGCCGACAACCGGTGGCCCCCCAACCCTGTCGTCACTAAGGGACTCACGCAGGTGACAATGGGCTCGCCGCAGCCTATCTACAATGGTGGATTGTTACGCGCAACGGTGCGTTATTTTGATCTGGATCAGACTCGCCCCGGTCTTCCGAAAGATGTTGCCGCCTTGGTTGATAAATTGGAAGCTGACCGAGTGGGCATCCAGCTTGTGAACCTCAACCGAACCGAAACGCGGAATGTGATTGTGCAGGCGGGTGCTTTTGGGGAACACCGGTTCGCTGAAGTTCGGTCTCAGGCAACTGACCAAGAGGGGATGTCGGAGAGGACCGTTCCTGTTGATAGCAAGTATTTCGTAGTCGAACTGCCTCCCTCCACCAGTATTCGACTAGAGGGAGGGATACAACGTTTTGTGAATCAACCGAGCTATGCCTTTCCGTGGCATGGTAACAGGGTGCCGGTACCGTTTCAATAGGGGGCTAAAATAGCGTTTTTCAAACAGATTCAAAAAGGTAATGATATGGAAAGACAGACTGCTGTCAGTATTGCTGACGATGCGTTCTACGTTAATGGAAAAATAACCTATACCGGTCGATTTTATAACGGACATAAGATCGAAGGATTACTTATGAATTCGCGGATGGTGCAGGGAGTTTTTGACGATCGGAATCCAGAGACCGCCGGCATGTGGGCATATCCCGACACGGGAGAGTGGGACGCGGAAAGGAACGCACGGGAGTTTCTGGCGGCAATGCCTGAATGGAGATCTTACGGGTTGCTAGCGTTCACAATCAATCTCCAAGGCGGCAGCCCCGAAGGATACTCGAAGGGGCAGCCATGGCACAATTCGGGGATTGAAGCCGATGGCAGCTTAAACCCCGATTATATCGATCGACTGACTCGCATCATGGATCGCGCCGATGAGCTTGGGATGGTTGTGATTTTGGGTTACTTCTATTTTGGGCAAGATGAGCGTGTCCGCGACGAGGCAGCGGTTATTCGTGGCGTAGATAATGTTACGCACTGGATCTTTGATCAGGGCTATACGAATGTCCTCGTTGAGGTCAACAACGAATGCAACGTCCAGCGATATCTCCACGACATCTTGAAACCGGACCGTGTTCATGAGCTGATTGAACGGGTTAAGGGGACAACTCGCGATGGACGACGGCTGCTTGTTGGGACAAGCTACGGCGGGGGAAAAGTCTCGGAGGAGAACGTCGTGCGGATATCAGACTTTTTGTTGATGCACGGCAATGGTGTCCGCGACCCCAACCGGATCGCAGAGATGGTTCAGCAGGCACGACAGGTGCCGGGCTACCGAACCATACCAATCCTGTTCAACGAAGATGATCACTTCGATTTCGACAAGCCGCTCAATAACTTCGTTGCCGCGATCAGTGAGTATGCGTCGTGGGGGTATTTTGATCCGGGGGAGAACAACTACTGTGATGGCTACCAGAGTGTGCCGGTGCAGTGGGGACTCAACACAGACCGTAAGAAGGCTTTCTTCGAGAAGGTTCGACAGATCGTGGGCGATAGCGCGTAAATGTAAGTCGAACCATTTTTGAACTAGTTGTAACACACAGGAGAACAGTATGAGATTTGGCGTTTGCGCTCCACTCGAAAAGATTGATAGGCTCGCAGCGGTTGGCTATGACTATATCGAATTGGGCGTGAGAAATGCGCTCATTCCGGAAGCAAGTGATGCAGAGTTTCAAGAAATTCAGGACCGTGTGGCACAGGCAACTTTGAAGCCTGAAGCCTATTCAGGTTTTATTCCCGGCGATCTGCGTGTCGTTGGGGCTGAGGTTGATTTCCCACGGTTGTCGCGTTATGTCGAAACCGCATGTCGTCGAGCGAAGGGGATTGGCGGAGAGATTATCGTCTACGGTAGCAGCGGCTCCCGCAATCTTGAGGAGGGATATTCGCAAGAGAGGGCGTTAGATCAGATTGCGGAATTTTTAGACATGGCTGCCGACCATGCCGAAGCCAACGATATTACAATCGTGATTGAACCGATTTGTCACCGGGAGGGGAATATCCTCCGCACCGTCGCTGACGGATTGGAGATGGCGCAGCGGGTCAATCGGGAAGGGGTTCAGTTGTTAGCAGACCTCTACCATATTTGGCAAGAGGATGAGCCGATGCAGAATATCATTGATTCTGCGGAGTGGTTGGCGCATGTTCACATCGCCGAGCCAGCCAAACGCTCGTATCCGGGCAACGATAACTTCGATTTCGAGGAGTTCTTTACCGCGCTTGAGGGGGCTGGCTACGATGGGCGTGTCTCATGCGAGTGCAGTTTTGATGATTTTGATGCCGATGTGGAGACTGCGCTCCAGACGATGAGAGCGTATATCTAAACCGATTCGCGATACAGTGTTTTACTGTTCGGTCCTGCTCTCCTTCTCTTTAATTTTTGCCTCAATCTTTGTTAATTCCAATTCAAGCATTGAAAGAAATTCAGGGGATTCCACTTGCTGTTTCCCCCGATTCTCTGGCTTCTGAATATCTTTGATGGGTCGAATCTTTTCCTCTAAACGGGTGGCTTCCTCTGGGGCTTTAACCGCATTTTCAATGAGTCGGAATGCCACATCTAATGGAAGTTTTAAGAGGTATTCTTCCTTAAAAAAAGCCAAGTAAAAGTGGGCGACCGTATATTCTTTACCGTTCTCTTTTAGTGTGTTGATTTTCGGATATGGTGGATATACTAGCGGATATAACCCATCATAAAACGACCACCCAGTTCCCCATGTGCGTTTTTCAAGAAAGAGTATCAGTTCTTGTCCCACTTTGAATTTTGGGACAGTTGAAATCTCCGAGAGTGTGTTTCCCCAGACGCCGCCTTCGATTCTGAATCGAACTGTATTTTTATCAATATTAGGTTGCCCTTTAAGGGTTTTGGACACAGTGATAGTAACGTCGGTGTAGATATCATCCCTGTAAACGTATTGGATATCTGAAACTTTGCCTGCGATGATTAGGACAGCCTGCTTGGTCTGGCTGACGAGTGTGTTATCACCGGATAAAAAGATACCAAATCCCTTTTGGACGGTTAACACTAGGCAGAGGAATAAAGCTGCGAGAACAATTTTCGTTTTCATTGTGGGATCTCCTTATATACGAAAATATTATAATGACGATCTAATCGAGTTGCAATATAAACCTTAAGATTCGTGCACAGTCGGCGTGGGGTTTCAACCTCCAATATTCAATATCGCTTATGGATAGAATTCAAGGCAGAGTCATTCGAGCTAGAACCAGCTTCTATGATGTTCAGGACAGCGACACGGTGCTTCGTTGCCAACTGCGTGGGCGCGTCAAGCGTGCCCGGAGATCTGCGAAGGGGAGACAGATCTACGCGGATCCAGTTGCTGTTGGGGATGAGGTAATTGTGACGCCGCTTGATAATGAAGAGGGGGCTATTGAGGAGATTTTACCGCGTCGGACAAAATTTTCGCGCAGATACCCCGGCAAGCGCGATGCGATCGAACAGATTGTCGTTGCGAACGCGGATCAGGTGGTCACTGTCCTCTCAACCCGTCTCCCTGACCTCAATCTTCGTTTCTTGGATCGATTTCTAATTTTAGCAGAAGTAGGAGAGATGGGTGCCGTCGTCTGCCTAAATAAAATAGATCTCATTGACTCAGCAGAACAGCGAAAATTGGGTTCAATCCTGAGTGCCTACGAGCGACTCGGCTATCCGGTGCTTTTTACCAGTATCCATCATCCGCAGAGCATTGAGGTCCTTCGGGACGCACTCCAGGATAAGTTCAGCGTCGTCGTCGGTGCGTCAGGCGTGGGAAAGTCGAGCCTACTGAATGCGGTTCAGCCGGGGTTGGGTTTGCGTGTCGGCGAAGTGGGGCTAAAAACAGGGAAGGGTAGGCACACAACAACGTTAGTTGAACTTTTTTCTCTAGAATTTGGAGGCGAGGTAGCGGACACCCCCGGCATTCGAGAGGTTGGCTTGTGGGGAGTTGATACGGAGAACCTTGACCTCTATTTTCCGGAGATGGAAAATTATCTTGGTAAATGCAAATACACAGATTGTGTCCACCTATCTGAGCCCGGATGTGCGGTTACTGAAGCGGTCAACACAGGTGAAATTAGCGATGTTCGGTATCTGAGTTATGTTTCGCTGAAAAACGATGAGAAGATAGAGGGCTCGACCCCTATATCATAACGCTGTTCTCTCATCTGTTGAGCAGCGAAGTGGCTCAAGAATCATGTGTTGGCGGAACGCTTCCGTTAAAACGATTCATTGCTGTTTGAACGCCCTCTGTGACAAATGTTTCAATCGCGTCCGCTGCACAGGGGATTGCCCAATTGATATCTTCTCTCTCGGCGGCGGAAAATTCGTTGAGAACGTGATCCATCCAATCTCCTTCCACCTTTCCGATTCCCACACGCAAACGCGGAAAATCCTGTGTGCCAAGGTGATGGATAATTGACTTCATTCCGTTATGTCCACCGTTGCTTCCCGCCTTTCTCAGCCGTAGCACACCGATGTCTAGGTTCAGGTCATCATAAACCACGCATAGATCGTGTGGGAAAATGTCAAACTTCTGAACGAGCATGTTGACTGCCTGTCCGCTATTGTTCATATAGGTCATCGGTTTGGCAAAGATAATCTTCGTGCCGTGCCATTCTGTTCGAGCGACAAGTGACTTACACACGGGTGCTAACCGATTTAGCTGCAATCGTAGGAGAAGTTCGTTGACAACCCAAAATCCGAGGTTATGCTTGGTGTTTTCGTATCGGGGACCTGGGTTTCCGAGTCCAACGATCAGTTTGGTTGACGTAAACATTATCGGTGCCTAGTTTTAGGAAACCTTTGGAGAGTTCATTCTACTGTGAGAGATAGCATTATTGATCTGTTTCCTGCCCGCTAGTTTGGCCTGCTTCCAATGTCTCGGCTTCTGTCGGCTCTGCTTCTGTCGATTCTACTTCCGCTGACTCTGCTTGCCTACTCACAACTTCCAAGTCCAGTGAAAGATTCAACGGCTTTGAAATATCGACATGCCCTCCAATTGTATCTGTTTCAAGCCCCTCGATAAGAATCTGCACCTTTCTAATCTCATCCGGGAAATTCATCTTAACAGTTCGCAGAATTGCGGCTATGGTAAGGGCTTCGCTGGTTGTGCCACCGATATGTTCGTCTTTGAGATGGTGTGAAAAATCCAAATACGCTGTTGATTGTTCATTGACATAGACTTCATAGAGAAGTGTGCCTTGGGGAATGGTTTGATATAAGCCGCTGATGGAATCATTGAGGAGTTCGGTGATAGTCTGTTTGAGGCGTTCCGTGACATCTTGGGATAGCTCCAACTCTCGCTGTTCGCCGGCGAGCCTGAGCGAGTTGGTATCAAAGAAGAAGAGCGTGCATTTCTGAAGTTGGGTCTGTGCTGGTTCGGAGATGACAATAGGTGAAGGCGGAGGGACTGGCGTTGCATCGGTCTGTTTAGAATCACATGATATAAATATCAGCAAAATAACAACGGCGATTGTGAGAGTAGCGATTGAAATCGCGATTTGCCGAATCTGCTTGGATTTCGGATTTTTGTGCATCGCATTATCTGCCATTTGCAGCTTCCTCTGCCTGATTTGACTCTGTGACATACTTCTGGATTGCCTGCACTATCCCTGTTGCGATGAAGGCAAGGTTGTCAGCGTCACTGAGGCGCGCTTCATCGGCTTCATTGGATAGATATCCAATTTCAATAAGCACTGCTGGTATGTAGACTGATGCCAACGTTGCCAACGGTATCTCACTCAGGGGAATTGGTGCAGGCGAGAGTTTTTCCAATTCCGTCTGGAGAATCGTCGCGAACTGCCGACTCTGTATCAGGAAATCTTCTTGCGAGAGGGCTTCGATAGTCAAGGTATCCCGTGATGTTTCGCTTGGATTGGTTGGTGGGCGGTCTAATTGGGTGATGCTCAAGGAATTACTAACATAGAGATGGATGCCTGCTGCACGGTCTGAAAAAGAAGCGTTGCAGTGTAGGCTCAGAAAAAGTCTCCCTTGATTATTTTGTGCAATATCGATTCGCTCTTTTGGACGCTTCTCGAAATCTGCATCCCGTGTCAATAGAACCGCCACCTGATTCCGACGAGCAATCTCCTCGATCTTTTTGGCAAGATCAAGAACAATATCTTTCTCTGCTCGCATTGTACTTCCCTGATAACCGGTATCTGCACCGCCGTGTCCGGGATCGAGGATAACCAGAAATTTTGCAGGACCTTCTGTAGCTGTGTCGGGGGAAAAATCGGGGGGTGGTGCAGCTTTTTCAGTAATGTGTATCGTCTGTATTACGGGGTTATGGGTCACCCGAAAATCGTATATCTTGGGCAGAAGATCCGTAAAAAATGCGAGGGGAAGCATCAATTGCCCCTCAATGATTAGTGGGGGATGAGAGAGCGACAATTTCATTTCGTCCGAATCGACGCTAACAGATAGCGATCCAATCCGTAGATGGAGATGCTTCTCTTTGAGATTTAAGGTTAGTCGCTTCGTCAGAGAGCTGTACTGTTGCTTCATCCCCGGATCGAATGCTTCCCGCAAGGTCTGAACTGGCAGATACAATCCACCACTCTGCTCAATAATCTGCGCTTGGGCAAGGGGCTTGCCGCTTCCATCAACAAAACGGATTGGCGAAGATTGAGCAAAGCTATAGTTGATACAATTCAATAACAGAATTGCAATGGATAGAATGAATTGACGCACCATTAAGCACCTGACTACAGGATTGTAGGAGAGTGTTTCCGATAATTGGGCTAGATTCTGTCCAGATCTATCGGGGGTCTACTTCACTTATCGCGATTTATTCTGACAGCCTATTGTAGCGTATATAGAGGGACTACGTTGTCTACCAAACGTTATAAGTAGTGGATAACTGGCAGGCAAAGTTCCACATACTTATTCCGCATCTTCGTCATCATCACTGCGGCGAGAGATGACCTCTGGCTCCGCATCCTCGTCGGTTTCTACTTCTACTTCCATACCTTCCTCTTCTTCCACTTCTGGTTCTTCCTCGATCTTCGGCGGCACAATAGCGACGATCCGTGTGTTTAGGTCATCGAGAACTTCGACCCCTTCAGGGAGAGGGATATCTTCCACAGAGATTCTATCGTCGATCCCTAATTCGCTGATATCAATCTCAATTTCTTCAGGTAGAAGGGTTGGGAGACAGTATAACGTTAATTGTCGGTGTGGGAACTCGAGGATTCCTCCCTCGAGGATTCCCGGGGCAGATCCAACTAGGATGATAGATGCCGCTGAGGTAATTGCCTCATCCATTGAGATACGCAGGAGATCGGTGTGAAGCAGTTGATTACTCACCGGATCTCTCTGAATGTCTTTGACCATAACATTTTCGGTGCCGTGATCTGCGATTTCCAAATTGATAAAAGCGTTTTCCCCATAGTTTTGCAGAAAATTCCGAAAACCTCGTTCCTCAATTTGGATGGAGATAACTTCGTTCTTGCGACCATACAGGACTCCAGGAAGATGCCCTGCACGCCGTATGCTACGTGCGGCTCCTTTGCCGGAAGCCTCCCGTTTTTGAGCTTCAAGTCTAACTTGTTGCATGTTGTATTCCTCCAAGACAAAAGAAAACCGTAGCTTCGATAATAGCTACGGCTTATTGAAATGCTGGGCGGGTAGGGATCGAACCTACGCATGCGGGTGCCAAAGACCCGTGCCTTACCGCTTGGCGACCGCCCATCAAGAGATACGCACTCCCACGCTATTCATGGGGGTTGCACTGCAAAAAGCGAAGTCGCTCTCGAAGTTCGCGGCAGCAAGGTTCGCTTGAACTTGGTTTTGCATGAACGCAAACACTGTTGCGCCGCTCCCTGACATGAGCACCCCGCAACTGCCTGGGTGTTTGTTGAGTTTCGTTTTTATCTCAGCGACAGTGGGGTATTTCGAGAGAACAGGTACTTCTAAGCCGTTATAGAGATGGCGCGCAATGTTGAAGAACTCGCCATTCCGCAAACAACGAGTCAAAATTGTAACATTTTTTTTGGGGGCAGTCAATGATAAATTGATTTGTTGGTAAACCCAAGCGGTAGAAATTTCAAAGCCAGGGTTTGCCAGCAAAATCCACGCTTCCTCCATGGGAGGTAATGGCGTTAAGATCTCACCGATACCGCCTCCGAGAGCGGCACCACCCAGTATACAAAACGGCACATCTGCGCCAAGTTGTACGCCCAACTGCATTAAATCTGTCGGGGTCAAACCGAGATCAAAAAGGGCATTCATCCCACAAAGCACTGCGGCGGCATCTGCGCTACCTCCGCCAAGCCCCGCCGCAACCGGTATCCGTTTCAGAATCGTAATTTCGACACCGCTCAGATCGGGCGTATCGTCAAGCAGCAACTTTGCAGCGCGATAGGCAAGGTTGCGTGGATCGCACGGCACATGCGGGTGTTCGCAGTGCAGTGTGATTTGTCTGTCGGCACGTTTACGAAGGTAAATATCGTCATGCAGCCCGATAGAATGAAAGATTGTTTCTATTTCGTGATACCCGTCGGGGCGTTTCCCAATAACGTCGAGGTACAGGTTAATCTTCGCGTGTGCCTGTACGCGCAAATCGAAATCTGCCATGCTATTTCCCCAAAGATCGGCGCTTTATGCCTTCCTTCAAAAATCGCTCAAACTCAAACTTACTATCGTTGATATCAAGGTTGATTTCAGGTTTTATGATTTTCAACACAACTTGCGTCTTTTCGATGGGACGCTCAATCTCAATTTTATGAGGGCGGGAGATACCGCCAACCTCTCGATAGTCTGAGAACTTTGCTCGCTGGATAGTAGTGCCGGTGGCATCACGTACTTCCCAATCGTTGACCTGTGGTTCGGCATCACGCACAAAGATTGTTATCTGCTCAATCTGACCGGCTGCGATGCCGGGGCGTGTCACCACATATTTTGTGCCGGAATATGCTAGGGATAACTCGTGGGTCCGTCCATCAAGGAAGGGGTTAGCGAAAATCGCGCTACGGACATCAGAAACCCGAAGGTCTACCCCAAAAATTTCTTGGAGCACCTGATCTTCCAACGGTTCAAAAATAACCTCCTCCTCATTGATGAGATAAAGCAGAAACTGGTTCCGTGCAGCGATAACAACCACTCGCGGTTCATTCAGGGGACCCATTGCTTGAATGTGCAGCAGATCCCCATCTGTCTCGGATTTCTTGTACCAGAGGGATTCTCGGACTTCTTCTTTTTTGCCTTCTTCCTCGATGGTTACGATCAGCTGCAGTATTCTTAAGGTCGAAGTCAGATCGTAACTCAATTGGAGTTCTGCGAGAATTGGATTCAATTTTTCGGCATCAGCGGGGGATAACTGAAAATTTGTCGCTGCGCCTCCGCATCCGTTGAGCACAACTAGAAAGCAGAGAACGACTGGTAAGAGGTAGGACGTGAAACCTCGGCGGATCGGGGTTAAGAAATTATGTATCGCGTAGCGGACTCCGATTCTCGGACTCTCGGAGCGGAGTCGTGAGATGTGAAGCATAAAACAGGGGTGTCGAAGGTTCATGTTAGTGCCCTTGTGTATCTATTCTTGAAATCTGCCACCCATTTTTGGACTCAGTCAGTGCAAAAAACAGCTTGCCTGAAAGCGTTAAAGGTGGGCTTCCTGTCGAGGTTAGGACAACCGCGTAATCTGCGTCAACCGTTGCTGTCCCGGTTTCGCCTTGAACACGCAATCTCTGCAACGAAAAATCGATCTGTGTATATCTTTGGAACACACCCGCCATCTTTTCCCGCATCCGCTCGTAATTTTCGCCATCTCTGGAGTAGTTGGGCGATACGGTCGCCATCAATGCGGACAGATCACGACTCGTGTAAGCGGAGGCATACCTATGGATAACGGCTTCAATGTATCCTTGTGGACTGACCGCTGCCCCCATCTCAGCACGGGGAAATTCCTCGGATGCCGATGCGGAGGGATCCGAGGACGAGACAGGCGCATTGGATTCTACTGCGAAAATCTGATCAAGCAGCTGTTCATTAGCGTCATCTTGACTTGATGTCATTGATGCGACTTCGTCTTTCTTTTCAAGCCCATAAATCTCGATTTCAGTGAGGCGAATGACCCCACGCATAGAGCGGAGACGGATGCGGCTGAGCATTCCGCGGACGTATCCAATGGAACGTCTTGTGCTATAGGTCTCGGTGTCATTTGTCAAGCGAATAAGCAGACGAATCCTCGAAGTCCGTACCGGTTTGAAACGTACGACGACTCGTCCCTGTTTATTGTTAAGGATGCTGTTGTGTTGCTCTCCAATTTTTTTCCCGATTCGATTAACGTGCTTCCAGCTGTTTGCGTGTGGTGTCCAATATTGCACAGCAAAATCGCTGATGCCGTACTGGCTGGCGGGATACTTTTCTGAATCGACGGTGTGGACAATGACACGGGTTACCAGTTCTTCCTCTGCGAGTTGAATAACAACCCATCCTAACGCCGAAGAAGCGGTGCCACCTATCCCACCGCCGTAAAGGTCTCCGCTTCTGTAATCTGTCTGATTTGTATCCTCGCGCTGACGTGTCGCACCGCCTCCCCGACTGAAGACCGCTAGCTGCTCACGTTCTCCCGGCTCTATGTATCCGCCATATTCATATTCACCATCAAACTGCGATTCCCAACCCTCACCCTGATTCCAGTTTTCGGAGCTAGCAACCCCGTTCGCCAAGGTTGAAGCGGGATGATCGGAGTTATCTTGAGAAACATAAACCGCGCCTCCATTTTCGGGGAGGGCATAGTTGATAAGCTGTTTATCGATTTCACTCGCTTCAATAAAAACCTGTTTGAATGATTGTTGGCAGCCACAGATTAGCGTTAGGTATGCGATAATGAAAGTTGCGGTTGTAAGATTTTTCATAGGCTTTTTCACGGCAGAACCCTCGAATTGATTTGTGGGTATAGAGCCGACCCTCGATCGGCATTTGGGTGTCGAGACATGTATCTCAATCTACGGGCTATTTCCTATCTTGGACCAAGCGAGAGGGGCGGGCTAGGAAGCCCAACCCACAAAATATATGGTTACGGCATACGGAGTATGCCTACTACTATATACATCTTTTGTTAGAGTTTCTCAACTATATCTACCGTCTTGGCAACGATCAGATCCTCAATCTCCTTTGCAAAAGGGGCAGGACGCAAGAAGTAGAAGTGAGAGCCATCCACTTCGTATCCGCCGAGATCATAGGTTTCCTTACTCGGCACGTAGGCGATCAAGCCGTTGCTGTAAGCGACCGTAATCGTTGTCGCAGGTTGGAGCGCGCTTTTGATGTGTAGACCGATTTCTGTTAGCACCTCACCGCCAAGGAAGATTGCTCGTATCGCTTCGTTGAATTGCACCACCTGAATCTCTTGCGGACAGCTGTTGGGTAATCCGCCTGCCTCGGATAGCTTGAGCATTTCTGATGCCCAATGTTTTATGAATGGATTGGCGTGGTTTTCTACCTTATCACGGAACGTCGCATCATCGGGCAGTTCGGCATAAGGTAGATGATGAAAATCGCTTGTAACACACAACCCTTCAGCGTTCACTGGGGTTGCGTCTTGTCGGAACTGCATCACCTCATCTGCAATTCGTCGAGAGGCGGTTTCTAGTTCTTCGAGGGACGGTGTGTTAAACCCGTTGTTTTCACCCTTAAACCATGGGCGAATGTTTCCCGCACAGCCTGTCGCGAAGAATGAGGGTGCTTGGGTCTGTTCGCTCAACGCGCGGCACAGAAAACCGGGGTAATCTCCACCAAGCATATATCCGCCTCGACTTGTTGGGTGGCAGCCGAAGATTGTTAGGCTGCCGATCAATTCTTCGTCCATGTTGCTAAACCAGAGGGTGTCCAGATCTCGGTCCATTGGTCCATCGGGATTGGGCGCGAATAGAACACCGCCCTCTCCGTCGGGCAGGCGGCGACTGACGCCAAATTCAGAGTGTCCCCTTGAAAACCCCACTGCGCCTTCAACTTGCTGATTTTTTGCTGAAACCGCAACTTGGACAAGTTGGTTCAGGAGAAATTCTGCGTACCCCTTCTCGGGCTCCCCCGGCATCGCCATCGGATAGAAGAACGGGGCGCAGTGGGTGTGCGTTGCCGTCAAAACGACTTGACGCGGTAGCAAGCCGGTGGATTCCGCAATCCGACTCTTTGCTGCCGCTGCGTAGGCAAGGTCATATCCGATGAGGTCTGCGGTCAGGATCAGGACCTCGTCTGTGTCGCCTGCGATAGAGATTGCCCCTGCGGTAAGCGACTGATAGACGCCTTCTGATCTGTGGTCACGATTTCCATAGCCCGTTAGCCAGACGGGATGTTGGGGGGTTATGTCAATGCTCGCAATACCGATCTTTGTCATAGATTCCCTCGTTTTGTTGGGCTCTCATGCGGGTTTTCGATTATTATTTCCTTATTAGGGCCTTATGCTTTTTAGCTTCCCTTTTTTTATGGGAACTAAAAAAAAGGGAAGCTAAAAAGTCCTCCAGTCTGTTACTATAGATGAACTTGACAATCCATCTAAAACTGGAGGATAACCTTATGATAACCGATTTTGATGACCTCTGTCTATGGACTTATGTCATTGTTGATGACATTCTGATAAAACTCGAACCATTACTCCGACGCCCAGGCCCCCCTCCCCCATGTAGCGATAGTGAGTTAATCACTATGATATTGGTTGCCGAATGTAAGGGGTGGGACATCGAAACACAACTGCTATCCGACTTTAGCCAGCACCCCCATCTGTTCCCTATACTGCCTTGTCAGACCCGACTCAACCGGCGAAGACGCAATTTGGGGACAATCATCAATCGGATTCGACAGATGCTCTTGTCAGACATTGAAGCGGCATCGGAGAAACTGTGTATTATTGATAGTTTGCCGATTCCAGTCATTCAGTTTCATCTGGCACCTTCGTCATCAAATAATTGGTCATGCTATGGTGCCGATTATGGGCGGGTGGAATCGAGGAAACAGACCATTTTCGGCTATAAACTTCATCTGTTAGTCACCGCAAGTGGGGTGATTGTTGATTTTGAACTTGCCCCGGCTTCTGCAACCGATTTATCGGTTGGTTACGAATTGCTCTCTGGACACCAAGATAAGCAAGTGATAGGGGATAAAGCCTATATTAGCAACCAAGTCAAAGACCAATTAGCTCAACTCAACCGTATCGATCTGATAACGGTCCCCCGACGCAACCAGAAACAGCAGATTTCCAGACAAACCAAGCGGTGGATTAACGAAATTAGGCAGAGGGTTGAAACGGTTAATGGTCAATTGAGTGAACAATTTCATATACAAAAGAATCATGCGCATAGTTTCTGGGGGGTATGCACTCGGTTATACTCCAAACTCACCGCTCATACGCTATGCGTTTATCTCAATCAGCTATGCAAAAAAGAGGCGTTTTTACAGATTAAAGAGTTGGCGTTTCCAGTTCATTAGTAACTAGCATAAGGCCCTATTACAGGTTGCAGGATACACTCGCTCTGCTTATTCATTTTACCATAATCGAGAATACCAGACAAGTATGAAGCCACCGTAAAGCCAATTTACGAATTTGTTAGTTTGCATATTTCTATGTGTTTATGATATTGCGCAGGAGAGGAAAAATCGGGTATACTAAATAAATGGAAATTAAAACTAATTTTGTAAGCTGTTGATAGGTAGGAGAGATAGATGACACCGAAAACGATGTTTGAAAAAATTTGGGATGCGCACATCGTCCACGAAATACCGGGCGAAACGACAATCCTCTATATTGATACGCATCTTGTTCACGAAATTACCTCTGCACAGGCGTTTGAAGGACTCCGGCTCACGGGACGAAAGGTGCGCCGCCCGGATCTGACGTTTGCAACCATGGACCACAATGTGCCCACCACGGATCGAACCCTTCCGATCCTGGATGAGATTGCCGCGAAACAGATGGAGGTATTGGCACAGAATTGCGTCGAAACTGGCATCACCTTATATGACCTGCATAGCCTCAATCAGGGGATCGTTCATGTGATTGGACCTGAGCTTGGCATCACCCAACCGGGGAAGACAATCGTTTGCGGCGACAGCCACACCTCAACACATGGAGCGTTGGGTGCACTTGCTATCGGTATTGGGACCAGTGAAGTGGAACATGTCTTGGCGACTCAATGCCTCTTGCAGCAACGTCCCCAGACCTTCAAGATCGAAGTTGATGGGCAATTGGGACGTGGCGTTACCGCAAAGGACATTATTCTGGGGATTATCGGTCGGATTGGGATCGCTGGTGGAACAGGCTCTGTAGTTGAATACACCGGCTCTGCCATTCGGGCGTTGAGCGTTGAGGAGCGGATGACGGTTTGCAATATGTCCATTGAAGCGGGTGCCCGTGCCGGCATGATTGCGCCCGATGACAAGACGTTTGAATACCTCGCGGGTCGTGAATTTTGTCCACAGGGTGAGGCGTTTGATCAGGCGGTCGAAAGGTGGAAGCAGTTGCCGACAGATGAGGGAGCGGTCTACGACAAGTCGATTTCGATTGACGCTGCAACACTCGCACCTCAAGTGACGTGGGGGACGAATCCGGGGATGGTCACTGAGGTCACAGGACAGGTGCCGGATCCAGATCAGATGCAGACGCAGGATCAGAAACGGGCAGCGGAGCACGCATTGACGTATATGGACTTAAAGCCCCTGACACCGATTGAGGAGATTCAGATCGATAAGGTGTTCATCGGGAGTTGCACCAATTCTCGGATCGACGACCTCCGCGTTGCCGCTGAGGTTGCCAAGGGACGGAAGGTTGCCCCAACGGTGAACGCCCTCGTTGTGCCGGGATCGCAGGCGGTCAAGCGACAGGCGGAAGCAGAAGGTTTGGACGAGATTTTTCGTGAGGCGGGGTTTGAGTGGCGTGAGTCTGGTTGTAGTATGTGTCTCGGTATGAACCCGGATATCTTGATGCCGGGTGAACGGTGTGCTAGCACGTCGAATCGAAACTTTGAGGGCAGACAGGGCAAGGGCGGACGGACACATCTGGTCAGTCCACAGATGGCTGCGGGTGCTGCGATTACTGGGCGTTTTGTTGATATTCGGAAGTGGGAGTAGGGCGGTGTGAGTTAAACTATATCTGCTCAACGCCCCTACCATTTTGGTACATCCAGTCAAGATTGTCTTGGGCTGCGGAGTAGCCACCCTCGGCGGCTTTTCGATACCATTTGACCGCCTCCGCATCGTCTTGAGGCACACCTCTGCCGTGCTGGTATATCCAACCGAGGTTGTCTTGGGCTTTTGCGAGATTGCTACCTTCCGCAGCTTTCCGATACCATTTGACCGCTTCTATATCATCTTGAGGGACGCCTCTGCCGTTTTGATACATCCAGCCAAGATTGTCTTGGGCTATGGCATAATCTTGTGCGGTAGCTTTTCGATACCACTTAATCGCTTCCGCATCATTTTGTGGAACACCCCTGCCATTTTGATACATCCAGCCGAGGTCATTCTGGGCTGCGGGATAGCCACCCTCGGCGGCTTTTCGATACCACTTGACCGCTTCCGCATCGTCTTGTGGGACGCCTTCGCCGACTGCATACCTCTTACCAAGATTGAACTGTGCCTTGGCATCGCTTTCAATCCGTTGATGTTTTGATGATGTGCGATAATCTGGCATGGAATTTTTCCTTAAAATTTGCCTTAATTATTCCTGATCAATCATACCTTCCAAAGGGCTTGATGCTGTCGCGTAGAGTTTTCTCGGAATCCGTCCCGCCAGAAATGCTGCCCTGCCTGCCTCGACTGCCTTTCGCATGGCGGTTGCCATCAGTACCGGTTGACGCGCTTTGGCGACGGCGGTGCTGAGGAGGACGCCGTCGCAGCCGAGCTCCATCGCAATGGCTGCATCGGAAGCTGTCCCAACCCCCGCATCGACGATCACGGGGACACTGACGGTATCGCGGATAATCTGGATATTGTATGGGTTGCGGATGCCCATGCCTGAACCGATTGGTGCTCCCAACGGCATCACCGTCGCACACCCGATGTCTTCCAACTTCTTGCAGGTAATTGGATCATCGTTGCAGTAGGGCATCACGGTGAACCCATCTTTGACCAGCGTTGCGGCTGCAGGTAACAACTGCTCAACATCGGGAAACAGGGTTTGGTCGTCGCCGATGACCTCCAACTTGATGAGTGAGGTGTCGAGTGCCTCACGTGCGAGTTGGGCTGTCAACACGGCGTCTTTTGCTGTGAAGCAGCCTGAGGTGTTCGGTAAAATTGTATATCCCTTCTCGCGGAGGAGGTTGAACAGATTTTCCCCTGAAGCGTCGCTGAGTTTCACCCGGCGCATGGCGACGGTAGCGATTTCTGCACCGCTTGCTTCAAGTGATCGCATCATCAGGTCGAAATTGGGATAACCGGCTGTGCCGATTAGCAGTCGTGATTGATATAGGGTATCACCAATTTTGAGTCCTTCCATCTTTTTCCTCTTTTTCGTTCTGTCTTTAAGTTCTTGAGAATTTTATTGATGCTCTAATCCTTTGTATGATTATTAGGTACGCTATAGTCGTACGATGAATTCAGTTGGTCTCATCCGGTTCTTCGTAATTGAACTCGACTTTACTTTGTTTAATCACCTCATCAAGAATATTCTGCAAATAACCCTCCTGCACTGTTTCATTAAAGCGATTTTTCAGGACAGGAATATTGATGATTTCCTCAACACAATTTATGTATCTCCTAACTATAGCCGTTATAAGGTATTGTTTTTCTGCTCCCTCCTGAAGTCTTTGCCTGAGAACATTGACAGACTCTTCGGACTTGATGACGAAGGATATAGGATAGCGTTCAATTTTATCGATATCTAAAAAGTATTTTCTTACGTCTAGAGTTTCGGTCACTTGAAAGAATCTGCCTAAGGGACGCATAACAAAGTCTATACCGCCATCATTAGCATTGGTGCGACCAGTTTTATAGAGTTTGAGGTTTTCTTCCTCTATGCTCTCCAAATCGAAACCGAAATAAACGGTTTGATTGCTATAATAATACTTCAGGATAGCATAACTAATAATCTCAAAAATACGTGCGTCTGCGTTCGGTCCGAGAAGACTTACAATAAATGCTTCTACATTTTCTTTACTTTCGCCATTTATGCTTTTCAGACGTTCACATGTTTGAATGAACGCTTCAAATGCACTCCGCTTCGTCTCGATGTAGCGATCTATGATACTGATAATCGATTTTGCGATATTATACGAATCACCTACAGCGGAAATCTTTAGAAGGTTTTCATTGATCCAGTAACGCTTTGTTTCAACATCGCGTAAAATTGGAATATACTCGGTTGGTGGAAAATACTTCCGAAAATCGCTGTTCATGCGGTGGTTGAGTGCATGATTTTGCAGCTTGTTACCAAAAGGTAGTTCTCTTTGACGCTTGAATAAGTCTGTAAATGCTGCCCCCTGATAATTTGAGTAGTCGCTTCTTTCATCAAATTCGTGTTTGAGATAATCTTCGATTAGCACATAGAGTGCGTAGAGATTCGCGAAGCTACCTCTTGCTTTTGAGCCGCGCGTTGCGGATCTGGTTTTAATATTGAGGTACTGTAAGAGCTCACTTTTCTCAAAAATATCTTCTGCGATCTCACCAAAATCGGAGCGTAAAACGGCTTGAATTTGCTGCGTAAATTCGTGTTCCATCTAGTTTCCCTCGAATAACTTGAGGGTTTGTTGAGTTGGGTTTACCTGATGCTCATAGGAGCGGAGTTGTCGTTTCAATTCTTCGCCTTTATAATGCGTCATTATTTGAAGCCTTCTCAATCCAATTTTGACGTAATCTTCCTCTATCTCTATTCCAATTGATTGCCGTCCCAATTTTTTCGCAACAAAAGATGTCGTAAATGTGCCAGCGAAAGGGTCTAGAACGAGATCTCCGGGGTTTGAACTTGCGCGAACAATTCGCTCAAGTAGTGCAACGGGTTTCTGGGTCGGATGTTTTTCGTACTCATCCATTCTATAGCGAACACGCGGAAATTCCCAAACATTGCCCGGCACTTTTCTCGAACTGTATTGTGTGGGGATAGGTTTTCGGTAATCGATTAATTTACGCGTTGCGCCTGTTTTTGCCTCAACAAGAATGTCATCTGCGTTGAAAGTGTATTGCTGCTTATCTTTTACGCAGAAAAGGATAGGTTCATATAAAGAACCATAATACTTTTTGGCTTGAACCCCTGAACTATCATACGACCAAACAATGCGAGAAAGGATGCAGATTTTATCCCGAAGGTAGATGTCAAAAAAGGGCATATTCTGGGTGGCAGCCATGAGATAGAAACTGCCTTCGTCCTTCAGTTTACGGAGGCAAAGGTCAATCCACTTATAGCACCATTGGAGATACACTTCTTCGGAAATCCACTTGTCCTTTCTGCCATTGAAATCCTTACCGATGTTGTAGGGAGGATCTGCAAAAATTAGGTCTACTGAGCTATCAGGAATTTTACTGCACAGAGCATCAAGTGTATCCCCCCAAATTATCAGATGATTCCCGTTTTCCAAGGCTTCCATAACTTCCTCGTTTCGGGTTGAACGACTATCCTCCCTGCGCTGCTCGAATAATCTCGACTTCACTGTCCTGTTGAATTTCCGTTTCCTCCCACTGTGTTCTGAGGATCACTTCTTGGCCGATTGCGACGGCAATCCCCGGTCGAGAGGGGTCTATCTCCAGATCCAAAAGCAACTGATGGAGGGTTAATCCCGGTGAAACTTCTTTGGCTTCGCCGTTTACTTTTATGTTCATCGAAATCTTCGCTGTGGAAACCTCGTCTTTTAAGGCGAGGAGGGAACAGCGCTCCCTTTTTAGATGTAGTTAAAGTTTAATCGTGTGAGAACTTTGAAATTCTCACGTTTCGCAGACTGAGTGAGGCGTTTGCCCTCCAACGCGTATAGAGAATAACCGTTTTTCTCCATATATCCGCTAACACGAGCCAAACCGTGTTTTACATGCTTTACCAGCGTGTTCTTGGCTATGCCATTGTACATTGTACCGCCGTAGCGTGGGCGTCTGCCACCCTGCTGTGGGTTCTGTCTGTGCAATTGCCGCCGTGCAATGGATATCGGACTGACACAAAACACACAAGTATTGTCCACTTGGTCTGTATTGCTTCCGATGACATGATATGCCAAGCACCATGAGTCTACGCAATGGGTGTTGAAGTCGCTCGACATCTTGTTGCCAGACTTCTTGAGTCCGAGCGAATCACGAATTGCTTTTGTTTCAAAACCTTTGAGTGTGAACAATATCCAACGCTTCTGGATTTCAGCGTAGAACCATTGCTTTCCCACCTCAAGGGGACTAAAAGACTCGTTCCAGTTACGGGCACCTTTCCGCGTCCGTGCCTTGATATCCTCAACACAGACATGCGTTATCGGAAACATCGTGGACAGCCAGTTGAGGATTCGGAGTTTCCAATCCCACCGCGTCCGTGTGCCGGCGGGTATCCGTTGTTTATTCGCCATGCGGTTCGTCCGGTTCTTCCGATTCGGACATTTCCGTGAACGTCTACCACGCCTCAATTGACGACGTGTTTCAACTTTTTTGCTAACCTTATTATGAGCGTCGGCTTGTGCATTCAAATATGTCGATTTCTCTGACTTGACAGTGAACCCTTCTTTCTTACTACCGGGGTCAATCCCAACGGCTATATCTTGTGTTTGGGTTCCAGAGGGTTCGACATTCAACCGCACGCAGAATACGCCATTCCGAAAAAACGGTGTGGCTTTACCCGACTTCACCCACTTCCTTGCCCTTGCTGGTGTGGTCGGCATTAATGGGTTACGATTTTTGTCAACTACAGGAACAAACATTGTAAATCACTCCTGTGGGTGTGTGTATTGCCCCATCGACATCACGGAATCAGAGCGGATTCAGGCTTGGGGAGCACCCGAAACATCAGTTAGGCTGCCACACCTTAGACCCGCGATATAATCGTCTAGTCAACGGTTTAACTTGTAAGTGCCCGTTGGCAGGGGATTGCAAGCCTCGCCCTTCAGGGCGGGGTTATTGACGTGTTCCCTCCGTGATTATAAAAACCGAGACAGTTGAAAAGGTGCGATGGTTTCTGAATTTTCGCCTGTTAAGATGAGTGCAGCGATTTCACGGGCGGTGACAGGGGTAAGCAGGATGCCGTTGCGGTAATGTCCGGTTGCCATGATGAGATTTTCGACGCTTGTTTCGCCGAGAATCGGTGCGTTGTCTCGACTGCCGGGACGTAAGCCAGCCCATGTCTCCAGAACAGGGAGATCATATATCCCCGGAACAGCTTCCCAAGTGCCTCGGAGGAGCTCAAATAAGCCACCCGCTGTCAGTCGTGTGTCGAATTCCATTTCTTCATTCGTTGCGCCGATCACCAAGCGTCCGTCATCTTTCGGGACCAAATAGACATCTGTCGGATACTTAGCACGCGGTGCACGGATAACTTTTTGCAGAACAATTCCTTCTTCCATTTGCAATGCAAGCATCTGCCCTTTAACTGGACGGACAGGTGGTTGCACGGCTTTCGGTAAGCCATCTATATCGCTCGACCAGCAGCCCGCCGCTAGCAGGATGACGTCGGCTTTTTCTAAATTGTCTTTGACCCAAATTCCTTCTGCTTTTCCGTTGACGACCTCAATTTTGTCAACAGGTGTATTTTCGTGGAGTGCCCCGTTCGCGTTTCGATATGCCCCAATCAGTGCGTCAACCATTGCTCGGTTGTCAACCTGATGGTCATCCCTACTCCAAATGGCTGCGGTGATCTTAGGAGAGAGCAGCGGCTCCATCTCACGCGCTTCTGTGCCGGTGATCCACTCGACTTTCAGATCTAAGAGTCGTTGAGATTCGTAAAGGTGTTCCAACTCGCGTGCATCGTCTCGATCTACCCCGACAATGAGTGTTCCTTCTGCCCGGTAGCCGACGTTTGTCTGGCTATCGGCTTCTAACTCAGCGACCCACTCTGGATACATCCGGCAGCTTTGAACGCCCAATTTGAGGAGGGCGCGTTCCTCAAAGTGAACTTCCGCGTGGGGGGCTAGCATTCCCGCAGCCGCCCAAGACGCGGCACGTCCGGCTTGATCGCGTTCATAGATTGAGACTGTGCAGCCTGCTTTTGCTAACTGCCAGCCGATACCGAGCCCGATCACCCCGCCGCCGACGATGATGACTCGTTTATTTGAGTGTGGGTTGTGAACCTGCATTGCTTTCCTTCTCCAGGCGTTGCACTGCTTCCCATTTTTCTTTATACTCTTTCAGAAAACTCCAATTCCCTTATGATTTCCTTATTGGGTTCCTATGCTAGTTGCTCCGAAGCCGCGCCAAGTAGATTTCACGTTTCTAAGATGTCCAGTTAAAAGTATACAGAAACGGATTGGGAAAATCCAACGAATCTGTTCCTTTATGAGTCTAAATCTACATTATGTCGTCTTGGATTCTGTCACTGTAAACCTGTGTGCCAATGAACCGAAATCTAATGGAGCGCAAGCTATCATAACAAAGCCGAATCAATTCTGCAACGAAAAAAGTTGTATTTGGTAGAAAGCGATGTATTCTCACATAACCCGTAAGAACGTCGGGGGGAACTGCATTTGCAATCTGCTGTCTCCTGTCAGATCGCCTAAATTCCTTTGCTCATCTAGATATTTGTATCTATTTGGGAATTCCGTTGCGTCTTTCTGCCTATTTGTGCTATACTATATATGTGTAATCTATGTCAGAATTTTGACCCATCTAGGTCATTAGTCACCTGGAAAAAAGGAGGAACTGGTGAATCAAATCTATCAAATCTAATGCCGTCATCGGGTTTTGAATAGAGCCAGTCACGTGATGAACGAGGATTCAAAAAAGGAACAGGAAACAACAGATCAGCCCACAGCCGAAGTGGAAGCCACCGATGCAGTTGAGACTGAGGAGGAGTTGGACTCTTCTCCAGTGAATGACGACGACACTCAGTCAGATGAGCAACCTGCGGAAGCGGATCAGCCACAAAATGAGGCACAGGGGGCACAGCCAACGGAGGAGACGGAGGAAAGTGGCGAGGAAATTCCTCTGTCTGAAGACGAATCGGACGAAGCCGAGGCGGCCGATGAGACTTCCTCTGTTGATGAACCGACAACAGTAGAAGCGTCTGCCGAAGCGCCGGAAGCGACACCGGAGCTTGTGGAAATCGAATCCCTTGAAGAAGCTTATGACAATTCTCTTAAAGCTTTTGCAGAGGGGGAAATTGTCAAGGGAACGGTGATTAATGTCGATCATGACGAAGTTATGATTGATATTGGTTTCAAGTCCGAAGGATATATCCCGGTATCGGAATTTCCAATTGGTAGCGACAGGAACTCCACTGTAAATGTCGGTGACCAGATTGATGTGTACATCGTCCGTAGAGAAGATTCCGAAGGTCAGCTTGTTTTATCCAAAGAGATTGCCGACCAAAAGTTGGTTTGGGACGAAATCACTGAGGCTTACGAAGCGGAACGAGTTGTGACAGGAACCGTCGTGCAGCGTATTAAGGGCGGGCTGCAGGTAGACCTTGGTAAGTTGCGGGCGTTCTTACCGGCTTCTCAGATTGAGTTACGCCCTCCACAAGATTTTGAACAATATATCGGTCAGGCACTTGAAGCGAAAGTTGTTAAGCTGAGCAAGCGTCGCCGCAATATTGTCTTGTCACGCCGTGTGATTCTTGAAGAGGAGTTGGCAGCACAAAAGACTGCTCTCTTTGAGAACATTGAAATAAGCCAAGTTCGATCGGGGGTTGTAAAGAGTATCACTACCTTTGGTGCATTTGTTGATCTTGGTGGTATTGATGGGTTGCTCCACAAAACAGATATGTCATGGCGTCGAGTCAACCATCCGTCCGAGGTCGTTGCCGTGGGAGATGAGATAGAGGTAATGGTTATCTCTGTTGACCGCGACGCGGAGAAGGTCTCTCTCGGATTAAAGCAGAAGACGCTGGATCCATGGGAATCGGTTGAAGAGAAATATCCTACTGGTTCCACCGTTACAGGAAAAGTGGTGGGCATTGTCAACTACGGGGCATTTCTGGAGTTGGAAGAGGGGGTTGAAGGACTCATCCATATATCGGAGATGTCGTGGACACGGCGAAACATTGCGCCATCAAAGGTTGTTGCAAAAGACGATGTCATTGACGCAGTTGTTCTGGATATCGACAAGGCCAACCAGAAGCTATCTCTTGGATTGAAGCAACTGCACCCCAATCCTTGGGAGCTTTTGGAGACAAAATATCCTGTCGGTACAAAGCTCACGGGGCGTGTCCGCAATCTGACCAATTTTGGCGCCTTCGTTGAAATTGAAGAGGGAATCGATGGTTTGATCCATATTTCTGATCTTTCTTGGCTAAAGCGAATTGTCGATCCGCGCGAGGTTCTCAAGGAAGGTGATGAAGTTGAGGTCATGGTTTTAAGCATTGATCCAGCGCAACAGAAGATTTCGTTAGGGCTGAAGCAGATCGAACCAGATCCGTGGATAGAAGTTCCAAATAAGTATAAAATCGGATCCGTGGTGCATGGTAAAGTTGTGAATATAACCAGCTTCGGTGTATTTGCACAGCTCGAAGATGATATTGAAGGGTTAATCCATATTTCTGAGCTCGCTGAACAGCGCATTGAAAAGCCGGAGGATATCGTTTCGGTTGGTCAGGAATTGAATTTGAAAGTGATTCACTTAGATCCGACTGAACGGCGAATTGGTTTGTCTTTGAAAGCCGCACAGGCTGAACAAGAGCGTGCAACCATTACTCAGTATCAACAAGAACGGGAAGAACGCCCCCAGACTCAACAAAAAGACCGGGAGGAATTGACAGCGTTTGGAGGCTTATTAAAGGAAGAACTAAATAGATCGGGGTCTGAAGATACCTCCGAGGAAGTTTCCGAAAAAAATCCTGAAGAGACTTCTGAAGAAAAGTAACATGCAAGTGTTCGGGGAGATTAGATTCCTTTCTGTTTTGAATCTGAGCATTTATGTGCTATTGAACTCTTCCGTATCATTCCAAATTGTAGATTGCTATCGCTCAGTCTTCAGAGAAGATTTCGATGATGCAGGTCCGCTATTTAGTCGCTGGTATGAGGCGTGAAACGTGATGTGCTGTCTTTCACGCTTCACGTTTCAGGTATGGTTGCGGTTATTGTCCGGCTGCTCATGGGTTATGTGATAGCACAATATTTTTTGTAAATGTATCCAAGACCTTACCGCTATCCTTCCCCTGTTGCTTAAAGCCTTTTGCGGTCAGTGACGAATGGTTTTCATTATCTCACTATGGTACGCGTTTATTGACGGGTATCGTTTATGAGTCTTATGCTAGTTTGCCTGTGTGCTCAGTTGGGCAGGCGAGACGACAAATGCAGAATTGGCAGACTGCCCCAAGGGTTGAGTTATAGGGGATTACCCCCAGCAATATTCAATAAAATTGTTGAACACCCATTATAGCTGATAAGGATTTCCCATGTCCCCAAATAGGGGAGAGGACGGAATAGATTCAGCAGGGCACAGATTGATTATGGTCGATCTGAAACTTTGTGCTGCTTACAAACAGGTTCCATGAAGGAGTTTTCATGCACTGAGAGGGGGCCCTTTGTTGGGCTTAGGACAAGATTCTCGCTCACAATAACAAGTTGAATCTTAGCCCCAATTCATTCCCTTTTTCAGTGTATAATGGTATTTGATCAGGAGAAACTCAATTGGCTCAAAACTATGTATTTACATCTGAATCTGTAACCGAGGGACACCCCGATAAACTTGCAGATCAGATTTCTGATGCCGTGCTTGATGCGGTCATGGCAGAGGATCCGATGGGACGCGTCGCCTGCGAAACGTTGGTAACAACGGGGCTCGCGCTCATTACCGGCGAAATGACAACCGCTGCGAATTTCATCGATATTCCCTTACTGGTCCGTCACACTATCCAACAGGTTGGCTATGTTAAAGCAACCTATGGATTTGACTATGAGCACTGCGCTCTGTTGACTGCGATTGATGAACAATCACCCGATATTGCTATGGGGGTCGATCGGCTCGGTGCCGGCGATCAAGGGATGATGTTTGGCTATGCCTGCCGCGAGACACCGGAACTGATGCCGATGCCAATTATATTGGCGCATAGACTGACGCGCCGGCTTGCACAGGCACGGAAAGAGGGCATATTGGGTTTCCTAAGACCTGATGGCAAGTCGCAGGTCACTGTTGAATATGCTGATGGACAACCTGTAGGCGTTGATACCGTTGTGATTTCGACCCAACATGCTCCGGAAGTTACGAATGAAGAGTTAAAAGAAGCCGTCATCGAAGAAATTATCAAACCTATCGTTCCTGAGGAGCTGCGTCAAAAGCAATCCGACATCACGTACCATGTCAATCCAACCGGGCGTTTTGTTGTCGGCGGACCGCAAGGCGATTGTGGATTAACGGGGCGAAAGATTATCGCTGACACTTATGGAGGCATGGGACGGCACGGTGGCGGGGCATTTTCTGGCAAAGATCCGACAAAGGTGGATCGGAGTGCTGCATATGCAGCGAGGCATGTTGCGAAAAACATTGTTGCCGCCGGATTGGCAGATCGATGTGAAGTCCAACTCTCTTATGCCATCGGTGTCGTTGAACCGATCTCGATCATGCTTGAGACTTTCGGCACGGGTACAGTCCCTGATGAGAAACTGACGCAGCTTGTGAGGAAGCATTTCGATCTGACACCGTCCGGGATTATCGCGCGCCTTGAACTTCGGAAACCGATTTACTCAGCGACGGCGGCTTATGGGCATTTTGGACGTGAAGAGCCGGGATTCACATGGGAATTGACGGACTACGCGGACTTGCTGAAGTCAGAAGCAGGCGTGTAGGAGGAGAAGCTATGAATCACGACATCAAAGACCAAGAACTCGCAGACGAAGGAAAACGGCGGATTGACTGGGCAGATCGTTTCATGCCTGTCCTGCGTCTGATTCGCCAGCGGTTTGGACAGGAACGTCCACTCGAAGGTGTGCGAATTTCTGCCTGTTTGCATGTTACTACAGAAACGGCGAACTTAGTCCGAGCACTGAAAGCGGGTGGTGCCGAAGTTCTTCTATGTGCCTCAAACCCGCTGAGTACACAGGACGATGTTGCCGCGTCGCTTGTGGTGCACGATGGCATCCCCATTTTTGCAATCAAAGGGGAGGACACTGAGACCTATTACCAACATATTGATGAAGCGGTCGGCTTTAAACCGGCGATTACTATGGATGATGGTGCGGATTTGGTTTCTCGTCTGCACGCTGAGGATGCAAATCCTTCTTACGTGGAAAATGTGTTTGCTGGAACGGAAGAGACAACAACGGGGGTTATTCGTCTCAGGAGTATGGCGGCCGAAGGCGTCCTGCGGTATCCGATCGTTGCTGTAAACGATGCCAAAACTAAGCATTTCTTTGATAATCGTTACGGGACTGGGCAAAGCACACTGGACGGTATCATTCGCTCAACCAATCTACTAATCGCCGGTACTACCGTCGCTGTCGCGGGCTACGGCTGGTGTGGACGTGGTTTTGCTGATCGGGCGCGCGGATTAGGGGCGCATGTCATCGTCACAGAGGTTAATCCGTTAAACGCATTGGAAGCGGTGATGGACGGCTTCCGCGTTCTGCCTATGACTCAAGCCGTCGCCGAAGCGGATCTTGTTGTTACACTGACGGGCAATATTCATGTCTTGCGCCGCGAGCATTTTGAAGCGATGAAGGATGGCGCGATTATCTGTAATTCGGGGCATTTCAATGTCGAAATTAATATCCCTGATCTCAAGGATTTGAGCACCGAGGTGAAAACGACGCGCGAATTGGTCGAGGAATATTCCCTCAAAGATGGGCGAAAACTTTATCTGCTCGGTGAAGGAAGGCTTATCAATCTCGCAGCCGCAGAGGGGCATCCCGCTAGCGTCATGGATATGAGTTTTGCAAATCAGGCGTTGTCTGCGGAATATGTTGCTAAAAACCATGAGCAGATGGAAAACCGTGTCTATGACGTGCCGGAAGAACTAGATGATTCTATCGCAAAACTGAAGCTACAAGCCATTGGCGTTGCAATCGATGAATTGACGGAAGAACAGGGGACATATCTCAATTCTTGGACGATGGGAACTTGATACAAAGGGATTGACTTGTCAACTACCCTGCCCTGAAGGACGAGGCTTGTAGCCTGTCCAACGGGACTTACGCTTGGGCAATTATCTTGCCCGCGACGCTATCTCGGTGCGTTGCACCTAAAAGATAGCGCGGTTATGCGGCTCTGGCTCGTAACTTTACACACCCGCCACCGCACGGCTATAGCATCCGTTTAGGCATATTCACGATGTATCGGTGATAGCATCGCTTCAACACCCGGGTGAAACCTCAGACAAACTGCCTTTCACGCGGTTCACTAGTGAACCTCAGAAGTGAGAGGGCAGTGTTAAACGAGCGTTCAACTGAAGTCCTCGAGTTACAAACTATATTCTACCATACATCTACCAAAAAAGTGTAAGGTAGATTACAAAAACGAAAAAAAAGGAGGCGGGATTTCCTCCCCATGCTAAAGCAAGGGGTTTCCATCCCGAAGATTTGATGAAGAATTTGGATCTCTGGGAAAATATCATTTTGCTCTTGTCGGCGATTTTGCTCGTACCAGTCTGGATGTTCGCATCCAACCAACGCACATTATCTGACGGAACCCTTAAACTTCTTCAGATACTGCAATTTGTGTTAGTGGTCGTCCTTGTTACTATCTTGGTTCGGCGTGTTCGGCGTGTCGTCACAGGGATGCGTGAAAACAAAAACCGTCAGGGACCCTTTTCTTTCTAAATCCACTTTCACACGCTAGTCTGATTCTCATCAGATGTGGTTGCGAGGTTGATATGAGTATTTTAGTCGTCGGATCCGTGGGGCTGGACGATGTTAAAACCCACGTTGGTCAAGTCGAAAACGCGCTTGGCGGTTCGGCTATCTACTTTTCGACTGCGGCGAGTTTCTTCTATGATTCTATCCGGTTAGTCGCTGTCGTCGGAGACGATTTTCCCCAAGAGCATCTCGATTTTTTGGAAGCGCGAGGGATTGAACTCGAAGGTTTGGAACAAATCCAGGGTGGCAAAACCTTCCGTTGGGGCGGCGACTACACCAGCGACCTCAACGCTGCGACGACGCTCTTTACAGACCTGAATGTCTACGGTGACTTCGATCCGAAATTGCCGGGCACGTATAAAGACACCCCTTACGTTTTCTTAGCTAACATCAACCCTGAACTACAACTGAATGTGCTTCAGCAGGCGACAAGCCCAAAATTAATCGTGTGCGATACGATGAATCTCTGGATCAATAACAGCCTTGATGCGCTGATGCAAACACTGGAAGAAGTAGACATCTTAATCCTAAATGATGGGGAAGCACGTCTATTGACAGGAGAAAGCAACCTGATCCGCGCTGGAAGGCAGATTCTCACCTATGGTCCGGATCGAGTTGTCATCAAAAAAGGGGAACACGGGGCGATTACCCTGACCGATTCCACATTCTTTGCTGCCCCCGCTTATCCGTTGGAAGGAGTATCCGACCCAACCGGGGCAGGTGACAGCTTCGCCGGCGGATTTTTGGGGTATCTCGCTTCTGTTGGAGAGACCTCAGAGGCAGCGATCCGCAAAGCGATTATCTACGGAACGGTTATTGCCTCCTTCAATGTTGAGGAGTTCAGTTTGAACCGTCAACGTCGATTGACGCGACCTGAGATTGAAGATCGCTACCATCAATTATACGAAGCTGCCCTATTCTGATTCCACTATCCGCGCACCACACTTCAATGGTAGTGCACCTCTCCCCATGCATGTAAGATTCGATCGTAACAAACAGTTTGACGACTAACCCGCTCCTTGCACGATAAGCACCCACCACGGCTCCTTACCAACATCGTAAGTTTCCAACGGATAGAGATAACCCCCATCTGCATCAATACGGTACGAGATTAGCCGGTCAGCGGACTGACCCGCACTAATCATAAATTTGCCCTCCGGGTCAATCCTGAAGGAGCGTGGGGTCTTTTCTGTCGGGAAATAACCGATGGAGTTCAATGAGCCATCGGAATTGATAGCATAGCCGGCAATACTATCATGACCACGATTCGCAGCGTACAGAAATTTCCCTGATGGGTGCATCTCCAAGCGGGCGCAGGAATTGCTGCCATCGTAACTTTCAGGCAGCGTTGAGAGCGTTTGGAAGGTGCTAAGTGTTCCATCAGAGGCGTTGAATTTATACGCGGTTACGCTGCTGCCCTGTTCGTTGTCGGTATAGACGAAGGGTTGGCTCGGATGGAAGCAGATGTGACGGGGTCCAGCTTCGCCTTCAGGGATAACTTGGGGTGTTGCGTTGGGGGAGAGGGTTCCAGCACTGGAGTCAAACTGGAATTGAAAGATCGAATTGGTTGGACATGTGTGGGAGACGAATACAGATCTGTTTGACGGATCGATGGCGACTCCGTGCGCATGTTCACCGGTCGAGTGTGTATCGCTCGGTTCGCTTTGAAGTGTTCCATCGTCCCGAAGGGGGTAAACTGTCACCTTACCGGGAACGTAATAGGGGATTATCAAAAAGTTCCCCGTCTTATCTATTTCAAGGTATGCTGGGCCCTCCCAACCTGTCGCCCTTGTATCCATCAGTTCAAGTTGACCCGTGCTTCGGTCAACCCGGAAACTGATAATATCTCCGGTGGCTCGAATTGCAGCGTAGAGAACATCCCGCGTCGGATGGACGGTGAGTATGCTAGGGGGGCTGTAGACCGCGACCTCCCCATGGGGAGTAAGTGTCGCTGTATCGGACGACATCTTGAAGATAGAAATTTTGTTCTCACCTGCGATGGAAACGTATACATAAAGATTCGATTGTGTTGAATCCATTGTGTTCCTCGTTAGTCCAGAAATGTGCTGTCTTGGCAAGTTGATATGGTAATATCCCAGATAGGAGTTGTTGGGATTTTATTCAATCCTGCTGTACCTGTCAAGCATTTTCACCCCCAACTCCAGGGCAATCGCATGTAAATATTGTGTAGGGTTTACGCACTTTAATTGCGAAAATCATATCCTATTTCCTACTGCTTATGACTATGACTTTGGCACATAGCAATGTTAATCCAATCGTAGGTACAGGTTTCCCAACCTGTACTTGTGGCATAATTTCGTATGTTTAATTTCTATAATAGATGCAATTCCCCTACCCCCAACTCTACATCGAAAGCTTTCAGTTGCGAGGGATTAACAAGGTTTTGCAGCTATAGTAAATTTATTTTTACGACAATAAATTGATTTCCGGAGGATACAATGAAAGCCGCACGATTTTATGGTGGGGAAGATATACGCCTTGAGACGTTGCCCGATCCAGTGCCGGAAGCGGGCGAAGTACTGGTTCAGGTGGAGGCAACAGGGATCTGCGGTAGCGATTTACACGGCTATCATGCGAACCCCCCGAAGCCGCTCTCACCCCGAACTGCGGGACATGAACTGACGGGTGAAGTAGTCGCGCTCGGAGCGGGGGATGTCAAACACAAGGTAGGTGCCCGCGTTGCCGTTGAACCAACTATCCCTTGCAATGAATGTCCAGAGTGTCTTAGCGGAAACTATAATATCTGTTCCAAATTGGTGCATATCGGCGGTATGGCTTACGGAGGCGGGTTTGCTGAATACATGGTAGCTCCTGAGGATAACGTTTACACCCTCCCGGACAATGTCTCTTTTGAAGCCGGTGCACTGGCTGAAGTTTACGCTGTAGCTGTCCATGCGTTGTCAATGGTTCCAGTGCAGCCCGGCGATCAGGTTGCCGTGATCGGGAGCGGACCTATCGGACTGACTATCGCTCAGATGGCAGATTTGGCAGGCGCGGAATCGGTTGCCATTTTGGGTAAGCCCGACGGTCCTTTGCAGATTGCACAACAGATGATCGGTGCGATTACGATAAATGTTGACACGACCGATCCGGTGGAGGAGGTCAAGGCGTGGACCAACGGTCGGGGTGCACCCATTGTCTTTGAAGCGGTGGGTGGCCGGTCAAACACGCTGATGCAGGCAACTGAAATTGCTGCCAAGCGCGGGAAAATCTGTATGGTAGGTGGTCATGTTGCCCCCTTTACGCTAGATGCCCGCTACGCCCGTAGCCGTGAGTTGACGGTTACATGGGCTTTCTGTTATGGGCGACGTGAGGGGGAGAAGGAGTTCCAGATTGCCCTGAACCTAATGGGCGCTGGCAAACTTGACCCTGCGCTGTTGATTACCCATCGCTTTCCTCTGGACGAAATTAATGAGGCGTTTGCTGTTGCCGCTGGGCGGGAGGCACACGGTTCGGTGAAGGTGTTGGTGCTGCCGTAAAAATAGACTCTTGACGGGCGGGGAGACCCTGCCCCTACAGGAAAACCGGTGGATTTTCAATAGGTTAGGACTTACGCACTTCCATTGCAAAAATCATGTTCTATTTCCAACTGCGTATGCGTAGGGCTTTGGCGCATGATAATTGCACTTTACTTGTAGCACAGGTTAGCTATCCCCCGCAGGTGATGCGGGGCAAGATGCCCCGCCTACGGGGGCAGGGCAATTGCATGTAATTCCCCCGATACCTGATATCAATTGCGTAAGTCCTATAGGTATAGGACTTACGCACTTCAGCCCCGATTTTATCGGGATTCAAAACAATTTGTAGTAGCGCAATTCATCGCTTTCTCCCCTGCTTGCGGGGGAGTTAGAGGGGGTACGGTCGATAAATCGCCTCCGTTCCGAGAGTCCGAGACTTACTACAAACCACTGTAGTTGCCCGATTCATCGGGCATTGGCAACGACCTCCAGCGGCGATAAATCGGCCTCTACCCCCCTGATAAGGGGGCAGGGGGGTTGGCTTTGAGTGTTCAACTGCGTAAGTCCTAACTATCTATCCCATCAGAGTCGAACGGCTGATCCCTCCGCTCCGATTAGCGCTGTCTTTTGTAACAACCAACCACGCTCGACGGCATTTACAACAGCCAAAGTCAGCGTTACTTCATACGGTTCCTGCCCTGTAATAATCCCGGATACATCAACTTTCCCCGCGATAACTATCTTTTCAGGGGGATCTACCTCTCCAATTGCTTCTTCTTCGACAAACAAAACTCCATTGACATCAACATTCAGAAACGCTCCGGTTTTGGCTTCATCTTGAACGATATTATATTGTAGTATTACGGGCTGATGCAAGATCTGCGTGACGTTGACCTGATATTTCAACACGAGTGTTTCACCTTGACCTGCCCAATAGGTATCAGCATCTATTAAGAGTGATTGTTGGGCAAGAACCTCAACTGTGATGGCGTGTTCAGCCATTGCAAATCCGTCGGTCAACTGTAGCGTGATTGTATGTGTGCCGGGTGTGTCTGATGCAACGTAGGTCACGCTTGATGCTTCCCCAACAATCTGTCCGCTGCTTGCCTCCCATCTGAAGATTAAATCTGCCTCGTCACCTGAATAATTAAACGTTGCGGTAATCGTGGTGGTGCCACCCGCTTCTAGCGTTTGATTTGTCAGGTTTAGTTCGCTGATTCCTACGGTATGCCGTATCGGAGGAGTCAGGGTTTGATCGGTGTCGCAGCCAACTAGTATCAAGATGAGAATGCAGATTGGGAAGAGCCGTATCCAGCTTTTGAACAGCTTAAAACGCTTCAGAGATCTCAGTCGGTTTTGTGCTAGTCTCTTTCTGCAAAACGTTGTTTCGGAATACATATCTTCGGTTTCCATACCATTCGATCCGCCACTGATCAAAGCCACGCTCAAACTTGACAATGCGTTCCGGGGGACCGAGTTTGGCATGGAGTGCCTCGACAGTTTGTTGATCGCGCCCAACCAGATATTTCGTCAGGATTGCAACGCCGCCTAGAATTGCTACGAGTACCAATTTTCCCTGTGTTTTCACACTGATGCTGTGTGCGGTTGAAATGGGACTTAGCAATAAAACAACCACCACTAGGTAGCAGGTAAGTTTTTGGGTCACGTCAAAAGAAAGTGCAAAACGTAAAAAGCGTGAAACGTGATGTCCCGTTCCGAGGATCCCGACAAGTCGGGACGTGAAACGTGAAAACAATTTGTTCATAGGTTCACTGATGCCTGATTATACCAGAATAAAGTGCAAAATGCTAGGAGAAACCGAGTTTTGGGTAAAAACTCGGTTTCTTTCGAGGAGATATAGCGCATTTCAATCCAGTATCTCTACTGTTCATACAGGTCAACCGCTGTTTCACCCCGTGCGAATCGCTGCGCAGTTCTCGCGGCGGAATCGCTGTTGGTGTTTTTACGCACATCGGTTGTCCAACGTGCTAGTCCAATGAGCAATTGATTTCGAGCGGGGTGTTCCTCGCACAGTTTCCACTCATCAAAAGTGGTCCGCAATGTGTTGAGAATATCCCAGCCGTTGTCGTCTTTGAGGATGCTTTGTCCCAGTTCGGACAATAGGCGGTCAGCGGAGAAGTCATGGTTGAGGTATTGTCGCGTTACGCGCCCGATCTCCTGAATCTGAATCGTTTCGATAGCGTTGATGACGCGCTCAATTGCCTCATCTTCGTTTGATGCCGCCGATGAGGTCGTACTTCTCGGCGTACTGAGCGGCATCTGCCTGATGTTGAGCCATCGGTCACTGAAGAATTGCCACGCGATGTGGTAGAGTGCTTTGGCGGCAACCTGAAAACCTGCGAATCGCAATGTTGTACGGATGGACGAGGCAAGAGAAATCTCCCGTCCTAACTCCCACCAACCCGGACTCATGCTTGCTGGGGTGCGCGCCATCCGATCTGCTCCTAGCAGCACCATCGTCGAAGCGATACGGTTTATCTCGGCGCCGCTTTTCAGCGCGTTGGTGATAGTATCGAATGTGTCGTCAAGGTCGCCGCTGACAAGACCTGCAACGAATGCGTCTTCGTCAAAATCGGTCGTTTGAGTGGGTGGATTGGTGGCTAAATCGGCGATAAAATCCTCCAGCGATTCCAGTTTGCTGATTGCCTCCCGCCGAATTTCGTCCGGTGCAACACGTCCTCGACCAAGTATTTTCGCCGTGAGATTACAAACCAACTCCTCAGCAACTTCCCAACCGAACTGTTCAAGCAATTCAGCGAGATAACTGATGTAGAGTAGGCTGTCGTTATGTCCCAAGAAGAACGGCTCAACAATGCATTCATACGCTAACGGGATGATTTTATCGTCATGCCCACCGAGCCGCCGTGTGGTGATGAGACACTTTTCGATCCCTTCCCATTCTCGGTCAGCAGAGAAGACGCGAATCCATCGCTCCAGCTTCTCCCACGTGATCTCTCCGGGCAGTGGAGCAATAGCCGGACGATCACCTGCCCGTCCCGATGCACCCGAAGCCGCCATCATCAGTGGGATAAGCCTGTCTTCCGGTTCATACTGGTTGGCAACTTTCACACCGTTGACTAGATACGCAAGTTGTCCTCCTCCCTCTCCTGCATCAAGTTCGGTCACAAAGTGTCGTCCCGCATGTCGCACCAATCGGTTCAGGATATCTGCTTCGGAAACTCCTCTGGCGAGCACAATTGCCACTGCTTTCGAGAGCGTCCAATTGTCGCCACTCAACAACCCCTCTTGGAGTAAGAGGAAGTGAGCATCGTCCCGTTTCTTTCCACCGCTGGCAATATCAATGTATATTTCGTCCGCACGTACTTCGACAGGGAAAGTCGCTAGATCATCGCAACCGCCAGTGAAACAGCCGCCACCGCCCATATCGTAACTCCAGCCGTGCCAGTCACAGGTGAGCACGCCGCCTCGGACGCGCCCGCGTGTTAGCGGATAGCCCATGTGTGGACACTGATTATCAGTGGCGTAGACGCTACCGTTGTGCTTAAACAGGGCGATGCTCTGCCCTTCAACTTTAACTGCTCTCGGTTTTCCTTCGTCGAGTTCATCCAAATCAGCAACTTTGACGAAGTTGGATGGTGTGTTCAACATGATTAATTCTCCATTATTGTTCTATTTGAAGCGTTTTTCAAGAAGCTCCATGACCGCTTGAAGATTTGACTTAATCCTCAAACACCTCTACCGTCGTTCGTCCTTCTGCAAAGCGCATCGCCGTGGTTGTAGCGGATTCGCTATCCTTGTTCGTGCGGATGTCTGTGGCGTAGCGGGCAAGTGCAACGAGCAATTGACTGCGAGCGGGATGTCCGGCGCAATTGTTCCACTCATCGAAAGCGGTGCGGAGCGTGGGGAGGATTTCGGTGGCGGTATCGTTCCAGAGGATGGCTTTACCGAGTGCGTGGAGCAAGGTATCACCGGAATAGCCAGCATTAAGATATGCAAGCACCTGTCCACCGACCGATTGCACATTGAGGGTTTCAATGGTACTGATAATCTGTTGGATGCCTTCTTCCTCGTTGGAGGCGTTGAACCCGTCTTCGACCGGTGGCGGGGTCAGTGTGCGCGACGGGATGTTGAGCCAACGGTCATCGAAAATGAGCCACGCTGCGTGGAAGATTCCTTTTACTGCAGCGGCATCACCTACGATGCGTTGTACATTGCGGAGTGATGCGGCGAGGTTGAGTTCTGTCGTCAAGCACTCCCAACCGGCATCCACGTTCACCGGTGTCCGTGCCATCCGGTCGGCGGCAAGGATCACCAGCGTTGAGATGAGCTGGTCGATTGGAACGCCACCTTTCAGGACAGCTGCGACAGCGTCGAATGACTTCTGAATATCCACGCTCGTTAATGCGCTGACGAAGGCATCTTCATCGTAGTCTGCTGCCGTGTTATCCCCAGCCTCCAGTTCGTTGAGTTTTGCTCTCATGATGCTGATGGCGTCTCGACGAAACCGTTGCGGCTCACCCCGTCTGCGCCCGACTAGCTTCGCACCGAGATTGAAGACCAGTTCAAAGGCTTTCTCCCAGCCAAATTCATCGACTGCTTCGGAGAGGTAACCGAGCGAAATGAGGTTATCCGGGAAGCCGAGAAAGTGTGGCTCAACCGTACATTCGAGGAGGAGGGACAGAATTTTATCCGCATCACCGAGTGTGTAGGCAGTAAAGAGGCATCGTTCGATGCGGCCCGAGCGGCCATCGCGTGAGAAACTGCGTATCCACGGTTCGATATTCTCCCAAGCTACTGGCTCCGGCAACGGTACGACTTCAAGGCGTTCAGCAGCGCCACCGGAAGCGGCACAAGCCGCAGTCGTCATTGCAATCAGCCGGTCGGCATCTTTGTATCGCCGTCCGACCGAAAGCCCGTTCATCAGCCGAGCGACATCCCAACCTGCTTCTGAGTCGTGCGAGCTAGCGATATGCCGTCCAAGATGCCGTAGGATCAACTCGACAATCTCCCCTTCCGGCACGCCCCCTTTGAGGAGTAGGGCAATCGCCTTTGACATTGTCCAACGGTCTCCACTCAGAAGTCCTTCCCACAGTAGGTTGAGATGTTCTGCCTTTCGTCTGTACGTTAAATCGCCGAGTTGTATCCAGATCTCACCGTCTCGTACTTCGGCGGGAAAGGTTTGTAGGTCGTCGCACTCGACGTTAAAGCAGCCGCCTCCTTCGAGGTCGAAACTTCGCTCGTGCCAGTCACAGGTGAGGATGCCGTGTCGAATGCGTCCGCGCGTCAGTGGGTAGCCCATGTGGGGGCATTGGTTGTCGGTTGCGTAGATCTTGTCATCAACATTAAACAGTGCAATACTTCGTCCTTCGCCTATTCGCACCGCCTTTGCTTCCCCGACGGGGACTTCGCTCAAATCCGCCAATTTTGTCCATTGCGCTTCTTGGGTTGCCATGCGTAATTTTCCCTTTCTAGTGATATGGTGCTTCATAACTACTATAAATTAAGTCGTCCTAAAAAATGAGATGATAAATACTATTTTACCATAACATACGTTAAGTATCAAGGTCAAGTTTCAGGAAATATTTATTTAACTTTATTTTTTGAGCGTTTATCGTTGAAGTAGCTTTAGATATGAAATGTGTGGAAAATCTTTCCGAGAAGGGAGACAAGGTCGCAGCGTGAAAAATGGCAACAGTCGAATCTTAATTCACAAGAAGTTGGAGCAGATGAAGCCAAGAAACCGATTGACAATGAGGCATAAATTCGCTATTATAATTGCTATGAGGCGAAACTCAAAATTTCTCAAAGCGAATAAGATAACAGCTTATGTTACTCTATTATCTATCCAAGGAGCACTGAATGATTAAACCACACGGTTCTGATACTTTGAATCCGCTTTATGTTGCTGATGATGCCGAGCGTGCAGCGTTAATTAAAGAAGCTGAAAACTTGCCTGCTATCCTTATCTCTTCAGGGGCTGCTGCATCTGCGGTGATGCTCGGTTCAGGATATTTTAATCCGCTCACCGGCTATATGAACCTCGCTGAAGCTACAAGTGTCGCTCAAGATATGACGCTCCCAAACGGTCTGCTTTGGCCCGTCCCGGTGATGAATATTGTCAAGGCGGAGCAAGTCACTGATGTAATTAAAAACGCCGATCGAATCGCGTTGCTTGATCCAAATGTAGATAGTCAGTCGCCCATCGCTGTCATGGAGGTTGCAGGGATTGAAGAAATCTCTGATGACCAGAGAACGTACCTGATTGAGCAGATTTTTCGGACGACGGACCCGTCACACCCCGGTGTGGAAGCGTTTACTGATATGGGGAATCAGGTCATTTCTGGTTCAATCCAGGTCCTCAACTATTCCTATTTCAGATCTGACTTCCCTGACACCTTCCGTACTGCTTCCGAAATCCGAGAAGATATTGAGAAGCGAGGATGGGATACGGTTGTCGCCTTCCAGACACGGAATCCGATGCACCGCGCACATGAGGAGCTATGCAAAATCGCACAAAACGAAGTTGATGCGGACGGAGTCCTGATTCACATGCTGCTTGGCAAGCTGAAGCCGGGAGATATTCCTGCCGATGTCCGTGACGCTTCCATCCGCAAAATGGTCGAGTTGTATTTCCCCGAAAATACCGTTTCAATTACAGGTTATGGATTTGATATGCTCTACGCTGGTCCTCGCGAGGCTGTGTTGCACGCGATATTCAGGCAGAATTGTGGATCCACACATCTGATTGTCGGTCGAGATCACGCAGGGGTTGGGGATTACTACGGTCCCTTTGATGCACAGACAATTTTTGATGACATTCCCGAAGGCGCGCTCGAAATCGAAATCTTTCGGGGCGATCATACCGTTTGGTGTAATCAGTGTGGTGAGATTGTGATGATGCGTGACTGTCCGCATGGACCGGAAGATTACCTATTCCTATCAGGCACAAAGGTCAGGGATATGCTAGCAGCGGGTGAGATGTTGCCGCCGGAATTTTCGCGCCCTGAAGTTGCAGAAATCTTGATGGAGTTTTACCAAGAGGAGGGGTAATCCCGCAATCCTCTTACACAATCGGGCCTGAGAATTTTTGTTACCACTTCATATTCATAGCAAATCGAGGCTGACTGCTCACATTCTTACTGCCTGAATGGATGCACAGATGGTGTAAGAATAGTGCATCGCCGCGCCGAAGTGTCATGCCAACGGGGTCGCCGAGATCGAGATCGGGGAGATCTGCATTCAGCGTGTTGCGGTATTCGTAACGGGCTGAATTTTTTCGAGCCACGCGCTCCAGTTCATGATGCGATCCGGGCCAGACGAATGTGCCGCCGCCGTGCGGTGCGATGTCGTTCAGATAAATCAGCGCACCGGTTCGGAAGACGGGCGGGAAGGTTTTGTGATTGTGTTCCTCAAGCGAGTGGTCTAGGTGTCCTCCCGATGTGATTGTTGGGGATTCCCATTCATCTGAGGTTGGGTAGATATTGATGGTGTAAGCGCAATCCCATCTGAAAAACTTGGAGACATCTTCCTTTGCCTCTTGCGCTGCTAGGAAATCTGGGGCGCAATAGGTCTTCGGGTGCCGGTGTAGCTTGCTAAATGTGGACGGGTCTTCGTCCGTCAACTGTGCTGCTGCGGCAAGGCATTCCGGGGTGAAGCAGTTGACGAGATCCACGCTATTATATAGACAAATTCCTCCTTGGATATGCTCCCAAGAGGAGGGCGGATTATTGGAATCAATTCTCGCACAACGCCACATCGCAGCCTCCGCTTTTGCAGCGATGTCCTCAGAAATCAACCCAGAAACGAGTAGGTAGCCGTCTCGGTTATATTGCTCAATTTGCGCTTCTGAAATGGGAGAACTGTTTTTACTTGGACTGGTCATGTCAATTCCTCCGTGGAGCCATCAGTTATTGCGGTCAATTATTTCAAGCAAGATAAAATTGTTGTTAGGTCATCAGACGGTGTCTAAAGTGCCGACGGATTCGCAAAAATTATTTCCGCTGGAACAGGAGTAGATGTTCCTCATTAATACGCGAGTTATGTCGATTAAAGGATTTTTTTGATTCGGGTATCTGTCGGATCCACTGTTTTTCGCACTGGAAGCCGACTTGCGTTAATATCTCAATAAAGCGGTCTGCAACGGGAATGGGTTGACCGTTCACAATTGCATCCCCGATGATGATAAAAGCACGCCCGTTCGGACGAAGCACGCGGGACCATTCTGCAAAACACTTCCCCATGTCCTCAAAGTAGGGGTCAGGTATTGCCTTTGGTCTGGTAAACATATCATGTTTACCGATCTCGCGATCTCGTGCCAACTTGATGTTTCCCTCAATCCAGTGGAGGCGCTGGCGATGGTATTTGTGATAGTCATAGGCATTAAGATACGGCGGTGATGTAACAATGAGACTAACGCTTTCTGATTGTATCTTGCTCAAGTTTCGGGAGTCGTCGAGGTAAAGCGTTGATTCGGCTTTGGGGCAGTCAATGATTTTGCGAGCACGACCAATTACGCCTGTCAACTTGGTCGTGAATCGCTTTTCCACCTCGCCCGGCTGGTAGGGACGGCTGATTCTCGTGTATCGGGTATCACTATCTTGATAGGAAACAGAAACAATAATTGATGAGAATACCGCAAGGGCTAATATCCTTGGACGCGCCGTTAGTTGTCCAATCAATGTTTTCAATCTGCCTAGTTCTAAAATTGCGTCATCATCAAACCAATAGTTCAGGTTTTTGAAGTCAGGTATCCAAATTTTGGTTGAGAACTTGGGGACTCCCTCCTGTAAACCTTCTGACATACCAAGAGGTACATCTGCAAGAAACTGCTGAATCTCGCACAAGTCATCACGGGTATAGTGAGCGGTTTTCGCTTGACTTATCAGATGTGCAACCTCGTTGTTATCGATCCCGATGGCGGTACGTCCGAGTAGAATGCTTTCTAAGACGGTGGTGCCACACCCACAAAATGGATCTAAAACCACTTCTCCCTTTTTTGACCATTCGGAGATCGCTTTTCTGGGGATTTGTGGGATGAATCGGGCAGGATAGGGGTGCAAGGCGTGGAGGTGAGGCTGTGTCTCCTCTGAGTGGAAATTCCATTTAGCACCATCAATTTGTTGCTCAACACGATCCATCCGACTGTAGATTGCCTTCTTGGTTCGATTTTCTATGCGCTGTTGAGCTTTGAAAACCAGAATTGTTTCTTTAGATCCCCTGTTATTTCGGAAAATGTCTCTTGAAGGTAGGAGTTCCATGTCAATTATTTGCTCACCCGCCCATCCAACCCGTTTGCCAATTTGCCAGAGGAATTCATTTGTTGGGATCTCAATGCGCTGGTTTCCGTTGACAGTCGTGCTGTTGTTCCCAACGACGTAGAAGGCGTAGGTGCCTGGCCTCATCATTTGGTGTGCTGAATAAAAGGCATCAGTCATATCAAGGAAATACTTTGCTAACAGCGCAGGTAGATTACGCTTTCGGAATCCAACATCGCTATTGTGATTTGACTTAGCAACCTCATCGATCAGCTGGCAAACGTCGTTTGGCAGTTCGTCTTTTCTCGCTTGATAGGTTTCCCAGAGCTTTTGGCGTTGGGCCTCGGTGACCTCTCTATTGCCGATGAGTTGAAACTCACGAGCTCGATGTTCCTGTCGCGGCAGAAGCCCGAGTACAATGAGGCTTAATCGGTCGGTGTCAATATAAGGGAGTGCCGTTGCATAAGGTGGCGAGGTAATGATAACATCACAGGCACCAACATAAGTTGGAAGGAGAGAATCGAGATGTCGGGCATCGCCCGTAATGACTTCATAATGTGGATGATGACCAACATTTTGTAGCAAGGAAAGGTAGGGCAACAGTTTTTCTCGCTGGCACTTGATTTCTTCAATAAATGCTTGTGATGCCGTTCCTTCGGCGTATGCTGTAACCTTCTTCCGAACGCGTAAATCGGCGTCACTTTGCCACGAGACGGGGCGCAGAATGTTGCTCAAGCCTATTTCTGCCATCTTTCTGACCGTTGGGTTTTCGATACCCGATATTACCGTGCGAATCACAGCGATCTCGTCAAGTGCCTTTGGGTCGAACCACCGTAGAAGGTAGTCGAGGTCGCGTCTGCCCCAAAGCCTCTCAAGATCAGGAACTCTTGCTTGTTTAAGTTCCTCAATGAGTTGTTCAAGTGCCGATTGAAGTTGTTCAGGAGTGATCGACAGCAAGTCGGCTTTAAGTTGTGAGATTTCAACGGATAGCGGGTTGAGATCGACCCCAATTGACTTCATGCCCATTGCCCGTGCTTCACAAGTTGTCGTTCCACTTCCGCACATTGGATCAAGGACTGTAGCACCTTCGGGAAGTCCTGCGAGATTAATCAGAGCTTTGACAAGCTGCGGGAAGAATTTCCCTCGATACTCGTGAATGCCATGTGGGCCGTACCGAAGCCGACGGCTTTTGGGAAAGTCTGTAATGCCAGCATCGAACAGTCCGTTTTCCCCATCTGAAGTTGCCTCGTAACGGATTTGCAGAGTCGGTTCAAGGACATCATCTCCAATTCGTTGCCAGTACGCTAATCGGCGTTGAAGCATTTTCACAGGCACAGTATCAGAATAGAGTGTCACGTACGGTTTTGCCTCCGCCTCCAAAGGGGTTTTGAGCCCTAGCAGTCCAGCAAGTTCAGCTTTGGCTAAAACGCGTTCAAAGGGCTGAATGTAGGGTTTTAGTTCAAGCGTCACTTGTGGATCGCCTTGAACCTTAAAAAGAGGTAGAGGCGGCGTATAGCTTTCAATAAAAGCGTTGATGGTTGGTTCTGGCATGGCTTTAATTTACGTTTGTTATGAGGAACGAAGCCGCGATAATCTCCAACGGTGACAAATCCGTTCCGAATGAAATGTCTTCATCGCGAATTCTAAAAGCATGAATATCAAAAGGTTCTTTCTGAAGATGTTCACCGTAGGTTTTCAACCAGTTCTTCACGTCAGTTTTTACATCATTTGGACAGAATGCCGCAATGGCGTTGGCGTAAAGCCCTACCAGCGGCGATGGCACTGGTTTGTCTCGTGCCGTCCTTTTAGCGGTTCCCATATAATCATCAACCTTTGATTCAACGGCGAATTCGCTGAACCCTTGTGCGGTTTTACATGCAGAGAGTACGCTATCTACGCCTACCGGAGCAAGTTCAAGAGACTGGAGAAGAGAAAGGGCTTTCAGACGAAAGTATTCTGCACTTAGAAAATCTGTCAATGGGGTTGAAGAGAGCGTTGCCTGAAAGCGTTGCGTGTATTTTGGTAAGCGACCAACTGATGCTAGAATCTCACAGCCCATCGCCATTGACATCATATATTCTGATTTCATGCGATTTCTCTGCCGCGTTATACTCACTTCTGGATTGTAAATCCAGCCGCTAGGTTGGATTCTCTCGATGATGCGACCAGCGTGTCTCTGCATTTCAAGGGAGGTGGGTTGGCAGACTTGTTCAATAAACCACAAACAATGTACCGCATGAACTGGACTTTGAAGCCAAAAATTGAAGCGATAAAGCCGCTTTCCGTACTGTTCGGAATAGGCAAGTGGTGTGCCATTATCATCTGTGAGATGCATTGACACCACACCAAGCCAGTCTGTTTTAGGAGTACCATAAATCGCTAGTTCGCTTAGAATGCCCTGAAGACATAGCGATGCGGATACATCCCCATCTTCAATTACGGTTTCTGCTGTAGAAAGCCATCTCAACAACCATTCTTGATGCGCCTGGACAAGTTGTATCTCTCTTAATTTAACATGTGGCAGGAGAATATGCTCGGTCATGAATAAATGTCACGCTATGCATTAGTTCGCTTCAGTTGAAACGAATTGGCACGGGTCAGGAATTGCATTTCCGAAAGTTGCGTACATGATCAACGGAAAATACCATCGGCAAAGCGATGATGATGCCCAAAAATCAACGCGAGGTACTCCCGCTCCCGTTGGTTCAACATGAGAGAACCGGTCCGCATACGGCTGAATGCAGTCGGCTAATTCCAGTGCCCACTTCTTGACTGCAAGTGAGATCTCCATTGTTCGGAGTTTGCCATCACCACTGTTTCCACTGCGTAACATCGGCACTCCGTTTTTCAATCCGATGACGACTAACTCTGGGAAATATTGTGAACCAACTTTCACCTTCCATGCGTCAAGGTACTGTCCTTCCGGAAAAAGGTTTCCAAGGGCGCGGAGCATCAACGCAAGACTTGTATTTTCTGACGACGTAAATCCGAGTGCAAGTCTCTTCGGCCTTGACTTAAACATTTGAAAGAGGATAGATTTAGGTGTTGTCCCTTCAGCAAGGTATAGTCCAGACGTGTAACACCATAGTGGATTGACTCGGAGTATTGGGTAGAGTTTCAGTTCCTTTGACCGGGGCCATTGACCTTTGAGAAATATCCCTGTTTTGGTGACTTGTGGTCGTTCATTGGCTAATGCGCCGTAAGGATGGCGATGAAAAAATTCACAAAGATCTAGTTGTCTCCCAAACTCCGAAGGACGAGCATTCCATCTGACAAGCCCTTGTGTCGAAACGTCTATGTCGTGTAAAATTGAATCCTCAATCTCATGGAGCATCCGGAGGAAGAATTCACCAAAACCATTGAGACCTCCCACATGCACCTCGTCTGAACGAGATGACCCACCGGGTTGACGTGCACCTTTTTTGAAAGGTCTTCGCAAAGACGCAGTTACTCGATCGTTGGCTCGTAACTCTATTCCCCCACGTTGTAGATCGCGCCCCTTGACCGCAGTCAAAATTAATTCCATTGTCCGCTTGTGGGAGTAGTAGAACGCAAGGTGTTCTTCGTTGGTGCCGGGGACAGGTCTGTGTTCTGATAAGTAGCGTTGGTCTGCTGTGTTGAACTCCGGGTGGACTTCGCTTAACGTTTTCGGGGCCGGAACATTACCACCATAATGTTCTTCTAGCGATTGAAAGCCCATACCGTCCATAAAATACGCACTATCTTCTCCGAGCGAAAAAACAAAGTGGATGGCATCTGAAAAAAGGCGGCGAAACTGATCAACCGCAAATCGCACTAGGTTTAATTCTCGTTGTGAAAACGAGATCTGCACTTTAACCTGACCCAGGGCCTCCGGGTTTTCTGCTCCTTTTGCTCCATCTCCACTATAAAGCCCAAAGAAGGCAATAAGGCATTCATCAAGGTCTATTACAGGTGGAATTCGGACAGTGTTTCCAGTACCGTCGGTACGCGAGATAATTAATTTTTGGGAAGTATCGGTTCTCCATTGGTAATCTGCGGCATACCAACGTTGTTTGGCATCGGAAACAAGCATTCCTCTAACCTGTCCCGAGGTTCTCTCAAGAAAGTCCTTAATTCTCAACTGCCCTAATATCATCAATAACCTCAAATGTTTGGGGGTGTTGCTTGTATAGATTCATAAAAAGTAACATATTATCGAAAATTAGGCAATATAAAAAACGGGCTCGTATAGTATTCTGGAGCGTCGTTAGGGTCATTTAATTCTCCTGTAGGAGGGATCTCCGAATCCCGACACTTCACTGTAGGAGTGACTTCCCGATCGTGACTTATCCCACAGAATCGACAGAAAACCGAAAACTAAATGACCCTAGAGCGTCGTCAAAACCACTTGACACAACAAGGGGCGTGTGTATAATGTTAAGGGGCATGTGTATAATATTATCTGAATCAGAACTCACAGAATTGGAGGATTCGCAGGATAAAGAAAAAGAGAGCCAATAATCCTGTAAAAATTAAGGCTTTTAATCCTAATTGGCAGATCTCAAAATTGATGAAACTGTATCTTCTTATTCTTCTGGGTTTTGCTTGTCTGTTCATCGGGTGTTCAAGTGAGGAGTTGGTTATCTTTGGCGCGATGAGCCTGACAGATGCACTCACAGAAGTCAGCCAGCGTTTTGGTGCAGTGCGGAATGTTAAGGTGTATTGCAATTTCGCTGGATCGTCAACTTTACAACGCCAAATCGAAAAAGGCGCGCCGGCGGATGTGTTCATTTCTGCCAGTCCCAAGCAGATCGGTGCCTTACAAAGGGAGGGACTGCTTTATGAGGATTCACGCCGAGCAATCTTGAGCAACCGGTTGGTGTTGGTCGCGCCTGTCAATAGCTCGCTTTCCATGACTGATGCGGGGATGCTTGCCCAAGATGAGATCCGACGGATTGCTATTGGTGAGCCGAATTCAGTCCCCGCTGGTATTTATGGGCGGGAGGCTTTGACACACTTGGGAGTCTGGACCACCGTACAGCCGAAATTGATTCCCAGTGCCGATGTTCGATCCACTCTAGCGTATGTCGAATCCAGTGAGGTTGATGTCGGAGTTGTCTATCAAACGGACGCAGGGCTCAGTAAGAAGGTCAGAATTATCTATCAGTTTCCTGATTCAAGCCATTCCCCAATCGTGTATCCTGCAGCGGTACTCCGAAACACCGGGCATAAAGTCTTGGCTCAAGCGTTTCTGGATTACCTACAAACCGCCGAAGTTGCAGCAATCTTTGAAAAATATGGTTTCTTTGTGGTGAAAAAATGCTAACAGCAGCGGAAGTCAGTGCGCTGGTTTTATCTATCAAAGCTGCCTCGTTGAGTCTGCTTTTCATCCTTCCTCCGGGACTCCTCATCGGCTGGATCCTCGCCAAGTTCTCATTCCCCGGCAAATCGCTCCTCAATACTGTTGTCATGCTGCCGATGGTATTGCCACCGGTCGTCAGCGGATTTTTCCTTCTGATCCTCTTCAGCAAGCGTGGACCAATCGGGGGACTGCTCTTCAGGCTTTTCGGGCTTGAAATCGTCTTTTCGTGGCTGGCGGTGGTGTTAGCGATCTCTGTGCTGTCGTTTCCGCTGTTGGTGCGCGGGATCGTGACGGCGATGGAGACGGTGAACCCACAGCTGGAGAATGCTGCAAGGACGCTCGGTGCCTCGCCGTTGAAGGTATTTTTTACTGTCACGCTGCCTCTGTCGTATCGCGGGGTTATCGGGGGAGCAATCCTCGGATTTTCCAGAAGTCTCGGCGAATTCGGTGCGACCATGATGGTAGCGGGAAACATTCCGGGCAAGACGCAGACATTGCCTCTGGCAATCTATAACTTTGTGCAGATCGGTCAAGATATGAGTGCATACCGTCTGGTATTTCTATCCACCTTAATCGCTTTCGCTACGTTGTGGATAGCGGAGCGGCTGTATATCAAGAGATGAAGTATTTCCCCTCACCCCCTTGTCACGTTTTAGGCATTCCACCCCATGTTAAAACTCAGTTTTCGCAAGCGGCTTGGCAATTTTCAGCTTGAGATTGATCATACCATCACGGAGAAGGTAACAGCGTTTCTGGGACCATCAGGAAGCGGTAAAAGCACACTGCTCAACTGTATTAGTGGTATCTTGAACCCTGACGACGGGGAGCTGCTGTTTTCCGGTCAAATATTGTATTCCTCCCAGCAGAAAAGATGTCTGCCACCGGAAAAACGTCGTTTCGGCTATGTCTTTCAAGAAGGACATCTTTTTCCGCACCTGAAGGTTCGACAGAACATCTCCTACGGTCGTCCCCGCCGACTTGACAGTGGGACGCAGATTGACACCGATACAATTATCGACATTCTCGAAATCGGGGAATTACTGGATCGGTATCCAAGCCAACTTTCCGGCGGTCAACGGCAGCGGGTCGCCATTGCGCGTGCTTTGGGGATGTCGCCGCGCTTGCTATTAATGGACGAGCCGCTTACATCTCTGGATGCCGGCTTGAAAAACCGTATCCTGCCCTACCTTTATCATATCAAACAGGCGTTTGATATCCCCCTCCTTTACGTCACCCACTCCATCTCAGAAGTGATGGCACTTGCAGATGAAGCGTTTTTGCTCTCCGAAGGTCGGATCACGGCGCGTGGAGAACCCCACCAGCTGCTCGCTTCTCCTTCGGCGTTGCCCGTTGCCCAGATGACGGGCGTGGAGAATATTCTCGCTTTGCCGGTGGTGGTTGCGTCGGAAGAACGCGGCGTGACGGAGTTGGCGTTGGGGGAACAAAGATTGATGGTTTCGTATACGGAGACGGAGCCCGGTGCAACAATGCCAATCGCTATCAGGGCGCGAGATATTATCGTTGCGATGGACCCAGATCTGCGGATGAGTGCGCGGAATATTTTGCGCGGGACGATTCGGGGGGTCGCTGTCCAAGCGGGGCGCGTGATGCTATCGGTCGATATTGAGGGGCATCTGCTGTCGGTGGAGGTTACGAGCGATGCTCGCGAACAGCTTGGTCTTGTGGAGGGGACGGTGTGTTATTTTATTATCAAGGCGAGTGCGATTAATCTGCTTTGGGAGGCTTGAGGGGAGATAGGAAAGCCGTATTGGGGGTGAGTCTGTGGCTTTGTTGTGAGAGCTAATGATAGTGATATGCGGCGGCATTGGTGAAATTGTTGAAGCTGTAGTAGTCAATGACGTGGCTGGGAACAAATGTTTCAGATTCTGTGAGAAGATACATCATTTATGCCTTGCATTGTATAAACAGGTTGCGTTAGAATTAAGGTAAAAAGAGGTGGTGGATATTATGCAATCCAAAACTCTAATTCTCTCCGTGCTAATTAGCCTGCTCTTGGTCTTCTTGCTCGGTTGCGGCGAGAATGAGGAGGCACCAGTTGAAGTAATTGAGCCTCCATCTGAAGAACCCGCCCTAGAAGAACCCTTTCTAACTGTACCCGAGATTGCCAAAATCGCTTCAGACTCCACAGTGTCTCTGCGTATCAAACGAGCGGACAATACAGTGGTATCCGGTAGCGGTTTTTTCATTGGTGATGGTCAGATCGCAACTAACTACCACGTAATCGAGGGTATGGTCAGTGGAACAGCAGAATCGGTTTCTGAGCAAACTGCATATCCCATTGAATCTGTCCTCTACACCGATCCGGTACACGATTTGGCAATCATCAAAGTCACAAATCTCAATGCACCGGCGCTCCCGTTCGGTGATAGTGATACGGTTCGGATTGGCGAGCCCGTTTATGTCGCGGGCAATCCGTGGGGGCTGGCTGGCACGTTTTCTACAGGAGTCATAAGCGCTGTTCGCCCTGGAAACAGCCTAGTTGCTGACGAAGTTATTCAGATAACCGCGCCCATTTCGCCGGGGAGCAGTGGCGGTCCCGTGTTGAACGATCGAGGTGAAGTCATTGGGATTTCTGTCGGCCAATTTACACGCGGTCAAAACCTGAATTTTGCTGTACCCGTCAACTTCCTGAAAACATTGCCAGCAAAACCTCAAGTGACACCGCCCCCTAAGGTATCGAGGGAATATGACCATGCTCCTCAATGGCTTAAAAAAGTTGCTCCAAAATATCCTGAAGCTGCCCTTCACGCTTGGATAGAAGGTACTGTTGTTCTTGAGTTTACCATCAGCGTGGATGGAATCGCAACGGACATCAAGGTTGTACAATCATTAGGGTTTGGTTGCGACGAGGCGGCGGTTGAATCTCTCAAAGAATCGCGCTTTATTCCAGCTAAGCGAGGCAATACCCCTGTCCCCGTGCGGATGCGCGTTCCAATTCGGTTTTCCCTTAGGTAGCCCTCCTTACTTACTACGTCCGAATGTAGTGCTAAATCATATGAGTATGATAAAACGAAATACTATGAAATCCAAAAATCTCACCGTCAGTGTTCTGCTCGGTTTGCTTTTGGTCTCCGCGTTGCTGGCCCTCAACTATTATACGAAGTGCAAGAATTAAAATCCGTATGATAATCCCGGCCTGCCCTTCCCCTAATTCTCTCAATCCCTGATTTACTCACCATAACTGCCTCAATCTCGCTTTTAACATCAACTTGTGGTTTTTTTGCTTTTTATATCTTTGTGGTTGTAATATGCTCAGATCGACAGTATAACATAGGCGAGTTTGCACAAGATAGGCAGCAATTATGGTAGATGATAGAATTACTGATACATTTGAATAATATCCTCAATAGACATTTCTGTTTGATATTGTTGGATTCGCTTTATATTAGCAAAATCGTGTTCAATCGGATTGTAATCCGGGGAATAAGGGGGTAAAAACATCAGACTCGCTCCTGAAGCCTCTATTAACTGTCGGGTCTTTGGCGTTTTGTGAAGTCGTGCATTATCAAGGATTACCACGTGTTTTGAAGTCAAGCGTGGACATAACTGCTCGGCTAACCAATCATTGAAATCGTAGGCTTTGCAACTCCCTTCAAATAACCGTGCCGCAGTGAAGGTATCTTCAAAACGTGCGGCAATAAGTGTGGTGGTCCGAGTGCGTTGGCTGGATATAAGGTCAAACACGGGTGTGCCTAAAGGCGCATAGCCATACCGTCTATAACCGTCGTCTCGAAAGCCACTCTCGTCGGCATAAACTACGGATTTACCAGCGACTTTGACTTGTTCGAGTTGTTGACGATACGCCTGTCGTTTTTCATCACACCGCTCCTTATAACCGAGCGTCTTTTTTTTCGCGTGTATCCTAGCCGTTTCAGGCTATACCCTATACAGAAGGTCGACACCCCAAAATGAACAGCGCGTTCTTTGAGGGTCTGGTCTGGAAAATCAGCAATATGTTGTTTCAGCGCATCATAATCAATAGACCGGGGCCCTCGGGGACCGGGTCTTTGATAAGCGAATGGATCTGGGGCGTTTAGCCACTTATAGATAGTGGTTCGTCCGACGTTAAACCGTTTAGCGGCTTCTGTTTTGCTGCCGCCGGCTTGTATGAAATCAAGGACGCGTTTGCGTAAATCGGGTGAATATCTCATAATACTTATATCGTAACACATTTCTAAATAATGTTCACTTATTTATATTATCTACCATAAATTAAAAGGAGAAATACTATGACGACGTTCAAAGGGTTCCAAATTAAAGGGATAGATGAGAAAAGGGTTCCCGATCCTAGGGAAGCGGGGGCTTATCGTGTGGGTTCCCACGGTGTGAATTTTCAGCACTATACTGTGTACCTTATTCTTGAACCAATAAAAGACTCTGAAGAGGATCAAGCCATCGAAGTTGGTTCAGATATTAGGAGGATATGGGGCGAGTGTTTCACGAACTTGGCAGAGAAGCGGATTGACGGTCTCAGGGTTAAATGGCAGGAACGGTGCCCAAGAATGCCAGGTATTTTATCAATGCGATTAGAATACTGCGATAATGGCGATTATGGTGAAATCCGTATTGTCGAAACGCACTTTGAGGAGGTCGAGGATATAAGCGAGATTAGCCGAGAGCTTATCGCCGAGACTAACAGACGGACGCTGGAAAATCTCGACAATCCTGATGAAAGGGGAGCCCATAACAAGACGGTGTGGGAAATGACTTCTCGTCGTTTTTCGCATTAGGAAGGAGATAAAAGTCAATGCATGACCTCAGTGAAGAACAACGCCAGCAGAATCGAGGAATGTATGTTGAATCCTTAGCGAAAGTTATATTTCGCTATCTGAAGGAAAATTTTAATACTTATCTTGACGGGTCAAATTTTTCTCCTTATGTTGAGGAATTAAGAAATGCTGTATTTCCCGATGAAAACAATCGCCAATCCTATTCCGATAATGCCAAGTGTTTAGAAGCAGTCACTCTGCTTGAAAGACGGGGATTGGTGATTAGAAATATCCCGGGACGGCTGCGAGGCGGGCATAAAGATCAATTCGCCGTTTATCTCACTTCTATCGGAATAAAGTCTAATATTGATGACGAAGTTCTCCTTTTGGTAGACAAGCCTGAAGAAATTGTTGGTGCACTTGAGCAGAAGGTTGGGGATCTTGACGAGGTCATTAGGCAATACTATCTCGAAAGCCTACGCGCCTATCAAGAAGGGCTGTATATCTCATCTGTGATTTGTCTCGGTGCCGCTTCAGAGAGAGCCATACTCTGGTTGGCAGAATTCATAGAATCCTCCTACCCCAAGTATCAACAACCAATTCAGAAGAGAAGGCGGAACATATCTGACCTGACCAAATATCTTTCAGGTAGTATATTAAGCGATATTTTTCCGAATGATGCAACGTTTGAAACGGAGTTGAGGAAACGGTTGGTCCTACTAGGTGACCTGTATCGTGAGAACCGCAATGAAGCAGGGCACCCTAAGACCGTCGATCAAAGTTGGTTAGGGGAGGATCAGGAGATTCTCCTAATTCATTTTCGCAGATACATCACCACGATATGTGAAGCCATAGCGAAAATGATTTAAAAACAGTAAACCGATTGGTTTTCTTGTGTGACAGAATATACGGTGGTTTTCCGATATAGCCGCTTCAATGCAACTTGGGTGTACCCTATCACTTCACCATATTCTTCGCTTTCTTGAATTTCTCTTTCGCAAACGCTCTCCATTCCTTCAGCTTTCGGTTTCGGAAGTCTGGCTTTTCCCAATCACTCTTAGGAAGCTCCACTTTTAGCGTCTGTGTTACTGCCATTCCTGTCATTGGGATATTTCCCTCTGGACTAACATCAGGCGGTTGAGAAAGTCTCATCGCTTCCGCTTCTGTAATTGGGACCTGCCCCAAGATCTGAATCGCAGCGGCACGCTTCATTGGATCTTCGCATTTATTGATGGCTTTCCATGTGTTGACCAGATCTCTGTGAGGTTCAATGACAAGCGACCCGATGAGACCTCCGACGATGTCCCAACGTTTCCCACCTTTTTCCGCGTCGTAGTCAATGGGGGTCAGATCCATCGTAAATGGATTGGCGGCAACACAGCGCTCCCCAAGTTCATCGTAGAGGGCTGGGATAACACTGCTACGATTCAACCCCCCTTTCCACTTCGGTCCCTCTGGATCGGTGTCGCGTAACACCCACAGTTTTTGTGCTTCATCCGAAAGAACAAAATCGAGGAATTTCTGGGCAACCGCCATATTGGGTGCACCTTTAAGGATGGCGATTGAATCAGGACTGACGACAGCAGCATCGGGTGGCACAACATATTTAATTTTGTCTGCGCCGATGACCGCAATCTGACCGTAGGCATAGAAGTCAATTGCCATGCCGTAGATGACCTGCCCCGCAGCGACATCTCTGGGAATCGCATTTGACCCTGCGGAAAATCCCCTGACATTCGCACCGAGTTGCGTGATTAATTCAAAGCCTTTCTCCCAACCGTAGCCTTGCAGGATAAGTTCGTACATCATGTGCGCGCTCCCGCTTTCACGGGGGTCTGCCGCACCGACGCGGTTGATGAGTTTCGGGTGTGTCAGATCGTTCCACGTGTGGATCTCAGGTAGATTCAAAAGCGTACGCAACTCCTCGTTATACATAATTCCGAAACTTGACAACGCCGCACCGTACCAACGGTATTCTGGGTCGTAAACGGGGATGCCAAAAATCTCTTTCGGGATTCGTGCCAGTTGGGTTTCTGATAGTTTGTAAGGAGCGAGCAACCCCTTATCAGCGAGCTTGAGGTAGTTATCCGTCCCACCGCCGAAAAAGAGATCTATCCCGATGCCTTCGGGCAGCCGCTTGAACTCTGATTCAATGAACCGGAAGTCGGTAGAAGATCCGCCCTGATCGAGCCAATCTGTAGTAACTTGGCGTCCTGTCTCCTTGGCATACCACGCCTTAAATGCGGTATCGAACTCTGTTTCGATACCTTCCCAGTGGGGCGATATAATGACGAGTTTATCTTGGGCGGAGGCGGTTTGTCCGAAGATTAGAGCGATGATACTACAGAGGGTGATGAGGGTTGCAAAAGTTAATCTATTCTTTGATTTTGACATAGTGATATATCCTTATAAGTGAGATTGTGGGTTAGGTGTGTTTCACAGGTTGTGCGGGTTTGAATCCGGGTTCATCTGGTGAATCGGCGATAACAGTTAGATAGGCATCCGGCGGACAATTGCGGGCATCTGCCAGATCAAAATCAGGATTATCACTAGCAAAATAAGATACCATATAACACGCTTCCATGAACCTCTACGTTGAACGGGACGATCTGGAAGTTTCATTTTCGCAGTTTACCTCCTGTGAATTGTTAGTATAACGCAAGTTGCTAGCCATTGAAAGTCCATCGGTTTTCTTGTAGAGGCGGGGTTTCCCCGCCCGTCTGGTAAGTCCTCTGTCTTTCGCTCCAGTTGCTTTGAATCCCGATCTTATCGGGGAGGAGCGCAATGTGTATAGCAAGAGCGAATCGCCACAATCCAAGCCCCAGCGGGGCGACATGTGAATAGCATTGGGGCAATGCGCGATAAAACGAGAAAAACAACTCCTAGCACAACAACCCTTCTAGTATTTGTCGAGTATAGAAACTCGACCTACGAATTCTCTAACAACTTGAGTTAGTATAGTTTTGTCACATGAAGCGAGGGCAAGCCTATTGACTTGCCTCCGCCATTGTGACCCACTCGGTTTCTGGCGTTGTCGGCGTCAGGCGATAACGCAACTGTACTTCAATCTTTTCGGTGTCGTTGAGGGTATACACAACCTCCCGCGTTTCGCCGGGTGATATGCGACTGGTTGCAGGTTCTTCCGATGCGGCGGAGATGAAAACTTGTTCATGGCGGGCCACTGTCCCGTTGGCATCGGAGATTTTCACATCGAGGATAATCGCGCGCAAGGCTTCGCCCGGAAGGAGATGTCCCGCCTTATTGGTCAGGCGAATGGTTGCTTTGCCCTCCGCGCGGACAATTTTCAGGTTTGCAGCACTTTTGAGTTTGCTAACGCTACGACTGCCCGCCCATGTGTGCTTCCGGACCGTGACGGTTTCGTAGGTGTGGACGCTTAACCGTCGTTTGACGGCGGGCATGTGGCAGGTGGCGCAGTTCAACCCCTTTTCTGCTGCGGGACTATTTCTGAAACTGGCGACCTGATTGTGTTCGGGCACGCTCGGCTGACCGTGACAGGTTGCGCAAAGTTCAGTCGGCTCGGCGTGAGCCTCGGAAGTCACGTTCGCGTGATACATCGGGTTGGGGCTCTTATGAGGTCCGTGCATTGCGCCGTGTGCGTCGATATGGCATACGATACAAGAGACACCATACTTCCGATCTTCGGCTCGCAGCTTCGGCATTTTGCCGATACCAGTGATCAGGATCGGTTCGGGGGCGTGGCACGGATCACACGTTTTTTCTCGATCTGCGACCTGACTCGCAGCCTCTTGGTAGATTGGATCCTCCCACGCCTGAGCGTGCATCGATCGCTCCCACTCGCGCCAAATTGCCGGGTGACATCTCTTGCACATTTTTTTCGTTGTAAAATCTCGATAGATGTCATCATAGCTCAGATAGGTAGGCGTGAAAAGTGATTCCTCTTCCATTTCGTCAGCAGTCTCTACCTGTGCACAGAACATTATAAGTGCGAGGAGGGGGCAAATCAGTGTTATTCGTATAATTAAAGCCAATTTCATCCTAATCCGTGCTCCAAAAGAAGAGATGCCGCTTTCTCCCCGCTATTGATACAATCGGGGATACCGATTCCACGATAAGCGTTTCCAGCGAGTGCAAATCCGGGCAGTTTTCTCGCCTGCGCTTCAATCTCTGCGACCAGATCCAGATGCCCCAGATGGTATTGCGCCATTGCGTTCGGGTGTTTGTACACGAGAGCCAACTGAGGATCGCCTTTGAGCCCAAGCAGTTCGTGTAGCTCTCTGAGCACTGATTCGACTATCTCCGATTCCGAACGGTTGAAATACGCTTCTCCCTTGCTTCCTGCTCCACCCACATACGCCCGTAACAGGGCATAATCCTCTGGTGCGCGTCCTGCAAGTTTGACGCTGCTGAATGTGCATCCAATGATCGAGCGCTCCTCAATGGCGGGCACAACAAAGCCCATTCCGTTGAGGGGATGTTCAATATCCGCTCGGCGGAAAGCGAGGTTCACAATGGCAGACGAGGCGTAGGGGATAGAGGCGAGGGACTCCGACAGACTCGGAGCGGCTGTTTCGACCAAGCCCGCTGCACGGTGTGCGGGAAGGGCAACACAGACCAGATCTCCCTCCAGTTGTTCCCCATTCGCTAGATGAACGTGCCATTTCTCTTGGTGGTTTTGGTAATCCAGAGAACTGACTTTTGTTCCAAGTTGTATACAATCGTCTGGCAAACGCTCGGCGAGGGTATCGGTCAGAGTTTGCATCCCATCTTTGAAAGAGAGAAACATACTGTAGCGTGGACCGCTTGTACCACTAGCCCCACTTTGGGATTCTTTCTTTCGTGCCACTAAGGCTTTGATGATGCTGCCGTGCTTCTTCTCCATCTCAAGGAACTGCGGCATTGTGGCTTTGAGGCTGAGGTCTTTTCCATCGGCGGTGTAGATGCCGCCTATCATCGGTTGCGCTATCCGCGTGAACGCTTCCTTTCCCAACCGACGTGTGATGAAACCTTCCAGCGATTCGTCTTCATCGTTTCGGCGGCGCGGTATGACCCAATCTAAGCCCATCCGCAGTTTTCCGCCCCAACTGAAGATCGGCGTTTTCACGAAGGGCATCAAAGAAGCGGGTGCCATTAGGTAGAAGCCATCGGGGACGGGATATAGCTTTCCCTTGCGTAGGACGAAGCTGCGTCGCTCCCTCGAATTTGTGCTAAGGAACTGATCAGCGATGCCCAACTCTTCGGACAAAGCCTTTGCCCACGGCTTTGTGGAGATAAAAACGTCGGGACCGTGTTCGATGACAAATCCGTCCTGTTTTGACGTGTGGATTGCCCCCCCGACGCGATCTCCAGCTTCGAGCAGCTTCACATCGAGGGGAATGCCGCGCTTGGCTGATTCAGTGACCAAACGGTAGCATGTCGTCAGCCCGGCGATACCGCCACCGATGACGATAGCCTGTTTGTGGTTTGAACTGTTTGACATCTTCTACCATCCAATTGCATACGATGTTGATCTTGGATCCGCGCCACCGACACGGACGCCGGTATCGGGATCGACGGTGATAGCGCAGACACAACTGACCGATCCCCAGTCCTGATTATCGTGGACGATATGTCCGCGTTCTCTTAAAACCTCTCGTACCCCCGCATCAACACGCGCTTCAACGGTCACTTCACCCGGCTGGATGCCGTGGGGCCAGAACGAGTTGGGAAAACTGTGCGTGACAGCGCGAGGTGCCTCGATAGCCTCCTGTGGCTCCATGCCAAACTCAACGATATTGAGGAAGACCTGTAGCATCCCCTGAATCTGTGCATCGCCGCCGGGGCAGCCGAAAGGCATGAACGGTTTTCCATCTTTGAGACTTAGTGCGGGGTTCGGTGTGAGGCGCGGACGCTTCCACGGCTGCAGGCAACACGGATGCTCTGGATCGAGCCACGTCTGTGTGCCACGCGACGAGATTGGGAAGCCCAAGCCCGGAACGACTGGCGTCCCCCCAACGCCATCCGACGGTGTTGCTGAAAAGGCGTTGCCCGCTTCATCAACCACGCAGATGTAGCTGGTATCCGTTTCCCATTCCGATGTGTATTCCGGTTGGGGACGATCCGGATTCAAGGTTGGGAACGGACCATTTTCGCGACGGGGTTCGGGATGGAATCGCCACGGATTGCCGGGAGCAGGCATATCGGGAGCAGCGTGTTGTGGGTCAATTGCCGCGCGCCTTTCGGCGGCATATCTTCCATCTAGCAATCCTGCCATCGGCACCTGCACAAAATCGGGATCGCCGAAGTAGGCGTGCCGATCTGCAAAGGCGAGTTTGAGGGATTCAACCACAGTATGGAGATAGTCTGCGGTGTTGTGTCCAATCTCCTTCAGATCGAAGCCTTCGACGATTTTCAGTGCCATGTTTAGCGTCGGACCTTGACACCAAGGACCGCAGGTGTAAACGTCATAGCCTTTGTAGTTGATATGCTCCGGTGGCTCGACGCGCACCGAGAACGCTGCCAGATCCTCGTAGGTCAGCAGACCGCCTTCCGCCCGATAGAAATCAGCGATTTCGTGGGCGATTTCGCCCTTATAGATTAGGTCGCGTGCCGCACGGAGGCCGGCATGTCGGTCTCCACTATCTTTGCGCTCGGCTTCGATCATCCGCTTGAAGGTTCCTGCGAGGTCTTTCTGGACGAAGATCTCCCCAATTTGTGGGACCTGTCCACCGGGGTTGTACACTGCGGCGGTTGAGGGGGAATTTCTGATGCCATCTCCGCTCACAAGTCCGTAGAACTGGTCATCTACAGGTCTCCCGTTTTCGACGAGATCTAAGGCGGGTTGGATCACCTCTTCAAATGTCATTGTGCCGAATCGCGCAAGTGCTGTCAGCCACCCATCGGGTGCTGCGGGCATGACTGTGCGCAGGATTCCCGCGGGTAGATCGCCGTCGTGATTTTCGTGGAAGTAGTCCATCGTTGCAGCTTTGGGCCACCGTCCGAGCCCACTAACCGTTTCAACGGGTGCGCCTGACGCTGGACAGTAGATAATTGGTGCGACACCCCCAAAGTGTGCGGATCCGGGCTGTAGCGCGTTGATACAGATGCCGGTTGCGACACCGGCGTCGGCGGCGTTGCCTCCACTTTCGAGGATGCGAACCCCCGCCATCGTTGCGAGATAGTGAAGTGATGAGACAAGATAACGTTTTCCTCGTATTGAGGGGCGGTGACTGTTTGGCATGGGTGTTTCTCCTCTCTTAATAAAAAGTGAGCGATTGTTATAATCCCGTTGGGTAACTCAAGGCTCGCAATGGATTGACAAATCCATTGCATGCGTACAAAGATGGCTTGGATATGTCTATCCAAGCCGAGCGGGCCGTGATGGTACAGTTATTATATCAGATTGAGAAGCGGGTGGCAATTTATAGCCCATGGGATTCTTGGGACAATCAAGCGTCTGGTACTTCCCAATCAAGTAGCACCCCCAACGCTTCATTCATTCGGGTGTAGAGCAGATCAAATGCAGCGGCGGCTTCGGTGTAAGGGAAGCGGTGGGTCGTCATTTTCTCCGTCTGGATAGCACCTGAACCGAGCAGCTGCATTGCTCGTAGTGAGACGCCGGCGGGCACTACCTGACCATAATAGCCGCCTAGAAGTTTGCGCCCTTGAATCTTGCTCGACATGAGCGGCAACGGTTGATGCTCATACAGACCGATCAGATGCAGTAGCCCACCGACCGCCACCATCTCCAAGCCTTGATCGAAGGCTTTCGGACCCGCCGGTCCACCGACGGCATACACTACTATGTGCGCGCCGACTCCGTTGGTGAGTTTTCGGACGGTGCGGACAGGATCTTCATCGCTGGCATTGATGACAGCGTCTGCTCCCAATTCCTCAGAAAGCGCGCACCGGCTATCAAGCGCGTCCACTGTGATGATGCGCCCACGTCCGTTGGCTTTTGCAACCTGCATCAGGAGGCTGCCGACCAACCCCTGTCCAATGATGACAACCGTATCGTAAGGCTGGATGTCCTCAATGTCTATCCAAGATACAGCACCGGAGGCGAGCGGATAGTAGGGAGCTTGGTCGAAATTCACCGAAGGTAGCATGGGAACAACCTGCGCTTGGTCTTGGGGCGATCTCAAACGGACGGGACGGACGGTGTATTGCGCATGTGGTGCTGAAGCAACAACCCGGTCGCCGACAGCGTAGTGGTCGACTTCTTCACCGATAGCGTCAACGATTCCTGCGAGGGAATATCCCATACTTTCGGGGTTGACCGCATATTCGCGGGTATACCGCCCTCCCATCTCTGAGCCTCGACTGATAAGACTCCGCACGGCTTTGACACGCACCTCGCCGGGACCGGGCTCAGGCATCGGGGCGTCTTCGATAATAACGTTAAATTTCCCTTCTGGCTTGGCAACTCGTTTCATTTAACCTTCCTTTCTGTTCCCTGTTAGCGTTTGGTCATTATTCTGGCTTCTTTGGTTTCCATTCACGCGCCAGACGCTGGGCGTTGGTGATTTGGACGATGGTCATCTTTTCAGTGATTTTATCACGTTCTTCGAGCGCTCCCTCAATACCTAGTGTGCCAGCGCGATGATACCACATATACGCCGTAACGTAATTTTGATCAACACCCATGCCAGATTCGTACATCGTGCCAAGGTAAAGTTGGGCTATGGTATTGCTACCCTCAACAGCCTTGCGAAAACACTTGAGTGCTTTGCCATAGTCCTGAGCAACGCCCGCACCATTTACATATCTGACACCGAGGATAGCGTGGTCTCCAGCAGGCCCTTGTTCAATGGCTTTTTCATACCATTTGATTGCTTCTTCATTGTTCTGAACAACACCTTCGCCGGTTGCATACCTAGCGCCGAGGTTAAACTGGGCTATAACATGATCTTGTTGGGCAGCTTTTCGATACCATTCGACTGCCTCTTCATCGTTTTGAATAACGCCCTCACCATGGCCATACATCCAGCCAAGCCGAAACTGAGCCTTGGGATCGCTGCCCTCGGCGAGCGGTTGGAATTCTTGTAGTGCGGTTTCATAGTCCCCTCGTTCATAAGCATCCACACCCGCCTGAAAGTCCCCACACACAGACGCAGCGGTGAATAAGCATATCATCAGAACAGAAATTACACCCCGCAGCGTTGAATGGCACACTATTTGCTCCAAACATCCATGGGATTGGGAACCTTGCACGCGTTGTTTAACAACCCTAGTTCTCCACACATCTTCGGTCATCGTGAGTCACCTTCCTTTTTTGATAATAACACAGGTTGACGCCGAATAATTGTGTTGGGCAAATTGCCGAAACCTGATACAATAAAAATATACCACGACGCATAAACTGAGTCAATCGAAATATCCAAATTATACGGGAGGTAATTTGATGAAGATTACTGATATTAAGACGTTTCCGGTGCGGGTGGGCGGCACCCAACTTGTGGTGAAAGTGGAGACCGATGTGGGCATTTATGGGGTGGGTGAGGCAGGCATACCGAGCCGCGCTTTGGCTGTGGTTGGTGCGGTTCAACATTATCGTGAATTTCTGCTCGGTCAAGACCCGATGCGTATCGGTGCATTGTGGCAGGAGATGTATCGGAGCCAGTATTTTGAGGGCGGACGTATCCTCACCGCTGCGATCGCTGCGATTGACATCGCGCTTCATGACATTGCCGGTAAAGCCTTGGGGGTTCCCGTCTATCAGTTGCTTGGTGGGAAACAGCGGGATTACGTCCCCTGCTTTGCGACGACGCACGCCCAATCGGCGGAGCAGCTGATCGCGGATGCCAATTTGCTAATCGAGAATGGGTGGAATGTCATCCGGACATGGATAGCACGAGGAGCACAGGGACCCAATGGAGATATCTTCGAGCCACGCGAGTCAATCGCGCTGACGGCGACGTGGCTGACACAGCTGCGGGAAGCCGTCGGATCGGAACCTGTCATTGGCGTTGACTATCACCACCGCCTCAGCGTTGCGGAAGCGGCTTCTTTCTGTCATCGGATGCCTCCCGGAACGCTTGACTTTTTGGAGGAGCCAATCCGCGATGAGACGCCGGAGGCTTACGAATCGTTACGGACGATGGTGGATGTGCCCTTCGCAATCGGGGAGGAGATTTCGAGCAAGTGGGAATTTCTCCCTTACATTGAACGGGGTATCACCAATTTTGTTCGCCTTGATGTTTGCAATGTCGGGGGTTTGACGGAGGCGATGAAGGTCGCCAGTTTGGCAGAAGTGCACTATATTGACCTCATGCCACATAACCCTTTGGGAACGGTTTGTACCGCGGCGACGATTCATTTGGCGGCGGCTGTGCCCAATTTTGCGTGGTTAGAGATAAGGGAATCGCCGACCGAACGTACAGGCCGCTATGATTCAGATCTGTTTCCTGTTCAACCGCAGCCTGAAGGTTCGCGTTTTCCGGTTCCTGAGTTACCGGGGCTTGGTGTCGAGTTCAATGAGGAGTTGGCACTCGCAAATCCTGCGGAGATTGGACAGGGACCTTTCCTCCGCCGACGCGATGGATCGGTGACCAACGCGTAGCGGTTGGGCTATGTTGAATAATCTAAGTTGTCCCTTAAAACCCCAGTGGGACGATTGTGTTGGGCAAATTGCCGAAACCTGATACAATAAGAATATACCACGACGCATAAATTGAGTCAATCGAAATATCCAAATTATACGGGAGGTAATTTGATGAAGATTACTGATATAAAGGCGTTTCCGGTGCGGGTGGATGGCACCCAACTTGTGGTGAAAGTGGAGACCGATGCGGGCATTTATGGAGTGGGTGAGGCAGGAATGCCAAAACGTGCCTTGGCTGTGATTGGGGCTATCCAGCATTATCGTGAATTTCTGTTGGGGCGAGATCCGATGCGTATCGGTGCACTGTGGCAGGAGATGTATCGGAGCCAGTATTTCGAGGGCGGACGGATCCTCACTGCCGTGATTGCTGCGATTGACATCGCACTGCATGACATCGCCGGTAAAGCTTTGGGGGTTCCGGTTTATCAGTTGCTTGGCGGGAAGCAACGGGACTATGTTCCTTGTTTTGCAACAACACAGGTTCAATCCGCGGAGGAGTTGATTGCTGATGCCAATTTACTGATTGAGAATGGATGGAACGTTATCCGGACAGGGATGGCACAACGGAATCAAGATGTTTTCGAGCCACGTGAATCAATTGGACTGACCGCGACGTGGTTGACACAGTTGCGCGAGGCAATTGGTCCTGAGCCTGTTCTCGGTATTGACTATCATCACCGCCTCAATGTTGCGGAAGCGGCTTCATTCTGTCATCGGATGCCGCCCGGAACGCTTGACTTTTTGGAGGAACCGATCCGCGATGAGACGCCGGAGGCTTATGAATCGTTGCGGACGATGGTTGATGTGCCCTTTGCAATCGGGGAAGAGATTTCAAACAAGTGGGATTTTCTGCCCTATATTGAACGAGGTATCACCAATTTTGTTCGGCTTGATGTCTGCAATGTCGGGGGCTGACGGAGGCGATGAAGGTTGCTAGTTTGGCAGAAGTGCACTATATTGACCTCATGCCACACAATCCGTTGGGGACAGTCTGTACCGCGGCAACGATTCACTTGGCGACGGCGGTGCCGAATTTCGCGTGGCTGGAGATAAGGGAATCGCCTACTGAACGTACGGGACGGTATGATACGAACCTATTTCCCGTTCAACCTCAGGCTGAAGGTTCGCGGTTTCCAGTCCCTGAACTGCCGGGGCTTGGCGTTGAGTTCAATGAGGAGTTTGCACTTGCCAATCCTGCGGAGATTGAGCACAGACATTTCCTCCGTCGACGCGATGGATCGATTACTAACAGATAGAAGATTCGTATGGATGGTCTATTGCACCTTTGGCGATATGCTACGTGAAACGTGAGGCGTGATTCTATACCAGCGGGTCGCCATTTTTTTAATTAAGCTACGTTTTTCTAAAGAAAGGATTGTCATGAACACTAGTCCAATTTTACCGGGTGAGCCGCTTAGCAAAGAAAAAACGCAACAGATTGCCGAACAGTTCCATCGTGATGGTTTCGTGCACATCCCTGGTGTGTTGACGCCCGCGGAAATTACTGCTCTACGCGACACAACCGATAGGCTTTTTGCGGATGAATCCCTCGCCGAAAGAACGAATCCGCACCTCGCCGATACAAGATACATCCAGGTGAGGCCGCATGATGAATCGGGAGAAGAGCTTCCGTTCATTTTGAGGAATACAATCGAGCTTGATCCAATCTTTCGAGAGATGCTCCTTCGGGAGCCAATCCTCAGCTTGGCTGAAGCTATTGTCGGAGAAGGTTGTAAGTTCTGCGGTCAAAATGTGATACGAAATCTGCCCGGTTTGTCAATTGAGCGGTGGCATGTCGATGGTCAGGTTCATTTCCCACTTCCCGACGATATGCCTCGCTTTGATCCACGGATTAAGATGCAGGTTTTATGGATTACCGTTCAGATGGCACTGACGGACATTGAGACCATTGATCAAGGACCCACACAGTACGTCCCCGGCAGCCACTATTCTGGACGCGGGCCGAACGATCAGGATCACCCGGAGTTTGAAGGTCAGGGACCCACGTCGGTGTTTTGTAAGGCTGGGGACATCTATTTTCAAGACCCGCAGTGCTGGCACCGCGGCGCGCCCAACCAATCAAATCGCACACGCTATATCTTACAATCGCAGTACGCTGCGCGCTGGGCATATTGGCGTTTTAACCTGTGCAATCAGGTGCCCGTTCCCGAAGATTATCTACAAACCGCTGATGATCGCTTGTTAAACCTATTGGGTCGAAGCCGCCCGGATAGTGCCCATAATTAATCGCTCTTGGAACGAACAGGATTCAAGTAGCTGAAAGAAAGAGAAAAACCATGAAAGCAAAGGCAACAATACTCATTAGTTTAACCTTTATATTGAATATCGCTTGGAGTGCCTTCGGTCAGGAAGGGGCAACCGTTGTTCCGGAAATCTTCCTGAGAAGCTACGATCCTGTTACCGTCTTTTTTCCTGAAGAGAGCAAACCGAAAGCCGATGCACCGGCGGATGACCCCGGCAAGCTGCTCCAGATTGAACCGGATCATCCCGGCGAGTATCGGTGGCTGGATGCCAAAACCCTACAGTTCCTTCCGACCGTGCGTTGGCCCGCCCTGCGGCGATTCACGATAACCGTCAACGGAGTAGCGCACACGCTGGTTACGCTGATGGCAGCACCGAAAAGTATCTCGCCATCCGGCGGGAGCCAAGAACTGGAGCCGATTCAGGAGATACAGCTATCTTTTGCAGACCGGCTGAATGTTGACGAGTTAAGCGCGATGCTTCGTTTCGAGGTGCGCCCAACACCGGGTCTAGAAGCCACCGGCGATGGGAAAGTGCCATCGTCTGTGCAACTGACAGATCGGGACTTCACCGTAAAAGAGATTGAACGGACATCTATTCGGGATGCAGTCCAGTACCAGATCACTTTTGATGCCCCCATCCCTTACGGTAGGGTGGTCACTATGACGCTGCAGCTTTCGTTAGATGAACGTCTCACAGGGGCACTCGTCCGGTACACTTTTGCGACTCAAACCCCCTTTCGGCTGGCTGGCATTGGTTGTGGGCGCGTTGTCTTTCCTGTTGCTGCCAAGGGTAGCGTGTATCCGGTGGAGCAGCCGCTCCAAGGTGGAGGTGGCAATGAACCACTTTTTCTTGAATTCAGCCACGAATTGGGCCCCGTTTCAATGGCAACAGTAAAGCAATTGGTGCGATTTGAGCCTGCCGTAAAGAATTTCCGTTTTGAAGTTTCTGGAAAGCAGCTCAATCTTCACTTTAGCCTCGAAAGAGAGCAGATTTACCGATTAACTCTTCAAGAAACGGATTTAAGAGACAGAAATGGTAGAGATCTGTCAACATTTGGTGACACCGCCCTCTGTTTTTACTATACGCATGCCGATCCCTACCTGCGTTGGCGGCAGAGCAGAGGCATTCTCGAACGTAACGGGGCACAGAAATTCCCTATGGAGGGACGTGGTGAGGAACAGGTCGATCTCCGAATTTATAAACTAGATCCCCTGGATCGGAATTTCTGGCCCTTTCCGGACAGACCTGTGGGAGTCAATGAGGAATCTCGACCACCGGGGCCCGGGGAAGAACCCGCTTTTGCCACAAATATGCCGAAACAGATCCGGTTACTTGGTAGTCCGCTCGTTTCCCGATTGGTGCCTCTGCCGATGAAGGATCGAATGGGCAACCTCCGATTTGGTCTCGATCTGAAAGCGTTATTGATGAAAATTTCCGGTGAGAACCAACCGGGGACGTACCTTCTCGGTTACCGTAAAATCGGCAGCAGCACCCAACGAAATTATGCCCGCATTCAGGTGACGGATTTGAGTCTCAGCACAGTTGAGGAGGACTCAGCGGTGAACTTTGTCGTGACCTCTTTGAGTACCGGCGCACCTGTGGCTGGGGCAAAGGTTGTCGTTGAAGGGCGATATCATTGGAAAAACTCAGAGAAGATTTGGCAGCCGATTATTTCGGGCGTCACAGACAGCACAGGGCAGTTCCGCTATGTGCACAGAAAGGAGATTGAAGCCGGTCTACGCCGCATCGTGGTTAGTTACGAAGGGGATGTATTGACACTCAACCCTGCTAAACCACCGCCCCATTTTCTGGACAACCACTGGTATAATTCGCGTAGAGGTTGGCTCTCTTGGTTAAGGCAAAATCCGCGTCACATCAAAGACAAGCCGGTGAGGAAGGTGCATATTTTTACAGAACGCCCGGTGTATCGCCCGGAGGAACCTGTTCACATTAAGGGATATCTGCGTCTGCGACAGATGGGCAGCCTCATATATGAGCTCATGTATGAGGAGGATCGCCGCAGAAGTTTGGTGGTGGAAGGACCAGGGGATAAAAAGTGGACATATCCGCTCACCTTGACTGAAATCGGCAGTTTTTATCACAAATTTGACGAAAAAGATCTGCCCACAGGAAGTTATCAAGCGATTATTTTTGATGATGAAGATCAGAAACGCCTCGCCTCTGTGGATTTCGAGAAAGAAAGTTATCGTATCCCTCGCTTTGAAGTTCGATTGTTTGGACCAGATACCGTTCCGACAGATAAGGCATTCACATTGACGATGACCGCAGACTACTATGCCGGCGGCAGAGTGGTCGGTCAGGAGGTAACTTGGCAGGTTACACAGCATCTTGCTGACTTCGTTGTACCAACTGAATATCCCGGCTTTCTGTTTTCAACAGACCAACGCTTTAGCGACGGTACTCCTTTCCGCGCAACAGGCATCACCAAAAAGGAGCTTACAGATGAAAACGGTTCTGCAACGCTCGAACTTAACCCTGCCTTGGAACCGGATGGCAGACCTCGGCGTTACGTGGTGGAAGCTACGGTGCGCGGTGCCGATGAGCAGACCGTCACAGCCGCTAAAAGCGTATCGGCAGCTCCCGCTTTTGTGTTGGGGTTGAAGTTGGAGCGATTTCTCAAGGATACGCTAATTATCAACCCGGAAATTCTGGTGTTGGATCATGCGGGAAAACCACTAAAAGGGTTGGAATTCGGTTTGAGGCTGATGCACCGTCAATGGCATTCGTACCTCAAGGAGAGCGATTTCACGACGGGAAAGGCGGAGTATGTAACCGATGTGGTTGATGTTCCCGTGATGCAACAAACGCTGGTTTCAACTGCTGAACCAATGACGCTATCATTACCTGTCGAAGCGGCGGGTGTTTACGTTGTTGAAATTGCAGCTCAGGACAGGCTCGGCAGGCGACAGAACGTATCCGCCGATCTTTACGTTGCAGGCGATACCGCCGTGACGTGGGAGAAGCCGAAGGCAAATGTCTTTGAAACTACACCGGACAAAACTGCATACGACCCGGGGGAGGTAGCCAATCTGCTCCTAAAAAGCCCCTTTCAGAAGGCAAGCGCACTTATTATCGTAGAGGGACCGAAAGCTAATCAGTATCATTGGGCTGATATTGAAAACGGTCAGGGAGTGTTCCCTATACCGATTAGTGGAGACATGACACCACGCGTACCGGTACATGTGCTGCTGTTGCGTGGACGACTAGAAGGCGTGAAAATGGATGATGAGAGTTCAATCGATGCTGCCAAACCGATTACCATGGCGAGTACCGCTTGGATTCGCGTGAACCCGCGGGACAATCAACTCAAGATTGAATTGGATCACCCCGCCCAAAACCTGCCCGGCGCATCTATGCCGATGACGATCAGACTCAGCGATCCAGATGGAAACCCGCTAAACGGTGAAGTCACCCTCTGGTTGGTAGACCGGGCGGTCCTTGCCCTTGGCCGGGAAAAGGGGTTGGATCCTGTGCTTTCATTCATTGACGAAGTGAAAGCGCACCTTCGCATCCGCGACACTCGAAACGAGGTTGTCGGAGATTTGACCGTGAACGAAACGCCCGGTGGGGATGGGGATTTCCTGACGCTCAGCTACTCTGCTAGCAAAGCAACGGTGCGGAGAAACTTCAGATCTGTTCCGTACTATAACCCTCTTGTGCAAGTGGTTGATGGAGTTGCATCTGTCACGGTTGACCTGCCCGATAATCTGACAGACTTTGCTGTGCGAGCGGTGGCGGCTGACGGGGCTGCCCGTTTCGGTTACGCCAAATCCGTCCTCTCTATTCGTTTGCCGTTGATTGTTCAATCCGCGCTGCCACGCTTTGTGCGTCCGGGCGATAGCTTTGTCGCGGGCGGTATCGGTCGTGTTGTCGAAGGCGAAGGTGGACCGGGACAGGTCGAACTTCAGGTCGAGGGATTGGAAGTGGATGGTGAGATGCGTCGCTCGGTAAACTGGGTGAAGGATCAACCCGAACAACTCTACTTTCCAATGAAGGTTGCTACGTCCGCCCTCGCTGATAGCGAAACCGGTCAGGTGAAGGTTCAACTTGCCGTCAAGCGAGAAATCGATGGAGCGATGGACGCTTTTGAAATAACATTGCCGGTCAAGAGCGACCGCGAAAGACGCCGGTTAGAAGCCTTTGTGCCGGTCAAGCCGGATGAGACAATCTCCTTTCCATCCCTTGAGGAAGAACCGAGACCGGGAACGGTTCGCCAATCTGTGCTGTTGACCTATCAACCTGCGTTGGTGAAGATGTTATCAGGACTCGATTACTTGGCGCGTTATCGATATAACTGTACGGAACAGCGCATCAGCCAGTTGATGCCTGAGTTGGCACTCAAAGACCTGCTTGATCAGATTGGTCGAGGGGATCGTGCCGAAGCCATTGATCTGTCGATGCGAGAGACATTCACCTATCTAGAGAGTGTACAGCATCCCAACGGGCTTTATAGCTATTGGCCCGGCTCCCGCAGCTATGTTAGCCTAACCGCCTATGTGGTGGAGTTTCTGCTGATGGCAAAGGCACAAGGCTACGAATTTGATGAGAAACTCTTGGAGAGGGGACTTGATGCGTTGAGAGCTTCCCTGCGCTCGGATTACAGCAATTTTATTGATGGTCGCTCCTATGTTGAACGTGCTGAAGCCCTTCACGCGTTGGCGATGGCTGGTGACTTCCAAGATACCTACGCGCATGACCTGCTTGCCCGCGCCTTGACGATGGATCTCTACAGTGAGGCTAAGATCCTGTACGCCTTTCTCACGAAGGCACCAGATGAAATCGAGTCGATTAATCGGTTCAGCCAGGATCTCTCAAAAAGTTTGGTTTTCGCGCTCCGAAACGGAGAGGAAGTTTACCAAGGATTGCAGTATCGGGCGCAAAGCTGGGGCGGGTTAATCAATTCCAGTGAAGTTAAGACGCTTGCCAATGTCGCCAGATCATTGTATACTATTGATCCAGAAGAATCGAAAGCGCAGCTGCTTTTTGATGAACTGATTTCCCGCGGCGAAGCAAACGGCTGGGGAAGCACCAACGCCAATGCCGCCGCCCTGCTCGCTTTGGGCGAAGCGTTTCGATTGCAAACACCGCCATCAACGGGTCATCAATTTGTGCTGCAATTTGAGGGTGAATCTGTAGAACTCGACACCGCTGGAAAGACTGTCAGTCAATATGAAACCGTTGCTTCTAGTCCCGGTGGATTGATGTGGCAATCGGGACCTACTGATACCCTGCCCTATGTGCGTTTAACGCTGGACTACATGCCCGCAGCGAGTGGAGATCAGGTCGCCGGGCAAAACGAGGGCTTTGTCGTCGAGCGGCGTATTCAGATTGTCCAAGAAGACGGTAAGCCGCCCGTCGTGCGCCCGGTCAAAGCAGGAGAAGCCCTTGAATTAGAGATGGGAACTATCGTAGAGGAACATATCCGTGTGGTGAACCCGGAGGTGCGGCATTATGTCGCGGTGGCTGCGCCGTTTGCCGCCGGCTTTGAGCCGATGAATCCGAATCTTGCCACTGCTCCGAAAGCAGCCAAACCCACAGGGACGATGACGCAAGAGGCTGCCTATGCACAGTATCAGGATGATCAGGTCATTTTCTATTACGATACCCTCCCAAAGGGAACCTATGACTTTTACTTCCGGCTGAAGGCGAGTATTGCGGGGAGTTTCGTCCATCCACCGGCGAAGGCAGAGATGATGTACAGAGAAACCGTCCGAGGTCGCTCTGATGGTACGCGCATCATCGTTAAACCTGATCAAGATTAAAGGCTTAAAATTTAACGCGGAGAACACAAAAAAGAATCCGGGCGGAAGAATGGAAGGGTAGAAGATTGGTGCCCCTCATACTTCCACCGTTCCATCCAGGGAGTCACCTGAATCAATCTTATGCAAAATACGCCCCGACACGTCGGGATTCAGAAACCTGTCACCTTCCAAAACGGTTTAACAGTCAAATCCTTTCTACTTGCTCTTGTGCTCATTCCCTTCAACGTCTGGTGGCTCATCGAACTTGAAGTGGTTCGCGTCGGCTACCCAACAATTATCCATCCACAGGCGAATGTCATTTTTATCATTTTTTGGCTACTGTTGATTGGATATGTCCTTCACAAACTCTCTCCGAAACTGGGCATTTCTCAGCAGGAACTATTGACCGTCCATTTCATGTTGTGCATTGTCTCCTGTCTCTGCTCGTGGGATATGTTGCAGATTTTAATGCCAATCATGAGTTATCCGTTTCGGTTTGCTACGCCTGAAAACGATTGGCGCAACCTGTTTTGGAGGAATATCCCGGAGTGGCTCACTGTTTCTGACGAAAAAACCCTACTCGGTTACTATGAAGGGGATTCAAGTCTATACACCCTCCATTATTTGAAGGCGTGGCTCTCTCCAGTTGTTGCGTGGAGTTCGTTCATCTTCGTGTTGATGCTTGTGTTGTTGTGCATTAACACACTCTTGCGGATTCAGTGGACCGAGCATGAGCGGTTAAGCTACCCCCTAACACAACTGCCGTTAGAGATGACCAGTCCTCGGTTGCGTTTCTTCAGGAACCGACTGATGTGGATTGGCTTCAGTATCGCCGCGCTGATTAGTATCGTTAATCTGCTCCATTCAATCTACCCTGTTATTCCGTACATCCCGATCAAACGGCAGGGGATAGGTGGGGGTATCCGGGTCTCTTTCTACCCGTTCGTTATTGGGATGAGTTTTATGATGCCGCGGGATCTTCTGTTCTCATGTTGGGTGTTTTTCTGGCTCTACAAGATTGAGTTGATGGTCGGTGATATGATGGGATGGCAAAATCTCCCGCGTTTCCCTTATGCGGCTGAACAAGGTTTCGGCGTGTATTTGGGGCTGCTGGTGTTCGCGCTCTGGATTGGTAGGTCACATTTCATAGGGATAGTACGTCATCTATTTGCGTCCTCTAAATCTCGATTTCAACTGGATGATAGCCGTGAGCCAATGCCATATCGCTTGGCGGTGATAGGTATCGTGTTTGGTATAATCTTCTTGACGGTCTTTTCCTACAAAGCCGGCATGTCGTTGTGGGTGATACCTATTTTCTTTGGGATTTATTTCTTATTATCGATCATGATCACCCGATTACGTGCAGAGTTGGGGTTCATCGTCCACGGACACGGTTATCGTCCGGGCATCGATCCACACTCCATGATTGTCACCGGGTTCGGCACTTGGCAACTCACTACCAACACACTCACCGTTTTTTCGATGTATATATTTTTCAATCGTGCCTACTGGGTCAATCCGATGCCGGAACAGTTGGAAGCGTTCAAGATGTCGGAAAGGCGGAATATCAACCTACGTCATACGGCAATTGCTATTCTGCTTGCGACGGCGATCGGATTGGTTGTGAGTTTTTGGTTTCTGTTGGATAGTTTCTATCGACATGGCCATGAGTCTGCACATTTCCACCCGCATTCGTTGTGGTATGGGCGCATGGCATACGGTCAACTTGAAAATTGGCTGAACTATCCTCGTGAGGCTGACGGTCCCGCACTTGCGTTTATGGGAGGTGGATTTGGGTTGACAGCCGTGCTGATGTTCTTACGCACACGGTTTCTGTGGTGGCCCCTGCACCCGCTCGGCTATGTGACAGCGGATAGTTGGGGGATGTTCAACCTATGGTCTTGTATCTTTGTCGCTTGGGCAATTAAGACAATTATATTGCGTTATGGTGGGCTTGGATCGTATCGTCGGGCAGTGCCTTTCTTTTTAGGTGTCGCGCTCGGAGACTATATTGTGGGGTTTATCTGGAGCATCTTGAGTATTTTGACCAATACCCCATTGTATAGTTTTTTCCCCTAGTAAACTGGCGTTACGAAAAGAGTTAGGACTTACGCAGTTGAACGCTCAAAGCCTCGTAGTTCGGTGATTTATCACCGCACAATACGACTTATAACGCCCGATGAATCGGGCAACTACAGTAAATCCTTAGGTTCGTAGTAGGGCGATAAGTCGCTCCTACCCCCTCTAACTCCCCCGCCCCGGTCACGGGATCCTCTCGGACAAGCAAGGGAGAAAGCAATGAGCGCGCTGCTACAAACTGAAGTGCGTAACTCCTAAAGAGTATTGAAATTATTAAAGGAGGTTTCGCTGATGGATATCTTATCTAACAAATTGGTGATTGGGTTAATTGTGTTGACTGTATTGGTTGTGATCGTCATGATTGGTTTCTATTTCGGCATTCGTTGGGCTTCCCAAGATCTATTAGAGTTTGACAGTGAACCGGATCAGTTGACAGCAGACCTAGAGCAGAAAAGGGTGCAACTAGAAGAGTGGAGCAATGATTTTCTCAGTCAGTTCCCTGACGTGCCTGCGGCCAAGGCAATGGTCGAGGTCTATCAGGAAATTCTAAGCGAAGTAATCGCCCGAAATGAAGAGTTGCGGCAAGCAAGTATGCCAGCAGGGAAACGCATAAAACAACTCACTCAGTTTGCGAAGGAAATTTCGGGACCCATAGCGGAGCGGACGCGTTCTACTGAATTCCAGTTGAAGTTGATGCGTGAGAACCGTGCGTTGAAAGAGAAGATTGACCGTTACACGCATACGAATGTGATATTGCCACTCCCGCTTTATCTGTTAGGGGCAAATAAGAGGGAATTGGAGACACTTCAAAAGATATTAGAGGAATCTCAACATGGTCCCTAAACAATTAAACTTAATTCGCAGGCACGTCACTTAGTTTAACAACTTTGAAAACAACTGAGGATGGATGAAAGGAGAATCTGATGGGTAAGCTAGATGGTAAAGTCGCCCTCATCACAGGAGGCAATAAAGGGATTGGTAAAGGTATCGCACGCGGCTTGGCGGCTGAAGGGGCAACCCTTGTACTGGCTGCACGGGGCGTTGAGGAGTTGAATCAGACCGCCGAAGAATTAGGGGAAGGCGGCACGACTGTGCTTACTGTGCCAACTGATGTCAAGGACGAGGCACAAATTGAAGTGCTGTTTGAGCGCACGATAGAAGCGTTCAACCGTTTGGATATTCTGGTCAATAATTCGGGGACGTTCGATGGGGGCCCGCTTGACGAACTTTCGACGGAAGCGTTGGACAATGTGCTTTCTGTCAATTTGCGCGCGCCTTTCCTGTGTACGCGTGCAGCGATGCGGATTATGAAGCAGCAGGGTGGAGGACGTATCATCAACATTGGGAGTATATCCGCGCAGCGTGTTCGGCCGGGAGCGGGACCTTACTGCGCCTCTAAGTTTGGTATTTGGGGGTTGACTCAGGTGACAGCCTTAGAGGGTCGTCCGCACGGAATCGTCGCGAGTTGTCTGCACCCGGGGGCTACGCAAGTCAGAGATGTGCCAGATAGTGCTGAAGAGGCGGATAGGATGCAGGTGGACGAATTGGCGCAAGCTGCAGTGCTCATGGCAACATTACCGCCGCATGTGAATATGCTTGAAGCAATCGTTTTACCGGTACAGCAACCCTATCTTGGTCGGGGATAATAACCTTTGGGTGCGCAGCGTAAGCGGCTTTTCAGCGGTGTCATACTGGACTTTTTGCATTGGCTTCCTAATGTTGAAAGGACACAAACTGGAAGGCGTAGAGTTTCATGGCACGCAGAACGAAGCGCAGCCGGACTGGCTTACCGATCAGCTCACTCAAGTCGCTTTTGCCTTGCCAATTTACAGTTTTGTCGATAGTGTTTCCCACCACTGGATCTGCCTCTGCGAGCCCGAAGCCGGGCAACGGTTGTCCATCCGTGTCCTGAATTTCGACTTGGAGCCAGCCGCCGGCGCTTCCATTGAGATTCAATTCGAGACGATTGCCGCCAAACTGAAGTACCGGCGTGATAAATTGACCGCCACCAAACCCTACATCCGCAGACACAAATCCGTCCCGTCGCATTCGTGCACGAAAAAGGCTGCTGGAGCGTCCGACATCGTCAGGGTCCGCAGCGTGGTTGTGAGCCATGCCAGCGTAGTAGAGCCACAGTTCAGCGTCCACAGGGATGAGCCACGGATTGGCGAAGATCATCCCGCTGTGAACGTCGGTGTCCATTCCGTGCTGCAGGAAGGGGCGGCGGTTGCCCTGACGCCGCCAATTTATGCCATCGCGGCTGCTCAATAGCTGTGTATCCATGGTTGCGGGAAATCCCTGCTCGCCCCAGTGATAGTAGACCGATGGAAACATCAGATACACATCTTGGGCACTTTCGTATTTCATGACGCAACTGGTGTAGTAGTCGATGCTCGGACGTTGGTTATCGAACTTTGAAGGCACAGGGATAGCTAGGTCCTCTTCATCTGCTTCCAGAACGATCTGGGTGCTTGACCAAGTACGGAAGTCGGGCGAAGTGATGCGACCGATGCTCCGGTAAGCGGCTTTGCCAGCTAGAGCAGCCTCTTCGGAGCTCTGGGTTTCTCTAACTCGTGTGTAGCCAACGTAGCATTTGAAGGTATCGTCCCAGAAAAACATGTTCTGCGTATCGCACGACTGATTGGGCGGGTTAGGTTGGTCGGGATACGCCTGCCAGTGGATGCCGTCGGGTGAGTGCAACCCCCAGAGTCCGCTCCGCAGCCCCTCTGCGATCTGCGAGTCAGTAGGTCTGAACTTGCTCCACAGCTTGTAGCGTTCATCAGCCGGGGCGCGCTCATCGCGATACACAGTGGCACCTTGCATGCTCTGACGTTCGAGGTGAGGGGCAACGATGTTATTTTCGGTGGAGCCGCGAAAGGGGATAAGCCCAAGAGATGGCTTTTCCCAGTGGACGCCGTCCTCTGACTCGGCGTAGCATAGACGGCGGGCACCCTCTTGAGGCGTTCCAACATCGACGAGCGCATCATACCAGAGGCGGAATCTGCCATCGGGTTCACGGAAAGCGGTGCTGTAGGCACCTATGCCCTTGGCTTCCCACGGTCGATCTGCTATGAGCACGGGGTCGGGATCCTGAACGGGTGAGTTCATACACAACTTGATGCCTTCGGAACTCTGGAAGAAGCGTTCGTCGATAAAGAGTTGTTTGTGGGTGCCAATGTCCATGGAGGATGTCCCTATACTTCCTTGGCTACCGCTGCGATGGCTGCGATGGTTTCATCGATTGCCGCGTCGTCATGGGCGGTGGAGAGGAACCAAGCTCCGCGTTCGAGCGCGCGGACGCCGTGAGAAAGTAGAGTGGTCGTGAAATTAACATAACGCGCCTTGTCTGCTGCCAAAGAATCGCGGTAGTTAGAGAATGGTGTACTGGCCCCCAAAGCGACGTGGAAGATTTGAGGGAAACCTTGTACCTGTGCCTCGACATCGGCATCGGCTAGGGCGTCCTTAATGCCGGTCATCAGTTTCTTGCCCTGTTCTTCTAGGTAGTTGGAGGTCTCCGGTCTGTTTAACTCGTTTAGTGTTGCAACGACAGCTGCCATTGCCGCCGGTAGTGCGTTGTAACTGCCGCCGTGCAAGACGCCACCGGTTGCCATCTGTTCCATCAGATCTCTCCGTCCCGCCAACGCCGAGACTGGAAAACCGTTGGCGATAGCTTTGCCAAAGGTCGCTAGGTCAGGGATAACGTCTAAACGTTGCTGCGCTCCACCGGGTGCTAGACGGAAGCCGGTGATGATTTCATCGAAGATGAGGATGGTTCCCGTCTCACTGCAAACCTTGCGCACGCCTTCTAGATAGCCTTGTGCGGGCGCGATTGCGCTGGTGTTGCACATCGCTGGTTCCATAATGACCGCCGCCACATCACCACGTCTCAAACGAGCCTCTAATATAGAAAGGTTATTCCAAGTAAGCACTTCGGTGTGCTGACCGGCGGGTAGGTCCTGTCCGGCACTCGCAGGAATTGGTGTCGGCGAAGTTTCGGGTCCGAACTGATCCGGCGTAGGGGCGATGCTCCAGAGTACATTGTCGAGCCAGCCATGGTAGTGCCCCTCGAACTTGACGATGATAGAGCGTCCTGTGGCAGCGCGAGCCACCCGCAGGGCTGCCTGAACCACTTCGCTCCCCGCACAGTTGAAGCGCACCATCTCCGCACACGGCACAATTTCGCAGAACAATCGCGCTGCTTCAAACTCAATTTCGCTCTGACCGGCGTATAGGATTCCGTATTTGAGCTGCTCTGTCACCGCTTTGAGGACTGGTTCAGGATTATGCCCTAGGATCATGGGGCCCATCCCCAGATAGTAATCGATTAGCCGGTTGCCATCGACATCGTAAAGGTAGGGTCCCTCTGCCCGTTCAAAGACAAGTGGAGTAGGAGAGATACCCATCCGAAAGTTGCTGTTGACTCCTCCGGGTAGATATTTCGCAAAGTTAGCAAGGCGTTTCTTAGATTGATCAAATCTTGTCATGGTTAGTCCTTTAGCGGGTGAGGGTGTATGTGACAACGTTCATCCCCTGTTCAAATGCCCATCGCCGTTGTTCCTCACCACCCGGTTCGCACACCCTCCCCTCCCACGCGCAGTTGAGATCACTTGGACAGAAGTAGACAGCGATCCGATCATCGATCATGATTGCCTCGTCGAAATCTCCATAGGGTGTAACGAGTTTATCGCCGCCAAGATACTCATCGTGATCGTAGATAGTGTGATAGATTGGGTGGCTCATATCAAGTCGTTCAAACTTTTTATCTGGAAAAATGCGTTGCATTAGGCGATACACCGCAGGACGCATTTGGTTGATGCGGATATCACAATCTTCGACGTGGAGGAAACCACCGCGCTCCAGATATTCCCGTAATTTTCGGACATCCTCCTCTGAAAAACGGACGCCCAAATGCCCCGTCATAAAAATAAAAGGATAGCTACAGAGGCGATCGATGTCATCCTCTTCGATTGAAACGTATTGTGGATTCTCGTGGAGTTCAACGTCAATGGAGGTATATCTTGCTAGCATTTCTGTAAACTTTGTATCAGAGGGCCAGCGATAGTAATTCACTGCGTTTGTGAACCAATCTCCGCCCGGATATTTGAGTCGGACAAAGACAAATTTTTCCCCAACCGAATCCTGCGACGGGTGGTGATGTTCGATCCAGCCGAATTGATGACCGTAATGCGCGTCTCGTGAGACATCGTATGGAATGTATTCTCTAAAAGGGTATGCTTGACACCAACCGGCAAACCGATCCACGGTGAGGGCTGACGCTGCGATTCCAGCGGTGCCCTTGAGAAACGCTCGGCGCGACAAATGCGGACTGACTGCCCCTTTCTCCCGAAGGTTGATTGGCTTGCCCTTAAACATAGCTCCATTCTCTTTGTTCCTAGTTTCCATCGATGCACCCTCCCAAGTTGAGAGCGGTTGTGCCTCAACACCAGCGATTCTTGTCTACCACATTTCGCACCGGTTTACCGGCGACGAATCGGCGAAGGTTTGCCGTTGCCACTTCGATGCGTCGTCCTGCTGTATGGGGTCCCGATCCCGCAGTATGCGGCGTGATAATGACATTCTCCATGCCCCAGAGCGGATGGTCCGCGGGAAGGGGTTCGGTTTCAAACACATCGAGTCCAGCGCCGGCGATTTCACCCGCTTCTAGCGCAGCGGTCAAAGCTGCAAGGTCTACGACAACCCCCCGCGAGATATTGATGAGATACCCCGTTTTTTTCATCTGTTTGAGCTGATCGGTGTTAATCAGCTTAAAGGTTTCGGGAGTGTGGGGCACACAACTGACGACGAAATCGGATTCCGCTAGAAGGTCCCCCAGTCGGTCAATACCCCATAACGCATCAACGAAATCGGGTTTTTCGATCTCTACTGCGTTCGTTGCGATGACACGCATCTCCGATGCCGCGCCACGTTTTGCCACCGCTGCTCCAATCCCGCCAAGCCCGATGACCCCAAGCGTTGTATCTGCGAGATGGAGGACGGGAACCTCCTTTGCCCAGTTTCGCTCAAGTTGCCGACGCAGAAAGATATGGAAGCCACGCGCAAACATCAGGATGTATCCCATTACATGGTCTGCGATGTTGTCGCTGTAGATGCCCTGCATGTTGGACAAGGTTACATCACTCTCTGCCAGTGCGGGGAACATATAGTGTTCGAGCCCCGCCATCGGGGTCTGAATCCAGCGCAGTTTTTTCGCTCGCGCTAACAGTTCCGGGGTGATTCGACCGTACATGGCATCGACCTCGCCAATGATCTCAAGGGCTTGGTCCTCGTTTGCAACGTTCAGCGCATCAACTTCACTCGAAACGGATTGGATTTCTTGTAGTTCGTTTTCGCTAATTGCAGGATAGATTAGGAATTTCATTGAACACCACCATATTCTGTTTTCTTGAATTATGTGAGAATTTACGTCCATAGTACACCTAATAGTAGTATAGCATTTCACCGCTACTCTGTAAAGGAAAAGGGGAATTTTCTTAGGGGCATTTAGTTCTCCGTTTTGGCTCATGCCCCGCTGTTCGTAGTATTGCGTTCATTGCACGTTCTTATCCCCCTGTAGGCGGGGCATCTTGCCCCGCTGTTTGGTAATAGCGTGTTCATTACGCTTTCTTATGCCAGTTGTCGAGGGCGTCTTTTATCCGTGTCATCCGTCAATCCGTGTTTGTCTGTGATTCAGATTGCTTTGAATCCCGCCTGTCCCCCTGGTCTCGATTTGTCGGATGATTTATCGGGGCAATAATATGGGAGAATTAAATGACCCTAGAAATTTTCTGATTACTACTGTTTGGTACACCCTTTGATTTTTTTTCTTGATCTTCGTTTTTCTTTCACTTATAATCTTCTTTGATTGTGGGATATAGAGACGCTTTCAAAAATAAAAAAGAGTTAATACCAAAATCTGCAATTCCTGACATTCACGGAGACGATTATGCCAGCAAATCTCCCTCCCGAATACTACAAACTGAAGCACGAACTTGAAGCGGCACGGACTGATGAAGAGCGACTCCAACTGTTGGAGGAGATGACGCGAATCACGCCAAAGCATAAGGGCACCGAAAAGGTTCGCGCAGATCTCCGGTCCCGGATTTCAAAGTTGAGGAAATCCGCCGGGAAGAAACAGTCGAAGAAAGGACACAGTTACCATGTCCCCAAACAGGGGGCGGGTCAACTTGTGCTAATTGGCACCCCTAACGTCGGTAAGTCGCAAATTATTGCCAGTTTCACCAAAGCAAAGCCGGCTGTTTCCCCAACGCCGTATACGACTCAAGAGCCTAGCGTCGGGATGTTGGCTTATGAGAACATCCAATTTCAATTGGTTGACACACCGCCGATCACGCAGGATTTTGTACAGCCGTGGGTATTTGACCTCGTGAGAAATGCGGATCTCGTTCTGCTCGTCGTCAGCCTTGCCAGCGATGAACTTCTGGATCAGGTTGAAATTGTTAAATCGAAGTTGACCGAAGCCAAGATTCAAATTGCGGGAATCGAGGAACCGTTAGATGACGCGGATGAAGAGTTTAGCGCGAATTTCACGAAAACAACCCTGCTCGTTGCCAATCAAGCGGATGAAGAGGGTGCCGCGGATCGATTAGAGATATTGCACGAATTTTATTCTGAGGATTTCCAGATCTACCCGCTTTCTGCTATCACCGGCGAAGGGCTTGATCAGTTGCAGGAAGTGGTCTATGAGCAGCTCGGGATTTCCCGCGTTTATACAAAGTCTCCAGCCAAACCTGTTGATTATGAAGATCCAATCGTGCTTCCGAATGGCAGCAGGGTTATTGAAGCAGCGATGGCATTGCACAAAGAGTTCGCTCAAGATTTCAAGTCGGCACGGATTTGGGGGACTAACTGGTATGACGGACAGACCGTTAGTCGCGATGATGTGATTTACGATGGGGATGTTCTAGAGTTTCATGTGTGATTGGGTCGAGTAAAAACTCACTTGCTTTACGAGTTTGAATAAATACTTAACATATAATAAGCATTTATGATATAATACTTAGACTACTAACCTAGTTAGGAGAAAACTTTGTGCAGTGGCCTGATTACTTTCCAGATGACTGTCCAGCTCAAGACGCACTTCCAGCAACAGGTGATGTCTATCGTTTAGTCAAACAGAATCCGCCAGAATCAAAGGATTTTATACCTCTCCGTGAAAAGAAAACTAGTGAAGATTTTGGTGAGAAAGAATGTCAAGCCTGTGGTCTTTCAGTTCTTAGAAATGCTGAAGATGCTCTACGGATGAGGAAAAGAGCCCGTGGAATGGAAAAGCGGCTCGTAGCAAAAGGAACACTGAGACCTCATTTTGGCAGAATCAAACATACACCTAGCAGCCGTTATGGAAAATCACATCATACTTGGTGGGTTCCGACTGAAGTGGAGCCTTGGAGTGTTTTTCATGTTGTTCAAATTCCATAGGAGGGTTGATGATGGGCTATCTTCCACAATCGACACACTTGGGTAAGCTTGAGTTAATCGAAGTATACGAGTTTTATGATCAGCCAATTCTTTTCTCTTGTAGAAATGCTTCGGATGCTATATTTATGGGAGTTTTTGCAGCTGAAGATGATGATTTTGAGACTTGGCTTTATGTTGGGATCTCTCCCCATCGTTTTAACCAAATTCGTTCTGGCGCGATTGATCTACACGATGCCTTTTCTGATGTTGAGGATGGCATAATTTATCAGATTAAAGTGCCGCATGATGAACAGATGCCACTATCAATGCCTATCCCATCGGCCGAAATTCCGGACGATATGTTGCCTTTACCCGGTGAATTCATGAATCTTGAAACATCTACTTTACCTGAGTTGGACGAAGATATAGAACGGAAATCTCGCCAAATAAGGCAAGAAATTTTCAGCATAGCTCTAAATTTTGACGGAGAGTTTAGAACTGAAGCTCCTACAAATGCTCTCAGCGACATACTAGGATCATTCCAGGATACAATGGATGCTGTTGGAGAATCTCTTACTGAAGGTTCCAATGTTCGTGGTCCGATTCCAGGAGATGTACTTTCAGACATGCAAACGTCGGTTACAAGAATCGGTCCAGGTTCATTTAAGCTAGAACTTGCTTCTACTCAATTAACGGATATGTTTGGTGAATCTATATGTGGAGATGCGATGCAAGAACTAGTAGATCTGTTAAAAATAGGTAGTAATCCTACTGAATTGAAGGAACATTTGATTCGCTTAAAATCTAGGGTTGCTAATAGGTATGTCTCGCTGCTTGAGTCCCTCAGTGGCGTAGTTAGGGATACAAAAATAGTATGGGCTTCACCCAAGGAAGGACGTGGAGACTCGGCACATCTTCCAGCTTCAGTAGCTAGGGAAACTATTGATATCATTGAACAATTTGAAGATTTATTAAAATCAGACCATGATGTTGAGGGAACATTAATAGGCGTGTTTACTGATAACAAGACATTTGGCATTGAAGCACAAGACGGTACTATATATAAAGGCAAGATCTTGGATGAGGCATTTCATGCCGCGAGCAGTGCTACTATTAGTGAGAGATATATTGCGACTATCCGAGAAGTTATTTCCATTCAGCCGGTGACAGAAAAAACGAAAACAGATTATCATTTGGTAAAATTGGAGCCTATCTCATAAATACGTTTCTCTTAAAAGTTTGTTTTGGACTCCAAACTTATAGCACATCTTGAATTCCAAAAAGATTACACTACTTCGCGAAAACCTTCTTGCGTGGTTCGAGACCCATCGCCGCCAACTCCCTTGGCGCGACACCGAGGATCCCTACCGCATTTGGGTTTCGGAGGTGATGCTCCAGCAAACACAGGTGAAAAAAGTGCTGGAATATTATCAGAAGTTTGTGAGCAAATTTCCCGATGTGGAAAGTCTGGCGAGAGCTGCCCTACAGGATCTGCTGAAAACTTGGGAAGGGTTGGGATACTATGCCAGAGCGCGGAATCTCCACAAAGCTGCCCAAGTTGTTGTAGGTGATCTGGAGGGTGAAGTGCCTGCGGATTATGCGGAATTCCGAAAGCTGCCCGGTGTGGGGGAGTACATCGCCGCCGCGGTGCAGAGCATTGCGTTTAATGCTCCTTATGCCGTCGTAGATGGCAACGTTAAAAGGGTCCTTGCTCGGCTGTTTCTAATCGAAGCACCTATCAATCAATCCGCTTCGACAAAGATTTTCCAAGAGAAGGCGGATCTGTTGCTGGACCACAACGCACCGGGGATTTTTAATCAGGCGATGATGGAATTGGGTGCGACCGTTTGTCGTCCGCAATCACCGACCTGTATCGTTTGCCCGGTGAATACTATTTGTCGTGCATTTCAGACCGTTCGACAAGAGGAATTTCCGGTCAGACAGAAACCGAAACCCCTTCCGGAGTATCATATCGTCGCAGGGATCGTTCATAAAGATGATCAGGTTTTAATCACCCAACGCAAACTGGAGGGTTTACTTGGCGGGTTATGGGAATTCCCCGGCGGAAAGATTCAGGTGAAAGAAACTGCTGAACAGGCTTGTGTTCGTGCAATCCGAGAAGAAACGAACCTTCTCGTCGAATCGACCAAATACCTGACCCGCGTCAAACATGCTTACACGCACTTTAAGATTGTGATGGACGTTTTTCATTGTCATTACCGATCCGGCGAAGTTGTTTTGAATGAGGCGGTAGATTATCGCTGGATTACCATTGATCAGATTGATCAATTTCCTTTTCCACGTTCCAACCATAAATTTATTCCCCTGTTGACACAGGGCAAAGAGGGCAATAATGAGTAACGATAGTCTTACTGTTTACCGAGATTTAGGCGTCAAGCCTGTCATCAATGCAATGGGTTTCATGACGGTACTTGGCGGTTCCCGCCCCTCACCGGGGGTTCAAGCGGCGATGAATCATGCCAGCCGGTACTTCGCTGATATGGAGGATCTTCTGAAGAAAACGGGGAACATTATCGCAGATCTACTGGGAGGTGAAGCGGCTTTGGTGACGTCCGGTTGTGCGGCTGCACTTGCTCTGAGCTCAGCAACCTGTATGGCTGGAGATGATCCCGATAAGATTCAGCAATTACCGGATACAACCGGCATGAAAAATGAAATCATCATCCAAAAATCACAGCGATACCATTACGACCGGTGTATAACCATTTTTGGTGCCAAGATGATTGAGGCGGGTGGTGAGCATACCACCGCAGCGCAGGTGGAAGCTGCCATCAACGACAAAACTGCTGCTATCCATTACGTCGCTCCCGGCGGTGGTGCAGGCGTTGTGTCGCTGGAAGAGGTGATTAGCATTGCCCATAGCCACGATATTCCGGTAATCGTTGACGCGGCGAGTCAGGTGTATCCACTCGATCAGATGCGTCGTTATCCGGCAGCAGGTGCAGACCTGATTGGGTACGGTGCGAAATACTTCGGCGCGTGCAATTCGACGGGGATTCTGTGTGGGCGCAAGGATTTGGTGAATGCAGCGTTTCTCAACAGTTTTATCGGTTATGAAACGCACCTTACGCGGTCCGTCGGTAGACCGCTGAAGTTAGATCGACAGGAGATTGTCGCCGTTGTCGCTGCGTTGAGCGAGTGGTTCTCCATGGACCATGCCGCACGAATCGCTGAACACGGGTGGACAGCACGCTCCATTCAGGATGCACTCGATGGTGTTCCCCATATCACTTGTCAGCCCGTTTCGGATGAACGGGCGCTCGGTAACGGGCTTGTGGTAAACTTGGATGAGGGTGCGTTGGGTAAAACCGCTGGCGAGGTTGCCGCTACACTACTCAATGGCGATCCAAGCATCTATCTGCATGGCGGTAACGGTTCACTGCACGTCGCTGTATCAAATCTCGTCGAAGATGATGCGCAAGTCCTCGCAGATCGATTGAGAGAAGTTCTGACCGCTTAGGAAAATCGGTTACTGTAACAGTAGGGAACAACTATCGTTGTTCCCTACATAGTGTGCAACAATTTTTACGATTGCTGACAAACCAGCAACTTGTTCTTGCAATCCTTGGACAAAGGATTGTGGGCACTCGTTGTTTTGTACAAGGAGATTATTTATGCCACTATGGGAACGCCAAATTGAAGAATGGCTTGCCGAGAAACCGGAACGCACAGCGGCGACTGATTTTGACGGGTTCTGGGAGGAAACGAAATCGCTAGCCCAATCCCAACCGCTGAATCCAGAGGTCGTCTCTGTGGATTACCCCTCAAAGAAGCTATCTGCCTATCAGGTCTCGTTCGATGCTTTTGATCGTGGTCGTATTCAGGCGTGGCTTCTCGTACCTACGACCTCCACATCGGAGAAACTCCCCGCACTCATCCGTTGGCACGACTACCTCGGTTTTCGTGGACGTATCTGCACACACCTATCGTGGGCACTTCAGGGATTTGTTGTGCTCGTGCCGGATATTCGGGGGCACGGAGATTCTTCTGACTTGACTCATTACTCGTGGGGTAATAACAAAGGTTACTTCGCTCAAGGCATCCAGGATTCGCATGAATACTATTTACGTGGATGCATTGCCGATGGACTTCGAGCGGTTCAGTTTCTCAACGGGCGCGAGGAGGTTGATCCCGATCGGGTTGGGATAATTGGAGATGGGTTAGGCGGGTTTATTAGTTTATGGACAGCAGCATTTAATTCGCAGATCAACACGATTGCGCCAGTCGGACCGTATCCTTGCAACTGGGAGCGACACGTTATCAGCGCAAGCAGCATTGCCGCGGATGAAGTTAAGATTTACCTGACGCGGTATCCTGAGCAGGAAGAGACGGTCTGGAATACGTTGAACTACTTTGACCCGGTCAATATTGCTCACCGTGTGAATTGCCCTTCGTTCTTCCCGCTCGGTCTACAGGGGAACACCGCTCCGCCTCAAGATTCGGTGGGTATCTACAACCTGATTGAGGCTGAAAAGGAGTTAAAGGTGCTGCCTTACGATGGACACGGCGCAGGCATTGAAGAATTGATCCGCTGGATGCAAGAACGGTTAAACCCGTAGCGCAGTAGGGAGCAATAGGCGTTATTACCAACCATCAGTTTGTGCGATAACAGGAGACCTATAAGATGTGGACATTTGATTTACCGTTAGAAGAGTTAGAAAATTACAAACCGCCCCGTACCGCGCAGCCGGACTTTGAGGAGTTTTGGGAACGCACGAAGGCGGAGAGTTTGGCACAACCGTTGAATCCTGAACTAGTCCCTATTGACTATCCTGTAAAACGGGTTCAGGTGTTTTCTGCGACGTTTGATGGGCTTGCGGGTGGAAGTGACCAGCCACCGCGGGCAGGTGGTTGGTTTTTCATCCCCGAAGAACCTGCCCCGCGCCCGGCATTGGTAATCTACCACGGTTATCACGGCTATCGCGATAGAATCTCAACTCATTTGCCTTGGGCGTTGATGGGGTTCGTCGTGTTAGCAATGGATGTGCGCGGACGTGGCGAGGCACCGGACTGGACTGAATATGACGGAGGACATGGACTCGGCTGGATGACGCGGGGTATCATGGACAAGGAGGAATACCTCTACCGCTTTGCCTATATGGACTGTGCGCGCGGCGTCGAATTTATCGCGGAGCGTCCGGAGGTCGATCCTGATAGGATTGGTGTGCTAGGTGGTTCACAGGGTGGTGCCTTGAGTCTTGCTGTCGCAGCACTGAGTGACCGACCCGCCATTGCAATGCCGATGGTTCCTTTCCTATGCTACTATCCTGATGCTGTCAAGATGGCGCGAGAGAACCAATACGGCGAATTGAACAACTACTTCATTCGCTATCCTGAACGGGAAGCGGAAGGGATGAAGACGTTGAGCTACGTTGACAATATGAACCTTGCGCCGTGGATAACCTGTCCGACACTGATCTCTGTTGGCTTGCGGGACACAACCTGTCCGCCCTCTACTGTTTATGCTACCTATAACCATCTCACCTGCGAGAAGGAGATCTTGCATTACCCCTATGACATGCACAGCGGTGGCGGTGATGCACACAGGGAGCGGGTAGTCGAGTGGGCACACCGGTTGAATCCGTGAGCTATTGCGGCAGCGTGCTAGTAATATACTCACTCTAAGAATTGACATACTCCCACACCCTAAAGGGTGGGGATTCTTACCCCTCAAGGAGTCGAATTGTGGTATCGACACGGATAGCGAACCGAAGCCCGTCTTACATCCGCTACTCCAGTGGACGATGCCCCGCCCACTCTCCCCGAAGGGAGACACTGGCGAAACGGGATTGTTAGGAGACTCCTAACAATCTTACTACAACACGCTCCCGTCAGAACGTGGAAAAGCGATTGCGGATTTTACCCCTGCTAACCGTTTTCAGTAGTGTATCCATTTCTAAAAACATATTCTACCACAAATACACAGAAAAAATGTAAGGTAGATTACAAAACTAACTTTTTTGACGAATTAACGAGGCTTGGCTGACTACATCCCCTCCCTAAAGGAAGGGGCCTTGTCAGCAAGATTGATAAGCTAGGAAAACGGGAAAACGAGAAAGTGGTATCCTCTTGTTTTCCCGTTTTATTTTTCGTCAGAACCATGTTGTATACAAGGGTGTCTTCAGAATAATACTCAGCAGCCCCCAATAAGTACCGACGATGAAGTCTCCAACCACCAGTCCCATGAAAAACGGGACAACCTTCCGATACGCCGTCGCCCCGCCGTGTTTTAAAATTAGCAGTTTTATCGCCCAGCAGACAAAGAGCGCGAACCAGTAGACATCAATTGTGCCTGAACTGATGCCCAGAATATATCCTGCCGGGTGAAATGGAAACCATATAAAGCGCATCCGCATCCAACCTATTACAATTGAGAAAACAGCCGAACTACCGATGATACCTGCGCCTAAAGTATCGGGTTCCTTGGGATTCTGTAACCAGCCGCTCAGGCTGTTGCACGCTTGGGTGCCTGCCGCTAACAGTTCCCCGGCGGTTGAGGCTCCGTACTGATAAAGCACGACCGGAAAGATCCAGAATGCCAGAAGGACGCCGAAAATTAGAGAGAGCATCATTGCCCAAGTGAGTCGATGGGTATTGACACCAGTACCTTCAGCAGACTTGAACGCTTCCAATTGGTGGGGCATAGGATGGCTTCGATTTAACCGATTGAACCAATAAAACATCGAAAACATAGTCAGATTTTGCGCACCGATTTTGCGCGTCCCGAACGCAGAAATAAGCACCACTTGTGGGTTCACGAGGACGATTGCGTGTAAGGGAGGACCCAATTCTGCCCGCATTCGTGTGAGTGCTGTAGCAATCATAAAGTAGAGACCGAAAAATGTCGGCACAAGCCATAGAGACATCCCCAAACTGTTGCAATAGAACATTAGGGCGATCATCCCACCGATAAAGCAGAGCACTGCTGTCCGATAACGCATTGGCTCGTCAGAATCATCAAGCGTTGATTTTAGGTTAATGACCTTCTTGAAGACTTCCCAAAAGTATCGACGCCCCATGTAGAGCGTCATCACACATAGCCCGATCATCGCCCCGGTGGCTTGTTCTCCAAAGAACGGATAACGTGGGAAGGTATTCCAACCCATCATTGCACCGACCAATCGTTCCATTTTACGAAATAGAAAGAAGAACCAAGTCGAAAAGGTGAGGTCTAAGGGTATCAGAAAGGAGAGGCCAATAAGAAATGGGTAGAACCGGATTGGCAACGCACCAATGGCATTCCACGGTTCTTCCGTGAACAAGACCCCCAGATTGTAGCTGGGCTCCTTGATTGGAACATGGGGGATCTTCGGATATATGAAACTCACGCCGTTGATGAGACTGATCGCGCCTGCGACGCTGAAACCTATCCACATGAGCCGGTTGCGAAAGAAACCGTGGGTGGGATTCGTCATTTCCATAGGAATCTGGATAATCGGATAGGCGAGTCTCTCATGTTCGACCCACTGTTTGCGCAGGATAACATTGAGACAGATGAGCATAAAAAAGAGGACAGAGATCAGGAATGACCATGCGATAGCGGGCCTAATCCAGAATCGGTAGAAACCTGTCGCCCAGAAGGCAGATTCGCCTTTATAGAAATACTCGACCGCGTCAGGATCTCGGACGAGCAGCACATCCGGAAGGTATCTGTGAAAGAGATTTGCCCAGTCGTTTGCAGGTGTGGCGTAAAAATAGGCGTGGGGTATAACCCCCATCATACATACCATGTTGTCGTGGGCGGTGACTGCTGTCGTTGCAGAGACGGTGGTGTAGATCATTAGCAGTTCCGCTTGCGAAAGGGGTTCCTTCGCCATGAACCTTCCACCTACTTTGTTGAGCAAAATCAGAAAAAACAGGAAAAAAATTGAAAGCTGCGGGAGGGACATGGAGGTCCAATGCAGGGAGTGCCATATCATCTCCTCAAGTGCCACAAGGTAGAGGCACAGGGGCATGAGCAGCAACCCCAACAGGATTGCTTTGATTGAGAGACGGGAGGTTTCGACCTGCTTCATAGCTTTCTGTTGTCTCGAAATTGGATTTTCTTGTTGAGGCGAGATATAGTTTTCGTTTTTAGGGGTGATAGCTTATATTAACGCAAGTTGCTACCTTGAGTGCATCAGGTCTATAGGAGTGTAGGTTGGATTGAACGGTTAAATAGGTTCTGTTCAACCTAACTCCGTTCCGAGAGTTTTCAACTTGCATCTCCCCGATGAATCGGGACAGGCCCGACTCGTCGAGGATTCTCGGCTACGCCGGAACCGATTTATCGTCGGGCTTGGTTCCGTAGGGGCGAGGTCCCCTCGCCCAACGGGTTCGGAGACTCACCCCCTACTTCCCAATGCCGCTCGCTGCGGATTGACAAATCCACAGCACTTTGGGACAATTTCTTGCTTCTTAAAACAGGTTTTTAGGATAGAGAAGATGACACATGAAACATGAGATCAATTGCTGCCTTTTTACCTCAGAACCACGTCGTATACAGGGGTGTTCCTAGTATAATACTCAGCAATCCCCAATAGGTGCCGACGATGAAATCGCCGACCACCAATCCCATGAAGAATGGCAGAATCTTCCGATAGGTTTTTACTCGCCGTGTCTGAGTACCAGCAGTTTTATCAGCCAACACACGAAAAGCGCGAACCAGTAGACGTCGATTGTGCCGGAACTAACTCCGAGAATATATCCACAGTGCAATCACACCACCAAACTAATCAAAGCACTGCGGTTCGATAGCGCATCGGTTCATCTGAGTCGTCAAGCGCGGATTGGAGACCAACAACTTTTCTGAAAACATCAACGAAGTGTCGGCGACCGAGGTAGAGTGCCGTGACACAAAGCCCGATCATAGCACCGGTGGCTTGTTTCCCAAAGAATGGATATTGTGGGATAGTGCTCCAGCCAACCATCACACCGAGCAATCGCTCTAGTTTGCGGAATAAAAAGAAAAACCAAGTCGAGAAGGTGAGGTCTAAGGGGATTAGGAACGAGAGACCAAATCAGAAACGGATAAAATCGCAGAGGCAGCGTACCGATAGCATTCCATAGGACTTACGCACTTCAGATTGTAGTTGCCTGATTCATCGGGCATCGAGATGAATCGTCGAACTACGGGTTCTCCCCCTTTACAAGGGGGAGTTAGAGGGGGTGCGGTTCAACGCAGCACAAAACTTTGAACGTTCAACTGTGTAAGTCCTATAATATTATATTTTAGCAAAAAATGTCGGGTAATGCAACCCTTAAAATGATTCAGATAGGGCAATCGCATGTAAATATTGTGTAAGACTTTAGCATACCACAATCGAAATCTACTCGTAGCCACAGGTTTCCTAACCTGTGATCGGATCGGGATTAGAAACCCTGATTTCATTGAGGGCAGGTTGCAGCGCAGCGGAAATCCCGCCTGTCCCGATTTATCGGGTATCCATCGGGGCTCTCCGCCACGACAGAGGTTAACGCAAGGTTCTTATTGCGCAACTGCCTAATTCCTATAACAGATGCAATTCCCCTATGATTCAGATGCCCAGAATATATTTACTGAATAGATGGCTACACTGCTAATCTAGCTGAATCAAGATGGAAATTCCTTGAGTTTGCTATTATTTTTTGATACACTACAACGAAATTGAAACAAGCAAGGACGAATCTATCTGTTGCTCCCCATCAGAGGATACACAGTTACACCCCTACTTCCGGAGGCTTGAATGTCAGAAGCGATCAGTAACACAACGGTCGAAAACTACAAAGGTATCTTACAACAATATTGTCAAAAACGAGCGTTAGAGGATTTAATCTATGAAATAGATCAACAGGGGACGCCCAATGAGCCGAGTTGGATTGTTACTGTTAAATATGGGGAAACAACCTACACCACGCCTGCACCAATTCGTGGATCCAAGCGCTGGGCGGAACAGATGGCAGCCAAGCAGGCCCTGGAACAGATAGAGTCCTGCCAAGAAGCGTTTCTAGCAGGCTGCTCTGAGCCCCGATCGCATCAGGGTGATTCCGTTGAGACAACCGAAATGCAGGAACAATCAACGGAAGTATCGTCTCCAGACTCCCTCTATGTGCCGACCGAGCTTGTAACTACGGCACTTGGCATTGCTAACCATCGATTGGCTGGACTGCAGCGCGGCACTCGCTACCGTGACTCGGTAGAATCCAAGCAAGGTAACCAAGCGTTTGCACAACACCTAGCAGAACTCACAATGCAGATTGTCCGTGAGATTGCTAACGCTGCAGAGGCTTCCGACGTGAAGTTTGGTGACACATTACAACCTGAATCTGATGAATGATAAGTGATACTAAATCCATTTTCAAATATTACAAAGATAGCTTGAGGGCAGGGGTTCAGTCACTCTTTTTTAGGGTTGTAACGCAGCGATCGAGAGTTCGTAAAAAAGACACGCTCACTCGCCACTCATACAGACGGATTCACAAGGGTCCCAACCGTTCAGGTTTGGGAGTATATCAAAAGGAAGGAATAGATAATGTCTGATAACCCGAAGCATACTAACCGACTCATCAACGAAACGAGCCCCTACCTTCTGCAACACGCCCACAATCCTGTCGATTGGCATCCGTGGGGCGAGGAGGCACTTGCACAAGCCGAGCAGCAGGACAAGCCCATCCTGTTGAGCATCGGTTACGCTGCCTGCCACTGGTGCCATGTCATGGAGCATGAATCTTTTGAGAACGAAGGGATTGCTGCTATCATGAATGAGCATTTTATTAACATTAAGGTTGATCGTGAAGAACGCCCAGATTTGGACGAAATTTACATGAACGCGGTCCAAATGCTTACAGGACAGGGCGGTTGGCCCATGACCATGTTTCTGACACCGGATCTAAAGCCGTTTTACGGTGGCACCTACTTCCCTCCCGATAACCGCTACGGGCGTCCGGGGTTTCCGCGTGTGCTGCTTGGCGTTGCAGAGGCGTACCGGGAGCGTCGTGATGAGGTAGGGAAACAAGCGGATCAGATTATTGGCAACCTGAATCAGTTGTCGGCAATGGAAGGACATGGCCATCAACTGACAACTGACATGTTGGATCAGGCGTATCAGGATTATCTGTCGCGATTCGATCATCATGAGGGTGGGTTTGGGAGTGCGCCTAAGTTTCCACCGAGTATGGGACTCTCGCTGTTGTTGAGGCATTGGCATCGCACAGCTAACGCCAACGCGCTTAATATGGTCGAAGTAACACTGGAGAAAATGGCGCGCGGTGGGATGTACGATCAGCTTGGCGGCGGATTCCACCGCTACTCGGTTGATGAGAGGTGGCTTGTCCCGCATTTTGAGAAGATGCTGTACGACAACGCTTTATTGAGTGTCGCTTATTTGGAAGCATATCAGGCAACGGGGAAAGTCTTTTATCGTCAAGTCGCCGCGGAAACGCTAGACTACGTTTTGGCTGAGATGTACGATGCGGAAAAGGGTGGATTTTATTCAACACAAGATGCGGACAGTGAGGGGGTTGAAGGCAAGTTTTTCGTCTGGGAGCAGGACGAAGTGGAACGACTCCTTGGAGAGGAGAAAGCTAAGATCTTCTGCGAATATTATGATATTACCGAGCATGGCAATTTTGAGCACAAAAATATCCTGCATGTCCAGACCCCGGCAGAGCTGTTTGCTAGAAAACTGAGCATAGATTTGGGCGAGATAGAGGACATACTCGCCGAAGGGAAGCGGAAACTCTTTGAAGTCCGCGAGGAACGGATTAAGCCCGGTCTAGATGACAAGATTCTCACAAGTTGGAACGGTTTGATGATTCGGAGCATGGCGATGGGGTATCAGGTCCTCGGCGACGAACGTTATCGGGAAGCCGCAGAAAAATCTGTGAGATTTGTTTTATCGGAACTTTCCCAAGATAATGGGCTGTTGCTCCGTACACACCGTGCAGGCAAAAGCCACTTGAATGCTTACCTTGAGGATTACTCTTACTTCGTTGCCGGTTTAATCAATCTTTACGAAGCCACCTTCGCCGTTGAGTGGCTGAAAGAGGCGGAACGGCTGAATCAGATAATGATTGAGCAGTTTTGGGACGAAGCGAACGGCAGTTTTTTCTTTACAAGCAAGAACCACGAAACCCTCATCGTCCGATCGAAGCCGGGCTATGACGGCGCAACCCCTGCCGGTGTGTCGATGGCACTCCACAGTTTGTTGCGGCTTGACAAGCTGCTTAATCGACCTGATTTCCGGGAAAAGGTGGAGACCACCCTCGATGTCTATTATCATCAAATTGAGCATTCGCCCAGCGGATCGGCGCAGATGCTTTGCGAACTTGATTTTCTGCTGTCCACTCCCAAAGAGATTGCGATTGCTGGTCAACGAGAGAATGAGGATACTCAGGCTGCGTTGGCGGCTGTTCATACCCGCTATATTCCCAACAAAGTGCTCGCTTTGGCTAGCGACGGAGAAGATGTCAGCCATTTGATTCCGCTTCTGGAAGGCAAGACGCAGGTTGATGGTGAGGCGACAATCTATGTTTGCGAGAACTACACTTGCCAAGCTCCGACGACGGATATGGAGGAATTGGCGGAGCTGCTTCAATAGGGTGGAGAGTATCTCATTGCAGGGAGGGCGAGAGAGTTGCTATCGCGCAGTCCTAAAGAGGAAATTGGAATTGCTCGTTCCCAAGTCCTGCTTGGGAGGAGCCCGATCTACAGATGATGTAAGGAGTTTACTGTGAACGAAGATGAACTGGAGCGGAGAGAACAGGCGTTACTTTACCTGCTTGAGGGAGAAACGCACCAGATGCGTGGTGAGTTTGGACGCGCAATTGCGTTGTACATGAAGTCGATTGCCCTCCATCCTACTGCGAAAGCGCACACATGGCTCGGCTGGACCTACAGCATGATGGGGCGTTTCCAAGACTCGATTGATGAGTGCCACAAAGCGATTCGCTTGGACGCTGATTTTGGCAATCCCTACAACGATATCGGTGCGTGTCTAATTCAACTCGGCGAATATGATGCTGCTATCCCTTGGTTGGAGAAAGCGATTCAAGCACCTGATTATGAAGCGCGGTGTCATCCCCACATGAATCTGGGGCGTGTCTGGGAGCATCGGTTGGAGTGGGATAAAGCAATCGAAAGCTACAAACGTGCTTTATACGAGAGTCCTGATTATGAACCCGCATTCGTCGCGCTTAGGAAGTTGCGGGCGAAGCTGAATTAGATTACGCTTACCTTCCCCTGTCGCCCCGCCCCGATAAGATTGGGATTCAAAGCAACTGCGGCTTTGTGGGTCGGGCATCTTGCCCAACCTACGGGTATAGGGGGCAATTTTATCGCGATGCACATAATTGGCAACTTGGAGTCAAATAAGGAGAAGACTATGGCAATGTTGGAAGGTGGTCAGATTATTACAAAGGTCCTGAAGCAAGAGAATGTGGAATATCTATTTACACTCTGTGGTGGGACGATCGAATCGATTTATGAAGGGTGTCTGAACGACGGCATCAAAATCATCGATACGCGTATAGACCCATCTGCGACAATGATGGCAGATGCGTATGCACGGGTCACCGGGGGCGTAGGAGTTAGCGGTGTCACCCGCGGACCGGGGCACGCTGCCATGATCTACGGGCTAGCGACGGCGCACATGATGGGTAGTCCGCTGTACTCGATAAGTGGTAACAGCGATGCGGATCAGATCGACATGGGAGGTTCTCAGGAATACAACCAAACGGGATTGGTCAAGCCGATTACCAAATGGACGCGATTGGTTGCACAGACAGACCGGCTGCCGGAGTATGTTGGTACAGGATTCCGTAAGGCGTTGGGCGGGCGTCCGGGGCCTGTTCACCTGAACGTACCTTACGATGTTTTGTATGACAAGATCGACGATGCGGAAATCGCTTATCCTGAGCCTGCGAACTCTCGTGCGAACGGTAGAATCCACGGCGATCCGGAGCAGATAGATCGCGCATTGAAGCTGCTGGCGCAAGCGGATAGCCCGGTAATTATCGCCGCGGGCGCGACTCACTGGCAGAACGCCGCGGGTGCACTCTTAGATTTTGTGGAAGCAACGGGCATACCGTTCTTCTCAAGGGGCGGTGATGTCAACGCAATTACCCGTCCGCATCCACTCTTTTTTGGCGCGGCGACTACCCGATTCGGCAATGCCTCGAAGGAACTGTGCAATGCCGATGTGATTCTTGCTTTGGGGGTTAAATTCGACACAAACATTGACTACGGCAAACCGCCACTCTTTCACCAAGAGGCTAAGTTTATCTGTGTCGATATCGATGCGGAGGAGATGGGCAAGAACCGTCCCTTTGACGTTGGTATCATCGGTGACTTGCAACCGGTCCTGAGTGAGATGACAAACGGTGTCTCCCGACACGATTTTCACAAACCGACAGATTGGGTTGAACGCCTGAATCTCGTCCGTCAAGGTTTTCGGCAGCGACTCGCTGAAGCGGAGAACTCCGATGGCGTTCCCGTTCATCCGCTGCGCATCTGCAAGGAGGTTCGTGAACTGTTCGGGGATGATGCCACAATTTCTCTTGATGGTGGGGATGCCTCACTCTTTTCGCACATGGCACTTGATCACTACCACCCACCGTACTTGCTGTTCACCGGTCCCATCGGTGGTATTGGTCAGGGTGTACCCTTCGCGTTGGCTGGCAAGGTGGCAAGGCCTGACCACCCAAGTGTCCTGATTACCGGAGATGGTTCCTTCGGTTACGGCATCATCGAGTACGATACCGCACTCAAGCACGACTTACCGATTATCACGATAGTCTCAAGCGATGAGGCGTGGGGCATTGTGAGGCACCCGCAAATCCAGCGCTACGGTTTGGATCGTGCCATTGCGACAGATCTCCGGGCGGTTAGTTATGAGCGGCTTGCCGAAGCACTGGATTGTTACGGAGAGCTTGTCACGAAACCCGATGAGATTCGTCCAGCCCTGCAGCGCGCCGCCGACTCAGGGAGACCAGCGGTAATTAATGTCCCCACAATCTTTACGAGTGCGGCAGCGTACTGCCCGCAATAGGCTCTTAATGCGCTTGCCAAGATGTCCGCTTCAGTGGATCATGCACACTAATTGTCAGCGAAGGACCAAAGCCCTCGATCTCTAAATGCAGATTATCTCCGTCCTGAATCGGCGCTAAGGCGTAGTGATGGGTGCCCGTGTTTACGACGTTGCCGGGTTCAAGCGTTATAACCTTGGTAACCTCTTCTAACACCTCTGGTATGAAACGTGCCATAGAGTCAGAGGAGAAGTCGTGCCGAAGCTCGTCATTGACCCAGAGCTTAATTCCGAGGTCGTTTGGATCGGAGACCTCGTCAGCGGTGACCAGTGCTGGTCCCATCGGAGCGAAGGTATGCCAGCTTTTTCCTAGGAAGAAACCGCCGGGAAGACCGCGGGCAGAGACATCAATAAATTGGGTATAGCCGAAGACATGATCCATCGCTTCAGCTTGCGAGAGGTGGCTCGCTGTTTTGCCGATGACTACACTGAGCTCAGGCTCAAAGTGGAAAACGGTCGCATCTGTCTCGGGGAGTTGAACCGTATCGTCCTTTCCAATGATGCCGGTGGGGGATTTGAGGAAGGCGTTAAAGTCTCCCCGATCAGGGGATGCAGGTTCTATGTAATTGCCCGCAAGACAGACCAATTGGTTTGGTCTGGGAAGGGGAGCTCTGAGACGAACACTATCGAGTGCTGTCCCTGCATTTCCGTCAGCGGCTTGTGCGATCTGAGGTTGTAGGTTACCCCAATCTTGGATGAGTGTTTCGATAAGTTCTTGGGGGCTGTGGTAGGAAATACCTCCCAACGCCGAAGCGACATCGACAATCTGATCGCCGTTGATTACGCCCAGTTGATAGTCATTGAAAAATGCAAGTTTCATCTGATGTTTTTCCTTTCGATCTCTGATGATAGTACGGTTTGTTGCGGAACATGCCTACTTCCTCGGACTTTTCGTACATGCTCTCAACAATAATTTTCATTATAACACGAGTAGTGCGAGTGTCAAGACGCTTTTGAAGTGCTGGATGTTTCAATCCACGCTGTTTAATAGGGGAAGATAGGAAGGTTTTCTCCTTGCCCTGTGCTACATGCAGAACGTCTCGATCATCTGTTGATAGACACCAACGGCTTCTGAAAGTTGTGCGATGTCGATCCACTCTCCGACGGTATGTGCTTGGACGATATCGCCGGGACCGAGGATAACGAGTTGTAAATGATGCTTGAAAGCATGTGCATCTGTACCGAATGGCACCGTTCCCGGCTTCGTTGCGCCTGTGGCTTTCATCCCTGCTTGGACAATCTCCGCATCGGGTGAGACGTAGAACGGCGTGCCTTTATGCGAAGTCGCTTCAAGACCGTACTTCTCGGCGGTTTCTGTTATTATTGTGATTACATCGTCGCTACGGTCATTTGGCATTGGTCTAAAACTGAGGGTACAGGTTGTTTTCGCTGCGGCGACGTTTGGTCGACAGCCACCGTCATCAAGCACCATATTAAATCCATTCGTCGGTGGGTTGAATTCCTTGTTCATGAAGGATTCATCGGTTTTGAATAACTTTGCCAACTCCGCCATCTCAGCGAGGAAGGGGGCTATTAGGAAGTTTGCCGAAACCCCTTTATCTGTGCTCGTATGCGCCGCCCGTCCTTTGGCGGTTACGAAGACCCGCCCGCCCCCCTTGTGGGCGTAGACAGGTGTCAATCGTGTCGGCTCGGCGATGACACCATGCTTGGGGCGTTCCGCGTTAAAGAATTCCGACCCCTCTGCGACTTGGCGCGCTCCCGCACCGCTAATCTCTTCGTCCGCCGTGATGACAATATAGAGTGGTTTCTTCAAATCGGCGGCATTGACCTTTGCGCCCGCAGTAATTGTCGCAGCCATCGGGCCCTTCATATCACAACTACCACGACCAAAAAGGCGACCATCTTGAATCACTGGGTCGAATGGGTCCCACTCCCCCTCCAAGCCGGGAACGGTGTCGGAGTGGGAAAAGAGTCCGAAACCATCGGAACCCTCTCCCTTCTTACCCACCAGACTTACCTTTCGCTCACCATTGTCATCGACGTATTCTAGACGCTCGACCTCAAACTCACATCGCTTTAGCGTATTTTCAAGGAGATCCGAGACCTCCTCATTGCTCCGCTGGCTAACGGAATTAATCGCCACAATATCCCTAGTCAGTTGAACGACATCAAGTCCCATCAAGAATGAACTCCTATCCAAAATTTGACTCATTCTAAAAAAGAAACGATCACTTGTCGTATAGTCAGAATGAGTAACATGCTTTGTGAAATTGCTTTTTGAGAACAGATGTGGTGATCCTAATAGATTGCAAGCGTTGGATTAGATTCGCAGGCGGTGGCACTAGTTCCATCGCGTTGCGGGTGATGTGGTAACAATCCGTGTCAATCGCTGCCAATGTCGGCTTACTGCCTCCGAATGGTCTAGCCTTTATCTTGTCGCACCGCATTTGCCCAAAACCGCGTTATGCTATCATATATTTAACAAGGGGTCTACAAAAAAATTGGCACATCAATTTTCATTGACTTTTCATTCAAATATGGGTAAAATGAAAGGTGTCACGTATTTTCAGATTAGGTTTGTCAGCAGAATTTTTCTGGGGATAGGAAATTTTCAAGGACCGTAACGTACTGGGCGCTAAGAACATGGTTACAGGAAGGAGAGAAAGATGAAGCAGAAGTTTAGAGTTTACTTAATCTGCGCGCTATTTGTAGTAGGCTTCATTGCTTGTGGAGGGGATTCAGACGATGATAAGGATCAGCAGCCCACACAGCCATCAACTGAGCCATCGACATCAAGCGGTGGCGGTCAAGTCATACAACTTGAGGTTGATTTTGAAGCGGAGGATGCAGCAATTCGAGAAGTTTTTACTCTATATTCCGAAGCAATTGGAACAGAGGACTCTAAAATTTTTATGGCGTATTGGTTGAAAAGCGAGAGTGCTGATGTCTTTGTCACTTGGGACTTTTGGGCGGGGGCATTTGCGAAACACATTGGCTGGAAAACAATTGAACAGGCATGGTTAGGTATTTTCCGGCTGCGCACCGGCAAAATGACCGTTGACATCGAGAGTGTTGCAATCGATAAAATCGGCAAAACCGCCACGTTACGCGGCCGTTATCAATGGGCAGTCGGAGGTGGTCTGATTGCATTAATGAAGAAGGACCGCGACGAGGGGTGGAAAGTTAAGCAGGCTGATTACACGGATGGAAAATTTGGGAAACAGGTCGATGAACTTGCGGATCCTGGCTATGTGAATCCTCCGCCCGAAGATGATCAGAAGTAAGCGTTGGTAGAATCACTTATGGATCGAGGGGCAATTAAAGCTGCCTCCATGGTAGAAAATGGCACTCGATTCGCTAGCGCGCTGTCTATGGGGATACCGGAAACCGAGTTTTTTGGCAAAAACTCGGTTTCTCTATCCTTTTTGCGGGGCACCAAGAAAGAAGGTAAAATTCGAGAACCGTTTAGAATTATCGGGCATGAAACATAGACTGCGATCAAACGCGAGACTTTATTAGGTAGTTAGCCGATAATAAGATGAAATCCAATGCCAGCGATACCTGCACCTATATACCGCAGTAACTGTCCACCCTCCTTGTATCTATCCGCAATAATGCCAATCAAAACACCCGCAATATGAATGCCTGCCGTTCCGAGAACAAATCCGCAAGCGTAGAACACCGGCTTAGATAGAGACGGCATCTCAGTTCCATGTGCGTGCCCATGAAATATAGCGAAGAACCCCACAAACACCATAGCTAACAGTGGTGAAAGTTTTTTTTCTAAGGCAATCGCAACGCCTAAAGCCAACACAGAAAAAGCTATCCCCAATTCCACTGAAATTATTGGTATGCCGTTTATCCCAAGAATGCCACCGCCGAGCATAACAAGCACAAAAGTTAATGGCACCCTCCATATAGCTTGTCCTCCCATCTGTGCACTCAGAATCCCTACGCTTAACATTGCTAAAAGATGATCAAATCCAAGCACCGGGTGCGTCAACCCTGCCATGAATCCGCCGCCACTGCCTTCGTGCGCGTAAGACATACTCGGAAAAAACAATACAACCCCCAGTATTGACAGAACGACTTTTCTCATCAGTTTTCCTTTCCTGCCATTGCCCCCTGATTATGCCTAGTTTTAACAATGGGATTCATTAGAAACCTAAAGAACGCTGCCATGGGTGCCGCTACAAGAGGTTTTTGATTATCAAAATCTTCCAATCTAAAACCCCGTCTTTTAAGGCGGGGATACAGAACGGCACCCCCCTTGGTTAGTCAAAAAATCGTTGATCTTGTAGGTAGAAGATGGTAAAATACATCTCCAGAAATGGATATATGGCTGAAAACGGTGAGACGGGGTAAAATCCTCTATCAATTTCACATCTTCCGACGGGAAGATGTTGTCATATATTCGTTTCGCCAATGTCGCCTTTCGAGGCGAGCGGGCGGGGCATCGTCCACTGGAGTAGCGGATGTAAGACGGACTTCGGTTCGCTATCCGTGTCGATACCACAATTCACGTTCCTGAAGGACAGAAGAATCCCAGTCCTTTAGGGCGGGGAGTATGTCAAAGTTCCCACGTCTATTCATGAGTGATTGTAGATATTGTACGCTACTGTGAATGAAGTTTCCATATTTTTTTGCCAATTTCATAAGCGTCATCCTGATGTTTATGAAAATGTGGGCATGATTACTGTGAAGATGTAAGTGCGGGGAGGTAATCTGGTATAATCTCATCACCTTCGCAGAGCACTACTGCCCTCGATATTACACCATACAATTCTCGAACATTCTCTGGCCAATCATGTTTATAAAGCATACTCATTACTCCATCAGATACCTTGGGCGGTTTCTTGCTATCTAATTCCGCCTGTTGTTCAACGAAATGTTGTACCAGAGCCGGGAGATCTTCAAGGCGTTCTCGGAGCGGTGGGGATTGCACCACACAAATGCTCAGGCGATAGTATAGGTCCGATCTAAACTTCTTTTGATCAACAAACTGCTTGAGATCGCCATGGGTTGTGCCGATAATACGGACATTGGCATAAATCGGTTTTGTCCCGCCAACACGGGTAAAATAACCGTTGACCAGAAAATCGTGTAACCGATTCTGGGTTTCGAGTGGGAGTGCATCAATCTCGTCAAGGCATACCGTACCGTCATTGGCTATTTCCAACATTCCTTTTTTCTGACTGGCCGCTCCCGTGAAAGCCCCTTGTTCATGACCGAATATTTCGCTATTGATGAGCGATGTGCCTGTTGATGCCGTGTGGAAAGGGACAAAGGGACCACTTGCGTATTTGCTATTATAGTGGATTATCCGGGCGATAAGCTCCTTTCCTGTTCCCGTTTCCCCTTGGATTAGAACAGGCGATTGCGTCCCTGCAATCTTTTGCAGGTTTACGCGAAACTGTTGCGTCCATTTACTTGTGCCAACTAGCTCCACCTTGGGAATTGACGGCACCGGGGACCGCTGTGGCGTTTCCATCGCGCTCAAGAGTTCTTCAGCTTCATCAACAGTGACTTTGTGATCGTGAAGTAGAGTGAGTACCTTTCGTTGTGCTGCGTACATGATTATACCTCCTAATTTTTCTCAATGGTTTATTTCTTATATTCGGCTATGGTCAGCCCTATTCGGATCTGTGAAGGGCACCGCTAAGTGCTTGCATGGCTGCGATACCTTCCTGTGGAGACATCTCGCCACGTTCGATAGCATCAAGGATTTCGAGTTGTTCCTGCCGTTTTTTGTGAGGTGCATACCCCAGTGTGTTGATGACCTCATCCAGTTTTTTTCGCACTGTTGGGTATGAGATTCCCAGTTCTTTTTCGACCTCCTTGATGTTGCCCCTGGCAACGAGGAACGCTTCAACAAATTGCTGCTGATCCGATGGCAGCAGTCCAAGTTTGGAGATTGGGAAACGTCCCTCCATTGCCATTTCACATGAGGTGCATTTCAGTTTGACGGGTTCAAGCCGCCCATCGCAGATTGGACAGTTACTGATTGGTTTGCGCATAGTTATTCACCTTATCGTCAGTTGTTTGATTCTATGGGAGTTTTTTCATTTGGACACCTTCCGAAAGTCAATGGCGTGACGCAAAGGCGAGGTCAGGTGAAAAACAAAGGAAAGAAATTCCACGACCCCACCGACAACGAGTGTGAATTGCAGTCCTATCGTTTCACCCAGCGCACCACTGATAAGCGCGCCAAATGGGATGACACCAAATACAAGCACTCGCCGACTGGCATTGACTCTGCCGAGCAATTCGCTTGGAGTAATCGCTTGCCGGAGACTAATTTGATTAATACCGTAAACTGTCAACCCAATGCTTTGAAATACCTGTGCAACTACCAATATCGGAATTGTGAACATACCAACTTCAGCCGCTAACGGCACAATCCCCATCCCAATGCTCATAAGCAATGTACTACCAATAAGCATTGGACCGGGACCGTAGCGTTGCGCGCCTGAATTAGCGACGATTGCACCAAGAAGAGACGCACCACCCGCGCTTGCCAAAATGATGCCGAACCAAATAGGGGTTATCATTAACTCGCGGGTCAAGTAAAGGATAAATACAGTTCCATGTATCGCGCCACCAAAGCTGCCAATTGTCGTTCCAATAGTCATCGCCAATAAGATTGGATGCAAGAAAATTGTGCGAAGTCCTTCACCAATTTCGTGCCAAATTCCTTGAGTTTGTTGATTACGGATTTGAACCGACTCCGCTGACCGAACGAATACCAAGCAGGCACCAGAAATAAAAAATGAAAGTACATCAAGCGCAACAGTAAACGGGGCGGTAATGCGTTCAACTAGGAACCCAGCGAGTCCAGGACCAACGATTTTCGCTTGCCGATCGACTAACCGAAAGCTTCGAGTTTCCCTCGACTAAATCCTCGTGAGGGACAAGGGAGGGCAGGAACGTTGTTGTCGCGAGCGTGAAAATAGCTGATAGCGTTCCCCCTAGGAAACTGATGAAGTAGAGCAGCTCAATCCGAAGGACACCCGCAACAGTTGCGATTGGAATTGTTGCCAAGAGAATTCCCTGACCAAACTGCGTTGCTATCATCAGTGGTTGCCGTCTGACTCGATCTACCCACACCCCGACAAACAGTCCGAATAGGAGTATAGGTGCATTATCGAGTGCCCTAAGAATGCCCATTTCGCGTGCCCCGGCACCGAGAGTTATAATCGCGATGAGAGGAAGTGCCACGTCAGATATGGCGTCTCCAAAAGCGGAGATTGTCTCAGCCGACCAGAGTTTTAAGAAATTCGTGTGACGCCAGAGGCGTCCGGACACTGTTTTCACCTGAACTCCTCTCCTGTACCGCTTTGCGAATTGATTTCAATATTGTGCCCGTGGTAAAGTAACGTGGGATCGTACAGCGAATATAGCGAAACAGTTTGGATATTATATTCTCAAAAATTGGTTTTAACAACATAAAAATTATGTTATTTTAATAAAATTGGATATATATTTAAAATTATCAATCTTTTTAATCAATAATATGACACTGGCTGATAACCCCTTTAAGCTATTCAAAACCTGTAGACGTTATCTGGAATTAGCCCTCAACTGTCGCCGAATTGTCTGTTGTGCGAGTTTATCATCTACCCAACGGAACAATTGTGTGATAAAATCTATAATGGTCGTCAGTTCGGGTGCCTCCGGTTAATCGAGTAGGGTTTGTCTGCCCGATTAACGGTAGAATTGAGGAAGCTGTCTCATAACCTCTAAACTAAACTAGCACCATTGGTTAGGAAAAATCAACTTGCCAAAGGTACACACCCATGAAAGACACGCCTACTACCTTCCAAAGCGGTTTAACGCTCAAATCCTTCATCGTCGCCCTGTTGCTCACGCCGATCAATGTGTATTGGATCATCGAACTGGAAGTAGTTCGATACACATTCCCCACTTGGACACACCCGCTATTTAATGTGATTTTTATTCTTTTTTGGCTCCTTCTAATTGGGCGCGCACTTGGCAAAATTTCCCCGATGCTGACTCTTACCCAGCAAGAATTTTTCACCGTCTATTTTATGTTATGTATTGTCACCTGTCTCTGCTCCTATGACATCATGGAAATCTTAATTCCGATCTTGGGGCATCCATTTCGGTTTGCTACTCCCGAAAACGACTGGCGAGAACTGTTTTGGAAGCATCTGCCGCAATGGCTCACCGTGCGAGACGAAGAGGCCCTAATCGGCTTCTATGAGGGAAAATCAAGCCTCTATGTTGATGGGAATTTTAAGGCATGGCTTATCCCTGCCTTTGCGTGGATCTCATTTCTCTTCGTGTTGATGGTCGTGATGTTGTGCATCATAACTTTATTACGGATGCAGTGGACTGAGCATGAGCGTCTGACCTACCCACTCATCCAACTTCCAATGGAGATGACAAATCCCCGATCGGGGTTTTTCAAAAATAGACTGATGTGGTTTGGCTTTGGTATTGCCGTGCTGATCAGTACGATCAACCTACTGGATTCAATCTATCCCTTCCTTCCCTACCTCCCTGTCAAACGTCAGGACGTCCATCACTATTTTACCGAGCGTCCTTGGAACGCCATGGGAAGCATACGGATCTCTTTTTATCCCTTCGCAATTGGCATCAGTTTTCTCATACCGCTAGATCTACTGTTTTCATGTTGGGTGTTTTACTGGGTCTACAAGATTGAACTAATAGCCGGCGACATCATGGGTTGGCAAAGTCTCCCGAAATTTCCTTATGCCGGCGAACAGGGTTTCGGCGTCTATGTGGGACTGTTAGGATTTGCCCTTTGGACCGGTAGGGCTCACTTCAAACGGTTAATATACCATCTGTTCCGATCTCGGGGTGCTGCATCACAGCTGGAAGACGCGCGTGAAGCGATGCCCTATCGTCTTGCATTCGCAGGGATTTTTTTTGGCATGCTCTTCTTGATGGTCTTTTCCTACAGAGCTGGCATGTCGTTGTGGGTGGTTCCCATTTTTTTCGGGATTTATCTTTTGTTAGGAACTATGATTGCCCGACTCCGCGCCGAATTGGGTTTCTTGGTTCACGATTTTCACTGGGCCCAGATCGATCCCCACCACCTAATCGTTGCTGCCTTTGGGACACGCCGACTTGGTGCCGGCACCCTCACCGTCTTCACGTTGTACATGCATTTCAGTCGTGCCAATCGAACCCATCCGATGCCAGAGCAATTGGAAGCGTTGAAAATTTCGGAGCGACAGAATATCAACCCACGTCACACAGCCGTTGCCATTCTGCTTGCAACACTGATCGGAGCGGTGACAATTTTTTGGCTTTTATTACATAACTATTACCAACATGGCGCCGAATCGGGATATTATATGGGTCCAACCATACAGTGGGGGCATTTTTATAACCGACTTGAAGGTTGGCTGACCTCTCCTCAAGAGCCAGATCAGCCTGCCCTCGCGTTTATGGGGGGTGGACTTGGGGTGACTGTTCTGCTAATGTTTTTGCGAGCGCGCTTTATCTGGTGGTCCCTTCATCCGCTCGGTTATGTGATGGCAAGTAGTTGGGGAATGTGGAATCTGTGGTGCTGTTTATTTGTTACTTGGGGACTGAAGGCTGCTATCCTGCGTTATGGAGGTCTTAACGCATATCGTCGCGCAATTCCATTCTTTTTAGGGCTTGCATTAGGGGACTATATGGCAGGTAGCCTCTGGAGTATTTTGAGTATTCTGGCCGATACCCCCCTGTACCAATTTTTTCCCTAAGCACCCCTATCTAAAAACCAAGAGGAAGCGAGGAAAGGCGGTTGGATGAACGGTTATCCTCACATACCATTTTCCTTATGCGTTTGTCCCTTCACATCAGCCCTCCCTTTGACAGGAGCCATTTGTATCCGTTGAAGAAATTTGCACGGATTTCTTACCGCTTATCCGGTCATTTGCTTGATTACACATTTCTATTCTGTTCTTGATGGAGTTGTGCTATAATTGTTACCTGATTGATGCTGAAACCTCACCTTCCAAAATAGAGGAGAACCCCATGAAAATCGGAATTGGTGCCTCAACTGATGTACAAGCGACTGTTGAACGTTGCAAACAACTCGGCGTCGAACGCGTCTTTATTAGTTGTGCTTCCCTACCCGGATATGAGGAAAATGGGTATCCGGCGCTAGACCGCCTGCGGGAATTCAAGGGGAGATTGGAAGACAATGGTCTTGAAGTACCGAGTGCCACCTATTGGTTTGCGAAGTGGCCTCCACGGCCCTGGCGTGATGGTTCAACAAATCCAGACATCTTGTTGAACCGTGACCGTCGCTGCATTGATGCGATGGTGCGGATGATCGAAATTTTGGGAGAGGTTGGTATCACATCGGTGTTGCACTACGTTGACATCGGTAAACCGTTGGATCTCGCACAAGAAGAGGCGTGTTGGGAGGGACTGATTGACATCTACCGTGAACTGATGTCGGTGGCGGAAGCAAACGGCGTTGGCATTGGAAATCACAGTCTTCACCGGCTCTTGCAAGATGGTGTGCGTGAGCGAGCGGTCGCAGAAGGCGTAAAGATTGAAGATTACGGGAGTTATATGGCAGAAGGGTGGGGAGGTCCCTTCCTTGTTGGGACATGGAAGGAGTTGCGACGATTGGTGAACGCAGCTCCTAGTCCGTCGAATGGTGTGACGTTATGTACCGGTATGGACATCCCCGGCGGAGATGTGCCGGGGCTGGTGGTAGAGTTTGCGGATAAGGTTCATTTCTGCCAGCTGCGAGATCACTCCGATCGATGGCCCTCCGGACGGGAGGGACCTCTTGGCGAGGGACGGGTCGATCTCCCCGCCATAATCGCTGCTTTGCGAGATGCTGACTATCAGGGCATTCTGAATCCGGAACACCTCGGTCAACCGAGGTATCAGGGTGAGAATTTGGAGGCAAAGGCGGTTGCTTATGTTAAATCTTTACTCGCATCATTGGACAATAAGTGATTGAATTGTCCAAGATTGAGTTGATTTTGTGTGAAACATGGTGTAAAATTTATTAGATTACGTGGGTTGAAGTTGAGCTTTGGGAGTCTACAAACCCACGCGGAACGGAATTTAGATCGAGTTTAGACGGACGATTGAACTATTCTAAGGAGCCAAGCCAAAAACAGATGCAAAGCTTTCCAAAGCTGCGCTGAAGCGATATACAAAAGTGCTTGGCTCGATCTCCAACACTATTAAAGGAGGAAAATGAGATGAAACTTTTCGGACAGTTTGCAATCAGTTGCCTGGTCGTATTCGTTTGTATAGGTCTTCTTCCAGCCGTGGGATATAGCGCTGCTGATTGGGAGGATGTCATATTCTACTACCCCATGAATGAAGGGGCAGGGAATGTAACCAAGCAACATCCTAAGGCTCCCAACCAGTTTGCTGCGAGGCTGGAAAATAGTCCCAGATGGGTGACAGACGATCTACCAGACACACAAGGAAACAAGGCTGCCCTTGAGTTCCTTATTGCGAAAGAACAGGGGTTGACAATATTTGACCATCCTGCGTTGGATCTGGGGACAGGGGATGTTACTCTTGAAGCTTGGGCGAAAACCGAGATAGGCGACCAGGATCACAAAATGATAATAACTACCTGGGGAGAGAATGGTAGTGGATACTATCTCAAGATAACTCAAGGCTTGCTCTTAAGTCGATATAATGATATCAATAGAGTTGGTCCTGAGGTAAAAAGCACAAAGAAAGTCTCTGATGGTAAGTGGCACCATCTGGTTTCTACTCGGAAAAATAGAACCGAGGTTCGGATGTATATTGATGGTAAACTGGATGTCGAAACAAACGAGGGCGCAGGTCCAGGAGCGGTGGACCCCGACGCTAACTTCTACATTGGTTGGCAGGTAAATAGACCGACCCGTTTCTTCGAGGGGCTAATCGACGAGGCTCGCATCTGGTCGAGAGCCTTAACGGATGAAGAAGTTCTAGAGGCAATGAATGGAGCGATTTTAAGCGTCGAATCCGCGGGTAAACTTCCTATTAGCTGGGGCCGTATCAAATCCAGTTATTAACTTAACCACTGTAATTTTGAAAGTGGGTGCTTTGGGCTTCTATGAGTTTATCGCAATCTTCCGTTCTAAAACCCCGTCTTTTAAGGCGGGGATACAGAACGGCAAACCCCTTGGTTAGTCAAAAAATCGTTGAACTTGTAGGTAGAAGATAGTAAAATACATCTCCAGAAATGGATATATGGCTGAAAACGGTGAGACGGGGTAAAATCCTCCATCAATTTCACATCTTCCGACGGGAAGATGTTGGCATATATTCGTTTCGCCAATGTCGCCTTTCGAGGCGAGTGGGCGGGGCATCGTCCACTGGAGTAGCGGAGGTAAGACGGACTTCGGTTCGCTATCCGTGTCGATACCACAATTCACGTTCCTGAAGGACAGAAGAATCCCAGTCCTTTAGGGCGGGGAGTATGTCAACGATCCTCTCTGTCTAGGTATCCTTGCACCGGGCGGTAGAAGGTCTCCAATTCACATGATTAAGGTAGGGGCGAAGTTACCTCGTCTCTACCTTTTTTATTTTCTAAGGACGCGATATGATGGCAAAGCACCTCGCTGTTTTCTGTTTCGCTTTCATCCTGATAGCAGCCTGTAAGGTCCAGGGAAAAGAAGAAGGTGCCCTAAGTCCTAATCCCAGCCGGGCTGAATTCTCACCTGAGTTTGTCAAATATTATAATCGTGGATTGAAGCTTATCAGAAGTGAGAATTACTTGGGTGCTGTGGAAGCATTCAAGAAGGCCATCCAGATCGATCCGAGTCGTGAAGAGGCGTATAATGCGCTTGGAACTGTTTATTTAACCGATCTTGCCCAAACAACAGAAGCAATTGAAGCATTTCAAACCGTCCTCCAATTAGTTCCTAATCATGTTCGTGCACATCAGATGCTCGGTATCGCCTATTTCAGACAAAATGCGTATCAGAAGGCGATACAGGTATTGCGCCGTGCCATTGAACTTGAACCCACCGACTTAGATAATGACTATCATCCATATTACGATCTCGGAATGGTTTATCTGAAGCAGAACAAGTTTGACGATGCGATTCAGTCATTTGAACAGGCAATTCAATTGAATCGAGACCATATCCGTGCATACTATAGTCTGGGTACCGCCTACATCCGAGTAGGGAATGTTGAAAAAGGCCTTGAGCAGATTAAGAAATATGAATCGCTCAAACCTTATGCGAATCGTGTGTCACAACTCGAAACATCTATTCAAAGATCCCCTAAAAATCCTGAACTCTGGTATCAACTTGGGCTCGTCCATCTACGATACGGTAAATTTGAGCTAGCCATCAAATCTCTGGAAAAATCCATTGCACAGAACCCGAATAACAGGGAGGTTTACAATACGCTTGCGGCATGCTATATGAGACTCAACTACTTTGATAAAATGCAGCAGGCGTGTGAAGCGGCTGTTCGTCTCGCACCCAACGAGGCAAACGGGCATAACAACCTCGGGATGAGTTATTCGCTCCAAGGAAAATATCTCGAAGCAATGAATTCATTTTTAATGGCGATTCAACTGGATGCGGAGAACCCTAAATTTCACCAAAATCTTGGACGAGTGTATGAAAGGTTAGGAGATGTGGAAAAAGCCGCTCATGAATTCAAAACAGTTCAGCAACTCCAAGCAAAGCAGGAGCGCAGAGGGAAGGATGGAAGAAAAGAGGGCAATCAGTGAACCCCTACGCAATATGCAATACGTTTTACGTGTTATGCCGTATTGGATAGTGTGTATTCTAAACGCCTTCGTCATTTCTGCTCACGCGGGAACGACCGTTCAGTTTGTTGATGTTGCCGAAGCATCGGGTATTACATTCAAGCATGTCAATGGCGAAAGTGGGCGGTTATATTATCTGGAAACCATGGGGTCCGGCATGACTTTTCTCGACTATGACAACGACAGAGATCTCGATCTTTACATCGTCAACAGTGCCCCCTTGCCAGGCTTTGTGGCGGATACGCCGCCTACGAACGTGCTCTATCGGAACGATGGGGACAGCGGCTTTACCGATGTTACTGCCGAGGCGGGCGTCGGGCACCTTGGCTATGGGATGGGATGTGGCACCGCCGATTATGACAACGATGGGGATCCAGATTTGTACGTGACGAATTTTGGGGAGAACGTGTTATATAGAAACAATGCCGATGGAACTTTTACGGATGTGACAGTGCACGCCGGTGTGGGTGACAGCGACAGATGGAGTTCGAGTTGCGCCTTTGTGGATTATAATCATGACGGTAATTTGGATCTTTACGTTGTTAATTATCTTGATTACAATATTGTCGAAGATGGCGAATGGTATGATGCGAACGGGCGGCGGATTTATAGCAATCCACGAGTCTATAAAGGGGTCTCGGATGCCCTTTACAGAAACAATGGAGATGGTACGTTTACCGATGTCACGCAACGCGTGGGCGTTTACAACGATACTGGGAAAGGGCTCGGTGTCACCTGCGGGGACTACGATAATGATGGGCGCATAGACATCTATGTCGCCAACGACACAACACCGAATCTCCTCTACCGTAACATGGGAGATGGGACTTTTATGGACCTCGGCGTTATTGCCGGGGTCGCGTATAATGAGGATGGTGTCGCGGAAGGCGGGATGGGGGTCGATTTTGGAGACTATAACAACGATGGTTTTCTAGACATCTTCGTGACAAACTTTTCCCGCGAAACCAACACATTGTACCGCAATAATTCAAACGGCATCTTCACCGACGTTACATATATCGCACATTTAGGAGACCCAAGTTTCCTGAAGCTGGGCTTTGGGACCAAGTTTTTCGACGCCGACAATGATGGCGATCTGGATCTCTTTGTCGCAAACGGGCATGTCTATTCGACCGTCGAATCACAATCCGATACTATCGAATATGCACAAACCGACCAACTTTTCCTCAACATGGAGGAATCCTCCTTTCTTGATGTCTCCGAGGAGTGTGGCACCTATTTTTCAGTGAAACGGGTCAGTCGAGGTGCTGCTTTTGGCGATTATGATAATGATGGTGATACTGACATCTTTGTGGTGAATTTGAATCAGAAAGCGGTTCTGCTTCGCAACGACGGAGGTAACCGAAACAACTGGCTGAAGATCAAAACCGTCGGTGTCAGAAGCAACCGAGATGGGATTGGGGCGCGTATTAAAGTTGTCGCTCGCTCTCGCACTCAGATTAAAGAAGTCCAAGCTGGTTCTAGCTATCTTTCGGGGCACGACTTATGCCTTATTTTTGGTTTGGGTGCCGAAACCAAAGTGGAGGAGGTGGAAATTAGATGGCCAAGTGGCTTAGAGCAAACGCTGGCTGATGTGGGGGCAAATCAGTTTCTTATTATCACCGAGGGAGTAGGTGCACAGACACAGCAGTTGTCAAAGTGATAGGATCTACGCGCAGCCCCTCAGAGTCTCCCAAAGGTGTCATAGCCAAGAGTCATGGGCGAAGTTACAGATTTCGTCGGTAATTCTTAAACCCTGTCTTTTGGTTGAAATATACAACGGCATCGTGTATAATCTAGTTAATGAAGTGGGTAAATGTCTATCTCACAGACAGTGTTCTACACAGGTCACTCAGCAAATGTTAAGCATTTCTTTCAAGGGAGGTAATAGAAATGTATGGCAAAGGACATAGGTTAGTAAGTGTGATTGTGATGGTCGCCGTGTTGACTTCTATTCCGCTGCTCAACGCATATTCCAAGCGGCTATTTTACAATTCATTGGATAGCCCGGACGCGGTTGAGGAAGGCGGCGGAACAGTTTATCCCATAGAAAAGAAGGACCAGCGTGACCTCTTTGAAGATGCCCAAATCGAGAAAGGATTTTTTGCAAGTGAGGCTGGTCAAGCCATTTCGTTTCCCATTGAGGATAAAGGTAAGCCGCACATCAAACAAGAAGCAGGTACGATTGCATTTTGGGTAGATGTCCGGCATCCTATCGGCGAATGGGGGGGCGATGGAGGCGTCGCGCAATGCTGGATATTTTACTCCCGGAATTCCAATAAGACAGATGCTTGGGCTATCGCCCACAGCCATCCGAATGAGCGTTATGGCATAACTTATCTGATAAAGCAAAATCGTTTCGACCATTTTGTTCTCGCACAAGTCGACAAAAGGGCGTGGAAAAAAGATCTCCATCATATCGCTGCAACGTGGGGACCAAAAGGGATGCAGCTTTATTTAGATGGAGAGTTGTCAGGTATTGCATTCCCCGACGAGTTCAAAGAAGGTCCTGATCAATTGGACAATGACTTCTGGATTGGAAATCGAGATATAGATCTGGATCCGGTAGGAAATCAAAGCTTATTTGCAAGGTGGGTCATGGACGAACTTTATATCTTCGATACCCAACTAGAACAAGCACAGGTTAAGAGGGTTATGGATTCCCCAGGGCCCCAGGCGGTAGATCCCGCTGACGCACTCTCTGTGACTTGGGGATCGCTCAAAAGCCAAATGCTTAATTAATGCTATGCTAGGTTGAGTTGTTTTACTTACTTAATCTAGAAAGTTAGTTTTCCTATCCGACAAGGTAAGTAATGAAAGAAGCATCGGCTTTGCGCCGATGCTTCTTTTTTTCCATACGCCGGAATCAGGTGGCATTGATGGCGTCTTCACCGGAAGTAGTAGGGATTATGTACTTGGACAGAAAATAGGTTAGCAACTTAGGTTACTATAATGCAAGTTGCTAGGGCGTGTTGACATTTATGTAAAACTGTCCGTAATCGTAGGGGCGAGGTCCCCTCGCCCATTGACCAATACGGGTTGAGTTGATTGTAGGTCGAGATTCATATCTCGACACCGAATCGTCGATTTTGGAAAATCGACTACAGAGGTTCAAAATCGTCTATGATGTGTGACCAAAGGGTTGGGAAACCCAACCCCTACAAAGGACCATGTGTTTGTGCACACCTCTCGACTATCTGATTGCGATGAAATGTCAACAGAACCTAGTTATGAGGAACATTACAAACCGTGGGGAATGGACGCTAAATCGAGTCAACACGGCTCGCAGTGGATTGACAAATCCACTGCACAAGATACCCAGCACATTGCGCTATAGTCATGGCTTAATCAGCCCGGAACGTTACACTATAGTTCGGGTGCTTACGGCTCCGTTCCGAGAGTCTACGATCCCGATCTTATCGGGGTTGCTCTGAATCCCGCCTGTCCCGATTTATCGGGGATCTTATCGGGGCGGGGCGACATGTGTGTAGTATTATCAGGCAACTAGCAACTTGCCTTATAATAAAAATGACGATTGATTTTTTGAAACGGAGGAAACCCCCATGAAAGTTGGAATTGGCGCATCGTCCGATGTGCAAGTGACCGTTGATCGTTGCAGAAAACTTGGCGTCGAATGTGTTTATATGGGTTCCCTTCCCGGATATGAAGAGAACGGGTATCCGGATGCGAACCGCCTGCGGGAATTGAAGGAGAGATTGGAAGACAATGGCCTCGAGGTGTCGAGCGTTACCTATCATTTTGCGCGGTGGCCTTCACGCCCTTGGCGGACGGTGCGCTCAATGAATCCAGACATCTTGTTGACCCGTGACCGTCGCTGCATTGATGCCATGCTGCGCACACTTGAAGTTTTAGGAGAGGTTGGTATTTCGTCGGTATTGCACTACGTGAGTTTGGGCAAACCGATAAATCCCGCACAAGAAGAAGCGTGCTGGGAGGGTCTCATTGACATCTACCGCGAACTTATCCCGGTGGCAGAAGCAAACGGGGTTAGCATAGCAAATCACAGTCTCCACCGAATCTTACCAGATGACGTGCGTGAATGGGCGGTCGCAGCAGATGTACGTATTGAGGATTACGGAGATTTTCGGTCAGATGCATGGGGTGGTCCCTTCTTGGTAGGAACTTGGAAGGAATTGCGTCGATTGATCAATGCGGTTTCTAGTCCGTCGAATGGGGTGGCGTTATGTACCGGCATGGATATCCCAGGTGGGGATGTGCCAGCATTGGTAGCAGAGTTTGCAGATAAGATTCACTTCTGCCAACTTCGAGACCATTCGGAGCGATGGCCTGCCGGACGAGAGGTGCCGCTTGGTGAGGGCAGGGTCGATCTCCGCGCTGTTGTCGCTGCCTTGCGGGATGCTGGTTATCAGGGTATTCTGAATCCAGAACACCTAGGTCAACCGAGATATCCGGGTGAGGATTTAGAGGCAAAGGCGGTTGCTTATATCAAATCTCTAATCGCTGCATAAGTATAATTGCTGATTTTCTGAGATGGAGGAAAGTCCCATGATACTAGGAGTTAGCGCGTTGCCCGATGTGCAATCGACCATTGATCGTTGCAGGCAATTAGATGCCAAACGCGTTTCTATCAGTTGTCCTTCCCTTCCCGGATTTGAGGAAAACGGGTATCCAGACCCGGCAAATCTTCAGGAAATCAAGGGCAGATTAGAGGACAATGGTCTCGTGGTAAAAGACGCATCTTGGCGGTTGTTGAAGTGGCCTCCGCTGCGCTATCGGACCCACTCACGCGGCGGCGCCACAAGTCCGGAGGTTTTGTTAAGACGTGATCGTCGCGCTATTGATGCAATGACGCGCATGATCGAAGTTGTAGGGGAAGCGGGCATCACATCGGTGTTGCAAATTATTGACATTGCCAAGCCGATAGATCCCGTACAAGCCGAAGCGTGTTGGGAGGGTCTGATTGACATTTATCGTGAACTGATGCCGGTGGCGGAAGCGAACGGCGTTGGTATTGGGAACCACACACTCCATCGGCTTTTACCAGATGGAATTCGTGAGCGGGCGGTTGCAGCCGGCGTCCGTCTTGAAAATTACGGAAGTTATGCGGCTGACGGATGGGGAGGTCCGTTCCTAGTGGCGACTTCCAATGATTTGCGCCGATTGGTCAATGCGGTCCCCAGTCCATCTAATGGGGTAATGTTGTGTACCGGCATGGATTTTATTGGCGGAGATATGCAGGCATTGGTGGTAGAGTTTGCAGATAAGATTCATTGCTGCGGTTTTCGAGATCACACGAACCTCTGGCCCATGGGACGGGAAGTTCCCCTCGGCGAAGGACGGGTCGATTTCCCCGCCGTCGTCGCCGCCCTACAACAGGTCAATTACCAAGGTATTTGGGCACCTGAGCATTTGGGAAAACCGAGATATCCGGGTGAGGATTTGTTTGCTAAGGGCGCTACCTATATCAGATCCATACTAACTTGAGTTTCCCAAATATGATAGTCAAGTAAGTTCGATTGAAACTGGATTCAGTCGTAGCTCAACTTTCTAAGTTAATTTCTTTATCCAAGAACCGAGATAGAATCTTGAGTTACTGGGAAATTAGGCGATCAATCAGTAGAGGAGCGATAGTATGCAGACACGGAAACTGGCAACGCTTCAGGTGCCACCTATCGGAATGGGCACTTGGAAGACGTTTGATGTCCGCTCAGAGGCGGAAATCGCTGTTCGTAAGGCGATTATCGCAGCCTGCCTCTCGGAGGGTGTTACCTTTCTCGATTCGTCGCCGATGTATGGCGAAAGTGAAACCGTGGTTGGCATAACAACTGAGGGGAAACGGGAGCAGTTTCAGTTTGCGACGAAGGTCTGGTGTACGGGATTGTTGCAAGGCAAAGCCGAGATCGCCCGATCTTTTGAACGGTTTCGGACCGATTATATTGATGTCTTTCAGATCCATAACCTCTTGGACTGGGAGACCCACCTGCCAACGCTAGAAGGGTTGAAGGCAGAAGGGAAAATCGGTCTCATCGGAATCACACACTATCAGACAGAATCCTATCCTGAGATGATCCGAATCATGAAAAGCGGACGGATCAGTGCGATTCAGATCCCCTATAACGTGTTGGAACGGAAGTGTGAACAGGAGATTTTGCCGCTTGCTGAGGAACTGGGTATCGGCGTGATTGTGATGCAACCACTCGGCGTGGGGAGGTTGGTGACGGGACTCAAAAGGGAGCCAAATCTCTCGCCACTTCGAGCACATGGGATAGAAACATGGGCGCAGGCATTATTGGCGTGGATTCTCGCGGATACGCGGGTGAGCGTAGTGATTCCGGCGACATCAAAACCGGAACGGATTCAAGAGAATGCTGCGGTAGGTGCATTGCCTGCACTGCCCAAGGAGTTACGGACGTATATTGAGAAGGAAGTGCAACAGTGCCTCTGACCGATTTTTTGCAAAGTATAACTTGATTTTGTATGAAAGGAGTTTCACATGCTGACACAAGAGCAGATCGACTTCTATCAAACCAACGGCTATATCGTCGTTGAAAACGTGATATCAGCGAAGGATATCGCAGAACTCCGCAAGGTTACTGATGAATTTGTTGATAAATCCCGCGAGGTCACTGAACACACCAAGGTTTTTGACCTTGAGCCCGGACATACGCCAGAAACGCCTCGGCTGCGACGCCTCAAAAATCCGGCAGTCCTGCATCCAATTTATGACCGGATGCTGCGCCACGACTATATTCTCGATAGCGTTGCCCAATTAATCGGGCAGAATATTCGTTATCAAACCTCCAAACTCAACATGAAATCCGCCGGATTCGGTAGCCCGGTTGAATGGCATCAGGATTTTGCGTTTGGGGGCGATATAACCAACGATGACATGCTGTCGGTAGGCCTAGCGATTGACGATATGACACAGGATAACGGTTGCCTATTGTTTGTTCCAGGTTCACATAAAGGTCCAATTTATGACCATTATCAGAACGATGTTTTTGTTGGTGCAATTACTGACCCCAATTTCATACCGGATAACGTCGCTCCCGTTGAGGTTAAAGCTGGCAGTATTACAATCCATCACACCCGTACCTTACACGCTTCCGCGCCTAACCTTAGTGGACAGTCACGCCGTTTGTTCCTACTCCAATACTGTGCGGCTGACGCACTGTCCCCGTTACCCATTACCGACTGGACTGCCTTCGATGCAGCCATCCTGCGTGGCAAACAGGCTCGTGAACCCCGCTATGCCGATACCCCTCCCGTTCCTCGTCCCGATAATCCTCTGCCCGGGCGTGGTGGATCTATCTACGAACAGCAGACACTCTTGATGAGGAAGCGAGTTTCCGAAAATGCGCCTAAGCCTAAGTAGAAAGGTGAATGGAGAGCGGTAGAAAACTATTGGGAGCTTAATGGACATAAACTGACTAGGAAGACAGGATATTTTTAAATTGAGTCGTCGTTTGCCGCAAGAGATTTAACCGCTTTATCCGTTCCTCCTAATCTCAGTTTAAATTTTCGATATGACTGTTCACTTGATCGGTTCCGTCAACGCCGGGACTTTCCATAGCAACATCGTCTCATCCCATAACCCGGAAGCGAGTGTTCTACCTTTTTTGCGGTATGTAAACATAGTACTGACGCTTTTAGTTCGTCGCTATGCGATTTATCTCCCGAAAATTTATCTTTGAGTAATACTAATTCCACGCGCGGATTTGGTTAGCTAACCTAATATACTCGATATGAGGTCTATCGCTCATGGCTGGAGGTAAGTGGATGATTGGACGCAAGCTACTTTTAAAATCTTCCAGACCACCATCTAAGCCATTCTCCTTTAGCTGCGATACTTTCGCATCACTTAATTTGGTACTATAGTCTTCTAATACAGTAATTATTGAGCTATCATAAGCTTTGTGGTGAAGGGCGCAGAGTGCTAAACCGTTAGCGGTTTCTTCAGTGCCATTTTCGTGGACAGGTACGATATGGGCAGATTCAACCAAGCTTAATTGCATGCCACAGATAGCGCATCTTGAATTATAAGCCGTTAAAACTCGTTTTCTGAAATTAACATCCCGCAATTTCTTTCTTAGCGTGACAACAGCCGTTTTTCGTTCTATATTTGTTATTGGAATGTCCTGCTCATTAATTTCAGGATTTTCAGAGACTGTATTTAAAGTGTCCAAGTCTGTTGGTGATTGACCAAAGTCATGTAATGATGTGAGATTTTGCAAATAATGAACAAAAAAATCAGGTCGGAATGCCATAGCAGTTTCTTGATTACCCTTATCTGTAGCTGCAAATCCGTTAATATAGGCATTTTGCAAGGCTTCCTTTTTTATCTGTATTGATGATGACCACCCAGGTAGTCCCAAATGCTTGCGAAGATCGAAACCAGCGAAAACACCAACGTCATCCCACCAACCTAAAATTAACGTTGTCCAACCTGGTTCTTCCTCAAAATCTTCTCTGACTTTGACTTGTATTCTATATTCATTCCCTGGTCTTGCTGAACCACCCCCGTGTGTCAAGTTCCAAATATAGATCTTAATTCGATAGTTCACGTCATCCCGAAATACATTAAACCTGAACGGATGTGTTGTACAGATGTATAAAACATTCCAATTACATTCACGGATTGCTTCCACAATGTGGTTGAGGAGTGCCGGTTTGCTAAGAATCGCCATAGTTATCACTTCCTGAGAATAATTTCATTTGAGATTCCACATCTGTATCGCAGTCCGCAACATCATAAAGGTGTGAATCGAGTCCAAATCTAAAGTGGCTTGCCTGTATATAACTTTCTTCGATTTCAAATGCTAACCATTGACGTCCCAAATATTCGGACACATATCCAGTTGTATTTGATCCGGCAAAAGGATCTATAACAAGGTTTCCCTTATCTGTTAAAAATTTAATAAAAAACTCAGGAAATCTTCGTGGAAATCGTGCAGGATGTGGTTTGATACCGTTTTTCTTACATTCTCGCATGTAGTTGCTATTTGAATCATTATTACCCAACTCTAGCAAATTTGGAGGAATTGAACCGTTATTATCTTGGTTAAATTTATGGGTTATGTCATGTCCACTTGGCCTCTTCTTAGCACGATAACCTTTTTTCAGTAGCTTTTTCATGGCTTCGGTGTATGGACGAAGAACATTTCTGTTATTTGCTTTGGGATATTCGGTCTTAGATAGCCACCAAACCATATTCACCGAATCCTTTACACGGATTCGCCTGACATTGACCCATTCGGCGGGAGCAGGTAGTCTAGCCGGATTATAATGAAAAAATTCCTGAGCTAAGTAAAATCCGATTTCCCGGACTAAAGCGATTAATAATTCATATTGGTAAATGCTTCTGACCGGATGACCTGGGAGGTATGTTCCACCAAGATCGAGAACAAAAGAACCATCCTCAGTGAGGATCCTACCGATTTCGGAGGCAAATGGAAGAAACCAATCAACATATTCTCCAGCGTCCTTGTTGCCATACTCTTTCTTGCTAGTCAAGGCAAATGGAGGGGAAGTTAAAACTAGGTTTACACTTTCACTTGGCAAGCATTTCATCAATTCAAGACTATCACCTAGGTATGCCCTGCCCAATCCAGTCGTATATACCGGGTTATCAGTCAGACCACCTGCGACATAATTTATCATGTTCATTCCTCCAGCATGGGTTCAGCTATCACGACAATTTCGTTCCCGCCAATTTTTCTAAATAGGACAAATGATCTCTTCGAACAACATCACCCGCACCAATAATTTTAACTTTAATCTCTTTTTCTTTTGTACTTTCCATTTTAATCTTTCATATAAATTGAGGTTTGTAGCATAGCACAACACAGATGAGTTTGCAATAAAAATTGACATTAGAACGTCAACTATCATTTCGTATATAGTGCCTTGACCTAACTCAACTATAAATGAAAAGTAACGGGTAAAATGTGAAATGATATTTTTTTGACACTTCACGTATAAATGTCGCAATAGTGTGGATTCTCGCGAATTCGTAATAGTATCCCCTTCCGGATGTTTTGTAAATTTTGCTTGACACTTCAAGAGAGGATTTGCTATTATTCCCACACATCTCCGTAATAACCTTTGGAGCGGGTAAATGAGGATAGGTTCCTGAGTACATCGGCGGTTTGTCACACAATGATCAGGGATTTGTATTAACACGAGGGGAGGATTACCTCGATGAAATCTAATTGTGTCCTATTAATAGCTCTTGTGCAGATTGTCGTTTTAATGTGTGGACAAATCGGCTTCGCAGGTACGTGGCGCGACGATTTCGAGGACAGAATTACTAAGGAATGGAAAATTTACAATTTAGACCGTCAGGTTGAAAATTGGTGGGTCAATCAGGACGAAGCAGTCGGACGAATCTTTAAGCGTGGGTTCATGAGTTTGTGGTTGACGGGAAAATTGGACTGGGAGAACTACTCGGTGTCATGTCGGGCAAAATTGGTCAAGGAGCGAAACGATCCTGCATACGTGGGGCTCTCGTTATACGACAGAGGTGATGAGCAAACCCGTTACCTGTTCTTTATCAATTTCTTTTCTGGCACTGTGTCAATCACTAAGGCGGGTCCAAATGAATGGTCTACACGCGAGTTCTTTTTTGTCTCGGACATTGATACGTGGTATCGACTGAGGGCAACCGTCAATGACGCTCAACTTGAGTTTCAGGTCAATGATCAGGTTTTTGTATCGGAAGATTTGCACCAGCCTCTCAAGCCCGGTCAAGCGGGACTTGTGGTCGGTAACGCAGAAGGTCGATTTGATGATGTCGCAATTACAGGTGTAAATATCAAGAACGGTGGGCCGGGGCGCCCACACGCCGTAGATACGCAGGAGGCACTTACCACAACATGGGGCAGAGTCAAACAGGACAGGTGAACGTAAGTGCTACCTTTGACTCGTTGACGATTCTCGTGTGAATTGGTGGATGAGGGAATGCCTATCAGATTGTACTTGCATGGACTGAGGGATTGTGCTACAATGAGACAGATTTTTTAATGAAGGAGGCTATTGTTTGAGAAACATTGATAATCAACCGTCTGGTTTTACATCTACACAACTCCTCATTGTGATTGTTATTATTGGGATTGTGGTTGCCGTCGTTCTAGCATCAGGCTTACTGGGGCAGGCAGGAAAAGCGGATCAAGCGCAAGCAGCGGAAGAGATTGAAACTATTGGCATCGCACTGGATACCTACGCGAAAGATAATGGGGATTATCCCTCGACTCAACAAGGAGTGGCAGCGCTCTGGGAGAAGCCCGAACAGCCGCCGATTCCCGTCAATTGGCTGGGTCCATATTTGAAGGTTCCTATCACGAAGGATCCATGGGGAAATACTTATATCTACATCCGTCCCGGTGTGCATGACCGATACGGTTACGATCTTGTCTCTTTCGGCAGCGATGGACGCGAGGGTGGTGCCGGCGACGCAGAAGATGTCGTTAGTTGGATTCGTCCTGATGAGTAAAGTGTAGAGTGGGAAATCTAAGGTGCATTGTTAATTCGTTACTAGCGGGCGATGAAAATTGCAGCTTTCAGATCTAAGGCACCGGTATAGAAAGCTCGACCGACGATTGCGCCGTGAACCTCTATTGCTTTGAGGGCTTGAACATCTTGAATTGATGTAATCCCACCGGAGGCGATGACGTTCGCCGACACAGCGTCAGCGATGGCTTCCGTAGTTTCCAAGTTGGGACCTTGGAGCATACCATCGCTTTTGATGTCTGTATAGATGATGGTTTGAACCCCACAATCTTCCATCTCTCTAGCGAATGCGAGGGCGGGTTTTTCAGAGACATCAAGCCAACCTTCTGTGGCAACCATCCCATCTTTTGCATCAATACCGACAGCGATTCGGGATCCGTGCTTTTTACATGCGGCTTCGACCAACAGCGGATTTTTGAGGGCAGCCGTGCCCAGAATTGCCCTTGTCACACCGAGCCCCAGAACGTCATCTAGCCTTTCCATCGTCCGGATGCCTCCCCCCAATTGGACGGGAATCTGAAGCATTTCGACAATCTCCTTGACAATGCGGAGATTATCGGATACTGCGCTAAACGCACCGTCAAGGTCTACAAGATGGAGGTATTCAGTGCCACCCTGTTGCCACTGCGCTGCCATTTCCACAGGCTGGTCTGAGAAGATTGTTTCCTCTCCTGCTCGTCCCTGCACCAAATTTACACATTTTCCATTTCGGAGATCGATTGCTGGTAAAATTAACACGATTGTTAGAGCTCCCTGTCTTGGAGTGAGATAGTAACCGTTCAGGTAGTATTGATTGTGTGGATTTGAACGGTTTGATGAAAGAAAGGAATCGCAGATGCGTCCAGTTATTGGCATCACTTGCAGCTTGACGGCGAGCCCTATCGGTGACTCCATATATACTCTTGAGCGCAACATCATCGCCCGCGATTATGCCGGTGCGATTGAATACGCTGGGGGCACCCCGCTCCTCGTGCCACACGTTGAGGATGTGGAGTGCATCGACCGATACTTGGGAGTGCTCGACGGGCTTGTGCTCTCCGGCGGTGGTGACATTGATCCGTTACTGTTTGGTCAGGAGCCGCATCAAAATATGGGCAGCGTTGACCGTATGCGCGATGAGATGGAACTGCAGCTTACTCAAAAAGCATTGGACCAAGACCTGCCAATCCTCGCAATTTGTCGTGGGATCCAGATGCTAAATGTCGCGGCAGGCGGCACGATCTACCAAGATATTGCCGCTGAGATGCCGCAGCCAACGTTACGCCACTCCCAAACGGGCGCAGGTTGGTATGCGTCCCATACAATAGACATCCTGTCCGATAGCCGTCTGTTTCAGGTTTTCGGCAGTCCTACTACCCGTGTCAATTCCTTCCACCACCAAGCGGTGCGAGATGTTGCCGAAGGCTTTATTGTAACTGCCAAAGCGAAAGATAACGTTGTCGAGGCTATTGAAAGCCCGACTCACCAATTCGCGCTCGGCGTGCAGTGCCATCCTGAGATGATGTGGGAACGTCATCCGGAAGCCCTGAATCTGTTCACGGCGTTTCTGAAAGCGTGCCAATGACCGGATTGGGATAGCTCGATAGATGTTGATTGGCTATCCATTGAGGGAGTCCGCACAGATTTCTCAGGTTTGTTCAACTGCTGACCTGCCTGTTTTTACTACGCCCAGATCTTGCTTTCACGCTCTTCTACTCGATGATCGTACAGTAATTTTGTCTCCTCCGGGAACGTATCGAAAACGTCCGCCGGGATAGGTGCTGTATTGACGCCGAAGAATTCCAGATTTAGCCACCACGGTGCATAGCGCACCACCACTGCGGCTCGTGGCTTTTCACTGGGACTAGCTGCGTTTGAGTGCCAGATACGGCTATCCATTATCAGTACGCTGCCGGCATCGCCGGTCGCTTGCAATTCGCCCGGAATTGGTGCGAACTCATCGATCCCGTCATTTTCACCCCTCGGATTTTTGAGACTGGCATGCGTACCGGGCACAACCCATGTGCCGCCGTTGCTGGTTGTGAATGGAGTGAGCATCCACAAGGTTGTGATACCGATCACCGCTTTGGGAAAAGGTTGGCTGACGTGCCACGGTTGTTTGAGGTCGTGTGGGAAGTCCGAGTGGTAGGCGCGGTTCAGTTCGTAGTTTGGCGGCCGAATCTTGTACTCGGTTTGGGAGATTCGCACTTGCGGTCCTAACATCGCTTTAACGACATTTAAAAAGCGTTTGTTAGACAGGTGGGGTGCCAGCGCAGGGAAAAAGGCGATGACGTTTTTTGACCATCGATCATGTTCTTCGCTAAACTTTTTATACAATGGCTCAGATGTCTCTACCTCTTCGCGCACGGTATCCACTTCATCTGCGGGGATGATATCGTCCATTACGCACCATCCCTCTTGCTCCAATTGCGTGACATACTTATCGGTTGCCCGATCTAATCTCTCCATAGGATTCACTCTCCTTTTTGAAAATTGGTTGGAAAACTTCAACGATATGTCAAGCGCGGTTCTTCACGCCGCTTCTTTAAGCCGCTGACAATGATTTTGTTGTTAGGCTCCTTGGCATCCATCCCGATGGGTCGCATCTCCGGTGTGTGGTAGCCAATCCGAACTGATTTTCGCCATTGATCTGTCTGGTTGACATTGGACCAGTGAATTGTGCAATAGCTGAAGAAGATAACATCTCCTGCCTTGGCGGGAACCGGCACGGTTTCGACTTTGTCCGGGTGGTACTTCTCAGGCGGCAGATACGGACGGGTATGGTCGCCGGTGATGTGTTCGAGGGGACCATCAGTATGGCTGCCGGGAACAACACACAGACAACCGCTCTCTAAGGGCGCATCGTCGAGGTGGACGAGGCAATCCACAAAGTCGGGTCCATCGTGCGGGTAGAAAGGGTAGTCTTGGTGCATCGGGAAAGGCGTTCCCAATTCCGGTGACTTGCCGTGCAGCACGGTATGATGCCACTGCACACTCGGACCAATCAAATTCTGAAGACAGCCGACGAGACCTTCGTGGAGGATAACTTTGCTCCAAGCGGCTGAGTAGAAGTGTGGATTTGCAATAATGACCGCCTTGGTCTTTTTGCGTTCCGCTTCGGGCAGGTAATGGTCACGCCACGGTCCCCGCCAACCGATGCTTTCCTCACCCCACCAGTCTTCGATAATCAGGTTCATTTCGGAGTTTAACTCTTTAACCTCTTCTGGTGTGAAGAGTCCCTTAACCCTGAGATAGCCATCTCGTTTATATGCTTCGACTTGCTTTTCAGTCAGCATCTTTTCTCTCCCTCGCTTGTGAGATAGTAGCTATGCTGCGAGTGCTTCCATCTGCTGGTTATACTTGCCGTAACGCGCGGCGCTGTTGCACTTTGCTCGATGGTAAAAGACTTTCTGCGCTTTGGAAACATTGGCGGCGTTTCCGCCCCATGCTTCAAGCGTTGGTCCCTGTAGTGCCCGTCCGTAAGAGAAGCTAAGTTCCCATGGGCAGTTACCTATGGCATTCATGGCGTTGAGATGTTCTGTTGCTAGTTTAGCACTTTGACCACCGGAAAGGAAGACTATTCCGGGCACCGCTGCCGGAATGGCTCGCCGGAAACAGCGCACGGTTGCCTCGGCTACCTCTTGGACGCCTGCTTGCACCGGGCAATTTGTTCCTGAAAGGACCATACTCGGTTTGAGCAGGGTTCCCTCAAGGATGACTCGGTGTGCATGGAGTTCAAAATAGACCCGTTTCAGCGTTGTTTCTGTTATCTCCTCGCAACGTTCAATAGTATGCGTTCCTTCCATTAGGACCTCCGGCTCAACGATGGGAACGAGTCCAACCTCTTGACATATAGCTGCGTAACGTGCCAGCGCGTGGGCATTGGCATCGATACCGGATTGCGTCGGGAAACCATCACCGACGTTGATAACAGCCCGCCACTTGCCGAATTTTGCTCCCAGTTCCCGGTATTCGGTCAAGCGTTCACGAAGCCCGTCTAGTCCCTCCGTCACTGTTTCGCCGGGGAAACCGGCGAGATCTTTGGGGCCCGTGTCAGCCTTGATGCCGGATATGATGCCTTTGTTCGCAAGCAGTTCGGGAAAGGGGGTGCCACCTTGCGTTGTCTGACGGAGGGTCTCTTCAAACAGAATAACCCCACTGATGAATTCTTCTGTTCCCGGTGTAGTGAACAACATCTCACGGTAGGCACGACGATTTGCTTCAGTGCATTCGACGTTGATACTATCGAAGCGTCTTTTGATAGTAGCATCTCCTTCATCCGCGGCGAGGATACCTTTGCCTGCTGGAACGAGGGCTTGGGCGATAGCTTCAAGTTCGTGTGTTTTCATGGATTGTAGACTCCTTTCGATGAGGTGAAGTGTGCAAATAGATTATGGTTAATATTCTCGTTCAATAAGAAAATGGATTAGGTGCACAAAAATATCTTTGGCTTGGGTGGCTGGTAAATGGGAAAATGTCTGATTAAACTGAGTATATGCCTTCTGTGCAAGTGTCTTGGCACGTTGCTGGGCGTACTGAATTGATTCATAATGCTTCATCAGATTCAACACTTCTCGGATCTCATCCTGATGTTTGTCCACACGTCGCTGACTCATAATTTCAGTGACACGGTTTGCTTCCGTCTGTGAGCAGCTGTTCAGCAGATGGATGAGGATAAGGGTGCGCTTCCCTTCGCTGATATCTCCCCCAATCTCTTTTCCATACAGCCTCTCTTCACCGATGAGGTTGAGGACATCGTCCTGAATCTGGAAGGCAACCCCAAGATTCATGCCCATATCGACGAATAGATCCGTCTCGCTTTTGGACACTCCCGCAATGAGCGCACCGATGCGACAGGGGGTGATGCAGGTGTAAGAAGCTGTCTTTCTGATACACATCGTCCAGTAGTCCGTTTCAGTTAGGTCCCAACGGTTACTTTCAACCCAACTTAACTCAATGTGTTGTCCTTCGACGATGCTATTGCTGAGTTGTGCAAATTCCGACGCAATCTCAAATGCAAGTTCATATCCGAGCAAATCTGCGTTTCGGTTCAGCATCTCCCACATTTTGCAGTGAAGTCCGTCACCCACATTAATAGCAATTGGAATCCCGTATTTCTGGTGGAGACACGGCTCGCCGCGACGCAGATCGGAACCGTCTTCAATATCATCGTGGATCAGTGCCCAGTTTTGCAGGAGTTCAAGCGCAGCAGCAGTATTAATAGCCTTCCGCGGGTCCCCGCCAAACGCCTCGCAAATCAGGAGGCAAATTGCTGGGCGTAACCCTTTGCCGGCTCGAAGTGGGTAATCCAGCATCATTTGGTAGAACTGATGCACTTCGGGGCGATCGTGCTCGCTGGGTAGAAAATCAAAGATATGTGCATCAATCTGCTTTTTTGTCTCTTTGAGAAATTCGAGAGGCTGGACTTTTGACATAATGAGTTATTGCCTTCTCAAGAGCGGTTTGATATAATGTTGCATAGGGGGAAATCTTGTGCGTGAAATCGCCTTGATGTCGCTTTCTAAAATTATAACCTATGTCTCCTCAGTTTTTCAATGTCTGAACTCACTCTTAATTAATAGGGGCATCTAGTTTTCCGTTTTGGCGATACCTCGTTGTTTGTAGTAGCACGCTCTATCCCTACCCGGTAGGCGTGGCATCCCCGGTCATGGGCTCCTCTCGGACTTGCCCCACCCTGTAGGCGGGGCATCTTGCCCCGCTATTTGTAGTAGCGCGTTCTATCCTCACCCGGTAGACGGGGCATCCCCGGTCACGGGATCCTCTCGGACTTGCCCTACCCGGTAGGCGGGGCATCTTGCCCCGCTGTTTGTAGTAGCGTGTTCATTGCGCCTTCTTATGCCAGTTATCGAGGGCGTCTTTTATCCGTGTAATCCATCAATCCGTGTTTATCTGTGATTCAGATTGCTTTGAACCCCGCCTGTCCCGATTTATCGGGGATCTATCGGGGCAATAATATGGGAGAATTAAATGACCCTAACTCTAGTAAGAAATAATGGTGACAGTTTTGGGTAAGAATGATATACTATTTTTTATGCACGGTCAACCGTTGATGTGCCCAAATTCCAAGCGATTAAAACATAGGCAGTAACTTGAGCGAATCTATTTCATTCCGTTTTATGCTTCACGTTAAACAGTGCCAGGAGAAAGAAAATGCCCAATGTAATGCCCGAACGGTTGCGTAAAATCACAGCAGACATCTTTGAAGCAGCAAATGTGCCCGCTGAAAACGCACAGATCATTAGCGAAATCCTTGTAGATGCCAATCTTGCAGGGCACGATTCACACGGAGTGATTCGCATTCCGCAGTATATGGGCTTCATAGATGCCGGACAAATTGACCCCGGTGCTACGATGGATATTGAGCGCGAATCTCCCTCACATGCCCTGATTAATGGCAACTGGGGATTTGGTCACGTCATCGCGCAACGGTCGATGTCGCTAGCGATCCGCAAGGCGCAATCGAGTACGGTCAGTGCCGTTAGTATCTATAACTGCAATCATATCGGCAGGATCGGCAGCTATGCCATGATGGCAGCGAAAGCAGGGTTGATCGGAATAGCGATGGTGAACGCGGGAGGTGCCGCGCTTTACGTTGCACCGTTTGGTGGCAGCGACGGGCGACTTGCGACTAACCCCATTGCTATTGCTTCCCCAACGCGGGGCGATGAACCTATTGTGTTGGACATCACGAGCAGCGTGGTGGCACAAGGAAAGATTCGCGTTGCGTTGAATCGTGGCGATAGTGTTCCGCTCGGTTGGTTGATTAATGGACAAGGTGAACCGACCACAGATCCACACGACCTCAATGGGCCGCCCCCCGGTGCGCTGCTGCCGCTTGGGGGTATTGCAGGTCACAAAGGGTTCGCGCTTGGCTTGATGATTGATGTGTTGGGAGGGGCGTTGTCCGGTGCTGGTTGTAGCGGTTCCGGCACAACTAAAGTCCAAAACGGAGTGCTGATGATAGCGATTAACATTTCACAATTTACCCCGATGGAAGATTTCTACGGGCGTGTTGATGCACTTGTCGAGCATGTGAAAGCGTCGCCGCCTGCTCCCGGTTTCGATGAAATCCTCGTCCCCGGTGAAATTGAGTCGCGTCAAACGGAACGTCGTTCGCGCGAGGGCATTCCAGTTGACGATGAAACGTGGCGGCAAATCCAAGAGACAGCAGCGGCGGTTGGGATCTCAGAAGTTTAGATAGTATCTTGAAAGTGCAGTAGAGGGGTATTATGGCAAAAAAATCGAAACTTTCCCCTTTGATGGAACAGTATAGACAACTGAAAAATCAACATCCGGATTCGATTCTGCTTTGCCGTGTTGGGGATTTCTACGAAGCATTTTACGACGATGCTGAACTGATTGCGCGTGTTTTAGAAATCACGCTAACGTCGAGAGATAAGGACAGCGTGGGAGGCGCGATCCCGATGGCGGGTGTCCCGCATCACGCGCTGGATTCATATCTTTACAAGTTAGTGAATTCGGGCTATAAAGTCGCAATTTTGGAGCAGGTCGAAGACGCAAAAAGAGCGAAGGAAGAGAATCGGCTTGTCAAACGCAATCTTGTTCGTATTGTAACAGCCGGTACCGTCACAGATCCAAAGGTTCTGGACGGAAAGACGAACAACTACCTCGTCAGCATTTATCTCCTCAAAGACAATTACGGTTTGGCATCGGTTGATCTCTCGACGGGAGAATTTACGGTAACAGAGCTAGAAAACTTGGCAAAACTCTGGTCAGAGATTCACCGGCTCGCCCCGAAAGAATGTCTTTTTTCCGAGGATTTCGATGACTCGGAAATAGTAGGGCAGATTCAGACGGATCTGAAGGCGGTCGTCAACTATCTCCCGGATTGGCGTTTCTCGTTTGACACGGCACGCTCTGAGCTCCTCCAACACTTCAACACACTCTCGTTGGATGGCTTCGGGTGTGAACATCTTCCCGCTGCGATCTGTGCGGCGGGAGCGTTGGTCTACTACCTCTACGAAACTCAGAAACAGGAAGTAAAACATATTGTTTCCCTCCACACCTACACCCTCTCAGACTTTATGCTTCTGGAAGCGGATACACAGCGAAATTTAGAGTTGACAACCTCGATCCGCGACGGTTCATCGAGGGGAACGCTTCTAGAAGTGATGGACGAAACTGTGACGCCGATGGGTGCGCGAAAGCTCCGTCAGTGTATCTTACAACCGCTGCTGCAACCGGCGGAGATCAACGCACGCTTGAACGCTGTTGACGAGTTGAAAAACCGGATTGGGTTACAGGAGGAGTTACGGGAGCGATTGAGTAAAGTGTACGACATGGAGCGATTGATTTCTCGTATCAGCTTGGGATCGGCGAATGCCCGAGACCTCATCGCGCTGAAAGACTCCCTGCGCCTGCTTCCAGCCATCAAAGACCAACTCAAAGACTGTGAATCTTCACTATTGCAGACCTTGAACGAAAACCTTGACCCGCTGACAGAATTGGCAGATTTAATTGAAGCGTCCATCCACCCCGACCCACCGGCAACGATTCGTGAAGGTAGATTAATCAACGATGGTTACAACGAGCAATTGGATGAGTTGCGCGGGATTACTAGCGAGGGTAAAAACTGGATTGCGGAACTTCAACAGAAAGAGCGCGATCGGGTGAACATCCCCTCACTGAAGATTGGGTTCAATCAGGTCTTTGGATACTATATTGAGGTCACTAAGTCGAATCTACATCTTGTCCCAGAATATTATATCCGTAAACAGACGTTGACCAATGCCGAGCGATTCATCACGCCAGAACTCAAGGAGCGAGAATCCCAGATCCTGAACGCACAGGATCAGATTCAGACGCTTGAATACGACCTCTTTTGTGAGGTGCGCGCCCAAGTTGCGACTGAAACTGAAGGGATCCAGAAAGCCGCCGCCGTAGTTGCGATGATTGATGTTGCTGCTGGGCTTGCCTATATCGCCTCCAAATACGATTACGCCAAGCCGATTATTGATGAGAGTGACGAACTCATCGTCAAGAACGGGCGGCATCCCGTCGTGGAACGCCTTTTTACACGGGAGGGATTTGTACCTAACGATATAGCGTTGAACTGCCGTGATCAGCAGATGCACGTCATCACTGGCCCAAATATGAGTGGAAAAAGTACATTTCTCCGCCAAACGGCGCTCATCACGCTGATGGCGCAGATGGGCAGCTTCGTTCCTGCGTCCGCGGCAAAGATCGGGATTGTAGACCGGATTTTCACCCGCGTCGGTGCCTCCGATAATCTCGTGATGGGGCAGAGCACCTTCCTCGTGGAGATGAACGAAACGGCAAATATCCTGAATAACGCGACACGCAAGAGCCTGATTATTCTTGACGAGATCGGGCGCGGCACCAGTACGTTTGATGGACTGAGTATTGCGTGGGCGGTGGCGGAGTGCATTTTGGATGAGAAGCGGATCGGCGCGAAGACATTGTTTGCGACCCACTACCATGAATTAATCGAACTCGCCGGCAAGTATAAGAACGTGAGAAATTACAATGTCGCTGTCCATGAAGATGGCGAATCAGTGACTTTTCTACGAAAGGTTGTGGAGGGTGGAACGGACCAGAGCTACGGTATCCACGTTGCGCGTCTCGCCGGGTTGCCGCAGGCTGTCATTGAGCGAGCAAACCAGATCTTGGAAGTCCTCGAACAGCACAATCTGAGCATCGAAGGCGAGGAATCGGACCAGTCCTCACCAAAATCGGTTCCGAAAGCCCCACGGCCTCGCCGTCGAATGTCGAGATCTACCTTTCAAGGAGATTCTCTGCAACTTGCTCTGTTTACGCCGAAGACGCATCCCATTGTTGAGGAGCTTCGGAATACTGAACTTAATCAGATGACCCCGATGGATGCGTTGAATCTGGTCTATCATCTGAAGGCAAAAGCGGAGGAGTGAGGTCTTATCCTAGCTGATTATACTACAAGGAGTCAACTATGTCTAAAACCCGATTAGGGATTATCGGTTGTGGCGGAAATTCGTCGGGCCATGCCCGCCGAATGAATGAAAATCCCGATGTCCAGATTGTCGGCACCTGTGATGTGAACACGGACATCGCTAACAGTTATATCGATCGTAACCTACCAGAACTGGATCCGCGTCCAACTGCCTTCGATAATATTCCAGCGATGCTCGACGAAACAACACCCGATGCCGTGGTGATTTCTACACCCCACACCCTTCATTTTGAACACAGTATGCAAGCCCTCAATGCGGGCTGTCATGTATTGGTGGAAAAGCCGATGGTGACAGCAGCGCAGGATGCTTATACATTAGCTGAGAAGGTCAAAGAGACGGGTAAGGTATTTACCATTGGCTATAATACTCCCTGTTCAGCAAACTTTCACTATGTGCGTGAATGCATCCGCAACCAAACACTCGGTAAGTTGGAGTTGGTGACGGGCTATATCACGCAGAACTGGCTTCGTGCAACGCAGGGGGCGTGGCGGCAAGTACCAGAGCTGTCTGGCGGCGGGCAAGCGTATGACAGTGGGGCACATCTGTTCAACAGCCTGTGCTGGTCTGTTGAATCCAACATCGCTGAGGTCCATTCCTTCATTGACAATTGCGGCGCGGCAGTTGATATCAACTCGTCAACCAACATCCGTTTTGAAAATGGTGTTTTTGCAGCTATTGTCATCAGTGGCAACTGCCCAAGCCCCGGCGGCACCCACATGGCTCTCATCTTTGAAAACGGCCGAATCGAAGTTGACGGTTGGGGTGGCGGTTGGATTCGCGTCTATGACGGTGGGGAACAACTCGACCCACCGCCGATTGCCGACGAGATGTCTGCGGGTTCACCAGACGACAACTTTATCGATGCTATTCTTGGTCGTGCTGAACCCCGTACCAGCCCGATGAACGGGATTATCCAGTCAGAATTGATGGACGCCATCTATGAATCGGGCCGCACCGGGCAACCTGCTCGACCTGTGCGGAGGTAGTTTGTCGTAAGCCGGTAGAACTGGGTTTCGCACTGTTTAACCTGTAGGAGTTACGCACTTGAGTTTGTAGTAGCGCGTTCATTGGTTTCTCCCCTGCTTGCGGGGGAGTTAGAGGGGGTACGAGCGATTTATCGCCCTACTACATACCTACATACCTACGGATTTACTGTAGTTGCCCGATTCATCGGGCATCGAGATGAATCGCCGAACTACGGGTTCTCCCCCTTTACAAGGGGGAGTTAGAGAGGACGCGGTTCAACGCAGCGCAAGACTTTGAGCATTCAACTGCGTAAATCCTAACCTGTTAAAGACAAGTGGGTTTAACTGTGCATTTACGCATAACGTTTCACGTTTTGGGGAACGGAGGACACCGATGCAAACATATCGTGCGGCGGTTATCGGTTGTAGCCGAATGGGCGCATTTATCGACAACGAAAGGGTTGGACATCTTGCGTCTGAGGTGGCCAACTACCTAGCGCAGAATTTCCCGGTATCACATGCTGCTAGTTTTTTTGCAGAGGATCGGACAGACCTCATCGCTTGCTCTGACCTCCGTACCGAAGTGATGGCGGAATTCGGAAAACGATACAACGTCCCGGCAGCACGGCAATATACCGATTATCGGGAAATGCTTGAAAAGGAGCAGCCGGACATCGTTAGTGTCGCAACGCAGCCGGAACAACGTGCAGAGGTTGTTATCTACGCTGCGGAGCACGGTGTCAAAGCCATCTACGCGGAAAAAGCGATGGCGGCGTCGATGGACGAGGCGGATGCAATGGTGGAGGCGGTCGAACGTAACGGCGTTGCGTTCAATTTAGGCACCAATCGCCGTTGGGACACCGGCTTCGATAAGATGAAAGAGATTATTGATAGTGGTGAGTTGGGTACGCTCCGGACGTTGATTATTTACGGCAATGGGTCGCTGTTCAACACTGCTAGCCATAACTTTGACCTCATCCTGCGGCTCAATAGCGATGCGCCGGCTTCTTGGGTTTCGGCGCATCTTCCGGACGGAGACCAAATTATTGAGGGGAATATCGTCCGGGAAGACCCAAGCGGACAAGGCATGATCCAGTTTTCAAATGGCGTGACAGCGCACGCGCTGCTGGCGCAGTTGGGTTGGGAGGCTATCTGTGAGAAGGGAAGCATCGCCAGTTCCAGAGATGGTGCGATGTGGCAAATCCGCCGTCAAAATAGACTTGAATCCTTCCCCAGATACGAACTTACTAGCAGTGGAGCGAATATCGTTAAAGATCTTGTTCATGCGTTAGATACGGGTGAACCGACACGCGGTGGGGTTCGTGTCGCGCACGCAAGCACGGAATTGATTTTTGCGTTTATGGAATCCCATTTGCGGAATGGTGAGCGGGTTGAACTTCCGCTGAAGGGAAGCAAGCTGCGCTTACAACGTGACCGTGCACCGAGACAGCCGAGATTTCAGCCACAATAATTAACCGTTGCAAAGAGGAGACCCTATGGCAGAAGAAACGATCTTCAGCAAAATCATCCGAAAAGAAATCCCTGCCGACATCGTGTATCAGGACGATTTAGTAACCGCCTTTCGGGACATCAACCCTCGTGCGCCCACGCACATTTTGATTATTCCAAACACGATAATTCCCACCGTTGACGATGTGACCCCTGAAGATGAACAGGTTTTGGGACGATTGTTCACAGCCGCATCGAAGATCGCAAGAGCCGAGGGAATTGCTGAAGATGGTTACCGTTTGATTGTCAACTGTCGGCAGCATGGCGGGCAGGAGGTCTATCATCTGCACATGCACCTCCTCGGTGGTCGTCCATTGGGGCGAATGGTGGCGGATTAGTCCTGCTGCGTTTCACGATCGCAGGTCAAAGATAGTTTTCACCGCACCGGACCTCCCGGTGGACATCGCAGCTTGGATGGCTTGTCGGTACTTCTTCAGTGGAAATTTTTCGCCAATTAAGGGAAGTAATTTATCCCCCATCTGCTCCAGCAATCTAATTCCAAGTGTAAAGGTCCGAATCTCCTCGCCTGCGTAGCTTTCCGCCCCGTAAGTGTATACGCCGCTGACCTCCAATTCCTTATACCAAACTGATGTCCAATCGATATTTTTCGGGATGGCGGGCATACCTACAAGCATAACGCGTCCTTGCGCTCGCGTGAAGCGGAGGGCATCGTCGATCGTCGTAGCAGAGGCGACACAATCAAACGTCACATCTACACCGCCAAGCAGGACAGGTTTACCCAGCTCCGGCTGATAGCTCTCCGCCCCTGTTAAGCCGCAGAAGTTTGTGTAGAGCGACTTGTCGGAGGAGAGGATTTCATCTGCACCAAGTTCACTTGCGAGTTGACGCTGATGCGGGTATTTGGCAACAATCAGGATACGGTTTGACTTCCCGATTGCGCGGATCGCTGCAACAGTGAGCAGTCCGACCGTTCCCGCACCGATGATCAGGATTTCGTCCGTGTCTTTGAGGTTGGCTTTCAAAACGCCGTGCAACGCACACGCAAACGGTTCGAGAAGCGCAGCGATTTCATCGGAGAGGTTATCTGGTACGCGGTGGATCTGGTTTTTATGTGCTAGGAAGTAAGGACCCCAACCTCCACCGGTGTCGCGGCAGTATCCCGTCTGAATTCCTGCGGAGATATTTCCCTGCGTAATATTCTCGCAATTCGCAAAATGCCCGTTTCTGCATTGATAACAGCCGGGTTCGATGCCGCGGATTTCGCACGATAACACAGGCTCAATCACAACACGATCTCCAACCGTATACCCCTCAACCCTTTCGCCTATCTCCGCAATTTCTCCCACCACCTCATGTCCAAGCACAAACGGGCACGACGTGAAGGGCGAGAAATATGGACTGCCCTTTGCCGTAATGGTCGCGAGATCTGAACCGCAGATCCCGCTCAACCGCGTCTTGATTTTCACCCAATCCGGCGCAGGGAGTTGTGGTTCATCGATCTCAGCCAAACGGATACATGATGCACCAGAGGTGTAAAGCCAATTCCAGCGTTTGCCTAAGAGGCGCACCATTAGGTAGCGTGGCACGCTTTTGATATATTGAATGGCTTGCATAGTTTCATAAAATGGTAGTGGGTGGGTATAGAATGCTACTCAAACGCTACGCCCAGTTTAACGCTTGTTTCTGGATGTAGATCCATCTCTTCGTAAGCTTGGGGCGATTCGTCAAAGGGCACCACCGGTGAAACAATCTTCTCACAATCAAACCGTCCTTCGGAAAGCCACTGCCAGCAGTGATCCGTAATGCGCCCAAAATCCCACCGCGGGTGATCGCGATTGGGATCGCTGCACGCACGCGCAAAGATTAGGTTCGGGATATCGAAGTGTGCGACAGCACCGAGATCAAGTCCGCCCTTGCACTCCTTCATCCAGCCGACAACGGCGACGTTACCGCCATACGCTAATCCTCGGATTGCGCCGTCCAACGCTTGGTAGTTCGCACTTGTCTCGATTGCCACATCGACCCCAAGTCCGCCGGTTGCTTTCTTCAGTTCCTCACCAACATCGACAGTGGTTGGATCGAGCGCGAGGTCTATCCCGATGTTTTCAACGACTGCGCGTCGCTTGGCGATCGGGTCCACGGCAGCGACAAAGGACGCACCAGCCATCTTCGCCATCTGTACGGTCATTTGACCGATCGCGCCAAGTCCAAAGACCGCAACCCTGTCCCCAAGGCGCACCTGACCGTCTCGAACCCCAGCGAGAGCAAAATGTGCCGGATCGTAACAGACCGCCTCTTTCCACGTCATTCGGTCGCTCATACGCAGGGCGCGTTCCGCGTTCCATGTGTGTGTTTCTCGGAGGTTTCCATATCCGGCAACCCGATCGCCTATCGAAAACCCCTCGACACCACTGCCGATTTCGATAACCCGACCGACACACATATTGCCCAACCCCATCGGAAACGACGCATCACGATATCCATGATACCCCGTCAACTCTGTGCCCCGCTTGGGTGCGCCAAAGTCTACTTTGATGCGGATATTTCCTGCTGGCACAGGTCCCTCTTCGTAATCCTGTAAAACAGGCTGCTGCACAGCGATTGCGACTAATTCTTTTGGCATTTTGCTCTCCTTCACTTTGATTTAATTCCAATCGTAAAAAGGCAACCCTTTTGCTTGATTACAATCCATCTCAAAAATGGGATCAGTTTTATTACTCGATGCTATTGTACCATTGCGGGCGAATTAAAAACCAGAGAATTGTGCATAGGGGAGTTCGTGAAGATTTCAAGGCTGCTGGTGTCTCGTTTGTTCCATTGCATATAGGGGTCATCTAGTTTTCTTTCCCCACCCTGTAGGCGTGGCATCTTGCCCTATCCTGTAGGCGTGGCATCTTGCCCCGCTGTTTGTAATTGCACGTTCATTGTGCCTTCTTATGCCAATTGTCGAAGGCGTCTTTTATCCGTGATTCAGATTGCTTTGAATCCCGCCTGTCCCGATTTATCGGACGATCTATCGGGGATCTATTGAGGCAATAATACGGGAGAATTAAATGACCCTACATTTCATATTTCTCTGTTGACGCCTCACAGAAAATCTGCTAAAATCACAAATGTGAACGATAGGTGTTTTATGCCGATCTGTTCGCGCTATCTGATTTCACAGACAGGAGAAATTATGATAAACACACCAGACATTGAACGCCCTCCCAAACAACTCATTGAAACCCTCTCTTCTATCAGCAGTGCCACCGCTGCCGGTGAACTCTGTCGCCTCGGCATACGCGATTCCCAAATTTTGGGTCCCGTTCCTCGTACCCCCGGCAAGACAGTTGTTGGTCCAGCACTCACCCTGCAATTTATGCCCAAACGCGAAGACATCTACGCTGTCGATGAATACAATGATCCCGAAAAACAGCTACACCGCCACGCGCTCTATCACACCCAACCCGGCGATATCATCGTCGTTGATGCTAGGGGTGACATGAGCAGCGGCGTTTTTGGCGAGATGATGTTGACCTTTTTCAAGGGTCGCGGCGGAATCGGTGCAATCGTAGACGGCTGCATCCGGGATTTCCCCTATGCACAGACTTTAGGGTTGGGGTTGTGGCTGAAGGGGACAACCCCCAATTTCCATACACAAACGAACATATATCCCTTTGCGGTCAACGTTCCTATCGCCTGTGGCGACACCTTGGTTATGCCGGGGGATATCATTGTGGCTGACGATGATGGTGCCGTTGTGGTTCCGATTAAGTTAGCACCGGAGTTAAGTGAAAAAGCTACCGCTCACTCGGAATGGGAGGATTTCAGCCGCATGAAACTAGCGGAAGGTGGTCATTTGCGTAAATACTATCCCCTCAATGATGAGGCACGAGCTGAATACGAGGAGTGGCGCAAAGCCCAAGAGAAATAAAACGGCGAAGGACCGTTTATAAGGAGAAAATCAATGCAAGACACAAATAAGATAGGTTGGAACGCTGTAAGCAAAACGGGCGCCGTTGCTGCGGGCGGTGCTGGAGCTGTTGCTGCCGGGATTCAGATCCTGGAGGCAGGTGGTAATGCGGCAGACGCAGCGGCAGGAACAATCCTCGCGCTTAACGTCACAGACCATATCTCCTGCTCTATCGGCGGTGAGGTGCCGGTGCTTATTTTTGATGCGGAAAAGCGAGAGGTTAAATCGCTTTCTGGTCAGGGACGTGCCCCGCTCTCACAAACAGCCATCGATTGGTATATGAAAAACGGTATCCCGGCGGGTGACATGAAAATGGCACCGGTGCCATCGGTTGTCGATTTGTGTATCACCGCGCTCCAGCGTTACGGAACGAAGACGTTTGAGGAAATCGTCACGCCCACACTCGCCCTCTTGGACGCGGGAGACGAAGATTGGCATCCCAATCTGGCGGTCACGTTACGCCGGATGGTCGAGGAGGAACAGATCACATCCGGAGACCGTGAGACGAAGCTGCAAGCCGCAACCGATCGCTTTTACGGACGGAACAAGTATCGCAATGACATCGCAGAGGAATTGGAAGCCTTTTACATCAAAAAGGGTGGATTCCTTCGTAGGGAGGATCTTGCCGCCCATACCACGCTAATCGAGGATCCCGTGAAGGCGGATTACCGAGGATATACGGTGTATAAGTGCGGCACGTGGACGCAGGGACCTTATCTCTGTCAGGCGTTGCGCTTGCTGGAAGGCTTTGATTTGAAGGGCATGGGACACTTCTCCGCGGATTATGTCCACGTGCTCACGGAAGCGATTAAGCTGGCGATGGCAGATCGCGACGAATACTACGGCGATCCGGTTTTTGTAGATGTCCCGATGGAAGGTTTACTTTCCGATGCCTACACCGAGATTCGCCGACCGCTGATTGATATGCAAAAGGCATCGCTGGAAGCCCGTCCGGGCGATATAGAGAACATGCAGCCGTTGAAGGCGGGTGGCGTGTTTCGCCCAGGGGTTGGTGGAACGACCACCTGTGTTGTTGCTGACCGCTGGGGCAATGTAGTTGCTGCTACACCCTCTGCCAACGTCTACCGCGAAGAAGGTATGGGTGGCTCGACGGGCGTCAGCTTTGGAAACCGCTTGAGAAGTCTCAACACGGTTCCGGGACACCCAAACTGCATCCAACCCGGCAAGCGTCCCCGCATTACGCTGACACCCACACTTGTGCTGAAAGATGGCAGCCCGATTTTGGCGGTCAGCGTCGCCGGTGGCGATCTGCAAGATCAAGCAGCCCTGAATTTGCTCCTTGATTTTATCGAGTTTGATATGCAGCCTGAAGATGCTGTTATTGCGCCACGCTTTGCCACGGCACATCACCAAGATTCGTTTGATCCAAATCCCAACCGTGAAGAGGCATTCATTCGGGCAGGAGCGTTGACTGTCAGCGATACAGTGAATCCGAGCGTTCAGCAAGAGCTGATTCGACGTGGACATCAATTGGAGGCAAGGTCAGGTGCAATTGCTACACCTGTTATGCTCTCCATTGACCAAGATAGCGGGCTGCTCTATGCTGCCGGCGATCCCGCTGCGGGACGTCATGCGGCTGGATTGGACGACAAATGAGAGGAAATATTAATGGCTGAACGACTGACTGTCCTGTTTTTGCCCCACCCGGTTGGGCCCTCAATGTTCAAACCGTCAGGGGAGGATGTGGTCGCTGCAATCAGCGACCGCCACAATTTGCATATTTTGGATTATGACCAGCCCATCGCCCCGCAGTTTGATGGGGTTGATGTAGTCATTGATCATGGTGGTTCAGCGGGGACGAGAGAGATGGCTGATGCGGCGGTGGGAAAGGTACGTCTCTGGCAGATTCTTGGCACCGGTTTTGACCACTTTGATTTGGAGTATTGGCGGTCGAAGAACCTGCCTGTTGCTAACTGTCCGGGGATTTTCAGTGCTGTGGCGTTGGGCGAATGTGCGATAATGTTCATGCTGATGCTTGCGCGTCAATATCCGGTTACCCAAACGAATCTGAAGCAGGGAGAGTTTTACAGACCGTTTGGGTTGGAGCTTGACGGGTTGAATTTGGGCATCGTCGGTTTCGGTGCGAGTGGGAAAGAATTGGCGCGTCGGGCTGCACCCTTTGGTTTGAAAATGTCAGCAATCGACATCCGCGATGTTGGAGCGGTTGAGGCGAGCGAATTTGGCTTGGAATTTGTTGGAAAGCCGGAGGATTTGGACTCAGTCATCGCTACGTCCGATTTTTTATCGCTGCATCTACATCTCAATGAGGAGACACGCCACACCATTGGCGCACGTCGTTTGCGTTTGATGAAGCCAACAGCGTTTCTGATCAATGTCGCAAGGGGGGCATTGGTGGATGAAGCAGCCTTGATCGAGGTGTTAGCAGAAGGCAAAATCGCCGGTGCCGGGCTCGATGTCTTTGGACAGGAACCACCGGATCTGGATTCGGTCATCTTCAGCCTACCGAACGTGATTGCAACGCCGCATATTTCAGGGACAACCGACGGCACCTCACGGAAACGGGCGGGGGCGGCGGCGGAGAATGTTGACAGGATAGCGGCGGGATTAGAACCGTTGTATCTCATATCTTGAGAAATTTTCTCCATGCGTAATGTGTACGTGCAAAGAAACCGAATTTTTTTGGAAAACTCGGTTTCTCCGAGTCGCCCCGATGACATGAGCCACAAAGGTTTTGGATGTTTACGAGGAACCCACAAAATCGTAACCTGAACAAGCGGATTCTCAGCCTCGCTATCCCCAACGTTATCAGCAACCTGTCGGTGCCGATGCTGAGTGCTGTTGACACCGCGCTGATGGGGCGACTAGAAAATGAGCAGTATCTTGGTGCTATTGCCATCGGCGGTATTATTTTCGGTTTCGTGTACTGGGGCTTTGGATTCCTCCGGATGGGTGTCACCGGACTGACAGCACAAGCCTATGGTGCAAAAGATTCTGAGGAAAGTACACTCATCCTGAAGCGGGCGGTGATAGTTGCACTGCTGATCGCACTACTGCTCCTCCTCCTTCAACCGCTAATTGCAGCACTTAGTTTTCATCTGATGGACGCTAGTCCTGAAGTCGAACAACTTGCACGTTCCTATTTCCATATCCGTATCTGTGCTGCGCCAGCCACCCTAACCCTGCATGTCTTTCACGGCTGGTTTCTAGGCATGCAGAATGCCAAATATCCCATGTTTCTCACCATCATGGTGAATCTGCTGAACCTTGCGTTGAACTTCTTCTTTGTGAAGGTTCTGATGATGACCTCCGATGGAGTTGCCATTGGAACTGTGATTGCACAGTACCTTGGGTTGTTATGCACCATTGGACTCTTTTTGAAGAGATATAGACATCTGTGGGACGGATGGCGGCTAAAAGGGGTGCTGCATCTTCCAGCTCTGAAGCGTTTTTTCGGGATAAGTGGTGATATCTTCATCCGCACGTTGGCTGTACTTTTCTGCCATGCGTTTTTCACATCAAAGACCGCAGCATTGAGTGACGCTGCACTTGCTATCAATGCCATCCTTTTGCAGTTTATCCATATCCTAGCCTATGGAGTTGACGGTTTTGCTTTTGCGGCGGAGAGCCTTGTTGGTAGGTACAAAGGGGCACGGGAGGCAGCCAACTTAAAACGGTCTGTGCGATATTCGTTCTGGTGGGCACTTTTCCTTTCGGTGGGGTTTAGTTTGGTTTTCGGATTACTTGGGACGAAATTGCTGTACCTATTCACGGACAAAACTGACCTGCTGATCGGTGCCCGTCCCTACCTAATCTGGATTGCGATAGCACCGCCCATCAATGCTATTGCATATATTTGGGATGGGGTTTTTGTCGGTGCCACCGCCTCTGCCGCTATGCGAAACTCGATGCTGGTTTCGATGGTGGTCTTTCTGTTGGCATATTTCCTGCTGAAAGGATTCGGGAATCATGGGCTCTGGATGGCATTGACGCTATTTTCAATTGCACGCGGCGCAACGCTAACCTGTTTGGCACCCAAGCACATCTTTTCATTGAGTGTGCCTCAAAAACAGAGTTGACATGAGAATAACGCGTAGCGAGTAACACGTAAAGGATTATCTACACAACTATCGCATTTCGCAGACACGGTTTTTTACGCATTACCTATTATTTTTTTTCGCTCATGTAAAGAAATTTAGTGCAACAGAAACCACAGGCACTTGCAGCCCGATTTATCAGGGGGTGACTCTCCCCCTGCTTGCGGGGGGATTAAGGGGGGTACGGAGGCGCGTTTATCTTCGCGCTTCGCACTTTCTTTTGACATGAGCCATTTTTTTTGGAGAACACAGAACAATCATAGAGACTTATTGCCTTTCATATAACACATATTTCTGGAGGACACTTACAATGGTATTAAAAGACCGAGTCGCCATTGTCACCGGTGCTAGTTCGGGTATCGGACGAGGCATTGCAGTTGAGTTTGCCCGCGAAGGAGCTAATGTCGTCGTTGCCGACGTTCAAGAATTACCCAAACGCGGCAAGTACCATGAGCAAGATGCGACGACCCCAACAGTTGAGGAAATTGAGAAACTGGGATCCCAAGGGCTATTCGTCCAAACCGATATGTCAGATGACTCGCAGGTCGATCGACTGGTTCAGGAGGCAGTTGCCCGCTTTGGCGAGTTGGATATCCTTGTCAACAATGCTGGTATCCATATCCCCGGTACTAGCCAAGAAATCACAATAGCAGACTGGGACAAGGTGGTTGGCGTGAACCTGCGCGGCATTTTTGTGGCGACAAAACTCGCCATCCCGCACTTGACAAAATCGCAGTATGGACGTATCATCCAAATCGCTTCCGTTCACGCCTTCGGCGGCGGTGGTGGTCCAGCTTACGCTTCAGCGAAGGCTGCGCTTGTCAATATGGTGCGAGACACGGCACTGGAAGTTGGGAGATACGGCGTTACCGTCAACGCAATCTGCCCCGGCTATATTGAGACCGCAATCCAAGATTATCTGACACCGGAACAGATTCAGGAAGTGAGTGAAAGAACGGTGATGCCGCGTTTCGGTTTGCCACGAGACATCGGTAGAGCATCGGTCTTTCTGGCATCGGACGATGCGGAGTGGATCACCGGTGCCTCGCTGTTGGTTGATGGTGGATATATCGCTGGGCTTTAGTATAAAGGGTTAAGGGTTAGATTTTCACAATAGATATTACGCTTTTCATGCCGTAGATCAGATTGGAAAAGGAGAATTTCATGAGTCAGAAAACGTATCGTGCTGCTGCGATTGGACACACCGGTGCTGGAAACTACGGACACGGACTTCACATGCCATTTAAGGAGTTGGATAACATTGAGCTTGTTGCCATCGCTGATCCAAATGAAGCAGGACGGCAGGAGGAGATGGAAAAAACAGGCGTGCAACGTAGTTACGCCGATTACCGTGAAATGCTCGACAAAGAGGAACTGGACATCGTCAGCATGGGACCTCGTTGGACGACTGACCACCTTGAGATGTTGTTGACATGTATCAACTCCGGTTGCCATGTCTACAGCGAAAAGCCGATGACCGCAACCCTCGCTGAGGGGGATCAGGTCGTGGAAGCGGCAAGTCGGGCAGGAAAAAAAGTTGCCGTTGCACATCAAGCAGTCTATCTGCCGTCAATTCAGGCGGTCAAGGGGATGCTACACGACGGAACGATCGGGACGGTTCAGGCAATTCACGCACACGGCAAGCAGGACCGGCGCGGCGGTGGTGAGGACATGATTGTGCTCGGCACGCACCTTTTCAATATGATGCGCTTTTTCGTCGGAGATGTTAAATGGATGCAGGCGCACGTCACGGAGAACGGTAAAGAGGTTACAATTGACGATGCACGTGACGCTACCGAGCCTGTGGGTCTTATCGCCGGCGATTGTGTCAACAGCTACTTCGCCTTTGAAAGTGGCGTCTCTGGATTGTTTGATTCCCGAAAGCACGAGGTAAGCGGCGATTACTACGGGATGGAGATTATTGGCGATGAAGGCAGGATATCGATGCGCGGTGGTGGTGGGGACAGTTTGGTCGTTTATCCGCATCCGTGCTGGTCACCGGCTGATACCTCTCAGAAATGGGAAGCGGTGCAGGTTGATGACACACCTTTTTCCAGCGGCAACAACCTCGCAATCATCGATTTAATCGATGCAATTGAAAATGACCGTAAACCAATTTCCGCTGCGGAAGATGCTGTTGCGGCATTGGAGATGATTCTCGGTGCCTATGAATCGCAACTTACAGGAAAGCGGGTTCCATTCCCTATTGCCAACCGAGAGCATCCACTGAAAAAGTAACCGTGGATCTGGTTTAAGGGTTAGGCTGTGGCCTGTAGGGCTATTTATAGTAAATTTCGTAATTATTTGGACACTGTGGGAGGGGTTTTCAACCCCGATTATACGGATACGTCTACTTATTTTTAGAATTCACTATAGTTTTCCGTTTTTTGATTCGATTTTGGCGGGTAGATGGAAGATTGCCCTCCCGATGAATCGGGACGGTGCATCCCCGGTCACGAGATCTTCTCGGACTTGCCTTACCCTGTAGGCGGGGCATCTTGCCCCGCTGTTTTCTATCCCCGCCCGGTAGACGTGGCATCCCCGGTCACGTCCCGATTCTATCGGGATTCTGGTGAAACGGAAAGCTCCTCTCGGACTTGCCCCCCTAGTAGGCGTGGCATCCCCGGTCACGGGCTCCTCTCGGACTTGCCTTACCCTGTAGGCGGGGCATCTTGCCCCGCTGTTTTCTATCCCCGCCCTGTAGGCGTGGCATCCCCGGTCACGGGCTCCTCTCGGACTTGCCCCGCTATTTGTAGTTGCGCGTTCATTGCGCCGTCTTATGCCAATTGTCGAGGGCATCTTTTATCCGTGTAATCCGTCAATCCGTGATTCAGATTGCTTTGAATCCCGCCTGTCCCGATTTATCGGGGATCTATCGGGGCAATAATGTGGGAGAATTAAATGACCCTATATGGACTGCAGGGCAATCGCATGTAAATATTGTGTAGGATTTACGCACTTCGATTGCGAAAATCATATCCTATTGCTTATGGCTTTGGCACATAACAATGGACATCCAATCGTAGGTACAGGTTTCCCAACCTGTACTTGTGGCATAATTTCGTAGGTTCTGATTCCTCAACTGCCTAATTCCTATAATAGACATCTTTCTTAAATAAATGCTTCCATAAATTGACTATTGAAGGTATAATTTCTTTCCTCTCACAACCGATACATTCAAGCCCAAAACAGGAAGGAATTCCCATGAGCATCTTTCAGCAAACCCTTGAACAATCCGACGAACGCTTTCTCCGAGACGTGGGCATCAGCAAAGCCACCTTTCAACAACTCCTTGACAAAGTCGCGACTTATCTGGCAGTTCAACGCGAGAAAAACCCCATGAAAAAACGAGGACTCAAGTCAACAATTAGCCTCGCAGACCAGCTATTACTCACCTTGACTTACCTCAGACATTATCCTACCTTTGCCAAGTTGGGCAAGGAGTTTTCAATCAGTGAATCTTACGCCAACAAGATTTATCACCGAATGCTCGACATTCTGGTTCGCGTTTTGCCAATGAACAGCAAGAAAGAATTACTCCGTAGCGACTTAGATAGTGTTGTCATTGATGTCACTGAACAACCGATTGAGCGTCCCAAGCATCAACAGCACTACTATTACTCCGGTAAAAAAATGCCATACTCTCAAAGTCCAACTGATTATCTGCTGGGCGAGTTTGCAGATTCTATCGGTCATTTGTCGAAAGGGCAAAGTCCACGATTTTCGGATACTCAAAGAGAGCCGTCTACCTATCAACCGAGAGACTGAGAAGCTAGCTGACGGGGGATATCAAGGCATAGATAAGGTCTATCCTAACAGTGTCAGCCCGGTCAAGCGAAGCCGGAACAAGCCTCTATCTGATGCCGAGCGTCGGTTCAATGAAGCGTTGTCTCGGCGCAGAATAGTTATTGAACATGTCAACCGACGGTGCAAGATATTCCGGATTACCCAGCAAAGGTATCGCGGCAAGCATAGAAATTATGGCAAGACTTGGAATGTCATTGCTGCTTTAGTCAACCTCAGATATGCTGTATAACTATTATCTTTTTGGAAAGAGGTCTAATAGATGCAATTCCCCTGCTTGGACTGTGTTTGACATTGACGTTACCCTTTTTTCGTGTTAGAATGAGAAAGTAGACTATTCCGTGGTCTAGTGATTGCCTCGCTACGCAAAATCGACACGACTTGGTAAACGATTTGAACACTTTGGCGGTTATTTCGTTAAAGGGGGATAACCCATGAAATCCAAAAGACGCATTTTCAGCGGTATATTGATACTACTTGGCTGTCTGTCTTGGTTGGCAGCCGTGTCGTCGGATGACGCGCTCGTGTACGTTATCAATATCCGAAATGAGATTGGGAATGGGCTTCGCGTGTATATCGACAACGGAATTAAGCAGGCATCGGAGGCGGAGGCGGACGCAATTATTTTTGATGTGCACACACCCGGAGGGGCTGTTGGTGCCGCGCGAGATATTATTGATGCAATCCAGCGTACACAGCTTCCTACAATTGCTTACGTTAACACGGAAGCAATCTCTGCTGGCGCGATGATTTCCTTGTCGTGTGACCAGATTGTCATGAGGTACGGCGGTGCTATTGGAGATTCCGCACCAGTCTCAATTCAAGGGGAAGAGTTGAGTGAAAAGGCAGTTTCTTATGTCCGCGGCAAGATTCGTGCAACAGCAGAACGGGGCGGCAGAAATCCTGACATCGCCGCTGCTATGGTAGACAAACGGCTCTATCTCGTTAGACTTATGGACGGTGAAATTATCACACTCAGAGAGGAAGAGTATATTGAGCGGAAGGACCTTGGGGAAGAGATGAGCATTATCGCCGCCGGGGGACCCGAGGGGGAGCTGCTGACCTTAACGACTGAAGAAGCGTTGGAGTATAACCTAGCGGATGGAGAGGCGGATACGGTCGAGGATTTGTTGGGGATGTATCAAATTGTTGAAGTTGATGGGGAACGCAAAGTCCTAACGACAGAGGGAATTGCACAGAAACAGATGGAGTTTGGTTATGATAGTGTAAAAGTAATTAAATCACTAAAAGGCGCGCCACAGGAGACAGTTTTGATAACTTTGGCAGATCGGTTCGTCTTTTTTGTTACTAGTCCGCTTATTAGTGGGACACTGCTTGCATTGGGCACGCTCGGATTATTCGTGGAAATTCGGACTCCCGGTTTCGGTATCCCTGGGATTGCTGGGCTTATTTGTCTGGGACTGTTTTTCTGGGGGCATAGGCTCCTGAATATTAGCGCGGATTATGCAGCACTCGCATTCATCCTTGGAGTGGCACTGCTTCTGATAGAGTTGTTTGTGATACCGGGGTTTGGTGTTGCGGGTATCGCTGGAATTGTATTGATGGTGGGCAGCGTCTTTTTCGTGTTCCGAAGTGCTTACAAATTTGAGACAGCGGTTTTCGGGCTGTCGTTTGCGGTTATCCTTGCCTTCGCGCTTGCAATCGCGCTTTCTTACGTCTTGCCCAAAACTCGTACATGGAACCATCTGGTATTGAGTACCGTCATGGATTCAGACGTGGGATTTCACTCCGCCCCAAGGGAGGATTTTCAGGAATATGTGGGCAAGACGGGGATTGCGCTCACGCCGTTGCGTCCCGCTGGTACTGTTCGGGTTGACGATAAGCGGCTCGATGTAGTCACTGCCGGTGATTTTATTGTGCGCGAAACACCTGTGAAAATCATCAATGTCGAGGGATCGAAAATATTTGTCGAAGCGATTGATGAAACGTAGGGGTATTACCTAATCCCATGTCATGGTTTCTAATTTTCCTCATCGGTCTAGGGGTTTTATTGCTGTTCATTGAGATTGCCTTGCTGCCCGGTTTTGGGGCGGCGGGCATCCCCGGAGTAGTGCTAATCGTCGCAGGTATAGGACTCGTGTGGATGCAGTTTGGATTGAGAACCGGCTTAACTTATGCGAGTGCTACGGTTGCGTTGACCATTCCGTTGGCGGTTCTAGGACTTTGGCTTTTCCCGCGCACAAGGCTTGGCCGGTCATTTATCCTCAACATCGCCGCCACTCGTACGGATGGGTTTCAAGCACCGCCCCAAGATCTGGTCAACTTGGTCGGTAAATCGGGTAAATCGGTCACTCCCTTACGCCCCGCCGGTGCTGCGTTGATTAATGATCAGCGCGTTGATGTCGTTACACTTGGTGATTTCATAAACGCTGAGGTTGAAATTGAAGTTATTCTCGTTGAAGGAAGTCGCGTTGTCGTCCGGAGTTTGTGAAAATAGATAGGTAATAAAAAAACAGGAGGTCAAGAATGGCTCCAGAACAGATGTCTCTCGCGTTTCTTGCTATTGTAATAATCGTTGGGTTGCTAGTTCTTTTCTGGGTTGTGCCCGTTGGATTGTGGATTGCTGCTATTTTTGCTGGCGTCCGCGTTCGCATTATCGAATTAATTGGGATGCGTCTCCGTCGGGTCAGTCCGCCGGTGATTGTAAATGCACAGATTAGTGCCCATAAAGCAGGATTGACGATTGATATGGAACGATTGGAAGCTCACTACCTCGCACGTGGCAACGTCATTCGCGTTGTCAATGCATTGATTGCCGCCGATAAAGCAAAGATTGATCTCGGTCTTCAACAAGCAACAGCAATTGATTTGGCTGGACGCGACGTGCTTGATGCCGTTCAGGTGAGCGTGAACCCACGAGTCATAACAACGCCGAGGATTACGGCGGTTGCCCTTGATGGAGTTCAACTCATCGCCATGGTGCGGATCACCGTCAGAGCGAACATCAACCGACTTGTCGGGGGTGCCGGTGAGGAGACAATCGTTGCGCGCGTTGGTGAGGGAATCGTTAGTGCAATTGGTGCCTCAGAAACCTACGAGGACGTTCTAGAGAATCCCGACATCATCTCCAGAACTGTATTGGATCGGGGGCTTGACTCAGGGACAGCCTTTGATATTCTCTCCATTGATATTGCCGATGTGAACGTTGGAAAGAACATCGGTGCCGAACTACAAACTGAACAAGCGGAAGCCGATCTCGTTGTTGCACAAGCAAAAGCGGAGGAACGGCGTGCAATGGCGGTCGCTCGTAAGCAGGAGATGACGGCGAAAGTCCAAGAGATGCGCTCCAGAGTTGTTGAAGCGGAAGCGAGCGTCCCGCGTGCCATTGCCGGTGCATTTCGAGATGGAAATCTAACCAGGCCGAATTAAAGGAGATTTCAGATGTCTATTCCCTATGTAATTCCAGCAATTATCGTGATTATTTTTGTTCTTTGGTTAGCTTGGTTTGTGCCGCTGGGACTCTGGATTGCCGCCCTTGCCACAGGGGTACGCGTCCGAATCTTTGGCGACCTCGTCGCAATGCGTCTGCGCCGTGTTCCCCCTAAAGCTATGGTGGAACCACAAATTGAAGCGACGAAGGCTGGGCTGCAGCTCAGACTTGACAACCTTGAAGCGCATTTTCTCGCCGGAGGAAATGTGACAGACGTTGTGAGAGCACTTATTGCTGCGGATAAAGCGAACATCAGGCTGGACTTTGCACAAGCTGCCGCAATCGATCTGGCAGGCAGAGATGTGCTACAAGCCGTACAGATGAGTGTTAATCCACAGATTATTGATGTTCCTGCTAAAGGCGACGCTAGCTCCGGCATTACCGCCGTCGCACGCGATGGAATTCAACTAATTGCCAGAGCCAGAGTCACTGTGAGAGCCAACATTGACCGGCTTGTCGGCGGCGCAGGAGAAGCAACCGTCATCGCTAGGGTCGGCGAGGGGATTATTACAACGATTGGTTCGTCCGCGAGCCATAAAGCTGTCTTGGAAAATCCGGCGCGGATCTCAGAGGTCGTACTGGAAAAGGGCTTGTCGGCGGGTACTGCGTTTGAAATCCTGTCCATCGATATTGCAGACATTGATATCGGCGAAAATGTGGGTGCCAAACTGCAAACGGATCAGGCAGAAGCCGAACTGAAAATTGCTCGCGCCAAAGCCGAAGAAAGACGAGCGATGGCGCAAGCGCAAGAAGAGGAAAATAAAGCCCTGGTCGAAGAGATGACCGTGACTCTCGTTGAGGCGGATGCCGAGGTGCCTCGCGCAATTGCGGATGCTTTCACATCTGGCAGGATGAGTGTAATGGAATACTACAACCTGCGGAATGTCATTGCGGATACGGAAATGCGCCAATCGATTGCAACCCCCGGCGGTGATAGGGACACAACCCGTTCATCCCATGCTGTGGGACTGTCGTAAGAAATTAGGGCGAACTCAAACAGGGAGATACCAATGGAAGAATGGATTCAACTAGTTCTTTTTATTATTTTCGGGGTTGTGGCACTGTTTACAAGATTCCTGAGTCGGAGGGGCTCGCAGGCAGAACCTGACGTCGCGCAGGAAGAAGACGAGATAACTTTGCCACCTTGGGGTAACTTGCCAATGGAGGAAGAAGATTTCCCGCGTCCTGACTTCATTGAGCAGGAAGCACCTGCCCCCCCACCTCAGCCATCGCCCAACATTCAAGTTGCTTCAAAACCGCAGGCAGCCAAGGTTGAAACTCCCGCTCAACCTTCCGCTGGTCCTACGGTGCCGACAATTCTGGGAATCCCACTGTCTCCCCAGACTTTTCGACAAGGAATTATCCTTGCCGAAATTCTGCGTCCTCCCAAATCACTCCGGGATCCCCGTCAGTAGTGTTCGCTACAATCCCCAAATAGCGTGAAACCCAACAGTTGCTAATCTAGGCGAGTTGGGTTTCACGCTATCTATTGACACATAGGGGCATTTATGGTGAACTAGAGAAATAAGTAGACATTTACCAATAACTCCGACCCTAGCGAAGTTTCCAAAGCCCCCCTGATAAGGGGGATTTAGGGGGTTGGCTGTGCATTGGAAGTGTCTAAGTAATTCTAAAATCTACCATAGTTTTCTGTTTTGGCTCATGCCCCGCTGTTTGTAGTAGCACATTCTCTCCCCGCCCTATAGGCAGGGCATCCCCGGTCACGGGATCCTCTCGGACTTGCCCGACCTACAAAGCCCCGGCGGGGCGATATGTGTATAGAATCTCGAAATTCCACATCCCAAAGCCCCAGAGGGGCGACATGTGTGTCGTAAATTTAGTTATTTCTGATAGGCGTTGAGTATGGAAACTCGACCTACAGGCTGTCTAGCAACTTGCGTTATCTATAAGCGAGTGTTGTTAAAATGTTTCCCCTTTATTGTCATTGATAGCGATTACTTTTAACCGTTTCAACCCAACCTACACCGCTGAGTTGGTCCGCTGCATCCCTGTCACAGATCGGTGCACAACGCTTCCCACAAGGCGCGATAATAGTTCATCATACGCACCGGATCAGAACTCCCCGGAATCTCAGCCAGTGTGTAGCCGCTATATCCAGATGCCTGTAATAGAGTGAAGAGTTCGCGCCACGGGTATTCCCGCCGATGTAGCTCGTTGATGTGCACCAACCGGATCCACTCCTTGACTAGATTAAAGTTGTTTTTGACAGACCCATCCTCGACCTCCCCCGGATTTGAATTCCAGCAGACAAACACGTTATCGTGTTCGGCGATCTCCATGATCGTTCGGATATGTGGAACGTGCGATGTTTCCCTGCCGTGCACCTCAAGGCGAATCTGAACTCCTAGGCTATTGGCAAATTCTCCGCATTCGCGTAAAGCTAATCCAATCTGTGTGAGCGTTTTTTCGACAGAGATGCCTTCAGGAAGACCGTTGGGTCGGACCTTCACGCCGGGCGCGCCGACATCTGCTGCGAGTTGCGCGTATTTTTTCGTCCCTTCGATATTTTGGCGCACTTCTTCAGCATCTGTTGAGTGATAGTCGAAAGCACTTCCCAATCCAGCTAGTTCAATCGGCGAATCTTCAAACCGCTTCCGGACTTCCTGACGTTCATTCGCGGAAAGATCTACCTCAACATTATGAGCGTGGGTGGTGCGGAGTTCAACACCTTGGAAGCCTGTTGCTGCACAATTTTCGATAATTGTTGGCACGTCCCAATCCTTCGCCATATTATACGTTACAAGACCCAATTTCATTGCATATCTCCTTCGTCTGTGATGGGTGCGTATACCAGAGCTGCTATCTTTCTGACCGCTCTAAACATAATTCGCTTAATCTGTCTAGTATACTGTGAAATAAATTGTATTCTGATAACGGAAAACATTTGATCTCGATTGGTTTTTATATTACAATACCTTTTCATCAGATGCAAAGTAAAAGAGAGGGTTATAAACAGATGGAACGAGGATTTTACGATGAACTTGCCCAAGCAGGTTTGCAGGGAGATATGCTCTTAGACGAATTATGTCTGCATATATTAACTTCACAGGAGATTGAACTCCTTCCCTTGCTTGATGCAGCCTATCAGGTACGCAAAAAATACACTGGCAACGAGGTACAACTACATATTATCAATAACGCCCAAAATGGCTACTGTCCCGAAGATTGTTATTATTGCGCTCAGGCGAAGTCATCAAATGCTGATATCGAGGCGTACCCAATTAAGTCCGATGCAGAAATGTTAGCTGAAGCGCAGTGTGCTTATGAATCGGGAGCTTATCGCTATTGCATGGTCTTTGCGGGTCGAGGCCCGTCAAAAAAGCGCGTTGAGCATCTCGCCAGATTGATTAGGGAAATAAAATCTCGCTACCCAATCCAAGTATGCCTGAGTGCGGGGCTAATCGATAATGAGGACGCACAAATCCTCAAGACGGCTGGATTAGATCGACTTAACCACAATCTCAACACATCAGAGAAGCACTATCCCAAGATCTGTACGACCCATACATATCAGGACCGATTGGATACCTTGCACGCCGCGCAAACGGCGAGTATTGAATTATGTGCTGGACTTATCGTTGGAATGGGAGAGACGGAGAAAGATGTGATTGAGGTCGCCAAGAGCCTACGAGAACTAGAGGTGCAATCGATACCTGTCAATTTTTTGATCCCGATTCCGGGGAATGCCCTCTCAGAGGCACCAGGTCTCAGCCCGGAGTATTGCCTGCGTGTGCTGTGCCTGTACCGTTTTTTGAACCCAAAGGCGGAAATCCGAATCGCCGCGGGCAGAGAGGTACATCTGCGCAGTATGGAGGTCATGGCACTCTATCCGGCAAATTCACTCTTTGTGGAGGGTTACCTGAATACGCGGGGAGCGTCGCGAAGGCAAACACTACAGATGATCAAGGACGCGGGCTTTACCATTAAAGCGGATCGCGCCTTGGAAGAGCTGTTGAGACAGGAAGATGAACCCCAAAACCTACTGACAATTGATGATCGCAAAACGCTTATGAAAGACATCAAGGATTTAAGACCGCAGGTTTAACTTAAGGAAATGCCCCTTGCAGAGTTTCAAATCTGTGTGAGGTTTAGTACGCAATATTTCTTTGTCAAGTATAAGGAGGTTCAACAGATGGTTAGATTATCTAATGAAGATATTCTGTTTTTCAAACGGGAAGGTTATCTAATTGAGGGGTGTTCATAATTGCAATAGAGTCAGGATAACGGTTATAATCTAATCTAATTTCCACCAAAGAAAGGATTATAACATGGGTTACCCTGACCGTGAGTATTATATCACATTGTTGTTCCAACTGTTTGAAGAATTTGAGGCATCGGATACATTCGAGCGAACCGAGCGTCGAGGCCACCCTCAAGTATACCCCGACAGTTCACTGATTGTCTTTTTCGGTCTGATGACTCTGAAACACATTCATCGGTTCAAAGCGCAACACCGATGGCTTTTGACACACCCCGATTGGCTGGCAACCCTGCACTTTGACACCTGCCCCTCGCGGGTGACGTTATCCCGTCGCTACAAACAACTCGCCCCGCGTCTTGAAGCATTTGTTGCGTATCTTGGGGATGTGGGAGTAGCATTGGATATAGAGACCGCTCCAGACGGGGTGTATCAAGACAAAAGCCTGTATAAGGCAAAAGGGAGTGTGTGGCATCAAAATGACCGAAACGCCAACATCATCCCCGATGGACTTCGCAATCTTGACACCGATGCGAGTTGGTCAACCAGCAAGTATCGGGGGTGGGTTTACGGGTATGGACTTCACCTAACAACTACCGCAAGCGGGTTTCCACGCTTGGCTGCGGTCTATACCGGCTCAGTCAGTGAGAAAGCGGTGCTTGACCACAAAACAGAGGCACTGCTTGCGCGCAATATCCGGTATGTAATCGCTGATGCGGGGTATACTGACCTCAACCGGGTTAAGCAATTGGCAAGCGCAGGGGTATTGCTCTTGACGCCGGTTACGGGTGCCAAAAGCGATAAGGCACTTGGCTATCTTGATGCAATAGAGACCTCGGACTCATTGAACTGCTATCAGAAACAGCGGAAAACGGCGATTGAGCCGGTGTTTGGGGTATTGCTTGAATTGGGCGCAACCGATGCCAATCAAAAGCAACTGCCGGTCAGTCGGCTTGACAATGTACGTTCCTTTTTGCTGCTTACCGTGATATTGCTTCAACTCGCAATGCTGGTCAATTCCATCTGGCATTTACCTTTCAGAAATGTTTCACTCATGATAGCTACATTTCGTTAAAACGATTGATGGAAAATTGAATATCTTGTGATAATTATTTATGAACACCCCTCATCTAATTAAGCGGAACGTCCTAAATCCAGATCTGATGGCGCGGGCGAGGAATCGGCTGTGGGAAGGAGCACCGCCCTCCATGGACCGGTATGTTCCAGAGACTTGGGCGGGTCCCATCAAAAAGGAAGAGGAATGCGAAGATACGATGAACCGCAAAGGCGGCTTTCGATGGAACTTCCGTGAACCGGGGGGCGAAGATTGGATGGTTCAGCTGCTCGCCACGGATCCAAGTGTGTGGGGGATGGCGGAGCAGTTTCTGGGTGAAGGGTCGCTACGCACGCCCGATCGGATTCGAGGCATCTACTGTACGCTCCCTTACGGCGATGAGCCGGAAAAACCGACAACCTGCCATGTGGACGGACATCCCTTTCACCTAGGGGTCGTCGGATATATCGACCACGTTCCCCCACGGGGCGGCGGATTTACAATTTGGCCCAAAAGTCACCAAAAATTTTATTACGAGTTCCACTCTCAATATAAGCATGAGCGAACCGATGGATACGATGACGTGCTAGCATCGGTCAACCAGACGCCCTACGTTGAAACCCACGGTGGACCGGGCGATATCGTCTTTTGGCATCATCGCATCGGTCATGCGGCGGGTCAGAATTTCTCTAATCAGATCCGACAGGCGGTACTATACGATTTCTGTAAAAAAGACTTGGAGCAGACGCAAGAGGAACCGCCGTGTGAGGATATGTGGCGGGATTGGCCCGGGATTCAAGCGTTGAGCGACAAGAATTGATGAGGGAGACGATATGGACAAAATTAGACTTGGATTGGTAGGCTGTGGTGGCATGGGGACGCGACATCTCTACGGTTTGCGAGAGTTGACGCAGACCCCATTCAACAACGTCGAGTTGTGCGCCGTGTGCGACATCCGCCGTGAAAATGCCGAACTCGCCGCCGCCGAAGCGGAAAAGCTGCTGGGGGTGCAACCGGCGATCTTCACCGATCTGGAGGAGATGGTACGTCAAATACCTGATCTTACTGCGGTAGATGTGGTGACGGATCCGTCGGTACATCACACCGTCGTCTGTCAGGCACTGGACTTGGGACTGCATGTGATGGTCGAGAAACCGATGGCGATTACGGTTGGGGCGTGTCAGGCAATGATTGACGCTGCGGCACGGAACAACCGAAAGCTGTCGGTGGCAGAGAACTACCGACGCGATCCCTCTGCACGGTTAGTCAACCATCTGTTGAAAACAGGCGCGATAGGTACACCCTATATGGGACTTTTCCATTCACTCAGTGCCGGTAATGGCATTTTCATTACCCCATGGCGCCACCTCAAGGATAAAGGTGGACCCATTGTTGATATGGGGGTCCACATGGCGGACCAGATCCGTTATCAACTCGGGGACATTGCGGAGGTTTACGGCGATGTGTGGCTGATCGAGCCGGTGAGACGCAAGGCAGACAGCATCGGCGACACCTACACTTTCTATCAGAATCGGCATCGAGCGATGGACGCTGAAGTGCCGGCGACAGCGGAAGATACCTCAATGGCAATGTTCAAGATGGAGAGTGGAGCAACGGTAAACTGGTTAATCAGCCGGGGCGGCACCGGTAGCTATGGCGGTGAACTCATTCTGGGGGATCAGGGGTGCATCAACGGCTTTGGAGCGCGTGGCAGCCGGATCAGTATGAAACGGAGAGACGAGGAGGAGATGAGTCAAGAAGACATCCTTACATCCGTGGACGGATTTGCTCTGGAGCCATTGGCGGAACATCTCTTTCCCACCCGAATCACCAACAAGGACAGCAAGGTAGATTGGAAAATTATCGCCCTTGAGTATTATGAATTGGCTGAAGCTATCCTCAATGGAGGGGAGATAGAGGTAGATGGACTTGAAGGGATGAAAGATGTGGCGGCTATCTACGCCATATTTGAGTCAGCTAGGGCAGGACGGGCAGTGAAAATGAGTGAGGTAGAGACCTGCCAAGTTTACGACTATCAATCGGAAATTGACGAAGCGCTGGGGCTTATGTAAGGAGAAAAAATGGAGTATCGACACATAGGGAAGACCGGCGTCAAGGTGTCTAGTATCTGTCTGGGAACGGCGTTCCGCGGTCAGGCGGACGAAAAGACCTGCATACAGGTTATTGATCGCGCGATTGATCTCGGGTGCAATTTTATTGACACCGCCCTCTACGGTGGAGGAAGATCGGAGATCATTGTCGGTAAGGCAATAAAGGAGAAACGCGATGATATTGTGCTGTGTACAAAGGTTTTTGGATCGCTTGGGGATAGTCCGAACCATACCGGCTTATCGCGCGTAAATCTGATGCGGGCGGTCGATGCCAGCCTTGATCGACTTCAGACCGACCATATTGACCTTTACCTGCTCCATAGCTTTGATCCCACAACCCCGCTCGAAGAGACTGTGCGTGCGCTGGACGATATGGTACGGACAGGAAAGGTGCGCTATGTTGGTTGCAGTAATTTTCGGGCGTGGAAAGTCATGGAAGCACTCGGAATCAGTGCGCTTCGCAACTTGGAGCCGTTTGTTTGCATTCAGAACCAGTACAACCTGTTGAACCGCTGGGAAATCGAGCCGGACCTGATGCCGCTGTGCCGCGAACAGGGGATAGGAATTATGATCTTCAGTCCACTCGCCATCGGACTGTTGAGCGGACATTTCCGTCGTGGGCAGGAGCCGCCGGCGAACACCCCTTGGGGCAAAGGACCTGAATGGGGCTTGAGTCCACATAAGTACAACTTTGCAGAGGCGATGACGGAGAGAGTCGATAAGATTGTGCAGACACTAATCGACATCGGCTCGGAGCACGATCGAACACCTGCACAGGTAGCGGTGGCGTGGATTTTAGACCATCCAGAGATTACCGCCCCGATTCACGGCGCAGACTTCCCCGAACATGTGGATGAGGTTTTCGGATCGGCAGACTGGCGATTACCCCCGGAGGCGCGGAGTGCCCTAGATGAGGTATCAAAGGTCGAGGAGCTCAGGAGATACGCCTAAAGCTAGTAGGACTTACGCACTCGAGTTTGTAGTAGCGCAATTCATTGCGCGTCTTTAAGGTAGTAGGCATACGCCGTATGCCGTAACCATTGTGCGAATTACGGGACAACGGAGCCTACCTACTACTGTAGGACTATGGTGAATTAGAGAAATAAGTAGACATCTACAATAACTCCGACCTTTACGAAGTTTCCAAAGTCCCCCTGATAAGGGGGATTTAGGGGGTTGGCTGTGCATTGGGAGGGTCTAAGTAATTCTAAAATCTACCATAATTGTAGTTGCCCGATTCATCGGGCGTCGTGAGTCGTATTGTCCGGTAATGAGACACCGAACTACGAGGGGTTGAACGTTCAACCGCGTAAGTCCTATTCATATTAAAAAAGTGCTAAATGCTATGGGCGTGAAACGTGATGTCCCGTTCCGAGGATCCCGATCTATCGGGGCGTGAAACGTGAAAACAATTTGTTCATTGGAAACATCGTATAAAAAAGTCAGGTTTCGGTTAATCAGAATTGAACGAAATATTACCGGAGGACAAATCTATGTCAACCTATCGTGCCGCAGTTATCGGTCTAGGCAGAATGGGCAGCACCTTTGACGATGAGATTACACAAGGTGGATCGCTTTTCCTGCCCTATTGTCATGGACCTAGTTATCACGCAGCACCCAATGTCGAATTGGTCGCCGGGGCAGACCTCCACGAGGAACAGGCAGCTATTTTTGGAGAGCGTTGGGGCATAAGTTCTGACCATATGTATAGCGATTATCGGGAGATGATAGCGGAAGAACAGCTAGACCTCGTCAGTGTATGCACAACGGCGCGTGTGCGCGCAGCTATTGTACAGGATGTCGCTCGTGCAGGGGTTAAAGCCATCTGGGCAGAAAAGCCGATTGCCTTGAGCTTAGAGGAAGCGGATACGATGGTGAATGTCTGTCGAGAGAATGGTGTTGCGTTGGCAGTCAACTGCGCCCGCCGCTGGAATCCATTCTTCAGCGAAGCCCGACGACTCATTGATGCTGGGGAGCTGGGCGAGCTTTTGCAAGTAACAGTTTACGCCCAATGCGGCTTGTCCCATAACGGCAGTCATGCTATTGATATTTTGCGCTACATGGCTGGCGGAAATGTCGAATGGGTTTTCGGAGAGATGGAATCGGACGAAGCCGCCGCCGGTGAAAACGACCTGATGGGCAACGGATACCTCGTTTTCGATAATGGGATACGTGCCTATCTTCGGAGTATGCCTTGTGGTGCTGCCTCTTGGGAGGTCGATGTGATTGGTACAGAGGGGCGTATCCGTTCCTTAAATAATGCGGAGGAGTTTGAACTTATCCACACCGTACCCGGCGGTCGTCGAGGACGCGATAGGCCAGCAAAGGTTCCATTTCCTTGGCCCGTGCGGATGCAGGGCATGGGACTGACAATCGTTGCGGACCTGATTAACGCTGCTGAAACAGAGCAGCCTCCAAAATGTTCAGGAGACGACGGACGGGCGGCGTTGGAAGTCGCTGTGGGATTGCGGGAGTCGCATCGCCGCGGTGGCGCGAAGGTCAATCTCCCGTTGGCAGACCGTAGCTTGGGCATTAGATCTATAGAGATTGTCAACGATGACATGCCGGCACGGGTTCGACGGCTGCAACAGGAAGCCTCCTAGGTGTGAGCCCCGAAATGCCTCCACGATTCTCGTTGACCCGTGCATTGTTTTCTGCTATTTTGGATAGCCCAAAATTGACAACAAGGCGGATTTCAGTCGCTATATATGGTGAATTAGAGAAATAAGTATACATCTACAATAACTCCGACCTTCACGAAGTTTCCAAAGTCCCCCTGCAACTCCCCTGACAAGGGGAGAAGATAAGAGGGGATCTTCTCCTTTGTCTTTCCCCTCTTATCAGAGGGGTTGGGGATTTAGGGGGTTGGCTGTGCATTGGGAGGGTCTAAGTAATTCTAAAATCTACCATATTATCAACGACCAACAACTCACAGAAGTCCGTAAGATGCTCACTCTAAAACTGTGGTAGTCTCATCTATCTGCCACTTGTAAAAGGGGAAATATTGACATGAAAATCACGCAAGTCGATCTTTACGAGGTAGAAATCCCCCCAATTCCGCCGGTTGCCAAATACGTTCCCAAGATTTCTGACATCACCCTCTGCCGCGTTCAGACCGACGAAGGCATAGAAGGTTGGGGGGAGTACCTAGGTACACCATCTATACACGAGGGGACGGCGCACTCTTACATCGGTCAAGAGGTGTTAGCGTTAGACCCATTCGCCCAACCCGATGCGTTCACCTGTGCGCTGTTGGACATCACCGGACAAATGTACGGCATTCCAGTCCACCGCTTTTTCGGTCAAAAGGTGCGCGACGAGGTGCCGGTTTCCTACTGGTCTACCGCTATGGAACCGCACGAAATAGCTGCGGAGGCGGAGGTGGGAGCACGTTTGGGATTTACCAACCACAAACTCAAGGCGCGCTCTTGGAACATTGTGGAAACGGTGCGCCTCATAAAAGAAGCGGTGGGACCCGATTACACCGTCGGCTTGGATCCGAATGAAACATTCAAATACGTACATGTCGCCGCGCGTTTGGCTGAACAGCTTGAACCTTTCGGAACGGTTGTTAACTTTGAGGATCCGGTACCGAAAACTAACTTGGATTGGTATCGCTTGTTACGTGAGAAAACCCATATTCCTCAAGCACTCCACTTGGCAGCACCGAGCAACGTGCTGGCAGCGCTCAAAGCAGAGTGCATTGACCAGGTAAACTTGGGAGGTACTACCGAAGAGATACGAAAATCTGCTGCATTGGCTGAAGCCGCAGATGTGCCTTGCTGGGTACAGATGGGAGGTCTCTGCTACAGCATACGGGCTGCCTATTCCGTCCATGTGCAATGCACGCTGCCCAGCGCGACCCTGCCTTGTGACGAGTTGCCCCACACCCGCATCGCTGACGTTGTGAAAGAGGGATTGACGATCAAAGCGGGACATTTTCCGGTGCCGGAGGGCCCAGGGCTTGGTATCACAGTGGATATGGACGTAATTGAAAAATATCGGGTAGCGTGAAATCTGAAACGTCGGAAAAGGAACGCAAAGACGCTATGACGCAAAGATAAAAACATTAGGACTTACGCACTCTGGAGGCTGGAAACTGAAGGCGGATTGCTTCGCGCTCGGTCTGGATTGCCAAATCCAGATCCACCGTCAGATGTGGGGGGACCGACAGGAGCAATCCCGTGTGCCAACCCTTCGGGTGATAGTTCTCCGTTTTGGCTCATACCCCGCTATTTCCGGCAGGCGGGCATCCCCGGTCACGTCCCGATTGGATCGGGATTTTCGTGAAACGGAAGGCTCCTCTCGGACTTGTCCGACCCTGTAGGCGGGGCATCTTGCCCCGCTATTTGTAGTAGCGCATTCTATCCGCACCCAGTGGACGGGGCATCCCCGGTCACGTCCCGATTGGATCGGGATTCTGGTGAAACGGAAGGCTCCTCTCGGACTTGCCCCCCTGTAGGCGGGGCATCTTGCCTTACCCTGTAGGCGGGGCATCTTGCCCCGCTGTTTGTACTAGCACTTTCATTACGCCTGCTTATGCCATTTGTCGAGAGCGTCTTTTATCCGTGTAATCCGTCAATTCGTGTTTATCCGTGATTCAGATTGCTTTGAATCCCGCCTGTCCCGATCCTATCGGGGATCTATCGGGACAATAATATGGGAGAATTAAATGCCCCGAAATGCCTCCACGATTCTCGTTGACCCATGTAGTGTTTTCTGCTATTTTGGATAGCCCAAAATTGACAACAAGGTGGATTTCAGTCGCTACATATCAACGACCAACGACTCACAGAAGTCCGTAAGATGCTTACTCTAAAACTGTGGTAGTCCCATCTATCTGCCACTTGTACAAGGAGAAATATTGACATGAAAATCACGCAAGTGGATTTTTACGAGGTAGAAATCCCCCCAATTCCACCGATTGCCAAATACATGCCCAAGATCTACGACATCACCCTCTGTTGCGTTCGGACCGATGAAGGCATTGAAGGCTGGGGAGAGTACCAAGGCACACGATCTGCACACGAAGGCACGGCGCAGTCTTACATCGGTCAAGAGGTGTTGGCGTTAGACCCGTTTGCCCAACCCGATGCGTTCACCTGTGCGCTGTTGGACATCACCGGTCAGATGCACGGCATTCCAGTCCACCGCTTTTTCGGGCAGAAGGTGCGCGATGAGGTGCCGGTCTCCTACTGGTCCTGCCCCATGGAACCGCATGAAACAGCTGCGGAGGCAGAGGTGGGAGCACGTTTGGGATTTACCAACCACAAACTGAAGGCGCGCTCTTGGAACATTGTGGAAACGGTGCGCCTCATAAAAGAAGCGGTGGGACCCGATTACACCGTCGGTGTGGATCCAAATACAGAATTCAAATACCTATATACTGCCACGCGCTTGGCGGAACAGCTTGAACCTTTCGGAACGGTTGCCAATTTTGAAGACCCGGTCCTCAAAACTAACTTGGATTGGTATCGCTTGTTACGTGAGAAGACCCATATTCCTCAAGCCTTGCACCTTGGACCACCGGGCGGGGTTCTTGCAGCACTCAAGGCAGAGTGCATCGACTATGTGAACTTGGGTGGTTCTGCCCAAAGTCTGCGAAAGTCCGCTGCGCTGGCTGAAGCCGCAGATGTGCCTTGCTGGGTCCAGATGGGAGGTCTCTGTTTGAGCATTTTGGCTGCTTATTCCGTCCATGTGCAATGCACCCTGCCCAACGCGACCCTGCCTTGTGACGAGTTGCCCCACATGCGTATCGCCGACGTTGTGAACGAGGGATTAACAATCAAGGCGGGACATTTTCCGGTGCCGGAGGGCCCAGGGCTTGGTATCACAGTGGACATGGACGTAATTGAAAAGTATCGGGTAGCGTAACTCGATATGCTGTGGTTCTTTAATATAACGCAAGTTGCTAGTTGTGTGCGGCGCGATAAAATTGACCCCTATACTCGTAGGTCGGGCATCTTGCCCGACTTACAAAGCCCCAGCGGGGCGATAAGTGTATAGTATATCGGCAAACCAATTCCCCCAATCCCCAGCGGGGCGACATGTGCTTCGTAAAGCTGGTTGTTTCTAATTTATGGTGAATTAGAGAAACAAGTAGATATCTACTTAACTCCGACCTTCACGAAGTTTCCAAAGTCCCCCTGCAACTCCCCTGACAAGGGGAGAAGATAAGAGGGGATCTTCTCCTTTGTCTTTCCCCTCTTATCAGAGGGGTTGGGGATTTAGGGGGTTGGCTGTGCATTGGGAGTGTCTAAGTAATTCTAAAATCTACCATAGTATCTCAATCTGTGGGCTATCTAGCAACCTAGGTCAATATAGCTTTTTTATCTAAGAAAGATTGCACCTGAATGTCGCTAATTGAGTTAGAAATCTCCAATCGAATCGCCACGCTGACCCTGTGTCGTCCTGAAGCACTGAATGCAATCAATCAAGCCTTATTGTGCGATTTCGAGGAGGCACTGCGTCAGGTACAAGAGGCTTCAGAAGTGGTGGTACTTGTCACGCAAGGTAGCGGGCGCGCGTTTTCTGCGGGCAGCGATTTGAAGGAATTAGCGAGGTGTTCCCCTCAACAGGCGGCTGAATTTGAGTATACGCACGGACAAGTTTTTGCTCAACTGGAGGAACTTCCGCAGATTACCGTTGCGGCGTGGCGGGGGTATGTTCTGGGTGGTGGACTCTTTTTGGGTGTATACCACGATTTCCGCCTAGCTGCAAAGGGTGCCACTATCGGCTTGCCAGAGGTGGCTCACGGCTGGACGCCGCCTTGGGGTGTTTCGCGATTGGTAGAACTGATTGGTAGTCAGGCTGCCCGGAAGATTATGTTGTGTGGTGGGCAATTTGATGGGACATCGGCGCAGCAGCTCGGCTTGGTTGATGAAGTGTGGTCTGATGAAGAATTTGACACCCAATTTTGTGATTGGGTTGAGGAACTCGCCTCGCGCCCGAAAGCTGCACTATCTGAGACCAAAGCGTTATTGCGTGAAATACGGGTACTGGACCACGAACACTGGGAACGGCGGACGGTTGAGGCGTTTGAAAGGTGTTATGTAACGCCGGAGGCACAGCAGTCAGTAGATCGGTTTATGCAGCGAGAACGTAAAGACTAATCTCGCAGAGATGAGGGAAAATAGAGTGGACATCGCTGGTAATCGTACAATGTCGTCTATCTTTAGTCAATTTGCGGCATACCATCCCGACAAGACGTATCTGATTTTCGAGGACTTGGAAGGGCAGTGCCAACAATGGAGTTTTGCACAGTTCGAGGCACGGGTAAACCAGACCGCTGCGTGGTTACTAGAGATAGGGATCAAGCGAGGGGAATCGTTCGCCTTTCATGCTCCCAACTCGCCCGCTTTCGTCGCACTTGCCATCGCTGCAAGCCGCATTGGCGCGATCATGGTGCCGACTGACCACCGTGCTACGGTTGATGAGCTCGTCTATATCCTTGATAACTCGGAATCACGGCTCGTTATTACGGAGTTCGATCAACTGATGCTTACACAGGTGGCAGCGTCAGCGACCTCTTGTGTGCAGGAAGTGGTAGTATCTCGATGTGAACATCCGAGTGGACACCCGATATTTGAGCGTGAAGTTGCACGGCAGGATGCCTCCCCACCCGATGTTGAGACTTCCCCCGACGATGTGGTGCACATGATATATACCTCCGGCACGACCAGCAAGCCCAAAGGCGTACTGATGACCAACAGAGCATTGATTTATGGGGCTGAAGTCTTCGTGCGTGCTAGTGGTCTACGCAACGAAGACCGACATCTCATCACCCTGCCTGTTTTCCATGCCGCTGCACACTGCCACGCCTTTTGGCCCTCTCTGGTGTGTGGTGCCAGCATCGTTGTGTCTCCACGATTTAGTCCGTCCCGATTCTTTGGCTTGGCTGTCCGGCATCAATGCACCATGGCAGCGTTGTTCTCCGCCCCATTGCGTATGTTGCTCGCCCAACCTCCCAGCGAAGGCTGGCGATTCAACCGCCTGAGAAACGTTACCTTCGCCATCGCCCTAACCGATGAGCAGTTTGCCGAGTGGGATACGCGCTTCGGTGCACCGCTTCAGCACCTCTGGGGGATGACCGAAACGGTTGGACTACCGCTGATGAGTCCGCTCTACGGTCCGCGAAACCTACCCTCAATGGGAAAACCTGTCTTGGGTTACGATGTGCGAATCCTTAACGACGAGGGCAACGAAACGCCGCCGGGAGAGATTGGACAGATTGCGATTGGAGCAGATCCGGGCCGCACGGTGATGAAGGGGTATTTCAAAAATCCGCAGGCAACTAATGAAACCATACAGGATGGCTGGCTCTACACCGGTGACAACGCCTATTACGATGAGCAGGGATATTTCTATTTTGTTGACCGAGGAAAGGATATAATCAAGCGCGGCGGGGAGAATGTCGCTCCCAGCGAAATTGAGGCAGCGATTAAGCAAATCAATGGTGTTTCTGATGTTGCGGTCGTCGGTATGCCTGACCCGATGTTCGACGAGGTGCCGCAAGCGTTTGTGATTCTCCGTCCGGGTGCAACGCTGACCGAAAAGCAGATTATAGAGGGTTGTCGTCAATCACTCACGCGGTTCAAAGTGCCTGTGGCAGTCACGTTTTGTGACGAATTTCCCAGAACCTCTGTGGGGAAGATCCAGAAACATCTATTGCGAGATCAGGCGTTGGAGTCAGCCGATTAACTTTTCTGATGTCAAACTGAAAGGCTCAATTCGGAGAAAAGTCGAATGAGATGTTTGCACTGTAAATCGGAACTGAAACGCGGTACAGCCACATTTACCGATAGCCGCAACGGTTATGTTATTGTGCTACAGGATATTCCTGCTTGGGTTTGTACACAGTGCGGCGAGCCTCTGTTTGATGCTGATGCTGTGTCCGGCATTCAAGATGTGCTCCGGGCAGTAGATGAGCACGTTAAGAAATTACGTGACGTTGCATAAGGAATGCAAAAATTCATAACAGGGAGCATGGGCGATTCAGCCTAGGGTGGGAAGTCGCGGTTCGGAGGGGACACCCCTACTCTTTTTGTTTTCGCTCATGTAAAGAATGAGTACAATAGAAGCCGCAGGCACTCGCCTCCCAATTTATCAAGGGGTTACTCTCCCCCCGCTTGCGGGGGGATTAAGGGGGGTACGAAGGCAGCACTTCACCTCATGCTTTGCACTTTCTTTTGACATGAGCCTTTGTTTTAATGATGAATTAGGTCTTATGTCCTACGGCTGACATGCTGTTCAACCTGCTCTGGGAAATACTTCATCAAGCTTTCCGTGATATTTGGTGCAGCCGTTCCGAGGCTACACGCACTCGTTGCCTTCATAGTATTGCCGATATCGCTGACCTCGCCCTTCCACCTCGCCAGATCGCTAGGTCCTGCCTCGCCAGCGAGCCGTTCGGTGAGACGTTGTGTGCCGATACGGCAGGGGAAGCACTTGCCACATGACTCCTCAGCGAAGAATTCCATCGCGTGACGTGCCATCTGGATTATATCCCGACTGTCGTCGAACACTATAATCCCAGCGGCACCGAGCATAGCCCCCACCTTCCCGACGCTTGGCTCATCAAGCGTTACGTCAAGGTCATCTCCAGCGAGAAAGCCGCCAGAGAGTCCCGCCATCGTGACCGCTTGAATTGAACGTCCTTCCCGTGCACCGCCCGCCCAATCGTAGAGCAGCGTCGGCAACGGTAATCCAAACGGCACCTCGTAGTTACCCGGTTTCTGGATGTCACCGGAGAGGCTGATGACCTTCGTGCCGGCATGACCGTTCATTCCGAGGTTGCGATACCAATCCGCTCCCCGGCGCATAATCTGTGGCGCAGCCGCAAGGGTTTCGACGTTGTTGACAACCGTTGGAAGGTTGTCGTAGCCGTGAGTCACTGGATAGGGAGGACGATTGCGCGGGAAGGGATGCTTCCCTTCGAGGCTATTCAGCAGTGAACCCTCCTCACCACAGATGTAAGCACCAGCACCACGTCGCAGGTAAATGTGGAAGTTGAAGTCCACGTCGAGAATCCGATTACCGAGGCATCCTGCCTCCTCCGCTTCGGCAATTGCTTCTGCTAGCGTGTTGAGGGTTTCGGGATATTCATATCGGAGGTAGATGAAGCCGCGTGTCGCACCGGTCGCATAGGCTGCGAGAACCATCGCCTCAATCACCGCGTGTGGGTCATGGTCGAGGATTGCGCGGTCTTTGAAGCAACCGGGTTCACCCTCGTCCGCGTTGCAGACAATAGTTTTTGGACTGCCAGGTGCTTCGGCGACCCCCTGCCATTTGAGTCCGGTGGGAAAGCCTGCCCCTCCCCGTCCCGCGAGCTTGCTCTCTGTGATAATTTCGACCACTTCGGCTGGCTGCATCTCCTGCACTGCGTGTGTAAGCCCCTCGTATCCACCGGTGCGGCGATAACCCTCAATGCTAGCTCGATCTGGCTCACGAATTCCGCCAAAGACACACTCATCAATGCCTCCTGGATTTGGCGGCGGGGCAGGAGAGGGCTTGGCTTCGAGTGCGTCCGAATCCACGCCGATAAGCACTTGGTGTCCTTTGAGCACCGGCACGAAATCGTCACAGCGACCGGCACACGGCATCGGCGTTGCACCATCTTCCTTGAGCGCAGCAAGGATTTCATTCCCACCGACCAAACAGCAAACAGGTCCCGTACAGACCCGTGGTGCACTTTGCCCCGGCGCAGTGCGGGAGAAGTGATGGTAGAACGTAACGGTTCCAAAGAGATCTGCGAGCGGAATCCTGAGTCCCACTGCTATGTCACGGAGAGCGTCCTCAGAAATGAAACCGTCTCGATCATGGAAGGCGTGAAGTAGCGGGAGCAGCGGTGCCGGTTCGCTGCGCCAGCACGCAATCAACTCTTGGTTCGTTGGAATTGCCATCATATCCTCCGATATGTTGAACATCTCCGTTAATAGCCTGCTAGGAGTGAGCGTAGGTAGCTAGCGGCTTTCCGCACCTGATCGATTCGGTCTGGATGTTCGCCTTCATAGACAATGGAGATGCAGCCGTTGTAGCTCACCTTTTTCAGGATCTCTGCGATTCGCTCATAATCCAGCCACTCCTCCTTGCCGCTTTCGATTTTGTAAAATTTTGTGCGGACATACAGGGCATACGGCACAGTTTGCTCCATAAACTGGTAGAAGTCAATGTCCGGATCTGTCTCGCCCCTTGGGCCGGATCCGGGTGAGCCTACCCATTGCCCCGTATCCATGATAAAAGAGAAGTTCTCTCGGTTGGTTTCGCTCCGGATACGCAGCATATCGTCACCTGTGGAGGGGTGATTCTGCAATCCCACGGCAATACCTTTTGTGGCTGCATAGTCGGCGACCTCCTGATAACCGCGAATCATCGCGGGCCAAGGATCATCACCATCGCCATTTTTTTCTGGTATCACACCGCAGAACACGCGGATGATTGGCGAACCGAGAAACGCAGCGAGGTCAATCGCATCCCTACAATCTTGGGCGTGTTCCTCCCGTTCTGCCGCATTCCCAACGAACAGGCCACTCACACCGATGTAGCCTATGGGCATGCCGTATTTGAGGCACTTTAGTTTGATACTGCCGAGATATTCTGGATCCGTTGAGGTGAACGCCCGGTGGTGAAAATCAACGATGTCCAGTCTCAAATCGTGGGCGACTTCGATGAAGGATTCAACATCCGTATTTTGTAAACTGAGAAAGTTACAGCCAATTTTGATCATGTTGCTTATTTCCTTTCATTTTGTGCTGATGCTAAGAAATTGTGCAACAGAAACCGAGTTATTGAAAAGTAGGGCGGGGCAACCCCACCCCTACGATTTCTATTCGCGCTCGGAGCCGGACTATGTTGTCAAGCCTCCAAATCGGAAAACTATCCTACTATACATACGACAGGAAGTCAATATCAATTCTCTCATAAGTGAGGTGTCGGGATTCGGAGATCCCTCCTACACGACCTTATCCCATGAATAACTGAACAACTTCGCATTTTGAAGTGTAAAGCGAAGTTTTACTCGCTTGCCGACCAAATCGGCGAGGGGTTTTGAGAAAGAGACAGCAGCTTCAATATGGTCTCCTCGGATCGGTTGGGACCGTTCGTAACCCTTCAGTGGTCGTCCGCGTTCTGTCAGTACGGTGACTGTCAATTCACCGTCTGTCGCATCAACGTTGACCCGCAAAGTACCACCGCTCACAGTCAGCGTTTTCGTGGTCACACGCCCGATACGGTTGCCCGCCTCTAGAGAGATGTAACGGTCAGGTCGAAAGCGTACACAGCCGATTGTTTGTAATGGGTGTCGTTTCCCCGCTTCGATCAATCTCCGCTGTTCATATAGCCATTGCTGATCTACGGAAGGATGCGGCAGATTACCAGAGGAGTAGTACTGATACATCCAATCCCCTGCGCGTATCGGCACACTGTCAAAGTGTATCATCGCACAATCCTGTTCACCGGCTTTGCCCCTTCCAATCCACGGTTGGCGATCGCCAAGCCGATCCCAATGTACCAGATCACGGCTATACACCAGTTGCGTCTCCATGATACCGTGCTGGTTCCACATGCTATGTTTGTACATATTCATGCTGACATCAAAGATATAAAGCGCCCCAAGAAAAACGTTGCCTACCGTCCACGGCTGCATGGTGTAAAATTCGCAGTGCTGGTCTACCGGATCATTGTAGTGGATGATTCCCTCCGTGTAGGCGTTATCCAAGCGTTCACGAGCCATTTCATCGTCCATCAAATCCGGGGCAAGAACGAGGTTGGGGCGGGGCCAATCTAACATCAATCGAGCGCGATTGGGTAGGGAATTGGCAAATGTCATCCCTACAGCCCGTCGGCGGAAATGACCGACAGTCGCGTGGAGGCGTGGGAAAGCAATATAGCGACCGGGCACGTCGTCGCGCATCATGGGAAAGGCATCGTCGGCAAGCAAAAAGGTGCCGGTGTCGCCTACGCCATCGCTGAGGCCGGGTTCCTCGTCCGCGTTTTCCACCGTATCCCAAGTAAATCCATCCGGACTGAAAATTGGTAGGTATCGTTGGCTCCATTCGCCGCCGGGAATCCACGAAACCGTCCGATATAACGTGTCTTCGCCTTCTGAAGGAATGGACTCAGGACAGTAAAAAACTGCGCCGGGCCCAATCCGCCCCGGTGTTTTAACTTTGTTGTTCTCGGTGTTACCATCGATTTCCGCTAGATGGAGAATCGGCTTCTCCCAGTGAAGACCATCCTCACTGGTCGCGTAAAGGTCGTTAAGATCGCCTTTTGAGTTCCAATACCACATCTTAAATGTTCCCTCCGGATCGCGGATGACCATAGGACAGGCACAGCCAGACTTATCTTCCCACGGCTGATCCGGTTGGAGAACGGTGCCAACCTTTTCTGGTGGATGGTACCTTCGCTTGAGGTTCTGTTTGGACTCAATCTCGAAATCGTCGATAAACAGACGTTTGTTTTCCATGTTGTTTCCTTTCTACGCTGCTTTACACCATATTATAGCATGTTTGACTTTTATTGGCATCTACCTGTAAAAAATGCTTGGCATTGATGCTCTAAATCAGGTATCCTCTTAATAGGAATTGTTTAACACCACCTACACATCCAAAAACTGGAGGGAGAAATGTCAGTTCAAAACGATTTGACCGGGTACGCGGTCTTGACTCCAGAACAACAGGAGTTTGTCGATACCAACGGATACCTTGTAATCGAGAATGCGCTAGAACCAGAAGTAGTTGCGGAAATCGACGCAGCGATTAATGAGCTTCATGAACGCGAGGAAAAGGCTGGGCGTCTGGAAGCTGATGGCAGGTTGAATTTACGCAACTGTATCACTGAGCACGATGCTTTTTTCCAACTGCTCGATTGGCACAAAACGGTACCGCTCGCTTGGGGAATCCTGAATTGGAATATCCAGATGATTACTTCACACCTGCTTGTGCTTCCATCGAAGGATGAACCACCACCGAAGGTCAAGGACAGAATTGGTCTGCACCGTGATGGGGGTACGTCACCTAGCGAGATGCAAGAGCCCCATCCCAGAATCTTGCTCAAAATTGCGTATGCCATCAGTGATCAGTCGGATCCGGCTTCAGGCGCGACAGTACTTGTCCCCGGTAGCAACCGACTCACCGGCACACCCCCTGTGGATACGGAAACCGGGAATGCGAGAGGTGCTATCTCCATAAATGTGAAGGCGGGAGATGCGTTCATCTTTGAGCAGCGGACATGGCACGGACCGGGACATAACTGGTCTGGTAAGCCGAGAAAGACAATCTTCATGGGTTATGCGTATCGGTGGGTCAAACCGATGGACTACGTTGCGATGCCAGATGAACTCATTGCTAAGTGCACAACCCCTCTACAGAAACAGCTGCTCGGCGTAGTCAGCGATCCGCTGAGTTATTATCTTCCCCAGGACGAAGATGTGCCTTTGAGGGCGTTACTGAGTTGAACAGGTTTCTCAGTTTGTATGCCGGTAGGGTCATTTAGTTTTCTGTTTTGGCTCATGCCCTGCTGTTTGTAGTAGCGCGTTCTATCCCCACCTAGTAGGGGGGGCATCTTGCCCCGCTGTTTGTAGTAGCGCGTTCGTTGCGTCTTCTTATGCTAGTTGTCGAGGGTGTCTTTTATCCGTGATTCAGATTGCTTTGAATCCCGATTTATCGGGGCAATAATATGGGAGAATTAAATGATCCTAGTATGCCGGCGAGGCCTATTGATTTCTGTTTAGCAGGGTGCCCAGAAAGGTGTAGCGTAGGAAGAATTGGTGGATTAGTAGCAGAACACCCGTCACGCTGACGCATACCAGACCGTACTTGACAACCGCCGGCAGGTCCCATGTTCGCACCATTTCTTGTGCTACAAGGATTACGGGGAGGTGTGCGAGGTATAACCAGTAGGCGACATCCGAAAGGTATCGCCATACCCTGCTCTCTCTTGCTATCAACTCACGGGAAATGCCCATAAGGAAGAAAACCATCAGCCACGCGTACATCGCCTTCAAGACTAGTAAAACGAAATGACGGTATTGCCCCAACCAGTTCGGGGTAAGTCCCAACGTCAGCGTTACCGGAAAGATAACCAACAGAGCCACAGGCATTGTGATTATCCACTGTCTTCCAAGTTTTCCGTCGCTACCGTCGCAATCGTAGTAAAATGCCCCGAAAAAGAAGAAGATACCGTAATAAATGGGTATATACGGCATGGGTATAATGGAGATGAAGGTATCTGGACCAAAGTTCGGTATCGCACCTCTCGCCGCCATAAACCATAGCGGTACCATGGTTAGGGGAATCAGCCAAAGATAGCGGAGCGGAGAAAGTATGATTTTTTGGGGTGGACCCATCCACAACCTCCGTTCGGCGATTGCGGCATATAAGGCAAAAACGAGAACCAACCAGCAGAGAAGCCAGAATAACCAGAGGTGATATAATACGTGCGCTGTTGTAAGTGTCCGCCATACACGGTTCTGTTTCTTTAAGTTAGGAATCTTTCCCGTTGACCCGTATTGAGTGAGAATTGTAGCGATGCGAGTTCTGCCGTAAAAGGCTTTTACTGGATATAGCTTCACTTGTAACTCTCTAACTCTCAAGTATATATCTTTCCAATCTGCTTGTGCATAGTTTAATGGGGTTTCACCGTTCTCATCCCTAGCCTCTACATCTGCACCGTTTTGAAAGAGAATTCTAGCAATCTCAGACTGTCCCATAAAAGCGGCTTCGTGTAAAGGTGTGCGTCCATCTCTGTTTTTCCCATCTACATCTGCTCCTGCTTTGATGAGTTGTTCGGCAATTTCGACTTTCCCTGCAAGGACAGTCCACAACAAAGAGGTGAGCCCGAATTGCGGATCTTGGGTGTTGAGATCTACTCCGTTCGCCAAGTGTACCTTGAGAGCTTCAAGGTCCCCGGTCTTTGCTGCACTCCAAATATTCGCCCCCGAATCTTCTAAAGGAGACGGAGCGGAGTCTCTCGCGCGTTGCAGCGTGGCTTCGATTAATTCTTCGTTGATCCAGTACATGGCGGGAGCAATGGTGACAAGCCCAACCGCCAATGGCAGGAAGACACGCCGAAATCGATGTTCTAACAACCCCTTCACTCCCCGTGTGCGCCACAACATGGCGGTGAAGAAACCGCTCATTACAAAGAAAAGTGGCATTTGAAAACCGTGTATCACAAGAAAAACAACGCCAATTCCTTCATTTTTTTTTGTGTCCCGAATTGGCCAAGGTACGTCAAAAAACGCTAGAGAGCCATGAAAGGCGATGATTAATAACATGGCTAGCGCGCGCAATGCCTCTAGGTCGTGCCGGTGGGTGGAGAAGGTACGGGTATCCATATAACGAATTTTTTCCTAGACTGCCTTTTTGATAAGGACAATTTATATTGACTATTGAGGGCTAATTGGGACGCTTCCTTTGAATATTTCATGCCCGTTTCTGAATGAAATACACAGTAGCAAATAAACCGAGCGCGATTACAAAAGTGTAGATATTATAGATATACGCTAAAAAAGCAGCAACTGCGAGGATAATCCATTCTATCCATGTCGTTTTTCGGAGGAAGTATCCCATCGTAACGATTGAGAAGATGAATGTACCCACCACAGCCGTTACAACGGACAGGACATTTTGCAGCAGTGTGCCATCAAACAGGATGTGGGTATAAGCAAACAGCAGCGGCATGATATACAGAAACTTGGCAAATTTGAAACATGCCCAACCTGTTCTCCATGGATCCGCACGTGCCACAGCAGCCCCAGCGTACGCGCCGAGTGCGACAGGCGGTGTGATATTGGAATCTTGACTGAGCCAGAAGACAATCAGGTGTGCCGCTATAAGAGAAATTCCCAGCTGATCGCTTGTGAGAATGGGAACAGCGAGCTCGGAGGTAATCAGATAGGCGGCGGTAACGGGGATGCCCATCCCCAAGATGAGAGACGCACCGGCGAGCAGTAGGATAGCGATTGCACGGTTGTCTCCAGCGATGGAGAGGACAAGGTCGGGAAAGATCCTGCCAAGTCCGGTGAGATCTATTATGGCAATAATGATGCCGATACTACCCACCGCTCCGCCGATAGCAAGGGAGTTTCTAGCACCGCTGACCATCGTCTCCCAAAGGCGTTTGGGCGTGAGGCGCGTCTCCGGTCGAAGGTAACTGATGCCGATTGTAGCCAGGATGGCGAAGAACGCCGCTTGGGATGCGGTGTGACCAGCGATCAGAGTGGCGGTCAGCACAACCAACGGAATCAGGCAGTACCATTGGCACTTGAGAAGTGTGGGCAGGTGTGGTAGTTCAACTTTCGGTAGCCCCTCGATACCTTCCTTTTTTGCCTCAAGGTGTACCATCACCCACACTGAGAAGAAGTAGAGTAGTGCCGGGATGACCGATAGCAGCGCGATGTGGCTATACGGCAGCTCGGTGCGTTCTGCCATGATAAACGCACCAGCACCCATCACCGGTGGGAGAAATTGTCCCCCGACCGATGCTGTCGCTTCAACAGCACCGGCGACGTGGGATCGAAAGCCGGTGCGTTTCATCAGCGGGATAGTAAATGCGCCAGTTGCTACCGTGTTTGCGATAGCACTCCCGGCAACCGAGCCGAAGAATCCAGAGGCGACAACCGCTACTTTCGCGGGACCGCCCACCAACCGTCCCGCCACCGCCATTGGGAGGTCAATGAAAAACTGCCCCACCCCTGACTTTTCCAAGAATGCGCCGAAGAAGATAAACAGAACGACATACGTCGCCATGACGTTTGCCATGATGCCGAAGATACCCGCTTGGCTGAAGAAACTGTATTCAAAAATCCGGCGCAGCGGGAACCCCTTGTGCGCGATGACGGACGGCATGGATTGACCAAACAAGGCGTACAAAACGCCAACCGTAGCGATTATGGTCAGTGCCCAACCGACTGTTCGACGGCTATACTCAAGGCTCAAAATCACCGCCACCGCCCCAACACATACATCGAGTTGGCTATATGCCCCCGCCCGGCCAGCAAGTTTTTTGTACTCGACAATCCAGTATCCAATTACGAAGATAGTCAAGCCAACCAGTATCAGATCTACTACCGACGGACGTGATTCGGGTGAGCTGCGCCTGAACTGATAGAACATGCCGGTCAAGACAAATGTGAGGAGTAGGTATAGCCCGACGTGATACTGTTCACCGGACGTTCCGAAACCCGCGCCGTAGATGTAAAAGAACACAAAGCCGACGGCGGTAATCTCAAAGATCCATTTCCAGATACCTTTCAGATCTCGACCTGAGCGTTCAAGTTTTTGCAATGTTTGTGCTTCTGTATCTGCCATCTCCTCCCATTGCCTCTTTTGGAACTATAGTGAATTTCATAATTATTTGGACACTGTGGGAGGGGTTTTCAACCCCGATTATACGGACACCTCTGATTTCGCAGGCGGACTTAGAAGGTTTCTCTCCCACAAGACGGCTCTCCTACAATGCCTAATGGAGAAGCGTTCACTTATTTTTAGAATTCACTATATATTGTTAGTTGTAGTCAATCGACATTGTTACATCCTTCAGTATCAACGATTCACGACGCTCCGCTTGGGGGTTGATTTGTCGAATCTCTAGTTCGTTGATACCTTTTTTCAGGGATGGGCTGCCGATGTCAAAGTCGATGGTATCACCGGGGACCGACACCTCTTGGGTCCGGGAAGGGTATTGGTTCCAACCCGGTTCATACTCCACGCGGGTCTTGTTGTCTGAAGCAGCCACACCGGTGTTCCAAGGAATCTGCGTTTGGTTCAGTCGTATGTCAAACACATCTTCGGCGGTTAGCCCCTCAAATCCCAGACCGAGCGTGCATCGGCTCAAAGTTCCATCGGCAGCGGCTAATTCCACGTCGTCAGCGATATCCAGACGGAGGATCACACCGCGGTCATAGAAAGTCTGATTAAACTGGACTGGGAGTTGTGCCGCAGGAATAGCGTTAAGGAACGAATAGCCGAGTTGAGATGTCGGCTGGTGCCGATTGGAGTGGTCTAACTCGTAGCACTTGTTCAGTCGTCGTAGCACTGTGGGGTCAGCTAGTTGATTCAGGACATTTCGCTTCCAATCGTTGGACATGCTGTAGTAGTTGAAAAAGTAGATGCCATCCACCCCAGCCTCCCAATACCGGAGGGCAAGTGCCTTGAGCGATTTTTCGTTCAGCAGTGATCTCAGTCCCTCGAAACAGCCGTATATTTTGCAACCGGTGTCCTCGGCGGTTTCAACCCATTCCCGGATTGGCATCTCAAACGGGATAAATCCACCGCCTGCGATGAGCATGTCTACCATGCCTTCTCTCATCCATACCTCGGCGTCGAGTCCGATCCGTTTAGCATCTGCTAGCGTCGGTGGCACACGCACGGCAAGATTGAGCCGCTTCCCCTTTTCTTGACTGACTTCGTCTAACTTTGTCCGAACACCGTATACAAAGTCTGTCATTAAGTATCGGTACTGATATGCTTCTGCGACGCGGAAGAAGGCGGGATGGCGCATAAAGTCGAGCTCGATGCCGTCAATGTCGAAACGTTCGATTAACTCAAAAATAATTCGCGTCATGCGGGCGCGCACCTCTGGAAATGCGTAGTTTAATCCAGTCCGTATGCCCCATTCGAGACTTCCGTGCGGTATCGGTTCTCCGGGACGACCGATACACAGTTCCGGATGGTCGCGGCGAAGTCGTCCATAATTCGGAGCTGACTCCTCCATGTCGTAATGCTCGTTCATTCTGACAGACGGGAAAAACGCCATGCCCGCCTCACGGCACAACTGCGCGATGACCGTCACCGGACCACCGTGCGCTTTTATCATCTGACGGAGATTTTCAACCTTCCTCTGTTGTCCGGCGTCAAGGTCTTCATACCCATCCCCGAACCGTTCTCCAACTTCGGTTTCGTAGTCGTAAACCTCGTGCCCTCCGATAGACCAAAGAAAAACATCAACCGGTGAACCCGCATAGGGGGCGATCATTTTGTCGCGCATATCGTCCGGGGTCAATGGGGGACCGTAGGTGCCCATTATCCAGCCATCATCATTGCTGAGTACCCGCCAATGTTTCTGCGATGTTGTCATATCAGGATCTCCTTGAACAGCAATTCCTGTGCCTCTTTGTGTCTTATGAATCAGCCCGAAAATTAATCCATTATAACACGCACTTAGTTTTCCATCCACGAAAAAATAGGGATCCAACGAACGGATGATGAATTGTAAGCTGCTTTGGGAAGGATTGAATATGGGGTGTTGATTGTGATATACTCATTGTTGATACGGAAGATCTGAAGTTATTGTGGCACTAGGAATTAAACAAAACTGGTTCGCACCTTCCTGCTAAAGATTTGTGCCACTATCAAATGAGCTGCACCTCAAAAGGATTAATTATAGGAGTTACGCACTTGATCCCCGATTTTATCGGGATTCAAAGCAATTTGTAGTAGCGCGTTCATTGCTTTCTCCCCTGCTTGCGGGGGAGTTAGAGGGGGTACGGTCAATAAATCGCCTCCGTTTCGAGAGTCCGAAACCTACTACAAACCACTGTAGTTGCCCACCTGTCCCGATAAACCGGGGATTCATCGGGCGTCACAAGTCGTGTTGTGCGGTGATAAATCACCGAACTACGAGGCTTTGAACAGTCAACTGCGTAAATCCTAAATTAGAAGAATGTTACGCATTACATTTCACGTTGATGGGAGAGTGAATAAACAACAATGAAACCGTTTATGGAAACCTTGCCTCCTGAAGTGGATATTAAGCTGCAACGGGTAAAACCGCCGGAGGAACAGGTGCTTTTCCAAGTCGCTACAGATCTCATCAACGAGCAATTATTTGGAGAAAAATGGCTGATTGCCACGGATCGGCACTTGTTGTTTATACCGACTGAGGGTGTAGATGGTACTGTAGAAGTGCCACTTACAGCCGTGCAGGAAGCTAGGACGGAGGAGCTCGTCGGGGGAGGGTGTCTCGCGGTAGAGCGCAAGGTAGGGGAACCGGTCTATCTACACTATTCCAATTCATTGGCACCCAAGTTTGCGGAGGTTGCCGAGGGGATTCAGCAGCTCTCCAAAGGAGAAACCCTTGAACTACCAACGGAGATGGAACGCACACGGTGCGAAAAGTGTGGACGCTTGCTCGCAGAGAAGGATGGTAGATGTATTAACTGCGCGAAGAAGCGGGAGACGCTCCGGCGGATTCTCAGCTACGTTAGACCTTATCGCCCTCAACTTATACTCGTTTTTGTGATTACGACAGTTGCTGCGTTAATCGATTTAGTGCCTCCCTTCATCACAGAACGCATTATTGACGATGTGCTCATGCCGAAATCAAACTTTGAACTTCTAGTCTGGTTTGTAATGGCACTTTTGGGGATCCAGATCTTGATGTGGCTAGCCCAAGTGGGACGTACAGCGATAAGCAGTCGGCTAGGGTTTCGAGCGGCGGAAGACATGCGCACTGAACTCTATCGTGTATTACAGTTCACACCTCTGAGGTTTTATGATAAGCGACAAATCGGGAACCTCATTTCCCGAATGACTAACGATGCAGAACTTCTGGAAGAATACATGACCCATGACCTTCCCTTCATCTTGTCCAATGCGTTGTTGCTGCTGGGCATCTTGACGTTGCTGTTATATAAAAGCTGGGTGCTCACGATGTATGTGCTGCTTCCTGTACCACCGATTGTTTTGGGTGGGGCACTGATGTGGAATCGCATGGAACATTACTGGCGTCGCTGGTCTGTCAAATGGGGACGATTTTCAGCGCATTTGAACGAATCAATCACCGGTATTCGATTAGTCAAAGCCTTTGCTCAAGAGAAGCGAGAAGGCATTCGTTTTAATCAGCGGAATGACGAACTGCGGCAGGTAAGCGTCAGCGCGGATCGGGCTGCGTTCGTCTTCTTCACGGTGATGAACTTCCTAATGAGTTTCGGCGGATTCTTTGTCTGGTATTTTGGCGGTAGACAGATCCTCGGCGAAGAATTGACGCTCGGTGAATTGACGGCGTTTAACATCTATCTCTGGATGCTCTACCGCCCCCTCAAGTGGTTTGGTGATTTTTACAGCTTTATGATCCATGCCTATGCAGGCGCGGAGCGAATCTTTGAAGTGATGGACACACCCATTGAACCGTTCAACTCCCCGGATGCGAAGCCAATGCCCCAAATCGGGGGGCGGGTATCCTTCAAAGATGTTACCTTCGGTTACGATCCGGGCAAGCCCATTCTCAAGGGAATTAATCTCGAAGTGACGTCCGGCGAAATGATTGGCTTGGTGGGCAAATCGGGAGTTGGCAAAAGCACTTTCATCAACCTAATCTGCCGATTCTACGATGTCAATCGGGGGCGTTTAGATGTTGACGGCGAGGATATTCAGGATATCCGCCTTGAAGATTTGCGTGGGCAGATAGGGATGGTACATCAGGAACCGACGTTGTTTAATGTTACAATTGCCGAAAATATCCGCTACGGCAAACCGGACGCAACTTTTGACGCGGTGATTCGTGCAGCGATAGCCGCGGAAGCGCACGAATTTATTGTCGGCAAACCGGACGGCTATGACACAAAGGTTGGCGAGCGCGGAGGAAAACTCTCCGGCGGCGAAAAGCAGCGTATCTCTATCGCACGAGCCATTCTGCATGACCCCAAAATTCTCATCCTCGATGAAGCGACTTCCTCGCTTGACACACCGACCGAGAAAAAGATTCAGATAGCGATTGCGCGGCTGGTCAAAGGACGAACCACCTTTGCGATTGCTCATCGTCTCTCAACCCTGAGAAACGCAGACCGGCTGGTTGTTCTGGAGGACAACAAAATTGCAGAGGTTGGCACCCATGCGGAGTTGATGGCGCGGAGGGGCATCTTCTACAAACTTGTTCATACACAGCAAGCAACAACGGCGGTTATGGCGGTCGGCGGCGGGAAAGCTGATTCAGAGGAAGATTCAGAAGAAGATAACGAATAGCGCCATCGTATGTAGGGCTATTTGGTTTTCCGTTTTTCGATCGATTTTGGCGGGTAGACGGAAGATTGCCTCCTGCATCGTAGGCGGGGCATCTTGCCCCGCCCGAAGAATTATGGTGAATTAGAGAAATAAGTAGACATCGACCAATAACTCCGACCTTCACGAAGTTTCCAAAGTCCCCCTGATAAGGGGGATTTAGGGGGTTGGCTGTGCATTGGGAGGGTCTAAGTAATTCTAGAATCTACCATAAATGACTCTATCATCATGCAAAAGCCGTTTGACTTTTTTATCGAGCACTCGGTATAATGTGAAACCTCGCTTTCCTACCGGACCCAACGGAAATGGACAACATAATTGATTGTGTGCTTTTCGCCGATTGACTGCTGGATACATTATAGATAGCAACAATTATACTGGAGAATGTAATGGCATCTGAAGAGGAAAAAATGGAAACACCTACTGAAAATGGAAAAGCAAAAGCGGAGAGGACAATCACCCCCATTCAGGTAACCCGTCCGGAACATGTTGAGCCGGAGGCGATCCGCCTATTCCGCGAGCCGCCGTGGGTATTACGCCTGACAATTAAGGGCGACCGTTCCTACCTCAAGATTCGAGTGGTGTGTGCCGCCCCGTTATCTCAACCTGATCGGTATATCTGCTTGCTCGACGAAAAGAATGAGGTGATCTGTACCGTCGAAGATCCAATTGTTTTGGACGCTGTGACGCAGCGCATGGTCAAGGAGGAGCTTGAACAACGGTACATGACCGCCATTATCAAGCAGATTGACTCGCTCAGGAGTGAGTTTGGTGTGTCTTATTGGGAGGTTCAGACTGACCGGGGGAACCGAGAGTTTGTCGTGCGCAACGTCTCTGAGAACGCTCAGTGGATTACAGACCGCCGGCTACTATTGCTTGATGTGGACGGCAACCGTTTTGAGATCTCTAACTTAGAGGAGCTCGATAAAAAGAGCCGTGGGCTAATCGAAATGGTGCTTTAAGATGCAACGATTATTCCGCTAGTGAAAATTCCAGCGAATCTTCAACGAATCCTATTCTTTATATATTAACTCAAGTTGCTAGTGTTGAAAATCTATCAGTTTGCTGTTAAAGCTGAAGGACTCTACTTTCGCTCCAGAGGAGCGATATGTCTATAGGACGGCGATAAGTTCAATCCCTGCGCTCCAGAGGAGCGCAATGTGTATAGAAATACCGAATACACACATATCAAAGCCCCAGCGGGGTGATATGTGTATAGCAAACATGGTAGAACCAACCCTAAGCCCCAGCGAGGCGACATGTATAAGCATAGGTGAAACGTCATGCCTAAACAGTCGGAGCGGAATTTGGAAGGTACGCCCCTACGGTATGTTTATTGTAGGTTGAAAACTCTCGGAACGGAGAGGGAATTCCGATTCCCGGCTATTGTGTCGATTTCTGACGCTTGGCTTATCAACTAGCAACTTGCGTTATATTAACTCAAGTTGCTAGTATCATGGAGAGACCGAGTTTTTCAGTCTTAGATTGTCTGACTTTGGGAGAATCAGTTGGATTTCTCCCCTAACCTATACCTTCTTTTTGTCTAAAGGAACAAAAAATTGCATAGGAGGATTATTTTTTATGTATTTACCTGAAAAAGATGAGCCTTGTGTAGAGACGGCACCCGCCCGCCCTGAAAACATGGTGCTGATACCTGCCGGCAAGTTTGAGATGGGAAGCAACGATACTGAGTCTTTTTACGAGCAACTTGTGCATACAGTGCATATGGATGTGTTCTATATGGACACGCATGCTGTGACGAATCTTGAATATCAGCAGTTCCTGATTGAAAATTCCAGTTGGCAGAAAGATCGGATTGAGGACAAGTTTCACGATGGCGACTACCTGTTGAATTGGGATGGTAACAACTATCCAGCAGGGCAGGCAAACCATCCTGTTACTTGGGTGAGCTGGTATAGTGCGATGGCCTATGCTATATGGTTAGAAAAGCGTTTGCCGACGGAGGCGGAATGGGAATACGCTGCGCGCGGCAGGCTATCGGGTAAAAAGTATCCGTGGGGAGATGTGCTATCTGCTGCGAAAGCGAACTATGACAGAAATGTTGGAGATACGATGGCGGTTGGTAAGTATTCCGCGAACGGATATGGTTTGTATGACATGTCTGGGAATGTTTGGGAGTGGTGTCTAGATCTTTATGATGATGACTTCTACTTCTCATCGCCTCGCAAGAATCCACGTTCAGGTACGAATGAACCAGAGTGGATAATAAACAATTTCATGGACATTACAACTGAGCGCGTGTTGCGCGGCGGTGGTTGGAGTGCTTCACCACAAGGCATCTGCGTTGCCCATCGTTTCAGGCTTTCACCCATGAACACAACCTATGACTACGGTTTCCGTTGTGTGCGGTAACGCCTTCGGGCTATATTACGTTTCACGCATCACGTATAGCATCAGCCAAGACTTCAATCAGATGCCTCGCCTCTTTGCCCGTCCCCTGTTTGACCTGTTCGCGGCAAGAGACTCCCGCCACAGCCACCTCAAAATCGCCATCCTTCTCATTGATTGCCTTGAATAGCTGACGGCTACCAACCTTCATGGATACATCGTAGTGCTCTGCCTCATAGCCGAATGAACCTGCCATGCCGCAACATCCGGAATCCACGACATTGACGTTATATCCCGGTGGCAAACTCAGAACCTGCTCGGAAGGTTTCACACCGACGATGGCTTTCTGGTGACAATGTCCATGCAACAGAATCTCTTTCTCTGTATCCCCAAACTCTAGATTCAATTCCCCCTTCTCGTGGAGAGAGAGCAGGAACTCCTCAAGCATAAATGTGTGTTGTGCCACGAGATCCGTATCCACACCGGGGATAAGGTCCACATAATCGTCGCGCAACGCCAAGAGGCAGCTTGGCTCGCAGCCGACGATGGGGATGCCTTTGGCGGCGTAAGGTAGGAGGCGTTCAACGTTATAACGCGCATTCTCAATTGCGTCTTCAAGCATACCCTTAGAGATCATCGGACGACCACAACACCGCTTTTCTGGTAGAATAACTTCGAACCCCGCAGCTTCAAGCACAGCGGTGGCAGCCTTTCCGATACTGGGGTAGTTGTAGTTCATGAAGGTGTCGTGGAAAAGAACAACCTGCTTCGCTGTCTCGTTCCCACGATCGGTGTGGGAATTCTGATGTTTCTGAAACCACTTCTCGAATGTTTCGCGGACAAAGTTAGGCAGCGATCTGCGTCGATCGATTCCGGTAAACTTTTCCATCGCCCATTTGGAGATGCCACTGTTCATGAACCAATTCGACATCGGCGCAAACGCGGAGCCAATTGCGCTGAGCTCGGCGATATTTCCAAATAAGCGATTCCGCAACGGCAAACCATGTTCCTTGTAGTAATGGGCGAGGAATTCGTACTTCAGTTTTGCCATATCCACGTTGGATGGACACTCCGCCTTGCAGGCTTTGCACTCCAAACAGAGGTCTAACACTTCGTAGAGCCGTTTGTCCTTAAAGTGATCATGCGGCAACGTTCCAGAGAGTACGTTTCTCAGCGCATTTGCGCGACCGCGCGTTGAATGCTCCTCTTCCAACGTTGCCATGTAGGACGGGCACATCGTGCCGGTCAGTTTCTTGCGGCACGCGCCAACGCCGTTGCACATCTCGATAGCACCGCCGAATCCGCCTTGACTGGAGAAGTCGAAATAGGTGTCGATCTTAATAGCGTTGTATGTGGGTCCAAAGCGCAAGTTTTCCGTCATCGGCGGCGGATCGATGATCTTACCGGGGTTCATGATACCTGTTGGGTCAAATGCGGTTTTGACTTCGCGGAACGCCTGATAAATCTGTGGACCGAACATACTCTCAATCCATTCACTTCGCACCAATCCGTCGCCGTGCTCGCCACTCATTGCGCCGCCGAGTTCCATCAGCAGATCTCGGACATGCCGCGCGATGGAGTGCATCTTCTGAATATCCTCTTCCTTCTTAAGATTAATCACGGGACGATTGTGCAATAATCCAACGCTGGCGTGCGCGTAATAGGAAGCCGTTGTGTCGTGGTCAGCGACAATCTTCTCGAAGCGGCGGACATACTCCGGCAGATTCTCAATCGAAACGGCTGCGTCCTCCACAAACCCGACCGGTTTATAGTCGCTTCGTGCACCCATGAGCAAGCCCAATCCCGCCTTCCGCGTGTCCCACACCCGCGCCTTTTCGTCTGCCGCCGTACAGCGCACGAAGGCGTAGCCGAGTCCAACGGATTTCATCTTTCGTTCGAGGGCATCAAGTTGGTCGAACAGTTCCTCCTCTGATTCGCCGTAGAATTCCACCGCGAGAATCGCTCCCGGACTGCCTTGGATAAAAGTGCTGATCCGGGAAAACTCCAACGACTGTTTTGTCATATCGATGATGCTTTTGTCAATGAGTTCGACGGCGGTTGGGTTGCATTCAAGGATCGGCTGCATCGCTTCCATCGACTCGATCAGTGTGTGAAAGTGAATCACATTGAGTGCGGTCATCTTGGGGGTTGGCACAAGGTTAATCTTCGCTTCGACTGTTGTTGCAAGCGTTCCCTCTGATCCGACGACAATCTTCGCGAGGCTAAACGGGTGGTCAGCATCGCAGCCATCTCTGCGGTATGGCGTTAAATTTCTTGATCCCGCGTTAGCGATGAACTCATCAAGATTGTATCCGGCGACACGACGTAGGACTCGCGGGAATCGCTTCCGAATCTCATCTTCATTTTCCGCTGCGATTCGACAAATCTCTCGGTAGATATGGCTTTCGCGGGAGTCCCCCCGTTGTTTAGTGGCAAGTTCGTCGAGCGAAATCGGTTCCACAAAAACCGCTTCCCCGTTGGATAGTCGCAGATCCAGCGACATCGTGTGATCAATGGTTTTCCCGTAAATCAGGGAATGTGCCCCCGCCGAATTGTTACCGATTGTGCCACCGATATTTGCCCGACTGCTTGTTGCCACGTCGGCGGAATACATCAGATCATGCGGCTTCAGGTAATCGTTCAATTCGTCGATGACGACCCCCGGTTGCACCCGTGCCCAGTGCTCCTCGACATTGACCTCAATAATCTCGTTCATATATTTGGACATGTCGATGACAATAGCTTGTCCCACAGTCTGTCCTGCCAAACTTGTTCCGCCGCCGCGAGGCAGAATCGGCAGGTTGCGATCATAACCGATCTGGATGGTCCTGGTCACGTCCTCTTTGTGCCGTGGAATAACAACGCCGATGGGTTCCATCTGATACAGGCTTGCGTCGGTGCTGTATAAGACTTTGGAATACGGATCGAAGCGCACCTCACCCTCAATCTCTTTTCTTAGTACCTGCTCCAGTTCGTTGTGGGAATTGTGCATATCTATTGTGGCTCACTTTCTATTGGAACGCTATGTCGTTGAATCACCAGATTAATCTTATACCCTAACACAGTCGAGATGAAAAGTCTATCAAAATCTTTTCTTTATTAGGGTCATTTGGTTTTCCGTTTTGGCTCATGCCCCACCCTGTAGGTGCTTGCATCCCGGTTTATCGGGGCGGGGTATCCCCGGTCACGTCCCGATAAATCGGGATTCTCGTGAAACGGAAGGCTCCTCTCGGACTTGCCCCGCCGTTTGTAGTAGTGCGTTCTATCCCCACCCTGTAGGCGGGGCATCTTGCCCCGCTGGTTGTAATAGCGCGTTCTATCCCCACCCTGTAGGCGGGGCATCTTGCCCCGCTGGTTGTAATAGCGCGTTCATTGCACCTTCTTATGCCAGTTGTCGAAGGCGTCTTTTATCCGTGTAATCCGTCAACCCGTGTTTATCCGTGAGTCAGCTTACTTTGCCTCGCTATGCAGCATCGGGTCAATAATGATGCCCTCGCCTCAAATGCTCATCAGTGTCAATTTGAGTCATCTAATCCTGAAAATCCTTAAATCCTGACAATCCTGATTCAGACAACAATTATGAGCACCCCTCATTTCTATAACAGATGCAATTCCCCTATTAATCGTATAGGGTCATTTAGTTTTCGGTTTTCTGTCGATTCTGTGGGATAAGTCACGATCGGGAAGTCACTCCTACAGTGAAGTGTCGGGATTCGGAGATCCCTCCTACAGGAGAATTAAATGACCCTATCAATCGTAGCCCTGTGTTGACACAATCCTCGACTTCGTGTTAATATTTTCAAGGTTGACACGATTGAGCTGCTGAAATTGGTGATATTGTGTAAAATCTTCTGGAGACACAGCCCTAAATATGAGATACAATAAAGCATGAGGACCTGGTAAAGAGGTTAACATGAACATCCACACTAAATTAATCTTGAATTACATGGGAATAGTGCTGGTCATCTTGCTAGCGATGTATGCCTATCTGGATTACTCGTTGAAACAGAATTTGAGTGAGCGGATTACGGACGAGTTGACGGTGCAGGCGAATTTGACGTGAGAATTTCTGCTGGAAAAGCTACCTGACACACTCAGTTACGAGGTCGTGGACAGTTTTGTAGATCGGCTTGGGGCAGATAGTACGGCCCGTCTCACATTTATCGGGTGCGATGGGATTGTGTGGGGAGATACGGAGCGTGATGGGCAGCATCTGCGGGACATGGATAATTACCGGAATCGACCAGAAGTACACGAGGCTTTGGCAGGTGAAATTGGTACGATAGACCGGTATAGCGATACTGTGATGACCACGCTTCGTTATCTTGCCTTGCCGGTGGTTCGCGAGGGGGAGATGATAGGTATCTGTCGGGTGGCACTGCCTATGATGGAGATCGATACAGCTATTAGTCAACTCAGATGGCTTTTGCTGTTGGCAATCAGCGCAGGGCTTGTTTTTGCAATCTTGTTCAGCATTATCACCACCAATGCTACCACGAAACCGATTCGGGACCTGAGCCAAGCCACAAAATCACTTGCGATTGGCGAATTAAACTCGCGTGTCTCCGTTGCTGCATCGGGTGAACTTGGGGAATTATCGAATAATTTCAATCAGATGGCGAATTGGATTGAAACGCAGATTCACGAGATTTCTCGTGAGCGTAATCTAAGGGACAGCATCCTGTCAAAAATGGTTGAGGGGGTGCTCTTAATTGATGCACAGTTTGCCATCACGTATGCAAATTCGGCATCAATCACAATGTTAGACTTCCCTGTCCACTATCAGGCACTTTCCTTAGTTGAAAGCATTCCTGATCCAGCATTGAAACGCCTCTTAAGGCAGGTGACCGATGCAGGGAAAGCGGGATTTGCAGAAATCATGCTAGCGGGACCAACCAAGCGCGAAACGGAAATTATTGTCGTTCCCGTTGGGGGAGAGTATCTGGTCAGCCTCCACGACGTAAGTCAGTTGAGAAAATTGGAGCGGATTCGATCAGATTTCGTCGCCAACGTCGCTCACGAAATGCGAGTTCCGTTGACCTCAATTCACGGGTATGCGGAGACGCTTCTCGATGGTGCTTTGGAGGACACCAACGCAAACGAGCGGTTTGTAGAGAAGATTTTACAGCAATCCGCACGGCTTTCACAGTTGGTATCGGATCTGCTTGATTTATCTCAGCTTGAATCTGGGGAGGTTGAGCTTGAATTAAAACCTTGTGAGATTAACCAATTCCAAGATACCATCTTGACCCTCTTTGAACCCGTCTTTGAGGAGGCGGATCTGACGTTTGGGTGGATGGTGCCTAACCATTTGCCTGTTGTGTTTGCGGATAAGCAGCTTATCGGACAGGTGATGGCAAACCTAATTGAGAACGCGATTAAGTATACACCGGCGGGTGGCGGTATCACAATCTCTGCCGAAGCCAACGATTCTGAGGTTATCGTTCATGTGAAAGATACCGGAATCGGTATCCCAGCCGAAGCAGTGCCACGGATTTTCGAGCGATTCTATCGGGTGGATAAAGGACGTTCGCGTGAGATGGGCGGCACGGGGTTAGGGCTTGCAATTGCCAAGCACGTTCTACTGCAACACGGCGGAAGGATATGGGGTGATAGCAGCCCGGGGGAAGGGTCTGTGTTCCACTTCACCTTGCCATTGCAAAGGAGATTTTCGGCGACGGAACAGATAGTGCAACTTTCTCACATTGACGAGGAGCAAACCTTTGAATCCTTTGGCAATTTATGAGACGTGCAAAATAAAAAAGCCCTATTCGGCAAAGAGCCAAATAGGGCTTAGAGTAACTCTCCCGGACGGATTCGAACCGCCGACAAAGTGGTTAACAGCCACCTGCTCTACCAGCTGAGCTACGGGAGATCATTGTGCAGAAAATCGCTGGCAATGCGTTGCAGTGCAACGAGGATTAATTATACATAATCGTTTGCGGAATTGCAAGGAAAATTGGATCGGGGGAGGAAGAATACGGTCAACATTGAGAAGAATGTGGTTTCATTGTGAAGGTTTCCCTCTTTTAAGGCATTTGGAGTCATCAAGTAGGTTCAAAACCTCCTGTTCTACGGAACGCGATTGCATTATATGGTGAATTAGAGAAATAAGTAGACATTGACCAATAACTCCGACCTTCACGAAGTTTCCAAAGTCCCCCTGCAACTCCCCTGACAAGGGGAGAAGATAAGAGGGGATCTTCTCCTTTGTCTTTCCCCTCTTATCAGAGGGGTTGGGGATTTAGGGGGTTGGCTGTGTATTGGGAGGGTCTAAGTAATTCTAAAATCTACCATAGCTCTCCGTTTTGGCTCATGCCCCGTTGTTCCTAGTAGCACGTTCTATCCCCACCCTGTAGGCGGGGCATCTTGCCCCCCGCTATTTGTAGTAGCGTGTTCATTGCGCTCTCTTATGCCGGTTGTCGAAGGCGTCTTTTATCCGTGTAATCCGTCAATCCGTGTTTATCGGGGATTCAGATTGCTTTGAATCCCGCCTGTCCCCCTGGTCTCGATTTATCGGGGATCTATCGGGGCAATAATATGGGAGAATTAAATAGCCCTAGACCGCAATTATAGACAAAACGGAGTTTGTGCAAACGGGTATAATCCCTTGACGCCATTCTCTATCATCTGATATAATCGGCGCGAAATCCATTTGAGATGAGCGCATGTCAAGTTCCACGACTAGCGAACCTCCAGTCGTAATGGGAGAAACTGATGTCACAACTGCAACAAATTCGTATTGGTCATAGCCCTGATTCTGACGATGCCTTTATGTTCTATGCCCTTGCTAACGGGCTGATTCCAACCGATGGTTTTGAAATTGTCCAAGTCGCTGAGGATATTGAGAGCTTGAACAAACGGGCGGTCAACGGGGAGTTAGAGGTAACAGCCATATCGGTCCACGCTTATGCCTACGTTGCTAATCACTACGCGCTCATGCCTTGTGGGGCAAGCATCGGTGATAAATATGGTCCACTCGTTGTGTCCAAAGAACCGATGCAGCGGGAAGACCTTGCAGGTAAAAAAATCGCAATACCCGGTGAGATGACGACCGCTTACCTAACGCTGCGTCTTTGTCAACCTGACTTTGATCCTGAAGTTGTTCAGTTTGATCAGATCTTGCCGTATGTTCAGGAGGGTAATGCAGACGCAGGATTGATTATCCACGAAGGGCAACTAACCTACGGTCGGGCAGGACTGCATAAGGTGGTTGATCTGGGAGAATGGTGGCATGAGGAGACCGGATTGCCGCTGCCGCTTGGGGCAAACGCCATCCGTCGAGATCTCGGTGCGGAGAAGATCCGCCGTATTACCGCACTTATCAAGCAGAGTATTCAGTACTCACTGGAGCATCGAGAGGGAGGCTTGGCTTACGCTATGAACTATGCGCGTGATATGGAGACGGAACTGGCAGACCGATTCGTCGGCATGTATGTGAACGACTACACTCTTGACTACGGTGAAAAAGGTCGGGCAGGGGTCAGAGAGTTGATGGATCGTGGATATAAGTCTGGCGTTATTCCGCATCAAGTCAATGTTGAATTTGCAACGGGATAGATACTCGTAGGCAGGTAAATTGAACATAATATGACCCGATTTGTCATCTCGATCAGCCAAGCATGAGTTTCATAGTAGGTTCCGAGTGACCTTCTGTGTAAATTGCCCGGAAATGAATCATAGCACGGGTTTCCCCCTTTTTTATCTTTATCAAATTCCTCGAACAACTATGAAAACTATGAAATTTTCGAGGATTTTTCAACGGCGTTTTTCAAGTAGCAACTTGAGTTAAGTATCAGGAAAAAACCGGCATCTAGGATGCCGATTGGACGACAAGTCGATATGAAAAATCCGAAATTGGATATACCCACTCACTTCAAGAGCGAGCCTTTCTTTGAGGAGATGGGCGTTTATATTATCAACGACGACGTTTGTAACTCCGATCTGTTTGCAGGTGAGTTTATTGACCTAATCGTTACGTCGCCGCCGTACAATGTTGGCATTGATTATGACTCCAACGATGATGCGCTAAGTTACGAGAATTACCTCGATTTCAGTAAGCAATGGATACGGAATTGCTACAAATGGAGTCAACCCCATGCTCGCCTGCTTCTGAACATTCCGCTTGATAAGAACAAGGGTGGGAATCGCAGCGTCGGTGCCGATCTCACGAAAATTGCACAGGGGACGGGTTGGCAGTATCACGCTACAATTGTCTGGAATGAGGGAAATATCTCCCGCCGAACCGCGTGGGGGTCTTGGATGTCTGCATCTGCGCCTTATGTCATTGCCCCTGTCGAATTGATTGTCATTTTGTATAAGGACTCTTGGAAGAAGCAGCTCGGCAGTAAAGAATCGGACATCTCACGCGATGAATTTATGGCGTGGACAAATGGGGTATGGACATTTAACGGAGAGAGTAAAAAACGAGTGGGGCACCCCGCCCCCTTTCCGCGTGAATTGCCGTATCGTTGCATCAAGTTGTTCAGCTATGTTGGGGACGTTGTATTCGATCCATTTTTGGGGAGTGGAACAACCTTGATCGAGGCACACAATAACGGGCGATTGGGCGTTGGCGTTGAAATTGACAGAGGCTATTGCGGATTGGCTCAGAAGCGGATAATGGATAGTCGGACTGTATCCTCAACACCAGAGAATCAGGGTCTTGCTCGACCCACCGTAAGTCCCGCCCCCGCGCAAGCGAGGAATGGATGAATTAGTCGGATGGTTTCAATCTCCTACACCGATTAAACATCAACAGCAATGCGTTGCCCGATACCCGTTAGTAAACGTCCGCCATCAACGACAAACGCGCTTCCCGTGACAAATGACGCATCATCAGACGCCAGATAGGCGACAGCTTTGGCGGTGTCTTCCGGTTCGCCCGCACGTCCAATCGGCAACTCCTTCGCCCAGCGTTCATGTGTGCTTTGTTGATCCGCATCAGATGAAAGGATCATCGGTGTCACCGTTGGACCGGGACAAACCGCATTGACGCGAATGTTGTGTTTCGCGAAATCTAGAGCCATGCACTGCGTCAGAAGAATAATGGCTGCTTTCGACGCGCCGTAGACAGAATAACCACCACCGCCAGATATTCCGGCTGTGGAAGCCGTGTTGATAATCACTCCGCCGCCCGTTTGTTGCATTGCGGGGATAGCGTATTTGGAGACAAGGTAGACACTTTTCAGGTTGATGTCGATGCACCGATCCCAATCGGTTTCCGGTATTGTGGTAACATCGCCAACAACCAGAATCCCCGCGTTATTGTGCAGGATGTCTAACTGACCGTGTTGGCGCAGGGTTTCTTGGATGAGGTGGTCTGCATCATCCGCTTTTGAAACATCGGCTTGAATAAAGGATATTCCCCTTTGGGTTTCTTGACCGATCTGTTGTGCAACGACTTGACCATCGGGATTTACGTCAGCAATGACGACATTTGCCCCTTCGGAGGCAAACTGTTTGACGGTTGCCTTTCCAATGCCTGAAGCCCCTCCCGTTACGATAACCGATTTTCCTTGAAATCTCATCTGTTTCTCCTATCGTAGTTGAGGTTATTGAATGCGGGACAATTGTACCTCAGCCTGAAAATCAAGTCAACTCTCGTTACGTTTTGCAATTCTTTTTTGTATCGCCAACGGACACCCAGAAAGAAGGTTTTTGAATGAAAATTGGCATCGTTGGGCTACCTTATGTCGGAAAAACCTCCTTGTTCAATGCACTGACACAATCCGAAGCAGAAACGGGGACCTACGCCGCCAAAAAGGGATGGAACGTCGGCTCGGTAAAAGTTCCTGACGAACGGTTGGCGGCATTGGCGGAGGTATTCAACCCGAAACAGGTAACTCCAACAAGTATTGATTATGTGGATATCGCTGGTGTTTCCAAGGGTGATATTGCGCTGGAAGGATTGGAAGCGGGAGTCATCGCTGAACTCCGTGAGGTTGACGCACTCGCACATATTGTTCGCGTCTTTGAAGATGATGCTGTGCCGCACGTTGACGGCGATGTAGACCCAAAGCGGGATATCGAAACGATTGATATTGAGCTCGCCTTCGCGGATTTAGGAATTATTGATAATCGGTTAGATCGGCTCAACCGGGAACTTCGGACACAGAGAGTTCCATTGTTGGAACATGAACGTGCGGTGTTGGAACGATGCAAGGACGCGCTGGAGGGAGGCACCGCGCTTCGAGAGCTGTCGCTTGCCCCTGAAGATGAACGGGCGATACGCGGTTATGGATTCTTGACGCAAAAACCGTTGTTATTGGTGCTCAACATTAGTGAGGATGAGTTGGACGGTGCAGAGGAGATACGCGCTAGTTTTGCGGAGTACGCGCAAAAACGGCAGATTGAAGTTATTACACTTTCCGCAAGATTAGAAATGGAGCTGGCGCAGCTGGACGCGGAGGATGCGGAAATCTTCCGCGCTGAAATGGGACTCGACGAATCCGCACCGGCGCGGGTGATTGATGCTTCGTACCGCACTCTTGAATTGATAACCTTCTTCACTGTCGTTTCGGATCAATTGCGGGCTTGGACGCTCAAGAACGGTATGACCGCCCTTGATGCGGCGGGGACAATCCATACGGACATGGCGCGGGGATTTATCCGGTCGGAAACCATCCACTGGGCGGATCTGATGGATTGTGGGGACTTGACAAAGGCACGGGACAATGGTTTGCTGCGGCTTGAAGGGAAAGATTACCCCGTATCGGATGGCGATGTCTTGACGATACGGTTTAACGTTTAGGGGCTACGGTCAAGACTCCTTGACATACAGGATACCATCTTCCACTTTGACAGGCAATTTCTCAATCGGTTGCGGTGGTGGACCTGCAACGACATTTCCCGCGCTGTCAAATACTCCACCGTGGCAGGGACAGAAGAACTGATCCTTCCCCTCATCCCATCGTACAAGGCAGCCGAGATGGGAGCAGACACGCGAGAAGACCACAAAGTTTCCATCCCCTTGATCCGTCACATAGACGGAGCGTTTTTTATTGGTCTCAACCCAGCCATCTTTGGTGTTAAAAGTGTAGTTGATTTTTTTATAGCGGCTTCCCTTGAGCAGATCGACGATACCGAGATCCACCCATTTCTTTGATGCTTTCCTAAAGGCGGGTGAAATGGCAAATCCTATCAGCGGCACACCCATCGCTAGGCTGATAAGACCGCCGATAACTCCCATACAAGCCTTAAAAAATGTACGTCGTTTCTGCCCTTCCTCTGGAACGTTTGCCATACAAGTCCTCCTAATTTAAATCCTCATCCAGATCGATTTCCTCGACGCTGAAGCGGAGATGTGCCTTGTTGACCACATCAATGATCTCCTGCCACTGTTTTTGGGTTTTCTCGGAGACGCCCTCTGCTTCAAGGGTTTGGACAAATTTTTGGATAGCATCGTGGAACTGTTCCCGAAAGTAGGTATATTCCTCTGTATTGTTTGGGTTCTTCGGAGGCTCAAAATCAGCGATTAATTCAGCGTGCTTCCTAAACCGTTTTGCTGCCTGCACTGCCGCTGCTTTATCATTATCCTTTGATTCTGCCCCTTTTTGGAAGTACGCCCGGATAAGGTCATATTCGTCTTTCATCATCGCCATAACCTCTTTTAGGTCTTCCGGTTCAATCATTTCTGGGGCTTCTTCCTCAGCTTTCGCGGGTCTCTTCAAAAACAGGGCATAACTGATAGCGAGGGTTTTTTGCGGCATAAGTGCGACAGCTTGGGAGGCTGCCTGTTCTCCGGCAAATGGTTCAACATCTTCGCCAACTTTGAATTTGTCTTCAATCCCCTTGCCGCTGAACTGATTGAGGAATTTGGCGTCGGCAACCCCGGCGGCTTCGCTATGTTTATAGATCTTGACTTTGACCACCTTTCCCGTTATATCGAGTCCTACGCCACCGCTGATGACACCGTTCGGTCCTTTGACAGCTACAAACAACACTAACCCGATTGGGCTTTCATTTTCATTGAAAGCGATGTAAAATGTCGGTTTAAGGTCTTCGGGTCGCAGCTTTGCTCCAATTTCTTCTTCAATGGAAGCAACTTTTTCAGGCGTTAAGTCTGCCTTTTTTTCCACGAAGTTCGCCGCATTTGGAAAGATGGATGCCAATTTCTCACGGGGCAGGGTTGTTTCCTCCGCCCAAGCAACAGTGAACGAGACAGCAATTAACACGCTTAAAAGGGCGATTCGACAGGATGCAACGGCTTTGGGTTTCATCAGTTTTTCTCCTTGCAGACTATTTTTGTGCATCAGTATAACTGGACGGATAGTAACTGTCAAGAGAATCAAGGAAGGATGGCTTCATTTTTTAACTTGGGCGTGTCTTTCCCAGATCACGGCGGAGTTCATTCGCCGAGGCAACCTCCGCAACTGTGCCGGGGGGATGTTTATACCACCCTGGATCGTCATAGCTGGCAAGCTGCTCCCGGACTTTCAGGAGGGTAAACATGCCACCCATTGTGATGTAATCGAAAGGACCCCGTGCTCCGACCATGGGGATGCTGTTCTTTGGCACCGCCATGTGTCCTGATTCGACGTGAACCCCATGTTCTCCCATACCGTGCTCTCCCATCATCATATACGCAGGCAGGAGGTGACGAACTTTCTGATCGAACCCTCCTTTCTGAACACCTACTACATTCGGAAAATCGTGTCCCATCTGATTCATGACGTGGTGGGTCATGTGGCAGTGTACCGCCCAATCCCCCGGTTCGCTGGCGATAAACTCAATATCCTGTGTGTCACCGACCGCAACAAAGAGGGTGCTGCCGGGATGCTGCGCTGCTGTTGGAATGCTACCTCCATTGGTTGCCGTAATCTTGAAGTAGTGCCCGTGGAGGTGAATTGAATGGTAATCCATCGCCGAGAGATTGCCGAAACGTATCCGCACCCGATCGCCCATTTTGGCAACTAACGGCTCGGTTCCGGGATAACACTTCGCGTTCATTGTCAGGACGTTGAAGTCGGTCATCTCGTTGGGATTGGGTGTGGTAGTCCCTGGATCAATCCGCCACTCGCTTAACATAATAGCGAAGTCCCGATCTACCTTGTAATCGGGCGTGGCTTTTCTGGGGTGGAAAATGAGCATTCCCATCATACCCATCCCCATCTGGGTCATTTCGTCATGGTGGGAGTGGTACATATAAGTTCCCGATTGGCGCACCGTCCATTCATATTTGAAGGTCTCACCCGGTTGGATAGCGCGCTGGGTTAGTCCCCCGACGCCGTCCATCCCGTTTGGGAGAAAGACACCGTGCCAGTGAACAGATGTGGGGGCTTTGAGTTTGTTGGTGACGTAGATGCGGATATGGTCGCCCTCCACCGCCTCAATAGTGGGACCGTGAACCTTTCCATTATAACCCCAGCACTTTGTTTTCAAACCTTGAGCGAAGTTGTGCGATACCTCTTCAGCGACCAAGTGAAAGACTTTGACGTCGTCAACGATCTTCCACGGTAAAGAGGAGATATTAGGCGTACTGACCGGTGTATAGTCCTTATCGGGCAGCCCCGGTGCTAACGCCGGTTGTTGTACGTCGCCCGCGTAAGATTTCTCCCATTGGGATTCTGCCGCGCTGGATTTAGCCGCTCCCAGAGCGACAACACCACCAGCCAACGCCCCTGTTTTCAGCATATCTCTTCGATTCATCAATGGCCTCCTTCTGCTCCCGCGCTGTCAAGGCGTCTGACAGCACTGTTTCCTTGTGATAGAGATACATCTACCGTATCCAAGACTAACCTGCCGTTGAGAATCTGATCGAGTGCCACACGTGCGACATGATAATTGTAGAGTGCTTGGATATAATCTCGACCGGCGTTAATCTGTTGTTGTTTCGCTAGTAACAATCGTGGTGTGCCCACCTGCATTGCATTGTACTGTAGTTGAATCTGCTCGAGGATCTTCTCTTGGAGTGGAAGTATCTCGTCCTGATAAGACAGAGTGGTCTGTTGAGCCGTTAGTAGGCGACGTCGTGCGGCGCGAACCGCGGAACGAATCTCAACTGAGAGCGCATGATATTCCTCTTGGCGTCGGCGTAACTCTGCCGCTGCCGCTGCTTGCTGCCCTTGTTTTCGATCAAAGAGTGGAATCTCAAAGCCAAGTGCAGGACCTGCTTTCCAAGCACCTTCTTCTTGTTCAAGTTCTCCACCGATGTCCAAGTGCGGCACAAGTGCCATCGCTTTAACCACGCCGAGTTGTTTCCCAATGGAAACAATGCCCTCCCGTGCTATGGCAAGATCTATACTGTTTTCGAGTGCGACCTCCTCAACGTTGTCTAGTTCTATGGGTTCCGTTGGTAGGTCTGGTAACCGGGGCTCAACTATCCAACTCGTCTCCTCACCCCACAGCCCCATTAACCGGTTGAGTTGTTCGCGATTTTCGACAAGCGAAACCTCCGCAGCAGCGAGTCCTAGCTTTGACTGTTCGTAAAGTACATGTTGGAGCAGCAGATCCAGTTCTGGGATATTCCCAGCTTTGTGAAGTTGGTGAGCGAATTCGTATCCCGCTTCGGTTGCTAGAACAATCTCACGGAACATCTCCAACATCTGCTCGTCAGCCTGAACACGATAAAACGCCATGCGTGTCTGCCCTGCCAAATCCATCACAGCGGCTGTCACGCGGAGTTTTGCCGTCTCGAATTCAGATTCTGCAACTGACTTTCGCATTGCCCCATACAGAAGCGAGAGAAAATCCATCTCAACCTCGAAGACATAGCTATCGTGAGCGGGGTGTGCTGTCATTGAATCCTGGGGGAGACCAAATGTCGCGCCTCCATGGAAAGCCGGGTTTGAGGGTGTCCCCGCTTCAACGACAGCCGCGTGTGCGATACCGAGTTCCTCGTAGGTTGCTTGTAGACGACGGTTATGCAACAGCGCAATTTGCACGGCAGTATCGGCTACCAGTGGTCTATCTAACAATTCCTTAACCATCTGTTCTGTTTCATCAACCGAAGTCGTGTTTGCATTCCAATGAATGGGAACGCCGATACGTTCATCTACCTGCTGTTGGACCTGGCTGAAAGCTATTTCCTTCGACACGCCGGCGCAGCCTGTTAGGGTGAATAACGCCGCGAAAAACAACGCGGCGTATCTGATTTTCTCGTTCATTTGTCAAGCTCCTCACCTATGTTATAGGGCTATGTAGTTTTCCGTTTTTTCGATCGATTTTGGCGTGTAGACGGAAAATTGCCCTCTACATCGTAGGCGGGGCATCTTGCCCCGCCCGAAGAATTAAATGCCCCTACCTATGTTAATGGCTATGCTTGTGCGGTTCCATGTCCTCAGTACCGGACATATCCGCACTTGAGACAGACATTTGCGTTTTCGCACTGTGGCATCTGAGCATCGCACTTCCGAAATATGGGTTGCGAACGGACTCGCCTGTTTGCAGCCAAATCCCCCCTTCAGGGACATCGGGCGCCATCCCGCACACATAACTGTAGACTGGCTGCCCGTAGTTTGCAGGTACATCCACAGCCGCAATAAAGTGCTTGAAGCTATCGCTCAATGAGCCGTAAGCGATTCGGGCAGCTTTGATGTCCGAGAGATCGCCAAGCTCATGTCCGGTATCGTGAATCATCTTGGTGTGGACTTTGTGAGCATTCCACAGTTCAGCAGGGACTTCGCCTTCGACGGTATGGAAGGCTTCGATCATTGCATGTGCCTTAGCACTGACATTGTTCATCGTGTCGGATGCCAGCTGCTCCCCGATGGCGAGGTAGGCATCAAGCATTGTCGTCAATGCTTCCATTCCAGCGGATGAGAGTTCGGTGCTGCTATGACCTTCATCCCCTTCGTGCATCTCTGCTGTCGGCATACTGCCGTGAGTGGGAGTTGTCCCATGTTTGCCGTTGGGATCTGCCGGATGATCTTGTGAACGAGCGAGGTCAACGGTTTTGCTAGCGCAGCCAATGGACGCCAATAAAAATACAACGATGAATATAGATAGAGCTTGTTGGTTGAAAAATCTAGATAACATGAGAATAGCCTCCGTTTTGAATGAAAAATGATTAGAGATAGGAGGGCGGTGTTGTGGCGTAGGTGCACAGAGACACCACCCGATCAATACATTTCGAATTTGGAAAAAGCGTGTATGGAAAAATTAGGCGTGAGAAAACGGAGGTGCTCGAGGAGCAAACTGCGGAATAGGAGGATCTGTGTAGGGGTTGTGGGGAAGTTGAAGATAGGCAGTGAAAGAAACAGAGTAGGAAGAGATTTTAGGCGTTGCGGGGATTAGGAGGACAAGTGAGAATGTGTCTTTTTGTATTTGTGAAGCGAGTTGGGGCTCGCTTGCTCCAAGCGATTCCCATTGGTTGAAGCAACAATGTCCTTCCTCCTCTTGGCGTTCATGGGGAGGGGATGGTTGATTTTCAGACTGGCAACAAGTGGATTGATTCGTTTCATCAACGGTTTGTGAACCAATCCGATGTTGCTGATGCCCCATAATCTTATGGGATGCGGTGGCTCCGCCCACTTCTCCGATTGCTGCACATTGTACTGGACAGATGAAGTAAACCGAAGCTAGTGAGAGTAAGAAAAGCGCGCCAAGATTTTTGTATTTCATCAAAATCTTCGCAGTGGAAACCCCATGCTTTAGCGTGGGGTTTCCACTGCGCCTCTTTTTTTGTTGTTTTTGTAATCTACCTTACACTTTTTAGGTAGATTTGTGGTACAATAACACTTGTAACTCGATGACTTAGGTTAAACGCTTGTTTAACACTGCCCTCTCACTTCTGAGGTTCACTAGTGAACCGCGTGAAAGGTGTGGTTTGTCTGAGGTTTCACCCGGAATGTGAAGCGATGATAGCACCGCTACATCGTGAATCCTTCTAAACGGATGCTATAGCCGTGCGGTGGCGGGTGTGTAAAGTTACGAGCCAGAGCCGCATAACCGCGTTATCTCTTAGGTGCAACGCACCAAGATAGCGTCGTGGGTAGATTTTCAGATGTTCACTAGTGAACATCGTGTAAAAATCTGCCCAAGCGTAAGTCCCGTTGGGTAGGTCACAAGCCTCGCCCTTCAGGGCGGGGTAGTTGACTGGATTACCCTTTCCCATGCAATAATGTGGCTATGCAATGAGAGCAGTTATTGCCTATTCGCGCAACCTTCCGAAAGTCCTTAATCTTCGGAAGGTTGGGTCATATATTCTTCTTCATCATCTTCAGCGGGGTAGATGTTGACATCCGATAGGGAGATTAATTCACCGACGTAAAATGTCAACCAATTTCCGACCAGCTCGACAGACATCATCTCATCATCTTCGCTTGTGTATTCGTGCAATTCTGTATCGAATGTTTCCATCTCTAGGATGTTTACAACGCTCATCTTCGCCGGGATGATTTCCTGACGCACGTATTCAACGGAAATTTCGGCATCTTCGTCGTCAGGGTCGGGGTAGTGAAGTATAATTGTATCGGGCAGATCTTCAGCCAACTCTTCTTCGCCATCGATGATCCAGCGGGAGATCTCGTATTCGTTTGTACCTCCGACCCGATCCACTCCCAAAATTACTACTTCGTCTTCGTCCTCAAGACGATACATGTAGCGGAGTAAGCTGCTGCCTTCATACTTCTTCCGCTCCGTCAACTCAAACGTTCGGGAAGCTGCGTCGCTGATTTCAAATGTAATCGTATCAGAAAGTTCAATCATGCTTCCAAGCCGAATATCCACCAATTCGTGCCGCTTTGGTTTTTCATCTCTTGATTTGCGGCGAAATAGTGCCATTGCGTTTACCTCTATTCAATACTGTAAAACGAGCGATTCGAGGATTTAGTTTATACAGGATTCAGTTTATACGTTGTAGCGTATTGGTTTTTGGACGGCATCGGTATGCACCATGTAGCACCCCATGCCGATTTAGAAGTAGCCTTTATTATACATTATCAAAACGACGATGCCAATAATCAGGATGCTGCCGAAAACAAGAACGAACCAAGCGCCTCCAGAGGTCTTTTTCTGAACAACAATCCTTTGGGGTTGTGCTTGCACCGCCGATGTTGATGCAGTTTGGTTGTCGCTTGCTAAAACAATGTTACGGAGCCCCTGTTCATCTGGAAGTTCTTCGACCGTCACAGCCTCTTCAGCATTCTCGCCATAAAATTTGTCGGTGTTTTTATCGACATGCGCCTCAATGAAGTCCTCGTCTCGATTGGTTCCCGGATCGACATAGCGCGGATCTGACTTGATACCTTGGCTATCATAGTAGGTATTCCAGCGTTCATATTCCATCTGTTTCTCACGTGACCAATGCGATCTATCGTAATTCGGATGGTGATGGTACCACAACCAACTGTGGTGGATTCGATGGTTATAGTAATCGTGGAAGTACATTCCTGAAATCGCATTTGCAAATACCATGCTGGCAGTTAGGCTATACATGGAGTAGCCCATCATTGGATAGTAGGCACCGAAGTTGTTGACAGTAATTGGAGATTGTGCCTGACGCGCCTCACGGCGTGCGCGGGCGGTGTTTCGGTCTCCACGTCTGACTTGACGTTTGAGGCTACGATTTTCTGCCTTGAGGTTTCTGGTTCCCCCGCGCTGTTGAGCTTGCAGCGACCGCCTTTGACTGCTGGTCATGTTTTTCGTGGAGACAGCGGAGCCGGTCTTCGCGCTGCTCATCGCGTTCTGCTTTTGTCGTACCGCGCTGCTTGACCGTGCCGCACTCGTTCGTGTCGAACTGCCGTAAGACCTTGATGACGAGGTGCTTGCCCGCGATGATCTCGAAGCTGTTCTGCTAGAGCTCCTGTTATAACTTCTACTACTGGTACTTCTGCTACCGTAACTTCTTCCACTGGATCTGAAGCCTTTTGAAAAAACGTCAGAACCTATGCTGAACGCGAATAAAATCATAAGTGCCACAATTGACACTTTTTGAAAAGAACGTCTCATCTTAACTGCCTCCTTGGGAAGTTGAACTAATTTCTCTTAACTGATTAAACACTTCTGTCCCTATAGAAGTTCCCCGCGCATAAGAAATAGCAAAAAATTGCGTCACTAGAATTTGCTTGACAATTTATAGCACGTGCATTATTATTACAATCCAAGATGTGCCTGTAGCTCAACAGGATAGAGCGTTAGCCTCCGGAGCTAAAGGTTGGGCGTTCGAGTCGCCCCAGGCACGCCAACCCACCTCATTTCTTTTTCTCTTCCACACTTCCGACTTGGAATTACCATCAGTTTGCATATCCTACAGGAAAATTATACTTTCTATCTGTTATCCTGTCAATGATTTGTTCCGTATTTTTGTGTCTTCACAAAATAGTAAGAAACTAGTAAGGTAAAGTCAAGTGTCTCCCTTCGACTCGTGCACACCTAAAACTACCTCCGTTATCAATGTATCCGAACCATTTTTTGCTTGTATTATTGCTAGGGGTATGATACTTTATCACAGATGTATCTGGTATAATAACCTCAAACTTTGACGTTTTACAAATCACATTTGACGCTCGCTATGATGCTATGGCAAGCAGAATATCTGTTGCTTTTAGCATACGAAAGACAAAGGAGGCATATATGAGTCTTGATGTTCGATCCCCAAAATTATTAGACCTGATTGATGCCGACGCAGAACTAGAGCAACTCGGAACCGGTTGTGAATTCACAGAGGGACCTGTCTGGCACGCCGAAGGCAAGTTTTTGTTGTTCAGTGACATCCCTGCAAATCAGATGAAAAAGTGGACGCCGGAATCAGGCATCACAAACTTCCGTGTTCCTTCGGGTAAATCCAACGGCTTGACCTACGATAAGCAGGGCAGGCTTATCGCGGCTGAACACGCCAATCGTCGAGTCTCACGGACCGAAGCTGATGGGACGGTTGTTACGATCGCATCACATTACGAAGGCAAGCGGTTGAACAGTCCGAATGATGTGGTTGTGAAATCGGATGGCAGCATCTATTTTTCCGATCCGCCCTACGGTCTGACAGCCGATTATGGTATTGAGGGGGAGCAAGATCTTGATTTTCAAGGTGTCTATCGGCTTTCCCCCGACGGTCAGACGTTGGCACTGTTGATTGATGATTTTGATCGCCCGAATGGTCTCTGCTTTTCACCGGACGAATCAATCCTTTATATTGACGATACTGAACGTATGCACGTCCGTGTGTTTGATGTCCAGTCAGATGGCACAATTACGAACGGGCGGATTTTCGCTGAAGAAGAAGGCGAAGGCGCGGCGCCAGATGGTATGAAAATTGATGTGCACGGGAATGTTTATCTCACCGGCCCAGGCGGTATTTGGATTTTCGATCCGTCCGGGGAGCATCTTGGCGTCCTCCAAACCCCTGAGCGAGCTGCTAATCTAGGCTGGGGCGGCGATGACTGGAGCACACTTTTCATCACAGCAAGCACTTCGGTTTATAGCATCCAGTGTAAGGTCGCGGGAATTCCTGTTCCATAAACCCTGTGATTGGCAGAGGAGACGACAAAAATGAAAAAGTTGACGCGGTTGGCGATTCTGATTGCTGTCCTTTCTGTTCTGATACTCAGTGCGAATACACCTATAAGCCCACAAATGGGTTCGAGTCCCGATCCAGTCGGGGAGGAGGGAAACAAGATGGATATGAAAATTTGGAAAATCGCGCTATTGATGAGCGATATGGAGAAAGCGGAAGATCTGTATGTCAATAAGCTGGGGCTTAAGGTACTAGACCGCCTAGATCTCGGTGAACTTGGTGAGGCAATCTTCTTGGATGCAGGTAACGTGAATCTAGAGCTCATCCCTGCTGCTGCATTTGAGGGCGTTTGGGGTTTAGACCGTCCGGGCGTACATCACATCTCTTTCAAGGCTGATGATGTTGAGGGAAGCACGGAAGTGCTCCGCGAAAAAGGCGTTACTGTCAAAAAGGAGCCTTTCCAGCCACTTGAAGGAATGACCCTTGCCTTCTTTGACGGGCTTGATGGAGTCAATCTGCAGCTGTACCGTCACGATAAGGGAGAGGAGTAAGGACCGGTGCCTCCTGTTTCCTCCCGCTTGCGGGGGGCAGGGGGTGATGTACAACCTGAAACGGGAAGGAAAAGAGGAATAGAAGACTGGTCTTCGCTCTCTTTTTCTTCCTTCCTGACTAGTAATTTCACTACAGATTGGCATACCCATGAAAGTCAAAATCAAACGTCTTGATAAAGATTTGCCACTGCCGGTGTATGAAACGAGTGGTTCCGTCGGTTTTGATCTACTATGCCGTGAATCGGTGACCATCGCGCCTCAGACGGTGGCGTTGATTCCGGCAAACGTTATCGTCGAAACGCCGCCGGGATACATGTTAATGGTGACGTTGCGCAGCAGTACGCCTCGCAAAAAGGGACTGTTGATCCCGCACGGTGTTGGGGTTATCGATCTGGACTACTGCGGTGAAGACGACGAGATCCAGATCCAGATCTATAATTTCACTGACCAACCTGTTACAATCGAGCGTGGCGATAAGATTGCGCAAGGGATCTTTGTGCGAGTGGACACTGCCGAATGGTCAGAGGTGTCTGAAATGGAATCGGAGACACGCGGTGGGTTTGGCAGCACGGACAACAAGAATTGATGGTTGGAAGTAATTGGGATTGTATCTTTGAAACCTTGTTTCATTGGAAGGATAAGACGATGAAGCAATATTTAGATGCGTTGAAACAAATTATAGAAACAGGTGTAGACCGTGGGGGGCGTAACGGCCTCACCCGTGCGCTGTTCGGTATGCAGATGCGCTATGACATGGCGGACGGCTTCCCCGCTGTCACGACCAAGAAGCTGGCGTTCAAGGTCATGAAAGCTGAACTTTTGGGCTTTTTGAGAGGCTACTCCGATGTCAAAGACTTTCAGAAGTTGGGGTGTCATGTCTGGGATGCGAATGCGGACGCGGATTACTGGAAGCCAAGGGCGCGGTTTGAGGGCGATCTCGGGCGAATTTACGGCGTGCAGTGGAGATCTTGGCAGGCGCCCGACGGGAAAATAGTAGACCAGCTCTCCAACGCCATCGAAGGGATTAAAACGCAGCCTTACAGCCGTCGCCATGTAGTAACAGCGTGGAATCCGGGTGAGTCTGATCAGATGGCACTTGAGCCGTGTCCCACGCTTTTCCAGTTTTTTGTTGCTGAAGGGAAACTATCGCTTCAGTTGTATCAGCGAAGTTGTGATGTGGTCTTGGGCGTACCGTTCAACATTGCTTCGTATTCTCTGTTGTTGCACATGGTCGCGCAAGTAACGGACTTAGTGCCGGGCGAGTTTATCCACACCTTGGGCGACGCACACATCTACCACCTCCATTTCGAGCAGGTGGAAACACAGTTGCAGCGGGAACCGCTTGAACTCCCTGAACTTTACTTAAATCCAAAGATAAAATTGATTGACGATTTCAAGATGCAAGATATCAAGCTGCGCAACTACAAACACCACGGCACGATTAAAGCACCGATGGCCGTATGAAAGAGCGTACAGATGATTATCTCCATCATTGCGGGTATGGACAAAAATCGCCTGATCGGTCACGGCAACCGGTTGCCGTGGAGACTACCAGCCGATATGAAACACTTCCGGCGACATACATTGGGCAAGCCTGTGTTGATGGGACGTAAAACCTTTGAGTCAATTGGCAAGCCGTTGCCGAAACGCACCAACATCATACTGACGCATGACCACGATTACCAAGCGGAAGGCTGCGTCGTGACCCATTCCATCGAAGAAGCGTTGGATGCGACTAGCGACTGCGAAGAAATCATGATAATTGGCGGTGCGTCGATTTACAAACTATTTTTGCCGCGTACCGAGCGTCTCTATCTGACATATATCCACGACTGTTTTGAAGGTGACATCTACTTCCCAGCATTTAATCTAACTGATTGGCAAGAGGTCAAACGGGTTGACTGCCAACCGGACGAAAAAAACCCGCATCCATACAGTTTTCTCTTCCTGCACAGAAGGAGCGAAGATGCCCAATAATCGGTTAAAACTCTGTATGCTCTCCGGCTCTTTTGAGTACGACTCAGAAGCATCTCTTGCTATTTTCCATGAGTATATCGAGAAAAACCATCCTATCCAAGCAACGCAGATTATTTATCAAAGTGAGGACGATGATCAATCCCTCGAACCGTTGCAAGATACAGATGTGCTGTTAGTCTTCACCCGTCGGCTCAATACCACAGGTAAGGAACTCGATCGTTTCAAAGCATATTGCGCCGAAGGTAAACCTATCGTAGGAGTACGGACAGCAAGTCACGCCTATCAGAACTGGATCGCTTTTGATAAAGAGGTCCTTGGCGGGGACTATCAGGGGCATTATGGCGGCGGCATCGTTGCACACACCGAAATCAATATAGGCGCGAAAGACCATCCTATCCTACAGAACATCTCGGACTTCGACTCCTATGGCAGCCTTTACAAAAATCCCTCCCTTGCCGCCGACTCAACACTGCTATTAACGGGAAAAACGGAGGACCACACGGAGCCGGTAGCATGGACACGCATCCATAACGGTGGGCGCGTCTTCTATACATCGCTCGGTCATCAGAGAGATTTTGAGGTTGAGATGTTTTTGCGCCTGCTTGCGAATGCGGTGCTTTGGGCGGGTGGTTAGTTGGATATGACAACCCAAGTTGCTAGGTGCGATTCTAAGTAACAATGTATAATGTCGGTTAGATACCGACTCAGTGAACTTACCACTGTAAACCTTACCTTAACTGCGTTGCTGGAAACGGCAATGTGGGAAGCAAAGGGAAAAGGCGAACAACTCGGCGTGAATGCGGACACGCTAAGACGTTGGGTCAGGTTACAATGATATGGCTAAATGAAAATTGAACTGATGTAAGCCTCGTTATTGGGAAACAGGTGAATCTGTGTGAGAGTGTCTACCCATGCACTCTATCTTAACAGCCTGTGGCTAAAAAGCGTGTGTTTAGTAAGGTAACTCTAGCATTTGCCTTATGTAAGTCGTAGACATCGGGGTAAAGTCAGTGCCTAAGTTATTGACGATGTATACATTGTGAGATTAGAATAGTCCCTAAGTCATCTCCTAAGAGAAGATAAGGGAGAGGAGGACAGTCAGCCTGTCCAAGTCAGAATACTGAAAATGAGATATAACAGATTAAGGGAAAATGAGCGCAAATCATGGTTAAACATGGCGACTCCTCCCCAACGTTCTGATATTCCATGAGTAAGTAGGGTTGAGATTGTCTTTTGGGATAAATAATAGAGTTAGCCAGCCTAAAACTCGTAATTCCATAAGGTGTTATTATCCTTTATAAGATAATCAGTAACTGACGTTGAAAGCCGTGTGCGGTGAAAGTCGCACGCACGGTTTGGAAGGGGGGAAAGACTCGTGAGAGTCCTACCTATCCTTACTGTTAAATCAAGTTGCCACTTAAAGCCCTAGCGGGGCGATATGTGTATAGCAAACATGGTAAAACTGACCCTAAAGCCCCAGTTGCTTTGAATCCCGATCTTATCGGGGCGGGGCGACATGTGTCGCGTAGGCTTGATTCACGATGAATCGAGAAAATCACTGTTCGTAGTTTAGCAATCCTGATCTTAGTAACTTTGGTTATTTCTAGCAGGTGTCGAGTATGGAAACTCGACCTACGGGGCAATCTAGCAACTTGCGTTAATATGTAACCAACATGCTAAACATCTCGACCAAAATGACAGCGATTCTCGCACTGATCCAAACCACAGTTGACGAAGGTAAAATTTATGGGAAAGATTGATTACAGAGACTTTGACCGTGACATCTGGGAAAGAGAGTTGGAGGACTTCGTGCCTTCGGTGGTCTACGACATGCACACTCACATGTGGTCGGAGGCGCACAAAGGGGCGTTGGTGGGTCCACCCACCGGACTCCGTTGGGAGATTGATTATCAGGACCATCTGGCGTGGGCAGCAAAACTGTATCCGGGACGCGAGATGCACTACCTTGTTTTGGGCACCCCGATGCCGGGCATGGATGCAGAGGGTCACAACGACTGGATGGCGGCGGAGATGACGGCGGATCCGCAATCGGAAGTCAACATGATGGTTACGCCGGAAATGACGCCAGATTATGTCGCAGCACAGGTCAAAAAACACGACTTCCTCGGGCTAAAACCGTATCGCACATTTGCGTCGGACCCGGCAAACGCTCGGATCCGGGATTTCCTGCCCGAATCTTTTATTGAGGTTGCACACGATATGGGACTGGCGATTACCATGCACCTTGCCAAGAAAACGGGTCCAGCTGATCCTGAAAACATAAAAGATTTGCAATGCTACACGAAACAGTATCCGAGAGCCCAATGGATTCTCGCGCATTGCGCTCGTGCCTTCAACGCATTCATGATGGAGGAGGCAATCCATATTCTCAAAGAGATGCCGAATATCTGGTACGACACATCAGCGGTGAACGACATCTACTCTCACTTTTTGCTGATGAAACATGAAGACCGTAAACGGGTTATGTTTGGGTCGGACAATATCGTGGCGGGGTGTGCACGCGGGAAATACATCACTTATGGTCGTGCGTGGGAGTATTATGGCGGTTTTCCGGATCTGCCGCACTGTGATCCGACTCCAACGTTTGTGATTTACGAGCAGCTACGTCAAGAACGACAGGTTGCAGATATGCTCGAATTGACACCGGATGAGATTGAAGATCATTTCTCCGGAAATGCAATACGCTTTATCAAGCAGGTGAGAGCAGGACGTAACTAGCGAAAGGAAGACAGCAGATGAAAAGAACACCACTCTATGAAATCCATGGTGCGCTTGGCGCAACGTTTACGGAGAGCTGTGAAGATTGGCAACTAGTTGGGCATTTTACTGACCCCTGCCAAGAACACCGTACAGTGAGACAAGGTGTCGGTGTCATAGACCTCTCGCACCGTGGGAGGCTCCGTCTTACGGGGAGCGACCGGGCAGCATATCTCCACCGCATTATCTCTAACGATGTTGAAGGGCTTTCGGTTGGAGAGGGGAACTACGCAACCATTCTGACGAATCGTGGGAAGATTATCGCTGACATGAAGGTATATGTTTTCGAGGATTCCATCGGTATCGAGACCAACGCCGAAACGACATCAATCCTCTATCAAGAGCTAGACAAATATCTGATTGCCGACGATGTGACCATCGAAGACTTCACTGAGCGCACCGGCGCTGTTGGCGTCCATGGACCAAAATCTGCTGAATTACTTCAGGAGGTCTATGGATTTGATGTTGGGGATCTCCCAGAATATCACAGTATTGTCGATGAAATTGATGGACGCTGCATCGTCTGTGTTCGTGCCAACGAAACCGGCGAGGTTGGATACAATCTGTGCGCCGCATCTGAATCGATGGAGTGGTTGTGGGATACTATCCTGACGAAAGGACGCGCGTTTAGTGCAGAACCTGTGGGCTTAACCGCCTTGAACAGCCTCCGCATTGAGGCTGGCATCCCTCGATACGGAGCGGAATTGGGCGACTCGGTTTTTCCGTTAGAAGCGGAGTTAGAAGGTGCCATCAGTTTCGAGAAAGGCTGCTATATCGGTCAGGAAATTGTCGCGCGCATGCAGTATCGGGGCCACCCGAACCGCCTACTACGTGGGTTTGAAATTACGAGCGATGCTCCACCGCAGAGTGGCGATCGCCTCTTTGATGGGGATAAAGAGATAGGTTGGTTGACCAGTGCGGTTGTTTCACCCACGCTTGGAAAAACAATTGGGATGGGGTATGTCCGAACCGCGTTTACCGATGAAGGCAGTCAGGTGGAGGTCCAAACGGCGGGCAGTCGAGTGGACGCGACAGTTCGATTATTGCCCTTTTATCAGCGTGATGCGTGATTCTGGAGGGTGGCGGGCTTCCCGTTGGCAGCCTCCAGCCATAACAAAACGACTCTTGTGCGGATACCTTTTTGGTTTGACAAAGGTATGCCTTTTTGCTAAACTCTGTGCCAATTTGGACTCAGTCGTCTCGGTGCTTATCGCGAAAACCCAAAGTGAGGGAGGAATACTATGACAGGAAACGATAAAAACCGTGCCTATTGGAAAAAGAATCTGCAATACCTTGGAACTTTATTGGTGGTATGGTTCATCGTCTCTTACGGCTGTGCTATCCTGTTTGTCAACCACCTCGACAAGATCAAAATTGGCGGTTTTCGTCTCGGTTTCTGGTTTGCGCAACAAGGATCAATTTATGTCTTTGTCGTGTTAATTTTCATCTATGTTTGTCTGATGAACCGCCTCGATAAGCAGCACAGTGCATCCGAAAGGGAGGAGGGGGAATGAGCGTACAGGCATGGACATTTGTGATGGTTGGTTTATCCTTCGCACTCTATATTGGTGTGGCAATCTCGTCGCGGGCAAGTTCAACCGGGGAGTTCTATATTGCCGGTGCGGGTGTGCCTCCAGTTGTCAACGGCATGGCGACGGCAGCCGATTGGATGAGTGCTGCGTCGTTTATTTCGATGGCAGGTCTCATTTCGTTCATGGGACGTGATGGCTCGGTCTATCTCATGGGGTGGACGGGTGGCTATGTATTGCTGGCGTTATTGTTGGCACCGTATCTGCGCAAGTTCGGCAAGTACACTGTGCCAGATTTTGTCGGCGACCGATACTACTCACGGACAGCGCGTATCGTTGCGGTTATCTGTGCGATTTTTGTGTCCTTCACGTATGTCGCAGGACAGATGCGCGGCGTTGGCATCGTCTTTTCAAGATTCCTGAACGTTGACATTACCGTTGGGGTGCTGATTGGCATGGGTATTGTGTTCTTTTACGCCGTGCTAGGCGGTATGAAAGGGATTACCTATACGCAGGTCGCACAATATTGTGTCCTTATCTTTGCTTACCTTGTGCCTGCGATTTTTATATCCCTATTGATGACAGGTAACATTATCCCACAACTCGGTTTTGGGGGGATATTGGCGGATGGTTCGGGGGAATTTTTACTCGACAAACTCAACGGATTGAGTCAAGAGCTCGGCTTCGACGCATACACCGATGGACGCAAGGCAACGATTGATGTCTTCTTTATCACGGCGGCATTGATGGTTGGCACGGCTGGGCTTCCGCATGTCATTGTGCGTTTCTATACCGTGCCGAGAGTTTCTGCGGCGCGGAGTTCTGCGGGTTGGGCGTTGTTGTTCATTGCTATTCTTTATACAACCGCCCCCGCGGTGGCAGCATTCGCCCGAACGAATCTTTTGAATACGGTTTCAGATGCGAAATACGTGGAAGTTCCGGATTGGTTTAAGAATTGGGAAGCGACAGGACTCATCAAATTCGATGACAAAAATGAGGATGGCAGCATTCAGTATCGAGGGACACACTCGGAGATTGAGAATGAGTTGACCATCGATCGCGACATTATGGTGCTTGCAAACCCTGAAATCGCCAAGCTGCCGAATTGGGTTGTGGGACTAGTTGCTGCGGGTGGATTAGCGGCTGCACTCTCAACAGCGGCGGGGTTATTGCTAGTTATTTCAACTTCGATTGCCCACGATCTATTGAAGCGGGAGCTAGTCCAAGATATTAGTGAGAAGAACGAGTTAATTGCTGCGCGCATTGCGGCGGGTGTTGCCGTTTGCATTGCGGGTTATTTCGGCATCAATCCACCCGGTTTCGTCGGACAGGTGGTTGCATTCGCGTTTGGCTTGGCTGCTGCCTCATTTTTCCCAGCAATTATTATGGGAATTTTCTGGAAACGGATGAACAACATCGGTGCGATCAGTGGGATGATTGTTGGCATTACCTTCACAGCCGGCTATATCATTTTCTTTAAGTTCATCCGTCCTGACCTGAACGCACCCGCGCACTGGTTGTTCGGCATATCCCCAGAAGGTATTGGGACGCTTGGCATGCTCCTCAATTTCTTAGTGTCAATTCCTGTCTCTTTACTCACGGCACCACCACCGTCTGAAGTCCAAGAGCTTGTTGACAATATCCGCAGCCCTCAAGATGCAGGACCACCCCACGAACTATCTGTCTGATTGGTGTTTTCTCATGAGCAATCGGAAGCACGTTCGCCAATTCATCAGGATTTTTCGGAGGACGGAATCCGATCGATCGCAACGATTTAGATAAGGAAATTTATGCTGCCTTGGCTATCTTGGAATCGTAATTTTCGATTATTGGCAATAGCGGTCTTCGGGTCTGGTATCTTTTTTGGCGTTCAATTTTCGCTTTTCCATAATTTTATTGTCGAGGGGATCGGTATCGAAGCCCATGAGCTGGGTTACATGGAAGCGTTGAGAGAAGTCCCCGGTTTTCTTAACGCACTCTTTATCGCAGCAACAATCCTTTTATCACCGCCACTGCTTGGTGGGATTTCCCTCATTGTGATGGGATTGGGTTTGGCGTTGTACGCGCAAGCTGACAGTTTTTCGGCAGTCCTTATCTATTCGTTTATCTGGAGCATCGGGTTTCACGCATGGCTGCCGTTGCAGGGAACAATGTCAATTTTCTATTCGGAAGGGGAGGAGAAAGGAAAATGGATTGGTAGGTTGAGAAGCGTCCAGAGTCTTTCGATGTTAGCTGCAATTGTTTTGTGCAAATTTGCTGTGGATGTGTTAGAATTTGGCGGATTGTTTCAAATTGGTGGCGCAGGAGTTGCCATCGGTGGCGTTGCGTTGATGTTTGCCTCGCGTCAGTTACAGACTGAACACGAACCCCGCTTTGTGCTGAGAAAACGCTACTGGCTCTATTATCTGCTATCCTTTCTACAAGGCTGCCGCAGGCAAATCTTTATCACCTTCGCGGTTTTCGCCCTCGTGAAAGTGTACGGCACCGATCGGGGTGTCATTATCACGCTCATCCTAATCAATCAACTCGTTGTGTTTCTCTTTTCGCCGTTGATGGGTTGGCTTGTGGACAAAATCGGCGAGCGCATTGTGTTGAGCGCGAGTTACATCGGTTTAACTTTTATATTCGTTGGCTACGCGTTGCTGAAAAATCCGCATCATTTATATGTTCTTTACTGCCTCGATAACTTCCTATTTGTCGGTGGAATTGCGATGACGACTTACGTGAACAAGATTGCGCCGAAAAGCGATCTCAAACCAACGCTGGCGATGGGAGTGACCATGAACCACATTGCAGCGGTGGGTGCTCCGTTAGTCGGAGGGTTGGTATGGATGAAACTCGGCTACGAGATCATCTTTCTCAGTGGAGCGGCTATCGCGTTTATCACGCTAATCGTTACGCAGTGGATGAAGCCCCAACCTTCGTTCGCCGGTGCGGAACCGGAGGTGGCTGCGGATTAGAGTACACATCAATTGAGAAACTCATATTTTATACATGGCGTAATATCACATACATTTCATTTGGCAATAGATCAATACTGACTTCTTTGTACTCTCTGTGCTTTGAAAAAAATAACACGTAATACGTAACGCGCAAAAACTCGTTGTCTATAAAATGATGGTGGTTGTGCAGATAATTCTTTACTCGTTACCTATTATCCTTCTGAAACACGGAGAGTTTACCAAAGAAAAGGTCTACAGCGACTTATTGCGTTTTATTTATTCTATGGTGAACTAGAGAAATAAGTAGACATTTGCCAATAACTCCGACCCTAGCGAAGTTTCCAAAGTCCCCCTGATAAGGGGGATTTAGGGGGTTGGCTGTGCATTGGAAGTGTCTAAGTAATTCTAAAATCTACCATAATTATCATCTGGAGCACTTATAATGCCTAAATCATTAGTTGTCGTTGAGTCTCCCGCGAAAGCGAAGACTATCAACAAAATCCTCGGTCGAGATTATATCGTGTGCTCTTCAGTGGGGCACATTCGGGATTTACCCGCAAAAAAATTGGCTGTGGATGTCCAAAACGGGTTTGCCCCGGAATATATTACCATTCGGGGCAAAGCAAAAATCATCAAAGAAATTCAAGCAGAAGCAAAGAAAACCGATGCAATCTACCTCGCCGCCGACCCTGACAGAGAAGGCGAGGCGATCTGCTGGCATATTGCTGAAACGCTAAAAAGCATGAAAAAGCCAATCTACCGGGTGACCTACAACGAGATTACGAAAGGTGCAATCCAAGCAGCGATGGAGAATCCCGGCGAAATTGATCAACGGCTTGTGGACTCCCAACAAGCTCGGCGCGTTTTGGATCGGCTAGTCGGCTATCAAATCAGTCCGATCTTGTGGCGCAATGTGAAACCGGGACTAAGTGCCGGACGGGTGCAATCCGTCGCTGTCCGACTTATCTGTGAACGGGAAGCGGAGATTGAAGCCTTTGTCCCCCAAGAATACTGGACAATTACCGCAAATCTAGTAGGGAAAAACCCGCCCCCATTTAATGCGAAGTTGCTTCAGATCGGGTCGGAGAAGGGAGCCATCAGCACCTACGGCTTTCCAATTGATGAAGCACGTGCAGAGGCAATCGTCGAAGATGCGGGGACAAAACCGTTTATCGTCAAGGACATCAAGAAACAGGAACGTAAACGAAGACCTGTCCCTTCGTTCATCACGAGTACGCTACAACAGGAAGCGGCTCGCAAATTTGGGTTCACCGCCAAACGGACTATGGCGGTTGCTCAACAGCTTTATGAAGGATTAAACGTTGGGGCGGAGGGAACTGTCGGTTTGATTACTTACATGCGGACTGACTCAACTCGTGTTGCGGAGGAAGCCCTCGAAGAAGCGCGGGGGTACATCAAAAAAGCTTACGGGGCGGAATATCTTCCGAAAAATGCTGTGCGTTACAAGAGCAAGGGAGGAGCGCAGGACGCGCACGAAGCGATTCGCCCAACTTCGGTTGAACGGACACCCCAATCACTGAAAACCTATCTTTCCTCTGACCAGCATCGACTGTATGATCTGATTTGGAAACGGTTCGTCGCCAGTCAGATGAACCCTGCCATTTTGGATGTGACGACGATTAACATTTCTGCGGAAGAGTATCTATTCCGCGCAACTGGATCTATTCTCAAGTTTGATGGATTCATGCGGCTCTATCTAGAGGGGCGCGACGATAGCAACACGGAATCCAATAGAGATGATGAGACCGATGCAATCCTACCTGTGCTGGAAATTGGCGAGCGGCTTGACCTGCGTAAGCTGACACCTAAACAGCACTACACGCAGCCACCGCCTCGATATACCGAAGCGACCCTCGTTAAAGCATTGGAAGAGAAGGGAATCGGCCGTCCGAGCACGTATGCAGCAATTATCTCGACAATTCAAGATCGGGAGTATGTGGTTAAAGAGAAACGGGCTTTTCTGCCCACGGATATAGGCAGGCTGGTCAACCAGTTGTTGATTAAAGGATTTCCTGATATCCTCGACACACAGTTTACGGCAAAGTTGGAAGATCAACTTGATGAGATTGCCGATGGAAAATCAGACTGGGTAGGCGTTCTGAGCGCGTTTTATGAACCTTTTAACCATGCCTTAGAAGCGGCACCGGATGTGATGTATGAAGCGCGCAAAGAGATGGAAGAAGAGTCTGATGAAGTGTGCGAAAAATGCAACGCCAAAATGGTTATCAAGTGGGGGAGATATGGTCGCTTTCTCGGCTGTTCAAATTATCCGGAGTGTCGTAACATCAAGCGTTTAACAGAAGAAGACGCACCCCCCTCTGAAGAGGAACCGACCGATGAAACCTGTGATAAATGTAGCAGTCCAATGGTGATTAAAACCAGTCGCGCCGGTGGGAAATTCCTCGCGTGTACGGGGTATCCCAAGTGCAAAAACGCAAAGCCAATCAACATCGGCGTTGATTGCCCTGAGGCTAGCTGTGACGGTTATATCGGTGAGCGGCGCAGTAAACGCGGTAAAGTTTTTTATGGTTGTAGCAACTATCCGAAATGTAACTTCGTTTCGTGGGATAGACCAGTGAACAAGGAATGTCCAGAGTGCCAAGCACCATTCCTCGTCGAAAAAACGACGAAAACGAAGAGGCCTTGCCTCGCTTGTAACGATAAAGCCTGCGGCTACGCAGAACCCTTGAACGACTGAGGTGTCAAAATGAGATATCCTTCAGTCAATTGCATTCAACAACTTAGAGGTTATTTTAATTGAAATGATCCAAGTTTATAATGTCTCAATGAGTTATAAAGAGGACATTGAAGTCCTTCACGAAATTAACTTTAATGTTAAAAAAGGGGAGTTTGTTTTTCTCGTTGGCACTAGTGGGGCAGGAAAAACAACGATTCTCCGACTCTTGTACCGGGAGCTAGCCCCCACCTCGGGACACATTGTCCTTGCGGGTCAAAACCTGTCCCAAATTTCTCGATCGCAAATACCCTATCTACGTCGAAGAATGGGCGTTATCTTTCAGGACTTTAAGCTGCTGCCGAATAAAACGGTTCAAGAAAACATTGCACTTGCCATGAAAGTGACAGGAGCCAAACGACTTCAGATTCGCCAGCAGGTCGATCAGCTCCTCCATCAGATGAGCTTAGTCCATCGGAAAGATGCACTGCCAGAGGACATTTCGGGTGGGGAGCAGCAGCGTGTCGCTATCGCCAGAGCGATGGCAAACGACCCGGTAGTTCTCCTCGCTGACGAACCGACCGGAAATTTGGACCCGAAACTGTCGCTTGAAATTATGCATCTCTTTGAAAATTTTAACTTCCGTGGGACAACGGTGATGGTTGCTACTCACGATCTCTCACTCGTCCAGCAACTTGGGAAGCGTGTGATACGCATTGAAGATGGGAAAAATGTTGAAAATTAATGATGCGTAAAAGACACAGCACTCCCAGATCTGGAAGTTAATCGCTTGAATTGTGGTCCAAGGTGCAAGCTGCCCACCACTTTGAAGACAGCTACGCTGCAAGCCAAGGGTATGATTACTGCAGCCAAATTACCCCGGTAGATTGGTTCCGACTCGGTTTGTTCGGAACGAACATTACCGAGCCGTGAATCCCGATAGAATCGGGAGATTTCGCTACGCTCAACATGCCATTGCAATTCTTCAGTCCGACGGAAGTTGAGGTTCTGATAGTTCTGACCGAACGCATGGTAGGAACAGGTTTTCCTGATGTAGAGCACTCTCCTACGGTAACGACTATCGATGCCTTTGTTGCCGGGCTACCATTAAACTTGCGAATGCAACTCCGCCGAGCACTGCATCTATTTCAATGGTGCCCGATTTTGTTCACAGGAAAGCTGCGTCCCTTTACCCGGCTCTCACCCCATGATGCAGACACCTATATTCGATCGTGGGCGGAAAGTCGTTTCGGGCTGCGACGACGTCTCTTTCGAGGCTTGCGAGATCTAACATTTCTTGGCTATTACGGCGAATCCGCTACCGGCATCTACAAAACCTCAACTGACAAACCAGAGTGAAGATGATCATCCAAGGGCGTACCGTGAGGCAGGATCTCCGCGAAACAGTTGATGTCTGTGTCATCGGATCGGGAGCGGGCGGTGCTGTGGCTGCTAAAGAACTCGCTCAAGCCGGACTTTCGGTCGTTGTGTTGGAGGCAGGCGAAAATCATGACCCAACGACATTTAGCCGGCATACGCCAGAGATGATACTTCGTCTGTTTTGGGATGGGGGAATGCGAGCTACCCACGATGGCTCGGTGGTAATCTCTCAAGGACGGGGTGTAGGTGGTTCTACCGTCCATAATCTATGTTATGCAGTGCGTACCCCCGACCCGATTTTGGAGAGATGGGAAACCGAGTTTGGGATTCAAGATCTGTCGCCGAGTGATCTCAGTCCCTCCCTCGACCGGGTGGAGGCGACCTTAGGGGTGAAGCAAATTCAGGAGGAGCAGGTCAACAGGCTTAACCGAATGATTCGGCGGGGTTGTCAAGCCTTGGGTTGGCGTGGGATTGTACAGCGACATAATCGTGGTCCCTGTCCAGATTGTTCATCGGATTGTCTGCTTGGTTGTCGCGCTTCCCAACCGGGAATTGGGAAGCAGAGCATGGCGGTCAGCTACATTCCCCAAGCACTAGAAGCGGGGGCTCGCCTCTACACCGACTGCCTCGCCGAAGGTGTTTTTGCGGAAAACGGGCGTGTGGTCGGAGCCACCGCTCGATTCCTGTCTGGTTATACGGGGCTGCCTAGACAGACTGATACGAAAACGGATAGCCCCAATAGTTCAGGGAGCAAGTGCAGGCGCAAGGTCTACCGACTCACCGTCCGCAGCAAAGCGGTGGTTCTAGCAGCGGGAGCAATCAACTCACCTCAACTCTGGTTGAACAGCCATCTTCCCGATCCGGGGAAGCAGGTAGGACGCAATCTCCACCTCCATCCCGCTATCTTTGTAGGTGGTATTTTCGATGAGGAAGTTGATGCCTATCAGGGTATCCCTCAAAGTTTTTACATTAACCATTTTCTGGATCTGTCGCGTAATCCTGACAGTGGCTACCTCCTCATGCCGGTCTTCGGACCAATGGCGATGGTGGCAGCCAGCATGCCCTCCTTCGGGCGAGAACACGGGGATCTGATGCGCTCTTATCGCGGTATCGCCGCACTGCTTGTGTTGCTTCACGACCGTTCTTCAGGACGGGTGACGGTGAATCAACGGGGCGCACCGGTGATTCGCTACTGTCTCAACCCTGCTGACCGAGCATCGTTAATCGAAGGGTTGATGCACGGTGCCCAACTCCTTCTCGCCGCCGGTGCAAAGGAGATAACACTCCCCTATACGCGACGAATTGTTATCAAGCGAGAGAGTGATCTTGAGGTGATTCGTCAACGCGGCATCGTTGAGAACGATATTCTGATCGCCTCTAGCCATCCCCAAGGAACGCTGCGGATGGGGAGCGATTCGCATGGAAGTGTCGTAGACTCTTATGGAGAAGCACATGCTGTCAAAGGACTGTTTGTGGGTGATGCGAGCCTGTTTCCTACTTCGATTGGTGTTCCACCAATGTTGACAATTGCTGCCATGGCTGACCGAATTGCCCGACGATTGGCTGCAAACTGGCTGTTCTGATTATGTCCCAATTAATTAACCTACCAATCATATCTCAGAAATATCCATATCTCAACAAACACATCGCTTGGTTTCCGCTCGAAACTACTTATGTTGGAAAGGTACTAGCTGGACTTATTCACTACGTTCAAGCGCATCGGTGTGAAAAGCAACCGATTCTGTTTTGGGATGCCTATGGACGAGCGTAACTCTACGTTCAATAACTAGGAGGTTGTAATGGAGAAATTAAAAGTTGGAATTATTGGGCTGGGCGGAATCGCCCGATCCCATTGTGATGCGATTGCGACATTGGATAACGTAGAGGTTGTAGCAGTTGCTGATCTCTTTGAGGCAAAACGTCGCGAATACATGGAGAAATATAATATCCCAAGGGGATATGAAACTCACACCGAACTATTACAGGACGACGAAGTTGACGCTGTGGCAGTTGTCCTCGGGCATCAACTCCATCATCGGCTCACCGTGGACTCCTGCAACGCTGGTAAGCATGTCTTGGTAGAGAAGCCGATGGCAATTAACCTGCAGCAGTGTGACGACATGATAGCGGCGGCGGCGGCTAACAATGTTAAGCTGATGGTTGGGTATAGCCAGCACTATTACGGTACAAGTGTAAAGGCGAAGGAGATTCTCGATTCGGGCGATCTAGGACCGCTCATAACAGCGGTGTGTTACATGTCTAAAAATTGGGGTTATCAGGGGCGTCGTCCGCAGTACCGTAGCCGCTATCACGGTGGCGGTATGTGGTTGACCAATGGCGTTCATGTGGTAGACCGTCTCACATGGGTAATGGCGTCACAAGCAGTCTCAGTATCGGCATCTATCGGTGCACGGGCACACTACCAAGCGGGTGATGACTCTGCCACCGCTTTCATTCGATACAAGAACGGACTTGCCGGGGTCGCTGTGGCAATTGGGTACGCCGACGGTGCGCCAGATTTTAGTTGCCAAGTGATTTGTGCCAATGGCACGTTACGGTTCAGCCAGCACGGTGAAAAGTATGTCAGGGTCGGAAAGGGCGACAAGTGGGAAAATGTGCCATTCGATGATACGCCAGTTGAGATGCACAACGAGTGGAAATTTTTTGCCGAAGCCATTGAGAAGAATATCGAGCCACCGACGCATGGGGAATGGGGACGGCACATTATGGAGATCTTGTTTGCCGCCGAGCAATCTGCAATCACCGGTCGAGAGGTGGTGTTAGATGGTGCCCTCGGTTGGACGAATCAGACCTCTGGATCCCCTATCACGATTGATCACGGCTGGGTTTAAGAGTATCGTGGCAGAAGTGTCCGAATGGACAGATACGTGCGTCCGAACTGCTGACGGAAGAAATGGAGACTAAAAATGTCCAATTCGATCTTGCAGGAGAGTTTTGCACACAGCAATGTAGGAAAAAATGTTGTTCTGCTGTCAGAGCATGGTTGCGGTCGTGCCACCGCATACGCCGATGGCAACAAAATAATCACCCTTCAGGACAAAACGCACGTGGCATGGCTCGATTCAATCGCCGAAGGCTTCCGTGTGCGTTCCCGGACGTTGGACCGAAAAACGAACCGATGGTCTCCCACATACACCGTTGGTGAGGGGTATGATAATCACGGCGGGCCTGCGTTGACAGTAGATAGTTTGGGATATCTTCACATCGTTTATTACCCGCACCATCATCCCTTCCGATATCGGCGTTCGGTTCGTCCAAACGATGTATCCGAATGGGAGGACGAGATAGGGTTCGGTGAACGATGTACTTATCCCACGATGGTCTGCGGTTCGGACGACACCCTCTACCTGACGGGCAGAGAAAATCGGGGATCTGAACCGTGGTATGTGAACCTTTATATCAAACCGCCCAACGCGCCTTGGCAGGAACCTATCGCCATTTTCCAAGATGATAAGGGTGGATACGTTCGCTATCAGGAAGCGCTGGCATGGGGTCAAGACCATCGGACGTTGCATCTGACCCTCTGGATCTTTGATGAAAACCGGGCGTATACTGTCGGTTATCTCCGCAGTCCTGATAGTGGTAAAACGTGGGAACGAGCCGATGGTACACCGGTTTCACTTCCCGCCACCCACGAGACAGTCACGCTCATTGACACCAAACATAGGGATTTGCGTTTCGGCTCTATTGCTATTGATGGGCAGAGCACCCCTTATGTCCTCTACAGTACTTGTCCTTCCTTTTCCATACCCTCCCAAGCGTGGGTTGTGTGGCTGGATGGGGCTGGTAAGTGGTGCCGCCGCTCCCTCACCGACGAACTTCCCAAGGAATGGAAGGGTTGGAGTCTCGCCATGGATGGTGCGCTCCACATTGCTCCTGACGGTCGGATTTTCATCGTACTGGCACTGATGAAGCCTGAAACCGTCAGTGAGGGAAATTGGGGACATAAAAGTGCCGAGATCGTTGGGTTGCAAGCCCCGGATATCGGCGGTAAATTTAGCGTTGAGTTACTCTCCAAACCCGATATGACGGTTCCGCATTGGCTTCCGAGTTTGGAGCGTCCCACAGGGCACAACCACGTTGGCGTCCCCGGCGTGATGTATACCGCGGGTGTTACAGGTGAAGGGTGTCATGATATTCTTTCCAACGGTGTTTATTGGATGGACATGCAACCGCGGTGATGGTCTGTTTTTCGCGCTTTCGTAGGGAGGATTGCTCCTTGAACGCCGGAGGCGTTGAAATAAGGCAGGTGATAGTAGGAAGATTACGGTGCAGAAAAGCGGTCAAAAAAGTATCTATCGGATATTAACTCCCATTCTGTTTCTTGTTGGGATTCTCTTTTTCACGTTTCTTTCGCGTGTTGTCTTCTCACCGCTACTGGTGCAGATCGAGGAAGAGCTGCATCTGTCCCATGCGAAATCGGGTAGTCTGTTTCTCCTCATCTCTATCGGATTTGCTCCGGTGATGCTAGGTTCGGGGTTCGTTTCCCAAAGAATTACGCATCGTGGGGCAATTCTGCTTGCCTCAATAACGTGTGGGTTGGCAGTCCTTATCATCGCTTTCAGCCGTTCGCTGATCGGCATTCAAATTGGCATGATAGTGCTCGGCATGGGATCTGGACTCTATTTTCCGTCGGCAATGGCGACGATGACCTGTCTGGTAGATCCAGAGCATTGGGGGAAAGCGATTTCGTTGCATGAGGCTGGACCAACGATGGGATATGTCTTAGCACCTATCGTTGCCGAGTTGGGTTTAAGTTTTACATCGTGGCGGGGTGTCCTTATCATCGTCGGTGTGGCAGGCTTAACGATGGCGGCGATATTCGCGCTGTTTGGCAAGGGCGGCAGATTTCCCGGTGAGCCGCCGCGCTTGGATAACGTCGGACGAATCTTTTGCCAACCTTCATTTTGGGTTATTGCTATCCTAATGAGTTTGGCTTGCGGGGCGAGTGTCGGAGTTTACTCAATCCTTCCGGTCTATCTTATCAGCGAACAGGGGCTAGATCAGGGGTTGGTGAATACCCTCGTAGGGCTTTCGCGAATATCTGGGCTTGTGACGCTTTTTCTTGCCGGCTGGTTGGCGGATCGTTTCGGTGCAAAGCGGGTCATGGGGAGCATTTATGCCGCAACTGCTATTCTTACGGGATTGCTAGGTTTTCGTCAAAATGCTCTCCTAGTAACTGTGGTATTTCTCCAACCGGCGGTCGTCGCCGCTTTTTTTCCAGTGGCGCTATTAGGACTAGCAAATGTGGGACCTCCCCACACTCGAAACGTTGCCGTCTCGCTGATGATTCCCTTTGTTTATCTGTTTGGTGCTGGCATCGTCCCCGCTGGCATGGGAGTGATGGGAGAGTACTACGGATTCGCGCTTGGCTTCCTTCTGATGGGAGGAGTGCTGTTAGTTAGTTTATGTCTCCTACTATTTTTGCGCGACCGACCCGAACCTGTGCTTGATCTCAACAGATAGAGGGAATCCCATCGGTGTTGCAGTTGGATATGAGCATACAACATTTCTACATGGAGTAAATATTGTAACTCGTCGCCGGTATTGGTGGACAGAGAGAACCAATTCCGAAATGAGTAGGAGTTACGCACTTCAGTTCGCAGTAGCGCAATTCATTGCTTTCTCCCCTGCTTGCGGGGGAGTTAGAGGGGGTACGGGCGATAAATCGCCTCCGTTCCGAGAGTCCGAAACCTACTACCAACCTAAGCCTGATTGTAGTTGCCCGATTCATCGGGCGTCGGGGCGCGACGATAAATTGTCGAACGACGAGGCTTTGAGCGTTCAACTGCGTAAGTCCTAATAAGGTTAAAAACAATGAAAATCCAAAAAATTGAAGCGTTTCCGCTCGCCTACCCGGAGCCACATTACAAAGGCATTGAACGGTATATTACCCTCGCCCGCGTAGAGACAGAAGATGGTGTGGTCGGCTGGGGGGAATGTATCTCACAGTTCCGGGAGGCGGCACTGGCAACCAAGATCATTATTGAGCAGGGGCTGGCACCTTTGCTCGTCGGTGAGGATGCGGTAGACGTTGACAGGCTTTGGCACAAAATGCAGTCCCGTATCTGGTGGTATGGTCCTGAAGGGATTGCTGCCTTTGGAGTGAGTGCCTTGGACATGGCGCTTTGGGATGTCAAGGGAAAAGCACTGGGCTTGCCTGTTTGCCGGCTATTGGGGGGACAGTTGCACGACAAGGTCGTCGCTATGGCGTCCTTTATCTTTGACATGGAGGATTTGGACTGGACACTCAATGAGTTTCGTTTTCTCCGGGAGGAAGGATACCAAGTTGTCAAAGCTGGTTGGGGTATGCGCCCCGAGGCACTCTTCGGTCAAAATCGGCAACGCGATATCGAAATTGTCCGGCGGGTGCGGGAAGTTATTGGCGATGACTTAGACCTGATTGTTGACACACCTGGGCATCATAGGCTCTGGGATGTCCCGACGGCGATTCAGCGTTTTCGAGACTTGGAGCCGTATCGACTCAGATGGATCGAGCAACCGCTCCCTCCCCATGATCTTGAAGGACATGCCCGACTTCGGGCGGCAGTTGCCACGCCCATCGGCACAGGTGAGGACGAGTGGAACGTCGAAAGCTACCGGCGTCTCATCCAGTCGGGGGGTGTTGATGTAGTGCAGATGGACCCTGGTCGTTGTCACGGTATCACAGGCTTACTCCATGTTATCAAACTTATTGAGGCAGAAAGTCTGGAGTTCAGTTTTCATACTTGGAGTAGTGCCCTCAACACCGCTGCCAGCCTACACCTGCTCGCCGGTTCGACACATGGTGTAGCGATGGATTTCAAACCGCATGAGTCGCCGATGCAACACGAGTTGGTCAGCGATCCATGGGTGCAAGAGGATGGTTATCTCGCCGTGCGAGAAACCCCCGGTTTGGGGGTTCAGGTGCGGGAGGATACTGTACAAAAATATTTATTTAGCTAAGAGCGTTTGCAAATGAGTTCACACGTCATTGGTATCGACATCGGTGGGACAAAACTTGCCACTGTTGTCGCTGATAAAGATGGAAACATCCTTCAAAAGGTGCGGAAGCCGACTGAGTCAGAGAAGGGACCTCATCATGCCGTACAGTTGCTTTTAGAGATGGTTGATGAGGTGCTTCATTTGGCAGGATTGCGGCGCGAAGACATCTCAGGGATTGGTGTGAGCTGCGGCGGTCCCCTCGACACGAAAACCGGCATTATTTATTCTCCACCAAATCTGCCGGGGTGGGATGCGCTGCCGTTGAAAGAGATGATCGAGTCGGAGTTTCATATTCCGACGGTCATTGAGAATGATGCGAATGCTAGCGCACTTGCGGAAGCGAGATTTGGGGGCGGACGTGGCTACGATTATGTCCTCTACATGACGATGAGTACAGGCATCGGCGGCGGCATCATTGCCGATGGAGAGATTTATCACGGCGCAAATGACAGTGCTGGAGAGGTTGGGCATCAGATCTTGCTTCCTGACGGCCCCCTCTGTGGGTGTGGTCAGTATGGGTGTCTGGAAGCCTTGTGTTCGGGACCTGCAATTGCACGTCGCGCACAGGTGGCTATTGCAGATCAACCGCACACGAAGATCTTGGCACTCGCGGACGGACAGATTGATCGCGTCAGATCCGAGCATGTGCTCCAAGCTGCATGGGATAGCGATGCTTTGGCAATCGCTTTAGTGGAGGAGACTGCGTACTACATGGGTTGGGGAATCGCGAATCTCGTCAATATCTTGAATCCTCAAATCGTTCTGCTTGGAACGATTGCGGTCGCTGCCGGCGACTTGCTACTAGATCCAATCCGACGCACCGTAACGGAAATGGCGATGCAGCGTCCCTTAGAAACTGTTAAAATTATGCCGGCGGAATTGAGTGATTCCATCGGTGACCTTGCTGCAATTTCGTTGGTGATCGGGAATTAGGACTGAAGGAATCGACTCAACCGTTGCTGACAAAAACTCATTTATGGTGAACGATATAAATATGTGGACGTTCACCAGTAGCTTCCCTTAGCGAAGCCTCATGAAGTCCCCCTGATAAGGGGGATTTAGGGGGTTGGTTGTGCATCGAAAGTGTATAAGTTATTATAGAATTCACCATAATAGGACTGCACACCATCCGATTAAATTTTGGAGATAATCCATGGAACGCATCCAAGAATATATTTCACATCTACAGGGCGTCTTGGAACGCCTCTCTTTAGTTGATGTCCGCCAATCCATTGACCTTGTGATGGAGACATATCGGGCGGATCAGCAAATTTTCGTCATCGGCAACGGCGGCAGCGCGTCTACTGCATCGCACATTGCCAATGACTTGAGCAAAGGAGCGAGCATACCCGGAGTACGCCGCTTCCGGGTGATTAGCCTAACCGATAATGTTGCAACGATGACGGCATGGTCAAACGATGTGTCTTATGATGATGTGTTTGTCGAGCAACTCAAAAACTTGGTCAACCCCGGTGATCTGGTGATTGCCATCAGCGCGAGCGGTAACTCCGAAAACATCATTCGGGCGATTCATCATGCCAAGACTATTGGGTGTAAAACCATCGGTTGGATGGGGTTCGGTGGTGGAAAACTTCAACAGCTAGCAGATGTCAGCGTTGTTGTAGATAGCCATGACTACGGTCCTGTTGAAGATGTACACCTCATCCTCAACCATATCCTTCATGCGTGGATTCGGAAAGAACTTGCAGATTGAGAATCGAAGTGTCATTCCTTTCTACCCCCTCGGAGTAGGGAACGCAAATCTGCGTTCCCTACCAACTGCTTTGCCAGTAGAGTTAGGATAAAAATAAAAGGAGAAAAACCATGCAATATCGGAGACTTGGACGTACAGAGCTAGAAGTGTCGGAACTCGGTTTCGGCGCATGGCACATCGGCTGGACACCGCCGGAAGAAGGTGATGAAGTCGGACGGCTCCTCAACCGCGCGCTCGACGCTGGCGTCAATTTTATTGATTCTTCAGCGGCATATCGCTGGAGCGAGGAACTGATTGCCAAGTACATCGGGCATCGCCAAGATGAGTTTTATTTCGCTACCAAATGCGGTTCGGGGCGCGTACAGCAGCCGGACGGCGAATGGGTACAAACCTTGGACTACTCCGCCAAAGCCATTGAGCCGCAGATTGACCGGAGTCTACAACGACTGAAGACGGACTGTATTGACATTATGCAACTGCACAGTCCCAAGTATGATGATGTCGCCTTCGGAGATGGGTTGGAAGGGCTCAAGAAAGCACAGAAAGCAGGGAAAATCCGCTTTATCAGTCTGTCGGCAGACGGGGAGAGTGCGCTCAAAGCAATTGAGATTGGTGAATACGACACACTGCAGCTCACCTACAACGTGTTTCAGCGGGAACCCGCGGAAGTCATTGCTGCTGCACGCGAAAAAGATATAGGTATCATCATCAAGGGACCTATTGCGAATGCCATTTACGAACAGTCACACCCTAATGAAGGCAACGCCAAGACGTGGTATAACGCCCGGAAAATTCTGGCTCCGGAGGTGATAGGCGATATGTCCCGCGTAGAGGCTTCGCTGCGATGGCTGCTGTGCGACCCAGATGTTCATACCGCTATTGTCGGCACAACCAACATCAACCACTTTGAGGACAATCTCGCCGCTACAGAGCGCGGTCGGTTGCCTGACGAAATGTTGTCGGAAATCAATAGTCGATTTGAACAAGTGATGGCAGACAGTACCGAATAGGGATTGCCGTACATCTAGAACTTAAAGAAAGGAACGCAAGGACGCAAAGCAGAGAAACAGATAAAAAAAGCTTTGCGTCTTTGCGTTGAAATAAAAATATGCTACGATATATTTTTGTCGTGATGTTTTTTATATTTACAGCGTCCATCTCGCAAGGCTTGGAGGTTGGCGATAGTGCTTTACGGACTCCCATTACGTCCGGCGATGCGGAAATCAAGTTTACCGATTTTCATGGGAAATCTAACCTCATTGTTGTGAGCAAGGCAGTGGGGGACGCAGAGTTTGGCTCTCAATTGGAGCAGAAGGCAGACGCATTCGAGGCAAAGTATGATGCAATGGTCCTTCGCCTACAAGAAGCAGGTGAAATCCTCATCATTGACAAGTCGGGGTATGTGCGTTGGAAGTTTCCTAACGCGTCCGATTCGGCGCAGATTACAATCGAACAACTCGAATCCGAATTGGCAAAACTCAAACGCGATAGTCCACTGCCGATTGGCTCACTGGCACCGGGTTTTCTGCTGGTCGATGCAGAAAGTGGCCTCCCTTTCAGCCTTTCCAAATACAAAGAGAAAAAGCATGTACTGGTTACGCTGTTACTGCAAACCTACTGACCGAGTTGTGCCAATTTCACGTCGCAGTTTGCGGCAAATCGCCAGTTATTTGATGAGAAGTATGAAACCGTTGTTGTAGCTATCAAACCCGAACCGAAACCGGTTGTCTTTCGCTTCAAAGATCCAGTGACAATGGAACTACCGCTGTTAGCCGATCCCGGATCCTCCATTCACGAAGCATACGGAATTGTTAAACCGTATCGTTTTCACAACCGGGATATGTATCTTCCTGCAACACTCCTCGTTGACAAACAGGGCGTTTTGAGGTGGGTGTATATCAGTAAGAAGAACTCTGACCGACCCAGTTTGGGTTTGATTGTCGAACAACTTGAGAAATTGAACACTGAATGAACTGTAGGAGCGTATTATGACCTCAAAGGATTTTATCGTCAAAGATGTTGAACGGATTGTGTTAAATGTGCCTTTCCACCCACGCTGCGCCCATGTCAAAGAGGTTCGGGTCTCCGGTTGGTCGGTCGTGGAATTGTGCAAAGTGACCACAGTTTCGGGCGTTGTTGGCATCGGGGAGACACTTCCACATTACACCTGGGGACGATCGGGAGATGAGCAATTTAATCGGGTGCGTGATCGAAATCTCTTTGAATTTCTCATGGACGACAGTCTAGGTGCTGGGCTACAGATGGCACTATTCGATGCCGCAGGCAAGTTACTGGATGTGCCGTGCCATCGCCTAATGGGATCGCAGTATCGCGAAACCTGTCCGGTGTCTTGGTGGGCGCAAGATATGAAACCCGAAGAGTGGGCAGCGGAAGCAAAAACGGCGGAGGCACACGGTTTTACAAATATCAAGGTGAAAGCGCGTCCGTGGTTCGACATCGACCAACAGTTAGGGGCAGTCTGCGAAGTGATATCACCTCACTTTAAGTTGGACGCCGATTTCAATGGGTTGCTATTGGGAGTCGATTTGGCTGCGCCGTTAATCAGCCGTTTGGAACAGAAATACAGCAATTTGGCAATCGTGGAATCCCCTATCCCCCAAGAGGATGTGGAGGGAAATGCGCTGCTACGGCAAAAAATCCGCACCCCGATTGCCATGCACATGGGTAACCCGCCGGTTATGACCGCGATCCGGGAGGGTGTGTGTGACGGATTTGTCATTGGTGGAGGGGTCAACCGTACCCTGAAAGATGGCATTTTGGCAGAGCGGGCTCAGATGCCGTTCTGGTTGCAGATGGTGGGGACAGGGTTGACCACTATGTTCTCCGTCCACTTGGGAGCGGTATTGGAGAGTGCCCGTTGGCCCGCTATTCCGTGTATCAATATTTTCTCGCACAACTTGCTCAAGGAATTTAAGGTGGCAGGTGGGCAGGTCAAAGTTCCAGAAGGACCGGGGCTGGGCGTTGAACTCGACTGGGATGCAATCGATCGGTTCCGTGTTGAACCTGATTTCAAGAAACCGGTTGCACGTCAGATCCACACCATTCTATGGCCCGATGGTCGTCAAACGCACTATCCGGATGGTGGGTATCGAGCAGTTTTTCTGGCGGGCAAACTTCCGCCATTCCTACCGGGTGTTTCCTTAGAACGCCGCTTGGACGATGGTTCGGAGGAGTTCAATCAGGAGTATCGACAACTGTTCCCTGAAGCGAGTTAACAACATCTGACTCACCGTCTTTAGCCAAAGGAGCGGCGTGATGAACTTTTCAAATTCGGGGGTGTCTTCTTTCACCATTCCGCCAACTGTGATCACCGGCATCGGAGCAGCAGAACAGGTCGGTGAGAGTGCGAAACGGTTGGGAGGGAGGAAAGCGTTAGTGGTCACCGATCCGGGGATCGCCAAACTCGGTTACGCCGATGGGATTGTAAAACAGCTTGACGCTGCCGGAATCGGTGCATCAATTTTCGAGGATGTGACGCCCGATCCGACGCTGCAAAACGTCAACGACGGTTTGGAACAGTATCGTAGCGAGGACTGCAATCTGATTGTCAGTATCGGCGGCGGTAGCGCGATTGACTGCGGGAAGGGTATCGCTGTGAAACTAACCAACGATGCCCCACTTGCAGAGTACATGGGCGTGAACAAGATTCCCAATCCGGGCGCACCACTCATCGCTATCCCGACGACAGCTGGAACGGGCAGCGAGTGTACGAAAGTTACGGTGCTCACCGATACCGAGCGCAACGTGAAGATGATGCTCAGTAGCCCCTGTCTGCTAGCACAGGTCGCGCTCATTGATCCGTTGTTGTCGTTGACGACACCGCCACATCTGACAGCGGCGGTCGGGGTTGACGCACTAACACATGCTATTGAGGCTTACATCTCCAAACGGGCTCAACCGATCACCGACGCACTGGCACTGAAGGCGGTTCGTCTAATCTCCGGCTCGATGCGCCAAGCGTGGGCAGATGGTGAGAACATTGAGGCGCGGACAGATATGATGATTGGGGCGTCCATCGCTGGTATGGCGTTTAGCAATTCGTCAGTGGCGTTGGTGCACGGGATGTCTCGCCCAATCGGGGCGTATTTCCATATCCATCACGGTTTGTCAAATTCTGTCCTGCTGTTAGATGTCATGGAGTTCAGCATCGTCGGCACACCTGCCCGCTTCGCCGATATCGCCCGTGCAATGGGTGAACCGACTGAGGAGTTGTCGCTGATGGGGCAGGCAGATCGAGCGATTGCAGCAGTTGAACGGCTGATTAACGATATTCAGATGCCGCGCTTGGGGGAGATTGGTATTGATCTGGACAAATTTGAGGCGGTCGTAGATCAGATGGCATCGGACGCAATCGCGAGCGGCAGCCCCGCCAACAACCCACGTCAACCAACACACGAGGAGATTGTCGCGCTGTATCGGAGATGCTTCGCAGAACGGAAGTAGCGGCGTTCAAACCGCTAAGATAAATCGTTTTGCCTCATTCAGACGTGCGTGTGTTTCCGGATGGATAAATTTGCGTTGGTCTGTCAGCTGCTTCTGATCACGACGGCAGTAATAGGCAAGCATCCCGTGGCGTGGGGAATTGGTTTGATTCAATCCACCGGCATGCCAGAGATGCGAATTGAAAATAATGACAGTTCCCGCCGGAGCTATCAATTGAATTTCCTGCGGGTGCTTCTGTGCTGCATCTTTCAGCGCGTCCTTGGGGTGCTTACCGCTACGATGGGAACCCGGTACAACCCGCGTCGCGCCATTCTCCACCGTGAAATCGTCCAGCAACCACATGGAGTTACAAACGTAGTAATCACCTGGCTCCACCCCTGAACGCCAGTCTGCGTGAAATGCTTGGTGCCCTTGCCCGGGCAGTGCCATCCGGCAATCCAGAGAGGACAGTTTGAACCTAGGACCTATAACATGCCGTATGGCGGCAAGCACACGCGGGTGTGAAAAACCTATCTCGAACATCGGACCTTTATTGACAAGGTTACTCACCCGGATTGTCCCTCCTTCTTGATGGAGTTCCTTACCAGCATCTTCTTTCTCTAATGCTGCCAATTCGTCCAACCGCCTGATCAAACTTGCCCCCTGTTTTTGGGTGAGGAGATTCTCAAGTGGGAGATAGCCGTTCACATCCAAGAAGTCCTTTTCTTCTGACGATAGTGTGTCGTCCCGGGCACCGAACTCGCGTAGGGCTTGGTCTATGTTCATTGTCAATTTCTCCTGTTTAGATTGGTTCTGGAGGGGTCCTTTTTGCCTCCCACATTTCCCAAGATTCGACCGTTTCGGGTTGCTGACTCCGTGCGATAAAACCAGGCCACCTCTGAAGCAACCATTCCAATGGACTATCGGTTGGACTGTAGCGCAGGTCGATACTCCAGCGAATGTCCTCACTGGTATTCTCTAGGGAGCGGTGAAAGGTAAGATTCCCGAACACGAGGACATCTCCCACCTTCATGTGCACATTTTGTACCTCCCCCCAGCTTTCAACATCCTCTATAGGAACGAGTCGCCCATTTTCATCACGGCGTGGTGGTCGAAGCCCCTGTTTGTGGCTTCCAGGAATTACTTGCAAGCAGCCGTTTTGCTCATCAACATCTACCATCGGAATCCATACCGTCAGAATTTGACTCTCCTCCGAAAGGGTGACTTGCTCACCAGGATCGACGTTGCCGTTGTAGTAGATGCTGTCTTGGTGCCACGGAAAGACGGACTCTCCTCCGGTCGGCATCTTGAAGCGAATCCAGTAATCTCCATTGACGGTAATCTCCGGGCCAATTAACGAGCCAATAATATCCAAGATTTTCGGATGGGTTACTAGCTCGTAAACCTCGCGACTGAAGACCTCTTTATTCCAATTCCAACTCAAGAGCGGTCCCTTCTGAGATTCGCGGAGAATCTGTGTCAATCGATGGTAAAAGGACAGGTCTTCATACAGACTTGAGACTTTGCCTTTGTCGTAGAGTTCTTTGGCGCGTTGGTCAATGGCAGATGAAATGATCCGGTGAAGCGGGGCAAAGTCCTCTTCATCAAGCACACCACGAACCAGTAGATACCCCTGCTCATCGAATGCTTGGCGTTGCGCTGCAGTTGACAAATTATTCATGAAAAAACCCTTCTGCTCCGATAAAATCGGGATTCAAATAAATAGAAATCCTGTTAGCCCCAACGCTGCTCCGGCGGATCAAATAGGAAACCGTGAAAGAGCTTACGTTGTTCTGGGGAGAGACGGCTGTTGTATAACCCTTTGGAATAGCCCCAATGCTCTTGGGAAGCAATCATCCACGGGTGCTCATAAGCATAGTAGAGCATGAACCTACACCCTCCTGTTTGGGTAAACGGTCCCGCCGAGTGCCATAGGGCGTTGTGGAACAGAATTGCTGTTCCCGCAGGAGCGCAGATCTGCACTGCACCGGGAAAAAGGTCTGGTCGCTGCAAATCATCTTGAGCTGGCTCGTGCACCGCTTTGTGACTTGCGGGTACAACACAGAGATTTCCCTGTCCGGGCGAGGTCATATCGTTCAGGTAGTAGCCGATCTTGAGTTGGAGAAAGGGAATCGGCGAACCGAGTCCACGGTATCCGCTGTCGTGCCCGTCAATGTGCCACCCCATCCTTCGCTCCGTTAGGTCGGTTTCATATTCAACGATAGCATCGGAAGCGTGATGGTGAGGCATTTCATTGAGTAGCCCTTTGACGTAAGGCATCATCGGGCCCCAATCTAGCATCTCAAGGAACAGTGGGTCATCGTCTAGGATATAGAAGATGCGGGTACTTTTCTCGCCCTTAGTATCCGTTTTGCCAGTATGGGGGATTTCTTTCTCCTGTTTTTCGCGCCGTCGGGCTATTGTGTGGAACAGAGCCTCTCGGAGTTCCTTGACGTGGGATTCCTCCAAGAAGTTCTCCAGCACCAGATAGCCGTTATTGTCGAAAAAGAATCGCTCCGACGGCGTTGGTCCTGCTTCCTCTGTTGGGCACGATATATGCGTTACATCCTTTTCTGACATGGTATAGGCACCTCTACGCTCATAGTTATGTGAATTGTAAATTCGTTAAAACGATCTGCGTGCTCAAATCAGCAGCTGAACACGCGAGTGGTCTTCCGGTGAAAGTACGGCGTGAATCCGCTTCCGAATCATTTCAGGGGGATAACGTCGCGAAAAATGGGTTAAGATAATATGTTCGCTCTCAAACATTTCTAACAATGCGGGCAATGTATCCAGATGCAAGTGCATCGTTTGTGCTGCCCGATCCCGATGCTCAGGAAGCAGGAAGGTACATTCACAAATTAACACCTGACAACTCTTGAGCAATGGGTAGGAATCAATGGGGACGGTGTGGGTGTCTCCTAGATAAGCAATAAGTGGCAATTCAACTCGGTTTGTAACTGTTATGCCGTTACGTCGCAACTGAGCAATCTCAGGTCCCGGTAAACCCAAGAACTCGGATTTGAGCTTGTCCCGTGTTTCGCAAACGAGGTAACCGACCGATGGTACGCGGTGATCAAGCGGCAGGACATGCGCCACAAGGTTCTCCCGAAACGGAATCTCATCACCCGCTTGCACCGGTGTCAATTGATAATCCCACACCTGTCCGCAATCCAACAACGAAATCCGTTCAATCAGGTCTCGAAGCTGATCTGCCCCCTCTTTGGGGACGTAGATGTTTCCCGGTGGTATGCCGTTGAGCCATCGCTGGCTGACATAAATTGGGATTCCAAAATAGTGATCTAAATGGAAGTGGGAGATGAAGACGTGACCAGTGCCGATAAAACTCATTGGACATCTGCCGAGGTCAAAGATGAGATCGAGCCCTTTCACCCGCAAGTAGGTTGCTACGGCGGAACTCGACTCACCTTCAATTTCTAAATTCCCGCAACGCAATGATACCATCTGCCCCAAGTTCTCCCTCAAACCAATGCACCGCCACAGGATGACCCGCTCCCCGCTGTACATCCGAAACAGTAATTTCCGGTGACGATTCTTCGACGCGCAAATAGGTCCGGATCGAAATCTTTTATATGTTGCGGCAACCCTCTTGCCACTGGCAACTTGAATGCTAAGTTGAAATCACAGTCATACATGCTCCCATCCCACCCAATGTTGATCTGGTGACGACACATCAATTCATCTATTGTCGCTGGATTAAAGGAATCTCGGAGGAGTTGATTATACACGTCAAGCCTATTCTCCCGCTTCAAGTCGCTACGGAACCGACCGATGGGCATATTGGCAATTGTCAGCAGATGGGTAAATTCTATGCTGTATTTTGATCGCAATTCCTCTCTGTAGTCTTCTGCAAGTTCGGATTGATCGGAGGGCAGTACGGGACCAACGGGATTGTATACAAGGCTCAAGGGAAGATGGGGCACAATGCCATACCCGTAGCTGTTGAGGCGTTTTAATGCTTCGATACTTTCCTCAAAAACGCCTGTGCCGCGTTGTGTATCAACGTTCTCTTCGAGGTAACAGGGCAGAGATGCACAGAGTTGGACCGATTGTTCCTGAAAGAAAGCGGGGAAGGACTCAAAGCCCGGCTGAAGTAGAATCGTGAGGTTAGTTCTCACCAAGACAGGAAACCCTTTTTCCCGCACTGTTTTCACAAACCGACGAAACTGGGGGTGCATTTCTGGTGCGCCGCCTGTAATATCTATCAGCTTGGCATTTGTCTTTTCCGCAGCAGCTATCACATGCTCCATTGTTTCCCAATCCATCATCTCCTTCCGGCGCGGCGAGGAGACCACATGACAGTGGACGCATTCCAGATTACACTTGAGCCCGATATTCACTTGGATTGTCTTGATGTCCAAGCTATGTAGCCCTTTTCCATTGTATTTTGCGATCGCTTTTTCAAACCCATTCATGACCTGAGTTTCCTTATTTGCTGAAAATCGGTTGAAAACAGTGGGCTGATCTGATAAAATAACCAAGCATTTTTACCAATCTTGCGTGCAATGCCCCCTCCCTTTAGGGCGGGGATGTAGCGCGCCAAAGTGCGTTGTTAGTCAAAAAACGGTTGAAATTGCAGGTAAAAGATGTTACAGTTATCTTGGCTTTCGTGAGAGGGCGCAACTCCACTGCTTAGTGGAGCCTCTCACCTCCAATTGCGTGGACATGAAAGCCAGCCAGCCAGCCGAGTCCCTATGAAAACCTACAAGTTCAAAATGTATAGCAACCACACTAATCGTGAGTTGCAGCAAACGATTGACAGCCATGCTGAAGTATGGAATCACTTTGTATCCTTGTGTCGCAGATACCATGCTATCGATGGGAAGTATCCTGGCAAAAAAGCACTGATGCGCCACTTAACCAAGTTGAAGCGGCTCCCCCGCTTTGCCCATTGGAATCTCCTTCCCAGTCAATCGTTGCAAGACGTAATAGACCGACTTGATAAAGCGTACTCTAAACTGTTCGCTGACCGCACAAGCGGCAAGCGTTCAGGTCGTCCCCGTTTCAAGAGACGTAAACGATACAAGTCCTACACCCTCAAGCAAGCCGGTTGGAAACTGCTACAAAACAACTCTATCCGTATCGGCAAACGCATCTACCGATATTTCAAAAGTAGGGAAGTCTTAGGCACGCCGAAACGCTGCACGATTAAGCGTGACAGCGTAGGAGACGTATGGCTAATCATTCTGACAGACCATGTAGATACAGATTTAGAGTCACCCACGACGGGTAATAACGCGGGGTTCGACTTTGGACTAAAGAGGTATCTCACCGGGTCTGACTTCAATGACTACGACTCTCCACAATTCTTCAAGCGTGGTCTCAACACTATCAAACGTGCCAATCGCAACCATTCACGAAAGGTCGAAAGGTTAAAGAATCGGGAACGTGCAAGAGTCAACCTTGCAAAGAAACATCGCAAGATAGTAAACCAGCGAGATGACTTTCACTGGAAACTTGCTCATGACCTCACAGACAGATATGATTGGATTGCCCTTGAATCTCTGAACCTCAAAGGCATGAAGTCCCTTTGGGGACGCAAAGTCTCTGACTTAGGTTTTTCTGACTTTGTGCAGAAACTCAAGTATATCGCTTCCAAGAAAAGCACGGAAATCCGATTCATAGACAAGTGGTATCCTTCGAGTAAGACCTGCCATATCTGTGGCGCAATCAACCCAGAGCTAAACCTTCGTGATAGAACATGGCAGTGTCCAAGTTGCCACACAGAGTTGGATAGAGATCGCAATGCGGCTCTCAATATCCATAGGGTGGGGGCATCCACCCTCTCAGGAGAGGTCGTAAGTCCCGGTTCGCCGGGCAATCCTCGTTGATAGAGCAATTCGACTCCTTAAAGGGAACGGGTGAGAATCCCCACCCTTTAGGGTGGAGGAGTATGTCAATTTATTGAGGAATGCCTCCGGGTTTGTCAACGATAAGAAGTATACCGACTTAAATGGAATGGAGAACTCATGAGTGTTAAAATCGGCGTGATCGGCGGTTCAGGATTTTATCAGATGGAGGGGCTAACGGATGTTGAAGAAATCGAGGTTGAGACCCCCTTTGGAAAACCGAGTGATTCGTTAGTTTTAGGTACAATCGAAGGAACGCGCATTGTATTTCTACCGCGTCACGGCATAGGGCATCGGCTGCTCCCGTCGGAGATTAATGTTCGTGCCAACATCTATGCCTTAAAAAACTTAGGGGTAGAGTGGATTATCTCTGTAAGCGCAGTCGGTAGTCTCAGAGCCGGGATCGAGCCACGCCACTTTGTTGTTCCTAATCAACTTTATGACCACACCAAGAATCGGATAAGTACCTTTTTTGGTGAAGGACTCTCCGCTCACGTCAGTCTCGCCCACCCGTTTTGCCCCATTCTGAGTCAGCTGCTACATGACGGTGCCAGCAATGTTGGTGCGACCGTTCATAAAGGCGGTACATATATCTGTATGGAGGGTCCCGCCTTCTCTACGGAAGCCGAGTCGAAGGTTTATAGACAACTTGGATTCGATGTCATTGGCATGACGGCTGCGCCGGAGGCGAAGCTTACCCGTGAGGCAGAAATCTGTTACGGCGTTCTCGCTTGTTCAACCGATTACGACTGCTGGCATCCCGATCATGACGCCGTCACAGCGGAGATGATTTTCCAAAACTTGTCTGCAAATGTGGAGATCGCCAAACGGATCGTCAGGGATGTGATCTCCAAAATTCCTGAGAAACGCGCTGGCTGTCCTTGCCCCCAAGCACTTGAGAAGTCAATTGCCACAGATCCAACGCGAACGCCCACATCAACAAAACAGAAGCTCGATCTGCTGGTCGGCAAGTATCTGAAGTGACCTCACGAGATTTATTGTGCTTCAAGCGTCGCAAGTAGATCTGCTGCCCTCTCCCGTTTCACTGGATCGGTGTTGCGGGCGACGACCCGTTGGAGCACCGAGACCGCGCGTTTGTCACCCTTTTCTGCCATCTCGAATCCCATCTGGTCCCGTTTTTCGTGGTAGCTATTGTCGTATTCCCTGACCTCCATATCCCATTTCTGCCAGTAGTACTTCAGATCGTTGGGGGGCCAATCGGCGTAAATCTCTTCCCAAGTAGCCGGCTGGGCGTGTGGTAGCAAGCTGCCCGGCGCAATCGGGTCACTGATTTTCTGGTATCTGGCGTCGATTGACATGCGGAGCCGGTCGCTGGAGTTGGACACGCCTTTGTGCACCGCCATGCTGTGAAAAATTAGAACATCTCCCTGCTTAAACGGATTGTTTACCCAAGTTCCTTCAAGTGGGTTGGTGATTGCAATGCCTCCCGCACCCATCGCGGGCTGAAATTCGTAGATGCCGTGCCGATGTGAGCCGGACGCAATCTGGAGTCCGCCTAATTCCGGCGGTATATCGCTTAACGGTATCCATGCGGTATAGGTGTCAGCTGTGCCTTGGATGGGGATAAAATCTTGATGCGGCGGGGTGGTGAACACTTCCTGTTGCGGAAAGATTGTGCGCCCAATAATGCGCGCGTGCGGCATCACTGGCTCACCCAGTATCCGCTCCATCACCCTAATCAGGTTTGGGTGATGTTGTAGTACTTGAAACTCTTGGAGTTTGTACATGTGGTAATATACCTCCATGTACTCCGGTTGCGGTTCGACGCAAAAGCTGTCCAGATCTGCGATGGCGTTTTCCAACAGTGTATCCTTTTTAACCCAACCTGCATCATTTGCAGTCTCAAGACACTGCATCCGCAGGTCCTCCAGCACGTCGGTGGGCAGCAGTCCACGGATAAATAGGTATCCGTCTCGCTCTGCGCGCTCCCGCAGTTCAAATTCGTCATTCACAACGTCTGTCGAATCGAGAAAAGGTTGCATCTGGTTCCCTCCTTAAAGATTCCTTACGGAAAAGCTTATCATGGATTCTGAGAAGTGTCAACTTCCTTTTTGACGCGGAAGATGGGTAAATGGCAGGCTGTTTACGTTCTAACCATCTCTATTGGCTAAATCTGTAAAAGTTTGATATTCTACCATTTTTTCGAGAAGCATTAACTGTTCAGGTTGCTCGATTGGGTCTTCATGTAGATGTTTGGGGGCAAAGTTTGTTACTAATGCCTCAAGCATAGGTTTTCTATTGGCTTCCTTTGCCCCGACGTGATAGAAATGTTCCTTAGTAAGGAGGTTGAATCGTGACCACAGCGTACCGAGGAAAGTATTTTCTCGGTGCTGGTTACTATGCCACGTCGACAGAATAAAATTGCAAGGACACTGATTCAGAATTGCAAACAGTTGTCGTTCATTCTTTTCGTTCCAGCTATCGAAGTAATCAACGTGCCTCCCGACGTAAGGTGGATCGCAATATACAAAATCACTTTCAGAAATTCCATTCAGTGTTTCTCTAAAATCTTGACATACAAATGACCAGTTGAAATTCCGTGAAATGGTGTGAACGAAGTCAACTTGATTTACAATCTTTGTAATATATGCCTTGGAAAATCGCTGTGGCTTGTGGCCAAAGGGCACATTGAAACCTCCCTTACTGTTAAAACGGATTAAGCCATTGAAGCCGGATCGGTTAAGGAAAAGAAAATCTAAGGGATCGTGATATTTGTTGAACCGGGCTCGCACTTCATAATAGTAATCTTTACCACGCTGAGACAGGATTTCGCCTTCACGTTCAAGAAAACTTCTAACTTTCAAACCGTCGAGTTTTCCGGTAGCAATTGCCTTATAGAAATTAATTAAGTGAGGGTTGCTATCTGCAAACAGTGCGTTGCGCGGCATTATGTTAAAACCGACAACTCCCGATCCCATAAAAGGTTCGATCCATGTCCCATCAAAAGCCCAATCCACAGTTCGCTTAATCAAAGGTATAAGTTTGCTCTTTATCCCCTGACACTTAATCGGTGGAACCATAACTTTCATTAGGTACTCCTATTGTTAATCCGGGTTTTTCTCGTTTTGGGGACAATGAGTCCAGTATCTCCACCTCGATATGTGACAAAATCTCTCAAATTCGTAATCTTTTTTGTCTTGCCGCTACTATCGGCAATCGTAATCTTATCATAATTCATCCAATAATCGTCAAACCATCTCTCCCCCAGACTTGAGAACATGCCCCGGCCTGGGAGTATATCAGAAATCTTGTTAATGCTTCCAATATTTGCGGTATTTCCACTGCCACTTTTATCACTCGCGATTTTCCATTTCTCCGCTACGAAGAATTGAAAGTCCTTTATAGCAGAGGCAATCGAATGAAGTTCCTCAAGTCCGTAGGTGTGAGTTTCCTCCAATTCTCTGTCGGCATGCCTACTATAGATAATACCCAAGCAGAAATGGCCACTGTATTGACCATAGGGGAATTGAATATTCTTTGAACTACCCCTATTTACAAAATACTCTCCGTGGGAACCTAAGGTGAATCCATTACAAAATTCCGGATTATCTCCTAAGCGATATGTAGTTTTGAAATCAACTGCGAATTTTATACTCTCGTCATCAGCATGGACAAAAGAAATGTCGGGATAATAATTCTGATGTTCAGCCAGAACAAGTCGGTATCCAGTTTTTTGTGCAAAGTTGAGAATACGTGGAAAGAGATGTATTTCAAGAATCTTTGATATTATCTTTGTATCGGAAGAAATGGTATAAATATTTCGACATACATCAATGAATCCCTTGATACTCCATTGTCCATCATCTGTGCTAACGTAATCATCCAGCAATGAGACGAATCGAGAGAGTTCGTGGGAAAACTCCTGCTTGAGTTCAGGTTCTCGGTTCATGGGAAATTCCTTTTTGCTTAGCACGCTGCTTTAATAAATTTGGGAGCAGCTAAGTTGGACAAAGGTTTGGAGCTGTGGAATGGCTTGATCATCCAAATTAAGAATAGGTCAATGCTCCACCTGTTCTAGAGCATCTATCAGGCTTTGCTCAATCAGGTCGCACAGTTCATCTATGTCCGATTTTTCCGCGATTAACGCTGGTGCTACCGCGAACCATGTCGGATCAACACGAATAACCAGACCATTTTTGAGCGCAGTCCGTTTCAAGGCACTCCCCAGTTCAGGATAAGGCTGCATGGCGTGGGTATCCTTTACCAACTCCACGCCGCGCAACACGCCTCTGCCGCGGACTTCACGGACAACACCGTATTGCTTCAATCCCTCAAGTCTTGCTGCGAGATAATCTCCCAACTCACGCGCCTTGTGATCGAGTTGTTTCTCCACAATTTCATCAATGACGGCGATGCCCACAGCACATGCGAGCGGGTTGCCTGCAAATGTATGGCCATGTGCAAAATTTACGTCGTCCGCTGCGGGACCGTAGAAAACCTCTCCCATGTCTTCCCGCGCCATCATAGCACCCAAAGGAATCGTCCCGCTCGAAAGTCCCTTACCGCCGCAGATAATATCCGGTGTCACCCCGAAGGTCTGCGCCGCGAACATAGATCCTGTCCGAGCGAATCCGGTGATAATTTCGTCGTAGATTAGGATGACATTATAGCGGTCACAGATCTCGCGGATTAGTTGAAAATACTCTGCCGTTGGGGTGATTATGCCGCCTGTGTTACCGATAGGCTCGATAATAACGCCAGCGACAGTATCTGGATCTTCATTGATGATAACATCTTCAAACATCTGTGCACAAAAACGGTTACACTCCTCCCAAGAGGTAAAGCGGTCGCGGTAATAGGTTGGCGGAAAAACCTTGAGAAAGCCCCCCATCTGCGGCTCAAACGCGGTTTTTCGCTTGCCGGTGCCGCTAGCGGACATAGCACCAAAGGTCGCCCCGTGATACCCAAAATACCGGCTGATGAACTTGTATTTTCCCGGCTGCCCGCTCTGCTTGAAATACTGACGGGTGAATTTCATGGCGGACTCGATCGACTCCGAGCCACCACTGTAGGGTTTGATATAGTTCAAATTACCGGGGGTGACCTCGCCCAACTTCTCGATGAAATCCAGCGTGATATCCGCAATCCCGTGCATCGAAGGCACAAAACTCAGCGTTTCCATCTGCCGCTGCATCGCCGCCATAAGTCGTGGGTGCTTGTGCCCAAGTGTGGCGACGAATATCCCGCCGATGCCGTCGAAATAACGCTTGCCCTCTATGTCCCAGTAGTAAAGCCCTTCCGCCCGCTGCACGATGAGCGGATTTTTGAAAAATTCTGCTGTCTGCTGGTAGTCCAGAAAAGTGCGCTTGAGCAGTTTTCTTTGACGTTCGTTAAGATTCACTCTGTTTTCCTCTCTTTATTCAAGAACTGTCGCTGACTTCTGAGCGCGAAAGATTTTTCATCGATTGCTCGCTGCACCGCCAATATACCGTCGAGATGATCGACCTCGTGCTGCAAGAGTTCCGAGAGGTCTCCCTCGAGTGCCATGCTTTGTTCCTCCCAATTCTCATCCCGATATGCAATCCGACACCGTTGATGCCGATGCACCTTAACGAGGAGTTCGGGAAAACTCATGCAGTCATCCCACAGTTCCATCATCTCTACACTTTTGAGATATAGAACAGGGTTGATAAAGACCACTGGCTCCCCAATGTGCATGTAGACCACCCGTTTCATCGCGCCGATCTGCGGTGCGGCGATAGCTCGTCCGGCGTCGTATTTTTCTCTGAAAGCCATCAGTGTGTCATGGAGATCTTGGATGATAGGTTTGATCTGTTCCAACTGCGTCTCTTGCACAGGCTCACATATCTCAAAAAGTTTGGGGTTTCCCAGTAGCAAAATCTCCCTAGCCGCCATTTTTCATACCTTGTTTCGGGTTAGGAGTGATCTAACTCCCAGATTGGGACGTAAAAGGGGAATATCGTTTGTAGAATTTCGCCCGTTACGCCACTATATTCTACAGACTTTGCCGCGGGGTGCGCGCCAAAAATCAGTTGCGTTAGCTGCCGACGGGTCAAAACCACCGCTTCCTCTAATCGCTCAGTTGAGAGATCAACATCCCCATCGCAGAACTTGAAGGTCACGGCTTCCTCCGTTTCGCGACAGACAAGACAGACCTCCCCACGCAACCCGGCTGACCTACTTCGTATATGATTCTCAATTTGTCTTAACAGTTTCTCAAGGCTATTGACGCGCATCATCTGATAGCCTACACCCTTGGCTTCCTCAATAGGGCGTCCGCTCCCCGGTTTCTTCTCCTCTATAAGTTGTCCTAGGCTTGATGGAATTAGTGGCAAAAGCACTTGGATTTCCGAGTCGGCGGCTCGTTCTAACAAGACATGCCTGACCAGTGTCTCTAACCCTTCTACATCACCCCCGCCTTCAATCAATCCGGGCTTGTTTGCCCCTTCTCCGAACATCAGGTAAGCAACCATTTCCCCTCCATTCATCGCCAAGAAGGTCATTGTTTGAGGTAGAGAAAAAAGGGCGCGATATTCTTCAATAGAGCGGGCGATTCGGTGAGGCTCTGCATTGTGGAAATTCATCATTGCATTAAACGAATCAGCGTTCCTTGGGTCGTATTGAACTATGTCGAAAGGACCGCTCTCAAAAAGTTCGTGTTCCTCCGGGCGCAGCTGATAGAGCCAGCCCTGCGACCCAACCGCTTCCCAGCCGGACCGCTGATAGAAAGGAAACGTCGCCTCCAGCGTCCATAGTACGGATACGGGGCTACCCTCTTCCTCCATGATACGGATACAGTCTTGAAGACAAAGAGTGGCATATCCGTGTCTGCGGTAATCCGGGTGCGTAACAGTGGGACAGATGATGCCGATTCGTAACCTGTCGTCTCCGACGACAGCCTCGCGTAGCCAGACCGGTACATGGGCAACAACCACCCCGTCCACCTTGAGGATGCGCATGTACTCCATTTTTGAATGATTAAACACCAATGGATAGTCTGTGCGAATATCTTGGTTTGTTCCCGCTCTGAACACCTGATTGATCAGAGCAATGACCTCTTCAAACTCTGATGCCTGACATGCGCGTGGTCCATCTATCATCGGTTTCTCTCCTCAAAACAATCAAACGAAGTTGTAGCGATACCTCATCGGGGGATGACCGGCAGGATGAGTCGGGACGGATACTCAGGATTGTGGAACACGGTCTGATGCGCTACCCGCAGTTCCGTGTCTGACCAGAAATCCGCACCGGTATTGTGGTTGCGATCAAAGTTCGGGAAATCGGAACTTGACACATCAAGACGAATTCGATGCCCCTGTCGGAACAAGATGCCTGTCGGATTGAGATGAATAGTGTACTCATAAGGATTCCCCGGCTCAATGAGACTCGGATTGTTGTAGCCATCTCGATATCGCGCTCGCATGATGCCGTATGTCAGATTCACTGCCAGTCCGTCGGGGTGCAGGTCAATCAGCTTGGCGGTGAAGTCGGTGTCGGGTGCACTTGATGCCGCCCATAGCTTCAGCACTACCGGTCCTGTCACTTCAATATCTTCTTGAAGCGGTGGTGTTTGGTAGGCCAGAATATCCCCCCTTCCGTCCAGTGGCGATTGATCTCTCGGTGCCGCTTGGGCGTCGATCCCCATCAGGCTCATCACCGGATCTTTGGGGTCATAATCGTATGTATCAGGAGACTCATCCGCCGGTTCAGAGATGGAAAGCGCGCCATCGCCGCGTACGGTATTGGCAGCACCGCTGCTGTGCAGGAAAAACTCGGTGTATTGTGTGCGAGCTAGGGGCCATTCGGTCTCAAAACGCCACCTGTTTTCACCCATGATGAATAGCTTCACCGGCGGCTCAGACCCAATCCCATTATCAATCCCTTTGAAGCGGTAGTCGTACCATCGAGTTACTTCTTGAGGGTACGTGGTATCTGCATCGGGACCGAAGTCCAGTGGTCCTTGAATCCGAGTCAGGTTATTGCTATTATGTCCCCATGGACCAACGATCAGCCGGTGTTGGTTTCGCAGCGATTCGGGACCTTCCCTTATCATACCTGTGAAGTTATCAATCGTCCCGATTAGCCGGTCATACCAACCCGTCAACTGACATGTGGGAACGTTGACCTTGTTGTGAATCTCTTGAAACGCCCAGAACTCCTTATTCTGTTCCTTGAGATACGTTTTGAGAAGTGGAGTCAAGGTGGAAAACAGGTGATCAGGCAGATTGTCTAACGGCAGATACCAGATCCACTTTCCTCGCTCCACCTCGTGCCACTGGGCATCAGCTTCATCCTCGGATTTGGGCCCCAATTCGTCCCTCACCCGGCGACGTGCATTGACCGCCATCTTGTGGGTCCATTGGAGGCGACGCCCTGTCTCAAATATGCCAAAATTTAGGTCAAGCAGCCGTGCGGACATGCCACTCGCAAACAACGCCTTGAGCGAAGGCGGCTGCGTTCCGGCGAGACGCCAGATGCACCACGACGGGTAGGAATGTCCCCATGTTCCAACCTGTCCATCGCTGCCGGGAATACCCGCTGCCCATTCAACAGTATCGTAACCGTCTTCTGCGTCGAAGGTTTCGGTGTTGTTCTGGAATTGCCAGAAATACTCCCCATTGGAAATACCACGCCCCCGGATATCTTGGACAATAGCGATGTAACCGTTGGAAGCCAACGCCCGCGCAATCTGGATGTAGACCTCTTGTCCCTTGTCATACGGTGTGCGGCACAGCAACACCGGACAGGCTGCCGCCTCAATAGGCCGATATATGTCTGATCGTAGCAGCACGCCATCGCGCATTTCGGTGGGAACGTCCTGCTCAACGGTTATGGAAAAAGTTTCATTTTCAGTTTTAGCCATAAGTTGCTCTGTCCAATAGGCCCCGTGTCGAGATATGAATCTCGACCTACAGTTTACCTCATCACAATTTGTTATATCTATCCAATTGATAGTTATTGAAAATCTATCTGTTTACACGTAGGGGCAGGGTTCCCCCGCCCGTCAAGAACTCTCTGCCTTCCGCTCCAGCGGAGCGATATGTCTATAGAATCCCGACGTATCCAATTTCTGCGCTCCAGAGGAGCGCAATGTGGATAGCAATCCGATGAACTAATGAACCAATGTTGTAGATTGGGTTGAACGGAAGCCGTGGAACCCAACACAAATGAACTAACGCAGTTCCAGCAGACCGGTGCTGTGAGCGTTATTCGTAGGGAACGCAGATCTGCGTTCCGTTTATTCTTACGCATTATTCTTCATTAGTCCAAGCGGGCCGACATGTGCATAGCATTTGGGTTATATCTTGCGCCGTGAACGTTGGGTTCGTCCTGCTACAGTTCTACGCCGAGCACTTTGGCGATGGTGTACACATCTTTATCCCCACGCCCGGAGAGGCAGAGAACGATCGTCTGATCTCGATCGAGTGTAGGTGCGAGTTTGCTGACGTAAGCCATTGCATGAGCAGCTTCCAGTGCCGGGATGATTCCTTCCGCTTCCGAGAGCAGCTTGAACCCTGCAATCGATTCCTCATCAGTAACCGAGACATAATCGGCGCGACCCGTTGCCTTGTAGAAGCTATGTTCGGGACCAACACCGGGATAATCCAAACCCGCCGAGATCGAGTGTGCAGGTGTGATTTGCCCGTCGTCTTCCTGTAGTAGGTAACACTTCGCGCCGTGAAATACGCCAATGCTGCCGGCACTAATGGTCGCCGCGTGTCTGCCGCTGAGTATGCTTTCGCCCGCCGCTTCGACGCCGATTAGCTTTACGCTGCTATCCGCATAAAACGGGTGGAACATGCCTATCGAATTGCTGCCTCCGCCGACGCAGGCAACCACATAATCTGGCAACCGTCCCGTTTGTTCAAGGGTCTGTGCTCTAGCTTCTTGACCGATGACAGCTTGGAAATCTCGAACAATCATCGGATACGGGTGGGGACCAACGACAGATCCGATCAGGTAGTATGTCGTCCGGACATTCGTCACCCAATCGCGGAAGGCGGCGTTGATTGCATCCTTGAGGGTACACGAGCCAGAGTCCACCGGCGTCACCGTTGTACCCAACAATTTCATGCGAAAAACGTTCAGGGCTTGCCTCACTATATCTTCCTCGCCCATATAGACTTCGCACTCCATGTCAAATTTTGCTGCCACGGTTGCGGTTGCGACGCCGTGTTGTCCGGCACCTGTCTCGGCAATAATCCGATCTTTGCCCATCCGCCGGGCGAGCAAGATCTGTCCAATGGTGTTGTTGATTTTGTGTGCGCCTGTGTGATTGAGATCTTCCCGCTTGAGGTAGATTTTTGCTCCGCCAAGCAGTTGGGTCAGACCCTCGGCGTAATATAGCGGGTTGGGACGCCCGACATATTCGCGGAGGTAGTATTGAAATTCCTCTTGGAAATCGGAATCCTCTTTCAGGGACATATAGGCATCTTCTAGTTCTAATAGCGGGGACATCAACGTCTCCGGGGCATATCTGCCGCCGAATTCTCCGAAATGTCCTGTTGCGTCTGGTAGATTCTGATTCAATGTGGTGCTCCTTCTATTTTTGATATGTTACTGTAATTCGATCTTATTATGCCAAACCGCGTCGTTTGCGTAAAAACCACTCTAGCCCGAAAAGAAGGAGGACAATTCCGAAGATGAGCGGCATATCCCAAATCTCCTCGTCAACGAGACGCGATGTTGCACTCTCGACTAAGGGGATGTGGTTCACCATCTGTGACACATCTTCAAGGGTATAATACCTGCCACCGCTCGTATTGGCAAGGGTTTGCAGCAATTGTGCGTTTAGTTCTGCGTTTGCGAACTCAGCGTAGGATTCGGCGACCTCAAAGAGACCACTCTGCTCACCGAGACTTTTGCCGCCTAACTTACCGATCAGAGTGACCCGATATTCGCCGCGCCGCGGTGGAATAAATCGCGCCGTATATAGTCCATCCTGTCCAAGTACCTGTCCAAGCGAGATCTCCCGTTTCCTGCCATTTTCGTCTGTAATGATAACGCGGACTTTCGCTTGATTGGTTAATTCAAATTGGCGATCGTAAGCGGTTGCGTTGATAATCACCGTTTCCTTCAGGGTATAAGAGGTCTTTGGAATATCCAGCTTGAGTTGATCCTTCTGCACCGTTGTCAACCACTTCGCCGTTTGACGCCAGAAGCGTTCATGGCTATCATCTTCATGTGGCATGTTCATCTGCCAGTCCCACGAACTGACAGGTGTGAAAACCATGACCCGACCGGCATTGTAGTTGTGGGTTGCGATGAGGATGCGATTGCCGAATTCATTGCGGTCTGCGGGATGGACAGCGAGGACTGTTGCCCCCGCTTTCGCTCGCCGCACCCGATTATAGCTGGCTAAGGTCAATTGTGCCCAACGTATCAGGTTTTCGCGCGGTTCGTCCGCCAGAGCCATCAACGGATCCGCCTTCCCTTCACCGGTCAACTGCAAGGCATATCCCGGAGTCGAAGGCTGTCGGCCTCGTTGTGGCGGGGTTGCAAACCGGCGTATCGGCGGAGACGGGGCTGGTGGCGTCCCCAACTCAAGTTCGACCGGAAGCACCTGTGCAATCGGTGTATTGATGTAGGAATCTTCCATATTGTGATTGCCCAGCGAATACTTCCCACCAAGCATCAAAAATCCGCCCCCTCGTGTGCGGATGAAGTCAACCGTATTTTCAAGTTGTTGTCTCGTAAATTTTGATGACGCTATATTTCCAAAAATAATTGCATCGTAATCAAAGAGCACCTCTTTCGAGGTTGGATAGAGGTCGAATTTATGCTCAGTACCGTCGCTCGCTCCTCCGATAGTGGTCTCAGAGGTGAAGTATCGAATTGTCAATTGGATATTTGGATCGTTTTCCAAGGCACGCCTGATGATTCCAATTTCCTTGCGTAGTCCGCCCTCAACGTATAAAATCTTCACGCGCTTGCTGGGTGCAACCTTTAGCAGAAACTTCTTGGCATTGTTTTGCGGAACAGCCTCGTCGGTTTCGGCTGGGATTTCTACCACATACTTCTGCGTCCCCGGATTCCGGGGAATAAACTTGATTCGTACACGGCGGGTTGGTCGCTCTTCATTAAGATTGACGTTGAACGTCTTGACGACACGATTTTCATCCCTGAGCCTCAATGTTACTTCCCTTGAACCGTAACCCTTGCGGCGGATAGTTGCCCAAATCTCGACAGGAAAATCCTCTTCCGCCGTCCGTGGGGCATCAACCTTCACCACCTCAATATCTTTGATTCCTTCCGGCGAACCGATTCCAACTGTGTGCACCGGCACCTTGCGATCGCGCATCCGAAATGCAAGCTTGGTGATGTCTTCACCACTCGCATCTGCGCCATCGGAAAATATCACTACGCCCGATAGCGGCACCCCTTGCAGATTGTCCAATGTGTCATTCAGCGCGGCGGGGATATCCGTGGTTTCTCCGTTTGCTTCGGTCAATGCAACGGGAGTCATTCGTTTAGGAACATCGGAAAAGGAGAACAGCCGTGTTTTGAACTTTTCGTTGAGCGAATTGAGGATCCCGCCTTCAGGGTCAAAGAGTAGATGGTTTACGCTGCTAAGACGGGATTCCTGATTCACGGAGTCAGTTACCTGCATACTTTTCGATTCATCCAATAGGACCGCGAGGTAGGAATCGTCCGGGCTGGTTTGGTAGACCGTCACAAAGGGCTTGAGGAGACAGAATGCCAACCCACAGAGTGCGAGTGCTCGGAGGAAGATCAGAAAGCCCCGGAATCCTCGATGCGTCCGTCCCTGCGTCGTTCGATACGCCCAGATCGATGCTGCAATTAAGCCGACGAAGATCAGGAATAGAATGAGCCCCGGCAAGCGAATTCCGAAATAGAAATCCCCCTGACGGAAGATGTCAATTGGGTATTTTAGTAGTCGTTCAAACATCTAGGACTCCTTGTCACGCCCTAAAAACGTCAATTCGTGTCGCAGTCGTTGAGGGTCCTTACAAACATGAAAATCCCATTTTCCAAGCCTTCCCCAATTACTGACTGCGGAGGCCCACCGTTTAGCACCGGTGTGTTTGGCACGGTCTTGCTCGGTTTCAAAGCCTTTGATTTCCAGAATCAGATGGGCGCCGTTCGTTAGGCGGACGATAAAATCCGGTTCGTAGCTGTGAGAAACGCCGGTATACTCATACGGAATGCCGAACCCCAGATGATCGTTCCGAACATAGCACGCCACAATCTCAGATTGCTCTAGTCCAAAGCAGGCAGCGCGTTCCCATGTCTGAGTGTCCAGCGCAACCTGATTAATATGACTCCGTTGTGTTCCTTGACAGGAACGCTTTGTCATAAAGTCCACCTCCGACGATGTACCAATCGGTTTGTAACGGTTCAGAAGAGGCATTAGTGGAATTTCACCTTGCATTTCATTGGGTTGAATTGCGGAAATAAGCCGTTCAACGATACGCATTACATATTTCTCTTGTCCGAGTTCGCACGGATGACAGCTGCGAAAAGCTATCTTTGCGTCCACATAGTTATCAACTAACCTAAACACTTGAGGAAATAGCCGATGTCGAGATTGCTGTCGGAGATCGGGATTATTATTTGGAATGGGATCGTTCTTGCGATCGCCGACTAATGCCGTAATGATCCGACGAGCGATCTCGAACTTGATGGCTTGAGGGTGTGTTGTCTTGTAATATTCCTCACGATTCTGCTCAATGAAGTCCCCGGGACCTAAGAGGGTTGGTGCGCCAATCTCGTAACCGGCTGCTGCTTTGACAAAAACAGCGGTCGGTGTCTGTTCTGGTTCAAGGATCAGCGGTTCAATCGCTTTGATATTTGCCTTGATTTCATCTTTTTGGAGTGCGAAAACGTATCCTTCAACGACAGGAAATCTTATCTCAAAGTCCTTTTCCCGCTCCGGCATCGCTCGGACATGGTTTTGCGGCTTGTCAATAGGCTCCCGTTTGTTCTTAGGACGCCCCTTGAACGGAATTACAGAAAACGGGATGCCGTAGACATCGACATATTCCTCGGTAAGCAGTCCGGTTTTTGGGTCTGGCGTGTAGTTCATGCGGCGCAATCCGCGCCCGACCACCTGCTCACAAAGTAATTGGCTAGTGAAGGCACGTAGACCTAGAATATGGGTGACGTTATTCGCGTCCCATCCCTCGTTCAGCATCGCCACAGACACGACGCATCGGATCTGTTCCCCGGGATGCCCCGGCTTCCCGATTGTTGCGACCACCCGACGTAAATCCTCTGCTGCCTGCGTCTTGTTCTTTTGGGGGTCTTCGCTCTCCGCTTCAGCCAGTTTTTTGCTATCAATTCGCAGGGTTCGTGAAATGCCTTCGTTGTTTGATAGCATATCAGGAAATACCTGCCCTTGTCCGTAGACAGTTTCGGTCTGTTTTTTCTTTTTTCCTTTTCCTTGTTTACCATTTTCTTCGACCACTTCACTAACCTCTTCGCCGGAGATTTTTTCAAAGAAATGCTCCGCGATATTGGTGTTGTCGCAGACGATAATCATCACAGGAGGGGTTTTATCTTGGGCGTCCGTTGCCTCTTGAATATATTCAAAGCGTTCTTTCCACTGACTAGCGAGGGTGTTAAGTGCATCCTCCGCCTCACGATAGACTGCTTCCGGTTTCGGTTTACGCGCTCTGCCCGGCAATCGGTCAGCTGGCAGGATTTCATCCTGAATCGCTTCCCAGAGTCGGAAGAATTTCGGTTCGGGTCTGCCCGTCGTATCACTCACCGGCAATCGGGGGATCTTCGTAATGCCGCTCTCGATTGCGTCCACCAACCCAAAATCGCTCACAAGCCACGGGAAAGGGGATCCCTCCGGGTGGCCACTGCCCTGAATGTAAAACGGTGTGGCGGAGAGATCGACGCAAAAACGGATACCGCACGCTCGATTAATCATGTCCAAGCCCTCTATCCAGACGGTCGCATCCTGACGTTCCTTTTTGGCGTCAGCGGATAGCTTTTCATCGGTGGGTGCGGGACGGTAGGCGTGATGACCCTCATCGTTAAGTACCATGATAGCCGCGCGCTCATATAATTCACCCAACACACGCTTGGCAAAAGCGTCCGGCGTTTCTTCGCCTTTGTTCACGACCGCGTAACTTTGGCCACCTTCGCTGTGCTCTGACTCCAGCGCGAATTGATGCCAGTTGGTCACAAGTACTTTTCCTTTGCTGAGCAACGGGCGGAGTTTTGTTGGGATAAGTTCAAACGCATCGTAATAGTTGTCCGGACATTCGGGTCTCAAGACCTGAAGCCGTTCTTTGATCGTCAAATTTGGACAGACGACCAATGCCGCCGCAGGGAAACGCCCATCGGAAGGTACTTTCCCACGATTGCAAAAGGCCCACGCAATCAGCATCGCCATCACCACTGTCTTGCCGCTACCGGTCGCCATCTTGCAACCGTAACGGATTAGATCCGGGAGGTCAGGGGTGTTAGGGGAATCAATCAGTTCAGCGAGATTCGCATCTGTAAATTGTGGTCTAGGACGAGCCTCCTTACACGCTCGACGGATTTCGGCGATGTATATGATCGTTTCAACTGCTTCGCGCTGGCAGAAAAATAGGCGGCGTTCCTTGTCTTCTCGCCCCCAGTGGCGCAGTAATTCCCGTGTTACATTGGTCGCGTTTCGGTACTTGGATTCACGCCATCTTCTGACATCATCCCGGAGCGCATTCACCAGCGGCAGGTCATCCCGCTGCTCCTCCTGAATGAAGCGCATTTGCAGTTGTTGGCTGCCTGTGCGTTGGGTTTTATACCAATATCCCGCAGTGCGTCTGCCCGGCTGCTGCTTTGCTTCGCCGGTTTCGGTATCGTAAACCCAATGCGCGTCCGGTTCTTCATAGGGATTGCACAGGATGGGGCGTTCAACGGGTTGGATTGGGATTTCGAGTTGGTCTTGATTCATGAAGGCTCCTTATGCGTTGCTGTTAGTCGTCGTTTCTCTGGTTCGCTATTCTTGTACAAACTCAGGATCGTGCTTTTGGGCTAAAGGATAAAATTGTAGATTTCAAACTATCATACACGGCGTTCAATGCACTCGCTGCCTTCGATTCCAGTTGTTTGTGCCCCTTCTCCAGTTTCCGACGGCAATTAGCCTGCATTAGCCTAGAATGGCTTATCCTGCTTTACGGCGTTGTAACAGTTATCGTTAGGGTTGACGATGCAGATTACCACCTGTTACCCCGCTGGACTGAGTTATCGTCTTTCCTAACTTCTGTGCTACAAGCGCGTAAAGACTCATTCTTGCTTCTACGGCTTCATTTGCCAATGCGTGATAAAGCTGTGCATCAACAGGAATGTTAAACGGTCCCCCGTATCCTTCCCACGCTGGTGCCTGCGGGATGGGTTCATTATGTTTGTGATAACTCTCCTTAACGCATTTCCAAGCCACCGCGAGTTCTTTCAAGGCACCCTCCGGTGTATTTGAAAACGCGGACACATTGGGCATCTCGACAAAATGTGCCAAATAATCGCTGTCCTCATCAAGAAATAGGTTGACGGTGAATCCATCAAACATATCTTTACCCATTATTCATTTCCTCATGATACTGTTTGAGAAATTCGCTCACCTAATCTCCCTTTGTCCAATTGAAATTTCGCTTGGATTTGTCAATCCAAGCGGAGCGGTGAAATTATCTTTTCGCCATTGGGAAAAATCAATATCCCCGCTCACCCAAATCGTGCACCCGCATTACCTCATTCCCACGTGGGTCAATCACCTTGACTGCGACGCGCTGGTGTTCCCCTATAGGGAAAGGCAGCGATTCGGTCCCACTGAACTTCTCAAAACGCTCTGTGTCGATTACGCCTTTGAGTGCCCTCGCTATTTTGTCCCACGCCTTTTTGTCGGGGAAAAACGCTTGGGTGATGCAGAAGGTTCGACCGTCGTAGTCGCTGTCAAGGAACCACGCCGCAACCTTGTCACCGCCTGCGGAGCTCACCGTGTTCTCCACGGGATTGTAGATGTCCACCCCCTCCATCTTGACGATATATTCCCCGTCTTCTGTCATTTCGATTTCGGTGCGCGGTGACCCGAACACGGTGAACAGTTGACTGGAGGGCGTTTCCTTGAGCAGGTCGCCCATCGTTACGTCGGGGTTGATGTGCGCCATGTGGATACGAACCTTTGGATGCGGGTCGGCTCGGAGGGTCGCTTGCGCCGCACCGTCGAAACTGAAGCCTGCAAAAATCAGCTCATGGTACCCGCGTTGGGATGCAATAGGTAGGCATGCCTCGACTTGCATTGTCGTCACAGGTCCGTGCTGTGGACCAAACACCACCGCCACGTTTCGCTCCGCATCGTTATCCTCCCAACTCCCTTCGGCGTGAAGGATATCCTCCTCAAGCGGGTCAAGTGCCGCGAATTTCATTTTCTGGTTATCGGGGAAACAGACACCGTCATTTCGCAGTAGACGAATCATCTGATCGAGATACGCTTCGGCGTTGGTGGGTTCACCCTCAACACCGTCGTACTCGAATGTGTCCAGACCTTCTTCCGGTTCACCACCGATGGGCGAATCGGTATCGAGCGATGTTTCGGCAGGTTGCACCGCCTCTACTGTGAAGGGACCGCTCACCCGCAGCTTCTTTCTGTCCACCTCCGGCTGATCGACCAATTCCTCGCTATCGGAAGATGCGGCAATGCAGCCGTTCACCTCGTTCATCTTTGTCTGGAATGCCTCGCGGTATTCGGTTAAGGCTTCACGCAACGCTTGGGGCCAATCGGGGTCGGTGTCAAACGGCACCTCCCACTCCTGCCATGCCGTTGTTGGAAGTTGCCAGCGTCGTCGATCTGCCTCCGTAACCGCCTTTTTCCCTTCGCTCCGCTCCTTCGTCGCAAGTTTGGAAAGCAGCTTCGTCCGGATCTCCGGGGTAACTTCCGTTAGGGCGTTGTTGAGAGTCTCCAGTTTTTCTTTGAGAATCGGCTCATATTTTGCGAAAATTGGATCAAGGGCTGTGTTTTGGGCGATGCTTCTGAGGGTGATGTGCGGAACCGTTTTGTTGACAAAGCCGCCCGCAACCCCTTCCGATTCGTTATTGAGTTTGTAGTAATCGAAGGTGCCTGTCAAGAGGCGTTGACGTGCTAAGGCGACCGCGACTCGGCTGGTATCAATTGTTATCCACCGTCTGCCTCGATTCTCAGCGACGTAGGCGGTGGTGCCACTGCCGCAGGTAGGGTCGAGGACGAGATCACCGGGATCTGTGGTCATGAGTAGACAGCGTTCGATTATTTTTGTTGAGGTTTGAACAACATACACTTTTGGATCAGTTCTGCTAGCTACACCACCTGTTAGATCCGTCCAAAAATTGGATATTGAAATATATCCAAAATCACCAAAGTATTTCTTGAAAGTTAAACGATTTCCTTCTAAAGCCACTCTATTTGCTTTCAGGACTCGTTCCATGCCAATAATGCCAGTCCTCCATCCGCCGGCAGTGGGACGATACATTTTTTCAGCAAATTGGACCGGAAATCTGGTACTCTCCCCTCCACTTCTTGATGTTAGCCCTTGATTAAAAAAGCAATTTTTATCATCAATAGATACAGTTCCCATCTTTTCTTCTTTAGTTAAGCGACGATCTTCAAAGGTTCTTTCTGTAAAAGAGTTATAGCGAGAGGCTCCCGTGAATCCTCTTGTAAGTTCTCGAAATAGTGGTCTATATTTTGCTGATGTCTTAGATTTGGAATACCATATAATGTAATTCGTAACCGTATCTAACATACTCCCAGCCAATCCAATTGAAGACGCATAACAAATCGTGCTAACAAAATTTTCACTTCCAAACACCTCATCTAACAAACAACGCACTCGATGGACATTTTCATCACCGATCTGTACAAAGATGCTTCCACTGTCCGTCAACAGTTCCTTGGCAACAAACAGCCGGTCACGCAAATAGGCGAGGTAGGAGTGAACACCGAGGGTCCATGTATCGCGGTAGGCTTTAATCTGCTCTCTTTCGCGGGTTAGATCCCCTTCCTTGTCCTTCACATCACGTTGAAAAACGGTAGGTTGGAAATTTGAGGCGAACTTGATGCCGTAAGGTGGATCGATGTAAATCATCTGGACTTTGCCCGCAAGATCTTCGCGTTGCGCTAAGGAATTCATCACGGTGAGGCTATCACCCAAGATGAGGCGGTTCGTCCAATCCACATCGTGCTGGTAAAATTGCACCGCCTCTAAGTATTCCTGTTGCGGATCGGCAAAGAGCTCGCGTTGGACGTTTTCTCGCTCTGCTACCTTCACAATGGCTTTCGCACTCACGCGCTCGTGGATATGCAGCGCAACCGGATCGACAGCAAACGATTCCGCCTCCTGTTTACCCGCCCATTCGAGCCATGGGCTGTGGGTTTTCAGTGCTGCTGCGAGGATTTGTACCTCATCGGCGGAGAGTGGTCCCTGTTGTGCTTTTTGGAGCAGTTCGGGGAGTTGGTCGGCGTTGCCGGTTTCGTCGAATTGCAAACTCGGCGGCAGGTGGGGGTTGTAGACGTATTCCCGCTTCGGTTTTTCGTGGACTTGACCGTGGGAGGCAATGCCCGCGGGTGGGTTGTTCTTTCGGGTGGCGGCATCGTGCCGGTAATCTTGGGTTTCGGTTTCCTGCTTTTTGGCGGAGCGTTTCTTTCGTGCCATATCTGTTTTTCCTTCTTCCGAGTTTCCGGGGTTAGGGATTTGTTACTTTTCAATAGCGAGCAAGGCTAGAACAGTCAATCCTCTCTAGTGGGTTATCTTCCTCAATAGGCAATCTTCCAACCTATGCGAATTTTTGACCTTGATATTCAGATGATCTGCCAGTTCTTCAATTGAACATTGTCCCCGATGATATCTGCTGAATGTAAGTTCTATAAATCTGTATCCTAAATACACTGCGTGGGTATTATAATAGTTTCCACCGCCTGATGATTCACCTCCTACTCTTCCTTCTTCTAGGTGGGATTCATACTCCTCAGTCCATTGGGTAGTCTTCTGTCTATAGTCCTCGGATGTGAAGACACCTTGATTGATCAATTTCAGCAAAATGACCGGACGACTCACCTTATAATGCCTTGCCAACTCCTCAATCGCAGTGTCATCGTAAAGTGAATCCTTGAAGCGAGTTTCCAAATCGCCAGATGGCACTAGAAATTCAGCAGCAAATTGGTTGCAAAAGACCTCAATTTGCTCACCTACAGGGTTGATGCCTCGTGTGATACCATTCTCACCGAGTAAGATGTGAGCCAACTCATGAAAGAGTGAGAAAATCTGTCTGACAGACGATCTACTATTGTTGAGGTAGATAACAGGAAACTGCTCGTGGACGAGACAAAAGCCATCAACGGAGTCGTTTTGGAAGGCAGCCTTAAAAACGAAGATACCTTTTTCCTCAACACTTTCTCGCCAGTTTCCGAGTGCTTCTTTCGCGCTATTCCAGCCTGCTTGCGTGTCAACGCTTATGTCCAAGTACGCTCGGGTTTGTTGAGCCAATTCTGTCGGTGAGTCACCGAGTTGGGGGTGAAGATCCCGGAAGATTTTCGTTTCCGCAGGATTCACACCCGTGTTCAGTTCCATCAATGAAAGCTGCCTCGCACGTGCCTGACGCAACAGAATACGAATGCTTGGGTCCAGCTGCTCAATTTCGGAACTTCGCAGTGCAAGTTGTCCCACAAAGTCGGTCTCATGGGGAGGTTCCGGGAAGAAGAACATGGCGACGGGACGTTTATATTTGTCAGCCAACTTTTCAAGTTGAACATAAGTCGGCGCAGCTGCCCCGGATTCCCAGTTAGAAATGGTTGCGATATCCTTCTTGAAGGATTTGGCGATTTCGTGCAGGGTATACCCTGAGCGTTCTCTTGCCCATCTGACTATGTCGGGATTAATTCCTTGAATATATTCAGCCATGAGATTATCTCAAATCTTAAAATTAAGCATATTGGTCGGTGATGAGGATAAAATGCTAGTATTTCTGCAGCGTCATCATTCGTTTGCCTTCCGCTGCTCCATCTCGGCTTTGCTCTTTGCAGCCCAATCGCTCATTTCATCGCCAAAGAAATCTTGAGGCAAATTCGTTATATTGCCATATTCATCCATGTTGAGCTGTTCAATCTCGGAGGTGCCATCGTTGACTTGGCAGAAATAGAGTGCCGTATCCGCCGCAGGAATCTCCTCCTCAGCGATGCGTCGTTGCAGGCGTCGAAGCAGGTGCTCGCTGTGAGTTTCAAGGATAATCTGGATATTCCGATTTTTCACTACGTCAATGAAGACATCCGCCAAATCCGCCTGTGCTTTCGGATGCAGATGTGCCTCAGGTTGTTCGAGGATGAGGACTGAACCTTCAGGAACGTAATAGCAGAGCGCCAACGTCGGCAGAATTTGGAAGACGCCCAAACCGATGTCAGTGAGCCGGACTTCAGGACCGTCCTTGTACTTTTTGAGTCGAAATTCGTAATCCTTTTCTCTATCAGGAAGGGCTTGGAGACGATAGGAGTCGATCAGTTCCAGCCGTTGTAACCATTTCAGTATCTGCTCGTCAACCGAAAGGAGTCTAATCCGCCCGGACAGCAGCGCGGAAATAGCCTGTTCCCCATATTGTCCGACATCTTTCGGATGTTCACCGCCGTATGCGTATTGGTGTCGAGGCGGTTCGCGGAGAGGACTGAGGTGATGGATTCGGGAGAATAGGTTTTTGAAAGCTCGCTCAAACGACAAGAAAGGGGTATCCGGCACTTTCGCCGATCCATCGCGAATCCCGTAACACCGAAATGGGGATGAAGAGAGTGCCCCTTGAAGTTTAAAGTTGGGAGGGCATATCAGTTTATATTGACTGTCAGAATCCCGCACGATTCCAAAGAATTCGTACCCATCGGACATATAACCGAAACCATCAACGACAACCGAATCATTTCCCGCGCTGATGATAGTGGTTGAAAAAGAGAGAGCTCCAATTTCGAGGCGATTGGAACTTCGAGGGGTTCGGGGCAGTGCCTGTCCGGGGGCATTCCCCCCTCCAATAATCAGCTTTTCAGGTAACTGCCACGATACAGAGATGTCGAGACTTAAACCCGATTTGTGTCGATGGATGACCTCGTTAAAGTTGGATAAGTTGACCACCGATCCCTCATCGCCAAAGTCAATCACCCCATCCCATTCCGGTGGACGCTCCGCAGTCTGCTTGAGCATGAGTAGCGTTTGAAAAATACTGGTTTTGCCGGAGCTATTCGCGCCGAAGAACCCGGTCAATGGGGCTATCTGCAGCTTACCCGTATTCTCCCACGACTTGAAGTTCTGTGCGCTGAGTTCGGTAATCATAACTTACACCTCGCTTTCTGTTTTTTTTTATACATTGGGCATTGCGTTTCCTATACACCGGACACCCCGCTGGAGCGATGTTGGTTCATCAGTACAATTAATGAACTTTTGAACTAATGAACCAATGGTTCTCACGTTTCACGCATCACGTTTCACGTTCCGCTTAATTCAACACACCGTCCCGTGCGTGCTGACTCATGCAGCCCATCAATTACGCGCATGTTCCCTAACGCGTCTGCTATTGGCAGGAGCGGTGGCTTCCCGGTGGATATGGCTTCGCACAGGCTCAAGAGCTCTGCCGTATACGGATTTATCCCGTCAACCGTCACCGTCTCGGTTTTGCCGTCTCGAATCAACGTGAAGCTACATTCCCCTTCGCTGTTCCCCCACGCTTTTGGCGCGACGATTGTTCCTTCCGTACCAGCTATCTCATAAGACTCACGCCATGTCCAGCCAAAGCTGCAATCAAACTGTCCGGTAACGCCATCGCCGAAATCGAGCGTCCCAATCAGTGTGTCCCACACATCGCTGATCGGTTCAAACTTGCCTGTTGCCCAGACGGATTGCGGTTCCGCACCAATCATATAACGGATGACGTTGATGCAGTAGCAGCCCAAATCCATCACTGCACCGCCGCCCTGATCGCCGCGCAGCCGCCAGTTTGTTCGATCTGTCAATCCAGTAGAAAACGAGGATCCGGCAAAACTGACATCGCCGATCGCGCCGTCGAGGATATGCTGCTTGACGGAAAGCGTCAGAGGGTGATGGCGATACATAAACCCCTCCATCAACAGCACATCGGCGGCTGAGGTGACTTGGATCATCTGTTCAAGCTGGGTTGTGTTGATAGCAATCGGTTTTTCGCAAAGAATCGCCTTCACACCGCCACGGACCCCTTCTAAGATATGTTTCAGATGGAGCGTGGGCCACGTTGCGACTATTAATACGTCGGGCTGCTGCTGCTCAAGCATCCGTCTCAAATCGTTGTAAGTGTTTTTAACGTTGAACTGCTCTGCAAAATTCTTGACCGCCTCGAATTTGACATCGCAGGCACCCACGAAGTCGATCTCCGGGAGGTTTTGTGAGGCATTTCCGTGCGCTCTAGAAATCCCGCCACAGCCGACTATGGCAACTTTATATTTTTCACTCATGGTTTCTCCTTCTTCCTCCTGCTTAGGGGAAAGGGCAGGCACAAGACCTGCCCCTACATTTTCGCCTTTTTTTGCTTCCGTATCCTTAGATATAGGACTTACGCAGCGCGTTCATAAGTCCCCCTGATAAGGGGGATTTAGGGGGTTAAAAATAAAAAATCTACCCCCGTGTGCCAAATTTGCGTAAGTCCTGAGATATATCAACCTATAGCAGACACCGATACCGGCTCTCCTGTCTCACTTGACTGAATCGCCGCCAGTGAAATCGCCAGACTCTTAACGGCATCGCTGTAAGGACTGAGAATCTTGGACGCATCTCCACTACGGATGGCATCGACAAATACCTCGTCAATGCTCGGTCCCGGTGCCGTTTTTGTGATAACCTCCCCATCTTCCCTCACACCCAAGCCACCAACACCCCAGTGGATAAGTTGATTCTCATACAAGATATCTAGCACATTTGCGTGTGACCAATCCCCCGAATCGTAGGACCAAGAGGTGGTCAACGATCCAACCGCACCGTTGGCGAACTTCATTGTCAGGCAGTTATTGTCCGGGCAATCAATCGCTTTCAGGACACGGTTCGCACTGATTGCGTAGACCTCCTCCACCTCGCCGATGAGGTAACGCATCATGTCAATGGTATGGGTGGCTTGTTCTAATATCTGCCCACCGGATCTGCTCATCTGACGCTGCCAAGAGTTGGGATCGCCGCGCCCGCTGCCAGACCAATATTTGCCGATGGCTATATTGACTGTTTTCTCACTGAGGGTCTGACGTGCCAATTGCGTTGACCCCAGATAGCGCAGTTGGTAGCCGACGCAGGTGATGATGCCAGCGGTATTCACCCTTTCCTCAACCTGACGCGCAATCTCCATGTTGACCGCCACCGGCTTTTCAACAAGAAACGGCAATCCCCGCTCGATTACGTCCATCTCCGGCGTTCCGTGTGCGAACACCGGAAGGCTCAGGTAGATGCCATCAAGGTCATCGCGTTCAAGCATGAGGTTGTGATTGGTGTAAGGTTGGGCATTGTAACTCTCGGCAGCGTTTTGCGCGCGTTCTTCCTGAACATCGCACGTTCCAACGATACGGACGCCCTCCAGATTGGATAGCCGTTGCATGTGTCCATTGGCGTTGCCGCCACAGCCGATAAAACCGATTCTGACTTCTTGCATTGCCTTCCTCTTCTGATTCATGATTGGGTTTTTCGTCTCAAATTGTAGCAAATCGAAGCATGCCCGTCAATCTCTTTATAATAAGTACGCCTTGTAATCCTTCCGTCTGCGACACACCGCTGCAACATACCAAAAAAACAGGAGGTGAATGAACGTAGAAGTCTCACTTCAGCAGAAAAAATCTTGCACGGAACAGGTGATTAAATCAGATTTTCATTATTTTTGTTTAGACGTTTCACCGCAGCTACCGTCATAGAAATTAATCAATTTACATAAAAAGGCAATTGACAATAAATGACTTCAGCGATAATATTTTGCTTTAAATTATTGTCATGAGAAACGAGGAAGCAAGCCGGTGAGACAAGAGAAAAAAGAAGGTAGAAAGTCCGTACCTCAATCTTTATCAATTGGCGGATTATCTCGACTGCTCAGTTGGATTGGTCTGTTTCTATGTTATTTGGCGGTGGACAATGCTTACGCAGATGACTATTTTGACAGGATAACGGTTGCCTCCAATGGTCGTTTGACGCGGTTTGATCGCGATCACATTACGGTTTATTCGGATACTATTCCATTTGAGGCGGGGGTTTACGAGAAAGCACTGAGCCGGTCACTATCGCTGTGGGAGAAGAAAACTCAAGGACAACTGCGATTTGAATTGACACCGGATGCTGCTGCAGCGGACATTCGGATAAAGTGGGCATATCAGCAGGACAGACGACAAAGCAGCGAATATATCGGCGAGGCGATGCTTATCCGGGGCATGGAGGGATTTCATGTGGAAATTGAGGTTGCTCTGCGAGATCGCACGTCGCTGAAGCCTCACTCATCGGAGGTTGTTCAAACCGCCTTGCTGCATGAGATTGGACACGCCATCGGGCTGTGGGGACACAGCGATGATCCAAACGATGTGATGTATTTTGCCTCAACGGTGCAAGCACTGACAGCGCGAGATATTGCAACGTGGACGAAAGTGAGCGAAACGCCGGTTGATGCCCCCTTTCACAAACGTGCCCTTCAGGCTCTACAGGCTGAAATTGAGGAAGATCCGAAGGTTGCCGGCAACCACTATCTCATCGGTATGGTTTACGCAGATTTAGGCGATTATCACTTGGCTATTAACGCTTTCCAACGCGCCCTCGAAATTGAACCACAACTCAGTGTTTCATCGGTGCAAATCGCCCGCATCTTCCAGCAGAAGGGAATATATGATCAAGCGATTAGACACTACACACAGGCGTTGAAAACTGCGCCTTCAGCCGGGGTATTTGGTGCTTTAGGGACGCTTTGGTTGCTTCAGAATGAGTTTGATCAAGCAGTGAACTCTCTCCAAAGTGCTCTCACTTTTGCTCCGGATTCCGCAACGCTAAACCAGAACCTCCTAGCGGCATACCATCGTTGGGGTGTTCACTACCTAAAGACAGACCAGCTTTCAGAGGCGTTCAAATGCTTTGAGCGCGGCTTGAAGCGATTTCCATTTTCTGAAATCCTGCTTTCCGGTCGTGCTGCGACGCACACCTCTGCGGGGGAATACCAAAAAGCCTTGGACATCTATCAGCGGGTCCTCCAGATTAACCCTGAATATACGGCTGCGAGAATTGGGATGGGAACTACATTAAACAATTGGGGATCACAACACGCCCGCAACAAAGATTGGGAGCAGGCACTTGCCCACTATCAACAGGCGCTGGAATACGATCCAGCGTGCCGACCAGCACTTCAGAATCTGGGGGAGACACTGATGCGAATCGGTTGGGAGCAGGGGGCAAATGGAGATATGGAGGGGGCGATCGGTACATATCAAAAGTTGATAGCAGTTGCCCCCGATAATGCGGAAGTTCACAATAATTTAGGTGTCATTCACTTCAAAAAACGGGAGTACAGCAAGGCGAAAACCTACTTTGAAACTGCACTCACCCTAGACGCAAGCTATGATGAAGCACACGCAAACTTGAATCATGTAAGACGGGAATGGGTTTATGACCTAATGAAGCGGTGGGGTGTTCCAGTGGCGATTATTCTGGTGGGATTTGCCATTGTAAAGGTAATTGGCAAGCGACGGAAAACGACTGCGAGCCGTCGGTTATAGAGATCTGCTGGACTTCCTCTTTAGAGATTCCTAATTTGCATTTGCAATCAGAAGCGGTTCCATCCCCAATTCCACTACTTGACTGATGAGTTCTGCGGCATCCTCTCTGTTGTGAAACCCTCCGATTGTTACACGATACCACAGTCCTGATCGGATCATTACCTCGGCGAGATAAGTTTTCGCACCCAATTCCAATGCTTCCAATGAATCAACAAGCGATTCGGCATTCTTGCGATTTTGGAATGAGCCGACCAGTAGGGTATATTTCGGCGGTGTGCGGGAAACCTCCACTTCTTCCAGCTTTTCTTCACTCGATGTTGCTACAACTTTGCCTTCCCTATTGTCTAAATCTTTTTTATCAACTCTGATGGTTGAAAATGATGCTTCACCGGTGCTGCGGTTGCCCGCAATATCATGGACTGTCAGGACACAGCGGTAGGTAGCTTTTTGAGCGTTATCCGATTGCTCCCAGTTGTTCCAAACAACAGTATCGGACGGTTCGCCTTCTTCATCAATGCGATGAACCAACTTTTTATCCCCATCGAAAAATTGTAACTCCCAGCGGGCGAGTGGATTGAGATCTGACGCTTGGAGATGCACCTTTGGCATTTGGAGAACAGTCTCCTTGTCAGAGGGCGCAAAGACAGGCGGTTCTGCGGATATCGCAAGTGAGGCGGGGGTCGTATCAACAGTAATTGATACGACACTCTGCAACTGACGGCTCCCTGCTTCATCAATGGTAAACCACTGGGCGGTGTACGTGTCGTCGTTCACCCGGTCACCTGAGTCATCTTCCCCTTCCCATACTATCTTTGTCGATGGCAAACCGGTGCCGGAGTAGCGCTGAAGAATCCGACTCAATTTATCCTTATCGGTGCGCTTCTGAATCTCTAATTCCCACGCTATTCCTTCGGCAATTTCCAGATCGAAGGTGATTTGGTCTTTCACGCCATCTCCGTTAGGAGAAATTATTTTTTCTGGGATGTGCAGCACAGCGGGAATCGGCTTGGGCATAACAATTGGTGCCGGCTGAATTGGTGCAGCGGGTGGTGCTTTAACAATTGGGGGAAGTGAGACCTTGATCCCAGCGTCGCGTTCTCCCCAGCGTAGGGTAGCGGAGATCCAGTGCATTCCTCCATCCAACTCATCGCCTCTTACATAAGCGTAATCAATCTGTCCGGAGGGACTCTGAATACTTAAACCTGTTGACCATTCACCCTGTGTGAGTTGATTGGGAGTTGCTGTGTATCCGAGCCGCAGTCCCAATCCTTTCCTAAACAGCCAACGTTCAACACCGAGGTGTGTGCGCAGACGTTCTGCAAAGCCAATACGTGTGTCGTTGTGCAGTACAAAATCTCCAGATAGGATTGTATACTGATCAAAAGAGTGAGCTGCGCCAAGGCGTGTTACAGTGGGTATTCTCGCGATGGTTTGGGCGTTCTCCCAGATGTGTCCAGCAAGGTCTTCGAGCGCCAAACCGAACGTGATTTTTTCCCCAGGACGGTCCAGTTTACGAACGAAGCGAATGCCCAAGTCGAAGCTCCAAGCATACCGAGGGCTAACGGAACTTCTGTGGCGGTAGTGCCGAAGGTTTGTACCGGCAGCGATACCCTTCCCCAAGGAAGCTCCATATCCCACAAGTACCATTCGGTTCTTTTCAGTATCATTCCCCCAGCCATCAAACCAAGAGGAGACTGAGAAATTTCCTACATTCGTTGAAGCGATTCCCAGTTGCTGCGGATTTAACCCCAGCGAGAACGCCCCTTCTCGATCATCGGCTGATGCAGGGAAAGGGAGTCCAATGAGAGATAGTTCTGTTGACTCCAACAACCCGAGCGATGAGGGATTCCAGAATGAGCTGTCACTTGATGCGGGCCCCGCTGTGAATGCGCCTCCCATTCCTAGGGCGCGCGCGCTTGTTCCGACGAAGACTTGTCGGTTCTTGATGCCAGATTCTGCCTTAGCGATCGATACACTGAAGATGATGAGAATGAATATGATCAACGCCGTGCTTATGAGATTTTTCTGGATTTTCATGCCGTGGTACTCCATTATTTAATTTTTTAATAAGCGATTGACCGTCAGTTAGAACTACAATTTTATAAAACGCCTACCCCCCAATAATTGATACAGAAAATAGCGTGCCAAAAGAAATCCAGTTCCAAACCGATAGGTGGTTTTCCCTCATGTTGCATCGTTGCTATTGAATAAATTGGATTTTACTCCCGACATAAAAAAAGCGAGGGACTGCCAAGTGTCTCATACTTAGCAAGCCCCTCGCTTTTGAATAAGCTGCGTCAATTTTATCGATTCAAATTGTATCCGTTCAATCCAATGGGAACCGCTATGACTTGATTATATCCTTGTATTGGTCGAAATAGGTTCGTGTTGCTTGCATCACTTTTGGTGCTAGCAGAATTGTGGAGATCATCGTTGGGATTGCCATGAGCGCGAAAGCACCGTCGATGAGGCTGATTGCCGCGTCCAAAGAAGCTACGGCAGCGACCACCATCAGTGCCACATAGAAGTAGTTGTAGATATGCTGACGCTCGGCACCGATTAAGAATCCCATACATTTAGCACCGTAGTAAGAGTAGGCAAACATGGTGCTAGTGCTGAAGCATATCACGCAAAGGGTTAGTAGATACGGTCCGAAGCCGGGCATCGCTTTGTTAAAAGCCATCACTGTAAGGGTGATACCGTTGGCTTCGGTTTCCTGCCATACCCCCGATGTGAGGATAATGAGTGCCGTGATAGTACAGACAATAAGCGTGTCGATTGCGGGACCGAGCATGGCGATAAGTCCCTCTCGGACCGGCTCTGTGGTTTTGGCGGCACCGTGAGCCAACGCTGCCGTACCGATGCCCGCTTCGTTGGAAAATGCCGCCCGGCGTATTCCGGTCATGATAACAGCACCAATCGCTCCACCGGCAACTGCATCCCCGGAGAAAGCGTCTGTGATAATTAACCAAAGGGATTTCGGTATATTGGCGTAATTAACAACAAGAATCCACACAGCGGCTGCCATATAGAGTAACAACATCCCCGGCACTAACTTTGAGGCGACCGTGCCGATGCGTAGGATACCACCAAATATGATTAACGCGACCAGTCCGGCGATGATGATACCAGCTATCAAATTAAAGGTAAGGTGCGATTCACCGATCCAACCGTTTGGAATAAAGATAACGTCGCGGAGAATTTGAACAAGTTGGTTTACTTGGAACGCGGGCAAGGCACCGATCAGCGCGGCTACACAGAAGAAAGCCCCTAGAGGTCTCCATTTTTTTCCAAGTCCCTCTACGATTGTATACATAGGTCCGCCTTGCGTCGTACCCCGACTGTCTGTCCCTCGATACATGATGGCGAGGGTACAGGTAAAGTACTTCGTTGCCATACCCACAACAGCACTGAGCCACATCCAGAAGATAGCACCCGGTCCACCTACCGTTACAGCGACCGCCACACCGGCGATATTTCCTACCCCAATGGTTGCTGCCAAGGCACTAGATAGTGCCGCAAAGTGCGAGATATCCCCAGGATCGCTGGGATCGTCGTATTTGCCACGCAATATGTCAATGGCGTGCCTAATAAATCGAAAAGGCAAAAACCGGGAATAGCAGAGAAAAAAGGCACCGCCTCCCAAGAGCAAGACCAGTAGCCAAGGTCCCCAAGCAACATCAGCAAAGCCAATTATGATTTTCTCTATCTGTTGCATATTGTAAATCCTTTCTCATGTTGGGTAGCGTTTCTTACTTTTACGGTACAGTTAAGTTTAATGTTTAACATCTGTTTTTCGCTGCTGCATCTCCCGCCCCTGAAGATAAAAATTGACACGATATTCCATCTATGCTACGATAAAAAACGGCTGATGGTAAGATATGCGGGCGACTGTGCTACTATTTATCTGTCTCATCCCCTTTTTCAGTCGGCAGACCCGTTGCTTTCCAGCCTCGGAATCCTCCCGTTAATACGGAGGCGTTCTTGTATCCCATAATATGCAAGGTGTGTGCGGACAGCGAACCGCGGGTGTTACCGCCACAATGCGCGACAATGTGCATGTCCTGATCGGGGACGAGTTCATCAATTTCTAGCTCAATGGCTGCGCGGGGCAGTGAGATGGCACCGGGCAGATGTTCGGTGTCATACAGTTCTTTATCACGCACATCTAAGATAATGATGGGTTTGTTGTTATCAATAGCTGTCTTTAGTGTTTCTGCAGAGGTATGTCCAATCTGTGCTTGAGCTTCAGCGACGAGTTGTTCTAGGATTTTTCCACGCATAATTCTTATCTCCTCATGTCAAAATATCGTGTGCATTGAGACATATCGAGTGCGTAAAAATATGAAGACTAAATAATTCCACGTCATCTCTCAATGATAAATGATGGCATTTTAGCACAAGTCTCAAATATGGTCAAGAAAGCTCTAACATTTTTCACTTCTTTGATGGAGTAGGGATTTCGGATTCAGTTCGCGGGGGATTCCTACCGTGCCTGATCCTGCGTTAATGACATTGCTATTAATGGAGGTTTTTTGTCAATAACCCCGCCCTAAAGGACGGGGCTTGTGCGATGTGCCTGCCATGCACCTCTCCACAGGTTAAACTATTGACTACACGATGTAAGAATCGCGGTATCTTAGTGTGGCAGCTAGCAAGATGTTACGGGTGCTCCCCAAGCCTGTATCCTCTCTGATATTGTGATGTGGATGGGGCAACATATACCTCGAAAGAGAGTTTTAACGATGTTTGTTCCTGTGAAAACGAAAGAAGGCACGCCACTGATGCCAACTTCACCACCAGTGGCAAGGCACCTCATTAAGCAAGGGAAAGCAACACCTTATTGGAGTAATGGTGTTTTCTGTATTCGGCTAAACTACGAAACGACAGAATACACACAAGATATTGTAGTGGGTGTTGACCCTGGTAATAAGAAGGAAGGATTCACTGTCAAGAGTGAGTCTCATACATATCTAAACGTGCAAGCTGACGCACATAACAAGGTTGGCAAGCAGGTAGAGAAACGTAGAGAGTTAAGACGTGGTCGCCGAACACGAAAATGTCCTAACCGTAAAAACAGGCAAAACCATGTCAACAAACGTGAGCGTATACCAGCAGGTACCCGTGCCCGTTGGGATTGGAAGTTACGGGTGTTAGACTGGTTGGCAAAGATGTTCCCTATCAACATGGTGTGTGTAGAGGATATTAAAGCACGAACACGCAAGGGATCAAAGAAGTGGAATCAGTCGTTTAGTCCATTAGAAGTTGGTAAGTCTTGGTTCTATAGTGAGATACGCAAGCGTTGGCAGCTATTCACTGTGCAAGGCTATGAGACGAAACATAAGCGTGATATACTTGGACTCAAGAAATCAAGCAACAAAATGTCTGATAGTTTCAATGCACATTGCGTTGATAGTTGGGTACTTGCCGATCATGTAGTAGGAGGTAACAGTGTTGTTGATAACACGCAGTTTTTCTGTGTATCACCTATCCCAATTAGACGGCGTCAACTACACAGACAGAACCCACAGAAGGGGGGCAAACGCCCTCGCTATGGTGGCACAATGTGTTTGGGAATTGCAAAGAATACCATTGTTAAGCATATCAAGCATGGATTAGCCGTTGTATGTGGACACCAGAAGAACGGTCTATCTTTGCAACCTAAGGTGGCAAACGCATTACACTGTCTGCAAAAATACAAGACTGCAAAATACTAACGAGGCTTAACTTTAGATATAGGAGCGCAGTTTCCTCTCCGTCCTAAAGGACGAGGTTTCCACTGCGAAGATTTTTATGATACAATCACTTCAACAATCTGTGCAATCGGTAATCGATGAGGGGCAAATTGGCAGCCCTGTGTTTTTGCGCTGCATCATGCACGCACCGATCGAAGTGCCGGACGTCGTAGATGGCATTGCCGCCTTGACTGCGATTGCCAATAACTGGATGCCCGATCCGCCAGAACAGATCTACGCCCTAGACAATGCGGATAGAACACAGATTACCGCTATGGTGAAGTATGCCGGCGGTCAATCAGCGTTGCTAAGTGTGAATCGCATTCCGGCGGGTGGAGAGGTAACTGTCGATTTAAGATTGGTTGGAAACAACGGGATCATCTATCACGAAACACCCACGGGTCCGTATCGTCTCATGAATGAGCCACTCAGTTTCAGTGGTGGGGAAGGTCTAGTAGATACGATTCGTCAGGGATTAGAAACAAAACAGCCTATCAACGTGATGGAGGGTTAAAATGGAAAACGGAAAATATGGCGTATTGGTGATCGGTGGACGACGAACGCATCAGGAGAGCTATGCCCACTGCTTTGCCGAAGATGAGCGGTGTGAACTCATTGCAGCCTCGGATGAACTTGATGCACCCCCTGAATATGTCAAATTGAATAGGCAGCTTGCCGAAGACTTGCAAATCCCTTATATTCCGGATCTCGACGAAGCGTTAGCACGTGATGATGTTGATATCGTCAGTTCGTGCGTCCAAAACGAGCGGCGCGGGCGCGTGAACGTGAAATGTGCGGAGGCGGGGAAACACCTCTATCTGGATAAGCCGCTGGCAATGAGTGTTGAGGACGCGCAGGCGATTACAGCGGCAGTGCAGAAAGCCGGTATTTGTAACCAGATGTTCAGCAACATGCACACCCCTTGGGCGCAAGCTGCCAAAAAAGCATTGAACAACGGTGAAATCGGAGAGCTCCGCGCCATTCATTGCGACGTGCTTTTCGCTAAGGGGCATGTTGGCACCGCGCCGGTAGGGCGTAAAAGGGTCGAAAAGCCAACCGTTGAAAGATATACCTTCATTGAGGCGAAACGGGAGATGTTTGATGTTGGTGTCTACCCTGTGTCGATGATCAATTGGCTGACGCAGAAACGGGTCGAAACGGTGTTCGGTACGACTGCCAACTACTTCTTTGAAGAGCACATCGCGTGCGGTATTGAGGACTTTGGTGCAATAATGATGACGCTGGAGGATGGCGTTGTGGCAACGATCATCGGTGGACGTGCGGGGTGGATGAGCCATCCCAAAGGTGGAGTTCAGCGGCTGCATCTAATTGGCACGCGTGGTACGCTGGCATTTGACGGTTCACAACCACGTCTCGAAGTGTTCGCTGACGAAGAACCTTTCCGACAAGCACCGCCACATCCGATGGATCCAATGGGAATGTGGTCGAGCACACAAACTGAATCGGGCATGATCCCTAAACGTCAGTGGGTCTCCGTGAATCAAGCGGGTGACCAGCAGGGACCAGATATGAAAGGGTTTGTAGATTGTATCGAAGCGGGGAGAGAGAGCGAGATGAACGCCGCATTCGCTGCACAATCTGTTGCCGTCATCCGCGCTGGATACGAATCCGCAGCGAGTGGCGAAATTGTCACGCTTTGAGATTCAACCGTTCATTTGCCCCTTAAACCTCATGAACAACTGAATTCGCATTTCGCACACCGTCTTTTACGTTTTACGCATTACATTTTATTTAAATGGAGTATAGCCATGCGAACTTTTGGCCCCAATGTCAACAATTACCACGATGTTTCAGACCAGATGATCGATAACCTGCGTCGCCGGGCAGAAGCGCATTTCCGTTGGCAGGAAGTAGAAAAAGCCGAATTAACATCGATTGCGGCTTTTGAGGAACATCGCAAACGGGTGCGAGATCACTTTATGACAGCCATCGGCGACTTGCCTGAAGAGCGCACACCGCTGAACGTCCAATGTACGGGTAGCCTCGATCGCGGTGGATTCACAATCGAGAAGCTAATCTACGAGAGCCTACCCGAATTTTACGTCACGGCTGCGTTGTACGTCCCGAAAGGCATCGTGTCTCCCCAACCCGCCGTTGTCTTCGTGCATGGACATAGCGATCTCGGAAAGTCTTATCCAACCTATCAGGCGGTCTGTGTCGATCTCGCTGCGAACGGTTTTGTCGTGCTTGCCGTCGATCCACCGGGGCAGGGGGAACGATTTCAGTATTTCGATTCAGAGAAGGGAGAGCGGATTATCGGCGGTTGTACAACGGAGCACACCTACGCCGGACTACAATTTACGCTCGGCGGTGCCAGTATTGGACGGCATTTCGTCTGGGATGTCATGCGCGGCATTGATTATTTGGAAACGCGCCCGGAGGTTGATCCGACGCGCATCGGCTTAACTGGCAATTCGGGTGGAGGCACCCAATCCTGCTTGCTGATGATGAGCGAACCACGCTTTGCAGCATCCGTACCGTGTACTTTCGTGATGACGTTGGAGTCGTACATGAAAATAGGGCAGGCGCAGGACAGCGAACAGATTGTGCCGGGATGTTTCGCCAACGGACCCGACCACGACGATTATATCACCGCTATGGCACCGAAGCCGGTGCTGGTCGGTGCGGCAGCTTACGACTACTTCCCAATTGAAGGTGCAATCGAAGCTGTGGATAGAGCCAAGCGGATCTATGCCCTTTACGGTGCCGAAGACAAAGTTGATATCGCAATCGCTCCGACACGGCATGCCTATTCTCCGCGTCTGCGTGAGGCGTGTGTCAACTGGTACAAACAGCATTTTCGTGGCGAGTCACCTGATTTTGCAACGGGTGAACCGGAAACTTTGCCCGATGAGGCACTCTGGGCAACACCAAACGGTCAGGTGCTGGATCTGTACCCGAACAGCAAAACAGTGTTCGACCTTAACCGGGAAAGATTGGAGGCATCGCATATCCCTCAATTTTCGATTAACCCTGACACGGGGCATGAGATGTGTGATACCGATCGGATGCGTGAGACAATCACGGAAGTTCTTGGAATCCCGGAGGGGCGCGGTCAAAAAATCTATCCTCGCATTGTCACTGAAAACGTCGTTGATGGTTATCGGACGGAGGAAATCTTTTTCTTCAGCGAACCCAATATTGTCGTTACCGGGACTTTCATCCATCCACTTGAAGGGACCGCGGTTGAACAGACCGACCTTGTTCTGTTCAAGAATGGCACAAACGACAACCCGGACAAACGGGAATGGATTGAAGAGCGGCTTGCCTCCGGGCGGCAGTTGTTTGTCTTGGACCCGCGTGGCATCGGTGGTGTGCAGGTGCGTTCATTCAATGGGGGAGGTCAGCCACATGACGGTGAATTTAAACTTGCCTCGGATGCAATGATGCTTGGTATCTCGACGATGGGTTTACGCGTCTTTGACATCCTGCGCGGATATGACTATCTCCGCACACGGCCGGATGTTGATCAGATTGGGTTATACGGGATCGGCAAAAGTGCGTTTTACGCTTACTTCGCTGGTACGTTGGAAGATGGGTTTGCATCTCTCGAATTTGAAGATCTGCTCTACTCGTATCGCAACCTGACGGACACACGCTACTACGACCAAGAACGCTACAGCCTCGAAGTGATGGCGTGGGGTATCCTGCGACACTTTGATCTGGTCGACTTAGCGGCGTGCTTTGGAAATCGACCCGTCCGATGGATTGCACCGAGAAATGCCAAAGGCGAAATCTTGACAGATGAGGTGTTTGATCGGGAATTTCTGGCCGCTGCGAAGGAGCGGGGATATTTGGGTTAAGGGACGAGAGCGTGAATATTTGTACGAGAGATGTACACACTGAATAGAGGTTCGCTTTCTCTGTTTTCCTATTGACGCTCGCTTAGGGGAATGCTATACTTCTCTAAATTGCTAAATCGAAAATAGAAAGCCGTTATCAGTCTACTCCCTACGAACAAATTCAGGGCTTCCATAGAGCGGAGGATCTATGAATCGGAAGTTTATCCTGCTTTTAATCAGTTTTTTTCTGTTATGGGGATGCCAATCCCAAGATCAGAATACACCGCCAACCTCGAAACCGAAGCCTCAACCGGAATCCCAGCCGAAAAGCCCACCAGTCGTTCCCCCTGTCTCCATCCGCCCCGAAGATTGGCCCATGTTCATGTACGATTTGCACTTTTCTGGCAGAAGTCCTGATCGGACGCTCAAACCCCCACTCAAGCTGCTTTGGAAATACAAAACCGGTGGACCAATCCAAGCGAGTCCTGTTGTTGCCAATGGCACGGTGTACGTCGGATCCACAGACCACAGACTTTACGCGCTCGACGCAAAGCAGTGGGGAATCAAATGGAAGAGTTTCAAAGCTGGTGGTATAATCCGATACGCACCAGCAGTCTGGAATAACCGTGTCTATTTTAGTGCGCGAGACAACCATGTTTACGCTCTCAATGCTGAAAACGGTGAGTGGCTTTGGGAATTTCGATCGGAAACGTGGATGGATTCTCCGCCAATCTTGTGGAAGGGAAGACTATATATTGGGGCGTATACCAAGAAAATCTACGTTATTGATGCGACAACCGGTGAATTGGAATCACAGCTACAGGGACGCGTGTATATTGATGGGATTGAATATGTGTGTTCACAAGGACAGTTGCGTCCCATCGCACCACAGCATAATGTCAACGCTTGGCGAGAGCTTACACCTTTGACTTACAGTTACCCCGCAACTGCCAACGGTGTGGTGTACATCGGTGCACGAGACAATCAAATTCATGCCTTGGACATTGAATCGCGGGAGGAGATCTGGTCTTATCCAACGAAAGGCTTTATTGATGCTGCGCCAGCCATTTCCGACGGAGTACTTTATGTGCCGTCGGATGATGGGTATGTGTATGCCTTTGCTAATCAGGAGGGTGAGGACCTTCAAGCCCCACCAGAGGAGAGCGAATCATCTCAAGTCCCGCCGGAGGAAGTTCCAGTCGGCACGGTGGTGCGTGATCAAGCCCCCGTTTATAAGGAAAGGGATGCAGAATCTCCTATCAAACTGACCCTCAACGACGGGGTGGTGCTCCCCATTCTGAATCGAACAGAGGGGTGGTATCAGATTGAACTTCCAAACGGCGATGTGGGTTGGATGGACAGGAGCGGGATAGGTGTGTTTGTAGAAACAGATGACATCCATTTCAATACAGCAATCTGTAAGCACAACCGGACATTGGAACTGATTGAAGGGGCGGAATATCCCCACTGGTCCCCGCGCGGAAAAAGGATTGTGTTTTTGAAGCGAACCAACCTGTCCGGACAGTATTGGCAGGCGAGCGAACTTTGGATTTCGGATGCTTGGGCAAAGCAATCTCGGCGGCTGCATAAAGGCATCTTTTACAATCCCCATCTTTCGTGGTCACTTGATAGCAACTTTATTGCCTTTGAGGCTTACGATGAGGCGCATGAGAGTTATATATGGGCAATCGACTGGCAAACTTTGCGCTTGATTAAGTTAGTACGAGGCGACGCGCCCGCGTGGTCCCCAACAGCCAATCAAATTGCGTTTAGACGTTGGGAAGAAGGGACGGATGTCGTTTATCGAATTAATATCGACAAAACGGGTCTTACGGCAATGGCGCGTGTTCCTATTGACGGACGAATTGTACCGTTCAGCTATCTGGACCCACCGTCGTGGTCTCCCGATGGCAAGCGTGTCGCAGTTGGGCTAGACCATCAGCACTATCAGTCCGGACATTCTCGGATTCGTATTCATAATACGGACGGAACCAAGTTCGGGGAGATTCCCACCCAATCTCAGCGCGTCGCGCAGATCGCATGGTCGCCGGATGGTTCGCATCTGGCTTACGTGCTTCGAGGCAATCCAACACCAGATCCTGCGCTTGATAAGCAGCTGCATATTGCCGATGTTTCCACGATAGCGACCACTAATGCTGTGGGCAGTACGCAAATTCTGAAGCATACCTCCCCGACATGGTCGCCGCAAGGAGATCGGCTCGCGTACATGGAACGTGAGGATTGTATGGGGCTGCGCTGGAAGGTATGGGTTCTGGACAGGAAGACGAACCGTACACTGCCGGTGGCGCGGACGACACTCTCTTTGACTGCTGTCACTTGGTTGCCGGATGGTCAACATCTAAGCTTATGGCATACGTCAGAGTATTTGCGCGGTGGGGAGTACAAACCTGCCAAGACAAGAGGCTGGATTATAGAGATTAATCAATGAGCGGATTGTAGGAGATTTAAGGGCTCAACAACTCCGGTGACGGAAAGGGGTCACAATGAAGCAACTCATCTTTGATGACATCTACAGTTGGTCAATTTTCAGCGAAATGCGTCAAATTGATTTCAACGGACATTTATGGGTTCGTCCTGAAGGCAATGTTCTCATAGATCCTGTCCCGATGATTGATTCGGATTTGAACCAGTTTGATGAACTCGGTGGGGCATCGCTGATTGTGCTTACCAATAGTGACCATGAACGGGAAGCGGAGTCCTTTCGGGAGCGCACAGGGGCAGATATTGTTATCCACGAGGCGGATGCGGCTGCGTTAGAGGTTGCGGCTGACCGTCAAATCATTGATGGTGAGGAGATTGTACCGGGGTTACAGGCAATCCATCTGCGTTACGGAAAGAGCCCGGGAGAAATCGTGCTCTACTTCCCTGAAAAACGTGCGGTGCTATCAGGAGATCTTGTCGTAGGGGCACCGATTGGCTCATTGACACTGCTGGCAGATGAAAAGTTAGAGGATCCACCGAAAGCGGCGTTGGAGCTACGAAAAATCCTCGCTTTGCCCTTTGATGCGATTCTGGTTGGGGATGGTCACTCTATTCTCCAAGATGCTCACCAGCGATTGACCGAATGCCTCCAACGACGCACAGATATTTACGTTAATCGAATTAACATTGATGAGATCGATTGGCTCAAACGGGATGCCCCTGAACCCTACGACTTTGAGGACAAAGACATTGACCCACTCATCGGGGCGCAACTGTTAGGGTATCGACTCATCCGCTTACAACCCAACAACGCTAGTTTCCCAATGCACTTCCATCATTTTAGCGAAGAGATGTTCTATGTCATGGAGGGGGCGTGTACGCTCAAAACCCCACGTGGTGATCTGACGATTACAGCAGGGGATTTTATTGCCTTTCCACCGGGGGAGACAGGTGCCCACAAAATAGTCAATACGGGAGAAGCACCGTGCACGGTGCTTGCGGTAGGGATGACTCAACCCCACGGTGTCAGCGAATATCCTGACTCCAACAAAGTTTTCCCCTATGTCTCTAGGCGGCTTTTCCGCAAAGACGATAATGTGAGCTATTGGGACGGTGAAGCAGAATAAACCAAGTTGCTAGGTATTGAACAGCCATCGTTCCTCTGTTAAAACTGACGAACTTTGCCTTTTCGCTCCAGAGGAGCGATATGTCTATAGAACGGTGATATGTCCAATACCTGCGCTCCAGTTGCTTTGAATCCCGATCTTATCGGGGAGGAGCGCAATGTGTATAACAAGAGAAAACCATCATAACCCCAAGCCCAAATACCCGGTAGGTTGTCCTACAACTTTTGGCTTATTGAGCCTAGAACGATTTGGTAAGTTTCCGGGTATTTGCGACAAGTGTCAACTTACGTTAGAAGAATGAACAGCTATTCAAAATTTGGGGCGGGTTTTAGCCCTTCGTAAGGCGAGTTGTTACGAGTCATGTATTGTGTTCCGTTTTGTCCGTTGGGCGCGCGGAGAGGTCGGTTCGAGGGGGAATATCCCACGAAATATAACCACATACCGGACATTCGAGTTCTGCCTCAACAAGATTTCTAAACTTTCCTGTTTTTCGTGGCTTTCGTTGGCTGCGGCATTGTGGGCAGCGGACAGAGCGTAAATCGTAGGATTCGCCTCGCCCGAAACGGGTCAAAAGATAAAAAAGCCCACAAACCGTTCCGACGATAGCAATGCAGCAAAGGATAAAAAGTAGGAAAGGAATAATTTCCATTCTCTTAAGCCTTCTGTAGATGCAGCACACTCAAACCGTAAACAATCACGCTTGGAATAGTAAAGTGAATCCGCTCCCCAAGCGTTTCGTGATGCAGGATGACCGAATCACCCTTCTCTGGATAGAGCCACTCAACCTTTTGCACTGCGTAGCCCATCGGCACCTTGCAATCCACTTGAACGGGCCCGACCGGCTGGGGTGTTTCAATGTCCGCATCCTCATCTTGCCGGTAATTGACCCAGTGCAGGGTCAAAGCCTCATGTCCTTCGGGCAGCCAAGCACGCACCCGGACAAACCATGGCGCATCGGTTTCTAAGTATACTCCCCCAAGCAACCTTTCCAAATCCTTAAGAAAATCCTGTCCGAAGGAATCGTTCTCTAGGAACGGATATACCGGCAGTTTCACACCCGTCTGTACCTCTACTGAATCAGGTTCCCACTGCCCCCCTGCGACATAGCACACTCCCTCCGTGCGGTTCTCATCCGTTAGTTCCCAATCTGCTAACAGACCTTCAGGGTAGGGCTGTCCGTCAAGTTGATATTTTCCGGTGTCCCCCGTAAAGACGAGTTTCCCACCTTGTTCGACGAACCGCTTGAGATATGCCCCCTCCTCTGGAGATAGGCGTTTCACGTCGGGCAAGATGAGCGTGTCGTAGTTAGCAGCACAATCAAAGAGTTGTTCATCGAGAATAATGTCGAAGAGCAGATGCCTATCCTCCAACAACCGGCCAATCCGCTTGAGCGGTTCTAGGCAGTTGGCTTCTTCTTCTAACTCAGCGCGGCGCGGATAAACCAGTGCTATCTGTGCCCAAGGTTGGGCTGGATGTAGCAGGGTTTCGTGGTCGGCGAGAAAACGTTGATAGCGAATAACGGGAGCGTAGTAGTCCTCCACAGCAAAATCCGGGTTTTCATCGTAACCCCAATGATATGCGAGTGCTGCGGCATGGTTTGCTGCGGCTTCGGCAATCGACAGTCGCAAGCGACGGAAATCATATTTGTTAATCACAAAAGGTTTGCCACCGCCAGCCGCATAGATAAACCGAGCGGGCAGCCCCATATCCGCCAGATAGCCGTGCTTGATGAAACTCATCCCCTTATATCCGCCTTGACTGTACCAGATATAATCCTCATCTTTTGCCCATAGTGTGCTCGGCAGGAGGCTGCGCTCGTCGTGGGGCATGAAATCGTACTTGTGATACCACTGTGCTAACAGGAGATCTGGCTTCAGTGAACGACCATGCGCGATGTATATTTCGTCTAATGCCTCTTTGCGGCGCAGGTGAGTTGCACGATTCACGGTTAGCTGAAACCGTTGTCCCAACTCTTCCGGACATTCTTGGCAGGAGGTTAGGAGATCTGGGACTTCGGCGAGGTCATGTCTGCCGAAAATTCGTCGCAGGTCGGTAGTATCGAAGGCTTCCTGTAGCCGACCTCGCACATAATCTTGACAATAGTGGCACTGGCAGAAATACTCAAAGTTATGATGCACATTGAATCCGTCTATCCCCAACTCGATGGCTTTTTTCACCATCGGCTTCAGGGTGGCAAGCCAGTGCGGATTGCACATACAACCGCTATATGTTAGATACGGACGACCTTCGATGTCCCAACGTCGCAATGACCCGTCTGCGAGCCGTTGTTGGGTATCTTCTGCGCTGGCACAGGGGGCATTTCCGAGAAGATCTTCGGTCCAGATTCGCTCCCAAGCACCGAACAGTCCTTGTCCTTTTTCGTGGTTTCCGTAGTTCCATGCCATGCTCATCTGCCCGACAACCCGCGCGCCAGCCTCTTGGAGTTGGGGGATGAGTTCTGCTGCACAGGCGAGGTTTTCTCTTATGCCGACTAGCGGCATCCCTACCCAGTGGCGATCTACTTCGGGATCGTCTGCCAAACTGTAGAACATTGGTCCGAAGGTTCCCACCTGTACAACCTGCAGCTTCGCCCTTCTCACATGCTCGACCAGATCTAACCGTTGTGGGATACTCCAATGTTCAGCCATGCGATTAAACCAGAAATTTTCAGCCATGTTTCCTCCTCGATCAACTCTTGAGATTCAAAGGGATGGTATTCTGTTGATATATTCACCTGAAACCTGAGTTACATCTCATGCGAGTGCCTCTAACAGACGAGAGACATCTTCTTGGTTGTTGAAGACGGAAGGGGAGATTCGCATCTTGTTGCCGTAGCGCATTGCGACGTGAACGCCGGCGTTTCTGAGTTTTGCTATAGTCCCTGCTGGATCCGGTGCCGCAAAAGTCACGATGGGGCTTTCGTTCCCCTTGGGGGTGATAGTAGGATAGCCGAGGATGGGCAGTTCCTCCATCAGGCGATCGGTGAGTGTGCGTACATGGTTGCGGATGTTGTGAACACCCAACTGATGGATGTACTTCAGGCTTTCTTGCGCACAGATGACGCCTTCGTAAGATGGGTAGCTAACTTCGTAACAAGACGGTCCGGGAGTTGGCGTAAAGGTGTACTCCGCGACCTCCGGGTCAGGCTCCTCAACCCAAGGGGCATAGTTAAAACTTATGCCGCCACAGTGCTGCGTGGGCTTCACCACAGTTTCTTGGAGGTCTGAGCGCACGTAGAGGAAGCCGAATCCCTTGACACCCATTAGCCACTTAAAGGTGGAGCACGCGGCGAAGTCGATGCCCATCGCTTGCACATCGACAGGCACTGCCCCTACTCCCTGAATCATATCGACATAGAGATAGGCACCGTGTGCATGAGCGAGGTCGCTAATGGCTTTTACGTCTGAGAGGTAGCCGTTGACGTTGGAAACCAGTGTGATGGAGACCAATTTGGTGTTACTATCAATCACACGTTCCATGTCGCGATAGTCGATCTGCCAATCACGATGTTTAACGATGCGGAGGATGTCACTGTCCTCAATACACGAGAGCGCAGATGCCTGTTCCCGTATTTTGTAGTTGTAGAGGGACGCAGCATAGTGTAAGTCATGGGTGACGATGTTACCGCCGGAGAGGTGTTCCTGCATACCGTTGATCAGGTTGCTCTCTGCCTCAACGGCACTGCGGGCAAAGGCGATATCTTCCGGTTGGGCGTTGATGAGTTTGGCAAAAAGATGTTTCGCTTCATCTCGTGGTGCTGCCCAGGGGGGCCACCACGGTTCGCCTACCTCGTGCGCGACCCAGTCGATATAACGGTGCAGAGCTGCGGCAGAGTGGACACTGAGTGGGTGTGATGAGGCATTATCGAAGTACGCAGCGGTCCTTGCCCGCGGAAAGTCGTTGCGGACTGCGTCGAAGTTGGGCGTTCCATCCGAGGACGCAACAGATGCTGGATGCTCGTCTATAGGAGAGAGTTGGCGATGGTTCATGATAGATCTCCAACACTGGGTTGAGGGAGTATCTCGTACCAACGAGGTGAGATAATCTCACATATTCACTAGGTGACAAGTTGGCAGCCGGTCCTTCACGCCTTTGGCACCTGCTAAGTTGTATAAAGGGTCACAATATCCATGTCCGACAGAGTATGTCCTTTTCCAACCTGTTGACCGGGAAATTTCACGGAGCTTCCCCAAACTTTAGCATATTTCAACTTTTTGGCAATATCCTTGTGAATCTTACCTGCAAAATCTTCTATGGTGCTATTAGCAGGGATTATCACCGGCTTCTCATCTGGCGCATTTCCAGCTTGGTTTGAACGTGGAAATACACGAATCAACCCTGTGGCTGCTCGCATGGCTTCTTTTAGTGCTTCAAGATGCAAGTTCTGCTCTGCCGAGACCGCAACACTGTTGAATTGAGGGAATCGCGTCTGTACTGCTCTTAAACGGTTTTCGGCACCGGGATCGTCCATTTTTGTGTATACAATTAACAAAGGTTGGGGCAGCTTCGTCTTGGACAATTCCGTTAGAATAATGTTCAATTCTTGTGGATCCGTAGTCAGGTCATGTGCGATCATTAAACCATCAGCGTTAGCTGCCACACTGAGTAAGGCTTGTCCCCCTCCTCGCCCCTCCGTTGCCCCCGCGATTAGGCCCGGAATTTCAACCAATTGAATCCACAGTCCACCGCAATCGACTCTTGTCGGTATGGGTCTTAACGTGGTGAAAGCATAATCAGCAACTTTTATCTGCCTGCGAGAGAGTGCCTTAAGCAATGCAGACTTTCCGGCGTTGGGGGCACCTATCAGTGCCATTTGAAAGTGTCCTTCTTTCTCAACAGCCAAAGTGTCTCTGTGTTGCACCTTAGACCGCTTTTGCTGTTGTTGAATTTCTTCGTTGAGTGACTTGCGAAGGTCAGCATAGGGCCCACTGCGGTAGTTAGGTAACTCCTCAAGAATTCGATGGAGCTCATCCTGCTTTTCCTTGCCCACCTTTCCCTTTAATCGCCTTTTGATTTTCTGTTTCATCACTTTGTGAGACATTGGCATAGTGCGTTCTCCATATCTGTAAATCGAAAGTATGGCTCGATCCAATGAAACTCGCGTCAGGGATAAAAATTCACACGTACTCAACTTTTGGATTTGACACTGGGAAGTGCGCCCGAAAAATGAGGTTTCTGCGCTGAACTTCTCACGATTATCTTATCAGTGTTTTATCAATTTTACAACAAAAATGTGATCAATCTGTAATGCCATTGTTTTATCGCTAATATTGGGAAAGGGTGGTATAATAAATATTTATAACTTCTTATCGCCACATCGGCGTATATTCATCATACAAAGCTTGGTATATCACAACGGAGGTGTTTTTATGCCATTTGGAGGCAATGACTGGCTTGCTTTAACATCGGAACCGATCTTGGAGCCGGAGATTCCCATTTGTGATCCCCATCACCACTTCTGGGACTTTCGGACGGAGCGTGTTCCTTACCAACGATATCTGCTCCACGAACTAGCCGATGACGTGAACAGCGGTCACAACGTCCGCTCCACCGTGTTTGTTGAGGCGAGAGCGATGTACCGCGCTGACGGACCAGAGGAGATACGCCCCGTGGGTGAAGTTGAATTTGTGCAAGGACTGGCAGCCGCCAGCGCGAGTGGGTTATACGGACCTTGCCGGGCTGCGGCGGCAATCGTTGGCCACGCCAACCTAAACCTAGGGGAGCGGGTTGAGCCGGTACTTCAAGCGTTGCAGGCAGCCAGTCCCAACCGTTTTCGTGGCATCCGCCATGCTGTAACTTGGGATCCCCATCCAGAGATCGAAAACACGAGCGCTCACAGGATGAAGGGGCAATTGGCTACTGACAATTTTCGGGCTGGTGCACGGGTGCTAGCAGGTATGGGATTATCTTTTGAGGCTTGGATGTATTTCCCGCAGCTGCCCGAGTTGGCGGATTTCGCCAAGGCAGTACCTGACTTGACCATTATTCTCAACCATATCGGCGGCTTGCTACGGGTCGGTCCTTATGCCAACCGGGACGACGAGGTGCTCACCACTTGGCGGAACGGTATCGCTGCCGTAGCAGAATGCCCCAATATCAATGTCAAACTGGGTGGCATCGGAATGCCCCGCACCGGTTTTGACTGGCACACCCGAACAACACCCGCCGGCTCGGAAGAACTCGCATCGGATATGGCACCCTTGATGAATTACTGCATTGAGCAGTTTGGTCCTGACCGGTGTATGTTTGAGAGCAATTTCCCGGTGGATAAGGTGTCATTTTCCTACAACGTGATGTATAACGCTTTCAAACGGTTATCATCAGGCTACTCGACTGCCGAGCGCGCTGCTATGTTTCATGATACCGCCACGCGTGTATACAGGATAGACCTCTGATACGCTTGATGTTGAACCACGCTATAGATTTGTCCGCCATAATTCCCCATTTTACGCATATTTTTCGGTGTCGTAAAGGCGAGTGAGGATATTATGCAAACAAAAAATCCGTCAGGCATCAAAAGCGGCTTAACAAACTACGGAGATCCGGAGTTCAGTGTCTACATCCGTAACGCGTTCGCGAAAGCGATGGGATATTCGGATCAGGAGTTGGAACGCCCGATCGTCGGCATCATCAACACCTTCAGCGGTTTTAATAGCTGCCATCACAATTTTGCTGACCTGATCGAAGCGGTGAAGCGAGGGGTGCTGTCTCACGGTGGGCTGCCAATTGAATTTCCGACGATCTCGCTTGGGGAGATGTTTACAGCACCTACCACGATGATGTTCCGCAACCTGATGGCGATGGATACGGAGGAGATGATCCGCGCCCAGCCAATGGATGGCGTTGTCCTGTTAGGTGGCTGTGATAAGACCGTTCCCGCTCAATTGATGGGGGCTGTGAGTGCTGACCGTCCGGCGATTTGTCTGGTCGCGGGACCGATGATCGCCGGGGATTATCAAGGGCAACGACTGGGGGCTTGCACCGACTGCCGCCGATTCTGGGGCGAATATCGCGCTGGACGTTTGAACGCAGACGAGGTGGCTGAGATTGAGAGTCGGTTGTGTTCCAGCACAGGAACTTGTATGGTAATGGGCACAGCCAGCACAATGGCGGCGTTGGCGGAGGTGCTTGGACTGATGTTGCCCGGCGGTGCCGCTATCCCTGCGGTGATGTCAGAGCGGCGGCGTCATGCGGAAGCGACGGGTAGAACAATTGTCTCAATGATTAAAAACGATCTCCGTCCGTCGAAGATTTTGACCGAACAATCTTTCGAGAACGCTATCCGTCTCCTGATGGCGATTGGTGGTTCAACAAATGGTGTCATCCACTTGACAGCGATTGCGCGGCGACTTGGCATTAAACTTAAACTCACGGACTTTGATCAGATCAGCGATGAGACTCCGGTCATAGTAAATCTCAAACCGAGCGGTGAGTATTATATGGAAGATCTCTTTAAGGCGGGTGGAATCCCGGTGGTGATGAAAGCCCTCGAAGATGTTCTCCATCGAGATGCCCAGACGGTGCTAGGGAGTACCATCGGAGAGAATCTCTCGGCGGTGCCTCAGCCGGCAGCGTGGCAGGATGTCATCAAGCCTAGGGCGACGCCGCTATTTGAATCCGGTACGCTTGCCAGCCTCTTTGGGAACTTAGCGCCGCAGGGAGCGGTAATTAAGCGTTCGGCTGCTTCTCCTGATCTACTGACACATCGGGGACCGGCGGCCGTCTTTAAGTCGCTGGAAGATCTACACAACCGCATTGATGATCCCGATTTACCCGTCACCCCAGAGCACATCATCGTTCTGCAGAACGCGGGACCCATTGGTGGGCCGGGGATGCCGGAGGCGGGCTACCTCCCGATCCCGAAAAAACTCTTGCGGGCTGGCGTTAAAGATATGGTTCGCATCTCCGACGCCCGGATGAGTGGGACGGCATTCGGTACGATTGTACTCCACATCGCTCCCGAAGCGGCTATCGGCGGACCTCTCGCGCTGGTGGAGGAGGGCGATCTGATTGAGTTGGATGTCCCAAACAAACGGTTGGAGTTATTGGTTGATGACACAGTATTAGCCAAGCGGCAGGAGCAGCTCGTTCTGCCTGAACCACACTTCCAGCGAGGCTATGGGTTGCTATATACCCAGCACATTGAGCAGGCACACTTGGGCTGTGATTTTGATTTCCTTTAGTTATATTTTCGCTGTCAAATTATTGAGGGAGAAAAGAAAAATGCTTGAAGAACAATATCAAAAAGGTGTTGAACAGTTTTCAAAAATGGTTGGCACTAATAAAATAGACGAGTTGAGAGAGAAATTTAGGTCGTTATCTCCGGATTTTGAAAGGTGCGTGATGGGAGTTGTCGGCGGTGAAATTTGGAGCCGCCCCAACTTAGATTTAAGAACACGCAGCCTTTGTAGTATTGCGATTTTAGCGGCGTTGGGTCGAGTGAATGCCCTAGAACTGAACGTTCAAATGGCACTGAATAACGGCGCAACGAAGGCGGAAATCATTGAAGTCTTTTTTCAAGTCGCCGCGTATGCTGGTTTTGCTGCCGCATGGGATGGGTTAGAAAAAGTCAACGAGATCTTCAAAACATAGCACCTATTTTTAAGAAAAGTTGCCAGTTACAGGAAACGTTGCAAACCGGGAAGGGAATCGATTGCCGCTCGCAGTGGATTGACAAATCCACTGCACACGCGCAAGGGGGATCAGATGATTTACCCCGATGGAATCGGGACTAAGAAGCATACGCTCACCCCAAATGGCTTGGATATGTCTATCCAAGTCTTGGACTCTCGGCGAAGCCGGAGCCGAGCGGGATTGATAAACCGAACGCAACGCAAAACACGAAATGTGTAGGTTGAAAACTCTCGGAACGGAGAGGGAATGCCAATTCCCGACTATTGCGTCGGTTTCTGACGAGGGGTTTATCAGCTAGGGCGTGTTGACATTTGTGTCATAATGGTAATATGTCCACATTTACCCTATCCGATAGTCAATGGTCAAAAATAGTATCATTCCTTAAAACCTGTCCTGATATCTATACCGGACAACACACACACTTAAAACGTTTTATCCATGCGGTGCTTTGGATAACTCGTAGTGGCAGTCAATGGCGACTGTTACCTAACCAGTACGGCAATTGGAACAGTGTCTATAAACGATTCGCAAGGTGGTGCGATAAAGATATCTTTCAACGCATGCACCAACACTTTGCCAAAGACCCCGATATGGAGTGGCTTATCATTGACAGCACTATCATTCGCGCACACCCATGTGCTGGTGGTGCATTGAAAACAAGTGGGGGTCAAGCCTCACAAGCACTTGGACGCAGCCGGGGTGGATTCTCAACTAAGATTCATATCGCTGTTGATGGCTTAGGCAATCCCTTACATTTTATGCTGACAGCGGGTCAACGGCACGACATCACTTGTGCTGAAGCGTTAATTGACGGTTATAGCAGTGAGTATGTGATAGCTGACACATCATATGACTCGATGGCATTCATTAAGTCGATAACCCAAAGGGGGGCGGTGCCGGTGATACCCCCACGTGCCAACCGTCGGGATTCACGCACTTATGATGTGCATCTGTATAAAGAGAGGCATTTATAGTAAACGCAAGAAATAAGTAGACATTTACCAATAACTCCGACCTTCACGAAGTTTCCAAAGTCCCCCTGATAAGGGGGATTTAGGGGGTTGGCTGTGCATTGGAAGTGTCTAAGTAATTCTAAAATCTACCATAGTCGAATGTTTTATCAACAAAATGAAGCAGTATCGACGTATCTCCTCTCGGTTTGATAAGCTAGCGGTTCGGTATATGGGGTTTCTGAGTTTCGTTGCTACAATTATTTGGTTACGATGAAATGTCAACAGAACCTAGCAACTTGGATTATTTTTGAGGAAAGGGAATTTTTATGAGTCAACCAATTCGCGTTGCAATTATTGGTCTTGGACAACGCGGACTTCAGCATTTGAAAGCCCTTTGGAAACTTCAAGGCGAGGGGCTTGTCAAAATTGCAGCGTTAATCGACGCTTTTGAGGACAACCTTGCCGAGGCGAAGATCCAGAGATATGTGGATGGATTTCAAATTGATGGCATCCACACCACGACAGATTTCGGGGAGACTCTCGCTGCACTGTCGCTGGATGCGATCTATTTCGCCTTGCCGCCGGGAGTACACAACGGCGAGATTATCCAAGCGGTAAATGCGGGAGTTCATATTTTCGCTGAGAAACCGATGAGCCTACACCTGAACGAAGCCATTGACATGGAACGTGCGATACAGGAAAACGGCGTTATTTCCACAGCAGGGTTCCAACAGCGGTACGATTCGCGTTACGAAGCCGTCCACAATTTTCTTGCAGATAAACAACCGGTAATGAGCACTATTATAGGAAATGGCGCACTTGAAGGTCATTCAATCAAGCATACCAAAACTGAAACATTGGGGGGACCCGCCAATCGTGTCTGGACGGCAAACTACGAGTGGTCTGGGGCGACCGTTGTGGAAGGGGGGATCCACCAAACGGATCTGATGCGGTATTGGTTCGGTGACATTTCATGGGTTGAGGCGAATTATGTCCACCGTGACGCGTCGGACATCGTTGATGGGGGGAATAATCCGTATGCCTACAGCGTAAGATACGGCTTTGAGTGTGGCTGCATTGCCAATCTCATCTTGTCCCGTCTGCGCCAAACTTACTATAGCGACGGGTATGAGAGTATACTCTGGACACACGGGCATCTGAAGTTTGAGGGAAATGATGTGGTGGCTTACTACTACGATGGCACATATCCACCGGCACAGACACCGTCGCAGGAAGCAGTTCGCCATCTACTCCCGACGTCCCCTCGCGTGGACCCAACAGAGCAGATCAGCCGCGCTTTTCTCCGCGCGATTGCGATGGAGGATTCAGGGCAGCTTCGGAGTACCTTCGCTAGTAGCATGAATAGCCTTGCCGCGGTGCTTGGTGCAAACGCTTCTGATCAGCTCGATGGTGAGCGTATATATCTCAAGGATTTTCTAGTCGATGCGAAGTACGATCGTTTCCGCCGCAAGCCTGCTAGCAGGTAGCTTCTGTTGCTTTACCCGTTCGCTTCTGCCACAATTATTGTGAGCGTGTCATGGTGAAGGCGAAAGATGACAACAAAAAAGGCATATACATTTTCCCAATGAGACATCTACAAATGATTCGTGAGAAATATATATGCCTTCTGATTTCGATGTAAAATTACTGGTGCAACGCTAATCAGGTCAGGTCAGTTCCTCTGTTCCGATTCCGTTCCGGGGACTCCGATGAATCGGAGGAGTCTTTGACCTATTGTTATTTGGTGTGAAAAGTGCGAATCTTATTTTTCCGTTGCCGTTTTAGTTCTAGGCGGCGACGTTTTTCGCTCGGCTTCTCGTAGAAACTGCGTCGTCTGATTTCCGTGACGATCCCTGCTTTGCCGCATATCTTCTTGAAGCGAGCAAGGGCTCGATCAATTGTTTCGTCCGGTTCTACTCTGACATGGATCATTGTATTAAACCTACCCCCCTTTCGATTCTTGGGATTTTAGCAAATAGTGACAGGTTGTGCAGAAAGTGTAACGCAAATAATCGTCAGCTACCCCGCCCTGAAAGACGGGGATTGTTGCCCGTCCCGGGACTTACATGGTTTTCGGTCTCGGCTCGCAACTTTACACGCCCGCCACCGTCCCGAGCAGCTCGGGATTAGAAGCATCCACGGCGTGTCGGGGACAGCACTGCTTCAACTTCCGGGCGAAACCTCAGACAAACAACGCCTTCCAACTATCACGTTGGGAGGGGAGCGAAAAACGAGCGTTTTTCCTAAGTCATCGAGTTACGAGAGAATTATACCCTATCAACACTTTTTAATCAACAAAAAGGAGGCGTGGTTTCCTCCCCACTCTAAAGAACGGGGTCTTCACTGCGAAGATTTTGATGAATGCAAAGTATTCTGACACCTGCCTTACCAAAATCTCAAGTGCGGTCTCTTGGAATACAGCCTTCTATTATACCAATTTATTCCGTGATTCTCAACAGAAAAATTTAATACAGGCAATATTAATTCCAAAAAGCGGGACGAGACATACCAATAAGTAAGATTTAGATCTAATTTTCGATGAGGTGTCGGTGGTTTCCAATTTTTTGGATTGCCGATTACTGAGGAGTACAACATGGCATTAAAATGGGGAGTGCTTGGCGCGGGAAGCGTTGCGCAACGCCGGGCTATGCCGGCGATAACTAAAGCGGAAGATGCGGAACTCTATGCGCTGCTTTCTAGAGATGGAGGGCGGGCCCAACGGCTTGCGACAGAGCATGGTGCACGGACATATTACACAACGGTCAGTGAACTCCTGTCAGACGAAGCGTTGGACGCAATTTATGTTTCAACGCCTGTATATCTGCACTGTGAACAGGTCATCGAAGCCGCGGAACGCGGTTTTCATGTTCTCTGTGATAAACCGATGGCGATGAATACGGAGGAGTGCCAACGGATGATTGATGCTTGCCAAGCGAACGGTGTGCATCTGCAAATCTGCTTCCTGTTTCGCTTTCACTCCTGTTTTCATCAGATAAAGAACTGGGTAGCGGAAGGACGTTTGGGAGGAATTGTCCAAGGGCGGGTGCCGTTTCTTAAACCTTTTCCGATCCCGCCGGGGGCGTGGCGTGGCAACCCGAATCAGGGCGGCGGTGGTTCACTGATGGATCTCGGGGCACACGGAGTAGATCTCTTACGTTATATCCTTGGAGAGGTGGGGCAGGTCAGCGCATTCTGCAACACTGTTTTCCATGGATACGATGTTGAAGAGACTGGGATGATCATGATGCGTTTTGAGAATGGGGCTCAGGGGTTCGTTGACACCAGTTTCGCTGCTGCGGGGTGCGATCTTGTCATCGAAATATACGGTACCGATGGGTGGGTGTGGGTCTATAATGATGATGGTTGGAAGATTAAGCTCTCTTCCAACGGCGAGTCTCAAATCGTCGACTCCCACTTTGAAGACCTATACCAAAGCCAATTTGAGCATTTCGCCCGGTGTGTGACTGAAGGAGAGCAGCCGATTGTCACAGGGATAGATGGGCTGCGTACCAATGCGATTCTTGCAGCTGCTTACGAATCAGATCGGACAGGGAAAACCGTCTCGTGTTCGGCGAGCTAGTCAAATGGCTGAAGAAGTGTAGCGACAAAATGGCACGAAGGCGGCAAAAATAGAGGCGCAATGACATTTTGTCTCGATTCTAAGTGTGCCAAAATGTCATTGATAGGCAAAGAACCCAGTAATAGCAGGGTGGCATATCTATTGCATATGATACGCGTGTTGTATCAATATTGTTGATTCTAACCTTAACGAACAAGGAGATTAAGATATGGCACTCACGCCGTTAGGCGATCGGATTTTAATCCGACGTACTGAAGAAGATGAGCAGACAACCAGTGGCGGGATTATTATCCCTGACACTGCGAAAGAGAAACCCCAAGAAGGCGAAGTCATCGCTGTTGGGCAAGGTCGCTTGCTTGACAATGGTGACCGGCAACCCATTGACGTTGCAGTTGAAGACAAAATCCTGTTTGGGAAATACTCTGGTACTGAAGTAACGTATGACAATGAAGAGTTGCTGATTCTACGCGAAGATGACATCTTGGCAAAAATTAGCTAATTTTGGAATTAGAGAGAATTAGGAGGAATAATAATGGCGGCAAAACAAATCGCATTTGATGAAAGCGCGCGTAACCAGATTAAAGCTGGTGTTGACGCGCTTGCGGATGCCGTAAAAGTGACTTTGGGTCCAAAAGGAAGAAACGTTGTTCTCGATAAGAAGTTTGGCGCGCCGACAATCACCAAAGACGGTGTGACCGTTGCAAAAGAGATCGAGCTTGAAGATCCGTATGAAAATATGGGTGCGCAGATGGTGAAGGAAGTTGCCTCCAAAACCAGCGATGTTGCCGGTGATGGAACAACGACAGCTACCATTTTGGCGCAGGCGATCTACCGTGAAGGCTTGAAGAACGTTGCTGCAGGTCGTAATCCGATGGCACTCAAGCGTGGCGTTGAGAAAGCGGTTGAAGTAGTTGTAGAGCGTTTGCAAAGCATGAGTCGAGAGACTTCCGAGAAAACAGAAATCGCACAGGTTGCTTCTATCTCTGCCAATAACGATGGCGAGATTGGAAACCTGATTGCAGACGCGATGGAAAAAGTGGGCAAAGACGGCGTTATCACCGTCGAGGAAGCCAAGAGCCTTGAAACCACACTTGATGTGGTCGAGGGTATGCAGTTCGATCGTGGCTACCTGTCGCCCTACTTTGTCACCGATCCCGACCGTATGGAAACCGTGCTTGAGGAGGTGTATATCCTCATCCATGAGAAGAAAATTAGCGCGCTCAAAGACCTCGTACCGATGCTTGAGCGAGTCGCTCAACAAGGCAGACCCTTCCTTATCATCGCAGAGGATGTTGAAGGTGAAGCGCTAGCCACTTTGGTAGTCAACAAGATCCGCGGAACCATCCGTGGCGCGGCTGTCAAAGCCCCCGGTTACGGTGACCGCCGGACCGCAATGCTCGAAGATATCGCTATCCTCACGAATGGACGCGTCATCTCCGAAGACCTCGGAATTAAGCTCGAAAACATCGACCTGAACGATCTCGGTCAGGCAAAGCGGGTTGTCATTGACAAAGACAACACAACCGTTATCGAGGGTGGGGGTAGCACCGAAGCCATCCAAGGTCGAATCAATCAGATTCGTAACCAGATTGAGGACACGACTTCCGATTACGACGGCGAGAAACTGCAAGAACGCCTTGCGAAACTCGCCGGTGGTGTTGCTGTCATCAACGTTGGCGCAGCGACCGAAGTTGAGATGAAAGAGAAGAAGGCGCGCGTTGAAGACGCTATGCACGCAACCCGTGCAGCTGTTGAGGAAGGTATTGTTGCAGGCGGAGGCGTTGCACTTGTCCGTGCATCATCTGCACTTGATGATCTCAGCCTCGATGACGAGACCGAGCAGGTCGGTGTTGATATTGTACGCCGCGCCCTCGAAGAACCACTTCGTCAGATCGCACACAATGCGGGTCAAGAAGATTCGGTCATCCTCGCGAAAGTGAAAGATGAAGCCGACAGCGTTGGTTACGATGCCCTGAGAGATGAATTCAACGATATGTTCAGCGCAGGCGTTATCGATCCGACCAAAGTGGTCCGTGTTGCTCTTCAGAATGCTTCCAGCATCGCTGGTCTGATGATCACCACAGAAGCATTGGTCGCAGACATTCCTCAGAAGGAACCGCCAATGCCGGCAGGACCTCCCGGTGGTGGTGAGATGGGCGGTATGTACTAAACGTCTGAAATTACAGACAGATATGGAGGGTAAAGATTTTCTTTACCCTCCATTTTTTTTATTCTCTTAGGAGTTACGCACTTCAGATTGTAGTTGCCCGATTCATCGGGCATCGAGATGAATCGGGCAACTACGGCTTCTCCCCTGCTTGCGGGGGAGTTAGAGGGGGTGCGGTTCAACACAGCACAAGGCTTTGAACGTTCAACTGCGTAAGTCCTATCCTCCCCAATAAACCCCACCTTTTTGCAACCATTAATAGTAAGTACGTCTATTGCGGGTTACTTCCTGATGCCACCACCTGCCCCTTCCTTGCTATAAAATTTACCTAGATTCTGTTGACATTTCATCGTAACGAGACGATCAAGGGAGACGCACAGACGCATGACCCTTCGTAGGGGTTGGGTCTCCCAACCCTTTGTTTACACGTCAGAAACGATTTCGGGCTTCTGTAGGTCGATTTTCCAAAATCGACGTTTTAGTCGAGATATGAATATAGACCTACAATCTACAATCAATTCAACCTGTATGGTTTGGGGGTTCCAACCCCCGTTGGTCAATGAGCGAGGGAACCTCGCCCATACGATTACAGACAGTTTCACAAATGTCAACACGCCCTAGCTATTTGACAAATTGAATCAACCCTGATATATTTGAAACAACTCAGGACTTCTGTGGAGCGATATTCCAAAATCGACCTAACTGAAAAGAAATACTCAATAACATGCGCTTATCATGGAATGAAATCCGTGCCCGCGCCGCCGCATTCGCTCAGGAATGGGCGGATGCAGGCTACGAAAAAGGGCAAACCCAGCTTTTCTACCGGGACTTTTTCGACATTTTTGACCTGCCCGTGCGCCGGGTAGCGGCGTTTGAGGAACCCGTTAGGCTGCTTGGCGATAGGCGCGGCTTCATCGATCTGTTTTGGAAGGGTGTGCTCCTCGTCGAACAGAAAAGTGCAGGGCGCAACTTAACACAAGCGAGAGACCAAGCGTTTTCCTACTTCCCCGGTATCAGCGATGCTGACCTGCCACGCTACCTCCTCCTGAGCGATTTCCAAACCTTTGAGTTATACGACCTCGACGAAGATGAAAGTGTTGCTTTTGATCTCGCTGACCTGCCCGAACATGTCGAAAAATTTGGCTTCATCTTGGGTGTGCAGAGGCGATCCTTCCGGGATCAGGATCCAGTCAACATTAAAGCCTCCGAGCGGGTTGGGCAACTCCACGACGCACTGGCTGAGTCCGGCTATACGGGTCATGATCTGGAACAATTCCTAGTCCGCATCGTCTTCTGTTTCTTTGCTGATGACACCGGCATCTTCGAGCCACGCGACATTTTTCTTGATCTGTTAGAAAACCGGACGGGGGAAGACGGCTCAGACCTCGGCGGTTGGCTAGCACAACTGTTCCAAGTGCTCAACATGCCCGTAGACCATCGCTCCAAAATCCTCGACGAAGACCTCGCTCGATTTCCGTACGTCAACGGCGATCTGTTCCGTGAACAACTGCCCATCCCGTCATTCAATTCCGAGATGCGTCAGCGGCTCATTGACGCTTGCCACTTCAATTGGTCAGAAATCTCCCCAGCGATCTTCGGTTCGCTCTTTCAGTCAGTGATGGACAAGAATGAACGCCGTGCCCAAGGCGCGCACTACACTACCGAAAAGAACATCCTCAAGGTGATTGAGCCGCTTTTCCTTGACGAGTTACGTGCCGAGTTCCAACGTCTCCTCGCCCGCAGGGACAACCGTCGTCTCCCTGCGCTAATCGCCTTTCAGCATAAACTCGGCCGGTTACGCTTTTTTGATCCAGCGTGTGGCTGCGGCAACTTTCTGATCATCGCCTACCGTGAATTGCGGACGTTGGAGATAGAGGTGTTAAAAGAGATCCGTCCGCACGGTCAACTTGACCTGCTCGCGCAGTCGCTTTCAGTGGTCGATGTGGATGCGTTCTATGGGATTGAGTTGGGTGAGTTTCCCGCGCATATTGCCGAGGTTGCCCTCTGGATGATGGATCACATCATGAACAACCACCTAAGCTTAGAGTTTGGTCAGATTTATGCGCGGATTCCGTTGGAAAAGTCTCCGCATATCAGACACGGTGACGCGCTGGAGTTTGATTGGGCGGAACTGCTGCCGCCGGGGGAATGTTCCTACGTGCTCGGCAATCCGCCGTTTGTGGGTGCGAAGTTTCAATCGATAGGGCAGCGCGAACAGGTGCGCAACATCGCTGCACTGGGCAGAAGCGGCGGCACCCTCGACTATGTGACTGCGTGGTTTATCAAGGCGGGTGAATACATCCAGCAGAGCGCGGCGCGGATCGGCTTTGTAGCAACCAATTCCATCACCCAAGGCGAACAGGTGGCGCAGCTTTGGCCCCTCCTGTTTGACCGTTACGCTCTAGAGATTGCCTTTGCCCACCACACCTTCGCTTGGGGTTCGGATGCCCGCGGCATGGCGCACGTTCACGTCGTTATTATTGGACTGGCAAAGCGGGGTGACGCACCGCAGGAGAAACGACTGTTTTCCTACGATACCCTCAACGGTGAGTCACACGAGAGCCATCACAGTGCGCTCTCGCCCTATCTGTTTGATGCCAGCGGACTGAGCGATCCGCGGATTGTCGTAAAGGAGGAGTCTCGACAGATCAATGGACTGCCGAAGCTAATCATCGGCTCCAAACCCATTGATGGAGGACACTATATTTTCAAAACTGAAGAACGCGCTGCTTTTCTGCAAGAAGAACCCAACGCCGAACCGTATCTGCGGCCCTTCGTAGGAAGTCGCGAGTTTCTACAGGGGGGAGAACGGTGGATACTGCGCTTGGCTGATGTGGAGCCTCAAGTGTTGAGGACACTGCCGAGGGTCCGTGAGCGTATTGCAGCTGTCCGCGCCTATCGACTATCAAGCAGGAGCGGACCTACCCAGGCACTTGCCGAAACACCGACGCTCTACCATGTCAACGTCATTCCAGACGCGCCGTTTCTAGTCATACCAGAAGTGAGTTCTGAGCGACGAGACTACATCCCGATTGCGTGGCTGGAGCCGCCGGTGATTCCGAGCAATCTTGTCCGCATCATCGGAAATGCCAACAAACCCCTATTTGCGCTGCTTACTTCGGCTATGCACATGGCTTGGCTACGCCACATCGGTGGACGGCTGAAAAGCGATTACCGTTACTCCATCGGTCTTGTGTACAACACCTTCCCGATGCCCCCGGCTCCTACGGAACGACTACAACGCCTTGAACCTTACGCTGATGCTGTCCTCGCCGCTCGCGCCGCGCATCCCAACGCGACCTTGGCGGATCTCTACGACCCCGATTTGATGCCGGTAGATCTCCGCAGCGCACATCGCTCCTTGGACGGTGCCGTTGATAAGCTCTACCGGCGTTCTCCATTTTCATCTGATCGTGAGCGGGTTGAACATCTGCTTGGCTTGTACGAAAAAATGATGGTGCCGCTAGCGGCGAATGCTACGCCGCGGCGGAGAAGGCGGCGAAGATAGTGGAGAAAACTGCGCCACCATTGCTGAGTCTTAAAAGGTTCTTCTGAACTTTATCTGTTTTTTAAGGAGGCACAAAAATGAGATTTTTACTGATACTTGCTTTGCTGTTTCTCTCTGCTTGTGGCGTGGAAAATATACTATTTCCGTCTGATCGCGACGAGGAGCATATCGAGATTATCACGATTGGTCCCTACACCCAGCGGTGTCATGGTGCTTTTTTTGAACAGGATTGTTTGATGGTGTACAACGAGGACTCAGGTAGGTGGTGGTCCTTCTTCGATGGTGTCGAAGGCTTTGATTTTGAGCCGGGGTTTATTTATATACTTCAGGTTAGATTGGAAGACCGGGGACCCTATATACAGGATGTGGGGCGATATGCCTATCACCTCGTCAAGATAATCGCGAAAACGAAAGCACCTGATGATTTTAGCTACGATTGATATGCTACTCCACCCGAGAACCCGTTCTAAGAAGAAAAATATTACTTGAGGAGTGTGTATAATTACTGTCTGAACCACGGATTAAACGGATTAGGCAGAAAACACGGATAACCAAACGAAGTAACCACTACGCTGTCGTGTCTTCAGCAACCCAAATACACAAAAGCCTAACAACTTGACGGAACCTTCGCTCCAGAGGAGCAATATGTCTATAGAACCGCGATAGAGTTAATCCCTGCGCTCCAGAGGAGTGCAATGTATATAGCAAGAGCTGCGGTTATGGCTTGGATATGTCTATCCAAGCCAAGCAGATTTTACAACTAGCAACTTAGGTTATTAATAGCTGCCCCCTGTTTTTGGCTGGGCCATCCTATCCGTGACTTAATTTTGCCTTCGTTCACCGATACATAGTGCTGTGGAATTCATGTGTTACGCTTATATTTTTCACACCAATTACCCCATCCGGAGGCTCCAGTCCTCCAGAGGCAAATCCACCCGGACGTTGCCGCGGCGATAGGATTCGCACAGTCCGATGTCATTACCCACCTTGTGCTCACCATAAAATTAACCCAAGTTGGCACCTATTCCAGTTAGTAGACCGAGATTCATATCTCGACGTTGGATAATTTTTTCGCGGATAAGCCCGTTGTTGGTGCAGTTGCTTTCAACGGATTCGATTTATTGGGATAATCCTCTATTTCCAGCTCTGTTCACCCCGGCGAGATTAACAAGAAAATTGTGCCAAATGGTGCATTTCCAAATGTTCAATCTACACCATTTGGTGCGTTAAGCTGATTAACCGACAACAAAAAACCCTCGTTTTCTGCGGATTTCCCTGCTTATAGGGCAATGGCACACTAATTGCTGTTTAATGGCGCATCACAATGTAGACTTTTGCATCAAACATGATGTGAGGGGCTTTTCAAATCTTGAAACACAAACAGTAATTTTGGAGGAAAAACATGAGTGCCAAGAAGACCTCAGGGGCTGTGATGACCTCGTTGATTGTTCACGGAATCGCCTTCATTATCGGTGGTATCTATCTCGTTACCTAAACCCAGCAGTTCAAAACCTTCATCGGTGCCGAAGTGCTACAGGCGAAAGAGCCACCCAAACCTCAAGTTCGTAAACCGGTTTTCAAAACAATCAAGCCAACGGTTCCAACTACAAATACAGTGGTTGTCGAGCCGGTTCAGGTTCAACACCGAGTCACGACAGCAGTGGCAGTGCGTACGACCTCCGTACAGCCACAAACCGTTTTGGAATTTTCCAACAAAGTGCTAACGTTCGATGCTCCCATCAACCCGAACGTCCCTAAGGTGGTCAGTGCCAATGCGCCAGTGCCGCAATATATAACGCATGCTGACTTACCTGTTTCTGACGCTCCCGGCGCATTAGCATTTTCCTCACCCGTCGCAACGGCGCCAAGTGCCGCACCCGCTAACATTGGTCGTGGGATTGGCGGTGTCGTACAGGTGAAACTCGCTTTTGAGCGTCCGGCTGGACTTGCTATGGTTGAACAAGTTGGTGCAACTCGCGATGCCTTGAGTGATGTCGCTGATAGCATTACTTTAGGTGACGCAGAAGTGCCACCGCTGCCCCGTGGTGAACCCGGTGGTCGTGTCATTGGTCGTGGTGCCGATGTTCGCGGTGTGTTCCGGTTTACCCGTGTCCGTCACAGCCTCTCCGACTGGTGGGCAGATGCCTCCTCGCTGAACGCGTGGACAAAGTGGATGAACGAACGGACGAAGATTAAAACCGACATGAACGTCGAAGGCGGCGCGCTCAAGTTCACCGATGCGAACTTGCATAAAGCCCCTATGCTTTTCATGACGGGCCACGATCCGGCACTTACCCGTTCCCATAACCTGATGAGTCGTCAGTACGGCGGCGGTAAATTGGACAATCGCCTGTCCGAGAGCGAGGCAGCATCGCTGCGTCGGTATCTCGTCGAAAGGGGCGGCGTCCTTGCCTTTGATGACTGTGGGGTGAACGCACCAGCACAGGCGATGATTCGTCTGTTTCTCGCTCAGATGCGTTTTGTGATGCCTGAATATCAGGTGACACGAATTCCGAACGACCATGAGATATACAGCAACTTCTACGAGATGGGCGGACCGCCAGTTGGATTCGATCTGTGGTGGTGGGGAACTCACCCGCCGAAGCGGAACTATCTTGAAGGAGTTATGGTTGGTGACCACATTTCCGTGTTAGTATTCCGTCGTGATTATATGTGTGCGATGGAGTCAGTGAGTTTGCCAACCCGTAGTGTCCATTATTCACCAGGCGTTTATCGTTTCATGACCAACGTTGCAGTTTACGCACTGACGCACGGCTCGATTTCTGATTACTCCGGTTATGTGCCAGAAGATACAATGGCAAAGAAGAAACTGCCGACCAGTGCTCCTGAAGCTGCGAAAATTGGTGCCGTTGAATAAAGCCTACTGATTGGATAGTTTCTCATATCATGTAGCATTGAGCCGCCAAGCCATACGCTTGGCGGCTTTTTTTGCCTTATTATCGTTGATGTGGATTTGCTTTTAACCGTTCAACTCAACCTACACTACTGCTTACAGAGTCTTGGATTCACGATTTCGTAGGGTCGAGGTCACTTCACCCCCACGGAACTTGAGTTACTTCCACCAATTAACCCATCCGAAGGCTTCGATCCTCCAACGGCAGATCGACCCGCACATTGCCCCTACGATGGGATTCGCGTAGTCCGATAGCAATCTCCAACGCCTCCCTGCCAAATTCACCCGGACAGATTCGCTCTTCTCCAGCCTCTAGGGATTTACAAACGCCCTCGATTGCGTCCACCATTGAGCTCCGTGGATGCCAAGGGTTGGGGAACTGACATTGGATAGGTCCACCCGTTTCTGGATGGGTACTCCACAACTCAAACCGGGCGTGGGCATTGTGTGAAACGATACGTCCCTTCTCACCGATAAATTCGAGCGTCCATTGCTCCCCAGAAGTTTCGGCTTGGGTATTCATGACAGCGCGGACACCGTTCTCGTAAACGATATATCCCGATCCTGAGAGATCGCTATCTCCCGCCGCACTTTCATCGCTGTCCATTACCCCAAAGGCCCATTTTGCTGGGGCACCGGCAAATAGACGAAAGAGCGCGAGCGTGTGGCTATGCAGATTCGAGAGGGTGGATGGGCTGTGGCAGATCATCGATCTCAAATTACCGATGGTGCCGTCAGCGATTGCTTGACGGGCGTTTGTGTACCAGTTATACCAGTTGAGGTGGCACGCAATAGCGAGGATAGTCCCGTGCTTGTGGCAGGCGTCGATCATCGCGTCCGCTTCGGCAAGGGTGCGGCACATCGGTTTCGTGGCATAGATCGCCTTGACACCTGCCTCCGCCAAGCCGATAGTGACCTCTGCACGAGGTTCGGGACGGGTGGTTAAGCAGACGATGTCTGGCTGCTCCTTCTCCACCATCTCTCGATAGTCGGTGTAAAGGGCTTCAGTCCCCCAACGCCGTTTGAAGTCATCTAATTTTGCTTGATCCACATCGGCAGCAGCAACGAGGTCTACCCCCCGCGCCTCAATCATTGCCGGGGCATGCGCCCAGGGCCAAGGGTAGTGTGGCATTCCGATATGTTCATCATCGATCGTGCTGCCCATCCTACCACATCCGACAACTGCACCACGATAGGTGTGTTTGGGTTTAGTTTCGTGAACGACGCGAAATGCTTCGCCTTTGGGTTCAGCCATGAAATTTTCCTTTCGGTATCAGTTTTGGAAACCGGTGCGTAAAGCGTGAACCCAAGGCGCAAAGTACCCATTTCTTACGTTTCACGCTCCACATCTGACGACTTCTCTGCCTCGTTTCCGTTTCCGAGTTTTGCTTTCAACGCTGCGAGATCATCCTCAACGTTGCCTTTCGTCTCTAACGCTGCAAACTCATCTTCGAGAGGATCCTTCTCAAAATCAGCCATTTCAGCGGCGGCATCCGCCCTTGCTTCCATATCACCGACCTTCTCCTCCATCCGCTCGAAGGTGTCAAAGGCACTGCTATCTTTCATCCCCGCCATCGTTTCGTGAATCTGCTTTTGCGCTTTGGCGCGTTTCTGACGTGCGATCAGCAGATACTTCTTACGGTCGGCTTCTCCAATCTTCAGTTCCAGTGCTTTCAAGTGTTCCTTGAGTTGATCAACCGCCTGTCGCTGCTTGTCCCACTGGATCTTATATTCATCTGCAAGTTGCTGCGCCTCATTTCGTCGTGCGAGGGCTTCTCGCGCCAAGTCATCTCGTTCTTTCTGAACAGCGGTGGTAGCCTTCTCTTCCCAACCCTTGGCTTGTTCGGCGGTTTCCTGATACTGTCTCTGAAGACGTTTTTCATCGGCAATCGCGGCAGCTACCTTCTGCTTCGTATCGATAAGCTGCTCTTTCATTTCGATGGTAATTTGATTGAGAACCTTTTCCGGATCCTCCGCGTTGGTCAACGCTTCGTTCACATTGGCTTTGAAGATTGTGGAGATTCGACTGAAGACACTCATTTTACTATCCCTCCGTATCATAGGTTGCGATTTAAGTTAATTTGAACCATTGAGCGGTTCATGAAATCGCTTTTGATGATGCAAGGGAATTGCCATTTAGTCTTATCGGTACGAGGATACCATAGCAGCTCATCAATGGCACCATTGCTACCTGAATTTCAGATGATGGGTATTATACAACCAAATCCCGTGCATGTAAAGAGCATCTTGATTTTGTCCTAGGGCATTTCGTCTGGAGTTCTATAATGTGGGATTCCGAACTGTTTATCTCAAGCAATCTTGTTATTGGGTGAACAATTTAAGATTGACTTTTTAACTTTTTTAGCATATCATTTTTGATATGTGATCCTTTGAATTTTATACTGAAAATGGACAAGAACCCGTTAGAGACTTTCTACTATCCCTGCCACCCAAGCCGCGAGGAAAGGTTTTGCAAGCAATCCAAATTCTATCCGAGTTTGGCGTCAATCTGCCCTTTCCTTATTCGAGCCAGGTTGAAGGCAGATTAAGAGAGTTGCGGACACATTATGGCAGAAGCCAATATCGCGTTTTATATTACTGCGATGCAAACCAGGTCTTTGTCCTATTACACGCATTTCAAAAACAAAGCCAGAAACTTCCGAAAAGAGAAATCCGAATTGCGATGGAACGAATGAAAACTGACCAACAACGGAAAGCAGGTTAGAACATGACAGATAAAAAAACAGATGCTCAGATGTTTCTTGAAGAACAGTTGCAAGACCCTGAAGTGGCAGAATCATCCTACGAAGGTCTTGATGAGTTGCGCATTGCCGTGCAAATTGTACAATTGCGAAAGCGTCGTGGACTGACACAGACGCAGTTAGCTGCAAAGATGAATACCAGCGCGCCTGTAATCAGTCGATTAGAAAACCGTGGGAAGTGCACCATTGATACCTTGAAAAAGGTTGCAGAAGCACTAGACGCTGTTGTACAAATTGATATAATGCCGAAAGAAAAACAGGTAACCAAGGTGTGAAATGAGGGTAAGTGAATCTTTTCTGAAACCCACCCTTGATACTTAACATATGTTATGGTAAAATAATGTCCATCACCTCATTTTTTAGGACGATTTAATGTATAGTAACCTAACATGTGGAGGACAGATATGGAACTTGGTTCAATTCACGATGCAGCATCCAAAGGCGATCTTGATGCAGTAAAGAAAATCCTTGAACAAGATCCCGGACAGGTCAACCAAGATGACCAATATAAATGGCACCCTATATTTCATGCCGGATTAAGACGGCATTATGATGTGGTTAAATATCTAATAGACTGTGGTGCCGATTTGGCGGCTCATGACGGGTATGCGATTCACTACGCGGGAGAGGTGCCAAACAATAAGGAAGTCGTATCATTACTCGTTTCGTATGGAGGATTGGACGCACATGCCAAACCGTCAAGCGAAATTGCGCGCCAATTCATATACGCTGTGTTCTTGGCCAATGTGGGGCGAGTCAAGGCAATGCTTCATGATAACTCAGAGTTAGTCGAAGAACGCTATGCCCATGGCGATACAGCGTTGCACCATGCTGCTCGAAACGGTGACTTGGAAATTGTAAAGCAGTTGGTCAGCAGCGGTGCAGATGTCAATGCGACAACGGATAATAGCCATTTTCCCCTGTACTGTGCAGCCGGTCATGGGCATGTAGAGACGACGCAGTTTCTGGTAGAAAAGGGTGCAGATTTACAAGCACGACTCTCGGACGGCAAAACAGTCACTGAATGGCTAAAACAGTATGCGGATCATGACCGTCGCTTGAAGTCTACTCTGGATGTATTGGAGCGATAATGTTTACCCTATAAAACTGCGATCACTAATTTGGGGGAAATATGGGAACGGAGATACTACAACATGCAATTGAGGTGTTCGCACGTGGATTCTGTTTTACGCGCAGTTTCACACACCCTTATCTGGCGGAACGGGTTGGGGAAATTTGGGCGGTACGCGATGCGCCACGAAAACGTGGGGACTACCGCAGAGAGGAATGGATTGCACACGGGGTAACACCAGAGGTGATTGACGAGACCGCCCGCAAACACACGCGTGGTCGATTCGCCGTATGTGCTATTCACGATGTTGATGAATTCGATCAGCTGCTACGGGAGGGTTTCAAAGCACTCAACTATAGACTTGGAGGGACCGAGCCTATAATGGTGCACGAGTTGAAACGGATTCCGCACTTCGACAACCCTGTAGAGATTGTGCACGTCACTACAGCGGATTTGGCGGAGTGGGTGAATAAGGCCGCAAGATCGCGCCAGATTTTGCCAGAACATCTGGGGAAAGATTCGCCACTGCGTCAATACGCTGCGCTAGTTGATGATAAACCGGTGGGATGGGTTCGCAGCATTGATGTAGAGCAGGCGACTTGGTGCGCTGATATGTATGTGGTGCCGGAGTTCCGTCGTCGTGGCATTGCTCGTGCGATGATGGCTCAGATGCTGCGTGACGATCGCGCTCACGGCTCAAAATTGGCGGTACTCACCGCCAGCCACGCGGGTGCTAAACTGTATCCAATTGTGGGATATAAACAGATTGCTACGCTCATGATGTACACACCGAAGAAGGACTAGCGGTCAGCCGTCTTGCTGTCAATCTAAGCCTCTACCGTTTTTGGGCTGCAATTCCCGAAATCGGTGACCGCTATCTAAGGGTCATTACACTCGAAGATAAAATGACTAGGACTTACGCAGCCAACTGTAGGCGGGGCATCTTGCCCCGCACCACCTATGCTGAAATGCACAAGTCTGTAGGCGGGGCATCTTGCTCCGCGCTGAAATGCGTAAGTCCTGATGACTATTCATAATACTTTTCCAGATCGAGGATTCAAGCCATGAAGCTTAACTACTACCCAGAAACTGACTCACTGTATATCGACTTGTCTGAGCAGTCTAGCGTAGAAAGTCGGGAAATCTCGGAAGGCGTTCTTCTTGATTATGATGCCGACGGTAGACTTGTTGGCATTGACATTGGTAATGCCAGTAACAAAGTTGACATGGAGAAACTGATTCTCAGTGGACTCCCCGGCAAGATTGAAGCAGCGAGTGCATAGGTCATATTTACATTCAAATGTTCCTAGGGATGCAACTCATGCCTTTTCCAAATCTAAGTTCAAGCCAAATTGAAGACAGATTAAGAGAGTCGCGGACACATTATGGCAGAAGTCAATAACGCTTTTCACCCTTTCCGATGTTCAATAAGACGCTAATAGCGCAGCCACCTCCACAGCTCGCGCATCGTCGGGCGTTTACCATACATCAGTATGCCGATTTTGTATATTTTTCCTGTAACTAAGATTACGGCAAAGATTGTCGCAATCATAGCCGCAATATTGAGTAAAATTTCCCATAACGGCGGAGTGAGCACGCTGATTCTCATAAACATAATAAGCGGAGAAAAGAATGGGATATGCGAAAGTGCTACAGTCAATGTCGCGTCTGGTGCGCGAAATAGACCGAACATCAACATAAAAGGAATAATTAACATCATCACGAGAGGGGTTACGACCTGTTGTGCTTCCTCTTCGCTGTTACATATTGCACCAGCAACGGCATAGAAGGTGGAAAAGAGAAAGAAGCCTGATACAAAATAGATCAGAAAATACAGAAACGCTGATGGTCCTGTTGATTTGATAATATCGGTGATCTCAATGAACTGCAATGGTAGTTCCTGTATTCCAAATAGACCCAAAATCGGGTTGATGTTCATCAATAGTAGCACGGCACAACCACCCCATATCAAGAACATAGTGAGGCATACCAAACAGACGCCAATGATTTTTCCAAGCAGTAGTTGATGGGGCTTGATAGAAGAGATAATCACTTCCACAATGCGGGTTGTTTTTTCTTCAAGCACACTTCGCATCACCGAGGCACCGTATAATAGCGTAAAGAGATATAAGGAGAAAGTTAAGACGTAGGTTAATCCCAGTTTAACCATGGTCTCTTCTTTGCTTTCGACTTTCGTTGTTTTCTCACCTTCGACCGTATCTGTTTTTGTGGTGATGGCGTACTCCGTAAAGCGGACCCGTCGCATCAAATCTCTGACTTCGTGTGCAGCGTACCCTTTTTCCTCAAGTCGTTTGTTCGTGACGATTCGAGAAATGACCCCGCGAAAAGCACCTTGTACCTCAAAGTTTGTGATATTTTTCGCATAATAGTTGACCCGGAGGTGGTCAAAGACATCTTGTGGAATTTCGATATATCCATGAATGTCCTTCGCCTCAAGCTGCTGATTAAGTTGTTTTTTTGCGTCTACATTGCCGTTGAAATCTGAGGGTTTCTCAATCAATTGATACACTCGCTTCCCTTTATGATGGAAAAACGGATTGTCATCAAGGGCACCCTGCATTTTGGAAAAGATCTCCTCCGTTTCATCGAAAACGACAAAGGTTTTAATCTCATCGGATTTATGTTGTAACGTCATCATCAGACTGGGGAGAACCATCACAATAAACATCATCACCGGCATTAATAGGATCGATGCCACAAACCCCTTCGTTTTGACTCGCGTTATGTACTCTCTTTTGATGACTGTAATGACCTTACGCTGCATTTGGTTGTCCTCCTTCGCCTTGTACACTTTGAACGAATATCTCATGAAGTGTAGGTTCCATCAGTTCAAATCGGGTGATGTTCACCGATGCTTCGACGAGTTCCCGCAAGAGAGCGCTATAGTGTTCCGGGGCGTTTAGCTTGACCTCTACATATTGACCAAAATCATTACATCTTTCGACGAATCGGGAGTTTTTAATCAGGTCAACATCTCCAGAATATTCAATCTCCACCGAACCTTTGCCGAAGGATTTTTTGATCTCTCTCAAATCCCCCTCCAGTACAATTTTGCCAGCGTTTACCAGACAAATCTTTTCACACAACTTCTCAGCCTGTTCCATAATATGTGTAGAGAAAATAATGGTCGCACCATCGGCGTTAAGCTCAAGCATCAGATCTTTCAGCAGCGTCATATTGATAGGGTCAAGACCGGAGAAGGGTTCATCGAGAATAATTAACTCAGGTTTGTGGATGACGGTGGCGATAAATTGGATTTTCTGCGCCATGCCCTTCGACAGTTCTTCAATCTTCTTATTTTCCCATTCGACCAGATCCATCTTCTGCAGCCACCGATCTATTTCATTGAAGGCTTCTGCGCGGTCCATCCCTCTTAATTCTGCCATAAAAAGGATTACATCTTTAACCTTCATTTTTCGATAAAGCCCCCGTTCTTCGGGCAGATAGCCAATTTGGTCCGCAAAATCTCCGCTCTGCAGATTTTCGCTGAAGATAATCTGCCCTGAATCCGGCGCAATGATATCCATAATCATTCGGATAGTGGTCGTTTTACCGGCACCATTGGGTCCCAATAGTCCGTACACGGATCCTTTTTCAATGTTAAAGGAAACGTTGTCAACGGCTTTGAATTCTCCAAAGTGCTTACTAACGTTTTCAACCTGAACTATATTCATATTGGAATTCCTGCTATCATAAATAGGACTTACGCAGCCAACTGTAGGCGGGGCATCTTGCCCCGCGCTGAAATGCGTAAGTCCTGATAAATTGATGTTGAGTCACCCAAGCATCAGTTTCCCAAGCTGCGATTCGTCTGTCTCTGATGGCTGAAGAATACCGGTAATTCGCCCGTTATACATCACCGCAATTCGGTCGCTCAGGCTCAAGAGTTCCTCCAAATCGGCGGAGATGAGCAGAATACACTTGGACCGGTTTCGGGCGTCGATTAATTGCTGATGCACAAACTGAGCGGCGTTGATATCCAGCCCGCGCGTGGGGTGTGCTGCAATGATTAGTTCGGGATCGTTTTCCAACTCGCGTGCCACAACTACCTTCTGCTGATTGCCGCCGGAGAGGGTCCGAATTGGAAGATTTACACCCCCGGCACGGATTTCGTACTTTTCAATCATGTCATCTGCAAATTGATGGGCAGCTTTCTGTTTTATCAGTCCATGCCGGCAAAATGGAAGTTGATTGTGGCTGCCGAGAATCAGATTTTCATCAACCCGGTCATTGAGACTGATGCCGTGCCGATGGCGGTCGGCGGGCAGATGCACCACACGCTTCCGCCGAATCTCAGCCGGCGATCGGTTCACAATTGACTCGTCATTGAGCGTGATGGTGCCGCTATCGCTTTTCCGCAATCCTGTTAGTACCTCAATAAGTTCGTTTTGTCCGTTTCCCTCCACCCCGGCAATTCCTACAATTTCCCCTGCGAAAACGTCGAGACCAATCCCATCCAACAGGGCGCGTCCATTCTTGGCGCGAAGTGTGACATCTTCCAGATGCAGCATGGATTGGCTAGGTTTATCGGACTTTTTCTGAGTTGTTACGCTGTTGAAAGTTTTTTTACCTATCATCAATTCAGATAACTTAGCAGCGTCTGTCTCCGGTCTGGGAAGTGATGCAACGGATTTGCCACTACGCATCACCGTAATTGTATCGGCAACCGCCATGACTTCACCGAGTTTGTGAGTAATCAGAATAACGCTCTTTCCCTCCGCCTTCAACCCGCGTAGACAGTCAAACAGTCCGTCAACTTCCCGCGGCGCAAGGACAGCTGTCGGTTCATCAAGGATTAAGGTCTCTGCACCATGATAAAGGGCTTTGAGGATTTCCGCATACTGCTGTCCGCCAATCGGGAGGGATTCCACCTTCGCATTTAGGTCGAGATGGAAACCGAGTTGCTCAGCGAGCCCTGTGATGGCACGATGCGCTGTCGCGGTATCGAGAAAGGTTTTGAATCGACGTGGCTCTTTCGCTAGGACGATATTTTCGAGAGCAGTCAGCGCAGGGATAAGTGTGAAGTGCTGCTGCACCATACCGATGCCGAGTTTAATAGCAGTACGTGGGTTATTGATGTGAACCGGCTCATCCTGGAAGTAAATCTCTCCCTCGTTCGGTTGGTAGAGCCCGTAGAGGATCTTCATCAACGTTGATTTGCCGGCACCATTTTCCCCGACAATGGCGTGAATCTCGCCGTGACGTAACGAGAAATTTGCCCCGTCATTCGCCAGCACTGTGCCAAAGCGTTTGGTGATACCGTGCATTTTGATGAGCGGTGGGTTCTTCATGAGGGGAGTTTGCGGATTTGAGGGCTGAGTGGGTGAGCCTTTATCTTCTTCGCTTCATGCCACGGTGCCAATGTTCGATGAGGTTGGATGGGATTTCGCGGAGGAACATCGAGCTGCCGCGCTCATAGTCGCTCCTGCGGCGTCTGACGGACGTGAGGTAAAGCCGGTCTTGAGCGCGGGTCATACCGACGTAGAACAGGCGGCGTTCCTCCTCAAGTTCCGATAGCGGCTGGTCTGGGCGTCGAATCGGGAATGTCCCGTCCTCTAGTCCTAGGATAATGACGACCGGAAACTCCGTTCCCTTTGCTGCGTGGAGCGTCATCAACGTAATCTTGTCCGTTTCAACCTCTACTTCATCGGCACTGTTGATCAGCTTCTGATAATCGAGAAAATCGGTGAGGCGTCTTTCGACACTGGTAGTTTCAAAATGTAAAACGCCGTTCATGAACCTTGCGCGCCTCGCCTCCCAATCCCTGTCTTCTGATGATTCCTCAATCTGCATCTGCTTCAGTGTATTGATGAAATCTTGAACCGATTGTCTCTCCGTAGGTTGCAGATCTGCTTCTAGCCAGTCTAGATCCGGACGATGTGTCCGAATATAGCGCGCAGCAGCTTGGCAATAGGTCTTTATTCCACCTTCTGTTTCTTCGTCTATGCTGATTTCCTGTTGCTCTTCTTGTGCAGCAAGTATTCCAATACCGACCAGCGGTAAGAGTTCGGGCAGCGATCTTGCTTCACGGCGGCGTAGATCCTCCTTGATCAGCTCATCAAACACATCGCGGTTGACCTGTACGTCTTCAATCGCTCGGTGCATGGTGTCATGTTCGATCTTGAATTTAGTGGCGAGAGCTTCTAAGCTACAGCTTTCGCGTGGGTAGAGGCGTTGTGCTGTAGTAAGGGTGTCGTAGTAAGGGTTGGAGAGTCCACGTTTCAAATATCGCCCAAGGTCGCGTTCAAGTACAAGGTTATCAAACTCAGCGATATTGTGTCCAATCAGGATGCGATCTTGGATGAAACTGAGGAACTGTGGCAGCACCGTCTCAATGCCCGGTTCATTTGCCACAGTTTCGTTGTTAATATTGTGGATGCGCGTACTCGATTTCGGAATCCGACCTGTCGGTTTGACCAGTTGATAGTAGCGCTCAAGCTCACTGCCGATTGCACTCAAGCGATGCGCCGCAATTTCAATAATCTCCGCAGTTTTCGGGTTATTATCTATCGTTTCGAGGTCGTAGACAATCATGTCCGCACGGTTTGGCTGTTCAAAATCGCTCAAGAATCGCTGACACACTTTCAACGCAGTAACACTGCGAGATTGGCTGAGTCGTGATTTGTTGAGTTGGATGACGTTTGCATCTGTGCTGACTGCGGAGCCGAGTAAGATTGTTGTCCCTTTGCGTTCAGGCAGCTCTCCAAAGTCGCCAATCAGGATGTTGACTCCACTTTCATCCATTGTCGGGGCCAGTGACAAGGCGGCAGGGAGCAGATCTGTATGAATCGAGAGGTTGAGGTATCGTTCCAGTGTGCTAATGATGATGTGGGCAGCGCAGTAGGAATCAACCCCGTAGCTTGCCATCAGGTGGATGGGATCCCCACGGTCAATTGCGCTATACAGGGTATCCGTCGCAGCGCGAAGTCCGGGGATTTCCGGTTGATTTTCGATCTCGTGCATGTCTTCGGACTGGTACGGGCTGCGTCTGTGAGAAAGGAGAGCGAAGAGTCGGTTCGCAATCGTGAGGATTTTTTCCTCTTCAATTCTTTCATGAAAATGATCAATCTGTTGGAAGAATTGACGCACGTTCCAACGGGTGAGGGGACCTACATCATCTCGATAGTCATCAATCTTTCTGAGCAGTTCAATCAGCGTGATATCTTTCTGTTGTGCGAGCCATTTTAACCGGACTAGTGTTAGGTCGTCGATTAGCTGCTGCGGAAAGTTGACTGCCTTTTCAATATCGCGGGGGAGTTGCCACTGAATGAAGTTCAGATAGGAGAGAATCCCCTGTGCATGTTCCTCTTGAAAAGAGTTCGTTCGACCAATGCGCTGAAATTGAATGCGCTCTTGGTGCAGTCGATCGGCTAACGTTTCTGCCAATTGGTGCGTACGGTAGAATACCGCGATGTCGCCATAGGAGTAGTGTCTGCCTTCCACAAGTCTCCGGATAAGCGTAATGACGAGATTTGCCTCCCTGTCAGGGGTTTCTGTCATATAGTGATAAAGTGTATTTCCAGCCCCCTTGTGTGTTTTCAGAACGCTCTCTTTCTGACGTGTGTTTTTAGCAATCACCGCCCCCGCAGCGCGCAGAATCCTCTCGCTGCACCGATAGTGTTCCTCCAACTCAACTACTGACGGATTAAAGTCTTTCTTGAATTGTTCAATATATTTGGGGTTAGAACCGCGCCAGCTATAGATAGACTGATCTTCATCGGCGACGACCATCACGTTATGTTGGGGAGAACGGGAAAGGAGTTTGAGCAAGGCATACTGCGCGGCGTTGATATCTTGGTATTCATCGACGAGGATGAAACGGATGTCGTTGTGATACTCTGCCCGAACATCAGGCACCTGTTCAAGCACTTCGACTGATTTGGAGATGAGATCATCGAAATCAAGGGCGTTATGAGCGGCGAGTTTTGTCTGATAAGCTTTGAGCAGGTCGAGAATGTCTTGTACTTGTACCGGGTCGTTGATAACTGTCCCATCGCCCAGCCGAATTTCGTCTCGATCAGCGGTTGGATCTTCCAACTTTATCTTGTACGCGCTGATGATGTCGCGCAGCATCCACGGGGGATAGGTGAGCCGGTTCTGACCAAGTTCGCGTAGGCATTCGATTAATACCTCTTCCTGTGTCTCCTGACTGAAAATAGCAAAGTTTACACCCAAGCCAATCTCTTCCGCGTGTCCGCGAAGCAGACGGACACAAAATGCGTGAAAGGTGTGGATACGGACCTCCAACCCTTGCGTTGTGCCGAGCAGCTCCTTGATCCGATCAAGCATCTCCTGTGCGGCTTTGTTCGTGAAGGTAACGGCAAAAATCTGCTGCGGTGCTATCTGATGGTTTCGGATAAGATGTGCAATTCGGTGGGTAATAACATTCGTCTTGCCGGTGCCTGGTCCCGCTACAACCAGCATCGCGCCGTCGGTGTGCGCTGCGGCTTGCTGTTGCTTCTCATTGAGTTCTTGTAGGATTTCCATAGTCATCATCCTATTCAATATGTTTTGGTTAATTATATTTTAACATATTGATAAAAATAAAGCAGATAAGAATATCCGAAAAAGGAGGAAACGCGGTAAGAGCAGGAGCATACGCTTGCCGCTTATTTCGATTAACCCTTCGTTAATGCTTCAAGAGCGTTCAGGTGCCAATCCGGATCCTCTAAGGCTTCATATACAACACCGCCTTCGACGTTCCGGGGCGTGGGGAGAGCCAACAAGTGGCAGAGCGTTGGTGCAACATCAATTACCCGTACCTGCCGCTGGAGTGCTACACCTTGACGGACGCCCGCACCGGACAGAATGAACGTCGAGTGCTGCCCAGCGATACCAAAGCTGACGGAGGGCAGTTGCTTGCCGTGTGCACCATCAAACTCCGGGCGTAAGGCATAAACTACATCCCCTACGAGGTTACTGGTAAGATTCACCATCTCAGCGTCCGCGTGCGTCAGTGCGAGCGTGAACGGATGCCTACCGGTCTCTGAATCTTTATAGGCGTGAAGGGCAGCGATGATTTCACGCTGTGTCGCCTCGTAATCGGCGGGGTCAACAATCCCATCGGGTTCACGCCCTTTGAGGTTGATGAAGATGTGTACCAAGCCAACGTCGACGGCACGGGTCTTCGACCAATCAATCTCTCGTGTTCCCTCTTTGTAGACGATGAAGCCCGTCTCTTCCAGCACTTGGGTGATGTCTACCGAACGAAATTGGTTCGGTGTCCCACCGTGATCTGAGCAGACAAGGATAACCGTGTCATCGTCCGCAAGTTCCATCACGCGTCCAATCATCCGATCTACTGAAGCGTAAGTGCGAATAACGCCATCTCGACAGCGTTGAATTGTTTCGGGAGGTGCACCGCTCACCTCGTCCGCTTGACTCAGGAAGAAATGGCTTGTGTAATCTGGCGCGTGGGTTTCCAGCATCAGGACATCCCATTCGCGCGTCTTCGTCAAATGCGTTGCGACATCGGCAAGCCGTTGGTGATGGTATTCCAACGATTCAAAGTAGGTGTCATCGTCTATCACGCCCAACGCATCCCGACCGGGGTTCTGAAGGAAAGTACCGATTTCCTGATCAATCTCCCGCGCAATTTCGTCGGGAACGGTATAGCCTTCTGAGGGCCAAATCTGCGGAACAAACAGTTCAAACGCGTCCGCATTTGGAGTGAGCGTAATCAGTTTCATGCGGACATATCCCTCTACATCAGCTCCATCAATCTCGAAGGTATCCAGCCAAAAATCGCTCCAATCTCCCACACTAAGTTCTGTAACGGTATCAGCCCCAGACCGGCTTCGGCATATCCGTACACGATCATAGCCGTCCTCACCGGCGGCATAGATCAATCCGAAGAAAGGTTTGGGAGTGCCCTGTTTTCCTCGGTTCATATCTGCCCGTCCTCGTGTGAGCGGTTGGATTGTCAATTCAACTTCGCGCGGCGGTTGCGTCGAATCGGGTAGATCCGTCCATCCCTTCCCTTCAACCGATTCTACTGTGACCGGATCGATGGCGCTAACGTTCTGTAATCCGCTTGGATCCAACGTCTCTGGATCTCGTTCTCCACCAATCGGACGGGGTGTCCACTTTCCACTGACGAAAAGGTGATAGCCTGCAACCTGATGGTGGTTTGATACACCCGGTCCCGTCCCTTCCACTTGGATGCCGGTGGTCACGGTGGGGGGCCAAGACATCTCCCACTTGACAAGGATCGGTTTTCGTCCGGCGCGCTCCACTAGATTCCAGAGGTATTCGGACTGACACAGTCTCGTATTGATGCCCCAGATGGTCTGATCCAGCCGCTCCCCCAAAGCACGGATATTAAAATCCATCACCCGGTGGGTGCCGGGCCACGAACCGGTACTGAGTGCGGTCCACCCCGGTGGGGTTAGGGTTGGAAAAACGCCGATCATCGGTCGAAAAACCCCTTGCTCTAGCAACCGCCCCATATTCGGTGCGTGTCCCCAATCAATCACATTTTTAACCAGTTCCATGCTGGCACCGTCCATGCCGATTACAATTGCACGTTTCGCCGGAGACAGATTTGATACATCAGAATTTGTACCCATTATCAGTTCCTTTCTCTTGAGAGTTCCAAGTTTCTTAATAATTTAAGCTGATTTTACCACAACTCCGTCAATCCGTCGATCACTAGAGATTTACAATTTGAGATTTACTGCTTGTCAAGAATAGGACAGATCGAGTATATTATCATAACGCAATCTATAATTAGAATGTTACCGTAACTTGCTTCTCTATATTGATGCCTTCACAATCGTATAGATCAATCTGAAATCAAGTGCTATAATGCGCTTCACTCAAGCTACGAATTAATCAACCGTGGAGAAAAACTATGAATGTAATTCCAGACGAATTTATCCGCGTTATGCCGGATGCGCTTCGAGGCTTCATCAGTGAAGCTTTCCAGAAGGCAGGGACCTCGGAAGAGGACGCTGCCCATATGGCTCACCTGCTCGTTCTCACGGATCTGCGCGGTGTATTCAGTCACGGCACGCGCCAGACACCGGGATATGTGGGGATGATGCTTGATGGCAAAGTGAATCCACGCCCAACCGTCCGTTGCATTGATGAATCCCCGACGACAGCGGTCTACGATGGCGACGGTGGCATGGGGCATTTCGCCTCATATCACGCTGCGAAGGCAGCGGTCAAAAAAGCCAAAGAGATGGGGCTAGGTGCCGCAACGAGTCGTAATCACTTCCACTTTGGGAGTGCTGGCAAGTATTCACGGCTCGCGCTTGAAGCGGATTGTGTCGGGTTCGCGGTCTCTTGCCACCGCTTTCGACACAGCCCCGACGGTGTGATTGCCACCGCAACTGGAGCTTCGCCGATGAGTTTTGCGATTCCGGCGGGCAACCAGCCGCCCATAATCGCTGATATGGCAACCGGCATTGACGCCAAGCTGCCCTTGGAACAGGCGTTTGAACAGAGTCCCGCTGCTTTCTTCAAGATGTTGGGTTTGAGTCATGTCAGTCATGCGCTCGGTGGGTTTATGGCAGGCATTTGGCTATTTGACAAACCGCCGGATCCACCAACAATCTGGGAAGGTGCGAACCAAGGTGCTTTCATCACAGCGATTGACATCTCCCGGTTCCGACCGATTGACGAGTTCAAAGCAGAGATTGACCAACATATCCACGATGCCCAGCAGATGCAACCGGCACCGGGTTATGATCGCTCAGATCTGCCGGGGGGCTTAGAATGGGAACGGGAACGGGAGTGGGCAGAGATCGGCATCCCGGTTGGCGATCTGCATCAGGAACAGCTGAAAATAGTTGCTGAACGGGTCGGGATTCCGCTTCCATTCTAAATGCTGACTTCAATTTTATTAACCCTACTTAAATTTACTAAAGTTTGTACAATTCACGGTACAAATGGTGGTTGATTGAGAACACGCTTCGGGATGTCAAGCAGCACTGCGGATTTGACAAGGTATCAGGTCAAATCGCGTCAAAGCATCAATTAATTCGCGCAACTAAGTTTCGGAACAAGTTGCCTGACGCAATTGCTATTCAACGCCACTTGTGTCACAGGCAGTTCGATAACATTGGTATCGAACTGTCAAGCGGACACAAGGGTTGATGGTTGAGCATCTGCGTGCTTTAATCAAGGGATAATTATTTTCTGCGACAATCTCTGAAGATACTAACTCGCCGAATATTCACTAGACCCTTGATAACGCTACATGAATTGGATACAAATTGTACAAACTTTAGTTAAATTTAGTGGGGGCATGCCCGATAAATCGGGATTTACACACGCTCCTCCAAATAGTAAAAGGAGTATCAAAATGTCTCAGATTAAATCCGTTCTATTGTGGGAAAATCCACGACGATATATCCGCGAAGCGATTGATGCCGGAACGCTCCGTGGCGCAATTATCCCAACAGGCAGCACCGAGCAACACAACGAACATCTGGCAATGATTCACGATACCGCAAGTGCAGTGCATGTCTCAAAGTTAGCCGCACAGAAGTTGTTCCCCGAAGTAATTGTGACCACGCCGCTGGCGATTGGTGTGTCGGAGCACTGGATGGATCACAAGGGAACGCTGACACTTCGCGCTGAGGTCTTCGGACAGGTTCTGTATGACGTGGCGGATAGCATGCGTCGTCACGGGATTACAAATATACTGATTATCAACGGACATGCCGGCAACGCTGGACCCGTAAATGAACGGCTGGATGGCTATCGCGAACAACTCGGCATCAACATTGATTTTCACTCTTATTGGGAGGCGTATTCCCCTGAGTTCGTCCAAGAGCAGATGGAGACAGGCAGATGCCCCGGCCATGCTGCAGAGTTTGAAACCGCGTTTGCGTGGGCTGCCTTTCCGGAAAATGTTGATTGGGATGGCGTGGATTATGACAACGCGAAGTTGACTATCTCCAATCCGGATCAGGCTGAAGCTGATCGGATGTATCATCATGACGCGAAGGTGGCGACCGCCGAAAAGGGACAGGCGATGATCGATGTCGCTGTCGATTGGGTTGCAGGGAGGATGCAGCAGATGATGGGGTAGCGTTTAACCTTGCGAGGGTTTAATACCCTCGCAAGGTTTAGTTACTGAGGTAAAAATTATGAAAACCAAAATTCTGGGGCGAACCGGACTGGAAGTGCCAATTGTGGGTTTGGGGGCTGCGTTTATTGGGATTCCGACTGCCAATCAAGCCGCTGAAGAATACCCTGAAGATCCCAATAACCTTCGAGGGGACGAATTCCTCACCAGCTATATGGAAGAGGATCTCGGTGTGCGAACCATCCATACCGCCATTGAGACAGGCAGCACACTCATCGACACCGCTCCCCTTTATGGTGGCGCCCGAAGCGAGACAACAATTGGTCGTGCGCTGCAGGCACGCCCCGATTTGGCTGCCAAATGTACCGTTACCACCAAGGTCGGACAAATCACGATGGACGCGCGGGACTACAGTTTTGATGCAATTCTGCGTGATGTGGAAGCGAGCCAGAAACGTTTGGGTATCGAACAATTTGATGTTCTCTACATTCACGATCCCATGGATATTCCGATGGAACAGGTCATGGGACAAGATGGTGCGTTGGGGGCGTTACGCAAACTCCAGAAAGAGGGGGTTGTTGGATTTGTCGGTGCCGCGGCTAACGATCCCTTGACGAATGCGCCCTACATCGAAACTGGAGAATTTGATGCCGCTGTGGTGCCAGAGGCTTGGAGCCTTCTGAACCAACTTGCGGCGGAACGTATCCTACCCGCTGCAGAGAAGCACAACGTAGGACTTGTCGTTGCTACGCCGCTTGAGCGAGGGCTACTCGCAACAGGACCTATCTCGGATATCAACTATCTGGCACGGAATTTCAGTCAGGGCTGCCTAGACCATGTTTCCAAAATCCAGACGCTCTGCCGGGACTACAACATTCCGATGGTGGCTGCGTCCCTGCAATGGTGCACCCGTCACCCACAGGTCGCTGCCACAATACCGGGTGCCCGCACCCCTGAAGAGGCGGTTGAGAACGCACAGGCGGGGGCAGTTGAAATCCCGGAATCTTTCTGGGAAGAATTGGCACCTCTCGTTCGACATTTTGAAATCGGGGTTGATCGCTAAGTTAGTTGAGAAATCGGATCTGATGCTTATCCCAATGTCGTGTGATCCTAAATCCCTTTTCGTCTTCAGGAGCAACTTGATGAAACAGATGTTGATGATGACGGTTTTCAGTTTAATTGTCACTTTAACAGGGCTTGGTTGTGCTTCCACAACTCAGCTTGCTTCGGAAATGATTTACGACGCCAATGTGCAGGTAGAAGCAGCCAAAGCAGCGAACGCCCAAAATCTTGCTCCTCAAGAGTTGGCGGATGCGGAGCAGATGCTTGCTCGGTCAAAGGAGGTGTTGGATGCTGGAAGAGAGAAAGAGGCGTATCGATTAGGAATGCGTGCCCATTTGAAGGCGAAAGTTGCGGAAGTTGTCGCTGTTGCAAATCAGATGGAGGCGGAATCTAGCAGTTCAGAGAGGGCGTTGGAATTGAAATTACAGGCTGCACAAGCCGTACATCGAGACCTTCAAGTGGCAGAAGAGGCGTTGAAACAGCTGCAATCAACACCTGAAGAATAGCGTTGCTCCAAAATAAAAGGAATCCCTTCACGCAATCAGTTCGCGCTTGATGGAGAGAATAATTTTCAATGGTTAATCACTGGAGGAATGGGTTGAGTCAATTCATGCGTCACGCAGTACGAAATGCACGATACGCAACCTATTTGCTACATATCGCGTTTCACACACTTATAATATTTGGGTTTGTGAGTTGTGCTGGAACGGTAGATCCAATTCTGCTCGAATCAAGCCTGAATGACACACAGAAGGCTATCTCCGAAGCACAGCGGTTAGGGGCTGCAGAACATGCTACTGAAACATTCAACAAAGCGACACGACTGTTTGAGGAGGCACAACAAGCCCAACGTAACGGCGATGGTATTCAGAGCATAGAGTTGGCGTTTCGGGCGGGGATAGAGTCTCAGATCGCGGGTGCACAGGCGCGTCAACGCATCGCTCAGATCCGGATGGACGAAGCGGGCACGGAAGCACTAAAAGCCGTGATTCAGGAGATGGAGTATAAGACCCAGGCAGCAGAAGTCCGTCAGTTGATTGCGGAAGAAAAAATGAGACGGGCTTTGGCTAGAGTGCTCCGAGCGGAGCAGCAAGCGATAGCCGCTTACGAGGAATCAATTCAGGCAAGGGAGGATGCCCAAAATGCCCTGTTCCGATCACAGATACAAGTTGTTATTGATAAGATAGAACTCATACTAGATGCAGCGAAAGAGGCGGGGGTGCTCACTTACGGCTTAGATAACTACCAAACAGCGAGGGACCTGATTGCTCAAGCGCGCGCTGCCCTTGCACAGGATAATTTTGATGAGGCGGAATCGCTCGCGACGCAAGCCGAAAGCTACGCAAATAAGGCGGAGATTGCGGCCGTTGCCGGAAAGAATGCTGCTGCTAGCGAATCACAAGCGGCAAAACTTGAAGCACACACAAATGCAAAGGTGGCGATCGCCCGTGCACAGTTTGAAATTGATCGGGCTGAGAAGGTCAGTGCATTTGAGCATGCAGCGGAACTCTTTCAACGCGCTATCACTAGCTTTGAAGGTGCGAATATGGCACTGACAAGAGAGCGGTATGATCAGGCATTGCGGCTAGCCGCACAAGCTGAAAGCAGTGCTAGTGATGCCTTCGTCATTGCGGAACCAATTGAGCGCGAACGTCTTGCAAAGGAAGCACTAGCGGAACAAATTGCTCAAGCCAAAGATACAGTCTTCCGGGCGGAAGAAGCACTGAACCAGCAAGCATCATCGGTGGTGACGCTCATCCCTGTGCTGCACGAACAGGCGAAAACGCTGCTCGCAGATGCCAAACAGGCGCTTGCGGATGAAAACTACGCTTACGCCATCACAGTCGGTCAGCAGAGCTATGAGCAGTTGATGACTGCAATTGAGAAGGGGAAAGAGGCTGAAATAATTGAGACCCAGATTCTTGAGGCAGCCACAGCGGTTCCTGACGCAGAAACGGGTCGGACTGAGAAAGGTGCACTCATCCGACTCAGCGGAGCCCTTTTTCAGCAGGGAAGTTCGGGAATTAATCCAAAATTCTTCCCCAAAATTGGTCAACTTGCTGAGGTTCTCAAAACATTTTCCGACTACAAAGTGCGGATCGAAGGGCATAGTGACAGCAGCGGGGGAACGGATGTGAACCTGAGATTGACGCAGAAACGCGCCGATGCGTTCATGAAATACCTCGCTGAAAAATGTGGTGTGCCGTTGGAACGAATGACTGCCATCGGTTTGGGTGAGGATCATCCTATTGCAGACAACAATTTTCAGGTGGGCAGAGATAAAAATCGGCGGATTGATACGATCCTTCTGACGAGGGAGATAGAAATCCACGAATAAAGGATAGTTGCCAAATCTTCACATTTTCACGGAGGCTTGGAGGCGCGTGCCAAATCGAGATACATTTCAAAAGGTTGAACCGTTCATCGTCCACCAAATCGCACAAAGTCTATTCGGAGATCGGTATATCATTATTTACGATAACACGATTCAGTTTCACAGCCATTGCTATCATGTCAAGCAGATTGAGGACACAACGCACCTATACACTGGACACTACTATCTGATGGACGCAAATACACGGTTGGCAATGCAGACCGATGAGGATTTCGCCGCGCCGGGCAGTTACGGGGCGATTTTCGATTCGGCGACAGGGGAAATTGTTGGTTATGATGCCAATGGTTGATACAGCAGGGTTGCCCCAATCTGCTTCAGCAAATTTCAACTTTTTGGTTGACAAACGCAAGTGTGTTTGATACACTTAAAAGCACCCTCGCGGGAGTAGCTCAGTGGTAGAGCTCTACCTTGCCAAGGTAGAGGTCACGGGTTCAAATCCCGTCTCCCGCTCCAATGTGGCGGCGTAGCCAAGTGGTAAGGCCGGAGTCTGCAAAACTCCTATGCGTCGGTTCAATTCCGGCCGCCGCCTCCATTTCTTATACGGGCGGTTAGCTCAGGTGGTTAGAGTGCTTGCTTGACATGCAAGAGGTCACTGGTTCAAATCCAGTATCGCCCATCCATACTATTTAACATTAAAGAGCCGAAAGGCTCTTTTTTTATTGAAGAACGCTTGAGGAATGGGAGTTTACACGGATTAAGTAGGAGTCGAGGCTACTCGTAAGAGACGATAAACACTGGAGAGAATTATGGAAAATTCAGAACAGGATCTGCTTTATAAGATTAGGCACAGTACCGCGCATGTAATGGCGCAAGCTGTCATGGAGTTTTATCCAGATGCCAAACTCGCTATTGGTCCTCCGATTGAAAACGGATTTTATTACGATTTCGATCTTGGAACTGATAGCGACGGCAAGCCGCTTGCATTTTCGCCGGAAGCCCTAGAGAAAATTGAGAAACGTATGCGGCAAATCGTTGCTGGCAAGCATGAGTTTAACTATCGAGAAATCGGTCCTGATGAAGCACGCGAGTTATTCAAAGATCAGTCCTATAAACTGGAGTTGATAGATGGACTCATTGAGGGCAATGTCGATGAATATGGGGCTGTGATCGATGAAACACCGGTCTTGAGTACTTATCGACAGGATACCTTTGAAGACCTCTGTCGCGGTCCCCATGTCGGAGACACAGGCGAGATACGCCCCGATGCCTTCAAACTCTTGACTGTCGCCGGTGCATATTGGCGAGGCGATGAAAATAACGCCATGCTTCAGCGTATCTACGGGACAGCGTGGCACACCAGGGACGAGCTCAAGCAGCACCTGCAAATGCTTGAGGAGGCGAAAAAGCGAGATCATCGAAAACTGGGCAGGGATCTAGAAATCTTTATCTTTGATGAAGACGTTGGTCCTGGGCTTCCCCTGTGGCTGCCAAACGGTGGTATCATTATTGAGGAGCTAGAAGGGCTTGCCAAAGAGATGGAAGGAAAACGAGGATATGATCGGGTCAGGACACCTCACCTCGCCAAAGACGCACTGTTTGAGCGTACTGGTCACCTCTTGCATTATGCTGAGAGCATGTACCCGCCTATGGAGATGGAGGGTGTGCGGTACTACATGAAACCGATGAACTGCCCATTTCATCACAAGATTTTTGACAGCAAATCGCGAAGCTATCGTGATCTACCCCTTCGCTTGGGCGAATACGGCACATGCTATCGCTTTGAAAAGAGTGGCGAACTCTTCGGTCTCATGCGGGTGCGTTCTATGCAGATGAACGACGCACATATCTACTGCTCGGAGGAGCAGTTTGAAGAGGAATTCATGGGGGTCGTTGACCTATACCTAGAATATTTCCGAATCTTCGGTGTCGAGAAATATGTGATGCGCCTGAGTACGCACCACAAGACTGGACTTGGCAAAAAGTATATCGATAACGAACCGATGTGGCTCAAAACCGAAGAGATGGTCCGTAATGCCATGAAGAATGGTAACGTGCCTTTTGTAGAAGTTCCAGATGAAGCTGCGTTCTACGGTCCCAAAATTGACGTGCAGATTTGGAGTGCCATCGGTAGGGAGTTTAGTCTCGCCACGAATCAAGTCGATTTTGCCGTACCAGCGAGATGCGATTTGAGCTTTATCAATAGAGCAGGCAAATCTGAAATCCCGATATGCCTCCATCGCGCTCCCTTGGGTACGCACGAGCGGATGATCGGTTTCCTGCTTGAGCATTATGCCGGGAAGTTTCCTGTTTGGCTCTCACCGGAACATGCACGTGTGATTCCAATCAACGACAGCCACAACGGCTATGCTCAGGAAATTGCTGAACGGTTGAGAGAAGCCAAAATTCGTGCACAAGCGGATCTTGGGCCAGACCGCATGAATGCAAAGATTCGTCAAGCCCAGTTGATGCAGGTGCCTTATATGCTTGTTGTTGGGGACAGAGAAGTTGAAGACAGCACTGTTTCTGTCCGGAAAAGAGATGGGTCGCGTCAGAACGGCTTACCTGTCGAAGAATTTGTAGCCGCTGTCCAAGATCGCATAGCAACCCGCTCGAACGAGCTATAGAAAACACCTGAGGAAGATGGTGAAAATCATGAAACGTATTTATCTCGACCATAACGCTACAACCCCAGTACACCCGGAAGTGCTTGAGGCAATGCTCCCCTTCATGGTCAATCAGTTCGGCAACGGTTCGAGCATCCACACCTACGGGCGTGAGGCACGTAATGCGATTGACGATGCGCGTGAACAGGTCGCAGCCCTTATCAACGCCAAAAGCCCAAGTGAAATCGTTTTCACAAGCACCGGGACAGAGGCTGATAACTACGCCATCAAAGGGATTGCCGAATTGCAGCAAAGTCGCAATGGCGGCAATCACATCATTACCTCTTCAATCGAGCATCACGCTGTATTGCATACCTGCCAATACCTTGAGAAGCGGGGATTTGAGGTAACGTATCTCCCTGTTGATCGGTATGGACGAATTCAACTTGATGATTTGCGCGAGGCGATTCGAGACACAACAATCCTTATCTCGACTATGCATGCTAACAATGAAACGGGAACGATTGAACCGATTGCAGAAATTTGCGAAATCGCCCAAGCACATCGTATTCCTGTTCATACAGACGCGGTGCAATCCGTAGGCAAACTGCCGGTTGATGTTCAGGCGTTGGGTATTAGTATGCTCTCGCTTTCGGCGCACAAGATTTACGGTCCCAAAGGCATCGGCGTACTATACCTTCGGCGTGGCACACGGTTAGAGAACCTGCTTCACGGGGGATCACATGAGCGGAATAGGCGAGCAGGTTCAGAGAACGTCCCTTCGATTGTTGGGATCGGTCAGGCGGCAGCGTTGGCAAAGAAGAATCGGGAAGCGAATGTTGAGCATCTGAATCAGCTGACAGGCAAATTACGCAAAGGGCTGCATGAACGCATCAATTATATCCATGAGAATAGCAATCCTGAAAACAGTTTGCCCGGAACGTTGAATATCTCATTTGAGTATATTGAGGGAGAGAGTCTGATCCTGCGGCTGGATATGGAAGGTATCTGTGTCTCAACCGGTTCGGCTTGCACCTCCGGCTCAATGGAGCCGTCTCACGTTTTGGCTGCGCTCGGTCTCCCGCCGCGATTGGCGCAAGGCACCGTCCGGTTTTCGCTCGGTAAAGATAATACGGAAGCGGAGATCGATGAGGTCATCGAAAAAGTTCCCAAAATTGTTGAGCAGATGCGGGGGATGTCGCCAGCGTATAAGCGATTATAAGTTCAAGGTGTCAAGTGTTCGATGGACAGATAAACTTTTGAAAGACTGGATTTTTTGCACATTTAACGCAAGGAGGGACCAATGGCAAAGAAAATAGCGAAGAATAAATTTCAGAAGAGACAGCAACGTCGTGGCGAAGACCGATTGCGCGGCGATAAGATTGACCTTTACCTTTCGATGGCATATTCGGATGACCCAGAGGACAGAGTCGCTGCTATGGATAACCTTTGTCCGTGCCATGTTCGCAGACGTATTGATGCCGTATGGGAAGCACTTTACCGTGGGCTTCAAGACCCCGACATCAGCGTGCGTAGAGAAGCATGGCATACCCTCGACGATGGCGGGCGACCGAACGATCCACAGTTGCAGCCAATTCTTGAGAAGGTTGCAAAGAAAGAAACGGATCCAAAATTGCGCCAACGCGCAATCGATCTCATTCAGTCAGTTAAACAGGTAGAGGATAAACATCGGGAGCTGGTGGCACAGAGGGCGGATTATTTTCGTGGGAAATGTGACTGGTGTGGTGAGGCAAATGTACAGGTAACTTACGATTATGAGACGGAGTTTGAGGGTACTGGTGGACAGAAAAGATTTGTCCTGATGTGCCCTGATTGTGCTGGTGTATCCTCTTAATGTGCTGATGCGTTAACCATACGGATTGACCAACTGTATAGCGAACTACCACATCACCCGACCGTCACAGTTGATGTCCTGTCCTGTCATGCTCGCTGAATCATCGCAGGCGAGAAAGAGTGCTAAGGCAGCCATCTCTTCGGGTCCAGATCCTTTTTCGCGATAGCCTTCATCGGCGCACCATTTGCCCGCGAGAACGGTCTTCGGATCTGGCTGTCCGATCCTCTCGCGAAATGCGTTCTCATCAAAGGACTGGTTCATGTATTCTGCCCGTCCTCTTGCCAATTCGACGCTTCTCTCCTCATGCCACCCTGGGCAAATCGCGTTGACATTGATGTTGTAACGCCCGACATCGACAGCGAGTGTTCTCGTGAAACCTATCACCCCCATCTTCGAGGTAGCATACGGTGCTCTGTGGGAAAGCGGCTGTTTACCCGTGCCCGAACTAAAGTTTATGATCTTCCCATATCGCTTCTTTATCATTTCGGGCAGCACTGCCTTGCAACAGAGGAAGTGCGAATCGAGGTTGACTGCGAGCGTCTGTTTCCACTCCGCGAAGGTCATATCCCAAACATCTTTGGTGGGTCCGGCGATGCCGACAACGTTGGCAAGGATATCGACTGTCCCCAAAATCTCAATAGTTTCCTTTGCCATTTTGTTCACCTGCTCCTCTTTTGAAACGTCGGTCTGAAAGCAGAGAACCTTTCCGCCAGCAGCGCTTACCTTCGAGCCTACCCTGTCCTCCAACACCTTCACCGGAATCACATCGCATAAGGAGACCGCGGCACCCTCTTCCGAGAATCGCAGGGCAATTGCCTCGGCATGACCTCTGCCAGCCCCCGTAATCATTGCGACTTTACCATCCAATTTTCCCATGAAAACTTCTCCTCCTTTCCTATTATTCCGGCTGGAGACAAACCTTGCCAAAATTTTCCCGCGCTTCTATGATTCGATGTGCCTCCGCTGCTGCTTGTAACGGTAATACTTGAGCGATAATCGGCGTCAACTTCCCTTGCCCAGCAAGGCGAATAATGGTCTGAAGCTCAGATGTGGTTCCCAGTGCTGATCCCATCAATGTCAACTGTTTCTGATACATTTTACGGATATCAATCTCACCGATATTCCCCGTCGTGACACCGCACGAAACGAGGCGTCCTTTTTTTGCAAGGCTTGCCACGCTCTGATCCCACGTCGCTGCCCCAACATGCTCAAATACAATGTCAACACCGCGTCCGTCCGTTGCATCATGAATGGCTTCGCTGAAATCGGTTTGCGTGTAGTTGATTGTGAAATTGGCTCCCATCTGGCGGGCGCGTTCAAGTTTCTCATCGGTGCTCGCTGTCGCAAAGACTCGTGCACCGCACAGTTTGGCAATTTGCAAGCCTGCACTCCCGACACCGCTACCAGCGGATAAGACCAACACATCATCGCCGGGCTGAACTTGTGCCCGCTCTACGAGCATGTGCCACGCCGTGAGATAGGCGATTGGGATGGCAGAAGCATTGACGTATGAGAGATTGGGGGAAATCTGGATGGCGTTTTTGGCAGGTGCTTTGACATATTCCGCGTAACCGCCGTTGCTCTGAAAGCCCAAAAGCTCCTGAAAGTCGCACATATTTTCATCGCCGTTGAGGCAATCTGGGCACTGTTCGCAGGGGATGCAGGGTGAGAGTACTACCCGATCACCGACAGCGACGTTGTAGGCTTCATCGCCTACCTCGACCACATCCCCGGAGATGTCAGATCCGAGGATGTGTGGAAATGGCTGTACTTCTGGGCGATCCCGTCGGGCGCGGATATCGAGGTGATTTACCGCGCACGCCTTGACTTTGACCAATACTTCTGAGGGAGTAATCGCCGGGGTGGGGACTTCTTCGTAGTGGAGTTTATCAATTCCGCCCTGTTCGTGAAAAATGATCGCTTTCATGGAGTTCCTTCGCTCGGTTTGGGTTCGGATGCGTTATGCTGTCTTATTGCCATTAACCGTATGCCCCATGCTCAAGGAATCCTAGCAATCGCTTTAGCCTCGGATTGGCGTCTTTGTAGATGTGCTCTGGCATGTTGTAGTTCATGAACGGATAATATTTGTGTCCAATCATGCGGCGGGCGTAGGTAACCTGTGTCATATACCGTGTTCGGTCGCTGCGGTTAAGCCCTCCATGATGCCACACCTGATTGTTGAACATGACGACGCTTCCCGCTTTGCCCGAATTGTAGCGAATCTTGCCCTCCCACTCTGTTCCTTCGATTTCAGGCGGTGGACCCGTACCGAGCAGGTGAGAGCCGGGAATCACCTCTGTGCCGCCGTATTTGATCTCGGTGACATCCGTCAGATAGTAGTTTGCGGTGAAAAACATGACCGACAAACGGATATTCTTCGGCGGTTCACCATCTGTAATAGTGAAATGGGGAGCATCATCCTGATGCCATGTGGTAATACCACCCCCCGGAAAACTCTGGAATGAGTTGTTGTGGATGACATGGCAATTCGGGGCGATAAGGGCTTCGGCAAAGCTGACAATAGGCTCCAAGTTAAATAGCTTGAGGTTGGTTTCGCTGGTCTCAAACATCCGGTGGGCGAGTGCGGTGCGTTCATTTATACCATTGAAACCGTTAGGATTTTCTTTTAATGCCCAATCCAAATCCTCACGCATCTGGGCACACCAATCTGGTGGTAACACATTTTGTAAAAACAGAAAACCATCCCGATGGAATTGATCCACCCATTCCTGAATCTGTTTTTCGCTGACAATTTGGTTGGCTAAGTAATTTCCATCCCCTGCAATTTGGCTCATAAGAGATCTCCTTTTGACAGCTCCCAAACCTGAAGGCTTGGGATTCTTATGATAGACTGACCAGTAGCAGTTGCTCTGTGCTATCTTCTTGATTCGACGATTCGTGCCCCAACTGCTGAGGTCTTACAGAATCTCCACAAGCGTTTATACTCTCCCTGTGTTCCACGGCGAGATTTTTGAGATTTATAGCAGCGTTTAGGTCCCTGTCTTGGGTGTGACCACAAGCACTGCAATGATACGTCCTATCGGACAAGGATAAGTCGCTGTCCACTGCACCACACGCTGAACAGGTTTTACTCGACGGGAAAAACCTATTGGCTTCAACTATCTTTACACCGATTCTATCAGCTTTGTCCTTCAAAAACGTGAGGAACGTTGATAGGCTTGCATCCGACAGTGCTTTTGCAAGTCTATGATTGTTTAGCATTCCTGATACGTTCAACGATTCGATGCCTATCCGCTCTGCACTATTAGCGATTGCCGTCGTTGCTTTGTGGTGGGCATCTCTACGGGTGCAGGTGATGCGATAATGTAACTTGGCTATCTTGTCTTTGAGCTTATGCCAGTTACGGCTACCTTTGACCTTACGGCTAAATTGCCGGTGTAGCCGTTTGAGTTTCCGCTCGTATCGCTTCAACGCTTTCGGATTCTCAAAGTATTGGCCTTCAGACGTGACAGCCAAATGGCTGATTCCGACATCAACACCAATTGCGGGAAAGCTCCTAATCTCAGGTGTAGGATCGCCCGAAAAGGTATCTACAAGAATAGAAGCGAACCAACGATGTGCAGTCTTGGATATAACCACCTTACAGATTGTGCCGTGGAAGCGTAGGGGTTGAAACATGCGGACCCAACCAATTTTGGGAAGTTTAATCCGCCGACCTACAACAGCGGTTGTCCCTCGACCACTATCTGCTTGGTAACTTTGACCATGTGACCGTTTCTTGAACTTAGGAAAACGATTCTGTCCTGATTTCCATCTGCCTATGGCGTTGTTCAGATTGTTATAAATCGCATGCTTTGAAGCGTTTTGTGACATTTCACCACACCAGTCGTACTGCTCGTGTTTAATACCATTGAACCGACGGCAGAGGTCTATATGAGAACGCCAATCGCCTTCGGCCAATCCTTGCTTAAAATCGGCTAAGGCGTGATTGTATGCAACACGAGCATATCCACAATGTTGAGCGAACTGTGTCGCTTGGACATTGTTTGGATCTAAAGCGATTTTATGAGTTTTTAACATGGGATTGTCTTTCTGTCTTTTGATTCCTATGTCGTAGGGTGTGGGAGACACCGCCAAGCGACGGTGCGACATTCTCCCACTGAAAGACAAGACAGTTATACCATTTTTTCACACAAAAACACAACAAAAATTAACCCTTGGGACCCAAGCATAAAGGCTTGGGCTTGCCTAAATGACTGTCAATATCAAATTCCGTTGATAGAGATACCTCTGATATCGATTTGTACGGACACAAACGGGCAATGCCTAACTATAACTGAACCGAGATAATCTCACTATCTCGCAGCGGCTCCGGTAGACCATCTGGAAAACTCTGGATCTCCCGGAAATCGGGCACAGGCAGCGGAATCCCACCTTGATTGATTGATGCCTCCGAAACCAACCCCGGCACCGTCATATCAAGGGCTTCGTAAACATCGATTGGAGGCTTCGTATCGTTGATAATGGAATCGACAAACTCACGAATCTCGAAGTAATCGCCACCTCCGTGTCCAGCGTGTAAGGCTTCTTCCGGCGGATTGCGCCACATCTCTGGCATAAACTCCTCCTCGAAATCCCACAGCGAACACCACTCCATCTTCTCGGCATAGTCTGCCAACCAGATCTTCGGAGCATCTCCAAAGCCGCGTGGTGCCTCGTAGCAGCCCTGCGTCCCTTGCAAACTGTAATAGGTGAGGTTGTGCGGACGGTTGGACAACATATCAACCCGGATTTCGATCAGCCCGCCGTTTGTCGTCTTGCACATCATTGTCGTGCTATCTTCATTTTCGTAATGTGCACCGCGCGGATCGTGATAATGGTGCCCTGTACCGAAGCAGGAGACAGTGCAGACGCGCTCGCCGAACCATTGCAACACGGGGCCGAGGCTATGCGTCGGATACGTTGATCCGTTGCGTCCGGTTTGCCATTTGCGCCGCCACTTTGTTCTTTCGCTGCCCGATTTCAATTCATGAATATATGCACCTTCACCGAAGTAGATCTCGCCAAACAATCCACGTCGAGCGAGTTCACGCACCAACACATTCGGCTTCATGTAGGTGTAGTTTTCCGCCATCATGTACTTTTTCCCGCTCTGTTTGACGGCGTTGACGAGGTGCCAACACTGTTCAAGATCCGTTGCAGCGGGAACTTCGGAGAGAACGTGCTTTCCTTCCAAAAGTGCGATGACAGCTTGGGGAACATGCAAGGGCATCGGTGTTGAGACAAGAATCACATCGAGGTCTGACTTTGCCATCTGCTCAAAGTCTGTGTATCGCTCCTGAATCCCATGCTCATCACCCACCTGATTTAGGATTTCGGTGTTAATATCACAAATGGCAACGAGGGCAGTTTCATTCACAGTTTGGAATGCCCGGATAAACCCTGAGCCGCGTGGGACTCCTACCAAGCCGACTTTCAGTTCGCTTGTCATAGACTTACCTTTCTGGTTACATGTAGTTGACTGATCCCCTTTGAGGCTTATGCGCTGCTTTTCATTCGTCTGATTCACGCTCTTCCTGTTCGTATACCAACGGCTTTCCAACGATTTGCGCTAATTCCCTGCCCTGTGCCTCAATTTGAGTTAGCTGATAGGCGTGGGTGATGGAGAGTCGTGAACCATCAACAAGGAAGAAGTACAGATGCAAGATTTTAAGGAATTTCCCGCGAGTCCTAATCCTCACAGAGCGAATTCCGGAAAATGGTACTGGGCGTTGATCGGGAAACAGGAATAGAATACGCCGTTGCCACAGAATATCGCGTAGCGGAAGGCGGATATTAATCCGCAGAGTATAAGTTAAGAGATGTAGACCTATAAGTAAACAAGGGACAGCAGTCCATATCCGGTCATCCATTCTGAACTCGAACATGAGCAATCCAGCCACTCCAAACCAAATCAGACTAGAAAGTCGGGAGGCAAGGCTGCGTCTAAGAATAATTGTGTCTGGATTGGGTTGCTTGAGAATAAGAGCCATAGGCAAAACTTCCGCTAAATATTCTGTATTACATTTCCTGATACACCAATGGGCATTGTAGCACCCAAATGACTAATGTGTCTATGGTCTTGGAAGTTTCTGCATTTTGTACGGCAACGTTGCTAGAGATCCACCCAGTTGTTGAGCGTCAATTCTCCCGTCTATTACACCTCAACCTTGTAATTTAATTCGATTTCGTCCCCCGGCGTACCACGGAACCCCCAATTGTGCTTGGGTGTCTCAGTAATTGTGATTTCAAGGTCTTGTGGAAGGATATTCAGCTGTTGGTGAACCCTTTCAAAAAGCAGACGAATCAGGTGTTTCTTCGTTTCTACAGATCGACCCTCAAACATGCTAATCTCAATAATCGTGTACTTTGTCGTGCGTCCACTGGGATAATAGAAATCGGAGAGATCTAGCGGAAAGAAGCGATGGAATCTTTTATCCTCTGGAAAATGCAAGGCATCAACGACACACGAATGGATGACATCGGAGAGTTTTGCTTTGATAGGGTCGAGGTTCTCTTTTAATCCGTAGATTTTAATCTGCGACATTACATCTTCCTTTGGTGAGTTAGGCTGTCAGAACCTCAACACCGGTCTCCGTCACGCGCACGGTATGCTCCCATTGTGCTGATAACGAACCATCAACAGTAACAACTGTCCAGCCATCCGACAGTGTTGTGCATTCGTAGCGACCAGCATTAATCATCGGCTCAATAGTAAACACCATATTCGGCACCATTGGGGGACCGTCGTTTCTTCTGCCGTAATGGGGAACCTGCGGGGCTTCCCAGAACTCCAAACCGGTGCCGTGCCCACACAACTCACGCACGACAGAATATCCGAGCCCCTCGGCATACTGCTGGATTGTGTAGCCAATGTCGCCAATCGTGTTGCCGGGTTTCACTACATCAATACCAAGATACAGGCACGCTTTCGTTTCCTCGATTAACTTCAGGGCTTCCTGTGATGCTTCGCCGATCACGAACATACGGCTAGTATCGCCGAAATATCCATCCAGAATTGGGGTGACATCAACATTGATGATATCTCCGTCCTTCAAGATCGTATCATCGGGAATTCCATGGCAGATGACATTATTGATCGAAGTGCAGCAACTTTTGTTGAATCCCTTTACATTGAGGGTTGCAGGATATCCACCGTGGTCGCAGGTATATTCGTAGACCCATCGGTCAATATCCTTGGTTGCGATGCCAGCTTCAATTCGCCCGTCCAGCATGTCCAAAGTTTTTCGCGCTAATTGACTGCTTCTACGAATGCCTTCAATCTGTTCCTCAGTTTTGATAATAATCCCTGAAGCCATTCGTGGTTGAGATGTGCCTGATTTTTTATCCTGCTTGAGATGGCAATTTTTATATCTTTTGCCACTCCCACACCAGCAGGGTTCATTCTGTGATGGTTTTCTCATTTGTTTTACGATCTTGCTAAGACCCTTTTTGAACAAGGACGGTTAATCTTGTACGTATAAAACTCGGTAATTTGAAATCTCTTGTGAATTATTTATCTACCACGTCTCGAAATCCTTGATGCAGGCTACCACCTCACCGGTGATGGCGTTAAGCAAAGATTCCCCCTTTTCCGGCGTGGCGTGTTGAGGTTTCCCCATTGCCCCGGTAGGTGCCCACGTGACCAATCGCTTGCCGACATTGATGCGTCCGCCGTGCTCGCTGTGGTAAAACGGCGAATCTATCAGTGGCGGACTGGACGTCACCCGGTCCATCCGCATAATCTCGCCGTGCAAGAACAACATCATTGAGGTTTCGTACTCACAGGCATGCGTCAGATGCGGCGTCTCCATCCCGTGGTGTTCTGGTGCCATCGCCGGTTCAGCCACCGTCCAATAAGAGGACAGTGCAATCCACATATTATCATAAATATCCGATTCGTTCGCTAGCTCTGTGATTGCTTGCGTACCCGGAACAACATTGCCTCCGTGACCATTGAGCAAAAACACACGCTGAAACCCTGCCTTGGCGAAAGACCTGACGATGTTTTTAATCATCAGCGTGTAAATGTGATTGGGGACGCTCACAGTGCCAGGGCGATCTAGATGATGATCCGATGCACCAAGCCATAACGTCGGTAGCAGATAGATCTGCTCACTGAGTTCTTGTTCGACCCGCTGCGCTACTGCGGTCACAAGATAGGTATCCGTCAGTAGTGGAGAGTGATGACCATGCTGCTCCAGCGATCCGAGTGGAAGAACAACGACTTTATTTTTATCTGCTTCCTGCATATCAACCCAGCAATTGTTTCCGTATTGCATCTGAATTTGTCCTCCTGAATATAATCCCTGCACTGCAATTTGTGTTTCACACTGACACTGTATGGCGGTTAAGAAATCCGTAGGATAGCTCTATCAAGCACATAGCTGATCCAGAGCCTCCGCCAGTCGCTGTATCCCCGCATTGATTGTTTCGAGACTAACCGCATAAGCAAACCGAAGATGCCCGGGACGCTGAAACTTGCTCCCCGGCACTGTTACAACATTTGCACTTTCAATTAAGTAGAGTGCTAACGCTTCGTCTGTGTTGAGAAGTTGTCCTTCCGGCGTCCGGCGACCACAGTAGAGATGCATATCGGGAAAAAAATAAAATGCACCCAATGGACGCTCCCAAACTGCACCTTTCACTAGTTCGCTAAAGCATTTCATCAATGCCTCCCGCCGCAGACAAAGTGCATCTCGGACTTGGTGTCGCAGGCGCAGATCTGCATCTTTCCGTAAAAAGTGTGCGTACCCCTTCTGCGTAGGTAGGTTGACGCACGAGGATGTATTTCCCTCAACATTTGCTATCACCTGCATCACCGCTTCAGGTCCTGCAACAAATCCTAAGCGAAGTCCTGTACCTGAAACCTCTTTGGACATGCCCCCAACGAGCAAGGTCTGATTAGGAAGGTATAACGCAATACTCACATGTTCGAGACCATCATAGACGACGGTGCGGTAAACTTCATCGGACAAAACGCAGATCTGTTCGTGCTTTCCAATGATTTCGGCAAGTTCTTGTAACAATGAAGGGGGATAGACTGTCCCTGTTGGATTATTCGGCGAATTTAACACAATCAGCGCAACCGTATCATCTTGGTTCAGGAGGTCCGCTAATTGATTTAGATCCGGTAGGAAATGCGCATCGGTCTGCAAGACAATCGGTGGTTTACCCGTCAACAGGATAGGGAGGTTCTCGTAAGATTCGTAGATTGGGGCAAACGAGACCAATCGGTTCCGGCGAGAACTCGGATTCAGCATCGTCATGCAGATTTTGAAGACTGCGTCTTTGGGCCCAGGGCAGACGACAATTTCCGACGGGGAATAGCTTAATCCGAACAGATGAAAATCCGCATGAATGGCTTCGAGCAATTCTGGATCGCCTGCCTCTGGAGAATAGTGCGTCGCATCATCCATTACGGCTTGGGAAATCGCGGCTTTCAGGAGGTGAGGGACCGGAAGCTCTGGGTTCATTTCACCAATCCCGAAATCGTAAATCTGTTTCCCTTTCAGCCTCAATCTATCCGCTATCAACTTGACTTCCAGCGTCGGCGATGGTTTTATCTGTTGCGCCCAAGCTGATGGTATTAGCCCCATAGAAAAATTCCCTCGTGATTTGTGCGATGGTGTGTTGAAGGGTTCGCAGTGCCTGAAGCCAACCGAAATAATAGCACGAATCCTACAAGGGCGTCAATCCCAAACTTGTACTGGGTAGGGGCATTTAGTTCTCCGTTTTGGCTCATGCCCCACTGTTTTCTATCCCACCCTGTAGGCGGGGCATCTTGCCCCGCTGTTTATAGTAGCGCGTTCATTGCGCGTTCTTATGTCAGTTGTCGGGGACGTCTTTTATCCGTGTAATCCGTCAATCCGCGTTTATCCGTGATTCAGACAATAATATGGGAGAATTAAATGACCCTATGTGCTGGGTTAGGGCAACCACATGTGAATATCACGCTTAACAAAGGTCAGCAAAGTTAGGATTTGCCAACAAGCAGTTGAAAGCCCCATGGGACATCAATTACTTGATCACTGCCCTATCAACCTTCTTCTAAATTTACAGATGCCATTCCCCTATCCTGTTTGTTCCATCAATTCGTTGAGTTGATTACTGACTAAAAAAACATTGATAGTCGAAAAATGAAAGATTATCGAAAAACACTTTAGGGCTAAAAACCCGTCTTTTAAGGCGGGGATACAGCCATGCTTTAACATGGTTTTTTCAAGGCTTTAGCCTTGATTCCAAGGGCGTTTTGGGGTATACTTCTATTGTCCACGGGTTGAGAGAATGCAACACCGGACACCCCCGTCTGATGCTCTCAACCGCCCATTGCATCGGGTCGCGTGGATGTGGAAAACACCAGATACTACAAAAACATACGCTATAAACCGGATTGGCTACTGTGAAAAACCAGTATTCCCGTGATGCGTAGTCTTGATCCCGAATGTGTCAGGACAAGTATCGGTCGCCCTCACAGGTTTCAGAGGGTTTCCGTAGTGCGCCAAATGGCCCGCGCCGTCCCGATTGCATCGGGATGTTGCCTCCTGAGTTGACGGAGGAACCGCCCACGAGGTAGGGAAGATGGCCCCATACCACTTGGTAACCCCTAAGAAACCCGGACGGATAAGAATACCCGTCCTTTAGGGCGGGGAGCGGTCACACTTCATAACACGGAGTGTGAGGGTTAATCTCACGATTCGACCATTCTTGAATCAGAATCTACAAAAGGAGGCAGGTCATGTACAGCATCGGCGTATATGGCGACACCGGCATGGTGGGCCAAGAGATTGAAAAAGTCTTAGAACATCACGATCAGGTTGAAATCTGCTTCAGAAAAAATTCAAGAAGAGAAGAAGGGATATTGAACTCCTGCGAATTGGTCTTTCTTGCAACGAAAGATCCAGAATCAATGACGTTTGCACCACCAATTTTTGAGATTGGAAAAAAAGTGATTGATATGAGCGGTGCATTCAGATTTCCTAGAGAGGAATTTGAAGGAGAGTATGCACCGCGAATTGGACTGAACCTGTATGAGTCAGTGGATTATGTTCCGGAATTGCTATCAGAAGCCGTTTATGGAATGCCAGCACTGCTGCAAGATCAGATCGCGCAGGCACGGTTAGTGGGGAATCCGGGTTGTTATCCGACAAGCGTTATCCTATCTTTAAGACCGTTTAAAGGGCTTGTCCAAGGAGAGGCGACAATTGTAGCAACTTCGGGAATTTCCGGCGCACGAAAAGATATTGAAGAGGTGCCAAATGAAATCACGTATGCTTACGGTAGAAGGCACAAGCACGTTCCGGAGATGGAGTTATACTCTGGATTTAGTGTGAACTTTACTCCCATTGTTCTCCAATCTGTTTTCAGGGGAATTAACACGAACATCAGGGTTGAATTGACAGAACCGCTGAAAAACCTCTCTGAGGAAGCAGCCGTTGAACAGTTGAGTCAGACCATCCGAAACGCCTACCAACCGGAGGATCTGGTATTTATCGTGGAAGATACCCCTGATAAACAGTGGGGCACACGCGATATTGCTGACACGCATAAACTCCTCGTCAAAGTCAGAGTTGATGAAGGATTTGCCTATATCTGTTCCCTTGAGGACAACCTCGGCAAAGGTGCCGCTAGCCAAGCAGTTGAAAACATGAATATTATGCTCGGACTGCCCCGGCTATACGGTATCGATCCAACTTATAGCACCAGTTAAATTGAGTATACGAATAGACCTCCATAAGGGTAGGAATGGGTAGATACCCATAACGATGGTCCTGCGGTTTCTAATGTTGCGAATCCGTGTGACCGTTACCAATCGGTAGTGGTCGCACGGCTAATCCCACCGACGAACTGTGCTCCCAACCCGGAGATTACCCCAATGACTACCCCTGTTGAACAGATCCGTCCGCCCCGGCAGCAGATGGCTTCCGACCTGTATCGCCCCTTATATCACTTTTCACCGCCAGCAAATTATCTGGGCGATCCAAATGGAACAATCTTCTGGAAGGGAAAGTACCACCTCTTTTACCAGTACAATCCTGATGGTGCTTTCGATGATTCTAAACGGATGCACTGGGGCCATGCTGTCAGCGAAAACTTGGTGCACTGGAATGATCTTCCTATCGCACTGACGCCAACGCCGGGTGGTCCCGACCGGCGCGGTTGCTGGAGTGGTGGTGCGGTGAACAACAACGGTGTACCGACGCTCATCTACTATGGTCACCCTGAAGGCAATTGCATTGCCGTGGGCGATGATGATCTCATTACTTGGGAAAAGCACCCCGCAAACCCAGTGATTCCTTATCCGTCAGAGGGAGATGGTTGGCGACCGTTTGATCCATGCGCTTGGCAAGAAGGGGATACGTGGTATTCACTTTCAGGCGGGAAGCTAGAAGGCGTTGGCGACACAGCGTTTTTATGCCAATCGAAAAATCTCATCAACTGGGAATACATGCATCCATTTTACGTTAGTGAATTGGACAAAGATTCCGAATCGGATTGTGCGGTGCCAGACTTTTTTCCGCTTGGCGACAGGTATATGCTGCTTTTCGCCAGTCACCAGCGTGGCGTTCAATACTATATCGGCGCCTACGCGAATCATCGGTTCTATCCGGAGCATCATGGACGGATGAATTTCGGCGAATTTGGGGTTGAGAGCGGACATCTTTGTGCGGGCTTCACCCTGTTAGACGGGCTGGACCGGCGCATCTTCTTTGGCTGGATCCCAGAGGGACGCCGCGAGACGGTGCAACGGGCAGCCGGTTGGGCAGGCGTGATGTCGTTGCCGCGCATCCTCTCCCTGTCTGACGCCGGTACATTAGAAATTGAGCCTGTCCCCGAACTAGCAGTCTTGCGCCGCAACCATCGCCGGTTCACAAATCTACCAATCCGTCCTGATACTTCCATCCCGCTGGAGGAGGTTGACGGAGATTGTCTCGAAATTCTGACAACTTTTGAACCGGGCGATGCCGAAGCATTTGGTGTTAAGGTGTGTTGCTCCCCAGATGAGGACGAGCAGACCGTTATTTTTTACAGTCCGGAGGATAAATCTCTTGTCTTAGATGCCGAACGATCAAGCCTAAACCCCGATGTTGTGAGTTACGGAGTGCAACGGGGACCTCTCGAATTGGCTGCATACGAACTACTGCAGCTGCACATTTTCGTAGACCGATCGGTTGTCGAGGTTTTCGCGAACAATAGGCAATGCCTCACCAAACGGATCTACCCCGCCAGACAGGATAGCCGAGGCGTGCAGCTTTTCGCTCATGGTGGAAGTGCGAAACTAAGGTCAATGGATGTGTGGGATATGGCAGCGATTTGGCATTCATAGACTTGAGGTCAAAAGAACCCATTTAGACAGAATAATTCCTATAAATTTCCTGACAAAATATAAGGAGAATCTGATGATTCCAGACAGTTATCGTGGTGTATTCACCATCCCGTCTACACCCTTCCGAGAGAACGGAGAGGTTGATGTCCCCAGTTTCCAACGCATGATCGATTTTTGTATCGAGTGCGGATCACACGGCTTGGTTTATCCTGTGAACGCCAGTGAGTTCACCGCCCTCAGCGATGCGGAGCGGTTGCAGTTGTCGGAGGTACTTGTTAAGCAGAACGCCGGTCGATTGCCAGCTATTATTGGCGTTGCGGCAGTGGCGCCGGAGGTCGCGGAAGGGTTCGCCACGCACGCTCACGATATTGGTGCAGATGGTGTCATCGCTATGCCGCCGTACATCCATCATATCTCTGAAAGCCTTGTCTTTGAATATTACCAAACAATCTCAGATGCAGCGCAGATGCCGGTTTTCATCCAGAACAATATGCCACCTATCGGGTCAAATCTATCGGCGGAATGTTTGCTCAAACTCTGTCGGGAGATCGAGCACGTCGAATATATCAAGGAAGAGACGCTGCCCAGCACGGTCAAACTGACCGCTGTGATCGAAGGAGATGATGGATCGTGCAAGGGAGTATTCGGTGGGGCGGGTGGACGCTATCTGATTGAGGAATACATGCGCGGGAGTGCGGGGCAGATGCCCGCCAGCCATGTCACTGATGTCGTGGTCGGGTTATGGGACGCCTTAGAGGCAGGCGATGAGGAGCGGTCAACTTACATTTACAAAGAGATGGCACCGCTTTTCCTCTTTGAACATCAACTTCCCGGCTGTTACAAGGAGGTCCTGTATCGTCGTGGGATTATCGACTGTCCATTCAAGCGTAATGGGAATATGCCGTTAGACGAGATCGCCTCGAAATACTTGGATGAAATTCTCGCAAGGCTTGAACCGTTGATGACTTGGAAGAAGTAGCCGCGGCGTACGATACGGTAGCGTAGGCAATTGTAGGGAACAACTCTTGGACTCTCGGTCATAAACCAGAGGATCGTTGCTCCCTACTATAGCGAATTAGAGAGATAAGTAGACATTTACCAATAATTCCGACCTTCACGAAGTTTCAAAAGTCCCCCTGATAAGGGGGATTTAGGGGGTTGGTTGTGCATTGGGAATGTCTAAGTAATTCTAAAATCTACCATAAAGGCACAAACTGGACTAAGGTATAACCGCATCTTCTCCGAGGTGTTCCTGAATCCAGTCTCGGAGGGGCACATCCTCATCTTTTGGAGAGGTATATCCCAATCCCCCCGTGCTAGCACCTAGCAACTGTCGCCGAATCGGGTCGCTACGCTCCATATAGTGATCAACGGTCATGTTGTCTCTTGGTCGCAGCCACCGATAGCTATAACCGTAGAACAGTACCTTTCGGGTGATATTTGAATGATTGGGGCTTGCAGAATGCCAGAGCCGGCGATCGAAATATACCGCCGTACCGGGTGCCACCTTCACCGCCGTCGTCCCTTCAGGGTTTGAGACCCCATCTTCAGGCAGTTCTAACTTGTTCTGCAAGTGGCTGCCGGGCAGGACATAGAAATTCCCACTCCCCTCCACCGTTGTGTCGGTCAGAAAGTAGCCGATTTTGAGAGAGATTCGCGGACGGGGGTTGCTTTCCAAATCGCTGTTCAAACGTCCACTATCTTGATGCCATCCTAAACGCTTCTCCTCTGATCTTTCCTCGGGTGCTACTGGTGGCGTGATTCCCAAGTGTGAGTGGTAAAGCTGGATGTGCCAGCCCAAAATACCCCACACCTTTGGAAATGTCTTGTGCCAATCAAGTAACTCTAGGAAGAGATCATCCTTCCCAATGAAATCAAAGATATTCAAGCGTTCATGGGGAGACAAATCTTGCTCGGGCCGATATTTCGCCTCAAGCCGGTCTAGCGCGGCGTTGAGGTCATCAACCAATTTCGGTGGCAACGCGTCTTCAACTACGAAGAAACCGTTCTTATCAAATAGGAGCCGTTCCTCATGCGTTAGGCAATGATCTAAACATGTAGTATCCATATATACCTCCTCTGCTCATTCTAGTGTCCCAAATTCTGAGTTCGGCAGATTTTCATTATAGCATATTATATCAGATATTCACACCTCTGTAAACAAAGAATAACAACCTTACGCAATATACAGATGGGCAGCAGTAATGCTCCTTTTCAAGGCGTACTTTAACCTACCGAAAGGCTTTTGCGGAAAAATACCTCACCGACCCCATCATTAATGCCAGTGATGAACCCACACTCTTCAAACCCCACATGCCGATGCCACGCTTGAGGCTCTGGTTCGTCCGCTTGTGATGAACTGTAGAGTGCCTCGTGACCTGCCTCGCGAAGAAAGGTTTCAATGAACCGAAGCAAGGCTTTACCCACCCCTTGCCGCCGATATTCCGGTAACACGCGGATCAGGGCGATATACGGCACGATTGACCACAAATACTCAAGCCGTACATACCCCACCCGTTTGCCATTCCATTCAGCAACCACCACATCCTCAATGCAATCAGAATTCAAAGCAAGTTGCGCTTCAATCTTCGATTTTAATATTTTGGCGGTAATGTACCTATCCTGATACGCGAAATCCAAGTCATCAAGCCGCGCAAAACGTATTACTATCCCCTCAGACATCCATATCCCCCTCTACTGACACATCCAACCCCTGAACCTATGAACAAGTTGTTTTCACGTTTCACTATTGGTTTTATACCACAGGGCGGTGGTCATGTCAATCCTGGGAGGATAAACCGGATTGACCGCAAAGACGGTATCGTGCTACAATGCTGACGCATTGATAACCGATAGGATCGAGGAAGGTGCTATGACAACAGAAACAGTACGGTTAAGAACCGGCGAGCAACTTGTCATCAAGACTCTACTCCCACCGCTCCATGACTACGCGAGTAAAGTCGGCTGTTGGGGCGATATACGCGATGACCTACTCAACGGGAAGTTGACAGAATGGCTTTTCACGCCTTACTTTGTTGGCGAAATCGACGGCGAAGTTGTCGGCAGTATGAGCTATTATACACCAACAGACACGCGCGATGTTGGTGTCGTGGAGTTTGTGCGTACAGAGGAGGAGCATAGAGGCAAAGGCATCGCCTCAGCACTGATGGACTGCCTAATCCGGCGGTTTCGCGCCGATGACGGGATAGCACTCTACCTCTGCACCACCAATCCCATCGCCGGCAGTCTGTACGAAAAACACGGGTTCTGGTATCATGTTGGAGACGGGATGCGCTATCTCGCCCCTGATGCTGAGGACTTTGACCAAACCTATCTAGCGTTCAACGGGCCGGCGCAGATTCGAGATGCGACATGGGCAGATTTACCTCGTGCCTCTGTGCTCTACAATCACCGTGAACCGCGTTGGCTCATCAAGGAATATCTCACTCAGACCTTCCGCGAGACCCGCTTTGAGAGCCACTTCGTGAGGCTGATGCGACAAATTGAAGATCAGAACGGCGCGTTTGTGGTATTAGAAAACCTCGAACAACGGATCGTCGGGGCAGCGGTGTTCAAACGGTTTGACTCCTTCCAGGAGCGGCATACCGCTACGCTCAGTTTTCGTGTCTGTCCAAGCTATTTCGGACAAGTGCCTGAACTTTTAACCGCTGCCGCAGAAAAAGCACAGGCTCTCTCGCTTAGGTCACTACAGGTCAATATCGCTGCTTGTGACGATGAGCAAAAACAGCTGGTAAGAACGGCGGGATTTCTCGAAGAAACGCGTTGGTACAATCGACTGTACGATGGGAAAGATTTGATAACCATGCTAGTCTACACCTTGTTGATACCCAATACATTTCCACAGGGAAACGAAGAAGATTATTACGGCAACAGAAAGCTGTGGCAGGCAGAACGGGTTGCTGCCGCTCATAACAGGAAGACAAATACATAACATCGTTCCAACTGAGGAGGAACATCGCAATGTCAAAAGCAAAGATCAGAGTTGGCATCGTTGGTGCCGGTGGTGTTGGGGGGCTTGGTGGAAGGGACAACTCCCATGCCGGTGGCTATCGGCGATGTGAGGAGGTTGAGTTGGCAGCTGTCGCTGATATCAATGATGAACGCCTGCAACAGTTCGGCGATGAATGGGAAATTGCATCGGAGCACCGTTACAGCACTGCGCAGGAGATGTACGAAAAAGCGGGTCTGGACATCGTGAGTGTGACCACCCATAACTTCCATCATCACGAACCTGTCATCGAAGCTGCAGAGGCGGGCATTAAGGTGATTATGGTGGAGAAGCCGCTCGCTATCAGTGTCGAATGGGGGCGGAAGATGGTCGAAGCCTGCGAAGCGAATGGGTGTCGGTTGGCTGTGGATCACACACGCCGGTTCCTCCCGCATTACCGCAGACTGAAAAAGATGGTTGATGACGGTGCGGTGGGTGATGTCCGAACCATCACCTACTCCGGTGCCCGTCCTTTGTTGCATAACGGTACGCATACGGTGGACTATGCCTTCTACTTCACATCGGCGCAACCCAAGCTAGTATCGGGCTTCCTCAGCGATGAGCCCGTTGCCGATCCGGGCGGCGGAGGGATGATTGTCTGCGAGGGCGGCGTGGTCATCTTCATCAACTGCATCCCGACGCGCAAGGAATCTCTTAGCGATGTCACCATTGCGGGTACAACAGGACAGATCCATTTCTGTGAGCTGCGGGGCATCTGGGAGCATGGTCCCCTTGTTGAGGCAAGCGGGGGATACGGTGCGCGCTACGACTTTGAGCCCCTTCCCGATATGCCCGAAACCCTCATCCTCGACGACTATTTCTACAGCGCAGCGCGGGAAGCGATTGACTGTCTGTTAGAAGATCGGGAGAGCGTCTCCACTGGGCGTGATGGTCTGAAGGCGTTGGAAGTTATCACTGCCATGCACATTTCGCACAAAACAGGGACACAAGTGCCTTTGCCGTTGGTGGAAGGACTTGATAATGTTGAGATCCGGTCGACGGGGCAGTAAGGCGCGAGCGGCTATTCGTACCAATTATGAATGACATAGACCGGATCCGACCCTTCCGCAAGGCGGATGGTCACCTGATCCGCTTCTGTCACAAACTCGTTCCGCAGGGCGTTTGTTCTGACCGGATCCACATGCAGACCGTCCAAACTCCATCGAAGGTTTACGCTGCTTTTGACGGTGACATTAGGATTATCGGAAATGAGCGATACCCGTTGTACACCCTCGTTTTTGCGTTCTAGAGCGACATCCGAAACAACGAAGTGAATTGTCTGGAGTGGGTCTCGCATCTCTGCCTGCCAGTCGCGCTCGTTCTCGTGAGGGCTTTCCTGAAACAGTCGGAGTCCGTAACGCATTAGCCGCAGATTGCCAAGAAAGTGATCTATTTCGTAGCCGTTGGGGCGAGGGAGTCCGCCGTAGATCAGGATTCTCTGGCAGCCGTATTCCGCGATTGCATAGGCGACCGCCAACTGCCCGTCCGTGTCATCCTTGTCCACATGCCCAACCCACTCACGGACGATGTGCGTCCCAGATCGCTGCAACTGTTCAATGGTATCCGCCGGCATCTCATCGAGGGAATCCAGATCGCCGATTAAGACATCGGGCAAAATTGGCGTGTCGTTGGTCTGGTTGAGTTCGGTGAATAAGCGGATCCCGCCGTCAGCACAGATAAGTGGATAACCGTTTTCCATCGCCCACGTCAGTGCCTCCTTGTAGAATTGAGGGTAGCGGAGGTCATAATGCCCGTTGAGGAAAATTAAAGCGGATTTCATAGGATTGTAGCAAAACGCAAAGAGAAACCGAGTTTTTTCTTCAAAACTCGGTTTCTGTTGTATGATTTCTTAACATGAGCCAAAAAACTATCACCGATTCAACGGCTGCGAACAGACGAAATTATCTGAATCGTTGATCGGTTACGGGAGAAATAGATTGTAGGATGAAAGCTGCTTGGCGGGACGATACGATAGTTTTACACGCTTGAGGTTTTCTAAGCCGGAGTCGTCCATTGTGTTGATCCATTGATAGGCTGCTTGCTCTTGGCAAAACGTTCTGAAAAGAAATTGTGCTAACCCCTTTATTCCGAGATCCGTTACCTCAAAGAGGATACAGAAAATCTCGCTATTGAGAGGATATCCGAAGGTATACCCTTTCAGGACGCCATCAATGAAAACGACCCTACCGATCAAACCCAATTCCTCGTGGTTCATGAGTCCTGTGCGATGGGAATGCCAAGAATCCTCCAACATCGCTCGATAAACATCATCATGGAACTGTGCTTGTCGTTCCTGTTGCCATGATTCATAAAGTGCGAGGCAATTCCCAAGATGAGTGGGTTGGTACGGCTGCAACTGAGTGGCAGGATGATTGCGGATCAGAACGTTATAAGCAGCCCGCTTGCTCTTGTACTGATTCCCCTTGAGTTGGATGAGGGCATCCGTTTCGTAAAGGTATTCCGTCTCTTTCTGAACGGCATGGAAGCCCATCCCCCGAAAAAAGGGAATAAGATGCGCTGGGACGTTTTCGATCCGTGCAATCTGCTTCGCACGATTGGCTTCAAGGGTAAACGCATACGCTTGGCAGATCACCTTTTGACTCAGCGACGCCCCCATCGGGGGGATCGGCATGAAGTAATCACCGTCCTGATTGGCGAAAAGACAGAATTGGTCATCAATTATTGTCCAGTAAAAATCGAAAAAGTTTCGCCATATATAGTGTGGTGCGAAGGTATAACGCGACAGTTCCGCCGGCATTTGACGGGCGTATCGATCGAAAAGGGGTTTATCTTTCAACGTGAGTGGCTGTAGGTTCTTTGATAAATCAGGCAATCTTTAAGTAATGACTTGTTCGGTCTGACGGTCGAATAGACGAACCTGTTTGGCATCGAAATCAAACCAAACGGACTGTCCCACATCAGGCTTGAATGCGGGGTGTGTACGGGCTTTGAGGAGAACCAGATCCCCGGTCTCCGGATTTTCACCCAGAAATATATCAATAATATTAACCGATCCCAACGCTTCCACAAGGTGCACCGATGCTTTGCAACCTTGTTCCATTGGCTCCTTTGAGATGACAATATGCTCCGGTCTAACACCAAAGATGATTTCATCTGACTGACCGATACGCGAGATCTGTTCTGCCGATAATTCAATCCAGACATCTGTGTGGTTCAGATGCAGGGCGGGTTCTCCTCCCCCGATAACATTGGGATTCAAAGCGGTCTGTGCCTGAACCTTGCCGTTGATCAGGTTCATTGATGGGCTTCCCATGAATTGGGCAACAAAAACGGTCTGCGGCTGGTTATATACCTCTTGGGGTGTTCCAATCTGTTGTAGGCTTCCTTGGTGCATGATGACGATACGATCCGCCATCGACATCGCTTCAACTTGGTCATGGGTGACAAAAATGGTCGTTGCTCCCAGTCTGTGCTGCAGGCGTTTCAGCTCCGTCCGCATGTCTACCCGCAGCTTCGCATCTAGGTTCGACATCGGTTCATCCATTAAAAATGCCTTAGGTCTGCGGACCATTGCCCGTCCCAACGCGACGCGCTGCATCTCGCCGCCGCTCAGATGGCTTGGCTTCCGATCTAGCATCGCCTGAATTTGCAGGATGGCTGTAACCTCCTTGACCCGTTCCTGAATCTCGGATTTCGGTGCTTTCACTGCTTTGAGCGGAAATGCGATGTTATCATAAACGGTCAGGTGGGGGTAGAGTGCGTAGAATTGGAAGACAAACGCGATGTCTCGATCGGCGGGCGATAATGTATTGACTCGATTTCCATCAATAAAAATGTCCCCCTCATCAGGGGCTTCCAATCCGGCGATGGCTCGAAGCGTCGTTGTTTTTCCACATCCTGAGGGACCTACGAAAACAACAAACTCTTGGTCGTGGATTTCAAGATTCACGTCGTCTACGGCAACGACATCCCCAAAACGTTTTGTGATGTGTTCAAGTTTAATCTCTGCCATTTCTCGTATTTTAGCACACGCAAGAAGAAATGAAAACCAAAAATGACAACGACAACATGGGTGGAAGTAGACCTCTCTGCAATTCGATCTAACGCACAAGTAATCAAAGCGTATGCCCAAGGCAGCTCGCTGATCGCTGTAATCAAGGCTGATGCGTATGGACACGGTGCGATTCCGGTCGCCGAAGCGTTGTGTGAGGAAGCGGCGATGTACGCCGTCGCTACCGTGGCGGAAGCCGTGGAGCTGCGTATCGCTGGCGTTGGAAAACCGGTCCTAGTGCTGTTCAATGCGCTGCCGGTTCAAGCGGAAATGATTATTGACTATCAACTGACGCCATCGGTGTACGAACCGACGCTTTGTAACACGTTATCCCGTACAGCGCAAGCCAAGCGAACATCGGTTAAAGTGCACCTTGACGTGGACACCGGCATGAATCGTGGTGGGATCTGGTATACGGAAGCGGTGGATTTCCTGAAATGGCTGACATCACTGGATGGAATAGAGATTGAAGGGGTCTTCACCCACTTTGCTACTGCGGACCAACCCGACAAAAGCCACGTGCATCTTCAGTTAGAGCGGTTTAAGTCAGTGCTTTCCGACCTTTCTGAACTCAACCTACGTCCCCCGATTGTCCATGCTGCCAACAGCGCGGCTGCATTAACTCTTTCCGACTCCCATTTTGACACAGTTCGTGTGGGCTTGAGTTTATACGGCGTCTATCCATCGTCTGAAGTCAGACGAGCGAGTCCTGTGTCCTTGCGTCCTGCCCTGAGTTGGAAAGCACGCCTCATCTGTTTGCGTCAGTCTATGCAAGGGGAAGGGGTCAGCTATGGTCGCACCTGTATAGTTGATAAGCCGACATGGTTAGCAACGCTGCCTGTTGGCTACGCCGATGGCTATTCACGCGCCCTATCGAATTGTGGTGAAGCGTTGATCGGCAGGGCAAAGTGTCAACAGGTCGGAGCGGTTTGCATGGATGGGACCGTCTTTCGGATTGCACCGCCGAAAGGGGAACAGGCAGATCTCCCCCTACGCATCGGCGATGAGGCAGTATTGATTGGAAAGCAGGGAGACTTGGAGATTACCGTCGATCAGGTTGCAGAAAAGGCGGGAACCATCTCGTATGAGATTTTGACGGGAATAGGGAAACGGATCTCTCGGATTTACGTGAATCGGGAGCCATAAGGGTTTGACATCAGGGCGGAAGGATGATAAACTGAAGCACAGAACTTATCCTCCGCTACGCCCATATAATAATAGGAGAGTCCCATGACAACAGAACAAGCAACAACTCTGAAAACGTCTCTAGAATCAATGTTTGCGCACATTGCCCAAAAAGAGAGTATAATCGAAGACCTTGAGCAGATTGAGCGGCTCCAACAGGAGATTGGAGCGACTGTCCCGCCCTCGCTACGCCACTATCTACAACGCCGAAGTTATACCAAAGCACTCGATTTTTTGAAGGACGATTTCGTCCCTGATTCGGATTGACACCGTATAAGGCGTATTGGCAGCGCGGAGTGTTTTACTATGGTATAACATATGAAGCAATAGGCGATTTTGACCATTCCAACGTAGATGCTGCTAAAGCAGAAGCGATTGAAAACACACGACGACATTTTGAAAGAAGGAGATAACACTATGGATTTTTCTGCATGGTCACCGTCGCATTTGATTGTGGCATTGCTTGCCTTTGCTACGATTATTGGGCAAGCCATCGCGGTTCTGGCGCGGCTGAAAACGATAACCGAACGGTTGGAAGATCGGCTGGACCGGTTGGAAGATCGGCTGGACAAGCGTTTCATTGAAGTCATTTCACAAGTAAATGAGCAAGTCGCATTAGTCCGCACTGAAGTCCGTGATGTCAGATCAGAGATGGATCAACAAATCACAGGTGTCCGAGAAGAGATCCATGATCTCCGATTGGAGACGAGTCAGCGGCTTTCTGATGTGCAAAGTGAAATGAGCAAACTTAACCAAAATCACATTGACCACCTGCACCGTCATCACGATTAAAAAGAGGTACTAAAATGGTAAGAGAAGATGGGCGCACACCGAGTCAGATGCGCCCGACCCGCATCGTTCGGAACTACATTAAACACCCAGAAGGATCTGTCTTGATTGCTGTCGGTGATACAAAAGTTCTTTGTACGGCATCGGTAGAGGAATCACAACCACGTTTCATGCGTGAGCAAAACCTCCGAAATCGAGGCTGGGTCACCGCAGAGTATTCAATGCTGCCCCGCTCCACCTCCGACCGGATGCGGCGTGAAGTCACCCGTGGATCGCTTGGCGGAAGAACACAAGAGATTCAACGGCTTATCGGTAGATCTTTGCGAGCAGTCGTAGATTTCAAAGCCCTCGGTGAACGAACAATCTGGATCGATTGTGACGTTATCCAAGCGGACGGTGGTACACGCACCGCATCAATTACCGGCGCATTTATCGCGCTTTGGGATGCCTGTCAATGGCTGATGGATCGAAAGCTGATAACAACGATCCCAATCGTCGAGCATGTGGCGGCGACCAGTGTCGGCATTATTGATGGAACACCTATGCTAGACCTGTGTTACACGGAAGATTCTAGTGCTGATGTCGATATGAATGTTGTCATGACAGGTGCGGGGAAATTTGTCGAGATCCAAGGCACTGCGGAGGAAACCCCCTTCTCGAAAGAGGAATCGGATCAGCTACTCGATCTGTCGATCCACGGCATTGAACAACTGATTCGGCTTCAAAAACAGATAATTATAGAGAATAGAGATGAAGTTAGTATTGGCAACCCGGAATCAAGGTAAAGTGCGAGAAATCGGCGAAATGCTTAAAGCCCAAAACGGGATTGAACTTTTGTCGCTCCACAGTTACCCGGACGCGCCAGATGTCGTTGAGGATGGCAAAACCTATGAGGAGAACGCTATCAAAAAAGCCTCCATGCTTGCCGAATACACCGGACATATAACCATCGCGGACGACTCCGGTTTAGAGGTGGACGCACTTGATGGAGCACCCGGTGTCCATTCCGCACGCTATGCCGGCGAGAATGCTTCAGACCAAGATCGTATTGTCAAACTACTTGACACGCTTCAGAATGTTCCTAATGAACGGCGATCAGGACGTTTTATCTGTGCTGTGGCTATCGCTGAACCGCTAGCTCAAGTACAGGTTGTCCGAGGTACCTGTGAGGGCCGAATTATTCGTGCACCGCGTGGGGTGAGCGGTTTTGGATATGATCCAGTTTTCGTCCCCGTGGGTTATGACAAAACCTTTGCAGAATTGGGCGACGAGATTAAGAATCAGATTAGCCACCGTGCGAAGGCGTTGGGCGAAGCGAGAGAGTTATTAAGTGAAATAATTTGTGAGAAGCGTTGCTAAGAACCCCCTATGAAAGCCCCTGCCGCAAACGACCGCACTCGAAAATTCCCTATACTGATCTCCGTTCTAGTTATCATTCTGTTGATAGGACTCGGACTCTACGTTGGTCCCAATTTGTTAGATTCCACGCCACCGTCCCTGACGGTAAATGGGTTAGAGCAGGATAAACGCTATCACGGTGCTCTGACGCTCGACATTGCCGCTATGGACGAAAAGCCCGGCTTGGGTTCGCTGACCGTGCAGATTGATGATGCTCCCCCAAACCCTTTGAGCCTCGTCGAAGCGGAGATAACCTCTTGGACACTACAAACCGCCGCATTCGCCGACGGGCCGCACACGGTTTCCGTAACAGCGACGGATAGGTCGTTGCGCAAAAATCAGACACAGTACACGCTTCCGTTTTACATCGATAACACCCCGCCAACGCTTCATGTCCCCCCGGAAACACTTCGCGTTGGACAAGGCAGAACACTCGCACTCTTTCTTCAGGCGGATGAGTCGCTCTCAGATATTGAGGGAAAGCTTTTTAATAAAGCGGTTACCTTCTATCCGACTCGTTCAGAGAACCTGTACCATAGTTTTCTTGGTGTCGGCGTGACAGCCTCTCCCCAGAACTACTCACTCACAATGAGGGCAACAGATCTGGTTGGCAATAAGACGGAGCAAACTTTTCAGGTCGAGGTAACTATGGTGAAGTCTATAAATAAGTAAACATTTGCTAATAATTTGGGCCTTTCCGAAGTTTCCAAAGTCCCCCTGATAAGGGGGATTTAGGGGGTTAGCTGTATATTGGGAGTGTCTAATTAATTCTAAAATCTACTATAAAACAACCTTTGCGCGTGGCGGCTACATTACTCTCTCCCCCCAAAAACAACGGATTATGATGGACAGATCCAAAAGCAGAGAAGACAATGCAAAACGCGGTGCAGCTTACGCACAGGCAGACCGGGAAGTCAAGCCGCTTTGGGAAGGGAAGTTCATTCATCCCACGGAGGGTCAGCTAACGTCGCCTTTCGGCAAGTACCGTGAATATAATACCGGCGTCCGTCGGCATCACTACGGCACGGACATCGCAAATGTGGTGGGCACGCCTATCTATGCGTCGAACCGTGGCATTGTTACCCTTGCTGACAGATTGCATATCTACGGAAACGCCGTAATTATCAATCATGGACAGGGGATTTCGAGCAGTTATAACCATCTCAGTGAGATTCATGTGAAGACTGGAGAGCGTGTTGAAAAGGGGCAACGCATCGGACTAATGGGAGCGACCGGACAAGCCACGGGATCCCACCTTCATTGGGGTATGGTGGTCAATGGGGTGGCAGTCGCTCCGGAAGAATGGACGGAACGAGATTTCTCGTCTCCGGCAGTTGAGAGTTTATTTCATCCAGATGGGGAACAAAGATGAATCAGTTGATTCAACTTGAACAAATTGTACCTAGCAAGGTCTGTTTTTCATGCGATGTTTGCTGCCGATTCCTCGACCAAGACAGCTTCCTTGCTCCTATCTTTACCCAAGCTGAAATGGAAAAGGCAATTGCGAGCGGGGTGGATGCGAATCTCTTTCGCCCCACGCCAGATGGGAAAAGCGCGCAGATTAAACTGATACCGCATGGGGATATGTACATCTGTCCCTGCTTTAATCCTGAAACGAGTGAGTGCACAATCTACTCAATTCGTCCGCTGGACTGCCAGATATATCCTTTCGCCCTGATGTACAATCAAGAACAAACACAAGTTGTGCTGGGCGTTGACATGATCTGTCCTTATGGTGAGGCAGAGATCCAGGCAGCAGCGTTCCAACACTATATCGACTACATCGCGGACTATCTGGAATCGGATCCAGTCGTTGAAACTGTTGCTGCAAGTTGGCAGCTCATTGGTCCCTATCAGGACACGGTGGTAATTGTCCGCACTCTGGAAAAGTTGACATCAGCGAGAATGAAAAACAGATATTGAACTACCCGGAGGAAAACCGGAGTCAAAAAGGAGAAAATATGGCAAATGTACCGTGCCGTTTGGCGGCGTTGGATTTAGATGGGACGCTACTAAATGATGAGCACGTTGTGACAGATCGAAGCTGCGAAGCCCTCCAAAAATTATCGGCGCAAGGGGTTGTGGTCGTATTGATTTCAGGGAGGATGCATCGAGCCATCTTGCCGATTAGTGATCAGATTGGGTTGGAAAATTCGATAATTTCATACAACGGTGGGATGGTCAAACACCCCCGAACAGGGGAAGTTATTTACCACACTCCCATTCAAGCGGCGGATGCAACGGCGTTGGTGGAATACGGAGATCAGAAGGGACTACATCTTAACTTCTGTTTGAATGATCAACTATTCATCAAGGAATATAATCAGTGGAGTGAATTGTATGAAAAGAGAACGGGAGTTTCGGCAACGGCACTCAGCAATCTTCACGAATTAGATGGGCAAGAACCCACGAAGATGCAGATTTTAGATACGCCTGAAAAAATCGATCTGCTCCTCACTGAATGCAAAACCGAATTTGGCGAGCAGTTGTATGTTACGCGAACACAGGTCGAATATATCGAGTTTATGAATCCACAAGTATCTAAAGGGCGAGCGTTGCAAGCACTTGCTGACCAGCTTGGCATCCCCAACAATCGGATTGTTACATTTGGCGATGGATACAACGACGAGAGCATGATGGAAATAGCCGGTTTCAGTGTGGCTATGGGAAATTCCGTCGATCAAATTAAAGTTATCGCTGATTACACGACGGACACTAACCAAAACGATGGCGTCGCCTTAGCGGTCGAGAATCTGCTGCTTTGAAGGTAGTCAGAACCGCAGTGGCTTACGCTTGTGCGGGATGGCGGACCTTCGTCCCAAGGACTGGGATATTTGCAACAAGTGCCATAGAGTCTTGCTCACGCTCAATCTCCATTTCGACCTGATCCCGCTCGAGTATAAAATACTTCGACAGGACTTCAGTCAGTTCTGCTTGCAAACTCTCCATTATCTCTTCATCAATGCCAGTTCGATCTTGGACGAGGATGAGTTGTAGCCGACTTTTCGCAACACTTTTGCTCTTCTGCTTCCGATTTAGTAACTGCATTAATCGTTTGAACATCTATCTTCTCCTTTTAACTACTAAACAGTTTCCCAAACCAGTTACCAAACAAGCCTCCCGCCTTAAACTCTGGGATTGGAACATCTTCCCCTTCAAGCCTTTGCGCGATACGTTTGTAAGCCTGTCCGGCATCAGACTTATGATTGTAGGTTGACGGCATACCTCGGTTCGTTGAAATAAGAATTTCCTTATCCTCTGGGATGACGCCAATCAGATTGACTGACAAAATGTCTATGACATCCGTTGGTTCCATCATATCGCCTGCCTTGACCATCTCCGGTGCAAGTCGATTGATGACGAGGTGCAAGTTCTTAATGGTCATGTTCTGCAGCAAACCGATGATTCGATCTGCATCCCTGACCGCTGCGACCTCTGGCGTTGTCACAATCAGTGCCTCATCAGCCCCCGCAGCTGCGTTTTGAAACCCCTGCTCAATGCCGGCAGGTGAATCGACCAAAACGTAGTCGTGCGTCTCTTTCAGTTCTAGGCAGAGTTTTTTCATCTGTTCCGGCTGAATATCGCTTTTGTTATTTCTCTGCGAGGCCGCAAGGAGATAGAGATCTTTCGTCCTTCGATCTTTAACCAATGCTTGTTCGAGTTCACAAACACCTTGAAAGACATCCATTGATGTGTATACAACGCGGCTTTCCAGCCCCATAATAACATCAAGATTTCTCAATCCCACATCCGCATCGACGACAACGACCTTCTTACCCAACACAGCTAAGGCCGTTCCAAGATTCGCCGTGGAAGTACTTTTACCGACCCCGCCTTTACCAGACGTAACGACGATCGCTTTTCCCATTTTTCTGGTTATCCTTCCCTCATAAAGATTTTAATATCGTACCCATTCTGACTAGGTTCTGTTGACATTTCATCGTAACCAGATAATCGTGGCAACGAAACTCAGAAATCCCATATATCGAACCGCTAGCTTATCAAACCGAGAGGAAATACGACGATACTGTTTCATTTTGTTGATGAAACATTCGACTAAATGCCTCTCTTTATACAGATGCGCATCATAAGTGCGTGAATCCCGACGGTTGGCACGTGGGGGTATCACCGGCACCGCCCCCCTTTGGGTTATCGACTCAATCAATGCCATCGAGTCATATGATGTGTCAGCTATCACATACTCACTGTTATAACCGTCAACTAACGCCTCAGCACAAGTGATGTCGTGCCGTTGACCCGCTGTCAGCATAAAATGTAAGGGATTGCCTAAGCCATCAACAGCGATATGAATCTTAGTTGAGAATCCACCCCGGCTGCGTCCAAGTGCTTGTGAGGCTTGACCCCCACTTGTTTTCAATGCACCCCCAGCACATGGGTGTACGCGAATGATAGTGCTGTCAATGATGAGCCACTCCATATCGGGGTCTTTGGCAAAGTGTTGGTGCATGCGTTGAAAGATATCTTTATCGCACCATCTTGCGAATCGTTTATAGACACTGTTCCAATTGCCGTACTGGTTAGGTAACAGGCGCCATTGACTGCCACTACGAGTTATCCAAAGCACCGCACGGATAAAACGTTTTAAGTGTGTGTGTTGTCCGGTATAGATATCAGGACAGGTTTTAAGGAATGATACTATTTTTGACCATTGACTATCGGATAGGGTGAATGTGGACATATTACCATTATGACACAAATGTCAACACGCCCTAGCAACCACGTCCAAACACTTATCACCTGGGATGTCTTCGCTTTCGATGGTAATCGCTCCTAACCACCAGCCGGCTATAGCCTCGACATCCAAAGACAATCCGCTGGTGAGCGATAATGTTTTATTATGATTCGGAAATTGACAAAATTTGAAGACGGTGAGAGGAGTCTATACCCGTTTGTATTTTTCTAATCCGGGCTGGAGTCAATCGTATTCTTCGACGATAATGGCATCTTCTAGGACGCGTGCAACTTCTGCTCTCTGGTGTTGGCGTTGTTGTTCAGCAGGTGCACGGGTGATAAAACGCCCAATTCTTAACTGAGTTGGCAACAGATTCAGCGCAAAAATTACCGATGATGTATTACCAAGCGCACCTGCATGAGCAACTCCGCGTAACGTGCCAAGGACAATAATATCTCCTGCGGCGACCACTTCCGCTCCCGGATTCACATCGCCTAAGATGACCATATTTCCTTCTAAAGCACGCTCGATCTGTCCAGAACGCAATGTGTGACGAATAAACCGTGTTTCTTCATTCATCGGAGCAAGTTGATTATAAACGCGTTCTTCTCCGTGGAGTGCAGGTACTCCTGCAATCTGGCGTGCTTCAGTTCTCCTTGGGTCATCTTGGGCATCACCAATGATTTGCTTAATTTCAAGTCCATAGCTTTCGTTTAATAAGTTTTTAAGGCGGACCAATTCTTCATCATTTAATGATCGACTTCCGAGATCCATATTCATTGTCATGCCTGATAACGAATCCCCTAAGTTTGCCATTCGTTCTGCGATCGCTTGTTCAATCTGCTCTATCGTGGCTTCTGGATCGATGATCAGGCGCATACCATCGCGGAAGCCCTTGAGTTCAACGGTTGGATGTGATTCGTTCTGCATTTCACTCCTCTTATGGAATAGTTGTCCTAGAGCCTAGTTTTCAACTTTCGCTAAAACATAGGGACCGTCAGGAAGCACAGCAATTTGGGCATCGGATCCATGTTTGGAAAGGACGCACTCGATCCCTTCTGCAGGAGTTCGGATTGGCTGCACAAATAGGTCTTTCAGTTGGTCATACGGTATGCCATCAGCATAGCAGTATATTTCGGCTTTGTTGGCAGCTTTTGCCAACTCCTCCAATTGCCACTGGTCGATGACAAAGTTTGCCGGGTCGTGAATATCGTGAATAAACTGTTTTAGGTCTTTCGTTTTTAAAATCAAATCGGTGAAAGGTCCGCTCCCAATTCCTTGGCTGCATTCCGCAACCAGAATAATGCTCCCATTCGGTTTAACGATTTCCACCGCTGCTAGTATTCCTTTGACGGCTTGATAAAACGTGGTATCAAGCGGATAACCTGCGCTTGACACAAGCACAGCGTCCACAGGCTTTGGCAATGTTACCTTCACCTGTTTTTCGACGAACCTGACGCCTGCCAAATGAGATTCGACGATATCGCCAGCAAATATACCGGTTAGTCTACGTTGGTCATCAATTGTGACGTTCACATTAAAATCTACGCCCGCCATCAAGGCAATCTCGGTGGCTTCGATATGAAGTGGATTGCCTTCAAGGTTGCCGACCGAAGCCTTGGGGTGTTCAAGGACATGGGGTCCATGCAGCACCTTCATCGTCTCGATGGAAGCCAGTCCTGGGCAGATTGATTTGCGTCCGCCGGAATATCCTGCCATCAGGTGGGGCTCAATCAGAGCCGTCGTGACCTTCAAGTCCGATCCCAGATAGGTTTTATCAATATAAGCCGGGGCACCCCCCTGCGTTAAACCGAGATATTTATGCGTCTCGATTTCCTGTGAAAAATGGTTGACAATCCGATAGTTATTCATAATCTCCGTGCCAACCATCTCTTCGAGCTCTTTACCCTCATTGGGACGGTGGATACCTGTTGCAATCAGAATCGTAATTTCTTCACGCGGAATACCACTGGATTCCAGGGTTTGTAAAATTGGCGGGAGGATTAGCTTATTGGGAACGGGGCGTGTGACGTCGGAAATGACAACGCAGGCGGAAGTCCGATCCTTCGCCAACGTAGCTAGTGGCGCGGAGTGAATTGGAGACTCGATCGCGTCCCAAACTGCACGCTCTGGCTGCTCGATTGGGACAGATTTCTGGAGGGTCAGCACACCTGCCAAATTCTGGTCAGGGATTTCCACTTCCAGCAAATCTCGTCCGTATTTCATGCCAACTCGCATTAGAATTTACCTCAGTTTGTTGACTTCAAAGTTGGGAGGTTTTATATTTACCCTACTGTTATAACATTATACTAAAGTTAGTACAATTTGTATCCAATTCATGTAGCGTTATCAAGGGTCTAGTGAATATTCGGCGAGTTAGTATCTTCAGAGATTGTTGCAGAAAATAATTATCCCTTGATTAAAGCACGCATATACTCAACCATCAACCCCTGTGTCCGCTTGACAGGACGATACCAATGAATGCTCAATACCCAGTACACCGACTCACTTGTTATCGAACTGCCCCGATTTTATCAGGGTGGCGTTGAATAGCAATTGCCTCAGGCAACTGGTCCCGAAACTCAGTTGCGTGAATCAATTGATGCTTTGCTGGGATTTGACCTGATATCAGGTCAAATCCGCAGTGCTGCTTGGCATCCCGAAGCGTATTCCCAATCAACCATCATTTGTACCGTGAATTGTCCAAACTTTAGTAACATTATAAACAAGATTCCGTCCTTAATGCAAGTCTTTTTTGAGGTAATTAAGTGGGAAAACGCCTTGCTGCGCTTGATTCCAGAATCTGCATGACGATTAAGTTCGTTCCATGAAATGGAATAAGGAATAGGTGTTCAAAATTTGAGACTTGACGAATTGAGGGTTTGTGTGGAATAATTTTAGGCTTGTGCTAAGAATATGGAGGATGACTGCATATGCCAAGAGTTGGAATTAATGGCTTTGGTCGAATTGGACGCAACGCATTAAGAGCCGCACTAAAAAATAAAGATATTGCTCTCGATTTTGTGGCAATTAATGATTTAACAGACTCAGAAACACTTGCGCACCTGCTCAAATACGATTCGGTGCTTGGGGAACTTGATGCTGATGTCCAACCAACAAATAACGGACTTATTGTCAATGGTAAAAAGATAGTCGTCTTTTCTGAACGAGATCCAACTGCGCTCCCTTGGAACACTTTAGGAATTGATGTTGTTATTGAATCGACAGGCTTTTTTACAGATGGGAAGGATGCATCCAAGCATCTGGACGCGGGGGCGAAAAAGGTGATTATCTCCGCACCCGCCGAGAATGAAGATATCACTATCGTGCTGGGGGTCAACGAGGATAAATATGATAAAGAGAAACATCATATTATCTCTAACGCTTCCTGTACAACAAACTGTCTTGCGCCGCTTGCAAAGGTGCTGTTAGAAAACTTCGGTATCCGTAGCGGTCTGATGACAACTATCCATTCGTATACAAATGATCAGCAAGTTCTGGATCTGCCGCATAAGGATATACGCCGGGGCCGTGCGGCTGCACTTTCAATGATTCCGACGTCCACAGGCGCTGCAAGCGCGATTTCGTTGGTCATTCCTGAGCTTAAGGGCAAATTTGATGGGATGGCGATTCGGGTTCCAACGCCGAACGTTTCTGTAGTGGATCTCACCGTTGATTTAGAAAAGAAAGCAAGTGTAGAAGAGGTTAATGCGGTTGTGAAAAAAGCTGCAGAGGGAGAGCAACGAGGAATTCTAAGTTATTCAGAACTGCCGCTCGTATCGGTTGACTTCAAGGGGAACCCGCATTCGTCAATCTTCGATGCGGAGTTTACAAGGGTGGTCGATGGCAAATTGGTAAAAGTTCTCTCTTGGTACGATAACGAATGGGGATACTCAAACCGTTTGGTTGAATTGGCTGCAAGTGTGTTATAATAGGCGCAGGTTGCCACTTATAGGGTGAGTCAAAATTTGGGTCAATGGGAACCAAAACGCGCAAACCACTGCTCGCAGTGGTTTGGCAAATCCATTGCACCTCCCTCAAGATGGCTTGGATATGTCTATCCAAGTTGCTCTGAATCCCGATCTTATCGGGGTTGTTTTGAACTCTCGGCGAAGTCGGAGCCGAGCCGGGTTGACAAATAGAAAGCTAGACAGTACACCAGAAAAGATACAAAAATTTCCAATTTCTATCATGTAACTCATATATAGGAGAAGATGCGAACACCAATCATTGTCGGTAATTGGAAACTCAACAAGACCGTCCGTGAAGCGGCGGCACTTGTCACCTCACTTCAGCCATTGGTCGCTGATGTCACTGATGTCGAAATCGTTGTTGCCCCTGTTTTCACTGGGCTTTCCGCAGTAGCACAGGCACTAGCAGGTGGAGATATTCGACTCGCAGCACAGGATGTCTTTTGGGAAGACAGCGGCGCATTCACGGGGGAAGTGTCGCCGGGAATGCTCAAGGATGTTGGTTGCGACTACGTGATCATTGGTCACTCCGAACGCCGACAATATTTCAGTGAGACAAATGAAAACGTCAACCGCAAGGCGAAGGCAGCACACACACACGGCTTGATACCGATAATCTGTGCAGGCGAAAGCCTTGAGGAGCGAGAGACTGGCAAAACCGGAGCAGTGGTCAAGGACCACGTTCTCAACGGAATCGTTGGGTTATCCGCAGATCAGATTACCTCTACAGTCATCGCTTATGAACCTGTCTGGGCAATCGGGACAGGACACAATGCAACTCCAGACCAAGCCCAGGAAGTTCACGCCCTTATCAGATCGCTCTTATCAGAAATCTACTCGCCTGATGTGGCATCGCAGGTCCAGATTCAGTATGGTGGAAGTGTCAAGCCGGATAACGCTGCTGCGTTGATCGCGCAGCCCGATGTGGATGGTGTATTGGTCGGCACGGCGAGCTGGGAAGCGGAATCGTTTGCCCAAATCGTCAAAGTTGTGTATGATGCTTATTCAATCAATTAAAATTAATATGAAAGTGAGGAACTAACATGGGAATTGTCGTTGGTTTTATTCTTGCTCTTTTTGTACCCGCATGTATCTTACTGCCCATTATCATCCTGTTGCAAGATAGCAAAGGAGAAGGGCTTTCATCAAGCGCATTTGGTGGAGCGGGCGGCAGCATGCAATCCATTTTAGGTGGACAAGGTGCCGCAACCTTCCTCTCCAAGGTCACAACGTGGCTCGCTATCGGATTCATGGTGATGGCACTGTTTCTGATGCGCTTCTACGGTGAAACGGGCGGCGAATTAAAACCGCTTCAGGGGGGAGCAGCGCAGTCCGAAGTTACCATTACTCCTGCGGATGAAACAGCGGAAAGTTCGGAAGCGGTTTCAGCATCTGACACCACCGAGACGGATGGAACTGGCTCGTCATCTGATAGCACAGACGATGTTGGAGAAGGTGTTGGGAAGTAGAAAGGTGACATGCGTGGTTAAAACCCGGCAGGTATACTTACGTGGGACGTAGATTGGAATCTACATGAGTATACTTGCCCTTATCTTTCACTTGTCCTGATTTCTGAGACACTGGGAAGTGCACTCCTGAATTACCGTAAAGCAAATCATCGGTATTTTTTAACACAGATGGCGCATTCAACACTCCATACTAAATTCTCCTCGTGCTGCGAGCCAACCGATGTCCGATCAATCTGTCCCTCAACAAGCTTGGAGGGTTCATCCGTTGCGTGAAAGCTGGATGCAATCAACCCTTCTCTTACTTTTTCTCCTTCTCCTTTTCTCAGGTGTTTACTGGCTTTTCCAGTCGGTTTTTGTTGCCCTCCTTTCAACAATTTTTGTGACTAGTTCTTTATATCGCTATTTTGTTCCGTTCAGGTATGAGCTATACGAGCATGAACTTGTGGTCACGGCACCATTTTATCGCCTAACAAAGCCTTGGGATGCTTTTCGCAGCTTCTACGTTGACAATAACGGTGTGCTATTGAGTCCATTCGCCAAGCCCTCTCGACTTGAAAACTTTCGTGGCGTCTATGTCCGTTTTGGTGCGAACCGATCCGAAGCACTTAATTTTATTAAAAATAGAATTCTAACTTAATGACAGACAACAAATTCACACTTATCCACACAGATTCTCAGACGCAAGCCCGAATAGGAAAACTCCGAACAGCGCACGGCGTTATCAATACCCCTATCTTTATGCCTGTTGGCACACGTGGTACTGTCAAAACGTGCACCCCCCACGATCTGGTTGAAATTGGGACAGAGATTATCCTTGGGAATACCTACCACCTCTATCTGCGTCCGGGGCACCGAATCGTCGAACAGGCGGGCGGGTTGCACAAATTTATGGCGTGGAAGAAACCCGTCCTCACCGACAGCGGTGGGTTTCAGGTCTTCAGCTTAGGACCGCTTCGCACAATCACGGAGGACGGGGTTGAATTCCGTTCTGAGATTGACGGGTCTAAACACTTTATCAGCCCGGAGCGTTCCATTGAAATCCAAAACGCACTCGGTGCGGACATCATCATGACCTTTGATGAATGCCCTCCACTGCCTAGCGACTATGATTATCTCAAGCAATCGATGGAAATGACACTCCGTTGGGCGGAACGCTGCAAGCAGGCGCACCGGAACCCCAATCAGCAGTTGTTCGGTATTGTACAGGGCGGGATGGAAAAATCGCTGCGAAAGATTAGTGTGGAAAAGACTGTGGAAATTGGCTTCCCCGGCTATGCGATCGGTGGACTCAGTGTTGGAGAGGAGAAACCCTTGATGTATGAAACATTAGCCTACACCGCGCCGTTGTTGCCGGAAGATTCGCCGCATTATCTGATGGGTGTCGGAACGCCGGAGGATTTGGTCTACGGTATAAGCTGCGGGGTGGATATGTTCGATTGCGTGATGCCAACGCGCAACGCACGAAACGGTTCGCTCTTTACGACGCTTGGTACAGTTAAAATCCGTAACGCGAAGTACAAGGCAGATTTTACACCGCTGGATCCGAACTGCATTTGCCACACCTGCCAGAATTTTACACGCGCTTATCTCCGACACTTACACCTAGAAAACGAGATCCTCGCGCATCGGCTGCTCACGCTTCACAATTTGCATTTCTACCTGAGCCTGATGCGAGGTGTCCGGCAAGCGATTTTGGAAGGCACATTCGCCCGTCTGAAGGAGGATATTGGGGGGTTGATGCAGCTTGGACAGAAACTAGAGAGGAACGAAACGGAAAGCACGAAAAGTAAAACGGGAAAAGAGGATTCACGTAACGTACAACATAAATCACCCACAAATTCTTCAAACCGCAAACGCAGGCGCGCAGCGATATAATATACCTACTCTTACCCTATCAAAATCCGAAGGAGATTTAGTATAATGAGGAGAAAATACTGGATTTTCGGAATGGCAATTTTTTCGACATTAATATTTGTATTGCTCTGCTTAAACTACGCCGAAAGCCAGAGTGATTTAGTCAAACGCGGAAAATACCTCGTTGATGCAGCTGGAGCTTGTGGTCAGTGTCATACGCCGCGCAAAGGTGCGGAGATGGATATGAGTATGTACCTCGCGGGTCATCCTGCGAATGCGCCATATCCCAAATTCGATATGAGCATGATGCAACGTGGAATTTTTATGGTTACTGCACCGACCCTTGCCGCATTTTCGATGCCCTTTGGCACAACGTTTGCCGCAAACTTAACGCCTGATAAAGAGACGGGCATCGGTGAGTGGACGGAAAAAATGTTCGTTGACACGATGCGAACCGGGCACCATCAAGGTGATACGAGCAATCGAAAGCTCTTGCCACCGATGCCGATTAAGAACGCTTACGCAAACATGAATGATGAAGACCTCAAGGCTATGTGGGCTTATTTGAAAACTATCAAACCTGTCAAGAACGAGGTGCCAGCGGCACTCAATCGTATGGGTAGACCTTTTTAGAATTCGATACAAACACCTCACAATTCGGGATTTTGCTTGACCAACCCTTAACTTCTGACACTTATGAAAGATCTAATTATCATCGGCGGTGGGTTAGCCGGCAGCGAAGCGGCGTGGCAAGCGGCTGAACGCGGCATTCAAGTATATCTTTACGAGATGCGTCCATTCACCGCGACAGGTGCCCATCTTACCCCTAATCTTGCGGAGTTGGTCTGTTCCAACTCGCTCGGATCTGATCTTCCAGACCGTGCCTCCGGCGCTCTCAAGGCAGAATTGCGCCGGCTGGGATCGATGCTATTGGAGTGTGCCTATAAAACGGCGTTGCCTGCGGGGAGTGCGCTAGCGGTAGACCGTGAGGCTTTCGCGCAGCTCATAACGACGCGGATCTCGAATCACCCCAAAATTGAAGTGGTGCGCAAAGAGGTTACTACCCTCCTTGACGAACCTACCATCATTGCTTCCGGCCCACTGACCTCGCCAAGTCTCTCAAATGCCATTGCTGCTTTGAGCGGACAGGAACACCTTTACTTCTTCGACGCCATTGCGCCGATTGTGAGCCTAGAGTCAATCAATCTGGAGGTAGCCTTCCGCGCTTCACGTTATGGGCATGGCGAACAGGTGGAGGGTGATTACATCAACTGTCCGATGAACCGCGATGAATACAATGCCTTCGTCGCTGCGTTAATCGGCGCTGAGCGGATTAAGTTAGAATCTTTCGAGCAGGAATTAGAGCAGGGGGTCAAGGCGGGTTGGCATCAATTCTTTGAAGGGTGTTTACCTGTTGAAATTTTAGCAGGTCGCGGTCATGAGAGCTTGGCTTTTGGTCCGATGCGTCCGGTGGGGTTGACCGACCCGCGTACCGGGCGGCGTCCCCACGCTGTCGTACAACTACGCCAAGACAACCTTGCCGGTACGCTCTTTAATATGGTCGGTTTTCAAACGAACCTGAAGTTTCCTGAACAGAAGCGGGTTTTCTGCACAATCCCTGGGCTTGAAAAGGCTGAGTTCGTGCGCTATGGACAGATGCACCGCAACACGTTTATTGATGCACCGACACTGTTACATCCCACGCTTCAGCTTCGTGGGCGGGATAATCTCTTTTTCGCGGGGCAAATTACGGGCGTTGAAAGCTACATGGGCAACATCGCAACGGGTTTGCTCGCTGGCTGGAACGCCGCACGCCTGCTGCATGGTCAAACTCCAGTCTCTCTGCCGCCCACCACTATCCTCGGTTCTCTGTGCCATTACGTGACCCACGCTAGTCCGGCTGATTTTCAACCAATGAAGGCGAATTTCGGGATCTTACCCCCCTTGAACACAAACGAACGGCTCAATAAACGGAAACGTGCCGCCGCTTATGCACAACGGGCATTGGGAGATCTGGAAGCTTTTCTGTTAGGGATCGAAGATATAATTTAGCGTCAGTTACACTGAAATCTTCGTTATCCAGCCAGAGGTGGCATCACAGTAGAGGAAATCATCCCCGAAGATTGACAGACCGTGCGGCTCAGGATCCTCCGCTGGCACCTCAATCCGATCCAACTCCTCGCCGCTCTCCAAATCGAGTTTGACGATTACCCGGTCGGAGGTGTGTACGACCCAAATGCCGTCCTCCACCCGCACAGCACCGTGTCCCCGTCCGTATGGCAGCGGAATCGAGTGCTGCACAGACCAATCCGAAATCCGTACTTTGTGCATGATCTGGTTTTTCAGCGTCTCGACCCAGAGATATCCCTCTTCATAATGATCGTACTCCACGCCGTGCGTGCCACCGCCATCCGGTATCGGATACCGACCTAGGCATTCTCCGGTGTGTGGATCGGTTTTAATAATTTCTCCCATCCCCGATTTCGCATCGTTTGGTCGCGTTGGACGCCATTGCTCTCCAGCACCGTTCGCCGCTAGCCAGAGTGCCCCATCACCATAAGCCATTCCGCTGGTGTTAGAGCAGTCGCTCGGAACATCCCGAATCAGTTTAGTCACCCCGTAAGCTGATGCCTCGGTAATTTCTACCAACGCCACCCGATCGGTGATTTGGTCTACGATCCACAGCCCCTCATCTGTTACTTGCAAGCCGTTGGGTACACCGTAAGGTGCACGAAATAACTTCTCGATTTTTCTAGCCATCTGTTTCTCCTCCCTTTATATTAAACTGTTAGAGCAGCAATCTTCCGAAATTATAGAGCAGATTTCCTAAAAATACAACAAAATTTCTACATTACCTAAAATCCACTTATAGATCTGCCAATTTGCGTATATAACAGGTCGTTGCATATTTTTATTTAAATTTAACCACCGAGGTGCGGAGGGCACAGAGAAAAACAGGAAAAACGAAAGAACTATTTTCAACATTATTTTTCAATTCCTTTAGGAGTTACGCACTTCAGATTGTAGTTGCCCGATTCATCGGGCATCGAGGTGAATCGTCGAACTACGGGTTCTCCCCTGCTTGCGGGGGAGTTAGAGGGGTTGCGGTTCAACGCAGCACAAGACTTTGAACGTTCAACTGCGTAAGTCCTATCCTTTCTAGATTTCTCTGCGTTCTCTGTGTCTCTGCGGTAAAGTGCCCCAGATAGGATTGAGATTCAAATTGCATATTTCTTGCGATTTGGGAAAACGGTTGCGTTTCTTTCTAAAACAGGTTAAAATTATCAATGTCCTTTGTACTTGATGGAGGAACCCACTCTGGAAAGCGTAAAAAGAAACCGCTTACGTTTGACTCGCGACGATATAAATTCTATGCCGACATCCACTAAAAAATTCGACCTTCCTACAGAAGTTATCTCTAACGAGCTAGTTGCCGAAAACCACTATCTATTGCGCTGTTCGTGTCCAGAGATTGCCGCAAGCGCACTCCCCGGACAGTTCATCCATGTCCTCATCCCACAAGGTAGTGGATTGCTCCTGCGCCGTCCGTTTACAATCTACACGGTTGAAGACGATCAGATCACGATGCTTTATCAACTCATCGGTGAAGGGACAAACGTGTTGTCTCGCTTGAAGTGGGGTGATTCGATTCGAGTGCTGGGACCGCTTGGAAATACCTTTGAGATTTCACCGGTTCCCAATCCCGCCATAATCGTTGGGGGTGGGGCTGGAATAGCGTCATTGATGCTGCTTGCCGTTGCCTTACGGGAAGTGGGTGTGCACGCGCTAGGCTTGGTTGGATCGATGAACCAAGCACGGTTGTTGAGCGTGGAAGATTTGAAAGCTATCAGCGTTGAGACACACATTGCAACCGATGATGGCAGTGTAGGACATCACGGATTTGTTACCGAACTGCTCACGCACATCCTCGAAACTCACGAGCTGCAAAATCCTATCATCTACGCTTGTGGACCTGATGGGATGTTGCGTACCATTACAAAAATTGCGTTGGATTATCATATTCCCACGCAATTAGCGATGGAGAATCGGATGGGGTGTGCGTTGGGGGTCTGTCTCGGTTGCGTCTGCAAAGTGCAAATGCCGGGAGGCGGATTTGAGTATCAGCGAGTGTGTACAGAGGGACCCGTGTTTAACGCTGAAGATATTATTTGGTAGAATGTAAAGCGAATGTGAAAGGAGATTTAATCATGGAAGGGTTAACAGGGATGAAATGTGTTGCCTGCCGCCGGGACGCACCAAAGGTTACTGAGGCAGAGATTGCAGAATACCACCCACAAGTTTCCGAATGGGAGTTGATTGAGCGTGATGAGATCAAGAGGCTGGAATGTCTTTTTCAGTTTGATGGTTTCGCACAGGCGTTAGCGTTCACAAACCGTGTGGGAGAACTGGCAGAAGAGGAAGGCCACCATCCCGCTCTCTTGACCGAATGGGGAAGGGTAACTGTCACATGGTGGACACACAAAATCCGAGGGCTGCATCGGAACGACTTCATCATGGCAGCGAAAACGGATGCGTTATACGCGGAATGAGGGTGGAAAAATGAGTGACATTCATCCTTCGCTTGAAGTTAATGTCGCCGGTATCCAGATGAAAAACCCCGTCATGACGGCGTCGGGAACCTTTGGCTACGGCAGCGAATACGTGGATTTCATTGACCTGAACCAGCTTGGTGCCGTCGTTGTCAAAGGGATTACCAGTGTGCCGTGGTCGGGAAATTCTATGCCGCGAATCTTTGAAACACCATCGGGCATGCTCAATGCCATCGGGTTGCAAAACGTTGGTGTGGACGGTTTTATCGATAAGAAGCTGCCCTACCTCCGCAACTTTGATGTCCCCGTAATTGTCAACATTTGCGGCGAACAGGTAGAAGAGTATTTGGAAATTACAGAGAAATTGGACGCTGCCGATGGAGTTGCGGCAATCGAACTTAACATCTCCTGTCCAAATCTCCACTGTGGCGGGATGAGTTTTGGCGTTGACCCAAAGTTGACCGATGAACTCGTTAAAGGCATTAGAGCGAAGACTACCCTGCCGTTACTGGTCAAACTCTCTCCAAATGTCACAGATATCACCGTCATCGCCCGCGCTGCAGAGGGTGCCGGTGCCGATGGTCTTTCCGTGATTAACACCGCCCTCGGAATGGCAATTGATATCAATACCCGTCGTCCACAGCTTGCTAACATTACAGGGGGACTTTCGGGGCCCGCAATTAAGCCGATTGCATTGCGTATGGTCTGGCAGGTCTACAATGCCGTCAGCATTCCAATCATTGGCATGGGTGGCATCATGACGGGTGATGACGCCATTGAGTTCTGTATCGCAGGGGCTTCCGCCGTTGCAGTTGGGACAGCAAATTTCATCAATCCACGTGCCTCCTTAGATGTAGTTGACGGCATCGAAGAATATCTTGAACGACATGGAATGCGTTCAATCGCAGAATTGGTGGGAAGTCTGGAAGTCCCATAAACGAAAAAATCCAGATAAATCTACGAACTTTTATCAATATCATCAGTGAGGATTGCCTATGAGACACCTCATCACACTTGATGACTTATCCAACTTTGAAATCAAACAGATTTTTCGACTCGCGGATCAGATGCAGACGCAGCTCGCCACATGGTCTGGATTCTGTAAAGGTAAGTTGTTAGCAACGCTCTTTTACGAACCGAGCACACGGACACGTCTCTCCTTTGAAAGTGCGATAGGACGACTCGATGGACGCGCCCTCGGTTTCGCAGATCCCGACGCGGCTTCTGTCGCCAAGGGCGAAACGATTGCCGACACCGCCCGTATGGTCACTAACTACTCAGACCTGATCGTGGTCCGTCACAGTTTGGCGGGTGCAGCGCATGTTATGGCTCGCTATTCCAATGTCCCGGTGATTAACGGCGGCGATGGCAGCCATAGGCATCCCACGCAGGCACTCACGGACCTGTACACAATCCTCCAGCGGAAAAGGCGGATAGAGGGACTGACGATTGGCATTTGTGGCGATCTGAGATACGGGCGGGCAGCGCATTCGCTCGCGCTCGGTGTTGCACGATTCGGTGGGAAACTCCTCCATATTTCGCCTGATGGATTTCAGATGCCTGAATGGGTCTCTACCCGCTTGAAACATCTCTACAGTCAGGAACCGGCTGAGACGAATCAACTCAGCGATGTAATTGGTGAGCTTGATGTCATCTATGTGAACCGCCTTCAAGAGGAGCGTTTGCCGCCGGGGACCTCTCCAGAAGCTGCACGGGGGAGCTATCTTGTGGATGTCGCAATAATGGATTACGCTAAACCCGATGCGATGATCATGCACCCACTACCACGTGTCAACGAATTGGCTTATGAGCTAGATGAGGATGAACGCGCAGCATATTTTGACCAATCTGCAAACGCCGTACCCATTCGGATGGCGTTGCTCGCAAGTTTACTAGGCCTTGAACAGTTGGTTTTGACACAACCACCAACGAGAAAAATGGTATCAGATCAACAGGCATGTGAGAATCCCAACTGTGTTAGCAATCATGAACGTTACTTGGAACCTGAGACGGAGACAATCGCCGGAACCTCACCAATTTCGGCTTGTGCTTACTGTGGTGCTCTTAAAACATGATACACAATATCTATCAAAGGAGAAACCATGAACAACCTAAAAATTCGTGACGTTCGCGCCATTGTAACGCAACCGACAGCGAACCTCATTGTGGTCAAAATAGAGACCAATGAACCAGAATTGTACGGCGTGGGTTGTGCCACTTTTACCCAACGTGCTCTCGTCGTTGAAACCGCTGTCAACGATTACCTTCGTCCGTTTCTCATCGGCAAAGATCCCGCTGATATCGAAGACATCTGGCAGTCGTGCAATGTGTCTGCATACTGGCGGAACGGACCCATCCTCAACAACGCCATAAGCGGCGTAGACCAAGCCTTGTGGGACATCAAGGGCAAAGTCGCGGGAATGCCCGTTTACGACCTATTCGGTGGGAAATCGAGGGAGGCTGCTGCCGTATACATCGTGCCGGGCGGGGCTGATCTTAAAGAGTATGAAGAAAATATCTGGGCGTTTATCGAAGATGGCTTCCGTTACTTCAAACTTGGGGGCGCAGATCGCTTTTTTTCTGACGATTCGCCACACAGCGAAAAGCCCGTCATCACGGATAAAGTTTCCGAATCGAGCGGCAGCATCTACGATCCGGTGAAATCGGTTCGCGCCATCGTGCGTGCTTTTGAACATTTCCGCTCCACTTTTGGCTGGGACCTTGACCTTATCTACGATGTCCATGAACGCCTTCCGCCTATCATTGGACTTGGCTTGGCGAAAGAACTTGAGCCGTTTAGACTCTTTTTCTTGGAAGATCTCTTCGCGCCGGAGGATAACGACTACTTCCGACTGGTGCGTGAGCAGACAAGCACACCGATCGCTATGGGCGAGTTGTACAACAATCCGCACGAGATTATTCCGATGGTCAAGGATCGATTGCTGGATTTCATGCGCGTCCATGTCTCTCAAATCGGTGGACTGACACCAGCACGGAAGTTAGCAGCACTCTGCGAAGCCTTTAACGTCCGCACCGCTTGGCACGGTCCCACGGATGTCTCTCCCGTGGGTCACGCCGCCCAACTCATGCTTGACCTGAATGTGTGGAATTTCGGCATCCAAGAAGCAGGTCCTTACCAGACCGATTTGCTAAAGGAGGTGTTCCCCGGAACGCCTGAAGTGCGTAACGGGTATATGTGGGCTAATGGCAAACCGGGCTTGGGCATAGATATAGACGAGGAATTGGCAGCGAAGTACCCAATCACAGACCCCGCACGTTCCAACTGGTCGTGGGGCAATGTCAGACTAGCAGACGGAACCATAATCCGTCCGTGATGCATAGTTTTCTTAATGCGTAATGCGTAATACGTAAGGAGCCAACGCTTCTTATTACGCATTACGTCTCACGTATTATTTTAAATCCAGTAGTGACTTACTCCCAAATAAATAAAGGATAAACTATGCCAGATCAACTCAAAATGGGGTTAATTGGTTGTGGCGGTATGTCCGGTGCCCACATGCGGGGCTATCAAGAACTTTGGTCAAAGGGGATCAAGTCCTTTGACATTGTTGCCGCTTGCGACATTGATGCCAGCCGTGCAGAGGAACGGGCGATGCAAGCGCATGAATTTCAAGGAGGTGCAAAACCGGCAGTCTATACAGATGTTGAAGAGATGCTCGATAAACACTCAGACCTCGATTGTGTGGACATCTGTGCCCTCCACAGCGCACACCATACCCTTGCTGTTACCGCGCTGGAAGCAGGAATGCACGTAATCATCGAAAAGCCGCTCGGCATCACCATGCGTGCCTGTAAACTCATCCTCGACGCTGCGGAGAAGAACGGGCGTATCCTGTCTGTTGCAGAAAATTATCGTCTGGATCGGGTCCAACGAGCGCGACGGTGGGCGGTGCGTCAAGGGCGGATTGGCGACCCACGGATGTTCTTCTGGGTAGAAGTCGGCGAGGGCTTGGGAAAATGGAGTTGGCGTAATTTCAAGATGGACGCCGGCGGCGGTTGGGTGCTCGATGGTGGTGTCCATTTTACAGATCTCATGCGCTTTATTCTTGATGCGGAGGCGGTAGAGGTTTACGCGATTAATAAAGCTTACGAGCCCTATCGCTATGACGACCCGGCAGCGCGACAGGGTGGCTACGATGTTGATGTCGAAGATGCGATGATCTCCGCAATTAAATTTGAGCGTGGTATCACCGCTCAGTGGACGTGGGTCGGTTCGGGACCGGGGAACGGTATCAGTCGCAGAACCGTTTACGGTAGCGAAGGCAGTTTGGACTTCGAGGCAGGGCTCACACCTCGCAGCGGCGAAACCATCAGCAACGAAGTGCTGCTCCAAGAATTTCTGGCGCACATCAGCGATGACGAACACGAATATTATTTCCCAAGTGGTGTTGAGAATACCGTCGCCATAGAACTCAAGTATTTTGTGGACGCCATCACCACCGGTGGAAAACCGGAGGTTGATGGGATTGAGGGCATGAAGTCCGAAGCGATTTGCATGGCGGTCTACGAGTCCGGCTGGCACGGTCGCCCGGTGACGCTGGCAGAGATTGAAAGCTGTGAATTGGAAGGGTATCAGGGCGAGATTAACGAGAAATTGGGGATCGCGTAAAACATAAAAGCGTCACGAATGCTCAAACAGGAGACAAACATGAATCAGCAGATAACATCCCCCGAAGCGTTTTTTGACTTCCAGCTTGGAAGCGATCGGAAGATAGCACGGTGGGATCAGATTGTCGATTACTTCCGGCTATTGGAGGAGCAGAGCGACAAGATTCAAGTCATTGATATGGGACCATCTACAGAGGGGCACCCGTTCCTATTCGTAATTATCTCCTCACCGGAGAATCTGGCGAATTTGGCGCACCTCCGCGAGGTGAACGCCCAAATCAAAGATCCGCGGGGAATATCGGAGGAGGTCATAAACTCGCTCGCGGGGGAAGGGAAGGCGATTATTCTTCAGTCCATGGGGCTGCACGCGACAGAGATTGGCAGCACACAGATGGTCTCAGAGTTGGCTTATGATCAGATCACCCGGACCGATGAAGAAGCGACGCGTATTCTGGATAACGTCATCTCGCTGATTGTGCCGTGCTTCAACCCAGATGGCCAGATTATGGTAACCGACTGGTACAACAAATACCTTGGTACAGAGTACGAAGGCAGTACACCACCATGGTTGTATCACAAGTATGCCGGGCATGACAACAACCGCGACGCTTTCATGTTTAACTTGGTCGAGTCCCAATATATGGCGCAAATCATGTATAAGGAATGGCAGCCCCACGCTTATCAAGACCATCACGAGATGGGCTGCTACGGAGCGCGTCTATGGGTGTGTCCCTATTCGGAACCGCTGCATCCGCACGGTGATCCGCTGGTTTGGCGGGAGATTAGCTGGTACGGGGCGCACATGGCGTATAAGTTAGAGGAAGCGGGCAAGACCGGCGTCCTCAATGCGTCCCTCTTCCCAGCATGGAGCCACCTCGGTTTCCACTGGATGGGCAACTATCACAATATCGCCAGCATGTTGACGGAGTCGGCACATGCGAAGTTGGCGACCCCGATGTATATCCACAAAAGCCAACTGAAAGGCGAAGACGACAGGAAGCAATTGCTAGACGAGGGTGGTAACACGTTAAGGGCGTTTCCACATTATAAACCTCAGACCAACTTTCCCCATCCGTGGGAAGGCGGTTGGTGGAGGGTTCGCGACATCGTCGAGCAACAAAAAATCTCGGCGTGGGGATTGCTCGACATGGCAGCGCGGAATAAGGATACGATCCTGCGAAACGCATATCTGAAGGCGAAACGACAGACCGCACTCGGCGCGTCCGGTACACCTGCCGCATACCTCATCCGTCCAGACCAACATGATCCGCTGACTATCCTAACAACGATCAACAAGCTGCTGGTGCAAGGGATAGACATCTGTAAAGCGACCCAAGCCTTTACTGTCAACGGCTCGAACTATCCAGCGGGGACCTACTGCATTCCTCTCAATCAACCGAAAATGGGGGTCATTAAGACGCTGCTAGGGCGGACTTTATTCCCGGACGACGCTTGGACACGGCAACCGGATGGCACGCCTCTGCGCCCCTACGATACCACAACAGACACCATGGCGGAGTTTATGGGAGTTGACGCTGTGCCGGTAAAAGGAAGCCTCGAAGGGAGATTTGAAGCGGTTACGGAGCCTGAGCCCATTACCGGAGGAATGGTCGGTGCCTCACAGGTCTGTTATCTTTTTGATAGTAGGTTAAACGATAGTTTCAAAGTCCTCAATCGGTTGTTCGATCAGGATGTCCAAGTTACACGCCTGCACGAGCCGGTGTCAGTGGGGAACGAAACATTTCCGGCGGGCGCATTTGTAGCTGCTGCTGGATCTGAGGATCTACTTACGGAGATCACCCAAGATTGCGGCGTTATCTTCTACGCACTTGAAGGGGCGTTGGAGACGGAACAGCACGAAGTCCGGCGAGTGCGGATCGGTATGTACCAACGATACTGGGGTGGTAACATGGATGAGGGCTGGACGCGCCTAGCCTTGGAACAATTCGGATTCCCATACCAGACGCTGAGAGATGAGGAGATTAAAGCCGGTAACTTGAACGAGCACATCGACGTTCTCATACTGCCTGATGATTCCACCGACATGATCATTGGTGACAAAACGGAAAATCGACTCAGAGAAAACCCCACCCCACCAGAATATCAAAGCGGAATCGGGGAGGAAGGTGTCGAGGCGATAAAAGAGTTCGTCGAAGGGGACGGTACGCTGGTAACACTCAACCATGCCTGCGATTTCGCCATCGAGAAGTTAGAATTGCCGGTGCAAAACGTCCTCGCAGGCAAGTCAGCCAAAGAGTTCTTCTGCCCCGGCTCCACCCTACACGCCCATATCAACACAAATCATCGGCTCACTTACGGTATGCCCCATGAGTCGCTCATCTTCTTCTGGAGCGGTCCTACCTTCCGCGTCCAACCCTCTTTTTCCAATGAGAGTTGCGAGATTCTCGTCCAATATCCTGAGAGAGACATATTGCAGAGTGGATGGCTTGTCGGCGAGGAGCAGATTGCAGGAACTGCTGGCATGATTTCAGTGGGTTACGGCGAAGGCTCGGTTGTCCTTTTCGGATTCAGACCGCAGCATCGAGCGCAAACACACGGAACGTTCAAGTTGTTTTTCAATGCACTTGTTGGTTAGGGGTGGTAGGCATGGGGAGGATAGTCGTTCATGTTAAGTAATCGTGCAAAAAAACGATAGGACTTACGCAGCGCGTTCATAAGTCCCCTGACCCCCCCCATGATAAGGGGGGATGGCAAGGTGGCGGTTTCTTGCCCCCCTTGACAGGGGGGTTGGGGATTTAGGGGGTTAAAAATCAAAAATCTATCCCCGTGTGCCAAATTTGCGTAAGTCCTGAACGATAAACATGGGGGATTGCATTATGTTACTCCATAAGACGACGATTAAACGCCGATATTTCAACAGTCGGGTTTGCGCAGGGTTGGCGTGCATTCTTTACATATTCACGCTATCTGTTTTGGCTTCGTGCGGGGATATACCATTTGAACTGATTAGTGAATCAGAGGAAGATGAGATAAAGGCGGTGTTGAATGATCGGTCATTCCGTCAATTCGATCCTGATGTCAACGCTAGTCCGAGAAAAGGGGTTATTCTGGATTTCTTTAATGGATAGGACTTACGCAAGAGTCATTTGAATAGCCGGTGCAAGCAGCTGCTGAGACAGATACTGGTCAAGCAATGACTGCTTGAGTTGGTAAATGGTCTTGCGTGTCTGACGGGCGACCCGATTGAGCTGTACCCAAACTAACATCGCACAACCAATATGATTTCTGACCGCCCGCTGCTTCCGACATTGGCATCTTTCAAGACCCGTCACCTGTTTGACTTGCCGATGAAATTGCTCAATCTTCCAACGGGTGGAACAGTGGTTTTGCGTTTCACCCGTCGAATCTTGAGTCAGGTCGTTGGTCACGACATATTCCGTGCGCTCAGTAGAAAGCACAAGCCGAAACAATTTCACGCTATGCCCTTTGGGGAAGTTCTTTAGATGCACGAACTTGCCATGGCTTTGTTCTTCTTGGCTGAAGTGGAGTTGAGATACGTTTTGGTGCGGGTGTTGGGCATCTGAATCGTCAACAAGTCGATTGCTCCTCAGTGGACAATAGTAAATCTTTCCAAGTTGCTCAATGTAACGAAGCACTTGACGCGAGGCATACCAACTGTCAGCTAAAACGGTGGCAAAGGGCAGGGCTTTGGCAAAACAAGCATTGTCCAGCATCTCAAGCAGATGGTCAATTTTACTTTTGCCGTCTCGGTCGGGGTCATAGATACGGTAATCGACAATCCAGTACGCATCACTATCTGGATTAACATACACCATCGTGACAATGCCAATACCTTCGATAACGCCCCCGGCATTGCCACTGTATTGGCGGCGGGCGGGTTCTATTTTGGACGAATAACTCTTGTCAACGACGGTGTCATCAAACAGCAGATACCCATTATCTGAAAAGCAGATGTCATCTTTGACATTGTCCCACACTTGTCTTGGGGAGATAGTCTCGTTTCTCAGATAGCGGTTGATTGGGTCGTGACTCCACTTGTGGGTATGCTCTGCGAAGTACGTTTGGGTATAATTGGTGTGGCTTGCCAATAAGAATTGGCAATAATCCAATTGTAACTCAGAAGGATTTGCAGTTAAGGTTTTCATAGCTCATATTATCCCATAATTACAAAAATTGCGTAAGTCCTAATGGAGTTAGTCTCTGGGCGCAATATGCCGAGGGCAATTACGCAATCAACGAATGGGAGATCCGCACAAACGATTATCGCATTGAACGGGCAGGCGACGGTTCAGAGATTAAAATCTATTTCATCGAACCGAGTTCGACAAGAATACTTCCGAATCGGTGTGAGAATTGCATTGAAACGGCGGGGATCTCTATTTCGATCAGGAATGTTTTCGATAGCGAAAAGATAGCTTTTAAACTGAATGACCCTGATAACAGCTTGCCCTCACCGTTTCCAATTTTTCAGTCGTGGACAAAATTTAGGGAAGATGAATATTTCGATTAATGTGTGCAGATTGGGTATTAGGTTTCGCTCCCACTATCTGTGATACGGTGTTGGTGAAAGCATAGCCTCTATTGTCCTTGATAGGGATTAGTAGCGTTTAACCGTTCAACCCAATCTACACCACTGAAAATCCTGATTCAGACAATTATCAGGGCTGTCCATCACGAAAAAAAGCATTCTCCCAGAGAAATGTTTGATGAACAACCCTAACCCTTGCGTGAGGTAGACCGTTAATCAGAGTTCAAATGTTTTGAGATCCGCCCGCACCTTCTTTTCCAAGTTTCGCTCACCGGGAATCTCTGCGACTAGATTGAGTTCTTCGTGGTTTCCTTGTTGAAGACGATCGAGGTGTATCTGTGGGACGGTTGATGTTCCTATCTTAATGGGACCATTCTCTCCCGCTTGGATGAAATAAACCATTTTTTAGCCCTCCCTTACTTGATTCAAAAGGTTTGAAATCTGTATATTGAACCAGCTTCCTTCTCTATGTTTGAAAGGATACAAGAGGGTGCAAACATAATGCAAATTTATTTTTCTGCAGTTTCAAACTAATAGTTTCACTCTGCAAAAAATAAATTCTTTTTACACAAATATAGTTGAATTGACAACTCCCCGCCCTAAGAACCTGTTTTAAAAGTCATTTGATGCGGTTCCGCATCAAGTAAATGGAAGCAATATACACCATAGCCTCAGCGGTCTCAGCCGAGCGTTCATAGTCCAAAGTCAATCGGCGAAACCAACCGAACCAAGAAAAGGTGCGCTCCACAATCCAACGTAATGGGACGACCACAAATCCCGATTGCCCAAGAGATGGAGCAATGTCCAATTGACACTGATGCGTTAAATATAGCCAGTCGCCTAATTCTCCGCGATAGCCAGCATCAGCACAGACTAACTGAATCGTTATCTGCCAACTAAAGACCTCGTTTAGTAACTCTATTGCGACTCGATTATCACTGACATTGGCATCAGTGACTTTGACTCCCAATGGAATGCCAATTGTATCGGTGACTATATGGCGTTTACGACCTTTGACTTTCTTGTGCCCATTAAACCCTCTACTATCTGCCAGTTCGGTCGTCTTGACCGATTGGCTGTCAATGATAGCTACGGTCGGTGACGGGGATTTGCCAATATCACTACGGGTTTGCTCGTGAAGTGCTTGATGAATCATAACCCATGTCCCTAAAGTTTTCCACTTTCTGAAGTGGGAATAGACCGTTTGCCACGGTGGCATGTGACGCGGCAACATTCGCCACTGACACCCTGATTTGACTATATAGAAAATAGCGTTGATAATTGAGCGCATCTCCCACTTGAGAGGTCTACCTATGGGTGAAGGTTCTGGAAAATAGGGTAACAGTTTGTCCCACTGGGCATCGGTCAAATCTGTAGGATACTTTGGTGTAGTCATGTTTAGGCCTTTCATTAGGTCAGTAGTTTACTGCTCTAATGGTTTAACATAAACATTAACTTTTGAATAGCCTTTTTCTTTTTAAAACAGGTTCTAAAGGACGGAGATTCTTTTGTTCGTCTAGCGAACATTCTCTGCTCAGGCAGAGCAACATCGGGAGTCTAAGCGAAACCCGATGGGCGGTGCCATGGCCGCCTCTACAGGGGTGCCGAAGCATCCCTGATACTTTTTATGAATGTTTATTGCACCCACGCCATCTCGATGGTACTCGAACCCACATTTGCATTTGTAGTTTCGGTTTGATGGTTTGTGGCGTTGTCCACAAGATGGGCATGTTTGCGAGGTATATGCCTCGTCCACCTTCTTAACCTTGATTCCAACGGCTTTGCATTTATCTACGATTAAATCAGTCAGTTTCGCAAACGGCCATTGATGCAGTTTCTGGTTAGCGCGTTTGCCATAGTCAATGTTATTTCGGATGCCAGTTAAATCACTGATGGCAACCGTCCCAACGTTGTGGCTTTGACACAACTGGACGAATGTAGTCGTGTGTTTGTGGAGGGCATCTTTGATTTGATTATCCATACGATTAACACGCTTCCATTTCCGCTTAACCAAGTGCCACCAACGTTTAGAACCTTGTTTACACCTGTCAATCTTAGATTGAAAACCAGCAATCACTTTGTTTCTCAAGCGGTATAGCGATCGGATATACCGTCCGTTGAGAATGTAGGTATGCAAACCATCATGACAGACGATTGGATGAATCTCACCCATATCTACACCCATGACATTCTTACCTACTTCTGCAATTTCCAATTCAAGGTTGTAGGTGAAATGAAGCTCCCATTGACCATAGTTATAGCACAAGTCAATCGTAGCAATCGCATCCGTTTTAGACATATCAAAACTGTGTGGGAGTGGGACGTCTAATGCGGGTCGTCCACTTCCCATTGATAGCACAACACGCTTGCCAAAGCGTGTTCCATCCTGAAAGCGGATGGCAGACTTTAACCAGCGTGTTGTCATGAAAGACTTCTTTTTGTGTGGTGGTTTGGGATTCTCAATCACATTGCTCTTACGGAGTTTCCAATAGGACTGCCATGATTTGAAATACTGCTTTCGGACGGTCTGGATGCTTTGGGAGTGTAGGGGTTGGGACTTTGATAGATTCTTGTCCAGCCAACCTTCACAATCGGGCCCAATCCAAAAGTCATCACGAGCATGGGGATAGCCACGTTGCCATTGATACCATTCCAGCAACTGGAGACATTCATTCCAAACAGAAGCACTTGCCGCGTTGATTTCAGACAATAGTGGTTGTGATTGAATCTTTAATACGCCAGTTCGCACAACTTTCAACGTTAAACTCCTTTCTGACTTTCAACGTATTGCTTCAAGGCTTCTAAGGTTACACCTCCTGTGGAGGCAACAAACTTTGAGCGTGTCCATAGTTGGGGGAGACGCTTCTTGAGTGAAGGAAATTCTTCACGGAGGGACTTGGAAACAAAGCCTTTTATACGTCCTACAACTGCCCCACCGCTTCTGTAGGTGGGATACTTGCTAGCAAATGAACATGATCAGCCATACATTCGACCGCCCTTACCGTATAGCCATATTGCTTTTGACCTTCATGCACTATGGCTTTGATGCGATGTTGCATTTCGGGTGAAAGCACGGAACGCCGATACTTAGTACACCAGATGATGTGATACTCACAGGCATATACACCATGAGGGGTCGATTGATACTTCAAATCCTGTGTTTCAAGTTTCACTATACTACCTCCATTTATGTATTGTATGGAGGTAGTATGGCATATTTTTAGTAGTATATCAAGCGTTTTTATTGCCGTTTGCCGATCTGTATCTCCGCCATAAATGACGGAGTTTTAGATCGGAAGATTTTGATAAGGAATACCAACACTTACTCTGGTACTAACGATGCACTGCGAATGTATTTCCACCCTATCGGCGCAAGTCTGAGATTCCGCACCCTTCTGTCAACAACCAAAAGCCATTGCGCGTGTGCCAACGGCACCCACGGTGCGTCTCTGTGGAAAATCGCCTGTGCCTGCTGATAAAGTTCGATCCGTTCGTTTCGATCGGTACTCGTTCTGGCACGTTCGAGGACATCCTGCATCTCATCACTCCGATAAAAGGCGATATTAAATGCAGGCTTCTCCGCGTAGGTTTTGCTCAAAAGGTAGTAGAAAAAGTTATCCGGGTCCCCCTCGTCAGCACTCCACCCTAACATTGCCATATCGTGCTCGCCAACTTCGGTTTTGGCAAGATAGGTGCCCCAGTCACAGGTGACGATTGTTGCCTCAACACCGATATTTTGGAGTTCGGACTGTAGGACTTCCGCAAGGGCACGCCCGTCCGGAATGTAGGGACGCGGCACAGGCAATGCCCAAAGCGTTGTCTCAAATCCGTCGGGATAGCCAGCCTCAGCGAGAAGTTGTTTCGCTAGTTCTGGGTTGTATTCGTAATCCTCAATCGTATCGTCATAACTCCAAAGCGTCGGCGGGATCGGATTCTTCGCGGGAATTCCTGTACCTTGATAGAGTTGCTCAATAATCGCAGCTTTGTTAATCGCATGGTTAATCGCGAGGCGCACCTTGAGGTTGTCAAAGGGAGGCTTGTCCATGTTCATCGCCAAATACCCGATATTCAGGCTCGACTGCATGAGGAGTTCAAGTTGTGCATCGCCCCGGATGATGGGGATTTCGTCCGGATTCGGAAATTCCATCGCGTGAAGATTGCCTTGCTGCAGTTCCATAAGCCGCACCGAGTTATCGGGAATGGAGCGGAAGATAATCCTATCAAGTGAAGGTCTTCCAGCCCAATGCGTATCGTTTGCTTCAAGCACAATTTTGTCGTCCCGATCCCACTGCACAAACTTGAAGGGACCAGTCCCGACAGGGTTATCGGCAAAATTACCCCCAAAGTGTTGAACAGCCGCTGGACTCACGATAGAAAATGATGTTCCCGCGACCATGCTGATAAAGGGTGCGAATGGTGTTTTGAGTGCGATTTGAACTGTAAACGGATCTAGCGCGGTAATTTGGCTGATAAATTCTGCCTGAAAATCACGGAACACTGCTTGTGGGCGGGTGAGTGAAAAGACAACAGCATCTGCGTTTAACGGGGTGCCATCGTGGAATTGAACCCCTTGCCGTAAGTGAAATGTCCACACCAAGCCATCGGCAGAGCTCTCCTACGCTTCCGCTAAGGCGGGTTCGATGTCCGTTGTGTCCTCTCTATATTGGATAAACGTATCGTAGAGCATATCGCAAACTTTCGCCGATTCGCCATCAAGCACCAGCAACGGATCAAGGGTAAGCGAATCGCCTCCACGCCCAAAAATTAGGGTGCCGCCTGTGGGAGCTATATCACCTCGTCCCATAATGTTGGCGACAATTACCAAGTCTCGGACATCTACAATGCCGTCGCTGTTGACATCTATATTCGACATCTGCGCTGCGTCAACGCGCTCGCCATAGTGCGAAGCGACAAGAGTTAAATCGAGGATATTCACAACACCATCGCCGTTGACATCTGCGTCTTGTGCATTACTATCCGTCAAAAACAGTAGCGATAAACCGATTACTATTGCTGCAAAAATTAGTTTTTTCATGTTATTTCCTAAGTTGCTGTCTATCATCTCGCTGGATTAAATGAACCAATGAACTCCTGAACGTGACCCGTCCTAGATTATGTTGACATAAATGACTTCGTATTACTACACTATTGAACGAAGTAGAAAGGAGTCTTTCGATGTCACATCAATCAGGCAAGCGAATCTTCAAAAGGTATAGTGAATCCTTCAAACAGAAGGTAGTCAATGAAATTGAGTCCGGTGCCTTGACGATTCACCAAGCGCAGCAACGATATCGTATTGGGAGTCACGGGACCATTAGCAACTGGATAAAACAGTTGGGCAAGACTCATCTATTAGCCCAACGGGTTCGGATTGAAACCGCTGATGAGGTGGATTCACTCAAGCAACTGGTAGCCGATAAACAACATCTTGAGTCTGCATTAGCCCAAGCGCATCTGAAGATAGCCACCCTTGAATCGCAGCTATCTCAAGCGGAGCAACTGTATGGGGTGGATATTAAAAAAAAGTGAAACATTCAAGTATTGAAGCACTGTGTCAATCAAAGGCTCACCGATATTCACTTGCAACGGTTTGTGCTGCACATGGTGTGTCTCGACAAGCGTTTTACCAACATCAGAAACACCGGGCAACCGAGCGATTGAAAGAAGAAATGGTGCTTCAGTTGGTTTGTCAAATCCGTACGCGTCAACCCAACATCGGGGTGCGGAAACTGTATCACCTGCTCACACCTGAGTTTGAGAAAATAGGCTTTCAGTTAGGCAGAGATGCGCTGTTCGGCTTGCTTAGAGACCATGGACTGCTTATTGAGTCCTCAAAGCGTGGACACAGAACCACTGTGGCGAATCACCGATTTCATCGGTATCCTAACCGGATAACTCATATAGTTGTTGACCGGATTCACCGGGTCTTCGTTGCAGACATTACTTATCTACAGACACTGGAGGGCTTTGTGTATTTGGCTCTTATCACTGACCTGTTCTCCCGGAAAATCGTTGGCTTTGATGTCTCGGAGTCCCTATCCGTCGAAGGGGCACTCAAAGCGTGCAAAATGGCAATAAAACCCGTCAGTCCCATTGATAGACCGATTCATCATTCTGACAGAGGGGTTCAATACTGTTGTCATGCTTACACCCAATTCCTCAATTCACGGGGCATCCAATTGAGTATGACCCAAGATGGCGATGTTTACCAGAACGCTGTCGCTGAACGCGTCAACGGCATCTTGAAAATTGACTTCCTCCTCAATCAAACATTTCGCTCTATCCACCAAGCTATCAGGTGTGTCAAGCAGAGCGTTTCTATATACAACAACGAGAGACCTCATCTCAGTTTAGGGTATCAAACACCACAAGCCGTTTATCACAAAAGTTGGCAACAACTCGCTATAAATCAACCGTAATACGGAAATTTTATGTAAACCTATTTTAGGACTTGACAACGTTTACGCATCACGTTTCACGCATCAATTACTGTCCTCTCCCAACGTGGTGCGTCCGGTGCGGTGTGGCGGTTCGTAGATCGCCAATTCCTCCGGCGTTGGATCGGGAATTGGGCACTCAGCGTGCGGTGAACCCCACGACAAGAATCCGGGCGAGCATTTGAACAGAATTGAGCGACGCTCCCGGTCGGTGGGCTGCCAAGGAAGCGTGCCATGCACCAAAGCTTCGTTGAAGATAACGACAGACCCAGGTCCCGCAACAACCTGTCGAATACACCCCATCCCATCCTCTGTGGACAAAACATGCTGAGGTGGACGATAATTCGATTTATGGCTGCCCGGCACACATGCAAAGCCACCGTCTCCTTCACGGACCTCCGTCAGCTGCCATGAAGCGACACAGAGCCCGCACTGCATCCGCCCATGCTCAAATCGGTGATATTGGCTCGGGTCGAACGTCATCCCGCCGTGTAGCCAGTGACCCTCAGTTCCCTTGAGCATCTGAATAAGTCCAGGACCGTGGTCAAGCCGAAAGCCAGGTCCCAATACCTCGTTAAAGATATCAATAACCCGTGGATGTGTCAACATCCGTCGAAACGGTTCACACCACGGCCGATCAAAGGTCAATGGATTTTGATGAAATTCACCACGACCTGTAGCCCCTTCTAACTCTTTAGATCCGTGGGATAAGCCCGGATCACGGTTGGCGATGAGATGTATGTGACGCTCAACCGCTTCATTCGCCAGCACCACTTCGTCGGGTGTAAGTACATCCTCAACCACCACGTAACCCCAGAGGTCAAACAGAAATTTCTCATTATCGGTCATGTCAACCTTCCTTTCTTTTTCCAATTAAACTATGGACATAGATACGGTAAGAACGCTATAATTAGGATAATACGTAATGCGTAATACGTAAACATAATTTTGAAGGAGAATTAATCATGGGTGGAAAATTTATTCCTGCAGCTGAAGCAGAACGTGAGCAACTGGATTGGGGTGCCTTGGCATGGTTGAGTCGTCCCGAAACAACAGGCGCAAAGGATTTGGTGGTCATTGAAGTGAACCTATCGTCCGGCGGTGGACACAACTTCCACAAGCATCCGGAACAGGAAGAGGTGATTTACGTCATTGAGGGGACTGTAGAGCAGTGGCTGCGCGACGAAAAACGGACGCTCAGTTCAGGCGACTCGATATTCATTCCCGCTGATGTGGTACACGCTTCGTTCAATACCTCCTCCGCTTCTGCGAAGCTGCTAGCTATCTTGGGTCCATGTGTTAGCGACGAAGGCTATCAGTTGGTTGATGTCGCCGATGAGGCACCATGGAATACCCTTCGCTAAAATTGTCCCAGTTCTGACATCCGCGACTCGGCTACTCGACAGTGACACTCTTTGCGAGGTTTCGGGGTTGGTCGACATCGCAGCCCCGATGCACAGCGGCATAGTAAGCGAGTAATTGGAGCGGGATAGCAACAAGCAACGGGGAAAGTTCCTCCGCAATATCTGGGATGTAAAGCACCTCTTGTGCATACTCCTGGATCTCTGTATTCCCCTCAGTCGCAATGGCGATGACAACCCCGTCGCGGGCGCGGATCTCTTGGATCGCGCTCACAATTTTGGAGTAAATGCTGCTATTGGTAGCAATACACACGACCGGTACATCTTCGTTAATCAGAGCGATGGGACCGTGTTTTAATTCGCCTGCTGGATGTCCTGCTGCATGGATGTATGAGATTTCCTTGAGTTTGAGCGCACCTTCCAAGGCGTTGGGATAGTTGTAGCTTCGTCCGATAAACATGAATGCGCCTACATCACTATATTTCTCTGCACAGGCACAAATCTGCTGCCGCTGAATGGCTCGCTCCATGAGGGACGGTGCTTTTTTAAGGGTTTGGAGAAATTCCTGAATATCTTTAGGAGCTAATATCCCCTTTAGCTTGCCGAGGTGCATTGCGAGTAACCCAAGCACTGCGATCTGCGCGGTATAGGCTTTGGTAGAAGCCACGCCAATCTCCAGTCCGGCGTGAAGTTCGATGACTGCATCCGCCTCCCGCGCAATGGTGCTGTTAATCTCGTTGCATAAGGCTAACACGCGCATGAACTTGCTCTTTGCCTTGCGTAATCCCTCAAGCGTATCAGCGGTCTCACCGGATTGGGAAATAGCGATTACTAAGGTATCTCCCTCCAAAACTGGGTTGCGATAGCGAAACTCTGAGGAGATGTCCACTTCGGTGTGGATGTACGCATACTGCTCCAGCAGATACTTGCCAATCAGTCCAGCGTGCCACGATGTACCACATGCTTGGATGACGATCCGATTCACACGGGCGAGAAACTCGTCGTTCAATCCCAATTCTCCGAAATCAACCTCCATCTCATCGGTGACATAGATATTGTGCAAACGCCGTAAGACATTAGGCTGTTCGTGAATCTCCTTGAGCATGAAGTGTGGATGGTCACCTTTATCGGCAACGTCAGGACTCAAGTCGATCTGATGGATGCGGGGTTCAACCGGCTCGCCTTCCATGGTTTGAATCTCCACCTGTTCCCGTGTAAGCACCGCAACCTGATTATCTTCGAGATAAATCATTCGCTGGGTGTGCGGCAGCAATGCCGGCACATCTGAAGCGACGAAGTTCTCTCCCTCCCCAAGTCCCAAGATGAGCGGGCTGCCACGTCGCGCAACCACAATGCAATCCGGAAATTGTTGATGAATAAAAGCGACTGAAAATGTGCCCTCCACCTGCTGCAGTGTACTGCAAACAGTATCGACGAAATCCTCCTCCATCGCTTCCTCAACGAGGTGTGCTAGCACTTCTGTATCGGTATCCGATTCAAAGAGGTGCCCTCGCCCTTGCAGGGCGCGCTTGAGTGGGAGATAGTTCTCAATGATTCCGTTATGCACGACCGCCAAAGTCTTGCCCTCGTCGGTGTGTGGATGGGCATTGCGTTCATTCGGTTCCCCGTGTGTTGCCCATCGGGTATGACCGATACCGATTGCACCCCGCATCGGATTCTGACGGAGGCTTTCGTCTAATTCACGCAGTTTTCCTGCCCGCTTCCGCAGATCTAGCTCCCCATCACTGATGACAGCCATACCCGCCGAATCATATCCCCGGTACTGAAGTCGTTCCAATCCTGTCCACAAAACAGAGTCAGCATATTTATCTCCGATGTATCCGACAATCCCACACATAAGTTTTTCCTTTCTTAATTTCTTTTATCAGGGGTATGTTTGGTTGGGGAAGAGGTGAAAACGGGGTATCTCTCCGTTACGAGATGGATTCATGGAACTTTGGATGGTCGCTCAATACCTTAACTAACGTTTGTGCAAGTTTTTCGGGATGATGACGGATCACGGTTTGCGGACCACCACTATTGATAACCTCGGTCGTATCCCGAATCAGTTCCGCTTCTACAATCCGCATATCACCGAGATTATCCCGTTCCGCGTTATAGAATATTTGCACATTAGACGGTCCTGCCATCTGCTTCGTCTCATTGGTAAGTTGAGAGATGTACTCCGTTAGATATAGTACGGAGTCCATGGTTTTTCCTTCGGCGAAATCTTCGACCTGTGTCGTTTCAAGCATGGAGAGCACTTCCTCTGTATGCATCTTAATCTGTGCAAACTTGCCCGACAGTTCCTTTTGTCTATACCGTTCGATGATTTTTTCCGGTGCCGGTTGATTATTAACAAGTACATAATCTAACGATATTCCGGGGGAGTGAGACAAGATCGCTTCAACGTGGTTGGTAACAGAGTATCCATCCGTTTCGCCGGGCTGCGTCATCACATTACAGATATAGATTTTCATCGCATCTGACGATTGAATTGTTTTGGCGATTTCCTTAATCACAAGATTGGGCATAATACTGGTGTATAAACTTCCGGGCCCAATGATGATGGCGTCTGCATTAGCGATAGCCTCCACAGCCTCCGTATGTGCAGCACATTCATACAGTTCATCGTGATGCTGTTTGCCATTTTCACGCGGTTTCAGAAAGACGCGTTGAATTGGTTCTCGATTGGATCGCTCTGGGATGTTGGACTCACCGCACACAATATCACCGCCAACCAGTTCAGCACATAGTGTGGTGCCATCTAGGCTAACCGGTATAATCCTCCCCCGCGTGGAGAGCAATTTAGACGCTTCTTGGATGCCTTTGGGGAAGCTGCCGTCATTCAATTCGGTGAGTGCAATGAGGAGGAGATTCCCAACCGTATGCCCTCCAAGATCGCCATCACTTGAAAAGCGATGTTTAAAAAGTTTGGCTAGTAACCCATCGTCGTTGGAGAGGGCGACTAGTAGTTGACGAATATCACCCGGTGGAATTACATCGAACTCTTCAACCAATCGTCCAGAACTGCCACCGTCGTCAGATACAGAAACGATCGCCGCCAGATTATCTATGTCAATAATTTCTGAGCCTGAGCGTCTGTTGCTTGTGTGTTGCTTAATGCCGCTCAATAGGGATGATAAGCCTGTGCCGCCACCTATGCAGACTAGTTTTAGTGCATCTACCATGATAAACCTCCATCAATACAGCACAACAATAATCTATTAAAATTGACGCTGGGAGGACGTTTGCGTTTCAAGAAAAATTCTGGTGCGTGTGACTCCTCACGACCAAAAAAAGTGTTTGGTGATTAGTTGGAGACTCGTTGCATCAAAGATTTCAGTGTATCAAGCGTTGAATTGCAAAGGTTCTGTGCCTTTTTGAGGGTCTGCGCTTCGCTAAAAACGCGAATGACCGGCTCTGTGCCGGACTTCCGAATATTGACCCATCGGTCTTCCCAAACCCGTTTTACCCCATCAGCCAGATCGAGTGTCTCATTTGTATAGGTTTCTATCGCAAGTTGAAGCACCGCATCAGCCATTTGCTGAGAGGGCACTTCCAATTTCTCCTTGCATATCGCGTAACTTGGGATGGAAGCGATAACCTCTGAAATCGTTGAGGCACTTGATTCAGCAAGAAGCTGAACAATTGCAGCTATCGACGCAACCCCATCGGTCGTATATTGAAGTTCTGGATAAATCACGCCACCTGTTCCTTCACCACCGATGACTGCGCCTGCTTCTCGCATCTTTTCGACGACGAATCCGACACCCACCGGCGTCCGGTGCAGTTTTACGCCGTGCCGATCCGCTACGTCATCCAACATACGACTGGTCGAGACGGTAGCGACGATATCCCCTTTTCGCTTATTCAATAGAAATTCCGCTGCAAGGGCGAAGGTGTATTCGCTGCTCAACGGGGTGCCCTCCTCCGAGACAAGCACCAGTCTGTCTGCATCACCGTCGTGTGCGAGACCGAGATCTGCACCTGCTGATTTGACGGCTTCGCAGAGCTGATCTAACGCATCTGGCGTTGGTTCTGCCGGACGAGGAAAATAGCCATCCGGAACACAATTCAGTTCAACTACCTCACAACCCAACGCTCTCAGCAAGCGAGGACTAATTACGCTTCCCGCGCCGTTACCGCAGTCGATGACGACCTTTAGCCCATGAGACTGGATTTGATCTCGTACAACCCAATCACAACTGAGCACACCGGCGATATGTCGATCAATAGCAGCATCAGTTACCTCAACACTGCCCTGTTTATCCCAAGTTGCTAGCTGAAAGTCTCCGGACTCGTAAATCTCCGTCATGTGTGTGCGTTCTGCCTCATTCAGAAGTCTGCCGGATTCAGACGCAAATTCGATGCCATTCCAATCAATTGGGTTGTGGCTTGCCGTAATTACGAGGCTTCCACCGGCATTCAACGCTTGTGACATGAGTAAAACTGTCGGTGTTGGACAAATTCCAACGTCAATCACCTTACAGCCAGTCGCAACAAGTCCGGCGAGGACAGCATGATGCGCCATCGGACCCGAGGTCCGCGTATCCCTCCCAATCACGACGGTTTGTCCCTCAACCAACGTTCCGAATGCAGCAGCAAATCGGGTCAACAGGCTCGGATCCAATGCACTACCAACTGTTCCTCTAACTCCGGAAACACTAATGATTAGATCTTCGTGAGATTTCGCTTCGTTCAATCTGCAAACTCCTGTTGCTCAAAAATTCAGACTCGATTCCACCGCGCCAGTGCAACACAACAGAGTCCAATCAGTATCTGCCAACCGCAAACGATATGCCATGACGGATAGATAACCATGTACGATGGAATCGGTGTTAGTTCGTATAAGTGAGGTGTTCTAAACACATCCAATTCGAGCAAATGACACACAGCGACCAGCGGGTTGAGGTGCAGAAACGGTGGGATGATGGGTTCGAGATTTTCCAGATAACGATCTAACGGTACTAACAGAAACACGCCGCCGATTAGGAAGCTCCACCCTAAGTATGTTGCCTCTGTTGCAAAGATCTCATGGTGAAACACACGCCACCACAATCCGCCAACCAAGGCAGCCACAATGATGTAAATTCCAAAGACCAGTTGCAGTTGAATTACTTGAAGGCGGGTGATGTCATTGATTGATGGTATAAGAATCGTAAAGACGATAGATGCAAGACCAAGGAAGCAAAAGGTGCAAATCTGGCTCCCCAATACAACGCTCATCCAGACCCACCGAGGACGCATTCGACTCAGTTGCAAAAGATTTGTTGACAGGAGAGGTGCGAAGTGTTTATTAAGTCCGCTACATGCCAGATATGGCGGGATAATCAAGGCAATTAGGGCTTCTGACAGGAAGATGAGATCTGCGTACCGTCCCAGCTTTGCGAGAAACAGGAGTTGACAGATAACCAGTAACAGCACACTCTGTACAACAAGGGCAACACAGATTCTGCTGAATCTCCACTGTTGGTGTATCACTTGGGTGAGAATTGGATTCTCAAAGCGGCGTATATGGTACATCTCATTTCCTAACGCCTCTGGCTAAGTTGCTCCTGCAACGCATCCTGAATTTGCAAAACCGTATGTGCGACGCCATAGAGACCCGGATGAATCTCTAACGCTTGCTGAAATGCCTTTAGTGCCTCGCGGAGATTTCCGAGTCGTAGATAGCATTGTCCCATTCCGGCAAAAGCACCGAAATGGACAGAGTTGAGTGCAACCACCTTTTTGCACTCATCAATGGATTGTTCCCACTCTTCTAACATAAAATATGCGATTGCCCTTTGATTGTATCCTTCAGCGAATTCGGGTGCTACTTGAGTGACTTCTGTCAAGAGGTCAACAGCTTCTGCATACTGTTCTCTCTTAATATATTCGGCACTTCTTTTAAGCATATCATCGACGGACTTATCCCCGGAGCGAAACCAGATTGCCCACAACGCCTGCTCTGCATTGGAGCGCATATCTGGATCGCTGTGCTGAAGTGCTTTCGCTAACGGGGCGATTGCTTCCGTGTCGCCAATTATACCGAGCGCGTAAGCCGCTGCCTGCCGTGTTGGAGCAACTTCATGTGTTAAATAATCAATGAGGTTTTCTTGTGTGTAATTCTGTAGTAAAAGCTGTTTCAGTTTTTCTCTCTGTCCTTGGGTGGGATAACGAACGAGCAGTTTTGCCAGTTCTGAAAACCCATTACGTTTTGCCATGACCGAACCCTCAATTGGCTGGATTTTTTTACTAGATATAGTCTTCTCATCTTATCACACGGCAACCGTAATAACAAGGTAAAAGTTGGCGGAATGTAGATTCCCAGTGAGAATTTCTATCAATTGAGGCGTGCTACTTACCTGTAGGGCTATTTATAGTAAAGTTCATAATTATTTGGACACTGTGGGAGGGGTTTTCAACCCCGATTATACGGACACCTCTGATTTTGCAGGCGGACTTAGAAGGTTCCCCTCCCACAAGGCGTATCTCCTGCAATGGCTACTGGAGAAGCGTCTACTTATTTTTAGAATTCACTATAGTTTTCCGTTTTGGCTCATGCCCCACCCTGTAAGTGGGGCATCTTGCCCCGCTATTTGTAGTAGCACGCTCTCTCCCCACCCTGTAGGCGAGGCATCCCCGGTCACGGGATCCTCTCGGACTTGCCCCGCCCGAAGAATTAAATGACCCTAACTTACGCGATAGAACGCTTGCGAAATATAGTGATTTCGGATATAATGAGTGATATGTTCCGCCAAAAATGTAAAGCAGGGTACTATACCAGATGACAGTTCAAATTGAAGGCGTACCTTCCAAATAGCGACTTGCATTATACATAGTATACAAGGAGATTCAACTATGGCACAACAATCACCGGCAGGCAAAGCCCCCATCGGCTATGACGACATACCACTGATACCCGGTACAAAATGGCGCGTGCACGATGGAACACGACCTCAACCACGAATCATTACCCCCGGTGCTGAAAACTCACAGGGCAACCCACCATCGGATGCAATCGTCCTCTTTGATGGCAACGATCTATCAAAGTGGACGGGGCGTGATGGAGACGCCGAATGGAAGATCGAAAACGGTTACATGGAAGTCACTCGCACCGGCAACATCGAAACCAAAGAACACTTTGGTGACTGCCAACTGCACCTCGAATGGGCTGCGCCGGCAGAGGTAAAGGGAGACAGTCAGGGACGGGGTAATAGTGGCGTATTTCTGATGGGCAACTACGAGATCCAAGTGCTTGATGGTTACGACAACCCGACCTACGCAGATGGAATTACCGCCGCAATTTATGGGCAGTACCCGCCGCTGGTCAACGCCTGCCGCAAACCCGGCGAATGGCAGACATACGATATTTTCTTTACCGCACCGCGCTTTGGAGGGCAGAAACTAATCAGTCCAGCCTACATCACCGTCGTCCACAACGGCGTATTGGTGCAAAACCATCGAGCGGCTATGGGACCGACAGGTCACAGACGAGCTCCTTCCTATGACGAGCCACATCCCGCTCAAGGACCGATAATGCTCCAAGACCACGGCGATCTTGTCCGATACCGTAACATTTGGATCCGTACCCTCTAGTGAATCACAACACCCGCTCCAAGTTACGCCATTATGCTTCAACGTATTCGGCAAATCCTTTTTCGGACGTGCGCTGCCCTTCTCAGTGTGTTTATTCTGGCGGAGGTCAACTATCCCCAACTTTCGCCCCAAGCCCAACTAGCGATCTTCGCCATGTTGGGCTTAGTCCTTGTTTTCCTCAAATATCCCATCCACCGTCGGTTTGAAGAACATATCGTTTTCCAAGCCCTTGACTTTGTTTTCGCTCTCGCCGTGGTGGTTTGCTTCGGTTATATCCTTGTTCAAACGGAACCTCTGTTCAAACGATTTTGGGTTGACGGTCAACAGCTTGGGGATCGAGCAGGGATGGGGACCACCAAGGATTACGTTATCGGATTACTAGGGCTGCTCCTTGTCTTGGAGGGAACACGCCGCGCTATCGGCTTGACCCTTTGCATCCTCTCTCTAGCTTTCTTGGCGTATGCTGCTTTCGGTCAATCAATGCCCGACTGGTTATTTCCACACAGGGGTTATTCTTGGGAACGCATTGTCAGTCAAACCTTTCTACATAGCCAAGGTGTATTTGGCATTGCCTTGAAAGTAATGTTCACCTACGTGTTCCTCTTTGTTCTGTTTGGAGCATTGTTGGAAAAAACGGGAGCCACCGGCTATATTATTGACCTTGCGAGGCGTCTGTTTCGTTCAAGCGTCGGTGGGCCCGCCAAGGTTGCTGTCCTCAGCAGTGGAGCGATGGGGTCGCTGTCTGGTAGTGCTGTTGCCAATACCGCCACCACCGGCACCTTCACCATCCCGATGATGCGAAGTTCCGGGTTCAAACCGACGGTTGCCGGAGGCATAGAAGCCGCAGCGAGTTCAGGCGGTGCGTTGGTCCCACCGATTATGGGTGCAGGCGCCTACATGATGCTGGAAATTGTCGAGCCGGCAGTCACCTATCTGGAAATCATCAAGGCTGCCTTAATTCCTGCAATCCTTTACTATACCGCCCTCCTTTTGATTGTTCATTTCTATGCCAAGCGCGTGGGGGCATCGGCCGAAGTTCCCGTAGAAAGCGTGACCGAAACACCCCAGTCGAAGACCGGAATAGAGGGATTGGTCTTTTTGGTGGCGTTTATTACGCTGATCCTCTTTCTGCTGCTTGGTTATACACCATTTCGAGCGGTCAGCCTCAGCTTGCTTTTTATCCTGATCTTGATAGGTATTCGTGGAATTTGGGATATTATCAAACAGGTTAGCCACAGCAATGTTTCATCAATCGGGATGCTGGTTAGACACACGCTCCTGCTTTTCACTAGACAGATCTGGATTGGGACTCGTCGAATGTTGGAATCGATGGAAAAAGCAGCGGGTGGAGGCGTTTCGCTGATTGCAGCAGCGTCTTGCGTGGGACTAATTCTCGGTGTGGTGACTTTGACCGGGATTGGAACGAAACTACCGGGAACCCTTTTGCCGCTTGCAGAAAATAGTCGCATCTTAGCACTCGTCTTCTTGATGATTTCGACAATCATCCTTGGGATGGGATTACCGTCATCGGTATGTTACCTGCTCATGGCGACATTGGTCGGACCGGTATTGAGCGAATTGGGATTGGTTCCCCTTGCCGTCCATCTCTTTATCTTTTATTTTGGTATGATGGCGATGGTAACACCACCGGTCGCTTTGGCGGCGTATACAGCCGCAGCCATCGCGGGCACCGGTATCATGCAGACGGGGGTCGCTGCGTTTCGCTTCGCGTTGGTGGGATTTGCGCTGCCTTACGCCTTTGTGCTGAAGCCAGAGCTATTGCTTTTATCTCCGGATGGAGGAAGTGCCGGTTTCTTCGTTGTCGCGGTAAGCGTTCTAACCACTATCTTTGGAATTGTCGCATTGGCTGCGAGTGTTTCCGGCCACTGGTTCGCGCCGCTTAACTTTTGGAAGCGGATGGGGTTGCTTGCCGCTGCAGTTACTTTCTTCCTCACCCTTTCCGGCTGGGGACAGCTAGTCGCATTCATCGTCGTTATAGCCATCGGTTTTTTCAATTGGCGTTTGAGGAAAGCATGAAAAATAGGTTTGTTCGATGGATACTTTATATTACACTTGTTGCGTTGTTTCTGCTGCACAACGATTTCTGGCTCTGGGACAACCCAAAAGTGGTGCTGGGATTGCCTATTGGATTGCTCTATCACATTGGATTCTGTGCCGCAGCTGCCATATTGATGGCGTTAGTGGTCAACCATGCCTGGCCTCACCATCTTCGAGATGAAGAGATAGACGAGTAAAGACCTGAATGATAGTTACCCTTATTATCTTTGCATATTTGGGGCTCGTGCTAATCGTCGGCACTGTGAGCCATAAATTCTTTCGCGGCACCGGCGAAGATTATTTCGTTGCTAGTCGAACCATCGGGACCTTTGTCCTATTGATGTCCCTGTTTGGCACGAACATGACCGCCTTCTCCATCCTCGGTGCTTCCGGTGAAGCCTACCATCGAGGCATCGGCGTCTTTGCCCTGATGGCTTCCTCGACCGCCTTGGTCGCTCCGTGCGTCTTCTTTTTTGTTGGCACTCGGCTATGGGCAATTGGGAAACGGCACGGCTATTTCACGCAGGTGCAATACTTCAGAGAACGGTGGAACAGCGAAGGGCTGGGGCTGCTACTCTTTATCGTCATTGTCGCGCTTATCGTTCCGTACCTGTTGATCGGCGTGATGGGCGGGGGCATCACCTTGCATCAGATCACAAGGGGACAGATCCCACAGTGGCTGGGCGGATTGCTGGTTTGTGCTGTGGTTTTCGTTTATGTCTGCTACGGTGGAGTGAGGGGCACCGCTTGGGCAAACACCTTTCAAACGCTTGTTTTCATGACCCTCGGCGGGGCGACGTTTTTTATCATCGTGCATAAAATGGGCGGATTTTCTGCTGCCTTGGCGCAGGTGGCACCAGATCTGTTGATTCAAAAGGATCACATCAAGCCGTTGGAACTGCTAACCTACACCTGCATCCCGCTATCGGTGGGAATGTTTCCACATATATTCATGCACTGGCTCACAGCAAAAAGTGCAGGGACATTTCGTTATCCCGTGATGTGGTATCCCATCTGTGTTGCAATCGTATGGATTCCGAGTGTGCTACTCGGAATTTTGGGCAGCGTAGATGTGCCGGGACTCAAGGGACCTGAAGCCAATTCAGTTTTAGTTCAGATGATTCAGCGTCATGCGCCCGGAGTGCTCGCGGGACTTCTCGGCGCGGGCGTCTTTGCAGCGATTATGTCTTCTCTCGATTCCCAATCGCTTTCCATCGGAAGTATGTTTACACACGATATTGTCCGTTACTACAGATTTCGTCCGGAGTCCACGAAGGATGGGATGAGCGAAAAGGGGCAAGTCTTGGTTGGGCGGCTCTTTGTCTTCGGGATACTGTGTCTAGCCTACCTACTGTCCCTTATTTTCAACCGGAGTATCTTCAAACTTGCTGTTTGGTCTTTCACCGGATTCGCATCGCTTTTTCCGATCGCAATCGCCGCACTCTTTTGGAAACGCAGTACCAAATACGGTGCTTTCGCCTCTGTTATCAGCGTTGTAGTGTTATGGATATATTTCTTTATCTAAGGCTGGCAGGCACCCGGCTACACGGGAGGTGGCAGCGGTGTCATGCCTGTAGCAGTTATTCTCGCTGTCTCTGCTGTGGCGATGATTATCGGTTCCCTGATAAGTAAACCGCCGGATCCAACGGTAATCCAGAAATTCTTCCCACCGGAAGCGGATAAAGCGGATTCATAAGTTCATTTACGTTTCACGCTTCACTTTTCACGTGTAACCCATCATGAAAATAGCCTATATCGCCGCAGGTGCTGCAGGGATGTACTGTGGCACCTGTATCCATGATAATACACTTGCTGCGGCTTTGCAAAGGAAGGGGCACGATGTCGCCCTGATTCCAACCTATACGCCCATCCGTACCGATGAAACCGATGTTAGTATCGATCGCGTTTTTTATGGCGGCATTAATGTGTATCTCCAGCAGAAGTCGGCACTATTCCGCCATACCCCTTGGCTGCTTGATCGGTTATTCGATCGCCCTTCATTGTTGAATGGACTATCCCGTTTCAGTGCGTCCACCAGCGCGAAAGATCTCGGTTCACTTACCGTCTCAGTGCTTCAGGGAGAGGAAGGGCAGCAGAAAAAGGAACTGGCGAAGTTGATCAAATGGCTGAAAGATTCCTACCGACCCGATCTGGTTCAACTCACCAATTCCATGTTCGTGGGGTTCGCAAGGGAGATGAAGAAAGCGTTGGACGTTCCGATCCTCTGTGCCCTTCAAGGGGAGGACATTTTCTTGGAAGACCTGATTGAACCATACAAATCACGAGCCCTGAAACTACTGCAAGCACGGGCTTCGGAGGTAGATGGCTACATCGCCCCTTGCCAATACTATGCGGACTTTATGGCTGAGTATCTGGATATTCCAGCGAGCAAAATTGATGTCGTGCATCTCGGTTTGAATTTGAGCGAGCACGGCGTGCGTCAAAAGAACCTCGCCGAAACCCCCTTTGTTATCGGGTATTTAGCCCGCATCTGCCCTGAGAAAGGGCTTCATCTGTTGGTTGATGCCTTCTATCGCTTGACAAATAAGGTCGGATCGGATAAAGTCCAACTCAAAGTCGCCGGTTACCTTGGCAAAAAAGATGAACCGTATCTTGAGAAACTGGTTAAACAGATTGATGCGTGGGGCTTGTCAGATGCCTTTGACTATTGGGGCGAAGTCGATCGGCACCAAAAAATTGACTTCCTCAACAGTCTCCACGTCTTATCCGTGCCAACTACATACAAGGAATCAAAGGGGCTTTTCATCTTAGAGGCACTTGCGAATGGCGTACCGGTCGTTCAACCGCGACACGGCACCTTCCCCGAATTTATAGCAGCAACCGGCGGAGGCATATTGGTGGACCCGGCATCTTCCGATTCCATCGCGGAGGGGATATATCAACTTATGAATAATCCAATCTACCGGGAACAGTTGGGACAGCAGGGCAAGGAAGCGGTACATCGCGGGTTTAGCGATGACCTCATGGCAGAGGCAACTCTGGCGGTTTATCGAAAATACATCACTTGATAGGAGGATTTTAATGCGTATGACTTGGTTAATATTTGCATTTATGACTGTTGCGTCGTGGGGACTCTACGGTGTTCTTCTGCATACGGGACAGGTATCTATGAGTGATCCGGTGCATGGACGGTACAAAGCGTTTCTTTTTGTCGGGATTGCCTATCTGTTGACGGCGGTCATCGGCTCGGCGATTATGTTGGCGGTCAACGGTGCCCAGTGGAGTTTTCCGGTGAAGGGTATAGTCTGGTCAACGCTGGCGGGGCTGGTGGGTTCGGTGGGGGCGTTCGGCGTCCTCTTGGCGTTTGGGGCAAAAGGTACGCCGCCTGTGGTGATGTCCATCGTTTTTGCCGGCGCACCGATCGTCAACGCGGTGGTTGCGACGGCGTTACATCCGCCTGCGGGAGGCTGGGGGGCTTTACGTTGGCAGTTTGCTCTCGGGATCGCGTTAGCAGCACTCGGCGGTTGTTTGGTGACGCTTTTTCGACCCGGATCGTAAGATTTTGGCTCACAATAAGAAATAGCACAATAGAAACCGACGCAAGAGTCGGGAATCGGAAGTCCCTCCTACAAAAAACGCACACGGTTTCTAGTAGGGACAGAGCCTGCCCTCGATGAAATCGGGGTTTCCTAACCTGTCAAGCGATCCCCAAATCGCGACTCTGATTCTATCTTTCGTTCCGATTTTGAAGCCTGATTCATCAAGGGTGAAACCAATTCTCGTAGGCCGAGCACCAATGAACTAATGAACAAACGGTCTTCACGTTTCACGTCCCGATAGATCGGGATCCTCGGAATGGGACATCACGTTTCACGTTTTCCGCTTTCTTTTGACATGAGTTGCGATTTGTTATGTTGTTCCCTTGACACTTAACAGCTGTTCGCGGATTTGCTCCCAATCGCTACGACGATTACCGATGAGAATAAGCCGGTCTGTCCGATGAATTTGAAGATCTAACGACGGGTTAATCATGTGCTGGTTGTCTCTGAGGATGCCAACCAAAATGACCTCCGCTTTCAATTGCAGAAGTAAGGATTTCAGTCCACCAAAGTTGATCCCATCAATCTCAATAGTTTCGCTATACAACTCACTCCCCTGCGCTTCGGTCAACAATTCTCGGACAGCGTGCGCGAGTCCAGGATCGCGCACCTCTTGCGCCAACACCTTCGCAGCGATATTATTCGTTGGAATCACGGCATCACATCGGAAAGACCGAAAAACCGCCAAGTGTTGGATACTCGTACATTCGGCAATGGTCCGTATCCCCGGATTGAGCGTTTCAATGAGTGAAACCGTTGAGGCAGTAATCGCATCTGCTGCATGCTCCTCAATCCTTGGCGCGAGGATGAGCACGGCGTATGCCATCTCAACGTTTGCCCTTTTCCATGACTCTTCTTCTAATGATGCGCCCCGCACAAAGTAAACATCGGGACGGTTGAAGTGCAGCTCATCCACACTATCTGCCAAGATGACGATAGGTCTATGCGCCGTCACCATATCCGATGAAAGCTGCTCTATAATTGCGGAAACCTTCAATTCGGAAGGATAGTTGACAATGATGATATGATCATCGACAAGATCGCGACAATCAATGAGCCCGTGCCGTCGTTCATTGTGTCTCTCCACACTTGTGTCCACAATCTGAGTAATCACATAGGGAAACGAAGCCAGTCCAACCCCGTATAGCAAAACCATCGTTGCAATCCGCCCACCGAGCGTGGCTGCGGAATAGTCCCCATAACCAACCGTCGTTATGGTCGTAAAACTACACCAGAAGGAATCCCAAAGTGTCAGATCTGCTTTCACCGACTTTTCAAAGAAGTAGAAACATGCGGAATTGAGAATGATGGAAGCCAGAACAATGAGTCCCGTCACCGTAATGCGCCGAATCTGGCGATTACGGCTCGCCCGGCGAAACCGCCGAAACCAGAATTTCAATAACATTGGCATTGTCCTCTCCTTTGAACCGTTAAAGCGCAAGTTGCCACTTATGGGAAACGTTGCAAACCGGGAGATTGGAAGCTAAACTGCTCGCAGTGGATTGCCAAATCCACTGCACATCTGCGGCATCCGATGCAAGAGTCGGGAATCGGAATTCCCTCCTACACCAGACGTACACAGTTTCTAGTGAGGACAAGTTTCCTAACCTGTCAAGCAATCTCCAAATCGTGACTCTAACTGTTTGCTAATTGTCGACATCAAAATGTCAACACGTCCTAGCAGCTTACGCAATTTTAGCTAAAACAACAAATCATCTCCATCGCCTTCTGGTACAACAGGACCTCCCTTGCCGCCGCCAACCGTGAGATAGAACTGAAAGCCCGGTTCGGTTACATAACCGATATTAAAAGCCGCTGTATCAGAAAGTTTGTATCGAAATCCAATACTGATTAGGTCGTTGATGGCAATACCACTGAAGGCACGTCTTCGCGAAAAATCGGTCACAAGCCAGAAGTTATTCGAGAACGCAAATTCAGCCCCAAGCTGCCAGATTAGCTGAAATGAATCCGATGATTTGAGCGATTTGGAGGAGAGATAACTTCCGACACCCGCATGTACCCTCATGAACTGACCAAAACGCTGCGTTCCCACCAGATAGGTGTTAATGCCCATAAATGGGAAGCTATCCGCAGGTGAAGCGTCAACGAACTCCTTGTCGGTATTAAGCTGATCATCGGCGGTAAATCCGACCTGTACATCGCCACCGATCGATATACCGGGTAAACCGTCCTGTTGGTCCGGTTTGATATTGTGCTTCAACCCGACAACGAGATCAAAGATGGATTGCTCATAAACCCGTCGATCTTGTGTGGCATCAATTGATTCCTCAGCGTCGTAGGTGTCACCAATCCGATAAAAATCGGGAACAATCTTGCGTGTGCCCCCGGTTGAGAAGGTCGCCCCTAGGAGGAGATCCAATCGTTCACTAATGCCGTAGGTCAATCGAACAGGTATCAAGAAAGTATTAATCTCCAACTCGACATTATGTAACCCCTCAAAATTACCGATAACCACACGTTGCGGCTGCTTGGGTGTCGTGTCCAATTTTTTTCTATCAATTTGAAACATCCCTACAGAAGTCGTGTAGCCACCTTTACCCAAGGTGTCAGCGGTTTGCATCACACCAAGTTGCGTCACCGGTGGGCTTTGTGCAGAGAGAGATGTTCCTGCCATCGCTAAAAAAGCGGAGAGAATCAACAAAATTCGTTGTTGTGTTACCTGAAAAAGGTGCATGTTTATCCTTGTAGGTCTATATTTGGAAACGAATTAGGGTTATTACCGTGCTTCAACCCTCGCGCTTTCGTCCCGAGTGCCGTCGCGTTGAGGCGTATCATCAAACGCTGTGATAAAGTATCGCCGGGGAGCAAGATTTTGCCCGTCCAGAATAAACTCTTCGCCGGTGAATGTGGCACTCGTCTCTTTCGCATCCGTTCTCCGTCGGGGAACCAAATCTTGCCCGACAACAAGATTACCGCCCGCTTCTTTCGTGGCATAGATTAGATAGCCTGCAACGTCCGGTTCCCTGTTCTTTGACCAAGAGATTCGCGCATCATACCGGGGACCTCGTTGAAAAAGGCTGGCTCGAACATTTTGCGGCGGTGCTGGCGGTAGGTTCGGGGAAGCAACTTGAATCACCTTTACCCCTTCGACACCAAATCGGTCAACGGCAACGACACGGTAAATTTTGACCGCGTTATCCCGACTAAATTCCTGATCAAAAAAGTACGGCTGCTCTTTCGGTAGCTCGGCACGGAGGCGAAATGGTAAGAATTCACCACTCAAACTCTGTTGGGACACAACTACGTGGAATTGCTCAAAATCGTTGGGGGCCTGATAGTCCTGCCAGAAAAGTTTAACGGTCAAATCGTCCAGATCATCGCCAACAATGACATTAGGGACAGGAGGAGCAACACTCGGCGTTGCGCTAGCTGTTTGCCACATTCGGCGTGGATCTTCGCTATCGGTTGGGGGCGCATTGGGATCGGGGATTTCTATCCCATTTGCATCAATATAGGAAATGCGATAGATATAGCGGTGACGTTCCCCACTGACATCATTAAATTGGTCGTTTTTTAGGTTCTGCGTATCAATAAACCCTGTTGCTGGACGGTCGCCGTTCTCCCCAAGTACCTCACCAACAAACTCAAAGGTCGAATCCGCATCGCCGGTGAATCGCCTATAAAGTCGATACCCGATAATTCCTGCGTGACCGTTGTCCGCCCACGACACCGTTATCTGCTCATCGCCGGGAAGGAGTTCTAAACCGACTGGCGATCCGGCGGTACGCAGGTTTTGCGGGTCGAGCGGATTGGCAAAATCCTCATTACCTGTACAACCGGCGCAGAATCCTGCTGCAATGAGAAGTATAAAAAAAGCTAGTGATCGAAACGGAGATAGTATCATGGCTTCAGAATTTCCTTTGAAGGGTGAGGGCAGCGTCACCTGTTCTTGGATTGTAACTCGGCTTGAGATTTAACTGGTCCGAACGGGAAGCAGACGATTCGGAGATAACATCCAATTGGTCAAAGACTGAGATGAGTACCGCAAATCCAACAAATCCGATGCCTGTTCGGGACATCCCAATGCTCAGATCGCGCTTGGTCTTGTAATCGTCTCGGTGCTTGGCAATGTCGCTCTGGATTCCGGCGGATAGGTATTGATCATAGGTGTCCTGCGCCGAATTCGCGACGAAGACACTTCCAAATTTGAGAGCAATCCCGGAGGCGAATAGCCCAATCGTCAATACACGGGACCGATCGGCAGCTCGTGCGGGAAATACGGTTGCCATCGCTATCGCGACACAACAAATCAGGATTCGCAACCCAAGCTTGCTATTTTTGTATGGATACATACGGATGACTCCTCTTCAGGTATGACCTATTTAAGGATCTTGTGCTGCCTATGTCCTTAGAACCTGTTTTAAAAAGCAAGGAATGATCCCACGGTGCTGTGGATTTGTCAATCCACAGCGAGCCGTATCGCAGGGTAGGGGTTGGATCTCCCAACCCGTTGGGCGAGGGAACCTCGCCCCTACGAAACCAAGCCCCTACCATTGACCTGACACGGTTTCCTAAATTATAGTGAGAAGGTGCCGTTGAATAGTGGATTACGGAAGAAACCGAGTTTTGAAGAAAAAACTCGGTTTCATGGCAAATAACTTTACCCAAAATGACTTTTCAAACAGGCTCTTAGTGTCTGATTATACCTGATCCGATTTTTCGTTGCAAGTTTTTTTGAGAGAGGTTGGCAGCACGGGAGGGGATATGCACATGTGGGACTTGACTTTGCCGTTGATCAAAAAGATCTGTTATGCTACTATCGAGATGACGTGCTTGGTTACGGGATTGAAATAAAAGGCTATAGACGCACAACGAAGGGAAGGTTTGTATAAGCCGATGTTGAGAAATTTACGTTGGACATTGCTGTTGAATTGTTTGTTTCTTATTGTAGGGGCAACCCTTGTGGCTGCCCGACCAGCAGCGGCTCAGGTTGTAGAGATCCCCGACCCCAACCTTGAGAGCGCTATCCGAGAAGTCCTCGAACTCCCCGACAGTACTGCCATCACCCAGCAGGAGATGTTGCGATTAGAAAGACTCACTGCCAACGGAGCACAAATAGAAAACATCACCGGCTTAGAATATGCCACCAATCTGAAGTCTCTTGTACTTCCTGTCAATAACATCCAAGACATTACCCCAGTAAAGGGACTTGTAAAATTGGAATCTTTGACCCTGAGAAATAATCCAATCACCAATCTCACACCCCTTGCAAATTTGACCAATCTGAACAATATCAATATTGGGGGTGTTAAATTGTCAGATATTACCCCACTTGCAAATTTAACAGAACTCAAACAAGCGTGGTTGAAGTCCATGCAAATACAGGACATCACCCCGCTTGCAAATCTGACACAACTCATCCGTTTAAACCTAACGTCTAACCAGATTGTTGATATCAGCCCACTTGCTAATTTAACGCAGTTAGAAGAACTGTGGCTCAATAATAATCGCATTGTCGATGTTAGTCCAGTTGCAAACTTAACACAGCTGGAAGTACTATATTTTAACAGAAACCAAGTTGTTGATATCAGCCCACTTGCAAACTTAACAGGGTTGGAAGAACTATATATTGACAGAAACCAAGTTGTTGATGTTAGTCCGCTTGCAAATTTAACACAGCTGACTGACCTGACAATTGCTAACAATCCGATAACAGACTTTACACCGCTCTTTGGGTTGAACCTTCAAAGTCTGGATGTGGATATCCACGTGCTACAGGAACTCGCTTCAGTTGATGTGGACATACCTGACCCCAATCTTAGGCAAGCCATCCGCGAAGCACTCACGTTGCCCGAGGAAACCCCCATCACCCAGCTAGCGATGTTGAGATTAGAAAAACTCACTGCCATAGAGAGCCAGATAGAAAACATCAACGGCTTAGAATATGCCATTAACCTAAGATCTCTAGCACTCCCTGTAAATCAGATTCATGACATCACCCCATTGACCAATCTCGTCAACTTGAGCTCTTTGAGCCTGAGAAATAATCCAATCGAGGACCTTTCCCCCCTTGCTAACCTCACAAAACTTACGAACCTCAATCTCTACGGGGTCATTATAAAGGATCTTACACCCCTATCCAATCTCACGCAGTTAAGAGACCTCCATCTTTATAACTGTCAGATAAAAGACATCACACCCTTGGCAAACCTGACACAACTTGTCTGGTTAAATCTAGTGTTTAATCAGATTGTCGATATCAGCCCACTTGCCAACTTAACTCAATTGGAAATACTGGATATCTATCGCAATCCGATTGTGGATTTGAGTCCACTTCAGGGGCTATCATCAACCGAAATTGGATACGATGAGGAATGTCTGTTACCAGACTTCCCGATTCAAGACCGTATCCAAAATAGAAGTCTTCCATCTACTGTTCAGACTTGGGGCCTTGAAACCGTCAATCAGTTACATTTATCACGCAAGGACCGCATAGCATATCACGACATATATTGGACTGGCACCCCTTTTGGGCTCTATTTTCGACCAACCTCCCAAGGCTATCAAGTCGCAGGCGATGTCGAACACGCAATATTCAGGCGTAATGAACTACTCGCCAAAAATCCCAATATGCTCTTTCTCTCTGAAATCCGACAACGGGATGCAAAAGTTAATAACCACTATCCCGAAGATTGGCCCTACTGGCTGAAGGATGATGAGGGGAATCCGATTCAGCATCACCGGAGCCCTGATAACTACCTTATTGATATAACACTGATAGAAGTTCAAGACATCATTGTCCAACAGGCAATTTCCGTCTCAAAATGCGGCTTGTATGACGGCATCTTCTTTGACTGGTGGCTTGAGAATGGCGGTTCACTTAGAGATTTTTCTGTTACACCTGCACCATTCCTCCGTCCTCGTGAAGCAGAACGTGATGCACGACTCTCAATCCTTCAGCGCATTCGTGCAAATGTTCCCGACGATTTTCTTATAGTCTGCAATTTCGGTGACAGGGCTAGGCCACTTGCACCGCTCTATGTCAACGGTAGCTTCATGGAAACCGACCCTGACGATCCTGAGAGAGGTTATACTCGCGAGGAGATTATTGAGATTGAAACCACTCTTATTTGGCGAGAAGAAAATCTCAGAGAACCACAACTCAATTGCCTACAAGGACTGGGGATTCCGACTGAACCCCACGAAAGTCTGACCAATAAGCGAGTGATGCGTCTATTCACCACAATGAGTCTCACCCTTTCCAATGGATACGTTCACTTCATCAATGGAATACTCGGGGAGCACGTGCATTTCCGGTATCCCTTCTTGGATGCCGATCTTGGACAACCCGTTGGACGCAAAGCCCAACGCTATCAGAACACTGAGGGCTTATTCATCCGAGAGTTCACCAACGGTTGGGCTGTCTATAACCGAAGTGGAAAAGCACAGACCATCTCCCTGCCCCAGTCTACAACGGGTGTGTCCAGTGGGAAAACTAGCACCACCCACCTGCTCCCCGACCTCGACGGTGAAATCTACCTCAAGGCACCAAACCTTGCCGATGTCAACGGCGATGGGAAGGTCAACATCTTGGATCTGGTCCAAGTCGCCAACGGCTTCGGTAAAGCCTCCCCAGACCCCAACGGCGATGGCGTCGTCAATATCCTCGATTTGGTCTTTGTCGCTCAACAGTTCAGCCAATAACTTCCTTCGTAGGGAATGCAGATCTACATTCCCTACTAGAGAACCCCATCGCCTGTTTCCCCTTACGGCTTACGCTGCCCGGACATCAAATCCATTCTCTTTAACGGCGCGGGCATAGATCTCCTCGTCCAGATTGAGACCGAAACCGGGCGAATTGGGGACACTGACCAGCCCATCAGAGATTGAATAACCCGAATCGTCCAAGCCGGGTGTGTCAGCTTCATCCCATTCGGTAAACTCAAATCCTTGGATCGCCGCAGATAGATGGCACGACACATAGTTGCCATAATGCCCACCGTAATGATGTGGAGCAGAGCCGACGTTCCACGCGTCGAGTTGGGGTCCGAGCTCCAGCCAACGGGAAAAACCGGGGTGGAAGATGTCGTACTGAATAATATCGACCAAACCCTCCTCTGCCCACTGGAGCAGATTAAGCGAAGCACCACCCTCTCCATCAGCGATCTTTGTCCCTATACCCTCCGCATTGAGCCACTCCTTCAGATTGGCGTAGAAGCTGCCATCCTCGTGGAAAGCCTCCTCCATCCAATACACCTTTGCCTCAGCGGTTTCACTCAACACCTGCTTCGTCAGGTTCAGGTTGTAGCCGTTGTTGGCGTCAATCAGGATCGTGGCATCGGCTCCGACAGCGTTCCGCACAGCACGGATCACCAGAATGTCCCGATGTGTCCCCTGTTCGAGCGGCATGTGCATCGCGCCGCGCCCGACTTTAATCTTGTATGCTTTGTGTCCCCGCGCTTTGCCCTCCAATGCTTCGGAGGCAATCAGCGCAGCGGCTTCGTTGTCATCCGCCAGATGCAGGTCGTCGATGTATAGCGACGTATCATAACAGCGTGCGCGGAAAACGCCATCCGCATCGGGTTCGCCACCGAGCATCTCATACACCGGCTTTCCGGCAAGTTTTCCAGCAAGATCCCAGAGTGGGTATTCAAGACCACGGAAGCGTTCACTGACACCATTTTCGGAGTCAAACGCCTCGCTCAAAGGGGCACCGACAAGCCCTGCGGCGTCCTCCTCAGACATACGCGACAAACCGAAGCCAGCCGCACCGTCATCGGTGGTGATGCGTGCAATGGGCGGTCTGACGTGCAGCCCATGCACCTGAAGGCGTGAGTTACACCCCGCTTGCCGCGGACGGGTGCCAATAAGTGGTACGCATTCAATACGATCTATTTTTGAGTTGTTCATGTTTGCTCCTTACTTGGGTTGTGAGTTCGGTTTGGGGTTCAAGATTAATTTGATTAAGAATTAGGAGTTACGCACTTGAGTTTGCAGTAGCGCGTTCATTGCTTTCTCCCTTCCCTCCCCCTGCTTGCGGGGGGATAAAGGAGGGTAGGGGAGTTAGAGGGGGTACGGGCGATAAGTCGCCTCCGTTCCGAGAGTCCGAGATCTGCTGCCAACCTAAGACCCGACTGTAGTTGCCCTATTCATCGTGCATTGGGAACGACCTCCAGCGGCGATAAATCGGCCTCTACCCCTCCGATAAGGGGGGCAGGAGGGTTGGCTTTAAGTGCTCAACTGCGTAAGTCCTAAAGAATATCCAAACTGTGAATGAAACGTGAAAACAATTGGTTCATTGGTGACAGACCTACGAGGTTCATACAAAAAGAAAGGGCAAAACGCTAAGATTTTGTGCGTTCCGTTTGCGATTCCCAAAGCGGCTCCGATTCACCTAACCGGTGATTGACCGTGCGGGCGAGTACAAATAGCAGATCGGAGAGCCGGTTAAGGTAAATAAGCACCTCTGGATTTACCGCTTCCCCTTTGGCGAGAGTGACAACGCACCGCTCGGCACGACGGGCAACAGTTCGGGCGAGGTGAATCGCTGCGCCACCCGCTGAACCACCGGGCAAAATGAAGTTTTTCAACGGTGGGAGTTGGTCTTCAAACTGGTCAATCTCTTTTTCCAGTTTGGGGGTCAAGGTTGGTGGGATTCTCAGATTTGCCGCCTTCGGGTGTGCCTCTAACGTTGCGAGATCTGCCCCGATATCAAAGAGTTCGTTTTGGATACGATGGAGGATTGTGTTGATTTCCTCGTCCTGAATCTGAGATCTCACAAACCCGATGCAGGCGTTGAGTTCATCAACCGTTCCGCAAGCCTCAATACGCATCGCATCTTTAGGCACCCGTGTCCCACCGTAAAGCCCTGTCTCACCGGCGTCTCCAGTTTTGGTATAGATTTTCATGTTGCAGCTTTCATCCCTTTTTTCGTCATTATAGCAAATCTGATGAAAACCTGCAACGCAAAGATGTATCCGAGGGGAATAAAGTAGTAGGCATACGCCGTATGCCGTAACCTCGCTTTCTGTCTTTACGTTTTCTTTTTCATCCGGCTGCTTAGGGGATTATGCTATAATGTCGATCGATACCAATCACGGTTATCCACAGAAGGAGAAAGCAAATATGCACGAGCATAGACGCAAAGCATTTATGGAAAAAATAGCGGGAGGTGTTGCAATCTTTCCCAGCGCATTGCCGGCGATGCGTACCCACTCGACCGAATATAGATACCGCCAAGACGCCAATTTCTACTACTTAACCGGTTTCGAGGAGCCGGAGGCGGTTTGCGTCATTGCCCCAGATCACCCTGAGCATCAATATGTTTTATTTGTCCGTCCCCGCGCTCCTGAACAGGAGGTATGGACTGGTAAGCGCGCCGGTGTCGAAGGGGCGAAAGAACGCTTCGGCGCAGATGAAGCTTATCCCATCGAGGAATTTGACGAAAAAATCTCCGAATATATTGGGACATCGGAACGGCTCTACTACGGGTTCGGTGCGGACGAAGCCTTTAATCAGAAAATTATCGAACTCCTCAAGGGGTATAGGCGGCATCGCTTGCGCGAGGGAACGGGCCCCACCGCCTTAATTGACCCTACCGACCTCCTTGCAGAGATGCGTCTCGTCAAAGATGAAACAGAACTTGGACGGATTCGCAAAGCGGTGAATATCAGTGTCGAAGCGCATACAGCAGCGATGCGGGCGGTTCGTCCCGGCATGTACGAATATGAATTGGAGAGTCTAATCGACTCAATCTATCGGAAAAATGGCGGCACAGGTCCCGCGTTCCTCACGATTGTAGCGAAAGGCACAAACGCAACAACGTTGCACTATACGGCAAACGATTGCCAGATTGGAGATGGCGATCTGGTGCTCATTGACGCGGGATGTGAATACCAATACTATTGTGGTGATATAACCCGGACATTCCCCGCCAACGGCAAGTTTACAGACGCGCAACGGGCAGTCTACCAATCGGTGCTCGATGTCCAGTGCGAGATTATCGAAAGCATTCGTCCCGGCGTCTCGATTGGAGATCCCGTTCAGAAGGCGGTAGAGATGTTGACTGAAGCAATGCTGGAGTTGGGGTTATTGGTCGGAGAGAAAGAGAAAGTGATCGAGGAACAGGAATATCGAAAGTTTTACATGCACAGTGTCGGACACATGCTGGGAGTAGAGGTTCACGACGTGGCAAAGACACGGGAGGGGGAAGAATACAAAACTTTCCAACCGGGGATGGTGATGACTGTCGAGCCGGGACTTTACATTGATCCTGACAGCGAAAACGTTCCACCGGAGTACCTGGGAATCGGTGTGCGGATTGAGGACAATATTCTGGTCACCGAGTCCGGCTGTGAAGTCCTAACGGCAGCCGTACCAAAGACAATTGATGAAATCGAAAAACTAATGGCGTAAGTCGCATTATAGTAAAGTTCATAATTATTTGGACGCTGTGGGAGGGGTTTTCAACCCCGATTATACGGACACCTCTGATTTCGCAGGCGGACTTAGAAGGTTTCCCTCCCACAAGGCGGCTCTCCTGCAATGCCTACTGGAGAAACGTCTACTTATTTTTAGAATTCACTATAGTTGAGTGGGTCCAACTGACCCTGCGTTGGCTCCGCTCAACAGAACCAATCTTCAGTCAGGCGCGGCGGTCGTTTTCGGTCAGGCTCAAAATCCATTGGGAATGCGACAGAGGATTCCTCTTTGCCGATTGCGGCATACGCGAGGTTGCGCACCCGATGGAAGGTTACAAACGCATCCTCACCGATCTGCGATGCACTCTCTACGGCGACACTGACCGCTTTGTGGAGTTCATCCATGCGCGGATCAGGGTGCCTCCAGCGATAGGTGAAGGATTCCTGATTCTGCGGACCGAGGTAGGGTTGAATGGATGGTTGCAGTAGCAGAGAGGACCCCGGTGGAACAAGCAACCGAATCGTGTACTGCACGGGATCGATGTGATCGATTAGCCCTTTATTTTCAACGCAGTCGAGGAGGTATAGATAGCTATCAAGCGTCTCCCATGGCGTGAACGGAACAAGCGAGGGGCGCATCGCAATACCAACCTCCCTCAAAAGATCGATAACGGCAAAAACGTCGGCACGTGTATGTCCTTTCTGGAGGTTGTCAAGTACCGTGTCGTTGAGCGATTCAACAGCAGAAACGATAAAGATACAACCACAATCGTGGAGTTCAGGCAGGATGGAACGGTGCTTCAGGAGGTGCTCAATTTTAGTTGTGCAGTCGAAGGTCAGGTTCGGAAACGCTTCGTGCACGGATTGAACAATCCGAAGCGCGTGTTTGGGACCATTGAGGAAATCAGGGTCGCCAAATGTGATATGCGCTGCACCGGCATCAACTTGCGCTCGAATATCCTCCAGCACAATCCCTTTCGGCACGACGGAGAATCTACCCTCATAAACTGGAGGGATGGGGCAGTGGAGACAAAGGTGTTTGCAACCACGACTTGCTTCTACATAACCGGCGAGATGGGCTACACCACCTTGTTCAAGGTGTGCATATCTATCAAGCGGTGGTAGTCGCTTTCGGCTCGGAACGGCGAGGGGTTCGCCAGACAAATCGCTGCGCGGTTTATACACACTTGGCATAGCGCGGGAAGATCTCAGGAGGGGTTTGGATTGAGGGGTATCTTGAAGCGATGCGACACCCTCGCGTCGGAGGACACCCGCTATATCAACATGTATTCCATCTGTAAGGGAGTCAACCAATTCGACCATCAGTGTTTCATATTCACCGCCGATGACTGAATCGGCATGATGTTGGAGCAGGTATTCAGCGTTCAGTGAGGCGTAGAGACCGTAAAAACAGATGTGGCAAGTCGGATTGATTTTGCGAAGGCGGATTGCAACATGGACGCCTAAACGGAGGGCGGTGTGCATCGGCACACAAATCCCAACAAATTCTGCGTGGGCAGCTTTTTCCACATCTAGGGTTTCAACGGCAATGTCCATCACATCCGGCGTATATCCCGCACGCTCAAGGAATCCAAGTGGGGAAGCGAGACCAATCGGTTGATGCCCTAGTTCGTAACAGGAAATGAGTAATATTGCCCCTGGACGTTTCATCATCAATTTGACCTTTGAGAAAAAAGGGGCAGATACATCAATCTGCCCCTACAGAGAATTATTGCTCTGGTATCTTATCATCAGAATTATCTTCAGGTGTTTCGTTCCCGCTTGCCTCTATCATTGGTAGGTTCATGTTTGTCTGGAACGGTTGGCGGTGGCGGTGGTTCCGCTTTGAAAGTGGATCGAATAATCACTGAGTCAATCGGTACAGAATCTGGCCACCCTAATTCCTCAACCAATGCTTGTGCCCGACCTACCCCTCCTACCGATTGTATCCAATCTTCGAGCTGCGTCACAGAGATCTCGCCCGATTCTATAATAATCTCTCCATTTGCTATCTTTACCTCAAGCTCAACCATGGAGATACCTAGCTGTCGTGATGTATAAATTTTTGTGGCGTATTCAAGAAAATTGGGCAGTGGATGCGGTAACATTAGAATATCGGGAGGAATTGGATCGGGAGGAATTGGGTGGGAGGTTGTATAAATTCCTTCGTAAATGCTTATCATCTCCCTTGCTGAGAGCGTTTGGCCTTTTGGTAGGGGAGCCCGGTATGTTTGTCCATTAGGCATACCGACTGTGTAAAAGTCTACTACATCCGTCGGCGGGGCAGTAGCTTGAACCGAATCAACAGCACCGCTATCCCATTTCCCCGGTGTATACGTCCATACAGGAGGGGTCAGCGATGGAGATTGCTTTGCAACCTTCCTTGGCAGTTGGCTGACAGGTTCTGCTCGCTGTAAAAACGCACGGTCGGCAGACTCAAGCCCCTCATTAGCCTCAAACTGAATTGCCTTCCCTGCTGGTATCGATTCAATACGGTTTTCGTAAAACCTATATCCCACATAGGCACTAAAAAGCACAGCTAACACAATGATATAAAACATGAATCGACGCTTAAACATGACAACCTCCCTAAAGCGGATGACTCATGCGAAAAACAGTAGGGACGAGGTCACCTCGTCCGCAATTGACCAAAACTACCCGTTAGCAGACAATTGTCCTCTCTTTTACCCCTTGCTCGATTCGTAATAAGGATTCGTGCCGGAGGCGTGGTCGGTGGTATCAATAATATTCTTAATTTCGGGGAAATGCTCTTGGATCATTCCCTCGATTCCGTGCTTCAATGTGACATCTGCCATGCCACACCCTTGGCAGCCGCCCCCCATGTGGATATAGATGGAATCATCTGTAACATCCAGCAAATCGATCTGTCCGCCATGCGACGCAACCGCAGGATTAATCCGTTCGTCAATGAGTTGCTGAATCGCTTGGGCTTTGGGATTATCCCATGTCGGTGTGTTCGGGTTATCAATCTTGAAACCGCTCGAATTCAGGTCTTCCACATAATCGATGGTTGCCCCCTTTAGGTCTTTAGAACTTTCCGGATCGACAAAAACCTTGAATTCGCCGCAATCCACTACGACATCACCTGGATCAGGTTCAACTTCAAGCCCCAGTCCATACTCAAACACTGACGCGGAACGACCACTGATGCTAATGCGCATCCCTTCAACTTCCATCCCTTGGTCTTCAATCACCGATCGAATCTTCTCCTTGGCAGCCTCAGTGACAGCAAGTAGGGTGGCCTCCTCTACAGTTTGGGGTTGTTTCGGTTTTAATTTATTCAGCAGATTCTTCATTGTCTCTCCTTAGTGTTGGTAGGTGCTACGCAGCCGGACAGCTTGACGCCTCCTTCGGAAGCCGAAGTTCCCCCGCCTCGTCGTACAGACGTTTTATACGAGCGATTGCCTCAATTTCCAATTGTCGAATCCGTTCCCTTGTGACATCCATCTTCTCCCCAATTTCACGTAGAGTCTTTTCTTCACCATCTTCAAGACCAAAGCGCATTTTAATCACTTCTCGCTCTCTCGCTTTCAATTTACTGAGGAGCACGTCCACTAAATCCCCTTCGACCAAATCCGAAATCGGACCGACTTCCGGGTTCGCTTTGGGATCTTCAATCAGATCGCTCAAGGTTGTTGCGTTCTTTTCATCGTTGAGGGGTAACTCCAACGAGATTGTACCCGAATTGAGAACCAACAGATCTTCGATCTGTTTATTGCTCAACTCAAGCACCTCGGATAGTTCCTCAATTGTCGGTTCACGGTGAAGTGCTTGGCTAAGATGTGCATAAGCTGAATCAAATTTGCTCGCCTTCGCGACGACATAAGATGGGAGCCGGATTGAACGCGAACAGTTATCGAGCGTTCTCATGATTGCCTGCCGAATCCACCAAATGGCGTAGGTGCTAAACTTAAATCCCTTCCGATAGTCAAATTTACTGGCTGCCCGCATCAGCCCGATATTTCCCTCTTGAATGAGATCTTCGAGGGGGACATTATGTCCTCGATACTTTATTGCAACTGAAACTACTAAGCGCAAGTTCGCCTGGACCAATTCATCGCGCGCGCTTTCGTCGTTCTGCTCAATCCGCTTGGCAAGCTCTATCTCTTGCTCTCTAGACAGAAGCCTGTGCCTTGAAACCATCTGCAGCCAAGTGCTTAACGCATCAATTTGGAGGGTTGGCGTATCATCCTCTGACGGCGTTACCCATTCGCTATCACGTCCATAGTTCTCCGTATCATCGATCGGTGCTTCAACAAGGTTCTGGTTGAACGTTCCACCGACCGTTTCATCTGCCCTTGTTGTCATTGACGTCGCTCTCCTAAAAGGCTGTTAAACTACCTTATCATAATAGGGTTTAGCATCAAACTGATGGAATAGTAACACGATATTTTATGTTTTGTCAAGTAAATAACTTAAAAAACCTATTTTGACTTGTAAATGCGGTATTTTTCTGATATAATCTTGTTAGAATTACACTGGCAAGGCGCGTTAGCCAATATTTTTGCCTCATCAAGGAGATTGGGAGAAATAGGAATACGCGGGAGTTAAGGAGTGTTCGCTACCAAAGCCGGGAAGGTTAAACAATGAAATCAGTACCGAAAGACACACGCGGCGCGATCGTCGAACTTTTGAAAAAAAATAACGGTATGACAGCCGGTGAACTTGCCACGCAGTTAGACCTCCATTCCATGACAGTTCGTCAGCATCTGTCTATCTTGGAACGGGAAGGCTATATCCAACACTATCGCGAAAAAATTAGCCGGGGTAGACCCGTCTATATATATAAACTCACCTCGGAAGCAAAAGAGAACCTATTTCCGAATGACTATCCGCGATTTGCGTTGGGTACTTTGGATGCTCTGGTAGTGATCGACGGCGCAGAAAAGGTTAACCAACTCCTTGAATATCAGATGGAAGCAAAGGTCGCGATGTGTCTCAACGATATCAGGGGTAAGAGTTTAGCGGAAAAGATTACAGTGCTTGCCGCGTTTTTGGATGGAGAAGGCTATCAGGTTGAAATTGCGGAAACGCCAAACGCCTACATCCTTAAAGAACACAACTGTGCCCTTGAATCTATTGCACAGAAATATCCCCAACTCTGTCAGCTCGAATTGTCTCTGTTACAGCGGCTACTTGATGTGCCAGTTGAGCGAGAATGTTACATGCCCACCGGGGATTCGATGTGTAGCTATAGAGTGCTCAAAACGGATACCGCCCAAGAATTGAGGAAATAGGGCAGGTCATCGCACAGATTTGATATTACTCCCCTCCACCTTTCCGAGCGTTACTCAAACTGATAGAAGCGTAACAGCCTGTTACAGTTTTATCAGCTCAACGCTTTTTTTATCCGATCCAGTGCCTCGTCCAACCGGTCATCTGGTACGGTCAAGACCAGTCGAAAATACCCTTCCCCATACTCACCGTAAGACGCCCCCGGCGCAATCACAACCGCCGCCTTTTCAAACATCAACGTTGCGAAATCTACAGAGTTCATCCCATCAGGGGTCGGCAGCCAGAGATAAAACGTTCCCTTGGGTGCATCATAGCTATCCCAACCGAGTTCCTTAAAGGCGTTAAGCACCCTTTCACGGCGGTCTGTGTAGATAGGTAGCATTTTCTCAATGTTATTCCGGCATTCCGTCAAAGCCGCAATTCCAGCGTATTGAATCGCGTTGAAAATTCCCGAATCGGTATTCCCTTTAACCTTCGCCATCCCCGCGATAAGTTCTGTATTCCCCATCACCATCCCAATCCGCCAGCCTGTCATGTTGAACGGCTTGGACAGGGAATTGAGTTCAACGCCAACCTCCTTCGCTCCCGGTATCGAAAGAAAACTCAAAGGCTCTTCGCCTTCAAAGACAATCTCGCTATACGGGTTATCGTGGCACACAGCGATGTCGTAATTTTTGGCAAATTCAACCACTTCTGCAAAAAACTCAGGTGTTGCGGTCGCCCCCGTTGGGTTATTGGGGTAGTTCAGGAACATTGCGGTCGCCCGGTTGGCGACATCCGACGGAATATCGGCGAGCTTGGGGAGAAATCCGTTGTCCCCCGTGATTGGGACGTTGTAAGGTTCCCCTTCAGCCATGAAGATACTTGCCCGGTATGCAGGATAGCCCGGATCTGTCATTAAAACTGTCTCTCCGGGATTCACAACCGCGAGAATAAAATGGTGGCAACCCTCCTTGGATCCGATTAATCCGAGCACTTCATCCTCCGGATCTAATTCAACGTTGTACCGTTCAGCATACCAATCCGCAACTTCCTTCCGAAATGCAAACATCCCTTTCTCTTCGTCCGTTGGGTAGCGATGGTTTGCTGGGTCAGCCGCAGTACGGCAGAGTTCGTCGATAACCGGTTGCGGGGTCGGCTCAACGGGGTCACCAATTCCCAAACTGATAACATCAATGCCATCGGCGATTGCTTGGTTAATTTTATTGCGTAGTTCGATGAACAGGTAGGGTGGAATCCTCTTGAGTCTATTTGCAATCTGCATCTTTTCTCCTACTAGCTATAGTTTCAAAATACCATTTCTTCAACTGTTGGGATTGTATCAGAAACGTCGTTGATTTTCAAGAACTTTCAAGACGACATGAACATCCCACCGTTGACGTTAAGCGTGAAGCCTGTCACGTACGAACCTTCATCAGAGGCAAGGAACAGAATAGCATTTGCAATCTCTACCGGCTCAGCAACCCGACCGAGTACCATCTGTGCTGTCAAGTCGGGATGGTTCGTCGTCATATCTGTTGCGGCGACGCCGGGAGCGATTGCATTGACAGTGATGTTGTGCGGTCCGAGGGCACGTGCTAAGGACTTCGTAAGACACATAACACCCGCTTTGGATGCTGAATAGGGCGCAGATGCAACCAGTCCGCCGACCTGACCTGCTAAGGAGCCGAGACTGATAATTCTACCGGACTTCTGTTTTTTCATTGTATCAATAACTGCCTGTGAGCAGAGGAATGGTCCCTTGAGGTTGACTGCCATTGTTCTGTCCCACTCCTCTTCAGTGCAGTCCTCGATTTGTGTGTAGCTAAAGATGCCCGCATTATTTATTAGAATATCGATCCGCCCAAAAGCGTCAAGCGTCTGATTTACCATTGAACGGACCGAGTCGCCATCCGAGACATCGGTTTGGAGGACAAGACTCCGCACACCGAGTGCTTCGACCTCCTTCCCGACAGTTTCAGCCGTGGTCGGGTTATGTTCTGCAATAATGATATTCGCGCCTTCTTTTGCAAGCAGCAGGCAAGTTGCCCGACCAATTCCCTGTCCGCCGCCTGTTATAATTGCAACACGATCCTTCAGCCTCATTATGTTTCCTCCTGCGTAAACTATTTTTTGTGTTGAGAATCCCTAAAGGCTTATGATAGAATTAAATCTTGATGGATACCTATTATCGCAAAAAGTATCCCGTAAGTCAACAGCAAATGGGATTTCACCCCATTCCATCTCGGAGGGTCATCATGTCACAAAAGCGGATAAGAATCACCGCTGCACCTGTTGTCATGGAAGCTGAGTTGAATCAATCGCAAACAGCACAGCAGATTTGGGAGGTGCTGCCGATTGAGGTGCGCGGGAATACGTGGGGTGATGAGATCTACTTTTCCATCCCTGTGGAAGCGGAGGTAGATAACGCACAAGAGATAGTGGAATTGGGCGAGCTTGCCTATTGGCCCCCCGGCACGGCGTTCTGTATTTTCTTTGGACCCACCCCGATGAGCCGAGGCGCGGAGATTCGTCCTGCGAGTCCGGTCAATGTTATCGGTAAGCTGATTGGTGAGCCAAAGGCGTTCAAACAGGTCAACCATGGAACCGTTGTTAAAATTGAGAAAATCTCCAACGAATAACGGAGAATAAAGCGAGTGTTTCTCAGGAGGTACTGTTGTGCAGCTGAGTGAAAAAGACAAACAAGCGTTGCAGGAAAAATACAAAGCGCAACGTCAGGCAATGTGGTCAGGAAAACAGTCAACACCGCAAGAGTCTGAGGAAAAAACAGCAAAGGCAGATCAAAGTGATGCGGCAGATAATACAACGGATTCAACCGATGCCACCCCATCAGATTCGCAACCCGATCCTTCATCAATAGCAGCAGATCAATCCTCATCGACAGAAACTGCGGCCGAAGAAACGAACCAAAGTGAGTCGAACACTCAACCGAAGTCAGGTTCCGAAGGAGATACACCTGCAGCCAGTTCTGCACAAAATATCGACGACGGGGAAAAAACTTCCCAATCACCAACGGAAGTGGAAGCGTCCGCACCGGAGGCTGAAAACCCTATCATGGAGAATACTGAAGAACAGGAAGAGGAGGGGCAAGCAACGGAAGGCGAGAGGGTATTCTGGGAAACATTGGAGCAGGAAGGAGGAGCAAGCATTTTGACGTGGAAAATCGTGCTAGCTGTTATCGGTGTAGCAATCGTTTTAGTCGGTGTGGGCGTTTGGCTGGGATTTTTGTTCGCTGGCTAATCCTGAATCATCGAAGACATTTCTTAGATTTAGGAGTTACGCACTTCAGTTTGTAGTAGCGCAATTCATTGCGCGTCTTAAGGTAGTAGGCATACGCCGTATGCCGTAACCATTGTACAAACTACGGTACAGCGGAGCCTACCTACTACTGTGTAGGATTAATTGTAGTTGCCCGATTCATCGGGCGTCGTGAGTCGTATTGTCCGGTAATGAGACACCGAACTACGAGGGGTTGAATGTTCAACTGCGTAAGTCCTAAGATTATTAAAAGATAGTGCTAATTTGCAACTGTTGATACGAGAGTGAAACATGATGCGTAATTGGTCCATTAATGTACTAGCGAACCCTTGAACAAATGAACTCTTGAACGATGTAGAAACGACAGTCTCATCAACTAGCACCAACGGTTAAAGTAGCCATAAGATTAGGAGAACAAATATTATGAGCCAAGCAATTCAGGAGATGATCCGTTCAAAAGCCCAAACTGCCAAAGCTGCCAAGCGCACTCTGTCCAGAACTTCCGTTGATGTGCGTAACGGGGCACTGCTGGCGATGGCGGATAGCATCCTAACATTCAAGAACAAGATCCAAGAAGCGAATCAGATTGATCTGGAGGAAGGGCAAAAGACAGGGCTTGCCGAGCCGCTGATGCAGCGATTGGAGTTAGATGAGAAGAAAATTGAGCGGATGGCGGATAATTTAAGGCAGGTTGCTGCCCTGCCGGATCCAATCGGAGAGGTCTCACATATTCGGGAGCGACCTAACGGTCTACAGATAGGGCGCGTGAGTGTTCCAATCGGAGTAGTCGGTATCATCTATGAATCGCGTCCAGATGTCACCGTCGAGGTCTCTGCCTTATGTATCAAGTCCGGCAACGGCGTTATCTTACGCGGCGGGTCGGAGGCAATTCGCTCGAATACAGCACTCGCTAACATCTTGAGCGAAACCGCCGAGAGAGAGGGGATACCGGGTGCCGTTCAGTTTGTAGATATTACCGATCGGCAGGCTGTCCACGAAATGATTGCACTACCTGACCTGATTGATCTCATTGTGCCGCGCGGAAGCTACGAGTTAGTCCGCTACCTCATGAAGCAATCGGAGATTCCGGTGCTCGGTCACGCAGACGGAATCTGCCACGTCTACGTTGATCAGGCAGCCGATACCGAGATGGCAGAGGAGATCTGTATCAACGCAAAGAGCGGTTACAAGGTCGCTGTCTGCAACGCAATGGAGACCCTGCTAGTCCACGAAAAAATCGCTCCGAACTTCCTCCCGTCAATGTGCGAAAAATTCGCCGCCGAAGGGATTGAGCTGCGCGGCTGTGAGCAAACGCGAGCGATATGTCCAGACCTCCTCCCCGCCACCGAGGAAGATTGGAGAACGGAATACCTCGATTACATCCTATCAATCCGGATAGTCTCGGATTTAGACGCAGCGGTGGAGCATATCGAAACCTACGGCTCACACCATTCGGACACGATTGTGACGGAGAACTATACCACGGCACAACGCTTCCTCAAGGAGGTAGACTCTGCGGCGGTTTATGTCAATGCGAGCACCTGCTTCACCGACGGTTACGAATTTGGGTTCGGTGCGGAGGTCGGTATCAGCACACAGAAGCTGCACTGCCGGGGTCCCATGGGGCTTGAGGGACTGACGAGCTATAAGTACATCGTCTACGGAAACGGGCAGCTGCGAACGTAGCCAGCCTTCCCTTTTTCGCTATAATTTCTTTCGGAACTGTGCTAAACTCTTTTTGTTTCTCAGGTATAACTAAACGATGATAGGAGGAAAAAAATGGCAAACTCAGATTACACAATCGGCGTTGTGGGCGTGGGTAGGATGGGAGCAAACATCGCACGCCACCTAAATGATGAAGGATTCTCGGTTGTCGCCGTTTACGATGCAGCCGGAGACCGTGCGACATCGCTCGGCGAGGAGATTGGCGCAGGGGCAACGGATCAGCTTGCACGCGTGACAGAACTCGCGGATTACATTATCACCGTAGTTACAGACGATAACGCGATGCGGCAGATCTTCTCAGAAGATGCCGAAGATAGCCTGCTCAAAGGCGCAAGTGGAACAACATTTATCAACTGCGCGACAATCTCACCGCAGATGCATGTAGATGTCGAACAATTAGCAGAGAAACACGGCGCATCGAGCCTTGAGGGTTGTATGGCGAGCAGTATCACGCAAGCACGGGAAGGTACGCTGTATCTGATGTGTGGTGGGAAAGAGGAAGTCTTCAACGACGCCAAACCGATTCTCGATTCAATGAGCGTCTCTTTGCGCTACATCGGTGACGCAGGACAGGCTGCCCAAGTCAAAGCACTAGTAAATATGGTGATGAACATCAACACCGCAGGTTTGGCAGAAGGGCTTGGACTCGGTGCCGCGCTTGGGTTGGATCTGGGAATGCTGCAAGAAGTGTTCTCCCAAACCGGGGCAAACTCCCGTGTCCTAGAAACGGACGGCGAGGATATGGAGAATCGCGACCACGAATGTTATTTCTCCTCGGCACATGCGTCGAAAGATTCAGGAATCGCGCTTGACCTCGCCAAAGCCGCTGGCTTGAACCTCCCCCTCGCCGAGGCAACCAAAAGTCAGTATGACAGAATGATCGAACTTGGCAAAGGGGAGTTGGATAAATCCGGCGTCGCTGAGCTCACTTTCCCCGGCAGGGGGTAAACCGAGTTGCCGCTTCCGGCCTGGTTTGTCCCGATCTGATTGGGATATTACCAAGCCGTTCCCGTTCCGAGGACTCCGATAAATCGAAGGAATCCACGATTCCGTAAGTTCCGAAATGGGACAACGGAATCGGGACTTGTCAGCCACACGACTTTAGGCGGGAGAAAATGTCCCAAGCACCATCGGTTGCGATGCTCCTGTGACCTGTGGCAAGTTCGTCGGATGCCCATGCACCGCTTCATTAGCGAGGACAGCAAAGGCAATCGCTTCCTTTGCATCGCTTGAGAACCCGATGGAATCAATCGGTAGGAGCAGAATTGGCTGGAATAGCGTCTTTAGGTGCTGCATCAACGTGAGATTATGACTGCCTCCCCCGCTGATATAGATTTCATCAACGGAAGAGTGCGGAAATAGAAACCGACGATAGTAATCAAAAATTGTTTGCGCCGTAAACGCTGTCAAGGTGGCAACCAAGTCCGCCGACGCCAAGTTCTGACTTTGTGCCTGCTGAATCGCCTGATCCGCAAACTGCCTACCAAATGCTTCACGTCCCGTTGTCTTAGGGGGGTGTGCACTCATGAAGGAGTGTTCCAACCACTCTTCTAGCAGCGACTCACAAACGCTCCCTTGCGCAGCAAGCTGACCCGCGTTGTCATACCTTTCCTCTCCATCCGTGAGAATCTCCATAACCGAATCAATAATCATGTTCCCAGGTCCCGTGTCGGAGGCAAGGACATCGGATCCCGCTGCCCCTGCGGGTATCAGCGTCACATTGGAAATGCCGCCGATATTTTGCAGCGCAACCGTCCGATCTGTTTGCCGAAACAACAGAAAATCGATATACGGCACTAGCGGTGCCCCTTGTCCACCCGCCGCGAGGTCTGCAACCCTGAAGTTTGCGATTGTCGGGATGCCTGTACGATACGCAATGACCGCCGGTTCACCGAGCTGCAGCGTCGATGGAATGTACTGTGCATCCCTCTGCGGGGGTAGGTGATAGACCGTCTGCCCGTGTGAGCCGATCAGATCTATCTCTCCCACCTCTAACTCCGCGTCACGAATGACCAATAGTGCTGCATCTGCAAAAATCTCCCCAATGAGAAAGTTCATCTGACAAATTTCGTCAACGCGACTGGTCTCCGGTTGAAACAGATCAAAAATGCGATCTCGGACTGTTGCCTCAAAGGGGTGAGGATGGAATGCGAGCAGCTCAACCTGCGTTTCTAAACCGTGTCCCCGAATTTCGACAAGTGCAGCATCAACACCATCAACAGAGGTGCCGGACATTAATCCGATAATCTTTTTCGCCCCTTTTTGGGCAAGTTGATAAAAGGATTTCATGGTCGCAAGCCCTTTTTCCATTCAATCGTAAAGAAGGTACGGACGGCACCGCTCAGTAAATTTCTCCACCTCTGCCTCCCAAGACTGAACGATTTCCGTAGGTGATTCGCACTTCATGAGTCTCAATCGTAGTTCATCAGTCCCAGCCAAGAGATCGAAGAAGTATCGTCCCCTATTCTCTATAAACTCAAATCGATCCGAATACTCCTGCCGAGCCGTTGCGATCAGGTGCAAGCCAACATCAACGGGTTTGAATTGATCCCGATCTGTGACATGGACCTGCACACCGTGACACTCGTGATCCGCGTATTTGGAAAAAGTGGGTGTAAAGTGGATTGGACGGAAGTGGGTGCCGGGGAGGTCTAAATTGTTGAGCGTATCCGCCCATCTCTCTGGATCTATCCATGGTGCCCCTATCCACTCAAACGGTTTGGTCGTACCGCGCCCTTCGGACAGGTTAGTGCCTTCGATTAGGCAGGTGCCGGGATATAACGTCGCAGTCTCGACGGTCGGCATATTTGGTGACGGCGGCACCCACGGCAGCCCGGTCTGATCATACCACATTCCTCGTCGCCAACCATGCATAGGAACAATCTCAAGTTGACTTGAAGCAAAATCGAGTTCTGCCTTGCAAAATTGCGCGAGTTCACCAACAGTCATGCTGTGCCGGATTGTAATCGCGGCCTCCCCAACAAAGGATTGAAACGCTGGTTGGAGTTGGTTCCCCTCAACGCGATCACCACGAATCGGATTCGGACGATCGAGAACAATAAAGCCCACACTGTTGGATGCAGCCGCTTGCATTGCTCGGAGCAGCGTCGAGATATAGGTGTAAAAGCGGGAACCGACATCTTGGATATCGTATACCAGCACATCAAGCCCAGCAAGCATCTCCGGCGTCGGCTGCCGCGTGGCTCCGTAGAGGCTATAGACCGGAATCTGTCTCCCTCTGTCAACCGCAGAGGGAACATGGATTGCAGCTTGGGTGCTTCCAGATATGCCGTGCTCCGGGCTAAAGAGTGCCACAAGCTGGACTTTCGGGTGTTCAGCGAACAGCGTTAGGTTACTCCGAAATTGTGGATCAACCCCAGTTTGGTTGGCGATTAGTCCGATGGATCGACCCTCAATGAGACCCAACCGTTCTCTGAATAAAACGCTTAAACCGACTTCAGTCATAGTGAGATTACACAGATTTTTATGATTTATTCAAGTTTGTTTCTTTGGCTAAACTCCATTGGCACCGCACTTTGGATATGCAAATCTCGCTGCGGGAACGGGATAGTGATGCCTTGCTCTCGAAACGCTTTTACGACAGCAAAATTCAGATCGCTCCTCACAAGATACTGGCGGGAGGCATCATTGATCCAAACCAGCAAATCAAAATTAAGTGAACTATCGCCAAAGTCCAAAAACTGTATTGTCGGTTCGGGATTTAACAACACTTCTGGATGGGCACGCCCGACCCGCAATAAGGTCTGTGCGACCAAGTCAACATCTGAGCCGTAAGACACACCGACAAATACATGAATCCGCACTTTTGAATCTCGATAACTCCAGTTTGTTACGTTTTCAGTTATGAAATTTAAATTGGGCACGATAATAGACACATTATCTAGCGTTTCAACTACTGAACTGCGTGTTTGTATCGCACGAATACGTCCCTGTACACCGCCGACCTCAACAAAATCGCCCACCTGCACGGGACGCTCAAACAACAGAATAAGTGCGCTGATGAAATTACTGGTAATATTTTGTAACCCCAAACCGATCCCGACCATCAATACGGCACTTATCGCAGCCAAGGTTGTCAGATCCACCCCAACCTGCTGTATGGCAATAAAGAAGCCCATTGACATTATGATATAGTGCAATATACGGCAGATGGTCTCCTGTGTACCTATGTTTAGGTGCGTCCGTCTAAACAGGCTGCGCCGTAACATTCCTCGCAACAAGCGTGATGCCCAAAAAGCGCCCAATATAATCAACACAGCCGTTATCAAAACGGCTGGTGTTATTGTTACATCTCCCAGAGAAACAAGATTTTTCTTCAATATGTCAATGATTTCTTCCCAGCTTTTCATGCCGCAGCCTCCCGCACCAATACAACAAGGTCATCCATTTCCTGCAATATGTAGATTTTGTTCTGTGCCGGATTCAACTCAATTGCACCGTTTTTTGGGCGAGCCCCTAGCACAATCTCACCACGACCTACCGATATATCTTGGAGGTTTCCAAAACTCACTTGTTGACCCACTATGCCATAATCTGCAACCGGGCGAAAAAAAATCTCTGCGCCACCGGCACCAAACAGTTCCGCATAAACGACATTGAGTTCCCGGCGTAACGCAACTTGCGCCAGCACATGGCTTACCATCATGGGTGTAACCAATACTTCGGTGTTTCGTCTTGAAACAACCCAACATTGTCGGCATCCATCAAATCGACCAAAATCTCCGGTTTCTGGGTGGTTCCTTCGAGTGTATCCTTCAACACTATATGTCCCACAATCGTTCGTGCATCTGACTCTTCCTGTGTTTCTAACCAATCACTTCCTAGGATTACCACATTATCGTAACTACTCGGCTGGAGAGTTTCCAAATCAGATAAAGAGGTCTGGTCGCCTTCGTAATGGTTTATTCTTACGCGGTGCCGGTCAATTCCTTTCCGTTCCAATTCAGTGTCTCTTTCCGTTGAAGGTATGAGAGACAAAATCGAAATCTCGAACTGTTCATGCAGATAGTCGTCCAACTCTTTGATCAATGCCGCAACTTTGTGATTCCAACCCAAAATTAAGATACGTAGTTTGCTTTTTACCTGAAGATGAGACATCCTTTGAGACTGAGGCAGTGATTGCTTCGGTGCGGGGTTTTTCAATATTTCGCAATCCTCGTACGCCTGCGCCAAAAATACCAAGCGGTCTTCTGACTCTAAAATTAGGTTGCCAGATGGATTGAGCATGGAGCGAAACCCCTCACCATCAGGACGCACCACGCCTAGCAAAATCGCCTTTGGAGACGCCCCTGCTAAATCGCCAAAACGAGAACCCGCAAACGATTCAAAGGTACGGATATAGATTGAGCTCCCATGTCCTTGGGACAAAATCTGATAGAACAGATACGACAATCCCGGATGGCGCACGTTTTGCGCCATACATCGCGTGATGAACACGTCACTCGCCAAAATCTCTAAAATGCCCCGATAGTTCCTTTGTATCATCTGAATCTTGCTGGGATCGAAAATCTCTGTCACTAACAAAGGTAGTGATTGATTCCTATTGGTCCACTGTTGATTTGCTATTGATAGCACTGTTTTAATGATGCGGGTATCCGATTCGGTTGCGCCACCATAGGCAAAATCGGCTCCCGGTAAAATAATCGCACTGGCGTTTCGGAAGTCCACCCGTTCCAAATGTTTCAGCCGCAGTGGTATCCCCGATCGAAATGTGATTTTCCGAGCATTCCACAGGGGGCCCAGTGCCCTTCGCAATTCCATGGTGCGCTCTAAACTCACATTTTCGGATAGGATGACCACATGCAGTCCACGGGCACCGCGTAGCTGTAAAAACCGACGCACACGCCCTTCAGAGCGCATCAGTTCTTCGACAATAGCAGGTGTGCGGTTTGTCCAACCCAAAATCAAGATGTGATTGCGCCGCACGATGGGGGTGAGTCCACTTTCAAAATTGCGAATCTTCTGATTGAGCCACTGCGTCATAATTGCAATCAACGATCCCATGAAAAGGACGTATCCAAGCACCGTCAACATCGTTGAAATCACGCGACGCGCCAGCGTTTCGTCATCTCCCAAATACCCCGGATCGGTCAAACGCAAAAATGCCCACCAGATTGCTGTTGTGTTGCCGTCAAAGGGTACGTCCGTTGCCTGTACCAGCAAACCGCCGACGATAGCAACTGAGCCAACCAATGATGCGATAAATAGCAATCGAGCGTGTGCACCGCGCAACAGTAGTTGTTCAATCTGAAACTTCAGCCTGTTTTTCAGCCGGTCGAGCATAACGTACTTTTTTAACCCAAGTTGCTAGGGCGTGCTAGCATTTTTTTATTGCTAATTCAGTAAACGCTGTAAGTTCAATATCTCAAATACCAACAATCCGAAATTATCTTAAGTGCATCAAAATTGGTTCAATTGATTAAATGTCAGCACACTCTAGTCAGTTGACTCAAATAACTTCTGATACGCTTCAGATTCTGCATACTCTTGTAAGGCTTTGACCCGTTGAAATATGAACGGATGCTCGGATTGCAACCGTTCCGATCGCTGCCAATGACCAATTCCCTTCTGTAGCGGTTTCGGAAGCTTTTCTAAAATCAGTCCCTGCTTTTCTTGTGCGAGTTTTGCCTGTGCAAGATAATCCTCTACGTTCAGTTCAATGCCCTCGAACGAGATTGCCAACTTAAAATTGAGCAGCGCCCGTTGAGCAATTGCCAGATCTTGGCAGGCGATGAGGCCCGCACGGTCAGCAGATATTTCGTGCGCCAGTATCCAATCCACTAAAATCAAATCACTAATCTTTCTAAAAAATGAGTTAAGTAACTCTTGACCCCATTTTCCCAGAACAAGCCCAAGTGAACCACTCGCTTCAGAGGTGAGAACTTTGTAAAACACATGATCGCATTTAATATGTCCCATTTGGCGTCCGATAGCGAACCGCAGTGCCTTAGGGCTTGACTTGTCAATCAACTCAGAGGGAAGGGTAATAAATGGTGTTTTGATATTAACTGCAGCCTCCTTCATCCCGCCTTTGCCAACAATGAAAACAGCCGGTGGAGGCGACATATGCAGAATCTCTGCACAGGTATCCACTTCTAACTTAACCCATGCAAACTGTTTTTCTGTTACCAGCACCCCTTGGCGCATCATTTTGATAGTCAACTCATACTCCTGAACGTCGGCAGTATATTTGCGCAACCACGGAACGATATACTCCTCCTCCGTTTTTAGCATGGGGCGCATCAGCGCCGGAATTTTTATCGAATCAAATTTCGTTAACAATTCCTTATCTTGTGGCAGCTGAAAGTCTTCTGTCTCCAGTTTTTTCGGGATCTTGTAATCAACATCCTGCGCGAAGATTGTAGAAGATATAAAGGTGCCAATGAAAAATAGAATCAAAACCCCCTTCACGTTTGAATATCCTTTCTCAAATAGTATATGTGCTGGCATTTTATCATGACTAGATAATCGCAGCAACGAAATTTCTTTACTAGCGACACCTCTCGCCTCAGAAGTTGAGCCTCAAACCGACTTCAACTGAGGTTTTCTGAATTGGCTCAAAGCGCGTCTCACCTGCTGTATCTTCTACCTGCTGGAAACGATACTCACGGAGTATTGCAACCTCAACCCTAGGAAAAATCTCATATCCGATTCGCACAGCGAATGCAGATTTACTATCAAGACGGAAGAGATCTTGGAAAAAATCCGGATCTTCGCTACCCGCTTGCTCTGGAAAACCGGGATCTGGCTCGCCTATGTTCCGTTTGACATAGAATGCCCGGAACGATACTCGGTTCGCTATACCAGATTCCGTGATGCCGACGTATTCGGCTCCGTCGTGGTATAATCTTCAAAAGTCGCTATGAAATCAACCTATGGAATCGCTCTGACGGCAATCATCAAGAAGTAACCTCGTCTCGCTTGAGATTCACCATCAACCATGCTGCCACACCTGTCACCGGTCGCTGAAGTGACCAGCCCAGAATCATACTGATGAAAGCAACCGTCAGGCCCATCGCAGCTAGAGATCCCGATAGACTCACAATGACAAAAAGAATGGCAACCAACATAAATGAATATTTCCACATTGCCATAAATTGTCGAATTTCTGAATCGGTGCGATGATGAGCCTGCATTGCACGGACGATTAATTTCTTCGATACTCTATAAGCGATCAGTACTGCAATCAAAATTAGAATTGCATACAGAACTTGAACTATAGTTCCTCCCAATATCTCTGTCATTGACAGTTCGGTTTTGGCAATAAGTGCTTTCAAGGCATCTTGCATATTCGTTACCTCTCTTTCAAAGTTAAAAAATGGATTGATAAAACTTGGATCGAAAGTCAACGATACCGGGACGGGAAGCATCGGGATGAACGCGATTCGTCAGCAGGATGGCAAACATTTTTCTTTCCAGATTGACGCGAATCGAGGTGCCCGTAAACCCGGTATGGTAGAGCGAACCATCTTCTAATATAATCCAGCCGACGCCACGCGATTCGTTTAATCTTGTTGTCTGAACGGTTGCCATTTGGTTGATGCTTTCAGTCGTCAAGACGCTGTTCCCACCATTAAGTAGCATCTGGCAAAATTTCGCTATATCCCTAGCGGTCGAAAACAACCCTGCGTTTCCTGAAACTCCCCCAAGAAAATGGGCATTTTCGTCATGTACCTCGCCAACGATGACTCCTTCGCGCCAATCGTGCGGTTGATAATTCACCATCCGTCTTTCAAAGCTGTTGGAATCCTCTGTCGCCGCACACTTATCGATCCACGCCGATGGTGGATTATAGCGTGTCCAATTCATTTCAAGCGGCTGAAAAATCCATTTCTGTGCGAGTCCATCTAGCGGTTCGCCTGTGAGACGTTCAAGCAGTTTTCCGAGAAGGATATACCCCAAACAGCTATACACAACCTGTGTTCCCGTCGGATAATCTAAAGGGATTTGACTGAGATAGTTGACAACCTTAGCCTTAGTTTTTGATTCTAAGTAGGTCGCACACCACGCTGGAAGCCCAGAGGTATGGGTCAAAAGATGGGAGACAGTTACTTGCGGATGGCTGAATTCAGGAAGATAATTTTGAATTGGCTCGTTAAGTTCAACAGTTCCCTCCTCAACACAGCGCATGATGAGTGTTGCAGTCACAATCGGTTTGGTGAGGGAGGCGAGATCAAAGATTGTGTCGCGCTGCATCGGCTTAACTTCGGGGGTGCACATTCGGAATCCAAACGCTTCGCAGTATGGGATTGCATCGTGTTCAGCAATATAGGTGACGGCACCGGGAAAGATTTTCTCTGAGATGCCGCACTGTATGAGTTGATCTATTCTCCGATTCCCCGATTGTCTGGTTCTATTGGGCGGTTTCATCTGCTTTGTTGGAGGTGTTTTTGAATGTTTCTATTTTGGAGAGCAATACGGTTTTCAACCGTCAATCTTCACAATCTCTCCCGATTCGTTTTCAGCACCATTCACCTCAAATTGAACGGGTAAAAACTGCTGGACCAACCAGATGTTTGTGGTGAGATGTCGCGTGATTTGAGAGGTAGTAAAGCGGGATTCTCCCTTCGCAAGTGCCATCGGAAGAACGAGTTGATTTGCAAGGTGCGGCTCAATTGCTGCGTCTGATTTCAGAAAATCCGCCAACGCTTGGCAGGCTTCATCGGCAACACCCTCGGCACGTTTTCCGCGCGCACCGAGCGCGGAAAATCCGGCTTGAACGTTTTCAAATTCCGCCTTCAGGAAAACAAGCGTTCCCTGTCCGATAGATTCTCCTTTTACCCGCTCTATGTTGACGCGTGAATCGAACCGCGCCAAGCGTTTTTCGATCTGGTTGTGCTGCCGATTGATGATATGTTCAGGAAGGTTCGAGGCGGCGGAAATACCGCGGATTGCTTGCAATTTTCCATGATATTCAAATCCAACACCATGCCAATCTGCGGTCGGCTGCACCTTTGCGATTACCTCTCCACCCCCCTTGGGATACCAGCCCCACCGGTTCAATTCAATGGAGCCTTCAAAACCGAATTTTGCTGCCATCGGTATGAAAACTTCTTGTAGATAATGGACGGTGGGACTCCAAGGGACGTGCGTTCCACCTCGCAAAGTCACAGTTGAGGGGACCCTAGCAAATGACAACGGCAATGCAACCGATTGGAAAACTAACGACAACGCCCCAGCGCTCGGACGAATGTCTGCAACATCAAAGGTATAGTTTCCGCCAGAGATTTCTTGAGGGCGAAACGTCAACGTTTGGGAACCGAGTTGTCCGCCGATGACTTCGGCATCGGTAATCGCAGCCACCGCATTAACACTGGTGAGATGCTGTGGAGCCAAGCCCGGTTTTTTCCGTCCCGCGCGTATACCGCTGATACGGATGGGACGATTAAGAATCGCAGATAAACTAAGGCTTGAGCGTAGGATTTGACCGCCGCCTTCGCCGTAATTTCCGTCTATTTCAAGCATATCCATGGAATTGATAGCGAATCTGAGCTACTTCTTATCAGATACGTCAGGATCGACACCGGCAATCGATGCAGGGGCAGATTGGGCATAAATACCGAGGTTCTCACGAACTTTGGTGTCAATTTCCTCAATAACTTCTGGATGTTGCATCAGATATTCTTTTGCACTATTTCTACCTTGACCGAGACGCTCGTTGTTATAAGAGAACCATGCACCACTCTTATTTACAATACCTTGATCCGCTGCTACGTCAAGTAGATCGCCCAGCTTAGAAATACCCTCCCCGAAGATCATTTCAAATTCAGCTTGTGTAAAGGGAGGTGCCACTTTATTCTTGGCAACTTTAACCCGGATGCGGTTCCCAACCATCTCGTCCCCTTCCTTGAGGGTTTCCGCACGTCGGATTTCAAGTCGGACAGAAGCGTGGAACTTGAGGGCGAGTCCGCCCGGTGTGGTTTCTGGATTACCAAACATAACGCCAATCTTTTGGCGAATTTGATTCGTGAAAATGATACACGTTTTCGATTTGCTTGTCACTCCAGAGAGTTTTCGCAATGCTTTAGACATCAAACGCGGCAATAAACCCACATGTGCATCGCCCATTTCACCCTCAATTTCCGCTTGGGGTGTTAGTGCTGCCACAGAATCAATCACAACCACGTCAATAGCATTACTACGCACTAACGTTTCAACAATTTCTAACGCCTGCTCGCCTGTATCCGGTTGAGATATGAGTAGGTGCTCCATATTAACGCCGATATGTTTGGCATACAGTGGATCAATTGCGTGCTCAACATCAACAAACGCGGCATTACCACCCATTTTTTGAGCCTCAGCGATAATATGTAAAGCAAGCGTTGTTTTGCCACTGGATTCATGCCCAAAAATTTCTACAATTCGTCCACGAGGCACGCCGCCAACGCCAAGCGCGATGTCTAGCGCGAGTGAGCCGGTTGGAATCACCTCAACTGGCAAAATATCTTCACTACTAAAACGCATAATCGCGCCTTTACCGTGCTGGCGTTCAATCTGTGAAATTGCGGAATCAATTGCTTTAGTCCTATCCTCTGGTGTCATACGAAATCTCCTTTGATTACTTCCTCAACGGTATGTAAGTGAATGAGATTGTAAAGTTGAATAAACTGCGCCTTGGGGGTGAAGTTGACTTTGGATAAGCGAAATTGTATTGACGCTCATCTCTGCCCCGTTAATGCGATCATATTGACGATACTGGCTTGTGTAAAGTCGAAGGTCGATTCGCTCTTTCAGCCGGGCGATTGTGAGATGGGGATTGAAGTTCTTGGTGTCGGGCGAGAATCCACAATAGCTTAATGCTACGTTGATATCTTGGGCGAGGGCAGATACGCGCTCACCTCCAACCTTTGCACCAATCCACATTACTCGTGGGCGTGCGAAATTAGGGAATGCCCCCAAGCCGCCGATGCGCAATGAAAAACTACGGTGATGGATAGCCACCCCCGTGATTGCCTCTCCGATGGATTCAAGATCTTCCGGGTCAACATCTCCTAAGAACTTCAACGTCAAATGAATGTTGCCCGGTTTCACCCAAGATGCTTTTGGAATCTGCTTTCGCAGAGTTCCTTGGATACGTGCCAACTGATTTTGGATCGTCTCTGGTATTTCGATTGCGATGAAACATCGAATGGATTGGTTCATTAGCTCATTAGTTCATTGGTTTATTGATTCATTGTGCCTTTCCGGTCTTCACGTTTCACGTCCCGACAGATCGGGATCCTCGGAACGGGACATCACGTTTCACGCTCAGTATTAGATGTCATCATCCGTGTAAGTGTCCGGCGATCTCATCAGTTCGTAGACCCCCTTGCGATTGTTATATAGGAATTCCAATCCTGAAACAACAGTAAGTACCAAGGGAATGTACATCATGAAGTAAATCGGTCCTGGGAGTTGAATAGCAAAATCCATGTCTATATTCAATAAATGACTATATTCGTGGCAGACGAGTAAAACAAGACTGATGATAATGACAATCATCTGTGAAGATGTCTTATATTTTCCCCAGTTGCTCGCTGCGACTACCGTACCGTACCGCCCAACGAAAACCAAGCGGAGTGTCGTGACGACGACCTCACGTCCCATGATGATTAACACCATCCACCCCGGAATCAGTCCGCCCTTAAAACGGGTCAGACATATCAGTGCCCCACCGACAAGCAGCTTATCTGCGAGCGGATCCATAAACTTTCCAAAACTGGTTGTCCCCTGTTTACGGGCGATTACTCCGTCGAGATAATCTGTGATGGCTGCCACACAGAAAATAATAAGCCCAGGCAACATGCGTTCATATCGGAAAGAGAGCATGAAGAAGGGGATAAGAAGCATGCGTGCAATCGTTAAATAATTTGCTAGGCGCATCACGTTTTGGAGGTTCATCCGCTTTATTTTCCTCTTTAATGGGTGGAGATTCGCATATTGATGTAGAGGTGGCAGCTCGGAGGACGTGTACACTTAGATGTCACATATTGGGCATTGCGTTTAACGTTTCACTCATTCGCTGAGAGATCAATCACCTCAACTCCATCAGGAATAACAAATTTGAATAAATCAGCGTCCATCTCTATGTCCCGCTGAATGTTAGCAAATGCAACAATGACGCTTATACTGCCTTCATTATCGCTTTCAGTCTGATAACCGAATTGCACGGGCAACCATTTATCAGATTTGACCCATATCTCAATAATTTCGCGGGGCGCGTTGGTTTCCGTATTAGGTGGTATCTGCGGTTTGGCAACCAGCTTGATGCGGTAGATGCCTTTCGGATTTGCCACTTCATCCGGCACTAGTTCCATGTTAAATTTTTCGGCAGCTTCGTCTAACGACGCTCCCAACCCCGGCAATAGTTCTTTGCGATTGGATCTGCCCCATTTCATCTTATTCACTTGGCTGAGTAACGGCGTATATGACCAAGAATATTCACCGTCAAGAACAATGAGTTGTCCCAGCTGTGTCAGATCTCTGTGGCTGACATATTCCTTGCGTAACAGGTTCGGCTGGCTGAACATCAATCGTCCTCGCGCAATACTTTTATTCTTAGCTCGCAGCGTGGTTTCCTCAAAATCGGCACTAAAGTTTTTAGATTTTTCGTAAGCCGCTTTGAAGTTCTGAAACACATTTTCGATAGTGTCGGCATTCCCATTGCTTACGGTGATGACTAATAACAACGTAAGAATGTAAAGAAAGTAAAGCCGTTTCATCAAAATCTTCGCAGTGGAAACCCCATGCTTTCGCGTGGGGTTTCCACTGCGCCTCTTTTTTTGTTGTTTTTGTAATCTACCTTACACTTTTTAGGTGGATTTGTGGTAAAATAACGCTTGTAACTCGATGACTTAGGTTAAACGCTCGTTTAACACTGCCCTCTCACTTCTGAGGTTCACTAGTGAACCGCGTGAAAGGTGTGGTTTGTCTGAGGTTTCACCCGGAATGTGAAGCGATGATAGCACCGCTACATCGTGAATCCTTCTAAACGGATGCTATAGCCGTGCGGTGGCGGGTGTGTAAAGTTACGAGCCAGAGCCGCATAACCGCGTTATCTCTTAGGTGCAACGCACCAAGATAGCGTCGTGGGTAGATTTTCAGATGTTCACTAGTGAGCATCGTGTAAAAATCTGCCCAAGCGTAAGTCCCGTTGGGCAGGTCACAAGCCTCGCCCTTCAGGGCGGGGTAGTTGACTATCTCTTTGCGGCGTAGATTTCACCCAAGCCGCGCTCCTTTGTGATTCGGATTAACAATCAATGATTGCTTGTTACAAGTTTCGATAGATTCAAGAAATACAGCTAGCAGTATAGCACTTGCGATGTGGTTTGTCAACGCCGTTTTTCCCTCTACACAGCTGCTGATCTATTGGAATGGTGTTCCTCCACGGCAGCCTGTCGCACTTCCTCCTCCGTCACATGAACCCGCGTCCAATCGAGTAGAGCGACCTCTATTTCATCGGAATCCTCAAGTGCGTGTTTAACAAAACGCTCCAGGAGATCGATAACCCGTTCATCCCTAAAAAATGCCTGAAACCAGATAGAAAACGCCTTAATCGCGTCAGGTTCTTCGGCAAAAACCCAGAAAGTCACCCGACAGAAATCGAGACCTTCATCAACGGCTTGCTGCGAAATCCAGACACCTTCGGGGAACCTTTCAAATAGGGACAAAAATTCGGGAAGTAATCGGGGGAGCGAATCATTCAGATAAGATATTTCTGGAGAAATATCAAACTGGATGCTATATTTGTGTGCCTGAAGGTAGGGATCAGACACCTCGATTTGTTGATTGGTAGGTGAGGGCTGGCTTGCGGTTTTCCCTTTGCGTCGAAATCGCACGGTTTATACTCCCTTGTTTAGAGATATAGAGTTTGTCGGGTATTATACTCAAGATTTCCGCTCCCTGCAACTACAATTCCAAGATACGAAAGGCGATAATTCCGATCGATTCTATCTTGCGCATCTATGACAACCCCTCAATTCAAAGAGGTGCGCTCAACATGAGAAACGTTTTTTCGTCCAATTTGCGTATAATGCGACGTGAAGGAGGCACAACATGATTAATTCTGTCAATATTCTAGACCATGTATCAGTAACAGTCAGCGATATGGAACGTTCGTTGGCGTTTTACTGCGATCTGCTCGGACTGAAAGAGGTCGAACGGCATCACCTAGAAGGTGAGACTATTTCAAAGATGGCAGGAAAACCGGATGTGATTATGGAAGTAGTGCGATTGGAAGCACCCGAAACGCCGGGGGTTATGCTTGACTTGCAGCAATACGTTGCACCTGAAGGCAAAGTGTCTGACGCACAATTAGGGGATGTCGCTCACTCGCATCTCTGCTTCGGTGTGCCTGATGTGTGGGCTGCCTATAAAGATCTGACGGCAAAAGGGGTAGAATTTGTGTCGGAGCCGGTTAGCTTTGACTTGGAATGGGGCATTGTGTATGTAGTATTTTTCAAAGATCCAGATGGTTTTATCTTAGAGTTGATGCAGGTCCCGATTGAGAAAAAGGAATCCAGTCATTAACTTGAAGCCTCGTTGTAGGTTAGGGCAATTCCGCTTGGCAGTTGCATAGGGGCATTTAATTCTCCTGTAGGAGGGATTTCTGAATCCCGACTCAGACAAGCAGAAAACGGAAAACTAAATAGCTCTAGCAGTTGCATAGGGCTATTTATGGTAGATTTTAGAATTAATTAGACATTCCCAATATACAGCTAACCCCCTAAATCCCCCTTATCAGGGGGACTTTGGAAACTTCGGAAAGACCCAAATTATTAGCAAATGTTTACTTATTTATAGACTTCACCATAGTTTTCCGTTTTTTGATCGATTTTGGCGGGTAGACGGAAGATTGCCCCCCACATTGTAGGCGGGGCATCTTGCCCCGCTGTTTTCTATCCCCACCCTGTAGGCGGGGCCTCCTTGCCCCGCCCGAAGAATTAAATGACCCTAAGCAGTTGCAAAAGTTGACTTTACATCATGTGCGAATTCGTGCTAAAATGGCGGTATTCAGCTTGGGTGAGGACTGTTTATGCGCGATGTCTGAGCCCTTATATCTATCGCGAAAGGAAATCTGATGGACAATTCATTGAACAAACACGCTCCCGCTCGCGAGCAATATGAACGCGATGGTTACGCGATTTTCCGGGACGTTCTCGATTCAGACTTGGTTCAAGAGGCAAGCAATCACGTTGACTGGCTGCTTGAGAAGAATCCGGATTTACGCCCGGAACATTTACACCATGGTCTTATCAGAGAGGATCCGTTTTGGGTGCGACTGATTAGCGATTCTCGACTGCTCGATGTTGCGGAAACCTTTATTGGACCCAACATTGCTCTGTTCGCTTCTCACTACATCAGCAAGCCGCCCACCGACGGAAGACCCGTGCTTTGGCATCAGGACGGTAGCTATTGGCCCCTAGCACCGATGGAAGTAACCACCCTGTGGCTCGCTGTTGATGATTCCACCCCGGCGAACGGCTGCATGCGTGTTATCCCCGGCACGCATCGGATGGAACTCCATGAAATGCAGCGCAGCAATGACATTCCTAACGTCCTCAGCTCACACATGGATCCCGCATTGGTTGATGAGTCCAAAGCGGTTGACTTTGTACTTAAAGCTGGCGATGTTTCTGTGCATCACCCGAACATTATTCACGGGTCCAACCCAAACATCTCCGCACAGCGGCGTTGCGGTTTGACCATTCGCTACATCCCAACAAGCACACGAATTACCTCAAGGGAGCCTTGGCCCTGTGCCTTTCTATTGCGCGGAGAGGGTGTCCCAGACGTGAACGACTACGCACCACGTCCGAAGTACGTCGAGGGATTCCACGTGCCTTTCCGGGGGTGCGGAGATTGGACGGGGTAACACCCACCGGTGAGAGTTAGTGAAAACGAAATACTCCAATGACAATAGGGGCATATTCGGATTAAAAATGAACGACTAAAGTAGACAATTTTGCAAAGAGGAGTAGATATGATAGATCCGCCGGTAAACGTTGGTGTAATTGGTTGCGGCGCACAGGGCAAAAACCATTTAAGGGTTATTAAAGAATTAGGTGCAGAAACCGCTGTCGTGAGTGCGGTCTGTGATCTAAATCCCGAACGGTTGCAAAACGCAAAAGAGGAGTGGCCCCAAGCACAGGCAACCGACAACGTCAAAGAGATGCTTGTGCCCGGAGAACTCGACTTAGTAATCGTTGCCACAATGCCGAACACCCATCTGCAGATGGCACTTGCGGCACTAGAAGTGGGGGCGGATGTGCTCTGCGAGAAACCGTTCATGAGGAATTTAGAGGAGGCAACGGTGGTGCTTGATACGGCGGAGCGGCTTGGTCGTCAAGTACAACTCGGCACGAATATGCGATATATGGCTACCTCCCGCTACCTCCACGATTTAGTGGCGTCCGGCGGGGTCGGGGAACCTGTGTTCAGTAAAGTTTGGGGATGCCACGTTAGTCCACCTTGGTGGGGACCTCACTATTATCTGAGCAGCTCTGCCGGCGGCGTCCTTGCGTCTACACTGATACACGCACTTGATCTTGCTATCTGGGTGGCTGGTTCTCCGAATCCAATCTCAGTGAGTGCTTCAATGCAACGCTTGTTTCCCGGCAAACGGGGCCCCCTTGCTTCACCAGAGATAAGGGAACGGTTTAATGTTGAAGATCTACTCACCGCCTTCGTTCGATTCGACGATGGTTCCACCTGCCTCTTAGAGGGAAACTGGTGCGATGATCGTCCTCCACCTCATAGTTTCGAGATGGTCACGACCAGAGGCAAGCTCAACAGCGAGCCATTCACTGTGACAGTGGATGAAAATGGCGAGGTTATCAATAAGACTCCAGAACTGCAGGAGAGTAGTGGATGGGGCGAGAGCATCCGAAACCAAGATGCCGATGTTATTCAGCGTTTGCGGGATGGAACCCCTTGGGCAATGCAGGACCGCCGGCAACTGCTGAACTTACAACGATTGATCGATGGCTGCTATGAATCAGCAAGAACTGAACGGGAGGTAGTGTTTTAACGGGAAACATAAATTTCCCCATTTTACCCGCGCATAAGGATAAAAAAATGAGCAAAGTGAATATCATTAACGAAATCTTTGAAGCGTTTCAGAAATACGGCGATCAACTTTATGAAGGCGGTGAACAAGTTACGCAACAGCAGCACGCATTGCAAGCCGCCCACGCCGCTGAGAAGGATGGTGCCAGTGACACATTGGTAGCAGCCGCTATCCTGCACGACTACGGTCATCTGGTCCATGATTTACCCCAAGAGGTTGTAGCGCGAGGGATAGATGATAAACATGAAGAACTTGTCGCTGCGCTTTTAGAACCGTACTTTGTGTCAGCGGTTACGGAACCGGCTCGACTGCATGTGCCTGCAAAACGATATCTCTGTGCAGTAGAACCGAGCTATTTCAGCAAATTATCCCCTGTTTCCGTTCGGAGCTTGGAACGCCAAGGAGGACCATTAACGAAAGCCGAAGTCAAAGCATTTGAAGCCTTGCCTCATTCTGCTGATGCAGTACGGTTACGTCGTTATGACGAGATGGGCAAGGATCCAGACGCTGTAACACCCGACCTCACGTATTACCGTTCCTATCTAGAAGCAGGGCTAAAAAATAATCAATCCATGCCATAAGGGAGGCGTAGTCGCCTTCCCGGTTTGGGTGGGGAGGTGCCACTGCAAAGACTTGAGTCAACTACCCTGCTCTGAAGGACGGTGCTTGTAGCCTGTCCAACGGGACTTACGCTTGGGCAGAGTTTCACTAGTGAAACTCTACCCTCGACACTATCTCTCCCGATCTTGTCGGGATAAAAGATAGTACGGTTATGCGGCTCTAGCTCGTAACTTTACACACCCACCACCGCACGGTCGAAGCAACCGTTTAGGTATATTCACGACGTATCGGTGATAGCATCGCTTCAACACCCGGGTGAAACCTCAGACAAACTGCCTTTCACGCGGTTCACTAGTGAACCTCAGAAGTGAGAGGTCAGCGTTAAACGAGCGTTCAACTGAAGTCCTCGAGTTACAAATTATATTCTACCATACATCTACCAAAAAAGTGTAAGGTAAATTACAAAAACGAAAAAAAGGAGGCGGGATTTCCTCTCCATGCTAAAGCAAGGGGTTTCCATCCCGAAGACTTGAATGAAAATCCAGCGTGACCTGACCACTACTCTCTATATTCTTGCGTCAGGTATATACCTCATTGTCGGAGCACGGAGTTTCGCCAGAGCACCGGATACGCCTGAAACCGGCTACTTCTACCTGATTGGGCTCATCACATGGGTGGTCGCAACACTCGTGTGGATGCAGCAATCGCAAAGCCAAGTTTCTTCCGAATCTGATCCAAAAAACAGAGATGAGGGCACTCTGGAATCGCATCGGGCTGTGCGAATCTCCTATCTGATGAGTATCGGTTTCATGAGTATATGCTCTGTCAACGCCACCTTCTCAATTACTGAAGGAACGTTGAGCAGTCGGATTGTGCCAATCTGCCAGTTCGTATCGGCGACAATTATTCCCTGCCTTTTCCTCCACTGCTTTCTCATCTTTCCAGCAGAAAAGCAATTCGTCCAGCGTCATGCGTGGCTTTTGAAACTCCTCTACGTCCCGGGAGTTGTTTTGTGTCTCGTAACTTCCTTCTTCTATCTGCGTGGGCACAACTACACCCGCGAGTTTTTCCTGATAAAACTATCGCCTCTAGAAAACATTACTGCCGGATTCCTTTTCGCTTATTCGATTGCCGGACAGTTGTTACTCCTGCACACCTGTTTTGCTGCGCCTTCCGCCTCTCAACGTCGTCAAGCACGATGGTTGTTGCTCGGTATTGTTGCAGGGACATTCCCACTAGCTATCCTTACGACAATTCCAAGGTTTTGGGATGTCTCAATCCCTTACGCTCGTTTTTCGGCTTACACCTTATGCCTTATCCCGATCTGCTATGTCATCGCGATTATCCGACACCGGTTGATGAATATAGAACTCATTATCAATCGCAGCGTTGTGTATACACTTGTCAGTGGTTTCGCACTCGGAATTTATCTGTTAAGCATTCAAGGACTCACCATGTTTTTCCATACAGCCGCACGTTCTCGGACGGTGACTGCGATATCGGTGCTTATTGCCGCTGTACTGTTTGCACCCGCCAAGACACGCATTCAAAAATTGATAGATCGAGCATTTGATCGCGAGACGTACAACTACCGTCAAACCCTCTTGGCACTGAGCCAGACGCTCCATTCAATTCTCGATTTGGAAATTTTAGTAGATACGTTACTCCGCCAAGTCACGAAAGCGATACATACCAGTCGTGGGGTTGTGATGTATCGTGTATCAGGTTACTTTGAGTCCGAATACAATCAGGAAAGTGAATCCAATCCTTTTTCAGAGGAAGGAGCACAGTTCGTTCCAGAAGCGGCTATTGGGGTTGATGCGTTACCTGATGGATTACCGTTGACGCTATCTACATCCCTGCTCGAACGGCTGCAAAACGCGGACAAACCACTTGATTTTTCAGATCAACCCCTTGATTCGGATCTAATTCACGTTGCGCCCTCCGAATCGGCGGAGTCTTTTATTAAGTTTCTCCAATCCGCGGTGTGGATTCCATTCGTGACGCGGACGAAAGAAAACGAGAATCTAGTGGGCTTGCTTGTACTTGGTCAAAAGTCATCGGAGGAACCGTATACGCAAGCCGATTTGGCACTGCTCGGTACGCTTGCTCATCAAGGGGCAACCGCGATCGAAAATGCAATGCTCTACGCCCAACTGAGTACACGAACAGAAGCGATGGAAACCGCACGGCAACAACTGATGGTAACCTATTTGGACACTTATGGCGGCACAATACCCAAAGCTACAAGCGGAGAGTTAGTGTTGGACTTTAACAACATTGCTACAGCTCTCAAAGAGACGTATGACCAACTTAAACAATTAGACACACTCAAATCTCAATTTTTGGATAATGTGTCCCACGAACTACGCACGCCGTTGACGCATATCAAAGGGTTTGTGGATAATCTGCTTGACGGCGTCGGTGGCGGGCTTTCGGAGAAACAGGCGAGCTATCTGTTGCGCGTGAAGGACAATTGCGACAGGCTCATCCGGTTGATCAATGACCTGTTAGATCTTTCACAAATCGAGTCGGGCAAGATCTCTTTGCAGCTTGAACCGACGCGACTATATCCCATTCTTGATGAGGCAATCGCGGGGGTTCAACCGATAGCAGATAGAAAAGGTATTCAAGTTAATCTGGATTGTGCCTTAGATGTGGTTGCGTTTGTGGATCCTGACAAGATGGGGCAGATTATAACAAACTTGCTCGACAACGCCATCAAGTATACCGAAAACGGTAGGTATGTCGGGGTCAATGTGACAACACTATCGGATCAGATGCTCCAACTTTGTGTTGAAGATATGGGCATCGGTATTAGCCGGACAGAACTGGATTTCATTTTCGATCGTTTCCATCGAGTTGCGGACTCGAAAAGCGGCGGCATCGGTTTGGGGCTACCGATAGTGAAAAATCTCGTCGAACTCCACGGTGGTGAGGTCTGGGCAGAGAGTCAGTTAGGTAAAGGAAGCCGCTTCTATCTTACACTGAAACGCAAAGCCTAATCAGAGCATTCTGATCTATTATCTTTGGTGCTAGTTGGTGAGGAGGTCGTTTCCATATTGTTCAAGTTGAACGTAGCGAAATCCCGCCCGTCCCGATTTATCGGGGCGTTCATTCACGAACCAATGGACTAACGAACCCTTGACTCAATTGTTTTCACGTTTTACTCTATAGTATGAATCTCTTTGTTTATGGCACATTGAAAGATCGAGAATTGATTCAATCGCTACTTGAACGTTCCCTCGGCGATTCAAGTGCGGCGATAATGCTTGAGTGCGCAACGGTTACATCTAAATGGGGATATCTGGTGATGATATCCGATGAAAACTCGAGCGTCGAAGGCGTTGTTTGGCGAGGGCTAACGGCTCAAGATTTTGCTGTTTTGGATAAGTATGAAGGCTGCCATGTTGAGACCCCTGTATATCAACGGGAGAGGCGAAAAGTTATTATCGAGGACAAAGTGGAAGAGGTGTGGGCGTATTTTGGCACTCCCATTTTTTTAACCCAGATTCGTTGATCTTAATCAGAAAGGGAAGCGATGAACCAAACATCGATTGAATTGCTTACAGCACTTACTCAAGCGGATGCCATCCCCGGCCACGAGGGGGAGGTCAGACAAATTTTCCATTCACGCTTGGAAGGGGTTGGAGATATCCAAAAGGATCGATTGGGAAGCATCTTTTGCACGAAGATCGGCAACGCTGCAAACCCGCGGGTCCTGCTCGATTCACACATGGATGAAGTCGGGTTTATCGTTCAGAGCGTGACAGGGGCGGGATACGTGAAATTTCTCACAGTCGGTGGCTGGTGGGCACATACACTGCTTGCACAACGGGTCAATATCTTGACGAAACAGGGTAAAGTTTCTGGCGTGATTGGATCTACACCTCCCCATCTTCTAAGTGCCGGTTCGCGTGACAAGGTGATGGATATTAAAGACCTGTACATTGACATTGGGGCGGAAAGTGCTGAACAGGCAATGGAAGAGTATGGGGTGAAACCCGGTTGTCCAATTGTTCCTTATGGTCCGTTCATGCCGATGAGAAACCCTAAGTTGTTCTCTGCAAAGGCATTTGATAATCGTGTTGGCGTGGGGTTAGTTATCGAAACACTCCAGCAACTCGGCGGTCACCCAAACACGGTTATCGGCACGGGCAGTGTGCAGGAGGAGATCGGGCTGCGCGGTGCGCGAACAGTTACCGCCGCAGCGAAACCGGATGTAGCGATTGTGTTAGAGGGACCGCCCGCAGACGATCTGCCGGGTGCTAGCAGCGATACCTTGCAGGGAAAATTAGGTGGCGGTGTGCAGATTCGGTTGTATGATCCATCCATGATTGCCAATCCACGTTTGACGGAACTTACTATTGAAACTGCAACCGCGCACCAGATTCCACATCAGATCGCTGTGCGTACTTCCGGAGGAACGGACGCCGGGGCAATCCACCAAGTCGGACGTGGTGTGCCGTCAATCGTGCTGGGAGTGCCAGCACGATATGTCCACAGCCATGTGTCTATCATCAATATAGACGATTACCGAGCAACACTAGACTTGCTGTTGCGTCTCATCCCGCAGCTCGATGCAGGCATGGTCGATAATCTTGTGTAGCACTTGGGGTTTAGGAACGTTCTGCCTTATAGGTGATTGCCTTGTTTACCAGATACATCAACTCGACAACCTGCTCGCTATCAGCTTCGGGGAAGGCATCTTTGACGACTTGACGGACTAAATCTAAACTTCCATCCTTTGCCCAATAGCTTTCCCGAAGGATTTCGGCAAATTCTGCGACACCAGCGGCTAACCGAAACATCGCAGGTGCTGCATCAAATGATTTATGGAGTTGCGACACGGAGATGTCTTCGCTAACTTCGCTGACTCTATGATTATCTGGATCTGCATATCGAATCGAAACAGTTGCTAGTTTTCCAATTGCGTCTGGATTCAGTTTAACCTCATACAGAGCGGTTACCTGATGCCCTGATCCGACTTCTCCGGCATCGACGGTGTCATCTCGAAACTGCTCATGATTGAGACTGCGATTTTCATAACCGAGCAATCGAAAGCGACTGACAACCTCAGAATTAAAATCAACCTGAATCTTCGCATCTTTCGCAATCAATTGTAACGTACCTGTCAAATTTTTAACGAATATCCGCTTGGCTTCGGTGAGTGTATCGACATACGCATAGCTACCGTCTCCCGTGTCAGCGAGCCGTTCCATGAGAACATCATTATAGTTCCCCATGCCGAAACCGACCGTTGAGAGCGTAATTCCTTTATTAACGTAAGTGCGTATCTCTTTAAGGATTTCATCGGGACCTGTGTTACCGACATTGGCAACCCCATCTGAGCAGAGAATCACCCGGTTGATGTGGTTGACGCTTGCGTTCCGCCAAGCCAGATCATATCCGATTCGCAGCCCTTCCTCGGCGTTGGTTGATCCACCTGGTCTAAGGGCATTGATGGCTGACAAGATTGTGCTGCGTTGTTCGATTCCTGTATGTGAAAGGACGAGCCTGCCATGAGAACCGTAAACCACAATGCCCACTTTGTCGGTGGGACGGAGTTGGTCAACGAGTAGAGTTAATGCCTTCTTTACCAACCCAAGACGATTTTCCATGTCCATTGAGCCGGACACATCAATAACAAATGTGAGGATGGCATCTTTTCGATGTTCGGCTGGGATTACCCGTCCTTGCAGTCCGATGCGTAACAGTTGAAGTCGTTTTCCTTCACCGAATTTTGACGGGGCACCGTCGATGTGGATAGCAAATGCATCCTCCGTCGGTGGGTCATAGTTGTAATCAAAGGTGTTGACAAATTCCTCGACACGTACCGCTTCGGGTGGTGGCAAAACCCCATCCGTCAGGTATCGGCGTGTTATCGAATAGGAACCTGTATCAACGTCCATTGCAAACGTCGAAAGATGATCGTCTTCGGTATCGATAAATGGATTGGTGTCAGTTCCTTTGAAATACATATCGTGATACGCTTCATCATTTGGGGGATTCAGCGGTGGTGCTGCCACGTTACCCAAAGTAATGTTTTTAACGGCATTACCCAAGGCATCGCGAGCTGCACCAACGTGTTCAACCATAGCAAGTCCAGCCGGACGCTCAAAAGCAACCTTCACCTGTACAACACCGCCAATATCACGACCGATGTTAGCGGGTGCGGCCCGTTGAGAGTGATTGGTTACCGTTACGTGCCCAGCATCTGCCTCACCAACAGCCGGGGCTGAAAAAGCCACGGATTGTCTAGCTGCCTCTGGAATTCTATACGGCAGCGATTCTGGATGACCGGCAGACGTAGGACGAACAACCGCCGCAGTCGTACTTCTCGGTTGAATTTGAACTTGTTCTACAACAACAGTCCTGCTTATTGGAACCGTTGGCTTAACAACAGGCTTAATAACAGGTTTACGAACCTGAGGGCGCGGTGGTTCTTTCGATTGAAGGATCTCCGCACTCACTACATCCTTTCGATTGGGAGTACGATCTCCATAACACTCTATGAACCGCACAGTTTGGGCTATGTAGACTGCACTCGCGATCAGCATGATGATACCGTGAATCACCAGTGATACCATCAATGCTCCTGAAATTCTCTTGGCGTTCATTTTCTTCCTCCCGATTTGGCATTTGTGATACCGGGAGAGTTGCCTATTGGACAAGTTCCCCACAGTATCTTGAGGCAATTAATAGTTATTCACGCCAGAGGTACGAGCAAACTATGTGCCAACAAGTATTTGCGGGTATAGCCCCTGCAATCGCTATTTTTCGTAACTTTAGCATCTTAGGACTTACGCAGTTGGTTCATAAGTCCCCCTGATAAGGGGGATTTAGGGGGTTAAAAATAAAAAAATCTCGCGACGCGTGCTAAATTTGCGTAAGTCCTGATCTGTCCAATGCCCAGAACGGTTTAGAAAACCCAAACCCGTATGCACTAACTGGTGCAAAACCTCGGAATGATAATCAATGCACCCAAACATACTACAGAAGATTTTAGACCGTTACATCGGCAGCTTTCTTTGCTTCCTGCTTGGTGGATTCCAATCTCGCGAGGCTGTTGGACATCAGAATCCGCAGCGGATTCTGCTCATCCAACTGTCTGCGATTGGTGACACCATCCTGACAGTTCCAACAATTCGGGCAATTCGGAGTCGCTTTCCAAAGGCACACTTAGCGATGGTTACATCGTCTATTAACCTACAATATTTGGAAGGCTGCCCGTATATAGATCAACACATTCCCTGTCGCTTAGAGGAACTGATGAAATCACCGTGGAACCTGATTGGATTCATTATGGCTTTGCGTCATCAAAAGTTCGATTGGGTAATCGATTTTGAACATTGGACAAGGTTCAGCGCGCTAATCGCTTACGGGAGTGGTGCATCAAGACGAATCGGATTTAGAGCGGCGGATCAGCATCGACACTACCTTTTTACAGATGTCGTCGAACATGTACCGGGACAACACGAGGTGGTCAATTTTCTAAAGATAGCGGGGCTATTGGGATCTCCGATTCGGGAAACGGATCTGGAGGTGTGGTTGAAAAGGGAGGATTGGGATTGGGCGAGGGAATTCTTTAATGAAATGGGTATCGACCCGAATAGACCGGTTATTGCTATTCATCCGGAAGCAGGTAGGCACGGCGAACCGAGAAGGCGGTTCCCCCAAGATAGATTGGTATCGGTCGCCGACGCGCTTGTGGAACGGTATAACGCGCAAATTATCCTGACAGGTGCTCCCTCAGAAGTTGAACTCTCACAACAAATTGCCTCGCAAACTCGATCATCTTGCGTTGTCGCAGCCGGCAAAACCCAAATCAATCAACTCGCTGCATTGTTCGCCAACGCCGATTTTGTTATCTGTGGGAACTGTGGGCCCATGCACCTTGCTGCTGCCGTTGGTACGCCGGTCGTCGCGCTACATGGACCGACAAATCCCTCGCAATGGGGACCCTGGGGGAGTGGACATACAATTCTTCATGTGGATGTGCCGTGCAGCCCGTGTCTCAATCTCGGTTTTGAGTATGGCTGCTCGGCACTTGCTGACGGCACTTCACCCTGCATGTATACGATACAGGTCGGTGAAGTCCTTAAAGCGTGTGAAAAGTATCTGATTGATGGACGAGGGAAGGGCGAACGATTAGGTGGGGGAAGCGTTTTCAAGACAGAGATGATAAAATGCAAACAGACCGCTTTGCCTGTTTTGAGCTAGCGGCACGTTATCCGAATCACACCCTCGTAAGGGGTTATGGGGGTAATCAGTAACCGTGCTGTTTCGTGGTTCATCGTCCAGTCATCGTCAAGGCTATAGATCTTGTGCGCGGTAACACCACCATCGATCTCGATCTCATTCGTCCCGTTAACAATCCTTGCCGGCTCCTTATCAAGGAAGATAACACCGGTCCGGGATAGGTCATGTTCCATCTCACCGATATATAAACTGCCCTCTTTCCGCAGACCAAATTCAAGCTGAAGTGGGATTCGTGCTGCCCCTTCTGTTGCGATACGAAGTTCCAAACCATCCGAAGTTGGCTCAATCTCTGTGAAAATCCGAAGATTCAACGGAATGACTTCCCGCCTTGTCGATGTGGGTTTGTATACATATTGAATCACTTGATTTTGGGTAAGATATTGCCTGCCATCAACCGTCAATCCTGCCGGTGTATAATCTCGAAAACCGTGGTAGATATATTTGATCCGAAACCCATCAATAATAACTTGCTCGTTCCGGAGAGCAAACAGGATCTGCTTATCACCGATAATTGTCAGACTCGTTTGGTCTCTCCGAATCCGTGCGATGTTTGACTGTGTGTACTTTCTTTCATATTGACGTGGCAGCGGGATCCGAGTAATCCAGTCATTATTCCGCTCGGACTCAATCGAAAGGAGTTCACCAATATCAGCGGTCATGAAGAAACGGGAGACGCCTTCCCCCTTGAAGTAACGATTGGGGTTATTAACGTTTGGACGGATAAGACCGTTGTCGATGCGACGGAGGTAGGTTGATAGCGTTAAATCAGCTGCGGTTGCGTAGTAGCCGTTATGATCGATAATTGACATATTTTTCCATACGCTATAGCCTGTGGGCAGACCGTTCTCGCCGCCTTTGTGATCCGAAAACTCAGTCGCTGTTTCACCGTTGGAGTGGAAAGTATAAAGCAGAAAATTGAGGCTGCGCCGAACATACTCTAACAGGGCGGGACGATTCAACTTCTCGGCAAGACTGAACAACATAGCATTGGATTGCATACTGTAAATGGGGCTTCGGTCATCATAGACCCCTTCACTGTTGATATTTATGCCTTCTTGTAGGTAACTTTCTGCTCTCCCTGAAGCGGCACTATCCCCGAACTGTTTGTCAAACTCTACCAGTGCGGCTGCGGCAACCCAACAATCGTGGGAAGTAAAAACGGGCTTATTTTTAATCGCTTCCACGCCTTTGCGGAGGAAGGTTTCAATCCCTTGAAGCAATGCTTGGTGTTGGTCCTCGCGAGAAAGCCATCGGTACGCCCGAAAGAGCGCGTGTGCAGCCTCCGCCACAGTGGGAGTTGCGTGTATTTCACCGCGAGCGTATCCGTCAATTGTTCCGTCTGCACGTTGAGAATGGGCAAGAAATCGCATCGCTAGATGGAGCCGATTAGACAGCTCGGAATTGCGATAATATTGAGAATCTGGAGTCATATAGAGAACTGCTAGCGATGCAAGTGTGTTTGCTGCTGCCAGTGGTTCGCATACCCGATGCTCCGGGCATCGGAATCCGCCATAATTGCGCTCCGATGGATCTAAGACCTGCAATCGCAGTGCTTGTGCAGCAAATGCTTCCACCACTGCTAATACAGTTTCATAATGAATTCTTATCGTCATCAATTTTCCCTCTTAACTTGACCGGGGCTATCGTTATCGTTTTGAACGTTATTGGTATTCACCTTCCTTCAATAGAAACGCTGCTTGTTCTATCAATATCTGTGAGAAAATTCAGCTTTCAATTTTAATTGGGGACACAGTCATGGTGTAGATTCTCACAAATATGGTCATAATGCAGCAAATAATCCAGTCTGTCTCTTATTTATTTGAGGGGTGCCCATAAATCGGTTCGCTCATGTTAAAAGAAAGCGCAGCACAGTTCCGAGAAACCGAGTTTTTTCTTCAAAACTCGGTTTCTTTGCACAATTTATTAAATGAGCGTCCGGGTTTTGCGTGTCATCTACCGAATCCGTGATTCAGACAATTGGCGTATCACGCATCACGTTTCCCATTGCCCCGTTTCTATAGACATATCGCACGCCGCTGGGGCGGAATACATACGGTTGTCGAGATAAGCATCCAATTGGCACATCGGTTCGATAGTTTCTTTCGCTCCAGCGGAGCATAATGTCTATAGTCGGTCAGATATGCAGTGGGTGCGCTCCAGTGAAGCGCAATGTGTAACCCTATCAACTAGCGTGTGAAAAGTGATCATTCTATAGCTATTGGATTTGTCAGGGTTTTGGTAATCCGTATCATCTGCGTCATCTGTTTAATAGGTGATTCAGCTTGCTTTGTTTCGCGATGCAGCATCGTGTCAATAATGATGCCCTCGCCTCAAATGCTCATCAGTGTCAATTTGAGTCATCTAATCCTGAAAATCCTTAAATCCTGAAAATCCTGATTCAGACAATAATTATGAGCACCCCTCATTTATTTAGAGAAGTAGAGTTGATTAATCAATGACGCGCTGTAGCCCCCTCCAAATCCGTTGTCGATATTAACAACGGTTACGCCCGAAGCACAACTGTTCAGCATACTCAACAAGGCTGCAACTCCGCCGAAGCTCGCTCCATAGCCGATACTTGTCGGCACAGCGATGACAGGTTTATCCACCAATCCGCCGACAACACTTGCTAATGCTCCCTCCATGCCTGCCACGACAACGAGCACACGGGCTTGAGTCAGCTTTTCATGATTATGGAGTAGACGGTGCAATCCAGCAACGCCAACATCGTATAGTCGCTCCACCCGGTTACCCATAATTTGCGCGGTTTCCACTGCTTCCTCAGCGACAGGGAGATCGGACGTGCCAGCGGATACGACCAAGATGCCATCATGTAATTCACCGGAGGGTTCCCCAATTGTGATAGTACGGCCCAGTTCATTAAAGCGAGCGGAGGAATCGAGGGATGCTAATGCGTCGTAAATTTCGGGAGTGGCACGGGTAGCAAGGAGGAGATGACCGACGGCGAGAATGCGTTTGCTAATTTCCTTGACCTGATCGACTGTTTTTCCTTGGCAAAAGATAACTTCCGGAAAGCCTTTGCGTAGTTGTCTATGATGATCGACTTTGGAAAACCCTAGATCTTCAAATGGCAGATGACGCAGAGATTGTATTGCCTCACCAACGTCAACTTCACCGCGTTTCACATCCTCCAAGAGCACGCGTAATCTGTCGAGGTTCATTGAACGTTCGCTCCAGATAAAGAAGCCACAGGCATCTGATGTTTCCGCCTGTGGCTTCTATGTTGGGACAGGTTCCAAACCGTATCCAAGCAGATCTCGAACCTGTTTGTTCAGAGTGAATTTTAACTATCGGCTTCGGCTTCTTCCTCGTCCTTATCACGGGAGAGGATATCTGCCAGTTCCGATTTCTTTTCGACAAAAGCGGATTTCCCAGCTTCGACGGCAGCTTTCACGCTTTCCGTCGCGTCATCTACTTGTGCTTTCCCTTTGTCGACCAAATCAGTAACCCTTTCGGTTGTTGCGTCCCTTGCTCGATGGGCGGTGCTGATCGTTCGCTCTTTGACATCTGTAGAAGCATCGCGAATCTTCTCTCGTGTTTCTCTACCAGCCATAGGGGCAAAGAGTAAACCGAGAAGTGAGCCGATTAAGCCTCCCGTAAAGAATGCCAAAAGTACGACAAGCCCATTGCCTTGTTTTTCGCCGTCCATTTGGATAACCTCCTTAGTTACAGTTAAGTGTTTAGGCTGCATTTACGCCTGTTTTCACTATTTTTCCGATAATAATTCGCTAGTGAATCTGACATGTGAGAGGTGTAACAGTCTATCATTCATCATATTCTGCACTCTCATCAATTCAATAACGCACAAACTTCTAAAGCGACATCACAAAACACGGATTTACTCGTTTTGTTCTTTTTCTGTTGTATCTTCTGAATCTGATGTGCTTGGTTTCCGAGATTGGTTGAAGACGTCCCAACTCCTTTTAAGCGCGGTCCATGCGCTGATAACATCTGTGACAGGCGCGGAAAGCTGATCTCTATAATATTCCGCATGCTTGATTGTTGTTTGCGAAAAATCTCTGACAGTGCTAACTAATTCATCGATTTTCGCAATGTTTTGGTTTACAGTTTCCGTTATTTCTTGAATATTGTGTGTCGTCGATCGAATCTCGGACTCACTGATCTGCTGAATGGAAGCGGTAATTCCATTGATATTCTCAAGCAGCTGAGGAAGTCTTTGATTCAATTCTGTAACGGTCACATCTATAGATGTGAGTACAGTACTGATATCTCTGTGTACGCCAACTAGGTGCTCGGTTGCTTTGAGTAGGCTAGGAATGCTTTTGTCTAGCAGGTTTTCCACGGATTTTAGCGTCTTCCCGATCCGAGATGCCAACCATATAAAAAAGATAGCAAGCACCAATAATAATAGACCTAAAGGAATTTGCCAATAAAGCGAATTATCTATATTAAGTAAAGTATCCATATTTCATCCCTTATGGAGCTATGCCCACCCCGATTTTATGGGGAGGTTCGGTCAATATTTTAAGCCTGACCCGCCACAATTTTCATGACGGCATCAATTGCTTCTCTCATCTTGCTTGGGTCTTTGCCGCCACCTTGGGCAAGCTCAGGACGTCCGCCACCGCGACCATCCGCAAGACGAGTCACCACTTGAATAATTTTTCCGGCTTGTAAGCCACGTGTTTGCACGAGATCTGACGTAACACCGGCAGCAAACGCAACATCGTTACCAGTTGCCGAGGCGAGCACAACAACACCAGTTCCAATGCGATTTTTTAAGTCATCAACAAGTTGCCGGAGCCCGTTTCGATCCGTATTGTCAAGGGCAGCGGCAATGACACGAAAACCGTCAAGAGTAACAGCATTATTCACCAAATCAGCAACCTGCGATTGAGCCATCTGCGATTGAAGCGCATCAATCTGTCGTTCAAATTCTCGATTGGTTTGAAGCAGTGCTTCAACGCGTTCAGGAGTTAATTGCTTTGGCGTTTTGAGCAGATTTGCTATAGCAGTAAGGGTTTCATCTTCGGAGTGGATGTGTTGATAAGCTGCTGATCCAGTCAATGCCTCAATGCGACGCACGCCAGCGGCGATGCTGCTCTCACTGGTAATCTTCACAAACCCGATTTCCCCAGCTGCGTGGACATGGGTTCCACCGCACAGTTCCTTGCTGTAGCCGCCGATTTGTACAAAGCGCACAATTTCGCCATACTTCTCGCCGAAGAAGGCAAGTGCACCACGGTCCTTTGCTGCCTGCAGCGGGAGATCCTCGGTTTCGACATCGTTATTCAGACGAACCTTGTTGTTGATATCGCTCTCTATTTCATGTAGGTGTTCTGGGCTGACAGCTTCATAGTGCGTGAAATCGAATCGTAGCCGTCCCGACTCAACGAGCGAACCCGCCTGACCAACGTGCGTCCCAAGGACGGTACGCAAGGCATGATGAAGGATATGCGTTGCCGTGTGGCTGACAGCTATGTGTTGGCGACGCTCTCCGTCAATCTTCGCTTCCACCGGTGTTTGTGGTGTAATCTCCCCTTCGATCACCTTACACTTATGAACGAACAGATCGGGAACAGGTTTTACAGTATCAATAACTTTAAGTTTCGCATTTTCGCTTGCGATAACACCAATATCGCCGACTTGACCGCCGGAGTCTCCGTAAAAAGGTGTCTGATTCAGGATGACGGAAACCTCCTCGCCCTCATGGGCACCCGATGCTAACTCATCTCCACGGATGAGAGCGATAACTTCTGCTTCTGCGAGAGATCTGTCATATCCCAAAAACGCGGTGGTATCATATTCCTTGAGGATGTCCGCGTAAATTGCCGCTCCCTTGTCCGCACCACCGGCGGCTTTCCAATCCGCACGACTGCGCTCCCGCTGCTGCGACATGCTCGCGGTAAACCCATCTTCATCAACAGTAAAGTTACGTTCCCGCACCAGCATCTGTGTAAGGTCCAGTGGGAATCCAAAGGTGTCATATAGTTCAAAGGCTCGATTTCCTGACAAAGCAGATTGATTCTGCGTTTCAAGTTCATCAAGCGAACCACGGAGAATTTCCAGTCCACGATCAAGGGTCTGATGGAACCGCCTCTCTTCACCTTGAATAATCCGTTTAATAAAATCGTGACGCGGTAGAACATCGGGGAAAACAGGACCGAGTTGGTCAATCACCTTATCCACAAGGTTGTAGATGAACGGCTCCTCCATGCCCAACCGTTTGCCATATAGTACAGCACGACGAAGGATGCGGCGAATGACATAGCCACGCCCTTCATTGGAAGGCATCACGCCATCGCCAATCGCAAATGTGAGGCACCGAATATGGTCTGCGATAACGCGGTGCGGCACCCCACGGTCGTCGTCGAAATATTCTTTGTCTGTGATATTGGAAATATCTTCAAGGATTGGAATAAACAGATCCGTTTTATAGTTGGAATCGACACCTTGCAGGATGGCGACCATCCGCTCGAAACCCATGCCGGTATCAACATGCTTATTGGGGAGCGGTTCGAGTGTTCCGTCTGCCAGTCGATTGTATTGCATAAAGACCAGATTCCAGATTTCGCAGTATCGCTTGCAAACACCCGGCACACATTCCCCTTTGCATTGCTCAGGAGTCGGACATCCTTCTGGCCCAAGATCGAATAGTAACTCGGAATTCGGACCACAGGGTCCGGTATCCGCCATTTCCCAGAAATTGTCCTCCTCACCAAACCGCAGGACACGTTCAGTAGGCACATCCGTCAATTCAGCCCAGAGTTTCACCGACTCATCATCCTCACGAAAGACCGTCGCCCAGAGTTTTTGCTTGGGCAGTTTCCAGATCTCTGTGATGAGTTCCCACGCAAACGTAATCGCCTCACGTTTATAATAATCTCCAAAGGACCAATTCCCTAACATCTCAAAGAAGGTTTGGTGTTGTCTGGAGTAGCCGACCTCTTCCAGATCATTGTGCTTGCCGCTGACGCGGAGACATTTTTGGGTATCGACAGCCCTTTTGTATTCACGGCTACCGATTCCTAAGAACACATCCTTAAACTGGACCATGCCGCAGTTTGTGAACATCAGGGTCGGATCCTCAGCCGGGATGACCGATGCGCTAGGAACAATCGTGTGGTCCCGTTTTTGGAAATACTCTAAAAAACCTGATCGAATTTCGTCTGATGTCATTGTCCATTTCCTTTGATCAATACTCGCTCGATCACACTTTGAACCGTCTCATAGTCAAATCCGCGCCTGAGCAAAAAACCGTGCAGCCGGCGTTTCGCGACTTGTGGTGCGAGTGATTGGTAGCACTTTACCTGTTTTCGCGCCAATTGCAATGCTATGTTTGTTTCCTCCACATCGTGAATCCCCGCAAGCACACGGTCTACGGTGGTTTTGTCTATGCTCTGATTAGCTAATTCGTGCTCCAACACCTTTTTGCCTTTTGGCTTTGAACGTTGACGGCGTGCTACCCACTTTTTAGCGAAATTTTCGTCTTTGATATGACCAAGCTGCTCTAGGTCTTCCAACGTTATGTCAATTGCCTCTGTACCGAAGCCTTTCTGCCGAAGTTGATAAATCATCTGATTCTTGCTATAACTCTGGCTGGATAGTAGCTCAAGTGCGTAGTTCTTCGCTCGCATTCCTTCGTCTGCTTGGATTAGCTTTTGAAGCACCTCCACCTCAATCTCTAGTCCAACTCGCAAGCCGAGTTTGGGAATGCAGCCTGCATCAACGCTGTCAAAGTACACTCCGTCGAGGAAAAGGATTCGGTGTGAAGGTGTTTCCTCATCTATTTGGATGTCCGTGAGCCGTTTTTTCATCAGATCAGATCTACGAGATAGCTTCCTACGCCAACCAATCGTGTCGCCAACCTATCAATTTCGGTGTTTAAGAGTTATGCCGATTATTCACCCGGCGTTCCCGCCCAGAGGGCACCCCGTTGCAGAAGTGTGCCGAATATCTCATGCTCGCAAGCACTCGCATCGTGTCCCAGTGCTAGATAGAATACACGACCATCTCCCCAGCTTTTTGTCCATGCAACAGGCACTGCATCGCCCTGCCACAACGCCGATGCGAGTACATGGTTACGCGGATCGTGGTCAAGGATATACTGCTCGTCCGTGACCATTGTCTCGTCGAGGCCTTCGGTTATTGGATGCTCAGTATCTACGATGCTCACCTGATAATCCCGATAGCGGGGGTGTGTGACAAAATAGCCACCGACCATCGATCTATATTCGGGACACCCTCGAAACGAATCGGCTGCGGAGTGCACCCCAACGTAGCCTTTGCCCGAAGCGATATGATTTAGTAAGCCGTTCTTTTGTGCGTCTGTGATTTCTCCGATTGTGTAATAGAAAACAATCAGATCATACGGATCAAGATTCGGGGCAACCAAGGCATCAAGGTCTTCTTCTACCTTGGTAATCTCGAATTCATCCCGTTGCGATAATGCGTCAATTATCACTTCGCTGCACCCTTTCCAATCGTGAACAGCACCGCCAGCAAACACCAGTGTATTAATCTTTCCCACTACGCTTCCTCCTCATAAAAGGTTGAGAGATTTTTCATTAACGATAATTACAATGTGAGTACGAGTTTATAATATCATAAGTCTGTGGAAAACACAAGCTAGCATTCAAGGAAATATAGGGGCATTCAGTTTTCGGTTTTGGCTCATGTCCCGTTGACCCTGTAGGCGGGGCATCTTGCCCCGCTGTTCGTAGTTGCGCGCTCTATCCTCACCCTGTAGGCGGGGCATCCCCGGTCACGGGATCCTCTCGGGCTTGCCCCGCTGTTTGTAGCCCGTGTAATCCGTCAATCTGTGTTTATCCGTGATTCAGATTGCTTTGAACCCCGCCTGTCCCCCTGGTCTCGATTTATCGGGGATCTTATCGGGGCAATAACATGGGAGAATTAAATGACTCTACAAGGAAATTAAAGTAAACTTTCTCCCTCATTCTTTATTATTGTATAGCGGAAATTTGGCTTTCGGATTGACATAAATCGTTGACGATGCTATCTTATCTGATGGAGCGAGGTGGCTACGATGAAACTGTGGTTGAAATGTGCAATGTGGTTCTCGGTTTTATTTCTCATCGGCTGCGGGGCAACGTATCAATCGGAACCAACAAGAGAACCTCAGATTACAAATCGCGGCAACCCATACTTTGAGCAGGGGAATATCTATCTGAAAAAAAAGAGGTATCACGAAGCGATTGAGCAATATCAACAGGCATTGCGCTTAGATCCAGATACTGCGATTATCCACGCAGCACTCGGCTGGGCGTATTATAACGTGGGGATGATCGACGCAGCAATTGCCGAAGGCGAAGAGGTCATGCGCTTGGAGCCGGATAACCCCGACGTCCCAAAGCTGATGGAGCTGCTTTATCAGGAACGGAGCCGACGCCGGTGAAAACATGAAAGCGCGGTTGATTCGTTTATTCGTCGCTCAGTTTTTCAGGCAGTCAATGTTTTGACGAAGTAATCCATGAACCGAGTTGCATCAACGGAAGTGCAGACAGAGGTGTTCGGTTCACCCACCACCGGCACGGTTGCCCCGCAGAAGTAATTTGCCTGTGTCTCAACCTCAATCCGCGTTTCGCGCGTCTCGCAGAAGGTGGGATCAATGAGCGTTGCTATTGCCAACGGGTCATGGAGGGTTGGACGTGGTTCAGGGTTATTGCCGCCCCATAGATGGATAAGCTCAAAGCAGATTTGATTAATCGGACGGTCTACCGACCCTATCGTTTTGACCTGCTCGTAGCTCATGACGCACTTCGTTGTGACATCAAGTCCAACCATCGTAATTGGCACTCCTGTACCGAAGACAATCCGCGTTGCTTCAGGGTCGCAGAGCGCATTCCACTCCGGGCGCACCCGGTCCGTCGCGCCTCCCATCATGCAAATTTTTGCTTTCTGGGCTAGGCGTGGTTCCACAGTGAATGCCGCCGCAATGTTTGTAAAGGGACCAATAGGCACAAGTGTGATGTCTCCGTCACCTGCCATCACTGTGTCAATAATAAAATCGACAGCACGCTCCGGTTTCGGTTGAATTGACGGCTGTTGTTTCTTTAGAACCTCCATTTGGCGCGGACGATGACTGGCTGCAACCTGTTCCCAATCCGGAATGGATTGAACAAGGGTTTTGCCGATCCCTGCATAAACGGGGATGTCTGTTCTCCCTAACGCTTCCAGCAGACAGCACGCCAATTCTGCGCGATGCTCCGCATTTCTGAAGACCGTTGTCACACCGAGTATATCAATTTTACCGCTCATAATTGCAAAAGCCAAAGCGAGTGCGTCGTCAATATCATCGCCAATGTCTGTGTCAAGTATAATTTTCTGCATGTGTCCTCCAATACGCGCCAAATTTCCAAAGGTTTTGAAACTTTGGACGGTTCAATGATTGAGAGAAGTTTATCAGAAATTGATCCAATAATCCAGTAATAACTGTCCCATTGACGCCGAGAGTCCACAGCCAGATAGCCAAACAAGGAAAGGAAAACCGCCATGAAGATTGGTGCTTCGACAATACTGTATCGTGACCGCCCACTAAACTGGACACTCTTTCATGAATTCCAGCAGGCAGGGGTTGAGTCTTTGGAATTGACAGATTATCACCCTGATTTCTCGTACACAGATCTTGAGACGTTTACGGCGTTGCGTTTAGCGATGGAAGATCTATCGTTACATCTCAATTCGCTTCACATCCATCTGGAGATATTCGATGATTATGACTTCGCAACGCTCGACGCTGCACAGCGGGATAAAACGCTGATTGCCTATCGTCAGGCGGTTGATGCTATGGAAATTTTAGGTGGTGGTATCCTCGTGACGCATCATATCCAGATCCCTGAGCCTGACGAACCACTCCATTCAGAAAAGCGAACGGCATTTCTGGATAACCTGCGCACTGTTGCAGAATATGCAGCCCCTAGAGAGGTCTCGTTTGCGATAGAAAACGTACCGCGCGGTTATACCCGTGAACCGGCACGCCTCGTCGAACTTATGACGGATTTGGACGCCCCGAATGTAGGTGTCGTTATTGATACGGGGCATCGGAATATTGGGGGTGATCCGGTGGAAGCCCTACGCACTATCGGCGGGCATCTTATCACTTTGCACCTGCACGACAATCACGGTGAGCAAGACGAACATCTCCTGCCGGGGCGCGGCACCGTTGACTGGAACGGCGTTGTGGGCGCATTAGATGAGATTGAGTATCCTGGGGTGTTCATGTACGAACTCAGCCGACCGGAAGATTTGACGCAGATCCGTCCAAACGCAGATGAACTTCTAAAGCGTGGGGGGTGATTAGCAGGACGGCTGCCTAGGGCTATTTAGTTTTCCGTTTTTTGATCGATTTTGGCGGGTAGACGGAAGATTGCCCCCTACATCGTAGGCGGGGCATCTTGCCCCGCCCGAAGAATTAAATGACCCTAGAGGCTGCCCATTCATCCTTGACCGACGGGCTGATAGTTGATACAATGCAGCCCGTCTAAAGGAGGCTCGCATGAACACAAATCCCGAAATCACAGAAATCAAAAATATCGTCCAACAGAACAGAGATATTCTCCAACAGCACAGTATAACGCTCCAGCAACATGGTGAAATACTTCAACGGCATGGGGCAATCCTCCAACAGCACGGTGAAATATTGTTGGAGGTTGTTAAAGAACAGAATTACTTGCGTGGGGCACTCGATCAGATCAACGAGCGTTTTAGTACACTTGATGCACGTATAGACTCACTGGAAAGTCGTATCGTTTCCGCAGAAAATCGCATGATTTCACTTGAAGAGCGCATGATTTTGGTTGAAAATCGCATGATTTCGCTCGAAGAGCGTATCAGTGATGTTGCGTTGCGGTTAAGCAAAGACATTCGAGATAACTTCAAGTGGACGATTGGACTGATGATTCCGGTTTGGTTTGGTATACTTGTTGCCATTATCGTTGAGTTGGTTAAGGGCTAACGGAGGTTGTAATGGACGATATCCTTCACGCATCAATCGCTCAAATTGCAGCACAGATCCGCAAAGGCGAGATCTCTCCCGTCGAACTTATTGAAGCGACACTTGAGGCAATTGATCGGTGCGAACCTCAGTTGAACGCTTTTATCACACTGTTTCGTGAGGAGGGCCTCGAAAGTGCTAGGCGGGCGGAGACAGAGATAAGAAGCGGAAAAGATCTCGGTCCGCTGCACGGAATACCTATCGCTCTCAAGGATATAATCTACGTTGAAGGCACCCGCAGCACAGGTGGCTCAAACTTCTTTTCAGAAGAATCGCCACAGTTCGATGCCGCTTTGGTCTCCAAGCTGCAGGCTGCCGGGGCAATCATTATCGGTAAAACCAATCTGCATGAATTCGCTTTCGGCGTGACAACGGAAAACCCACACTTTGGGGCGACCGCCAATCCGTGGGACACCTCGCGGGTGCCGGGCGGGTCAAGTGGAGGTTCGGCGGCAGCCGTTGTTACGGGCTGCTGTGCCGGTGCTTTGGGCAGCGACACTGGCGGGTCAATCCGTATACCAGCAGCAGTATGTGGACATGTGGGACTGAAACCGACCTTTGGGCGAATCAGTGTACACGGCGTCCTTGAACTGGCGCAATCTCTCGATTGTGTGGGTCCCATGTGTCGTTATGTTCACGATGTTGCACTGATGATGAATACCCTTGCCGGTTACGATCCCCGTGATGTGCACAGCAAAAACCAACCGGTGCCGGACTACACTGAGGGATTAGACCAACCCATCCGTGGGCGTAAAGCAGGGGTTCCGAAACAGCATCTTTTCGATAATCTCCATCCGGAAGTCGAGCGAGCCGTTGGTGAAGCGATTAAAGTCCTAGAGGAATTGGGGGTAGAAATTGTCGAACTTGATCTGCCATCTGCGGGGGCGGGACATGAGGTAACGCTGACACTTTTGATGGCGGAAGCCGGTCAATTCCATCAGCAGCGTCTCGCAGCACATCGAGAGGATTACGGGATTGATGTGCGAGAACTACTTGAAGCAGGACTATCATTGTCAGCATCAGACTATATTAAAGCAATTCGCGTACGGGAAATTGCCAAACGCGAATTTGCGGGTGCGTTTGAAGAGGTTGATTGTATCTTATCGCCGACTGCCCCTATTCCCGCGCCACTTAGGAGTACACATGATCTGTCCGGCGGCAGTGAGTCCAATCGCATCCGTCCACGCTTGACGCAGAACACTCGTCTGTTGAACCTGCTAGGTTTACCCTCAATTTCGGTGCCATGTGGCTTTGCACAGGTCGAAAATTCCGATAGCAAGGAGGGTTTGCCTGTCGGGTTACAGATTTCCGGCCCGTGGTGGTCTGAAAAAACGCTGCTTCAAGTCGCCCATGCTTATGAACGTGCCACCCCTTGGCATACTATAAACGTGAAGCGTTAAACGTTTTCAACGGCTGATTAACTATTGTTATGATATAATTAACAACAAATAATAAGTGATGCGTAATGCGTAAAGAAGATAATGGATTAGGACTTACGCAATTGATATCAGGTATCGGGGGAATTACATGCGATTGCCCTGTCCCCGTAGGCGGGGCATCTTGCCCCGCATCACCTGCGGGGGATAACTAACCTGCGCCACGAGTAAAGTGCAATTGTCATGCGCCAAAGTCCTACGCATAGGCAGGCGGAAATAGAACATGATTTTTGCAATGGAAGTGCATAAGTCCTATGGATATGACAGTAGAAACGATCTGCTTGGCGAAGATTGAGAAAAACTCACGTCTGCCGTTGCAAAAACAGCGTCGCTTTGATCTGCTTCGGCGAAAGCTACACGCGGAAACGCTGACTCAATCCGAGGAAATGGAATTACAAAACCTCTGGCAAAGTGTTGAGCAGATGAATGCAAAACGTCTTGAGGCATTAATTGAATTGTCCCAAAAGCGCGGAGTACACCTTCGCACTTTGATGGAGGAACTGGGTATAGGAAAAAGCGATGAGGTTTTCTGAACGCCCTTTACCTCAATTGAGACAGGAAGTTGTCCATAGGTGACAGCGTGCGTTATTTTCAAGGAGACTATCATGTGCGGACGATTCACATTGAGAACTGACCCTGAGACTTTGACAGAAACTTTCCCCGGCTTCACAACCCCTGCTCCCGATGAAATGATTCCCCGTTACAATATTGCTCCCTCTCAGCCGGTTGCTGCTGTGCCGAACAACGGTGAGGACAGCGTGGAATTTTTCCAGTGGGGGCTGATCCCGTCTTGGGCAAAGGACCCCAAAATTGGTAATCGCATGATTAATGCGCGCTCCGAGACCTTGGCGGAGAAACCCTCATTTCGGACGCCCTACAAGCGACGCCGATGTCTCATTCTTTCCGATGGGTTTTATGAATGGCGGAGCGAACCGGAGAGCAAGTCCAAAACCCCGATCTATATCCGACTCAAATCTGAGAAACCGTTTGCCTTCGCGGGGTTGTGGGAGGCGTGGTATCCCTCTACAGATGATGACCCTCTGCTCTCCTGTACAATCATCACAACCTCCCCGAACTCACTCATGGAGACCATCCACCGGCGGATGCCGGTTATCCTTGAACCCGATGCCTACGATCTATGGCTAGATCCGAGCGAACAATCCCCCAACCAGTTGGACGGACTCCTCAAGCCGTACCCCCCTGAAGAGATGATAGCTTACCCGGTTTCGCGCCTCGTCAATCGACCGAGCAACGACTCTCCTGATTGCATCGCGCCTGCGGACGGATAAAACTGGAAAAACGGGGGGCTGCATTCGTAGGGGTTGGGTTCCCCAACCCGTTTTCGCTCCAGAGGAGCGATATGTCTATAGAAGGGTAATAGATCCACCCCCCGCGCTCCAGAGGAGCGCAATAGTAGCATAGGTTTCCAACCTGTGATCTGTTCCTAAGTCAATTATCTCGCAGGTTAGGAAACTTGCGCCGCGTTTAAGCCGTAGGTCGAGATTCATATTTCGACTTCACAATAGATTCAACTTCAAAGAAAAGAGACAAATGGCAAACTATCAAGAGCTCGCAAATCTGGTTTGGAATGTGGCGGACGATGTGCTGCGGGGACTGTTCAAACCGCACGAATACGGCGACATCACCCTCCCGTTTCTGGTGCTGCGCCGATTGGACTGCCTCTTAGACGAAGACGGACGAAAAGAGAAAGTCATCAATACCTACAATCAGTACAACGGCAAAGTGTCCGAAGACCTGCTACCGCCGATTATCCTGGGAGAGACAGACACCAGTTTCTACAACACCTCCCAGTACGACCTATCCCGACTGAAAGAGGATCCGAACAATATCCATCTCAACTTTGAGAACTACCTCAACGGATTCAGTAAGGATGTGCGCGACATCATCGAAAATTTCAATCTCGATGGGTTTATCGAACGGCTGCACAAAAACAACCGACTCTTTATCTTCTGCGATAAATTCACCGAAGTCGATCTGCACCCGGATAAGGTGGACAACCACACGATGGGACAAGTCTTTGAAGAGCTGCTCCGCCGATTCTCGGAGATGTCCAACGAAACCAGTGGGGAACACTACACGCCGCGGGATGTCGTGCGGTTATTGGTCTCGCTGCTATTTGCGGAACACCGTGAAGATCTGCGCGGGCAGGGGGTTATCCGCAGCATCTTCGATCCGTGCTGCGGGACGGGCGGCATGTTGACGATTGGCAAGGAGTACTTCCGCGAACAGATTAATCCGGATGCCACTATCCGGCTATCAGGTCAAGAACTAAACGCGCAGACCTACGCAATCTGTAAGTCGGATATGCTGGTTATAGGTGAAAATCCTGGTGCTATCCGACATGGATCCAGTCTCTCTAATGACCAATTCCAAGGGGAACGATTCGATTATATGATAACAAATCCGCCCTTCGGTGTCAGTTGGAAGTCTGATGAAGGAGCGGTGAAAACGGAAGCGCAGAACGCCAACGGCAGATTCTCAGCAGGTACGCCGCGCTCCTCCGATGGGGCGTTGCTGTTCTTGCAACACATGCTCTCCAAGATAGAGAACAACGGGAGTCGGGTTGGAATTGTCTTTAACGGGTCGCCACTCTTTACGGGTGATGCCGGCAGCGGTGAGAGCGAAATCCGACGCTCGATCATCGAAAAAGACTGGCTGGAGTGTATTATCGCGCTGCCCGATAAGCTGTTCTTCAACACCAGTATCTCCACCTATATCTGGATCCTAACGAACCGAAAATCGGAGGCACGACAGGGCAAGATACAACTAATCAACGCCGTTGACCTCTTCGATAAGATGAAAAGGAATCTCGGAGATAAAGGAGTTTTCATCTCCGATCCCCATATCCGTCAAATAGTGGAACTGTACACCAACTTTGAAGAAACCGAACACTCCAAAATCTATCCAAACGAGTTTTTCGGCTACACGAAGGTGACAGTTGAGAGACCGTTAATCGACGCAGAGACAGGGGATATCCTCCGGGACAAGCGAGGGAATCCGAAGCCGGATCCCGCGCTGCGAGACCATGAGCGCGTACCTCTCACGGAGGAGATTGATGATTACTACCAACGAGAAGTCAAACCGCACCTGCCAGACAGTTGGCTAGACAGAAAGAAGGATAAAGTGGGTTACGAAATCAACTTCAATCGGTATTTCTACCAGTACACGCCGCTGCGTTCGCTCAAGGAGATTGCGGAGGAAATGCTAGCACTTGAACGGAAAAGTGAAGGCTTGCTGAATGACGTTTTGGGATTATGATTAATAGTAGTAGGCATACTCCGTATGCCGTAACCGTGTTGCTGAATGAGGTGTTAGGATTATGATGCCTTATTGATTTGCTGGTATAACAAGGGATACGTAGGTCGAGATTCATATCTCGACACTGATTTGCCCAAACAAAGCAAGCAATTTTGTTAAGGACAGAGTCACTATGCCATATACCAATTATACCTCCAAAGAGGTTGCATCACGGGGTGGAGCAATCTATAACTAATGGTGCTAGCTTGCAGCTGTTGATAACCTAAAACGTGAAAATCATTGGTTCATCGGTTCATTTAGCCCCAGCGGGGCGACATGTGTATAGCACACCAATAAACAAATACCCTAAAGCCCCAGCGGGGCGACATGTGTATAGCACACCGACAAACAAATACCCTAAAGCCCCAGCGGGGCGACATGTTTATAGTACACCGACAAACAAATACCCTAAAGCCCCAGAGGGGCGACATGTTTATAGTACACCGACAAACAAATACCCTAAAGCCCCAGAGGGGCGACATGTGTATAGCACACCAATAAACAAATATCCTAAAGCCCCAGCGGGGCGACATGTTTATAGTACACCGATAAACAAATACCCTAAAGCCCCAGCGGGGCGACATGTTTATAGTACACCGACAAACAAATACCCTAAAGCCCCAGAGGGGCGACATGTGTATAGCACACCAATAAACAAATATCCTAAAGCCCCAGCGGGGCGACATGTTTATAGTACACCGATAAACAAATACCCTAAAGCCCCAGCGGGGCGACATGTGTATCCGAAGGGTGGAACGTAAGAAGAATGAAGGAACCAATGAATCAATCAAAGAAGTGGCATCGCGGGGTGAAGCAATCTATAACTAATGGTGCTAGCTTGCAGCTGTTGATAACCTAAAACGTGAAAATCATTGGTTCATCGGTTCATTTAGCCCCAGCGGGGCGACATGTGTATCCGAAGGGTGGAACGTAAGAAGAATGAATGAACCAACCAACTAATGAATCAATGAACTCTTGAACAATGCGGAAATGACTTTCTCACTAACTAGCACCAAAGGTTATGAAAAGAGGAACAAATTATGATTACCGAATTCAGAGCACAAAATTTCAAGTCATGGCAAGATACCAGTAAACTACAGTTTGCTCCATTGACCGGGCTTTTCGGCGCGAATAGCTCCGGCAAAACCAGCATCTTACAGGTACTACTGATGCTTAAACAGACCGTAGAACGTCCACCAGATTGGAATGAGCCACTCTACTTTGGTAATGAAGAGTCGCTGGTCAACCTAGGTAACTTTGGCACTGTTATCTACAAGCACAAACAGGATTTAAGTCTTGACATTTCTGTGTCGTGGAAGTCTTCTACAGTTGCAGATATCAATAAGTATATTAGATTTTATAATTTGAATGTGGAAACACTGTCTTCTAGTCAAGGCGATCGAGATCGATCGGAAGAGATTTCTTTTTCAACCAATATTGCCCGGGGTGTCGTGAATAATTCTTATTATGCAACTGATCTATATAGATTTGATGTCCAGCAACCAGATCTATTTCGGTGTTATGGGTTTCGCACTGCACGAAATCAAATTATGGAAATTTCTTCCAGATTTGAAGGGGATTTTGAAAACCTATTCTCCCGAATCCTTTATCTTGGACCACTCCGTGAACATCCCCGACCCCACTACACTTGGGAGGGCGACCATCCAAAAAGCATCGGGCAGGAAGGGGAAAAGGCGATTCCCGCCCTGCTCTCCGGGCGGATTCGACGCCTTCCTATTGACGAGCAGATACTGAGTTGGCTGCAGCGGTTGGAACTAATCCATTCCTACGACCTTCACCCTGTCTCTGATACAAGTAGGGATTATGAATTCCTCGTCAAACAGTATAAAGGCGGTCCCGAGGTTCGACTCACAGATATCGGTTTCGGCGTTTCCCAAGTCCTGCCGGTGCTGATACTATGCTACTACGCTCCTGAAGGCTCAATCCTCATTCTTGAACAACCAGAGGCTCACCTGCATCCGAAAGTGCAAACGGAGTTGGCAGATGTTCTGATTGATGTGGTGGAAAATCGGAACGTACAGATTATCCTTGAGAGTCACAGCGAGTATCTGCTCAGTCGATTGCAACGACGTATCGCCGAGAAAAAAATTGCTGCGACTGATACAGCACTCTATTTCTGCGAAATCAAAGACGGCACATCCGAAATTGAACAACTCAAAGTTGATGAGTACGGTAACATCCGGAATTGGCCTCAAGATTTCTTCGGCGATGTTACAGGTGAGTTAATTAAAAAGACCAAAGTCGAAATGCAGCAGCGGAAAGTGATGGGCTGATGGTTGTTGCAGATACCAATGTCGCTGTGGTTGCCAACGCTCTTTCAGAACAAGCATCTGAGGATTGCGTGGAAGCCTGTGCCGAGAGGCTTGAAGGAATCATGCGTGGCGAAGTGAAGTTAGTGCTCGATGATAACTGGCAAATTCTCGGTGAGTACGCCCAAAATCTACACTCCACAGGCACTGACGTTGGCGATAGATTTCTCCGGTGGGTGCTGAGAAACTGGAGAAACCCGGAACGATGTGACCTAATCCACATTACACCTGTTGATGGTTCAGACAATGAGTTTCAAGAGTTCCCACCCGATCCGGCATTGAATGACTTCGATCGGGCTGATCGGAAATTTATCGCGGTTGCAATTGCCCATTCAGAGAGACCACCTATCCTGCAAGCGGTGGATAGTCAGTGGTGGGATTTTCGTGATGCTCTCCAAGAAAATGGTGTGACGGTTGCGTTTATTTGTGAGGATGATATTCAACGATTGCACGGGGACAATTGAGCAGAGGCTTGCTAAGTGAGGTGTTATTAATTTGATGGCATAACATAAGTGATTCAGTTAAATAATTTTGGTTCATGTAAAAAGAAAATGCAAAGCACTAAGAGAAACCGAGTTTTTTCTTGAAAACTTGGTTTCTGTTGCACGACTTCTTAACATGAGCCAATTTTTTTTGCAAAATGTGCGCTTCTAACAATCGAAAATGGTATAATAATTCAAGTGCCACCTTAAGTCTAGTACGATAGGTGGATAGAAGGTGTAAGGAAATCAACCCCAAAGCACGGCAGTGCGATAGGTGTATAGCATTATCGGTTAAGTCGCAACTTGAGTCATCACATATGAAACTGTCAAAAAAGGTTACATCACAAAGCATTATAGGGCAACTAGGAGCCAACCTCATCGAGCAAATTGTTCTAAAGATGGGATATGTTTGGCGAGCTACCTCCATATTTGATGTGGGAATTGATGGTGAGATTGAAATCCGTGACCCGATGACAGGTGAAATGACTAACACGATTGTTAAAGTTCAGGCCAAAGCAACCACCAAGCGATTTCAAGCCGAAACGGACAACTCATTTGAGTATCAATGTTCACCAGAAGACCTTCACTATTGGCTTCAAGGTAATATACCCATTATTCTTGTTGTGTGTCGTCCCGATAGCAATGAAGCTTATTGGGTTTCCATCAGAGATTACTTTAGCGATCTCGCGGCCCAAAAGACCCGTAAAGTTCACTTTGACAAGCAACGTAATCGTTTCGATGTCTCTTGCGCTGCTGCGCTAAAAAAACTCGCATTGCCCAAAGATTCCGGTATTTACTTCGCACCTCTTCAGGAAACAGAAACACTCTATTCAAACCTACTTACCTCGATTTCGTCCAATGAACGCGGGGCTCTATACATTTCTCAATCGTCCACAAGCGCATACCGGCATTGAGCAGAAGCCTTCTCAAAAGGGTGCCAACAGTCTCCAGAGACCTTTTGACCGGAAAAGGGTCGAAATGCGCTCATTTTGCCACTTTTTGGCTCACCGGAGATCAAACAAAAAGTTGGATCCCTGTCGCAGTAAGGCTGGAAAAGGCTCGCTGTGGGAATCTCGACCCTTTGAGATCGCTTGATAATGCACCGGCACTGGGCTGATTAGCCTTCGACAGATCAATAACCCCCTTACTTGCTTGGACGAAAATTAGGTACTTAAAGTAACGTCCCTTGCGTCAAAAATATATGTTGCTGCTACCAACTACCGGAAAGTGGGAGCAGTTTGGGAAAAATTCAACTCAATGGAAGCTAAGGTTGGTCCAGAATGGCTGTTAATTGACAAACAGATAGTCTCTTTTCACGACCTTAAAGAGCCACCTTTCAACACGATTTGTGATTTGGGAACATGTGAGAGTTTTGACGTACGCGAATGGGCAGATAGTCAAGATGAAGATACAAAACATCAATTCGTCTGGTTGCTCAACAAGTGTCTAAAGGAAAAAACATGGCTTCTTAGGTTGCGCTTCGATAAACATCACGGATATTACTATTTTCCAGCGACAAAAGACCTGAATACTCGCAAAGTGTGGTATCAAAGTCACCAGAATCGAGTCTCTCGAGAAGTTTTCAAACAATACAGCAAAAAAAGTAATCCGAGTCAAAGGGCGTACTGCCGCCACTCAGCTTTTGAAGGTCAATTTCTAAGACTTGAGGACGGATGGTATCTGGAAATTACCCCGACCTATCATTTTACCTCAAACGGTTACACAGAGGACAAGTTTCGCGCCGAGAGATTGCAGGGAATCAAACGTCTGGATCGAAATCCGGCGGTGTTAGGTCAATTGCTCATGTGGGCAGATTACCTCAGCCAGTCTACTCAGGGGGTTTTTTCATTGGAATACCCCTTTTTGCGTTTTGGACAGTTGGCAACAGTGGATATCAACGCTAGCCTTCCTGATGACCTATGGAACAACGTTGAAGAAGAAGACGAAGCTGAAAACCTAGGAGAAACAGATAATCAACTGGAGTTATTTGACTAGATTCTGTTGACATTTCATCGTAACCAGATAATCGTGGCAACGAAACTCAGAAATCCCATATATCGAACCGCTAGCTTATCAAACCGAGAGGAAATACGACGATACTGTTTCATTTTGTTGATGAAACATTCGACTAAATGTCTCTCTTTATACAGATGCGCATCATAAGTGCGTGAATCCCGACGGTTGGCACGGGGGGGTATCACCGGCACCGCACCCCTTTGGGTTATCGACTCAATCAATGCCATCGAGTCATATGATGTGTCAGCTATCACATACTCACTGTTATAACCGTCAATTAACGCCTCAGCACAAGTGATGTCGTGCCGTTGACCCGCTGTCAGCATAAAATGTAAGGGATTGCCTAAGCCATCAACAGCGATATGAATCTTAGTTGAGAATCCACCCCGGCTGCGTCCAAGTGCTTGTGAGGCTTGACCCCCACTTGTTTTCAATGCACCCCCAGCACATGGGTGTGCGCGAATGATAGTGCTGTCAATGATGAGCCACTCCATATCGGGGTCTTTGGCAAAGTGTTGGTGCATGCGTTGAAAGATATCTTTATCGCACCATCTTGCGAATCGTTTATAGACACTGTTCCAATTGCCGTACTGGTTAGGTAACAGGCGCCATTGACTGCCACTACGAGTTATCCAAAGCACCGCATGGATAAAACGTTTTAAGTGTGTGTGTTGTCCGGTATAGATATCAGGACAGGTTTTAAGGAATGATACTATTTTTGACCATTGACTATCGGATAGGGTGAATGTGGACATATTACCATTATGACACAAATGTCAACACGCCCTAATGAAAACCGAATTTTTTCATGAACCAGAACTAGAATTTGGAACTGGTAGGCATATAGACATCAAGTTTGGGTTGATGAACTACGGTCCCTTTGATTTCGACAACTCTCTTGCACCGAAAAAAATCAAGATAGGGATTGTTGGCACCCCTGAAAATATCGAAGGTGTAGCAGCTTGGCTCGAAAACTGCCGGGCCGGAATTTCAGCCAAACAGAGCAAACGTCCTAACCTCTTTCCCCACTTTCCGGGATTCGGTGAAGGAATGTCGCTCTGTGCCGATTTTGTACTGGATGATCAACTCCAACGATCTATCCCGCAGAACTACTTTGATGAGTTGTGTCAAGGACCCAAAACAGATGAAGTTCTCCAAAAAATTGCTCAACTGTATTTGGCTGAACTTGAATATTTGGCGGCAAAAACAACTACTGTAGACGTTTTTGTGTGTGCTTTTCCTTTTGTTTTAGTCCAATTTCTTGAGCAAGATAAGGGTGAAGTAGGCGGTGATGTTGATGAGACACAAGAATCTGTTGCTATATCGCCTAAGTTCATTCTCCATGATCTCCTTAAAGCTCAAGCTATGCAATTTAGGAAGCCGACGCAAATTATCCGTCCATCTACCTATGATGAACGAAAACGACTCAAGCCTAAAACAACATCTGAGAACAAGAGACAACCTCAAGATGAAGCAACCCGTGCATGGAATCTATATACAGCCCTTTACTATAAGGCAGGTGGAACACCGTGGCGATTGGCACAGACCCCATCAGAATTGTCAGCCTGCTATGTTGGTGTAAGTTTTTATAAAAGTTTGGACGAAACGAGACTACTCACTAGCACAGCGCAGGTATTCAATGAGCGCGGAGAAGGTGTTATTCTGCGAGGTGGTACAGCACAAATCTCGAAAGATGATAAGCAAATTCACTTATCTGCCGAAGACGCCTATAACTTGCTCAAAAATGCTTTGCAGATTTATCAGAACGAACATAAGAATTTCCCCGCGCGAGTTCTCATTCATAAGAGTTCAAAACACAATGACGAGGAAATTGCTGGTTTCGCGAATGCTATGCAAACTTACCATATTGAGCCTGGGTTAGCAGATTTTGTAAGTATGACACGCTCCCGTACACGGTTATTTCGTAGCAATCGTTACCCGCCGCTACGTGGGACCTTCTTTGACATGGAGGGAGAATCCTTTTTGCTTTACACAAAAGGAAGTGTAGATTTCTTTTCCGCTTACCCGGGACTATATGTACCAAGACCCTTAGGGTTTCGCTGTGATTGTGCTGCCGAAACATCTTCTTTTCTTGCTCAAGAAATTTTGGCGTTGACGAAAATGAACTGGAATAACACGCAGTTTGATGGTGGTCAGCCAATTACGCTTCGTTGCGCCCGTCAAGTAGGGCAAATACTTAAGTATTTTGGCCCAAATGATCCCTATGAACCATATTATCGCTTTTATATGTGAATTATTTCTACTTCGTACATCAAGTTAGAATGGGATAGATTATGAAATACGAGACAGTGACGAAAAGACTTGACTCGAATGCAAAAATGAAACCGTCAGGGGTCGAGTGGATTGCTGAAATACCGAAGGATTGGAAAATAAAACGCTTGAAATACATCGCAGACCTAAACATGGGGCAATCGCCACCTTCGGAAGAATACAACAGTGATCAACTAGGAACCCCCTTTCTTCAAGGCAACGCCGAGTTCGGACCACATCATCCGACGCCAAAAATTTATTGTCCTACGGCAAGGAAACACGCGAGCCCCGGTGATATTTTAGTGTCTGTCCGTGCACCTGTAGGAGCCCTCAACATCGCGGATCAAGAATACGGGATTGGTCGTGGTTTATGTGCAATACGCTCCCGGATGAATCAACTTGAACGCCGCTATGCTAAATATTTGCTTGAGGTTGTACGTACCGAGCTGCATGTCGTTGCAACCGGAAGTACTTATGATGCTGTTGCGGTAGATGATGTTTCTAACATCACTTGCGTTGTGCCTCCATTTAGAGAACAAATCCAAATCGCCGCCTTCCTCGACCGCAAGACAGGACAAATTGACGAGCTCCTCCGCATCAAAGAACGACGGATAGAACTGCTGCAAGAACAACGAACCGTCCTGATAAATCAGGCAGTGACGAAAGGGCTTGATCCAAATGTGGAGATGAAACCGTTGGAGGTAGAGTGGATTGGAAAGATACCAAGACACTGGACTATGGAAAGACTGAAACATGTCACAGAGTCTATTAAAAATGGAACTACAGTCCCTCAAATTCAGTCAGGACAGACCGATTACCCGGTGACTCGAATTGAAACCATATCGACAGGGGAAATAAATTTTGATAAAGTTGGACATGTTAACTACTGGGCTGGAATTGAGAACTATCGTCTGAGATTAGGTGATATTCTGCTATCTCATATAAACAGTCTGGCGATTCTCGGCAACTGTGCTATGCTTGAAAATTCGGCATCTTTATATCATGGTATGAATTTACTCAGAATACGCCCCAATAACTTAACAGACGACAGATTTTTACTTTATTGGTTGAAGTCTTACCCTACTAATCAGTTGATTAAATCTTTTGCAAAGTTTGCGATTGGACAAGTTAGCATATCAATCACAAATCTGAAGGAAATCCCTATAAGCTACCCACTCCTGAGTGAACAAACCCAAATCGCCAATTTCCTTGACCACAAAACCAAACAGATTGACGAACTGATCGCCGCAGAGCAGCGAAAAATCAAACTCCTTAAAGAATACCGTCAATCCCTCATCTCCGAAGCGGTGACCGGCAAGATAGATGTCCGAAGCGAGGTTTAGACCATGCCGACATATCAAGAAGAAGATTTTGAGGATCACATCGAAGCACACCTGAATCAGTCAGACTACCGGTCCCGACAGCCTGTCCTCTACAATAAAGACCTCTGCTTGATACCCAATGAAACGCTGCGATTTATTCGAGATACGCAACTGAATGAGTATCAGAGGCTGGAAATCCAATATGGAAGGGACACACCAACTAAACTCCTCAACCGCGTGAGCAAAGAGATTGAGCGTCGTGGGGTGCTGGACGTACTGCGAAAAGGCGTTATAGACAGAGGATGTCGTTTTAATCTGACCTACTTTCGTCCGTCAAGTGGCATGAACCCCGACCATCAAAAACTCTACGCTCAGAACCGATTCTCATTGGTTCGGCAGCTGAAGTATTCACAGAAGAACGAGAAATCAGTCGATATGGCGTTATTCCTCAACGGGCTGCCATTGGCCACAATGGAACTGAAGAACAGCCTCACCGGTCAGATGGTGACAGATGCGGAGAAACAGTACAGGGGAGATCGGGATCCGAGAGAGCCGTTGTTCCAATTCCGGCGGTGTCTGGTTCACTTTGCAGCGGGCAACGAGAAAGCTTCGATGACAACCCACTTGCAAGGGGGAGGGACACGATTCTTTCCGTTCAACAAGGGAATCGAAAACCCGGTAAATCCAAACGGTCACAAGACCGCCTATCTGTGGGAAGACATCCTACAGCCCAATAACCTGATGGAGTTAATGGACAACTTCATCCATGAGCAGGAGACCACAGAAAAGGTTTACGACCCCGACATCGGCGGGGTGAGAGATGTAAAGGGTCGTGTGCTCGTTTTCCCGCGATACCATCAGCTTGATGTGATTCGTCAATTGAAAGCCGCTATAGTGGCGGAGGATGTCGGACACAACTACCTGATCCAGCACACCACAGGGAGCGGCAAGTCAAACTCCATCGCGTGGTTGGCGCACCTGCTCACGCATCTGTACCGCTCTCCAACCGATACAAATCGGATCTTCGATTCCGTGATTGTAGTGACCGACCGGCGTGTGCTTGACAAGCAGCTTCAGGACACGATCAAGCAGGTGGAACAGGTGGACGGCGTGGTGCATCCCGTTGAGGCAACCTCAGCACAACTCAGGGATTACCTCGAATCCGGCAAAGATATTATCATCTCAACGATCCAGAAATTCAGCGTAATTGCCGAGGAGATCGGCAAACTCAAAAGCAAAACCTTCGCCGTGATTGTTGACGAAGCACACTCCTCGCAAAGCGGTGAATCCGCAAGAAATCTCAGAGTCTCGCTCTCGCAAGGGATTGAGGGAGGGGAGACAGACGAAGATGACGCCGACGAAATATCGGATATAGACGCTCAGATCCTTGAGGAGATGGAGCGGCGCAGGATGCAGGATCATATCTCCTACTTCGGTTTCAGCGGCACACCGAAGAACAAGACCTTGGAACTGTTCGGACGGAAGGACGCAGACGGAACGTTTGTCCCGTTCCACGTCTATTCGATGCACCAGAGTATCAGCGAAGGTTTTACGCTGGACGTGCTGCAGAACTACACTACCTTTAAGCGGTACTTCCAACTGGTCAAAAGTGTGCCGGAGGATAAAGCGTACGAGAAGGCACGGACGCTGCGGGCACTAACCAACTACGTTGACCTACAACCCCACAGCATTGAGACCAAAACCCGGATTATACTAGAACACTTCACCGCACGGACCGCAAAGACGATTGAAGGGAAAGGGCGAGCGATGCTGGTCACGCCGTCCCGCTTGCACTGCGTCAGATACAAGTTAGAATTCGATAGACAGATGCGGGAGATGAATCTCTGCTACGGCTGTCTGGTAGCGTTCAGCAGCACGGTGCACGACACCGATAACGATCAGGACTACACGGAAGACGGGATGAACGGCTTACCGCCCCATGTTTCGATTGCGGATAGTTTTAAGAGTCCTGAGTATCGGATTCTGATTGTGTCCAATAAGTTCCAAACCGGTTTCGATGAGCCGCTGCTACAGACGATGTACGTCGATAAGCGGTTAGACGGGCTGCAATGTGTCCAGAGTTTGAGCCGTCTGAACCGCGTCGCCACCGGCAAGACAGATACACTGGTACTTGATTTTGTGAATGAACCGGAGCAAGTACAGGAAGCATTTCAGGGTTACTATCAGACCACGACGCTCGCGGAGGAGACCGACCCGAATCGGTTGTATGATCTACAGAGCCAGTTGGACGGTTTTGACCTCTACGATGAGGATACCATCGACCAATTTTGCCGTATCTTTTACGAATCAAGTCGGCCGGATGAATTGCTACAGAGCGTTCTTGATAGCGTCGTCGAGAAGTGGTCAGCACTTGAAACGAATGAGCGGGAAGAATTCCGTTCTATCATGCAGAGTTACATTCGCCTCTATGGATACATCTCACAGTTGATAACCTTCACCGACGTAGCGTTGGAAAAACTGTACATCTTCGGGCGTAGTCTGAACAAGAAGCTGCCGAAACGGGATCACCCCGACCTGCACGATCTTCTTGCATCTGTGGACTTGGATTCGTTTCGCCTACAAAGAACGCATGATAGTCTACAACTCTCCCTTGAAGCGGAAGATAGCGAGGTTGACGGGATCGGCAGCGCTGTCGCTACAATCAGGGAACCTGATCAGGATCTCCTCTCCAGTATCATTAATGCGCTGAACGATGCTTATCAAACAGATTTCACTCTAGAGGATAAGGTTGACATTGAAACCATTCATCGAAAGGTGCAAGCAAACGAAGAACTCCGGCAGGTGATTGATGGAGACAATACGGATACTAATAAACAGTACAAATTTGATCAGGTGATTGATGACATCTTATTGGATTTCGTTAATAGTAAACTGGAGCTCTTTACGAAATTATCGAAACCGGAGGTCAATGCAGATCTCAAACATCAACTCTATCAAGCTTATCTTGATCAACCGCCGCTTTCCTAACTCCCTCTTTCGACGGGGAAAATGAAAGAGAAACCGGGAAACATGAAAGGGAAAGGGAGACAGTGAGAAAGCAACCGACACAATTGACCCGTCCTAGATTATGTTGACATAAATGACTTCGTATTACTACACTATTGAACGAAGTAGAAAGGAGTCTTTCGATGTCACATCAATCAGGCAAGCGAATCTTCAAAAGGTATAGTGAATCCTTCAAACAGAAGGTAGTCAATGAAATTGAGTCCGGTGCCTTGACGATTCACCAAGCGCAGCAACGATATCGTATTGGGAGTCACGGGACCATTAGCAACTGGATAAAACAGTTGGGCAAGACTCATCTATTAGCCCAACGGGTTCGGATTGAAACCGCTGATGAGGTGGATTCACTCAAGCAACTGGTAGCCGATAAACAACATCTTGAGTCTGCATTAGCCCAAGCGCATCTGAAGATAGCCACCCTTGAATCGCAGCTATCTCAAGCGGAGCAACTGTATGGGGTGGATATTAAAAAAAAGTGAAACATTCAAGTATTGAAGCACTGTGTCAATCAAAGGCTCACCGATATTCACTTGCAACGGTTTGTGCTGCACATGGTGTGTCTCGACAAGCGTTTTACCAACATCAGAAACACCGGGCAACCGAGCGATTGAAAGAAGAAATGGTGCTTCAGTTGGTTTGTCAAATCCGTACGCGTCAACCCAACATCGGGGTGCGGAAACTGTATCACCTGCTCACACCTGAGTTTGAGAAAATAGGCTTTCAGTTAGGCAGAGATGCGCTGTTCGGCTTGCTTAGAGACCATGGACTGCTTATTGAGTCCTCAAAGCGTGGACACAGAACCACTGTGGCGAATCACCGATTTCATCGGTATCCTAACCGGATAACTCATATAGTTGTTGACCGGATTCACCGGGTCTTCGTTGCAGACATTACTTATCTACAGACACTGGAGGGCTTTGTGTATTTGGCTCTTATCACTGACCTGTTCTCCCGGAAAATCGTTGGCTTTGATGTCTCGGAGTCCCTATCCGTCGAAGGGGCACTCAAAGCGTGCAAAATGGCAATAAAACCCGTCAGTCCCATTGATAGACCGATTCATCATTCTGACAGAGGGGTTCAATACTGTTGTCATGCTTACACCCAATTCCTCAATTCACGGGGCATCCAATTGAGTATGACCCAAGATGGCGATGTTTACCAGAACGCTGTCGCTGAACGCGTCAACGGCATCTTGAAAATTGACTTCCTCCTCAATCAAACATTTCGCTCTATCCACCAAGCTATCAGGTGTGTCAAGCAGAGCGTTTCTATATACAACAACGAGAGACCTCATCTCAGTTTAGGGTATCAAACACCACAAGCCGTTTATCACAAAAGTTGGCAACAACTCGCTATAAATCAACCGTAATACGGAAATTTTATGTAAACCTATTTTAGGACTTGACAAATAGTCGGGAATTGGAATTCCCGACTACACAAAACACACGGTAGGAGCGATTTCCGAATCGCGATTCCGACTTAAAAATCCGTTATGACTGATTCTGATTTACAATAGTAGGACTTACGCACTTCAGTTCGTAGTAGCGCGTTCATCGCTTTCTCCCCTCCCTCCCCCTGCTTGCGGGGGGATAAAGGGGGGTAGGGGAGTTAGAGGGGGTACGGTCGATAAATCGCCTCCGTTCCGAGAGTCCGAGACCTACTACAAACCTAAGCCTGATTGTAGTTGCCCGATTCATCGGGCGTTATGAGTCGTGTTGTGCGGTGATAAATCACCGAACTACGAGGCTTTGAGCATTCAACTGCGTAAGTCCTATAGCGATAAAGAAGGAGAAAAACCGATGGCAAATCCAAAAATTACCAAAATCGAAACAGTAATTTTTGAACACGAGATTCAGGACATGGGCACCGATTACAACGGCTTCAACCTCGTCTACGAGAAGGGCAATGTCCACAAGATGCAGTCATCAATCCTGCGGATTCATACCAGTATCGGGGTAATCGGTGAATCCACCGGACGGCATATACTCCCAAATGCCGCCCATTACGTGCTGGGGAAGAATCCCTTCGAGCGTGAAAAGATATACAACGACCTCAAGCGGGGTTTACGCCATACCGGCGTCACTGCCATCAGCGGTCTTGATGTTGCGTTATGGGATTTTGCGGGCAAGGTATACGATGCCCCGATTTACCAACTGCTCGGTGGATGGAGAGAAACTATCCCGGCGTATGCCAGTACCTACCACGGCGATGAGAACGGTGGACTGAGCACACCCGAAGCCTTTGCCGATTTTGCCGAACAGTGCGCCGAGTTGGGGTATCCTGCGTTTAAAATCCACGGCTGGGGCAACGCTCCCATTGAGCGGGAGGTGGCGAATATCCACGCAGTAGGTCAGCGTGTGGGAGATCGGATGGATCTGATGGTCGATCCCGCCTGTGAGTTAGAGACCTGGGCGGACGCACTCAAGATGGGCAGAGCGTGCGACGATGAGAATTTCTTCTGGTTAGAGGATGCGTATAAAGACGGTGGGGTTTCGGTCTTTGGTCACAAGAAATTACGGGAGTTGATTAAAACACCGCTCTTGCAGACGGAGCACATCTTTGGGTTGGAGCAGCACGTTGATTTTATTGTCAATGGCGGCACCGATTTTGTGCGAACCGGCACTTACGAGGACGGTGGTATCACCGGCGCGATGAAGGTGGCACGCGCTGCTGAAGGGTTTGGCTTGGATGTAGAGTTCCACGGCGGAAGTATACCTCACCGTCACTGCATCGCTGCTATCCGTAACACCAATTACTACGAACTTGGGCTGCTGCACCCGCTAGTCAAGCACGCGAAACCGCCTATCCATCCGCCCGAATTTACGGATGAACTGGAGAACATTGACGCCAATGGGCATGTGCTGGTGCCGCAGGGACCTGGGCTTGGTGTGGAATTGAATTGGGACTATATTAACGCCCACCGTGTCGATACGATTGTCTATGAGTGATGTTGTCTTACGCTTTCGTAATCCCTCATAGCTGAATGAGCGTTCCTGCTCACAAGCATGATCAAGGGTGATTGGGCACGGAACCACTTTATAGGATTGCCCGGTCCGTGCTCTTCAAGTCGCATACACTTCTCTTCCTTCCCGCAGTACGCTCTGATAAATCAGACCGATATTGTCCTTGTGCCTTTCTAGATCATCGGGTGTTGCCACCAAAATGTCGAAAGGCACTCCTAATCCCCTAATTTGCCGGTATAGGAGTTGTGCAGTCCGTCGTCGGTGGACACCTTCGGGCATCACTACGAGCACGTCAATATCGCTGTCGGGTCCCATCTCGCCCCGAGCCGCTGAACCAAAAAGAATAATTCGTAGGGGCTGGGCAATTTCGATAATGCGCCGCACCAATTGTTCGATTACCTCAGGATCGGATTGCATATTATTCTCCATTACTGCAATAATGCTTTTCGGATCTGACAAATGTGTATTATAGCACAGTTCTCCCAAGCGTCAATGACTTTATAGAGCGTGCACAATTAGAAAAAAATTGGCAGCCTGCACAAAGGCGTGTTAAAATGTAGGTACGTTTCTAAATGACTAAAACCTTTCAGATCGCGTCATACGATTAGGAGCGGTCGCATGAATATAGGAAGCATCATACTTTTTGTCAAAAATATGCGGGCTGTTATCGCATTTTATAGGGCTGTTGTCGGATTGCACCCCGACGAAGAGCAACCGTTTCCGCCGCACCGCTTCTTTCGCTTTAACACCGGGCAGTGTAAACTCTGCCTGCACAGTGCAAGTAAGCCAAATGGCGGCAGACAAAAGGTTGTCTTTCACGTTGAAAGCGTAAAAGCCGTTCACGATGCACTCAAGGCGAAAGGTTTACGATTGAGACCGTTAAAAGATTTAGAGGATGAGTTAGCGTGTTTTGATATTTCGGATCCTGAGAGCAACAAAATTCAGTTCTGGGGACACTACTAGCGAAAATCTCGATCGAAAAATTCAAAATAACTTTTAGCTCAACCACATTTTCTGGAGGAATTTGATGTATAAAATTGCCCTCATCCCCGGCGATGGGATTGGCCCCGAGGTAACAAATGAAGCGATGAAAGTCTTCGGGGCCGCTGCGGACAAAACAGGCTTTAAATACGAAACCGTTGAATACGACTTCGGCGGCGATCGCTACCTCAAAACTGGGGAGATCCTGCCAAACAGTGCGCTCGATGAGTTTCGGGAGACGGACGCAATCTTTTTGGGTGCGATTGGACACCCCGATGTAACACCGGGTATCTTGGAAAAAGGGATCCTATTGCGGACCCGCTTTGAATTGGATCTTTATATCAACCTTCGACCCGTCAAGCTCTACCCCGGCGTCTGGACACCCATCAAAGACAAAGGACCTGAAGAGATTGATTTTATCATTGTTCGGGAGAATACAGAAGGACTATACGCCGGAATCGGTGGATTCTTGAAGCACGGAACGCCGGATGAAGTCGCCATTCAGGAGATGATCAACACACGCAAAGGGGTAGAACGCTGTGTCCGCTACGCCTTTGAACTGACCCGGAAACGGAACAAAGTAAAGCAGCTGACGTTGTGCGATAAGGCAAATGTGCTGACGTATGCACATGATCTCTGGCGGCGCGTTTTTGAAGAGGTGAGTGCCGAATATACCGACATCGAAACGGACTACGCCTTCGTTGATGCGACGACGATGTGGATGGTTAAAAATCCCGAATGGTTTGATGTTATTGTGACCTGCAACATGTTTGGCGACATTATCACAGACCTCGGTGCGATGATCCAAGGCGGCATGGGGGTTGCTGCGTCAGGAAATCTCAATCCTGAGAGCGTTGCCATGTTTGAACCGATTCACGGCTCTGCGCCACGATACACAGGGAAAAATCAGATTAACCCGATTGCAGCGATTAGTGCCGCCGGCATGATGCTTGATCATCTTGGTGAAACGGAAGGCGCAGCTTTGGTTGATGGAGCTGTCAGTGACCTGCTTGCCAGTGGAAAAATCAAGGAACTCGCTGCTGGACGAATGGGATTCACAACGACAGAAATCGGGGACATGATTGCAGAATCGATCGCCAATTAAGTTGACGAGTTTAGGAGTTCAGATTCTGAAAGGCAATTCATTGCACTCTGAAAAGGGGTACGACGATGAGAAGATCTCAACTATTCGGTCGGACACTCAGAGAAATTCCATCAGAGGCGGAAGTCCCTAGTCATCGACTGCTGCTACAGGCTGGTATGATTCGCCGACTCGTAGTGGGCATGTATAGCTACCTGCCGCTTGCCCAACGTGCCTTACGCAAGATTGAAAATATCATCCGCGACGAGATGGACGCTATCGGGGGGCAAGAGATTGATATGCCGCTTGTCCAACCTGCGGGGTTATGGCAAGAAACCGGACGCTGGGAAATGCTTGTCGGTAAGGAGTTGGCTGGCTTTGAAGATCGATTTGGGCGTAAACTAGTGCTTGCGATGACGCATGAGGAGGCGGTCACCGACTTAGTCAGGAATCAAACTAACTCCTATCGGCAGTTACCGCTGATGCTCTATCAGATTAAACTGAAGTTTCGTGACGAACCGCGTCCACGCGCTGGGCTGATTCGCGTCCGTGAATTTGCTATGAAAGATGCCTATAGCTTCCACGCCGATGAAGCCGATTTGGATAGATACTATGAACAGATGCATCAGGTGTATCTCAACATTTTTCATCGTTCAGGTATTGATGTTGTTTCGGTAGAATCCGATCCTGGGATAATTGGGGGAACAGAGGCACATGAGTTCATGCTGATTGCCGATGCTGGCGAGGATAGAATTATCTCTTGCAACAGTTGTGATTATCGGGCAAATGCAGATGTCGCTGTGATGCAGAAACCGCAGGTTGATAATGGCGAACCTGAATCAATTGAGGAACTTGAGACGCCGGACCAAACGACAATCGAAGATGTTGCAAATTACCTCAGAGTCGAAAAGGAACAAACGCTCAAAGCGGTATTCTATTCGACAGACGAAAGTCTTATTTTCGCGGCTATCCGTGGCGATATTGAGGTGAACGAAACAAAACTTAAAAAGGCTGTAGGGGCAACACATCTTTGGTTTTCAACCGATGAGGAGCTGCGAAGATACGGCTTGGTCGCTGGCTATGCTTCACCGATTGACGTGAAAGGCGTCACGGTGGTCGTTGATGATTCAGTTGCATCTACCACGAATCTGGTCGCCGGTGCCAATAAGCCGGGATACCATCTGAAAAACATAAATTACCCGCGTGATTTTAAGGCGGATGTCGTCACCGATATTTCACTGGCGCGCGATGGAATGACCTGTGTCCACTGTGGAGGAACATTGACAGAGAAACGCGGGATTGAAGTCGGCAACATCTTTAAGCTCGGCACAAAGTACAGTGAGGCGATGAACGCGACCTATCTTAGTCAGAAAGGGCGACCACAGATGCTTTTCATGGGATGCTACGGCATTGGGATCGGACGCCTGCTTGCCAGTATCGTTGAAGCAAACCACGACGAGGAGGGCATCATTTGGCCCCCCGCTGTCGCACCGTATCAAATCCATCTGATGCACATCGGCAAGGGGGATGAGGTGCGTCAACGGGCTGAGGCACTCTATACAGATCTCCGTGCACAGGGGTATGAAGTCCTCTACGATGATCGGCAAGAGAGTCCGGGCGTTAAATTCAATGAAGCGGATCTGTTGGGGATGCCTTTGCGGCTCACAATTAGCCAACGCACCCTAGAAACCGATTCGGTGGAGATCAAGCGTCGCACCGAGAGGGAAAAAGGTTTTGTGAAGCTGGATGAATTAAACCCACAGCTTTATCTTTTATGAACTAGGAGTTACGCACTTCAGATTGTAGTTGCCCGATTCATCGGGCCTCGAGGTGAATCGTCGAACTACGGGTTCTCCCCTGCTTGCGGGGGAGTTAGAGGGGGTGCGGTTCAACGCAGCACAAGACTTTGAACGTTCAACTGCGTAAGTCCTAATGAACATAGAGAGAGATAGCTATTATGTTTAGTGAGATTAAAAACAGACACGGTGAACAACTTGACTACACCTTTCACGAAGGCGAAAAAGGATCCAAAAACATCGTTGTCCTTGGACACGGCGTAACCGGGAACAAAGATCGCCCTTTTGTCGTGGCATTGGGAGAGGGATTGGCTGCGGCGGACATCCCAGCGTTGCGATTCTCCTTCTCTGGGAATGGCACATCGGAAGGCAACTTTACGGATTCAACCATCTCCAAAGAGGTTGACGATCTTGGTGCTGTGCTTGGCCATCTGAAGGAGTACACAGTATGCTATGTGGGCCACAGCATGGGCGGAGCAGTTGGTGTACTACGTGCTAGCGAGGACAAGCGGATCCAACTATTAGTTTCTCTCGCCGGAATGGTGCACACCAAAGCGTTCGCACAACGGGAATTCGGCGATGTCACCCCCGATGAAGGCTTCATGTGGGACGAACCGGATTGTCCACTTTCGCAAGCCTACATGGATGACCTGACGCAGATTAATACGGTGGTAGATCTTTCTCCACAAATCACTATTCCTTGGCTCTTGGTCCACGGCGACGAAGATGACGTTGTGCCTATTAAGGATTCCCACGATATTTTAGCCAAAGCCAATAGTCAGGCAAAACTCATCACGCTTGAAGGTGCGAACCATGTTTTCAGCGATGAATATACGCCTGTGATGGTTGAGAAGGTGATCGCGTGGATAAAAACGCAGCTTGCGAACCTGAACCCGTAGATTTGGAAAACTGTCCTCTTTGCCGCTCTGAAGCGATTCGACAACTTGCCGTCGTTGATTCCAAGACCTATTGGTGTTGCGACGTATGCCACCTGACGTTTCTTTCGTCAGAGTCCTATCTCTCTCCAGAGGATGAGCTTGCCCGGTATCTGTTGCACGAAAACAGCCCTGAAGATTGCCGCTATCGACAGTTCCTCAGCCGATTGACCGACCATCTGATACCCAAGCTGCCACCGGGAGCGAAGGGGCTCGATTTCGGTTCGGGTCCGGGACCTACGCTTTCGGTGATGCTTGAAGAAGCGGGTTTCCTCATAGATCTCTACGATCCCTACTTTGCGTCGGATACCGCTCTCCTTGAGCGCACGTATGATTTTATCACCTGTACTGAAACGGTTGAGCACTTCTATCAACCTGCGAAGGAATTTCAGTGGTTTGACCGACTGCTCCGGTGCGATGGATGGTTGGGGATTATGACAGAAATGCTGGAGTCAGATGAGGATTTTGTGGACTGGTGGTATCATAGCGAGCCTACGCATGTCTGCTTCTACAAGCGAGAGACGATGGCGTGGATTGCAAGCCAATACGGCTGGAGAGTAGAATATCCACGAAAGAATGTCACACTGTTTTACAAACCCGAAAAACCGTTGGATTAATTTCCCCTAGGAGAGATGACATGACCATAACAAACCCTAACCTGACCAATCAAGGCCCTCGACTGTCTGTCTCGACTTGGAGCCTGCACCGTCAACTCGGTCGTCCCGACTTTTACGGACCCGAGGAGGGTAAGCAAATTCCTGTCGCGACGCATAGCAGGGGTGAGCTTTCGCTTCTGGAAGTCCCCGCTCGCATCGCCGAATTTGGCATCAATACCCTAGAGATCTGCCACTTCCATATACCGAGTCTGGACAAGGGGTATCTGAATGAACTCCGCAGTGCATTGGAGGCGGCAGATGTCGAATTGTTCTCCCTATTGATCGATCACGGCGATATTACCCATCCCGAATATGCAGATCAGGATCTCGTCTGGATAGGTAAGTGGATCGAGACTGCGGGGATGCTAGGTGCCACTTGTGCTCGCGCAATTGCTGGAAAAGCAGCTCCCTCCGCAGAAGCACTGGAGATGAGCCGAAATGGACTACAAAAATTGGCAGAGCGTGCCGAGGCAAACGGCGTCCGTTTAATGACAGAGAATTGGTTCTCCGTCCTCTCAACCCCAGAAAACGTATTGACGCTGCTTGACCGTTTAGATGGAGAGGTTGGGCTCTGCCTCGATTTTGGCAACTGGAAAGGCGCAACTAAATACGCAGATTTCGAGGCAATCGCACCACGGGCGGAGTCTTGCCACACCAAGGCTCATTTTCTGGCACCCGGTGAAATGGACAAAGATGATTATATACGGTGCCTAGATCTGACGCAGCAGGCCGGTTTCTCCGGGCCCCATACGCTTATCTACGATGGTCCCGGCGGCGATGAATGGGAGGGGTTGACTATTGAGAGCGAAGTCGTCCAATCCTATCTCAAACAATCTTGAAATTTTGGACTTGTCACATTTCCAATAAGTAGGAGTAGAGGAGAATAATATGGCACGAATTAACCAGTCTGCAACAGGATGGAGTTTTATTCAAGGGGATTTGACCCCAGAGGGGTTTATCCGAGGCGCAGCTGAAGTTGGCTTGGCAGCAGTTGAACTAGTCGATCAGCAGTATTGGCCCCTTGTGAAGGAGTTGGGTCTTAATATCGCCACCTTCGCCGGGCATAGCTCGCTGACGGATGGACTCAACAAGCGCGAGAACCACGATCGGATAGAAGATGAACTCCTTGCAAACATTGAACTTGCCGCCGCAAATGATATTCCCGGTCTCATCACTTTCTCAGGCAACCGCTATGAAGGTTTATCCGATGAAGAAGGGATCGATATTATCGCAGAGGGGCTCAGCCGTGTCACAAAAGCTGCTGAAGAGAAAGGGATCAACCTCTGCTTGGAATTGCTCAATAGCAAGGTCAATCACCCCGATTATCAGTGCGATAGTACCGCGTGGGGGGTAGAAGTGTGCAAGCGCGTCAACTCACCGCGAGCGAAGCTGCTCTACGACATATACCACATGCAGATTATGGAGGGCGATATTATCCGCACGCTCCAAGACAACATTGAGTATATTGGACACTTTCACACAGCGGGCAACCCCGGTCGCCACGACTTGGATGAAGAGCAAGAAATCAACTATCCGCCCATCATGCGAGCGATTGCAGAGACAGGCTATACGCTCTATGTGGGGCACGAGTTTATCCCGAAAGGCGATCCAATTGAAGGACTACGCGCCGCAGCCCAGCTTTGTGATGTCGGTCGACAGGCCCGGTAGGCGGGGCATCTTGCCCCGCCCGAAGAATTATGGTGAACTAGAGAAATAAGTAGACATTTGCCAATAACTCCGACCCTAGCGAAGTTTCCTAAGTCCCCCTGATAAGGGGGACTTAGGGGGTTGACTGTGCATTGGAAGTGTCTAAGTAATTCTAAAATCTACCATAAATGACCCTAGGCGTGTAACGAAAATACTTGATTTTCAGGAGGCTTATAGCTACAATAAAGGGAATCATGTATCGGGTTCAATATCGATTAAGTGTGGTGAAGATCCTCCGGCGGCTGCCCCGTAATGTGGCGAAAACTGTTGTTGGGAAAATCAATCAACTTGCTGAAAATCCTTACGCGCCTAACAATAATATAATACGGCTAACAGGTGAGCAGGGATACCGGCTTAGAGTGGGTGATTGGCGAGCACTGCATGAAATCATAAAAATTGGACCGAGAGGCAGTGTGTATAGATGAACTTTGAAATAATTGAAAAAAACAGTCAGAAATTTGTCCTTGTTCCAGTAGAGCAGTATAACCAGTTCCTCGCAGATCTGGAGATGCTTAGAGACGTTCGTGATTTTCGTGGAGCGAAAGCTGTTGATGAGGAAACCTTCCCCGACGAGGTGATTAATCGGTTAATTCTCAATGAGGAGAATCCGATCAAGGTATATCGCGAGCACCGGGACTTGACACAGAAGCAACTTGCGGATAAAATCGGCATTCAGCGTGGATATCTAGCGGAGATTGAAAGAGGACGAAAGTCCGGCTCTGTCAAAACGTTGAAGGCAATTGCTGAGGCACTTAATGTCGATTTGATATTAATCTTATGATCAGAATCCCCACCATCTTCTGCTCCTTCAATCTTCCCTCTTCTCCCCTCCCAATCCTCTGTCTAAACATATCCAGTTTTTGACATACTCCCCGCCCTGAAGAACGGGTATTCTTGTGTCCTCCAGGAACGGTAATTGTGCTATCAACAAGGAGAGCCATCCGAAGATGGTCTTACGTCCTCTCCTTCAAGGGTTGATGCCCCAACCCTGTAGATGTTAATTGCAGCGTTTCTATCACGGTCATGGATAGCACCACAATCAGCACACTGCCAAGTTCTATCATGTAGGTTCAACGATTCATTCACGGTGCCGCAAGCCGAACAGGTCTTACTGGAAGGATACCACTTGTCTATGAACACGATTTTTACACCTTTTTTGTCAGCGATATACACCAATTTCTTGACGAAATCGGCAAAGCCTAAGTCACTAACTTTGCGTCCCCATAGTGCTTTCATGCCTTTGAGGTTGAGATCCTCCAGTCTGATTTCGTCATATTCGTCAGTCAGTTGGTGTGCAAGTTTCCAGTGGAAGTCCTCTCGTTGGCTCGCTATTTTGCGGTGCTTGCGAGCTAGGTTAATCCGTGCCCGTTCCCGGTTGTTTGACCGCTTGCGCTTTCGGGAGTCGTTACGATTGGCACGTTTGATAACATTGATACTCCGTTTGAAAAACAGAGGCGATTCTATATCGTGTCCGTTAGACCCTGTGAGAAACCGTTTTAGACCGAAATCAAAGCCTGCGATTTTACCCGTCATGACCCGATTCAGGGCTGGTTCTACATGGTCAGTTAGCACACAGATATAGATGTCACCGACGGCATCCCGCTTAATCGTGCAACGTTTTGGGTTGCCTTCAATATCACGGGACTTGAAATACTGATAGATATGTTTACCGATTTTGATACGATTGCCCGGTAGAAGTTTCCAACCGGCTTGAAGTAATGTGAATGACTTGTACTTGCGACGGGGCTTGAAACGCGGTCTACCCCACGGTTTACCTTGCGCTCTCGATTCAAACATTGCCTTGTAGCCTTTGTCGATACGGGCTGCCACGTCTTGAATCGCTTGGCTCGGAAGTTGATTCCAATGAGCAAACCGAGGCAATTGTTTGAGGTTAGATATGTGATTTATCAATCTAAACTTGCTGATATATTTGCCATAAATTGCATAATAACGTCGCTGGAGGGCAACGCTATGATTCCAGACAGAAGCGTGTCCGTCTATGGTCTTATGCAATTCACGATTACCGTGATTAGAATACATTTTGAACTTGTAGGTTTGCATTATGGTCAGCTTTATAGCTTTCATATCCTGTTTCACGAGGAAGCGGGAGACCCTATCATGCGATAGGGGTGAAACTCTCCCGCGAAAGCCAAGAAAAGTATACCATATTTTACCTACAAAATCACCCTTTTTTGACTAACTAACGGGGCTTGCCGTTCTGTATCCCCCCCTTAAAAAACGGGGTTTTAGAACGGAAGATTTTGATAATCAAGAATTTTGCCCGCATGGTAGCACAACCGCTCCTCTTAATCAACAGCAAACTGAACCATATAAATAGACCGCAACACTCACGGGCATTTATCGCTTTTATTGAACGACAGTTCTCAGTAAAAATATCCTTGACTTGGCGATGGACTTAGGGTAGAGTTGCGTGTACTGTTTTGGAAGATCTCATTGGGTTCACGCACCAGAAATGCAACTGCACACTACACCAAATTTTAAGGGAAGGAATAAACATGGGACTCAGCGAAACACAGAAAAGCTCGTTCTTCCGAGATGGCTATATCGTTATCAAGAATCTGATCTCTCCCGATGAACTTGAGACGCTACGGGACCACTATGCCAACCTTGTATTGGGAGGCGTACCCGATTTTCCTGAGCGACATATCTCTCGACACAACCCACAACAGATACAGACATCGGAGCCGTCCATACCGCACGGAAATCGACACGATCGGCGCGGCACCCAAGTTTTTCCGAAAGGCGAAGAGAATTACGCGGCACAACGTAAGGTCCCGATTAAGGATCCACTCGACGCTATAAACAAGATGAACGTGCCTTCCCACTATGACCCCGTTTTTGACGCCTGCGTTCGCTCACCGAAGATCGTTGATATTATCGCTGATCTGATGGGACCGAACATTAAACTCTACTACGATCAGGTGTTCGCTAAACCGCCTTACGCACGAGCCAACCGTTACCATCAGGATTCTGTGTTCTGGAGTTTTTTTGCGAGCAATTTCCAAGTTACCTGTCAGCTTTTGCTGGACGATGCAACTGCGGAAAACGGCTGTGTCCGTTTCATTCCGGGCAGCCACAACTTTGGATTGGTCAACTGGGATCATCTACCTTATATGCTGACGGAAGATGTCCTAGCGCAGGAGGTTTCGGTCCCGCTTGCAGCGGGCGATGCCACCTTCCATCATAGCATGGCATTGCATTGTAGCGGTCCCAATACAACACCTCACCGCAGGCGGGGTTGGTCCATCCACTACGTTTCGGCGGAGACGCGCTATATCGGCACACCGGAGGAAACTGAGCATCTCAAGCAGTCGGGTGGCCTCGTAGGAGCGGAACCGGTCAACGGTTGGCCCCTTATTCGTGGAAGGGAATTCCCCGGTTGTGTATAGAATTGGGATCTATTTCGGATTAAAAGTAGTAGGGAACAACGATCGTTGTTCCTTAGTTAAGGTTCAAGGCATTTTTTCATAAGAGAAGGTATACAGAATGAGCAATTTGAAGATTCGCGATGTTCGAGCGATTATTACGCAACCACCGGGCGCACGCACGCTTACCGTCGTGAAGGTGGAAACCAACGAACCTGAGCTGCACGGTTTAGGATGCGCTTCATTCTTCTCGAGGCCCACTGCCGTGGCAGCAGCTGTGAACGATTATCTTACCCCCTTTCTCGTTGGCAAAGATCCCGCTGACATCGAAGATATCTGGCAGTCGTGCAATGTATCCGCTTATTGGCGTTATGGCCCCGTTCTCAATAATGCCATCAGCGGTGTAGACCAAGCACTGTGGGACATCAAAGGCAAGGTGGCGGGGATGCCGGTGTACGAGTTGTTCGGCGGCAAGTCTAGGGAGGCTGCGGCTGTATACATCATCCCCACCGGACGTGATCTTGTGGAATACGAAGAACACATCCATGAACTCCAAGAACGAGGATTCCGCCATTTCAAGCTGGGCTCGATGCATCCCTCAAGATCACAGGATAAACCTCATCAGGAGCCGGTTGTCATCACCAACAAAGTTGCGGACAACAGGGTAAGCATCTTTGAGCCAGTGCCGTACGCTCAAGATGTTGTGGCTGCTTTTGAGCACTTCCGCACAACTTTTGGACCGAATCCGGAAATTCTGTACGATCTGCATGAGCGTATGCCGCCCATCCAAGGGCTTGGTTTGGCAAAGGAACTGGAACAATTTAGACCGTTTTTCCTTGAAGATCTTTTCGCGCCAGAAGACAATGACTATTTTCGTCTCGTACGTCAACAGACCAGCGTGCCCATCGCTATGGGAGAGTTGTACAGCAATCCCCAAGAGATTGTCCCGATGATCAAGGACCGGCTGATCGACTTCATTCGCGTGCACGTTTCGACGATAGGGGGCTTAACGCCGGCTCGTAAGTTGGCGGCGTTGTGCGAAGCCTTCAACGTCCGCACCGCTTGGCACGGCTCTGCTGATGTTTCTCCTGTTGGACACGCAGCCAACCTCATGCTGGATATGAATGTATGGAATTTCGGGATTCAGGAGGCTTCGGTTTACCTGAACACCCATGAAACGTTGAAAGAGGTATTCCCCGGAACACCTGAACTGCGCAATGGCTATATGTGGCCCAACGGCAAACCTGGGATAGGGGTGGACATTAACGAGGAGTTAGCAGCCCGCTTCCCTGCCAAAGATGTGGGAGGTCCCAAACTGTGGGGCGACGCCCGGCGCGCTGATGGTACGGTGATCAGACCGTAATAGGACTTACGCAATTGATATCGGGTATCGGGGGAATTACATGCGATTGCCCTGCCCCCGTAGGCGGGGCATCTTGCCCCGCATCACCTGCGGGGGATAACTAACCTGTGCCACGAGTAAAGTGCAATTGTCATACGCCAAAGTCCTACGCATACGCAGTCGGAAATAGAACATGATTTTTGCAATGGAAGTGCGTAAGTCCTACGTAATAGCAAATACCTTCAATACCGAGTTGTATCCGAAATAGAAATACGAAAATGAGAATTGAACACATAATCTTTTTAATCCATCCGTGCTGCTATGAGAATATTGATGCGGATGCCATTCGTAGGGATAACTACTATCTCTTTGTTGAAAGGGAGCGAGAGGTAAAGCAGCGTTGGTTACAAGTCCTCACCGAACGACCAACGAATACTCTGTTTCTTCAATTGGGCGGTCCTGAATATATCCGAGAGATTGCTGTGACGAATCTTGGCGATGCTGCTGTTTTCTACCCACGGACTCCGTTCCCCGACAATGGCGATCTGCGTGAGTATTACCGTCGTCTCGCGTCCGATTTCCATGATCATGTCTCGACTCACCGGCTGCAATTGGAAACAGCTACGGTGACATCTGAGCTTTGGGGAGAATCCTTCGAGGGGTGTGTCCCCGGATACGGCGGCGCCTTCGCTGAATACCTTGGGCTGCAATGTCCTCCAAAAATGCGATTTGAGATGACCGTTTACGATTCTCGATTCTTGTATGGCGCGCAGCGATGGGAGGTTATCTCAATTGATGGCTGCGATGTAGAAGCGTGGCTTTTCGAGTGTCACGACGGGACCGGTGCCGCTATTTTTCAGTCGCGGTTGAGGGCGCAATGGGTTGATGAGCGACGCCTACATCTCCGACTTGATGACCGTCGCTTACAGGTTTGTACCAAGAATGGACACACAATTTGGCCCCCAACGCCGTGGGAAAAGGGGAAGCAGGAGCGTGTAGATGAGTATAGCATAACGCTCGTAGATTGTAACTGGCGATGGGTTCGGGCAATAGGTATGGCTATTGACGATTTCCGTAAGGTGATAAGTGCTGCTCGCGTTACCGCTTGTGAGGACGGGAGTTAGTCTAACGAATAATCGAAATTGGCTCTCAAAAGCAACTTTTTCTTGATGATTACCCCTCGGTAGAAGGATTTGAGGATTCCACCCGCAAAAGTTTGATTGGTTTTTGATTGCTTTGAAACAATACAATTTGAGCGTATGAAGATCTAAATAGAGAGGAGAAAAACCATGACAGACGCAGAAAAATATCTGTTCGATGTGCACGGTTATTTGGTGATAGAAGGTGCCTTATCACCCGAAGAGGTAGAGGCAGCGAATGCAGCGGTTGATCGCCACGCAGATGATATTCAAATCCGTCCAAACGATCTTGCTAATGGATCCACAACGTTGCGAGGCACAACCGGACGCGGTGATCTAGGGGGTATGTTGACGTGGGACAAGCCGCATTGCGATGTGTTCCGACAGATGATTGCCCACCCCAGACTCATGCCGTATCTGGAGGAGTTATTGGGACCTGGACCTAGACTGGAGGGGCTCGGTATCATCACAATGAACGAGGGGGCGGAAGGTTTCTGGTTCCACGAAGGCGGCGAACCTTTTGATCGTTCGCGCGGTTTCCTCTATCGTAACGGTCGTATGTATTGTGGCATGACGAACATGGCCGTTCAACTGACCGATGTAGGACCCGAAGACGGCGGTTTCGCCTGTTTGCCCGGCAGCCACAGAGCGAATTTTCCATGCCCAGACGATATTCGGCTCTATCACGCATACCAAGATCGGATTATTTCAATTCCCGCGAAAGCGGGTGATGCTGTTTTGTTTGTCGAATGCCTGATGCATGGTGGGCTGCCGTGGGTTGCCAAACATCAACGCCGTTCAGTGATTATCCGCTATAACTCTGGCGTTATGAGTGAGTCGTTGATGGGGAACTACACGCCACCACCGTTCTACAATGAACTGACTGAAACCCAAAAAGCCGTTATCTCTGCACCGCACTATCGCAAGGAAGACAAAGGCTCAGAACTCTACCGAACGCCATAGAGGAGAATGATATGGAAAATTCTGAACATTGGATTGTATATGAGGGTAATGAAGGACCAGGCGCAAGGAAACACATCGTGCTTGTCAGCGGCGACGAAGAATATCGTTCTGAAGAAGCCCTCCCACTACTCGCCAAAATTCTATCTGTCCATCACGGGTTCAAATGCACGGTGCTTTTCGCAATCGATACGGAAACAGGGGAAATCAATCCAGAGGAACAAACCAATATTCCTGGACTTCACAATCTCGAAACTGCAGACATGATGGTGCTTTTCACGCGTTTTCGTGAATTGCCCGATGAACAGATGAAATATATTGTTGATTATACCAATTCGGGTAAGCCGGTTATGGGTTTGCGGACGGCAACACACACTTTCAGTTACAGTAGGAATTTACAAAGCCCCTATGCTAAATACAGTTTCAACAGTGAAGAGTTTGACGGTGGGTACGGACGCCAAGTTTTGGGAGAAACGTGGATTAACCATCATGGCCATCACGGCAAAGAGAGCACACGCGGCGTCATCGACGCAGAGATGAGAGACCATCCCATTCTGAGAGGGGTCGAAGGTGTCTGGGGACCAACCGATGTTTATGGCACCACAACATTGGCGGGCGATTCGCAAGTACTTCTCCACGGGCAAGTGCTTGTTGGGATGGAATCGTCGGATCCACCCAAATCTGACACCCCTACGATGCCGTTGGCATGGATTAAAAGCTATACAGGTGAACAAGGGGCAGCATCGCGTGTATTCTGCACTACAATGGGAGCCTCGGTAGACTTGGAAAGCACGGGCTTGCGGCGTCTACTGGTAAACGCCTGTTACTGGTGCATGGAGTTGGAAAATCAGATCTCCGACAAGAGCCAAGTTGATTATGTGGATGAGTATAACACCACTTTCTTCGGTTTCGGTACTTTCAAGAGAGGAATGCGCCCCTCCGATTTTAGCCTCTGATTTGTGATCGATCAACGCATTGTCTATTTGTTAGCAATTACAGTTTATAGAGGAGATTCGATGAAATTAAGCACTGAAGAACGCGAAGCGAAGACCCTGAATCCAGAAACACTTGATGCTGCGCTTCAGCAGATCAAGATGAACGGTTACATTGTCTTCGAGTCCGTCCTGTCCCAAGATCTGGTTGATGAACTTCGCGTGCATTATATGGAACTTTTGAATGAAAATATTGCCCAAAACGAACCTAACCGTGGGGCAAAACGGTGGCAGATGCACCTACCGTTCCGCGCACCGTTTAATCATCCGGACGTGATAAGTCATCCGATCGTTCTGTCTGTAATTGACCAATTACTAGGGGAAAACTGTATTTGTCATTATTTGGGAAACAATACGCCGCTTCCGGGGTCAGACTATCAACCTACACACTCCGACATTCATCAACTTTTTCCAGAAATCGATGCTCCATCACCGGTTTACTGTATTGTTTTGGATGTTCCATTGGTCAAGTTTTGCAAGGAGAATGGTGCGATGGAGATTTGGCCCGGCGGCACCCATCTGATGCCAAGTGGAATTGATATCGAAAACATATCGAAAATCGTGCACTCCGAGCAGGTACTCATGCCGGCTGGTTCTCTGCTCGTTCGAGACGCCCGGATGTGGCATCGTGGTACGCCCAATGTCTCTGACGAACCGCGTCCGAACATCGCATTGATGTATGCACGCTCATGGTTCAAGACAATGTACCCGCAAATCGGGATTCGGCAGGACATCTATGATTCACTTCCAGATCGCGCCAAACTGCTATTCCGTCATGAGGAGATTGGCAGCGGCGAAGACCCTCGCACCAAGATGGTAACCCGTTGGAGCTAAAAATAACGCAAGTTGCTGCAAGGGTTACGGCATACGGAATATGCCTACTACTTTCAGAATGGAGATGCCGGATATGGCGGATAAGCCAAATGTCATTTTCATCTACGGTGATGACCTCGGACGTGGGATGCTCAGTTGTTACGGACAACAGCATTTCGAGATGCCGAATATTGACCGTCTCGCCAACGAGGGCATGCGATTTAGGGGTGCCTACGGTTGCGCGTTCTGTGCACCGTCCCGTGCCAGCATGATGACAGGGCTTCACGATTGCCATCAGGGTACTTGGACATATACCCAAGGAAGTGTTTATAACAGACTCAGCACAGGTGAGATGACGCTAGCGCAGGTTACAGAGCTAATCCATACAACCGGTTTCCAAGCAAAATCCAATGAAGTTTTCCTCGCTCAGATTGCTCAAGAAGCAGGCTACGTGACAGGACAGATTGGGAAGTTAGAGTGGGGCTTTGACACGACAGGCGACCGAATCCGTCGTCACGGCTGGGATTATCATTATGGTTGGTACGATCATGCGCGTTGCCACGGTTTCTATCCTCCCTTTCTCTTTGAAAATGGAGAACTAGCCTACATCCGCGGCAATACACGGGCTGACTGCGGGGTGCATCTGGACGGAGAGTCACCTGAGAATGCAGCGATTCGCGCTAACAGGAAAGGTAAAGCGGTGTATTCTCAAGACGTTTTCAACGAAAAAATTGTCGCCTTCATTCGCAAGCACAAAGACCAGTCTTTCTTCCTGTACCACCCCTCCCAGTTGCCGCACGGTCCCATCGCTATTCCTGAGATTCATCCAGCCGTAAAGCACAATCCAAATTTGACAGAATATGAGAAGGAATATGCGTCAATGATCCTCAAACTTGATGAGACCGTTGGAATCATCTTGGACGAACTTGAACGGCTTGGGATTGACGATCGAACGATGATTGTGTTCTGTTCGGACAACGGTCATGAGGTGTATGCGATCCAAGAAGGGCGGACCTCCGGACGAGCAGAGAATCTGAACGGTGAGGCGTTTGATAATATCAGAACGAAGTTCTATTCTGAGACAGGCGGAGATGTGTTTAACGGTAATGATGGCATGGCTGGCTTAAAGTGGTCGAGTTGGGAGGGTGGGACTCGAATTCCTTACCTTGTCCGCTTCCCCGGCAGAATAGACCCCGGCAGTTTGTCAAACCATATCCTCACAAACTACGATTTCATGCCGACGCTCGCCGAATTTATCGGAGCAGGGTTGCCTCAAGGCAAAGATGGGATTTCGTTCTTACCAACGTTGCTTGGGAGGGATGAGGAACAACAAATTCATCCGTTCATTGTATATGCCTCTGGGCTAGGGCCCGCTTTAGTGACAGCAGATAATTGGAAGTTACGCTATATCAACAGCGAGGACTGTTTTCAGCTATATGACCTGAATCAGGATTATCGGGAGGAGAAAAACGCTGCTGCAGCGCATCCGGAAATCGTTGATAGACTGAGTACATGGCTGCACAACGCCTGTGATGGGGATTATCAGCATGGAACTCCGGGCGCGCATCTTGCTACCTATCCAAAATGATGTGAAATAGGATGGTGTCGCATTATACTTTACCGATATTCACGCCGCATTTATGGAAAGTATTAGGACTTACGCACTTCAGTTCGTAGTATCGCAATTCATTGCTTTCTCCCCTCCCTCCCCCTGCTTGCGGGGGATAAAGGGGGGTAGGGAAGTTAGAGGGGGTATGGGCGATAAATCGCCTCCGTTCCGAGAGTCCGAGACCTACTACCAACCTAAGCCTGATTGTAGTTGCCCGATTCATCGGGCGTCGGGGTGCGACGGTAAATTGTCGAACTACGAGGCTTTGAACGTTCAACTGCGTAAGTTCTAAGTATTATAAACCTTCGGAGATTACCATGGACCGAATGTATCAATTGATAGACATCGAACACGACAACGAAATTGGGGTAATTACCGAAGATCAGGTGCAGTTTCTTATTGATAACTTGGAGAAGGAAGGTGTTGAGGATCAGGATTATTACATCGATCCAGAATCCCTGAGTTTCTTGGCAGAGAATGGCTGTGATGAGGAACTGCTCACAATGCTTACGGACGCACTAGAGGACAAGGTTAATATCGATGTGCGTTACGAAGTTATTAAGTGAATATAACCTCTGTTCTTTGCAAAGATTGGCTCATTAATAATCTTCTGAATCTCTCTGGATAGTCGAGATGCTCCCTTATTCTTCTCGTTTTAAACAATAGATGGAGATTTTGAAAACTACCCCGTCCAGACCAACAACGTCATTTGTCTGTTTTGTGTATGTGAACCCATAACGGCTAATCCGTTCAAGGAAACCAGAGGCACTGGTTCGATTAGGCTCGGAAAAAATAGCCTCCCCATCAGGGGTCAAATGCGTTTGAAGCAGTGCTAGAATCGGATTCCAATGTGTGTCTTCATAGATGACATCTGAGGCGAGGATACGTGAAAATTTGCCTTTCAGGCAGGGGGTGTTCCAGTCCATCTGCAAAAAAGACGCTCGTTCAGCACACCCATTTTGTAAGGCGTTATATCGGGCAAAGGAGAGTGTGTCCCGTTCATAGTCGGTGAACAGAACGATGCCGTCCTTTTGACACGCCACAATCCCGGCAAGTCCAAACCCACAACCGAGTTCTAAAACCCTCTGCCCCGCAAATCCATGACACCAATCAAGATGCTGTGCCAGACCGATTGCAGAGGGCCATAGGTAAGTCCAATAGGGGAGATGAAGCGTCCCACATTGGTCTTCCTTGCTCAACGTATCAAGTAACTGATCCGGATCATCAATTATCGCCATGCGGATTTGGTTGGTGATCAGGGAGATGGTCTTTTCTGCAACGGGATAACGACTTTTAATCTGCTGGAGTAGCATTTGAGGGGACATTGATTCAACCCACGTCCAACGATTAGAGCAACCAAGCTATTGCTCGCCTATCTCTGTAAGTAACCGGCTCACCACCCGCTTTTGATGTTGGAAACCTGCCATTTGGAGTAGTTCATAAACCTCCTCTGACAACTTGTCTCGATGTTCCTCAATGGGACCATATCCGGGCGACCAAGAGGCGTAGGAAGTGCCGTAACGGACAAAGACGGTGCGACGCGGTTCGTCGAGTGTCCAGCGCCGTGCACCGTGACAGAGTGCCTCTGTGAACAGAACCACATCTCCAGCATTCACCTTGACGTTTGCAACTGTCGGCGGACCATCGTAGATGTTCACATGATCCGGTTTGGGGAAGCTCGATTTGTGGCTGCCGGGGATGCACACAAATCCGGTTCCAGTTGGCACATCTACCAGTGAGACCCCGGCGTTAAGAAAGGTCGCAAAGACCTCTCCATTGGCGGCTTGGTAATCGTTCGCCGGATTGCGGAGTCCGCCGGAGAAGCCGCCGTGAAAGTGAATGTTGTCGGAGTCCTTCGTGTTTCGCACGAGCGCGACTGAGAGCAACTGAGGGGAGTTTCCTGTCAGCGCAAGCACCACTCGCATAATCTCCTGATTGAGAACAAGCCGTTGAAAAACTTCGTCCGCATACGGAACGTTATTAATCGAGCGCGGTGTAGTCGGCTTGGTGTTCACATCATGATAGCTCTTTAACGGTGGAGGCAGCCCACTGTCGTCAAGGGCATGCCAAGTATCGCACAATTCGACCATTCGTTTTACATCATCCTTCGGAACGGCACCCTTGAGTATTAGATAGCCGTGCAGATCGAACGACCATTTTTCTTCTTCGGTCAGCATGAAGTATTGCTCCTTTTGCTCAATCAAATTGTGAAAATGAAGCTAAGACGGCAGCCCTGTTATCTTCAGGAATCGTTCGTAGGCTTCATCCCACCCCGCCGAGTTCTGCGGTTCATAAGTGATAACGTTGAAAGACCGGCGGACAACCTCTCGCGCCTCAGAGATGGATCCAATTAAACCAGATGCAATTGCTTGAACCGCGATATTTCCAATCGCTGTCGCCTCAATGGGTCCTGCAATGACTAGTGTCCCGGTCGCATCTGCGGTAAACTGACAGAGAGTCTGGTTTTGCGCCCCTCCGCCAACAACATGGATGACATCAATCGCCCGCCCGCGGATGGCTTCCAGTTTTTCCAGAACCCACCGATATTTAAGTGCGAGGCTTTCTAAGGCGCATCGGAGAATCTCCCCCGCGTCTGATGGCGGGATCTGTCCTGTGTGTTTGCAGTAGTCAACGATACGGGATGGCATGTCGCCGGGAGGTAGAAAGGCATTGGCATCGGGATCGACCAGCGCGGTAAAAGGCTTTGCCTCCTCGGCAAGTTGTGTTATCTGAGCATAGGACATCTCATCACCTGCTTGTGCCCATGTTCGTCGACACTCCTGCACAAGCCAAAGGCCCATGATATTTTTGAGGAAACGGAATGTGTTCTCCACCCCTCCCTCATTCGTAAAGTTGAGAGCAAGTGCCTGATCAGTAATAATTGGTTCGGGGACTTCAATCCCCATCAGCGACCATGTGCCGGAGCTAATATATGCCCAATCGCTCCTTTGTACCGGCACTGCAGCGACAGCTGAACCGGTGTCGTGGCAAGCTGGGGCGATAACAGGTATTTCAGGCAATCCTGTTTCTGCTGCAACGGAGGGCAGCAACGTACCAAGCTGCGTACCCGGTTGCACAACCTCTGGCAGGATTTCGGAGGGCAAACTGAGTGCGGTGCAGATCTCTTTAGACCAACCCTTCCTTCGAGGATCGTAAAATTGCGTCGTTGTTGCGTCGGTAAATTCACACACTTTCCGTCCTGTCAACCAGAAGTTAAGGAGATCTGGAATCATTAGAAATGTCTCGGCAACGTCAAGTAGCGGGGATTTGTGCACAACCATTGACAACAACTGATAGAGTGTGTTAATCTGAAGGAACTGACAGCCACTTCGCTCAAAGAGCGTTGCTTGAGGCAGACGACGGAAAGCCTCTTCCAACATACCATCGGTGCGCGAATCGCGATAGTGATACGGGGATCCAAGCAGTACATCACCTCTGCCGAGTAAGCCGAAATCGACACCCCACGTGTCAATTCCGATTCTACTGAGGTTTGTACCTTTTTGTGCACAAATTGAAAGTGCTATCTTCATTTCGTTCCAAAGTCGTAAAACATCCCAGTGTAGGCTATCCAATACACGGACACCCCCATTTGGAAAGCGATGGAGTTCCTCTAGCTTGAATCGTTCTCCATCGAAATGTCCTAACACGCCGCGTCCACTCTCCGCGCCAAGATCGAACGCTAAAAAACCTTGTGTTGCTTCCATGAACTCCTCCACAGAATGTTTAAATCTTGCGAAGGTTTGAACTATTCGCAAGTCTCTAGCGAAGCGAGATCCTGATCTATCCTCGCAGGTTAGGGAAATCCCGATCTCCCGGAGCTCCACGCCACGATTGGATTGGCATTCTAATGTGAAAGGTCATATCAGTTAATGTCAAAAAATCGAGTTTTTTGTAATAAACTAGCACCAAAGGTTAATAATCAGGTTAGCATATTGTCCACTACAAGAAACCAAATTTTTCAGAAGAATTCGGTTTCTTACCAATCTTGCGTGCAATGCCCCATCCCTTTAAAACAGGTTCTTAGGGTGTGGGAGTATGTCAATGAATAATCCCTCCCTGCGTCGCCGGCTTCGCAGTCCATGCTTGCAACCGAATCATCTCTAGCACATCGTTTCCCTCAAAATCCTGTGGGAAAATTGTCCATCCGTCCGTAAACTTCAAGTTCCGAAAGTCCTTACGCCTTGTAATAGCGGGGTATTCGGAAACCGGGCGGAGGTTCACGGACTGAGGGATTTGTGCTTTCGAGTGCCACTCGGTCAACACATAGGCAGCGGCTTGCATGAATGCATTGGGACCAATTTCGTTCCCACCCCGGCAGATACTGGCAGGGACGCTTCCGGTTTCTGTGCAGGAGGCATCTACGTCGCGAGCCGCGTTGAAAAAGTCATCCGCTAGCAGATTGGCGGACGGGCTGTGCATCAGCGGAACGTTAATCGGACCCAGAAGCCGTCGCACAAAAATCGCGTCTGGCAGATGTCTCTTTTCTCCCAATACAGCGGCTGCGCGGACAAGAACACTGAACTGCTCGGCTGGCGAAAGATAGTATCCGTTAAGACGCTGGTAGTTGTGTTCCGATGCAAGCGACGCCAGTTGCAGCACTTCATCGGAGTTCAGCCACGGGATAGCCGGTGGACGGTATGCCGCGTAAAGTTGTCGGTAAGTCGTCAACTCCACGTTGGGCAGCGTGACAACCCACTTGAGGAAGGCATCAAAGTCGTCTTGTAACTCGGCGATTTCTCCCTGTGGGCGCAGTGGGGCAGGAGACCATTGACCTCTCGGTGGATTTTTGCCATGGCGGAAGGTGTCAGTGAACTGTGCCGTAAACAGACGGCATGGGTGGGTATACATGACAAGGTATCGCTCATCGTGCGCATCGCACAGTGCTGCAAAGTCCTTCTTCATTACCCTCAGTCGTTTTCGATGAGGGACGCCGAAATAGCGATCGAAGGATGTATGATACATGAGAAACAAAGAGTTATCATACCAGAGGGGTTGTCCAAGACCTGCCTCGAAGGGCGCATCGCAGAAGACGGGGATTGACATTTGGGTCATCGAATGGGCGACCTGTGGTCCCCAACTCGCACCGGGCTTGCACCACGCCGAAGGATGCTGTCCAAATACTTCGCGGACGTCCGCAATGCCTTTGGACTCCTCGCAAATCACTCGCTTGACCCCTTCCTCCCAGCCGGTCTCGTCCAAGTATTCCGCCCATGTCGGATGGGCGGAGTGCATGTCCGAGTGGAACGCGATTTCGTGACGTGCCATGGCATCAATTACATCTTTGCGCCCGTGCTGACATAGTGTCCGTGCCAATTCCCCGACGACGCAGATACACGCGGTGATGCTGTGCTTAGTCATCGTCTCCGCCCACCACTTCTCTGCATCATCGGCGGCGGGCGTCTCATAGTCCTCACTGTCAAATGAAAAAATCAGATGAACCGCCATATCTTTGTTACCCCTTGTGATCTGATTATGGGTTCAATTCAGAGTCGGTATTATATGACGTATACAGGGGCAAGTCAAATTTTTGTTTTGTTCTTGGCTGTGTTGATGTATAATATGTTAGAGGAATAAGGTATAAGTATCCCTTTTATAATACTTAGGAATTTATTGGTGATGAGGAAATAAATGCTCAGAAATTTATTCAATCGGAAAACAGATGATTTGTCGGAGGAACAACAGATTAAGGTTGAGGAATCTGCAACTGAACCGTCGGAGTCTGAAGCCGCACCGGAGGATCAACGTAACTGGTACAGTCGCCTCAAAGCGGGATTGGCGAAGACTCGAAATAACATTGTTGGGCAGATCTCCGGATTACTACGCGTTGGCAGAACAATTGATGAAGAGCTGATGGAGGAGATTGAGGAGATTTTGATACAAGCCGATGTCGGTGTCAACACTACGCTCGAACTAATGGATAATGTACGCGAGGTCGTCAGGGAGAAAGGGCTCAACGATGCGTCCGAATTGGCAGAGATTCTCAAGCAGGGGATGTTGAATGTACTAGGAGAAGACGCTCCCATCAATGTCGGTGGAGGGCAACCGCATACGATTTTGGTGCTTGGCATCAATGGTGCTGGCAAGACGACAACCATCGGCAAGCTGGCACACCGCTTCAGATCCGAGGGGAACCGGGTGCTTGTTGCTGCGGGAGATACCTTCCGGGCGGCGGCGACAGAACAGTTGGCAATCTGGTGTGATCGTGCCGGTGTTGAACTAATCCAAGGTGGTGAAGGAGCGGATCCCGCATCGGTCATCTTTGATGCCATTGAGGCAGCAAAATCTCGTCAGGTGGACCTACTCATCGTTGATACCGCTGGCAGGCTCCACACAAAAAAGCCGTTGATGGATGAGTTGTCGAAAATTGGGCGGGTGATGCAGCGCGCAATCCCAGAGGCACCGCATGAAGTGCTCCTTGTCCTCGATGGAACAGCAGGACAGAATGCAATTATGCAGGCAAAGGTTTTCAACGAAACAGTTCCGATTACCGGCGTTGCTGTGACCAAACTAGATGGCACAGCAAAGGGTGGGATTGTTATTGCCGTAAAAAAGGAGATTGGTGCCCCGGTTAGATTAATTGGGATTGGTGAGAAATTGGATGATCTCCGCGATTTTGTTGGGCGTGATTTTGTTGAGGCACTGTTTGAACGGGAAGAAGCCACGGAGAATTAAATAGATAGGACTTACGCAGCCAACTGTAGGCGGGGCATCTTGCCCCGCGCTGAAATGCGTAAGTCCTGATAGAAATAGACCCCACCGCAGAGACCACAGAGAAAGGCTGCGTGATACGTAATGCGTAAAAATCTTACGTATCACTCGTTACGCATTATTCTTAATTTCTGCCTCCTCTGTGCTTCTGCGTTAAAAATCGTTTCGAGTAATTAAAATAGATACGATGAACTTATCAATAGAGAATCTTAATTATGCGAAGTCTTTTAGATTTTGAACAACCGCTGCTCGAATTAAATCAATATGCCGCTCAGTTGAAGGCATTTGCTGAAGTGCATGCTGAATTAGATCTCACAAAGGCAATTACAGCCCTCGACGAAAACACAAAAGAACTCACAAGGCAAGCCTTTCAGAAGGTGACGCGGTGGGATAAAGTGTGGCTGTCACGACACGCAGAACGTCCACAGGCACCCGTCTATATTGATGCAATACTTGAAGATCCGATTGAGTTGCACGGTGACAAGCTGTATGGTGATGACCGGGCTTTAATCGGTGGATTCGCTTGGTTTGACGGTCAGCCCATTGTTTACCTCGCCCAACAGAAAGGGACGAACATCAAGGAACGCCAAGAGATGAATTTCGGGTATACCCGTCCAGAGGGATACCGCAAGGCACGACGTTTGATGCTCCTCGCGGAAAAGTTCAATCGCCCTTTAATCTGTTTTGTTGACACACGTGGCGCACATTACGACGCGGAATCGGAGGAACGCGGACAATCGATAGCGATTGCGGAGAATCTTGCCCAGATGTCCACATTGCGCACCCCGATTATCGTCGTGGTAATTGGTGAAGGTGGAAGCGGAGGTGCGTTAGCAATCGCTACTGGAGATCGTGTCTTGATGATGGAGTACGCTATTTACTGTGTTGCTGCACCTGAGGTGTGTAGTAGTATTGTATGGAAGGATGAGGGGGAGCGCGCACCAGAAGCGACGGAAGGTTACAAGCCAACAGCCGAAGATCTGTTAAAATTTGGCGTCATTGATGACGTTATTCGCGAACCGCTCGGTGGAGCCCACCGTGATGTCCCGATCGCTGCCAGACGCGTTAAAACCGCAATTCGGAAGCACCTCAAAGAGTTGATAGAAATCGACGCGGCATTCTTGGTTGAACAACGGTGCGAACGTTACCGAAAAATTGGGGTTTACGGTGAGTTATGAAAGTCCGAACCGTAACCGTAGGTATACCTGACGCTTTTTCGCGTGAACAGCTGCACTTCGCAATGGACTTTAATCGTCGCTGCCAAAGCCGTTTTGAAGCGAATGGATACGAGGTTCAGACCACGCGGGTGAGTAGTCAGGCATGGAATCAAATTTCCAGTCTAGATCAGGTTCTTGAGTTGGATCGCCGTGTCGTTGAATTAGGAGGCGATTTTTTCAGTTTAGGAACGATTTTTCCCCACCTTCCACAAACATCTGCCCACCTCGCCCTTGTTCCAGACACCATTTCTCAAAGCCGCACCCTCTTTACATCAGCCACATTGACAACCCCCGACCAACAGATTGGATGGGAAGCAGCCGAAAAGACAGCAGCCGCCATACAGCAGATTGCCCACAAAACCGATGACGGACTTGGCAATCTACGTTTTGCAGCGACAATGAATTGTCCGCCCAACACTCCCTTTTTCCCCGCTGCGTATTGGCAAGACGAGGGATTCAACTTTGGAATTGGTTGGCAAGCTGCTGATCTTGTTCATGAGGCATTTGTTGATGCACCAAATATAGAGATTGCGCTGGAACGTCTGAAAGAGCTAATGGAACACGAAGGGAAACAGATTGTTGCCCTCGCCGAAGAGATTACGAAGGAAACTGGGATTCGATTTGTAGGGTTGGATGTTTCGCCTGCTCCAATGGGGACTGAAAGCATCGCCGGCGCAATTGAGACTCTACTTCCCGGAAGATTTGGCGAAAGGGGTACGCTCACTGTCGTAGGCACAATCACGCGGGCCCTCGATTCGCTGAATTTGCCACGATGCGGATACTCGGGTTTGATGCTCCCAGTCCTTGAGGACGAAGTATTAGGAAATCGTAGCCGCGAGAGGTGTTTTAACCTAGATAGTTTACTGCTCTACTCCGCTGTCTGTGGCACTGGACTCGACACAATTCCAATTCCCGGCGATGCTTCCATCAGTCAAATATACGGCATCCTTACCGATGTGGCTTCTCTTTCGATTCGATGGGGAAAACCCCTTTCTGTTCGCCTGTTCCCTGTCCCCGGCTTGCGCGCTGGTGAACTCACTCACTTTGATTCCCCCTACCTGACTAATACCACCGTTATGGAACTGTGATGAATAAGGCACAAAAAAGCCCGTGGCTACGGTATGTCCGCCACAGGCGAATGTTTTATCTAGTTTCGCTAGGTGAAACTGATACAATTGCTAACAGATTAAGCCAAAGCAACAATTGGAATTTTCCACTGATCCGCCTGTTCGCAAAGAGCGGGTTGATTCATAACAAACGTCCGTCCTGCTTCAACAGCGAGTACACTTCCGCCAACTACTTGCAAGGTTTTTAGCGTTTGATCTCCAACCGTTGGCACATCGACACGAAAATCGTGGTCTGTCGCCGCAGCTTTGGCGACGACAACTCCCTTTCCACCGAGTGTCCCACCCCGTTTTATCGCTTCATCTGTTCCCTCAATGGCTTCAATCGCGACTGCCATCATATTCTTTACAACGACGGTTTGTCCAATCCCCAAATCTGCTACCTGCCGCGCCAATTGCATCCCGTATTTTACATCAGCCCACTGGGATTGGGTCGGCTGTCTTTTTGTCAACACGCCTTGCTTTAGCATCAGCCCTTTTAGAAATCGATGCTGCTCAACTACGCTAATCCCCTTCGACTCAAAGTGTTCAATCACTGCAGCAACGACTGCGCGAGTACCTTTGTTGCGATTTCTCGCTAGAATCTTGACAGCCGTAGGGTCTACTAGAAATGGACGGAAGAGGATGCCTGTATCAATTTTGCCGATAATTGCCAGTTCTCGGACACCTGAATCAAGCAGCGTTCTTGTTATCTTCTGAACCTGACCAATGCCGAATGAATACGTCTCTGAGGCAATGCTTTCCAGCTGTTCGGAGGCAGGGTGAGTAATCTGAATAACAATCGGCATCCGGCCTTGTTCTAGTGCTGCTTGTGCGAGCAGTAGTGGTAAATCACCAGCCCCAGCAATGAGCCCCAGTTTTTCCAATGCTGTCCTCTTGCATCTATGCTTTGTTAAACGCCGATTCCCCGATTGGAGTTCTCAATAAAATTCAACAGATATTCCACCTCTGCGTCGGGTTCACCTTCGCTCCTTACCCGTTCGATCGCTTCTGTGAGATTGACTTTGCTGCGGAATAGAATACGGTAGGCACTTTTGAGGTGTCTAATGGTTTCAGAGGAGAGCGATGCCATTGGATGAACTTGTGAGGTGCCAAGTCCAACAATATTTAGACTGCGCACACGAGCGGGATGTCCATCAGCCACGGTAAACGGTGGTACATCCTGCACGAATTTTGAGCACGCTCCAACCATTGCCATTTTGCCAACACGAACGAACTGGTGAATTGCAGCGTGGGCACCGATCCGCGCATCATCCTCAATGAGGACATGTCCCGCGATTGTCGCAAAGTTTGCCATAATGATTCGACTTCCGACCACTGTATCGTGTGCAATATTGACCCAGTTCATGAGCAGGTTGTTATCGCCAACGATTGTTACACCGTCCTCCATTGTGGCTCTAGAAATCGAGACGTATTCGCGTAGGATATTTCGATTGCCAATTCGGGTATAGCTTCGCCAACCGCCATACTTGAGGTCCTTTGAAGGGTTACCAAGTGTAGAACCGAAAAAGATTTGACAGTCTTCACCGATGGTCGTCCACCGGTCAATCTGGACATGCGGTCCAACCACGGTTCCGCGACCGATCTGCACATCCTCGCTGATAATCGAGAAGGGACCGACTTCAACGTTTTCGTCTAATTCAGCTTTTGGATGGATGATGGCAGTTTCATGAATCTTTGTCACCGCTGCTCTCCTTTTTTCTGGTAAGCGGTCCCATAAACCACTGAGAAATACCGGATCTCTATAGGTTCAATCCAAATGAATACACCAACCACTCGTTTCCTTATCCCGCCGATTCCTGACCCAGCGCGATTGACAACTCTCCCTCCGCCGCAAGTTGATCGCCGACATACGCTTTACCACCAAGCCGCACCCATGTCCGACGCCTCCGAAGAATTTCAACTTCTAGCCGGAGTTGATCGCCCGGTACAACCGGGCGTCTAAACTTGGCTTCCTTAATTGACACAAAATATCCGACTTGTCCTTCAGCCCCGAGTTCTTTTAACAGTAACCATGCTCCAAGTTGTGCCAACGCCTCCATTTGTAGGACGCCGGGCATGACGGGTTGTGCCGGAAAATGTCCCTGAAAAAAAGACTCGTTAAAACTAAGATTTTTGATGCCGACCGCCCGTTTACCGTACTCCACTTCGATAATCCGATCTAACATACACATCGGATAGCGGTGCGGCAATACCTCCAAAATATCCATAATTTCAATAGGTTCTTGCTGTTGTATCAGTCCCTTTTCTACCATTGATAGAATAAGTTGTGCATGAAGCGTATGCCCAGACTTGAGCGCAACGACTTGAGCTTGGGGCAGTTTTCCGACTAAGTAAAGGTCACCAATCAAATCTAACATTTTATGTCGGACAAATTCATTTGCGAACCTTAAGTCACTACTAGTACTTCCATCATCTTCAATAACAAGGACGTTATCATAACTTGCTCCCTTGCCGATCCCTTGGCCTCTGAGTAACTCGATTTCGTCAGAAAAACAAAAACTGCGTGCAGGAGCAATTTCATTCACATAAGTTTCTGGATCTATCGTGAGGGTCGCAATTTGAGCAGGAATCTTCGGGTGATCGTACACAAAAGATATTTGAAAGGAATCCGCGGGGAGTAGGATGAGTTGTTTGTCTTCGTCATAAGCGGCGAACGGGTCTGTCAACTCAATCGGGGCCCGTGGGGCATCTTGTTCAACTATCTCTGCCTGCTGAAGGATCCGGACATACGGTAATGCACTGCCATCTAACGCTGGGCACTCTGGCGCATCGATATCGACTCGCAGGTTATCGACTCCCATGCCAGCTAATGCGGACAGCAGATGTTCAACGCTGTTGACCACCGCATCCCCGGCGCGGAGGCTTGTACAGCGGGGAATGATAGCCTGATAGTTATCGGGGCAAACTTGGACTATCGGTTCATCGGGCAGATCTATCCGATGAAACACAATGCCGTGATTTGCTGGTGCCGGCTTGAATGTGAGGTTGACTCGCTCGCCAAGCATTAAACCGGTTCCTGAGATAGTTACCTCATTTTGAATAGTTTGTTGTGAAGCCAAAAAGTGTACACCCTTTCGTTTAGTTGGAGATTAATGATTGTTAATTGAAGGGTTCGTGTGCTCCTAGGCGAGATCTAATCTGGAGTTGTAGGCGTGTTACCTCTATGTTCAGATTTTTTTTCAATCAGCAATCAATCTGCGATTCCGCCTTATTTTGTTGATCATATTCTGGTGTTCTCTTAATGTTTTTGAAAAATGATGCCTGCCATCACCGATTGCGACAAAATACATGTAGTCAACCGAATCTGGACGGAGTGCTGCTAAAATTGAAGCCATACCCGGATTACAAATGGGTCCCGGCGGTAACCCCTTATAAAGATATGTATTATAAGGTGAATCAACTCTAAGATCAGCTGCTCTCGGCGGTCGATCAGGATTTCCCAAACCGTAAAGCGCAGTTGGATCCGCCTGAAGTTTCCAGCCATGACGCAGACGGTTATGAAAAACGGCAGAAACTAAAGGACGTTCATCCGGTACTCTTGCTTCTGCTTCGATAATAGAAGCCAAAGTAATTATCTCATGTCTAGAGAATCCAAGTGACTTGGATTCTTCAGTGAACTCAGCCGTCCATCGTCGTTCAAATTCATCGAGCATTATTTGGATGATCACCTGCGGTGTTGCTCCATCGGGAAATTGGTATGTATTTGGGAATAGATAACCCTCCAGTGGCTTCGCTTCAACGTTGTAGTTGAGCTGCCACTTTGGATCGCTCGCAGCTTGGTTGAACGCTGCTGCTGTTCCAAATCCAGCTTTTTCCCAAAGTTTTCCAGTTTGTACAACGGTTAAACCTTCGGGAACCACAAATTGATGTGTAATCACTTTCCCAGTTTTGAGATGGTCAATAATTTGTGGAATACTCATTGATCCACTGAGACGATAGCTTCCAACCTGCAATCTATGCGTCACTCCACTGAGGTGAGCTGCAAGTAGGAAAGCCCACGGGTTATGGATCAGTTTCTTATGGGCAAGCTGATTTGCTATTGTCTGTGAACTCATACCAGGGGCGATTTTCAACTGTATGGGTTTTGCGTCTGCATCCACAGGAGATAGATAGCGTATCATGTAAAGTACCATGATTAAAATCGCAAGACTACTGAGCATTGATATACTAAAGAAAGCGATGGAAATGCACCACCGAGCGTTTTTCCGAATATCTGGTAGTTTCATTGAGGCCTATTCTAAAAAGTCAAGTAATTACAAAATCGGTGTATGGATTGGAGCGTATGGGCAACAATCTGTTAATGACATCATTCACACTCATCGACTTGACCTTTTCCGCGTGAATTGCGTAATTCCTCCAGATATCCCTCAAGAATCAGTACAGCGGCAACCTGATCGATAACCTGCTTCCGCTTCTTACGCCGCTTTTTGGTTCCCCGCAAGATCTGTGCTGCTTCAAAGGTGGTAAAACTTTCGTCCCAGAAGATAATTGGTAGATTGACTTGCCGCTCCAGCTTTTCTGCAAATCGTTTTACCTTTTGTGCTTGAGTCCCTGTTTCACCATCGAGTTGAAGCGGCAGTCCTACGACAATCCGTTCGACTTTATGAGCAGTAACCAACTCTTGTAACTCTGCTAGCAAGGCTTTTCTACTTTTGCGGTGAATTGTGCAGAGTGGATGGGCAGCAATACCTAATTCATCGCTGATGGCTACACCAGTTCGTGCATCGCCAATGTCTAAGCCAAGGATTATCGACATAATGGTAAAACATGATTCGTGATTTTAAGGGTTAATATAACCACCATTATCACGGGTATTCCCTTGCAGGGTCGGTAGTGGTTCTATCTGTTCATCGAGGTACTTAATATTTGGATGATAGCATTCATCGAATTTGATGTCAAGTCCAAACACATAAACGAACAAACCTGTGAATGAGTGACGAGAAAAATGTTGATACGGAATCGAATTTCCTGTAAAATTATAAAATCACTCATTTTAATGCTGACTACCACGACCCCTCTTCCGTAAAATGTCCGATAACTATCCTTATCGGACATTATTTCCCCGAAAAATATCCGATAAGTGAAACGAATCCCTAATTTACGGCGTTCTAACCCGCATAAACACTGATTTCTTAAAAAAAATGTCCGATAAGGATAGGTGAAAAATGGACGATCTATTACAAGATTATCGCGATTACCTTTATGATCAGGATAAATCCGAGCAGACTGTTAAGGCGTATATGGCAGATCTCCGCTCATTTTCAAGTTGGTTCCAACATAACACAGGGGAACCACTTGACGCTGAAAGCATCACGCCGATGGAGATAATCGACTACCGAAATTCAATGCTGGACTGGGGTAGGAAGCCATCGACGATTAACCGCAGTTTGATTAGTATTTCCAGCTTTTGCCAGTGGGCACAGCAAAACGACCTTATTCTAAATAACCCTGCTGAAGGTATACGGAGTGTCGCCGAAGAGCCGCTTGCTCCACGAGCATTGGAACGCAAGGAACAATTGGGATTGTTAAGGGCGGTGCGTAAATCGGGAAATTTGAGGGATTTAACAATTATTACAATGCTGCTACATACCGGCATGCGCGTTGGCGAACTTTGTAATTTAAGAGTTTCCGATATTAGAATATCAACAAATAGTAATATGATTGCCGTTCGTGAAGGCAAGGGAACGAAACGACGTAATATCCCCTTAAACTCAACTGTCATAAGCGTTTTGAAGGATTATCTAAAGTCGTTTTCCAGCAATGACCAAGTGACATTGATAACAGGCAAAAATCCTGAGAAAGAGCGATTCTTGTTTTATGGACAGAAACGGATGCCCCTAACCGATCGTGGCGTTCGCTATGTTATAAAGAAATATGCCTATGAAGCAAAAATAGAACATCTTTCTCCGCACGTATTTAGACACACTTGTGCCAAAAATCTAATTGATGCTGGACAATCGATTGATAGAGTGTCAAAAATTTTAGGACACTCAAATATAAATACTACTGCAATTTATACTATGCCTACAGAACGAGATTTACATATTACTATGGAAAGCATATCATGGGAGTAGTATATAGTAAAATAAAGCATCTTATTTCCTTAAAAATAATTTTACTACACATTTGTGCATTGTAATGGTATACTATATGAAATAATTTACATATTGGTTTAATATAGGTTTTTGGTACTAATAATTTCGAGGATTTCAATGAAAGAATATCGCCAACCTAAAGATTCTCTAAAGAAGCAGATAAGCCTATTGCTTCCTCTTGATATTTATGAGGGTTCAAAACGGGACTCTCAGAAGTATAACCGTTCTATGGCATATCATATCGTTGAAACACTTCGGGTTACGTTTGACAAATCAATACAAGAAGTACAAGCAGAACGAGAAGAAGCAGCTAAGATGACAATCCTTCAACAGATGAAGCAGCAGGCAGGAGATGAAGACAAGTCAGCGGAATTCCTCCAAGCATTAGAAACGGTATTCAACCGGTTTGCAGAAAAGAAGCGAGCAGAAGATTTTACGGAGGCTTTCCAAGAAGATGTTATGACCTTTACTGCCATGATGCTGGAAACAGAAGGTAAAACGTAAAAATCAGGGGTGTATACTACAAGGAGAACCGAACATGGCAAAATATCGTGCAGGAGTCATTGGTCTAGGTTGGATGGGAATGCTCTACGATATGGCGGAGCGAATCGGTGATTTTTTCGATATTGATGACGCTGATCGTCCAACCCCCGAACTGGAAATTCATCGCAAAATCTATCACCATGCTCACCCCGGTAGAGAGGGTTTGCCCACCAGCTACGCCGAGGCGTTTTGGGACCGACCGGAGGTAGATTTGGTCGCAGCGGCTGACCGCGATCCGAAACGCTTAAAGGCTTTCGAGGAACGGTACGGTATCAGTGCGCTCTACACCGATGCGGTTGAAATGCTGCGTACCGAAAAGCTTGATATCGTCGCCGTTGCCACGAATGTTAAGGGACGGGCTGACCTGACCTGTCTGGCAGTCGAGAACGGCGCAAAGGGGATTGTAACAGCAAAGCCAATGACACACACGCTTGTGGAGGCTGACCGGATGGTCAAAGTATGTGCCGATGCCGGTGTACCGCTCAACTGTGGTGCCATTTCAACGACTCATCCGTCGTTTGCTAAAGCAAAGGAATTGGCTGCAAACGGCGCAATTGGCAACCTTGTTTCCATTGAAACACCGAGGCCTGGCGCACAACATCAGAGTTGGTCCTACTTTTTGGATAGCCCGCCTGCGTGGGTTATCGGTATAGGTGATGGGGAGCGGCGTGGTACCGGTACTGATGAATTCAGGGGACCCGGTGGAAGCGATGAATTCGCCGGTCAAGGGATGATAGTTACGGAAACGGAACTGGCAGTGTATTTTCGGCCGGGTGCACCCCACCTGCGCCTAACTGGCACTGCCGGTGAGATAGTTATTCCCACAATGGCGACCGGATTTAAGTTGTGGCAAGATATCGAAACAGCTGCCGGCGTCAATCGGGTGGAGACACCGTGGCCCGATCCGCAGTTTGTTGGTCCCTACGGCGCAATCTACGGATTGGCGGATGTGATAGATTGCATAGAAGGCAGGCTAGATGAGCCTAAAAACTCTGGCAGAAGGGTCGCTGTAGCGATTGAAGTCGAAATCGCGCTTAAGCAGTCCTCGGCGCAGGGCGGTGTGCGGGTAGATTTGCCGTTAGCAGACAGATCTTTGGGACTCAATTACGACTGGTTCCGGTAGGCTATATGCAGAGAGAGGAAGACTGAATTCAGATGGTATTTGTGGATGAATCAGCCGGTTATCGCTCACGTAGGTATCTGTAGCCAAAGAACGCACCGATACCGATAAGTATCACGGCAATTACAACTTTCACCGACCACAAACGCGGTGTATAAAGGATAGAGATCAGCAGCAAAATCGCCACGAGCAGCACAAGCACAACCGTGTACAACCTCTCAAATTGTTTGGCTTTCTTAGTGTCTTCTGAATTTCCCATCGCGCTTCCTTTCACCAGAGCAAAATAAAGAGTAGATAGCAAGCAATGGCAAGATAAATAATTGCCCACACCCCCGGACGTTGGAACCAACGTAGACCCGTTTCCGGCACTTTAAAAGGATATTTTGGTCGAATTGGTGCTTCTCGTAATGTTTTTTGCAACCATGTACCTTCAAGCACTTTCAAACGATTCGCCATCAGCTCTCGGAGATCCGTTGTCGCCTCGTCCTGAGCATAGACCAAACCTTTTATCTCTTCTTCTTTGATAGGACCGCGCAACCAATCAATAACCTTAGAAGTAATCAACATGCTCCCCGCTGGTAGTATCAGATTCCATAGATAAGCCCACCAAGTGTTGGTATACCAGACCGGCAGTGCCCAACCCTTCGCGTCCGCTATGATTGCCGAGATGCCGTAGATTAGCCCCACTGCGAGTCCGATGACACCTGTCCCACGATGTACCCGCGTAAAAACCCCCATCAGGATAATCGTCATGAGCGGCACTTGGATCGCTCCAGCCAAGCGTAGATAGAACAGTACCATCCCACCTTTAAGAAACGGCACATACAGAAACCCAAGCAGAATGATAAAAGGAACTGCTATTCTACCCACCCGGGTATAGTGAGCGTCGGAGCCGCTTTTCACGATGAAGCGAGCATAGATGTCCCGGACAAAAAGGCTTGAGATACCAATACCAATAGAATCGAAGGTTGAGTATCCTCCAGCTACTAGCCCGGCTAGCACCAAGCCGATTAAGCCTGTAGGAAGATAGCTTTTGAGCATCAGGGGATAGGCTTGGTCGCTCATCTCTAGTGTGGGGAAGTCCGCCCGTGCTAAAGGACCTAAACTCACGTTAAACCACAGACAGATCGCCGTTGCGACACTAGCGACCAGTGCTGCCATCTTGAAATCCCATTCGGAACGTGCCCCCAAAAACCGGATGGTTTCGTATTGATTGATTAACACATACATCGTTAATACTACAATAAGACCGAAGACGACCAAAAGGGGAGGCACCCCAGGCGGCGAATATCCACCCACATGCAGCAGCGTTTCAGGCAGGTTGGTATCTATGGCAGCAAGTTTTTGATTCAAACCCTTCCAACCTCCAGCTTTTACCCATACCACACCCCAAAGGACAAAGGCGGCAACGATCATGCTAACGCTCTGGAGCGCGTCCGTAACAACTCCCGCTTTCAAGCCACCCCGGACGATATACAGAACCGCGGTGAACGCAACGGCAACCACAATCAGCCAACTCCAGGCCTTCTCGATATCCGCCACGATATTAAGGACCAGAAAGATTGAAAAAAAGATGTTACCCAACACATTGGTCCGGGATTGAATGTTGATCAGGACGGATAGGAATCGAGCTGCGGGACCGAAGCGGAATTCAAGCCACTCCGCATTAGTAAACACTCCAGATCGATACATCGGTACAATGACGAAGAAACTCAGGACGAACCAACCCACGGCGATTCCTAACCACCACTGGGACAACTGAGACAGCCCTAGTGTATAGGAAGCACCGACAATAGCCACGTAATCACCGCTATCTACTGCGGTCGAGAAAGCAGATAGTCCAACGATCCACCACGGTATAGATTTGGCAGCCAGATACCAGTCAAAACTCTCGTGTTGTCCCCTGAAGACAATGATGCCATATAGGACGATACCACCGTTGATTACTAGGATGAGCAGCCAATCGATTAGGGTCATAAAGGTTTCTCCGTCCTTTGATATTAACAGACAACCGCAGATGCAACTACGTTGGAAACTCGCCGGAGCAAACTCCCATTATCCACCATCTGATTTGTCAAAATCACACATAGCAGCTCTTGCTCAGGGTCTGCCCATGCCACCGTGCCGGTTGCACCGGTGTGACCAAACGTTGTCGGGGAGACTAGTCCACCGAAGTAGTTCCACGCTTTTGAATGCGCCAATCCCCAACCTAACCCCCATGGTGCATTTAGCGTTCCATTCTGGTCGGTTGTCATTGCCTTGACCGCAGCCGGGCTGAAGACACGCTTTCCGGCGTACCCACCGCCATTGAGCATGGTCTGTAGTAGGATAGCGAGATCTGGTCCGGTGCTGTGTATCCCACCCCACGGATTGCCCAAATCACGCCAATAAGGACTATTTGGCCCGAAACGCTGCTGGTCCTCGGTTTCCTCCATAGATGTTCCGCACCACACTGTTTCAGGAATCTTAAATCGTCCAAGCCCCAATGCAGTATCCATCATTCCAAGTGGCTCGAAGATCTCTGCTTCTTCAAAATCCCGGAGGCGTTTTCCTGTAACCCGTTCCACAATCTCTGATGCCAGTAAGAGACCTTTACTCTGATAGCTAAAATCTGTATTGGGTGAGTAGAGTAATGGGGTTTGAGTTGCACGACGGACGAACTCGCTTAACGGTGCGTGGGCACGACGTAACTCTGTATTTTCAGGCAGCATATCCGGCATACCCGAAATGTGCGACAGCAGATAGCGAACTCGCACCTTATCACGCTCGCCACCCTGAAATTCTGGCAGGTAAAGGGAGACCGGATCGTCAAGTGAGATTTGCCCTTGATCAACCAGCAACATTAAGGCGCAAGCCGTAACCGGTTTGGTAATTGATGCCAGCAGGAAAACAGAATCTGGCTTGACTCGGTGTGAATCCGCGTTAGGAGTCAGATGCCCATAGCCTTTTGAGTGGACGATCGTTTGATTACGTGCCACAGTCAAAGCTGCTGCGGTGATTCGCCGATTAGTAATTTCAGATTGGAGAACGGCTTCCGCCTGCAAGAGCGCATCCTGTGACATTCCAACATCTGAGGCAGCACCAATCTTGAGTTTCGTATGGATTGTTGACATAATTTACCCGATGGTTTCCTTTCCTTGAGAGCGGTTAGTGTGTTTATATCTGTTGATGATCGAATATTAGATTAACGCAAGTTGGCACTTTAATCAGCCAAGCGTCAGAGATAAAAAACAACGTGGATTTCATAGTATGTACGAGTAGCTTTCCCGTATAAATTGCATAGAGACCAGTCATAGCATGGATTTCCCCCTTTTTTATCTTTATCAAATTCCCCAGAAAACTATGAAAACTATGAAAATTCCGATAATTTTTTAACGGTGTTTTTCAACTAGTAATCTACGTTAGATTATAAGAGGTGCTCGCCGTACAACCTCAACCATACCGAACTATCTGGATTTTCGTGGGACGGTCGCCTCCCATTTTCCCTTGACAACATAGGCTTCGCACTCACCGGGCCAAGGAGGCATCGTCACCCCAACGGCTGCTAAAGGCTCATGACCAAATGCTCTGAATTGGAAGTGAGTTCCAAGAGGGATTGTAATACAGATACCAGAGTGCGCCGGAACCACTTCTTCGCTCTGATCTTGCTTCCGCCACATTTCGCCGCAACCGCTTACGAAAAACCAGATTTCTTCAACGGTCCGGTGGGCAATCGCAGTTGATGTTTCTCCCGGTGCAAGTTCAAAGTGAGCCATCCCACCCCCCGCGAGCTCCAGCAAAACACGGACATTTGAGCCGTCCGGGGCGATAGTATCGGGGGTGTCCGGCAAGCATTTTGTACTAAAATCGGTCATTTTTGCGTTTCCTCACACGCTTTGGAGAATGGCTCACAACCTTGTCTGCCCTTTCAGGCTAATACGCATATCTCTCAATGAGTGCCTTGCTCTTGAGCACCCCCGCGTGATCGTCTGTTTGACCTTCGTATTCGATGCCAAAGGGATTGGTATATCCTGTCGCCTTGAAGATTTCCATGACACTTTTGCAGTCGATTTCGTTCGACTCCCCATTTTCATCGAAACTGAGGAATTTCGCATGGGTTGCCCAAGTATAAGGCGCGACCGCTCTTAAGTCCTCTACCTTATCGTCCTCCGGTCTCCAATTGAGGAAATCCGCCAGCACACGGCAATACGCGCTATCCACCGCTTCCATGACCTGCACGATGTTATCCGGTGAGACTGAAACACCACCATGATTTTCCATCATTACACGGATGTCGGTATCTTCCCCAATAGCCGCGAGTTCCTGAAAACTCTTGATGCACTGCCCAATCTCTGCCTCTGTTGCATCAGCACCGTGGCTGCCACCGCTATTGGCTCGAAAAGCGTTGCATCCCAGTTTCTGGCAAAGACCAAACCATTTCTTGTGATTCTGTACCGCCTGCTTTCGATCATCTTCGTCGAGGGCGGATAGGTTACCGTGACCATCAACCGCAATACTAAGCAACCTTACTCCAGCACTATCGGCTCGGCGACGTAACTCATCAACATATACATCAGAAACCCCACTTTGTGCGGGATTGTCCGAATCCTCGTATGTAAAGAAGGGACTGTTTAACTCCACTGCATTGATGCCGAATTCATCGCGTGAAAGTTGCGGATAATCGAGTAGAGAAAGCGGGTTCTCCTGATTTCTGAAACGTCGGTTGATACTCCAACCTGCAAGGGAAATTTTCATAGTTAAACTCCTAATCTATTTTGGGTTTAATCGAATGAAGTTAGCTTATAAAAGGGGCAAGTTGATCCATCGAAATGCCGCCGTGCCGTCGGATTTGCGGTGGCGACACGGAAAGATCTAAAACCGTCGAGGCGATCTTAGTCGCTGTCTGTCCACCATCAAGGATTATGCTGACTAGTTCACCTAGTTCGGATCGGACTTCCTCTGCTGAAGTGGCTGGTGGTTCGTCAGATTTGTTTGCGCTGGTTGTCGCGATAGCACCGCCAAAACGTTGGAGAAGTGCAAGTGCTAGCGGATGGTCTGGCATACGGACACCAACTGTATCCCCACCTGCCGTGACTTCAGGCGGCAGTGACTTTGCTTCTACAATCAGCGTCAATCCTCCGGGCCAGAACTGTTCGGCAAGTTGGGAAAAGGTCGATGGCAGATTTTGAGCAATGCGTTCAACGTCGCCGACGGATCCAACCAAGATTGGAATCGGTTTGTCAATGGGTCTGCCTTTAATCTGATATAGTTTTCGCACGGCTTCCGATTGAAAGGGATCCACACCTACACCGTACACTGTATCGGTTGGAAAAGCGACCACACCACCACCTTTCAAAGTTATGATGGCTTGGTCAATGTGTAAATCATCGGATTGGTTCATAGGATTCAAAGGTTCAAGAATTGAGTTTTAAGATTTTGGACATTAAATTTTACACTTTACACAATAGATCCAGAAGCAAATGCGTTCAGGTCAAGGGCGTCTCTCAACCCTTCTTGATACTTGTGATAAGCGACTCCGGCAATCATCGCACCGTTGTCGGTGCAGAGTTGAATCGGCGGATAGTAAACTTCCGCACCGATTTCTGCTCCCGCCTCACGCATCGATTCGCGCAGTTGGCGGTTCGCTGCGACGCCTCCCGTCAAAGTGATCGCCTTGAGGTTCTTCGCTTTTGCTGCTCGGATGGTTTTCCCTACAAGCACCTCCACAACCGCTGCCTGAAAACTCGCCGCGATGTCCGCAATCGGTGGCAAAGTTCCCGTCGCCTTCGCTTTTTCGACAAAAAAGCGGACAGCAGTTTTGATTCCACTGAAACTAAATTGATAGTTGTCTCGCTTAAGCATCGGACGTGGAAATTGGATTGCATTGCTGTCGCCCTCTTTCGCTAAATCATCGATTATCTTACCGCCCGGGAAGCCGAGTCCCAGATATTGGGCGACCTTATCGTACGCTTCACCGGCGGCATCATCTTGGGTTGTGCCGAGAATCTCATATTTCCAGCCCTCCTGAATCTCCACCAAAAGGGTGTGTCCACCTGAAACGGTGAGACAGACGTGCGGGAAAGGTAACGCTTCATCTTCCATAAAGTTTGCGTAGATATGCCCCTCAATATGGTTAATCCCCAGAAGTGGTAGGTCGTGACAGTATGCCAGCGATTTCGCTGCGGCGACCCCGACGAGAAGTGCGCCAATCAAGCCGGGACGGTTTGTCACGGCAATTGCTTCAAGTTCGTCGAACCTCAAGCCGGCTTCCTCCATCGATTGATCGACGATATAGTTAATCACTTCAACATGTTTGCGGGAGGCGAGTTCAGGCACAATCCCACCATACTTTGCGTGGAGTTCTATCTGTGAAGCAACGATATTAGATCGGATTTCCCTGCCATCAGTGACGACCGCCGCAGCGGTTTCATCACACGAAGTCTCAATCCCAAGAATGTTCATCTCAATTCCTCATAGTTTCCTAAATATCTATTGGATCGTCTTACAGAGCTTGTTCAAGATTATCATACAACCAGCGAGTTTTCCAAGCAAAATCGGTACTTACACACCACTTTCAACCCGAATTACCCTAGGAGGAACTTTTTACCTGACTAAACCGATTTTATCAATTTTCTGTACTATCTCTTCGCCTTGGGTTGCAGAGATAACGAAAATATAGATTCCAGTAGCGGGCATCTCATTACCCACATTTTTACCATCCCAACGGAATTGACCAGATCCAATTACATTTTGGCGGGTCTCCGCATGAACCAGATCACCAGCGACATTGAAGATTTCCAGTTCGACCGCATCAGCCAGTTGGAAATCAGGGATTGTGTAGGAAAAGATTATTTCGTTGTGCCCCGTACGCATCGGATTCGGAAAGGCACGGACCTGCGCCAACTTTAACACTCCAGATCGTGTCTGAACTGCTTTAACAGTCAAGAGATATGAATCCACTTCGCTGAAGCCAAATAGAGATTCGACTGAAATGAAAAATGTATCAGTTCGTTCCGGCTGAAAGACAACCTGTAGCTCAGTTGCTTCAATCCTCCTTGCATCAACAATATGCTGACCGTTTTCGTCGAGTATAGACAGTTGATAATCAACCGCATCGGAAATCGCGGTCAAGGTAGCTACGATTGCTTCTCCTGATATTGCATTAAATCGATAGAGGTCCCGCTTATCTTTTTCATCGGAGATAAAGGACTCATAGGTTTGGTCAAATTCAATAGGAAAAGCATCGGTCAAATTATCATTGGGTTCATAGGTATCTCCAAACGCGACGGATATGCTCATCCCCTGTCCCTCAAAACCGATATTCGTGATAGAGATTTTCGAGATTGTCCCGTCATTTGCGTTGCTGTTAGGGAGGGTTGCAGGGGTAAAAGAGGTTTCGTTATCGTCAGCGGAATACGCCGCGCCATCTGTAACGGTGCGGATATCTATGATATTCGGATTTCTAGGAGAGATACCAAAATGCTTGGGATCGTTTGGGTCTTCAAGCCAAACTTGACTCGCAGCGTCAATCGCTCTGGGAGGACGCACCTCTGTTTCATCAATATGCCAGATGAGAATTCCAGATTCGGGCAAGCTGGTATCAAACAGTGCCCCTGATTCTCGATAGCGGTTTTCAATGAGGAAGAATTCCGTGGTATCTCCAAATTTGTTGATTTTACCGGGAATATCGATTTTGAAGAGCTTGTTGTCGTGTGGAGGCAATTCAAAACTCGGTATGGACAGCTTGGTAATATTCTCCTTAATCTCAACAGGTTGAATCCAACCGAGTCGTCCGTTTTCAGGACGCGCGTCAAAGTCCCATTTCAAGTAGCCGCTGATATGACTCGGTTGCAGCCCACTCCCAATCCCATTGATGATTTCACCCTGATAGGGACCAAACTGTCCCATCAATCCCCATTTATGGTCTAGGGGACCGACAAAGTTACCGCCATACACATCGGGTGCGCCAAAATCGTGGAAGAACTCGTGAAAGTAGATGCCAAGGTGTGGGGCATCGAAATTGGGTTCCTCGCCGACTAGAACAGCCGCGCTTACCCGTACACCATCAAATTCTCCGTTGACACCCTGGGTCAAGATTGACCAGATATCATTCATTTCCACGGTCGAGGCTTGGTCATTTCCTGAATGAATAACAAAAACGTGGTCAACCACACCATCTCCGTCACGGTCATAAGCAGAAAAATCGACCATATCATCCACCGCTGCACACGCTTCACGAACCAGTTCTTGGGAGCGCCTGACGTTAATCTGTCCCTCACCGTAATAACTCATCGGATTTTGTGCGCGAATCCACTGGTTGCCTTCCGGAATGACTCCCCCCATCGGTCCGGGCTGTATGTCCATCTGTCCGTAAGAAACTTCCTTGTAGTAGGTTTTCAGCGAAACATCTTTGTCTGCGAAGAGGTACTGATTAAACGCTGTCCCCGGTCGCTGACCGGGTTGATCCGAAAAGTCAATCTTTATCGCCAAAACAAACTCGATGCCATCTTCCTGTAAAACACTCTGTTCACGAACAAAACAACAGCGATCTAACGCATCGTGGAATTGATCCTCACTTGTGGGTGCCTTTGGCGTCCAATCGTTTGTAGCGGGATTGTAATTGTAGAAAAGATAGGGGTTCGGCGGTGCGGCTGCGCAGGGATGAAGCAGAAAAAAGAGAGAGATGATGCCTAATAAACAAAATCTGAGATATGCAGATCTATTTTTCAATCAATACTTCCTTTCTTGAGTGGCTGAATGCCACGCACAGCTACCTCAAGTTTATCATCTTAGATCTATTATAGTTAGGACTTACGCAGTTGAACGTTCAAAGTCTTGTGCTGCGTTGAACCGCACCTCCTCTAACTCCCCCGCCCCGGTCACGGGATCCTCTCGGACAAGCAGGGGAGAAAGCAATGAATTGCACTACTACGAACTGAAGTGCGTAAGTCCTAATAGTTTAACATCCACATCATTCGCTTTGCCCGTAAATTTTCGTGAATTTCATTTCCGGTTTGACAAACCTCTAATAACTCCTTATAATTTTATATCCTTTCTCAACCAAATTGAAGCCCCGCATGATGCCGCCATGCAGGGGTAATATGAACTGGAGATGATTCAGGTTATGGTGAAAATTGGCGATGTAGCGTTAGGAGATTTTCCGCTGTTATTAGCCCCAATGGAAGATGTGAGTGATCCACCTTTTCGTGCAGTGTGCAAGGTGAGTGGAGTGGACTTGATGTACACGGAGTTTATCTCTTCTGAGGGGCTTATCCGAAACGCTCGGCAAAGTGTCATGAAACTGGATATCTTTGAGTCGGAACGCCCGATAGGCATTCAGATTTTTGGAAATGACGTTGAGTCAATGAAAGCAGCGGTTGGGATTGCGGAACAGGTGAATCCAGATTTAATTGACATCAATTACGGCTGTCCTGTCAAGAAAGTTGCTTGCAAAGGCGCAGGAGCAGGGATATTGCGCGATGTCCCGAAGATGGTTAGGATGACCAGCGAAATAGTCAAATCAACGACTCTGCCCGTCACTGTCAAAACTCGGCTCGGTTGGGATGAAAAGACACAATACATCGTTGAGGTCGCAGAAAGATTACAAGATGTGGGGATTCAAGCGATTACGATTCATGGGCGAACCCGTGTACAGATGTATAAAGGGAGTGCTGACTGGACACTAATCGGAGAAATTAAAGACAATCCGCGCATGACAATTCCCGTTTTTGGGAATGGGGATGTGGATTCTCCGCAAAAGGCACGCAAGATGCGTCAAGAATACGGCGTTGATGGGATAATGGTTGGACGAGCGGCTATCGGTTATCCATGGATCTTTAGAGAGATTAAACACTATTTTTCGACCGGACAGATGCTTGGCCCGCCTTCTATCAAAGAGCGGTTGGGTATCTTAAAAAAGCATTTAGAACTCTCTATTAAATGGAAGGGAGCGAGGCATGGCATTTTAGAGATGAGAAGGCACTACAAAAACTATCTAAAGGGTATACCAAACGTCAAAGCATATAGAGAACAATTAGTAACCCTCAAGAGTTATGAAGAGATTGTTGAAGTTATAAATGATGTACAAAGGCAGGTTGAATCTATGAGGTTCGTCTTCAGTCCTGTTGGGCAAGAAGAACAACAATTTACGAGAGTTTCTTTCTAATGCCAATTTTGGGTTAATAGTAAACATTATTGGCATTATCAGAGTTATTCATAATGAACGTGACTAATGTGTTATTATCAAACAGAATTGCTCAAGAACCGATTTGGAGGTATTTATATATATAATGTCTGAAAACCGAGACGAAGGTGTGTCGATTGTTCCTATCGGCGGGTTAGGGGAGTTCGGCATGAACATGATGGTGTACGAATATGGCGACGACATCATTGTCGTGGATGCCGGGCTAATGTTCCCGGAAGCCGATATGCCCGGTGTAGATTTGGTTCTTCCAGACATCACATACCTCCGTGAGAACCAAGATAAAATTAAAGGGATCATCATCACCCATGCACATGAAGATCATGTAGGCGGACTTGCATTCTTCCTCCGCCAGACTAACGTGCCTATTTATGGTACTGAATTAACGCTTGCTCTAGCTAAAGGGAGACTACGCGAATATGGTGTCTTGGACATAGCAGAGTTAAACGTCATCAATCCTGATGATACGCTGCAGCTGGGCTGTTTCAACCTAGAGTTTGTTCATGTTGCACACAGTATCCCTGACGCTGTTGCGGTCGCCATTCACACCCCTGTCGGAATCATTGTTCACGCCAGTGATTTTAAGTTCGATCAAACCCCCGTTGACAATCGCCTGACTGAGATTCACAAACTCGTCGCGCTCGGCGAGAAGGGCGTTCTACTGCTTATCTCTGACAGCACTAACGCAGACCGACCGGGCTTTACCCCATCTGAGCGTTCAATCCATCCCGACTTGAATGGAGTATTTCAACGAACGACGGGCAGGCTTTTCCTTGCTACCTTTTCGTCGAGTTTACACCGCATCCAACAATTCATAGATCTCGCCGTTGAACACCGCCGTTTAATAGCGGTCACTGGACGTTCAATGATTAATAACATCCGGATGGCTTCGGAGTTGGGATATTTAGATGTCCCACACAATCTCCTAATTGATGCGCGTGAAGCCAATCGTTTTGCGCCCCATGAGGTTGTGGTACTCAGTACCGGCAGTCAGGGTGAGCCGAGGTCTGCAATGGCACTCATTGCAAAGGATGACCACGCGTTTCTGCATATTGAGCCGGGGGATACTGTTATGATTTCCGCGAGAATCATCCCCGGCAACGAGCTATCTGTCCGGCACATGGTTAACCACCTGCTGCGTCGTGGTGCACATGTCTTACACGAAAGAAATGCCAATATCCACGTTTCGGGGCATGGCGCGCAGGAAGACCTTAAATTGATGATGAACCTTGTTCGTCCTAAGTTCTTTATTCCGGCACACGGTGAATACAGCAATCTGGTGCAACACGCGGAACTTGCAGAGGACGTTGGAATTTCTTCAGACAATATTACCGTTGCTGAAGACGGCGATTTAATCACTTTGACCCCTGACTTCTGCGGCGTTCAGGGAAAGGTACCGGCGGGACGTGTGCTTGTGGATGGGAAGATTGATATGGGTGTTGAGAATATCGTGGTGCATGACCGGCAGCAGCTTGCTCAAGATGGAATGGTCATTCCAATTGTCGTCCTCAATAGTAGCAGCGGTGAAGTTACCGCCGGTCCGGACATGGTTTCGAGAGGGTTTGTCTACATGGATGAATCGGAAGATTTAATGGACGAAGCCAAAGAGATTATCATTCACGCGATAAACCATCTGAGCCCGGGGAGCAAGAGTGAAACCGAAACAGTGCAGGAAGAGATTCGGGTAGTTCTGCGGCGGTTTTTCAAAAAGAAAACGGATCGACGCCCGATGGTACTTCCCGTCGTTATGCGGATTTGATAGCGGTTTGTTAGGCTTGTGATGGATAAGACAGAAATTATCCACAAAGCTGTTTGAACCGCTAAAACCGCGATGCAAACTAGATAAACCACTACAGATCGAAAATTACCTGTGCCATCCACCGGTCATCCGGGGTTTGCTCAACGATTAATTGATGATAGGTAATGCTCTTAATCTCTGTGTAGACAGCGTGTTTCGTAAAATCCACTGGCTCGCCATAAGCAATCGCTACCAGCCGGGACGGGGCTTCGGAAATCTCCCGAATCTCAACCCGCCGAAAGAAAATTTCTTCGACTTCATGCCGAAAATTTAACTCATCTAGCCACGCCACCATCAGGTCTTCAAGGGATTCCGCCGACACCTCGATTTCAGTTTCTGTCGTGGTGCCAACCGTGCCGAGATCTGCGATAGTCTCAAGTAGCCCTTGCGCTGCGTTAATGAATAGTTCCTCCAGCGTGCCCCCATAAGCGCGGATCCCGATATCGCCGGTATGCTCTAGATATTCGTATCTTTTCATCAATTCATCTCCCTTTGGAAAGCACTACGACAAATATCCTTCAATCAGAAAATCGGTGCCGATTTGGGCGATTTTTACGTCGCGGAGTTCAAAAGCCTCAGCCAAACAGGCAATTCCTACGCCACCAATGGAACCGGGGGCATCTTTACCACCTATAAGTTTTGGCGCAATAAAGAACATCAGCTTATCAACGATTCCCGCTTGTAGGGCAGCAGCATTGATTTCTCCTCCACCTTCAATCAGCACACTTGTGATTTCCTTCCGCCCAAGCTCTTGCATTAACGCCCTTAAACAGACTCGTCCCTCCTCTTCATCAATGATGAGCACATCGGCACCGGCGGATTTCAAGGCTTCGATTTTTTCTAGGGATGCATTTTCTGTGACAGCGATTAGTGTGCCTGCATTGCTGTCTGGATTAAAGACTTTCGCTCCGAGCGATGTGCGACCGCGCGAGTCAACGACGACGCGAATCGGGTCTTCGTTCTGCCTCTCTGGGAGGCGCACAGTCAACGATGGGTTGTCTTGCAGCACGGTCCCAACACCGACGAGAATCGCGTCAACCTGAGCACGAACCTCATGCCCCTTCAGCCGCGATGCTTCTGAGGTAATCCACTGGGATTCGCCTGAAGCGGTAGCGATCTTGCCGTCTAGGCTGATTGCGGATTTGAGGATGACAAAAGGGCACTGAGTAGCGATGTATTTGATGAATACTTCGTTAAGTTGCCGTGATTCCTCTTCACAGATGCCCACCTGAACAGGTATTCCCGCTTCCTCAAGCTGACGGATGCCGTTGCCAGCAACCCGTGGGTTCGGATCTTTCATCGCGACGAAAACGTTGGCTAGCTTCGCACGAATGACCGATTCGGTGCAGGGCGGCGTCCGTCCCCAATGACAACACGGCTCCAGCGTGACGTACATTGTCGCGCCCTCCGCAAGCCCTTTGGCTTGATTCAGCGCATGAATCTCCGCGTGGGCATCCCCGGCCTTTTGGTGATAACCTTCACCGACGATTTCACCCTCCCGGACAATCACTGCGCCGACCAGCGGATTCGGGCTGGTGCGCCCACGTGCCTTCGATGCTAACGCCAAGGCGTGTTTCATAAATTTTTGATCTGTTGTTGACCATTGGCTATGCTTAGACAAGGAGGCCTCCGTTAATCTTTCATCGGGGCTAAAGTATTTCCACTACAATCGGCCATTTTATAATTATACCATGACCCATTTTACAAAGCAAAAGGAACAAGAAAGGCTCAGGAGAATTTATTACGCATGTAGCCACTCAGAAATGGTATAATTTCAACACGACGCCCCGGTTAATCAAGGGAGAAACCTCACCATTTTTAGGTGAAGAAATCTGGTGGCAACGGATTAAGTAAGGTTGTGTTATCTATTCAGATATACGGTTGATAAAGCGTTATGAAAATAAAATTACTTGAATCAATGCCACATTCGGTCGCAGCAAAGGTTAAGGGGCTTCTCGCCACGGCAGAGGAGGAGTTGATCCGTGTGTCCACCGACCTGACTCAGGAAGGGAAGTTTGGAACACAATGGGTAATTGTTACGGATAAACGAGTCTTGATTGTCCCAATGATAGGTCTCGATCGCGTTGTTGATATACCGATTGAGGAGTTGACTCTTGTGCAGACCGAAGCCCTCGTTGGTGGAGGCTGCCTGAGCATTGAGCGGAAAGGCAAGCCAACGGTTACGGTACCGTACTCCAGTTCTCTCGCAGAAAAATTTTCTGAAGTCACACGGGGAATTGAACAACTCCGCAAGAGAGAACCATTCTTAATCAATACGCAACTTGACCGTACGCGATGCGAAAAGTGCGGCAAACTGCTTCCTGAAAAGAACGGTATCTGTCCCGCCTGTATCCGGCGGCTCGCAACGTTGCAGCGCATCGCCAGCTATCTGAAGCCCTACAAAAGACACGCCCTCCTCTTAGCGGTTGTTTCCCTGATAGAGGTGGGTACAGCAGTGATTCCTCCAATGCTCACCCGACAAATAGTGGATGGTGTCCTCGTTCCAAAAGAAGGAAACACCGATAGCATGTCCGAACGACTGACGCTGCTCGGTTTACTCGTACTTGCTATGGTCGGTATACGTGTGTTCAACTGGGGAATGGAATGGGCACACGGTTGGACAGTGAGTTGGCTGGGGGCGCGCATTACCGCTGATATCCGAAACCGGCTTTATCAACAACTTGAATTGCTCTCACTGCAATTTTACGATCGGCGGCAGGTCGGTGCGGTGATGTCCCGTGTGACTAGAGATGCAGGCAGGTTACAGGAGTTTTTGGTGGAAGGACTGCCCTACTTAATCATCAACGCATTAATGCTCATCAGTATCTTGGGCATTCTATTTCGGATGCATTGGTTGTTAGCCCTGCTTATCCTCGTACCGGTCCCGTTTATGATGGGGTGGGGTGTTATTTTCTGGAAGCGCATGCGGCTTTACTTCAACAAATGGGATCAGGCTTGGTCAGATGTCATGGCAACGGTGAATGAAGCTTTATCCGGTATCCGTGTGGTCAAAGCCTTTGCTCAAGAAGCAAGGGAAATTGCCGCGTTTGGGATTCGGAATAAGAAGATTCGGCAACTTGCTATTCGGACACAGATTAACTGGGAGATCTTCTTCGCCACAACAACCCTCTTGACCAGTTTTGGGATACTGATTGTGTGGTTTTTCGGTGGACGGGAGGTAATTAGAGATACGCTGACGCTGGGAACGCTGTGGGCGTTCTATGCTTACACGTGGATGCTCTATGAACCCATAGAATGGTTTGGAGAGGCCAACAGCTGGATGACACGAGCATTTGCGGGTGCGGAGCGCATTTTCGAGGTCATTGACACACCCGCCGAAGCGTACAAAGACCCCAATGCGCGCTCAATATCGAATATCAAGGGAGAGGTTAGTTTCAAAGATGTCACATTTGGTTATGATAAGAGCAAGCCTGTCCTTCACGAGATTAACCTCAATGTCACGCCCGGTGAGATGGTAGGACTTGTAGGAAGATCCGGGGTTGGCAAGACGACTACCGTGAATTTGATTTGTCGATTCTACGATGTTGATCGAGGCATAATTGAGATTGATGGCGTGCCTATTCAGAAAATTCGCCTTGAGGACTTACGGAGTCAAATCGGCATCGTGCCGCAGGAACCATTTTTGTTCAGTGGCACTGTTGCGGAGAACATTAGCTACGGCAAACCCGGCGCAAGTTTTGAGGAGATTATGGAGGCGGCTATCGCAGCAAATGCTCACAGCTTTATCGTTGCCAAACCCGATGGCTATGACACCCAAGTCGGAGAACGAGGCGGAGCACTGTCGGGAGGTGAGAAACAACGCGTTGCTATTGCTCGCGCTATCCTCCACGACCCCAAAATTCTCATCCTTGATGAAGCGACTTCGTCGGTGGATGTGGAGACGGAGAAACGGATTCAGGAAGCCATCGCTCGGTTGACTCAAGGGCGTACCACCTTCGCAATTGCCCATCGCTTATCAACACTGCGGAATGCAGACCGGCTGGTCATACTTGAAGGGGGACGCATCGTTGAGATAGGAACACATAGCGAATTGATAGGGAAAAAAGGGTTTTTTTACGAACTGGTGCAGCTGCAACAGCAGACCTCAGAAATTATTGCAGTTAAAGAATAATCGATGATGTGGATTGCTGAACCTGCGTCAAAATCCTAATTAGAATAAGGAGCGAGAAATGGCGAAATATCGAGGCGCAGTCATAGGACTCGGGTGGATGGGGATGCTCTACGATTTGGCACAACGCATGGGCGTGTGGCAGGTCGACGATATTGACCGTCCCACACCCGAATTAGACATCCACCGCAAGTTCTACTACCACGATCGACATTTGCCCAGAAAATCAATGCCGAGCAGCTACGCGGAGGCACTGTCAGATCGGCCGGAAATAGAATTGGTCGCCGCTGCCGAACGTGACGGCAAACGACTCGCAGCTTTCGGGGAACGCTACGGTGTGCAAGCCTTATACAACGATGCTGAGGAGATGCTGCGACAGGAAAAGCCGGATATCGTTGCTATTTCTACTAATACCAAGGGGCGGGCTGACCTGACCTGTTACGCCGTGGCGTGCGGTGCAAAAGGCATTGTGACAGAGAAACCTATGGCTTACACCCTTGAGGAGGCAGATCGCATGGTAAAAACGTGTGCCGATGCCGGCGTACCTCTTTGCTGTGGTGCTATTTCGACCAGCCATCCCTCGTTTGGCACCGCAAAGGATTTAGTGACAGGCGGTGCGATTGGAGAGGTACTTTCCATTGAAGCAGAGTCGGATAAAAATCTGTCCCAACACCAAAATTGGTCGTACTTTATCGACAGTAAACCCGCTTGGGTCATCGGCTTGGGAGACCTGCCTAAGCGTGAGTCGGGCAGTAACGAGTTTCGTGGTCAGGGCATGATGGTCACCGACACGGACCTTGTCGTCCACTTTAGGAAGGGTGCCCCAGCTGTACGCATCACCGGCACGGAGGGCGAACTTTTCCACTCAGAGCATTACTCCGACTGGACCTTGTTTCAGGATGTGGATACCCCCACTGGGCGGCACCGGATAGAGATGCCGTGGCCGGGACCTAAGATGCTGGTCGGCGGCGGTTCAATCAACGGACTAGCGGATGTTATGGACTGCTTGACGGGCGAGCTTGACGAACCGAAAAATTCGGGCAGACGGGTCGCTGTCGCGCTCGAAGTCGAGATAGCCATAAAGTTGTCTTCAGCTCAAGGTGGTAAGCGGATTGACCTACCGCTAGAAGATCGTTCTCTGGATCTAGAGTACGACTGGCATAGATAGCTAAAGGAACGAAGTTTTGATTCTGAGCAGATTAACGCTTGAAACCGTTCTCATATTCATCGCGATTTTCTGGATTACACCTCCACTGAGCCTTGCCAAAGCCGGGAAATGGAGCAAGTTGAAAGTTGAGAGATAATACAAACGAGCAATCCATCCGTCATCCGGCGTGAATCAAACGTGATAGATACTGGTAAGCATCGGCGACGTACCGGGGAAGGCTTTCTGGATCTTCGACCTCTAACTCAACAGCAAGTGGGCCGCTGTAATCGATTGCACGAAGTTCATGGAGTAAGCCCGGCATATCAATTTCTCCCTCTCCAATCGGGACGGATTGGTGACCGACGTGGTCTTTCACATGGACGTTGTAAATGCGGTCAGGGTATCTGCGGATGAGCACTTTCCAGTCCACGCCTGCCACATGAAAATGTCCCGTATCAATCGTAATGCCGATCTGTTCTGTGGTGATATGTGCGAAGATTTCCTCGTAATCTGCTTCATTCTGAAATTGAGATCCCGTATGCGGTTCCAGTGCTACTTTTACAGGCAGGTCAGCAATTGCCCTAGCGAGTTTGTCGAGTCCAGCGAGTGTGTGTTTCAAACCGTTGCTTTGCCGCTTCCCTCCTGAAAATACAAGTAAAGGACACTTTAGCTTGACGGCTGCCTCAGCATTGAGCAGCAAATCTTCGACGGAACTTTCTGCTGCCTCAACGGAATCAGTAGAAATCGCTGACGCGTAAACCTCCGTCAGTCCTTTCAGCCCCACTTCGGCTGCCTGACGCTGAAGACTTGCCGTATCCAACCACCGGATAAGTCCAGGCGTCCAAGTAATCGGTCCCGCCAATCCCCAATAGGTATATCCCGCTTTCGGTGCATGCTTGAACGTTTCTAAAATTTCATCCAAGGGTGGATTACGCAACGCACAAGTTGTACAAGACAAAATTATTTCACTCATAAATCCCTCCTAAACTGATTAAGTTTGTGCTGCAAATGTAAATTTGATTTGCTCATTCGCGTATTTCTGGATTCGTTGATTTCCGTTGACACCACCTTCCAAATCCGTATAATATTTGACGATAAATGTGCTAAAGTCACTGAACCAATCCCAACAGAAACAAGGTCAAAATAGCGAAAACATGGAAAAGGCGAAAGCATTTGCACCCGGTAACCTCTCTTGCGTATTTAAGATTATCCCTCACCCAAAAGCAACCAAAATGCACTCGCTCGGCATGGGATTTACCATTACAGAAGGCGTCGTTGTAACGATCTCCCAGCATGATAGTCAGACCACCGTCCGATTTAACGGCAGCGAGATTCATTTTCCCACCGTAGTGTCGGTCATCCAAAAATTGACACCTCAGCCGATGCGGGTAGAAATCGATTCTCCCCTACCGCTCGGATGCGGGTTCGGGTTGAGTGGAGCAGCTTCGCTCGCTACGGCATATGCACTCAACGCCTTGCTCGGATTGGGCAAATCTGAGGAAGAATTGGCGATGACCGCCCATGTGGCCGAAGTGGAAAATCGAACAGGGTTGGGAGATGTCTGCGCCCAATACCACGGTGGTTGTCTCGTTAAATTGAAGATAGGTTATCCTCTCGCTGCGGAACGCCTGCCGATTCCAGCACAACCCATCTATTACCAATATTTTAGTTCTATCCAGACGAAAACCATCCTCGAAAACGTTGAACGAAGAGAGTGTATCAACAAGGCGGCAGATGAAACATTGCAGGCTTTAGAAAAACTGACGAAATCGGACACGGTTGACTTTAACGCCTGTATTCGATTGTCCAAACAGTTCTCCCTCAATAGTGGGTTGTTAGAAGACGCGCGTGTACAGGAGACCATCCGCGAGATCGAGGAAGCAGGCGGGGTTGCGTCAATGATTATGCTGGGAAATGCCGTATTCAGCACCCACCCCTTTGAAGGGGCGACCGGAACAAAACTCTCTGAAGGTGAGAAAGGGAGGTTGTTATGAGCGATGTTCCTGAGAGTCATCCTCGGTATGTGTCGTTGAGGTTGCGAGATATCATTGTCGCCGGTGTGGAGAATGGAGTGACCTCCATCCACGGCTTGATGGCACATGGTCGCGGCGAAGCCTTCGACTACCTCATCGGTGAAAAAACACAACCCTTCGCCATAGATGCGATTCGTGCCGGGGCAGCCACTCTTCTGCTCGCCGAACATCCTGTAATCTCAGTTAATGGAAATGTCGCGGCACTGACACCCGGCGAATTGGTGACATTTTCAAATGTCCTCAAAGCCCCATTAGAGGTAAACATCTTCCACGCCTCAAAAGCACGGGAGGATGCAATACGGGAGCATCTCGAAAAACATGGAGCGGTTCACGTGTTAATGCCCACAACGGAAGCGCAATTGTCGTTTATCGACTCGAACCGGAAGTTTGTCCATCCAGAGGGTATCTTTCACGCCGATGCGGTGTTCGTTCCTCTTGAGGATGGCGATCGTTGCGAAGCGTTGCAGAAAATGGGTAAAACCGTGGTAACGGTTGACCTCAACCCGATGTCACGGACCGCTAAGGGGGCGGGTGTGACCATTGTGGATAATGTGGTGCGGGCTTTGCCGCTGCTGATTCAGGAGGTGCAGCGGTTGCAGAAAACGTCTCTCACCGTATTAAAGGAAATAGTCTCCCAATACAGCAACGACAAGACCCTGCAAGCGGCAGTCCAATGGATTTGTCGAGAGCGATAACCCCTACGCTCCACCAACCTCCTCATTTGCCCGCTCGACAAGTGCATTCATGTAGGCAATAGTGTAGGCGGTCCCACTCCGATCCCCCACCATAGATGGGACGTGGTCTGGAATCGCAACACCCTTGAAATTCACTTCACGCATCACCTTCATCACTTGGTACATATCCTGATAACCGTTGTCCACAAAGGTTTCGACAAAGTGCGGCAACGGCTGATCTACATTGCGGAAGTGCACCTTGAAGACCTTGCCCCATTCACCGAAGAACCGCATGGATTCTAGGACATCCTTACCCATCAATTCACCTCCCTCTAACCAGCAGCCGACACAGAGACACATCCCGACGTTGGGACTGTCAGCGATTTCAAATGCTCGTTTGTAGCCTTCAAAGCTGCTGAAGATGCAGCGGGGAATGCCTGCTAGTCTTGGCACAGGGGGGTCATCAGGATGAATGCCAATCATTACACCTGCTTCCTCTGCCACTGGTGCGGTTTCTTTGATGAAATGGGTGTAATTGTCCCAGATCTCCTGTTCCGAATATTCACGTCCATGTGAGAGCGGCATCTGATAAGTTTTTTCCCGCCAATGTCCCTCTCGCGCTTTGTCTAGGTCAAATCCCCTTGCACTTGCACCACCGCGGGTTGTTTCACGTTCTGTGCTCCAGATACCGTTGCCCATGTGGGCATAGGTAGTGTAGGGGATTCCGGCGCGGCCAAGGTCACGGATATATCGTTTGTATTGCTCGATCTTCTCGTCACGGTTGGACAAGTTCAGCACAATCGCGTCCTGATTGTGGACATCGCTATTGCCAAAACCGTAAATTTTCAATCCAGCGTTCTCGAAAATTTCCCGCCGACTCATGAAATAGTCGTAATTGGCATGTTCGCCATCTGTCCAGAGCACCACATATTCGACCCCTATCTGCTTGGTGAATTGTAGATCCTCCTCGGTCGGTTCGGGGGACATCTGCGCTGTTACTTTGAGACCCTGTTCGATGTTGTCCATTGGGCGTTTTGCCATGATTAGATTCTCCTATGTTTGAAACGTGAAACGTGATAGGTAGATGATTTTATTTCAGCGGTTGAAAGCTAGGCCTCAGAACTTGTTTTAAAAAGACTGGCCCAGAGTTGATGTTTACGTCAAATCATTGGAGCAGTCAATTCCAAACCAATGAAAGGCATAAACATGACCCGAACAAACTAACCCACGGATTTGACCGATGCCCAGTAGGAAAAATTGTTACCCTATCTGCCAAAATCTGCACCACTAGGTAGACCTCTCAAGTGGGAATGGTTCTGGTTCAGCTTGCTGATTTCGTCGCGGACGGATGCGAGCTGCTGATTCATGTCGGTTCGGACATCACCGATTTCGGATCGGACTTCCGAGATTCGCTGGTTGACTTCAGCGAATCGCTTATCCATCCGGTCCTCCTGCCTTTGCATCTGCTCTGCCAACTGCTTGATTTCTTGGCTATGCTTTGTTGCTGTCGTTTTCAAGTAGGTAAACAAAGCCATAGCTTGCCCAATAATCGTAAGCAGTGTGATGATGGCAACCAGTAAATGTGAGGGCGATCATGCTGAAAAATCCATTTATATCTCCTCCTTTCCGGGATAATATCCGGTAATGTTTGTTATCGGACATTTTCTTCAAAAAGTGTTTTTAAAATTCTTCAACAGATCTAAATTACTGGTTACGAATTGTATATGCTAAATCTTCTACTTCAGACTCCAGAGATACTATATCTTTTCCAAGATCGTCTATCTCAGAAGTCAAAGTTCCAGTTCGGTTCCAAGTGCCAATCCTTTTGTTTAGCGTCTCAATCTTTGAATTCAAGGTGTTTACGCTATTCGTAAGATTTTCTATAGCCCAAATTAATTGGGTGTTATCAGCCGCAGTGCTATAACTCACGTAGTACATGAAAACAACCACGAATAAGGCTATACCAAACAACACATTTCGGTTCATTTTGGTAGACATGAGATTTTTCCTCCTTTCTTGGAGATTTACCAGTGGGCGTTACCAGCACCCACTACTTCACATCAATAATCAAGAAGTTTAGCAATCTGAGCGTATCTAGCTCGCCGTTGTTGTTCTGCGATTATAAGAACAACAAGCACTATTCCAGCAATCACTATTACGGCTTCTGTATCACCTTCTTCAACAATAAAGCCTTTTGCTCTCCAATGATATACAATGCCGTTCTTGTTTGCCCAAAACATACGCACTTTTTGTCCTTCAATGACAACAGGCTCTGTATAGGTTGTTTTGCTCTTAATCGTATATTGATCCAGATACGGGCTATAGGTAACAGTCCTTTTTGTCTTTGACTTTGCTTTGGTGAGCGGGATGTTGACATTTTTGCTCCAGACGTAGATACGACCACCGGCACCATCGGTTGTTACTTGTTGGGGAGGCCCCCAACTTCTAATCACATCTGATATGTGGTTTCCTTTCCAAGAGTTCATAATCTCAGCCGTTGGCGGACCACAACCGTTTAGAACCTGTTTTAAAAAGCAAGAAATTGCTCCAAAGTGCTGTGGATTTGTCAATCCACAGCGAGCCGCATTAGGGGATAGGGATTGAGTCTCCCAAACCGTTGGGTTTGGAAACCAAGCCCCTACCATTGATAGTGATAATATGTCGTTGAATAGTATGCCCTTCTGAATTGCGGAAGAAGCCGAGTTTTTTCGAAAAAACTCGGCTTCAGGGCAAATCACTTTATCCAAAATGACTTTTCAAACAGGCTCTAAGGAAAAGTGGGACGTCACAATATCAGCCCTAACCCCTAAAATGACACTTTAGGCAAATCAAGAAATGAATACGAACTGATACCCCCTTCATCGTAAGGGACGACTTTAAGCCAACTCGGTTGACTCCCTGCCTCAATAGAGGCTTGATAGTCTTTTAGGTCAGAATGGCAGAGCAGCCCGACCAAATCTCGCTCGATACTGCCGTCGGGATTTACGAACTCTAACCACCACACATACACCGTGTCTTTATACAGCGGATAGGCCTTGCCGGTATAGCGGTCAAAAACTCCGCTATCTACCTGCTTGCCTTGATTCCATAGTTTGATAAGCACCCGATGGAGTAACTCGTGATTCAGGAAGGACAGACTCGTCTGACCCGGCACCAACGTTCTCCACCTATCCCCATAGCCAAGACCCATACTCAGTGAGAAGCTCTTGTCAGGCATCACCCGCCCCCGCTCTAGAGCAGCCCATATATTTTGATGCGGATAATCCGACGGAATATCGGGATACCGACCCAGCCCATTCGGGGATTCAAGCGGCGGCAAATCCGCGCGGTCCATGTCGATTATCAGGGTATCCCACACTACCCCATGCCCTGGACCATGCGGAGTTTTCAGCCGTTGATCACACCACCCGCACCCTACCCACCATACACACGGACCCAAAATAACAAGCACCACCGCAATAAATGCGCTGATAACTAAAGGCTCGCGCAGAAGCTGACCGAACATCGCCATTATCGCTTTCATCAAAACCCTCCGCTTATCGCCCACGACGCCATGTGACTACAAACGTCTCCCTGCCTAAATTGTGGACCCACCAGTGAATAAAGCACAGTTCCGTCTCACCGGCGGAGACGATAGTTATATCAGACGGCTGTTCCACCTGATAGATGAACCACCGTCGTCCCGCTGTGCGGGCTTGCCACGTATAATGCTCAATGGAAGACTCGATGAGATCTGACGGAGCAAAGCCCAACCACCCAAGCGCGTCCGGCTTGCGGACGTACTTATCGAAATACACACGGACACGACGCGCTCGCGCATCGCTGTCCTTGAAATAGCCCTCAACACGGGGACGCTGATCCGTGTCGGCAAGCACAAGCTCATAGATCCTGACAAGATACTGCCCTCGCTCCTCGCTGACCAACCGGGCGTCCGCCATCCCTTTCAACCGAAAATCGAACTCTTCAGCCGAAGCCCCAGTAAAGCGTCTATATCAAGCGGGATGGGGCTGACACTATTGAACTTGAGGCTACAACCTATCAATAAAAAGGTGACAAGCATCGCCATAAGCGAACCGATTAGTAGATCTCTGCACCGACCGAATTGTTTTTTCACAGGATACCTCCGCTCGCTCAAGGTGGACATCCGCGAAAGGAGTGCACCTTTACCAATATCGACCGTGAATCCACGTAATTATCGACGTTTTTCTGCTGAAGCCGTGTTCCTGCCTGTGAATAAAGCAGAGCTCTACCTCACCGGCGGATCCGATAGTTATATCAGATGGCTGTTCCACCTGATAGATGAGCCAACTCCGTCCCTCCGTGCGGGCTATCCACGTATACTTCTTGATGGGAGACTCGTGGAGATCTGACTGATTAAACCCCAACCGCTCCAGCGCGTCCAGTTTGCTAACGTACCCGCCGAAATCTATCCTGATATGGCAAGTACTCCCATCGGTGTGGTGGAAGAAGACATTGACGCGGGGACGCTGATCTGTGTCGGCAAACACTAGCTCATAGAACCGGCGGCGCAAAGTTCCGACAAGATCTTGTTTGGCTACGGTGTATCTTCTAGGTATCTTGTCCGCTTCCTCCCACCGGTCCTCGTTGACCAATCGAGCGTCCACTATCTCTTTCAACCGAAAATCGAAGTCTTCAGCCGAAGCCCCCAGTAAAGCGTCTATATCGAGTGAGATGGGGCTGACGTTATTGAACTTGGAGCTACAACCTTGCAATAAAAAGGCGACAAGCATCGCCATAAGCGAACTGATAAATAGATCTATAGCCCGACCTAATTGTTTAGTCATGGAAATCCCTTCTTCCCTTCTATACCCCGGCGCGGGGTGGAGCAGGCAACACCGTGCGGTGAAGTCGCCCCCTGCTCCAGAAGAGATACATAATAGTGTAGCAAACCGCGTAAATCGCTGTCAACTTTTTGTTGACAACCGCTGCGGTCTTTGAAATAATAACTGCGCTCTCATGCGATAGGTTGTCCACCCGGTGCTCGCCGGTGCCTATCGCCCCCTTTGGACGGGGCGGAGAGCGCATTAAGAGAGCAACCCCTAAAAAATACTGACAATTGAATAGCCGTATCAGAAAAGTGAGGACAGCGTCAATACCGATTGAGATCTTCGTGGTTGTGCTTCAATCAGTATTCTGGAGAGGCACCAAACACAGCGCATTTTGACAAAAAATCTTGTTCGTCACCCCGTCGGGAAGTTCAAGTTCTTGCAGAAACAGCTGCAGGGCTTGACCGTGTTGATCGCGACCAAAAAGCAAGCGGTCCGCATAGCGGGCGAGAAACTCCTGTGCGTGTCCTATATCCCGTTGTAATGCGCCCAACCCGGATCCGGCTGACAGATCTGCGTAGAGGTTGGGATAGGTGTCAAGGAGTCGTTGTACTTGACCGCCGGGTGTAATAGGTCCACGCGGGTATGTCGCCGGATCTGCCTCAGCATCGCCGCTGATATACCGCCAGAAACCGGGGGCATGGCCGATGAAAACCGTTTCAGGGCAAGCCTGCAAGGTCCGCTCCAAAGGAGCTACGCCACCGCCATACCAGTATGTTTGGTAAACTTGCTTGCCATTTTCGTCCGGCAGATAAGGAACGTCCAAGTGTAATACCACCGGACACTTGAGTTCACCAGCTTTGTGGAATAGTTCTAATGCGCGTGGGTCGTCCAACAACATGCGATAGCTCCACTCTCCGCAGACCCGCACTCCGTGCATGTGATAGGCGGCTTCAAAAAGTGCCGGCGCATCCCCTTCGGAAGGGCATGGACAATACCCGGCGATAAAGCGATTCGGATAGCGATCTCGCGCATTCAGCAGTTCATCTAACGTAGCACCCGCGTGCGTACCATCCGGTCGGATATTGCAGGGATTAAAGGCACGGCAACTTCCCGGTGCATTCTCTGCCGGTGGATGATACCAAGTCAGCAGCCAAGTTACGTCAATCCCAAATTCAGCCATTTCAGCGATGACGCCGGCAGGATTGAGCCCGTGATAGTATGCGTGTTGGTGTGAGTCGATAATCATGTTGTCCTCCGTCCATTCTCGTTCAGGATTAGAATGGCATAAATACCTGTATTACGTCACTTTTTTTGTTGTTCTAAAGAAACAACCTATGATAAGATGATAGCATAGTTGGAGTGAACTACCACCAAACTTTTCCCACCGGTCCCTACTTTCATGGAGATTGGTCTTTTAGGAAACAATCATGAGAATATTGATACATTTTTCCTTCGACGAAGCGCAGATCGACACCTTCCAACAGATTGCACATAAATACGGTGACCACGAAGTTTGCCACGCCACCAGCGAGGAGGAAGCCCTCCAGTTTGCATCAGAGACAGAGGTCATATTGGGGCTTTTTCTGCCCTCGGTTTGTACGGCTGCCCCGAACCTACGCTGGATTCAGTCCAACAGTGCAGGCATGGATAACTTTCTGTTTCCAGAAATCATCGAAAGAGATGATGTAACAGTTACCAACATGGCAGGACTCTATGCAAGCCAAGGTGGTGAACACGCATGGGCGTTGCTTTTGTCTCTAGCGCGAGGTATCCCACACGTTATGGGAGCTGAAAGGCGCCGGGCATGGCAGATGCCAGTAGTTGAACTGACCGGCAGCACACTTGGTATCATCGGTTTGGGTGGCTTTGGCATGGAAATGGTGCAGCGGGCTCGCGGTTACGATATGACCATCTTGGCTGTTGATCCGGTGCGCCAAGACAAACCGGACGAGGTGGCTGAACTAAAACCTGCAACGCGGGAAAATCTACACGACCTACTTAGACGTTCTGACTCGGTCATGCTTGCCTGCCCTAAAACCCCGGAAACCTACCACCTGATTGGAAGCGAGGAACTCGCTGCCATGAAACAGACTGCCTACTTGGTCAACGTCACTCGCGGCGGCATTATTGACGAAGATGCCCTCGTTGACGCACTGCAGAATGGCGAAATTGCTGGTGCCGGTTTAGACGTGACTGAAATTGAACCACCCCCGCCGGAGAGCCCACTCTGGGATGCCCCTAACCTAATTATCACCCCACACCGCGCCGGTTCCTCCCAACATCGTCCACGCAAGACTTTTGAATTTTTCTGCGAGAACTTGGAACGCTACCTGAAAGGGGAACCGCTGCAAAACGTTGTCGGTAAGAGGCGGGGGTTCTGATTGTCGCTTATTTTAACAGAACCTCAAAAGCGAATCAATATCCATTCAGAAAAGTCGCTGCATCCTAGGGCCATTTAGTTTTCCGTTTTTTGATCGATTTTGGCGGGTAGATGGAAGATTGCCCCCTACATGGTAGGCGGGGCATCTTGCCCCGCCCGAAGAATTAAATGACTCTACTGCATCCTGTTTCCTTTTGACAGACTTGCGATATGGTGCTATAATCACAGCTATTAATGATATCCTCAACCACGGAAATAAACGCATCGAACCAAAAGACTGGAGGTTACAAAATGAAGGGACAAAAAACCTTTTGTCCGTTCCCGGTGGTTCACGGGTTGGTTATACTGATTTTTGTGCTTGGATGCGGTCTCAATGCCTTTGCGCAAGAGGCAACGACAACCGAAAATACTCGATGGTTTGACACCGGCAAAATATGGATTTTCTTCGCCGTGATTTTGTACTCAGCTACGGTAGTCTACTGCATCTACCATGCTCGGAGTGGGAAGGAATTGTTTATCCGGCGCATTCCCGGACTTGAAGCGGTAGACGAGGCGATTGGTCGAGCAACGGAGATGGGACGTTCGATTATGTATATCTTAGGCTTGGGAGGTGTCAGCAACGTCGCAACCATTGCAAGCATGAACATCCTCAGCCAAGTGGCACAGAAGACGGCGGACTACGAAACGCCGTTACGAGTCCCATGCAACGATCCGATTGTGATGAATGTGGTTCGGGAGATGGTGAGGACCGCTTATCTCAATAAAGGGCGGCCTGACGCCTACAATGAGGAAAATATCTTCTTCCTCACCGAAAGCCAATTCGCCTACGCTGCGGGTGTTGATGGGATGATGGTACGGGAACAGCCGGCGGCGGTTTTCCTGCAAGGTTCGTTTTTCGCCGAATCGTTGATTTTGGCGGAAACTGGCAATTCCATCGGAGCAATCCAGATCGCCGGAACCGACAAGGAGCACCAACTGCCGTTCTTTATCGCTGCGTGTGACTACACACTAATCGGCGAAGAACTATACGCCGCTAGCGCATACCTGTCTCGTGAACCGATGTTGCTCGGCAGCCTCAAGGGGCAGGATTACGGTAAGGTAATGATTTTTAGTGCTATCGTAATTGGCGTCATTCTCGAACTCTGCGGGATTACTTGGATGACGACCTTCTTCCAGCGAGTCAAGTAGCGTTTTACGTTTCACGCTTCAGGAGGTTTTATGAGACGACAAGTTCCGTTAGTCCTTTGTTTCGCATTTGGCATTGTGATGGCACTCACTGAGTTTAGCCCGCACCGGTGGTCTAAGTGGCTCAACAAGGAGGTCATCGATTGGACATTGGTTATCGGTCCATTCGCACTTGTACTAGCTATCGCAACCTTGGTGCAGACCCACTGGGTCCGCATCCGTCGGCGTAGCGAATATTGGAGATACAGTTTTTTGGTCTTCATTGGAATAATTGTTATGGCTGCGATTGGTATTCCGCTTGGTCAAAGGCATCCGGCGTTTGTGTGGATGTTTGAAAATGTCCAAGTGCCAATGGATGCAACGATGTTTTCACTCCTCGCATTTTTTATAGCGTCCGCTGCCTATCGTGCCTTTCGTGCTCGCACCCTTGAGGCGACCCTGCTACTCACTGCGGCACTGATTGTCATGATTGGCAATGCACCCGTTGGGAATCTCATCTGGAACACGATAATGCCATTTGGAGATAACATGCCTTCTACCGCACGGCAGTGGATTTTAGATAACCCGAATCTCTCCGCACGACGCGGGATTATCCTCGGTATCAGTCTCGGTGTCATCTCTCAGTCAATCCGTATTATCTTGGGAATTGAACGCTCATATCTCGGCGGCGTAGAAGGAGATTAAAAAATGATCCAAAAACTAATGAACATAGACCGGCGAATTATCTTTATTTTGGTTGCGTTGGCGGTGATTATTCCCTCCATGCTGTCAGTCAGTTTTCCTATTACTGTTTCGCAACCGACGCGCAGTACCCATGACTATATTGAAGCCTTGCCCGCCGGCTCAATCCTTATGATTGGATTTAACTACGGTCCCTCATCGCTAGCAGAACTCCACCCAATGGCAAAAGCGGTGATACACCACTGTTTTCGGAAAAAGATTCGGATTATTGGCATGACGCTTCTAGCTGAAGGCGCAACGTTGGGAGACGAAATGCTGCAAGATGTCGCTTTAGAGGCGGGAGCGGTTTATGGTGAAGATTACGTTTATCTCGGCTTCCGCCCGGGAGCAACGCAGGTGCTCCTCGGAATGGGTACGACGATCGATTCCGTTTTTGAAGCCGATTATGCCGAAAAACCGCTCGCTGAAATTCCAATGATGGCGGATATCAAAAATTATGAGCAGATTGATCTAGTCCTCGATTTGGCATCGGGGAGCTCGACGGAATGGTGGATTACTTACACGAACACAAGGTATAACCAACAGATTGCCGCGGGGGTGACCGGCGTGATTGTGTCGCAGATGTACCCGTACTTACAGACAGGGCAGCTGATCGGCTTGATGCCCGGACTCTTAGGTGCTGCGGAGTATGAAAAGCTGATTGACAGACCGGCGAAGGGAACTGAAGGCATGAGCATCCAGTCCTTCGCCCATCTGCTAGTTGTCGGACTAGTCATTCTGGGCAATATCGCCTTCTTTATCCAACGGCGTCAAGCTGAATAAAACAGGAGGGGTCATACATGGAGTTGGTTGGCATTTGGGTGGCTGCACTACTTACACGCATGGAGTTGGTTGGTATCTGGGTGGCTGCACTACTTACACTCTGCACTTATAGTTTTCTCTATCGAGATAATCCGTTTTACCGATTTGCGGAACACCTTTTTGTGGGTATCTCAGTGGGCTACGGTATCGTACTTACATTCCACCAAGGCTTGATTCCATTCGCGTGGAAGCCACTTGAAAAGGCTGTCATGCAGCAACAGTGGGTTGGCTTGGTAAGGCTCATTCCGATCGGTATTGGCGTACTATTTTTCGCTCGCCTTGTTCCGACGCACGGTTGGCTGATTCGCTATCCAATCGCTATCCTCATCGGGGTAGGGTCCGGTTTGGCAATTCCCAATGTGATGCGTGCGGACATCTTTCAACAGGTGCACGGCACATTAACTCCGTTTGCACAAATCCATGCAGGCGAGTTAGATCCATTTCAAATCTTCGGTGCTATTCTCATGCTGATTGGTGTCATATCAACGTTGACCTATTTTTTCTTTTCGGTCGAGCATCGGGGTGTTGTCGGTGGCGTTTCAAAGATTGGCATCGTCTTTCTGATGATTGGGTTCGGTTCAGCATTCGGTAACACGGTGATGGGGCGTGTGTCCCTCCTCATCCAACGGGTTGATTTCCTACTACACGATTGGCTACATCTGATTTAACGCCTGATAGACGGCGCGTGGCATAATAGGAGAAATAGATGGGCGTTAGAACTGGCATTGTCGGACTCCAGAGCGTTTATTGGCCCAACGCCTTCGCGAACTGTTTGAGTACTATTTCCCACGCCGAGCTTGTCGCGTGCGCAGACCTAGGCTACGACCCGAATCTGATATTCATCTCCCTTGGAAAAACACCGACGGAATATGCCGCAGCATATAACCTCCAATTGTATCATGACCCAGTAGAGATGATTCAAAGGGAGGGGTTGGACGCTGTTTGCATCTGTGCGAAGAACACCGAAGCTGTCCGTCTTGTCGAACAGGTTGCCCCTTTGGGCGTCGATATCTACATCGCCAAGCCGATGGCGACAACCGTTGAAGCAGCGGAACGCATCGTAAAAGCAGTGCGGGAGCACGGGGTGATTGCGACCTCCGGCACAACGGAACGTTTCGACGGAGGTATCCGCGAGGCATATCAGCAGTTCAAAAGCGGCGTGATTGGCGAACTGATTTCAATTCGAGCGTTGCACCAACACGGTAATATTAATAGTTTTCCAAAGGACGATTGGTATTGGGAGGAAGCACAAGGGGGACCGGAACTATCCCTAATTTGGTATGCCGCCGATGTGGTTAGGTGGTTTGCCGGTTCAGAAGTGACGAGGGTTTACGCCGAATATGACAACTACCTTTCAGATCGGTCGCCTTTTATGGACAACGGCAAGATTATCCTGAGATTCGAGAATCGGGTCATGGGGTCAATTGACATCTATTTTTCCGTCGCAGGTTTTCGGTTTCCCACCTATGAGGTAGAGCTAGTAGGCACGGCGGGTGCGATTCGGACACAGCACAGCGTTTACGAGGGAACGCTCTTCACGAAAGACGGGGTCAGCAATTTTTATCGCATCCAAAATAACAACCTGCTCGACGAAATCGCCCATTGGGTGGAATGTTGCCAAAACAAAACAGATCCGGATCTGACGATTGAGGATGCCCAGCGCGTGATTGAGTTATGTCTCGCCTGTCGCCGGTCCGCACAGACGCATACACCGGTTGCCCTCCCTTTTGATTAATGGAGAACCAATTATGAGTCCGATATTTCGTATTGAGGCACCTTCACAAAAAAATCTCGAAGATTTCCACAGGGACGGCTATGTTGCCATACCCAAAGTTTTTACGGAGGAAGCACTTTCAAATTTGACCGATGAGGCACTCAATATGGATGGTGCCCGTGAATATCTCCGCGCTTTAGATGACGAGCAGGGCAGACAGACCAGACCAAGCACATACTTTGTTAGGCCATGGAATAACAGGGGACCGTGGGCTGACCGACTTATCGATGCACCGCTTGTCACGGCACTGCTCCAAGCCACAATTGGTCCCGATTATCATTTCTGCCATTCTGCGCTGAATATCGCCCCCCGCGGTGCAAACCGGGTTGTTTTTCATCAGGACCACCACCATTGGCGTCACGCCAACCCTATCAATCTTGCTGAGAGAGATAAGTGGTACATCCAGATACTCTACTATCCTAATGGGTTCGCACGCGGAGACAGAAGCCTCTCGGTTATTCCGGGGAGCCATCGGGTGCCGCCAACGGAAGGTGTTACGCCGGAAAGGCTGCTGGCGGGAGAATTTGATGATGTTGCAGGTCGTGAACTTGCGGTGAGATACCTAGAACTGCCACCGGGGAGTATGGTTTATCTTAACGCTCGGATGTTTCACGGTGTTGAACCGAAACCGCTGGACTCTCCGCAGCCGTTTAGACTTTTCCTGATTGATATTTTCAAGGAGGCAGGACCGCCGCATCGCTACACGCAGGAAATTCCGCCTGAGTGGATTGAACGCGCGGGCCCCGCCCGGAAAAAGATGTTCTTGCGCGAAGCCTACACACCGGAGTGCTGGATTAGCTAATTCCGAAGGTAAGGGTAAATGTTACATTGCCGCCACCGTGAAGAAATCGATGGCTTCTAACTGCGCTCGTAAATCGTCCCGTTTCCCCTCAGCGAAAGGAACGTGGGGCAGACGCGGTTGTCCACAATCAAAACCCAACATTCGCATCACCTCTTTGAGCGCGCCAAAGAAACCGAAGGAAAACAGTACGCCTGTCACTTGGTTGGCGCGAACTTGTAAATGTTGTCCTTGAGCGATGTTCCCTCTCTTGTAACTGTCATGTATTTCACGGTAGATTCCGGGGATATAATTGAGCGTTGAACCGATGTTACCGCACGCGCCCTGCATCGCGGCGTAAATACACTGTTCATCCATACCCGAAAAAATGCTCCAGTTATCCCCTCGCAATTCCACAATCTCTCTAAATTCGTACATATTGGGGCCCGTGTACTTCGCACCGGCAACGGTCGGAATATCCATCAACTGCCGCATCAGCGCAACAGCGTCCGTGGGACCACCAAATATGTAAGTCAGCAGCGGTATGTTAGGAGCAGCGGCACCCACCCGCGCAAAGTAGGTATACAAACTTTCACTGTTCTGAAACATTGGTGGAATAACACTGCTTATCCCTGCAGCCCCTACCTCCTGTGCATGCTCTGCCAATTGGACAGCATCGCCAACGATCATACTACCGATATGTGCAATGACTGGTACGCGCCCATTCACTTGATCAACCACGATTTCGGTGACCAGTTCGCGCTCCTCTGGCACCATGAAAAGCCCTTCTCCTGTGCCACCACAGACATAAAATCCCCCAACCCCTTTATCAATTAAATACTCCACCAGCTCCCGTAACACCCCTACGTTCACTTTATCTTCATCTGTGAAAGGTGTGACCAAAGCGGGCCATGCGCCATTAAAACTGGACATAAATTCCCTCCGTTTTTGACTACGATCTAAATGAGAAATTATAGCATAAAACCGACATCGCAATTAATCTGTCCGGTGCATCGTTACCCCTCTGCGATTCTCAAGGGCATCAATCCAAAGCCGGCACCATTCATCATAATTATGCAAAACACTCGCAGGATTGCTTGGAGAGCGCACGATGAATGCCGGGTAAGCTGTTCTACCTGTGTGATGCCCGGCGGTCTGGTAACGCAGATCCAGAGACCAACGGCACTTATCCGAGACATTGGGAACTGAACGATGTGGGGTGAATTTATTCAACAGAACCACATCTCCCTTATAACAGACAAGATCCATTGGTTCGACCGATGGTAGCACTTCAGACCGGATCGTAACGGTCGCTGCCTCCTCTTTGAAGTGACTCAGATAGCCAAGATTAAACACGCCGGGAAGTGCTTGCATACATCCCGTTTCGATCGTCGCATCTCCCAAGGGCAGCCAACAGGTTACGATGTTTGACACTTCAGCCTCGGGCATCATTACACCGGCGTCTTGGTGCCAAGGAACAACATGGAATGATGGTCCGGTGTGTCCATCGTATGCTGTCGGTGGCTTAGTCCGCGCATGTTGAATGGGATTGCAGGTGATTTCTGGTCCAACGAGTGATTCTACTGTATCAAGCAAATTCTTATTATGCAGAAACTCAAACATCGCCTGACCGCGAGATGTACTGATGTCGAGCCCATCACCAACCTCTTTGCACTGCTTATAAAGGAGTCCAAAACGCGTCTCGAAGGGAGCATCAGGATACGGTTTCTGAATTTTCCCCGCACCGTGTAGTTCACACGCACGCTTATCCACCCACGTCTCAAGTTCGTCAATCACAGGATCTAACTCGGATTCATACAGGGCATTCTTGACGATTAACACTCCATTCGTTCTAAATTCTTCAATTTGTTCGCCTGTCAATTTCATTTAATTGTTCCTTATCTTTTCTTGATATTAACCTAAACCGTTAGAGGCGTACATCAAATCAAAGCACAAGCAGCAGGCTATCAAGGTGTTTTTTTGTGTTGTTGACTTCGTGCTTAAAATGCCTGACCTAGCTGCAGGTAAAAGAGGGGTTTAAATTCCCTCATTAATGGCACCCCGATATCGACACGGGCAGGTCCGAGGGGAGTATCTAAGCGCACACCGGAGCCTATTGCCACACGGGGGAGGACATCCTTAATATCCGAAAATTTATTCCATACGTTGCCTGTGTCCAAAAATAGGGCCCCACCGATGAACTTATAGATTGGAACCCGGAGCTCCGTGTTCAAAATGAATAACACATCCCCACGATGATTGCCGAATTCATCTTCCGGTCCGAGTCCCCGTTCCGGATATCCTCTGACTGTGTTTGATCCACCGGCGTAGAAACGCTCAAAGGAAATAATCTCCCGTTCACGGTTTCCTCTTAGCCCTTTTTCAAACCCCAAGCGTACTGCACTGGCAAGAACAGTATCCCCCCGAAGCTGCCGATAGTAGCGATGATCGGTTGTAAATTTGAAAAAACTGGTTTGCCCTTTGAGAAATCCGCCCGCATACTCAATCGCAGCTTCATTAAACCAGCCGTTTTTGGGGTTCAGAAAATGATCTCGGCTGTCTCGATGGAACTCGATACCGAGACTACTCACTGTAGTCTGAATTTTAGGTGGATCGTCACGGTCACGTAGATCTTGAGATTTGTACTGTAATGCAAGATTGCCGAATTGCCCAAGTCGTTTCGCAAGGTTTGCCGTTCCACCTCGCGCCCGTATATCTTCGTACTCCTCCAGATTATCGTTGAACAGGCGAAAGGTTCCTATTGTCGGTCCAATAAGCTTATCAAGGGGCGCGAGTTTAAACCACGGTTCAATCAACGTTATTTCATACAAATTGCCTCTTGTCCCTCTACTGACTTTCCCACTGATTTTCATGTTACGTTTGAACAGGTTGTTATGGGCGAGCCCCAATGTACCACGAATACCCTCAGAGGAAATATATCCCCCACTGACGCTGATTGCTCCTGGTTTTTTTACCACAACGCCCACATTAACATCAATAATCTCCGTATTTTCAACATATCGATCATCAGATGCCTTAATTTTAACTTCTTTAAAAAGACCCGCGGTTGATAAACGTCGTCGAGATTCCGCCAATAATCGTTCTTCGTTAAACACCGCTCCTTCAACTAAGCCGAGGTTTTCAAATTCTCGCTGCAAAACATGCAGTTTAACTTGTCCACCTCCATCAAAATTGAATTTGCCGAATTTGGCTTCAATCCCCTCAACAATCTTATAGATAAGTGTGTGCGTTTCCGCCTGATAGGCGTGGCTGATACGCGCATAAATATATCCTTTCTGATTGTAAAGGATATCGAGAGAACGCTCATCATCGCCTACAATATATGTGCTGTAAGGCTTCCCTGGTCTTGCGTCAAGCTCTGTATATAACTGAGCTGTTTCAAAAATTGTGGCACCTTCGATCGAGACGCGATCTATGAGCTTCTGTTTTCCTTCATTAATTTTCAGGTGCAAAATGAGTTGGTTATCTTTATCAAACTCTGGTTCATCAGCCGTTATCCGAACGTCTGGGTAACCCTCTTTTTTATAAGAGAGTTCTAATACACGCTTGTCCGTATCAAGTATCACCGGGTTATAAATACCTCTAGAAAACAACCATCCGAATCCAGGTATTGCGTATCGACTGCGAGGCTGAGTTTTCATCAGATCTAGCAAGACGGCATCTGCAAATCCTGTGTTCCCTTCAAAATTGATATGCCGGATTCGTGGGGCTTGCTCCAACTGAATCTCGAAATAGATAACCACTTCTTGACCCGATTTTTCCTCTCTCCTATGGCTCACTTTCGGCTCGTAATACCCTTTCCCTTGATAGATTTGAAGAATTTGTTGGTCTGTATTTTTAAGAATCGTCTTCGAAAAGTTATCCCGTTTGAACAGAGTCAACTTTTGCTCAAGTTCCGATTCATCGATACCATCACCGACAAATTTGATTTCGATCTTTTTCCCTTCGATAATTTCGTAGTTAAGGGTAACTGTACCAATTGTACCATTGTAATTCCGGTGAGGTATGACTTTTACAGTCAGATACTCATTTTTCCGGTATAATTCTCGGAGGCGACGGACATCGTCATCAACCGATTGTTTTTGGTAGACTTTACCTTTCTCGCTTTTAATGGTTTTTTCTAACTTCTCAATATCAATTGATTTGACGCCTTCAAATCGGATTTCCTGAATAAGTGCTCGGTTGCCCTCGGCGATACTGTATAACAAATCAACTTGATGCGAAGCATTCGGACCAACAAGGGGGCTCAGGTGAACTTCTGCCTGAAAATATCCGTAATTCTTGTATAAATCGAGAATTCTATGCCGATCGTCCTCCGCAATCTCGATGGAATATTCCTTTTTTGGACGAGAGACCACTACGCCAAGTAGCAGACTTTCATTTAGACTGTTCCCCTTAAACTCGATCTTCCCAATTCGTATTTTGCTGGTGAGATCGAACTTCAATCGCACCCCATTTGGATCAAGCATCTCAATTGCTGTAACCTGAGAAAAGAGACCAGTTGTATAGATCCCTTCAATGCTTTTGCGGATCTGATAAGGCGAAACTATACTTCCAATTTGAACCCGCGTCTTACGCTTCACATCCGCATACAGTGACCCCGAATTAAGGATTTCACCATCCAGCCTGTACAGGATTTCAATAACGGGGAGGCTTTCAGATTGGCTCCAAGCCGAATTGAGGAAAATAGCTGAGAAGGTAAGTATCACATGAAGCAATACAGAAGAAAGGTAAGACATGAAAGATGGAATACAGAGGCGTTGATTTGTCGGCTTATGAATTCGCTGATTTGTCCATTTACCCATTCGTATATTCTCACCTCCTTCCTTTCTTTGCAACTTAGTTGACAAGGCAGGAGTTACACCGTTGAACATCCAAACTCAAGGATTCCGGGGTATCAGATTCCTTATGCTGCCCGCGAAATGGCAATTGCACGCGGATTTGGGACCGGTGGGTTACAGACCACGCTTCCCATCATTGGAGCAGACGACACGCTCGAGGTTGTTGATCCAGGAAACGACGCTTCAGTGAACGCTGTCAACATCGGAATTCTGCGGCAAAAATCTGTTCGGGCGTTCAACTCACGCTAAATTTGGAAGAAGCAACAGCGATTCAGATTTGGCAACCGTTATTTTTCACTCCATTTCGGAAAGGAGCTGCCTCAATTCTCCCTTAACCATCTCATGTGTCTCAGTCTGTTTTAGGTATTGATCAAGGTCGTATATCAACTGCGGATCGACCAATGCAGTCACTTTAATTTGCCTCATCAGTGGCTCTTTCCGAAGCAGCTGAAGAATGCGTAGTCGATCTTCTGCGTTCGTAATTTTGCCAGAAATCAACGCTTTAATAAGCCGGATGGCTAATCCTTTTGTCAATTTCTGTTCCGCATGAATACGCAGTGCATCAGAAGCAGCCTGTTTTGCAATGTTATCGGCTGTACCTGTGAGGACTTCGCTGAGGGGTACGACTGCCTGTGCCTCTGGTTGATTTTGAACTGCTTGCGCCGCATAGGTAACGACCTGATCATCGGCGTCCCGAAGTGCTTTAAGGACTTTGTTTACCGGATAATCATTAAGATGTATCATCGCCCGTGCAGAGGCACGACGTACGTTCACATCATCATCGTCCAATCCTTTAATAATTGCCATCGAGTATTCATGCTTTCCGAGTCTGTAGAGAGTGACACTGATTTCCATCTTCAGTCCGGCATCCTCAATATCGTTGTAGATTGTCTCCAAATCCTTAAGCCCCTGTGGTCCACCGATCCGTCCAACAAGGCGTACGAGCGCAACTCGCACATCCGTTGATGTGTTAGCGTTCCGAATGGCGTCAACCATTAAGCCAAGACCATCACTTCCAATTTTATACATCATCTCTACGATGTCACCATGCAGGTTTAGAAACTCAACTTGACCTAAGGCAGCAATCAAGGCAGGCAGTGCGTCTACACCTTTGTCAACGACCACTTGCATCGCATCTTTCTGAAGGCGAGAACGTTTAACCAAAATTTGAAGGAGGTGTTCAATTTCGTCATTTCCCAACGCAGCTAACCGCTGTGTACGTTCACTTTCAAACTCAGGTTCCAATCCTTGTCCTTTTGCAGCTCCTGTTGAGAGGCCGTGTGTGTATGCGAGGACTAACAAAGCGCGAGGCGGGGCCTTGTCTAGCTCATCTATTTCAGCTTGTTTCAGATGCTTAACTGAGTCAACTGCAAGCCCTGAATTTAGCAGTTGTTGCCGTCCAACTTTCAAGTGATCAATTTGCTGTTTCGGTTCGCATCCAATTAGCAAGATCAACAATGTTAGTCCGGCACAAAGCGTCGTCCTAAGTGGAGTGAAGGATTTTTGAATCGTTGCAATCGAGAGATCTTTCGCCCCAATCAAGCGGTTTGTTTCTGTACCATTCAAGATTGGAGGAGGATAATCTGCTTGAGGAGTAGCAGACATGGTTATTACATGTTTCTTCATAAACTTTTGTTCTCCTGATTTCTTCTAGTTTCTTTATGGTGATGGTATAGCACTGACATCACCATAAAGTATATAGGTAATTTGACCCCAAAGATGCGGGTGATTGTTCAAAGATAAGGTATAGAAAAAGTGATTGTAACAGGGAGATGTTACAAGATTATGGCAATTTCGTTAGGTTTTTGTATCATAGGTGTCTATCAGTAACCATTTAGCAGAAAGCACTTTGCGTTGTGATTCAGCCAATAGGATGAGGGTTCAGAAGTACTATCTAAAACCGCCGTTCTAGCTTGAGGTCTACACCGTATTTTCCGCGCTCATTCCGTTCTCCTTTGATATAAAAGTGTCGCTTAATTTGATATTCAACCTCAATGCGAGGTTCTGTATGAAGTTGGAAGGTAGAAGAGTAAGTCAACGAAAGACGTTCTGAGAGTTCCTTCGTCAAAAGGAAGCGCGACTGTTCAAAATTGTCTGGACTCAAATCGAAATGGGTTTTGCTAAAGCCTATTGCTTTTGCAAATCGGTTACCTAGATACCCTTGAAACGGATTCGCTCCACTAAGTGCTAAAATAGAAAAGATTTGCTGTTGGGTCAAAGCGTATTCTTCACCGGCACCCCTTCTGAGAACTTCCGCTTGAAACTCTGGAATTTGTTTATCCTTGAGGTAACCATTCAAGTGCATAACAACTCTGATATCTTTCGTATGGAATTCTCCGTCTGTAGTTGGAACTTGGACACTTCGAATTGGTTCAACCGTCTCAGCGGTAATTTCATACCACGGGTTAAATTCCAGCGCATTTTTGTTTTCTACGTACGAGCCCTCCCGTATCTCGAATTGATGACCACCAGAGAGGGACAATTCACCTTCTAACAGATCCACGCGCCCGCTAAAAATAGGCTTTTGAATCGGTCCAACGAGTTCGCCGTTGATTGATGTTTCGATCTCGATTTCTCCGAAATTTGTAACAACTTCTCCCAGATTTGATTCTACAAAAAAATTGTTTGGGGCAATGATATCGAGATTTAATTGGAGATCGCGCACGATGGGGTAATCAAACCAGACCTCAAACTGTACCTCCGCCGTCTTATCAACCAAATCCTGAACTAACTGCTTCCAGTCTTGCTCGTATTGACCTGCCTTGACACGAACCGAACCCCTTAACGGTGGAAGTTTGAGATTTCCATCTGTCGTGATATCCCCTTTCATCTGTAAATTGACGCTCTGACACTCAAACTGGTAAAATCCGGGCTTCCTAAACGTGGTTCCTTCGCTCAATTCTGCGACGAGATCTACATGTTGCACATCGAACCAGTTAGATTGTATCACACCGTTAATCTCAAAGGTGCCATCATTCATATCTCCTGTAATACGCTGGATATTCACACCTTTCTCGGTCAAATTGAGATGCGCTGTTCCATTTGCCAAACTGATGTGTGAGTTCGGTAGCTCAAACGCAAACCCACTCAAATTTGTAGATCCTTTAAGCACGGGTGAATCAAATTGACCGCCAAGCGTGGCATTAACAACACCCATGCCTTCAGTAAAAGCAAATTGAGGAAAAATAAGGGATAAGAATTCTAAATCTTCGATGGCTATATCTAATCCACCCTCAATATCCTCTGGCAACAGTTCTGCTTTGAACTCTAATAAAGACAGATGAAATGGAATTAACACGGACAGGGCGGCACGATTTTTCCCAACAGACAGATGGGCATCGCCGCCTTGTTTACCACTAATTCGGATCTTTCGATCCTCGTACGCGATATTACCGGTAAATTGGTCAACCTCTGCTTGGTTTATCCGCAGTTCTGGGGTTTCCCATGTAAAGGAAATCTTCGGTTCCGCATCCGTTCCGCGTATATCGAGCGAGGAGTTAAGGGAACCACGAACGGCGTAAGCTTCAGGGAGGAACCCCGAAATAAAGCCGAGATCCAGATTCTTCATTTCAACATGAAAGAGCAACTTTTTCCCAAGTTCCCAACTTCCGAATCCTATCACCCGAAGGCGTTTTGCTTCGTCTACCGTTGGCTTTTGATCTTCCAAGCTAAATCCTTCTTCCAAGCTGAGTTTCTGGTTTGCAAGTTGGATTTCAATTGGCCTGGGGTTATGGATCTTATAGCCTAAGCCTTCGATCAGAATATTCTGAATATTTAGCTGACCTGTTACATATTTAATCATATTTGGTGGGTTGAATGGTTTAATGAGTTGTGGAACCCATGCAGTTTTGCCGGGGATAAGAAACTGATTTATTGGGATTTTCAAACTGGCTTCCGCCGTAATATATCCATTCAAAACTTCCTCCGTCTCAATTGCTTCGGGATTTAAAAACCTTGACACGGTAGGATTAAGAAACCGTGACTGATCCCCGATAAAATCAGCAATTCTTGCTTTATGGGCCCTGAGTCGACTAATCTCAAAATCAGTTGCGACGATCCCATCCAACGTGCAGTTGATTTCCGCTGTATACTCTCCTTGACCTACCTGAAAACTGAGTGTGGTGATACGAATTTGCCCCTTATCCGCCTGCAATTCAAACGTCCCGTTTGAAATCGGTGTATCAAAGTTTGCCAACTTCAGCGTACCCTGTTGAGCCGAAAATGTTCCTTGAGGATAAGGGGACGCCGTTGTTCCTTGTATTCTGAGATCTATGTCAGCAATACCATCGGCATGTTCAACCAACGGATGAAGCAGTAAGCCTAGGGGTGCCAAGGAAATTTGTTGTCCTCGGAGTTTCAAGTCAATGGGCAGATCTAGGAATCGGTCCTCTAGAGATAGCGGTTGAAAGGCAAGATCAATTGGAATCGTGCCAGACATTTCCAACTGTTTGCTTACCCCAACAATCCGTTGTGTATTCTCGATGAAAAGCAATTTTTCCTGATAGTCTGCCCTTCCACTGTCCTTAAGATCGGCATTTCCAACATGACCGTTTGACTCCCATTCTGCGGTTATGATTGGATTCGTAAGATTACCACGAACACCGATTTGGCTCGTTAGAAAACCATCGAACTGAAGGAAAGATTGATTGAGCAGTGTCAGGGTTATCGCCGGCACTAGTACGCCGTAGGGCAGCCGATCTAATCCTAAACTGAGATCCATATTTCCATCAAGGTCGATGGTGCCTGCGGCGTTGAGCCAGGCGGTTTTTCCCTCACCTAATTGGATTGGCGCAAGTGTGAGTTTCCTGTCTGCGAAGTGAAACCAAATCTCATCAATATTCCTCATCTCACGACTGCTTACCTTGATATGCAGATTATTGCACATGAGAGTCGCCGACATTTGGTCGGGATGATAGCCATTGCCCTGTAGGTCAAGCACTATATTAGCTTGACTTTCTATACCGTAGAATTCACGTTTCATTATGTAATTCAGAGGCGTGACGAGATTTACATCTACCCCATTGACGTGCAGTTGAAACCGGACTGAATTGTTTTGTTCAAAAAGGTCTATAATTGAAGTCAGGGGTAAGCCTTTGTCCGTTTTGGGCAAACTCCAAACTCCTGATGCCTGATACTGCCCACCGTCGAACTGCCAATCCGCTGATTTCAGATTCACTGTAATTAAATCAGGTGATGCTTTCTGTCCAGCTGAGACCTGAAGCGCAACTTTCAAGTCTTCAATAGGTTGGGGCAAATCCAAGAGTTGCATTGTCTTTTGTGTCGCATCAATTGAAGCGGTCAATTCCGGTTGAGCCAGATCGCCAGTAATCTGTGCCTCCAGATCGAACAGGATTAAATGATTATTCAGATAATCCGGCAAGTTCTGAAAATCGCGAGAATCTAGCCTAAAATTTGGGCATGAAGCATGGAGGTTGAGACGTGAAGATGGAAAAGCTTCAAGGTCAACCTGTAGATTCCCCTGCACTTCAATGGGATTGTCAAGTAAGAGCAAATCGAAAGACTCAACGTTAAGGCTTCCATCCTTATACACGAGACCACCCACAGCTTCACGAATTGGGATTTGCCCAATGGGTGTTTGAAGCACCAGATCTGGAATGTTCCAATTGAGTTCTAACTGTGGTGCTTCATAAGTCCCACCCCCCGTGAATTTGTAGCTGACATTTCCTGAGAGGAGCGGTGGTAGTCCCAATAGGTACGATAGTCCCTCAAGCGGGAACCCATCGGACTCCATGGTAAAACCGAATGTATTGGCAGTCTTTGAACCCCGATCGGATTGGGGGGTATCTATCCCGCTCTGAATGGGGAAAGTACCTACCGCATTCAGGAATGGGCTGCCATCCCGTCTATCAGCAAGCACCAAGGATTGAACATGCCACAGGTTATCCACAAAGGAAACGCGGATCGGGGCGGGATTAGTCAGCTGACGTCCATTAACATCGAGCGCAGTCTTGGACAGGAACATCTGGAACTTAAATTTCGATAAATCTTCTAGCATCCCTTCAATCTCAACGTTGCCATCAGCTGTGCCTGTGAAATAGTCTGCTACATTAAAGATTCGTAGGAATGGAAGCAGATCAACTCCCATACCATCAACAACAATCTGATAGGGGAGGCCTTCAATTGATTCCAAAACTCCGCGAATCTGACAGGTATCATTAAAGCCCACGCCTTCAAAATTCAGCGCATTGTTGCTGTAGATACCAGTTATGTAAACGTCCTCTAGTGGATTGCCTGCGTAAGTAACATTTGAGAAGTCGAAGGTTACATCTACAAGGGGATCCGCCGCGTTTGCTTGACCCTTGGCTGTGACAACCAAATCGGCATCCAACAAGAAATCGGTCATTCCGCGTGCGATCGCAATCTCTGCCAGTCGCATTGATTCACTTTGAAAGTCGATTACATAGTCTTGATTTGGGTCAATCTGTGCGTTGAGGACACCTTTTTGACCACGGGTTAGCAACTCAAAATCTGGGATTTTCACGACATAATTCTCAATCTCTAGCGGCAGCGTTAACGGGTCAAGCGATAGATCCCATGCTTTGCCGTTCTCAATCTGAAGCGTGCCACGACCATTAAGCCACGCTAAAGTTCCGTATAGCACCAACTCACCTGTCGCAATCCCTTCTATTGGATAATCATCACCTGCTAGTCTCACATAGTCTGCGATCTGGAGTGGTTGGGCACGCACCTTAAGATCGATAGGAGTGTCCCCTCCAATATGGGCAACTCCATCGGCAATCAATTCGCTCTCCCCTTTAACAAGGCGTATCGAGTTCAGAAGAACCTTATTCTCCGTATAATGAAAATCCGTTGTCAACACGCCGATTGGTACATCATACAACGTTGCTTCTGGAACCTTGAGGAGACCTTGCAACGAATAAAGTGGGGTATTCCCTACACCGGCACTACTTTTTCCGGTAAGCGTGCCTTCCCCAGCAAGATCTGGTATTTGCAAGATTTGCGCGAGTTTACCTATGTCAATTTTCGTAATACGCAGATCCATATCGTGCTGACCGGTTAATCCGGGTTTTCCATCGATTTCGATTTGCGCATCGTCAAGGTTCGCCGTAATCGACAGATGTTCGTCGTTAAGCTGGTAGTGCGCTGCTGAAAGGCGAATTGGCACTCCATTTAGACTCGCATCGTCCAGTTGCAAATCTCCATCAAGATTGATCTTGCGGAGGTCTGAACCGTTACCACTAAATTGGACTTTACCATTCAAATCCGCCTTAACATCCAAAAAACTTTGGGGAAAATCTATAATTGGCAGTAGTTGCTCTGCCCGAAGGGAGTTAAGTTGTATCCAACCTTTGTAGGCTAGGCGTTGCGAATCCTCTTGTTGGGGTTGGAGGTTAATTTCTGCCGCCCCTGTCAGCTTGCCGGAAGCGAGCAGGGCATCAATATTGGTAACTCGGACGCTACGAGGTGTGAACTCGGCTTGGAGAGTGAGATTTTCAAATTGGAGTGCATTTAACTGGACAGAGGGAAAGCTAATTCCAATGCTGCCGACAATTTCCGAAATTGGACCACTGGCTTCCACGTCCACTTCTGCGACCCCTTCTATTTCCGCTGGAGTGGATAGTATCTTTTGTACGTCACGGAGGTCAAGGGTCATTTGGGCTTGTGTCTTGACCTGTGGAGATTGTTTGCTGAGATTGTTTGCCTCACCGGCGACAGTCAGAAGGGAATTTCCTAACGTCAGGCGCAACGAGTGCAATGCACCTCGATTCTTCTGCACCTCAAATTCAGTCCTGAATTCATCAATCTGCGTTTCAACACCGTTCAGTTCAAAACGTCCATCTCGCACTTCCAAATGACTGCGGTACTTCCAGTTGTTTATAGGACCGTCAACGCGACCCCGACTGTAAATACCGCCGATTGCAACTTTGAGGAAAGAGCTTTTATCTTCAATATTGATAATGCCATCTTCAATACTCATATCTTCAATATTGATATCAGAGATTAACAGTTGAACCGGAAATTTCGCGCCCGTTCCCGATTCGTTTTTCGGAATTAGCTTGGCTAAATCGATAGTTCCGTCTGCCCCCATGCGCGTATTAACCTGGGGCTGGTTAAAATGCAATTGAGTAATGAGGAATTTTCCCTGCGCCAAACTCCATAACTTATATCTTATCCGGATTTCGTCTAGAGCAATTAGAGGAGGATTTTCTGGACTCGCATCTGTGACTTTAATCCCTTTGATATTCAAGCCGGTGAACACATCTCCTGAAATCTTATCAATGGTGACTGAGTGTTTTAAGCGCTTTTGGAGCTCAGACTCTAACACCAGGCGAACCCGATTAAGTACATAGGCAGAACGCAAAAACAAAAAGCCTCCCAGGATCAAAATCACTCCAAGACAGGCAAATAGGATTAAGCGTTTGTTTCGTCTGCGCATAGAATTTATCTCAATCTTTTTATGTTTGAAAGATTTCAACCGCATAAAACTCCAAAAGTACGAGTTGCGATTCGCTCCAATTTATATCATGGCAAATTTGGATGTAAACGTCATTGACATACTCCCACACCCTAAAGGGTGGGGATTTTCCCCCGTTCTCAATAGGGTGTCGAATTGTGCTGTCAACAAGGGTAGCCCGGCAAACCGGGACTTACGTCCTCTCCAGCAAGGGTGGATGCCCCCACCCTATGGATATTGACCGCCGCATTGCGGTCTCTATCCAACTCTGTGTGGCAACTTGGACACTGCCATGTTCTATCACGAAGGTTTAGCCCTGGGTTGATTGCGCCACAGACATGGCAGGTCTTACTCGAAGGATACCACTTGTCTATGAATCGGATTTCCGTGCTTTTCTTGGAAGCGATATGCTTGAGTTTCTGCACAAAGTCAGAAAAACCTAAGTCAGAGACTTTGCGTCCCCAAAGGGACTTCATGCCTTTGAGGTTCAGAGATTCAAGGGCAATCCAATCATATCTGTCTGTGAGATCATGAGCAAGTTTCCAGTGAAAGTCATTTCGCTGGTTGACTATCTTGCGATGTTTCTTTGCAAGGTTGATTCTTGCACGTTCCCGATTCTTTGACCTTTCGACCTTTCGTGAATGGTTACGGTTCGCACGTTTGATAGTGTTGAGACCGCGCTTGAAGAATTGTGGAGAGTCATAGTCATTGAAGTCAGACCCGGTGAGATACCTCTTTAGTCCAAAGTCGAACCCCGCGTTATTACCCGTCGTGGGAGACTCTAAATCTGTATCTACATGGTCTGTCAGAATGATTAGCCATACGTCTCCTACGCTGTCCCGTTTTATCGTGCAGCGTTTCGGCGTGCCTAAGACTTCCCGACTTTTGAAATATCGGTAGATGCGTTTGCCGATACGGATATAGTTGCTTTGTAGCAGTTTCCAACCGGCTTGCTTGAGGGTGTAGGACTTGTATAGTTTACGTCTCTTGAAACGGGGACGACCGGAACGCTTGCTGTTTGTGCGGTCAGTGAACATTTTAGAGTACGCTTTATCAAGTCGGTCTATTACGTCTTGCAACGATTGACTGGGAAGGAGATTCCAATGGGCAAAGCGGGGAAGCCTTTTCAACTTTGTTAAGTGTCGCATGAGTGCTTTCTTACCGGGATACTTCCCATAGATAGCATGGTATCTGCGACACAAGGCGACAAAGTGATTCCATACATGAGCATGGCTGTCAATCGTTTTCTGCAATTCACGATTGCCATGATTGCTATACATCTTAAACTTGTAGGTTTTCATGAGGTCAGTTTTCTAGCTTTCATACCCTGTAGCAAAGAGTGTGGGAGCTCCACCGAGCGGTAGGGTGCTACCTCCTACGAAAACTAAGAAAAGCATACTATATTTTACCTGCAATTTCAACATCTTTTGTCATACTAACGGGGCTTGGCGGGCTACATCCCACCCTAAAGGGGTGGGGCATTACCCGAAATTTTAGGTAAAATATAAGAAAAATCGGGGGAGGATTCAGATTTAACGCAGCGGCTGCTTCAGTTGGCAGCGTGCACTTCAAAGTTAAGAGCTGAACCGTATAATGGAAGGAGAGAGGAGTAGCAGGCTATTTTTAATCTACGGTGTTACTAAATAGGACTTACGCAGTTGAACGTTCAAAGCCTCGTAGGGGCAACCCCCCGATTTATGGGGATTAGGAAACTGGTGGTTGCCCTCAAACATTACCAAACCGTGAATCCACGATTTCGTAGGGAGCGCAGATCTGCGCTCCCTACGAAAATGCGTAACTCCTAATGGATAAGGAAGTTGCCTTCACCCCAATTAAAAATCTGGACTTGAGCCTATCAATTCAAGGTTGACAAGCTATTCCCCTTCAATCTGCTACCAATTTCAAGGCGTACTGACATATTATGTCAGTACGCCCCCAAAGCGACTGGATTTTCTATTTATTAGCTGGTATCTTATAATCGTGATGGGACAGATGAAACCGTGAACTGTAAAATTTGTTCATGCCTGTCCCGAAATTGGGAGATTTAGAAGGTTCTATCTCTAACAGCAGAAGCGGCTTGCTTCTGCATATCCGAAAAGGAGTTAACCGTAATGTTAAGAAAAGCATTGACTAAAGTGGACCCATTGTCGAGGCCAAAATATTGGAAAAATAAGTAAGATAATTGAGAGTCGCTGTGTACTCCTTTAGCTCCGATAAACCTCAGCCGGTGTCGCGTAATTGAGACTCTGGTGAGGTCGTTTGTGATTATAGAACCGGATGTAATGAGTTAATCCATCAAACAAGGCTTTTGCCGTTGGGTAGAGTTTCTGATAGACATCTTCATACTTGACGCTTCGCCAAAACCGCTCAATGTAAATGTTGTCAATGGCTCTGCCGACGCTGTTCATACTCATAGCACTGCCAGCGGCTTCGACCGTCTCGGTGAACGCATTGGCAGTAAACTGGACACCTTGGTCGGTATTGAAGATGGTAGGGGTTGCTTTGCATAATGCGTGATGCAAGGCGTCGAGACAGAACGGTCCCCCTAGACTATTGGATAACTTCCAAGTGATGACGTAACGACTATACCCGTCGAGTATCGCCACCAGATACATAAACCCTTTATCCATCGGGATATAGGTAATATCAGCCGACCAGACCTCATTGGCAGCGGTCACCTCATAGTCCCGTAATAGGTATGGGTAAATCCGATGCTCACTGTTGATGGTTGAGCGTTTGGGTTTGGGATAAATCGCTTCTATGCCCATCAAACGCATTAGCCGCTGGAGGCGTTTGCGATTCACATGGTAGCCACGGTGCTTAAGATGGTGTGTCATTCGACGACTCCCATAGAACGGTGTTTGCATATACTGCTGATCTATCTGCCGCATCAGATGCAGATTATCTGCTGACTCTGTAGCCGGTTGATAGTAAAGCGTTGACCGAGAAAAACCAAGCAACTCACACTGACGACGGATACTCAATTGGGGGTGGTCGGGTTCAACGAGTGACCGTCTCTGGTGTACTGTTTGAGGCAGCTTTTTTTTTCAACCAGTCCAGTTCCATATTCAACCGACCAATTTGCTCATACAGACTGGACCCTCTGTCATTTTGCTCACGCTGTCCCTTGGTGGGAGTGGTCGCGAAAATATCGCTACCCTGTTCAAGCAACTGTTTCTTCCATTGGCTGATTTGACTCGGGTGCAACTGGTGCTCACTTGCCAATTGGTTGATAGTTTTATCTGACTGGATGGCTTCAACGGCAATAGTAAACTTGAATCTCGCTGTATGACGAATCCGTTTGGTTGACATTTTCAATCCTCCATTTATACGGGTGAGTTAGACCAAATTTCTTACTTAACTCCTGGCCCGAATATTGGGGACCATTATAGACCCTTGGAATGGCTTTCATTTTAGTACTAAGCCTGTTGTTGGTTTCAATGATTACATGTTTGACCTATGACGCAGAGGCGGGCAAGTTGTGGTACTGCTGGAATGGCAACGGTTGCTCGTACATTGTCCCGGATGAAATAAAAGCGGACGGCTGGACCTGCGTAGACCACTGGCATACACACTAGACTTCAGTGGTAAAATCCATGCACCTTCGTTATGCTAAAAGTCTCTTCAGGGGCTTTTAGCATAACGACCTACCTGCTTCGCCGGCTGCTTGGTCCTACGTAGAATATGCGTCAGTCTATTTACATAATACCTCATAGATGAGCACTCCTCTCTGTGAGGAAGTGATTGCGTTGCCCTCCTACTACTCCGGCTGTAGTTGCCCGTCTGTCCCGACTTATCGGGGCGGCGATAAATCGCCGAACTACAAAGCCTTGAGCGTTCAACTGCGTAAGTCCTAAAGAGAATAGAAAAGGCTGATGAAACATTGCAGACAGCAGACCTTCAAACCATTGCTATTTTGCATATTGACGCCGATTGGTATGCGTCAGTCAAGATAGTTTTAGAGACCTTATATGATAAAGTGGTTGAAGGCGGGTTTGTTGTTTTGGATGATTATTGGAGATGGCCCGGGTGCCGTGAGGCAGTAACAGATTATCTCAAAGAGCATCAGATTCAAGGGGTAGTATTGAAAAAAGCCGATCTACACGGCGTTTATTTTCAAAAACCGCTCCGATGCAAAGGAGAAACAGCCGATAGTTGATATTATCAGTCGACCTGTTTGAACTGTCCCCACATTGTAAACTTTTTGCCGGCGGGATCAACTGCAAAAGCAGGATTATACCATGCAGGATCGGTGTCATCATGGGGATTCTTGGTGAGGTTTTGCGGATTCTTCCCATCGGCGTTTATCACGTAGATTTCCCTGTTCGCATCCATATCCCTATTAGACACGAAAGCAATGCGTTTATCGTCCGGTGACCATGAGGGATCCCAATCCTTAAAGGGATTCTTGGTGAGTTTTCGCGGATTCTTCCCATCGGCGTCCATCACATAAATGTCCAACTTCCCCCTAAAGGAATCAAAGGCAATGCGCTTACCGTCCGGCGACCATGAGGGTGCATCGTCATTATGGGGATTATTAGATAGTTTTCGCGGATTCCCCCCATCGGCGTCCATCACGTAGATTTTCGAGCCCCCAGCCCTATTAGACACGAAGGTAATGCTTTCACCATCGGGAGACCATGAAGGATTATCATCATCAAAAAAGGGATTATTAGAGAGATTTCGTGGATTCCCCCCATCGGCGTCCATCACGTAGATTTGCCAGTTCCCATCCCTCATGTTCCTAGCCCCACTAGAAGTAAAGGCAATCCGTTCACCGTCCGGAGACCATGCAGGATCCCATTCAGCAAAGTCACTGTTAGTGAGTCTTCGCTGATTACCTCCATCGGCATCCATCACGTGGATTTCACTGTTCCCATCCGTCTTATTCCTATCAAACGTAAAGGCAATGCGCTTACCGTCAGGCGACCATGAGGGTTCCCATTCAGCAAAGTCACTGTTAGTGAGTCTTCGCTGATTCCCCCCATCGTTGTCCATCACGTAGATTTCACTGTTCCCATCCCTATCAGACACGAAGGCAATCCGTGCCTGTGCGTCAACGCATACCATTAGGGGTGTCAGCACCAACACTACAACGATAGCTGAAAGGAAATGTGCGAGATTGTATTTCCGTTGCATCTACTATTCTTCCTCTATTCTCAAATCGGTTTATTATTCTTTGAGGGTGATAGAGGTCAACTTGTGTAGGAAAGCCCTTTCCAATTAAGGTGGCAACTCGGTTTATTACCGCACGGAGGTTTGACCCTTCCTTGGCGTTTATGACCTAACCTCAGCAAACGGTACTTTCCCGATGCTGACAGTTATTGGTCTGCCTGTTTGAGTCGTCCCCATATCGTGAGTATATTACCTGCCAGAGCAACTGCAAAAGCAGGGGTATACCATACAGGATGAAAGTCATCCTGGCGATTATTATTGGTGAGTCTTTGTTGATTATCCCCATCGGCATCCATCACGTAGATTTCAAAGTTTTCAAAGTCGCCCCTCCTATCAGACGAGAAGGCAATCCGTTTACCGTCCGGTGACCATGAGGGAAACCAGTCCCAACCGTTATTATCGGTGAGTCTTTGTTGATTATCCCCATCGGCATCCATCACGTAGATTTCATCAGTGATTCCAAAGGCGTTTCTAAAGTGTCCATCCCTACGGGAACTGAAGGTAATGCGTTTACCATCGGGAGACCATTCGGGATACCTTTCATCAAAGTCATTGTTAGTGAGGTTTTGAGGATTATCCCCATCGGCATCCATCACGTAGATGTCAAAGTGTAGATCTGCCCCGTCCCTATCGGACATGAAGGCAATGCGTTCGCCATCGGGAGACCATCCGGGAAACTGGTCATTATTGGGATTTTCAGTGAGTCTTCGCGGATTACTCCCGTCGGCGTCCATCACATAGATTTCCATGTTCCCATCTCGTTGGGAAGTAAAGACAATGCGCTTGCCATCGGGAGACCATGAGGGTGAACGGTCAGCATGGCGATTATTGGTGAGGTTTCGCGAATTCTTCCCATCGATGTCCATCACGTAGATTTCCATGTTCCCATTCCTATCAGACGCGAAGACGATCTGTGCCTGCGCGTCAACGCATACCATCAGCAGTGTTAGCCCTAACACGACAGCGCTAGCTAAAATCATACGGGCGAGATTATATCTCCGTTGCATCTGCTATGCCTCCTCTGTTCTCAAATCGATTTTTTATCCTTTGGGGTTGATAGAGGTCAGATTGTGTTAGCAACCCCTCTGTTGTAAAGTATATCAACCAATAACCTCAAAATGTCAGCCATGTTTAGGGCGTACTGACATAAACATGGTTGAGATTAAATGCAAGAATATTTAGAACTTACGCAGTTGAATGCTCAAAGTCTTGTGCTGCGTTGAACCGCACCCCCTCTAATTCCCCCCTTGCAAAGGGGGAGAACTTGTAGTTCGGCGATTCATCTTGATGCCCGATTCATCGCGCTACTGCAAGCTGAAGTGCGTAACTCCTAACTAAATTCAAGATATTTCTAAAATGTTGGATATTTGCATTATCGATTGAAAACTACAGATTTTCGTCGAATTATAGGATTTGAAAACAGATTCAACCACTTAGGATCTATTGCTGTTAAGTGTTGTTAAAGACAACTGCTGGTTTGGGTTCTGATACAACCACATCTCCATGTTCTTTTTAACATCAGCCCACTCATTGTCCAATATTGAATACCATGCAGTATCCCGATTTCGACCTTTTACGATCATGTGCTGTCTAAAGACACCTTCAAACTGAAAACCGAGACGTAGAGCAGCTAATCGTGACCGCTCGTTCAGGTAATCACATTTCCACTCAACTCGACGGTATTTCAGCCTATCAAATGCCTCGCAGAGCATTAGATAGACGGACTCCGTATTTACGTTTGATCTTTGAGCATCAAGCGAATACCAAATGTGTCCCAGCTCAAGTCGTCGCATATTTGAAGTGATGTTCAGAAAACTTACCATCCCCACCCGAAGCTTCGATTCGCGATGGTGTACCGCAAAGAAGAGTGGATCTTTCGATTTTGCTCCAACTTCAAGCCATCGCCGCATGCTGTGCACACTGTCAAAGGGCCCGTAACTCATGTAAGTCCATATCTGCTCTTTCGTATCTGAGCCGTGGGTGCACCTGTAAAGTTCTTCAGCATCAGCTTGTGGATTGATTGGTGACAGTACAATAAACTTACCCTCGTAGTCCGCCTGTTGAGGCACACTAACATGAGCAAGCGATTTTATAGCAGTTCCAAGTGGGGCAGATAAACGCGCCATAGTCATCCTACTCCCAATCGGCTAGCCCTGATTTTGCATTTGGAAACAGACAAATCCCTCATTAAACTCAAGGAGACAACTTGAGTTCACCCGAAAGATAATTTTTATCCGAGTGACTCAATTTTTTTACTGGGCAACATTGACAGATGCTCAACGGCTTTATAAACTTCTACACATATGCACTACCATACCGCATCTCGCACGGTTAGGTGGTAAACAACCTTACCCAATCGATGGTTAAAGTTAGATATTTGCCGTTCTGGCTGTCACTTCCAGCGTCCCGCATCAATTCACACAGATCTGAGAGTGTCGCGAAGATCTCAACCGTTCAAAAAAACTTTTAATCTCTTAAACCATTTAGTAACATACTGAGTTCTTCTTTTACCATATCATTCTGCTCTTCGTTATCAAAGTAGAGAAAGAGCTCATATTCGATATTATCATCGTGTGCTTTGGGAGCATTTTTAATCTGCTCTACAAGCGCATCTTTTTTAAGGACTAGGACAATCCGTATCCGATCCTGTGGTTCACTTACTTCCGGCAACGCCTTAATGAGCCGCCGTGCTATCCCTTTTCCAAAATCTTGTCCACCATGAACGATTAAAGCTCTTGCTGCTGCTTCTTTCGCACTTTCATCTGTATCATTTGTAAGAATTTCGATGAGTCGATCGATGGCGTTTTCAGTTGGATATTTTTCAAGCGTTTGGCCCACATACACACGCACCTGTGCATCAGAGTCGTTGAGAGCGTTGACAAGCTCATCCGCTGGGGGATTGTCAAGTCGCAACATCGCTTGCGCAGCTGCACGGCGAACCGTAATATCGTTATCACTTAACCCAGTGATAATTTCTCCCCTATATTCTTGCTTGCCAAGGTTATAAAGCGCAATGTTGATTTCCATCTTCAGTCCTGGGTCACTTTCGCTTTGGATTGCTTCTAGAGCGGGAATTGCACGCGAATCATTTATCCGCCCAATCAATTGTGCCAGGATCATTTTAATTTCTGTAGAGGTATTGGAATCATTGAGCGCAGCTATCATCTGGTCTACACTTTTGGAACCGATTTGATACAGCATTTCAATTAAATCAGGTCGAAGTACCAAATATTTTCTTATACCGAGAGATTCGATCAATATGGGGACAGCATCTGCTCCTTTATCGACCAAGATCTGTATCGTTGCGTCTTGTGTGCGATGTCGTTCAGCGAGCAGTTGAAGTATTTTCTTCATTTCAATATTGCTTAATGCTGCAATTCTTACATTTCGTGCCTGCCTGTATTCGGCTTCAAGCCCCGGGATCTCAACTTCTTGAGTTTTAGCGTCTCCGGTAGCGAGGGCATGCGAATAGGCAACCAGTAATAAGGCTCGTGGCTCCACTTTTTCGGCTGGGGTTTTGGCTTCATCAGCTTCCGCCCGTTTTAGATGCTCAACGGCTTCAATTGACAGGCCGGCACCGAGCAGCTTATTTTTGCCAACTTCCAGTTGTGTAATCGGTTGATCTGGAGTACACCCGACACTAATAGCCAAAATAAAAAACATCAGTAGGGTTAAAAACTTTTTCATATCTAACTCTTTTTCTCCTCTTTTAAATTTAAGAGATTGTATTGGGTAGAACGTTTCGTTAGCGCATGTGTATTTTGCGTAGAATCTAAGTTTACAAAATATTCGTTCTTCTGTCAAGGGAATTATCAGCAAAAAATTCAGCGTTAGGAACTGATATCTGAACTCGGCGATAATGATAGGTGAGCTTCTTGATTTCATTTGCCTTTTGTTATACGGTGTGCTACAATACGATCTTATGTTAAACTTGAAAATTCAGCAGGAGTTGATGGATGCGCGTTGAGAACAATAATCGTTGTTTTGCATGTGGTAAGGAAAACCCTTTTGGGTTACAAGTTAATCCAGATATTACCCCCGATGGAACACGGGTCAAGATTGAGTGTACACCCCCCGGTCATTTTCAAGGCTGGGCAAACGTAATCCACGGTGGAATCTTGAGTACACTCCTCGATGAAGCAATTACCCATGTGGGTATTGCCAGTTTTGATGGACCTGCGGTAACAGCGCAACTTGAGATCCGATTCAAGAAGCCAGCGATGGCAGGCAATAAATTGATTGTTACAGCCAATCGAGTTAAAATGGGTAAACGTCTCATTGAGGTTGAAGCACACATTGATTCAGAAAATGGCGAACGAATTGTTGAAGGAAGTGGAAAGGTGATGAAAGTCATTGGTGATTTTTAACGCCTATTCGATGTTCCGCTATCTTGGACTTGGGCAACATTCTCACCTATCAAAGTTAAACGACAATCTGCTTTGTATGAAACAAAGCTTTGTTCAAAAAGGGAGGATATGTACAAACATCCTAACCTTATCAAATCCGCAATGAATCACCGATATATCGCCCAATTTGATTCAGCCAAATTACCAAGAATCGACACCGATTTCCTAGTAATCGGGGACGGAAACGCCGGGCTAAGGGCAGCGATTGAAGCTAACCAACATGGCGATGTCTTGCTGATTACTAAGCGCGCGATAAAAGAGAATAACTTTCCCCATGCGCAGGGTGAGATTACTGCCGTCATAAGCGAGGATGATACCATCGCTTCCCATGTTGAAAAGACTCTAAAAATGGGAAGAGGACTCTGCAATGAAACAGTTGTCGAGGTGATGGTTGAAAAAGGTGTTCAACAGGTCTCAGAATTGATTCAGGGCGGAACGAGCCACGACAAAGAAGAGGAGACGATATTAGTCAATCACTTCAAAAAGCAGGAGAATGTGCGGGTCATCGAACAAGCCTTTGCAATTGATTTTATGACCGAAGGGGATAGGTGCTATGGGGTGGTTGCCCTCATTAACGACACACTTCACTGCATTTTTGCCAAAGCTACCATCCTCGCTTCAGGCGGCCTTGGACATATCTATCGATGTACGTCGAACCCGGCAAGTGCAACAGGTGATGGTTTCGCGGCAGCTTGGCGAGCGGGATGTGAGATGATAGATATGGAATTTATCCAATTTCATCCGACGACTTTGTTCCTGATGGAGGCGCCGCACTGCTTGATTAGTGAAAAGGTACGTGAAGAAGGCGGCATCTTAATTAATTCGCGTGGGGAACGCTTCATGGCAAAATATCACGAAATGGAGGAACTTGCTCCGTGTGATGTTGTAGGTCGTGCAATTCTGAACGAAATGGAATTAACCGGAAGCCCATGTGTTTATCTAGACATAACCCATTTGTCACCTGATTTCATACGAAGTCGCTTTTCAAATATCTATCAGTTTTGCCATCAGTTTGGAATTGATATTACCACCGATGTTATGCCCGTCAGATCCGGCGCACACTTTATGATAGGCGGTGTTTGCACAAATCTAAACGCAGAGACAACCCTCCGCGGACTTTATGCCTGTGGGGAGGTTGCCTGTACCGGCGTTCACGGTGCCAGCCGGTTGGCAAACAATCCTTTACTTGAATGTATTGTGTTGGGTGCGCGCGCTGGAAGTGCGGCTGTCGAATATGCACGGACAATTCAATCGGACAGTCATGCGAGCCTCCGGATCTCCTCTGACGATGACTTTTCTCCCTCTCAAACAGCATCTCCGAACATTGAGATTGAAGCAGCACAGGAATTCGTGCAAGAGATGATGTGGCAGCACGCTGGGCTTGTTAGGCATGGTGAAGATTTAGAGGTGATATTCGATGAATTGAAAGAATTAAACCCGAATTGCTATTGGCACAGCGCCGAAGCGTTTGAGTTTCAGAACATGTGCGATGTTGCAGCATTGATAATGGAAGCAGCAATTCTACGCACCGAGAGTCGTGGCACACATTATCGAGAAGATTTTGTTGAACAAGACGATGTTAAATGGAAAAAGCATATTGTCCTTCAACGGGGAAAAACAGCGAAAATTGTGGCATGACACGCATAGGAACGCGATTTTTGCCTCCAAAATTACAGGAAACTATTAACTTGTTCTCAAGAATTTACCTCAAGGGAGAAATACAGCGATGAAGAAACCTCGACTAATTTATTACAACGATGCTCATCATTTCAACGCAAAGCGGATAGAACCGCCGGCTTCCATCCATAAGCTCCAATGGCCCGTTGATGAGGTACTTGGCACCGGTGTAGATCTCTTAGTGTTGGGACTCGGATATGCTGATGTATATTTCCATAACAGCAAGGTTGGGCGTGTTGTGGGGCAGATGAAAGAGGTTTGGGCAAATTACATCGACTGGCGAATTATGCGGATGGTAGAGGAAGCCCAAAAAATGGGCACCGACCAAGTACGCGAAGCCATCAAACGAGGTCATGAAATGGGGCTTGCCGTATTTCCTTCCCTGAAGTTACAGGCAAGTTCCCCGCCGGGAAGCGAGCGGTGTGGTCTGCTGAAATGGAACCATGGTGCCGAGGTATGTATTGGAGAGGAAGGAAGAGCGGAATGGTGTTATGACTTTGCTCACGAATTAGTGCGACAGGAAAAACTTGCTGTGCTTAGGGAGATTTTGGAGGACTACGAGGCTGATGGGATAGAATTGGACTTTATGTTCGATTCATATTATTTCAAGCAGGATGAGATAGAGAAAAACATCCCGTTGATGAATCGCTTCATTGCTGAAATTCGGGAGATGGCAAACGCTATCGGAAATCAACAGGGAAGAGAAATCCCCATCATGGTGCGCGTTGATCTCGAAAAGGAAAAAAATCTGTCGATGGGACTGGATGTGGAAACATGGCTCAAGGAAGGTAGCATCAATTACGTCGTTGGACAAGACCCGTATGTGCTGACCGATACGCAGCCAAAACCCCGCTGGATGCCCGATGCTGCTAATGCAGCCGGTGCCGCATCCTACTATCGTCCACCCCGACGCGTCTATGATGAACGGGTCGGTCTACCGAGTATTGAAATGTACAACGCATTAGCGCAAACACTTCGATGGGATGGCTGGGCTGGCATATATGACGGCTATCTGTCCTGGCCCTTCAGCGAAAGGGAATACCAGATTCTGCGAGAGGTGGCTTATCCTGAAGTCCACGCACGGAGTGATAAGCGTTATCTGCTCCAACCGCGAGAGGGAGAACTGGACAAACCGACAACTACACCGGGGCGTCAACTACCATTGGAGATTAAGGAGGGAGAAACCGCTGCTGTCAATATCTGGGTTGCCGATGACATCGAAAGTGCCAAGCAAGACGGAGAGATACGCAAACCTATCCTCACCCTTCGCTTCTCCTTCTTCTGTATTGAGGATGATATTGAATTCCGTTTCAATGGCAAGGTACTGCCTTGGGAGGATGCGGAGATCACTGACGAACGTGCCTTGACCATCGCGGTAAAACTCGCGGGTTCGATGCACATCCAAGCACCACTCGGTATGTCCGCCCACTGGTTTCGGTACAAGCTAGAACTGGATGACATCAAACGAGGAGAGAATACCTTTGAAATTACAACAAAGCATTTGACAAAGACAGCAGGTTTTACCCGTAGTCTCAACGGTGTCGAGATACAGACACGTTATAAGGACTTTCTCCGCCCGGAAGGATTGGAGGCAGAGCGGATTGCACCATCGGGCGGATAGCATCGAAACTATTGGATTTTTAACCTTCCACGACGGTAGGAAGCACAGATAAAAACTCTAGACATCAGTCTAAATCGAAAATTGAATTGAGAAGATTCAATATAGTAAACACAAAAAACCTTGCATTTCAGCAGGGCATATGATATGTTAAATAGGTTGCACTACGAAGAAAGGAGGTGGTTCAATTGGCTCGAGTTTGCCATGTTTGTGGGAAAAAACCGATGGCAGGTAATAAAATTGCCCGAACCCGTGGACAGATTAGTAAGCGTTCAAAACATAGACAACTACCAAACCTACAGCGGGTCCGTGTTCAAACGGAAAGCGGGAGTCAGAGAGTCCGTGTATGCGTACGATGTCTCCGTACCGGGAAAGTTATAAAATCGATTTCTGGTGGGGCACAAGTTGCCTACGGCAATTGAAAGTATCAGGTGGGAATGGGTAACGCGACATTTTGATTCTTTTTATACGCTTCTGCGCTTTTCAGAGGAAAAAGATGCAACCCGGGAGACGTTTCGCACCCCTTTTAAGTAACGAATGGACTCCATGATAGCTTCTAACTGCTCAATTCCATTCACTTCCAAAGTGAATCGATCATGACCAGTCTCCTTGCTGAATCTATGGGAACCAATTGTGTCAATATTCACCTTGTACTGGGCAATCAATGTCGTAATCTCTGCCAACATTCCGGGGCGGTTGTCACACTCAACAGTGATTGGCGCAGGATAAGTGACATTCTCAACAGGTGTCCATTCAATATCAAAAATTCTTTCTGACTCATTAATAATTCGAGGGCAATCTGCCCTGTGGACGGAAATACCGCGTCCCCGCGTGAGATACCCGATGATTTCATCTCCCGGAATGGGGTGACAACACTTCATAATACGTGCCAGATCTAAATCAATACCTTCCATTTCAATTGATGGTGCGGATTGGGGAAGGCGCGTTGTCTTTTCTTTTTTCTCAGTGGTCGGAGGTGGTTCAGGGGTCAATAAGTTGGCAACATGCGTTGCCGACTCTTTACCATTGCCGATTTGTCTGAAAAGTTCATCAGTTAGCGGCAGTTGTGCCTTTTTCTTCGATACGAGTTTCTCCGCTATGCCAAGTAGTTCTGATGATTTGAGATAGTCTTTCAGACTCAGTTGGCGTTGTCGCATTTCAAGTTCGAGCAGTCGTTTTCCCAAACCAATTGCTTGTGCCCGGTTTTGTTCGTTGAGCCAAGACTGGATTTTATTACGTGCCCGCGCCGTTTGGACCCACCGCAGCCAGTCACGGCTTGGGTGTCCATTCGCACGAGTCTGAATTTTCACCCGATCCCCATTCTGTAGCCGATACTTAAAGGGAACTATCGCGCCATTAACTTCCGCACCAGAACAGGTCTGTCCAATATCGGTGTGTATCTTGTATGCGAAGTCAATTGGCGTTGAGCCTGCCGGCAAGCTGTGGAGATCTCCTTTGGGCGTAAAGACGAAAACCTCATCTGGGAACAACTCACCTTTCATAGAGCGGATAAACTGAAACGGATCTTTGAACTCTTGAATCTCCGCAAGCATGTCTCTGAACCAAGCAAAAATCCTTTCGTTATCTGTTTCCGATGGCATCCCTTCCTTATACCGCCAATGAGCAGCAATTCCATATTCAGCGATCTGGTGCATTTCATGGGTCCGAATCTGAATTTCTACAGGCTGCCCGCGATCTAAAATGGTTGTGTGCAAAGATCGATAGCCATTCGCCTTTGGAAGGCCGATCAAATCCTTAAATTGCTCAGGAATATGATTCCACTTATTGTGTAGAATTCCAATCACTGCATAACAATCTCCCACGCTATTGACCAACACGCGAAGTCCGAATAGATCTCGGATCTGCTCAAACGGAACCCCTCTTTGATGAATTTTTTGATAGATACTATAGATATGCTTAGGGCGGCCGTAGACCCTCGCCTTGACCCCCATTAGATCTAGCTCCTGTTGAACAACATCAACCATCCACTTCGTATACGCCTCCCGTTCACCTAACTTCGCCGCAAGCAAATCAGCAATCTCTCTGTATTCGGTGGCCTGCAGATATTTGAACGCCAGATCTTCAAGCCTGCTTTTAATCCGCGCAATCCCCAATCGGTGGGCGAGCGGAGCATAAACCTCAAAAGTTTGCTTGGCAATACGCTCCTGTTTATGTGGTGGCAATGAGGCAAGTGTTTGCATATTATGCAACCGATCTGCCAATTTGATCAGGATAACCCGTGTATCCTTCGCTGTTGCCAGAAGCAGCCTCAAGTAATTTTCTGCCTGTCTTTGTTGGATTCCGCCTCTGAACTTATACTTACTGATATTGGTCACACCTTCAATCAATTCGGTAATTGTGTCTCCAAACTGATCCACAAGTTCATCGCGGGTGGCTGATGTATCTTCGAGTACGTCATGCAGTAGCCCGGCACAGATGGTATCTGTGTCCAATTTCAATTCAACTAACGTCATGGCTGTCTCAAAGCAGTGGGTAAAATAAGCATCTCCGGATATCCGCTGCTGACCATGATGATAGGTTTGGCTAAATTCATAGCTTCTTCGCAAAAGATCGCAATCCGCATCGGGGTTATATGCTTGGATTTGGCGAATTAGATAGTTGACACTCATACGACACTCTCTCCCAAATCTGTTTGACATTCTGCCGCAATTGAAATTCCGAAAACCACTGGTTTGTTTGTTTCACCTGTTCACCGTTTAGATAGGTTTCGGATTCATGGAGTTGACGCTTCTTCGATGGGGGTGGCAAAAGTTGGATTTCTTGTTTTGGAGAATTTGGATATTGCGTCAAAAGCTGCAATTCTTCAAGGATTAAAAGACCATTTTTAGCAGCAAGCACCGGGATTGAATCGGTCTGTGCGCCCGCTATGATTGCTTCAAGTGTGAGCCGGTGCCCGCCGTCCTGATTGAGCGCTTGTAAGCATTTATAGAGTTTTTGCAAGATCTGCTTATCTGGATATTCCCAAGAAACACATTTCCGCATCCATTCTATATCTTTGGACTGATAGATGAGATGAATATACGTTGTTTCAGGATGTTTGAATGCGGGTTGACATCGATTAAAGAAAGTTAAGTGTTGAGGAGTTGGGTGGCAAAAAACTATGTGGGTGATGTGAGGCAGGTGGGGCAACGTGCAATTTGAAGCGATTGCAAGCAATTCTCCACGTGCCAATTTGTCTGTGACTTGCGCTTTGTCAGCTTCAGACATATCGGCTTCGCACCGCCCAATTTTATCCGTTGAACTGAGCATCTCAAAGAGTTGGTCTAACGCCTTTTCGTCCCGCACATATAGTAACGTCGGTTCCCCCCGCTCCAAGAGATTGCACAGGTAATCCTGCTTATTGTCCAAAACTCTACGGTCAACAATTCTAGCGGGGCTTTCCTCTTCATTTGTTGGAAATATTCCATCAGGGATATGGCGTTCAAGCGTGTGGATGTGCAGATCATCAATCTTTAGTTGGACGCGACGAGTATCACCCCACTCGTTAATCTCCGGTTCAAAAGCTATATCTAATCGAATGTTTTTGTTTTTCAATGCGATGAAGTAATCTGACATCCCCCATCCAACCGCCTCAAGTGGTTGTCCGCCATCTGTCACGAATAGTTTAAGGTGGTTCTTCTCTTTCCCCATTAGGTTCGGCGATCCCTGGAGGTGAAGATTAGACATCGCAAGAAGTGGTGCTGAATTATCCTCCCCAAACGGTTCAAGCTGCTGTAATTCCTCTAGGGCTTGCATCGTCAAATAGGAAGATTGCACCTCAAAATCGACCTTTAACTTGGGGATTAGACTTTCATCAGAGAGGTGCTCACACGCATATTGGTCAAATCGGACGGCAAACTCATCAATGTTCTCCGTTTTGATTGTTAGACCTGCCGCCGCTTGATGTCCACCATGTTTGACCAACAGGTCGCTACATGCGTTTAAGCTGTCAGCGAGATTCATGCCCTCGATGCAACGTCCTGAACCGTGTGCTTCGTCACCATCAATTGCCAGTACAAACACCGGGCGGTAATACCGATTAAGCAGCCGCGAAGCGACAATCCCAACGACACCCCGGTGCCAATCTTCATGGGCAACAACTAGTCCCTTCTTTTTTGCATGATCCCTATCCTTTTCAATCGTAGCGGCTGCCTGCTCCCGAATTTTGTTCTCCACTTCCCGCCGTCTTAAGTTATAGGCATCAAGCTCCTTGGCAATTGGTATTACTTCATCATAGGACTCACCCGTCAGTAATTGAACCACCTTATCCGCTGTCTCCATCCGTCCCGCGGCGTTAATTCGAGGTCCTAAAACGAACGATAACGTATGCCCAACAATCTGCTTATTACCGCTATGGTTTGCCACATCACAGAGTGCCCTGATCCCCGGTCGTTCACGTTTATTGATTTCCGTTAAACCGAGACTTGTGAGGACTCGATTTTCTTCCACTAGCGGAGCAATATCTACAACCGTACCGAGCGCAACCAGATCCAGTTGAGATTGCAGAAACGGGTCCAGATCTCCACCGCCCATCAACCCATGCGCCAACTTGAACGCCAGCCCGACTCCCGCAAGACCATCAAAGGGATATTCGCTCTCCGGCATTTTGGGGGTAATGAGTCCAATTGCTGGCGGCAGCGCATCGGGCCGCGGTTGATGGTGGTCAGTGATAATAACATCTATATCAAGCGCGTTAGCGAACTCCACCTCTTCAATCGATGTGATTCCACAATCAACGGTAATCAACAGATTGCAGCCGTGTTCCTTTAACTTCTGAATAGCTTCCTTGTTGAGACCATATCCTTCCTCAAATCGATTAGGGATATAAGGTTTCACGGGGAAATCAAGGTGCCGGAACGTGTTTATCAGGAGCGAAGCCGCTGTTGTCCCATCTGCGTCATAATCTCCGAAGATCCAAATCTGTTCGCCACGATTCATCCCTAAACGGATGCGCTCGACCACCTGCTCCATCCCGTACATAAGAAATGGGGAATGCAGCTGATTGAGTGTTGGATACAAATACGCATGCGCTGCGTCTTCCGTTTCAATTCCCCGATTGATGAGAAGCTGTGCTACCAGTTGTGAAATTCCAAGCCTCACTGCCAGTCGGGAGCTCTTCTCAATGTCTGGCATCCTAGGTTCCCAAATCTTTTGTTGCTGTTTTTTCATGGTGGCTATATTATCACGAATCTATTTTCTCGTCAAGAGGAGATTGAGGTTGAAAAATTTGTAGAAAAATACAAATTACTTGACATAGATTTGGAAAGGTGTTAGAATCTTTTTAAATTTGGAAAGGGTATAGAACCTGTTTTAAAAAGAAAAAGGCTATTCAAAAGTTAATGTTTATGTTAAACCATTAGAGCAGTAAACTACTGACCTAATGAAAGGCCTAAACATGACTACACCAAAGTATCCTACAGATTTGACCGATGCCCAGTGGGACAAACTGTTACCCTATTTTCCAGAACCTTCACCCATAGGTAGACCTCTCAAGTGGGAGATGCGCTCAATTATCAACGCTATTTTCTATATAGTCAAATCAGGGTGTCAGTGGCGAATGTTGCCGCGTCACATGCCACCGTGGCAAACGGTCTATTCCCACTTCAGAAAGTGGAAAACTTTAGGGACATGGGTTATGATTCATCAAGCACTTCACGAGCAAACCCGTAGTGATATTGGCAAATCCCCGTCACCGACCGTAGCTATCATTGACAGCCAATCGGTCAAGACGACCGAACTGGCAGATAGTAGAGGGTTTAATGCGCACAAGAAAGTCAAAGGTCGTAAACGCCATATAGTCACCGATACAATTGGCATTCCATTGGGAGTCAAAGTCACTGATGCCAATGTCAGTGATAATCGAGTCGCAATAGAGTTACTAAACGAGGTCTTTAGTTGGCAGATAACGATTCAGTTAGTCTGTGCTGATGCTGGCTATCGCGGAGAATTAGGCGACTGGCTATATTTAACGCATCAGTGTCAATTGGACATTGCTCCATCTCTTGGGCAATCGGGATTTGTGGTCGTCCCATTACGTTGGATTGTGGAGCGCACCTTTTCTTGGTTCGGTTGGTTTCGCCGATTGACTTTGGACTATGAACGCTCGGCTGAGACCGCTGAGGCTATGGTGTATATTGCTTCCATTTACTTGATGCGGAACCGCATCAAATGACTTTTAAAACAGGTTCATAGGTTATTGTGTCTGATTTATCTTACTTAAAGTCGCCATAAATCTGCGTCATAAAATTTGATATTCTACCGGAAAACGGGAAAAATGGCTTTATTTTGTATTTTTTTTCTGAACCTCAAGATTCGTAAGGTCAAGATGCCATCCGACTTTTTTTCGGAACCGCGGTTACATTAACCGTGCATACAAGGCGTCTCAGAGAAAGTCTGTCTACTTTCTCTGAGACGCCTTTTTTATTATCCTTCGAGATAATTGGGAAGGAGGTGAAAGTTGTGAAGCAGGCATCATAAGCCAGAGAACATAGTTTGATAGACTTTAAGGTCGAATTCAAAACTTAACTAAGCTGCAAGGAGGAAATAGTAATGAAAACGTTAGTTCTCGTTTTAGCAATAGTAAGTCTTCTGATTGTTCCATCTTTAACAGATGCAGCAAAATATAGGAAGGATGACCCAACTTTGGTCCTGTACTTTCCCTTTGATGAAGGGGAGGGGGATACAGCAACCGACGCGTCCATGTTCGGTAACGATGGCGAGCTGGATGATCCGGACTGGGTTGACGGAAAGATTGGCGGCGCACTCGAGTTTGATGGACAAGATGATGTTGTTATTGTCGAGACAAAAAACTCCAATGAGCTCCAAATGCTTTCAGGAGGCACAATAGAGTGTTGGTTTCAGTTGCTAGGCCAGGGAAACTCTGTCTGGCCTCGAATCTTTTCCAAGGAATCAACGACATCACATCACGGCGGTTATTGCCTCCGGTTAAACTGGGCCCAAAAACAACAACTCGAGCTGGGTATGCAAGGACAGGCTCTCGTCTTTGATAATGAGGTCTCGAATATAAAACCGAATATCTGGTATCATGCCGCTGGGACCTTTACGAAAGATGATCACAAAGTTTACCTCAATGGGGAATTGGTCAAGGAGGGGGCACAAGGGGTACTCCCGTTGGATGATAGAGATAATGATCTACGAATCGGTGGTTCTTTTGCAGGTCCAAGAAACTTCGAGGGTATCGTTGATGAAGTTCGTATTTGGAATCGCGTACTTGGCCAAGACGAGATAAAAGAAAACATGGACCTGAGTTGGAGTGAGTTGCTGGCGGTTTCTCCTGCCGGGCGTTTAACCACAACATGGGGAAGGATCAAGGCGCGGTTGCAGTGATTTGGTTCACGGTGTACAGCGAGCTCAAGCAGCCTTGCTTGAGCTCGCTGCCACCTTGTTAGACACGTTATGATACGTTTGCAGTGCCGAGACAGGATTGACCTGCTTCATCGGATCCTGGGTAGCTATCGCGACAGGGAGCAATTGTCACTACATCCTATCAGAGTCTATCTGACAATACACCAGACCACAAGAAAGGAGAGGGGGCTATGTTCGCCAAAAAATTAACTATTATCAGTTTTGTGCTGACGATAACTTTAGCGGCGGATAACTGGATCGAAGCCGCCGAACCGATTATCGTTTTTCAGTCTAATCGTGATGGCGACGATGATATTTACACAGCCATGGACGATGAGACGGTTAAACAACTCACCAAGAACAAGATCGAAGACATAGAACCGGCGTGGTCGCCGGATGGCAGTCAGATCGTCTGGTTTATCAAAGACGATGCTATTGGCGGTGAAGCGTTTAACATGATGATCATGGATGCCGATGGGGGGAACAAAGTAAATATGACACCAAACATCGGCCTATCTCTGACATCACAGCCTACCTTTTCACCGGATGGTAGCCTCATCGCCTTTAGTTCGCGAGGTGCCTTACCGAATGGTGTTAATAACAACGTCGCGATCGTTAAGTTTGCAGAAGGGGCGAAAAGGCAAAAATGGGAACTCTACAATCTGTCAGTTTGGGGAGCACAGGGGCTTTTTCCTGACCTTGACATCCAAGATCGGTTTCAAGTATGGTCACCCGACGGAGCACTGATTGCCTGGCAGACCCGACGGGAAGGCAACTTTGATATCTGGGTGACAGATGTCATCGATGACGAACCAGATAAGCAGAAGAAAGTGCAGAAGAATTTGACCGCTGACACAGATGCGAAAAAAGATGACGTGCATCCCCGCTTTTCGCCCGATGGGACGAAAATCCTCTTTGAATCGAAACGGGATGGGGATTGGGAGATCTTCGTCATGGATAGTCGCACGAGGGAAAATGTCGTGCAACTGACCAATAATGAAAAAAATGATAAGAATGCAGAATGGTCGAGAAAGGGCGAGAAAATCGCCTTCGAGTCGAAACGGGATGGAAACAACGAAATCTATGCCACGGACGCCGATGGGAATAACCCGGTGAATCTGACAAATGATAAGAAATCAGACGCAATGCCCAAGTGGTCGGCAAATAACAGGCAAATCCTCTTTGAGTCGAAACGGGATGGAAACCGAGAAATCTATGTCATGGACGCCGATGGTGGCAACCCAGTCAATATTTCCAATGATCCGGGCAACGATAGGAATGCACAATGGCGCGGATTGGGTGCTGGACAATTTGCCTCCAAGAAACTGGCGGTCGAACCGTTGACAAAACGCTTGACAACGCTGGGACATATTAAGCAGACCGCTCTGTTGCAAAATTATCCCAATCCGTTTAATCCGGAGACATGGATGCCCTATATCTTGTCAGAAGATAGTTCGGTGACCATCCGCATCTATACTGCAAGCGGACAACTAGTGCGGACCCTAGCATTAGGACACAAGAAACAGGGTGCCCACCTGTTTAGGACACAGGCTGCCTATTGGGATGGCAACAATGATGAAGGGGAAGCCGTTGGCAGTGGCATCTACTTTTACGAGCTTCGCGCCAGCAATTTCAGCGCGATACGAAAGATGGTTATTGCAAAATAGCGGCCTGATGGGTAGTATGTCCCATGTTCGAGGCTGCTAAAGGATGGCTATCAAATCACTCGGACATTTTGCACTCTGAGAAAACTCGCAAGAGCTCTCTCAGAAAGTCCACGCTCAAATAAAGGAGAAGGAACATGTTTACCAAGAGATTAGTTGTTGTCAGTTGGTTTACACTCACAATGGTTTTGGCGGCAGCCAACTGGATCGACGCCGCGGAACCGATCATCGTTTTTCAGTCCAATCGCGATGGAGACAATGAACTTTTCACAGCCATGGACGATGGAACAGTTAAACAGCTTACCAAGAATAAAGCCGACGACAGAGAACCTTCTTGGTCGCCGGATGGCAGCCAGATTATCTGGCTTACAGAAGAAGTTAAACCGGTGGGGGTTTACATGATCATGGATGCCGATGGAAAGAATCAGGTGAACATCACACCGAACATCGACGGTATGTCGACAGATATGTCGACGCAGCCCAACTTTTCACCAGACTATACCAAAATCGCTTTTACCGGACGGGGCGGCATACCTGATGGTAAAAATTTAAACATCCTAATAATTGAGTTCACAAAAGGGAAGAAAAAGCTGCCGATCTCCAACTTGACGACCTGGGGCGTGGAAGAAGGCGTAGACTTTCTTCTTGTCCAGGACCGAGGTCAAGTGTGGTCGCCAGATGGCACACGAATGGCTTGGGACACGAGACGCTTGGGGAACCTTGATATCTATGTGATGGATATCGATGATAAACCAAATGACGCAGAGCAGAAAAATCTTACGAAGTCCTCGAAGAAAGATGACGTGCATCCCCGCTTTTCGCCCGATGGGACGAAAATCCTCTTTGAATCGAAACGGGATGGGGATTGGGAGATCTTCGTCATGGATAGTCGCACGGGGGAAAATGTCGTGCAACTGACCAATAATGAAAAAAATGATAAGAATGCAGAATGGTCGAGAAAGGGCGAGAAAATCGCCTTCGAGTCGAAACGGGATGGAAACAACGAAATCTATGTCATGGACGCTGATGGGAATAACCCGGTGAATCTGACAAATGATAAGGGATCAGACGCAATGCCCAAGTGGTCGGCAAATAGCAGGCAGATACTCTTCGAGTCGAAACGGGATGGCAATCGCGAAATCTATGTCATGGACGCCGATGGTGGCAACCCAGTCAATATTTCCAACGATCCGGGCAACGATAGGAATGCACAATGGCGCGGATTGGGTGCCGGACAATTTGCCTCCAAGAAACTGGCGGTCGAACCGTTGACAAAACAGTTGACAACGCTGGGACATATTAAGCAGACCGCTCTGTTGCAAAATTATCCCAATCCGTTCAATCCAGAGACATGGATACCTTATATTCTGTCGAAAGATAGTTCGGTCACTATCCACATCTACACCGCAGATGGACACTTGGTACGGACACTGCCATTAGGACATAAAAAGCAGGATGCCTACCTGTTCAGAAACCAAGCCGCATATTGGGATGGTAATAATGATGATGGGGAACCCGTTGGCAGTGGCGTCTACTTTTATGAACTCCGCGCAGGGGATTTCAGTGCCACGCGAAAGATGGTTATCGCTAAGTAGAGAACATATCTCTGAGAAGAAACAACAGGAGTGGAGGCTTGCACTCCTGTTGTTTTATTCAGTTGCTTGTTATTAGAGACTAAATTGGGCACTTTAGTGCAATACACCTGCCTCAATTGATTTGAAATTTAACTTGACAATCGTAGCAGTTGTTGTTAAAATTTTTTAAGGTGCCAAGAAGTCAACTAGCATCTTCCGATATAGATAGATGAAAATCCCTGATGAATCTATCTATATCAAGTTGTAGAGACCTCAACGTTTAAAAGTTCACCCACCACTTCCGATATAGATAGATGAAAATCCCTGATGAATCTATCTATATCGAGTCATAGAAACCTCAACGTTTAAAAATTAACCGACCATAATAAAATAAAAAAATAGGAGGATATAAGCGATGAGAATATTCATTCTCGCTTTGGCAATAGTAAGTTTTTTGGTGCTTCCATCTTTAACCGAAGCACAAAAATACGATAAGGACGAACGACTCATCCTGTACCTTCCCTTCGATGAAGGGGAAGGGGATACGGCCTTCGACCTGTCCATGTATGAAAACCATGGCGAGTTGGATTTTCCAGAATGGGTTGACGGAAAGCATGGCGGCGCACTAGAGTTTAATGGCCAGACTGATGTTGTTATTGTCCCAACGAAAGATTCTGATGAGCTAAATTTTATTGCTCCATTTGACAATAGTGGCACGGTGGAGGCTTGGTTCTTCGTGAAAGGTGCGGGCAACTCTATCTTCCCTCGGGTTCTTTCCAAAGAAGCAAACACTGGACATATCCACGGCGTTACGCTCCGGTTGAGACAGTTCGACAAACTAGAATTTGAGCTCGCTGCGGAGGCCCAGCAGGTAACGGGAGGCGCTGGGCCAGGGGGTGGTAATCCCAAAGCTGAGCTAGACTTCAATATCTGGTATCACGGCGCAGGAACCTGGGAGGCTGGCGAGCACATTGTTTACATCAATGGGGAGGAGGTAGCCCGAAAAGACTTTGCGAATCCAATAATAGAAGATAGAGATATCGACCTCCGAATCGGAGGTTCTTTCGCGGGCCCAAGAAACTTCGAGGGCATTATTGATGAGGTTCGCATTTGGAATCGTGTGCTTCCTCAAGCAGAGATCCAAGAAAACATGAGCCTGGGACGTAGGGAGCTTATGAGCGTGTCACCCAAGGATCGTTTAACCACAACTTGGGGAAGGATCAAGGCGCGGTTGAAGTGATTGGGTTGATGGCATGCTGCAAGTTCATAACCGGTTTAGGCTTTATCGTTCCCATTTTAGCCCCGAAGGGTTTCCAAAATCCTTCGGGGCTAGACAATCACGATGGGAAATCCTAGCCCTAAAAAGGAGAGAAATCATGTTGAGAAAAAGATTACTGGTTATCAGTTTGTTTACACTCACACTGGTTTTGGTGCCGGCAAACAAGACACCAGCCGCCGAAGCGATACTCATTTTTCAGTCGAGTCGTGATGGGGACCCTGAAATTTTCGCCGCGATGGACGATGGGACAGTTACACAACTCACCAACAACAAGGGCATTGACAAAGACGCAGCTTGGTCGCCAGATGGAATGCAGATTGTCTGGCTGACCCAGGGGCCTGCCGCTGGCGACTTTGATGTCACGATTATGGATGCCGATGGAGGCAATAAGACGAACCTCACACCGGACTTTGCAACAGACTTGGCGTCGCAGCCTACTTTTTCCCCGGACGGCACCAAGGTCTCCTTTAGTGCGCGGGGGGCCATACCGAATGGTGTGCTGAACAACGTCGTGATAATTGAACTAGAAAATAAACTGAAGGCCTGGAACCTGAGTGGTTGGGGGGCAGTAGATGTGGTGCCAGGCACTAACGTCCAAGACCGGTTTGCTGTCTGGTCGCCTGATAGCACGCGGATCGCTTGGTGGAGCAGACGGGTGGGGAACTATGATATCTGGGTGACAGATGTCCTTGACGATCCCAAACAGCAGGCGAAGATACAGAAGAATCTGACGCCAGACTCCGACGCAACCGACCGGAATCCCCGCTTTTCACCTGATGGGACGAAAATCCTGTTTGAATCGAAACGGGAGGGCGATTGGGAACTCTTCGTCATGGACAGTGACACGGGAAAAAATATCGTCCCAGTGACCCAGAACGAGAAAACCGAGCGCAATGGATCTTGGTCGCGAGATGGTAAGAAGATTCTCTTCGAGTCAATCCGGGATGGAAACTTCGAAATCTATGTCATAGACGCCGATGGTGCCAACCCGGTGAACTTGACCAATCACAAGAAGTCCGATACCTTCCCCAGATGGTCGCCAAATGGCAGACGGATTGCCTTCGTCTCGACACGAGATGGAAACAAGGAAATCTATGCTATGGACGCCAATGGTGCCAATCCGGTCAACCTCTCCAATGATGCAGGCGACGATAATTTCCCCCAATGGCGTGGGTTAGGACCCGGCGCATTTCCATCCAAGGAGTTGGCGGTTCAGCCGTTGACAAAACAGTTGACAACGCTGGGACATATCAAGCAGACCGCATTGTTGCAAAATTATCCCAATCCCTTCAATCCAGAGACATGGATGCCCTATATCCTGTCGAAAGATAGTTCGGTCACTATCGACATCTACACCGCAAGCGGACAGTTAGTGCGGACACTGCCGTTAGGACCCCAGAAACAGGGTGCCTACCTGTTCAGAAACCAAGCCGCATATTGGGATGGCAACAATGATAAGGGTGAAGCCGTTGGTAGCGGTATCTACTTCTACCAACTCCGTGCCGCAGATTTCAGTGCCACGCGAAAAATGGTCATCGCTAAATAGGAGATATGTTCCTCAGACAAAAAACAGGAGTGCAGAGTTGCACTCCTGTTTTTTTTTATCAGTTGCTAAAAGCATGTTAGTATAGAATAGCGATTCAGTCGTAGCGTAGGCTTCCCTGAAGGATTGGGAGCAGAACTTTGATGGATTGGAATAAACGCTAATCTGCCTAAAGGGTAGACTTATGCTACCAAGACCCTTCTCTGAAATTTAATATTGTCAAAATAAAGGGTATCTTTAAGACTCGTTGGCTTTCTCGTGAAACTGTCGTAAACCTCCTAAAAAGGGGCGAAAGGATTATGAACCAGACAAAATCCTCAGGCGTTACCCGACGTGCCCTGATTATCGGTGCCATTCTGATACCTCCCAACTGCTACTGGATTATGCAGACGGAGGGGTTGTGGTGGTCTGGACGTCCGACGATTTTGTCGCTCTTTTTCAACGTAATTTTCTGTGTCTTCCTTCTGATTATCTTTAATGGGTGGTGGAAAAAACTCTCCCCAAAAACTGCCTTAAATCAAGGAGAGTTGACCGTTATTTTCGTGATGTTGTCTAGTGCCTCCGCGGTTTCAGGATGGGATATGATACAGACGCTCGTTCCCGTCCTCGGGCATGCCTTCTGGTATGCAACGCCTGAGAATGAGTGGAAGGAACTTTTTTGGCAGTATCTACCAACGTGGCTGACGGTACGGAACCCTGTCGTGTTAAGCGGATATTATGAAGGCGAAACAAGCTTATACACAGATCAAAGCATAAAAACTTGGGGGATACCCGTCCTGTCGTGGTCTGTTTTCATCATCGCACTAGTCTGGGTTATGATCTGTCTTAACGTTTTGATCCGCAAACAGTGGACTGAAGCCGAAAGATTGCGCTACCCTGTGAACGAACTTCCCTTCGAAATGACGCGGCCAAGCTTTCTTTCAAATAGGCTGCTATGGATTGGGTTTCTGATTGCTGGCGGTATTGGGCTGATTAATGGGTTAAACGCTGTTTATCCTACCATGCCCAGCTTACCGGTGAAGCGTCATGATATTAGCTACCTCTTTTCAGAAAAACCGTGGTCTGCTATTGGTTGGACACCCATCTCTTTTTATCCCTTTGCTATCGGGATGGGGTTTTTCATGCCGCTGGATCTTTCGTTTTCCTGTTGGTTTTTCTATCTGTTCTGGAAGATACAACGGATTTTGGCGGAGGTGGCTGGACTGCAAAGTCTTCCCCGATTCCCCTACATGAATGAGCAAGCCTTCGGCGTCTATACAGGTGTGGTCATGGTTGTTCTGTGGAAGGGCAGAAAACATCTGCGACAAGTTCTCAATAACGTTTTTGGAGGGGAGCCTAAACTTGACGATTCTGCAGAGCCGTTGCGCTATCGATCCGCTTTTTGGGGAATGGTCTGTGGTCTGGCTGTGATTTTGATTTTCTGCTGCATCGGCGGGTTGGCGTTGTGGGGTGCATTGGCTTATTTTTTGATCTTTTTTGGGGTCATTTCCCTAGGGATCACTCGGGTCCGCGCGGAATTGGGTATCCCTGTGAACGATTTGACCGCTCAAACCCACACAACAGGTCCAGATGCCATCATGATCTCCATTTTAGGCACAAGGCGATTTGCACCCCGGGATTTGACAATGTTCTCCCTGCTTGGGGGGCTCAATAAAGGCTTTTACAGGTGCCATCCTATGCCCCATCAGCTTGAGGGATTCAAGCTGGCTGAACGGGTGGGGATAACGCATAAGCGGTTAGTGTTTGCTATGATGTTTGCCACGGTCCTAGGAACTCTTTTCGCCTTTTGGTCTCTTCTGCATATTGTGCACCAGAACCCCGGTATCATAAGGGGTGCATGGACTTTCACTGAATTGCAGGCATGGCTGTCTCGTCCAACTGGATTTGATGATCCAGCCCTTGCCTTTACAGGGGTCGGATTAACCTTCAGTTTTTTACTTATGGTCCTGCGAGCTCGCTTTCTCTGGTGGCCGCTTCATCCCGCGGGTTATGCCCTTGCTGCAAGCTGGACGATGAATATGCTGTGGCTCCCGCTCTTCTTCAGTTGGGCAATCAAGGCCATTCTGTTGCGGCATGGTGGGCTCAAAACACACCAACAAGCGGCTCCCTTCTTTCTGGGCTTGATACTGGGAGAATTTATCATCGGTAGTTTCTGGAGCCTGTTCTGTGTGATTGTCGGCACGCCGACATATACCTTCTGGATCTGAATGCTTTCGCGATGGATATCAAATTGTGAACTATCGGCAAAGGCGTCTAGATAAAGCATATTTTATTGGATATTGGCGACAGTTTTGGATAAACTTAATGCAGTTTTGTCGTAGCGTTCTGCAACAGAGTAGAAAGGAGAAAGATTATGCTGATCAAGAGATTCATTAGCATTAGTTTGTTTGCACTCACACTGGTTTTGGTATCAGCAAGCTGGACATCAGCCGCCGAACCGATACTCATTTTTCAGTCGAGTCGCGATGGAGACCCTGAAATTTTCGCCGCGATGGACGATGGGACAGTTACACAACTCACCAACAACAAGGGCATTGACAAAGATGCAGCTTGGTCGCCAGATGGAATGCAGATTGTCTGGCTGACCCAGGGGCCTGCCGCTGGCGACTTTGATGTCACAATTATGGATGCCAATGGAGACAATAAGACGAACCTCACACCGGACTTTGCAACAGACTTGGCGTCGCAGCCTACCTTTTCCCCAGACGGCACCAAGGTCTCCTTTAGCGCACGGGGGCCTATACCGAATGGTGTTCGGAACGATGTCGTGATAATTGAACTAGAAAATAAACTGAAGGCCTGGAACCTGACTGGTTGGGGGGCAGTAGATGTGGTGCCAAATACTAACGTCCAAGACCGGTTTGCTGTCTGGTCGCCTGATAGTATGCGAATCGCTTGGTGGAGCAGACGCGAGGGGAACTATGATATCTACGTGACAGATGTCCTTGACAATCCCAAACAGCAGGCGAAGATACAGAAGAACCTGACGAAGGACACCAAAGAAACTGACCGGAATCCCCGCTTTTCACCGGATGGGACGAAAATCCTGTTTGAATCGAAACGGGAGGGCGATTGGGAACTCTTCGTCATGGACAGTGACACCGGGAAAAATATCGTCCCAGTGACCCAGAACGAGAAAACCGAGCGCAATGGATCTTGGTCGCGAGATGGTAAGAAGATTCTCTTCGAGTCAATCCGGGATGGAAACTTCGAAATCTATGTCATAGACGCCGATGGTGCCAACCCGGTGAACTTGACCAATCACAAGAAGTCCGACACTTTCCCCAGATGGTCGCCAAACGGCAGGCGGATTGCCTTCGTCTCAACCCGAGACGGAAACAAGGAAATCTATGTCATGGACGCCAATGGTGCCAATCCTGTCAACCTCTCCAATGACCTAGGAGACGATAATTTCCCCCAATGGCGTGGGTTAGGACCCGGCGCATTTCCATCCAAGGAGTTGGCGGTTCAGCCGTTGACAAAACAGTTGACAACGCTGGGACATATCAAGCAGACCGCATTGTTGCAAAATTATCCCAATCCCTTCAATCCAGAGACATGGATCCCCTATATCCTGTCGAAAGATAGTTCGGTCACTATCGACATCTACACCGCAAGCGGACAGTTAGTGCGGACACTGCCGTTAGGACCCCAGAAACAGGGTGCCTACCTGTTCAGAAACCAAGCCGCATATTGGGATGGCAACAATGATAAGGGTGAAGCCGTTGGTAGCGGTATCTACTTCTACCAACTCCGTGCCGCAGATTTTAGTGCCACACGAAAAATGGTTATCGCTAAATAGAAAATATGTCTCTCAGAAAAAACAGAAAGTGCCGGGGCTTGTAGTGAGGCGGTTTATCGCCATATTTTGAGCTGATCCGTCCCCATTAAATCGGGTACTTCGACTTGAATCATTAGAGGAGATCATTATGGAAACAAGCGTTTTAACGGACGAACAAAAGCACCAATGGAAGAAAGATGGCTATTTTGTCTTGGAAGGCGTGCTTTCTTCAGAGGAAATCAAGGACCTGACGACCACTATCGATCAGATGTATGCGGAACATCTCCAACAGCCCGATGCGAAGCCGGATGCTGGACTTAATCAATTAAATATCATAGAGGAGGATGATATTTTCGTTGAATTAATCGACCATACGGTGGCGTTCCCGGTTATACTTGAGCTGATGGGACCTTACATCCAATTGAGCATGTCTCAGGGGATGATCCGTCCATCAAACCCTGAAACTAAGGGACTTTCGCACGCTTTGCACGCAGATGGTGGTCAGGCAATGCGGCAGATCAGGGTCAGCGAGAGTAGTCTTCCGCTGCAGATCAAGTTCCAATATTTTTTAACGGATCTCCCTGCACCTGATTATGGGAATTTCACGGTGGTCCCCGGCAGCCACAACATACCCTTCCCAGAAAAACAACTCGGCGTTTCGGAAAGTCCTCATAATTCCGAGGCGGTGCAACTGTGTGTGAAGGCAGGCGATGTAGCCGTTTTCACGCATGCGTTATGGCACGGCGCGGCAGCCAACAGGTTCGACAAATCCCGTAAAACACTTATTTATTGCTACAATCATCACTGTCTCCGTGCTTACGATTATGAAAAGGCTTCGCCGGAACTTTTGGCAAGGTGTACACCTCGACAGCGAAGGTTGCTCGGGGATATCGGGGAATGGCGCTCCGGGTCTTATTTCTATTCCCCTTCAGATCAGGTCGAAGTGATTACAGGAATCGAGGAAGAAAAATAGGAAGAGTTAACGGAAATGGTATTACAGTAAAATTATCCTAATCCCATCAATCCCGGTCCGCAGAAGCCACATCCCCTGCCGGAAGCCAGACCAATGACAACAAGCATATACCTGAAGCCGAAGAGATTATGAAGCAGACAACATTCTCAGGTGTTACCCGGCGTGCTTTGATTATCGGAGCCATTCTGATACCTCCCAACTCCTACTGGATTATGCAGACGGAAATGGCGTGGTATTCGGGACGCCCGACGATTGTGGCGCTTTTTTTTAACGTGATTTTCTGCATCTTCCTGCTGGCTCTTCTCAATGCGCTATGGACAAAGCTCTCCCCACAGACTGTCTTAAATCAGCGTGAGTTGATCGTCATTTTCATGATGCTCTCCAACGCCTCCGCGGTTGCGGGCTGGGATATGATGCAGGCACTTGTGCCAGTTATAGGACATGCTTTTTGGTATGCAACGCCAGAGAATGAATGGAAGGAGCTTTTCTGGAGACATCTTCCCACATGGCTCACAGTGCAGCATCCCGTCGTGTTGCACGGGTATTATAAGGGCGAATCGACTTTATACACAGTTCAGAATTTCAGAAGTTGGGCTATACCCGCACTGTTGTGGTCCCTTTTCATTATCGCCTTGGTCTGGGTTATGCTCTGTCTTAATGTTTTGATCCGGAGGCAGTGGACCGAAATCGAAAAATTGCGCTATCCGGTGATTCAACTCCCTCTAGAAATGACGAAACCTAGCTTTCTGAGTAACAAACTGCTCTGGGCTGGGTTTCTAATTGCGGGTAGTATTGATTTGCTGAATGGGTTGGGGGCATTTTTTCCCCAGCTCCCCATCATACCTGTCAAGCGTCATGACATTAGCTACCTGTTCCCGGAAAGGCCATGGTCTGCCATCGGCTGGACGCCTGTCTCTTTTTACCCTTTTGTCATTGGCATGGGTTTTTTCATTCCGCTAGACCTTTCGTTTTCTTGTTGGTTTTTCTATCTGTTCTGGAAGGCGCAGCAGGTTCTCGCGGATATAGCCGGATTTGAGGGACTTCCCCGATTCCCCTATGGAGGCGAGCAGTCCCTCGGAATCTACACAGGTCTGGTCATAATTCTCCTCTGGAAGGGCAGGAGGCATTTTCATCAAGTCTTAAAGCAGGTTTTTGGCGGAAAATCTGAACTCGACGATTCTTCAGAACCGTTGCGCTATCAATCAGCGTTTTGGGGCAGTGTCTGTGGCATGGCTTTCATCCTATTTTTTTGGTATGCGAGCGGAATGGCACTTTGGGTGGCTTTAGCCTATTTCCTCATCTATTTCGGGATCCTCTCTCTTGCCATCACACGTATCCGAGCAGAATTGGGCTCACCTGTGAATGATCTTTATTATGTATCGGGTCGGATAAGTCCCCATGCGGTGCTGGTCGCCGCGTTAGGTGCTAGGCGATTTACACCCAAAGATTTGACGATGTTCTCCCTGCTCTATGGTCTCAATCAAGGCTTTTACAGGGCTCATCCCATGCCCCACCAGCTAGAGGGATTCAAGCTAGCTGAACGGGTAGGGATGCCGTATAAAAGGTTAGTGTTTGCACTACTCCTCGCTACTGTTCTGGGAACCCTTTCATCTTTTTGGGCGTTTTTGCACATCGCATACCAGACACCTGGAGGCGTAACAGCATCAGGCACTGGCCCACAGACTTTCGCTCAATTGCAGATGTGGCTGTTGCGCCCAGTGGAAACGGATTACCCCGCAGCCGTCTTTGCAGGATTTGGATTAATTCTCAGTTTTTGCCTGATGGTTCTGCGAAGCCGCTTTCTCTGGTGGCCCCTTCATCCAGCAGGGTATGCACTCTCTGGAGCCTGGACGATGAACATGCTGTGGCTCCCACTCTTTTTCAGTTGGTTAACCAAAGCCACGCTGCTGCGCTATGGCGGACTCAAAATGCACCAACAGGCGGTGCCCTTCTTTCTTGGCTTAATTCTGGGTGAGTTTATTGTCGGCAGTTTCTGGAGTATATTCTGCGCGATCCTCGGTCACCCGGCATACACTTTCTGGATCTAATGATAGCGTTTCAGAAATCGTAAACGATGCTAAACCGATGGCTACCCAATGTGTCCCTGATTCCGCCGATAGGGAAGAGAAAGCCGTAGTCAATTCGGAGGCTTTTGAACGGACGATACCCACCGCCGAGTGTCAAGTTTGTTCCCCACGCCAGATTTTCCAATCGGAATCCGCCGCGTAGGATTAAACTTCCCTCGTAAAACTGAGACTCAATGCCGACCTTGACATCGACCTCGCTTTCTCTGAAAACGAGATCCATCCCCCATGTAGAGTTCTTGGCAACAATACCCATGCCGAGTATCACTTGTAGCGGAAGATTTTCTGTGGAAACCGAATTGGTAGAAGCGATATCAGGTGTGTTGAGATTCTGGAGAGATAGTGCTATTGGAATATTTGGGGATGGACGAAAGATCATGCCAACATCGAGAGCCAACCGACTTCGCCCCGGCAAGTCCTCCACAACGGCACCATCTGCCCCGATTGTGGGTGCTGTGTCCCAATTTAATAACTTGACAGCACCTCCAAGTGAGATGCGACGTTTTTCTTTCGCTCCGAAGTCGTAACTTTTGCTCAAACCAACGAGGAGGTAATTTTCCGAGTACAACTCCCCGACATTCAACCGCTTCCAGAGAAATCCTAAAGCCCCTCGCGTTGGTCGGGAATAGGCATAGCTAATCAGATTTTGTGTAATTGAGGTCTCATCGCTCAATCCGACATGTAGCCTCGCCATTGTTGCTGATAACTGTTGTGCGGATTGGCGCAATTCGGATTGATGCCTCAGGTTAGCAATTGATGCGGGATTAACTAACAGCCCATCTGATTCCTCCCCGATTGCTGTAAATGCTCCGCCCATAGCGAAAGCGCGTGCACCGATAAACCCATCTTCAAATGCGGCATGCGTTTGCACAGGGAAGCCCACCATGCCAACCCCAATCAATACGAGAAGTATTAGCTTGAAGAAAAGAAAAGGACGGCAGAAGAAAAAAAAGAAAGGTTGGAAGGTTAAAGCACAAGGACAGAAAGAATACAAGATTGGGAGATTGGAACAACGGCAAGTGACAGAAATCCACAACCTGTCTGTACTTCTATTCTTACTTCCAACTGAAAAATTACTCATCGGTAAATTTGTAGCCAACTCCCCAGACAGTTTTAATGTATTGAGGCTGGCTCGCATCTGTCTCGATTTGTTCCCGCAGTCGCCGGATGTGTACATCAACAGTACGTGCTCCCACGAAACTATCCTGCCTCCACACATAATCGAGTAAGTGATCACGCGAATAGACATGCCCTGGGTTTCGCATCAAGAATAGTAGAAGATCGAACTCCTTCATGGTGAGTTCTAATTGCCTATGCCCAATAGTTGCCATCCGGCGTTCAGCATCAATAGACAAATCTTTATGTTTCAGCGTTACCGTCTGGCTATGGGATTGATAATCTTGGCGGTAGGTTCTTCGCAAGATTGCTTTAACCCGTGCTACCAATTCACGTGGATTGAAAGGTTTCGGCATATAATCATCCGCGCCAATTTCCAATCCGACGATTTTATCCACATCGGTATCTTTCGCTGTAACCATCAAAATTGGAACAGTGGATTCTGTCCGCATTTGCTTACAGACTTCAAAGCCATCCAATCCCGGCAACATAACATCAAGGACGACGAGATCGGGGAGGTTTTGTCGTATTTTATCAAGTGCCTCAACCCCATCGTAAGCTTTGATAACCTCATATCCCTCTCCCGTCAGATAATCATCAATAAAATCAACGATATCTACTTCATCATCGACAACTAGGATTTTATAAGTTTTCATTGTCATTGCCTACCTTGGAATCATCTACAGGTTTATGATTCTCTGAGTTGATGCTGTAAGCATACGATGCTGGAAATGATTCTATCACTAATTCCAAAAAAGATCCAGCCGCGTGAAGGGATAAAACCCCTACAGTATCGGATACGAAGCCTAAAATGCGAGGGCAATGTTCTATATGTTTCGATTGCGGTTATTATACTTTATGTCCAGATCCCTGTCAAATCTCATGCTCAAAAGTAATCGGCTAAAATACCCCTAAGTCAGCAGATTTGTTTGTAAAATTCATGAAATTGAGATATAATCATAATTATCAGGGAAGTAACGATGCGGGGTCGTCTGGTAAAGAATTCAATTTTGTTGCCTAGCATAAACATAAGCACTTGATCTCTGCTTTCTTTTTTGTTATAATAATTGTACGATCTCGATTAAAAAAGGCACAAAAACCGATTTTTCACAGCTAAGAGGAAAGATTGGGAAGACAGTTCGACCCGTTAGATCAAAATCTGGAGGAAAGTGAACGAGAAACTAGGTTTCTTAAATATAGGTAACGACTTGGACTGTAACGGCTCACCGAAGCATCAGAATTAAGAACAGTGTAATAGATTAGAATACCAAACCCCATCAGTGATGGCGTTGTTTATACGAACCCTTCAACCCAATTTGGAAGGAGCCAATAATGGCGACAGAAAGTTTAGCACCTTTTAATGCGGATGCAATATCTCCGGATGAGGCCCGCTCAATTGAAATTTATGAGATGCAACTGGGTCGCGTTCAAGCGGGTCAGATGCCAGAGGAGATTTTCCTCGAATTTAGACTCCGTCACGGTGTTTATGGACAACGCGACAACGGTTCACAGATGATTCGCGTAAAAATTCCATTCGGCGGTCTAAGCGCGGCACAAACTGAAATGCTTGCCGATGTTGCTGAGGAATTCTCAGATAATATTATTCACATCACGACTCGCCAAGATGTGCAATATCACTATGTCGACATTAACAATACGCCAGAGCTCATGCGGCGATTGGCTTCTGTTGGCATAACAACCAAGGAAGCGTGTGGCAATGTGGTTCGGAACGTCACCGCTTGCCCACTTTCCGGCGTGTGCAACGACGAGCCGTTTGATGTAACGCCTCACTCCAAGGCACTGTCCGCTTTTCTGTTGGGACATCAAGATACACAAGATTTCGGGCGTAAGTTCAAGATCGCGTTTTCCGGATGCCATGAACACGCTTGTGGCTTAGGATATATGCACGATATTGGTGCGGTTGCGGCGATTAAAGAGGTCAATGGAAAACCGAAGCGTGGATTTAAGTTGCTTGTGGGGGGTGGTCTTGGTGCCGTGCCACATCAGGCAAAAGTCTTTGACGAGTTTGTACCTGAAGAGGAGTTGCTACCGATTTCACAAGCGATTGCAAAGGTGTTCACTCGCTTGGGCGAGCGTAAAAACCGTAACAAAGCACGGATGAAGTTCGTCGTAGCAAAACTCGGCATTGAAGAATTCCGTCGTCTTGTCTTGGAAGAACGTGAACAGTTGCGCCATGACCCCGCATGGACAGCTTATCTGGACGACCTGAATGCGTATGACGAAGCACCACTGAAACCACCGACACAACTCAACGGCGCATCAAAGCCAGAAGGATTTGATGCCTGGCACGCCACGAATGTGCGTCCGCAACGACAGCCGGGATACGCATGGGTCAATATCACGCTGCCGCTCGGAGACATCACCGCGGATCAGGCGCGGGCATTGGCTGATATTTCGCGCAAATATGTCAAGGACACCATTCGCACAACCGTCGAGCAGAATCTTGTTTTGCGTTGGGTCAGTATGAGCGATTTGCCTGCCCTCTATCAGGAGCTCAAGGCGATCGGTCTGGGCGAGTCGGGCGCCGAAAGCACGGTCGATATTACAGCATGTCCGGGCACCGATTCCTGCAAACTGGGTATCTCATCTTCTCGTGGGTTAGCTGCTCACTTGAGGAATTACTTCATCGAAACTGGTGTGAACGAAGAGATCCAAGATCTGCGGATTAAGATCAGTGGTTGCCCCAACTCATGTGGTCAGCACCACGTCGCAAACATCGGGTTCTTCGGTTCATCAAGACGTATGGGGAAACACATCGCCCCATATTATCAGCTAATCTTGGGCGGTCACGCTATTGAGAATGGGAGTGCTTATGGACTTGCCGCTGGAAAAATCCATGGCAAGAATATTCCGCAATTCATCGAGCACTTGACCGGGAAGTATCTTGATGAACGGCATAACGATGAATCGTTTACTGACTACGTTGCGCGGCTCGGCAAGGTCGAGGTTAAGGCAATCCTCCGTGAGTATGACCAGATCCCTTCCTTCGAGGAAGACCCCAGTTACTATATCGACACCGGCGACACGAAGGAGTTTCAACTCAAAACAGGTGTCGGCGAGTGTGCAGGGGCATTGATCGAGTTGGTCTCGTTCATGCTTGAAGAGGCAGACCGGCTCATCTATGAGGCGGGGCTACAGCTCGAACGAGATGAATACATGGATTCCGCTCAACACGCTTATGAAGCGATGATCAAAGCCGCGGACGCACTACTGACGACCGAGGGACTGCAACACATTGACAACGAAGCCACGGTCAGAGAGTTCCGAAGTCGGTTCTTTGAGCCGGGAATTGTCTTCCCCGGCTTTGGGGCGCATATATTTAAGGCAACCAAGGAGGATACCAGCACCTTTGATAGGGAGCTAACCCACCGTCGCGTTGAGGAAGCAACCCTCTTTGTTGAGGAAGCGCATAACGTCTACGGGCGGATGCGGATTCGGCAGGAGGAGGAATCAAGCACTAAGAAACGGGAAGCCAGACCGGCGCGTATCCCCAAGGCACCTCCGAAAGCGGAGAAGGTCGAGGAGATTGTTGATAGTCTTGACCTCAAGGGTGTGGCGTGTCCGTTCAATTACGTGCAAGCCAAGATTCGTTTGGAGACGATGAATGTCGGTCAGCTGCTGGAAATCACGATTGACGATGGTGAACCGATTGAAAACGTCCCCAAGAGCCTAACGAATGATGGGCATGAGATTACTGACACTAAGAAGGTTGGTCAGCACTATCGGCTCGTGATTCGTAAAGGTGAATAACGGATAAGGTATTGTCAAAGTAAAGCGTGATGGACCGAAGTGGGGTTCGTCACGCTTTATTTTTTTTGACAAGCCGGTATATTTAGCCCGGATGCAGCTGAACTAGTCTTTGGATGATGGCGGATGGATTGCCTTCTACGCATTGAGTAAATTAGGAGCCTACCATGCAACAGATCATTGATGATGAAAATCAACTCAAGGAAGTGTTCAAACAAGCATTCGCTGAATTGCTACAGGAACGGAGAGATCTATTGTATGATGTTTTTACTGAAGTTTTTGAAGATATAGCTTTGGCAAATGCAATCAAAGAAGGGGAAGAAACTGAGATTGTCTCCAGAGAGCAGGTCTTTAAACTTTGAGAGATGACAATTCTTGATGAAATCTGCACGAAAATCAGAAATGGTCAGTTTGAATTTTCACAACATGCAACGGACCAAAGTATTATTCGTCATATCAGTGTGCAAGAGGTTCGTGAAACTATCGAAAACAGCGAAGTGATTGAAGACTATCCAAATGACAGGTACGGTCCGAGTTGCTTGGTTTTTGGCTTCACGCAGTCGAAGAGACCATTACACATTCAGTGCAGTTACCCATCAAGACCTTTAGTCAAAATTATCACCTTGTACGAACCAGATCCGTTACGGTGGATTGACTTCAAGACAAGGAGAAAATAAAATGCCTGACAATGAAACGCATAATGAAACATTGGTGGAGAAAAAGGTAACGTATAGCATTGAAGTTGATGGACGGTTCGTCATTATTGAAGATGTGCCCGCCCGCGTAAATATTGAAACTGGAGAAAGGTACTTTTCACCCGAAACTGTTGAACGCTTGCAGCAAACTGTATGGAAACAGTATCGCCCCGTTCGTACTATTGAGACGCCCGTGTATGAATACTCCGCATTTGTGTCTGAAAAGAACTCAAAACTAAAAAAGTGGCTCAAATGGATGGAGACTATCCAGAGCGAGATTCAAAAACTTCTGCGGGATACAAACATGTTCTGGGAAGTCCAAGACATTATCCGTGAGAATCCGCGCATCCAAAAGCCAAGTGCTTTCTATCGCTATCTTGGGAGGACTTATCTTTCCCATGCGTTATCAGGGCTACGTCGGCAAATCAAACCGCAGAAGGATAGTATATCTTTTGTGGGCTTGCTTGAGGATATTGCTAAAAACCCTGAAGAGCTGTCTCGCAGCTACTACCGTTCCCTCTGTGCTTATCCTGATGGACCTGAGATGAGCCAAATCGAGATGGAAGGTAGAGAGGAGCTTGAAGAAGTGGGGATTACTGAAACGTCCCAACAAAAGAATTTGATAAAAGATGACTTCGCGCGATGTGCAGATGCCAGCGGAGAGCATGTTTGTCCCAAGATGGTAAAAGACGATCTGAAGAGACTCAAATCAGCAGTAGAAAAACATGAGGAGTTTGCTGATAAACGTATTGCGCATTGGGATAAGGGCGAGCCGGACGTTGTACCAACATTCGGGGAACTAGATGATTGCATTAAATTACTCGACAAGACGTATGTGAAGTATCATCTCCTGTTTTATGCTGAATCAATAGACACATTGATGCCAACCTATCAATATGAGTGGAAGACTATTTTTCTGGAGCCTTGGTTAAAAACTGGTTTTGGGAGTGCCAAAGGACTTATTCACATTGGTGAAGATTTTGACGACGAACTTCCAGATTTCAAAGAGTATATGGAATGAAATACCTGCTGGATACACATACGCTGCTATGGTTTCTCTCCGGCGACGAAAAACTCAGCGGTAGGGCACGACTGCTAATTGATGATCCAAGCAACGAGAAGTTTCTCAGCATCGTTAGCTTATGGGAGATAGCAATTAAGGTAAGGTTAGAGAAACTCGATTTAGACAAACCATTTGAGCAGGTGTTTCCAGAGAGACTGGATTTCAACCGCATTCAGATATTGGATATCACAGTTGACAGCCTCATAAAGTTGACCACGTTACCTTTTCATCACCGACACCGAGATCCGTTTGATCGTTTGATCATCGCTCAAGGGCTTGCTGAGGGACTTCCAATAATTAGTGTGGACACGGTCTTTGATGCTTACGGCATAAGTAGGGAATGGTGACAATGCGATAAATATGGGAACCACGAGAATCACCATATACGCGAAAATACGACTGTTGCGCTTCAGTTGTTTCAGCGATCTATCTCAGATCAACCATAGCAATCTGAACTCACCGTTGCAGTTGACAGCAGAGAACTGTAGTTTTATAATATCAACAGAGAGAAGGAAGGATATATGTTTTTTGCCTTACTATTGGTCACGTTCGTCTTAGCGGCTGTCGTCTCATTTTGCGTTGTAAAGGTCTTTGATAAGCCGATATCCGCCATCTTTAGGCGCATCATTCAGGACGAGATAAGTAGTGCATGGCATAAGTATGTGAAATTTGCTGCTTATGTGGTTGGCATTTCCGGGGGCGTGAGAATACATCAGCTAGAAAGATATATAAGTGCACCCGCCAAAGATTCCCAGATTTTAGAGTTGAATGATAAGCGATGGATACTAGAAGTATATCGAACCATCATCGAAACCCTTCAAGCGATTGCTTGGATGTACTTAGTGGTATTTATATTTGCCTTAATTGCATACGTCATAGTTAAGGCTTTTGAGTTAAGAAGTGCGAAAGAAAAATAAATGCACCCTGATAAGTGCAGTAAGCGGGGACTCATCTCCCATAGAAAGGAATTCAAAGTTATAATTACCTATGGATCTACAACAGATTAACATCAAGGTCTTCGCCACAGAAGACGGCCATGTCAATTACGAGAATTTTATCAAGGTTTTCAATAGGTGGATGGCGGAAGGGGAACCAGAGGAGTACCTGAACTACGCTGACTACTCGTTTACCCATGCGGGCCCCGGCGTTTTGCTAATTTCCCAAAGCACGAATTATAGCATAGATGCAGCCAGAAATCGTCACGGTTTTCTCTATAACCGGAAACATAAGGTAGAAGGGGATAATCGCGAAAAGATTCATCAAGCGTTCACTGAGACGCTTCAAAGATGCGTCCGTTTAGAAGAAGCTGAAGAACTAGAGAACGCAGTGCATCTGAACGGGGATGAAATCCTGTTTATGATTAATAACCGCCATGTTGCACCGAACACCCAAGAAATATTTGAGGCGATTCAGCCGGACTTAACCGCGGTGCTTGAGCAGATGTACGGTGGGAACGACTTTACGGTTGAACGTGCATCTGAAGATGTGCGAGAACGGTTTGCGGTTCAAATCTCTGCACGTTCAGGCAAAGGAATTTCGGATCTGCTGGCGAACTTGGAAAATAACTAGAATCCATTCTTGCGGTTCACAACGAGGGAATTTTTAGATGCACAACTTTAGTAGTGAACAAATTGAGCGATATAGTCGCCACATCATCCTTAAAGAGGTCGGGGGGATGGGTCAGACTAAGCTGCTTGAATCGAAGGTGCTTCTCATCGGTGCAGGCGGACTTGGGTCACCGGCAGGGTTGTACCTAGCCGCAGCTGGCATCGGAACGCTCGGAATCGTTGACGACGATATTGTAGATGTGAGTAACCTCCAACGACAGGTTCTTCACGGAACGAGCGATGTGGGCAAACTGAAAACAGAATCCGCAAAGGAAACGCTTGCGGACATCAATCCCGATGTTAAAGTTGTCACGCATACCGAGAAGATTGTTTCAGCAAATGCTTTTGAAATCCTTGAGGGTTATGACCTAATTGTTGATGGGTGTGATAATTTGCCGACCCGCTACCTGTTGAATGACGCAGGTGTGATCCTTGGCAAACCGATCGTGCATGGCAGCATCTTCCAGTTTGAAGGACAGGTAACTGTCTTCCATCCCGGCAGAGGACCGTGTTATCGTTGCCTTTACCCATCGCCCCCGCCACCTGATATGGTGCCGAGTTGTCAAGAAGCGGGTGTGATCGGCGTGTTGCCGGGCATTGTCGGGAATATACAAGCCGTTGAAGCTATCAAAGTCCTACTGGATATTGGGAAACCGTTGATCGGTCAACTCCTTCTGTTCAATGCTTTATCAATGGAGTTTAAGAAACTGACGCTTCGTCAAGATCCTGAATGCCCCGCCTGTGGTAAGAACCCGACGATTCGCGAACTGATTGATTATGAGGAGTTTTGCCAAGTGCGTTGGTAATCTCCATCAACCCTATATAATATCAAGCCCCAAGACACAGGAGATATGGAGTCTTGGGGCTTTTTTTTGCACCTTCAAAGGTATGCTGCAGAGCGATATGTTTGTGCTTGACAGCATCTATGATGGGTGCTATACTAAAGCCTATTCTAAAAAATAAGTTGCACCGGGATAAAGCTTATCGAATCGTGAGGCTGTGAGCCTTGAGGATAGATCAATATAAAAACTGTGAAAGGAGCTATTGCAGCATGCAGACAAAAAGAGTCGTTTTATTGGGAGTAATTGCACTGGTGGTTATATTGGCAACGACCATACTCCACGCCGGCGGACAATGGAACATTTTGCAACAGATGGACGAAGAGGATATTCGGGACTATAACGGAATTGCTTTTATCAGCGCCAAGGAAGGTTGGGTCGCCGGTGTTTCAGCTTTAGATATGGAGAGTCCGGGATATATTGGGCACACCAGAGATGGCGGCGCAACGTGGGAGAAAGTGGAAGTCCCTATTAATCAGATGCTCAACGATATCTACTTTTTCGATAAAAAAAATGGATGGGCAGTTGGCCAAGAGGGCATGATTGTTGGAACAGCGGATGGCGGCAAACGCTGGGATGTCCAAACGAGTAAGGTTGGGAACTGGCTTAAAGGTGTCCACTTCGTTAGCCCCAAAATCGGTTATGCAGTTGGGATGAATGAAACAGTTGTTAAAACCGATAACGGTGGGAGACAGTGGAATGTGCTTCGCGGCGGTGAGGTTGCTTCTGCTGTGGGTGATGAAGAAACGGTCGTGCTTAATGCAGTCCAATTTATAGATGAATCTACCGGTTGGGTAACGGGAGTTCGGATTAGTCCGGAAACCGGTGGACAAGATGGCTTAGTTCAGAAGACCACCGATGATGGACAAACATGGATGGATCAACCCACAAATATCCAAGATATCCTCGAAGACATTTTCTTTGTGGATGCCAATAATGGTTGGGCGGTTGGAGAAAACGGTGTCGTCTTACACACCACAAATGGCGGCGATAGTTGGGATATCCAAACGAGCGGAACGGAGGAAAAATTATTGAGCGTCAGCTTTGCCGACAGTGCTGTAGGCTGGACAGCCGGCGGAGGGTTGGGTGTTAGTGTTATCCTTCATACAACTGACGGCGGAGCAACATGGGAAACGCAAATCGTTGATGATCCCATCATCAGTAAGGTGCCTGCAAACGGTATTTTTGTGCTAGATGCAAATAACGTTTGGGTTACCGGCAATAATGGTTTCGTTGTGTCATCTTCAAAGTAGAACCTATCTATTTGAACACAATCCTAAGTTAGGAGAATCCGTTTTCAAAAATTGAGGTGATAGATGAATTTTGCAGATCGAATGGACCGTTTGGGAACGGAATCTGCCTTCGAGGTACTTGCCAAAGCCAAAGGATTAGAAGCGCAGGGTAGAGATATTGTCCATCTCGAAATTGGTCAACCCGATTTCATAACCCCTGCGAATATTTGCGAGGCGGCTTTCAAGGCAATGAAGGATGGTCACACCGGATATGGGCCATCCGCGGGTCTATTGGAGTTTCGTGAAGTTATTGCTGAACATATTTCAGAGACGCGGGGTGTAGAGATTCATCCGGATGAAATCACTGTTACGCCCGGTGCCAAACCTATCATTTTCTTCACCATGTTGGCACTTGTCAATGAAGGAGATGAAGTTATCTATCCTAACCCCGGATTTCCGATCTATGAATCTGTCATTGACTTCATTGACGGGAAAGCAATTCCCCTTCCGTTGCGTGAAGAGGTTAATTTTCGCTTCCGGATTGAAGATCTTGAGGCTTCCATCTCGGATCGGACGAAGCTGTTAATTATCAACTCGCCACAAAACCCGACAGGCGGCACGTCGGCAAAAAGTGATTTGGAAGCAATCGCTGAGCTAGCAATTAAGCACAATTTCTATGTGCTGACAGACGAGGTCTACTCGCGAATCCTTTATGAAGGCGTCCACGATAGCCTCATCAGTCTACCGGGTATGAAGGAGCGAACGATTCTGCTTGAGGGGCACTCCAAAACCTATGCTATGACCGGCTGGCGGTTGGGCTATGGGATTGCTCCTACGGAACTGGCGGATAAGATCACACAGTTGACTATAAACTCCAACTCGTGTACCGCAACTTTCACCCAGTTTGCAGGGATTGAGGCACTGAAGGGACCGCAAAACTTCGTCCACGAAATGGTTACTGAGTTCAGAAAGCGGCGTGATGCAATCGTTGATGGTCTCAATGCAATTGAAGGTGTGAGCTGTATCAAACCCCTTGGCGCGTTCTACGTATTCCCGAATGTCTCACAACTACCCCTTTCCTGCCAAGACCTATCGGACTACCTACTTGAAGACGCAGGGGTTGCGGTCCTACCCGGCACTGCCTTTGGTAAATATGGCGATGGCTACTTGAGACTGTCGTATGCAAACTCGCTGGAAAACATTCAGGAAGCCTTAGCCCGGATGGATTCGGCGATTTCAAGGATTCGGTAGTTGCTTTTAATTTCCGCAGGTAGACTTGATGCCCAACAAAGCAACCGCTCGCGTTCCAGCGAGCACCACAAACTTAGGTCCGGGTTTTGATGTCCTTGGGCTTGCCCTACAACTCTATAGCACGATTTCGCTTGAAGAAATTGGGGATGGAACGGAGATTGAAGTTGCCGGCGTTGATGTAGACAAGCTCTCCAACAACGAGAGCAATATTGCTTACCGAGCCGCAAATTTGGTTTTCGACAAGTGTGGATATAAGCCGAAAGGGCTACGATTGGTTTTAACAAACGGCATTCCCGCAATTCGGGGATTAGGTGGCAGTGGTACAGCAATACTCGGTGGATTGTTGACAGCAAATGCCTTATGCGATAATCTTTTTTCCCACACTGAATTACTCGATTTTGCCACAGAGTTTGAAGGGCATCCGGATAATGTTGCCGCATCACTGCTAGGTGGCTTGGTCATATCTATGATGCAGGATAGCCACGTACACTCAATTCAATTGGATTGCGATTCAGATCTGCGGGTTGTTGTGGCAATCCCCGACTTTTCGTTGTCAACCAAAGCGGCCCGCGGTGTCTTGCCCCAAACAGTCGATTTCGCTGATGCGATCCACAATGTGAGCCGTTCTTCGATGCTAGTCGCAGCAATTGCAACAGGCAAACTCGAAATGTTATCGCTTGCCATGGCAGATCGACTCCATCAACCGTACCGAACTTCTCTCATCCCCGGATTTGATGATGTAGCTGAATCAGCGATGCGTGCAGGCGCATTAAGTGTGGCTCTGAGCGGAGCGGGTCCAAGCATTGCAGCCTACTGTACAACGTCAACGGACGAAATCGGCTCGCAAATGAGCCAAGCGTTTCAGCGAAATCAGATTTCTTGCGATATCAAGGTTCTACCCATCGATTCCGCCGGCGCAACTGTGCAGATGAATGGAATCTAAGCACCTGAAATCTGTTTTCTATATCCCTAACGAATCCGCCGATTTTCCCTCCTACCCCCTATTTTTCTGTTTCGTTCACTATTTACTATGCGTTGTAGAAAGTAAGGAAGCGAGCAAATGATGAACATAGACACCGCAAAAATCTATGCGAAGGGTGGTAGGGGTGGAAACGGCTGCATTAGTTTTCGTCGCGAAAAATTTGTGCCGCGAGGTGGTCCCAATGGTGGTGACGGTGGACACGGCGGAAGCGTCATCTTGGAAGTTGCCGAGGGAATAAGCACACTCATTGATTTCCGATACAACCCCCATCAGGTTGCAGAGAATGGTGAACACGGTATGGGGAAACTGTGGCACGGGGCGGATGCCGAAGATCGGCTCGTCAAAGTCCCAGCAGGTACGATTGTACGGTTGCCAGAGACAGAGGAGGTCATTGCGGACCTGAAAGCGGTGGGGCAGCGTGCAGTTATCGCACGTGGTGGAATTGGCGGCAAAGGAAATGTACGCTTCAAGAGCAGCACGTTTCAAGCTCCGCGCGTCGCTGAAAAGGGAGAACCAGGAGAGGAACGTACCATCACTCTAGAAGTCAAGTTGATTGCGGACGTTGGCTTGGTCGGCTATCCAAATGGAGGCAAATCGACACTGCTCGCACGAACCTCTGCCGCAAAGCCGAAGATTGCGGACTATCCGTTTACAACGCTGACCCCCAACTTGGGTGTTGTCCGAATCGATCCAGAACACAACTTTGTGCTTGCAGATATTCCCGGTCTCATTGAGGGCGCGCACGAAGGTGCAGGACTGGGACATGACTTTCTGCGGCATATCGAACGCACGAAGATGCTCCTCCACATCATCGATACTGCCTCCGTCGATGGACGCGATCCAATCACCGATTACGAACAGATTAACACGGAACTCGAACGTTACAACCCTCGCTTAGTTCGCCTACCACAGTTAATTGTCCTAAATAAAATTGACCTTCCTGATGCACAGACCAATTTGCAGCGAGTCAAAGACTACTTCGGGAAACGTCGTGTCTTTCCAATCTCTGCGGTCACCGGCGAAGGAGTAGACCGGCTCATCAGAGCAGCCTATCAACTCCTGCAGCGGATAAATGAACGGATCCGTGAACGCCAAGAAACTGTGGAACCTCAACCAACCTTCCACATACCCAAACCTGATGAACGATTTGAACTCATTACACAGAAAGATCGTTTTATCGTGCGTGGCGAAGAACCGCGTCGCGCCGTTCTCATGACCGATATGGAAAATGATCAGGCACTGGTTCTCCTCCATCGAAAACTGAAAAAAATGGGCGTCCTGAATGCGCTCATCAAAACTGGTATCACGGAAGGCGATACTGTCCAAGTTGATACCTTCGAGTTTACATATAGCCCTGATGAAATCAACACACATTGAACCTCGTCAACTGTTAGCACGCGCTCGAAGAGTTGTCGTGAAGGTTGGCAGCACAACCGTTTCAAAGAATTTTGACCTTGATTCTGAGCGTCTAGACGCATTGGTCCAAGATCTCGCATTGATGAAGCAAAAGGGTAAAGAGGTTATTCTCGTCACCTCTGGTGCAATCGCTGCGGGCACAGGAAGATTGGGACTCACGCAACGTCCACAAACACTCCCTGGGTTACAGGCAGCGGCGTCAGTTGGACAGACCCGCTTGATGCACGCTTATGAGCATCGGTTCTCGCAATACAACCAGATTACAGGAACGATGCTGCTGACGCAGGACGACTTCAATTTCCGCGAACGTTATACACACATGAGCAATACGTTACGCGCTCTGCTGCGGCTTGGTGTACTTCCAATTATCAACGAAAATGATACTGTTGCAGTAGAGGAGATCAAGGTCGGCGACAACGATACGCTGGCGGCGTATGTAACCAACCTCGCAGAGGCGGATCTGCTGATTATCTTGTCGGATCAGGATGGGTTTTATACCGCAGATCCTCGCAAGGACCCAGAAGCGAAATTGATTAGCTTTGTCTATGACGTTACTGATGAACTCAAACGTTCAGCGGGAAGCGCGGGCAGCCAGAGCGGCACCGGCGGCATGGCTACAAAACTACACGCTGCGGAAATTGTGACCGGATCCGGTGAGATGATGGTGCTTGCGAATGGGACCGAGTTCCAAGTTGTTAGCCGAATACTGGCGGGTGAAAAGATTGGAACGCTGTTTCTCCCACAGGAGCGGATGTCAGGACGGAAACGGTGGATTGCCTATTCACGACCACCGAAAGGTCGTCTGTTTGTGGACAGTGGGGCGCGTCGTGCGTTGGTCCATCAAGGTAGAAGTCTCTTACCCTCCGGGATTCAACAAGTAGAGGGAAACTTTAATCATGGGGACACCGTCTCCTGTCGAGACCAAGACGGTATTGAACTTGCCAGAGGGCTTGTTAATTATAATACCCACGAATTGAAACGGATTATGGGCAAGCAGACCAGCGAAATTGAAAAGGTTCTCGGCTATTACTACTATAACGAAGTGATTCACCGGGATAATTTGGTTGTGATGCACAGGGTTGAAACGTGAAAAGCATACAGACCTGATAAAAAACGGGCTTCAAAGATTAAATCTCTGAAGCCCGTCCACGACCTTAGTGTTTCAACTTAGATTGGGAATATCGATTTAGCTCAATTTATCAAGTTCACTCAGTACCTGATTCACCGCAAGGGTGTTGTCCGGTGGTGCGTCTTCGACATGCTTGAAAGCGATATTGCCTTCCGCATCAATGATGATAACGCCACGGTTCGTGATGCCGACCTCTTCAAGCGCCATCCCAAACTGCTTTGACACGGCAAGATTCATGTCCGCCAAGAGCGGGAACTTAACGCCGCCCAAATGCTCACTCCACGCTTTATGTGCAAACGCTGAATCACGATTTATCGCAATGATTTCAGCATTTTTCGCGCGAATCTCATCGACCTTTTCATTAAAATCGGGAATCTGTACGGAGCAAACCGGGGAGAAGTCGAGTGGATAAAATATGACCACTAGATTCTTCCCTTTGAAGTTGTCCAAAGAGACCTCTGTATCTTCGGAACCGAGAGTACCTGTGAGTGTAAAATCAGGTGCAGCACTTCCTACATCTGCCATATAAGTAGACCTCCTTCTAGACATTTGATGTTGTGATTCAATAGCTGATACAGTTATATTTGCATCGCAAAGTCTATCACAAATCCATAGAAGTGTCAAGTGGGGAGTAAAGGTTCCCTAGGGCTATTTAGTTTTCCGTTTTTTGATCGATTTTGGCGGGTAGACGGAAGATTGCCCCCTACATTGTAGGCGGGGCATCTTGCCCCGCCCGAAGAATTAAATGACCCTAAAAGGTTCCTCTTGCTTAATGCCCAACCCAATGAACGTTTATCGCTGTGTTTCTATTCCCGCAAAGATAACAAAAAGGTGAGTTAAAAGATGAAACTCAACTTTAACATTAGGGGGCTGTTGCTAATCCTCCTGCTGTGTGTGGGGGTTCCATTTGGCTTTCCACCGGCACATGCCAATCCGAAGGGAACCATCGCATTCCTCTCGAATCGTAACAACCCTGATAAACCGGGATGGCGCACAGCCATTTATTTGATTAACGCCGATGGCACCAACGAACGCCTTTGGCTTGAAAACCCTGAAGGTTTTTCAGACATGGCGTGGTCTCCTAATGGCAAATCGGTTGCTTTGGCTCAGTATGATGCCGATGGACACAGTCACATTTTTGTGAAGGATCTTCGTACAGGACAGCAGAAGAACATCACCGCCCAATGGGCGGGGTGGCGACGGAGTTTTGGGGGACCGTCTTGGTCCCCTGATGGCAAGTGGTTGGCTGTGACCTGTTCTCAATTGGATGTGGTACATACTGATGTGTGTCGCATGACCGCCGATGGAGACCAGTTGCAGATTCTGACGCGAGATGCACAGAGAAATCATGGCTCTGCCTCTTGGTTCCCCCACAACGATAAAATCGCGTTTACCAGCGCAGCTCAAATCTTTGTGATGGACCGCAACGGTGGGAACCGGGTCAGATTGACCCAGCGGGAAGGGGTAATAGGTGATCGGGGACCTGTGTGGTCGCCCGATGGGACCAAGATAGCATTCTGGTCTAATCGAGATGCAGAAGAGCCTGCCCAAGGGGTAGAGCACGATATCTACGTGATGAATGCCGATGGTTCCAACGTTGTTCGATTGACCGACCTCCCATCGGCAGATCGTGTGCCGGCATGGTCGCCCGATGGGAGGTGGATTGCTTTCCAGTCCCTTCGAGATGGAACGTTTAAAGGTCGGAATCGGAACTGGAATATTTACATCATGGATGCCAATGGAGAGAATGAGATGCGGGTGACGGATCATCCGGGGTTGGACGGTCTCCCGACTTGGGTGATTCCTGACCGGTCGCTCCCTGTTGATACACGAGGCAACCATGCTACATTGTGGGGGCAGCTGAAATCAGAAAGGCAATGAGGGATGAAATTGTGGTGGGACTGGGCGGTTAGGAAAGTTATCCGAATTAACCTAATTGACTGCAAGGAAAAGATTAGACAGATAAATTACTTGCGGGTTATTTTTTTAGGTGCCCATCCCTTGTCTATAAACCATTGACGCCATCGTTGCCACATCAATTTTCGTTTGAGGGCTTTTACATGAATTTGATGGATAAACAATCGGTCTCCTTCCAACTCAAGCACAGGGATTAGTTCTTTATATTTTGTGAATAGTCCCAAGTTTGCCGTGATGTCAATTTCTTCAATCTGGATTGGAAACTGCGCTGCGAGCAGTTCAAGTGATTCCTTCGCTTCATCGCAAAGAGAGCAATCAGCTTTCGTGTAAAGTTGGAGTTTGATTTCATCCATTGATTGGGCTCCTCGAGCGATGGGCAGATAGGCAGCAATCGTACACATCTCTATTTTCGCAGAAGTATGTATCAGCGTCAAACCTTTTTAGCATCATTCTGGCTTGACATGGGGGCTGCCATGCAGTATAATCATGCTTTTCAAACTTTTGGGAGACCTATCGTCAGTTATTCTGCCCTGAAGGTACGGTGCTTGTTTGAAGCGTCCGCCCAATGGGTCTTACAAAGTTTCGCGCTTCTGTCCCGACAACGGGGATTTCGGGGTCGTTCACAACCGACGCACCTCCACGCAAGGCTACAGCAGCCTTTTTGATGTTTATTGCAGCATTGTGATCTCTATCCAATACCAACCCACAATCTAGACAATCATGGACACGAACTGACAACGATTTAGGAACAATCGAATCACAACGGGAACATTTCTGAGAGGTATATTTAGGGTCAACTTTCGTCAACTGTTTGCCAGCATTTGCAGCTTTGCTTTGCAGTATCAACCGAAAATTACCCCATGCAGCATCAGATATACTCTTAGCAAGGTGATGATTCTTTACCATGTTACTAATTTTCAACTCTTCAACGGCAACTTCCTCACATTGTGCAAATAACCAATGTGCTGTTTTGTAGTGAAAATCTCGGCGTTGGTTGACTATATGCTCATGTGCCTTAGCAATATGCAGACGCTGTTTTCCATAACGAACACTCCCTTTTTCACGCCGAGACAATACCCGCTGTGCTTTTGTGAGTTGCTTTTCTGACTTACGAAAGTATTGAGGGTTATGGACCTTATCACCGTCAGATGTTGTCAAAAACGATTCAATGCCAACGTCGATGCCAATAGTTGTTTTGACTTCAACTTCTAATACATCTGGGATTTCAACGGCTATATTGGCATACCAGCCCGACGCCTTGCGTTGGATGGTCAGGTGCTTAATCTTCCCATCGGGTAAGGGTCGGTGATAACGGATAGTAACATGCCCGATTTTCGGCACTACTATTCGTGCTATCCGTTTTCGGATATTGCGAATCAGGTTCTTAGATAGGTGGCTAAAAGTCATTGACCGATACCGTCCTGCGCCTTTGAAGCGTGGGAAGCCGGGTGCTTCACCTGCTTTGACGCGCCGAAAGAACGCTTGGTAGGCTTTATCCAGACGGCGTAAGGTGTCTTGGAGTACATCGCTATGGACTGACGACCAGAATGGTGAGGCTTGCTTTAATTCGGGCAATGCGTTGGCTTGGGTAACCCAATTTACCGTGTCGCCTGTTTTGTTGTAAACCTCTTTTCGCCAAGACAGACCTTGATTGTACAGGTTTCGCAACGTCTCAAGCCATGTAAGTAGGATTTTAGATTGCCGAAATGTCGGATATATCCGATATTGGTAGGTTTTAATCATGGGATTTGGCTTTCTCGCTTTCATATCCGTTTCGGTGGATGTGGGAACCCCCAACAAGCATTAGGGTTAAAACCACCAAAGCCAATTGGATTATACCGGATTCACACTTTTTCATCAACAAAAAAGGAGCGCAGTCTTCTCCCCACCCCCGATAAATCGGGACTAAAAAGCCTAAAGGATGGGGGCCTCCACTGCGAAGATTTGATGAATCTCGTTTCACTAAAAAACTGGTCAACAGAAGATATCATTGAGGTTGTCGAGGGCAGTATCGCAATCAAAAACAATCCAGAACAGTATGCGAATGCTACGAGTCGGCGCAGTCTCGCTATGCTTTTCCAGAAGACCTCAACCCGAACCCGCTGTGCTGGGGAAGTCGGTATGACCCAATTGGGTGGCCATGCAATTTATCTAGATTGGCGCACCACCAACTTCGCGCTTGCGGACTTACGCGATGAAATTCGCGTACTATCGGCTTACTCAGACCTTATTCTCGCTCGTTTTCTCGAACATGCAGATGTCGTGAAGGCAGCCGAGAGCGCGACGGTGCCAGTCATCAACGGGTGCTGCGACCGTTACCATCCGACACAGGCACTCGGTGACCTGATGACGATACAGGAAAAATTTGGACGTATTGAAGGGATTAAACTCACTTATATCGGGGTGCACAATAACGTATGCAATTCATTGATTACCGCCGGGCTAAAGACGGGTATGGAAGTAACTGTCGCTGCACCGGAGATTAATCTCGCAGCTGTCGATGAGGAACTCTATGAAGCGGCGCGTAAAGCGGGCACGTACAAGGCATCGGATCAACTTCACCAAGCAATTGCAAACAGCGATGTTGTGTATACCGACACATGGGTCGATATGGAGTTTTTCACAGATCCAGCGTTTAAGGAGGAGAAGGAACAACGCATTAAGACACTTTCTCCCTATCAGCTGAACGCGGAGTTACTCGCAGGGCAGGATGTTCTAGTTATGCACTGTCTGCCCGCCCACCGTGGTTATGAAATTTCCGGTGAAATCGTTGAAGACCCGAGATCGATCATGTTTGATCAGTCGGAGAACCGACTTCATAGTATGAAAGGGTTAATCCTGAAACTGTTGGGAGCACTATGAGTTATTTCACTCACCTCGAATGCAGCCGTTGCGCCCAAACCTACGACCTCAACGTCCCACAGAATTTGTGCACGGCGTGCGGGAAGCCTTTATTTCCGCGTTATGCGTTGGATAAGATCGCTCAAACTTGGGATAAATCTTCTCTATCGGGACGTGAACCATCAATGTGGCGATATGCCGAACTCCTGCCTGTGATTGATTCACGACACATCGTTTCTCTCAATGAGTCAATGACACCACTTCTCCCGGCACAACGACTCGCTGCCATCTTAGGACTCAAAGCGTTGTGGGTGAAGGATGAGTCCCGTCTACCGACCGGCAGTTTTAAGGCACGTGGATTGGCAATGGCAGTTTCTAAAGCCAAAGAACTCGGATTGACCAAACTCGCAATCCCGTCCGCCGGTAATGCGGCGACTGCACTCTCCAGCTACGCAGCACAAGCGGGGATGGAGGCGCATATCTTCATGCCCCAAGATGCTCCTCCGTTTAACCGTAACACTTGTCAACTGGCGGGCGCAAATGTTACGCTCATTGACGGATTGATCACGGATGCAGGAAAAATCGTTGCCGAGCGCAAGGAAGATGAAGGATGGTTTGACGTTTCAACGCTCAAGGAACCGTATCGGGTTGAAGGGAAAAAGACAATGGGGCTTGAGATAGCGGAACAGTTTAATTGGGAACTTCCCGATGTCATTATCTACCCAACAGGTGGGGGTACAGGGATTGTTGGAATGTGGAAGGTATTTCAGGAGTTGGAAGCCATCGGGTGGATCGATGGGAAACGTCCGCGCATGATTTCTGTACAATCGGCGGGTTGCGCTCCAATCGTCAAAGCGTGGCAAGAAGGGGCAACTGAAGCCGAACCGTGGGCAAATGCGCAGACAACTGCAGCGGGTTTGCGGGTGCCACAAGCCGTTGGTGATTTTCTGATCCTTGATGCTATCTACCAGAGTGGTGGGGCTGCGATCGCCGTCACCGACCATGAAATACGGGAGGCGATGGGGACCTTGGCGACGCACGAAGGTATTTTGGCTTGCCTTGAAGGTGCGGCAACGGTTGCTGGGCTCTCCAAACTAGTGGAAACTAAGGAAATTCAGCCCGAAAACAGGGTGGTGTTATTCAATACGGGCGGGTATCAGGCGTGAAAGTAGCTCCTGCCTGTGACATTCTGCTGCACGCCCACTTCTCTCTCAATAGCATGTGGTTTGTCGTCGTTAACCTCTTCCAAGATAAAGGCTCCCACAGCGAGTCCAAGAGCAGCGGCGCAGCAGATATGCTTCCACTTCCCTTTCAAAACCTCGGCGAATATCAAAATCATACCAAATGACGTGATACCTATGCCCGCATAGATATCCTCATCTATCAATGAATACACCCCAATAGCAATAACGAGTATTGAACAGACAAGCACGAAACGTCTATTGTTTCCTGTAATTCTTTTGATAACATGCAGCAGAATGCATAGCAACATAAAGCCGATACCCATCAACCCAAAAGCTATGGCACCCTCAGTGAATCCTTTTCGCCAAAAAGATAATGCGAAGAAAAAAGCTATTGCTATCGGTGCATATTGTAGGACTCGTGCAATATGGCGAATTTTATCTTTGCCTAGGATTGTCATGGAATTTCTCCTCTGCTTTTCCTTAGTTCAGTGAAGGGGGCGAGTTGATTTATCAACTCATGAACATTCCAATATATTGTGCTAGCGCGAGAATGTGAGCCAAGAGAAAAGTGTTCTTTTTCCCTTTCGGCTTGACTACCTGTCGTCCTGTTGGGGCTTTAGGATGTAGTAATTCGGTTTTTCTATACACATTCCGCCCCACTGGGGCTTTGAGGGATTTAATTATTTTTATCCTCAAGCCGTGTCCAACCCCGTCCGGGATGGAATGCTCCTGCTCCCTGATAACGCTCTCGAATTTTACGGAACTCTTCGGGGCTGCGAACCTCCTGCTCTGGCTGTTTGGGATTACGCAGGACAAAATCGGCTTCTGGTGGGTAACACGCCATCGTAACGGTTTCACGTTCCGGTGTATAGGATTCCGGACCTTCGTCTGCGTTGTTTGGGGCTTCAGCGCTTTGGTAGCGCAAATCTACACTCCAACGCACCTGATCGCTGTTATTTTCAAAAGAGGCGTGCGGTGTTAGGTTGGTCATGAACAGTACATCCCCCGCCTTCATCTCCATCGGAATGGGTCCCGTGTCTGGAAATTCATCGGTAGGCACTTCAAGGTATCCACCATGCCCTCCGGTATAATGCTGAAAAACTCCTCCCCGATGCACCTTTGGCATTACGTAAAGACAACCGTTATTCCGGGTTGAATCAACTAGAGGGATCCAGCAGGTGACGAGCAGATGCTTATCACAGTGGGGGAGGAAATAACCGGAATCTTGATGCCACGGCACTTCACCACGTTCCCATTCTGGCAGTTTTGGACGAATGCGGTACGCCGAAGCACCGATAATGGTTGGTCCGATAAGGCTTTCGATACAAGAGAGTAAGGGTGGGTGGGTGAGCATACCGAACATTGATGTCCCATTAAAACCGCCGCCGCCTGATCCCATGACACCTCTAGTAATCTCTATTGCTGCGTCGAGGTTGGATTTTCTGATAAGTCCCAGACGATTGCCAAAAGGTTCATCGGAATAAATGTCTTCCAACACACCCTCAGATTGCAAGCGTTTCGCCTCTGTATCGACTATTTCGCCAAGCGCATCTTGGATTGGTTGTAGGGCTTCCATCGAAAAAACAGCGGGTTTCACCACATATCCCTCTTCATTAAACTGTTGCAATTCCGTGTTGGTGAGGTTCATCAATATATCCTCCAAAGTTGATTTAGTCCGTTTTAGCGATCTTCTATAATTGCTCCAAAATAGTGATAGATGGTTATGGATTTGTTTAGTGTACCAAAATCAAAGTAAAAAAGGCAAGCAGGAAAAATATGAGTGGAAAAAAGACATGGGATGTCATTGTTGTACGGGACGTTATGGTCCCTATGCGAGACAGCGTGAATCTGGTTGCAGATCTCTACTTTCCTGCGGCAGACGGTCGTCCGTTGGAGGGTAAACTGCCCGCTGTTTTGCAGCGAACTCCCTACAAGAAGGAAAGTTACGAGAACATGGGGAGCTTCTTCGCTAAGCACGGTTACCTATCAGTGGTGCAGGACTGCCGTGGTCGCTTCAAATCTGGCGGCAATTTTTTTCCGTTTCGAGATGAGCCGCAAGATGGTTATGACACAGTGGTGTGGCTCGCAAATTATCCCTCCTGCAATGGAAAGGTGGGTATGTATGGCTGTTCTCACATGGCTTGGGTACAGTTCCACGCAGCGACGCAAAACCCACCGGGGTTAGCCACAATAATCCCGTATGAGGGTCCCATCAATGCGTATCACTACAGTATGCGTGCGGGCGGTGCGCTGCACTTGGGGCTTTTGAAGTGGATTCTTGAAACGGCAGCAACTAGCCAAGAGGCACAGCAAAATCCCGCTATCGCCGAAGCGGTTCGGACGATGAGTTCAGGTCAGAACTTTCTGAATTGGGCTTCTCGAATCCCGTGGAAACGGGGACAGACACCGCTCAGTATTGCGCCTAAATATGAAGACGCTGCCTTTCAACTTTACTTTGAGAACTATGACTATACGGATTTTTGGCGTCAACCCGGCTTTGCGATGGACGAATATTTTGAATGTTTTCCGGAGATTCCCATCCTATGGGTCGTCGGTTGGTATGATTGGTATCCACGCACCATTATCGACGGTTATCAGAAGATGGTGAAGATGCAGCGAGAAAACCAGTATCTCCTCGTCGGTCCTTGGACGCATAACAACTTCAATTCGTCCTGTGGGAATGTGAATTTTGGGACGGGAGGAAGCATTCACAACTATGATGATTTCTTGAACTTGGAGTTAGCGTGGTTTGATCGCTGGCTCAAGGACGATCAGAACGCTGACACTGGAACGCCCGTCAAGGTATTTACAATGGGAGGTGGGGACGGAAGACGCGACAATAACGGGAGGCTGAAGCACAGTGGAGAATGGCATTACGGCGACATTTGGCCCCCCAAAGGCGTCCAACCGACACCATTCTACCTACACTCAGATGGTGCTCTATCACAGGACAAACCAAATCAGGAGAGCGCGTGTACGACCTACACCTATGATCCACGAAACACGGTTTCCAGCAACGGTCGCTGTATCATTCCCTACGGACCAGCCGCCGAGGGAGGGTTCTCCGGGATGGGACCACGCGATCAGATTGATTTGGAAACCCTACCGGGGCACGGGATTCCGGGTATGCCCATCGCCTCCCGTCCAGATGTATTGGTCTTTCAAACTCAGCCGCTGTCCGAAAAGGTCAGAATCGCTGGAAATATAAAGGTAATCTTGTGGGTATCGTCAAATGCACCCGACACCGACTTTTTCGTGAAGCTGATCGACCTTTATCCTCCAAGTTCCGATTATCCGACGGGTTACGCTTTCCCGGTATCCGAAGGTATCCTCCGTGCACGTTATCGGGAAGGGTGGGAAACATCGAAGCTGATGGAAGCAGGGAAGATATATCAGATTGAGATTCCGCTGGAGCCATCCGCTAACCTGTTTGCGGTGAGCCATCGGATTCGTGTCGATATTTGTAGCAGTAATTTCCCAAACTTTGACATCAACCGCAACACCGGCGATCCAGATGATAGGCGGTGGCGTATCGCCGAAAACACCGTCTATCATGAGATGAATCACGCTTCCTGCATCGTGCTGCCCATACACCCTATTGGTTCTTAAGTCTCAGAACAGAGGACAAGCGCGCCGGTGTAGGCGTGTGCGAAATTTCGATTACCAATGGGAGCAAATTCAGCATTTCCGAAGAAACCGATAATCGGCAGATTCGGAAATTTTTCCTTAATAATCTGAATATCGTGATTTGCCTCACCGTATAATCCTGCACCCCTGCCCAAGCAATTGAAGTAAAGCCCGAAAGCCGGTGGATGTGCCTGCGCTCTTTCATGCAGTCGATTCACGATGGCATGGATATCTTCTGAAGCGGCAAAAGGATTTCGCAGGTGAAACTGCACAATTTGTCCCGTTTCGATCCTTTCTGCTACTCCGACTGCAGCACTTTGTGGATCGATGCCCGTGATGTTACGAATCAGGTAGTCGCCCGGCTGCGGTGACCGATTCGACGTATCCATTGCAATACCTACAAAAATCATTCTGCCTGAACGCTGTATATCTTCCTCGGTCAGCAATGCTAGCGATTCACGCAACACCTCTACCGCTTCCCTGCCGTCCAACTCAAAAATCAGATTGTCCTTCGCACGGGTAATTTCAACGGGGTTTCCAAAGGGCTGACACCCTTGTGCGACGCCGATCTCGGTATGGAAATCTCCTGTCAGCAGCACACCTGCGACACTCGACTCTGTAATTTCCGTCCCGCACCATTGGTGCATTTGACCGCTCATCGGATCTCCAGAGGCAGCCCCACCAACAATGGGAAGCGTATTTCCATTCCCTCCGATTTGTTGGACAAGCTCGGCAGGTTGGACACATCGCACGTCCGGCAAAACGACTAAGAGTGAATTCTCACGCAGTTCTGGCTGTATTTGATTGCGTATGGTTGTACCAACAGGTGACACTCCATCTTCGGAAACACAAAAAGAAAGAGCGGATAATTGATCCGAACGCAGCACAAGGACAGCAACAACAGATTTCCCTTCAAACTCGCCATCTGACGTGAGGACACCCGTTCCGCTACAACCAATCAGCTGCTCGCAACCCGATATCTTTTGTACTTCCTCACAAAGCTGCGTGTACTCGCTTTGATAGTCTGCCGTTGCAAAAACAAACGCAAGATCTGCTTTTGCCAATTTCGCCTTGCCCATCGCCATTGTGGTGGCTTGTTCAGCGGCTTCAGATCCTGAAGCACTAAAGCTATGCCCAACACCAGCACGTATCATCGACCTCACCTTGCCTTTCTGTAGCTCAGAATGTTAGAGCCTTACTTGCTATGATTATATCCCGCTATCGGTCTGTAAAGTTCCAATTACGGAGTAGATTAGAATTACTCCGCTGTGATGACAAACTCTAGCCGACGATGCGCTTCGCGTAGGGACGCTTCGACACTTTCAGGAGCACTACCTCTCGCAAAGATAAATCCAAGATACCTCGCACCTTCCGGCAGAGGGAGAACTTCCTGCCCAATCGGTATACTGATAGTAATTTCCTCGATGTCTGAAACTCGCTCTGCGCCTGTTTTGCCTCGCACCTCCCGCAAAATTCCGGCATGAGGGATGGGAATCATCATCACGCCAGCCGGCTGGCGTTCACGCTGCAACGACTCAACTTCCATCCCGATGGCGTGCCGAATGATGAGTTCTTCCAGTGAAATACCTGTACCAAAGCGCAGCGTCCGCGCACAAAGCCCACCAATTGACCGAGCGGCGATTTCGATTATCCACGCGCCATCGTCATTGACTCGCAGCTCTGCGTGGACAGGTCCCTCTCGTAAACCGAGCGCGTCTGCCGTTCGTGCCGTGCACGATATAATATCGTTTTGAACATCAACCGGCAAACGGGATGGGGTGATGTAGAGCGTTTCCTCGAAGAAGGGACCGTCTAGCGGATCTGGCTTATCAAAAATAGCGAGCACCTTGAGTCGCCCTCGAATCAGGATGCCTTCAAGAGCGACCTCTATGCCCGGTATAAAATCTTCAACAAGAATTTGCTGTGATCTAGCATCTTTCCGTGATTTAACGTCAGACGAATCTAAAATACTAACAATCCTTTGAAATGCCTTCACAAATTCCCTTGGATTGTTCGCGCGGATGACACCTCGACTCGCCGAAAGAGCAAGCGGCTTGAGGACACACGGAAAGTTTACACCACTCGCAATTTCTACTGGATCCGCACTGATTGAAACAAGTTCAAAGTGCGGTGAAGGAATACCTCCCATTGCAAGCACTTTTCGCATCTGATATTTGCTGCGGGTGGTGCGAGCGGATTCCACGGAATTATGCGGTAGGGACAACGCCTTAGACACCATTGACACCAAAATTGTTGTATTGTCATCAACACCCACAACTGCATCGATCGGATGGGTTTGGGAAAACGCAACAATCTCCTCCGTTGCCTTCTCAGGTTTGCTGAAGTTTATGACGAAGGACTTTCGAGGCGACAACTCAGACAATGTTTGCGGCTGATCTGATCCAATCGCAACCGCTATGCCCAACTGCGATGCGGCAGAGAGAAATGCCTCCGCACGATATGTTTTTGTAGGTAAGAGCAGGAGAATGCGTTTTTTGCTTGGATTCATAAAATATCCTCTAGCTGGAAGCGGGCGATTATTCAGAGTTTGTTTGGCAAATTATACAAGACCTGCCTATCTAAAGCAATCGGAAAAAGCGGATGGAATGCAATTGCAATTCCCTACGTTCTGTGTTAAACTATGAATGTTTCGAGGGAAGTTTGGAAAATTCTTGAGAAACCACCAATATTACGTTATCCACCAATGCTGATTAGTTGATAATGGTTTAGGTCTTGATAAGCACCTAGTAACCCACATATCCAGCTTTAAGGAGTGAAAAAATGATGTACCGAAAGTTTTTGGGCATCTTTGCCCTTATCATAACCATCAGCATTTTGGCAGGGTGTGCACCAAAGCCGCAGATTGAAATCTATATGGAGCCTGTTGCAGGCAGAGAACACGCCCAAATTGATGTACAAACAGGTTCTATCTCTGTGGAGCAGCATGGCGTTCAGATTACGCTTGAACCACTCAATGAAGTGGAACTGTTTGAACTCACAGAAGATGCACGGATTAATCCGTATATCGGGATTGACCGTTGGGGCAACGTTGAGCCGCTGTATACCGTCTTCGGTATTCACATAGAAAACAGATCTAATTCGCGGGTTATTGTTGATTCAACAGCAATTTTAGTCGATCTCAACGGTGAGCAGTATGCTGCCCTTCCTTATGACTACTTCAAAGAACTCTATGAAAACGTGAGACCAAGAACAGTGGCATTCTACGACCCGGGATATCGATACCGTTATCCTTACCCACGTTCTTACTATCGGAGTCCCTACCGTTATTATTACCAGCACCCATATAACTATCGCTTAGGATACCGGTATCATCACCGCTATCCTTACACACCGTATAGGATGTACGATTACTATCCGGATCCAGCTGCTGCCAATCACGAACGACTAGTTGCGCGTGAGACGGTATTTGATGGCGGTCGACTTTTCTCAGGCGCACAACGTGAAGGACTCTTAGTGTTCGATAGACTTGACATCGGCGTAACGGATGTAAAAGTTATCTTGCCGGAAGTCCTGATTATCAATAAGAAAAAACAGCGGTCGAAATCCGATTTTGTGTTTGATTTCCGACAAGTTGTGAATGTAAAAGAATGAAACCTTTGACAAGGTTAGACAGAATCGCTTAGATTGCCAGCAATGAAATTTCGTTGCTGGCATTTTTCTATTTTGTGGCAGGACATACATCTGAGATGAAAAAAGGAGCAAATATGCAGAAAAAAGCATCGTGGTTTTATAGTAAGGCAGGAATGGCTACCCTACTCCTAGCGTTATTGACGATTCTATATGTGGCATCTGCTTGGGCACAGGAAAGCGGAGAACCTTCCGCCTTCGACAAAGCTAACGCGGCAATTGGCGCGGTTCTCTTTTTCGACATCGCCTTTGGTTCTATTCAGATTGATGAGGTCGATCGAGATGGAAATCCGGTGCTGGACGCCTCCGGCAATCCTAAGACAAAGGTTGTTAGTGTTCCCTTTCTAGTTGTTGTCCTGGTTCTCGGCGCAATCTTTTTTACCTTCTGGTATCGCTGGATCAACGTGCGGGGATTGAAGCACTCCATCAACGTTATTCAAGGGAAGTATGACAACCCAGAGGACACCGGGGAAATCTCCCATTTCCGTGCCCTGACAAGCGCGCTGTCTGCAACGGTTGGTCTCGGAAACATTGCGGGGGTCGCGATTGCCATTCAGTTAGGTGGTCCGGGAGCTGTGTTTTGGATGCTCGTCGCGGCGGTGTTTGGGATGACTGCAAAATTCAGCAGTTGTACCTTATCCCAAATGTATCGGCAGACGAACCGAGATGGTAGCATCTCCGGCGGTCCCATGTACTACGTCGATATCGGTTTGAAGCAGCTGGGGGGAGGTTGGGCACCTCTGGGCAAGGTGTTAGCAATCATGTATGCACTGATGATCATGGGAGGTGCCATCGGTGCCGGAAACATGTTTCAGGCGAACCAGACAGCCGAGGCGTTTCGGAGTACCTTCGGACTTTCAGCAGGTGCCAACTGGATCATCGGTATCGTAATAGCAATTTTGGTGGGGGCAGTGATTATCGGTGGGATTAAACGAATTGGCGCAGCAACCTCTAAAATTGTACCTGCCATGTGTGGTTTGTATGTATGTGTTTCGATTCTAATAATTTTGATGAACATTACCAAAATCCCTGAAGCCATTGGTCTTATCTTTAGCATGGCTTTCACAGGTAATGCTTTCTACGGTGGATTTTTTGGCGTGCTGGTGTGGGGTATCAAACGCGCATCTTTTTCCAATGAGGCGGGGCTCGGCAGTGCTGCTATTGCTCACGCAGCAGCAAAGACAGAAGAACCTGTTCGAGAAGGTCTCGTAGCGATGGTTGGTCCCTTCATTGATACTATCATCGTATGTTTGATGACGGCAATGGTAGTCATCATTACGGGCGCATGGAATGATCCCAGTCTATCGCAATCCGATGGCGTTACGTTAACGACAAAAGCGTTTGAAAGTGCCATAGGTTGGTTCCCGTTGATCCTTACCGTCAGTATCGGGCTGTTTGCCTATTCCACAATGATTTCTTGGGCTTACTACGGCGAACGGGGTTGGATCTACCTGCTCGACCACTTCGGTGGTGCCGGTCTAAAAACTGTTATTGTTTTCAGAATTATTTTTATCCTTTTTGTTATCGTTGGTGCAGTCAATAAATTGGATGCTGTTTTAGACTTTTCGGATGCTATGGTTCTCGGTATGGCTTTCCCGAACATCATTGGAAGCATCATCCTTGCACCGAGGGTACTAGGAAAACTCAGGGACTATTGGAACCGTTACCAATCGAGCGAAATGGAACCTGTTCAATAAATGGTGCCAATTTGAGGCTGTAGCACTTCCCCGTAGCCCAAGATTCCTGAGTCAATGAATCAACCGAGGATCTTGGGCTACAACAGGTCACATATAACAACAGAAGTTTAGCCTGATAACAACGGCAGCTGCACCGGCTGTCCTGTCTCATAGCACTGCAAAGCGGCGAAAGCAATCTCGTGCGTTTTAATGGCATCCTCCAGATTGCAGTGCGATTCTTGATCTTTCAAGATGCAATCAACAAAGTGGTCCATCTGTCCTTGGAATGGATGATGCGTGACATCGGCACTGTCTGGCAGGATGGCTGGAATCTCAACCCACCCATTCTGTCCCGGATATTTATGTGACCAAATTCGATTGTCTTTGATCGATCCACGGTTGCCAAAAATCTCAAATGGAAAGGTATAGGGCATGATGCAGCCGTAATTGACGGATACCTTACCCAACACACCGTTGGCAAACTTGACAAGACAGATTTCAAAATCGTCATATTCCAGCGGCGGTGCCTCCTGCCATCGGGAGGTGAAGTAGTCATACTCCTCTGAAACCCCTTTGCGGTAGCCACCGGAATAAGCGAACACTTCGATGGGATCGGCAGCTTCATACTCACCTTTGGCAGCAAACCAACGAAGCGAATCAGCGGCGTGGCAGCCTCCTGTGATCATCGCGCTCACACCTGTTGATTTCTTTCGGGCGTCTTCGTAACCTGTCCACCAACTAGCAATGTCATGTTGGTAGTCCGTTTCGACAAAGTAGGGGTCACCAATCGCGTTATCAGCAATCATCGCCTTGAAGGTCTCAAAAAGGGGATTCCAACGTAATACAAAGCTGACTATTGTCTTCACCCCTGCGGCTCGGACTGCATCGCGCATCGCTTTAATTTCCTCAAGGCTATTGGCAATAGGCTTTTCGATAACGACATGCCTCCCGCTCTCCGCTGCAGCAATAGTGTTTTCTGCATGTAAGTATTGAGGTGTGCAGACAGAAACGATGTCCACACCATCATGCTTGAGGGCTTGTTCATAGTTATCATAAAGCCCGATATTCTCCAATCCCGCTTCCGCCGCACGGGCTTGGCAACTTGTCAATTTTCGGCTGGAGATTGCGACCACTTTTGCGTGTGGATTCGTTTCAAACGCTTTAATATGTTGCGTCGAGACCCAGCCTGCTCCGTGTACTAGCACCCCTAACTTTTTCTCAGCCATCTTAACCTCCCCTTTCCGGCTCGTAGTGTTGGCAACAGCATAAAGCAATCCGGCAGCCAAGTCAACCCTTTTTCTGAGCCACATCGCTAACCTACACTGGAAGTCCCACACCCTAAGACGACGCGAACCATACTTTCCCGTTGACACCGATCTGAGAATTCGTATAATCAAGACCACATTGTTAAATTGATTTTGGGAGGAGAAACAATAAGGATACAAGTTAGCTTCGGAGAGATTCATCAGGGAACACACTTGAACTCAAGGAGAGAAATGGATGCGTTATTCAACCGAACAACAGGTAGTACAAGAAACAGATCACAGTTTTGATGCCAACGTTTATACCCGTCTAGGTGTCAAACCATTCATCAATGCCAACCTTCCTTTTACGTTTTTGAGCGCGACGGTGGTGTGGCCAGAGGTGCGCCGTGCAATTGATGAAGCAGCGCATTATATGGTTGATATAGTCGAACTACAACGGGGGGTGGGTAGGCGTCTTTCGGAAATTTCGGGGGCAGAGTCTGGTATGATCTCCTCCGGTGCTGCAGGATCTACGGCACTGGCAACAGCAGCGTGCATCGCGGGCACCGATCCAGAGAAAATTTGGCAATTGCCCGACACCACCGGTCTCAAAGATCAGGTCATCATGTGGGGCGGGCGTAGTATCTTCGACAGCGCGTTACGACTGGTAGGAGGAAAACCGGTGGTGGTTAGGTCGCTAGATGCGTTGCGTTGCTCCATTAGCGATAAGACTGCCATGCTTTGTACAGGATACTCTGCCGATCCAGATCCGGTCGATCCACCACCCCTAGCAGAGATAGTGTCGATTTGTAAGTCTGCGGGTATTCCTGTATTTGTTGACGCAGCCGGCGGCATCCCACCCGTTGACAATATCCGGCGGTACGCACTTATGGGCGTAGATCTGTATGGGTTTAGTGGAGGCAAGGGGTTACGGGGACCGCAAGCTAGCGGGCTATTGCTCGGACGACAGGACCTGATTGAGGCGGCACTTGCGAATGCCACGCCAGTTGAGGGGGCGGTGTGTCGCGCAATGAAGGTCGGAAAGGAGGAGATTATCGGTTGTATGGCGGCTCTTGAAAAGTGGCTGACTATCGACCTTGATGCGTTGTACCGTGAACAAATGGAAACGCTGAAGAGAATCGCAGGGGTCGTGGAATCTGTACCCGGTGTTGAAACTAAGATTGAACTCCGTAACGGTAGTAACCGTTTCATGCAACTGATTGTGAATTGGGATGAAGAGGCTTTTGGGCTCACTGTAGATGAGTGTGGACGCGAGTTGCGAGAGGCTGATCCGTCTATATCAGTGCTATGTAGCTACAACCCTTATGTGACGCGGGTTCGCGAATTCTTTCCTCCTGCTCCCCCTGATGGCAAATCGGTCAAGCGTCAGAGCAGCCCGCTGACAGTGTTCTCTCTCAGCCTTCAGCCCGGCGAAGAACAGATTGTTGGAACCCGACTTCGCGATGTATTGATGGCGGCACTTAGTAGGACTTCATCACATTAAAATGAACGAATGAAGGCACTATTGCTTCAACAGAACAAACGTGGGTTTGGAAATTCATATCGAATGGGATGAGAGAGTTGTTTGGAGATTAATCCTAACGCCGCCGAATCGTGAGATTCAAGGGCAAAAATAGCAGAACGGCACAGAATGCGAGCATCCATTGCCACTCTTGGAAGAGCGGCGCAAAACCGAATATTTGTTGCGTTGTTGGCAGATAAACTATAAATAGATGCAGCGCAATACAAGCCAAGATGGTAAAACATAAGGGAAGATTTGCCTTTATTCTTTGGAAAACAGATTCCCAGAAAAGGCGATGGCACTGGAAATTTGAAATCAACAACCCCAAAATCAATGTCGTACATGCTGCCGTTTGTGCCGCGGCATGAGGGTTCTGCTGCGTCGCATCTGAATTCACAGATGTAAGAATAAAGCTAAAAATAGTCATTGATGCAATGACAAGGCTGCGCAGCAGCACATCGTAGAAATCGGCTCGTGATAGGAAAGGGGGAATCTTTTGAGGTTTGCTATATCTGAAATCACCACGGATATCATCATATCCTAGACTCATCAGCGGTATCAGACTTACGAGTAGATGAACCCAGAACAACTGAAGCAGGTTCAACGGCATGGGTAAGTCGCGTAGCGGAGGAAAAAAGAAACCGATATACGGCAGCGCGTATCCGATGATGAGCGTGATAACCTGCGCAAGGCTGCAAGAGAGCAGCCAGCGCATCGAGCTTCTCAAGTTGATATAAGATTCACGGACTTGACGTATGAGACCTGCAATGATACCAAAACCGTCCTTAAGTACTACACAGCCTGCACGGTGTTGAACAATATGAGATGAGCGAGCAGTGGAGGAAAAACTGACATCTGCCATTCGCATTGCCCGTAAATCGAGTGGTGATTTTCCCCAAAATCCAACGGAATAACCGAGACGTTTTAGATGTTGTACCAAATTTTGTTTTTGTGCAGCGGAAGGACGGCAATACACAAGCAAGCGATTCACAATCGATTCATAGTGCTCATCACTAAACTCAGCCAAATCTTCTTGCGTAACAACCCCGTGTTTATCCTGAACAATAGCCAGTTCTTTGCCAATATCCAGAGCGGCGTTTCTGTCTCTATCTGTTATTGTGACAATTTTAAGTCCTGCGTCAAGACTAGATTGGATAATCTCCTTTGAATCAGGGTACTCCAACTCCATAAAAGTGATGAAGCCTAAAAAGGTCATGTTGTGTTGCGTCTCCTCCGACGAGGATGGAGTGTTTAGGTTTCGATAAGCAACGGCGAAAGCTTGGGTTTTGCTGTTTGATAGGTATTCAATTGCCTGATGTATCAACTGCTTCTGATCGAAGCTCATGTAATTAGCATTTCCATCAAGTTGAATCCGATGGCAAGTTTGCAGGATTGCCTCTGCATCCCCAAACATTAGCTTTAAGAACTTTCCATCTTGGAGTGTAAAAACAAGCGTTTTATATGGGCGTTCTGATGTCTGAATCTGTTCATCAATCTTAGTGAAAGCCTCATTGTAACGCTCCAAGTCAAATCCAATTCTTTCGGCAATTTGGTTTAGTGTAGTGCTGATGCTTTCTTCCGCTACAACCGAAGTTCCCTCCATACCACTCCTACCTCTATCAGCGATGCAGCGACTCGCAAGCAGAATCAACAGTGGAAATTCCGGTGGCACTTCTGAATCTGGTAACGCCGTTGAAATTGTATCTTCGCCAATCTCATCCGATATATGTTCATCACGGGATTTCAACCAAGCTTCCCACGTCTCCTGATTGACGAGACTGTCATCGACAAAAACGTGCGAAACAGCCATCTCCTCCGTCATAAAATTGCCTACTTCATCAACACAGACTGCCGTAAGTTTACCCAATCTTTCCAGATTGACAAGATTACGAATTGCAATCCCCTTCTGTAAGAGTGTATAAGCGTGTTGAGTAAGGATGGCTCGACTCGTTGAGGCAATCCCTTCTGGAATTGCAGCGACGGCAAAACCGAATCCAAGAAACAGGAGTTCACTCCAATGGGCACTTTTGTCTTGAAACAGAAATGCTAGGGCAACCGCTACCACTCCCAATATGCCCCCGACAATTCGGAAATAGTCATAAAAAAAGCCCATCTGTACTTCCGCTTCGGCATCTAGGTCTACCATCGCGGGCGTACGCCGGGCGGATTTGCTTATCTCCAACTGATCGCCGGTTCTAACAACAATTGCCCGCGCTTCTCCTTCAAGGACATAGGTTCCAGCAAAGATCATATTACCTTGCTTGTCGGGTGGCAAGTTCGGCGTAGAGGTCTCTTCATCAGTTTTTTGCGTGTACGTTGTCGTTCCAAAAACCGGTGCCTCATCAACAACCAAGGCATCAGCCTCAACAATGCGAGCATCAGCAGGAACATAGTCTCCTTCCTTCAGGAGCAATAGATCCCCGGGGACAATCGCTGTAGGGGGTAGTTTGATAATACGTTCATCTCGAATAACGGATACGCTGACCTCTAAATGGGTTTTAATAGACTGAAGCTGAGAGTGCGCCCGCCTGGCCTGGATGAATCTCCAGAGGACATGAAAACAAAGGATGGCTGAAAACACTAAGATTTCATGAATCGCACGTTGGAGGTAGAAAAGGAGGCAGATAACAACGAATAGGAGAATGACTGTTAAATTGGCAAATTGTTTCAGTAAGAGGGCAAAAAGCGAACGTTCATGGGATTGCAGAATTTCGTTGTTCCCATATTTGCTACGTTGGGAAGTGGCTTCCTGACTACTCAACCCACGATCGAGGTCTGTTTTGAATTCATGTAGAAGATGTGGAATTTTTTGGGAGTACCAATTCGACATAGTTCAAACTTCTTTTCTGAAAACTTAGTAAAGATAGAAAATAGAACTGTCAGTAAAGATTCGGATGAGTCAAATAGGACCTGTTCGATAACATCAGCCCTGCTCCACAGGCAGAAGCACATTTTACAGCATAATCATAATATGTAAAAATATAAAAAAAGCCTCGCCTAATGACGAGGCTTTGCATGTAAGAGATTTGATGGAATAAGCGGCTAAAAATCGGGGCGTTCCGAATAAACACTAACTTTTCTGCGGAACTTATCCTTCCGCTCAAACCAGACATAGCCATCAATTTTCGAGAAAAGCGTGTAATCGTTTCCAACCCCAACGTTCCTTCCGGGGTGGATGTGCGTACCGCGTTGTCGAACCAGAATGCTCCCAGCGGTCACAGTACTGCCAGAAAACCGCTTGACACCAAGCCGTTTACCGATACTATCTCGTCCATTGCTCGTACTTCCGCCACCTTTTTTATGAGCCATTTTCGTTTCCCTCCTCAGCTGCGTTACTTCCGTCTTGTATTTCAGTAATGCGTAATCGGGTAAATCGCTGCCGGTGTCCAAGTTTCCGCTTATACCCCTTGCGCCTTTTCGACTTGAAAACGACAATTTTTTTGTTCTTAGCTTGTTGTACAACTTCACCGACGACAGCGGTATTTTCGAGGTATGGCGTACCGACTTGCACGTTGCCGTTACCGTCGCCTATAACCAATATTTCTGATAGGGTTACTTTTTCACCGACAGGCGCGTCTAACTTTTCAATATCAATTAGCGTATCCACCTGAACACGATGCTGTTTCCCACCCGAGGCAAATACAGCATACATTTTTCTTTCTCCTTAAAAAATCTGTGTAGTGTTTGCCTCCCCTTCAAAGCAGGCGGAGACGCAAGCAAAAATTATAACAAAAATTCTCTCAACAGTCAATATTAATTCAAGTAAATCTCGCGATTAGAACCTTCTGCAAAGATTTGATAATCCTCAAGATGTACATCCGCATCCCCTTGCAGCCGAATCTGTAGATTCATCGACTTTTCAAGTTGTCCCAATCTACCGGCTTTCTCGTCAAGCAAATGGGATACAATGTGTTCATTTGCAACCACCCTCAACCGACGTTTCCGGGATTTCCGATGGGCTTTCTTGATAGATCGGAGCAGATCAATCGTAATTGTATCAGCTGAAAGGACTGAGCCGTGCCCATCGCAATAGGGACAAGATTCAGTGAGAACAGTTGCCAAGCTGGGACGGGTCCGCTGCCGTGTCATTTCCACAAGTCCAAGATCGGATATGTGTAATAGGTTGGTTCGAGCCCGATCTTTGTCTAACGCCTGCTGCAGCAACTTATAGACCCTTCGTCGATGTTCGGGATCATCCATATCAATAAAATCAATGACGATAATTCCCCCAAGGTCTCTCAGGCGAACCTGCCGCACCACTTCTTCAACAGCTTCTAGGTTTGCACTCAAGATGGTACTGTCGGGGTCTTTTTTCCCGACAAATTTCCCCGTATTGACATCAATAGAGACCATCGCTTCCGTCTGTTGAATAACGAGGTGTCCACCACATTTGAGCCAGATTTTTTCACTCAGTGCCTTTTTGAGTTCTTTATCAATCCCGTAGTCTTCAAAAATGGGAGTTGATTTGTCATAGAACTTGACCTGTGAACGTAGTTCAGAGCCAGAAGATGAAAGATAGTCCATCGCATCCTGATATTGTTCCTTGGAATCAATGACAAGCCGTGTGACTTCACTTGTGAACGAATCTCGAATGACTCGAACAACGAAACTGTGTTCCTTATGGACAAGACTAGGAGCAGCCATCTTCTCAGATTGTTGAACAATCCGTTTCCACTGTCCAACAAGGTACTGAATCTCTGCGGTAAAGTCCTCCTCACTTTTTCCTTCAGCAGAGGTCCGAATAATAAACCCACCCTCGACATCAGCACGTATTGCTTCGGCAATGTCCCTGAGACGCTGCCTTTCTTCTGCTGACTCAATCCGTCGAGAAACGCCGATGTTCGTCGCAGTCGGCAGATAGACGACATAACGCCCAGGAAGCGTAACACAGGTTGTTACACGGGGTCCCTTTGTGCCAATCGGCTCTTTTCCAACCTGTACTAGGATCTCTTGGTTTGGGTGAATCAGGTCGCTGATAGAATAGGGATATCCCCTCCCGGGTTTTGGTGAATTGGTCGACTTTTTATTTAGATCGAGTTTTGCGGAATCGTCATTGGAACTATCTTCTTCCAAATCGCGAATAATATCCGAAATATGCAGAAAAGCGTGTCGTTCCAGCCCAATGTTGACAAAGGCAATTTGCATGCCGGGAAGGACGTTCTCTACACGACCCTTATAGGTGTTGTTAAGCGTATGCTTGTCATTTTTGCGTTCAATATCAATCTCGGTCAGAACGCCATCTTCAAGTACGGCACATCGCGTTTCATATTCATCATCAGAAATGATAATCTCTTTTTGCATTGTCGCCTCCGTCCTTAAGTTCAAGAACTAGGTCACACAACTCACAACAGATTTACTTATGGAGGCAACGAACAAAACAATCAGGCTTAGGAAAAAGTAATCTTTTAATCAATAATGGTAGTCCGTATGCTTTTACATTGTCCGGGCATATCGTACAATATCGCCCCGGCGTAAGACCTACGATAGATACAGCTTCACTTTTTTCTGTTTCGTTGTTACTGTACCATCACTATATTCATGACAATCTTCATCATGACCGCATCCAGAGCTGAAACGCGAAGCACTTCTCTCATCACGTTTCATGTATTGTATCCAAATTCTTAAATTATTGAGAATATTGTAAGAACTTGAAAATTAAAAGATTAAATGAGCATGTGTACTATCACTTAAATACGTGAGAAAACCGCATGAGAACAGGATAAACACCAAAAATGCCAAGCCGTTAGGAGCGAGGAGAAAGTAAGTGGGGTGTGAGGAAGAGTTCCTCTACCCGTTTACTTTCCGACTTTGTATACGCCCGCACTAGACGGGAAATGCTGTTCTACGAAATTCTTCACAGGTTATCTGTGAGTACACTCTTTCAACCTAATTTGCTTATAACCTTAACTTTGTTCGCGCGGAGTCATTGTGACCACTGGTATAATCAATTCTCCCGTCGAGATGCCTCCATGTTGGAAGCCACCTCGAAACTGTCGGGTATATTCATTGAATTGATTGGGGTAAACAAAATAATAATCTTCTTTTGCAATAATGTAGTTTCTGCTTGGGTTTTCGGCAGGTAATCTATACCGTCTCGGATCATCAATATAAATGGCTTGATTCGTATCGCATCCTAAATTTGTACCAACTTTGAAGCGCAGACTTGTAGAGGTTTCGCGATTTCCATACGCTCTTGATGGTCGATTACAGAGAACCGAACCGTGATCTGATGTTAGAACGATAACAGCGTCCTGCTTCGAGATGATTTTTAAGATCTCGAACAGCGCTGAGTGAGCGAACCACGACTTTGTTAAAGATTGAAAGGCGGATTCATCCGGCGCAATCTGTTGAAGAATGTCTGACTGTGAACGCTGATGTGTCAACATATCAATGAAATTCACGACCAAAGCAGATAGGCTGATTCGATCAAATGAAGAAACTTGGCGTATAAACTCATTGCCGCCTTTGGTATCGAAGATCTTAAAGTACTTTAATCCCGGTTTAAGTTTGATTCCTGCACGTTGGAGTTGTAGTTGTAGGAGTTGCCTTTCATAACGGTTCGTGCTGGTTTCGTCCGTAGCGTCCTCCTGCCAATACTGTGGGAATCTTTCCGCTACCTCTTGCGGAAACAGACCACTAAAAATCGCATTACGCGAGTAAAGCGTTGCGCTAGGTAAAATTGAAAAATGGTAATCCCTATCAATATAGAAATAGGATTGGAGTACGGGTTCAATTGCTATCCAATGATCGAGTCGTAGGCAATCAACGACAATCAAATACACCTGGCGTTCCTCACGCAGATGAGGGATAACAAATTTATCAACAACATCAACAGACAGAATTGGAGAATCCTCGCCTTGTAACCAACGGAGGTAGTTTTCCTGTACATAATCAGAAAATAAAGCGTTACATTCTTTTTTTTGCTCTAAATGTGTTTCTTCAAGCCCTGTTTGTGCCAAGCGATTAAGTTCACGATCCCATTCGAGCAATTTCAGATAGATTTCTATCCATTTCCGCCAATCTGGATTTGCGTCCTTACTGGCGCGGATTTGATTAAAATCGTGGGTATAGTTGCGTGGCACCTGTGCTTCAATGATATTAGTCTGATCCAGTACACGCTTTAAGGTGGAAGCGATCTGAGCAACACCGATGGGTTTCACCAAAAAGTCGCTAACCCGTTTTCCCAGTGCATCATCAATTAACTGATCTTCGCTGCCTTGTGTGACCATAATCACCGGTAAGATGGGGTTAATTTCACGGATTCGGTCGAGTGTTGCCATACCATCCTGCCCTGGCATAACCTGATCAAGCAAAACAGCATCGTAGTAGGATTCCTTGAGTAGTGAAATCGCATCAGTTCCATTGGAAACTGGTGTGACATCGTAAGATTTCTCGCGGAGAAGAAGAATGTGGGGTTTCAGTGCATCAATCTCATCATCAACCCATAGGATTTTACGCGTTATGTTTTGCGCTAACACTTAGTTTCCCTTTCTTTCTCTCCTTAAACTTCATCCAGAATAATGAAATTTTCGTCAGAAGTTTGACGGTTTTCTTACCTTTAACGATTTCTACAGGCAATACAATCTCAAAGGTTGTTCCTTGCGAGCTAGTCTCAATGAGTCGAATCTGTCCATGATGATATGCTTCAACGATTCGTTTAACAAGCGTCAAACCAAGTCCCCATCCATGTTTCTTCGTTGTCATCCCCGGACGAAAGATTTTATTCCGGTTTTGCCGGGGGATTCCTTGTCCATTATCTTTGTACAGGATGACAATCTGATGTTCCTTTGGGTGGAGCCGCGGATCGATTTCGATGACGCCATTTTCTTTATCTATTGCATCAAGTGAATTCCGAATCAGGTTTTCAAAAACCCATTGTAACAGATCTGCATTCGCCACAATTTCGGGAAGCTCGCGGTCAACGACACGCAATTCAACCTGTTTGCTTAAATTCGGCAAACGCTTTTGAAAATAGGCAACGGCATCACTGATAACTGAGTTAATGTTGATGCGGGTTTGTTGGGGATACGACCCAATCTTGCCGAAACGTTCCGTAATACGCTGGAGCCGAGTGAGATCATTTTGCATATTTGCATAAATTTCAGCACTCGTACTGTCTCCTCGCTGCTTGTCCAACTCCATTGATAGCTCAACCCACCCCATCAGGGAAGAGATTGGTGTGCCGAGTTGATGTGCGGTTTCCTTTGCAAGTCCTCCCCAAATCGACGCTTGCTCAACGGTTTTAATCCGTCGATAGCTCAAAAAGCTGACAATCAAGATGGTCGAGAAGACCACGACCAACACGATGGGCATAACAAAGATGATATAGTCAGGAGTTACCTCGTAGTACAGGTATCCCTGAAGGGGCCCGGAGTTGGTTGGCAGTGGAATATACCGCCCCACGGCTTTGGAATTGTAAACGAACCTCTTTGCCCGCTCGTATTGTCCCGGCGTGGCAGTATCTACCGTGAGCCATTTATCCCAGATTTTCCACTGTCGCGGATTGTGCTTTAAATCCGTGATGACAAAGGGCAGCTGATCGATCGCACTTGCATCCGCTTCGCCATGATGCAAATACCCATCAATCATGAAATTATAGAGCGGTTTTGGATCTTTGTACCGCTTCATCCGCTTGAGAATATCATCAAGTTTTTCTTTTTCAGCGTCAGAGAGCGGGCTGGCAGCCTCAATCTTATTCTCAATGGTCTTATCGCTGAGGTTTCTAGCAAGTCCGACTTGACCATCAACATCTGTGATAACAAATGAGAGCCGGCTTTCAGTCAGCAACCCCGCCTTAATAATTTGGCTCAACTGACTTTGGAGTTGTCTATCGTTGATACTTCCAAGCAGAGCCTCAAGGTTCGCCAACGGCTCTACCTGCTTCTCGAAAACTTCATTGTGTTGGAGAAGCAGTCGGGTGTAATACACGAAGGCGAGCGAAAGGATCAGCAGCCCGACGATGAAGTAGGTAAGCAAGAAATTGGAGGCAGCGTAGCCGGTGGGAACAGTCCTCTGACGTTTGAAAAACATCTGTGTGCCCCAATCAAGCACGACACAATTTTATGCGCGCACGAAATATATATTTGGTAGTATTGTATCAGACAACATAGTGTAAAGTCAAGCACTCGTTTAGTTCATTCCAAAAACGGTCTTGACAGAACATTGTGGATTCTTTTATAATCAACTCCAGACTTTTCTATTTACAACGTCAGTAGGTGGAAGGAATTTTGATGAAAGTTGTAGGTAACAAGCTGCACTTTACCATCTTGATATTATCTGTAGCTCTTTGGACCGGCTGTCAAGGTGGTGCATTCAACATAGGCGATTTCGGCACTAGTGAGAATCCACTCGAAAAATCGGGCGAGTTGATGGAGAACGAGGTCTGGGCGGGAAAGATCCTAATTGCCGGTGATGTTATTGTGCCCGAAGGGAAAACGCTGACTATCCGATCCGATTCCGTTGTCGGTTTTGACCCGATAACCGGTATCCATCAATTGATTGTCCGTGGATCGCTGTATGCGGAAGGTGAACCAGACCGTCAGATTATATTTGGTTCGCTCGGAACCGAGACGGAGATGCCCAAAACCGGCGATTGGGTCGGTATCCGATTTGAAGAGACAAGTCTCAACTCTCGTCTGAGTTACTGCCGTATTCAACATGCTGACACGGCGCTCTCCTCCCAATCCGATGGATTACAGATTGAAAGCTGTCTGTTAAACAATAACAAACTGGCAATTCTTTGTGACGATGGTTCTCCAATGATAAGCGACAACGAGATTAACAAAAATGGCACAGCAATCAAATGCCTTAAAAGTGCGTCCCCAGAAATCACCCGAAACTCAATCCAAGCGAATGAGTTCGGGGTTGTCTGTGATGATGATTCCCGACCAATGATTCATTACAACGAAATCGCCAGCAACTACCAGCACGCTGTTGTGTGTTACGCCTCCGCTTCGCCGGAGATAGTCTCCAACAACATCATTTTGAATGGGGGATGGGCGATATATGATGGTGGTCGCTTACGCGAAAATTATATCCGTGGGAATAAGGAAATAGGGCCCGAGGTCGTTGACCGTGGTACGGGACGCGAGAGTGGGCAATTCTACGGTGTAGATGAAGTTTTGGATCCGCGCGCTGCCCCTGTGCCTGACGCCGGCACACAACGGGAAGGGTACTAGGCATGATATGGTGAAATCCACTCAAAGCGCAGTAGGTCACCATAACTGGCCCGCTTGGGTCGGCACAGATGAAGCGGGCAAAGGGGATTATTTTGGGTCGTTGGCAGTAGCCGGTGTATATGTCAATCCTGAAATCCGTGAAATGCTGCACACATTGGGGGTACGTGACGGGAAACAACTTTCTGATTCACGGGTCAGAAAACTTGCCCAAGAAATGCGGATGCGCTGCGGTGATAATATCTCATGGTTAAGCCTTGAACCAACCCTATATAATAGGCGGTATGCTGGATTCAGGGAAAGTGGACGAAATCTGAACCATCTCCTTGCATCGCTTCACACCGAAGTGATTCAGGATCTCCTCAAGCGTGTGGATTGCCGTTACATCCTTGTAGACCGTTTCGCCAAGGAAGAAGTATTGGAAACACAGTTGCAGGTTGCTCTGAATCCCAACATCACGTTGGTGCAAATCCCGAAGGCGGAAAGTGATATTGCTGTCGCTGCTGCATCAATTATTGCCCGTGACATTTTTCTTCAACAACTAGAACAACTCTCTAATAAACATCAAATCCAACTACCCAAAGGCGCGTCGCAGGTCATTGACGCAGGCAAACAGTTTGTTAAACAGCACGGTGCTGAATCTTTGCGCCATGTCGCTAAACTGCACTTTCGGACAACAACGGACATTTTAGGAAATGAACAGTAAGTTGAAAGCGCAATAGAACGGTGGAGAACGTTATGTTGACTCGCTTAAAAGTTTCTGGCTTCAAAAACCTTGTTGATGTTGATATTCCCTTGGGACCCTTCACCTGTGTTGCCGGTGCGAACGGCACGGGCAAATCGAACCTTTTTGATGCGATTCAGTTACTCAGTGCTTTAGCAAGCCATACATTGGTTGATGCAGCCCAGTCAGTACGCAGTGAGGAAGGGAGGACAAGCGATGTGCTCAATCTGTTTCATCGTATTAGCGGTACAGATACGATGGAGATGTCCCTTGAAGCCGAGATGATAATCCCGGAAGAGGGGACGGATGATTTGGGGCAGCAAGCAAAAGCTACAGTAACGCTTCTCCGTTACCGTGTCGTGCTCGCATATCGTGTGGATGACAATCTATCTTCACTGGGAACTCTCGAACTTATTGAAGAGAGGCTTGATCGACTGAAATTGGGCGATTGGGGCAAACACCTGAAATTCGCCGACCAAAGAAAAGACTGGCGTGATTCTGTACTAAAAGGCAAGAGATCTGTCCCTTTTATCTCTACTAGGATTCAAGGAGGGAATCGAGTAATAAAGGTACACCAAGATGGAGGCAAGGGGGTTAGACCTCAAGTCATTCTATCTAAAACCCTCCCACGCACTGTGCTTTCTACTATCAACACCGCAGAGAATCCGACAGCACTGTTAGCGCGCCGTGAGATGCAGTCTTGGAGGCTACTGCAATTGGAATCTTCTTCGCTGCGTGAACCTGATGAGTTCACAACGCCGCCCGGCTTAGGTAGCGATGGCTCCCACTTACCGGCAACTTTATATGAACTGGCACGGTCTCAAAAAAATAGTAACCCAACTTCTCAAGGGAAAGAGATATATGCCCAAGTCGCTGCTCGACTATCAGAACTGATTGACGATGTTGCAGCGGTCAGGATTGATCGGGATGAACAACGTGAACTGCTCACTTTGGAAGTCACAGACCATAGCGGCACAGTTTATCCAGCGCGCTCGCTTTCGGATGGGGCGTTACGCTTTCTGGCACTATCGGTTTTGGAATCAGACCCAAAAGCGACTGGTCTCATCTGCATAGAAGAACCGGAAAAAAGTATTCATCCATCACGCATTCCCTTGATCCTAGGGTTACTTCAGAATATCGCTACCAACGTGACTATTCCTGTTGGATTGGATAATCCACTATGTCAGGTAATCGTTAGTACACATTCCGCATCTGTTATACAAGAAATTTTCGATGACACACTTTTGATTGCGGAGTTAGCAGAGGATGTACCGGATAGTCAACAATTTAATGGGGTACGTTTTAGCTGGTTATCGGACACATGGCGAGTAGCAGTCCTGCCGGAGGTTCCTCCTGTATCCAAAGATCAACTGTTGGCTTACCTAGGACCTACAATGCCAAGAACACCGCTGCCGAAATCAAAACTAAAAAGAAACCAACGGATTATAGACCGGTCTGATATACAACCGCTACTATTTAATTTCAGTGATACGGAATGACAGGACTACGATAAGCATTATGGAAAAACTATTTCTGGTGCACTACGGCGAGATCGGATTAAAAGGTAAGAACCGCTCATTTTTTGAGAAGAAACTTGTTCAGAATATTAAGCTGTCATTGCAGGGCATGGGATGCGCAGAGGTGCGGCGAATATACGGACGGATTCTGGTGATGTTGCAACCCGAAGCGGATGTCGCAGCAATTCAAGAGCGGCTGGGCAAAGTCATGGGCATAGCCCATTTTGAACTCGCTCTGGCAGCAGAACAGACCATTGATGCTATTCAAGCTGCCGCATTGGAACTCCTCAAAGGCAAGCAGTTTAAAACGCTCAAGGTTGAAACCAAACGTGCAAACAAACGTTTTCCACTCACTTCGCCTGAGGTTAGTGCGGCGGTGGGAGCGCATCTGCTCAACGCGACCGGCGCATCAGCAGATATGCACACCCCTGACTTGCGCTGCAACATTGAAATTGTTGACGAAGCAGCATACATCTATGTGGATAAAATTCGAGGGGTAGGCGGTCTGCCCGTTGGTGCAAGCGGGAAAGTCCTCATCATGCTCTCTGGTGGGATTGATTCGCCGGTTGCCGCTTGGCGGATGATGAAACGCGGCACCAAGGCACTTTTCGTTCACTTTTACAGCTATCCCTACACAGACAAAGCATCGCTTGAGAAGGTAGAAGAACTTGCTGAGATCTTGGCGACTTGGAACTATCGGACACAGATTTACCTTGTCTCATTTGCAGAAATTCAGCAGGAAATTGTAACCCAAACTCCCGCCCCGTTTCGGGTTATTCTTTATCGTCGAATGATGGTACGCATCGCACAGCAGATTGCAGCGGCTGCAAAAGCGGAGTGTCTTGTTACTGGGGAGAGTCTTGGGCAGGTTGCCTCACAGACGTTGGGCAACCTTCGCGTGATCGAGGAGATCGCTGAGATTCCTATTTTGCGCCCTCTGATCGGCGATGATAAAGCAGAGATTATGGAATTGGCGGAGCGGATCGGGACCTTTGAAATTTCAACGCTCCCTCATGATGACTGCTGTTCGCTCTTTGTTCCTAAACATCCGGCAACCAACGCATCGCTTGAAGCAGTTCAAGAGGCGGAGGCAGCACTGGACATCAATGCGCTTGTGAAGTCAGCGGTGGCATCGGTCGAAAAGAAGATAGTTGACAGCTGCCAACTCTGAACTCTATCTTTAATTTCTTCTACCCGACTTCTGTGAGAATTGCTTTTAGTCGTTCCGGATAGTTCGTCAGAATCCCATCAACGCCGATTTCGATGTAAGCCCGCATATCTTCATGGGTATCCGCGTAGAAGACGTGCACAATTCGTCCTGCCGCATGTGCTTTTTGGACAAAATCCTGAGTCGTGATGTCCCGCCCCGGCTGCATCGTCCGAAGCCCCATCTCTACCGATTTTCGGATATATTCTTCCGGCGTACGATTTGCGCGAAAGATCCGACATTCGATTCGTGAGTCAATATCAGCGAAAATTCCAACGCTTGCATCGCTGCATGTCAGAATAGAATCCTCTACCATGTGAAAGTCGTTCAACGCCTTTGCGACCTTGCGTTCGTAGTCTCCGTCTGGATTGCCGCCTTCCTTGAGGTGGACATTGAGCCCAACCTTGCCTTGCACAAGTTCTAACGCTTCCTCCCATGTCGGCACACGCTCGCCCCGGAACTGTTCACCAAACACCCTTCCGGCGTCAAGGGCTTTGATTTCAGCCAGTGTGAGTTCTGAAATCGCGCCTGTGCCGTCTGTCGTCCGATCTACAGTTGAATCGTGCATGATGATAAGGCGATCATCCTTTGTCAGGTAGAGATCGAGTTCAATTTCATCAACGCCAATTTCTAACGCCTTCTGAAAGGCGATTAACGTATTTTCGGGGTAGTTTCCTGACGCGCCCCGATGGGCAACATTAGCAACCATTTGTTATTCCTCTTGAACCAATAGTGAAAAACAGCTAAAGTAATCGGCATCTTCCTGCCATCAGAAACAGATAACAATCGTAGCACAAGCAAAAACCCCGCGTCAATGCAAAAACGGTCTGTAGGATACGGATGGACATTGATTGTCACGGAAGGAGATTTTATGGATGAAATGCGTCTAAAGACCATTCTGGAAAGGTTTCGGGAGCGAAAAATTTTGGTTGTCGGGGATTTTTACCTTGACGCATATTGGCTAGTCGATAAGACGAAATCAATCCTGTCGCTAGAAACCCCTTGGCATACGAATCCTGTCGTAGAGCAACGGTATAGCCCCGGTGCCGCGGGAACCGTCACTAACAATCTCGCCGCGCTAGAGGTCGGAGAAATTTACACGTTGGGCGTGATTGGTGAAGATGGGTTTGGCAGCACCTTGCTCGATAGCTTAGAAGCCAATGGCTGCATCACAGATTTCATGATTACTGCTCCGGATCGGGTTACTCCGACCTATCTCAAACCCATTCACCGCGGATATGAAGGGATTGAAACGGAAGGTCCTCGATTTGATATCGAAAACCAATCTATGATGCAATCTGAGGTAGAGAATAGGTTACTCCGTGCCTTGCGCGAATGTGTGCTGCAGGTGGAGGGGATCATTGTGGGCGATCAGATGCCGCACGACAATTGGGGAGTTGTAACAGATCGGGTGCGGACGGAAATCTGCCAACTTGCTGTGGAGTTTCCCGACAAGCTCTTTTTTGTGGATTCTCGGACACGGATCGGAAAGTACCGTCACGTTACTATCAAGCCGAACCGATTTGAGGCGAAACGTGCAGTTGATCCGGATTGGACTGGGGAAGAAGCCGATATAGAGGAGGCAAAGCGATGTGGACAGATCTTGACGGAGCGGACAGAGAAGCCACTTTTTGTAACCGTTGGTCCGAAGGGCATCTTGGTATTTCACGATGGACAGGTTGAACATGTACCGGGCATCCCGCTTGAAATGGAGGTCGATCCGGTGGGAGCGGGGGACAGCGTTTCTGCTGCAATTGTCGCGACACTTTGCGGTAGCTTTAGTCACCTTGAAGCGGCACAGGTCGGAAACCTCGTCGCGTCGGTTACCGTTACTAAGATTGGGACAACCGGCACTGCTTCACACACAGAGGTGATTGAGAGATTCAGGGCGATTTGATCGGCTCATATCAAAAGAAAGCGCGAAACGTTAGGAGAAATCGAGTTCAACGATCGTTGTTCCCTACGGTTTCTGTTGCGGGAGTTCTTAACATGCACGTTGATTTTTAGCGGAAGATTTTCTTGAATAGTTCATAGAGAAATGATATACTTATGTTATGTATAGTATGCCGAAAAAACGGCAGTTTTGGGATTCATGGCATAAGCACAGGTAAGTCAATCAACAGGGAAAGCATCATCAGTTTTCGTATTCCACGCAAAGGAGACATGGATGAGGGATACAATCAGTATAAGAGGCGCGAGGGAGAACAATCTACAAGACATAAACATCGACATCCCCCGAAATAAACTGGTGGTCGTGACGGGCATTAGCGGCTCTGGGAAATCGTCGCTTGCGTTTGAAACGGTTTATGCCGAAGGGCAGCGTCGTTTCTTGGAGTCAATGTCTACCTATGCCAAACGCTTTGTGGCACAGTTAAAGAAACCGGACGTCGATTTCGTTGATGGATTGTCCCCTGTTGTTTCAATCGAACAGAAAACAATTACCATGAACCCGCGCTCGACTGTGGGTACGATGACCGATCTCTACGATTATATGCGGATGTTATTTGCTACGATTGGGGTCTCCCACTGCCCTTATTGCAGCGTCGAAATCCCAACCCGAACCCCCTATCAGTTAATCGAGCATATACTCTCGTTACCTGAAGGGACTGAAGTCGAGATCTACGCACCGGTCTTCAAGATCTACGGCGAAGATTATCCCTACCTCTTTGATGATGTCCGTCTGAAGGGGTGCCGCAGGGTTCGGATTAATGGGGATTTGCATGACCTCAGCGAAGAGATTGAGCTAGACGAACAGGTGGAATACAACATTCAAACCATCATCGACAGATTTGTTATCAAGCCAGATATTGACAAACAGATCCTTGCTGCTCTCGACCACGCTATGCTCGTTGGTGAAGGATTTATGAGTTTCCATATCCTGAGTCCCGATATAGCTGATAAAGACATCAATGCTTTCTACAAAGATTTTGGCTGCCCTGAACATCGTGTGGTTATGGGCGAGTTGGGACCTCATCACTTCACCTTCAACGAGCCGACCGGTGCCTGTGTTACCTGTTCTGGATTGGGCACTTACCTCCAAGTTCACCCCGACCTACTTGTCCCGGATAAAACCAGAAGCATCATAGAAGGTGCATTTGTGCGCCAAGCCTTCAATTACGACCCCGACCGTTGGGACGGTCGGATGATGTACAACCTTGCACAGCACTACAATTTCAGCCTTGACGCACCCTTCAAAGATCTCCCCGACGAGGTTATCGATCTCGTATTCTACGGAACGAGAGGAGAAAAGTTTAAGATTGTCATGCCGGAAGGCGCGAAGCAGGTAACCCACCATCATATTGGCAGAGAGATGCAGTTTGATGGGATTATCAACCGGATCAATCGGCACTATCGGCATTACCGCAAGCGAGGGGAAGCACATTCGGGGATGGAGGAGTATCTACGGAAGGTGATGGTCGAACACACCTGTCCTGACTGTGATGGCAGCAAGCTAAAGAGACAAAGGCTCCTTGTTACCATCAATGATAAACATATCCATGAATTGGGTGATATACACTTTGAAGAATTAAAGGTTTTTCTGGAGGGAATCACGTCGATCCCAGAGCAGAAAAGAGAAGCGGGAACACGGGTGATTAAAGAGCTCACGACCCGGATTGAACTCTTACTCGGCATCGGTCTAGACTATCTCAACCTCAACCGGCGGTCAGCCACGCTTTCGGGTGGGGAATCGCAACGTATTCGCCTCTCAACGCAGATTGGTTCTGGCTTGATGGGAATGCTGTATGTACTGGACGAACCGACGATTGGACTTCACCCAAAAGATAACATTAAGATGCTCAAAACACTGAGACAGCTGCGAGATATTGGGAACACTGTCATTGTAGTCGAGCACGATGAAACGACAATCCGAGCCGCAGATCACATTATTGAATTGGGGCCCGGTCCTGGGATTCACGGTGGAAAAATAGTTGTAGAAGGACCTGCTGACAAAGCCTTGAAAAATCCGGTGTCGCTAACCGGGCAGTACATGAGTGGAGAGAAGCAGATTGAAATCCCAGAAGATCGACGAGAAGCGAATGGGGTTTCGATTATCATCCGTGGGGCACGAGAGAACAATCTGAGAAACATTGATGTGGAGATTCCTTTAGGGCTTTTTATCTGTATCACAGGGGCATCGGGATCCGGCAAGAGTACGCTGATTAATGAAATCCTCTATAAGAAGCTCTATTCCATCTTCCACGATAGTCGCGTCCTATCTGGAAACCATGATAACATTGAGGGGTATGAATATATCAGTGACGTAATCAGCATCGATCAGTCTCCAATTGGGCGTTCTCCGCGCTCCAATCCGGCGACCTACATCGGTTTCTACGATAATGTCCGAAAGCTCTTTGCAAGCACTCCGGAATCAGAAGCGCGCGGCTATACTGCTTCCCGATTCAGCTTTAATGTCAAAGGCGGGCGATGCGAGGAGTGTGGCGGTGAGGGTCAAATCACGACCAAATTGCACTTTATGCCTGATGTGGAAGTGCCCTGCCCCGCTTGCAAGGGGGCGCGATACAATGACGAAACCCTTGAGGTTACATATAACGGGAAAAATATTGCGGAAGTGTTGAAGATGTCGATCGAGGAAGGCGTTGAGTTCTTTGCGAATCAGCGGCTCATCCATCATAAACTGAGCGTCCTCAACGATTTAGGACTGGGCTATTTACAGATAGGACACCCGGCACCGATTCTCTCAGGCGGGGAGGCACAACGGGTAAAGCTGGCAAATGAACTTGGAAAAATTAAACGAGGCAAGCATAACTTCTACATCCTTGATGAACCCACCACCGGATTACATATCGCTGATATTCAGAAGCTGTTAGATAGCCTGAACCAGCTAGTTGATTCGGGGCATACCGTGCTGGTGATTGAACACCATCTCGATGTGATTAAGACCGCAGACCATATCATCGATCTCGGTCCAGAAGGTGGGCATCGCGGTGGAGAAATTATCGCGGAGGGAGTGCCCGAAGCGGTCGCCCAAAACCCCAATTCCTATACCGGACAATTCCTCAAGCCATACCTATCCCCATAAGTGAGCAGGGAAGAAAATGGGGAACCTTCACTCAAATGTGCGGTAATTCAGAAACGTCTTATCATTTTTCCGAATTACAACATCCTCCAACGTATCCGTTTTAACTCGCCGGTTGGCGCGGTCAGAGAACGAAAGCGTGATATTATGCTTACCCGCTGGCAAGCGCATCCGTACAAGAAAAATCTGATTCGGCAAGGTTTGCCATGAACGGGTGTCCGCACTTTCGGTGACAACATTCAGCAAGTTGACAAGCCGTCCGGCTACTTTTCCTTCTTGATTGGCGCGACGGAAACCGAGATATTTTAACACGCCGCGCACAACGGTACGGAGCATAATAGTCGGTAGCTCGGACTCAAACGTTCTCATCGCTGCGGCTTCGATATCCTCAACCAAGACTCCGGAGACCTGCCTGGACGCTGTAGATGCGTCAATACCGACGATGCTTGGACGATTTGAGCGATAAGCGGGAATTGCGACGCGCAAGAGGTATTCGATTTCAACTTCTTTATATCGTCGGTTTCGTCTGCGAATCAACGTGCGCCCATATTCACGCACCTTTTTTTCGTCTCGATCGGCGTCCTCTTGGACAATGGGATCGACCTTGAGAATAGGGAAAACTATGTTTTCTTCAATTTTTGGAGGCACGAACCCGGTTTCGTAGAGCAGGATAAGCTCACCTGAATCGAGAGCGTGTTCAGGTGGTTCGCCATAGATTGCCGCGTATTCCTCAAATTCCTCTCGGAAGCCTAACTTTCCCGCGAGACGCACCAGAGACTCCCCCACATCCTGTGGAAAAGGAATTCCTAGTGCTTCCTCATACTGCTTATACGCCTTTTCCGCCCACCGATAGGCGATGAAGGCATCGTTCCAATCCCCCGCCCATTCGTAGAGGATACCCGATAGATACGCGATGAAGGCCGCACCGACAAATTCGTAATTCTCGTCGGCATCGGCGTAGAACTGCAGCAGCCCACTCGCTTTCCGGCATTCAACGAGCGCGTCGTCTGGCATGTTCAGATAGACATAATTGAATGCGCGGTAGTAATGAATCAGCAGCCGCTCATACTGACTCCCGGCGTATGAACGGAGATTATCTGAAGTGACTAGTGAGGCGGCTTCCCGCGAGACACTTTTGGTATACAAGTCATCCGAGGTAATCTCGGCAAGTTCAAAGATGCGATTGCTCTCATCGAACAGGTCACCGTAATGGGCGATGAGACCACGTTCAAAAAGATACGGCAACTTGGCTTGCCCCTTACCGTCTGCGTCCAGTTCAATCAGTGCTCCATCAAAATCGCCCTCTTCAAAAGCGATCCGCACCTCCTCCATGCTGTAAGGGCTACACCCAAGACTCAGGCATAGCAGCACCAAGATCGGCAGGGTTTTTACGGTTTGCATGGCTTGCTCTCTCTAAAAAGTTGCTCGCTTTCGCTCGATGAACTTCTTAATTTTCTTTTGACCAAGCCACACTTTTTCATTGGTTTGGATGTTGGTCAAGGTCAGGTCGGTTTGGTAAAATGTGACCTGTTTCCCGCCTTCACGGTCTTCGATCGTGTTGATCTGTCCCGTCATCATGTAGTCTGCGCCCAACTCTTGACCCATCGCCTTGACGGTTTCGAGACTAGCAAACTTGCTCTGATCTCCCTTCTCATCACGCAGTTCACCTCGTTCGATGGCACTGGCGACGACGGACACCAAGCCTGAGTTGATGAACGCACGTTCAATATCACTGACAAATGTGGGAATTGCGATATGCTCTGTGCTGCGGTTGCGGATCGCACCAACGATGACAATCGGCCTTTTGCCCCCAGCACCGACCATGTGCTGTGAGATCCATGTGTGGTTGAGACAATCTACAATCATCGCCTCGGAAACTTGGCGAGAATCGGTGTCATTCCATCGTCCGGAAAGATCAATGGTTGTATCAACTTCGACACGCTCGACTGTTTTTGCTGAGCCGCATCCCGCAAGGGTGATGAGCAGCATGCAAGTGATTGGGATGATTACCTGTTTCATGATTCCTCCTAGTTTTTGAGAGTGTATAGGTTCTGTTGATATTTCAACACAGATAGATAAAATCTGACGTGAATCGTTATTATGGTGAATTCTAAAAATAAATAGACATTAAAAGTAGTAGGCACACGCCGTGTGCCGTAACTCTGCGCACAAGGTTCCTGACCTCGCTCGTTCACAGTGTCTAATTAATTCTGAAATCTACCATAAACGAAATTTACATGGCAGATTGACGACAAGCAATTTAGATACCACAGTTATCTCTAATCATTGTTAGGAGTTACGCACTTGGCGATAAAATAGGTTATAATAGCGGTTACTAAAGTTTGGACAATTCACGGTACAAATGATGGTTGATTGGGAATACGCTTCGGGATGCCAAGCAGCACTGCGGATTTGACCTGATATCAGGTCAAATCCCAGCAAAGCATCAATTGATTCACGCAACTGAGTTTCGGGACCAGTTGCCTGAGGCAATTGCTATTCAACGCCACCCTGATAAAATCGGGGCAGTTCGATAACAAGTGAGTCGGTGTACTGGGTATTGAGCATTCATTGGTATCGTCCTGTCAAGCGGACACAGGGGTTGATGGTTGAGTATATGCGTGCTTTAATCAAGGGATAATTATTTTCTGCAACAATCTCTGAAGATACTAACTCGCCGAATATTCACTAGACCCTTGATAACGCTACATGAATTGGATACAAATTGTACTAACTTTAGTAGCGGTTATGAATCCACCTAAATGCCCTGAATATGACTATATCAACTTTGTGATAGCGACACCGAGTACCTACAGTTGTACAGAGGCTGCCAGAGTGCAACCCCCAGAGGACAACCCCCCCGCGCATGACTCTTTGAATCGCTTGCTATATCGGTTGACTCCCGATTCAGAATCATTGTGGATAGAGGCAACACCTTATGTCAAAAAAGACGAAGGCATTTTGGTCATAGATGACTCCACCCTTGATAAACCGTATGCCCAACAGATAGAACTTGTCACCCGCCATTGGTCAGGTAAACACAAACAAGTGGTGTCAGGAATTAACCTCATTACCCTGATGTGGACTGATGGAGACAGCCACATTCCGTGCGATTACCGCCTCTATGATAAACAACACGATAACTTGACTAAAAATGACCACTTCCAATCACTCATTGCAGAGGCGCATCAGAGAGGATTTAATCCAGAGTGTGTCGTGTTTGACAGTTGGTACAGCAGTTTGAAGAATCTAAAGACGATTCGACAGTATCAATGGCATTGGCTGACTCAGTTAAAGTCGAATCAACAGGTCAACCTCAATAAGCGTGGCAATCAGGCAGTGAGTCAACTGCCAATTAGCAACAATGGCACCATCGTTCATCTGAAGGGATACGGATTGATTCAAGTTTTCAAGATAGTTTCCCAAAACGGTAACATTGAATATTGGGCAAGTAGTAACCTCTCAATGAACGACCTGTTTCGACTGAAATATGCCGAGTTGTCTTGGGCAATTGAAGAGTATCATCGAGGTATCAAGCAATTTGTTGGGGTTGAAAGGTGTTTCGCTCCCAAGCCAGTGGCACAACGGAATCATATCGGTTTGGCATTACGAGCGTTTCTCCGCATAGAGCGAAACTGTTTTTCAAAGGGCATCAGTTGGTTTGAAGCGAAAACCTCGATTATCAGAGACGCGGTGCGTGCCTATCTCGCTCAACACCTTTACACGTTAACTGCGTAACTCCTACATTGTATCAAAAACCGAATTTTACGGCAAATGCTTTCTCAAGCCGACTCTGGATACGTTTTTGACACGAGCGATGATCTCAAAGGGAATGTTTAATCACAAAACGGTTGTCGAAACTCTGCCACACCATCGTCGCAAAAATGCTACACTAATACTCAGAATGGGAAGCCAAGTTCAGTTGGGTGGCTTGAGCGATTAACAGTACAGGATTATACCATACGTTTATCTATAAATCTATAATTTCAGAAACGAAAGGACTACCTCATGAGGTTGACATTATATGACTGCTGATGCATCCCCCGCGAGGCTGCCGTAGGAAGGAAATGTATCACTTCGGTTTGGTAACGAAAGTAATCGTCGTCTGTAGCGGATTGCCAGCACCATCTTGGATATCAATTTCAATCTTGTAGGTTGTCTCGTTGACAAGTTCCTGTCCTGCAACCGGAGTCAACGTTGCGGTCGCACCAACCACGTTGACAATCCAGTTGAGGTTAACGCCAGCTTCATCCGTCAACTTTACAGTTCCTGTGACCTCTTCGTTGAAACCCAACCATAAACCACCGGCGTTGACCAGCGCTGGGTCAACATTCCGGTCTCTGTCTCTCACCGTACCATCTACAATTACTGGTGACGTTACATCTGGGTTCCTAATGAAATATGGACCAACCGCTTGAAAATCCGCTGAACCATCTCGGTTTATCCACCCAACAGAAAGGGTTACTACTCCTTCCGGAAGGGCAGGAGATGCCGTCCAATTAAGACTGTATCCGGCGGCTACAGCTCCATTGACTGAGACCGCGGTAACACCCTGATCAAACGTCAGTGTGAACTGCTGATCTGATGGAAGCGTAGCACCGGGGGGTGGATCCACCACCACCACTGTTGCAGAAGGCGGTCCATCATATTCTTCTTCGGGATGTAACGAATCCCAGACCTCTTCACATTCATCATCTTCATCATCTGGAGTGCAACCACTCACTATACAGATACTAAGGATCCCGAACGTGATTAGGACTCCATTTCTTAAAACTCTGCGCATTATTCTTTTCCTTTCTGAGACTCGTTCTGTTCAGTCTGGAGTCAGGTCATTCATTGTGTGATTGGACATGCGATAATTCGCTTCATTGCAAACCTAGGATTCAGCGTAGTTGGGATTCACTGAGGGAAGCGTATCACTTGGGTTTGGTAACGAAGGTAATCGTCGCCTGTAGTGGATTGCCAGCCCCATCTTGGACATCAATTTCAATCTTGTAGGTTGTCTCGTTGACAAGTTCCTGTCCTGCAATCACGGACATCGTTGCTGTCTGACCAGCCACGTTTGCAATCCAGTTAAGGTCAATACCCGCCTCATCGGTCAACTTAATGGTTCCTGTGACACGCTCATCAAAATCATACCGGAAGCCGCTCGCATTGATAGGCGCCGGGTCAACATCTACCTCCCCATCTGCCACTGTACCACTCGCAATTACGGGATCAGCAAAACAAATATCTGCAACGTAATAGGGACCAACCCTTCTATCCTCCGCAGCACCATCTCGGTTTATCCACTCGATATTCAAGAATTCTGCTTGCCCATACGGTACGTGGTTGGACCACACCCTCCAATCGCGCCCCGAACCTGTAGCAGACCTACCATTGACCTTCGCCGAGAAAACCTCCGCACTAAACTGTAATATCAGTTCCTGTCCGTGATTGATATACGCGAGGGGGCCTGGTGCCGGATCTATCATGACCGTTACTGGTTTTAAGACGGTGAAGGTAATCGTTTTAGATCCAGCAAGGAAATTATCTTGATTTCTCCATTCAACGGTGACCGTTTTCTCAGTGCCAGGAATTATGTTAGGCAAGTCTGTAATTTTCACAATTGCAGCACTGCCTTGGATTATTGCCGGTTTCCCCTCTACATAAACGGACTTGGGAAAACCCTCAAAGGTCATCTTGAGTTCTCCAACTTCCGAAACTATTCCTCCATCTTCAGGCACGGTGGCAACCAAGTCGATCTTTTCTAATTCGTCGCCAGCCTCAGTTGGACTATCACCGCAACCGCCGATTATACCGATAATGAGCATTCCAAACATGATTAGAACCCCTGCTCTTAAAAGTCTGTGCATTGTGTTAATCCTTTCTGGGAGACAGCCTCTTCAGTCTTAGTAAGGTATTGATTGCGCGGTTGGACACGCGATATGTCGCTCAATTACAGACCAAGGATTCATCGCACCAGTGTGTCACTTCGGTTTGGTAGCGAAAGTAATCGTCCTCTGCAGTCCAGTGCCAGTACGAGTCCAGAAATCGATGTCCCAGACATTAATTTCAATCTTGTAAATTGCGTTGTTGACAAGTTCCTGTCCCGCAATCGGAGTCAACGTTGCTGTCCGACCCGCCACGTGTCCAATCCAATGGAGGTCGGCACCCGCCTCATCGGTCAGCTTGATGGTTCCTACGACGGCTCTGTCGAAACGAATAAGGATACCCCCTGCATTAATCAACGCGGGATCGACATTTGCCTCTCCACCTATCACTGTACCATTTGTAATTGCGGGAGGTTCCATGCCATTATCCACAATCGTATCAAGACCGACCTCTATAGCATCTTGGGAGCCATCTCGGTTGCTCCAGGCGACATCTAAAGCCTGTCCTGGTTCTAACAGTAAATTAGGCGGTACTGTCCAAGTGAGGCCCGAACCCGAAGCATGTATGCCATTGACCCACACATGCACAACCCCTTGATCAAAAATCAACGTGAATACTGTGTTTGAATCAAAAGGCACGCCAGGGATTAGCGGTGGAACCAATACAGCCATTGTTGCAGGAGGCGGTCCATCATATTCTTCTTCGGGATGTAGCGGATCCCAGACCTCTTCACATTCATCATCCTCAAATTCATCATCTGGTTGACAACCACCGATTATACAGATGATAAGCATCCCAAACGTGATTAGAATGCCTGTTCTTAAAAGTCTGTGCATTATTCTTTTCCTTTCTGGATTGGAGGTATACACTGGAGAATGCTATTGGCAGGAGTAGTATCACTTGGGTTTGGTAACGAAGGTAATCGTCACTTGAAGCCCATTGCCAGCCCCATCTTGGACATCAATTTCAATCTTGTAGGTTGTCTCGTTGACCAGTTCCTGTCCTGCAACCGCGGTCAACGTTGCTGTCTGACCAGCCACGCCTGCAATCCAGTTGAGGTCGTTGCCCACCTCATCGGTCAACTTAATGGTGCCTGTGACACGTTCATCGAAATCAAACCGGAAGCCACTCGCATTGATTGGTGCAGGATCGACATTTGCTGACCCATCTGCAACTGTACCAGCCACAATTGTGGGAGGTTCACCGCCATTATCTACAACCGCATAAGGACCGACCAATATAGCACTTGCGGAACCATCTTGGTTTACCCATCTGATATTTAGGGCATTTGCTGCTCCTTGTCCTAGAATAGGCGCCACCTTCCAATTAAGCCCTGACCCTGAAGCAGGGGTGCCGTTGACTGTCACTGCCATGACCTCCTGACTAAACATCAAGGTGAATCCTGCGTTGCTTGGAACGGAGCTTCCTGGTGCTGGATCCACTACAACTGTTACTGCAAGGGGTGGTGGAACATCATCTTTTGATTGTGGTAAATCCACAACTTTTTCAGGCGGGTCATCACGGCAAGCACCGGTTACACAGATAATTAGCATCCCAAACATGATTAGAATGCCCATTCTTAAAAGTTTATCCATTATTTTTATCCTTTCTGGACTGGAGGTATGCACTGGAGAATGCTATTGGCAGGAGTAGTATCACTTGGGTTTCGTAACGAAGGTAATCGTCACTTGAAGTTGATTGCCAGCACCATCTTGGACATCAATTTCAATCTTGTAGGTTGTCTCATTTACAAGTTCCTGTCCTGCAACTGCGCTTAACGTAGCTGTCTGACCAGCCACGCCTGCAATCCAGTTGAGGTCGTTGCCCGCCTCATCGGTTAACTTAATGGTGCCTGTAACATCTTCGTCAAAATCATACCGGAAGCCACCCGCATTGATTCGCGCAGGGTCGACATCTACCTCCCCATCTGCCACCGTACCACTCGTGATTGTAGGAGGCACTCCTCCTCCCCCGGCATGATTATCAATGGTATAGGGACCAACTCGCCTGCGACTCAGGGCACCATCTTGGTTTGTCCACCTGATTGTCAAAGATTGTCCTGGCCCTGCCTCTAACGCAGCTACCCCTTTCCAATTGAATCCTGAACCTGAAGCAGGCGCCTCATTGATTGTCACTGCCACGACTTCCTCATTAAACGTCAACGTGAATTCCTGATTCGGTGGAATCGTAGAGCCGGGCGCTGGATCCACCTCAACTTTTGTTGCACGGGGTGGTGGAACATCATCTTTCGGTTGTGGCGGATCCACAACTTTCTCAGGCTGATCATCATCCTCACCGCAACCGCCGATTATACCGATAATGAGCATTCCAAACATGATTAGAATGCCTGTTCTTAAAAGTCTGTGCATTATTCTTTTCCTTTCTTTGGAGTTTTCCCACCAATAACATTCTCTCTTTATATCAAACCTTTAACCGTGCGAAGTTCCAAACGGGACAAAAAATCATTCCCAAACTTGAACGTCAAGCTCCTCTTCATAGAAAATGTTCCTTCTGTGGGGTTTAGTTGCTAGCTAGCATGTAAAACCTTTGACAAAAAAACACACAGGGGATAGGAAAATCTGCCCCGATGGTACAACTCCAATAATCATACTCACCGTGAATTGGCGATTTTTTCCTTGATTATTTCCTTAGAATCACCTATCATCCCTGAAGAGTCGAGGTTCAAAGGTGTCCGAGAAATAGGCATCATTAACGCCTAGGTATACTGAGCGAAGTTACTGAAACGAGATATAGGGATGGTACGCACGAATCTGAAGGGAAATAACAGCAATGAACGCATCAAACCTTATTGAATCCCTTCGTCCGTGGCTGGACGAGAAGATTGGGGCAAATCTGGATTTGCTAGGTTCAGAACCGATACCGGTATATGAGACTGAGGAAGGAGCGTCAAGCCCGCTATTCGCGGCAAGGGTTGGTGAACGTGGACTTGTCACAACACAAAAGCAGTGGTTAGAACAGCTTAAACCGATCGTTGCAAATCTGACGTTGGAGGAGTTGTTTTCCACCTTTGGCGGGTATGAGCTTGCGCGTGTATTGCTGCCTGATGGATGCGGCGTGTGGGGACCGAGCTGGTTCTACGTTGGTGACGAAAACTGTTTTCGGGATGCGGGGGATGACCGTCCCGTGCAGCTTTCCGCGGAGGAATTGGCTGAAACGGTCGATCATCGTATTTTCTGGCACTGCTTTGAAGATGAAGCGATGACCGGTTTCGGTATCTTTGAGGACGGCAAATTGGCGTCACTTGCAGCGGTTCAGGCTGAAGATGACCGTGTTTGGGAAATCGGTGTTGACACTGCGCCGGAAGCGAAAGGACGTGGGTTGGGGCGTGCCGTTGTGAGTGCGGCTGGGCGTTGGATATTGGAAAATAACCGGTTCGTCCTTGCCACAACCGCCCCTTGGAATGTACGCTCTGCTCGCACACTTAGATCGGTGGGGTTGCAATTCATCATGTCAGTTATGATCGGGATGCCCGGACCGTTTTATGCCGCGCCGCAGCCACTCGGCACTCCATATCCCGGTGCTGAAGTGTATAACTACTATCCCGACTGGGCTATCAATAAAGAGATTAAACCCCCACTAAAGGACTAATCGACGCAAGGGACTTAGGCGCGCCCCCTGACATAGGGGTCGGGGTTGCTCTTGACTTCGCTCAAGAGGGTATGGATATACGCCTGTATGCGAAAGAGGCGGCAGTTAGAACTTCCTAGCAATCCCCGGTTTAACGTTCCTACTTCGTCCCAGAACGCCCCCAGCAGCGGTCTATCTAGTGCGGGGTAAGGTGTTTCGGGGTTCTGTTCAAGCAACTCATGCCAATAGAGGACCTCCACAAAATGGACATACGTCGAAGTGTTGTAGTCCACACCGAGCATGAGTAGCTTTCCATCGGCTTTATAAGCCTTCTGCATTGGGGAATGTGTGCCGTAAGTTTTACCCCACGGCTCAATGTCCCACGGTGATTTATACCCCTCACGGCTGAGATGCGTGCTCACAAACTCTTTCGCATCTTTTCCCCTTGCGGCAACCGAGTGGGAGTAGTGGTCGGAGCGGTAGGTGCCGGGCATCTGGCGGAAAAACTCGGTGAGCCATCCGACTGTGGACGGTGTTGTTTCAAGGTTCCATGTGCTCACCCGCAACTCTCTTCCATCTAGGAGATTGAACGAGGGCATCAAGATGAGTCCCTCTCGTCCAACGGCATCCTCCAATGCGCTGACCAAAGTTCCTGCCCCACCTTCGACAGGTCCAAGGCTTTTAAAGGAGGAGTGGATAAAGAGCGTATCCCCTAGTTCAACGCCCAAGTTTTTCAGGTCACGTGTGAGTGTTTCGCGTGTGTGTAGTGTTTTCATGTTAGCCCTAATAGTGATTGATGAGATAGGAAATATCTATGGGAATTTACGAACAATTTGGAGTTACACCGATTATCAACGCCTCCGGTGCGGTGACCCGTCTCGGCGGTGCGCCGATGCCCGATGAGGTGCTGAATGCATTTAATGAAGCTGCCCGTGCGTCGGTACCGCTTGAACAACTTCAGGCAGCTGCATCCAAAGTTATCGCGGAGGCAACAGGCACGGAGGCGGGGCTCGTCTCCGCCGGTGCCGCGTCCGCCCTAACCATGGGAACCGCTGCAATCTTGACAGGCTATGACTTGGGACGAATGGAACAGCTGCCGCACTGCGACGGGTTTCCCAACGAATTTGTTATCGCCCGGGAGCAGCGAAGTGGTTACGATCACGCCGTGAGAGCCGCCGGTGCACGGCTTGTTGAGGTCGGCTTCAACGAAATAGTTGCCAATGCGGGAGTCCGGCGCACTGAAGCGTGGGAGTACGAAGCGGCTTTTGGACCGAATACCGCGGGCGTCCTTTATGTATACAGCCCGACCTCTAGACCACCGCTCGAAGAGGTTGTTGATGTCGCACATCGGCATCAACTTTCTGTATTGGTAGATGCAGCAGGTGAACTTCCTCCGCGAAGCAACCTCAAGTCGATTGTGGCGATGGGTGCCGATCTGGTAGCATTCAGCGGCGGTAAATCCATTCGAGGTCCGCAATCAACGGGGATTCTCTGTGGTCGTCAAGATCTCATAGGACCGGCAGTAGCACAGCTATTGGATATGGACGATCACTTAGAACTGTGGAATCCACCGGCATCGCTGATCGATAAGACACAACTCCGTGGTATCCCACGACACGGCATCGGACGCGGTTTTAAGGTGTCGAAGGAGGAGATTATTGCCCTGCTTGTGGCGTTGCAGCTTTTTACTTCCGATGCTTATGATGAGGAGGTCTCCAAGGCACAAGCGCGTCTCAACCGGATCGTGGAAAAGTTAAACGGTTCCCCTGTGCAATGCAGCTTCCGTGATAAAGGAGATGGCGAAAGTCTCCCACTGTTGGAAATTACGGTTGATGAGGAAGCCATCGGTCGTGGAGCGATGGAGATCTGCCAAAATCTCCGAAACGGTGTTCCACCGATTTATGTCAGCCACGGTGGTCTCCGAGAGGGAAAACTTCTGATTAATCCACTTCACTTGGACGACAGCAACACCGAAACGCTCGCCGAGAGGATTCGTCAAGAATTAAATCCTTAGAATTAAGACGTTCATGTAAAGAAATCGTGTAACAGAAACCGAGTTTTTGGCACGTACGGGCGGGGCAAGATGCCCCGCCTACGGTTTCTCTTCGCACCTTACCCTTTCTTTTTACATGAGCCAATCAAGATAAATTATGCCACGAAAAAACAAGATTCTCAACATCGGCGATAAGGCACCGTTATTTACATTGACCTCTGTTCAGCGTCAGACTGTGAGTCTTGGGTCCTATCTCGGTCAACAGCCCGTCATCCTCGCCTTCTTTCGGGGGACGTGGTGACCGAACAGCCGTCGCCAGTTAGGAGACCTACAGCACAACAGTAATGAATACACAGACTTGGGGGCTGCAGTGCTTAACATTGTGGGTCAATGGCCCCGCGAAGTGCGTCGATATGCGGAAACGCACGATATCACCTTTCCGTTGCTCACGGATAAAGAGCGACAGGTGATTAAAAGCTATGGGGTATATCATTGGCTGGGACTTGATGCGTACAATATCGCTCGCCCTGCTACATTCGTGATTGATAAGGATTTAATTATCCGGTTCATGTATATTGGCTCACACCAGTTTGATCTCGCCAAACATGAAGATATCGTCGCAGCCCTGAACGGGCTTCAAGATAGTAACAACTAAAGAGAGGACTCAGATGATTCTTACTGGACACCGGGGCGCAGCAAAACTTGAACCTGAAAACACACTGTTATCCATTCAAAAAGCGATAGATCTCGGCGTGGATCAGATTGAGATTGATGTGCATCTCACGCGCGATCAACACTTAGTGGTTATCCACGATACCACCGTAGATCGGACAACCGACGGACAGGGTGCAATCGCCGACTTCACGTTAGCAGAAGTGAAGCGGTTGGACGCCGGCAAAGGAGAGCGCGTCCCGACACTACAGGAAGTGATGGATCTGGTACGCGGGAAGGTAACTCTCCAGATTGAACTGAAAGGTCCCAACACCGCCGAGCCGGTTATCCAAGCGGTCAAACACAACAGTATGGAAAAAGAGGTGCTTTTGACTTCGTTTGTCCATGAACGGTTACGCGAAGCCCGTCAGCTTAATCCGAACTTGAGGCTAGGCGCGTTGTGGGCGGATCCGCCAGATGATGCGTGTGAACAGGCAATCGATATGGGAGCGGAAGCAATACATATTCAACATCTGAACATTGACCCCCAACTTGTCCAGAAAGCACATGCACACGGTCTCAAGATTCGTGCTTGGAACCCTGACACGGTTGAGGAGATACAACGTGTTATTGACCTGGGGGTTGATGCTATCGGCTCGAATCGTCCGGATCTGTTAATCGCGGTTGGGCGCACATGATTTTTGTTGCTTAATATAAAACTGAATGCCCCAAGTTTGTCAAAGGTCAGCGTAGGAGGTCTGTAACAAAGTTCTAACCCTGTCCCACTGTTCTAGCGATGAAGCACGCATAGCCATGAGGGTGGGAATTAGGGTAAGGTGCTCATCAGGCAATTCGCAAATTTCTCGATACCCCTGCAACAGTGCCTCGCGCCGTTGTTGAAAACCCGGCTTTTCCCAAGGTCCCGCCAATATAACAGCCAGATCGTAAAGATAATATCCAAACCCACAATCGTCAAAATCAATAGGCAAAACTTCATTAGCCGTAAAGAGTACATTGCCAAAACTAAGATCAGAATGTATCAATCCAAATTGGTCAGGGTTTTTCCCAAGACGTTGTTCTACTTCCTGTAATTGCTCATGTAGCGTTTGTAGATACCCCTGAACCTCCTCTGACAGTTGCTTATAGGTAACACCATCTTCCCCAAATACGCTAGTAGAATCGTAAAAGGGTCGATCCAGTTGAAAAGGAGGTGTCCAGCGTTGGGCGTGATGGTGGAGTTTGGCGACAAGCTGTCCAAGCCGATAAAAGTGATATGGCGAACGACGATCTTGTGGGAGTATCTCTCCATCAAGCCAAGAGAGAACTGTTACCGGATAAGGCTCTGGCACCCCCATCTGTTTCCCTACCACAATCATTTTTCCATCAAGAGAACGCTGTGGTATCTGTACTGGTACTGTTGTCTCGTGAGTAAGTGCCTCAAGCCAAGCTAATTCTGACGCTACCGCTGTCGGTGTTTTTGCCCTGTGAATCCGCACAAGGTATTGCCTTTGATCGCAGTCTAGACGAAACGTTGTATTCACGAGATGCTGTAGAAAGGTAAGCCGGTACTGGTTGAAGCCGAATTTTTCTAGAGCAGCGTCAGCAAGTTTACGTAATCTATAAGCCTGCTCCTTTTCCGGTAAATCATCAAAATTGTTACTGTTCAGGACAACTTCTGTTTCTCTTTTTGCTTGCATTATCCTATTACAAATTGACTTTTGGTAGCCTGCATTCCCGCCTTACAGGAACGGGGATTTAACTGCAAAATTCGATAATGTAGGAAGATTCAATTACTTCAACACATCTAATCCCCACACTCAACAAAAATTCAGCAAAGTTCAAGCCTATTGCATTTCTTGATATGGTCCCGCAATTGCGATACTGCACAGATCCGGGTGCAGATATTTCTGGGCAGTCGCGTTTACTTGTGCACGGGTAATGCTCCGGTAAATCGATTCGTGCCGTTCAAGATAGTCAAGCCCCAAACCGTACAATTCTGCGCTTAGGAGAACCGTGGCGAGTCCCCTGTTGGTTTCGAGTGCCAGCGCGAAATTTCCAACAATTAGGTTCTGAGCGTCCGACAATTCTTCTGTTGTGATACCATCGGATTTCATCAATTCGATTTCGTGCAGGATGCTTTTAATGGCTTTATCCACGTTGGCTGGATTGACACCTGCACTCGCATGGAAAAGCCCTTCGCCGATTGATGGAGAGAACGAACTCCACACGCTGTATGCGAGTCCTTGCACATCACGCACACGACCAAATAGGCGGGCAATCCCCGCGCTTCCACCCAAGACAGCGTTCATGAGATTGATAGTGTAAAAATCTGGATTTGTTCGGGCGATTCCTTTATGCCCCAACTCAATATTCGCTTGCGATTTGTCCATCATCGGTTTGACTACAACCTGCTTTTCACCATATTCCACCGCCGGTATGGTGAAAGGGGGTTGTTCGCCATTTGCTGTCCAATCCCCCATTGTGGCGTCAATTTTTTCAATGATTACCTGTGTCTCTACATCGCCGACAATCGCCAAGACGAGCGAATCGGGGCGATAATAAGACGCATGAAAATCAATTAGTGCGTCCCTCTGCATGCGTTTGACCGATTCCTCCGTCCCCTGTACACGCCAATGGTAAGGGTGTTGATCGGGGTAGACAGCCTCTCGAAGCAGCCGATCCGCAACGTCATCGGTTTCATCTTCCCACGCCTTCAGCCAACTATAAACCTGATGCCGGTGTTTTTCAATCTCTTCTTGTGGGAAGTTGGGAGCACGCAAGATGTCGTTGAGCACGTCAAGTACCCGATCGAAATCCTTTGATAGCAGACGCCCCTCAACGCTTACGGTCTCAGTACTCCCTGCGGCACCTATACTCGCACCGACAGATTCGGTCACCTCAGCGATCTCCTCCCACGTCCGTTTTTCAGTTCCTTTTGTGAGCATGTTGGCAACAACATCCGAGAGCCCGTAGAACCCTTGCCGGTCATACATGCTGCCTGCCTTTAACCGTCCACTGATTGCAACGGTTTGATTGAAATGGTTCTCTTGGATGAGCAGCGTCAAACCGTTGTCAAGTATGTGGCGAGTGGCTGGTGCCTGATGGTTACTCATCTTTCAACTCCTCCTTGGCTTGAAAAAAGGCGGGGTGTCTCATGTGGTGCAGAGCGGGAGCACTTTCGTCAAATCCGCCGCCATGTCCCGGTGAAATTGGTTGAAAATATCCAACTGTGCGGTTATCTTCAGTGAGGTACTTCTGGGCAGCTTCACGAATTTGATCGCGGGTGACAGATCGAATGTTGTCGAGATAGGTATCGAGATATTTGTAATCGTAAACTGTTTCGTAGTAGCCGATTTGTGCCGCTTGATTTGAAACGCTGTCGAGGGAGAAGATGAAGTGTGCTTCCGTTTGGTTAATTGCTTTTTCCATTTCCGCTTCTGTGGGCATCTCGTTCTGGAGACGGTCTATCTGCTCTAAAAGTGCGTTTTCGAGCGTGGTTGGATCAACACCGACCTGTGCCTCTGCAAACGTCCAAGCGAGTCCGGCATCTTTGGAAAAATCTGGATAAAAATAGGCGGAGGTTGCTAACTGTTTATCAACCAAGGCGCGGTAGAAGCGTGAGGTCTTGCCCATACTAAGCACGGTGCTGATCACTTCCAGTGGATAGAAGTCCGGATGCCCGGCTGCGGGGATGTGATAGACAATGGCGACATAAGCGAGCGCTCCTTCCTTGCGAACCGTGACCCGTCTTTCGCCGCGCTGTTCAGGTTCGATCGTCAATGGACCCGTGATCGATTCTCCGCTAGCAAGCGGACCAAAATGGTCTTCAACCTGTTTCATCAGATCTGCCGTATCGAAATCCCCAACGAGGACGAGGGTTGCATTGTTTGGAACGTAACGTTGGCGGTAATAGTTGTAAAGGTCCTCGCGGGTCATTGTTTTGAGATCTGAGGGCCAACCGATGATACCCCATTGGTACGGGTGTGCTTTGTACGCGGTTGCCTGTACCTCTTCCCTCAACACGAATTGAGGTGTATTCTCATATCCTTCGCGTTCCGAAAGGATTACTGAGCGTTCCGCTTCAACCTCCTCTGAATCAAAAACGCTGTTCTGCATCCGATCCGACTCCAAGGCAAGCGCGACCGAAATTTTGTCCGCGGGCAGGGTTTCATAGTAAGCGGTATAGTCGTTGCTGGTAAATGCGTTCCATCTGCCGCCGTTGCCTTCGATAAAGCGCCCAAGTTCCTCTTTCGAGAACTTGGGTGTACCTTTGAAAAGCATGTGTTCGACCCAGTGGGAAACACCTGTGAGTCCGGGACGTTCATTGCGTGAACCAACTTTGTACCAGATATAACTGCTGGCGACTGGGGCGGCGTGGACCTCTTTCGTCAATACCTTCAAGCCGTTAAGCAATTGATGTTCGATAATCTCAGAGCGGTTTTCAACCTGTGTGGTCATAATAGCATCCTTTCACTTACAGCACTGCTAAAATCGCTTCTACAATATAATCCAAGTTCTTAGGTGAAAGCCCTGCTACATTGAGCCGACCGTTTGTCGGCATATAGATAGCAAATTCTTCTCGTAATTTTTCCACCGCGGTTTTGGAAAGCCCAGAATAAGAGAACATCCCGTTCTGCCTGTACATGAAGCTGAAATCCACTGAGCTGCCGCCTGCGTTTAAGCCTTCAGCCAACGCTTTACGCATACCAGAGATTCGCTCCCGCATGACCGCAAGCTCGGTTTCCCACTCCTGCCTGAGCGCGTCAGAAGCGAGCACCGCTGCAATGATACGTGAACCGTGCAGGGGTGGGTTGGAGTAGTTAGCACGGATGATTCGCATGACTTGGGACTTGACCCGTCCAGCGGTCTCCGCGTCAGCCGTAACAACATAGAATCCACCAATCCGCTCCCCGTAAAGCCCAAAGTTTTTGGAATAGGAGTTCGCGACGAGCATCTGATGACCTTCAGTGAGGAAGTGACGGACTGCCATTGCGTCTTCGGTGATGCCGCGTCCAAAACCTTGATAGGCGAAGTCAAAGACCGGTAGCAGCCCCTGCGCCTTGATGGCTGTAGATATTTCCTTCCAATCGGCTGGTGTTGGGTCGAGTCCGGTTGGGTTGTGGCAACAAGCATGAAGCAGGATTGGGCTTCCACTGGGAATGGATTTGATCGCTTCGACCATACGTGACTTGGTAAATTCCCTGCGTTCCGCATCGTAATACGGATATGATGCGACCTCCAAACCCGCCCTTGCGAAAACTTGATTGTGGTTCGCCCACGTCGGATCCGGAACGTAGATAACTTGGCTTCCGATTTCGGCGAGAAACTCACCAGCGAGTCTGACGCCAGCGGTTCCGCCGGGTGCTTGTGCTCCAAAGATATTGTCTTGCTCTGTGTCGAACACCAACCTGATGGAACGTTGCACGTATTCTGGGTTGCCATCTTGGGAGAGGTACTCCTTATCCATACCCTCTGTGAGGATCTGCCCCTCCGCCTTCCTGACCGCTGCAAGCACAAGTGGCTGGAGGTCATCGGTCTTGTAAGCACCGATGCTCAGGTTCACTTTGTTTGAGCGCGGATCCGCTTTGAAAGCTGCGTTAAGACCCAAGATAGGGTCGGGGGGTGCCATTTCTACTGTGTCGAAAAATTTCATCGCTTAATACTCCTCAGTTCTTGCAGTTTTAACCGAGATGGTTAAACAAACAGGGTGACACTTTGGAATGGCGTCCCCTAAAGCGTGGTCATCAACTTTCGGAATGCGTTCAGTTGTGGCTGAATTACATGGGGTTCGGGCACTCGTCCCTCAAGTGCTTCGATGGTCTTTAGACCGTTGCCGGTGATGCTGACAACAATGCGCTCATCTCGACTGATACGTCCACTTTCGATTAGCTTTTTCGCTGCTGCGAGTGTAACACCGCCCGCCGTTTCAGTGAAGATTCCCTCCGTCGCTGCAAGGAGTTTGATCGCTTCGACAATCTCATCATCGTTCGCGTGTTCGCCGTATCCACCCGAATTCCGTACCGTATCAGCAGCATAGATCCCATCGGCGGGGTTGCCGATCGCGAGGGATTTAGCGATGGTGTCCGGTTTAACAGGCTTGACAAAATCGCTGCCCTCCTTGACCGCTGTGACAATCGGTCCGCAACCTTCAGCCTGTGCGACGTGAATGCTTGTTTGGGGTTTATCGATTAAACCTAACATATGGAACTCTTTCAATGCTTTACCCACTTTTGTGATGAGCGAACCACCCGCGGCGGGTACAACGATGTGATCGGGTGTCTCCCAACCGAGTTGCTCAATAATCTCATAGGTGAAGGTCTTGGAGCCTTCTGCGTAAAACGGACGGATATTGATGTTGGCAAACGCCCAAGGGTAGATGCCGGCAATTTCGCTGCATAGACGGTTGACATCGTCATAATTTCCTGCAATTCCAACCACCGTTGGGGCGTAAACGAGCGAAGCCACGACCTTTCCCATCTCTAGATCGGCAGGAATAAAGATGAAACAGTTGAGGTTTGCAATCGCTGCGTTTGCTGCGACGGAGTTTGCCAAGTTGCCGGTTGAAGCGCACGAAACGGTGTCGAATCCAAACTCCTTTGCTTTACTTAGCGCAACTGCAACCACGCGATCCTTGAAGGAAAGGGTCGGGTGACACACCGAATCATCTTTGATATAAAGTGCCTCCACACCAAGTACTGCCTCCAGATTTTTGGCACGGATTAAAGGGGTAAATCCTGAATTGAATCCATCGGTTGGCTCACCATCAATTGGCAGTAGGTCGGCATAACGCCAGAGGCTTTCGGGACCTCGTTCAATAGATTCTCGTGAAATCGACTTTTGGATCGCCTCGTAGTTGTAATCCACCTCAAGTGGACCAAAACAGAACTCGCACACATGGAGCGGTTCTTTGGGATACTGCCTTCCACATTCACGACATTTCAATCCCAGTACTTTTTCTGTCATGTTCGTCTCCGTTGTTCAGAATATAAGGAAATTCTGATAGTAAACTATCGGTCAATTTTTCGAGACCATATCGACCATCAATTTCATTCAAAGTTTGGACAATAAAAAAGCCTATCATCACGGCTGTGACAATAGGCAATTCTGTAAAGCATATATATTAAAAACAATCCCAATTCATATCTGAAGTTGCCTATTTTCACCTTGCCCCGCACGCATGGACACCGCAATAGCAGCAATGCCCATGCCCGGCATGTACATAGTCATATTTGCAAAGGGGGGAAAGTGAGTAATTGGAGAGAAATTGAAGTGAGATTGCCGCATTTTTCTAATTCGCCTACCTATGTTATTTAATGATAAAGTCGGTTTAATTTTAGCATACACCCCCATATAAAGGCAAGAGAAAATTAACAATCGTTGAAGTTTAATTGTTAGTGTTCTTACGAAAGGTTCTCAATTATCACCGGTTCTATGGCATCCGCAGGTGCAAAGCCAAAAACCTGCGCGTAAAAGTAGAGTTCCGCTTCAAGTGAACGCTGGATGTTTTCGCTTCGGCGGAATCCGTGCTGTTCACCTTCAAATGGAACATAAGCAACAGGCAACCCTTTCGCACGTAACGCTTCGACCATCATCTCCGCTTGATTGGGAGGAACAACTTTATCTTCAAGCCCCTGAAAGAGAATCAAGGGACATGAAAGGCGATCTGTAAAGTGGATTGGCGATCGCTCCCGGTAGCGATTCCGTTCTTCAGGATAGGGTCCAATCAGGCTATCCAGATAGCGGGATTCAAACTTGTGTGTGTCTCTTGTCATCGCTTCAAGGTCGCTGATCCCGTAGTAACTGGCACCTGCTTTGAAAACGTCACGGAAGGTCAGTGCCGAGAGCGTTGTATAGCCGCCCGCACTTCCGCCTTGAATTGCTAGCCGATTCGCGTCTACATAGCCGTGTTCGGCAAGGTATCGCGCCCCGTTCACACAATCGTCAACATCAACAATGCCCCACTGATCGTTGAGCCGCTGGCGATAGGCGCGGCCATAGCCGCTGCTGCCGCCATAGTTCACATCGAGGACAGCAATCCCCCGGCTCGTCCAATATTGAATCTCTAGGCTGAACGCAGTCGAAGTTGCTGAGGTCGGACCTCCATGGCTGATGACGAGGAGCGGGGGTAGATCATCGGCAGGTGCGGTGTAGTCACGATTTTGTGGAGGATAGAAAAAGGCGTGGGCACTTAGATTGTCTTCGGTTGGGAATTCAATCGCTTGGGGGGCTGAGAAATATCCGGCATCAATCTCTATCTCACTTGAACGGCATACGACCTCGAATTGTCTCGTGGCAAGGTCAAGGCGGACGATTGATGCCGATTCCGTCGCTGAACTGGCATTGAACAGGATTCCGCTGGGGATAGCTTGCAGATTGGCAATTGATGTGTAGGGCGTCTCAATCTGATCGAGACTTCGTGTTACGGTATCCAAACTTGCTAGATACCAGATACCAGCCCGCGTGTAAGTACAGATAATCTGATTAGCGGCGACAAATCGATAGGTGGACATGCCAAATATCCACTGCGGTCTACCGAACTCCGCTTCCATCTCGCATAGCGGTTCGACGGTTCCAGCATGACAACGATAGAGATTCCACCATCCCGTTCGATCGGAGGCGAAGTATAACGCGCCATCTGGCGACCATTCGGGTTGAAAGATCGATTCATCAATACCACCTGCCACGCGCTCGGTTCTGTCAAGTGACCCGTCGGCACTGATCTCCCCAACCCAAAGTTCAGCACCGTCCCAAGGCATATTCGGGTGGTTCCAAGCCATCCACGCCAAATGCGTGCCATCGGGACTCAGGCGCGGTGCTGCATAAAAATCGTTGCCGCTGACAAGTATCTGCCCGTCCTCTGTTCCGTCCAGCCCGATACCTACCAGTGCGTTGACGGCTTCGCGCTCGGTATCGGTATGGTCTTCACGGACACAGATTAGGCGTTTCCGTGTGGTGTCAACAACGCCATCTGCATAACGTAGCGCGGCTTCGGGGGTAATCGGCTGTGGCTCTGATCCGGAAATCTGGCGGTAGAGACGCTGATCAGCAAAGTTTGAAAAGTAGACCGTACCATCACTGACGACGAACGCCGCACCACCGTACTCATGGACTCGCGTCCGTGCGTTGAAGGGGGGTGGCGTCACATCGGTCGTCTGCCCGTCTGGTGTACGTCGAACGATGACATAGCGACCGCTCTCAGTCGGACGCATCTCAATCCAATAGATATCTTCTCCATCGGCTACGGCTTCTATTATCTTGCGTCCTTCCGTCGAAATGAGATCTGCGCTGATTGGAGATTTCCATGAACCATAAGGTGCCACCTGCGGTTGCGTCATCACCTTCTCCTTGAATTTTAGAGATTTGATTTAAGTGGAAATTGAGGGGTAGTGTAGCAGAAAATGGACTGTGGATCAAGGTGAGAAAAAACACTCTACTTGATTTTTAAGGCGTTAGAAAGCATAGATCTAACTCTTGTGTAAAATGAACCATCTTGGCTTAATTGCTTGTTAGCTTGTGCTGCTTCATACATGCTAAATCCCAAGACAAGGAGGAGAACGGTGGCTTGTGTCACCCATGTCAATTTTGAGGGAACTTGGGCGATAATCTGCATCTCCTCGGAACCGGCTTGCAGCAGACCGAAGAGCAACGCTGAAAAGATAACACCAATCGGATGGAGCCGTCCGAGCAGGGCAACGGCAATGGCTGTATAGCCGTATCCGGGCGCATTCTGATAAAGCCGATGGGGACTTAACCCCATCAATTCAATTGTGCCTGCTAACCCTGCTAACCCGCCGCTGATCAGCATAGCGATGATGATATTTCGAGAAATATTGATGCCTGCGACTCGTGCGGCGACTTGGTTTTGCCCAACCGCCCGTATCTGATAGCCAAGAATCGTGCGAAACAGGATCCAGTATAGGAGAACCGCAAGTATGAGTGCAAGGATAATCCCCAAGTGGAATCGGTTGGATGGAACCCACTCTTTTGGAAGTATACGGGGTAGGACAGCGTTCGCTGCGATTCTTTCGCTCTGTTGATATGCTTTCGTTGCTTCTTGCAGCGGACCGCCATCTATCGAATAACGGACTAGTTCAAGTGCAATGAAGTTAAGCATGATAGTGCTGATGACTTCTTGCACACCGCGATAGGCTTTGAGCAGTCCGGCGATTATCCCCCAGAATCCTCCGGCGGCGAATCCAAGCCCAAGAATCAGAGGGATAAAGAGAAATGGCGGCAGGTTGGCAATTGATGTGGCGATCCAAGTGGTGACCAGCGTACCGATGAGGTATTGTCCTTCGGCACCGATGTTCCAAACACCGCACCGAAATGCGAACGCTACAGCCAACCCCGTCAGCAGCAAGGGACAGGTTTTTACAAACGTCTCCGTCACCTCCCGCATTCCCCCCAACGCGCCTTGATACATAGCGACAAACGCCTTTATCGGTTGATAGCCGCACGCAAGCATAATGAGTGCGTTGATGAAAAGAGCTAAGAGGGTAACGAGAATTGGAAAAAGGATCTGGGTTGATTTGATACGCATTAAGATCGGAAGGACGATAGGGTAAAGAGGGAAGAAAGCTAGGAAGGTGCGGCGGAGGAAAGATAGTCTCCAATCTTCCCTCCTTCCAAATATGCAACGGTGTTTCGCGAAATCTCAAATACGGCTATATTTCACTCAACAACCCACGTATCGCCTTCATTGAGTAGGGCATCTAGATCGCCTTCGCCCATCCGCTCTTTAGCAGTGCTGATCTGTTCTGCCAGCATACTTTCGTAACAAGGGTGCTCAACGCTACGAAAGATACCGATTGGATGGGGGAAGCCTGGAACTTCAGTCATACGGCTGAGGAAGTACGCCAATGTTCGATCTTCGGCAAACTGATCATGGGTAATCAGGTCTTGGGTGGTGTGTGCACCGTCGGTCAAGGAAACAACCTCCGGTTTAAACCCGTTTAAGCCGATAGCCTTGGTACTGTCCTTCCCAAAGACTAGTGGTTCACCATGTTCTAAAAACACCGTATTCTCAGCTTTCGTTTCCTTTTCGGTATACGTAAAGAATGTGCCGTCATTGTATACGTTACAGTTCTGGTAGATCTCGACGAACGAAGTGCCTTTGTGTTCAAAAGCTGCCTTGATGACATTTCGCAGATGCTCGGGGTCCCTATCAAGAGAACGGGCAACAAAGGTCGCTCCAGAAGCAAGTGCCAGACTGATCGGATTGAAGGGATTGTCGATCGATCCCATCGGCGTTGAGTAAGTTTTTTTGCCTTGCTCGGAAGTCGGGGAATATTGTCCTTTCGTCAGTCCATAGATACGGTTGTTGAAGAGCAACACATTGATGTCAAGATTACGGCGCATCAAGTGAATGAAGTGGTTGCCTCCGATTGACAACGCATCGCCATCACCGGTGATCACCCAAACTGATAGGTCGGGGTTAGCGGCTTTTACGCCTGACGCAATGGTTGGTGCACGACCATGAATGGTATGGAAGCCGTAAGTATTCATATAATATGGGAAACGGCTTGAGCAGCCAATCCCGGAGATAAAAACGAAATCTTCCTTGGGGATGCCTAGGTCCGGCAAAATCCGTTGGGTTTGCGCAAGAATTGAGTAATCCCCACACCCTGGGCACCAGCGAACATCCTGATCAGACGTAAAATCTTTCTTAGTCAACGTCGGAACAGCACCCGGTATTGCGATGGAGGTCTGGTTTTTCATAAATCACCTCTTAACAGCTCATCAATTTTAGATTCGACTTCAGATATATGGAACGGTTGTCCTTGGATCTTATTAAGACCGACGGCATCTATCAAGTACTCTGCGCGAATCAGTAGGCGCAATTGCCCGAGGTTCAGTTCAGGAATGAGCACCTTTTTGAAATTTTTCATAATGTCACCGAGCTCTTTTGGAAGGGGGTTGAGATATCGTAGGTGTACATGCGAGACCGATTTGCTTTCTGCTTGTTTATGTTCAACGGCTGTCCTAACCGCACCGTAGGTTCCACCCCAACTCAGCGTAAGAAGTTCGCCACTTGGTTCACCAAATACTTCTGTGGCTGGGATGTCATTTGCGATGCGCGCGACCTTTTCTGCTCTAAGGTGAACCATGTGTTCATGGTTTTCCGGGTCATAACTGACATTTCCGGAGATGTCTGCTTTTTCCAAGCCACCAATGCGATGTTCTAGGCCGGGGGTACCCGGTATTGCCCAAGGACGTGCTAGTGTTGTTTCCTCGCGCAGGTAGGGTTCAAACCCATTGGTGTCGGTCGGAAAACCGACATCAATCGCCTGCAGATCCGATACCTTCGGAATGAGCCAAGGTTCGGCCCCGGAGGCAATATACAGATCGGACATGAAAATCACCGGTGTCATGTATTTGATAGCAATTCGGCAGGCTTCATAAACAGTTTCAAAACAATCGGATGGACGCGAAGCGGCAATCACAGGGAGCGGCGACTCACCATTTCGACCATAAAACATTTGCAGGAGATCCGCCTGTTCGGTCTTTGTCGGCATTCCTGTCGAGGGTCCGGCTCTCTGAATATTGCAGACAACTATTGGCAGCTCTGCAATCATGGCAAGGTTGATGGCTTCCGCTTTGAGAGCAATGCCAGGACCGCTACTGCCAGTAGCACCTAACGCTCCACTAAACGCTGCACCAATCGCAACGCCCACCGCTGCAATCTCGTCTTCCATCTGCATCGTTTTGACTCCGAAGTTCCTATATCTTGCCAATTCATGGAGAATGGTGCTTGCGGGCGTAATAGGATAGCTACCGTAAACCAACTGTAATCCAGATTTTTGAGATGCGGCAACTAACCCCATCGCTGTCGCCATATTCCCTTCGATATTACGATATTTCCCCGGTGCAAATTTGGCGGGCTTGATTTCATAAGAGGTCGCAAACTGCTCCGTAACTTCGCAATAAATATTTCCAGCTTTTAAGGCGAGGGTATTGGCTTCAATGTATTGCGGTTTTGCGGCGAACTTTTCTTTGAGCCATTGAAACGCATAGTCCATCGGGCGGTTATACATCCAACACACCATCCCAAGCGCGTAGAAGTTCTTGCATCGATCGATCTCGCGTTGAGTAAGACCGGTGTCTTTCAACGCTTCTCTTGTGAGACGGGTCAGTTCGACCGGGAACACCTGAAACTGCGTCAACGAACTGTCTTCGAGGGGATTACTATTATATCCAGCCAGTTTGAGGTTGCGTGCGGCAAAATTATCTGTGTCGACAATAAGAATCCCATTCGGTTTGAGTTTATCAATGTTGACCTTTAATGCTGCCGGATTCATCGCCACGAGAACATCACAGAGATCACCGGGCGTATGAATCGTCAAACTGGAAAAACGGAGTTGGAACCCTGAAATTCCAGCCAACGAGCCCGCAGGGGCGCGAATCTCCGCAGGGTAATCTGGCAACGTCGCAACATCATTCCCTGCGATTGCGGAAGCTTCGGTCATTTGGGTTCCAATTATCTGCGAGCCACCGCCAGAATCGCTCGCAAACATAATTGTCGCCTCCTCTATCAATTGTTTCTGCTTTTTCATCCATCTATCCTTCTTTCTATTTAAACCTGTTCTCGTAAAAGCAGGATTCACGCTCCTTCGCGGGCTTTCATCGCGTCATTATCCGGTGTCGGCGGTAGGGTTAGCACTTCTTGTGGAAAATGTTCGACAAGATAAGAGATAATGTTGCGAATTGAAACCATCCCGACCGGCTGATTCTGTTTATTCACGATGGGTATATGTCGGTAGCCGCCCTCCGCCATATACAGTATTGCCGTGTCAAGGGAGTCTTTTATATGGGCGGTCTGCGGGTCGGCTTTCATAAATTGTTCGATAGGAATCTGTGTTAAATCACCCACCGGTTTGTTCAGGATTTTTAGCAGCACATCCCGTTCACCGAAAATCCCTTTGAGAACGCCATCGGATACAATGAGGATTGCACCGATCTTATTGTCGAGCATTCGATCAATTGCTTCTTGTGTACTTGCACCACTGTCAACTGTGACAGCGGGGTGCATCAAAGAGTGCAGCGGCACGTGAATCTCGTGAGGGCTTAAGGTTTTTGATGGCTCATCGGGGGTTTCCTCATCCATGATAGCCAGTTCTTCTTCAACGATTTCTTGGTACAGCACGGTTCATCCCTCCTTACCTCTCTCCAAAAACGCGGCGACATAGTTCGCGATGTCCTTACTTGATATAACACTAGCGGGGTATACACCTTCATCTTCATCGGACTCTCCAACGAGCAACGGAATATGACGGAAGTGGCCTAGGTGCATGAGGTTCAAGGCAAATGCCATTGAATCATTGGGGCGCAATGATTCCGGTGATGGAGTCATGATATCATCTACTCGAACTTTGTCGGGTTGTGCTCTCACTTCGTCGATATGAACGAGTAAGTCCCGTTCTGTGATGATGCCAGCAAGTTGTTCCTGTTCATCAACGATTAACACACACCCAAATCGCCCTTTTTGCATCAGGTCGATCACCTCTGAAACCGGTGTGCCTATCGCCACAGTGCAAGGTTGCTTGAGATTCAGTATGCTAATCGGTAAAGATAAGGTTTGCGTGTCCATGGTCTTCTCCTTTCAATCAACGTCTGAATCAATCATGTCTCTTTTAGAAAACTGGTTACGTGAGTCATCGGTAATAGTGTGCAAATAGTAGCATACACCTCAGCATTTTGCAAGTTGAAATGGGGCAAAATAGAAATATGTAAATGAATAATTGGACATGGCTCCTATCAAAAGAAAGTGCGAAGTATTAAAGCATCTACGAATTAACGCGAATCTACACAAATAAAAAAGAAATACTAAAGACGGGCAACCACAAGGGGCCCCTACGATCTGCCCAAAACCCGAAATGTTCGGGCGGGGAGACCTCGCCCCCGAAGCCAAAAAGATAAGTGTTTACTATTGTTTAACGATGAATCTTACTGGAAGTTTCTACGTCATCTACCCATTTACCTCTTTGTCATAGTGGTAAAAACTATCCAGTTAATAGTTGAGGGGTGCTCGTAATTATTGTCTGAATCAGGATTTTCAGGATTTAAGGATTTACAGGATACCCAGCAACGGATGCATTCAACGCAACGGTCACGCTTCGGCAATGGTAGGGGCTTGGTTTCTAATCCCAATGGGTTGGGAGACCCACCCCTACGCATTGAGGGGTTCAAGACAACACACATCAAAATCTACTTATGAGCACCTTCCAATTATATCACTACGCTAATTGAGTGTCCATAACAAAAAGAGATGGACGAATTGTTCACTTACCCTCGGTTTTTGCAGGAGTAAAAGTTGACGGTGTTATAAGCATAAGCAGTCTGAAAGGGGTTGCGGATACGGTGATAACAATGGTAAGTTTTACTGAGGGATGTTCGGAAGTTTCATAGTTTTCATAGTGTTTTGGGAAAAATGCCAGAATTTGATAGAGGGGAAAAAGGGTGAAAACTCACGCCGGGACTGGCTTCTGGGTGATGAGGGCAGGAAGGCTCTCGAAACTTACTATGAAATTTTATACTTTCTGAGAGACGGAGGAAAACAGTGGCGACACAAAAAGGAAAGATTTCAATTCAGGACGCGCTTCGTGGAAATCTTACGAAAAAAGGGGATGCGGAACTACGATCGGATTTAGAAGGGTTGTTTAGTACGTTGACTGGTTATGACCTTGTAGATGCGGTTATCGAGCGTGTGCAGCGTTATGCGGTGGAAGCATCGGGTAAGACTATGGACCGCGATTTTGGTCGGATGGCACCGTATCAAGTGGATCAGATTAAAGAGAGGATTCGTGAGGAGTTGATTGGACACCTTTCGTCTTTTATCTCGGATGCACATCGGGAGTTTATTGTTCGCAGTCATGCACAAGGGTTATCCACTGCTGATGCGGTTGTGGAGTTGATGATAACAGACAAAACGATAAATCGGTTGGCGCGAGAGGACGCTATAGGTTTGCTGAAACTTCGAGAAATGTTGATTCCTCGATTGGCGTATTTGAAACCGGGGTCGGCGCGGTGGCCTGAGAAGAAGTATGGTGCGGTGTGGCGTGAAACGCGGGAGGCGTATAAATGGGCGATGCGTGATATTCCGTTCACGTCTCAGGTGGAGCAGGTCGCGCTTTTAGCGAAACAGGCAGATCGAATTAATGAAGCGTTGGAAACAGGGGGACACTCTGTAGAGGATGTGCAGGTGTTGACGAATTCGTTGATAAAGACGGTGGAGAGTTTGCGGAAGTTGTCGGCGGTTGATGAACAACAGCCATCTTTGAATTTGTCTGCGCCTCAGTTGGTTGGGGTTCTGGAACGGTTGACGCTTGCGTTGCGGGCACCTGAGCAGGGTGCCATTGATGGGGAGGCGGCGGCATTGGTTGGGGTTCTGGAGTGCTTAACGCTTGCGTTGAAGGCACCTGAGCAGCGGGTGAATGGCGATGGGGTTAAGGCTTTGCCTGCGGAGGCGGGTGGTGATGGTGGTGAGCCGGAGTGAAGTGATTGGGCTTGGATTTATCAATTAGAAGTGTTTAATTTTGGCAATATTGCAAGATATTTGCCGTTGTTATTTACTGTTGATTCGGTTTTAAAAACCATTCGTAATTAGCATATTGGGGCTTGACTACCTAGGTCAAACCGCGTATAAGAATAACTTATGAGCTGCCTTTCAGTCTCCAATTAAATTCGCTAATGAATCTTCAATATCTCTGGAAACCTCTTCAACCTTAGATTCTAGTTGTTTTTTAAGTGCTAGTTGATCTGAGATACCTTCCATGAACGTGTCTATAGAAGATAAGTCCGTACTATCCGGTACAGGTATCATTATTTCCTCAAGTTTGTTCTCCCTGAAGTCTGGAGAGCCCGCACCGCGACAAACAGAAATGAGCTGATTCCTCACAAACGGTAAGTTTAACATCATCACTAAGTAATCAACATTGACATTAGGATATAAGGGCAAATAGCGATTGGTCAGTACTAACCCCTTTGTTGCCTCGCCAATTTTAATTATCTTCCTTCCTGATTCAAGTGAATTTCTTGCATTTGGTAACAAAATCAGTTCATCGCCATTCAATTCATAGGTAGCCCGACTTGGTAATTCGATTGCCCTTCTCTCAGTAGGAGTAAAGGCTCCGGTTTCTGGGTCAACGTCTCTGACCTCAACATATTGAATGGCTCTATCAGGGGTCTGTTTTAACGCGCTTCTAGAAATCCTGTTCTGATAGGCTGAAACAAGTTCAGAGAGTGGTAGCGATTTTGAACGATTCGCTTCGATTTCCTCGCGCAAAATTTCAGCTTTTGGGTGATAATGCCAAGGATTTAAATTATCTTCTTCTTGGAGTCTTGAAATCGGTATTAACTTACGCTCATTCCTATAATCCTCTAGAATATCTGGAAAGTCATTCTCCTCAATGTTATGCCCCAAAGTATTATAGCCAACTTTTTCAGTCCAAGCGACAAATACATTGTAATCTGTTCTAGGATTCGATGTTTTTCTAAGAAACAACAAGTCGCCAAGTATCCCGCAATCTGTATGATGAAATGCTGTTGTGGGCAAACCAACAACTGCTAAAACCTCGCAGTGACGAAAAATTAGTTCTCTCAACATCTTTAGGAGTTACGCAGTTAACGTGTAAAGGTGTTGAGCGAGATAGGCACGCACCGCGTCTCTGATAATCGAGGTTTTCGCTTCAAACCAACTGATGCCCTTTGAAAAACAGTTTCGCTCTATGCGGAGAAACGCTCGTAATGCCAAACCGATATGATTCCGTTGTGCCACTGGCTTGGGAGCGAAACACCTTTCAACCCCAACAAATTGCTTGATACCTCGATGATACTCTTCAATTGCCCAAGACAACTCGGCATATTTCAGTCGAAACAGGTCGTTCATTGAGAGGTTACTACTTGCCCAATATTCAATGTTACCGTTTTGGGAAACTATCTTGAAAACTTGAATCAATCCGTATCCCTTCAGATGAACGATGGTGCCATTGTTGCTAATTGGCAGTTGACTCACTGCCTGATTGCCACGCTTATTGAGGTTGACCTGTTGATTCGACTTTAACTGAGTCAGCCAATGCCATTGATACTGTCGAATCGTCTTTAGATTCTTCAAACTGCTGTACCAACTGTCAAACACGACACACTCTGGATTAAATCCTCTCTGATGCGCCTCTGCAATGAGTGATTGGAAGTGGTCATTTTTAGTCAAGTTATCGTGTTGTTTATCATAGAGGCGGTAATCGCACGGAATGTGGCTGTCTCCATCAGTCCACATCAGGGTAATGAGGTTAATTCCTGACACCACTTGTTTGTGTTTACCTGACCAATGGCGGGCGACAAGTTCCATCTGTTGGGCATACGGTTTATCAAGGGTGGAGTCATCTATGACCAAAATGCCTTCGTCTTTTTTGACATAAGGTGTTGCCTCTATCCACAATGATTCTGAATCGGGAGTCAACCGATATAGCAAGCGATTCAAAGAGTCATGCGCGGGGGGGTTGTCCTCTGGGGGTTGCACTCTGGCAGCCTCTGTACAACTGTAGGTACTCGGTGTCGCTATCACAAAGTTGATATAGTCATATTCAGGGCATTTAGGTGGATTCATAACCGCTATTATAACCTATTTTATCGCCAAGTGCGTAACTCCTAACTAGCATAAGAACCCGCAATGAATGTGCTACTACAAATAGCGGGGCAAGATGCCCCGCCTACAGGGTATGGTGGTGTGCATAGCAGGACAAGTCCGAGAGGAGCCCGTGACCGGGGATGCCCCGCCTACCGGGTGGGGATAGAACGCGCTACTACGAACAAAGGGGCGTGAGCCAAAACAGAGAACTAAATGCCCCTATCCTAATCCACGGGGATCACAGGTTAGGCAACCCCGATGAATCGAGGGCAGGCTCTGTGGCTACGATTGCCTAATTCCTATGACAGATGCGATTGCCCTAGAGGATTAAGTTTTTCAACTTGGCTTTGACAACTGACATGATATATGATAAAGTGTCTGAAATAATTTGCTCACAATTATACTTGCCGTGTGTGCACCACAGATAGCAAACCCATATAGTTATAGCTGGAATCATAGGAGAGAAAAGATAATGACCAAGATGACCGGAGGTCAGGCACTGGCAAAATCGCTGTACCGGGAAGGGGTACGGGCCGTGTTTGGATTGCCCGGAGCCGGACAGTATGAAGCGATCGATGGGATTTATGAGGAACCGGGGATTCGCTACTTCACTACTCGGCATGAACAAGCAACCACGCACATGGCGGACGGATATGCCCGTGTCAGTGGAAACATCGCAACGGCGTTGGTAATACCGGGGGCGGGTGTGTTTAATGCTTCCACCGGCATCGCTACGGCTCATTCCGTATCTTCACCGATACTGGTGGTGACCGGTAGACATGACCAAGACACTAGCGGCGAGATGGTTTCGATACGGCAGATCACCAAGTGGGCATCGCGAGCAACCAACCCCGTGGACGTGCCAGCGATTGTTCATGAAGCTTTCTATCATCTGAAAACTGGTCGCCCGCGTCCCGTTTACATTGAGGTTCCACATGAGGTGTTAGCAGCAGAGGCGGAGGTTAAATTGCTTGAGCCGGTGTCGTATGACCCGCCCCCCGGTGAGCCGGGGCGCATTGCAGAGGCAGCACACCTCCTTGCAGCGGCACAACGTCCTGCTATCTGGGCGGGGACCGGTGTGCAGCGTTCAGGGGCTTCACAGGCACTCCAAGCACTGGCAGAGCACCTTCAGGCACCGGTGGTGACCGGTCGGGAAAGCAAAGGGGTAATATCAGACCATCACCCGCTTTCTCTCGGTATGGGTGAACTCCGCTTTGATCCCCTCCGAAAATGGCTCACGCAACGGGATGTCATCCTCGCTGTGGGAACGACAACTAGCTTTGGCGGGGGCAATGATAGACAGCGGATTATTCGGATTGATATAGATGAGGCGGAAATAGAGCGTACAACCCATCACTGCGTTGGTATTTTGGGGGATGCACGGTGCTGTTTGGAAGCGATTTATCGTATCGTTTCAACCACAACGCCTGAGCGTTCAAGCTGTGGGGGAGAGGTACGTGCTATCAATGCCGCGCGGTTTGACCCAAAGATTCAACTCCAGCCCCAATGGGGATTCATGCAGGCAATCCGGGCGGCGATTCCTGATGACGGTATCTTCGTTCAAGGAATGAACCAGATGGGATACTACAGTCGCAACTATTATCCGGTGTATGAACCGAGGAGTTACCTTATTTCTGCAGGCAACCTCGGCGTTGCATTTCCTGTGGCACTTGGCGCGAAAGTGGCAAAACCGGATAAGACGGTGGTAGTTGCCTCCGGTGATGGCGGTTTTCTCTACAACTCGCAGGAGCTAGCAACCGCTGTTCAGTATGGCATCAATGTGGTGGTGATTGTGTTCAACGATAACGCTTATGGCAATGTCCTCCGCGCCCAAATCGAACAGTTCGACGGGCATGTGCTAGGAACGCAACTGTATAACCCGGACTTCGTCAAGTTGGCTGAAGCGTATGGTGTGCGGGGTGTTAGAGCGCATGATGCCGAGCAACTGGAATCGGCGTTACGTGAGGCACTAGCGGCTGATGCGCCACGAGTTATTGAGGTTCCCGTCGGCAGGCTGGATCGGGAGTATTAGGCTGCGTTGGCGTGCGTAGATGTTGGGTGTTAAGTCGGGCGTGGTTGGTAGTTTTTCGCAGGGGCATTTATGGTAGATTTTAGAATTACTTAGACACTTCCAATGCACAGCCAACCCCCTAAATCCCCCTTATCAGGGGGACTTTTGAAACTTCGCTAGGGTCGGAGTTATTGGTAAATGTCTACCTATTTCTTGCGTTTACTATAATTCTCCCGTACTATTGCCCCGATAGATCGAGACCAGGGGACAGGCGGAATTCAAAGCAATCCGAATCACGGATAAACAGCGGAGCAAGATGCCCCGCCTATAGGGGGGCATGAGCCAAAACGGAAAAATAGATGCCCATAAGTTTTTCGTTTTTCGTTGGTTTCATTGCTAAACATGCTTTATAATACAACCGACAGGGTTGAGGCACATCATAAAGAGAATTTTCCCAATGCCTGATGTGGCAGAGTAGGAAGAAAATCTGCCTTGCAAGAAAAGGAGGGGTTGCTATGAGTACCTTACTTCATGTGGGAATACGCGCTTCTAACCTTGAGCGCTCAATCCGTTTCTGGCGGGATGGTCTAGGACTGAAGGTTGCCAAGCAGCGCGGAGACCGCTATGACCTAACGGATGGCTATCACAACTTCGCCGTATTCCAACACCAAGGCGAGGAACGCCCAGCACATTTGGGCGGGATGCTCGATTACCTGCACATAGGTGTCGGTGTGCCTGATGTCGCTGCGGCGGCGAAACGTCTGCGGGAGATGGGATACGAAATTTTCTCTGACGGTCTGGGCGGTAAAGAGCCGCTGGACCCGGATAATCTCCAAGAGCTTGCATTCAAGGTGGAAGATCCGGACGGGATTACCGTTGATGTCAATGGCACTGACACAAATTGGCCCGGCACGACGTTGCATCCGGGAGTGAAGCGTGAAACGTGAAGCGTGAAAACAATTGGCTCATGGGTTAATCAATGAACTTATGAACCCATGGACTTTGAACTCTTGAACAATGTGGTAACGACAGCCTCACCAACTCGCCCCAAAGGTTGAGAACCGGTGAAAGTTGTTCCGAATAGGATGTGAAAAATGACTGACTATCGTTTCAAACTTGGCATGTACCTTCCTGAGCTGGGCCTGCCCTTCGATGAGGCATTGGCAAAGGCAAAGGATATTGGCGCAGAGTATATTTGGTTTAATAGTCTACCCGATGAACCACCAATCGCTGAGATGAGCGATGCTGAGATAGATCGAATGGGAGAGCGCGTTGCACAACACGGTCTAGAGATTTTCGTGATAGGTGCAAGTAATCCTTTCAAGCAGATTCATCTGACCGATTTGGATCTGGACACGCTGGAGACGCATCCGGCATTTCGCAAGGATTTTGATAACTTCAAGCGTTCCCTACAGGTCGCCCTCCGTTTGGGAATAAGTGCGGTGAATATCTTCACATTCGCTTGGCCCGGCGAGTACAGTGCAGGTAAACCGACTTGGCCCATGCGCTGGCGGACGCGGGGTGGTGTCATCGCTGATATCGACATGGAGAAGCTAGTAAAGGCATTCTCGATGGTCGCAGAGGAAGCGGAACAATACGACGTTGATGTCGCTTTCAGCATGATGCCTTGGAACTACACCAATACGACCGGCAACTTCCGCCGCGTCGCTGAAGCTGTCGGTTCAAAACGGCTTAAGGTTATGTGGGGTCCCGCAGATAACACAAACTGTGGTGAATCGGATACAGAAACCGCTGGCTTTGACAATGTGCGTCCCTACCTGCATGGACTCCACTTGAAAGACCTACGTGTAATTGATGGACTGCATCTCAATTTCGAGTACTGCCCTATCGGTGAGGGTGATGTTGACTACCTGACGGTGCTACGCAACCTGCGCGATCACCGCTGTGATGCAGTGCTGTCGGTTGCAACCCATTTCAAACCGCCCAGTGGCTCCGCTGAAGAAGCGATGCGCATCAATTACGCCAACCTCAAGGCACTCATCCACAAGGTTGAAACTGAAGCGGCATAATCCCACAAGAGTTCATTAGTTCTAGGACTTACGCAGTTGAACGTTCAAAGTCTTGTGCTGCGTTGAACCGCACCCCCTCTAACTCCCCCGCAAGCAGGGGAGAACCTGTAGTTCGGTGATTCATCTCGACACCCGATGAAGCGGGCAACCACAATTAGTCCCACAGTAGTAGGTAGGCTCCGCTGTACCGTAATTTGCACAATGGTTACGGCATACGGCGTATGCCTACTACCTTAAAGACGCGCAATGAACGCGCTACTACAAATTGCTCCCGATAAAATCGGGGCTGAAGTGCGTAACTCCTAAGTTCATTAGTTCATTGCAGACCACCGATGAACCAACGCACCAACTTACGTTTCATGCATCACGTTTCACTCATGGTTTCTAGCCGGAGAAGGTATCAACAGTTGCAAGCCAGCACCATCGGTCACTAAGGGGATAGTGGAGTGTGTTCTGAAAAACTAACGAATCTCGACCGCCTTTGTGTTCACACCATAACAACCAAACCGTGGTCAATTGAAGAAATCATCAAAAACTATCCGAAATCCGGGGTGAAAGCGGTCTCTGTCTGGCGCGACCTTTTGGAAAACCGGGATGCTGCGAAAATCGGCGAGCAGATTCGGGCTGCCGGAATGGAAGTTGTCTCTCTCGTTCGCGGCGGATTTTTCACCGGTAAAACCGACACCGAGATCCAAGCCTCCCTTGACGACAACCGACGGGCGATCGATGAAGCCAAAACGGTAGGGGCACCAATGGTTATCCTCGTGTGTGGTGCGGTGCCCGGTCAATCGATCCAGAAGTCGCTTTCTCAGATTCAAACCGGCTTAGAAACCCTCCTGCCTTATGCTGAAAAACATGGTGTAAAACTGGGAATTGAGCCCCTCCACCCCATGTATGCCGATTCCCGTTCTGCTGTTTGTACCCTGAAGACCGCCAATGAATTTGCTGAAAGATTCAATTCTCCCCACATCGGTGTCGTGGTGGATGTCTTTCATCTCTGGTGGGATCCAGATTTGGAAAACGAATGCAAACGTTGTGGAGAACATGGCAACTTGTTTGCTTTCCACATTTGCGACTGGAAGTTAGACATGGAAGATATGCTCAATGACCGAGGATTGATGGGTGAAGGTGTTATTAGGGTTCGGGAAATTCGTTCTTGGGTGGAAGCCGCTGGATTTAACGGTTTCCACGAAGTTGAGATTTTCTCCAATCGTTTGTGGGAGGGCGATCAGAAAGCGGTTTTGGAACGCATCAAGTGGGCGTATCTGGAATATGCTTGAATCCCAATATTTACGAAAAAAACCGAGTTGACATCGGACAGATCGTTTTGTATTTCGCCGTTATAATCCAATCCACGTTAAAATCTCCGGCAGACAATGGAGGAAAAATCCATAATGACTGATATTCGTGAGATTCAACAAACCGGGCCATACTGTTATACCTACTCCCCCTTCCATCCGCCCATTGCAAAGGTGACGCCCGGTGAGACGGTCTGCATCCATACGGCAGACGCCTTTGAAAACAAACTGACACCCGAAGTGGAACACTTTGCGGATGTCTGTACCTATCCTTTCTTAAACCCGCAGACGGGTCCCATTCTTGTGGAAGGTGCCGAGCCGGGGGATACGCTTGTTGTCAAAATCCACTCCATCGAACCTACGCGGGACCATGCGGTTACTGGAACGATACCGTACTTTGGGGGACTGACCTCCACGCGGTTGGATCCGATGCTTCAGGAGCCCCTAGAGGAACAGTGGCTTTTCCTACCCCTTGAGGCGGAGGGTATCCGCTTCGATGAAAAGCGAGTAATTCCCTATGAACCTTTTATGGGAACGATGGGCGTTGCACCGGAGATTGAAGCCGTTAATGCGCTGACTCCCGATTATTACGGCGGAAACATGGACTGTGTCGATACTAGTCCGGGGAACGAGGTTTGGTTTCCGGTGTTGGCAGAGGGTGCACACTTTTTCACCGGAGATGCACATGCGAGCCAAGGGGACGGGGAACTCACCGGCGTCGCGCTTGAGATTCCGGCGAAAGTGACTGTGACTCTTGATTTGAAGAAAGGGTATACGATCGGATGGCCCCGCATTGTGAGCGATGATTTCATTATGGTGGCTGGGAGTGCGAGACCGTTAGACGCAGCAGCGCGTATCGCTTGGGTGGAACTGATAGACTGGATGGTGGCAGATTACGGATTTGATCGGATGAGAGCTTATCACTTCCTCGGACAGGTTGGACAGATGCGGCTGGGCAATATGGTGGATCCGAAATTTACTATGGTCGCCAAGTGCCCGCGGAAGTATTTGTCGTGAGCGAAGGAGATTATTAAATATGCTTGCCAGAGTTTTGAGCAGTGCTGTAATGGGGATTGACGCTTATATCGTCGAGGTCGAGTTGGATATTTCCGACGGGTTGCCCTTTTTCGCAACGGTTGGTCTTCCAGACAGTGCTGTTAAAGAGAGTCGAGAACGTGTCACTGCTGCAATTAAGAATTCGGGGTTCTACTTTCCCCCCAGCCGAATCACGGCGAACCTCGCCCCCGCTGACGTCCGGAAAGAGGGTTCTGCGTTCGATTTGCCCATAGCGTTAGGTGTGATGGCAGCGACCGGACAGATTCAGACTGACAATTTTGAGAAACTGTTAGTCTTGGGAGAATTAGCACTTGACGGGAGTATTCGGTCGGTGCACGGCTGCCTACCGATGGCAGCCATCGCAAAGGAAAATCAACTCAAGGGCGTTATTCTGCCGAAGGCGAATGCGAAGGAAGCAGCGGTCATTGATGAATTGGAGGTTTATCCGGTAGAGACCTTGCAGGAGGCGGTCGAACACTTGAATGGACAGCGTACTATTCCTCCCTTCCAATACGACATTCGGGAAGCCTTTGAGCAACAATCAGAGTACCCCGTTGATTTTGTCGATGTCAAGGGGCAAGAGCATGTCAAACGAGCGATTGAAGTCGCCGCTGCGGGTGGACACAATCTTATCATGATTGGTCCTCCCGGTTCTGGCAAAACCATGATTGCTAAACGGATCCCGACCATTCTGCCGGATATGACGCTTAAGGAAGCCCTTGAGACGACGAAGGTCCATAGCATCATGGGGTTACTCGGAAATGATGTTCCGTTGATTGCGACACGTCCTTATAGATCCCCGCATCACACAATCTCCGATGCCGGGCTAATCGGTGGAGGCAAGTTTCCACGTCCCGGCGAGGTGAGCCTCTCCCATCACGGCGTTCTGTTCTTAGACGAATTGCCCGAATTCCGTAAGAATGTCTTAGAAGTGATGCGCCAACCGCTGGAGGATGGACAGGTGGCAATCGCCCGCGCCGCTGCGTCCTATACGTATCCCGCTAATTTCATGCTTGTCGCAGCGATGAATCCGTGTCCGTGCGGTTTTTTTGGCGATCCCAGCCGCGAATGTCGATGTTCGCGCCAGCAAATTCAAAACTACATTTCTCGCATTTCGGGTCCCTTGCTGGATCGAATCGATCTACAGGTAGAGGTCCCGGCGGTCAAGTACAGAGATCTGGCAAGTGACTTTGCAGGCGAACCATCGGCGAGTATCCGTGAACGGGTACAGCGGGCACGCCATCTTCAGCAGGAACGTTTTACACAGGCGCAAATCTATTGCAACGCCAATATGGAATCCCGTCACCTCCGCGAGTTCTGCAAGGTTGAAGACGCGGCACAGGAGCTGCTGCGCGTTGCTATCACACAGTTGGGTTTGAGTGCCCGCGCTTATGACCGCATCTTGAAAGTCGCGCGGACGATCGCGGATCTTGCAGCGAGCCCAACCATCGAGGCGGAGCATGTATCAGAGGCGATTCAGTATCGGAGTTTGGATAGAAGTTTCTGGAATTGACAGAAAAGAAATTGGAGACGATTATCCCCTTGAATTGCACCTACCACCACATCATTATCGAAAGTCCCTAAGGAACAACCGGCACTGGGATGATGGTATGGGAGGCTCATGAAAAAAAGAAAGTGTAGAGCGCGAAGAGAAACCGAGTTTTTGGCAAAAACCCGGTTTCTGCTGCACGATTTCTTAACATGAGCGGTATGGGACTAATACTATTTGTGGTTAGAAATGCGACGAATTCATTTGTGGGACCGGTTTGCTAACCTACCTAACGTCTGGGAAATCTGCCCACAAAATACGTGCATCCGAAGTTCGACTAGACCTGGACGGGCAATTCGGGCACATATTGATATTCCGGCTGCGTCCGCTGCGTCTTCACAATTGCAATAATCTGCTTCCAAGCTGTCAGAAGCCCTTTAGGACAATACGGGAGTTCAGGCTTGATTAACTGATGTAGTTTCCCAAGGTTGTAACAGGGTATCGAAGCATACATATGGTGTTCGATGTGATAGTTCATGTGCCAATAGAGAAAGGTCAGAAATGGATTCAGAATTATGGTTCGGGTACAGAGTCGGAAATCGGATACATTGTCCCCCAGCCCTGCATGTTGAGTGCCGTTGCACAGATAGCGCAGCCAGCCGCCGTAGAATGGAGCAAAGGTGGTCAAGATTGGCAGTATCCAGAGACCAAAGTAGAACGAGATCCCGATAATCAGAACATGGCCCAAGAGAATGACACGGGGCCAGCTAAACAGATGACGTCGCCTAGGTAGGTTTGATTCAGCAAAAAGGTGTGTCTCCCAGTCACCTATTAGCTTACCAAAACTGAGACGGATGGTTGTGTGGAGAGTACTGTAGAGTGTCCATGGGCTTACAACAGCATTCTTGAGAAAACCCTTGACTGACAATTCCACCGGCAGCACAACCTCAAGGTCGTCCGGAGGATGCAAGGTGTACTTGTGGTGTTCTCCGTGGCTTGCTGAAAACATGCCATGGTTGCGCCAGACGAGAAAGCAGAAGAATCTTTGACATACTCCCACATCCTAAAGGGAGGGGATTCTCACCCGTTAGGATGCCGAATTGTGGTATCGACACAGAAAGCGAGGCGAACCCCGTCTTACTTCTGCTACTCCAGTGGACGATGCCCCGCCCACTCTCCCCGAAGGGAGACACTGGCGAAACGAACAGGCCACAACACCCTCCCGTCGGAGGGTGGGAAACGAGTGCGGATTTTACCCCTGCTAACCGCTTTCAATGGTGTGTCCGTCTCTGATGAGAATTATACCATATTTGACTTACAAATCCAACCTTTTTTGACTAACTAACGGGGCTTGGCGGGCTACATCCCCTCTCTAAAGAGAAGGGGTCTTGCCCGCAAGATTTGATAAAAGAACGTATTGAGGGCTCTCGTCTTGAAAACGCTGTTGTGAGAGAGTTCATGGGAACCATTACCAAGAAACGCGTAGAATGTGCCGTGAAAAAACAGAATCAGGAACAGCACACCCAACGGGAACCTGCCTTGAGCATACATGGCAGCAGTTCCTGTCAGCACAACCAAACCCAGATGGCCGAGCACCTCAAGCCATCCTTTCCAGTCACTGCGTTGATTGAGGGACTTGAGTGTTTCACGGTCTAATCGTGACCTGTACCAGGTGATTTTTCGTTCATCTTCGTCGTTATACATGGGGTACGTTTCCTCTCGGTTTGCTAGTGCTTGTACCGTACGTATGATGTCTAATAATCGTTTTGGCAGTCATTAACATGTCATAAGTTTCACCGGCCAACTTGGGATTTACTGATGAGTTATTTTACGCTTTCTTGACTTTGAGGTCAACTAAAATCTCTGAGGTTTCCTGTCTGTCGCTTCTTCGGCGCACGCTGTTTTTCTTGAGCCCGAACAGCAACGAGGCAACACCGCGGACAAGGAGATACCTGGGAGGCTCGTTCAAGGGAACGAGCAGCAACGTGACCAGGGGCGCAATCAATCGCTTGCAACGGAGTTGAAGAGGGGATGCAATAATGAAGCTAAAGGACTCAATGGAGTTGGGAGGCGAGCATCTGTTGGACTGGCTCAACCCGGAAAGGGACTATCTACCGACAGGTAGCTGGGCAATCACGCACGATCTGGCTCGCTGGTGGGACGCCATGCTGCGCTTGGAGGATGCCACCGGGTTCGTCATTCCTGGCCACCTTGAGGGCGCGAGTCTACGCAATCTGGCTTGGCTCACCGACAATCCGGACGGGCTGCTATGGGTTCCTCCCGGACTAGATTGGCAGGAAATGAAGTTCGAGTTCCACAGTTTTCGCGAAGGCATTCTAGCGTTCGCGGCACTGGCACACTTTCGCGGCAGCACCTGGGCGAAAGAAGCCGGTCACCGCTATCTTGAGTCGATCAACCGCGCCCTCAAGCCGGATTTTTCGTGGGATGTACACGCCTTTGAATACGCTAGGCATTTTACGGGTGGAGAAAACGTAAATCCCGGGCATACCCCTGAAAACGAGAACCGATTCCAACTCACCGTTTCACATGGACGCTGTATCGAGGCACTGATCTGGTTTTATCGGTGGACCGGAGATTCGCTTGCCATGGAACTGGCGGACCGCTTGGCGAGATTTCATCTTACGTATGCCACGAACGCGGCGGGCACTATTCCTGAGTCTCTCGCAGTCGAATCCAGTCGTCCTGGAGACAGGCAATCATACCTCTACACCCTGTGTGGTCTCCTTCTCTACGGGTTGACGACCCACCAGTCGGAGTACGTTGATGCGGTCGTGCACACGTATAGGACAGGTGTACCCGATCTGGTCAACAAATGCGGCTGGGTGGCTCACGATCTCGGGCTTTTGAGATTCCCTGACAAGACGGGGAACCCTCTAGCTAACACCGAATCGACCGGAGCGGCGGCGCGACTAGCTCTATGGCTGGCCATGCATACAGAAAACTCAGCGTGCTACGACGATGTCGAGCGGCTGGTGCGGGCGCGCCTGTTTCCCGGACAGATAACAGAAACGGATGTGCGAAACAACCCTGGCGTAGATCTCGACGAGAAAGCTATCGGCGGGTGGGGTGGAAACGACTATCCGCACGCGGGCAAGGGTTTCAACCCCAGCGGCACGGCCGAAATCGTGCATACGATGAGTGCAATCTACCAGAACATCGTCGCCCATGATGAAAGCGGCCTGTTCATCAACCTGCATTTCAATTACGACGACGATACGGTAAGGGTCGTCGTCGAGCGCGATAGCGCCGCCCGGGTCAGTATCGTTCCCAAGATACACGACAATCTCCTGCTGCGGGTGCCGGGTTGGGCACCGGTAGAGACGGTGCGCATCACCGTCGACAGCGAGCCGGTGACTCTTCGGAAGGTCGGTTCGTACGCTTACATCACCCGAGAACAGATAGGCGTGGGTAGCAAGGTTGTCCTGCATTACGACCTGCCGACGCGACGGACTGTAGAAACTCTGCCAGCGGGAGATACATATGAGTTCGCCTGGCAGGGAGACGAGATCACGGGCGTGTACCCTAACGCGCAGCCACTGCCGTTCTATCCCACTCTGAACAATCCGCAGAGGATAGAGCAGTCAACTACCCCGCCCTGAAGGGCGAGGCTTGTGACCTGCCCAACGGGACTTACGCTTGGGCAGATTTTTACACGATGTTCACTAGTGAACATCTGAAAATCTACCCACGACGCTATCTTGGTGCGTTGCACCTAAGAGATAACGCGGTTATGCGGCTCTGGCTCGTAACTTTACACACCCGCCACCGCACGGCTATAGCATCCGTTTAGAAGGATTCACGATGTAGCGGTGCTATCATCGCTTCACATTCCGGGTGAAACCTCAGACAAACCACACCTTTCACATTGAAGTGAGAGGGCAGTGTTAAACGAGCGTTTAACCTAAGTCATCGAGTTACGAGTATTATTTTACCACAAATCTACCTAAAAAGTGTAGGGTAGATTACAAAAACAACAAAAAAAGAGGCGCAGTGGAAACCCCACGCTAAAGCATGGGGTTTCCACTGCGAAGATTTTGATGAGGTTCGGAGTCTGCCGCGCAAGTGGTGTTCTACAATGATGGAGATTTGCAGAGTAACCAAATGCACCGAACACCCTAAGGTGCCGGCGATGTCAGTAATACGGTAAGAAGTCAACCTGCTAAAACGCCGCCTCGAACAGATCGCTCATATCCGCTTCGATGCAAGGGCACGGATTGAATTTATAGCAGTGGTCGAGCATGGCATCTTTCGCGATTTTCGGAATGCGTTCCCGTTTCAATCCCGCTATCCCCAATCCCTTCGGTATCGAAAATTCCTCGTTCAACGATCGAATTTCAGCGATGGCAGCATCGGCGGCATCTGCCGTAGACATGCCCGATGTGTCAACGCCCAACGCTGCGGCGATGTCTGCGTAACCATCAACAGCGTGAGACAGGTTGAACTCCATTACCTCCGGCAGCAGGATTGCGTTGGCAATTCCGTGTGGGATATTGGCTTCCGTTGAGAGCTGATGCGCGAGCGAATGGACAGCACCTAGTCCTTTCTGAAATGAGAACGCCGCCATTGCGGAAGCAATCAGCATTTCGCCTCGCGCCTTGACATCGTTGCCATGATGGTAAGCTTGGCGGATGTTTTTACCGAGTATCTTCAAGGCTTGCAGCGCAACACCTTCTGCAATGGGGTGATACCGCGTCGCCACGTAAGCCTCAACGCCGTGTGTTACAGCGTCCATGCCTGTCGCTGCTGTCAAACCGGGCGGCATGCCCACCGTCAATTCCGGATCGAGTAGCGCGAGAGAAGCCATATTATACGGTGTGCTAATTGCACGCTTTCGATGCCCCACAGTTGTGCGTCCTGACGTATCGGTGATGATAGACCCTTGTGAAAGCTCGCTGCCCGTCCCCGCTGTCGTCGGTATACATATTAACGCCGGAAGATTGCTGCTAATCCGATCGATCCCACCCACATCAAGGTAGTAATTTTCTAACGGCGGTTCGTGGGTTGTTAGGATACGAATTGCTTTGGCGGCGTCCATGACGCTCCCACCACCGACGGCAATCACCAAATCGCATCCTTCGGTTTGATATACCTCTAGCCCTTCAAAGACGCTGAGGTCTGTCGGGTTCGGTTGAACTGCGTCGAAAATCGCGCAATCAATTTGCGCGTTCTCCAACGGTTGAACGGTTTTCGATAAAATGCCAGCGTTTGTCACTCCTTCGTCCGTGACGATGAGCGGCTTTTTCCCGCCAAAAGCGTGGATATGTTCCCCTAAGTTTTTTATCGCCCCAGCACCAAATTGGATTGATGGGGGCAAGAAGTAGTTTATGATAGGTTGTTGTGCCATTTTGTTCTCCATTTCTGGGCTCTTTGCTACGATATAAGTGCCTGACCATTAGTTACTGTAGCGGCAACTGATTGTTAAGGACCTGTTTTAAAAAGCAAGGAATGATCCCACGGTGCTGTGGATTTGTCAATCCACAGCGAGCCGTATCGCAGGGTAGGAGTTGGGTTTCCCAACCCGTTGGGCGAGGGGACTTCGTCCCTACGAAACCAAGCCCCCCGATAAATCGGGATGTAAGCATCTACCATTGACCTGACACGGTTTCCTAAATTATAGTGAGAAGGTGCCGTTGAATAGTGGATTACGGAAGAAACCGAGTTTTGAAGAAAAAACTCGGTTTCAGGGCAAATAACTTTTCAAACAGGTTCTGAAACCCAACACCCAATCCAATTGAAACAGGAAACAGTAGTAAGCACGTTCCACCCCCGATAAATCGAGAGATTCAAAGCAATATGCCTACCGCTAGCAACTTAGGTTATAATAGCAATGAACTTATCAGCCGATATTTCTTCTCTTTCTTTTACTCTCTCAAGCTAGAGATTGGTATCCAGAGTCCACCGGTGCCTTGCACCAGCATCTTTTGAAAAGGTTCATCGCGTCCGATAACATTGACACCGATCTTCTCAGATTTCAGTTTTCTCAATACTTTTTTCGGTGAATATGAACCACTTACATATTCATCTGTGATCAAGATAAATCGCCGTTCTGCGCCTTTGCGAAACTTTACTTTGGCTGCTGCTTGGACGAGTGCATCCAACGCCTTTTCCCCACCTCGGCAGTGTATGGCAGCCAGTTTCCTTTTTATCTCTAGAATCGAGTTGGTTTGGGGCGTTACCTGAAAGTCCCAACCGAGCAGAGAGAAACTCGTACCGTCTCGGAATGCCACCAACCCAACGGTGAAATCTAAGCCTGCCGTTTTGAGGAGATCAGTCATCTGGTTCAGATGATTACGCACTGCGTCGATATCATTCCGCATACTTTTGCTGCCATCAACAACGAAAACGATATCGAGGATATCACCTCTGCGCGTTTTTAAGAGGTGATGCCCAATTTTGACGAGAGCCATATCCGGTAGCGTCACATCCGCCGTAACTTCAGAAAGCGGTGCCTGAGTATCTAGATCGAGTAAAACCCGCGTTTGAGGGATCTTGTTACTATGGACTAATCCGCCACCACGCCACCCGTCCCCCTGTGATGCCCCTCGATTTGATTGATCAAAGGAAGCGTCGCCAACAGAGACAGACTTCGTTGCGAGGGGAATGGACTCTTCCGTCAACATTGAAAATGATTGTTCGTCCGGAAGATTATGCGATGTGGATGCAGTGATTTGTGGATGGGGCGGACTAGGCACCGTACTGCCGGCGATGATTGACTGAGACTGAGGTGCTGAAACGTCGGGAGTCGGGAAGACATGTAGTGGTCGCTGCAATCTTCTCGGCACCGGTGTTCGAGGCTGTGAGATAATTTCAACCTGAACATATAATTCGTCCTTCGCCTGTTTTGCCTCTCTCTGAACGGTATTCAAAGTCCCCATGCAAATGATATGCAGTATCAGTGAAAACAGCAGTGCTTTTGATAGTTTTCGCCTGCTTTGCGTACGCTGTTTCATCAGATCACATCCTTTGATTTTTCAATTCAGCGTTCTCGATTTCAACTGTAGCATACCCCTCACTGCTCCGTCAAGCCGAAAGGAATGTTCCGTTAGGGTCATTTAATTCTTCCATATTATTGTCTGAATCACGGATAAACACGGATTGACGGATTACACGGATAAAAGACGCCCTCGATAACTGGCATATAGCGGGGCAAGATGCCCCGCCTACAGGGTAGGGTAAGATGCCACGCCTACCGGGGGGGATAGAACATGCTACTACAAACAGCGGGGCAAGATGCCCCGCCTACAGGGTGGGGGCGGAAACTGAGGATGTCGTATCTTGCCCTATGGTCCTTCTTCGTTAAAGCGACGTAGATGTCGGGCGGGAAATTCTTGATATGGATATTTTGCCAGTGCCATTTCGTCAAGTGATAATCCCAACCCGGGCGCGGTCGGTAGCTGGATGTAGCCGTTTTCAACCTTAATCGGGGGCACCGAAATCTCATTCCCTCGCTCAGTGAAGTTGACGAAGTATTCGGTAATAAGGAAGTTAGGCATCACTGCGCAGACCTGCACCGTCGCTGCCAATCCAACTGTTGTGCTGTTGTAGTTGTGTGGCGACATGATGACGAAATACGGCTCCGCCATCGCTGCAATCTCTTTGAGTTCTAAGATACCACCACAATTGCAGACATCCGGGTTAAGGATATCAGCAGCACTCTTCTCGAAAACTTCACGGAATTCGGCTTTTGTGTAGAGTTCTTCGCCGGTGACAACCGGCAAGTTAATCGCACCCCGGACTTCTGCTAGGGCGTCCAAATTTCGGGCGGAGACAGGCTCCTCGTACCAGAACGGTTGAAATTCTTCCATCATTTTTGCGAGACGGATGGCATGGATCGGCGCGAGGCGGCGATGGATTTCGACCAGTAGGTCAACATCAGGACCAACGGCTTCGCGCACCGCCCGGACACACGCAACAGCCTCACGTTCATCGTCACGGCTAATGTGTGTCCGCCATGGATTGGGGAGCGGATCAAACTTCATTGCGGTGAATCCCTGCTCAACTAGTTGCACGGCACGTTCAGCGCGTTCCTCAATCGTGCTGCCTCCCCAACCGTTGGCGTAGACACGAATTTTGTCTCGGCACGGACCGCCTAACAGGTTATAGACAGGTGTGTTCAATGCCTTCCCCACGATGTCCCATAAGGCGTGCTCGATTCCACTTATCGCGCAATAGAATTCCATTGATCCGCGCTTGCCCGCAAAATCGTGATACGCCATGAAGGTAAAGTGTTTAATATTGAAAGGGTCCCGTCCAACGAGGTAACGCCCAAGCTGATGCACATGGATCTCAATGGTGCGGTCCCGGTCGGCTTGCGTGTAGCATTCGCCCCAACCGTGAATGCCCTCATCCGTTTCCACCTTGACGAACAACCAGTTTTTACCGCCGCCGGGGTGAACGAGGAATGTTTGCACGTTTGTAATTCTCATTTGTATTTTTTCTCCTTATAGTGAGCTAAATTGCAATCTATTCAATCGTATCCGTATACAAATGCACATCGCTGTTTGTCTCGCTACTTGCGTGTTGCCCTTCATCAATCATTGACCTGTACGTTATAAGGCATCACCAAAAAGGTCCGGTGTTCTATGATGGCTTCCGCAAGTGTGGGAAAATTCCAGTTCGTTGGGGAACGGCTCAACCGTGCTGTGTGAAAGGCATCCAGCCACTGTTCCCACACCCCCTGCTGCGGCAATCGAATGAGCTGCACCTTTCTTCGCGCTAGCCCTGCTTTTTTTCGAGCAATTGAGAGAGCAAGGTTTAATCCACCGAGTTCATCAACCAGCCCAATCTCCTTCGCCTGCTTGCCTGTCCAGATTCGTCCCCGGCCGATCTGATCGACTGCCTCTTTTGTCATACCACGCCCTTCTGCTACCTTACCGATAAAATCTTCATAAATCTCTTTGATCTGTGTGTGAATAATTTCGCGCTCTTCTGCCGGATAATCGCCGTAGTCTGTGTAAAAATCGGCGTGTTTCCCGCGTTTGAGAATTTGTTTGTGTAGCCCAATCTTGTCATAAAGCCCTTTGAAGCTATATTTGCCGGAGACGACACCAATCGAGCCGGTGATGGTGCCGGGTTCGGCAACGATAGTGTCCGCTGGCGCAGCGATGTAGTATCCTCCGGATCCAGCGACATCGCCCATGGAAACGACCAATGGCTTAACATCTTTAAGCCGCATCAACTCACGCCAGATTGTGTCGGCAGCGACAACCAATCCTCCAACGCTATCAATTCGCAGCACGACTGCCTTGACCGACGAATCTTTACGGACGTTTCGGATGGCACGAACGATAGTGGTGGATCCCATCGTTCTGGTTCCTGTGAACGGATCCGTAAAGCTCTCGCCTGTCATCATCATGCCTTCCGCTTCAATAATTGCGATCTTCGGTAGAGGAACTTCCCAATCATATTCATATTCAATAATACCCAGATACTGGCGTGCTTTGACTAAACGGCAGTTTTTCCCTGTGAGGTCTTTCGCTATGCCTTTAAGTTCATCGCGATAGGCGAGCTGATCAACGATGCCGTGCGCTAACGCCTGTTTCGCCGTGAAGGGTCCCTGATCAATCAGACGCTTCACATCGTCTTGGGACCAGCTTCGCTTATCTGCGATCGATTGCGTCAGTTGATCGTAGAGATCGTCAAGGATTGCGTTTTGCACTTCACGGTGCGCCTCTGACATCTCTTCTCGCGTGAAGATGTCCGATGCCGATTTGTACTCGCCGATATGTTCCAGATCTGCCCGTATACCGAGTTTGTCGAGTACCCCTTTGTAGAACGAGATCTCCGAGCGCAATCCAATCAAACGCACCTCCCCGGATGGGTGTAGTACAATCCGATCGCAGACCGATGCGATCAGATAATTACCTGTTGAACAGTTGGTCATATAGCCGACGACCTTCTTGCCGCTTGCCTTAAAATCCAAGATGGCATCACGAATTTCCTGCAAGCGACCGATACCGTAGCGACTGCCCCCGATCTTGATCAACGCCCCTGCGATTTCTCGATCTCGTTTGGCGACTTTGAGCGTTTTTTCAATATCAGCCATTTGCACATCTAGGAAGGCATTGCGGCGGATGTGTCGGGTTGTATGAAGTGCCTGAGAAAGAGACATATATCCGACGCTTCGTTGGTACTCCTGATTTTCGTCGAAACGGTTATACATTCCTAACCCAAACTGCCGGAAATTGACCCCAAGACGGATGTCAAAGCTGCTATCGTCGTTCAGGCTGCCGCGCAATGTTACCCAACGAAAGGGACGTATCTCTACGGCAAAGTTGAAATCCAACCCCTCCATCTTTTCGACTTTACGGGCATCAACTGAAAGGGTTATACGGGATGTACTGGGTCGAATCGCCACCCCGAAGTCGTAGGTTCTGCCCAGTTTTTCTCCATGGAAACGGGGGCGGTTCAGGTCTCGCGCAATGAGACCGGCTGATAGGTATCGTCGACGAAACATCAAGCCCAGCGACCATGACGTGATCTTATCGTAAACCTCGTCATCAGAATTAATCCAACTATAACCCGTTCCCCAATAAATCGAAGGTCCGATATTACTGCCGCTGGAAAGCGTATATCGATTAAAATCAATTCCATCTTCACCGGTGGCAAACTCCATACCAAATCCCGCCTTTGCCGCGGAAATGAACAAGGCGTCATCAACCCCGAAATCGCTTTCGGAGGCGCGCAGATAGTAGAGGCTAAGTCCTCGTTGTCCGGCACCCAGACCGGCGGGATTAAAAAAAGTGGCGAGCGCATCGTCGCTAATAGCAACAGAGTTAGAAGGTAGGGGAGTATTGACTTTAGGTGAATCTGCAGCAGCAAGCTGGCAGATCATCAGAATTGAAAGGGTGGTGTAGGCAAACAGTTGTGTTTTATTCAAATGTGTATTCCTTGTTAATTGGATATGCCGTAGGACCTGATCAGCTTTAGCGTTAAACTGGGTTCAAGTTCAATGGGGTGAAGCGGATAGAGGAATTGCATCTGTCATAGAGATTAGGCAGTAACTGGGGTTAGCCGCTATCGTGCCGCAGAGTCCTGATGGATTGGGATTGCCGATGCGCTGCAACCTGCGTTCGATGAAATCGGGGTTTCCAATCCCGATCCGATCACAGGTTAGGAAACCTGTGGCTACAAGTAGAAGTGTAGTTAGTCTTCCGTTTTAAGTGTTACCATGCGCGAGAAATCCGCCATCCACCGTTAGACAAGTGCCGTTGACGTAATCCCCCATCGGTGAACAGAGAAAAACCGCTGCCTGTGCAATGTCGTTTGGCACACCGATGCGACGACTCGGAATTGACGACACTGCGTTGCCACCGACGCCACCTTGCGCTCGCTCATGTTCTCGTTCTGGAGGCAACTCGCGGCTATCGATCCAACCTGGTGCAATCGCATTTGCTGTGATGCCGGTTCCTGCCAAGTCGCGCGCGATGCTCATCATCAAGCGAATCACACCCGCCTTCGCAACGCCGTAGGCAGTATCTTCTTCCCAAACACGCACCGAGTGTATAGATGAGATGCTGACAATTCGCCCGCCTGATTTTTGATTAATCATCTCTTTTGCGGCGCGTTGGCTGCACAGGAAGTATCCCTTCAAACTGACTGCCATTGTCCGATCCCAAACCTCCTCGCTGATTTCCAGAAACGACATATTCTCTGACCAGTAGGGGTTATTTACCAAAATATCAATACGGCCGTGTTCAGCGAGAAACTCGTCGAATAAGGCATTTACTGAATCGCCGTTACTGATGTCAGCAACCGCGAATGTGCATTTACGTCCCGTTTCGCCGATAAGCCCAATCGTCCGATCTGCGGATTCATCATGTTCAATATCGTTGAGTCCAATATCGCAACCGTTCTGCGCTAAAGCGAGGGCGATTCCTCGCCCAATCCCGCGTCGTGAACCGGTAATGAGTGCTTTTTTACCTTCTAGTAACATATTGAGTTCTCCTATAGATTTTAGGATTTGAGATTCACAAATCCGTTTGTTTCTAGCCTGACTTTCTACTTTGGTGAAAGAGATAGATAAGCAATTTGGGTTATTTTAGCAAGTGTTGAAGTGATAATGCAGCCGTGTTTGATGGTTCAGTTTGGATCGCGCTCTCAACAGCCAATCTAGCAAGATCCCTTTGACCGAGATAGTAGTAGCAGGCAGCTCTGAACGCGTAGAGATCTGCGGTTGATTGATAATCATGTCGAAAAAAGGTTCGATGATCTCCCTGTAATGCGTTGTCGATGGCACGGATCGCGATTTGAAAATCCGAGGCATTTTCACGGCGGAGAAATAGCGTGTTGGCTAATCCAATCCACGCATCTGCGCTGGAAGTGTCTGAGCGGATGGCAGCCTCAAATGCCCTTTGCGCCTTCGCAAGAATCTCTGGAGTCGTTGCAGGCGCGTGTGACGTGCTGAGATGGGTCCAGCCCAAGCCGTTGTGTGCGTCCGCAAAGGTTGCATCCAGTTCAATAACGCGCTCAAAATGCAGAAGTGCATCGGAAAAGTCCCCTTTATCATAAGCTGTCCATCCGTCCATCTGTCTTTTTTCCACAACCGCGGTATCAATTTCCGGATTATCTGAACAGCCAAAGGACATCAAACAAAGGATTAAAATTACACTGATCCAATGATTCGCTTGAAGACTGAAAACACAAAACGTGAAAAGTGAAATCGATTTATTCATTGGTTCATTCATCGTGGGCATGAATCCTCAATACCTATCACTTGGTTAGAATAGCATTCTCCAAATTGAATTGTCAACCGCTTTTACTGCGGTTCATCAAGAGCTTGTCGGAGTTACAGTAGATTTTACTAGGGGCATTTAATTGAGGGGTGCTCATAATTATTGTCTGAATCAGGATTGTCAGGATTTAAGGATTTTCAGGATTAGATGACTCAAATTCACACTGATAGGACTTACGCAGTTGAACGTTCAAAGTCTTGTGCTGCGTTGAACCGCACTCCCTCTAACTCCCCCGCCCCGGTCACGGGATCCTCTCGGACAAGCAGGGGAGAACCCGTAGTTCGGCGATTCATCTCGACACCCGATGAAGCGGGCAACCACAATCCGAAGTGCGTAACTCCTAACGCTATTTACATGGGATTGCCCTGACGGGTTTTACAAATTTCAGTGACAAACCAAACGAGCTATGCTATCATTGCACATAACTTTAATTCCTCAACTATCGCGGGTGAGGGATTCTCATTCGACCTATAGAAAGGTAACGTCTTAATGATTCGGCGAACAACAGATAACCGTCAAATTTGGTTACAACTCCACTTTATATTCTATTTTAGCATCATTGCTTTCCCACTATTTGCACAAACGTCATCGACCCTCCGTGGTTTTACCCCGGCGAGTTCAATTGTACAAAAAAAATATGAAGAGGCGTTTAAGCAGCTTACTTCTCCGGAAATATGCCGGCGGGAATTGCGGCATTTAACAGAAGAGCCGCATCTTGCCGGGACGGAGAATAGTTATAAAATTGCGCAATATCTCCACAACAAGTATCAGGAATACGGATTGGACGCGCAGATCTATGAATACGAGGTCTATCTGCCGTACCCAATCGAAGTTCGTGTCGAGATGATTGCACCGACGCATTATCTCGCAGTTGGAAAAGAGGAAAACTGGGAGTGGGATAAGGATTCCTACGAAACGAATATCATAGCGGGCTATAATGCTTATTCACCGGACGGTGATGTGACCGCCGATCTGATCTATGTCAACAGAGGTTTGCCCGATGATTATCGGAAATTAGCAGAGATGGGGATTTCCGTTGAAGGCAAAATCGCTATCGCAAGGTATGGAGGTAGCTATCGCGGGGTCAAGGCGAAGATTGCAGGGGAACAGGGTGCCATTGGCTTGATTATCTATTCGGATCCGGCAGACGATGGATATATGAAAGGCGATGTTTACCCACGCGGTCCCTGGCGATCAGCCGATGCAATTCAACGAGGAACAGTGAAGTATATTTTCCAGCACGCCGGCGATCCGCTGACACCGGGCTGGGCATCGACCAAAGAGGCACATCGCATCCCAATTACAGAGGCGACGGATCTCCCGCAAATTCCGGTCGCGCCGTTGGCATATCGGGATGCAGCACCGTTGCTCAAGGCGTTGGCAGGACCAAACGTTCCTAAAGACTGGCAGGGTGGGCTGCCTTTCGCATATCATATTGGGCCGGGACCCGCAAAAGTTCACCTTAAAGTCCGCAGTGAGCATAAGAATCGCCCAATCTACAATGTCATTGCCAAACTAAAGGGGGCGGAAAGCCCGGATCAGTGGGTGATCCTTGGCAACCATCACGATGCTTGGGTTTACGGTGCTGCGGATCCGAGTAGCGGTACTGTTAGTCTCTTAGAGGTTGCACGCTGTCTCGGACAACTCGCAAAGGAGGGGCATCGTCCCAAACGTACCATCGTCTTTGCAAGTTGGGACGCGGAGGAGTTCGGCATCCTTGGTTCCGCCGAGTGGGTTGAAGATTTGAAAACTGAACTTCAACAGAAGGCGATTGCGTACTTGAATGTCGATATTGCGACAACAGGGACGGAGTTTTATGCGAGTGCTGTGCCCTCACTCAAGCTGCTGGTGAAGGAGGTCGCGCAAACCGTTATGGATCCACAGACCCATCAAACGATCTATGAGGCGTGGAGGCAAGATCAAGAGAACCATGTCCCACGGGTTGGTAATCTTGGCAGCGGTTCCGACCATTCCCCCTTTATTGGACATCTTGGCATTCCATCCATCAGCATGGGATTTTATGGTCCCTACGGTGTCTATCACGCTATGCAGGACAACTTTTATTGGATGGAACATTTCGGTGATCCAACGTTTCGGTATCACGTAGCGATGACACAAATCTGGGGGATTCTAGCGTTACGCCTTGCAGATGCAGATATTTTACCATTCGATTACGCAGCGTACGCCGGCGAACTCCTAAGCCATCTAAAAGCACTGCAAAACGAAAATAAACATAGCACCATTACGAAGGATAGACCGGAACGACTTCGGGCATTACTTAGGGAGTGGGAAAAAATTGCAGCGGATCTCCACAAGTACCTCACTGCCCGGCTCGAAAATGGAGAGCCAGTCGCAACCGAAACGATTAATCGCAGTTTACAAGGCTTAGAACAAGTATTAACTTCTGAATCAGGATTGCCGCTGCGCCCGTGGTTTAAGCATCTAGCTTATGCACCTGGGCTTCATAGTGGCTATGCTGCAGTTATTTTTCCGGGAATCCAAGATGCGCTAGAAATGAACGATGAAGAACAGGCGTCAATTGAAGTAGACCGGTTGGCAGAGGTATTTCAACGGATGATTGAGGCACTTGAGGAGATTGCACTGATGTAGGTGATAACTTGTGATTTTCAAGTAGGACCCAAGTGTGTCAACTACCCCGCCCTGAAGGACGGGGCTTGTGATACCGTCCAACGGGACTTACGCTTGGGCAATTATCTTACCCACGACGCTAACTCGGTGCTTTAACAAGCCCTAAAAGATAGCGCGGTTATGCGGCTCTGGCTCGTAACTTTACACACCCGCCACCGCACGGTCGAAGCAACCGTTTAGGTATATTCACGACGTATCGGTGATAGCATCGCTTCAACACCCGGGTGAAACCTCAGACAAACTGCCTTTCACATTGAAGTGAGAGGGCAGCGTTAAACGAGCGTTCAACTGAAGTCCTCGAGTTACAAACTATATTCTACCATACATCTACCAAAAAAGTGTAAGGTAGATTACAAAAACAACAAAAAGGAGCAGGATTTCCTCCCCATGCTAAAGCAAGGGGTTTCCATCCCGAAGATTTGATGAATCGAAAGATTGACCCGAAAACAGGAGGAACAGCTCCGCCTTATTGAGAGTCACAGAATGCGACATCCTTAGGACTTACGCAGTTGAACGTTCAACCCCTCGTAGTTCAGTGACTCATTACCGGACAATACGACTCACGACGCCCGATAAATCGTGCAACTACAATTAATCCTACAGTCGTAGGTACGCTCCGCTGTACCGTAATTTGCACAATGGTTGCGACATACGGCGTATGTCTACCACCTTAAAGACGCGCAATGAATTGCGCTACTACAAACTCGAGTGCGTAATTCTAATCCTTATGATCGGTGAGGGCTTCATTGATTGCACGTCGGGCTGTTCCGGCAAGTACAGGGTTGGTAGCTTGATAGTAAGGGAGGGCAATCAGCCCGAAAGACAGTGCCCAGCCACGACCTCGCGCCCAGGTTGCGTCATCAACCTGTAGCAGCGCACGGAATACTGCCCTGCTTTCGGCAGACAGGAACAGCCATGCAGCCATCACGTCACATGCTGGATCGCCCACGCCCAGCCCCCCGAAATCAATAACGGCACTAAGCCTACCCCGTTGGACGAGCAGGTTTCCAGAGTGCAGGTCTCCATGTAGCCAGACGGGTGCCCCGTTCCACGCTGGCACCTCAATGGCTGCGTCCCACACTGTAGTCACTTCGTCAGCATCGAGCACATCATGCAGGGCTGCGATTGCGGCGCGAGTCTGCTGGTCTCGCATTGCCAGTGGTACGCCGCGGTAAAAGTTGTGTCGCCCCGGTGCCGGTCCGCCGGTAGCCTTAATCTGCTGCAGGGCGGTTATGAATTGAGCCAAATCAGTCGCCGCTTGGCGTGGATCAGCGATGGGCTCGGTGGTCGCGTCCTCACCTTCGAGCCACCGATAGACTGACCAATGCCACGGGTAGTCTTCGCTAGGTTTCCCCTTCGCAAGTGGGACAGGGATGTTGAGCGGTAGGAGCGGAGCAAGTCTAGGAAGCCATTTCTGCTCTTTATTCACTTGCTCGACAGCCGAAGGGATGCGGGGTAGTCGCACGACCATGTCATCGCCAAGCCGATATAGCGCGTTGCCTGTGCCGGCGGAATGGACCGGCTCAATGGGAAGATTCGCCCACTGCGGAAACTGTGTGATGAGCAACCGGACGACAAGCGATGCGTTGGTATCTACTTCGTCGACATGCATCTTGCCAGCAGACATGTGCACCTCACACAATAGGTAAGTTGACCGGTGAAGTTTGTAACAAACCCAGAGCGTTCAATTCAATGTTTCCTTTTTGTCTTATGTACCAAAGTCTCAACTTCAGAACGGCGAATCGAGAGTTGATTGAGCCAAGATTGCGGTGCGACACGCCGTGTATTTTGTCGAGATATGAATCTCGACCTACAATCTACTCAACTTGTATGGTTGGGGGTTGGCAACCCGTGCGGGTCAATGGGCGAGGGGACCTCGCCCCTACGAAACCAGGTCCGACGATAAATCGGGATGCAAGTTGAAAACTCTCGGAACGGAGTAGCTACTATTGATCTGACACGGTTTCCTGAATATAGGGATAATATGCCGTTGAATAGTGTACGCCTTCCTGGATTGCGGAAGAACCCGAGTTTTGAAAAAAAAACTCGGTTTCATGGCAAATAGCTTTACCCAAAATGACTTTTCAAACAAGCTCTTAGGTTATCTTAGCGGCACTCCAATATTTCTCAGTAATTGCCTCCTACAACACCTTACTTCCCTGCATAAAGGTCGCGCAGATCTTTGCGCCGGCGGTGTGTGCATAGAACGAGATGGGTCCAACCCACCCAATTTCGCAACGCGGGTAGCCACGAACTTTCATATCTTGGAGACAGCGGAGAAAGAGGACTTTCCCAATTCCCAAGCCGCGCAACGATTCCTCCACGCCTGTGGGTCCGAATCCCCCGCGAAACATGGTTACATCGTAGGTGGCAAAACCACAGATGTTGTTATCTACATCAAGTGCAATAAAGGTCGTTACTGGCGTATTCTTCAGCGAATTGCACGCTTCGGTTGTCCAGTTTTGGCTCCAAGTCCCCAACATCCACTCGTAAAACGTCTGTTCCTCTTCGCGCTCCAAACGTCTTATTTTGATCCCTTCATTCGCAAGTTTAGACTCTGCCTGCGCGGTATCAAAATCGTTTGCTGTAAGGTCTACCGCCATGTTGTGGACATAACGCTCGGCGGTGTAACCGTGTGATTGGAAGAAGCAGAATGCTTCGGTGTAGCGTGGGTCTAAACCCGGCATGAAATAGTACGGCGAGGCGTTCAGGATACGCACACGCTCTGCCCCGCTAGACCGAAAGAGTGCTTCTATCTCTGCTAACATCATGCTCCCAACCCCTGACCTGCGGTGTTCCCGATCCACAGCAAAGAGTTTCAACCATGCCTCACTCCCGCGCAATACACCGATCATAAAGCCGATTGTTTTTCCGTTGTCTCGCAGGAGAAAGTTGTGGTCAGGTAAGTGATCGGGGTCGTCGAAAATCCGCCTTTGCAGAACCTCCGTTTCAAACTGACCTGAATGAAATTCAAAGTTTCTGTTACAAAAGGCAGCCAATTCGTCCAAATGCTGTGGTTGGAGTTCAGCGAAGTGCGGCATTAGGTTCTCCTAGCAATCGATTCTTTAATAGGACTTAGGCAGTTGAACGTTCAGAGTCTTGTGCTGCTGCGTTAAACCGCACTCCCTCTAACTCCCCCGCCCCCCTTTATCCCCCCGCAAGCAGGGGGAGGGAGGGGAGAAAGCAATGAACGCGTTACTACGAACTGAAGTGCGTAAGTCTTACAGATTTGTGAGCTAAATTTCAGGAAAGACGTTACAGCCATCGGGAACTGTCCAAAGATCGGGACCATCCTCTGCGGAGGTGTGGGCATTCCTACCAAATTCCTCAAGTACCTGATAATCATTTTGCGTTGTTTCGAGCGTGTTAAGTACCGTTTCGCCAGACCAGTCCGCTTTGACTTCGGCAAGCAGTTCATCTCGAATCATCGAATAAGCGGTGTTATTCGCAAGGTCGTTCCATTCACCGGGATCGGTTTCGAGATTGAACAGTTGCGGGCGATCGTGCCCGTGATAGTAGTTCAGTTTCCACTGACCCCGGCGAATCATCCGGGCAGGGGGATCATGTTGGAGACCACCTAACTCTGCGAACGCTGTATTGTGCCAGTTGGGAACCTTTCCGTCGCCACCCAAAAATCCTTTGAGGCCGCGTCCACGCACCCCGAACATCGGTTCACCCCCTGCAAGGTCAACGAGCGTTGGTCCAAGGTCGAGTAGACTAGTTACGTCAGAGATTGTCCGACCTTCGGCAAACTGTCCGGGCAACGAAAAGATGAGTGGCACACCTACGGAGTCTTGATAAAAACTCGACTTCCACCACATCCGATGCTCCCCTGCCATTTCACCGTGATCAGAGGTGTAGATAATCAGTGTGTTATCGCCAAAATGGGCGTCTGCCAGCGTGGATAGCATCTTTCCAATCTGTTCATCCATGAATGTTACCAGACCGTAGTATGCTGCGCGGGCGATTTGCACCTGCTCATCTGTCAGTTCATCTACTTGTCGGTTTTCCCGCCACGATTTCATGAATGGATGAAGCGAGTCGTGATAACCTTGAGGAAGTTGTGGCACATTAATCTTCTCAAGATACTCGTCGAAAAGCCGCTTCGGTGCGATGAATGGGCAATGCGGCAGCACATATCCAACCGTCATAAAGAAGGGACGATCTCCCGGATTTTTGTCCAAAGATTCAAGAAATTCGCATCCAACCTGCGTGACATCTTCATCATAGCGAGTGTAGGCAGTCCGTCCGGGCCCCGCAACTTTGACGCCGGCGGCGGTTTGACCGGCGGTGTAAGAAGGAATATGCCCCAATTGTGGGCTGATGTCTCCGATAATTCGCCGTTCAAAACCGTGTCGTTGGTCGGGACCGTTAAAGTGCATACGTCCACACAAAATCGTTTCGTATCCAGTATTGACAAGGTGATGGACGAAAGTGGGTATGTCGGATTGGAGGCGGCAACGATTGGTCCAGACGCGGATATCCGAGCTATGCCGGCTCGTCAAGAATGTCATCCGTGAAGGCACACAAAGGGGATTGGCGCAATGATTGTTGGCAAAGCGAACACCACGCATAGCCAATTGGTCGAGCGTTGGAGTCTGTACGACTTCATCTCCGGCGCACCCAAGGAGGTTTGGGCTATGCTGGTCTGACATAATCAGCAAAATGTTTGGAGGATTTGTCATATTAACACCTTAACTTGAAGATGAACTATCGGGCAAATGGGGCTTCCGTCAAACGGCATTTCCTGACAACACGAACCGTTCCAAAGCCGCTGCGACGCCGTCCGCATCATTCGAGGCGGTCACGTAGAATCCCTGTTGTTTAAGTGCTTCGTCTGCATTCTCCATGACCACGGCTGTTCCCGCGAATTGCAACATATCCAGATCGTTATAGTTGTCGCCTATTGCGAGGATTTCCGATGGCTGTATCCCCATCTGTTCGGCAAGGTAGCGTAACGGCAGATCTTTGCCGACCTTTGCGTGTGAGAGACCGAGAAAGGCGTGCTGTCCGTTATTGATGATTACAAGGATTGGTTTGACCTGTCCATTTAAGCGGCTCTGAAAAATTGCAGCAGTCTCATGCGCCTTCTTTGCAGGAACGACAGAGATGACTTCAATCACGTCGCCGGGCAGATCGGTTGCAAGATTATCGACCCATCTCAGGTGGGCTTCATTTTCCTCAAGATATCCACGCTCCCAACCGTCAAGTCGGTCGCCGTAGTCCTCAACGAAGAGATTTGCAGAATCCTGTGTTCCTTCAAAAACAATTGGGCGGAGCTTAAGTTCCTTCGCAATCTGGACAACCTTTTTCGCAATGGCGCAAGGCAGCAATTGGTGGTGGAGGAGTTCGCCGTTGAGACGCTTGAGGATTGCGCCGTTATGTGCCGCCAGCAACACCTCTGGGAACTCAAGTTGTAAAACCCTCGGTTTTGCTGTGATGAAACGCCGTCCGGTTGCAACGACGATGGTTGCGCCTGTTTGGGCGACACGATGCACAACTTCCTTTGTGCGTGTTGTAATCTTTCCGTCCGAATTGGCGAGTGTGCCATCAATGTCCAAGGCAATCAGTTTATATTTTGTCATCATTAATTAGCCTTGTTGAGCAGCTCCGCCTGTGCGTTTAATACCGTTTCGACTGGCAACTCTTCGTCTCCTTTGGCGGTGCTACATTTCGTGCCAAGGAATATCGGTTGAGGACTTGACGCCAACACAGAAGCACAGGACATGGCATCCTCCTCGGTAAATCCGCTTTGGGGGTCGAGGTGTGAGTTATGGGAGTCCGTGAATCCATCCGCGGAGGGACCGGCTCCGGACAAAATCACACCTGACAGCGGCACATCCGAATCCAGAATCTGGTGTAGGCTCGATAGCGGCAGGTCGCCGTTGACCAGAAGGCGTCCCCAGTTCACCATGAGTCCGATGGGATGCCCTGATGCACCCTCTCGGTTTACGAAGGATAGGATTTGGATAAGATCGGATAACGTCAATGAAGCCTTCTTGGCTGCAGGAAACGGTATCGGATGGTCTGAAGGAAGGCTGTCCGTAACTTCTACCGCCAAAGTGGTGTCCGGCAGGATAGATGCAGCCAGTTCGCGCAAATGGGTCAAACTCTGGTGGAATGCGATGGCGTGTGGGACGGTTTCCCCGGAGCGTCCCCCGGTGTGGACGAAGACATTACTGACACGGACCCCGCTTTGGGATAACGACATACATTGCTGCAATGACGAGCAGGCATCCACCAGTGCTGTTTGACGGGACGATTCGTCCAATGAGGACAAACCGTATGCGGGGTTCTTCTGCCCAGCCGTTGCCCACTGCGCCACAAAGGTTGCCACAATCGAAGCGGACAGTTCGCTGAGTACGTCAACGACTTCTGGCACTAACGGTACGCCAGCCAAAATTGGCACTTCAAAGGTGCTAATATTCCATTCTTCTACTGCTTTGCGATACCAATCCGCCTGTTCGGTTGGAGAAAGCGTTCCAACGATGGTATACGCGCCTAGAACTTTTTCGGTAATCATGCTGTTGTCCTTTCATAGTAGAGGCAGGTTATGTTAGAGAGGAGAAAAATCGTAACAGACTGCCCCTTTTTTGTCAAGTGTTTTCCCCTAAATCTTAGGGTCATTTAATTCTCCCATATTATTGTCTGAATCACGGATAAACGCGGATTGACGGATTACACGGATAAAGGACGCCCTCGATAACTGGCATAAGCAGGTGCAATGAACGCGCCATTACAAACAGCGGGGCAAGATGCCCCGCCTACCGGGCGCGGATAGAAAACAGTGGGGTATGAGCCAAAATGGAAAACTAAATGACGCTAAATTCAAAGTAATATACCGACTACTTTCAAGCTACGCCACAAGTACAGGTTGGGAAACCCCGATTTCATCGAGGGCAGGCCTGTACCTACGAGGGGATTGGTACGGTTGCGACATGCGGAGCACCGATAAGATCCGGATCCAAAGTAGAGCTATTTATAGTAGATTTTAGAATTAATTAGACACTCCTAATATACAGCTAACCCCCTAAATCCCCCTTATCAGGGGGACTTTGGAAACTTCGGAAAGACCCAAATTATTAGCAAATGTTTACTTATTTATAGACTTCATCATAGTATTCGGTTTTTCTCTCTGTCTGAGGGATGTATCGGGATTCGGAGATCCCTCCTACAGAAGAGCTAAATACTCCTAATATCACTGGCTGAACTGCTGGACGACGAAGACCAAATCGAGGATGTTGACGACGCCATCGCCATTGGGGTCTGGTGTGGATTTGCCAAATCCGTTAGCGACTTGAACCAGATCCAAGATGTTGACCACCCAATCGCCGTTGACATCAGCAGGATGTTTGGTTTTGAGATAGATTTCACCATCAAGGTCAGGGAGCAGGTGAGTCAGGGACGCATCGTTGCTTCCCCTATCGGATACAGAGGTCGCAGATGACGGCAGTGTGATTGTTTGCGCTTGCCCACTCCGGTTGTAGACCGCCCAGCCGTTGGTGAACTCTCTGATATACAAACCCTCAATATCATCTTGATAACGCTTTACAGTAGGTTCAACAGGTTGTCCGAGGTCCGCATCCCAGAACGGATGCCGGATGTGTTTCTGGTATTGCTTTTGCCCTCCAATAGTTCCAAGCGTATAGAGGGTATATCCATCGGATAGGGTGAGGCTCATTGTGGTGAATAAACGCATCCACTGTTTATTTCTTGGGCTATCTGGCGGTTCAGCACCAACGCCAAAACCTCTGAGAACATTGATTTTTGGTTCTCGCATATTTGCCTCATACCAGATGAGGTTGGTTTCAATCTCAATAATGTCCTTCCGTGTGTAGCCGTGCAGCCGTCCTTTCTCAAGCGGGAAGGTTTCCATGAAACCGCCGTTGATGTAAGGTGCAGAGAGCGGGAGTTTCGCTTCATTGCGGTTACACAGAATCAGAAAATCGTCCGGCACCCCCTGACGAATTCGCCTAAGAATTGAGATGAGCACCGGTTGTTCTTCTTGTAGAGTAGAGTTTGGAAGGACGGCGTGAGTTTCAGCCCACGCATCAAACATGATACCATCATACAAGCCACATTTTGCGACTGCAATCGCCCGTTGAACAACGACGGCTTGAACTTCTGGCAGTCTAAAATCAATCAGATATTCCGTGCTGCCGGGCTTTTGCGGGATAAGGTTTCCATTTTCGTCTCTTAGCCAACCGAACCAATCATCGGGATAACGACTGCGGGATGCATAACTTTGTCGGAGATCGACGAGGAAAAGCATATCGGGGTTTTTGGAAAGTAGTTCCTCCCGTTGGTCGATTGCACTTTGCAGATCGCCCATTAACTGATACCCTTGTGGGGTCAGCAAAAAACGGAGTCCAAAAGGGGTATAATGCCACCAAAGATCGTGATATGCGACACGATCCAGATAAGGTATTGAATCATCCCACCAGTTGCCTCCCCTGTTCAATATGCCGTCGTCCCATGGTAGGATAACAGATGGAAGGTTTCGATTGTCGATTCGGTCTTGAATCGGGGAGCGGGGTAGCACACAAACCTCATCGTATGTAAAGGTGGTCAAGGGTAGATTTAGAACTGGACCAATATCTATGATGTTATTTCTTTCTATATGGAGTTCTTTCAATGCGGTTAAATTGGCAAGTGGGCTGACATCGACAATCTGGTTAGACACTAGGCTTAAACGAACGAGTTGTGATAGATGTGCAAGCGGGGTGATATCGCGCAATCGCATGTGTGACAGCCACGCTTCTTTTAGTTTTGTTAGGTTCGCAAGTGGGGTTATATCTGACAGTTTAACACCTGCAAGATTGATATAGGTGAGATTGGTCAAGTTTGCAAAGGGTGTGAGATCGCGAATTGGATTGTCCCTAAGTATCAGAAATTCCAGTTTTATCAACCCTGCTAATGGGGTGATGTCATGAATCTCGTTCACGGAAAGCACAAGGTGGTTCAAATTAGTAGCATATTCTAAGCCGGTAATGTTTTCTATTTTTGCTTCTTTGGCAGTAAGTCTTTTTAATCGCAACATTTCTGTTTGAGTGATAGGGGTTTCATCGGGCAGCGTGAGGGCTTCTCGGACGGCACGCTTGAGATTGGGGTCGGGGAAGTCTACAACTTGGGCAGATACGGCTTGGGGGATGAGAAGGGTTGCCGCGACGGCGAAGACGAGAAAACAGCGTGAAACGTGAAACGTGAAACGTGAGAGGCGGGGGGATTTCATTATAACTCCTTTATTCGGTGCATGAGTTCATTGGTTCATTGTATCAGACGATAGGCAGGAGATCGTAACAATAAAAGATACCAGTAGGGGCGTTTAGTTCTCCTGTAGGGGGGATTTCCGAACCCCGACACTTTACTGTATGAGCGACTTCCGGATCACGACTTATCCCATCGAATCAACAGAAAGCCGAAAACTAAATAACCCTCCCCAAATCTGGCTTGACAACACCGTATGTTTTTGCTAAGATGGCGTTGATTTGCGACGGGGTATCCCCGCTTAGTGCGTTGCTGCTGAATCGAACTCGGAGCCGGCGTGGGACTTTCATACAACTTCTTTCTTAGGGCGTTGGATGTCCACCCAATTTTCGTCGGCATCTACGCCACAACAGAGAATACTGCTCTGATTCCAGCCTTCGTGCGCAATCACATCTGTCGAAGCGTAGCGCATTGTCAGCCCGCAACGGCGACGATCGGAGTTGTTGCGTGGTGAACCGTGCAGCAATAGGTCGGAATGCAGAGAGATTTCACCAGCCTTTAGTTCGACATGAACGGGTTCAGCGCGGATTTCTGTGGCTTCGGCGGTTCGGTGTAGCACATTGTCTTCATCGGAATCACTGGCGCGGTGTTTTAACTCCCCGCGGCGATGGGATCCGGGGATAAATTGCATACAGGCGTTTTCGACATCCGCATCATCAATGGCAAGCCATACAGTGACAGTCTTTGAGGGGGTCAGGGGCCAGTAATGCGCATCTTGATGCCATGAGACCGCTTTTCCATCGCCGGGCATCTTGCAGAAATAGTGCGTGCCCCAGCAGACAAAGTTGGGTCCGAGCAGATCCTGAACGTATTCCAAGATGATTGGATTCACAACAAGGTCGTAGATGCCTTGGCAGTGTTTATGATAACCGTTGATTGAGTAGCTATTTTTGTCGGGTTCGAGATTCACGAGTAACTTATCGAGATAGTGTCGGTTCGCAGTCGTTTCTTCGTTGTTGAAGATGCGAAACCCTTTCAGGTAACCATTCTGATTGTAGAGTTCTATCTGTTCTTGGAAAAGCTGACGTGGGTGATCGCATTTGGATGGATAGAATCTCAAATCCCTCTTGAGATTGGGCCATGTGCTGTCGTTTGCCATAATTCTTATTACCTCTTTTTTAATATAGAGATCTCTTTGATGTCCGCTACATGCCAAAGTATACACGATGCAGAATTAAATCGGAAGTGTATTTCGGGGAATCCATAATGACTATTCAAGAATTTCAAAACCTGATAGAGCGAATCTACTATAATCGAGATGCTGAACGCGGTGTAGAGGGCACATTTGTTTGGTTTACTGAAGAAGTTGGTGAACTTGCGAAAGAGATTCGACGTGAGCACCGAGATATAGAACGGCTCCGCGCTGAGTTTGCCGATGTATTCGCGTGGCTATCGACGCTCGCTAGTTTGCTCGGTGTCGATCTCACCGAAGCCGCAAAAATTTACGCTGATGGCTGTCCCAAGTGCCGATCTACGCCCTGTGACTGTTAAACGAGCCAGCAGCACCGCTCTACTTCTGTAGCTATTGAGGCTTTAGCCCGTTCCAACCCATTGCTATGTCCTCTTGGAGAAATTTCTCCCCAAGGCGGCATTGACGCAAGGCAGAATTGCTATTCCTCTACATTATACTCTTCTTGAATGCCTCTCTCAGTGGCACCGATATGTTACAGGGATTGATAGTGACCATGGGGCACCCCTTCTGGTTCGCTACTTTATCGAGGGGTTGAATGTGTTCACGACAATGGATTGGGAATCCGTTCATGGAGGTTTCCATCCCCGCTTCCTCAACACCGAAAATCCCAGCTATAGTCTGCCGCTGCCCGTTCTCAGGAGATTGAAAAAAGAAAAGCAAATCGGGCGATCTATCCATTTCTCTTCTCTACTGTAGGTAATATTACGGCGGTTTCCAACGCCAAGCAGATGGGGACACAGATTGCTCAAGAGTTCGAAGACGCAGAGATACGAGCTGCTCTCTTCGTGGCGTCTTGAGGAAGTGGATTCGTCCGGACCTGGTTGCCTACCTCCGCACTCCTTTTCCCACGTGAAAAGCCATCGGATTGTTAAAATACTTACTGTTTGGAAGTTCGCCAACAAAATCTAAGTTGATTCTGTTTGTGAACCATCGGTGATTCATTTTCCTTATAGCGAATTTCCGTGAGTCCCTCTTTTTTTTACTTGACAAAATTAGAACAAAAGATTACAATCTGAGAGTCTCGTTGATGTATTTATAATGTATAATTTTTTAATGTCTTTGATCTATAAGATCGGAGACATTGAGCAGGTTATGCAGAATTTGTCCCGAGAATCGGGGGAACCGCATAGATGTATATTTCCTATGCAGAAAGGGATGGTTGTCATGTTTAGCGTTCGCATGCTTTTTATCGGCTTGGTGGTCTTTTGTGTCGCGGTGTCAGCAGATATGGCTGATGCGGCAGACAAAATAGATAAAGATGGTTACATCTTGGAATGGCTCGTCTTGGGGCCCATCAGGGATACAGGAGATGGTGCAACAGCAATCAAGATAGACTATCTCAAGGATGCTGGGGAGGGCTCTGGTGGTGAGGCAGCACCTACGGAAGGCGACAAAGTCATCATAGGCCCTAACGACGAGGAGTTAACATGGGAAAAAATCAACTTCCAAGAAATGGTGGACAGCGGAGATATCCCTGGACCTGCTGTTGCCGGCAATAATCTCAATAGAGAGTCTTGGGGAGGCGCCGCAGTGGACAATGCATGTGCCTATTTTGTGACATACCTCTTCTATAAGGAAGAGGGTATTAAAGACTTTATCTTGGGAAGCGATGGAACCGTTACGGTCTGGTTCAATGGAGAGGAACGATGGTTCAATCCCGTAAAAAGAGGCTGGGGAGGTGATGAAGATCCGCACGCGGGCGCGGCTAAAATAAACTCATGGAACACATATACCGTTGAGATTTGTGAGACCGGGGGATCTTGGGCCCTTACCGTAAAGGCTATAACTCCTATTGATGATATCTCAACCGATCCCAAGGTCCTTTCAGTAGAACCGTTAGATAAGCTCACGATTACCTGGGGACTTATAAAGAGCAAGTTCTGAGGGAATGCTGATGAGGGGACGGTGTACTATCACATAACCCGTGAGAAAGTCAGTGAAGACGGTATTCGCCGTCTGGTGTGAGCGGATCCTGAGCCGGGGAGAACAGGTGCAGGTGAGCCGAGGAGCTTTCCCCCTCAATAGATTGGGGTAGGCTCGGCACCCCCTGTTTACTTGTGCCCCGGCTTCTGACGACTTGACACTCATAAAGAAAAAGTTCATAGGAGATGCTGATGGGCAGAATAGTTTTTGTGAGCATCGCCATCATCGCTTCATTGTTCTTGGCGGCCGAGATGGCAGCCGCACAGATTCCACTGGAGTCAGCGATCCTTTTTCTCTCCGATAGAGACGGAGATGCTGAGATTTATGTGTTTAGAGATGGGAAGGTGAAACGACTCACTAAGAATGACAACATCGATAAGGATCCGGCGTGGTCGCCCGATGGAACGCAGATTGCATGGATGAGCAATAAGGACAACGCTGGTGGCGCGAGGTTTGATGTTTGGGGTATGGATGCCGATGGAAATAATCAGCTCCCTCTCGTTAACGAGATAGGCGGCAACCCAGTGGGGAGCAGCATAAGAAGTCCTCGATGGTCACCCGATGGAACTAAAATCGCTTTTAATACGGATGCTGGCGAGGAGCATTGGTTCCGCATCTTTTTTGTTGATTTCACCCGACTTGAGGGTAAGGGAAAGAAACAGAAGCCGCTCATCTATGACGTAACCGGCACTGGGAGGTTCCCTGCCCAAGAAGCCGATAGGGATCCTGTGTTTTCCCCAGATGGCACCTTGCTGGCTTTTGAATCGAATCGCGATAAGAATGCGGAGATTTATGTGGCGGATATCACGGGCGATCCAGGAGCCAAAATAGGGAAGGTGCCCGGTGATATCCAGCGGAGGCTGACGGAGGACAGGGCACAGGATAGGCGTCCCCGCTGGTCACCAAACGGACAGCACCTCACCTTCCAATCGGACCGCACAGGAGATTGGCAGCTCTACAGCATCACTCCCAAGGGTGAAGATCTCCAGCAGTTGACCAATGATGGCCTCAATTGGAGAGCGGAATGGTCGCCCAATGCCAAGCAGATTGCCTTCGAGTCGAAACGGGATAAGAATCCCGAAATCTATGTCATGAATGCAGATGGAGCCAATCAAGTGAATCTCACCAATCATCCCGTACATGACACATCGCCTCAATGGTCGCCAAGTGGGAAGAAGATTCTTTTCCATTCGAGGCGTGACGGGAATCGAGAGATCTACGTCATGGATGCCGATGGTCAAAATCCCGTTAACGTGAGTAATGACCCAGCGGGAGATTGGGAAGCGAGGTGGCAGCTGCTGGGCAGGGGCTTTCCTGTGGAGACCGTGGGAAAACGCTTGACGCGCTTGGGACAAATCAAACAAACTGCATTGCTGCAAAATTATCCCAATCCGTTCAACCCCGAGACGTGGATGCCATACATCCTGTTGGAAGACCGCCCGGTGACGATTAGCATCTACAACATCAGCGGTCAGTTGGTGCGAACACTGACGTTAGGAAACAAGACAAGAGGCATCTATGTGGACCAGTCCAAAGCCGCCTATTGGGATGGGCACAGTGATGCTGGTGAGGCTGTTGGCAGTGGGGTTTACTTCTACCAACTCCGCGCCGGTGATTTCATCACCACGCGAAAGATGATGCTCCTGAAGTAAGGAATGGCAATTGAATAACTTGAACATTTTATCGACCTCCCCTAATCCCTCCTTCGCGAGGAGGAGTTAGAGAGTTAGAACGTTTTTTTCTTGGAAACGCCTATATCAGCGGTGCCATTTTGATACCTTCTAACTCTTAGGGGGCGTTTCGTGAGTCCGTGTTAGGTTCGTGGAGTACAAGACCTGTCTTGCTACGAGTTTTTTAGTTAGCCCGTAGAGCAGGTAGTGCTCGTCCGTGAAGCGGACCTACTCGTTCCAAAATTCATAAAGAGCCAGTTCAGAGGAAGTTTGATGATTGGAGGAAATGCCGATGAGCAGAATAGTTTTTGCGAGCATCGCCATCATCGCTTCATTGTTCCTGGTGGTCGAGATGGCAGCCGCACAGATTCCACTGGAGTCAACGATCCTTTTTCTCTCCGATAGAGACGGAGATGCTGAGATTTATGCGTTCAAGGATGGGAAGGTGAAACAACTCACTCGGAATGGAAACATCGATAAAGATCCAGCGTGGTCGCCCGATGGAACGCAGATTACTTGGATGAGTAATAAGCTGCGTGGCGGCCCAGGCTTTGATGTCTGGGTTATGGATGCCGATGGAAAGAATCAGCATACCATCGTTGATGAGGTAGGGGATGGCATAAGAAGACCTCGATGGTCACCCGATGGAACCAAAATCGCTTTTGTTGCGAATGCTGGCGCGCAGAATTGGTACATCTTTTTTGTTGATTTCACCCGACTTGAGGGTAAGGGAAAGAAACAGAAGCCGCTCATCTATGACGTAACCGGCACTGGGAGGTTCCCTGCCCAAGAAGCCGATAGGGATCCTGTGTTTTCCCCAGATGGCACCTTGCTGGCTTTTGAATCAAATCGCGATAAGAATGCGGAGATTTATGTGGCGGATATCACAGGCGAGCCGGGTGCCCCCAAAGGGCAGAAGGTGCCCGGTGATATCCAGCAGAGACTGGCAGCGGACAAGGCACAGGATAGGCGTCCCCGCTGGTCACCAGACGGACAGCACCTCATCTTCCAATCGGACCGCACAGGAGATTGGCAGCTCTACAGCATCACTCCCAAGGGTGAAGATCTCCAGCAGTTGACCAATGATGGCCTCAATTGGAGAGCGGAATGGTCGCCCAATGCCAAGCAGATTGCCTTCGAGTCGAAACGGGATAAGAATCCCGAAATCTATGTCATGAATGCAGATGGAGCCAATCAAGTGAATCTCACCAATCATCCCGTACATGACACATCGCCTCAGTGGTCGCCAAGTGGGAAGAAGATTCTTTTCCATTCGAGGCGTGACGGGAATCGAGAGGTCTATGTCATGGATGCCGATGGTCAAAATCCTGTCAACGTGAGTAATGACCCAGCGGGAGATTGGGAAGCGAGGTGGCAGCCGCTGGGCAGGGGCTTTCCTGTGGAGACCGTGGGAAAACGCTTGACGCGCTTGGGACAAATCAAACAAACTGCATTGCTGCAAAATTATCCCAATCCTTTCAACCCCGAGACGTGGATGCCATACATCCTGTCGGAAGACCGACCGGTGACGATTAGCATCTACAACATCAGTGGGCAGTTGGTACGGACGCTGGCGTTAGGAAACAAGACAAGAGGCGTCTATGTGGACCAGTCCAAAGCCGCCTATTGGGATGGGCACAGTGATGCTGGTGAGGCTGTTGGCAGTGGGGTTTACTTCTACCAACTCCGCGCCGGTGATTTCATTACCACGCGAAAGATGGTAGTCGCAAAGTAGGGGACATATTTCTCCGAAGGATGAAGACATATTGTACTGAAAGATGATAGGAGTGCAGACCTGCACTCCTATTTTTTTTAGATGCATAGTATTACATAGACACAATCCTGAAAAGCATCTTTGGTAAAATGTCTTTCACTTTCGTGTGTGTACAGGATTGCGCAAAGTCTCTTGCGTAGGAGGTGATGAATGCAAGCAGATGACTTCAAGCCGACGGGAATTCGACCTCGAGCCCTGATAACTGCGCTGCTTCTTATGGTACCCAACGCCTATTTTGTTATTGCTGCTGAGGTATTATGGGAGCAGGGGCTTCCAACCCGTATTGCACTATTTTACTCGGTTGTTTTCATTGTATTTGTCCTGACACTTCTGAACGTCCTCCTAGAGAAATTTCTCCCCAAGGCAGCATTGACACGAGCGGAATTGCTGTTCCTCTACATTATGCTTTCCTTGAGTGCCTCTCTCAGCGGCACCGATATGTTACAGGGATTGATAGTCACCATGGGGCATCCCTTCTGGTTCGCTACCCCTGAAAATGATTGGAAAAACCTTTTTTGGCGCTATATTCCGGAATGGCTTGTCGTGGGAGACCTGAACCTCCTGACGGGATTCTATACAGGGGATTCGACAATCTATACTGAAAAACACTTTAAGGTGTGGATTAGTCGGCTGCTAATCTGGGCGGGCTTCACCATCGTGCTCGTCTTAACGCTGCTTTGCATCAATGTCATTCTCAGAAAACAGTGGGTTGAGCGAGAAAAATTAACGTATCCCATTATTCAGTTGCCGCTGGAGATCACTAGGGGAAGCAGCTTTTTCAAACACCAGTTGCTGTGGTGGGGGTTTATCCTTGCGGGGGGAATTGGTGTCCTCAACGGCTTAAGTCACCTTTATCCCTTCATCCCCTCTGTTCCGGTGAAATCGCAAAACGTTGGCGTGTTATTTACCGAGAAGCCGTGGAATGCCATCGGTTGGACGTTAATTTCCTTTTACCCTTTTCTAATAGGCCTCAGCTATCTCGTGCCACTTGATTTATGTTTTTCTGTCTGGTTCTTTTTCGTTTTTTGGAAGGTCGAACGGATTATTGGGAGTGCAGTTGGCCTGGAACATCTGCCACAATTTCCTTATGTAACCGAGCAATCCTTTGGTGCATATATGGGATTGTGCATCTTCGCGGTTTGGGCGAGTCGAAAGTATTTTTTCGAGGTAATCCAAAAGGCGTTTGGGGGACGATCGCCCCTTGATGACTCAGAGGAACCGATGCGATATCGATGGGCACTCTTGGGATTGGCATGTGGGCTAATCTTGCTCATCCTGTTTTCCTATAGCGCCGGTATGTCGGTCTGGGTCGCTATTACTTTTTTTATTATCTACTTTATGGTCTCCACGACCATTGTCCGGATGCGAGCAGAATTGGGACCGCCTGAGCACAGTTTTGCTCGTACGGCACCAGGTATTGCCATGGTCAGCTTGTTCGGATCAGAGAGGTTGGGAAAAAGTAACTTGGTGATGTTTTCGCTCTACTTTTGGTTTACGCGAACCTATCGAGGCCATCCAGGACCTCACCAGCTTGAGGGGTTTAGAATCGCTGAAGCAGCAGGGATCAACGTCAAAAAACTTGTCTTATTCATGATGATCGTTATGATCCTCGCCACGTTTATAGCAATGTGGATGTTGTTGCACATCTCATATCACCGTGGTGCAACGTCTCAAATCCATGGCTGGTATACTGGTTTTGGTCGATTCACCTTCAGTTTGCTTGATGGATGGGTCAAGCACCCTACGTCAACAGACCGCTTGGCAGTCGGGTTTATGGGTTTGGGGTTAATATTGACCTTCTTCCTTCAGATTATGAGAATGCGATTCTTTTGGTGGCCATTCCACGGTGTCGGGTATGCGCTTGCCGGCAGCCTGTATATGAATTTTGTATGGTTCCCTTTTCTGCTGGGCTGGTTGATAAAAGGAATGATTCTCAGATTGGGTGGAATCAATGTCTATCGTCGCCTGAGGCCTTTTTTCCTCGGGTTAATTTTAGGAGAGTATACGATTGGCAGTATTTGGAATCTCATCGGATTCGCGGTTGATTATCCCATGTATAAGTTCTGGCGATAGAGGCGGCGATCCGTAAAATGGTCTGCGAATCAGTTTGCAGATTTGCAGTTTAAGTCCACTAGGTGGATAAATGAGGCATGGTTGTAGATGTAGGAAGCCGGAACAATCGGTGCGATTGTTCCACATGCAGGCAAAATTGAAGGCGAACAGTGCCATCCTATTGAACCAAAGCGATAACAATTCAATCGTTACCGCAACATATTATACAAGGAGGTCTCTCATGAAAAAGTTATGCACCTTTTTTGTATGTCTGGTTATAGGAATTGGAAGGGTGACTATAACCCATGCCGCCGAAGTCAAGCTTATCGCCGACGACACGATGGCGGGTGACAATTTGGGGCGTTCAGTGTCCATCAGCGGGGACTACGCTATCGTCGGGGCACCATTCAATGATGATGGTGGAAAGGATGCAGGTTCAGCCTATATCTTCTTCCGTGATGGAACCACTTGGAAAGAGCAAGCGAAACTCATCGCCGGCGATCCGGGGGTAGAGGACAATTTTGGATATGCCGTCGCCATCGATGGGGATTACGCCATCATTGGCGCTTGGGCAAAGGGCGGGGATGAAACAGGAGCTGCCTATATTTTCTTTCGCAGCGGAACGAATTGGAAAGAGCAGGCAAAACTCACCGCTAGCGACCCAGCGGAAGGGAACTTTTTTGGTCGTACCGTCGCTATCAGCGGAGACTACGCCATCGTTGGTTCTCCATTTAACGATGATGGTGGAAAGGATGTCGGTTCAGCCTATATCTTCTTCCGCAACGGAACCACTTGGAAAGAGCAAGTGAAACTCATCGCTGGCGACGCGGAGGAGGGGGACCAACTCGGATCTGCTGTCGCTATCAGTGGGGACTACGCCATCATCGGTTCTCCAGCTGATGATGATGCTGGCAGCAAATCTGGTTCAGCCTATATCTTTTTTCGTAGTGGGAACACTTGGACAGAGCAAGCAAAACTCACCGCTGGCGACGCGGCAGAGAAGGACAATTTCGGATCTGCCGTCGCCATCAGTGGGGATTATGTCATCGTCGGCTCGCCATCTGACGATGATGCTGGCAGCAAATCTGGTTCAGCCTATGCCTTCGTCCGCAGCGGGACTACTTGGAAAGAGGAAGCAAAACTTACCGCCGGTGACGCAGCGGCGGGTGACAAGTTTGGGCAACCTGTTGCTATCAGCGGGAAGACCGCTCTCATTGGCACCCCGTTGGACGATGATGCTGGAGATTCTTCAGGCTCGGTCTACGCCTTCTTACGCAGTGGCGGATCTTGGATCCAGCGAGCCAAGCAAACCGCCAGTAACGCGGCGGCGGGTGACAAGTTCGGACAATCTGTCGCCATCAGTGGGGATTACGCCATCGTTGGAGCCTTGGATGCCGATCCCAAAGGAGACGCCGCAGGCTCTGCCTATATCTATCATTCCATCAAGGATTTTGCCCTCTCTGTTGAGTTGCCTTTATTCGCAGCGACCACGTTGGGGCAGGTTAAGCGGATGGTGCTGCTTCAAAACTTTCCCAATCCGTTCAATCCAGAGACATGGATGCCGTATGAGTTAGCCGCTGAGGTCCCGGTGGACATTAGTATCTACGATGTCCAAGGTCAGCTTATCCGGCAATTGGATCTTGGGATGCAAGAGGAAGGCAGCTATCTTAGCAGAGAAACCGCTGCCTATTGGAATGGGAAAGACCAATTCGGAGAGACGGTTTCGAGTGGGATCTATTTCTACACGCTCACTGCCGGGGGGTTCCAAGCGACCCGCAGAATGGTAATTTTGAAATAGTATCAATAACATCTTTGGTAGTTTACATTTTGGGCTCGAAGAAATAAAATGGGTGAAATCCTTTGCCGTCAAACAAAAAAATTTCTGTTATGTGTTATGTTTTACGTTTGACGTTTTTTCTCTGCATCGAAATCAGTTATGCCGATTCCTCCGCAGTCAAATTTGTTGACGTTACAGATGAGACAGGACTCGACTTCAGGCATTTTACCGGTGCCTTGGGGAAGCTATACATGCCTGAAACAATGGGTTCAGGTTGTGCGTTTCTTGACTTTGACAACGATGGAAATTTGGACATCCTCCTTGTTAATGGCAAAAACTGGAAAGATAGAGAATCTGATACGACCGCCGAACTCTATCGCAATCTGGGGGACGGTACGTTTGCCAATGTCACTCGCGCCGCAAAATTGGACATTCCCATGTATGGCATGGGTCTCGCTATCGCCGATTACGACAACGATGGGGATGCGGATATTTTTTTCGCCAACTTAGGAAAAAATCGACTCTTTCGCAACAACGGGGATGGTACGTTCACCGATGTGACCGAAATGGCAAAGGTTGGCGACAAACGGTGGTCTACGAGTGCCGCGTTTTTCGACTACAATCGAGATGGCTGGCTTGATCTCTTTGTCTGTAACTATGTGCGATGGACGCAAAAAATGGATGTTCCCTGTATAGTCGATGATCAGTATCTCTTCTATTGCACACCTACTGTTTATCCGGGGGAATCCTGTCGTCTATACCGCAACCGCGGAGGTGGCACTTTTGAAGATGTAACCGTGCAGGCGGGGCTCTACAATCCAAAGGGCAAGTCGCTTGGCGTGGCACTGCTAGACTATGACAATGATGGATGGCTTGATCTCGCAGTCGCCAACGATACCGAGCCGAACTTCCTATATCACAACAACGGAAACGGTTCATTCACCGATGAAGCCCTGCTGAAAGGCATTGCCCTTAGTGAGAAAGGCATACCACGAGGCAGTATGGGAATCGATGCCATAGATGCTTACAACGATGGTGGGCTTGCGCTAGCAATCGGCAATTTCAGCAATGAAATGACGGCGTTCTTCTATGCCGCTCCCGGGGATTATTTCTCTGATCAAGCACGCCAAGTTAAGATCGGAGGCGTCAGCCTGCTTGCGTTGACGTTTGGACTTTTCTTCTTCGATTTCGATCTGGATGCGTATCCAGACCTGTTTTGCGTCAATGGTCATATTGAACCGGATATCAATAGATCCCAGTCTAACGTAGATTACGCGCAAAAACCATCGCTTTTTTGGAATCGGGGTGATGGCACCTTCGAGGAGATCGGTTCGCAAGTTGGGCTTGATAGCCCCGGCGTCGGACGGGGCGCTGCCTACGGCGACTATGACAATGATGGTGATTTGGATTTGTTGATTGCCAACAACGGTGTCCATCGAGGTTACGGAAAGGCCGGGTTATTGCGGAATGATGGTGGTAATCACAATAACTACCTGCGTGTGAAAGCAATTGGAAAGGAGAGCAACCGAGACGGAATCGGTGCAAAAGTCATTCTCCAGAGCGGTGGGTTGACACAGCGACGGATGGTTCGGACCGGCAGCAGCTACTGCTCCCAGAGCGAAATGACGCTCACTTTTGGTCTCGGACAAAGTACAAGAGTGGAGTCACTTCAAGTGGCTTGGCCCTCTGGCAAAATCGATCTGTACGCCGATTTGCTAGGCAATTGTTTGATTGAAGTCGTCGAAGGAGAAACGAAGTAATAATAGAGAATTGCTAATCAGGTCGGAAATATCCACTTCACGTTTCACACAATACGAACTACAGAATTCGCTCAGAGTGTAAATCTGTTTTGGGTCAACCTATATTTGAGAAATCTTCGAGGAGGTCAACATGGACACAGCTCCAATAATTGAAGGACAGGAAAGTATCTTAACCGATAAACAGAAGAAACAGTGGAAGGAAGATGGCTATCTGGTTTTGAAAGGCGTCCTTTCTTCAGAGGAAGTCGAGAACCTGACAGCCGTTATTGATCAGATGTACGAGGGACATCTCCAACAACCGGATGTGAAGCCGGATGCTGGGCTGGATCGGCGAAACGTCATGGAAAACCACGACATCTTCGTTGATCTGATGGATCATCCCGCGACGTTTCCAGTTGTGCTTGAGTTGATGAGTCCTTACATACATTTGGGCATGTCTGAAATAGTTGTCCGACCGACAGACCCTGAAGGGAAGGGACTTCTGCACACAGATGGCGGTCAGGCGATGCGCCAGATACGGGTGAGTGAGAACAGTCTGCCGTTTCAGATTAAGCTTCAATATTTCCTGACCGATCTGCCTGAACCGGACATGGGCAATTTCACGATCGTCCCCGGCAGTCACAACCGCCTCTTTCCAGATGGAGGATTTGAGGATGGACCGTATATCCCCGAAGCGTTGCCGCTATGTGTGGAGGCGGGTGATGTGGCGATCTTTCCCCATGCGATGTGGCACGGTTTCGTCGCGAACAGATCGGATAAGCCCCGTAAAACGCTGATTTACTGCTACGTCCATCAATGCCTCCGGGCGTTCGATTTTGAAAAGGCGTCGCCTGAACTGTTGGAGCGGTGTACGCCTCGACAGAGGCGCTTGATTGGGGATATTGGCGAATGGAAGACTGGTTCTTACTTTTATTCACCGCCGGATCAGGTGGAGTTGATGCTGGAGCAGGAATCGTAAGGTGGCTGTATCCCAGTTTGGAGGATTAGTTGATAGCTGCATTTGGCAGGATGGTAGCTTTGACGCAACGCATCTCTAAGGCACTCTGCACAGCTTCCGTTACACCTGCTTCGGTAAAGGGGAACTCTGTTTGCATCCGACGCCAAGGGTAGTGATTGCGAGCCCGATCGAGCATATCAATTCCTGCGGGAAGGTCGTTAGCGGTGATCCCCCAACTTCCCACTAACTTTATGTCCTTGATGCAGATGCGGTGCCAGTTGGTTTCGATGGAACCTGCGTCAGTGAACTGCCCCATCTCTACATAGGTTCCCCCGTCCCGAAGCATTTCGATCCCCTCTGGACCCGCTGAGGGGTGACCGCTGCAATCGATCACAAGATCTGCGCCAAAACCGCCGACAATCTCCCGGACGGCATCAATCCGGGCTTGCGCTGTTCTATGTTCCTCGATCGACACGGTAGCCTCCACGCCAAACTCGCGGCACAGCGCGAGTCGCGGATTTTCAGGTGCGCCCACCATGATGACACGACCCGCTCCCATCTCTTTGGCGGCGGTAATCATTAACACACCAATCGGACCTGAGCCTTGAATGACGACGGTGTCACCGAACCGGAAGCCGTTGATTGATGCGGCACGATTGAGTGCGCGGATACAGCAGGCTAAAGGCTCGGTCAACGCCCCCAACATCAACGACATGTCGTCCGGCAAACGGTAGATCTTCGTGGCTGGCAACATCTCCAAGTCAACGTATACCATCTCCGCCCATCCGCCCCAGAGATGCGGTGGCTTGTCAAAGGGCAGATAGCGGCCATAGTAGGTGGGGTTGAGGCAGCGGTTGGCGTGCTCTGGGTAGTGGGCGCAATAGTAACATTCCCCGCAGGGCATCAGTGGCGGCAGCATGACCTTGCTCCCAACGGTCAATGGATTGCCCATAAAGTCTGCTTCCAAGGCGGGTCCCTTTTCAACAATAACACCAGCCAATTCATGTCCTAGCGTAAAGGGCCAGGGGAGGGGCTTGGGCCAATGCCCCTTGAGAATATGTAGGTCGGTGCCGCATACCCCACAGGCACCGACTTGGATTAATGCGGCTTTGTCGGGAACGTTTGGTCGAGGAACAGTCCGAATTTCAGGTGCTGCTCCGGGACCATCAAAGGTTGCCACACGCACTGTTTGCATACGAGACTCCAATTTCATGAGATGTTGATACTATCAGTCTTTCACATCACTTATAATTTCGGTGGACAATCGCCACGATGTGCAGTACAATTTAGGATTACCAAATCGAAATGTGAGGTGAATCATAATGCTTCTGACAGTAGAAGGTGCCTACCGTGACGGAGAGATCGAACTGGCAGAAATCCCTGAGAACGTTGAACAAGCTGATGTGCTCGTTACCTTCCTGAAAACAAAAAAGGATCCTGGCACTCCTCCGTCTTCAGACATTTCGCCGGAACCCCGAATAATGACTTTCGGTCAGTTCGCCGGGGAAACGAAAACTAATGAAGATGATTTCCATCTAGCTGAGTGGCGAGGCGAACCGGAGTTTGAAGATGGGGATTGACATACTCCCACACCCTAAAGGGTGGTGATTCTCACCCGTTCCCTTTAAGGAGTCGAATTGCTCTATCAACGAGGATTGCCCGGCGAACCGGGACCTACGGCCTCTCCTGAGAGGGTGGATGCCCCCACCCTATGGATATTGACCGCCGCATTCCGATCTCTATCCAACTGTGTGTGGCAGTTTGGACACTGCCATGTTCTATCACGAAGGTTTAGGTCTGGGTTGATTGCGTCACAGACATGGCAGGTCTTACTCGAAGGATACCACTTGTCTATGAATCGGATTTCCGTGCTTTTCTTGGAAGCGATATACTTGAGTTTCTGCACAAAGTCAGAAAAACCTAAGTCAGAGACTTTGCGACCCCAAAGGCTTTTCATGCCTTTGAGGTTCAGAGATTCAAGTGCAATCCAATCATATCTGTCTGTGAGGTCATGAGCAAGTTTCCAGTGGAAATCTTGCCTTTGGTTGGCAATCTTGCGGTGTTTCTTTACAAGGTTGATTCTTGCCCGTTCCCGATTCTTTGACCTTTCGACCTTTCGTGAATGGTTGCGGTTGGCACGTTTGATAGTGTTGAGACCGCGCTTGAAAAATTGTGGAGAGTCGTAGTCATTGAAGTCGGACCCGGTGAGATACCTCTTTAGTCCAAAGTCGAACCCCGCGTTATTACCCGTCGTGGGTGACTCTAAATCGGTATCTACATGGTCTGTCAGAATGATTAGCCATACGTCTCCTACGCTGTCACGTTTTATAGTGCAACGTTTCGGGTTGCCTAAGACTTCCCTACTTTTGAAATATCGGTAGATTCGTTTGCCAATACGGATAGAGTTGCTTTGCAGCAGTTTCCAACCGGCTTGCTTGAGTGTGTAGGACTTGTATAATTTAAGTCTCTTGAAACGGGGGCGACCTGAACGTTTGCTGCTTTTGCGGTCAGCAAACATTTTTGAGTACGCTTTATCAAGACGTTGTATTACGTCTTGCAACGATTGACTCGGCAACTGATTCCAATGTGCAAAGCGAGGGAGCCGCTTCAACTTGGTTAAGTGTCGCATCAGTGCTTTCTTACCCGGATACTTATCGTAGATAGCATAGTATTGACGACACAACGCCACAAAGTGATTCCAGACATGAGCATGGCTGTCAATCGTTTGCTGCAACTCACCATTATTGTGGTTGCTATACATTTTGAACTTGTAGGTTTTCATAGGGACTCGGCTGTCTGGCTTTCATGTCCACGCAATTGGATGTGAGAGGCTCCACTAAGCAGTGGAGTTGCGCCCTCTCACGAAAGCCAAGATAACTGTAACATCTTTTACCTACAATTTCAACCGTTTTTTGACTAACAACGCACTTTGGCGCGCTACATCCCCACCCTAAAGGGATGGGGGCATTGCACACAAGATTGGTAAATATGTTGTAGACACACACGCAATGGTTTGGTTTATCGCGGGTGATTCCCGCCTTGGACCAAATGCTAAACAAATTTTATCCAACCCAGACAGCGAATTAATCCTTCCCATCACAACTCTCGCCGAAATATGCTGGATTGTCGAACACGGTAGAACGAACATTCCAAGTGTTACCGACTTCTTCTTAGTGATCGACGCTGACCCTCGTGTAACTGTCATTCCGCTTGACCGTACCATCCTTGACAAAACCCTAACACTAACTGACATCAATGAAATGCATGACCGACAAATCACTGCAACTGCCTTAGTTCTGATTGACCAAGGAGAAAGCGTTGCTCTGATTACCCGTGATGAAAATATCCGCGAAACGGATCTTGTGCCTGTCATCTGGTGACTTGTTACATATGGAGGAGGTTCCCGTATGCATCAGGTGGGACAGGGGCAAAGCCTCGATTTTCCATTCACCGGGGAATGGTGGGCAATACAATGTGTGAGGGTCGGTTGCGGTCAAGGTACACCGTATTCTGTGCCACAACGGTGTGTGTATGTCGCCCCATCGGCTCACCGGTGTTCGGGTTGATGTCGAATCGTGGGAAGTTGCTGCTCGATATATCTACCCGAATCCGGTGACCTGCCTTGAAGAGATTACAGGTTGGGGGTAAGGCGATCTGGGCCTGATAAACCTCACCCGGTTGCATCAACTTTGCCTGCTCCCAGCTGTCCCGATAACGGGTACGGATAATAGAATCAACAAGGTTCATATGGTAGCCGGTGGGATAATCCTCGTTTGGCGGATAGACATCAATCAACTTCGCTGTAAAGTCGGTATCTACTGCCGAAGACGAAATCCACAGCTTCACTGCCATTGCCCCTGTTACTTCAATGTCTTCATCTAACGGGGGTGTCTGGAATACGAGGACATCGGGTCTTGCTGCGAGGGGGAGATACGGCGGTTTAGCCCCGACGATGCCGGGCTCCGCCTTCTGGTGCGCTGCACCATCCATAACGATACTACGCATCCGCGCTCTGGGCGGCGTGTACTGGGGTGCCATTCCTTCACCCAACGCCACCTGTTCGTAAAACCCTGTTACGTTTGCGGCGATAGTAGGCACCGGATTGTCTGGATCGTGGAGGAAACGGGCGGGTGAATCATTCTCTCCCGATATCTCCGAACTCAAACCTCCACCGGCGTGGAAGTAATAGGTGGTGTATTTTGTGCGGGCGGGGGGCCACTCCTTTTCTGACCGCCATACACCGCCATGGTTCAAACGCCCCTCACTGTTCCGTTTGCCATCGCCTCCGCCCATCACAAAGATGCGTACCGGTGGGTCATCCTCCAACCCGTTTGGGACATCCTTCAGCCAACGATCGAACCAGTGGAGACGTTCCTTATTGTATACTTGATCGCCCCATGCGGCGTTGGGTCCGAAATCCACGTCCCCTACGTATGAGGCTCCCGTTCCACGCATGGCACCGTGATTCCAAGGTCCCATCACCAGCCGTTGGGAGGTCGTGTTCTGCTTGCACATCGTCGCAAAGTAGTTAGTTGTTGCGACTGAGAAGGGATCGTACCAACCACCACTGAAGACTGAAGGAGCATCTATGTGTCGATCGAAATAACGCTCTTGGTCACAACAATCCTGCTTCCAAAATTCGTCATATTCGCCACGATAGTAGTAGTTGAAAAGGATCCGCTCAAGGTTGGGAACCACAGCCAGAGGTGTGTGCCCCGGTTTGAAGGGGGTCGAATAGATTAACTCACGCATACGCTCCATCGCTTGTGAAATCGAATTTTTCGCCACAGGATTGTCCCGAATCTCCTGTGCATCGTGGGCGTGCAGGAAGAGTGCAGCGAACATGTGGAGTGCCATCGCTCCGCCTTCGCGTGCCTCGTGTGCGTAAATGTTGGTGGGTCCCACATCCTGCCACATCGCTGTCAGGTGCGGAGGCTGGTAAAGTGCCATCACGCTCTGAACAATCGCACCGTGTGAGCTGCCCACCGTCCCCACACGCCCATTCGACCAAAACTGGGCGGCGATCCATTCCACGGTATCGTAGCCATCGCGCCCTTCATTGGGGTTGGCTGTGTGAAAGTATTGTCCTATGCCTTCGGAACGCTGGCGACCGCGCAGGTCTTGGATAACCGTGACGTATCCGTGCTGGGTAAAGAACTCAGCCACCGGCTCCACCCACATCTGCAGACTGTTCTTGTCGTACGATGTACGTCCCAGAATGGTGGGAAATGTGCCGGGTACTAACTCCCCATCGAGGGTGGGTCGATAGATGTCGGTCGCCAACCGTACTCCATCGCGCATGGACACCATCACGTCCTTAAATATGGCAATCCCGTATTTTAGTTCTGATCCCTGCATAGCTACTATAATCCTTGTAGGAAGGGGTTCTCACGCTTTTCTCTCCCGATCGTGGTACGCGGACCGTGTCCGGGACAAACAATCGTATCGTCGTCCAGCTGCCATAGCTTTTCCCGTATCGAATCCAGTAACTGTTCATAATCTCCGCCCCATAGATCTGTGCGTCCAATACTGTCCTGAAAAAGCGTATCACCCGCGAAAAGCATCTTTTCTCCTTCGAGGTTCAGACAGACACCGCCGGGGCTATGTCCGGGGGTTTCAATCACGGACAGCGTATACCTTTCCCAATTGATGGTATCCCCTTCACAAATATACCTGTCTACGGTTGGCGGCACTGGTGCCGTGAGTCCAAACATCGTGCCTTGTATTGTCAAATTATCCAAGAGAATCTGGTCTGCTTCGTGGATAAGGACTGGTGCTCCGGTCTCTTGTTGGATGGCAGCGGTGGCAGAAACATGGTCTAGATGTCCGTGCGTATGTATCAGGTATTTAGTCGTCAACTTGTGCGCATTTAGCGTTTTAAGGATGCCGGCTTCATTCCCTGGGTCAATCACGATAGCTTCTTCTGTTTCACCACAACCAAGAATCCAGCAATTTGACTCAAAAGGCGGAACAACCAGACATTCTAATATCAGTTTCATTAACTCACCCCAAAAGATTTTATCATATCAGTTTTCGCTTGTCTATAGCGATATCAACAACTGGCATAAGAAGGTACAATAAACGCGCAACTACAAACAGCGGGGCAAGATGCCCCGCCTACAGGGTCAGGCAAGATGCCCCGCCTACAGGGTCAGGCAAGATGCCCCGCCTACAGAGTGGGGACAGAAAACTAAATTACCCTACAACCCTAGCTAGGGGAATTGCATCTGTTATAGAAATCACGGACCGAGGATCACAGGTGTTCCGATGCCTCGTGAACAATCACGAGGCATCGGATTGGAAACCCATGGCTACGAGTACATTTTGATTATCGTATGCCAAAGTCGTATATACTATTTACAGACGATTGCCCTACAACCTTAGCAGGTATCTATTTTTATTTTATGGTAGATTTTAGAATTAATTAGACACCGTGGACGAGCGAGGTCAGTAACCTTGTACGCAGAGTTACGGCACACGGAGTGTGCTACTTTTAATGTCTATTTATTTGTAGAATTCACCATACTTAGACACTTCTAATGCACAGCCAACCCCCTAAATCCCCCTGATAAGGGGGATTTTGGAAACTTCGTGAAGGTCGGAGTTATTGGTAAATGTCTACTTATTTCTCTAGTTCACCATAGTTTGGAAAGATGAGAGAAGAGGGTGGAAGGGAAGGAAGAATGGAAGAGGTATGGCTCAACAGAGGTGTTCTCAAAAAGTCTATTGGTCGGTCAAGTCCCGAACTTGATAGAGAGGGTACTGCTTCTATCGAGAGGCAGCACCCTCCGTTGCTAGCGTACTAGAACTGCCAGTTGTTGATCAATAGGTGCATCGCCAATCCCGAAATTAACGGGATCGTTACATTATCATCTACTCCAGTGGGCAAGAGTTCGATCAATGTTGCAACGAGTGCCCCGGCGATTGCAACAACCGGATGAAGCCCTATCAGCAGTGCAGCCGCTGTGCACACGATGAAACAGGCGAGGCTGCCCTCTAGGCTTTTTCGGGAAAAGAGTTTAATCCGTCCCCACTGCTTTCCTATTAACGCTGCAAAAAGATCTCCCAAGGTAAGGAAACAGAGGCAAACGATTGCCAGCGTTTTATCAAAGAAAAGTATGCAGAGAAAGGATCCGATAAGATAGTATGTTGCACCGGTGAGTCCGCCCTTTCGCTCTTGGGAACGCAGTATCGGGGAAAAGATACGCATGAACATAGCCCGAAAGGCTGGCAGAAGTGCCTTGAGCAGTTCAATCCCAAGAACAAAGGCTAGGAGGCAACCAACACCGATGATGGCATTGTGCCGCGTTGTGAAGACGTATAGGATAGGAAAGATTAACCCCAAAAGATGGATACTCTTGCGTCTTAACTCTCGTGCCATAATGTTATCGCCTACTTTCCACGTTATATTCTTAGACGATTATGGCATAGGCAAGAATTGTACCAACCCACACAGATTCCGTGGAGTCCCAAAGACACAAGGGGAAAACTGCAAAATCTAACTGATTACACTCCATTCGCTACGCAAAATTTACGAGCGTGCGCAAAATTTGCACGGAAAAAGAGGGGCAAACGAGGCAGTAAGAATCACAGTTGACAGGAGGTTCCAGAACCTGCTTGAAAAAGCAGGAAATTGTTCCAAAGTGCTGTGGATTTGTCAATCCATAGCGAGCCGTATCGCAGGGTCGGGGGGGACCAAACCGTCGGGCTTGCAAACCAAGTCCCTACCATTGACCGGACACGGTTTGTCGAATATAGGGAGAATATGCTGTTAAATAGGATGGCTCATGTCAAAAGAAAGTGCAAAGCATGAGGTGAAGTGCTGCCTTCGTACCCCCCTTAATCCCCCCGCAAGCGGGGGGAGAGTAACCCCTTGATAAATTGGGAGGCGAGTGCCCGCGGCTTCTATTGCACTCATTCTTTACATGAGCGAATAGGATAGGCTCTTCTGGATTGCGGAAGACCCCGAGTTTTGAAGAAAAAACTCGGGGTCCGGGCAAATCACTTTACCCAAAATGACTTTTCAAACAGGCTCTCAATCAGCCTTTTGTCTCGGTGCATTTCACGCATCACGCCGCTTGAAGCACATTTTCCGGAAGATTCTCTAACCGTCCCATCCAGTATCCCACATCGAATTTGTCATCCCCAATTAAGAATCGCCAGAATTTAATACGGTTGACAATTTCAAGACGGACATCATTGCCGTACCACTTGTGATTTTTGCCCAGAATGCCCGGAATTGATGGGTCATCAATATCGTCGGTATTCCAGAGACACAATTGGCGCACTGTTGGATTCAGCCTCAACTTAAACATATACCGCATGCGGTCGGTCAGATTGGGCTGGGCGCAGTGCCAGATACCGTGATGGACCACTAAGATTGTACCGGCTTTGCACACAATCGGCAGCTGCTCTAGGAAGTTATGATACCGAGCGACGTCCGTTTCGCAGACGCGGCGGTAGTGGCTGCCCGGCAGAATCATCGTGCCACCCATCTCGCGCGGTGTATCGTGCGCAAAATAGAAAAACTGAATGTCAAAGTGCATGCGGGTGTCAATAATCGCATCTGCATGCCAGATCTGTCCTCTGTCGTTACCGGACTTGACAGTGTGGACAGCGTGGTGGTCGTAGAGCGGTTCGGGTCCAACAAGGCTGTGGATGATCCCTTGAACTTCAGGAAGTCGAAAGACAGATCCAATGGGCGAAGATTCGGACCAAACTTCACTCAAGGGGTCTCCTGCGGTCCCACGTCCGATGCCGTGATCGTCCATTTCGACATGGACAGCTTCATTCAGCCCCGTAGGAACCAACTCATCAAAGCGAAGGTATCCATCAGCTACGAAATTCGCCATCTGTTTGGAGTTCAGCAAATACTGTTTGTCAATCATCAATTTCCTCCATTTTTTCGAGAATGTATTCAAACCTGAGATATGAGGTATGGTATTCCATGCCCGGATAGGCAGGGAATTGCTGCGGGAATTGAACCACGCGCCAACCGTGTTGCATCGCTTCGACGACGGAATTATAGGGCGGCTTGTCGCTATCGCCTGTTGTGGGATTCGTTTGTCCCGTCCCATCATACATTGACCAAGCGACAACGTGGCTGTTCAAATCTGGTGTGTGCAGACAAAGCACGAGGATTTTCTGTCGTAACTGCGGCATCACTCTACCTTTCAATATATTTTTAGACGTTCAGTCCAGACGCCGAGAAGCAAGTACATCTTCATTCAACTTTGACCCCAGTCCGGGTAGATCCGACGGGATGAGCTCGCCGTTCTCAATCTGGAGGGGTGGATCGATTAAGTCATGTTCCCACGCTGCCTCCGGCGCGGTGCCGGCATACTCCATATAGAGCAGATTTGGTATGGTCGTGCAGACGTGAGCAGTTGCCCGCGCGAGTACGGGACCACACCAGTTGTGTGGTGCCATCTTGACATCATGAACCTCCGCCATTGCCGCAACTTTGAAGGTCTCAAGAATCCCGCCATTATTCCCTAGTTCGGACTGAAGAATCTGGATCCCGCCATGGGCGAGGACTTTTTCCGCCCCCCGACGTTCGGAGAGCCGCTCCCCTGTGGCGATAGGTATCGATGTGGAATCTGCGACCTGTTTGAGGAGGTCGGGTTGGTCCGGTGGATCGGTCGGTTCTTCAAAGAAGAAAGGATTTAGGGGCTCCAGTGCTTTGACAGTCATCAGCGCGCCTTCGAGGCTAAATCTTGCGTGTGCATCGATCGCCATGTTGAAGTCTGCCCCGAGTGCCTCTCGCACTGCCTCTACCTCTTTAATGGCTCCGTCTAGCTGCGCTGTCTCCGGTGTGCCTTGAATCCCATAATATCCGAACGGATCCCATTTGAACATATCGAAGCCCGCCTCTTTTGTGCTTACTGCCCGCTGGACCCGTTCTTCGACAGTTTTGGACTCACCGAAAACACCGTGATTCGCGTAGAGGGGAATTCGCTCACGGACGCGCCCACCAAGTAGGGTATAGATGGGAAGTCCCGCTACCTGTCCCAAAATATCCCACATCGCAATCTCGATAGCACTGACCGCCGCAAACCATTCCCAGCCTGAACCCTGCTCAGAACATCGGTTCAGAAAGGCTTGAATTTCCCACGGGTTTGTGCCTTCTAGGTCTTCCGCAATTGAACCCACGAAGTCTCGAATCGCCAATGATCGTGCCTCTCCGGAGGCGTGACATTCTCCAATCCCATCAATCCCTTGGTCTGTCCGTATTCTGACAATCAGAAATGCGTAGCCGCGGGTTGTTGGCTTAATCAAAATCGGTTCTACTGTGTCAATTTTTATGGGGTGACTTGCTTTCGATACCGCTTCTGAGTGAGGTCCTTCCATCGTTTTCCCTTCCTTCAGGAATTGAGCCTGAACAATAAACGGTATTATATCGTTATCTGTTTGTATTGTAAAGTGTATTTTGTCTGTAAATTCCTCACACCCGTTAAAAAGCATCGGTGTAATTATTAGTGGCTTGGGGTTGACCCCTGCGTCCGGACATCGTTATTTTGCGCTCCAAATTCTCTCTATTTCCCTTCCTGCTAAATTTTTCGCATTTTTCCCTTGACACTCCCTTTCGCACATGCTAAAATATTAGCACCTTATCAAAAAAAGTTTGCTTGGTAAGCAAATTGCTCTGAATTTGGATCCGATTAGGGCTTACAACCAACACCTCAAGAGAGGACAGCATGGAAGATCATCGTACCGTAAAACTGAGCCGTCGTGAGCGGCAGATTATGGACATTATTTACCAACGCGGTCACGCTTCTGTTGCCGATGTACTTGACAACCTCCCAGATGCACCGAGTTATTCAACGGTGCGGGCGTTGCTGCGGATTTTGGAGGAGAAGGGACATCTCACCCATCAAAAAGATGGACCTCGCTACATCTATCGGCCCACGCAACCGCGCCATCAGGCGGGACAGTCTGCGCTCAAACAGATTGTTCAGACCTTCTTCGATAAGTCGATCGAAAAAACGGTCGCAGCGTTAGTTTCCGATGCGGAAGTTTCAGACGAGGAACTTGACCGTTTAAGCCAACTCATTGAACAAGCGAAAAAAGGAGATCCTCCATCATGATACCGTTGATTGAAACCCTCGAAACAAACCTGTGGCTCAAATTCTTGATTGATGCGACGATGAAAAGTTTCGTGATTTTCGCTGTGGCGGGGTTATTCGGGTTGGTTCTGCGTCGTCACTCGGCGGCGGTGCGCGGTTTGGTTTGGAGTTTGGCAATCGTGGGCTGCTTGATTGTACCGTTTTTTTCGCTCACACTTCCACAATGGGAGGTTGGCGTTCTACCGGCGACACCGGAGGAATTTGAGGTAGACCGGTGGGCAGAGAACAGGCAGCCAGCCAGATCGCCCGTTCCGATTGTTGCGCGTCCGTTACCGTCCACCACCGCATCGTCAACCCAAGCTACACCAACATCCATTCAACCGAAATCCACTACCGACGAAATTGATTCTTCGCAATTAGGCACGTCGGGAACAAGTATCGCCTCGCTCTATTGGACAGATTGGATAGCGGTGTGTTGGGCGGGCGGTATGTTGTTCCTGCTTGCTCGCTTGATTGTGGGAATCGGTGCTGTCTGGCACCTCTCCGCCCTTAGCAACTCCTTCAGTGGTTCAACTCCTCATGTGCATCCCGATTGGAAGCGACTAGTCAGCGTTCGTCTCAGCAATGCAGTCACGGTCCCGATGGTGTGGGGATTGTTTCGTCCAGTGATTTTGTTGCCCGCTGATGCGGAGGATTGGCAGCCTGAACGGCGACGCGCTGTGCTGCTCCACGAATTGGCACACATCCAACGGCAGGACTGGCTGATACAGATAATAGCACAGATAACTTGTGCGGTGTACTGGTTTAATCCATTCGTCTGGCTTGCTGCACGGCAGTTGCGGGTAGAAGCGGAACGTGCGTGTGATGACCATGTGCTTAACGCGGGGTATCAATCAACCGACTATGCCCAACATCTGCTTGATATTGTGCGAAATGTCAAAGCACTGCGCTCCGTTTCGCGGGCGACTGTGGCTATGGTACGGCAATCCAAAATTGAGGGGAGGCTCCGAACGATTCTCGCCGAACACAGGAATCGGCGACCGGTGACAAAGGTCGTGGTGGGGATAGGACTGTTTGCTCTGGTCTGTTTTGCTATCCTGATAGGTGTAATGAGGCTGACGGAGACGGCGGGGCCAAATGATGACCCGGCATTACTGAACGAAACATACGAACATAAAGAACAGATCTACGGACTGATGGCTGATGGGACGAGATGGAAGATATATGACTTGCTTCGTGCCGAACTTATCTTGGGGAAACCTGCGCCCGACTTTTCGCACACCAGCCTAGATGGCATTCCTGTCTCGCTGAATGACTTTCGTGGCAAAGTGGTCGTGCTGTACTACTGGTCAATACAATACGACGAATCGGATATATTAGAATTCAAACGACTACACAAGACACATGGTAAAAGTCCCAATCTCGTTCTAATCTCTGTTTGTGTGCAAAGTAGAGCCGCTGAGGGGGAAGCGGAAGTGAAACAATTCGTTGAAACCCACGCGATGCCGGGCATTCACCTGCTCCTCAAACCTGAAGGGGTGCCGTACCCATTCGCCGTGAAAGGTTGGCCCTATTACGTGGTCATTGATAAAGCGGGGATAGTCCGCGAGAGTGATCGTGGTTTCGCACTGAGCGGTCAAATGCTGCGAGATTTGGAAGTTGAGCAGTTGGTCACGGCACTGTTAGTGGAAGGCACAGACAGTAACAGCGAACGTGTCATCCCTCGAATCAGTCAAATCCGTTCTGAGTTTTACGTATCCCAAGGGCAAAAAGAAAAAGCAATCGTTGAATATGACAAACTCATCGCTTTTCTTTATCAAGAACGCGAGCAAACAGGTGAGGCGGCAGCGTTAATAAATCGAGCATATGACCGGATGGTTGAAGCAAGGAATTTGTCAGGTTCGGGTCCCAATCTCAGTCGTTACAGAGTTGGACGAGGACAATTCTCCTCCGGTTACGGAGAAGAATTGGGAGAAACCTTCTCCCAGCAATTCGACCGAGAAAAGGTAATCGAGTCGCACAGACAGGTAGGTAAGCGCCAAGCGCACCGAAAACAGTCTTTAGAAAAGTTAGCGCAGCAACCCTTGACCCCCGATCAACAGCACCTCCTAATCCAACTTCTCAAAAACAACGCAAGTTTAGACCAAGTACTGTCAAGCGAACCGTATTTAGCTTATCTGAAGACTCGATACGGACAGGCGTATAAGGATTTTGCTGCTTATATCGCCTCCATGCCGACATCGAAGCAGAAAATCGCTATCCGGTCCGCGCTTAAATCGACGCTATCCCCAATAACAGATTTATCCACGCTACCTCCAGCGACAAAGGCAGAGCAACTACAAATCTGTGTAGATTCATATTTCGAGGCGCGCGAGTGGCTACTCACCAAGGATGGCACACGACCCATTATTACAGAAATTAATGATATGGAAATGTTTCAAAATATGCACGAGTTTAGCACATTCTTCGGAACATACTTTATTCCTCCAATGGTAGAAATGTATAGAGATACACTACTTGGCATTGATAATAGCTGGACGGATTCACATACCTACGGTTTGTATCGGAATCAGTCGGATATGCGCGTGATGGGAGAAGTTGTGTATTTTATGGCAGATGATGACGCAGAAGTGTTTCAGAACGCCTTTCGCGAGCGTTTGGAAAAATATGGTTCGCAGGAGGGGCTACTCCGGTGCGTGATTGGGTTCCCTGATGAATTCGCGCTCATGCGTTCGTTTTTTGAGGACACCGATGCACTTGAAAAGTGGATTTTAGAACCCCCATCCCCTCCTAAGGAAAAATGGATTTTACTCCGCCCGCCTTCCCTTGAGGGGGAGGCGGAAAAAGAGTAATGAAACCCACGCATTAAAGCCCTACCGGCTTCCTCTCTCTGTTTCCAATCTCACCCCCCATACAGCTTTAAAAAAGTGTTGTGGTTTTTGACTTTTTGTCAGGCGTGATATATACTCTTACCGTTTGCTGCCTTTGGAGTGTATACAAACAGATCGTGTTTCACGGTTGTAAGGAGATCTGACGCCTATGACGCTAAAGTACCTGATACTTGGTGGGAGTGCCTTGCTTCTCGGATTCCTATTTTTTCCGCGTGGAGAGGTTGTCTCGGTTGACGATCAAGATTCTGTCGCGCCGTGGGTTCGCAAGATTTTAGCGATTTCGGTGTTACTCTTCGCCTCCGCCCACACTAGTGGCTTTGCCCACGCCTCATGGGCGAGATTCGGGTCTGCACCATGGGCCAGCAGGAATTCGACCATCTGTTTCTGCTCCCATCTCGCCGCCCAACCGAGGGGCGTTGTGCAGTATTCATCGTCAATGGCGTTGATGTTTGCGCCGAATTCAAGCAGCAGTTCGGCAACCGACTCTCCACCATCTTTCGCCTGCAGGTGCAGATAGGTGACGCCAAACCAGTTGGCGCGGTTCGGATCGGCACCATGTTCAAGAAAAAGCCGGAGGACATCAAGCCGCGGACCATCCCATCCGCGATTCTTGCGGCTGGCGTATCCTATATAGTTGTTGCTGTACCATGCTCGATTGAGGTCCGGCTTGTATCGCAGTAACAGTTTAATCAATGCAACAGAAGCGAATCCCGCAGCCATGCAGAGCACGCCGTAATCGCCGCCTTCGTTGACCAACGCCGGATTCGCTTTCAGAATTTCGCCGACGACATCAATCCGGTTTTGGAAGACGTAAGCCGCAAGTCCTGCTGTCGCTCCATGGGCGTACATAAGACTTGCCATCTCGGTCTGCTTCAGGCTGATCGCTCGCCCAATCGGTGAACCACTTGATTCAACTATGGCGGTTGGGTCCGCGCCGTATTCCAGCAGAATTTTGACGCAGTCCAAATGCTTGCCATCCACCGCGACCCAAAGTGCCAATCCGTTCGGTGCATCGTACTCAGGCGCATTCGGATCGGCACCGTGTTCCAACAGGAATTTGACGATTTTTGCATGCCCCATCCGGGCAGCGTAGCCCACCGGTCGGAAATTCGCGGAATTGGCTTGGTTGGCAAGTGTTGGATCTACTATCACCAATTCACGAACCCGGTCGAAATCCCCAAGGACGGCAGCAACGCAGGCATCGTAATCGGCACCGTGTTCGAGCAGTTTCTGGACAATGCGCCTCGGCGTCTGTAGGTGCGACGCTCCCATCGCAAGGTGAATCGGTTTCCTTCCGTTTGAATTTTCCGCATGAATGCCAGCGCCGTTCGCTAACAGCAATTCAATTGGACGCAGCCGTCGTTCCTGCACAGCCCAGTGGAGTGGCGTATTTCCGTCTTGATCAGCGGCGTTTACCGACGCTGGGTTTTGGGCAATGAGTGCCTGAAGTTTCCGGGTCTCTCCGTTTCGGACTGTAGCACAGATCTCCTCGCCCACCGCCGAAGCGTTGAAGCGTTCCCGTTGCGCTGCTTCGAGCAGCGCGGCGATTTCGGTAAGTCCGCGCTCTTTTGCCTTTGTCAGCGGGTCGGTTTTCCAAGAAAGCCCACGCCGGAATGTCGGGTTAGCTCCAGCCTCAAGCAGCGTTTTCACAATGGCGATATGCCCTTCGCGCACGGCGAGGTCTAACGGCGTAAAATAGGAGTTCTCACAGTTTGCCAACCCGGAATCGTCCTTGAGGGCGGCTGTGACCATCTCCGTGTCTCCTTCTGCTGAGGCGACAAACATTTGCCAGACCTGTGTGCCTCGCCCCTTCATGAAACCGTGGTACGCTTCCGTTGCGTCGTGCGGCCGAATCCATTGCATTGTCTTCTGCGTGAATTGGTTGTCTCGCGAGGAGGGTTTTTCCTGAAACTGTGCTTTTGCCATTTTAAGTTTCCTTTCGTCACTTAATGTTGTCAACAGCTGCTTGCGCGCCAATTAGAGACAGCTATTGATTGTACTCATGGGAACGTCGAGGAAGTCAGCGATTTCCCCCTGCGAATAGCCGCTGATTAAGGCAACGAACAATTTAGGTTAAAAGCCAAGTGTCAGCAATTATAGCATACGCAAGTTAGAAGCGTCAAAACTCCATCTGGCTGGAGTCTACACTGGATTCTGAATTGAACAATACCCCTGAAATATGTTGCAATTGCAGGAGTCTTAAAAAGGGAGGAGGGAACTACAGATTATGAGGGAAAGTCTAGCTGCTCAACACGACACATGTCGTCCCTCTGGAGCTATGTTAGTGCATTGATTCATTAGTTCATTGGTACATTAGCGTTGGGTTTCACTATCGTTCAACCAAACCTACGACCCTAGGGCTAATGAAGCATAACACGTAATGCGTAAGAACGGAACGCAGATCTGCGTTCCCTACAAATAAACTGCGCGGGCAAGATGCTTGACCTAGAGGTATGTGTGGGGTCACGGCATACGGCGTATGCTTACTACTATCAACTTAGGTTATTTTAATACAGAGCCATTCCACCCCATTTGATAGTCCCTCCTCATTCTTGATCCTGACCTTGTCCTTGGACCCCACCAGTCGAAGACCTACCGGCTCCTGTACTTCCTCCCTGTATTCCCCATCTCAGTGTACATACGGCTTCAAAAAAAGTGTTGAGGTTTTTGACTTTTTGTCAGGCATGATATATACTCTTAGAACCTGTTTTAAAAAGCAAAGAATGATCTCACGGTGCTGTGGATTTGTCAATCCACAGCGAGCCACGTCGCAAGGTACGGGTTGGGTCTCCCAACCCATCGGGCTTGGAAACCAAGCCCCTACGATTGACCTGACACGGTTTGCTGAATATGGTGATAATATGCCGTTGAATAGTGGACGCCCTTCTGGATTGCGGAAGAAACCGAGTTTTGAAGAAAAAACTCGGTTTCAGGGCAAATAACTTTACCCAAAATGACTTTTCAAACAGGCTCTTAGAACCTGTTTTAAAAAGCAAGGAATGATCCCACGGTGCAGTGGATTTGTCAATCCACTGCGAGCCGTATCGCAGGATAGGGGTTGGGGCTCCCAACCCGTTGGGCGAGGGGACCTCGCCCCTACGAAACCAAGCCCCTACCATTGACCTGACACGGTTTCCTAAATTATAGCGAGAAGGTGCCGTTGAATAGTGGATTACGGAAGAACCCGAGTTTTGAAGAAAAAACTCGGGTTCAGAGCAAATAACTTTATCCAAAATGACTTTTCAAACAGGCTCTTAGCGTTTGCTTTCTTTGGAGTGTATTCAAACAGATCGTGTTTCGCGGTTGTAAGGAGATTTGAGGCCTATGACCTTAAAGTACCTGATACTTGGTGGAAGTGCTCTGCTTCTCGGATTCCTGTTTTTTCCGCGTGGAGAGGTTGTCTCGGTTGACGATCAGGATTTTATTGCGCCTGTTCGTACTCTTGATAATGAACCGCTCCACTACACGGGCATTCTGCGAACGGATCCGATTGTCACCACGTACGATTTGGGGTTTGCGTATAGGATCGATAAGGCAGAAATCCGCTTTGAAAACCCCGATGAGAGCGGTCCCGGGCAGTATGATATCCTTGTCCATACCGACCGCGCTGGGCAGCGGTTTGAACGGGCTTTTTCTTATACTGGCAGTTCCCGCGAATATACATACCCCCTACAAGCATTTCCCCTTCCGGTTGAAGCACGCTGGGTGCAAGTTGTCATTAACGATTGGTTCAGCAACAAGCCACAACTGCAAAAAGATGCGTTTCGCGTCGGTCCCCGCTATCAATCTCATAGCCCAATGTTAGTACTCGATGCAAACTACAATATCGCTGAGATCCAGCGATTGACAGATCTGCTTCCCTTTGAAAACTCTAAATGGATTGCGGCACAACGGATAGAAAAAGAGATAAAACAGGGAGATGGCAAAAAAGCGGTGGAAATCTCCTATAAGGCACCAACAAGTGCGATTCAAGTGATTGGCGATCTCGGGTCGAATCAGCAAATCTACGGTGTGCGTCTGACAACCGATGGACCCGGGAACAATCTCAAGCGGTATCAATTTTCTGTCAGCGATGATGGACAGGAGTACACAGAGGTCTATGTATCCCATACACTCGTTGATGAAGTAGTAACACATCTTCGTCAATTCCAGTCGCCAATATCGGGACGTTATGTCCGCCTGCAAATTGAACAGGGGGATTGGTACGGAGATTATCCTGAGATTCGAGAGTTTGAGGTTTTCACGGACGCTTACCGGCTGCCGCCTTCCATTGACGGCAAGATAGATGAATATAACGCTGTGCAGATGCACTATGAAAATCTGGGTGAGGGCGGAAACGCCTTAGCACCCCATTTGGTCCAAGGTTTTGCGTTTGATAGGGATACGGGTGATGAAAGCCGTTACCGGTTACCGGCAGGCGACGCAGCCGATGCGGTGGAGGTGGGTAATATACCGAGCCAGAGAAGTTTCGCTTACCATTACGATACGGTTAGGGTCAGATTCACCGGTTTGCAGCCTTCGTTGTTATACTGGATGAAAGTAACCTATCTTCAGGAAAGAGATGGCACCCGGATACAGAACCTTGATGTTGACGGATTTCTGCTGCATGGTGCGCTCACGCTTCCAAAAGGTAGGACGGAATCCTACACCTACGCAATCCCAAGTGAGGCGTATGCCGATGGTGAGATTGTCCTCGATTTTAACCGTCTAGCGGGTCCGAATGCAGCGGTTTCGGAAGTCTCCATCCTCGAAGCCAAGCCCACCGAAGCGGATCGTACCCGAACTGAATCGACAGAATTGGATGATATAACAATCGGTCAGGCAATTCGTATGAGCGAAAAAGTTGTGATTGATGGGCACTTAGATGAATGGCCGCTGCTCTATCCAATGCTTCCCCAGAACTATGACAATCCTGTGGATTCACCCGTAGTGCTCTATGCACAGTGGGATGATAATAACCTGTATATCGCGGGAAGGATTAACCGGCACGCTGAACCCAACCCAAAACCACGAGAATCGAGTGGCGATGAGGCATTGCATCTGTTTATTGATACGATGCGGACACGCTCTCCGGGGATGTATACCCCCAGTGAGCACCACTTCGTTTTTACCATCCACAATCCAAATCGTCCTCAACCCCGGGTGCATCCATCACAGAGACACCATCACCTAGATGCCATTCCGAAAAACATTGATTTTCACGAGCACATCGAAGTACAGGCTGCGAAAACAGAGACTGGGTATATCCTTGAAGTTCGGATCCCTAAAGATCTAGCGTTAAATGCGTTTCAACCGGCGATTGACCGTTCTATGGGCTTCAATTACATCATGACCAACCTCAAGCTGACGAAGGGACCATCTGGGCGGTTCGCTTATGCTTCGGACGAGCTCACCGCCCCACCAAGCCGCTGGAATGAAGTTGAACTTGTCAATCGAATCAGCGGAAGTGCTGTGTTAATGGATGGCCGTGCAACCCAACCGCTCTCGTCGTTTAACGCTGGCGACACGCTGACCCTCTGTGTGTGGGACGCCGATCGAAATACAGATCGTCATCAGGTGGAATCGATCGAAGCGGAGTTACGAAATGATACAACGGGACAATTGATACCAATTGTGCTCCATGAGTCCAACTTTGTCGCGCTAGCTGATGACAATTCGGATAACGATTTCGGGAAGAACAGTTCCCTCTTTGCTGCGAAGATTTCTACCGCTTATGGTGAAAACGAAGAGAGTAGAGCAAATTCAGACAATCAAGAGACAGTAAATCTACAAACACTTTTTGTTCGCGGTGAGGAGACAGTGTCCTTGAAATACATCGATCCGTACTATAGCAGCACTCAACGAAACCAAACGGTGAATACCACTGTGAAGGTGAACACTGGATCGACCGGAACAATTGCAATCACAACGAAATCTGGCGAACCAATCGAGGCATTTGAACTTGGTGAGACCCTCTATATACAGGTTGAAGATCCTGATCTACTCAAAGCAATCGGCAAACCGACAAATGAAGGTGAATCAGCAGATCAGGAGGTTAACGCGTCAACACCACGCAATATGGAGATAACTGTCAGGTGTATCGTACCAGAGATGCAAGAGGTTGAACCTGTGAAACTGATCTATCAGACGGAGCAAGGACGCTATGTTGGATCGGTTGTTACAGGGTACAATGAAACCCCAACGCCGAATAATGGTCGCTTGGAAGCGTTGGGCGCACAGAGAGTGGTAGCAATTTATTTGGATGAGATTCAAATCACTGGCGAAACAGCCGTCCCGGTCAGCGCACAGGCAAGCGTTACCATCGGCGACACAGGACGAATTGAATTAGGACCGATAAACCACTTCCTATTATTGGATAATCAGAAATTTTTCAAAGCAGGCAGTACACTCAGTGTACTATTGCGAGACATAAATTTGAACCGTGATGAGAATCAACGGGAAACCGTCCATGTTCTATTGAATGGCGATCTGCTTAAGGATCGGTACCAACTCACCCTGAAAGAGGCGCACGACGTTTCGGGTCAATTCACAGGAACATTTGGGACTCAGTATGCGACAAACGCAAACCCGTCCAACGATGTGCTTGAAGTCACGGGCAAAGAGATTGTAACAGTCAGCTATGTTGATGCACTAGCTGGATCTGGAAACACACAAGTTACGGTCACGGACACAGCGCAGGTCAGTGCTGGACAAAATGGGGCACTCGACATCCTCAAAGCGAATTATGTCACCAATTTGGAAAACTTTAATGCGGGCGACAGACTCTACTTTCGTCTCCATGACACAGATATTACTGATGAATTCGTTGAAATCAGGCTCGTTGGGGAAACGCTGAAAGATCAAGAAACAGTACAGTTGTTCCAATCCATGGGGGAAGGGACCCGTATCTACCCTGTCGAAGGAACTTTCTTCGGTTTAATCCAAACTGCGTATGGCACGCAGGGTCAGGAGAACGATGGCATCTTGCAGGTACAAGGCACAGAGCAGATACAAGCCATCTATATCGACGAACTGCAATCGACCGGTGAAACTAATGTGGCATTTTATGACACTTGTGAGGCGAATATTGGCATCACAGGAAAGCTCAAAGTCTATAACAAGAAAAATTTTGATTATGCTTTGGCTCAAAATCTTGAGGTATCAAGTTTCCGAGCCGGTGATACATTGATTTTGGAAATCCAAGACGCCGATCTGGACACCATAGATGTAATTGCACAGTTACTTGAAACCGATTTCACTGAAAGCACAATTCGGGATAGTACTAGTGTGATATTGGCTAAAACGGCAGATAGTGTGGACATTTTTCGCGGTGAAATTAGAACTGGCTACGGTGATAACCCTATTCCAGACGATAATATCTTGCAGGTACAGGGCGAAGGCGTTGTGATATGCACTTATATTGATGCCTTACAGAATACAGGGGCAACGCTGGTGCCTATTCAAGAGAGACTCTCTGTCGAAACGGGCGATACAGGTGAATTGGAAATCTATAGCGCGGATAGTGGCGTGATTATCAGCGGTTCTGCTGTGGGCACCGGCAGTTTCAATGTAGGTGAAAGGCTGAGAATTCGTTTAACAGATAAGGATCTAAGTCTATCTCCAACGGTGTCCGACAGTGCGAAGGTGGCGGTCTGGGGCAACGTCGTTGCTGACGATGTTCAGATAATTGTACGCGAGACATCGATCAACAGTGCGGTTTTTGAGGGCAATCTACTGACTCAAAAAGGAGAATTGTCAATCATTGAGGACAACGCACCAACTACCACGGATGAAATCCTACAAATCACGGACAAAGAGGTGATCACCGCCGTATATATTGACGAAATTACTACAACTGGCGAAACGGAAGTCCAAACCCAGACCCAAGCCGTTGTGTTGGGCAGCAGTGCAGGCATGCTACGCATCGTTGACGCACACATCATTGATTCGTTGTTTAATCCCGAATCAGCAATTCCTATCTTCACGGCAGCTCCGAAAGATTTCGCATCAACCCATGAGTTAGGTAGTTTTAATGCCGGTCAAACAATCTACTTCTGGCTGGAAGATCTGCTTCTTAGCACGGTTGTCGAAGCCGATGAAGTCAAGATTGCGGTCACAGGCGATAAAACGAGGGATGAGGTTGAAGTTATACTCCGTAAAAAATCGGGGGTTGAAGGGATTTTTACCGGCTCTGTTTCGACCCGATACGGCACAACGCCGGTTGCAGATGAAACTCTGGACGTACAAGGTGACGAAGAGATACGGGCAACCTATACACCGAATTTTCTAGGGGTGAATTACCCCGTTGTCGAGGATTTCGCTTACGCCAACAAAGGCGTTCGTGGGTATCTCGCAATTACTCGGGGAGATGGGACACTAGTTCGGCACTTTAATGTAGATATTCCCCTTCATTTTCGACTGGAGGACGCAGACTTGAATCTCGATTCCTTCAAGGTTGAATCGACAGAGCTAAAGGTTGTGACGGAAGCACAGGAGACATCAATTATCCTCTATGAGGAGAACGCCAATTCGCACATCTTCCGGGGACAGATTTCCACACAGTATGGGCGAGCAATAATTGACGCATCAACGCCTTCTTCAGAGGGGGTTGATGAATCACCAATCCTTGGACTAGTTGGTGGGGATACTATCAGAGCAACTTATGAAGATGGGCTTACGGATACCGGCGAAACCAACGTTGAAATCAGCATAAGTTGTCGCGCCAATTCTATCGCTTGGGCACCGTATACAAATCGACCGGTGTTGATTGATGGCCATGAGGATGGTTGGCCCCTTGAGAAAGTCATCAGAACCTCTCAAGATGAAGGGCTACTCTGGTTGCAGTGGGATCGAGATAACCTTTACCTTCTCGCACAGATTTATGATGAAAATGTCGTCGTGCCAGATGTCGTCGAATATTACCGCGATGCAGATGCGCTGGAATTGCACATAGATCTGGAACCGGACGCGGTCAAAAAGCCGAATTACTTGCAGATGGAGAAAGATCCGAACCGGCATGTCATCTGGATATGTCCAAAAGGGGGCGGTTTTCATGGTGATCGACCCTATATTGGACAAGGCGCCCCCGAATTTATCCCGAACTATCAAGCGGCAAATCTCGATGTCGCGGTGAGACAACGAACGAATTATTACGTTATCGAGGCGCGCATCCCGTTCTTTCCTGTGCTTCGCGGATTTCAGCCGTTGAAAACGAGACAGCATGACCGCATCGGTTTCAACTTTGTCATCCACCGGTCCAACAATCAAGCGATTTATTGGGCAGCGCAGATGCCAGAGGCGGGTCCAGTGTTTCCAAGCGATTTGGGACTGTTGATTTTGGAATCGCCGGTGCCTTAGATCGCAGGCTGATGATTTGTGGAAGTGGACAAAAACGGATATAGATTAGAAACGAGATGTCCATCTGTTTGTTTGAACCCCCTACCTAGGGGAATTGCATCTGTTATAGAAATTAGGCAATTGAGCATCAGAACCTTGGGTGAAACCCCATTGTAGCACAGGTTTCCTAATCCGCGGGGATCACAATCACAGGTTAGGAAACCTGTGGCTACGATTCGATTGTCATTGCCGGATGTCAAAGCTCTACACAATATTTACATGCGATTGCCCTGCTCACCAAAGTAGGGTCATTTAATTCTCCCATATTATTGCCCCAATAGATCCCCGATAGGATCGGGACAGGCGGGATTCAAAGCAATCTGAATCACGGATAAAAGACGTTCTCGATAACTGGCATAAGAAGGTGCAATGAACGCGCATCTACAAATAGCGGGGCAAGATGCCCCGCCTACAGGGGCGCAAGTCCGAGAGGAGCCTTCCGTTTCACGAAGATCCCATCCAATCGGGACGTGACCGGGGATGCCCCGCCTACAGGGCGGGGATAGAAAACAGCGGAGCGTGAGCCAAAACGGAGAACTAAATGTCCCTATCTCCTACCTGATTTTTTATTGACGCATTTGACTCAAAGTGATATGATTGAAAGGTTGTATTTTACTATACAGATGGGATTTCACACGTGTTGACAAGTAGGAGTTCGGGATTCGGAAATCCCTCCTACAGGAGAACTATGGTGAAGTCTATAAATAAGTAAACATTTGCTAATAGTTTGGGCCTTCCCGAAGTTTCCTAAGTCCCCCTGATAAGGGGGACTTAGGGGGTTAGCTGTATATTGGGAGTGTCTAATTAATTCTAAAATCTACTATAAATGACCCTAAGTACGGGGCTTGGTTTATCAAGATGTCTTACACTGGGTTGGGCCGTGCGTGTCCGTTTTGCCCAGAACACAGATTTTTAGAATCTCACGAATGATTATGGAAACTACTAACACCCCAGTTACAGGCGTTATACTTGCTGGCGGGCGCAGCCGCCGGATGGGGCAAAACAAGGCGTTGATGCGTTTGGGAGATGAGTCGCTTATCGCACATGTCATCCGCCAAATGGAATCGGTCACAGATGAACTCCTACTGATTACGAATGAGCCGAACCCATACACAGTCCTAGGGTTGCCGATGTACGCAGATATACTACCGGACATGGGGGCATTAGGAGGCATCTACACAGGGCTGACTTACGCTGCAAATAGTGCTGTGATCTGTGTCGGCTGCGATATGCCGCTGTTACAACCGAACCTCCTATCTCATCTGACCACCCTCCTCGGTGATTATGATGCTGTAGTTCCCTGTGTTGAAGCGGTTGATCGGCCTACCCCTGTCTTTCAAACCTTGTCCGCTGTTTATTCCAAGCGGTGTTTACCCGTTATTGATGAAATGCTGGCAGCAGGCGAATTGCGTGTTCATGCGTTGTACGATCGCATTGATGCTCGTATTGTCGAACCACATGAATGGCAGGCGTTTGATCCACAGGGGCTTTCGTTTTTCAACATTAATACACCTGAAGACTTTGAAAAGGCAAATAAATATATTGGAGGACATCATCATGCTAACTGTTGAAGAAGCGCGTCAGCGAATGTTAGATACCATCACTGCTTTACCCACAGAAACGCGTGGCATCCTAGACAGCCTCGGCACGATCCTTGCTGAAGATGTGTACGCTAGCGAGAACATACCGCCGTTCCACAACTCGGCGATGGATGGCTTTGCCGTAGTTGCTGAGGATGTGTCGAACGCGTCCAAAGCGCAGCCGGTCCAGCTTTCAATCATTGAGACGATTCAGGCGGGTTATGCACCAACGGCGCACGTCCAACGTGGGAGTGCTGCGCGTATCATGACAGGCGCGATGATGCCTGAAGGTGCGGATGCCGTCGTTATGAAGGAAGTGACGGAATTGGAAGGGGAACAGGTCGCAATCTTTGAAGGTGTGGAAAAAGATGAGAACGTCCGGTTCATGGGCGAGAGTGTGGAACGGGGCGATCTGGTCATGTCAAAAGGAAAACTAATCCGCCCACAGGAAATTGCGATGTTTGCTTCGCTAAACCGATCCAAAGTCGAGGTTTACAAGCGTCCGAAAGTCGCGGTGGTTTCTACCGGCGATGAGCTCACGCCGCTTGGGGAGCCACTTGCGGCGGGCAAGATTCGGGACAGCAACCGCTACGGCATCTGCGCCCAGATTGAAGAGGCTGGCTGCTATCCCATTGATATGGGAATCGCCCGTGACGATGAAGCAGAGACAGAACGTAAGTTCCGAGAAGCGTTGGATGGAGCGGATGCCCTTATTACTAGTGGCGGGGTCTCTGTCGGGGAGTTCGACGTTGTCAAGGCAGTGCTATCCAAACTTGGTGAGATCAATTTTTGGCGGGTAGCGATGAAGCCGGGGAAACCGCAGGCTTACGGTATCGCTGATGGCAAACCTATTTTTGGACTGCCGGGGAATCCGGTTTCTTCGTTGGTCGTGTTTGAACTCTTTGTCCGTCCTGCCCTCCTCAAAATGGCGGGACATTCGGAACTGCTTCGCCCGACCTTCAGCGCGGTTTTGGAAGAAAATGTCTCTAACAGAGATGGGCGTGTCAGTTTTATGCGGTCGATTATCACCTCACGCAACGGGAAGTATTACGCAAAGACAACGGGGCCACAAGGCTCTGGCATCCTTCACTCACTTGTCTTAGCCAACGGTTTTATCGTTATTCCAGCGGGTGTGACAATAAATGCGGGTGAAACGGTGGAGGCACAACTTATGGGATAAGTAGGGAACAACGATCGTTGTTCCCTACTACAAAATTCCCCATTTTCCCCGCAAATTGGATCGGATTATGTTCAGGGCTTACGCAAATTTAGCACGCGTCGCGAGATTTTTTTATTTTTAACCCCCTAAATCCCCCTTATCAGGGGGACTTATGAACCAACTGCGTAAGTCCTAATGTTTACATCCGGTTTTCCTCAATATAATCCCAATCGTATTCTATCCCCAGTCCGGGCTTCTGGGAAACGATGACATTGCCTTCGGAGTCTATTGGATCTTCAATAGCCTTCAAATACGGCGGGGGCTGGTTATAATCAACTCCGGGGCGTAAGAGTCCTCGCTCATAATACCGGCAGGTGGCTTCCGGTGCTGCACAGGCAAGATGAACGTGGGGTGCACCTGTGCCGTGCAGCTCACACTGTATACCGTAAGCCTGACAAATATTAATCAGCTTCCAGCATCCGGTAATCCCACCGTAATTGATGTCGGTGCGCATCATATCGCACGCGCCCTGTAGCAGCCACTCTGCCCGGCTAAATACGCCGCCCGGGACATGTTCCGGGGAGCAGATGGCGATGTCCAACTCACGGGTAAGTCGCCGGTAGGATTCAACACGGGTCTCAATCATAGGGTGCTCCAACCAGTAGTAATTGAGCTTCTCCAACTCACGCCCCACCCAGAGTGCTTCATCCAAGGTATAGACACCAAATGGGTCTAGCATCAGCACCATGTCGTCCCCTACCGCTTCACGCACTGCCTTACATACCTCGACATCTTCCTTCGGAAAACCCGGCAGTTGGGGTGCAGGTTCTTCGGTGTGAGGATTCCAACAGATGTAGGCGTGGACCTTGTATGCTTTATAACCCTCCGCTTTACAAGATAGTGCGTGCTCGGCATAGACTTCGGGACCGCCTAGGTTGGGGTAGGTGCTTGCATAGGCTTTGACCTTGTCACGTGCCCCGCCTAGCAGCTGGTAGACCGGAACACCTGCCTTGCGACCCAACAGATCCCACAGTGCAGAATCAACCACCCCTATTTCACCTTCCGATGGCCTATGACTGAAAGTAGACATCTGATCCATCCAGTGCCAGATCTGCTCTCGATGCAGCGGGTTTTCTCCCAGAATGAGTGGCTTGATAACCGTCTCCATCGTGGCTTTGTCACCCCCAAGCATATGCCCTTCGACACCTTCGTCAGTCGAGATCTTGGTGATTGTGTCTACACTGTCCACTTCGTCTCCCCAGACACCATATCCCCACTTGGTGGGGTGGCCCCGGGTCGTTGTCCGAAACTGAATGACTTCTATGTCAGTTATTTTCATGGTTTTCCTCCTGTATAACAGCGGATTGGAAGTTGAGCACCGTCAATTTTTCCCTACTTTACTACGAGATAGGGGCATTTATGGTAGATTTTAGAATTACTTAGACACTTCCAATGCACAGCAAACCCCCTAAATCCCCAACCCCTCTGATAAGAGGGGAAAGACAAAGGAGAAGATCCCCTCTTATCTTCTCCCCTTGTCAGGGGAGTTGCAGGGGGACTTTGGAAACTTCGCTAGGGTCGGAGTTATTGGTAAATGTCTACTTATTTCTCTAGTTCACCATAATTTTTCGGGCGGGGCAAGTCCGAGAGGATCCCGTGACCGGGGATGCACCGTCCTGATTCATCGGGAGGGCAATCTTCCGTCTACCCGCCAAAATCGGTCAAAAAACGGAAAACTAAATAGCCCTACCCATGAGATAAAAACGATAGATCGAACCTAGGTAGTACTAAAGTTTGTACAATTCACGGTACAAATGGTGGTTGATTGAGAACACGCTTCGGGATGTCAAGCAGCACTGCGGATTTGACAAGGTATCAGGTCAAATCGCGTCAAAGCATCAATTAATTCGCGCAACTAAGTTTCGGAACAAGTTGCCTGACGCAATTGCTATTCAACGCCACTTGTGTCACAGGCAGTTCGATAACATTGGTATCGAACTGTCAAGCGGACACAAGGGTTGATGGTTGAGCATCTGCGTGCTTTAATCAAGGGATAATTATTTTCTGCGACAATCTCTGAAGATACTAACTCGCCGAATATTCACTAGACCCTTGATAACGCTACATGAATTGGATACAAATTGTACTAACTTTAGTAGGTAGTATGATATACTGAATACACCGATTTGTCGACAAGAAACTTATTCCAACAAAACTGATATATGTAGGATTGGTGATAGAGAAGGAGATTCAAATGGCAAAGACAACCTCCCGCTTTTTGACTGCGGAACTTGGTGTAGAGCACCTGTTGAAGCAAATCCCACCCCTGCATTTCACTGGAACATCAAAGGTAGAGTGGCAGGAATGGCGAAAAACCTTTCAGCGGAAGTTAGTCAAAGACTTGGGTCCGAAACCGGAAGCTATCCCGCTAGAGGTCGAGGTGTTGGAGCGGACAGAGATGGATGGATATACACGAGAGAAGATTATTTTTAATCCCGATCCCTTCTCTTCTATTCCCGCTTATGTTCTGAGTCCTGAGGGGGCAGGTCCGGACAATCGTTGTCCGGCGGTACTCTGTGCACACGGGCACGGGATTGGAAAGGATCCGCTTTCCGGGATAGGTGAGGATTACCAGAAGCAGTTCGCTGTCGAGTTAACACGGCAGGGATTCGTCACAATTGCACCGGACTGGCGCACTTTCGGTGAGCGTAAAGATCGAGATGAATGGGTTCGCCGTCCCGGACGTGACGGGTGCAATCTCGCCTATATGGCATACGGTTACTTTGGGTATCAACTACTCCAACTCCATATTTGTGATGCTCAACGGTGCTTGGACTACCTACAATCTCGACCCGATGTAGATAGGAGCCGGCTTGGTTGTATGGGCTGTTCATTCGGTGGAACGATGACCACCTATGTTTCCGCGTTGGATCAACGGATTAAGGCGGCGGTTATCGTTTGCTACCTCAGCACCCTGACCGATGCGCTCAACGATCGGGGACGTGGCAATACTTGCGGCTCTCAGTTTATGTTTGGGTTGCGTGGGCATGGCGACATATCAGATGTAGCGGGATTAATTGCACCGCGTCCCTGCATGGCGCAGATAGCATCGGACGATAATTGTTTCATAGCAGCAGATGCCAAAAGTGCGTTTAATCATATTGAGCAGATTTATGCTGCAGCCGGTCGTCCAGATCGCCTTGAGTTGGACTACTTTGAGGGGGGCCATGAGGTTGACGTTGAGCCGGGGCTTGCATTTCTCAAGCAGCACCTGATGTAAAGCGTTGAAACGCGTTTTATTGTTTAGGAAAAGAGTCAATAAGAAACTCTAATTCTTTTTAGGACTTACGCAGTTGAACGTTCAAAGTCTTGTGCTGCGTTGAACCGTATCCCTCTAACTCCCCTGCCCCCTTTATCCCCCCGCAAGCAGGGGGAGGGAAGGGAGAAAGCAATGAACGCGCTACTACAAATTGCTCCCGATGAAGCATCGAGGATTCAAAGCAATTTGAATCCCGATAAAATCGGGGCTGAAGTGCGTAACTCCTATCTTTCATTAAATGTAACGCAAGTTGCTAGTTGATAAACCAAGCCTCAGCAACCGACGCAATAGTCGTGATTCGGAGATCGCTCCTACATTCAGCATAGGATAGGGGGCGTACCTCCCAAATCGTGACTCTCTGACCGTACCTCAACAACTGAACTAGCAACTTGAATAAATATAGATTATTGACAGTATAACATTTGGTATTCTTTGAAAGGTTAACGTGACGAAAGTGCAAATTCGCCCGATGGTGGTTATTATTCGGGATGGTTGGGGGTACAACCCGCATCCGAAGTGGAACAGTGCCAATGCGATTCATCTTGCAAAAACGCCGGTCGATGATTGGCTTATGCAGGAATATCCGCATGTACGCATTCATACATCCGGCAAAGATGTCGGTTTGCCGGCAAACACAATGGGCAACAGCGAGGTAGGACACCAGAATATTGGTGCGGGTCGGATTGTCGATCAGGAACTTTTACGAATCAGTAAAATGGTTCAATCGGGTGAGCTCTCAAGGAACAGATTATTGATCGCTGCCATGGAGCATGCCAAAGCGCAACGGAGCAACCTGCATCTCATGGGGGTGGCAAGCGATGCGGGTGTGCATAGCTCACTGAATCACCTTTATGCTCTACTCGCACTGGCAAAAGAGATAGGTGTTTTGGCTGACCGCGTCTTGGTTCACAATTTTAGCGACGGGCGCGACTGCTCGCCCATGAGTGGCATCAACTTCTGTAGGCAGATCGAAGCCAAGATGAAGGAGATTGGTATCGGGCGGATTGCTTCGGTAGTGGGTCGATACTATGCTATGGACCGTGATGATCGTTGGGATCGGGTGGAGAAGGCTTACCGTCTGTTGACCGATGGGGTCGGACATCACGTCCGATCCGCAACCGAAGGATACCAACGCTACTATGATAATCCAACCCAAGACAACCAAATCGGAGACGAATTCATTGAGCCGACGGTTGTTATTGACGATAAAGGGAATCCGTTGCCGAGAATCTCCGCGAGCGATGCGGTGATATTCTATAACTTCCGTGGAGACAGACCGCGCCAACTGTGTAAGGCTTTTTGCGTCACTGAGTTCCCATTTGAAGCGACCGGCAAAGACGGAGTTATCCAGCAAATGGGTTTTGAACGCGGGAAGAAGTTGGAGATTCAGTTCGTCACAATGACCGAATATGAACGGGGGCTTCCAGTAGAGGTTGCCATTCCGAAACCGCCCAAGATGCCCAACATTCTGGGAGCGTATGCAAGCGAGGTTGGGTTGGCACAATTTCGTTGTGCCGAAACGGAGAAATTTCCACACGTGACCTTTTTCTTTAATGATTATCACGATGAACCATTTGATCGGGAAGACCGACAAATCATCCCGTCACCGCGTGATGTATCAACGTATGATCAGAAACCCGAAATGTCTGCGCCAGAGGTTACCGAAGAGATGCTACGTCGGATAGCGTCGGACAAATATGATCTGTTCATCCTGAATTATGCCAACGGCGACATGGTCGGTCATACAGGGTCGCTGCCTGCTGCGATTAAAGCGGTAGAAATGGTGGACGCATGTGTAGGGAAGGTGGTCAATGTGGTGATGGCAAGAGGTGGCGCCTTAATCGTGACTGCGGATCACGGTAACTGTGAGCAAATGATAGATCCTGAGACCGGCGGGCCACACACCGCACATACAACATATCCTGTCAATCTCATCATTGTCGATGATCGCTTCAAGGGTTGTCAATTGAAGATAGATGGCAGACTGGCGGATATTGCTCCGACTATGCTAAAATTGCTGGGTTTAGATCAGCCACCTGAAATGACTGGACAATCGCTGATTTGAAAGTTCAACTGAAAACTTCCCCACCTTTTCCGTTTAACATTTCACAACGATGATGCACATTCCGCTGATAACCACAACTGGACGAACAAACGATAATCCGGGTGATACCTTCATTGGGGTAGGACTGCAATATCTGTTTGAACAGGTGTTGGGACCTCAGGTGTGGGTGCTGGTTGATCGTTTTAGCCCGACGGGTTTCCGAGACTATGAGGATATTGTTCGGAATGCTCCGTTTCTGGTCTATGGCGGGATGCCACAATATAATAATTACGACGACTGGAAGCATTGGTATGATGACGTGATGTGGCGTGATTTTATCATTCGCTGGGGATTAGAAATCTTTACGATGGCAGGTGGGGCAGGTTTTTCTCACCCGGACATCAGCATTGATGCGTATGTCGCACATTGCAGGAAGAGTAAAAAAACAGAGCGGATTATTCGCCAACGGGTTGAACCTAGTCTCTGTTTCACTGTCCGCGATGCGTATGCACATGCCTTGCTGAATGCACTCGAAATACCGAATAGCTACCTTCCGTGCTCTGCGGTTTGGGCAAGTAAAATGTGGAATATTGCGCCGGCAGAGCAGAGACCTTACCTCATACTTGTTCCACCGTCACCACGCCATACGCCGAAGCGAATTGGGCGAAGACGCATTCCCCACCGTACCAGACTCCAACAATTCGCAGATCGCTGGAAGGGCTTCTACACGACGCTCCAACAAAACGGTTACAATGTTCGGGTGCTCTGTCACGCTTATAGGGAGTACACCGCCCTTCGCGATGCAATTCCGCCCGAAGCACTCTGGTTTCACGGAGACCCTTACACGCTGCTGCGACAATATGCCTCTGCCCATACGGTTGTCTCTGCGCGACTTCATGGCAGCCTTCCTGCCTATGGGATCTGCGGAACGCGGGTATTAAACCTCTCGGTAGATGTGCGTGGTTCTGCTGTTGAGGTTTTTCCAAAGATATTCAATCTCCGGATCAGCGATACAACGCCCGATGTCCTTCTATCGGCGATCGACCAACTCAAACCTTCGACAGCGGAAGATTTCCGGGCTTCAGAGGAGGCATATCGGGAGCTAATTCAATCGTCGCTACGCGGCGAGATAAAATAAAAAAAGAGGGGCAAGTTCAGAAATTGCCCCTCTTTTACTTACGGTTATTTTTTTAAGGATATGAGTTGCCTGACACTTATCCTGTCAAGGCAGCATGCCAATCTGTCCAGTCCTCAAGGTTATTGAGATTCACAGCATCCAAGATTGAGCCGTCATCGGAAACGCTAGCTGCACCTAAAATAGCTCCACGTGTGTCGTCATCGTGGTTATAACCTGTGATCGCGGCATTCAGTTCGTCGACTGCGGCTTGATCCAGACTCCCACCTTTTTTGTCCAGTATCCAGCTTTCAAACTCGGTATAGCTTGGACGGTTCTCGCTGATATATGCCAATGTTTCTTCTTTATCAAGGCCAAGGCCATCAAGGACCATCTGATCGAAACCAGCACCACATGCCGGATAGTCCGAATGCAGTTGACCTGCTGCGTCCAACGTGACTTTGCTCCAAAATCTTGGCAGATGAAGGACACCAAGGGGACCAGCAACACCTGAACTGATTGTCGGAATAACTCCTGCCATTTTATGTTCTCCTTGTCGTCTATAGTATTGATGAAACTACAAACTCAGACCATCTGGATTTGTAGGTAGCCTATTATAGCACACCTTCAAAAAACTGCAAAGCATAAAATTTTGAGGGCTATTTATAGTAAACGCAAGAAATAAGTAGACATTTACCAATAACTCCGACCCTAGCGAAGTTTCCAAAGTCCCCCTGCAACTCCCCTGACAAGGGGAGAAGATAAGAGGGGATCTTCTCCTTTGTCTTTCCCCTCTTATCAGAGGGGTTGGGGATTTAGGGGGTTTGCTGTGCATTGGAAGTGTCTAAGTAATTCTAAAATCTACCATAGTTTTCGGTTTTTCTCTCTGTCTGAGCGATGTATCGGGATTCGGAGATCCCTCTCCGTTCCGAGAGTCTTCGACCTACAGGAGAATTGAATGACCCTATAAAATTTTGAGGCTTACCGATCTTATTGGTTGCTTCCGTAAATTGCGTTGGTGTCAATCTTGGCGAGTCCATCAGCGGTGCCAATCCAAGCAGCCCCCCCACCCAACACGATGCAACTAACGATAGGCGTACTGAGCCAACTAGAAGGAAATTCAATGGGGTCTCGCCATCCCTCTGCGGTCTTAATCCACACACCGCCGTTGGTCGCAATCCACACTGTGGCAGGTTTAACCGCGGTTATCGGACCTTTAGTAGCAGCGATGTAGATACTTTGATACGGCACCATATCGACAAAACGAAGGACAGCCTCTACTGTACTGCTCAGATCACTCTGATGGATTTCGCCGTATCCGTTGGCTTTGTCCACGCTATAATTCCAAGTAAAGAATACTTTATCAACACTGACATCAAAACTTACAATTTCACTGCCGGTTTTCAGGTCAAGGTTGTCAAGTGCACCAAAACTTTGCCAAATGTCCATGCTTCGATTGTAGACTGCCATGCCGCTTTGAGAAGTCCCAATCCAAATCCTGTCCGTTGTGACAGCCAATGCCACAATATCATCGGCAGGCAAACCATCTCTCGCTTTACTATAGCTCTTCCACTCTCCGGTAGATCGTAGATGACGGGCAACTCCCGCAAAGGTGCCGATCCAAACCTCATTTTTGTCAATTTTGATGTCATATATTATGTTATCCGGCAGCCCATTGCGTATATCGAAAATATCGGGAAATGTCGTATGCTTGTTATAACGAATTACACCATGATTCAGCGTCCCAATCCACAATTCCTGATTATCGACCGCGAGCGCTCGAACATTAATCGGCTCTTCTTCGTCAAAAAGGGTGTTGATGTGATCGGTTATGTCCATGACCGGCTGCCACGTTCCCGCGCTGAGGTCAATTTGTGCCAACCCTTTTGGTGTGCCGATCCATAGGGTTGTTCCATCAATAGCAATCGCTTGAATCTGGTTACTTGGTATCCCGTCAGAGACGGTGTAGATTGCCCATGCACTTTCGCTTCGTTTTTTTCGCGCTTCATTTTTCAGCTTGAGATTTGATGTATATGGACTAACGGAATTATAGTCAGCAGTTGCGTCCGTACCTCGCCGCAACTGCGTATAAGCATTCCCTCGTGCCATATAAGCATTGGCAAGCCACCGGCTTTGAGGATAATTTTGGATAAAACTACTTAATGTCTCTACCGCCATTTCAGCATTCCCGAGCTCGGAATGTAGCGATCCGATGAGGTATGAAGCGCGTTCTAAGTGTTCGCTGTCCGGGAAATACGCTACAGTTTCTTGGAGGACTTTGAGTCCCTCTTGGCGTTCTTCCAACTCCTCAGCTAACAGAAAGCCTGCGGTGTAAGCTGCTGCGTCTGCCCCGTAGCGATCGGGATAAATTCGAAATAACAGCAGATAGGCATTGACCGCTTTACGGTATTCTTCAGCTGCAAGGTAAGTATCGCCTGCTTCCTTAAACTTAGCTTCCATGCTGTATGAGTTGGGGTCAATCTTCACAACGTGCCCAAAATATTTCAGTGCCTCATCGTTGTTTCCTTCCTCTTCAAAGAGGCGGGCAAGCTGATAATGGGCATCAGTATATTTAGGATATTCGTCAATAGCCTTCATAAAACTCGCTTTCGCTCTATCGTACATATCCAACTGCAAGAAAGTTTGACCGTTGAGGAAGTGTTTTTCGGCTTCCTCGTTGGGGATGGCACGTGAGTCGTCGAAGGCTGTAATGTAGACGATTTCACGGAAAGGGATCGATAATTGCTGGTCGTAGACTTCAATCTGGATTGATTTTTCATCACCGCCCAGCCAATGCCCTTTGAGGTGATCTCCGTTTTCGAGATAGATTGAGATGTAGTGCTGTCCATAACCGATGTGTGCACATAAAAGGACCAAGACGATCCAGATTAGTATGTGCTTGAAGTTAAATATATGTTTCATGCTTAATTTCCTCGCGCGATTAACGCTATAGTGAACGTATTACGCTATTTTGTTTCGGGGTGGATGTGGGATATAGTACATCTATTGTTGACGGGTCTGCTGACATCAGATCGTTGTATAGTATACAATAGCCACCAACAACTGTCAAGACACCGAAGTGTGCAACCTAGGGTCATTTAATTCTCCCATATTATTGTCCCGATAGATCCTCGATAAATCGGGACAGGCGGGATTCAAAGCAATCTGAATCACGGATAAACAAGGATTGACGGATTACACGGATAAAAGACGCCCTCGACAACTGGTATAAAAAAGCGCAATGAACACGCTACTACAAATAGCGGGGCAAGATGCCCCGCCTACAGGGTCGGGATAGAACGTGCTACTACGAACAGCGGGACATGAGCCAAAACAGAAAACTAAATGACCCTAGTGTGCAACCCAGCGATGTCCAAATGTTTGGAAGCGGGACTACGATTTGTGGATAGCAGATCAATGCTGTAACGTTAATTTTTTTGACAAGCTAGTGATACTTTGGTAATATTTATAGAGGCTCCTCTAACGTTGCCTTGCTTAATGCTAACTTTTAATTCTGTAAAATTGTTTTGCGTTATCGTGAAACAGTTTCTGCCGGTCTATATCGGTGGCCTCCTGTATCGCCCACAGCAGGGCTTCTAGCCACTGTTGGTACTCAGCGGCTAGGGTGCAGACGGGCCAGTCGCTGCCGAACATGAGACGATCATAGCCGAACACCGCTACAAGGTGGTCTATGTACGGCTTTAGTTCTGCTTTCGTCCAGTTCTCGCTGGCAGTTGTTACGATGCCTGAAACCTTGCAATGCACGTTATCAAACGAGGCAAGTTCACTGATATGGTCAACCCACGGTTGAAATTGTTTACCTTTTATATCGGGTCCCCCGCAATGGTTGACCGCATGTCGCACATTCGGGGTTGCTCTTACTAAATCAATAGCTGCAGGAAGCTGCTGATGATTGGCACAGAGATCAAAGGAGAGATTAAACTTTTCAAGCATTTGTACCCCTTTGATGAGTTCGGGACTTCGATAAAACTGATTATCGGGCCGGTGCCAAGCCATGCGACGAATCGCAACGACAAGTTCGTACTCCGTAAGTTGCTTGAGGATTTCCTTGGCACCTGAATCTTCAAGTGGAGCGGACGCAACGATGGCACCAATCATGCCGTCTGTTCGCACAATCTGTGCCAACCACTTGACCTCCTCGACCACGTGTGCGGGTGTCACATCTGCTTCGACATGAACAGATCGGACAACGTTGATTCCCTCGCAGGCTCGACGATAGTCCTCGATTAGATAGCGTTTGCCGAGGGCATCAAAGTCGTCCAGCCAAGGGTAGCTCAAGTTTGAAGTATCCCAGAGATGCTGATGTGTGTCAATGATTTTTAGCATTTGTGTCCACCTTTTTTGATTGTTCAAGTATCTTTGCTAGGGTTTCCTAAAGTTTGGACAATTCACGGTACAAATGATGGTTGATTGGGAATACGCTTCGGGATGCCAAGCAGCACTGCGGATTTGACCTGATATCAGGTCAAATCCCAGCAAAGCATCAATTGATTCACGCAACTGAGTTTCGGGACCAGTTGCCTGAGGCAATTGCTATTCAACGCCACCCTGATAAAATCGGGGCAGTTCGATAACAAGTGAGTCGGTGTACTGGGTATTGAGCATTCATTGGTATCGTCCTGTCAAGCGGACACAGGGGTTGATGGTTGAGTATATGCGTGCTTTAATCAAGGGATAATTATTTTCTGCAACAATCTCTGAAGATACTAACTCGCCGAATATTCACTAGACCCTTGATAACGCTACATGAATTGGATACAAATTGTACTAACTTTAGTAGGGTTTCTGATGCACGGTTTAATCACGATGTAAACGATAGAGTGTGTGCGGAGTGTGTGTTTTTAACCACGTTTCTACTGTTCCGACGCAAGTTGCTAGGGCGTGTTGACATTTTGCTGTTGCCAATTCGAGATTGATTCAATCTGTGAAATTTCAGCTGAATCCGTAGGTCGAGATTCATATCTCGACACCTGGCATAAGAAGGCGCAATGAACGCGCTACTACAAACAGCGGGGCAAGATGCCCCGCCTACAGGGTGGGGTAAGTCTTCACGAGAATCCCGATCCAATCGGGACGTGACCGGGGATGCCACGCCTACCGGGTGGATAGAACGTGCGAACTATAGTAGATTTTAGAATTAATTAGACACTCCCAATATACAGCTAACCCCCTAAATCCCCCTTATCAAGGGGACTTTGGAAACTTCGGAAAGACCCAAATTATTAGCAAATGTTTACTTATTTATAGACTTCACCATAAATGCCTCTAGAGGAAAAGGTCGATCACTTGACGGGCGGGGAGACCCCGCCCCTACAGATAAAACGATGGATTTTCAACTAGCAACTTAGGTTATTCTGGCTTATGTCCAATCACTGCCTTCCCAATATCCGCAAAATCTTAATCATCCGCAACGATGGCATTGGTGACCTGCTCAATTCAACGCCCGCCATTGCGATGCTACGTCAAAACTACGCCGACGCAGAGATCACGGTGCTTGCCCAACCGTTGAATGCGCCGATCTTGGTCGGTAATCCGGATGTCAATCGGGTGTTGATTTTTGACCGGGAAAACGAACATCGCCAGCTGCGAGATCGATTACGTTTTTATTGGCACTTACGACATGAGGGGTATGACCTTGTCGTTGCGATGCGGACCGCTTCGTGGTGCAACTTTGTGGCATTTCTGTCGGGTGCGAGGTATCGGTTAGGACGCCACCAAAAGCGGTTCAAAAGTCTCCTGACGCACACTTGGCGGGGACAGTACAGGAAAGGGGAGGTCCACGAAATCGATCGGAATTTTGACTTAGTTAGGCTAATTTGCGATGGAAACGGACATCGGCGATTGGTGCTGAATCTACTGGATGCTGAAATCGCGGCAACACAACGGTTGTTAACAGATTGGGAAATCGCACCGAACGATTTCTTAGTAGGCATCCATCCGGGCGGTAGTTCGTTTGATAAACGGTGGCCCGAGGAAAATTACGCCCAAGTTGCCGATACGCTTGCACATCAATACGGTGCGAAGATTTTGATTCTCAGAGGTCCCGACGAAGTCGAATTAGAAAGAAACATCCAGAAAACTGTACAATCCGAATCCATTGCCTACGCCCCGAAGTCAATACGCGAACTTGCTGCCCTCATAAAACGCTGCGATTTCTTTGTGTGCAACGACTCAGGACCGATGCATATCGCTGCGGCTTTGGATGTACGAACTGTAGCGATCTTTGGTCCTACCGATTATGTCGCTTGGAAACCGCTCAGTGAGGAAGCAACAATTGTCAGGCGAGATATGCCGTGCTGGCCATGTAGTGCCCATAAGTGCAAGATTGGCTGGGAGTGTACGAAGAAATTAACGGTTGACACTGTATGGGATCGGGTGGAGGAATGGGCACGGGATAAAGTAGACACGATAGATCGCAAGCGGTGATGTAAACGTCTTGTGATATACAACCAATGCAAAGAATCGCACCTCCCTCCCCGAAACTTCAAAAGATAGGCTCTAAGATATTCACGGTTGCCGCTCTATTTCTTCGCTCTCTCCTCGCTTCTATCCGATTTCAATCCGTTCGCCATCAACGCTAAATGAATAACTCGCATATTGTATCGGCACGTTTCACAACGGTACGATCATCAATCCTCGCTGCGCCTCGACGTAGATATCCCTCAATGGATTGCCCTTCAAGGACACGGATTTCCTGCTCATAAGGCGGTTCGATTTTCAAAGGCGTAATCTGATTGATATTTCTGCACGCTTCAGCCCCGGTTTTTCGGATGGACTCCCGCGCTTTTTGGGGAGACAGGTGTAAAGCGAGTTCTTGCCCAAGTCCCTGTTTCGTTTCTACAGCGTATATGTTGGAAATTAGTTGCTTGGCTTCGGCAACTGCTTTATCATCGCCTGAAATGAATACGGTCGGCACATCAAATTCCCCTGCCATCGCTGCGCGGCAACCAAATTCTCCAATCGGCATCCCGTTGAGCTTGTAGTATTCGATAGACCTCGACGAATAGGTATGGCTCAACGGTGCGTTTGGTGTTCCCGCCATTGCATGTTGTCCGACGAAAAACAGTGCGTCATAGGTCTCATCAAGGTAGTAGGGCGGACCGATGGGACCTCTTGCAATCAATTTTGCTTCCGGATGAAATTCCAACACATCAATCCCACCGTTACCGTGTCCATCCCAAACAACGATCTCTGCCTGTGGGTCAACGTCCAAGATACCATCAATAGCGGCATTGATCTCCCACGTCAGAAGTTTCATGGCGGTCTGCTTCTGCGGTCCATCTTCGCGGGTTTGATTAAACCGGGACACCATCGCAGGACCTTCCAAATCGGTGAGAACATAGATTTTCATCGAGCCCTCTTTTTACTTCCGCTTGAGATAGGAGAGCAGTAACTCGTGGGCAGTCACGACATTGACTGCAAGGGAGTCCAAGGCGAGCAGTAGCTCGTTGGCATCCATGTTCTCCGTTGCAAGGCTATCTACTAGGACGATGTGGTGGTCATCGGGATCGCTTGAGTCGATTCCAAAGCAGCTAGGCAGGATTTCAGTGTTTTGGTCAAGAATTTTTCCGTAGATTTCTTCAAGGTTCGATGTATCAAGATCAGTCACGCTGCATAGGTCTATCATAAATTCAATCTGCGTATCATCAACCACGGCAAACATATTGAGTCCATCTTCATCTTGGATAATAAGGATATCACCCTCTGTAGAAATGCTATATCCCTGCTCATCTAGGAATACGGTAATGTCTACCGATGTGTTTAATTTTGACATTGTTCTTCTCCCTCACTACAACATACGAAAGATATTTCAGCCCGGATCAATTGAGATGTCAGATGCCTGTTGTTAAGCATCTTTGCTTCCACCGACCTTGGTTTTCAGGGCTGCCAAATCATCGTCGACATTTCCGGTTTCAAGGGCAGCGAATTCCTCCTCAAGTGGATCACGGCTTAATTCAGACATTTCCGAAGCAGCATCGGCGCGAGCTTCCATATCCCCGACTTTCTCCTCCATACGATCGAAGGTCGCAAAAGCACTATTATCCTTCATGCCTGCCATTGTTTCATGGATTGCCTTCTGTGCCTTCGCTCGTTTTTGTCGCGCAATCAGCAGGTTTTTCTTACGCCCTGCTTCATCAATTTTCCGCTCAAGTGTTCGGAGATTATCCTTGAGTATAACAACTGCTTGCTTCTGCTTATCCCACTGCTCTTTGTACCCCTCTGCAATGCTTGCATGCTCATTGCGCCGTGTTAGTGCTTCGCGTGCAAGGTCTTCGTTCTCTCTCTGGATGGCGATCGTAGCTTTTTGTTCCCAACCTTCCGCTTGCTCTTGCTCGTTTTCATAGTCCTTTTGGAGTCGCTTTTCTTGTGCGATAGCAGTGGCAACCTGCTGTTTGATCTTTACCAGCTGTTCCTGCATCTCATTGGTTATCTGATTCAACATCTTTTCCGGATCTTCTGCTTGGTCCAATGCAGCATTCACATTGGATTTGAAGATGGTGGATATGCGGTCAAAGAATCCCATTTTACGCCTCCTATAATGTAGTGATTAGTGTTAGTTCCGAAATTTAGTCCGACAGGACTGAAATTTAATTATAACCGAAAATTTTTCCATTGCCAACCAAAAAGTTAGAAATCAGTGTCTCGCATGAGGAGTCGAGTCAGAGTCGCGATTCGGAAATCACTCCTACCGCCCGTGTCGCGATTTGGAAATCGCTCCTACCATCCGCTTTGTATAGAAGAGAATTCCAATTTCGGCAGGACTTACGCATTTCAGCGCGGGGCAAGATGCCCCGCCTACAGATTTGTGCATTTCAGCATAGGTGGTGTGAGGCAAGATGCCCCGCCTACAGTTGGCTGCGTAAGTCCTATTCGGGTGATTGCATCGGTTTCTAGCCTTCGCAAGTTGCCACCTATTATCCTGTCCCGGTAAATCGGGATTCAGGGCAACTGGAGCGAAAAGTTGAACATTTGACGGGCGGGGAGACCCCGCCCCTACAGAAAATCGATGAATTTTCAATATCTATCAACTTGGGTTATTCTAGCAAAATCATCTTCCGAGTATCGGTTTCCCCTTGGAATTCTAGGACGTAAAAATAGGTGCCGCTTGCAGCGCGTTCACTGTCGAAATTACGTCCATTCCAATAAGCCGCGCGATGCTTTGCAGAATAATCGCCGGCGGGCAATCTCCCAAGTTCAAGGATATTAACCAAACGACCATCAAGATTGTAAATTTGAATGATTACTTCCCCAGCAGATGCCAACTTAAAGGGTATCCACGTTTCCGGATTGAAGGGGTTCGGATAGTTCTGAAACAGTTCACCTTGTTTCAACTTTCCCAAAGTTGTTGGCAGCAGATCCGAAACTGGCTGAACCGCAACGGGTTTTGGAAGCCCTGTATGTCCAAACTGATCGAGCAATCTATCGTAAGCGGCTCGCGCGCGAATAACTCCGTAACCGGCGATATTATCGGGCTTGTCCGATTGCGAAGCTGTCATGCGAAGTGTGTTGACTATATCCTGCACTGTTGCAAGCGGGAAAGCTTCCATCAGCAGTGCAACAGCGCCAGCAGCAAGAGGCATCGCAGACGATGTGCCGAGACGATCGCTGGAAAAACCTTCGCGCGTGGTTGTATTGATGCTTGTGACACCTGCACCCATCGCCATCAGATCCGGCTTAATCCGCCCATCGAAGGTGGGACCTCGTGAACTGAAAGGTAACACCTGTCCGTCGCGATCTACAGCACCGATTGCAAGAACGTCAAACCCATCCGCGGGTGGAGTAATTCGCCCCGGCAGCCCAAATGCATCGCTTATCGGCTGCGCCCCTAGATTGCCAGCGGCGATAACGACAGGCATCCCTTTTTGAACGGCAAGGTTCGCGGCAATCGTAACTTTTGAGGTTTTCCCATCCAAATCCGCGAAACGATACCAATCAAAATAGCCGAGCGAACTGCTTACCACATCTGCGCCCATCTCCTCAAGCCACTCAAGTCCTTCAACCCACCAATCTTCTTCAATTTGTCGCTCAAACACGACACCGTTCTGTGAAACGCTCTCTGTTTTTCCAAGGAGGTAGCGGGCACGAGGCGCAACACCGATGAGTTGCCCCGGCGCGTCGCCAGCGAGGATGCCCAATACTACTGAACCGTGGTTATCCTGATCGGGATCGTCCTGATCCACCTCATCGGCAGTGTTGACATCGTCATTGATAAAATCGTGCTGGGCAATAACATCCACACGCTCAAGCGCGGTATGTTCCAGATTGAACCCTGTATCCAGTAGTCCGATAACGATGTTCTCTCCGAAAAAGTTTTCTTGGTGTAGGAAATCCGCCTGAATCTGTGTAATTTGTGTCTTAGCGTTCCCGTAGTCCAAAACCTTAGCAAAGGAAGGGGCACTCGGTGAAAACGAATCGCTGGTGGGAACTTCAAAAAACATTATGTGCTGATGGATAGGATCAACCGCGCGGACAAACGACAGACGAGCGATTTCGCGAATCTCCTGTGTCGTTGCCTCCAATCCAACGCCGTTTAGCCATCGGCTTTTGCTGCGGAGTTTTCCTCCCAACTGAAGTACCGCCTCAATATAACGGGATTCGATGGGCAAATCCGTAAAATCCGGACGCCTAAGATGTGCCCGTAACTCGCGGCGATACTTCGCTCTATTTGACATCTGGCTTTGATACTGATCTATCGCTCTGCGTTGATCGGACGCTGTCGAGAATCCCTTGTCGGCAAAGAGCACCCATACTTTTAGTGTCTCACTCGGGGTATGGAAGCGAATGGATGGGGAGATTTTGAGGTGTTGGTCGGGGTTCAATTTCGCCGGAGAGGCTGCAGTAAATAAGATGATCACGATAATAGCACAGACCAATCGGCGAAGCAGGATTCGTTGAAGCGTTAACCGGCTGGTTTGTCTTAGATTTCTGGATTTTTGGGTTTTTATATCCATTGTTGTTTAGGGGAACATCATTATTCGATCCCTGCATCGGGAAATTTAGAGGGCGTGGGGATAAAGCTGGGCATATAAATTGAATTGTAGCAACGCCCTGTGTTTCTGTCAAGGGTAGATCTGCTCCTCTTAGGGTCATTTAATTCTCCTGTAGGAGGGATCTCCGAATCCCGACACTTCACTGTAGGAGTGACTTCCCGATCGTGACTTATCCCACAGAATCGACAGAAAACCGAAAACTATGGTGAAGTCTATAAAGTAAGTAAACATTTGCTAATAGTTTGGGTCTTCCCGAAGTTTCCAAAGTCCCCCTGATAAGGGGGATTTAGGGGGTTAGCTGTATATTGGGAGTGTCTAATTAATTCTAAAATCTACTATAATTGGTCAGCTAGCAACCTCAGAGACCATTGGCTGTGTCCTTCTGGGGGAGTACTGCAAGCTAAGACAGTGATTTGCGCACGCTGGTAGCCGTCGAATTTCAGCGGTCTGCCACAACGAGACAACTCTTCAATTGCAGCCTCTAATCCACAGGTCGCAAACTTTTTTCGCACACGGGTGACCGTCGCTTGACTCACATTGAGTATTTGATGAATCTCATTGTCACTCATCGCACCTTGAGGACGGTTTTGGTCTGCCAAAAGCAGGATATGCGCGCGAGTTAACTTTCGGGCAGAAACTTCTCCCCTCTTGGACAGGGCTTTGAGACGCTTACGTTGTTTGCACGATAAAATCACTTGATGTTTGTAAGAAGGCATCGTCTACTCCATTGGTTGATGGTGAATTGAATCAGAAACAATACATTGGAATAAAAGGATACCATAACAATATAAGTATTGTAAAACTTATATGACGCAGTACTAGGTTCTGTTGACATTTCATCGTAACCAGATAATCGTGGCAACGAAACTCAGAAACCCCATATACCGAACCGCTAGCTTATCAAAACGAGAGGAGATACGTCAATACTGCTTCATTTTGTTGATAAAACATTCGACTAAATGCCTCTCTTTATACATAGGACTTACGCACTTCCATTGCAAAAATCATGTTCTATTTCCAACTGCGTATGCGTAGGGCTTTGGCGCATGATAATTGCACTTTACTTGTAGCACAGGTTAGCTATCCCCCGCAGGTGATGCGGGGCAAGATGCCCCGCCTACGGGGGCAGGGCAATTGCATGTAATTCCCCCGATACCTGATATCAATTGCGTAAGTCCTAATACAGATGCACATCATAAGTGCGTGAATCCCGACGGTTGGCACGTGGGGGTATCACCGGCACCGCACCCCTTTGGGTTATCGACTCAATGAATGCTATCGAGTCATATGATGTGTCAGCTATCACATACTCACTGTTATAGCCGTCAATTAACGCCTCAGCACAAGTGATGTCGTGCCGTTGACCCGCTGTCAGCATAAAATGTAAGGGATTGCCTAAGCCATCAACAGCGATATGAATCTTAGTTGAGAATCCACCCCGGCTGCGTCCAAGTGCTTGTGAGGCTTGACCCCCACTTGTTTTCAATGCACCACCAGCACATGGGTGTGCGCGAATGATAGTGCTATCAATGATGAGCCACTCCATATCGGGGTCTTTGGCAAAGTGTTGGTGCATTCGTTGAAAGATATCTTTATCGCACCATCTTGCGAATCGTTTATAGACACTGTTCCAATTGCCGTACTGGTTAGGTAACAGGCGCCATTGACTGCCACTACGAGTTATCCAAAGCACCGCATGGATAAAACGTTTTAAGTGTGTGTGTTGTCCGGTATAGATATCAGGACAGGTTTTAAGGAATTCTACTATTTTTGACCATTGACTATCGGATAGGGTGAATGTGGACATATTATCATTATGCCACAAATGTCAACACGCCCTAAACACTGTTAGCCAATCTGTATCCCCAACCTAAAGGAGGGGGGCTCAGATCGGAAGATTTGATAAATTAATCCTTATATTTCTGATCGCGATTCAGTAATGACCTGCTTTAACCGTTTTTTTAAGGCTTCTAAGTTCGTCTTAACTTCGAGTTCAATTTCTAACACAACAAACTGCGTTGCTGCTGCAAAGGCTTCCAGTTTCTGCGAATCCTTCTCGGTTGCCACAATCAGATCTACCCCAACTTCACCTGCCCTCGCGTTAATATCCTTGAGATCTGCCGACGCGTAGCGATGATGATCGGGAAACGCGAGAAGTTCCACAGCCTTCGGTTCAAACTGGCGAAGCGTTCCAACAAAGGCTTCAGGGTTACCGATTCCACATACCGCAAGGATGTGCTGCCCTTTTAACAGATCTAGCGCACATTCTTCGCCGGTACTCGGTTGATACAACCTTGTGGGTTGGTGACAGGTCTGGAAAAGCTGTTTCCCTCTTACAAACCGCTCAAAGTTGACAGGTTCTGCCGCAAGGTCTGTCCTCGTCAGCAAGAGAATATCTGTTCTCTTCAAAGCAGTTTTCGGTTCGCGTAGCGTTCCTGCCGGGAGCAGTTTTCCTGTGCCAAAGGGCTGAGTGCTGTCAATTGTAAGGATGTCCAGATTCCGTGCCAACTGTCGCCGCTGAAAGCCATCGTCCAAGATAAGTACGCCTTCCGTGTGCCCCCAAAGCCGAATCACTTCAAGCCCCGCAGCATGGCGATCACTCCCAACCACGATGGAAACACCCGGTAGCTTACGGGCTATCATCCCAGCCTCATCGCCACTCTCTGTCACAGGCGTCAAAATCTGTTTTCCATCGGATACAACCGAGACCGAATGATGACCTGCTCGCTTGTAACCGCGCAGGAGCACCCCGACCTGAAATCCTTCGCTTTGCAGATACTTCGCTATCCAAATAACCGCCGGTGTTTTGCCCGTGCCGCCGGCGACGATATTTCCGACGCTAATCACCGTACAAGGAAGTTGTTTCTGTTTGAGAATTCTGCAATCGTAGAGCCAATCACGCGTCTTGAGGACCACGGCGTAGATATAACTCAGTGGAGTCAGCAAGCCGATCAGGAGGGACGGAATAATCCCCGTCGTTCTGCCCGTAATGATAGCGTACAGATAATCCTTCATGGGTGATTTTGCTTGAGGTTCATGTTAAGAAATCGTGCAACAGAACCCGTAGGGGACGACGATCTTTGTTCCTTACGGCTAATGATTTTCACGTATCACGTCCCGACTTGTCGGGATCCTCGGAACGGGACATCACGCATCACGCGCTTTGCGTTTGGCACTTTCTTTTGACATGAGCCTTGCTTGATAAGTCCAACAATCTCATCACGGTTTGTTTCTATCAGTTCCCGTTGTTCTGGCCAAAATATCGCCGGGAGGGCTCCGATTGGATGCCACGCAAGTTCGTAGTGGTGTTCGACATCGGTTGGAATACCTTCCACCTGTTCTGTGACAAAGAGGAAATAGTAGGTTGTAATCCAACAGACTTTATCATACGAGAGGCGCTCTCGAACGCCGAGTTCTTCAATTAGTTCTAGTGAAGATAAGCCTGCCTCCTCTTCGATTTCCCTGCGAGCCGCCTCTTCTAAACTTTCGCCGGGTTCTACACCACCCTTCGGCAAAACGCGCTCTGTCAAGCCAAGTTCCCCGACAAGAGCCACATAGATTCGCCCATCTTCTATCCGTACAACGATACCACCCGCAGATGTCCGATCACTAACGCCGGGCGGGCGTTTGTACCAACTTTCATCAATCATTTAATTCTCCTCATTGGATATGGCTCAGTATCAACTGAGCGGTTCGCTTCGCTGCGCCGGGTTTCCCTAGTTGTTCATACACCCAGCGCAGGGTTTCTTGCTGCGCTTCTCGCTTTTCGGGGTTCTGCAGCAGCTCAAGGGCGATGGGCGTGATGCGCTTTGTTGTCACTTGGTCTTGGAGCAGTTCTGGAACAATTTCGCGTCCTGCAATGACATTGGGCAATCCACTGAGTTCCAGTTTAACGAGTTTTCTGAGGATGTGCCATGATAACCTCGACATCTTGTAAACCACAATCATCGGTGTGCCTAAGCACGCTGCTTCGAGGGTCGCCGTACCCGATGCAACTAGCATCAAATCTGATGCCCGCATGGTTTCATATACACTTCCCCTCACAACGCTGACCAACGGCATCTCTGGCAGCGTTCCCGAATCAATACCGGGCGCAAGTGGAAGAACAAATTGGCAGTCTGGTATAGCCTGATGTATCTGATCTGCGACTTTCAACATCACCGGCAGGATACGCTCCACTTCTCGGCGGCGGCTGCCGGGCATTAGTCCAAGCACAGGATAATCTTCCTTCAAACCGATTGCACGACGGGCTTCCGCACAACTCAGATCGATTCGGGCAAAGTCCAACAACGGATGTCCGACAAACTCGACATTTGCCCCAGCCTCCCGGTAAAAATCCGCTGCAAATGGGAAGATTGACGCGACAGCGGTTGTCGTTTTGGCGATCTTTTTCGCACGGTTCGGACGCCATGCCCAAGCCTTGGGGGGAATGTAGTAGATGACCGGAATTCCTAAACCATGTGCGAAACGTGCCAAAGGCATGTTGAAATCGCCGAAATCGACCAATACTACAGCGTCGGGACGCTTTGTACGGATCAGATGTTTGAGGTGTTCGCGCTTCTTCAGGAACGCAGGGATAGCGGTAAATACTTCACCGATTCCCATCACCGCAGAGTCGCGGATATGATAGATGAGTTCAACCCCCGCTTCCGCCATCAGATCGCCTCCCATGCCAAATAGTGCTAAATCGGGGGCGATTTCTTTGAGTTCAGCAGCCACACGGGAGGCTTGGAGATCGCCGGACGGCTCACCGGCGATAATCATAATTGTTGGCATGGTATTGAATGATGCGTGAGCGGGGTAATGGGTTAATCATGTTCTTCGTAAATTACTACTCCTCCCCGGCGGTTTGGGTCAAATATTCACCGATGACCTCCTCCGGTATCTCCTGCCTACCCCCGGTATGTCCAAGCACCACAGGAGTATATTGAATCGGTGCAAGTGCCTGTGGGATTGTTTCAACCGTCAGCAGATATTCCCCAAGTTCCAGTTCCTGAATCATCACGGGACTAGATGCCAACCGCTTAAATTGGCTATCGAAAAGTTTGGCGTCCAGCTCGTCACTCTCCGTGCGGATGCCAACACCGACCTTTCCCTTCACTGTCACACTAAACGTGAAAGCTTGGATCTCACCAGGGCGAATTAACCGGGGACTGTCAGATGTGGTATTGAGCGGTTTCGGAAAAACCTTCAACAAGCGGATATTCCCCGTCTGCGTTGTGCCTTCCAATGGGCGTGTCCAGAGTTGATAATCCCCCGGCGGCAGAAAATAACGAAGCTGCCGACCTTTGTTGTTGCTGCTAATGCTCGTAGCCAATATCTTTTGATCTGCTAGCAGTGCCGTTACTCCTGGTCCGTCTGCATCAGCGATGATGTAAGCAGGCCGCTCCAAACCGAACATCCAGCGTTGAGATCGATGTTCTAGCGTTGCCAGTCCCTCGGAGAGACCTTTCACCCTGCGAGGTCTCTTGCCCATAAAAGCCAAATCTTTCTCCTGCGGGTCAGCTTCCCAGACCTTGACGTAGCCGGGTCCGTATGAGAGTTCAAGTGTCCCCTTTGCCCGGCTTGCTTGAAAACGTTCGCCTTCACGGATGATCCCATCGTTCCCTAACAGGCGACCCCTCACCGCATCCCCGGCTACAAAAAGTTCTTTCTGGTCTTTTACCTCCTCTATCAACAACGACACAGCGCCTGATTCGGCGAAAACGCCTTCAAAGCCCTGTTTTGGGTCAAAGACCTGCACGGTCTCTGCAATTTCTCTCTTCCTTTCGACGCGGAATAACCCTGCTTCGTCGCCCCGGTTGACGATGAATAGTTCCCCACCGGGGACAGTGATCGACTCCTGAATATTGCTGTGTGCGGCAACGAGTGCCCGCGCATGTTTCCCATCCCAAACGAACGCGACCAAACCCCCGGTGAGCAATAGCTCATAAGTCTGACTGGATTTATCTAGTACAAAGGCCTTGGCACTGCCGGGCTTGATTGGTCCCTCGTATGAGCGCACTTGACCAAACTGTATCCGTTCTTCCATCCGAAAGGTGTGTGTGCTAAGATGGACCTTCTTTGTCTCAACTGTTTCGCGCGTTTGCCAGATTTTGGCGCGATATTTTCCTTTGCTCGGAACCGCTGCGGCGGTTTTCGATGGTGCCATTCCCATCCCGTGCCAGTGAAATTTCGATCCAAACTGACCGTCAGAAGTATAAGTCATCGCGCCAATCTGCCCCCCGATGGAGTTCACTTCCAGTAACAAGGGACCATCATTTTCGTTTTCCAGATCGAAGGCGAACGGCAATTGCCCCAATTCAACCGTTTTAACCGTTCCAGTTGACAGCACAAAGGGTTCAAGGGTAAGGTGTTGGGTCTTCTCATAAGGGTTCAAAATTAGCCAGCCTCGCCCATCATTCATCACCACCGGCGCATCCATCACAGTCCCAAAAGGTCGCTCTAGCGTAGACGAGAACCGCAGCAGCGCACCGGTGCTCTCGTGTGCCCAATAACTGCTCTGATCAGCGTCGGTCAACTCCAACGCGATCGGTTCGGCGTATGGAGGCCACAGGAGTTCAGTCTGTCCACGCAAAACGGAGACCGGCTTAACCGTAACAGGAGCGACATCTAACGTCACTTCCCCCGCAAAATCCCCCAATCTCCACAGCAAAATCTGATAGGAAGTCTCTGCCTGTAAAGGGATATAGAACGCCGAGTCTTGATCGTCATCAATTGTCCCCTCGTACAGTGTGTGTGCGCCCTTCAGCAAAGCAACACCCAATTCGCCTACCCCATCTCCTGTCGGGAGTTGGGAGGCGTTTACGGTAACACTTACGAGGGCACTCGTGTTATCAATCCTGAAGGGAATAGCTAACACTTTTTCCCCAAGATTTTCCTCCACTGTAAACGGTGGAAAACCGCGTTCGGGGAGAGCGTGCTGCTCGCGGAACTCCATGGAGACGTGAACGGTGTCGTAAGTACGCCCAACAGGGACTAATTTCAGGAGATAACGTCCGGCAGCCAATCGCTGGGAAATACGGAAATTCCAATCGTTCGGCATGTCATCATTATGTGCCAAAAGCCGCGCCCCAGTTTCATCCCATAGGCTAGCCTTCACATCAGTTGAACCAAAACTGAAGAGATCGACGATTCCCGGTTTTCCCAAACGGACGGTTAGATCGGCTGGGAGATCAACAGGTTGTCGCAAGCCGGGGATAAGCTGCGACGTTTCCATCCGTAGGGTATAGGGCAGCAAATTATTTTCCTTAGCACTTTTCAGTGCAATTTCGTACTGTCCCGGCTGAAGCGTATCCTGCCATGCGCTACCCCCTATTATTATCCCTCCGTCACTTGCCTCCCCACGAAGGCGAATCACTCCCTCCATGCCACCGCTTAGGTTGATTGTCACATCAACGGGTGCCGTGATTTCTGTTGTGAATATGTCCGGCGGTCTGCCCTCCTCTTCCTGCCACATCATTTTAATCGTTTCGTTGAAGGGGATAGAATGGGGACCTTTTCCGACGCGTTCCTGTTTCTCAGCGATTCGCGTCAAAGCGGTAATTCGCGTAGATTCGACCGGCAATGGCAGAGAATAGTAATAATAGGTCCCCGGCTCGGAATGTCGGAGCACCACTCTCCCGCTCCCGGGCTTGGTCAGAGGCCACTCCGCTTCATCCTCTAAACGATAGGCGAAATCCTTACCCAAGCCAAGGGTGTGCAGACGGTACTTTCCGGGTTCGTCAATTGTCAGTGTGTATCGGAGAGCAGCGTCCGGTTGTAAGCGCGCTTTTTTGACCGATCCAGCGGTAAGCTCCCCTTGGGGGTTGAGAGGTGTCCGGCGTAGATGAATTCCTGCCCGTCCACGAGATTGTCCCTGCGTTTGCACGGTGATTTGATACACACCCGGTCTGAGATACTGCTGTACCAAGGCGTTACGTCCGATACCGTTTTGCTTGGCGGTAAACAGTTGGGTGATAAGTGTCGTCCGCACAGTCAACTGAGTTGCTAGACGTCCACTCGTCTCCAAACGGTAAAGGCTCGGTTCCTCCACAATAAGGGTGAAATGCTGTTTTTGGTTACGCTTAAAGTCGACATACAGCGGTTTCTGTTCGGTGAGCTGCGGAAATGGCTCAGGTTGCTTTAACCGAGTCTTTAGCTCCCCAAGCGTCAATTCCGAAGTTGACTTGGCGGGAATCGTCTGTAAAGTAAAGAGTGTTGTCTCTGTCCCTGAGTTTTTTAGGTCAAACAGATAGAAACCGGTGGGTAGGATTGTATCAACGGCTATCGCCGGCCACCGGGCGGTATCCGTAGTCAAGAGGAAAGGGGTTTCTTTGTCCCTTTCAATGACAAGGGTGGACCGCTGTCCTATATCAATATAGACTGGAACCGATTGACCTGGGTTAAGAATCACGGGCAGGGGATCGCCTAAACCCATCGGCAACGAGCGGATAATTATCCCCGTGGTGACATTGTGCCGACGGTTTAGCTGAAGCATATACGGTTCGCGGTGTTGGGGTAGAGTGACACTAGGCAGCAATAGACTCTGTTTTCGGGGGGAAACGCCTGTCTGCAAGTCATCCACATCACTATCCTGTTGGTGTAGAACGAATGAGAGAATCCCTTTTGATTCATCAGGTTGTATCGTGAGTTTATAGAAGCCTTGGGTCAGTTCCAGGGCTTTTCCCGGCGACTGAAATGGCGGAGATCGATAGTTTCTGGGGCGGCTCACCATAAAGGGTTCTATCCGGTAACGTCCCCTTGCCCCAGATGCCTCATCCTCCTCAATCACATAGCTCCCAGCATCCTCCAACTTGAGGAACAGACTAGTGTCACCTAACAGATTGAATTTCCCCGTAACCAAGGGTGTGTCTAATCCAACAGGCAACACCTGTGAATCCACCGGTGTCTTCTGCTTCGGATAGCTGATAATCCCCGTAACATCAATAGCGTCTTGACCCTCAGCCGAATGCAGGGAGGAAATCCAGTGGTTTCCACTTCCTATTGAAAACTCGCGCTTATTGAGAAAATGGGTCAGAATGACCTTGTCACCGGGATTCCCCTGAACAGAGACCCACTTTTGCCCCATCTTCTCTGGTGTCTGAACGACCGCCCAAGGATTGCGGGATTCCTTTGTGATGGCTGCTCGATTGCTGCCTCCATGACGGCTCCCCTTATCCTCCCACCGCTTCGCCGATAACGTTGTCGCTTTTTTATCCGCTCGTGAAATCTGGAAGAAGTCAGTGTTCGCCGGTACCGCGTAAGCCTCCCGACCGAAAGGGGAAAGCGTAATAATCTGCTTGCCACTCGATCCCAATTGACGGTATCCCATACGCAGGGTGAAAGGGTGTGCTCCCGAGTCGTCAGCCCACGCCGGTGCCGCACCACCATAAAATGTCAGCCGGTATACCCCTGGATTGAGATCGTGATAAAATTCCGCGTAGCCCATCGGTTGACCGTTGACCGGCTCATAGGTTGAGAAACGAGGTTTTATATCCTCAAGCCAAACCCCATCACGCCACAGACGGCAATCTTTGAGGTTTCGCCCGATTGCTTCAAGCCGCAGGATCCGCTGTCTTTTAAGATGCAGCCAGAAGGACTGCTGTTGCAGATCTTCTAGCGAACTGTTTTCGATTTGATAAGCATCGAGTGAGAGGAGTTTGTCGAGCGAATCGATTTCTACGAACGGGTGCACAGCCAGCTTCAGTGTGCCCACGCCTTCTTCGTGAGACCGCAATCGAATTTTATAAATACCCTTATCCAGTAGTAGATCGAGCCGCCCATCCTGTTCACCGGCACTCCCCGCGGCAGCGAAAGGTCCCGCCATCCGATCTACAATTTCGAGCTTCGTGCCTTGATCGCTTTGGGCTTGTAAACTATAACGCCCCGGAACGCTGACATGGAGCAGCGTTTCGTTCATCCCATGGGCATCAAATTCGGTTTGCTCCAGACGCGGCAATTCCCCCTGTCCAAAAACCGAAGTGGAAAGGGTTATACCAACAAAAACGAGCCACAGTGTTCTTCTCCAAGTTTTCCTTAGCATGTCGTTTCTCCAGTTGATTGTGAGTGGTATAACGTAAGTTGCCATCTATTCCAGAGAAACCTTAGAAGCAATTCTTGTGCCTACCCTTCAAGGATCGTGAGCAAAAAGAGCGGTATTGATAAGTTTACCACATTCTTTTCTATCTTTGCACTCTAGTTTTAACCTGAGTCGGTAGGTTCTGTTTTTTTCAGGATAAGCGGTTATGGTGAAAAATAAACCGTCTAGACGCAGAGAAGAATCAATTACTCCACATATTCCACGTTAAATCAAGCTATAACGACAAATGGCTTGGCGGAAAAGTAGGTTTGCTTGGTGTGGTTAAAAGGTAGGTATAGAAGGACGGGATTGTCGTTTTGCTGACAGCAAAATGCCGGCAAAGAGTGGTTACTGGGAACATCAGGGTGAAAGGAATGTTGAGGAGGTTCTATTCAGAAATTGGAGAGGTAATACTGTGGAGAAGCGAAACCGGATCTGTGCTTTCCAATCTGTTTTTTTGTACCAGTTTCCGATTTTCCGTTTACCGCTTTTTCAACGCGCCCCACGTCATCGCTAGTTTCTCTTTTGGGTGTACAGCGACCTCTTTTCCATCAATGGTGATGTCGTAGTCGATGAGTTCAAACTTAACATTGTCGCTGTTGAGGGCTTGCACTAAACCGACATCCGGAGCAAGCCACATGGTGCTGCTTGTTGAAGGAATTGTAGCGAGGGCTGGCGATAATTGAATTTGAAGCTGCTGCTCAACTTCCAAGCAGTCTCGGAATGTTCCCGCCGGTCCAATGACATCTTCGATATCGACAACTTTGGCGGTGTTAGTCACCTCTATTTTTATTTCAATCCCAAAAAGTGAGGCTGTGGCTTCGCCGGACACGATCCATTCTGAACCCAATTCAATTGGGCTGGGTAGGAAGGTCTGGGGCGGGGAATAATTTATTGTAATTTCGCCGAACACTGCAACTGTTGCGATGGCACGGAATATTAGAACCCCGCCCTGTTTGGTTTTGATAAAAAACTTATTGGGATTGTCATTTGTCTGATCTGAAATGACCTTCACCAATTCATTGCCGATGGTTTCGGGACCCTCAATTGTGACTACCCGCTCATCGAATCCGTCGGTGCTGCGTAAAACCCAAGTATTCCCGAAGTCATCTGGATAATAGCTCTGCGCGTGACCATCTGAAGTTAAGCTACACGCGATTCCAATTGATAAAAGACTAATAAAACAGTAACGATAACCGGCTGAGAGAAATTCATTTTTCATGATATATAATCTTTTCCACGTTTCAACTGTAGAAATCCACCCCCGGTTACACCTTCTCACTCTCGTTACTCATGGGCTTACTTGCATATTTATGTGTTGGCGAGGGATTTCAATTCTTTGCCCAGGGCGAATGAGGTTTGGGTTTTTCAGTTTGTTATAGGTTAGCAAAGTACGCAAATCAAGATTGTGTCTTCTTGAAATTTTCCAGAGGGTATCCCCCTTGTGCACATAGTAGACCTCCACTGAACCCGCGGAGGTACTCTCAGGAGACAAGGAGAGTTGTGATGGTTCGCTGGATCCCTCGGTTTTCGCTTCGCTGAATTGACTTTCGTATGATATCGCTTCAGTTTCTTGTTCACTATAAGTAACAGTATTTGATTCCAATAAATTTGTGATGTCTATCTGTGTGAGTTCTGTTGGTGTGAGTTCTTCTAACTGTGTTCTTGCGGTTGCTGCATCATCGCGCAATTTAGTTAATAATACCAAATTTAGCACAAAAATTACAGCGGTCCATATTAACAACTGTTTGCGAGCGTACATGAGACCCTCCCTTGAGCGAATAGAATATTGAGTATAAATAAAACAACGTCAACAACTATGCGACCGATTCATAAAATTTATGACTGAGAGCCTTGAAAACAACACTAGTTCTTAATTCAAAAAAAATTGTGTATTGAGCCTACCTCATTCGATTTAACAATTCCACCGCCGCATCGGCAATCTGTTCGCCGCAGCCGGGACGAAAACGGGAGGAATTGGATTCATACCCACCCTGTTTGTAGGCAATCTTGACCGGAATATAGCCGATACTTCCGTTGGTCATGCTCATAACGAACAGGTTTTTCCGTCGCACTCGGTTCACAATGTCAAAGCCGATCTCGACGAAAATCTCACCCGGCAGTCCGATGAAATCAATGGATCCAACCGCTATACATTGGAGGTCAATCTCCTCGGTTATGTTTCCATCAATTGCTTCTTTCAGTTCTAGGGAGTGTTTTTGGTGCACCACCCGTATCCTCACCTCGTCCGAAGTCTCGATCCATTGCAAGACCTTTATTGCCTCGCCCCCGATGGTTCTGCCAATCATACGCGGATACTCGCCTTCACGCTGGATGGGGACAATATTGCCTGCACAACCCAATCCAAACAAACATGTTCCACCCTCCCCTGTCTCGACTACCTCCATTGCATACCCCGGATAGTCCGCGCTAATTGTGTACATCCGATCTGTTGTGGTAACGGGGTGGCAAGCGAAATGGATAAGAGAAGCCGCTAGTTCCCCCGTTACGCTATCAACGCGGAGGGCTCTCACCGTCGAATCATAGGGACCGAACGTCAGACCTGAATCGGGATCAGGGAGACGAAAGTTGGTTTGTGCACTCCCGTCTGGGCGAATCGTGTGCCGATTATAGCTGACCTGATCCGCGATCCCCTGTCCGGCGCCAACCCGTGCCGGTTGAAGCCGCTGTTGAGCAAGTTGCGTGAGCGTCGTGAGCTGCTGTGCAAGCATGTTGGCGTAAATGCGATTCTTGGGATTATCAGGGGATGTGGAGCGTGATGCACGGACTTCAGGACCGAAATGCGTGTGGGAGCAACTGACCATCACGTTGCCCGCCGGAATCCCTGTCGTCTCCTCAATTGCTTGGCGAACATGATCGACAAATATCGCTTCTACACCAATCAAATCATTGGTGATGATCGCAGCTTGCGTATCCCCATCGTCAAATACGATGGCTTTCGCGTAGAGCGCGTCGGCGATTGTTTCGCTGCCGCTGTCTCGTCCCGCATATCCTGCCATGTTGCAACCGAGCGGCGGCGTGATGTCAATCTTCGCAGCACCAACTTTTAAGTTTCCCATACTCAATCCTCGTCTGCCGCTGCAATTTTAATTAGAACACCGCTCACAATCAAGAAAGCGAGTGCACGCAAGACAACATGGAGTTGAACACCGAGTTGAGGAATCCACATCCCGATTGGGAACGCGAGAACAGCAATCAGGAAGATGTATCCTGCCAACCGGTTCCAGCCACCAATGAGCGAGAGACCGTAGCACAAAGCGGTGAGCGCAGCAAAGAAGGTTCCGGTCAGCAGCAGTGCTTCCGCAAACTCTCCCGATACTTGGTAAATCGCCATTGCGTGGGTTGGGTGATTGGCGTGCAACTCACCCAAGGTGCGAAGCGGAGCAGTTTGAGAGAGGTGACCAACCATCTCTAAGACCAGCCACATCGTCGCAAAACCGAGTCCAAGATAACTGCGTGCCGTTACGATAGTATTGAGCCGCACAAACAACGCGATGACCGTTGGCACGATCAGGATGAGACTTACGACGCTTAATCCATGCGTTACTCCCACCAACTTCAACGCCGGTGTCCCCAGAGCAGCATCTTGGAGACGTACCACGACTATATAACTTGATACAAGCATCAACACGCCGCTCAGAAAACCAGCGACGCCGCCGATTAGATACAGTCCAACAGGTTTATTGTTCATGGGAAGTCCTCCTTGTTCAGATAAGGATCCGCCGTGTAATCCCCGTTGTCCGATCAGATAGGGGAGAATGGGTGAACCAATTTCAGCTATTGTAACACAAGTTACCATAGAGTAGTAAGCATATTGCTTTGAATCCCGCCTGTCTCGATTTATCGGGGATCTTATCGGGGCGGGGCGACACGTGTATAGAAAACTTAACCCAAGTTGCCACCTATCATCCTGTTGGGGCTAAATGAACTAGTGAACCAATGAACCAATGAACTTCCTAGGACTAACTGTCCAATCCGGGAATTGCTCATGTCGAACCTGTGTCACAGGCTGCGGCTTTCCCATTTCCGATCGATGCAAAGCTGGAAAAAACCTTCATCGGCTTTTCCGCACCACAATCGGGGCATACAAGTTCACTGTTATCCGCATTGATGGATTGTAGTATCTCAAATTTAGACTGGCATGTCTTGCATTGATACTCATAAATTGGCATTGTTTTTCCTCCGAATAGATTGGGTTGTAAATGTTATTTCATGGTTGCCGCTAACGCCTTTGCCTGCTCCACCTTTTCACGGATTAAATCGCATCCGCCCTGCCAAAAGTCAGGCGAAGCGATGTCAATCCCCATATCAGTGACCAATTGGCTGGGCGTCGCAGAGCAACCGGCACTCAACAGATCGAAGTAGCGAGGTACGAACGACTCGCCATCGCGTTGGTACTGGGCATAGAGCGACAACACCAGCAACTCGCCGAAGGAATAGGCATAGACGTAAAACGACAGTTGGAAAACGTGTGGGATATAGAGCCACCACCACTGATGGTCTTCACCCAACGTTAGCGAGTCTCCAAACATCTCTTGCATCATCCGTTGCCAGAGTTCACAGTAGGCTTCTGTTGTCTGTTCGCCCTTTTCGCGGCGCAGGCGGTGTGCCTCCTGCTCAAAGCGATACATGGCGATCTGACGAAATACGGTAGCAAAGATGTCTTCGATTTTACCACACAGCAGTGCCAACCGCTCCTCCGCCGATTCTAGCGTGGACTGCAACCGGTCGAACACCAACATCTCTCCGAAGGTGCTCGCGGTCTCCGCTAGTGGTAAGACAGGGTGATAGTTGAGCAAGTTCTGCTTGCTAGCGAGTACATCATGAATACCGTGTCCTAACTCATGTGCCAGCGTCATCACATCACGCGGTTTACCGGTGTAGTTCATAAAAACGTAGGGGTGCAGGTCAGGCGTAACCCCCGCACAATATGCACCACCTCGTTTGCCTGCACGGAGTTCAGCGTCAATCCAACGTTTGCTAAAGAACGGCTCTGTTATTTCCGCCAACTGCGGTGAAAACCGACCGAAGGCATCCATTACCATGCCTTGTGCCTCATCGAACGGGATGTTACCGCGACCGCCGAGCAGTGGGGCGTACCTATCGTAGTGCGTCAACTCATCCAACCCCAACAACTCCCGCTTGAGGCGATAATAATCGGCGGCGATATCGTAGTTGTTCACGCACACATCCGACACAGTGTTGACCACCGCCTCGTCCACCTCGTTGTTGAGGTGCCGCGCTGCTTCGGGCGACGAGTGCCCGCGCAAACCGTCCAGAATCTGCTTTTCGTGGAGGAGTGTATTGAAGATGAAAGTCAATACATGCGCATCCCGCTTGAGTGTATCAGTCAAGGCAGCAGCGGCGGCTTTGCGCGTTTCGCGATCTGGGTTGTAAAAGTTCACCAGCAACTCGCTTTGGGTCAGTTCTTCGTCGCCCATGCGGAAGGTTTGACGTGACGTAATTTCAGTAAACAATCGTCCAAAGGCGCGCCCTCTCGTATTTGCGGTTTCCTCCAAAATCTTCTCTTCTGCTTCGCTCAAATGGTGCGCTGCCAGTGCCCGTTCATGTTCAAGATAGTGCCGGTAAGGTGCGAGTTGCGGATCCTTGATGATTTGATCAAAGGTTTCTTGCGGGATCTTGCCGATTTCAAGGTCGAAGAAAATCAGATGGGTTGCCGCTGCTGAACCGATCTCACGTGTTCTCTGTAACAATGCACCCCGTTGGGCGTCCGCAGTATCCGTCGAAAACAGCAAGTTGGCATAAGACCCTGGCTTGTACTGCACTGTCATCAAGAGTTCATAATCGTTGAGCGCGCTACATAACAGGTCCGCTGTCACATCTGTTGAGGCGATGCGTCCTTTGTACTTCTCCTCAAACTTTGCCGCCTGATCTGCCATCGAATTTAAGTCAGTGTCTAACTGCGAATCGTCAACGCCATCGTAAAGATCCGACAAATCCCATGTCGGTAAACCGTTTGTATTTTCAGTGCTCACGATGTGCTCCTCAATAATACTATTTTATTCAAAATCGATTTAATGCTTCCCAGTTAACGGGACAAAACTAACCGGCATTACTTGTCTTGTCATAATTGAACCCGATTCTGTTTTTTGTACAAGTGTCAGGCTCTGCACCCGGAAACGCCCACCAACCGGAATGCACAATTGCCCACCCGGTTTCAGTTGATGTATTAACATCGGTGGAATATGATCCGGTGCGGCGGTGACAATAATCGCATCATAAGGCGCGTGTTCCTCCCAACCGAAGTAACCATCACCGATTTTCACCGTCACGTTTTTGTAGCCGAGCCGTTTCAACCGCTTCTCTGCGCTTTCGCCAAGCTCCTTGATAATTTCGATCGTATAGACATGATCGACCAACTCCGCTAACACCGCCGCTTGATACCCCGAACCGGTGCCCACTTCAAGGACTTTGTACTCTTTTTTAGGATCAAGCATTTCTGTCATATACGCAACGATATACGGTTGCGAAATTGTCTGATCATATCCAATCGGCAGTGGCATATCAATATATGCGCGGGATTTCAGATGGGCAGGGACAAATTCATGACGAAGTACGCGTCGCATCGCTTCTAAAACAGACTTGTTTTTGATGCCGATTCGACCATCGGTGATACTCTCTGCGTCGATCTGGCGTTTGACCATCCACTCGCGATCGCTATCGTAGTCACCGACGCTGTGTGAGGGGATAGCGACTAATAGGAGAAATGTGGCGAGAATAAAAAAAGACTGTTTCATGATGTGCCTCCTTGTTTATTGAAAATGTGCGCTTTGCCAATTCTTACCAGAGAGACTAGGGTGTAATCTCCTGATCCATCCGGAGGTGGACGCACCCACCGATAAGGTAGATCCCAACTGCCAGAAGAATCACGACATTAAAGCCGAACGCAATCGCAAGACAGGTCGCCAGAATCGCGCTTACCACAGACGCATAACCGTTGATACCCCACGCCCAAGCGATAAGGTCTGGATGGTGTCTCTGCAACCACTCTATACCCAACGGGAAGGGCATTCCCATGAAAAACGCTAAGGGTGCAATCAATCCAATTGATACGACAATCTTCAGAGCATCGGAGCTCGCGAGAAAGCGGTGAAAAATCGGGGGCAGCAGTTGCAGGTAAACGAGCGCGATGACCGATAACATGCCGACAGCAACGGCGATCGGACGCCGCCTCAGTCTCTCAATCGTTCTCAGCTTCAGTGAGAAAAGGCTGCCGAGACCCGCAAAGAGGAGGAACGCACAGAGCACAACCGCAACCGCATACGTCGGATTCGCAAGCAACAGGAGAAACTTTTGGATGAACGACATCTCAATAAACATAAATCCAGCACCCAAACTCAGAAAGTAAATGAATACTTGCCAATTGGTGAAACGCGAGTCGTGAGTGATGGATGAAGTGGCTTCCCGCTTCAGGAAAAAGAGTGGTATCAGAATCAAGACTAGCCCCACTAACACTGCTTGGATCAGCGTTGCAATCAGGAGTAGATATCCCCATTCGATGAACGGGATAGCACTTCTACCGACCGTCCGAACCATCTGAATCAGTGAATCAAAACGCAAGAATTGAAAGAAATATGGGCGATTATCAGTTGTAGGGCGGATATTGAAGGGATACCCTTCGTAAAATTGTTTCCGATCGTTGGACAGAATCGCTTGCGCAGCCCGAAAGAAAATCGGCTCCGCCAATTGGTTGTAGTGATTGGCTTCTACCTCCGGCATTTGGGGATAGTACGCCAAATCGAAAGAACGCTCACGGCAAAAAATCTGAATCGCCGCTCGGTCAGTTGTGTCGAAGGTCCCTTTCTTTATCAGCAGCGTGCCGGTCCGCCAGCCGCGGATCATCGCCAACTGTTGAGCGGGAACCGCGCCATCACTCTGTTCCAACGCCTCAACTGCTGTCGCGAACAACCGAATCATGTCACGCGGTGGGGTTTTCAGCCAGCGCGTAATCGAAATAATACCCCCAGGCATCAGATGTTGATACAGGTCTGTGAACGCCTCAACGGTGTAAAGATAGCTCTCGCTCAGAGCGTGAGTGCCTGCAGCAGATGCACTTACGGAATCGAGCAGTGCGATTTGGATGAGATCATATCGCTTTGTTGTTGCTCTCACAAATCCACGTGCCTCTGCGACGTGAACCTGCACCGGATAGGGCGAATCTGGCGCGTAAATGTGCCCGGCGAAATCTTTGTGTTCTTTCGCCACTAGCTCAAGTACTTGTGGGTTTAGCTCCACCGCATCAACCGATGCTGCTCCGTGATACAGTGCGTTGAGAACATCCCCACCGCCACCGGCACCTAAGACCAGCACGCGGGGCGGCTCAATCAGGTGATATGCCACCGCCGACGTTGTATCCCCAAGATAACCTAACTTTGATAAGTCACCTCTGAAATCGGTTATCGCCGTCATTCCATCGGCGTCGGTGAATATGCCCAACTGTGGCTGTACCGGGTGCTGCGCGTTTAAGCTCAACCCCGGCACCGCACGGATTAATCCACTACGAACCACATGCAGCACGCCAAAGGGGCTATGCCGCTCATTCAGAATTTGTGCATCCGGGAAGTTGAGCGTACTGCTCAACCCTTTGTAGGGTGAGATCTTGATTGAAACAGGGTTGAACAAAAGGTAGCCGATAAACGCAGCAGCAAGTCCAGTTATCGGGACAATTCGCCGCCACTTCCGCGTTTTCCAACTTTCCCAATTAGCAATCAGCACCGCACAAAACCCAACTGCTGAGATGAGAGTCAGGTTTTGTGCCGGGGGAATCAGGTACATCGTAACAATGATGCCTAATGCCCCAATACCGGAACCGAAAAGATCGAAAAAATAGAGACGGTTGACATTTCCCGCAAATCGGAGCAACGCCAGACCAATGCAGGCTGCCCCGAAGAAAAACGGGAACGACAGAATAAGGTACAGCGCAAAAAGCGACAGTGCCTGACTCGGCTGCCAAACCAGCATCAGTGGATTGAACGGCACATATTGATGCACTACGAAACACCCAACGAGGCTAATCGAATAGAGCAATCCACAAATCGTGTAAGTGTTGTGAAAGCGTCGGGCTACTTCGTCGGATTTCCACCGATTCCCCATCAACCAACGTTGCGTAAGGGAAATCGCTGTCCCACTCGCACCAAATCCAAGCAGTGCAAGGCTGATAATCATGTGCGCGAAATGATGCCATTGCGCTATTGAAAATAATCGTACCAGCGTAATCTCATAAGCGATGATTGAACCGGCTAGCAGAGCAACAGAAAGGAAATAGAGGCGCATCATCACATGGATTTACCTACGGCATTTCTCGGAGGAGTTGTTTGGTTACTACCTCAAATCGCGCACGTGTCGCATGCTGTAGTTGGGGAAACCAGAGATCCGGATCCGGTGGCTTGCCTGTCCACTCTGCTGACCCATTATACAATAGATAGACATCCCACGCTGTGTCTTTTAAGCCGAGCACATCCTTCCAAAGGTCGCCAGCGGCTTTGTTGCTATCCCAATAATGTGTAAATCTTTCGTGGGTAAACTCATTAGCGCGTCTCTCTGCCGAGACTCGATTATCGCTATTAAGGATCGGTTGCCAAATAAGGTAAGCCCGCAGTCGTTCATCCCCAACCCTTTCAAACAGTTTTATTATTTCGGAGACCCCCCGACGGCATTTCGGTCAGCCGGGGGAAAGTAGCGCGACTACGCGAACATAACCTGTGTCTGCTTGGAACTGATGCATCAACTGATCTATATGCACGAGTTCCGTCACAGGCTGCCGATCGCTCCTGAAAACATCTTTCTTCTTTTCGGCAGTCTCACTCATCTGATTAATCAGGGGCTTACGCTCCTCTTGGTCTAGCACACCCAGCAGCGTGTATTGCCACGCCATCGGAATGAACACCTCCATCTGTTGCATGAGCGTGAGTCCATCAAGCGTCCCCCACCGTTCTGCAACGACCCCATCGGCGATCCGAAAGATGTCGAATCCTGACACTGTCACCTGCTTGTCAGTTGGGTCAACCCCCATAAAGCTATTCTTATGGGTGCCCCGCACGGTGGTACGAGTCACCACCTGATCTCCGTTGACAATCATCTGCTCAACTGTGAAATGCAGGTCGGGAAAGGCGAAGCGTAACGCTCTTACGGTCTGTTTGAAGCCTTCTATGCCAGATTTACCCCCTAGACCGATTGGGTTATGATCGATATATGCGGTGGCAATTAGTGTATCTGCTTGCTCCAGTTTTCCCGTATTAAAGACCTCCTCGTAGATGCGAGAGACGGTCGAGTAGGTACGAGCGATGGTTGCTCGGTTTGCTCCTGCTCCGGTGTCCTGCGCCTCCGCAGTTGAAACCTCAATCAACGGGCAAGCACCGATTAGGAGTGCTCCCACTATCAAGAGGTGGGTCAGTTTTGTTACTGTTAGAGATTGGTTCATAGTTAGACTCCTATCTATTTTGACTTCTGATTGATTTCGTCATCAGATTCTTCAATTATACTGATTCAGTTCACAATGTCAATGACAAAATGTGGACTTGACCTTCTTTTTCTCTGAGTCCCGCAGACCGGGCATCCCCGGTCACGGGATTCTCTCGGACTTGCTCGACTGCATCAATAAATCAATGATTTTCACGTTTCACGCATCACGTTTCACGCATCACGTTTCACGTTCTCCGCATACAGTCAATCCCGTCCCGGAATTTCCTTGACTTGCCTACCCTCCACCGCTATAATCTGCGTATCTCACACGTACTGTATAACAGGATAGGCACGCTTCACGCAATCCACCCACCTCACATAAGGAGTTGCCAAATGAACACTATTGTCATCTGCTGTGATACGCTTCGAGCAGATGTGGTAGATCACACTTGGGAAGATCATGTTGATACCCCCCACCTGGATCAGTTGCGGGAAAACAGCGCGGTGTTCAATAACGCTTGGGGCGAAGGCGAGCCGACCATCCCGATGCGACGTGGGTTCTTTACAGGCATGCGATCCTACCCGTGGTGCTTCCATATTGATGACCGTGGCTCAGTCCCAAACATATACGGTTGGCACGCTATCCCTACGGCACAGACGACACTAGCGGAGCACCTGCTACTTAACGGTGTGGCAACAGGGTTGGTCAGTGATGTCTATCACATGTTCAAGCCGACAATGAATTTTACACGCGGCTTTATGAGTTACGACTACATTCGTGGACAGGAATCGGATCGGGTGCGCAGTGGGCCCCTTGCTTCGATCAATATGAAACCTTATTTGCCTGACGAAGTCGCCAATCCGACAGACCGCCCCGGTATCGCACAATACCTGCTGAACATGCAGGATCGACGAGGGGAGGAGGACTATCTCGCTCCGCGTGTCTTTCGCAGTGCGGCACGGTGGATACAGGACAACTACGAAAATCAGCCGTTCTTCCTCTGGATTGATAGCTTCACACCGCATGAATGCTGGGATCCGCCGATGCACTTCGCCGATCGGTATTTCAAGGCGGAAGGCGTGAAGGATTATATCTATCCGCAAATGGTGCAGAATTATAAAGCTTTGACGGAAGATGAGATACGCCGCACGAAAGCCCTCTACTACGGCTATGTTACCTTTGTCGATAAGTGGATCGGCTACCTGCTGAGTGTCCTCACCGATCTGAGTCTGTGGGATGACACGGTAATCTGCTTTGTCTCGGATCACGGCACCGAGTTGATGGACCATACGCAGTTCGGCAAGACCGCAGACGCGATGCACCCGTATAACTGTCGGCTCAATTTCTGGATTCGCCACCCGGATCCCGCATACCACGACAAGACGATCGACGCCTACGCCCAGAATATCGATCTGATGCCGACAATCCTTTCCATCTTTGGGATTGAGAGTGAAGCGGTTGATGGCTATAATCTTCTGCCCATCATCTCTGGTGCACAAGACGGGTCGCGCGATCACGTCATCACCGGTTGGATGTCGACCGCTGGAGTTCGCACGCCCGAATGGCTCCTCATGCTTGAGACTATAAACGCAGATACCAATCCACGCCTGTTCCATTCAGTCAGCGATCCGAAGGAGATGCATAACGTCGCTGCTGCCCACCCCGAAGTTGTTAGTCAGTTGCAAGGGAAACTAGAAAATTTAATCGGGGGCTCACTGCCAACCACTTATACCCACCAACCAACGACAGAACATAACGCGACATTTGCTCAATGGGCGCAGAGCAATCTGGTACGGTGAAACCAATCTCACCCCTGATAATTGGTAGGGGCGGGGTCTCCCCGCCCGTCAAATGCTCCATCTTTCGCTCCAGAGGAGCGATATGTCTATAGCGTGCCGATGCGTCCAATCCCCGCGCTCCAGCGGAGCGCAATGTGTATAGCATGAGCGAATCATCACAACCCTAAGCCCCTGCGGGCCGATATGTGTATTAAAACGTACCACACCCGTAGGTCGGGCATCTTGCCCGACCCGCGACTCGATTTATTATATCTCGACAATATTTCGCATGAAAACCCTCAATCTCAAACTAACCCACAAACCGGTTAAAGCCTACTACGAATCCCTACAACGTTTCGATTCAATCGGCGTTTCCCACGAAACCGCTGTCCGCTCGGCATTCCAAACCCTGCTTGAACACTGCGGACGACAATTTAACTGGATCCTGGTGCCGGAACACTCAATGACCCCCCTGATAAGGGAGGCTAGGGGGGTTAAAAACAAACGGATCGTTGTTGATGGCGCGTTGATCGACAACTTCCAACTGCCCCACGGCTACTGGGAAGCGAAGGATATCCACGACGACCTACCGTCCGAAGTGCTACACAAGTTTGCGGCAGGCTACCCCCGCGACAACATCCTCTTCCAAACTCCACACCGCGCCCTCCTTTGGCAGAACAATCAGCAGACACTTGATGCCGACCTGACCGACCCGACGCAGCTGATACATACCCTCGAAACCCTCTTTTCCCACCGTCCGCAAGAGTACACCGAATGGGAGGAGGCGGTTTCACAGTTCAAAGACAGAGTGCCCGCGCTTGGAAAGGGTTTGGCAGAGTTGATCGAAAAGGAACGGGGGACGAATCGGGAGTTTACCGCTGCCTTTGCTGCCTTCCATGAAAAATGTCGTCAATCAATCAATCCTAACCTCTCCGAAGCAGCTGTTGAGGAGATGCTGATTCAGCACTTGTTGACCGAGCGAATCTTCCGAACCGTCTTTAGTAACTCCGAATTCACCCGCCGCAATGTTATCGCCCGCGAAATCGAGACTGTCATCACTGCGCTGATGTCTCACGCTTTCAGCCGTGAGGATTTTCTGCGTAGCCTTGACCCCTTTTACGTCGCAATCGAACGCACCGCTGCGACCATCGACGACTTCTCCCAAAAACAAGGGTTTCTCAATACGGTCTACGAGCAGTTTTTTCAAGGCTTTTCGGTAGAGGTCGCCGATACGCACGGAATCGTCTACACGCCGCAACCGATTGTCGATTTCATGGTGAGAAGTGTTGAGGAGATTCTAGGGTACGAATTCAATCGATCGCTCTCCGATTCCGGTGTTCACATCATTGACCCATTTGTAGGAACGGGTAATTTTATCGTGCGGACGATGCGTGAGATCCGCCCAACCGCACTTGAGGATAAGTATAAGTCCGAATTCCACTGCAACGAGGTGATGCTGCTGCCGTACTACATTGCTTCAATGAACATTGAGCATGAATTTTACGAGGCGACAGGGGACTATCAACCGTTTGAGGGTATCTGCCTTGTCGATACGTTTGATCTGGCGGAAGATCGACAGTTGTCGCTGTTCGCCCTTGACAATACCCGCCGTGTTAAAGTCCAGAAGGAGACGCCAATGTTTGTGGTCATCGGCAACCCACCCTATAACGTTGGTCAGGTCAATGAGAACGACAACAACAAGAATCGGAAGTATCCAACGATGGATGCGCGGGTTGCAGAGACTTATGGAAAAGATTCCACAGCGACTAATAAAAACGCACTTGCCGACCCGTATGTGAAGGCGATTCGGTGGGCATCTGACCGTATTGGTGAGGAGGGGGTTATCGCCTTCGTGACAAATAACAGTTTTCTTGATGGTGTGGCGTTCGACGGGATGCGGAAACACCTCGCGGACGATTTCGACGCGATTTATATTCTGGATTTAAGTGGAAACGTCCGAAAGAATCCAAAACTCTCAGGCACAACGCACAACGTCTTTGGAATTCAGGTCGGTGTGAGTATCAATTTTTTCATCAAAAAGCGCGAAAATGCAAGTTCCCAAGCCGAAATCTTCTACGCCCGTGTTGATGAATTTTGGCGGAAGGAGGACAAATATCGCTATCTCGATTCAAGGCAGCATTACCAAAACATCAAATGGAAGCCGATAACACCTGACCGGCGATACACATGGCTGACGGAAGGGCTCCACGCCGAGTTTGAGACCTTTATCCCGATGGGGACTAAGGAAGCGAAGGCGGCGAAGGGTGAGGCGGGGGATGTGATTTTCAAAGACTATAGTCGTGGTGTCGCAACCTCCCGCGATGCGTGGGTGTATAATTTCAAGCGAAACGCATTAGTTGAGAACATGAACCGGCTGATTGGAACTTATAACGCGGAGGTTGATAGGTGGAAACGTCGAGAAAATCGGGACGCAAGCGTTGATGATTTTGTGATTTCTGATGATGCGAAGATCAAGTGGAGTCGTGATTTAAAGTTGGACTTGAAGCGGGGCAGAATCGCCGAATACGCTGAAGACAAGGCGAGAAATTCGCTTTATCGTCCCTTCACAAAATCGCACTTGTTCCTCGATCGTGTAATGAACGAGGAGGTTTATGTCTTCCCATTCATCTTCCCTATACCTGAAACCGAACAAAAGAATCGTGTGATTTGTGTCAGTGGTATTGGAGGCAACAAACCTTTTCATACTTTGATGGCAGAAATGATTCCGTGTCTTGACAGTCTTGAGAAAACCCAGTGCTTCCCCTTCTACACCTACGACGAGGATGGAACAAACCGCCGGGAGAACATCACCGATTGGGCGTTAGCACGATTCCGGGCACATTACCGAGACGAGTCCATCGGCAAATGGGACATCTTCCATTACGTCTATGCATTCCTGCATCACCCCGACTATCGGGAGCGGTATCAGGCAAACCTCAAGCGGGACCTGCCGCGTCTTCTGTATACGCCAGACTTCTGGGGTTTTGCCAAAGCGGGGCAACGGTTGGGGGAAATCCACATCGGCTATGAGGAGGTGCCCGAGCATCAACTCACATTCATCGAAAACCGTGAAGTGCCAATCAACTGGCGCGTGGAGAAGATGAAGCTGTCCAAAGACAAAACGCAGCTGGTGTACAACAATTTCCTGACCCTCAACGGAATACCCGCGAAGGCGTTTGACTATCGGCTTGGGAATCGGTCTGCGTTGGAATGGGTAATAGATCAGTATCGCGTCAAGAGGGACAAACGCAGCGGCATCGTCAACGACCCGAACCGTGCGGACGACCCGCGGTACATCGTCAAACTTATCGGGAAGGTCATTGCGGTCACTTTAGAGACGGTGGAGATTGTGGAGGGGCTGCCCGATTTGGGGGTGCCTGCTCATTAAACCTAAGACATAGGGAAACGTCTCAATTGAAGTATTTACCACACTTTGCTTTAAGGGCTAACAAAGCAGATACACGCGGATGTTCGTAAACTCATGCCACTGAATTCAATCGTTAGAAGGCAACCACATTAGATACTCTGAGGGGGGTAGAACCTGTTTTAAAAAGTAGGACTTACGCAGTTGAACGTTCAAAGCCCTGTGCTGCGTTGAACCGCACCCCCTCTAACTCCCCCTTGTAAAGGCGGAGAACCCGCAGTTCGGCGATTCATCTTGATGCCCGATGAATCGGGCAACTACAATCTGAAGTGCGGTGCGATTCTGCGCAGCAAAACATAATGTCGGTTAGATTCCGACTTGGAGAACTTACCTCCACAAACCTCACCTTAACGGCGTTGCCCGAAACAGCAACGTCCAAAGCAAAGGGAAAAGGTGTATGGCTCGTAGGGAATGTAGACCCTATAGGTTGCCACATCCGGTTACAATGATACGGCAAGGCGAAAGCCGAACTCATGGAAGTCTCGTGAAGATTGAACAGGTGAATCTGCAATCTTTAGCCTGTAGCCAAAAGGCGTGAGCAAAGGATAACATCTCGTACTTATGTTAGCTTGTAAGTCAGATGGCTCCGGGATAAAGTGAGTGCCTAAGTCATTGACGATATATGTTTTATGAGAGCAGAATAGTCCCTAAGTCACCCCCACAATCGGGGAGATATGGGAGAGGAGGACAGATAAGCCTGTCCAAGTCAAAACACAGAAATTGGGTTAAAATGGATTCAGGGAAAATGAGCGCAATATCGTGTGCCTTTCAAACACGGCGACTCGTCCCCAATGTTCCACAATACTTAAAAGTAAGTAGGGCTGAGATTGTCTTTCAGGATAATTACCACAATCCAGACAGCCTAACGATTCTTTATCCGTCTACAAAGACAATCGGTAATTGACGGTGAAAGCCGTGTGCGGTGAAAGTCGCATGCACGGTTTGGAAGCAGGGAAAAATCCGTGAGGATTCTACCTATGCTTACTAACTCCTAATAATAAAGAGATGTGGACGATTACACCGGGGAAGCCTCGCAGGAGTCACTAAACGCATCGCAGAGAAGATAGGTATCACGACATCTACGGATACAACCTAACAAGAGGTGACAAAGAACGAACATAAAACCCCAACAAAAAGGAAGTATGGGGTTACACTATATCTGCTATAGACTCGCACAACAAGGCTGGCACGTAAACACAGGTCAACGGGGAGCAATGTCTCCCACCAAGGGAGAATGCTGGCGAGATAAAAATAAGCCAATCACATTCCAGACCCGAAGCCAAACCGATAAAAGACCAATTCCACTCGGCACAGGTGCAATTACAAAGGATCTCCTGGTCGCCGTCATAGGACTTGGCCTCAATAAGCCTGAAGTCTACATCTTTACCGCAGACGAAGCGATAGACGAAACAGTTAATAACGAAGGATACCTTCAACAATGGATCCCCGTCCGCACCTATGACACTGACCAATTCAAAGAGCGGTGGGACAAGTTCGAGACCTACGCACAGATGTAAAGGATACAAAAATGAACACCAAACAACTTATAGCACCAATCATCTTCATATCCATACTCCTCTCCGGGTGTGCTACCAAAACAACGCCCAAGGTCCATACAACATACGAATACAAACTTGGGCACTACGACGGCTACAACACTGCAATCAATCACCATCACAACCTCATAAACAGAATGATTGATTTCACCAATTACAGTTACCACACAAACTTAACACCACCCAAACCAGAGAAAAACAAAACACGCGAATACCAGCGCGGTTTCATCAACGGTTGGAAAGCCAGCAAAGCCAGAAAATTCATTTCATTCAGCATCATCCACAGCCCCACACCAATAATAATTGAACACGACGGCACCGCAGACGGTATAATTGTACCAGATATCAACCATATCACAATACCAAAACCCCCAAAGAAACCAAAACAAAAAAAAGATCTTTTCTGATCGACAAGAAATGCGTATTAGGGCCTTATGCTAGTTAACGTCCCTTTTTTTATCGGATAGGATTTACGCAGTTGAACGCTCAAAGTTTTATAGTTCGGCGATTCATTGACGGACGACACCGTTTCCAACGCCCGATGAATCGGGCAACTACAGCAAGGTCCCCATCAAGAGCCCCGTAGTGAACAACGATCGTTGTTCACTACTGAAGTGTGTAAGTTCTATTAAGGAGAGATCAAATGACTGAAATAATTGTCATCACCGGTTCAATCCTTGCCATAGTAGGCATTGGTGTTTCTATTTGGTCCTTCATAGACACAAGAAAACGGTATAATGATGAATATGTAAGGGGGAAACGCCGTGCAGACGATTAAGAGCTTCATCTATCTAAAAATAACGTGAGGTATAGACAAGGACGATGAGGTGTAAAGCGCGAACCCCTTTCATTTTTCGATGTTTCAGAAATGCCCTTGAAAACAGTCCATACTGCTTAGAGCATCAGAACTACCCACCGAGCGGTTGGCGGTACGGGTTACTAACGGCTTCAAGGATTGCGACCGGGGTCGCTGTGGCTGCGGTCTCCGTTATCGGTTTCGCCTGTGTGAGAAACTGCCCGAACAAAGATTTGAAGGAGAGCGAAGCACAGCTAAACGGGGGTGCACCATCCGATTACGCTGTGCTATGTTTAGCGATTTACGAGGCGAAGGAGAAGCTTCACATCTCCTCAGAAACGGGGCGAGCCACGATTTTTATGACGCCAGCGGCGAGTAGCGATGTCTATTTCTCCCAAATAACGGAGCCGCCCGCCTGGATGCAGCTCTCCGCCCCTTCGCGTCGGGGTCAACTCCCGGAAGAGCTAAAGAACGCAACCTTTGAGGATGCTAACACAGGCTTTCGTGCGATGTTATACCAGTCAAAAGATGCACAGGAGATTGTCGTTGTTTATCGAGGCGTCAGAAGGTCCAATATCATCCAGGATAGCCAGACATGCCTTTCTCAGGGATTAGGATTTGGTGCAGCAGCATATCGACAGGCTATCGAACTTGCTATGGCCGTTGTGGAAGCGTATGGGGATAAAGTATTCTTCACAGGTCATTCCATGGGCGGCGGCCTGGCAGCTGCTGCGAGCATTGTAGCGAATCGTCCAGCGATGACTTTCAACAGCGCAGGGGTGCATCCCGCTACCCTTGAAGGGTTTGGTTTAGACGACGCAACCATTGACGAAAGACTGAAATCTATTGTGAACTACTATGTGCCGGGCGAATGGCTATCCACCCTGCAACGTCCCTGCTTTGTCAAAAGTGCCGCTGGTATACATATTCCATTGCCAGATGTGCGAGGTAAAGTTTCTGTAAATGCAATACCTGCCAGAAACAAAGGACGCGGCAAACACTCAATCACGTTGATTATTGCGACGCTATACGATCTTACCCAGTCCCCCTAGCCCGCTTTCCATTCATACCTGCTTTTCTCTGCGTCTTTGCGTTAAATTGTTTTTTCATTCGTGTGGATTGGCGTGGATTCGCGGCTGGCTTGCTCTTTTCACGTTTCACGTCCCGATAGATCGGGATCCTCGGAACGGGACATCACGTTTCATTCACCCGTATTCGCGATGGCGTCTAGATAATCCTTAACCCGCTGCCGATACCGCACAGGAATCCCATCCCTTTCTACCGCTTCCGCGTAAGCCTGTTTCGCATTGAGATAGGCTTTTCGGTATGGCATATAGGTGGGCTCCTCCTCTTCATCGCTTGGCGTCTCTTGCGTCGAGGCTGTCGAGAAATCCTCCGAATCCGATGTAGCTCCTCTCAGTTGTAGTGCTTCCGTGGGTTGCGATTCTGAACTCATTGCTTCAACCTGTGTTCCGCGCGCCTCCCCTGTTCCAGATTCCTCGCCCGGTCCCCCATCGCTACCTGCCATCCCTCCCGTTTTACGTGCCATCTCGATACCCGCCAATCCAATATTTTTTCGGCTTGCCTTAATCTCCTCCAATATCTCTTCCATCTGTGCCATGTCTTTTGCCCGATGATCAATCTCTAGAAGCGAACGTGCAATTTTTGCCAGCATCTCAGGACTGACTTCCTCTGTTCCAATCTCGTTCAATTGATCCACAAGGTTCTTGGCAGCGAGGTTGCCCCCAAGCCGTTCAGCAAGTTGCCTGAGTAACGCATCCAATTCCGCCCGCTGCGCCTCAGTCAGTCCGTCCACCTGATCCGCTAGTTCCTGTAATTCTGAAGCAATTTCCTCTGTATTCGCACCACTGAGTAGGTTGGAGTTTTCGCTCAGTTTGGAGATGGTCTCAACCACCTGATCCAGCTCATTTTCCGCCAGTTGACTTTTCCGCGCCTGCACATCTTCACGAAGCTTGCTGAGTTTCTCCTGAGCAGCTTGCACACCGGTGCCCTTATTTCGCAATGCTTTGACGGTCTCCTCAACTTGTTTGGAGAGTTCTGTCTTGTCGAGATCACTAACCGCCCCTTCAAGCCTTGCTGCAGCGTCATGAATAGCTGTATGTTCTGGGGCAGTCGGGGGGGGGATGATTTCATACATGCGCGGGATGAAGAACGAAAGCCCAACTAGCAACATGGGAATGGGAAGCCATTTGAGAGTCCGTGGGACCGCGTAGGAGACCACTGTGGCAGGGAGGATCCCTTGGGCTGTCCGTGCAGCATCACGAATCTGCAAAATAGCAAAATCGCCCGTTCCCCGCCGATCCATTGCCTCAAGGGCAGTGCCGAGACGCTCTTTCAGGCTGAGGCGTTGGTCCACGAAGTGCGCCACTGCAAACGGATCTATCTTCCGCATCAAGTTTAAGCCAACTGCAATAGTGCTTGCAATGACGATCGGCAGGGCAATTGCAAATCCAATCGGTATCGGCAACGGGAAAAATCGGCTGGCTACAAGCAATATCCCAGCAATGAGAACTCCCCACAGGTTAAATGTAGCCAGATTCTGGAAGACACCCTCAATCCGCATTCGATGTTGGATGGCAGATAACTTATTCTGGATAATTTGTTCGAGTTGATTTTGTATTGCGTTTCGCATCGGTTTAGTGTGTTAACCCTGCTCGGCTTGGATAGACATATCCAAGCCATCTTCGTACGTGTGCAGTGGATTTGTCAATCCACTGCGAGTGATGATTTTCTCTCTTTCGTTCTCATTCACCCAAATTGTGGCTTGCCCTATAACCAGCAACTTGTGTTATTGTATAAGACGAACTAGCTGGCAAAATCGTTCATAGAGAGATCTGAAATTTTCTCCTAGCAACAAGAACCAATCGTCTCGAATAAACCTATGGGCTAGGCACATCGTCGCAAAGAAGCGATAGCTTTGCCCCGATTTACGAAAACATTTGAGCAAAAGGATGTATTCAACGTGAAAACGAATCAACAAATCGAAAACTTAGCCCATCACGTTTCACGCATCACGCTTCACGTCATATTTCTCATTGTGATGCTTGTCGGTGGGAGCATTGGGTGTTCAGGAGATCGAGCTCCCAAGCCCGGTCGCTGGGAAATTGTTCGGCGTGCAGATTGGGAAGCACGATTCTACGATGTATTCTTCATTGACGAGCGCACCGGGTGGATAGTCGGCAATAACGCAGGAAGCACATTCGCCGAAGAACTCGACAGCGCGATTGCCCACACAACGGATGGCGGGGTGACATGGCATCCACAACAGAGTGGCGTCTACCATCCGTTACGATCAGTGCGGTTTGTGGATAACCAAACCGGCTGGTGCGTCGGCGACAATGGTATCATCCTGCACACAGAAAATGGTGGGGAGACGTGGGAACAGCAACCAAAGGCTACATATAATAACTTGTTCGATCTCCACTTTGTCTCAGCCCAAGAGGGTTGGATCGTCGGCGATTTCGGAACAGTGTTATACACGGGGGATGGCGGACAGACTTGGACGAATCGGTCAGAAGGGATTGGTGACAACTCGCTGAGGGGTGTATTTTTCCTCAATTCCCGTCAAGGCTGGACTGTTAGCCACCAAGGCAACGCCTATTATACACGCGATGGAGGGAAACGCTGGACTTACCAGAAAACGAATGTCCGCTACGAGTTGTCCGATGTCCACTTTGTCGATGAAAATCGTGGCTGGATCGTCGGGGACAGGCGCATAGTGCTTGCCACACAGGATGGCGGTAGAAATTGGGAGTATTTAACGCTCGGCTCAAATAAACGCCATGAAGAACACTACGGTCAGCAGATAAGAACCGGGGATGAACCGCTACACACCTTCCTTCTGTACGCGCTCCACTTCACCGATACCGAAAATGGCTGGATTGTTGGTGACTTGGGCACCATCTTGCACACCAACGATGGTGGGAAGACATGGAAGCATCAGCGGGGTGGGGCGACACAATTGGTCGGGGCGGATGTCGTTCTGCTAGGTGTCCATTTTGTCAATTCTCAACTTGGTTGGACGGTCGGGGAGTTCGGGACGATCTGGCACACCAAGAACGGTGGGAGAACGTGGGAACTTCAATCCGCGCCCAGCTATCTGCTCACAGACCTCCATTTTATCAGCGATAAAGTTGGATATGCAGTGGGTGACCGTGGGGAGGTCCTTCGCACGGACGACGGTGGGTTGCACTGGCAGTCGCAAGATAGTGGAACGATGGAATGCTTCGGGTCAACGCACTTTATCAACGACAAGGTTGGCTGGAGCGTTGCGGAATGGGGGACAATTGTCCACACCACCGACGGTGGCAAAACGTGGTTACAGCAAGAGGCTAATACGGAAAGTGATCTCCTTGGTGTTTCCTTCGTTGATTCACAGCACGGATGGGCGATCGGTCACAGCGGGGAGATTTTGCACACCGCGGACGGCGGCAAAACGTGGCAGAAACAGCGCAGTGGTGTCAACCGTCATCTCTTTGGTATTCACTTCATTGACACTCAAACCGGCTGGGTTGTGGGACAGGGCGGTGTGATTCTTAATACCCGGAACGGTGGTCAAAAGTGGGATTTGCAAGCCCAACTCGGAGAGGTATGGTTGTCAGGGGTTTACTTTACAGACCATCTAAACGGCTGGGTCGTTGGGATTGATGGGTTGGTTATCCACACAACCGATGGAGGACGCACATGGAAACGCCAAAAGAGCTACGTGAAAAGCTTCCTCAATAGTGTCTTCTTCCTCAATGCCAACCTCGGCTGGGCAGTCGGCGGTGAAGGCACGGTTATCCGTACCCTTGATGGTGGTGAGAACTGGCGTCCGCAAAGGTGCGAAAGCTACTATAACCTGAACTCGATTTATATGGCGGACGCTGAAACCGGCTGGATTGTCGGTGATCTTGGGGTAATGTTGAGATATGTCGTTGATGATTAGGTAACGACAAGCCTATGTAAGTAGTACGTAAGTTGGGTTGAGCGGGAACCGTGAAACCCAACACCCAATTCTGCATGTTTTGTGTAGGAGGGAATTCCGGTTCCCGACTATTGCGGTGATTGCTAACGCTTGATTTATCGGCTAGGACGTGTTGACATTTATTATGCGGGGCGTACCCATAATTTGCCGATAAGTCCCTATCGTAGGGGCGAGGTTTCCTCGCCCAACGGGTTGGGAAACCCAACCCCTACAGGAATTGACCCAATGTAGGGGCAACCCCCCGACAGATCGGGATTAGGAAACTTGTGGTTGTCCAGAATACTTAGCTGAAGCGAACTGCGTAGCTATGAAACGTGAAACATATTTAGTTCATTGGTTCATTAATGCACCGATGCACCAATGAACCAATGAACTCTTGAACAGTGTGGCAACGACACCTCACCGGCTAGTGCCAAAAGTTACTAAACAACCGCCGACAATCCCCCGTCGATATTGATCGCTGTCCCCGTTATGTACGAGGCCCGATCCGAGACAAGGAAAGCGACAAGATCGCCGACCTCAGTCGGTTCACCCAAGCGACCGAGCGGATGCTCCGCGCCTCTTGCTTCCCAATACTCCGCGATCGTGCCGGGCGAACCATCCGCCTTCCAAGACCGTTCACCCTGCGCGCTCTTGATTGAGGTCAAGCAGACCGTGTTGACAAGGATCTTGTCGGCGAGTAACTCTTTGGACAGTGCTTTTGTCATCGCAATGCCCGCCGCCCGACTGACAGAGGTTGGAACAGAGCCTGCGTCCGGCTGTTTACCACCGGGGTGGGTGACGTTGATGATGCGTCCACCACCCGTTGGTCTCATGTGAGGGATAGCCAACCGTGCACAGCGCACCGCTCCCATCAGCTTGAGATCGAGATCCTCGTACCATTCCGCATCAGTTACCTGTTCAAAATTGCCACCCGCGGACTTCCCGGCATTGTTGACCAAAATATCAATCTTTCCGAACTTATCAACCGTTTGGTTGATGAAAATTTCGAGTGTTCCGGCGATTGTCACGTCAGCGGTAACGGCGAGCACTTCACCACCCGTTGCGTCCCTAATCTCCTGCGCCGCCTCTTCTAAAACATCCTCACGACGAGCGCAGATGGCGACCTTCGCGCCCTCTGCGCAGAGTCGTTGGGCGATGCCTTTGCCAATGCCTTCACTACCGCCTGTGATGACGGCAACCTTTCCTGTTAATCCCAAATCCATGATAAACCTCCTATAATTGAGTTAGGGGTTCGCTCGGTAAATCCTCTGATTTATGTACGCTTACCCCGATGTATATCAGTTGTGATTTTTCTCGTAAATGTTAGCCCAGAGTGGAATCGTTGCGGTTGACGGCGGCAAGCACCGGTGCGCGTCACACGCCTGATAGCGAACATTTATGTTCAACGGAAACGCTTTTTCGATTGTTTCACCCGGCTTTAACTTCAATTTCATCTCGATTGTGACGTCTTCTTCATAGATGGAAATTGGAGCCTCCCTCCAATCTGCGTGGAACGGCTTCCCCTTGGGGTATGTGACCGACAAGATTTCGACGGAAGCATCAGGCCTGACGGACACAGTTGTAGGAATCAGCAGATCCCACGAAGAGGGATTGGCGTTGATATGCCACCCTTCAGCGAGTTCAAGCTGTACCTCCACATCAAAGGCGTTTCCGGGGAAGATAGCCCCTTTCGAGGGTATGGAGGCTGCGAGCGTCAACAGTTCGTGCTCTGAAGGTAAAGCCCGTGGGGCTTTCGGCAGTCCAAAGAGGTTAATCGTGCTTCTCCCCTCCGTGTTCAAACCGAATTGGGCTGACTCTTCTTGGGGTGCTGCCCCGACTTTGGTCCAGTCCGTCGAAAGATAACGATTTGTAGCAAAAAGCATGTGCATAAAAGCACGAGGCGACTGTTCCATCATGCCCGCGAAGTTCTGAAGTGTTTTTTCCGCCTTATCCAGATAATCCTTCTCGCCAAGGTGATGTGCGAGGATGAGTAGGTTATTAGCTGCTACCGCATTCCCCGATGGGAGAGCGGAGTCGTAAGGATTCTTGGTGCGCACAACCAGATGTTTTTGGTTGGCAAGCGTGAAGTAAAAGCCGCCGTTTTTGTCATCCCAAAATAGCTGGTTCATTGTGTCGGTTAAGGACTTTGCTTCATTCAACCAACTTTCTTCACCCGTTGCCTGATGTAGACCCAGCAAACCCCGAACGAGAAAGGCATAATCATCGAGGTAGCCGTTGTATTTGGCGACACCATCCCTGTAAGTCCGCATCAATTGTCCATCGGCCGTCCGGAGGTGTTTCAGATTAAACAGGGCAGCTTTCTCCGCCACATCACGATACCGTTTATCGCCGAGAACTTCGTAGCCGTAGGCAAACGCATCAATCATTAACCCGTTCCAGCTTACGATTACTTTTGTATCGAGCAAGGGTTGTTTCCGTTTCTCTCGCGTCGTGAGTAGTTTCGCTTTGAGCGGTTCAAGTTGGCTGTGGAGGTCCTCCTCCGACTTTTTGAGCGATTTTGCGACACTTGAAGTTGGGGCAGGAAGGTAGAGGATATTGGTTCCGCCTTCAAAATTAGCCCCCTTGTCCACCCCGTAAACCTGCATGAACAACTTGGCATCCTTTTTCCCAAGGACCTCTTGAATCTGTTCTTTTGTCCAGAGGTAGGATTTGCCCTCCTCCGCATCCACTTCCGCATCGAGTGCCGAGTAGAAACCGTCCTCCGCGGAGGTCATCTCTCGCGAAACGAACCCGAAAATCTCCTCGGCTACCCGTCGGTAGAGCGGGTTTTTCGTGAGTTGATAGGTTTGCAGGTAGACTTTCGCGAGTAGGGCGTTGTCATACAGCATCTTTTCAAAATGTGGTACAAGCCATTTGGCATCAACCGAGTAACGATGGAAACCGCCGCCAATCTGATCATACATCCCGCCGTACGCCATCTTGTCAAGGGTATTCGTGACCATCTCAAGGGTTGATTTGGAAGGTTCACGTTGATACTCACTCAACAACAGTTCCAAATTCGTAGGGCTAGGAAACTTTGGCGCGCCACCGAAGCCGCCGTATGTAGCATCGTACCTCGATTGAAGGGCTTTCACCGCCGCCGAAATTAGCTTCCGATCCAGCGGCGTTTCCCCAGCGGAAGCCGGGGTGGCAGCCGTCGCCTGTACGATAACTTCCGTTATCTTCTCTGCCTGTGCAATGACATCCGCTTGTTGATTCATCCACACCTCATGAAGTGCGTTCAAGACTCTCGGAAAACCGGGACGACCCCGACTATCCTCCGGTGGGAAGTAGGTCCCTCCGAAAAAAGGGAGAAGGTCAGGTGTTAAAAAAACAGAGTTGGGCCAACCGCCAGATCCCGTCATGATTTGGGTGGCGGTCATATAAATCTCATCTATATCTGGGCGTTCTTCCCTGTCCACCTTGATGTTAATAAACAAGGCATTCATCAGATTGGCTATCTCTGGATCTGAGAACACCTTCCGTTCCATAACGTGACACCAGTAGCAGGTAGAGTACCCCACAGAAAGGAAAATCGGTTTGTTTTCAGCCTTCGCCCGGTCCAACGCCTCAGGTCCCCAAGGATACCAGTCAACTGGATTGTGGGCATGCAGAAGCAGGTAAGGGCTCGTTTCACCGATGAGAGCATTCGTCCACTTCCATGTCCCATCGGGGTTCTTGAGAGCTGCTTCATGTGAGTGTGGATCCTCAGCAGCATAGACCGTGCCCCCAAAACTGCTCGCAATGATGCAGAAAGATGCGAATAGACAGATAAGCAGATGAATGAATGGGTTGATGGCGGAACGTAAGCTCAATCGCATACCAGCGTCTCCTTATTTTTATCGCAATGTATAAAACGACGGGGAAAATGGGGAAATTTGCTCGTTTTCTTTCTATTCCCGCCTCACAGATCAAGGATGGAACCATCGACATCGAAGGCGTCCCATTTCCCGCGTGACGAATCCCCTGAAAGCGAGCGGATATAATCTTCGTTTAGCGAAACACCCCAACCCGGTCCCTGCGGCACTTGCAGATGTCCATCGACCGGCTTTTCTTCAAATCCAACTATGAGGTTCTTCCTTTCCGGATTGTTCCCATTGGGAACTTCTTGAATAAGGAAGTTTGGCACGACGGTATCTAAGTGCAGGCAAATCACCGTTGATAGAGGACTCAGCGGATTGTGAGGCGCGATCGTGGCGAAAAAGGCGTCTGCCATCGCCGCAATTTTGAACGCTTCCATAATACCACCGCAGGTACAGATATCCGGTTGAACGACATCCACAGCACCTTTGACAAGATACTCTCGGAAGGAGTAGCGCGTATAGAGTCGCTCACCGGTGGCGATTGGAACTCCCGCATTCCGACGTAGAGTTGCCATCGCATCAACCGATTCTGGAAGTACCGCCTCCTCGAAGAAAAGGATGCCGTAAGGTTCAATCCGTTTCGCCATCTCCATTGCGTTGACGGGATTCAAGCGGCCATGTCCATCAATTGCGATTGGGACCTCGTCACCGACCGCTTCGCGGACCGCTTTGACTATTGCTTCAACTTTTTTACCGTGAGCGAGATTAAAGGCGGGTCCCGTCGGATCAAATGGCGTGAATTTCAGTCCGCCCCAACCATTTTCAATGCGTTGTACAGCCGCCTCCGCCCAAGATTCTGGTGTGCCCCCGCCAATCCAGCAGTAAACCTTCATCTTGTGCCGGTACATGCCGCCTAGCAACTCGTACACCGGGACGTTCAAGGCTTTACCTTTGATGTCCCAGAGTGCGTGCTCAATGCCGGAGAGCGCACCGATGAGCACCGGGCCACCTCGCCAGAAAGCGTTGCGATAGATCATCTGCCAGATTTTCTCTGCCTGAAATGGGTCTTCGCCGATCAGTACATTTTCAACATCTCGCAATGCGCCCACCAATGCGCCCTCTTTCCCAGAACAGGACGCTTCACCGATGCCGATGATACCTTCATCGGTGTGCAGCTTGACGTAAATATACGCCCGTCCCTGAAACGGCGCAGGGAGAATTTCGAGTTGCGTAATCTTCATATCGTTTCAGTCCTTTATCCATAAATTTAAATTAGCGGACTGCCCAGGTTTTTGTTTTGACAACTTTGTTAAAACTTCAGTATGATAAGGTGTTCCTGCTGCAATGGGACGATTGGAATCAGATTTAGATTAACCCAAGTTGCTAGTAGTAGATATACTCCGTATGCCGTAACCTTTGTGCAAAATACAGCACAGTGCAGCGTGTCTATTGCAACTGCACTGACTAACCAATGAACGAATGAACCAACATAGCCCCAGAGGGGCGACATGTGTCGCATTGGTTATGTACGATAGACCGAGAAAATCACTCGATCTACGGGCTATCTAGCAACCTGTGTTGGATTAACAAAAAGACAGACGGAGGTCTTAAGTGGCATCAAAGCAAGCAGAATATACGATAGGTTCTCAAATTCTGAGTGAGTATTTGGGGTCACTGTTCCTCGTCATGGCGGCGATCTCGCCAATTATCCTTTTCCATCAAGTACTAGAAGCCGGGATCGGTCTGGCGGTCCTAGCTGATGCGCTTGCTGTCGGGTTTATTCTTTTCGCCCTCATTGAGATATTTGGACCCATCAGCGGTGCCCATTTCAATCCCGCGGTAAGCCTTGCAATCGTACTTGGAGGTAAAATCGGCTGGAAGCAAGCGTTAATCTATATTTTGGCTCAGGTCGCCGGTGGACTAACAGGAACAGTCTTTTCGCATCTGATGTTCTATCATAAAATTCCCAAACTAATCGCGGTTTCTGAAGTAACGCGCGCGGGAGGGAACTATTTTGCCGAGATTCTAGGCACCTTTATCCTTGTTCTCGTAATCTTCCTTTTGGTACACCACCAATCGGATAAAATCTCCTTGGTGGTCGGTATGTTGGTTGGGGGACAGTTGATTGCGACATCAAGTACCATGTTCGCCAATCCGCAAGTCACCTTTGCACGGATATTCACCTACGCAGCAGCAGGTGTAAAGCCCTTCGATGGAACGGTGTTTATCCTGATGCAGATTATCGGTGCGGTGCTCGCCGTGCTAGTTTGCAAGGCAGTGACACGGAGGCGCGGCGAAGTGTAATACCTTACTATCGCTTTAGCTATCGGGCGCATCCGGTGGCCATGGGTCCAATGTCGATCCACTGGGCTGCGGTCCCATCGGTCGAATCGGCAGCTGCGCATAAGAGCGATAAGAAAGATCTGCCAAATGGGGCGTTTCCAAGCGAATATGTCCCTCATACCTTGAGCGCATCGCCGCGTCCAATACGCCGGTCGTCAGCAGTGTCCGCTCAACGGGATATTGAGGAACCCCTGTGAGCAACATCTCTTCGATGTTCAGGCTGAGATAGCTAAAATGCGCATGGGGACCCCCGCCTTGTAGACGGAACTGGGAGCCTTGAATCTCGCCGTCGATCTGTCCCGCATAGGCGAACTGGCTGATATAGCCGTTCAGCATCAACATCGCTGACCGAAACCCATCACTGTGCTCGATTAAGAAAACGGCGGGGTTTTCGCAATGGTCTTCCGGGCTCCCCGCCGGCTTATCAGGGATTGGCGCGCACGCGGCGGTCGCCAATTCGGGAGACCAGTGCCCGTCTGCTCCCGCCTGCCAGACCGCATCTCCCTCCAAGCATTGGACGGCAACCACACCGGACTCCCCACCGGTGCGTCGCTCGATCATGCACTGTAGCGTCTCTAAGGCGTGGAAACCGTAGGACTCAATGCCGCCATAGCCTATCCCGATTGCAGCCTCTAATGGCGTGTCAAGGTCGTACTCAAGAAACGGATTTCGCCAGCAGGTCGGCAAGGATGAACCCGCCATAAAGGGGACATTGAGCGCCTTGGCGCGGTCATACATCCATTTGGCATCCGTCCAGTTATACGAGAGATGCTTGTCGCAGAAGACGGGGACTGAATGCCCACTCGATGCGAAGACACCGCAGATCTGCTCGAACAAGTAACGGCGCGGATACATGTGCTGCTCAAGCTCATTGTACGGATAATCGCCGTGCTCGCCGATCAGGAGGGCACCATCAACAGCGAGCTCCTTCCCACCAAGTGTCAGTGCCTGACGAATGCTCTGATAGATCGGGATATTGTGCGATTCGGCAAGCTCGCGTCCGATATCCCGTGGATCGGTCTGATCCAGATAGATTGAAACCAGATCGACACGCGGTGCCTGAAGCCCGTCGTCGGTTGGAAATCCCTTCATATACTTTGTGGCGATTACATCTGCGTGAGAGAGTGGAAAGTATGTCGTGATGATGGCTGCTATCTTCTTGCGGTCAGACATTTGTGGTGCCCCTTTATTCAAAAGTGAAATGTTAGATTTACATGAATAACATGGGATAATGTGCTATAATATCATACAAACCGACATCATCAGGGGAGGCTAACATGGACAAGGATACTCTACAAATCGTAATTATGGTTGCTGGTTTTGCTATTACAATTATCACCTTTCTCTTAAAATTTCCGAGTAGAGATGATATGAATCGACGATTCGATGATATGAATCAGAGGATCACTGATATGAACCAACAATTCAATGAAAGGATTGTTGATCTGAACCAACGATTCGACGATATGAATCAAAGACTCATTGATTTGAGTGCAGATGTGAGAAACATCTACCATATACTCATACAAGGGAAATCGCAAGAGTCAGAGAAAGACGATTAATCTCCTTCCGAATCACCATCCGCTTCGCTGCTTCATACTCTTCCGCTGAGAGGTGATAGAAGTAAATCCCACTCGCTACACTCTAACCAGCATCATCCCAGCCCCCCAATAGATTGATTTGCACGGAGAGAAACCGTAGGGGCGGGGTTACCCCGCCCGTAGTTGCCAAAAACTCGGTTCCTCTTAGTGTTTTGACTTTCTTTTTTGATGAGCCCCGTAGGTCGAGTTTCCTAGCCTGCCTACACCAATGAACAAATGGTTTTCACGCTTCTTAGTCCCGATCTATCGGGGTTTCACGCATCACGTTTCACGTCTTTATTATCCCTGAACAACGGGATTCCTCAAAACACCAATCTTCTCAATTTCGACCTCAACGACATCCCCATCAACTAATTTCTGATCGGGGTGTCCAACACCTGCGGGTGTGCCTGTTGAGATAATATCGCCCGGTTCAAGCGTGACCAGCGTTGAGGTAAATTCCACGATTTCCGCGCAGTTAAAGATCATGTGTCCCGTATTGGCATCCTGCTTGGTTTCGCCGTTGACGCGACAGGCGATACGCAGACTGTTCGGATCCGGGATTTCATCCTTTGTTGTCAGACATGGACCAACTGGCGCAAAAGTGTCGTACCACTTGCCATTGAGCCAATCAAACCATTCATCGCCCTCTCGATCTACGCGACTGTCCTTCACTTTTAGCTCGCGTTCAGAAACATCGTTGACCGCAGTGTATCCAGCGACGTAATCGTAGGCTTCATCAGCCGAGATGAATTTCCCGCGTTTGCCGATGACGATACCAATCTCAGCTTCCCAGTCGGTAAAGACACCGTTGGGAGGAATGATAATCGGCTCTTCGTGGGCAACTATGGTAGTGGTCGGTGGTTTCATGAAAACACGTGGCGTTGTCTCCATCCGACTCAATGCGACACCGCCACCTTCCTCAATATGCGAGGCATAGTTCCCTGCGAGCAGCAATAGCTTCTTCGGATTGGGAATCGGTGACAGGAGTGGATCTGTACTCCAAACCGCCTTTTCTGGATTTTCCGCCGCTACGTTGATTGCATGTGTCGCAGCATCAAAGGCTCTCTGTCCGCCTTCGAGAAATGCTATCATACCACTCAAGAGTGCCGGCAACGCGTCATCTGTGACCGCCGCTTGATAGGTGGCTTGTAGGTCTAAGACCTTATCATCAATTGAGGCACCCAGTTTGGGACCATCGGAACTCTGGAAACTTACTAATTTCATAGAATCTCCTTTGATTGTTTTTGCGGATTGAAATCATCTATAAATCTAAACTACAAAGCCAAAACACGCCTTTGCAGCAAAAGTGCATGTAGATCGGTTAAAATTCGGTTTACTTCCCTCTGTTCTCCTCAAGCCAATCAACCGCGAAGTCCACGACAGCGCGTTGTGGCATTAGTTGACACTTTGTGATGCCAACCTTGCCACGATGCACCTCTTGCCCTACATCACTTCGCAGAAAGTCCCCACCGATCCCCTCAAAATCTGAACTATCCAGATCTATATTTTCAAAAGTAGTCCATCTCCTTGAACCCGCTGCCGAGATCGGTGCACCCTCCTGAACGATCCGTTTGGTTGGAAAGGTAGCACGATATTCTGCAAGGTGCATAGACGTATTGCTATTATGACCCACGCCGAGGAGAAGAACGAAACCGCCCAAATCATAGATTCTGGCAAGCGGCGAACCCTCGCCCAGACCAAACCCCAATGAGTGGTTATCTGTGATATGCGACGCTTGATGCCCATACGCACAGAACGAGTGGTGTGGATGCGCGCTACGCAGAACACCTTTCTGCTTTCGGAATGTTTCTGCGATAATCCCCATTGACCGCGTGGGCGTCAGATCCGGCTGGTAAGCAGGCATTGTTGCACGTATGACCGGCCACCACGATTCGGGTACAGGCGGATTTTCCCACTGGCTTGGTTCGGTCAGATCGGTTGAGTGGGTGGGCATAACAAGTGTACCAGTTTTACCCAAAACCTCCTGAAGTGCAATGATGACCGCTACCGCCCCGCCACACACCCAACCCATCGCGCTCAAAGATGAATGAACCAACAATACCATTCCCGATCTGATGCCAAGTGCCCTGAAATCAGCCTGCAACGAGTCGATCGTAGCGAGAACTTCTGTTTTTTGGACAACCTTACCTTCGCCCATCTGATTTATATCCGAAACCTAAATTGACCCATACAGAAGACATCTGAGATGTTGAATAGGGAGCAATCTGCGCTATTGTGACGAGGGGGATTATAGCAGATTCGCTAATTCAAGTCAACGACAATATAGTTGCAAAGAAACGGCGGGTTTTGTATAATAAACTCACTTGAATATAAGCCTATATCATACAGGGAGGAAACGCATGAAACTAAATAACGGAATCCAATTGACGTGGCTCGGACACTCAACCTTTAAAATTGAATTCGAGAGACAGACCTTTCTAATAGACCCGTGGATAACCGGTAATCCGTCGTGCCCAGACACCCTTAAAACATTTGACAAACTCGATGCCATACTCATCACACACGGACACGCCGATCACATCGGCGATGCTGTTGACCTTGCGAAGCAACATTCACCGACCGTTGTGGGGATGGTCGAAATCAGCAATTGGCTCGGAGGTAAAGGCGTCGAAAACGCAATCGGGATGAACAAAGGGGGCACCGTCTCGGTTAATGGGCTAAATGCAACTATGGTAACAGCCAACCATAGCAGCAGCTTCACAGAGGAAGATGGCACAATCGTCTACCTCGGTGAACCCGCAGGATATATCCTTGAATTTTCAAATGGATATAAAATTTACCACGCCGGTGACACCAATGTGTTTGGCGATATGCGGATCATCGGTGAAATCTACCAGCCAGATCTTGCCCTCTTGCCAATCGGCGACCACTTCACGATGGGTCCCCGTGAGGCGGCTTATGCGGCGCAGCTGCTCAATGTACCTGCTATTGTTCCGATACATTACGGAACATTTCCGCTACTAACCGGAACGCCGGACGCACTGCGCGAACTGACCAGAGATCAAGCGGTTGAAATCGTCGCGCTCCAGCCGGGTGAAACTCTGGATTGAAATGTGATGGATAATCTCTAAGATTAGGACTTACGCAAGAGCCATTGGAATAGAAGGTGAAAGCAGTTGCTGAGACAGATAATCGTCAAGCAGTGACTGTTTGAGTTGGTAAATCGTCTTGCCCCTCTGACGGGCGACACGATTGAGTTTGACCCAGACTAACATTGCACAACCAATATGATTTCTTACTGCTCGCTGTTTGCGACATTGGCAACTTTCAAGACCCGTCACCTGTTTGGCTTGCCGATGAAATTGCTCAATCTTCCAACGAATGGAACCGTGCTTTTGAGTTTCACCCGTCGAATCTTGAGTCAGGTCGTTGGTCACGACATATTCCGTGCGCTCGGTAGAGAGTACAAGCCGGAACAATTTCACTCGATGCCCTTTGGGGAAATTCTTCAGATGAACGGATTTTCCATGGGTCTGTTCGGTCTCGCTGAAGTGGAGTGTATCCACTCTGCGGTGCGGGTGTTCACCGTCTGAATCGTCAACAAGCCGGTTGCTCTTTAGCGGACAATAGTAGACCTTTTCAAGTCGTTGAATGGAACTCAGCACTTGACGGGAGGCATACCAACTGTCAACTATGGTAAACCCTATAAATAATTAGACATTTTGTTCTATTGCTGGTATTCTATAGTTACTAAAGTTTGTACAATTCACGGTACAAATGGTGGTTGATTGAGAACACGCTTCGGGATGTCAAGCAGCACTGCGGATTTGACAAGGTATCAGGTCAAATCGCGTCAAAGCATCAATTAATTCGCGCAACTAAGTTTCGGAACAAGTTGCCTGACGCAATTGCTATTCAACGCCACTTGTGTCACAGGCAGTTCGATAACATTGGTATCGAACTGTCAAGCGGACACAAGGGTTGATGGTTGAGCATCTGCGTGCTTTAATCAAGGGATAATTATTTTCTGCGACAATCTCTGAAGATACTAACTCGCCGAATATTCACTAGACCCTTGATAACGCTACATGAATTGGATACAAATTGTACTAACTTTAGTATAGTTATTATGGCCTATTCTTTAGATTTACGCAAACGCGTCTTAGATTTTATCGTAGCTGGCGGTAGCAAGACTAAAGCGAGTCGCCGTTTTTCCGTCGCCCGCTCAACGCTGTATAAGTGGTTGAATGCGCCTGACCCACTCAAACGTCAAAAACCAGGACCCCGCCGCCCACGGACCCTTGACCCCGATGCGCTGAGACAACATGTCGCTGACTTTCCAGACCAGACCTACGCCGAGCGTGCAGCTCATTTTGGTGTCTCAAAGTCTTGTATCTGGTATGGACTGAAAAATATCGGTTGCACCCGAAAAAAAAAGTCTCGGCTACAAAGAGCAATGTGCTGAAAAACGACAAGCGTATCTTCAGCAACTCGCACAGGTGAAAGCCTCTGGTAAGTCTGTTGTTTATGTCGATGAGAGTGGGTTTCGAGACGAAAGTCATAGACGTTATGGGTATGCACCCAAAGGGGAAAAAGTCTTTGGACTTATCTCAAGCCAACGCACCCGGACAACGACACTTATTGCGGCATGTTTTGATGATGCCTTCACTGCGGCACGGGTGTTCAAAGGGAGCTGCAAAGCGGTAGATTTCAATGACTGGTTAGCCGAACAGTTATGTCCACGTTTGACTTCAAAACAGGTTGTAATCCTTGATAATGCGCGGCTTCACAAAATACCTCGGACCCGACAGTTGATAGAGGATTCAGGGGCAAGTCTGATGTTCCTACCCCCTTATTCTCCAGATTACAATCCGATTGAACACGATTTTGCAAATATCAAGAGACACCGAGAATATAACTCCTATATGACTCTTTACGATATTATTCAACTGTATCAGGAATTATGGGATCTACCATAAAACGGTTGTAAAGGGAAGGTTTTTGCCAAAACTCGCATTGCGTAACATCTCAAGTAGATGGTCAATTTTACTTTTGCTATCTCGATGCGGGTCATAGATACGATAATCAACAATCCAAAACGCATCGACATCTGGATTGACATACACCATCGTGACGATGCCGATGCCTTGGATAACGCGCTGGGCATTCCCACTCCATTGCCGACGAGCGGGTTCAATTTTGAACGAATAGTTTTTGTCAGCGACGGTATCATCAAACAACAGATACCCGTTGTCTGAAAATTGGATGTCGTCTTTGACATTTTCCCAGACTTGTCTGGGGGTAATTCTCTCGTTTCTCAGGTAGCGGTTAATTTGATCGTGACTCCACTTTTGGGTATGTTCAGCAAAGTAAGTCTGTGTATAATTGATATGGCTGACCAATAGGAATTGGCAATAATCCAATTGAAGGTAGGAGTTACGCACTTGAACAGGCAATAGGTTATCATATAGACTATGAACCCACCCAAATGCACTGAATATGACTACATCAACTTTCTGATAGCGACTCCGAGATACTACAGTTGTACAGAAGCAGCCCGAGTCCACCCCGAACCAGACAACCCCCCGGCCCATGACTCTCTGAATCGGTTGCTCTATAGACTAACTCCCGATTCAGAGCAATTGTGGCAAGAATCAGAGTCATTTGTGAAAAAAGAACAATGTATTTTGGTCATAGACGACTCCACCCTTGATAAACCGTATGCCCGACAAATGGAACTGGTCACCCGTCATTGGTCAGGTAAACAGAAGCAGGTGGTGTCAGGAATTAACCTCATTACCCTGATGTGGACTGATGGCGACACCCACATTCCCTGCGATTACCGTCTGTACAATAAACAACAAGATAACTTAACCAAAAATGACCACTTTCAATCGCTGATAGCCGCCGCTGATGAGAGAGGGTTTCGTCCCGAGTGTGTGGTCTTTGACAGTTGGTACAGTAGTTTAAAGAATCTCAAGACCATTGGGAAGTATCAATGGCATTGGCTGACCCAATTGAAGTCTAATAGACAAGTCAATTTGGATCGCCAAGGCAATCAGCCAGTTAGTCAACTGCCAATTAGTGTAGGAGTTACGCAGTTGGATTTAGTGTGTAAATGGGTTGAGCGAGATAGGCACGTACCGCTTGTCTGATAATTGAGGCTTTGGCTTCAAACCAGGTGATACCTGTCAAAAAACAGTGTCGCTCTATGCGGAGAAACGCCCGTAACGCCAGACCCATATGATTCCGTTGCGCAATTTCTGTGCGTGCTGTGCACCTTTCAACACCCACTAATTGCTTAATACCTCGATGATACTCTTCGATTGACCAAGACAACTCGGCATACTTGAGTCGAAACAGTTCGTCCATTGAGAGGTTGTTGGTTGCCCAATATTCAATGTTGCCGTTTAGGGAAACTATCTTGAAAACCTTAATCAATCCGTATCCTTTCAGATGAACGATGCTGCCTTTTTCACTATAGGGGTTACGCAGTTCAGTTTGTAGTAGCGTAATTCATTGCGCGTCCGGACGGGCGATAAATCGCCCTACTACAAACCTAAGCTCCTACTGTAGTTGCCCGATTCATCGGGCGTTAGAAATGGTGTCCTCCGGCGATGAATCGCCGAACTACCCCCCTGATAAGGGGGGCAGGGGGGTTGGCTTTAAGCGTTCAACTGTGTAAGTCCTATTAGTTTTAACAAACAACGTGGGTAGACTGCCTATTATACCTAATAGGGTCTTATGCTAGTTACTAAGGAGCTGGGAAAGCCAACTCTTTAATCTGTAAAAACGCCTCTTTTTTGCATAGCTGATTGAGATAAACGCATAGGGTATGAGCCGTGAGTTTGGCGTATAACCGTGTGCATAAGCCCCAGAAGCTATGCGCATGATTCTTTTCTATATGAAATTGTTCACTCAATTGACCATTAACCGTTTCAACTATCTGCCTAATTTCGTTAATCCACCGCTTGGTTTGTCTGGAAATCTGCTGTTTCTGGTTGTGTCGGGGCACCGTTATCAGCTTGATACGGTTGAGTTGGTCTAATTGGTCTTTGACTTGGGTGCTAATATAGGCTTTATCCCCTATCACTTGCTTATCTTGGTGTCCACAGAGCAGTTCGTAGCCAACAGACAAATCGGTTGCAGAAGCAGAGGCAAGTTCAAAATCAACAATCACCCCGCTTGCGGTGACTAACAGATGAAGTTTATAGCCAAAAATGGTCTGTTTCCTCGACTCTACCCGCCCATAATCGGCACCATAGCATGACCAATCATTTGATGACGAAGGCACCAGATGAAACTGAATGACTGGAATCGGCAAACTATCAATAATACACAGGTTCTCCGACGCTGCTTCAATGTCTGAGAGGATCATCTGTCGAATCTGATTGATGATTGCCCCCAAATTGCGTCTGCGCCGGTTGAGTCGGGACTGACAAGGCAGTATAGGGAACAGATGGGGGTGCTGGCTAAAGTCGGATAGCAATTGTGTTTCGATGTCCCACCCCTTACATTCGGCAACCAATATCATAGTGATTAACTCACTATCGCTACATGGGGGAGGGGGGCCTGGGCGTCGGAGTAAGGGTGCGAGTTTTATCAGAATGTCATCAACAATGACATAAGTCCATAGACAGAGGTCATCAAAATCGGTTATCATAAGGTTATCCTCCAGTTTTAGATGGATTGTCAGGTTCATCTATAGTAACAGACTGGAGGACTTTTTAGCTTCCCTTTTTTTACTTCCCATAAAAAAAAGGGAAGCTAACTAGCATAAGGCCCTAATACACAGTTAAATTGATCTAAGGAGGTTACTCAAAATGAACATCTTCAAAACTGGAATACTCTTGATTGCGTTGACAGCTCTGCTAATGTTCATCGGCAACATATTAGGGGGCGAGGTTGGAATGGCAATTGCCCTAATCTTGGCAGCAGTCATGAACTTCGGTTCCTACTGGTTCAGCGATAAGATCGTTCTGTCAATGTACAGAGCACAGGAAGCCAGTCCGAACAGCGAGTTATACCAGATCGTCAAACAACAGACCGAAAAATCAGATCTGCCGATGCCGCAGGTCTACACAATTCCAACCGATATGCCAAATGCGTTTGCGACAGGCAGAAATCCGAGCCACGCAGCAGTTGCTGCAACAGACGGAATTATGCGACTTTTATCACGCGATGAACTTGCAGGTGTCATTGGACATGAGCTAGCACACATTAAGCATAGGGATATTCTGATAAGCAGCATCGTTGCCACAATCGCGGGCGCTATCATGATGATCGCGAACATGGCACAATGGGCGGCGTTATTTGGCGGTTTTGGTGGAGATGACGACGAAGATGGCGGTGGAATCATCGGTATGCTGTTCCTGATTATCGTTGCCCCAATTGCTGCAATGATTATTCAGTTCGCGATCTCCCGTTCCCGTGAATACGCGGCAGACCGCGGTGGAGCGGAAATCTGTGGCGATCCAATAGCATTGGCAAATGCGCTTCGCCGGCTTGAACGTGGTGTTGAAATACATCCGATGCGAGCGAATGCAGCCACTTCACATCTCTTCATTGTTAATCCCTTGCGTGGTGGGATAGCGGGTCTTTTCAGCACCCATCCACCAATGGAAGAACGTATCCGCCGTTTGGAGGAATTAGCGGGTTATCGTCGATAAATTTAAGAGGCTATTTTGTTCAGGAACACCCTCATTTAATGAAGGAGACATCATGGAAACCCCAGCTATTGAGCACCCATCAACACTGGCAGAATTTCTGGAAGGAGATTATGAATCCTACGAATTCGTGGAAGGGAAATTAATTCCGATGGCAGCAGCGAAAATTATTCATGGAGATGTCGCAGCACAAATCCTTGGACTTTTGTTTCACTATGTCAAGGAACATCAGTTGGGTAAATTATACACAGCAGAAACGGTATTCACAGTGGGAGATAGAGCTAGGAAACCGGACGTTGCATTTGTTGCCTCGGAACACATCCCCGACAACCTATGGCAGAATTTCCCGATTCCCCCTGATTTAGCCATTGAAATTGTGTCAGAAACGGATGCCATGCAGGCTGTGCACGAAAAAGCTTTCGAGTATCTTGATGCCGGCACACAACTCGTTTGGGCGATTGAACCCTTCTCTCAAACGGTGACCGTCTACCGTTCATCCACGGACATCAGTCTCTTGACAATTGACGACACTTTAACCGGCGAACCGGTGGTTAAGGGGTTTCGTTGCCGTGTGGCAGACCTCTTTACGTAGAAAAGAGATGTCAATTTGACTTGATAAGATACTTGCGGAACCAACCCAACGTCCGCTCCCAACGATCTTTTCTATGAGATACTTTCCTCAGACTGTGCCCTGCGCCCTTGTAAAGGACATAAGTCACCTCCTTACCAAGTGCCCTTAGATATGTCGTATACAGTTCTGCTTCGTGTGGGGTATCATGCTCCCCTTCGAGGATTAAAGCAGGAGTTTCAACGTTGGCAACGTAACTGATAGGAGATAGTTCTTGGTAGATATGCGGAACTTCCCATGGTGCCCCTCCCGTCTCTTGTGCGGAAACTGCATTCCACCGAGTCTGGCGACCAAATTGGCAAGTCAGGCGATAGTCATAAAGCCCACCCAGCAATACGGCAGCTCGAAAGAGCGTTGATTTCCCAATGGCATAAGCCCCAAGTATCGCACCATAGCTATAACCGTGTACCCCTATGTTTGCCTTGTCGCACAACCGTTGAGATGCCAACCAGTCGATACCGCTCATAACATCTTTATAGTCCGGTTCTTGAGTTGGAGGTTCACACCACTGATATTGCTGGCTCCCACGCATATCAGGTGCAAATATCTGAAACCCATTGGCTGCCAACCAATGCCACTCACGGTAGAAGATTGCCGCACCACCTTCAGTTGGGCCACCATGCACATCGACGATAGTGGGGTGCTCTGGACTCATTGGCTTGCCCAGCGGTGAAACAACAGAACCTTGAATCATGAGACCGTCGTGAGACTCCCACTCGACAACTGAAGCATCACCCAACTCGTAATTGGCGAGTGGGTTGCTGAATTGCGTGACAGCTCTTTCCTGCCCAGAATCGAGAGAGACCACATAGACATCCGGCAAAGACAACAACCCCCGAAAAACTGTCAAAAGTGTTCTTCCATCCCGACTTATCCCCGAAAGGTAAGTCCGCCCCGTCCGTTCCACCACCACCGCTTTTCTTCCCGACCTGATATCCACAGAGAACACATGACGACTGATTCCTTTTAAGCCACTACAGTATATTTTCTGACCGTCATCTCCCCAGCAGACAAAATCGATGAAATATTCATCGTTTAATATCCGTACCTGTTTTGAGTCCCTTTCCATAATGGCACACAGGTTACGGACGGGATGAATATAGCTATATGGGGAATATCCCAATGCCAAAAAATTTCCACATGGAGACCATGAAGGCAGGGTCATCTCATTCTTGCCGGGACCAATTCTGTCTTTTCTATTCCTAGATCTTCGATCGATGTCAAAAAGGTGCCAATCTGTATCGCTTTGGTCCTGACTTTCTATAGCTGAGTGAACAGTCAGCCAATTGCCATCCGGATGCCAAGCCAATCCTTCGTAGGATTCACCCACATTTGACTCCACTAAGAAGGTGACTTCGTCCGTACCCACATGAAGAATGACAATTTCACTCACAGCAGTGAGGGGCGGTGGACGGACGATGACGATGTCTCCCTCATTGTCTTCGTCTTGCATCTCTAAATCGCGATTGATAATGAGGGCGATAAACTGACCATCAAAGGACCATTGAAGAAAGTTGACATCTTGCGTGTGCCTGCCCAACTGCCGCTCAGTGCCATCAATATACCTCAACCAAACACCCGAACTCTCTGGTTTCAGAAAAGCGAGGACGTCCGGCTGGCTAGGTGACCACTTGGGGTTTCTGCCTTTGAAAGATTCGGATGTATTTGATGTTTCCAGATCGGTGATATAGATTTGCCTCTGATGCGTGTACGCAATTCGCAGACCATTTGGCGAGAGGGCGCATTCATCAACGCCAGCATACGGAAATGATGCAACTTCATCAACTGTAATCGGTCTGGACATACGTAGATTCCTTATAACTCGCATAATTCCAACTCAAATTGCAACCGTTTTCCATCTGCTTTTTCCTTCAGTGCGGTGTTGCCTTGTCGTACCATTCAAGAATGCGCCATTCATCTTCTCGGAATTCCAGAATGAAAATCATGCGTCCTGACGGGTAGGAGGATTCTCCAGAGTCACGTTGAACGAATGTCATGTCGTAATCCAAGTCAACCATAGCAAGCGTCTCATTCAAAAACTTGATATCTCCATGTTGAGAGAGATTCAAATCAATGCTCTCGTTCGCATTGAACACGTTTGACACCCCTTCGCGTTCCTCATGTCCGCCCCTAAATACTATATCATCGTCAGGCTTATTTCAGAGGACTCAATAATTGTTTCTTCGTGTTGGGTTTTTGTTACTATCCTGGGTGTGCGTTCAACAAAACGGGGGGTAGTGATTTGTCGAGCGTATAGCTTGACGATTTGTTCTTCCCCTTAATGTCAGGTGATTGGACTGTTAACAACTTCAAACGCAATGAATCCGAGGGTGAATCCGAGGGCAAGAATAACAATGATACCGATGATTATCTTGATGTTCGTTCCGACTGCCATTGTCCTGATACCCCTAAAATTAAATTTATGGAGGTCTGGCTTCTTCCGCAGCAAGTCGTAAAATAACCCGCCATCGTTGTGCTGTTTTAGCTGCTTTACCCGTTTTTAAAACTCCCTATTCTATTTGTTGGTCTTGGCGGTTCAATCCTTCAGACGAGATGTCATTGCGCTGTAGCTTCGCGCCACTGTTCAACCAATCTCTGCCGGTGGGTTGCCGCCCAGATGGAATCAAATTCAATCAGTTTCACGTTATCAGCAGTAACTGCGCCTTGGGCAACTTCGGCTTTTGGATTCAAGGGCGTCCGAAACCACTTCTGCATCAGGTTCTGTGCTCGAACTGAGAGGGCCCAATCCATAAATCGCTTTGCAGCGACTTGATTGGGTCCCCCTTTGACAAGCGCCATCGCACCGATCTCAAATCCTGTCCCCTCCTTCGGAAAACTCAACACAACCGGATACCCTTTCGCAGGTCCTTTCTTGACAATATCGTGCGAAAAAGCAATCCCCACCGCGACTTCACCGAAACCCACCTGCGTCACGCACGCCGACCCAGACCTATTATAGTGGTGGACATTTTGATCTAACCTCGCAATATAATCGAAACCAGCATCCTCACCCATCATCTGCACAATTGCAGCGAGCAGCGTGTTGGCGGTGCCCGATGTATAGGCATAAGCCACGCTGATCTCTCCTTTGAGTTCGGGTTTTAGTAGGTCGTACCACGAGGTGGGTGGTGGAATCCCTTTGCGTTCTAAAATCTCTGTGTTAGACGCAAAACCGATTGCACCGAAGTAGAATCCGGTCCAGCAGTGCGCTTCGTCGAATGTGCCGGGAGGCGGTTCAAAATCAATACGCGGTGCATAAGGAGCGAGTAACCCTTCGCGTTTAGCAACAATAAACTCTGGCGATGGTCCCCCAAACCAGAGCGCGACCTGTGGATTAGCTCGCTCGCTTCTGATTCGCACCAACACCTCCCCGGCAGACAAACGAACCCATCGCACCTGAATACCACTCTCTTCCTCAAAGGCGCGGATATAAATCTTTGCTTCGTTGGTGTCGAGGGCAGTGTAAAGATGAAGTGCCTCGCCGCTACCTTCCATGGCAGCCGCTTCCGATGTCGTTGTCCTCGGTTCGCTGGCTGATGTTTCCCAACACCCTAGCAGCCAAAGGGCAAAGGAGACACAGGCGAGGAAAATGCTTAGGGATACTGGTCGGTGCATAACAACCTTTCATACTAGAGGATATCTAAGCACACGATTTCAATACGCCCGCGCAAAAATAGTGATCTCCTCTGCCGGTTTGCCGCACACAATACAAGTCCCACCCCCGCCGGGCTGATCCAAAGGGATGCAGCGCGTCGTGGCTTTGATGTCGTCTTTGACTTTATCTTCACACGCAACATCTCCACACCACCAAGCGCGGGCGAACCCTTGCGTCGCCGCTTCCCTAAACGAATCGTAGTCGGACGGCTCTGATGTATTGGCATCACGGAATTCGGTCGCACGAGCCAGCAGATTATTCTGGATGTCCCTGAGTGTATCGGAGACGATATCAGCTAATCCCGCCAATGGAACGAACGATTTGCCATCTCGTCCCGGCACGTCCCGGCGGGCAAGCACTACCTGATCTTTTGCAATATCTCTGGGCCCAATCTCTATCCGTAACGGTACGCCCTTCAACTCCCATTCGTTGAACTTCCAGCCGGGAGAGTATTCGTCGCGCCGATCGACCTTCAGCCGTACGTCCTGCCCTAGCATGGCTTCGATCTTTTCGATCGCTTCCATGACTGTGCTCCGTTCAGCGTCCTTTCGATAGATCGGCACAATCACCACCTGAGTTGGTGCCAGACGTGGCGGCAAGACCAGTCCTTGGTCGTCGCCGTGCGTCATGACAATCGCGCCAACCATTCGTGTGCTCACACCCCAACTGGTCGTCCAGCAGTATTGCTGCGTCCCATTCGCATCCTGATACTGAATGTCAAAGGCTTTGGCAAAGTTCTGTCCGAGGTTATGCGATGTACCTGACTGCAACGCCCGGCGATCCCCCATCATCGCTTCAATACTATAGGAAGCATCTGCGCCGGGAAACTTCTCACTATCGCTCTTACGACCGGAGATGACTGGGATGGCGGCATCGTTCACAGCAAAGTCAGTATACACATCCAGCATTTGCAGCGTTTCTTCCTGTGCTTCCTCCGCAGTGGCATGGGCGGTGTGTCCCTCCTGCCAGAGAAACTCCATTGTGCGGAGAAATAAGCGGGTGCGTAATTCCCAACGCACAACATTTGCCCATTGGTTAATCAGCACCGGTAGATCCCGATAGGACTGAATCCACTGACTGTACATATATCCGATGACCGTTTCTGAGGTGGGGCGCACTACCAATGGATCTTCTAATTTTTTGCCCCCGCCGTGTGTGACAACCGCTAATTCTGGCGCGAAACCTTCAACATGCTGCGCTTCCTTCTCGATGAAACTCATCGGTACAAAGAGCGGGAAATACGCGTTTTCGTGTCCCGTTTCCTTGAAGCGGCGATCCAACCCCGCCTTTACATTCTCCCAAAGTTCGTAGCCGTAGGGCCGAATGACCATACATCCACGCACCGGGGCGTAATCCGCCAATTCCGCCCCTCGAATCACTTCGGTGTACCACTCTGAATAGTCCTCACTGCGAGGTGTGATTTTGTCTCTCATTTCTATATTCGCTCCTCTTTAATTTGTAGAATATCATTCCCTATTTGACACAGACTGCTGAGGCTACCCCTCTCTCATATTTTTTCTGTGTAGATTTTTGAGGCTTCTAGTTCCCTGAAAGGACTCTGAAATTGAAAACCGGTTCTGCGCGTCTCACGAAAATGCTCTAACCTTCTGATTGTAATTTCAGCGAATAGTGGGTCAACATCAGATGTATAGCACGCTCGCCCCAATCTTTCGCAGGCGATTAACGTCGTCCCTGAGTGCGAAAAGAAGTCCACAACCAAATCTCCTTCACGGCTGCAAGCTGCGATGATTCGTTCAACTGCCTTCAGTGGCTTTTGGGCATAAGCACCGGGTACGTTCTCTTCCATCCGATAAAAGACTTGTTGAATGTCAACCCACACATTACCGGGCCTGATAGTATCAGATCGACTCCGTTCCAAGTTCTCCACTCGTTTCCCATCTATCGTTTTATAATAGCCGCGTAAAATTTTAGGTATATCAGTGTAAACAACGGCGAACTCAGGATTGCCCTTTGTATAGTAGAGCAACTCCTGTCTCACCGCCATCCAATTCTTCTGAGTGCCATACCCCCGCTGATTCCGCATCGTAATGAAACTTCTCGCCTCTAAGCCATCAAATTCCCTCATCATAAGCATAAAATCGGGCAAAGGTTGGAAGCTGTCTCTCTGATCTGCACCCAACCACGCGTAGAAATGAGAATCTTCATCTAATATCTCAATCGTGCTTGCCACCCAATTCCTAGAAAACTCCATATATTCATCTAAATTTAGCTTATTCAGATTTTGGGTGGTTTTATTTCCGACACTCACATTATAAGGCGGATCGTTCACTGCTACTTTTGCCTTTTTGCGTTCCATTATTTCCGATACGGCATCAGGACAGGTTGCATCCAACACCCCAACCCTATGCCCTTGCACAGGATCTTCCCAGACCTCTCCGGGCTTGGGCCTACAATAGGTCAATAGCTTCTGCCGAATTTCGGTATCGGAATCAAGCCTTGGCAAAGGCTCAGTCGCCATATTTCCCTCTCATGGGTGTATGATTAAATGACCTACTAGCTACATCGGTTCCGTGACAGTTCCCATGAACAGCATCGTCTCCGTTTCAGCATCATAAATGGCGAAGAAGAAGGGACGGTCTACTCGGAAGGCTGGTGGTAAAGACTTAACTCCCACGACAGCAGTGACAGCAGCCGCCTCCGTTCCCTCTTCGTTTACTTCCACGAAGGTTTTATGCCTCACCTCACTAATAAAAAGGCTGGGACCCATGCCGCTAAAATCGGCACCGCCACCGAAAGCAATTCCCATCCCTAGCGCTTCTAGTGTGTCGTTGAGACTGACTTCATATTCCAACTTGAAACGGGGAAGTATCATATCGTGCCGTCTTTCCTGAAACTCCGATATCCAATCCTCCCAACTTTCGGCGTTTAGATCTCTCAAAAATTTGTTGAGACTGGAATTGTGATTAGGCAGGAAAATATACATACTCATTCGCCCATCGCCATACGGCAGGCTTGTTGCTTCGAAATTCTCACCGCGAAAGTATGGATACTCCCCCTCTCGACGCATCATCTCTACCCGTTTCTCGGTTCCATTTGGTAGATGAAAAGTGCCCGTCCGCGTCTGTGACTTATCAAACTCATCCTGCCAGTTACCCTTGAAATATATGGCGTTAATCAAGAAGAGCAATGTCTGCGGGTCAATCCTATCGACGATTTTCTCAATCTTGCCATTTGTGTTTGTATCAACCCAGTCATTGATGATTCCCGTTGCTTGCGGCGCACTAAAATCGAGCCCGGCAACCTCCGCTCCAAAAAACGATCGATTTCGTTCTAAGAAAATGGGATTGAATTCAATTCCCTGACGGTACCAGATGGAATTCGCAATTGAGATTTCAACTTTTGGATCAGGGTTTTCAAGACTGTTTCGTAGTGCTTTGTTGGATTGGTTAATCGTTGAGAGGTCTAACTCATCTATCTCTAGCACTTCCGCCATAGCGCGTTCTGTTTCTCCAACTGCGCCGTTATAAGTCATGGTCAGTGCAATTGAAATACTTAACGGAGAGATGAAGATATTTCCCCCGGGTTCTCGTTCCCGGAGATCTTGAAGCAGCTTGAATCCAAATCGTGTATTAGCGGATGCAACACTTGAAACGTCTGGATCCTCAGTGGTTTCTAAGGCATCATCGATAATATTTCTTACAAAATTAATATCGAAACATCCCAACAGACACGACAAAACTATGCCTATGCATCCAATAAGAATTAAGTGGTTTCGCCGTTTGTTCATTTTACTTTTCACCCCTGTCTGTCAATGCTTCAATCCCGGGCAACTGTTTTCCTTCAAGAAATTCCAGCGACGCACCTCCACCGGTGGAGATATGTGTTATCCGATCTGCGACACCCGCCTGATGCACCGCAGCAACACAGTCACCGCCACCGATGATGGTGACCGCTTCCGATTCGGCAACCCGTCTCGCAATCTCAAGCGTGCCTTTCGCAAACCGTTCAAACTCATACACACCCAGCGGACCGTTCCAGATGATTGTTTTCGCCGTATCCACAATTTCAGCAAATTTTGCAACAGTTTCAATACCAATATCGAAGCCGCTCCAACCATCGGGGATCTCTTGACTGGAGAGGACTTGAGATTCGGTGTTCGGATCAAGCTCCTTACCAATAACATGATCGTGTGGGAGGTGGATGGTCAGATGCCGATCCGACGCTTTCTGGAACAGTCCATTGGCTAAGTCAAGTTTATCAACCTCCACAATTGAATCCCCAACTGACAACCCTTTTGCTTTGAGGAACGTATATGCCATGCCGCCGCCAATGATGAGTTGATCCGCCTTGTCGAGCAAGTTCTCAATCACGCCAATTTTGTCCGAAATCTTTGCACCACCAAGAATCGCAACAAAAGGACGCTCCGGATCGTGAAGCATTTTGTTGAGGTGCTCAATTTCCTGTTCCATCAGCAATCCTGCGGCACACTGATCGAAATAGTGCGTTACTCCTTCGGTTGAAGCGTGTGCGCGATGCGCTGCCCCAAAAGCATTGTTGATATAAAGATCTGCAAGAGATGCAAGTGTTTGGGCAAATTCCGAATCGTTTTTCGTCTCTTCTTCGTAGAAGCGGATATTTTCGAGTAGCAGCACATCACCCGCGCGGAGTTCCGAAACAATACCTTCAACCTCTACCCCGATGCAATCAACTATATACTTGACCCGTTGGCCCAGCAGCTTGCTGACTGCTACCGCGAGCGGCTCTGTGGAAAAATTAGGATCGAAGCCTTTGGGGCGTCCGAGATGCGTGACCAAGATAATTTTTGCGCCGCCCCGGATAAGCTCTAAAATTGTCGGAAGGGCCGCACGGATACGTGTATCATCGGCGATTTGCTTCCCATCCATCGGCACATTAAAATCAACGCGCACTAAGACCCGCTTGCCATTGACATCCAAATCGTGTAGTCCGAGTTTATTTGTCATACATCCTCCCATCAAAAACTGATGGGTTTACTGTACCACCGCTTGCACCGCTTTCTGCGCTGCCTCCGAAAGCCCATCAGCAGCGATCAGATTCAAACCGGAATCGGCGAGAATCTGCTTCCCCAACTCCACATTCGTCCCTTCCAAGCGCACAACCAACGGAACTGTCAAATCCACCTGCTCGACTGCCTCAATAATCCCGTTCGCAATCACATCACACTGCATGATACCGCCGAAGATGTTGACGAGGACCGCCTGCACTTTTTCGTCTGCGAGGATGAGACGGAAAGCGTGGGTAACGGTTTCTGTCGTCGCTCCCCCACCGACATCAAGGAAATTTGCGGGTTCACCGCCGTGGAGTTGGATGAGATCCATCGTCGCCATCGCAAGCCCCGCTCCGTTTACCATGCACCCAATATTTCCGTCAAGACTGATATAGCTCAAGCCCGATTCTCCCGCTTCAAGTTCACGGGCATCCTCTTCGTGCGGATCTCGCATTGCGCTAATTACCCTATGCTGCCAGAGCGCGTTGTCATCGAAGTTGAGTTTTGCATCGAGAGCAACAATATCCTGCCCGTCATCGGTTTTCGTGATGGCGAGTGGATTAATCTCGGCGAGTGAGCAATCAGAATCGACAAAGGCATTATATAAGCCGATCATCAGGTCAGCAGCCTTGTTGACCAATTCGCGGGGGATATTCAAGTCATAGGCGAGTTTCCGCGCCTGAAAGGGAGGCAAGCCAATCGCTGGATCGATGGTTTGCTTGAGAATCTTTTCGGGATGAGTCGCGGCGACCTCTTCAATATCCACACCACCTTCTTCACTTCCCATTATGACAAGCCGAGAGTCAGTGCGATCAACTACCATACCGAGATAAAGCTCTCTCTCAATATCACTAGCTTCAGCAACCAATACCTTGCGGACTAGCTTTCCTTCAGGTCCCGTCTGAGGGGTAACCAGCTGCATACCGAGAACCGCTTCAGCATGTTGCTTAACCTCTTCGAGGCTTTTCGCCAGTTTAACGCCACCACCTTTGCCCCGTCCGCCCGCGTGGATCTGCGCCTTGACGATATACAGTGGACAATTCAGTTCTCGAGCAATCGCTTCAGCTTCATCGGCGGTTGATGCTACCTCACCGCGTTGAACGTTGACTCCATGCGCTTCTAGAATCTGTTTTGCTTGATATTCGTGTACGTTCACTTATCTTCTCCGAGGTAATAGTTATAAATTCTAAAAAACGTGGTTTTTACGAATCGCGCCTTAAATGCGATACATGCTTGCCCTGTGGGGGTTCAAAATCTTTCGCATGTTCACCGATATAGTGACAGATAAAACTCCGTCGCCAGCGATCGTGCGTTTCGTTCATGTAAGAACCGTGGATCGTTTTACCATCGAAAAACAGTGCGTCCCCCGGCTCCATATCAACATAAAACTCTTTAACGTCCTCCGGCATCACCGATTGTACATTAGTGAACGAAATTGCTGTATCCGCAGCCTCTACCTGCAAAAGTCCACGTTTATGTGAACCGGGGACCACTACCATCTGCCCAACAGATTTGTCCGATTTGTCCAACGCCACCCAGACACCAATCAACGGTTCAATGGTGATGTACTGTTCATCCTGATGGAGTGCCTGCCCTCTGCCTCCCGGCGGCTTAAAATACAGCATCGTCTGCCGAAGTACAGGCTTATCGTCTATCAGCTGTTCGACAAGTTCCAGCATCATCTCCTGCATTGCCCATTCCCCGGTCAACGCATCCCAATTGTGCATGTTAATCATTCGAGGATACTGATGATTCGGATCTTCTGGGTGGTCTGTTGTGCCCCCACTATCTCCTGATTTTGGTCCCTCTGCACGTCGTTCCATATAGTGCTGAGTCATCTGCTGTGCTGTTGCCGTATCAAAAAGCCCCGGCATTATGAGAAAGCCAGTTTCTTTGTACTGATGAATCTGTGTATCACTTAAACGCATTATTTTGTCTCCTTATTTTGCGTATTACGCTTCACGTTTTACACTGTAAACAACGGCTCCAGATACGTCATCGACTCCTCCACAACCCGTTGGACTTCAGCAAGCGGCGTATCCGTTCCACCATGTGTGCCAACAATTTCCAACGTTACATAAGGCACATGATCAATTGTGTTCATGACAGCAACAAGCGCAGGAAGGTCGATACTGCCTTTGCCGGGGATTTGTGTCTCAACAGGACCTATCGGTCCCTCACGACTCTCGCGGTTGTCACGGATACGCAGCATTGCAATGTAATCTCTCAGTTGCTGGAGCGATCCCACCGGATCTTCGGCAGCTGCCGTCCGCCAAATGTGGCTCGCATCGAAATTAATCCCCACCCACTCACGGTCAACCTCTCGCATAAAGCGTAACGCCGTTTCGGTTGAATATACCGCATTGTTGACATGAGGTTTCAGATTTAGCTTAATGCCAGCCTGCGAAGTGCAAGCAGCCATCACGTTAACCAACTCGACCACCTGTTTGAAACTCTCTTCATCATCGGACTTCCCACCTGCACCTTCGGCGATTGCGGGGGCACCAACCTGTTGTGCCGCTTCTATCACCGCATCAAATGCAGGACTATCCATCCCAATCCCGCCGGTCCCTGCGATTGATTCTATTGCCAAACCGTGCGAAGCGACTTGCGTTTTGATCTCCTCGTAGTATGAAGCCGTTTTGCCAATTTCCAGATGGGGTGCCATTCCGGGACGAGCACAAAGTTCAATTGCCTTATACCCGGCTTTCGCAATGCCTTCGAGTGCCTGTTCTAAACGAAACCCTCCATATAAAATTGTACTGCATCCCAGATTTTTCATACACGCTTCCTCAAGTCAGATGTGTTATTCGGATCGAAAATATGTTATACTTTACCTTAACTTTGCCAGATGGGTCAAGTGAAAATACCCGGCGGAACAATAAATTTCCGATTGACAATTTCGATGAGAGATGGTATCTTGAACCTGAGAACTTACAAATCTTTTAATTGATAATTTACCAATTAATATCAATGGAGGTCAATATCAATGAGAATGCACATTGGCGGCGAATGGGTTGACAAGCCGCAGAAAATTGAAGTCCTGAACCCTTATGATGGTTCTGTTGTTGACACCATTCCCAGAGGTGATCACGACGATGTCGAAACCGCGCTCAAAACCGCCGAACGCGGCGCAAAGATTATGGCGAAAATGACCGGTTATGAGCGGTATGAAATTATTCACAAGGTTTCCGAGATGATGGCAGAGCGTACTGATGAACTCGCTCGAATCATTACTTTGGAGGAAGGAAAAATCCTTGCCGAAGCAACGATGGAAGCCGGTCGCGCAGCCGAGATAATCGCGCTTTCCGCAGAGGAGGCCAAGCGACTTTACGGAGAAGTTATCCCCCTCGAAGGTGGACCAGGTGTTAAGGGAAAATTAGGCTTCACGGTACGAGTTCCCTGTGGCATCGTCGTTGGGATTAGTCCGTTTAACTTCCCGCTGCACCTCGTTTGTCACAAAGTGGGTCCCGCACTCGCGGCAGGAAACGCAATCATCGTTAAACCCGCTACAGACACACCGCTGTCAGCACTGAAACTGGTTGAGCTCTTCCTCGAAGCAGGCACACCGCCTGAAGCGATCCAATGCTTGACCGGATCGGGTAGCGTAATTGGCGATGGCCTCTGTGCGGATCGGCGCGTCCGGAAAATTACCTTCACCGGCAGCCGTGATATTGGAGAACACATCTGTCACACCGCTGGACTCAAGCGTGTAACGATGGAACTCGGCTCAAACTCCCCACTGATTGTTATGCCGGACGCAGATCCAGAGAAAGTCGCAGCGGCTGCGACAGCATCCGGTTATTCCAATGCAGGGCAGGTCTGTATCTCAACACAAAGGGTTATTGCCCATGAGGACATCTACGGCGATTTTCTTGATGCTTTCAAATCAACCGTTGAAGGTATCTCGACCGGAAATCCCCTTGACGCACCAACCAAGATGGGACCGATGATTCGTGAAGATGACGCCATCCGCGTAAGCGAATGGGTCGATGAAGCGGTCAGCAGCGGTGCTGAACTCCTCGCCGGCGGTGAAAGAAATGGGCAGATCTACGCACCGACGCTCGTCGCCAATGTCAAGCCAGAGATGAAAATCTCATACGACGAAATCTTTGGCCCAGTTGTCGGTGTAACGAAGGTTTCAAACATCGACGATGCGATCACCCTTGCCAACGACACCAACTACGGCTTGAGCGCAGCAATCTTCACCGAAAATATCGATTGGGCGATGCGGTTCGTGCGTGAAGTCGACTCCGGCAACCTGATGGTGAATTGGGGAACACAGTGGCGGGCAGACCTCATGCCCTATGGCGGCTTGAAAGAGAGCGGCATGGGCAAAGAGGGACCGAAGTACGCTGTACAGGAGATGACTGAGACGAAGATGGCAATCTTCCATCTGAGCGGGTAAGATGTGAAAAGTAAAACGTGAAACGTAAGAATCTATTACGTTTCACGTTTTGCTTTATAGGATGAAAAATAAAATGTCCTCCGAATATCAACACAACATTTTGGTTTTTGATATTGAAACAATACCTCAAGAGACATTAACCTTTCTTTTGTGGAGAGAACTCGCATGGGGGAACCCAAGCCCGCCGAAATTGTGCAACAGGATATAAAAGAGCGTCATGTCATGGTTGGAAGTGAGCATCCATGGACAGGTCGTGGAACAGAGCCTCAGTGGAGCAATCCTCAATCGGCAAAAGCCTATGACCATATTGAGCGTTATCATGGGCCAAAGAAGAAACCGGGAGACCTAGTGGGACGAGCAGCTAGCACTGGTAACCCTCAAGGGCAGTGGCTGAAGGAATAGGGCTGGGTAATCGCCGAACAGTTGATACCAAAGCATTCTGGAAGTTATGTAATAGATTTCAAACGTCCCATTGGTCGGGTGTATTACCCCGATGGTACTATAATTGATGATGTGACTCACGCATTCGTTCAAAGGAGACCTGACGGAACGATTAATTCAGCCTACCCTGTGACCGATGATTTTGTGATAACATGAGGACTGATATAATGAATGATATTAAGAAGTTCAAATTTCAATTAGAAAAACCTTGGGCATGGGAGGGGCTTACACCTCCCAAAGATACACTCGGAGAACTCTCTGATTTTGAACGAAGATTACGACGTTTATGCTTTGAATGCAACCATCGCGTGTTAATAGAAATTGGAGATGAAAAGTTTGATGTCTTTTTGGATCCAGATATAATTCTTATTTTGGAGGACCTCCCTCAAAAAATCTCAGAACTCTCACTCGGTAAGAAGATTCAGATAGAATTTCCTGAAAGTTATCGTGAGATCGCATTTATGCCCGCCGGTGGTGAGATCCGCTGCACTTCGAGTCAGTTTGGACAAATGGTTCAGCGTGAGCACTTTTTACTTGAGCTAACTCAAGTGTTAGAAGTGTTAGGGTGTTTCTTAGATGAAGTCGTTTGCCTAGCTCTGGCTGGAGGTTACATCACCCCAGAGCAGGGACATCAGTTCCTTGCGGAGATACCGACTAACATGTATTTGTGCGGGTTGGAGCATAAGAAGGTTAATAGATCCAAGTGCTCTCCATAACAAATAACCCTGTCCCCAAATAGAATTTTCCAACTCACCAAAGTCATGATGACTGAGACGAAGATGGCGATTTCCCATCTGAGCGAATAAGGTGTGAAACACGTACCTCTCCTGATGTGTTGGTGTAGTACGGCGGTGATTTGCCGAAAGACAAACCCGCCGCCAACTGCAATATCTGCGAATCCGATTCGCTAACCATGTTTGCCGATTAACAAATGGTTTTTTTGTTTTTTCCTTTCTTGACCGGCATTTTACTTTATAAGCAGCCATCGGTTTCCCGCATTAAACCATCGTTCAAACCCCGCATTTTTCCCGTTCCTTCACAAGAAATCAGATAGAATTCCTCGGATGAATAGCAACCTTGACAATCTTCGCCAAACAATCGAAACAGTTCTGTGTTGCAATCTCTCTGAAGCAATCGGCATTTCAGATAAGGCGGAAGCTGAGAAACTGATTCGGCGATTCCTCCACGCTGTCTCCGATCGAATCGGGGGGCAATCGGATCCGTCAGCGCATCTTTCCCGCCAGATCGACCCACAATGGGTTATCCTCGCAGCCGGCAAAGGGACCCGCATTGATCCATCCAGTCGTCTGAATAAAAACTTAGACCTGTGGTTCGGCGAGCAGAATACCTTGCAACTGTCCCGAAGCTACCTACCGGGTAGCCGCCCGCACATCATCGTTGTCAATCCCCAAATGGCAGCGCGTGTGGCAAAAACAGATATCCCTTCTAGTGGCGTCCTCCCTCCTTCAGCGCTTGATCCAGAAGAAACCAATCGACTATTCGGGCCAAACGTCATCCTGTGCCTACAACCTGAGCACCCTTATGGCACAGGTGCCGCGCTACGAGTCGCATTGCCAGCGGTTGCCGAGTCCGATGCAGAATGTATCGGTGTTGCGTTTGGCGATGAGCCCTTCCTGAATCAAGCCATCTTCGTGGGAACACTCCTGTCCCACTTTACTGTCGGTGCAGATGTTACCCTGTGTGGTAAAATTCCAGATACTGTCGTCGACAAAGGGGGATTGTTCTTTGACAGTGAGGGAAAATTCATCGGCACTAAAGAATGGTACGACATGACCGACACGGAAAAAGATACGATGTGGCGTCGGCTAGAGGACGGGGAAGCCTACACCAACACCGGCATCACCTTAATCCACCGCGATGCAGCAATCGCCCGAATGGATCGCCTGCAACCCCACGGCGACAAGTCCGAACTCCATCATGTCGATCTCATCTACCACTGCTACGCAGACGGCTTGAGAACCAACGCTTATATCCATCACGGCGAAATTATCTCCGGTGTCAATCGTTGGTCAAACGTCCTCACCGGTGAGGAACACCTATTTGCAGATGCCAAGAAAAAACTGATTCAGAAAGGGGTTCGGGTTGATCCGGCGGCACAAATCACGCTGGCGAATAACAATATCGAAATTGGTCACGGTTGTTACCTTCTAGGGCGCATCCATCTTGGCGATGGGGTGGAGATTGGGAACTACTGTCGCCTCGAAAACACCGTGCTGCTAGGCAACACAACCGTCGGTGACTGCGTTGGTTTGAAAGGTGTGACCGCAAAGGACACGACGTTTGAATCAAACCCGCTTTCGACCGAAATCGCCGCACCAATTACTGGCTTGGATGTCGGCAGCTATATCGAAAATAGCCAATTTGACTGTGTGAAAGTCGGGAGGGCGGCAAACCTCAAATCCGTTGCTGCAAGGGCAATAGTGCTTCCAACAGGGCTTTCCATGAGTGACAAGCAGTTAGGTGTTCCCAGTCGATCTGCCAATCACCCAGTCCGCTATACACAATCCGTTTCAAGCCAGATTTCTCAAACACTTCTGGATCAATTGGTCTTACCCGACTACAAACCCGGCGTATTCAACTTCAATGACAAGCGTGGATTGCCAGACTGGGAGAACCTCCGCCGGCATGTCAGCTCGCATTCAGAACGTGAATTGATTGAACGTGCCACCCGCAACCCGATATTGCGTCAAGCTGCAATAAACGCTGTTGGAGAACTACTAGAGTTGCGGCAAACTAATGGTGCACATGTCATTGATGATCTGACGCCCGAAGAACTTTGGGGAAGTATCTTCAAGGTTGTTATGCTCTGCACAGGAAATCCCGATCCATATCGCAGGGACAAGCTCAATGCTAGGCAAACAGCATTTAACCTACTTGTCCAATTTTCCGACTGCGATTGGCTGGAACGACTAAAGTTGGTTATCGCTGCTAACATAATTGATTACAGCAGCGCAAGGGTTGTGGCGAAACTCAGGGAGAACCCAGATTACTTCAATCTTGTATTGCAGGAGGCGATTCATGCCTCCTTGGCGATCGATTGCCTTGACCGATTTCAGTCAACAGTAATCGAAGGCGATCCAAAGCACCTTGTCTGGCTCATTGATAACGATGGTGAATCGGTCTTTGACCTGTGGCTTATAGAATTCCTCGCCGAGCACGGACACCAGATTACGGTTGTTGGCAAAGCAGAACCCGCAACTAACGATGCGACGATCGATGATCTACAGGACCTTACTGCACAGCCGCATTTCCAAAAACTTCGAGAGCAAATCGCTGTTGGCGATGTGCATTTAATTTCGTCAGGCTCGAACACCGTCGGAACCAATCTCTATCAAGGGACAGGAGAATTTGCGAATGCACTCCTCAATGCAGATCTCGTCATTTCAAAAGGACAAGGGAATCTCTTTACAACGTTAGGGTTAAAAAAGGATACATTCTACCTGCTGCTCTCCAAAGGAGTAACGGCGGAACGTTTGACCGGAGTTATCCCGGATCAGAATCAGGTGATTGACGGGTTGATTTTGGCATATGTGCCCGGCGGAACACGGTTGAATCGCACGCTCAAGGAATTTTGCACGAGAGATGGTTGAAAATTCCAATCTTTCAAAGACTAGTGCGACGCAAGTTGCTAAATAGCCCGTAGGTCGAGTTTCCATACTCGACACCTGCTAAAAGCAACTTGTAGGCTGAGCACCAACTTGTAGGGGTTGGGTTTCCCAACCCGTTGGGCGAGGTTCCCTCGCCTCTACGATTAGGTATTTATCGGCGAATGACGGATACGCCTCACCTAAATGTCAACAGAACCTAGGTATTGGAGATTCATCAGATTGTCATTAAAGTTGATATATGCAACTCTTCGCTCCAGAGGAGCGATATGTCTATAGTATTCTAAGGTGTCCAATCCCCGCGCTCCGGTTGCTTTGAATCCCGATTTATCGGGGAGGAGTATAGATAAAACATCTTTGCTTGAGGGGCATTTATAGTAGATTTTAGAATTAATTAGACACTCCCAATATACAGCTAACCCCCTAAATCCCCCTTATCAAGGGGACTTTGGAAACTTCGGAAAGACCCAAATTATTAGCAAATGTTTACTTATTTATAGACTTCACCATAGTTCTCCTATAGGAGGGATTTCCGAATCCCGACACACATCGCTGTAGCAGCAATCTCCCGATCGCAACTTCCTACTCAGACAGGGAGAAAACCGAAAACTAAATAACCCTACGTAAATCCCCCGTGTTTTTCCGCAGAAAACCGAGGACAACTTGCATTATTACAAGAAAAAGAAGGGTAAAGATGTTATCCGTTCGTCTTGCACCGGAGATTATAGAGCGGTTGGAACTATTAGCGCATAAAACAGGGCGAACAAAGAGTTTTTATGTGCGTGAAGCCATTCTCCGATATCTTGAGGATATGGAGGATACCTTTATTGCCATTGAGAGGCTTGAAACACCTGCAAAACGGTGGACTTTAGCAGAGTTGGAGAACGAGTAGGAGTAATACCCAAACAGCATCACCTGTTTTTGATTGACAATACCGCATTTTAGCTTATAATACACGAAACAAACTTCTAAGGAGAATTTTATGGCAGCCAAGATATTTCCACCAGAAAATACAAATTATCCAATCTCCAATGCACATATAAGCAGCATGGACCAATATCAAAAGATGTACGATGAATCAGTGGCAGATCCAGAAAGTTTCTGGGCGAATGTCGCTGAACGCATTACGTGGTATAAGAAGTGGGACACCGTCCGAGAGTATGACTTTGTGAACGCCAACATCAAATGGTTTGATGGCGGAAAGTTGAACGCCTGCTATAATTGTCTCGACCGACATGTGGAAGCAGGACACGGTGACGCAACCGCAATCATCTGGGAGGGCAACAGTCCCGACGAGGATAAAACCTTCACCTACAGCGAGTTGCTGGCGCAGGTCAAACGCTTTGCCAATGTCCTCAAGGCGCAAGGCATCCGTAAGGGCGACCGTGTCTGTATCTATCTCCAAATGGTCCCAGAGTTGACGATGGCCATGTTAGCATGTGCGCGTATCGGTGCCGTCCATTCCGTTGTGTTCGGCGCATTTTCAGCCGATTCTCTACGCGACCGAATCAATGACTCCGAGTGCAAGTTGCTAATTACGCAAGACACCGCATTCCGTGGAGACCGCAGCGGCATCCCGATGAAAGCCAACGGCGACGCAGCTGTGGCAGAATGCCCCTCGATTACAGGCGTTATCGTTGTCCGTCGCACCGGTGACCCCGTTGATTTCGATGAATCACGAGACGTATGGTGGCACGAAGCGATGGCAACCGCCGATGATGAGTGCCCGCCGGAGGAGATGGACGCCGAAGATCCGCTATTTATCCTGTATACTTCCGGTTCAACCGGTCAACCCAAAGGCGTGCTTCACACAACCGGCGGCTATCTCGTCTATACATCGTTCACCCACGAGATAGTTTTCGACTATCACGAAGGCGATGTTTATTTCTGTGCTGCTGACATCGGTTGGATCACAGGACACTCTTATATTGTGTACGGTCCCCTTTCAAACCGCGCTATTACCCTCATGTTTGAAAGTATCCCAACATACCCTGATTTCGGGCGTTACTGGCAGGTAATCGACAAGCACCAAGTCAATCTCTTCTACACTGCACCAACCGCTTTACGTGCCTTGATGAAAGAGGGAAATGACTGGGTTACGCAACATAGCCGATCCACCCTGAGACTGCTTGGCACCGTCGGTGAGCCAATCAAAGAACCTGAATGGCTCTGGTATTACAACATCGTCGGAGATGGGCGATGCCCAATTGTCGATACATGGTGGCAAACAGAGACCGGCGGTATCTTGATGACGCCGTTACCGGGAGCGACACCGCTTAAACCCGGTTCCGCAACGCTTCCCTTCTTCGGAATTGAACCGGTCATCTTGGATGAAGAAGGCAAAGAGGTTGAGGGCAACCCAGCACGCGGATACCTATGTATCAAAACCGCTTGGCCCGGCGTGATGCGAACCGTCTACGGGAACCACGAACGCTTCCGCGAAACCTATTTCGATCGATTCCCCGGCTACTACATGACCGGCGATGGTACATTGCGAGACGAAGACGGTTATTACTGGATCACCGGGCGTGTTGACGATGTGCTGAATATCTCCGGACACCGTTTGGGAACAGCTGAAGTCGAAGGGGCAATCGGACAGCACGAAACGGTCGCTGAAGCAGCCGTTGTCGGCTACCCACATGAGATTAAGGGACAAGGTATCTACGCCTACGTCACACTGATGAGCGGCGTATCTCCCTCAGATGACATCGAGACCGGCATCAAGGGTGTGGTACGCCAGTATATCGGGCCCCATGCGACGCCGGACAAGATTCAGTTTGCACCCGCACTTCCCAAAACCCGCTCCGGCAAAATTATGCGACGCATCCTTCGGAAAATCGCTGAAGGAGAAATCGATGATCTCGGAGATACCTCGACACTTGCTGAACCAGCAGTTGTCGATTCGCTCGTCGATGGGCGGAAGTAGCAAGAAAAGTTATTGATTGATTGAGGAGGAACACGATTTGGTATCCGCACAGAAGATTGTAGACGAGTTGAAAAAATGGAACGTGAGCCATGTAATCGGCTTGCCCGACAACGGGACAGCACAAATCTTCAAGCGACTCCACGAAGACCCCGAAATTGATGTCATCACCGTCAGTCGGGAAGGTGAAGCATTCGCCATCGCATCGGGCTTATACGTTGGTGGAAAACACCCTGTGATCATCATCCAGAATACCGGTTTTCTGGAGTCTGGAGATGCTATCCGAGGCACAGTTTTTAATATGGAAATCCCCGTGGTATCGCTAGTCGGTTATCGCGGCTATCACACAATGCAACCTGATGCCCCTCGTTTAGACACCGCCGCGACCTTCCTTGAACCGACACTCAAGGCGTGGGGTTTACCATACAACACCATTGAAACCGATGGTGATATTCCCTATATTAGCGAGGCGTTCAAAAAGGCTCAAGAGACATCAATGCCAACGGCTGCGCTCATTGTTGGCATATCCGCCTAGAGATTAAGAGTGGCTCGCTTGTGTTATATCACCAATGGGTATGTGTGTGATAGAGAAAGAACTTCCAATGATTACCGGGTCAGTTAGGTATTGATACATTGTTATTACCCCATAAATGTCAGCATATCCCAATACTAGTGTAGCACTTTTGCAACGGTAGTGTGGCACAGTTCCAACAATCTCCCTACGAGTAGACGCTTCTTCTGAAATCACGGCGCATGTCGAAATCAGATGCAAAGTCGCCCGGAGAAAGCGTTTTTCGACAAAATCAGTGTTTTGCACCATTTTTCAGGTGAGTCGATATAACGGTGGTATCTAAATTGCTTGTGGTTGATAAAGCTAGTGAACATGCCATCAGATTTTATCTGGCTTCGCTAAAGTGTTCACAAAACCGATCAACTCACCAAATTCACTTTCATGGGGGATTATCATGTTCAAATGCACTGTTTCACTCCTAGCATTATTGGTCCTATTCGTTGCCGCTTGCGCCAAAATCGACTATATCGGGCAGTCTTATCAGCCTACCACCCATGTGGATCTTTACTTTTCAGAAGAGGATATAAGGGAAGATTATCGGGTGATGGGACATGTTATTGCACAAGCGAATGAAGGCATCAGCATAGAAAATTTACAAAAATAGTTAGAAGCGAAGGCACGCGAGAAGGGTGCTGATGGAATCGTTATTCACGGATTCGATCGGATACAGACAGGAAAAACAACCACATACAACGAGGAAGCAAAACGGGGAGAAAAGAAACGCAGCATAGCCTCTATCACCATCACAAGTGCCGATGAGGAAAGACAGATTAAAGCGATTTTTATCAAATACGAGCAGAATCTATAAGAGCCTGTTTGAAAAGTCATTTTGGGTAAAGTTATTTGCCCTGAACCCGAGTTTTTCCCCCGGTCACGGGATCCTCTCGGACTTCAAAACTCGGGTTCTTCCGCAATCCAGAAAGGCGTACACTATTCAACGGCATATTATCCCTATATTCAGCAAACCATGTCAGATCCATGGTAGGTGCTCCGTTCCGAGAGTTTCCAACTTGCATCTCCCGATGCCGTTCCGAGCATTCCGGTCTATCGGAACTCGTCGAGGATTCTCGGCTGCACCGGAACCGACTTATCGGGGAACTTGGTTTCGTAGGGGCGAGGTTCCCTCGCCCAACGGGTTGGGAGACTCAACCCCTATCCCCCCAATGCTGCTCGCTGTGGATTGACAAATCCACAGCACTGCGGGATCATTCCTTGCTTCTTAAAACAGGTTCTAAGGCATAGGACAAAAATATTCAAAAAGGATACAACTTTATCGTGAAAATTCAATATCCATACTCATATCACCGGTCTACACTACCAAGTAAATACCTCACCGCTGCAATTGTGCTGTGCCTGCTAATTCTGCTTGTGCCTAGCAGCTTCGCCGCGCCAAAGCGAGTTGTTGTCCTATACTTTGAAGATCACAGTCGCTTCGATCATCCAACAGGCTGCGGTTGCATCCCCACTGGACCGTTCAGCAAACTCTTCGGTGGACGCAAGGGCCATACAAGATGGCATCTGAAAGAAGGGTTTACGGAATTACTTAACCGAAAACTCGGACAATCAGAGGTCTATGAGCCAGTCAGCCAAGATGAGTTGCTGGATGCAATGGCGGAGTTGGGATTATCTAGGAGGGGGCTTCGATCTGACCCGGAAAAACGGGCACAGTTGGCAAAGGCACTCAAGGTGCAGGCGCTCATCGTGGGCGATATACGGAAATTCAACCAAGAGCGCGTGAAAGCGAATGCCGGACGCCTAATAAGACAAGGTGGACAGGGGTATGGATCTGCAACAGCTAGTTATGTGGGTGGCGTGCAGTTAATGGGAAGCCTTTACGTCGCCTCTATCCAACTTGAGATGCAATTCTTCGGCACATCGGGCACTGAAATTGACAACCCTAAAATCGCAGCCAGAAAGCAACACCAGATTGGCGGGACGAGGATTGGTCCCTTTGAAGCGGTTGTTACTGAACAGGGCACAGAACTGCAATTCGGACAGTCACCGGGGCTTAAAAGGAATCCCCGCCCGATCGTTGCGCCCTCTGAGTTGAACAAAATTGAATTCGGGAGTGAGCAGTACAATAAAACCCTGTTTGGTATGGCAACGAACGATGCTTTGCACAAGATAGTGTTAGCTTTGCGTGAGAACATTGGCCCCGCATTGCCCGGTGCGGAGATAACGGTACAAAATAACAGGAGTAAATCCGGACAGCCTTCTCCTCAGCCAACCGTAATACAAGGATCTATCGTTTACGTTGATTCAGAGGACCCTGAAAATACCTATATCAACGTCGGTTCCGCCAAAGGTGTTACCCTCAATCAGCAATTAAGGGTTTACACAGCTGAATCGCTGATTGATCCAGATACAGGTGATGTACTTGGAGTGATTCCAAAACTGGTGGGTGTTATCAAGGTTGTTGAAGTTCAAAGCCATCGGCTTTCGAGGGCCCAAATTATTGAGGGGTTTGGTAAGATAAAAAAAGGAGATCGAGTCAGAGAAGAAAAGTCAACGCCATCGAATCCGGAGTCTGACTAGTAAACTCGCGCTGCACAATGCAGATTTCAATCCCTTTGAATGCGATAATGCAGAAAAATCTCACTATCCACAGTGCGTTGATCTAGTAGTTCAACGTCAACAATATCGAGGAAATCGAATCCATCTCCCTCAACGCTCGTCACCACATCTCGCCCGCCAATGATTTTTGGGCATAAAGTGAGATATACCTCATCGATTAATCCCGCCCGAAATAGATCAAAATTTACCTGCCCGCCACCTTCAATCAACAACTGCTTGACTTGATACACCTCTCCCAAAATCTCAACTGCACGCCGAAAATTGACTGTGGTTTCACCGACACAGTGAACCTCCGCGACCCGTTGCAGCAGTGCAAGCCGGTTTGGAGGGATGCGTTCCGTTGTAAAAACCAATGTGGGTGCACCGTTAGGTTGGAACATTCGAGCGGTTTCAGGAACGCTGCCGCTGCCACTCACAACGACTTTGATTGGATTGGGTGCTAGACCGCGTTGGAGACGCAATTCTTTGTACTTGCCATGTTCAGTAAATGTTGGATCATCCGCGATGATTGTTCCTGCCCCAACAAGGATTGCATCGGCATAGCTCCGAACTTCCCTAAGTCGAATCCCATCCGCATCGCTGGCGAATCGTGGACCCGCACCATCGCGTGTAGAGATCTTGCCGTCGAGACTCACCGCCATGATTAGAGACGTGTGGGGTTTCATCACACCTATTGCTCCCCTTGAGCTTTGACCACAATTTCCTCGAACGAGTCGCGCCAGATAGGCGTCAGGGCAGGAAGGTTTGCCGCCTTCTCAGCAGCAGCAGCGTTCGTGTTGTCGAAGTGGCGTAGGTGGACGATTTCTTTCACTGTCATCTGTCCCTCTCCAACTTTTGTCCGCTCGATAGCATCGCTAGCACCCACTTCTCCCTCTTCCAACACGCGCACGTAAAATCCCACCCGCTCGCTCGCCAAAAATGGTTTGACAATCTGCGGGTTCCCCATTTTAAGACCTAGCTTAAAGCACGGGACGCGCGGTTGCGACACTTCGACCAACGCTTCACCTATCCGAAAAACGTCTCCGATATGAACCGTTCCCTCTAACATGCCTTCTACGGTTAAGTTTTCACCAAACTGTCCGTAGGTCAAGTCATCTCTGCCCAATTCGCGTTTCCAATAGTCGTAATGCTCAATCGTATAAATGTAGACCGCTTTGTGGATGCCGCCGTGAACGGTTGGATCGCCCTGCCCATCGCCATCAAGGTTCAACCGCCGCATCATCGTCCGACCGGATACCTGCTCTTTGAAAATCCCTGTTTTGATGCGTTCACCGTTATACGACACTTCCTTGGGTTGTGAAACATTCACTGAAAGCAGTTTCATCATTTAGTCTCCTGTGTTATTATCCGCGTACCTGCACCCGCGAACTCCCATTCCCCATTTTTTCAACAGCGATTCGGACAGGAATACGCCGCGTCAACTCTCCAATATGGCTGATGAGAACAATGCTCCGTCCTTGCATCTGTAGTCCTTCAAGGGCGGCGATGGCAACATCAAGCGTTTCGGAGTCAAGCGTTCCAAAACCTTCGTCAAGGAAGAGGGAGTTGAGTTGAGTCCGTCCTCGGCTCATCTCCGACAAAGCGAGCGCAAGCGAAAGGCTCGTTAGGAACGATTCTCCGCCCGACAGCGTTTCGACTGGGCGTTCCTCATTCGCGTTCCACTTGTCGAGCACCACCATGTCCTTCATGCTCTCAACCTTTAGTGCATAGCGATCTGTCAAGCGTTCCAACTGTTGATTGGTCAAATGGATCAGCCGATCAAATGTGCGTTGTAACGCGAAATTCCGCAGCTTATTGTTACCTATTTCTTTTTGTAAAATTTCCCACCGCTCCTTTTCTTGACGGGCCTTCTCCAATGCAAACTCCTGTTTTTCCCGTTTGCGGCGATGTGTTTCCATGTCGTGGAGCGTTTTCCGCAGTTCCCCGATCTGCTCTGTATCGCTCCTGATCCGAACAGCGAGATTCTTTTCGGCGTTTTGGAGGCATTCCATTGTGCGCGGATCGAACGGGACATTGGTGAAGAGCATCTCAAGTTCTGCAATTTCTGATTCTGTCGTGTGTCGGTCGTTTTGGTACTGCTGCAACCGTACTTCACTAGCTTCAAGCCATGAGTCGTCACGAAATGCTCGCTCATGCGCCTCCGGTGAATCAAATCCTGCATCAGTCAATGCGCTCTGGTAAGAATCTCGTGCGGTATTGAATTCCTTGTTGCATTTAATAAACTCAGATTCTGCTCGATCTTTGTGAGTTTGTGTCTTAATAATTTTCTCTCGTTTCTGGCGTAGTACCTCCCCAGTATGATTTCGCTGTTCTGTTTTAGTTGCTACCTCGGTGTCTAGTTTCTGAATTGCTTCTGCTGCTGTGAGTCCGCCCGTCTTCTCAGCGCGTGCGGCTAACAACCTTTCACCTTCTGCTTGATAGTGTGCAATCTTTGAATCAAGTTTCCTTTTTTGGTGGTTTTCAGATTCAAGCTGTCCGGCAGTGCTTCGGATCTCAACACTAAGTTGATTTAACTGAGATTGCTTATCAATCAAACATTCTTTGCAGGCTTTAACAGCATGAATCTGTTCCTCAAATTGATCGAGGGCTTTCTGCGGTATCTCCCCATGAAAGGTATCAGGCAGAAATTCCCAAAATAGCTTTTCAATTGCCTGAATCTCTTCGGTTAAATGGTTGAGTTCGTCGGTAAGCCCCTGAAGTTGATCCCTACAGTCTTTCAAATTTGTTTCCGCACTTTGGATTTTTTCCGCTTGATTATTCAAATTTTGAATGGCGAATTTCTGATCGTTTGATGCCTGTGTATGTGCCTTCATTGCTGCCTGAAGATGCTCAATACAGGATTCCGCTTCATCAATTTCATCATCAATATGTTTCAAAGAGATCTCCGACTCAGGATAGACTGACCGCCAATCTACTGTTTTTAATGTGATTTCTTTGTCTAATATATCCATCTGCTTATGCAGTTCGCTAATCTGCTCACGGAGATTGACTCGACTCTTTTCGGTGAGCGTGTGTTGCTCTTGCATAATATTTTGACGTTTTTGTTGCTTTTGCAGTTGTGCGGTTGCCTCCGCAAGTGCACGTTGTGCACGTTCGATCTGTGCTTCTCCTTCCGGTTCTTCTTTGTCAGCCCACGGGTGTTCGATTGCACCACACACTGGACAAGGTTGGCTGGGATGCAGATGCTCCTTCCGCAATGGAATCGCCTGATTGGCGATCAGCGCGTATTTTTCTTCGGCTTGGCATTGCTTTACCCGTGCCTCTGCAAGTGCAACATCTTTGGTCTGCATCTCCAACGCACGCTCAAATTCCATAACTTGGCTTTTCGCTTCAGCCAATGCCTCGCGCTTCTGATCTAACTGTTTTTGCGTTTCGCTATGTTGGTGTGTTGCATTTTCATATTCACTTGCGATCGAACGCATCTGACTTGCGCTTCGCTTCTGAGTTCGCCATTTTTCCACGTCTCCTTGATTTTGATGGTCCTTCAATTGCAATTCCGCTTTTGTTAAGGCAGCATCGGCAACCCTCTTTTCATCGCAAAGAACTTCCAGTTTTTTTTCTAAAGTGCCTAAGTCGCGTTGCTGTTGTGCAATTCTCGATTGAATTTCACTCAACTCTTTCGATTTTCCACGGTGGATTTTCTCCTTTTCGGTCAGCGTGGCAAAATGTGCCTTCGCCTGACTAAAATCTTGATCGCTATCCGCTGGCAATGGATGTTCGTTGAGGAACATCTGATCTACATCGATCTTTTGCTCCAATTTCCCTTTTTCTTCCTTTCGTGGTGCCAAATCTGTCGTAAGTTGATTAATTATCTTCTCAACTGTCTTTAGTTCGTTTTTTCGCTTCTCAATTTCATCGAACTGTGTCTGTGCACGGATTTCTTCGGCACGGGCCTCGTTATAAACCTCCATTTTTTGGTCATACTCTGCCATCACAGATTGATATTGGGCGTCAATCTGGTCAAACGCCGCTTGATTTAGATCGTATTCGTTTTGGGCGTTTTCCAATTCACGTTGTGCTTCAGCCGAAGCATTTTGTGCATCTTTAAAATTTTGCTTTTCTCTTTGGAACATTTGTGTTTCAGGGCGTATCTTTGCGGCACGTTGTGCATTGTCAAGTTCCGGTTGGAGCCGATCTATTTCAGGTTGCTGCTCCATGAGTCGCTTCAGGAGCACTTGTGCATCCATCAGTTGTTGAGCGCGTTGGCCTCGATCTTTTTCCTTCTCGATCTGCTGTTGAATTTTCTTTTCCTTCCCTTCAAGGGATTGAGTTGTGGCTTCCAATTCTTTCTGTTGTACTTGAATCTGTTCGATTTCCTCTGGGGTAACAGCAGGGATTCCGTTGAACGCCGCTTCAATCTTCTTATACTCTCCCTTTACCGCTTCGGTTTTGGCATTTAACGGTTGTCTTAGCTGATCGTAAATATCTACACTCGTCGTGGCTTCCAAAATCTTTCGTCTTGTGTCAACATCTGCTTTCAGGAAAGCGGCAAATTGACCTTGTGCAAGCAAAACCGATCTACTGAACGATTCAAAATCTAACCCCAAAATTTCCTGTACGGCTTTGCTATGCGAGGACCGCCGTTCGCTTATAAGCTCTCCTGTATCGTGGTTTTTCAACAAGACCTTCGGGGTATCGAGTTCCCCATTGCGTTTTCGATTGACGCGCCATTCAGAGAGATAGCGAGTGCCATTCGCCTCAAAGATGATTTCCGCGAATCCCTCCGTTTTTCCCTGACTCAAAAGGTTGCCGGGATTTTGATTGCCTGTACTTGATAAACGGGGTGTCCTGTTGTAGAGAGCAACACACAGGGCATCAAGTAGCGTAGTCTTACCCGAACCAGTTGGTCCCGTGATTGCCAAAAGTGAGGCATCTTTCAAATGGCGGTTTCCGGCGAAGTCAAGTTCAATTTTCCGTTGGAAACTATTCAGATTTTCAAGTGTTAATTTTAGTAATTTCATGGTTTCTCCGTATTTGTTTGGTTTGGAAGCATCTGCATCAAGTCTATGAAGGTTGTCTGGATTTCACTTGGCGCGTCTACACCATGTTCTGCTTGATAAAATTCAGCAAAAACATCTTCAGGAGACGTCTCCGAGAGTTCTTCGATAGACAGATTGGGTTCGTGAGGTTGTACCTCTAGGGGTCTAATCAGCAGGACTTCGCCGCCGCGATTGCTGAAAGTTTCACGGATTTTATCCCGGTCGCCAACTTGCTGTCCGATTAGTTGCACTTCGATGTATTTTCCAGCCCAATCCTCATCCACCGCTTTTGCTTGAAGCATCACCTCATCGTAATTGCCGCGCACACGACATAGTTCTTTGAAGACAGGAATCGTGAGCTCCGTCAAGCGACTATCGTCCGATTTAGCAAGATCGAGTAGGTACACTTTTTTGTCATATAACGCCTCTTTGAAGGTCAGTGGCAGTGGGGAGCCGGCATATTGAATCGGATAGCTGGCACCGCGTATTGATTGTGGACGATGTAAATGTCCCAATGCCATATAATCAATCCCATCCGGTAAATCACCTATACGCACTGCTGTTGCCCCGCCGATCTGAATGGTTCGCTCCGATCCACTCTCCTCACCACCGTGAACAACAAAATGGCCCATTAAGATCTTCGGTATTTCCCTCGGCATCTGATCGACGTACCGTTGGTAGAGCTGCTTAATTGCTTCTCGATATCTTTCTGTTTTTTCGACATTTGTCTCGAGCGAGATGTGGGGTAGGATTTCGTTTTCAGACAGGTAGGGCACCGCTGCAATGGCAACCGTAGATTTACCATTTTGAAGCATGATGATGTCTGGTGCTGAATCAATTTCCCCGACAACGTGAATCCGTCCCATTCTGAGAAACTCACGGGGCGCAGCCAAACGCGTCGGAGAGTCATGGTTACCGGCAGTAATGACAGCGTGAGCGTGCGTCTCATTGTATAGTCGAAAAAGAAATTGGTAGTAGAGGTCTGTTGCTTCAGAGGAGGGTAGCGCGGTATCGAAAATATCACCCGAAACGAGCAGCACATCAACTTCTTGTTCTTTGATTTTCGCTAGGAGCCAATCGAGGAATTGACAATGCTCTTTAATTCGAGGTCGTTCATAGAGTCGATGCCCGATGTGCCAGTCTGATGTGTGAAGAATACGCATGGATGGAGGCTTTTCCCGAATAGATTTGGCTTGAGATCGCTACGGTCTATTGGTATAATAGACTGAGTTTGTGAGGCTAATTTTCATAACCTACATATGAACTGAACCGATGGGGAGAGCAACTGATGAAGCCGATAAACCAGATCCGAAGATCTTTTCTCGCCGTGTCTATCCTGCTTTCACTAATGATTGCAACTGGTTGTGTATCGCCGGATCGAGAAAATCGCAGGTATGGGAGTGCACTCATTGAGAAGCCTGCACCGGACTTCACACTACGAGACCTAAAGGGAAATCAGGTCAGTCTGTCGGGTTTCAGAGGACAACCGGTGGTACTCAACTTCTGGGCGACGTGGTGTATGCCCTGTCGCGCAGAGATCCCACATCTGGAGGCACTTTACACAAAGTATAAGGATCAGGGGTTGGTGGTCATCGGTATGAGCACCGAGACTGATTATATGAAAGTGAAGCGCTTTGCAGAACCCCAGATCTCATACACCGTGCTTTTAGATGGAGGCACCCAAGCTCAGGGATATGATGTCAGCGGTATCCCGTGCACATACTATATCGACAGGAAAGGAATTATTCAGCACCGTAGCGTGGGCTTTGGTCCCGGTGACGAGGTACTGATTGAGGAAAAAATAAAAAAACTATTCGCTGATTCCGATCATTAACAGCTCAAGAAATGGAGGCATATCTTAGGGGAATTTAATTCTTCCGTAGGAGGGATCTCCGAATCCCAACACCTCACTAAATGCCCCTAGGTATATCTATCGATCCCACCTAAAATTCCAACAATTCATCAAGTTCCTTCTCGTCTGCTTCCTTCTCGTCTGCTTCCTCCTGAGAAATCACATTTTGTACATCCTCCGTGTCCTGCTTGGAGGCGAAGCCATACAATTCAATTTCCGAAATTTTCGCAGGTGCCTTTACATGTCCAGTATAAATTCGCCAACCACGGACCCGCTGGATGTTCTTCTGCCGAAGTTCTGCATCATCTGAAGTCCGACGAATCCGAATTTTAACACCTGCGGTGCGCACAGCGCGATTCAGGCGGACATCAATGATCTCCTGTTCAACGCTTTTAATTTCCTTGATTCGTTCCCATCTCCCTTGGTTGTCAGCCACCCATATATCAAATGCTTCCACATTGGCGGAATGCATCACAATGCGATGGATGGATCGAGAAGCAGGCAGAAGTATCACTGACTCGGAGGAGGCGTGACTACTCTGAACGACATCTGACGATGCCTCGGCATACTGGGATTGACCAATCGTTTTGAGATCGCCATCAACGATCGCCGGATCATTGGCTTGTACACCCTCCATAAGGGCGTAATTCTCACTCCACGTTTGGTCAGCGATGAAACCCGGAATTGTAGTACAACCGTAAAATGAAACAAGGCTGAACGCCAGAAAGAGATAGGTAAAGGTGGATTGGAGTCGCATCTAATTTTACCTCCCAAGTTGTTCTTGGTTTGCCCGCATGATAGCTGCCGTAATTTCCGATTTGGTTATATGGCGGACATGGAATTGAAGTTCTTTAAAAAACGGGACAAGATCCTCACCGGCAGCTTGGCTCAGATAATAAACCAGAAAGCTGGTAGCCATTTCACCGGGTAACCTTTGATGAAGTTGATCTGCTTCCATTAACCGGAAAACTGTCGGATAAAAATCCTCACCAAACCGCTTTTTCAATTCTGCCACAATTGAGTAGGAATAGCTATACCGCCATTGAGTCAATTGATCTGCGCTGAGATGCCCCTTCCAATATTGAAGGGCATTGCGACCGTCAAGATCGGTTTTCAACTCTTCATGCAGATCAAGCCGGCGGTGACTCTTTCCTCGTGCATATTCAACCTGAACCAAAACCGCAATGCCTTCTGCGAACCATGTTGGAAGCAGGTAGATATTTGTGAACGCATGGGTCAATTCATGCGCCCGGACATCCCGCTGGTTAAACATCCCAACCGGGAAGTCCATTTCGATCCCTTCAACAACTTTTAGCCACTCACCGTTTTGATAGATTGTTTGGGTACGAGTTGATGTTGTTGCAAGGTGTGTAGAGCCGTGATGGGTCTGACGGAGGTTCACCATCAGTTGGTGCTCCGGTTCAAAACCGAAGATGTCGTGGACGTAATTGTAAAGACTCTCCATAAACAGCAGCGCACCTTTGCCTATATTCTGACGCTCGTCGGGTTCATCATAGTCTGGGTGTGTTAACAGATCCGCGGCAAAAGTAAAGGTGTAATGCTCGCTTTTAAGCGTCAAACCATCTGATCCCATTTCGATTTCAGTGGTTGGACGTTCAAATGTCACATACCGTTCTTGTTGCTGTTGTCTGGTTCGCTCCTGTTTTCGCCGCTGCGCCTCTTCCAAGGCAGCGCAACCTACGGAGAGGAATGAAATTAGGAGTAACATTGATATAGGAAGGAAATGCTGGTTAAATGGGTTAAAGTTTTTCATTGATTGTTCTCCCTCTCCAATTAATGGGGAAAAATTGACAAATCAAGTTGCCTTAATTTATTAGGACTTATGCACTCGAGTTTGTAGTAGCGCAATTCATTGCGCGTCTTTAAGGTAGTAGGCATACGCTGTATGCCGTAACCATTGTGCAAATTACGGTACAGCGGAGCCTACCTACTCTACTACTGTGGTCTAATTGTAGTTGCCCGATTTATCGGGCGTCGTGAGTCGTATTGTCCGGTAATGAGTCACCGAACTACGAGGGTTTGAACGTTCAACCGCGTAAGTCCTATTTATTGTGCGATAACGTCAATTCCTTCGCTTCCTCAATACGCGTTTGGCAGCCTGCCGAACAGAATCGTCAGGTTCATCCCTTGCCATCTTTTCTAGGTGGGGGATAGCCTGCTTACTACCTGTTTCTTCCAACGCAGCGATAGCGTGTCTGCGGACAGATGCTGCCGGATCTGCTAGTGCTGATGTTAATGCTGCTGCTGCGGACCTGCCAAATTTACCCAACGCATGAAGCGCATTGATGCGGACGCTGAGTGCTGTATCCTTGAGTGCAATGGTTAAAGGTTCAACGGCAGCTGGGTTGCCGATCCGCCCTAACGCATGTGCTGCCCTGCTACGAATACGCGGGTGTTTGTCCTTGAGGGCACCGATGAGCAAATCAGCTGCTCCTGCTTATCCAGTTTTACCGAGTAGTGTGGCCGCTTTTCTGCGGATAGCTTTATCTGGATGTTTCAACGCAGGAATTAGGAATTCGGCTGTTGTTTCGTCGAGTCTATGCAATGCGTCAATGGTGCGATAGCACACCCCAATGTCCAATACGCTTCTCACCGCTTCAGTTTTCAGTGCTGATATAACCGCCGGGAGGGCTTGTGGTCCACCAATTTTCCCTAATGCTGTGACAGAATGACTGCGAACTACACTCGTCGGATCCTTGAGGGCATCTATCAGGGGTTCAACCGCTCGAAAGTCCCCTACTTCCTTCAATTGATAGCCAATATTATCAATCACGCAGGAGGTTTTCCTGCGAACCTGTGGGGCTGGATTTTTCAGTGCAGCTATCAAAAGCGGAACTGCGGGCGGACCAATATCTTTTAGCCCCTGAAGCGCACATCCTCGAACCGATTCGGACTCGTCTTGTAATGCTGTTATCAGTGGCGCAACGGCTCGCGAATCGCCGGTCTTTGCTAATGCCTCACCCGTACCACTACGGATATCTGGGTTCGGATCTTGTAACTGTGTAACCAGTTCATCAATGTTGCTCATTCTCCTGTCTTCCAAGAGAAGTGCCAGCCAACGGATGCAGCGTTTGCTGGTTTTCAACCGAGATTCAAGGATTTTCAGGAGAATCCTGAAAATCAGGAGAGTTAATCGGCAGCTATGTCAGCCGACCCGACTTGCGCCGCGCGAATTGCATCACAGAGGTAGCCGATGCCTTCGGCTATGTAATCAAGATGGGTGTAAGCATAAGCCAAGCGGATGCTCTTGACAGGATCACCTCGATAATGGAATGCGCTACCGGTGCTGTAACCTACGTTGTGTTGACCAGCAATTTCTGCGATCTTGTCCATATCCGTCGTTTCCGGCAAATCGATCCAGAGGAAAAGCCCACCGCGCGGCTCAGTCCACGTGCAAATGTCGCTGACATCTTCCCGGAGTGTGCCAACCACGGCACGACATTTCGCGCCTACTGCAGCGTTTGTCCTAGCAAGATGTTCATCAAGATTTTCTTTGAAGAACTCTGCCACAATTGCGCTCGCCAGTGCACTACAGCCACCATCCCACCGATTTGCATGAATCATTTCTTTATATGGCGATTTGGCAACGAAATATCCCTGACGGAGACCGCAACCGAGAATCTTCGAGAAGGTCGCAATTAAGATGACACAGTTGGACGAATCAAGTTTGTAAAGCGCATCAGGTGTCGGGTTTGGCACAAAGTCAATGTCGCCATAACAATCGTCCTCAACAATTAAGGTGTCATATTCTTCCGCCAATTCCAACATCCGTTTGCGGCGTTCTAGCGAAAGAATTGCCGACGTGGGATTTTGGTGATTGGAAGTGGTGTAGATGAAACTTGGCTTAATATTCTGAGCCTTGAGTTCTTTCAGCTTTTCCTCAAGGGCGTCCATGTCCATGCCGTCGATGTAGTCCATCGGCACACCCACGATATTCGCTTTGAGGTGTCGCATGATGCCGAGCGTACCGCTGTAGGTATACTCTTCAGTTAAAACCGTATCTCCGGGCTTGATGAAGGTGCCCAAGACAAGCTCAAGGGCCTGCATGGAGCCGGACGTGATTGAAATGTCATCAATGTTTAACGGTACACCTTCCCGTCGTTCAAAACGCATTGACGCCAGCTCACGCAAGCCTTCATATCCCTGTTCACCGGGATAGTTCACAAGATCTCCGCCTAACTTACGCAGTGCTTTTTCACTAGCTTTAATCAAGCCCTCCGTTGGAAACGTATACGGATCAGGGCGTCCACCTGTAAAAGCAAAGTCTTTAGCCATAATATTCTCCTCTAAAAACGGTGATAGGATTTCCGGATGGACAACTTTGATATATTCCTACACACCAAAGTCGCTACGTTGTTTCAACGCTTATGGAACAATGGATCCATGATGCTGTAGGTCCCAATGGAGCACCGTGGCGCAGAATCGGGACTCGTTTCTATTCTGTACGGTTTCTGGGTGCCACTCATACAGCCTAATCTGATTGAGACAATTATAGCGCATTTCTATAAGAAATACAAGTATTTAGAGGAGATATAGGAGGGCAATCGGATCTGTTTAGGAATTAGACGGTTGACCAATTAGAAACTTGGGGAATCCCTCTCGTAGCGTAGATTTCCTAATCTGCGGACGATCACAGGTTAGCAAACCTGTGGCTACGATAGGAAATAAGAGCCGATTTTTGCAATTCAAGGGTGTAAGCCCTACACAATATTTACATGCGATTGCCCTAGGAGATATAGTAGATGATCTTTGACAATCCCCTGAAGATCCTACTAAGCATCAGAATGATACAACGGAAGGGGAAAATAGGGGGTTGACTTCAAGATTGGATAAATCACACAATTCATTCAAACAAAAAGCCCCGGTATTAGCCGACAATCTGTGCTGATACCAGGGCTTTTTTAGGCTGCAATGCGTCGTTTTTTGGCAAGTAAGTTAAGCTGCCTTCTATCCCTCCTCTGGATTGATGAGGTTGTTCGCCGCATGAACGGGCCGGAAGAGGGTGCGACGCTTTGGTGGCATTGATTCTAGGAGTGTCGGGTGCGGATCCCAATCGTGCCATTTGGTGTCAACTGTGTTGTAACAGCTAAAGATAGCGAGCCGGTCATTTTCTGTATTTGTCCACGCCGAGCTGCTATGAGTAATAGCTTCGGTGAAAAACATCAAAGAGCCGGCAGGACAGGAATAGGTGTCCCAGAGAGGTGAATCGGGGTCCTGAATGCTTGGAGGTGCGGTGTATACTGCTTTATGGCTCGCAGTGACGAACAGTGTGCCACCCTGTCCTTTCTTCACCGGATTCAACTCCCAAACCACGCGGGTTAGACCGCTGTGCGCTCTACCGGGGACGCAGTGGTAGAAATGTGAATCACCCGGAAAACGCCACAGTCCATTACCGTTGTGTGGTCCGAATGGCTTATCACCGATTGTCCGGTACGTGAGGCTGCAAGATTCCATACGGAATCCGTAGCAATCTTGGCTCGCCAACGCCGGATACGCCACAAATTCATTCATGAACCCCACAACAAGCGGATGATCAGCGAGTTTTTGCATGGGACCCCCGAGAGGAGATCGCTCATGTTCAGGGATAGAATCCGGGTCATTACGCAGTTGGTAACCAAATTCCCGGATCTCTTTAACTTCGTTTTCTGTCAACACACCCGGTATCAATACCCACCCTTTACTATCGAAGACATACTTCTGTTCCTGAGTGAGTTCAATCACCGGTTTGCCGTCCGCATTGGTGCGGGTTAAATCGGTCTGATCTGGATCTAGATTCGCTCCCAAGTTCTTATCGACAATGAACGGTTTCGCATAGGTGTTGTCTGTTAATGCCATAGAAGAATATCTCCTCCAATACTCGGTTGGGATTCGGGGATCAGTAGGATAAGGTAGTTCTGTCTCCCGCTTTCTTAACGATTAGTTCGCTTCCGAGTTTGTTTTATAACCGGATACGATGGTATTCGTGTTACCCTCCAGTACATTGTTCGGGTCAATCCGGTACGGGTTATCCTCATAGCGACCAACGGGCCGCATCGCCGAATCGTGGTAGCCGAAGCGGACAGATCGACGCCACTTGTCCGTTCTGTTGACATTGGACCAGTGGATAGTACAGTAGCTAAAGAATATTACATCCCCCGCCTTAGCAGGTATTGGAATAGACTCCACTTTGTCCGGATGATACACATCCGTTGGTAGATGCGGTGCGGTGTCCGGTCCCATGATGTGTTCAAGACCGCCGTCCTTATGGCTTCCCGGCACGACGCAGAGGCTGCCGCTTTCAAGCGGGGTATCATCAAGGTGAACCAGACAATCGACAAAATCTAGGCCATCATGAGGATAGAAGGGATAGTCCTGATGCATCGGGAAGGGTGTTCCTCGTTCCGGGGGCTTTGCGTGTAAAACGGTGTGATGCCACTGGACGCTGGGACCGATGAGATCTTGAACTGCCCCCACTAGCTTTTCGTGGAACATCACACGTCCCCAAGTCGCTGAATAAAAGTGAGGATTGTGCATGAGCACAGCCTTGGTCATTTGTTGTTCATCTTCGGGGAGGTATTTTTCGCGCCATGGTCCCCGCCAGCCAATCGTCTCCTCCCCCCATTCGCTAATGATCTGAACCATTTCGGATCCAAGTTCTTCAACCTCTTCGGGCGTGAAAAGCCCTTCAACCTTGACGTAACCTTCTTCGTTATACGTTTTGATCTGTTCTTGCGTTAGCATGAAAAACCTCCTGTGGTAGAAAATTGATTCAATTAACTGACACCGTTCCATACCTTGCAACGGTTTTAATCATTTTAATCCCAATTGTTAGTAGTAGGCATACTCCGTATACTGTAACCCTTGTGCAAACTACGGCACAGTGCAGCGTACCTACTGCAATTACGCTAACGAACAAATGAACTTAGGAGTTACGCACTTCAGTTTGTAGTTGCCCGATTCATCGGGCATTGAGATGAATCGCCGAACTACAACTGATTCTCCCCCGCTTGCGGGGGAGTTAGAGGGGGTCGGAACGGAGACTCTGAGCGTTCAACTGCGTAAGTCCTAGAACTAATGAACCGACATAGCTCCAGTTTTGAACCCCGATTTATCGGGGCGAGGTGGAATGTGTATAGCAATGCCGAATCCCTACACACCTAAAGCCCCAGTCGCTTTGAATCCCGATCTTATCGGGGCGAGGCGATATGTGTATAGAACATTGGTAAACCAATTCTCCCAAGCCCCAGAGGGGCGACATGTATATATCAGAACTTGCGTTATTTTAGATTGTGTTGACACTAGAAATATTAAACAACATCCACACTCAATGTGTCAAGCCAATCTTAGCAGGAAATCAGGGCAATCGCATGTAAATAGTGTATAAGACTTTGGCACATGACAATGGAAATCAACTCGTAGCTACAGAGCCCCGATGGATCGGGATTTCGCTACGCTCAACCTGCCCTCGATTCATCGGGGTTTCCAACCTGTGATCGCCCGCCCGCTATGCGCAGAGATAAGAATCCCCATGCTTTAGCATGTGGGAGTATATCAATCCTCCTTTCGGAAAATCAAGCTGAATTGATGGAGTTGATTGGAAACGTAGGCATACGGATAACCGAATGGGTAAAGCTTCAACGATTTATCATACCAGATTTTGTAGCCTCGAAACCGTAAATTTTCGACATCGGCGAGAGTCTTGACAACATCGGCGTGGATCATGTTGTGGTACTTTTCTGTTGGTTGAAGATCTTTACAGAAAATAACAACGTACCCTTTCGGTTTAAGGTACTGCATCGCTTGAACAATCACCGTCTTGAGTGATTCGTAGAACTGAGAAGGCGGCATATTCCCCAGATCGTCAGGACTCTCTGTAAAGGGCGTTGGACTATCATCTCCTGTTCTCTTTTTTCGTTCACCACTGCGCTTCCGAGAGAGCATGTCGCCGTAGGGTGGATCCGTCAAGACCAGATCGAACGGCTCAACATCCCCTAAGAGATTCCCCAAATTCCTCGCATCTCCACAAAGAAAAGGCTGCGGTTCCAAGCCAAGTTCAGTAGAGGCTTGGTGGTAAACCCCAAGATATTCCTGCGAGAGATCGATTCCAACTCCATGCCTACCTGTCATTGAACACGCCAACAACGTTCCACCAACCCCAACAAACGGATCTAATACGCGTTCCCCTTTCTTCGTAAAAAACTCAATCAGGCGTTTCATCAATGCCGGTGGTTTTGGCGAAGGGTGCTGCTTCCGAATGTGATGGGCGTCGGATTGGGGACCATTGGTCGGATAGTGTGTATCCCAAACGGGTGCCGATGCAACTGCCCACTCCTCCTCAGACAGATCGTTGAGTCTTCCTACATTGTGTTCGTCCCCTTCCAATTCCACCGAGTTGAGGAAATATGTCCACTCACTCCCAGAGAGATCATTAAGCCGGTTTCGCGGGTCGTAGCGTCGTTTCGGCTCTTTTTCTTCACTTTTTGATCGAGATCGTTTTGGGGATGTCCTCACTTCGAGGTGAAACAGCAACTCTTGCACACGCTTGCCTAAAACGGATTGATCCCCATGAGAATGGCTTTTGAACCGCCTGTAGTTAATGGGGGAATCGCAGCGAGGTTCACCCCGAAGCGAAAGGATAGACATCACCTCATCACGCGACAAAATACCTTCGTTGTTGTAACTCACCAGGATATGTCGTGCGTCTGCTTTTTCAATTAGGTCCTGGAACGCACGATGACAATCTGATTTGGAGCAGTACGCCGATTTTTCCCCGTCTTCATAGTTACGCAGCCCAGTTTTCCCATGAAGTGCAGGGGCATCATACCGCGCAATTGTCTCCAACAGGTGATAGTTGGTGATATACTGACGGGTGTTGTACGGCGGATCAAGATAGAGGACATCGCACCGCATATCTTCAATCAATTGGTTTGCATCGCCCCGAAACACTTGATGCGGTACATCCGACCGAATAATCTCAGCAGGAATTATGGGCAACTCTTTGTGAGTCCGAGGGTCCCAGTGCTTGAGATACGCGCCATAGGTGCCAGAAATGTTGGCTACCTTCGATGTTGCCTCCAATAGTGGCAGGAGCAGCAGATAAAACTCGTTCTCCGTGATCTCATCCGCATCGCGCCACTGTTGAATCTGTTGGCGGATCGCGTCGATCTTTTGTCCATTGCTATCCGACAGGTATTGCCGACCGTATTCGTTATTTCCTGATGGGCAGTAGTTGTGAAAAATAAACCCTCTCTTGCCGGGGAGACAATTCAACCAAGCAACCACCTTATGGTATGGTGAAAGATTAGCAAACAGGCTATCACCTTGTACATCACCGAGTGTTTCGACAATACTGGCAAATTCGGGTTCCTCATTGTTAGCAATCAATGCTTGCTGAAAAGCGTAGGAGAGCTCTAGAAGATCGTTAGAGATAATCTGAAATCCTTCGCGTTTGAAGTGTGCTGCAACGCACGCCGTTCCTGCGAATAGGTCACAAAATATCCCCTCCTTAATCCCCAAATTGTCAACTATCCCTTCAATATGGGATAGTAGGTTCGATTTACTGCCGATATAACGCATAAGCCACCCGCGTCTGGTTGGTTCAGACCATCATACGCCTCTGTATCTAACACTCAACGTCTTTGCCTTCACTCCCGAACACATCCATCCGTTCTTGGGTCTCAATTTTTCCGGTGTTTTCAGGAGAATAATGGAATTGCAACGCCCGACGGCGCAAATTTGATCGATTCGCCGGTGTGCCGTGATGTAACAAGCCATGCCAAAGCAGACAACCTCCCGCCTTGAGCGGCACCATCACCTCTCGGTTTACGGGAACATGTGTGTCGCAGATCTGCCAATCACGTCGGTTGAAATGCACCACCGGACCCTCTCTATGAGAACCGGGGACAATGTGCATACACCCATTTTCGGGAGTGGCTTCATCCAGTGCAATCCAAGCAGCGACGACCGGTGTATCTAACGGCAAATTAAAATAAGCGCAGTCCTGATGCCACGGCTTCTCTGAACCGACGTGCGGCGGTTTAATCAATCCCATATCTTGGAACAGCTTAGGGGTTGCCTCAATCAGGCGTTGAACGACAGCGATCAGTCCTTCATGTTCGGATATCGCTTTCAGACGCGGTTCAAATTTCACAAAGCTGGCAATCTTGCGGATGATATCGCGTCTCTCTTTTGTGGACAACTCCGATCTATGCTTAACTAGCTTCGGTTCATATTGGATACCCCGGTAATCTGGATTTTTCCCGTCCATCAGGTGGAGCATCCCATCCAATGTTTCGCTCACCTCTTCTGGACTGAACGCATCTTGGATGACGAGGTATCCGTGCTCATGAAAAAACTGTACATCCGCATCGGTTACGGCTTCAAAACCGCCCCAGATCCCTTCCGCAACTGAATCGAAATGATAAAGTTCTTCTGGATATAGAATCACTTGGGCAGCTTTGATCGAGTCTTCACTTATGGATTCCAGCATTTTGTAACTCCCTTCTCACATTAAATTCGGTAAGGTATCGAACCGTTTTCACTTTCAAAACCCGAGCAGTTGAACCTCCATCTCCAGATCGACATCCCTCTCCTGCTTGACATGGGCTTGGATGTGGTAGACAAGCGATAGCACATCTTGAGCGGTTGCGTCGTCAAGGTTGAGGATAAAGTTCCCATGGATTTTGGATACCTCCGCCCCACCAACCCGATAACCTTTCAAACCGCATTCATCGATTAGCTTTCCGGCAGAATGGCCGGGTGGATTCTTGAACATACATCCCGCGTTCTCCTCCGCAAAGGGTTGGCTCGTGATTTTCTGGTTGTAGAGATCTTGCATAAGGTTAGCAACCTCCTCCGCATCGCCGGGAGTCAGAGTGAGCATTACCCCAGTAACGCAGAAGTAGGTTTTCAGTCCGCTATGACGATAGCTAAAATGCGCCTCATCACGGCTGAGATCGATTAACCTGCCCTCGTCCGTCATCACCTGCACACGCTCGACCAAGTCACCGAAGCTGCTGCCCCAAGCACCTGCATTCATAATCAGCCCGCCACCGACAGATCCCGGAATCCCAAGCGCAAACTCGACGCCGCTCAATCCGTAACTTGCCGCCGTTTTCGACAGCCGTGGCAAGGAAACACCTGCACCTACGTCAACACGGTTTTGATCGAATTTAAGTCGATTAAATTCTCCAATTGGTCGGACGACGATTCCGCGATAGCCGGCGTCGCTGACCAGCAGATTCGACCCTCTGCCAATGATGGCAACCGGTACGTTCCAACGCTTTTTCAGTTGCGCCATGTATGCCAATTCATCGGTTGTGCTCACTTCAAAATACGCTGCAGCGTTGCCACCTATTCCAAAATAGTTGTGCTTACTTAGCGGCTCGTCAAAGCGTAGTTTGGAAGGGTTGTTTCGGTTTTGGGTGAAGGAGGCAAGTTCTTCTTTCCAACCCATTTTCATTCCTCTTTACCAACTAGCAGTGATGTAGGTTGGGTTGAGCGGGAACCGTGAAACCCAACATCATCGGCTGATTCCGCTCCAGAGGAGCGATATGTCTATAGAGGGTCAATACGTCGAATCCCCGCGCTCCAGTTGCTTTGAACCCCGATCTTATCGGGGCGGGGCGATATATACACAGCAACCCCCATGCGCCCTATCGGTGTCATGGGTAACTTCACGGTTTTTATCCTGTAAATCCTTCAACCCTGAGTATCCTGATTCAGACAAGGGTTTATCAGTTCAATCAACTAATGAACCAATGAACCAACATAGCCCCAGAGGGGCAATATGTGTATAGCATCAAGGCATCCTATCTTCCAAAGGCCCAGCGGGGCGACATGTGCAGAACAGATCCTGTGTTTTGACATTTCATGAAGCGTGGACGTGCTCAATAGGTTGCAACTTAAGTTAAAATAACATGAAACATCACAAAATTCAATACTGAACAGCAACTACACCATTACTTTAACTCGGATAAATAACATGCGAATTTCGAGGGATAATCAACGGTTGAGGAGCACCATCGGGAAATTGCGCCGCCCACTCATTCGGGTCATAATCCCGTGTGACAAAGCAGGATCGGTGTGCGGGAACAGCATGCTTGAGTCCAATCCGTTGCGCCATCTTTACACAGCCTTCATAGAACGGAAATTCCCCTTCTGTTGGATGATTCGTCAAAAACCCGATGTCCGGATTGTGTGCAGCGACAGCGTTCACCAACTCATCATGGTCAGCAAAAGTATTAATGGGATCACCGGAAAAGTAGAGCGTCACACCATCTGTCTTGAGAACGTAACCGAGATGGGTAACATCGGGCGGGGCAATATCCGCAGCAGGATGTCCGTTAGGCGGCTTCGCATAGACGGCATTAACCGTGAGCGAGCCGAGTGATGATGAGTCACCAGCGCGGATTGTAGTTGTGTGATCTGCGCCAACAGCTGTATCTGACAGCACCTGCGTGATACTCTCTTCCGGCCCAACGCACCTCACCTCCGGTGAAGTTTTGTGGATCCGATTAATCGATTCGGGCCAAGTATGATCGGCGTGGTTGTGTGTCAACAGCACATAATCCGTCGGAAGCTGCGACTCATCCAACGGCGGCTCGGTGTGGATAAATCTGTCAGCGGGACGGTCATGTGGAAAGTACGGGTCAATCTGCACAACTGTTCCGTGCGAATCCTTCACCGCGAAGGTGCTCTGCTCAAACCAATGAGCGGCGACAGCCCCTTCTGGCACTTCAAGATCTACGAGTGGATGCATCTTAAATCCTCCGATTGTCTTTATTATTAGGACTTACGCAATTGATATCAGGTATTGAGGGAATTACATACAATGGAAGTGCGTCAGTTCGATACACTATATGCGATTGCCCTGCCCCCGTAGGCGGGGCATCTTGCCCCGCATCGCCTGCGGGGGATAACTAACCTGTGCCACGAGTAAAGTGCAATTGTCATGCGCCAAAGCCCTACGCATACGCAGTAGGAAATAGAACATGATTTTTGCAATAGAAGTGCGTAAGTCGTATATTATGTAAAATGATTATGCAATGACCATCAGGCTCATGTTAATAAATCATGCAACTGAAACCGTAGGGGCAGGGTCTCCCCGCTCCTACTTCTCAAAAACTCGGCTTCTCTCAGCGTTTTGTGCTTTTTTGTATGAGTTCCATAGGGAGGTCATCAATGAACCAATAAACTTAGGAATTACGCACTTCAGCCCCGATTTTACCGGGAAGCAATTTGTAGTAGCGCAATTCATCGCTTTCTCCCCTGCTTGCGGGGGAGTTAGAGGGGGTACGGGCGATAAATCGTCTCCGTTTCGAGAGTCCGAGACCTACTACAAACCTACCGATTTGCTGTAGTTGCCCGATTCATCGGGCGTTATGAGTCGTGTTATGCGGTGATAAATCACCGAACTACGAGGCTTTGAGCAGTCAACTGCGTAAGTCCTAAAACTAATGAATCAATGAACAAACTGTTTTCACGTTTCACGCATCACGTTTCACGTTCTTACAATTTCCCCTCTCGCCGCAAGATGTCAACCAATGAATCATTCACGCCGAGCGGCAAATCAACCCATGCGTTATTGCGCCGTTCCGATTCATAAATCGCCATAATCACCTCAATAGCAGCACGCCCATCGTGTCCAGTACAGCGTGGCTGAGAGTCATTCTCAATGCAGTCAATCAGATCCTGAGCGGCACGCAGGGTTGCGGTGTCTTCCCAAGTCGAATCAGGGAGCGGACGAGGCTCAAGTGCCCACCAAGATCCCTTCTCAAATTCTATCGGTTCCGCCTTCCACATACCCGCACCAAAGCCTAACCGCACCAACCCCTTTTCGCACTGTAGCTCCACATCCCACCGCTCATATTCGGTCAGCTCATCGCTAATAACAACCCCGTCCACACCGTTCTGGAATTGCAACAGGGAATAGCTAGTGTCCTCCACGCGGAACTCATGACGGGTACGCCGCCGCGCTGTCCCTAATACCGATTCAACATCGCCTGCAAAGATGCGGAGGGTATCGAAGGTGTGTACAGCATCATGCAGCAACGGTCCCTCAGTATCAGCAACCCAATCCGGGGATGGCTTGCACCCCTCGCAATGGGCGACGACGTGGAGTAGAGCTCCCAACTCACCAGAGTCTATCAAATCCTTGGCGGCTTGATACTCCCCCGACCATCGCCGAGAACAGTTGATCAGCATCTTCACCCCGCCTTGCTCACAGGCATCGATCATCGCGTTACACTCGCCTATACTCAACGCCATCGGTTTTTCACAAAAAATTCCCTTCACACCCGCTTCGACGGAAGCAATCACCATCTCCGGGTGTAACGGTGGGTGCGTGGCGACACAGACGATGTCCAAGTCTTCCTTGGCTAGCATCTCACGATAATCGTGATAAAGCGCGTCCACACCCCATCGCTCGCCAAAGGCGTGCAATTTCTCTGCGCCCCGGTTACAGCCTGCGACAATTTCGGTGTTGGGCAGTGCCTCGAACGCACCCGCAATCGAAATAGGGTGCACATCAGACTCATCCTCCATCGTGCTGGCAATACGCCCACAACCCATAATTCCCACGCGATACATATCCATATAACCTCCTGCTAAAACGTGAAACGTAATCCGTAAATGTTGTTGCCAGAAATCCCCCGCACTTTTCTGTTTTCGCACCTTTATCAGGCTTGAAAAACACTTCCTTCAGCCGATACCAATCTCACGCAGATATGCGCGGGTGCGTTTAGCGATCGGCAACGGTTTATCGAAAGGTGCCGGATACATGTCCTGCTCAACAATCGCGTAGCCGTTATAATCAATCTCCTGCAGCATATCTCGAAACGCAAGAAAATCCACCGCACCTTTGGACGGTTCAACAAACATATCCATTTTCACGGCTTCAGCGAATGGAATCCCTTCAGATTCTACCCGTTTCTGTATCTCTGGGTCAATGCTCTTGAGGTGCAGGTAGGGGATGCGATCATGGTGTCGGAGCATAAAATTGATCGGATCGCCACCGCGATACGCATGGTGACCGGTATCAAAGCAGATGGATACACGGTCTGGGTCAGTCTGCTCTAGAAATGTCTCAATCTGGTCCTCGTACTCAACGTGCGTCTCCGCATGGGGATGAAAAACCAACTGAAGACCAAACCTGTCTCGAGCTATATCCGCCACCCTGTGTGTTGTTTCGATGAATCGTCCCCACCTGTTTTCATCGAGTCGCTTGGGTGCGATTCCCTCACCAGTAAAGAGATCCGTGTAGGTGTCATCAATAAGCACTAAGTATTTCGCATCAAGGGCTGCAAGTCGCTCGCCTGCACCCAACACCTGCCTCTCTAGCTCACCCCATAACGATGGCTCTTCAACATTTGCCATTGCAAATGTCCCCGTCACCTTCAAACCACGGCTGCTGAGTTCTCTGCGGAGGGTGGGTAAATCGGTGGGAAGATAGCCATACGGTCCCAACTCCGTCCATTCGTAGCCGGCTTCGACAATCTCATCTAGGAACCGATACCACGGCGTCTGTTGTGGATCGCTCGGAAACCAGACGCCCCATGAGTCCGGTGCGCTGCCGATGGTGATGTTCATATTCTCGCTCCTCTGTAGAAATGCCCCACGCTCCCGCTACAGCGATCGGGATTTGACAATACCTTAAAAGTCTGTTCGGAGATATACTGTAGGAGCGATCTCCGAATCGCAACAAGTCTATTTCTCAAAAAACTCAAGTTATAGATATTGAAAACCCATCAATTTTCCTGTAGGGGTGGGGTCTCCCCACCCGTCAAGTTCTCTGCCTTTCGCTTCAGCGGAGCGCAATGTATAAAGTTCGTCAGTTTAATGAACTAATGAACCAACATTACCAATCGCGCACATAACCAGCAGTCCAGCCACCATCCACCGGCAAGACGACCCCATTAATATAACTCGCTTCCGGCGATACCAAGAATAACACAGTGTGCGCTATCTCCTCTACCTTACCCGGTCGACCTAGTGGGATGTGCGCTAACAAGCTGGCAGCGTTTTCGGTGTAAGCACCATCGGGACCATAGAATAACGCCTCAGTCCCGCGAGTCAGAGTAGATCCCGGCGCAACCGCATTGACGAGAATTCCCTCTGAACCGAGTTCTATCGCCATCGATTTTGTCAGATTGGCAACGCCCGCTTTGGCAGCAATATAGGCACTCTGCAACCGTAGAGGCACCAAACCTGCAATAGAACTTGTGTTCACGATGCGTCCACCATCGGGATTCTTCAGGATTTCCGGAATAATCGCACGGCTAGTTACAAAAACGCCCGTCAAGTCGACCTGCACAATCCGATTCCAATCTTCAAGCGAGTATTGGTGAATCGGCACACGATCGCTGCGGGTATTAATGCCCGCGTTATTGATCAGTATGTTAATCCGTCCAAGGCGATCCATGATCTGCTCTGCGACAGCTTCCATCTGTTCCGCATCGGATACGTCCCCTGCTAGCGACATACACGCGCCACCGCCTTCGATGATCTCGTTCGCGGCTTTCTCACCCGCTTCACCATCAATATCCACAATGACGATATGAGCACCGTTGTCGGATAACGCCTGCACAATGGCGCGTCCAATACCGTGCGCACCACCCGTAACGATGGCAACCCGTTCATTTAGATCCACTTTCATCGGTAGTCCCCCTCTGCGAGTATAAGTTTAGAAGATTCTATTAACCTTTGGTGCGAGTTGGTAAGGATATTAAATTCAAGATTCCATTCGTTCATTAATGGACCAATTGTTTTCACGTTTCACTCACTGTGGGTTTGTACTGTACCGGGATTGGGAAAAGCCCACGCTTTATCTCCATGCTTGAGACACTTTTAGCGTGTAGCTTTTCTTGGAGATAGTGCGGGACACCCCAAGGGTCAACAGAATCGCCGCAGGTAAATACATCGACCGCAGCATAACGATGTTCGGGCCAAGTATGAATTGATATATGAGATTCCGCAATGACGACCATACCGCTGATCCCGTCCGGTTTGAAGTGATGAAAGGTGTCCGATATCACCGTTGCTCCGGCGTGGCGGGCTGCCTCAAGCATATATTGACGGATTCGATCTCTGTCAGTAAGCACTTCATTCTGACAATCGTAAAATTCGATCAAAATTTGTCGTCCTAATGCTTGCATCGCCGGATTCCTGCCCCCTTACAACGTCTACTATTTCGTCAATCAACACAAAATCGCGTAAAACGAGATAATTATAGCACAGTTGCCAAAAAACGGATAAAAAAAGCAGCCTTTCTGTCCGTTACCACCGACGAAGTTCATTAGTAACGGTGTCCGTGAGATAGTTTTTGCCATTTCCTTCCCGAAATCTGATATAATGAACCAATGAATTCATAAAGCAAATAAAGGAGCTGCTATGAAATACCCTTTCTTTCGTTTTCCCGTTTTCTCGTTCTCCCGTCTTCTCATCTTCACGATTGCAGCAACCCTGTTCATTGCCCAGTCGGTGTCCGCCCAACTCGTAAACATTCCTGACCCGAACCTTGAGCGTGCCATCCGAGAAGAACTCAAACTCCCCAATGGAACCTCCATCACCCAACAAGAGATGTTACGACTCACGGGACTGGAAACTGGGGAAAGGGGTATAATCGACTTAACAGGTATTGAACACGCAACAAATTTAGGTTATTTGAATGTAGGTGGCAATCAGATTCATGATATCCACCCGTTGGCGAGCCTGACTCACTTAACAGGGTTGAGTCTGTGGAATAATCAGACACAGGATGTAACCCCACTTGCTAACCTTACAAACCTTACGTACTTAAATTTAGCTCATAACCGCGTAGAGACCCTTGAACCGCTGGCAGGTTTGATTCACTTGGACACATTAGATCTCTATGATTGCCAAGTTAAAGACATCACTCCTATTGCCAACATGACAGCGTTGAAAACCCTAGTATTAACACACAATCAGGTAAACGACCTGACTCCGCTTGCCAACCACCCCAACCTAGAGAAACTCTATATACGAGGCAACCTTGTCGCTGATTTCAGTCCGCTAAATGGATTGAACCTGATTGAGCTTGAGTACGATGAGCCGTGTGATATTGCGCCACTTCTACCCCCGGTCAGAGAGCGGATAGAGAGTCGGAGTTTTCCCTCTGTCTTCCAAGCGTGGGATGACATCGTTGGATTAGAACACCTGACATCGGACCAACGCCATACCCTGCACGATCTGCATTGGAGTCCATTTTTTGGCTTGGGTTGGCGTAAGACCGCAGCAGAACCAACTTATGGCGTTGCGACTTCGTTGTCGGGGGATCTTGCACAGGCGCGTGAAATCCGACAACAACGGCTTGACCAAAATCCTAGCATGGTCTTTTTGGTTGAAGTAAGACTTCACAATCATTTCACGCCTGAAGCCTTTCCACCAGATTCTGACTTTTGGCTCAGAGATGCTCAAGGTCAGATAGTCAGAAATAGTGTCAGTGAACATCTCATCAATTTTTTGAAGCCTGAAGTTCAAGATCTGCTTGCAAAGCGTATTATTGCGATTGCGCAGTGCGGACTTTATGATGGCGTGTTTATTGATGGCTTCTTCCTTAATGGAACAGGCTTCGTGGGAAGGCATCTTCACTCAGCGACCGATGAAGAGATTATCCAGGCAATACTCAACATTTTCCGTGCTGTCCGGTCACAAACGCGTGAAGATTTCCTGATAATTGTGAATGCGAATAACACAAAGCCGACGCGTTACGCAGAATTTGTGAACGGTACTTTTATGGAAACGGGCAAAAACCATCCCAACGGATATACCGATGAGGAACTTCAGAAGCTAGAGGGTGTCCTCTCTTGGTCTGAGGAGAACCTGCGCCCCCCACAAATTACCTCTTTGGAGGGCGAGGGGATGAGCATTGAACCACCCGATGGACCGGATAACCTCCGCTGGATGCGTCTCTTTACCACCTTGAGCCTGACGCATTCCGATGGATATGTCCTTTACACTACAGGCTTCAGAGATTTGGGTCCGCCCTATCCACACCATGATCACCTCTGGCATTCATTCTGGGACGCGAATTTAGGTCGTCCCGTCGGTTCCCAAGCCCAACTTTACCAGAATATTGAAGGTTTGTTTATCCGTGAATTCACAAACGGCTGGGTGGTCTATAACCGTAGCGGCAAAGCCCAAACCATCTCCCTACCCGAATCTGCCACCGCTGTAGGGAACGGAGATCTCCGTTCCGCCACAACCCACCTGCTCCCCGACCTTGATGGCGAAATCTATCTCACGACCAAAAGTTTCGCCGACGTCAATGTTGATGGTACCATCAACATCTTGGATCTGGTTCAAGTTGCCAACGGCTTCGGCAAATCCGCCCCAGACCCCAACGGCGATGGTATGGTCAACATCTTGGACTTGGTCTTTGTCGTCCAACAATTCAGCCAATGATGTAACCTCCTCACCCGTCTTTCCGCCAACAACACCGATTTGCAACGATGCCCGTGAAACAATTTCCTCCATCTTCCACCTGAAATCTGATATAATAAGCGCATAAAACGTGAAACGTGAAAATGACCCCATTGAGGCTCACCGGTTCAGAAGTCCAGAGATTCATTTAGTCCTCTGCGGTGAAATGGGAATTGTCAATGCAACTTATCAAGGAGAATTATTGTGGCAGAGCGAATAGATGTTCATCCTGACATTTGCAATGGACGACCTGTTATTGCTGGAACGCGTATCGCCGTCCAAACCATCATGGAGTTTTTGGGTGCAGGCGATTCCGTAGACGAGGTCCTTGAAGCGTATCCTTCTCTCAAACGAGAGGACGTTTATGCCTGTATCCAGTTTGCTGCCAAATTAATGGCGAATCATTACCAGATCCAAAAAATTGCATGAACGGCTTTTTATTTGATGAAAATCTACCTGCTAGCCTCCGGTTCACGCCTACTTTCACTGTGATCCATGTTTCAGTTCTGGGTGAAAGTCCGAGTGATACACAAATTTGGCAATATGCGAAGCAGAACGGTTTAGCCATTGTTACCAAGGATGCTGATTTCTCGGACCGTCTTATGATTGATGTTTCTCCGCCAAAGGTTGTTCATTTACGCTTTGGAAATATGCGGCAGCGCGATTTCCAAGCGTTTTTAGCCAGTGTTTGGTCGAGGATTGAATCGTTGATAGTGGATCACAAACTGATTGATGTATATCAGGATCGAATTGAGGCAATCAAGTAGCTAAGTTTTGTTGACTCTTGATTGAAACAAAAGCCCACCAGCTGCCCGACCTTGACGGCGAAATTTACCTGAAAGCCAAAAAAACCCCCGATGTAAATAATGATGGCGTAGTCAACATCCTCGATTTAGTCTTCATCGCCAGCCACTTCAGCCAATAAATAATATCAGTCCTCTTTCAAGTAGGCTTCGCTCATTGAACACCGCCTCGAATCGAATTCGCATAAGGAATCCGCAGCGCGTCCATCGCCCCCTGCGCTGCACGGATACCAGAATAACACGCCTCCTCAAAAAGCGGCAGCCCCGTCACATCCGCATTTCCAAAGAAAATCCTGCCGAACGGTCGACCACGTAACCCCCGATCCGGATGCCAGATAAAATTCGGCGTCGGTCTTATCATCGCATGACCCCATTTGTAGAGATCGATTCGGGTAATATCCTTTTCGATACCGGGGTGCATCTCCCAAAGGTCTTTCATGATTTCGTTCACCCAGAAATTGTGTCCCTTGTCGAGCAGCTCTCTCCGCTTGACATCCGGTTCCCGGTCAAAGGGAAGGTAATAAGTAAGTACCGATGGACCCTCACTGTCCGCCGCCTCCCGTGTCTGATGCTCCGCGAAGATATAACCCAATCCATCACTCTCATACATAACATTATCCCAAGCAATCGCGCTCTGTTTTGTCTGTGGCAGGCGTTTGAGGTGGATGCTGCCTGTCAGCCACGGCGTATATTGGCACTCCTGAAAAGCGGTTTTCTGATCGTCCGGAAGATTCGGTATGATATAGTTGGCGATATGTTTCTGTCCGGCATAGATCGCTGTCTGTCCACGCAACGTCGTGAACTGGCGGGTCTGGGTATCCATGAAGGTGACGTGCACCTCATCCCCCTGCTGCCGAATCGAGAGGACGAGCGCGTTCAGACGGACGTTCGCTGACGAAAAACGTCGCGCCATACCGTCCACCAAAAAGGCGTTGCCTTCGGACCACGTAACCGTATGAACCGGAAAGCGATCCTGTAGTTGGTCTGCATAGTAACGACACGCGTAGTAATGGATGCCCACCCACGCCGAAACCTCATCAATCGGGCAGGCGTAATCATCGCGGCATCCATAGCTGACAAACCAATCCAACCGCTCCGAATCCCACCCCTTCTGTCGCATATATTCCCGCATCGTAATCTTATCTAACGTACGCACCTCCGGATCCGCGCTGCTATATTCCAACGGCAGTGTAAACGCGCGGCGTTGATCCGCACCTCTATAGAGCATCCACCGAAGCATATCGGTCTGAAATTCCTCAAATACTTGTTGATCCCCCTGAGTCCCGGTGGAAAAAGGGTCGATGTGCTCCGTCCAACGGTTCTCAATAAACAGACGTTCCGCCGGTTCGCGCAGAATGTAATCCGGATTCATGATGGGCCAACCAAGCGGGGTATAGTCCACGACAACCTGAAGTTCTTCAAGCACCTCAAGAATACAATCCGCCTCCATTGGTGGCGTGTTGATATAGTGTGCTCCCCAAGGGAATGCGATACCATTTCCGACGTCACCGGCAATCGATGTCCCACCCAATTGATCTCCCAGATCAAGAATAACAAAATCGGTGACACCGGATCGCGCCAACTTCCAACCAGCACTAACCCCCGAAATTCCGCCGCCGATGATGATTGCGCTATGTCGCCTGCCGGTTGGCGGAGGAATGAGCGTCTCCGCAATCGGTTGCCGTACAAGATGCCCAATCCCACTCGGCTCACCAACAATCTCGCCGGGAATGTCAAAGGTTGACGGCTTAGGGGTGGGGGATGAGCATCTCGGTAAAAACGGCATCCCTAACCCAAGGAGGCAGTATTGAAGAAAAAGACGACGAGGAATTGGACGCATAATTTAATAGAACCATTCAAGTTGCTAGGTATTAAAACTCCATCAGTTTTCTATTAAAGTTGGGGGGCTCTATCTTCGCTCCAGTTTTGAATCCCGATCTTATCGGGGAGGAGCGATATGTCTATAGCAGGCGATAAGTCTAGTCTCTGCGCTCCAGAGGAGCGATATGTGTGTAGCAAGAGCGAATCACCACAACCTAAAGTCCTAGCGGGAATATGTGGCAACTTGCGTTAGAATCTTAAAAATCTGAGAGGTGAATTTTTACAATCCCCACGACTCCCAGTCCTCCCGGTGATAAAAAAGCAGAATTGGTGTCAAAAGAGTGTTGATTTGCGTTTCAACCTCATCAATATCTTTATCAAAGACAAATAATGGCGCGAGCGATTCGTCGGAGAGAAAGCGGGTTGGCACTGTTATCGTAACCTTCTGTGGATCAATCTGCCACTGACCAAAAAGATTGAACCCCCATTCACCGAAACTCGGTACATTCACATGATAAGCGGTCGCATACAACCCAGCAGACTCAATGGTCTGATGGATGCACCAGAACGCATTTTGTGCGAAAAAAGGAGAGCTGCTTTGCGTCACGGCGAGGCCATCTTTGGCGAGACGACGTTTGACGAGGCGGTAGAATGCATCTGAATAGAGCGACACAAGCGACTCATCGCTGGGATCGGGAAGGTCAATAATAATTAAATTGTAGCGTTGGTCGGTTGCTTGGAGGAACTGCTGTGCATCCTGATTAATCACCGTCACCTTTGGATTGTGGAGTGCGTCTTGGTTGAGTTGGCGCAGTGTACTGTCTGTGGACGCGAGCTCTGTTATCATCGGGTCAAGGTCAACCACTGTGATCTCATCTACATCCTCATATTTCAGAATTTCGCGTGCCGCGAGCCCATCACCGCCACCAAGGACAAGCACCTGTGCCCGTGAGGGAATCAGCGAAGCCGCCGGATGAATCAACGCTTCATGATATCGATACTCGTCCATCGCGCTGAATTGCAAATGCCCGTTGATGTAGAGGCGGACATCGTCCTTCCAGCGCGTTACCACAATCCGTTGATATTTAGAGGCTTTCGATAGGATTATCCGGTCGGTGTAGATACGCTGCTCAAGATAGCCGCTCACCGGATCGCTAATCACCAGAGCCGCAACCAGTCCCATTGTTACCAACACAGCCACCACAACAGTCTGCTTGAAGTGCTGAATTTCGCGTCGAAACAGAATCAAGTTACCAATCACCACAGCTAGGTTGGCGAGTCCCATGACCAATGACGTCTCAAAAATCCCTAACAGAGGCAACAGCAGCAGCGGAAACGCAAGAGAACCGATTAATCCGCCCAGATAATCGAAGGTGAGGGCATTTGCTAGCGCAATTCGCAGGGTCGTATATTCGCGGAAGATTCGGGTCAGCAGCGGCAGCTCCAAGCCAATCAGAGTACCAATGAGAATAATCAATATCCACATGATTGGGACGTAGAAGAACTGGAAGCTGTATGCCGCAAACAGAATGGGACAAGAAACCCCCCCGATGCCTCCAATCACCAATTCAACCCGGATAAACGCTGTGATGAGTTGATGGGTGATATATTTCGACAGATACGATCCAATCCCCATCGCTGTCATAAACAGCCCAATCGTAATCGAAAATTGATAGATGCTGTTGCCCAAGAGGTAGGAAGATAAACTCCCAATCCCAAGCTCATAAACTATCGCGCAAATTGCAATAATCGAAACCGAGAGGAGAAGTATAACGCCGCGTGACTTGAGACGCTGATCGGTGTCATTTGCATTCATCTCAATCCAAAAACCTCCGCAATGATAGGGGCTTGGTTCCGTAGGGGCGAGGTTTCCTCGCCCAACGGGTTGGGAAACCCAACCCCTACATATTCAAGCGTGTCCACATGTTAAAAGAAAGTGCAAAGCTACCCATGCAGGTATGCAGTGGATTTTCTCGCTTTACCTTTCATTTACTCACGTTGGTGCCCAGTGTAGCAATTTGCGTTAGGATGGTCCCGCCATCTTGTTCGCGTTTAGGAGGCTTCTTGCCTTCCACTGTCGCCAAAAATTCACGCCTGCGCTGAATAAGAAACCGATCCCAATCACTGCCAATGTAAACCCACCTATCGCGTATTTTGGGATCGGCATGCCGTAAGAACCTACGCCAATTGCAAGGGCTGCAATACCGAAATCACTAAGGCAGCGCCCCCGGGCGCGTTTGCGAATCCTTTGTAAATTCTTCGATCTCTCCTGTCTGACATATTTGTTCAACAGTTCAGCGGAGATTTGTGTCGGATAGACTGGTGTCTCCTTTTCAGCTGCATCAGGGTTCAAACGAGCTGGCGCGACATCTCGGACACACCGAAAACCGATATTGCTTGCGGTGTAATTAGGTGGAGCGTGCAAGCGATTGGCGCATCGGAAATATCGACTTGCAGTTTCGTCCCGAACCTCCAACCATGAACCCCCTCGCAAAACCCTATGTTTTTCCCCATAGTCGCTATCTCGGTGTGTATTTCCCTCATACGGTTGATACCAGTCAGCGGTCCACTCCCACACATTGCCAGCGACCTCATGCACGCCGTAGGGACTTACAGCGGCAGGACGATTCCCTACCGGTGTGAGTTGATCGGTCAGAAGCCTAGTTCCCTGATCTGTGGCAGGCTCAAATTCATTACCCCACGGATAAATACGACCATCAGCACCCCTTGCTGCCTTCTCCCATTCTGCTTCAGTGGGAAGTCGTCCTCGCGCCCATTGAGCGTACGCATTTGCATCATGCCAACTGATATGAACAACGGGTAAGGTCGCTTCGTCCGCGGGAGCGTTTCCGTCTGTCCAATGGGGTGGCGGCATGTGCCCCGTCGCATTCACAAAAACTTCGTATTCTGCATTAGTGACCGGATAGCGAGCGATGCGGTAAGGCTCAAGAAACCGAACATGTATCGGCGCTTCGTCCAGTTTGGCATACCAAGACTGTGCCAAAATTGTGCCGTAGAAAGGTTCGATATCGGTGCCCATAATGAACGCACTCGGTGGAATGAGAACATCATCCCAATCGTGGCGAGTGTTTGAAACGGCACCACTTTGGTCTATCGACGAAAATTCCATTCAGCGGACCCGTACTTTGTCTGTGCGAGTGATTCAGCGGTCTCTATCTCTTGGGGAAACAGTTCGGCTTCAATAAATTGAACGCCGAGCGTTTCCTCAAATCCAACGGCAACTGCATCTTCAAGCTGTTTCCGATAAATCGGGATAGATCGGGACTGATTGATCGCGGCGGATTTTCCCACTGCTACCAGATCAAAACTGACCTGTCTTGAAGCAAGGGCTAAAACATCTGAGGTGGGAAGGTCGAGAGCGATGTATCCTTGGTACATCACGCCTGTTTGATTGCGGCGCTGGGAGACACCTGCAATCTTTTTTCCGTTAAGCAGGGTATCGTACTGGGCTGGATTGGTGAGGCAAATATTGGGGGTGTCTCCCGTTGTTGGTTTGTCAATCTGGTGCACAACATCAATTTCTAACCGCTGCAATCCATTAATCAGGCAGTCGCTAATGACGCAGTATGCCGCCGAAATACCCTTCGGAAACATTCCAGAACCGTGAGGAACGATAATGGTATAGGTCACATCCCAACCATGTATCACTGTGCCGCCGCCGGTGATCCGCCGAACAAGTTCAATACCATGAACATCACACGCTGCGACATCTACCTCCTCCGAAATCCGCTGGAAGTAGCCAAAGCTGAACGCCGGTTGCAGCCAGTCATAAAACCGCAACGTCGGTTGAAAGCTAGCTTGCTGCGTCAAAAGCATCGCCTCATCAATTGCCATGTTTGTAGCGGCATTATTGCGATCGGTGTTAATAAGTCTCCAAGTCAATGATACACCTTACCTGCCCTTTCCGGTTGGTTCATTTTTTATACTAACCCGAGCTACTAAGTAGCCCGTAGGTCGAGTTTCCATACTCGACACTTACTATGGTGAATTAGAGAAATAAGTAGACATCTACAATAACTCCGACCTTCACGAAGTTTCCAAAGTCCCCCTGATAAGGGGGATTTAGGGGGTTGGCTGTGCATTGGGAGGGTCTAAGTAATTCTAAAATCTACCATAAAAACAACTTATAGGCTGAACACCAACCTGTAGGGGTTCGGAGACTCACCCTCCACCCCCACTGCGAGCGGTGATTAGCTCACGTTGTTCTCATTCACCCAAGTTGTGACACACCTTATAACTGGCAACTTGGGTTAGCAATATTGCAAAATCAGACCGTAACCCCACGCCACTCATCCTTCGCACACGTAATGTCAATCACGTTCCCATCCGGATCAGAGACTTTGAAAGATCGGATCGGTGGTTTTTCCCAATCAATCTCATTCCGTTTTTTGACATCATCACGCAATAGGTTCGCGCCACTATCTAGGAGTTTTTTGTAAACGTCCCCCAAATCTTCCACAATAACCCCAATGTGCATAAACTCGGTCAGTTCCTCTAGCGGTTGGCGTTCCTCACCATCGTACTGGAGGATCGTCATGTTAAGCGTTCCATCAGTGAGATCGATGCTGCTAGTACTATCCGGACCGCGATACCCAGCAAATTTGAATCCAATCACCTCATAAAATCGGCGTGTCTCTTCCTTATCCTTAACTCGCAATGCGACATGCCTAAGAAATGCCATTTTGATATTCCTCCTAAAAATTGCCGGTATAGTAGTAGGCACACGCCGTGTGCCGTAACATTCGTTATTATAACCGAAATCCGCGAACACGCCAATAAAAAAGCAGTGATAGAGGCATCTAGTTTTGCTGTAGGAGGGATCTCCGAATCCCGACGCTCAAACTTTGAATCCGGATCTTATCCGATCTCCGTGTGCCATAACTGTACCAATGCCCCCCTCCCCTCGTAGGTACAGGCCTGCCCTCGATGAAATCGGAGTTTCTCAACCTGTACTTGTAGTGAATTCCCCTCTTGACTTAGACCGAGAATCCGTGTTATAACTGCCACCGTACTACATCATTTTTTCAGGAGGCAAAATATGAGTTGGGACTTTGAATTGGTTGCCGGACCATTTGATTTTACGGAAGGACCCGCATGGGATGGAGAAGCGGTGCTATTCACCGATATTCCGAACAATCACATCATGCGTTACGATCCGAGCAGCGGCGAATGCACAGAATTTCGCACAGGAACGAACGAAGCAAATGGTCTGATGTTCGATAAGGCGGGACACCTATACGCCTGCGAAGGTGGAAGCGGAGGCAGGCGGATGGTGCGCTACAACGCAGACGGCACAACCGATGTGCTCGCCGATCGTTTTGAAGGGAAACGCCTCAACAGCCCGAATGACCTTGCTTTCGATGCACAAGGACGAATCTGGTTTACCGACCCGCGTTACGGCGAGAAGTTTGACGATATGGAGCTTGGACACGAATCCGTGTTCCGTCTAGATTCGCAGCCGGAAGGTACATGGGAAATCAACAGAGTCACGTATGACACCACGAAACCAAATGGACTCCTGATTTCTCCTGATGGGAAGTGGCTCTACGTCGCCCAAAGCCACTATGGCGACAACAAGCGGGAGTTACGCGGGTATCCAATCAACGACGATAGAACAGTAGGTGAATATGAAGTGCTTCACAGCTTCTTTCCACATCGCGGCATTGACGGGATGTGTCTCGATACGGAGGGGAATATCGTTGCGACAGCGGGCTGGGAGCAGAGCGGACCGGGTCCCATGATCTATGTCTTCGCGCCGAACGGGCGTGTGCTGGAAACACACCCGATTCCGACCGACCAACCGACAAATTGCACCTTTGGAGATGCAGACCTGCAAACGCTCTACGTGACTGCGGGGGGATGCCTCTATCGCACCCGGACAGAGCGGAAAGGCTATCTGATTTATCCGTAATACGATTTGGCATCCAAAGCAGCACTAACCCCTAAGAAGAGCATCGCTGTCCGGATTCTCCAAATCTGCACCTTTGCATGGCTGTAGTGCACCCCAAATGAAGCCCACTTCACCTAAAAAACGTTGCGCTAAGGAGAAAGCATTAGATGAAAAAGAGACTATTTTTCAATTTCACTCTCTTGTTGGTCTCTGTCTTGTTGCTGAGGAGCGGGGTTGCCCAAGAGTATACCCGATGGAATTTACCCGAAGGTGCCAAAGCGCGCCTTGGTAAAGGTTCAATATCTGGCAATATTGCATATTCGCCGGATGGCGTTCAGCTCGCGGTTGCTAGTGCCATTGGTGTTTGGGTCTATGACGTGCACACCGGTGCCGAAGTTGACCTGCTGACGGGTCATACATATCATGTTTCGGCAATCACGTATTCTCCGGATGGGGGCACGCTCGCAAGCGGGAGTGGTGGAGAGATCCAGTTATGGGATGCCCGCACTAGAGAACACAAAATGACCCTTACAGGGCATACGAATTTGGTCAATACCATGGCATTCTCCCCCGATGGCAAAACGCTCGCAAGCGGGAGTTGGGACCAGACCATTCGGTTGTGGGAAGTTGATACCGGAAAACTCAAGACAACTCTTCAGGGTCATACGTGGAAGATCTATTCCGTGGCGTTCTCGCCGGATGGGGACACGCTCGCCAGTGGAAGTAGTGGAGAGATTCGATTGTGGGATACTAGCACTGGAGAAATCAAGGGGCTTATTGAAGGGCGCATGCTTTCTCTTGTGTCCATGACGTTCTCCCCTGATGGCAAAATGCTTGCTGGCGGTGGAAGTGAGGACGGGGCGATTCAGTTGTGGGAGGTTGACACCGGAAGACATAAGATAACCCTTCAGGGGCATAGGAGTGAGATCTATTCAGTAGTATTCTCGCCGGATGGCAAAACGCTTGCGAGTGGGAGTTGGCTTGGAGCGATTCGGTTGTGGGAGGTTGACACCGGGGCACACAAGGCAACCCTTGAGGGACATAAGCATGATGTCAATACGATGGTATTCTCGCCAGATGGTCGTACGCTCGTGAGTGGGAGTGGGGACGGCACGATTCGGTTCTGGGATGTTCGCACCGGGGAACACAGAGCAATTCTTGAGGGACATGGGACTTATGTTAACTCGGTAACATTCTCGCCGGATGGCAAAACGCTTGCGAGTGGGAGTCGAGACGGAATGATTCGGTTGTGGGATGCTCACTCCGGGGAATACAAAGCGATTCTTAATAGGCATTACGCTCCAGTTACGTCCGTGGTGTTCTCGCCGGATGGCAAAACACTTGCGAGTAGTAGTTTCGACGTCACAGTTAAGTTGTGGGAGGTTGATACCGGCAAACACAAGATGATCCTTGGGGAATCTGCGCGGTTTGCGTTTCTTTCTGTGGCGTTTTCACCGGATGGCAAAATAGTCGCCGGTGGGACTCTGAACGGAAAGATTTATTTGTGGGAAACGCACACCGGCAAACACAAGAGAACCCTCAAAGGGCGTAACACGCATGTGCAGTCAATGAGGTTCTTTCCGGATGGTAAAACGCTCGCTAGTGGAACCGGGCGCGAGATTTGGTTCTGGGATACCGTGACTTGGCAGCAGAAGCAGACGCGTGAGTGGCATGGAAATCTTCATAACATGGTGTTCTCACCGGATGGCAAAACGCTTGTCGGTAGAGATCCATACCATATGATTCGGTTGAGGGAAGCCGTGGCTGGAACACACAACGAGACGCTTGAACAGCATAGCATCTCGTCTATAGCATATTCCCCAGACGAGAGCATAATAGCGAGTGGAAGTGGAGAGGGCACAATTTTACTGTGGGAACGCATACCCGCTACGAAATAGCACAAAGCCTGCGCTTCATAAAAACCGCTATCTCACCCTCAGGATAATCATCGTTTGAGTAGAAGGAAATATCAATTCCTTCTACTCTAAAGCCTAGTTTACGATAGACCTTGATAGCGATGGGATTCGTATTCTGCGTCTCGCAAACGATTATCCGAAAATCTTCACGACTTACCTTCTCTACGACGCATTCCATCAATCGTTTGCTAATCCCCTGATTGCGATGTGTCTCGGCGACATGGAACTCATGGACGGATAAACTGCGGTTCCATCGGTGCCCTTCAGCAATGGCAAGCCCTACAAGCAGATTGTCATCGTATGCTCCAAACGAATAATCAGCATTGAGGATAGTATTATATTGCTGGAGAATCTCATCATCGTAATGAAATCTTTTGACATACGGTGTGTCGAGGGTAACAAGTCGCAGGTCAAATGAAACGCAACTTCCCGTTTCTCTGTGGACAACCGCATATTTGCTGTCAGAAGAGTAGCCGCTTGCAACCCGCTTTAGGTCGGCTAGCTTCAGTGTCATCAAAGACCGGGTTTCAACCATCCTATTCAGCTCCGATACAGTACAGATGTGTCCCGGTTCGTATGAAGAGATGAGAACCTGAAACAGCGGGGGATGACAAAGTGTAGCTGCCATCTAGCTCATTGGTTGCCAAGACCTTAAATGCTGGACCGGCAGCAATAATCGTCGTCACCGCAAACTCGTTAGTGATATAGAGTTTGCCATCCGCAAGAATCGGTGAAGCACTTACCGTTCCCTGTGCGGTACGCTCCGGGCCCCAGACCACCTCACCCGTCTTTGCATCAAGACAAGTTGCTAGTCCTCTGTCGTCCACCATGTAGAAATAGGTGCCATCACAGACCGGTGTCGGAACGTCCGGCGCACCGGGACCGTCCCATTTCCAGAGCAGGTGGCTGTCCGTTATATCTCCGGTGCCGCCTGCGCGCAGGGCTAACAGCGGCTTCTTGCGGGTTGGTGCGTAGATGATTCCTTCCACAACAAGGGGCGACCCGACAACCCGATAGTTTCCTTCCTGATACGGGTTTAACCCGCCAGAACGCCAGATCTCCTTGCCGGTATCCGGGTGGTGTCCGGTGACATAATCTCCACCCGAAATCACAATCTGAGTGACCCCATCATGTTCCAGCAGTGCAGGCGTTGTGTAGGCATCAGGGGACTCGGCGAAAGCATCGGTTGGGCGTTCCTGTCGCCACACTTCCTCCCCAGTGGCGGCGTTGAAGCCGACGATATAGGACGGATCATCCGTCCTGAACCCATGAAGCACTTCAATAATGAGTGTTCCGTTGTAAAGTAATGGAGACGAGGCATATCCCCAGTTGAGACCAAACCTGCCGTAATCGTCCTGAAGGTTTCGCTTCCAGATCTCGTTTCCTTCCATATCGAAGGCAGCCACAGCTCCCGTGCCAGTGACCACCCAGACATACGTTCCGTCGGTAACCGGCGAGGGCGATGAATCATTTCCCTTGCGATGTAGTTGATTCCCTGTATCGAGTTCGTGTTGCCAGAGGATATTCCCGTCAGTCCTCGAAATACAAATCAGCAGCAGTTCGTCCCCGCCGGGAGAACGTCCCCCTCCACCCCGACATCCCCGCCGTCCTCTTCGTTCGCGCTGTGGTTCCGGGGCAGGTACTTCGGATTCAACTGCACCTATCGTTGGCGAGGTAAGGAAAATTTTATCATCCCAGACGATGGGCGTGCCGCCGCTCCATGCGGGCAGCGGTGTCTTCCAGACGATATTTTCCGTCCCACTCCACATGGTGGGAAGGTTCTCGGCATTGCTAACGCCGGTTTGGTAAGGACCACGCCATTGTGGCCAATTTTCTCCGACAGCTTGGGACGGGTACTGCGCCCATGCGACCCCAATGATTATCAGTCCAATCAGGGACAGGGTGACAGAAGGGACATGATACTTTTTCATTTTGCATTCTCCGTTTTGATGATTATCCTCGTATCCAAAATAAGGTTAAAATTGACTGTGTTGGTCTGGTCTTGTGCAAAGCTAAATTCATTATACCACACCTCTAATCCCTCGTCAATCTCGCCACAAATGGGACCGCTATCAGTCTTTCTCAGATTCCCTCATTTTTCTGTTTTTATCTGCGAAATCTGCGTCCGTATCTGCTTTTAGAACTAAAGTGCGTAGCTCTACTTGAATCTGTTTGACAAAAAATAGGGAGCATTCTATAATAACCAATTCAAGCCGAAATTTTGTAATTTCCTAACGAGCAGCAGTCCTGATTCCTCGACAGAGTGCAAATAATGCAAACCAAATTCTCCGCGACCCACCCCGAACCCATTAGCTGGCGACCGATTCTGATTACGCTGCTCCTCCTGCCCATCTTCTATTGGTGGCATATTGAGTGTGAAGCCCTTCCGTCCTTTGGCCCACCCCCGACCCTGATGTCGCCACTCTATACCGTTGTTCTCGCTTTGTTGGTATTGGCATCACTCAACCTACTCCTGAAAAGATTTTATCCCAAGCACGCCCTGACAGGCGGAGAATTAATCACCGTTTACGTTTTGATGTCAATGTCGCTGATCTTCATGTCCTACGACATGTTCCTCCCGTTAGCCTCTATCGTCGTGCACGCCTTCTATTTCGCCACCCCAGAGAATGAGTGGCGAGACCTCTTCTTCCACTACCTCCCAGACTGGCTGACAATCAGCAATCCGGAAATAGGGCGTGCCTTTTATAGGGGAGATAAATCCTTTTTCGAGCCGCAATATTTCCTCGTTTGGCTGAAACCCATATTCTGGTGGTGTTCTTTTGCGTTTGTCTGGCTCTTTGTCACGCAGTGCATCAACGGCATCATCAGAAAAGCGTGGGTGGAACAGGAGCGGCTGACCTATCCAATCGTCGAAATCCCTTACCAGATCGCCTACAACACCGGCAGCTTCTTCCACAACAAGGTAATGTGGTGGGGATTTGCTATTGCGGGGGGGATCAGCCTTATCAACGGATTGCATGTCCTGTTCCCAATTGTCCCGGTAATCCCGACGAAGACCATCTCCCTGGCACCGTTGTTTACCGAAAAGCCATGGAACGCCCTGCTGCGCGGCGGAAGTCTGATTGTCGTATATCCCTTTGCCGTGGGGCTTTTCTTCCTTATGCCGATGGATCTGCTGGCATCGTGTCTCCTCTTTTTCTTCTTATACAAGATGCAATTTTTCTTTGCAATCGTAACAGGTATGGAACAGATCCCCGGCTTCCCTTACTCTTATGAGCAGCAAACCGGGGCGTACACGGGAATATGTGTGATTGCACTATGGGCGACACGTCGACAGATTTGGCGGGCTTTGAAGGCTGCCATCAAACCCAAGCAGGCAGAAGATCAGAACGAGCCGATGCGGTATCGCACCGCTTTTTTAGGGGTTTTATTAGGGGTACTCTTCCTCGTCGGTTTTGCCATGCGAGGGGGGATGGAATTCAAGATTGCCCTGCTATTTTTCGCTGCACATTTTGCGACGATTGCGATTCCCCTCACACGCCTCCGTGCCCAGATCGGCTTTCCAATCCATTCGACCACATTCATCGGTCCCCACCACAGTCTCGTCAGTCTGCTGGGCACTCGACAAATCGGCGCACAAAACCTGACATGGTTCTCGCTCTTTTTCTGGTTCAATCGGGACAACCGGAGCCACCCGATGCCACACCAACTTGAGGCATTCAAGCTCTCTGAACGGGGACACCTTGATGTCAAAGGGTTATCCCGTTGGATGCTCGTAGTGCTCATCGTTGCAATGCCGATGTGTCTCATAATGTTACTAGAAATCTTCTTCAGACTGGGCGTAGACACCGGTAACATCGGCGGACAGATCAACAGCTTTGGAGGACGCGCCTATAGTTTTCTTCACGGTTGGCTGACCACCCCGCGCGATCCGCAGAATGGACATATCGCGGCGATGAGCTTCGGGTTCTTCTTTACGCTGGTACTAGGAGTAGTTCGCGCCCGGTTTTTCTGGTGGCCCATCCATCCACTGGGCTACGGCATTTCGTTATCGTCCCACATGTTTATGTTCTGGGCACCGTTCATCATCGCCGGTACCGCCAAATGGAGCCTGCTGAAATACGGGGGGATAGGGCTTTATCGGAGAGCAATCCCACTGTTTCTGGGACTGGCGTTAGGAGACTTTGTCTTGGGGAGTTTTTGGAGTCTGTTGGGAATCTTCCTCAAAAGGCCGACATACACCTTTTATTTCGGCTAGGGTCATTTATGGTGAATTCTGAAAATAAATAGACGTTAAAAGTAGTAGGCACACGCCGTGTGCCGTAACTCTGCCAGCCAACCCCGAGATCGGGGCTCGTTCACAGTATCTAATTAATTCTAAAATCTACCATAGTTCTCCTGTAGGTCGAAGACTCTCGGAACGGAGAGGGATCTCCGAATCCCGATCTTATCGGTGCTCCGTATGCCGTAACTGTACCAATGCCCCCTCCCCTCGTAGGTACAGGTTTCCCAACCCTTTGTTCGCACATCAAAGGCGATTTTGGATCTTTGTAGGTCGATTTTCCAAAATCGACGTTTCGGTGTTGAGATATGAATATAGACCTACACGCCCCGTAGGTCGGACATCCCCGGCCACGTCCCGATTGGATCGGGATTCTCGTGAAACGGAAGGCTCCTCTCGGACCTGCCCTGCTATGCACACCACCATACTCTGTAGGCGGGGCATCTTGCCCCGCTGTTCGTAGTAGCGTGTTCATTGCGCCTTCTTATGCCAATTATCGAGGGCGTCTTTTATCCGTGTAATCCGTCAATCCGTGTTTATCCGTGATTCAGATTGCCTTGAATCCCGATCTTATGCTGTTCCGAGCATCCTCGATGAAATCGGGATCGGGATGGGGCGACATTTGCATAACAAGAACCAACTTACACAACCAAAGTGTACCGCTCACACGCCCTAAGGAGTTATCATGAAAATAATTCGTTTCCAACTGCTTCATCGTATGGTCCAGTTCACCATAATTATCACTGCTATATGTTGCATCGGTTGTGCAAACTTCGTTGATGATATTCTCAATGACACCGGCGATCCATCAAGCACAGATAGTGATGTCAGCGACAATCTGTTGATTATTGCAGATATGCCTATCCAAGAGATAGAAGTGCTGCTCGCGGAAAGCGACCCCGTTCAAGTTACCGTTGAGGTGATTGGATGGCTACCAGATAGTTGTACCGCACACCATGAGACACATCAAAGGCGGGAAGGAAACACTATCACTATCCAAATAACAACCATACGCCCGAAAGATCTTGCTTGCGCGACAGTCGTAACAGAGTACCAAGAGAAGGTTTTTATTGGGACACTTCCGGCGGGCGATTATAAAGTCATCGTCAACGGTATGGAACAGAATTTCCGTGTTGACTAATCCGGCATTTTCCCGACTGTCATCCCCAACCCTAAAAATTCAGTCGATACAAAAGTTTCATGTTCCGCCCCGGCTCCGGCATCACCGATTTTATTCTTGAAAGGTGTTGGCGGTATTCGGTATCGAAGATATTCTCGACTGTGACAACTGCCTGATGCTGAAGTTGCCACACCGGGAATGCCAATTGGAATCCCACATCGTAGACGATGTACCCGTCGGTTGCCTCTTCAAATTCACTGAGCCGGTACTGACCATCCGAAAGTCGCGCCGTGAAATGAACTTTTAACGGTCGTGTAACGTATCGCAGTGCCACTTTTCCGTTGAGCGGTGGAATCCGTTCAAGCGGTGATTCGCTGTCTGCCAAGGTGCCTCTGACGTAACTCATCCGTACCTGTGCCTGAAGTCGTGAGACTATTTCGGCGTCAACGCTAAATTCGGCACCGTCAAGAACGGCGTCTTGTCCCCGGTATTGATATATCCATAGCCACCCCGCTGCACCACTCCCCCACTCCTTTTCGCCTGTGTTGGTCGGGATCAGGTAGCTGTAAATCTGGTTCCGAAAAACCGTGAAATTGAGTTTCACACGCTTTGCCGAATAACGCAGAAACGCCTCTGTCCCGAAACCATCCTCCGAACCGAGTTCGGTGTTACCTATTTCGTAGGAGTAGGAGGCGAGGTGGGGACCATCTGAAAAAAGTTCCTCGATCCCCGGCGTGCGGAACGTTTTCATCAAGGTGGCTCCTGTCTCCAAGTGGTCATTCCAATGGTAGATTCCCGAAGCTGCGCTCGACACACCGCCGAAGTCCCGTTGTTGCACCGCTCCTGCGCGGGTGACAGCACCGTCCTCAAACGGCTCAATCCGTCTGACGTCGTAGCGAATCGCGCCTTGTAGCGTCAAGTCATCATTGAGCCGCTTCTGTTTGAAATAGAAGCCCGCCAAAGACATCTCCCGCGTGTGTGGTGTCCAGTAAAACCCGCCCGTTGCATGGTCACGATATTCACCCCAGATCCCAGCAACGGCATCACCGTGCATATAAGCCAACGCGGATAGGTTGTATGTCAATAAGCCAAATTCAACACCGAGCGTGTTGTTCGACTCAATTTCTTGATGCTGATAGCGTGTGTAGGTCGAGTGCAGTTTCAGCTTCTCAAGAAACGACTGCTGAAATCCATACTCAAAATTACCCTCATATCGTTGGCGATCAAGGTCAATGGTGACGCCTTGGATGTGTCCTTCCGGCGAACCGGGAATCCCGTAATCTGAGCGGTAGCTGCCGCCTGAAATCCCAAAATGCCCCCAATCCTTAACCATTGAGACACCAGTCGAAAAATTAGTTTGCGATAGCGACGTGTTTTCCAAAACTCCGATAGGGGTATGTGTGTCATCGGTGTGGCGACGGTTTAACTCCAGTCGCCACGCAAGGTCACCGATCGGAATCGTCAGCCCTGTCGTTCCCGTCAGCCCTGAGTTGACCGACTCACCCTGAAACGTGAGGTTCATCGTTGGACGGTTGGGAAGGGTTTGCGGGATGGTCTCGCGCTTGACATTGACAACACCGCCAAGTGCGCTTGAGCCATAAATGAGCGACGCAGGTCCGCGCGTAATCTCAATATTTGTTGCCGTGGTAGGATCTATTGCAACCGCATGATCTGCCGCGGACGCCGATTTATCGCCGGTGCGCCCACCATCTTCGAGGATTAGCAGCCGATCACCGCCCATGCCCCGGATGACAGGTCGCGCAGCCGCTCGTCCCATCGTCCGCTGGGCGATCCCCACCTCTCCGCTTAGTGTTTCGGCTATGGTCGATCCCATCTGTTGGTCAAGTTCCTGCGCCGAAAGGTTCAGGTCAGTTGTTTTCTCAAAATGAGCGTGTTCCTCGTCACCCGGTGTGACAACAACCTCTCCCAGTTGGAGCGGACTCCGTTTCAATTTGACTGTCATCGCTGTAGAGTCTGCATTAACAACTATTTCTTGATCTAGCGTTTCATAGCCAACACGCTCGAATCGTAGCGTATACGTCTCCGGCGCAATCTCATCAAACCGGAACTCTCCAGTCCTACCGGTTCGGAACAAAGATGCACCTTCCGCCGTGCGTAACAGGGATACATGGACATCCACAAGAGGAGTTCCCGCTTCAGCATCAATCACCTGTCCTGAGATGGAAGTATCGCCGGCAAACGATGCCCCTTCTACAGTATGGATCAGGAAAATGGTGAATAGACAAAAAATTAAGCGTTTCATACGAAGCCTTCGATCTTAAAGCTGTTTGATGCTCATATTTTTAACCCAAGTTACTGGGTATTGAAAATCCATCAGTTCAATGAACCTATGAACTTTCTGACTTTGCTCTGTCTGGATTGCCAAATCCAAACCAACGTTGGATTTGGCAATCCGACAAAACAATCTGCCAAGCAAACACCCCCTACGGTGTAACCGTTACCGGAATCGAGAGCGCCCCTGTAAAATCAGGATGGTCGCCGTGCAAAAGTTGGAATTTGACCTCTGTTTCTCCAGCTTTAAGCCCTTTCACCTCAAAGGTGAATTTCTCGGCAAGCTCATCCTCGTGGTCTTCGCCCTCATCTTCGTAAAGATGTACTTCAATGATCGATGAATCAAATTCGCTAATAGATAAGGTAAACACCTCTTCCTCATCACGGTCGTGTTCTTCGTCCTCCTCTTCGGCTCCTTCAGGCAAAAATTCATCGCCATCATGGTCAAGGAACATGGCGAGCACATCCAGCTCCTCTCCAACTTTGAGGGTGATACTCCCCTCATGCGTTCCCTGAAATTGACGGTAAATCTCATTCCCATCAACCTTAAGGATAAAGCCATCGGCATCGGCATGTTCCTGATCGTCACCATCAACGGGATTATCATCTGCGCCACAAGCGGCGAACAGCACAACAAATACGATTAGTAAAAGCGTGAATCTAAAAAAACAGGTATACATAATTTCCTCCAGATATAGATAGATCGTTTTTCCCAGCATCAGGACGGAGCAAACAGCAAAGATAGGCAGACTACTGCCAAAATCAGATACAGATCAGCCGGGGAAAGACAGAAATTGATTGGGTCAAAAAAATAGAGATATGGGTTAAACGAATGGATTAAACGGAGAACGCTGGCGGAGCACGACTTTGGATACTATTGGTGAGCGTCGTGGAAATGAAAGTAAAGTCGAAAGGGGAATGAACTAAGATGCAGGTATCAAGGTTGGTAATGTCTACAGGGTGGAGTTCAATACCGAAGTGGTTGGCACTGAAAACACAAGCAGAACAATCTGCCGAACCGAGGATAATGTGGTCGTGTTCATGTGTGAACCCAACAAGGCTTATTGCCATCAGGGAATACAAAATGCCGATCGCAATTACCCAGCCGGTAGGATTGATATGGATTCGATTGCCCTGCAAGAGCCTTTACCTCTTTCAAGAGTGGGATATTTGGAAATTGAGCAAAAAAAATTATAGCACAAGCGGGTTGACTTTGACAATTTTTTGTTTCACAAATCGGCTGCCAAGAGTATAATTGAGAGGTAGAGTAGGGATTTCCCATCTACGGTAATGAACCAATGAACTCCTATCTATAGATTCACCCCTGTTTTGATAACTGTTTGTATCGTGGCTATTGCGAGTTTTTCAGTCCAAGCTGAGAGCGATGAAAATAACGCGGCAGCCGAGAAATCCCGCATCCCCGGCTGGTTCCGCGTCGATACCGATAGTTTGGGGACGCATTTCCTTATCGGAGCAACCCATTCCGTCGGCGGTGCTTCGCTTGAGTCTAATATCTTCATCGACGACACCGTCGGAGAGTTTGACCTCGGTGTTTCCATCCCCGCAGTTAAAGGCGAGGGTTTCAGCCTTACACTGCTCCCCATGCTCGGTCTTGGGTATGACTATGCTGCGCCGGATGGTCCCCTCGCAATCTATCCACACCTCTTTGTTTTTATGCCCGCCGGTAACCTCTTTCTCAAATCGTGGACAATCGGCACCCTCTATTCCGTGTTCGACGAAGACAGGAGCAACGAACTATACACCCGCAACTATATAACCTATTCCCTCAACAAAACTGTTGCGATTGGTCCGCAAGTCGAAGCCGTGCTCGTGGGGAACAGTGTTGGGCTTGTCAGTTTCGTCGTCGGTCCCCGAATCAACATCGGCTACGGCGAAAATAACACCCTCGGTATACTTGTCGGCTATGACACCAAAAAAGCGGAAGAGCAAACGGGCTTAACCGGAAGGTTGAGTTTCACCCGCAGGTGGTAACAAAACATATCAAACGTTATCGTATCGCCGGTAGTCGGGTCATCCCCGGTCACGGGCTCCTCTCGGACTTGCCCCGCTTACTTCACAATAACCATCCGCTTCATTTGATGCTCCGATGGAGTAGACAACTGGTAGAAATAGACCCCGCTTGAAACCTGCTCGCCCAAGTCATTCCGCCCGTCCCAATAGGCAGCGCGGGACCGACTTTGATAGAAACCTGCTGCTTGGAATCCCAGCGAAAGCGTCCGAATCCGTTGTCCGGTCGTGTCGTAGATTGATAGCCTCACAAGCGCAGCTTCCGAAAGATGATACGGTATCCACGTTTCAGGGTTGAACGGGTTCGGATAGTTCTGCAACAGAACGGTCTGCTTCGGCGTACCAACCCCATCAAGCGTTACCGACAATACCGCATTTATAAGGGTGTCAGGCGTTACCGTGAAACTGAATTTCTCCGAAGCAATCTCCCCGGTTGTATCGGTTACGGAGATCTCGAAGGAATCGCCGACCTCCACGATGCTCCGGCGCGAGAGATCCGCCGCCGCTACAGCAAAGTATCCATCTCGTACATTACCCATCATAATGGCATCAGTCTGTAGGTTTCGCGCTATAACCAGATAGCCATCAAGGTTCCGCTCGCTCTCCAAACGCCCACTCACAACAAATGCCCACGCCCCTTCAGTCAATGCCGTGCCCGGTGCCGCCGCGGTTTGCAATTGATTTGTCCACGCTGCCCCGACAAAGGTAACCTGTTGTGACTGCAAGAGGTTGACGATGTAGCCCTTCCCACCTTCAATCGGAAATCCGTCGTCCGGTGCATCCGGTGTCCAACCCACAAATTCCTGTTTCACCTCATCAAGGGCAATCACCGTTGTTGCACCAATCATCTCTGCTAAGGAACGAGCGGTCATCGGCGTCGCTGGTTTTAAGGGCACCGAGAGCATGTTCAAACCGCTAGGGAGAGAAACTGAGTAAACATTACTAAAATCTTCCTCATCCACACCGGCAGCCGGTTTGGCAACAAATCCATGCCTGCGTCCGTCCGGCGTGTCATAGTAACCGGCTACCCTACCCTCCATATCAATATCCCGCGCTATCGTAATGACACTACCGGGGACACGCAAATCCAGCGGTTCAGCATTCGGCATGAGGATATAACTCCATTGAATATCATCCACCGCCTTCGCCCTGAACAAGATGAGGCCGGTATCGCTGATAGCGTTCACGAAAAGAAACTCTAACTCTGACAATGTGTCGTGAGCGTCCACATCGATAAAATCATCCTCAGAGTGATGCGTATCGTGAGCGTCCACATTGATAAAACTACCATCAGGAAGACGCATATATCCATGATTTATGCCATCGGCATCTGTGTAACTCCCAACAAGGATGCCCGCGGCATTCACATGGTCTGCATAGGTTCTTATCGCCCCGGGCACATCAATCTGCATATCGCCCATAAAGCCGTGAATGACACCAGCTGCATCGATAATATTACCTGCAAATATCCCCGTCTCACTAATCCCATAGATTTCTGTTTGTGCTGCCCCCGGAAAATTGAACTGTGTCAATTCGCCATCTTGCACGATTACGCCGTGATCAATCTCGTCCGAATCTCTGTAGAAACCCACAGCCTGTCCTGCGTTATTCAACCCATAAAAAACAGTTTTAAGGGAACCGGGTACATCATAAGTGGAAAAGACTCCATCAATCAGCGTGAAGCCGACGATTTTCTCGCCATCAGGACTACGGGTATTGCCTGCGTAATGCCCCAGATCATTGGTTGAAGTCAACTCCAGAAAGTCGACACCGGGCACCTCAATCGTCTCGAAAATATAGTCCGCAGTAGATTCGGACGGCTCAGAAAGCGCGCACAGCAGCGTGTTTCCAACCACTAATACTAATACGAAGACGAGGCAAATCGCCGCGAGAAAGGTAAAACGAAAAATGGGCATTTTCGTCGGTTTGTGTCTCCTTGATTGTTTGGTTTAACTTTATTATGTTAGGAGTTACGCCCTCGAGTTTGTAGTAGCGCAATTCATCGCTTTCTCCCCTCCCTCCCCCTGCTTGCGGCTAACTATTACCCATAAGTCTGCGGGGTCGTTGGTCATCTGTGTTGGGTTTAATGCCCATCGTTGGGTTGGTCATTGTGTAACAGGGCAAAGGTGTCAGAAATATCACTCAACCGCTGCCACCCTCGCCAGATGACAGTCACGCCCGGTTCTCCGTCTGACTTGCGGGCTAAGAAACCACCGAGTTTGGCAATCCAAACGACCACTTGAGCAACTGTTGGTAATTTCTTTGGCAAAATTGTTGTCTTATGAGTGACGCAGTAAAGGGCTTTCCATTCATCATCGGTCAACACACAGGTGCAATCGGTTTCCGGTGCATGGCGATTGTACATCGTCAACCAGTACAGTCGCCAAGCTATAACACTTTTTAGGGCAATATACCGTAATAGACGCTCTTTGGTTTGCAGACGGCATTGTTCGATTTTGTTGCCGGATTTGAGGACTTTAAAATAGACTTCAATTTGCCACCTCAGACTGTACCAGCGAATCCGTTGTATGGCATCGGCAAAATCAGTTACTTCAACATTGGTAACTAACAGCCATTGCAGTGGGGTTGCGTCCACCGGTGGATTCACCTCTGTGACCCAAACCACACTCACGTCAATAGCCGGTAGCTTTTGCGGGTGTAATGCCGGTGACCGATAAGGGGGAAGCAGCGTCGTTGTTGTAAAGTGAATGCTAACAGTAGCTTCTCGGGCAGGTTCGCTGCCGCGAGCGGACACCTTAACCCGTTGTTGACCGGCAGCGGGTTGACTTTGAACCAAAGCACGGAGTTGTCCCGCCTCATCATCAACGTTTCGATTCTGAGCCGCTCGAATGACGAAAGAGGTGGTTTGTGCTTCAACAAAGAACTCATAAATATCGGCTTCACGGTCACAGATGGAAATCACCTCCACCCCTTCTGGGGTGCGGGCTTGGGTTTGATTTAATGCCTCAATCCATTTGTAACTCTCTTTTTCGGTCAGCGGTACATTCGCTTTGCGAGTGTGTCGGTCTGGGGTGTCCCGAACCCAAACCGCATCGGTGAGACAGCCCAACGGCAACCCGGATTCGGTTAGCACTAAAGTGGTATGTTTAACAAACCCGTAGATTTGTTGACAGGGGGTGCCAATTGGACCTAAACCCTCAGTCAACGGGTGATGCGTGTAATCGAGGTAGGTCGTATCCTGTACAGCAAACACACGCTTATGTTCACTCACCCGTTCAACTGTTCGTTGAAAGTGAGGAGATAGGATTGTCTCCGCAGTAACCTTCTCATTATCAAATAAACGATACGCCGCTTTTGCCGCTGCCCAATCCCCACACACAGCATTGATAGCGGATTGTGGGGAGGCTGACAATTCTTCAGCAACGTCAATCAGACGCCGTGTGAGACGTTTATCTCCTAAATCAATCGTCTCAAATTCCTGTTGACTCCAACTGGGCATTAACTCATCACTGGTTGTGCACATCAGAAACTCCAATCAAGTAGGGGGGGGGTATCATTATTTTCGGTAACCAACTTCCCTTGAATATATCATATTGGCTTTTGTCAAGCAATCAAATACCGATGCCGATTTGGAAAGTTTACCCGCTTCTACTTGTGGGTAATAGTAAGCTTATCAGGGGGGATAAAGGGGGGTAGGGGAGTTAGAGGGGGTACGGGCGATAAATCGCCTCCGTTCCGAGAATCCGAGACCTACTACAAACCTACGGATTTACTGTAGTTGCCCGATTCATTGGGCATCAATACGAATCGCCGAACTACGGGTTCTCCCTTGCTTGCGGGGGAGTTAGAGGGGGTGCGGTTCAACGCAGCACAAGACTTTGAACGTTCAACTGCGTAAGTCCTATATCAACTACTGACTACTTTTAGATGGATGGATCTAAAAAACTAAAAATCTTTCTGGAATTTCAGCTTCGTAGACCTGACTGTGCCCTGTCCGATCCGATGTGTAAACCACTAACTTCCCATCAGGGCTGAAAGAGGGGTGGGGATGGGTATGTTGCTCGGCATAGACTTTAACCGGTCCCTTCGCATACGGAAACGGACCGTTCCAATGCTCACCAACGGAAGACGCCTCCGGGTAGCACAATGTCACAGGTTCCCCGACCCCATCACGCGGATTGAAAAGCTGGAGACCAATGTCGGGAAAGTTTGTGTCAGCGACCATGAGCGTGCCTTGGCGGTTACAGATTGCGTGCCAAGCATTACAGGATGTAACACGCCGCTCAGTGCCTGTGTCCACGTGGATACAACGAATACCGTGAGGCCAATCGACGAACGCTAATTCGCGTGTGCCGGGGATCCACGATTCATGGGTAATCCATTCGTTTTTCTCAACATTACGAGCGTACAGTTGTCGGTTGTCACTACCATCCCGTCTAATTACCCAGACACGATCAGTGAGAGTACCCGCATAGAAAAGCAGATTTGAATCATCCGGACAGAATTGCAAGTGGCCAACGCTGTCACGGCGGAGGATGATTTCGTGTTCGCCGGTCTCAGTGTTGATAATTGCTAACGCTGAGACCTCACCAACGTTGAAGCGTACAGCCCACCAGCAGTCATCATAACTCAGTCCTGTTGTTCCCACTACGGGTTGGACTGTGCTTCCCTGTTCGCTTTGTGTCGTGGCAAAGTTGACCAACTCCCGTTCTTCAAGCGTTTCAAGATCTAACCGCCACGCGCTTGTTCCCGCTGTGAAGAAAACGGCACGTCCATCATGCGAGGGGTAAACCGACCAATCGCTGAGATCCGGGCGATCTGTCAGTTGGATAAGCGAGCCAGTGGAACGCTCTTCGGCAAAAATCTGGGGCGAACCGGTGCGACATGAAATAAAAATCAGCCAACGCATGGCGTCATCGTAAGCGGGAATGAAAAAGAAAGGCTGGTGATGAATTGAGGGATGATTAGTCACCTGCCGAATGTTTGCACCGGTGCGTACATCCTTAAACATCTCGGCTTCCGAGGGGTAAATTGTACCTTTAGACATCTTATCCCTATTCGTCAAACTTGATTTCTCATCTTCTATTCCTCTAACACAGGTCGGTCTAGCCGTGTATGATACGGTGGCTCCATCACCGCCCGCTGCCTCTCATTTGCCCATTCAGGGATGGGATAGGCAGGAACATACGCTAAGTTGCCCGCCGTGTAGCGAGTCAATATTGACCGACGTGGTTCGTCCGATGTCCAAGGCAGCGTCCCATGCGTCACTGCCTCTGTGAAGATGATAACGCCACCCGCTTTGCACACAACCTGTCGAACATTTTCCTGATAGCTCTCATAACGCCGTATCTCTTGGGGGCATGGGAAATTGCTCTTGTGGCTGCCGGGAATCACTATCAATCCACCGTCACCCGGATTTACATCCGTGAGTTGGAACGCCAGGACCGTCAGTCCACAGTGCATCTGACCATTCCGGAAGATGTAGTATTGATTTGGATCGAAGCCCGGTCCTGAGGATCCATGGAAAATGAACCCTTCCGCCCCTTTTTCCATTGATAGCAAAAACATGTGGTGGTCCATCCGAAAACCTTTGCCAAGGATTTGGTTGAGATAGGGGACAATTCGTGGGTGTGCCAACATCTCCCGGAAAGGATTACACCACGGTTCTTCCCAATTGAGCATATTGCCCAGTTCCCCGCGTCCCTTATCACCTCTGAGCGCAGGAGATCCTCCGTCCAGGGCCTGCTCGCGGGGACGAATGTGCCCTTGGTCCCAATGACGGTCAAGGGCTTCGTTGGCGAAGGCAACCTCATCGGGCGTGAGTACGTCCTCAATAACGAGGTAGCCGTTGAGGTCAAACAGATATTTTTCGGCATCGTTCATAACTTTATCAAACTCCACTTTAGCCCTGTATCCCCGTCCTTTAGGTCGGGGATACAGGGACGCTTTAGCACCGTTTTTCAAGGCTTTAGCCTTGATTCCAATGGTGAAATATGGTATAATTCTTTTGTCTACGGGACAGGGAATTGCAACTTCGGCACCTTCGCCGTTGTCCCTGTCCCTCCTTTGTAATGGACAGCGTAGATGTAGACAACCATAGACACTACAAAAAAATAGGATTCTACTCGGATCGACTACCCTGAAAAATGGGATATTCCCGCATGAATCTGTTGTGAAGCAGGAAAATACCTGCCACGTATCGGTAACATCTTCGTTCAAGGTGTTTCCGTAGAGAGCCAAATGGCCCGCTCCGCAGCCTTTGCAGACTGTGTTGCCCCGTGAGTTGACCGGGGAAGCTTCCCTAGAGGAAATGCAAGATGGCCCCATAGCAGAAGTTGAAGCTAAACTCTAAGAACGAGAACGTGGAATTGCTAACAAAAGAATCCCCGTTCTTTAGAGCGGGGAGCGGTCAAATCCTCCTCTTTTACAGAGTAACGTTTGAATGGTGCTGCAATCTTATCAGGCGACTAAGACCCCCTCCTACACGCATCACCGCGCCTTAAAATTGACTGCCAACGCCTTTTCCAAGTCTTCACGGGGGTGGACACCAAACCGCTGCTCAAAATTCCGGTCAAACGCTGCCTCCTCAGACGGATCCGGCGGCAAGGGCAACGCGACCGGCTGCCTATTCGTCCGAATCGATCTGCCAGCAGCCAAGACCATCTCCTGATCGGATCGACCCATCTCACCCGTCCAAAGTGGATCGATATCCTCCCGCACAGCGCGCCCGATCCCGTCAAGCATCGTTGCCAATGAGATGTTACGCTCTGGGAGTCCTACCTCCAAATACGGGTTCTCCCATGCAATCGTCCCTCCCAGTTCCGCCGGTAGTTCGACAAAGATCTGCTTGACGACGTTTGATGTAGCATATTCGCGTTGAAATTCGTAAGTCCTTGCCTGACCCGCGCGCTCGGCGATATCTGCATCAGTGCAGACGTTAACCGTTTCTCCACCCGATGCGCCCTGATTGCCGTTGGTCACAATCGTGCCGCGCTCGCCACAGGTCTCGAAACCGACCAATGGGTTCCGACCGAGACGGCTGTTTTTATTGCCGACCATCGCAATTCCGATGCCCCCGTTATCGAAATCGACAGCATAGAATTCAAGGCTTTCGGTTTTGAAGTCACGTTTGGCATGGTCAACGTAGGGAACAACCGGCATCGTATGGCTGATGCTACTGACAGCGATGGGCGTGGCATCTATCCGACACCGTATCGCAGCCAAACCGTGATACCCTGTCGTTGAAAAGAGGCGGTAACATTTGTGGACGGGTCCAATGACGCTTTCACGGATGAGTTTGCAAACAAACTGTTCAACCGGAACAAACGGGAAGTTTTCGGAGGTTTGCAGTTTGACGCCGTGTTTAGCTGCTGTTTCGATCATCAGGTCCATCAATCCGAGCGTCGGTGCGAGGGGCGTCTCGACGTTGTGGTGGATGCCGCAACGTGATAGGTAGCAAGAGACCACATGATGAAGTTCTGCGGGCACGACAACATCGCAGACATCCGGTTTCTCACGATCAACCATCTCGCGAACATCGGTGTAAGCATTCACGTTGAACTGTGTTGCCCCTTCCTCCGCTGATGCCGGATGGGCATCGCAAACCGCTACAATTTCAAAGGTCTCTTTCAACGCTGCGGCAGTTTCGATATGCGATCGACCTCGACGACCATAACCGATGAGGGCATACTTCAAACGGGACATAAATTACCCCTTAAAATGATGATAACACTGGATAGAACTACGATGATGGCTTGTAACTATATTTATCAGATTTTGTACTATACCCATATCCGCGGGTAAAATGGGGCAATTTTGCACAACTACATTTTGATTCCACAAGCAGTGAGTCAAGTAACAGGTCAGATACTATGCCTCAACCTTGCCCCCGATTTACTCATAGTGATCTGCGCCATGTGGGACACCTACCCCATTCTCCATCCGCAGCAACTGCTTTTGGCGATCTGTGAGTAAATCTAGCCACTCCTCCGGGAATTGATGGTGTGGGTCAAGTTGAAACCGCATCATCGGGCTGATTCGGTAATGCCCAAAAATTGCGTGACGGTCTCGATCGCCGGTATTCGCGCCACCACCGTGCCAACACTGACCGTTAAACACAAGAGCGCTTCCCGCCGGCGCGGTTGCTGTCAACACATGCTTGATTGCCATATCTTCAGGCGGCGGGTTTATCCCACTTTTGTGTGTGCCGGGAACGATCCGGGTTGCTCCGATCTCCGGTGTAAAATCGTCTAGCATCCAAACGGTGTTCATCATAACAGGGTTCTTCCCATCTTTCTTCATCAGATCCTCAAGGATGTCCCCATGTAGACGTTGCACCGGATCGCCGGGACGGACGATACGGGCGTTGAGGCTGCCGAGAATTAGCGGTAGGCGACTGGTCATTGTTCCTTCTAGCAATGGCAAAATTCTCGGATGGTCGATCGTCTTGAAGAAGACCGGATCCATTGTCGGCAAATTCGAGATGTGTATGCAATCTCCCCGATCAACACCCTTTTCCGCCATCAATCGGATCAGGACTTCTTTCATCTCCTCCACTTCATCGGGAGCTAGGGCATTCTCAAGGATTGTGAAACCGTAGACATCAATTTCAAATAATTCCTGCTTCAGATTGGACATATTCCTTCCTCTAATACTGGATTTGGCTTTCTTTTTTCCATATTTAGCCTCAAATCCCCGATCGCGGTACTCGCACCCTCGCGTAATGATGCCTGAAGGCTCGAAAATTATACCGAACCTTCCGAAGGGTGACTAATGGTCAATGACTTTTCAATCTGTTTAACGTACACACTCGTAGCCAATCGTCTCAAGACTCCGGCGGATCTTAGCAATTTCGGCGTCAGGCAGTGGGCGGAGTGGACGACGCATTGTCATAGACGGGAATTTGCCCATCAACCAGCGTGCACACTTCATCCGTTGGTGTGCATCACCGCTCGGTTCGCCGAAATTGTACACTATCCGAGATAGCGGGTCTACTAGCTTTCGCGCTTTGCGGGCACCTATCAGGTCGCCATTAAGGGCGCAATGCACAACCTGCACCATCAACTCTGGCACAAAGCCGGCAAAGCCGATTAGTGCGCCATCGCAGCCTTCCAACAACGAAGCCAGCAGATACTCATCGTGACAAGTTAAGATAGGAACATGGGGTGCCGCTTCTTTCAGCTGCTCATAGTCCCAACGCCAGCGTGCCATGTCACGAGTCCCCATCTTGATACACACTACCTGTGGGATTTTCACAAGTTCCAACATTTCCGCGAGGCTATAGCTTGCTTTCGTCCATGCAGGATATTGGTGGACGATGATCGGTATATCTGCCCCTTCGGCAACATCCTGAAAAAAACCGATCGCCGTTTCACTCGTGCGACCAAAACGCAACCAGTGATGCGGCGGCATCAGTAAAATCGCATCGCCACCCGCTTCCTTTGCGGCGATGGCATAGTCAATCGCCTCTAAGCTGCCTTCGGCACTTACACCAGAGACAACCTTTACCTTACCTTTAGCTTCCTCGGCAACGATCGCTGTCACACACGCGCGCTCACTCGGACGCAACGATGTAATCTCGCCGGTGTGCCCATTGCAGACAAGTCCTTTGACACCATCGACAGCTGCAAGTTCGCGCATATATGCCCGCAACCCCTCTTCATCAATTGATTCATCTTCATGAAATGGACAGAGGGTTGCAGGAAATACTCCCGCCCAGGGATGATGTTCTTGCCGGTTCATAATATTTCCTTTCAATTTTCAGATTCAATCTTGACACGGTTCATCTGACTGTGCTATCGTTAACCCCTGCGATCGGAAGTTGGGGATTCGGAAAAAGCAAACCGAGTCCAATATTACAGATTGGGGCTTTAGCCCGTAAAGCCCCAAGATTTATCTTTGGGGTATAAGCCGGGCGTCAACAGTTGGATAGAGACCGCAATGCGGCACTCAATATCCATAGGGTGGGGGCATCCACCCTTTCAGGAGAAGTTGCAAGTCCCGATTCGTCGGGCTAACTTCGTTGATAGGGCAATTCAACTCCTAAAGGACGGAGGACAATCCCAATCCTTTAGGTTGGGGAGTATGTCAAATGCTAAGGCCAAACAATTCCGCAGCGTTGCCACCGAAGATCTGCTTTTTCTCGCTGTCAGGGATATCCATCTCCTCGATGAGCGTCACAAAAAGTTGCGGATCAACCCAGGGGTGGTCGGTGCCAAACACTAGATGCTCTGGACCAGAAAATTCGTAAGCGTATCGCAACGCTTGTGCAGACGGAGAAACGGTGTCTAAATAAATGCCGCGCATGTAGGAGCTCGGAGGTTGTTTAATGTGTTCCCGTCCGCGTCCCATCACCTCCGTTTGATGCTCGATGCGCCCCATCATGTACGGCAAAACGCCGCCAACATGAGGCATGACAACTTTCAACCTAGGATGTCGCTCCAGCACGCCACCGAGTATTAGCCGTAAAAGCGCGAAACTGGTGTCTACCTGAAGCCCCATCATGGGAATCATCGAGTGGTCCTTGATCGCCTCTCCCCATGTTGGGACCGTGGGATGCAAGACAATCGGTAACTCCTTTGTCTGGGCGTGGTTGTAGATGGGGTCGAAAGCCGGGTCATCCACCGGGCGTCCGCCGATATGTGAATACAACATAACGCCACGGAAACCTAGGTTGTGTGCTCGATCCATCTCATCAATAGTAGCGTCCACATCCTGCCAGGGAAGGCTGGCAAGTCCCGCAAATCGATCTGGGTGTTGCTGAATCATTTCCGCAATCGCATCGTTGATTGCCTGCGCGCCTTTGATAGCCAAGTGAGGAGCAAGCATACAGGGACCCGGAATATTGGTACTGATAAGTGCCATATCAATACCTGCCCTATCCATGTCCTGAAGCTTACGTTTGGGGAGGTACATCTCCTCTAGTAGCCGAAACTGCTGTACATCACCGTAAGTGATAACAAACTCGTTGCCATGTTGTGCGCCCGAGATGCTCGGGATTTCGCGCCGGCTGCTTGGTTCCCCAATCGAGGCATCCGAACAAGCCGATTCATCGGAGCTATCCCCCGCTGTACCTCGGAGCTCAATCTGCGGTGGATAGGGGTTTTGGGCAAGCACATCAATATACGCCCGAGGAAATATGTGGCTTTGGCAGTCAATCCGCATTAGAATCCTTCCCTCTTAGCAGAATCGTTTTCACGGAGAATCTGATTTAATCGAATCATCAACATCTGAAACTTTTGAATGCAAGATTCTCTAAATGACCTCCATTATACAAATTCAGATTAGGAAGTCAATAAGAAAATCCCATGGAATCGTGTCATAGCATCAGAGATTCGTAACAGTCCGATCCACAGTGTAACCAAGATTACGCTAAATACGTTTAAATATTTTATTTGAAGAAATTTGTAAAATCTCCTCACCAATACAATAATGGTACTGACTCGAACGGTCAAGTGGGCAGACCTCTATGATTCCCGACGAAATCTACGTCCAAAAAACAATTGAGGGCGATGCCGAAGCGTTTAATGAATTGGTGCAACGCCACCATGCTAGGATTTATGGGCTTGCTTATCGGATGCTTGGCAACCCTGATGATGCCTCGGACGCGACGCAAGAAGCGTTTCTTGAAGCTTACAAATCTATCCAATCTTTCCAATTCCAGTCGAAGTTTTTGACGTGGTTGTACCGAGTGGGGATCAACGTTTGTCAACAGTACAAACGCAAGGCAGATTCTCGTGAGCGTACATTAACCTTCTATGCCAAGGATTTTCAGGGAAGAGAAGGGCGAGATGCGAACGAGCATCCAGATCGGCTTCTGCTGAAAACAGAACGTGAACAGTTAGTACAACATGCGATTGATCAGTTGCCTTCAAAACAGCGGATGGTTATTACTCTGTTCTATATGCAGCAGATGAAATATCGTGAAATTGCCGAATTACTTGATTGCTCGGAGGGTACAGTTGCCTCGCGCCTGAATACAGCCGTGAGGAACCTCAAGTCAAAACTTGAAGGCTTAAACCTCCACTAAGCCGACGATGCAAATAGCCCTATAGACCGCAAGATCAGGTAGGAACTTAGATTGAGCAAAAGTTCTAAGGACGCTCATTCCGATTGAAAAATATAGAAAAGGGACAGATATGAGTCTCGACTGTAAGCAAGTTATCGAGGATTTTAGTCTCCATCAACATCCGGACCTAACATATCAAAAAAAGATTGAATACAGACGACATCTCCTTGAATGTGAGGTTTGCCAAAACAAATATGAGGAGATGTTACACACAGCCGCTGTGCTCGAAAGTATTCCGAATCCTGTTCCTCCACCAGAACTTGTCGAGCGCATTCAGAACCAAATCCGTCAAACTCGCCGGCGCTCCATTTTGGATTTTCTAGTGAATCCTATTGCGCGTATCCTTGTTGCAATGAAATTGGGCCCCCATCCCACCTTTGTTAACTACACTGCGATGCTCTTTTACTTGATGTTGACAATCTTTATGGTCAAGTTGACGTTTTTTAATTCAACAGAGCCACCGCCTGTTGAGTTGACACGTCCGCTATCACCACACGTTCGTATTGTCCGGCTCGGTGATGTGAAACATGCTTCGCTAAAAGCTGTCAGGATAGAAAAAGAAAAGCCTAAAGAAATTCCGATTCAGTCCACCCCAAGTAATTTTTAATAACATCACATAGCTTTCCAAACTTAGAGATTGAGGCTTTAGCCCGTAAACCCCAAGATTTATCTTTGGGGTATAAGCCGGGGTTCAGCCGTTTAGGTATCATTGGGTTGCACTAGAGACTTTGAACCTTAAAGGCATGAAAGCACTTTGGGGACGCAAGGTGTCTGACTTGGGGTTCTACGACTTTGTGCAGAAACTCAAGTATATCGTCAAAAAAAGGCAAACAAGTGCGCTTGATCGATAGGTGGTTCCCCTCCAGTAAGACATGCTATGTCTGTGGCGCAATCAATCAAGAGCTAAACCCTCGTGATAGAACGTGGCAGTGTCCAAGTTGCCACACACAGTTGGATAGAGACCGCAATGCGGCAATCAATATCCATACGGTTGGGGCATCAACCGTTGCAGGAGAGGTCGTAAGTCTCCAATTGGATTGGAGCTAACCTCGTTGATAGCACAATTCGACTCCTAAAGGATGAGAATCCCAATCCTTTAGGTTTGGGAGTATGTCAACACTTGATAAAACGCCGTGAGCCTCAAAGATTCAAACTTGGGAGTACGGCGTTTTTTTTATTAATCTAAGGGGAAGGCATTGGCAAATTTCCATTTTTACTTGCATAATTCCGCCCCTTATGATACTATTTAACCTGCCGCGAGAAATCCTTCTCAAGAGGAAAGCCAATCGCGGTTTTTTTGTGTATCATCTTTTGATGTTTCATCCAGATTAAGTGAAATGCTGGAGATTCAACGCTAAGATATTGCATCTAGTGTCGTTGCTTGATTACAGTTTTACTCTTCTATTTTTTTAAGAGTGGGGTGCGGTTTCCCGCTCTTTATTATTTTTACTAAAAGATTGGGTACAAACGAAGCCAGAGGATATCAAGTTGCTTTAAATCCAATCTGATCGAAGGCGTGTTGGTGCCTTCTGCTAAAGAAGCCCAACCTCAGGCGTACGTAACGCACTATGACATCTTCATTAGCATCCTCAGTTTCCGATCTATTGTCACCCGTTCTAGCTGATGAAGGAATTGAGTTGGTTGATGTCGAATATCAAGTTGATACCCAGACGTTAAAACTTCTGATTCATAAGCCCGGCGGTATAAGTATCGAAGATTGCCAACAGGTGAGCCGAATTGCGAACCCGATTCTTGATGTGCACGACATGATACTAGGCACCTACAATCTTGAAGTCGCTTCGCCGGGACTGAATCGACCGCTTATTACAGAAGCCGATTTCCGCAGGAATTTGGGGCGAAAGGTTCAAATAGAGGTGTCCACCACGACCGAAAATTGTTCGCAATTCAACGGCATCCTAAACCAAGTCAGCGATGGAAAAATCTTGCTGACCCTGCTTTCTGGAAAGACGGTTCAAATTGCAATTTCCGATATTGTTCAAGCCCAAATCCAACTGATGTGGTAAAGTTTTGGATGGAGGGTGGAGTTCATACAATGAATAATGATCTAGTCATGACCATTCGTCAGATTATGGATCAGACGGAGCTGCCGCAGACAATCTTTATTGAAGCAATCGAAGCAGCACTATACTCAGCAGCCAAGCGGCGCTACGGTTCGACACGAGGGGTGTCGATTAAAATTGATCCCGAGTTGGAGAATATTAGATGTTTCGTCCCGAAAAAAGTGGTTGAGATTATGCACCACTTTGCTACGGAAATTCCCATTGAGGAAGCATTAAAGGTAAAACCCGATGCCCAGCTAGATGAGGTTATTGAGGTTGAAATCGATCCGAGCGAATTTGGGAGGATTGAAGCCCAAACAGCACGTCAAATCCTTGTCCAAAAAATAAAAGAAGCAGAACGAGAACAAATCTATCAGGAGTATAAAGAACAGGAAGGCGAAATCATTACAGGCTACTTCCAACGAACCGAACGTGGCAACCTCATCCTCGACTTGGATCGGACGGAAGGCCTCCTCCCTTATAGTGAAGTGCCTCGCCCACACGATTATCGACGGGGTGATGCGCTGAAGTGCTTGATCGTGGAGGTAAACGTAGATCAAAAAGGACCGCAAATTATTCTTTCGCGTACACATAATGGTCTAATCGCCCGTTTGTTTGAAATAGAAGTTCCCGAGGTTTATGATGGCTTAGTTCGAATTATGGCAATTGCGCGCGATCCGGGAGACCGTGCAAAGGTCGCTGTCATTGCGACAGATGAGAGTATTGACGCGGTTGGCACTTGTGTGGGCGTCAAAGGGTCACGTGTTCAAACAGTTGTAAGGGAGTTAGAGGGTGAGAAAATCGATCTCCTTCCATGGAATCAGGATCCCGCACTCTTCATTGCGAATGCCTTGCAGCCTGCTGACGTTGTGCGTGTGAATGTTAATGACGAATATACAAGTGCGGAAGTAATCGTGCCGGATGATCAACTCTCCTTAGCGATTGGTCGGCGTGGACAAAATGCGCGTCTCGCTGCGAAACTCACTGGTTGGAAAATCGACATAAGAAGCGAATCTGAAACGGATATGCAATTTAAGGAAGAGATTGCGGGAGAATTGTTCAAACCCGTCAAGACTGATTCGTCTTCCTCAGCCGATGAATCGGATCCTGACGAGACGACCGATCTGTCTCACCCGGCTGGACTCGATTTAACCGAATTGGAGGGTGTCGGCACTAAAACTGCTGAACTTCTTAGGGATTCTGGTTTCTCGACAGTTGAATCAATCGCTCAAGCAACGTTGGAAGAACTCTCATCATTGCCGGGAATTGGTTCCAAGACCGCTGAGAAAATTCATCACGCTGCATCGAAGATACTTTCGGGTTAAATATAGCCAAGAGGGTTGCGATTACTCATCGTTTAAGGAGGATCACATGGCTGCGATGCCTATCCGTACCTGTATCGGCTGCCGGGGTAAATTCCCCAAGAAAGATTTGCTTCGATTTGTGCGGGATGCGGCTGGAGACCTTCAAACCGATTCAACGAGTAAATTGACAGGACGTGGTGCCTATGTATGCCAATCACAGGCGTGTATTAATGTCACTTTCAAGTCGCAGAAAATCAATACTCACTTGCGAAGCAATCTTTCAAGGCCGGTTATTGATTCTTTCAAACAAGAACTCCTTAGTCTGGTGAGTCATAGAAACGTGGAGGAGGTATAAATGGTGAAAAGTAGTCAAACCAAGCAGAGTGAAAGTACCCAAACCAAAAATAAAAAAATTAGAGTTTATGAACTAGCAAAACAATATGGGGTAAGCAGCAAAGAATTTGTCGAAGAGTTGCATGGGTATAGCATTCCTATCAAAAACCACATGAGTACGCTGGATTCGGAAACTGTCCAGTTGATCGAGACCCAACGAAACGCTGCAAAGCTACCCCCCGCTGAACCTCCTGAAGCCAAAGTTGAGCCACCTAGCAGGAAAAAGGAAACAAAGAAAGCTAAAAAAGTTGCAGCAGTTTCCGCTATTGATGAAGCACAAGTTATTGAGACAAAAGCAGAAGTCCCCAAAAAAGATGCAGCAATCAGTGAGGAAAAGACTGTCGCAACTGTTCCGCAAATCCAGGAAGGAGCCACTGTTGGGACCCTTGCCTCCGAGCTAGGATTTAAGGGAACCGAAATGATTATGCATCTCATGAAATTGGGGGTCATGGCGAGCATTAATCAACGTTTAGACTACGAGACACTGCAAGCCATAAGCAACCAATTTGGGTTTGAAGCTGTCCGTAAATTGACGCTGGAAGAGCAAATCCTTCAGGACGAGCCAGATGATGCAACAAATCTGCTCTCACGTTCCCCTGTTATTACGATTATGGGGCATGTCGACCACGGTAAAACATCCTTGCTGGACGCCATCCGACAATCAAACGTCATGGATACAGAGGCAGGGCAGATTACCCAGCATATCGGTGCTTACCATGTGGAATTGGAAAGTGGCAGTGTTGTCTTTCTCGACACTCCCGGACACGCAGCATTTACTGCGATGCGTGCTCGCGGCGCGCAAGTAACTGATATTGTCGTCCTTGTTGTCGCAGCAGATGATGGTGTAATGCCGCAGACCGTTGAAGCGCTCAACCACGCAAAGGCAGCGGGGGTTCCGATCCTTGTTGTACTCAACAAAATGGATGTCGAAAGTGCTAGACCCGATCATGTCAAGCGGCAGTTAGCAGAATATGACCTCGTCCCCGAAGAATGGGGTGGGCAGACCATTTTTGTTGAGATTTCTGCAAAGGAACGGATCGGCATTGAAGAGTTGCTAGAAATGCTGCTCCTTGAAGCCGAACTGCTCGAGCTCAGTGCCAATCCGAATAAGCCTGCCCGTGGGACAGTCGCCGAGGCTAAATTGGATAAAGGACGAGGTCCCGTGGCGACTGTGCTTGTCCAAAATGGGACTTTGCGGGTTGGTGATGTCTTCGTTGCCGGTCGTTATAACGGGAAGGTTCGTGCCATGATAAATGACCGAGGGCATCATGTGAAAAATGCACCACCTTCAACCCCGGTTGAGGTGCTTGGTTTTACAGGAGTTCCAGAGGCTGGAGACCAATTTTTTGTGGTTGGCTCTGAAAGAGATGCTAAAGCACTCAGTGAATTTCGACAAGCGCAACATCGGGCGACACAACTGGGACCGCAGAGCCGTGTCAGTTTAGAGGAACTTTTCCAACAGATTCAGGAAGGCGATATTAAAGAGCTAAATATCATCGTAAAAGGTGACGTGCAAGGTTCCGTCGAAGCGGTCTTTGATTCCTTGCAGCGATTAAGCGCAGATGAAGTCAAGATTAACGTTATTCACCAAGCTGTTGGTGGAATCACCGAAACAGACGTTTTACTGGCATCTGCCTCCAATGCAATTGTCGTTGGTTTTAATGTCCACCCCACGACTGGTGCCTTAATCGCGAAAGAAAACGAAGACATTGATGTCCGGACCTACAGTGTAATTTACGACCTGATTTCTGATGTTAGATCGGCGATGGAAGGACTGCTTGAACCGGAAGTCCGAGAGGTTGTTGTCGGTAGGGGAATCGTTCGAGAGTTGTTTAGGACGCCACGCATGGGTACGATTGCAGGTAGTTATGTAAATTGGGGGCGAATCATCCGTAACTACGCCCTCCGCGTCTTACGAGACAATCGCCTAGTCTACGAGGGGCAGGTTGATTCGTTACGACATTTTAAGGAAGATGTTACTGAGGTTCAGGCAAACTACGAATGTGGTATCGGTGTCAGTACTTTTGATGATTTCAAAGTGGATGATGTATTGGAGTGTTATACCCACGAGCGCATACCGCGCTTACTGAAGTAGAAGCGAAGATAGTACCGGCGAGTGCTTAAAACCCTTTCCTCTGTATCCACTGCGTTGTGCTTATGCATATTGGAGTTTGTACAATCTGGTTAACAATTCCAGATAGCCATTCGCTCAAACAGAAGCGGCAGGTGGTTAAAAGCATCACCGACCGCCTGAAAAATCGCTTTAACATCGCTGTCGCCGAGGTTGATGCTCTTGACAGGCATCAGCAAGCTGTGCTTGGGGTGGTATCTGTTTCAAATGATACGAAGCATCTCAATCGTGTTTTGTCTTATGTTGTCAACTTTGTTGAAGATACCCTGTTGGCAGAATTGACGGAATACCAAATTGAAATTCTGTCCTGATACGATGGAATTTGAGGAAGACAATGCCAGGAAGACGTACAGACCGTGTAGGCGTGCTCATACAAAGAGAATTAAGTGATATCATTCAACGAAATCTTAAAGATCCGCGAGTCAGTTTTTGCACCATTTCCCAAGTGGAGGTTTCTGCAGATCTGAAGTATGCAGATGTCAAGGTAAGTGTCATTGGCGACAAGAAGCAGAAACGGAATTCCATAACGGGACTTAAAAGTGCCGCCGGTTTCCTGCGGCGTGAGGTGGTACAACGAATTGGCTTGCGCCACGCCCCCGAACTGCGTTTTGAATTAGACGATTCTGTAGATCAATTAATGCGAATAGATCGCCTGCTCAAACGAATTCATACCCAAGAAGAAATTTCATCACCTGCCGATGATGAGGCCATTGAGCCTAATTAGTTCATCCGTTATGGAAGATTATCAAGCAATTTTGCGGGTCTTTGACCAACATCAGTCTTTTGCACTCTCAACACATGTCAATCCTGATGGCGATGCAATCGGATCTGAACTAGCACTCTACTCCTTCCTCAAAGACCTTGGAAAACAGGTCAAAATTTTCAACACAGATACCGCGCCAAAGAATTACAGATTTCTTCCCTTCTACGATGCCATTTTACCCGCTAAAGCTTTTCAGGATGACTTTCCCGAAGTTTTGGTCGTTCTTGATGCAGGCGTGTTGAAGCGCATTGGTACATACCTGTCTCGCTCCCTAGTTCCAACCAAGGCAACCGTCAACATCGATCACCACACCGCTGCTGATCGCTTTGGAGATTATAACCTCGTCGAAACCGATGCGTCATCAACATCGGAAATAATCTACCGGTTGATCCGACATCACGGTACTCCAATAGGAAAGGAACGAGCACTTTGCCTTTATACGGGGATTATGTTCGATACAGGCTGTTTTCGATATTCAAATTCGACGCCAAAGGCTCACCACGTTGCAGCAGAGTTGATTCAGGAAGGGATCTCCGTTGATGAAGTATATCGTGCTGTCTACGAGAGTTTGCCTATTGGAACTATTCTGCTGCTTAGCGAAGTTTTCCAAACGCTTGGTACGACACCAGATGGCAAGGTCGGTTGGTTGTATGCAACGCAGGAGATGTTCCGTAAAACCGGAACAACCCGCGACGACGTGGATGGGTTTATCAATCATATCCGCTCGGTTGACACCGTTGAGGTGGCAATCCTCGTTAGTGAGCAGAAAAATGGTGAATCGAAGGCAAGTCTGCGGAGCAAATCGTCTGTTGATGTTGGCGAAATTGCTGCCGTATTTGGCGGCGGTGGACACCAGCGTGCTGCAGGTTGCGAGATCGATGCGCCTTGCGAAGAAGCAATTGCACAACTTGTGGCGGCGGCGCAGCAACGAATGATGGATAGATAAATCTGAATCACAACAGGCATTGATACATGAAAATTTGTTAGGAGATTGGGTTAGGTTTCGCCGTCAGTTACGGGGTTGATTGTTTCAGTTATGCATATAAAATGGTGTTTGGGTTAATTGGACTGCTTCGGTAAAACTCCCCTTGATAGACAATGGGCATTCACGGTGTTCTTAATCTTAATAAACCTCCAAAGCTTACCTCAAGGCAAGCGGTCGATTGCGTGAAACGCATCCTAAATGTAAAAAAGGCGGGACATGGTGGCACGCTTGATCCAGATGCCACCGGCGTTTTGCTCATCTGTCTGGGAGATGGAACAAAACTGTTTGAAGCGTTACAAGCTGGCACAAAAGAATATGAAGGTACGCTTATATTGGGTATCACAACAGATACCCTTGACGCCAACGGACAAATTATCAAGACCGCGGATGCGAGTCGGATAACCCCCGATCAAATTCGATCCGTCTGCCAGCAGTTTGTTGGGGAAATTGAGCAGATACCCCCAATGTTTTCTGCGGTAAAGCATAAAGGGACACCCCTGTACAAATTGGCACGCCGAGGGATTGAGGTCGAGCGCCGTTCGAGACGGGTCTTCATTGAGCCTATCGAGTTGCTATCATGTAATATTCCTGAAGTCCGTTTCCGAGTTGTTTGTTCTAAAGGAACGTATATTCGAGTCCTTGCTGCAGATATGGGAGCGGCATTAGGTTGTGGTGCCCACCTTTCAGAACTGACCCGCACACGCTCAGGCGTATTCAAAATCGAGGGGGCACACACATTTGATAGTCTTAAGCGTACCCCCGAATTTGCTTATCAAGTTGTGATCCCAATTGATGCAGTGGATGATATGCTGCATCGGCAGTTGGCATTGACTCGATGATTTTTAATCGTCGGTCTCTGGAGATTGAATCTTGCAGATTTACTATGATATAGGAGCCCCTTCTGAATCGTTTCAGGAGTCTATTGTTACTGTTGGTGTGTTTGATGGACTACACATTGGGCATCAAACGGTTATCCAACAGGTTTTGACCCAAGCGAAAAAATTCAAGCTAGCTAGTTTTGTGCTGACCTTTGACCCTCCCCCCTTGGCTTTCCTTGCTCCTGAAAGATGTCCGCCAACCCTGACAACCGTTCCGAAGAAGATTGAAATATTAGAGAAACTCGGTGTTGATGCTGTGGTTTTCGCGCGCTTTGATTCGTATTTACAACAGATGTCTCCTAATACCTTTGTTCAACAGGTTCTACTGCAGCGATTGCATGCCAGGCAGGTTATTGTTGGCTATGATTGGCAGTTTGGCAAGGGACGGTCTGGCAACGCCGAAGCCTTAAAGGAGCTTGGGGATCAGCATCAATTTGATGTAATGATTGTCGGTCCCGTACAACTTCACGACAAACCTGTTCATAGTACACGAGTCCGTGAAGCAATTGCACGCAGTAACCTTGACCTCGCATCTGAGTTTCTAGGACGCCGATACTCAATCATGGGCGAGGTAGTAAAGGGCGAGGGGCGCGGGCGGCAGATTGGGTTTCCTACTGCCAACATTGATGCTGGAAATCAGATGTTGCCGTCAAGTGGAGTTTACGCCGTACAGGTTAAATTAGAGGGCTGTATGTTCGCCGGCGTGCTGAATATGGGGACCAGACCTACATTTGACGGAGAAAAATTCCAGATTGAAACCCACCTATTTGATTTTGAGAAAATGATATACGGGAAAAAAATAGAAATCTCCTTCATCAAAAAGATTCGGACTGAACGGAGATTTCCAAACCCAGATATGTTAGTTAATCAGATTAAGCAAGATGTTACTATGGCTAAAGCTATTTTGAAGTGAATGAAGGACAGAAATCCGCATTACCGCTAAATCTCACTTAGATCGAACGAGAATTTGATTTACAAAACGCTCTGGTTTGTGGTATATTAACCCGTATGTATATGTAAAAAACGTATAGCATATGAAAAGAAAATTAAGAGTTACGCACTTCAGATTGTAGGGAGCGTGGATCAGCCTTCCCTACGAAACAGAACCGGTGTCTAAGAACCTACTGTAGCTGCCCGATTCATCGGGCGTTGAGAGTGTTGTCCTGTGTGGCGGTTCATCGCTGAACTACAGAGTTTTGAGCGTTCAACTGCGTAAGTTCTAAGAAAATATGAAAAAGGAGGTGAATTTGTATGGCGCTTGCAGTTGAGAAGAAAAAAGAATTGGTCGAAGCATATAAAACCCATGATAGCGATACCGGGTCGCCAGAAGTCCAGGTGGCAATTATCCAAACTCGCATCCGGGAGTTGACAGAACATTTTAGGACCCATAGAAAAGACCATCATTCGAGACAAGGACTGTTTAGACTCGTTAGCAAACAACGTCGTTTATTGCGTTATTTGTACAGACAAGATGTTCAACGGTATCGTAATCTGATTACTCAACTTGGAATTCGTGACACAATTTCAGGCAGGAGAAGCTAGTAAACCACCGTAGAACGTTGTGAGGAGGAAAGATATTGAAAGTTGAAATGCAGCTTGGGAGTGGAAACCTCTCAATTGAAACAGGAAAAGTTGCCAAACAAGCAGATGGTGCGGTTTGGGTACAATACGGTGGAACGGTTGTCTTGGTAGCAGTCGTCGCTGAAAGAAGAGAGTCAAATCTAGACTTCTTTCCATTAACCGTAGATTATCGTGAAAAATCTTATGCGGCAGGGCGCATCCCCGGCGTCTATGGTAGACGTGAACCACGCCCAGGCACAAGTGAACTCTTGACGGCGCGTCTAATTGATCATTGTATTCGTCCCCTTTTTCCTAAGGATTTTCAAGTGGAAGTACAGGTCATGTGTACGGTGCTTGCTTCGGATCAGACCTACCCCGCTGATGTGCCTGCGCTCATCGGAACCTCGGCAGCACTCAGTATCTCCGATATACCGTTTAGCGGACCTGTCGGTGCTGTCACAATCGGAAGGCTAGATGGGGAATTTTGTGTTAATCCGACCTATGAAGAATTAGAAAGATGTGAATTAGAATTTTTCGTCAGCGGAACAGCCGATGCGGTCATGTCTGTCGAAGGTGGAGCGCACGAGGTGCCGGAAGATGAAGTGATTGATGCGATTGTAGCAGCTCACCAAGAGATTAAAGAGATCACTAAACTTCAGGAAGGTTTAATTGCACTTTGTGGAAAGCCTGACCGCGAGTACAAAATGAAAGAAATCGATGAAGGATTGAGTTCGCGTGTCCGAGACCTTGCTACAGAAAGAATTCGTGAATCCATTGGCATGGACCAAGAGCAAGACCGTGATGGCTATCTTGAACAGGTACAGGCAGATATTCTATCGGAAATTCTTGATAATGTTGACACAGAAGAAGATGGGACCGGAATCTCGAAGGATGCCGTTTCGATATTGGGCGACATCGAGAAGGAAGAGATGCGCCACTCAATCGTGAACCAAGGAAAGCGCGTTGATGGACGGGGTGCCACAGATGTTCGAGACATTTCAGGTGAAGTTGCGGTCCTACCTCGTGTCCACGGTTCAGCGCTCTTTACCCGCGGACAAACCCAAGCCCTTTGCGTGACGACACTCGGGACCAAAGGTGACGAAGATGTGAACCGTTCCTTGACCGGAGAGGTTAGAAGAAACTTCTTTCTTCACTACAATTTCCCGCCATACAGCACCGGCGAAGTCAAGAGAATTATGGGCCCAGGGCGAAGAGAAATCGGGCACGGGGCTCTCGCTGAAAGAGCGATTCAGCCCGTCATTCCCGATCGAGATGAGTTCCGATACACAATTCGTGCAGTATCCGAAATTCTTGAGTCCAATGCGTCCTCCTCCATGGCGAGTGTATGTGGCGTAACCCTTGCATTATTGGACGCGGGGGTGCCCATTAAAAAACCTGTGGCAGGGGTTGGTGTTGGATTGATTAAGGAAGGCGATCGCGAGGTCATCCTGACGGATATGCTCGGTACGGAGGATTTCCTCGGTGACATGGACTTTAAGGTCGCCGGCACTCGGGATGGCATCACCGCTATCCAGATGGACATCAAAATTGACGGCGTGACACCGGATTTGATGCGAAGAGCCATTCATCAAGCAAAAGACGCGCGTTTGGTTGTTCTTGATAAAATGGGTGAGGTTATTGATAAGCCGCGCGATGAGATTTCTCCGCACGCGCCACGTATCTATGAAATCAAAATTTCGCCCTCTAAAATCAAAGATTTGATTGGTCCCCGCGGCAAAACCGTTCAGGGTATTCAAGAGGAAACCGGTGTGACAATTGACATTGAGGACGATGGGAGGGTCGAACTTTCATCATTCAATGCTGAAGCTGCTAACAAAGCCGAAGAGATGATTCTCTCCATTACTGCAATTCCTGAGGCCGGCAAAGAATACGCAGGAAAAGTTACCCGTATAACAGGATTTGGTGCTTTTATTGAGATTATTCCTGGCCAGGACGGATTGCTTCATATCTCTCAAATGGGAGATGGGTACGTCCGACAGGTTGAAGATGTGATGAACATCGGTGATGAGGTGGCTGTGCGTGTCATTGAGATTGATGACCAAGGACGTGTTGACCTGACCCTTGCAAGCAACCCGGTAACCCCAGATGCCACTGCATCTGAGCGAGGGGAGTCACGAGATCGGGGGGATTCGCGTCCACGGGACAATCGTCCAAATAGAGGTCAGCGTGATAGTCGTAATCCTCGTCAAAGTCGCGGCGGCGATTCACGAGATCGGCGAGCACCAAGAATCCCCAAAGGCAGACTTTAGTACAGTACCACGATTGCAAAATGGGTGAGGCGGTTCGTCCCATTGGGCGAAATACCATCCATAGTGTGAGATGTGAGAAATCTCTCACATCTCACGAATTACTCGTAACGTTTGAGGTTTCGCGTTTCACTACTGGGTGAGAGTCCCCGGACAGATTCTACAATATTTATTGCAGCACACTTTGGGGGTGTTTCAAATGCAAACCAAGTACCCCACCCAGAGAACAAGAAGGATAATTAACAGAGAAAGAGATCTCCTCGATCAAAAATGGTTGACCCATCTCTTGACGTTTATTCTGGTTCTTCTAGGAGCCGTTTTTGTTCTCGCTGTGACCCGTCGAGAATGGTTAATCCACCAAGCGAAGTGGATTGTTAAATCCGTAATGCTGGGATTCGGTTTAGAATAATCCACCCCTTCCCTATCTAGTCCAATAGATACGGCAAATATTCACTCCGGAGGTTTGGGATGAAACTTCCTTTGCTTTTCTCATCCACCATGCGAAATTTTGTGCGATTCGCTGCTACGCTACGTAATGCGCTTTCGCTAGACGTCTTAATATTGATCTTTGTCGTTTCGGGGTGCGGTTATGTGTCAACTTCAGATTATCTCAATCATATAAAGACAATTACGATTTCGCCGATTGAGATTCAGGATCCGGATTTCACATTTGACACCGCCGGCAATCCACACGATGAAGCTATTCGGAAAGCGCTCACTAACCGTTTTAACCAGAAGTGGCGCGATGGAAATGATGCACAGCTTGATATAATTATCTTGGATTACCATTTCGTACCGTATAGTTATGATGCGAATAATCAGCCTGAGCAGCTTCGCATGAGTTTAGAGATTGAGTATGAATTTAGGGATCGGGTCCAGAACAAAATCATCGATCGGAGAGATAGTTATTTCCAAATTCACGATTTCTATATCGTTCAGGGTCAGGGAGAGCCGCCAGAAACGCGGGAAGAAGCCCAAAAACGACTCGTTGAAGAATTAGTCGATGATTTATACAGTACTCTTGCTGAACAATGGTAGGCTGATAGATGCATGTTCTAGCTGCGCCGAGAATGCTCGGAATGGCACTTGTGAGACCATAGGATTGTGACTTATCACGTATCTCGTTCCACGTTTGACACTCCACGTTTTCAGATTTCTCATCAACGGCAGCTGTATCTTTGGATCGTTTATGTATCTTGTATGCTGCTGTTTCTTGCGTGTCAGACCGAACAAGGCAATTACACGGCTGTGAGCCAGAATGGTCAGTATGTCTATGGCGTTCGGAAAGCTCGAACCGCTAAGGCAGCGAAAAACCTCTCGCGTCAAATCGACCAAGCGTCGACAGAAGGACTTCTTCAAATTGATTCACTCTCCTTAATCACAACCGAAAAACCGATGGATTTATTGCCTGCAAATGAAGAGGCATCCCACTGGGTCAGAGTCGGGAAACCGAGTGTTGATGTTGGGAAAGATTTGTACAAAAATGTGATTGGTGGAAACCCCGAATTATATCACAGTTACGGCTTTATCGAAGGAGCCTCTGTCGAGTATCAAACTCCCCGACTCGGATCTCAGCCACTGATTCTTTTAGAGGTTTTCGACATGGGGACTCCAGAGAATGCTTTCGGAGTCTATAGCCGCAATCGTTATCCACAGGATGAATTTGAATGGGTCGGCAGCAGAGCAATCATCTCTGGACGAGAACTTAACTTCTGGAAAGGCAGATACTTCATAAAAATTGAGGGATACGAATTTGCAAGTCAGATTAAACAGGGCATGGTTGAACTTGCTAAAGCAACCGCTGATCACATCAAAGATCCACTGATAATACCACATCTTCTGACCCTTCTCCCTTCAACGAACAGGGTGCCTCATAGCGAGAAATACTTCCCCTCCGGCGCGACCTTGAAGAAAATCCACCGTTTCCTGCCCGAACATTTGCTAGAATTCAGTCCAAACGTAACCGGGTGCTCTGCTATATATCTACACAAGAAATCCTCTACCGACTGGATCGACACGATGACCGCATTTGTTTTACGCTATGAAACTGAGTCAGAGGCGAAAACCGCGTATGACATCTATCACGATCACTTGGAAGTGAACGCACGTACAGTTGGTTCAACCCAAGCCGGTGGAATTATCGTTAAAGAACAGTGAGGAGGCGGGAAACGGGCACCTATGACTACAAGGACGATTAGTGAGATATATAATGAAGAATTGTCTGACAAACAAGTACGTCAAATTATTTTATTGGTGGCAAACAAATAGTCACCTTTCATGTTCTACACAATAAAAAGGAGATTTACCATGCGAGGAGATTTTGAAGCCTATTTGAATGACTCGTTCCGCGATGAGAACGGAAAACTGGACTTAGACAAGTTGTTAGTCCTTGAGGATGAAGCGGACATGGACGTTGCCGTCATCATGCCCAACACTCAGGTTGAGCCGGACAATCAGGAACTTGGTGAGGCGATAAAAGACAACCCGCGTGCCCTCGGTTGCGCGCTCGTCCACCCCACCGAAGATGACCCCGTTGGACAGGTCCAGAAAGCCGCGACCGAATGGGGTATGAAAGGGATTAAGTTGATGCCGGCGGTTCACAAGTATAATGTCGATGATGAGATGGTCAAGCCGGTCGTCGAGGCAGCGCGAGACAATGGGTTGATCGTTTCAATCCACTCAGGACCCGCAAATTGCCACCCCACACGCATTGGAAACGTGGCAAGCTGGATTCCTGAAGTTCCCGTCATCATGGATCACATGGGCTTTCCCGATGATCTTGATGCGGGTATCGAAGCCGCAAAAGCGAATCAAAACATCTCTTTAGGCACAACTATTCTCCGCTTTCATCGCCGTTGGGGAACCGATCCAGACCAAGTCGTTCCCACCGAAGTAAAAAAAGCGGTTGATGAGTTAGGACCTGAACAGATTGTTTTCGGATCTAATATGCCCGAATATCGTCCAATCCAAGTTATCAACGCTATTCGTCGCCTTGAATTGGGAGACGATGCCGAAGTGCTGATTTTTGGAGATAATTTGGCTCGGATTTATGGATTGGCGTAAAACCAGACGTGACCGAAAAACTCAAACGCACCCCCCTCTATCAAGTTCATAAACAACTTGGCGGAAGACTGATCGACTTTGGCGGTTGGGAGATGCCTGTACAGTATAGCAGCATCATTGACGAACACCTAGCCGTCAGATCGAATGTCGGGATATTTGACGTTTCACACATGGGGGAACTCGAAATCCGAGGTCCCGGATCCCTATCACTTATTCAAAAGCTGATCGCCAATGACGCCGCCAAACTTGGTGATGGGCAGGTACTCTATACACCGATGTGCACAGAAACAGGTGGAATTGTAGATGACCTGCTCGTCTATCGTTTTGCAGCCGACCGATATATGCTTGTCGTCAATGCATCAAATATCGAAAAGGATTTGGAGTGGATACACACTCACAGCGAAACGGGAGTAGAAATCGAAAACCGGAGCGACAACACTGCCCTCGTTGCGCTGCAAGGGCGAAATGCCCTTCAGTGCCTTCAAACGCTGACCGATGTAAACATAGCAACGGTGAATTATTACCGGTTTACGGAGGGAGAAATTGCGGGGATTCCAACCATTATCTCACAGACAGGCTACACCGGAGAAATTGGGTTTGAGCTTTATGTCGAAGCTAGGCGCGCTGCAGATTTGTGGGCTGCCGTTTATGAGGCAACAAATGCCATCGGTGGGAAGCCGGTTGGACTTGGTGCGAGGGACACCCTTCGACTAGAGGCGCGACTGTGTCTGTACGGTAACGATATTGACGAGACAACGACGCCGCTGGAAGCCGGGCTACGATGGACCGTAGCCTTCGACAAAGGGAGTTTTATTGGTCGAGATGCCCTAATTCGGCAAGATGGCGAAGGAATTAAACGCCGCTTGGTGGGTTTTCAGATGCTAGATCGCAGCATTGCACGAGCGCACCACGCGGTTTATCATAAGGATCGACGCATCGGGGAAGTCACGAGTGGTGCACCGGCACCGAGCCTAAAATATAATATTGGCCTCGCCTACCTCCCAATTGAAGTGAGCAAGATTAACGCCAAAATTGAAATTGAAATCCGTGGGAGACGTCATCCCGCAAAGGTAATCAGAACACCGTTTTATCAAGCACCGATTTAGGAGAGAAAGTCAGATGTTTCCGGCAGATCTAAAGTACATGAAAAGCCACGAATGGGCGAGACGTGAAGATGACATCGTCAGCATTGGTGTCAGCGACTACGCGCAGGCAGAAATCCAAGATGTTGTCTACGTTGAACTACCAGAAGTGGGTACAATTCTTGAGCAGCACAAAGCGTTTGGCGTCATTGAATCCGTTAAAGCAGCATTTGATCTCAATGCCCCTATCAGTGGCGAAGTCGTTGAAATCAATGAAGAACTTGAAGACACACCGGAGTTAGTAAACGAAGCCCCTTACGATGCCGGTTGGATGATTAAAATCCGTATGAGCGATTCAGGCGAATTGGAGGAGCTCATGTCCGCAAGTGAATATCAAGCAATGATCGAAACAGAAGAAAATGAATAAATCCCTTCAATCCCTCAATTTTGCAGATACTTTTGTTGACCGCCATGTCGGTCCTCGTTCGGAAGACATTGAGTCGATGCTAGAAAAGATTGGGTATGCGTCGTTCGATGAACTGATTGGAGACGCACTCCCGGCAAGCATCCGTTACTACCAGCCACTAAATCTCGGTAAGCCCCAGACAGAGTCTGAAATGCTTGCTGACTTGAAGCAAATCGCAGCCCAGAATCAGGTCTCACGATCTTTTATCGGAATGGGCTATTACAACTGCATTACGCCGCCTGTCATCCAGAGAAACATCCTTGAAAACCCCGGATGGTATACTGCATATACTCCGTATCAGGCAGAGATTGCACAAGGACGACTTGAAGCCCTGTTAAACTTTCAGACGATGATTATTGATCTGACCGGACTGCCGGTTACCAATGCATCGTTACTGGATGAAAGCACGGCAGCAGCTGAAGCGATGGGAATGTGCATAGCCGCCAGTAAGCGCGGCACTAGCAAAACTTTTTTTGTCTCGGAAACTTGCCATCCCCAGACAATCGGAGTTTTGAAAACCCGCGCAGAACCGCTGGGGATTGAGTTATTGATTGGCGATCATCGGACCGCTGTATTTGACACGCCCCTTTTGGGTGCGCTTGTCCAATATCCGGCAAGCGATGGTACGGTTTATGACTATAGTGATTTCGCTGAAAAGATTCATGATGCTGACGGATTATTAGTGGTCGCCGCTGATCTTTTGAGCCTCACGCTTTTGAAATCCCCCGGCGAATTCGATGCTGATATTGCGGTTGGATCCACCCAACGGTTTGGGGTGCCAATAGGATATGGCGGTCCCCACGCTGCTTTCCTTTCAACGCGAGAGGAGTTTAAGCGTAAAATGCCGGGGAGAATTGCAGGGCTTTCTCAGGATGTAGAAGGTCAGACTGCAATTCGTCTCGCGCTCCAGACGCGGGAACAGCATATCCGCAGAGAACAAGCGACTAGCAATATCTGCACAGCACAGGTGCTCTTGGCAGTAATGGCGGGGATGTGTGCAGTCTATCACGGTCCCGACGGGCTTCGCCGAATTGCGGAGCGCGTCCATCTGCTCACAAGTGTTCTCCGTGAAGGATTGACGCGATTGGGATATGTGCTTGATGATAGCTGTTACTTTGATACATTCAGCATCGATCTGAATTTACTCAAGGAATCGAGTTACATCCGTAATATCGAAGCTAATCAACAGCCGGGGGGCCCGCCTACTCCCGACGATCTCTTGACCATTGCCCACAAACATCGGATTAACTTCAGAGTTTTCGATCACTCCCGCGTTGGGATTTCACTTGATGAGACGACAACCATTCAGGAGGTCCGAGATCTCCTTGATATTTTCGCATTAGGGAGCCCTCTTCCTTTTGCGGTCGAAGGTTTAACTCTTCAAGCACAATCGGCAATTTCTGAGCCGTTGCAACGAAAAAGTGCTTATCTCACCCATCCTGTCTTCAATACTTATCACTCTGAAACAGAGTTGCTGCGGTACATCCACAAGCTGCAGGAGAAAGATCTATCCCTGACCACATCAATGATTCCGCTCGGATCTTGCACGATGAAGTTAAACGGCACCGCCGAAATGCTTGCCGTCACTTGGCCCGAGTTCAGTCAACCTCATCCGTTTGCCCCTCTTGAACAGACAAAGGGATACCAAATCCTTTTTGAGCAACTCGAAGCGTGGTTGGCGGAATTGACAGGATTTCCCGGCATCTCCTTGCAACCGAATGCCGGATCGCAAGGAGAGTATGCGGGGCTTCTAGTCATACGCAAATACCATCAGTTCTATAGTGAAAGGCATCGGGATGTCTGCCTAATTCCACGGTCTGCACACGGTACGAATCCTGCCAGCGCGGTGATGGCGGGGATGCGGGTGGTGGTGGTCAACTGTGACGATGAAGGAAATGTTGACCTCCTGGATCTTCGGGCAAAGGCAGAACAGCACAGTCAAAAGCTGGCAGCAGCAATAATAACCTATCCTTCGACCCATGGGGTATTTGAGGAAAAGATTCAGGAGATTTGCGAAATTGTTCATCAGCACGGTGGACAGGTCTATATGGATGGCGCAAATATGAACGCGATGGTGGGGTTGTGTCGTCCGGGGGATTTTGGTCCAGACGTATGCCACCTGAATCTGCATAAAACCTTCTGCATCCCACACGGCGGAGGAGGCCCTGGAATGGGACCGATTGGTGTTAAAGCACATCTTATCCCCTTTCTTCCAACCCACCCGGTCGTTCCGGTCAGTGGGAAAGATGGGATTAATCCAGTTTCAGCAGCACCTTGGGGCAGTGCGAGCATCCTTCCAATCTCTTGGGCATACATTGCGATGATGGGAGCGAGGGGACTCAAGCATGCAACCGAAATCGCAATTTTGAACGCAAATTACATTGCCAAACGTTTAGAACCTTACTATTCCGTCCTTTACAAAGGGAGCAAGGACCTTGTCGCGCACGAGTGTATCATTGATCTCCGTGACTTCAAGAAAACTGCTGGCATCGGAGCAGGTGATGTTGCTAAACGTCTGATGGACTACGGTTTCCACGCACCTACTGTATCGTTTCCGGTTATGGAAACAATGATGATTGAACCGACCGAAAGCGAATCTAAGGCCGAGCTAGATCGCTTCTGTGAAGCGATGATCTCTATCCGGAAAGAAATCGCCGAAATTGAGGACGGTCAAGCCGATCGTTCCGACAACGTTCTCAAAAATGCACCCCATACCGCAGCGCAAGTCACGCAGACCGAGTGGATTCACGGTTATTCTCGAGAAAAAGCAGCTTTTCCTGCACCGTGGGTCCGCGAACGCAAGTATTGGCCCCCCGTCGCACGAATTAACGAAGTTCAGGGGGATCGAAACCTGATTTGTGCTTGTCCACCGGTCGATTCTTATTAACTAACCCAAGTTGCTAGTTGCCAAATACTCCGCTTGGATAGACATATCCAAGCCGTCTCTGTGCGCGGGTGCAGTGGATTTGTCAATCCACTGCGAGCGGTGATTGGCTCACTTTGGTTCTCATTCACCCAAGCTATGACACCCCCTATAACTGGCAACTTGCGTTTAACTAGTTTGGTCCATTAATGAACTAATGAATTCTTAAATAAACCAATGAAAGCAATTATTATTGGCGCGGGGGAAGTTGGATTTCATACGGCTAAACTCTTGGTAGAAGACAATAACGATGTCATCCTCATCGATCAATCGAGAGAGGCTTGTCGGCGCGTTCAAGAGCAGTTGGATTTAATAACGCTTGAAGGATCAGGGACTTCACCCTCCTTATTAGTAGAAGCTGGAATTAAAGAAGCAGAACTTCTGATGGCGGTGACAAACTCCGATGAAATCAATATGCTGGCGTGCGTGATTGCCTCCCGACATGGTGTTAAGACAAGGGTTGCGCGCGTATCCGATCCCGATTACTTCGCCAACGAAACGGATTTATCACCGAAAGATATTGGAATTAACCTGCTGATTAATCCCGAACAACTCTGTGCGGAAGAATTCTATCGTCTACTGAATGTTCCGGAAGCTCGCGAAATCGTCGAGTTTGAAGATGGCAAGGTACAGTTAGTCGCTTTTCAAGTGAAGCCCACCAATCCGCTTCGAGGCACACCCCTCAGCCGTCTAGCAGATCACGGCATCCCCTCCGATTTACGCGTTACGGCAATTAAGCGCGAAGATGGCACAACAATTGTTCCCAAAGGTCTCGACTTCATTAGCGAAGGGGATGAGGTCTTTGTCATCGGCAGTCGTGAATCAACTTCGCAGCTACTTGAACTTTCGGGAGTTTCATTAAATCAAAAAATCCATCGTGCCATTATCGTTGGTGCCGAACGGATTGGGATATCCCTTGCACAAGCCCTTGAGAAAAACGGTACGCAGGTGAAACTGATTGAAGCCGATCGGGAGAGGGCTGAAGCCGCATCAACAATTCTGAGAAAAACAACCGTTTTACATGGGGACTACCTTAACCCCGGCTTCTTGGAAGAGGCTGGCGTTGAAGGGGTAGACGGATTCGTTTCTGTAACCGGTGATGATGAAAATGATGTGATGGCTTGCGTCACCGCCAAGCAGCACGGCGCAGCTCGTGTACTTGCCCTAGTTCAAAAACCACGTTACTTACCAATCTTGGAAAATATTCCAACCCTCGATGCTGCCGTGAGTCGCCATCTGACAGTGGTCAACAACATTCTCCGTCTCGTCCGCCGGGGGCAGATTATTTCAGCAGCGTCCCTACGTGAGATTGACGCTGAAGTAATCGAGCTTGTTGCCGGACCAAATTCACAAATTACCTACAACGAGATTCAACACCTAGGCGGAATGCTGCCCGAAGACGTATTGATAGGTGCCATTGTGCGGCAGGATCGGGTTCTTATCCCTACCGGAGCAAGCGTAATCCAAGCCGGAGATCGCGTGATTATCTTCACAATGCCCGATTCTATTCCTGTCGTTGAAAAGCTCTTTGTAGAACCAGAGGCAAAACGTTTCCTTGGTCGAAAAGGTCGAAAATAACATGAACCCTCCCATGATGCCGTGAATCTAAAATTAGTTTTATATACACTCGGTAATTTGTTGATTTGTCTCTCTGCGGCGATGTTATGTCCGTTACTTATTGCCTTTTACCGTAGGACGGCGGATGGCGAATCTGACCTGCAAGCGTTTATTCTCTCTTTTTGCTTCACGCTTATTGTAGGATTGACACTCCGTCTTACGACCAAATCGAACCAAGGACTTGGTAACAAAGAAGGAGTCGCAGTTGTCTCGTTAGGCTGGGCAGTTACGGCACTGTTTGGATCGCTGCCGTATCTTTTCGATCATGTATTTGCAGAAGCTGGCAGAGGTTGGTGGGTTGAATTCTCGTTCTGCTATTTTGAATCCATGTCAGGCTTCACGACGACGGGAGCGACCGTTCTCTCCGAAATCGAGCATCTGACCCATGCTATCTTGTTCTGGCGCAGTCTGACACATTGGTTGGGTGGCATGGGTATTGTTGTGCTCGCTTTAGCTATCTTGCCGATGTTAGGGGTGGGCGGGATGCAGCTTTATCGTGCAGAGGTGCCCGGCCCCCAAAAAGACCGCCTCACACCACGCATCGCACAGACTGCAAAGCTGCTTTGGGGCGTTTATGTCCTTCTCTCTGCTGTCGAAATGCTACTGCTTTGGCTCGGTGGGATGACATGGTTCGATGCGCTTTGCCATACCTTCGGAACAATGGCAACCGGCGGTTTTTCAACCCAAAATTTAAGCATCGGTCAATACAACAGTGTCTACTTCGATGTTGTTATTATCGTCTTTATGTTCATTGCTGGAACAAACTTTTCCCTACACTACCGTGCCTTACGCGGTGATTTCAAAAGCTACATTCGAGACCCTGAGTTCCGTTTCTACGGCTTGACACTGTTTCTGTGTATAGGTTTGATTGTCTGGAACACAATGACCGCAAGGGTTGGAGGGCAAATTGTCTTCGACTCATTTGGAACAGCTTTGCGTTACGCCGCTTTTCAGGTTGCATCAATCATCACGACGACTGGCTACGGAACTTTCGACTTTGAACAGTGGCCCGCCTTATCACAGTTTATTTTGGTTATCCTGATGTTTTTCGGCGGATGTGCAGGATCAACAGGCGGTGGGATGAAACACGTCCGGCTTCTACTACTTATCAAACAGGGATATGTCGAGATTAAGCGTCTGATACTCCCACACGCGGTGCTCCCCGTTAAACTTGGCGACCGGGTTGTTCCGCAAGAGGTAATGACAAACATTCTCGGCTTCTTCTTCCTGTTCATCGGTATCTTCGCAATCGTTACCTGCATCATGGCCACCTTGGGATTGGATCTGATCAGTGCCGCTGCTTCCACTATTGCAACCATGGGGAATATAGGTCCCGGCCTTGGATCTGTTGGTCCCATTGACAACTACACGCATATCCCCACACTCGGCAAATTTATTCTTTCTTTTTGTATGTTACTGGGACGGCTAGAGCTATATACAGTCTTGGTTTTATTCGCCCCAGAGTTGTGGCGACGATAAACGTTAAAGCAGAAAAAACGATGATTGATCCCGTCTATCTCAACGTCCTACGCCAGATCCACGCACGGCTGTCCAACACAGATGTGAATTGGGTCGTTACAGGGAGTCTCGGTTTCGTACTTCAGGGTGTCCCTGTCCAACCCAATGATATTGACATCCAAACCGACAAAGCAGGTGCTTATGCAATTGAAAGCCTATTTTCAGATGTGGTAATCAGGAAAGTCAAGTTTTCCGCTACAGAGCGAATTAGATCCCACTTTGGTGCATTGCAAATTGACGGCATCGAGGTGGAGATTATGGGAGACATTCAGAAAATAGGTGCGGATGGCGTCTGGGAGGAGATTGTAGATCCGGCACATTATCGGCAAATGGTAGAGATTGCCGGACTGCTTATCCCTGTGCTATTTTTAGAATACGAGTACCAAGCCTATCTAAAGTTCGGAAGGATTGAGCAGGCGAAAATGTTAAGGAGATGGCTGGACAGTGGATAAGATCACAACCATTTCATTTGACGCAGACGATACGCTGTGGGATTTTGAAGGCGTGATGCGTCACGCGCTGGGGTGTGCGTTGGATGAACTCCGCCGCCTCGTTCCTTCCGCTCCTGACTCACTCTCCATCGAAACATTAATTGCCATTCGGAATCAAATCGCAGAAGAACAAAAAGACAGGGGATTGACGCACGAAGCGATTCGCCTCGAAGCCTTCAAGCAAACACTTCAATTTATCAAAAGCCCTGACGACGATCTCGCCGCTCACCTCAACACACTGTACCTCAAACACCGATTTGAGGATATTCAGTTCTTCGACGATGTACTCCCCGCGCTGAATGCGCTGCAGGGTCATTATATGATGGGTATTTTGTCCAATGGCAATACCTATCCAGAGCGTTGTGGACTGGCAGGCTATTTTCAATTTGTAGTGCTCGCTCAGGACTACGGCATCCGAAAACCCGATCCGCGACTTTTCGAGATTACTATTGAGCGTGCAGGGTGTGCGAAACACCAGTTACTACATGTGGGCGATTCTTTCCAAAATGACATCATCGGTGCGAAACAGGCTGGCGTGAGATCTGTCTGGCTGAATCGTGAGGGTGGAAATAATGAAACAGAGCAGCAACCCGATTTTGAAATATCATCGTTAAGAGAACTGACAGAAGTCCTTGAGAATTTCATGTAATCGTCAAGTGATTTTACATAAGCGTAAATCATCCAAAGGAGGATAAACATGCCACAACTTTTCGGACATCAGTACACTAAACAGCAACTGTTGGAATTGGTCGGGGATATGACCCAATTGGCAGGAGCCCGCCGAGCAGAGTTGGTCGAGGGCAACGAACGGGGATCTGATTTGATTGAGGTTTTCAACGCTTCCGGGCTCTGTTTTTCGATCCTGCCGGGTCGTTCCCTTGATGTAGCCTCCGCCCACTATAAGGGGATGTCCCTCGGCTTTCGGGGCAGTACCGGCGATGTAGGACCCGCCTTCTACGAACCCCAAGGCTATGGGTGGATGCGCGGCTTTTTTGGCGGATTAGTGACCAGTTGCGGCATGATCTTCACGGGCCATCCTGAAGTGGATCCCGAAGAGGAAAACGAGGAACTCGGACTTCACGGTCGTCTTTCCTTTATTCCAGCCAAAGGCGTTGCCGCTGAATCTGGTTGGGAAGGGGAGGATTACGCGGTTCGGGTCCGGGGAAAGATGCGTGAGGCAGTAGTCTTCAGTACTAATCTGGAACTCTCTCGAGAAATCTCTACGGTACTAGGCGAAAAATGCCTGCGGATTTATGACCGAATCGAAAATCTCAGTGTGGATCGTTCACCGTTGATGTTTGTCTACCATACAAACCCCGGCTTTCCAATCTTGGATGCCGGCAGCCGTGTCGTAATCAACAGCGAGAAGAGCACCGAATGGTTGGAAGATCGGGAGGTTAGCCCTGAAGATTACACTGTCGCGCTCGAACCGCAGCAGGAGGCACACGACGATGTATACATACACCGGCCCATCGCAGACGCGGACGGGAACGTACACATCGGGCTGATTAACGACAATCTACAACTCGGACTTTACTGGAAATTCCCTATTGAAGAGATGCCTATCGTTACCCATTGGCAACACTTCCACAGGGGCACGTATGTAACCGGCATTGAACCCGGTAATGTCAGTATGTTGGGACGCGCATGGAATCGCAAGCACGGCTATCTGCAATATATCCAACCCGGCGAAACTCGTGAGTTTCATCTGGAAATTGGCATTCTGGAGGGTGAGAACGAGATTCGTGCGCTGGAGGACCGAATCCGTGGGAAATAGCCCTGCTTTCAAATCCCTTAGAGAGTCATTTGAACAGATGCTCACATTCCCGACACTTCCATTTTTTCTTAAAGAACGGAAGGGGGACGCTTAGAATTGCCCAAGAAGCAAACACCAGACGGCGCGAGAATTTCTCATAATACACATTTTCTGAACCACATTGCGGACAACGAATCTCGCTATTATCGTCACTTTCCTGATCCATCTCAGAATCTGTTGGGGTTGACTCACCCCCAACTGCATCGGGGTTCAAAACAGCTTGGAGGATTTCGTTCGCTCGCTCGACATCTGCTGCCTTTACCTGCACTCCAACACCACCAATGGCATTTGAGTAGAGCCAATTCATAGTAACGGTGTGCTCATTGGTAACAAAACACTCAATTCCTTCCGATTCCAGCCACGCCACAACCGGATCCGCTTCGGTGGGATGACTAAAATTGGCGACTGTTATGAGCTCCTGTTCGCCGGTATCGGCATCTACATTAACTGGCATTTTTCAACTCCTTTATCAAAAACGAAAAAGCGCAGATTGCCACACGATTAAGCCACTTTTGTTACATAAACGTAGTAAGCACCGATTGACTCCCCCGCATCATCAGTCAGAAATGTCCGTAGCTGCATCTCACCGGCAGTGAGACGAAACGCAAACGTAACGCCTTCTGCCTCCGGATCAATCGATTGTGTTGCCTCCTGATCGCCGACGCGTAGACGGGCAGTTTTCAGACTAAGGGCTTTCCCGCCATGATACCAATCGATGATTTCACCGGGAATCCCAGCCGTAAGCGGCTTATCCTCCTCCTTGGGCCACCGTCGCAGCTCAAAGGCGTACTCCCCATCCTCAGCAATTTCGATTGCCCAATATCCGTTACACACAAGCCCCTGACGAACCTGCCCTTGGTTCCAAGCGTGCTGTTCACCGTGCCAATCGTGGGTGGTCAAGACGGACTCTTTTTCGTTTTCTGTGCCTAGCACAATCGGGGGATCTTCACCGAAACGCGGCGATACTAGTTCCCACCACGCTTCGTAATGTCCCCGCAATTCCTCGACAACCTCCGGATGCTCCGTGGCGATATCGTTTCGTTGTTCCGGATCTACCTCTATATCATAGAGTTCAACGCCGTTAATCAGACGCCAACACTGCGTCATGGTCGCGCTCTGCTTCCACTTTATCGGATGTTCAACGCGCTGAGAGTCGGTCACGACGACACGCTCAGGCAATATCTCCGTTTCGCCCCTGAGGAGTGGTGCCAGACTCATGCCGTGAAAACTACCCGCGCCGAAACCGACTTGTGAGATCTCTAGTTGGCAGAGGTCAATCAGTGTTGGAAGTAGATCAATGTTCGCAGTGAGTTGGTCAATATCCACCCCTTCCGTAAATCCACCATTGGGCCAATGCATGAATAGCGGCACGCGGTGGCCCCCCTCATACTCCGAACCTTTCCTCCCGCGCCTTCCGGCATTAAAGCCTTCTCTGACGAATTGATTCTGATCGAGCGTACAACCTTCGGCAGAACCGTTGTCGGTCATAAAAATAAGAATGGTGTTATCTTCGATCCCAAGCTCCCGGAGATGATTCCTGAGTCGCGCCAGATTCTCGTCGATATTGAAGATCATGCCGTAGAAGTTAGCTCTTGCATCGGGAATGCGCCCACGATACGGTTCACTGTAGGCGTTTGGGACACGGTAGGGACCGTGTGGAGCGTTGGTTGGTAGATAGCAGAAGAAAGGACGCTCTCTGTTGTTTTCGATAAACTTCATCGCCTCATCGAACCAGACATCGGTGCAATAACCTTCAAACGATTCTTTGACTCCATTGCGGGCATAAGTGTCGTCGAAGTAGTCATTTCCCCAATGGTCGGGTGTTTGGCTAATCCCTCCGCCACCGTGATAGAGTGCTTCCTCAAAACCTCGATCGTGGGGTCTATAGGGATAGTTGTCCCCCAAATGCCACTTGCCGAACATACCTGTTTTATAACCGTTTGCCCGAAAAATATCCGCCATCGTGCGTTCATCGTTGCGGAGAAGCGACCTGCCGCCGATGGTATGCCACACGCCGGTACAGTTACAGTAACGCCCTGTCATAATACCCGCTCGTGTGGGTGCACAAGTGGGACCAACATGAAGGTTGGTCAAACGAAGGCTTTCGCTGTGCAAAGCATCCAGATTCGGCGTTTCGATTATCGGGTTCCCATGACAACTGAAATCCCCGTAGCCTTGGTCATCAGTGATGACAAAGACGAGATTCGGTTTGTTCTCAATAGAATCAGTAGGTGTTGGCATCATCATTTTCCTCACTCAGAGGGGCTAGTCGCAGGCTCGGATCGCAGCGATCGCAGCTTCCACAACAATAATCCGCCTCGATGGTCTCTCCGAAATACTCGCGTACCAATCGCCCGCGACATCCTTCTGCGAGCGCGTAAAAGACGATCTGATCGATTTGACGGTTTTTGCTGAGAAGGTAGTCCTCAAACCCCATCTGATCCGCGGACATCGAGGCAAACAGATCACTGTCTTCAAGTAACTCAATCAACATCAAATCTTCCGTCCCCCAATACCTCAGATACCCTGCACTCTGCAAGTCAACTAGCTGCTCCATGAATTGGTCGGGACGCAGATTCAGTCCTCGACAAAAATCTAAGACGTTTAATTCCGATCGAGAGCGCAAGCGGCGCAGTAAAATCTTTTGTGATTCGTCGGCAATCTCCGTGGTCAGGCTAGACTCAAGTGGACGGGCTCTCACTGAGAGTTTTGAAGGGACGTTATACAATCTCCGCAGGAAACCGAGTTTCTCCAAGTGACTAATTCCGACGCGAATTTTGTCCGCATTGAAACTGCTGAACTCTAAGTCCTCCGCCGCAAACATCCGAAAGCGACCGACCGAAGGGAAGGTTTCAACCAGTTTCAGGAGTTTGAGGAGGTCCGGTTTATTTGGCGCGCTCTCCTTGACGAACCACTCGTGCAGTTTTCGATCGTCCGGGCAATAAAACAGGATGCAGTGTGCAGTTTCGCCATCACGTCCAGCGCGTCCCGCTTCTTGATAGTATTGCTCTAAGGTTCCCGTCATGGTCCAATGAATGATATATCGGATGTCGGATTTGTCAATTCCCATCCCGAACGCATTAGTAGCAACAACCAGATTTAGTCCATCAGGCCCGTCATCAAAAAATTGATCTTGCACCCGTTTGCGCTCAACATCTGTGCGCCCGGCGTGGTAAAAATCAACGCGGTGCCCACGCTTCTTTAGGTGCAACGCGATCTCCTCAGTTTCCCGCCTGCGTCCGGCGTACACAATCCCTTTGTCCCTTGGCTGCTGCATGTATTCGTCGAGAAGCGAATACTTCTCAGCCTCCACCGAGACTTCACAAACACTGAATTTCAAGTTGGAGCGTTCAATACCACGGGTGAAGGATTTGAGAGGTTGAATCTTTAAGTGATCCAGAATATCTGTTCGTACATCAGGGGTTGCCGTCGCTGTGAACAGGGCAATTGAACTCGGATGCAATTCATGGATGGCGTCGCGGAGCGCAAGGTAGGAAGGACGAAAATCGTGTCCCCATTGAGAGATACAGTGTACTTCGTCAATCACAAACAGAGAGATCCGATGTGAGTTGAGCAGGTTCAGAAACCGACGACTACGAAAACGCTCTGGAGCGATATAGAGCAGCTTAATCTCCCCACGTTCTAAACGTTCCAATTCTGCACGGTACTCTTCCCAACTCAGGCTACTGTTGAGCAATGCCACCGCATAAATCTTTTGCTCACGCAACGCATCAACCTGATCTTTCATCAAAGAAATCAGTGGGGAAACAATCACAGTTACCCCCGGTAGCATCAACGCCGGTAACTGATAGCAGAGCGATTTGCCATAGCCGGTTGGGAACGCCGCAAGAATATTCTCTCCATTCAAAATCTTTTCCACAACTTCTCGCTGTCCATCCCGAAAATCAGCGTAACCAAAATACTTTTGGAGTGCTGCGAGTAATTCATCTGTGATTTCAGTTTGGGTGTCCTCCGTTGAGTCTGTAGGGACTTCACCCGGCGTATTGAGAAGTTTGTCTACATTTTGGAGGAGTGCTTTAAAATCTTTCATAAGAAAAGAGCATCAACCAATCGGCTTCCAACGGAGATGCCTGTTACGAATTTTTATGCCCAATTGTCTCAGCAGCAGCGATTTACACCATTTGTCTTGGTAGGACCTATTTTATCATAACGATGAATTTTAGGGAAGTTTTCGCAAAACCCAATTTAAGAATTGAGTGCCCATTCCATTTTTTCATTTTTCAAGTACGGAATCAGAAGTGTCTGGAGCCGTTTATGGGCATGATGGAGATGCGCTTTGACTGTACCCTCGGATCGATCTAACTGCGCGGCAATCTCCTTCAATTGAAGTCCGCCGTGATATCGAAGGTTAAAGACGTGCTGCTGTTTGGGGGGGAGTTGCTGTACCGCTTGACCAATGATTTGTCCAAGTTCTTTAGTTTCTAACCGATCTGGCGGCAATGGACTCACATCGTTAAACACCACTTCATCGTTACCACCTGTGGCTAAGTCCTCAAACGACAAGGTCTGTCCCCGTTTTTGTTGGCGAATGAAGTCAATGCACAGATTGATGGCAATCCGGTAAAGCCAACTATAGAATGCCGATTGTCGTTTGAAATGAGGCAGGGCGCGGAAGGCTTTGATAAAAATCTCTTGAGAAAGATCCCTCGCGGTTTCGGAGTTAGGCACATACTTATAAACCAAGTTATAGATCTTCCCCTGATACTTGATGACTAGTTCATTAAAGACTTCCTGTTCACCGTTCTGAAATCGTTCGACCAGTTCTTTTTCGTCAGTAGGCGGAGGTGTTGAAGGTGCGAATAGAGTGTTGCGTTGAATCATGTAACAGTCTCCTTTGGGGTAGAGAACGGACAATGCGTACAAGTACGCAGAAGCCGATACCAATCTCTTTATTACACACTAACCTGTGTCAAATTGTTCCAACCTGTATCAAATTGATCTCATTTCCTGAGTTGCTATACTCTGTGCTTTCAACTTGACATATAGCTTAAATCTCGGCTATAGTAATGAGTCAGCCTGCCAATCCAGCAGGGTCCCAAAATAGTGAGATAACCAATCCAATTCTGCTTTGCACCTAGAGTGCAAGTATATTGCCACTAATGTTTTCAAGTTCTTATGCGTCGATATAGTATTCAAAACAAAATTGTTCTTCCATTCATCCTGCTCTTCACGGTGGTTGTTCTCGTCGTACCGTTCATTACGATTGCGCTTTTTGATCGAAAATACGATGAACAGGTTAACCGTGAGACCCAAGAGTGGCTTGAGGCGATTGTGGGCACCGGCTATATGCACCAGCCAGAGAAGGTGAAGGAGGCATACGGCGCAGAAGTAACGGTTGTGAGTAGCGATAACACTGTGAACTACACCACCCTCCCCGGAGATTGGGCGGGTTTCACTGATGAGATGATGCTGGACGAAATCCGCAAACGCATCAAGGAATCGAATCGTGACTTTGTATCACAGAATGTGATAATTGATGGGAGACACTATAAAGTCATCTATTATCTACAAGCATACGACCGACTGTACTGCCTGATGCGCCCTATAGATAAAATCGCCGATGCAAAACGAGATGTAACTTTATTGATGTTTGGAATTGCTGCCGTTGTTATCCTATTAGTGGGTCTCATCAGCCATCTTATCGGGCGGAATCTTACCAATCCGATCAAGGATTTGGTACAATTCACGCGGAAGGTCGCCGGAGGAGACCTGAACGAGCAGTATGAGGCGAAAACACACGACGAAATTGGTGACCTCACCGTTGCGTTTAATCAAATGACGCGCGATCTGCGAGATTCGCGGAATGAACTGATAAGTGCTGAACGCCTCGCCACAGCAGGAAAAATGGCAGCGTCGTTCGCCCACGAGATTCGGAACCCTCTCTCATCAATGCGGATGCTCGCGCAAATGCTAATGCGAAAGCAAGACCTCCCAGAATCAAAGCAAAAGCAGTCGATGCAATATATCCTCGAAGAGATTGAACGGATTGATGTTATTGTCAAAGGTTTCATGGATTTTGCCCATCCCGCAGTGCTTGACTCTGCTCCCCACAATCTGAATCAAGTTTTACAGGAAGTCTTGGATCTAATGGAGGCTAACCTGAACCACCATCAGATTTCACTAATTAAGAAATTCGCCCCCGACCTCCCACCGATTTCCTTGGATCGCGATAAGTTGAAACAGGCGTTTATGAATATCGTATTAAATGCTATGGATGCCATGCCCGAGGGAGGTATATTGGAAATCCTTACGTTACGGGGTTCAGATAAGGTACGTATTGATGTCGTAGATACGGGAGTTGGCATCCCTCCGGAAGATTTAAATCGACTTTTTGAACCTTTCTTCACGACAAAATCACAGGGAACTGGACTTGGACTGGCAAATGCGAAGCGCGTTCTTGAACAACACGGTGGGGATATACGGAGTAAAAACGTTGTTGGACAGGGAACAACGATGTCGCTTTGGCTACCGCTATCCAGCGATTCCTCACCTTCAGATTCCAAAAAAATAGGAGAATAATATGGCAGAACAAAAGGCAACGAATATTACTTGGCACGAAGCAAACGTTGTCCAGACAGACAGGGAGCAGCTGCTCAATCAGAAAGGATGTGTCATCTGGTTCACAGGGCTGTCAGGCTCCGGCAAATCCACACTTGCTTTGGAGGTGGAAAGTAAATTATACCAGCGCGGACATCTCACCTACGTCCTTGATGGCGATAACGTCCGACACGGTTTGAATAAGAACCTCGGCTTTTCCCCGGAAGATCGGGAGGAGAACATCCGCCGCATTGGAGAGGTTGCGAAGTTGTTTGCCGATGCCGGCGCTATTGCGATGACAGCCTTTATTTCGCCCTACCGTACAGATCGAGACAATGCGCGTGACCTGCTTGACGAAGGGCGATTTGTGGAGGTTTTCGTTGATTGCCCATTAGAGGTGTGCGAAGCACGAGATACAAAGGGGTTATATGAAAAGGCACGGGCAGGCGAGATCAAAGAGTTCACGGGGATCAGTGCACCTTACGAAGAACCGGCCCAGCCGGAACTGACTGTGAACACAAGCGACCAGAGCCTCGAGGAATGTACAGCGAATGTCATCGCCCTCCTCGAAAGCAAAGGACTTATTCCTGCATCACAATGAGCCCATAAGAGCATTCGTTGGGTCTCAAAATCCCATCAAGCCACAGCATCGACGACAAACAGGCATGGGACCGTCGGTGCTAATAGAGTTGCGGAATTTGCGGGCGGCGTCATTATTCCACATATCTTCGACAGCGTCCGTTTTGATATTGCCGATGATGTAGTCGTGATAGTCACGGCAGAGACTGACGTCGCCGTTGCTGTCAATTTCCATCGTCATGTAAATGCTGACACACTGATTGTAACCAAAAGCCTCCGTGTGGTCAGTGTAGTAGCGCTGGATCTCCTCGCGCGTGTTGAGTTTCGGCATCATCATCGGTGGACACCGCTCCGTCTCTTTCGAGAGCGTTTCCATCTCCTCGAACTTATCGAGGATGGCACCGTGATCAAAATCTTTCCACGTCCCGATCCAGCCGTAGTGGGTTTGGGGCTTGAAACCGAAACGGCCCTCAAAATCTTCCGTGTGTGCCTGCGCGGAATGCGCGTCGATCCACCATGTCAGGTAGAAAATCTGTGCATCTGCATACTGGCTCGTGAATTTGTAGAGATCGACAACATCGTCGATATTGTACATCGTGATGCAACTGAGCGGGACGATATATGGAAACGCAAGATTCCGACGCTGCTTCTCTTCGCTCAATGTTTCAAGCGCCGCTTTCACGTCCTTGAAGTTATCATAGTTCTCCGTGACCCCGGGCCGCTGATTATTGTGAATCTCCTCAGTTGGTCCGTCAACGCTCAGATAAAGAATTTTGCATGTTTCGAGAATATCGTCAGCGCGTCTGGCGAGCTGGGTCCCGTTCGTCACAAGCGAAATTGCCATGTCCCGTTCTTTGATGTAATGCAGCAACTCAATTAAACCGGGGTAAAGCATCGGTTCGCCGCCCCAGATATACCATACAGGCGACCAGCCTGCATCGATAATCTGATCGACGAGTCGCTTGTAAAATTCAACGGGTACCTCCCGTTGCTTCAGTGTTTTTAGAGATTCGCCGAGCAGATATCCGTTGTCTCCCCATTGTCCACAAGAGTGACAGCGGAGGTTGCACATATCCGTGATTCTTAAACTCACCAGTTCGACAGCATCGCCTTTGCCATGTTTGGCACCGAGTGGATGTCTCCAGTTAAAACTCTCTTTTGCCATCTGATATTTCATGAGCGCGTAGGAGGTTGCCCAATCATCTGACATTGCCGTTGCAAGTTCATTCACAAAAAAACGGGGTGAAACACGACTTCGAATTGCCATAATCTTCCTCTCTGTTACAGGACATAAAATCTAAATGACTCGGCTCATATAAAAAGAAAATGCAAAATGGGAAGAGAAACCGAGTTTTTTCTTGAAAACTCGGTTTCTGTTGCATGATTTCTTATGAGCGAATGACTTAATAAACTCTAAAATGCTTAAACTGATTTTCCTCCGTCTAGTGCCTTTGTTCCATCCGCTTCTGTGGTCCGTCCTAAAACACGAGACTTTGTCGCTGAAAGAATCTCGTACCTAACGCCGCCCCATACAATCTTATTCTGAAATAGCGCGTACACTGCGTTCAACCCCGCAAGCAACATCGTTATCGGTACAACTAGCGAGGCGGTTCGGAGGGTTTCACGTATTTTGGGCATATCTCTCAGCCAGAGGGGCAGGTTTCGCGAGAAGACACGATAACTCTGAATTTCAATAAATGGCACAAGGAGAACAAGGAGGAATCTCTCGGAATAAAATATAAACGGAATTGAACCGATCACAAGCAGAGCCTTCGGCAGAAGTACCAGCAAGGTCACCCACCACTGCGCTTTAAGTCCCATCCGAAAGGTCATCACCATTTGCCGGTTGGTAAACTCTATGACCTGTTTCCATGTCCGCTTCTCAGTGTGGGTAATCGCGATACAATCCGGCACAAAATGAACCTTACGTTTAAGGTCTCTCACCGCATGCGTCAAATTGTGATCTTCAATGGTTGCGTTTTCCCAACGTTGCAATACCTTGCTTTTCTCAAAAGTGTCGCGACGGATTGCGTTGGAGCCGCCCCAAACCATAGCTAGTGGGTGATCACCCTGAAACGCTATCTGAAAATTGATCCAAGCTGCCTCGACAAGCGATGCCGCATTCAAGGTATGTGGAAAATAAAATCTGGCCCCCACTGTTGCCCCGACCTCTTTGTCCTGAAGTGGTTGGACAAGCAGCGTCAACCACTCTCGCTCAATTGTCGCATCCGCATCAACAAAAGCGATGACCTCAACATCATCTGGAAATGCCTCGATTGCCGTCATCAGATTCTGCACTTTCTGTGAGCGGGGGAAGGAGTTCTCCACGATGTTCGGTGCAAGCAGTGTATGTGCATTGGGGTGTCCCTCGGCAATCTCAAGCAGATGCGGATACGACTCATCGTAGCCGGATTCCCCTTTTGCATGCGTGACGAAAAACACTTCATACGCGCCTGCATAATCCTGATCCAGCAGCCGCTTTACATTCTCGGCTGTCTGATCATCCCAGCCGTAATGCGGTGCGATGATTGCAGCTTTTGGGGTATAATCTGGTCTTTTGGTATTTCTTTCCCGACGTGCGTATCGGAATGAGTTGACAATTAGCAGCACTTCAAAGATTAGGACAAAGTAAACTGCTCCAATAATGTATGAGACCATAGGGTAATATAAATGAAGTTTGAGGTAATTTGGTAACCTGATATAATCTCATCCTAACATACATGCACGGATTCAGTCAATACAAAAATGGTAAGGAGAATGTGTAAAGTTTGTGTCAGCATAAGCAGGTGATGTGTTATCATATATACAAATGTTGAGATTATGTTACACAGGAGGGTTTATATGGCAAATCAATACGATTTTCAAGAGGTTGGAAGACTGCCGGCGTCAGACGATAACGTGGCAATCGCCACACGGAGAATAGACGCTGGCGCAAAGATTGACTATAACGGTCATAGCTTCACCATATCCCATACAATTTTAGAGGGGCACCGATTCGCAATTCAGGCGATTCCTGAAGGGGAACTGCTGTTGTCGTGGGGACTGTCTTTCGGGGTTGCAATCACTGACTTGTCCCCCGGCGACTATGCCTGCAACCAGAAGATCCTTGACGCGCTTGCGATACGGGATATTGACTTCGCACTGCCGTCCCACCCAAACTTCAAAGATCAGATCGCTCCCTATATCCTTAATAAGGACACATTCCAGCAGGGAGCGCAAGTTTCTCGATATGACCACGACAGATCCTTCCTCGGCTATCGACGGGACGGAGGTCGAGGCGTCGGAACACGTAATTATATCGTTATCATGGGAACAACCTCCCAGACTTCTGGCTATGCGAAAGCACTTGCGGACAGATTCAAAGAGGTTAGTGCAAATCACGAAAATATTGACGGAGTTGTTGCCGTAACGCATACCGAAGGCGGAGAAAGCACAACACCCAATAACCTTGAGATGTTGCTTCGGACGCTCGCTGGCTTTACCATTCATCCTAACATCGGGGCGGTCCTAGCTGTTGATTACGGTTCGGAAGTAGTGACGAATCAGATGCTACAGCGCTATATGGGGGAAAATAATTATCCGTTGGAGGCTGCGCCACATCGCTTTCTGAGCATACAGGGCGGCTTTGATGCTAGTTTGGACGCGGGGGAGGCAATCATCAAAGGGTGGTTAGAGCCAGTAAACGCAATGGAGCGTACCGAGGAATCTCTCTCTAACCTGAAAATTGCACTTCAGTGCGGTGGCTCAGACGCATTCTCCGGCGTATCGGGCAATCCACTAGCAGCCTACGTTGCGAAGGAGGTTATCCGTTACGACGGTGCCGCCAATCTCGCGGAAACCGACGAATTAATCGGTGCCGAGTCGTATGTGCTTCAGAACGCCAAAGATTTTGAGACCGCTCGCAAGTTTTTAGATACAATCGAACGATTTAAGGAGCGAGCGCGTTGGCACGGTCATACCGCCGAAGCCAATCCTTCCGGCGGAAATAATTTTCGGGGGTTATACAACATTGTCATCAAATCAATTGGTGCCGCGATGAAACGCGACCCGGAAGTCTGTCTCGATTACGTCATCGATTACGGGGAACGGATGCTTGCGCCGGGCTACTACTTTATGGACAGCCCCGGAAATGACCTTGAGAGCATTGCGGGACAGATAGCATCAGGTTCAAATATGATCTTCTTTGTCACAGGCAACGGATCGATTACGAACTTCCCCTTTGTACCGACAATCAAAATTGTTACCACCACCGGGCGATACGAAATGTTGAAGAACGATATGGATGTCAACGCCGGTGCTTATCAAGACGGTACACCGATGGAGGAATTGGGGCAGCAGATGCTCGATCTCACGGTCAATGTTGCCGCTGGCGAGCGATCTGTCGGGGAAAAGGCAGGGCATTCGCAGGTGTCAGTCTGGCGGAATTGGAAGCAGACGGCACCGGTCAATCCTGAGACGGTGCTCTCTGCCGATGCTCCAACCGGTAAGCCGATCCCAATTCGGCTTGATGTCCCACGATCTGAGCTGACTTTTAGTGCCATACAGACCGAGAGCGGCTACCGCAGCGATCAGATCGGGCTGGTCCTGCCGACAAGCCTCTGCTCCGGCCAGATTGCCCAGATGATTGCCGACCAGTTGAACCAAAAGGGGATCGGACGCGAACATGGGATTTCGCGTTATGTTGCATTGGCACATACGGAGGGCTGTGGTGTATCAGGAGGTAACTCGGAAGACATCTACAGGCGTACACTCATCGGGCATCTGATTCATCCAATGGTTGCCCTCGGTCTGCCTTTGGAACATGGCTGTGAAAAGACCCACAACGACTACATACGTCACGCACTTACGGAACAGGATATCCCACTTGAGCGGTACGGTTGGGCGAGTGTACAGTTGGATGGCGGCATTGATGCTGTTATCCAAAAGGTGGAAGATTGGTTCGGTCAATCTCTGACCTCAATGCCTATACCCGATTACGCCGATGTCGGTTTGGAACACCTTCGGATTGGATTGACATCCAGCGGGAAAGTGACAGAAACGGTTGCACAGAGTCTATCGCATCTTACCCAAACCATCGCCGGTACGGGTGGAACGGTCGTCGTTCCAGCAAATGCGACCTTCTTAACTTCACCTACCTATGCGGCGCATACCCTTGGTGGTTCTCCTCAAGCTCCGTTACAGAATACCCTATCTTACGGTCAATCTATCACTGAGTCCGGATTTCATATCATGGAGACCCCCACCGATCATGTTGTGGAGACGTTAACCGGGTTGGGGGCAACGGGTGTCGATCTGATGTTCGTGCATGTTGTCGGTCATCCCCTTCAGGCACACCGGATGATTCCGCTAATCCAAGCCACGACGGAGGAGACTACAGGATCAATCTATGAAGCGGATCTGGATCTCCTACCCGCCGACGAGAATTGGACGCCAGAGGGCTTTTCGGCACAAATGCTAGAAATTATCTTGGAGGTCGCCTCGCGCCGCTACACACCCAAACTCTATGGGAAGGGAAACACAGATTTCCAATTTACACGCGGATTGCTCGGTATCTCAATGTGACATACTCAACCTCTACTCCAGCGAGGCGATATGTGCATCAAAACGCACCACACCCGTAGGTCGGGCATCCCCGGTCACGGGATCCTCTCGGACTTGCCCGACCCAAACCCCAGCGAGGTGATAGGTGTGGAGAAGCAACTTCTATTGTCATTGATAGCGATCCGGTTTAACTTTTCAACCCAATTTACATCTCTTGATTTTGCGCTTGACCGGCATATATGGTCGTGCTATATTAACCCAAGTTGCTAGGTTCTGTTGACATTTGGTAGATTAAACCCATCTTGATTGACTTTGAACGCATTACCCCGGTGGTTTAAGACAAATGGGACGGAGATCTCCGTTCCCTACGAATTGCGCTTGCTTCTATGTCTTGGCGATCCCTATCGTAAGGAACAACGATCGTTGTTCCCTACAACTGATTTACGGTGGGAGCCCGTTTCAGCGTTTGTCGAATTGGGAACATCAAAATGTCAACACGCCCTAGTGATGTGCGGCGTAATAAAGTTGACCCTTATACCCGTAGGTCGGGTATCTTGCCCGACCTACAAAGCCCCAGAGGGGCGACATGTGTATAGCACATCGGTAAACCAATTCCCCAAGCCCCAGAGGGACGACATGTGTCGCATTGGATTGATGCCTGATATATCAAGAAAATCACTCGACCTCCGGGCTATCTAGTAACTTGGGTTATCATTAGATCGTGCAGCGTCTTTCCACTTTGACAACGCGTCCTAGTAAGCTAATCAGGGGAGAAAACCGTGAAAATTACAGATCTCAAAGTATTTCCAGTGGGTCAGTTCATATACGTTAAAGTTGTTACTGACGAAGGAATATATGGCATTGGCGAAGGCTCATTAAGCGGCAGATCGTTGGCTGTCGTCGGGGCGTTGGAACATCATATTAAACCACTCCTGATTGGACAGGACGCAACCCGAATAGAGCATATATGGCAGGACATCTTCCGCGGAACGTTCTGGCGTGGGGGTCCCGTGCTACAATCCGCACTCGCCGGGGTTGACATCGCGCTGTGGGATTTAGCAGGAAAGGCACTTGGCGTGCCGACCTACCGGTTACTTGGCGGTGCCACGCGGGATAAAGTGCTGGTCTATCGGCATACCGGTGGAGGCACACCGGAACAACTCATTGACCAAGCGCAGCAACAGCTAGCAGAGGGGTGGAAAGTCTTACGCATCTCACCCATTGATACGATTGAGGGCGGATTCAATCAAAAACTTGCAGTCATGCGCGGAGTTGAGCATTTTAGTGCGTTGCGGAAGGCAATCGGTGACGAGGCTGAGGTTATTTTTGAGGTGCATACCCGCTTGACGCCAACCCGCGCCATCGAGTTGTGCAACGCCATTGAGGAATATCATCCATTCTTTGTCGAAGACCCCATCCGTTCCGAGAATCCAGCGTCCTTTGCGACGCTACGCGAGCACACAAATGTTCCGATTGGCACCGGCGAGCAACTTCCGACGAAATGGATGTTCCGAGAACTGATCGAGCAGGAATTAATCGATTATATTCGGGTGGACATCTGTCACACCGGCGGAATCACCGAAGGGAAGAAAATCGCGACGATGGCGGAAGTCCATTATCAAGAACTAGCGTGTCATTATACCTCAAGTCCTGTTAGCTCGGCAGCGATGTTACATCTGAATATGTCGATTCCCAACTGTGCGGTGCAAGAATACGCCCCATCGTCAGGTTGGATGGACGAAGTCATCCAACATGATCTGCGAACAGAAGATGGCTATCTCCTCGCCCCTGAAGCACCGGGCTTGGGAATCGACCTGAACGAAGAAGCCGCAGCCGCGTACCCGCCCACACCGGGTGAACCCCCACATTTGCGACGGGAGGATGGTTCGGTTCAGGATTGGTAATTACTTGAATTGCTCATCTACACAACAGGAGATACGGAATGCTGTTTCCCCATCTTTTTTCCCCAATAAAGGTTGATTCACTAGAACTAAAAAACCGCGTCGTTTTGGCACCGCTTGATGTCGGGCTGCACGATCCAGAGGGACAAGTCACCGACCGTTATATAGACTTTCTGGTTGAGCGGGCAAAGGGCGAAACCAGCCTGATCATCACTGAATTCACTTCCGTTTGGCCCGAACAACGTGTGATTACTACAGCGGTTTGGGATGATAAATTCGTCCCAGGGCTTACGCGCATGGCAGATGCAGTCAAAGATGCTGGATCCAAGATATTCATGCAGATCGCTGTACTGGGCGGAAAATCTTATGTTGAACCGTTTGCACCCTCCGCAATCGAAAGCGAACTCTACACCGAGGTGCCGCGCGAAATGACGGTGGATGATATTAAAAGGGTGATAGAAGCGTTCATCTTGGGGGCAACGCGGGCGAAACGAGCCGGTTTCGACGGGGTGGAATATCACTGTGCACATTCCTATCTCGGTGGACAGTTTATATCGCCCCACACAAATCAGCGGGATGATGACTATGGCGGCGATTTTGAACGGCGTATGCGGTTTGGCGCCGAGATTGTCACAGGGATTAAGCAGGTCTGTGGTGAAGATTTTCCGGTCGGTTTTAAGTTCAGTGCACACGAACATCTTCATGGCGGCGTGAATGACCGATACGACGAAGACGTGAAAGATGACCTCCATCTACAGATTGCGGAATATATGGAAAATCTCGGTGTTGCCTACCTGCACGTAGCAACCACTTCCGCGACGATTATGCAAGTCAAAGGGTTCGTGGAATGTACCCACCCATCTGTGCCGCCGCTTTATATCAAACCCAACACGCTGGTTGATTTGGCAGAGGAAGTTAAGCAAAACGGTGCTAAAATCCCCGTTATTGCCACGGGCGGAATTACTGACCCGGCACATGCGGAGGAGATTATTGCGCAGGAACGCGCTGATATGGTCGCGCTTGGTCGCACGCTGATTGCTGATCCACACTGGGCAAAGAAAGCACGTGCAGGCGAGAATATTGTTCCATGTATTCGATGCAATTTTTGCCACACCTTTGTGGTCATGGATCGCGGCGGCGTGCAGTGCACGACGAATCCCATCGTGGGCAGAGAAAAACTGATTGCGTTCAACAAAACGGATTCCCCCAAAAAGGTGGTCGTCGTCGGAGCAGGTCCCGGCGGTCTGGAGGCAGGTTTGCGTGCTAAGGAGATGGGGCATGATGTTGTCGTATACGAAAAACGGGATGTGGTTGGTGGAGAGATGATTTCAGCATCGATCCCCGATTTCAAGTGGGATGTTAAACGCCTGCTCCAGTACTATATTACGGAAGTTCAGAAGGTCGGCTTAGAGGTTCGGACCAGCACGACCGTAACGCTGGACACACTAAAAGCCGACGCCCCGGATGTAGTTATCCTTGCGACAGGCGGCGAGGCGATTATTCCAGATATTCCCGGAATTGATGGAGACAGTGTTATCACCGGTATTGATGCAATAGTGCGCTGGGACGAACTGGAGGTCGGTGAGCGAGTCATGGTGCTTGGTGCAGGTCTTGTCGGATATGAGGTTGCATGGTTTGTCGCACAGCAGGGACGCGATGTTGTGCTGGTTTCACGCCGAAGCGAGGAAGATGTAATCAAATTAAAAGAACATGGTACGAACTTAGCTGCGCTTAGAAAAGGCGTCCGGGATTCAGGGGTAAAGATATTGGCAAGTCGTGAACTGAAGCAGGTTAATAAAACAGGTGCTGTGCTGACCACGAGCGATGGAACGGAGGAGTTCCATTCCATTGATAGCCTGATAATCAGTCGCGGTTATACGCCACGAAGGAGGCTCAAACAGGATATTGAAGCCGCTGACCTGCGATGTGAGGTTTACGAGGTGGGAGATTGCCTTGAGGTCCGAAATTTCTTTGATGCAATTAATGAAGGGGCGCATGTCGTCCGGGAAAAACTTGGATAATTGATACCGCATCAAAGCGTGTGTAGGGGCAATCCCCCGATAGATCGGGATGCAAGCACTTGTGGTTGCCCTCATTCCGATGTAACATCGTAGAACTAGGGCAGGTCTTGTGTCTCCCTGCTTTCGCTCCAGTTTTGAATCCCGATCCTATCGGGGAGGAGCGCAATGTGTAAGCAAAGCATATCCAACACTAATACCCTAAGCCCCAGCAGGGCGATATGTATATAGCAAGGGCGAACCGCTTCTGTCCAAGCCCCAGCGGGCGACATGTGTATAAAAAATCGGACATCTACACACTTAAAGCTCCAACGGGACGAAAAATGGCAACTTACGTTACTAGGTTCTGTTGACATTTCATCGTAACCAGATAATCGTGGCAACGAAACTCAGAAATCCCATATATCGAACCGCTAGCTTATCAAACCGAGAGGAAATACGACGATACTGTTTCATTTTGTTGATGAAACATTCGACTAAATGCCTCTCTTTATACAGATGCGCATCATAAGTGCGTGAATCCCGACGGTTGGCACGTGGGGGTATCACCGGCACCGCCCCCCTTTGGGTTATCGACTCAATGAATGCCATCGAGTCATATGATGTGTCAGCTATCACATACTCACTGTTATAACCGTCAACTAACGCCTCAGCACAAGTGATGTCATGCCGTTGACCCGCTGTCAGCATAAAATGTAAGGGATTGCCTAAGCCATCAACAGCGATATGAATCTTAGTTGAGAATCCACCCCGGCTGCGTCCAAGTGCTTGTGAGGCTTGACCCCCACTTGTTTTCAATGCACCCCCAGCACATGGGTGTACGCGAATGATAGTGCTGTCAATGATGAGCCACTCCATATCGGGGTCTTTGGCAAAGTGTTGGTGCATGCGTTGAAAGATATCTTTATCGCACCACCTTGCGAATCGTTTATAGACACTGTTCCAATTGCCGTACTGGTTAGGTAACAGTCGCCATTGACTGCCACTACGAGTTATCCAAAGCACCGCATGGATAAAACGTTTTAAGTGTGTGTGTTGTCCGGTATAGATATCAGGACAGGTGTTAAGGAATGATACTATTTTTGACCATTGGCTATCGGATAGGGTGAATGTGGACATATTACCATTATGACACAAATGTCAACACGCCCTAATAATGGAGGAATAATAATGTATTTGAGATGGAGGTGCCCCAAAATTGGAAGAGGGGTTGTCATCTGGTTTCTAGTAGTTGTTTTGGGAAGCGGGGGAATTGTCTTGGAAAGTGCCGCAGAACACGATTGGACAGATCAGATTGCCGCTTTCAAACCGATGGTTGTTAATGTCGAGACCTCTTCGGAGGTTGTGTTTGAAACAGAGGCGAAAGGGACTAGTTTCGCCACCGGTTTCATTGTTGATGCAGCACAAGGGATTATCGCAACCAATCGGCATGTCACCGGCAGCAGTCCGTCTTATGTCAAGATCAACTTCTACGATGGCAGCTTTACAGAAGCACAGGTGCTTTACTATGATCCGACCCACGACTTTGGCTTTTATAAGATTGATCCCGAAGAGGTCCTGTTTGAAATCCAAGCTGTGCAACTCGGTTCGTGGCACGATCTCGCGCTGGGGGATGAGCTGCTCCTAATCGGCAATAATGAGAAAGAGGAGTATTCCATCAAGCACGGCAGGGTTGCCAATCTCAACGTGAACAAAGGGGATCGGCATTCCAGCTACATCCATACAACATTTGATCGCACAGGTGGATCAAGTGGTAGTCCGGTATGGAACACAAAAGGCGAGGTCATCGCCATCCATGCGCGCGGCACCGATACCTCTAGCTTTGAATTACCAATCAATTATATAATCGATGCCCTCAAACAGATCCAAAGCGATGAGACAATCCAACGCGGGGAGATTGGCGTGGACTTAGAATTGATCTCGATTGGAGAGGCGATTAAGCATTTTGGGCTACCCGAAGCATCCCGCGCAGAGATTGGTCCCTCAGATTCAGGAACGCCGAAGGTGATTCAGATTGAGTCGATTATTCCCAAAACAACAAGCGGAGCAAACCTTCTCGCTTCCGATATTATCTACAGGATTAATGGAAATTTAATTCGTGACGATCTGTATACTTTTGATGCAATCCTTAACGAAAACGCCGGGAAAAGTGTGACCTTGGATATCTATCGTAACGGAAAGGCTGTGACGGTCGAAGTTTCGGTAGAAGATATGGAGTTAAAGAAAGTTCGCCGGTTTGTCCGATTCGCCGGATCCATCTTCCACGACATAACACCTCAACTCAGGCATCTGCTTTACTTTGAGGCGGATGGGGTGTACCTCCCACATGCAGATGCGGGGAGTAGCTTTTCCCGTGTTGGCATCCGCGAACGCAGCGGCAACTCAAAAGTAGTTATTCAGGAAATTAATGGACGAGCGATTAGGAATCTTGACGATTTTATCGTTGCCTGTGCAGAGATTTCGGGTGGACAACATACCTATGTGGTCGTCCGTGACTTCAATCGTTTTGACAGTTCACCGACCCCCAGAAGTTTGACGATTAACCTGAAATTTGGGCAGCTTGACGTATTTGAGTGGAATGAGAGCAATCTCGATTGGGAAACAGTCGAAGAATGAAACCCTGAAGGTAATATGTGTTTTGATGGAAGGAAATGAGATGCGTTATAAACCCGTTTCTGCAATTTTTGCAGTGATTTGCTTGATGTTGTGCTCGCTCGGTCCGGCGATTGGGGACATTGAAATCGATATCTTCTTACTGAACACCGAGTTCTTTTTCGATAACAAGGAGCCGCATGGGGAGGTTGTCGGCACAGCGGTGCCTGTGCCAACCGCAGAGCAATATGAGGCGAAAGCTAAAACCATCGCTGAACTTATTAATACTCACAAGGCGAATATCGTCGGGCTCGTTGAACTTGAAAACCGCGCTGTCCTCGAAAAAGTCAAATATTACCTCGCAAGTCCCGACGACTGGCAAATCGCTTTCGATGAAGGCAGGGATACCTATACCGGTCAAGATGTCGCCATCCTCACGAAATTTCGGGTTGTGCCGGGGAGCGCGACGAACTTTCCGGATGAGCGTGAGATTTACTTTGTGGATGACCAAGAGCACGATGTGAACCCATCAAAGATTCTAGGTGTCGAATTGAAGATTGACAACCAACCGTTCTATGTCCTAATCACTCACCTCATTTCTCGTCGTGATTCGAACGACGCCAAGCGGCTTGCACAAGCTACTGTCGTCCGTCGACAGGCTGTCAAGGGAATGATGGAGGGGAAGAATGTCATCGTCATGGGGGACATGAACGATACACCGGCAACGCCTGTCATCAACCGGCTCCGCGGATTCGATGACATCTGGGGTGATTTCCTCCAGACCGCCAATACAGTTGAAGCAGATAATCGGTATACATACATCTACAACGGTCAGAAAAATCTGCTCGATCATATACTCTTCAGTCCCAGTCTGCGGAATGAGTTTCGCCATGTTGAGGAGGGCAAGCGGTGTGAAATTATCGATGTCGGTGAGCTATCGGATCACCACGCGATCCTTGCGCGCTTGCGGATCATCCATCCCATAGTTGTTCTCGAAACAGACAAAGGCACGGTCGAAATGGAACTTTACCCGGACGTCGCACCGAAAACTGTTGCCAACTTTATCAAGCTAATCGAAATGGAGTTTTACAATGGTCTCACCTTTCATCGGTACGTGGAGAATTTTGTGATTCAGGGCGGCGATCCGGAGGGTAGTGGCAGCGGTGGACCCGGGTGGACGATTCCGGGCGAGTTTCAAAATCCCAAACTCCGAGCGAAGATGCCCCGACACCGAAAAGGGGTTGTTGCTATGGCACGAGCGAACAAACCAGACTCCGCAAGCAGCCAATTTTACATCTGCTTGGACACAAATCCATCTCGCTATTTTAGCCTCAACGGTCAGTACACCACCTTTGGAAAAGTCATTGCCGGGATGGATGTGGTCGATCAGCTTGGCAAAGGAGATGTGATGAACACAGTGCGTCTAAAGGGAAAAAACACAGAATTATCCCCGCCAACCGAGGCCCAAACATCTCAATAAGAGATTGGCATAACCTAAATCGCTAGGGCGTGTTGACACTTGACAAATTGAACCAATCTGATAAACTTTTGGTTGATTTTCCAAAATCGACATTCTACAAGGGCTTGGATCCCAATTTATCGGGACTAAGACCAATCCCCGTAGGTCGGGCATCCCCGATAAATCGGGATTTTCAACTTGCCTGACCCATAGACCCAGCGGTGCGACATATGTTAAAGCAGAAAGGGAGAAAAACAAGAGATATTGATCTTTGCTCACTTTCATTCTTCGCCCCAGGGGGGCGACATGTGTGTCTTTCGCTCCAGCGGAGCGCAATGTGTGTAGCAAGAATTTTTACGTCAATTACAAAGAAGATAATCTACCAACAACATCAAGGAGGTAATGAAAAATGCCAGAATCATTGAAACAACGTCTACACCGAGGAGAGAGCCTTAAAATCGCAGGATCGTCCATAGATGCGTCGAGGAGCGAACTCGAAGCCACACTTAGCCAAGACTCCTACGATTTGGCCTCTATTGACAGCCAACACGCAGCGTTCAACGAAGATCGATTGGTCTCATTTTGCGCTATGGCAGCGGAGTTGGGCGTACCTACCCAGTTTCGCATCAAAAACACACGTCAGGCGTACCTGATCGGCAACTACCTAGACCTAGGTCCATTTTCCATCGTGGTGCCACAGGTTGAGGACGAGGCAACAGTCGATGAGGCGATAGATGCCTTCTACTATCCGCCGGTTGGAAAAAGAAGTTGGGGGCCCAGTTCGGGCTACGGCTTCAAACCAGATATGGATCGACTGGAATACGCCGAATGGTGGAACAACAACGGCATCCTCTGCTTACAACTGGAGTCAGTCAATGCCGTGACCAATGCACGACACCTCGGCAAACCGGGTATTGACATGTTCGTCTTTGGCGCAAATGACATGAACTTCAGTTTGGAACTGTATCCAGACCATCCGTTCAAGACGGTTGAGGATTGCATTCAGCACGTTGTGGAGCAGATGGAGGGTACACACGTCAAGGTAAATGCCTGAGAATACGTGAAACGTGAAGCGTAAGACGTAAACGGTCAGAGGTTCATTGGTTCAAAAGTTCATTGGTTCATTTAGCCCCAGAGGGGCGATATGTGTATAGCACACGCAACGGCACAAATCTCAAAGCCCCAGCGGGGCGACATGTGTGTCATGTTTCAGTGCGTAGGTTGAGTTGAACGAAACGGAAAAATCCGGTTCCGCCCCTCCAAACACCCCTCAAACTGGCTGTCTTGTCAGATAACATCAAGGAGAGAGTGAAACCCAACAGAGTGACTCACGCATCACGTTTCACGCTTCAGATTATCAACTGAACGGGTGAAACTCAATGGGTTCACGGGGTTCTGAAGAGGGTCACGGATATCCGTGATTCCTTTCATTTTATGACTTGATCTCTTTTTTTAGTCATGCTATAATGACTGCCGATTGGACGAACTGTAATTAAAACACTCGGATCGTGTCTTTTGCTTTTCACACGCCGTTTTACTACATTCCACAAACTTTGAATTTGAGGTGAAGTTGGTGTTATCTCGACGTTCATTTTTTAAGTTTCTAGGTTGGGGAAATTTCATTGCTGCTGCCGGACTCGCCTTTGGTCCCGGATTGATTCGATTCTTATACCCGCGAGTCCTTTTTGAGCCATCTTCAGTCTTCACTGCCGGATTTCCCGGCGAATATCCTCCCGGAACGGTTAGCGAGAAGTTCAAAAAAAATCCGTATCGTGTCTGGATTGTTCGGAAAGAAGATGGTGAGTTTTACGCGTTGTTAGCAATCTGCACGCATCTTGGTTGTACCCCCCGATGGCTTGCATCGGAGAATAAATTTAAGTGTCCTTGTCATGGGAGTGGGTTTGATCGTGAAGGGATGCACTTTGAGGGTCCTGCACCGAGACCCCTTGAGCGCGTACAAATTACGCTGGCAGAGGATGGACAACTGCTGATTGATAAGTCCGTAAAATTTCTGGAAGAGCGGGGCGATTGGGGGAAAGCGGGATCTTCTCTAAGAGTTTAATAAAGTAGTAGGCATATTGCTTTGAATCCCGCCTGTCCCGATTTATCGGGGATCTTATCGGGGCTCCGTATGCCGTAACCGATTTGTAGTAGGTATACTCCGTCCCGATCTCCGCATCGGAGCTTTGAATGTTCAACTGCCTAAGTTCTAATTCAATTAAATTGTACCCCTTGGTGCGGTCTTCATGATAAAATCAAATTGAGCAAGAAAGGAGTTATACAGCCTTGGTTATGCTAACGCGAGGCAGGCTGAGTTGTTATTATGAATGAAAGACGTAATGGATTAAAAGAAAAAATCACAAATAACCCAATTTGGCAGTCGATGTTTCGCCACGGCTACGAGAAAACAGGAAGGCGATACACCCTCCAAGTCCTCCAAAATGTCTGGCTCCATCTGCATCCTCCCCGCGTCACCCGCCACGCGATTAATTTCCGATTTACATGGTGCATGGGCGGGATTACCTTTCTGATGTTTCTTGTCACTGCTGTTACGGGTGTGTTGTTAATGTTCTACTATCGTCCCACCGCAGAATACGCATTCCGTGATATACAATATCTTGAGTTTGACATCCCGTTCGGGATGCTCCTGCGCAATATGCACCGTTGGGCAGCGCACGGCATGGTCATCGCAGTAATGCTCCACATGTTCCGCGTTTTCCTGACCGGGTCATACAAAAAACCTCGCGAATTTAACTGGGGCGTCGGCGTCATCCTACTGCTTGTCACCTTTTTTCTCAGCTTTACCGGTTACCTGTTGCCGTGGGATCAACTCGCATTTTGGGCGGTCACCGTCGGAACGAACATGGCGCGCGCGACACCCGTCTTAGGGCATGAAGGACCGTTCCACCCACAGGATATTGTCACCCAATCGAACGATGTGCGCTTCGCTCTCCTTGGTGGGACAATTGTTGGGCCCTCAACACTCTTACGGTTTTACATCCTTCATTGTGTTGCTGTGCCACTTTTGGCAAGCGTGTTGATGGCACTACACTTTTGGCGTGTCCGCAAGGACGGGGGCATCTCTGGACCGCTGTAGGACTGAATTCATCAAATCTTCGCAGTGGAGACCCCATTCCTTTAGGGTGGGGAGGAAACTGCGCCCCCTTTTTTTATTATGAAATCTTGTAAAAAATGGTATAATTGCCTTGTCTTTCGTGGGAGACCCTAACGCACGTTAGGGTCTCCCACACTCCAGTAGTATGGATATGAGTAGTATGGATATGAAAGCCAGAAAGACAATCCCAATGATTAAAACCTATCAGTATCGAATATATCCGACTATCAAGCAAGCGAAAAAACTGTTTGCATGGCTTGAGAGGAAAGAAGCGTAGAACCTTGTAAATCCCGGGGAAACGGGTAACAAGCCCCAACCCTTTAGGGTGGGGTAACTGATTTCAATACCTATTTTCAGTGAGGTGATATATGGAGCATCTTCTTGTATTGGTTACTAAGCCTGATAACGTTCCGATTGTTGCAATTGTGTTGTTGTTACCTTTCTTCACTTGGCTTGCATTCAGCCAAGGGCGCAAAAATGACCGAGCCGGCACACCGGCAGAAGCAGCACTTAATGATAAAGTCTACTGCTGGCCCTACCTTTGCCGCAACGAGTTTCTCTGCGCGATCATTATCATGCTCGTTCTGGGGATATGGTCTATTACCATTGACGCCCCGCTCGAAGAGCCGAGTGATCCGACAAAAACCCCGAATCCATCTAAAGCCCCTTGGTATTTCCTCGCGCTACAGGAAATGCTGGTTTACTTCGATCCGTGGGTTGCAGGTGTTGTCCTGCCGGGACTGATTATCGCCGGTTTAGTCGCCATTCCCTTCATAGATATTAATCCCAAAGGGAAAGGTTACTATACCCTAAAAGAGCGTCCGTTCGCACTTATTATCTTCTGCTTCGGCTTTTTCGTGTTATGGATTGTGCTGATGGTTGTTGGCACCTTCTTAAGGGGACCCGGCTGGAACTTTTTCGCCCCATGGAAAGAGTGGGATCCGCACAAGGTTGTACCATTAACCAACGTCAACCTCTCTTACCTATTCGGTATCCGTAACGAACAACCCGCCGGTGTTTTTGGGCTATGTATCGTCGCTGGATATTTTGCCTTGGGTCCTATCTATTACTTTTTGAAAAAGGGAACGAGCAAATTTCTTCAAGAGTTGGGATTGGTACGCTACATTGTGATTTCATTCCTGTTCTTATCGATGATGGCTTTACCAATCAAGATGATTCTTCGGTGGACATTGAATATCAAGTACATTTGGGTCTCTCCGTGGTTCAATATCTAGGGCGTATTGGATAATATATCATCCGTCCATTCAAACAGTAAGGAGTCAATAGGAATCGTGAGGAGCAAAAAAGAAATTCTGGTTGAGGAAAAATCTTACGCAGCACTGTTTTTTATCCTTTCCGGTTTGTTGGGATTCGTTACGCTGTGGGGTTTCTATAACGAGACAATTACCAGACGACCATGGAAGGAGATTCAGCGGCAATTTTACGAATACGAATATCAAAAAACCAAGATTGATTTGGAAAAGGCGAAACAGGATCTGCCTGAGATTGGAGCACCTCAAGAAATTGACCCTAAACAGGAGGGGGCGCTAAAAGGTACGATTGCGGGGTTGCAGATTAAGCTAGACGAAGCCTTGCAGGATCGTAAATTTGATCAAAGTGAGTCGGATGCAATCAACTATAAATATCAGTATGCGCTGCACCACGGGGAAAAAGAGAAATCGGAAAAATGGAAAAAGAAGCTAGACGAGCTTGAAAGTCGGATTGAGGGAGAACTGACGGATGCAGTGCTGGCGGCACAGCAAAATCTTGCCGATGCCTATAAGGATCTCGCCGAGTTTTATAATACCAATGGATACGTTGAGGAAGCGCTAGGCGAGTATCTCCTCGCCCGAAAATATAGCGTAGCGGACACAATGACTACGGCGAAGATTAGTGAACTTCAGGCGCAAGTTGAGGCTGCGAAAGCTGACAAAACTAAATATACTGAGATTGGAAGACTTGAAGAGAAACTCCATTCCGTCGGCGGTATTAAACGCACTTTCATCGGTACATTAGCAGAAAGTCCCTTCACAAAGACACGCACGATTGTTCAATACTACATTGAAGATTTTGATTATACAGCAGACCGATGCGCGACCTGTCACTTTGCTTCCGATAAGGCTGGATACGAAGGATTCGCTAAAGAACAGTTTGAGGAGATTGAAGGAGACGGCGAAAATAGCCTTACGTTCCAATTAAAACATCCATACATTAAAAAGGGTGGCGAAACGGTGCTTATTGACGAGGAAGGCGCAGAAGAAGGCAGTTATGAATTGAGTGAAGATGGCAAATTGACCTTCACCGATCCCGATATTTATGCCGATCTCATCGAAATCGCGTATGAGACTGGATATGATCCCGTGCTTCGGACGCATCCCCACCAGGATGTGCTGCTCGGTAAACACCCCGTTGAAAGATTTGGATGCACCCCTTGTCACGGTGGACAGGGACAAGGTCTGACTCAAATAGCTGCGCACGCCCTAGACCATAAGAAGGAGTATTGGCTGACGCCTGTCTTGGGGTTGGATGAGCATACAGGTAAAGCCTCAGAAGAATTGCACGGCTACATGGAGTCCAATTGCCGTCGCTGCCATGATGGCGTGATGATGTTAGATGCCCCCAATTCAGAGACCGGGCAGCTCCAAGATTATTCGCCCGACCTCTCGAAGGGAATGGCGCTCTTTGAGGACATCGGATGTCACGGTTGCCATGCTGTTGAGGGCTATTCTGCGTTAGCGGATCTTGACGAAGTTGGTCCCTCGCTTGCCAAAATCGGCAGTAAAGTCAATAGCGTTGACTGGTTGGAAGCGTGGATTAAGCAACCGACCGCCTATCTGCCAGACACCAAGATGCCAGCCTTCTTTCCTGTCGAAAAGTTGACTCAGGCTGTCTACCTCAAAAATGGGAATAAGCACTTCGGTGTTGTCACTAAGACCGACACCGGCATTATCCTCCAAAAAGACGATGGCACAAAACATCCTTACCCTGACACCGCTGTTGAACAGGTTGTTGATGAAGTGAAATCGATAGCAGCATACTTGGTGCAGATGAAAGACCCCGCGATCGATCAAAGCGATGCTTCATTCTCGACAGCACCCCGTGCGATTGCCGCCGGCGAACAGGTTGTTAAATCGGTTGGCTGCCTGTCATGTCACGCGGTTGATGGACTCGGAAGTGATTTCGCCCCCAAATTGGATAATGTCGGCAGCAAACTCACACCACAATTTCTCCGTCAATGGATCAGCGATCCAAAATCTTACGACCCCGACACCGTTATGCCCAGTCTGCGTTTGACCAAGACTGAGGTGAACAACGCGGTAGCTTACCTGATGTCGTTGCAAGAGACAACTGCCTCTCCTATTGCAGGCAACGAAAATCCCCACGCAGCGGTTGATCCGATGGAAGGGGAAAAGCTAGTGCGGACCTACGGCTGCTTCGGCTGCCACAATATCCCCGGCTTCGAGAATGAGTCGAAGGTTGGTGCAGATCTTGGCGAATTTGGTGCCAAGACCGTCGAGGAACTCGACTTCGGAGATACCACAGATATTGAACACAGTTGGCACGGTTGGACAATCGGAAAGGTGACCGATCCGAGACGCTACCAAACGCGCCGCATTGTTTCCCGAATGCCTGTCTTTAACGAACACACCATCGGTGAGGAAGAGGCACGGGCACTTGCCGTTCTACTCAAGGGGTTCCAACCTGTAAAATACCCGATGAGCTACCTTCACCAGCCGAGCGAGAAGACGTGGCAGATTGATGCCGGACGCCGGTTAGCCAAGAAATACAACTGCACCGGCTGCCATGAAATTGAAGAAAAAGGCGGCGATTTCGTGAATGTGGTTGCCGCCAATAAAGAACTAGACCTGCTAAATGCCAAGCGCTTTGCCCCACCCACCCTGCAAGCGCAAGGTGCTAAGGTTTATCCGGATTGGCTGTTTGAGTTCCTGAAAGCACCCACGCCTATCCGCTACGGTCTTGAAGTCCGAATGCCGACTTTCGGTCTCCCAGATGAGGAAGCGACCGCACTGGTAAAATACTTCTCTGTGCTTGACGATGAGACGTTCCCGTATGAGACCATCGCATTACAACCGGTGTCTCGAAGGGAGCTGCGTGTCGGCAAACAGATCTTTGACGCACTCCAGTGTATCTCCTGCCATCCGGAACAAGGCGAAGTTATCCCACCGGGCAGCGATAAAACCGGACGTCCCGACCTCGCGCTAGCGAAGGGTCGTCTCAAAGCGGACTGGGTCATTGAATGGCTCAAAGATCCGCAATCCTTCCAACCGGGGACTGCGATGCCGCAAGCGTGGCCCAAGATTGGCGGCGCACATCAACCTGTTGATGGCTTTGCAGTCGATGATGCCGCAGAGCAGATCCGACTGGTGAGGGATTACCTCAACTCGTTGGGCGAGTAACGTAGTAGGCATACTCCGTATGCCGTAACCTCTGTATGCTGTAACCATTGTGCATACTACGGCATGACAAATTGAGTTCATTAATGAACCAACACTGCTTCAGAGGGGCGAAATGTGTATAGCAATGCCGAATCCCTACACACCGGACCCATGAGTAACAAGCATTGGGGGTTGGTAGTGGCGCAATTCATTGCGCGTTTTGACTACTAACTTCATACCAGTTACCCAACTGGCTCATGTAAAGTGAAAACTCGGTTTCTTTTCACGATTTCTTAACATGAGCAATGATTTTTATCCAATCCTTCCTATCGTGGTACTAAAAGGAGCCAATAAATGCTTCAAACAAACCACCCCGCATCTTCCGAAGCGTCAACGGGAGGAAATGGCAGCCAACGGATTCTCATCGGCATCGTTATTGCCATCATCGTTGGACTTGTCGTCGGTGGTTGGATACCAAACTTCGCTGCAAAAACAACCCTGCTCGGTGACATATTCCTGAATGCGCTAAAAATGATTGTTGTTCCGCTGGTCATGTTTTCGATGATTGTTGGCATTACCGGCTTAGGGGACATCCGTAACCTCGGTCCAATAGGTGGACGTACTGTCCTCTATTACATGGCGACCACTGGGATTTCGGTGTTGATCGGTATCATTTTGGTCAATATCATCCAACCGGGAAAAGGGATTTCTCACGGCGCAGATTACCCAGAATATACGTATACGATTGGCAGTGAAAACAATCGCATTGTCACTTTAACGACTGGTACTTGGGAAAACACACGGTATGACGACAGGTACGCGCTGATTCTACCGGATCAAGGGGTGCAGGGCGCAATTCAGTCTATGACTGAAAACTCCGCCACGGTGAAGTTCTGGGAAAGCGTTCAAGGTGGCGAGGAGGTCTATATCGAGGCAGAAGATGGTACACGTCTGCCTTTTCGGCGTGTGGAGGGACAACTCGTTTCCGATGAACCACAGCTACAACCTGAAGGAAAAGGAGTGAAGATTGATCTGCCTATCGCCGGAGCAGTACGCGGAAAACAAGAGAGAAACATCGGTAACATACTGTCAGAAGTCCTGATTGGAAACGAAGAAACCGGGAAAGAGGGCTTGATTCCGCGCAATCTGTTCAACGCGATGGTACGAACAGATATTCTCCCGCTGATTTTTTTCTCGCTGCTGATTGGCGGCGCATTTTCCATCATGGGTGAACGCGGGAGGATTGCCATTGATGTCATTTCCGCGCTCAACGATGGAGTCATGCAAATTGTTCACTGGATTATGGTTTTCGCACCGATTGGCATCTTCGGGCTAGTTGCAGGTCGAATTGGACGTGCCGGTGGATTCACCCAATTTTTGCCGGAGCTGCTTGCAGTTGGAAAATATAGCTTCACAGTCATATTTGGACTCGCTATACATGCCGTTATTGCGTTGCCGATAATCCTCTTTTTGGTTGGCAAACGGAATCCATTGACTTATGCAAAAGGGATGGGAGCAGCGCTGTTAAACGCTTTCTCCACAGCATCAAGTTCAGCGACGCTGCCATTGACAATGGAAGGCACCGAGAAAAAAAATGGTATATCCAATCGGACTTCGAGTTTTGTCTTACCGCTCGGCGCAACCATTAACATGGACGGCACTGCCCTTTACGAAGCTGTTGCTGCGATGTTCATTGCACAGGTCTATGGAATAGACCTAGGCCCTGTGGAGCAGGTCGTCATCTTTCTGACTGCGACGGTTGCTGCTATCGGTGCCGCAGGTATTCCTGAGGCAGGCCTTGTGACAATGATGATTGTCTTAAAAGCCGTTGGGCTGCCGATCGAAGGTATCGGGTTAATCCTGACTATCGATTGGTTCCTTGACCGATGCCGGACAACCGTCAACGTCTGGGGCGACAGTGTTGGCGCAGGTGTTATTGAGACACTTGAATCTGAAGTTGCTCCAGAACAAGGGGCAGATTCTCTTTAAGGTAGTAGGCATACTCCGTATGCCGTAACTGTATTGCTCCGGAACCAGGGTCAGATTCCTTTGCACCGTTGAGTTAAATGGAATCACGTGAATAACAAAGGTGGTATCATTCCAATGATTCGACACCTTCTCATCATCGTTGGGATACTTGTCGCTAGCATGAGTTGGCTGATTTGGCTCTGTCGGGCGGTGGATCCCAGTACGCGGTACGGCTCCGAAGTCGAGTATAACTACGCCAGATATTGTGCCGGTTGTCACGGTGCAAGTGGTGAAGGCAATGGACGGATTGGGCGGTTCAAAAAGCTAGAACCTGCAAATCTGACGACAACCGATTTTTGGGAGGGCCGTAGCGACGAACAATTTATCCATAGCATTGATGCCGGCAAGAACAATATGCCGGCATTTTTTTATTATCTAACCGATGAAGAACAGCGAGAACTGTTCATATTTATCAAAGAGAATTTTCGACCAACGCCGACGCATGATTGAGCCATCTGTTGTTCACGTCGTGCATCGTCAAAAAGAGTAAGAAATCCTCAACCAATTCGTTGCTATACTGGTTGTTAGTATAGCTATAGGGAGTAGATGCGAAAATGTGCGTATCTGTTTTGTACCACCTAGTTTTTTCATTTCAAAACTAAGGAGATTCAAGATGAATATCGGAAGATTCACCCAATTCGCGTTTGTACTGGCGATTGTCGCACTGATTGTGGGGCTTTCTGCCTGTGATCAAATTCAACAAGTTCTGCTTCCCGCACAACCTGAGATGCCACCTGAGATGGAAGATGTGAGTGTAGAAATTCCCATCGGCGTCGTTCTAGCGTAGACAGGACCATTCGCCCCCGCGTATGGTCTGCCAATGCTAGATGGCTTTGAGCTTGCTCGCGAACATATTAATAATTCAGGAATGCTCGGCGGTGCACAAATCACCTTCATCACCGAGGACGACCAAAGGGTGAGTGCCGTTGACGCCGTCAATAAACTGATTCATCAAGATGGTGTATCTGCTATTGTTGGTTTCGCTATCTCAACTCAGCTTGAACAGGTAATTCCAATAGCAGAAGAAAACGGGGTTGTCGTTGTTAGCTCAGTCTCGTCTGCCCCAGATCTGAGTGCACGTGGCGAATTTATCTTCCGTGTAGGGCTCAATTCAGGTGTGCTTAACCCTGCTGCCGTCAAGGCAGCTCACGAGAAATCAGGTTATCAGACGGCGGCTACGATATATCACCATGGCGATACCTATGCCACGCGTAGCGACGAGGAGTTCAGGGAGGTGCTTACTGCCATTGGTGTCGAGGTTGTGAGCACAGAGACCTACGAAGGTGACGAAATCGATTATTCGGCGCAATTAACGCGGATAATGGAGTTAAATCCCGATGTCCTCTTTATCTCTGCTCTGGGATCCCACATACCGCAGATCATGATTCAAGCTCGCCAACTCATGCCTTCTGTCGCCTTTGTTGTTCCCGAGCTGACCAGTATTGAGGTAGCAGCAGCGGGCGATGCCGCTGAGGGGACAACGACTGCTATCGGTTGGCTCATCACGACTGACGTGCTAATGAATCAAGCTTTCGTCCAGAGTTATGCTGCAAAATACGGAGAGGTGCCGGTTGCTTGGGCGGCACAGTCGTATGCCACGCTCAGTATTCTCGCCGCGGCGATTGCGCAAGCACAATCTATTGATGCAGCCGCAATTCGGGATGCGCTAGTGCTTACCATGGATTTTGACACTGTTTTGGGTAAATTCTCTTTTGATCCCAACGGGGAAGCGGTTTATGATCCGATAGTGCTTACCGTCAAAGACGGTAAGTTTGAGGTCTTTGAGTAATCCGCAACGGTAGATTGGAACAATCCAACAGAATCGGGATCTGTATCCTGTAGGGAACAACAATTGTTTTCCCTACGGCTTGGGTTTTAGACCTAAGGGGATTTTTTTCGATAACCTTTTCCAGATAGCAATCAACAACGAGTCAGACTGGGGTAAATTTTCTGAATCTGCCCCGCCTTAATTTTTTTTGATGAAACCAAGGAGGTTCAAAATGAACATCGGAGGATTCACAAAATTCGCGTCTGTACTGGCGATTGTTGCCCTGATTGTGGGGCTTTCCGCCTGTGACCAAATCCAGCAACTTCTCGTCCCCGCGCCGCCTGATATGGGAGGGCTTACCGGAGAAATTATCATCGGTGTCTCCCTGCCGCTGGACGACGAAAACGCCCCTCTGTATGGGTTACCGATGCAACGCGGCTTTGAACTCGCTCAAGCAGAGCTTAACCACTATGGTGGTCCCCAAATCACCTTCATCATTGAAGATGATCAGAGCACCGTTGAAGGCGCGAAGGCAGCCTTTAATAAACTGATTCATCAAGATGGCGTGTCCATTATCACCGGTATCACTTTCTCAACTCAGCTCAAAGAGTTAATTCCAATAGTAGAAGAAAACGGAGTTGTATGTTTTAGCTCGCTCGCTTCCGCTGCCGGTCTGAGCGCGCTTAGCGATTTTGTCTTCCGTACAGGGCTCCCCGCAAATGTGCTAAATCCAAACGGTGTTCGGGTAAGTCAGGAGAAGTTCGGCTATCAACGGGCGGCACTGATATATGATAAGGACGATGTCTATTCCACGAGCAGCAACGAGGAGATGAGTAAAGCCCTTGCCGCTAGTGGTGTCGATATTGTGATTACAGAGCCCTTTGAAGACAAGCCTGCTGATCTTAGGCCACAATTAACTCGGATAATGGAGACAAATCCTGACGCTGTCTTTATCTCCGCTTTATCCGTCCAGATGACTGACATTATGATTCAAGGGCGTGAGGTCGGTATCCCTGCCTCTGTTCCGTACATTGTTCCCGATCTGACCGGAAACGAAGTGCAAATCGCGAGGGAGGCCGCCAAGGGGGCGATTACTTTTACCAATTGGAGTGCTACGGCTGACACACCGGGCAATCAAGCCTTCGTCCAGAATTACCTAGCAAAATATGATATCGAACCTGATCCCTGGGCCGCTCAGTCGTATGCTACCCTTTATATTCTAGCAGAAGCGATTGCGAATGCACAATCCACCGAGGCAACGGCAGTTCGGGACGCGCTGGCGAATACCATGGATTTCCCCACCGTTATGGGGAATTTCTCTTTTGATGAAGTCGGGGACGCGGTTTACGATCCGATTGTACTGACTGTCGAAAATGGCGAACTTGTGGCATTTGAGTAATCCTCAGTGTTAGATGTTAACCGGACCCTGTCATCAGTCCCTCGCTGATGGCAGGTGCTTCGGTTTTAATAATGTTTTTGGGGTTGTGGCAGGTTTTGGTTGCCGGGCGTTTTTCGGCAAATCCCCGCCATAACTGAACTTTTTTCGTTTGACAGAATGGAGGTGTAACAATGAGACAAGTGGTTATTTACCCAGGCGAAGATAGCTATTGGGTTGCTGAATGTCCTAGCTTACTCGGTTGCATCAGTCAAGGAAAAACGAAGCAAGAAGCTATTGCCAATATCAAAGAGGCAATTGAAGGATACATCGTTTCTCTTGAGGAAGATGGACTGTCAGTCCCTGAAGAACGCTTTGAGGTATTGGTGGTAGCCGTATGAGCAGATTACCGAGGATTTCAGGGAGAGACTGCGTCAAAGTGCTTGACAAAGTTGGGTTTTACCTGAAGCGACAGCATGGAAGTCATCTGATTTTGCGTCGAGATAATCCTTTCGCTCAAGTCGTTGTTCCTAACCATAAGGAACTGGATAGAGGCACCTTGCGTAGCATCATCAGACAAACAGGGCTCGGTGTAGACGAGTTTGTGAGGTTATTGTGAGATGGCATTCGCTTAACAAGTCGTTGCAGTCTTCTTAGTCCCGATCTGCCGGGGTGACAGCGAGGATCTACGGTTTTATGATGTTTCGTAGTTTGCGGTATGTTTTGGTTTCCCGGGTGTCTTTCGGCAAACCCCCGCCGTAACTGAGATTTCTTCGTTAGGAGGTTGCCCTGAAATGAAATTCACATTGAGGAGAGTTGCCGGTCAGATCTGGTATACCACTGTTCTTGGAGTAACTATCTACGTTCTTCTGTTCTTAGTCACGTATATATGGATTCAACGTGCTTCTAACCACGAGGAATTCCCTAGCCTTATACTCAATCCACTATATATCGGGCTTTCGTTCTACCAGATCTTATCCATCATCAACGTGGTGTGGCTTATCTTCCTATTTGTCAATCTGTTCTTTGTACTACGCTTGCTGACCTACCCACGAAAAAGAAAACTTCAAAGCATTGCGCTGCAACTAGGCAGCATTCTGCTATCAATTGCAGCGGTTGTTATAGTTCAGTGGGCTGCCTCGTCGCTCAAGCGTGTGGCTGACATTTGGGCAATCTAATAACGTACACCAACTATAACTTTTAGCACTAGTTGGTGGGGATATTGAGTTCAAGAGTTCATTAGTTCAAAAGTTTATTAATGCACGAGTGAACCAATGGGTCAATGAACAAATTGCTTTCACGTTTCACGTCCCGATAGATCGGGATCCTCGCTTCTTAGTCCCGATGCTTCATCGGGGGAACGGGACATCACGTTTCACCCTCGATTTTTGACTGGAGAGCGTGTCAATAGTCGCAAACTAGCACCTTGGTTATAGGAAAAAGGCGTTCACGGATATCCGTGACATCTTCTTTTTAACTCTTGATCTCCTTTTCGTATGCTGCTATCATAAATGCCATCAACATACAATCATTTCAATATCGGATTTCAACGAAGAAAGGATCGGTTCAAATCATGAAAATTGCAATAACTCTGACCGCACTCAGTTTTATGCTCATCGCAAGCCTGACATACGCCGGTACAATCACCGGAGCCGTTATGTATGATGGGGATGCGCCAGCACGTCCAGCGATGCAAGCGACCAAAGACCAGCACTGTGTTGATGCCCTGAAAAATGGTAAATCTGAAGCCCTCGTCGTATCCAAGGGTAAAGGAATTAAGAACGTTGTTGTTTCTTTACGGGCACGAGGCGCGGAGCCAACAATGCCTGCCAAAAATCCGGTTATGGATCAGCTTAACTGTATGTATTCCCCGCATGTCCTCGTTGTGACCGCAGGCACTACAGTGGATATAACCTCCAGCGACCCGGTTGCACATAACGTCCATTCTCACGCCACGAAGAACGAGGCACCGAATTGGCAAATACCCGGTCCCGGTAAAGCGTTACCTCTGAAATTAGAAAAACGCGAAGCCATTAAGTTCACCTGCGATATCCACAACTGGATGACGGGATATATCTTTGTCACTGACAATGACTATTACGCTGTAACTGGATACAAAGATAAAGAGGGTAAATGGATCAGCTCCGACGCTTACGAAGGTTCAAGTGATACAGGAACCTACATGATCAAAGACATCCCGGTTGGCAAATACCGAGTGCAGGCATGGCACGAAGAGCTTGGAACAACAAAAGCCCAGGTTATCGAAGTTGCTGACAGCGGAGAGGTTGAGATTAGCTTTACCAGTGCTGATTTCAAGAAGAAGTAAGACGCAGAATAACATCGCCGACGCAGAAACCGAGTTGTTTCTTGAAAACTCGGTTTCTCTGAGCCTTTTACGCTTTTTTGTTTGAACCCCGTAGGTTGGACACCAATAAACCAATAAACAAATTGTTTTCACGTTTCACTTCCTTCGTGTTTGGCATTTGCTTTTGAGATGAGCCTTGATATTAAGTCTGGAGCAACGGGAAAGAAATAATGTATCTCACCAAACATCTCAGTATAAACCAGCCCAAAAACAGGTTATATTTTTTTCTCGGCCTGCTTGCTATCTATTTGCTGCTAACGGTTGCGACCGTCTTCGCTCAAGATATGACCGACACAGAGTACCGTCCCTTCCCGAAGATCGGCAGCCGCAGCGCAGCCTGGATCGCTGCCCAACTGCACCTGTTGTTCGGTTCCTTCATTTTAGGGGTCCCGATGTTTGCAGTTGTCATTGAGTTTGTCGGGATGAAAACGAAGGACAAACGGTACGATAAGATGGCGCAGGAGTTCATCAAGCTGTGCATGGGTGCGTTCTCAACGACTGCCCTGTTGGGTGGGGTACTCGTTTTTATCCTCATCTGGTGCTACCCGCAGGTGATGAACAAAATGACAGGAATCTTCGGACCGACGATGATTTTCTACGTCTTCCTGTTCTTCGGAGAAACCTTTACACTCTATCTTTACTCTTACGGTTGGGATCGGATGCAGGGCAAAGTCTCGAAAATGTGGCACCTATTTCTCGGTGTGCTCCTGAATGTGTTCGGTACGGCGATTATGTTCGTCTCTAACGCGTGGCTAACATACCAAACAAGTCCGGCGATTATGGGACCCAAGCCTGAGCACAAAGCAATTCCACTCCATGATGAGTCGGGCGCATTCATCGGTACGCTGTGGCAAGCGGTCAATAACTATACATGGATGCCTGTCAACATCCACCGCCTCATTGGGAATGTGGCTTTTGGCGGCGCAATCGTCGGTGCCTATGCTGCCTTCCGTTTCCTTGTTGCCAAAACGCAGGAAGACAGAGCGCATTACGACTGGATGGGATATACAGGCAACTTTATCGCGCTGTGTGGACTGATCCCGCTCCCATTCGCCGGATATTGGTTGGGACGCGAAATCTATATGTTCAACAACACCATGGGCATCAACATGATGGGGAGCCTCTTTTCGTGGTTGTTCATCATTCAGGCGGTGATGATTGGGGTGCTGTTTATCGGAGCGAATTACTATCTCTGGTCTGGCATGACCCGCATCGCGGGCGGTGAGATATACGCCCGTTTTCGTCCCTACATGATCGCTATCATTGTTCTATCTGTCGCAATCTGGATGACACCACGCACATTGATTATGACGCCCACAGAGAGGGCTGCAATAGGCGGTCAAAATCATCCGCTCGTCGGATTTTTCGGCTTGATGACCGCGAAAAATACGGTCGTCAATCTCATTATCTTGACCACCTTTCTCAGTTTTCTGTTTTACCGCCGATCCGGTAAAACGCCGACGGTGGGTTGGAGTAAAGCAGGCAATATCATCATTGCAACCATTTTTGGGCTGGCTGTCGCAGCAATTGTTACGATTGGGATCGTAGGGTTCAGCGTGCCGACCGACTTCCGCGTCGATGTCCTAACGCCGAGACAGGTGATGATTGCGTTAGCTGTTATGATTTTGGTAACGGTGATTGACCTGATTATGTATCGGAAAGCGAGGAGTTCAAGCGAAATCAACTGGGGGCAGATGACAGACCGATCCCAATATGTGTTGATTCTACTCGCTATTACCTTTACCTCACTGATGGGATTGATGGGTTACGCGCGGTCAGGGCTCCGAGAGGCGTGGCATATTTTCGGTGTGATGCCCGATACTTCACCAGATGCGTTCACACCTCCGCTGGCGGAAGCCGTTAACGTTATTGCCGTTATTATAGTGATTTTCTTTGCTTTAGTGGGCTTTATTTTTTGGCTCGGTTTGTGGGGCGATAAGAAAAAAGAGGGACAGCCACCCGTTGAGGCAGACGCCACTACAGGGGACGATTAACAATCACACACAGTTAGGACGAGAGCGATGCAAAGAAAACTAATTAGAATTATATCCTTAATTTTAATGGTTGTGAGTTTTATCGCCTACATTGCGAGAGCACCGGCTTTCCCGATCGCTTCGGAAAATCTTCTGCCGTGGTCAATGTGGTTTTTCATCTTTGCCTTGGCGAATATCATACTCTGGCAAAGCGTGGTCAAACTCTTGTCATTCTCGTTGATGGTCATCTGGTTCTATGCGTTTGCTGCCAGCATTGTTCCAGAAATATCGACTGCAACCATTGACGTTGAGAATATACCGCGGACGCCAGATGCGTTTGCTGAAGCTGGGGAGATAATCTTTAACGGGAAAGGGAAATGCAACACCTGTCACACGCTCGATACGTCTGCGCCACCAGGTCGTTGTCCCGACTTAACAGATATTGCTGTTCGTGCCGCGACACGCCAACCGGGGATGACGGCGAAAGAGTATTTCATCGAATCCACGTATGAACCGCACAAGTTCCTCGTCCCCGGTTACGGGAACATTATGCCGCCGGTGTGGAAGCCGCCAATCAGTTTATCTGAGCAGGAGATCGAAACTGTAATCGCCTTCCTGCAAAGTCAGGGCGGAGAAGCCGATCTGACACGGTTTGAGCCACCCGTCGATATCGGAAGCGCGGCAGCTGTAGTGGAGGAACTACCACCCCTCCTCACCGGCGATGTTGAACGTGGTAAAAAGGTCTTCGTAGAGGGCGCGAAATGTATCGCGTGTCACACCGTTGCCGGCGTAGAACAACCTGCGGGTCAAACGCTTGACGAAGGCGTTGAAGTTGTCGCCGCTCCTGACTTGACGGAGATTGCCGCAGTAAACAACCGCCGGTATATTGAGGAGTCCATCCTGGTCCCGAATGCTCAAATTGTGAGCGGATACGGTTCCATCACGGTGAAAACCGGCGGTGCCACAATTCAGGGAACGCTTGTTACACAAGATAATGAGAAGATCACCATGCGTGTTAAGGACGCAGCCGGTAATGAGGAAGAGCGCACCATTCTATTGAGCGAACTTGATCCGGAGCCGATTGAAGAACCGACAGATCTGAAGGGGAAAGGTTATTTCTGGATTCAAGTAACGCTTGCCGATACGGGAGCCACCGTAAGTGGTGACCTCGTAGAAGAGGATGATGAAAACATAACCCTTCAGGTGGGTGAAGAAACGCAAACAGTTTCCAAATCGAATGTGAAGGTTCAAGCGACGCTGATTGACTTTGATGAGAATGTTATCGTCGGGGAATTGGTATCGGAAAATGAGGACGAAATCACCTTAAATGTTGATGGCGAGGAACAGATCATCGATACATTCGATATCGACGAAGGACCGACCTACAGTCGTGCTTTCGGTAAACGACTGGCTGTGACTTCCCCGATGCCGAATAACTTTCCGCTGTTGCTGTCCGTTTCGGACATGAGCGATCTGCTCGCATTTTTAGCAACCCTAACAGGTGCGACAGACGCAACAGTGGCGGAGGGTGAAGCCCTAGATGCGGGAACAGAGGAAACAGCCGAGTAAGGAGCGTTGAACCGCTATGCAAAAATTATCCCTTTTCACAAAATGCCTAATTATATTTGTCGTGCTTTGGCTCTTTTTAAGATTCTTCATCGGTGGTGTGTGGTCTGTACCGTTGCCTGCCAGCGTGATTGGGATGTATCTAGGGCTCATTCTATTGGCGATTTTGGTTCATGTCTCCGTTGAAAATGACAGGTTTCGAGAATTTCTGCGTCCCATCAAAGAAACGTTGGCTGATGATAATAGGAGAACAAGGCGTACTGTACTATTCGCCCTTATTCCTGTGGTTATGCTTGTTTTTACCTTTTCTAAGGTGGCAACAAAAGCAGATCCACCGGCTGCACTGCGCACCGCCCATCCTGCTCCGCCCGCTGAATTGACCTACCGCGCCAAGGTTATCGGTCTCACGCAAGAGGTGGCGAACCCATTTCGGCACCTTGAAAAAGATGACAAGGAAGGGTTCAAAGTCCACGTAGATAACGGGCGTCGGGTCTATTATCAAAACTGCTTCTACTGCCACGGTGATGACCTTGATGGAGAGGGACATTTCGCCCACGGTCTCAACCCGCCGCCGGCAAACTTTCAAGACCCTGGGATTATTCCGAACTATCAGGAATCTTTCTTCTTCTGGCGTATCAGTAAGGGTGGCCCCGGTCTGCCACCAGCTGCGGCCCCGTGGGATTCTGCCATGCCGGTCTGGGAAGATCACCTGACAGAGGAGGAGATTTGGGACGTGATCCTCTTTCTATCTGAGTACACAGGATATCGACCAAGGACATTCGGTGAAGCGGAACATTAATTCGGTTTCTTTGCACAATTTCTTAATATGAGCCAAGGGGTGATGTGAGCCATGGGTGACATTTACTTAGACCTCACGGTTGCGAATATGAAAGATCTCGATCGACGACAGGATGTTTCGTTTCTGGTTGATACCGGCGCAACGTTTACTTGGTTGTCAGCGGAAATCGCCGAGAATATTGGACTTGAACCGAGTGGAAATATCCCCCTTGAACTTGCAGATGGAGCCATTACGGAGCAACCCTACGGATTCTGCTTGTTTGATTACCTTGGGGAGACAATGGCAGGAAACGTTGTCATTGGACCTCCCGGCTGTGAACCGCTTGTCGGTAGCCATGTGCTGCAGGACTTTCGCTTAGTAATCAATCTCGGAACCCACGAAGTAACACGTGCTCAAGCGATGCGTGCAAAGGGGTTCGCTAGGTCAGCAAGTTGATATACACTTACCCCAAGCAGATGGGCGACATTTGACAAACCCGGAAAATTAGTTCAGATCTCCATTCAGATATGGAATCTGGAACAGAAGAAAAAACGATGAAAAAGCGATTTTACAAAAACATATTTCTGATTTCAACCGCCGGTCTTATTCTATTGTTAGCATTTTTTCCAATTACGGCTTGTGCCCAAGGCAAGAAAGCACCCGCAGCTTCCGAAGCAGGAAAGGCACTGTATGAAGATAAGTGCGCACATTGCCACGGTGTAGAAGGGGCGGGTGATGGGTCTGCAGCGGAAAACCTGTTGCCAAGACCGAGAGATTTCACGCGGGGGCTCTACAAAATCCGTTCCACAGAGGGCGGTCAACTGCCCACCGATCAAGATCTTTTTGACATCATATCAAACGGTATGCCGGGGTCCTCGATGCCAGTTTGGAGCGGAATCTTGACTGAGGATGAGCGCTGGCAGCTCGTTGCCCATATCAAGACATTCCACGATGGTTTTGAAGGGGCTTCACCGCGCCTAATTGATGTGTCAGGCAAAGTGCCGTACTCTGAAGAGAGTGTTGCAAAAGGGAAAGAATTTTACACCAATCTGGGATGTGTCGATTGTCACGGAGTAATCGGCAGGGGCGATGGTACGTCTGCCCCAGATCTTACCGATGAGTGGGGTTTTCGCACATGGCCCGCCAATCTGTGGCATCCGTGGAATTATCGGGGTGGCTCGACAACTGAGGCTATCTTCAGGCGATTCATTGGTGGCATCGCCGGCTCGCCGATGCCCTCATTCATCTCAAGTTTCCGACTCGGTCTGACAGATGAGGAATCGGCGCGTATGACTGAGCTAGAAGCCAAAATGGATGACGACGGTCTTTCAGACGCAGAACAGGAAGAATACGACGGGCTTGAGGAGAAGATGTTTATGTTCGAGGACATCATGCTCAAGGTTGAAGAAGGTGAGGAACTCGCTCCGGACGAACAAACTAAACTCAATACAGCCCTGAAGCCGATTTTTGAGAAAAGTTGGCACCTCGCAAATTATGTAAAATCCTTAGGGCCCGATGAGCAACCACAACCGGCGGTCGGAGACAAAGTGCTGCGCTCTCAATATCGCGCCGGTGCGTTACCGGGCATGAACGATGAAGCGTGGAACGAAATTCAAGAAGCCAGCTATTTTCCGCTGGTCGGTCAGGTTGTTATTGAACCGCGACAATTCAATCCCTCAATCGATTCCGTAACAGCGAAGTCGTTCTACAATGATAACGAAATCGCTTTTCTCTTCACATGGGATGATCGAACGAAAACCCTTCCCAAGACAGATGACGAGACCGGAGAAACAGTTGAAGATGGCTTGACAATTCAGTTCCCGGTGAAAATCCCTGAAGGTCCCACAGATCCGAAACCCTACTTTATCTGGGGCGGTCTCCGGCCCGTCTATCTCTGGAGTTGGAAGGTTGCCGAACCGTCAGCAGTTACAGAGATGAATGCGAAGGGGATTGATACAGCGACAGTCCAGTCTGACCAAAGCCCAATACAGGCTGAAGGGGTTTACAAAGATGGACAATATCAGCTATGGGTTAAAAGATCGCTCACCACCGAGGATAAAAATGACGTTCAGTTTGCATCGGACGTATTCATACCCATCGCTTTTTCCGCGTGGGATGGCTTGAATGGCGATGTAAAAACGAAGCGAGCAATTTCAACGTGGTACACATTCGTCCTTGATCCCGTTCCATCGAACAAACGCTTTGTCTATCCGCCACTTGTTGCCCTTATCTCCGTCGGTCTCCTCTTCGGCTTGAGGAGTGGCGTCCGGAGACGACAAAATACATAAGAATTGGGTAACTGGACTTGGGGGGAAGCAACCACCAAAACCTCGACAAAGAGGTCAAGTAAATGAACTACAAAGACATCATCACAATTGAACCCGATAAGCGCGGCGGTAAACCGTGTATTCGTGGGATGAGAATCACGGTTTACGATGTACTCGACTATCTTGCTTCGGGTATGACCATCGAAGAAATTGTTGATGATTTTCCATACTTAAACGAGACGGACGTTCGGGCATGTCTGGCGTATGCCGCCGACAGAGAAAAAGCCCAGATGCTTGTTTGTGTTAATGAAACTTCTAATGAGGTTCAAATGGCTTGACTGTATTTGAAGCAGTCAAACATAGTTTCCTCTCACTTATAATCGGTTTCAACAATAATTTCAAAAGGAGTTCAATCATGAAAACCAAAGTTGCTATAATCCTAACCCTGTTCATTGCATCTGTTTTTGTCGCCACCGCCGCCGCTGCCGGTGGAGACGAAGCAGTCGAATCGCTAGTCTTCCCGGCTTCCTATAAAGCAATGAGTGTTTCCAATGGTGGTACTATCAGCGGGATGGTAAAATTTGAGGGCGATGCGCCTGAAATGAAAAAACTGGAGATTACCAAAGACCCGAAAGTTTGTGGTAAGATTGATAAGTACGATGAATCGGTTGTTCTCGGCGAAGGAAATAGTTTGAAAGATACCATCGTTTATCTAATCGACATCTCAGAAGGTGCCGATTTTCCAACTGATCCAAAGGTCAAATATGAGATTGATCAGAAAGGCTGCCATTTTGAGCCGCATGTACGCCTCCTTCCGGTTGGGAAACGACTGACCATGATCAATCCCGACAGAGTCAATCATAACGTTCATATCTTTAGTGCGGTGAATCCTGCGTTTAATAAATCGCAGCCGGGCAGCAGACGGAAGATGAATGTTAAAGCGGTAAAGAAAGCCGAAGGTCCCGTGCCTGTGAAATGCGATGTGCACGGCTGGATGAAGGGTTGGATGGCGTATATTCCCCATCCGTATTTTGCAGTCACCGACGAGAACGGGAAATATACCATTGAAAATGTTCCGCCGGGCACCTACAAGTTAGCGTATTGGCAAGAAGCCTGTGGCACAAATAAGGATGAACCCGTTTCGGTTACTGTTGAGGCTGGAGGAGCGGTTACACAAGACTTTACGCTCACGCTTAAAATGAGCAAATGAGGGAAAATGTTCCCTGTCAAAGTCGAGAATCTCTCGTACGCTTACGGGGCTCGACGTGCACTTGTAGGTGTAACCTTTAGCATCTCGCAAGGAGAAGTCTTTGGGGTTCTAGGCCCAAATGGCAGCGGTAAAACCACACTCTTTAAAATACTCTCTACCCTGACTCCAGTTGATCAGGCTGCGGTCAATATTCTTGGTCATGAACTTCGCAGTGAGGCGCAGCGCGTTAGGCAGTATCTGGGTGTGGTTTTTCAGCATCCAAGTTTGGATCAAAAACTCACAGTCACCGAAAATCTCCGACATCACGGTCACCTTTACGGGCTGCAGGGTAAGACGCTGAAGCAGCGAATCCAAGATGCTCTCGACCAATTTGAGCTGACCGATCGTGCTTATGAGCGGGTGGAAACACTCTCTGGTGGATTGCAAAGGCGTGCGGAGTTGGCAAAGGCGACCCTTCACAAGCCGAAGCTTCTACTATTGGACGAACCGAGCACTGGACTCGATCCCGGGGTACGCCGAAGTTTCAGAACATATTTGGCGGGTTTGCAAGAAACAACGGTTATCTTGACAACCCACATTTTGGATGACGCCGAAGCGTGTGACCGTGTGGGGATCCTCAACGCGGGGGAGTTGGTTGCCATCGGCACACCGGATGAGTTGAAAGGACAGGTCAGTAGAGATATTGTTATCATTGATTCTCCGGGACCTGAACAGCTCGCACCGAAAATAAGCCAACGATTTGGGTATACGGCAGCCTCGATTGAGGGACTGTTACGCATCGAATGCCACAACGGACATGAATTTGTCCGAGATGTTGTCGCTGCCTTCCCGACCGAAATTCGATCCGTTCGCTTTGGGAAGCCGACGTTAGAGGATGTTTTTATTAAACTCACGGGACGCCACTTTGAGGAAGACCGTGCCATTGACAATCTATAAGTTGTTGTTTGGTGAAAAATGTATTTTGTCAGTTATCATCCACGTTTTTTTGTCTTACTCAAATTAATCTGGTATCAACGTATCGGAAAGCACATTCGAGATACGAGAAACATTGCAAGTGAACAAGATGCTTGAGGTAGCGGCAGTCAACCCCCTCGACTAAACTTTGTTCTTAGGTTCGCAAAATATACTCATATTCACATAGGAGGACGCGTATGGAACCCTATGGAAATCTTGGCGGAAATTCTGGAGTCGAGGCTTATGAAATTGGACCAGATTTCATAAGAGTGCAGTTTTCTACTGGCTCAGTTTACCTATACACGTATGAAAGCGCAGGCTCTCACAGCATTGAGCAGATGAAGGAATTAGCTATCAGGAGCGAGGGTCTAAACTCGTTCATCAATACAACTGTTCGCCACTACTATGCTCGGAGGGAGCGTTAGTTTACTATTACAACAACCGAACTCCCATGAAAACTTTGAATAACATTTCGATTCCACTATGCCAGAAACACGGGTTGTATTCTACAGGGAAACAGATGGAAGCGTACCGACGCAGGCCTGGTTAAATCGTCTTAACCGTCGAGCTCAAGCGAAATGCAGATGGTTGATTGAACGTTTGCAAGAGCAAGGGCATGAACTTAGACGTCCGCAAGCCGATTTCCTACGAGATGAGATTTATGAACTGAGAACCCGAATGGGAAATGTGAGGTATCGGATGCTCTACTTCTTTCACGGCAATGTTGCCGCTGTGATTTCTCACGGAATCATGAAGAAGATAGCAGAGGTGCCACACCGAGAAATCGAAAGGGCAATTAGACGAAAAAAGCAGTTTGAGCAAAACCCAGAACAACATACACAGGAAATTGAACTATGACAGGAAAACGAACCACAACATCCGCGGTGGAGATTCTCCACCATCTCTACTTTAAAAACGACCCCAAAATGATGCAAATGCTTGAAGCCGAACGAATCAAAGGGAATATCGCTCAACAGGTTTATGACCTTCGTGAAGCCGTATCGCTGACTCAAGAACAACTGGCTGAAAAAGTTGGGACAACGGCAAAAGTTATTGATGACCTTGAAATGACCGACTATGAGGATAGCTCAATTGGTGACGCGGTTTTAATGCTTCAGTATATCGCCAAAGCCGTTGGCAAGCAGATTGAGTTTCGTATTGTACCGTTGAAAGCTGAACCGACTCAGGCTGAGTTAAAACCACAGCCTGCGATCTCATGATGCTTCTAAGCAGGCCCAAGGAGCTGCTGCATGTTCTCTAGTTGTTCATCGCAGCGTTTGAGTTGTCTGCTTGGTCGAAAGGGGTTATCAAGGTGGGGTATTTGTGATATGTGGAAAAGGATGATAATTGGTATTATTCTGAGATGAGACACTGTTTCTCGAATACTTTGAAGCGTATCCCGATTACTGGACACAGGGCGAAACGATAGAAGAATTAGTAGAAAACCTTTTCGACACCTAAAACGCACTCAACTAAACTTTGCCAATATCAAGATTCTTACTCCCTGTGGCGACGATTTGGTGGCGTGAAATCATCCGGTTCCTACGTCAACGAAGCCGTCTAGTAAGCGCGATTGCGCAACCGCTAATCTTTTGGCTACTTTTAGGGGGTGGGTTAAACGCATCATTTAATCCGCCCGGCGTTCCTGAAGGAACGAGCTATATTGAATATTTTTACCCCGGTATCGTCACGCTTGCACTACTGTTTACAGCAATTTTCGCAACAATCTCGATTGTGCAAGACCGTCGAGAAGGTTTTCTTCAAGGTGTGCTTGTTGCCCCGGTTTCAAGATGGGTTATCGTGCTGGGACAAGCACTTGGCGGTACAACCTTAGCACTCTTTCAGGGTGCCCTTCTTCTGTTTCTCGCACCGATAGTTGGGGTGCCGTTGAGTCCCTTTTCCGTGTTCTCAGCACTCGGTGTGATGCTGACCGTGTCCTTTGGCTTGACAAATTTAGGATTGATGATTGCATGGCGAATGGATTCGACGCAAGGCTTTCATGCGATTATGAATCTTATTCTTATCCCGATTTGGGTGCTCTCCGGTGCTTTCTTCCCTGTATCTGGTGTGCCGAAATTGCTTGAATGGGCGATGAAATTGAATCCGCTCACCTACGGGGTTGCGGCCCTGCGTCGTTGTCTATACTTTAACGCACCCGCAGTCGCTGAGGAGATTCCTCAACTCACGTTATCACTGCTTGTTACCGGTTTGTTCTGTGTTGTAACATATTTAGCCGCTGCTCGAACAGCTTGTCGTCGTCCGAAGGTGGCATAAAAGAGTTTAACTGACAAATTCAGCAGTCTAGAAAGGAGCCCTTAATGAAGTGGCTGAATTTTCCTGCATGGCTTCCAGAGAATGTCTCAACTTTTGGACAAGGGATTGATAACCTCTTTGTCCTAATCTACTGGATAACCTCAATTGTATTTGTGGCTGTTATGGCGGTGCTCATCGTCTTCATCATTAAGTACCGTTTCCAAGAGGGTCGCAAAGCGGAGTACATTGAAGGTAGCACAACCTTAGAAATTGCGTGGACAGTTGCTACCACGGTCATTGTGTTCGGTCTCGCACTGTTGAGCTTACCACAATGGAACAAAATTAAGTTCCCTTCCCAGTTTCCCGGTAACCCCGGTGCTGTCGTTCAAGTGAACGGGAAACAATTTAACTGGGACATGACTTACCCGGGACCCGACGGCGAGTGGGGCACTGACGATGACCTGCAACTTGAGAACCAGCTGCATGTTCCCGTTAATGAGGTGGTGCATATTAGGCTCACAGCCGATGATGTTATTCACAGCTTCTTTGTCCCTCAACTCCGGCTCAAGCAAGATGCCCTTCCCGGGAGGTTTATAAACATGTGGTTTGAGGCAACGAAACCCGGCACATATGAAATTCCCTGCGCTGAACTCTGTGGGTTTGGACACTCTGGAATGCTCGGATACCTTACCGTCCACACAGCTGAAGATTACGCAGCGTGGGTGAGTGAACGGTGGGCTGAATAATGAAATTGATAGCATTAAATGAGGCTGCCTAAAGATGTTACTATTCCCCATGACAAGTTGTTACGATATTTGCTATTGCCTCGTGAGGAAAATGATAAGTCTAAATTTCTTTCTTCGGCCGGATATACGCTAGCCAATTGGGAGGTTTTGGAGCACGACCGTCACCAGCTTATCCAAACGAGTGAGGTGTCGGATATCAAGACCACGCCTTACGGTATCAAATATGAAATTCGAGGCATCCTAAACGGACCAAACGGACGTACGCTACATATCGTAACAATCTGGATTAAACTCGAAACGACAGCGGATATACGCTTCGTGACTTTATTCCCGGATCGGGTGGTGAAATAGAAATGAAAATTCAGCTTTATCAACGGGTAGCCCTTACACGAGATATGCCCGAACACAACCTGCTCGCAGGAGATGTGGCTGTAGTGGTAGAACATCTGCCCGCAGCGAAAAACAGTAGGGATGAAGAAGGCTACGCGCTTGAAGTCTTCAACGCCTTGGGAGAGACTATTGATGTGATCATTGTTTCTGCCTCGACAGTGAAACCACTTATGGAGGATGAAATCCTTCACGTGCGTCCTTTAGCCCCAAAGCCTTTATCAAAGTCGGAGGCTGTCGTCTCTTAAGCAAGGGGCGATACAATTAGATTAGGCAGTCAACATCTAGGGATGGCTTAAATTTCCGGTTCAATTTGTAAGATACAATTACCAATAAAAAGAAAGGAGTCGATGTAGAATGAACGATCACGCACACGAGTCTCATGATCATCATCATGAAGAGAGTTTTGTTCGTAAATATATCTTTTCGCTTGATCATAAAATGATTGGCAGGCAGTTCCTGATCTTTGGGCTGATTATGTTCATGGTCGGGGGTGGGCTTGCGATGCTTTTCCGTTGGCAACTCGCTTGGCCCGACAGACCGCTTCCTATCATAGGGGTTTCCAAAGCGTATCAGGAGGAGGGCGAAGTCACAACCGCTGCAGACCGAAAATGGGAGGAACGGTTCGATGACGATAAAGAAACATGGTTAGAGACGAACATGCCCAGCGGTGTGATAGATCCGGCATTTTATAATTCGCTGTTTACGATGCACGCCACCATCATGGTTTTCTTCGTCGTTGTACCGCTGCTTGTTGGTGCATTTGGTAATTTCCTCATCCCACTGATGATCGGGACCAGAGATATGGCTTTCCCGGTCCTGAATATGCTCTCCTTCTGGGCTAATATGTTGGGGGGTATTATCATGATGGCTGGGTTCTTTGTTCCCGGTGGTCATGCTGCTGCGGGCTGGACTGGCTACGCGCCACTCTCCTCAATCGCTGAATATAGCGGTGTAGATTGGGGACAGAATCTCTGGTGCATTAGCCTAATCATCATGGGTATCTCCTCGCTGATGGGGTCTATCAACTATATTACCACGATTGTCAATATGCGAGCACCGGGAATGACCTACTTCCGGCTTCCGCTTGTGATTTGGTCACTCTTTATCGTCGCAATCCTTCTGCTGCTTGCATTCCCGGTCGTTGCTTCTGCGCTCGCTCTGATTCTCTTTGACCGGATGGCGGGAACGTCCTTCTTTGCTGTGTCAGGCGGCGGTGAACCGTTGCTATGGCAACACCTCTTCTGGTTCTTCGCGCATCCAGAGGTGTATATCCTCATTCTGCCCGGCATGGGTATGGCGTCAGAAATGCTCCCTGTCTTTGCCAGAAAGCCCATCTTCGGCTACAAGTCAATGGTTTTTGCTATGATAGCGATCGCCTTTCTCAGTTGGATTGTGTGGGGACACCACATGTTCCAAAGTGGGATGAACCCGGCATTAGGGTTGAGTTTTATGACTACCACCATGTTAATCGCTGTCCCCTCGGCAATCAAAACCTTCAACTGGATCGGCACCCTTCACCGTGCATCAATCCGATTTACAGTGCCGATGTTAAATTCCCTCGCTTTTGTCTCGATGTTCGTTATTGGCGGTCTCAGCGGCATCTTTATGGCAAATGCACCGGTGGATATCTACATCCACGATACATACTTCATCGTGGCGCACATCCATTATGTTGTCTTCGGTGGGAGCGTCTTCGCTATCTTTGGCGGCATTTTTTACTGGTTCCCCAAGATGTTTGGGCGACACATGAATTCGACCCTCGGCAAGATTCACTTTTGGATCACCTTCCTTGCCTTTAACGGTGTCTTTTTCCCGATGCACATCCTCGGTGTTGGGGGACACATGCGACGCATCGCCAACCCGATGCAGTATGAATTCTTACAACAAATGCAACCGATATCTGCACAACCGATAAATGTGTTTATTACAATCTCCGCATTTATTTTGGGTGCGGCTCAATTTCTGCTGCTAATAAACGTGTTCTGGAGTATATTCCGCGGGAAGGTTGCTGAGCAGAATCCGTGGCAAGCGAACACTCTCGAATGGCATGCGCCAACGCCTGTCCCTCATGGCAACTTTGGGGAGATTCCGCATGTATATCACGGACCCTATGAGTACAGCGTTCCCGGTGCCGAAGCAGACTGGACTCCACAGACGGAGCCGAACGGCGAATCGTTGCACGGTGAACCGATACCTGCCGGAGCCAGTGCCGATTAAGGGTGATATAGGACGCAGATTTGAATCTGCGTCCTATCTAAACCGTGGAAAGGGTAGGTAAAACTGACTCAATGTATCGTCCGTGGCTTCATAGACTTGCTGTACTCACCGCTGTGACGACTTTCATCCTAATCTGCATGGGTGGGCTTGTAACCAGCACAGATTCGGGGCTCGCTGTCCCCGATTGGCCCACGACCTTCGGATACAATATGTTTCTCTATCCGCTCTCGAAAACAGTCAGCGGATTCCTGTTCAGCATTGATCCGAATCTCCAAGCCGATCTGGATAAGGGCAACCTGTCCATAGGGCTACGGAAGGGGCTCGAAAAAAACGAGATTTCGGTGTCAGAAAATGTTATAATTTCAACCGAAGAACAAAGCAGCAGGTGGAAACTCACGGATAAAGCGAATGAACGCACCTATACGCTGATTAAATCGGGCGAGCGGCTTGATGTATACGTTCACGGTGTGCTGTACGAACACAGCCATCGCCTGATCGGATCTATCGTTGGTTTCCTGACGATCGCGTTGATGGTATCAATCTGGGCAAAAGATGCGCGGAAATGGATGAAATGGCTTGGCGTTATCGCACTTGTCGCAGTCATCGTTCAGGGAGTGATGGGTGGATTTCGCGTTACGAACCTCAGCAGAGTTCTCGCTATCATACATGCCTGTTTTGCCCAAGCGTTTTTTGCATTGACTGCGTGCCTCGCGTTATTTACTTCGCGCGGCTGGTTGCAAACATCGGTGAAAATTGAGACCACAGATGCTGCGCGCCTGAGGCGTTTGAGTCTCATCACGTTGGGGCTTATCTATATCCAATTTATCTTCGGGGCTGTGCTGAGGCATACAGGGAATCGACTGGATGCCCACCTGCTTTTCGCGGGTCTAGTAACAATTCACATATTTTTACTCTTGAGGCGAATTTTGAGAAATCATCCAGAAAATCCGTCCCTTGTTCGGCTGGCTTTGCTATTGAGCGGGCTGCTTGCTATGCAATTAACTTTGGGTTTCGGAGCATACCTCGCCGAGTTCACCACTCTTGGCGAAGGCGTGGCTCCTATTGCGGGTGTTATAATCACAACCGCCCATGTTGCGATTGGTGCTTTAATGCTGATCGTCTCCGTTGTACTAACCTTGGACGTTTTTCGTTTCACTAGTAAATCAGAACCTGCTGCTAGTCGAGGGCTCGTTTCCGATGAGGTGTCCGCATGATATCAACAACAGAAACGATAGGGGTTGATCTATCCCAAATAAGTCGCCGAGTGTCGATTTTTGTTGAACTGACAAAACCGCGACTCGTTTCGATGATACTGATTACAACCTCAGCCGGCTTTTATATTGCGTCCTCGCAACCGCTTAATTGGCTGCAACTAATTCACACCATCATCGGCACTGGGTTATCAGCGGCAGGCGTATTAGCCCTAAATCAGTACCTTGAACGCGACCTAGATGCCCAAATGGTGAGAACGTGTCACCGTCCGCTGCCGGATCAACGTCTTCAACCGACGACAGCCCTGTTTTTTGGGGTTTTACTGACCGTTAGCGGTTTGCTTTATATGGCGTTTTCTGTAAATGCCTTAGGCGCATTGGTCATCTCAGCCATTGTTGTGACGTATCTGTTCGTCTATACTCCACTGAAGCAGAAAACATCGCTCTGTACTGTTGCAGGTGCGTTTCCGGGCGCATTGCCACCTGTTATCGGTTGGGTTGCAGCGCGAGGAACACTCAATATCGAAGCGTGGGTGCTTTTTGCAATTCTGTTCCTTTGGCAGCTACCACACTCACTGTCAATAGCGTTTATCTATCGCGACGAATACGCACAGGCTGGATTCCGCTTGTTGCCGGTTATTCATCCTGATGGCAAAAGCACGAACAGACAGATTGTCATCAACTGTCTTGGGCTTCTCGTTGTAGCACTACTACCTACGTTAATAGGCATCGCTGGTATCGTTTATTTTTTCGCCGCACTGACGTTGAGCATCGTCTTTCTTGGATTTGGCATCAACCTATCTATTTCTCGATCGACCGTAGCGGCAAAACGGTTGCTGTACGCCTCATTGATATATTTACCGCTCGTGTTTTTGGTGATGGCACTCGACAAGTTGACGTAATAGAATGGGGGCATCAAACTTAGATGAATGATCAAGAAAAGCGGCAGCGAAACCGACGTCTCGGATGGTTCTTATTCGTGATATTTGTTGTCCTATTTATTTTTGCAACGATTCTCGCGCTCGTCAAAAACTAATATCCCTGCGATAAGGGTTTCCTAGCCTCGTTTGTTTTGCAATCGAGCTTTCCTCCTCTTTCACGTTTTATCTTTTACTTGCGATGAATGAATTAGAACACACATCATACGAACGCGCCGAAGAGGAAGACCGACCGATGAGTAATGCACGTCTAGCCGTGCTAGTACTCTTAGGTGCCGAACTCATGTTTTTCGCGGGGTTGATTGGAACATTCCTTGTGTTCCGCTTGGGGAGTGTCACCTGGCCCCCGCTCTCGCAGGCTGATGTTCGCTTGCCCATTGGCGTGACAGGACTCAATACAATCGTCCTGCTCTTGAGCGGCTATACAATGTTTCAGGGGCTGCGAGCCATTCGACAGGACCGTCAGAAAGGGCTCAGAAACTGGCTATTCGCGACAGGACTCCTTGGCGTAATTTTCTTGGTTGTGCAAGGTTCCGAATGGGCGCGCTTAGTGCATCATGGTTTTACACTTTCGTCAGGAGTATACGGCTCCGTTTTTTATGTCCTCATTGGTTGTCATGCTTTGCATGTTCTGGTAGCAGTCCTCTGGCTGTTAGTCGTTTTCGCTAGGGCAATAGCCGGTCGGTTTTCACTGAATCACTATATTGGGGTTGAGGTTTGTGCAATTTACTGGGCGTTTGTTGTCGTGTTATGGCCCCTTCTTTATGTTCTTGTATACTTAATCTAAAATGGAGAAGAAAAATACCAAGGAGATTTCTTATGATTTGTCGATATTTTTCACTCATAGTAGGGGTTCTGGTACTTGCACTACTGATACCAACAGTTGTGGAAGCCTGTCCCTCATGTAAAACGATTGATGACCCAATTGTTCAGGGCTTCAAGTGGAGTATTCTATTCCTTATGGCGATGCCCTATATTGTTTCCGGTCTAATTGGTGGTGGCGTGTTTTACGTCTACCGCACACATCGGACCGATAATCGTAAACCCCCTTCAAATGTGAAAGGAGTGTGAAAATTGGAAGAAACTACTACACTCGATCATTCCGCCGATGTCTACGAACCATCCATCACGCCCGACAGCTTGGGAAAGTTGGGGATGTGGCTCTTTCTTATTAGCGATGCTATGTCGTTTGGCGCGTTGCTCGCCGCCTACGGTGCCGTACGCGCCGGCGCAGCGGAGTGGATACCTCCAACCGAAGTGCTCGGCATTCAACTCACAGCGGGTATGACCTTTCTGTTAATCTGTAGTAGCGTTACCATGGTCAAAGCCCTTGAAGCCATTCAGAACGGTAACCAATCGAGAATGTGTGCCTTCCTCGGCTTGACCATTCTGGGTGGACTAATCTTCTTGGGGCTGCAAGCGTATGAATGGACAGCGCTAATCAAGCACGGTCTCACCCTCACCACAATTCCGCATCACGGATTGTTGTCTGGCGAGGCGATTTCCGGCTCGGTGCTTTTTGGTCCAACCTTCTACACGATTACAGGTTTCCACGGTGCCCATGTTACCGGCGGGGTCATTTACCTCACCGTTATCTTGATTAAGGGGCTGCGAGGAACATACACAGCGGAGTATAACCACAAAGTCGAGATTTTGGGGCTATATTGGCACTTCGTTGACCTAGTCTGGATCATGGTCTTTACTTTTCTCTATCTATTGTAATCACCGAATGGAGAATCAAGATGGAACACGCTCATAAAGAACACCCAAAATACATGAGAATATTTGTGATACTTCTCATACTCACAATCCTTGAAGTCGTCGTCGCCCTGCCTCTTTTAAAGCAGACTTTGGGGCAGACTGTGACCGCACTCCTGCTAATTGGTATGGCATGTTCTAAAGCGGTTTATGTCGCTCTCTATTTCATGCACCTGAAATTTGAGCAGAGAACCTTGATAGTCATTGCGCTGACACCGTTTATTATCTGCGTTTTTCTCGTGTTTATGCTGCTTCCGGATCTGATGGCAGGTGCTCGTCATGAGGGAGCTAAGGCGGAGTCTCAAGTTGTTGATACATCTCACTAAGTAAAACGTGATGCGTGAAATGTGAAAAACTTTTACGTTGCACGTCCTAGGTTTTACGCCTATGGAAGCCAAAGTCAAATCTCCAGGACAGGATGCCAGACCCAACGAGCGTATGCTACGCGGACTTCTCTGGGGTGTGCTAGCCCTCGTGATTGTTGGCATCTTGGCTGTCAATCTCAGGTCACTCGTTCATCAAAAGTCCGGCACAACCTCCGAGCCGGCAACTTTATTGTCAGAACTCGCGGCTCATCAACAACTGCCGGACTTTTCCTTGACCGATCAGCGTGGTCGTTCCCTTACGTTGGCAGATCTCCGGGACAAAATTTGGGTTGCAGATTTCATCTTCACGAGCTGCGTAACCATCTGTCCACCGATGACAGATGAGATGTCGAAACTCCAGGACGAATTTCCAATAGAGGGGGTATACTTTGTTTCATTCTCCGTTGATCCGGAACGGGATACCCCTGAGGTGCTCTCTCGCTATGCCGATCGCTACGGTGCAGACCATAATAGCTGGTCTTTTTTAACCGGTGAGAAAGAGGCAATTTATCAACTGGCGTACGAGGGTTTCAACTTGGCGGCAGGACGGCAAGGGAATGAGATCCTTCACAGCACACGGTTTGTTCTCGTTGATAGGGCAGGGCAAGTCCGTGGCTACTACGATAGTCGGAGCAAAGCCCATCTCCAACAACTTCGCCAAGATATACAAACTCTTCTCAGGTAAAATCCATTGCAGTTTCCAGATTGGACCTGTTACATACTGGTTGTGTCTCTAGGTACCCCTTAACGCTGGGTCACAATGCGTTTCTGAATAAAGAAAGGATACAGGGAAGATTTATGATTGAATATGATGTGCTCGTTATTGGCGGCGGTTTGGCGGGGATGAGTGCCGCCCTGCATGCGGGGGAGGCCGGTGCGAGCGTGGCAATGATGTCAAAGGTTTACCCAACGCGCTCCCACTCGGCGGCCGCACAAGGCGGCATTAACGCAGCACTAGGCATTGAAGACTCGTGGGAGGTTCACGCTTATGAGACTGTCAAGGGCAGCGACTTCTTAGGCGACCAGGATGCCATCGAAATCCTTTGCCATGAAGGCATTCAGGACGTCTTCTCTCTTGAACATTGGGGCGTCATCTTTGACCGCAACGAAGAGGGAAAAATCCACATGCGCGGCTTCGGCGGAACCGACAAGAGCCGCACGTGCCATGTCGGCGACATGACTGGGCAGACCATTTTGCACGTCATGTACGAGCGACTGCTCAAGATGAACGTCAAGTCATACGATGAATGGTTCATAACAACACTGCTCATGGAGGATGGCGCATGCTGTGGTGCTGTGGCGATGGATATAACGAGCGGCAAGTTGGAAGTCTTTAAGGCGAAGGCGGTCATTATCTGCACCGGCGGTTGTGGACGGGTCTACGAGCCAAGCACCAATGGGCTTATTGTGACGGGCGATGGGCTTTCTTTAGCCTATCGGGTTGGTGCACTGCTCATGGACATGGAGATGGTGCAATATCACCCGACTACACTCCCCGCCAACGGCTTTCTCATCACGGAGGGGGCGCGCGGCGAAGGCGCGTATCTGCTAAACTCCGAGGGCGAGCGGTTTATGCAAGAGGAACGCTATGGTGCAACGACATTGGAGGAAAAAGCCTCGCGCGATGTTGTCTCTCGCGCTGAAACGATCGAAATCCAGGAAGGACGTGGGATTGATGGCTGTGTACTACTCGATTGCCGACACATCAAAGACCGTATTTTAGAGGCTTTTCATCAAATTTCTGAACTCGCAATCGATTATGCTGGTGTGGACATTACGCAGCAGCCCCTACCGATTCGACCAGGGATGCATTATATGATGGGTGGCATTAAGACGGATATAGACGGGCGCTGCTATCGACATAACGGGGACGGTTCAGAACCACTGCCCGGCTTGTACTCGGCAGGTGAGGCTGCCTGTGTTTCAGCGCATGGGGCAAATCGACTCGGGGGCAACAGCCTGCTAGACTGTGTTACATTTGGTCGGAGAGCAGGAGCACGGGCGGCAGAATATGCCAGAAGCATTAACTCCGCCAATATCTCCGAGGCGGTCATAGGGGTGGAGGAGCAGAAAATCGGTGACCTTTTTGCCCGATCGACGAACGAGCGTGCCCCCGCCCTGCGGCTGGAAATGGGCGAGATTATGCATACCTTCACTGGTGTGTTTCGCGAGGAGACCGGTTTGCTTGAGGCGCAACGTAGAATCCACGCTGTCCGTGAACGTTTTCCAGATGTCTCTGTTCACGACAAAGGTAGAGTGTTCAATACCGATTTGCTAGCTGTCTTAGAGTTGGACTTCATGTTCGATTGTGCTGAAACGATTATCGCTAGTGCCCTTGCACGCAAGGAGAGCCGTGGTGCCCACACCCGCACTGACTATCCTGAACGGGACGACGAGAACTGGCTCAAGCATGTGGCTGTCTACCATACCCCGGACGGACCCGCAGTTACCTATCTGCCGGTGACGATTACGAAATGGCAACCGGAGGCGCGGAAATACTGAGATGTAATATGTAGAGCGTAGAAAGCGGGAATTCAGTAGACGTTTAGACGTATTACTCATCACGCAGAGGAGATACAGAATGATACAAGCTAATTTGAAAGTATACCGTTACAACCCGCAGACAGCCCAGGAACCGCATTATGATACCTATGAAGTGAAGGAGTTGCCTGATTTTGCAACCGTGCTGGACGCGCTCATCAAAGTCCGCGAAGATATCGATGGCACACTAGCCATGCGCTGTTCATGTCGCAGTGCAGTTTGCGGCTCATGTGCCTTTCGGGTCAATGGACACGCGAAGTTGGGATGCAAGACTAAAGTCTCAACGCTTGCACCTGACGGTGAGGAAATTCGTGTTGAGCCGATGGGCAACATGAAGGTGATTAAAGACCTTGTCACTGAAATGGATATGTTCTGGGATAAATTGAAACAGGTGAAGCCGTGGATTGAGGCGGTAGGAGAACCGCCAGAACGTGAGTATCAAGTCCCACACGCCAAGATGGTCGAACTGCAACAACCGATGAACTGTATCATGTGCGGCGCATGCGTAAGCGATTGCACGGTGCTGGAGGAGGATTCAAACTTCTTAGCTCCCGCGGCGCTGGCCAAAGCGTACCGCGTGGTTGGAGATCCACGCCACGGCAAAGCCAAAGAGTGGCTGACAGAACTGAGTGAAGAGGGCGGTATCTGGGATTGCACACGGTGTCTCGAATGTGTGGAGGTCTGCCCGAAAGATGTCGCGCCGATGGACCTAATTATCAAATTGCGTGAGAAGGCAATCGAGGAGGGGCTGACCGACAACATAGGCGCGAAACATGTGCTTCACTTCACCGAAAGCGTAGCGCATACCGGTGTGCTTGATGAGCGCACACTACCGATAAAAGCAGCGGGTTGGGGTTGGGCTGTTAAGAACGTAGGTATCGCGATCAAGGCAACCCTGAAAGGGAAAATCAAACCCTTGTTGCCCGGTTCACACCCTTCAGTGACAGAGGTCCAGGATGTCCGGCGCATTCATAAGCAGTTGGAAGAGGGAAAAAGGAAGTAGGGATCTCGAAGAAGTTCACGATTCGGTTCACATGATGAGAAAGGGACGCTCGAATTCTGAGAACATCTTTTGAGAATTGGAGACCACCTACCCGATTTACTGCTTTTCAGCATATCTGAAATTGCGGTCCCATTAGACTGGAGCGATCATGGATGCAAGTCTGTGGTCAATTGAGAATAATTAAAGACGAATACATTGCTCAAACTGTGAGGGGAAGCAAGGAAGAATTCGCTGTCTGTTTTACGCATCACATATCACACATTAGGTTTCACGTTCCAATCACAATTGATACGGGAGGATGTAATGAGAATTGCCTACTTCCCTGGCTGTGTTGCCAAGGGAAACTGTCCAGAATTGAACCAATCCACCAAAAAGATTGCGCCCTTACTCGGTATTGAGTTGGTTGAATTGACCGGTGCCCCTTGTACCGGCGCAGGCGTGCTTCAAGCGCAGAATCCGGTCCTTGCCGACACGTACAACGCCAAGACCCTTGCGCTCGCGGAGGAACTGGACCTACCGCTGATGACGGTCTGTTCGACCTGCATCGGTTGTTTACGCAAGAGCAATAAGAAACTGTCCGAGGACGAGGGCTACCGGGCAGAGGTCAACGCAGTGCTCAAGTCAGGCGGACACGAGTATCATGGTGGCGTAGATGTCACACACCTTCTCTATGTCCTTATCAAAGAACTCGGTCTGGACAATCTACGTGGCATGGTCAAAAAGCCGTTGACCGACTTGCGCATCGCACCGTTTTATGGCTGCTACATTCTGCGTCCTGCAAGCATCATGGGGATTGACAACCCTGACAATCCCACTTCGATGGAACGCGTCATTGAAGCGTTGGGTGGCACCCCAGTAGACTACTACGGCAAAACGCGCTGTTGCGGTTTTCCCATCGGGCTTGAGAACGAAGAAGCATCATTCAAAATGGCTGGGAAGCATATTGGCGAGGCAAAGGACAACGGAGCGGACTGCATGGTAACACCTTGTCCGCTCTGCCACATGAACCTCGATCTCCTGCAGCCCGGCGTCAGTCAGGTAGTTAAACGTCAACTTGATATGCCGGTGCTCCACCTGCCGCAGATGATCGGTTTGGCACTTGGCTTGCCGCCAAAGGAGTTGGGCCTCAGCAAACACATAATATCAGCCCAAAGCGTGCTAGCAAAGTTAGGAACATAAGCGGGTGTTGTAAGAACTTTCGCAAGATCGCCAAGCGATTCGTTAACCTTCCCACACGCTTGGATCAACGGATTGTCGACAATCGTGCAGGATCATATCACCAAAAGTTGCTTGGAGGGGTAAATGCAAACAAGAATTGAATCAGACAGCATGGGGAAGATTGAAGTCCCAACAGATCGATATTGGGGTGCACAGACCCAGCGTTCATTGCAGAACTTTAAAATTGGTGGGGAACGTTTCCCGCGTGAGATGATTTGGGCACTTGGTATCGTCAAACAATCTGTCGCCGAAGTAAACGCCGAGTTGGGAACGCTGGAGGCGGATCTGGCTGAAATTATCATCAAAGCCGCGCAGGAAGTGATTGATGGAGATCTGGATGATCACTTTCCATTGGTAGTTTGGCAGACCGGCAGCGGTACCCAAACCAACATGAACGTCAACGAAGTGATCTCAAACCGTGCCATTGAGATGCTTGGCGGTGTCCTCGGCAGCAAAGAACCCGTCCACCCCAACGACCACGTCAACAAATCTCAGTCTACCAACGATGCCTTCCCAACAGCTATCCACGTCGCTGTCGTTGACCGCATTCACAATCACCTGATTCCTGCTGTGACTGCCCTACGCGACACGCTATCAGTGAAAGCCGAAGCCTTTAAGGATATCGTCAAGACCGGACGCACCCATCTGCAAGATGCCACCCCACTGACGCTGGGACAGGCGTTTTCTGGATATGTCACGCAGTTGAATAACGCACTCCGCGCAATTGATCACGTGCTGCCGCATCTGTACGAACTGCCAATCGGTGGAACCGCAGTCGGCACCGGACTGAACACCCATCCGGAATACGCTACAAAAGCCGCCGCTTCAATCTCCAAACGCACCGGATTTCCCCTTGTGACTGCGCCCAACAAGTTTGAGGCTCTCGGTGCTCGAGACGCTATCGTTGAGGCAAGCGGTGCCTTCAAAACACTGGCGTGTGCCCTGAACAAAATCGCCAACGACCTTCGCTGGCTCGGCAGCGGTCCCCGCTGCGGCATTGGCGAACTTCTGCTGCCGGAGAACGAACCGGGGAGTTCGATTATGCCGGGGAAAGTGAATCCGACGCAATGCGAAGCTATGACAATGGTTTGCGCCCAAGTTATCGGCAGCGACACGACGATTGCAATTGCAGGTGCATCGGGCAACTTTGAGTTGAATGTATTTATGCCCGTCATTGCCTTCAACGCGCTCCAATCCATCCGCCTACTTGCGGATGCCTGTGATTCGTTCAACGAAAACTGTGTCGTCGGTATCGAGCCAAATCGGGAGAAAATTCAAGAATACCTGAACGACTCATTGATGCTTGTCACCGCGCTTAACCCCTACATCGGTTACGACAATGCGGCGCTGGTCGCCAAAACTGCCCATCAGGAAGGCAAAACGCTACGTCAGACTGTAGTCGAACTTAATCTGTTGAGCGAGGAAGAATTTGATCGGGTTGTCGTTCCTAGCCAGATGATTGGACCGAAGTAAAAAACTGAAAATTAACATGGACAAGAGACATTATGTTTGGAACGAAGAGTGAAAAAATATAATTCGTTAATGGAAAATTGACATTGGAGGGAGAAGGATGTTTAAAAAAATCTATGTGCCTGTTGACAACTCAGACCATTCCGATGCGAGCGTCAATTTCGCGGTAGAGTTCGCCAAAAAATTTCAATCCCAACTCGTTGGCTCTCACGTTTATGCGGCGAAGATGCACGATGTTCGCTTCAAACAGATGGAGTACACACTCCCCGAAGAATATCAAGATGAAGCCGAACTTGAAAAGCAGCGCCGTATTCATGACACATTAATTACAATGGGACTTCAGTTAATCTCTGATTCGTACTTGGAGGTCATGAAGAAGAAATGCGCTGAAAATGACATCCCCTTTGAAGCCAAAATGCCTGAGGGCAAACACTTCATCAAGTTGGCAGAGGATATTCAGGCGAGCGATTACGACCTTGTGATTATGGGTGCTCTCGGTCTGGGAGCGGTTAAGGATAGCCTGCTCGGCGGGGTGGTTGAACGGGTTGTGCGACGTATTGAGACCGATACCCTTGTAGTCCGAAATATAGAAGAGATGCACGAACAGAAGGGGCATATTCTCGTCGGAATTGATGGCAGCCCCGAATCCTTCGGCGGACTGAAAACAGCAATCCGGATGGGCAAGGCATTTAATAGACAGGTTGAGGCGGTTGGTGTCTACGATCCGTATCTCCACTATGTGGTGTTTAATTCGGTTGTCAATGTCCTAACTGAGCGAGCCTCCAAAACCTTCCGATTCAAAGAGCAAGAGCAGTTGCACGAAGAAGTTATCGACACCGGGCTCGCCAAAATCTATCAATCCCATCTGGAGATTGCCCGGACCATCGCCAAGGAAGACCACAACTACGACCTGAAAATTACCCTGTTGGATGGCAAAGCATTTGAGAAAATCTTGCAATACGCCCGAAAGACCGAACCGTGGATGTTGGTGTTGGGCAGAATCGGTGTCCACAGCGATTCCGATATGGACATAGGCAGCAACACCGAAAATTTATTGCGCCTTGCCCCGTGTAATGTGTTCCTGTCGAGCCAACGGTACGTCCCAAAAGTTGATGTCAGAGCGGAGGAGACGGTGGTCTGGACACAGGAAGCCTTGGATCGGATGGCGAAGGCACCGCCGCAAGTACAAGGTATCGCACGCACCGCTGTCCACCGTTTTGCCATTGAACGCGGTCACTCTGTCATTACCGAGAGCGTCATTGAGCAGGCGATGGAAACCTTTATGCCGGGTCGTTCAGCGGAACGGATGACCAAGGTTGCCAAAGAGATCGCAACGCAAACGGTTTTGGATTCCAATGCGATTAAGACCTACATCTGTGGCGATTGTGGCTATGCCGCCCGCGACCAGCAGCCTGTGAAATGCCCTGTCTGTGGCGTGGACGGCGGTAGTTTCCAGATGGTCGATAAAGACTCTCTCCAGAGAGTTGCAGATCAAGAGGGCGGCGTCAGTGAGGAACAGACCTTCGATGGTGTACGCCTCCAGTGGTCAGATCAGGCGAAAAAAGCGTTGCGGAATGTCCCACGCGGGTATATGCGACGCAACGTCAAAGCGCGAATCGAAAAATCGGCACGTGTCCAAAAGATCGGTACAATCACCAACGAATTTGCGATGCAGATTATCAACGAGAGTATGGATCAGGCTTCCGCTGTCCGTGAAGATGCACCTGAACTGAAAGCTGTCGCGCAGTCCCGCGAGTCCACTGATACTTCCCAAGGGGAAGCATTTGAAAGTCCGCTTGAATGGACTTCAGATGCCCGTGAACGGCTGAACCTCGTACCCGCTGGATTTATGCGGAACATCACGCAATCCCGTGTCGAGCAGCGAGCGCAGGAGGCTGACCTCACGACAATCAACCTAGATTTTGCAGCGCAGGTGATTGAGGAAGGACGAAGTCTAGACAATGAGGTGCTTGGGACATACTACCAGCAAGGTGAAGACACTACTGAAGCGAAGAGCGATAAAGAGGAAACAGCGCAAGAGTAAAATCACACCTTGAATGTCAATTTAGATCGGAGTTTGCCAATGCCCCCCAGAAACCCTTCACATTTTGCGGAAATCCTTGTGTGTCTCGACGGTTCAAGCTACTCTCAGGCGGCGGTCGAATATGCCACCCAAATCGCCCTTGAACATAACGCCTCGCTAACCGGCATCGGCGTAATTGATCTGCCGGGTATCCAACGTTCAAGCGGTCCCGCGCCTATTGGAGCGATGCACTACGATCGACTCGCTGACCAGCAACACTTCCAGGAGACGCGGGAGATAGTAAGTGGAGTCCTTAAAGACTTTGGGAAAAACTGTCAGGAGAAAGAGATCCGTCACTCAATCCATTCAGAGACAGGCAGCCCATTTCGGGAAATTATCGAAGAATCAAAATTCCACGATTTTATTATAATTGGGCAGAAGACCTTTTTTCGGTATAACATCAAACACGAACCGGGTAACACCTTGGATCGAATCCTTCATAGCGGGTTGACCCCAGTCCTAGCAGTCCCCGATTCTGTCAGGCAGATTAAAAAAGTGCTCGTCGCTTACGATAACAGCGTCCAAGTTACCAAAGCAATTCAGATGTTTCTCCTGCTTCATATCTGGAATCAATGTGACATCACCCTCCTGAATGTCAACAATAATGCAAGTCGTGGAATACAGTTGCTCGCTAGGCTCGGCGATTACTTTCGTAGATATGGAGTACAGACGGAGAAAGTCCAATTGAGAGGCAGGGTCGATGAAGCCATTCTGTCCTACATCCGAGAATATGAAATTGATCTGCTTGCCATGGGGGCGTATGGGAAACGAAGCGTATCGGAATTCGTCTTCGGCAGTGTAACCAAATCCTTGGTGGAGCAGGCGGGTATTCCGTTGTTTATCTATCATTAATCAGAACCTATGAAAACCTACAAAGACCTCCCCGCCGATGGCGGCTCTAATATCGTTGGACAAGTAACGCAGCAGGTCAATCGCTTACAACAACGACTTGCGTCAATCCGCCACACTGTTGCCATCATGAGTGGAAAGGGCGGTGTGGGTAAGAGTTCGGTTACGGCAAACCTTGCTTCGGCACTTGGATTACGTGGGCACAATGTTGGTGTGATTGACGCTGACATCAATGGTCCCTCAATTGCTAAAATGATGGGGGTGAGAGGGCAGCACATTGATTATGGTGCTGATGGTGTTAAACCTGCCATCAGTCCGCTTGGAGTCAAGGTGATGTCGATGGATCTATTCCTCAAGGATGACGAAACCCCAGTCCTCTGGGAATCCCAAACACAGAAGGATGCTTTCACTTGGCGGGGGACAATGGAAATGAGTGCCCTCCGTGAATTTCTCTCCGATACAGAATGGGGAACACTTGATTATCTGTTGATAGATCTTCCACCCGGCGCAGATCGATTGCCAAATCTCGTCGATCTCCTGCCGAATCTTGGCGGCACAGTTGTTGTTACAATCCCTTCTGGGGTTTCGCAGCTTGTTGTTAAAAAATCGCTGACAGTGGCAAAGAAACTGCTCAACGCACCGCTGATCGGCATCGTCGAAAATATGGCGGCTTATGTCTGCGCCGATTGTGGCAAAACTGAAGACCTATTCCCGTCGGGCAATACGGAGGAGATGGCGCGCCAATTTGACATTTCTCTGCTCGGCAAGATACCTTTCGATCCGCGGATCTCTATTGCTGCGGACGAAGGCAGCGTGTTTGTTAATCAGTACGGAGATACTCCCGCAGGACGAACATTTTTCGGCATTACGGATGAAATTCGGACGTTCTTTGAATAGAAAATGTAGCATATAAACGGAGTCAACCAATGAAATTCTTATGTCTTGAATGTAACACAGCAATGCAATTTAAGGAAACAGCGACGCCAGATCAAGGCTCGTTGACGGCGATTTTCGAGTGCCCAGATTGCTTCGCTGAGTTTGCAATGCACATGAACCCGTGGGAAACCCAAATGCTGAAATCCCTCGATGTTCAGCTCGGTGGCAAGAGCGAAGCGGCGCAGCCGATGCAGATGGTGCGTTCCTTCCTGAATCAGCAGAATCCGGACAATCTGACCTCCGAAGCGCCGGCAGTATCTACCGAAGGGGGTGGGAAATGCCCGTTCTCATCGGCTGTAGCGGAAGCATTTCAAGAGTCGGAGGCGACCGGACCAATATGGACACCGGAAGCGTTAGCGCGTCTGGAGCGCGTGCCTAGTTTCGTCCGTTCGATGGCGAAGACCAGCATCGAAGAGTTCGCACGTGAAAATGGACACACCGAAATCACCACCGAAATAATGGATACCGCACGCGGTAATTTTGGAATGTAGGAGTTTATCACGGTGAGAACGGAAGAGGTCCCGCTCACACAAACTGTGATAGGTCCGCCATCGTATCCTATTTCACTCACTTATGGCTCCAATTGTCGAACTTTTCATCCGTTGGATACACTTTACCGCCGCAATCGTTTGGTTGGGCGGAATCTTTTTTTCTGTCAGCGTTGCAACACCGATTTTGAGGAAGCATTTTCAAATCCTTGAAAGTGTCCAACATGCCACCGCGATCCGGAATCGCCTGCGGCACATTATCCGCTTCACAATCCACATTCTCCTGATCACCGGTGCGATGAACCTGTTCATCGTTGGATTGAACACGCAGATGCGCTTTTCTCAGGGTTATGGCTATTTTGTTGTTTTTATCGTGAAACTTGCCTTTGTAGGATTGATGACGCTATTTCATAGCCTGCATATCGCGGTGTTCAATCGAAGGTTAGAGTCGGCGGTGGCAAACCCCAATTTTGACGATTCAACGGTTGCCAAGCTGCAAAGGAAAGTAGACCTCTTCGGAATTTTTACGATACTTGCTGGGCTTGTTGTATTGGTATGTTCCTTGTATCTCCGCCAAATGATAGGAGTTTGATTTTGAAATTGGGACGGTATCAAGTTGGGCTTCTGCTGAATTTCAATGTTCCTGTTCTAACTCAGGGAATCAGACGCCGGGGTCTTGGGCTCAAAACGTAATGAAAAAAACTCTGCGTTCTCTGCGTCTCTGCGGTTGAAGTACATTACATCATATCACGTTTAAGGGGCAACCATGGAAACGAAAATCCAAGCCGTTTCATGGAATATCACACGGCTATGCAATCTCAAATGTACACACTGCTATCTCCCCGCTGGGTTTGTGGATACCAACGAGTTTCCAAGCGGGTATTATCGAGATACGGAATTGAGCCAATCCCAGTGTTTCCGCGTGATTGATGAGATTGCCGAAATCAATCCCAACATCCTCCTGATTCTCACAGGTGGCGAACCGTTGCTGCGTCCTGATATTTTGAAAATATCGGATTACGCAGCCCGAACCGGATTCTTGGTGGTGATGGGCACAAACGGCGTCCTGCTGAACGATGAAACGGTTCAGCGGATGAGCGATCACGGTGTTGCTGGGGCAGGCATCAGTTTGGATGCTGTAGACCCGGTTAATCACGACAAGTTCCGAGGGATGGAAGGGGCTTGGGAAGGCACGATGAACGGGGTCGAAGCCCTCAAGCGAGCAAACCTCGATTTCCTTGTACAGACCTCTGTGACCCGCTGGAATTACGATGAGGTCCCCCAAATCGTTGATTTCGCTTATGAACTCGGTGCTAAGGTGTTCAATCTCTATTTCCTCGTGAGGACTGGTAGAGGGAAAACGGTGATGGACATCACACCCGATCAATATGAACGTATGCTCTCAACACTCTTTGAGTTACAGGCGAAATATCATGGCAAAATGCTCGTCGCAGCAAAATGCGCGCCACACTACAAACGGGTCATCTATGAGCAACAATCGGATTCACCTTTCTTGCAAGCCTATCCGAGTGGTACATGCCCCTGCGGTATCTACTACTGCCGCATCACGCCTGAAGGTGATTTAACGCCATGCCCGTACATGCCAGTGAGTGTCGGCAATCTGAAGAAAGAAAGCTTTGTGACGCTCTGGAATCAATCCAAAGTTTTTCAAGAGCTGCGAGATCGGAAACTGCTGGAAGGCAAGTGTGGTGCCTGCGAATTTCGGGACGTTTGCGGCGGTTGCCGCGCCCGTGCCTATGCCCTCACTGACAACTATCTCGCTGAAGATCCATCCTGCGAGTACCAACCGGGACAGGCGGGAAGTCAAAACATCCGTTTTGAAAAAACTACTCCCTTTGCAGCTGAAGCCGACTACGAGTTACAATGGACAGATGCTGCACAACAAAGATTGCAGCGTGTTCCCTCCTTCGCACAGGGGATGGTCACCAAAAGCGTCGAAAAATATGCCCGCGAACACGGTTACAGTGAAATTACCCCGGAAATCATGAAAGCCGTCAAGGATCGGTTTGATAAAACAGGCGTTCCGTCCTTCAGACCTCGGCGGTAAAATATAGCTGACAGATATATTTTCAATCCGTTTGCATAGGTCCTTATTCGTTCAAAGGTTCAGGAGTTGGTTCACGTTTTACACATCACGCATGATGTCCGTGCATTTGAGGAAAAAAATAATGAACAGTGAAAATAAAATTGAAGAACGACTATCCGCGGTCGAGGACCGCTTGAACCGCTTGGAAGATCTACTGGTTGGTATCAGTCAGAAATTGGATCAGAAACCCCAGGCGACTGCAATTGACGAGGAGAAAGGGGAAGCGTTCAAAGGTTGGGTGACCGACTACGTTTCAATGCGCTTGCAGCAACTCGTACCAGAGACGTGCGACCATCCCTCTGAAGCGAAATCACAAGAGGGCCCATTCTTGGGTAACACCTCAGTCCGTTGCACGGAGGAAGTTGTCCACCGCGTCAAACGCATCCCCATCCCATTTGTTCGAGAGATGGTTGTCCAGCGCGTCGCTGATAATGCCCGGCGTGCGAATGTGGATGTGGTCGAGATTGACTTCTTTGAAAAAGCGGCAACCTTTTGACAATGCAAAGCAACGGAGGAGTTTCCTCTGCCACACTTCCACTGGGAGGATTTTTTAACATCTCCTCTCTGAGATGATACCAATCCCATGCCGACATACCCACTCGATGAAAATCAACGGGAAGCCTATCAAGCCTTAGCCGCTCATATCGATTCCGGGTCTGAGCACGGGACGATTTGTCTCATCGGAGAGTTTCAGTCAGGCAAGACAAATTTGGTCAAGCATCTACTCAATGAAAAATTCGGCAATTCTACAGATTATTACGTAAATCTGAATCTGTATCTGCTTGATGAATTAGACAAGCAGCGGGCATCAATCGCTTACGCCGGCGCGAAAGCAAAAATACACCTCCTGATACAGATCGCTATTGAAGATCTGCTGGACAAACATTTCCAAACGCACAATCTCCTCGTCCTTGATGCTATCGAAATGATATACTCCTACGAGCTCAATCTTGTTACGATTACCGATCGCTTTGCCCGCGATGGTAAGTGCTGCATCATCTGCGTCCCTGAGAGCAAAAAACATAATTACTACCTCGACTTTAGTTGGGGACTTGTAGAGACGATCCAAATCAACTGAAAATGGAATCGGGCCTGTTTATGAAACTGCTGTAAGACATCGATAGGACCTCTCCCGTGAACCCCCCAAGTCTCTTTGTCTATTGGCATATTTCTATCTGACTTTGGTGTTGACTGAAATTGCGAAATGTGATACAGTTATTTAGCAATGTTATAATTGATAACCTTCCTTGATATTGAGGCGGCTTGATAAAGGGAGCAACGCGAGTATGATCTAAGCGAACTCCAAGGATTGGAGATAAACTGTAAGTGATTCGATGCTCACGAGTGCTAACATCAAGCTTACACAACCCACCTATACCACCAGATTGGAAAGATTCATGAGTAAGCAAGCTGAAATCGCTAACGACCGAGCCATTGAATATTGGAAACAAAATCGCTTTGACGAGGCAATTGCTCAATGGGAAGAAATCGCTCGTAAAGATCCGAATCTTGCGGAGATATACTATAACCTTGGAAATGCTTACATGTACCAAGGCAAAATTGAAAGTGCGGTCGACGCATTTAAGCGGACGCTATCTATCGATCCTACCCTGCCTGACGCGTACAACAAGCTGGGAATTATCTGTTACAAGCAAGGCAATGCAGGACTGGCGTTCGCCTGTTGGAAGCAAGCATTAATGATTAATCCGGACTTTGAAGAAGCACGCCGTAATATTGGATTAATCCAGAACGTTCCCCAGTTTGATGCAGAAGACGAGATACCTGCTTACCAACATGTAACAGAGGGCGATGCAGAAGGCGATGAAAACGCAAGCATTGAGAATAGCGACGACCTACCCACATGGAAAAATAAAATTCGTCAGGGTTGGGGCGCATTCCGAAAAAAATAAAGCGGCTTCCATGATAGGAGAGTAATCGAAACAAGATCTACTGATCTGGCTCGATTTTTTAAGAGCAGCAGGGGCTTCTCAGCTAGTTCTCTGCGGTACCCTGCATTGATTTTGTTTAGCCCAATAAAAAAAGCCCTCAATTACTTGAGAGCTTTTCTTCCCCGGTTTTACTTTTTTTATATAGTATTGTCAGCTTTATCAGCCTTAAATTTTTCTGACTTCCTCGGCTTGGAGCCCCTTTTCCCCTTCCACAACATTAAACTCGACCTCTTGTCCTTCATCAAGGGTTTTGAAGCCATTACCGTCAATGTTGGAATAGTGGACAAAGACATCTTGACCTTCGTCGGTTACGATGAATCCGTAACCTTTCTGGTCACTGAACCATTTCACTCGACCTGTTGCCATTGGTGTGTACCTCCTTTCTTGAAGATTCAAAACTGCAAATGAAAATCAAGCCTTAGCGCTAAGAGGTACAAAATACAGCATACAGCCGGGGGAAATGCTTCTATTTGAACCTAACACCACTTCTTTAATTCATTGTACAGTTGCGAATGTAATTATACTTGATTCAAAGCAAGAATGCAAGAAAGAATTCTAATGAAAAATATTTAACAGTGGATTTGATCTTGAATTTGCATGGCACGAATACTTTCCGAAGGTTCTATTTCACTCATCTTTTTGGGTTGAAGGTCCCTATCAGATTTATAGTAAAGTTCATAATTATTTGGACGCTGTGGGAGGGGTTTTCAACCCCGATTATATGGACACCTCTGATTTCGCAGGCGGACTTAGAAGGTTCCCCTCCCACAAGGCGGATCTCCTACAATGCGTACTGGAGAAGCGTCTATTTATTTTTAGAATTCACTATAGTTGTTCCTAATGTTGTAACGTTTGGGAAATAAAAAGCCGAGTGCGTTCATGCTGCGGGTTATCGAAGAAAACTTCAGGCACCGCCTCTTCAACAATCTCCCCTTCATCGATGAAGATGATTCGATCTGCCACCTCACGCGCGAAACCCATCTCATGTGTGACAACCAGCATTGTTATGCCAGACGCAGCTAACTCACGCATTACATCTAGAACTTCGTTAATCATTTCGGGGTCAAGGGCACTTGTTGGTTCGTCGAATAGCATAATTTTGGGGTGCATTGCCAAAGCCCTTGCAATTGCCACACGCTGCTGTTGCCCTCCCGAAATATGTGCGGGAAATTTGTGAGCATGTTCTTCAATACCAACCCGCTCTAATAACGCTAAAGCCTCCGATTCCGCTTCACCTTTTGTTAGCTTCTTCACCCAGATAGGGCTTAACGTTACATTTTGCAGGACCGTCAGGTGGGGAAACAGGTTGAACTGTTGGAAGACCATGCCGACTTCTTGGCGGATACGGTCTATATTACGAAGGTCATCGCTGAGTTCGATACCATCAACGATAATTCTACCCCTTTGGTGTGTTTCCAGACGATTTATTGTACGGATGAAGGTGGACTTGCCCGAACCCGAAGGTCCGCATATCACAACCTTTTCCCCTCTCTTGAACGCGGCAGTAATTCCTTTGAGTACATGGAAATCGTCAAACCATTTATGAACATCCTCACAGATAATAATTGAATCATCTGCGGTATTTTCAAGGTCAGCCACTTCTTTGTATCTCCCTTCCTAGTATGCGCGAAGCAATCTCGTCCCTACCCGACTCCCAGGGCACCTTCAATTTTTTGACTGATATAAGACATTGAGTAACTAAAAACAAAATAGATCGCCGCAGCAAACAGATATACTTCAGTTTGTAACCCCAACCAGTCGGGGTTTGCAATAACCGTTTTGGCTATACTCAATAAGTCTAGCAGTCCAATGACAGTGACCAGCGATGTATCCTTAAAGAGGCTGATGAACTGCCCAACGATTGCCGGGATAACAGAGCGAAGCGCCTGCGGTAATATGATAAGTAACATCGTAAGTGGATAGTTGAGCCCCAGCGCATGGGCGGCCTCATGCTGTCCTTTCGGAATCGCTTGCAACCCTCCACGGACGTTCTCTGCCATGTAAGCTGCGGAAAAAAGTGTGATACCGAGCATCGCCCGTAGAATTTTGTCAATGCGGAAATCAGGTAGGAAAATCGGCACCATTATCTGTGCCATGAACAGAATTGTCACTAAGGGCACGCCGCGTACTGTTTCAATATATGCTGTTGAAGCCCATTTTATCGTAGGAAGATTGCTCCGCCGTCCGAGAGCCAAAAGAATTCCCAATGGAAAGGAGACGACAATCCCTACAGCCGCCAGAATAAGCGTTAGCAAAAGCCCGCCCCAACTGCTTGTAAAAACGGTGGGCAAGCCCGCGAATCCGTGCAGCCATATCATAGTCCAAGGAAATGATAGCAGCCAACCGCCCAGAACCCAAAGGCGCAACTCTTTTCTGCCACGTCCCAGAAATAGAGAGCCTGCTAGCAATGCCACCCCGCCCAACAAACCGAATCTATTCGAGAGGGCAGCGGGAAAGAAGGCTAGGATAATCCCAACTCCTCCCCCTATTCCTCCGATGACGAGGGCAAGCCGGAGGGCTAGACCTCCCCAGATTCCAGCACTCAACCCCAATAGGAGACCCAAAGTATAAATCACAATCCATACACGCCATATCTCCTCTCTCGGATAAGCACCGACTAGAAAAATTTGCAGGTTAGCGGGTATAACGTTCCAATTTGCCTCAGTGAACGCCCAAGTCAAAATCCCCTTAAAGACGACGTATAAAAAAACAACGGCTAAAAAGGTGAAAAGTGCGTTATACCAAGTATTAAAGAGGTTCTCCTTCAGCCACCGTAACATGCTTTTCGATTCAGTGGGTGGTTTAATTACTGGATTTGGTGCTCGCTCTTCCACGCGCTTCTTTTCCTCTCATCGTCCGATTCGGTTAATTCTGTAGTTGTACCAATTCATGTACGCCGATGTCGTCAAGCTGATAATCAGATAGCTCATCATGATCATCCCAAAAATTGGGATGGATTGTCCGGTTTGATTCATCATCGTATTACCGACGTTAAATAGATCTGGGAAGCCGATCGCAACAGCTAAACTAGAATTTTTGGTGAGGTTCAAATACTGGCTGGTGAGTGGAGGTGCGATCACGCGCAAAGCTTGAGGTAGGATAATTAATCGTAGTGTTTGAAATTCACTGAGACCTATCGCTTTAGCAGCCTCTCGTTGTCCCTTCGCCACGGATTGTATCCCACTTCTCACCACTTCGGCGATGAAAGCCCCGGTATAAATAACAAGTCCAATTAAAAGGGCGGAGAATTCGGGTGAAAGGTATATCCCTCCAGCGAAGTTGAATCCCTTCAAAGCCGGTAGCTCGAAAGTAAATGGTCTACCCGGCGTCAGAAACCATCCCACAAAGGCAACCAACAGAAACGCTGGCAGAGCCCACTTTGCAGGAAAGCCGGGCTGTTCCATCTGTCGAAGTTTCCTCAACCGCACAAAATAGAGAATCAGTGCTAAAATGAACCCTCCGGCGAGACAACCAAGCCAAATCTTCGCGCCCGATGTGGGTTGAGGTGAGGGAAGATATACCCCGCGTTGGTTAATAAACACGCCTCCTAAGAATGTGAAACTCTTCCGTACCGAGGGAAGTTGAAGGATTACAGCGGTATACCAAAACAGAATCTGCAGCAAGAGCGGGATATTACGAAAACATTCGACGTAAATAGCTGCGATATGTCTGACCAACCAGTTGCTTGATAGCCGAGCGATGCCGACAACAAGTCCTAAGATTGTGGCGCATGCAATTCCTATAATACTAACCCTGATGGTGTTTACCACGCCCACCCAAAACGCTCTTAGATAGGTATCCGAAGGCTCGTAAGCAATCCCCTCAGATATTCCAAAGCCAGCTTCGTCATCAAGAAAATCGAGATTTAAGGTCAAGCCGAGACCACGGAGTCCCCTCAACATATTCGTGTAGAGGATACCAGCCAACAGGAGGACGCCAATAAGGAAGATGACCTGAAACAGCACGCGCAGGACCCGAATATCCCGCCAGAAAGGGATTTTCTCTGATACACTTTTAGGTGAGCTGTTTTCCATAGTGTTGTACGGCTTGAGCGATTGTGCTTTTATATTTTATGTTGTTCATCATTGATTTTCTATATTTGCCGGCTGATTACCTAAATATCCGTCCAAAATTGTATCTCCATTGAAGTGCAAAACTCATTCCAATCTGTCCATCTAGGGAACTAGCAAGCAATCGCGTCCATTCGTTTTCGTTTGGAAGGCGAGCGACATCTTTATAATTTTCCACAACCCAGTTATCTGCTGCATCAACAATTCCCAAAATTAGAGGTTGAGTCTCAGCTATAGAAAGTAAACTTTCTAGCTGATGATCAGGTATTGCCTCTTTATCGGCGTGTAAGCGTTGGATATTCTTTGCTCTAAAGTCATTTTCCGCTGCAATCACCAAACGTTGTGTTGCATCTCTGTTTTGCATCGCGTCAATGATACGAAGTGAATGCCCTGCTTGCCAATGGCTCTGATTGACATAAGCCAAAAATCGAAAAATCTTTTGTGTCCAAGGCTCGCTCCGTTTAAGCAACCAATCGCGGTGTTTCCGGGCAATTGCAGTCAGAGCAAAGTCTGCCAATTGCGTATTGAAGAGATATTGCCACCTGATTACCTGAAGTTTCAAAGGCGGGTTTGTTTTGCGCGTTTGATAATCAGTTAGCATGATAAGGGCATCATATTCACTACCGAGTAGTCTCTCATATGCTGAAAAAAAAGGTTCACTGGTACAGTAGTTTTGAGAGGGAGACTTTATATTCAAGTCAATATCCGGCAAATCAACGCCTCGCGCAGGATTAATATGGAGCGGCGGTATTTCAATATCCTGAAAAGTCACGGTTTCAAGAACAGCGACAAAAAGCATTTCAACAACGCTACCAACTGTTTTACCATCAAGGTTGGGAAGAGCTTGCGACTCAAAAAGTTGTTTGTACCAGTGAGGCAAGGTTCGCCCACGTCCGATACGTGAAAGAACGGGTTCAAGACGTTCAAGATTTATCTCTTGAAGTGCGCGATTTAACGCTGACATAGTTTGTTCTAGCCGTGTATGAAGTACTCCGCGCAGTTCAGTCTTAGTAGGCATAATTTGATGACTCATTGAGAAAAAGATGAAGTTGTTGTTGCTTCGGTTCTTTTAATGTCGTTACATGATTCCGTAAAATCTTATGAATGAGCCAACTCCCAAATATAGGTGGAATCGCGTTACCATATAAAGAGTATTGATTGTAAATGGAAACCGCTGAACAGTGCTGATCTGGAAATCCTTGTATTCGAGCGTATTCTACATTTGTCAAACGTCGATAGCAATTGCCCACTTTGTAACGTTCATAGTGGCGGCTAGCTGTAGACGTGAGTGTTGGTGCAACTCCGTCAATACCGAACACGGTGTAGCCCATGCGAGCACCACCATTTTGATTATAAAGAATTTGAACACCTTCAACAAATTTATCAGTTTGCTTGCTGTCTTTTAAGCGTTGCAAAGTATTCTCGGTGAAGTCAAAAATTGGGTCAACCGTAGATTGTAGTACCCGCCGTAAGGGTACAATTGGCTTTGCTTCAGAGAAGTATTCCATATTATCCGCAAAGAAGCGTCCGTTCCAAGCCAGTCCCCAATTGGGAAATTTCTTACTATGTCTTTCAATCTCAGTCCAGCTTGATACAGTCCTGATTATTGGAAAGTTTCTTTCTAATATCCTACAAAGATCTTCTGATGAGGCAAGTCTAACAACGGGGCAATCATCTGTCATACCCAAAGAGCCTAATATAAGCACACGTTGACGATTTTGCGGTAAGCCAAAGTGCATCGTATTGATTAAACGCCATTCCACCTGATAATCAAGTGCTGTCAAAGCGGCAAGCATTGTGGCGAAATGATCCCCTTGTTCCATTGGAAGCAAGCGTTTCACATTTTCCAAAATAAAATAACGTGGGCGATGCCTTCTTAAAATGGGCCTTATGCTAGTTACTAATGAACTGGAAACGCCAACTCTTTAATCTGTAAAAACGCCTCTTTTTTGCATAGCTGATTGAGATAAACGCATAGCGTATGAGCGGTGAGTTTGGAGTATAACCGAGTGCATACCCCCCAGAAACTATGCGCATGATTCTTTTGTATATGAAATTGTTCACTCAATTGACCATTAACCGTTTCAACCCTCTGCCTAATTTCGTTAATCCACCGCTTGGTTTGTCTGGAAATCTGCTGTTTCTGGTTGCGTCGGGGGACCGTTATCAGATCGATACGGTTGAGTTGAGCTAATTGGTCTTTGACTTGGTTGCTAATATAGGCTTTATCCCCTATCACTTGCTTATCTTGGTGTCCAGAGAGCAATTCGTAACCAACCGATAAATCGGTTGCAGAAGCCGGGGCAAGTTCAAAATCAACAATCACCCCACTTGCGGTGACTAACAGATGAAGTTTATAGCCGAAAATGGTCTGTTTCCTCGATTCCACCCGCCCATAATCGGCACCATAGCATGACCAATTATTTGATGACGAAGGTGCCAGATGAAACTGAATGACTGGAATCGGCAAACTATCAATAATACACAGTTTCTCCGATGCCGCTTCAATGTCTGACAAGAGCATCTGTCGAATCCGATTGATGATTGTCCCCAAATTGCGTCTTCGCCGGTTGAGTCGGGTCTGACAAGGCAGTATAGGGAACAGATGGGGGTGCTGGCTAAAGTCGGATAGCAGTTGTGTTTCGATGTCCCACCCCTTACATTCGGCAACCAATATCATAGTGATTAACTCACTATCGCTACATGGGGGAGGGGGGCCTGGGCGTCGGAGTAATGGTTCGAGTTTTATCAGAATGTCATCAACAATGACATAAGTCCATAGACAGAGGTCATCAAAATCGGTTATCATAAGGTTATCCTCCAGTTTTAGATGGATTGTCAAGTTCATCTATAGTAACAGACTGGAGGACTTTTTAGCTTCCCTTTTTTTATCGGAACTAAAAAAAAGGGAAGCTAACTAGCATAAGGCCCTAAAATATCAACAATAACAGCGAAAAGATGCCCACGAGGGTCGCGAAGCCCCTTTTTTTTCCCCGCACTACTGAATGGTTGACAAGGAAAACCGGCTGTAAGTAAATCGTGCGAAGGAATCTCATGCACGAATGCTCGAATATCGCCTTGGCGAATTTCAGCGTCTCCAAATTGACTACGGTATACTTGACATGCTCTCGGACAAATATCATTTGCCCACAACGTCTGAATACCGTGCCTTTCAGCAGCGATGCGGAATCCACCGATGCCCGAAAAGAGTTCGACCGTCATTTGGATAGCTTGCGGCACCCTGTCTCTCTCTTTTAGAATTTGTCGTTGATTTTTCATGCTTTTAGGTATTGCCGAACATTGATACTAGGAGGCATCTCCTACAATTTCAGATACCGTTCTTATCTAAATGAGGGGTGCCCATAAATAGGTTCGCTCATGTTAAAAGAAAGTGTAGTACAACTCAGAGAAATCGAGTTTTTCCCCGGTCACGGATCCTCTCGGACTTCAAAACTCGGTTTCTTTGCACGATTTGTTAAATGAGCGTCCGGGTTTTGCGTGTCATCTGTTTAATAGGTGATTCAGCTTGCTTTGCCTCGCGATGCGGCATCGGATCAATAATGATGCCCTCGCCTCAAATGCTCATCGGTGTCAATTTGAGTCATCTCATCCTGAAAATCCTTAAATCCTGACAATCCTGATTCAGACAATAATTATTAGCACCCCTCAAGTATCATAAGGTATTCCTTTTACCTTGTCGATAGATGTCATAGTGCTGCGTTTGCGAAACCTATTAACGAAACGGCATCGCGTACAGCAGACCCCCTTGAGTCCAAGGCTTGTTGACACCGCGCGGCAGACGAATAGGAGCGAGGTTACGTTCAAAAATTTCACCATAGTTGCCGACAGCAGCGATAACCTGATGCGCCCAATCCTTCGACAGACCGAGTTTCCCGCCCATATCTCCAGTCTTGCCCAAGAAACGTCCGATCTCTGGATTTTTGGATTTATAAGTGCTGACATTCGATTGGGTAATTCCGTGCTCCTCGGCGAAGAATGTGGCATAAACAACCCAGCTAACGGCATCGTTCCATTTGTTGTCACCGTGGATGGTGACAGGTCCCAACGGTTCCTTCGAGATGGTTACATCAAGGATAACGTGGGCGTCCGGATCCTTAAAGACTTTGCGACGAGCGGCTAGCTGCGATTTATCACTTGTAACAACATCACAACGCCCCTGTTCATAACTATTGTAAAGGGTATCAATTTCCTCAAATACCACGGGGTTAAAATCTACCCCTAAAGCCCGCATCGTATCCGCTAGATTTAGCTCAGTCGTGCTACCAGCGGTGACACAGACACTTGCTCCAGCCAACTCCTCTAAGGAGGTGATGCCGGACTTTTTATGCACCATGAATCCCTGCCCATCGTAAAAGGTAGGTGGGGCGAAGTCAGCCCCCACTTGCGTGTCGCGGGTAAGCGTCCAAGTAGTGTTTCGGATTAAGACATCTATCTCCCCTGTCTGGAGCGCGGAGAAACGTTCTGGTGCCTTTAACGGCACGAACTCAACCTTATCTGGATCACCGAGAATAGCTGCAGCGATTGCCCGACAATAATCCACGTCAAAGCCACTCCACTTACCATCTTGGCTGAGAAAACTGAAACCGGGCAAGCCGCCGTATACCCCGCAAACGAGCCTTCCCCTGTTTTTTACTTTGTCCAATACACTGTCCTGCGCGCCTACAAATGGTGGCACTATCAGTGAAATAGCTAGAACGAGTACTAAAGTGCTAAACCAAAATCTACGCATTAAAATTCTCCTTTTTACTTTAGAATAAGGACGAACTGAAAACCCCTATTGTCAGAAACTCAGAAAGCCTGAAATAGCTTGGCTTCAACAAAAATTCTAACACAATTGTAGGTGGCTGTCAATGCTACCAACGGAAACAGTGAGATGCCCCTACAAGTCAAGCCATCAACTCAGAAGCATGGTAGATCGATTTTTCGTGCCGTTCTCTATGGAATTATGGTATAATGAGCAACCGTTTCGCCGAGCGATACGCTGAGAAACGCGATACTGCTGCAGGCGCGAGAATTCACGATACATCACTTCCACGAGGTCTGCCTCATGTCATTCGATAGTCTATCTTTACATTTTGTAACGGATGAACTCCGTCATACAATCCTGAATGGGACCATTCGCCATATTGAACAGTTGAACTCTCACAGCATTGTACTGAAAATCACTCAGTCAACCCAGACTCACTTTTTGCTGATTTCAACCCACTCTATTCATGCCCGTGCACATCTGATTGAACGCCCGCCGAAAGGACAGTCTAGGTCCCACTTTGCGGACTTCCTGATAAAGCACGTTATGCGTGGTCAGATCACAGCGGTAGAACAGGTTGGCTTGGATCGAGTCCTAAAACTCACTATCGAACCTACATCTGATATCCTCGAAACGTCACCTAAATCGATTATCGCGGAATTTATGGGCAAGCACGGCAATATCATCCTTGTTGATGAAGCGAGCGGCAATATCCTCGAAAGCATCAAACATATTGACGAAACGATGAGCCGCTATCGTGAAGTATTACCCGGTCTGCCCTATACTCCGCCACCGCAGCAGGATAAATGGCATCCACTTAAATTAGATCAAGAGACCTTTGTTTCGCTCGTTGAAAATCGGGAGGTTAGTTGGCGATTCCTCTTCAATCAGATTGATGGCTTGAGCCCAACGCTCGCTAAGGAGATTATCGCCCGCGCCGGTGATCAGTCCGCTTCAGCGAACCTGTGGGAGGCATATCAGCAGGTTATGGCGTATTTCCAGACCTCTCGCAGCAGCCCCCAAGTGCTTATCGAATCAGACGATTCGCCCAAACAGTCCCAATCGGAGAAGAGCGCGAACGACCACACTTACTTGGAGGACAAAGATAAAGTTGTCGCTGTATCTGCGTTAAAACTGGCTCAATTCCCAAACACCGAGAGCCGATTTTTTGAAACGATGAGCGAAGCCCTATCTGCCTACTACGACGCAGTTATTCGCGATGAGACAATGCAATCTGAGCGGAATGTCTTGCGTCAGGTTTTGGACAAGATGAGTGCGGCACTGGAGCGAAAACAGGTGTCACTACGACAAGATTTGGCAAATGCCGAACAGGCTGAAGACTATCGGATCAGAGGAGAACTCCTCACTGCGAATTTGCACCAAGTCGAGCGAGGACAGGCGGTTATCGAGGTACAGAACTACTACAGCCCAGATTTAAGTGCATTATCGATCGAACTTAATCCGCAACTCAATCCCTCAGATAACGCCCAACAATACTTCAAGAGGTACACCAAAGCAAAACGCGGGGTTTCGGTTATCCATCGGTTGATTGCTGATAATGAGGCGGAGCAGGAGGTATTAAATGCTTATGTGTCGGAGGTTGAGGCGGCGAAGGGGTTAAAGGAACTTCGAGCAATTCAGTCTGAGTTTGTAAAAAAAGGTTGGATAAAAGACACCAAGCGTCAGTCCAAGCAGAGCGAATCCGCTGGTGCATTTCGGAAATATACATCGCCCGATGGTTTTCAGATTTATGTGGGGCGCAATAGCAAGGAAAATGACCTACTCCTTCGCCGGATTGCTTCAAGCCGGGATATGTGGTTACACGCAAAGCAGATTCACGGTTCACATGTTGTCATTCGCAATCCTGAAAACAAGCCGGGTATTCCAATGCCAACGCTGCTAAAAGCCGCCCAGATTGCAGCGCTCTTCAGTAAAGCACAACATGCCAGCTATGTCCCGGTTGACTATACGTGGTTTCGGTATGTCGTCAAACCCAAGGGAACCGCTTCAGGCTTCGTGACTTACACCCATGAAAAGACATTGTATGTTGAACCGAGCCTGTAAGAGGTAAAGAAATAACCCCTTTTCTCACATTTGACCCATTACGTTTCACGCGCATACGCATCAAATCTTGAAAATCTCACCCAAACGTCCCCCTAGGATACGGCCCGCAGAAACTAAGCACGCTATCAGAATAAACATTCCCACCACACCCAACGCACAAGCAATATACGCCCCACCAACCGGGCGTTGTGACAGGTTCCAAATCGCTTTGGTGATCGGATTATACTGGTCTCGCATAGCAAGAATCAAGCTGTCAGCAACTTCCAGCATTGAGAACGAGAACACAAGGATTGAGCCAGCGATGACATTGGCAATGACAAGGGGCAGCGTAATCTTATACAGCGTCCGTGCTGGGTTTGCGCCAAGATTCTGTGATGCCTCTTCCAATGTTACACTGGTCTGCTGAAGGCCCGCGTAAATTGAACGGAGCATATACGGTAAACGCCTCACCGCGTAACTGATGATTAGCAGTAAAATCGGGTTTTGTCGAGGATCTAAGATGGATACGATGGACTGGGGCAAATGACGGAGCAAAAGCGTCGTATCCGCGAAACTACCCACATAGCCAAAGGCGAGCGCAACACCCGGCAGGGCTAAAGGCAACATAGCAATAGCATCGAGCAGATTCTTGAAAGGGATGCGCCTACGGGTAAGAAGGTATGAGAGTACAATTCCGAGGACGAGGGCGAGCAGTGTGCTGAACACGCTGTAGAATAAACTATTCTTGATACTGAGTAGCGTATCTTCCAGTTTGCTTTCATGGCTAAAAACATCCGAATAATGCTGCAGCGTATAGCTCTGAGGCAGCACACTCAGCCGCCACTGGCTAGCATCAGGTGTTAGTGAGGTCAAGACAATACTGATATGCGGCAACAGCGCCATGGATATGATGACTCCCACGAAGCAATAGATGATAGCACACATCCAACGATTTGCTTGAATCTCACGTGAACCGACATGCCCACGTCCGAGCATCTCATACCGTCCGGTGCCAGTCCAACGCTTGGAAATGTAGAATGCAAGGGCAGTCAGTACAACAATCAAGACGACGAGTGCATACCCCATCGGGTTGACGTTGGCATCGGTAACTTGGCGGAAGATTCGCACGGCGATAACTTCATTGTAGTTGAAAATCAGCGGTGTGCCCAAATCGGTGAACGCCCAAATGAACACTAGGATGGCACCTGCGAAATATCCGGGGAGCATGAGCGGAAGCGTCACCGTCCGGAAAAGCCTGAAGCGCGATGCCCCCATGTTTTCTGCTGCTTCCTCCAAGCTGGGGTCTACATTTGCCAGCACTGCAACGACATTGAGATACATTATCGGATAAAGATGCAGGGTGGACAGCAGGATAATTCCCCAAAATCCGCTACCGAACCAATCGATCGGTGCCGCCAAATCGATAAGTCCAATCTTGTTCAGAAAGATATTCACGCTACCGTACAAACCGAAAAGCTGCTTCATGCCGATTGCCCCGACGAAGGGCGGCATGATAATCGGAATCAGAATAATCCCTTGGAGGGTGCTACGGCCGGGGAAACGGTAGCGGGTGAGGAAATATGCGAGTGGCAGGGTAATAAGTGTTGTCGTCAGCGTTACCACAATGCCCATGTTGAAGCTATTGACGACCAACTTGCGGATACTTTCATCCGTAACTATCAGCTTGAAGTACTCAATGCTCAGATGGTTATTAATCCAGAAAGATTCTTTGAAAATGTACAGGAGAGGGTATATCAGGAAGACAAAGAAAAAGAAAATAATCGGTAGGAGGAGCAGTAGGACAGAGGGCGTTAAATCGTATTTTCTCAGCATAGACATTTGAGCGGGCTTGCAGAGGGTAGGGAGTATCCTCTGCAAGCGTATCCATCTGCACTAATCATCAATCTTTTTTGCCATAGCGAGGTTGGGAGGAAGCCCACACATGAGCTCTCGAGGTTTGAAATTTGGCGAGAAATCGTACAGTCCATAGTCAAGCAGCCCATCATTTTGAACAAGCTTGCCTTCTGCGTGGTCGAAAGCGAGCTCTTTCAGATATTGGTTTTTATTTCCAATCCGTTGTGCATCCATGTTACGCCCCTTTATCGTATCCACAGCTTCCTGAAGTTCAGGTGGTATCAACTCCTGATTTTGGCGCATCGCCAGATATGTTCTCATCACATGCCAACGTTTAGGACCGCCGTTGTAAAAGGTATAATACGCCCAGTGATATGGCTGTAGATCTTGCCTAAGATCGAGCTCAACTTTGAGGGCTTTGGCATTTTTCCTGTAAAAATCCAAACACTCGTCGAAACGATAGGTCTTATCGCGCTTTATGTGGTAGGCTGCCAAGAATGCACCGATGTGAGGGGCTTTCAAAAGATTAGTGTAATATTTCCCAGCCGGGTTTTTTTGGCGATCGTAGGTACCTGCTAGCTCCTCTTCTAAGCGAGGCAAATACTCATTCCAAGTGAGTTGTTCTCTCATTTCCCAACCTCTCCCAGGTCTAAGAAACTCAAAAAAGGGAGAGTATGCCGGCATACTTGGATCCAAAATGTGGCGAATCAAATTAGGTAGAACAGCCAGATTATTCTGAGCAATGCCAATATCATCTTCGCCAGTTTCGGTTTGACTGAGACCGACTAAGGTCTCATCAAAGTGGGTCTCAATTTCAAAAATCTTCAGCAGAAGCAATGGGTCTATGTCAGCAACTCGTCCGGCAATTAGCGCAAATGGGAAGTAACGTCGTGCTTCAAATAGCATGTGTTCCAACGCCTTCGGACTATATCCCGGCACATTCAATCCTTTTTGATATATCAGTTCATTCGTGGTAATCCCATATACTTCCTGCTCAGTTTTCAGATCGAAATTGTTATAAATCCGATAGGCTTGTTCAATCGCCGGTTGAATTAATTGTTCGTAGATCTTCTTGTGGTCCGCCTGCGCTGCTACGTCGTAAATGATAGGAATTTGTTGCGCGTTGCTTTGGGCATATCCATCTAGCTGAAGTTGAATCAGCCTCTCTTCCATCGTTTTACCGGAGGTTGTGAGTGTTTCCAGAACGCCATAGGTTGCGGTGTCCTGCACTTTCTTCCCTTGCATCAACGTCAGAACAATGGTCTGATTTTCTGTGAGGTAGTACCAGAACGTATCTTTATCTTTCACCGCGCGATGCGCTAGAAATCCACACAGTGTCAAAAAAGACAGAAGACAAATGATCAGAGTGAATCGGACAAGAATCCGAAACAGACGCTTCCCTCGCGTAGCGATAGGTGTTTCCAATATATATGGCGGGAGAATCGCACTCAAACGTTCATTTAGTTCTTGCTGTTCAGAGAAGTATGGTTTAATGGGGTAGGCTTCTAATTTTTTCGGTAGCAAGTCCATGATCCTCCAAATAATTAAAATAAAGGCGGGGGTTAAAATCGGGCTATTATTCCATTCATTAGCTCCTTAAGAGTCCACAGTAGACCCTATCCGTATGTAGAACGTAAAAAAAACAGTTCACGTTTCACACTTTTGGTTCATTCTAGGAGTTTTTTTTATTTTTAAGGATAGATGTTAAGCAGTACTTCTAAAGAAATACTCCAACTGTTCAAGTGGAGTATCCAATTGCATAGGCATCAATTCATTAATAAGAGATCTGAGTTGATGTTCACGCCCTGGGACGCTCTGAAGTTGCAGGTTTTGTGTGTTCAAGTATTTCTTCAGTTGTTCCACGAGGAAGGTCTGCAATCCTTTTCCTGATTCGTGCAATTGGGCTGGTAGCAATGCGGGAACGTTAATGCCGCTGATAAAGATTTCAATCAACTCCAGTTGGTAATCGATCTGTTCGGTAATCTGATCATATTTCTCAATTGCAGACTCACGCACCTTATCATTAAACGCTGCAACCTCACGCTGGACAAACTCTGTATAAGCTGTATTCCAATTGTTTTCGTTAAATTGCTCATTAGCAGTACAAAGTTTTTCCAGCTTGTTTGTTATCTTCATTAGCCGGTCCGATAGGGCGATTTTGATGTTCTCATGGAGGGTAGTGGTAAGCTGCGCGAGCGTTTTGATGAAGTCAAGCTCAAACTCCTTATAATTGTCATCCGATTCCCGCTGCATTAGTTCAATCAGTTGATTAGAAATATCGCGTAAGTCCGGAAACTCCTTCAAATGAAGTTGAACTAAAATATAAGCGGATTTCGCCAAACTAAAAGCAACATCATGAGCCGAATTACTAGCTTGCTCTTGAACATCGTGGACTATTTTCTGGATCTCCAGCAACCGCTCGTAAAAGCTAATTTGTTCCTTTGTTCTATCAAGGGTGTAGGTGCGGGGGTTAGGAACTTCAAACGCTTTCTTCGTCAAGATCTCACGTTTGTCACTGATTTCACGACGGTGCTGTTTATCTTCAGCATCCTCGAGTGCTTGTGAAAGTGATTGGACAGATTCTTGAAGCGTATCGACTTGGGTAGTAATGGGGGGATAGTGGAGGTAGCGGAAATCTGTTGTAATGTCACGGATTCCCTCCAACAACTCGACAAGAATTTCTTCATACGCTTGATCTTCGAGGGGCGAGTATACCTCTTCTTCTTGTTCCTCTTCTTCAGCTAGTAGTCTTTGTACAAATTGATAGAGATATTCAAGTTGATGTTCCTGTAGCACAGCTATCTCTGTATAGGAGCAAAGCTTATCCCTCAAAATTGCACAACCATCAGTAACTGCTCCCCGATCCAAGCTCAACGCTGCGAGGCTAATGTGCATCAAATCCTCCTCAATTTCTGGAAAATTCTTCTCAAAAGCGAAGGCTAGCATCCCATACATCTCATCCGGTATCGGATCAGGGCGGCTTTTATCGACAGGTGAACGGTGACTAGTATCTCCTCTACGCGCACGCTGGCGTGTTTTCGTGATAATTAAGGGCTGCTCTTCATCTTCGTACAGACCAGCAGATCGGCACCTTGAAGTTTTTTGGTTATATAGATTGAGAGCATCTTGGTAGTGGTAGAGCAGTTCCTCACTACCAAGTTCAATCAGCAATGATTCGATAGTGCTTTTCGGATCGACCGCAATACCTTCTTGCGCGAGTAATCGATTCGATAAAGCGGCAAATCCATCGGCACCCAGATTCCGGAACGGGCGCAGCAAGTATGCCCGTTGATCGTCTATACAGATTTTATGTTGACCGAGCGGAAAAAACTTGTTTGTCTGCTTCTGATCACTATCAAACCAGATTTCCAGAGGATAAGTCCTGTTATAAATTTGGAGATTGATAGACCTGGTGTTGAGCTGATCAAATATCTCCTGACTCACGCGTGCCAGGTCATTGGCATCAATAAGGATGGAAGAAGTATTGGCATTCGTATAAAAGTTGGCTTCAATGATCCGGTCTTCTGGAAGGAAGTGACGTCGTTCGATAATATGTGTGCCCGTTGCGTTTTCGTTTGTAATTGCAAGCCGTGGAATATCATACGCATCGTAGTAGTAATACGATTTCCAACTGAAAGTACGCCGTCTCATTTTCTCAAACAGTTGATACGACAAGCGTTCTTTGACCTGCTTTTCACGCCGTGTTTCCCTCCCTTCATAGATAGCGATCTCCTCAGTAGTTTCGCGTGGTTGCAGGCTGATTTGCGGAAGCGTCGAAGTCTTTTGCTTGCCTGACAGCCGGTCCAGCGTGCTCGCAATATACTCGCCCCAATTTGCCATGTTATCTCCTTACTAAAGTTAGTACAATTTGTATCCAATTCATGTAGCGTTATCAAGGGTCTAGTGAATATTCGGCGAGTTAGTATCTTCAGAGATTGTTGCAGAAAATAATTATCCCTTGATTAAAGCACGCATATACTCAACCATCAACCCCTGTGTCCGCTTGACAGGACGATACCAATGAATGCTCAATACCCAGTACACCGACTCACTTGTTATCGAACTGCCCCGATTTTATCAGGGTGGCGTTGAATAGCAATTGCCTCAGGCAACTGGTCCCGAAACTCAGTTGCGTGAATCAATTGATGCTTTGCTGGGATTTGACCTGATATCAGGTCAAATCCGCAGTGCTGCTTGGCATCCCGAAGCGTATTCCCAATCAACCATCATTTGTACCGTGAATTGTCCAAACTTTAGTATCTCCTTAAAATCTTTACTTATAATGACAGGTTATTCTAAAAATAAAGCGTCTTAACAGATAGTCAAAGAATCATCAAGAATCTAATCGTAGTCAATAACCCCACTATGTCAAATGCTTTTTCTGAAATAGTTGTTTCATTTTCAATTGATATAGTGTATAATTTCTACAGTTTATAATCACAAATTATAATCACAAATCTACAAAAGCATTTGAGAGTCTTATCTCTCATTAGGGTAAATAACCTATTATAGCACAACTTCGCATGAAAGAAAAGAAGAATTTAACGACAACAGATAGCTCTCAGCGATTAATAGCTCCTAAGTCAATAACAGAAATAACGCAGTTGACCTCGGAGGCTCTAAAAAAGACGCTGTTAGAGTTGAATCTGTTGGCAGAAGATTTTGAGAAATCTGATAATTTTGTGGAACAGGTCGAACATTTAATCGCGGCACCTCTGGGGTTTGATATATTCCAGAGAAAGATAGTGCGCCTCATTGAAAATCTCAAATTAATCACTGAACGCGCATCCGAAAATCATCGGTATCTCGCTAGCACTATCGAAGATACATACGGACACGCTATTGAACTCATAAATATCATTGGCGAAACCCGCACCAGTATTAACGCCCGCTTTAAATTCTGGATGCATTCCTTTCAAACAGGGGATCAACCCGAAGAACAGAAATCACGCGAACTTTCAAACTTTTCGGAATTTCTCGACTTGTTCGCTGAAAAACCTGCACGCTATGCTTACTTTTTAACGTCGTTCCAATCAAAACCCCTTCTCATTTGCCAGTATATCCCTCCGGACACCGAGCCACAAAACAATATCACCTATTCCCTGTCCTCTTATGTTGCCCCGCCCTCCGGATCATTTCGTAGCTTAAAAAGGGCTTGGAATAAACTCTTCAAATCCCCCGATAAAAGTGTGTTACATCTGTTTCACAGCTCTCACCCTCAGTCGTTACTCGGTACGTTCAAAAGACGTTCGCCTGTCTTGGTTCGACCGTATGCCCCCCATCAACATAGCGAGCTAGATCAGCTACCCAAAATTATCTATGATTTCATCAATATCTATGGCATTTCCGGATGCATTCACGTGCATCTGTTGAAGCGAGAGGATCAATGTGTTGTTTTTACAACGCAGCGACATGTTGAGTTTAATGGAAGTTCAGTTCAATTGGCTGACGCAGACTGTCCTAGCGAATCACTGAAAGATCATCATCAACTAATCATTGAATAGTACAAACTTAATCATTGAATAGTACAAACTGATGCAACTATTAAAGAGTTGACAACCCTAATCAGATTTGGTATGCTTTAACCATGTCAAACTACATTCAGGGTCAACCATTTTGCGAGGCGCGGGATGCCTCGTATTTTCAGGGAGGTCATCACATTGAGGAATTTTGAGTTTTTTGAACCAACAACAATTGAAGAAGCGTCAGCTCTGCTGATAAAATATAACGGCAAAGCAAAGTTCTTAGCCGGTGGAACAGATCTCATTATAGAAATGAAGGCACGGACAGCAACGCCTGAGTACGTTATTAGCTTAGAAAAAGTTCCCGGATTAGTGGGCATTGATTACGATGAAGGAACCGGTTTGCGAATCGGCGCGCTAACAAAGATGCGCACACTGGAAAAAGATTCAATAATCCGTGAACGCTACACTGCGCTTGCCGAAGGTGCCGGTGAGGTTGGCGGTGTCCAGATTCGCCACCTTGCAACAATAGGGGGCAATATTAGTCATGGTTCCCCCGCTGCGGATACTGCAGCACCCCTGCTAGCACTTGGCGCACAGGTTAATATTGCCGGCGCCAATGGTGAGCGTACCGTGCCCATTGAAACCTTCTTTTTAGGTCCGGGGCAAACCGTATTAGAAACCGGGGAGATTGTCACAGCATTTAAATGTCCACCCCGCGGTGCGAATGAAGGTTCGCAGTACATCAAGCAAAAAATTAGAGAAGTAATGGATCTTGCCTTCGTCGGCGTGGCGTCATCTGCAAAAACCAATAACGGCACCGTATCAGATGTCAAGATTGGGCTTGCCGCCGTTGCACCCACACCTCTTCGAGCTACCGATGCCGAAGCCATTGTAAATGGAAATTCCCTGACCACAGAACTGTTAGAACAAGCCGCTACAGCTGCTTCAGCGCAATCAAGGCCCATTTCGGACTTACGGTGTTCGGCAGAATATCGTCGAGAAATGGTTGGTGTCTTGACCCGACGGACCCTTCAAGCCGCAACCTCTCGTGCACAGGGCTAACCGGCAGGTTAAGTTCAGCGAAATTCCGATTTATCGGACGCACGAAAATTCAGATGTCATATTCATCTTAGACTCATTCCCAAGCACTATTCGGAGAACAGAAAGGATAATCCAATGAAGAAGCATCCAGTCAGTTTAACGGTCAACACTGATACATATGATCTGTTAATTGAACCGAGAAAGACATTATTAGCAATCCTTCGTGATACAATCGGTTTAACGGGTACAAAAGAGGGCTGCAGCACCGGCGATTGTGGCGCGTGTACAGTTCTTGTAGATGGAAAAGCGGTGACATCTTGTATGATGCTTGGTGTCAGTGCCAACGGCAAGGAAATCACAACGGTAGAAGGGCTGGCAAGCCGAGATCAACTGCACCCCATCCAGCAAGCATTTATGGATAAAGGCGGATACCAGTGTGGCTTCTGCACGCCGGGATTCATCGTGGCGTCCAAAGCATTTCTTGATGAAAATCCCAATGCAACAGAAGCTGAGATCAGACACGCACTTGGTAATAACATCTGCCGATGCACAGGGTACACGAAGATCATTGAAGCCGTGATGAGTGCAGCGGAAGTCATGCGTAATGCGTAATGTCCACCACGTATTGAAGTCAAGATTTTAACCCTTACCTTTTACGCATCACGTTTCACGTTCCATTCCAAAAGGAGATTTTTCATGTCAGAATATGCAGTTCTTGGCAAAAGAGTACCGAGAGTTGATGCCCTTGAAAAAGTCACAGGTGCGGCACAGTACGGAGGAGATGTCCATCTACCCGGTATGCTTCACGGTAAGTTTGTTCGGAGCGAGCACCCACACGCAAAAATCCTGAATATTGATACGAGCGAGGCTGAAAAACTGCCCGGCGTACGAGCAATTATCACCCAAGACGATGTTGAGAGCGGACGGCGGGTCTTTGCTACTGACAAGGTTCTGTATCTCGGCGAACCGATTGCAGCGGTCGCAGCAACGGATCCGGACATCGCAGAGGAAGCCGCGGATCTGATCCAGATCGACTACGAAGTGCTCCCCGCTGTTCAGGATGTGATGGAAGCGATTCAACTGGACGCACCGCGTCTGCACAGCGATGATACGAAAGATGGACCAGCCCGTCGAGCGATTAGAGCCGACTTGAGAAAACTTGAGCGAGACAAATCGCAAGACCACAGCGCAGAGATCGCCGAGTTAAACGCACAGTTGGAAGCCCTTGAAGAGGATGTCTATTACAATATCTCCGCCGAAACGCACTCCGCGGGCGGTGATGTAGAACAAGGCTTCGCCGAATCGGATCTGGTTGTCGAAGATACGTATGTCATCCCACGGGTTCATCAGACCTATATGGAGCCGCACGTCTCCGTCGCTGATGCCGATTCCACTGGAAAAGTGACTGTATGGGCAAGTACGCAGGGGCCCTTTGCCATCCGATCCGGCATAGCGGGTACACTCGGCATTCCGCTCAATCAGATTAACGTTATCCCGACGACAATGGGCGGTGGATTTGGTGGACGGTTCGGTGTCGTACTCACGCATGTGCCCGCTGTTCTCCTTTCCCAAAAGACAGGTCGTCCGGTGAAGATTCAGATGACCCGTGAAGAGGAGTTTACCGATGGCCGTCCGGCACCGGGCTGTGTTATTAAGTTAAAAACCGGCGTGAAGAACGATGGCACAATCCTTGCCCGTGAAGGGTTGGCTTTCTGGGATTCCGGTTCCGTATCGGGTGCTTCTATCGGCAGTACCATCCGCCTGCGTGGCGTCTATAAGTTCTCGCACTTAAAGGTTGATGCGTATGGTGTCTACACAAACAAGTCTGGCACCGCTGCCTATCGTGCACCGGGAACCCCACAGGTCGCGTTTGCCGGCGAATCCCAGATTGACGATATCGCCCGTAAACTCAACCTGGATCCGGTTGAATTTCGCCTCAAAAATATGCGGGTCGAAGGTGATCCAGTGCCCGCAGGAGCCAACGAGCCCAAGGTCGGTTATAAGGAAACCCTACAAGCGGTCGCTGATGCGGTAGATTGGAAGAATCGCACGAAAGGACCCAATCAAGGGTGGGGTGTGGCGATTGGCGATTGGACAAATGGCTGTGGACCGGGTGGGATGTTCGTCTCTATCCACGAAGATGGGAGTGCGCGAATCTTCCACGGTTCGATAGACATCACCGGCACAGACACAGCACTCGCCCAGATTGTCGCCGAAATCCTGACCCTCTCCTATGAGGAAGTTACAATCTCACGCGGCGACACCGATTCAGCACCCTATGCCACCGGTTCCGGCGGCAGTGTTGTCACCTTCACAATGGGCAATACCGCCAAGCTCGCCGCAGAAGATACGCGGAAACGTCTCCTCGAACTCGCCTCTGAACGGTTGAACACTGAGATTGAATCCCTCGAACTCAAAGATGGTAAGGTTTCAACTATCGGGGCAGACCCACCGAAGTCAATCGGATTCGGTGAATTGGCTGCATACAGTCTCTCAACAACGGGTGGCCCCATCGTTGGCAAAGGTTCATTCGCACGAAAGCCTTCGACACCTGCCCTTGCCGCACAGATCGCTAAGGTCGAGATTGATACGGAGACTGGCAGAATCAAAGTGCTGAAAATGGCGTCCTCACAGGATGTCGGCTTCGCCATTAACCCGATGGCAGTCGAAGGGCAGATTGAAGGCGGCACAGTGCAAGGCTACGCATGGGCAACCATGGAGGAGATGCAGTATAACGAGAAAGGCAACGTGAATCCCGGCTTCGTCGATTATCGCGTGCCTACCTCCGCAGACCTTCCCACTGTTGAGGCCGTTATCGTTGAAGTGGAAGCACCCGACGGACCGTTTGGCGCGAAGGGTGTCGGTGAACCACCAATCACTCCAACGTTGGCAACGATGGCAAACGCCGTCACCGACGCGGTTGGCATCCGGATCACCGAACTCCCAATGAAGCCGGAAAAGGTTGTTGCTGCATTACACGGCAACGGGAAGTAGAAGCAGCACCGGTAGGGGCGGGGTCACCCCACCCCTACTCCCCGCCTTAACTTTTAACCATCCTTTGTGGTACAGTCACCACGGCCGTAGTTTAGCGATTTGTCGCCTGTTTGTAGTCGGACGATTCAGTGCCCGTTGGATTAAAACGACAAGCGCTCAAGTACAAAAAAGATGGCTATTCAGTGGCATCCGCTACTCGCCCAATTTCTCCGGCACTCTCTGAGCGACCAAATCCAGATTCAGGACTCGATTCCGCTCGGACAAATGCCGATTGAAATGGATTTACTCTTTCAACCAAGCGTACCGATTCAATCCCTTCCCTACCCTTTTAACTATCTCGGAAAACCGACAATCGGGGAGTTCAAAGGGGCAGGAGATACGGCAAATTGGGCGACTGTCGCTCAAATCGAAAGCTACGCTTGCTTATATCAGATGCAGCAGAAAATTATCGATCGCAACCAAATCACACTGTGGGTCATTGCCAGCAAGTTTGCTAGCAACTTCTCGCTCTACATTGACGACTTGATACCGATCGGCCCGGGAGTTCAACGCGGTACACTCGCTCACTTCCCAATTTATCAAATTGACCTTGCGACCCTCCCAATTACGCTGGCGACCTTTCCGTTGTTGATGGTTCACAAAGGAGCGCGTGAAAGAGAAATTGTCCAGTTTTTTCTGGAACATCACCAAGAACTTAGGGAGATGAGTCACTTCATCAAAACCTTGCACCCTCAAGCCCTCAAGGAGGTATTAAGAGATATGAACCTCGAAAACCTACGCGGTTTTGACCTTGACCTGCCCGCCATTTTAGAACTGTTTCCACCCGAAAAGGTCATCGAAAATATCGGATTGGAAAAATTCATTGAGACTATTGGATTAGAAAAAACTATTGAGACCATCGGATGGGAAAAAATAATCCAGAACCTCGACACTTCCACTCTCAGCGAGCAAGAGCGTGAATTGTTGATTGAGCAGTTGAGACAGCCAGATGGAGATGGGAATTGAAAGGGAAGTGCCCCTTCCACAGGTTCCCACATTGCGGCATAGATGCTTTCCCCCTGTAAGGGCAGGATGCACCCACCCTTACTGCAAAAAACATTGACTACTAAATAGTAGCAAGCCCAATGCTTTAGCGTTGGATCCAACCCCTTTAATTTTTTTGTTTTTCTCAATAAAATATGGTATAGTTGATATATCGCCTTGTGGGGGAATGCTATCGCCACTGCTAAGTGGTGTCTCCCGCACTCCTATAGCATAAAAGGCGCATTGGGCGATAACCAAGCCCTTAAAATCAATACTCGCTGCGGGACACGCAGAGAGTCTAAACGCCCGTGGAGAGACGGTAAGACGCTGGCTTTCAGCGCACGTCTCGCCGAAGCGGGAATACAGCAGCCTTAACGGTGTCGGTCTGTTGAAAGAATCCCAATCCTTTAGGGTTGGGAGCGGTCAAGATTCATCGCCCGTCGTGTAACGTAGAGGGATGGATCACCCGTCCGACACGCCATAGCACAACGACTTACCCTAACCGTAAAGGAGATAAACTTATGAAACTATCATTTTTTCGTTTCACTTTTTTTCTGTTGGTTTGCTTCTCGCTTCCGTTGACAGCAACAGCACAGGTCATAGATATTCCTGACCCTAATCTCCGTGCTGCTATCAATAGGCAACTTGGTAAGGCCGATGGGGCCGTAATCACTAGTGAAGAGATGAACAGGTTGTACTCCCTAGACCGAGGAGGAAGTATGGACATAATTGATTTAACTGGACTTGAATATGCAACTAATCTGGAAGGGCTGCCTTTTTGGAATAACCGTGTGACAGATCTATCACCTTTGAGAGGATTAACGAACCTGAGATACCTGGATGTTCAGGGTAATTCGGTAACGGATATAACGCCTTTGGTAGGATTAATCAACCTGAGAGACCTGTATCTTAATGGTAATTCGATAACGGATATAACGCCTTTGAGAGGATTAACGAACCTGAGAGACCTGTATCTTGGTGGTAATTCGGTAACGGATATAACGCCTTTGGTAGGATTAGCGAACCTGGGATACCTGGATCTTGATGGTAATTCGGTAACGGATATAACGCCTTTGAGAGGCTTATTCAATCTTTATGGGCTTAATCTTAGGGATAACTCTATATCAGACCTAACGCCATTAATAGAAAACCGTGGAATAGGGGCTGGGGATTGGATTGTTGTCGCGGGAAACCCCTTGAATGATGAATCGATTAATATACTGATACCTGCACTTCGAGAGCGGGGGGTTAGGGTCGATAATACAACAATTATCTTTTCTCTTAACCCTATACCTGATGAGACAGCATTTGTAGCGGTTGGTGAGACATTCACAATCGATTTGATTATCGAAGATGTCGTCGAGTTAGCCGGCTGGGAAATTCGACATTTTGACTTCAATCCGAGTGTGCTGTCGGTGACTTCCGTTGAACCCGGTAATTTCTTACAAAAGGGGGGAAAGGACGTTTATAATTTAGAAGGTACAATCGGTAATAATGAAGGCGTGGTTAGTGGATTTAGTTCTGTACGTCTTAGTACAGAAGGTGCTAGTGGAACTGGTATTTTGTTTTCAATAACCTTTGAAGCAAAAGCAGCTGGGGATAGTAGATTCTGGAACACAGACCTAACTCTGACTAATGTAAACCAGCAGCATATGCGGCACACACTAAGGGCAGGTAATCTTAGAGTTCAAAATTATGATGTGAATGGGGATGGGAATGTAACCCTTGACGATTTGGTGCTGGTTGGTCAGAATCTTGGTACAGATAATCCACAAGTGGATGTTACTGGGAATGGAGGTGTTGATATTGTGGACTTGGTTGCGATTGCTCAATACTTGGGGAAATCTACAACTTCCAAAGCACCTAGTGCAGAGTATGTGCCAGATCTGAATTCAATGATGATTCAGAAATGGATAGATATGGCACGTGAGGTGGATGATGGGTCTCTGACTTTCCATGAGGGAATTACTACTCTTGAACTCCTTTTAGCATCTTTGGTTCCTGATGAAACAGCCTTGCTTGCAAACTATCCAAATCCGTTCAACCCTGAAACATGGATCCCCTACCGGTTGGCGGAAGATGCTTTCGTGACATTGACCATCTATAACAGCAGCGGTCAAGTTGTCCGCACGCTTGACGTGGGACATCAAAACGCAGCAGTTTATGAAAATCGATCAAAAGCGGCGTATTGGGATGGGAGGAACGAGGTTGGTGAGACCGTAGCAAGTGGTTTGTATTTTTACACGTTGACAGCAGGAGATTTTTCCGCCACCCGCAAGATGCTCATCCTAAAGTAGTAGGCACACGCCGTGTGCCGTAACAGCTTTAACGGGACTGCTCATCGCGCAGAATACGGCGCATGATTTTGTTGGAGGCGGTTCGAGGCAAAGCATCGACAACGACGACATCGTGGATCCTAAAAAGCGGATTGAGATGCCCCCGGATCGCCGATTGTAGGGAGGTGGTCAACGATTGGGTATCTGTTCCCGGCAGAAGTACAGCATAAATGACCAGTTGGCTGGGACCCCCATCGGGCGGCGGCACAGCAATCGCTGCAACTTCTCGAATACCACTCACGGAGTTTAGAACTTCCTCAATCTCCGCCGAACTGACTTTGATACCACCGAGATTCATCGTATCATCCACACGCCCATGGATCCGGTAATAGCCATTAGCCAATCGTTCAACCCCATCTCCATGACGACGGAGAGGCGGCATCTTCGCAAACTGAGGGGTTCCTTCAAAGTACACCTCATGGTGGTCTTTATTTAACAATTCGGTAGAGAGTCCAATGGAGGGTGGGATCACAAAAACCTCTCCGTTATCGCTCGGCTGACCATCCTCATCGCAGATGACTATATCCAGTCCCAAAGCAGGCGTTGTAAACGTCGCCGGGGCGGCGGGTTGGACAGTTGTACCGGTGAGATAGCCACCGCCTATCTCTGTCCCCCCACAATACTCGATAATCGGACGGTATCCCGCGGTGGACATCAGAAACAGCATATCCTCCGAGTTGGAACACTCACCTGTAGAACTGAAGGCTTTGATAGCGTGCCAATCAAGCCCTTTCATACAACCCGTGTTTTTCCAAGCCCTCACTAGACTTGGCACGGCACCGAGCATCGTAACGCGAGCATTCTGCACAAACTCGCCAAACTCCCTTTCTGTCGGGACACCATCGTATAATGCAATTGTCGCCCGATTGATTAAACTTGCGTAGATAAGCCATGGTCCCATCATCCACCCAAGATTGGTAGGCCAAGCCAGCACATCTCCCTGCTGAATGTCGTGATGTAGATACGCATCCGCAGCGCATTTAATGGGCGTAGTTTGCATCCACGGAATCGCTTTGGGTTCTCCAGTCGTTCCCGAAGAAAACAGGATGTTTGTGTGGTCGTGCGGATCACAACCGACTGCGTCAAACTCATCACTATCACTGAGAAACCCCTCCCAAGTCAAATCACCGTTTCGCAATTCAACTGGGGGCTCGTCCCCACGGGAAAGCACAATCGCTTTTGGCGCGTTGGCATCAACCACCTTCGCATATAACGGCAACTGCTTTCCTGCACGGTGGATAGAGTCCTGCGTGAAAATCCCTTTCGCATTTGCGATGCGCAGACGCATCTGAATCTCATCCGGCGCGAAACTGTCAGCAATCGAAATCACGACACCGCCCGCTTTAATGATGCCTAGATAGATGGGGACCGATTCGGCGTGCATCGGCATATTAACAGCGATAGCGTCGCCCGGCTGGAAACCCGCATCCACCAATCCATTGGCAACCCGATTGATCAGGAAGTTGAGTTCACCGTAGGTCATCGTCGAAAGCATCGAACCTTCCGACTGAAACACAATCGCGGTAGCATCACTTGGTGCGTTAAAACAGCTCTCAACGATGTTAAGCTGTGCGTCGACAAGCCACTTGGGAAACTCATCTCCCTCGGACAGATCCACCACCTCACTGAATTTTCGATGGAATTGGATTCCAAGCCTTTCAATCATCAACTCCCAAAAATCGGCGCGATGGTGCACCGACCACGAATGGAGTGCCTCGTAGGAATCGAGATCTAACTCCTGCATGACCGCCGCGATGTTTGTCTTCGCAATTTTATCTTCAGCCGGAAACCAACCGGGGGCAGCCACACCCGCCCAGTCGGCAAAAACCGTATTGTGGAGGAGTTGATGAAGTGCGAATGGGTGGTCGGGGGTTAGAATGGTTTGCGAAATTTTTCCCCAACAGGCTGCAGCTGGAAGCGATGCGAGTAACGGATTGATGCGCTCTAGCAAGCGATCCGACGTGGATGCGTCCAGCCCGCACTCGATGAGGTTTTCACGCGTCAAGTTCTTTGCCATCAAAGAAGATCTCCCTCCCTGCTCTTACGCCTCTGTCAACGCGAGTAACGTCGCCCTGCCAATCGGGACAATCCCAAATTCTTTGCCTGCCTCCATCATGGTATCCCAAACATAGGGCCCCAACGACTGTGTCCCTATGATCGAAAATGTCGGTAACTCGCCGATGTCTCTGCGGATGATCAGCTGCGTTGTCTTGGCGAGACTGCTCTGTTTCGCCGTTTCGTTTGGGAATGCTGAAGGATGGAAATCCAAACCACACACCTTGCTCAAAAGTGCCTGACTATCAGGACCAATCACCCGAATCTCCACTCGGCCATGTGTAACATCTGTAACCGTGACGAACTGTTCAGATGCTGCTGCCGATGCAGTCGTCAGCTTTTTCTCTGCACTAACCTCTCTGCCGGGCGGCGTACTAATGAAAAAGAGATCATTCCGTAACCGATAGATTCCATCGCGTCCTTCGTTAATTTGAAGTGATCCTAAATCGAAGGCATCCATCAACACGGACTCAGCCTGATCTCCTTCGACCAGTAGTTTTCCATTCAACGTTTCGTCAGCGAGGGCAATCCGTTCACGGGCTGCGGCAACTTCCGCTTCCAGGGTCGTATAAACCTCTGGGATACACCATCCACGTTGTTCGGTGAATGTCGCGCCCAAGCGTTGGGCGATGGAGTATAAAGAGGTCAACTTGATGGGTGTTTTGGAGGTACTCATGCGCGTAACCTTTCTCCGTCGGGGTCATAAAAGGCATCGTGATGGACACGCGCCTCTGCCAGATCTCCGTCCATGCGAATCGTAAAAGAAGCACCGTTTTGAGATGCTATATCCGCCGGCAGCCAACAGAGTCCAATTGCCTCCTCTAAGGTCGGGCTGAATCGACTGGAGGTGACCCAACCAATAATTCTCAGACCGCCATCCGCTTCGGGCTCAACAATCTGTAACCCTTCAGCGGGAACAACATCGGATTCAGCCATCTTGAAGCCTACCAGAAGCTGCTTCGGCCCTTCGGCAGAGATTCGCATCAGAGAAGGTTTTCCCAGAAAATCGGGCTTGTCCAATTTTACCGTCCACGCCATATTAGCAGAGAGCGGATCAGACATGGCGTCGGTGTCCTGTCCGACAATAATGTGCGCCTTCTCCAATCGCAGTATGCGCTGTGCTTCCACGCCAAATGGAACAATGCCAAACTCCCTGCCTGCGTCCATCAGTGCTTCCCAAACGTGCAGCGCATAACCCGACGGACAATGAACTTCGTAGGAGAGCTCACCTGTGAAACCGATACGCAGCAATCGACACGGCACATCCGCAATCCTAGCAGAGCGGATACGCATGTAAGGGAAGGCTTTGTTGGCGAGATTTCGCTCTGTTAATTTCTCTAGTACCGCCCGCGATTGGGGACCCGCCAAGTTGAAGGCGGAATAGGTATCCGTCAGATCAGTTAAATGGATACCTTCCCCCCACCCTGATTGCAACCACCATTGCAGCCACTCAAAGATCGTTGTTGCGCCGGTAGAGGTGGTGGTCATGTACCACGTATCATCCCTCAGATGTGCACAAACCCCGTCGTTTAGCACTACGCCTTCGTCATTGCACATCACGCCGTAGCGCACCCGTCCAACCCGGAGATTACCCCACTGATTGGTGTAGATGCGTTCCAGTAACTCAGGGACTCCGGGACCGGTAAGCTGCAGTTTTCCCAACGGGCTTACGTCAATAAGACCGACCCGATTACGGACCCCCAACGCTTCCGCCGCTGGATCGTCGTAGTGGTTTGCGCGCAGCCAAAGCCCCGCAACCATCATATTTGCACCTTGATCGAGGTGCCATTGATGAATCGGGGTTGTCTGTACCGGCTCCATATTTTGACCTGCCAAAGCCCCTAGCGTCACCGGCGTAGTAGGAGGTCTCGCGGTCGTCGTGCCGGTCTCCTGTACCGTCCAACCGTTGGCGCGAGCACAGAGGTGGATGGTGTTCATCGAGCACATGGCACCCTGACAGGGTCCCATTGAGATGGTACTGTATCGTTTGAGTAACTCGATGCTGTCGTACCCTTCCGCAATCGCCGTTTCCACATCTTCGTCGGTGACATCTTCGCAATAACACACGAATCGCTTCTTTTTGCCGGGAATGCACACCCGCTCGGAAGTACGGCGCGGTTCTAAGACACCAGAAGATTGCGCTGTCGATTCATCGAATTCACCAAATCCCGCAAAAGCGGCTGCGTTAGATCCTGCCTGCTGCGCTTCGACAATCTGTAAATCAACGGCGTGTGTTCCTGCCGCTCGTCCTGCCACATAGATACCGGGTGGAGTGGATACCGGTAATATTTCCGCTCGTTCTTCATTGTATTCCGATTTTCCACCCGCCATATAAGCAAGTTCAGTAGCAGGTGTCCAGCCCATACTCGTCACGATGAGATCGCACTGCAGCGACTGTGTCGTTGCGGGAGAGATTTCGTCCCGTCCGTCAAGGCGTGCAATCTTTGCCCCGCTTACTGCGTTTGAACCGAGGGCTTCGAGGATGGTATGTCGATAGAACACCGGGACGCCGGCATTCGCCAATCCATCCCGGTATGGACTGGAACAGGCGTTATGTTCACGTTCTTCTACGATAGCTGCCACGTTTACCCCCAGCGACTGGAGGTCGGCGGCTACATCCCAGCCATCCTCGTTAGCGGTTACAATCACAACCTGTCTGCCGGGGAGGACACCAAAAAGATGAAGCAGACGCTGTACAGCACTCCCCAACATAACGCCCGGCAGGTCATTGTTGTCGAAAATAAGCGGTGTTTCGTAGGCACCGGTCGCTACAACCATCGATTTCGTCCGTATTTTAAACAGACGCTCCCCCTTCACGGCGCAAAGCCAGTTGTCCTGATACCAACCCAGAACACTCGTATCAGCGAAAACCGTAATATTCGGTTGCTGATCAATCGCTTCTAACAGTTCAGGTAGGTCTTTGGCTGCTTGCGTGGTCGAGGGAGATTCCAGAGGAACGGTGAAGCGGAGGTGGCCTCCGAGGGCTGAGTTCTCGTCGAAAAACAACACCTGCGCGCCGGCTTCGGCTGCACTCAATGCCGCACTAATCCCTGCCGGTCCACCACCGACTACGACGACATCGGTATGTAGATATTGCTTGTCAAACTCGCCTGGGGGTGTATCAAGACTAACTTCACCTAAGCCAGCGATATGGCGTAACGTATGTTCGTAGAGGGGCCATAGCTTTTGGGGACGGATGAAAGTCTTATAGTAAAACCCGACCGGCATAAAGCGCGATCCCAGTTGGGTCAGGGACAGCAGATCTCGGTTGAGCGAGGGCCAAACGTTCTGTGCGCGCACATCCATCCCCGCTTCGACGGGTCTGGTACAGGCGCGGACGTTTGGCTCATCTCCAATTTGCACCAGACAGTTGGGGCAATGTCCAGAGCAACAGAGCAACCCACGCGGACGATGATACTTAAACGAGCGGCTCAAGACTTTGACACCCGCCGCTGTCAGAGCCGAAGCGACGGTATCGCCGGGGTAGGCGGTGTACTCCACCCCATCAAAGGTGAATCGAATCGTAGTAGAGCGATCGATGGCCTCACCCTGCTTCGGATGAAGTCGATTGGACGTTGTTGTTAGTGTATTTTGTTCAGTTCGCATTCATTCTCCAGTTACCACATCTCTGACAGATAATCGCAACGCTCATATTAAGAAATCATGCAACAGAAACCGAGTTTTTTCCCCGGTCACGGGGTCCTCTCGGACTTGAAAACTCGGTTTCTCTTCGTGCTTTGCACTTTCTGTTTACATGAGCTAATCACAAAATAGGGAGATCCCCATCACATTTCAGGCATCATACATTACGCATCACGTTTCGCGTAAGGGTAAGTCTTTATCACCTCATTAGTCCGTGTGTGCCGTTCAGCCAGAAACCATAGACCACAGCCGGCACTATGATGCCACCACTCCGTCTGTGCATCCATAACATTATTGCGCATGTAAAGATAGTTTGTCCATTCTGCATTACTAGCAGCCGAGGGATCTTTAGGACGTGAACCAAGCTCCCCACCAAAGTGGAATTCGCTGACATTTCGATCCCCGCAGTTGGGACAGGTTAAAAGTAACATATTGACCTCTATTCACATTTCGTTCATATCAAGAAATCGTGAAACAGTAATCGTAAGGACGGGGTCTCCCCGCCCGAACATTTCCGGTTCTGAGCGGACTGTAGGGGCAACCCTTGTGGTTGCCCATCTTTCGTCTTTCTTTTTCATTTGTGTAGATTCGCGTCAATTCGCGGATACTTTGCACCTTCTTTTTACATGAACCTCACATTTTAGTGCCCCACCGCCGCTGCACCTTTCTCACCAACCAGTTCGTTTTCCTCAAAACGGGATAGGCGGAAGGGAGCGATGAGAGTTGGGGTCTTACCGGTGGCGATTAACTCTGCCAAAGTTTTGCCGGCGATGGGGGACGCTTTGAATCCATAAGTGCCCCAACCGACATCCATCAGAAATCCATTGACAGGTGTGAACCCCATGATTGGGCTATAGTCGGGAGGCATTTCGCAGATACCAGCCCATTGACGCAGGATGCGGACATGGCTCAGAGAGGGGAAAAGTTCAAGGACGTGACCAGCGATGCCTTCGAGGAACGTAAGTGAACCCGCCATCGAATAGGAGGAAAAGGGATCTACGCTCGCTCCCATCACTAACTCCCCCCGATCCGTCTGACTGATGTAGACATGCAGACTACCGGAGACAACGACCACGTCTAGAAAAGGCTTGAGCGGTTCGGTCACACAGGCTTGCAGGGGGATAGTGGTCAACGGCAGATTAATCCCTACCATCGCCGTGATTGTCGAAGCCCAACCGGCGGTTGCGTTGAGGACTGTCCCGGTCTTGATGTGACCACGAGTCGTTTCCACACCGGTCACTTTGCCGTCCCGTACCTTCAGTCCGGTTACCTCTGTATTCTGATGAATGTGGACACCGCGCACGTCCGCTTGATGGGCATAACCCCAAACGACCGCATCGTGCCGAATGATACCGCCGGGCGGATGGTAGAGTGCCGCCAAAATGGGATAGCGGGGATGGTCGCTTACATCGAGATAGGGGCAGAGGCTTTTGATTTCATCGGGAAAAATTAGACGCGAATCAACGCCTTCGATCTGGTTGACCTCCGCCCGACGCCGCATGGTATTAACCCCGCCATCCGTGTGGGCGAGGGTCAAGTGCCCCCGCTGACTGAACATCACATTGAAATTGAGTTCGTCCGACAGTTGTTCGTAGAGTTTGACACTATCGTTATAGAAGCGCACACCTTCTGGGGTGAGGTAGTTGCTGCGGATAATTGCAGTATTGCGACCGCTGCCGCCCGCACCGATGTAGCTTTTTTCTAACACCGCCACATCGGTGATGCCATGCTCTTTGGCGAGGTAGTATGCACAGGCGAGTCCGTGCGCCCCCCCACCGATGATAACGACATCGTAGTATTCTTTCAGTTCATGAGACCGCCACATTTTCGGTGGTGGTCGGTTGCCGTTGAAGGCTTGTCGAATGAGTTGGATTGACATTTATTTGTAGTCGATAGCATTCTTAAAGAGAGGTGTGATTGGTTGGTTACGCTCCAATTTGTTTCGGCTACCTGATATCCCCTTTTCGCGATCGCGCCTGCAACTCATAAAGTGAGGCACTTCTCTCCTTGTAGTAAGGAACAGGGAATTCCTTCATCGTAAAGCGCGCCATCTGTGCCCGATGTCCGCGTACCAATCGTGTGTGTGTTTCCACATGACTCGTCATCTCTCCGTAGTAGATGGGGAAAGCGTCAGCGGCACGGTAACTGAGGATCAGCGTACGTCGAGGACGGTTTGAGCGATTGGTAATCGAGGCGTGCGGAGTCATACAGTGCATGAAGATTACTGTGCCAGCTTTGCCCTCAGCCAACACCGCCTCTGAGCTATCGACCGCTTCCGTGGCTCTGCCTTGAAAGTACCCTTCGCGCGTATGGGCAAGCAGATCTCCCTCGTGCCGGCCGGGTAGCATCTGTAGACAGCCGTTTTCTGCATCCGCATCATCGAAGTAAAACAGTACGGCAAGCGAATCTCGGTTTGTCATCGGATAGTAGGAGAGGTCTTGATGCCATTCCACAACCGAACCGATTTCAGGTGGCTTCATATTGAGTTTGCTGTAGTGATACAAGAGATTCGGACCTATCAAACCCTCCACAGCATCTAGTAGTTTTTCGGATTCGGATAACGTCCTGAACAGCGGGTAATAACTGCACGGTTCATAAAGCCGACGCACCTTTGTCCCGTCTGGGGGCTGATCTGGTTCCATTTCCAGCCGATCTTTATCGTGATTCGCGAGCGTATTGTCGCTGATAATCTTCTCGGTTTCAGAGAGCAACTGAGTAACTTCGTCTGGCGTCAAGAAATTTGGGCAGACGGTGTATCCGTCCTGATGATATTCAGTTATTTGGGTGTTGCTTAACATCACAGCCTCCTATTCAATGCGAATACTATGAGTCATCTGCATTTTGCCTGTGCCTGCTGGACTCGGCTATCACGCTACATAGTCCACGTAAATCGGGCTGCTCCAGGCCATCTCCATGTCCGTCTGGACGACCCGCACCCAGTAAGGATTAATGCCGGGGTTTGGCGATGGGTCGGCAAATGAGAATTTAACCTCGCCAGCCTCCTGTAGCGTGGGTGCTAATGACATCGTCACCCGCCGATTTAACCCGCCGATTTCCAGCGTCACAGGACCTTTTTTCAGTTCAGTCAAGTTAATATTGATCGCCACTTTCTCCGCCGGGGCGTAGGACATCCGCCTAGGAGGATTGACTCCGCTTTCCCCGTAGAGTGGTCCCGTAATCACCGAGGTATTTACCACCAACTCCAGTTCTCCATCATTTTCCCCGGTCAGATCCAAGATTATCCCACTTCGGTAGCCGCAGGTCACCGAATACCAGCGCAAGCCATAATCTTCCACCTCGAACACCCGGGAACGCGGGCTGTCGAACCGAATCTTATCTACGTTTGCAACACGACGGCCAGCGATCCTCAATTGTCCCTCCCAGATTACCCCTGAATAACTACTTTTCCGACTGGCACCCTCCCAGAGGATGCGCACACGGTTGCTGTCCACGCCGCAATCCACGGGATGGCTGTAAATGCGTTCTAGTCCCCGAAATAGTTCCACCGATTCAAACGGTGCCGTGCCGGCGATAAACGCGGAAATCTGCGGTTTTTCCGATGTGGTCAACTCTGCTCCCATCAAGTGTCCTGTCGCTTCGGTGTGCATCAAAATTCGTGCTCCCGTTGTTGCGTAAATGCGTCTATCTTTATACGCCGAAAGCACCGCTGGAATCGTCAATTCGGGGGCATACACAGCTGCCAACCCGGCTTTGGCATAACGCCGGTGCTGGAAGCCCGGCGTATCGTTTCCCGGACGGCCATTGTGACTATCGCTGCCTCCGAAAAAGCCCATTTTGTAATTCCGTTGAAGTGCCTCGTGCAAAATCCACTCGAACGTCCCATGGTCGGATGTCACCTCCACCGCTGGCTCCAATGCGGGGTCATGGTAGCTCAAATCCGAGTGCTCACCACCAACGTGAGCGGTAATCACTGCGTCGGAATTCCGGAAAGCCTCGTAGACATCTTGGATGTGATACAGATCCGTATCAGCATCTGACTTGTCTTCCAACCCTCCGTGGTCGGAGCGACGAATGGGTTGGTCATGTCGCCGGAAATACACATTGTGATGCCCACCCCGGTTCGTATTGGCTGACCACTCGTAACCGGGCAGAGCCACAAACCGTCCGGGTTGATCGTAAGCACGTTCTGCCGTCTGTTGTAACGCCCAGTCCCGCTTGGACAGCACATGATCGTTCCGCTGATAGCCTGCGAAGTGGATTGCGGCGACATCTCGGGCGTACTGAAAGAAATCTGGGATCTTCTCTGCCATCGCCACCTGTCCGCCGTGAGAATCCCCCCAGTAGAGGTTATAGGGTGCCTTGGTTTCCTTACACAGAGTTGGATTGCTCTGTGCAGTCAGCCCTGCTTTTTCATCGACCGCTGTCAGTCGGTGAATTCCCGTCTGCATAACAGTGCACCCGTCGATCCACTGTACCCCCTTATCCGCTTTGCCAAACCTTAGCTGCTCCGTCGGCACCCTCACATTCACTGACTGAATCGCTACCAGCCCCCGGTACGCCGCGGCAGGATTTCCCCAGGCATCGTCTGCCCTGATCTGGATTTGGAACTGCTCTCCTGAAACAACCATTGATGGTACGTTCACTAACAGTTTTTCCGCCTCCCCACCGACGATACTCAAGTGCGGTGGCTCAGGCAGCGTCACTATGTTTCCATCGCCGGCAGTATCCACATCTACCCAGAAATAGTGTCGTGCCTCCTGAAACGTCTGTGCCCGGAACCCCAGTCCGCCTTCGCGCCGATCTCCGTAGGTCACAGCCACCTGCTCGCCCGGTTGAAGTGCTCGACCATTCACTATCAACACTACCGAAAGCACACTCTGTACTAGCACACCTATCCGCGCAGCTTTGGGTGCTTCTATCGTCAGATAGTCTGCACCCGCCGGATCGTCCATCTGCGGTGTTGCCCGATCCGAATCCGAATCAGTGTAAATCCTTATCCGCCCTCCCGTCGCTACGCCCTTTTTGCCTGCGGTATAAGTCAGCGTCCAGGTCCCGTAACTACCTGCCACCACCTCTTCCCGCGGCGCAAGATGCACTCCACCGTACAGTTGATGAATGTCTGCATTAGACATGTTCAATTTCTCCGAGGCATTCATTGTAAAGACCGGATTTCTCTCATCGACGAGGACCGCCGCTTGTTCTTCAGTCATCAAGAATTGCTCCTTCTCCGCATCATTTTCGATATAGCCCGACCGGTTCGCCTCAGTTGTCTAGTTTATATATGCACCGATTCCTGATTACCCTCTGTTTTAATGCAAACACCTGTCTGCAACAGCCACATTACCAACCCTCGTTGCCGGGAATCATAATCGGTGAAACGCTGCCAATCTTATATCACAATTTATTAGGAGCGTCAACAGAAAAGCATCACACGTTAGGGGCAATCGCATGTAGATCGTGTGTAGGACTTTGGCATACGACGATGGAAATGTACTCGTAGCCACAGGTTTCCTAACCTGTGATCCCCGCGGGTTCAGATAAGGAGAAAACCGAAAACTAAATAGCCCTACATCACACGCTACTCGTTCTTACTTTTTGTTTTCTCCTTTCGGGCTAGATATGCTATTATGTTATCCTACTAACCTAATATGCTGTAACCTGCATACATGACTGTAGGTCGGGCATCTTGCCCGACCCTAACAATCCAATGCGATTAATTCGTAGGGAACGCAGATCTGCGTTCCGTTTCTTCTAACTTGTTATACGGAGTTAAGGAGCTGTTTATGTCAAATCAACCCAAAATTGAAGATAGCGGATCTCAAATCAGAATTACTGCGCTACACGCCTTCCCCATGGGCGTCAAAGCCTATGTCAAAATTGAGACTAACATGGGAGTGACAGGTTGGGGCGAGATTAATAACATGGAAAACGATGTTACCTGCCGCCTCGCAGAATCCCTCTCGGAAATCATTATCGGCGAAAACCCGACTCGCATTGAACACCACTGGCAACGACTGTTTCGCGCTCACCGCAACATCCGTGGCGGTGGATTGATGGTGCATACCATCTCCGCAATTGACATGGCGTTATGGGACATTGCCGGCAAACTCTGGAACGTTCCCGTCTATCGTCTCCTCGGTGGTCCATGCCGCGACAAGGTCTGGATGTACCCAAGTCCCAAAGCCATCAAGACAGGTCCCGGCGGTTCCAAACCGTTTGCAGGAACGCCAGCAGAGATCAAAGAGCTAGTTCAAAAGGTACGGGACGCTCGTGAACAGGTTGGACCCGATGGGGCTGTGATGTTCGACGCGCATAGTTGTCTGCCTCCCCCTATTGTGAAACAATTTGCTAGCTACCTAAAAGCCGATGATCTGCTTTTCTTGGAAGAAGCGTGGGTTCCCGGTAACATTGAGGTAATGCGGAAGATTCGCGAATCGGTCCCCGTTCCGCTCGCAACAGGGGAACGCGATCGGACTATCTGGGAAGTTCGTGAAATCCTCGAAGCACAGGTAATTGACATCCTGCAACCAGACTGTGGGCATGGTGGTGGCATCAGCCAAATGAAAAAAGTAGCAGCCCTCGCAGAAGCCCATCACGTCCCAATCGCACCACACTGTACAATGTCACATCTCGGCTTGACTGCTAGCCTACATGTGGCAGCATCTGTCCCGTTTTTCTTGATTCATGAAGGCTACAAAGGTGTCTTGCCGGAAAGTGTGGCGCGGAAGACATGGGAGATGGACGAGGAAGGCTACGTATCGCTACCAGAGGGTCCCGGCTTGGGCGTTGAGGTTAACGAAGCGTCGGTGATTGAGACCGGAAAAGACGCCGAGCGTAAGTTCACCTGGCCCGACAGCCGATTGAAAGATGGCTCAGTCGCAGATTATTAGAACCCAAGTTGCTAGATATCGAGTTTCCATCGGCTTGCTGTTCAATCTGAAGAGTTCTGCCTTTTGCTCCAGAGGAGCAATATGTCTATAGTAGGGCGATATGTTCAATCTCTGCGCTCCAGTTGCTTTGAATCCCGATCTTATCGGGGAGGAGCGCAATGTGTATAGCAGAGTTTTATCTTGCTTTCATTATTTGCCCTAGCAGAGCGATAGGTGGAAACTTGCGGTATTAGATGTAGTAGAATTCCGATTGATTTGCTATGAGGAGAGGTACGCTATGAAAATAACTTCGGTTGAGAGTTTTCGTGTTGAAGTTCCGATATCCGAGGAAGAACGGCAGAAGAGATACTACAATTCTTCGGCGATTACGCGAGTCCATACCGATGAAGGGATCACAGGTTACGGATTCGAGGGAGTGGATGTCGATGTTGTCAGCCAGCTCTTAGTGGGGGAAGATCCGTTTCAAATCGAGCGACACCTTGAAGCCGGTTTGGATAAGTGGTTCGGCGCAGAAAACGCGCTGTGGGACATCGTGGGCAAAGCCGCAGGCCTCCCCCTACACAAGCTGATGGGTGCCTATCGCGATGAGATCCCTCTATACCTGACCTGTGTTTGGCCCGGCGCAGCGGATCAGACCGACGTGACCCCACAACAACAGGCTGAAGATGTTTCGCTATATTCAGAACACGGATACAAAGCATTCAAGATTCGCATTTTCCGTCCAGATCTGATGGATGATGTCGAAGCCATCAGATTAATACGCGAACGGGTTGGCGGCCGGGATAAAATAGAAGTGATGGTAGACAGAACAGGGGAATACTCGGGTTCCACTTGGGATTATGATACCGCGCTTCGCGCCGCTAGAGCATTGGAGGAGGTTGATGCCACTTGGCTGGAAGAACCCTTCACTCGCGGCGACATACACCTGCACGCCCGGCTGCGAGCAGAGACAGACATCGCTATCACCGGTGGAGAGCATCAACCGGATAAGGTGTATCGGGGATATGTTCAAGGTGAAGCGTTTGATATTGTCCAACCTCATTGTGCTAACCTAATCACCACACTAAAAAGGGTGGCAAGTATGGCTGAGATGTTTGGCATGGAGTGTATTTTTCACGGCTCACACGGGATGAATCTGATCTATTCACTGCAAGTTGCTGCGACCATCCGGACATGCCGGATGCAAGAATTGGTTTACACCACCCCGCCAATCCTCCCTGAGGACGCTTGGTCGGCTTTGAACAAGCTTGTCAAAGCCGATGCGCTATATACAGTGAAAGATGGCTGCGTTCAGATCCCACAAGCACCGGGATTGGGAATAGAGATTGATGAGGAAGCAATTGAGCGGTATCGGGTTGCTGGCTAACAGGCATGAGGAGGCAATCTTAACACCATAGAGGAGGATATACATGATGAATCGTTTCGGCTTTGATGTTTCAGGTCAACCGATTGAGGACTTGATTCGCTGGGCATCCGAAAATGGTTTTCGGTACATTGATTTTCAAGCAGACCTGCCCCCGAATGACATTGCCTCATTCGACGCCGCGCGTGTTCGGGGAGTGCGAGACCTCTGCGAAAGGCATGATATTGCCATTGGCATCCATCCATCGTCCGCTATAAATAACGCCGAGTATGTACCTATCATGGCGGAAGCGGTGGACGAATACCTGTTTGCTAACCTTGACCTAGCCGCACAACTCGGCTGCGGTTGGCTCGTCGGGCATGGAGGGTATCATTTCGGCGACGTGTCCCAACGGCGGGAAGTGGCTGTTGAACGGATGAAGCGACTGGTGGACAGAGCGGAGGAAGCAAACGTCGTTATCTTCTTTGAGAACCACAACAAAGAACCCGACCATGCCGAAATCCACTACATTCCGCACAACGTCGAAGAGACTCACTGGTTCTTCGATGCGATTCAATCGCCGTACTTTAAGTGGGCGTTCAATGTTGCCCACGGCCATCTTGTACCCGAGGGCTGGCAAGGGTTCCTTGATGCATTTGGTGTAGAGAATATTGGCCAGGTACGCCTCAACGACAACACGGGTGATTATGAGGTTCATCTCGTTCCCGGTGAAGGGACTATTGACTTTGAAGCGTTGTTTGCGCGGCTGAATGCGGATGGCTATTCCGGTTGGTTTAGTCTCGGTTTTGGCAACGACGCGGATAAAGTACGGGTGCGGGATTGGTTTGCTACTCTGGTGTAACGGAATCACCTTCCCATCTTGCCCCTTTCTCTTACGCTCATGTTAAGAAGTCGTACAACAGAAACCGAGTTTTTTTGAAAACTCGGTTTCTCTTCGTTCTTTGCACTTTCTTTTGATACGAGCTTTTTTTATTTGCGAAGATTCGCGTTAATTCGCGGATGCTTTAATACCTTTGCACCTTCTTTTTACATGAACCTTCTCTTAATTTTTTTCTTGACTGCTAAATAGTAGCAAGCCCAATGCTTTAGCGTTGGGCCCAACCCCTTTAATTTTGTTTGTTTTTCTCAATAAAATATGGTATAGTTGATATATCGCCTTGTGGGGGAATGCTATCGCCACTGCTAAGTGGTGTCTCCCACACTCCTATAGCATGGAGAGTAAAAGGCGCATTGGGCGATAACCAAGCCCTTAAAATCAATACTCGCTGCGGGACACGCAGAGAGTCTAAACGCCCGTGGAGAGGCGGTAAGACACTGGCTTTCAGCGCACGTCTCGCCGAAGCGGGAATACAGCAGCCTTAAAGGCGTCAGTCTGTCGAAAGAATCCCAAGCATTTATGCTTGGGAGTAGGTCAGTGCTAACATTCACCCGTATTGTATCTGAATAAATTATGGTCGGGGCGTAGCGCAGTCCGGAAGCGTGCTTGAATGGGGTTCAAGAGGTCGCTGGTTCAAATCCAGTCGCCCCGATTTTTTGTGTAGAGAGGTAGTAGTGGATAACAGCATCAATGTGGGGCTTCTTGGCTGGGGCACAGTCGGCACGGGTGTGTCCAAGATTTTGCTCAACCAGAGCGATCTGATTGAACAGAATGCCGGGATTCAACTCCGTTTAATCAAAATTGCAAAGCGTACGTTACCTGCATCTCGCCCCGGGGTTGAATTGGACGCGGATTGTCTGACGACAGATCCTGCCGAGATCGTTGAGAACCCTGAAATCGATATAGTTGTAGAGTTGATAGGCGGCACCGATGAAGCGCGTCTCTTAGTCACTCAAGCTATCCGTAACGGCAAGCACGTTGTGACGGCGAACAAGGCGCTGTTGGCAGCGCACGGATTTGAGCTCTTTCAACTCGCTGATAAGCATAATGTCAGCCTAAATTTCGAGGCGAGCGCGGCCGGGGGCATCCCAATAATCAAAACCCTACGGGAAAGCTTCGCCGCAAACCGCATCCATTCAATTTACGGCATCATCAACGGCACCTGCAACTACATCTTGACGGAGATGCACGAAAACGAAGTCGACTTTGACGAAGTGCTGAAAGATGCCCAAGCCAAAGGGTATGCTGAGGCAGATCCGACATTTGATGTTGAAGGGATTGATGCTGCACATAAATTGACCCTCCTCACTTCCCTCGCTTACGGCTTTGCCATGCCGATGGATGAGGTTTACACGGAAGGTATCACACATATCACGCCCAATGAGATTCAGTACGCTCGTGAACTCGGATACGTGATCAAACTCCTTGCTATCGCTAAACTTAATCAAGACCGGGTTGAAACGCGTGTCCATCCGACGTTGGTGCCCGTGCGCAGTATGCTCGCAAATGTTGGCGGTGCATTCAACGCTGTCTGTGTCATTGGCGATGCCGTTGGTCCAACCCTGTTCTATGGACAAGGTGCCGGCGAAATGCCAACAGCGAGTGCCGTTGTCGCGGATATTATTGATGCGGCGAAATCGATTAGCGGTAAGGTGAGATCTCAAGTTCCGCGTGGTTGGCTCTCCGGATCGCAAGCCAACATTTCTCTCTATCCCATTGATGATGTTCAAACTCGTTACTACGTCCGTCTCGTTGTTCTAGATCAGCCGGGAGTATTAGCACAGATTAGCAATATCCTCGGAGAACACCGTATCAGCATCGCATCTGTCATCCAGAAAGAACGCCATGAAATTGACGATACCGCTTCAATTGTGATCGTAACGCATAAAGCGGTTGAGAAAAATATGCAGATGGCGATTCAAGAGATTGATACGCTTGATGTTGTCAGGGGGACAAGCCGACTGATCCGCATTGAAGAGGAAGTTGCATTTTAAGGAAATCGCAGCGAATGATCTGGAAGGGTGTCATTCATCACTACCGTGCATATCTACCGGTCACATCAGAAACCCCAATTATTACGCTTAAGGAAGGGAATACACCCCTCATTGAGGCGACAAATTTAAATGAGGTAATCGGTAACGACCTACGCCTCTACCTGAAATGCGAAGGACTAAATCCGACGAGTTCCTTCAAAGATCGGGGCATGACCGTTGCTATCTCCAAATCCGTTGAAGATGGTGCCCAAGCGGTAATGTGTGCCTCAACCGGCAACACGTCGGCGTCTGCCGCTGCCTACGCTGCCAAAGCGAAACTGAAATGTATTGTACTCGTTCCGAAGGGGGAAATCGCCCTTGGGAAATTGGCACAAGCGTTGATGCACGGCGCAAGAGTCCTCGCAGTTGATGGAAATTTCGACAAGGCACTTCAGCTTGTGCGAGACATTACCGAAAAGCACCCTATTCATCTGGTGAATTCGCTTAACCCCTATCGCATTGAAGGACAGAAGACAGGTGCCTTTGAGGTCATCGACCATCTTGGTTTTGTTCCTGATTATCAAGCGATGCCCGTCGGCAATGCGGGGAACATTTCCGCTTATTGGAAGGGATACAAAGAATATTACGATTGTGGCAAGGCGGAGAGTCTTCCCAAAATGCTTGGTTTTCAGGCATATCGAGCAGCACCGATAGTTTTAGGCTATCCTGTTGAGAAACCGCAAACGGTTGCTAGCGCAATTAAGATAGGGAATCCCGCAAGTTGGCGGGCTGCGGAGGAAGCGCGCGATGAATCGAAAGGATTAATCGATCGGGTGTCGGATGGCGAAATTTTGCAAGCCTATCAGATGCTCGCAAGATTAGAGGGGTTGTTCGTTGAACCTGCTTCCGCAGCTTCCATCGCTGGCGTTATCAAATTGAATCGGAGCGGATATTTCAAGCCGGGCTCAACAATCGTTTGCATCCTGACCGGACATGGCTTGAAGGATCCGGACACTGCGCTAGGAGAAATCGGAGGAGAACCAATCACAGTATCCGCGAGCGAAGCTGCAATCTTGAAGTACGTTTATGAAACCTAAACAGCTTGTAACGCAATCAGATAGAGAAACCTCTGTCTGACGACTGCTCTGTGTTGGTAGAAAATGTCTTGACCTAAAGGTATAAAAGAGGTTAGTAAGCGTGGGAATCATTGTCCAAAAATTTGGTGGGAGTTCTGTCGCGGATGCTACAAAAATAAAAAATGTCGCCAAGCGAATCGCACGAACACACGAGGGTGGGCACGCTATTGTTGTCGCTGTGTCTGCGATGGGAGATACGACTGACAACCTGATTCGACTTGCCCATGAGATCTCTATAGATCCCCCGGAACGGGAACTAGATATGCTGTTGTCCACCGGTGAACAGGTCTCAATTGCCCTGTTGGCGATGGCGGTTTCAGAACTTGGATACCAAGCAATCTCCCTCACAGGAACGCAGGTGGGCATCATCACCAGTGGCTTTTATAGCAATGCCCGAATTAAGAGCATCAACAAAGAGCGCATCTTGTCGGAACTTGAGCGTGGAAGGATTGTTATACTCGCGGGCTTTCAGGGAGTAACCATTGATAACGAGATTACGACCCTGGGGCGGGGTGCCTCCGACACCACTGCTGTTGCTATTGCCGCAACGTTGGGGGCTGATCGTTGTGACATTTATACAGATGTAGAAGGTGTTTACACCGCAGACCCACGTATTGTTCCAAATGCCCGTAAACACGACCAGATTACCTATGATGAAATGCTTGAGATGGCGAGGCTCGGTGCGAAGGTTTTGCATTCCCGATGTGTAGAGCTTGCGAAGAAATTCGATGTTCACCTTTGTGTTCGCTCTAGCTTCAGTGAAGCCGAAGGCACAATGGTGGTAAAGGAAGACGAGATGATAGAAGAAGTTGTCGTCAGCGCGGTGACCTCTGATAAAGATCAGGCGAAGGTATCGCTGTTTGGTGTCCCTGACAAACCAGGAATCGCAGCGCGTATTTTTCAGGCAGTTGCTGATGCCCACATCAGTATTGATATGATCATTCAGACGACAAATCCGGGGGGGACAGCCGACCTAGCGTTTACGGTTGCTGAGAAGGACCTGCAACCAACAATCAAGATCATCGAAGGACTCAAAGACCAAGTTGGTTTCACCAACGTTAGCCCGGACAAGAACATTGCACAGGTCTCGTTAGTTGGGATTGGGATGAAGAGCCATGTGGGTATCGCTGCACGTATGTTCCAAGCCCTCGCTGACGCAGATATCAACATTCAGATGATCAGCTCTTCAGAAATCACGATTTCCTGTGTGATTGATGAGAGTGAAACGGAACGTGCTGTGCGTACAATTCACGATCGATTTGAACTCGGAGGTACGTCTTCGTGAAAACGCTTGAATTCATTGTTAGAGAAATCTCTGACAGCCGATCCGCACGATACGAGGTTTGGGTTCCTCCTGCGGAAATTGACTTAGTGCTAGAAGAAGCACAGTTTGTTGGAGAGATTCACGGACATTTACAACTCTCACGCCGCGTGGAAGATGTTTATGTGAAAGGGAGTTTTTCAGCCTCGGTTGAGGTCGCATGCCGTTGCTGTATTGAGCCGTTTGCGACCAGCATTTCGGGGGACATTGAAGCCCAGTTTTGTTCAACTGATGCAGTAGCGATCCCCTCAGACCCGTGGCAAGCGGATACCGGCGAGCGATACTATTTGGGAGATACAATCGATTTATCGGAGGAAGTCCGGCAAAGCCTCATACTCGAAATTCCCAATTGGCCCCTATGCTCGGAAGAATGCAAGGGATTCTGTCTGCAATGTGGAGAAAACCTCAACGTCGTTGACTGCGGTTGTCAGATCTTTGAAGAGAGCTCCTCTCCATTTGCTGCTTTGGCGGATCTACTCGATTCGCCTGACCGCACCCTTGAAAACTAATTTCTCTGATTCTAAAATACACAATACTATATGGTAATAAGGAGATGACTTATGGCACATCCGAAACGTCGAACTTCAAAATCAAAAAAAGGAATGCGAAGAAGCCACCATGCACTTGGGGAAAAATTTGTCTCAACATGTCCCCACTGTTCAGAAACAATCCTATCTCATCGTGTTTGTCCGAGCTGTGGATACTATAACGGGCGGGTTGTCGTGAAAACGGCTGAGGAAGCCTAATCCAATACTATAACCAACTTCAATTCTGGGATTGAATAACGGTTGAAACGAAAAGGACGCTATCATAATGGCTCGACATGCAGCAATCACCGGGACGGGTTCATACCTGCCGGAGGGAGTTTTAACAAACTTTGACCTAGAAAAACTGGTTGATACTAGCGATGAATGGATCCGACAGCGAACTGGCATCGTAGAGCGGCGTATCGCCGATCCCGATATGGCAACTTCGGATTTATGTGTTCGGGCTGGGCGTCAAGCTATTAAAGCTGCTGAGATTGATCCGCTTGATATTGAAATGGTCATTGTTGGTACTGCGACCCCTGATACATTTTTTCCTTCAACTGCGTGCTATGTGCAGCAAGGCATTGGTGCCAAAAATGCCTGTGCTTTCGATCTTTCAGCTGCTTGTGCGGGCTTCATCTATGGACTCGATCTTGCCGACGGTATGATCCAGTCCGGACGTTATCAAACAATTCTAGTCATCGGTGGAGAAGTTTTTAATAAAATTCTCGATTGGGAAGACCGGAACACCTGTGTTTTGTTCGGAGATGCGGCAGGTGCTGCAATCGTGCAAGGAACAGATGAGGAAAAAGGAATTCTGGCGTCTTATATTGGATCCGATGGCGATTATGCCGATACCGATCTGTTAGGAATACCCGCCGGTGGTACACGCCTTCCGGCAAGCCATGAGACCATTGATAACAGAATGCATTCGATCAAAATGCGTGGACGAGAGGTGTTCAAGCTCGGCACTCGTATTATGCCAGAAGCCGCTCAACGGGCATTAGACATGGCAGGACTGACCATTGATGATATCGATCTGCTTATCCCACATCAGGCGAATATCCGCATCATCGAAGCCGTCGGAGAGCGGATTGGGATTGATCCAGAAAAAGTGTATATCAATGTTGATAAGTACGGAAATACCTCTGCTGCTACCACAATCGTTGCACTTGACGAAGTCCTCCGGTCCGGACGGGTTAAACCGGGCGACTTAGTGTTGCTGGTCACATTTGGTGCCGGACTGACGTGGGGAAGCACCCTGATTAAAATCTAAACGAACCAGAGATTTAGGTTTCAGGTCCGATATGATCGAATCCTCGATAAAAGACTCACTCGCTTTCCTCTTCCCCGGTCAAGGTGCCCAAAAAGTGGGAATGGGTTTAGAGCTTTCCCAAGAATACACCACAGCTCGTGCGGCCTTTGACGAGGCGGACACGATCCTGAATCGGAAGTTGAGCCAGCTCTGCTTTGAAGGACCCGCGGAAGCACTGAAACAGACGGAAAACACGCAACTGGCAATTCTGACATGCAGCGTTGCAGCGTTACGAGTCTTGAGCGAACACGGAATTGCACCGAAAGCTGTTGCCGGTCATAGCCTCGGAGAGTATTCCGCCCTTGTTGCGGCGGACGTGCTTGCCTTCTCAGATGCGCTGAGGTTGGTCGAATATCGGGCGAAAGTCATGGCAGAGGCTTCCCAGCGGCAAGATTGCACAATGGCTGCAATTCTGGGATTGGATGAAAAAACGTTACAAGATCTCTGCGAAGCTGCATCGTCTGTCGAAGCAACTTCTATGGGGCCCGATGCCGGCACCGGGGTGGTTCAAATCGCAAATTACAACTGTCCTGGGCAACTAATTGTTTCTGGCGATACTGCCGCTGTTGAATGGGTCATGAATAGTGCAAAGGCTGCCAGTGCCAGACGTTGCCTCCGACTTGAGGTGAGTGGCGCATTTCATTCTTCCTTGATGGGCCCTGCAAAAGAGTGTCTTCAAACTGTAATTGATGACTTCCAATTCAATGATCCAAGTATTCAGGTCGCTGCTAACGTAACGGGTAACTTTGTACAGACTGCGGACGAAGTTACCCGATTGTTGATAGCACAAGTTACGTCCGCCGTTCAGTGGGAGAAATCAATACGGACTATCGGTGCTGCCGGTATCTCACACTTTGTCGAGGTAGGTCCTGGGACAGTGCTTTCTGGGATGGTTCGTCGTACCCTTCCCGAAGCAATTTGCCTGAATGTCGAGGATACCAAGAGCTTTGATAAACTGATGGATATAGCGTATAAGGGTTGATTAAATGACACTTAAAGATAAAGTGGCAATTGTGACAGGTGCATCGCGTGGAATTGGGGAGGCGATCGCTCGAAAATTCTGTCAGGAAGGTGCAAGTGTGATGCTCTGTTCGCGCTCCGCTGAATCGGTTGCTACCATCGCTGAATCCCTTTCAGACGAGGCTGGAAACGCAAAATCGGCGCAAGCCGATATTTCCAACAAAGCTGATGTAGAGGCACTCGTAGATTTAACGCTGAAAGAATTTGACCGTGTTGATATCCTTGTAAATAATGCTGGAATTACCCGCGATACCTTATTCATGCGGATGAAGGATGAGGACTGGGATGCGGTCTTACAGACCAATCTCACCGGAACGGCGTATTGTATGCGGGCCGTTATCCGTTCGATGATGCGCCAAAGAAGTGGACGAATCATTAATATTTCATCAGTTGTGGGAGTCGCAGGAAACGCCGGACAAGCGAACTACGCCGCTTCCAAAGCCGGCATCATTGGCTTGACAAAATCTGTTGCCAAAGAGGCAGGCAGCCGCGGTATCACGGTGAATGCAATTACTCCCGGTTTTATCACAACTGATATGACGGAAAAAATATCGGAAGCAGATCAGCAGAAAATGTTAGAAATGATTCCAGCGGGCAGTTTCGGCACACCAGAAGATGTTGCAGAAACGGCTCTGTTTTTGGCGTCAGATGCCGCCCGATACATTACAGGACAAGCCATCCAAGTTGACGGCGGTATGTTTATGTAAGTGAATCCATATACAATTTTCAATAACTTTGGAGGTTAATAAATCAATGGCAATAGATCAAAATCAAATTATCAAAATGATTGCAGATCAGTTACAGATTGACGAAGAGCAGGTTAAACCTGATGCCTCGTTTATGGATGATTTGGGTGCTGATTCGTTGGATACAGTGGAACTAATCATGGCACTTGAAGAGGAATTTGATATTGAAATTCCAGACAGTGAAGCTGAAAAGATTCGCACTGTGCAACAAGCACTTGATTACCTAGATGAGAATGCCTAATGATTGTGGCCGCTCAATTCGAGCGTTGCAGTTACCGGTCCGGTAGACGGTATTCTGCTTATTATCTGGGGAGGGTGTTCTATCACTAAATACCCGAGTAAATCTATCCGCCTAAAGCCGTGAACGCACGATGTCATGCGTAGTGATCAGGTTTCGGCAGGCCCATCGCGGGATACTAAATGCTTCGGGATTTAGCGCAACTTGTAGAGCAAGATCCTGTGCAGTTGCTGTCAGGCTTCTCACAGGTTCTGTGTGATAGGACACATTCTCCTTCCACTAATCTATTCCTATATTTCTAAAGCGAAAGAGGTATATTCGTGGGGGATCGAGTTGTTATCACTGGAATGGGAGTTGTCTGTTCCGTAGGCAACACCAAAGATGAGTTTTGGGAATCAGTTGCGGTAGGCAAAAGCGGTATCGATCGGGTTACAAATTTTGATCCGCAAGATTTTCGTACCCAAATTGGGGGTGAGATCAAGGGGTTTGCGCCGGAGACATATCTTCCGCGGAAGGCTGTGGCGCGTTTGCCGTTATTCATCCAATATGCACTGGTATCTGCAATCCAAGCCCAACAGGATGCGGATCTCGATCTCCCCTCAGTAGACCCTTATCGCGTCGGTGTTGGCGTCGGATCCGGAATCGGTGGTATCAGCGTCCTAGAAGAAAATCACCGAATCTTGCTCGAAAAAGGACCGAGAAGGGTCAGCCCGTTTTTTGTGCCTTACGAGATTATTAACATGGCCGCTGGACAGATTTCGATCCATTTGAAACTCAAGGGGCCCAACTTCGCATCTGTTACCGCCTGTGCAACCGCAAACAACGCGATTGGGGAATCGTTCAAAATCATCCAGCGTGGCGATGCCGATGTGATGTTTGCCGGCGGTTCAGAGGACGCAATTACCCCATTAAGTTTTGCCGGCTTTTGCGCTATGCGTGCAATGTCTACGCGCAATGATGAACCGCAACGGGCAAGCCGTCCATTTGATAAAGAGCGTGATGGGTTTGTGATGGGAGAAGGGGCAGGTGTGCTAGTCTTGGAATCCCTCTCACACGCCTTGAAACGCAATGCCTCTATCTATGGCGAGATTGTTGGCTATGGGATGAGTGCTGATGCGTATGATATGGTGCACCCAAGCGAAAATGGAGAAGGTGCTGCCAAGTCAATGGAATTGGCACTCAAGGATGCCCAAATCGCACCGGAGGAAGTTGATTATATCAATGCCCACGGCACCTCAACACCAGCGGGCGACATTGCAGAAACACTTGCCGTTAAAGCACTTTTTGGAGATCACGCCAACCGGCTTGCCATGAGTGCGACCAAATCTATGACAGGTCACCTGCTTGGTGCTGCTGGGGCAGTCGAGTTGATTGCTACCTTGTGTGCAATGGAAAACGACTATATTCCACCAACCATCAACTACGAAAATCCAGACCCGGATTGTGATTTGGATTGTGTGCCGAATCAAGGGCGATCTGCGGGTATTCAGATCGCACTGTCCAACGCCTTCGGTTTTGGTGGGCACAACACCTCTATTGCTGTCCGAAAATATGTAGCGTGAAACGCGAAAGGTTAGTAAGCCTGCGAACCTTTCACGATTATTTTACCATGATATTTAAGCGTCATTTCATCCCCTATTTGATTGGAGCTCGTGAGCGACAGCAGCATATCTTATCGCACTCACTTGTCAAAACGAAGTTACTATGAACCGAAAAAAAATCGCGATTATTGACCTTGCCACCAATAGTAGCACCCGGTCTTTATACAGACATATTTTGCATGCCAACTTTGCAAGCGTTATGCCTCAAGCGATAGGTGTCTGGTGTGAAGAAGAAGGGCACGATGTTACACTCGAGTGTTATACTGGTTTTGGGAATTTGATTGAAGATTTGCCCGATAACCTAGACTTAGCCTTCATAGGTACTTTTACCCAAGGTGCACAACTTGCCTATGCGTTGAGCAACCGGCTTCGATCGGAAGGCACCATCACCGTATTAGGTGGGCCTCACGCCCGTTGCTATCCAGAAGATGCACAGCAATACTTCGATTACGTTCTTGGCTTTACTGACAAGTCTGTGATCCGAGAAGTCTTATCTGATTGTTCACAATACCGACCGATTGGTACATACCTCTCAGCGAAACAGCAGCCGACAACACTCCCTAGTGTACGTGAGCGTTGGCCGTTTATTGAACCGATATTGCGAAAAGCACCGCTTGTCAAAGCTGTTCCAATGCTTGGGAGTATGGGTTGTCCCTACACTTGTGCTTTCTGTATTGATGCAAGTATCCCCTACCGTCCTTTTGATTTTGAGGTCATCAAGGATGACCTCCGTTTTCTGTTGCGCCAGTTCAAACGTCCTTTAGTCGGATGGCATGACCCCAATTTTGGGGTTCGATTCGACGACTACATGGGTGCAATTGAGGAGGCGATACCACCGGATAGCATCAGTTTCGTTGCTGAAAGCAGTTTATCACTCTTGTCAGAGACCCATCTCAAACGGTTCAAGCGAAACGGATTTAAGGCAATCCTACCCGGTATTGAGTCGTGGTATGACCTCGGTAACAAATCGAAGACAGGTTCGAGGGTAGGAGAAGAAAAAGTCCAGAAAGTCTCTAGCGAAATCAATACCATCCTGAAATATATCCCTTATGTACAAACCAACTTTGTATTCGGACTTGACACCGACCAGGGTGCTGAACCGTTTGAACTGACCAAACGATTTGTGGATATGACACCCGGCGCGTATCCGTCCTATAATTTGCTGACCGCCTATGGAAGAGCCGCACCGCTCAATCTGGATTATCAACGTGCAAACCGCGTTATTCCACTTCCATTTCACTTCCTGAACAATGATATGATGAACGTAAAGCCAAGCAATTACTCATGGACCGAATTCTACAAACATATGGTTGATTTAGGAAGCCATACATTTTCGTGGAAGTCCATTGTTAATCGTTGCAAAGCAAATGAGGTGCCTATTGCAGGGTGGCTGACTGTACCACGAGGTATGTCAACAAGACGCCATAAAATCGGGCGATACGTGCAAGTACTTCAACAACTCGAAAGTGATTCCAAGTTCCGAGCTTACTTTGAACAAGAAACGACTGAGTTACCACAGTTTTATATCAATCGAATACGGAAAGACCTAGGCTCCCTGTGGGAGTGGCTTCCGAAAGGCGCATTGCATTACGATCCGAATGCCTACCTCAAATCGGAACAAGCGAATAGCACCGAAGTTATCAACTTAAAAAAGTTGAAGCGTGGATAAGTGCACTCCAACTTCTGAGCTTAACATAACCCTAACACAAGTTGCTACTTATCGCAAGATACCCGGAACGCTGTCCTGAAAATGGATATTCGTGGAAAACCGAGATTGGGTTACAACTATTTCCTTCTGGGTAATCTAAATCCAAGTTGCTACCTATTGAAAATTCATGTTTTTTGTTGGCTCATGTAAAAAGAAAGTGCAAACCGTGAAAAGAAACCGTAGGGAACAACGATCGTTGTTCCTTACTGCTCAGTTTCTGTTGCACGATTTCTTAACATGAGCCTCATTTTTTTTACCTATTAGGACTTACACAGTTGAACATTCAAAGCCTTGTAGTTCGGCGATTTATCGCCGCACAGAACAACTCCCAATGCCCGATAAATCGGGTAACTACAGTAAGTCCTTAGGCACCGGTTCTGTTTTGTAGGGAACAACGATCGTTGTTCTCTACTGAAGGGCGTAACTCCTACCTGTTACGGATGATTTGTTCAGGGAAGCCATGAACTGGAAGGATAAAACGATCTTCATCGGCGATAACCTCCACATCATGCGGGGGATGAATAGTGCGAGTGCCGATCTGATTTATCTCGATCCCCCGTTCAATTCCAACCGCAACTACGCTGCACCCATCGGCAGCCGAGCCGCCGGTGCTGCCTTCAAAGACACTTGGACACTCTCCGACGTTGACCTCGCTGAACACGGTGAACTCGCCGAGAAAGCCCCACCCCTGCACACCGTCATACAAGCAGCACGAGAGGCACATGGGAAAGGGATGCAGAGCTACCTCATCATGATGTCCACCCGCCTACTGGAGATGGGCCGTATCCTGAAGGATACGGGGAGCATCTATCTCCACTGTGATCCAACAGCGAGCCATTATCTGAAGTTCGTCATGGATAGTATCTTTGGAAAAAACAATTTCAGGAATGAACTTAATTGGAAAAGGAAAGCCGGCAGAGCAGGTAAGACCAACCGTTTTGGGACCTCGTGCGATGTAATTTTTTGGTATTCAAAATCAAGCACATACACCTTTAACCTACAATATCGAGAAAGCAACCCCGAATATATTAGAAAGATGTTTCGCCATAGTGACGAAAATGGTCGTCGTTATCGAATAGATAATCTTGCAAGCCCTAACCCTCGACCGAATCTAACGTATGAATACAAAGGTTATCAGCCACCAGAGAAAGGATGGGCCATTTCCCTTGAAAAAATGGAACAGTGGGATAGAGAAGGACGCCTCCACTTCCCGAAGTCTCCTAATGGACGGATTCAGCGGAAACGTTACTTGGATGAACTCAAAGGTGAGGAAGTACCAAGCCTTTGGGACGACATTCCGTCCATCGGTTCCCGATCTAAAGAACGCACCGGCTACCCCACGCAGAAGCCTCTTGCTCTACTTGAACGCATCATCAAAGCCAGTAGCAACCCCGGCGATGCGGTATTTGACCCGTTCTGTGGGTGTGCCACGACGTTAGTGGCGGCGGACCGGTTGCAGCGATCATGGGTAGGGATCGACATTTCACCGAAGGCAGCGGAGTTGGTAGTAGAACGGATTAAAGTGGATCAAGGCTTATTCCCGGAGATTGTCCACCGCGACGACTACCCAAAGCGGACGGATATGGGGGACACACCGCCGGCACGCACCCATAAGCATACACTGTTCGGGCTGCAGGAAGGGTTGTGTGGAGGCTGTGGTATCTTCTTCCCGTTTCGGAATCTGACCATCGATCACAAGATTCCTCGCAGCAAGGGAGGGACCGATCATTTTGAAAATTTGTGGCTGTTGTGTGGGGCTTGCAATTCAGCAAAGGGAACAGGGACGGTTGCGGAGTTGCGGGCGAAATTGAATTAATAAGGAGTAGGACTTACGCACTTCAGTTCGTAGTAGCGCAATTCATTGCTTTCTCCCCTGCTTGCGGGGGAGTTAGAGGGGGTACGGGCGAAAAATCCTGCATAAAAAAGAGAGATCGTATCAATATAACGCTACGAAAACTCGACTTATGGCTAACAAACTGGCAAATAGTCATATCCGCAATCATAGGAGCACTAGTAGCTACCGTTGGATACATAGCCGTGGAACTTATGAAATCAATACTAAAGAACTAGGAATCTAACAACCTACTTACCCGGACCTATTCTACCTACCTTCCCTGATTTATCCCGTTCATCATAGCTTAGTTTTACCTAACCACTAAAATTTGCTCTAATTCTTTACTACTGTGGTTTAGAACTGTTGGAACGCAGCCCGAACTTCGGACACCAATCTGTCGATATGTGCCTCCGTCATCGGGAGCGACACATTTCCACCGCTCGTCCAATGAATCCCATGGTTCAAGAGCCAGAAAAAGAGATAATCCTGCAATAGCTTGTCATCTTGCGCAGCTTCTCTATAGTTACGTGGCGCGCGGGGCAGAAAATGGACGCGGAAAAGTGAGCCGACCACAGTGACTTGAGCTTCGACCCCTACCTCAGCAAACACAGATTCCAATCCCGCTCCCAACCGTTGTGCCAACGCACCGATTTTGTCGTATGCCTCCGGCGTCATTGTTTGGAGCGTGACGAGTCCGGCGACCGTGGCGATAGGATTTGCGTTGTAGGTTCCCGACTGAGGAATCTTCGCTCCAGAGGTGGGATCATACAGCCCCATCACATCAGTGCGTCCACCGAAGACAGCGCCCGCAGTTCCACCTGCAATAACTTTTGCCATGCACGTCAAATCGGGTCTCACGCCGTAAAGTTCCTGTGCACCACCAGGGGAAGCCCTGAAACTGATAATTTCATCAAAAATCAGCAGCGCACCTATCTGCGTTGTAAGTTCTCTCAGACGGGACAGGAAACCATCTACCGGGAGACACGTACCCGCACCCGTTGCCAGCGGATCTACGATTACAGCTGCCAAATCATCAGCATTTTCGTTGATGATTTCTGCACAGGCATCTGCGTCGTTGAATGGCAGCACCAACACCTCTTCGAGGACTGCTGGCGAGAGTCCTGCCGTCGAAGGAACTGACCGAGGACGGTCGGCGGGACCTAAGTCTGGCCCCAGCGGGGGAACGTAGCTAACTAGCGCGTATTCACCCACACCGTGATATGCCCCTTCAAATCTGGCAATTTTACGTCTGCCAGTGAAAGCCCTAGCGACTCTCAATGCGTTCAACACCGCCTCAGTTCCAGAGCTACAGAAGCGAAGTCGTTCCAAAGATGGCACCCGTTCCCGTAGCAGCTCCGCCATTTCGACTTCAAGGGTTGTTGGTCGAGAAAAAGCTGTCCCTTTAGCCACACGGTCCTGAAGTGCTTCGACAATCGCAGGGTGAGCGTGCCCCAGAATCAGAGCTGTGTTGTTGTTGACAAAGTCCAATAAGCGATGACCATCTAAGTCGTAGAAATAGACGCCTTCGCCGCGCTCTATATAGATCGGAAATGGACGCATATACGCGCCAGTGCGGGTGTTCCCCCCCGGCAACGATTCCTTTGCCCGTTCAAACATCTCACCTGAGCGTGGATTGTTAGCCACATATTCCGTGATTAAGCTATCCAGCGAATTTTGTAATGCTTGCTTGTCCATACTACCCCCTTATTTGCTGCTGGCTTTTATTCTGACTTTGTTTCTATCTTTGGTGGTTGGAAAAACTCCATCGTGATTCCATCTGGATCTGTCATATAAATCGCCCAAGCACCTTTATTCGCACCTGCCGTAATCTCGACAGGTGGTGAACGGAACCTCACACCCGCAGCGCACAATTCTTCATACGCTGCCCGCAGGTCATCAACCAGAAATGCGATGTGTGAACTGCCCACATTTTTGGTGCGAACATCGGCGGAGACACCGCGCGGGACGACGTACTCAATTAACTCGATGGCGTGGGTGGAACCGGGAACACTCAACATTGCCATCTTCGCAGCACTATCGGGATAGCCTACAATATCGCGGAAGTATTGGTCGCGGTTTTCGCGCTGCCAGATCACCTCGCAGCCGAGCAGCTCAACATAGAACTCAAGCGAGCGTTCAAGGTTAGAAACGGTGTAACTGGTATGGTGCGCGCCGGTAACTTTCATGCCGCCTCCTCAAAGTTGCACGTCATTGGGCAACTGATGTATTCACTACCTCCGAGCATTTTACCAAAAATCCGATATAGTGTCAATTAAGAATCTTGTTTCAGTCCTCTGTAAATCGTGCTATAATTGTTACCAATCTTGTGTGCAATGCCCCCACCCTTTAGGGTGTGGGAGTATGTCAAGTAGTACTAGTAGGGTCTTATGCTAGTTCCTAAGGAGCTGGGAAAGCCAACTCTTTAATCTGTAAAACCGCCTCTTTTTTGCATAGCTGATTGAGATAAATACATAGGGTATGAGCGGTGAGTTTGGCGTATAACCGTGTGCATAAGCCCCAGAAGCTATGTGCATGATTCTTTTGTATATGAAATTGTTCACTCAATTGCCCATTAACCGTTTCAACTATCTGCCTAATTTCGTTAATCCACCGCTTGGTTTGTCTGGAAATCTGCTGTTTCTGGTTGCGTCGGGGCACCGTTATCAGCTTGATACGGTTGAGTTGGTCTAATTGGTCTTTGACTTGGTTGCTAATATAGGCTTTATCCCCTATCACTTGCTTATCTTGGTGTCCAGAGAGCAATTCGTAGCCAACAGACAAATCCGTTGCAGAAGCGGAGGCAAGTTCAAAATCAACAATCACCCCGCTTGCGGTGACTAACAGATGAAGTTTATAGCCGAAAATGGTCTGTTTCCTCGACTCTACCCGCCCATAATCGGCACCATAGCATGACCAATCATTTGATGACGAAGGCACCAGATGAAACTGAATGACTGGAATCGGCAAACTATCAATAATACACAGGTTCTCCGATGCTGCTTCAATGTCTGAGAGGATCATCTGTCGAATCTGATTGATGATTGCCCCCAAATTGCGTCTGCGCCGGTTGAGTCGGGACTGACAAGGCAGTATAGGGAACAGATGGGGGTGCTGGCTAAATTCGGATAGCAATTGTGTTTCGATGTCCCACCCCTTACATTCGGCAACCAATATCATAGTGATTAACTCACTATCGCTACATGGGGGAGCGGGGCCTGGGCGTCGGAGTAAGGGTGCGAATTTTATCAGCATGTCATCAACAATGACATAAGTCCATAGACAGAGGTCATCAAAGTCGGTTATCATAAGGTTATCCTCCAGTTTTAGATGGGGTATCAAGTTCATCTATAGTAACAGACTGGAGGACTTTTTAGCTTCCCTTTTTTTAGTTCCTATAAAAAAAAGGGAAGCTAACTAGCATAAGGCCCTAGTAGTAATAACGCGAACATTACTGGACCGACCCTGTCGAATTGGTTCAGCGAATAATGGTTGTTAATCCTTAGTGCCTAAATTCCGTCTCAGTGTATACACAAAGGTAAATGCAAAAGATACAGGAGAATTGAATGCAAATCATACAAAGCTTGTTCATTGGGTTGGCTGCCCTAAGACGGAATAAACTCAGGTCATTGCTGACAATGCTCGGTATTATCATTGGTATTTCTGCGGTTGTCGGCATGGTCTCGATTGGAGACGGAGCAAAGTTTTTAGTCTTAGCGGAGTTTGAACGAATGGGTGGATCCGATCTAATTATCTGTTTCCGTCCGCGCTGGATCCAGAGGGAGGATGGCACCTGGATCCAAAATAAAGCCCCGGTATACCTCGAATACGAAGATATTGATGCAATTATGATGTCCTGCCCGTCGGTGAAAAGCATCACAGGGGAGATTGATACGATGGCGCAGCCCATATCGTACAAAGGGGAGACGAAGCATTTCCGCTTTGAAGGTGTTACGCCGCTTTATCAAGAAGTGCACAATTGGTATGTCCAATCCGGGCGTTTTATCCAACAGGAAGATTTGGATCGGAACGAGTCGGTATGCGTGATTGGGGTTGAAGTTCAGAGGGATCTATTTGGCAAAACAGATCCAATCGGTCAAGAGTTAAAGATTGGTAGACAACGGTTTACTGTCGTCGGAGTGATGAAAGAGAAAGGCGACAAAATGGCGACCGAGGGTTGGGATAAAAAGCTGATTGTTCCATTTACGACGATGTGGACCCGTTTCATCGGCAACCAGAAGCGGGGATTTGAATTATGGCTGAAAGCGGAGAGTTTTGAAAAAGTGGATCAGGCGTTGGCAGAAGTGATGATTACCCTACGTCGCCGACACGGTTCTGAAGAACATTTCCAGTTTTATACCGCAAAGGCGGTTTTGGAACAGGTCGGAAAAGTCAGTCAGGTCCTCAAAATTCTGCTTGGCGGTGTCGCGAGCATCTCGCTATTGGTTGGTGGCATCGGTATCATGAACATTATGTTAGTTTCTGTTACGGAGCGTACGCGGGAAATTGGGCTGCGCAAAGCCGTTGGTGCGCGACACCGCGATATTCTGCAGCAGTTTCTAATCGAATCAGTTGTGCTGAGTGTCTCTGGAGGACTGATTGGAATTCTCATTAGCGGGTTCATCACTTTTGTAGTCGCATGGGGAGTCACAACATTTCTCATCAAAGAGACGGAATGGCCCGCAGTGGTATCTTTATGGGCGGCGGCTGTTGCTTTCGGTTCTTCCGCGTTTATCGGTATAGTATTTGGTATTCTTCCTGCCTACAAGGCGGCGCGGTTGATGCCAACTGAAGCTCTGCGCCATGAGTAAAATTGGCTTTGAGAAGGGCTAACAGGTAAAATCCATGGACTAGTCAGTTACCCCACCCTAAAGGGTGAGGGTTGTTGCCTTCGCCCTTGGGATTTATTGGGTTGCGCGCTTCCGTCCCTTTCGGGTGCTTCGGGAGTGTTAGTAACCACCGCACCTCCACGCAAGGCTACAGCAGCCTTTTTGATGTTTATAGCAGCGTTATGGTCTCTGTCTAAAATCAGACCACAATCGGTACAATCATGGACTCTTACAGAGAGCGATTTCTTGACAATCGAACCGCACCCGGCGCATTTCTGGCTTGTATAGTGGGGTTTGACTTTCGTAAACTGCTTGCCGGCACTTTCAGCCTTGCTTTGCAGTTTCAATCGAAAGCGACCCCACCCTGCGTCCGAGATGCTCTTAGCGAGGTAATGGTTCTTGACCATGTTCTTAATTTGGAGGTTCTCAACAGCTACTTCGTCGCACCGTTCAAGGATAGAATGCGCCGCCTTAAACTGAAAGTCTTTCCGTTGGTTCGCAACGTGTTCGTGGCAACGGGCAACGGTATCACGTTGTTTCGATCTACGTTTGCTTCCTTTATTACGTCGTGCGAGTATCTGTTGATGTCTAGCAAGTTTCTTTTCCGCCTTACGGAAATGGCGGGGGTTCGGGATTTGCTCGCCGTCCGAATCAACGACAAAGGCGTTAAGCCCCACATCAATGCCGAGTGTCGTTTGAACGGGGACTTCAATCGGGTCCGGAACCTCAACGACGATTGTGGCGTGCCAACCGGACGCCTTCTTGGAGAGGGTCAACGTCTTAATTTTACCATCGGGCAACGGTCGATGGTATCGAATCTTCAGGTGTCCGACTTTCGGGACAACTATACGGGCAAACTTCCTATGGACATTGCGAATCAAATTGTTAGACAGGTGACTAAAGGTCATCGACCTATACCGTCCTTCGCCTTTGAAGCGTGGGAACCCCGGTTCACCACCTGTTTTGATACGGCGAAAGAATGCTTTGTATGCTTTATCCAAACGGCGAATCGTATCTTGGAGAACGTCGCTATGGAGACCGGCAAACGATGTCGATTCTTGTTTCAGGTCAGGCAAAGCGTTCGCTTGTGTCGTCCACTTTACCGACTCGCCGGTGTTTTGGTAGGTCTCTATGCGCCATGCAAGGGCTTGGTTGTAAAGTTGTCTCAACAATGCCAACCAAACGGTAAAGGTGTTTCGTTGCTTGGTTGTAGGATACGCACGATATTCAAATGTCTTTTTCATTAGGGATTATCTTTTCGTCTTTCATGCCTTTTCAACGAGGTGTAGGGGACGCCAGCAAGGGTGCTGACGTTTGAAATCCCCTACGGAAGACAAGAGAAGTATACCATATTTTACCTGCAAAATCAACTAAAAAAGGAGCGCAGTTAGGGCTATTTAGTTTTCGGTTCTCTGCCTGTCCGTGCGATGTATCGGGATTCGGAGATCCCTCCTACAGGAGAATTAAATGACCCTAGAGCGCAGTGGAAACCCCACGCTAAAGCATGGGGTTTCCACTGCGAAGATTTTGATGAACTAACAGAACCCCAGCGGAGCGACATGTGTCAAATCCTAAAATAGGTTTACATAAAATTTCCGTATTACGGTTGATTTATGGCAAGTTGTTACCGAGTTTGTTTTCACGTTTCACGCATCACGTTTCACGCGCTTAACGTTTTGCACTCTCTTTTGGCATGAGTCAAAATAAAAATATGAAAGGAGAGATAGATTTGATTAAATTATATGGCGAGGAGTACCATCGCCTACAACTGCTTCGACATATCGGAGACATTTCCCAAATTGCCGGTGTGAAGCAGTATGAATTAGCGAGCGGATCGGAAAAGGGGGTGGCTGGTGTTGATTTTCGGACCGGCTCCGGGTTAAATTTTTCTGTCCTGCCGGACCGTGGGTTAGACATCTCTTATGCGGAATACAACGGCATTCCATTATGCTGGCGTTCCAGCACCGGCGATGTCGCACCGACCTATTATGAACCGGAAGAGAATGGTTGGCTGCGTGGATTTTTTGGTGGGTTACTAACCACCTGCGGCATGACGTACCTTGGCGAGCCGGATACCGATGGGGAAGAATCGCTTGGCTTACACGGTCGTGTCTCTTATACCCCTGCCCAAAATGTATGGGTTGATAGCCGTTGGGAGGGAGATCGGTATATCATGTGGGTTCAAGGCAAGGTGACAGAAACAACGGTCTCCGGTGAAAACCTCTGTCGAACCCGTCGTATTTGGACAGAACTTGGCTCAACAAAACTTCGTATCGAAGATATTGTTGAGAATCTTGGCTATCAGGATACACCGCACATGTACCTATTCCATATCAACCCCGGATTTCCAATCGTTGCTGAAGGTTCCGAGTTGATTGTCCCTTCGTCGAAAGTTACCCCAATAGATGAACACTCGGCAGGAAAATTGAGCGACCATGCGCGGTGCGAAGTACCTACTGTCGGTTTTCATGAAGAAGTGTATTACCATGAGATGGAAGCGGATGAGGATAACCATATCTATGTTGCTCTGGTCAATCGGTCCTTCAACAATGGACAAGGGCTTGGACTGTACGTGAGATACCACAAAACGCAGCTTCCCAAATTCGTTCAGTGGAAAATGAACGGTGAGGGCCTCTATGTGATTGGCTTGGAACCGGCAAATTGCTGGGTTGATGGCAGATCAAAGGAGAGAGAACGAGGGACGCTGGAATTTCTGGAACCGGGTGGACGCAGACATTATGAAGTTGAAATCGGTGTTTTGACTTCTAACGCAGCAATTGAGAGGCTAGCAGAAAAGATTGAAGCGACAAAGAGGAATAGCTGATCTGGATCGACTGAAACCCCAATCCAGAAATCTTGGTCGGAGTCCCAACCAAACCTCGCCAATCGAGGCTGTACGGGTTGTCTTGGATAACGGCATAACAGTAATTCTTAAAGAAATTCATCATGCTCCGATTGTCTCGTTCCAAGCTTATGTCAAGGTTGGAAGCATCCACGAAGGCAAGTATTTAGGGTCCGGCATTTCCCATTTTATAGAACATCTCATTGACGATGGGACCGAACGACGAAAACGTGAGGAAATTGATAATCTCGTTGAGGCGATGGGAAATGCTTCCAACGCCTACACGACGAAAGATCACTCCCAATATCATATCACCACTCCCCGTCAATATTTAACACAAGCCCTTGATCTCCTATCTGACTGCCTCAAACATTCCACCTTTCCATCTGACGAGGTAGAGATTCAGCGTGGCGTCATTTGGAACGAACTGAATGGTGAGCTTGATGAACCGACTCAGTTGCTGTATGACCTCTATTATGAGACGGCGTTTCGTGAACATCCAGTACGCTTCCCGGTGGGCGGATACAAAGAACTGTTCATGGAGTTGACGCGAAGCGATCTCGTTGAATTCTATCGACAGCACTATGTTCCTGATAATCTAATCTTTGTGGCTACCGGCGATTTCCAATCAGAGGAGATGCTTGGGAGGATTGGGGTGGCATTCGAGGATTTTCCGCGTCGTAGCCCGCCCGCAATAGAACTTCCGCGCGAGCATCGCCAACTTGCCGCTCGACGGGCTGAACGGCATATGGATGTGGAATTGGCGTATTTAGTGATGGGGTATCATGGGGTCCGTATCGATCACGAAGATGCGCCGGCATTGGACCTGATTGCGACGGTGTTGGGCAGCGGAGAAAGTTCGAGGCTTATCCAGATCCTGAAAAATCAACATCAGCTTGTGTATGACATCCAGACGTGGTCAGATACGCCGCGATACGATGGTGGTTGTTTCGGCTTTGAAGCAGAGCTTGTGCATGGCAAATTATCCGAAGCAGAGGCGAGATTAATTGAACAGATTGAACGGCTGAAATCTGAGTCAGTGTCAGAGAGCGAGTTGCGACGTGCCCAAACCATTGAAACAAGCGAGTATCTCTTTGCGTTACAGTTTGTTGAAGAACAGGGAGCGATGCTCGGTGTTGACGAACTCACGACGGGGGATTGTCGGTTTCATGAGAAATACCTTCAGCAGATCTGTGCCGTAACGCCGGAGGATATACAACGGGTGGCACAAACTTACTTTCGCCCAGAAAATCTCACAACGGTTACAATCCGCCCGAAAGAAAGCTCATCATCTGTCCATATTCCTCAAGCGCAATCAGTGCCTTCAGCCGCTGAGAAGCATCTTTTTTCCAACGGTATGCGTCTAATTACGAAGTCTATTGATACTGCGCCGGTTGTTTCCATTCAAGCGATGTTTCTCGGAGGTACGCGATTTGAAACAGAAGAGAATAACGGGGCCTTCCATCTCATGACAAACCTCCTGTTAAAAGGAACGAAAGACCGTTCTGCGGAGGTGCTTTTTGAAGATATTGAGGCAAAAGGTGGCAGCATAGGCTCAGTAAGCGGACACAACGCATTCGGTATCACCGTGAATTTACTTCGTCAAGATATAGAATACGGCTTAGAATGTTTGGCAGATGTGCTCCTCAATCCCGTTTTTGATGTAGACGCGCTCGAAAAATTAAAATTGGAGACAATCGTTGGCATTCAGGCGGAAGAGGATGATTGGTACGCTTTAGGCAGGCGTCAATTTCTTGAAACAATGTTTCAAGCACATCCCAATCGGCTGCGCGCAGCCGGATCTATTACATCGATTAAACGGCTATTTCGTAAAGATGTGCTAGATCGTTATCAGCGTTACTGTGTGCCCAACAACATGGTAATCGGCGTCTTCGGCGATGTTCAGTCGGAACACGTCCAAGACATCGCACAACGGTATCTTGGCGCGTTTCTTCCGATTAAGACATCATTTCCAACAGTGCCTGTCGAACCACCGTTGTGTGATGTCCGTCGTGTTGAGCGACACAAGAACTTGGCACAAGCCGTCATCTTTCAGGGCTATCCGGGGATTCCTATGCAACATGCTGATCGTGAAGTCGTCGAAGTCCTTAGCAGTCTGTTATTCGGTGTCGGACAGCCAGGGGGACGATTATATAAGTGTCTCCGCAATGAGCAATTGGTCTATCATCTTCACGGTTATCCTTACTTTGGTATCGACTGCGGCTACCTTGCAATTTGCGGGAGCACAGTTCCGAATCACATGGAGCCGTTGATAGCACTGATTGACGAAGAGATTTCAAATCTACAACGTCAGGGGGTTTCTGATTCGGAGTTAGAGCGTGGGAAACAGATGTGCCTGACAAACTATCTGCTTAGTGCCCAAACTGCCGGCGTTCAGGCGTCAATCGCCGTGCTAGACGAACTCTACGGATTCGGCTACGATTACGCGAACCAATACGAAGCAAAGATTGCCACCGTTTCCAAAGAAGCCATTAGACGCGCTGCGAATGCCTACCTACCGCTGAACAAGCGCGTCATTAGTATTATTCGTGATGCGTGAAACACAATGGTTTCCTATCGCATAGTGTCTGAAGCTAGGGCTATTTAGTTTTCCGTTTTTTGATCGATTTTGGCGGGTAGACGGAAGATTGCCCCCCACATTGTAGGCGGGGCATCTTGCCCCGCTGTTTTCTATCCCCACCCTGTAGGCGGGGCCTCCTTGCCCCGCCCGAAGAATTAAATGACCCTAGTCTGAAGCACTCTGATGTTGACGGAAACAGATTAATGTGCATTGATGGATTCACCGTGTAAATTTCTCAAGTCTATCGTAATACAGCATGATGCTAAAATCCGTTCTATATACTTACCAACTTACCTTTACAAAGGAGAAATAAATTATGAAAGCGTCCAGTCGTTTAACTGCCGTAACTCTAATCTTGCTGACTAGCATCATGGTGTTGAGCTACAGCGGGAAAGAAATAATGGCGGCTCCCGATGTTGCTCCTGACAGCGTTTTGAATGTCATCCCCCAAGACACCGTTGGAGTAATTTACATCCCCAGCTTACTGGGATTCAATGACGAAATTAACGCACTTATGGCAGAAATGATTCCTACAGATCCACCGCAAGAACTGCCCGCTAAGATATTAGCTGACACCTTTGGTGCAGGTTTTGAGACGCTGGAAGAATTGGAAGAACTGGGTTTGGATATGCGGAGAAACTTCGCGGTGTTTCTCTCCGGTGTGAATCCACTGATGTATTCCGCTGCGGTTCACATTAAAGATGCGGAAAGCGTTAAACAGCTAATCGAAATGGAAGCGGAAGGCAGTAGTTCTGTCACCCATAACGGTGTGACGTATTATACTACGGGTGAAGAGGGAGCATTTGTTCTGATGGACGATGTGATGGTCTATTCAGGTTCAGCAGCGGTTTGTGAAAAGGTCATTGATACTCAGAAAAAAACGATGCCATCAATTGTGAACACTACCGATTTTCAATCGCTCGAACTTGATACCACATCCGGCGTAAATGATTTGATTGCTTATTTTGCAATGGAGGCTATTCGCCCCACGCTGACTGAAAAAGCGGAGGGGTTAAAGGCAGAAATGGGGGCAAGTGCAGAAGCCGACCCAGAACTCAGTGTCGGTTTAGGGCAGGCTGAAGGCCTAATTGACGGTGGTATATGGCTGTTGGATCAGTCAAAGATTTTAAGCCTCACCGTGCAACTCAACGGCAGCGACCTCCAGATTTCTCCGTTCCTCAAATTTAAGCAAGATAGCGAAATCCAAACGTATATTCACCAAATGCCGAGAGAACTTACGCACCTCAAACATCTACCCCAAAATGCGTTTCTCAATGGTGAAATGCAATTTCAGAAGGAGATGTTCATTGAGCTTACGAAGACAATGATGCAGTTATTTATCCCTTCGGATTCAGGTGCAGATACAGCGAAGATCGAAGAAGCAACCGAGGCACTTACTGAAGCCACGAAGGATTTCTACGCAGGATTGGGAGATGAAATCGCTCTTTCCTTGAATTTCAGTGGTAGCCTGATGCCTGCCTTTTTATACATCTATGACGTGGCGGACGAAAAGCAGGTTAAAGCCTACATGGAGAAAGGTTTCGCCGAATATTTGGGAGCGTCCATGGGACTGATGCAAGCGATGGGAGCCACTCAGGACTTCGCTGGTATGTACAGTGATGCGTCTGCAGGTCCTCCTGAGATATACAACGGCGTGGAGATTAAAAGTTACATTCTGCCAAATATCAACACCCTTTTCGCTGAACTTTCGCCCGAAATGAAAAGTGTTGCTCCACAACAGTGGAATATTTACTATGCCATCAACGACGGTAAACTTCTCTACGGCATGGCAGGTAACGCCCAACCGGTCAAAAACACCATAGACCGAATGGCAGGTATGGGGGCAGGCTTTGATCAAGGGGCAGGCTACGCCAAGTTGACCGGGGCGTTGACCCTCAAAAACAATATGTTCTTCGCGCTTTCACCTATCACTGCGGTCAAGAGTCTCGTACAGATTTTTGCTCAAGTGTATCCAGACGTTGGCATGGCCCAAATGTTTTTGGCGAACATTCCCGAAACTTACAGCATCGGTATTGCTAGCCAAAATCGGGATAATGGGGTTGCAGGAGAGCTATTTATCTCGATCGGCGATTTCAAGGACATCATCATTATGCTCATCAGTCTGCAGCAAATGGAGGGAATGCAGTGATTCGATGGTAGGTTTCATCGAGGAATCACCGAGGGGTGTTGTAGCGGTAGGAAGGAAAAAGTGAGAGAACGGAAGGTATCGGTTCATTGATTTGACACCTTCCGTTCACGCTGTAACCGTAAGATCTACTAATTTGTTGCAGCTTTCGCGCTGAAACCCGCTTTTCCGATAGCATCGGTCAATTGGTCAGCAGTGGCTTTGCCTTTCTCAAGTTTAACGATGGCTTTACCATCTGCTTGAGTAACATCGGCACTAATCACGCCAGGAATGCTTGTAAGTGCGGACCGCACTTTGGCTACACAGCCACCTCACGTCATCCCATCAACGTTTAATGTGATTTGTTCGTCAGCCGCCGGTGCTGCTTCAGACATATCTGTACTTGCAGCGGTTTCAGTTTCTGTAGCTGCGGGAGCTGCTGTCTCAGCCGCTTTTTCCATCTTCTTCTCTGAAGCACATCCAATAGCAAGCAGGATTGCGACGCAGCAAATTAGTGTCAGTTTTAGTATGCGCATTTGGGTTACACCTCCTCTCCAGTCAAAATCAAGTGCTTATTTATTGTATGCGACTATATCGCTTTTGTCAAATAGAATCTGACGCTCAGTTGTCAGTAATAGCGATGTTTAACCTGAATTGATTTAGGATAACCGCCGGCTTCTTGGTAGGTAGCGCGATGAGTGCAGCGTTTCCCGAATTCACACAACGAAATGTCAGCACACCCGAATTAAAGAAAGAACTTAATTATGAGAATAGACGTGAATTGGGTGAGAACGGTTTATAATAACGGTAGGGGATGGCATGTCGGAAATATGGTGCAGTGGAAAGGGGGCTACTACATCTGTTTCGTTGATGGAACAGGTCACGGAACCGAAGACTCCCAAATCAGGGTATGTGCATCCACCGACTTGGTGAATTGGACCTCCCAGATTGCCATCGGAAGAAAGACAATAGACCCGAACCTACTGCCTGTTGGTGACAAACTACTGTTGTATGGGGTGAAGGAAAGCACAGGGGATTCTGACTTCGGTTTCCCTTCTCAGCAGGTGGTGACGTGGACGATGGACGGAACGACTTGGGCACCACCGAAAAGATGCTTTCTGAGAGATCACGACTTTTGGCATCCCATCGAATTTGATGGTCGCTATTACGTAGCATGTGATACGGTCGGACATGCGCCGCTTGGTATCCACAATTCGGTCGATCTGCTCACTTCGGCTGACGGCGAACGATGGGAGTGGGTCACGGAGATCGTCCATGGGTCCAACGAACCGATGTATTACGATACAACTGGTATCCACTTTGGTACACCTACGCCCAGTGAAACATCCCTCTGTTTCTTTGACGATGGCCGCCTGTTAGCGGTCACACGAGCACGGGGACACTGTGCATTGCTCTCCACCTCGGAACCACCTTATGATCAGTGGGAACGCTACCTTTCCCGCGAATCCCGATGTTACGGTTCAGCCATCGCCAGAGTCGGTGAGGGTGTTATCGTCACAGGTAGAAGCTTCGCCAATGAAGGTGTCCGCTCCACAGAGAATCGGTTCAACGATAAGTTCAGCGACCACGATCAGACCCAACTCAGAACCGGGGTCTTCCTATACGAAGATGGCGATATCCGTCTGCACACGGTCCTCCCCAGCGGGGGAGACACCGGCTACGGCGGTATTCTCCCCATCAGCGACAACCAAGTGCTTATCGCGTACTATTCGTCCCACGAATACGCACCGGGCGATAAGCACGGTTCCAATGTTTACCTAGCCTCAGTATCACTGACGTGAGTCGCTTCAATATACAACAGGGGACGACAAGAATTCCTGTTAAACGTCCATCAGTTCCGCACATAAGCGTTTGACATCAACACGAGTCCCCGTACGTGCCGACGTGTTACACGCCTCCATCAGTATCCACGTCCCCAATGTGGTTTCCTGTAACCAGTTCCGATCTTTGCCGGTGGAGATGGTATCTGCAAAGGCATCAAACTGAAGACGATCGTCTTCAACGAGTCCGGGATGGAGATCTTGCAGCTGACAATCTTCAACACATTCACCCTTACGGAAAAGTTGGAGATGCCCCGCATCCCGTCGAATATCCCCATTTTCCCCGTGAAATGTCCAGTGACCGCTCCAGCCGAATGGACTTGCGTGGGAAGCGTTAGTTCCGGTATAACAGAAAGGCGCGCTGTTTGGGTATTCCAGCAATGCCTGACCGCCAGCCGTCCCCCAAACGCCGGTCCGGGCAATGTCATGGTCTTCCCGTAGATGGACACACGCCGTCACATATTTCGGAAGCCCTTTCGCCGCAACAAGTTGATCGAGTTGATGTGCTGTGGCAGCGTGAAAGAAAATCCCTTCAACGTAAGCGTCCGGGTAGCGTGAGTTATCCGCTCGCCAGAGATTTTGTCGAATCCAGAATCGACACTCCCCACCAAGCATTTCGCCGATACCATCCGATCCACGCAGCCACTCGCGCATCTTGGAAGCGGCGGGATTCCAGCGTTTATTTTGTCCCTGCACCAGCATCAGATTGGGATGTGCCTTGCGAACCTTGATAATTTCCCGAAACTCATCCGGCGTTGTCGCAATCGGTTTGACACACAACGTATGCATCCCAAGGTTCAGGCTTTCGATGACCAGTTTGGCGTGTACCGGCGTCGAAGCGTAGATGAGACACGCCTCCGCATGATGTCTCGCCCGCGCTTCGGCGATTGTTGTATAGATCCGGTCACCAAGTCCTTCGGGCACATCGCTCTCCAACGACCCTACCCCTTCTCGCGCTTCGTCGAGGTTGATATCCACACAGGCGACAGGATACAACCCCTCGCAGTTGACTAACGCCTGAAGTCGCCCAAGGGCGAAATGGGTGCAGCCCACATGAATAGTCGGTATAGCCATGATTGCCTCCTTTCAAGAAATCGAGTTTTTTCTTGAAAACTCGGTTTCTTTTTGCGTATTGCACTTTCTTTTGACATGAGCCAATCGGTATTACTCCCCCAGTGCTTCGTCAAAATCTTGGATGTTGTGCTCCAACACAGCCGTCAATGAGAAATCTCCACCGTAAGCCAGCAACTGCGCTCCCATTGCGCGGTACTGCTTGATCAGTTCAGGTGTACCAGCGGGTATACCCCAAGCGATGCCGTGCCTTCTAGCTACATCGGCAACTTGGGCGATGGCTTCATCAAGGCTAGTCTGTGTCTTACCTTCACTATGGCTCAGGCGTAGCCCAAGATCTCCCGGACCGACGAAAAGCGCGTCTACTCCCGGCACAGCCGCGATTTCTTCGACATTCTCAAGAGCCTCCGGTGTCTCGATTTGAACCGTGATGAAAGTCTCTCGATTGGCGTCATCGGTATAGGTGCTGTCTGGGCTCCAGACCTCAAGCCCAAAATCGCCATCTAGACCGGCACCGTCCATGCCACGATTGCCCACAGGTGGAAATTTCACAGCGTTCACAATGCGCTGCGCTTCCTCCGCGTCTGAGATCAACGGCATCATCAAACCGGTCGCGCCATCTTCAAAGTAGCGATAGAGCCGTGTCCGTTCTTGAGTGGGAGGTCGTACCATGCAGTCGATATCGTTGTGGTAGCATAGTCCCAACAGGCTCTGCACCTCACGATCGGTCATCGCCCGGTGCTCCAAGTCCAGCCAGATGACATCGTAGCCGAAATGTGCGGCGTAACGCACAAAAAACGGTAGGTAGTGTCCCAAGCCACACACTCGTGCGCATTGATTTTGGTGGATCTTCTTCAGGGTTTTGCTGTTTCTCATGTTCCTCCTCGTTCAGGTTTTAACCGTGTAGTACCAATTCATATTTTGTAAGTTTAGTGGCCATGAGTAAAGATGGATTGTACAAGCCAATCCGTTACGTCAGGATATTGACCGAGATCCAAGACAAATTCCTGTCCTGGTCCCTTGCGCTGCACATAGGAGTATTCATTATCGTGGTTCCAATTACAATTGCCATGAGAGCTCAGCGGTGTCTTGCCTTTATCAGGATAGAAACATCGAGGCAATCGCCAATCCGTTAACCCTGATCCATTCGGGTTTGTCAGAATCAACCGTTCGTGAAATTCTGGAAAACGCCCTGCGCCCGGTGTTATTGGTCCACCACCCAAGTTCAACGCTTCAGACGCAATATACAGCGTATTAGTCGGGTTTTTACCCCGTGAGGGGTGCCGGTGTGGATGGTAGCGTGCCCATGGGAGTTCGTACTTCGCTAGGTCATCGACCTTGTGAATTTCCCCAATCTGAAGCCAGCCCCACAGGATATGTTGCCTAGGCGCGTCTTTGACAAAGCACCACCTGCCGGAAGCTTTCTCAATCTTCTGGAAGAGACCGAAAAATAGGAACAGATCATTGGCTTGCACACGTTGGTTGCGTAGATGACCTTGGGCTCCGCCTGATTGACCAAACAGAGGGCACCAACCCCTCTTCCGTGGTGAATAAGCTGAACGGTTGATATCCGGATCTAAGTGGGCGCGGGACTTGGAACCAATGCGATTTTTAGGCTTGCGCCTGCGGGTGAGATCTTTGACCACCTTCCCAATATTCGTGTCCCCATGTCTAATATCGCGGTATTTAATCTTTGAGTAGCAGCCGGGTATTGGTAGGGAATACAGCGTACCATCAGGGAAAATGGGACTGGGACAACCACCCGATTGCGAATCAAATCCCTTTCTACTGAGAATTAGTTTCATGTCTGACGTGCTCCTCACCAAATTGAGTAGTTCCTCAATCTAAAAATTTGAGGAATTGGGTAATTATCCCCTCCCATTATAACCGATTGCTGTAGCGAAAAGGGATTAAAATTTGCTTGACCTTTTTTATACCTAATAGGGCTGACGCAGTTGAACGCTCAAAGCCTCCGTTCCGATCCCGCGAAGCGAGGACTCCGATCGGATCGGAGGAATCTTCAACCTGTAGTTCGGCGATTCATCGCCACACAGGACAACTCTCAATACCCGATGAATCGGGCAACTACAGTAAGTTCTTAGGGACCGGTTCTGTTTCGTAGGAACGCAGATCTGCGTTCCCTACAATCTGAAGTGCGTAATTCCTACCTAAAAGACTCCAATGAAAAGTGCGACTTTTTCGTTGCAGAATCGGACGGACTTTGGTATGATAGCCGAAACTCAAGCCGAATCATAAACCTATTTTTCAGACACACCGGAGGATTCAATGCGACAAAAAATTAGCGGTACAGGCGGAATGATTTTGGTCAAGATGCTCAAGGAATGTGGGGTCGAATATCTCTTTACCAACCCCGGCTCGGCAGAAACAGGGCTATTTGCAGCTGTTGCGGAGGACGGAGATTTGAGGATTGCTATGGCGAAACATGAGGGGCTAGTCTCCGCCATGGCAGATGGATACTACCGCACCAGCGGCAAGGTGGGAGTTGCTATCGCTCACGTGACCGGCGGTTCGCTTCAGATGGCGGGGCAACTCTACAACGCCCAGATGGCAGGTTCGGCTGTGGTTGTCATCGCTGGAGATTGGACGAAGGAGGTGCAAGATTTCCGAAGCTTAACCCCCTTTCCCGGACTGAGTCAGGCAGAACTGATGCGCGGCATGACCAAAGAGGCGCGTTGTGCTTATCAAGTTAGCTACCAGCCGGAGGCACTTACGTTGGCGACAGCGAGGGCGATGCGGGAGGCGACCAATCCACCCACGGGTCCCGTTTTTATCTCAATGAGCGCGGATCTGCTCAATCGTGACGGACTTGAGGCAGAGATCGGAGAAGGAGCAGGATATCAGATTGAAGGTCCGGGAGCGGCACGACCCCAAACAATAGAAGCGATTGCCCAAAAACTCGGCGACTGTAGTTGTCCCGCATTGATGTTCGGCGATGATGTTTGGAACCAAAACGCACAAGACGAAGCAGTCCAATTGGCAGAATTGCTTGGCGCACCGGTTTTCAGTAGCCGGCAGACCAGTGCCAACTTCCCGACGCATCATCCACTGTCCTGTGGCGGCTATCCAGTGGAAAAGGAATTTTCTGAGGTAACAGGTCTGCAACCCGATCTCCTGTTTATGGTCGGCTGTCGAGGACTTCATGGGGCTGCGGAGGAACCGAGTGTGATGCAGATTGGTCCCAACCCAACGTTAATGGGGCGACACTATCCGCTCGATCTGGCTGCCCAGTGCAACCTGAAGGATACGTTACCCGCCCTTTGTGAGACGATATCTAAGCTGTACGGGGCTGATACCATCGAGTTGTGGCGAAACCAACGCGCCAAGGTCTCAACCTACGCAAAACGCCTGCTTGAGCGTGAGGAAGCGGTGGTACGGGAGCACGCGGAGGATGAAGTGATTCATCCCAGTCTGTTGGAGGCACAGATGGCGACACTCCTGCCAAAAGACTCGATAATCATTGGCGAAAATCCGACCGCCCGAACAACATTGCTGCCGTTTGGGTATCAGCAGATGTGGCGATTCGGCGGTGGCGGTGGCTCACTTGGTTGGGCAGTCGGTGGTGCAGTTGGTGCGAAGATTGGGATTGGAGACGAAAGACCCGTCGTTCTTAGCATCGGCGACGGCTCGCTTACCTATAGCGCAGCAGGGTTCTGGTCTATGGCTCGTTATAAGACCCCTGTATTGACAATTGTTTCCAACAACGAAAGCTATCAGGTAGTGCGTATAAACTGGGCGCGGGAAATGCCAGACAGTCAAATGGTACAGGAGGGCAAATACCCCGGACTCTTCCTTGGGGGACCGTCGATTGATTACGCTGGGCTTGCTCGGTCTCAGGGTGTAAATGGCGAACGTGTCACTGACCCGTCAGAACTAGAAGCAGCACTGAAGCGGGGAATTGATTGTATCCTCAAAGAAAATCGACCGTATCTGCTTGATGTCGTCGTAGCGCGAGAAGGGATTGGACATGAGTCCGAATGGCGTCAAGGCTGGCAGATGTAGAGCCAATTTCCGCGTTCTGTGTAGGAGGAAAAATATGCGTTTTGGGGTGCAGTTATGTGCTCTGGCTTTCTCGGCGATGCTTCCTATATCCATCACAGTCGTTGCCGATGAGGAAGACGAAGATATTATTATGCTGGAAGAGGTCATGGTTACTGCCCAAAAGCGCGAGCAGCGATCTTTTGACGTGCCTCTCTCCATTTCGACGCTCCAGCGCGAAAAATCCGACGCCTTGCGCTCATCTGGCATGGATGTCCGCTTTTTGTCGAATCGTACGCCCAGCTTGCAGATGGAATCCTCGTTTGGGCGTGTCTTTCCGCGCTTTTATATCCGCGGTCTGGGAAACACCGACTTTGATCTCAACGCTTCGCAGCCGGTTTCCGTCCTCTACGATGGGATTGTGCTGGAAAATGCTTTACTGAAAGGGTTCCCTGCCTTTGATCTAGATCGGATTGAGGTGCTGCGGGGTCCACAAGGCACACTGTTTGGACGCAATACCCCCGCAGGAATTGTCAAGTTTGAATCGGCGCGCCCCACGCAGACCTTAGAGGGATATGGTCGGTTGAATTACGGTCGGTTCAATAGCAGTAATTTTGAGGGTGCGTTATCTGGACCGATTATCCCGGCCGTGCTTTCCGCGAGACTGTCGCTGCTTGGCCAGCGGCGAGGCGACTGGATAGATAACACGCACACAAACGAAGATAATGCCGTGGGAGGGCATCAAGACGTGGCAGGACGCTTACAGTTTTTGTGGACACCCACTCCGGGACTGGAAGCATGGATCAAGCTCCACGCCCGCGACCTTGATGGCACCGCGCGGCTTTTTCGCGCCAATACCCTCTCTAAGGGACAAGGAGATCTGGTGGAGGATTTTGCTCGCGATCGCATTTCACACGACGGACGCAATGAGCAAACCCTGAATACACAGGGTTTGGCTGCTGAGGTCCGCTACGATATTGGGGACTTCCAACTGGTTTCGCTGACAGGGTTGGAACGACTCACCACCTTTTCGCGCGGAGACATCGACGGCGGATATGGTGCGGTCTTCACTAGATCAAGTGGTCCCGGTGAGATTCCCTTTCCCTCTGAAACCGCATCCGGCATTCCCACGCTGCGCCAATTCAGTCAAGAAGTCCGCCTGATGAGTACAGAACGCTACCGTTTCGCCTATCAGTTCGGCTTGTACTATTTCCGCGAATTCGTGGAGATGGAGGATTTCAACTACAATACCTTAATATGGCTTTATTCCAAGTCTGAAGGTGTTCAAGATGGGAAGGTACGTCAAGAGCAACTAGCCATTGCACGGGCGGTATTTGCGGCGTTGACCTTCCGATTAGTCGAGGATCTGGAATTAGGAGTTGGCTTACGATTGTCTAATGATACAAAGGATTATACAGCATGGCGAGTCGAAGCCCCCGCTGTCACGGAGGCAGGCCCGCTCGGTCCCATCCACAAGACGCCTGAAGCCACGGTGTGGAGCGGAGATCTGAGCCTGCGCTATCGGGTGACGCCTAGCGTACAGACCTATTTACGCACAGCGCGTGGATTTCGCGCCCCTAGCATTCAGGGACGCTTACTGTTTGGCGATGAGGTCACGGTGGCGGATACCGAAACCATTCTTTCTTTTGAAGGCGGCACAAAGTTGCGCTTGTGGGAACAACGGTTGCACCTGAATATGGCTGCATTCCATTACTTTATGCAGGATCAGCAGCTCACTGCGGTGGGTGGAGAGGCCAATTTCAATCGGTTGGTGAACGCTGAGAGCACCATTGGGCGAGGTGTTGAAGCAGAGTTAATCCTCGCACCGATCACAGCACTGGAGGTTACAGCGGGACTCAGTTACAACCAAACACGCATTGACGATCCAGACTTGGCTATACAGGGCTGCGGCGCACCATGCACAGTGTTGGATCCGCCCGGTTCTGCTGAAGGAACCTTTTCCATCAACGGTAACGGTTTACCGCAAGCACCGGGTTGGATTGCAGATGTAACGCTGCGTTACGCGCTTGATTTTCCGGCAGGTGTGCGCATTATCGCCTCTACAGATTGGGCTTATCGCAGCCGCGTGCGGTTCTTTCTCTACGATTCTGTCGAATATGCCGATGACTGGCTCTTGGAGGGCGGACTCCGGCTTGCATGTCTATTGCCATATGCCAACACAGAGGTGGCACTTATAGGGCGCAATATCCTCAACGACACGTCCCCGACGGGCGGCATTGATTTCAACAACCTAACCAGCTATGTCAATGAACCCCGGTTTTGGGGACTGGAAGTGGTACGGCGTTTTTGAACAACGCCAAGGCACTTCCTCAATCCTGTGAATCTTGGTCGTAAGCAATGTTTAACAAATCCTTTTTGCCAAAGGCACTTTTTGAATTTATTATCATTTCCGATTCCCACTACATGCTCGATCCGGGCGGGGCGTCTCTCGAATTTGATAACCGTCGAAAGCAATCCGCTCGGCGAGAGGTAGCCTTGCGCATGGCGGCAGCACTCGCGTCTAAATTCGTTGTGCACAACGGGGATATGGTTCAGGAATATCCCGACAATGTAGAGCAATTCTACAAATCCATGGGCGAATCGCTTGAACAGATGCGAGCGTGCGGCATTGAGCCTTACTATGTTGCGGGAAATCATGACATCGGCGATAAGCCCGATCCCACTGCGCCCGCTTCCCACGTCAGTCGGGAGGTGTTGGATTGGTATCATCGGAGGTTCGGGAAGTCTTGGTATAGCTTCGATCAGGGGGATTGCCATTTTGTGGTGCTCAATTCGCAAATCATGAATAGCACTCTCCCCGATGCCGCTGAACAAGAGGCATGGGTGGAAAAAGACTTGGCTGAACATGCAAAGAAACGCCTTTTCGTCCTTCTGCACATGCCACCCTATCTGTTCGATGAAACCGAACCTTCGATGGGGCATTACGACAATCTGGCAAATCCCGCAAGGACTTGGCTGCTCGATCTGGTACGGGTTTATAAGGTCGAGCAGCTCTTCGCCGGGCATGTTCACTTCGCCTTCTTTGATCACTTGGCAGAAACGCGATACGCGGTTTTGGCCTCCCCTGTTTTTACCCGACCCGGATTTTCCTGTCTGTTTGCCGGTCCCCCGCCGCCCCAGCGAGGTCGCGATGACGTCCCTAAATTTGGATTTTATCTAATGCGGGTGAGAGCGGACAAAACGGATATTCATTTTATTCGGACATCTGGGGTTGAAAAGCTTTCTCCAAATACAGAAGAACGGCTCATCACACGGGTGAGCGGTACCCTGCCTCACTCTCCACTCGGTATCACACTGAGTCAGCCATTGGGGACGGTCGCCGAAATTCCACGCGCTTGGCCCGCTGCGATACGGGAGAAGGTGAGAAATGACTATCCCCTGCTTGCCTGCATGGAGATGGGGGTTGGATATGTCCGTGCGCCGCTTACAGATTTTCTAGACACCTTTCAGCGGAGGCGTTTGGAAATTTTGCGTCAAGAGGGAGTACAGTTCAATGCCGTTGTCATTTTCTCCGAAGAATTGGATATCTTGGAGGCAATGTCCCAAGTTCACCCAAGGATTGATGGTCTGGAAATCCAGATAGCTGGGACGCTTTACCCGTCGGAAAAATGTATCGAAGTCATCGAAGTCATTCAAAAACGGTTTGATGTATCCGTTACATTATCACCAATTGTGTGCAGAGAGGCAACTTCAGGGAAACAGTTTCCCCGCTTTCGTCTCGGATGTACACCTCAAGAAATTCCAATGATTAACCAATATTTGGCAGGAAAGGGCGTGGTAATTGATAGGGTCATTTGCAAGTTAAATAACGATCAACCGCTGTGTAATCAGATTCAGGAAATCGCGAAAATAATGCCCCTCAGCCATATTTCCAACATAGATTTTAGCCTTGAATTCTCGGCGACGAATGACCAGACCAACGCAAACTTGGCGGCGGAGGTGCTGTTTTCGATGGCAACGATGCCGGGAAGCCGCATCTATTTTGAACCCTTCAGCGATCTTGACCGTACGATGGATGTGACACACGGGCTGCTAGATACTCTTTGCAATCCACGCTCCGCAAATTGCACTCTGCAATCCCTCAACACGATTATATATAGCCGGTCGCTGAAGGTTCCAAAGCACCCACTTCGTCTGAAGCAGATAAACGATTTGAAAGTTTTACAGCTTTCGACCGATACCTCGACCTATACGCTGTTACTGCACAGTGGGTTAGAATCCACGGCAAGCGAAGCGATCAATGTAGAAGCGTTCCTAGAGGTGAAAGAGGGCGAACCGTTGAAGATTTACCAATTGTCGAAGATAACTCTCCAAAGTGTCAATTTTCATGAAGCGAAAAACAACATTTCGCTAACGCCTGCCCAAACCCCTGTCCTCATTGAAAGTCCGCCAATTGATTAAAAGAGAAAACCCATGAACGCCTTGTTACCCTCATTCCATTACACCCATTCGCCAACCCTACCCAAACTGCTCTGGCAATTGGGGTGCACTCTGGTGTTTAGCACCTACCAAGCGGGTAAAGTTATCTTTATCCGTGCCACAAGTCCAGAAAAGATTGAGCAGCACGCTTTGGACTTCCCTAGACCGATGGGATTGGCGGTTTCTGATCAGCGAATCGCAGTGGCTACGCGAGATGAGGTAGTGGTGCTTACCAATGCTTCAGCGGAAGAATCCACTGAGTCCCGGCATGTCGATTCCGGAACCTTGATTGGAGCGGCAGAAGGCACGTATGTGCAGGAAAAAACCTACTTTAGCGGAGAGATTGACACCCATGACCTCGCTTGGGGAAAGGAAGGACTGTGGGCAATCAATACTCTCCTTTCATCCATGGCTTTGGCAGATGATAGCTCCAGTTTTGAGTCACAATGGCGTCCCCCATTCGTCAGCGACATCGCGCCAGAAGATCGCTGCCACTTGAACAGCATGGCGATGGTGGACGGTCAACCTGAGTATGTGACAGCATTTGGGAAGGTGGACACCTTTGAGGGTTGGCGCGAGAACAAAGTATCGGGCGGGATTTTGATGAATGTCCCCAGCGGCGAGATTGTGTTGGAGGGGTTACCGATGCCGCACTCCCCACGGATGTATGATGGGAAGCTTTATCTGCTGCTCTCGGGGACCGGAGAGTTAGTGTGTGCCGAGCCCGAAGCGGGCAGATACGAAGTGGTTACGCAATTGCCCGGCTTCGTGCGTGGAATGGCACGTTGTGGTGACTATCTGTTCGTGGGATTGTCAAAGCTGCGAAAAACAAGTTCGACCTTCGCAGCACTGCCAATCTCCGAGCAGGCGGTGTTCAGTGGCATTGTGGTAGTGTCCCTATCCGAGGGTCGGATCGTAGAACACCTAAAGTATGAGACAGGTTGCGAGGAGATTTATGATGTGCAGATCTTACCGGAGGGGGCAACCATTGATACCGCACATCCATCGTAACCCGCTACAGACTTTCTATTGGTTGTGAATGTCCAAAAACAGGTTGTGGCCCATCAACAGGCGCAGCCCAGCCCGCCGCATTAGCGATAACACGTAACACGTCCGGATTGTGGTAGATTGGATAGGTTTCATGTCCGGGGCGAAAATAAAATATCTTACCCTTGCCACGGAGATAGCAACAGCCGCTACGGAAGACCTCACCGCCGGGAAACCAACTGATGAAAATCAGCGTGTCCGGCTCAGGGATATCGAAAGGCTCACCGTACATTTCGGCGTGTTCAATCTCAAAATACTCGCCAATTCCTTCGACAATCGGGTGACCATGCTCTATGACCCAGAGCCGTTCCTTCTCACCTGATTCACGCCATTTGAGGCTGCACGATGTACCCATCAGCTTGGTGAAGATCCTGGAGTAGTGCGACGAGTGCAAGCAGATTAAACCCATGCCATCAAGAATACGGGCGTGCATTCTATCAACAACTTCATCCGTAACCTCTCCGTGCGCCCCGTGTCCCCACCAGACTAGGACATCCGTATCGGAGAGAACCGCCTCTGTCAAACCGTGTTCCGGCTCATCCAATGTCGCGGTGCGCACCTCAAACCCCGGTTGTTCCTTAAGGTAATTTCCAATCGCGTTGTGCATGCCATCGGGATAGATCTGTGCGATTTGCTCATTGGTCTTTTCGTGGCGATATTCATTCCATACTGTTACTCGAATTGGTTTGCTCATATAACCGTTCCTTTATTCATCATCCTGAATCGCGCTGATTTCGTCTTTGGAGATCTTGTGAACGCTCTTGGGATTAAATGTCTGCGTGGTCCCAGATCGCAATGCGACTTCAATTCTTCCACCTGTCAGTACGAAAAACTGAATTAGAAATCCGCCGCCCTGCATTGATTCAACTTGATACTGATCCGTTTCTAATCCATCAACCCATGTTGGGAGTACGTCAGCAAAATCGGGGCGATCTATCACCTCCTGCGGCAATGCAATGATCAGTGTTCCGGGCTCGTTACCTATGGCATCTGCAATCACCGGTCGGGTGCCGACCATAAAACGCACAACCTGACCCGCGTAATCAAAGTCGCTCGCATCGGCACGTTCCGGTGGAACAATCCCCCATGTCAAATGGTGGATGAACGGATTGCCGTAACCCTGACTCAGCATGTGATCCAACGCCTGATTGTCAACAGGATGGACAACTGCGACATAATCGAACCAACCGTTGCCTCGTTCTATACTGTCCTCTGGCAACCTTGCCGAAACATTGATATAGTCGCACTCATCTACCGGTGAGGGATAACAACGGGCATCCCAACCGGAGATATAGCCGAGCTGTTTTAATGGTCCCGCAACAATATACGGTGGGTCACAAAAGATTGCGGCGTGATCCAGATTGGGATATAATTGAACCCCTGCAGCGGTGACTTTTTGGGCGACTTCTGATGCCTCTTGAAATCGCTGTGGCGCATTTTCGACGGTGAGATAATCTCCGAAATCGTCAGGTAGAACTACTGAATTTCCCATGATAAACCTCCGAGGTAAGTATTAATTGATATTGGCAATTTTCAGCATAATACCACAAAACCAGAACCTTTTCAAGAGAATAGAAATATCTATCCACATGATTGTTTTCTGATCGCATTTGTGTTATGGTATAATTTAATTCAAGTTGTCACCTATAGGGATAGGTCGCAGCTTGAGTGAATGAAAGCCAAAGTGAGAAAATCACCGCTCGCAGTGGATTGACAAATCCACTGCACACAGATGGCTTGGATATGTCTATCCAAGTCGCTTTGGATCCCGATCTTATCGGGGTTACTTTGAACTCTCGGTGGAATCGGAGCCGAGCGGAGCTAGTAAATAGAGCGCGAAGCGTAACACAAAAAAACATATCCTCAATTTCCGATAGGTTGCAACTCGGATAAAATAGCAGTGCAAGGGACTTATTTCAAACAAAGAGAGGAATTATATTCAAGAAAGGATTCGCCGTTATGTCTTATAAATATAAAGTTATGATGACAGACTATGCGTGGCCCTCCGTCGAACCGGAGCGACAGGTTTTAGAAGAGATAGGTGCGGAACTAATCGTTGCAGAGAGTGGGACAGAGGCGGAATTTATCGATCTGGCATCACAGGTTGACGGTATCCTTACCTGTTGGCTTCATGTGACCACAGCGGTCGTCGAGGCTGCCCAACAATGCAAGGTTATTGGTCGGTGTGGAATCGGGTTGGATAACATTGATGTGGAGACGGCAACCGCTCTCGGAATGGTTGTGACGAATGTTCCTGCCTACTGCATTGATGAGGTCTCTGATCACACGATGGCACTGCTGCTATCATGTGCGCGGAAAATTAGTTTGCTCGATCAAACGGTTAAAAGTGGAAGTTGGACGCGAGACGTGGGGCCTCCCATGCGTCGAATTCGTGGACAAAAGCTAGGCATCATTGGATTTGGTAGAATCGGAAAAGCAATTGTGCCAAAAGCGAAAGCGTTCGGGCTGGAGGTCTTGATTTATTCACCGCGAGCCACTGAGCAAATTGCGGAGGAATATGGGGTGACGTCGGTCGATTTCCCTGAACTACTAGCGGAGTCTGATTATATCACCATCCATGCACCGCTGACCCCTGAAACAGAGGATCTGCTGAATGCCGAAGCGTTCCGTCGGATGAAGCCGACAGGCTATGTCCTCAATACCTCACGGGGAGGGATTATCGACACTAGTGCGCTCTATGATGCGCTTACGACGGGAGAAATCGCGGGAGCAGGGTTAGATGTGTTGGCAGAGGAACCACCGCAGTCTGATGAACCACTACTTGCGTTGGAGAACGCAATCCTGACACCACACGCCGCGTTTACCTCCGAGGAATCAATCTATGACCTCGAAGTGACAGCAGCGGCAGAGGTCGCAAGGGTATTAACAGGACAGATGCCTGAATCGGTGGTCAACCCAGAAGTCTTGAGCAGCTCGACGCTTCGCGCAACATCACTCGCTCAACAACAATGATTATTTTGAGAAGATAAAGATGAAATCTTTCAAGGGAGTACCTGTCTTGGTGACTGGTGCCTCGTCCGGCATCGGCGAAGCGTTTGCCCGTAACCTTGCAAATCGAGAGGCTAATTTAATATTGACGGCGCGCTCAGAGGATAAACTTCGTCAAATCGCCGAGGAATTAACGGAAAAGCACCCAATCCAAGTCGATGTGTTCTCTGGGGATCTCAGCCTTCCGGATACGCCTCAGCGATTGTGGGCACAGGTTCAAGCGGAATCGCTCTCGGTTGACGTACTGATCAATAACGCCGGTTTCGGAAAGTGTGGACCCTTCCTAGAGTACGACTATCAGAGCTATCAAGATATGCTGAATCTCAACATCAGCGCATTGGTAGGTTTAACGCATCTCTTCCTGCCCGCGATGTTGAAGAAAGGGGACGGGGGGGTTATCAACGTTGCGTCAACAGCGGCGTTCCAGCCAATCCCCTACCTCGCCACCTACAGTGCCACGAAAGCATTTGTCCTCGGCTTCTCAGAATCACTCTGGGGGGAGTATCACGAACGTGGCTTGACGGTACTCGCGCTCTGTCCCGGTAACACCTCTACCAATTTCGCTGACGTTGCCAACGCTGAGGTAACAAGGATGGCCAGAGCGGAAACCCCCGAAACAGTGGTTGAGGAAGGCTTGAAAGCCTTTTTGAAGGGACGCAACTATGTGATTCCGGGGAGGGGTGTCAATTATCTGCTAGCAAATTTGCCTCGGCTATTGCCGCGTCGCCGCGTGCTTGGGATAACGTCGGATATATTCAAACCGGAGACAGTGCCATCAGATGTTCCAAAGACCTGATGTACACTATCGAATCAAGCTATTGTGATTTTCCTCTTGCAGCGATCTCCCAAACGTCCTCTACAATCCCGTTGCGAACCGCATAGTACCGATCATGGAGATTCACCGTTGTGCAGCAGTGCGTCGGCAAGAGTTCGATCTTATCGCCGGGCTTGAGTGCAACGCTTGGATCCGCTGTCATATTCCCGTGCTCCTCCGACAGTCCTCGCATTTCTAAGCCTTCGATCCCTACCGGTTGCGGTGCACCAGACTCACTGGTCAACACCTTTGCCCCTGCATCAACGATGAGTCGTGTCGGATTCGGGCGACTCACGACCGTTGTCAACATGGTGAGGGCACACCCAAACGCAGCACCGATGCCTTCAACCTTCCGATAACTTGAATCGATAAAAACATAAGACCCCGCCTGGATCTCTGTCATCTCTGGGTAAGCACCGGTGATTGCATAGGTGCCTGTGCCACCGCCGCTCACAATCTTGACGGGGACGTCGTTCTGTTCGAGAAAGTATTTGGCACCAATCAGCATCTCAACGGATTCGCCCGTTAAACTTTTGCGTTCGGCAAAAGTCCGAGTGGTGACGGTATGCCCCTCGTAACCCATTATCCCTTCAAACTTGAGCCCCTTCGATTTCAGAATATGACGCGCGAGATCCAGTGTGGGCTGCCCCGGTTCCGTCCCACAGCGATTCATGCCGGAGTTGACTTCGATAAGGACGCGCAGCGTGGCACCCTTTGCCTCCGCAGCCGCAGAGAGCTGATCGACATTATCTGGATCATCAACGGCGACCATAATCTCCGAGTGTTTAGCGAGGTTAATCAGACGTGCGATCTTCTGCTTCCCGACAATCTGATTGGCGATGAGCACGTCGCGAATGCCCGCATGGATCATCGCTTCTGCCTCACCGAGCTTGGCACAGGTCATACCAATCGCACCCGCCTCCATCTGTTTGTGAGCAATAATCGGGGTCTTATGCGTTTTGACATGCGGACGGAGGTCTGCATTGACTGTTTTGAAATAGTCTGCCATCTTCTGGATATTGGCTTCCATGATATCCACATCGATCAGCAGGGCTGGGGTATCAATTTCCTCTTTGGGGATGCCTATAAACACATCAAGGTTGGACGCTGACATCGGTTTATCTCCTATTCCTTATCGGATACTGGTTAAAATCCTCATGGTGTGCAGCAATGATTGTATTCGGGCGGGTAATTGTCATATGGTTCAGCTTGCTTGCACAGCATAATAGTGTCATCAATATTGCGGGGGGGTAGCATTTTCAGTCTTTATTTTTTCGCGCATTTTCGCGCACGTTTTCAAGTGCTTCTGCTTTGGCACGGTCTGCTTTGGCGCGTTTCGTGTTGCCTTTGAGAGTGTAAGCCATCCCGCGAAAGAGATAAGCCTGATAGATGCTGATATCATCGGATTTCAGTCGTATTACTTGGGTGTAGTCAGAAACGGCGTTGTCTAAATCGCGTTTTTGCAAGTAGATATCTCCGCGCCTGATATAGGCATCGGCATGACTCGGACGCAGTTTTATTGCTTGGGTCAAGTCATCAATGGCTTTATCATAATCGCCCATGAATAAGTAAGACCGGCCTCGCCCGATATAGGCTTCAGCATGGTTCGGATTCAGTTCTATCGCCTTGTTAAAGTCGGTAATGGCACTGTCCTCATCGCCCTTACCATTCCTTACTTGGTAAGCCCTTCCCCGCCAAGCATAGGCATCGGCATAATCAGGTTTCAGTGCTATTGCATCGGTAAAATCGAAAACGGCGCGGTAGAAACTGCCTTTTTGCAAGTAAGCTCGCCCTCGCAAGGCGTAGGCATCGGCATCATCGGGCTTTAACTCTACCAATTTAGTAAAGTCAACAACGGCTCTCTTATAATCGCGTTTCTCTGTGTAACCCTGCCCGCGCTTGCGATAGGCTTCGGTGAAATCAGGCTCTAGTGCTATGGCTTTGGTAAAGTCTACGATGGCATTGTCAAGATCGCCTTTCTCCCTGTAAGCTTGCCCACGCCATAAATAGTTGCTGGCATGATTAGGATTCAACAGTATCGCTTCTGTCAAATCAGCAATGGCGTTGTTATAATCACCTTTTGCATGGTAAGCTGTCCCACGCAAGGGATAGGCGATCGCATGGTTGGGATCAAGTTTTATCACTTTGGTTAGGTCTGAAATAGCGCGATCCGCATCACCTTTCGCACCTCTCGAATGGTAAACTGTCCCACGAAAATAGTAGGCATCGGTGTAGTCGGATTTCAGGATTATGGCTTTAGTAAATTCTTTGATGGCGTTGTCATAATCACTTTTTTGAACGTAAGCCACGCCGCGCCGGAAATAGGTGCTAGCATCTAGTGGAGTCTGTTTTATCAGTTCAGTTAGATCTGTAATGGAGCGCGCAGGACTTGATTGGGTCAGTGAGCCTGCGAGGAGCAGGATTAGGAATGTGAGGATCAAGGCGATACATCGGCGTTTCATAGCAAACTCCTTTCGCTTTCAGTTCCCTTTTTTTTCGGCGGATCCGTGAAGTGTAGGCAAAACATCATTATGGCAACAACCATAGAAACAACCACAAGTTCTTCTACATACATGATCAGTCCTCCTCCTGTCGGTTACTCTGCGTTAGTAAATAATACTTATTGGGATGAGCGCATGTCAGTCGAAAGTTAACCTAGCAAATCCCTGCTGTACCTCAAATTGCACTACCACCAATCCCTACTATCAAAACGGAATATATGTCAACCGATCTTGAAGGTCTTCTGGTGTGCTTGCGAACCAGATTAGCTCAAGTGTATCGATAATCTGCCGATAAGAGGTGCTAGGACGCAAAAGTAAGATACCGGGAATATATCCACCTTTTTGCAGGTATGCTTGTAAATGGACTGGCATTGTGCTTCGGTTCGATGAGACAAGTATGTATGTCTCACGATTAAGAAATTCAAGAATTTCCTCATCCTTTGCGCCGATTGACGGTGCACCTTCGCCACCAATAACGCGAACTTCAACTTCCGGCTGGCGATGCTGGAGCCCGTCTCGAATGACGGGCGAAGTGTCCTCATCAATAAGGAACCGAATTTGGGTTCTGCTCATTGTGACCGTGAGGCTTCACGTTGTTCTTTTATTTTCATGAGTCGTTTCACACCTGACGAGGGACTTCTTCGTTGTTCCTCGTAAGCGGCTTCAACCCGTTTACGTCCAGCTTTGATATAGGGATCAATCCTTTCTCTGTTGAACAAGTAGTAGGTAATCGTTGCATAGATCTGCTTTAAGGTCAGATGCGGATGGTGTTGTCGAATCTCCTCCGGGCTTGCGCCACCAAGAAATTTTTCAATTACAATTTCGATGCCGACCCGTGTCCCTTTGATTCGGATCGCTTCTGGACTAATAAATTCAAAGGTGTTTGCAAGTTCGACGATACCATTCTTTTCCATAAGATTTGGATTTGCTTCAGCTTTCTCTCTTTTCATAACACCACCTCCAATCGTCGCGTTTGCATTCATTGAACAGAAGTCCGAGATAGATCAGGCCGACGCTCGCGCTATTCAGTCCCCACATGATATGCAAGTTATTCCCCTCAACGTTAAATAAGCGTATAACGACCTATTGCGAATCTCTAAAGTTGTTTAACAGGGTTGGAGAGCTTGCCAATCCCATCAGCCTCGATCTCCACAATATCACCGGGCGCCAACGGCAAATCATTCGGTACGATGATGCCCGTGCCGGTCGAGACAACCGTTCCGACCGGGACAGGGTTATCTCGGCAAAGGAATTCGGTGAGTTCCTCAAACTTCCAATTAATTTGGGAGGTGTTCACGCCGCCTTCATAGATTGCCTTCCCGTTTCGGATAACTGTGCATTTGATATTTAGGTTATAAGGGTCATCAATTTCGGAGGTGGTCGCGAACATCGGACCGAGAGCACAACAGCCGTAAAAAACTTTCGACTGCGGCAGGTAAAGGGGATTGTCCCGCTCAATGTCCCATGCAGACACATCGTTACAGATAGTGTAACCAACAATTTCCCCCTCTTCACCGAGGACATATGCTAGCTCCGGTTCGGTGGCTGTAAGTATGGAGTCGCTTCGGATACCGATGAAGCCGTTGGGTCCGACGCACCGGGCGGGCGTTGCTTTGAAGAAAATCTCAGGGCGATCTGCGTTGTAGACCCGGCTATATATATCTTGATCGCTGTCGTCATCCCGCATATCCGCGCTGCGTTTGTAGGTCACACCACAACCCCACACCTCTGGCGGATCAAGAGGAGATAGGAGGTGAGGCACCTCCGGGTCTGGCGGCACATCAAGTGTGGCAAATTTGAGTTTGTCTTCATCAGTTTGTCCCGGTAGCGGACCATGATTTGTCGCGCCCGACACAAGCTCTTGGATATCGGCAAGCAGAATCCCCATGCTCACCCCCTCCTTGTAGGAGAGTTCGATTAATTCTAATACCCCCGGCGATTCATCGCTCGTGACATCAATCACAATATCGTCCGGCTCAACGGATCGACTGAGTAAACCACGATTCCCGTCGCTGGCAATATCGGTAACAACATCGCTCCGTGTCACAACACCGACACGCTTGCCTTGGCCCGGTTGATAAAATTGTATAAGTCTCATGCTTTTTCCTACCTCGAAAAATTGAAATGATATATAAATCTGGACTGTGAATGTTTCATAGCATACACCAACTTATGTTTGGAAAGCAAGCACTTTTTGTAGTGTTACTACATTCAGGAGCGTACTATGACTACCGCTACGCTTGAAATATAAACAATCCCATCTATCACGTAGGGGCATTAGTTCCCCTGTAGGAGGGATCTCCGAATCCCGACTCAGATTAAATAGCCCTATCTATCACGTTTTACGTTTCACGCATAGTGCTACAACAGCAAACGATAGAGGTGCGGTGCAACTCCAAAGACCACTACTGCCAAAACCGTTCCGACGATGGCGTCAACTGCGTAATGTATCCGTCCGTAGACCGTCGCAACAACCAACCCCACGCTAAATGGACACAGGACTGTAAAAGCAATCGGATGATAACGAGCAGCGTAGAGGACTACAATCGCAGCAATCGCACAGTGAGAACTTGGAAACGCCGTGCCTTTAGATCCCGCACCGGAAAGGATTGCGTGTACCAGTTTGAAAAAAAATCCGTCCGCGAGATGTCCCCTAATTTTTTCAAACTTGTAGTACGGTCCCATGACCGGCATCAAAATATACCAGATGAGACATAAATTGAAGGTCAGTACCTCCGCAAAAGCTACTTCGTGAAATGCTTCATGCCTACCTTGGAAGTAAAGCACCCCGGCAAGCGCAACAACAATGGGATAATAGCTGAAATAGCACAGATGTAAAAGTTCCGAAAGCCACCTCGACGGAAAACGCTCGTTCAGATACATGCTCGGCTGCCCGTTGAATAATCGTCCCTCAAATTCCATAATTTTGTTATCAAGATACCTTTGCAGCACCATCTGTGCTAGCGGCGGTATCTCCAAGTAGAAGATCAAAATTGTCGCAATCGGATACCAATCGCGTAACATTTGCAGCGGTAACGGCAAAGAATCTTCAGGGCTGAAAGCCAACAAAAGCAAACCGCATATAACACCCGCATGAACCACTGCATAAATACCCCACCATCGCAAGTTTTTATGAAAGATGCAAGCGAGCACACCGGTGATTGCGAGATAAAAAATTGTGATCCAGTCAGATGGACGAAGAACGTTGATAATATTGGAATCGTACATAGATAGATTGATATACTACTCCTCCCTTAACGCATCTGCCGGCTGCATTCTGCCTATGCGCCATGCGGGGTAAACTCCCGCTAACAATGCTGCAAATAGTGCAACGATGAGAGCTTGCAGGAAATAAACCGGTTGTAAGTACATCTGCAGCGTCCAACCGAAAGAGCGGAGGTTGATGATATAGATGAGAATTACAGCAAGAACAAAGCCGGTCGGCATGGCGAGGATTCCCGCAGTCGTTCCCATCAAACCCGTTTCTACCAATGTCAACCGCCATAGTTGACGGCGTGTCATGCCAACGGCTCGCAACGTTCCGATTTCTCGACGGCGCTCCAGCTGCAGACTCATCAACGCACTCAGTATACCGATGAAAGCCACAAGCGTAGCGAGCATTTGTAGCGCAACTGTTATACTAAAGCTACGATCGAAAATAGCGAGCGAGTGTTCCCGAAGACCACGGCTAGAGCGAATCACCAACTCAGCCTCGCCGGCAAACGCTGCCCGCAATTCGTTGATCTTGGCATCCACATCAACGCCGGTTTCCACAAAGAGCGCAGCGGATGACAGACTAACGTCGTCCCAATATGTACGATAAACTGCGTCGTCGATAAGGGCGCCGGACTGAACATCAAAATCATAAGCGACAGCCACAATTGGAAATCGCTGCGCACCCCGGTCTGTAAGCAGCGACACTTCATCGCCAACCCCAAGTTTAAATCTGTTCGACATCGGCTCGTTGATAATGAGCCCGCCTGTCTTTAATGCTTCCCAAGTCTTAGCAGGGTCCCCCACGGCTGCCTTGTAGTAACGCTTTTCACCGGCGATATCCATACTGACAGCGACAAGCTGGATAACCCCCAAGTCGCCGGCACTGACATCTACCAACCGGCTCGTTGCAATCTGGGCAATACCGGGGAATGTCTCTAGCTTCTCTACTACACTATGTGCAAGCGGAAAGGTTGTTTGATCAGAGATTAAACTTGGCGCCGAAACGAAAATATCCGCCTGCAACAAATCTGTCAACCACCGTTCAACGGTTAGGCGGAAACTGCCGATCATTAAGCCAACACCGACAATCACGCTAACTGCAACCATCAACGCAGCAATGGCGACAGAAGTGCGACTCAACGAGCGCGTGATGTCACGAATCGCAAGCCGAATTAAAGGGCTAAAGGATTTTCCTGCAATGCTGCTCAATCCTGATAGAGTGCGCATTAGCCCTAAAGTCAGAATGGGTGTAAGCAGGCTAATACCGATGATAATCGCGAAAATACCAACAAACGTAATGATCAGATGCCATTCAGGAATTAGAAGGGCGGTGCCCAACAGCAGGACTCCTACCCCAACTCCACTCACCCAGTTGAGCGTGGTGCGCACCCGTTCTTCAATGTTGCTGCGTCGGAGCGCAGAGGCGGGACGCACATTGGTTGCTTCATAAGCAGGGAGTGCGGCAGCGATTAACGCTGCCACAATGCCAATGACAGCCCCTTTAAGCAACGTCAAGGGTGGAAAGTCGATCCGGCGCACAGTGACAACAAAAAAGAGATCATTGATGTTGGTCGTAACCATTTGTACCGCACCGCGCCCTAGCAGATACCCCAAGCCAAGTCCGAGGGCTGTGCCTATAACCCCCAGCAATCCTGCCTCGGACAGAATTATGGAGAAAATTTGACCCCGTGTTACTCCCAACGCACGCAGACTGCCGAGAACCGATCGCTGCTGCACCACGCTGAAGACAACCGTGTTATAAATGAGGAACATTCCGACTAACAGCGCGAGCATGCTGAGGGCTGTCAAGTTCAATCGAAACGCAGCCGTCATCTCTTCCACTGCCGAGTCCGTTGGCTGCTCAACCCGCGCACCGAGAGGTAGGATAGCGATGATACGTTTGAGCGTTTCCTCTCCCTGTGTGCCTTCTGAAATAATCAAATCAATTCGATCGAGAATCCCCACTTTGCCCAGCACCTCTTGGGCAGTTCCAATGTCAGTAATCAATAGCCCATCAAGTCCGCGCTGTTCATTTTTCCTGTCTGACTTCAGCACAGACACAATCTGCAAAGTTTGACGACGCCCCCCCACCTGTATGTGGATGAAATCACCCACGTTGAGATTGTATTGATTGGCAAGAGCTGCACTGAGCAAGACGGTATTCGGTTGAACAATAAACGCGGTGAATCCATTGTTATCCGCAAAGCCAGTGTTATTATCATTTAGGTAATTCCGAAAGGGTGATTCAGCAAAACTATCCACGCCCAATAGACGCATTGGCTGCATATCCAGTTCTTCCGCAACAACGTAGCCTTCCACAATTGGTGCACTAAGCCGATAGCCCAGCTGCTGCCGCAACGCGACATAAATACTCTCATCTAACCCACTGGGACCGCCAACAATCTGGTGAGTGGTTTTGCCTGCTACAGCTTCTGTGCTGAGAGAGAAAGCACGGTTGGCAGCACCGGTGGCGAGGTCTATTGCGACAATCATCGCAACGCCCAACCCCACACCGATGATGAAGAAGATACTTTGAGCTGGACGGCGCCAAGCATGACGACAAGCGAGAGTGATTAATAATTGCATCAGAATTTTTAGTAAGAAGTGGTAACCGTCATTCCTTGTTGAATATGCAGATTCACCGCTATAAGTATCACGCGTTATCGTTGACTAGTGTGCCATCGGTGATATGCAGCACCCGGTCCGCACGGTTTGCGATCTCCGGCGCGTGAGTCGCCATCAACACCATTTTGCCGGTGCCCCGAAGCATTTCCAACAGCAACGACAGGACAGTTTCACCGATTTCTGTATCCAAATTACCGGTTGGTTCATCAGCGAGTAGCATCAGGGGATTATGGACGAGCGCACGGGCTATCGCAACGCGCTGTTGTTCGCCTCCACTCAGTCTATCGGGATAGGTATTGAGCCGTTCGCCAAGCCCAACTTCCTCAAGCAGGGCCCCTGCACGAGTTTGTCCAGCCCTTCGAGATTCAGAGTAGTTCGTAAGCTCAAGCGGCAGGAGGACATTTTCCAACACCGTTAAGGTCGGAATGAGATTGAAAAACTGGAAGATAATCCCGATATGGCGACGGCGGAAGAGAGTTCGTTGATGTTCGTTCAGGCGAGTTAAATTGATCTCCCGATTACCTTCCCGAATAAACACATGACCGCTGCTCGGGGCATCAATGCCGGAAATCAGGTTGAGTAATGTGCTCTTTCCGCTGCCAGACTTACCCAACAAGCAGACAAACTCGCCCTCATAAAGCGTTTGGTTCACTTGATTCAACACGATACGATTTTGGTTTGCTTCGCTATAGGATTTGCTCAGGCGATCTAATCGGACTAGCGCAGCGGGCGGGTTTACAGAAGATGTGGGATTGGGAGATATTATAGTCACTTCAAATTCGAATCGGGGTTTAGTGGACGGAGAGGAACGCTAGCAGTTCAACTGTCGTTTCTTCCGGCAGTTCTTCGGGCAAAAAATGGCCACAGTCAAGAGGTTTACCACGCACATCAACAGCCCGCTCTCGCCAGACAGTGAGCATGTCCAAGCTGGCACCGGTCTGCCAACCCGGACGCTTCGCCATGTTGCTGCCCCAGAGCAACAGCACAGGGCAGGTGAGCTTGCGCCCACGATCGGCTTCGTCGTGCTTCAGATCGAGATCGATACCCCGGTAGTCCAAGCAGGTGGCGCGGATAGTTTCAGGGTTATTGAAACAACGGAGATATTCTGTATACGCCTGATCTGTAATTGAGCCGTCAATTGCAGTCCATTGCTCAAGCAGGAAGTCCAAATAGGCTTTGGTGCTGTTACCGATCAAGGTTTCCGGCAGCGGTGACGGTTGGCGCATCAGATGCCAATGGAACCAAGCGAAGGAAAGCTGGCTATCCATATGATCAAAAGCAGCTTGCGAGGGCACAACGTCTAGCGAGGTGAAGGTTCTCACCCGTTCCGGATGGTCGAGTGCCATACGATGTCCAACACGCGCACCACGATCGTGGCCAACAACATGGAACGATTCAAAGCCAAGTTTTTCCATTACTTCAACCTGATCTTGCGCGGTCGTGCGTTTGCAGTAGACACTCAAATCCCCCTCCGGGGCAGGAGGCTTTTCGCTGTCGCCGTAGCCGCGCAGATCCGGGGCAACGACGGTGTAATGCTCGGCAAGTTTGGGAGCGATCTTATGCCACTCAACATGGGTTTGGGGATACCCGTGCAGCAACAACAGAGGAGGTCCAACCCCGCCATGCACGAGGTTGATAGAAACACCATTGGCTCTGATTCGGGTTTTTGTGAAATTGTCAAACATGAGGCACGCCTTCTTTGGACTTTCAATTGTCTACTGCTAGGTCTGTTGTCGGAGTTTCTCAACTGCCTTTTCGATCCGTTGGACTTCACTGACATCCTGTGTTGTTCTCTGTCTCGCCAATTCTTTCTCACTCATCCGTTTGAAGGACAAATTATCGTCGTTAGCGATTCTCCAAGCTAGACGAGCGCATAAAAATGCAGCCTCCTTCACTTTGAGGGGATCGACTTTATCCACTGTATCATGTGCGGTATGGTAGAATCCGGGCCAAGTATAGCTATATGGATCTCTGATGAATCCGCATGCGATACCCCTTGCCATAAAAGGGTAGTGATCGGAAGAAAGATGATCCGGTTCACGCAACGGAGAAGCATCGAAATCTACCATGAGATTTTCATTCATCTGCTGCCCCACCGCGCGGAAATACGCCCTTGAATCTGGACCATAAACCATCAATCCTTTCCGTCCCCCACCCCCGGCTGAATCCAAATTGAACATGAAGCGCGTCTTTTCAATATCTTTTGGGTGGCTGTTGACATACGCATGTGCACCGATAAGCCCCAGCTCTTCAACACCAAATAGGACAAAACGTACATCCCGTTTCAGTTGGTCGGCGTGGATGCCGAGGACCCGTGCGACTTCCAAGCCTGCAACCAGTCCCGAAGCCGGATCTTCCGCACCTTGAGCAATATCGTGACCATCATAGTGAACACCGATGAGTACCATATCCTCATCCGCCGCGCTGCCCTTTACATCTCCAATGATGTTCCACGACGTTTTCTTAGCAAGGGTATCAGTAGTTTCGATTTCAGCCTCGACAAAACCGTTCCTCCGAATGGCTCGCTGGAGGAGTGTCCCCGTCTCCTTAGAAATCATGATTCCGGGTATCAAGCCCCATTGATTGAACCCTAACGCGCCGGTAATAGGTCCGTAACCATCCACATTTCCCATGAAAATAAACGCTTGGGCACCTGCGAGGATGGATCTGTTGTATTTTTCCGTGCGGTGAACCCAGCGACCCGCTGAAGCCGGGTTTGCGATGTTGACGAGCGCGATGTTGCCTTTCAGTTCAGCTTGTAAGGTGTCAAAGGTTTCAGGCGAACCCATCCCGATATCTATGATTTTTCCGCTGCATTTTCCTGACGGTGACATCGGCATAGACAGACATGACAGTTCTCGCTGCCAAGGAGAGGTCACGGTCAATTTAGCCGTGCCGCGCGTCCAACCGTTGTATTCAAACGCTTCGCTGTGGACATCTTTGAGTTGGTATCGCTCCAACGTAGCTTGCAGAAATTGTGCGGCTTCCGCCTCCGCCGGTGTCCCTGCAAATCGGCTGCCCAAGTCATCACAGAGGATTTCGAGATTCATCTGAATATCAGTTGAGGTGAATATTTCCCCGGCAAGAAGTTTGTCAAACGCTTTTGCATCGTCATCATTCACTTCAACCCGTTTATAGGGCATTTGAACCGATCTCCTATGGTGTGTCTGAATTGGTTAGCTCCGCCTTTATAACCTAGCACCTATTGCACTAATACCCACGTTCCAAACAAAAGGGACGCATCAAACTGTTATACTCACCACCAAAACGGTAGCCTCCCATCAAGAAGTACGGAACCGCACCACGACGGCACATCTCATCCACAAACTGTGCTGTGAGCATGTACATGATAACGTTGTTGAGAATCCCGGTGGCAGGGCAAACCTTATCGGGACGACCGGGAATGGAGATGACCCCCGCCGCCTCGTCGCAATGATCATCGAAGTAGACATCGCAACGGTCACGGAGCCCACCGTTATTGGAAGGTCCGATACCAACGATGTAGTTACCGTTGGTTTGAGCTTCGTCCGCCCAAGCGAGCTCTTGTGGGTCATTCGCACTGACCGCGGCAATCAGAAATACATCCTTATCACCCCCCTCGCTCGCGGGGCGTGGTTCAAAGGCATTGCACATCATTAGCCCTTGCGCGACTCCATTTGCCTCACTCTGAATCCCCTCGTTACGACTCCGCACATAGTAATGCCCACCGCCGATAATCCGCTTTGCTACTATTACCGCGATTTCGTTGATGTGTTCCACATCCTGAGTATGAACATTAGCAAGTCGTTCCAAGAGGATGTCCACATACTGATGACCGATTGTCCCTGTCGGTGGACGATCTGTTGCCAATGTGTGGGCAACTTCGGCGGTAATCATCCAGTGGATCGCACATGTCCCGTTTGACGATCCGGGGCAGATTTCCATCTCCGGGATTTCCGGCGCACGTACCAACCCTTGATACCACGGAATATGCGAATCAATGACACGCGATGCCACATCCTCTGGCACCCAATCATGGACATTCGGCATGACCTTGCCGGGGGGCGTATCTCGGTTATTGACGTAGCAGGTGGTGAACACAACGACATACACTCCGCTATCACGCGCATTGCGTACCGCTTCGCTGACGTGGTTGGTGAGAAGCACATCACCCGCCCGCATCGCAGCAAATTGCTCCGGCGTACAGGTATCTGCTCCGGTAAACTCAAACTGCGCCGGATTACCCTCACGGTCGTTCATCAACTCGTAGGTCGGCATGTGCCCTGTCGTTATGTTGGCGTAGACCTTGTTGCCGGCTCGGATGGCATCAGCCCCCTTCACCGCAACTTCAGCCATAATCGCCGCATCATCGCGGATATCCCGCAATAATTTGACTGCGTTTTGATAATACTCCTCCCCAAATGGGAGGGTGTGTCCCCAAGTATGCTCTGGGTGGATTTTCATCGGTTGATTTCCTTCCTTAATAGGCAGCTTGCTAGATATAGTTACCCGTACAGGATATTAATAGCGATTAGCCATTCTGCGTAAATTGCTGATACTCATTCACTAGGTTAGATGCCGCTTCATGGATGAAAGCGAGTTCATCCGCTGTCTCAAAGAACTGTGCCCCGCGCCCCACCCACTCCCGTGCTGCATTTGCACTGGAGGCAGTCGTGCCGAAGTAAACACCATGCTTCTTGCAGATTTGGAGAATTTCTCCCATTGGACCCGCCACCTCCGGATGATCATAGTCGCCGGGGTGTCCCATTTCGATGGAGAAATCGCCGGGACCGACATAGACCATATCCACCCCTGGCGCACTGATGATTTCTTCGGCATTTTCGTAAGCACACCGAGTTTCGATATGAACGACTAGCGTTGTTTCTTCATCCTGCTCGGTCATCCACGTTTTCCAGTCAGCTGGTTGAAGGTAGCTGCTGTTGCCATATCCGGGCGCGACCGCCCGCGTACCAGCTGGTGGAAACTTGAGGTAACTGCGAAGCGTTTCGACCTCCGCCCGTGTCTCGGTACGAGGCAGCTGAATTCCGACGACCCCACACTCCAGTAACTTTGCCACTTCGGCACGTTCCAATTGCGGTGTCTTGGCGATGACGGGCAGATTGTTGTCACGGGCGCATAAGACCGAATCCGCAAACGTGGTCATCTCGAAGAAGCCGTGCTCGTACTCGATATACATAAAATCGAAACCCGCCTGTACGTACAGTTTTACCAGCGATGGTCGGAGATGCTCGGCGACCATGCCCCCGACAAGAACATCACCGTTTCGCAATCGACGCTTTAAGTACCGTCCCGGCCCTGCCGCGGATCCGGGGGTGTGTATTGTGTTGTTCAATTTTGCCACTATTGTTTTCTCCTTAAAGAGATTTCAAGGATTCTACTTATGAATCCAGATTTTGACAAGTTTCGTATATTGGTGCGATTATGACGTTTCAATGGTACTGTTATTCTTCTCCTACTCATTGTTATGTTCACTATCCTCATGAAATCCAAACACTAACTTTAGCCCTGCTCGAACTGGAACCATCTCTGCGCTCGATAGATTGCCCAAACGTCCAACAATTCGCTGAACATCGATTGCACCAACCTGATAAATCAATGCCGTACTATCGGCCGGGAGTCCACCTACACCAGCCGGAATCAGCGGAAATAGGATTCCCTGAAATCGGGTGCGGGTCAGTGGAACAACGAGAAGTATGCGATACGGAACTGGTTGCACGAGTTGAGGAATTCCGACGACAATGACAGGACGTCGTCCAAGTTGCTCATGCCCCGGTGGAATCCGCTGTGGAAAGTCAACCCAAAGAATCTCGCCAATATTGAATTGAACGCTAGGGATCATCATGGCTCATTTCCAAAGGTTTGACGGCATCTTCCATCAGTTTGTACCAAGCAGAAAATTCATCAACGGGAACATCCGCCTCTGCAGCAGCAATGCTTTTTGCCATATCCTCAGCGGTTATATCAAGCCAAGCAGAGTCGTCTTTTTGCGTTACCGCTTCAGTTTCTACCTCCAGCAGTTCTTGAACAACCTCCGGCGAGAGGTATTCTTCGAGATTCTGCCGGGTAATGAGATACTTCCGACCGACGCGGCTGTGTGGTAGTTTTCCACGTTTCAGCTCCGCGTAAATCGTCGCATGAGCAACATGCAAAAACTTAGCGACTTCTTGCACGGTAAAAACCTTTTTCATTATAGACAAATCCCTCCCATTCAGCACCTAGTGATTTGTTTTTTGGGTCGGTGCCACCCCTCAAAACAGGCGGTAGACAGTGATCATCTTCGACCGATCCGAATAGACCTTACACATGTGCAGAAATTTTATCCCGGTGCACATTTTCCTCCGCATCAAAAAGATTTCAAAAAATGGAATCACGGCGTCCAAGTTTTAGCGAGCTCCGCGTATTCGCGTGCCTGAGCAGGAATATTCACCCCGATTTCCTTCGACCAAGCGTCGAGCAATCGCAGATAAATAGGTCCAGGTTTTCCGTCACCGATTGGCTGGAAGTTGAAACGGGTGACCGGCATCATGCAGATGGTGGTACTGGTCCACCAAGCTTCATCCGCCTCCCGTACATCGTAGGGTTCGATATCAGCTTCGTGGACAGGGATACCGAGTGTGGAGGCGAGGTCCATACAGGTGTGACGGGACACACCACGCAGAATATCGTTGGGTTTTGAGGTAAAAATCTCGCCCTCCCGAGCTATGAAGAAGTTGTTGCCCGTTCCCTCGGTGATGAAACCGTGCTCGTCGGTCAGCAGTGCCATCGCGCCCTCCTCCAGCCGGTTCGCGTGTAGTTCTGCGATTTTGTAGAAGATACGGCTCCGGTTTTTCGCCTTGGGATCAATATAGCGCGAAGGCACCGATTGCTGCGGCGTGATAACAAAGTGCGACCCAGTTTCATACTTGTCAGCCTGATTGCCGATGTGACGGATAAGTGGGATGACGTTGATGGACACGATGGGGGAGGCACCTTCTTTGATGAGGCTATCGTAAAGCGGCAAACCGCCACGGGTCACATCGTGCATAATCTGAAAGTCCAAGCCATCGAGAGCGGGCAAGTTCCTCTCAATGGTTTCATAAGTAGCGGCTTCCATCTCGTCTATGGTAAGACCGCAGTCAATTTCTGCGTAGCGTATCGATCCATAGAGCCGATCTAGGTGTTCGCGCAGGCGGAAGGGCTTCTGGTTAAAGGAACGGGTCACTTCAAAAACCATATCGCCAAACATCAGCGCAGAGTCGAAGATAGAGATACGTGCTTCACGTTCGGGAATAAATTCCCCGTTGAAATAGACCAGACGTTGAGACATGATGTGCTCCTTTACTAAATTTTATATCCACCGTAAACAGTATACCAAACTCCTCAATCGGTTGACGGTTTTCACCCATTCCAACTAGCGATGAAGTCATCAACGCCGAAATCTTGAGGCATGTCGAAAAAGAAATACTTCATCGGCCCACTCTGAAACAGCGGTTCGTACTGCTTCGCATCCGATTGCAGCTTGCGATCGAGGACAGCGAATCGCTGCCAGAGTTGTTCCAATTCGTCGAGGGTAAAATAGTCTGCCATGCGTTGGAGGCAGGGACCGTTGGTAGATTCCTCTGAATCGGAATCTCTATATTTGCGAATCAAGTAAGCAATCTTTGACAGGACTACTAAGGTAGTCATCCGGGCATGCTCACTGCGGTGAATCCGGTGCAATCCTTCTGTAAAGGTATCTGCATCTTTCTCAAGGATAGCGCGGAGTGTGAATGCAATGTCATTGTGCCGTTTAGCGTGGAGTGCCTCAAAGTGGTGACACTTCTCAGCTGCCCCCGGCGACAAATGTCCCACAAATTCAACGCCCATTGTATCGGGCAGGAAAAAATGCGCGAATCCTTCGGCACCAAATGATTGGTATCCAAAATGAAGTGTTCGCCGCTCCTGATCGCTGTTTGGTGTGGCGCTATGCAAGATGGCGTTGATGTAGACGACACCATCGCCGGCTTTGAGGTCTACGGTAATCTCTCCCGGCAGCGGAACAACCCCCATTCGACGCTCCATTTTGCTTTCCGCTTCGGTATTGCGTCGCAAATGGCTGCGGGGGATTACGTGTAAGTAACTATCATCATAGAGTGCAAGATTCCATTGGAGATAAGGTGGACCGTTGAGTCGAATATCTTCTTGCAATCCATCAAGCGGTGCCATATCAATTGGATGGATGTCGCGGTGCCAACCCGTTCCTGAATGACACAACACCCACATCCCCAATGGGGCGACATCGGGTGCCTCCATCAGTTTACGGCTGAAGTCAAGGGTGCGGTCGTCGAAATAGAACTCCACAGCGTTGGCAGTTTGTTTATCAACCCATTCGGTCACCGTCACTCGGCTCGAAGGAGGTGCTTTATCGATGATTGTATCAACACTTTCACGCAATCGTTCTAATTCGTCGGGTGGGATTATGTCGCGCACAATGACGTATCCCTCCCGCATGAGTTGCTCTTTCTGTTCCTCAAGGCTTGTTTCCATTGGTTTGCTCCGTTTTGATATCCACTGTAGGCGGGGTTCTTAGAGGAGAATGAGTCGTATCAGATTAGGCGATATTATAACACGGTTCTACTGACAGATCTATACTTGACATACTCCCCGCCCTAAAGGACGAGGATTCTTTTGTCCTTCAGGCGCGTGAATTGTGCTATCAACAAGGTTAGCCATCCGAAGATGGGCTTCCAACCTCTCCTTCATGGGTTGATGCCCCAACCCGAAAGATGTTAATTGCAGCGTTGCGGTCTCGGTCATGCACCGTACCACAATCGTTACAACGCCAGTTTCTATCACGCAAGTTCAACGCTTCATTGACAGCACCGCAAACTGAGCAGGTTTTACTGGAAGGATACCACTTATCAATGAACGTGATTTTAACACCCTTCTTTTGTGCAACATACACCAACTTTTTGACAAAATCGGCAAAGCCTAGATCACTGACTTTGCGACCCCAAAGGGCTTTCATGCCTTTAAGGTTCAAATCCTCAAGGCGTATCTCATCGTATTCATCGGTGAGTTGGTGTGCAAGTTTCCAGTGGAAATCCTCTCGTTGGTTCGCTATTTTGCGGTGCTTCCGTGCTAAGTCCAATCGAGCCCGTTCTCTATTACGACTCCGTTTCTTCTTTCGACAATGGTTACGATTGGCACGTTTGACAGCGTTGATACTGCGTTTGAAAAACTGTGGCGATTCTATATCATGTCCATGCGACCCGGTGAGAAACCGCTTTAGACCAAAATCGAACCCCGCGATTTTACCCGTCGTGAGTCGATTCAGGTCTGGCTCCTCGTAGTCTGTTAGGAGGCAGATATAGATATCACCAATGGCATCCCGTTTGATTGTGCAACGCTTGGGATTGCCCTGAATGTCACGAGACTTGAAGTATGAATAGATTCGTTTACCGATTCTAATCCGATTGCCCGGTAGCAGTTTCCAACCTGCCTGTAGCAATGTGAACGACTTGTACTTGCGACGAGGTTTGAAACGGGGACGACCCCATTGCTTGCCAGCAGCGCGGGCTTCAAACATTGCCTTATAACCCTTGTCGATACGAGTGGCTACGTCTTGTATCGCTTGACTTGGCAACTGATTCCAATGGGAAAAACGTTCAGTTCGCTTCAGTTTAGAGATGTGATTGATTAGCCTAAACTTGCTGATGTACTTGCCATAGATTGCATAGTAACGACGCTGAAGCGCAACGCAATGATTCCAGACAGAAGCGTGGCCATCTATCGTCTTGTGTAATTCACGATTGCCGTGATTACTATAAAACTTGAACTTGTAGGTTTTCATTAGGGACTAGCTTTCAATCCTGTCTTAAAGGGTGTGGGAAGCACCACCGAGCGGTGGCGTAAGACCTTCCCACGAAAGCCAAGACAATGAAGTGCCAACGTTAATTTGGGCCACAAATCAGCGAAGTTAAGACAAGTATTGTTGTTCAAATTCCACCGGCGTCAAGTAGCCTAACGCCGAATGGGGTCGTTTCTGGTTATAGACTTGTTCAATAAAATGCCCGATTCGGTGTTTGGCTTCTATAACCACTTCCGTCTTAAATTGAGGGGTGAATCTTCTCCGTTTTGCCATCGGAATGCTCCTTTCAATCGGATTGCTATTGTATCACAATCTTGGTTTAGGCAGTGGCCCTAATTTCCGATGGCAGTACAGTCTATTAGCAAGAATCTTTCCATGCCACATTAAACTCCGTCTAATCATATCCAACCTTCGTTTATCACATATTCTCCTTTGCTTATTAGAAGTATGGTCACATTCCTTTATGGCTATATGATAATAATATCCTCCAATAACATTGATATGATCAATATACCCCAATAATTTTGGCTTCAGTCCAAAAGGAATGATTCGTTTTGCTATCCCACATTTTTTTATAAAACTCTCGCCATTGTAGATGTTTACTTTATCAGTTCCAAATCCTTGAATATCAAAATCTTGATAATCATTAGGCTCAAGACATCTTTCAAGAACAATTTGATCAGAATCTGAATAAACACATATTCTCATTTCACAGGACTTACGCACTTCGATTGTAGTTGCCCGATTCATCGGGCGTTGGGCACGGTGTGCAGCGGCGATGAATCGCCGAACTACAGGGCTTTAACCGTTTAGCTGCGTAAGTCCTATTTCATTGGATGTGTTCATTAGCCTTGTCTCCTCTTGAGACTACCCCAAGTTAATGTAATACTGGTTTCGCCAGCAGGAGCAGAGGGCACTGAATCGCTCAAATTCAGTTTACTCTACCCAAACCTCCCGAAACAGTCGGACCCAATTTCCGCCCAGAATTTTGGTGACCTCGTCCGGTTTGTAACCTCGTTTTAGGAGTGCGGCTCCTAAGTCTGGAAACTTATCGGGCGTTTCAAAGCCCTTGGGAGACATCGGTAACTGGTCGTACCGCACGGCTGGATTCACAAAGGTAGACGGGTATTTTGTCCCCTGCTGCGCGCCGATATACTCCCAGAACGAGGTTGGTTGATCCTGTGTAAAGTCTGTCCCAACACCCACATGGTCAATCCCCACTCGTTCCACCATGTCGTCTATCGCATCCACATAGTCCTCTAGCGTGGATTCAAATTGGGTCGGTAAGAAAGAGGTGATGGAAGTTGCGCCAATTACGCCCTTCCGTTCTGCCAACAATTTCAGCGCATCGTCCGTCTTATTTCGGGGATGATTGAAATAGGAGCGGGCGTTCGCGTGGGTAATCGCGACAGGTTTGTCCGACAACTCGATTGTCTCCAATGTAGTGCGATCTCCGACATGGGAAAGGTCAATTAGGATACCCAGTGAATTCATCTCCCGGATAGCATCAACACCAAAATTACTCAAACCTTCGTCTCTACGCTCCCAACACCCATTTCCCAATAGATTGCGCTCGTGGTAGGTCACTTGGATGACTCGCATTCCCAGCGCATGAAACAGTGCAAGTCGGTCAAGATCATTCTCAATGGGAGACGCATTCTGAGAACCGAAGATTATACCAACTTTGCCATCCTGCTTGGCTTGCAGAAGTTCGTTCACGGTTTTTACCTGTACAAGGATGTTGTTGTATTCTCTAAGCCGGCGAAACCAAGCAGCGATGTTGTCCAAAGTCTCCTGATAATTTTCCCACGTCGCAACAGTGGCGTTGATGGCTGTTACACCTCCAGCGTGCAAGCTCTGGAACACAGCGGGACTCTCCCAATTGCTCACATTCAGGCAATCTATCACAACAGCTTCCTCGTAAAGTTGCTTTGCAGCGTCTGCCGTTGGTGTTGTCATTTCAGTCTCCCTTCAGGGTTCTTAATATCAGGCGTATTTTTCACGGAGTATCTTTGCTGCCTGACACATCGCCTTTAGCTTCAGGTACGCTTCATCTATATCCATAGGATTCTGAACCGATGGTGAAAAACCGCAATCCGGATGCAGCGTAATGCGCTCTTTGTCCACATAACGCATGGCTGTTTCCACACGGGCTATAACGTCTTCTGGCGTTTCCACCTGCCGGTCACAATGGTCAATGCACCCAAGCCCCAATCGTACATTCTCAGGAAATTGAGCGAGCGATGTCAAACCGCCTGCGACAGGGGTAGCATATTCCATCGAAATTGTGCCGACCCGAACCTTCGCCAACGCGGGCATGATTAGGTCATAGGGACCCTCCGTCCCGTGTTTGTGATCGAAGTGCGCGTGGCATAGATGCATCCCTGTGTCAACACCTTCAATTCCGTCCAGCGTTTGGTTAATAAAATCGACACACTGGTCCATCTCATACTGAGCATCGGTGACACCCTCTCGCGCTCGAAAGTCGGGATCAACCATGGTACTAAGCCACGGTTCATCCAGTTGTACCGTGTCCGCACCCGCTTCACGGAGGAGTTCAATTTCCTGTCGCAGAATCGGCACACAATCTGTCATCAACTGCTCGCGGGTGGGATAGGCAGCTTTTGAATGTTCGGGATGCCACATCCGTCGACCGATGATGTAGGGAGCAGGTAAGGTTGCCTTGATGCGTCGCTGAGTGCGTCCCCGGATGTAGCGGATTTCATCAACCACTAAGGGCCTGTAAGACTCGATCGGCTCTACCACCGCCGGGTAGGGCAATCCGCCACTGGGATTGAGATCTGCCCGAAACCCCCGTACACGGTCAGCAAAGACCTTAACGTAACTTTCCCTGCGCCATTCGCCATCGGTGAGCTCATCCAACCCCGCTCGTTCTTGCAGGCGCAGTGCTGATTCGACCGCCGGGTTAAGCAAGCGGTCTGTTTCCTCTTCGGATATCTTTCCATCCTTTCGGTCAAGGATTAACTCTCGCACCCAAGCAGATCGGGGCAGGCTGCCGATGACGGTTGTGGGAAATAGTGTGTTTGACATGGTTGTTTTTCCTTCCTAGAGGTTTTCTTTTTGTGATGTATCCTCCTGATTATCCCTGTTTATCAATGCCGAAAATATTATAGCATGATTCCATCAAAAGATGCTATGATGATCCATCGGAAAATAGGTAGTAATCAATTGACACTAGTTTGGAAGGAGTGCTATAATTTTTACATAACTGACGCTCCTTAGAGTTACAGATTGGGGCTTTAGCCCGTAAAGCCCAAAGATTCATCTTTGGGATATAAGTTTCGCTTTAGCCGTTTTTGCATCTAAATGTGGTATGATTAGTTTGTCTTTCGTGGGAGACCCTAACGCACGTTAGGGTCTCCCACACTCCAGTAGCATGGATATGAAAGACAGAGAGACAATCCGATGAAAACCTACAAGTTCAAAATGTATAGTAATCACGGCAACCGCGAATTGCACAAAACGATAGAGGCACATGCTTGGGTGTGGAATCACTTTATAGCCTTGTGTCGCAGATACTATGCTATCTACGGTAAGTATCCGGGTAAGAAAGCACTGATGCGGCACTTAACCAAGTTGAAACGGTTGCCTCGCTATGCCCACTGGAATCTTCTGCCGAGTCAGTCCTTGCAAGACGTGATAGCCCGTATCGACGCAGGCTACATGAAATTCTTTGCAGACCTAAAATCTAATCGTAAGACGGGTAGACCTCGTTTCAAAGCACGGAAAGATATAAGTCCTATACACTCAAACAAGCCGGTTGGAAACTACTGCAAAGTAACTCTATCCGTATCGGTAAACGAATCTACCGATATTTCAAAAGTCGGGAAGTCTTAGGCACGCCGAAACGCTGCACGATAAAACGGGACAGCGTAGGAGACGTATGGCTAATCATTCTGACAGACCATGTAGATACAGATTTAGAGTCGCCTACGACGGGTAAAAGCGCGGGGTTCGACTTTGGACTAAAGAGGTATCTCACCGGGTCTGACTATAATGACTACGACTCTCCACAATTCTTCAAGCGCGGTATCAATGCCATTAAGCGAGCGAACCGCAAACACTCACGAAAAGTCAAAAGGTCAAAGAACCGGGAACGGGCAAGGCTAAATCTTGCAAGGAAACACCGTAAGATTGCCAATCAACGTGCCGACTTCCATTGGAAACTTGCCCATGACCTTACAGACAGATATGATTGGATTGCACTTGAATCTCTCAACCTCAAAGGCATGAAGTCCCTTTGGGGACGCAAGGTGTCTGACTTGGGTTTCTTCGACTTTATGCAGAAACTCAAGTATATTGCCAGTAGAAAAAGTAGAGAGGTGCGATTTATAGACAAGTGGTATCCGTCAAGTAAAACGTGCCATGTCTGTAGCGCAATCCATCAAGACCTAAACCTTCGTAATAGAACATGGCAGTGTCCAAGCTGCCACACACAGTTGGATAGAGACCGCAATGCGGCACTCAATATCCATAGGGTGGGGGCATCCACCCTCTCAGGAGAAGTTGTAAGTCCCGACTCGTCGGGCTAACTTCGTTGATAGAGCAATTCGATTCCTAAAGGACGGAGGAGAAGCCCAATCCTTTAGGTTTGGGAGTATGTCAATGGAGAATAAATTAAGCGGCGTAGATGCGTAAGGTAGTCATAGCCCCTTTTGACGGGGGTTATCTAAACGCGCTACCTACTTCTCCATAACACCAAACCGTGCTCAGTACAGGAAAGTTAGGTATGAACAGATTGGTTATAGTTGTCGCCACTGCTATCGTCATTGTCATCGCTGGTTCAATTATTTTCATAATATCTCAGATCGAGGGTCCCGTTCGACCTCCTCGACCTGAGGTGGAGGCAAGCGATGAGAAGACCACCGAGATCGACAATGATTCCCCGGGATTTCCTCGACCTAGAGAGCCTCAAATAGCTCCACTCGCCCCACCAACACAACCTGTAACTGGAACTGTGTCGGTCTCCATTAACGCTATACCGTGGGCGAGGGTTTTCATAAAGCTACCTAAAAACGATTATTTTATGGAGCCACGGGCACAAGATTTCACAATACGCCCTGAACCCAACGGGAGAGATTCTAACGTTACTCCGATACCAGGTGATTTGAAAGTCCCGATTGGCACAGCAATCAAGTTGATGTATCGTGGCAAAGAAAAAATCTTTCCTTACGAGATATGGAAAGATGGAAAGACAATCTCACACGATTTCATGAATCAATGATGGCATTTGAGTGTGTGCTTCTGTACAAGGATACAATTTTATGCAACGTCAGCAAAAATTAATACTGAGTCTCACGGTTTGCGGACTTGTGTTGTTCTGCGAAATAGCTGTGGCAGCTGACCTGACTCCCCAAGAAATTTATAAAATCACTAAAAATTCTACGGTACTCTTGGAGATCAGTGATGCCAAGGGCAACCGTTCGACGGGTAGCGGATTCATCGTCCATGGTGGTCAGATTGCAACTAACTATCACGTCATCAAAGATATGTCAATCGGATACGCAAAGTTGGTTGGAAAGGCAAAGAAGTACCGTGTTAAAGTCCTTGTCGTTGATAAAAAGCGTGATTTGGCAATAGTAAAAGCCTCAGGGATTGACGCTCCTACACTTTCCCTTGGGGATAGTGATGCGGTTCAGGTTGCTGATAAAGTTTACGTCATGGGCAACCCACAGAGATTGGAAGGCACATTCTCGAGTGGCGAGATAAGTGCCATCCGACTACCCGGTGATTACCTGACAACCATCCGACTACCCGGTGACGATCCTTGGAATTGGTACGCCCCCTGCAAACTACTCCAGATGACGGCCCCGATTTCTAAAGGCAGTAGTGGGGGACCTGTACTAAACGACAACGGCGAAGTCGTCGGAATCGCTTCTGCCGGGTTAAGCTTTCTACAACCTGATTTGACCGATCTTACCATTCCTGAGAATCTCAATTTTGCTGTCGCTGTAAATCATCTCAAGGCACTGATGCCAACCCCTCCGACACCGGTCAAGCCGAAACCCGTCAAACCCAAGGTCGCTCCACCGCCGGTCAAATCGAAACCAGCCGAACCCAAGGTTGCTCCACCACCTGCCGAACCGAAACCAACTCTGACTACCCAAGAGATTGCCAAAATTACTCTAGGTTCTACGGTGCACTTGGGTTTGAGAGATGCTGAGGGCAATAGCTGGACGGGTAGCGGATTCGTCATTCGCGATGATCAGATTGTGACTAACTATCACGTTATTGATAATATGTCGATTGGAGGTGCGAGGTTGGTTGGAAAGGAAGATTTGTACCCTATCGAAGCGACCCTGGCCGTTGAAAAAAATCGCGATCTGGCAATAATAAAGGTCGTAGGGATTGACGTGCCCGCACTCTCCCTTGGTGACAGTGATACAGTTCAGATTGGTGATAAGGTTTACGTCGCCGGCAATCCACAGGGGCTAGAAGGCTCATTCTCAGACGGTATTATCAGCGCGATTCGCGGCGGTTCTGCCGATAAATTTTTCCAGATGACAGCGCCGATTTCTCAGGGGAGTAGTGGCGGTCCGGTCGTCAATGAAAAAGGCGAGGTGATAGGGGTTTCATTCGCAACTTTTCTTAATGGGCAGAATCTCAATTTTGCTATTCCAGTAAATTATCTCAAGCCAATGGTTAAAATGCCAGTTGCTCGCCCCATCGTAAAACATGATGCTCCTTCAAAAATACCCGTCGGCGAAATAATTCCACTTACGTTGGATCTAATCAGCTCCAAAGCTCCCCAACAGGTTACGATCCACTACACAACCTACGACAAAAACGGCAACGAATTAGAACAGAACAATCAGAAGATGCGTTTGTCGAACCAGCAATCCACGTCATCAACGTGGACTTACAAGATGAGTTTGCCCTCACAAAACCACGTCGGCTCCATTGAATACTACATTGCAGTCGAATATGATAATCACTTGCCGTTCAGATATCCAAGAGCTCAACCTCGTCATTATCAAATCTCTATCGTTGATGAGAAACCGCCAACAATATCCCTGCTATATCCACCTGATGATGCGACATTCGGTGCCAATCAAGAAATTACTATCAGAGCGAAAGTAACAGACAATATTGCTGTCAAAGATGTCCACATTCATACCTCATGGTTCAACGATCAACAAAGTCGAAAACTTACGGCAAAAGGTTCCTCGAACATATACACCATAGATATCACACTCGAAAATATCGTAAGCCTCCGATATTATCTGACTGCAACTGATGAGGAAGGTAACGAAGACAGGTCGGAATCTAGGCGTTTAGGAATAAGAATTACATCTCAAGAAAATCTTGAAAAAGGGATTAAGTTATATGAACAGGCAAGATACAGAGAGGCAATCAAAGCTTTAAGCTCAGCCATACGAGAGCTCGAAGATCCGAAACAGCGAGCAGAAGCCTATCTTTATTTAGGAGGTTCAAAAAGGGGAATCGGTGAAGGCAATGACAAAGTGAGGGAGCAATTCCAGGAATCAATTCGCCATAACCCAAATCAAAAATTACCGCCAAGGGTAGGAAAAGATCACCCAATTTTTGCTGAGTTACTCGAGGAAGTCCGCAAAGAATTAACAGGTGAATTGACCGTAATCTCTTTGCTACCGCAAACAGAAATCTGGATTGAAGGAAACAAAATTGATAGGAAAATGTTGGGCACTGGAATCGTCAGCAGCAGACTACTTACGGGTAACTACATTGTGGAAGCTATCTATGCAGAAAAATCCCCAAGGAAAACAGTTACCATCGAATCTGATCGCCATAAGGTACTGGATCTTGGGATACCACCCACTGTGGAGCATGATTCTCCTCCAAGAATATCCGTCGGCGAAAGAATATCACTTACGTTGAATCTAATCAGCACTAAAAGTCCCCGACAGGTTAAGATCTACTACAAAACCTACGACAGAGACAAGGACGAATTAGAACAGAACAATCAGGAGATGCGTTTGTGGGGGCAGCAATCCGCGCCATCAACGTGGGTCTACAAGGTGGATTTACCCGCACAAAAACACGTCGGTTCGATTGAATACTACATTGAGATTGAATATGATAATCACTTAGTGTTTAGACATTCAAGAGCTAAAAATCATAATTATCAAATTTCTATCGTTGATGAGAAATCTCCAACAATATTCCCGCCAGATCCACCTAACGTAGGAAGCGAAAATGAGTCAGAACCGGAATCCTCAAGAATTAGAACTCCAACTGAGGGCGAAGGGAATGAAAGCAAACCAGAACCGGAAAAGGTGCCACAAGGAGAGCCTCCTGACGATCCGCCATCTCCACCTTCTACAATATATCAGGGAATATGGGCAAGTGTTTCTGCAGACGATGCTTCCACCTTTGATCGGGATGGGAGTTATATGTTCAGGCTTGCTTATCTACTTGAGGGTAAAAACCAATCAACGCTAGGCGCACAACTGGACTTTTCCTATCCAGATCGCACGAACATGAGCGCGATGGTTCAGTGGGGCCCACGCCCTCCAGGAAAAAGCAAGATTACGTTTACGTTGCTGGGTGGCATCGCAGCATACGAGGATTCTCCTCGGCCAACTCATACTACACCCATCTTTGGTGGGGGAGTGAAACTCTATCCGCGGGACAGAATTGTAATAGATGCCACAGGTTCAATTCAACTTCAGCAGGGTTCTGACACCATGGATCTCTATCACTACGAAGTGGGAATCCGTTTTTACATAACCCGCGAATTGAGCCTAAGGGCTGGATATGGTCAATTGTACTTAGGCGATCGAAACGTTCCCACTATACAGGTCGGGCTTGGATATACCTTTTGATTTTCCCTATTACCCTATATAATGGCGGTCAGAGAAGGAAGCAGGCACTGCATTGTGCAGGTTTAAACCAGAGACGACCTCATTAACACCTAACCTCGTTCAGTAAAGGAGAATTAGGTATGGTTAGATTGATTATAGCTATCGCTACTGTTAGCGTCATTTTTATTGCTGGTTTAATTATTTTTATAATGTCTTGGGACGGAGAATCCTCCCCAAGATCTCAAGATGAGGCATCCCTTACACCACTACCTGTAACTGTGTCCATTAACGCCATTCCGTGGGCAAGAGTGTTTATTAAGCTACCCCAAAGCGATGATTTCATAGAACCACGGGCACAAGATTTCACGATACCACCTGACCCCAACCAAGAAAAATCTAACGTCACCCCGATACGAGGCGGTCTGAAAGTCTCGATTGGCACAACAATCAAGTTGGTTTATAAGGAGAAAGAAAAAGTCTTTTCCTATGCGGCATGGAAGAATGGACAATCAATCTCGCACGATTTTCTGAACCAATGATGGCATTTAAGTGTGTGCTTTTGCAAGGGGATACAATTTTATGCAACGTAGGCAAAAATCATTACTGAGTTTTATGGTTGGGGGACTTGTGCTATTGTGCGGGACAACTGTAGAAGCTGCCCCGCCTCCCCAAGAGATTGTCGAAATCGCTTTAGATTCTACGGCACACTTGGGCTTCACAGATGCCAAAGGCAACCGTTGGACGGGTAGCGGATTTGTTATCCACGATGGCCATATTGCGACTAACCATCATGTTGTCGACAATATGTGGATTGGAAGCGCGAAGTTAGTTGGAACAGAAGAGATATACCCTGTTGAAGCAATCCTTGACATTGATAAGGAGCGTGATCTGGCAGTAATAAAAGTCGCAGGGATTGACGCACCTGCACTTCCCCTTGGTGACAGTGATACGGTCCAGATTGATGATAAAGTTTACGTCGCGGGCAATCCACGGGGGCTAGAAGTCTTATTCTCGGATGGTATTATCAGTGCGATTCGCGGCGATTCTACCGATAAATTTTTCCAGATGACAGCACCAATCTCTCAGGGGAGTAGTGGAGGTCCCGTCTTCAATGAAAAAGGCGAAGTGATAGGAGTTTCATTCGTAAATCTTCGTGATGGACAGAATCTCAATTTTGCTATTCCTGTAAATTATCTCAAGGCACTGGCTAATATACCAATCACTCCCACACCTGTCCAACCGCAACCAGCCAAACCCAAGGTTAATCCGCCACCTGTCCAACCGCAACCAGTCAATCCTCAGGTAGATCCGCCTCCTGTCAAACCGAAACCAGCCAAGTCTCAAGTTAATTCACCAAAGCCGGAACCACCAAAACCCCGTCCCCGTCATGCCATGCTCGACAAAGGGATTAAGCTATATGAACAGGCAAAATATAATGAGGCTATCAAGGTTTTAAGTTCGGTGATACAGGAGCTTAAAGATTCAGAACAGCAAGCAGAAGCCTATCTCTACTTGGGCTGCTCAAAATGGGGATTTGGAGAAGGTAATGACAAAGTGAGAGAGCATTTTGAAGAATCAATTCGCCATAACCCAGATCAAAAATTACCTCCAAGGATAGGACCAGATCACCCAATTTTTGGTGAATTGCTTGAAGAAGCACGTAGAAAATTGACAGGCGAATTGACCGTAATTTCTTTACTACCGCAAACAGAAATTTGGATTAGAGGAAACAACATTGATAGGAAAATGTTAGGCACTGGAATCGTCAAGCACAGACTACTCACGGGCGACTACATTGTGGAAGGAATTTATGCAAGGGGATCCAAAAGGAGGGCTGTTACGATCGAACCTAATCGCCATAAGGAAATAGATTTCAAGATACCGCCCATCATGAGGCATGAGTCTCCTTCAATGGCATCTGCCGGCGAAATAATCCCACTTACGTTGAATCTCATCAGCTCCAAAGCTCCCCAACAGGTTACGATCAATTACAAAAACTACGACGGAGACGGCAATGAATTAGAACAGAACAATCAGGAAATGCGTTTGTGGGATAAGCAATCCGCGTCATCAACATGGATCTACAAGGCGGGTTTGGTTTCACAAAAGTATGTTAGTTCGATTGAATACTACATTGAGGTCGAATATGAGAGTCATTTGACATTCAGGCAGCCGGAAACTCAAGATCATAATTATCAAATCGCCATCGTTGCGGATCTGCCCCCAACAATCAATCTCCTAGATCCACCCGAAGGTGCCAAAATCACGGTCAATCAACAAATTACCATCAGAGCAGAAGTAACAGATAATAACTCTGTTAAAGATGTCCACATTCATTTTTCATCGGGCGACAGCCAAAAACTTACCGAGGAAGATGGCTCGGGTATATACACCATAGACATAACAATCAGTGAGGTTGGATCCCTCCGGTATTACCTGACTGCGACTGATGAGGCAGGAAACAGAAGCGAATCTGAATCGAGGCAGATAGAAATTAAAGCCGCAACTGATGACGGAGGAAATGAAAACAAGGTAGAATCGAAACCTGTAGAAACTAAACCGGGAGAGGAGCCAGAAAAAGTAGAACCGCGAGATCCTCCCCCAACCATACCAGAACCAACTGAAGATCATCCTCCGCCCTCTCCAAGCTATCCAGTATACCAAGGAGTGTGGGCAAGTGTTGCTGCTAACAATTCTTCCCTCCTTGATTGGGATGGGGATAAAATGTTCAGACTTACTTACCTACGTGAGGGAAAGGCCCAGTCAACGTTAGGTGCACAACTGGACTTTTCCCATCCAGATAACACAAACGTAAGCGTGATGGTTCAGTGGGGACCCGCTTTAGAAAAAAGTAATGTTGCATTTACATTTCTAGGTGGTGTTGCAAAATACGAGGTTGACACCTGGGCTACCTACACGACGCCTATCCTTGGGGCAGGTTTGAAGTTCTATCCGCAGGATAAAATCGCAATTGATGCCACAAGTTCTATTAAAGTCCGGTCAGATTTTGACGCGACATATTTCTATCACTACGAAATAGGAGGCCGTGTTTACATAACTCCCAGATTGAATCTAAGGGTTGGATATGGCAAATTGTACTTAGGCAATCAAGACATCGCTACCATGCAAATTGGGCTTGGGTATACCTTCTAAACTTCCCTATCCGCAGGTTGCCAAGATCTGTTGCACCCGTTTTTCCCATTCGTCGCAGGTTGCATGAGTCTGCTGTACAGATACCCCGACGTATTTCTTTGGATCGCGAAGGGCTTCCTGCTGTATCGGCGTGAGTTTTTCGAGGAACGGTTGCAATGTCTCATCCGCCCACAGGAGGTCCGTCAACTGTTGTCCCGTCTGATGTACCTGGGCGACAAGTTTGCGGGTGTGGTCGTAAGCGTCAGGAAATCCGTAATACGCCATCAAAAGGTAGATCGGTTCAGCTACTGTGTCGCCGGCACTCGTCTCAAGATTGCGCTGCATATTATCCACCTTCACATCCATCTCTCCTAACGCGCGAATTAAACGATAAATCGAATAATCAAACGCCGTGAAAAGTTCTGTCAGGAAACGGCTTGATGCGGAGTTGGTAAGATCGCGCTGATGCTCCAAAATCTGGTCCATAAATACTGTCGTCATGCGCGGCACAAACGCTTTCCAGAGCCCCTTCACCGTTTCAAACGTTTCGGGATTAATCTTGTGCGGCATCGTGGAGGAGCCAACCAGTTGGGGATCATACTGCTTGCTGATTTCGGCGATTTCTGTGCGATAGAGATGGCGGATGTCATCTGCAAAGTTTGCAAGGATGGTGTAAGTAGAGGTAATCGCATAAGCGAGGTCGGTGATAAACTCAGGCTCAACGCACTGCGTCGAAGTATGTGTGTCCGATGGTTTCAACCCAAGTTCCGCGAGGAGGTCTGCCTCCATCTGCTCAGGCTGCTCCGTTATCAGCGAAAGTCCGTTGAACGCTCCCACTGCGCCCGAAAATTGGCCCCGTAGATTTTGGCTTGTACGGTCTATCAGTTCAATCCGATTTCCAATCCGACTGACGTAAAGCGCGATGGCGTAGCCGAAGGTAATCGGCTCTGCGTGTTGACCATGTGTTCGTCCAATCTGTACCGTTTCCGCGTGCTCCCGTGCGAGGTCTATGAACCTATTCTCAAGTTCAATGAGATCCGGCAAAATTACCTTTTGTGTCAGATCCTTGAAGCGCAACGCTGTTGCGGTATCAAGGATGTCCGCGGACGTGGCAAACAGGTGAACATACGGACGCGCTTCAGGAGAAATCTTCCGTCGAATCACATTTACAAGTGAACGGATGTTGTGTCGAATGCGCGACTGCTCTTCGTAAACCTCTGCCGCTGTCACTTCTTCCGATGCCCGTTCAACTTCATCCGCAATCTCATGCGAGCAGATGTCGTGATTGGCAAGCGTCCGCACTAATGCAGCCTCAACTTTGGCTTGATATTTGACGTAGGCGGCTTCCGAGACGTAGGGCAGTAATTTCTTCATAACCGGTTCACTGCCCCCATAATATCTGAAATCAAGAGGACTAACTGCTTCGTAAAGTTCCATAATAGGTCTATCTCCCTTTGTCAATTCTTATGAAAATATGTTAAATTATACCACTTGGTCAAGCAGATGTAAATCCTGATTGAATTAGGATAACCCCTTTTCTACCTATGAAGAGAGTCTTTTCTTCAGTGGGAAATATTGAGTTCCAATTTCACGCGGGATAACAAGGAAATATCAATCAAACTAGTATGCAAGAAAAGATTTTTGTGAACGAGAAATTTGACAGAATTTTACACAGGTTATGGTGGGCAGTTTCCCTCTTATTAATCCTTTCCTTGTCAACAACTATTAGCGCGCAGAGCGTGTTTGCTCTTCCGATCGCCGACAATCCCCAATTCACACCCGGAGAACTCCTGATTCGTGTGACTCCCAAAGCGCAAGCCGAATGGGAACGCTTTCACGTCAATTCACCGTTACAGAAACTCCACGATCAGGTGGGAGTTCGGTCAGTCTATCCCCTCTTTCCGCACATTGCTCACCCGGCTGCCAATCCAAACCTTAAACGCATCTATCTCCTGCGTTTTCAGATGCCTGTTGATCTACATACCATCAAAGCGGATTACGCCGTACACCCGTTGATTGAGGCGATTGAATTCAATTACATTCGCCAAACACAGGCATCCGAAATTATCCCTAACGACCCACGTTTCGAGGAACAGTGGAATCTGTCGTTGATTGACATGCCGGGAGCATGGGCAATTGAGAAGGGCGATCCGGAAGTCATCATCGCTGTTGTTGACACAGGCTTTGATTATACCCACGAAGATCTTGCCTCGCAGACATGGGTCAATGCTGGTGAAATCCCCGACAACGGAATTGACGATGACAATAACGGGTACATTGACGATGTGAACGGCTGGGACTTTTCAGAGCCGCCAAAGAGCGATGGGAATGGAAAGTCGCAGAATGGTGACAATGATCCAATCGATGAATCAGGACACGGAACGCATGTTGCTGGAATAGTGGGGGCGGCGGTAGACAACGATTTGGGTATTTCCGGCATCGCGTGGAACTGCACATTGATGCCGATCCGAGGCGCTGGTGTGAGGGGAATACGGGATGACCGTTCGGCAGCCGCAATTGTCTATGCTGTGGACAACGGCGCACGGGTTATCAATATGAGTTGGGGCGGGCGCGAGCGTTCCTTTGTACTTCGTGACGCTGTAGATTACGCCTACGCAAGGGGAGTCCTGATGGTCGCCGCATCAGGAAATGGGTCTGAAGGTGCATCCATTTTCCCCGCCGGTTATCGCAAGGTAATCTCCGTCGCCGCAACTGAACAACACAAACAAAAGTTTTACCAATCCAACTTTGGTGCCTCTATTGACATCGGTGCACCGGGCAATGTAATTTTAAGTACACATATCAATAATCGATACCGTCCTCTCTCTGGCACGTCAATGGCAACGGCGCATGTATCCGGGGTTGCCGCTCTAATTATATCGAAGCGTCCAAGCCTGACGCATCAAGAGGTCCGGCAGATTCTACTTTCGACCACCGACCCGATTACGGAAAGCCCCGGACTCGTTGGTGCAGGCAATCTGAATGCAGCACGGGCTTTGATGGCGAGCAGTTCTCTAAAAGCACACATTCTTTCACCAGAAGCTCACAGTGGTGGCTCAAATCAGATCGAGGTTATTGGCACCGCTGGTGGATTCAAATTTGATACGTGGCAGCTACTGTATGGACCATCGGCTGTCCCAACAGCGTTTCAACCTATCCATGCGCCTTCTCAACAGCAGAAGATAAATGAAACGCTGCTCGTCTGGGAAACTTCCTCCGTAGCAGAAGGCATTTACACCCTTCGTCTTGAGGTCAATAGCGTGGAGGGAACAGTTCTGCGTGATGAGGTTGTCGTCTCGGTAGACCGAACGCCGCCTCAAGTACAGAATGTAACGGTGCAGAATCAGATTACAAGGGGCAACTATGTCACCATCGTCAGTTGGTCAACAGATGACTTCACAATCAATACATTGAGCCAACGTGCTCGCGAAGCCACTGCTCCGTTTAGACCGATTGAGGAAAACTCCGCAAGCCGAGAACATTTCTTCTCCCTCTCACTTGATACAGGGAGTTACGATTTATTCATTACCTCTCGTAACGATGTAGGGTTAGAGACGGTCGACGACAACGGCGGAAAATTCTATCGCGCGGAGACTATCAGCAAATCTATCCCGCCAAACGGATTTGTTGAGACCTCGACCACACTTCCTCCAATGCACCTGGGTAGTGTTACTGCGGATTTTGATCGGGACGGCATGCTCGAAATTGTCGGACTTCCAATCACCGGCGACGCTGCTTCAGGGATCGAAGTCCATGAACGGACTAGTGCTAGCATTTATCAACTTCAACATACTAGTGCCATTAATGCTAAACCATTTGCGGTTGATGATACCGATGGAGATGGGCTGTTAGAGATTTTATCCGGCACACGAGAGAGGCTCTTCCTCCTCGAAAGTGTGACGCAAAACGGCTATCCGGAAAAAATTATTTGGGAAACCACTTTTCTCTCATCAGGACAGATTGTTGATCTGGACAACGATGGCAGGAAAGAGATTGTCGGGGCAGACAATTTTAACGACAATATCCGTATTTTTGAAAATCGTGGAAACGATAGCTATGATGAAATACTCGTCATCAAGAATGAGACAGAGGGTTCCAACGTTTTCGGCGAACAATTCGCAGTTGGTGATTTCGATGCGAACGGTATCTTGGAGTTAATAGTGGGAGATAGTGAGGGCGAACTCTTTATCTACGAATCTGTCGGAGACGATCTGTTGGTTGAAAAATGGCGGATGAAACTTGATATTGAGGCTGCCTATCAACTTATAGCAGGCGACCTCACCGGAGATGGCATTCCTGAGTTCGTCGTTGGCGGAACGGTACTGGCGGAAGATTTGCCTTCGGTGCTACCACGTTGGGAATATCATGTATTCACCGCTTTTCCACCTGCTGGCACCAACCCCCAAACCGGCGGGAGTGGCACCTCGCGCTACCAATCAATATGGTCACAGGCAATCACACCATTCAACCTGAGAGGGAATAGCCTCGCAATCGGCGATGTTGACGGCGACTTGCAGAACGAACTGGTGATACTTACGAATCCAAGCGTTTATGTGTTCAAATGGATGGATGGCATGAATGAGGATCATGTCTCGTCAAACCTTGCCCCAATCTGGCATCACGAGGCTTGGGAAACACCGCGCTTATTCCTCGCCGATCTGAATCAGGACAACTTCAGCGAACTCTATTTTAATAATGCAGAAAATCTGCTTACATTCACGCACGTTCACGCCAGCGATCCAAATAACGTTGTGAACATTCAACCGTATGGGCTATCTGCCACGCCACTCAGTGCACGTGCAGTTCGGATTGACTGGGAGACACTAGAGGAAGCGGTATATTATACCGTCTATCGAGCAGTTGGTGACCCAGATGAAGCTCCTTCCCACTTTGAAGCAATTGCCGAGGACTTGGATTTTGTGGGCTTCCTTGACCGGAAAGTGACGAAGGACGTAACCTACTGGTACACCGTCTCCGCGAAGAATGAAGCTGGGATCGAATCAGTTCAGTCCAAGCCGGTTTCCGTTACTCCTCGCACCCCGCCCAAACTGATTGAGGCTGTGTACATCCAACACAACCAAGTCGCTGTTACCTATGACAAACAGATGGGATCTTCCGCAGGTAATTCACGCCTCTATCTGTTAAGGGAACCAAAGCAATTGGCTGGCACGAATCCTATATCCGTAATTCGAGACCGGATGGGAACGCGAGCCATCCTCACCTTCCGAGCGGCAGATCTGGTTCCCGGGAGCACCTATGAAGTCACCGTTTCGGACGTACGAGATACCGATCGAAATCCTATAAACCTGCTGGAGGCAACTCAGACATTTGATGTGCTGCCCGAAACTGATTTTGACGATTTTAAGGATTTTTCAAAAGCGAGAGTGTACCCCAATCCGATTCGACCCAACGAATTTCACAAGAACGCTGTCATGTTTGACCGTCTTCCCACCGGCACAACAATTGAGATTTATAATACGAATGGAGAGCGTCTTGACAGATTGACGGTCACCACCTCTGATGCTGGTCGTACCGAATGGTTGCTGCTCAATCATGTGGCAATAGAAGTAACAAGCGGAATTTATATCTATGTGATGGAATTTGAAAATCTGAAAAAGACCGGTAAGATTGCGATAATCAAGTAAGGAGGCATACCATAGTGGATTCTAAAAATAAATAGACATTAAAAGTAGTAGGCACACTCCGTGTGCCGTAACTCTGCGAACAAGGTTCCTGACCTAGCTCGTCCATAGTGTCCAATTAATTCTGCAATCTACATAAATGTATCAACATCTTAGAAGGAGCGAAAGTGTGCGCCCTGAGTCGTGTGCTGTTCCCTACGGTAGGCATAATGAGTTTCATTGGGATTCCTTCCTTCAATGATCTGACTGCCCTTGGGTTCAAAGCGGAATCCCAACCGCGAAAGTCCCAAATCAGAGAGAGCCGCTGTTACCGTCCCCTGTTTCTCTTTGGGAACATAAAACAGAAAGTATCCCCCACCCCCTGCGCCCAGAATCTTACCGCCTAACGCACCCGCAGCGACAGCGCACTCATAGATGGTATCTAGCATCGGGTTTGAAATGCTACCACAGAGGGAACGCTTCAGCTGCCAAGCACGATGTAACAGATGTCCAACCTCATCAAGGCAATTCTCGTGGTTGCCCTTTACGAGGACATCATGAAACGCAGGTACAAGCTCCCTCATTTGCAGTAGCGTTTGGGGACTCGCAGAACGTTTCTGTTCGTGCAGGATGGTCTCAGCGCGTCGTTGAATCCCTGTGTAGAATAGGGTGAAGTTCTCTTCCAAACGCGCTACCGTTTCGGAGGTTACTGGAATGGCTTGGGTATGGACACTCTCGTCTCTGTTGAACTGAATCCGCCGCAACCCACCGTAAGCGGCGATATACTGATCTTGCTTCCCGATAGGTTGGTTCAAGCGGTCTATCTCAATCTCGCACACTTGATGCGCGAGGCTTTCCGGTGACATTTCAATTCCTTGATAGGCGTAGAGGGCATTGAGCAATCCGACGGTTAATGCACTTGAAGATCCCAATCCACAGCCGCGCGAGGGGACATCTGAAGTTACTGTGATGGATAGTCCACCCCCCCTAACACCCCCGCTAGCGGGCGGGAAGGTTTTCCGTATCGCTTCTCGAATCAACGGGTGTTGAATGTCAGCCGAATCAGAAACCGTTTCACGGTGGTATGGGGTGTTGATAGCAATTTGAGAATTTTGCTCCCTTGTGATGCAGACAGAGATATATTTATCAATAGCAGTGCTGATGACCTCTCCCCCATATTGCCGATAAAAGTTGGAGATGTCGGTTCCGCCCCCAACAAAACTAATTCGTATCGGTGTGCGCGAAATAATCATAAGTTCTCCCTATACCGGTGTAGGAAAGGCTGCCGTCAGCGAATGGCAATACGGAACGGTTTGTTCCAAACCGTCTAGAAAAGAAATCTAGGGGGCATACCCCAGATCCCTTGTGCAAGGTTACGGTTTCACAATCTCACGAATTTGCGAACAATCAAGAGTATTGTCCTTTTGTGGCTGGTGGGTGTAATACCACCAGAATCGAACATAAAGCAACATCCAAAAAATACGGAAAATCCGAAAAGGGTTTCGGTACTTTGTTTCGCCGTGAATTCGAGGGTGGTGGGTGACTACTATTTCTCCAACTTTGTAACCCCGCAAATAGAGCATCGAAGTGAGGCAACCGTGCATCTTTGACCGTAACGGTAACAGTGATTTGACCGCCGGCGACCGGAATATCTTGAGTGAGCAACTCGTGTCATGGACTGGGTCCCCGAAGATGAGATAGCGGATGAGGTTGAACGCTCTCGAAACGAACCGTTTGGTTGCAGAGTCTTGGCGGTGTTTGCGCCAGCCACAGATAGCATCATATTTCCCCTCAATTGCTCCGAGCAGTTTGGGAATATCTTGGGGATCGTTTTGTAAGTCACCGTCCATACTGATGATGTAGTCCCCTGTAGCGTAGGAGAAGCCCGCAGAAAAAGCGGGTGTCTGACCAAAGTTTTTTTTCAACCGGATAATCGTTAAGTTGCAAATCTTTGTCTGAGCACGTCGTAGGATTTTGTAAGTGTCATCTACGCTTCCATCGTCAACAAAAATGATTTCGTAATCGTAGACTTGGGCATCAAGCACCGTATAAAGTGTCTTAGCAAGTGGCATGATGTTGTCTTGTTCATTATAGACAGTTATCACAACCGAAATCTTTTTCTGGTATTTCTCCGAGCCGGGTTTGAGATCGATAGCCAATAGCTTTCTCCGGTGTCCATGAAAGCATTAGGGAACAACGATCGTTGTTCCCTACAATGAGTCTGGAGGGAAAGTTTTTAACGTGGCAGCCTTCAGATGCACACTGACCCGGGGCATCAATAAAACGAAACCCAATAATCCCAACAGAGCGGTCATCAGCACCTGACAACAATGTATGAACAACCCAACAGAGAGCGCGCTCCCTACCTCCATATCGGCGAACATGACCAAACTAGCCGCCCAACTCCCCTCTATGATCCCAAAGCCGCTCAATGAAAACGGGAACCATGCAGCAATCATAACAACTGAAATCACAACTAACAACATACTTAGCCTTTGATTGACATTTAGCGTTGATAAAAGCAGCAGATGGCAACTCAGGTTAATTCCATAAGTACAGAGAGAAAAGGTGAGAGCTTTCAACAACAGCCGAAGACAGCGAAACCGGTCAAGTTGAAGCGAGACCTCCCCTAATCTATGACCGGCGGAGCCCAGTAAAGCGGTGTAACGCCGAGGACATATTCGGACGATGCAGGTCCATATTGGTTCTATACCTTTGGGGAGCACACTGAAAAGAACGCGATTCACTATAATCAAGACCCCAGCGAGGGCTAAAATGGTCAACACATAAGCTGTAGATTGGCGTCCCATTGTCAATAGACCAAAGGTGCCCCCCACGATAACAAATTGCAGGTCAAATAAACGTGCCTCAAACAGACTGCGTAGTCCTTCGCTTACAGGGATTTTCAAGTGTCGGCGCAGCAGTACAATATAGGAAAACTCACCGACCATCAATGGAAGCGTGCGCACAAAAAAGTTGTGGCACAAAGTAATTGGGAACAGGACTGCCAACGGCAGCTCCTTCCGGCCTAAAAGTATACGGAAACGTAAGGCACGGAAGATATTTAACAGAAGGAATAAGGCAAATAGTAGAAAGAAAAACAAAAGCGGAACGTTTTTAGCAAGGCGGAGGAAATGAGGATAGTCAATCTGTCCTGCCAGATAGATGACCAAGATTACCGAAACCCCAAGCCCAAGCAGTGGAGAAATAAGACGATTTAACCCATGTTTTTGAAGGAATGATTGAAACCGCACGTCAGTCATCAATACCGTATAAGCCTCAAGCCGTTGTCAATCTGAAAAGAAAAACACATTAATCTATAAAATATATCAACCAATAACCCCAAAATACCAGTCAAATTTAGGGCGTACAGACATAATATGTCAGTACGCCCTAAAAAAATGGTTGAGATTAAATGCAAGAGCATTTACATTGTTGTATTGTATAAAGTAACGCAATTCTCAACTTTCAGAGAAGAATGAATTACATAGGAGAACAACTATGTCAAATATGTCAAAACAGGTGGCAACCTGTGTTTTTGTTGCAACTTTTTTTATTGTGGTGATTACACCGGTCTTTGGGCATCAGCAGTGGATATTGCCCAACTTTTTCTATACAGACCGTGAATCCCCTTGGTTGGGTGTAGAGCACACATCGGGCGATCAACGGTTTGTCTCTGGACATGGATCAGGAACCCTTTTGTGGATCATCCATCCGCAAGGATGGCGTATGGGACGACCATCATCTACTTATGTTGGTCAGACGAGGACTGTCGGGGAGATAAAACTGCGAGAGCCGGGCACCTATCGAATCGAAACAGATCCCCCAGCCCAATATGTGGCGGAGATTGAGGTAGACGGCAAGAAGAGGTGGGTTGGCAAATCGAAAGACCAGCTACCCGACGCAAAGGTTATCCAGTCGCAACATCGATGGTCACAGACCACTACTTTCGTGACGGTGAAGGAATACACGCAAGGTGCTCTGGAAGCTACCGGCGCATTTTTAGAAATCGTGCCAGTAACACATCCAAACAAGATCTTTGTGGGAAAGCCATTTGTAGTTCGCGTTCTGTCGAGAGGTCAATTAGTTCCGGGCCAAGAGGTCCAAGCTTATTCGGAGATGGGCAGCGGACATGACACAACGCTGGTAGCAGTTACCGACGCCGACGGTGAATGTGAATTAACCTTTCCATCTCCCGGTATGTATCTACTAACCGCCAACCTCCGTCAGGATGCCAAAGATTCTTCCCGTGCCAATATTGATGTATTTAATATATCAATGCTGGTAGAGGTTAGGAAGGAGAACTAACAGTATTGATGTATCTTCTGTCGGTTTGGTAAGTTGTCCACTCGCTATTTCGGTTACGATTAAATATGGACAAAACCTAGCAACTTAGGTTAAAATATGTTGCTCAGGTTAAGAAATTGTGCAACAGAAACCGAGTTTTGAAGCCCCCCTCTAATCCCCCCGCAAGCGGGGGGAGGAGGCGGTTTATCTTCCTGCTTCGCGCTTTCTTTTTACATGGGTCAAATATGTTTATTGTGCTTACTACTATTCTATTTTAGGCGTTTCGTCTGCGAGCTAAATGTTGGATTCTCATTTTTATTACAATCTCCATAACATAGCTTGCTACAAGGAGGAAAACCATGGCGTGTAAAACGATTCATGCCGCAGAACCCAACCTACCAACGAATCTCTTTACGATCGAGGAAGATACGGAAGACACGACAGAAGCCAGCGATTTTAATTGGATTCCCCTTAGCTGTTGTAGTTACGGGACTTATGGTGCTGCGATCGACGTTATTTGGGAAACTGAAGATGATGAGGAGCCAGTTGTTATTAATGACACAAGTTGCTAGGGCGTGTTGACATTTGTGTGAAGTTGTCCGTAATCGTAGGGGCGAGGTCCCCTCGCCCATTGACCAACGCGGGTTGGAAACCCCAAACCATACGGGTTGAGTTGATTGTAGGTCTATATTCATATCTAGACACCGAACCGTCGATTTTGGAAAATCGACCTACAGAGGTTCAAAATCGTCTATGATGTGTGAACAAAGGGTTGGGAAACCCAACCCCTACAAAGGAGCATGCGTCTGTGCACACCTCTCGATTATCTGATTGCGATGAAATGTCAACAGAACCTAGCAGAATATCCGTGAACTTTCCACTCAAATTGCTACCTGAAAATTCCAATCCAATCGTGGCGTAGGTTTCCTAACCCCGATTTCATCGAGGGCAGGCTCTGCGAAAGCTATGTCCTGGCTCAATCAGTCCGGTGTGCCACACAACCATTTCTGGTGTTGGCTCTGAGCATTCAACCGCGCAGAACCTATAACCCAATCATTCAATCCCCTCTAATCCACAATGTCCAAAGTCAATACCCTTCTCAAACTGATTGCCTATCAAGAGCAACACCCCCAATCCACGGACGAAGAGATTGCCGAAGGGATTGGAATTTCACCACGACATGTCCTCCGCTGCAGAAAAGAGGTGAATCTTCTCACACACCAGTTGGCTGAACCTTACTTGCAACCAGAGCAAATTCAATTGATGCTGTCACTGCTGGATCAACGGGAACCCGATCAGAAGGAGATCGCCCAACAGCTTCAAAACCAGATAGGGGTTTCCTACATCGGTTGCCTTCGCACCACGCCCCCCAACGAGCAGGCACCTGTTGGCCGGTTCGATATCGGAGAGTTGATTCCAGCAGAAACGGATCCTTCAGACAGTCTGCACCCGGCACTGAATTTTTGGCTGCAGAACCTATGCTATGACCCTCTCCTCGTATACCACCGAAACGGCGAAATCGAAGGACGGCTTGCAATCGCTTGCGAGGCGGTGAAAGGGAATTCACAGTGGCAGCTGACCTTGAGAGAGGACCTTCGTTGGAGCGATGGAAAGCCAATTACGCTTGAAGAGGTCATCGCGGCGTTTTCTGAGAGCCGTATCGCACCGATTATAACAGAGATAAAACCGGATGGCAAGACCCAACTTCGGGTTCAACTTTCTCAGGAAGAGGCACTCTTTCCCCTTCATCTGAGCGGGATCTTCGTCCACCCAGCCCACTCGTCTCAACCCTACCGCGTGACCTCTGGCCCCTATCAATTGAAGCGTTTCCATCCCGACGCCATGACCTTCCGTTTCCAGCAAAACCCGGATTACTATCGCGGAGGAGATCCCCATATTGATTGGTTGACCCTAAGACGTTTCACACGACCCATCAATGCGGTTAAGGCGTTAGAGAATGGCGCACTGGATCTGCTTTTTCTCTCCCCCCATGCACTGCGGTCCTTCTACCAATTCCCAACAACAGTGCCCTGTCAACAGTGGCCCTTTTTTCAGGACAACTACTACGTCCTATTTCTCAACCGTCATCACGGCCCCCTATCAGATGAAAGGAACTGTAATCTGCTTAAAGAAGCAATTGATTATCGGGCAATTAATCTCTATCTTCGGATGGGACAGGTTGATGAAGAAGGGGAGAGTTCACAATCTCCTCGCCTGCCCTTTGACCTTCAAATCGCTTGTGCAAATGGCGTGTTTCGCTATTTGACGGAGCTGATTGGGAAGTCAATAGGTGTTTCCGTGGTAAATTCTATCTCTATCAACGGAGAGATGCGGGCAGAAGCGGATGCCTTTTTAACTAACATCTTTTTTGGGGTTGGGCACAGTCGTCTGTCGCAATTCTTTCATTCCGACGGAATATACAACTTTTTTGACTATGCCAACCCCCAAGTTGATGAGATGCTCTCTCAACTCAACCAAACGGGGAACCTAGCGACAAGGAGGAGGATTGGGCGACGTGTGCTGTCTCTCCTACAGGAAGATTTTGCGATAATCCCCTTGGCACCTCACTTTCAATATACATTCTCACCGTTAGAAATCCAATTCGATGATCACCTCACCGACACGATCGATCTGGTTCAAAACATGAGCCAACTTACCGTTGAACGTCATTGATCCGCCATTTATGGATAAAGAAGTCACTTTAACCCCGATCAAAAATCTGGGTTTAAACCTATCAATTCAAGGTTGACAAGCTATTTCCATTCAATCTGCAATCAATTTCAAGGCGTATAGACATATTATGTCTGTACGCCCCAAAATCGACTGGAATTTCTATTCGTTGGCTGGTATCCTATAATCGTGACGGGGCAGATGAAAACGTGAACTGTAAAATTTGTTCATGCCTGTCCCGAAATTAGAAGGTTTAGAAAGTTCTATCTCTAACAGCAGAAGTCAATTGCTTCTGCAAATCCAAAAGGAGTTACCCATAATGTTACGGAAAACATTGACCCTCGGAATGGTTTTCATTTTAGCACTAAGCCTGTTGGCTGTGTCAATGATTACATGTTTTACCTATGACGCAGAGGCACACTGGGACGGGGGGCACCCGGGCGATCACTGGTTTTGCGTGCACGACGGCCGGGGAGCAGGGAGATTTCACTTTGATCCAGGCGAGCCCTGGGCCTGCGAGTTTTATACACAGTAAAATCAGGCATCTTCGTTATGCTAAAAGTCTCGCCACAGGCTTTTAGCATAACGACCTACCTGCTTCGCTGGCTGTTTGGTCCTAAGTAGAATATGTGCCAGCCTATTTACAAATGACCTTAGGTCCTCCCCGTGAGGAAGTGATTGCGTTGCCCTCCTATCACTCCGAAGGAGGGCAACATTTGAAGGGAGTAGGACTTATACATTTCAGTAGGGAACAACGATTGTTGTTCCCTACGGACACCTTATGGAGTCTCTGCTGTAGTTGCCCGATTCTTAATCCCGATTTATCGCCGAACTACAACTGGTTCTCCCCTGCTTGCGGGGGAGTTAGAGGGGGCGGAACGGACGCATTGAGCGTTCAACTGCGTAAGTCCTAAAGAGAATAAGATAAACAAAAGGCTAACGAAAAACATCCCTCAAGCGATTGGTGGGGTTCTCGCGTTAATAGCCTTTCGGGAAATGTTTGCCAATTACGGATATGAAGAAGGCATGAAACGGATATTGGCAAAACAGATACAACAAACCCTTGAACGAGAAAAACAACCCAATCTAGCCCCTGCCGCTGCACAATCCTACTCCCAATGAAACTACTCTCCCTGAAAACTTCCTCACTCTTTTTTGGTGTGTGCTTATTTGTAGTTGCAAGTGTGTCTCGATTGTTCTCTTTGGGTGCCCACTGGACCTCTGATGAAGCTGGGTGGCTGGACCATAGTACAGTGTTTATGGCCGCAGTCGAGATGGGCGCCTTTCCAGAAACCCTCGTCACTTTCCATCCCGGTGTCATGACCATGTGGATTGCTGCCCTCCGCACCTTTTTTACCGAACCACACATAAGTGTTCAAGGCTTAGCGTTAGCCCGGTGGTTCATCGGCGTCGTGCTGTTAAGCGGGATTGGTGTAGCAGCGATGCTGCTATATCGGTTGTTTGGGCGTTGGGTTGCACTCATCGGTGCGGCGTTTCTATCCTTCTCTCCACTCTTTTTAGCCCAATCCCGTCGCGTCCATACCGATGCGTTGGCGGCGACTTTTGTCCTGTTAACAGTCCTGTCCCTCCTGCTCTATTGTGGGACACCCCAAAACCGCCGTTACCTAATCGGTTCTGGAATTGCATTTGGTCTAGCTTGCCTTGCCAAAAGCAATTCCCTTATTCTTCTCTTGTGGCTGCCTATCTGCTTCGCCCTGTTTCGGAATCGAGAGGAAACGTGGCGGCAGTTCTTTCTCCACAAGCTTGGAGCGGGCCTCTGTTTCTTGAGCTGCACGTTACTCACCGTTTTCGCGCTGTTGCCCATCTTTTGGAATCCCATCTTTTTGATATTTGGGATGGGTCTTTTAGTCGTCACACTGTTTGCATGCCGGGAGTTACAGAAAGAAGCACATCAACGACTCACCCTATATTTGGCATCGGTTGTGGTGGTAGGTGTGGTATCCGGCTATATGGTCCGAACCGTATGGAGGGTGTTCGATGGCGTTGCATGGGCGATTACCACGCCGCATAACGTCGAACACTTCTTCTTAGGACAGGTGTTATATGACCCCGGCTGGCTCTTCTACCCGTTGGTGCTCTGCATAAATACCACGCCGTTAACGCTTCCCTTAGCATTCGGTGGGTGTCTCTTTCTGTGGAGGAAACGTCATTCCTGGTCTCCCCGACAGAATCGGGACAGGTCCCGACTCGTCGGGATGCTCGGAACGGCACGGAACGGACAGGAAGGGTATGCGCGACAGTTTCGGATAGCACTCGCGTTGGTAGCGGTTGTCTTACTATTCACTCTCTGTCTCTCGCTGACAAGCAAAAAGTTTAGTCGGTATCTGCTACCCGCTTTCCCGATTTTGGAGATACTTGCCGCTGTCGGTTTTTTTCAGTTTCTCAAATGGGGTTACTCCTATATTGACTCCCGCTTGGGGACCGAGACAAACTCCCAAAAACTCACCTTTTCTATAGTGACCATCCTCTGTCTCTTCCTAATCCAAATCGTGCCAGTCCTACGGCTTCACCCCTACTACGGCACCTACTACAACCTCTGCTTCAAACTCACTGATATCAGAAAAATTATCACAGTTCCTGCAGGTGCGGGGTACGATCTCGCGGCAAAATACCTAAATAGAAAACCAAATGCACAAGCGCTACGTGTTAAAACCTTTCCGCAAAGTACCCAATTCTTTCTTCCTTACTTTACCGGACAGATATACTGGGCAGACGCAGGTGAAGCGGTCGTCCCAGATTATGAGGTGGTCCATATCCGCGAATCCCAAGCGGGATGGGTGCCGCAAACGGGAACGCTCAACGGCGAGCTAGAACACGTGATAACCCTCAACGGCATTGACTATGTTTGGATTTATAGGATACCACGATAGACTGAATAGGGAGTGAAAATCGCCCAAGTTGCTAGTTGTCAGAACCGCTCGGCTTGGATAGACATATCCAAGCCTTCTTTGCAAATGTGCAGTGATCCGTAGGTTGGGTTGAACGGGGAACCGTGAAACCCAACAATATTCGCTCTCCGTAGGTCGGGCATCTTGCCCACCCTATAGCCAGCGGGAAAAACACAATGGTTAGTAGGGAACAACGATCGTTGTTCCCTACGAAAACCCCTACCGGAACACAGAACCGAGTCATTCGTAGGGAACGGGGATCTCCGTTCCTTATCTAAACCACCGGGGTAGCTGTCGGTCTCCTGCACTCGTGTAGGTTGAAATTAATATCTCGACAAGGCTGCTTTCTCAAATGGCAGTTATCGGTCAACCTGTTTGAGCCACCCCCACATTGTAGACTTTTTGCCGGCGGCAGAAACCGAAAAAGGAGAGTTAAACCATGTAGGACCAGCGTCACTATGCGGATTATTGGAGAGGTTTTGAGGATTCCCCCCATCGGCGTCCATCACGTAGATTTCAGCATTCCCATCCCTATCAGACATGAAGGCAATCCGTTCACCGTCCGGTGACCATGAGGGAGAACTGTCATCACTGCGATTTTCAGTGAGTTTTCGCAGATTCCCCCCACCAGCATCCATCACGTAGATTTCAAAGTTTTGAAGGTCCCCCTTCCTATCAGACTCGAAGGCAATCTGTTTACCGTCCGGTGACCATGAGGGAAACCAGTCATTCTTGCGATTTTCAGTGAGTCTTTGTTGATTGTTCCCATCGGCGTCCATCACGTAGATTTCAAAAGTGATTTCAAACTTGTTTTCAAAGTGCCCATCCCTACGGGCACTGAAGACAATCCGTTTACCGTCGGGGGACCATGAGGGATACTGGTCACTATTGGGATTGTTAGTGAGTCTTTGTAGATTCCCCCCATCGGCGTCCATCGCGTAGATTTCAAAGTTAAAGTTCCCATCCCTATCAGACATGAAGACAATCCGTTTACCATCCGGTGACCATGAGGGAAACCAGTCATCATTGGGGTCGTTAGTGAGGTTTTGAGGATTGCCCCCATCGGCGTCCATCACGTAGATTTCAGAAGTGGGTATATTGCCTAGAAAGTGCCCATCCCTATCAGACACGAATGCAATCCGTTTACCGTCGGGGGACCATGAGGGAAACCAGTCGCTATTGGGATTATTGGTGAGTCTACGCTGATTCCCCCCATCGGCGTCCATCACGTAGATTTCAGCGTTCCCATCCCTACGAGAGAAGAAGGCAATCCGTGCCTGTGCATCAACGACTGCCATCAGCGACGTTAGACCCAAGACTACAATGCTAGCTAAAATCAAATGGGCGAGACTATATCTTCGTTGCATCTGTTATTCCTCCTCTGCTCTCAAATCGGTTGTTCTCAAATCGGTTTATTACTCTTTGGAATTGATAGAGGTCAGATTGGGTTGGCAACCCCTTTACGATTAAAAGGGCAATTCGTATTATTATCGTATGAACTCATCGCCCCTTCGTTGGCGGTTATGACCCACTCCCGTATGCTTCCGCGTCTCAGCAAATACTGTTTTCTCAATAATAGCAGTTATCGGTCAAGCTGTTTGAGCCGTCCCCACATTGTAAACTTTTTGCCTCCGGGAGAAACCGAAAAAGGTGAGTTAAACCATGCAGGCCTAGCGTCACTATGGCGATTATTGGTGAGGTTTTGCTGATTCTTCCCATCGGCATCCATCACGTAGATTTCACTGTTCCCATCCCTAGTGGTAACAAAGGCAATGCGTTTACCGTCCGGGGACCATGAGGGAGACCCGTCCCAACCGCGATTATTGGTGAGTTTTTGTTGATTCCCCCCATCGGCATCCATCACGTAGATGTCAAAGTTTACAACGTCCCCCTTCCTATCAGACATGAAGGCAATCCGTTGACCGTCCGGGGACCATGAGGGAAGCCAGTCATTCTTGCGATTTTCAGTGAGTCTTTGTTGATTCCCCCCATCGGCGTCCATCACGTAGATTTCATAAGTGATTCCAAAGTCGTTTTTAAAGTGCCCCTCCCTACGGGAACTGAAGACAATGCGTTCACCGTCGGGAGACCATGAGGGATACCTGTCACTATCGGGATGATTGGTGAGGTTTCGAGGATTATGCCCATCCGCGTCCATCACATAGATGTCCCGGTTTCCCCCCAGCCCGTTCCTAAAGGAAGTAAAAGCAATGTACTTACCGTCAGGGGACCATGAGGGATCCTCGTCAAAACGGTCATTATTGGTGAGGTTTCGCTGATTACCCCCATTGGCCTCCATCACGTAGATGTCCATGTTTCCACCCCTAATAGCAACAAAGACAATGTGTTTACCGTCGGGTGACCATGAGGGATCCTCGTCAGAACGATCATGATTGGTGAGGTTTAGCAGATTGCCTCCATCGGCATCCATCACGTAGATTTCACTAGTCCCCTGTCTTCCAGACACGAAGGCAATCCGTTTGCCGTCAGGGGACCATGAGGGAGACCAGTCATCAAAGTCATTGTTAGAGAGTTTTCGAGGATTACCCTCATCGGCGTCCATCACGTAGATTTGCCGGTTCCCACCCTTATTATCCCTATCAGAGGTGAAGGTAATCCATTTACCGTCAGGGGACCATGAGGGGTACTTATCATCACCAGGATTGTTAGTGAGGTTTCGCTGATTGCCTCCATCGGCATCCATCACGTAGATTTCCCAGTTCCAATCCCTATCAGACGCGAAGGCGATCCGCGCCTGTGCGTCAACATCTACCATCAGCAGTGTCAGCACCAAGACTAAAATGCTAGCTAAAATCAACCGGGCGAAATTGTATCTCCGTTGCATCTGTCTTTCCTCCTCTGTTCTCAAATTGGTTGTTCTCAAATCGGTTTATTATCCTTTGGACTTACGCAGTTGAACAGTCAAAGCACTGTAGTTCGGCGATTCATCGCCGCTGGACACCGTTGCCAACGCCCGATGAATCGGGCAACTACAATCTGGAGTGCGTAAGTCCTGATTCTTTGGAATTGATAGAGTTCACATTGGGTTGGCAACCCCTTTACGATTAAAATGGCAACTCGGTTGATTATCGCATGAAGGCTTCGCCCCTTCCTTCGCGTTTATGACCCAACCTCAACAAACACTGTTTGCCCAATAATGGCAGTTATTGGGCAGCCTGTTTGAGCCGTCCCCACATTGTAAACTTTTTGCCAGCGGGAGAAACCGAAAAAGGAGAGTTCAACCATGCAGGATTAACGTCAAAATGCGGATTATTGGTGAGTCTTTGTTGATTACCTCCATCGGCGTCCATCACGTAGATGTCATAGTTCCCATCCCTCATAGACGCGAAGGCAATCTGTTTACCGTCCGGTGACCATGAGGGTGAACCGTCATCAACACGATTATTGGTGAGTTTTTGTTGATTCCCTCCATCGACGTCCATCACGTAGATTTCAAAGTTTTCAAGGTCACCCTTCCTATCAGACGTGAATGCAATCCGTTCACCATCGGGTGACCATGAGGGAGACCAGTCATTATTGCGATTATTGGTGAGTCTTTGCTGATTCCTCCCATCGGCGTCCATTACGTAGATTTCATAAGTAATTCCAAAGTCGTTTCTAAAATGCCCCTCCCTACGGGCACTGAATGCAATCCGCTCACCGTCGGGTGACCATGAGGGATCCCGGTCTCCATGGGGATTTTCAGTGAGTCTCTGTTGATTCCCTCCGTCGACGTCCATCACGTAGATGTCAAAGTGTGGTAAGTTCCCCTCCCTATCCCTCCTAAAAGACATAAAGGCAATGTGTTTACCGTCGGGTGACCATGAGGGAGACCAGTCATTACCAGGATTGTTAGTGAGGTTTTGCTGATTCTCCCCATCGGCGTCCATCACGTAGATTTCATAAGTGGGTCTACCGTCTATAACATGCCCATCCCTATTAGACACGAAGGCAATCCGTTTACCGTCAGGGGACCATGAGGGATTTCTGTCATCATGGCGATTATTGGTGAGTCTACGCTGATTCTCCCCATCGGCGTTCATCACATAGATTTCATAGTTCCCATCCCTATCAGACATGAAGGCAATCCGTGCCTGTGCGTCAACGCACACCGTCAGCGATGTCAGCACCAAGGCTATAACGCTAGCTAAAATCAAATGTGTCAGATTGTATCTCCGTTGCATCTGTTATTCCCCCTCTGTTCTCAAATCGATCTCTTATCCTTTAGGGTGATTGAAGTCACCTTGTGTTGGCAACTCCTTTACAATTAAGGTGGCAATTCGGTTTATTATCGTATGAACTGGGTGCCCCTCCCTTGGTGTTTATGACCCGACCTCAGCAAACACTGTTTGCCCAATAATGGCAGTTATCGGTCAACTTGTTTGAGCCATCCCCACATTGTAAACTTTTTGCCTGCGGGAGAAACTGAAAGAACAGCGTTAAGCCATGTAGGATCTTCATCATCATCGGGATGATTGGAGAGGTTTTGCTGATTTCCCCCATCGTCGTCCATCACGTAGATGTCCCGATTCAAATCCTTAGTCCTATTAGACACAAAAGCAATCCGTTTGCCGTCCGGTGACCATGACGGATGCCAGTCCCTATCGGGATGATTGGAGAGGTTTCGCAGATTCCCTCCATCGGCGTCCATCACATAGATGTCACGGTTTCCCCCAGCCCTAAGAGAAGTAAAAGCAATGCGCTTACCGTCAGGGGACCATGAGGGATCCTCATCAGTACGGTCATTCTTGGAGAGGTTTCGCTGATTTCCTCCATCGTCGTCCATCACGTAGATGTCTGGCTTCCCACCCCTAACGGAAACAAAGGCAATGCGTTTACCGTCCGGAGACCATGAGGGTGAATAGTCAGGAGGGGCATTATTGGTGAGTCTTTGTTGACTACCCCCATCGTCGTCCATCACGTAGATTTCACTGGCCCCCTGTCTCCCAGACACGAAGGCAATCCGTTTACCGTCAGGAGACCATGAGGGGTCCCAGTCGTCAAAGTCATTGTTAGAAAGGTTTCGCTGATTTCCCCCATCGGCGTCCATCACATAGATTTGCCGGTTCCCAGCCCTATCATTCCTATCAGAGCTAAAGGCAATGCGTTTACCGTCAGGGGACCATGAAGGGTCCATATCCTCAGCAGGATTGTTAGAGAGGTTTCGCTGATTGCCCCCATCGTTGTCCATCACGTAGATTTCAAAGTGCCAATCCCTATCAGACATGAAGGCAATCCGTGCCTGGGCGTCAACATTTACCATCAGCAGTGTCAGACCCAACACGACAACGACAGCTAAAATCAAATGGGCCAAATTGCATCTCCGGTGCATCTGCTATTCCTCCTCTGTTCTCAAATCGGTTTTTTATCCTTTGGGGTTGATAGAAGTCAGCTTGTTTAGGCAACCCCTTTGCAATTATAGTTATAATATAGACACAAATTCCTACTGGGAGTTCTCAAGTAAAGTAGCAACTCGGATTATTAATGGTGTTGGGCTTGGATAGTCTATGTTTCTACCCAATGCCGGTATAGCGGTTTCACACTATCAGGCAGTCCTCGTATACCTCCGCTTCCGACTACGTATGCGTAGGACTTTGACGCATGACAATTGCACTCTACTCGTGGCACAGGTTAGTTATCCCCCACAGATGATGCGGGGCAAGATGCCCCGCCTACGGGGGCAGGGTAATCGCATGTAAATATTGTGTCGAACTGACGCACTTCAATTGCATGTAATTCCCCCGATACCTGATATCAATTGCGTAAGTCCTATTAACTATACCACTTCAAAAGGACTTTCGGGCGAAAAACCCTTAAAGTTTGTTGGAGAGATTATAAAGTATATCAGCCAATAACCTCAAAATGTCAGCCAAATTTGAGGCGTATAGACATAATATGTCTGTACGCCCTAAAAAAATGGTTGAGATTAAATGCAAGATAGGAGTTGCGCACTTCAGTCCCGATTTTATCGGGATTCAAATTGCTTTGAATCCTTGATACTTCATCGGGAGCAATTTGTAGTAGCGCGTTCATTGCACGTCAGATACCAACGACACCGCGCTAAAGTAATAGCACAATAGCCCTGGTATTTTATTCGATAAATCACCCGACTACAAACCTACCGATTTACTGTAGTTGCCCGATTCATCGGGCGTCCGTTCCGAGACCAGGGTTGGGAACGGCACCCAGCGGCGATAAATCGCCGAACTACAAAGCCTTGAGCGTTCAACTGCGTAAGTCCTAAAGAGAATAGAATGAACAAAAGGCTGACGAAAAATAGTCCTCAAACGATTGGTGGAGTTTTCGCGCTAATAGCCTTTCGAGCAATGTCTCCCAATTATGGATATGAAGAAGGTATGAAACGGGTATTGGCAAAGCAGATACAACAAACCCTTGAACGAGAAAAACAACCCAATCCAGCCCCTGCGGTTGTACAATCCTCCTCCCAATGAAACCACTCTCCCAGAAAACTTCCTCACTCTTTTTTGGCGTGTGCTTATTTGTAGTTGCAGGTGCAACTCGGCTGCTCTCTTTGGGTGCCCACTGGACCTCTGATGAAGCTGGCTGGTTGACCCATAGTACAGTGTTTATGGCCGCGGTCGATATGGGTGCCTTTTCAGAAACCCTCGTCACTTTCCATCCCGGTGTCATAACGATGTGGCTTGCTGCTCTCCGCACCTTTTTTACCGAACCACATATAAGTGTTCAAGGGTTAGCGTTAGCCCGGTGGTTCATCGGTGTCGCCCTGTTAATCGGGATTGGTGTAGTAGCGATCCTGCTATACCGGTTGCTTGGGCGTTGGGTTGCACTCATCGGTGCGACGTTTCTATCCTTCTCTCCGCTCCTTTTAGCCCAATCCCGTCGCGTCCATACCGATGCGTTGGCGGCAACTTTCGTCCTGCTAACAGTCCTGTCCCTCCTGCTCTATTGTCAGATCCCCCAAAAACGCCGTTACTTAGTCGGTTCCGGAATTGCTTATGGTCTAGCCTGCCTTGCCAAAAGCAATTCCCTTATTCTTCTCTTGTGGCTCCCTATCTGCTTCGCCCTGTTTCGGAATCGAGAGGAAACGTGGCGGCAGTTCTTTCTCCGGGGGCTTGGAGCGGGCCTCTGTTTCCTGAGTTGCACGCTACTCACCGTTTTCGCGCTGTTGCCCATCTTTTGGAACCCCACCTTTTTGATATTTGGGATGTGTCTTTTAGCCATCACACTGTTTACGTATTGGGAATTACAGAAAGGAGCACATGGACGACTCACCCTATATTTGGCATCGGTTGTGGTGGTAGGTGTGGTGTCAGGCTATATGGTCAGAACCGTTTGGAGGGTGTTCGATGGCGTTGCGTGGGCGATTACCACGCCGCATAACGTCGAACACTTCTTCTTAGGACAGGTGTTATATGACCCCGGCTGGCTCTTCTACCTGTTGGTGCTCTGTATAAAGACCACGCCGTTAACGCTTCCCTTAGTATTCGGTGGGTGTCTCTTTCTTTGGAGGAAACGCTATCAGGAAGGGTACGCGCGACAGTTTCGGATAGCACTCGGGTTGGTGGCGGTTGTCCTACTGTTCACCCTCTGTCTCTCGCTGACGAGCAAAAAGTTTAGTCGGTATCTGCTACCCGCTTTCCCAATTCTGGAGATACTTGCCGCTATCGGCTTTTTTGAGTTTCTTAAATGGGGCTACTCCTATATCGACTCCCGCTTTGGAACCGGAGCAAACGCCCAAAAACTTACCTTTTCTATCGTGACCATCCTCTGTCTTTTCCTAATCCAAATCCTGCCGGTCCTACGGCTTCACCCCTACTACGGCACCTACTACAACCTCTGCTTCAAACTCACTGATATCAGAAAAATTATCACAGTTGGCGCAGGCGCGGGGTACGATCTCGCGGCAAAATACCTAAATAGAAAGCCAAATGCACAAGCACTACATGTTCAAACCTTTCCGCAAAGTGGTCAATTCTTTTATCAATACTTTATCGGACAACCCCCCTGGTCCGACGCAGGTGAAGCGGTCGTCCCAGATTATGAGGTGGTCCATATCCGCGATTCACAAGCGGGATGGGTGCCGCAAACGGGAACGCTCAACGGAGAGCTAGAACACGTGATAACCCTCAACAGCATTGACTATGTCTGGATTTATAGGATACCACGATAGGCTGAATGGGGAGTGAAAATAGCCCAAGTTGCTAGGGCGTGTCGACATTTCGGTGCCGCCAATTCAGCAAACGTTGTAATCACCGGGCAATTTGACAAACGTAACGCAAACTGTTAGTTTGCGGACTGGGATCACAATCTAACAGATTGTGGTACAAAAGACGCTAGGGCGTATTGACATTTTGCAGTAGTTGTAGGGAACAACGATCGTTGTTCCCTACGAAAACCCCTCCCGGGACACAGAACCGAGTCATTCGTAGGGAACGGAGATCTCCGTTCCTTATGTTCTAAACCACCGGGGTAATTGTCGGTCTGCTGCGCTTGTGTAGGTCGAGATTCATATCTCAACACCGCACTGGGGCTTTAGGGTGTGGAATTTCGGAATTGCTATACACATATCGCCCCTCTGGGGCTTTGGATCCCGATTTATCGGGGATGCCCGACCTACAAGGGGGAGTTGTAGGTTGGGTTGAACGATTCAAAGCCAATTCAACAACACCGTTTTATAGTAAGATGTCGATCCGAACAGCGTCCTGCAATCGAAGTGGAGTTACTTGGTATGTTTTATCAGATAAAATGTTGGGTTTCACTCTACTTTTGATCTTTCAACCGGAATCGTCCCTCCACTCCCTATTGTAATGCGTCGCATTTTTCATTGGTTCCGTTCAACCCAACCTACGGGCTGAATGGGGAGTTAAAGTATCTTAAAAAAGTAGATTTCTAACGAGCACAAATTGTTGACTCATGTTAAGAAATGGTGCAACAGAAACCGAGTTTTTGTACGGGTTGGGTCTCTCAACCCGTACTACGGGCGGGGAAACCCCGCCCCTACGATTTAGCTTGGCATTTTGCATTTTCTTTTTACATGAGCCTTCTCAATAATGGTAGTTATCGGTCGACCTGTTTGAGCCGTCCCCATATTGTAAACTTTTTGCCGGCGGGAGAAACCGAAAAAGGAGAGTTAAGCCATGCAGGACTAACGTCAACATGGGGATGATTGGTGAGGTTTTGAGGATTGCCCCCATCGGCGTCCATCACATAGATTTCAGCGTTCCCATCCCTACGGGAACCGAAAGCAATCCGTTCACCGTCAGGTGACCATGAGGGATTCCCGTCATCAACGCGATTATTGGTGAGTCTTTGTTCATTCCCTCCATCGGCGTCCATCACGTAGATTTCAAAGTTTTGAAGGTCCCCCTTCCTATCAGACTGGAAGGCAATCCGTTCACCGTCAGGTGACCATGAGGGATGCCAGTCATAACGGCGATTATTGGTGAGTCTTTGTGGATTACCCCCATCGGCGTCCATCACGTAGATTTCATCAGTGGGTCCAAATTTGCTTCTAAAGTGCCCAGGCCCATCAGACGAGAAGACAATGCGTTTACCGTCGGGCGACCATGAGGGATTCCCGTCAGCAAAGGGATTGTTAGTGAGGTTTTGCTGATTGCTCCCATCGACTTCCATTACGTAGATTTCAAAGTTAAAGTTCCCATCCCTATCAGACACAAAGGCAATGCGTTTACCGTCGGGTGACCATACGGGAAGCCAGTCCCTATCGGGATGATTGGTGAGGTTTTGAGGATTGCCACCATCGGTGTCCATCACGTAGATTTCACCAGTGGGTATACCGTCTATAACGTGCCCATCCCTATAAGACACGAAGGCAACCCGTTTACCGTCGGGTGACCATGAGGGCTGGAAGTCATTATCGGGATGATTGGTGAGGTTTTGAGGATTGCCACCATTGGCATCCATCACGTAGATTTCAGGGTTCCCATTCCTATGAGACACGAAGGTAATCTGTGCCTGCGCGTCAACGACCGCCATCAGCGGCGTTAGACCCAATACTACAACGCTACCTAAAAGGAGATGTGTCAGATTGTATCTCCGTTGCATCTGTTTTTCCTCCTCTGTTCTCAAATCGGTTTTTTATCCTTTGGAGTGGATAGAAGTTAGATTGTGTTGGTAACCCCTTTACAATTAAAGTGTCAATTCGGTTTATTATCGCATAAAGTCTTTGTCCCTTCATCGGCGTTTATGCGCCATCCCCGTATGCTCCCACGTCTCAGCAAACACCGTGCTCTCAATAACGGCAGTTATCGGTCAATCTGTTTGAACCATCCCCACATTGTAAACTTTTTGCCTGCCGGAGAAACCGAAAAAGGAGAGTTAAACCATGCAGGATCTTCGTCATCATCGGGATGATTGGTAAGGTTTCGAGGATTACTCCCATCGGCGTCCATCACGTAGATGTCCGGATTCAAATCCCTCGTCCTACTCGACACGAAGGCAATCCGTTTGCCGTCGGGTGACCATGAGGGATTCCAGTCCCTATCGGGATGATTGGTGAGGTTTCGCTGATTCTCCCCATCCGTGTCCATCACATAGATGTCCCTGTTCCCATCCCTCAAGGAAGTAAAAGCAATCCGTTTACCGTCAGGGGACCATGAGGGATCCTCGTCAGAATCGTCATGATGGGTGAGTCTTCGCTGATTGCCCCCATCGGCGTCCATCACGTAGATGTCTTGGTTCCCACCCCTAACGGAAACAAAGACAATCCGTTTGCCATCGGGTGACCATGCGGGAGACCAGTCACTAAAGTCATTCTTGGTGAGGTTTTTAGGTTTGCCCTCGTCAGCATCCATCATGTAGATTTCCCAGTTCCCATCCCTATCAGACACGAAGGCAATGCGTTTACCGTCAGGGGACCATGAGGGGTCCCATTCATCAAAGTCATTGTTAGAAAGGTTTTGAGGATTATCCCCATCGTCGTCCATCACGTAGATTTGCCGGTTCCAATCCCTATCATTCCTATCAGCGGTAAAGGCAATCTGTTTACCGTCAGGAGACCATGAGGGGTACTTATCATCACCAGGATTGTTAGAAAGGTTTCGCTGATTACCCCCATCGTTGTCCATCACGTAGATTTCCCAGTTCCAATCCCTATCAGACATGAAGACAATCCATGCCTGTACGTCAACAACTACCATCAGCGGTGTTAGACTCGACGCTATAACGATAACTAAAAAGAAATGTGCGAGATTGCCCCTTCGTTGCATCTGTTATTCCTCCTCTGTTCTTAAAGCAGTCTTTTGCCCTTAAACACTGTTCTCTCAATAATGGTAGTTATCGATCCGCCTGTTTGAGCTGTCCCCACATCGTGAGTACCTTACCCACGGGAGCAACCGCAAAAGCAGAACCAAACCATGCAGGAGCAGCGTCATCTTCGGGATGATTGGTGAGGTTTTGTGGATTACTCCCATCGGCGTCCATCACGTAGATTTCATGAGTGGGTAACCCGTCTATAACGTGCCCATCCCTATTAGACGAGAAGGCAATGCGTTTACCGTCCGGTGACCATGAGGGATTCCAGTCTTCATGGCGATTATTGGTGAGTCTACGCTGATTGTCCCCATCGGCGTCCATCACGTAGATTTCAGCGTTCCCATCCCTATGAGACACGAAGGTAATCTGTGCCTGTGCGTCAACGCATACCATCAACAGTGTCAGCACCAAGGCTACAACGCCAGCTAAAATCAAATGTGCGAGATTGTATCTCCGTTGCATCTGTCTTTCCTCCTCTGTTCTCAAATTGGTTGTCTATCCTTTGGATTTAATAGAGGTCAGATTGGGTTGGCAACTCCTTTCCAATTAAAGTGAGGGCGGTGGATAAATATGTCTCCTATTATACAACTATATGAGCAATTTATGCAAGCACCTACAGTGAAGTGTCGGGATTCGGAGATCCCTCCTACAGGAGAATTAAATGACCCTACCGAAACAAGGTATCAAACAAATAAAATCACTAACATATTCCACCGCGAAACATTATCACCTCTCTATTATAGTATATCAACCAATAACCTCAAAATGTCAGCCATGTTTAAGGCGTACTGACATAATATGTCAGTACGCCCTAAAAAATGGTTGAGATTAAACGCAGGAAATTTATATGAGGGACGAGCGTAGGGGCATTTAATTCTCCCATATTATTGCCCCGATAGATCGCCAATAAATCGTGTGCAGCCTGTTCCCCTGGTCTCGGCACGGACGATTCCATTGGGGAGACTAGCGGGACAGTCCGTCCCGTGACCACGAGCGATAAATCACCCGGCACCCGATAAGAACGAAGTATGCCCCGCCTTCCATCGCTAGCGGTGGATTTGGATTTAGCAATCGAAACTGAGCGCAGCGAAAAACCCGTACCCTGTCCTTTTTCTAATTTCACTTGCGGATAATTAAAATCCCTGTTATAATCAATCTAGCTCCGGCTTACGATTTTTCTGAAAAAACGAGGGGCTCATCAATCACTTCCGCAACGTAGCGAGCGAGTTTTTGAAAGGGGGGCGCACTTTCATCAACGAAGATATCCGCTTTTTGGATAGATGGTTGGAAAAGCGAAGCAAATCAGAAGATAAATCCCAGTGACCCAAGTTTTGCCCCACACAAATTTCTGATATGAGTTTTTATAATTGAGTTATAGTAATTATGTTCCTCTAGTTCACAGAGGTTTTGTGGATTGGTTTTTGATTTTGCGGCACTAGAGGGAATACGCTATAATGTAGCCATCTTCGGGATAAACTAATGCGATACTTTATTTTCAGCGATGTTCATGCAAACCTTGAAGCATTTGATGCCGTTTTATCGGCAATTGCTGAGGACCAAGTGGATAGGATTATTTTTCTCGGTGATATTGTTGGCTACGGTGCCCAACCAAATGAGGTCGTTGACCGATTGAAAGAACTCAAACCCGATGCCATGATTCGTGGGAATCACGACAAAGTTATCGCTGGTATCGAGGACGGCAGCAGTTTCCAAGACCTTGCTCGCACCAGTGCGATGTGGTCACGTCTTCAGGTCCGACCCGATAACAAAGCGTATCTGCAGTGTATGCCGCAAGGACCGATAACGCTAGAAAAGGAGATTCAAATATCACACGGAAGTCCTCATAATGAAGATTTTTATATCTTGAGCTATTGGGATGCGCGACCGATCTTGCATCAAAGTGGGAGTTGGATCGTGTTTTATGGACACACACATCTTCCGATGATTTACTCGACAGAATCGAAATTCTCTCAGTGTTATCCGGAAGATGATGAGTTTTGCTACAGGCTTTTGGAAGATAAACAGTATCTAATTAACCCCGGATCCGTTGGTCAGCCACGCGATCTCAATCCCCAAGCTAGTTTTGCTATCCTTGATACTGACGAAAACATCATTTGTATAAAACGGATTGGATACGATATTCAAGCCACACAGCGCAAAATCCGCGAAGCTGGACTGCCTACATGGCACGCCGACCGATTGGCAGCTGGGCGCTAATCACTGTCAGGTTTGAGCGTTTGCTTATTTTTAACCCCTAATCGCTAAGTCCTGCCCCTTAATGCTTGAGTTTCAATGACCATCACTCAAACCGATAAAGCTGTCATTATTGCGAGTATCACCACCTTTTTGACATTTCTAACGAATGCCAAACTCGGTTCAATTTGGCTGCTTTACTTAAACTTTTTCGTGGTGGTGGGCGTGTTTGGTTATGCAAGCCGACCGTGGGATCAGCTTTCGCATCTATCGCGCAGCGCGATTGTTGGCGTGATTGCATCGATTACCTATATCCCACTGGATTGGTTGTTTTCTCGACGCGTTGCACTGCTCTCCTATTTAAGTTCAGGTGATATTCGGATAGCTGCTGTGCCCTTGAGTTTGCTACTAACTTGGATGATTGTCATCACGATAATCATCTACATCTATCACCGGTTCAACGCAATTTGGGAACGTTCCTATATTCCCGCTATGGTTGTTGGCAGCATTGCTTTCGTGGGCAGCACTATTTTCGATCAATTCGGCTCTGCACGCTTGTGGAACTGGAATGCAATCCGCTTTTCCTATTTCCCCTATATCGGCTCAGTTCCTGTTTGCGTGCCGATAGCACTTGCTCTGACCTTTTTGCTTTCCCCGTACTATCTCCGCAGACACCACATTGTTGTGGGAGGTATCCGGTGCGGACTTTTTATCGGGATTATGCAATTTCTCTGCTTTCTGTTGTTTTACTTCATCGGAATACTACGTTGAAAAAAGTTATTATTGTGTTTGTCGCACGTTTTACGGATAAGGAATCATAATGATTAGATCAACAACAATTCTCACGGTACGGCGTGACAATCAAATCGCCATTGGTGGGGATGGACAAGTCACTTTAGGAGATACCGCAATTAAACATGGGGCGAACAAAATTCGTCGTGCTTATAACGATCAGGTGCTGTTAGGGTTTGCCGGTTCTGCCGCAGACGCGTTCACTTTGTTCGAGAATCTTGAGAAAAAATTGGATCAGTGTCGCGGCAACCTTCAAAGAGCGGCTGTTGAGTTTGCAAGAGATTGGCGAAGCGATCGCGTACTCCGCCGGACAGAAGCGTTGTTAGTCGCAGTAGATATCGAAAGAGCCTATCTTCTCTCTGGAAACGGCGACGTGCTTGAGCCAGATGATGGGGTCTTAGGCATTGGATCCGGTGGATCTATCGCCCTATCCGCTGCCAGAGCTCTCTTGAAACACTCCTCGCTCACCGCCAAAGAAATTGTCGAAGAAGCGTTACAAATAACCAGCAACATTTGCGTTTATACCAATGACAGTATTAAGACCGAAACACTTGAAGTTTAATTTTAGACTCATCGCCACTCAATAATGAATGTAGAAAACGGAGGTACACATTGTCAACTCTCAATGCTTCATCGAACCCAAAAACATTAGCGGATGCACTGACCCCCAGACAGATTGTTGAAGAACTCGATAAATATATTATTGGTCAAGCAGAAGCGAAACGTTCAGTTGCCATTGCGCTTCGTAATCGAGCACGTCGCCAGATGCTCGAAGGCGACATGCGGGATGAGGTCGCACCTAAAAATATCATCATGATTGGAACAACCGGGGTTGGAAAAACCGAAATTGCGAGGCGGTTGGCACGTTTAGTGGACGCTCCATTTATTAAAGTAGAAGCCTCAAAATATACGGAAGTTGGCTATGTTGGGCGCGATGTGGAATCGATGATTCGAGATCTTGCAGACCTTGCCGTCAATATGGTGAAGTCTGAACAAGCCGAGATAGTACAGGAAAAAGCTCTTGAGCTCACCGAAGAACGTCTCTTAGATTTTCTGATACCGCCGCCGCGACCAAGGATGAGCCCTGAGTCCGTTGAAAAAAATATTGAGATCGCCGATGAAGATGAAGATGAAAGGGACATGAGCAGGGAGGAACGATTGGCATTAGCAGTACAGCAGTTTGATGCGACTGAGCAGTCAGAAGTTAGTGAACAGGAGCAGGAAAGATACCTGCGGACACGGGAAAAGTTTCGTCAACGGCTGAGAGATGGAAAGCTAGAAGATAAGCCTATCGAAATCAACGTAAACAACCGAACAGTTCCTTTTGTTGAAATCTTCTCTCCAAGCGGCATAGAGGAGATGGATATCAACCTGAAGGATATGTTTGGGAGCATTCTGCCCAAACAGGAGAAGAAGCGCCGCGTACCTATCTCCGAAGCACGTCAGATCCTCGTGCAAGAAGAGGCAGAAAAGCTAATTGATATGGACAATGTCGTCAGCGAAGCCGTTGCGCGTGTGGAAAACTCAGGCATCGTTTTTCTGGATGAGATCGATAAGATTGCAGGGCGTGAATCGAAGTCGGGACCCGATGTTTCGCGAGAAGGCGTCCAACGCGACATCTTACCGATTATCGAAGGCAGTACGGTGATGACCAAGCACGGTATGGTTCGCACCGATCACATCTTATTCATTGCCTCCGGCGCATTTCATGTTTCCAAGCCATCGGATCTCATTCCAGAATTGCAGGGACGTTTCCCAATTCGCGTTGAGCTGAAAAGCTTGAATGAAGCAGATTTCAAACGTATCCTTACCGAACCGAGGAACGCGCTGGAGAAGCAGTATATCGCCATGTTGAAAACAGAAGGTATCGACGTGACCATCACCGAGGATGCGATTGATGAAATTGCTGCCTTAGCCTTTCAAGTGAATGAAACTATAGAGGATATCGGGGCGCGCCGGCTCCATACCATCATGGAGAAGCTCTTCGATGAACTCTCCTTTAACGCTCCAGACTTGGAAGATAAACCAATCACAATCAACGCCGATTATGTCACCGAGCAGTTAGCCGCGATTGTGAAGGACGAAGATATCAGCAGATATATTCTTTGATATTGCCCACAAAAAAGATTTAATGGCTTGCCCCTCTGTGCTCATCAGCTATCCTTTGAGGGAAACATTTCCAAGAATTGGTGTACTTCCTCCAGCGTTGGCAAACCGCTTCGTCCACCGAGTTTACGGCAGTTGAGAGAAGCAACAGCCGAAGCAAACCGGACTATCTCCGTAACGCTCCAATCCTGTAGAACACCATAGATAAACCCACCGTGAAACGCATCTCCTGCACCGGTGGTATCTACTACATCAACGGGGAAGGCCGGAAACCTCAGTATCCCCGCTTCCGATTTTATAACACAACCCCGTTCGCCAAGTGTCACGGCGGCGATGCGTGCGCCAAATTGGTAAAGTCCTTCTACGACTGCTTCGGGCGGCGCATCGGGCATCCAGCCCTGTGCAAAAGCCTCCGATACGATAGGAATATCGACCAACGGTAGTAATTGCTCTGTGAGCACTTCGCTGTGCCACGTGCCATCCAACACCACAGTGACACCCGCTGCTTTCGCCCATTTTGCCGCTTGGACCGAGGCTTCATCGGCATCGTCTAGGTGTAAGACTTTGGCAGATGCTATCTCTTGGCGATCCAGATCCGATATAGCCAAAGGGGTGTTGGTCTCCCGACGGGAGGTGAAGCAACGCTCACCGGTGTCCTGATCGACGAGAACCAGAACAGCACGGGAGAAGACATTCGGTTCAAGCATCAGTCGGCTGACATCTACACCTTCCTTCTGAAATTCGTCGCGGATGAATACACCTTCGGGATCATCGCCAACCCTTCCGACGAAACGGGTGGAAACACCCAACCGGGCAAGGGTGACGAGTGCCGTTGAGACGGGGCCACCGGCCTGGCGAAGGTATTGAGAAGCGCGCCACGATCTCCCATACGCTGGCGGTTGGGGAACGACAAAGAGCATATCAGCGGTGCATGTGCCAATTCCGATGACATCTGGAAAGTTGTCTTGATTCATGGGAAGTTCCTGATTATCGAGACCGGAACAACAGTGTTGTAGCCGAACTCTCACAAGTTTGGCGTCTAGTATTTATGCCCAAGCCTCAATCTACTTCAATTGACGGGGAAAATGGGGAAAATTATTATTCTCGCAGATCTATGATACTATTTCAGTCCCCAAATTTCCGCCGCTGTGCCACCCAAAATGCGTTCACGCTGGGCTTCCGTCAGGAAAGGCAACCTTTCTCGGACAAGGCGCAACTCCTGATCCAAGGTGGGCCAATTATGCTTGACTCGGTGATGTCCCGGGTATCCCGTCCCCCACACCATCCGCTCGGCTCCAAAAGCTCCTACCAATTTCTCGATGAACGGATGCACATCTGTGTAAGGAAAATCTTGGCTGGATCGACCAGCGACATCTGACAGCTTCAGATATATATTGTCATACTGGGCAAGATCGACAATTGGCTGAAATGCTGCTTCGTCCGCATCGACTTGTGGATAGCCCATGTGGTCAAGAATCAATTTTAGGGAAGGATACCGGTCTGCAATCACCGCTACCTGATCGGCAAACTCTGCCCGTAGATGAAATTGGATAACCGCACCCAGCGAAGCGATCTCTTCCCACATCGGCTCATTCTGACGGGTTAATAGAATCTTTTCGTCGGGATAATACATCGGGTGAAGGCGAAAGCCAGCCAGTCCCCGCTCCTTTATCCAATAGCGTACCTGTTCCGCATTGTTCGGGTCCTGCGGGTCAATCAATCCGTGCCCGATGAAGCGGCTTGGGAAGCGCTCTACGGAATCAGCGATGTAGCCGTTATCCCAAGTGGACCAACTGGTCTGCACCAATACTGTCCAGTCCACCCCGTGCACATCCATTTCTGCCAATAGTTCGTCAACGGTGCCCGGCTCGTCCGGATAGGAGTTCCAGTTAGGCGAAGTCGGACCGATAGGATATTTGGGCGGATCAATCTCCCAAACGTGAACGTGGGTATCAACAATCATCAAAAAAAATCCCCCTTAGCTTACTCGCAGTACCGTCTCTTCCTTCATTAACACATCCATCATAGCATGAACTCGTGGCAAATCTTGTGGTCCCACAGCCTCAGCAAAAGGAATGACTGGACCGCCGGACAACCCCGCGTAATCCATGGCAGCGTGTAACGCCGAACCGCTATACCGCGCCCCATTCTCACCTCGAAAATCCTCGAAGGGCACCATCAACGCACGGAGGCGTTCCGCTTCTGTTCTATCACCGGATACGAACTTGTGATGCAGTGTCAGACTCATTCGCGGCACGAAATTCGCCATGCCCGAACTGAAACCCACCGCGCCGTGCGCCATGTAATCGATGCACGGATCTTCCGCCATACCACAGACCATTGCTGCGCGATCTCCCGCCCGCTCTACAATCCGATCAAAGGCATCTAAATCCTCCACCGCATATTTTAGACCGACCACCTCGTCCAGTTCACAGAGGCTAATTACATCGTCCACCGGCATAATATCTAACCGCCGCTGGTAAAGGACTGTGGGCAACTGCACCACTTTTGTGATTTCCCGGAATCCGTTGTAAACACCATTAGCAGAGGCGGGACCAACCACCGGCATAATCATCACGCCAGCAACACCCAGTGATCGGGCGATATGTCCCATCTCCAAGGATCTTCCAAATCCCGGACCGATACCCGGCACGATATACGCCGCATCTCCAGCTGCGTCGAGGTATGTGCCAACCACCGCTTCGTACTCTTCTAGACTAGCATCGTAGACCATGCCGGTGCCGCACTCCGGCATGATGAAATCTATACCGTGCTGGATGAGGTGGCGGACGTTTTTCCGCACACCTTCCAAATCCACCTGTCGGTCTTCCCGCCGTGGGGTAATAGCAACCACTAAGACGTTCCGGCACGCTTCTCTATCCAAGTGCTGTTTGCCCATTCTACGTTCCTTCCCGATATCTGGCTAGTTTCTCCTGAAATGATTTCCGCTCAAGCACCTCGCGATTCACCACATTATCTGGAGTCTCGCCCCGTGATACCTGAATCGCCTTCTGACAATTCAGCCTACCGATGTCTCGGTAGCATTCCTCCGTCAAAGCAATAGCGTGAGGGGACACAATCACGTTATCCAATTTTAGCAACGGTTCGTTGGGATCCACCGGTTCTTCCTCGAAGACATCAATCCCCGCGGCTCGGATACGCTTTTCCTGCAAAACCTGTGTCAACACGCGTTGATCAACGATAGGACCACGGGCGGTGTTGATAAAAAACGCTGTCGGCTTCATGAGCGCGAATTCTTTTTCGCCGATCAATCCGCGCGTCTCATCGGTCAGCGGACAGGTGACACACACGTAATCGGATTCGCGCAGCACGGTGGGTAGATCGACCACCTCTACGTTCAGGGATTTGGCAACCTCCGGCGAAACATACGGGTCAAACGTCAGGAATCGCATACCGAACGGCTGTAGCAAGCGAAACAGTTCGGTGCCAATGTTTCCAAGCCCGACCGATCCCAGTGTGCGCCCTATTAGATCAACACCGGTTTCCAATCCTTCTCGCCAAGTCCCGGCGCGTGTTGCGCGGTCATACGCGAAAAAGTTCTTCGAGAGCGTGAACATCAGTCCAATAATACCTTCCGCCACGGGACGGCGCACACCGCTTGGTGCGATGGCAATCATCACATCTGCTTCAGTCGCAGCTTGGAGATCGACGTTATCGTAACCGACCCCGTGCCTTGCTATCAGAGTCAATCGGTCCGCCCCCTCAAATGTCTCACGGGGATATTTTCCGCCAAGCGCGATGAAGGCGTCCAACCCACGTATCTCATCCGGCGGCACATACGGACGCTCATGGGCGATAAATGTATATTCGATGTGCGATTCATTGTCTAAGAGATCTAACCCAACATCCTTGAATCGAACTTTGCCGTCCTCTCCAAGGAAACCGGGGGTCAATCCGACACGGAATTTTTCCTGCGCCATAAACTTCTCTCTTTCTGTCATTGAGTAATCTAGGTTTCAACCTATATAGAACGGATCAAAATCGTTTTGGGGTTCGCTTGGTTTTTCACGGTGCAAAACGTCGGACAAAAGAATCCGTGAAGCATGGAAGCATCAAGCCTTCATCTCCAAATCCCGTAGGCTATCGCGTGACCAATCCAAGCGGCACCTAAGCCGAGTCCCACATGCACAACGACGTTGGCAAAGGCAGCAGCACTCGCGCCAGCTTGCCACAGGTTCATCGTCTCATTGCCAAATGTCGAGAACGTTGTGAATCCGCCTAACAGTCCCATAAAAACAAATAAGCGAACCTCCGGACTCAAGAATCCGCGCGCCTCTACCCATTGGGAAAGGAATCCGATGAACAAACAACCGGTCAGATTGACTGCCAACGTCCCGTAGGGAAATCCGGTGCCTCTCAGCAGGTGCTGAACATAACCGCTTAAGAGGTATCGACCAATTGAGCCAAGAAAGCCTCCGAATCCGACCCAAAGTATTTTCCCCACGCTGATGAACTCCCTTCTCTTGCTGCCGGTTGGAGTTTACTGTGCTCACCGACTGTTTTGAAGGTTATAGAAGACCTGTTTCCCATTAAACTGGGCACGGCTGCCAAGCTGCTCTTCAATCCGCAGCAATTGGTTATATTTACAGATCCGATCGGTGCGGCAGAGTGAGCCGGTTTTAATCTGTCCTGCGTTCACACCGACAACAATGTCCGCAATTGTTGTGTCTTCCGTCTCACCCGATCTGTGCGAGACAACCGCTGTATAGTTAAATCGTTTGGCAAGTTCGATAGCATCAAGTGTTTCGGTCAGCGTCCCGATCTGGTTGACCTTGATGAGGATGGAATTGCCAATACTCCGGTCTATTCCCTGTTGCAACCGATTGGTATTCGTTACAAAGAGGTCATCACCAACAAGCTGTACCTTCTCTCCGATGGCTTGAGTGAGCAACTGCCACCCCTCCCAATCGTCCTCCGCCATGCCGTCCTCAATCGAGATAATTGGGTATTTGTCCACTAGTTTAACGTAGAAGTCAACCATCTCATCAGGAGATTTATCCGGTTTCGCTTCCGCTTCTAGTCGATAAACCCCATCTTTGTAAAACTCACTGGAGGCGGGATCGAGTGCCAATAGCACTTCATCACCGGGGATATATTTCGCTCGTTCAATCCCTTCAATAAGCACTTGCAAGGCTTCCTCGTTCGATCGCAGATCTGGTGCAAAGCCACCCTCGTCACCGACAGCGGTGTTGTAATTCCGATCCTGTAGCACGGCTTTGAGATTATGAAAAATCTCCGTCCCCATACGCACAGCTTCCCCAAAAGTATGCGCGCCTACCGGCATAATCATGAACTCTTGGAGGTCTACGTTATTGTCTGCGTGTGAACCACCGTTTAAGACATTCATCATCGGCAACGGCAGCTCTTTTGCATTTGCACCACCGATGTATCGGTAGAGTGGGAGCCCGGCTTCTGCGGCAGCGGCTTTGGCGACTGCGAGTGAAACCCCTAAAATTGCGTTTGCACCGAGATTTCCTTTATTCGGTGTGCCATCGAGCGCGAGCATCATTTGATCTATCGCCTCCTGCGCGAAGGGGTCGGCTCCCTTGAGTGCATCGGCGATAATCGTATTGACATTTTCGACCGCTTTCCGTACCCCTTTTCCGAGATACCGCATAGCATCAGCATCTCGAAGTTCGACAGCTTCATGTTCGCCTGTCGATGCCCCAGAGGGGACAGCGGCTCTGCCCAAAGCGCCGTACTCCAATTCCACATCAACCTCTACAGTCGGGTTTCCACGCGAGTCCAGAATTTCTCGTGCATGAATGTTAGCAATCGTCATCGTTCAAAATCTCCTCTTTGTAGCTCTTATTCACCCCAAAGTTCACTGTTATCAGTCAGAATCTCCGGTCCATCAGAAAGGATAACAACGGTATGCTCGAAAAGCGCAGAGAGGCTGCGATCTGTGGTGACGGCGGTCCAGCCATCATCAAGCACACGCGCTTCGGAGTTGCCCACGTTGACCATCGCCTCAATGGCAAGTGTCATACCGGGCATCAGCCGTACACCTCTGCCCGCATCCCCGTAAGTGGGGACTTGAGGCTCTTCGTGAAGTTGTCGACCAATCCCGTGACCGGAGAAGTCCCGAACCACAGCGAATCCGTGCGATTCGGCACCGTCTTGCAGTGCAAAACAAACATCACCCAATCGGTTGCCGAGCTTTGCTGCATCAATGGCACTATAAAGGGACGCTCTTGTAGCATCAAGCAGTTCTTGGGCGTCCGGCGCAATATCTCCAACAGGAAATGTGAACGCGTTATCGCCGTGATAGCCGTCCAAAAAGATCGCTGTGTCAATCCCAACGATGTCTCCTTCATTAAGCAGGACATCTTTGCTCGGAATGCCGTGCACAATCTGCTCGTTGAGCGAAACGCAAATTGTCGCCGGATAGGGGTCATGTCCCGGAAACTGATAGCTAAGGAATGATGAGATTCCACCCAACTCTTTGATGGTTTGACGTGAGATTTGATCTAATTCATAAGTCGAAACGCCGGGGTTAATTGCCTCCCCAATTCGTTGTAATATGGTTGATGCCGCTTTACCGCTGCGTCGCATCGCTTCGATTTCGGATCGGGATTTGATTCTAACTTTTGTCATGATCTGTAATGCTTAATACGTAAAGAAGTCCCTTACGAATTACGTTTTATCTTTTTATCGCTGATAATTTTTATGAGAGCAGATTGTGCGGCGTCCGCTGCGCCCGGAATGTCCCACCGGTCAGGTTGGCGATCTTCGACCAGATTGCTGATACCACGTATCTCCAGAAATGGAACGACGTATAAAGTACAAATATGGGCGGCGGCGGCCCCCTCCATGCTTTCACAGAGTGCATTGAAGCGAGCGTGGAGGGCATCTCCGACCGCTTGAACACCGCTGCATTGCGAAACAGTTACAAACGTACCGCATCTCGCTCCGCAAATCTCAGTGGCGGTTGCAACCAGTCGCGAATCCAATGGAAAACGATTAAAGCGAGGTGGGTCGCTGTGCACCAAGGGGATACCGATCTCGTCCGCTGGTTTCCAACCTTCAGGCGTCACCACACCGACATCGCCGTAAATCTCCTCCGTCGCCAGAACAACAGATCGGATCGGTAAGCCCGTCGGCACATAGGCACCGCCGATCCCAAATTGGATGACTAAGTCAGGCAGTTGCCCCTCAAGTTGACAGGTCAGCGCGTGCGCTGCGTTGACAGCACCGATGCCAGTGTGAAGCAGCGTACATCGCCAGCCGCATAAATTCCCGACGATCGCCGTTTTGCCGGCGTGCTGTGCGGTCTTGGCGTTTCCGAGAGCACTTTGGATAGCACCGGATTCAAGCTCCGTCGCGCTAACTAGCAGCAGATTCGGCATCTGGTTCATCCTTAATAATATAATCTGTTACAATTCATTTCATAGCGGCGCAGCGACCATCGATCCAATCAACGTATGCGCTGTCACAGATTCGACTTTCACGCGCACGAGATCGCCGACCTCCGAATTCTCCTTCGGAAACACAGTTGTTTTGAAGCCATCGCTCTTTCCTTGGTATCTGTCCGGATCTCGCCGCGATTCACCTTCGACCAAAACCTCTACAGTTTCACCGATTAATCCCCGATTGATTTCGTGGGAGATGCCCTCTTGCAACGCAATGATCTCCTTCAAACGGCGTCCCTTTTCTTCCTCACTCACATCATCGTCAAGTGTTTTGTGAGCAAGTGTGCCTTCACGAGACGAATACTTGAACATAAACGCCGAGTCGTAGCGAATTTTAGCCATCAAGTTGTACGTCTCCATAAAGTCAGCCTCTGTTTCGCCACAGAAGCCGACAATCACATCTGTAGAGATTGAGAGATTCGGGATGCGCTCCCGCATTTTGGCGATAAGTTCTTGATACGCTTCTGCTGTGTACGTGCGTCGCATCGTCTTCAGCACATTCGTCGAACCGGATTGCAACGGCAGATGAATGTAGTTGCAGACCTTATCGCAGCTCGCTATCGTCTCAATTAGGGCATCGGTGGCATCACTCGGATGTGGCGATGTGAAGCGTATCCGTTCAATCCCTTCAACTTCGCTCATCGCAAACAGAAGATCTCCGAAGTTATGTGTTCCATCGTTATAAGAGTTCACCGTCTGACCGAGGAGAACAACCTCTTTGAAGCCCTCATCGGCAAGCCGTTTCACATCATCAACCAGCAGGTGCACCGGGATACTTCGCTCGCGCCCACGTACAAACGGCACAATGCAGAAGGTACACATCTTGTCGCACCCACGTTGGATAGTCAACCACGCCCGAACACCTTCTTTGCGAATAGGAGCAATATCGGCATAATCTTCGCCTCTGTCTAGCTTTAAGCCGAGAAACGGGTCGCCTGTCGTCACGGAATTGATTGCCATCGGTAGATTCCGGTAGGCATCGGGACCCAATACGAAATCCACATACGGTGCGGCGTCGATCAGTTTTGTCTTCATGTGTTGCGCCATGCAACCACACACGCCGAGGACCAGATCCGATTGCACCCGTTTTCGATGATGCAGGTGGACGAGACGGTTCAGCACCTTCTCTTCAGCATTTTCACGGATGGCACAGGTATTGAGCAGCACAACGTTGGCATTTTCGAGTCGATCCACCATTTCGTAGCCATTTCGGGTTAAGATGCCCGACATCAACTCGCTATCACTCACATTCATCTGACAGCCGTAGGTTTCGATATAAACCCGCCGATTAGTCTGTGCTTGTGAAGTGATATTGATAGGTTCCAACGTTGGTGCTGCTTTGTATAATGGTAATTGTGTTTTAGTTGGAATTTTTGGATTCATTGCCTTATCAACCTTTGTTTAATTATTCTTTCGTCATTCAAAACCTTCGAGGATAGGGTCACGAAAACCAGAGGTTCATCGCAGTTTCACCTAAGATGGCAGCCTTTTCCGATTCGGATAAGCCTACATGTTCCTGAAAAATTGTGAGATGTTGTTGGTACGTCACTTTAGGAATCCAGAGCGATGTTGGGAAGTCGCTGCCCCATATACATCTTTCCGGCGTGTAAGCATCAATGATCTGTCGTACTCCATCAAACATATCACGGCAGGGAAATTCCTCTTTGGATCCGGTGACCATAAATGACAGTTTGGCGTATAGGTTCTTGAATTGTGCGAGAGCCAGAACCGTTTTCAAATTGTCAGAATCTGGGAAATCTGCGGCGTTCAAATTGGCGCAGTGATCCAGAACAACGGGAACATTGGGATACGCTTCAAGCAGACCCGCCAATGAGCGACAGTTAGGCGTATTAAGCAAGGCACAGAGTACCACATCTAGCCGTTGTGCTGCTTCCCATAGCCGCCGATGTTCCGGGAGGACGGAGTTGTCCGTTGACCAGCCAACAGAGACACGATTTCCGCGGACGCCTCTTGCAAACGCCTCCTCCATCAGACTTACCGATCCATCGTCGAAGGGATCGAGGTTCATAACGCCGGTTGTCCATTCTTGGTTTTCCCGCACAGTATCAATCGTGAGCCGGTTATCATGTTGGTAAACGGTAAAGGTTTGAACGACGACAACGCGATCAATACCGTTCGCCTTGACCTCGTTTTTCAGGTCTTCTATTGTCCCCCGACCGGGCGGTGGCAAGTAGGGTTCAGGACTTTGCGGATACGTGTCGGTGTCTTCGGAATAGATATGTGCGTGTGTATCAATGATAGCCATTAATAATCTCCTTAGCATGAAACATCAAATATAGATTCAAGGGGACAATTGTTCTAATAGTGGAACGAACGAATGCCTCCGTTGTTTTTATTCGCCTATTTCTTCGTTTCCATTATTGCGTGTCTCTATATTTTGGTACTGCTTCGTCAGATTTAATGCAATCCCCGACCAGAGGATTGCCATTACCATCGCGGTGATAGAATATACTGCTCCCGGAATTGCCATAACAAAGCCGACTAAGGTAATCACGCCGGCACTGCCGCCTTTGGCAAATCGATAACCGAAGGAGTCGATGACCTGTTTCGCTCGATAGCGGGCATCGAATGACAAAGGGATATAAAGGATCTCTTTTGCGGCTCGGAAAAGCGAATAGTCCAATGCCTTGAAAAGCAGGAATGCGGTTGCACCGCTCCGCAGGGAAGGGGCTATAGTCAGTACCGCACCCGCAATCAGATGAACCAGTGGAATGCCCGGATGTAGGATACGAATCGGTATGAATCGCAACACAAAACCCGCACAGAGTTGCAGAACAAAAGCAGAGATACCAAGCCACTGTCCATAAAATCGTCCATAGAAAGCAGTTCGCATATCTTTGTCAGTAATGTCGATTTCGACCAATCCATTAAATCGTAGGTCTAACATCGTCGAAACAACTTGTGTCGTCAGTATGAGCAGAAATAGGAAAACGAGATAACGGGAACGTGCAAGCACCTTCAACCCTGTATGCCCCTGCTGTCCACCCTGCTCTGTGGTTGTGGGCTGCGGTTCACCGGCGGCAGTATAAGCGAACATCGCAAACAATGCCGCGGGCAGTAATGACCCCGCAGCGAATAGCAGCAACACCTCAGACCCCAAAGACGGGGCGAGATGCGCCACAAGTGAACCGCCGGTAACTGAACCGATTGTCGCAATCGCACAGAAGGGCCCATTGATCCAACGCGCCTGCTTAGGCGTTAATGTACTATTGACAAGCGACCAATACTGTTCAATGATTATGACAATATATGCTTCACGAAAGACATAGATCACCGCTGTCGCGATAGGGTAGCCCATCAGAATCAAACTGTAGCAGCTTGCAATTAAGCCCGCAGACAAAATTGATGTCAGCAACAACGCACGTTTCGCACCCAACCACGATAACAGCCTGCCGTAGAGATAAAGCAGCAAGAAAACGCTGGGCGGCACCGCTACCATCGCACGAGGCAAGTTCTTAGCACCGTACGCATCAATGAACAAGGAGGTTGATACCGCCCGAATGAATTCGTAGCCGCACAGTAAAAAGCTACCTGCCAAGGCAATCGAAAGCATTGCGAGGAGTGTTCGTTTTGGGAAAGTCTTTATTATCACTGTATCAACTCCAATTTGTAGCTTACGGACTCGGATCTTGTCCTACCGTTTGGGCCCGTTTATGGACCTCCTCAAACCGGACGTGGGCAAAGCAGCCAAAAAGCGGATGTCTCGATAGGCGAGTCTGTGTTAATCGTGGAGAGGTAATACCACACGCAAATCGGGCTACTGAACGGGCGTTGTCAATCGGCTCATCCTGATCTTGCCAGACATCAAGGAGTTGCTGCCAAAGTCGTTCCTCAATTGTCCCCGGTTCCGTGGGTAGAAGTCTCACAGGCTGATGACCATTCAAGCACCAAGCACAATGTCCACAGAGGCGGGAGAGTTTTTCACCGAAGTGGGCTGCTAGGTACGCCACTTGACACCCGTCGTACGATCCTAACTCAATGACCTGTCCAATACGTTCAATCTCACGCCTCTCAAGTTCAAGTGCGTTTTGAAACAGCACATCGGTTAGTTGATTGAGGTCGTCGGGTCGCCGAAGGATCGAAAAGCGATTGCGGACCCCTTCAGCTCTCACTTCCAACAGCCCCTGCTCGGCGAGGTAGTCTAAAGCTCGCACTATTCGATCGCGGGGGCAATCAATCGCTTCTGCTGCTTCATCAAGATCGATGTGAAACCAAGTCTTGGCTTTGTGGGCTCGTTTGAAAACTGCCATCAGGAATTGGCGACGTTCATCTTCAAACTTCGATAAAATTTCGGACGACGAGGCAAGAGGCTGAAATTGGTAGCGGCTGTAAAACGGGGTCAGTTCCTGTAGATAACCATTAAGTTCCATTTGCACTAACAATGTCCGTACCACTAATTGACGAATGTCATGACGCCCCGACAGTTCATAAAGACTGAGGTCGAACTGACCAGAAAAGGAAAAAATTTCCTCGACTAAATCCCGGATTGCGTTTCGGCTCGGGGTGTCCCCATAGGCAAAGTTCTCAAGGGTGCAAACATCATCGAAGCAGACAAACATCTCACAGATCGAAATCTCCCTGTCCCGCCCGGCACGCCCAATCTCCTGCGCGAAATTCTCAAGACTCTTCGGCAGATTATAGTGATAGATGTAACGGATGTTTGGCTTGTCGATTCCCATGCCGAAAGCAATGGTCGCCACCACGACCCCATCGTCTGAGCCCATGAACCAATCTTGCACTTTAGTTCGCTGCTCATCTTTCATCCCAGCATGATAGGCTTGTGCCGGTAGTCCCGCCGAGGCGAGATACACTGCTACTTGCTCTGCTGTCTTTTGTAATGTGACGTAGACAATTGTGGGGCCCGCGGGATGCCCCTTTAGCCTTCCTAGCAAAGCCTTATCGCGATCAGGGGCAGTGATAGGTGTTGTCAACATTGTGAGGTTTTTTCGGTAAAAACCGGTACGAACTACACATTCGCCGGATATACTGAATCCCTCACAGATGTCTTCAGCCACCTTGGGAGCTGCTGTCGCTGTCAATGCAAACAACCGCTCTGCACGGCATGCCCGCGCAAAGCGAGCAAGTTTCAGGTAATCCGGTCGGAAGTTGTGGCCCCACTCCGAGATGCAGTGTGCCTCGTCAACAGCGAACATTGATACCTTCGTGTGCATAATTGCTTGCAAAAAGCGTTCGTTGTTAAATCGCTCTGGTGCCACATACAGGAGACGCAATTCCCCAGACCGTAGGGCTAACATGACAGACCGAGTTTCATCTGCCGATAGGGTTGAATCGAGCCGCTCGGCTGGAACACCACGGCTTTTGAGGACATCGATCTGATCTTTCATCAATGCAATCAGCGGCGAAATAACGATTGTTACGCCATCGAAGGTAAGTGCTGGCAATTGATAGCAGAGCGATTTCCCTCCACCTGTAGGAAAAACCGCCAACGCCGAACGCCCGGCGAGCAGATGTTCGATGACTTCTGCTTGCCCCGGCAGAAATTGGTCGAAGCCAAAGGTCTCGGTGAGCAATTGCTGAGCACGTTCCATACGATGTTATCCTTTTTTTTACACGTTTTTGATCTGGTCATTGACAGTGTGCGTCAGAACTTCTTTATTCTCTATTTTCTTCCTTGATCCTTTATGGGTTGTTTGAACTCTTCCGATGTCTCTACATCTAAATATCAAGCGTCCTTTCCACGAACCGTTGAACGTGTCCGACGCTGCCCTGTGCCCTTCGTAGCTCGCATCGTCTCTAACCCTTTTTCATCCCAAACACCAGCGATTGTCGTATTGCATTTCGGGCAGCTGCCATCTTTCACCCGGTGCTTCAATATTCTAAATCCCCATCGCTCAATGAGAAGTTCGCCACAACCGGGGCAGTAGGTGTTTTCGTAGTGTCCGACGGAGCCGGGGCGGTTGCCGGCGTACACGTAATGTAGTCCGGCGTCGTAGCCGATTTCCGCCGCACGGATAAGCGTGGAGACGGAGGTGTTATCCGGCTCGGTCAACTTATAGTCTTGATGGAAAGCTGTCACATGCCACGGGATATCTGGCGAAACCGACACGAGGAAATTGGCAATCTCTTTTAGTACCTCGTCGGAGTCGTTGAAACCCGGAACGATAAGCGTGACAATTTCAACCCAGAAATTGCGTTCATATAACATCCCAATTGTGTCAAGGACATGGTTTAGCACCCCACCGAGCTTGCGGTAGTTTCTGTCGTTGAAGTCCTTGAGGTCTACCTTATACAGATCAACCCACGGACCGAGTGCGTCAAGGACTTCAGGTGTGGCATTTCCGTTGGATACATAGGAGGTGACGAGTCCATGCTTACGCGCCTCTTTGAAAATATCAATCGCCCATTCGCTCGTAATCAGCGGCTCATTGTACGTGCTCGTGACAACTTGAGCGTTGTGTCGACGTGCAAGCGAGACAAATGCTTCTGGTGAAATATCTTTCAACGGTGCCCCTGCGTTTTTGTCCCGAAGTGCTTGTGAGGTAATCCAATTTTGACAGTAAGCACAGTGATAATCGCAGCCCAACATCCCGAAACTCATTGCTAAGGCACCGGGAAATGCGTGGAAGAACGGCTTCTTCTCAATAGGATCTAGTTGCAACGCGCCCACATATCCCCATGGAACATAGAGCTTGCCCTCTTCATTAAACCTCACCCGACAGATACCGTTCCTGCCCGGCGGGATTTTGCAGCTGTGGCCACATGCGTAGCAATGAACCCAATCCGCTTTGTCGGACAGTTTTTCGTACAGGAAGCCTTCTTGGGTCCGTGCGGTGAGAGCCCGTTTGAGTGTCATGACCTCTTTTGGCTGTTGTTTTGCCATCTTACCCCACCCCCAATTTCCACTCATTCTCACACGCTATACGGATACATCTTGATAGTGTGCCCGCTAAACCTATCTCACGGTATTTATCCCGTCAAGCCGCGTGTGTAAATATAACCCATTCGCTCCTAAAAGGCAAGCCTCTTTTTGCAAGGTGAACATCTCCTCTACTAACCGTACGTGAAATCTACGCTTTAGATGTAGGGTCATTTAATTCTTCGGGCGGGGCAAGGAGGCCCCGCCTACAGGGTGGGGATAGAAAACAGCGGGGCAAGATGCCCCGCCTACAATGTGGGGGGCAATCTTCCGTCTACCCGCCAAAATCGATCAAAAAACGGAAAACTAAATAGCCCTAACTTTAGATGTAGACACAGTTGATCGAATCTGATATAATGGGATAATGCCAAAATAGAGAGGGTGTTGATTGTGCAACAACAGAACCAACCTGCTAAAAGTGATAAACCCCTTCGAGGATTCCTACCTTGGATTATTCTCGGTATCGGTTTGCTAATCATGCTCGTGGGAATTATTGTCAGCTCTGCGCTAAAAGACAAGTCTCCTCCACGACCTGTGGGACAAGCAGCGCGCATACTCAAAGTCAATCTCATTATTCACTCCAACGTTGGTGGGGCAGAAGTCTACCTGGATGATCAGCAAAAAGCGGTAGTTTCTGATACTCGCCTTAAAGCAACATTATTCAACCTAGCTCCAAAGGTATATCAGATTACACTGAAGAAACAGGGTTACGCCGATCGGACGGAGACGGTGGAGATCACAGGGCAAACAATCTCCCAAATCGTGGAAATTCATTTGCAACCTGGGGAATAACCGAGTGGTATGGGCTGGATACGTTTCGGACACCCACATTTCTTATATCTGCTATGGGGCACGCCTGTATTTATCTTACTCTACATCTACGCGTTTCGGCAAAAGCGGAAGGCATACCAACGCTTTAGCAGCCATCAATTCTTCCAGAGATTGACAGAATCCGTCCACTTTGGAAGGCAGAAGGCAAAAGTGATCTTAATGACCCTTAGCTACACCTTCCTTGTCCTTGCCCTTTCGCGTCCCCAAATCGGAACGACCCTTGAAATAATGAAGCGGAGTGGATTGGATATTGTGATCGGGGTCGACATCTCGGCGAGCATGTTGGCAGAGGACATCAAACCGAATCGGCTGCTCAAGGCAAAGCATGCTATCTCCTCATTTATTGACCAGTTAGAGGGCGATCGGGTGGGATTGATTGCGTTTGCGGGGGATAGTTTCGTCCAATGTCCATTGACCATCGACTACGCAGCGGCGAAACTCTTGCTGGATGCCCTCAATGTTGATACAATCTCCCAAAGCGGCACCGAGATCAGCCAAGCCATCGAGATAGCGGCATCTAGTTTCAATCAAGAGGAGGACAAGTACAAAGTTCTGCTCTTCTTCACAGATGGTGAAGACCACGGGAAGAAGGCGGTTGAAGCAGCAAAAACGGCAGCCAACCAAGGGATACGCATCTACTGTGTTGGCGTCGGTCTGCCCAATCAGGGGACACCGATTCCGCTCCGTCAGTCGAATGGTGAACTCCGAGGGTACAAGCACGATCGAAATGGTAAGCTTATCGTCACAAAATTAGAGGATGCTCTATTGCGGGAAATTGCACAACTGACAAACGGAAATTATTATCAAGCCACGCCGGGCGAAGCAGAGATGGATCGTTTGTTCGCAGAACTCGCTGCAATCGAAAAACGCAAGATTGAGGAACGACAATTTACGCGGCATGAGGATCGGTTTCAGTATTTTCTGGCATTCGCTCTTTTATTTTTGGTGTGGGAGTTTTTGCTGTCAGAGTCCCGCTCCAATAAGCCAACCGCTATTAGGGAAGAGATCTAACCCAAGTTACCACTTTAAGCCTCATTCTATGTGAAAAACTCCTCGTCATGCGGACGTAAATCCAACTCAAACGTCCACGCACTCTTAGGTTGTTGTACCAAACTCCAATACGCTTCGGCGATGTCATCAGGCAGCAACAACGGTTCGTCTTCCGACAACTGGTAACGCTCACGGACGCTTGGTGTGTCGATAACGCCATCAATAATGATATGGGCGACGTGAATCCCTTTTGGCCCCATTTCCCGCGCCAATGCCCATGCCAACCCTCGCACCGCGAATTTCGCACTGGAAAAGGCAATCGCATCCGCTCTGCCGCGGATTGCTGAAGTGGCTCCCGTGAAGAGAATCGCACCACTCCCCTTTTCGACCATATCCGGCACTACCTGTTGGGCGCAGAGGAATGATCCGAAGGCACAGACCTGCCACGAGCGATGAAAATCTTCGGCGGTCAGATCCGCAAACTCACCCCACGCTGCGTTACCGGCGTGATTGGTGAGGACATCCACCCCTCCCAATTCCTCACGGATTGTGTTGAAGCTAGTTTCAACCATTTGGGAGTCGGCGATGTCGGTTGGCAGCGCAAGTGCCTTTGTACCTGATGCCTCTAGTTCTCCCGCGAGCGTTTGGATGTAATCCGATGAGCGGGCAAGTAGCCCTACCTGATAACCCTCAGATGCGAATTTCCTCACAAGCGACGCGCCAAGTCCCGGACCAACACCTGTAATTACAGCGACCTTTTTCATTTTAAGTTCCCCATTTCCTTTTAGATATTTTTCAATGGATCGAGTATCTTAACCATACTATCATTGACCTCAGTTGATGTCCACTCCAAAAAAATACTCGGTTGCTCTCCCTCTCTCGACTTCGTAGGTGGGGCATCTTGCCCCAGTCCCACCCGTCCCAATACATTGTTCTAAAAAACTTGCATTTAATTTGAGGGATGTGCATAATAATTCACTGGAAAATAGCAGCTATCTTAGAGATGTTACGACAACATAAATTCCATATTAATTACGTATTCGGAGGACTGCATGCACGATTCACGGTTGGAGAAACTTGCAGATGTACTCATAACCCACTCAACCAAGGTACAACCCGGTGAGTATGTTCTGATTGAGGGGTTTGATATTCCACAAGAGATGATCATCGCCTTAATCCGCGCAGTGCGTGGGGCTGGCGGCATACCACTCGTCGAGATTAAACAGAATCGCATCCAACGCGAGCTGCTCCGAAACGCCGACGAGGAAGGACTAAAGCTTATTGGCGAATACGAAGGCTACCGGATGAAACAGGTACAGGCATATATTGGCATTCGTGGCAGCCAAAACATCGCCGAGATGTCGGATGTGCCGACAGAGGGGATGCGGGCTTACGAAAAACATTGGCTGACCCCCGTTCACTTCGATATCCGTGTCTCCAAGACGAAGTGGGTTGTGCTGCGTTGGCCCTCACCGTCAATGGCACAGAGTGCAAAGATGAGCACCGAAGCATTCGAGGATTTCTATTTTGACGTGTGCACGCTCGACTATAACCATATGGAAAAGGCAATCTCACCGCTCAAAGCCTTGATGGAGGCAACAGACGAAGTTCACATCGTTGGACCGGGAACGGATCTGAAATTCAGCATTAAGGACATCCCCGTCATCCCCTGCACCGGTGAAAGGAATATCCCTGATGGCGAATGCTTTACCGCCCCCGTCCGCGAATCGGTCAACGGCGTTATTCATTTTAATACACCGACGCTCTATCAAGGAACGGTATTTAGCGATATTTGTCTCCACTTTGAGAGCGGTAAGATCGTGAGCGCATCTGCAAATAACAGCGAAAAACTCAACGACATCCTCGATACAGATCCGGGCGCACGATATATCGGCGAATTTGCCATCGGATTTAATCCGTATATCAACGATCCGATGCTCGATATTTTGTTCGACGAGAAGATTGCGGGGTCGTTCCACTTCACGCCCGGACAGGCGTATGAGGTTGCAGATAATGGGGTCCGCTCAAGCGTCCATTGGGACATGGTGATGATTCAAACGCTTGAGCATGGTGGGGGGGAAATCTCTTTCGATGGGAAGTCGATTCGGAAGGATGGCAGGTTTGTTCTCCCTGAGTTGGAGGGACTTAACCCTGAGAATTTGCTGTCGGCATCAGGAGCGGATTGATTCTCTATTTGTTGGCATCTCCTCAACACGCCGGTCAATCTGGCGAAACTGCCAACCCCACCGGACATTGTAAAGGAACTGACGAAGATCGAATCGGTTATCGTCAGGGGAATAGGACTCGGCGTGATACGATGGTGTCAGTGTCGTCATCTTATGGCGGTTCACGGAATAGTAGTAAAAGAAACGTTTGACCTTTTCGGCGACCTCTTGAGGCGGGAGATGATTCCACTCATGAACTAGCTTCTCAAACATACTTACGGGACCGCATCGATCAATCTTCCGCAGCTTGCCGAAACGACTGAGCTCATCGTAGGTCATTCCCATATCCGCCTCATCCTCCTGCGTGTATGTTTCAGTGATTGGTTCTAGTTCCGCGGTCGGCGGTGCTTCGACTACCTCAATGAGGGCGTGGTAATCCAGATTTTCCGCCGCCCACCGTAAAAATCGACGGAGATCTGTCTTACTGATCCCACCGATTGGGTTCAGATCCGCACTGCTGCAATCGTATTTCGTGACGTATCCTCGAAGGCTCTCATCCACATTGGCACTGCCCAGAACCAGCAACGCACCACGTTTGCCGCGCGTCCATGGCAACAGTTGCGCCATCAGATAAGCAAGGGTCATACGAATCCGTGCCTGAATATTCTGCAAGGCGTTGTTCTCCCCCTCCGTTCCTCCTTCCACCTTAAACTTCGGGGCTTTCCCGGTGATGCCCACAAAAAGAGAGTAGAGCGCGGCAATGACCGAATCGATATTCACACTCAGATGGTAGGAGCCGATCTGATCGGTCAGCTGCTTTGCGCGATTCCGTGTCGCTTTTGAACTATTCCGGGTTGCCATATAACAGGTGTAAAAGATTCGGTTGGCAAATTCACGCGCATCGGTCGGCAAGTAAGCACTATCCTCGCTTTCGCCGGTAATTCGACGGGCATCTCGGATAACCTGTTGGTTGCCCGCTTGCACCGCCTTTGCAACTATTTGACACATTGAGCCAACAATGGTTGCTACCGACGAGCTATCCGCGCCGCCGGAGATTGGCAAGAAATATCCCGCGACACCAGAGCGTCTCAGATAGTCCCATAGCCAACACGCAGGACCATAAGCGATTTCTTCTTCCGGTTCGTGATAGGTCACATCAATTGGAGAGGAGGGTGGGTGAGAGGAATCTTGGGTAGTCAGGTCAAAATCCGCGCTTATCCGAGGCACCGGATCCGATTGGCTAGCTTGGACCATTCTGCTTATAACTGCGCCGCGTTTCGAGCGCACATCCTCCAGATTAACAGTCGCTGTCACCACTTCGACATCGTTCAGCGAGAATTGTGACCCCTGTGCCACAATCTCCCCATTGACAGCAATCAGCGCACAGCCATCGAAATAGAGCCGCCCACCATCGCACCCCTGCTGATTCGCGTAGAGGTAAACGCCCCCGCTTTTCGATGTCGCACTGCGGATGAGATCCACACGCGTATTCAGTTTGCGCAGTTCGTGATGCGACCCTGAACCATTTGTGATAATTTCGATCCCGTTCAAACCGAGATAGATATGTGGGCTATTCGGTGCGAAAAGCTCCTCGCAGGTTTCAGCCGCTAGGGCAGTATCACGCGTGGCGATTGCCGCATCGCCGAAGGGAACCGTTTCCTGTCCCGTTATCTCTCGGAGCATTCGCGGCAGGTAGTATTCCTCCAATTGCCGTGGGTGCTGCCACGCCGCAAACCACCGGGGTTCCCGATAGTTTCCGTCGGCAGCCAGAATCAGTTTGGGACGGATGAGGAGAACCTTCCCATTTAGCGCGAAGATCCGACAGTTGTACCGCACATTTTTGTGCATGACCGGCATCCCGATATCGCACAAGATATCGGTTGTCAGATCGCCCTTGAGGATTTCGGCAAGGCACTCCCACGAATGGAGAAAGGTATCCCCCTCCAAGAAATGGTCTTCGCAGCCGTAGCCCGGTATCTCAAGTTCGGGACCAAGCCGATAGCGCGCCCCGTTTTCCTTGGCTATCTGAATCGACTCAATAATTCGCCCCAAATTCCCCTCAAAATCGAGTGCCCATTGGGTGAGATTGCATGTTGCTAAGGTTGTGAGTTTCATGAGTTCACACCTAAAACGTAATGCGTGATGCGTGAAACGTAAAAATAACTTTTGAAAGGTTGTTCATTTGTCAGTTTGCTGTCGGATGTGTTATTACATTCTCTATAGCCTTTGGTGCGAGTTGGTGAGGAGGTCGTTTCCACATCGTTCAAACGTTCGTTCATGAACCAATGTATTAATGAACCAATTGTTTTCACTTTTCACGCATCACGTTTCACTCCCAAGGTTTCAGGATCATCTTACTATTCTGATGAGACGATGAAATCTCAAAAGCCCGCTGGATCTCGCTCATCGGGATAACGTGGCTGACAAGCAGATCAAGCAGCGGTGATTCTTGGATGACTTTCATGATGCCCGGAAAATCACTGAGATTGTAGTGCCAGTTGCCGATGATGGTGAGCCCCTTGCGAATCATGTCTGGGCTGACACGGATCGGCAAATCCTGTCCACATTCTCCAACGTAAGCGACTTTCCCTTTGCGTCGTGCTGCGTTAATACAGAGCCGTTCTGCTTGAACGGTTCCAGAGCAGTCTAACGCACAATCCACACCGATCCCATCTGTCAAATCTTTAATTTTCTGAACGATTTCCGGGTCGCTTGGATCGAGGACCTCTGCAGCACCCATCTGCTTCACTCGCTCGACACGCCACGGTACGGACTCCACAGCAATGACCCGCGCACCGCGAAAACGCGCGTTAACAACCGCACCAAACCCCACTGGACCGATACCAGTAATCAGCACGGTATCATAGGCACTCAAGCCCATTGTCTGGAACGCACCAAATGATGGACCCAGCGCACAGCAAGCAAGACCGGCATGTTCATAGGACACGCCCTCCGGAATTTGCGGCAGAATCCAAGCAGGTTTCAGGAGATATTGCGCCATCGTCGCCCGTCCTTCAGGGGCACCGGTGAACGCTGTAAAATCGTAAGCGTTTTCGCAGTGAATGTACTCACCGTCAACGCATAGGTGGCATTTGCCACACGGGTACTGCGGCATTACGACCACCCGATCCCCCTCTTTGACTTTCCCCGGCTGTGCCACCGCCACGACCTCTCCCGCTGCTTCGTGTCCGAGAAATTCCGATCTGCCCCCTGACACATAGCCCTTGTATTCGGTGCACATCGGTGCCGCATGCACTTTGACGACGACCCAATCCTCTTTGGGCTGCGGATCGGGAACCTCAGCAAGCCCCGTTTGGCGTTCTCCGAGTATGACTGCTTTTTTCATCCCTGTTCTCCTGAGTATGTTCACTTGTGATTTGCGTAATCGGTCTCGTAAGGTGGTGAAATTATAATCAGCCCCACTCGGCATTATATCAAAATTGGGGTGCCATTGCAAGCGTAAACAAAAGACAAAAAAATCTTGACATCCCTTCAAACGTCTGTTACCATACTATCGCTATACTCACCATCAGCCACTATATCAATACATGAAACTATTTCAATCATTGACCCGATGAATAGGGGACTGAAAATGTCATACTCACCATCAGCCACTATATCAATACGTGAAACTATTTCAATCATTGACCCAATGAAAAGGGGACTGAAAGGCGATGGTGGGCTGATGCAAACGATGTAAACTCGCATACAGCAGTCATAAAAATACAAACGCCCATCATCGAACACAACTTCGGTGGTGGGCGTTTTTGTTTGCAAGAAAATTCATACACGTTACACATGGGAGAAAAGCATGTTCAAGGATGTACCGAATACAGTGGACTTTATTGCCCAAGAGCATCAAACCTTAGGCTTCTGGCGCGACAGCGACGTTTTTCACAAACTTAAGGCACTGCGGCAGGAGGGACCTCGCTGGAGTTTCATTGACGGTCCCATTACCGCCAATAACCCAATGGGTGTCCACCACGCGTGGGGGCGGACGTACAAAGATCTCTTTCAGCGATTCAAAGCTATGCAAGGCTATCAGACGCGATACCAGAACGGGTTTGATTGCCAAGGACTCTGGATTGAGGTCAATGTCGAACGCGACATGGGTTTCAAAGCCAAAAAAGACATTGAAGCCTATGGATTAGATGAATTTGTCAACGCCTGCAAGCGGCAGGTGCTCCGTCATGCAGCAACGCAGACAGAGCAATCGATACGGCTCGGTTACTGGATGGACTGGAACGATCCAGATCTCTTACGAGAACTAGAGCAGAAAATGGCGCAAGATCCCTCACAGACCCTCACTGTGAAGGGACCGAATGGTCCCGTTACAGATACAGTTGAACAACTCGTGGGGAGACTCGGATTGCCGGAGTTAGGGGGATCTTACTTCACGTTTTCCAATGAGAACAACTACACCATCTGGACGATGCTGAAGAAATGTTTCGATCGCGGTTGGATCTATAAAGGCACCGATGTCATGCCGTGGTGTTCGCGGTGTGATACCGGCATCAGCCAGCATGAGATTGTCACCGACGGATACCGAGAACTCACGCATACCAGCATCTTTCTCCGCTTCCCGCTGCGTAACCGGCCCGGCGAGAGCCTGCTAGTCTGGACGACGACGCCGTGGACGTTGACCAGTAATGTTGCAGCAGCGGTGCATCCAGACTTGATTTACGTTTTAGTGGAGCAAGGGGAGCATCGTTTCTGGTTGAGCAAGGGAGCCTTAGAGAACGCCATTCGGGGGGATTATCAGATTCTTGCGGAGAAATCGGGCGGCGAATTGGAAGGCTGGGCCTATGATGGTCCCTTCGATGAACTGCCAGCCCAACATACCTCTGGAGCAGTCGAACAACACCGCGTCATCCTGTGGGACGAAGTTGGTGAAGCGGAAGGAACAGGAATCGTCCACACCGCACCGGGCTGCGGTGCAGAAGACTTTGAATTGAGTAAGGAACAGGATCTGCCCATCATCGCGCCGCTGGGAGCAGAGGGGATCTATCTCGATGGATTTGACTGGTTGACAGGTCGCCAGGTCCACACGGTTGCGGAGGACATCTTTGAAAACCTGAAGCAGAAGGGGATTGTCCATCGCCTCGAAGACTACACCCACCGCTACCCGGTATGTTGGCGCTGCGAAGAGGAACTGGTCTTCCGTCTTGTGGACGAATGGTTCATCTCAATGGGCGAGCAGCTGGATAAACCGTATGAGCAGGTGACGCAAGAAGAGAAGGAACAGAGCCTACGCTACCAGATGATGGAGGTTGTCCTCAATGAAACCAACTGGTATCCCGCGTTCGGACTCGCCCGCGAACTCGACTGGCTGCGCAATATGCACGATTGGATGATCTCTAAGAAACGCTACTGGGGACTGGCACTCCCAATCTATGAATGTGATGAATGTAACCATTTTCATATCGTCGGGAGTTTGGAGGAATTGAAGGAGCTTGCTGTCGAAGGATGGGAGGAGTTCGAGGGGCATACGCCACACCGTCCGTGGATTGATGCGGTGAAGATCGCGTGCCCAAGTTGCGGTGCCTCTGTTTCGCGTATCTTGGACGTTGGGAATCCTTGGTTAGACGCCGGTATTGTCAGCTTCAGCACGATGCAGTACCGCACCGACCGTGATTACTGGAATCAATGGTTTCCCGCTGATTTGATCAGCGAGAGTTTTCCGGGACAATTTCGGAACTGGTTTTATTCGCTTATTGCGATGAGTACGGTGATGGAACGACGTTCCCCGTTTAAGCACAATTTCAGCTATGCGACGCTGTTTGCGGAAGACGGACGCGCAATGCACAAATCTTGGGGCAATGCCATCTGGTTTGATGACGCTGCCGAGATGATGGGTGTGGATGTGATGCGCTGGATGTACTCCGCCGCCAAACCAGAGCAGAATCTGCTCTTCGGCTACAAGCACTCCGATGAGGTCCGCCGTCAAGTTCTCATCCCGTTCTGGAATGTGTATAGTTTTCTCGTCACTTACGCCAACGTTGATGGCTGGAAACCAGACGCGAATCTCTGGAAGGACACACTACAAAAGTCTGAAAACCTGCTCGACCGTTGGATTCTATCCCGTCTACAAAGCACCGCTCGCTCGGTAACGCAGCGTCTGGAGGAATATTCGCCGGACGGTGCCTGCCGTGTCGTTGAGGATTTTCTGGATGATCTGTCGAACTGGTATCTACGTCGAAGTCGCCGTCGTTTCTGGAAATCGGAAGCGGATACCGATAAGGAATCAGCCTATCAAACACTATATCAAGTTATGGTGACGACTAGCCGGCTGCTGGCACCGTTTATCCCCTTTGTTACAGAGTCAATCTTCCAAAACTTGGTGTGTTCGGTTGATCCGGACGCTCCTGAAAGCGTCCACCTCTCCGATTACCCCACCGTGGATGAGGTACTAGTGGACGCATCGTTGGAAGATGACATGAGCCTTGCCCGTGACCTCATTGGCTTGGGACGCGCTGCTCGGAATCAATCAGGGATCAAGACACGGCAACCGCTTGGATTGATCGCGATCGGTGGCATCTCCGAACAGCAACAAGCTGCCGTGAATCGCCTGTCCGCGCTCGTCTTCGATGAACTGAACGTCAAAGAGATCTCTTACCACGAGGGGATTGATGAGTTTGCGAGCTACACAATCAAGCCGAATTTCAAGCTGCTGGGACCGAAATACGGAAAAAACGTCCAAGCGATTGCGAAGGCAATGTCAGCGACTAATGCGCTCACCCTCAAGCAGGAGCTCGATGGAAATGGTGAGCTAGAGATTCTGGCGGACGGTGTGAGTTACAAGCTAGACAGAACGGAGGTTGATGTGCAGTCGGATAACCGGGAGGGGTACGCCGTCGAAGCAGACGCTTACAAATTTGTCGCTCTCTCAACGGAATTGACGCACGAGCTCATCCTTGAAGGCTTTGCGCGAGAGTTGGTCAACAAGATCCAGCAGATTCGGAAGGAAGCCGACTTTAATGTCTCTGACCGGATTTCGCTCAGTTTGGAATCGACGCCAATCGTCCACGAAGCGTTTGACTGTCACCGTGACTACATCACGCACGAGACCTTGACGACGATTGTCGTTGAGTCGCCAAGTCCGAACGCTTTTCTGAAATCACAAAAGGTCAATGGTGAAGATGCAACAATTGGTGTGGAGCAGGTGACGTAGCGGATCATCTTGAACCGTTACGTTTTGTGCGTCAACGAAATTATAACTACTACTGGTACTATAAAGGTGGCCAAAACAAGGTTACAGATCGCCCCCGGTTGCTTATCTAAGGTTCATTCAATCTTTCCAATTCTCTCCGCGCCTCGTCACGAAGGTTATGGGCACGGTGATTTTGTGGATTGAGTTCTATTGCATGGTCAAAGTCATCAATGGCACGGTCTAAATCGCCTCTTTGTAGGTAAGCAATACCGCGATTGGTATAGGCTGAAGCATCATTGGGATTGAGTTCTATCGCCTTGTTAAGATCTTCAATGGCACGGTCTAAATCGCCCCTTTGTACGCGAGCAGCACCACGATTGGTATAGGCTGAAGCATCATTGGGATTGAGTTCTATCGTCTTGTTAAGATCTTCAATAGCACGGTCTAAATCGCCTCTTTGTAGGTAAGCAATGCTGCGACTGTTATAGGCTAACGCATCATTGGGGTTGAGTTCTATTGCACGAGTAAAGTCATCAATGGCACGGTCTAAATCGCCTCTTTGTCCATAAGCAATACCGCGATTGGTATAGGCTGAAGCATCATTGGGATTGAGTTCTATTGCACAGGTATAATTTGCGATAGCACGCTCATAATCACCTCTTTTGTAGTAAGCAGTGCCACGACTATTATAGGCTAAGGTGTCACTGGGGTTGAGTTCTATCGCACGGGTACAGTCATCAATAGCATGGTCTAAATTGCCTTTTTGTAGGTGAGCAGCACCGCGATTGGTATAGGCTGAAGCATCATTGGGGTTGAGTTCTATCGCACGGGTACAGTCATCAATGGCACGGTCTAAATCGCCTCTTTGTCTGTAAGCAGCACCGCGATTGTTATAGGCATTGGCATCATTGGGATTGAGCTCTATCGCACGGGTATAGTTTGCGATAGCACGGTCTAAATTGCCTTTTTGTACGTAAGCAACCCCACGATTGGTATGGGCATTGGCATGATTGGGATTAAGTTCTATCGCACGGGTATGGTCATCAATGGCACGCTCTAAATCGGCACGGTCTAAATCACCTCTTTGTCCGTAAGCAACCCCGCGATTGGTATAGGCATTGGCATCATTGGGATCGAGATCTATCGCACCGTCAAGGTCCGCGATGGCACGGTCTAAATCGCCCCTTTGTAAGTGAGCAGCACCACGATTATTATAGGCTGCGGCAAAATTGGGATAGAGGTCTATTGCTTTGGTAAAAGCTGCAATACCGTGGTCAAATTCCCCTAGGGATAGATGGGACAAGCCAATATAAAAATCTATGTATGCTCTCTGGTGAATGCTCTGATGTTTAATAAATCCATGCAGGTCATTGTAAATCTTTTCGGTAGAGATACCGTGGTACTTTTGCAGGTGCTGTAGCAGAGGCCGCTTGAGGGAGGCTGGAATAGTAACTATATCAACTTCGTGCGGTTCAATAAACCCCTTGGGCGGACGAACAAATACACTTTTCTGGGCGATAACACTATGTCTCGGATTCCGCGGTTCTTTGATCCAGTCTTTTATTGCTTCTTTCTGTTTAGGACTTACGCAATTGATATCAGGTATCGGGGGAATTACATGCAATTGCCCTGCCCCCGTAGGCGGGGCATCTTGCCCCGCATCACCTGCGGGGGATAGCTAACCTGTGCTACAAGTAAAGTGCAATTATCATGCGCCAAAGCCCTACGCATACGCAGTTGGAAATAGAACATGATTTTTGCAATGGAAGTGCGTAAGTCCTATGTTGTAACAAGATAACCCTGCCATCTTCATCAGACGAACCATCACAGGCAAAGAAAAGAGCATTAAAGTAATCAGTCGTAAAGTCTATCAAGTTGGTTGCACCGCCGTAATGTTGGAGTTCGGCCATGATCCCAAATTCGTCGTCGGTCTCATCTGCATAATTTTGAACCACGGGCAGCATGCTTGTCTGGATAAATTCTATATCAATCCCCTGTATATCAGCTTGTTCTTCCCAAAGCCTCTTTGTAATTTTGCGCCAAAGGCTTGAGGAGATTTTCCCACAGTATGGATCTTCTTCATGCTTCTCCGGTTCTCCGCGGTAGATGTAATTGCCGCAGGTTGATTTTTTCTCTATCTTGCTGATTTTTTCTCTAATCCTGCGTTGAATATCTTCAGCCATATTTCCGCCCCTTATTGATTTAGCTTTGCTCGCAACTCTGCAATCGTTCCTGTCCCCTTCGCAGAATTGCAAGCCCCACACAATAGCCACAGATTCTCAAAGTGATCTGTCCCGCCCTTGCTGCGGGGGATTCTGTGATCGATGGTCAAATTCCGAAACGGGAAGAAAATCCCACAGCCTCCACACAACCCCTCTTGCAATCCAAAGAGCGTATGCTTATGCGTCCGTGCCGGTGGTGTGTCGCCTATGTCAGTACGCTTTGGATAGTCGTCGCGGTGGACAACCTCCGGGAATAATCCTTGATCTGCTTTGATCCGCTCTACCACTAACTCCGCTGCTTTCGGTGAAATGTCAATCCCTACCCATGACCGCTGCAATCGGTCTGCCGCCACCAACGTTGTGGCACAGCCACAGAATGGATCAAACACGACATCGCCGGGATTGCTACTGGCTCTGATAATGCGCTCTAGCAAAGCGATAGGCTTCTGCGTAGGGTAGCCGGTGCGTTCTTTGGCAGTTGCTCCAAGTTGATTGATGTCAACGATTATATCTTGCAGCGGATGCCCCGGGCTGGCGGCCAGGTATCGCTTGAGGCTCGGCATTGTTCCCCTATCGGACCAATAGATTAGCCCCGCCTCATCAAGCGCATTCAGGCGGTCATGTACACTGGAGATTTGTCTGTAGTTTGGAATAAAATGCTTTTCGATATATTCAGAATATGCGCCGGTACGCGGTGCAGACCAACATCGCCCGATATCTGTGGGGTCAACGTCACGCCACGGTTGCCCTGACTCTCCTTCACTCGTTCCTGGCCCCGTCAGATCGCCAATTCTATACCGTCCACGAGCGTCCTGATGGCGGTAGGATTTTGCAATATAGCTTTCTTCGTGTGTTTCGTGTTGCAGATTCCACGTCGCACCGGGCCCCTTGACGTAGAAAAGGAGGGTATCGTGGATGCGTCCGAATCTACCGGGGTCGTTGTGTGCGGATGTCCGCTTCCAAACAATTTCATTCCGAAAGTTATCCCTTCCAAACACCGTATCCATCACCATCTTCAGATAGTGGCTCGCTGTTGGATCACAGTAGAGGTAGATGCTGCCGGTGTCTTTCAGGATGCGTCCCATCTCCAGTAGGCGGGTGGACATCATGATGAGGTAGCTCTGCATCCCCTTTCCATGCACCTCCCGCGCCGCTTGTATCACGGTATGCAAGGGTGGAATTTGCTCGGCAAGCTCGCCATGTTCGGCTTGGTCAACATCGCTCAATGTCCAAGTGTCTTTGAAGGCGGCCCCCGCCGCTTTGCTGCCGATAGGGGCGGCATAGCTGCGGTTGGAATTGAACGGCGGATCGAGATAGATGAGATCAACGCTCGCATGATGTGTAGGTTGTCGCCAATGAAGATTGTTTTATCTTTCCAGTTCATTTTATTTTACAATGACCATCCATCGCCTTTTGAAATCGCTGTTTCGCCAATCCATCTGTGCCTATAGAAAGATTATGCTTCGTTTTGGATAGGAACTTCGACCATTTGTAGATTCTGCTGTGCAAAGAGCTTCTTGAGATCTTCAGTGTAACGTTCCATAGGATCTTGATCGACTACATCAAACAATTCACAGCTAACCTGAGAAAAAGCAATGCCTGATAAACTCAAATTCTGATTCTTAGCTTGCTCGGTCAAAGGTACTAAAATCCAATCTCGCCCCTGATGGTGGAAGGGTACAGGTGCTTGGTTATGATCTTTCGCTATGCATACGTGGTAAGGGAATATTGATTCATAGAAGCTTGAACGAATCAAACCATATTCTTCCAGCGTATTGAGTTCATCAAAACCTAAGCCATATTTGATGAGTGTCTTTTTTCCTAATTTTTCGTCCAGAAAGCAAACTCTAGCGTCACGAATATACTTACTAGGTAAATGTCCAAGAACTACAGATGCTGAACATAGTTTTTTGAATAATATTGCAGCACTTTGATCCAATTGACCTAGGATTTTTACAGTTCGTATTGAATATGTCCCCGGTTTCCTAATTTCGCCCGCTAAGATGCGACCGAAAAGAAATTGCATATCCTCGGTGCTTTTCTGTCTAGCTTCTTCCTCAAAACTGTTAAGCCAATCATCGTTGACGGTCTTTTCCTCCCCGCTATCTGCGGTCTGATCGGTTGAACTATCAGATTCTGCTTTATTAAGTTCATTTATAGTAGCTGCGGAGATCTTATCAAGATTGACCTGTTCCCGAATTATTTTTTCTGCGAATTTGTTCCCAGCTCTCTGTGCATATTCCGGGGGAACATTCATTTGTCCGGCAATTTGGGCAGCATTCTCTCCAATAATTTTAATACGTGCCTCTGATTCTGCCCGTTTTTCGGCGGATCTCCGTTCGAGAGCCCCAACAGGTACATCAATTAATGCAGAGCACAATCGATCGAAAGCCTTAAATGCGTTTTTCCGGATTGGGGCGGGAATGGTTGAATCTAGCAGGAGATCGGTGGCAACTCCAAGCGGAGTGACTGCTCCATCTTCGGTCGGTGTTAATTGGTTCGGTTTCGTTTCATCAGACATTATCAAATCCTTTTTTGAGGTAGATACGCCCAGTTTTGTTGCATGTGCGTTAATCTGATCGGATACTTCACGCTCCACCAGAACCCGATTGTGCTATGGTTTGAAATTGACTTGAAAATCCACTTCGTTGGTCTTGGCCCAATAATCGACAAGGCTATGGGTATCCCAAAATTTGCCAATCTCCTCTGGGGTTGCATTGGGAGGGGGCATTGGGTCTCGCTTTTTATCTTTTTTTTCCATTTAGGTGACAGGTTGCGGCAATTCCCACACTTTTTTCGGTTTTCTTCCCTACCCTATTATACTCTATCCTCCACAACCAGCACAACATTCTGTCTGAATCTGGATTAACTGGATTTTAGGATTAACAGGATGATTCTATCGGTTAGCATTTATCATCCTGAGTATTCTGATTCAGACAATTTACACTAACACCTGACCGCTACCTCTAGCAGCATCATTCGTCACGTTCGACAGAGACCTCCCGCTTCTCCTCCCAAGATTGCACGATGGCTTCCACAACGCGCAACGCCTGAAGCCCGTCCCGACCCGTTGGTGCCGGCGTCCGTTCATTGAGAAGGTCATCGACAAACGCCTTGACGCGCCACGCAAAAGTGCCATCAAAAGCGAGCTCCTCCATCCGAAAAATGGAGGGACGATATTCCTCGACAACTGAATTGTCTCGTCGCATCAGGGTAGCACGACTGAGGACATTATCAACCACAATCTCTGCATCCGATCCACAGATTTCGAGGCGTTCAATCGGGTGCGTGAAATCACTGTCCCAACTGGCGAGCAGCGAAGCGACAGCATCGGTCTCATACCGCATAGAGAGCGCCATACTCGTCCAGCACGGGTGTTCATCGGGATTTGCATCTTTGATGCGCGGATGTGCCATCTGCGAGCAGACCGCAACAATTTCACCGCCAAACCAGCGCAACAGATCGATGGCGTGGGTCTGAAGCTCGTACAGTAGATAGTAGGGTCCCTTCCACGTCGAAACCGGTCCCCCCTGCGACAACTTCATGTCGATGTACGCGATCTGTCCACATGCACCGCTATCAAACCACTCCCGCGCTTTCGCATATCCCGGCGCAAAGCGTCGGTTGTAGTCAATGGCAAGATGCACACCTTTCTCCTCTGCTTTTGTGACCATCTGCGCTGCTTCATTTATGTCAAGCGACAGCGGTTTCTCGCACATCACATGCTTCCCCGCCTCCAAACATTCGATGACCGGCTCAAAGTGCAGGTGGTCCGCCGTGACAACATCAATTGCTTCACACTCTTCGTTCGCCACCATCTCCCGAATTGACGGATACCAATTGGGGATGCCGAGCTCCTGTGCGCGGTTTTTCGCTTTTTCCGCATCAATATCACAAACAGCAACGAGCTCCGCTTGGGGGTGTTCAAGGTATCCAAGCTGATGCCGCATTCCAATGCCGCCGCACCCCACCGCTGCCACTTTCAATTTTTTTGACATCTTTTGTCCTTTCGATTTATCCATCCACAAAGAAGTTCTCGTTTACATTACAAACTGTAATAACCTAAGCGGTAGATTCCACATGCCGCTCCGCTGGGGAGGAGAAAATCACCAATATTTTTCTATATACCTATTGCTCCGCTGAGGCTTTGGCTGTCAACTTGCGCTATGATAACATACCGCAAGTTTAGATGATACAAGTTTCTGAGTCCCTTGATCCGCCACAAGAATTATGCTATAATGTTGACTGAGTTGGATTACAAATATGCGGATTCCTCAATATATCAAACACAAATCCAATTCGCAAAATCTGATAAATCCGTGTTCTACATTTCATCGCAGCCCCATTGAAATCATGATAACCACGCTGACCAAAGGACAAGTTTCCCTACCGATCAATCATGAGATTCGTTCCCGTCTTGAGGATGATCGTGCGGATACGTTTCTGCATATCGTCCCCACCGACCATGCCCGCCGCAATTGGTGCCGAGAATATCTGGGGGAAACCCCCAACCGAGCCATCGCAGGCTTGCACATCTACACCCTTGACGACCTTGTCCGGCTACTTTTTTATAGGCGTCTTAATAGGGGACGTAGACACACCGGTGTGGGGATCCAAACAGTATGGACACACGAAATCACGGAGCAAGAGCAACTCCCGTTTTTGAAACCGCAGCCCGCAGCCCGCGTTCCCCAAGGAACCGCAAGACAGTTGAGAGCAGCAGTTAACCAACTCAAGAGAAGCGGTGTGGATTGGCAGCAGCTGCAGGAAGATTCAATTTCAGATGATGTGGAGCTCCCTAGTAAACTGGCGGACCTAATCACCTTTTATAAAGCGTACGAAGCGCGCCTCGGTTCACAATGGGTCGATCGTGCGGGCATCCATCGCAGCGTTTCCGAATACCTGACTCGGAGCCCTGATCGTACAGAAAGGTTAATGAAGGAAGTTTTTCCCAGCGTTGATCTGGTCGTTGTCAGCGGTTTCGATGCATTGTTCCCTCACGATTCTGCAATTCTGACCGGCATTGCCAACCTACCATCAATAAAGATGGGTATCCTCCTTGACTTTGATGAAGGGAACGAATCCCTTTTTGGGCATATCAAAGCAGACTATGACCGATTCCTGAGTTGTGGATTTGAGCGACACAGCGAGAGGATAGAAACCCCTGACTCAGCCCGCACTCTGTACTTCGCCCAAAATTTGTTCTGCACAGATCGGAGACAGGAACCTGCAATAGAGAAACTAGCACTTACAAATCAAATCTCCCTGTTGTACCCACCAAACCGAATCCAAGAGGTAGAGGAAATTGCCAAGTTAGCCAAGCGACTCTCGTTGAACCAGTCCTCACCGGCGTTGAATCAGATTTGCGTCACGTTTAACAAACTAGATGCTTACGCACCACTCATTCGTGAGATCTTTCCGCTTCACGGCATCCCTTACACCTTGGAGTGGAGTGAAAGCCTTGAAAAATCTACGGTTGTTGCGTCGATTTTTGCCTTACTAGAGCAACTCCAAGGAGGCGCGCCCCCCCAAACTCGAGAGAAAGTTTCGCGGAGTCCATATTTTCAGATTGATAATCAGAACCCGGAGATTGACGATTGTGGCTTAAATGCGGGGTTGTCGCCGGAGGATTTTCGAGAATCCTTCGATCGGTTGATGGAAAGCCTAAAGGTTCATCAGCAGATCCTAAAGGGCAGTTGGGAATCCAAAACGAGATTTGCTACGCACAAGATGAACGCCTATCGCGAATTTCGCAGACTCATTGACGAATTGGTTGAGTTCCTGATAATGAAGCCTGAGACTGAAGTGTGTCATCCGCTTGAGAGCTATATCGGACGGCTCAGATTGATGACTTCAGAATCCACTTATCAGTGGGGAAATCCAAACGACAAAGGGGTTTGTATACTACCGCTTAACCAGACGAAAGATCTATCTTTTGATATTGTTATCTTGGGCGGTTTGGTTGACAGCGAATTTCCTGAAGTTTTTCGTTCTGATACTTTTCTGCCTCCCAAGCGAAGACGCACCGAATCGAATCAGCTGCGCGAAGACCGCTTCCTTTTCTATCAAGTTCTCACCCTCTATCGCAAACAGCTGTATCTGCTGACCCCCCAACATGATAGCGACGTTGAGTTAGTGCCCTCCGCATTTATTGACGAGCTGCAGCGCGTCGCTGACATCAATACCTCCACGGACGACGACAAAACCCTTTTTAGTACCGAGAATTTCCTCAAAAATTATGGGGCGTATGTTTGGGAACATTCAGAAGCTGAGAGGCTGGAGGAGCCCGCTGTCCCTTCGACGATGTTGCCGACGCTTCCTTTGATCGTGCACAACATCCGGGTGGAAAAGAGTCGTACCATCACGCATGATGACCCAGGGTACGAAGGGGGTCTCCGCCCGAACTTGCTGTCCCCGGCAAACCGCCGTGCACTCGAACAGCGGCGTGAAAGAACCTATTCGGTAAGCCAATTGGAGACCTATGGTGAGTGCCCATTCCGATATTTTTCCGATCGGGTATTAGATCTCAACCCAACCGAAGAGGAGGAAGCGGGTTTAACAAGCATGGAGAAGGGGAGCTTGGCGCACAGAATCTTGTTTGAGTTTTACGATCGCCGTCGTGATGCACCGCCAATCTCTGGATGTGAGAACGCAGATTTTGAGGAGGCAGTCGAAGATCTCCAGCGGATCGCGCGAAGCCATCTAGATGCGGAGGCGGCTCAACGCCATCTTAACAGGGCTGACAAGCTGTTTTGGGAAATCGAAGCGGAACGGTTCATCGGCGGTCACGGCAGAACCGGTGTCTTGCCTGCATTCCTTGAGACAGAAAGAGAACGGGATCTTGAGGTGCAACCCCGCTACTTTGAAGTTGGGTTTGGGCCCGGTAGTAGATCGGGGCGAACCGATCCGTTCCTCGGCAGTGAGGAGCCGATAATGGTCGGGGAGGTTTCCTTGTCAGGGAGAATTGACCGGGTCGAGCTAGGGAACGGGATGTTCGTCATCGGAGACTATAAAACCGGTAGCAGCACACCCAAGTTGAACGACATCCTTGAGGGACGTAGTCTCCAATTACCGCTCTACGTCGCTGTCGTGGAACAGTTATTGCGGCAACAATCACCCTCGATTCAAGGTTTGGTGGATGACCTTGAATCGGTTCAGGGGGTGGGAGGTGTCTACTATGTCTTGCAGGAGGAGAGCAGGACGGAACTCGGTATTGGGGATAGAGATTACAACGAAAGAGCATTTGAGGCTTCATCTCGGAGCGGCCAGTTATTACCCAATTCAAGATTTCAAATCGCGGATGCGGACGTTGATTCAGATTCCGATCCAATCGAGTCCATCGTCGGTGTAGCGGTCGGATATGCGAACCAGTACGTCTGCTCAATTGCGGATGGAGATTTTCAACTGACTTCCCATGACAAGACAAAGGTCTGCCGATACTGCTCGTTCAAACGAATCTGTCGTGTGGGAGTTGTTGCGGAAGAGATGAGCACCTGATAATCTCATGTTTCTTAATCGCCATAGGTAGATAGAATAGCAGTAGATATGCTATAATTACGCGAGATGTGATGTGTAAAACGTAATTGCCCTGTCAACTCGCTCCAGAGGAGCGCAATGTATAGGGTTCATCAGTTCAATCAACCAATGAACCCATAAACAAATTGTTTTCACGTTTCACGCTTCACTGGTTATCAGTTGACGTACTCCAAAAGCTGAAGCATTTGGATTCTTGTTAGGAATCCACTTTCTAATTGTGCTGTCAATGGTATTGCAGAGGCTTCTACACCACCTGTCTTACTATACCTCTTGCAAGGGACAACGCCCTGCCCCTATACCGGCGTCTTTGCCCTGCTTCCCGGTGCCGATAACGGGGAGAATTATACCATAGAACTCGTGTAAATCCAAGTTGAAAATCCCGATCTATTGAGGGGAAATGCTAAAGCGAGGGTGTATCCGCAAGTCTAAAAACTTGGGTTTTACCCCTAAAGAAAATTTTCGATAAGGAGCAAAATCATTTATGTATGTTGAAGGGCTTTTATCTTCGTTGACCCGTGTGAAAAAAGTACGCTCTCTACGTGCTTCTTCGTGGGATACAACTGGAAAAAATAACGATGCTTGGAATATTGAATCTAACGAGACGCGCGTCCTCGCTGATATCAAGGGCCCTGGTTGCATCAACCATATCTGGATGACGCAACGCGACGGCTACCGGAATGTCCTCCTGCGAGTTTTTTGGGATGATGAAGAACATCCCAGCGTCCTGTGTCCTCTTGGAGACTTCTTCGGATTGGGCAACGAAATTGTAAATTCCTACGATTCACTACTGTTCTCGGCATCAACCGCAGGGAACAATCAGTTCAACACGGGTTGTGCGCTGAATTGCTACGTGCAGATGCCGTTTAACAAATCAGCACGGATCGAGCTTGTCAACGAAGGCGATGAAATGCACCGTCAATACTTCTACATTGACTATGAGCTTTATGAGCAACCCCTCGACGATGATGTGGCTTACTTCCACGCCCAGTTTCGTCGGGAAAATCCGTGCGATGGATGGGGGCACGAGATTCGGGTCAACACGCCAGAGGCAAACATCGTCAACGCAGAAAGGCTGGCTTGGGACAACAACTACCTCATCCTTGAAGCAGAAGGACGCGGGCACTACATCGGCTGTAATCTCTCTATCACCAATTTTCAAGGCACATGGTGGGGTGAGGGAGACGATATGATTTGGGTTGATGGTTATAAGTGGCCCCCTGATCTCCACGGTACAGGTTCAGAGGATTATCTCAACCAAGCGTGGGGCATGCAGCCCAACGCATTTCGACATAACGGTTCGTCAATCTATGAGCCTGACACCGACGGTTATCAAACGTCGTACGTGTTTCATCTCGAAAATCCAGTTCGATTTGAGAAAGAAATTCGTGCTACCATTGAGCACGGACACGGGAACCATCTCCGCAATGAAACATCCTCAGTTGCCTACTGGTATCAACTTGAGCCGCACAAGCCGTTTGGTATCCTACCAATCCAGCAACGAAAGCCAGTTCTCAAGGCTGAAGATGGAGGGTGGCTTATTGATGAAACGGCACAAACGCCACAAGCGGAACTGATGTTGAACGATGAAATGGAGCAGTTGAAGGCGCAATGGGCGGAGAAGCAGAAAGCTGAAGCGTAAAACGTGATGTATGATTTTTGAATTTATGAATAACTATTATTTGTGAGGGCTTAGAGTAGAGTGTCGCTTCCGGTCTAACGTAGCAAAATCCCAATGTGTTTGAGGTGCTACTTAGCCCAGCAACATATATTTTATGGTGGACGACAAACCCAACATCAAAGGGACTCATGTACTCATTTTGCCCATTTATTAGTTACAATTTTGGGAGGAGTTGAATGATCATAACTTTTCAGGGACTCTTGGCACGGACGCTTATTCATGCCGGCGAAACGGAGGGGGATGAAGAAAATCCGCCCGACGACACTAAGGAAGAAAACCTATCAGCAGCAGAAACACAAGAACAAACGATAGATTCCGAACACGATGAAACTGATGGTTCAGATGTAACGGTTACGCCAAGTGAAAATCAACAGAGTAACGAAGAAACAACGGAAACGGATTTGCAGCCAGTCGCAGCGGTGGAAACAGATGCAGAATTACATTCCAGCAATGTTGAGGATGAAACTGTTACCAGAGTGGACGAGTCCGCGTCAGGGAGCATAGAAGGAGTAGTAACAGTCCCTGATGAGGTCGTGGTTGATGCCCTCACAGAGGAATCAACTGAGGAAACCGTTACAGTCAATACGGCAGAAGTTGAAACTATCGAAGGTGAAGCGGCGGAGGTAATCGTAACGGATTCGGCTGAAGCAACAATCGAAGATGCTAAGGTGCCGCTCGCTTTTGGAATTATTGACGAGGTGTACAATTTCGTCAATAAATTTCAGCACAGTCAATCAAACGATGCCGAAAAGACCTCCGCTAGCATTCAGGATAGTGCAGGAGGTGTAAAGAAAGCGGCACTCTTTGAACATCCCCCCGCCGAAGGCTATACGCGAATCCAGTACGAGGTAACGCTGCCACAGGTAGAGTCCAACGAGAATCCGATTTTGCATTTCAGCATCGGCTTGAGGGACGGTGTCGATTTTGAACTGCCGCACACGAAACCTGATGGGGTAGAGTTTGCCATCGAGATTTCAGATGAACGCCGTTTTGAAGGTGTCTCCGAGGCTTGCCGATGGGATGAACACCTTATTGACCTTTCTGATTTTGCTGGAAGCACGGTTCAAATTGCGTTTCTGACCAATTGCAACGGTGCCGGTAACACTAACTACGACTGGGCTTTATGGGGAAATCCGCGTGTCTTAAAACTAACCCGTACCTCACTGCTGCTTGAAAAAGGCGAAGATGAACCCAGACTCAGACGCGGTCTTGCACTGGGGCTGTTAGAGGGAGAAACTCCAGAACTCTCGGTTGCTGAATTCGATTTGGAAACCTCTACACTGGCTTCGGAAGTTGCAGATGAACTGAGCCAACAGATGGAAGCGCAAGCGGAGACACCGGTTGTTGAGTTGGCGTTATACACAGAACAGCCGAGCCTAGAGATCGTAACCGCAGGACCAACTGTTGCCCTCGTTGCCGCACGAGAGGATTTTGATCTGCAATGCACGGTTCGGAACAACGGGCTGGTTCCAATTGAGCCTATTCACGAAGCGACGCTCGCAATCAATCGGATTAAATTGCGACGCGGACGAACGACACATCCGCTGAAAAGGCTCAACCCCGGTGAAGAAACAACGTTTTCATGGAGTATCCGCAGTTTTTCACGCGAGTCAGTGGCGCGGGCATCTGTGGTACTTCGATGCCAAATGCCGACGGGTGAAATTCGTCAAGCCGTTGAACAGAATGTGATACTTCTACCATCAATCCCTAGGATTTCTAATCAAACCGCCTCAGATTTATGCACGTATGACCAGAACGGGCACGTTATCACCGAAAATCCGCACTTACGTACACTTTTCGTCAGAGGAACAGATGGATTTGAATACTGTCTGCTTTTCGCAGCAAAAAATGGACGCTACCGTCAGGTTGCAGTCTGCAATGCGATTTCAGAAATCCGCTATCGTGACTCATCGGGAACCCCTCAACATATCAAAATCACCCCGACTGTCTACCAGCTCGCAGGAAATAATCTTGGCGAATCAATTGTTCTATTATCCTCCGAGGAACGAGGCGAAGACGGCGTACTTTGGTCTTATGAAGCGCGTTTTTCGTTGTCTGAGGAATCCAAACGGCTCAAGGTGGAATACAGCCTCACTGCGGATCAGGAGCGGGAATTAATAGCTTTCAATGGACCAATCCTTTATGCAGGCGATGGAGCGTTTGGCGAGCGTAAGACCGCTTCCCTGTTTCCCGGTTTGGAGTTTTTGGAAGATGATGAACCATCGTCGAGCTCGCGGGATGTCGCTCCGCCGAATAACAATCGACTTGTTCCCCATCCTTATAAAATCACGATTCCACTGATGGCTGTCGAACATAAAAAGACGCTGGTTGGCTTGGTGTGGGATGCATTGGAAACTTGGGATGGCGAGCATAACATGCTATCGGCGGCTTTTGCTTCCCCGAATTGGTACAACCATCAAAAGAACCACTTAATGGGCTTGTTTGTTCCCACCATCCCTGATTGGGTCGAGGAGAATCACTTGGCAGCCTCGACACCATACCCCCTGAGAGCAAACCTGCCGATAACGATTAAAGCACAAATTATTATTGATGGAAACGCTTCCATTCTGGATGCCATCTCCCATTGGACAGATGCCTACGGTGTGCCCGAACCATTAGTAGCACCACGGAGTGATAGGGAGGAGATTCTGCTGTCGCGATACGGCTTCATGCAGACCGTATGGGATGAAGGTACGGGAAAATCACAGCACTGTGTTGATTGGACACCGGGTAATGCCCCCGGCTTCGCGACGCTGCTGTGGTATGATTATCTCATCCAAACGCAGGACAATGCCATAAAAGATGAATTGGTTAGGCAGCGGGCACTTGAAATCGTCAAGCGCACAATCCAAGAAGCGGGACCGGGAGGACTCAGTTCAACAGATCTTTGCCATATCTTAAAGTGGGAAGCGCCATTCTACTTTGGGGAGGTTGAAGCAGGATTAGATCGACTCAAAGAAATTGCGGCACGATGGATCGAGACGCAGGAGGAGGATGGCAGTTGGTGCTTCCACCCAATAACGGATCGAGCAAAAACGTTAGGAAATGAAGGAGACACCGTTTTAGGAACTTGTGCCCCCACCGCTCAGATGCTCCTCAAACACGCCCGTGTGACCGGCGATGCAGAATCGTTGGAGGCTGGTGTGAAGGGGCTAAAGTACATGGAGAACTTTAAGATTCCACGCGGTGCCCAAACGTGGGAATGTCCGCTTTATGCACCAGATCTTCTCGCTGCTGCCCATGCTGTCGGTGCCTATGTTGAAGCCTACGAAATCACCAAAGAGAAGCACTATCTGGAAAGGGCAGAGCAGTGGGCAAAAGCGGGACTCCCTTTCCTGTATCATTGGCATCTGCCCGACCGTCCCGGTATGCATTTCGGTTCTATACCGGTTTTCGGCACAACCTTCTATACCCACCCATGGTTCGGTGTTCCCGTTCAGTGGAACGGCTTGGTTTACGCTTATGCCCTTCAGTATCTTGCTCGACACACATCTGAAAGTCGAAGCCAATTCTGGTCCAAGGTTGCGGAAGGAGTTACTATCAGTGCAATGTATCAGCAGTGGGCAGAAGGGGAACTGAAAGGAACATATCCCGACGGTTTTTACGGTTACTGTACAGAAGGACGTGGACCCCATATCAATCCAGAAGATATTATGGTGAACCTCTACACCTTACGTGGACTGGATCCGGATATCTCTACCGGAATTCTCCGTGTACAAGACAATCGTATTCATGTAAGCAGTGGCGCAAGAATTGATGGGTTAGGCTATGGCGATTCGGATCAGCTGACGTTTACACTACGCTATATCCAAAACGAAACAAGCTATTGTATCATTGCAGGATACGGAGGTCGGTTCGGCAAGACGGAGTCTTCAGCGAAACCGGGTCCCTCTGCTATTCGTACCGGAGGTGGAGAACTTTCCCTTGTGGATAGTCTCTCAACTACTGAATCCGGTTGGCTCTATCGTGAGGAGAAGGACATCGTCTTTATCAAATACAAACACCTGATGGGCGCAACTGATTTTGAAGTGCTTCCGCCAGAAAACGCGGAACCCGTTTAAGAAGCGGTTGAGACAGATACAGCACCAGAAAATGGAACGGGTGATACGGACGAATCTGAACCCAATCCAGAATAAGCCCTTTGAGAGAAACTGTGACAGATCGAGGACTTTTTATCACATTTGAAGGCACGGACGGGGCGGGGAAAACGACGCAGATTCAACGTCTAACAGCAGATTTGAGACAAACTGGTTATGATGTCTGCCTGACGCGCGAACCGGGCGGCACCCCCATCTCTGAGCAAATTCGTGACATGCTGCTGAATCCAGATCACAGCGAGATGGCAGCGACAACCGAGTTGTTGCTATACGCCGCATCACGGGCGCAGCATGTATCAGAGGTTATCAAACCCGCGCTGGAAGCGGGAAAAGTTGTCATCTCCTCCCGCTTCGCAGATGCAATGGTCGTCTATCAAGGCTATGGACGTGGGCTAGACTTGGAAAGAATAAATCATCTGAATCGAATTGCGACTGACGGCGTTACGCCGGATGTAACTTTTGTATTGGATCTGCCGGTGGAGATTGGGTTACAACGCGTCCAAAACAGCCGAGGCGGGTTAGACCGTTTAGAAAGAGAAAAAATTGAGTTTCACCGACGGCTGCGAGAGGGCTATCAGATTCTGGCAAAACAGGAACCGCAGCGCCTGAAAATTATTGATTCCCAAGTCAATTCAGAGCAGGTGTATGCACAGATCCAGGCAATAATCCAACCCTTGTTCCAACAGTGAGCAACCTTATGCAAGACGCTATCATCGGGCATCGCCAGACTCTCGAACAGTTGTACCACGCAATTGCATCGAATCGCATAGCGGGTGCCTATCTGTTCGTTGGAGTCGCCAATGTCGGAAAAGAGACCGTCGCGCTTCATTTTGCAAAGACTATCAATTGTCTCACACCAGATACGGGAGCCTGTGGCACCTGTTTAGCCTGCCGCAAAGCCGACGATGGGAATCACCCCGACCTTCAGATTATCCGTCCGTCAGGGGCTTGGATCAAGATTGATCAGATCCGCGAATTGCAAAGACGGATTATTTACCAACCGCTTGAAGGGGCGCGAAAAGTCTATATCTTGACCGAAGCGGAACGGCTGAATCTCGAAGCTGCAAACTGTTTGCTCAAAACGCTTGAAGAACCGCCCGCCGATTCGGTCTTAATCCTCCTTACCACAAATCTCGATGCGCTGTTACCCACAATCCGGTCCCGTTGCCAAATTATCCCCTTCCACCCGCTCATGATTTCCGATCTTTCCGAGCATCTGATGGAGCAATTCAACATTGACGAAAGCCAAGCGCTCTCAATCTCGACGGTAGCCGGGGGTGCCGTTGGCAAAGCACTGACAATGCTTCAAGAGGGAGCAAGTTTCGATGAAGAGATCCCTGAGATCATGATTGCCAGCGATCGGTTAGACGCCTTTCAGATTGCTGAGAAATGGAGTCAGCAGCCGGAAGCACTCAACCGCCTCGTGACATGGTATCGCGATCTGGTGTTGCTGCACCAAGGGGCTCCCGCAGATCTGCTCACTCACGTCCATCATGTGGAACAACTCAAACAACTGACGGCGCGCTACTCACGGTTGCAGTTGCAGTCCGCAATCAAAGCGATTTTTGAAACGAAAGCTATGATTCAACGCAATGTCAATGCAACTTTGGCTTTGGAGGTTTTGGCTCTGAAGTTATTGCGTAAACCGTAGTTAATTTTGTGAGAGGATAGCAATGGATTTGATAGAAGCAATGGGACTTTTTGAAGAAATTAAGAGGCGAATCCAGAATTACCAGAATGACCTACGTAACTCGGAATTCCGAACTCGGATCCTGCTGATTGATCCCATTTTGCGGTTACTTGGCTGGGACGTTGAGAATCCAGACCTTGTCGTGCTCGAATATCAACCAGCCGAAAGTAATCGAAAATCGGCCGACTATGTCCTAAAAAACAACGGAAAAAATGTCGCTATTGTGGAAGCCAAGAATATAGATATCGACATTGAGGATTGGAAGCATCGGGATCAGGCTGACGATTACGCTCGCTACGCGGAAGTAAAGTTTTTTGTATTAACTAATGGGGTTGCATGGATGTTGTACGAGCGGGATTTGATGACCAGTATAGAGTCGCTCAAGCCGATTGTTCGCTTTGATGTTGTTCATGATGAGCCTTATCAGTGTGCATTGGCTGCTATCTCAATGTGGAGACCAAATCTTGCCTCTGATGGTGGTCCATCTGAAGCAACGGAACCAGTCTTCACATCAGATGAAACTTCAGAACAGCAGCTGCCCGACGAACTACCAACAGAAGGGGAGGAGTCAGACGAAAGCGAGGGCGAGGGTAAAGAACCACCGACACGCCTTATCGTAACTATGCCTGATGAAGAAAAGATTGATCATCCCAGCGGGATAGAAACTTTTGCTGAAGTAATTCAAAAGCTAGGAATAAATCAGGTGAGAAGTGTTTATCCTGATCTCATATCCACCTCAAAATCACCCAAACATGGATATCAGATTGGTCAGTATTATATAAAACATCAGACAAATACAGGGGCCAAAAAGCGAATGCTTAAAAAGATTGCCGGCGAACTTGGGGAAAAGCTACAAGTAGAAATAGTCTCCAAGAATTAAATGGACATAGGATTACGCATTCAGTTTGTAACAGCGCAATTCATCCAGCGTCGAGGGGCAGGTTCAGCCACCACACCCATCGTAGGCGGGGCATCTTGCCCCGCATTGGTGATGAAGCATCGAACTACAACACCTCATCATTCAACTGCGTAAGTCCTATGTCTATAACAAAATGTTGTCTAATGCCGCTTAATATTATTATGAAGCGAAAAAACCTCTATTCACAGATTAGGCAGTGGAGATAAATCAATGAGAGTAAAAACTGTAAAATTAGTAGAGTTCAAGCGATTCGACGATCTGACTATTGATCTTGGTCCCACGCCAAAAAAGATTGTTGCCCTAGTAGGTCCGAATGGTTGTGGAAAGAGTTCTATATTTGACGCTTTTGAACAACAATTGAAACAGTGGCGCGATTACGGATCCGAGGATGCGCAGTTTTATTCAAAATCTTTTTTCTATGATGATCATCGCCGGAATGAACAATATAGCCGACGCAGGGCAGTAAATGTAACTTTTGATTCAGGTTCCTTAAATCGAAAGAGCTTTTACATCAGAACGTCGTACCGTTTTACTCCCAAAATTAATGTAGCAAGCATAGAGCGTCTCCCCGACATACTGGATCATCATGACGAGCCCATAAGCACAATTGCATTGGATCAACGTCTTGAATCCAACTACAAAAGGCTAGTTGGAGATTCGCATGCAGCGTTCCTTGGAAACTCGAAAACAGGAGAGCAAGTCCTTGATGAACTTATCGGAAAAATAAATAAAATTCTATCCAATATTCTTTAGAACCTGTTTTAAAAAGAAAAAGGCTATTCAAAAGTTAATGTTTATGTTAAACCATTAGAGCAGTAAACTACTGACCTAATGAAAGGCCTAAACATGACTACACCAAAGTATCCTACAGATTTGACCGATGCCCAGTGGGACAAACTGTTACCCTATTTTCCAGAACCTTCACCCATAGGTAGACCTCTCAAGTGGGAGATGCGCTCAATTATCAACGCTATTTTCTATATAGTCAAATCAGGGTGTCAGTGGCGAATGTTGCCGCGTCACATGCCACCGTGGCAAACGGTCTATTCCCACTTCAGAAAGTGGAAAACTTTAGGGACATGGGTTATGATTCATCAAGCACTTCACGAGCAAACCCGTAGTGATATTGGCAAATCCCCGTCACCGACCGTAGCTATCATTGACAGCCAATCGGTCAAGACGACCGAACTGGCAGATAGTAGAGGGTTTAATGCGCACAAGAAAGTCAAAGGTCGTAAACGCCATATAGTCACCGATACAATTGGCATTCCATTGGGAGTCAAAGTCACTGATGCCAATGTCAGTGATAATCGAGTCGCAATAGAGTTACTAAACGAGGTCTTTAGTTGGCAGATAACGATTCAGTTAGTCTGTGCTGATGCTGGCTATCGCGGAGAATTAGGCGACTGGCTATATTTAACGCATCAGTGTCAATTGGACATTGCTCCATCTCTTGGGCAATCGGGATTTGTGGTCGTCCCATTACGTTGGATTGTGGAGCGCACCTTTTCTTGGTTCGGTTGGTTTCGCCGATTGACTTTGGACTATGAACGCTCGGCTGAGACCGCTGAGGCTATGGTGTATATTGCTTCCATTTACTTGATGCGGAACCGCATCAAATGACTTTTAAAACAGGTTCTGATGTTCAAATATCGAGTTTAGGTGATATCTGGAGAGGCAAAGGCGAATTTTATTTCAAGAAAGGCAACACAATTGATTTTCCCTATGCAAATCTATCGTCAGGGGAGAAGGAAGTAATTGACCTAGTTATTGATCTTGTTGTCAAATCAAAGGAATATACGGATACGGTTTATTGTATTGACGAGCCGGACTTACATTTAAGCACAGCTATACAGCGCAAACTACTTGTTGAAATTGACAAACTATGGTGAAGTCTATAAATAAGTAAACATTTGCTAATAATTTGGGTCTTTCCGAAGTTTCCAAAGTCCCCCTGATAAGGGGGATTTAGGGGGTTAGCTGTATATTGGGAATGTCTAATTAATTCTAAAATCTACCATAATTCCCGACAATTGCCAACTCTGGATCGCAACTCACAGTATCGGATTTATGCGTGCGTTACAGAATGAATTAAAAGAAAAGTCCCAAATCCTAGACTTTTCAAGAGAAGACTACTTTACACAACCGCATACCATCAAGCCGATAGCGCCAAATCGTCAAAACTGGATGAGAATATTCGAGACTGCACTTGACGATTTGACATATTTACTTGGCCCAAGCCGGATAGTTTACTGTGAGGGAAGAGCAAAGCCAGGCATAAACAGAATAGAAAGAGGACTCGACGCACAAATCTACGAAAATATCTTTTCCGCTACCTTTGCCGATACGGTTTTTGTATCAAGCGGTGGAAATACTGAACTCGACCAACGGAGTGATATTGCAATACAAATCCTTATTAGGGCCTTATGCTTTTTAGCTTCCCTTTTTTTATGGGAACTAAAAAAAAGGGAAGCTAAAAAGTCCTCCAGTCTGTTACTATAGATGAACTTGACAATCCATCTAAAACTGGAGGATAACCTTATGATAACCGATTTTGATGACCTCTGTCTATGGACTTATGTCATTGTTGATGACATTCTGATAAAACTCGAACCATTACTCCGACGCCCAGGCCCCCCTCCCCCATGTAGCGATAGTGAGTTAATCACTATGATATTGGTTGCCGAATGTAAGGGGTGGGACATCGAAACACAACTGCTATCCGACTTTAGCCAGCACCCCCATCTGTTCCCTATACTGCCTTGTCAGACCCGACTCAACCGGCGAAGACGCAATTTGGGGACAATCATCAATCGGATTCGACAGATGCTCTTGTCAGACATTGAAGCGGCATCGGAGAAACTGTGTATTATTGATAGTTTGCCGATTCCAGTCATTCAGTTTCATCTGGCACCTTCGTCATCAAATAATTGGTCATGCTATGGTGCCGATTATGGGCGGGTGGAATCGAGGAAACAGACCATTTTCGGCTATAAACTTCATCTGTTAGTCACCGCAAGTGGGGTGATTGTTGATTTTGAACTTGCCCCGGCTTCTGCAACCGATTTATCGGTTGGTTACGAATTGCTCTCTGGACACCAAGATAAGCAAGTGATAGGGGATAAAGCCTATATTAGCAACCAAGTCAAAGACCAATTAGCTCAACTCAACCGTATCGATCTGATAACGGTCCCCCGACGCAACCAGAAACAGCAGATTTCCAGACAAACCAAGCGGTGGATTAACGAAATTAGGCAGAGGGTTGAAACGGTTAATGGTCAATTGAGTGAACAATTTCATATACAAAAGAATCATGCGCATAGTTTCTGGGGGGTATGCACTCGGTTATACTCCAAACTCACCGCTCATACGCTATGCGTTTATCTCAATCAGCTATGCAAAAAAGAGGCGTTTTTACAGATTAAAGAGTTGGCGTTTCCAGTTCATTAGTAACTAGCATAAGGCCCTAGTAAGGTGTTTAAGGGAATAGAAATATTGGTACTTAAAGACCGCGATATGTCGTCAGGTTGTAATTACCCCCAAAAACTAGACAGTAGATTAAGGTGGATTTCTCACTGGCAAACCGGTCATCATCTGTGCGACAATATGGGTCAGAAACGCCAAAAACAGAAAGGAGTCTTTTACCATGTCCCGCAGAAAACGGTACGATGACCGATTTAAGGCGCAAGTGGCGATTGAAGCGATAAAAAACCAACAGACCATCGCTTAGATTGCCAGTCATTACGGTGTCCACCCGACTCAAGTCAGCCAATGGAAAAAGCAGGTGCTTGAACAATTACCTCAACTCTTTGCAGATGGCCGTTCACAAGCAGCCTCTGATAACGACCAGTTAGTTGATGAACTCTATCGCCAAATCGGACAGTTGAAGGTGGAACTGGACTGGCTTGAAAAAAAAACGCAACTGCTCCGTTGAACAGAAGCGACAGCTTGTTGAAAAGGGGTGCCATTCACCGTCGGTTGTAAGACAATGCGAACTACTGGGGTTGTCTAGAGCCTCGTTCTATTACCGACCGGTAGACGAGTCGCCCCAAAATCTGCTCTATATGCGTCTGATAGATCAGCAGTACACAAAGACACCGTTCTATGGCGTGCCTCGATTGACGGTATGGCTTCGTTCTCAAGGTCATGTTGTCAATCGAAAGCGGGTGGCTCGGTTGATGCGAAAGATGGGATTGGCGGCTATCTATCCTAAACCTAAGCCAACCGGTATAGATAAACCGTCCAAAACCTATCCCTATCTACTGAAGGGATTAAGCATCATCAGACCGAACCAAGTCTGGGCAACCGATATTACCTATATTCGCTTGACTCGTGGTTTTGTTTATCTAGTAGCGGTTATGGATTGGTTCTCCCGGTATGTGTTGTCGTGGGAACTTTCAAACTCACTCGATGTATACTTTTGTCTATCGGCTCTGGATAGGGCACTTAGCCAATCGAGACCGCTGATATTCAACAATGACCAAGGCAGTCAGTTTACTTCTGATGCGTTTACCGATAGGCTTCAAGCGGCTAACATTGCCATCAGTTGGGACGGTAGAGGCAGCTATTTTGACAACATCTTCATTGAAAGGCTCTGGCGCAGTGTTAAGTATGAGGAGGTCTATCTCAATGACTATGACTCGGTTACTACAGCTTGGCGTTGATTGAGAGACTATTTCAACTTTTACAATCAACAGCGGTTTCATCAATCGCTCAATTATCGTACACCCCACGAGGTGTATTTCCAATAAGTTCTGGCGTTTCACCCGGACCGAGTTGCTCCGATTTTCTATCTTAAATCTCATTCATTTCTGTCTAAAGGATGGGGGTAAGTTCAGGTAAATTAACCGATGAATTGGCTCGGAAGGTCTACCTATCTAACAATCCACCTAACCATCGCGTGCTTAAACGTTGGGAGCTAGAAAACTATCTCTTTGACAAAGAAATCCTGTTGAAATACTGCAAGTCTGCGGAGCTAATTTTCAATGAAATAGGCTATGATAATTTTGTAACAGACATCAATAATCAAAATGTTAAAGATGAGATTAGTCGTATTAAAAACTTTTGTGGTATCCAATCGAGCATCGGTAAGGACCAGTTCAAGTTGAATCTCTCAAAATTCATCACAGAGGAAACTGCTGCTTATCAAGAATTACGGGAATGTATCTTCGGTGAGAATACTAGTGAATCATGATTTGCAGAATTCAATTGAGAAAGATATGCTGGTGGGTTCCATGTCTGTCAATGACAGTGAAAAACACATAATCTGATTTTTTTTAGGACTTACGCACTTCGGTTGTGAAAATCTTGTCCTATGTTTGACTACGTATGACTTTGACAGACGACCATGGGAAGTCACTCGTGGGAGCAAATTTCCTAACCTACCCCCATGATAGGGGGTCCCCCAAGGTACTAATTGCTCAACTGTGTAAGTCCTACCAGTTTAACATAAAAATACAAAAAAATTAACCAATTGGACCCAAGTCTAAAGGCTTGGGCTAGTTGCAAGTTTGCTATCAAAAAGGAACACAAAATCATGAGTACATTCTACATTACAACCCCAATATACTATACCAACGCCGAGCCGCACGCCGGACACGCATATACAACAATCGCCGCCGATGTGCTGGCAAGATACCATCGTCTCAAAGGGGACGACGTTCTTTTTCTGACCGGCGTGGATGAACATGGGGAAAATATCCAAAAAATCGCTGATAAGAAAAACATCTCTCCACAGGCTTACTGCGATCAGATCGCTCCAACGTTTACGACGCTTTGGGAAAGGTTAAATGTATCTTACGACATTTTCCTGCGCACAACGAGCGAGCTGCACAAAAGCGGCGTAAAGAAACTCCTTAACGCACTCTATGAAACAGGAGACATATACAAAGGCAAATACAAAGGATACTACTGCCGTCCGTGCGAAAGCTTTTTTACCGAAAGGGAGCAGACCAAGGATAAAATCTGCCCAATCCACAATTTACCCTTGGAATGGGTCGAGGAAGATAACTACTTCTTCGCGCTTTCAAAATATCAGGATCCGCTGATTAAACACATTCACGAAAATCCTGATTTTATTCAACCCGAAAGCCGTCGTAACGAGATGTTGAACGTGTTAGAGTCAGGATTAGAGGATGTCAGTATCTCAAGATCTTCTGTATCGTGGGGGATTCCCTTGCCGTTCGACACGGAGCATATCTCTTATGTGTGGATTGAAGCTTTGAGCAACTATGTCACCGCACTCGATTATGCCCAAGACGGAGAAAGGTTTCATAAGTTTTGGCCCGCCAACGTTCACTTGATGGCAAAGGACATAGCCCGCTTTCACGCGATTATATGGCCCGCCATGCTAATGGCGGTAAAATTGCCAGTCCCCAAAAAAGTCGTCGCACACGGCTTCCTGACAAAAGATGGCGAAGCCTTGAGTAAGACGCTCGGTATTTTCATCGACATGGATACCGACATCGGGGCATACGGGTTAGATGCCTTCCGCTACTACCTGTTGCGGGAATTCAGCTTTGGAAATGATGGCGATTACCGATCAAGCCGCCTCGATGCCCGCTACAATGCTGACCTCGCAAACGATCTCGGAAACCTGCTTAACCGGACGCTCGGTCTTGTATCCAAAAACTTCGATGGCATCCCTGAACCGACAACATCGGGAGAATTTGATGCCGAGATTCAACAGATGGCGCGTGAAACGGTTGATAAGGTTGATGTTCTAATGGACCAACTTACCTTTGATATGGCGTTGGAAACGATCTGGGAGTTTGTGCGGCGAATTAATCGCTATATCCAGCAAACACAGGTTTGGACGTTGGCGAAATCGGAAGAAACAAAAGGGCGTATGGGGACAATCCTCTATAACAGCATGGAAGCCCTACGGGTTGTTGCCGTGCTGACTTCTCCCTTCATGCCCGACACCGCGAATCGTATCCGTCAACAGCTTGGACTCGATGAGAGCTTCAACGATCAAGGATTGGACACAGTTGCTGAGTGGGGAGGCTTACCTTCGGGACTCGCACTCGGAAAGCCCGAACCCATCTTCCCTCGAAAGGATACTAAGAAGTCGAAGCAGGAGAGCAAAGAGAAATCTGCCCAAGCGGAGCAGCCCACCGATGATAATCTGATCTCAATTGACCAGTTTCAGGAATTGGATCTGCGTGTCGCCGAAGTGATCGCTGCAGAGCGTGTTCCAAAGGCGGATCGTCTCCTGAAGTTACAAGTCGATCTCGGGAGTGAGAAACGTCAAGTTGTTGCCGGCATCGCGGCGCACTACGCACCCGAAGACCTTATCGGAAAGCAGATCATTCTGGTCGCCAATTTGGAACCCGCCAAAATTAGAGGTATTGAATCGCAGGGGATGCTGCTAGCAGCCGAAGGTGGGAAAGAGTTAGCTGTAGCAACGCTTGAGAAGCAGATGCCACCGGGGTCACAAGTTCGATGAGAGTCAAATTTACGGACTAACGAAGCGGTGACTAGAGGGGATGCGAGTCGTTAAAACAACCCAGAGATCGAAACCCGTTGCGAATTTCCGAGGTCATGCGCGTTGAAAGCGTAATCTGCGTAGAGCGCAGCTTCGCCAAAACGAAGGCGTATACCCGCACCGGCTGCGAGTTTAGTCCCCTCCGCACCGATGCGGAGGGCAACAGCGTCAAATAACCAGTATTCTCCACCAAAACGGAGTATCCTCTCAGCTCCTCCGTCCGTCTTGAGATCTGCTCGATCTGTCTCCAAGTCTACACCAAACGTCCCCTTACCGATCACCGGTAATGAGATGCGATAAGACAGTCCGAATCGGAACCGACGATCGCGGGTGAACACCGGCTCGTCATCGGTATTCCAGCGGATCTGTGTGCCGGTGGCATCTGCTAACATCGCTCCAATGTGAAGGCCATTGAGCGGCTTGAGCATCAACCCAAAATCTATCCCCAAGCCGTTTCCACTGTTTTCAAAGAGTGATTGTCTGAGCAACTTCAGATTGCCACCGATTGAAAAATTTGGGTGGATCTGACGCGCATAAGAGATTAACAGCGCGTTGTCAACATTACTGAAATATCCCGCCACTTCAGGACGATCGATGTACCACTCACCGGGGTCCTTAACCCCATCCCCATCCTTATCGAGAAAGTCCCCTAACCGCCCATTGCCGTTGACATCCACAAAAGTGGTATGCGGGATGTCGTCCACGCCGAGCCGAATCCAACTGATGCCCATGCTTCCGATGTCTGCAATCTGTTGAACATAGCTGACAAAGTTGTACTCCACCAATCCCTTGCTGAGAAAACCTCCCTGTGCTGTACCAAAGGAATCGGAATACATTGCGGTAAAAGCACGTCTTTGGATCTGAACAAGTCCGGCGGGATTCCAGTACGCTGCTGTGGCATCGTCCGCTACAGACACGAAGCTGCTTCCCATGCCTAAGGCACGTGCGCCGACACCGTGGCTGAGAAATTCTGCTGTATGGCTGCCCTCTTCGGCAAGTGCTAGCATCGGCGCAGCAAGGACACTTAGGGTAACAGCGAACAAAAAGACGATCCGCCCTTTTTCAGACATAAAAATCTACGATATTCTGTAACATGCGGAATTAGCATGAGATCGGGCTAGGAGGCCCAACCTACCTGAATGGGTGGCAACTTGAGTTATACTATTCTGCGGCACTGACTGCAATCTTGATTACCATATCCCCTTCGAGTCGGTAGGTTCCGTTGAGCGCATCAAATCCATCGCGGACGCGGGACAGCGGCAACTCATGGCTTACCATGTCGGCAAACGGGAATTCGTTCTTCTCAAGGATTGGCAATCCGCGCACAAAGTGTTCAGGACGACTGCCCCAAATCGCTTCGAGGCGGATATTTTTACGCATCAGCAGTTGATTGATATTAAAATCGATTGAGCCCATATCCACAAAATGTCCAACCTCAACGAAGGTGCCACTCTGTTTTACATAGCCCAAGCCTTCAGGGGTAGCGGGCAAAAATCCTGCGCATTCAAAGACGACATCCGCTCCTTCTCCTCGCGGCGTTTCCGATTTGACCAACTCCGTGCGCTCCTCGACGGAGGTTGCCTCCTCAATGTCGATTGTGACATCGGCACCCATCCGTTTAGCAAGTTCCAAACGCCTCGCAGGTCCACCGACGACGATTAGCTTCGCTGCACCGCTGATCTTCGCACAGATCAACGTAACCAATCCGATTGCCCCTGCACCCTGGACCACAACGGTATCACCAATCTGCACTTGACCGCGCATCACTGCATGAACGCCAATCGTGAAGGGTTCCGTCATTACGGCGACCTCCGGAGAGGCATCAGTTTTGATGAAACAGGTGTTCGGATAGGACAGGTAAATGTAATCGGCGAACCCACCGCGAAAGTGGGGTGCATCATCTGGGTTCCATTGAAAGCCGTAGGCACCATAGCTTGTCCCCGGCGCGAGGATGACACGATCCCCTTCACGAATCGTATTTCCCACGTAGTCCGTCTTTGCGCCTTCACCGATTGCCTCAATGATACCGACATTCTCATGACCGAGTAACACTTCTCGATCGAACCCTTTCTGCCAGTTGTGCAGGTCTGTTCCGCAGATCCCTGCTAACTCCTGCCGTAGTAGCACCGTGTTTGGTGCTGGATCGGGTACAGGATATTCTCGAACATCAAAATCTTGTCCGTGTGCAACAACCGCTCTACCTGTTCTTGCCATTTTTCTTTCTCCTTGTATGATTTTGTAAAAAGGTTTATAATACGCTTTGCCGATACAATTATGATTATACAAGAATCTATCTGAGAGAGCAACGGAAAAACAATCCCACGATTGAGAAGGAGCAAGATGCGCACGATCGAAATTGCTGAAAAAAGGTACGAGCTTGCTTCTCTTTGGGAGAGGTGGTTCGGACAGTTTTTAGACGGAATAATTTACTGCATCATCATTGTTGTCGGAGTGATATTGGTGGCGTTTACAGGACTTGCAGAAATTGGCGTTGGGATCGGAATAATTTTGGCTCTTCTTTATTGCTTGTTTCAAGATGGGTTGAGAAATGGGCAAAGTTATGGCAAAAGAATTGTGAAAACAAAGGTGATTGATTCGAGAAATGGTTTGCCTTGCACGTTTGGTCAGTCCTTTATTCGCAATCTTTTACTTGCGATATTAGGGTTCATTGACTGGATCTTTATCTTCGGAGAAAAGCGGCAACGGCTTGGCGACAAAGCGGCAAATACTCTCGTTGTTAAGTTTACAGAGAAATCAGCATCAGAATTAGCAGATTTATCGGACAACGAGGAAGACCGCACTCTTTAGGAGTGGCTGCCAAATGGCTTTCACATCTCGTAGAATGCGCACCACACCCCATACGCAGAAAACTAAAATAAATTCAAGGTAGAGGTAGTGTACACTCTACCTAGGAGAAATTGACACAATGTACAGTGCTGGAAAAATCTTTGAACAGCAATCCAACTTCCCATCCTGTCACGCCTCAACAATTACCGAACTGCCTAACGGCGATCTGCTTGCTGCATGGTATGCCGGATCACGAGAAGGGGAAAAAGATGTCGCGATCTTCACTTCTCGCCGTTTTTACGGCAGCGAAGGTTGGATTGAGCCGGAAATGGTTGTGAACACTCCAGACTGCTCCGAAGGCAACCCTGTTCTGTTTGTCGATACGAATGATCAGATCTGGCTGTTCTACGTTACGATGTACGGCAATCGTTGGACACAGTGCAAGATGTATTACAAGAAGTCGGGTACGATGGGATATAGCTGGGATGAGAGTGTCGTTCTCCGTGAAGAGTTGGGATGGATGACGCGCAACAAACCACTCTACCTGTCAAACGGCGAAATCTTGCTGCCGGTCTATGATGAACGCAATTGGCATTCGATGGTGATGATCTCCGGTAACGGCGGCGAGACGTGGGACACCTACGGAGATGTGTCGAGTCCGAAGGGGGTTATCCAGCCAACGGTTGTGCAGCGAACCGACGGTAGCTTGCTGATGCTGATGCGCAGCCGGGATGGAGAGATCTGGCGTTCAACCTCCACAGATTTGGGAAGGACCTGGGAGGCAGCGCACCCAACGGATCTGCCAAACCCCAACAGCGGAGTCGATATGGTCCCCTTGCACAACGGAAACATCGCACTCGTTTACAATGACACACAGCGTGGACGCACACCCCTGACGCTCGCGCTATCAACCGACGAAGGGGAGACATGGGAATACAAACAGCATCTCGAAACCGAGGAGGGGGAATATTCCTATCCCGCCATTATCCAAGCCCACGATGGTGGCATCCATATCACCTATACCTACCGACGCACCAGCATCATGCACGTTGAAGTTGATGAAGGCTGGATTCAAGAATAGGCTGAACAGTTGATTGCCTATTTAGAAAATCTCATCGGTTGTTTTTTCCTGTTGCTTTAAATGTTAAATTGTGATAGAATTAATTGTACTATTAAAGTAAGTTTCCTAAATTACACACATAATTGGAGATTAATCTACATGCGAAATGCCCTTTTTGTTTATCCTGAGTTCCCGCCATCGTATTGGGGCTATAAATACGCCTTGGACTTTGCGGGCAAAAAATCGGCCATGCCGCCACTTGGACTGCTGACCGTTGCTGGAATGTTCCCGAAAGATTATCAACTCAAAGTCGTTGATATGAATGTTAACCCCTTGACGGATGCAGATATTGATTGGGCAGATGTCGTCTTAACCTCCACGATGATTGTCCAAAAAGAATCGCTGTATCAGGTCATTCAGCGATGTAACCGGGCTGGAGTGCCTATTGTCGCTGGCGGACCACACCCCACTTCCTATCATGACAGTATAAGAGAGGAAGCGGATGGAAAGGTCGACCACTTTTTCTTTGGCGAAGTAGAAGAAATATTTGAGGATTTTCTGACAGATTTTGAGGCCGGAGTTGCCAAAGATGTATACCGGGAAAAGAGAAAACCGGATATAACAATAACCCCCTTGCCCCGTTATGATCTTATTAATATACACGATTACGGTTCAATGGCGCTCCAATTCTCTCGTGGATGCCCCTTTGACTGTGAATTTTGCGACATCACCAAACTGTTTGGGCGTGTGCCGCGCACCAAAAGTAATGAGCAGATGATGGCGGAGTTCGATCTGATGCACCGGCTCGGCTGGCAGGGCTCACTCTTTGTAGTTGATGACAATTTCATCGGGAATAAACGGGATGCCATGCGTCTGCTTCCTGAAGTGAAAGCGTTCCAGAAGGAAAAGAATTTTCCGTTCGATTTGTTCACCGAAGCCAGTGTGAATCTCGTCGAAATTCCAGAGATGCTGGATGCGATGAGCGATGCCGGCTTTAACATGGTATTTCTGGGAATCGAAAGCCCGAATGAAGACGCGCTATTAATGACGAAAAAGAAGCAGAACACGAATAAAGAGGAAGATGCAGGCAGCTATCTGCTCCGTGCTATTCGCACGATCCAGAACAGCGGCATAGAAGTGACCGGTGGTTTTATTATTGGAATGGATGGTGACAAAGAATTTGATTCGCATATTCGGTTTATTCAAGAGGCTGGAGTTCCGATGGCGATGGCAGGCTTGCTAACTGCTTTGAAAGAGACCAATCTCTATCATCGTCTTCAAGGTGAAGGGCGCATGCTCGACGAATCTACAGGAAACAACACTGACATTACGTTAAATTTTGTTCCCGAACTCCCGCGAGAACACCTGATTGCCGAATACAGACGAGTCGTTTCCACGTTGTATGATCCGACCTTGAAGAACTATTTTGAACGCTGCCTCACGTTGCTCAAGAATCTCAAGCCTGTCAGCCATGGGAAGGGAAGAGTTGGCAAGACGGAGCTGATGGCTGTTGCTAGATCAATTAAGCGACAGCTCTTCTCCAAACAGGGTCCGGCTTACCTCCGGTTTTTGATAAAAGTGCTCAAAGATTATCCGGGGATGATCGATAAAGCGATACGCCTCGCCATTCATGGGTATCATTTTGAAAAGATGACCAGTCAGACGGTGGCTGTTGATAATTTCAAACAGTATCTGGCGCAGGAATTTAACGCCTTTGAGGAGATTGTATCTGACTCCCAATCGCATCGGGATTCCGAGCAGCTTGTTAAAACAGAAGTGAACCGCATTGGAGAAATTCGCGCGCACGCACAAGAACTCTTAGCACGTGTCTATACGCAATATGAAGACCTCCATGAGGATTTTAGATATAGTGTGCGGGATACGCTCGATACCTTCCAGAAATCTGTGTTCAAACACTATCTGGACGCCGAGTTTGGCGCATTTAAGGAAACCGTTTCCCGGTTTGCCAAAGCAGGCGGCGATCGAATCAGTGAAGTTGGTGAGCATGCAGGTGAACTCTTAGCGCGTGTTTACACACAATATGAAAACCTCCATGAGGATTTTAGATATAGTATCCGCGATTCGGTTATCTCTTTCCAAGAATCTGTGAAATCCCACCTAGACCAGCTTGTGGGTCCAGTTCCAATCGAAATCAAGAGTTTCGACTAGCCTGTCTGAGTTGTACCTCTCGAAACCATGGGCAGCATCGAAATTGAAAATCTCCACTTCACCTATCCCAGTCGCAACACGCCAACTTTACGCGGAATAGATGCAAGGGTTGACCCCAAAGCATTTATTCTGCTCACAGGTCCCACAGGCTGCGGTAAATCAACACTGCTGCGGACGTTGAATGGCTTAATTTCTCACGCTTCCGGGGGAAAGTTGTCTGGCAGCGTCTGTGTCAACGGCGCGAGTGTTGCTGAGCAGCCAATAGCTGTGACATGCCAACAAGTTGGACTACTATTCCAAAATCCTGAAGAGCAACTCTTTTGCATTATCGTAGAAGATGAAATCGCATTTGGATTAGAGAACCTTGGACTCCCCTCCCACGAAATTGATCGCCGTATCGATTCTGCATTGACGCAGGTTGGACTCGCCGGATTTAGAAATCGTCAAATCGCTTCACTTTCAAGTGGACAGAAACAACGGGTTGCCCTTGCGTGCGTCTGCGCGATGCAGCCACAGATCCTGTTACTTGATGAACCGACCAGTTATCTCGACCCACAAGCCACTCATGACATCCTTGAGATTATCCGTGATTTGAATAGAAAGCTTGGTATTACTGTAATTGTTGCGGGACATCAGGTCAATGAAATCTCACCACTATGCAGCCGCGTGTGGCTCATGAATGACGGTAAACTAGTCTCCGACCTACCGATAGGTCAAGCGTTTACAGATCTCAACCGTTACTCCCAGTTGGGTGTGCAGGTTCCAGAGCTCGCGCAAGTTGCGGAACAACTCGGCTATTCTGAACGCCCACTGACCCTCGACCACGCCGTGCAGCTTTTTGCAAACCCAACTCAGGATCCAAAGCAACCCCGATTACATCGAGATAAAGCACCTGACGGTTTTATCAGTTCTGACGCTTCATCAAGGGAGGCTGGATTAGCGGATCTAACACCTACCCCGACTCAAACCAGTTCTGTGAATCCTGATAATATTTTGGCAGAGGCGCAGAAACTCTCTTTTCGTTACCCACAAACTTCTGTTGATGTGTTGAAAGGTATCTCTTTTCAGATTAAGTGCGGTGAGGTAGTCGCAATTATGGGAGCAAATGGATCAGGGAAGACAACATTGCTCTTACATCTAATCGCACTCCTACGCCCGTCAGTAGGACAGATTCTCATCAAAGGACGGGATATCCGGCACTATAAACCGCGCCATCTCGCAGGTCAAGTGGGAATTGTTTTTCAGAACCCAGATCTGCTGTTGCAGGCAGCAACGGTATCCGAGGAGGTGGCTTTCGGTCCAAAGAACTTCAAGTTGTCTCGTCAGGAAGTGGAGGAGCGACTCGAAGAGATCTTGCCGATGTTTGACTTGGAAACCCTCAAAACGGAAGCCCCTTACGCACTTTCACGGGGGCAACGCCAACGTACCGCAGTCGCTGCCAGTTTTTCTCTCTATCCTGATCTCCTCCTCTTGGATGAGCCGACAACGGGCCAGGATTACTATCACTTGCAACAACTCATGCAGATGCTTGACAATACGATGAAGACACAAAACAAAACGGTGATCTTCTGTACCCACGATGTCCACCTCACGCTCGAATACGCTAGTCGGGTGTTGCTGCTTCATCGTGGAGAACTCATCTTCGATGGAACACCTGATGCTGCTTTTGCAAACCCTGAACGCTTAGAACAGGCGTCGCTTGTCCCACCACTAACGATGCAACTACAAAGGCTTCAAGATGACATATCTCCATCCTCACACCAAAATTGTCCTCCTCGCAATCGTTAGCTGTCTAGTCATCTTACTCGATAGTCCAATTGCCCTGTTTGCGTGTTTTCTGGTTAGCCTCTGCTGCCAAGCGTTAATCCCGCCGTCATGGCGTCAGATTCGTCTGCTCATCCTTTTTATTGGGTTAGGGACATGGGGATTGATTTACAGTCAAGGAATCTTTTATAATCAACTCCCTCGAACCGTTATTTTTACGCTTATCCATAAAGATGTTCCTATAATCGGGGGATTGACGGGTGGAATTCATCTCTATCGCGAGGGCTTGTTTCACGGTGCCGTTCAATCTTTGCGGTTTAACACAATGTTGACAATCAGCTGTTTTATTATCTGGACAACCCAACCCCGTGACCTCTTGCTTGCCCTTGTGAAGCTGCGTGTTCCATACAGTCTCGCATTTATGGTGACGACAGGGTTGCGCTACATTCCGCTCATCGCTTCAGAGGCGAAAACTGTAATTCGCTCACAGCGGCTACGCGGTTTTCGGTATTTGCGTCTTAATCTTCTGCATACCATCAGCGGTATCTTAAACAGTTTGCGACCAATCTTGACTAATAACATCCGGCGGGCAGCGCATCTCAGTGAAGCCGTTGAGAGCCGCGCATTTTCTCCTGACACTGCTGATGTTAGCCGCACTTCTCTGCGCGAGTTGAAAACGCGACGGCAGGATGTTTTCCTGATTGCCGTATTATTGATCTGTCTATTGAGTGTTATCGGTTTGAAGAGCGTTTATTTTTTCTATGCCAATGGACTCTATTACGCCTCTTGGCTGAGAGGCGCGTACACCTTCGCGCGCGAAGTGCTATAGCACACATGAGACTGTACAGGAGATATGGAAAATGGCAGAACGTATCTTAGTTGTTGATGATCAAACCGCAATGCAAGATTTGCTGACAGACCTGCTCGAACAGCGCGGCGCAGAGCCGGTGGCTGTGGGGACTGTGGAGGAAGGGTTGGAGATGGTCTCTAAGAGCCCTGATGCCTTTGACCTTGTTATCTTAGACCTCGACTTTGGCGAAGGACAGACGAATGGGCTCGCAGGCTTGGAAGAAATCAAGAAAATTAACCCTTCTCTGCCGGTCGTTATCTTAACGGGCAAAGGCACAATCTCGACCGCTGTCGAAGCGATTAAGTTGGGGGCTCAGGAGTATGTCGAAAAGGATTTCTATATCGAAGAAAACATGGAGCTCGCCCTCACACGGATCAATCACCTGATCCGTGCCACAATCGATAACAAGCGGCTGCGTCGGGAACGCGAGTTTTACCGCGAGGAATTGAAGGGGCGATACAACATCGTCGGCAAAAGCCGAGCCATTCAACAGGTGCACCAACAAATTGCGGAAGTGGCTTCTATTCCACGCCCTGTGCTGATTCGTGGTGAACGTGGGACTGGCAAGGAGCTGGTCGCTGCTGCAATCCATAATAACAGCAATCGCCAAAAACGTGCGTTCATCACAATTAATTGTGCAGCATTGGCAGAGGGGCTTCTGGAGTGCGAACTCTTTGGGCAGGAAGATAATGCTTTCACAAATTCATCGTTCCGAGAGGGACGCTTTGTGTTGGCGGATAGAGGAACACTCTTTCTCGACGAGATCGGCAATATGTCCGTTGAATTTCAGCAGAAGATCCTTCGCGTACTGGAATATCAGCAGTTTGAGCGGGTTGGCGGCACAAAGACGATAAAGGTCGATGTACGGGTTATTACTGCAACCAACAGCGATATGGAGGCGGACATAGAGGCGGGCAAATTTCGGGCAGATCTATACGATCGGCTCGCATTCGAAACGATTTGGCTGCCATCGTTGCGTGATCGGAAAGAGGATATTGAACTGTTGTGCTATCATTTCATGGAGCGTCTCGCAGGGGAGGTGGCTGACATCAAACCAAAAAGATTGGCACCTGAGACTTTGGAGTGTTTGAACGCATACGACTGGCCCGGTAATGTCCGCGAACTCAAATATGTTATCGAGCGTATCACGTATAAAGTTGATGGAGATACCATCTCTCCGCACCACCTGCCCCAAGAGATTCTTACCGCCTATTCGCGATCTGACGGTGGAGAACCCCTCTCGAATCGACTATCTCAAGTTGAAAAACAGATCCTCATTGATGTATACGAACAGTGTCAAGGAGACTTGGAAGATATCGCTCGCCAACTGAGCCTCCCGCTTGAGTCGCTGAAACAACTGATGCAGAAGCACCAGATTCACGATGCTCAGTAGAACTACTCCGGAATTGAATCAGAAATCAGATTGGAGGGAGCCCTATCATGACTGTTGAAACCGCAGCGAAAGAGAAAGGTCAAGTTGAACATAGCGAAAGTCCCGATTCGAGATCGAGGGAGGCTCATGCCCAACATCCTCCACACACTGTGGAAAAGAAAAAAGTTCCGCCATCACCGCTGAAGCACGGAGAAAAACTGACACGGGACGAATTTGAGCGACGTTATGAGGCAATGCCGCACCTGAAAAAAGCAGAATTAATTGAAGGAGTCGTCTACATGCCATCACCTGTACGAACTGATATTCACGGCAAACCTCACGGTTATATCATGGCTTGGATCGGTGTCTATTGTGCCGCAACGCCCGGTGTTGATTTTTCAGATAACGCCACCGTTCAACTTGACCCCAACAACGAGGTGCAGCCCGATGCGTTGCTTCGGATCGATGAAGGCGGCACCTCCCTCCTCAGCGACACGGGCTACATCGAAGGCGCGCCGGAATTAATCGTCGAAATTGCCGGGACAAGCGCGGAATACGATTTGCACGAGAAATTAGAAGCCTATCTCCGTAACGGGGTAACGGAGTATATCGTGTGGCAGACACAGGAGGGGCGACTCGATTGGTTCCGTCTTGTCAATGAGGAATACGTGCCGATGGTGCCCGATGTAGAGGGACTGATAGAAAGCCAAACATTTCCCGGTTTGCGCCTAGCAGTGAATGCACTTATAGGAGGCGATCTCGCAACAGTTTTGTCCGAATTACAAAAGGGATTGGAGACCGCCGATCATGCCCCATTTGTCAGGGGGTTGCTAGAAAAAAGGAATTTAGACACTTGAAAGTATACAAAACCTTGTTCTTTGGAGAGTTTCCATGTTGTTCACAATCACAACGACGGCACATCAGGCGGATGACCTCAGCTTCCTGCTTCACAAGCATCCGGCACGGGTGCAAGTCTTTGAATTGAAATTTGGAAAAGTCCATGTTTTTTATCCGGAAGTAAACGAGACGCGTTGCACGGCAGCGATGCTGCTTGAAGTTGACCCTGTCGCGTTAGTCCGTAGGCGCAGGGGTAGAGGCGGTGGTACGTTGGGAACCTATGTAAATGACCGACCTTACGTGGCATCATCATTTTTGAGTGTAGCGATCTCGCAGGTGTTCGGAACTGCGTTGGCTGGACACTGCAAAGATCTGCCCGACCGGGTGGACGAAGCGATGCCGTTTGAAGTAAACATCGCCGTCCTACCCTGTCGTGGGGGCGAGACCGTGCTTCGGCGGCTGTTTGAACCGCTCGGTTATCAGGTAGAAGCAACACCACACGCGCTTGATGATCAATTCCCGCAGTGGGGAATCTCACGCTACTTTACGGTGACCCTGAAAGCGACATGCCGCCTGCAAGCGCTCCTATCGCACCTTTACGTGCTTATGCCTGTTTTAGATGATGACAAGCATTATTACGTTGGCGAGGACGAAGTGGAGAAACTGCTGCGTCGTGGAGAGAGGTGGCTACCTTCGCATCCAGAGCGGGATCTCATCACTGAGCGATACCTCAAATATCAACGTTCGTTGGTACGCGAGGCATTGGCACAGTTACAGGAGGACACAACAGCACCCGATGCAACTACGGAGAGGGACGCCGCTGCGGAAGCAGCTTTGGAAGCACCCGTGCGATTGAATGAACTGCGATTGGGTGCGGTGTTGGGGGCGTTGAAGCATTGTGGTGCAAGACGGATGCTAGACCTTGGCTGCGGCGAGGGAAAACTGCTTGTCATGCTGGTGAAAGACCCGTATTTTGAAAAACTCGTCGGCGTGGACGTTTCCGCACAAGCATTAGAAAAAGCCGCAAAACGGCTACACCTCGACCGCTACCCGAAACGCCGAGAGCGGGTGTCGCTCCTTCACGGTGCCCTGACCTATCGTGATGACCGCCTATATGGTTTTGATGCCGCCGCGCTGGTTGAAGTTATTGAACACCTAGATGCGCCACGCCTGAGGACTTTAGAGCGCGTCGTCTTCGCACATGCCCGTCCGGGATGTGTCATCGTCACGACGCCCAACCGAGAATATAACGTCCGCTTTGAATCTTTGCCTGCGGGCAACTTTCGCCACCCTGACCATCGCTTTGAATGGGGGCGTTCCGAGTTTCGTACATGGGCAGAATATGTCGCGGCACAATTCGGCTACACCGTGAGGTTCGTTCCAATTGGTGAAGCAGACGAAGCACTCGGGCCGCCGACGCAAATGGCGGTGTTTGAACAATTGCACGATTGATTTGATAAGCCCCTAGTGGTGAATTTCGCCAAAGAAACGACTGAAGTCCCCACGACAGAACTTATACCAATTCTGTTTGGGAATCAAGAGCACGACAATGAGTGAAACCAAAACTATCACCATTCCAGAATTATCCCTTGTCCTACTGATCGGTGCATCGAGTGCAGGTAAAAGCACCTTTGCCCGCAGGCATTTTAAGCCGACGGAGATCTTGTCCTCCGATTTCTGCCGTGGGTTGGTGTCGGACAGTGAGAATGACATGGATGCGACGGAGGCGGCTTTTGATGTGTTGCGTTATATCGCTGTCAAGCGGTTGGCGGCGAGACGGTTGGTGGTCGTAGATGCCACAAACCTGAAGCCCGAAGATCGCAAGCCGTTTGTCGATTTGGCGCGAGAGTATCATGTCCTGTTGGTCGCCATCGTGTTAGAGCCACCACAAAAAGTTTGCACCGCACGTAATCAAGTGCGCCCCGATCGGCATCTGCCGCGAAGCGTGATTCGTCAGCACATCCAGCAATTGCGCAGATCTGTACGCAGATTGGGGAAGGAAGGTTTTCGCTACATTTATCGTCTGGGTAGTGAGGAAGAAATCGATTCGGTCCGCATCGAGCGGCAACGGCTCTGGACCGATCGCCGAGACGATCCTGGACCTTTTGACATCATCGGCGATTTACACGGCTGCTGTGACGAATTGGAAGAACTGCTCAGCGTACTCGGCTACGTCCGAAACGAGGGAGGGATATTCATCCACCCCCAAGGTCGACGTGCCTTCTTTCTGGGCGATTTGGTTGATAGGGGCCCGCGCATCGTGGACACGCTAAAGTTGATCATGGGAATGTGCGAGGCAGACAGCGCGTTATGCGTACCGGGAAATCATGACATGAAGCTATTGCGGCAGTTGCGTGAGTCAAACAAGACCGAAAAATTTTCGCATGGAGGGCACCATCGGAGTAAAATTTTGGGGACTCAAATCACGCATGAACTTTCCGAGACGCTTGCGGAGTTGGACGCGCTCCCTACTGATGAACGGGAGCCATTTAAGGAAAGGGTCATCACGTTTCTGGACAGCCTTGTGAGCCACTTCCTTCTCGACGACGGCAAACTGGTCGTCGCACACGCGGGGATGAAGGAGGAAATGCAAGGGCGGGCATCAGGAGTGGTGCGTGAGTTTGCACTTTACGGCGAGACGACCGGCGAAACCGATGTGTTTGGTCTGCCCGTCAGGTTCGACTGGGCATCGGCGTATCGAGGCCGTGGAACTGTTGTTTACGGCCATACTCCCGTCCCTGAACCTGAATGGCTCAATCGCACCATTAATATTGACACCGGCTGTGTGTTTGGAGGTAAGTTGACGGCTCTGCGCTACCCCGAAAAGGAATTAGTGTCCGTCCCGGCGCAGCGAGTCTATTCCGAACCGGTGCGCCCGTTCCTTGAGTCTGAGCCGGAGTCACCGCAGTTGACCTCACAGCAGGCACACGATGACCTACTCAACATCGCTGACTACTTGCAAAAATTGAGGATTCACACACAGCTGATGGGGCATGTGGTTGTCCGTAAGGAAAATGCCGCTGCCGCGCTTGAAGTGATGACTCGCTTTGCAGTTGCTCCACAGTGGCTTATCTATCTGCCGCCCACAATGTCGCCCAGTGCAACATCGCACCATCCAAACATACTGGAACACCCGGAGGAAGCGTTCTCTTACTTCCGCAACGAAGGTGTACCACAAGTCATCTGTGAAGAAAAGCACATGGGTTCGCGCGTCGTCATCGTACTATGTCGTGATGAGGCGAGTGCCCGTAAACGATTCGGCATTATTGGTAATGGCACAATTCAACCCACGCTTGACGGCGACAAATCGCCGGAGGGCAAACTTATTGAGCCCAGAATCGGCGTCTGTTATACACGGACAGGGCGTCCCTTCTTTAACGATCCTGAAATAGAGGGCGCGTTGCTCCAACGGCTCCATACCGCCTTCGATGCGATCAAGTTTTGGGAAACGCACGAAACCGACTGGGCTTGTCTTGACGCTGAACTCATGCCGTGGTCTGCAAAGGCGCAGGAGTTGATCAAGGAACAATACGCGCCGGTCGGTGTCGCTGGGCAGATTGCGCTCAAACATGCTGCGGATGTTCTCACACAATCGGGAGCGCGAGGACTAGCTGTGCAGGAGCTACAGGGGCAAATCGCCCAACGGCAGGATAGTGTTGAACGCTATCGCAACGCTTATCGGCAATACTGTTGGGAGGTGACATCACTCGACAACCTGAAACTTGCACCATTTCATCTGCTGGCGGTAGAAGGCAAAGTCTACATCGACAAAGACCACCGCTGGCACCTCGACACACTGAAGGCATTGTGCCATGCCGACCCTGGCCTAATTCAAGCCACCGCTTACCACGTTGTGGATGTGCGGGACGAAGCATCGCAGGGTGGAACGATTCAGTGGTGGGAGACGTTGACAGAGCAGGGTGGTGAAGGAATGGTCGTCAAGCCGTATGATTTCCACCCGCGTGGCTCGCGTGGGTTGGTGCAACCGGCGGTCAAATGTCGTGGACGAGAGTATCTGAGAATTATCTATGGTCCCGAATATTTACTCCCCGAAAACTTAGACCGGTTGAAAGCGCGTAACTTGGGCGTCAAAAGGCAGTTGGCACTCCGCGAGTTTGCGCTTGGCATCGAAGGATTGGAACGTTTCGTGCGCCGCGAGCCGCTTCAGCGTGTGCACGAATGCGTCTTCGGCGTTCTGGCGTTAGAGAGCGAGCCTGTCGACCCGCGGTTATAGAGCCCACTTTATTTGCCAGAGTAGTAGTGACCGTCAAGCAGGTCTTGATACGCTTGTAGTGAGAGCCAAAAATTTTACTCCATTAAAGAATAGGAGTTACGCACCCGTAGCAGGAAAGGAGAAATCGCGATGTCTTGGAATAAGTCGATGGAGTACCTACCCCGTGAATGCCTAGAGGCGCTTCAACTCGAACGCCTGCGGGGCATCCTTCAGCGTGTCTCTGAGACAATACCGCACCACAAGCAGAGCGACAAAGAAAAGTGCCTCCAGCCCGACGACATCAGATCTCTGGACGACTTGACAAAATTACCCTTCACAACGAAACAAGATCTTCGTGACCACTACCCTTTGGGGTGGCTTGCCGTTCCGATGGAACAGATTGTGCGGGTGCATATGTCAAGCGGTACGACGGGGGTGCCCACCGTCGTCGGTTACACGCGTCAGGATATGAATGTCTGGGGCGAATTGATGGCGCGGACCTTGTGCACCGGCGGCGTGACTGCTTCGGATGTCGTGCACAACGCATACGGTTACGGTTTGTTCACCGGTGGATTGGGTTTTGGTCTCGGTGCAGAGACGATCGGTGCCGCTACCGTTCCGGTGTCGGGCGGATCCACTAAACGCCAATTGATGCTGATGGAAGACCTCGGTGCCACTGTGCTCTGCTGCACGCCCTCTTACGCGCTCGTGTTGGCTGAAACCGCTGACGAGGCAGGGATGGACTTTCGAAAGCAAATGAAGTTGCGAGTGGGGTTCATGGGTGCCGAGCCGTGGTCTGAAGCCATGCGTATGGAAATCGAGACGAGGCTGGGCATCGAGGCTTTCGACGTCTACGGACTGAGCGAGCTCATCGGGCCGGGCGTGGCGGTAGAGTGTCATGTGCACAGCGGGCTTCACATCCACGAAGACCACTTTCTCGCGGAGGTCATCCATCCTGACACCGGTGCACCGCTACCTGACGATTCAGAAGGTGAACTGGTCCTGACCACCCTCACCAAGGAAGGGATGCCGGTGATCCGCTACCGAACACGAGACCGTGTGCGGCTGTCTCGGAAACCTTGTGCCTGTGGTCGCACACTGGCACGTATGAGTAAGGTGTTGGGACGCACCGACGATATGCTCATTATCCGTGGCGTCAACATATTTCCTTCTCAGATCGAGGAGGTGTTACTCAACGTGGCAGGGCTCGCGCCTCAGTACCAGATTGTCGTAGATCGAAAAGACCAACTGGACACACTGGAAGTGTGGGTCGAAGCGACGCAGGAGATTCACTGTCAGGGAAAGTCCGCGGTGCGTCAGATCCAGCAGCAGGTGAAACAGGAGGTGCAGCAGACCCTCGGCATCAGAGCTGACGTTCGATTCAAAAAACCCGGAGGGATTCAGCGTAGCGAGGGAAAGACGATACGGGTGATTGATCGGAGACATCTGTAATGAGCCAATAAGGGTGCTGTCAAGTCCTAAAATAGGTTTACATAAAATTTCCGTATTACGGTTGATTTATAGCGAGTTGTTGCCAACTTTTGTGATAAACGGCTTGTGGTGTTTGATACCCTAAACTGAGATGAGGTCTCTCGTTGTTGTATATAGAAACGCTCTGCTTGACACACCTGATAGCTTGGTGGATAGAGCGAAATGTTTGATTGAGGAGGAAGTCAATTTTCAAGATGCCGTTGACGCGTTCAGCGACAGCGTTCTGGTAAACATCGCCATCTTGGGTCATACTCAATTGGATGCCCCGTGAATTGAGGAATTGGGTGTAAGCATGACAACAGTATTGAACCCCTCTGTCAGAATGATGAATCGGTCTATCAATGGGACTGACGGGTTTTATTGCCATTTTGCACGCTTTGAGTGCCCCTTCGACGGATAGGGACTCCGAGACATCAAAGCCAACGATTTTCCGGGAGAACAGGTCAGTGATAAGAGCCAAATACACAAAGCCCTCCAGTGTCTGTAGATAAGTAATGTCTGCAACGAAGACCCGGTGAATCCGGTCAACAACTATATGAGTTATCCGGTTAGGATACCGATGAAATCGGTGATTCGCCACAGTGGTTCTGTGTCCACGCTTTGAGGACTCAATAAGCAGTCCATGGTCTCTAAGCAAGCCGAACAGCGCATCTCTGCCTAACTGAAAGCCTATTTTCTCAAACTCAGGTGTGAGCAGGTGATACAGTTTCCGCACCCCGATGTTGGGTTGACGCGTACGGATTTGACAAACCAACTGAAGCACCATTTCTTCTTTCAATCGCTCGGTTGCCCGGTGTTTCTGATGTTGGTAAAACGCTTGTCGAGACACACCATGTGCAGCACAAACCGTTGCAAGTGAATATCGGTGAGCCTTTGATTGACACAGTGCTTCAATACTTGAATGTTTCACTTTTTTTTAATATCCACCCCATACAGTTGCTCCGCTTGAGATAGCTGCGATTCAAGGGTGGCTATCTTCAGATGCGCTTGGGCTAATGCAGACTCAAGATGTTGTTTATCGGCTACCAGTTGCTTGAGTGAATCCACCTCATCAGCGGTTTCAATCCGAACCCGTTGGGCTAATAGATGAGTCTTGCCCAACTGTTTTATCCAGTTGCTAATGGTCCCGTGACTCCCAATACGATATCGTTGCTGCGCTTGGTGAATCGTCAAGGCACCGGACTCAATTTCATTGACTACCTTCTGTTTGAAGGATTCACTATACCTTTTGAAGATTCGCTTGCCTGATTGATGTGACATCGAAAGACTCCTTTCTACTTCGTTCAATAGTGTAGTAATACGAAGTCATTTATGTCAACATAATCTAGGACGGGTCATGCAATACGTAATGTGCATCACGCATTACGCATCACGTTTTACAAGGAGGGATCTCATGCCCGAGTTTCAGACCATGTGTTGGGAAAAAGAGGGCCCAATCGCGCGGCTGACATTGAACCGTCCCCATCTGCTCAACGCTATGAACAACCAAGCCACCTATGACCTGAATGCCGCGGCGGACGGAATCGCGGGGGATAAGGACATCCGAATCGTGGTGCTCACCGGCACCGGTCGAGCATTTTGTACCGGCATCGACCTGAAGGAATTGTCGGCGGGGAAGGTTGACATTACCTACCACGAGCACTGGGAGGGGGCGTTACGCAAATTCGAGACCATGGAGCCGGTAGTCCTCTGCCTGATTCACGGCTACTGTCTAGGCGGTGGGCTTCAACTTGCTATGGCCTGCGATATCCGCATTTCGACGCCCTCCGCTCAGATTGGCCTGCCGGCGATTCGCGAGTCCTTAATTCCGGGGCTTGGGACCTGGCGGTTGCCACGGTTCGTTGGAATGGGGCGAGCCAAGTGGATGATTCTTTCCGGCGAGAACGTCAATGGGAACGAAGCGCAACGAATCGGTCTGGTCGACCATCTGGTCAGCCAAGAACGATACCGGGAGGAATTCGAGGATTACGTTGGTAGGTACCTGCGCTTCTGTTCCAGAGGAAGCCGTTTGGCAAAGCTCGTTACCAACCTCGCCTTCGACCTGGACTATGAGGATTTCTACAGCGAGTACATCAAGCTCCAGGCAATCGCAATGACGTCTTCCGACTTTCACGAAGCTATCACCGCTTACCGTGAGAAACGGCGTACCCCAAAATGGGAGTGAATACAAATTGCGATTTGGAGTGACGACAATGAAGGTGTTCGATTTGCCAAGATGCTTAGTATTTAAGGCCCTTAAATCTTGATACCAAAGGCTTGGCGGTGCCTGTTAGTTATAACTCGAAAAAAGAGCAGCAGGGGGAAGAATGACTCACACTTAAGGAAGGTTTGTACCAGAATTTTACCCTTCTGAAATCATCTCAATCTATGATAAGATTGCGGCCTAATCGGGCACCGAATCTTTTGAAGGTTGGAAAAGAGGAGCCGAAAATTATGTCTGACACCTATGAAAAAATCTACGCACAGTCGCTAAACGAGCCGGATACTTTCTGGGCGAAAGCTGCGGAAAATGTCCACTGGTACAAAAAGTGGGACAAGGTTCTTGATGACTCACAAGAGCCTTTCTACCGCTGGTTTACAGGCGGCTTGACCAACACCTGCTACAACGCCCTCGATCGGCATGTGGAAAATGGACGCGCAGATCAGCCGGCACTCATCTACGACAGTCCCGTCACCGGAACCATCAAAACCTTCACCTACCGAGAACTTCGGGACGAGGTCGCACGTTTTGCCGGTGTCCTTGTCGCTCAAGGCGTTCAGAAAGGCGATCGGGTAATTATTTACATGCCCATGGTGCCTGAGGCAGCTATCTCCATGCTCGCCTGCGCTCGGATTGGTGCCGTTCACTCGGTAGTCTTCGGAGGGTTCGCCGCCAACGAATTGGCGACTCGTATTGATGATGCGAAACCGAAACTTATCCTCTCCGCTTCGTGCGGCATCGAAGTGGACCGGATTGTGGCATATAAACCCCTACTCGATGGCGCAATTGAACTCGCAGCAACAAAGCCTTCACGATGTATTATTCTACAGCGTCCCCAAGAGCGGGCATCCATGGTCGCTGGTCGTGATTTGGACTGGTCGGAACTCATGGACACTGCAACCCCAGTTGATTGCGTACCGGTTGCCGCAACAGATCCCCTTTATATTCTCTACACCTCCGGCACAACGGGCGTACCGAAAGGTGTTGTACGCGACAACGGTGGTCATCTAGTCGCGCTCAGTTGGAGCATGCAGAACGTCTATGGGGTGGAGGCCGGCGAGGTATACTGGGCAGCTTCGGACATCGGTTGGGCTGTTGGACATTCCTACACCGTCTACGCTCCCCTCTTCAAAGGTTGTACGACGGTTTTGTACGAAGGGAAACCGGTTGGCACCCCCGATCCCGGTGCATTCTGGCGCGTCATTTCTCAGCACGGGGTGAGTACTCTCTTCACAGCACCAACCGTCTTTCGAGCTATTAAACGTGAGGATCCCAACGGCGATTATATCCGCAAATATGATCTGGGCGGTTTCCGCGCCCTCTTCCTTGCCGGTGAGCGGTGCGATCCCGACACACTGACTTGGGCACAGGGACAACTCAACGTCCCGGTGATTGACCATTGGTGGCAGACAGAAACAGGTTGGCCCGTAGGCGCGAACTGTATTGGTATTGAGACGTTTCCTGTGAAACCCGGCTCCTGTACAAAGGCAGTTCCGGGCTACGATGTGCGTGTACTGGATGATAATGGCGCAGAGGTAGAAGCGAGTCAGATCGGCAATATCGTCATCAAGTTGCCGTTGCCTCCCGGCTGCCTCCCGACGTTGTGGAACAACGATGAGGGACATCAGTCATCTTATCTCAGCACCTATTCGGGCTATTACCTGACTGCGGATGCCGGCTACAAGGATGAAGAGGACTACCTCTGGATCATGAGCCGCACGGACGACATCATCAACGTGGCGGGGCATCGCCTTTCGACCGGTGCAATGGAGGAAGTTCTGGCAGCCCATCCCGACGTTGCTGAATGCGCTGTTGTGGGTATCGCTGACGAGATCAAAGGGGAAGTGCCGATTGGGTTTATTGTGCTGAAAGCCGGCGTTCAGCGCGATGACAATGTGATCGTTCAGGAACTTATCCAGATGGTGCGCCAGAAGATTGGTCCCATTGCCTCCTTCAGAGTGGCGACTGTGGTGCAGCGGCTTCCCAAGACACGGTCGGGTAAGATTCTACGCGGAACTATGAAGCGAATCGCTGATGGGGTTGAATACCGTATGCCGGCGACAATTGACGACCCTGTTATCTTGGATGAAATTACTGAGGTCTTGGCAATCCTAGGCTATCCGCGTCAAAGCACACAGTAGTTAGTAATCTACCAGAATCGAGTTACACTGTGGGGACAAACAGATGACTGAATCGAAGCAGAGCGATATTGATCCACGCCGTCTACAACTGGCATCTGACCCGTACCGTCCAGCATACCATTATCTTGCACCGACCAACTGGATGAACGATCCAAACGGAACCATTTTCTGGAAAGGCAGATACCACATCTTTTACCAGTACAATCCGAATGGAGCTTTCCACGGCACGATACATTGGGGACATGCCTCTAGTGCGGATTTGGTTCATTGGACAGACCACCCGATTGCGTTGCCGCCCGGTCCGGAAGGGGCAGACCGAGACCAGTGCTACAGCGGCGCAGCGTTTATCAATAAAGAGGGAGTGCCCACGTTCATCTATCACGGTTTGCCGGACGGCATCTGCCTCGCCACAAGCGACGATGATATGCTTATCAATTGGGAAAAACACCCAGCGAATCCGATTATACCCAATCCGCAGGCGGGGGATGAATTTCGGATCAGTGGTGCCCCATGTGCTTGGGTCGAAGGGGATACATACTACGCATTGACCGGCAACAGCGGTTCCGCCCCTCCAGATGCGGCGTATCTATATACCTCCAAAGACCTCGCCCATTGGGAGTATCTGCATCCCTTCTACGAGGGCGGCATTTTCACAGAGTGGGGTGAGGACTGCGGCTGTCCCGACTTCTTCCGTTTGGGAGATAAACATATACTCTCCTTCACCAGTCACCCGCGTGGGGCGCAATTCTACATCGGAACTTACGCCAATCAACGGTTCACCCCGGAGCGTCATAAACGATTGGCACTCGGCGATACAGGTCGTCCCGGTGTCTATAATGAGGGCTTAACGCTGCTGGATGACAAGGGCAGACGCATTCTGTTCGGCCGCTTCCACGAAGGGCGCTATAGTTACGTCCAACGTGCCTCTGGCTGGGCGGGGATGTTTGCCATCCCGATGGTTCTGTCGTTGTCCGATGGCGGCGATCTGCTCATGGAGCCTGTTCCAGAATTGGAAGCGTTGCGAGGTGAGCACGCCCACTTTTCCGACATCCAATTGAACACAGACGAAGATTGTCAGCTTGATGAAATCAGAGGAGATCAGTTAGAGATTCGAGCGGTGTTTGAATGGGAGAGTGCTGAGGAGTGCGGTCTGAAAGTTTGCTGTTCTCCGAACGGCGAAGAACAAACCCTCATTCGCTTCAACCTCAATCCATGGTCAGCCAACCGTGCGCCACAGGAGATGGCACCACTTAGGGAGTTGATTTTGGACGCAAATCGGTCTAGCATCAGTTCAGAGGTGAGCAACCGCGAATCACAACGATGTACGTTTGACCTCCCCTACGGCGAGCCGATAGAATTACGGGTATTCGTGGATCGGAGTGTGGTGGAGGTTTTCGTCAATGACCGCTACTATTTGGCAAAGCGCATCTATCCCGCCCGGCCGGATAGCCTCGGCGTGCAACTATTTGCACGAGGCGGAAACGCAACTGTGCGATCGCTGGACGTTTGGCAGATGGGAGCAATTTGGCCCATCGAATAGCATTGCTCACAGTTTCAGTTTACGAAATGTGAAACGATTCTCACAAGCGAAGGGTGTAAGTCCTAATCTCATCAAATCTTCGCAGTGGATCCCCCATTCCTTTAGGGAGGGAGGAAACTGCGCCTTCTTTTTTTCGTTATAAAACCTTGTAAAAAATGGTATAATTGTCTTGTGTTTCGTGGGAGAATGCTACCCCTAACGCAGGTTAGAGTCTCCCGCAATCCAGTAGTATGGATATGAAAGACGGAAAGACAATCCCAATGATTAAAACCTATCAATATCGAATATATCCGACTATCAAGCAAGCGAAAAAACTGTTTGCATGGCTTGAAATGTTACGAAACCTATACAATCAAGCCCTCGCATGGCGGAAGACTGTATATAGCGCAACGGGTGAATCTGTTTCTTGGGTGACTCAAGCAGATGCGTTGCCAGATTTGAAACAAGAATCCGCTCCGTTTGCTTCCCTACACAGTGATGTCTTGCAAGATGCCCTTCGCCGTTTGGACAAAGCGTACCAAGCCTTCTTTCGTCGGGTAAAAACAGGTGAGGCACCGGGTTTTCCACGTTTCAAAGGTAAACGACGGTATAGGTCAATGACTTTTAGTCATCTGTCGAAGCGATTGATACGCAATATCCGAAAGCGTATGGCACGTCTTGTTGTGCCTAAGTTAGGTCATATCAAAATCCGTTATCACCGTCCTTTACCTGATGGGAAGATTAAGAATCTAACGATACAACGTAAAGCGAGTGGTTGGTATGCAAATATCGCTGTTGAAGTTGCTGATACCCCTGAAGTTGATGTTGAGACAACCATTGGCATAGACGTTGGACTTGAATCGTTTCTGACCACTTCAGACGGCGATAAAATCCCAAACCCTCGTTATTTTCGCACATCGGAACAGCAACTTGGCAAATCCCAACGGGTATTGTCTCGTCGTGAAAAAGGTAGCAAGCGATATAATAAACAGTGTGAACATGTTGCTAATGTCCATGAACATATTGTGAATCAACGTAGAGATTTTCACTATAAAGCGGCGCATCGGCTTTTTTCCCAATGTGAGGAAGTTGCCGTTGAGGACTTGAAAATCGGTAACATGGTGCAGAGCCGTCACCTTTCAAAGAGCATATCCGATGCGGGTTGGGGCAACTTTCGATTGATACTGCAGAGCAAAGCTGCAAATGCTGGCAAACAGTTGACGAAAGTTAATCCCAAATACACATCTCAAAAATGCTCAGGTTGTGAGGCAATAGTTAAGAAATCACTATCAGTCCGCGTCCATTGTTGCAATGACTGTGGATTGGTATTGGACCGAGACCATAATGCCGCGATAAATATCAAAAAGGCTGCTGTAGCCTTGCGTGGAGGTGTGGTGGTAACAAACACCCCCGAAAAACCTCAAAAGAGGAAAGAAGCGCGAAACCTTGTAGATCCCGGGGAAACGGGCAACAAGTTACTTAATCCCGATTTATCGGGGCCCCAACCCTTCAGGGTGGGGTAACTGACTACCAGCAGAACCCGATGTATCCCGGTATCCGCTTTGTCAGCCATCCACAGTTCACGCTTGATGCCCTCGGTTATGACGGTACTTTTCCCTTTGCAGAAGATTGAACACCTCTAAAAATCTCCAAAACGATGACAACGGAGGATATATTTTATGACAACATTTCGTCCCAAAGTCTTGGTAGCTTGTGATGAACGTGTCCGCAACGCCTACCTACCACCGGAAGAGATAGAACGACTTGAAACCTTCGCGGATTGGGAATGGTTCTCCTGCGAAGGCGGAAGTATCTACACCACAAACGAAAACCCTGAAGAAGCAGCAGAACTCTCTGAACATATCAGCGAGATCAACGGTCTAGTTGTCTGCCACGGCTGCCCCACAATCACGCCGAAGGTTTTGAATGCCGCGCCAAATCTGAAAATCATCGGTGAGCTGGAGGGCGACCGTTTCGCCAGTCGGATTGACTTGGAAGCTGCGTGGGAGCGAGGAATCCGCACGGTGGATACCACCAATGGCTCCTCCTATCCGGTCTCAGAGTGGGCGTTGGGGCTCATCCTGATTGCTTTACGCAACGCGGGAGCGCAATTCCGTCGGATTATCGCCGGCGAGACTACCCGAGATGCGGAGGCACTCAAATATGCCGGCGGACTCCTTACCGGTAAGCGGGTTGGGTTGATTGGGGGTGGAAATATGGGTAGACGCCTTATCAAGTTTCTCCGCCCCTTTGAAGTCGATATCTGGGTACATGACCCCTATCTGCCGCGGGAAATGGCGGAGGCTATCGGTTTTCTACAGACCTCGCTGGACAATTTGCTGTCGCAGTGCGATGTCATTGTCTGTGTCGCACCGTTGACACCGGGGACACACCGGATGATCGGGGAACGCGAACTGAATCTGATTCAATCCGGTGCAGCGTTAGTCAATGTTTCTCGCGGACCAATTATTGACCCCGACGCGCTCATTGCACGTCTCAAACGTGGTGATATCACCGCCGGACTGGATGTTTTCGATCCGGAACCGATTCCGCCCGATAGTGAAATCATCAATCTGCCCAACGTCTTTCTGACCCCGCACTTCGCTTCCTTCACCGGCGACGACTATCCGCACTTCTTTGAGTTGATGGTGGACGAACTGGATCGTTTCTTCCACGGTCACGAGACGTTCTTCGATCTGACGCCTCGCTCACTTGCGAATCGGCTGGGTAGTGAATCGGCTTAGATATAGCCTCCAAATAATCCGCTTACCCACGCTGCAGGATATCCTCCAAACCCATGAGTGTTGCGTACATTATCCGTACGCGCTGCATGGGGATTGAAAGTGCTTGTGCCTCCTCAAGTATGGGACCAACACACGCCTGAAATTCTGTAGGTATGCCTTTCTGTATATCTTGGAGGGCAGAGTGCGTTGATTGGCTTCCAGCTAAGGGCGATGTCAAAACCTTTTCGATCGCTTCTTCGGCAGCCCCCTGACACCATGTTTTGACATGATAGGGACCGAGATCTATTAAGGGAATTTCTTTTGCGGCGGCTAGTGCCTGAAGTTCTCTGACCATGCCAAGATATTCTGTGGCAAGCTGTCTGTTGGAAAAGACACCGGCATTGCTCTGTCTAGAAAGGGTAGCAAGCAGTCCGATGGGGATCCACCCCACCATCTTCGACCACGTAGCAGACTGGATACCGTCGGAAGCCTGCGTGATAAGTCCAGCCTGTTGAAAAAGATTTACAATCTCGTCAACACGTTCCGAAGGTTGTCCATTGAGTTCGCCAAATTGCGTACCGCCGTCGTATGTCCAATTCACGACTCCCGGCACGGGACGCTCCCCTGCAACGACAGCAAGGGCACCAAGCACTTTCTCCCTTCCAAAGATGTTGATCAACAACTCGTCCTTCACCACGCCATTCTGCAGAGAGGTGACAAAATCGCGGACCTGTATATGCTCTGTCATTGCCAATGCTGTTTGTGTGTCTTGGGCTTTCACAGTGTAGATGAGGATATCGCATTCTCGGATGCCTTTGGGATCATCGGTCGCATCAATCTGGACGCTAAACTCCTGAAGCCCAGTCAAACGGAGGGCACGCTGCTGCTGAATCATATCAATATGTGCACCCGGACGACCAACGATTACCGCCTCGCATTCCCCTTGTCGCGCTAAAAGGGCGGCAACTGTTCCACCAAGTCCACCCGGTCCAACAATTATCAGTTTTTTCATAATCTACTCCGATTCTTTTTGTCATGCGTGGCTTGTCCAGCATGTGATTAACGTTGCAAGGTTACGCATTGCAACTTCCAAATTCTCCTCAAAATCTGAGGCAGCATTGTGATCCGCTGTGTCAGTCACGCCCCGAATCTCAACGAATGGTATACGGTTGAATGCACAAGCCCTTGCTCCACCTGCTCCTTCCCACGCTACAGCAAGTGCACCTGTGGATTCGTGGAGTGCTCTTTTTCTTTCCGTTTCTACCACATCTTCGTCTCCACTTGCTATGGGACCGAAGTGCACGCTGAACGTTTTAGTTGAGCGCGATACGGATTTGAGTTCTGCTATCGCAGCTTCCGCACTGCCGAATGTCGGAAGGGCACGTTTATTAAATTTGTTGTTGTAATCGTGTTCTACAGTTGTAGTTGCTACAACAATATCTCCAACAGACACTTCGTCCGCTAATGCCCCAGCCGCACCAGCACAAATAATCAAATCCCAATTGCTGCAGGTATCCAGTAAGTGCTGCGTTTGGAGGGCGAATTGAGCCTTTCCTAACCCACCTTGGGCCAGTGTAACACCTAAATCGGGAAGTCGTGCAACTGAAAGCCTACCAATCGTAGCACCTTCAGCGTGAAAGCCTCGCTTGGTGCAACTTTGCAAGAGGAAATCTAACTCCTCCTTCATTGGGGTAACGATGAGTTTGTTCATACAAATATTATAGCATCAGGGGGAAAAAAGTAGAATCAAAAAGATTTGCCCCCAAACACACCTATGGCTTCGCAGTGTTGCCAAATCCAACGGCAGATCTGGCTATGGAGAAATTTGTAAAGTGGTGCTGATTTAGCAGTTGTTCAAAATGCCGAAAATTGGTATAATATCATCGTACATCTACCGATCACGGAGTTAATCCATGGCTGAAAATCAAAAAACAAAGAACGTTACAAGCGATTGGTGGCTCGGGATGCCCCATACGGTCGAACCCAAAATCGTGGAATGGCTGGAAAAATATCCAGACCGATTGGAACTGCGTCACACCACACAATACACGGGGCATAAAATCTACGCGCTGACTGTCACGAATAGAGAAATTCCGGCAGACGGAAAGAAAAAGCTGTTGACCACCGTTTCCCACGGTCATGAACCGGCGGGTACTGCGGCAATCATGAATTTTATCAATCAACTGCTCACCGGTGAACACCTCAACAGGCAGAAGACAGATTTGGCGGTGGAGACGATGCTTGATGAAACACTGCTGACCTTCATCCCGATTGCGAATCCCGATGGACGTTCCCGTGCGCCTGTTGACTGTTGGGACGGCTCGATTTACAATGCTAGCGAGTTTTTCGACCACATGAAAGGCTGTCGCGATGATGGCAGTAGATTCGATTGGCCCGAACCGCGAGTGTGGAAGCAGAGCGAAGAGAATGTGGCGCGTATTGGAATCACGTATGCGCAAATTGACGAAGACACCTACGCCGAAAATTTCTGGGCACCGGAGGGGACACAGTATAATGTGTTGATGGAGGAGTTAGGAGAAACCCACTATTATGACGCACTTTTAGACCTACACCAAACCTACGAACAGGAAGAGCGTTACGACACCTTCGTACAGTATGCGGACGCAGATTGGATGCCGAAAGCACAGCAAGAGTACGCTATCGCTTGGGGTGAAGCGATACAAGATGACTTTGAAAAGATTGATGCCCACTTCAGCGGAGTTCGCACTGGTGGCGATGAACGCTGGATTAGCCACCAATATTCTGTCAAATACGGTACCCCTAATCTGCTCTTTGAAGTCCAGAATAACCACCCCAATACACCGATGGACGAGCAACTCTTTTACGCGGAAACTATAATTCGCGGCAGCGTGAAATGGTTGCTGCGCGGCACAATCACCATAGATCCATAACTATCCTACAGGAGCATTTCTATGAAAATTAAGCATGTCGAAACAATGATCTTGGATATTCCCTTTTACTGTGACCATGTTACCCGCGCCATGCAGCGAGCTCAGACCCACGATGAGCGCGTTCATCTGTGTCGCATTGAGACTGACAACGGCATCGTTGGGTACGGCGATGGTGGCATTTCAGATGCGGACCGGCTGATTGGTCAGAATCCTTTCGTCATCATGAACGACGACTCTATCGGTTCTGGCGCGCAGTTGGCTGTGCTAGATATAGCTGGAAAAGCCGCCGGTGCCCCGGTACACGCCCTGCTGGGCGACAAAGTGCGTGATCGCTGCCCCATCTCTTGGTGGGATATCGACATGCCGCCGGAGGATTGGGCCGCAGAAGCAAAGGAATCCCTCAAACGCGGTTACACCACGTTCAAGATGAAAGCCCGTCCTTGGCGCGACATCATTGAACAGATAGAGACGGTCGGAAAGGTTGTGCCGCTTGATTACAAATTCGATGTGGACTTCAACGGTTTCCTACTGACTCAGGCAAAAGCCGAAATTATCCTCGAACAGCTTGATCCCCACCCCAATATTGGCATGTATGAGAGTCCATTTTATCTCCAGCAAGATCTAACAGGAGCCCGCATCCTCCGGGAACGTGTGCGTAAGCCCATCGTTGAGCACTTCCGCGAAGAGTGTCTGCACGCCCATTGCAGTGACGGTTTCGTAATCGGTGGCGGGGCCACGCAAGTTCGGCGCGATGCCACGCTCGCCGCCGCCTTCAACAAACCTTTCTGGCTGCAGTTGGTCGGCACCGGTATCACTACCGCTTTCGCGGTACATCTCGGTTCAGTCCTTTCGCACGCCCAACTGCCTTACATCACCTGCTTTGAATTGTGGGAGCACAATCTCCTCAAAGAGGGGCTTGAGGTTGTAGATGGATTCATTGACGTGTCAGACACGCCGGGACTGGGGATTGAGGTTGATGAGAAGGCTATTGAGAAGTACAAGGTTGAGCCCAGTACGCCGACACCGACAGCGTTGTACCGTCAGAAGAAGCGTATCCTCCGCATCAATTGGCCCGGTGTTGGAAAGAAACAGCGGATTTGGGAGTTCACCGACGAATCCATTTACCAACGGGCTTTCTATCAAGGCAACCTCCCCGGCTTTGAACGCGGCGTAAATCTGGAGGTTATTGAGGACGATAATAGCCGCGGTTTTCAAAAACAACATGAGAAACTGGTTGCCCGTGGTCTGTAATCGTCCGACCCTAGAGTACCGGATGAACCAATGAACCAAAAGAAAGGAGTATTGCCATGTCAGAATATGCAGTCCTTGGAAAAAGGCTACCTAGAGTCGATGCCCTTGAAAAAGTGACCGGCGCAGCGCAATACGGGGCTGATGTTCACCTGCCCGGTATGCTTCACGGCAAATTTGTTCGTAGCAAACACCCACATGCAAAGATTGTTAGCATCGACACCAACGAAGCCGAAAAGCTGCCCGGTGTTCGGGCTATCATCACCCAAGACGATGTCGAAAGTGGACGACGGGTCTTTGCTTCTGACAAAGTCTTGTATCTCGGCGAGCCAATTGCAGCCGTTGCAGCAACGGATCCGGACATCGCAGAGGAAGCCGCCGACCTGATTCAGGTCAACTACGAAGTGCTACCTGTTGTCCAAGACGTGACCGAGGCTATCAAGCCGGACGCGCCACGTCTACACAGTGATGATACGAAAGATGGACCTGCCCGTCGAGCGATCAGAGCCGACCTGAGAAAACTTGAGCGAGACGACTCGCAAGACCACAGCGCAGAGATTGCTGAGTTAAACGCACAATTGGAAGCCATCGAAGATGAGGTCTACTACAACGTCTCCGCCGAAACGCACACAGCAGTTGGCGATGTGGAGGAGGGCTTCGCTGAATCCGACCTTGTTGTTGAAGATACGTATGTCATTCCACGGGTTCACCAGACCTATATGGAACCGCACGTCTCCGTCGCTGATGTCGATTCCACCGGCAAGGTCACGGTGTGGGCAAGCACCCAAGGACCCTTCGCCATCCGATCCGGCATCGCTGGCACGCTTGGTATTCCGCTCAATCAGGTGAACGTTATCGCGACAACAATGGGCGGCGGATTTGGTGGGCGTTTTGGCGTCGCCCTGACGCATGTCCCTGCGGTTCTACTCTCTCAGAAGACAGGTCGTCCGGTGAAGATTCAGATGACTCGCGAAGAAGAGTTTACTGATGGTCGTCCGGCACCGGGGTGCGTAATCACGCTAAAAACGGGTGTCAAGAATGATGGTCAAATCGTTGCCCGTCAAGCACTCGCTTTTTGGGATTCCGGTTCTGTATCAGGAGCATCGATCGGCAGTACCCTTCGTGTACGTGGTGTCTATAAGATTCCGCACCTAAAGGTTGATGCGTATGGCGTTTACACCAACAAGTCCGGGACTGCCGCTTATCGGGCACCGGGTACACCACAAGCTGCCTTCGCTGGTGAATCCCAACTTGACGACATTGCACGTAAGCTCGGCATGGATCCGGTCGAATTTCGCCTCAAAAACATGCGTGAAGAGGGCGATCCTATCCCCGGCGGCGGTCAGCGTGGTGGCTCCAGAGAGCCGAAGGTCGGCTATAAGGAAACCCTGCAAGCGATCGCTGATGCCGTTGGTTGGCAGAACCGGACCAAAGGACAGAATCAAGGATGGGGTGTAGCAATTGGCGATTGGACAAATGGCTGTGGACCGGGTGGAATGTTCGTCTCTATCCACGAAGATGGGAGTGCGCGAATCTTCCATGGCTCGATGGATATCAGCGGCACCGATACCGCAATTACCCAGATCGTTGCCGAAGTGTTGACCCTTCCCTACGATCAGGTTGCAATTACCCGTGGCGATACGGACTCTGCACCTTATGCAACAGGTTCCGGCGGCAGCGTTGTTACCTTCACAATGGGAAACACCGCCAAGATCGCGGCTGAAGATACGTGCAAACGCATCCTTGAACTCGCCGCTGAACGATTAAATACAGAGATCGATAACCTTAAGTTGGATGAGGGTAAGGTGACCACAATTGTCGGTGATCCGCCGAAATCGATCGGATTTGGTGAATTGGCTGCATATAGCCTCTCAACAACGGGTGGTCCCATCGTTGGCAAAGGTTCATTCGCGCGACAACCGACGACGCCTGCTCTTGCCGCACAAATCGCTAAAGTCGAAGTTGATACAGAGACGGGCAGAATCAAGGTATTAAAGATGGCGTCCTCACAGGATGTCGGTTTTGCTATTAACCCGATGGCAGTCGAAGGGCAGATTGAAGGCGGTACAGTGCAAGGCTATGCTTGGGCGACAATGGAGGAGATGCAGTATGACGAAAACGGTAGCGTGAATCCGGGCTTTGTAGATTATCGTGTGCCTACCTCCGCAGATCTGCCCACCGTTGAGTCGGTTATCGTTGAGGTAGAAGCCCCCAACGGACCATTCGGCGCAAAGGGTGTTGGTGAACCGCCTATCACGCCCACCTTGGCAACGATGGCGAATGCCGTTGCCGACGCGGTTGGCGTTCGGATAACAGAACTCCCAATGACACCAGAGCGGGTTGTCGATGCGATTGGCAGTAACGGTAAGTGACCCCATGTGCTCTACTTGGCGCTCCGTTTGCTTTGAATCTCGATTCATCGGGGTTCAAAGCAATATACTGTAACTGCACCTATACCCGTAGGCCGGGCATCTTGCCCGACTCATCGCGCTAGCGGCGCTGCTATAGCAAACAAGTTGTAGGGAGCAACAACCGTTGTTCCTTACTGCTGTGTCCTATTACGACTGCTCTGTCTTCTCGTTTTTGCACTGAAGCCCCAGCGGGGCGGCATGTTTATAGAGTACTAGTAACCCAAACCCTAAAGCCCCAGCGGGGCGGCATGTGTATAGCATCAAAAGCTATCAACCCCGTGATTGACAATCTATCAGATGGAAGAACTATGACCGCCAACGAACTTACTGACTGGGTCATTGACGCCCGTCAGCGCACCTTTGATATTGTTGCAGATCTCACCGATGAACAGATAATGAGTCCATACCTCTCGATTGTCAACCCGCTGTTGTGGGAAATCGGTCATGTGGCATGGTTCCAAGAGAAGTGGGTACTGCGAGACACATGCAAAGCGAAACCGATTCGTGATGATGCCGACGCTCTTTGGGATTCGATTGCGATTCCCCATGAAACACGTTGGGACCTGCCGTTGCCCTCCCGCGAGGGAACGTTGGCGTATATGCGAGAAGTACGGGACCAGATTCTGGATAGGCTTGAACGTGGAAATCTGAGTGAGGGAATTGCCTATTTTGTGCGCTATACCACCTACCATGAAGACATGCACAATGAGGCGTTCACGTATACCCGACAGACCTTGGAATATCCTCCACCACGTTTTTCTGCTGTTCCTGAAGGTCATCCCGATACCGAGGGTGGTCCATTGCCGGGGGATGCCGAAATTCCCGGCGGTACATTGATGCTGGGTGCTACACCTAACGAGCCTTTCGTGTTCGACAACGAGAAGTGGGCGCACCCGGTCGAAATCGAGCCGTTTGCCATTGCACGTGCTGTTGTGACCCAATCCGAGTTTGCAACGTTCATTGAGGATAACGGTTATCATCGCAAGGAATTGTGGAGCGTAGAGGGCTGGGGGTGGCGAGAGTCCGTAAACGCAACACAGCCCGTTTACTGGCAAACTTCAAATAACGGTTGGCTGCGTCGGCATTTTGACAAATGGATGCCGCTTGAGCCACACCTTCCGGCCATTCATGTCAACTATTATGAAGCCGAAGCTTACTGCCGTTGGGCGGATCGCCGACTTCCAACGGAAGCCGAATGGGAGACAGCCGCCGCTGTCGAGCCAAATTCTGCGGGGAGCGGACTTTCTTCGCGGAAACGTCGTTTCCCTTGGGGTGATGAGCCCCCAACGCCAGCACACGCCAACCTCGACTGGGGTGCGATGGGTTGCATTGACGTAGGAGCGGGTCCAAAAGGCGATAGTGCCTTCGGCTGCCGGCAGATGATTGGTAACGTTTGGGAGTGGACCAGCACCCCTTTCCGACCCTATCCGGGCTTTGAAATTGACCCATACAAAGAGTATTCGGAACCGTGGTTTGAAACCCGTAAGGTACTGCGCGGCGGATGCTGGACTACCCGTTCGCGTCTCCTCCGGAATACATGGCGTAACTTCTATACGCCAGATCGGCGGGATGTGTTGGCGGGATTTCGGACCTGCGCAATTTGAATTAGCGCGTGTTGACATTTGATAGTACGTAGGTTGGGTTGAACGGTAAAAGTAATTTCTATCAACGGCAATAGTAGCTACGCTTTTCAATAACACTGGCTTATAGATAGATACAGCGAAACCCAACCCCAAACCCTGTAGGTCGGGCATCTTGCCCGACCCTCCTGCTCGGTTCAATACCGGTAGGTAATCTGTGGGTCGAGATTCATATCTCGACACCCAAATGTCAACAGAACCTAGCAACTGAACTTAATGAGTGTTGAGTCAGGAATCAAATTCTCATTCGACTCAGTGCTCATTACTTCTACCCTATGGCAAATTAATGATAGAACAAGGCTTACCAGACGGTCTTAACCTGATTAAGGCGTCCAAGGGAAATCAGCAACAATCGTTAAAAGATGCGATTGCAGAAGGATTTAAAAGCACTCCAAAAAGTATCCCCGCTCTCTTCTTTTACGACACAGCCGGTTCGCAGCTTTTCGAGCAGATCTGCAAACTTCCCGAATACTATCCGACGCGAACCGAGCACAAAATCTTGACGGATAATGCGCGGAACATCATCTCAACAATCACCGGCGAAGTGGAGCTCGTGGAACTTGGCAGTGGGAGCGCTTCCAAAACACGGGTTCTTATTGACGCAATTCTTGTCAATCAAACCCATCTCCACTACATACCCACCGACATCTCCACCGACTTTCTGCTCGAATCATCGATTGCTCTCAAAAACGAGTACGAACCGTTATTAATCACAGTGATTGCCGCCGAGCACAACGATGCACTCCGGCTATTACCTAAAGGAGGCAGCCAGTCTCGCCTTTTCCTTTTCCTCGGCAGCAACATTGGTAATTTCAAGCCGGAAGCAGCGATTAATTTCATTGGACAGATTTGCCGCCGAATGCGTGAGAATGACCACCTACTGATAGGCTTTGATCTGGTGAAAGACCGGCAGGTGCTTTTCGACGCTTACAACGACAAGGCAGGGGTAACGGCGGAATTCAACAAAAACCTACTATTGCGGATTAACCGCGAATTGGACGGAGACTTCGATCTCAATCTGTTCGACCATTACGCGCCGTTTGTTGAGGAACACTCTCGCATCGAAATGCGCCTGATAAGTCGGTGTGCTCAGGGGGTTTACGTGGAGCGTCTCGGGCAAAGGTTCCATTTTGAGGTAGGTGAATACATCCACACGGAAAACAGTTACAAATACACGCTTGAGAGTTTCGGTTCTCTCTGTGAAGCAGCAGGGCTGAAGATGGGGGAGCATTATCTTGATGAGCGTGGGTGGTTTGCGATTGGGTTGTTCCGCAAAGCCGGGAAAGGGTAGGAATATGAACGAAAGTAAAATCGCTCTGAGAAATATCGAAATGCGTTTCGGCGAGGTTGTTGCACTTTATTCGACCGACCTGCAGATTGCGGCAGGGCAAACAACGGTGCTAATCGGTCCGAGCGGTTGTGGCAAATCCACGATTCTGCGGCTAATCATCGGATTGCTAACGCCAACGTCTGGCACAGTCGAATTTGAGAGAGCACCAGTCTCACAGAATAACATCCTTACACTGCGGCGTCGGATGGGTTATGTGATTCAGGACGGAGGGCTGTTTCCGCATCTGACCGCCGCCCAAAATGTGACCCTCATGGCGCGGCATCTCCGTACCCTTCAAGAGGATGAAATCCAAGCAAAACTGAACGAGCTCTGTGAACTGACTCACTTTCCGAAAGATGGTCTCGCTCGGTATGCTGTCGAACTTTCCGGCGGACAGCGTCAGCGTGTCAGTTTGATGCGCGCACTTGCCTTAGACCCCGACGTTCTGCTGCTTGACGAACCGCTTGGAGCGTTAGACCCAATGGTTCGTGCCTCCCTGCAAACAGAACTGAAAGAGATTTTCAACCGCCTTGGTAAAACCGTCATCCTCGTGACCCACGACATGGCTGAAGCCGGCTATATCGCAGATAGCATCGTCCTCATGCGAGAAGGTCAGATTATCCAACAGGGGACGCTTGATGATCTCCGAGAGCGACCGGCTGACGATTTCGTCTCGGAGTTCATCACCGCGCAACGGAGTTTAGTCCAATTGTAAAATAGGGTGGAGGGAAAAGATGAAAAAACAACAAGAACCAAACGGCAAACGGCAATATATCTCACGTTTAACGTTTTACATACTATCTACTCTTCTGTTGATCTATAGCTTCTCTTCCGCCGATGCCCAGAAAATCAGCGTTGGCTCGAAACGGTTCACAGAGTCCTACGTCCTCGGTGAAATCGCAAAGAGATTGCTCGAAGATGTGGGATACCGTGTGGAACACAAGCAGGGGATGGGCGGCACGATTATCGTGTGGGGGGCGCTACAGAATGGTGACGTTGCCATGTATCCCGACTATACCGGCACAATCCAAGAGACAATTCTGAAATCGGCGAACCCAATGACCCCCGACCAGATGCGAAGTGCACTCGCTGAACACGGCATCGGCATGGCAGGCGAGTTAGGCTTCAACAACACCTACGCATTTGCCATGCGTCGATCACATAGCGATTCTCTGAACATACATAAAATCTCCGACCTACGGGACTACTCAAATCTCAAAGTCGGGTTGACGCACGAATTTCTGGAGCGTAAGGACGGTTGGGAGCCGTTAAGCCGTCACTACGGCTTACAGATTAAACCACGCGGGATGGAACATGCTCTGGCGTATGTTGCTCTGAATAACGGCGAGATCGATCTCATGGACGCCTACTCCACTGATGCCAAACTCGCTGAATACGACCTCACCGTGTTGGAAGACGATCTGAATTTTTTCCCGAAGTACAACGCCGTGTTCCTGTATCGATTGGACACTGATCCGGCAGCCATCAACGCGATTCGTACACTGGAAGGAGCCATTGATGAAGGGCTGATGAGGCGATTGAACGCCGAGGCTGAACGCGCAAAAGACTTTACAGCCGCTGTCTCGCTTTACTTCAATGAAGTAGAAAGCAGAGCGGTAGAAGTCGCCTCCGAGTCTTTTGTGTCCAAACTATTGCGATGGACAGCGCGACATCTGATGCTCGTAGGCATTTCGATGGCAATTGCGATTGTGGTCAGCATCCCGCTCGGCATACGCGCTAGCCGTCCCGGAATACTCAGCCAAATCATCATTGGAATACCCGGGGTCATGCAAACCGTGCCATCGCTCGCATTGCTCGCGTTATTGGTGCCGGTGCCCATGCTCGGTATTAGTCCGACGACAGCGATTGTCGCGCTTTTTCTCTACAGCCTCTTGCCAATCGTTCGAAACACTGCCACTGGGCTTCAAAATATCCCGACACCGTTGAGGGAATCTACGGCTGCGTTGGGTCTCGAACCCGCTGCCCAACTCACGAAAGTCTACTTACCTATGGCATCGAGGACAATCCTTGCGGGTATCAAGACTAGTGCAATCATCAACGTTGGAACCGCTACGCTCGCTGCACTGATCGGAGCAGGCGGACTCGGCGAACCAATTATCAGCGGACTTGCACTCAATGACGCTGAGGTTATCCTGCAAGGTGCTATTCCGGCGGCGTTGCTAGCGATTTTGGTTCAGGTATGCTTTGACGCTCTAGACCGCCTAATTATCCCCAGAGGGCTGCGTTTGGAGGATGCATCCCAACAAGCTGCGGCAGGGGAGTGAGTTGAATTTTATTTTTCTATAGGTAGAAAAAATTGGAGGAAAAATGGACTGGGAAATCAAGCAGAGAGGGCGTGTAACCTACTACCGTAAGAAAACTAACGACGTTTTTTCGGATCTGGTTGTCGAAACGCTTGATAACGGCGACCTCAAAATCCGTTTTGTCGGCATGACCGGCGCACTGGCAGCAACCAACGAACTAGGACTGGACGGAGTGGCGCGTATGGATCCGGAAAAGGAAATACCGCGTATCTTTGACACTTGGGAAATGTACGTGCGCGAGGCAGGAATCTGCGATTCTTTGGCGGAACTTGATTTCTTGGAGATCCATTCCTTTGGGGCGGCACCCAAGGAACCCCATCCGTTGGTTGAGCCAGAGGGGTACGCGGCGGCGAAAGAGCGCATCCGTCAAGCTTATGGGCAGGCTTATGCAACCTACTGGAAGGAGAAGATGCCGGAAAACGGGCTGCCGGTGCGGTTCACAGTCTATCTGGAAGAGCTGCCAGATACAGCTGCCAGCTATGAATTTGGGGCTGTAGCACTTTATCAAAAATCAGCGAAGTAAGTTCTGCATTGAGTCGCTTTCCTCAAGTAACGTTCGGGGAATTTGTGCTTCAAAACCGTTTCTGCAACACCAACCAGTTCTGAACGTTATAGGAAGAAAAACTCGTTTGTAATTCCAATCCAAAGGAGCTGTGTTTTTTATTGTAGCTTTTCGCAGCGATACGAGCATCAATTGCACTGACAACGTGATTCAGGATTGCGATTCCTAGAAAAGTTTTCGCTAATTGAAATTTGTCATTGGCATCCATCCGCATTTGAAAGGCTTCCAGACGCTCTTCAGAAGCAGGTACATCCTTTGCAGGGCGGTCTGTGAACGCGTCTCCCTCCCGCTTCCAATGCCATTTTCCTGTGCGCGCCCGGGTAGCTTCTGAATCATACGCATGGTCCCAGTTTTCGTATTGCGTTGCATGCTCATAATCTTCAATGGGATCCCAGTCCTGGATCTTTGTAGGTCCTTCAAAAACAACGTTGTTTCTCACCTGTTCGCGATAGTCCTCCCGAAGGCTTTGTGCGTTGCTACGCGTAATGAAATAAGCAGCAAGAAGCCCTGCCTCCGCGGCAATCTGCAAGTATCCGCGTTTTGCGCCGATGTAGAGTTGACCTGAACCCGGAACCAGTGCCGAGTACAGAAATGCTTTTGTTGGAGATTTTGTCGTCTCCAAATTCAGCGATCCCTGATGTTTCTCAATAGCTGGAATTTCGCTCTGTTCGATCAGCAGCATCTGCGTACCCACCGCAGAGGTTAGTCGAAAAGATGTGCCCGGAAAAGTTTCATGTGATTTTTCCAAGGGAGGCAAAACTTGGAAGGAGCGTTCGGCGGTGGATCCCTTTGACGCAATTCCCATCTGCACAGAAATCTCAATACCGAAAAGCACCACGAACAAGATCCAGTATATATGTTTCATTCTTTTTCCTTTGTAGTTGGTTACAGATTCTATTGACCACAACCTCAAGGGGTAATTTCGGGAACGCTTAGAATTGCAGTATAAGAGCAAAGACACTTAGACGCCGATTGTATGGACCGCCGCCGGGAAGTTGCGCGAAGTCAAGCTGATAGTTGAGCAATTGAACCCCTAAGCCGTAGGTCAAGTGGTCCGTAAAATTAAGCAGGTCGATACCGGGTTCTTCCTTGTAACCAACACGGAGCGCCAAGAACCCTCCCAACCAGTATTCGAGTCCAATACCCTTCTGCATGTGCCTCCATTCAAAGGCATGTATCCCGATCCCTTGATCCGAGCGCAACTTTTCGCGTTCTTCAGGTGTGAATTCAGGCTCCGATCCCTGCTCTTCTGCTAGCCCCTGTTCATTTTGTACTTGTTGCCTGAGCCAATTTTCCTTTAATTCATCTTCATCTTTTCGCAATTGATGAATAGATGCAGTCAAATCGCCAATCAGCCTTAATTGGTGATTACCCTGATTATAGAGTATTGCCGCTGTCCCAAATCTGAACACACGAGGAAGTGGATCGCTCTGGTTTTCATCTATGAAATGTATCCGTGTACCCCAATTCTGTACCGCTGCGCCGACCTGGATGGGAACTAGTGTTGAGGGTAGGTTATATTGCGAACCAAGATCTATGGCGTACGCCCGTCCGCTTTCGGGACCCAATTTCACGGAGACAACTTTGCCGCTAATCCCTCCCAACAATCCTTCCGCCAATTTATCTGCATAAGAGACCGTCCACACCCAATTTGTTCCAAGATTAATCTCTCGTATAGGAGTCGGGGAATCAAATGTTTCCGAAGTTATTCCCTGCCCCTCAAGCTGAAGCATGGTGCCGAGTGTTCCTGCGTCACCCAGTGGCAAAGCACCGGCGAAGAAAGCGTAGTACAAACCATCGCCAACATCGTCATCGTTGTCGATTTCAAAAATGTCGCCACGGTCTACATACGAAATCGCAACTTGTTTCTTTTCCATGATACCCAGACCGCTCGGATTCCATAAAGCGGTTGTAACATCGTTATTAATCGCTGAGAACGCATCACCCAATGCGGCAGCCCGTGTGCCACCACCGAGATTGAGGATTGGCGCAGCCGTTGTCCCCGGTCCTGCCGATACAGGGAGGGCAATAAAAAGTGTCATGAGTAGTAGTAGAATAGTTGTAGATAAAGTATCTACTTGCTTCATATTTAAGATCTCCTTACATCATTTTTCAAGGGAGTGATAAAACTTTAGCATTTACAACTGATCCAAACGCAAAACGGCTTACCTAAGTTTACAAAATTTTGAGACACTTGAAGGAGGTTTCCCTTATCCAAGTGCCCTCATTCCCTATTTTTCCTCGTTTTCGATGAAGTCGAGCGCGGCTGAATTCATGCAGTAACGAAGCCCTGTCGGTGGAGGACCATCATTGAAAATATGACCAAGATGTGCATTACATCTATCACACATAGCCTCCGTCCTGATCATGCCATAACTGGCATCGGTTTCCGTTTCAATGCTATCCTCTGAAATCGGTGTCCAAAAGCTCGGCCAACCGGTGCCAGAATCAAACTTGGTCTCTGAATTAAATAAATCAGCCCCACAACAGACACATCGGTATACCCCTTCCCCCTTAGCATTGTTGTATTTACCCGTAAAGGCGGGCTCTGTACCTTTTTGCCGAGTCACGTAATATTGCTCTGGGGTCAGTTGCTCCCGCCACTCCGCATCTGTTTTTCTGATCTTCTCAGACATGCTTACTCCCTTCTGTTTTAAAGGAAATGGAGCCTTTACAAGGCTAGTCCAAATGTAAGATAATTTCATCCCCATCCACAGTGACAGGGTAGGTCTTGACGCGCATAAGGGAATCATATAGTGCCGTTCCGGTTTTGATGTCAAATTCCCATTGGTGCCAAGAACACTTAATAATCTCACCCTCACGTTCAAAATCAACATGATAGGTTTCGTCGGAAATGACGTGTGGTCGAAGTCGCCCTTGGCAGAGGGGACCACCTTTGTGCGGGCACATGTTTCTTAGTGCGTAAAACGTTCCGTCAACGTTAAACACACCAATTCCCCCCTTACCTCCCACCGGTACAATTTTCCGTTCGCCGGGCGGCAAATCATCCACTTTTCCAACTATATGACGCCGCATTGTAAATCTGCTCCTTCATTATATCATATCAGAAAGTGGTTTCATGCTTAAAAACATTGGCATAAGCCACCAAGGATACAAAACATCCATCTCGTCAATTTTGACATTGACAAAACTTTTTGCTCATCATATTACGCCGCGCGTTCCACAACTGTTTCTGCCATCGGCAATCGACGTGCATAGAGTTCACAGGCGTTCTCAACAAAGACGCGCCGCTTGAGTTCTGGAGAAATTCCGGGTAGCACAGTTGTCGGATTATCCCAATCCCAGTGGGGATAATCGCTTGCATAAACGAGGATTTCCTCCGCATGCAGCCATTCAAGGAACTTGTTCCGGTCCGCACGGGTTGGCGGTTGCTCCATCGGTTGAGTACCGAAACGGATGTGCTGACGAATATATTCGCTCGGTAGCCGCTTGACCCATGGCGTGTAATCCCGCGTTGATTTCCAGTCGGCATCCATGTGCCACATCAACCCCGGCAGCCAAAAGGTGTCGTGCTCGATGAAGAGGAACCTAAAATCCGGAAACTTCTCAAAAACTCCCTCGCAAATAAGACTGACCGTGTGTGCCATCGCGATCTGTGGACGCGCCATACGCATCTCCAGATAGTAGGATGGATACCCAGCGGCAGTTGGAGCATTGGCGATACCGGCTCCCTCCGCACCGAAGTGAACACACATCGGTAAACCGTGCGCCTGAGCAGCCTCGTAAATTGGGTGATAAAACCGATTGCCGAAGGGCATACGTGCGCCGGCAGGCATGATCACCTGTAAAACCGATGGATGTTCACCAAGCCGATGAATCTCTTCCGCTGCCTGCTGCGGATCCGTCGGAGCGATGGCGATAGATGCCTTGAAGCGGGAGTCTGCCTTTACCCAAGTTTCGAGTGTCCAGTCGTTGAAAGCGCGACACATCGCTGCACCATAATCGGAATTTGGATGGACGGCAGCACCGTAGACAGTCGCACCCGTCAAAACAGCGATGTCAATTCCATGAGCGTCCAAGTGTTTCTCTCGTGCGAGGTCAATGTTGCTACTGGGATGTTCCTCTTGACCTTCCCACAACTCCGCGCGAACTCCCCCGCGTGGCATGTTTGTATATCCAACCCCCGGCATCATCGTTCCAAAGTCTTTGATATGCTCTACATAATGCCGAGGCAGGTAAGGGAACAGATCTTCCTGCTTCCTCGTCGAATGATGTAAGTCACAGTCAATAATGTTAATTGCTTCTGTGTCGATAGCAGATGGCTTTTGTACAGTTTCCATAGAAATCTCCTGTCACTATCAGAAATCGAACCTTACGGTGTGCCTAATTCTTGGACTTGCTATTGTATAATCTGGTATAATTCACAGTTAGGGCTAACTTGTTGCACGTTAAAATTCTGTTACGATTTCCTGCTCGTTCGGAATTGCCCCAGCCGGAGCGTAAATACCCCTTGGGCACAAGTAAAGGGTTAGATTTGGCAATTCGACGAAAGCGTAGAGAAGTTTTGATATTTTACTTATAAATGATACCTTATAGAAGATGCAGATTCAAGTGCTGTAAACAATAACTTGTGAACAAAAGATAAAGGAACCCTCCAGAATCAACCCACACTAGTAGGAGTTACGCACTTCAGATTGTAGTTGCCCCATTCATCGGGCATCAAGATGAATCGCCGAACTACGGGCTCTCCCCCTTTACAAGCTAACTATTACCCATAAGTCTGCGGGGTCGTTGGTCATCTGTGTTGGGTTTAATGCCCATCGTTGGGTTGGTCATTGTGTAACAGGGCAAAGGTGTCAGAAATATCACTCAACCGCTGCCACCCTCGCCAGATGACAGTCACGCCCGGTTCTCCGTCTGACTTGCGGGCTAAGAAACCACCGAGTTTGGCAATCCAAACGACCACTTGAGCAACTGTTGGTAATTTCTTTGGCAAAATTGTTGTCTTATGAGTGACGCAGTAAAGGGCTTTCCATTCATCATCGGTCAACACACAGGTGCAATCGGTTTCCGGTGCATGGCGATTGTACATCGTCAACCAGTACAGTCGCCAAGCTATAACACTTTTTAGGGCAATATACCGTAATAGACGCTCTTTGGTTTGCAGACGGCATTGTTCGATTTTGTTGTCGGATTTGAGGACTTTAAAATAGACTTCAATTTGCCACCTCAGACTGTACCAGCGAATCCGTTGTATGGCATCGGCAAAATCAGTTACTTCAACATTGGTAACTAACAGCCATTGCAGTGGGGTTGCGTCCACCGGTGGATTCACCTCTGTGACCCAAACCACACTCACGTCAATAGCCGGTAGCTTTTGCGGGTGTAATGCCGGTGACCGATAAGGGGGAAGCAGCGTCGTTGTTGTAAAGTGAATGCTAACAGTAGCTTCTCGGGCAGGTTCGCTGCCGCGAGCGGACACCTTAACCCGTTGTTGACCGGCAGCGGGTTGACTTTGAACCAAAGCACGGAGTTGTCCCGCCTCATCATCAACGTTTCGATTCTGAGCCGCTCGAATGACGAAAGAGGTGGTTTGTGCTTCAACAAAGAACTCATAAATATCGGCTTCACGGTCACAGATGGAAATCACCTCCACCCCTTCTGGGGTGCGGGCTTGGGTTTGATTTAATGCCTCAATCCATTTGTAACTCTCTTTTTCGGTCAGCGGTACATTCGCTTTGCGAGTGTGTCGGTCTGGGGTGTCCCGAACCCAAACCGCATCGGTGAGACAGCCCAACGGCAACCCGGATTCGGTTAGCACTAAAGTGGTATGTTTAACAAACCCGTAGATTTGTTGACAGGGGGTGCCAATTGGACCTAAACCCTCAGTCAACGGGTGATGCGTGTAATCGAGGTAGGTCGTATCCTGTACAGCAAACACACGCTTATGTTCACTCACCCGTTCAACTGTTCGTTGAAAGTGAGGAGATAGGATTGTCTCCGCAGTAACCTTCTCATTATCAAATAAACGATACGCCGCTTTTGCCGCTGCCCAATCCCCACACACAGCATTGATAGCGGATTGTGGGGAGGCTGACAATTCTTCAGCAACGTCAATCAGACGCCGTGTGAGACGTTTATCTCCTAAATCAATCGTCTCAAATTCCTGTTGACTCCAACTGGGCATTAACTCATCACTGGTTGTGCACATCAGAAACTCCAATCAAGTAGGGGGGGGGTATCATTATTTTCGGTAACCAACTTCCCTTGAATTTATCATATTGGATTTTGTCAAGCAATCAAATACCGATGCCGATTTGGAAAGTTTACCCGCTTCTACTTGTGGGTAATAGTTAGCTTTACAAGGGGGAGTTAGAGGGGGTGCGGTTCAACGCAGCACAAGACTTTGAACGTTCAACTGCGTAAGTCCTAACTAGATTAAATACCGATTAAAGAATGAAAATAGGAGGCAATCAATGAATGTTGCAGAGCTGTTTGTAAAGTGTTTAGAAACTGAAGAAGTGGAGTATGTCTTTGGTGTGCCGGGGGAGGAAAACGCCCACTTCATGATGGCGTTAGAGGACTCTTCTATACCGTTTATTCTGACCCGCCATGAACAGGGTGCTGCTTTTATGGCTGATGTCTATGGCAGATTGACCGGCAGAGCCAGTGTCTGCCTTGGGACGCTGGGACCGGGAGCAACCAATCTGATGACCGGGGTTGCTGATGCCAACATGGATCGCGCACCCGTGGTTGTGGTCACCGGACAGGCTGACAGTCGACGACAGCATAAAGAAAGCCATCAAAACATGGATGTCGTAGGCATGTTCCAGCCGATTACCAAATGGGCAAGTCCCATCATTAACTCCGAAAATATCCCTGAGGTGGTTCGCAAAGCGTTCAAGCTAGCTGAAACGGAGAAGCCGGGTGCCTGCCACATTGAACTTGCGGAAGACATCGCCTCTCAATCAACCAACAATATCCCCATTCCGAGACAGCGTCTTCGCCGTGCCGTGCCGGATGACAAAATTGTTGACCAAGCCATGGATTTGATTCGCCAAGCGAAACGCCCAGTGATCCTTGCAGGCAATGGTGCTATCCGCAAGCGAGCAAGCAGGCAGTTGCGTGAGTTTGCCGAAGCTACGAACATCGGCGTTATTAACACCTTTATGGGAAAAGGCGCAGTCTCTCGTCATGCCCCTTATAGTTTATTTACCATCGGTTTGCAGGCAAAAGACCTCGTCTCATGTGCGATTGATGCTGCTGATTTGGTGATAACTCTTGGCTACGACTTAGTGGAATACCATCCTCGCCTGTGGAATCACGGAAGTCAGAAAAAAATCGTACACATTGACTTCCTGCCGGCAGAAGTAGATGAAGATTACCGCGTTGGTGTGGAGGTTGTCGGGGATCTTGCCCACACCCTGTGGATGCTCAACGAACGCGTTAAAGACACTCCTCTTCAGTTCGATGGTCATCAGCACGAGACCATTCGGGAGGAGATGTTGGCTGAGTTTGCCAGGCACAAGGATGATGAGACAGTCGGGATTATCCGTCCCCAAAAGGCACTTTGGGATGTGCGCGAAGCGTTAGGTCCCCACGATATTCTGTTAAGCGATGTGGGAGCGCATAAAATGTGGATAGCGCGCTATTACCAATGCGACGAACCGAATACCTGCTTCATTTCCAACGGTTTCTGTTCCATGGGATTTGCGCTACCCGGTGCTATCGCCGCGAAGATGGTGTTTCCAGAACGACGCACCCTTGCTATCTGTGGCGACGGTGGTTTCTTAATGAATGTTCAAGAAATGGAGACCGCCAAACGTTTGGGGACGAACATTGTGGCTATGGTGTGGGAGGATGGCGGCTACGGGCTCATCTCTTGGAAACAGGACAGCCAGTTCAACCGTCACACCAATCTTTCGTTTGGCAACCCAGACTTTGTTAAGTTAGCGGAATCCTTCGGTTGGAAGGGGGTTCGGGTCGAGAACGCTGCAGATCTCGCTCCCGCCTTGGACACGGCTTTTCATGCTGATAGCCCTGTCCTTATTGTTATACCTATCGACTATCGGGAAAATGCCCTGTTGACAGAGCGTCTGGGAAATATTGCTTGCCCGATTTGAATTTGAGGATAGCGCACCGAATTTGAACTTCCGTATGACACTGCGCTGCACGTCCCGTATCGATTTTAGGCTTGACTTGATTTGTCGGGCGTGCTACAGTAAGTTTCCGGTTTAGGATAAGTTTCCACTTACATAACTACGAATCACACAACCACTTTTCGCTGCCTATATAACCGCAGGAGGAGCAGATGCACGTAGGAACACAGCAGTTTAACACATCAGATAAAGATCTGGAATACTTGGCAAGACACGGGGTTTTCAACAAGAATGAGAACTTTATCACATTTCACCGAGCATACGGCTGGGATGTGAAGGAGTTGAAAGAGAAAAAGGAAAAATGTGCTCAATTTGGTATTGATATGGAGATGGTCGCGATCCCTCTCGCCCACCTGAACGTCAACGGGGGCAGCATCCCTAACTTCATGCTCGGTAACTATGAGGAAGGCGACAAGGAGATTGAGCTTGTCTGTAACATGATTAAGCAGGTGGCTGAGGCTGGGATACCGGCGATCAAATACTTCCTATGTGCCATGGAGAACCAGCGCACCGAAAGCAAACCCCTCGGACGGGGAGGTTCTCAATACAGCACATGGAATCTGGAGGAAGCGGATTCCACCACACCGAGATTCGATGAGCCGGTCACCGCCGAAATGAACTGGGCGCGGATTACTTACTTCCTTGAGCGCGTTATCCCTGTAGCAACCGAGTACAAAATCCGAATGGCTTGCCACCCGTGTGATCCATGGCTGCCGCCCGGCTACAAAGGTGTCGATCGGGTGATGGGAGGATTCGAGGGTTTCAAGCGTTTTATTGAGATCTGCTCCAGCCCCTATCACGGCGTTAACCTGTGTCTCGGCTGTATGGCAGAGAGTGTGACAGACCCCCGTAATGAGGTGCCTGATATTATCCGCTACCTCGGTTCTCGGAAGAAAATATTCCTCTGTCACTTCCGCAACATCATCGGTGCCCGCAACAAGTTCCAGGAGGTCTGGCCCGACGAAGGAGTCATGAATATGCGCTGGAATATGAAAGCCCTCAAAGAGGTCGGCTATCCACACATGGTTGTCCCCGATCACGCACCGGGACATAAAGACCCCGAGAGCGGTGCTCAGGCATTCGCTTATGAGTTTGGCTATATCAAAGCGATGATGCAAGCGGTCATGGATGAGGATTAAACTCCGTGTGTTTGCTACGGGCAGCAATTAGGGCGTGTTGACATTTGACAGCACGTAGGTCGGGCATCTTGCCCGACCTACTACCCGATTTGATATCGGCAGGTAGCCTGTAGGTCGAGATTCATATCTCGATGCCCAAATGTCAACAGAACCTATAGGACTTACGCAGTTGAACGTTCAAAGTTTTGTGCTGCGTTGAACCGCACCCCCTCTAACTCCCCCTTGTAAAGGGGGAGAACCCGTAGTTCGGCGATTCATCTCGATGCCCGATGAATCGGGCAACCACAATCTGAAGTGTGTAAGTCCTAACCTAGTTACTTTTAACTCGATTACGACCTTAATCTGCCACGTGCCAGAAACCGAGTTTCGCCAAAAACTCGTCTTCTACCGGAACATAGCGTGAAAAAGCGTGGATATTCAGAGGACAAAAACATGTCCTACAATCAGCTACCAGCCCAGGGACACAATTGGGAAAAAGTCAAAGCCGAGATGGAAGCGGCACAGAAGGACGACCTGCCTTGGCATAGCGAACGCATGTTCATCGGGGGAAGCTACTTTGGTGGCGACGATGTCGTCGGGGTGGCGAACGAAGCGTATCAGATGTACATCAATTATAACGCGCTCTACGCTACCAAGATCTTTCCCAGCCTTGTCCGCTACGAGACCGATATTGTCGGTGTCCTACTAGAAATGATGAACGCTCCAATGGGTGCAAATGGCAGCACTACTACCGGCGGCACCGAGAGCTTGATTATGGCAGTGAAGACCGCGTACGCATGGGCCCACGACCACCGTCCGGGGGCAACAGCTCCCGAAATCGTGGTTCCCCACGCAGCACACCCGGCCTTCGATAAAACGGCGCATCTGATGCGTATCAAAGCAGTGCGTTTGACCCAGAGTCCTGATTTTCGTGCGGATGTCGGAGCCATTGAACGCGCTATCAACGAAAATACTATCATGCTCGCAGCCTCTGCCCCTGCCTATCCTTTTGGTGTTACCGACCCTATCCCCGAAATTGCTGCCCTAGCTGAGAAACACGGTCTGTGGCTGCATGTGGATGCTTGCCACGGCGGCTTCATCTTCCCTTTTGCACGTAAGTTGGGCTACTCTATCCCCGATTACGATTTTGCGGTTCCTGGCGTTACGTCGATCTCGGTGGATGTGCACAAGCTGGGCTATGCCAACAAAGGCGTGTCTACCATGCTATTACGCGATGCTAGCTTGGAAACCTACCAGCGATATACGTTTGATGCCTGGCCCGCCGGCGCGTATTCCACGCAGAACCTAATGGGGTCACGTTCCGGTGGTGGACTGGCATCTGCTTGGGCGGTACTGAACTACCTCGGCGAGGAGGGTTATCTTGAGCGTGTGGGCAAAATTCTTGAGACTAGAGAGCGATTCCTTGAAGGCATCCGGGAGATTAACGGACTGGAGATCTGGGGCGAGCCACAGGCATACCTTATCGCTTTCGGCTCCAACGTCTTCGACATCTTCGCGGTTGATGAGGGTATGGCAGAACGTGGCTGGTTAAGCAGTCGCCTGCTAGATCCGCCAGCTATCCATCTATTCTTAGACATGTCACACGCAGCCATCGCCGATGACTACCTGCGCGATCTAGCTGAAGTTGTGAGCGAAGTGAAGTCTGGCAAGGTTCAGAGCCGGGAAAAAGGTGCCTTGTACTCAAGATGATATACACATAATCGCTCACGTTGACAATGTAGCACGCAATATAGGACATCAACAGGAGGCATTAAAATCATGACACCCGATGTAGCACTTGAAAAACGGAATCAGTTGATTAAAGATGGATATTGTGTCGTTGATAACGTCTTGACCCCAGACTTTCTCGAAGAACTACGGCGAGCGTCAGATCGGATGCTGGACGCTGTGGAACATCCACCACATTGGAAGTATCAAGGCTCAGACCTTCATGTGAAAGGTACCGATGAGTCGGTAATTGATCGGCTCATCCACTGGGAGCCGACGCGCGACGCCTTGGAGGAGTTGGGTTTGGGTGATTTCAAGTCGAGCGGCGGATTCATCATTCTAAGCAAACCGCCGGGAGGACCGCCCCTTTACTGGCATCAAGATTGGATGGGTTGGAACGACCCAATCAGCACTGCCCCTTGGCCCCAGTATCTATTTCTCTCCTACTACCTGATTGATACTAGTCTGGAAAATGGGTGTTTCCGGATCATCCCCGGCACGCACCTGAAGCGTATCCCTCTGCACGAGCGATTGGTACAAGCCCACGCACAGGGCGGCTACAATGTAGATGAGGACAATCCGGATATGTTCTGTGACCATCCCGACGCGATTGACCTGCCAGTGAAAGCGGGATCTCTCGTCATTGCGGAAGGACGCGTGCTCCACGCTGCGCGGGGAAATCAGAGCAACCAACGGCGCACGCTGTTGCTCGGTTGGCACAATCGGCCACCGACGACACCGGACTATTGGACCGCCGACCTGCCTGAAGTCATTAAAAACCGAGATCCAAATGCCATATACGAAGCGACGCGAGAACCGGGCGAATACCTTGTCTGAACTGTGATAAAGCCGTTATCTTTGAACTGAAAATGAGGAGAATGTAACCATGAAACTCGGGATCGGTTTCAGTCAGGCTGCCCTGACAGAGGAGAACCTCCAGTACGCCAAACAGCTCGGCGTTACCCATGTCATCATACACGGTCCTCGCTTTGGGGAACAGGGAGTCCTAGAGTTCATCGAATTACTGAGAGTCCGAAAATTTATTGAATCACACGGACTGGAGGTCGCCGGTATCGAAAATCTACCGCAAGATCACTGGGACAAGGTGCTCCACGGCGCGCCCGGGCGCGATGAACAGATCAAAAAGGTTTGTGAAACGATTGAGAATATGGGCAAAGCAGGTATCCCAATCCTTGGTTACTATTTCAGTATTGCCGGAGTGTGGGGACATTGGCGTGCTTACGATAGTGGTGGTGGACGCGGCGATGCCGGACTCAAAAGCTTCGATTACAACTTGGTGAAAGATGCACCAGTTGTAGAGACAGGACGAGTGAGCGTTGAGGAAATGTGGGAGCGATTGGCTTACTTTCTGGAGCGAGTCATACCAGTCGCCGAATCTGCCGGCGTTAAACTGGCAGCGCATCAGGATGATCCACCGGCAAAAGAGTTGCGCGGGACGGGACGACTCCTGACGAGCCATGAGGGAATGAAGCGGTTGATTGAAACGGTGCCAAGTCCAAGCAATGGGCTAGAATTTTGCCAAGGGACAGTCGCGGAGATGGGACCTGACCGGGCAGTGGACGCCATCCGCTACTTCGGTGGGCAGGGCAAAATTTTTTACGTCCACTTCCGCAACGTTCAAGGACAGTTCCCAAAGTTCGATGAAGTGTTCATCGATGAGGGGGATGTTGATATGTTTGAAGCCATGCGCGCCTACAAAGAGGTGGGATTCGATGGAGTCATCATCCCTGATCACGCGCCTCGTGTGGCGGGCGATAGTGACCATCGCCGTCAGGGCGTAACATTCGCGCTAGGATACATGAAGGCACTGATGCAGATGGTCGAGAAATTGCCATAGCGGACAACCGATAACTCGAGTTGCTAGGTGTTGAAAATCCATCGGTTTTCTTGTTGGGGGCAGGGTTTCCCCGTCCGTCAACTGCTGCCTTTCGCTCCAGAGGAGCACTATGTGTGTAGAACAGCAATATGTCCAATCCCCGCGCTCCAGAGGAGCACTATGTGTATGGCAGAGTTGAAATCAGTATCAATTCAGGAGAAATTATGAATAAAATCAAGATCGCCCTCATCGGTGGTGGTGGGATGGCAAATGGGGTGCACTACCCCTCCCTCGCAGCGTTTGACGATGTGGAACTAGTAGGCTTGTGCGATTTAGTCCCATCAAAGTTGGGTGCGACGGCCGAGCGGTTTCAGATCGAAAAGACCTTCACGGACTACAAACAGATGCTAGAAGCAACAAGCCCGGATGCTGTGTACGTCTTGATGCCGCCGCAGCATCTATTTGCTCCCGTCGTTCATTGTCTATCGCAGGGGCACCACGTTTTTATCGAAAAACCTCCCGGCTTAACGCTCCATCAGGTCCAAGAGATGGCACTGGCTGCCGAGCGACATAACTGCAAGACCATGGTTGGATTCAATCGACGGTTTATTCCGCTTATGCGTCAAGTCAAGGCAATCGTCGAAGAAAAAGGACCTATCATCCAATGTATGTCTACATTCCACAAAAACACCCCGGACGCACTATATTACGATGGCATCATTGATGTGTTGACCTGTGATGCTATCCATGCCGTTGACGCGCTCCGTTGGATGGGGGATGGGGCAGTCAAGGCGGTGGCGAGCGATATTAACAGTTTCAGCTCGGATCGGGAGAACAGTTTCAACGCCATTGTGAAATTTGACAGTGGCGCGTCGGGATATCTTTGCACCAACTGGGCGGTTGGTGGACGAATCCATATTTTTGAGATGCACGTTTCCGGTATTTCCGCGTATGTTAATCCGGACGTGGGGGGCAGTGCCGTTATTCACAGCAGTGAAGGTATCAAAGAAATCACAACTGTTGAGGCAGCTGGAACGGATGCCAATCACAAGGCTTATGGATTCTACGGCGAAAATCGTCATTTCGTGGATTGCATTCAGGAAGATCGACAGCCGGATACCTGTTTTGCAGATGCAGTCAAAACAATGGAACTGGTTCAGGAGATTTACCGTAATCGGATCGATTGAGGAATTTTGGCAGAGCCAACAAAAATGAATCTTGACAAGAAACACTGATAGCATTATAATAGGCTTGAAAGCGTCTGGATAGGTCTTAGCCCCATAACTTTGGAAGAAAAGGATAGCTCACATGGCAAAGCGCAAAAGAAAGAAGAAGCGTCGCGTACACGGAAAACGGGGCAATCATTATCAGAAGGGGCACATCTATTTTCAGGAGGGGGACTATGTCGCTGCAGTGAAGGCGTGGCGAGTAGTGCTGAAAGCAAATGCTGCACCTGGCCTCGCTAGAAAGCTAGGGGAGGTGCATTTTCGTTACGCGCTCTCCTTGGACCGCGAACGCCAACTCATGGGAATCATCTCGGAACTGCATCAGGCAATCCAACTTGCACCCGATGTGGCGATTTACCACTATCATCTGGGCCTGGCTTATCATCGAAGGAAGCAACACGAAAAAGCTATCCTCGCCTATGAACAGGGGCTGAAATTGGACCCTGGCAATCAACGATTTCAGAAACATCTGGATTTTGCGCGTGTTGAATCGGGGCAGGAGACACAAGAACCCCTTGCTCAAATTTTACAATTGTTGCAGCAAGAACAGTACGCAGAAGCCCATGAAATGTTAGAAACGCATTCCTTCGGAAAAATTCATGGCTTATTTGAAGGATACACTTGTGCGATGATGGGAAACTATGCGGCAGCCAAGAATGCCTTCAATCGGTGTGTCGTTTCTGAATATGTGGCTCCGTACTATCTTGGCTTGATCTATGCCCAAGAAGGTAAATTTCCAAGTGCGATTAAACACCTAGAAACTGCCATGAAAGAACCAATTCTTGAGGATGTATGCAAGCAAACCCTTCTTGGTATATACAAAAGACAGGCAATGAAGTATACAGAGGTCGGTGAACCGCGGAAGGCGAAGCAACTCTGGAATAAGGTGGCGCGGCTCGACCCGCAGGATGAGGCAGCAGACAATGTAGTGCTAGCGGTGCTTGATGAGGGTTACCGCCAAGTTTCAGAAGGGAACTTCACTCAGGCGATGCGCTCATGGCGGCGTTTAATCAATCAAGGCAGCCAACACCCTGCGCTGCTTCAGAACTATGCAATCGCGTGTGATCGAGTTGAACGTTATGAGGACGCAATGGAAACTTGGGAACAACTTGCGGGAGTGTGGGAAAAACAACAGCGGACGGCACCAGACCCTAAGACAATGAAACGCAAACTGGCACTGGTTTATCGGCGTATTGGTGAAATCGCATGGAATCTGGATGATATATATACTGCAGAAACTGCCTATCAGCGGGCTTCAAAGCACGCGCCGGAAGATATAGAAATCCGATTGAGACTTGTTGAACTCTTGCTAAATCAGGGAAATTTCAACGCGGTCTTCCGCCAACTCAGACAGCTGCGACATCGGTATCCGGATGACATTCGCATCCTGGAATTTGAAGTGACCACCCACCTTGATGTTGGAGATTTTGACAAAGCACTCCACAGCAGCCTCAATATCCTCAAACTCGATCCGAAACATCAAAATACCCTTGAACTGTTACACACGCTCGGGTGCGACCATGTCAGGGGCCTCTTAAAAGAGGGCCAGCATCGTCAGGCCGTGCGTCTCTTGGAAAGTTTCATACAAGTGGAGGCGACCTATGCGTCCTTTTATATTCTGCTGGGTAGAGCATACCTTGAGCAGGACAAGATAAAGGATGCAGAGAGGGTACTGGCTCAACGCATTGAGCTAGAGGAAAATAAAGCCCTCGCGCACACACAGGTTGGCAAAGTCTACATGTCGGCGGAATATTTTGAACGCGCAGAAGTGCATTTCAAGGAAGCTAGCGATATAGATGTTACAGATCCAGAGGTCTTGTTGACGATAGGGACAGCATATATGCCGTATGATATACACAAGGCGAATCACTATTTAGATAAGCTGATTGCTAGCCAGCTGGACGACTCGGAAGTGTTTGACAAAATTATCAAAGAATTAATAGAGGAAGATCAGCTAGACCTCGCACAAACGATGGTAGATCGTGGTCTGAAGGCGTATCCGGATTCGCTACCGCTCATGATGCACCGTCTCATAATTGCCATGTTTATGGAAAATTTTAACCTGTTTCGGAAGACTGCGAAGAAGGCACGGCAACTGGCTACTAAAATTGGAGCATTTGATGCTCTAGAATCAATCGCATCTATGGAAATGGCACTCTCAATAAAAGAAACATTTGGAGGTCTTTTTGGTGAATACAAAGAATCCGATGATAAACCCTTTTGATGTATTGGGCGTGGATGAAGCCGCATCCGATGCAGATGTCAAGAAAGCATACTTTCAGATGGTGCGGCAGTTCACTCCGGAGAAACATGCAGAGCGATTCAAACAGATCCGGGAAGCGTATGATCTGCTGAAAGATCCGTCTCATCGCTTGGAGGCTGAAGTGTTTAGTTTTACGACGCCATCAAGCGACCCTGTCTCGGAAGCCGCTGAATTGCCTCCAATTCAATTAGATGGCAATGTTTTCTTGACGTGGGTGAAGCAAACCCTTACCGATCTAGAACGTACAGATTTCACGAGTGATTTTAATGAAGTTCTTTGAACGGTTGCACAAATTCTCTCAGTATATAGAAATTACGCACACCCCACCGCCTGACACCGTGGAATCTCCCCCTGAGATTGACAACATACTCCAGCCAGATCCCCTTCAAGATGCAATTGCCGACTTAAAGGAAGCGATGCAGAAACTTGGACGCATCCAGTTGCGTGCAAATACCCTCGCAGAATCAGATCGTAAAGAAATTAAACAGATGTTGCAAGCAGGCGCACCGCTCTCAACAGGACCGCAGAAGGAGACGTTGCAGGAGTTGTTGCTTGTGGTGGATAGACTAGAGGATATGGCGCGACTCAACAGTAATAATGATGCGTGGGCTGATGGATTCCGCATGGTACATGAACGACTGTTGCACATTCTGGAGAAATGGGATGTCGTTCCAATCGAAAGTGTTGGACAACCATTCGCGCCGCATTTGCACCATGCTTTGGACGTCACCTATACGAATGAGGTCGCCGAAAACATTGTTGTCGCAGAGCAACGACGAGGCTATTTGTATGGCGAAGATGTGCTAAGGTACGCTGAAGTCGTTGTGGCAAGAAAGAGGGACAATATAGAATGAAACCAATTGTGGGCATTGATTTAGGAACAACCAATTCTGAAGTAGCAATTATTCGGGAGGAGCGTCCTGTTATCATCTCGGATGCTGCCGGGGAAACAATCGTCCCGTCGTTTGTGGGACTCTCCCCCACCGGGGAGATGCTAGTTGGTGAGCCGGCACACAATCAGTATGTCGTTGCACCGGAACATACCATCAAATCAATTAAGCGCAAGATGGGCAGCGATGAACGGGTGAGTTTGGGCGAACAAAGCTATACACCTCAAGAGATTTCCGCCTTTATCTTGAAACGCCTCAAATCTATGGCTGAAGAATTCCTGGGGGAGTCCATCGAACAAGCGGTAATCACGGTGCCTGCTTACTTCACTGATAAGCAACGTCAGGCAACCAAGGATGCCGGCGAAATTGCTGGTCTTGAGGTCGTTCGTATTATCAATGAACCGACGGCTGCTGCGCTTGCTTACGGGTTAGACCGCGAGGAAGATCAGTTCCTCATAGTATACGACCTTGGCGGCGGCACCTTTGACATTTCCGTAATCGAGATTAACTCCGGTGTCGTGGAAGTCCGCGCTAGTCGTGGAGATACAAAACTTGGGGGGGATGATTTTGATGCGGCACTGGTTAAGTATATCGCTGAAGATTTTTGGCAGCAGCACGAAGTCGATTTGCGGGAAGACCAGCGAGCACTCGCACGACTTACACGTGCCGCTGAACGCGCTAAAATCGAGCTTTCTGATGCACCATTTGCACAAATTCGAGAGGAGTTTATCGCAACCAAGGGGAGTAAACCGCTTCATCTCGAAATGGAACTTGATCGTTCCCGTTTTGAGGAACTCATCAATAGCATGCTAGAGTCAACGATTGAATGTATCCAACAGGCATTGGAAGATGCGTCACTCTCCGTCGATGAAATTAACAAGGTACTTTTGGTAGGGGGTTCCACTCGGATCCCACTCGTTTCAAACATGATCGAAGACGTTATGCAAGTACAGCCACATTTGGAGATTGATCCGGATCTATGTGTCGCGATGGGTGCTGGCGCGCAAGCAGGGCTCATCGCCGGAGAGCCAATTGACGCTGTATTGGTCGATGTTACGCCACATTCACTTGGGATTGAGACCGCCGAATGGCAAATGGGAAGACCGATTCCCGATCGATACAGCGTGATAATTCGGCGTAATACACCCATTCCTGTATCAAAGTCGGAGGTTTACACCACACTCTCGCCGGATCAGGAGATTGTAGAGACCAAGGTGTATCAAGGAGAGGAACCGATCGCCTCACACAATACACTACTCGGAGAATTTCGCATGGAGGGCATCAAGAAGACAAAGCGTGGCCAGCCGGAGATCGTTGTGAACTTCGATTATGATGTGAATGGGATTGTGTGTATTTCCGCACAGGACAAGCAAACGGAAAAAGAGCAGGAGATCACAGTAACAGCTACTCCGGACCGTTTCACCGAAGATCAGAAAGCCGAGGCGGCAGAAAGAGTCGGAGATGTGGAAGTTGTTTGGGATGTACTCCCGACCAATTCTCATGAGGGGGCAGTCAGCCTTCTAGAGCGAGCGGTGGAGGTTGCTGCCTCGTTGGACAATGACGAGGAAAAAATGAGTCTACAGGAATCAATCACGGCACTGGAAACTGCCCTCAACGAGGAAAATGAGGAAGCCATTGATGAATTACAGGAGGAACTCCTAGATCTATTGTATGAGTTAGAGGAGTAATCCAGCAAAATTGCGCGACAGGTCAGTTTAGCATCCAAGACTCACAACCAAAAATAACACAGGAGAATTACAAAAAATGCTCGTTTATATCGGAACTTACACACAGGGGGAGAGTGAAGGGATCTACGTTTACCGTCTAGACACCTCCTCTGGCGCTCTCGAATACGTCAGTGTGGCGACAGGTATTGACAACCCCTCCTTCCTAGATTTGCATCCCCATAAACCGTATCTCTACGCGATAAATGAAATTTCGGAGTCCGGTGGAAAGTCTGGCGGGGCTATCACCGCATTTTCCATTGATGAAGGGACTGGGGGGCTGACCCTCCTAAATCAGCAATCGACGGTAGGTACAGGACCATGCCATCTGAGCATTGATGCGACAGGGAAATTTGTGCTTGTGGCAAACTACGGTGGCGGAAGCGTTTGTATGCTTCCCATACGGGACGACGGAACGTTGGGGGAAGCTACCGACTTCATTCAACACGAAGGTTCAAGTGTCGATTCAGCACGGCAGCAGGGACCACACGCGCATTCAATAATGATTGATCCAGCCAATCAATACGCCTTCACACCGGATCTGGGGCTTGATAAAATCTTGATTTACAAAATCGACCTGACAAACGGAAAACTCGTCCCGAATAATCCATCGGCGGCAGAAGTCGCCCCGGGAAGCGGTCCGCGCCATTTCGATTTCCATCCCAACCGAAAATATGCCTATGTCATCAACGAAATGGGCAATACAGTGACTGCCTTCACTTACGATGAAGCGAGTGGAGCACTCACGGAAATCCAAACGATTCCAACGCTGCCTGACGATTTTGATGGCACGAGTCACACCGCCGATGTCCATGTCTCTCCGTCGGGGAGGTTTCTCTACGGCTCTAATCGAGGTCATGACAGCATCGTAATTTTCGCCATCGATCCGGAAACGGGCACCCTCACCTATGTCGATCATGAGTCAACACAGGGTGAAACACCGCGCAACTTCGCCATTGATCCGACCGGAACCTTCCTATTTGCTGAGAACCAAGGGACGGACACCATCGTCACATTCCGGATAGACTCAGATACAGGAAAACTCACCGCAACGGGACATGTGACTGATGTGCCGATGCCTGTGTGTCTGAAAATGAGGTCTACGTCCCAATAACCCTTCAGTACGAGAGGTACACCTTCATGCACACGATTCCTACAGACACTACCCAACCAACACAGACGACTCACATTCCCATTGAAGACACTTCCCCGGATCAACTTGTTAGTTTCGGTGGTGATGGCGAACCCAAATCGGCTCGCTCCATGCTTCAAACTTTAAGCGAATTTGAGGAAGAAGTTGGGCTTGAAGCCGACAGTTATTCGTTAGGTGGCAATGTTCAACAGGTTGAGGAAAAATTGGCGGAGACGTTAGGGAAGGAAGCAGCAGTCTTTATGCCGACCGGCACCCTTGCCAACCATCTTGCGGTTCGGATGCTCTGTGGAGACAAGTCCCGCGCAATTGTACAGGAACAGAGCCATCTGTATCAAGACAGTGGCGACTGCGTTTCCCGTCTTAGTAATATCAACCTCCTGCCGTTGGCGAAGGATCGTCCCCATTTTACAGTCGAAGAATTGAGACAGGCGGTCGAGGGGTCGGAGCAGGGGCGGGTCCTAACCCCGGTCGGTGCGCTGATGATTGAAAGCCCCGTCCGCCGTCAGGAGGGTAAGGTCGTGCCCTTCAACGAAATGCAGGCGATAACGGATTACTGCCGGGAGCGAGGGATTGGTACCCATCTTGATGGGGCACGCCTCTACATGATGTCGGGAGCAACGGGCATTTCAGCGAAGACATATGCTTCGATGTTCGATACAGTGTATGTATCCCTATACAAGTATTTCGGCGCGCCCTTCGGATCCGTGTTGGCGGGAACTGCCGAATTCTGCGATGGACTATACCATGACCGTCGTATGTTCGGAGGTGGCCTGGCGTCCGCTAATTTTGCGGCGGCACTGGCGCTAAAGGGTGCAGAAGGGTTTGAAGAACGCTTCAACATCGCCATAAAACGTGCAACAACGCTATTTGATAAGCTGAACACATTGGCGGGTATCCACGTCGGACGTATTGAGAATGGCTCTAATATTTTCCCAATAGATTTGTCGCGAGATCTCGATTTAGAAAAGTTTGTGAAAATTCTTCAAGAGCAGTCAATATCTGTTTCTTTGGACGACCCGGATTCGAGGCGGGGCACACTCAGGGTGAATACCTCCATACTGCGGCAGGATGTTGAGACACTGTTCGCTGCCTTTCGTTCTGCGCTTGAAGGGAGCCGTTTGTAATCCATTTTTCCCTATAATATTGAGAATGCCACAGCGGAAAACCGATTAAAGGCACACAGATGAACGAAATCTACGAACTAACTGTCTGTCCATGGACGCCCGGACATCCGCGGAATGATCACCAACTGATCTTTCCGATGAAAGATGGTCGATTGGTGCTCGTCTGGTGTGAATACTATGCGGACAGCCCCTCACTTGTCATGTATGTACCATATAGCCACCGACGGCTTGGGGACAACATGCCGTGCCGCATCTCAGCGAAAATATCCACGGACGTTGGACGGAGTTGGAGCGACACATTTACTCTGCAAGATAATATTGGCAAAATGAACGTGAAACATCCAAACTTGCTCCGACTCCCGTCAAATGAGATTCTATTCACCTATACTGTGCGCAATTCCGTTAGCGATTTAAGAATTTATATGAAGCGTTCTAACGATGAATGCGAAACATGGAGCGATTCTCGCCAAATCTCCTCGCTGCAGGGAATGAATTTCACCAATTGTGACCACATCCTTCAACTCCATTCCGGTAGGATCCTACTCCCCGCGCATCACGGCGCATTCCACGGGAGAGGAGACCACTATCAGGGGCTCTGTTACTACTCCGATGACGACGGTCACACATGGAAACCGAGCGAAGTAAGGATGGACCTACCGAAACGGGGTGCCGAAGAACCTTCCATCGTGGAGTTGCAAGACGGTTCTCTCCTCGCAGTTATCAGGAATAGTCTGGGCGCAGTTTACAAGTCCCATTCCGACGACGGTGGGGAGAGTTGGGCACCTCCCGAATCAACGGGATTAGCCGCACCGGCATCCCCACCGCTGTTAAAGCAGATTCCCACCACGGGTGATCTACTGCTCGTTTGGAACCATAACGCCGACCTCGACCACCCCCATCAAGGTGACAGAAACCCGTTGACAGCGGCCATTTCCAAAGATGAAGGGAAGACATGGGAAAATATTAAGGACATCGAGAACCATTTGGGATACGACAGTGCCTATGCTGCGGTGACCTTCGTTGACGATGAAGCCTTCGTAACCTATTACACCCGTTCCGCCGCAACCTATGGTGAATCGGTTAAACTGAAAATCTTTTCGATAGATTGGTTCTATCAGTAAAAAGTTCGCTGTCCCCCTCTCAATCCGTTGAATCCTCTCTCGTTGTAAGTCTCTGTCATTATCACGAATTTAACCTTGACGCGATAGTGTGCTTTGGCTTACAATGCGTCGTTGAACGCCCAATACCGGTTTAGACTTGCGTTGCCCTTCTAAAGACTATTGACTATGGAAAATTGCAAAACAATGTCGGTTTAATAAAGAAACTCACAATAGATTTCGATCAAACAAGGAGATTATATATGCAAGCTATTGATGCTGTTGCACAAATTTTGAAGACTGAAGGTGTTGAGAATCTGTTCTGCTTCCCAGCGAATTCCCTCATTGACGCTTGTGCAAAGGTCGGTATCCGTCCGATTATGGCGCGAACAGAACGGACCCTGATCAATATGGCAGATGGATTCAGCCGCATTTCCAACGGCGACCGTTTGGGGGTTGCATGTGTCCAGTCCGGTCCCGGTAGCGAGAATGCGTTCGGCGGGGTTGCCCAAGCGTTTTCGGACTCTGTTCCTATTCTGATGCTACCGGGCGGGGTCGCTCGCCGTACCCACGGGATCCCCACCCATTTCCAGGCGGTTCCAAACTACGGCGGTATCACGAAATGGGTCGCTCAAGTCAACTTCCCGGACCGAATCCCAGCCATGATGCGCCGTGCCTTTAGCTTGCTGCGGACAGGACATCCCGCACCGGTGATGCTTGAGATTCCGACCGATGTCGCTAGCGAAGATATCGACAACGGTTTCGACTACAGACCACCTGAGAAGACCAAACCCGCTGGCAATCCCAGTGATATCACAGCATCGGTGAAAGCCTTGCTTGCTGCAGAATCTCCAATCCTCCATGCAGGACAGGGAGTCCTCTACGCCGATGGAACAGACGAACTGATCGAATTTGCAGAATTGGTAGGTGTTCCTGTGATGACGACAATGGCTGGCAAAAGTGTGTTCCCTGAAAACCATCCGTTGTCTCTCGGCGCTAGTGGACATACCGGCACTGGAATGGTTAAGCATTTTCTAGGCAAAGCGGATCTCGTCTTTGGGCTTGGCTGCAGCCTGTCAACGTCGGTCATGTCCACCCCGATCCCTGATGGAAAAGTATTGATCCACAACTCGATCGATGAATTGGACATCAACAAAGATTACGCTGCTGACTATGCGATTATCGGCGATGCGAAAATTGTCTTGGGACAACTCATTGACGAAGCAAAAAAGCAGTTGGGCGGAAGCGGACGTAGCAGTGACGCTGTCGTGGAAGAAATCAAAACCGTGAAGGAACAGTGGCTGGCGGAATGGATGCCGAAACTGACCTCGGATGAAACTCCCATCAACCCGTATCGCGTCGTCTGGGATCTGATGCAGGCGGTGGATCAGACGCAAACGATTGTCACCCACGATTCAGGAAATCCGCGCGATCAGGTCCTCCCCTTCTACGAAGCGATAACCCCGCACGGCTATATCGGTTGGGGCAAGTCCACACAGTTAGGATATGGGCTCGGGTTGATTATGGGTGCAAAAATGGCTGCGCCGGAAAAACTCGCCATCAATATAATGGGAGACGCCGCCTTCGGTATGGCGGGAATGGATTTTGAAACCGCTGCACGGGAGCGCATCCCCATCCTGACCATTATGTTCAACAACTCTGCACTAGGTGGTTATGAGAAGCACATGCCCGTCGCAACCGAACGCTTCCGGACAAAGTTTCTATCTGGTGATTACGTGAAGGTTGCAGAAGGGTTGGGCGGATACAGCGAAAAGGTCGAAAACCCAGCGGACATTATCCCCGCTATCCAGCGCGCCCAAAAAGAGACAGAGGCGGGAAAGCCCGCTCTGCTTGAAATCATAACGCGTGAGGAAACCGACTTTTCAATGGGAATTTAACCATCAGACGTGAGGAGTGGCTGACCAATCAGATTTGACTCACCACTCCCTCAATCCCCATCATCGAAGTTTGTAATAGAAAGGAGCCACCGCTCATGGCAGACTATCAACCGCTCGACTTGTCAACGTTATGCAACGCAGGGCTCGAAGTTTTAGGCGTAAATGCGGATGCCCCCATAGGCAAACAAGCCTTCCGTGGTCTTCCATTTTTGGTAAACGCGGACGGTTCAAAATGCTTCATTGCACTCAATGATGCTTCGGGAAGCGTGACGATTCCCATCAACCAATCTGCACGCCGTATTATCATCGCACACCGTTTGCTAGAGTCAGACCTAATGGAGGGCGGGGCGCTAGGGAAACCTGTCGCAGATTATGTGTTCCGTCTAGCAGAAGGTGCCGAAATCCGTATTCCCATCCGCGAGCGATTTGAAATTGCGGATCTCTCCGGTGGCGGATCGCCATTCCACGCACTCCCCGACCAGAACGATCAACTGATGCCCCGCTATGAAGGGAAATGGGAGGAGATGGGCAGACGTCAAACCGAAGTATCGCGTGGCACGGCACGCGGCTACTATCTGTGGGCTTGGGAGAATCCGCATCCAGATCGTGAGGTCGAATCGCTGGAGATTATTCCCAGTGGTCCCCGTTTTATCATCGCTGGTGTGACACTCTCGCACCTCGATGAGCACCCTTTTGTTCGACAAGGAAAGCGTGAAGCGCGCCTGACTCTGACCAATCCTGAAGACGCAGAAAAACCGTTTGACCTTGACGTAGAGGTCGACCGGGGGATAGCGACCTATATTCATCCATTGCCCGAGGCATCAGCTGATGATTTTGTCAACGATGATTTCGCCGGTTGGGGAGAACCGCAGAATCCCAAGTCGAGTCCAGCTTATGTCGAAGTCGCTGCCCTTCCGTCAGCAACAGTGACGGTAAAACAGGGTGAGGAAAAGGTGGATGAGGTTCGGTGGGGCGATGTCGAAGAGAAGAAAGTGATCGAAACCCCACGAATGCGTGTGGAACTCTTAGACCGTGGACGGAATTGGGTTCACGTCAATGTCCTTGATGACGATACAGGCAAGCCCGTCCCCTGCCGTGTCCACTTCCGTTCGCCGGAAGGTATTCCCTATCAGCCATACGGACATCACAATCAGGTCAATTCTAACCTCGGTAGTTGGCATGTTGACGTCGGTGGGGATCTCCGACTCGGACAAATTACCTACGCATACATTGATGGTCGTTGTCAGGGATGGTTACCGCGCGGTGAGGTCATCGTGGATATCGCACGCGGATTTGAGTATGAGCCGGTACGGACACGGGTAAACATAGAACAGGGACAACGCGAACTGACTTTGCGCCTCAAACGATGGGTTCACATGAACGCGGAGGGCTGGTATAGCGGCGATTCACACGTTCACTTCCTTTCTACACAGGGAAGTCACACAGAGTCGCAGGGCGAAGATCTTAACATCGTGAACCTGCTCCCGTCACAGTGGGGTAACCTCTTTACCAACACGGAGGATTTCACGGGCAGGCCAAGTCTCTCACAAGATGGGAATAACATCGTTTATGTCGGTCAGGAAAACCGGCAGCATTTTCTGGGTCACCTCATCCTCTGGGGTCTCAAGGAGCCTGTGATGCCGTGGTGCAGCGATGGTCCCGGTGAATCTGAGCTCGGCGGAACACTGGAAATCACGATGAGTGATTGGGCGGATCAGTGCCACGCACAAGGAGGCTCGGTCATTATCCCACATCTCCCGAACCCGAATGGCGAACCTGCGGCACTGATTGCCACCGGTCGCGTGGATGGCGTGGAGATGTTGCGTCACGCACCGTTCAACCACCTGGAATACTACCGCTACCTCAATTGTGGTTATCGCTTGCCGCTGGTTGGCGGAACGGATAAGATGAGTAGCGATGTCCCCGTAGGCATTTATCGCACCTACGCCTATATGCCTGACCAAGAATTCACCTACGACAATTGGTGCAAAAGTGTGTCGCAGGGACGAACATTTCACAGTGGTGGTCCCATCATTCACCTCACCGCGGATGGACATAATATCGGTGATACAATGCAGTTGTCAGGGGCTGGCACGGTGGAGGTTGAAGCGTGGGCAGAGAGTATCTTCCCGATTCACACGCTCGAAATCGTTCAAGCTGGTCGTGTAGTTGCTTCGACAGAAGACAGCAAAGGCACACGGCGGCTAGAGTTGAAAGCACAAGTAAAAGTGGATGGGCACACCTGGATTGCTGCCCGATGTGGTGCTCCCAACTATACTAGCATCCCGCACCACGACGGTTGGGGCAGAGGGATATTTGCACACACCTCGCCGATTTATGTTGCCTGCGGTGGAGAATGGTGGATGTTCGATAAGGATGCTGCACAGTATATGCTTACACTCATAGACGGCAACCTGACCTACATCCGTCAAACGGCTGCCCGACATGAGCCCGGCACGGCGACTCACCATCACGGTGAGGACAACCATCTCACCTACCTCGAACGTCCCTTCGTCGAAGCGCGTACAGCGATTCACCGGCGGATGCATCAATTGGGAATAGCGCATTAGTGAAACGTAAAATGTAACTGGTAAAGCGTCTTTCCTTACATGATTGTTGTATATGTCAAATTTAACCTAACCGAGTCTAAAATAGGTAGAAGTAACGGAGGGGTTGTCCATGACCAAATCAGCGTCACGTGGCTCCGATAAACCGGTAGACTTCAGTTTAACTGAGGACCAGATCACACAGTTCAAGCTCAACGGTTTCCTTGTGGTCGAAGATGTCCTGTCAGCGGAAGAGGTAGAAACCCTCGCTACCCACACCGACTTGATAGCGGCGGGGAAGGCGGAGAACATCCCGGATACCAGCATTCAACTCGAAGCGGTTTTCCGTGACGACTCAAAACCTGTCAAGAATCAGGTCCTATCAGTCCGCAAACTATACAACATAGCTGTATACGACCAGGTGATGTGGGCGCATGTCTGTAACCCCAAAATCGTGAATATCATGGCGGGGCTGCTGGGTACTGATGACATCAAGATGTACGGCGATCAACTCTTCATGAAAGCACCGGAGGGAGTCGGCACCGCGCAACGTTGGCACCAAGATTCCGCCTCGTGGCGCGACATTTTCCCGAAAGATTTGGTTAGCGCATGGACAGCCATTGACCATGCAACGACGGACAACGGCTGCCTGAATTTCGTGCCCGGAACACACCGCTGGGGCATGATGCGTGGCGAGCAGTTAGCACCGTTTCTGGAAGACTTAGGAAGCGACGAATGGCCGATTGTCCCTGTGCCGCTGAGCCCCGGCAGCATCAGCTTTCACCATAGCCTCACGCTGCATCAAAGCGGGGCGAACAACTCCAACACACGTCGTCGCGGCTACGCCGTGCACTACATGCGTGCAGCCTCCCGCAAAGATGAATCGGTCGCCGATGCGCCGAAGATGCCTCCTTTCAAGCAGGTGTGCGGCAGATCCTGGCCCGGGCGTGTGTGAGAACTGAGAGCAAAATGTCAAATCGGCAGCGATTGCTAACAACTGTTTTTATTCTCTTTTCGAGTTGTATCTTGGGGCGTGAGATCTCGGTGACTCTGGCAAACACACCACGTCTTACCTCTGCAACCCCACTGTCGCAAACTGCCATTCAGTTGCGATTTGACCAAGCGTTAGACCCAAAATCAGCAGAGAATGTGTCAAATTACCGAATTGAGCCAAGGATTGAGATCGAATGGGCAACGCTCGATTCACGAATGAATATTGTACACCTGTACACCAGTCCACTCGAAATCGACAAAAGATATACTCTGAGAATTGAAGGGGTAATTGACGCAAAGGAAGAGGTGCCTATCACCCTACCGGAAACGCTGGAGATAACCTTCGGTGAAGGTCAAGAGGTAACATTTTCAGGGGCCTTGCGGGACACAACTTTGATTGTCCATCCGCAAAAGCAGGAGAGAAACTACAACGCTGGCGGGGAAGAATTTCTCCTGTGCACACCTATCGGCGGTGTTTTCTTTGTCTCTTTTGACATCATGGAGGCGTTTGAGGAAATTGGCATCATAGGGGAGGCTAATATCTTGGAGGCATCAATCAGTCTCTATGCGGAGTCTGTCGAAAATGATACACCCCAACAGATTATTGTGCGGCGTGTGCTGCTTCCTTGGCATGAGGGCGTGCAAAAATTCGCGCCTGCACAAGAAAACGAGCTCACCTATAACAGTGCGATGCACCAAAATTTCCCTTGGAATAAACCACCGGCGCAAGCGATGTTGGAAGGGGTCAACGGCGAGGACGCGAGCGATTACAACGGTTCGGAGGATGTAGCGCATCGAATTGATGGATTGACAGAAATCGGAGCAGCTGAAACGCGATATGTTTGGAAGGGAACTCCGGTAACGGAAGCCGCCCGTTTTTGGCTTACCAACCCCGATTACAGCTACGGTTACTTATTTGCGCTGCGGGATGGTACAGCCTCGGTTCGTTTCTCCTCCAAAGAGCATCCCGACGAGAGCCTCCGGCCTGTTCTAACGATTCGATATAGGACGACAATAGAAAATAACGAATAACGTACCGGATGAAATGCCGGTTATGTTGTCAGATAAGCCCTTATCTGAGCCAATGTTCGCTCCGATGCCCCCAAATTCTCCTCGATAACCTGTTTTCCGATTTGTCCCATTCGGATCCGTTTCGCCGCGTCGGAGAGCAGCAACGTAAGCACTTCTGCCATTTCCTGAGCATTATTAACCAACTGTGCCGCCCCGCGTGCTTTCAGGATACCTGCCTCGTAGGCGTTATGAATTGTGGGACCGAATAGAATCGGTTTTGCCATCGCTGCTGGCTCCATCACGTTGTGAACGCTCCCGTGGAAACTCCCGCCGACGAAAGCGACATCTCCCAACCGATACAGTTGTGCTAGCAAACCGACGGCGTCAATCACAACGACATCAATTTGACTCAGATCAACACCTTCCTCTAGTTCTGAAAAACAGACCCGTGAAAGCCCCAGATGGTCAAGCTGCGATTGAATCTCGTCAATCCGTTCCGCCGTTGGTTCGTGAGGGACGAGGATTAAATGCGGTAGGTTACTGCGGTCGAGGTTGTGTAATGCGTTCTCGCGTAAGCGGTGATAGGCTTCAAGCACTACACGCTCATCCTCTAAGTAAGTGCTTCCTGCGATCAGAATTGGGCGTTGCAAGGTCAATTGCCCCGGAAAGAACTCACCATCCCCATTGACAGCGACTGCACGTTGGTAGACGCGATCAAAGCGGGTATCTCCTGTCACCTCGATCTGTGCGGACGGTGGACAGATCCGGCGAAATCGTTGTGCATCGTCCTCCGAAATCACACAATGCACCGAGATGTGTTGATGGATATTTCTGAAAAAGGGACGTGCAAAGGAAGCTAATCGTTTGGACTTAGGGTGCAGTGTTCCCGCGATGAGAGCGACAGGAACGCTGTGTTTAGCGGCGTGCCAAACTAGGTTGGGCCAAATGTCAAACTTGGAGAAAACGAGCAGAGACGGCTTGATAATTTGAAAGAGATGTTCTGCGTTTCGAGATGTGTCCAACGGAAGATAGATAGCGGCGTCATGGTGGGGATAGCGAGCAACATTGGGGTGGACGGAGGGGGAAAAGTAAGTTAGGATGATTCGCACTCTATCTTTGAGTGCTTCGATGAGTGGCTTGGCTTGTTCAAATTCACCGACAGAGGTGAAATGAAACCACGCTGTTTGGTTCAGCTCTCGCGCTGAACTCAATTGCTCTTCGATTGAGTCGAAAACGCTTCGCCGCCCAGCGAGTCCTTCGCGAATCTTGGGACTAAAACGGGCGGCGATGTAAAACCCAGCGGTTAGTGCGGGAATTACAAGGGTGTTATAGAGCGTTTTCCAGAGCATGGTATTACGCGGCGCGCTTATAGTGCGGAGAGGATTTTGTCTTTGAGCGCATCTTTGGGATGTGCACCGACGGTTTGCTCGGTAACATCACCTTCCTTAATGACTAGGAGCGTTGGGATGCCACGAATGCCATATTTCATTGCAGTCTCACGGTTGTCATCCACATTCAACTTACCCACCTTGAGTGTACCAACATATTCATCAGCAAGTTGTTCAAGCGATGGAGCTATCAATTTGCACGGGGGGCACCATTTCGCCCAAAAATCGACAACAATTGGCGTATCGGAATTCAAAACAGTTTCTTCAAAGTTGTCATCGGTAATTTCTAACACATTCCCAGCCATGGGTTATCTCCTTACGAACACAATGGTATTACGCGGCACACTTATAATGCAGAGAGGATTTTGTCTTTGAGCGTATTTTTAGGATGTGCACCGACAATCTGTTCAGCGACATCGCCTTCCTTAATGACTAGGAGCGTTGGGATACTACGAATGCCATATTTCATTGCAGTCTCGCGATTGTCATCCACATTCAGCTTACCCACTTTGAACGTGCCAGCATATTCATCAGCAAGTTGTTCAAGCGATGGGGCAATCATTTTGCACGGACCGCACCATTCTGCCCAAAAATCGACAACAATTGGCGTATCGGAATTCAAAACAGTTTCTTCAAAGTTGTCATCGGTGACTTCTAAAACATTCTCAGCCATGATTTATCTCCTTACGAACATAGTAGTTAAAAAAACAATTAATATGATACCCTACAAAATTGAGAGAGTCAACAGTATTACCGTCAATTTGCGTCCGGCGTTGCCCGCAGATCGTCCACTGTCTTTTTGAGATTTTCAGCGATTTCTTTCTTGAGGAGAAAAACCGTACCCAGTGCGTTCTGCAAGCGTCCGTAATGGTGCCGATCATCAGCGAGTTTCCCAATTTCCAGCAGATGCTCTGTTCGATCTTTCAGCGTGACGACAAGTCGAATTTCCGGTGTGTCAAATCCTGTTGTTGTTATGGACAGCGACACCGCTAAAAACGCTTCAACCGTCAACTGGTTTACTTGCTGGAGGATGCTGCGAATCGCTCCATTTTTTGCTTGTTCCTGTACTGGATGCGTGAGTCGCCAATTTGTTCCCTGTTTTTGACAGGTCAGGTTGACATCGCCGTGCTTCAAAACAATTTTAGTGGCATCGTCGCTGTCAAAATCGAGGATCTGTTTGTTTCGGAGTCCTGCAACTCCCATCCCAACAAGGTCGAGGAGTGCTCCCTTGACCAGAAAGACGGGCTCGGAGTTTTGGGCTTTAACATAAATATTATCGCCTCTCATTTTCCCCACAAGCAGGACAGCAGGTTCAGTGTTGGGCACCATGAACGAAACCTTAATCGAAGGCGAATCCAAACCGTAAGGCTGAAGATTCTTCGGTTGATCATCAACGAATGTAACAACCCTCAGCGCATCCACGCCAAATAGGAGGTCATCAACTGCCTCTTCATCGGCTTTTAACGCAACCGGTGCCGTAAGTTCCCATTCACCGTCCACATCTTTTTGACACACTATCTGGCTATCTTCTTGACGGATCGTAAACCGATGGGTGGCTGTGCGTTGGAAGTCGATAACCCGCTTATCGCGGAGATCGAAAACGGTTCGGTTCAATTTCGTGTAGATCTCTTTGTTGACCGCATAAACGGCATGGTGTTCCGAACTTGCTATGTAAATTCGTCCGGGTGCCCCCGCATCGCTGCCGATTTGTAATTCTTGTATTTCGCCATCAGCCGAGGAGTGAAGCGCGACAATAATTTTCGGTTGAGCAAGCCCGTAGTTGGCAGGATCGTATTCACCATCCGCCTCAAAGACTACCACCCTCAAGCTGCCGAGTGCGGACACGATCTCTTCAATCGCTCTGGCATCGGCTTTTGCCTTAACCGGTTGAATCATTTGCCACGCACCCAGCTGCCCGGTTGCCCCAGTATTTGAAGCGATCTGTTTCTCACAACGAATCTCGGGTTGCCCAGCAACTTGAAGACGGAGTGTCCCAATTTCAGTCGGTGAAAACTTGAAAACGTTCCGATTACGAAAATCTGAAGGTGATTTTGTAAAATCATCGAGCGCACTCGATTCGATCAGAAAGATGTGGGATTCAGATTGCTCCTTTGCATAAACAGAATAATTGACGGTCCTATCACCGATGAGAAAGGTTTTGGCTGGAGTTTCTCCCTCTGTCCACAATTCGATTCGGATATTGGGTGGCTGTAGTCCGTATTGCGCCAAATCTTCTGCTTCGAGCTTCTGCTTGACCTTCTTTTCTAACAGATCTTGCAGCATCTCATTAATCTTTGGTGGATCAGCATCAGCGGTAAAGGGTGCCCTCAATTGCCATATACCGTCAGTGTTTTTTGCCAGTGTCAGGGGTTGATACGATTCGTCCTTAAATGACAAATGAATCTGCCGAATTTTATCCTTATTGAGCGTGTAAACCTCGCGAATCTTCTGCTGATCTGCCTCCGACTGCTCTGCATCGGGAGATGGTCGCCCAAAAAAGAAATATATGCCACCGAGTAGGCTGAATACTACAAGGATAATCAATGTTGTTTTGAAATTCATGTATGAATCATCTCCTGTATTACCTGTGTGCCAACCTGCCATCCAATCTCTGACAAGATAAACGTTCTTTTTTGGTGGTTGGTGACAAGCGACTTTCGTCGTTTCCATTCATCATTACTCACACCCTGTGCGAGACAATGGATGCACGTTAATCGTCTTTTCAAGTGCTTAGTAACCACATCAGATAAACCGGCTACTTTGCGACAATGACCGTGCCGGTATCAAAACTTTCGCCCACTTGAATCTGATAAACATAGACACCGCTCTCAACGAAATTGCCCATTTCATCCTTACCGTCCCATTCCAAGTCACGCGCACTGGGATCTGGGGACTTTAATTCCCTGATGAGTACACCGTTGATGTTGAAAATGAGGACACTAAACTCGCCCTCAACGCCTTCAATAGCGCGAGCGGGAAATACAACGCGATTAAAATCGGGATTGTTCGAGAGAGGGGTGAAGGGATTCGGAAACGGTTTGCCGAGGATGCGCAGAACTTGGGAAATTTGTTCCGAGCGATTGCCCACTTCATCTACCGCTTCAATAGCATAGGTAAAAACGCCGACCCCGAGTCTGCGTTCATCCAAAAACGCATTGGCTCTCTCTACAGAAATTTCCACATTTCTGCCGTCCCGGTTCATTAAAGGTATGAGTCGTTTCCCTGATCTACTGAAGAAAAGCCTATATTTAACGACATCAGGGGTCGGGCTAGTGGTCCAACTGACGTTGATTACATTGTCAGATTCAACGACAGCAAGGCTTTCAGGCGGCTGAGGGGGAGCGGTATCCGACAGGACTTCGACGGTGACCGTATCGGAACGCTTAGATCTCAGGAGCGGTGTTTTGTAGGCTTCAATTGCGTAATTGTGCATTCCCGGTGCCACATTCACGTCCAGAAACATTTCAGTATTCCGACTGGAATCAACTTCGATTTTGATGTCAACGCGTGGTGCATCGTCGCGATAGATAAAATAGCCAGCCACATCTGGGTTGTCGGATTTCTGCCAAATCAATGTGACATCGTTTTCACCATTGGCATCCCTTGTGCCGCTGAACCTGTCGACCGGGTCGGGAGGCACGTTGGGGATGATTTGCAAGGTAAAATCGTCGTTATTTAATTTGCCATCTGTGTTACCTGGTTGGATAAATCCGCCAATTGGTACATCCTCCAAGTTTCTGAGACGTGCTCTAAAAGTAACCTCTTCGGCAGTAGTATCTTCTGCAAGCGTGGGGTTCGGTGCTTTGCCATCGAAGACAATTTCATTGAGAGTATTCTCAAAATCTGTGATTGCCTCGTCTAGACGAATGCGTAACCGATTCCCCGCGGGCTCTGGAACGGCACCGATTTGTTGACCGTCACGGGAAAAGGACCTAAAGTTTGATGGTTCAACGACGAATCCTGCTGGTAGTATAATTTCAATTGTTTGGATGTCTTCATCAACCGGTTTGGCGAGCGAACGATCGATCCTTAGGGTAACGATCAGCGTCACAGTTGAGCCTGCGGGAACAAGCCCTTGGTCGTCGTCTTTAACATTGATTTCGCCTATTGATGTAACCGCTGCATGGCTACTAACTGCGAAACACGCCACAAAAAATGCAATCAATCCAGCGAGAAGATGGGGTTGTCTTTTCTTGTTCATTCAAACATAAGGTTCAATGAGAACCGTTGGGTTGTGTTGTCCGCTAGGACTCCTGTGACAATCTGAAAAGCGTAATCCAGTTGGAGGCGAAGTGCAGCAACCGGCAGTTTCACACTACCGCCGAGTGCAATAACGGTCGCACGATTGACACCGCTTTTTAGTGAATAGCCTGCACGAACACCGATCGTTTTGTTGAGCCACAATTCGGCACCGGCGTGAATCTGTCGGTTTCCATCTCGAAAGCCAATTTCAAAAAGACCGAGTCCCGACTTGAGCACTTCCCGTAGTGCTTCCTGCTTGGTGGTGGCAGCAATTGTGGCGAGGCGATACGTTAAGCCGATACGAATGTTTTGTGGGATAAGATCTTCCCCTGCCTCAGAAACACTGACATTGGCGGGGAATAAGTTCTCTGCTGAGAACCCAAGAGTCAAGCCGTCTATCGGATTTGCCATCATACCCAGATCGAAAGAGAAGTCAGCGGCGGAGGTATGGGCGAAAAACTGAGAGTTGCTTTTAAGATGTGCGCTGACGGATTCGTTATTTGCATCGAAACGGGTACTAAAGGATTTCAGGTTCAAACCGAGTGCGAACTTTTGTAAGAAGGTCTTTCCGTAGGATACAGTAATGGTCTGCTCTTTATAAACCTCCGAATCTTCGCTCAGAATACCGATGCTTGCACCGAGCGAACCGACAGACCGAAGTGGCACTATTCCGCTGATATGGTTATAATTGATGAGTTCCCTGAAGCGTTGTGCTGTTGTCATACTAAGGTGGGCAGCGTTAATATAGCCAAGTCCGGCGGCGTTGTAGCTAGCCGCATTGCCATCATCAGCTAGCGCCACGAACGCACCACCCATTCCGAGCGGTCGTGCACCTACACCGATATCATTAAATGCGGCGACAGCACCTCCTGTACACAAGATCAGCAGTCCAATTGCACTGATAGCGATTCGCACCTTATCTTCACCCCTGCGATTTTTCGTTGCTGAATAGAGATAAATCCTTCGCTTTTTTAATTCGTATCGAATCTTCAGGGGAGGGTCTCCAGCCGTTTGGTGCTAGACTTGGGTAGGGAATGCAGATCTGCGTTCCCTACGTTGGGTTTAGTGCATAGGGCATAGCCGCGCGTGATTACAAAAAAAGCAGGGCATCTGCTTGGACACCTTGCCTCAAATCTAAAGGCTTTTCAATACTCAAACGGGGTAGTGTGCGCTACAGAGGTGATTCGTGATTAAAGTTTTTCGCCATCTTGATGTGCATCGAAAATCAAACCGGAAACCACTCCCACAGAAAAAACGTAACTCTTAATGTGCATACTAAAATTGCCTATAGTTTTTGTCGAAAGGGGTTTCGCAATAAATAATCATTCAATTGCGTTTAATTTTCATGCCGGCGGCGACCATACGCCCAGCGCGTTCCGCTGCAGTTTCGATGAGTATCGTTGCGTTTTCAATTGCGGTTTCCAGAGACATCGGTTCAGGGACAATATCAATCATCGCGTCAATTCCTGCATCGTAGACGCCATTAGAATCATCGGCAATACTGCCGGCGATTGCAATCACAGGGATGTTGTGTGTCTTTGCAACCTGCGCAACACCAACAGGCGTTTTGCCGAAAACTGTTTGAAAATTAATCTGCCCTTCGCCTGTAATAACGAGATCTGCACCTGTGAACCGCTTGCTCAATTGGGTTGCCTCAGTGACGATTTCGATACCCGATTTTAGCGATGCATCTAGGAAAGCCATTAAGCCTGCACCTAATCCGCCGGCGGCACCCGCACCGGGGACGTTCCCCACAGATTTACTGAGGTCTCGCTGCACGGTTTTATCAAAATGGGCTAAGTTTGCATCTAGAACCTCGATCATTTCATGAGTTGCGCCTTTTTGCGGTCCATAGACATGCGAGGCACCTTGTTTACCTGTGAGTGGGTTGTTGACATCACAGGCGACGACGGTTTCCGTTTCAGCGATGCGCGAATCCAATTCGGAAAGGTCAATTGAGTTGAGGGTTGCCAGAGAGCCTCCCCCCGGCTTTATCTGCTCGCCACTTGCTGTGAGCAATTTTGCGCCAAGGGCTTGTGCCATTCCGGCACCGCCATCGTTTGTCGCGCTGCCACCGATGCCAATAATCAGTTTTCGGCAGCCGTGTGCTAGGGCAGCTCGGATAAGTTCTCCTGTGCCGTAAGTTGTCGTGACACGCGGGTCGCGTTTATCAAGAGGAACAAGTGTCAAACCGGAGGCTGCCGCCATCTCGATAACCGCCGTGACCCCATCGCCAAGCACTCCATATTGGGCGTTAATTGAGTTGCCCAACGGATCCAGCACCTGTGCAGTTAGGATTAGTCCACTAGTTGCATCGACAAGAGATTGCACTGTGCCTTCACCACCATCTGCCATTGGCACTTTTTCGATAGCTGCATCGGGGAACACACGGTGCAAACCAACCTCTATTGCTTCTGCCACGTGCAATGCGGTCAGGCTGCCTTTGAACGAATCAGGGGCAATAACGATTTTCATTTCTGGACTCCGAAAATAATGCCTAAAACGGAAAATAGGCAGATACACGCATTGACGGATTTACCTATAAACCCGTTTTCTTCTTGTATGAATTCGTTTTGTTATCCTATCACGAGAGGGGAACCTTGTCAAGTGGAAGCATATCAGTGATAGGGTCATTTAATTCTCCTGTAGGAGGGATCTCCGAATCCCGACACTTCACTGTAGGAGTGACTTCCCGATCGTGACTTATCCCACAGAATCGACAGAAAACCGAAAACTATGGTGAAGTCTATAAATAAGTAAACATTTGCTAATAATTTGGGTCTTTCCGAAGTTTCCAAAGTCCCCCTGATAAGGGGGATTTAGGGGGTTAGCTGTATATTGGGAGTGTCTAATTAATTCTAAAATCTACTATAAATGACCCTATATCAGTGATAGGGTCATTTAGTTTTCGGTTTTGGCTCATGCCTCGTTGTTCGTAGTGGCGCGTTTTCTCCCCACCCGGTAGGCGGGGCATCTTGCCCCGCTGTTCGTAGTAGCGCGTTCATTGCGCCTGCTTATGCCAGTTGTCGAGGGTGTCCTTTATCCGTGTAATCCGTCAATCCGTGTTTATCTGTGATCCAGACAATAATATGGGAGAATTAAATGACCCTATATCAGTGATTCCAAGAGTACAAACAATATGCACACTATTGATAGAAATACAGAAGAACGAAGAAACATAATCTATTTCGATTTAGAAACACAGAAATCCGCCCAAGAAGTTGGCGGCTGGTCATATATTAACCGGATGAAACTTGCTGTCGCTGTGACGTATAGCACCGCTGATCAGCAATATACAACCTTTCAAGAGGCGGACGTTGAGCGACTGATAAATCAGCTCACGAAAGCGGACCTCATCGTTGGATTTAATCTCAAGAGTTTTGACTACGTTGTTCTCCGTCCATATACACCAATCAGCTTGTGGCAGCTGCCAACTTTCGACATGTTGGAACATGTTAGGCGTGCACTGGGATTTCGCCTCAGTCTCGATGCACTTGCAAAGGAAACGTTGCGAGAATCTAAGTCAGCGGATGGGTTGCAGTCCCTGCGATGGTGGAAAGCGGGCAAGATCGATCTGGTTGCGGAATACTGTCGCAAGGATGTCGAAATTACAAAGCGATTGCATGAGTATGCCTGTCAAAATGGGCACCTTCTGTTTCGAGGACGGGATGGTAGAGTGCGGCGTGTGAATACAACGGGGTGGTGAATTGATGTAATCCCCTATAGCATTGAGTGCGACAAGTTGCCACTTGTCGCACCGTTAGGGCTAGAGAAGGGGTATGTGAACTGCCTTTATAAATCGTTTCGTTCCTAATCTGATTTTGAAACCTCCAAGCGTTAGAACCTTCAATCGACAATCTGCAACCATTTCCACCGGTCGTAGTAAATCTGGATTTTCTCAGGCAGGGCATCCCGCACGTTATCCGCTAGCCGCCACCTGAAGCGTTCATCTAACGTCTCAAGCGAATCGTCCGCTTGATGCTTGACCAAGCACCCACATAGAGTCAAACGCTCCTCCATCCCCTCTGGCATCACTCCCCGATGGATAGTGTTCCCGTTCCAGAAGATGGTCTGTCCTCGTTTCAGCTGTATCTGCTTTGCCTCCGGGATATCACCGACTCCCTTGTCGCTGATCAGCACCTCGCGTTCATGATCGGTGCGGTAGCGGCGTTGACTGCCCGGCACTATCCACAGACACGGATCGTCTACCAATGCCGTATGCCACTTGAGCAGGTTCTTGCGGTAGCGACTGAGGATTTCCATCTCCACGTCATAACTGCCGTCGCGTTCCTCCGCGCCGATGTCTCGGTGCCAGCCACATTGGTAGCCATCACCCTTGATGGCAAATACAGTCACCCAGCCTAGGCGTAGCTCCTCGCCCAGAAAAGGACGCACATAGCGTTCGACCGGTTCGGAAGCCAGATACTCCGCGAAGATCGACTCGTTGAATTCGGGTGCCATGACCCCCATGATGACAACCGGGTTTTTGCCCTCTCCGTTAGTGCCAATCTGATCGGTGTTGTCAATCACCTCACCGGAGCGAACCTTATCTGCCACCCGTCGCGTAGCATCTGTCAGCAACGGCAGCATCTCCGGCGCCACCGCGTCGTCGGCGATAAAGTAACCTTGGTCGTTGTATTGCTGGATCTGTTCTTTGGATGCCATATCGCATCCCTCCATTTCTTATGAGTCCTGACGATTTTTGTCGTTTAGCCGTCAATAAAAACCCACCTTAATCTTTGTCCGATTCAATGGGAGCCTCTTTACCGGTTTCAGCGGAGCGATAGATCCCTTCCATCATCTGCTGCACATGCAGCATCTCACTAAATCTGACGACCGGTGTTCGATCGTCGCGGACAGCCTCAACGAAATCTTTGAGGACCTCAAAGAAACTGCTCTCTGGTTCGACAACCTCCGGTGTTCTGTCAAAGACTTGGTCGCCGTCATCGAGATAGATCTTCAGGGGAATCTCCGCCGCGCCAAAGTCTCCCAAAACCTCAATAGTTGGGCGGTTTTTCCACGGATGCGTCAGCCAGTTGCTTTCAAGTGATAATCCCGAACCGTCCGCGAAGCGGATATAGCCTGCTGCAAAATCCTCTGTCTCGAAATCTTCCAGTGTCCCCGCCCATGAAATAACCGGGTTTTTCATATGGCGCACCTTTTGATAAGTAGTCCCCATCGCAGCAACGGGTGTTGGATTGCCGATGATCCAGTTTGCGAAATCGAGGGTGTGCACAGCGGTGCTATAGAGAACACCTCCGCCGGACAGTGCCTTGTTGTGGAAGACGCTATAGCCGGGGATATTCATCACATGTCCTGTCCAGACGCGGGTGTAGTATATCCGTCCCAAACCGCCGGTTTCGATAAACTGTTTGAGCGCGTACCCCGCTGCCAGTCCACGATTCTGGAGTCCCATGCTCATCTTCTTACCATTCCGCTTACAGGCGGCAATCATCTCCTGCGCTTCCACGCTGCTAACGCAGAGTGCTTTCTCGCAAATGACGTTTGCTCCTGCGTCAAAAGCGTCAACCGTCTGATCTCTGTGCAGTGCATGGGGTGTGCAGACGCTGACTAGGTCAAGGGCGTGCCGTTCCAACATTTCTCGATAGTCGGCGTATACATGCGGGACCTTAAACTCTTCTGCCACAGCTTGAGCGTGCTCAAAGTTTACATCGCAAACAGCGACAAGCGATACCTCCTCCATCTTTGCGTAATTTGCAACATGCCCACCTCTGCCCTGCGCACCACAACCAATCACAGCTGCTTTCATAAAAACCCTCCGAACATTTTTGGTAAAAGTCGCACTAGTCTAACACCGTTTATCTCCTATGTCAATCTGCACTGTCACTGCCTCAGGGCAATCGCATGTAAATAGTATATATGACTTTAGCATAGGACAATGGAAATGTACTCGTAGCCACAGGTTTCCTAACCTGTGATCCTGCTGGGTAATTTCTATGACAGATGCAATTCCCCTATCACCGCTTGATTTTTTGTTTTTCCCTAAGGGCAAACGTGCTATAATGGAATATATCTTCTAAGCCCCGGTAACCTATTAGCGGAGTTGTGGTTGATGCAAGCACGGGGCGCGTTGCACTGTCCGATAAGGAAACGTTCATGAAACTCCCGAAAACCAGTACCGTTGCATTCACTCCGGATTTACGCATCTGTCGGATACTCAACGGGATGTGGCAGGTTTCTGGTGCCCACGGTCCCATCAATCCAGAGGCAGCAATACTGTCCATGTTTGACTTCATTGATGCGGGATTTACCACATGGGACCTCGCCGACCACTACGGACCCGCAGAGGATTTCATCGGCGAATTTCGGCGGCAACTTGCCGCTGAGCGCGGCGCAGAATCCCTCCCTAGGATTCAAGCGTTGACCAAATGGGTGCCACGACCGGGGCGGATGGCAAAGCCGTGGGTGGAATCCAACATCGACATATCGCGGGACCGGATGGGGGTCGATCAACTTGACCTGTTGCAGTTTCATTGGTGGGACTACGAGGATGAAAACTATCTTTCGGCACTCACCTATCTCGCCGAACTTCGGGACGAGGGGAAACTGAGGCATCTAGGGTTGACAAACTTTGATACCGAACACCTTTCGCGCATCACGGACGCGGGCATCCGCATCGTCTCCAATCAGGTGCAATTTTCACTGATTGACCGTCGCCCGGAAGTGACGATGATTCCGTTTTGCCAAGCACACGAGATCCAATTGCTGACCTACGGAACTCTGTGCGGTGGATTGTTGACTGAAAAATACTTGGGGCAACCCGAACCACGGGGGCGGGAATTGAACACCGCCAGCTTACACAAGTACAAACAGATGATCGATGCCTGGGGCGGTTGGGAACTGTTTCAGGGGCTGCTTTCGACGCTTGGAGAGATTGCCGAAAAACATGATGTCAGCATCTCCAACGTCGCAATTCGAGCGATTCTGGAGCGTCCAACGGTTGCCGGCGTTATCATTGGTGTGCGGTTGGGTGTCACCGAACACCGTGCCGCCAATGCCCGTGTGTTCGATTTTGCCTTGGACCCTGAAGATTATGCTCGGATAGATGCTGTCCTGTCTCAATCCCGTGATCTGTACAATCAAATCGGCGATTGCGGAGATGAGTATCGAAGTTGGTGAGTTGACAAGACCACATGATGACCCTTTGCGGCGATTTTCTACGAGCCGAGCCTGCAAAGTGCTCCGAGAAATAGAAGGAGTATATGGTAATAGATAGGACTTACGCAAAATCCATAGACATAATTGTTGAAAAACAGTAGAATGAGTTGCATGGAGGTGAATATGGCTAAACCGACTCGACTCGATTACTGTCAGTATTTGCTCAGTAGCCCCCTCAACTATACCTTAACCCATTTGGCAGACCATAGCCAACAGTTCAGTCATGATATGATAAACCGTTATCTTGCCGGTGAGCGTATCCGCCCACGCTTGGTATGGGAAAATGTCCAACCGCACCTCGTGCAAACAGAACAAGGATATGTTATCTTTGATGACACCGTTTTGGATAAGCGCTACGCTCGGAACATAGCACTAGCGCGTGTTCAGTATAGCGGCAACGCCAAAGGTGTCATTAACGGTATAGGTGTGGTGACTTGTGTCTATGTCAATCCCGACTTAGACCGTTTCTGGGTGATTGACTACCGTATTTACGACCTACAGACAGATGGCAAGAGCAAATTAGATCATGTTAAAGAAATGTTATCCCATTCGGTCTATCACAAGCGGCTTTTGTTTTCAACGGTGTTGATGGATAGCTGGTATGCCGCCAAAGATTTGATGCTATACATTGAACAGTTAGACAAACATTACTATTGCCCGCTGAAGTCGAATCGTCAGGTAGATGACTCCAATGCCCAAACGCCTTACCAGCGTGTAGATGGCTTGCAGTGGACTGAGACGGAACGCCAGCACGGGAAACGGATTAAAATCAGAGGATTTCCTAAACATCACAAGGTGAAACTTTTCCGGGTCGCGTCTAGTAACGGGCGCACGGATTATGTTGTGACCAACGACTTAGCTCAAAACGACACTTCAGTTGCCCAACAAGCGTGTAACTGGCGGTGGAAGATTGAGCTGTTTCACCGTGAAGCCAAGCAGTTAACCGGTCTTGAGGGGTGTCAATGTCGCTTGGCACGGATTGTTCGCAATCACATCGGGTGTGCAATGTTGGTTTGGGTGCGACTCAAGCAAGTCGCGTATCAGACAGACCAAACCATTTATCAAGTCAAGCACAGTTTATTCTCTGAATACTTGCGACACCAATTGAAATCGCCCGCTATTCAGATGAAACTTGCGTAAGTCCTAATAGAAATACAAACCGCTCAAGATGTGTGGCCGATGCTGGCACCCGTCGTATTTGTTCCTCATGCAGAGAGCGAGTACCAACAACTTGTAGCTATGCTAGACAATTTGATCGATGTAGTGGGTGAGGATGAAAATCCTCCCTTAGCTTCATTGATGGAAGTTATTGGTGTGTTGATTGAGAAATATGAGGATGAACACGTTCCAGAACTGACAGAGGTCTAGCGTATGAAGCCTCCAAAATTTCAGTAAGATTAGGTACTTGGGAGATAAAAGATGAAAGCAGATACACCTTCGACAAATCCAGTTTCCATTCCCGGAATGATTAGCGTCAAAGCAACGGAACTCTCTGCCCCACCAGCGTGGGCACTTACGGAGCGTAACCTGATAAGCCTCATGGAGGAGGCAGCGCCGATGCTGCTTAAAAAGTATGCCGAACCGGGAGGCGCATTATACTTCGCGGACGACTTGGATGACCTCTATGAACGGATTTATAACTGGGGGCTTTTCTACGCCATAGGGGCGGATGAACGCCTGCTTGAATTGGCACTGCAGTGTTGGAACGCATCAACCCGTATTAGCAGCGACGAGATTGTGCATCGGACGCATCCTCGCTTCTCACAGCAGGCTCATAGGGAATACTACAATTTAGCGCGGCCCGGTGCGGCGGAATGGCATCATTTGGGCGAAGGTAACATGGCTTTCTATGATTTCGGTGTTGCCAGTCCCACCATTTCGGAAAATGTACGACGCGCTAAACAGTTCGCCGCGATGCATATCGGCGAAGACCCACAAGCCCCTAATTATGACGCCGAGCATAAAATATTTCGCTCTCCCGTTCAAACTAGCCGAGGTCCCTGTGTCCATCCCGATCTCCACCAGGTAAAAGCTTGGCTTGCAGGGAGAATAGGAGAGGATCCCAGTAAGGCTATGGGTATGCGATCAACGCTTTATCCGGTCGTTAAGGAGTTGGAGTCGAACTGGTATGAGCACCCGCAGAGAAGAGACGAAATCTCGAAACTGTTTGAGCAGATCGTCCTCAGTGGGGACGTAGCACATAGTCTGGGAGCCACCGCGCTGGTGACCAATGCGTATCTGTATACAAGGGACGATAAGTATAAGCGGTGGGTCCTCGAATATACAGAAGCGTGGATGGATCGGATCAAGGCTAACAATGGGATTATCCCAGATAACGTCGGACCCACAGGCAAGATTGGTGAACATCGTCAGGGACAGTGGTGGGGCGGACTTTACGGTTGGCACAGTTATTGGGCGGGTGATATCATGTTCAACTCGATCATCGTCGGTGCCGAATGCGCGCTCTTGCTCACCGGGGACTTCGGCTATCTCGAACTCCTCCGTTCACAGATTAAACTCCTGCTAGACAACGCCATAACACGCGATGACGGTCAACTCCTTGTTCCAACTCGATACGGTCCCAACGGTTGGGAAGCGTATGAACCGATGCGGATGAAAGACTTGGCGCATCTATATCACGCCTCAATGGATCCTCAGGATTACGAGTTAATTACGAGGGTACGGTCGGGTGACGTAGAGCGCGATTGGAACCACGTTATGTTTGAAGCAGAAAAGAATGATGGGAATACAGAGTATGGACGATTCCAATACTACGATGGGAAAAATCCCGATTGGCCCCAAAAAATACTGGATGTCGAATATGAAGGGGCTTTGGCAGTGTTTGAGGAGGCACGTAACGATACCCGCGATGTTGAGACAATAATCGCAGATAATCAGCAACCGCCACATTTTGTTCTTACCAAGGGGTTGACGCAGGTGATGTTGGGTGCGCCGCAAGCTGTTTATACCGGTGGACTTCTGCGGGCGACCGTACGTTACTTCGATCCGGACCGCGCTCGGCCCGGCGTCCCGGAGGATGTCGCCGCTCTTGTCGACAAGTTGGGATCGGACATGGTGGGGGTTCAACTTGTGAATCTCAGCAGAACTGAAACCCGAAATGTTATCATCCAAGCGGGGGCTTTTGGGGAGCACCAGTTTACTAAAGTGCAATTTCAGGAAGTAGATTCGGATGGATCATCGGAGCGGGTTGTTCCGGTTGATGCGAAATTCTTCGCCGTTGAACTTCCGCCTTCGAGAACGATTCGGTTGGAGATTGGTATGCGCCGCTTTGCAAATTCGCCGAGTTACGCTTTTCCTTGGCATGGAGACAAGATACCTGTGCCGTTTCAATAGGATAGTACACTTTTTGGTGCAATAGGTTGGCTCAATAGGAGAAAGATTGTGATAACAGAAGAACAGATTGCGTACTTCCAAACGTTTGGGTTTTTGGTCCTGAGACAGGCGTTCCAACCCGATGAAATGGACGCAATTTCCCAAAAATTCGATGAACTGCTCGACAAAGAGCGGGGCGGACAGCCGTTTCCGGGGGATAGTCGTCAGTCTCTCTACGGCATAGCCGAAATCACCCCTTTGCTGACGGATTTGGTGGAGGATGATCGCATATACAAGACAGTTGAATCCCTGCTTGGAGAAGGATTCATGTGGCTCTGTTCCGAGGGAAATCTTTATGTAGGTGATACCGATTGGCATCCAGATGGGACTCGGATGGAGTATCGACCGATGAAGGTATCATTGTATCTCGATCCGCTGACAAAGGAGACCGGTTGTCTGCGTGTAATCCCCGGTTCCCATCGCACCCCCCTGCACGAAACGCTCAAACCCAGTTCACAGTTCGGTCTCCCCGGCACCGATGTCCCCTGTTTTCCGCTTGAATCGCAGCCCGGAGATGTCTTCTTCTCGGATATGAATACGTGGCATGCATCCTTTGGCGGCAGAGTGGGTCGTCGGCATCTGGCGGTCAATTTCGTGCCTAAACCCACCACCGCAGCGGATATAGCCCTGTTGAAGGAAAATCATCAAGGCGTTTTGAATTTGATTCAGCGATTGCAGTACAGCCGACCGGGACAGGTGTTTTCTGACGCTTTTCTTCACAGCGATCGTCCACGTATCCAACGATTGACCGCCAAATGGGTCGAGTTAGAATTAGAGTAGCTGCCCAAACCACATTTCACCTATCGCCGAGTGCAAAGCCCACCGGCGTAGTGAGGAGAATATTATGAAAATCACGGATCTCAAAGTATTTGCTGTGGATCAGTTTGTATATGTCAAGATCGAGACCGACGAAGGGATATACGGCGTTGGAGAAGCCTCGTTAAGCGGCAGATCCTTGGCTGTCGTTGGGGCGTTGGAGCATCATCTCAAACCGCTTCTGATGGGTCAAGACGCAACCCGAATAGAACATATATGGCAGGATATTTTTCGGGGAACATTCTGGCGCGGCGGTCCCGTACTACAATCCGCGCTTGCAGGGATAGACATCGCCCTGTGGGATTTGGCAGGAAAGGCACTCGGCGTACCGACTTATCGACTGCTGGGAGGGGCGACGCGAGACAAGGTTCTGGTCTATCGCCATGCCGGCCTCGAAGGTGCAAAGCAGATGATAGATGAGGGTTGGAAGGTCCTCCGTATCTCACCGATTCGGTGCGATGGCGGCTTTAATCAGAAGGAAGCAACCCTGCGTGGGATTGAGTATATGAAAGCGGTACGGCAGGCGGTCGGTGATGAGATCGAAATCATCTTTGAGGTACATACACGCTTGACACCGCCTCATGCGATTCAGTTGTGCAATGGAATTGAAGAGTACCATCCATTCTTCGTTGAAGACCCCATCCGTTCCGAAAATCCAGCCTCGTTTGCGACGCTCCGAGCGCACACAAATGTGCCAATCGGCACGGGCGAACAGCTGCCGACGAAATGGCTATTTCGTGAACTGATTGAAGAGGAACTGATCGACTACCTCCGGGTGGACATTTGCCATAGCGGTGGAATCACCGAAGGGAAGAAGATTGCAGCGATGGGAGAGGTGCATTATCAGGAACTTGCCTGCCATTACACGGGAAGTCCCGTCAGCACGGCGGCGATGCTGCATCTGAATATGTCGATACCCAACTGCGCGGTTCAGGAGTATGGACCGCATACCGATTGGATGAACGAAGTCATCCCGAACGACCTGCGGACAGAGGATGGCTACCTGCTACCGACGGAGGTACCGGGCTTAGGGATTGACTTAAATGAGGAAGCTGCAGCAAAATATCCACATTCGTCAAAGGATCCCACCCATCTGCGACGGGAGGACGGGTCAGTACAGGATTGGTGATATATACCTCACTTTAGTCGAGAGGTTTGGTGTTACAGAACAAAGCGATAAGCTTGCAAACAATTGGGTATAGCTATGAACAAAAGAACATGTGACATTCTCATTCATAATGGTAACATTCTCACCATAGATCCGGACCGCAGGATCTATAGTCCGGGCGCGGTGGCGATCTCCGGCTCACGCATCGTGGGAGTTGGAACTGATGCCGATCTGCGACAAAACTTTGATGCGCGGGAGATGATCGACGCTTCAGGCGCTATCGTGCACCCCGGCTTCATTGATGCGCACAATCATATTGTACATACCAGCTGCCGGGGCATTTTCAGTAGCTTCCACGATGCGGAATCCTTGCCCATCAATTTTGCAGATTGGAAAGCAAGCGTCACCAATGCGGACGAATTCGCCGCTACCGCCTTGGCGGGAATTGAGATGCTTCGTAACGGTTTCACGATGTTCATTGAGCCGGGATCGCTCTTCTCAACCGAAGCGGGGGCAGAAGCAGTTGAGCGTGTCGGCTTGAGAGCCCTTTTCTCTCCGCTGTATCTGTGGGACCAGCGCGAATCCTTCGGTGCAATTCCTACGCTTGAAAGCCCAAGTCTCATGGCGCGCGCGCCCATTGACCACGACCGGTGTATAAGGCAATTGGATGCAGAACTTCACCGAAACAGAAACGCCGATGCCTTAGTCCGTGGGTATATCTTCGTCTATGGGGAAGGAACCGCCTCGCCTGAACTATTGAAGGCAGCACACGCTTGTGCGCGTGACAACGATGTTCCTCTGCATCTACATGCCGGTTACGTTCCTCAAGGGGCAGACCTTTATTGTACCCTGTACGGGAAACGCCACGTCGTACATTTGCAAGAGTTAGGAATCCTAGACGAACACACCGTTATTGTGCACGCTAGCGCACTGGATACGGAGGAGGAAACCGCGGTTCACGAAACGGGCTGCCAAATTGTATGGTGCCCAACAGCGTTCTTTTCGCTCGGTATCACATTCAGCACAAACTTTAAGATGGCGGAACGATATCGCCGTGGCGTCTGCGTCTCGCTTGGTGCCGATGGAGCCCGCGACTGTACACCGGGTGAAACCATGCTCGCAGCGCACTACGCCTCGCAAGCCTATGCCGATCCCCTCTCCCCCGGCACGTTGCTCGAAATGCAGACTCTCAACGCAGCAGCGGCAGCCGGACTAGAAGCAGAATTGGGCAGCTTAGAGGTCGGTAAACGCGCAGACATCGTTGTGAGATCCACAGGGGCACCTGAAGCCTATCCTGACAACAACCCCGTTCACGCGCTGGCGTTAAGGCTGAGAGCCGGCAGTGTGGATACGGTTCTAGTCAACGGCGAGGTTGTCTTCAGCGGAGGGGGTTCAACGCGAGTGGATGAACTTGAGGTTTACGAAACTGTTTCTGATTCGGTTATTGCGCGGGCGAACCGGCTCGGTATCGAGTTGGGTTCTGAGTGGCAAATCGCAAACGGATAGCCTCTACGTCATTTTTGAATTTTACAGAAAGTGGAAACATGCCATCTGAAGGACCACTGATTACTAATCCAGCCAAAAATATCCTCAAAAATGGGGGACCTGTGTTTGGGTTCAACGTGTTTGAGGCCCTGCGTCCCTCTGTTGTCAAGATAGCAGTACAAACTGGATATAACATGCTACTCGTTGAGAACGAGCATGTCCTGCACAATGACGAGACCCTAACAAACTTTTTAGTCATAGCAAGAGACAATGGGCTTTCGCCTGTCGTAACCGTCTTGGAGCCTTCTCGGTCCATTGTATCCCGCGTGCTCGATGCGGGTGGACTCGGAATTTGTCTCTCCCATGCCGAGACTCCCGATCAGGTGGAAGCGTTGGTGCGATGGATGAAGTATGCCCCAGTGGGTGAACGCGGCTTGGCAATGGGAGCCAATGTAGATTATGCGGAGGCAGATGCCGCTCGCTACTGCGAAGAAGCCAATGAGGCGACATTGCTGATACTCAAGATCGAGTCTTGGCGAGGTGTCGAAAATGCTGAGGTGATGTTGTCCAACGAATGGATAGACGCCGTCGTATTCGGTCCCGGCGACTTAGCGGCGAAGATGGGATTTCATGGGGAATGGGAACACCCCCAAGTGGTTGCCGCGATGGAGCATGTCATTGACATCGCGCTGTCTCGGAATTTGCCTGTAGAGCCAGCGATTTATCCAAAAAACCGTGCGGAGTATCAACAGCAGCGGGAACGTGGTATCCAACTCTTTGGCAGCTTCAGAAGTCCTGAATACAGTCTATTGCGGGAAGCCGCATCGCAGGCAATGTCGATATATCGCTAGGGAGTATTATACTTAGTTTGTATAGGAATTAGGAGAGAAGGCATGGAAAGAAAAATCACGCTTGGAATTACCAGAGACATCTTCGATGCGGACGGGAATCTGGACATCCCCGGGCCGGGGCTTGAACTCCTTGACGAGATGCCTGAGATACAATATCGGAGGTTCGATCAGTTTCTGCCGGAAGTCACCGCCGAGCAGGTGCAAGGCTGTGATATGGTCATTAGCGTGGGGGCTCGATGGAGCGAACACTCACTTGCCGGAAACGACCAATTGATCGCCCTGCTGTACACCGGAGTGGGCTACGATCACATTGATGTTAAGGCTTTAACCGACGCGGGTGTTCTGTTCTGCTTTGCGCCCGATGCCGTCCGCCGTCCTATGGCGTGCACCATCATAACCTTCATCTTGGCACTTGCGATGAAATTGATGGCGAAAGACAAAATCACCCGTCAGGGACGTTGGGCAGAGCAGAATGACTATCGCGGCGAAGGGTTGATGGGCAAGACGCTCGGATCTATCGGCGTCGGTAATATCGGTCACGAAGTGTTTGTATTGGCGCAGCCGTTTGGCATGCGTCATTTGGGCTGCGATCCCTACATAAAGCAGGCAGATGTGGACGATGTCGGCGTACAGTTGGTGGACATGGACACGCTGCTAGCGGAGGCGGACTTCGTGAGCATCAGCGTACCACTGAACGAAGGGACACGCCATCTCGTTGGAGCGCGAGAGTTGCGTAAGATGAAATCAACCGCCTATCTGATCAGCACCTCACGGGGACCCGTGGTTGACGAAGCAGCGTTGACTGAAGCATTACAAGGGGGATGGATTCGAGGCGCAGGAATTGATGTTTTCGAGCAGGAACCCGTCGATCCCGACAATCCGATACTCAGCATGGATAATGTGGTGGTATCCCCACACTCGCTGTGTCATACCGATGAATATTACAAACTTGCTTGGAGCGGTAAGCTCCGGCAGGCGGCGCAGATTCTTCGGGGTGAGATTCCCGAAGCCCTAGTCAATAGGGAAGTTCTCGACAGCCCGGTGTTTCAGACAAAGTTCAAGAAGTTCCAAATACCCTAAGGTGAAGCTGACACTGCTGTCTAAACGCATTTCGTTGGTTCATTGGCTCATTAATGAACTAATGAACAACTTGATACGAGGTGATTCATGCAATTTGATCTGTTAATTAAGGGTGGTGATGTTGTAGATCCAGGTGGTGGTCACAGTGGCAGGCTTGATGTTGCAGTTAAGCGCAATCGCATTGCAGCCGTTGACGTGGATATTCCTGCAGAATCTGCTGCTCAGGTTATTGATGCCAGCGGTCAATTTGTAACGCCGGGGTTGGTAGATCTCCATACCCATATCTTCTACGGCATCGGCTATTACGGTATCCATGCGGATACAGTGGCAGCGCGCAGCGGTGTGACTACTTGGCTCGACGTGGGATCTTCAGGCGGATATAATTTCCCCGGTTTCCGAGACTACATTGTCACCCCCGCTCAAGTACGCATTTATGCGTTAGTCAATATTTCTTCCATCGGCTTGACGACGCGGTCGGGGGAGCTCACCAACTTGGATTACTGTGATATTGATCTCTGCTGCAAAATAATAAATCTGAACCGCGATATAGCGTTGGGCGTGAAAGCACGTATAGATCAAGGTCAAACAGGCGGCACACTCGTCCCACTGACCTACGCACGGGAGGCAGCGGATCGCTGCGAACTCCCACTGATGGTTCATATTGGCAACGGACCACCAGGCATTGTTGATGTTCTGAAGCATATGAAGCCCAACGACATATTGACCCACTGCTTTACCGGCGGAGACATGCGAATCATCGACGATGCGGGCAAGCTGCGGGATGAGGCAAAACAGGCTTGGGACAGCGGTGTTGTTATGGACATCGGTCATGGAGCGGGTTCTTTCTCCTTTGAAACCGCGGAAGAGCTGATGAGTGTGGGCTATAAGCCGGATGTCATCTCCTCCGATATCCACCAAAACAGCATTGACGGTCCTATGTTTGACATGCCAACCTGCTTGAGCAAATTTATGTCGTTGGGGATGAGTTTTGCAGAGGTTATACAGGCGTCAACCGAACGGCCCGCCCAAGCGATGGGATTGGGAGACGAAATCGGGACACTCAAACCGGGTGCCTTGGCGGATGTAGCACTATTTCGTATTGAATCGGGAGATTTTACCTTTTATGATGTCCGGATGAACCCGCGGCAGGGCAAACAATTGGTACGCAACACCTTGACCATCGTCAACGGACGTGAAATACCTATTGCAGCCGAGCGACCGCCGGCACCGTGGTTTGAATTAAGCGAATCCCAACGCACACTCATCGAACGCAATCACACGCCGCAAGCGTTCGATCCTAAGTCAGAGCAGTGAGGTATTCAATATGTCACCAAATTTATTCGGTATGAAACGCTTTGAGAATAAAGCTGCTTTGGTAACAGGTGGTGCTTCAGGTATCGGCAGAGCAACGGCGAACCGCTTGGCGGCTGAAGGCGCGCAAGTCATCATCGCAGACAATAACGCAGACATGGCAAATAAGGCTGTCGTGGAAATAGAACAGGATGGTGGCAGTGCGATTTATATGGAAGTCGATTTGGCAGATGACGCCGCCGTTGAAGCGGTTGGTCGTGCCGTTGCCGAGCAATTCCCTGCGCTTCACATTCTGGTGAATAATGCCGCTATTTTGAGGCAGGGACGTATTGAAGACGGGGGATGGTTGCCGAATTGGGAACCAGAAACAGCGATCGGTTTAAGAGGCTGGGTCCTGATGACTCAGGTGCTATTGCCGATGTTAAAGAAGGAAGGTGCCGCTATTGTCAATCTCTCATCCGAGGGCGGTTTTCTCGGCAGACCGGGGCAATGGGTCTATGATGCGATAAAAGCGGGTTTGGTTTCAGCCACTAAGACAATGGCGTATGAGTTTGTGGACTACGGCATTCGGGTCAACGCTGTCGCACCGGGGTGGATTGTCACGGAGATGCACTTTGGCAAGCACCCTGACCCACAAGCGCGAAAGAAGGAATTGGAAGAAACGCGGATAACTTCCTGCATTATGAGACGTCGTGCACAGCCAGAGGAGGTAGCTTCCGCCATCGCCTTCCTGCTCAGTGACGATGCCTCTTACATCACCGGGACTACCCTCCACGTCGATGGTGGACGCATGGGGATGTCCGTGAAGTAGTTCACGATAGAGATTTTGTCGTTGTTAACTGTTTGTCGCCGAATCTTGAACTGTTTCAGACTTTATCCCGAACAGCCGGAGAGAGATGAAAATCGACACCCACACTCACTTTGGTGGGCCTTCTCGACCTAAAGAACTTCTCTATCGTACCGAACTGCCGGAAGTCTACAAGGCGGTGGCTATCCCTGAGGGCGTTACAGGAACTGTCGTTACTGAATCGTCGGAGGATATCGAGGATAATCAATGGACATTGGACCAGGCAGACAAGGACCCATTCATCGTTGGTCTAATCGGGCATCTGGACCCGTTTTCCGAGGTGTTTGACCGGGACCTAGACCGCTTCGCAGTGGATCCCAGATTTTGTGGATTTCGCCTCCACACCAATTGTTGCCATCGATACACCGGCCATCCGCATCAAGGGGTTGATGCTATCCCCGAACGACTGTTGGAAAGTCTCGCCAAACTGGTCAAAAAAGATCTTGCCCTTGATATTCATGGCGGTTGCGAGTATTTCGACTATTTTGCCGAGTTGTACCGGCGCACGGATGGGCTCCGTATCGTGATTAACCACATGGGCGAGTGTGGCCCTCTGACCACCGGTCCTCCGAGAGCGGAGTGGGCCGCAGGTATTCGGCGAATCGCGTCGCTGCCCAACGTCTACTGCAAAGTATCCGCGCTTGTCCAGATGGCTGTCAATGTACCGGCACCAGCCGACCCAGCGTTCTATCATCCGGCCATTGATGTTGTGTGGAATGCATTCGGCACTGAGCGGTTAATCTATGCCAGCAACTGGCCACAGATCGAACGCGTCAGTGATTTCGCTACGGCACATCGAATCGCCGCCGATTACTTCGCTGAAAAGGGTGCGGAAGCGGAGGAAAATTTTTACTGGAGAAACGCCAAACGTATGTACAAATGGGGACGCGATTCTTGATTCAATGACCAACCGCTATCTGCTTCGAGCATCGCCCAAGGCATCAGAGCACTTGAAGCGAAAGGCTTCATCGAGCAATCCAATGATTTAGAAGATTCTGATTAAGGCATAGAATCTTGAGCTACATTCTTACCCAAGTCAAGATAAATCTGATTTGTATAAGGTATAATCCGACTTCTCAGGGGCTTGTGTTTGCTTCCAGAATTCGAGGAGGGTGAATGGCCAGTTTTGGGTCACACGGCCTTGGCTGTTCTTATACCAGCTTCTCACATTCGATGCGCCCCAAGCCATCTGCAGATTACCTTCGTCAACCCATTGGTTGTAGGCGTCATGGACGGACTGTTTGCAGTCGAGTGCTGCACAACCGGTTTCAAGCAGCAACTTGATACACCCCAGAATGTACCGCATCTCGCATTCTGAAAAGAAAATGATGCTGCCATTAGCAACGATATTCGTGTTGGGACCATACATGCAAAACAGGTTGGGAAATTTGGGAATGGTCATCCCTAAATAGGCACGCGGATTGCCGTTCCAATGTTCTTGAAGGTCAATTCCTCCCAAACCTTTGATTTTCATGGGCCAAAGCATGCGGCTGGGATAAAACCCTGTGGCATAAATCAGCATATCCACTTCGTAAGTTTCGCCGGATTTGGTCACAATCCCTGTCTCAGTAATTGCGGCAATCGGGTCAGTGACAAGATGGACGTTGTCCCGCTTCAGCGTTTTGAGCCATGTACCGTTGTCCACCAGCATCCGCTTGCCCGCCGGCGGATATGTTGGAAGACATTTTTGTAGCAGGCCTGCATCGTCTCCCACGATTGATTTAATACCTTTGGTGAAGTGGGCACGAAGTTCGTCGTTGGCGGCACTAATCGAGTGGGTCTGGTCTGTCCAAGACGCATCTTTTTTTACCCAATCCAGCACACCTTCGGCGATATGCCAGAACCTGAAAATACGAAACCATTTGGCATAGAACGGCACATGTTTCAAAAGCCAGTGTTTTCCCTCCGGAATGTCGTCATGGTATACGGGCTCGATCGCGATCCAGTTTGGAGTCCGCTGAAAGACAAAGACTTCACCGGCCTGTTTGGCAATCTCCGGGACAAATTGAAAGGCACTGGCACCCGTGCCGATGACCGCAATCCGTTTATCGGTCAGATCGTGCCCATGTTCCCATCTTGCCGAATGGAACGAGATGCCGTTAAACGTCTCACGCCCTTCAATATCGGGAAGTCTAGGACGATTGAGTTGACCCACGGCGCTGATGACTGCTTGGGCTTCCAAGGCTTGGCTCACACCGTCGGCACTTTTAACGTGTACTCTCCATGTGCAAGTTTTTTCATCGAATTCTACCGACTCAACTGACGTGTTGAAGCGTATATGCGAGCGAATTCCAAACTCATCAGCGCACTGATTGAAGTACTTCAGAAGCACGTCCTGCGGAGAATAATACTTTGGCCAATCCTTGGGCTTGAACGAATAGGAGTAGATGTGATTGGGGGTGTCAACACGGCAACCCGGATAGGTATTCTCGAACCAAGTCCCGCCAATTGACGCGTTCTTTTCAATGACCGTGAAGGAAATACCCGCTTCCTTGAGACGGTGTGCGGCAAGGATACCGGACATACCTGCGCCGATGATGATGACGTGAAATGTACGCCTTTTCTCTAGAGGTATATCTCCCATCCCCGGCTGGGCATAAGGATCTCCACCGTCCAAGGATAGCTCGCCCATCAAGAATTGTCCGTAATCGTCGGGTAGAGACTCTCCGACGAGGAAGTCCATCATTTCACGGACTTGGTCTATGGTCGGCACCTGAGACAGCTTGCAGCCACCGTCCCGATAGGTCTTAAGAATTTCAAGGGCTTGCGCACGCACGGTTGCTTGCTGCGCTTCGGTGATACCGACATAGGGATCGCCAAGGACGCGAGGGTGAGGCCGAATGTCTCCGCGTATGGTGTTCATGTCACCGGTCACGTGCACAAGCGACACCATAAGCGCAGGTATATTGGCTTCCTCTAGGGCAGCTTTAATAAACTCGTCAGGTTCGGTAATCGTGGTCCAAGTATCGAACTGAGTTGTAGCCATGCTTTCCCCTTGCCTAATCTCTCAAACCCGTGTTACATCTATGCCACGCTTTTGAAATTGACACCCACCAAGAAAAATCTTCACAAATAGACGCGATAGTCCTACCCTTTTCGGATCTGCTTTCTTGTCCTCTATACCTCAAATGCCGAGGTCTCTCAGGTTATAGTCCTTCACGATGTTTTCCCTCGCTGCTTCGTTCCACTGATTGGCGTATTCTATTCCAACCATGGGTTGGTAAACGTAGTGCGGTTCGCCGGGAAAACGCTGCTGGCGGGCGTCTATGCCCACAGCAATCAAACGGGACCTTTCAAAAATACGCTCTGCGTCGTAGACCACTGGATTCTCTCCGTACATGGTTTCAAGGTCGATAACGGAAGATCGGCGGTGGAACCCAAAGTTAATCGTCACCCGCCAGTCCGGCGAAGTGTTGGGGAAAGAGGCGTGCAGTGCTTGGCGGTTGGACATAACAACGCCGCCGGGATCGCATACCATCGGCACTGCTCCGGGCAGACGATCAGAACCATTATTGGCTTCAACCATCCCTTTGATGTTCAGCCTGCCCTGTTTGTGTGATCCGGGCAGCACCCAAACCCCGTTGGCTGCAGTGCTTCCATATAGTTGAGCCATGAAATTAAACCCGTGGGTGCCTTGGTCCCAATCCGGCTTATCCCATTGCTTGGTCCCGTCCTGATGCCATGCCACAGATGCTCCCAACCCCGGCGGCTTGACAATTATGGATTCGGTGAACGGGGTGAAATCCGGTCCGTTAATCTGCTCTGCGATCGCTAGTAGCTGTGGGTGCCCATAGAGTCTTAGGCAGGAATCCATGAGTTGAAGCGGTCCTGAGACAGAGGTAATCACAAACTCCGGGGCGTCAGCGGGTGGAGTCGGCTCGTCCATCTTGGCTGGATGACGACCGTTGTTTCTAGATGTTCCACCCACGGGATCGCTCAACGGCTTTGCAAAATTGAAGCTGGATCTCGTAAGCTCCGACCCAAGTGCGGGCCTACCTTTTGAATCAATCTGTGCATCCTTCGTGTACGGTGCTCGATCGAGTACGCGCTCAAAATCCTCCTGTAGGTCTTTGAGCTCCTCTGCGCTCAATGCTTCTTCAAATACATAGAACCCACAACGCCAATAGGCATCTGCGATATCCTTGTGGAGTGTACCGTCGGAGTTAAATCGGATTGGACCCCGATTACCAATCTCATAAGCTCTCCGTTCACCTTCTTGGACATAAGCATCCATTGTCATTGCATCTTCTGCTTTATTGGCACTCATCTGCCTATCTCCTCCCTCATTTCCATTCTCTGTTTCGTTTGCGAAGATTAAAGAATTTTCGACTTGAAGCGTTCGGCGGTAACAGGTTGAATCCACTCAAGTGATTATACAACGCTCTCCGATTTGGATCAAGTAGAAAAATATTCGATCGTTCGCGGACAGTGGTGTGACCGTTCAGGTACTGCTGACGGATATGTCCCTATCAGATCGGGATGTTACAAAAAAGCATACAAAAGCGACGATTCCGTAATATCAAAAATGTATAATCAGGTTAACAGAAATTGTGAGTTGTGGCGACGGTTTTCGCTCCAAAATTAACCGAATCTGCCCTGACTGTTGGCACTAAATCCACATGCCGCAAGAAACAGCGAAGGACAAGGAGGTTGCACCACATGAAGATGCTTATCGCCGGACTCGGTTCTATCGGTCAACGTCATCTGCGAGATCTTCAATCCTTGAACGGGACGGAAATCATTCTCTTGCGCTCTGGACGTTCGACATTGCCTGATGCGGAACTCGCAGGCTTACCGACCGAGCGTAATCTATATGAGGCACTCGATCGGCATTGCCCCGATGCGATCATTGTGAGCAACCCAACTGCATTCCACCTTTGATTGCGTACAGCATCGTTTCTAGACAGGCAGCGTCAACGGTAACTCGACTGATTGTATCCACCAATGACGCTGAAATCGCGGCAGTAGCACGTGCCTACGGTGCAGAAGTGCCGTTCATGCGTCCCGCAGAATTGACGGCGGACGACGCTGTTGATTTCTCGCTATTCTACCACGCCGTTCGTTGGCTTGAGGAATACGAAGGCTATACGCGGATTGTGAACAACCTAAGTTGTTACTGGCAATATAGAAACTAAGTTTTTAGTTTTGACGTTGTATGAATCTACCCCAAGCGATTTATGACATTATAGCAGTTCCATTGGTGAATTCTAAAAATAAATAGACGTTAAAAGTAGTAGGCACACGCGGTGTGCCGTAACTCCGCGAACAAGGTTCCTGACCTCGCTCATTTACAATACCTAATTAATTCTAAAATCTACCAATGTTACGGAAATTTCACAGAGTTTTGACAAAACCGCAAAGAAGGAGAAATGTTATGAATTTGTGATAGTTTTGCCATAAGCGCGTAATATTTTTTGTATATAATTCCACCACGTTGTTGAAGAACATGGAAAGGGATATTAAACAATTGACTAAGTCAAATCGGATCCCAGAACAGAAATCTCCTAGAACGTTCCCCCTAAATCTCGATAGAATCGTCAAATCCCTGCTTATTCTCGTCATCGTCGGTGTCGTTGGCAATCTAGCTTTCTGCCTCTGGACGATGGACAGTCGGAAACTTGCCGAATTCATCAATTTCGATGTGCGTTATCTTTTATTAGCGATGCTACTAACGCTAGTCCCTTGGTTAGGACACACGGTTCGCACCATCATGTGGACGAGATTCCTCGGATACCGTATTGGTCTGGTCAAACTCTTTAAGATCGTTCTTGCCAATGAGTTGGCGGCATCTATCACGCCAACAGCCATCGGTGGTGGTCCGTTGAAAATTGCCATGCTGATCCAAACCGGTATGAGAGCCGGTGCAGCAGCGTGTGTAGCGACGTTGCCAACGCTTGAAGATATCCTCTTTTTTATCGTTGCGGTGCCAATTGCGATGACCATTTCATCATCATGGAATCACCCGATATTCAATCTGATTTCAGAGGGAATCAATCTACGTTGGGTGTTATCTCTCTTGATTGTTGGTTTGATTGTGGGTGGTGGGTTGGCACTACTTTGCCGAAAGTCAGGATTCAGAATTCGGAGGTGGGAGGGACTGCAAGATCAGTTGAAGGTAACTTGGGTAGATTTTTTGAACGTTTGTCAAATGATTGGAGGGACAGGTAAATCTCGTCTCTTACTAAGCATCATCATTGCAGGAATACAATGGGGCTGCCGAAATGCTGTCGCTGTGATGCTTGTCGCTAGTTTAGGGGTCGAAGTTGAATTCATCCGCTTTCTGGTGCTACAGTGGGTCATTTTTGCCCTTACGTTGTTTATACCGACGCCCGGTGCTACAGGCGGCAGTGAAGCACTATTCTATCTCATTTTTAAGCCGCTGCTACCAAGTGAAATACTTGCTGTTACCGTTGGTGGGTGGCGATTCCTGACGTTTTACTGGGTTCTGATTGTTGATGCGATTCTGCTTTACATCTTGTTGAACTTTGGGACATCTAAAACTAAACGGGTTGAGACAGGATAACCAAATGTTGACATACTCCCCGGCCTGAAGGAGGGGTATTCTTGTGTCCTTCAGTAACGGTAATTGCGCTATCAACAAGAACAGCCATCCGAAGATGGTCTGACGTCCTCTCCTTCGAGGGTTGATGCCCCAACCCTGTAGATGTTAATTGCAGCGTTTCTATCACGGTCATGGATAGCACCACAATCAGCACACTGCCAAGTTCTATCATGTAGGTTCAACGCTTCATTCACGGCGCCGCAAGCCGAACAGGTCTTACTCGAAGGATACCACTTGTCTATGAACACGATTTTTACACCTTTTTTGTCAGCGATATACACCAATTTCTTGACGAAATCGGCAAAGCCTAAGTCACTAACTTTGCGTCCCCATAGTGCTTTCATGCCTTTGAGGTTGAGATCCTCCAGTCTGATTTCGTCATATTCGTCAGTCAGTTGGTGTGCAAGTTTCCAGTGGAAGTCCGCTCGTTGGTTTGCTATCCTGCGGTGTTTTCGTGCTAAGTCAAGCTGTGCTCTTTCACGGTTCTTTGACCCTTTGTGTTTCCGTGAATGGTTGCAATTGGCACGTTTGATAGCGTTGAGGCTCCGCTTGAAAAACAGAGGCGATTCTATATCATGTCCGTTAGACCCTGTGAGATACCGTTTTAGACCGAAATCGAAGCCTGCGATTTTACCCGTCATGACTCGATTGAGATCTGGTTCCACATGGTCAGTCAGCACACAGATATAGATGTCACCTATAGAGTCCCGCTTTACCGCGCAACGCTTAGGGTTGCCCAAAATATCACGGGACTTGAAGTATTGGTAGATACACTTGCCAATACGAATCTTGTTACCGGATAGGAGTTTCCAACCCGCTTGTAAGAGGGTGAACGATTTGTATTTACGACGAGGTTTGAAACGGGGACGACCCCATTTCTTGCCTTTTGCACGGGCTTCAAACATTGCCTTGTACCCTTTATCTATCCGCGCTGCCACGTCCTGTATCGCTTGGCTCGGCAACTGATTCCAATGGGCAAACTTGGCAAGCCGTTTCAGTTTAGAGATGTGATTGATTAGCCTAAACTTGCTGATATACTTGCCATAGATTGCATAGTACCGACGCTGAAGAGCGACACAATGATTCCAGACAGAAGCGTGTCCGTCTATCGTCTTGTGCAACTCACGATTGCCGTGATTAGAATACAGTTTGAACTTGTAGGTCTTCATTATGGTCAGCTTTCTAACTTTCATATCCGCTTCAATGGACTGCGAGGGTCCCTACCGTGCGGTAGGGTTGAAGCACCCTCACGAAATCCAAAACAGGTATACCATTTTTCACCTGCAAAATCAACCTTTTTTGACTAACTTACGGGGTTTGCCGTTCTGTATCCCCGCCTTAAAAGACGGGGTTTTAGAACGGAAGATCCGATAAAACAGGTCAACCTGTGAATGCTTCCTTAATTGAGGGCATGGTGTTTTATGAGGGAAAAAACGAGATGAGTCCATTGAAAAAGGAATTCAGGACAAATGGCTACGTTGTACTGAAAGGTCTGCTCCCGCTGAACTGGCTGCGAAATTGCGCGCAGCAAACCTGTACCCGGGGGTGCCCAACCCTGTGGACGAAATCAAAGATGCTTGGCTGCCATCGAAGGCACACACGATGCTTAGTCGCTAGTATCGTCGGTGATGACAATTCTACATTGAGACAACGGTTGAAACTTACCTAGGATTCCTCATTTAAAGCTTCATCAAGTGCCGCTGCTAAATTATCGGAATCATCTGTCCCTATTCGATATGTCTTTCCATTCTTCATCTGGAGTTCAATCGCTGAGAAACCAGAAACATTGAAAAGCCAGCCCCGAGGCGTGAATCTTATCCCCCAACCGTAGTACCAAGGGTTCTTGACCACACGGTATGCCTCAATCTCTTTTAGCGGAAAAGTCTTACGGATGATTCTCACCCCAAATTGAATCTTAATCATCTGGTCATCGACTGTCACTGTCAAACGAGAAAATATCGCAAGGACGATCAGGATAATGATCAGACCGATCAAGGCAAGCGGGTGAAAATTCGTCATAATATTAAAATAACCCACGAACAATACCACGACACTATACACGATGAGAAGGAAATAACCAATCTGAGTATGTTTATACTGTTTCATCATTCCTGATGCTATCTCCTTGTTATAATTATCGTGCAGGTTTGCCTAACTATTCGAACAGAGCTATCCTTCTGACAGATTTCTCCTATCGCCAATGGAGATCGAAATAATCGTAGCTGGTAGAGGTAATCTGCTGCATCTTGCCCGTTTCAACATCTAAGGTGAAGATTTCACTGGTTCGACGTCCGCTCGTATCGCCTCCGATAAATGCAACCTGACTCCCGTTTGGACTCCACGTTGCATCCCGTCCCTTGTAAAGGCTTAGATTCAGATAGTTCTTGAACCGTCCTTTTTCTACAATGGCGATGCAAATTTCACCCGATGTATAAAACAGGATCTGCTTGCCATCCGGGGACCACTCCTCTATCCTTTGGCAAGGAGGCTCGTCTTTTTGGAGAAACCATAATCCAGTTGCACCAACAACATCGGGTTCTGCCAGCGCGAGGAACCCATCCGTCCTAAACGCGATCCATTTGCGATCTGGCGACCACCTGGGCCATCTGATTCCTTCCGGCAACGCTTCAATTAGTTTGTTTTTCGGTTCTTTGACCTTTTCGCCCTTTGCATCCCAGTGAAGCCAGCCCTCCGCCCACCGGCGGGTCCTCCACCGCTTTGTTGATTCACCATCAATCGTTACAGCCCAGTTTTCGAGTGGATCCCTTGCACGGTCAATCTCAATCACAACGAGAATTGCGTTACTCAACGGAGACCACCAGAAATCGTGGATGCGGTGCTGTCTTTTGACGAGCCGCTTGTTCTCAGTACCATCTCCCCGGATTACATAGAGCGATTCCGCTCCATCAATCCCGGATATGTAAGCGATGTGCTCTCTGTCTAGTGACCATCGGGGTCTGCGAGAAAACCCATCGTCCGTGAGTTGGCGGAAATTTGTTCCGTCCGGGTTCATAGTGCAGATATTATACTGATAGAACTCCCACCATTTGGTTGTGCCTCGACCTTTTTCCAGCGTCCTTGTCGCTGCCCGAAAACCGTCCCGATGCTCCAACGGTTTGCGGATGGCAAAGACCAATTTTCCCACCTCGTCCTGTGCTGACGCAGCACTGCCTACCACGACAAAGAGTATGAATACACCAATTACACATTTTACACGCATACGATAACCTTTCTGAGAATAATGCGACATCCATGTCCCGATAATCCGCCGTTGGTTTCAATTTGTGTCTTGATGAAACGGAGACTACAGACATTAGACGTAAAGGATTAGGTGAAGTCTAGAGGTTGTTTCAAGCCTTACTTCTATTTTTATTTGATTACAGTTGAAACCGGATGGACGATATTATCGTTACTGATCTGAGGACAACCTTTCTGTCCCTTTTGTGGTGGGGCAACTGTAAAAAACAAGACAAAACGTGAGGTAATAATGACTTTATTTGCTTTTATTCCCTTTTTTATCAGGGCAATCGTCGAAACGTCTCGATTCATATTGCATACGGTGCCAGCTATCCGTATGTCAGATCTTTTTTCATCAGGACAATCGTTAAAACCCATAGTGCTGTTGCGGAAAATTACAGCTTCGTTGATTTTTTTATTCCTCTTTCCATCGGGATAACATCTGAAATTCCTCCCACCTTCCCCACTCCCCTCTTTTCTTTTAACCCCTCTTTTTGTTGAGTCAAAGGTTGGGATCAACCGAGATTGAGCGATTTTCAGACTGATCGAAATCTCTCTCGGTGGCACCCGGTCTCGTCTAGGTAATTTTCATCTGGTGCCTTTGAGCACAGTAGGGATGACTTTTATACCTGTCTCTGAGTTTTGATTGTCCAGCCTGTGAAAGCCCTGTTGACAACTTTTGACAAGGCGACGAGTTGAGTTCGTCTGGAGCTCACTTTCGTTTCTTTTCGCTCCTTCATCAGGTGTTCGTCACAGTTTTGGCAAAGTGGGTCTGTATGCCGTGCAACGCCGACTTCATCTGCTATTTTCTGATTACCTCTCCCAGCAACGGCTGCAGGGAGTGCCAGTGACTTCTTGCTCGCCAGATCTGAATTTACCACTTCCTGTTTGCGTTTAGACATTTGCACTGCTCCTTTACAATTTTCAACTTTTTTGATGGGTTTCGTTTTAATTGATTAACAAGTCTGTTATTGATTGCGCTATCTGCGGAATGGAAGGTGCAAGAAACCTGCCAATTATGCGCGTTTTTCAATCTTTTTCATGCGGGCAGCGGACAAAATTGATTGGCTTCCGCAATTTTCTATGGCGAATTGTTTGGTAATTTCTAATGCGCGTTCGTCATAATAGGTGGTGCCCTGTTCATTGCTTTGTCCTGTATTCCTGTTGACATTTGTCTATACATGATGTATCTTAACGTTGATTCAGCGTCTTGTGCTGAGTTTCGAGAGAAAGTATTTTACCTTTCTTTTCTGCCTTCTGTCTCATTATTCTTACATTGAACTAACGTTATCCATTTTGCAATGAAAGGAGAATCTTCAAATGTCCACAACCCCAGTGAAGAAGACAGATGCCAAGGTGGAGTGTATCATACCTATTCTAAATGTCAGGGATTTCTCCGCGAGTATTGATTATTATGTAAATGTGCTCGGATTCAGAAAGGAATGGGATTGGGGTGATCCGCCGGATATTGGAAGTGTAGCACGCGATGACTACTCCATCATGCTATGTGAGGATGGACAAGGACACCCCGGAACATGGGTCTGGATGGGTGTTGAGGATGCTGAGGAATATTATGAGGAATATAAGGCAAGCGGTGCGAGGATCCGAGAGCACCCAATAAACCATCCTTGGGCATACGAGTTCAGAGTAGAAGACTTGGACGGTCATGTTCTACGAATCGGATCGGCACCCAAAGAAGATGAATCTCACGACCACTAAAACTTTGTGGATGTATTTGTTATCCACTGTTATCAAATTACAATCGCAATGGCAAGTTCCTTAGAAGCTAATTTGTATGCTTATCAGACATTTGCAAAGATCGGGGTTTCAACTAATCTAGCAGAAAGCGTGGACAAATTGTCATCGCAGGAGAGGTGGAAGCCGTTTGAAACTGGCGAGAGGTTATAAACCCCGTTTTCGGTTGCGGAGTCAAAAACAGTAGCTTCTAAAGTTCTCACTATCGAGTATATCCAACAGGAGGGTTTGCATGAACATTGACAATAAGACAATCCGTAAGTTCAGAATTAAAATGGCAGCACTCCTAATCCTCAAGAAAACACTCGCTGTTGCAACTGTTTGGGGGCTTGTTTGGGGAACCGTTGTCATTATACTCCGTGCGGCGATTGGGATGCCGCCCTTGACCTTATTGACCGGCGGTATAGGTCTAATATTTGCCATCGGTTGCGCAGTTGTATTAGCGTTGCGCCAAATTCCGAGCCGAACCGCTCTCCGAGCAAGCCTTGACAAACACAGTGGTGCCGGTGGATTGGTGATGGCAGCAGAAACTGTAGAACTGGGCAACTGGCGAAAACAGATGCCCTCAATTCGCCTACCCCGTTTGCGTTGGCGCGGCGGTGTCTCTTGGGCACGTTTTGCAGGTGCCGTGCTATTCGTTTCCATCAGTCTTCTAATACCGCAACGTTTTGTAGAGATCTCTAAGGCACAACCCCTTGACATTCGCGAAGAGGTAAAACAGTTGGCGGACGGGATCGATGTCCTCAAGGAGGAGGAGATTATCGAGTTATCTGAAGCTGAAATGCTCGAAGAGAAACTAGCTCAACTCCAAGCGGAGGCTTCCGGCGAAGATCCAGTCAAGACGTGGGAATCACTCGACCATCTGGCGGGTACTCTTTCCCAAGAGTCAGCGGACGCCGCGCAGGACGCTCTGAGCGAAACAGAACGCCTAATGGAAGCGGAAACCTTGTCGGAAGGGTTGATAAACGAGGGATCGGAGATGGATGCCGAACTTTTGGCGGAGTCGATGACAGCCTTATCTGGATTGGTTCAGGAGGCAGCGCAAGAGAATGCGTTGCTCGCAGCACAGCTTCCCGATCTGAAGGGCGATCCGAACTCACTCACGCTTGAACAACTCAAAGAGATTTCCGCAGCCTTGCGTTTTACTAAACGCGACATTTATGACCGGTTGGTGGAACTTCATGCGGTCAATCTGATTGATTTGGAAACGCTCAAAGCGTGCGAGAAACTTGGGCAGTGCAATAGTGATGGACTTGCTGCGTTTCTCGCTGAGAATGCAGATAGTAAGTCCGTAGTCGAGTGTATTGGTGGGTGGTGTCGAGGCATTGGTCGCGGTCCCGGCGATGCCCCCATGACTTGGAGTGATGGCACCACAGAAGAGGACGCGAAATTCAAAGCAGAAGCCCTGCCGTTATCAGACATCGCCTCTCTTGAGGACAGTGAAATCGTGGGACTTAGCGTTGGGACACCATCGGTTGAGACATCTAGCCTGCCACCACAATCAGGGGGGCTCAGCGGCGCGACGGCTGGTGGTGGTTCGTCCTTTAACCAAACTGTTCTACCGCGTCATAAAGGGGCGGTTAAGCGGTATTTTGAAAGACCCTGAACAACCATACAGTTCGGTAGACTGCCCTTACCATTCAGAAACCGAGTTTTTGTCAAACACTCGGTTTCTCTGGGTAGTTTCATTATCAATTCATATGATTTTATCGTGATTAACGCCAAATGCACTTTGAAATCATTGGCACGATTGAGAATATCGAAACGATTGCCGTAGGGGGCAGAATCCGCGAGATTATGCGGCTGCGTAGACAATACGGTTCTGGAAGATGGCGAAAACTCAAAGGAATTGCCCGCGTCCGTCTTACCAATGGTAACATCCGAAAAGCGGAAATTCATTGGTATGAGGCTCACGGGATTGGCAGAAAAAAGATGAAAATCAAACGATTCTTGGACGGAACGTTATGAAAAAAACTCAATTCGCGCTTTGCATCGAAAACAGTGATTGCGAAGACCTTGAAAAACGGAAACTCTACCAAATCCTGCCTGACGACGCAGCAACGCAAGAGGGGTATATGAGGGTCATAGACGAATCTGGGGAAGATTACTTATATCCCGAATCCTATTTCATCCTTGTTGAACTACCTCGTCAAGCAGAAGAAGTACTGGTAGCAGCAAATTAAAGTTAGGTAGATTCAAAAAACCGAATTTTTGTCAAACACTCGGTTTCTCTGGGTAGCTTCATTACCGATTTACACCACATCTAAACAACCATGTCAGATAACAAGCAACCCGAAAGCCTACTTCAGCCTGAAGATCTCAATCCTGCCGTTGAGCTCACAGCACAGGTGCTTGCAGAGTTGGATCGCGTCCTGCTTGGTCGAACCGCGCTTCACCGCATGGTGCTCGTTGGTATCCTGAGTCAAGGACACATCCTGCTTGAAGGGGTGCCGGGCGTTGGTAAAACCGCGCTTGTCAAAGCGTTGGGGCAATTGCTCAGTCTCGATTTTAATCGGGTACAGTTTACCCCCGACCTGATGCCGGGCGATATCGTCGGTACGCATATCTTGCAGCAAACTCCAGAGGGAAAACGCGAGATGAGTTTCCAAGCGGGACCGGTATTCACAAACATCCTGCTCGCCGATGAGATAAATCGCGCTTCCCCGAAGACACAATCCGCCCTGCTTGAGGCGATGCAAGAGCGTTCCGTCACCCTGCTTGGCAATACTCGCACCCTTCCCAGTCCCTTTTTTGTTCTCGCTTCTCAGAACCCGATTGAGTTGGAGGGAACATATCCGCTGCCAGAGGCGCAGTTGGATCGATTCCTGTTCAAACTGATCGTTCCCCATGCCGATGTAGATGTGCTTGATGACATCATCTCAACCCGTCGACGCGGTGAGCCACCTATCCCTACATGGTCGATGAGTGCCGAGCAACTACGCCAGTTATTCAATGTGATGGATAGGATTTTCCTGCCTAAGCCGGTCTCGCGCTACATCTCACGTCTGACAGCTGCTACCCATCCGAACACGCCTGAAGCCACCGAAGAGGTAAAAAAATATGTCACATACGCCGCCTCACCACGCGCGGCAATTGCAATGGCAGAGGCGGCGCGGGCATCTGCACTACTCGCGGGCCGCCCGACCGTTGGATTTGACGATGTAAAAATAGTCGCTTCGGCTGTGTTAAGCCATCGTGTGATTCTGAACTATCAAGCCCGATTTGACGGTGTGGATACTTTCGCGGTTGTAGATGGTCTCCTCGCCGCCCTCGACGAAACCGACCTCAATCTGCCCGATGACCTCGAAATTCGTTCGGCGTAAGTTCATTTTATCACGGATAAAGGAGTTGGGAAATGCGTTCACTCCTCCATGAGTCAACAATTCAATATTCTGCCCTGCGCATCATCTCTTTTCTGGTCGTTGTGTGGCTGTGCTGCACCGTATCCAATGCCCTCGCGCAGACAAATTTTGACGACATAACAATCACACCTGGACTCCAACCAACTGGTGACACTTCGCGCGGATATGCGGAATATAGGATTGCTGTATCGAACCGCTCACCCGACAAAACCCACCAAGTGACATTGATTTTGCCGAAATCAGTTTTTGGCGTTTCTGGGAATCGAATCCGAGAAATCAGCCGCTCGGTCATTGTCGGTCCGTCCGCAACGGTCCACGTCTCTTTGCTGCAGCCACCTGTGCTGCTGGCGTCCGGCAGTGAATTGGGGATTGCTATTGACGGTGAGATACAACGGGAGGAGGTGCTGTTATCCGGGGGGCAACACGGTCGAATGGGAGCGCGTGTAAAACGTTTCCCTCTATCACTCCGGATTTTGATTAGTCGAAATGTGGATACCACGGCACTACACCTCCACGTTGATACGCTACTCAGTCCTCTCTCTTCAATCAGTCGATCACCCCCAGGGGGTGGATTTCCACGTTCGGGAGGCGGAGGTGCCCCCTACCAAACGATTGATCTTGGATTGCCTGTGTCAGAGTGGAGCACAAACTGGCTCGGTTTCTCACGCTACGATGGCGTCATCGTCACGGACGAGGATGTCCGGCAGATGCCGCCTGATGTTCAGTCTGCGCTATGGCGATACGTGGAGTGTGGCGGTGCCCTGTTTGTGTTGGGAGGGCGAGAACTCCCTGAAGGCTGGGGATTACGGGAATCGCTCAAATTTGAACTTCGCACCGGTGCGGGGATTGCTGTCTACGATGTTGGTTTTGGCCAGTGTATCGTGAGCTCTGGGCTGGATACAAAAAATCTAGATCAGAGCCAGTGGGGGCGGGTTGTGGAGTCATGGCTGAAGACCACAGTTCCTTGGCGATCGGGTATCTCGGTTGAAGAAGCGAACCGCATGTTTCCGGTGGTAAACAAGCTGGGGATTCCTGTGCGGGGTCTGTTTTTACTGATGCTCCTTTTTGTCGTGGCGATCGGTCCGGCGAACCTGATTGTGTTGTCGCACAAAAAACGGCGTATCTGGATGCTTTGGACAACCCCAGCCATCTCGTTGATTGCCTGTCTCGCTGTGTTCGCCTACGCAACCTTCGCCGAAGGGTGGAAAGGACAGGTTCGGACGGAGGGGTTGACGATCCTTGACGAAAGGGCTCGCCGCGCGACAACCATTGGCTGGACCGCTTTCTATTCAGCACTGACCCCAGGTGATGGATTGCACTTCGACTATGAGACGGAGCTAACGCCCCAAATTTCCGCTAACGCTGCAAATAAAGCTCTTAGGATCAATTGGACACACGACCAGCACTTAGCAAACGGATGGGTAACCGCCCGCGTGCCAGCACATTTTATGGTCCGCAAAAGCGAAACGAGGCGTGAGCGTGTCACGATCAGAAGGGGAACAGACGCTGGTCTGAGGATTGTCAATGGGCTGGGTGCCGACATAAGCCAATTCTGGTTGGAGGACAGAGATGGCACAATCTATTCCGCAACAGATATTCCTGCGGGGGCGGAAGCAGAACTGGTATCGCAACCGGACTTGCGTATAGACCATCAGGATAGATCCGCTGAGATATTTCAGTTTGAATTGTGGGATCCTTCTATCAATCAGGCACTGGATATGGGGAACCTCCCATCAATATTAAGTAATGAGATGGGAAAGCATGGTGCACTTCTTTCCGACGATGTTAGCGTTTCTGTTCAACATCTGGAGCAGCGGTGGGAGATAACGGATCGCCTTTTGGGACGTTCTTACATTATAAAAGCTAACAGTATTAGTAAACCGCTTAAAATTTACCGCAAGATGACGACTAACTTGCGTGCCATATTCGCTTCTGAAGATTGGATAGAAAATATCGAACGTCTCAAAATCAACCCTCAGAAATATCTCCGTCCCGGATGCTATATCGCCACCTTAGACGCTTCCCCGTTTATTGAGGAAGGGCTGCGGAAGGTGTGGGAAAAACGATATAGTTCTGTCGTTTACGGTATCTTAGACGAAGAATGAAGGGTAATCCTTTTCGATTTTGGTGTTAAGGGAACGTAGATCTGCGGTCCCTGCTAATTCAATCGGTGTTTTCCTTGATGAAAGTTTACATAGCAACCTAAACCTAATATACCATACACATGCAAGTCAATATCACCAACCTCAGAAAAGACTTTGGCACAACGCGAGCGGTTGACAACATCTCCTTTAGCTTCTCATCGGGGCAAATCATCGGCTTTGTTGGTCCCAATGGTGCCGGCAAGACGACGACTATAAGAATCTTGGCGACGCTTGATGAACCGACAAGCGGCGATGCCGAAATTGATGATGTCTCGATTGTGGAGTTGCCAGAGCGGGCACGCCAGTTAATTGGATATGTGCCCGACGCCCTTCCCATGCACCGAGATATGTCTGTGCACGAATACCTCGACTTCTTCGCTCGCGCTTACGGGTTGACTGGGATGCAACGCCGCCAAGTAATCGAAAACATCGAAGAATTTACCAATCTCACAGGTATTCGGGACAAAACCTTGTACGCGCTCTCAAAGGGGATGAAACAACGAGTCAACCTTGCACGAGCCCTCCTTCATGACCCACCGGTGTTAGTGATGGATGAACCCGCAGCCGGACTTGATCCGCGGGGACGAGTCGAACTGCGGGAGTTGCTGAGAATTCTATCAGACCAAGGGAAAGCCATCTTGATTAGCTCGCATATCCTAACCGAACTCTCGGAAATATGTGATAGTGCCGTAATTATTGAACAGGGACGAATCATCACCGCCGGGACATTACAAGAAATTGCCAAGCCTGATATCGAGCAGCGCACCGTTCTGATCCGGCCGCTCAATCAACAAGATGAACTGTATAAGATGTTGATGCTAATACCAAATGTTACAGCGGTCAATCGATTAGGAAACGAGATAGAGGCAAAAATCACCGGCTCTGAGGAGGCGTGCAGCGATCTGCTCGAAAACCTGATCCGAGATGGATACCGTATTGTCGAGTTTAAGCAGCAAGGGGGCGATCTGGAATCGGTGTTTATGAACGTGACAAAGGGAGATGTGCAATGAAATCGATCGGCGACAGCCTTGAAAAAATGAACGATCGGCTCAATCCCATTGTTGTCAAAGAGTTGCGACAAGCGGTTCAGGGCAAGTTCCTAATCGTGGTAGTAATCTGTTTTCTTTGCATCCAATTGCTGGCTATGGGAATATTTTTAATAACAGATGAATCTATTTCCGAGTCTTTCGATGCAGGGCTAAAAATTTTTCGGGTTTTGCTATGGAATCTGCTGACGACGTGCGTGTTGTTTGTACCCGCCTATACCGGTTTCCGGTTGATAAGCGAGCGGGCAGATGCCAATGTTGACCTCCTGTTCATCACAACCCTTCGACCACGGTCAATCATCTGGGGCAAATTTCTCGCTGCTATCATTCTAACCGTTCTGCTTTATAGTGCCTGTATGCCATTTATGACCTTCACTTACCTGTTGCGGGGCATTGACTTACCATCGATTTTCATCCTGCTCGCGCTCGATTTCGTCGTGGTGGCGGTGAGTATTCAGTGTGCTATTCTCATTGGATGTATCCCTGCCAATCGGGGCCTTAAGGTGATTCTTGGTGTGGTTTGGCTAGTTATTATTTTTGTTGGTCTTAATATTATAACTCTTTTTTCTATGTTCCTTCTGGATTTCGGCATCGGAAGTCAACTTGATTCTTGGAAATTTTGGCGAGGTGCCTTGGGTGTGCTAGCCGGCGGGGGCGCGTTTATTGGGCTCCTTGCCCTACTATCGATCGCGCTTATCAGTCCTTTGTCCACGAATCGGGCATTACCTGTGCGTATCTTCGTCACCGCAACGTGGCTCTTGACCGGGATCGGCGCAGCAATCTGGAGTATAGGGGTTAACGACTTCGTTCCGATCTGGGTGTGGGGAGTTGTGCATATCCTTCTGCATTCCATCGGTCTGTTTATCGCTGTCAGCGAGAGGGAGAGCTTGGGACAGCGCGTCCGCCAAACTATTCCGCGCAGATGGTTGCTCCGCCCGTTAGCATTTCTCTTTTATAGCGGTGCCGGCGGCGGTGTAGCGTGGTCGTCTTTAACAATAGCTTTGACCCTACTGTCTATGGTAGGGTGGTTAATTGCTTTTCCGCATATGGAAACTGGAAATGAGATGGTACTTATTGGAGTGCTAGCCGTTCTGGGGTTGTATACCTTTAGTTATGTGTTGGCTGCCTCACTGATAAGAAGACGCTTTTTGTCAGACCGGGTCACCGGTGCCTACACGTGGATGATAGCCCTCGTTCTGTTAGGTATTACAACGGCGATTATACCGCTCATCCTCTTCTTTTTCTACGGGGAGTGGGAGGAGAACTGGCTGGTTGCCAGTCCTCTTGGCTCATTTTTGTTTACTGAAAGTGAGGTTGTACCTTTCAGTTTAATCATCGCGAGCTTTTGTGCGGTCTTTATCGGTGCACTCAGCCTGCCGTGGTTTGTCAGGCAGTTTAACGACTTTCGCCTCCCCATAGAAAAAGCGGCAAGCAATCCTCAAACAAACGAGTCCGGTTAACGTATCAAGAATTTGCAATGAGTAGGGTGACTCATGATTCCTACCTTTACGCTCCCACTCGGCTTCCTCTCGCTTTTGGCGATTCCGGGGCTTGTCGCCATCTATCTGCTACGCACCCGATCGCGACGTTACCCCGTGTCTAGCCTGATGCTCTGGGTGAACCAGCAGCAGGCGCGCCAAGGCGGCTTGCGCGTTGAGCGGCTGCAGATACCTCTGCTATTCTTTTTGGAGTTGCTTGCTATTATACTACTCGCCCTCGCAGTGGCGGCTCCAATCATTCGGACGATGCAAGGCGCAATGCCACTGATGGTGGTCCTTGATGACTCTTTCTCAATGCTGGCAGGCGTTGACGAGACCCCCAAAAGCCGAGCGATTGCAGCGCTTAAGGAGCAACTTGCGCCCCAAGGATTCAATCCACTTGCTAACCGTCGCTATGCGGTGCGCTACGTGCTCGCGGGCACAGAGCCGCAGGTGTTGAACGAAGCAGCGCGTACCACAGGTGAGGCAATAGCGCAACTTGAAGTGTGGCAATGTCTTTCGCCATCTGCGGACTTGGAGGCAGCGGTAAACCTCGCCGCCGAGCTGGGCGGGGCGAAAGCACTCATTCTTGTCCTGACAGATGAATCTTCGCCGCAAATATTAGGGGCTGACCGAATGCAGTGGTGGGGGTTCGGAATCCCGCAACCCAACGTTGCGTTCGTCAATGCCACCCGAACCACCACCGGTTCGGGTGGGCGGTGCCTATTGGAGATAACCAATCTCTCACCACACGCGAGCAGTACAGAGTTAATCGTAGAGGTTGATGACGCTGCTTCTCAGGCGTCATCTTCACTTTTGCGCCGATCGACCCTTGAAATCAGTCCGCGGGCAACACGCCGGATTTTCCTGAATCTTCCACCTGAAACGCCGCTTTTGCGGGCACAGATTGGCGATGACGCCCTTGCAATTGATAACGAAGTTTTGCTCTTGCCGCAACGCCGAAAGCCGGTGCTTGTAGATGTCCGTATTCAAGAGCCACGACTCCGTTCTCTCATTGAGAATGCACTGGCGTCAACCGATAGGGCTTTGTCGGCAAAAACAGGACCTGAATTGGTATTTCTTGATGATACAGCGGTTGCCGATGACTCCGCCGAGACGTGGTCTATACGCATTATCACCGAACCGGAGGCTTCGGCTTATCTTGGTCCCTTCGTCATTGATTTGACACACCCTTTGACCGAAGGGCTTTCGCTCGGCGGTGTGGTGTGGGGGGCTGGTGCGAAGGAGCAGTTTATGGGCACACCGATTATCACCGCCGGAAATGTGCCCTTGTTGACCGACACCGAACGGTTCACCGGAGCCCATGAAATCCGATTGAGGCTTCGACCAGACCTGTCAACTCTCCAAAACTCGCCGAATTGGCCCATTCTGATGTGGAATCTCCTTCAGTGGCGTGCCTCGCAAACCCCCGGCTTAGAACGCGCCAACCTTCGCTTAGGTGAGGTCGCTGTACTAAGAACTAAGCCGGGCATCACATCTGTGGAGATTCTTTCACCCGATGGCGAGATGTTTATACGATCTGTGCCAGACAGGACGATAAACCTCAAAGCTGAAGCGGTTGGCATCTATGAGATACATGCTGGTGTGGATAAATACGCGTTCTCCTCAAACGCACTTTACCAAGCCGAGTCAGACCTCACGGATAAGGCTACGGGACGTTGGGGCGGTTGGGGGAAGGCTACACTGCGGTGGTGGGGCTACCAAAGTTTTGCGTGGTTCTTCCTGTTACTCACCATCGGTATTTTAACACTACACCTGATTTTCGTGAAACGTGAAATGTAGCACAATCAAATGCCTTTCGGAAAAACTTGGTTTCTAACGCTTTATTACTCAATCCGAAACAATGCCCTCGGTGTGAACATTTGATCCATTGCCTTTCAAAACGCCAATAAAAAATGAAAATCTTTCACTTGAGAACCGAACAAAAAATCGAGAAGTCGCAAGGCGAATTATTCAGTTTCTTTTCAGATGCGTACAACCTAGCGAAGATAACGCCGCCTTGGCTCAATTTCCAGATGCTGACACCCGCTCCAATTGAGATGAAAGTTGGAACGCTAATTGACTATCGTCTAAAATTGCGCGGCATTCCCATCCGTTGGCAGAGCGAGATAACAGCTTGGAATCCACCTCACTCTTTCGTTGATGAACAATGCCGGGGCCCCTACCGCCGCTGGATTCATACACATACCTTTGTTTCCGTTCCCGACGGCACATTGGTAAGAGATGAGGTGGACTACGCTGTCCTTGGCGGCAGGCTTGTCCAAAAATTTTTCGTCGCTCCAGACATAGAGAAAATTTTTGCCTACCGGTCCACGAGGTTGAGAGAACTCCTCGCGTAACCCTCTCAAATGGTGTAAATCTGCCGTAAGACATGGATTTTCTACGGCTCCCGATGGATTGACAAATCCAGCGGGATTTGGAGGAAGTTGTGAATAAGCAACAGATCTCTGAAACACAAACATGTGGCTACCGTGATGATAATCTTTTTGGCTTAATCGCCGCCCCGCACGAGGTGGGACTTTCGGACGAGCAGCTTAAACGCATCTCCTCAACGGCACAAGGATTCATTGACGAGAAGCAGCTCGCTGGTGCGGTAACACTTGTTGCTAGACGCGGCAAGGTTGCCCACTTTGAGGCATACGGCATGATGGACATTGAGGCAGATAAGCCGATGCGAAAAGACACAATTTTCCGAATTTACTCGATGACCAAGCCGACTGCTGCCGTAGGGGTGATGATGCTCTGTGAGGAAGGCAAACTAACGCTCGACGCACCTGCTTCGGTATATCTACCTGAATTCAGTGGACTAAAGGTGGCACAGGACCCTGATGCCGATGTGTTTACGCCGGTGGAAACAGACCGGGAAATGACCGTTCAAGATCTGATGCAGCATACCGCTGGCTTGCCCGGTGCTGCCCGATACATGGGCGGCGATACCGCAGTTGATAAGCTCTACCGCAAAGCAGGCTTACACCGTTTGCACGAGTGCAACCTACAGGAGCTTGTCGAGCGGCTCGGCAAAATCCCACTGTTATATCAACCGGGCACAAAATGGCACTACAGCATCGCCGCCGATGTCTTGGGACGGCTCATCGAAGTTGCTTCCGGTCAACCCTTCGACCAGTTTTTAGCAGAGCGGATCTTTCAGCCGTTAGGCATGACTGATACCGGGTTCTATGTGCCGGCGGAGAAGGTTGATCGGTTAGCGGGCATGTACGGTCCAAAGCCGGTGGGAGGTTTACAGACCATTGACGCGCCGGAGGGAGGCACAGGACATATATCCCAGAGCAGTTTTATAAAGAAACCGAGATTCCTATCCGCCGGCGGAGGGTTGGTCTCGACAGCATCGGATTTCGCTCGATTCTGCCTGATGCTCTCAGGCAAGGGTACACTGTCCGGGAAACGGTTGATGAAAGCAGAATCAGTCGAATTGATGACTCGCAACCATTTGCCCGAAAACTTGATACCGCTCGACAAGAAACCTGAAGACCGCTATGGGGGGCTTGGTTTCGGGTTGGGTGTCTCCGTTCGTGTCCAACAGACCGACTGGGTGCCTGCGTCCCAGATTGGTGAGTACGGCTGGATCGGCGGAACCAGCACCGAATTTTGGATCTCGCCACGCGATGAGTTGGTGGCGATTACCTTGGCGCAGCACATCCCCTTTTCCGCGTTGAGCTATACCGTTAAGCCTCTATTCTACGCAGCAATCGTGGAGGATTGACCAACTCAAGCCAAACCGAAGGTGCAGCGAAACACACTAGCACACGCGCAAGTATTACTGTCCTTGAAAATGAGATTGATTAGGTGGTATACTCATTGTATAATTTAATTCCTGAAGACATTGCGGCTGCGGATAACGCGGATCTTTGAAATCCGTGGAATCTGCGATTCAGGCAACTCATGTGGGGTATGAGCCGGAACATCAACTTATGAATGAACCAATTGAGATCTCTGACTTAGCAGACTACATCAATAAAATAAACACCATAACTCATTCAAATAAAATTTATCTCTATCGAGGACAGGAAAACGAAGAGTGGCAGGTGAACAGCAGTGCTTATCGTCGTTTAGAAATTAGTGTCAGTCCTTCGGAACGGGCGTCGGTATCGGAACAGGCATCGGTAACGGAATATAATCGTCTCTCTGATGTGTTACGTTCTCCGCATCGGGATTATCTGTTACAAATCGTTAATGAGATTCAGCTAAAGTATCCATCTACATACAGAGACCTACACCCGTTGGAATGTATGGCACATTTGCAGCATAACAAAGTAGCAACAGGACTGATCGATTTTACATTTAATCCCTTGGTTGCCCTTTGGTTTGCCTGCAACAAAGAGAATGATGAGGATACAAATGGCAAGGTTATTGTGTTAGAAAATGATAGTAGGAAAATTGAAGCGATAAAAACAATGGAAGAACTTGAGCGCGATCTGGGAACGTTTTTTGACGTAGATCGAGAGCAGTGGTATCTTTGGGCACCCACTTTGGACAGTCGGAAGGTGGATACCGAACGGATGACTATGCAGCAATCGGTGTTTCTATTTGGATTGCCTCAAATCGATAGGAAGATGATTACTCAAGAAATCATCTTCCCGGCTGAACATAAGGAAGGTCTGAGAACAGAGTTGGTAAAAATGGGAATCTCGGAAAAAACACTATTTGCTGATCTACTCGGTTTTTTTGAGAGGAATACTGCTAGGCATTCTTATGATCTAACACTTGTCACTTCCAACAATGGAGAAAAGCTACCATGAAGAAGAGACCAAACGAAAAGGACTACTATAGTTATTTTCAACGAGGCAATGTTAGATTAGTCACCAAGAAGTACGATGGAGCCATTGAAGATTACGACAAGGCAGCTAAGTTAAAACCAGACTACGCACCTATCTACAGCTTTCGTGGCTACGCTTATGAACTCAACGGCAAGGTTGATCGTGCCATTGAAGACTATAACAGGGCGATAGAACTCAAGAGCGATTATGCCGAAGTCTATGGCAATCGGGGTGTGGCTTATGGTAAAAAAGGGGAATTTGAACGTGCCATCAGAGACTTGAACAGTGCCGCAGCACTCAAACCAAACCTTGCCGAGACTTATAACAGTCGCGGTATCGTCTACGACAATAAAGGCGAAATTGACCTAGCTATCGCAGACTATACCGAGGCGATAAAACTGAAACCAGACTATGCCGAAGCCTATAATAATCGTGGAGTAGCTTACGGTAACAAAGGCGAGCATGAACGGGCTATCTTGGATCTTAACAAGGCAATAGATTTGAAACGAGGTTATGCCATTGCCTACAACAATCGCGGAGCTGTCTACCGCAGCAAGGGCGATTATGACCTTGCCATTGAAGACTGTAGCAGGGCAATAAAACTCAAATCTGATTATGCTGAACCCTACAGTAATCGCGGGGCTGCTTACCGTGGCAAAGGCAATTATGACCTCGCCATCAGAGACTATAACAGAGCGATAGAACTGAACCCGAATTTTGTCCAAGTCTATTACAACCGTGGTATTGCTTATTATGAAAAAAGCAAGCTGGACTGTGCCATCGAAGACTATGACAAGGCGATAGACCTGAATCCTGACCTTGCCGAAGTCTATTACAATCGTGGTAATGCTTATAAGGAAAAAAGCAAGTTTGACCGTGCTATCGAAGACTATGACAAGGCGATAGACCTGAATCCTGACCTTGCCGAAGCCTATAACAATCGTGGTAATGCTTATAAGGAAAAAGGAAAGTTTGACCGTATCATCGAAGACTATAATAAAGCGATAGATCTGAAATCCGATTTTGCCGAAGCCTATAACAATCGTGGTGAGGCGTGGTTACACTTGGAAGAATGGGAGAAAGCTAAACTAGATCTGACTATTGCCAAAGCGATGAGTGTAGATATCATCAAGGCATTTCGTAACGACTACGAAAGCATCCCGGACTTTGAGCGGAAACATGGTCTGAAGTTACCGGAAGACATCACCGCGATGCTAACGCCGCCCGGGGAATAAACCTTTATCCCCTTGAAGTTTGTCATCTAAAGTAGCCTCTGAATGATTTCCTGCTTATGTCGGAGAGGAACCGAGTTTTGCCGAAAAAACTCGGTTTCTTTTTTTATTTTTTAACCTCAACCCACATTCAGCCACCATGACACTCCTCCATCCAATCTGGCTGCTACTGCTCATTCCCCTGATTATATCCCTGCGTGTATGGAAACTACCTTCCCGTCTCTTGGGAGGGCTCCGTCTAGCAATACTGTCCCTAATCCTGCTAGCGATGTGCGGGCTGGCTATAAAATTGCCAAACCGGGCAGGCACGATTGTCGTCGTGGCGGACAGAAGTCAGTCAATGCCTCCTGACAGCGAGGCGAGGCAGAAAGAAGCAATCGATTTAATCCAAGGTGCTATGCGGAGTGATTCTAACCTTGCTGTCGTCTCCTTTGGCAGAGTCGCCGCCATCGAACAATCCCCCCAAGGTGGAAAGTTCGCTGGATTTGTCAACGAAGTTTACGGTGATGCCTCTGACCTGAATGGTGCTATCGAAAAAGCGATGGCACTCATCCCACGGGATGCGCCCGGCAGGGTGCTCCTACTCTCTGATGGCAGATGGACGGGCAAAGACCCATCAGGGATAACAACTCAGGCTACAGCACGGGGCATCCCCCTCGATTACCGCCTCATGCATCGGGCTTCTACAAATGATGTCGCCATTTCCCATATAGACGCGCCAGAGACGGTCAACCCCGGCGAATCCTTCATGATTGCTGCGTGGATACACGCGCCAGTTCCGAGCGAAATCTCATTTGAGCTGCTCCGCGGGAACCAACGCTTGGCGGCTGGTACGCGAAAAGTGCCGTCCGGGTTGAGTCGTCTCATCTTTCGGGACAAAGCGATACAACCGGGAACGTATCAATACACCGCGCGGATTGCAGGGAGTGAACCCGATCCAGTGCCAGAGAATAACACAGCAAAGATTCTGGTGGGTATCGAAGGACCCCGCCCGATTCTACACGTAACTACTGCCTCCAATTCAGGGCTAGCGCGCCTGCTACAGGCGGGAGGATTGGATGTGAGAACCGCCCCACCGTCAGCATACCGTTGGTCGCTTGATGAGCTGTCGGGATATTCCGCTGTACTAATTGAAAATGTATTAGCGACCGAGATTGGCCTCCACGGTATGGAGAACCTCGCGGTTTGGGTGAAAGAAACCGGGGCAGGCTTCATGATGACGGGTGGAAAACACGCTTACGGACCGGGCGGCTACTTCCGTTCGCCGCTTGAACCGATTATACCGGTCTCGATGGAGTTGCGGCGAGAGCACCGGAAGCTATCACTTGCTATCGTAGTAGCGATGGACAGGTCCGGCAGCATGTCAATGACGGTGGGCGGCGGCAGGACGAAGATGCAACTTGCAAACCTCGCTACAGCAGAGGTTTTTGATATGCTATCACCGATGGATGAATTTGGTGTGGTTGCAGTTGATAGTTCACCTCACACCATCGTAGACCTCGCACCCGTCGAAAATCGATCGCACGTCCGCAGTGATATCCTACGCATCGGTTCGCAGGGTGGTGGAATCTTCATCTACGAGGCACTTTCTGCCGCTGCTGCGATGCTCCTGAAAGCCCAAGCCGGCACCCGGCACATTATTCTCTTTGCAGATGCCGCCGACTCGGAGGAACCCGGACGATACCGTCAGCTGCTTGAGGAGTGCCGAAAAGCCAACATCACTGTCAGTGTCGTCGGGCTAGGCACACCCAGTGACGTTGATGCCGAATTGCTGCAGGACATCGCCTACCGCGGCAATGGGCGCTGTTTTTTTACCGAAAATGCCCAAGAGTTGCCGCGTCTGTTTGCCCAGGATACCTTCGTTCTGGCACGTAGCACATTTATTGATGAGCCAACCACAGTTCGGACAACGGGAGGCATGGCTTCGCTAGCCGGCAGGGGTTATCAGATTCCGTCTCCGATCGGTGGCTACAATCTCTGTTACATCCGTCCTGACGCAAACCTCGCGGCTGTAACGGTGGACGAGTACAAAGCACCCATTGTGGCGGCGTGGCAGGCAGGGATTGGGCGGGTACTCTGCTATACGGGTGAAGCGGATGGGACGCATACGGGTCCCATTGCGGGCTGGAAGGACGTTGGCAATTTTCTCACAAGTCTCGTGCGCTGGACAGCGGGTGATTCTGTGAACCTGCCCGACGGGATGCTGCTGACGCAAAAGGTCAAAAATGGAATCAATGTGGTGCAACTTCACCTTAATCCAGAACGGGAGGCGGAGGTCTTCAGAGAACTGCCCACTGTGAAGGTGCTCCGTGGTGTTGTTGGAGAAACGCCGTCTGTCAATGAAACCAAGCTGTCTTGGACATCCGCCGATACCCTCGCAGTCGATATCCCAATCCATGGTAGTGAAACGGTACTAACAACAGTGGAGATCCCGGGGGGCGGAACCATATCGCTGCCTCCCGTCTGTCTGCCGTATTCACCAGAATTCAAGCCCGCTCACACGGAAGTAGGACTTGCAACGATGGAACGATTTGCGAAAGCGACCGACGGGAAACAACGGGTTAATCTGGGAGAAATCTGGGATGACCTGCCACGGCAGCCTCGACTGATATCACTCCAGTCGTGGCTATTGATTGCCGCACTCCTCCTGCTACTTCTCGAAACCTTGGAACGCCGCACAGGGTTGCTATCCATAAAACATGGGCGGCGGTTTATAGAGGCGATGTCGCAACGCATACCGAGGAAAGACCGTGCAGTGGCTCAAGTTGCTACGCCACCTTCCGAGGAGGAAAGGACAACGTCCACACCGGAAGAATCAGAAAAGCCTGAAACATCTTCCGATCGGGATGGAATGCTGGACGCCTTAAGTCAAGCGCGAAAGCGCGCTAGCGGACGGACGGGGCGCGAGAGGTAGGGTGCATTTAACACCTCTCTACTCGTCATCGAAAATAAGTAGGTCATCAAAACCGTATGAACGAAGCTTATCAACAATATCTCATAGATGGTGAACGTGCGGGCGCCCGATACGCCTTGACAGCACCGCGCAATGTCCCCTTTGGGCGCGCCGGCAGCCAAATGGGGAAACGTCCGGGAAGTTCACTGGAATTTATCGATCACCGCGAATACCAACCGGGCGACGACCTACGCCGAATCGATTGGAGTGGTTTCGCACGGAGCGATAAATTGACCGTCAAATTATACCGGGACGAAGTCAGTCCGCATCTGGATGTCGTCATTGACGGTTCATGCTCCATGGCACTCGAAGATAGCCCCAAGGCGCAAGCGACGCTCGGGCTAGCGGCGGTCTTTGCGACAGCGGCATCAAATGTCGGATATTCTCACGCCGCTTGGGTTGCGAGAGATGGTTGTCGGCAGGTGGGCAATGGCACAGACCGACCATCAATTTGGGACGAGATCGATTTTGCGTACCGCGGAGACCTTTCAACGTCATTTGCCAAATTCCCCCCGTCGTGGCGTCCGTTCGGATTGCGCGTACTGCTCAGTGACCTGCTCTGGCCCGGAGATCCATTGACGGTGTTGGCTCAATTTGCCGATCGGGCGACAGCGGTCGTTGTGGTGCAGGTCTTGGCGGAGGCTGATGTGAACCCGACCGAACGTGGCAACATCCGACTCATTGACTCAGAGACGGATGCGGTGCAGGAGATCTTCTTGGACTCCGTCGCTGAAAAACGGTATCGCGATGCGTTTGCCCGTCATCAGGAAAGTTGGCATCTCGCTGCGAAACAGACGGGAGCAATTATGACAACGGTTGTTGCGGAACACATCTTGCGCGATTGGCGGCTGGAAGCGTTGGTTGCGGCAGATGTGCTCACTATTACGTAAATCATGTCCTATTTCATGCTGCACATCACAATGGCAATCGAATCGTAGACACAGGTTTCCTAACCTGTGATCCTTCGAGGTTAGCAAACCCTAAATTAGACCTCTTTCCAAAAAGATAATAGTTATACAGCATATCTGAGGTTGACTAAAGCAGCAATGACATTCCAAGTCTTGCCATAATTTCTATGCTTGCCGCGATACCTTTGCTGGGTAATCCGGAATATCTTGCACCGTCGGTTGACATGTTCAATAACTATTCTGCGCCGAGACAACGCTTCATTGAACCGACGCTCGGCATCAGATAGGGGCTTGTTCCGGCTTCGCTTGACCGGGCTGACACTGTTAGGATAGACCTTATCTATGCCTTGATATCCCCCGTCAGCTAGCTTCTCAGTCTCTCGGTTGATAGGTAGACGGCTCTCTTTGAGTATCCGAAAATCGTGGACTTTGCCCTTTCGACAAATGACCGATAGAATCTGCAAACTCGCCCAGCAGATAATCAGTTGGACTTTGAGAGTATGGCATTTTTTTACCGGAGTAATAGTAGTGCTGTTGATGCTTGGGACGCTCAATCGGTTGTTCAGTGACATCAATGACAACACTATCTAAGTCGCTACGGAGTAATTCTTTCTTGCTGTTCATTGGCAAAACGCGAACCAGAATGTCGAGCATTCGGTGATAAATCTTGTTGGCGTAAGATTCACTGATTGAAAATTCCTTGCCCAACTTGGCAAAGGTAGGATAATGTCTGAGGTAAGTCAAGGTGAGTAATAGCTGGTCTGCGAGGCTAATTGTTGACTTGAGTCCTCGTTTTTTCATGGGGTTTTTCTCGCGTTGAACTGCCAGATAAGTCGCGACTTTGTCAAGGAGTTGTTGAAAGGTGGCTTTGCTGATGCCCACGTCTCGGAGAAAGCGTTCGTCGGATTGTTCAAGGGTTTGCTGAAAGATGCTCATGGGAATTCCTTCCTGTTTTGGGCTTGAATGTATCGGTTGTGAGAGGAAAGAAATTATACCTTCAATAGTCATAGGAGTTACGCAGTTGGATTTAAAATGTAAATGGGTTGAGCGAGATAAGCACGCACAGCGTCTCTGATAATAGAGATTTTTGCTTCAAACCAACTGATGCCTGTTGAAAAACAATGTCGCTCTATGCGTAGAAACGCTCGTAATGCCAATCCAATATGATTCCGTTGTACAACAGCCTTGCGAGCAAAACACCTTTCAACCCCAACAAATTGCTTGATACCGCGATGATATTGTTCAATTGCCCAAGACAATTCGGCATATTTAAGTCGAAACAGTTCGTTCATTGATAGGTCACTACTTGCCCAGTATTCAACGTTGCCGTTTGGGGTAACAATCTTGAACACTTTAATCAATCCGTATCCCTTCAGATGAACGATGGTGCCTTTGTTGCTAATGGGCAGTTGAGAGATTGGCTGATTGCCACGCTTATCCAAATTGACCTGTCGATTCGACTTCAATTGGGTCAGCCACTGCCATTGATACTGTCGAATCGTCTTTAGATTCTTCAAACTGCTGTACCAACTGTCAAACACGACACACTCAGGACGAAACCCTCTGTCATTAGCGGTGGCAATCATTGCTTGGAAGTGGTCATTTTTGGTCAAGCCATCATGTTGTTTATTATAGAGGCGATAGTCGCAAGGAATGTGGCTGTCACCATCAGTCCACATCAACGTAATGAGGTTAATACCTAAGACCACTTGTTTGTGTTTGCCTGACCAATGGCGGGTGACAAGTTCCATCTTTTGTGCGTACGGTTTGTCAAGCGTTGAGTCGTCTATGACTAAAATGCCTTGGTCTTTATTGACAGAAGGTTCTGCCTCACTCCACAACACTTGTGAATCAGCAGGTAGTCGATACAGCAAGCGATTCAAGGAGTCATGGGTGGGTGGGTCGTCGTTTGGTGGATGGACGCGGGCAGCTTCGCTACAGCTATAGGCACTCGGCGTCGCTATCAGAAAATTGATATAGTCGTATTCAGTACATTTGGCTGGATTCATAACCTATATTATAACCTATGGGCTATTCAACTGCGTAACTCCTAAGTCAATTTATGGAAGCATTTATTTAAGAAAGATGTCTATTCTATAACAAATGCAATTCTCCAATTGGTGCACTAAAAAGCTATTGATAAACAATCCAGATGGATACGGTTGAAACCGTTTCTGCCCTGCAACCGGGAACTTTAATTGTCAAAATTGATAAATAAAAGCTCAACGGTGCCTGTTTTCAGAAAAAATGTGTATTTCGACTTGACGAATATCCGTAAATGTTGTCACATAACGAATATATTGTTATAATATAGGGAACCGAACCTGTATGTTGTGTATATATACAGGTGCGCCCCAATTTCCCATGTTGATGAAAGCGGGGAAATTAAGTTCTTATCTATTAACTACTTTAATCAGTCTGTTGATGATTTGCTGCTTATTGAGGCAGCTACCGATAACACTACCCAAATAGGGGAGGTAATAGATGAAACGATTGAAGCAACACAGTGTCTTGTTATTCGCCTTGGTTGCCGTTTTGTGTGTCGCTACGGTGTCGGTCCAAGCCGCCACCTTAAATGTCACGGTGACAGATGCCCGAACCGGCGAAAAGCTGGACGGTATTTCCGTTACGGCCGTATCCCAAGCCGGTACTTCCAATGAGGGTGTCAGTGATGCAGCCGGTATGCTTGCAATTGCGGATTTGGCTGCTGGTATCTACACGATAGCCGCATCTGCCCCCGGCTACGCCGATAAGATGATGGCAAACGTTGAGCTGGTCGCTGACGGGACCACATCGGTGGAAATTGCTCTCTCTTCAGAGATTATTGAACTTGATCAAGTTTCCGTTACGGCATCGCGCCGTCGGGAAAAGGTGCTTGAAGCCCCAGCATCGGTCGCTCTTGTTACCGGTTCGCAAATCAGAGACCGTGTTGCACCAAGTGTGACCGAACACTTGAAATCGGTGCGTGCGGTGGACGTTGTGAATACTGGACTGGGCTCATCGCAGGTGGTCGTCCGCGGCTTCAACAACGTTTTTTCAGGATCGTTGCTGTCGCTTGTTGATAACCGCATTGCTCGTGTTCCCTCGCTGCGTGTCAACGCCTACAGCCTCATCCCGACCGCAAGTGAAGATATTGAACAGATTGAAGTTGTCTCCGGTCCCGGCGCAGCGCTATACGGTCCAAACAGTGCCAACGGTGTCATGCACATCTTGACCCGCTCACCGTTCACCTCTCAAGGAACGACCATCAGCATTGGCGGCGGCGAACGGAGTATGCTCATGGGCTCGCTGCGACATGCCGGCGTTATCAACGAGACGCTTGGCTATAAGCTTTCAGCCAGTGGCTTTCGCGGAAATGATTGGGAAGAAGGTCGGTCTGCCGAAGACCTAGCTGGTGAACCCGAATTTGATACCTATAGAGCCGGCGGCGAATTTCGCGTGGATTATAAGCCCAACGATGATCTTACAACAATCCTTGCCAGCGGTTTTACACAATTTACCGGCATGGAACTGACTAGTATCGGCGCGGGTCAAGCCAAAAACTGGACCTACGGTTACGTCCAAGGGCGGTTCATCTACAAAGATCTCTTTGCACAAGCCTTCTGGAATCGTAGCGATGCTGGGGATACCTATACCCTGCGGTCTGGTAACCCAATCATCGACAATTCCGACCTGTACGTCGGGCAGATTCAACACGGCTACAGCCTTGGAGAGCGTCAACGTTTTACCTACGGTGTAGACCTGTTGCTGACCCAACCTGATACCGAGGGGACAATCAATGGTCGCAATGAGGATAGCGACAACATCAATGAGATTGGTGCGTATTTGCAGTCAGAGACCAAAATCCTTTCCCAGTTGAAGTTCATTGCTGCCGCCCGGGTTGATGACCACAATCATATCGACGATCTAGTCTTTTCACCGCGTGCCGCGCTTGCTTTCCAACCGACCGACGATCATAACTTGAGGCTCACCTATAACCGTGCTTTCAGTACCCCATCAACCTCCAACCTATTCCTTGACATTTTGGCAGCAAAAGACCCTTTTCAGTTCGGTGCCAACTTTCAGCCTGTTTTAGGTTTCAGTCCGAGTATCGACATCTACGCGTCCGGTGCCAAAACGGGATTCACCTTCAAAAGAGGTGCGGATGGACGCCCGCTATTTCGCTCACCCTTCTCACCGGTGGCAGAGCTGCCAGCAGAGACTCATATTCCGCTTGATGATCCTATGTTTACCAACGTCATGTGGGGCGTTGGACGAGGTGCCGTTATGAATGGCGTGCAGCCGATTTTTGAAGCAGGCGTGAAGCAAACCATACAGCAAACCTTCACTCCTCAGGCATTGCCACAGCTTGTTGCGGCACTACCTCCGGAGAGGCTTCAAGGGCTGGCAGCACAAGTGATTTCAACACTCGATCCACAAGTGCTTCAAGGACTGCCGCCAGAGCTAGCCCCATTGCTGCAACCGGGCGCAATTGCGGCATTACCACCCGCACAACTTCAGCAGATTGTGCCACAAGTGCTTCAAGCGCTGCCACCACAGGTGGTACAGGGCCTTGCAGCTTCCCTTGCAGCCTCCACAGAGGAAGAAATTCTTAGTGGATTTGCCAGTCTCATCCCGGAGCAGGTAGATGGGGTAAAAAACGTCTTACGCCCCTTCAATCCAGACACCCGAAGTTTCCTTGAAGGATCTATTGATGTTAAAGATGTAACTGACATTGACCCGATTAAGCCAACGATAACACAAACGTATGAGTTCGGTTACAAAGGGATTCTTATGAACAAGTTGGCTTTTTCCGCCGATGTCTATCACACGAGAATTAACAATTTCATAGCTCCCTTTGAAACCCCGAATGTGTTCTTGGACGCGGAGACGTTAGGCGCTTTCCTCGCGCAGCACTTCACGGCGGCGTTGAGCGACCCCAAGAATGCCACGCTCAATCAGGCGTTGCTTGCGTTTGATGCTCCTGCTCAGGGCGGTAACGGGAACGGTTCGGCTGTTGATGAGTTGACAAAGTTATTCGTGGCTGGCACCGAGAACAACGGTCCCGCCTTCATCCCCTTTGGCACGGTGACACCCGAAGAGGTAGCAGACCCGAACGCAATAATGCAGACTTATCGCAATTACGATTCCATCTCGCTCAACGGACTCGATTGCAGCTTGACCTATTACCTCAATCCGAGTTTAAGTTTCGGTGGGAATTATTCGTTTGTCAGTAAGGACTCATTTAAGGATGCTGCCGGGGTCAGGGATATCGCCCTTAACGCTCCTAAGAATAAGTTCGGGGCGAACATTCAATACCTCAACACCAATCTAGGGGTAGGAGCGGGGATCCGGATGAATTTTGTGGCTGGGTTCCCTATGTATTCGGGGGTTTACATCGGTGAGGTCGAATCGTATTCTACGATTGACGTGAACGCGGGTTACGACATACCGTTCGGTCCAAATCCTCGCCTGTCGCTGACAGTCCAAAATCTGCTGGGCACTGAGTATCAGCCATTTATTGGTGCCCCGATGATTGGTCGTTTGTCACTGATACGCTTGACACAAACGTTCTAATAAATCAAGTTGTATATCTCACATAAGTTACCATCTATTCTAGCAGGTCGAGATTCATATCTCGACGAAATACTAGAAATAACCGTATCTTGTAAATGCTAAAAAAAACGCCTTGATTTCACGTCCCATTGGGCTTTGGAGCGATCTGAGCCGCGATGATTGAATCAGGGCGTTTTTTTATGCCGTGCTTAGAGGTTCTGGTCGAGTTGTAGTGCTAGCCAGTAGGGGTAGGTTTCATCCCGGTATACCAATTCAAGGTTCATCTTCCGAACCTCGCTCGGTTGAGGCACAACTCCCGGAGGTTTCTTGCTAGTGGGCTTGAGTATGAAAGTCAGTGTGTTGGGTCCTTTTTTCAACAGTTCCGGCGCAATCACTGCCTCTAGATGGCAACCGGGTTTGTCCTCCGGGTGGTCTGTGATTGTAAGGGGGGTTGTGATGGATTGTTCGGGCCCAACAGCGACCTCCTGACCGTTGACTTGCAACTCAATATCGTCCGGTGTCATTAGTCCCGTGATGTTGAGGAGCAGCCTAGTACGCACCGGCTGACCTGCGGCAAGTGTGGCGGCAAGGTCATCGGGAACGTCAATCTCCATCTCAGCTTTGCCGCCTTCGCTGTGGTATCCCAATGCTAACGGTAGAACTAGCTGGTAAACATAGACCTTGTTGGCATAGCGGAGGCGTTCTGGATCACCCAGTTCCCGATAAACCTCCCACTGCAACTCAAAAAAGCGGATTACGTAGTCGTAGCAGAAGATACCATCTGCCCCCTGTTCATAAAGCCGGTGGGCAATCCCCCGGTGTTCAAGGTGCTGCGTCAGGTGTGCAGGATAGCCGTTTATCAATCCACCTCGGCGGAACTTGAAAAAGCCGGGTTTGCCCGCTCCTGCCACGAGGCGGCAACTTGTTCCCTCGACCGCCCGGTGCCATGCCGAGATGTCCATCTCGTAGAAACTAATTGTGCGACAATGTGCGATCAATACGTCCAGCAAGTCCTCTTGAATCCAAGTGCGTACATCTAACCCCTCGGCAAAATGGCATTCGATATCGTCTTCTTGGCTTTCGTGCACCTCCGCTCTTCCTGCCTCGGGAGTCAGTTCCAGTCCTTTTTCCTTCCAGATTGAGTCCCGTGAGTATAACTGCGCTGACAGCCCAAGATATTTGCCCTTCTTTTCACCTACCTCGTCCAGCATTGCCCGGACATCCCGCACATGTTGGTTCATAATCTCACGTCCTTGTGTCTCTTCCCCTGCGTTGAAGTAGGGGCCGATACGGGTGTAGTCCAGATCGAGACCATCAATATCGTAATTCTCCGCAACCTCACGCAAGAATGCCAAGTTCTGTGCGGCAATCTCCGGGTTATTCCAATCATAGGTTGGGGACACTTGGGCATCGCGCTTCGATTTTAGCCGTAGTTGTGGATTCTCTCTGTAGAACTTGGTCTGATATCTTTCAAATTCGAGCACCCTGTATGTATGATGACCGTCATTCATCCGGCGGCTGCCCCAAGCTTGGATGCCGCAGCGGTAACATTCGTCAACAAAGACAGCCATGGGGTCCATACCCGCCTCGACCCAAGCCCCCTGTGTTTCCCATACTTCGAGGACATCGGATTTCTGGAAAGCTCTTACCACGCCGAGGCACCGCTGCAGGATTCCTACGTGCGAACCCTCAAAGCACTGAACGAGGGAACGGATTTGCCGTTCAGCTTGCTCAGGGCTACAGGGAGTTTCCCCGGCATCGTAGGTCATGATAAGCCGCTGACGCTCCCGTAGGGGAATTAGCCCTTGATGATTTAACATGGACACCTCCTCTATACATTTCAAGCCAATTTATGGTGAACTAGAGAAATAAGTAGACATTTACCAATAACTCCGACCCTAGCGAAGTTTCCAAAGTCCCCCTGCAACTCCCCTGACAAGGGGAGAAGATAAGAGGGGATCTTCTCCTTTGTCCTTCCCCTCTTATCAGAGGGGTTGGGGATTTAGGGGGTTAGCTGTGCATTGGAAGTGTCTAAGTAATTATAAAATCTACCATAGATACTACCGGCGTTCATAATACCGACTAGCTCACAGTTGGAAACCCGTTGCCAACGAGGGGTTCGCCATGGTTGACTTCGATAGTTGGGATTAGGCAATGGTTTGATGCTTGTGCATCGTTGAAACAGACCCCTTGGGCGTAGTAAATTATCACAAAGGCGCGACGTTGTTGATTGGTCGTATTCTGTGGGGTTGCGTGGAAGTTCAGACAGTGGTGGAACATACATTCACCGGTTGAAAGTTCCACAGGCACTCCGAAACTGGCGGGGCGTTCCTCCATTTTTGCTCGCTCGGTCTTGAGGGTTGGATCTTGCGCCAACGCCGCTAACTCTTCCTTTTTCGCTTCGGGAGAGAAGCGTGGGTCTCGGTGGCTGCCGGGAACTACGTGCATACAACCGTTCTCCACAGTGGCGTCATCAAGAGCAATCCAGCAGCTAAGAATTCGCGGGGCGGAGAGGGGCCAGCCGTAGAAATCCTGATGAAACCTAAAGTGACCATTGTCTTGTGGTGGTTTGGAGATGATATGATCATGCCACAGACGAACCTCCGGCGTCTTCAAAAGCGTTTTAGCGATTCCAGTTATCAACGGGTGCCGTACCGTTTTTTCGTAATCCTTATCTCGCTTCCACATGTTGACGTACTGGGTGAGGACTCGCGGTTCCTCCTCGGCATCTTTGATTGTGCGGCGGTGCCCTACGCTGAACTCGACCGATGAATCATCACCTCCTGCTAATTCGATATCAACAATCCGATCCAACCCGCCAATAAGTGCTTCGACTTCGCTCGGTTCTAGAACTTTTCCATATTTGAGATAACCTTTCTCGTCGAAAAAGCTTGCTTGTTCTTCGGTAACCATTTTTGCCCTCCGCTGTCCCTGTTTGCTCATGTTGCTGACACATTGGTAAAATGAGCGTTGCTTCTGCCGTACTGCCCCGATTGTATCACACTTCTCACAAACTGTAAATACTGAACGCTTTGGCGAACAGAGGAGGTGAACTATACTTTTGACCTAGGTTGCTACCCATTGAAAATCCATCGCTTTCCCCGTAGGGGCGGGGTTTCCCCGCCTGTCAAGTACTCCACCTTTCACTCCAGGCCCAAGATGCTCCTGCTGGATTGACAAATCCAGCAGGTTTTTCGCTCCAGCGGAGCGCAATGTATATAACTCATCAGTTCAATCGACCTATCAACCATAAAAACACCAGAGGTGCGACATGTATGTAGTAATGTGAAATCCTCATGCCCTAAAGCCCCAGCGGGACGACATGTAGATAGCATCTCGATTGCAGCAACTCGAAAGTTTGACAGCTTGCCGAAGGTAATGTACAATAAAACAAACAGGCAGAAGTAAGCCGGAATTGATTGAGAAGGGACTTATTTCGATCGAAAATATATTGTAAAAACGGAGGAAAATCATGGCACAAAAGAAGGTACTCGTCACCGGCATGAGTGGATTAATTGGCGGTCTCGTGCGAGAACGTATAGAGGGCAAGTATACTTTGAGCGCGCTGAATCGCCGTCCAATAGAGGGAATCGAATGCCATCAAGCGGATATCGCCGACTTGGATGCCATTCGCTCCGCTTTTGAGGGGGTTGATGTGGTCGTGCATCTGGCTGCGATGGCACAACCGGGAATGACATGGGAAGAATTGTTAAGCGCGAATATCGTGGGAACCTACAACGTATTCGAGGCATCGCAGCAGGCGGGTGTTAAGCGAATAGTTTTCGCTAGCAGTGGGGCAACCGTCAGAAATTGGGATCGCGTATTTCCCTACAACGCAATCGTTGAAGGACGTTACGATGAAGTCCCTGAGACATGGAAGAAAGTGGATCACGAAACACCGACGTGGCCCGGGGGACTCTATGGATGTTCCAAAGTTTTCGGAGAAGCGTTAGCGAGGCATTTTACGGACACTTGTGACATCTCGATAATCTCCCTACGCATCGGCGCGGTCACCCGTGAAAACCGTCCAACAGAGCCGCGTGGTTTCTCCGTCTGGTGCAGCCAACGGGACGTTGCACAGATGATCGAAAAGTGTATTGAAGCACCTGACAGCGTGAAGTTCGATATTTTCGAGGTCGTGTCTGACAACAAGTGGGCTTACCGCGATATTTCACATGCCCGTGAGGTGGTTGGATACGAACCAGAGGACGCAGCGGAGGACTATCGCTAGGGCGTGTTTTATGTGAGGTACGTGCGTAATCGTAGGGACGAGGTCTCCTCGCCCGCCAAGGATTTTGCTTTTCGCTCCAGAGGAGCGATATGTCTATAGAAGGGCGATGCGTCTATCTCCCGCGCTCCAGCGGAGCGCAATGTATAAGGTTCGTCAGTCTAAAAAACCAATGAACCAACATAGCTCATAGTAGGTTGGGTTGAACGGGCACCGTGAAACCCAACGTCACATTTCGCGCATCACGTTTCACGTTATTTCAATGAACCAATGCACTAATGAACTGTGCTTATTCAGCATACACCTTTCCCCCCGCCGCGCCATTAAAGTTGGTCATATACTGCTCTACCGCTACAATGCCAAAGGCTTGCCCGCCTGTAATTGCAACATCACCCGAATCCCCTGCATGTCCGACAAGATATAATTGTCCTTCAACCGTAACAAGCACCACACAGACCTCCGGATAAAAGGTCAGGAAATCGCTGACTTTCTGCAAACTAGTGGACTGATGAGGTAAGCCGACGAAGGTCAAGCCGCGTTCTATGGAGAATGTTCCCGGCAAAGGTGAACCGACCAGATTCACGGTTAACGGTGCAGCCATATAGACGACGACACCTTGGTTGGTTCCAAGCCCTTGGGTCGAATCTCCAAATACCTCCAGCCAGCAGCTCCCATCATGGATATACATGTGAGCAGGCATCAACACTTGAAACAGGTTGCCCAACGTTTCAATGCTCATGGGTTCGCCATTCACCTGTGTAACTTCAAGGGGGATATGAACAAAGTTCCACCCGGCGTAGAGGGATAGTTGAAACGCAAAGCGGCGGTCTTCGTCGGATTCAGGTTCGCCCCTTTGTGGTATGTCCGGTTCTTGATTGTTCCCACCGCCGTTATTTCCGCCCCCATTGTTCCCGCCACCGTTACATTACCGTTGCCGTTGCCATTGCCGTTACCGTTGCCATCACCGCTGGTGACTGTTGCAGTCCCACTCACAGATTGTCCCTGACTCGTTGCTGTGATTGCGTATGAGCCGGAGGCATTGCTACCAAGTATCAGCGTAGTCTGTGCCTGTCCGTTGCTACCGGTCGTTGCGTCTTCGGTGCCGAGCGATGCATTTCCATCACCTGAAGTGATACTAAAGTCCACTGTTTGGTTTGGTGCGGCGGCTCCGTTTGCTCGGACCTCAACAACAAAGGTCAACGTATCGCCGGGTGCACCAGACCCAGGACCACTTATCACATGTATGGAGTATGTTGTTGGTGGTGGTGAGGTCTGAACTGTTGCAGTCCCACTCACAGATTGTCCCTGACTCGTTGCTGTGATTGCGTATGAGCCGGAGGCATTGTTCCCAAGTATCAGCGTAGTCTGTGCTTGTCCGTTGCTACCGGTCGTTGCGTCTTCGGTGCCGAGCGATGCATTTCCATCACCTGAAGTGATACTAAAGTCCACTGTTTGGTTTGGTGCGGCGGCTCCGTTTGCTCGGACCTCAACAACAAAGGTCAACGTATCACCGGGCGCGCCAGACCCAGGACCACTTATCACATGTATGGAGTATGTTGTTGGTGGTGGTGAGGTCTGAACTGTTGCAGTCCCACTCACAGATTGTCCCTGACTCGTTGCTGTGATTGCGTATGAACCGGAGGCATTGCTGCCAAGTATCAGCGTAGTCTGTGCTTGTCCGTTGCTACCGGTCGTTGCGTCTTCGGTGCCGAGCGACGCATTCCCATCGCCTGAAGTAATACTATGGTGAAGTCTATAAATAAGTAAACATTTGCTAATAATTTGGGACTTTCCGAAGTTTCCAAAGTCCCCCTGATAAGGGGGATTTAGGGGGTTAGCTGTATATTGGGAGTGTCTAATTAATTCTAAAATCTACTATAAACGTCACTGCTTGGTCTGGTGCGGCGGTTCCGTCCTCCTGAACCTCAACAATAAACGTCAACGTATCACCGGGCGCGCCGGAACCGGGACCGCTTATCACAACTATGGAGAATGTTGACGTTATCTGCCCCGGATTTCCGTCATTTGTAACTGTTGCGGTCCCGGTCACAGATTCGCCATTGCTTGTCGCCGTAATTATGTATGAACCGGAGGCACTGCTACCCAGCGTGAGCGTAGTCTGTGCCTGTCCATTGGTGCCAGTCGTTGCCCTTGCGGGATTCAGCGACGCATTTGCATCGCCTGAAGTGATACTAAAGTCTACTGTTTGACCTGGCTTGGCGGCTCCGTTCTCCCGAACCTCAACAACAAACGTCAAAGTATCGCCGGGCGCACCGGAGCCGGGACCGCTTATCACAACTATAGAGAATTGTTGTGGTGGAGGTGGTGGTGGTGGTAGTGGCGGCGGAGTTCCATCGCCACAGCCAATATCATCGGCATTTCCACGAACAACTGCATACCCTCCTTTAGTCCAGTATCCCCAACTGTTTTCCTCACCATAATCATACTGTCCATTATCCTTACCCGGACCATCTCGCGTGTCGTCATAGCTATTAACATGCCCGTGTCCACCATCATAGTCGCTGCCTACCTCACAGTCTGTTCCCTCGCAAGGATCGTCCTCGGTACCCGGACAAAAATGTATTACGGTTTTCCCTTCTATGGGGTGCGCGAATACATCCGCGCACCACAAAATTGATAACACCATTAAAAATAAGACAATTCTTGTTGTTTTCATTTTTCAGTCTCCTCATTTCCTTTGTTTATAGAATGTGTAAAACGTGATGCGTAAATAGTCAGGGGTTCATTTAACACCAGAGGTGCGACATGTGCATCAAAATACGCTACACCCGTAGGTCGGGCATCCCCGATAAATCGGGATCCAAAGCGACTTGCCCGGCTCCAACGCTCCAGCGTGTTCGTAGTTCTTATAGTAGGTAGCGTTGAACGGGAACTGTGAAACCCAACACTCACGTTTCACGCATCACGCTTCAGGTTCTGCTAATGTATAGGGCTCACCATTCTAATGAACCCATGCACTAATGAACCGATGAACCAACATAGGGCGACATATCTATAGGTAGTCGCCGAGTATGGAAACTCAACCTACAGACTATCTAGCAAGATGATTTATTTATAAGGTCACTTGTTGTTTATAAGGTTACTTGTTGGATGAGTAGATGCTAAATCGGGCGAATCATCACTCACGATGAATCACCAAATCCACTGCACACAGCGGGAGAGGTTTTGCCGCGATACCAAGGTGGTGTTAAAAAGCCCCGGTAGATCGGGATCAAGAAGTCTGAATATTACGAAACCATAAATCCACGATTTCGTTAGTATTCACGATTCCGTTAGTATCCGAACAATACTACGAAATCAGACAATTCAAAACAAGTCCGAAGATACCCGATATGTTGTGCGACGGTGTCTTGAGCCGATACTATCGCGCGACATCGTCGATATCTTCGGTATTCAGAGCAACCTGTAAAACCTGTTTTACCTCCGCTTGGAGTGAGCAGGGGAAAAAAAATAAGCGTGTAGATAGATTTAAAATATAATTCCGTTAACACAAAAAAGAGGGGCAAATTAGATTGAGTTGTAGCCTGTTTCGTCAGACCTCTGGAGATTTTTTTGTATCAGTGGCTGACTTTATCTAATACAACTTCCCTACAGTACTACGCACACTGTTAAAAAAAGATACACAAAAAACACAAAAAACACAAAAAAATACCCCAATCCCTGATAGGTAGTAATCTGCGTCAAGATAACCTAAATCACTACTTATTGGAAATTGGGGTATTTTGATTTTTATTCGCGATTGCGTTGTATTCTTATGTATCAGTTGCTAGTAGTAGGTATGCTCCGTATGCCGTAACCTGCACACACTCGTAGGTCGGACATCTCCGATAAATCGGGCCTGTTCCGATTCATCGGGGATTTCGCTTACGCTCAACTTGCCCAACCCAAAGTCCCATCGGGGCGACAGGTGTATCGCACGTAGGTTGGGTTGAACGGTTAAAAGCGAATCCTTATTAAGAATAATAGAGGTCCCGCCTTTCAACAACACTGATTTAGATATAGCTGAAATGAAACTCAACACGCAGTCCGCATCAATGAACCAATGAACTAATGAGCCAATGAACCTGACCCGTCCTAGATTATGTTGACATAAATGACTTCGTATTACTACACTATTGAACGAAGTAGAAAGGAGTCTTTCGATGTCACATCAATCAGGCAAGCGAATCTTCAAAAGGTATAGTGAATCCTTCAAACAGAAGGTAGTCAATGAAATTGAGTCCGGTGCCTTGACGATTCACCAAGCGCAGCAACGATATCGTATTGGGAGTCACGGGACCATTAGCAACTGGATAAAACAGTTGGGCAAGACTCATCTATTAGCCCAACGGGTTCGGATTGAAACCGCTGATGAGGTGGATTCACTCAAGCAACTGGTAGCCGATAAACAACATCTTGAGTCTGCATTAGCCCAAGCGCATCTGAAGATAGCCACCCTTGAATCGCAGCTATCTCAAGCGGAGCAACTGTATGGGGTGGATATTAAAAAAAAGTGAAACATTCAAGTATTGAAGCACTGTGTCAATCAAAGGCTCACCGATATTCACTTGCAACGGTTTGTGCTGCACATGGTGTGTCTCGACAAGCGTTTTACCAACATCAGAAACACCGGGCAACCGAGCGATTGAAAGAAGAAATGGTGCTTCAGTTGGTTTGTCAAATCCGTACGCGTCAACCCAACATCGGGGTGCGGAAACTGTATCACCTGCTCACACCTGAGTTTGAGAAAATAGGCTTTCAGTTAGGCAGAGATGCGCTGTTCGGCTTGCTTAGAGACCATGGACTGCTTATTGAGTCCTCAAAGCGTGGACACAGAACCACTGTGGCGAATCACCGATTTCATCGGTATCCTAACCGGATAACTCATATAGTTGTTGACCGGATTCACCGGGTCTTCGTTGCAGACATTACTTATCTACAGACACTGGAGGGCTTTGTGTATTTGGCTCTTATCACTGACCTGTTCTCCCGGAAAATCGTTGGCTTTGATGTCTCGGAGTCCCTATCCGTCGAAGGGGCACTCAAAGCGTGCAAAATGGCAATAAAACCCGTCAGTCCCATTGATAGACCGATTCATCATTCTGACAGAGGGGTTCAATACTGTTGTCATGCTTACACCCAATTCCTCAATTCACGGGGCATCCAATTGAGTATGACCCAAGATGGCGATGTTTACCAGAACGCTGTCGCTGAACGCGTCAACGGCATCTTGAAAATTGACTTCCTCCTCAATCAAACATTTCGCTCTATCCACCAAGCTATCAGGTGTGTCAAGCAGAGCGTTTCTATATACAACAACGAGAGACCTCATCTCAGTTTAGGGTATCAAACACCACAAGCCGTTTATCACAAAAGTTGGCAACAACTCGCTATAAATCAACCGTAATACGGAAATTTTATGTAAACCTATTTTAGGACTTGACAACCAATGGCTTTCACGTTTCACGCATCACGTTTCATGTTCTTCCGGTATCGCTCCACATCGGCGGGTTCAACTATCTCCTCCCCCAAAGAAACGTTCAATCTCTCCGCCCACTCTAGGATTTGCTGGTAAGTCGTATCCGGCACATCAACGCCATGCGCTAGACGCTGGAGGCGAGAACGGTGCTCGTAATCACCGGGAACCAATACTTCATCAAAGCCGGGTGCGGGTGTTATCGACTTAATACCATCGAGAAACGCACGCACGCCTTGTTGATACGCTTCCAATGGGATAAATGCACTGACGTTCAACACCTGCATAAACTGTCCACCCATCGCGCCACGTGCAACGTCAAAATTTCCGCTCAATCCACCAAGCAAACACATCAGCAGCGAAAACGCGTAGCCCTTGTGTTTGCCAAACGGCAGCAGAAATCCGCCGTCATAGAAATCCGCCGTTTTGACGCTGGGGTTGCCATCCTTGTCCACAATACAGCCTTCTGGTAGGTCCGCGCCCCGGCTTTGGGCGAACATAATCTTGCCGCCGGCGATCATGCTCGTGGCAAAGTCGATAATAAATGGCGAGTCATCGCCTGTTGGAACACCGACGGAAATCGGGTTGGTGCCGAGTGCCCCGCTGGCACCGCCAAAGGGGACGATATTCCCGCCATCCTTCACACCGTTGCCGTTGGTGGTAATGCCAATACACCCCGCCCGCGCAGCGGCCTCTGCGTATTCACCAAGCCGACCGATATGCCCAGTATGGACGAGACTCGCACTACAAACATCAGCCTCCCTTGCCTTCTCAATTGCCCGTTCCATCGCTTTTCGTGCAGTGTGGTGCCCAAAACCGTTTCCGCCATCAACACGCAAGGTGTTAGTCGTTTCGTCGACAAACATCGGTTCAGCGGCGGGTTGCGTCCCACCGTCTGCGATACTTTGCAGATAGCTCGGAATACGGATTACGCCGTGCGAGTCGTGCCCGGCGAGGTTTGCATTCACTAAAATCTCCGCCACATTTTCTGCGATGTGACGGGGTGTATCTGCCGCCATAAACACTTCTCGCGTCATCGCATGTAGATAACTTGGCTGAAAGGAATGCGTTGTCCCCATAATTCTGCCTCCTTTTCCATGTCGTTTATCGCCATATATCACAAATCAATCGGTGGAGACCCTGTAAAATTGAAGCGCGTTGTCGCAGAATAGCTTTCTCAATTCATCAGGCGAACAGCCGCTGACCGCCCACTCTAGGATCTCAACCCACCTCGGATATTCGGTCGCCTGCGCTGCGACGGGCCAATCACTGCCATAAATCACACGATCAAAACCGAAGCACTCGATGACGTGATCTATGTAAGGCTTCAGATCTTCTCGTGTCCATGTTTCAAAATCGGCTTCGGTCACGAGCCCGGAGACCTTACAAAAGACGTTGGGGAATTCAGATAGCTCTTTAATCTCGCGTTTCCACGGCTCAAAGAGTTGATCCTTGATGTTCGGTTTGCCGATATGGTCTAATATAAACTGGATGTTCGGACATTGCTTGACGAACTGAATGGTATTGGCAAGGTGCGGATGGTAAATACAAATATCAAAGCTCAATCCGAATTCCTCAAGCGACTGTACGCCTCTGATAAAATCAGGCTGCACACAGAATTCGAGGCTTTCTGATTGAATCAGACGACGGATCCCTTTGACCATCGGATTTTCAGCCAGTTGCTCAAGAAGTGGTCTCGTACCGTCTCCTTTCTCAAGGGGTGCCCCTGCCACAATCCCCCGGATTCTAGGGTCTTCTTTCGACAACGATGTGATCCACTCTGCCTCTTTCAGGTTTTCGTCGGGATGGGGATCGCATTGCACAAAAATCATTGTTCCAACATCAATCGTCCCGCAAGCGTTTCGGTAATCCGCTAACAAATAGGGTTTGTTCAGAAATGGAACATCTTCAAGCCACGGGTATCTCAGAACACTCGGATCCCAGAGATGAATGTGTGTGTCGACGATTGGAAAATCTGCCATAGTGTCACTCCTTACTTAGTCTGTGGATGTGTGAAATTTTATCTTAGCCTAAATTGCCACCTGTCACAAGAGACCTGAAAACTCACAAAATCGTTCTAGGCTCAATGAACGATTTGATAGCGGGTGACCTACTGGATATTAGAGACCTTAGTTGAAAACTTGAATCAAGATAACGCGACTTATTATCTATCGCAACATCAAATGTCTGTTATGGAATTGATTGTTCAAATCACCTAAGCTGTGTCTCACAGCACCAGAGGTGCGACATGTATATAGTAACGTTGAATCTCATACCTTAAAGCCCCAGCGGGGCGACATGTGTAACATGCGTTTGATAGGTGGCAACTTACGTTATCTTAAAATTATCTGCTTCGATCTGCCGATTTCTGTGTCAATCCCGTCTTGTCCTTAATTGAGAAGATTGTAGCATACCTAAGCAAAAAGGTAACGGAAATTTTCGGTTGACAAGCCGCACCGCCGGTGCTATTATGTCGAAAAGACTATCTTGATTTTGCGAGCACTGAGATATTGACAATAGAGAGGGAAAAACATGACAAAAAATTCGACCAATTCGCTTCAGGGGACATCGCACAAGCGAATATCACTTATCACCAAAGTGCTCGCGGTTGTTCTTGTTGTTATGCTTATTCTCTTTTTTTTACAGTGGTATTTGATAACAGAGCTATTCAAGTTTGCTGCAAGTCTCATGAAGACTCAACTGATACAGCAAGCACCTGATGGTGTTGATGCAGAAGCAATCAAAGCAACATTCAATCGGGTTGAACAAGCGATGCGGGCTATGCCGTTGAGTTATCTGCGGGGACAGGTGCGCTTGAGGAAAGTCCAAATTGCGATAGATTATGCGTTGAAAGCGACTGAAGATGGACTGTGGAGTGCGGAAGAGATTAATACGCTGCTAAAAATGACGGATGCGGCTGTGGGATTCAAAGGAAAGGAATAGTAGCGAATGAAAGAATTGACAGACCCTTACGAAAAATTTGCATATTCCTACGACCGCATGATGGCGAATGTCAACTATGTTCGCTGGGTGACCTACATTAAGGATCTCTTCAGGCACTATAAATCTGAACCACGAAAGATTTTAGAGGTTGCCTGCGGTACAGGAGCGTTGACGGTGCTGATGGAGGAGCGGGGCTACGAAATGTGCGGTCTAGACCGCGCCGAGGGGATGCTGACCGTTGCACGTCAAAAAGCGGAGGAGCAGGGGCTAGATATCCCATTTATGCGTGGGGATATGCGCGATTTCGATCTTCAGGAGCAGTTTGATGCGGTGCTTTGCATCTACGATAGCATCAACTATGCAGTTAGTGAAGCCGAACTTGAGGCAGTTTTCCGAGCTGTTTCAAAGCATTTAGTCCCGTCCGGGCTGTTTATCTTTGATGTTACCACTGAGCGAAATATCGTTCAACACTTCCATGGACAGACGTTTGCGGAGAACCAGCCTGACTACTCCTATACGTGGAAAAATATGTACACCTATCACGATAAGATTTGTCGAACAGCACTCACCTTTTTCATTCGTGAAGGGGAACTATTTCGCCGTTTTGAAGAGGTTCACATCCAGAAAATCTTTGAGGTCAGCACCGTCAAAAAGCTGTTGAAACAGACTGGATACAAAATGCTCAGTGCGTATGATATGTACACTTTTAACCGGTGGAGTCGACACTCCGATCGGATTAATTTTATCGCGCGTAAAGAGGAGGTGTGAGGATGACCGATGCGAAAGCAGCCATGACCCTAAAATCAGCACTGTTACACCTGCAAATCAATGGCTGGTGCGTGGTTGAAAATGTCATTCCCCAAGATAAGGTGGGGGCGATACGTGAAAGCGTTGAGAAAACAGTCGAGGCACACGGAACTTACACCGGTGTCAAAGGAGTGGGGACTCGGAAAGGCTTGCTTGCATTCAATCAGTCGTTCGCGCCTCACCTTGCCGACAAACGCGTATTGGGGATCGCTGAAGCGTTATTCGGACCGCATGTGCGTATCTCTTTTACAACGGCACATATCAACTACCCGGGCAATGTGCGTGGCGCACTACACGCAGATTGGCCCTTTAATCAAAACAACGCCGGGCATATACCCTCCCCTTATCCCGACGCGGTCATACACCTGACCACATTGTGGATGCTCTCCCCATTTACGCATGAAACCGGCGGCACACTGGTTGTGCCGGGCAGCCACCGGTCCCCGAACAATCCATCAGGAGACAACGGTGTCGACCCGCTTGAGCCTTATCCCACCGAGATGCAGGCGACGGGGGCTGCAGGCAGTGTATTGATACTCGATAGCCGGACATGGCATGCGACCGTACCTAACAAAACCGATAAGCCGCGCGTCGGGATGGCGGTGCGCTATGCACCGTGGTGGTTGAATCTCGATGTATTAATGCCCGGCTCAGATGAGCGGGCTCGCATCGTGGACGAAACGGGCGGAAATGAGAATGAAGTTGCGCCGGTTTCTCCTGCAATTTACGAAACGCTACCAGCGGATGTCAAACCGCTCTACCGGCATTGGGTGAGGTAGCAACGCGATGCCACCTTCACTCTGCATTCAGGGCTTCTATCGCCTTTTCTTCACTATCGAAGGGTTCGAATTGCTCGACTAACTTGCTCCGAATCATAAGGTTCTGGATATTCGTACCGATGTTGATGAGTGCAACCAGTCCCCCCTGTTTTTCAACGGAGACATATCCCCCCGTTAAGGCACCGAGTCCCGAACTTCCCATGATTGTGACATCGGCAAAGTCGATCAAAAATTTAGGGGTTCCTGTGCAACTAGCGATCTGTTCATCAAAGACCCTTTTGAATTCAAGTGCGGCAGGTCCAAAAATCTTACCGCTCAGTTCCAAAATGACAACATTTTCTTGATGACGGACATTGACTGCCATTAATCTCTCCTAATATGGCACGAGTCGTATTGACTATGAATAGCTAGGTATAGCTGCTTTGTAAGGCTTCTGCGCCCGGTGACCCGGACGCAGAAGATATAACGCTGATATTCTAAAGATGGGTTACAAACGGGTTATTCGCTGGCACTGGAACGCAGCAGGTGAGCACCCATTGCACCGCTCAACAACGGGTGTATGGCGTCAAAGATAATCCATACCAGCCCTCGGGTATCGGCACTGACAGCGGTAAAATCTTGCCCAACGCCGCTGATGCCGAACCAGTTCCAGAAGAAGAGTATGGCTGTGAACAGGAATCCGTAGAATATCGTGTTGGCAGCTATGAACTCTGGTCCGCTCGAACCGTCGCCGGCGCGGCTCATGCGAATGTAGCCGAATATCAATCCCAGTATTATTGAGATAGCGGAGAGCCAGTTAATCCAGTCCCAGGCGCTGCTGTTAGGTTGACCTTCGCTGGAAGTGTGGTAAACCGGCTCGATGACTGTGTGGATGGCAACTATTGCCGCGATCAGAATCAGAACAACACCTATAACTCGCTTTAAGGCTTCCATGAAAATTTTCTCCTTTTCCCTTATCGGGTGAGTTAAATCTTATCCCAAGAAAACAAAATTAGGAATCTCATTTCATCTACGCCTTTGTCAATTTGGATTTCGTTGTTGCAGCCGATAATACTTATTTCGCGAAGAATCGAAACGCAAAATTTCGGATCATCTTGTTCAACCGGACCTGAAGCGATAGGATTGCTTCCTACGATAACGGCGATTTTAACCGCTCTCTTAAGAGGCTTGGATCGGTGTCCCTCTACTGGATGACCGATCGAGGAGTCGCTTCAAGGCGTGTGACTTTGATCTGCGAACGATCCATCATATCAGGAATTTTGGGAGCGATCTCATTTTTCCAAGTGTCGCTTTCATAAACCGCTTCATACAACTGTTCCCGCTGCGCCTCACTCTCAAATCGGCGAATCCAAACGTACAGATCCTTTTCTTCCTCGCCGACAAAGCCTCCCAAAATTACCATCCCTTTCGAGACTTGAAAGGGGATAATCACCTCCTCCATATAATTAACCCAGTTCTCCTCCTGTCCGGGTCTCATTCGATACTGCCGAAGTTCAAAGAACATAACTATCTCCTTGCATGTTATGGGTCACGTATGTGCCCTCATGGTGGTGCCGTTGGTAAATTATCTTTGCCTGTCATTGTGACCTGTCAAGGCTAACGGGCGTTAGCCTCTACCAATATTATACCAGTTTTTCATTGCGATGTGTAAAAAAAATCCTGGTTCAATGAATCAGCAAATCTTTTGGAATTAAGCGTGAAATGAGCACAAAAAAAGCCCGAGCGTATCACTCGGGCTGTGATGAACATTGAGACTCATGTTGAGAAATCGTAGAACAGAAACCGTAGGGAACAACGATCGTTGTTCCTTACTACCAAAAACTCGGTTGCCCTCTGCGTTTTGCACTTTCTTTTGACATGAACCAACATCAATTAGGGTTATTCGGGATAAGCCGTTGCAAGGGCTATCACCGCATACGAAGTGACAAGCACCGGATCTTGTTCCATCCAACGACTGTTCTTATTGACCCAATAACCTTCAGGGCTTTGTTCGTCAATCAGTTTTTCGGCAAGTTCCCTGTACCAATCGTGAGAAACCCCTTTGGAATCAACAATGGTGGATTCACCATAAGCCCTTAACGCCTTTGCCATTGTATGGTAGTTATAGAAGAGTCCCTGCTGCTCCACGCCGTAATTTTCTTCAACTGTGAAGTGTTTTGTGATCCAATCCACTGCTCCTTGCACACGCGGATCATCTTTGTCAACCTTAGCATAGATAAAACTCAACAGTCCTGCGTAGGTCATGCTGGCATAAGATTGGTGATCCCCCGCTTTGCTTTCGCCATCGGGCGCATAGATAAAGCCGCCGTCGTCCCCCGCCCAATCTTGATCGTTGGTTTCACTGCGATTCTGGCATCTTTCGAGGAATTTAACCGCTTTGTTCCACACCTCTGGGTCATCAGATCCGCTCTCCTTGAGTGCTTGTATGGCTAAACTCATATTGGATAGGTCGTGAACGCTTTCCCGACTCCCATAGCCGATTCCCCCGAAGTAGACATCGCTCTCATCTGTCACCTGAAGGCTTTTGATGAATCCCTGCGCTTTGGCGATTGCCGCGTCATATTCCGGATTCTTTGTCGATGAGAGTGCCATGATCGAAACAGAGGTGTTATAGTTCGGCAGGGCGGGTTGCATCTCAACGTTATAAATCCCACCGTCTGGCTGCTGCATCGCCAGCAGCACTTTGATGGATTTCTGGATGAACGGATTATTGGCTTCCGCGTACTGGTTTTGTGGATGGCGCAGAAAAGCTGTGAGTGCCAATCCTGTTATACCGGGGTGATGCCTAAACAGTCCATCATCATCCTGCTGCTTTTCCAACCATTCCAATCCTTTATTGATTGCTTCCAGCACTCTCGGATTCAGGTCTTGATAATCAGAGCCTCCATGGCTATCTGCATAAAGGGGTTGGCTCAAGAGGATGAGCGCGAATAAAACGATTGTGTATTTGTGTATATTTGTTAATCTCATGTTATATAATCTCCGTTATGTTTGAGTGATGGGTGAGCAAACCTTGTATCAGCGTACTTGAATTTGAGCAAATCCTGTGCCAATAACCGAATACCGTATCTATTGGATTTCGCAGGGATATCCTTCGCCCTAGTGTTCAATAAATGGACAGGGGTGTTCATGAAATGGTCAGGTATCCTCAAAACTGCACCGCTTCCCCTGTTTCCGAGGAACGCATCGCAGCGTCATAAACCTGCATCACCCGTCTGATCTCCTCCGGCTTGACAATCAGTTCCGCTCCCTTGTTCAGGACATCGGAGATATTCTGATAGTACGACTTCCACGACCCCCTGACGCTCTCAACCACCAATTCGCGCTGCTCGCCGTCCGCTTCGGTCCAGATGTTTGCATAAGTGTCGGGATCTTCTTCTGCAGCGTCTATGTTCCCCGCCACCATCGGTCTCTCCTGTGGGTCTAATCCGTGCTTAATTAACCCTCCAAGATCGCCGAGGACATACCAGCGCGGCTTTGCGACCTTTGCCAAGTTGCCCACCTCGATCTGATAGCGGACATCGTTCTCAAATTTAATCAGCAGGTTCGCATAGTTGCCGATGTCAATATCCCACCGCGACCCGTAATGCACGTCGCAGAAAACGGTTTTGACCGGCACGGGAACCAATTGCAGGGCTTGATCGACGAAGTGTGCGGGCCAATCGAAGAGGATGCCACCACTCTGTTTTTTGACCCCCCGCCAACCTCTCGGTCCACCGTATCTCATGATACCGACCTGAAACAGATAGGGTGTGCCAAGGAGACCATCCGCAATCACTTTTTTAACAGTCAGATAGTCCCAATCCCAGCGGCGATTGTGAAAGACACTCAACATGACATTGTTGCGCTGACTTGCCTCGACCATCGCATCAGCTTCGGCGGCGTTCATGCACATAATCTTGTCGGTAACGAGGTGCTTGCCCGCGTCCATCGCCCGAATCGCCAGTTCGGCGTGTGTGTCGTGCGGTGTGGCGAGGATGACCAGATCTATGTTGTCGTCAGCAATGACCTGATCAATGGTCTCGTAGAGTTTCACGTTGGGGTACGCTTGTGCGGCAGCTTGCTGTCTTTCCGGACTCCGTGTTGCAATCGCATACAGATTAAGCCCCTCCGCCAGACCGACGAGATAGGCGTGGAACGATTGACCGGCGTAACCGTATCCGATCACTGCTGTGTTGATCATCGAATCTCCTTCTGTATTAATGCTTTGTCAAAGCATAACGGTTCATGTTAAGAAATAATGCAATAGAAACTTGGTAGGGGTTGGGTCACCCGACCCCTACTTGCTAATGAACTAATGAACCAATATTTTTCACGTTTCACGTTTCACGCCCATTAATCTTCCCAATTCAATACAACCCCCAATAGATTCTGATCCCACTCCATCAACAGTTGATACGCTTCCGCAGCCTCAATCCCCGGTAGGCGATGGGTAATCAACGGCGCCACGATGACACGGTGATGGGCAATCAGCTGCAGCGATAGCTCCCAATCGTCACGGAGTGTCCAAAAATTCGGCGAGGATTCGTGACGCGGACGCACGGAATTATGGGCACCTAACACCGTCAAGCCCTTTCCATGAACATCGCGGTAAAAGTTCACATGCTCTGTCTCTCCCCGTGTGCTAGCAAGTAGGACAACCCGTCCGTGCCAATCTGCCAATTGAAAAGCGGTATTGACAACCGGTGGATGCCCCGTCGCTTCAATGACGACTGCTAAACCTTTGCCACCAGTAATTTTTTTAAGTTGGTCATTGAAATCTTCAGTTTCTGGGTTTGCGGTATGATCCGCTCCAACCCGTGTGGCGAGTTGTAAGCGGTTATCAGACAGATCCACCGTAATCACAGGCAACCCACCGCTCAGTTTCGCAAGTTGCATCCCAAACAGACCGATCAAACCGCCTCCCAACACAAGCACCGGCTCCCCAAGTTCAATCTTGGCTTTCCGAACCCCTTGCATCGCAATGGTACACAGGTTGAAGAAGACCCCTTCTTCCGATGATAGGGCCGTTTCTGTTACCTTGAGAAGGCTATCCGGCGTGGCGACAAAATGGCTTGTATGCCCTCTGGACGAGACAACACGATCGCCGATCTTGAAACCTTCTACGTCTCTACCGCTATCAATGACTACTCCGATATTGCTGTAGCCGGGATATGATGGGTAGCGACCTTGTGCATTGGGCAGTCCTAGCAGGAAAGCACGCTCTGTACCCGGACTGATAAGCGAACACTCGGTCGCCACCAGGATCTCGTTATTTCCAAGAGGCGAGAACTCAAATTCCTCAATTTCAACCTTCGCCCGGCTGGGCCAAACAATTCTTTTGCCTTTCATTCGTCCCTCCTCGGTGTAAGAAATAGTGCAAAGAAACCGTAGGGGCGAGGTCTCCCCGCCCGATAAAGACTACCTTTCGCTCCAGCGGAAATCCCCGTTCTGTTTTTTCTTACGCATTACTCGTTATGTTTCACGAATCACGTTTCACGTGCTTTGACATGAGCTAAAAATAATGCGATAAAGGCTATATGTTGCTCAGTATACAACATGCCTAACTTAAAATCTACGACAAAATGATAGGGTTTTTTTGGACGGTAAGGTTACAAATTATTTCCCGGAGTTGCACGATTTAGATTGAACAGATTGTCAAGAAACACTATAATAGTGTAAGTTGCTGCCTATCTTGGAGAAACAGACTTTTGTCGTTTCCCGATAGCAGGAATAATGCGCGTTATACCCTACAAGGAACTTGGAGGAATGGATGGTTAAATTTTTATTGACGTTAGTTGCAGTGGGCACCCTTGTGTTGCCTTTGAGCGTGATCTACCCGGCAGAGGATCCGATGCTCAGAAAAATCGCAGCCGTTGAGACCGATTCGCCGCCGAAAATTGATGGAAAGCTAGACGATTCGTGTTGGAAACAGGCGGCACAGACCGGCGATTTTATTCAATTTGAACCGAATTCCGGCGAACCTGCCACCCACAAAACGAGGGTTTACCTACTCTATGATCAGAATCGACTGTACGTCGGTTTTGAGTGTTTCAAGAGCGACATGAACGTTCTCTCCGCAAATTCTGTCCAGCGAGACTCTTTCTTCTTTTCTGATGACCATGTTGAAGTCTTGATTGACACCTATCTCGATCAACGTAACTGCTACGCTTTTGCGTTAAATCCGCTCAGTACACAGACAGACCGACGGATCACAAACGAGGGAGGAAATGTGAGACGGAATAGCTCTAATGTTGGTTCCGCTATCTCTTGGGACTGCGATTGGTCTGGGTATACTGCGCAATATGATGACCGATGGACCGCAGAGTTTTCCATCCCGTTTGCGGAACTCCGTTTTCCGAAACAAAATCCCGATGCGGCTTGGGGAATCAATTTTTGGCGGAATGATGAGTCGCGTCAGGAGGAGTTGTCGTGGGTAGAGCTCGGAGGGCGGCAGTACGCCGTTTCACAGTTTGGGCATCTGACCGGCTTGCCGTTAGATCGATTGGTTACGAAACGCCCGTTGGAGGTTAAACCGTACGGCACCCTAAAGCCAGAGAAAATAGGCGATCAGGACCCCGAATTGAATACCTCTGCAGGTATTGATGTCCGGTATCCTTTCTCAAGCGTAACGTTTGACTTCACACTCAATCCCGATTTCGCACAGATTGAGGCGGATCCGGATCTGGTCAACCTATCAGATATCCCGCTCCGTTTTCCAGAGAAGCGCCCATTCTTCTTAGAAGGGAACGAACTTTTCCAGACACCGGTTGAGCTGTTTTATAGTCGCCGTGTTGAAGATCTCGTGTATGGCGGAAAGGTGATCGGCAAGTTGAGTGATTACAATTTTGCCTTCCTGAGCGCACAGGCAGGACCGGAGAACGCAGCATTCAAGACAAAGTCGCGGTTCAGCAGCGACCTCGATCGGGAAATACTCTCGCGGGATTTGAGCGAAGTCTTTGATCGGAATGACATCTCGCTTTCTGATATGGCCTCCGTTGCTGTCAAAGATAAAGAGGGCAAATGGCTGATAACGGATGCGATGGAAGAGAAACAGTACACTATCATAGAACAGGGAGATCGGTTAAACGTTTACGACGTTGACACGGATCATCTGCCGGCTGATGAATACAACTATTCTGTCTTCCGTTTGCAGCGGGAGCTTGGCAATAGCTCGTCGATCGGACTGTTGGGGGTGAACAAACAGGGGCAGAGCCTGTATGACCGGGCGTCGGGAATTGATGCCCGTTTTAGGCTGCCCGCCGATGTAAATCTCAATCTTGAATATGCCAGAGAGTGGAGGTCGGGTATTGAGAGCGATGACCCCATCAGCGATGATATTATCTTTGCCGAATTTTCTCGCCGAGCGAATGTGTTTTCTTTCGAGGCGCGATATATCGACATCGGAGAAAATTTTGATGTGGAGACCGGTTTTATTCCAAGGACGGATCGGCGGGGTGTCGAGTTTACCACCCGGTACAATAAGCAGTACGCAGGGTTGGTACAACGCCTGCGCGGCGAGGGCGTAGTTGACCGCTTGTACAACCATGCGGGTGAGCTGACCAACGAACGCTATCAGATTCGTGGGTTGATTGGGGTTAAGAGTATCTTCCTTTTCAGTGGCCCAGAATGGTACTATCACGTCGATGATGACGGTGTAGCTTACACGGATAGAGTACTAAATTTCTTCACCGGCTGGTTTCCACCCAAGTGGGTGAGGGTTCGGAATTTTGGAACGATCGGCATCCGAGATGATAAAAATACCTTCTTCATCCGACCAGAGATAACGATCCGCCCGACGGCGAAGCTAGACTTGGAACTGACCCTGCAGCGTTTGGTGGAAGATGGCGTGCTGGAACAGTGGACGCGCCGTTTTGCTATCAACTATCAATTCGCACAGCGGATGTTCTTCCGATCCAGTGCAGAGTTTACGATTGATGACGAGCGACGGATTTTCGGGCTATTTGCCTACGAATATCTGCCTGAAAGCACATTCTTTTTGGTCTACAACAATAACCGTGAAAAGGATGGTGAAACCGAACAGATTGTCTTTGTGAAGCTGGCACACCTGCTCAAGGTCGGACTATTTTAGAATACCATAGGGACGCGGTAGAATTTCGACTTGGTTGGAAGGAGTTGATCACGATGCAATCGCAAGAAAGAATCACAGGAGAACAACTGCTTGAGATGTCCCCCAAGCTGATTGGACGTGTCGAATTGGTAAAGGGAGGAATCATACAGATGGGGCCAGCAGGAGATATTCATGGCGAGTTGGCAATGATTCTTGGATCGTTGTTGCAAATATATGTTAAGCAGAATGACCTCGGCAAGGTATATGCAGCAGAAACGGGATTTTACACCTCACGAAACCCGGATACGGTTCGTGCTGCCGATGCAGCTTTCGTTGCAAAAAATAGGCTACCTGAGAGCCCTTCTGACGGTTATCTGGAAATCGTCCCGGATCTGATAGTCGAAGTGGTCTCGCCATACGACCGACCGAGAGAAATCCTCGAAAAGGTCAATGAATGCTTGGAAGCCGGTGTGAAATGTATCTGGATGGTTTATCCAAAATCTCGTCAGGTTTACGTTTATAAATCTGACTCTTCCGTTGAAATCCTCTCTGGAGAGGATACCTTGACTGGTGACGATGTGATTCCGGGTTTTCAGTGCCCCGTTACCGAGCTCTTTGAATGACAAACCAAATTAGCCCATGTTAAGAAATCCTAAAGTTAGTACAATTTGTATCCAATTCATGTAGCGTTATCAAGGGTCTAGTGAATATTCGGCGAGTTAGTATCTTCAGAGATTGTCGCAGAAAATAATTATCCCTTGATTAAAGCACGCAGATGCTCAACCATCAACCCTTGTGTCCGCTTGACAGTTCGATACCAATGTTATCGAACTGCCTGTGACACAAGTGGCGTTGAATAGCAATTGCGTCAGGCAACTTGTTCCGAAACTCAGTTGCGCGAATTAATTGATGCTTTGACGCGATTTGACCTGATACCTTGTCAAATCCGCAGTGCTGCTTGACATCCCGAAGCGTGTTCTCAATCAACCACCATTTGTACCGTGAATTGTACAAACTTTAGTAAGAAATCGTGTAACAGAAACCGAGTTTTTTTTGCCGACTCATTCCCGAGTATCGGGACTACGCGGGACCTGAAAACTCGGTTTTTCTTCGCGCTTTGCACTTTCTTTTTACATGAGCCACCAAATTGTTAGGAGGCAACAAGCCTATGGATGCAAAGTTAAAAAAGATTCAGATTACCCCTGTGAAATTCAATAAGGACGGCGATGTACAGAAGGAGGAGTTTGCGACGCTCACCTTTGAGGTGCCGCTCGATAGTCTCACACAGCGGCAGGAGATTATCAGCCTATTTGAGACCCTCAGTCGCGAATGGGTGAGGATCGCAGTTGAGGAAGAGTCAATTGCAACGGGTGAAAGTGCCCAACTTGGAGCCGCTGTATGACCATAACGAATTACACCTGCTTTGAATCATCATTTGGTTGGGTGGGTGTTGCGAAATCGGATCAAGGAATCACTCGCGTTACCTTTGGCGCACCAACGGAAGCAGCTATAACAGATCGTCTGCGCAACGGTTCGCACGGCAAACGGGGATTATACCCACTCACCCGTAATGCGCTTAATCCGGAACTATTGAAGGTAGCGGAGTTGCTGGAAAAATATTTCAATGGCGTGCCAGTTGATTTTAAGGTTGAGCTCGATCTATGTGCCGGGACACCTTTTCAGCGGCGCGTTTGGGAGATTGCCCTTCAAATCCCTTACGGTTACGTCCAAAGCTATGGTTGGATTGCGCAGGAGATCGGTAATCCGAACGCAATGCGAGCCGTTGGCGGGGCAATGGGTGCCAATCCGCTGGCGATTATCGTGCCGTGTCATCGTGTCGTCCGTAGCGATGGAGGGCTCGGCGGTTATGCGGGCGGGCTGCACTGGAAACGGAAACTGCTTGCCATGGAGCGAAAAACTGAAGACGTTTGAACGCTCCAGAAAATTAAGAACCGAAAGGACAGAGGCAGGCGTTTTAACAATAGATGTGCTGATGGCAAGGGGCATCGCCGGGATTTGTGTCGTAATTACTGTAAGGAGAGATTACGTTAGTGAGATACTACACCAAAATATTAATTTGGGAGAACAAAAGACGGTTAAATAAACTGAGGGAATTCCGTCCCCTCATGATTCGGTATTTCAATAATAGCCGGGTAGGGTTTGGGGGTGGCAGAGTCGAAGATAGTGCTGCAAAAGAGGCTAGGCGCGAAATCAATCTACTCAGGGATGAAATTCATTCCATAATTCTTAATTCAGGAATAGATCCATCATTTTCTTGGACCCCACCGGCAGCAGTTGGAGACGATGAAACGGAAATCGATCTAATTGAAGATGTTTTTAATCTTGATCAATTTGACATAGGTCCCAACAATCTACTGGATCTCATAGATAGAGCCATTGGAAAATATGACTCCAACTGTAAATCAGCATTTATCAGAACCTTCAATCCATTCTTCTACCTAGGGTTAGTGCTTGATACAATTTCGGATCTGCCGTTTATTGCCATTGGAATACTTGGCTTTAACCGACAAAAGATCAAAACGTCAGCAATAGGCAGGCTAGTTAAGGGGATTCTTTATTTGACCATAATCGTAGCCGCAGTCCTTACCATACTGCATCTTTTGGATTTTGTGGAACCAATTAAACAGTTTGTGCATAAACTGTTGGAGGCAACAAAACCACTTGACTTGGAGAGCAGTCCCAATTTGCCGGAATAACGATAAGCCCAAATCCAGCCGAAAGTCGTTGAATACTTATAGAACGCGCCAAACGGACGGTGGAGATAGCCATTGAGTAGGACGAACACACCGCGGCTGATTATCTGGAAAATGAAACGCAGGTCGAAGACTCTCGGAACGGAGAGGTGACAAGATGAATATCACCCAATTCACAATGGAGGAGGTACGCTGCTTTGCGGAACGCCAAGAGTTCAACATTCGGCCCCTGACATTTTTGGTCGGAGAAAACAGTACCGGTAAGACCACAACGTTAGCATGTTTCCAAGTATTAGCCAATTACTTGTGTGACGGGGAAATAAATTTTAATTCACCGCCCTATTCAATGGGAATTTTTAGGGATATTGTCAGAAACAGCAGGAAAACAGAGAAGGTATTTACGCTTGGGTTTACCTTTGGAGGCGAGAATGAAGATATTGAATGTATGGCTGAATTTGTTGAAAAAGAGGAAGGGATTGAACCTTCTGTCAGGTCAGTAACGCTGAAATTCACTGATGGCAGAATCGTTTTAAGTGCTGATGATAAATCGGGAGTGCCTATACACTTAGCTGCCTGTGATAAAAAACAGAATTACTATCGTGTAGATGTGTATTCCATGTTTTTAAGTCAGGATCCCTTTCGCGTCCTTTTCGATCATCTTATCTCTAGCGAGGAAAGGGAAAAGACATTAGCGAACTATTTAAATAAAAAGGAGGAACAGACTGGAATCCCATGGTGGTCGATTAGAAAAGGCATAGCCGTATTTAGTACCTCGCCGATTCGCTCACAACCGAAACGCACCTATAATCCTACAAGGGTCTTTGAGGATCCCGAAGGAAGTGATGTGCCGGAATGGTTAATGTGGACAAAAGCAACGCGAATAAGGGAGTGGGAAACCTTGAAAGGGAAGTTGGTCGAATTTGGCAAAAGTTCGGGTCTGTTTCAAAATATAGATGTTAGAAACTTCGGTGGGTCTATGGGTAATCCATTCCAACTGAAGGTCAAGGTGAGGGGGCCCAATTCTAATATCATTGATGTCGGCTACGGTGTCAATCAAATTTTGCCGATTTTGGTGAATATTTTAGATCCACCTGTTCCTCGCCGGCCTCTGCTGAAGATGCCTTTCTTCCTATTACAACAGCCCGAAATCCATCTTCATCCGAGGGCACAGGCAGAACTCTCCTCTTTACTGGCGACATTGGCAAACGAGGGTAATCGGACGTTTATCGTTGAAACACACAGCGACTATATGATTGACCGGGCGCGGATTGAAATCAGGAAAGGCAATATCCGCCCCGAAGATGTGTCGTTGATATATCTGGAGCCAAAGGGAAATGTTGTCAAGGTGCATAATATCAGTTTTGATAAGATGGGTAATATGAAGGGGGTGCCGCCGCATTACGGAGAGTTTTTCCTGAAAGAAACCAACCGGCTCATGGGTTTTGAGGACTAGTTATGTGTCTTATTTTGGATGCCAACAGTCTCACTAAATTTAAGAATCGAGACGAAGATATGGTGCCTGTGTGGAATTGGCTACGTCGAAAAAACGGTAAAATCGTTTACTCTGATACCGAGAAATTTAGAAATGAGTGGGAGCGTAGGGGAGGCGACGAGTTAATGCGAGAACTGCTGCAAGATGAGGGGTTGAATCCCTCATCGTTTATTAGCATAGGTCGGAACCAGTTGATGAGGCAACTACAAAGGAGAGATAAATTCAGACTAGTGTCGGACGAAGACGTACAAAAAAAAGCGGATGAACTAGAACAAACTGGTGAACTAAAATCAGATGACCCGCATATTATCGCATTAGCCATGGTCGCAAACGTAAAAGTATTAGTTGTTGAACGCACTTATGACGACCCAAGGCGACCAGAAGGCCGAGGTCGCGATTCAGACTTGCAGGAAGACTTTAAGAATCTGGTCGGTGGCAGAGTGTACCAGACAAAAAGCCATTCACGCCTGCTGCGTAAAGATACCTGTCCGTAGTAGGGAACAACGATTCAAAATGGGATAAGCGATTCTAGGCTAATGCAGGCTAATTACCTCCGGGAGCCGGAGAAGCATCATAGACGACTGGTATCTAAGGCAATGAGCGCATTGAACGCTGCGTATGACAGCCTGAAACCTACAATTTCATCCCTTAGCCCAAAAGAGTAAATCTCATCTGTTCCGCAGGCATTGTTCACTCTGAATCAGGTTGTCAGGAGCGTCAAAGTGTGACCCCTTCAAAATATCAACTTGTAAAAGGGGAAAGCTGATGGATAACCGAGCTACGAGGATTTGGCGGTCAACTGCGTAAGCCCTAAATAAGTAAGGAGGTTCGTATCATGGAAGAGAACAAAGAACCGATTCAACCCCAAATTATTCAACAATTCAATAAATACCTTGAAAACAATGCACTCCGATTCACGTCGGAGCGGCGCAATATTCTGGAGCAGGTCTTCGCTTATGATGATCATTTCCGTGCGGACGACCTTTTGATGCGCATGCGCCAAAACGGATATACCGCTTCGCGTGCGACGATCTACCGGACGTTACCGCTTCTGGTCAAAAGTGGGCTGCTGACGGAGGTGATTGATGCGCAGAAACAGTCCCACTATGAGCACATCCATTCACGCCAAGAGCATGCCCACCTGATCTGCCTACGATGTAGTAGTATCATCGAGTTTGAAAGTCCGGAGATCGACGCGCTCCAAGAAGAGGTCTGCAAAACACACCAGTTCAAGCCGGTAAAATATAGAAATGAGATCTTGGGATACTGTGCCGAGTGCCAGAAGGATGGGATCTAATCAATTCCCCAAGATCGCTTTTTTGGAGGAACTATTTCAATGTCAAACGTCAATCGAAAATTTACTTTAGCTGCAAGACCCGTTGGTTATCCGAAGTTGTCAGATTTTGACCTAGTGAGCGAGCCGATTCCCAACCCCCAGGACGGGGAGGTGCTTGTACGCACCAATTACCTGTCTGTGGACCCATACATGCGCGGACGGATGAACGATAGAACTTCTTACGCCCCAAATGTACAAATCGGCGAGGCGATGGTCGGCACCGTTGTTGGCGAAGTGGTCGCTTCCAAAAACTCAGACTTTCAGGTGGGAGATATCGCTACCGGTGGGTTGGGCTGGCAAGAGTATGGGGTGTCCGATGGGGGCAATCTCCGGAAAGTGGATCCAACCTTCGCTCCCATATCGACAGCCTTGGGGATTCTCGGTATGCCGGGCTTGACGGCATACTTCGGCTTGTTGGAGATCTGCAACCCACAGCCGGGAGAAACGGTTTTTGTGTCCGCAGCGGCAGGGGCGGTCGGTTCTTTGGTGGGACAGATTGCAAAGATAAAGGGTTGCCGCGCCGTAGGGAGTGCCGGTAGTGACGAGAAAGTGGATTATGTCGTGGACGAGCTTGGCTTTGACGCCGCGTTCAACTACAAAGCCACTGAGGATTACGGTGCAAAGCTAGCCGAATTGTGTCCGGATGGGATCGACGCTTATTTCGACAACGTTGGCGGTGCGATTACCGATGCTGTCTTTCCGTTGATTAACGTGAAAGCACGGGTGTCGATCTGCGGTCAAATTTCCCAGTATAATCTGGAAAACCCGGAACAAGGTCAGCGTTTCCTGTGGCATCTCATCGTCAAGCGGGCGAAGATAGAGGGATTTCTCGTCTTTGAATTTGCGGACAAACACGACGATGGGCTTAGACAGATGGCGGAGTGGATTCAGGCTGGAAAATTGAAATACCGAGAGGAGATAACGGAAGGATTTGAGAACGCACCCGCCGCATTCATCGGGATGTTGAAGGGGAGCAATATCGGCAAGCAGCTGGTCAAAGTTACCTAATTTAGAAAGGAATCAACAATATGTCAGATAAATATCGTGTTGGAATTATCGGTTGTGGCAGCATTGCTGGGCTGCATGTACAAGGCTATCGAGGCGTCGAAGAGGTCGAAATCGTCGCTATCGCCGACCCCGTTGAAGATGCGCTAAACGCTTTCGGGGAGAATCACAACATTCAGACCCGTTACCTCGACGCCCGTGAGATGCTCGACAAAGAGAATCTTGACATCGTGAGCGTTGCGACATGGCACAGACTCCACGCTCCCATGACAATCGCCGCCTGCGCCCGGAAGCCCAAAGCAATACTCTGCGAGAAGCCGATGGCGACCAATCTCGGTGATTGCGACGATATGCTGATTGCAGCACGACGTAACAACGTCAAGGTTGCGATTGCACATCAACGCCGCTTTAACCCGGTTTGGACGGATGCCCGTCAGTTGATTGCCGCCGGTGCGATAGGAGAACCGCGCCAAATCGTGTGCAGAGGCGGTCAAGGTCTTCTGAACGACTGCTCCCATCTGTTCGACATGATGCGCTATGTCCTCGGCGATCCGGATGCCGAGTGGGTCATTGGCAACATCGAACGCAAGACGGAACGTTACGAGCGCGATATACCGATTGAGGATCGGAGCGCGGGGATTATTGGATTTCAAGGCGGCTGCGTCGGACTGCTGCTTCAGGAGATCGCGGGCCCCAACTATCAAGGCGGGATTATCTACGGTTCCGACGGTATTATAGATCTGACCGAACAACGTGCCCTCCTGCTCAACAGCAAGCGCGCGGAATGGGAAGACCGTCGAGCGGAGGGAGAAAATCCTTCCGTAGCGCAGGTACAGGAGCTGCTCTCGTGGATCGAAGGGAGAAGCGGACATCGCGGCGAGGCGATAAACGGAAGGGCTGCCGTGGAGATTATCATGGCGATCTACGACTCCGCACGGCTGCATGAAGTGGTGCAGATGCCGGTCCGTACCCACGCTTCACCACTTGAAGCGATGATTGAGAGCGGTGACTTGCCAGTTGAACGTCCGGGCAGGTATGACATCCGCGCGTTCTTACTCCGTGGTGAATCAATGCAGCCGTAAGGCGGTGTGATTAACATGCAAAACGGTTTACCAACTTCAAAACAGATGCTCTCGCACAAATCGACCCTCTTCACCGAATCGGTCATACGGGGCATGACGCAGCTCTGCAACCGCTACGATGCGATTAACCTGTCGCAGGGGACACCCGGATTTGAACCGCCCGACGAGGTCAAGGCAGCCGCGATCAATGCCATCCGCGAGGGATACAATCAGTACAGTATCACTTGGGGTACGCCGAGATTCCGTGAAGCGATTGCTCGCAAGGTCACGGAGTTTAACCGCATTCCAACGGATCCGGATCTCAACGTTACCGTCACCTGCGGCTCGACGGAGGGCATGATGTCATCGCTGCTGGCGATTATCAATCCCGGCGATGAAATCGTCATCTTTGAGCCGTTCTATGAGAACTACGGTCCCGACACGATTATCTCCGGAGCGAAGCCTATCTATGTGCCGTTGCGAGAGACACGCTGCCCGGAGAAAGGTGATATTTTCACCTATGATCCCGATGAGCTGCGGGACGCTTTCAGCGAAAATACGAAAGCGATTGTTTTGAATACGCCCAGCAACCCAATCGGCAAAGTGTTCACCCACGAGGAATTGAAGGAGATCGCTGCGCTCTGCTGCGAGTTTGACTGCCTCGCTGTAACGGACGAGATCTATGAGCATATGATCTACGACGAACGCCCGCATATCAGCATCGGCTCTTTGCCAGAGATGCGAGACCGAACGATAACCGTTTCGGGGTTGAGCAAGACATACTCGATGACCGGCTGGCGGCTCGGCTACGTGATCGCGCCCGAATATCTCGCAAACGGCATTCGCAAGATGCACGACTTCCTGACGGTTGGGGCACCACACCCGTTGCAGCAGGCGGGGGTGGTCGCCCTGCAATTGGGGCAGGAATACTACCGGGAACTGGTCGAACAGTACGATGAAAAGCGGAAACTGTTTTCAGCTCTGTTGCGGAAGGCGGGATTTCAGTGTTATATCCCCGAAGGCGCGTACTACATCATGACCGACATCAGCAATTTCGGCTTCTCGGATGATACCGAATTTGCGCACTGGCTTGTCAAGGAGATTGGCGTCGGTGGGGTACCAGGATCAAGTTTCTATAGCCGTCCGGAACTCGGCAAAACGAAGCTGCGATTTATGTTCAGCAAGGACGAAGCGACGTTACGTGAGGCAGCCGATCGATTGATGCGGATTGGGGAAAAGATTTAGTGTTCAAACGGGAAAAATCAGATGAACACACGTATCGCCGGTTACGATCTCGCTCGATCACTTGCGCTGTTTGGGCTGGTGGTCGCGAATTTTAGCCATAGTGTTGACCACATTGACCTCTATTGGCTACACACGCATATCCAAGGAGGGGCTTTCGCAACCTTCTTGGTGCTGGGCGGAATCGGCGTATCTCTTCTGACGCAACGGGCTCGAATAACAAACGCTGCTCACAGATCCACGGATAGTCGAAAGCGATTGATAAAACGCGCTGCGGCCTTATTAGTGGTTGGAATCTGTTGTAACTTAATCTGGCAAACAAATTTCCTGTGCCGCTACAGTATCTGTATTGCTATCGGTGCGTTGCTGCTGACAGTTTCTAACCGTTGGTTATGGGCACTTGCCTTCATCTTCGGCCTCATCTGGGCTGCATTCACTTTTTGGATTTTTGACTATTATGAGATCTTCCGGAATTGGGAAACACTTCAGGATAGCGACCCTTGGACAGTTGGGGGTATGGTCTTTCGTCTGCGCGTCAATGGATTTCACTTTATATTTTTCTGGACTGCTTTGCTGCTTATTGGTATGTGGTTAGGACGACAAGATATACATCACTCCAGAGTGCGAGGTGCTGTGGTCTTCGCTGGAATCGTTATTGCTCTAATTTCTGCATGTACTCCATGGCTACTGATTCACTATGTTCCATGGCTCATAAGTGGTTGGCGCCCCAGCGTTTCGGACCTGTATTCAAAAGCTATCCGTATGCTATTCACGCCAGTTTATTTCTTAGGTATATGTGGAACCACCACTGCAATCATCGGGGGGGGCCTCATGCTAACCGAGAAGTATCCAAGCGCCAAGTGGACGAAACCATTTATAGCAACTGGTCAACTTGCCCTGACGCTCTACGTCGCCCATCTAATTATCGGCAGGGGGCTGCTAAAGGTGCTTGGGCTTCTAGATAAAACGGTCCCGTTAGCTATCGGAAGTGCCGTTATATTTTGTATATGCGCGGTCATGTTCGCTCATTTCTGGCGAAAGCGATTTGAGCGGGGACCTCTGGAATGGGGCATACGCCGAATCACGGGATAGACTGGGGCGGTTCCGAACCCCTACTAATTTTGAGATTAACGGGTCGTGTTCAAACGGGAAGGATCAAATGAACACACGTATCGCCGGTTACGATTTTGCTCGATCGCTTGCGTTGTTTGGACTGGTGGCCGCGAATTTTAGACCTGGTGTTGAACAAGGTAAATACGGGCTGCACCTTCTTATCCATGTAGGACTAGGTCTTATGCAAAGAGGGGCTGTCGCAACCTTCTTGGTGCTAGGTGGGGTCGGTATATCCCTCCTGACACAACAGGTCCGAATAGTAAGCGATGCACACGGAATCAGGAATAGTCGAAAGCGATTGATAAAACGTGCTGCGTCCTTATTAGTCGTTGGAATCTGTTGTAACTTAATTTGGCACACAAATTTCCTAGGCTTCTACAGTATTTGTATTGCTATCGGTGCGCTGCTGCTGACAGCTTCTAATCGCTGGTTGTGGTCACTTGCCTTTGTATTCGTCCTCATCTCTGTTGTATTCATTTTTTTGGCTCACGGCTATTTTGACTATTATGAGTTCATCCTGAATCGGGACGTGCTTCAGGATACCAACCCTTGGACGGTCGAAGGTATGGTCTTTCGTCTGTACCTCAGTGGATTTAACTCGATACTTTCTTGGACAGCCTTTCTGCTGATTGGTATGTGGTTGGGACGGCAGGAGGTGCACCCTCCCAGAGTGCGAAGGAATATGTTGCTCGGCGGAATCGTCGTTACTCTAGTTGCGGAATGTGTTTTATGGCTGCTGATTTTCGGTGCTCGGTGGCTACCGAGTAGCTTTTATCCAACAAGTATTTTAGAGGGGCGCATGGACAATATGTTCATACTGATCAAGTCGCTTGATCTCTTTGCTACGTGCGGAACGCCCATTGCAATTATCGGGGGGAGTCTCATGCTAACCGAGAGATTTCCAGATGCGAAGTGGACAAGACCGTTCATAGCAACTGGTCAACTTGCCCTGACGCTCTACGTCGCTCATCTGGTTATCGGCAGGGGGATGCTTGAGGTGCTTGAGGTTCTAGAACATAAAACGCTTCCATTTGCTATCGGAAGTGCCGTTATATTTTGTATATGCGCGGTTATATTCTCTCACTTTTGGCGAAAGCGATATGAGCGAGGACCTCTGGAATGGGGCATACGCCGAATCACGGGATAGCTCGGTCAAGAGATTGCAGGAATTAAAGAGAACCAAAGCTGCCACCTATTCGTTAAAGCTGCAGCTCTGCCTTTCGCTCCAGCGGAGCGATATGTCTATAGAAGGGGGATAGGTCTAATGTCCGCACTCCAGAGGAGTGCAATGTGTATAGCAGAGATGATTGAGCGATTATTGATTGATATGTGTTGATGTTTTATCGAAGTTGTCATGAAATTTGCAAAGGTATAGATTCAATTCTATGAAATTGAGGAGGAAAGAGAGCTTGAAGAGATACATTCAGACACTCATCACCTGCATTAGTATTGTTAGCTACTTCGGTTGTGGTGGTGATAAGACACCGATGGGCTGGGGACAAATCGAGTCGGGAACAGAGGCGCACCTGTACGGCGTTCACTTTGTTGATGCCAAACGCGGTTGGGCAGTTGGTACGGACGGTTTGGTGCTGTTCACAGAAGATGGTGGCTTGAAGTGGCAGGTGCGCTCACCGAAAAAAGCGGTCACCCCAAACGCACTCAATAAGGTGCATTTTTCCACCGCCAATCACGGTTGGGCAGTCAGTATCAGGGGACAGATATACTATACGGGCAGCAGCGGCAAATCGTGGACAGCGCAAAAAAGTCATACGAACAGCGGATTTCTCGACATCCATTTTGTGGATGAAACGAAAGGCTGGGTGGTCGGCGGTGGCGGTCTCATCCTTCACACAAATAACGGCGGAGGTGCGTGGAGTCGCCAAAATTCACCGCCGGCGCCGCATCTGTGGGCTGTTCATTTTGCCGATGCCAAGCACGGGTGGGCTGTCGGGAAAGAGGGGACAACACTCCACACAAATAACGGTGGCCAGATCTGGCGGGAACAGTCGAGCAGCACTGAGGAATCGCTACTCGCTGTCTATTTCGTCAACCCACAGACCGGTTGGGTCGTTGGAACAAGCGGATTAATCCTACATACGATCGATGGGGGCGCGAACTGGAAACCCCAGAAAAGTGGCACAACGAAAAATCTGCGCGGTGTTGCGTTTCGGGATCCCAAGCAGGGCTGGGCAGTTGGTGAAGATGGACTGATCCTGCATACCACCGATGCCGGGGGGACCTGGTCGCCTCAGCCAAGCGGATCGGCATGGCACCTTTTGGACATCTGCCTGCATAAAGGGCACGCTTGGATCGTTGGGTCAAAGGGCACCATTTTGCGCCTCAGTTGAATTTTTGCCCGATATGGTGCAGTTCCCATGGTCAAAATCTGACCAAATCGTGCTGAAAGTGGTCTCAACATCACCGTTGGTGTTTTAGGTAAGAACGTGGGTTGACTAAAAACCTGCTCCCTCGAATTTCAGGAGGCATACATGTATTGGAAACCGTTTTGCTTGTTCAGTTTCATCCTCTGTTTGCTAGCATTTTTGGGATGTTCAGACGATACAAGCGACAAAGTGACAGATGCCGGCGATGTAAATGAAGATTCATCGTTTCGACTTGCCCCTAACTTCACGCTACTGAACACAGAACTGGAGGAAGTTAGTCTCTCTGATTATCAGGGTAAAGTTGTCATGGTCGATTTTTGGGCGACATGGTGTAAGCCGTGCCAAGAGGAGATTCCGCGCTTCATTGAACTCTACGACGACTATCAAGCGCAAGGGTTTGAGATGATTGGCATTTCAACGGATGATGTAGAAGTGCGTCTAAAAGATATTGAACTTTTCTTTCAGGATCTCAGTAAAGGAGGATTCGACATCAACTACCCGATTCTCCTTGGGGAACCCGAACTCATTCACAAATATGATGTAAAGGCATTACCCTCTGCATATCTCATCAATCGTAACGGAGAGATTGTAAAACTATTTGAGGGTGCACAAGAAGATAAAGCAATCTACGAAAGCGAGTTGAAAAAATGGTTGTAAGAGATGGACTAAATAAAATTCAATTAATGATGGTTTTGGCTGCTGTCCTCATGTTGTGCCTTGGTTGCGGCAGCGACGACGAATCTATCGTGGGCCCGGAGACACCCGGGGAGCCAGACACATCAACCGGGGAGCCTGATCCCGCCGCTGTAACCGGCAGCCTAAAGGGAGCGGTTGAAAGGATTGAAGGTGTTTCAGTAGCTATCCGCGTCCTACAAAATGGCAACGCCATTGCTTCTACGACAGCGGATGCCGATGGAAATTACCAAATCGATAATATTGCACCGGGGACTTACACAGTCGAAATTGCCGCAAAGGGGTATGAAACTGTCGAACAAACCGTTCAGATTAGCGAGGATAAAGCCGCAGCGCTAGATAGAGCGACGCTTAAGGTGCTAGAGATCCCCGTTGCCCATATTCAAGGCATTTTATCCGATCAGAAAAACGGGAGTCCGCTCAACAAGGTTCGCGTTCGACTGGTTGATGCAGCCGGTAACTCCCGCGAGGTGTTGACGACACAAACGGGTGCATTTGAATTTGAAAACGTTCCCACAGATCAGCAACTCACCGTCATCGTCGATCTCGAAGGGTTTGAGCAGCAAGAGGTTTCCATCGATCCAATTCCAGCCGGTGAAACCGTTCCACTAGAAGTCGCACTTGTTGCGTTCCCCGGTATTCGCGGACTCGTATTGGATCAGATAACAAAAACGCCGCTTATCGATGTGCGAGTTCAACTGACCGATGAAGTAGGCAACGTCCTAGAGACACCAACAACAACATCAGGTGTCTTTGAGTTCAAAGGTGTTGCCGCAAATCAGAAACTCACAATCACCATTGATTCCGACGAATACGAGAAACAGGAGTTCACTGTTGACCCCATTCCAGTCGGCGAAACGGTGAAATTGCAGGTCGAGCTTATCCCCCTCAATCCAGACCAACTTCCAGACGGCGACGGCTTGATAGTCGGCGCGAAAGCACCAGGCTTCAACCTATCTGATAGCGATGGGGAAATGATAGCCCTTGCAGATTACGCAGGCAAGAAAAAGGTTGTGTTGGTCTTTGATCGGGGTCAGTGGTGACCTACCTGCATTGAGCAACTCGGAGAGTTGCAACAAGATTATGCAGCAATTCAGGCGGCGGGTGCTGAACTGCTGGCAATTAGTACAGATAACGCAGCAGAAGCAAAGAATGCGATTGAGAAGGTCAAAAGGCGGGACAACGTTGAAATTGGATTTCCCCTGCTTGGAGACCCGGAGCTAAAGACAATTGATGCCTACAACGCGAAAGATCCACTAAATCCTCGGATTGCACGTCCCATGACCTATATCATTGATGAAAACGGAGTTATCCGCTGGAAATTCCTTGATGTGCGTGTTGGGAATCGGCTAAAGGGTGATAGGATTGTCGCGGAGTTGAAAGGTTTGTAAGCAGTCAACAATGACAAATAGAACATTACCCCAATCAGATCCTACTGTTGCACAAATTCAAGCGGATTGCGACCAGATTTCACGGACAAAGACAACCATGCCACAACCGGTGAGTCGGCGGCGATTCTTGCGTCAGGCATCGAAAGGCGTTGTTGGGATGAGTCTCGCGTTGGGAGGCGTAACTTCAGCGACTAAGGGTGCCTTTGCTCAATTGGGGCGTCAATCCGGTGGTCCCCCAGGAGAGATAATCGAAGAAGAACTCACGCCTCTGGTCGAAGCCAGAAGTGAAAAGGTTTGGAATGGTGACGCACTCGACGAGGGGATTGTCAGTGAGATGATAGATCGCGCAATGATGAAGCTGACCGGACTTGACTCGGCGAAAGAGGCATGGAAGGATTTTGTCCTGCCGACCGACATCGTTGGAATCAAGATTAACCCACTCGCCGGAAAGCAGTTGAGCACCCATCGAATTATCGTTGATAAGATTATTGAAGGGTTGTATGGAGCGGGTATCCTCAGCAATCAGATCATTATCTGGGATCGGTTTGAATCTCACCTAATCGATGCAGGCTACGAGATCAACCAAAGCGATCGAGGGGTGCGTTGCTTCGCATCGGACAGCGAGGGTGTCGGTTACGACGATGAGGTTTTCTATGAAACTGAAAAGGATGTTGTGGAACGCCGCGAGAACGACAGTATCCTCTCCCGATATACAAACCTCCTCACCAAAGAGTTGACGGTGGTTATTAACGTGCCAGTGATGAAGCATCACGGCATTACTGGCGTGAGTGGCTGTCTGAAAAACCTCGCCTTCGGCAGTGTCGATAACACCTCCCGTTTCCACTCAAATCCCATAAATTGTAACCCCGCTATCGCTGATATCTTCGCGCATACCGTTCTCAAAGATAAGGTTGTTTTGAACATCGTTGATGGGTTGCTCGCCGCGTTCGATGGAGGACCGACGTATGACCCCGACGGGGTATGGCAGTATGGCAGTATCCTTGTGAGCCAGGATCCGGTTGCATTGGACCAGATCATCTATCAAACGATCGAAGAAAAGCGGAAGGAGTTTGAGTTATCAACCCTCTCTCGACTGTCGAAATATATCCGTTCTGCATCAAGGATGGATTTGGGCACTAACGACCTCGATGAAGTGGATTATCAAGAGGTAAAGGTATAATTGATTGAAGGACGAGAAGGATCTGTTTCACATTTGAGACAACAGGAGATAAACACCATGAAAAGTTTCTGGTTAGGTTGCACGGTTTTAGTAATACTTTTGGGATCAATCGCGTTCTCCGGCTGCGTCACAACTTTTACATCGAGCGGACAGCTACAGATTGGGCTGTCTACATCGGCGAACGAAACGGCGGACCTCCTTACGGATTTTGAAGCCAGCGAAGCAAGTGCGGTTGCCGGTGATGTGACGAAAAAAGCGGGCAGCATCTGTGCGGGCGGAGCTTGTATCATCTATTGAAAATTATCTGACTTTTGTTCATAGGGGGCACGCCATCCCACGGAACGACTTTGGGAACCGTGCCCCTATTTTTTCGGGAGGAAACAGAAATTGCAAAGACGGTTTCATCACTTTTCATTTAAGCCAATTTACTATATATTCATGATAGCACTATTGCTGGTTGAGGCTTCGCTTGCGTCCGCTCAACTCCGGCGGGAATATGGACAGGAATTGTTCCAACAGGAGACAGAAGCACCTGCAGCCTTTGAATCTGATCTCGCTATCGACTATCAGGTGAGTAATGTCTTTAACAATCATGTCGAATATGGACTGAGTATTGATCCGAATACAAGTAGCCTTGCTAGACGTGAAGACCCACAACTCAAAGGTGTAATTAACCGTGCTGGTGTCAACCTTCAGGGGACCTTACCGCTTGGGAAACGTTTTGGACTCAAATTGCAATACTATCCGCAATTAGAAAACTATATCGGTGAGAATGGAAAACTCAATGAATTTGATGCGTTCACAGATCTCTTTTTGACAGAACTCAGTTTCCGCCCGACAGCGCAATTACCGACCTTGAGTGTATCACACCAGCTGCAGCGATTGGATCGGAGAGACGATGCATTTGACAGCCTCCAACGCCAGATCAGTTTCCGCTTCGGCAAGCTACTGGAATATAACCTGTACATCAACCGTTTTGATGATGAAATGACACGGCGTGAAGATTTCCTACTCGTCGGTTCGACAATGCACCAAGGACGTGCGAGGATACAGTTGGGGATTCTCAAGGTGCTATTGGCGAAATTAGAGTATTCACTTGAACAGGAAAGTTATAAAGACAACCTAAATAACCTTGTGTTGGGTATCGCTGGGATCGGACAGGGAGAATCTCGAACGGATCTGCGAAACTTCGTGTCAGCGAAACTGATCCAAATTCCGGCGAGTCGAATCCTCTTACAGCAGGAGTTGAATCTATTTCTGAGCAACTCAAATGTTGGTTTCTATGACTTCTCTACGATTGAAGCAGCGATTGGGGCTTTTTACAAAATCAACGGTGAGAATTGGGCACGTCTGCGTTTGTCACGATTGGGCATTACCTTCGATGGTCGCCGGGTGAGGGGTGCCGATGGCTTTGTCAATGAAAACGCAGAGAAACGGAAGGATAGTCAATTCGGTGTGAATTTCCAGATCAATTGGCAGGTGTGGGGTTCCCTAATGCTCCTTGCGGATTATCAACTCACGCGCAATGACACCAATGAGGATAATGAGATCTTTGACTTTTTGAATTATACCCACAATGTTGCGTCATTGACGCTTCAGGCGAGCTACTAAGTGCAGAGAGGTTTGGTACTGAATTCCCCAATAAGATGCGGCTGATTCAATTACTTAGAGATTTGGGCTTTAGCCCGTAAACCCCCAAGATTTATCTTTGGGATATAAGCCGGGTATGAAAGACAGACAGACAATCCGATGAAAACCTACAAGTTCAAAATGTATAGTAATCACGGGAACCGTGAATTGCACAAAAGGATGAGAATCCAAATCCTTTAGGTTTGGGAGTATGTCAAAAAGCAGTTATTAAACCCTTAAAAATTGATGTAACTTTGGTCGTACAAATTCGCTAAGGTTGGTGTCAGTAGATTTAACCACTCCTTGTATAGTTTCACGAAGTTGACAAAAATCACCCATGTTCAGGCAGCGGGTGAAAAACCTTGAAATTTAATGAAACTGTACTTGTACAGATTCGTTGAATCGAGTGTAAGCAGTTTCAACTACTCCTTGTTTAGTACTATAAAGTTGATGAGAATTACCCAGTGCCAAGCCGCATCGAATTATTGATGCGGCTTGGCTTTTTTTATTTCTGTCCCATGATTAATCGGTATCGGCGCAAAAGTTCGCTGTTACGATGAGCCCATCAAGTTGTGTCTGACGAGCCACGAAGCCGGTGTTGATTGATGAAGTCTTCGTTCAGCGTTAGTCCCAACCCCGGCTGCTCGGTCATGGTGATGTATCCGTCAACCACTTGGAAAGACGGATCATATAGTTTCGACCAGATCTCGTTGGGTTCGCAGTCGGGGTACGCAGAAACGATTAAGCCATTAGGCACTGCCGCAGCCAGATGACAGTTGATGTCCGGGAACTGTGCGCCGTGCGGGGCGACGGGCAGGTGATACGCATGGCATAACGCTGCAATCCGCATCAACCCGGTGAAACCACCCCCTATTAAGATGTCTGTTTGTATCAGTTGGAGGGCACCCTCTGTGATAAATTGCCTGATGCCGTAAAGCGTTCCTACGCTCTCCCCACCGGCAACAATGGCACTGGTCGCCTCCTGCACCATACGCAGGTAGACCGCCTCATCATCGCCGCGCACCGGCTCCTCTAGCCAGTAGAGGTTGTAAGGCTCAAGTCGCCGAGCGATTTCTACCGCCGTCTTTCCATCCCACCCACGGTGCAAATCTACCATCAGCTTCTTCTCCATACCGATCAACTCCCGCGTACACCGCACCCGTTCCACAATTTCCTCCGGACTTTTGGCTTCGTACATGTGTATCTTCATCGCATCATAGCCGAGGTCGGCGTGCTTCTTGACCAGAGCCGCTATCGCTTCGGGGGATTGGTCTGCCTCTGCAACGTACCCGGAGCCATCGGCATAAGCGAGGACTTTGTCCCGATATCCGCCCAAGAGTCGCCACACAGGTTGACCACAAGCCTTTCCGTAAATATCCCACAGAGCGACATCAAGTGCTCCGATGGACGGCATTGCAGCATGACCGGGGCCGCCGAAACGCCACACTGTTTCGTACATCCGTTCCCAGAGAAGTGCTGTCTGTCGCGGATCTTGCCCGATGAGCACAGGTGCTAGTTCTTGGGAGATAACTTCGATGCTCCCGCCACGCCCGATACCGGTTACGCCTACGTCTGTATGGACGAGGACGACAGTCCAATCCCCGGTTGTGGGACCTTCTCGTCCTTCGGTTGGTACTCTTACAACAAAGGGATCTATACTGGTGATACGCATTGGATTTCTCCTCGTATTAGCGTTTTGACATGAAATTTCTACTGTCATCCATGGTTTATCTTCAATCCTGTTGTAGAAAATACAACAAAAAGGAGTGACGGTGAATATGATTTAAGACGCAGGTCTTTCACTCAGGTTCAACCGAATCTGGGTTCCACCATAATTTTCCATCAATCTCCATTTTTTGATGTTGAGACAACAGAACTTTGTGTTAGAATATGGTGCAAAGTTGAGAAATATGTACCCGAAAAAATTAAATCAACGATCGATTTCTTGTCAGCGTTGCACGGTGCAACACTGTTGGCATGAAATGTTGAAATAGTTATATTCAACACCCAATCTTTCAGAATATGAGGTAATGATAAATGAAAATTGTAATGTCTGGTCGAGCAACTGATCAGTTTGTGGATGAACTTCGCACCACTTTTCCGGACATAACCTTTCACCGAGCAGCAACCCCGGAGGAAGAGATAGAACTCATTCGGGACGCGGATGTGTACTGCGGTGAACCGTCACGCGAGGTCTTTCTCGCCGCCCAAAAACTCCAGTGGATTCAGTGTCCGGGGACCGGTATTGATCGGGTTGTATCGATACCTGAGATAAGAGAAAGCGATGTTATCCTGACCAATGCACGGGGCCCCCACACCAACCCGATGGCTGACCATGCGTTTGGTATGATATTGACCTTTGCCCACTGTCTACGTGAACAGTGGGAGGACCAAAAAGTGCACTATTGGGATACCGGGAAATATGATGAACGGGTTTTGGAGCTGAGTGGAAGCACCTTGGGCATACTCGCACTCGGTGGTATTGGAATGGCAGTCGCACGGCGGGGCTACGGCTTCGGTATGGAAGTCTACGCCGTTGATACTCAGTCGGTGCCAACCCCTCCAGAGGTGAAAGCAGTTTGGGGGCTTGACAGACTGGATGAACTGCTTCAGATGTCCGACTGGTTTGTCATCACCGCACCGTTCACGCCAGAAACAGAGGGGTTGATTGATCGCCGACGGATCGAACAGCTCAAGCCGGGGGCGCACATCATAGCGATTTCACGAGGAGGCATCTTGGACGAGGAAGCGTTGATAGACGGGCTGCGCTCCGGACAAATCGCTGGTGCAGGATTGGACGTCATGGCGGTAGAGCCTTTGCCTGCCGATAGTCCATTATGGGATATAGACAACGTTATCCTGTCGCCTCACGCTTCAGCGTTGACCGCTGAAATGTGGGAAGGACGGCGGCAGATTTTCAAGGAGAACCTCCGGCGATTTCTCGCGGGCGAACCGTTCATCTATGTGTGCGACAAGCAATCAGGGTTTTAGATGCTTGTCGGGGTTCGTGTGACGGTGAAGCAAACATCCATCAGTTTTGACTTGGCATCTAGGTCCTATACATTGAGGTACAGGGGGAACTATGGAAACGACAGATTTTGGCAACACAGGTCTCAAAATCACACGCCTCGGCCTGGGGTTGGCGGAGATCTCCCGCCAAGAGAGATCCAAGATCGTTGCGGAGGCAGACCGAGTGCTCAACGCCGCACTCGATGGCGGCATCAATTTCCTCGACACTGCTGCCTGTTACGGCAGAACCGAAGAAATCATCGGCGCGACCGTTGCTCACCGGCGAGATGAATACATCTTGGCAACGAAGTGTGGCCACACCACCGATGACGGAGATAGAGGCATACCTTGGACGGAACACGAATCGTGGACTGGACCGGCTGTCTCCGAGAGTATTGACCGCAGTTTGCGTCGGCTGCAGACAGATCACTTAGACATAGTCCAACTCCACTCCTGTGATGTGGATGTACTGGAACACGGCGAGGTTATCGAAGCACTCGTGAAGGCGAGGGATGCGGGCAAAACCCGTTTTATCGGCTACAGCGGAGACAACGCGGCTGCCCGTTGGGCGGTAGAAAGCGGACTATTTGATACGCTTCAAACTAGTTTTAATCTTGTGGAGCAGCATGCCCGCACCAAAGGATTGTTTGAGGCGGCGGAGGCGCAGGGGATGGGGGTTATTATCAAGCGACCTGTTGCTAATGGGGCGTGGGGCAAAGCGCGTAGCCCTTACGCGTATGCGGATGAATACTTTCGGCGTGCACAGATTATGGCAGAAATGGGACCACTGCCACAGGCACCTGAGAATCCCATCCTATTGGCAGTAGGGTTTGTACTCGCCCAACCCGAAGTCGATACAATCATCGTAGGAACTCACAATCCCTCGCATCTGTCATCAAACATCGAAATGGTGACACGACAGCTGCCGATTCCCACGGAAACCGTTAAGGCGTTGCATCGCCGCTTTGAAAAAGTAGATGACGGTTGGCTGCAACTGACGTGAAAAAGCCAACGAATTAGAAAGATGCTGTACAAGGAGGGTTATCGAATGAAAATCACAAGCGTCGAGGCAATCCCTAGTGCTTCACCGGTATCCAATATGCGAGGTGTACGAAATAATTACGTCTACGTCAAAATTTCGACGGACGAAGGCATCGTCGGTTGGGGCGAGTCATCATGTGGCCCACTGGCTGTTGCACAATTTGTGGAAGAGATTGGAGCGACGTTGGTCGGCAAAGATCCGTTTCGGATTGAGGAACACTGGCAACGGCTTTATCACCTCTATCACAATGTACGCGGTGGTGTGATCCAGATGGCGGCGATTAGTGGGATAGAGATTGCTCTCTGGGACATCAAGGGCAAGGCATTTAACGCACCGGTGTGGCAACTGCTAGGCGGGCAAATGCGCGATCGAATCTGGACATACGGTCGCTTCGATGGAGAGACGCCTGAGCTCGCCGTTGAGCATGCCCTCCGTCAGGTTGATACAGGTTTGACCGCGTTAAAGGGCGATCCCTTCGGTCATCAGGGACTGTTCATCAGTGCGGAAGCAGAGCGGGATGCTATCGCTAAAGTGAAGGCGGTGCGAGAGGCGGTCGGAGACGATGTCGAGCTATTGGTCGAAGTGCACGGGAGATTGTCGCCGTCGTCGGCTATCCGAATCGGCAATGCGTTGGAGGAGTTTCGGCCATACGTCTATGAGGAACCGGTGCCACCCCAAAATGTTGATGCTATGGTGAAGGTGGCGGAAGCTGTAAATATTCCTCTTGCAACCGGAGAGAGGCTCTACACCAAGTGGGGATTCGTTGAACTTCTTGAAAAGCAGGTTGTGGCGCTGATTCAGCCGGATGTTTGCCATGCAGGTGGGATTTCGGAGTTGAAGAAGATCGCTGCGATGGCTGAGGCATACTATGTTGGCTTTCAACCCCACAATCCCTACGGTCCAGTCAACACAATGGCGGCATTACAGGTGGATGTCTGCACGCCAAACTTCATGATTCAAGAGGGTGGTCACGCGCAGTGGTTTGATCAAGTCATCGTCGGTGAATTCCCGCGCCAGAAGGAGGGCTATTTTGACGTGCCAACTGCCCCTGGCATCGGTATTGAAATGGATGAAGAAGCGTTGCGGGCAAATCCACCCGTAGTGCGGCGCGATGCAGAAGGCTATATCCGTCAGGCAGCGTGGCAGTCAAAACAGGAAACCCGATGGGCTTGAAGTTACATAATGTCACATCACATCCACATTTTTGTCAAGGAGAGGAGGTGCAGAAATGTCAATTTCAATCCAAAAGGTCTCGCCGGCGGTAGGTGCGGTGGTAAAGGGCGTTGATCTTTCGGATCCCGTACCCCCAGATATCTTTGAAACGCTTGAGGGGGCGATTGCCGAACATGGAGTGCTTGTCTTTCGTAATCAGCATCTGACGCCAGCGCAGCACGTTGCGTTCAGCCATCGATTCGGTTCCCTTGAGACGCACGTCATCTCTGAGGCACTGCTGGAAGGCTACCCGGAAATCTATGTGATCTCCAACGTGGTTGAAGATGGAAAACCGAAGGGTAGGGCATATGCAGGCACCTATTGGCATTCGGATCTGAGTTATAAAGCAGTACCGGCGATGGGGTCAATGATGTACGCGCTACAAATTCCTGAGATAGGCGGAGACACAATGTTCGCCAACATGTATCTGGCGTATGACACGCTTTCGGTAGGGTTGCAACGGATGCTAGCGCAGCTTTGGGCGGTTCACGACTTTGGCCATGCCGATAAACGCTATTTCTCAAAGAGAGGAGCTACGGCACGGCTTAATGAATCGGCGCGAAAAAAGACACCACCGGTTGAGCATCCAGTAGTCCGTACCCATCCGATGACTGGTCGTAAGGCGTTATTCATCAATCCCGGTTTCACGTCGCGTTTTGTTGATATGACAGAGGAAGAGAGCGAGCCGCTGCTAGAGCATCTCTTCCAGCACATCACGCAACCTGCCTTCATATATCGTCACCGGTGGCAGGTGAACGATTTGGTCTTCTGGGACAACCGCTGCACAATTCATCATGCCATTCGGGACTATGGTGAAGATACGCCGCGGCACATGCACAGAACAACAATCTGCGGTGATAAACCGTTCCTGTCTGATTTCAACGCTGTTTGATTTGAAAGCAAGGACGCAGGGAATTTTAAGATCTTTGCCTCCTTGCGTCTTTGCGTTAGAATGCTTTTGTTTAGAATAAGGAGGAATTATGAAAGCTGCTGTCTTGTACGAATTAAACCAACCGGTTGTTGTCGAAGATATTGAGATGGAAGGTCCGAAGAAAGGTGAAGTTCTCGTCAAGGTCGCCGCAACAGGTGTCTGTCATAGCTGCTACCATGCGGTCACCGGCAAAATCCGTTATCCGCTTCCAGCGGTATTGGGAGATGAGGGGGCAGGGGTTGTCGAGGAGGTTGGAGAGGGTGTTACTTTGGTGAAACCGGGCGACCATGTAATCTTATCGTGGGTGCCCTCTTGCGGGTATTGCATCTACTGTACGCAAGGCTATCCCAATCTCTGCCTGAAAGCGAGGCAGAGCGAACGTGGATGCCTCTTTGACGGCACGACACGGTACAAAAAGAACGGCAAACCTATCCACCATTTTGCGTGGGTTGCTTCCTTCGCAGAATATAGCGTAATTCCCCAAGAATCTGCCATACCAATTGATAAAGAGATTCCCTTAGATAAAGCTGCGCTAATCGGTTGTAGCGTTACGACTGGCGTTTGTGCTGCAACCAATACGGCTCAGGTGCGTCCGGGGAGCAGTGTTGTGGTATTCGGTGCGGGCGGCATCGGCTTGAATGCCATTCAAGGGGCAGCCATCGCGGGTGCAGAGAAGGTTATTGCGGTAGATCTGCTGGATGCAAAACTGGAAATGGCGCGGCAGCTTGGTGCGACTCACACCCTCAACGCTAGCAACAGCGATCCCATTCCAGAGATTCAAGCGTTGACAGATGGGTTGGGAGCAGATTATGCCATTGAAGCAATTGGGGCAAACGTGACCTTTGAACAAGCGATACGCGCCATACGGCCTCGAGGGAAAGCGGTCTGGATCGGTGTTCCATCTCAAGAACCGCTGTCTTTGGAGCCTGGCATACTGGGCGGTGAAAAAATGGTCATGACCAGTACCTACGGTTCAGCGCGTCCCCGCGATGACATGCCCCGTCTACTTGCGCTTTATCGTGCCGGAATCCTCAAATTGGATGAACTGATTAGCCGTACCTATCAGTTGGAGGAGATCAACGAGGCATTCGAGGATCTCCTCAATGGGGAGGTCGCTCGCGGAATGATTCAGTTTTGAGAGGGATAGTACACCCAAGGGGCTGCGATAACACACCTATTTCTTTGTTACACAGCGACACTTTCCAACCAATCTTTGCTCGCCTCGATACCAAATCCCGGTGCATTGTTAGGCACAAGATGACCGTCCTTGATCACAGCTGTTCCGGGGATAGCGACCATCTCTTCAGGCGGTACACCCGGTGGCGAGACACCCTCGGAGCGTTCACCCCAGACGATGGCGGGCATCGCAAAGGCGAGATGTTGTCCGTAGGGGTAGTTCATGCCGCCGTGGGTGATTACCGAGATGCCGGCGGCTTCGGCGAGGTGACAGATCCGAACGCACGCCGTGATTCCACCCGCCCATAGCACATCCGGTTGGAAGATATCAACGTATCGCTTACTGGCAGCCATTGAGAAGGGTAACGGCATATACCAATGTTCGCCGGTAGCGAGTGTCTGCCAAGGCAATCGCTGGCGCACTTCAGCGAATCCCTCAAAATCTTCCGGTATCAGATAATCCTCTAGCCACTTGAGGCGGTAGGGTCTCAGCAGCTCGGCAAGCCGGACAGTATACTCCACATCCAGCGACAGCCAGCAGTCCAGCATCAGTTCTACATCATCGCCAATCAGTTCTCGTGTTCTTGCTACTTCTATCTCATTTTTGTTGAGCCCTTCCAATCCATCGGCGGGTCCGTAGGGTAGCGGGAGTTTAGTCGCCTTGAAGCCCAACTCCATGTACCATTCGGTCTCGAATCCAGTGGAGTAGCAGAAGATGCTTTCCTTCTGGGGTCCGCCAAGAAGTTCATAGACCGGTCGGTTCAACAGCTTGCCCTTCAGATCCCATAGGGCAAGGTCAACAGCACTGATAGCATAGCTTGCGATTCCAGTGCTGCCGTAAGGGGTAGCCATCCGGAACATCATGTCAAACACCTTCTCCGTTGCCATGCAATTTTCGCCCACAAGGTGTCGGGCGAAATGGTCGTTGATGACTTTGACCACCGGTCCCCCATTAATCGTGACACCAACGCCAAAGGTGCCGTCTTCAGCGGTGACTACGCAGCCAACTCGGTTCCAGCTAGCTCCCGACGATGACCGTCGTGCTCTGTAAGCGGGATAACGCGCCATTGGGCTTGGCGAATCGGGGCGATCTGGTGGCGGCGAACTCCGTGGCTGGGTTTTGGACCTGGGCGTGATGTCTATCTCTGCAGCTCTTATCTCCTTAATTTTCATCAGCTTATTCCCTCCCTCTATCACCTTTGGTGCAAGTTAGTAAGGATGTCGTTTCCGCATCGTTCAAAAATTCATTAATGAACCCATGAACCAGTTGTTTTCACGTTTCACGCATCACTCGTTACCCCAAGGGAATGACTCAATGCGGAATGACCGTTCAGCGAGCGGCAAGTCAACCTTAGCCCCACCTCGCATCGAGGAACCGTGAATTGCAAAGCCTATCTCCGTTGCACGGCGAACATGTTCGATGTCACAGGCGGTTCGTCCACCCGTTTGCACTGCCTGCACCAAATCGCTTACCATCGCCTTGCCTGCGGGCCACGGTTCGGTTTCCTCCGGGAGATCTAATGGGCGTAATCCTGCCCCAGATGGATCGTCCGCTGACCAGAGGTAGCTTTCATTGGCATCGTCGAGGAGAAACAGACGCCCATTTTCACCCGCGACCTCAAAGGTCATTCCTGCGTTTTCGTGGCGGCCATCTGGCGTGACATAAAGCACCGCTCCATTCGCAAGCCCGATCTGTGCATGTCCGGCTGGATCCATACGCCGGCGCGAATCAGGAGGTTCCTCCGAAATGTCGTCCACCAATCCGCTAACCCACACCGGCTCGACATCACCCGCCAAGCCTAAAATCGCATCATACGAATGGCATCCATGATTAATCAGATTGGACAGTGCATAGGCAGTAGCACTTGTGACCTCACCGATTGCACCATCAGCAACTAACTCGCGTAGTGAACAATAGCGGGGCATCCAGCGACGGTCCAACGCTAAAAGCAACGGCACCTCTTGACACGCGGCAATGATTCGATCCATCTCCGCCAAACTAGTAGCAAGAGGCTTATCGCATAGAATGCCACGCACTCCAGCCTCGACAGCCAACTCAATCTGATCTGCGTGCATTGTTTGGCACGTAGCAATGCACAGCAGGTCTGGCTGGATTTCCCCAAGCATCTGCTGGTAGTCGTGATAGGTCGGAATGTCGCCCCAGACCTCCCGCCAGCAATCCACAAATTCTGTCCGGGTTTCTGCGCCGAGATCAAACACTGCTACTACATCCGTCTCCGGCACAGCGTGAAACGCAGTCGCAAAGTTGTGGCTGCCTGGGGTGCGGTGTGTCATACGATGGCATCCGGCAACCGCGACGCGCAACTTATCTTCGCCCTGTTCCATTATTCCTCTCCTCACTCTTATCTATAGTTTGAAATTTCAATCTGCTCTACCACGAAAATCCAGCCCCCTCCGGTGCAAGGAAACAGCCGTCAACGAAGTGGTCCCGTTCCTCATCAGTCAATAAACCCGTTTCCAGATACAGCGTGTTGGGCAGAGCACACAGGATATTCAGGTTTATCAATCCTCCACCATGCGTACAGCACGGTACACCAAACGCCGCTGCCATCAGACCGGTGGCGACACATTCGGAGAAGCCACCTAGGCGAGCGAGATCGACCTGCACGATGTCTATCCCCCGACGGACGAGGAGTTCCTTAAACTCTTCCTTACCGTAAAGGTTTTCACCGGTGGCGATGGGCATAGCAAGTCCATGTGCAAGCTCGGCATAGTCATCATAGTTGTGGGCGGGCAGCGGTTCTTCAAGCCAAAATATCCCCATCTCCTGAAAAACCTGCCCACGGCGCAACGCCTCAAACACTGTGAGGGTCTGGTTGGCGTCCACCATAATCGTGACATCCGGTCCAATCTCCGCCCGAATCGTTTCTAGCCGTTGGATGTCCTCCTCTAGTGTCGGCGAACCGACCTTGACCTTCACAGCCTTAAACCCTTGTTCGGCAGATTTCGCGCAGACCTCCTTGAGTTCGTCGAGATCTAAGTGCATCCAACCCACCATCGTATAGGCGGGTACTCGATCTTGCGCCTGGCCCACAAGGCGGTGCGCGGGTTGTCCTGTCTCCTGTCCAAAGATATCCCAGAGCGCGACATTCACGGCTGTGAGGGCATACATCGTCATGCCGTGGATTGCCTGTTCTTCCAGTGCCCGCTTCAGGTCTTCATGAATCAGTCGAATAGCGAGCGAATCCCGTCCCACAAGCAGCGGCGCGACCTCCTCATTAAGCATTGTCTGGAGCGTCTGGTTTGCACCCCGAATCGAGGAGAAGCCAACCGATGAACTACCGACGAGACCCTTATCCGTGTAAACTTTGACGTGAACACGTCCCGGATGTCTATTGGCGCGGAGTGCATCAGTGATTGGACGCTCCGGCGGTGGGGCGATATACAATTCGGTTTCAAGACGAGCGATTTTCATTGTTGTCCTCCTTGCGCCTTTGCGTTAAATTTTCAAATGAACCAGAAAGGTTTTACGCCAAAATATCGCTCACAAGCTTTAGTGTCGCTTTGGTGTTCCTGTTGATTTCGTCCACCGTTGTCCCGCCAACGCATTCAACATATAATGGACCATCAAAACCACCATTAACTAACCCGTTAAGAACCGTCTCAAAATCGACTAACCCTTCGCCCGGCGTGACCATTACATCGGGTACACCATCTTCAACGACACAATCCTTGATGATTGTCGTTGTCACTTTCGGGGCGATAGTCGCTACATCGGTTTCGGGACGAAGATCGCCTTTGGTATAGTAGATGATATTGCCCGGATCATAGCAAATCCCAAAGGCAGGATGATTCACTTTACCATCAGCGTCAATGAGATCTTCGACTGTAAGGCTGATTCCACCATGGGGTTTCATGGTAATGTTGACACCCATCTCCCCTGCATATGGTGCAGCCTGACGCATCAACTCAAAATAGTCCGCATAGTACGCTTCGTTCCCCGTACCACAATCGAGCAGCCACTTCGTGCCGAGCGCAGCGGCGTTATCAATGAGTCGTTTGTAGTCATCGACGGCGGCTTCCAAGCCGAGATTCAACTTCGTACTGCCGATTAGCATGGAAGGGGCCAATCCAGCAGCAGCTGCGGCTTTGCGGGTTTCTGCAATCTCCGCATCCGTGCTATCAGAGCGGACGGGAACCTGACCGGCATTGGCGAACACCGCAACATCGGTATATCCAGCAGCCGCGATATGATCGCACGCTTCGGGGAACGTGAGTGAACCGTAGGGACGGGTTGTGCAGCCTATTGTATGTTTCATAACTTCTCCTTTCAAGTGTCGAATGATGCTTGTCCGAGAATTTAACGCAGATTTGGTGCGAGCTATCCTTGCCATTCAACCATCTGACGGAGGCGGTATATTCGCGGAAGTAGGGGCAGGTTTTGGGTAGAGTTCCTGATAGATGATATAGCTGTCGATGACTTTTTTAATGTGACGGCGTGTTTCATCTATCCAAATATCTTCGACAAACTCATCCAAATCCGGAATCTTCTTCGCCTCTATCCATCGCCGCATCCGACCAGGACCGCCGTTATACGCACCCGCGACCAGTGCGTGATTGTTATTGAACTGATTCATCAGACTCTTCATGTACCATGCTCCCATCTGAATGTTGACATCCGGGTTATACAATATCTTTGTGCTAAATCGAGGAATTTTGAGGCGACCCGCCAACTCGCGTCCAGTCGCAGGCATAATTTGCATCAGACCTATCGCACCTGAACGGGAAACAATATCAGCGTTGTACCTGCTTTCCTCACGAATCATCGCAGCGACAAACAGCGGGTCAATTTCGTAGTTTGCCGTATGTTTTTGAAGGTGGTCTGTGTAATAAAGCGGATAGAGGAGTCGGTAAAGTTCTATTGGTATGGCGTTGTTTTTACCGCGCAGGGGTTGGAACCTTGATAGCCTGTCTGCATATCCGTGTGCCTGTTGAAACTTCTTGAGTTTTTCGAGGCATAAGATACGATTATAGTAGTTATCTCGAAGATTCAAGCTGTCACGCTTTATGTTTCCTTCAAGCTCAGTCAGGGCATCCTCAAACAGTTTGAGGCGCATCAATTGCTGGACACGAGGCGTTTTCTTAGACCCGATATTTTTCCAAGTAGGACTATCCACGGTAACACGAGCCCGAGGGGTTGCTAGAATTTCAGGTTTGGTAGGAGCATCGCTTTTTGATCGGAGACGTTTCAGATGCTCTTTTGCGGGTCCACTGTAATACCAGTGATTTGCCGCCACGATTTCGCTATATACTGACTCCGCTTCCTTTAACTGATTTTGACGTTCATAGGTTTTTGCTATCCAGAAGCGCGCTGCTTTAGCGAAACTGTCGTGTGGAAAACCCTTCTTCAAAGTTGTGAAGGTTTCAATGCAGTCCGCATATCGTTCGTTCTTGAATTGAATCCAGCCGATCCACCAGTATGCTCGCGGTAACCAGTTGCTGTGGGTGTATTGGCTCGTCAAGCGACGGTAGGAAGCGATAGCTTTGTCATACTGTTTCTCGTTTTTCTGCACCCACCCGAGATCATATAGCGCATCGTCCGCTAATGCACTCCAACTATATTTTTCGATGAAAGCAATCAAATGTTCCTCAGCTTTTTGGGGCTGTCCTTTACGCCGGTAACAAAGCGTTGACTGGTAGAGTGCCCGTGTGAGATAGCCGCTCGCTGGGTAGAGAGAAGCGATTTTGTTATATGCTTCAAGTGCCGAATCATATTTGCGCTGACGGTGGTATGTGCGACCGATATAGTAGGTGGCGCGTGCAGTGATTTTGTCTTTATGACCTGCAGCCGCTTTGCGAAATTCCGAGCGTGCACTCGTCAGTTGACCGCGGTTGAATCGCACCATGGCATGCGTCATGCGTTGATTACGAGTGATCTGAAGTTCTGGATGTCCTGCGACTAATTTTTGAAGCGCGTCAAGCGAACTTTGCGCAATTGTGTCCGCGTCGTTTGTATGAATAAGCTGTTGGTAGGTGTCTTGGGCTTGCTTCCAGTTACCCAGCTTTTCATAGGTCTGTGCAGCCTCATAAGTCGCTTTCCTAACATAACTGTTTTTTGAATCAGCGATAAGCCCTAAAAAACCTTTGAGCGCCACGGCGTAGTTGCCAGCGTGATACTGTGCTTTGGCGAGTTCGTACTTTGTGCCAGCAAAATGAAAACTCTGCGGATGTTCATCAATCAATCGTTGATACCAGATGATAGCGTTTTGATTGTCTTTCATCTGTCCGTATGATTTCGCCAGATGGTAGATGGCATAATCCGCCAAGGGATATGTCGGGGAAACGGCATGTGTATAATGTTCAATCGCTTTCGTCCATTTCTCCCTGCTTTCATAACAGTAAGCGAGCACATGATGGATAGCCTGTTTCTCCGGATGTGTTGGCTGCGTTTTAAGTAAACCTTCCAAACTCACGGCGGCTTGGGCATAGTCTCTCTGATCGACTAAGGCGAGTGCCTTTTCAAAAGGGGATTCTGCAAATGCCTGCGGAATCATACAAGCAGCAAGGGCAATAGGGAGTAGATAACGGTACAGTATTTTCTTGGACATATCGTTACGGCAGTCAGGAACGAGATCTGTCAGCCAATCCTTAAAACGCTTCAAACGGTTACGGACTGTCTTCAAGCAGCTGTTGTACCGCCGAGTTGTCGGGTGCTTGCTCCTTAACCCACCGAATTACCTCCTTCATATTTTTTGGCCATTTCTTTTTCTGGAATGCTTTCGCAAGGTGAATACCAGTGTCAATAAGGGTTGTTTTAACTTCCGTATCGCTGGGGGAGTGGTCTAATGCTGCACGGTATTTGGCCTTCGCTTTGAGATGTTCGTCGCGGCCGATTAAGCAGTGCACAAGGCTGTTTCTCACAAGCGCGAGGCTATCCTTCACTGTTTGGGAATCATTGGCACTGGCAAATTGTGCCTCAAACTGTGACTCGATACTCAGGAGATTGTGGTAAGCAACTTTGTCCTGTGGATCGTCCGCGAGTGCCGCATCAAACGCTGGCAACGCTTTCAGGGGCTGTTTCTTCATCAAATAAAGATACCCAATCGTATTATAGATTCTCGCATGCCGATCCGATTCCGGGATACTCTCAAACACCTTCAGCGCGGACGTATATTTCTTTCGGTTCAGAAAATCATTCCCACGTTGAATCTGAAGATTGGCCAACCCCGCTTCGGCTTGAGCGTTATCTGGCTCAAGTTCCAGAATCGCCTCAAACGCCCCCCTCGCGCTATCGAAATCCTTTGCATGTTCGTAGGCATACGCGATGCTCAAGCGAAGGTTAATATGCGCCGGGGCTAGCGCAAGGCCCCGTTCAAGCTGCGTAATCGCTTGATCGTAACGCTTTTTATTGTCGAGTACCTGGCCGTATTTATGATAGACCGCGATCAGGTTTTTCTGCGCTTGTGTATTCTCCGGGTCGGCATTGAAAGCCTCGTTGAATTCACGGATCGCCTGCGGGTAGTTTCGCTTTTGAAAATATAAATCCCCTAGCAGGCTGTGGGCATCAATTGCACTTGAATCAAACTCAAGGATCTCACGATAGGCTTCGATTGCTAAGTCTAAATTTCCCTGTTCACGGAGTGTGTTCGCCCGCTTCCAGTACATATCTGTGAGATTGCTCTTCACACTGGCAAGGTCAGGCATCAATTGATGAGCCTGCTGATAGGCGCCAATCGCTTCTTCCCAGCGTTCGGATTGAGTCAACTGCACACCGAGATTGTTGTAGGAACGGGCAAGGTTTTGCTTGGCATCTGTGTCGCCGGGATTAAATTGCAGCCCCTTTTTGTACTCCACAATCGCGCTTTGGTAGTCCCCGTTTCTTGCGTACACCTCACCTGTCAGATTATACAATGTTGAATCTATCGGGTTGAGTTGGAGTGCCTCTAAAAAAAACGATATTGCTGCCGGATAAGTTTCATCTGCTAGTGCAGTAATGCCCTGCTTACGATAGAGTTGATGCAGATTATTTTTGGCTGGTTGATAGCGAGGGTTAATTTGAAGCGCACTCTTGAAGGCTGCAATGGCTTCGTCAATTCGCTGACTTTGATAGTACATCACGCCAGCAGTGTTATAGCCCTCTGGCGAAGCCTCTCGATTGAGCATCTTTTGAAGATGGACGAGGGCCTCCTCTCTACGTCCGCTTTTCTGGTAGGCAAGCAGGAGCTTTTCGTTGGCTTGCTGAAAGTCTGGGTCAAGTACCAAACAGGCTTTGAAATTTGCAATCGCTGCATCCACTTTACCTTTATCGAAATTGACTGTGCCGAGGAGATAGTGGCTCCGGAGGTGTTTGGGATTGGCTTCAATCTGCGTTTTGAGAACTTCAATTGCGGCTTCATGTTGAGGGGCGTGGAGTGGAGCCGCGTAGACTTTGAGCAGCGTTACCCTATCTCGATCCGTCGGGCGTTGTGCCGTTGCTGCGAAGAAGAGCACATCCGCTGAATCTGGACTGTGCCCCCAAAGCCCAATTGCATGACCAAGTTCATGGAGACAAACGGTTCGCATCTTTTCAGGCGAAAGCAGCGCCGCCGAACCGCTTTCTCGCAACGATAAAACCATGCCGACCTCAAAATCGGTTTCCGAGAGACAGCTGAGTTCCGTCTTGCCGAGCGCAGTATCGACGATCTGCGTCAATCCACTCCGCTGCCACTGTACGCGAATGTCTGCGTTGTCGATTGCCTCTACTTCTTGGAACTGTATCCGTCCATCAGCGGCGGCTTCCCATTCGCGCATAGCATAGCGGAAACTTTCCAGATATGTTTCAACCCCCTCAATGCCCATAGGCACCGGTGCGATATGGACGCGAATCGGCATTTGGGTGAAACGGGTAATCTTTCCGTCGGAGAAGGTTGTGATATGATTAAAGTAGTCATCTGTCGAAGAAGCATGAGCGGCAATCGCGAGAAATATTAGGATCGAGAGAACGAAAACGGTGTGTTGACGTTTCATTTTTATATCGCTCTATCTCTTCGGTTTAGACGGTCCGGCTGAAAATCAAAGCGGGTAATGCGCTCCGGATAAAATCGTTCAACAATCCTATGGATTGTTTCCTGAAAAGTTTGCTATACCTCTGGTAGGAGGTGTTGTCAATCTAGGGTTGGCGCGCTTTTTTCGGTATCACTGTTGTTTTTATCGAGCCGGCAATCCGCGATAGATCAGACCCCCTGTAATCAGCGCAATCAGCAGAAAGAGAACCCCGACACCGTAAAATCCTAATAGCAATTTGCCAAATCCAAACAGTGTGCAATAGACAAATGCCGAACCCAACACCCAGTTGAGCAGTGCTGGCATACTGCTCTCTCCAATCGGTTGGACATTTGCGAGGCTAGGGATGCGTCCCCACCAACCACCATTCGGTCGGATGCGTTGATAGAACGCAATTAACCTCTCTTCTGAAACAGGGGAGGTCACCAAAGTCGCGATGAGCCAACTTAGTGTCGAAATCGGGACGATGATCAGCATCTGATACGCGAAGTTATCTTTTGTCTGCGGCAAGGTGAACACAATTGTTGACACGACTGCGGAGGTAACCATCGCAGCAATCTCTGACCATGCGTTAATCCGCCACCAGTACCACCGCAAGATCTGCACGAGTCCGATTCCAGCGTTGAGGGCAATCAGGAATTTCCACGCCCCCGCGATTGAATCCATGAATAGACTGGTCACACCTGCAACCAGCATAATCAGTACCACCGAGATTCGGGAAGCAACCACGTAGTGACGGTCGTCAGCCTCTGGCTTGAAAAAGCGTTTGTAGAAATCGTTGACCAGATAGGATGCCCCCCAGTTGAGGTGGGTGTCAATCGTTGACATAAACGCTGCGAGAAACGCCGTGAGCATCAGACCAAGCAATCCTGGGGGCAAGTATTCGAGCATCAGCTTCGGATAACCCGCCTCCGGGTCGCTGAGGTTTGGGTAAACTACCATTGACACGAGGGCAACTAGAATCCATGGCCAAGGGCGTAACGTATAGTGTGCAATGTTGAACCATAACGTTGCAAGCAATGTGTTCCGCTCGTCCTTCGCTGCGAACATCCGCTGGGCGATGTAGCCGCCGCCATCCGCGCCGTTTGCCGCCCACCACTGAACACCGAGATAAATGCCGAAGGTCAATATCGCCATCTCGCCGGCACCAAAATCCGGAAAGAAGTTCAAAATCGAGTGGCTTGCCCCATGCATCTCCGTCAGCTTGGTCTTCAGGACGCCTATTCCGCCGATCTTGGTAACAGCGATAACTGCTAACACAATGGATCCAATCATCGCCATGCCGAATTGGACCAAGTCTGTTATAACAACCCCCCAAAAGCCCGACAGTGCACAGTATATGCCGGCGATTAACATGCACGCAAGGACAGCAAGCACCTTCGATGTTCCTGTGTCTGGCAGATTGAAGGTCAACACAATAATCTTCTGCATCGCCAGGATTACCCAACCCATCGTAATACAATTTATTGGTAATCCGATGTATAGAGCGCGAAAGCCTCGCAACAGGCTGGCTGATTTACCGGCATAACGCAATTCCGTCAATTCAACGTCGGTGATAATCTCCGCTCGCCGCCAGAGCCGGGAGAACAGAAATGTCGCTAACATCCCGCTCAAGACCATGTTCCACCACAGCCAATTCCCCGCAATTCCGTCCTTGACCACGAGCCCCGTAACTGCCAACGGTGTATCTGCGGCGAATGTCGTTGCAACCATCGATGTGCCTGCGAGCCACCACGGCAAATTTCTACCGGAAACGAAAAATTCGTTAATATTCTTCCCCGCACGTTTAGAATAGTAGATACCGAGTCCAAGCGCGAACAAGATGTAACTAATGATGATTACGCCGTCAATAGGTGAAAGTTTCATCTAAGACCAATCTCCTTCTGGTATTTATGCTATACGGTTACACCTGTGCGATTGATGCAGTTCATCGATGTTGCGTCAAGATCCGAATTTTGAAGCAGCTGTGTCTTGGGAAAGATCGGAAATGTCCGGAAAGTTCCGCTATCTTATCATGAAGCCGATCCCAAATCAAGCGAAATGTACGGGGACCTCAGTTTCGCTTGCCACCTGTCTGCAAATCTGCTAAAATGAATTTGTAAACCGTCGGATTTTGAAAGCAATTTCTGACACTCTCAAGCATTTATACTTGGGAGTATGTCACGGGAGACTCGCATGAAAGATGAACCGTTAAGATCTATTCACGTCGGCACGGGCGGTAGAGGCACCTGGCCCATTGATGTTGTGGTAGCCGATCCAAATTGGGAGCCTGTTGCCTTAGTAGATGTCGATGAGGCTGTCCTCCAAAGCGCACGCGAGAAAGCAGGACTAGGAAAATCTGCTTGTTTCTCAAGCCTCGAAGAAGCAGCCAAAGTGGTCGATGCCGATGCTGCATTAATTTGTACCCCAACAGCGACGCATGCCCCTTTCGCGCGGATGGGGTTTGAAGCCGGTTTACATGTCCTTGTCGAAAAGGGGATGACAACCGATCTCGCTTTGGCGAAGCAATTGGTCAAGGAGGGGGAGGAGAGCGGAGTCAGATTCTGTGTGGCGCAGAATTATCGTTATCAGCCGCTGCAACAGACGATAAAGGGGATCCTTGGTGAGGGAACTTGCGGCACGCCCGCGATTGTTGATCTTATTCACCACCGCTATCGCCCGAACCCACGCACACTGAACTATCTCAATGCGATGATCTGGGACATGAGTTGTCACCACTTTGATAACCTCAACTTCTGGTTTGGTCCGGTCAAAACAGTGACTGCGCGGACTTTCAACCCGCCTTGGAGTCGATATCCCTATGACTCAGGCGTTTATGCGATCCTTGAGTACGAAAGCGGGATGGTATGCAATTACGGCTTAACGCACTGTGCCCAGAACAGTTCATATCACCTGCGTATGCAGATGGATGGGGGCACACTCCGAGCGTACGACGTGGAAGGAATCGAATTTCAACCGACGGGCGGTGGTGAACCTGAAACGATCGAACCGTTGTCTTTACCACGCAGCGAACAGCTTGTGCTCAAGGCATTAAGAGAGTATATCCGCGACGGGGTTGAACCGGGTATTTCAGGCAGGAATAATCTTCAAACGCTTGCCCTCTGTCAAGCAACGTGCGACGCTGCAAGTACCGGTACAGCTGTCAACGTCGCGGATCTGCTTGAAGAATAGGGACAATGGACGTTGGCAATCAATCTGTTGATCGTTGCAAATCTTTGAGAGACCACAATGTCAGCCAGCACACAACATCCATATCGAGAATTTGTACTAATCACCAACCCAATTTCAGGAAAAGGCAAAGCGGCTGCAGTCGCTGAACAAGCTTTTCAGCGTCTCACGGCTGAAGGACACACGGGACGACTGGAGTTGACCACTCAGTCCGGTGACGCAAACCGGATTGCACAGGAGGCTATTGAAAATGGTTCGCACTGGATTATCGCATGTGGCGGCGATGGTACAGTTCACGAGGTGGTCAACGCGATTGCGGAGAAGCCGGACGTGGTGCTTGGGGTTCTGCCGTGCGGGAAGGGAAATGATTTCGCGGAGGCGTTGAAGATTCCTACAAAGCCGGTGGATGCCATCGGAGTGTTATCGGAAGGGACTACACGACAGGTTGATCTCGGCAAAATCGGAGATCACTATTTCGATACGATTGTAACATGCGGGTATGATGCTGAAGTGAGTCGGCGCGTTACAGAGGAAGGCTCGCCTTTTTCTGGGACAGCGTCTTATGTCTATACGGCAATCACGACGCTTTTTAGTTATCGATCCCCCACGGCTCGCCTTGAAGGAGATTTCGGCTCCTACGAAGGTGAAATCCTTCTGACTGCCACCGGCATCACATCCAGTTATGGCGGTGGGATGAAAATCGTGCCGGGGGCAGTCATAGATGACGGGTTGTTCGATGTATGTATTATTGAACCTGTCCCCCATCGAACCGTTTTGCGCTTGCTTTTCACCCTCTTCTGGGGAGGACATGCCGGACATCGCGCAGTCCGGATGCACCGCACAAAGTCGCTGACCATCGAAACAGATCCGCCGATACTCCTTTACGCGGACGGAGAACGAATCTGCTACACTCCTGCGACCATTGAAATAGTTGAACGTGGACTGACCGTCATTGCGCCTGTGGAATGATATAATAAGTAGTAGGCTAGGCATACTCCGTATGCCATAACCTCTTAACCCCAGCGGGGCGACATGTGTGTAGCCAGAGCGAATCACCACACCCGTAGATCGGGCTTCCCCGATAAATCGGGATCGGAACGGAGAGGGAATTCCGATTCCTGACTATTGCGTTGATCCCTAACGCCTAATCCATCAACTAGGTTCTGTTGACATTTATGTGAAACTGTCCGTAATCGTAGGTGCTGCATCCCGATTTATCGGGGGGCGAGGTCCCCTCGCCCATTGACCAACGCGGGTTGGAACCCTAAACCATACGGGTTGAGTTGATTGTAGGTCTATATTCATATCTCGACACCGAACCGTCGATTTTGGGAAATTGACCTGCTGAGACTCACCACAATCGCTGTGCAGCAAGCCGTTCTTCATCCAGCTCCACCCCTAGTCCAGGACCCTCTGGGACGATGATATGTCCCTCTTCGTAACGCACCCGCTCCCTGACAACCTGTTCGTAATAAACCAATGGTCCCGAAGGATAGCACGGAAAATCTAGGTTGGGCATCGCCGCGGCAAGATGCGCCCGCGCTGCGGTGCCGATGGAGAGTTCCACGGTACTGCCTAACAGCGTCTTGATGCCGAACAGTTCAGCCAACCCAAACGTCTTCTGACAAGCAGTCATCCCTGAATAACCCACGCCGAGATTGAAAATATCTACCGCTTCGTGCTGTGCTAGCCGGACGGCTACGGAGGCTTCCGACGAATGCTCACTAATCGGCACATCTACAGCTTGTTTCACCGCGATAAAGTCCTCGACCGGGGCGTTCTGACGCCCTTTTACAGGGGATTCAACAAGATTCGGCTCAAAGGCTGCAAAGCGACCGATGACGTCAATCGCCGTTTCCACATCAAACCGTCCGCTTGCGTCTAGGGCGTTAATCTCGACCCCGTTCCCCCAACGCCGCCGGAGTTCCGAAAGGAACCGTTCGTCCAACGTCAGGTCGATACCGAAATAGTAACGGATTGTTGGATGCCCTTGGTCTTGCAATTTTTCGATGCGCTGCAAATTCGCTTCTATATCCGCTTCGATCTGGCACGGAGCGAGAGGATAGGCGAAGGGAATCCGTTCGCGGTATTTGCCACCGAATAGTTGGTAGATTGGCACGTCCAGTGCCTTACCGATGGCATCGTGTAGCGCGATGTCAATCCCTGCGAGTACCTGATGCTCCCACTCCTGTTCTTCCAGATCTACTTGGATTGCGGTCAGATCAAGCGGGCTGCGTCCGACAAGCAACGGCTCTAAACGAGTGGCTAACCCATTAACCGCCTCCGGAGTGAGGTCAAAGTTGACATCCGACATCTCGCCTAAGCCTGTAATGTTGGCATCGGTTCGCAGACGAACGATGATGTGGTGCGAGATTGCCTTCTCCGAATTGGAAGGATAGGCTCGCCCCATTTCGCGAGTCGAGTAGATTGGAATCAGTTCGATATTTGTAATCTGCATCTTTTCTCCTAGTGACGGAATGCTTATACTCTTTGGCACTCAAAGAGGGGATAGTTGATGGAAACGAAATTGATAGGTTTCATTTGTTTGGTGTTTGTCTTGATATTGGTCACAGTTAGTTTGCACGGTGCTCAAGAGACGGGTGCAGAAGTCCAGCCGCCAGATCTCCGTACACGCAAATCCGGTAGCGATTGGGGTCGCTTTTTGGGCCCAACAGGCGACGGCAAATCCCCTGAAACGTCTCTCCTTACCTCGTGGTCCCCGACGGGCCCGCCCGTCGTTTGGGACAAGGAGATCGGGACCAGCTACGGTGCGCCAACCGTTTCCCAAGGACGATTGTTCATGTTCGATCGCCACGGTAGATTGGCTCGCCTAACCTGCATGAAAAGCAAGACCGGCGATGAACTGTGGCGATTTGAGTATCCAACGGACTACGAAGACCTGTACGGCTATAATAACGGACCGCGAACCTGTCCGGTCGTTGATGGAAACCGTGTCTACATTTTCGGCCCCGAAGGCATGTTGCACTGTGTGGCTGTTGCAGATGGAAAACTGTTGTGGAGCGTGGACACCGCCGCTAAATTTCACGTCGTCCAGAACTTTTTCGGTGTCGGATCTGCCCCGGTGGTCGAAGGTGAATTGTTGATTGTTCAGATTGGTGGCTCACCGCCGGGGCGTGCCAGAACCCTACTCGGCACCCGCGATCCCGTCCAAGGAAACGGAAGCGGTATCGTCGCTTTCAACAAGTGGATCGGCGAAGTTGTCTATCAGATCACCGATGAACTAGCAAGCTATACTACTCCGGTGCTTGCGACAATCAACGGTCGCCGATGGGGTTTCACCTTTGCCCGTGGCGGTTTGATTGGCTTTGAACCTCGCACTGGAACGGTGGACTTCCATTACCCGTGGCGTGCTAAAAAGTTTGAATCTGTCAACGCTTCCAACCCGGTGGTCGTTGGCGATCTGGTGTTTATCAGTGAGACGTACGGTCCGGGTAGCTCGCTGCTGAAAGTTCGTCCGGGCGGATACAAGGTGGTGTGGAAAGATTCCGAGCGTCGTCGCAACAAAGCGATGCAGCTGCATTGGAACACACCCATCCACCACAAAGGTTATCTCTACGGTTACAGCGGTCGGCATTCCAGAGGATGCGAGCTGCGCTGTGTCGAGTTACCAACGGGAAAGGTGGTTTGGTCGCATCGTGTTGATGAACGCGGATCGCTGCTCTATGCAGACGGACACTTCATAAGTTTGGGTGAATTTGGCACATTGACCCTGATTCGTCCCACTCCTGAAAAACTGGAGGTTGTGTCCCAAGTCCAACTCGCCGACGAACATGGCGGAGAACGGATTAGATACCCGGCTTGGGCGGCACCGATTCTCTCAAATGGGTTTCTGTACCTCCGTGGAAAAGATCGACTGGTCTGCTTGGATCTGATCCCTCGAGACGAATGATGAGCAGCTGAAGAACCATATCATTAATCAATCCGCTCACCCGCTTTCCCATTCACTAGTAGACGGATAGAACGTCCAAATGTATGGACAAACAACTCTCCCTTCTCTTGAAGATGCCATCTTTCTAATAGACAGTCGTCGAACGATCGCACATCAATTTCAATAGCGTCATCAAAAATCTTCACTTTCAGATCTTCAACAATTGATTTGTGCTGATGGTCTAAGGCATCGGCAATCCGCAAGATAGCAGCCAACCGGGTCACCTGCTCTTTTTCAGTATACGAGAGTCTCTGAAAATGAAAATGGGAAGGTTTGTTCGGATCGGGAAATGCCTTGCGATGATAGCGGGCGATGTTGGCAACCAGTTCAAGCTGTTGTTCATTGAGTCCAACGATCTCCGAATTTCGTATCAGGTAGTAGGAGTGCTTGTGATGTGACAACGGGTTGACATACCCACCGATTTCATGAAGTGCTGTCGCCACACTCAGGAGCATCCGCGATTCTGAAGACAGGTGATGAATGGGTTGCAGTTGATCAAACAGCAACTCTGCCAAGTAGCGAACCTGTTTGGCGTGTCCCAAATGGAAGTGATACTTATTGCCAAGTGCTATTGCAGCTTTGATAATCTCTGTTTCTTCAGAGGTTACGTCCCATGAGTTCCGGTGGCGATCCGCCATCTCGGCAAGTAACCCGTCCTTGAGTCCAACATTTGCGGCATAAAGCCCCCTCGCCCCAATCACATTGCTCACCACCTCTGTGAGAACGAGACCTGCGGGCAAAATAACGTCCGCACGATCCGGCTCCATACCGTATCGCTCCTTACGCTCCTGTACACTGAGTCTCGAAATCTCTCTGACAAAGCGTTGAAAATCCCGCAGTGGGATAAAACGAACGTCTCTGGAGAACTCGTTGTTATCTGGATCCAACACACCAAGCTGCCGCCCGAGTGCTTCGACATTGCCCCCGGTGCCAAGCACTATGTCAATATCGTATTTATTGATGGCATCTAGGGTGGTTTCGAGTAGCTGCTCCATGTACGCTCTGAGCAACAGAATCTGTAGATCTGAAATGGTATCCGTTCGCAGGAAGGTCTCCTGCAGCCTCACAGTTCCCAACCGAAGGCTGTTGGAGTAGATAATTGAGCCGTGATCAATGACGTCAAATTCAACACTCCCTCCACCGATGTCGATGACTAGGGCGACCCTATTCTGGATATCGACCTTGCGAGTCACTGCGAGTTGGACAAGCCGTGCTTCTTCGCCGCCGGAGATACGTTCCAACTGCACACCGGAGCTATTGTAGATACGGTTTACAAGGTTATCGCCGTTGATGGCTTCGCGTGTTGCACTAGTCGCAATAGCGCGCGTGGTATGGACCTTCATCTCCTCAATGACTTGGCGAAACTCACCAAACGCCTCGATTGCTTTTTCGATCGCCTCATCGTTTAGAAACCCAGTCAAGAAAACTTCGTGCCCCAGACGGACGGGTGCCCGATGTTGATAGAGCTCCTCAATAGTCCCATCAGTTTTTACTTCAACAATTTTTAGCCGAATCGCATTGGATCCAGCATCTATTGCGGCAAGCGTAGTGCTTTCCATATCTTCTCCTCATGTCTATGTATAGCAAAATATTAGATGATTCCATAGCTGATTGTCAAGGCAAGAATTGTTTGGGTTTTCCCCCAAGCTATGCTAAAATAAACCAAGTTGCCACTTATAGGAAACGTTGCAAGCCGGGGAATGGAAGCTAAATCGAGTCAACGCTGCTCGCAGTGGATTGCCAAATCCACTGCATACCCGTATGGGTGGTTTTGCACTTTCTGTTGGTATGTGGATACAACTTAACCCATTGGGGGCACGGGCGAGGGAACCTCGCCCCTACGGCTGCTGTGCCGAATTTGCACAACTCTTACGACATGCAGTGGTTACGGCATATTGCTTTGAATCCCGAATACATAATATGTGATGCGTAAACCGTAATATAGAAAGAAAAGATTTTACGCATTACTCGTTACCCACTGTTTTTTCTGCATTAAATAAGTTTGTAACGACTTATTACGATTCCAGATACGCAATCTACGTTATTGGCGAGAACAGGCATGACCTTCAAATCCCTTTCTTATTGGTGCTGGTTCGTTGCGTTGACGCTCTTGGCGTTAATTCTTGCAAATACCCCCCTGCTTAATCTCCTCGCGTTTGAATTTTGTGTGGTCCTAGCTTTCGGGATTTCATTTGCGGGGGCGTATACCGCTGTGACGAGTGTGAGAAACTTGAGACAGCGCACACAATCGTTGAGAGGCAACGCCGCTCAGATGGTTATGTCAACTTTCTGGAGAGCGTTTGGGGTCAACCTGACATTGTTTGTAGCACCGCTAATCATCATTTTATTGAATGCCTTCCGCGTTAAAAATTGCGATTTTTTGGAGGGGTTCGCCTTCTTTCTCCTCTTGCCCGTCGTCAGCTGTGTTTATGCCACTGCCTTGGGCGTGTTCTTTGGGTTATGGTTGAAGCGACGTTGGATAGCGTATCTCGCTTATCTTGGCTATATCTTTGTTACACTCCTTGCTCTTGCCTATAACCTCATTTTTCACCCACCTGTTTTCGGCTACCACTCAACCTTCGGCTACTTCCCGGGCCCCATCTATGACGAGCGTATCGTAATATCCGGCACCCTATTAATCGCGCGGGGTACAACGCTGCTATTGGCGTGGATTTTTCTGTCGCTTGCGATTAACACATTGGAGATCGGAAGACACACCCGATTAGAACCGACCCTCTATTGGCAAAAACTGTACCGATTCAAGCCGCAATTTGCAGACCTGAACCATCGAATTCGCCTCATCGTGTTGATAATCCTGTTTGGGCTAATCTACCTGTTTTGCGGAGAGTTAGGATTGCGTCCAACACGAGGATATATCGAAAACAAATTAGGTGGACTGGAAGAGACCACGCATTTCAAAATCTACTACGAGAAGGGATCGAAGGTTGAGAAAGAGATTGAGTGGATTGCGCAAGATCACGAGTTTCGCTATGCACAGTTAGTCCGTTACTTCCAGATAGAACCCACCAAGAAGGTTCAATCCTATATTTACACTTCGTCCGAACAGAAGAAGCGACTCGTAGGAGCGCGAGGCACATCAGTTGAAGATCCGCTTGGACATGGCTTTCATATCAACTACGAGGATTTCCCCCATCCCGTCATGAAGCATGAGTTAGCACACGTTTTGACCGCGGATTGGCATCCGATTCTGAAGGTGAGCCTCAAAATTGGGATGCATGAAGGGATCGCCGTTGCCGCTGATTGGGATGAAGGAAAATTGACAGCGCATCAGTGGAGTCGGGCGATGCAACAGTTGGAAATTGCCCCGATGATGAGCCAGATCATGGGGCTCGGTTTTTGGGGGCAATCCTCATCACAGAGTTATACGTTAGCGGGTTCTTTTGTCCGCTTTCTCATTGAAAAATATGGGGTTGAAAAGGCTAGGCGCGTCTTTCCAACAGGGAACTTTAAGAAGGTTTACAGTAAATCCTTAGCAGAACTTGAACGAGAATGGAGGGGTTTTCTGGAAACGGTTCCGCTGACGGAAGCGGATCTGGCAATCGCGGCACACCGTTTCAACCGTCCAAGTGTCTTCCAGAAACCGTGCGCCCATGAAATCGCTCAACTCTCTTCCGATGCGTGGCGAGCGTATTACCGAACGGATATGAGCACAGCGATTCGCCTGTTTGAACAGGTCTACCAATTTGATCCAGATAATCCGCGCCATCTACGCGGACTCATGTATGCACACTATCGAACCGAAGATTACCCTTCAACCTTGGAGTGGGTATTGAGAATCATCGCACACCCCGAAGCTAGTATGAACCGGGTTGCGGAGGCGAAAAATGTGAAGGGGAACGTCTATTGGCAGCGAGGGGAGCGTGAGGAGGCCCTTTCACAGTATCAGGAGGTTTTTACACTTCACACTTCTGATGCCCTTGACCGAGAGTCACAAGCCAAGCTCGCAACACTTGCCCTCGACTCGCCTGATGCGGAGAATAAAGTCAGGCAAGTCCTCATCGGTCAACCGTCAAACCGACTCAAGATGACACTGCTCCACGAAGTAGTTAGTGCGTTGCCGGAGTGGGGATTGGGACACTATTTGATAGGGCGACAACTCTACTTTGATCAGGAGTATGCTGCATCAAACCAATATCTGTTGAAGGCCGCTGATTTGGGACTACCACACCAGAAATTAGCCATCGAAAATATAAGGCTTATCGGCGTGAACTCGTATCGGCTTGGACAATATGAAGATGCTATAGAGCCGTTTAGCCGGATCGCTGCCGATAGTACGCTATCCCTCGGAACAATTCGCCGTGCAGAAGATTGGATTGAACGGTGCGAATGGGCAATTGAACAACTGAGCCAATCAGTAGATTAACAAACACACCAAAACGGAAGAGCGATTCCTGTATGCGGTATCCGTTCCGCCTAGGTTTATCTTACAGATTGGGGCTTTAGCCCGTAAAGCCCAAAGATTTATCTTTGGGATATAAGTTTGGCTTTAGCCATTTTTGTTGCTATTCCCTTGCTTTTTCATTCAAACTACTGCACCCTTGTCTACGATGAAAACCTACAAATACAAGTTGTATTCCAATCACGGCAACCGCGAATTGCATAAGACGATAGAAGGGTACGCGCATGTGTGGAATCACTGTATCGCCCTCCAGCGTCGCTACTATGCTATGTGCGGCAAATATATCAGTAAGTTTCGGTTGATGAGGCACATCACCACACTGAAGCGTGTGCCTCGGTTCGCCCATTGGAATCAACTGCCAAGCCAAGCGATACAGGACGTGGCAGCGCGTATCGACAAAGGCTACAAGGCAATGTTTGAAGCCCGTGCATCGGGAAAGAAATGGGGTCGCCCCCGTTTCAAGGCGCGCCGTAAATACAAATCGTTCACTTTGACACAGACAGGATGGTCGCTTCTGTCTGGCAATCAAATCAAACTGGGTAAACGTGTCTATTCGTATTTCAAATCCCGCGACATCCTCGGCAAGCCCAAACGCTGCACGATTAAGCGGGACGCCGTCGGTGATGTCTATATCTGTGTCCTGACCGACCATGAAGATGCCGACCTGAATCGAGTCATGACGGATAAAATCGCAGGCTTCGATTTCGGTCTGAAACGCTATCTGACAGGGTCAAACGGACACGACATAGATTCGCCTCAGTTTTTCAAACGGAGTATCAACGCTATCAAACGTGCTAACCGGGCGCATTCACGGAAACGCAAAAGGTCAACCAATCGTGAACGCGCACGGCTGAATCTGGCGCGAAAACACCGCACAATAGAACACCAACGGACCGACTTCCACTGGAAGTTAGCCCACCAGCTGACTGATGAATACGACGAAATCCGACTCGAAGATTTGAACCTGCAAGGCATGAAGTCGCTTTGGGGTCGCAAGGTCAGCGACTTAGGGTTCGCCGATTTCGTCACGAAGCTGGTGTATATTGCCCAAAAGAAGGGTGTTACAATCACGTTCATCGATAAGTGGTACCCGTCATCAAAGACTTGCTCCGCGTGCGGTACAGTAAATGAAGCGTTGAACCTACGTGATAGGACTTGGCAGTGTCCGAACTGCCACACGCAGTTAGATAGAGATCGCAACGCAGCGATCAATATCTATAGGGTTGGGGCATCAACCCTTGCAGGAGAGGACGTAAGTCCCGGTTCGCCGGGCTATCCTTGTTGATAGCACAATTCTATTCCTAAAGGAACAGGTGAGAAGCCCAATCCTTTAGGGTTGGGAGTATGTCACCAACTAGCGATGAAATCCTCCACATCAAAATTGGCGGGCATATCAGTCAGCATGTACCGGTCTAGTCGAGATTCCAAGTCGGGAACAGACCGGTCTATCTCCTCCTGAATTTTGTCATAAAGCGTCCTAAACCGAGTCCAGAGCAGGTCGGCTTCTTCTACCGAAAAACGGCGGGAGAAATCCTCAAAAATATGGAAACTAAGTCGGTGTTCCGAAATGGCGTCCACACGTTCCTCAAACGACAGGTTAGCTACGTCGGGCTGTTTCAATGTGCGCGTTTTTTTCGCCAATTTTGATAGGTATACCACACATACCATCCGCCATGCTTCGCCGGGGTGTAGGATTGCCAGTCCACTGCGGAAAGCCTCCGCATCTTTGGCGAGGATGGCGCGGAAAGTGGATTCAATCACATCGCACTGCTGTTCGTGCAGTTGATAGAAGTGTTCAAACCGTTCTCGCGTCTTTTGGGGCATACGCTTCGTGAAATCCAGATGCCAGTAGAAATGGTTGACCAAAGGATAAACAGGACCGCCGAAAGAGCGATAGCCAAGATGCACCGTCCGCCGTAACTTCGCGCTGTAGTTACTCCCCCAATGCAGCATCATGTGGATATAGACGATACCGTCACCCGCGTTAAGTTCCACCGGCATACCGCCCGGTATCGGTTCACGCCCGTTTGTCTCCAAGTGTTGGTTTTCTGCTTCCGTGTTAGGGCGTTTGTGGCTTTTCGGTACGACCCAAAATACGCTGTCATCATAGAGCGGGATGTTCCACTGGACGTAGCCCGGCGCGTTTTTGAGTACATCCATCTGCATACCCCGTAACGGCGCCTGCCCAATAGGATCAATGTCACGATGCCAGCTAGCCGGACCGTGATCTCGCACCGGACTGCACATAAGTGCCATCAGTGTTGGGGAAGCCTCCGGTGCTTGCATTAGTTGTCGGCTGACGCCCAAGGTATTTTCGTGCAAGCAAAACTCCATCGCTTTAGCAGTTGTCTCGTCGGCGATGCCATCGAAAAACATGCGTGGTTGCGCCGCAGTTTCCCAATAGCCTCCCGGTGGATCGTCAGGTTTGCGTTCCTTCGCCCAAATGACCTTCTGTCGCTCAAGCAGTGTTTCAAAACAGTCGCGCAGTTCATCCAACTGTCCCGGTGGGATGACCTCGCGTAGGATAATATAGCCGTCGTCAAGCAACTGTTGTGGATTGACTTGCATCCTTAGTTTTCCTTTCATTTCGAAGGTGACGAGTTGGACTACACCTTCGATTCTAGAATTTGCATCACCTCAAAGACAAGACCATTGGGCGATCGATAAAAGGAGATTCGGCGCGACCCAAAATCGGTGCTAATCTCCACCGGTTCTAGAAGGACCGCTGTGCCTAACGCTGTGAGTCGTTGGTATGCCTCGTCCAAGTCATCGACCTCAAATACTGCGTGAGTCAGTCCCGGCATGAGCGGATGATTGAGCGCATCCTGAAAGACCGGCTTCGGTGTCAAAAAGAGGCGGGTTCCACCAAACTCTAACAGCGCATGGGGATGGTCCCCATCTTCTCTGATGCGTGAACCACGACTCAACAGTTTGGCACCCAGTTCTTCAAAAAAACTGATTTCCGCATCCAGATCTTCGACCTTGATGCCGATATTCCAAAGGGTCGCATCCATCGTTTATCCTCCTTATCGGCTTATAGCCGACCGGGTGATATACGCTTTGGCGATGTCAATAATGAGCGCAATATCGTGGCGTGCATCTGCGATTGAAGCCCGTGAGGGAATGCCTTGGGTGATACTCTTGTGGAAGTAACGCAACTCACGGGTAAACCCGCTTTCCCAAGGAATCGCTGGTTCCTTATAGTAACTGTTCCCATCCGCATCAATGCCTTGCACAACCAACTTTGTCAGCACCCGACGCGAAAAGCCGGTTGGGTAGGAGAGGATGACGCGCTTGTCCTCGCTGTATATCTCAAGGGTCTGCTTAAAATCCCACAATTTGTTGAGATCGACTCGACTGATCACACAACGCGCTCCATTGGGGTATTCCAAGATGGTTGTTATGGCTCGGCGGTCATTCCAGATTTCTGTACTGATGACCGCGCTCGGCACGCCTAGCATGGTTCGCAGACTGTAAAGGTCGTGGATGAGACCATAGGCGATGCCGCAGGATTCAGCAGCCTCGAAGAGATCGCCAAAGGCTTCGCGCCGTGCGGCTCTAGATGCTTCCTGCCGTTCCGTCATGGCACTCGGTGGCAAATCGTTAAACCGCTTGACCTTGAAGTGGCTCAAGTGAAGTTCATTGCTCGGATGCAGATGATTGGTCTGCACAAATTTGACATCGTCCATGGTGTCGACTTCGCGCTTTGCTAGTTCAAAGGCGGGTTCGTATACCTTCATATATCCCGCTTGACCAACCTTCCCCGATTTCCGCATCGCGTCAATCATGGCATCGGCTTCCTGCAAGGAGGTACAGATGGGCTTTTCAATGAAAACATGTTTCCCCGCCTCAAAGGCTTGCACCGCTGCCTCAGTCTTGGGATCCGTGTGGCAGAGCAGAACTGCGTCAATATCCGCCGCTAGCATGTCCCGAATATCAGTCACATATTTGGGAACTTTGAACCTTCGGGCTACATATTCTGCTTGTCCCGGTGATACGTCGCAGACGATGGGCACTTCAAATTCATCGTCAAGTTCGAGCAGGTTGGGAAGGTGCTGGACTTGGGCGATCGCACCGCAGCCGACAACGCCAATTCGTACTAGTGACATGGTATTTCCCTCCATCTTTCAGAATATGGACTTCAACGATAGGTGCGAAGTGATCCCGCTCGCGGGGTCAGTGTGTTCCACTCTGCCGCCAATTCGTTGACCTTTTTGAAAGTCTCTAACAACGGTTCCCACATGACATCCCGTATCTCGGCAGCAGCTTTCTCGTCCCCCGCTGCTAACGCCTGCTTGAGGGCAGCTGCCATCTGCTCTTGGATCTGGGCACTGTTCTGCGCCATGTCCGCCACCGACCGTGCTGTATCAACATGATGATCGATGAGTGCGTCAATCGGCGTGGTGGAATCTGTCTCCGTGTCATAGTCGCTGGACGGTCTGAACTGGGGAGGTAGGCGTTCCTCGTCGTCAGAATACTGGGTGTGGGTCGGCTGGATATGGGGTGTCACCGAGAGGTACATATACACCGGTTCATCTCCAAGGACGCGCACCGAATGAGGCTCGTCCGCTAAGGCGTAGCACATTTGCCCCGGACCTAGCTCTTTGGTTACGCTGCTGATCCTGAACTCCACCCTTCCTGATAGAATGATGAAGATCTCATGCCCCAAATCGTGGGTGTGAAACTTATCAAGCGATCCTGGTCCCGGCTCCATACGACAAAAGCGAGCACGTATCTGCGGGGTCACCAAGATATTGCGGATGTCTTTGCGACAGTCATAGACCGTGAAACCCATGGTTCTCTCCTCCTTAAAGTAGTTAGCTGATTGAAAATTTCTAGCTCATAGGTGCATCAAGACCGAGAGCGGTATCAATGTCTGCCTGATACTGTCGGACTTCGCCGGACAGGACACTTTCCATACTCACAGAGCGTTTAGCCAGAGCGGATTCGTATGCCCCAACTATTGCCGCAACCGCCTTCATGCCACCGTCACCGTCCACTTCGGGACCTGTTCCGTTACGAATCGCCTCACCGAAGTCGTGATATTCAATGGCTAGATGTTTGGCGTCAACCGCGAAGGCGGAAACGGCTGCATCTGCCGGAGGCTCGTATTCGACACCTCCCTTGCCAAAAAGTCGCTCAGTTATTTCGTTGAGTTCAAATTGAGGCAGAAGCGGCAGAATTTCTTTTCCCTTCAATTCCTGTCCCTCCAGACGTAGCACCACTGGATTTCCGTTACGATCGCCGGGGGCATACACAGCTCCCCAGCGACCGTGAACACTCCGCTCCCAACCTTGACTGCCGCGCCCACCACCGACATACGAAAGTTGCACAATAGCTCCTGACGTCATTGTGTACAGTGCAATGACTGAATCCTCTCCAGTCGCTTCAACGGTCTCCGGGTAAGTTTTGGCGCGTTCCCGATAGGAAATTAGTGGATGATTGGCATGATCCGGCTTGCGGCGCACAGGCTCAACGATAAGCCCCCGACCAAAAATCTGACTATATTCGCCCATGTAGTAGCGGATGATGTCGGCGTAGTGAACCCCCATGTCCAAGCCGATCGCCCCTTTCTCCTTGAGGTGTCGCCAAGGAGTGATAGCCATGGTATCACTACCACCGAGGGATGTCTGGATCATAAGGTAGGGATCGCCCAGCAGCCCGTGATCGATAATCGCGCGCACCAATCGGTTGGGTGTGTCCCGGCGATAGTTTTCCGCCGTTGCGAGTACTGCACCACTACGCTGGGCGGCATCAATCATCGCCTGACAGGCACGTATTGTAATCCCCAACGGCTTCTCAACCATCGTATGCTTCCCCGCCTCAAGTGCCGGCACACCGACCTCGTGATGGGTTGAACCATCGGTGACGACATCCACCGCTGCGATATTGGGATGGGCGAGAACCTGATCTAAATCGTTGAAAACCATCGGCTTCCTACCAAGCAGACGCTCGGCTTCGTTCGCCACTAAGTCCGCGTTCTCCTGTCGAATATCACAGACCGCTACCAAATCGAGGTTGCCGATACCGCTATCCTTCAGTTCTTTATAGCCCATGACATGACGATGCCCCATGCCACCACAACCCACTAGGCAGATTGGAACCTTTTCCATTGTAATCTCCTTGCTATAGTTTTTTCTCTGGTCTGTAATATCCACATTTGAAGGGTCAGTGTATTAAAAGCGTTATCGTGGATAGCAGTCTTGGACGTGATGGGATGAACAATTAGGGAAAGAAGCAATGGTGAGTTAAAAAACTGACAGGAGAAGGTGATGAGCGAAACGCAAAGAGAATCTGTGCACGTTTCACGTATGGGTTGAAACGAATTTCATAATAATTCCCATCGCTGAAAGCATCAAGACAGCACGCCGAGAAATACTTTTTGCGTGCTTTCTAAGAGGTTGTTGGCGCCGGTTCCAATTGGGCATACTGTCCACTATAGAAGATAAGTGGCTCCCCGTCGTGCGTTTCGCCTGCAACAGGTTCGCCAATGAACATATCGTGGTCGCCGGCGGGAGCAACCTCAACAACCCGGCAGTCCACATAAGCGAGCGCATCAGCGAAAATGGGAGCCCCGGTTTCTGCCACAGTCAGTTTTAGGTCCGAAAAATCCTTGGGCCCCGGTTTCGCAAACCGACGAGAAAGCTCCTCTTGGTCGTGTTTAAGCATATTTATCGCATAACACTGACCTTGCGTCAGATGTCCGTGCATATTGCTCTGACGGTCTACAGAAACCACGATTAGCGGCGGGTCGAGCGACAAAGACATGACAGCGTTTGCCGTCATGCCCGAAATCTGTTCGCCATACCGCGTTGTTACGACCGTGACCCCTGTTGCGAAGCGTCCCATAATCTGCCTTTGAAGCATCGGATCAAACGCCATCGTTCTTCTCCTTGTCTGTCCTTAAATTGTTGGCATCGCAGGAACGACCTCATTCGCCAGCAACTCTTGGGAGCGTCTCCATGTGGCTCTATCGTCCCAGTCATGCGTAATCATCAGTAATGTGCCAAATCCACCGGATTGTTCCCATATCTCCTCAAGGCGACGGATACACTCTGCCACATCGCCGATGATACAGATGTTTTTGAGAACATATTCTGGCGTCACTTCCTCATCGGGGAGGCCTGGATCATGCTTCAGAATATTGAGCATATTTGCTTTCGTAAGAACAGTGATCAGATAGTCATACGCACCTATGAAACTCCCGTTTATTGCGTGCTCCCATGCTTCTTCAGTCGATTCTCCGACAAAGATGCTGCGTGATATGCGCCAGTCTGCGTGATTTGGTGTAGGCAGCCCAGCATCTTCAGCACCGGCACAATAAGTTTCCCAATGATTTGTAAGGGTTATTCCCGGTACTAGGTTCGTACTTATGGGTATAAAGCCGCGTTGGCCCGCTGTCCGGGCTGCCATCGAGTTTCCTCTTACGATGCTCATGGCGATCGGTGGGTGAGGTTTCTGGTAAGGTTGGAGCAATACCCCAATTCCGCGTTCGTGATCGAGAGTCTCAAGTTTTATATTCCAGAAATCCCCTTTGAACTCGAAAGGCGGATCGGTTTGCCACAACTTGAGGATGGTGTCAATTGCCTCCATGGTCATCAGCCCCTGCGTTTTTGGGTCGGGTAAGTCGAATAACCCCCAGTCAGTTGCTACCCCGCCTTGCCCAAATCCACAATTGAGACGGCCACGAGAGAGATGATCAAGAAACGCAAGGCGGACTGCGGTGTTAACCGGATGATGCTGTGGAATAATCGACACACCAGTGCCGAGGCGGATGTTCTTCGTGCGTGGAAATACATTGCTGATGAACACATCGTTAGATGGGATGGGTTCCCATGCGACCGTGTGATGCTGCCCAATCCAAGCTTCGGTAAATCCCAACTCATCAGCGAGGACAATTAAATCGATGTCCTCTTCAAAACACTCCGTCCGGTCTTTGTCCGGGGGGTGCAGCGGCATCATAAATGCGCCTAGCTTCATTTTGTGACCTCCCATGGTTATAGGTTGGTTGTGGCTGAATCACCGGCCATCTCCAAGTTAGGGTTCCTGATTGCGTCGAGAGCAGATTCTGCGCCACAACTACTAAAATAGGCTTCACACACTCTCTTAGAAAATTCCCTTCAGGAGAGACGCTATTACGCTTACCCCAACTGCAATCAGGATGCCGATAATCCACTTGTACAGTCCATCAATTTTGTTACTCAGTTGGTCTATTCGTCCGTTGAGTTCCACGCGAACTCCTGCGATTTCCCCCCGAACTCCTGCGATTTCCCCTCGAACCCCTACGATTTCCTCTCGATAACTTTCAATTTTGCTAGTCAGTTCGGTTCTAACACTCTCAATGTGACCGATTAATTCTGTACGAGTCTCATGAATCTGACTCGTTAGCTCAGTGCGCAATGCCTCTCGCTCACGGTGCCCTTCTGCACGGACATCCCTAATTAGGACTTCAATTGTGCTTAATCGACGCTCAATATCTGCGAGACGTTGATCGTGCTGTTGCTGGACGCCTTCAAATTTTCCAAGCCGCTGATCGAGGGTTTGAAGTTCAAATTCCATAGCACTCTCCATCTTACGTTTTGTCCTTCGCGAATCACAGTTCCTGAATCGGATCCGGTCCTGCCAACTCACGGAAACGATTGAGCGTCTTCAAGATTCCTTGCTCCATTGTGTATTGGGGTGTGAACCCGACTTCTTGAGCGATTGGATCCGCATCATAATCCCATGAAATTCCAAACACGCCCGGCTCAAGCGCAATCTGTGCACTGGGCACCAATTTCTTTAAGTAAGCGACGCCTTCCTTAACCGTACGAATTCCACCTTTGACGTTGAAAACACGCGTCTTCGTCGCCGGACAGGTACACGACATCACAATAGATCTGGACACATCTTCGACGTATTGCCAATCTATCGCATCATCGCCGAATGGAGAAACGTAGGGTTTTCCATGTGCAGCAGCTTCAATCATTTGCGTTGAAAATGAACTCATCCCCCGGGTCCGTCCGACACCGTAAACCGCGGTAAATCGTAGCCCTATCGTGTCTACATCGTAGTTGTCGAAATAGTGTGCCGCATACCTTTCGTTCATGGATTTGCATGCCCCGTAGATGAATTTTGGATAATGTGGGGCATCATTTTCGATCTGTTGGTAATTGTAATCTTCTGGTGATCCGAAGACTGCGACACTGCTCGCCCAGACAACCCGTTTGAGACCGAAAATTCGCGCTGCCTCAAACATATTGATTGTGCCCTCACATACAATCTTCAACGCCTGTGGTGGGTTGGCATCGCACGCTGGCACCTGCCACGATGCGAGATGGATAATCCGATCGATTTCGTGCTCCTGGACCGTTCGCAACACATGTGGGAGATCGGTGATGTCCCCTTGGACAAAGGTAAATTGTTCAAGTTGTTCCTCTGTCAACACCATTTTGGGAATTGTTAAATCTGGAATAAAATCGTACACAATAATTTTTTCGCCGGCGTTCAGAAGGTCACGAATGACATAGGATCCAATGCACCCCATTCCACCTGTTATCAAATATGCCATAGACTTCAACTCCTCTTAAATCATTTCCTTTTTGTAATTGTTGAGAAAATCAGTGAAGCACAGAGATATTCCGATCCGTAGCGCGTAAACACCGCTGGTTTTCTTTATATCCCTGCTTTGCGCGCCTATTGATGGGACTGGGGTGAATTGACATTGACAAGAATATCATTGCCCTCAATTTTTACAGGATAAGTTGGGAGTTTTTCCTGCTCTGGCCAGAGGCATTTTCCTGTCTGTACATCAAACTCCCACATGTGGAGCGGACAAGTGACGACGTTATCATCGAAGAATCCGTAGCTTAAAACGCCGCCAAGGTGTGGGCAGATGTTATTCATCGCGTAGTAATTACCGTTGATGTTGTATATACCGATGAAAACGCCTTCAACCTTAACACCGAGGCAATCACCGGGCTGGACTTCCGTTGTTTCCGCAGCCTTTACAAACTGAGACATTCGCATTCCTTTCTCATCTGTCTATTTAAATCTTACGCTTCACGTTCAACAACTTCATTGTATCACGTCTCTCAATATTCCTCAACCTAATTTCTTATACTGAATTCCGGAGGACGCAGCGAGAAAATCAAATGACGACATCCATCAATTTTATTGTGTATGGAAGGGATAGGTGGGCAAGAGGGTGAGAAACAAATCTCAGGCATTCTTGAAAATGATCTGCTGTTTGAGGAGATCCGCGAAACCCTCAAACAGCAGTCCTAGAAAGATTATTGGTGAGCAAACGCAAAAGTCAATCGAACGATCCGCTAAGAAATGGAAGGCTGACACGTCATATGACAATCTTCCAACTTCCCGTCTTATTTTTCACGTTTCACGTTTTACGCATCACGTCCCTGTCTAAATATATCCAGTTGACCCATCTGGACGAATCGGGCAGGTGCGTTGCCAGTGGACATATTCGTCATCTCCGATGATGTCTTCATTTATCTCCACACCGAGCCCCGGACGATCGCGCAACTCAAGATACCCATCTTTGGGCAGATAGGGTTCGTCCACCCACTCATTCCATTCAGTTCCTATCGGCGAGATGTATTCGAGAATCTTGAAATTGGGCGTTGCTGCAGCAAAGTGCACGTTCACCGCGGTCGCCAAAGGTCCCATCGGATTGTGGGGGGCAATGGAGACATAATGTGCTTCGGCAATAGCGGCGATTTTGCGCATTTCGAGCAATCCACCGCAGACGCAGATGTCCGGCTGAATGATGTCTGCCCCTTGCGCAGCCATCAGGTTGAGGAACTCAAAACGTGCGTAGAGGGATTCACCGGTTGCCAATGGTACTTGCATCTGAGAACGCAAGCGAGACCATGCGGGGATGTGTTCGGGTCTGAGCGGTTCTTCGTAGAAATAGGGATCATAAGGTGCTAGCGCATTGGATAATTGTAGTGCACGAATTGGTTCAAAGATCTTGGCGTGTGGGTCAAATGCAAACTCCCAGTCTTCGGGGGTGTGCTTACGGATTCCCTCGAAATAGTCAGCGGCAGCAGCGCAAACTCTTCCCCAACGATTTGCGTCCGGCTCGATCGGATAAGGGCTGGTTTTGAAAGCTGTAAAGCCCCCCTCTTCGTTTAATCGATGTGCTGTTTCACCGACTTCCTGTCCATCACGACCTCCGATGCCGTGATAGACGCGGATGCGATCGCGGACGGTCCCACCGAGAAGCATATAGACAGGAAGATTCGCGGCTTTACCGCTGATGTCCCACAAGGCGTGGTCAATTGCGGAGGTAACTGCGAGACCCACACCGCCAGCAGGAAAGCGAAATTGTTGATGAATCTTCATCATGATGTACTCGATGCGACGTGGGTCCTCACCTTTAATCATCTCAAAGATGTAATCCGCAATGGGTTCGGCTGCGAGGTTCGGTCCCACAGAGTAGGATTCGCCCCAACCGTGAATGCCTTCATCAGTCTCAACTTTAATCAGTCCTCTTGAGCGTCCGCCGAAGCGTGCCATATAGGTTTTGATATTCGTAATCTTCATTAATGTTCCGACCTTTCTTTGAAGGGGTAAATGAACATGAAATGCTAAACTTTCATGATAGATTAAATCTTGGAATTATACGATTAGTGATTCTTCTTATTCATACGAAAAGTACAGGCACCAGAACTATCCCTATCAAAGTAAGTTAGTTCTGGTGGACTACCACTGAAAGGTGTTTCTTTGTCTGTTCCCTTTTACGGAGATGAGATAGACATTACTAGTTTCGCCTTCGGTCATAAAGCAAGAATGTTCGATTTTCATGGATAAGTAGTTGACCATGCTATACTCAATCAAGCTGTTTAATGTCCTAGTATCTCTAAAAGCAAGCAACCGTAGCATCAGAGGCGATAGGAACAGCATAGTCTTTGTTTGAATTGGACTGTTGGCACAAATAAAACGTGTACGAACGGTTGTTATTGTTTCTCATCATTCACTTTTTCGATGGACATCGTTTTAATTCGTACTCTTTTGTTTGGTCCTAATTTTCTAATTTTATCGGTAATATCTTCAAGCCTCCGATTAATGTCTTTCAAATCATCAGTTGCTTTGTTAATTTTTTCCATTGTTATAAATTGCCCATCTGCGAATTTCATTTTAGGTGCATACAAATTTGTTTCGCCGAGACATTCACTTTGTGCGAACGCGCTTGCACAGATATCTGCATGGATAATTACTGGCGTAAACTCGTTAGCATCCGGTGGACAAATGCTTTGCAGTGAGTTGTGCACAATGAAATTCCGCACATCACTGAGTCGTAATAATTTTTCAATTAGGTCACTTTTCTCTGGCAATACATTTTGGAGTCGTCGCCGAAAAAATGACTTAGATGGTTGATACCAATTTTCATCAATTTCCTCTGATTTTGCTGAAAATGTCAATTCTTCTTCTGTAAGCATTAACTCTAAAGTCCTAATTGATACTTCAATATTTCCCCATGCTATGAGAAATGCCCCTAGTGTTCTTTCTGCCTGTGCAAGGTTCTGTTCTGTTCCTGATCTTTTGTCTTCTTTTTTGTTGTTATGAATAATTTGTTTCTTTCTGCGTTTTTTTCGGGTATGCTCTGCCATTTCTGATTCCTAATCAATCTTTATCTGTGAAAATCATCTTTTCCGCGATTAAAATTGTAGTCTCAACTATATCTTTTGTCAATCTCTTTTTCCTGTTGACGGTTCCCAACGGCTGTGGTATATTGAAAACGCTTTGCAGATGGCACAGATTTTTATTGTATTTGGTGAAAACAGAATGGCACATCCCCCCTATATTCTTTCGATCGATCAAGGCACAACCGGCTCAACAGTGCTACTCATTGACGCACATGGGGAGATTGTCGCACATGGTTACCGTGAATTTACGCAGCACTATCCCCGTCCCGGCTGGGTTGAACACGATCCCATTGAGATTTGGGAAGTAACGTATCGAGTCATCGCAGACTTAATTGATGAACACGGGGTCGCAGATGAGATTGCAGCTATTGGGGTGACGAATCAGCGGGAAACGACGGTGGTGTGGGAACGCAAGACCGGACGACCGATTCACCCCGCAATTGTGTGGCAGTGCCGTCGCACATCGGATATCTGCGCTGATCTGAAGGAACGCTCACTTGAAGAACGGGTACGGGCGAAAACAGGTTTGGTAATCGATCCGTACTTTTCGGCGACGAAGATCGCATGGATTCTGGATCAGGTTGATGGTGCACGTGAGCGCGCTGAACGCGGCGAACTCGCGTTTGGAACTATTGATACATGGCTGCTGTGGTATCTAACAGGAGGTGAAGTCCACGTAACAGACTACACGAACGCCTCCCGAACGATGCTGTTTAATATCGACACACTCGCGTGGGATGACGAACTGTTGGATATGCTGCGCGTCCCAAAGTCTGTTCTGCCAAACGTGCAGACCTCCGGAAGCATTTTCGGGAGGACGAAAGATATTGCGCCGTTGCCGGACAGTATCCCAATTGCTGGAATTGCTGGCGATCAACAATCAGCTCTATTTGGGCAGCTTTGTACGCAAACCGGCATGGCGAAGAACACCTACGGCACCGGCTGCTTCCTAATGCTGAATACAGGTGAGCAGCGTGTTCACTCAAAGTCCGGAATGTTGACGACATTGGCTTGCGGCCTCGATGAAACGCCGGTTTACGCGCTTGAGGGAAGCGTGTTTGTCGCAGGGGCGGCGGTACAATGGCTGCGGGATGGATTGCGTCTTATTAACACTGCCGCGGAAACGGAAGCGATTGCCACCAGCGTTCCAGATTCAGGCGGTGTCTTTGTAGTTCCTGCTTTTACAGGTCTCGGCGCACCGTACTGGGACGCAGACGCGCAAGGCGCAATACTTGGCTTGACACGTGGTGCAACCCGTGCGCATATTGTCCGGGCGACGTTGGAATCAATGGCACTTCAAACGGCAGATGTCGTCACAGCGATGCACACCGATGCAGGGGTTGAACTAGATCGGCTGCGCGTTGATGGTGGGGCAGTTGCGAACAATTTCCTGATGCAATTTCAGGCGGATATATTGGATATAGATGTGGAACGCCCGACACGAATTGAAACGACCGGGCTTGGTGCGGGGTATCTGGCGGGGTTGACCGTCGGCGTGTGGAATGGGATTCAAGAATTGGAATCCCATCGGAAAGTCGATACGGTTTTTTCGCCGCAAATTGGTGCCGATCAACGACAAGAAAAACTGGATGGTTGGAAGAACGCCGTCCGAAGGGTTATGAGCTAACATGCGTTTACAGTGGAAGTACGCCCTCATTATTAATCTATCCGTTTTGATCCTCCTCGCCGCCTTCTACATGCTTCTCAATATTAAAGCTGTAGATGACCTTGGAAGCCTTTACGAACAGGGCATAAAACGTGGTGCGCGTTTCAAAGAAATTGCAGAAAAGACTATTCGTCCACTTGTTGAAAACGAGATTGGAAAGCGGCTGGCACTATACAGAGAGGAACTCGAACACGCCCTTCGAGAATTAAAAACGCAGAAGCCTAATGAGATGCTAGATGTTTTAGACATAAATGTGACGTTCGGAATTGATGCAAGGATCCAAGCCAGTTTAATTCCAAATAAGGGGGTGAACGACCATATAAATTTAACCGATGAAGGGGTATATGAAATAAGAAAGAAAGGCTTTGAACTCTACAGGACGCCCCAAATTAACGGCAGAGATGCGACAGCGGTTATCATTCCCTATTCGCTCGAAATCGTTGGAGAAGAGTTTGCCACAGAACAACGGATCGACGGATTTATTCAAGCGCTCTTTGCTGGTCCCGATCTCGCCAACCATCTCTACCGTCTCCGCGTCATGCTCCTGATTTCCATTATTGTTGTGAGCGGCCTATTGGTTATAATCATTGATATGATGACAGCTCGCTTGGTGCTTCGTCCTCTTCAAGGTATGATGGAAATTATCAGACGGGCAGAAGCCGGTGACCCCGAATCGCTGCCACAGTCCTATGCCTCTGACGAAATCGGGCGCGTAACTTACAGCCTTGTGCGGATGTTGAGGCAATTGACAGGAACCCACTCAAAGCGCATCGCCGCGCTTCAACAATTTGCTGCAGGCGTCGCTCATGAAATCCGTAATCCGTTGAATACTATTGGAATGACAGCCCAGCACCTGCGAGACCTCTTTTCACAGAACAACGTCAAACCTGACGACATCGAAGAAGCTCGAAATCTACTCGATATTGTCAACTTTGAAATCCAACAGTTGCAGCGAATTACTGAGCAGTTTGTGACTTTGAATCGTCCGAAAACGCTCGATCTGAAACCCACAGACCTCAATACGCTCACAGATCAAGTCATAGCGGAATTTACCCTCATGACCGAAAATACCAAAGTCACGGTTATCACCAATTACGCTACAGATCTGCCACGACTGCAACTTGATCCGGGGTTGATTCGTCAGACACTTTTCAACCTGATACAGAACAGTATTCAAGCCATGCCTAAGGGTGGAAGAATTTACATCACAACGCAGCCAACCCAGACACTCGCCGGTCACGGCATCGAAATTGAGATTCGTGATACGGGTATTGGTATTCCCCCCGAAATCCAAGAGCGGATTTTTGATGCTTACTTCACCACAAAGGAGAATGAAGGGGGAATGGGACTTGGGCTTGCTATTGCTCACCAGATTATTACAGCACATCGGGGAAGGATTGAACTCAAAAGCCAAGTCGGAATGGGAACCGCATTTCAGATTTACCTGCCTATTAAGAGCCCCATTGCTCCCCAGCCCATAAAGCCGTAAGCCATAAGGAGAAATTAGGTATGCCATCAATACTGATCGTCGATGATGATCAAGGTCAACGGACTGTTTTGCAGACCATATTGAAGCGCGAAGGCTACACCATAGAGACAGCTGAAAATGGCGTTGCTGCCCTCGAAAAAATTGAAGACAACCTATTTGATGTCGTTGTCAGCGATATGCGGATGGCTCAGATGTCAGGGCGAGAATTGCTGCATAAAATTAAAAGCAGAGATCCAGATCTGCCGGTACTAATTGTCACGGCTTACGCTGAGGTGAACGATGCTGTGGATCTGGTGGCACGTGAAGGAGCATTCTATTACCTTGAAAAACCGATCCAGATTGATACCCTCAAGAAGGAGATTAGGCGTGCCATTGAGATGCGACGTGGCATAACAGATGAAGAATCGAGTGGTGAAACCCCTGTTCAGGAAATTCATTTTGAAGAAATCATTGGTCAAAGTGATTCTATACATCAACTGTTCAAAATTATGTCTCGAATCATTCATCGCGGTGCCAATCAGGTGCTAATTACGGGTAACACGGGTACAGGGAAAGGACTGGTTGCCAAAGCAATTCATGAGTACGGAAAGCGTAAGGATGAGCCATTCTTGCAGATTAACTGTGGCGCTGTGCCTGAAACGCTGATTGAAAGCCAACTCTTCGGGCATGAAAAAGGCGCGTTTACCGATGCGCATCGGCAGAAAGACGGCGTATTTGAAGCGGCAAATGGCGGGACAGTTTTTCTTGATGAAATTGGCGATCTTTCTGTACACACGCAGAGCAAACTCCTCCATGTTTTGCACGAAAGGGAAATCATGCGTGTCGGTGGGGTGAAACGGATTAAAATTGATGTGTGTGTCCTTGCCGCGACCAATAAAGATTTGCAAACCGCTGTCAACGAGGGAAACTTCCGCGAAGACCTCTTCTTCCGCTTAAACGTCATTCCACTTCACATACCCGATCTCCGGGAGCGAAGCGAGGACATAGGGCTTTTGGTTGACTTCTTCCTCCAGAAGTTCGGGCAAGAATATCCCGATGTTGAACCGAAACGCATGACACCTAGAGCGATGTCCACACTTCGACGGTACGATTGGCCCGGGAATGTGCGTCAACTTGAAAATTATCTACACAGAATCTTCGTGCTGTCAGAAAACGAGGTCATTGACCTTGAAGATCTTCCGCCTGAAATTTCGGATAATTCATTGCCTCTAGGGGATTTTCCTGTAGAAATTCCAGCGGATGGGATTGCGCTTGAAGAAATTGTAAAGGAATACATTCGGGTCGCCTTGACACAGACTGGCGGCAACCAAACCAAAGCTGCCGAACTTTTGGGAATTTCTCGCCGTCGGCTTCAGAACCGAATGCAGAACTACGGATTTAGTAGCGGGAATTTTAAGGATTAGAATCAGCAGGAATTCTATCAATAGATACCTGAACAATTCAAGTATGCTCACTGAGCGGTATCTTTCCGCATCATCAATCTAATCTACTAATCTAGTCGTTACCTTCCATGATTATCCCCTGATTGGTATCGCTCGCCTAGCAGGATCACTCGCCTATACATACCACAGATGATCTGTCTTTCCGACTATTCAATCACCGGCAGATTCAGACGTGATAGATTTCCTTTGCCGTGATGAACAGTGTTACGAGCCATAACTGTTTCGGTAGTTGACCACGGTGGAGCGAGAGTGTTTGGATGCGGAAAGATACGGGGAAAGTCGCTGCTAGTGATGAGCAGACAAATCCGCGAGCCAGTTGGAAATACATAGGCAGTCTGTCCCAACTGTAAGTGGATACGGGCAACATCACCTGACGTGAGTGGCTGTGGATCCGTCCAACTTTCACGGTAGCGGCACCGCAGCGAACCAATCGTTAGACAGATCACAGCACCGGAGGGCTCTTCGACACAGAGCTTGGCGACAAAATCGGTATCGACAGCATCACTGGAAACACAAAGGTCAAGCGTAACTTCGCCGACTACGGTCAACGGCGATCCAAGTTTTGGACTTCGATAAAAGAGCAGGTCAGACCGATCAAGCAGTGGACGTTGGTCAACTGGACCGAGATGTTCAAGCCCCCAGTAGGTGGGTCCTCCGCGTGTCGGAACAGGTTCCCGTGGATTGTACACATAACTATCACCAACACTTCTATCCGAGGGTTCTTGTGTTAGTAACCCGTCACCAGTTCCCATGTTTGCGCTACCACCTGATTTGAGATGCCACGATTGTGTCGTTGCCTCTGGCGGGGGCCAATCTCGCAAGAAAATCCATCGGTTATCTCCCATCAAAAACACTTTTACAGGTGGTTGGCTTGTGTAACCGTTGTCTATTTCTTTTAGGTGAAAATCAAGAAACTGAAGTTCATGTGCAAGGACCGGCAGATCTGCTTCCGTTCCCAAATCCCAGTCACCGTAACGACAATGGTCTGGTCCCGTGTTTCCAATATTTCCATGCCCCCACGGTCCGATGAGAAGACGTTGCCCACTTTGTGCTAATTCTGTTGCACCGTTGTCACGGATGTTTTGGTAAGCCTCAAACTGCCCCCGTGTGAGATGGTCGAACCAGCCCCCGGCATGAAATCCTGGCACCTTGATCTGTGGATGCATCAAGCATTGGTCGATTGATTCCCAATAGTTATCATAATGATCGTGGGCTGCCCAATCCGACAAAACGGGTGTCTCAAAGCCAACTTGACCGGCAATCGTCTCAGGATTAGCCAGGTGGTTAAGTTCATTCCATGAGAAGTGGACCATCGGTGGTTGATTGCGGCAAGAAGCGTGTGTCAGAGACCATCGAATGGCATTGCCGAGTGCGAAGCAGCCATCGTAGCGAATCCAGTCACGGAAGAATGAACCGGGGGCGACAGAAGGAGCGATACAACGCAGTGCCTCATGACCACCACTCGCCGCCGGTACTTGAACGATTCCGAGATAGCTGCGTCCCCACAACCCTATCCGGCCGTTGCACCATCTCTGATTTGCCGTCCAATCTAACGTCGTTTGTCCGTCGCGAGCCTCGTCAACCAGTGGGACAAAAACACCGTCGGAGTCATACTTGCCACGGCAGTCTTGTGCGACAAACGCATAACCCCGGTCGGTGAATTGGTGTGCTGTACCTTGAAGACCTACGCGATGGTAGGGGGTACGGACAATAACAGTGGGAAATGGCCCCGGACCGTCGGGGAGATAAACATCTGTGGCAAGATTCGCTCTGTCTTCGGTAGGCACTTTTCGGCATAATAGTGTTTGCATTAGTGGTTCTCCTAACTTTTATTTCCCAATATCGGTGTGGTGTTCACTTTCAATTGATAGCAATATGCAAATGAGGATAAGAACTTCTCAGCAGCTTCGTAAATTTCTACTCAATCTATTTCGGGATTGACACTATGAATGGTAAATGCTACAATGAACCGCTAAATTAATCCAAACAAAAAGGCACCCCGAACGGTTAAATAAAAGGAAAATCCAATGTTGAAGCTGGTTATAGCTATTGGAATTGTCTTACTTTCTTCTGCTATCTGTTCCGGATCTGAGGCGGCGCTGTTTTCGGTTAGGCTGGTTAAAGTTCGACGAATGGCTCAATCAAAACGGCCCGAAGCACTAGCCTTGTTGTCCATCCGCGAGCGGATGAATCGCCCTATCGCAACCATTGTTATCCTCAACAATATCGCTAATATTGTTGGAACGATTGTCGTGGGCTTTATAGCTAGGGAGGTTTTGGGAAGCCAATGGTTGGGCTTAGTTTCAGGGATACTCACCTTCTTGGTGATCCTCTTCTCGGAAATTATCCCCAAAACGTTGGGCGATCGATATTCAGACCAGATTGCTCTAGTTATTGCTAGGCCCGTCGCCGGATTGACCCGAATTTTAACCCCCTTGATATGGTGCATTGAAAAAATTACCAACCCTTTAACGGCAGGTGGTAACAGTTTCACAACGGATGAGGCAGAGATAAAGTTACTGGCAAAAATGGGACAGGAAGCAGGAACGATTGAGGATGATGAATTTGAAATGATCCGAAAAATATTTAATTTGAACGACATGACGGCTGCCGATCTAATGACACCAAGAGTGGTGATGACATACCTAAAAGGTGACTTAACGCTCGCCGAGGCAAAAGAGGACATTCTGGCTTCTCAGCATAGCCGAATTATTGTGATTGGAGAAACACAGGATCAGGTCATTGGAGTTGCTCTGAAGAACGAATTACTGGCAGCGATCATCCAAGGAAAATTGAATCAATCAATCTCAATTTTTTCTCATGAGGTGCATTTTGTACTTGGACGGAAGCGTGCCAATCAGCTTTTGTCAATATTTCAGCAGGCTCGCCAGCATTTAGCCGTTGTTGTTGATGAATATGGGGGTGTGTCCGGGGTAGTAACGCTTGAAGATGTGCTGGAAGTCCTGACAGGTGAACTTGTTGATGAAACAGATACAGTTGTTGATTTACAGGAGTTCGCTCGAAAAAGAAGAAATTAGAGGCCTCTTACCTCCACGGTAGGGGCTGACCCACAGGTACGGGTGCAGGGAACCGACTGATGACATCAACTGGGACCCCTTTGTCGGCAGATTCAAAGATGCGCTCGCAGATTTCCAGCACATGCCGGGCGTGTTTCCCTGAACACCGCACGGGTCGATCATTCCGAATTGCATCTGCAAAATCGGAAGGTCCCTTGCCCCAGTCTAAACCCTCGTACGCGTCTGCCGGGGAAGCCTCAATTTCCCAATCGCCCATAGGTGTGCGTTTGCGAATTCCGCGCCCATCGTCATGCGCTTGGATTGAGAAAACACCTTTCGTGCCATGAATTTCGTAGGGTGGAATTTCTGATCTGGCGGTCCAACTGTGGTAGAGTAACCCGTAAGCACTGCTTTCAAATTCAAGTAGGCCGAAGCCGTGGTCTTTTTCGGTGACTTGGTAGTGCGTTCCTGCGCGTGGACCTGCGTGTAACATCCGTTCCGGAATGGTGATCCGAGCCAAACCGTAGACCCGTTTGACGGGACCAATCATCGTCGTCATCGCAGTCAGCGGATAGGGTGCAACATCCTTGAACGGTCCCACGCCTTTCTGCATAAAAGCATCGGCGGTCGGATGCCAATACTCGACCGGTCCGCCAAAGTTTCCAATAGCGGAAACTACTTCGCCAATTTCCCCTTCGCGGATGCGTTTCCAGACGTTTTGCTGGACATGACCGAGCATCGCCACCGGCGCACATGCAAATTTAACTCCCATGGCGTCTGCGGTTTCGACCAACTGATCTGCTTCTTCAATACGTAAGGCGACGGGTTTTTCTGAATAAACGTGCTTGCCCGCTGCGAGTCCTGCCAATGATACCGGGTAGTGTCCTGTGTGAATTGTTAAGTTGATAATTGCTTCAACATTGGGCTCATTCAGAACATCGTCGAAGGATTTATAAACTTTTCCGCCATCATTTTGGGCGAGTTCTTTCGCACGAGAAACATCTTGGTCGTAATAGCCGACAAGTTCAATTTTGTGCGGATAGGCTTGGCACCGTGGCTGATAACCTCTGCTCGCGATCATACCGCAGCCGACAATGACTGTCTTGACAGGTTTGAAATCGGACATTCGTTCATCTCCTTAAATTGGGTATTAGGTATTATAACAGATGGTCATAGGTTGATCAAGAACGGAAAGAAGTGGATGGAAATCCAGAGCAAGCGGGGGAAGCCTCTGTAAAAAAGAGGAGAAACACAGTTTGAAAAGCATTAAAGTAAAACTGCCATTCCCGGACGTTCAGGTTGACTCCATGAAAGAAAGCGATCTGCCGGCAGTGATGGAGATTGAACAACGTTCATTCTCCTGTCCGTGGGATGAGGCATCGTTTCGCGAGGGGTTGAGGCTGGGGAACCATTATGTTTACTTTCTCGTTACCCGCCACCACCAAAATCCGATTGCGTTTATTAATTTCTGGGTTGTAGAAGACGATGTACACATTGCAAACTTCGCGGTTTCTCCTGACTATCGAAATCAGGGTGTTGGTAAATATCTATTTGCGGAATCGCTTGCGTATATCCGAAAACTGGGAGGCGACCGTGTCTCTTTGGAGGTGCGAGTAAGCAATATATCGGCGCAGCACCTCTATAGGCAATTTGGGTTTCGGATTGTTGCTATTCGGGAGAAATATTATATGGACAATCGTGAAGATGCCTACGTTTTTCAGCTTTCTAACCTTGGGAAAATTGATGTGTGCGTTGACCACGTACATCATACAAATGCCGAATCTAAAGCTGGCTAAAGATCCCCAATAAATCGTTTAACCGTTAGTAGAAAGGAATTGCGATACGATGAGAAAATGCTTTTGCTATGGCGTCTGGCTGCTACTTATGTTTCTGATTGTTACCAGTTTGACGCCGACTACAATGGGAGCCCAGACCAACGGCTTAATCATCATGATAACCGATTTTGGTTTTAAAGATTTTTACGTCGGTGCGATGAAGGGAGCAATGTATAAGGTTTTCCCACAAGCGAAAATTGACGAGATTTCTCACGGAGTTTCAAAGTTCGACATTAAGGAGGGGGCATATACACTTGCCAAAGCTGCACCAGAATTTCCGACAGGGACCGTTTTCGTTGGCGTTATCGATCCGGGGGTTGGTACACAGCGCAAACCTATCGCAATGAAAACAAAGAATGGGAATTATTTTGTTGCGCCGGATAACGGACTCTTAACACTGATCGACGGTTCAATGGGCGTCGCAGAGGTGCGGGAAATCACGAACCGCGATGTCATGCGTCAGGATGTTCAGTCAAGCACGTTTCACGGTCGGGATATTTTTGGTCCAGCTGCTGCGCATCTTGCCAAAGGGTTTGCGTTTGAAAAGATTGGACCCGTTTTGAAGGAATATGTCCAGCTGCCAATTTCGTTTGCAAAGATAGTTGATGACACAATTGTCGGGCAGATCGATGTGATTGACGAATATGGAAATGTTATCACGAACATACGTCCGGATCTGTTCGAGGCATTGGGGATACAAGGCGGCAAAACTATTGAGATCGAGTTTAGCAACCGGAAGAAAGTCCTCTGCAAATATGTCAAAGCTTATGGGGATGTGCCGGTCGGTTCTGGTGCTGGGTTGTTTGGGAGTGGTGGGGTTTTTGAGGTTGCCATTAACCAAGGAAATCTTGCTGAGGATTTAAAATTGGAAGCTACAGGTAAGTGCATTGTAAGGAAAGAGTCCGACTAAGATAGGTGCGCATAAAAGTGGACAGTGTCGTAACAAGATTGGGCGTAAGCGTCATTCTAACGATAACGAGTTTGATGTTAACGCCCGTAAGTCATGCCCGAATTCAGCCCGAAGATATCGTTGCAATGTGGTTTTTTGACGAGGTTGAGAAAGAGATAACGAAAGATCTGTCTGGTAACCTGCATCATGCGAAGGTGGTGAATAGTCCAGAGTTGGTGGAGGGAAAATTCGGCAACGCATTTGCCTTTGGGAAGGGCAAGTATCTGGAGGTGCCGCACCATAGGAAGTTACAGATCAATGATGTCATCACCATTTCCGTCTGGGTAAAAAGACCGCTCCGGCAGGATGCAAACGATATTGCTGAAGCACCTTTTTATATTATGGAAAAGGGTGGAAACTGGGGGTTTGGTCAGCAGGGGCAGGCGAATTATGGGATCGCACTTCACAAGATCCTCAAGAATATGTTCTTTTTCTTTTTTAGAGGTGGGTTCCGAGGAGTGGAAGGTATCCCTGATGATCAGTGGCATCATTATGTCGCTGTTGCCAAAGATGATGAGGCCGACCCTGCGATGTATATTGATGGTTTCTTGCGGGAGATCGCGCTCCGGGATGGCGAAAAGAGAATAGCTTTGTTTCCAGAATCCAAGAGAAATCTGCATATTGGCGCACTGATTCCGGAAAGATTTGACTCTTTCAGTGAAAGCGTGATCGACGAATTGATCATATTCAACACTGCCTTAGATGGGACTGAGATTATACAACTCAAGACAGGGATAGGGAATATTTTATTCGCCGTTTCCGCATCAGGCAAACTTGCTACAACCTGGGCGGACATTAAACGAGGTTGGTAGGTACTTTCGCTATTCAGAAGATATTGCAGTGTAGATAACAGATTTCCGATTGATTAACCTCTTGGAATTTGATATAATAGGCACTATTACTTGAGTCTCGACTCTTCAAACTTGAAGCATTGAATGCAATCTGCCCCGGATTTTTAAGGAGATAAAATTTATGGCTAAAACATACAGAGTCGGAATTATTGGTTGCGGCGGGATGGGAAGATCTCACGCCAATGCTTGGCCCACCACCGGTCGCGCTGAAGTTGTGACCGCGGCGGATATGAATGCAGATGCTGCTGCTAAGCTAGCGGGGGAACTTTCACTGCCAACGCATTATGCTGATGTCCATGAAATGTTTGAAAAAGAGACACTGGACATTGTAAGCATTACAACATGGCAGAGTGTCCGTGCAGAACTCACACTGATCGCTGCCGAGGCAGGGGTATCAGGGATTATCGGTGAAAAACCGATGAGTGCCTCTTATGGTGAAGCGCAGGACATGATGAACGCTTGTGACAAAAGCGGGACCAAACTTGTCATCGGGCATCAACGGCGCTTTATGCCCCAGAATTGCGAGGCACGGCGGCTCATTCAGGAAGGCGCGATCGGTGAACCACAGGCGATGTTGCGTCGCGATGGATATGGCTTGCTTAATCGAGGTACGCACGAAATTGATGAGATGCGTTACATCCTCGGTGATCCGGAACCGTTGTGGTTAATTGGACAGGTCTCGCGTCGGACAGATAAGTGGGAACGGCGGGTGCGTTGTGAAGACGTTTGCATGGGCGAAATCTGCTTTGAAGGCGGCATCCGCGGAATTTATGAGAGCGATCTCCCCGATCCTGGACTGCGTGGCGATGCTGTTTACGGGAGCGATGGTCAACTCCGGCGGGGCGCAGATGGAACAATTGAGCTGCTCAATAGCAAGGTCGCTGGTTGGCAGACCATCACGCCGCGTCAAAGTGAACCAACTCAGTTTGAAGAAATGATTGCGTGGCTTGATGGAGAGATTGAAGAACATCGTAACGCAGGGAGACACGCCGCTACCACTATGGCAATTCTGATGGCGATTTACGAGTCTCTGCGGATTAAGGATGTCGTCAAGTTTCCACTAACTACGCGTCCCAATCCACTAGATTTGATGGTTGAAGGCGGCATGTTGCCTGTATTTGTAGAAGGGCGTTACGATATCCGCGCTCCATTTCCAGAGCAGCAGAATTAAACATTGTAAGCGTTCTCAGAACACGAGAATCAAGCAGTGTATTGAAGTTCGTGGTTCTTGTTTTCCCATTACGCATTACGTTTCACCAAATTCTTAGCAGTTTCCTACCCGTCCTTTAGGGCGGGTAGGAAACTGCGCGTCCTTTCTTGATTGATTCAAAGCATTGATTATGAAAAAGACTTATGAATACAGAGCCTATCCAACAGTCAAGCAAGGCAATAAACTGGTCGCATGGCTTGAAATCCTTCGCAACTTGTATAATCAAGCCCTTGCATGGCGTAAGGAGACCTACGAACGGACCGGTCAGCCCGTTAAGAAATCAACGCAAGAAAAAGCGTTAACGTCCTTTCGCCAAGAATCAGACAGAGTCGCCTCGCTTCATATTGACGTTTTGCAGGATACGATTGACCGATTAGACAAAGCCTACCAAGCGTTTTTTCGCCGTGGGAAGAAGGGCGACAAACCCGGCTTTCCCCGCTTCAAAGGTGCCGGTCGGTATCGGTCAATGACGTTTAGGCACTTGGCGAAACAGCTGGTATGCGCTATTGGTAAGCGGACAGCGCGAGTCGTCGTGCCGAAAATTGGTCATGTTAAAATCCATTACCACCGGCCGTTGCCCGACGGAAGAATTAAGACGTTGACGGTACGGCGCAAAGCGAGCGGGTGGTATATGTGCATAGTCGTTGAGATTGCAGATCCTGTTGAGATTCCCGTTGAAACCACAATAGGTATTGACGTTGGGCTTTTGTCGTTTTTAACCACCTCAGATGGTGATAAAGTCGATAACCCTCGACACTTCCACCGGTCAGAAAAGGACCTTGGTAAAGCGCAACGGATATTGTCCCGTCGTGAAAAAGGCAGTGTCCGCTATGAGAAACAACGATCGCATGTTGCCAAGATACATGAACATATCGGCAATCAACGCCGTGATTTTCATGGTAAGACCGCTCATTGGTTGTTCTCCCAATGCGAAGAAGTCGCTGTAGAAGACCTCAAAATCAAGAACATGGTAAAGAATAAGCACCTATCTAAGAGCATATCCGACGCTGGCTGGGGTAACTTTCGATTAAGACTTCAAAGCAAAGCTGCAAACGCTGGCTTGACGTTGACGCAAGTTGACCCCAAGCACACCAGTCAGAAATGCTCAGGTTGTGATTCAGTTGTACCGAAATCGTTATCAGAGCGTGTCCATGACTGTCGACACTGTAGGTTAGTATTGGATAGAGATTATAACGCTGCGATAAACATTAAAAAGGCTGCTGTAGCCTTGCGTGGAGGTGTGTCGGTAGTCAACGACCCCGAAACCCCCCGTCAGGGGACAGAAGCGCGGAACTCGGTAAGACCCATTGGGCGGACAAACAAGCCCCGTCCTTTAGGGCGCGGTAACTGACACCTATGACATGGATCAAACACTTCGCAGAAATTGATGACTCAGATCTCCCGCTTGTCGGTGGAAAAGGGTTGAATCTTGGCAAGTTGACGGCAGCGGGGTTTCTTGTGCCGCCCGGCTTCTGTGTTACAGCTGACGCTTATCGTACTACCGTCGGAACGGTTGATACGCAGAATAGCGAAGCTGTCCAAGCCGCTGCACTGCCAGAGTTACTTCAATCGGAGATCTTAACGGCTTACAACCAATTAGGAGCAGATTCGGTTGCGGTGCGCTCGTCTGCCACCGCAGAAGATCTCCCTGATGCCAGTTTTGCCGGACAACAGGATACATTTCTAAATGTATCCGGGACCTCTGAACTTTTGGAGAAGATTAAGGCGTGCTGGGCGTCGCTATGGTCAGACCGTGCAGTTGCCTATCGTCGTGAACACGGAATTGGGGACGCACAGTTGGCAATGGCTGTTGTCGTACAGACGATGGTCGACGCTGAGGTCTCCGGCGTTATGTTTACCCGCAACCCTACAGGAGGGGATGAACTCGTCATCGAGTCAAACTGGGGCTTGGGTGAGTCCGTTGTTTCCGGAGAAATTACCCCCGATCATTTTGTGATTTCACGAGAAACCGGAAATCTCATCCGCGAGACTGTAGTAAGCAAGCGGAAAATGATCGCACGCGAGGGAGTACAACCAGTCCCAATTGGGCAGCGAGAGATTCCAAGTCTACAACGTGGACAGGTTGCTGAACTCGGCAAGCTTGGTATGCAGGTGGACGCGTTCTATGGTGCGCCCCAAGACGCCGAATGGGCACACGCTGAAGGACAATTCTATGTGCTGCAGGCACGCCCTATTACAACGCTCACAGACGCAGCGGAGATTGAGCAGCTACGCCGTCAGGAAATTGAAGTCCTCCAGAAAAAAGCCGATGAAGGTGGAACGGTGTGGAGTCGATACAATCTCTCCGAAGTCCTACCCGCGCCTCTCCCCATGACATGGGCAATCATGCAGGAATTTATGTCAGGTCGAGGCGGATTTGGGCTGACCTGCCGTGAGTTGGGGTTCCTTCCTAGCCGCAGGTTTGATGAGGAGGGAGTGGTAGATCTAATCTGCGGACGCCTCTACTTCAACTTGAGTCGAGAAGTAGAATTTAATTTCCATGGGTTTCTGTTTGAACACGATTTTCAGCAACTCAAGCGTGACCCACACAAAGCCATCTATCCACAGCCGACCCCGAACATCAAGCGCAGTAACGTTCTGTTTTGGAGCAGGTTTCCTTACTATATCGTTAAGGCAATTACTGCTGAATTTAAACATAGCAAAATTCGTAAAAATCTGGACAGAAGTCTCTCCGAAAAAATTTTTCCAACGTTTGAACAGTATGTTCAGACTCAAAGACAAGTTTCACTCGAAGAACTGTCAGATCAACAGGTGATTGATAAATTCCACGAATGGCGCGAGAAAACACTCAACGAATTTGCTAAAGATGCGCTCAAGGCGACGGTGTTTGCGAGTTTTTCTTATCAACAGTTGGAAATCACCCTGCAAAAGTGTTTTAGTGAGGAGGAGGCAAGAGATCTCGCTAGACTGTTAATCACAGGGTTGGAAGGGGATCTAACCGTTGATGCCAATCTGAAAATGTGGGAGGTCGCACAGGGCGAACTTACGCTCGAAGATTTTTTAGAAAAACACGGGCATCGGTCGGTCGGTGAATTTGAGTTGGCGCAGCCCCGCTGGCGCGAGGACCCTTCCTACGTTGAACAGATTATCGCATCGTTCCACACCAATCCCGATGCCAATCCGACGAGACATCTTCAAGCCCAAAGGACAAATCGGGAAAAAGCAAAAAGGAGATTGGCACGGTTACCGGTAGGTAAAGCGGCCGCGCTTCGGAAACAGATCAATAAAGTTCTTAACCTCACACAACGGTACATGCCGTTCCGGGAGACCGCGAAGTTCTATCTGATGCTCGGCTACGAATTAATCCGAAAAGCCTTGCTAGAACTCGATCGACGCTATCAACTTGACGGTGGTATCTTCTATCTTGTGCCTGATGAGTTAGATCAACTCATCGAAGGAGAAGACCTCCAACCGGTGATTGAGGAACGCAAAACAACCCGATCACGATTATTAAAGATTGAACTACCGGATGTCATCTACAGCGATATCCTTAACCGTGTTGGTGAACCTCAAGCGATTGAAGCAAAAGATGAGATTCAAGGAGTTGGGGTGTCGGTTGGCGTTGCTACCGGCGAGGCGCATGTCCTCCGAGATGCAGCCGATGCACAGATTGCCGGCAAAAATTATATCTTGGTCTGCCCGTCAACAGACCCGGGATGGACGCCGCTCTTTCTTCACGCTGCTGCATTGGTGATGGAGTATGGTGGTATGCTGTCGCATGGTGCTATCGTTGCACGAGAATATGGTATTCCGGCGGTAGTCAATGTTGCAGCCGCAACACAACGAATCCAATCCGGTCAACGTCTGCGCGTTGACGGTGGTCGAGGGACAGTCTCAATTTTGGATGACGAATCCGCGTAATGATTCGGTCATATTAATCTGCTTCCGCAATATTTTTTTTGACGATTCAGCGTAATCATACTTGACAAAGATTTCTAATCGTTGTAAACTCTAGGGTAATCCAACAAACAACAAAGATTTCTCCCATTTTTGACTGTATGCCCAGAAGGTTTTCAGAACTTAGGAAATCCAAATCAGAAATTCGAGGCCAAAGAAACTCCGATAGATTCAGGGGTGAGAAGAAATGAATTCCCAACCAACAGTATCCCAAGACAATATAGATAAATCAGCGCTGAGTGTTGAAAGTGTGAAGAAAGAGCTTTATAAAAGGAACCATCCTAGCTTAACGCCAATCGACATAGAAGCTCACGCAAAAACAGTGTATCAGATATTGAAACTAAAGAAAAAACACAATGTGGTGATGCTCGGCCATAATTACATGGAGCCCCTTGTATTCGGTTTATCAACAAAAAATGAGCAGGGTGATTCGCTTGGGTTAAGCATGCACGCCGCAAAAACCGAGGCGCCATACATCCTCTTTAATGGTGTGCCGTTCATGGCAGAAACTGCGAAAATCCTCAATCCTTCAAAAACGGTTCTCGCCGCGGATAAGACAGCAGGCTGCTCTTTGGCAGATAATTTCGGGGCTGAAGAGGTAAGGAAGTTGAAGGCACTGTATCCGGGGGTCCCTGTCATGATTTATATCAATAGCTACGCCGACGCGAAGGCGGAATCGGACATCTGTTGCACCTCCGCAAATGCTGCCCAAATAGCACGGGAAATGCCGGGGGACGAGATACTTTTTGTTCCTGACATTTACTTTGCGGAGAATTTAGAGGAGGAGCTTAGGGGAACAAAGACGGTTCTCTACCCCGGTAAAGGAAACCAAGAGAAAGGGGCAGTATGTGAAGTACATGAAAAGTTCCTGCTTTCAGACCTTTTAGCAATACGCGATTCGTTTGACATCCCTAAAGGGCATCCCATGAGAATACTTTATGCACACTGGGAATGTCGTCCTGAAGTGCTTCAGGAAGCCGATTTTTACGGCAGTACCAGCCAGATAGGGAAGGACATTGCCAAGAGGGTAGAGGAAAATCGATTGGAACGCGCTTTTGTTGCTTCGGAGTGTGAACTGACCTCCAACTTGGCGCAGGAATTCCCAACCGTACAATTTGCGACCGCATGCTCTGTACGGTGTTCCCACATGGCGAAGGTCACCCTTGATAAAGTGCTTGATGTCCTACAGGCACTTGATAAAGGCGACGATTTGAGTCCGCACGAAGTTACACTCATGCCAGAGGTCATCGAACGGGCAAGAACGCCAATTGAGCGGATGCTTGAGTTGAGTGCGTGAAACATAAAATACCTGAAATCGGTATCAATTAGGACTTACGCAAGAGTCATAGAAATAGCAGGTGAAATCAGTTGCTGAGACAGATAATCGTCAAGCAGTGACTGCTTAAGTTGGTAAATAGTCTGCCCCGTCTGACGGGCAACCCGATTGAGTTGAACCCAGACTAACATCGCACACCCGATATGATTTCTGACCGCCGGTTGCTTACGACATTGGCACCTTTCAAGACCTGTTGTCTGTTTAATCTGCCGATGAAATTGCTCAATCTTCCAACGAATGGAACAGTGGTTTTGAGTTTCACTCGCCGAATCTTGAGTTAAGTCGTTGGTCACGACATATTCCGTGCGCTCGATACCAAGCACAAGCCGAAACAATTTCACGCTATGCCCTTTGGGGAAGTTCTTTAGATGCACCCACTTCCCATGGCTTTGTTCTTTTTGGTTGAAGTGGAGTTGAGATACGTTTTGGTGCGAGTGTTTACCCTCTGAATCGTCAACAAGCCGATTACTCCTGAGTGGGCAATAGTAAATCTTTCCAAGCTGTTCAATGTAACGCATCACTTGACGGGAAGCATACCAACTATCTGCCAAAACGGTTCTAAAGGGCAGGTCTTTAGCAAAAGTGGCATTGTCCAACATCTCAAGTAGATGGTCAATTTTACTTTTGCCATCTCGGTCAGGGTCATAGATACGGTAATCGACAATCCAGTAAGCATCACTATCCGGATTGACATACACCATCGTGACAATGCCGATGCCTTCGATGACGCGCCCGGCATTGCCACTGTATTGCCGTCAAGCGGGTTCAATTTTGGACGAATAGCTCTTGTCAACGACGGTATCATCAAATAATAGATACCCGTTTTTGGAAAAGTGGATGTCATCTTTGACATTTTCCCAGACTTGTCTTGGGGAAATAGTCTCGTTTCTCAGATAGCGGTTGATTTGGTCATGACTCCACTTTTGGGTATGTTCAGCGAAGTAAGTCTGTGTATAATTGGTGTGGCTTGCCAATAAGAATTGGCAATAATCCAATTGAAGGTCAGAAGGGTTTGCAGTTAAGGTTGTCATAAGTCATATTATGCCATAATTTCACAAATTGCGTAAGTCCTAACTATAACAAAGGAGGTTCATCATGAACGCCAGATGTTTTGTAACCTTAACCCTGCTAATCAGTTTGTTTGTGTGTCTAACACTATTCACCGAGCCAGGCTTGTGTGCTTTTGTAGCTGGTGATAACAGACTTGTTAGCCAGACTGAAAAGGCTGTCCTAATCGTCGCGGGCAAAGTATCAGATATTCGATATGTCCAACCTGATTTAGAGATAGCTCGTGTTTATACTGATGTCACTATTGGTGTATCCAAAACACTCAAAGGCAAACCCAACATTGATGAAAATACGGTTAGATTCCGACTTGAAGGTGGAAAGGGAATTCACCCGTTAAATGGAAGAGTATTTGGCTCCAATGTCTCAACTACACCTACATTCAAACTTGATGCTGAAGTAATACTCTTTATCGTCAAGCGCATTGATGATAGGTGGTCATCGTTTTATGATGCATTGTATCCATCGGTGTATCCCCCATATCCAACCGTTAAAACTCATCAACAGGATGGAAATGAAGTAAAGGTGGTAAGTTTTCGTCTAGGGTTTTATAGTGAAAAATATGTTTTGAATATCCCAGTAGATTTGGCGTTTCGACTCATCAATATGGCGATAAAGGCTCCGGAGGATGTCGCTGTTCTGGAAGAGATGATTCGTCCCATTAAGGATATTTATAAGCCAGAAAATCGGTCACTGCAAATAGAGTCTCCTAACTTTATTTCGATGTTGAAATCGGAATTAACGAAAATTGAGGAGAAGGTCAAAGAACAGGAGGCACAAGATGAACAGTAGAACACTGCAGAACCCGACCCTAAACTTTAGGCTGTGCTTAACACTCATCGCTGTTTGGAGCTGTGTTTTCTTATCTAATAACGTGTATGGGCAATGCTGGATGCATACCCCTACGGAATATGGAAAAAATCTTGAAGAGCACATGATAAAAGATCCAGTTCACCGATGGTATAACACTGAAATGGATTTTCGTGTCCAAAACACTGTCCGATATTGGTATGGTGGAGATATTGCCATTGCTAAATCCCAATGGAACAATTCCTCGTATAAAGGAGTATCTACCTCCTTTGACTTTAATGACCTCGGCAATACAAATGCCCCATCAGATTACTCTGATTTGAATAACGTTATTGGGATTCTACATCTGCCAAGCGATATTGCAGCCCAAGCTCATAACATGGTGGTATGAATTCGGTGATGTTCATGAGATTTATGAGTGTGATATTAACATTAACTCGATTGCCGTCCTACGTGTCCAACCTCACCATCTGGCAGGCCCTAATGACCTCTGCGTTGCAAACTCACTCACCCATGAGTTTGGTCATGCTTTAGGACTAAGCCACATGGATCAGCACGTTGAATACATACCTGATACTATGTATTATGACATAGAGTATGGTGAGCACAAAAAAGAAGATTTAATGTGTGATGACCAATGGGGGATTTGGCATACTTATGACTCTGGAGATGTCCCTCTGCCAGCTCCCTCTGCAGTGGATTTATCACAACTCACATCAGAAAAAATGCCTCCTGCTCTGGAAGATGGAGACATTCCCTCTGTAACGGAATTGATTGGGAATTACCCAAACCCATTTAACCCCGAAACATGGATACCCTATCGGCTCGCATCCCATGCTGATGTGAATATTAGTATCTATGATTCAATCGGGGGATTGGTCAGGACATTAGAGGTAGGGCATAAACCCAAAGGCAATTACGTTAATCAAGCCAAAGCCGTCCATTGGGACGGCACAGACAATAACGGAGTGGTCGTGGCATCTGGTGTTTATTTCTACACCATGACAGCCGACGACTTCTCGCAGACAAAGCGGCTCGTTATCTTGAAGTAACTTATAGGGCAGTCAGGCGTTCAATGCAGATGGAGTGTCGAGCCTCCTTGCGTTTGACTGCCACCAAAGTGTGGTAGAGGCATAAGCCTAAGCCTCTACCACTTATAGCAGCAAAAACGGCGTTGAGAAATACAGTCCTCAACGCCGTCCTCGAAAAGGAGGTGATTAACGTGCTAATTATATACGTCTCCCCAAAGATGTATAAATTATTCTGTATTGAAACAGAAGTTAATAATCTCCTCACATTAACATATCGAGGGTAACATACTTCATTGTGAGAAGCAAGAAAAAAGCCTGGCACGATTCACGCCAGGCTTTTTTTATTCCCTTCGCTTCACTGTCTAACCATGATATAATTGATCCATATTACCAAATCTTATCTATCTTGCTGACAAGACCCCTTCCATTTAGGGAGGGGATGTAGTCAGTCAAGCCTCGTAAAAGCACTTTTTCTCTGCTAAAAGTGTTAAAATCTGTTTCAGAAACGGGTGTTCCACCAAAGTCGGTGAGGAGGGGTCAAATCCCCCACCAATTTCACACCCTCCGACGGGAGCGTGTTGTGTGGCGTGTCCGTTTTACCAGTGTCCCTCGCAAGAGGGAGTGGGCGGGGCATCGTCCACTGGAGTAGCAGAAGTAAGACGGGGTTCGCCCTCGCTTTCTGTGTTGATACCACAATTCGACTCCTTGACGGGTAAGAATCCCCACCCTTCAGGGTGTGGGAGTATGTCAAAGGAGAATATTATGCCAAACCGAAGAAGTAGTGCATGGTCTCAATTCAACGTCCTCAATATGGTAGCTCCCACCTTTGGTGAAGTGCCTGAGAAAACCCTCTATATCGGTCAACGATTAGAGTTTCCGTATGCCTCTTTTTTCACACAAGGTTCACCAGCTGCTGAACTCACAGTAGCATTGGCAAAGAATATCGCGGGCGAGCCGATTGATATAACCGACCTATCTGGTATCACATCAGAAATTAGTGGGCCAAACGTAATAGTTGTAATTACCCCCAAAAACTAGACAGTTGATTAAGGTGAACTTTCGACTGGTCAATCGTTCATCATCTGTGCGACAATATGGGTCAGAAACGCGAAAAACAGAAAGGAGTTTTTCTCCCATGTCTCGCAGAAAACGGTACGATAGCCGATTCAAAGCACAAGTGGCAATTGAGGCGATAAAAAACCAACAAACCGTCGCTCAAATTGCCAGTGAATATGGGGTTCACCCGAATCAAGTGAGCCAATGGAAAAAGCAGGTTCTTGAACAATTGCCTCAACTGTTTACAACCGGAACCTCAAAAGCAACGTCCGACACCGACCAATTAGTTGATGAACTGTATCGCCAAATCGGACAGTTGAAGGTGGAACTGGACTGGCTTGAAAAAAAACGCAACGGCTCCATTGAACAGAAGCGACAACTTATTGAACAGGGGTGCGGTTCACCGTCGGTTGTGAGACAATGTGAATTGCTGGGCTTGTCAAGAGCCTCGTACTATAATGGTCCCCAATATTCGGGCCAGGAGTTAAGTAAGAAATTTGGTCTAACTCACCCGTATAAATGGAGGATTGAAAATGTCAACCAAACGGATTCGTCATACTGCGAGATTCAAGTTTACTATTGCCGTTGAAGCCATCCAGTCAGATAAAACTATCAACCAATTGGCAAGTGAGCACCAGTTGCACCCGAGTCAAATCAGCCAATGGAAGAAACAGTTGCTTGAACAGGGTAGCGATATTTTCGCGACCACTCCCACCAAGGGACAGCGTGAGCAAAATGACAGAGAGTCCAGTCTGTATGAGCAAATTGGTCGGTTGAATATGGAACTGGACTGGTTGAAAAAAAAAGCTGCCTCAAACAGTACACCAGAGACGGTCACTCGTTGAACCCGACCACCCCCAATTGAGTATCCGTCGTCAGTGTGAGTTGCTTGGTTTTTCTCGGTCAACGCTCTACTATCAACCGGCTACAGAGTCAGCAGATAATCTGCATCTGATGCGGCAGATAGATCAGCAGTATATGCAAACACCGTTCTATGGGAGTCGTCGAATGACACACCATCTTAAGCACCGTGGCTACCATGTGAATCGCAAACGCATCCAGCGGCTAATGCATTTGATGGGCATAGAAGCGATTTATCCCAAACCCAAACGCTCAACCATCAACAGTGAGCATCGGATTTACCCATACCTATTACGGGACTATGAGGTGACCGCTGCCAATGAGGTCTGGTCGGCTGATATTACCTATATCCCGATGGATAAAGGGTTTATGTATCTGGTGGCGATACTCGACGGGTATAGTCGTTACGTCATCACTTGGAAGTTATCCAATAGTCTAGGGGGACCGTTCTGTCTCGACGCCTTGCATCACGCATTATGCAAAGCAACCCCTACCATCTTCAATACCGACCAAGGTGTCCAGTTTACTGCCAATGCGTTCACCGAGACGGTCGAAGCCGCTGGCAGTGCTATGAGTATCAACAGCGTCGGCAGAGCCATTGACAACATTTACATTGAGCGGTTTTGGCGAAGCGTCAAGTATGAAGATGTCTATCAGAAACTCTACCCAACGGCAAAAGCCTTGTTTGATGGATTAACTCATTACATCCGGTTCTATAATCACAAACGACCTCACCAGAGTCTCAATTACGCGACACCGGCTGAGGTTTATCGGAGCTAAAGGAGTACACAGCGACTCTCAATTATCTTACTTATTTTTCCAATATTTTGGACTCGACAATGGGTCCACTTTATACTACTACCGACCCGTAGGTGAGTCGCCACAAAATCTACTCTATATGCGGCTGATAGATCAGCAGTACACAAAGACACCATTCTACGGCGTACCTCGATTGACTGTGTGGTTGCGTTCTGAAGGTCATGTTGTCAATCGAAAGCGGGTGGCTCGGTTGATGCAAAAGATGGGATTGGCTGCCATTTACCCTAAGTCCAAGTCCGCGGGTATGGACAAACCGTCCAAAACCTATCCCTATCTACTGAAGGGATTAAGTATCATCAGACCCAACCAAGTCTGGGCGACGGATATAACCTACATTCGCTTGAGCAATGGGTTTGTTTATTTGGTCGCAGTTATGGATTGGTTTTCCCGGTATGTGTTGTCTTGGGAACTTTCAAACTCACTCGATGTATACTTTTGTCTATCGGCTCTTGAGCGGGCACTTAGCCAATCGAGACCGTTGATATTCAACACCGACCAAGGCAGTCAATTTACTTCTGATGCGTTTACCGATAGGCTTCAGGCGGCTAACGTTGCCATCAGTTGGGACGGCAGAGGCAGCTATTTTGACAACATCTTCATTGAAAGGCTCTCGCGCAGTGTCAAGTATGAGGAGGTCTATCTCAACGACTATGACTCCCTTACCACGGCTCGGCGTCGATTGAGAGACTATTTCAACTTTTACAATCAACAGCGGTTTCATCAATCGCTCAATTATCGTACACCCCACGAGGTGTATTTCCAATAATATCAGGCGTTTAACCCTGAACGTGTTGCTCAGATTTTACACCTTAAATCTATGCTTTTGCTGTCTAAAGGATGGGGGTAAGTTCAAGTTGACGCCTCTGCTCTGACAGTGAACCCTTACGCTAATCCACTTATCCAAGATATTTACTATCAACTCACTGCCATAGTGCAGGATCAAGTGGCTGTAAGAACCCCATGGACTGTTATTACTACACGACAACCTGTTGATGCAGTAATAGGCCCAATTTCAATAATTCAGTTGGATGAGAATCATACAGTTCAACACGCTATTGCTAATGATATTAAGATTGGTGACCCACCACTTCGTCCGAGTGATTTTATAGAAGTGTTACTTGCTGGTGATGCAACGGGCACCGACGCCCTCCATTCTGAATTATCAGGAGTAACTGCAAGGGTTGCCGAAGTAGACAATGAACTCACACTAATACTTTCAGCAGATGGTATTGATGTAAGTGCGGACAGAATGGGATGGCTTCGCATCCGTGCGAATCAACGGACAGCAGCCGAAGCGCAAGCAGCTCTTAATGGTTAGATATGGCAGACCTCCGACAAAGCCCATGGACACAATTTAATGTAACGAATCACGAGACTTATGGCATATATCTGCTGGATGACTCTGCCAATCAACTTCGTCTCTTTAGTCTGGATGGAACTGAGATTATCTCTCGGCGGATTCAACTGGCTTCAAGGAGTTGGAGAGGTGCTTTCGGTTACGTATCTGATAGGTATATCACACTGCTCGACACCTCTACCTATAGACTCTTTGATATTCAGAATAAAGTAGAGGTGTCCGATAAAGTTTTAAGATTGCCGTCGGGCGAATGGACTGCAGCTGCTGGTCATGAGTATTTCTTAGATAATCGATCAAACCAACTGCGATCTTTTCTTGTTCTTTCCGACCAGAATAACGAGCCCATTTTAGAGGAATTTCCTGATGATAATGTTCCATTACTTTCTCGTAGCTGGAAGGGTGTATCTTTAGCAGGGTATCTCGGTTATTTTGTGGAAAGTAGTGGCTCGATTGATAGACTGCATGAATACGATCTCTATCATAATAGAATCGCATTCCCTGATTACAGTCCCTACAATCTGCCAAGTGGTGTTTGGGGGCTTTGTATTGCACATAGTGGTCAGGGTGCTATCCATAGCAATAAGTTTCATATCCTAGAAGTTAATACTCGTAAGATGCGGGTGTTTAGATTTCACCTTAATCTTGATGCTGATTTCAGCTTCATTGAAATCCCTGATGAATCGTTTACCCTACCTACAGGGACTTTCAGAGATGGGTTTTTTTATCGGATATAGATTATGCCTGACATCAGACAAAGCCCATGGGTTCAATTCAATGTAATAAAGGGAGCTGACCCTCCCAGATGGTATAGAACTAGTGATACCCTTAGCAGTCAGCGAACTGGTGATGTGCGAAACAGGTATCATTATAGGGTTTCAGTTAGCGAAAGTTATCAGCGTCCACCTAGGGGTAGACATAACAATATCGTAGGTCGATTTCCGATGAACGTTAGTTTAATCAGTGGAGGTGCAGGGCCTGGTGTCAACCTATTTCCAATAGAGGGGGCTGGTGGTAATCCGATAAGAAGTTCACGACAGGTAGTAACGTTAGTAGGCATAAACACTGCTGCACCAGAGGGAATATACGATGTGACGTTTAGAGTTACAGATGATACTGGACTATCTGCTGACCTTGACATACATTTAGAGCTAACAGGATAAGACGGCGCACAAAAAAGAGCCTGGCAAGATTCATCGCCAGGCTCTTTTTGTGCTCATACCCTTTTAGAAGGGTTTTAATTGATTATGATGAGGATATGATGTATACTATGAAGGATATATGAATGATGAATTAGGGCATTACCTCAATCCTACCAGAAAGGAGGTGATGTGCCATGATTAACAAGATCAGGACTTACGCACCTCATATTGTAGTTGCCCGATTCATCGGGCGTATTGGGGCATGGACAGAATCTACACCCATCGTAGGCGGGGCATCTTGCCCCGCATTGGCACTGAAGCATTGAACTACAAAACCTTAGCGTTCAACTGCGTAAGCCCTATCAATAAAAAAGGCTCCCATAAACTCGGGAGCCTTTTTTAATTTATATAACCGAATATATAGTCGGTTTCGATTTGCTAACCTTAAAGTTTCACAACGTTTTCTGCTTGATAACCTTTGGGTCCTTGTACCATTTCAAACTCGACCTCTTCTCCCTCCTCGAGAGATTTGAAGCCAGCCCCTTCAATGGCGGAATAATGTATAAACACATCTTCCCCTGAATCGGTGGTGATGAACCCGTAACCCTTTTGGTTGCTAAACCATTTGACACGGCCTGTTGCCATCTTTTTGCACCTCCTTTCACTTCGGAATATCTAACTGCAAACGTCTCATGAAGCTGAAAGAAGCATAGAAGTACAAAATGACAGCAAATCCGGGGAAGACGCCTCAGTTTTGCCCTTCACACAACTTGTAAAGCTTTCTTGAATCCATTGTACAGTTGCACCTATATTATACTTAGCTCCTAGTAGAAATGCAAGAATTAAAGATGGCGTTCAGACTATTTTCGGTTGATAGAAAATTTCGGTCAGGGGCTATGAATTTCTCCTTGTAGTTGAGGTTTCAGTCACTCCGACTGCTTGCCAATTTAGTGCTTGTCGTGCTGCTGAATATAGAGTTCGGCGATCTGTTCTTGCAGTTCGCCAACTTTTTTTCGGAGATTTCGGCATTCTGTTTGGAGTTCGTCAATATCTACCTGCATCCGTGCAGATTCTTTTTCTACCGCTTTGATTTTTGCCCTACGTTTGCCCTCAAGCAAGTCCTTAATATAAGTGAGGATTACGATTACAACGATAGTACATGCGATAATTGCAACAACTTCTACCATGTTCAGCCCTCCACGTTATTCAAAAAACGTATCCCTTATATAGCATTGCTCATCCCACTACTTTAATTTTTCATCGTGCTGCTGAATGTAAAGATCTGTGAGATATTCCTTCATTTCATCAACACTCTTTTGGAGCGCGTTCAGATCTGCTTGGATTTGTGTGAGTGCCTCCTGACCAACGTCGGTCCTGTTTTCAAATTGATACTTCCTTTTTACTATGTCACCGATAGTTTGAATAGCTACAATTACAACAATAAATAAGCCTGCAAAGAAAATTACTTCCATTATGTTCAAGCCTCCATTTACAGTGTTAAAGGGCTAGAGTTATACGATCCAATCATCATTCAGGTTCACCAATTTCCTTACAAGTGAGGTATAAGATTTTTGCCACTCTCAAAGTAAGTGCCTAGCGCAAACTCAGTGCACGTTGACAGGAATATGTGGGCAGTTCAAGCAGAACCCAATTGTATTTATAGTGAATTTCATAATTATTTGGACACTGTGGGAGGGGTTTTCAACCCCGATTATACGGACACCTCTGATTTTGCAGGCGGACTTAGAAGGTTTCTCTCCCACAAGGCGGCTCTCCTACAATGTCTACTGGAGAAGCGTCTACTTATTTTTAGAATTCACTATAGTAGTTTCGCTCTGCAGGAAAGCACCAGCTCGCTATGCGCTAGGGGGCATATCAAACCTACCCATCTCATATTTTGTTTCTTGCTAATCTTCTTGTATCTGGTTTCGTACAAAGTTCATAGACTAGCTGCTCTAAGATACATTCTGGATCTAATTGACTGCTCTTGAGTTGTACATCCGCCTCCAGTGTTTGCTCCAATCCGTGGACTAGCTCCTCCGTGCTGAAAAAAGGAATCGCTTGGATGACTTTATAAGCAGCATAAGGATTCTGCTTGAGAAGATTGACTTGCGCTGCAGTGGGAAGGGAATTGGACATCTTTGTGGCAAGCGGTTTGAAGACAGTATCTGCGAAGCTTTGGTAATTCATTCGATCCACTGTCGGTTTTAGTTCGCCTTGTTCGGCAAGCAGTTTCGCTTGGAGTGTGAGCCTAATTTGCCGGGCGATGAGTGCGTTGACTTTAATCGGTGGTTCGCCGCTGTCTAGAACGCTGTGGAGACTGAACAACGCTTGCGAAACAGATCTTTTTCCAAGTGCGTCGGTAAGCGCGAAGATATTTTCAAAACTACTTTGGGCTATAACTGTTTCGATATCCCGTTCGTCGACTCGTGTCTTCTCCCCAACAAAAGCGATTATTTTTTCGATTGCTTCAGCAATCAAGTGCATGTCGTTTCCTGTTCGCCCCTGAAGGAGGTTAAAGGCACTGGGCGAAATCTTCTTCCCGAATGTTTCGAGTTTTCTGGAAACACCTTGGTAGACCCGATCTTGCTGACCTGACCTTCCGGGCTCTAGCGAGGCAAACGAGGCGTACCTACCGACACGACCAATCAATTTGACAAGCCGACTTCGTCCATCAACGTTGCCTTTGACAGTAAAGATCAGAACACTCGTTTTGGGCAGCTCCCCGTCTAGCCATTCGATTAGGATTTCAGTATCATCAGCTGCACTTGATATGTGTTGGAAGTCATCAATTTGAGCGGTAATTTGTGGTAAGTTGCGGAGAAATTCGAGGCCTTCAGGACTCAAGGCTGCTTCGTTTTCCTTGATGAGCTCACCGATTGTCTCTCTGAAGTCGCTATTCTCGTCAGCAATATCCTGTGCCGAAACACCCAAGACCTTGACCATCAGTGCAATCGCCTTCCGTGGATTTCCTTCTTCAACGGCTTCAGCGGCACTTTGTATTATCTCCGGCGATGATGGACCCTGCTGCCTCTTAAACACCGTGGCTTCGCTCACAACAACAACGCGCCAATCTGCCATTATTGGGTAAACCTCCGCCGTACTGAGAATCTCGCGAACAGAAGCCTCCGCGCCATCAAGGTGAGTCAGATTAAAATCGCGGGTCTCAGGTGACAGAAGATTCTCAAGCATCTGCTTGAGAGTGGTCTCTACCAGAAACTGTTCTTCGCCGCACAGCAGATACACAGGACGAACCTTACCGGCTTGCATTTCCTTAATAATATTCGGTGTTGCGGATTGTGCTTGCTGTCTCATGGATACATGACCTAATGCTTTGTAGGAAAAATAATGAAGGAGTGATGATGCCCCGTCAGGAGGCACGGTTCGGGAGCATCTCTGAATCCCGACCACATTGGAGAGAGTTGGAAGGTTGCATAATCTAATGACACGCTATCCTGCACGGTCGGGAAATCTTAGAAACCGTTTCGCATTCTCACCCATAATGTCATTGTGTTCGTCGTCGCGTAGATCCGGTAACAGTTCTTTGAGGATGCCGGTGAGTTGGCCGTAGCCGGGGTCTTCCAAGATCCACGGAAAATCGGTCGCCCACATCAGACGCTTCGCGCCATAGTGATCAAGGATTCGTTGGTGCCATCGGGCAAGATCCCGATAGGGATACGCTTCATTGCTGAAAGCGTATTCACCTGATATGTGCATCATCACGTTTTCAAAACAGTTGAGACGGTGAGTTGTATGAAAGGCGGGATTATATTCCGCCGCTTCAATCCGCGGACGTCCCTTCGCATCCCAAGAGAACTTCCCTTTGCCGGGACAGATACCGAGGTGGTTCAGGACAACCCGGACTTGCGGAAAGGCTTCCATCAGATAAGGAAGCAGGTGTGCATCAACTGCGCGTGGGTAGAGCCAGAGAACATAGTCCTCTTCTGCAGCATGTTTCCAGATACGATAGGTTTTGATTTCCTTGATGTTGATCCGAGCAAATGGGTCTCTCGGACCACCAATCGAAGACAGTCGAAAACCGATAATCCCGGTTCCGTCCGTTAGCCTGTCCATGTGATCTTCCGGTTCGGTGAGATCTGGCGGGACTAGTCCAATACCGAGGAAACGGTCGGGATACGTTTTCAAACAATGTAACAGATAGGCGTGGTGTTTAATCTCAGTGCCGCCGGTCTGCACTAGCATTGCTTGGTCAACGCCATTTGCTTCCATTTCGCCTAGTAGTTTTTCGGCGGTCTCTTCCCGATCTGCTGGGCAAACAGGAGTCGGTTCTCTCGGAAATTCAGGGGAAACCTTAGCGAAAACGTGGAGGTGGGAATCTATTCGCGTCATCATTCCTCCAAACCGAAAAGTTTGCGCCGTTCCGGCGTCGTGCAGAGGTGGGCGATAGAGACAAACCGTTTTGAATCTACGCGGTCCGGCGTCCGTTTTTCGTAAATGAGGATGAGGGACTTTCGTGGTGTATCTGTGTGGTTGTCCATCGCGGTGTGCCAGCCGTACGAGTTGAACATGATGGCGGTGCCTGCTTTCCCCGGAAACCGTTTATGGCCGGGCATCGCTTCTAGCTGATGTGCTTTGGAGTAGGGTCCCGCGTCGGGTTTGTGGCTCCCTGGCACAAAAGCAAATTCGCCTGCCCTAGGTTCGACATCGTTCACGTAAACTTGGACCTTGATATGCAGCGGATTACTGTGCGGTACATCGGGGTGCCAACCGGAATAGCAGACGGGGCCCGGTGGGACGGTGCGGACCTGTGGTCCCAGCAAAATCAGATCGTCGTCCGTAAATGCCATCAGACTACCGTAATAGCTCGGATGATCGATTAGGTCCACGAAGATTTCATCCTTATCAAAAGGGTCAGAGATGTCGTAAAACGACGCAGCCGCTTCGCCTGCCTCTACGCGGTCTAACCATGCGGGTTTGCATTCTTCTGCCCAATAATCAAAGACGTTTTGGAGCTGTTTCAACTCATTGCCCTGAATCGCATCTTCAAAGACAAGATAACCTTTTTCTTCCCATTGTGTTGTTTGGGCTTCAGTAGGTCTGATCATGGAGTTCCTCCTATTGTTGAATCAACGTCAAAGTGGCGAGAAGTCCTTATACTTCTGCCTTTTCAAAGGTTGTTAATCGTTTCCATTTCTGTAGGTGTTAGCTCCCAATCGAACAGGTCAAGATTTTCTCTCAAATGCGGGGCAGAGCTGGCTTTGGGGATGACAATCAAGCCTTTCTGGAGCAGCCAGCGCAAGGCGACCTGTGCCGCTGTTTTTCCATGCTTGCCACCAATGCCTCCTAGGACCGGATCGCCAACGATTTTACCAACTGCTAGCGGACGGTGAGCGGTCAGAGGAATCTGGAGTGCATGACAGTGCTGCAATAGGTCCTCGTGTTGACTATGAGCGTGGTACTCCACCTGATTAGTAGTAATGGGAGCCTGAGAAATTGCCCTTGCCTGGTCTACCTGTTCAATACTAAAGTTGCTAATACCGATGCTTTTCGCCTTGCCCGCGTCGTGTATCTCATTAAGTGCGGACAAGGTTTCCTCCATCGGTACAGTGCCATCGCCGGGATGGTGAACCAGCAATAAGTCTACATGATCGGTTTGCAAATCCGCTAGGCATTCATCAAACTGGGAGTGCACCTGATCGTACTTTAGGTGGGTGTGCCAAATCTTAGAGGTAATATAAAGTTCCTCCCTAACCGCGCCGATTTCCCGCAATGCCTCCCCAATCTCCCTTTGGTTAGCATACATCCAAGCGGTGTCAATATGGTTATAGCCGAGTTCAAGAGCTGTCTTGACAACGGTTTTGCACTGTTCGTCACGCAACGTCCATGTCCCAAGTCCCAGAACAGGAATTTCATGACCTGATACAAGTTGGATCGTCTCCATCTGTTCTCCCTCGCAGTGTTGGGATTATCTCTACCGTAGGGAACGCAGATCCGCGTTCCCTATATCACGGTTAGCGATATTCTCTTTTCACATACTCGCTTAATGCCGAAAATGCCGAACGCCGGTGAAGAGCATCGCCATGCCGTACCGATCTGCTGTCTCAATTACAGGTGGGTCGCCCACCGAACCGCCGGGTTGAATAATTGCCCGCACACCCGCCTCACCGGCGATTTCAACACCGTCCGGGAATGGGAAGTAAGCATCAGAAGCGAGAACGGACGCTTTCGCCCGGACACCTGCTTTTCGTGCTGCGATGATGCACGAATCAACACGGCTCATCTGTCCAGCACCAATTCCGACTGTCTTTGAACCTTGGGCGAGCAGCACGCAGTTCGATTTGACATGCTTACACGCCTTCCATGCAAACAGGAGAGATTCAATTTCCTCATCTGTGGGTTGGTGCTCCGTGACAACCTTCAGGTCATCGGGCGTAATTTCATGGAGGTCTCGGTCTTGGACAAGGACTCCACCGACAACGTTCCGAATCTGCTTAATTGAAGCATCCTGCCGAAGTTCACCTGTTTCGAGAATTGGTCGACGCTTTACACGGGAGAGGGTTCGCAATGCTTTCGGGGTATAGCTTGGAGCGATGATGGCATCGACTTTGATTCCTGCGTTTGCTGCCTCACGAATGGTGTTTGCCACTTTCAAGGAGACTTTTTGGTTCAAACCGATGACAGAGCCGAAAGCGGAGGTTCGATCGCAATCGAGAGCATCGTTGAACGCTGCCTCCAAAGTGTTGGCAGTCGCTAATCCACACGGGTTGTTGTGCTTGATTATCACGCAGGTTGGTTCGGAGAAGTCCTTGACGATTTCGATCGCTGCCTCCAAGTCGAGGATGTTATTGAACGAAAGCGGTTGGCCACTCAGTTGCTTTGCCCAAGCTGCACACGGTTCTAGTGAAGCATGAGTGCGATAGAACGCCGCGCGCTGATGGGGATTCTCACCGTACCGGAGACTTTGGGTGCTCTCGTACCGTAGGTCGAGCAAGTCTGGAAAGTCCGCATCGGGGGCATCCAGATTGGCGAGGTAATGCGAAATCGCTGTGTCGTAATGAGCAGTGCGCGCAAATGCCGCTTTAGCCAATTGAAACCGGGTTTCCTCCGAAAGGCTACCGTCGTTTGCGTCAAGTTCTGCGATGATGTCGGGATACTGTTGTGGATCGGTCAGGATAGCGACATCGCGATAGTTTTTCGCAGCTGATCGAATCATTGACGGCCCGCCGATGTCGATGTTTTCAATTGCTTCGGTCAGCTCTACGCCTTCTTTAGCAATTGTTGCCTCGAATGGATAGAGATTAGAAACGACGAGATCGATGAATTCAATTCCTTGGCCAGACGCTTGAGCCACATGGTCGGGGTTATCCCTAATTGCCAATAAGCCTCCGTGAATCTTCGGGTGAAGCGTTTTTACTCGCCCATCAAGCATTTCGGGAAAACCGGTGTAATCGGACACCTCACGAATCTCAATCCCCGATTCGCGGAGGGTGTTTGCGGTGCCGCCCGTGGAAAGGATCTCTACACCGTGTTGAACAAGAGTTTTGGCAAGACTTATGAGGTCAGTTTTATCGTAGGTACTGATTAATGTGCGTCGTATCTTTTTCATGCATCCCTCCTTTCTATGCTACGTATCTGGGATGTCCAAAGCCATCGTTAGCGACGTGGCTGCGGGCAGGAATCTCTGACTGATCCGGAATAATCAGGTCTATCGCCGAAGTGTTTTCGATGATTGTGCCGTCACCCACCGAGACATTTTTTCCCAGACGAATCACGCCCGGTTTGATGGATTCGCTCCGGATGGTCCCGATAACCACCGAAGAACCGATATGACAGCCGGTGCCGATTTCAACAAAACCGTAGATCTCTGTATTTGTACCGACGGTGGAGTGGTCCCCGACTCGTACCGGACCCAGCAGACTTGCGTCCGTGCCAATCTGCACGAAGTCCCCAAGAATCGGGTGGCGCTGCTTGATTCTCACGCTCAAACCTCCAAGCGTACACGGATAGATGACGCAGCCAGAACCGATAACCCCGGTTTGTCCGGTGGTAAAGCCTCGGTGGGGGTGCTCCAAAAAATTGGCATCACCGATCTGTGTTTCAGGGTGGAGATCTGCTTGGTAGTAACGGCCTCCGAGTTCAGAAATTGCGCGTGGCAAAAGCGGTACAGGGGTTCGGTAAAGATTGGGATTGTCCTCAACGGGACCGGACCGAGTTAGGAGATAGCCAACATCGTGGTAGAATAGCACTCGCCAGCCGGGGTAGGTACTTACAACCAACTGCATCTGATAGTCAAAAGCAAACGCCAAATCGAGGGCGTCTAGGACACTTCGATAGGGTTGAAAATCCCGCTTTAGAATGGCTTCATCTACCTTGTCCCTGATGTCCAACTTAACAAGTTTTTCACGGGAAACCCCGCTGTGGAGCAGATAAGCATCCCACACCGCCGGATCCCTTAGAGCGGCAAAACGGTTCCATAGGGCACGCTGTTTCAGTCGAGGCAACTCCCAGAGCAGCGCAAATGTTGTGTTTAACGCACGACTTTCCCACTCTCTTTCGTTGGTGACTGCCAAAAAGGATTGGGCAATCATTGCGTAAAGCTGGTCGGCGACCTCTTCGATCGCTTCCGATAGTTCATCTTTACTATTTTCTGGGCGTGGGGCGTTGTGGGAACCGGGTGCCACGCATTCTAAGAGATTGCCGAGCACCGTTTCGAGAATATCCCGATTGACAAATCCCCGTCCAGAGCGCAGAGAGAGGACATCTCGACTTTCACTGTTAATGCGCAAGCCCTTGAGTTCATTCGCGGAATAGATCGGACGAACCGCCTCTAATACCTGCTTCAGAAGGGGACGTTTCCGGCTTTCGTAGGTTGAATCAAAGAGTGTTGTTTCGAGCATATTGTTCACAAACCCAATTCTTTCAATAGTTGAATCTTCTTCATCCGATTCGGACCCGCTGTCTCGAAAAATCGATCAGAAACGAGCCGTCCAGTCTCAGGTGCCCACATCTTCACATAGCTCTTGTTGAATGTAACAATGCGTTCAATCTCCCAAGCCATCCGTGGCTTTGTTCTCATCATCCATGCCATCTGCCGACGGTTGGCACCGCCGCCCCAAGATGAGTGCCAAATCCGTGTGTTAAAGGCGATCACATCCCCCTTCTGGGTTGGTAACTCGTAGCGTCCGGGGAACTCCTGCATGGGATACCCGAGCGCACCCTCATCTATCTGCTTTTCAATCTCGGTATAGTGGAGGGGCCAGAGATGGCTGCCGGGGATGAAACTTAGACACCCCTTGCCCGGCGCGACATCATCCAGATAGAATGTCAGTTTGGCTTCAATTCCGGGTTCGGGCCAACTGCCATCGCGGTGCCAGTTTGTATCCCCATTGTGAATTTGTCCATCGGAGCTGCCAAAAAAGATACAGTCCTCTCCAAGCAAATCTTCGGCGATGCTAGCCAGTTTGGGATGGTCTAGCAGGTTGTAGAAATACGGATCTGCCTCAATCAACGGGAGGATAACGCGGTGTCCCTCTGGAAATATTCGCGCTCCGGGTGCTGACGTATCCCCTTGATCTTTACCGTTAGCAATAATCGCGTCAAATCGCCAAGAGAACTCGGCAATCTCTTCAGCCGTTAGGACAGCGGGGATTTTAACGAAACCCAGCAGGAAAAAGTGTGTTTTCTGATCATCCGTCAACATGATATTTTCTCAAGGTCAGAAGTTCATCAGAATTCTTCGGGATGGAGCCCCCACCCTTTAGTGTGTGGGAGGAAATCCCGCCTTCCTTTTTGCTTGAAAGATATCTTGAAAGATATTGTGAGTATGTTAAAATTGTCTTGTCCTTCGTGGAAGAGTTTCAACCCTAACACCCGCTAGGATCTCCCACACATCCACTGAAACGGATATGAAGGGCAAGGACAATACTATGAAAAAGACTTATGAATATCGCGCCTATCCTACAACGAAACAACGAAAGCTCTTTACCGTCTGGTTAGCATTACTGCGCTCTGTTTACAACCAAGCCCTTGCGTGGCGTATCGAAGCCTACGAAGCCGCCGGGCTAACAGTTAAATGGACGACACAAGCCAACGCTTTGCCAGACCTTAAGCAAGAATCTGGGGCATTTGCCGGCCTTCACAGTGACGTTCTTCAAGATGCCATACGCCGTTTGGATAAAGCATACAAAGCATTCTTCCGTCGTGTCAAAACGGGTGATGAACCGGGCTTCCCGCGCTTCAAGGGCGAAGGACGGTATCGGTCGATGACTTTCAGCCACTTGGCAAAGCGACTGATCCGCAATGTCCATAGGAAATACGCCCGTGTGGTTGTCCCCAAAGTCGGACACCTGAAGATTCGATACCACCGCTCGTTACCCGACGGCAAAATTAAGACGTTGACCATCTCTAAGAAGGCGTCCGGTTGGTATGCCACAATTGTTGTTGAAGTTCCAGACCCAGTTGAAGTCCCTGTTGAGACGACGCTCGGCGTTGATGTCGGATTGAACTCGTTTATTGTGGATTCTGACGGTGAACGTATCCCGAACCCCCGCCATTTTCGTAAAGCTGAAAAGAAACTCGGCAAACATCAACGCATACTGTCTCGGCGTAAGAAACGTAGTAAACGCCGGGCGAAACAGCGCGAGATTATCGCCCGTACCCATGAACGGATAGCTAATCAGCGCAAGGACTTCCAGTTTAAGGCGGCGCATCGCATTGTTGAACGTTGCGACGAAGTGGCTGTAGAAGACCTGAAAATCAAGAACATGCTCAAGAACCATCACCTCGCCAAGAGCATATCCGACGCGGGGTGGGGCAGTTTTCGGTTGAAACTGCAAAGCAAAGCTGCAAATGCTGGCAAGCGGTTTACCAAGGTAAAGCCTCACCATACCAGTCAGAAATGCTCCAGTTGTAATGAAGTTGTACCAAAGAAGTTGTCGGTTCGGACTCACGATTGCCCCTATTGCGGACTGGTAATTGACCGTGACCATAACGCTGCAATCAACATCAAAAAGGCTGCTGTAGCCTTGCGTGGAGGTGTGGTGGTAACGAACACCCGCGAAACCCCTGCTCAGGTGGGGACAGAAGCGCGTAACCCAATAAATCCCAGGGAACGGGCAACAAGCCCTATCCCTTCAGGGTGGGGTAACTGACACAAACCTCAGCGTCACATCTGGTTGGGCAAGGTCATACTTCACTGCAAGTTCATAAAACTTCTTCAGCCCAGCAATCTCCGAATCACCGAGCTCATAGAAGATATGCTCGGTGAGATAATCTCGACAGAGGCTTTCCGGGAAACCGAGTCTTTGAGATTCGATTCGTGTAATCTCCGGGATTTTATCAATGCCACATTCTTTGGCGTTCAGAAGGGTTTGAGGAACTTGTCCCAACTTGACCTCTCCCCGTGCCACCCAGCAAGCATAGACAAACGGTAGTCCCGTCAATGTACTCCATTCCGCTCCGAGATCTAAGGCATAATCTGTTGTGCGGAGTCGTCTCAACGCTGCATCCCCGATGAGTAGCACCGCATCCGCACCTGCTTCTTGTGGGTCGATAGTGGGGGAACAGGAATGAAATTCAGGATGCAGCTTATATTTTTCGGCGAGCACGATCTGTACCAGCGCACGAGACGAGCGTGAACTAGTGTCAAGCGCGACGCTACGGATGGCGGGAATCGGTACACGACTGAGCAGTTGGATACTCAAAACCGGCCCACGAGAACAGATTGAAATGTCCCGTATGATTCTATATCCGCAGTCTACTCGGAAATATTCAATGATTGGAATCAATCCAACATCAAGATCCCCGCCCTTTAGTTCCGTTGCCAAACGGCTTGGTACTGCCAAGCTAAGTTCGATTGCCTCGCTGCCGGGGAATTGCGGATCCTCCAAAAACGGATAGATCAGTGGTTTCGTGTTGAGAAACGAAACCGCCCCAACTTTCACGCGGCTTTTCTGTGCCATTGATTTCCTTCTCGGATAATTTCGTTATAGAGCGTGTCGCGTTCAACGGAAGTACGACCGGCTTCCTCGATTACTTGGATAATTTCTTCTGCTGAGATGGCTTCCGGTGTGTCAGCACCCGCCATGTGCGTAATCTTCTCCTCCGTTACCGTACCGTCGATGTCATCCGCTCCAAAACTTAACGCAATCTGTGCTGTCTTCAGGCCGGTCATAATCCAATACACTTTGATGTGAGGAAAGTTGTCCAGCAACAGACGCGACACCGCTATATTTTGCAAATCGATCAAGCCGGACGTGCTCGGTAGGTAATCCATTCGTGTGTTTTCGGGATGGAACGCCAGCGGAATGAAGGTAACAAAACCACCCGATCTGTCCTGCTGCTCGCGAAGGCGAATCAGGTGGTCCACCCGATCTTCGTTTGTTTCGAGATGCCCATAGAGCATCGTTGCATTCGTTGGGATGCCGAGTTGGTGTGCGATCTCATGCACCTCAAGCCATCCCTCTGCACTCAGTTTGCCGGGACAGATTTTTTCCCGCGTCTCCTCCGCGAAGATCTCCGCACCTCCGCCGGGCAGCGAATCTAGCCCTACCTCGCGTAACGATATCAAGATCTCCTCAACCGACATTTTGAATATCCGAGAAAAGTGGTGAATCTCCACAGCCGTGAAAAATTTAAGATGAACCTGCGGCATCCGCTCCTTAAGTCCGCGAAGCATGTCAAGGTAGTATTCAAACGGTAATTTTGGGTGCAATCCGCCGACGCTGTGAATTTCCGTGCAGCCATGGTCAATCGAATACATCGCCTTATCCAGAAATTCATCGACGCTCATCTCCCATGCCCCGTCGGTCTTTATGTCCTTCCGCGCAAACGCACAAAAATGGCAACGTGCATGTAGGATACACACATTCGAGTAGTCGATATGCTGATTGAAGTTATAGTAAGCTAAATTCCCGTTCTGTTGCTCGCGCACGATGTTGGCGAGATATCCAACGCCGTTGATATCCGGGCTTTCATAGAGCCTTACCCCATCTTCAAAGGAAAGGCGTTCATCCGCCTGTACTTTCTCGTAGATGGAGTGGAGTGTTGAGTCTGCGATCGGTAAAAATTTTTCCATTGTCGCTCCTGTTTCGATTTTGAATCAATTTCTAAATCTTTCAAAATACAGATCTATTTCAGGTCGTAATTCAATGCCAACTCTTTCAAAACAATCTAATAAATCCTGATATGCACCATCTCCGCCTAAGAAATCCCAAAATTCATCGGCAACTTTTAGTTCTTGTCCTAAATCCAACATCCCTTTTGCCGTCCAGCGTTTATAAGGTCCGGGTTCATACGGATTGTAAGGAATTGCAATGAGAGAATGAATATCGAGGTCTGGGGTCTTTGCTAAAGCGATTGCGCACCAGTCTAGCAATGTTTTCTTAAACTTCTCAAAGTCGCCCTTGTTTGGCTTGACTGTTTTCAGATCGAAAAGAAATAATGAACCTTCATCGTTTTCAACCAACAGATCAGCCCTTACAGTTTGCAATCTATTCATTTGGCCTTTTTGACACACAGCCCCAATCCTCTGAATTTCTTCGCGTTTATCAGGATCTGTATCTCCTGTTGTTAGTTTATTCATAATATGCTGAATTTCGTTTTGGGCATCTTCGCTAATTTCGTTGCCAACCTCATATTGTGATTGTGCGTTTACGAAACGGGTTTTGGCTAATGTCTCCGCGACTGGTTCAAAAATAGATATTCCAAATGTTGTATTCAACGACTGAATAAATGAATAGAGAGCCATTCTATCTTGCCCTAGCAAGCGATAGTGAAAGGGCATGTTTTTAGACTCTCGTTTGTAATTTTGAAATTTTTTTCTTAAACTCTCTCTGATTGTTGCTTCGACTGATGTTATTTGTTCCTTGGATAACGGCATATTTATCCCGATCTGTACGCTATTTTGACTTCAGATAGAAGATACTTTCGGAGTACGCGCCTTTGCCTTTTTCTGTTCTATTAAGAACAGGTCGTTTATATTGATTGACAATTCGCATATCCGAACGCTCCGCAATCGTTGGATACATGTTGAACTTGTCATTTGCCACTAGAAAAATATCATAATCTTGGGCTAAGAATCTTTTACAATTCCGAAGTACCTCTGAAATGCCTTTGATATACTGATCTCTGGCTTCTTTTCCCTTGCCCTTGAAGAGCGGTCCAATTTCTAGCTCATCTTTTCGATCAAATCCAAATAAATCATAGGCGTAAGCGTGTTGTTCGTGATAATCAATTAATCCAACGTAGGGTGGACTAGAGAAAAGCCCTTTAATCTGTTGCTCCTTCACGAGTTGTGCAAAATCTGGATTATCTGCCTCTAATGCCTCTATAATATCAATTGTCCGAGAATCTCCAGTCAAACAGGTTTGAAACGTATCGGTTCTCAATTTATCAAACTGAATAAGGCGTTGAATTGTATCTTGACAGTATCGCTCCCACCAACTCAATGTTGAAAACAATGGCTTGCACATCTTGCCATGTTTGGCACAGTAATAGACTGATGTTACAGGTTCTTTTAAGGTTGCCAAATCTGCATGAGTCGTTGCCCGGCAAGTACGGATCGTTCGACTCAAAATAATTTGAATCACCCGCTGTGTTTCACGATTTTGGATATGTTTGACGTGCTCAAAGACAAGATCGATCTCTTCTCTTACAGGCGATAAGTACCATATATCGAGAAAATTCTCTGATTTTCTTTGCCACAACTTGACTCCATATTGGTTGATTAGTTGAAAATATCTGAGTGAGAATTCATCCTCTTTTTCTTTTCCGTATTTCTCTTGATCGATCAGCCCCTGTCTGACTTGGTATTTGAAATCAGGAGACGGAAAATATTCATTATTAAACTCGTTAAGTTCTGCAGTGAGTTGTGCCTCAAATTGAGCAACATTGGATTCGCCGATAAACCGCTTCAAGGCGTTTGTGATATTATGAATTTCATTTTGTACATCAACGAGACTATGTTTTTCTATTTTGATGTTGCTGATGAGCGTATTAAACGCGGAAATATCAATGCCGATAGCGTGCATTCCAAGTTCGTTAGCTTGTACCAACGCTGTACCGCTACCACAAAATGGATCAAGAATAATGTCATCTTGTTTGAAACACACATCTTTTTTGAAGTCATCTGTATGACCATCTAAGAAGTATTCAACAAGTTGAGGGATGAATTTGCCTTTATATGGGTGGAGCCTATGGACATGTTTCGTCGTATCAGCTTCTTTCAGATAATCAAATGACAACCCCCAATTGATGTCTTCACCTAATTGTGCCTTCCAGTTGATCTCTCGCGTTCCTAGATATGAATGATAGTATTTAATCAACTCCTGTTTTGAAACCCTTGTGGAACCATTGTTATCATATTTCCGAATCCTTCCATACTGGATAAGATAAGAGATATTGGAAGTTGTTACATTTTTTTTAGTATAGTCTGTTGCCCATTTGCTGGCTTCAGAAATTGTCATTAAATCTCTGTCTTCAATCATTTTTCCGTTCGTCTTTTTGGTAAGGGTTCGACACAAGTTCCCAAGATCTGCTATCAGTATTATAGCCCAGCGTATGCGACGGTGCAAGCGAATATTTCGTCTTGCTTACGGCTTTTCTTTCTGGTAGACTTTCGGTGCTGTGTAACGTACCTGTCAATTTTGCGAGGAAATTTACAATGGATCTTGCACCATCCCGTATTATCACACTGATGACCGATTTTGGGACAAGTGATCACTATGTCGGCGTCATGAAAGGCGTGATTTTGAATGTCAATCCGCAAGTTCGGATTGTTGACATCACACACGCTATTCCGCCGCAGGATGTTCACGGTGCTGCATTCCTTATTGATTCAGCATATCGCTATTTCCCAATCGGAACTATCCATGTGGTAGTCGTAGATCCAGGGGTGGGCAGTGAGCGCCGAGCCGCCGTCTGCCAAACGGAAACAGCCTACTTCGTCTGCCCGGACAACGGGCTTTTGACCCATATCCTCCATAATGAGAAGCATGCCCACGCCGTAGCAGTGGAGAACTCTGCTTACTTCCTGCCGCAGGTGAGCAACACTTTTCATGGACGTGATATCTTCGCTCCCGTTGCGGCACATCTTTCATGTGGTGTGCCAATTGGTAAATTGGGAAACCCGGTTACGCATCCCGTTCAACTCCCCATCCCAAAACCTCAAGTGACGGACAAAACGGTTATCGGGCACATCATCTGGGTCGATTCCTTCGGGAATTTGGTCACGGACATTTCGCACGAAATCTTGGAATCGCTGGAAGGACGAAACGGTGTTGTTATTCATGCGGGAAGTGTGGAGATAGATCATCTCAACCGCTCATACGCTGAATCGGCAGTCGGTGAGGTGTTAGCAATTGTCGGCAGCTTCAATCGGCTGGAAATCTCAATCAACCAAGGCAATGCGGCACAAGTCCTCGGACTAAAACGAGGGGATACAATCACAATTTGTATGACATAACGCCAACTTACCCCTGCAGAGTCTCCAAACCTGAGATGACGCATAAATATCCGCTAATCTACCTCATCGTTGCTGTAGGGATACCTTCAGGCTTTGGGTAGGTCTCTAGGAAACCGTGCGGAGTGCGAAGGAGGTACTTCAACCAGCTTCCCTCCGGTGCATCTTCAAAGAGACGTTGATAGAGCGTATCGCCCCCAAAAGAATTTGCAATGACCCCAGGGCAATAGGTAAAGATGATTGTCCGGCGTACTTTATCCATAGTATTGAACGAACCGTGACGCATGTCGTGGGTAAAAAGCAGAACAGAACCCGCCTTCATCGGAATTTCAATGTACATATCCTTCAATACGTCGTCGGGTGGCGATGGGTAGTTTGCTTTGTGGCTGCCCGGAATGACCTGCAACCCACCCTCGCCGGGATTGATGTCGCGCATTGCATAAAACACTTGGAAGAGGTTGTGATGGATACGGTCATTAAAATGATAAAAGTTGTGCATTACTGATGGAGTATGGTTAGAATGATAAACCGTCCTGCCCCCATTCCACTTAAATGTCACCCACGTTGACTTGAGTCTGGGACGATCCACCATCTCATCAATATAGGGAAGCACTTTTGGATTCACAACGAGGGCTAGCAAGGACGACTCCTGATTCAGAATGTCGTCATATCTGACTTCAGGGTTTGCCGATTTTGGCAGGGCGCGAAAATCTTGCAACGCTCGCTCTTCCCAGATATCCAGACGCTCGTTTAGATACGCAAGATAACCCGGCTCAATGGCATCTTCGATCAACAGATACCCGTTCACATCGTAGTGATATAATTCTTCGGGGGTCACAAAAACTCTCCTTTAGGACAAAAATCCAAAGCGTAGGGAACAACGATCGTTGTTCCCTACTTTATACTTTTTCTACCGGCACATACTCCGGAAAAACCTTCGGATACCCGCGTCCGGTTGAGATCTGACAGGTTGCCGCATCAATGTAACACACACTGAATCCCCGACGTGGACGATTCGTGGTATTGACCTCTGAGCGGTGCAACGTCCAGTTGTGGAGCAGCACAACTTCGCCCATCTCCATCTCAAGATAGATTCGTTTCTCGTCCGGTGCGTGAATCGCTCGCTCCTCCGGAGATAGTTGGTCACCTGTTTCGGGGATGAGGCTTTTGTGAGATCCCGGAATAATCTGTAGACACCCGTTGGCAACACTCGTCGGATCCAGCGCAGTCCAGATTGTTACCTTTGGTCGAATGCTCAGTCCCCAGCCGCCAGCACCGTCCTGATGCCAATTGATAACAACCCCCTGCTCTGCTGGCTTGTTGAAAAACATTGTCCGAAAGGCAGAGACCTCCTCACCTATAATCTTCTGTGTGATGTCCTGAAACAGTGGGTGTCGGATGTAAGGCAGGAACAGTGGGTCCTGATCAAGGTCCTGAATCTTTCGATATTTCAGCGTAGATCCCTTGAATTCTTTTGTCTGCTTCGATAATTCTGGGTGACCGGCTGACGGGCATAGCTGCATGAGCATATTGTCGTAGCGAATCTTCCCCAGCATAATATCGTCAATTCGCTGACAAAGTGCCTCAATCTCTGCGTCCGGTGCAATTTTGCCCAAACGCACATACCCCTGTTCGTGAAACATTGCAAGTTCGTCGTCAGTCAAAACGGGTCCGTGTAGGTTCCCCATAGTACAACCTCCTGATAAGGGTGTTAGTTAAGTTGCCTATTCGATGGTTTCGTCGGATTTGCGGTAGATAGTCACCTCCATGGCATCACGTTTGACCCAAGGCAGATCTGTTTCAAACCAGTGGATTCGACTTTCATAATGGGAACGGACATGGTTCAGATAGTCCGCCATGCCCGCTGCCCCGATTCCCACATTATCCGTAACAACAGTTGCCCCGTCAATCAGCTGCGATTCAATTGCCCGAAAACAGGGGAAATAATTGCTGTAATTGTTGTCGAGCAGCAGGAAATCGACCGGCTCACGGATAGTTTCCAGCACCTCCGCTGCATCCCCAACCCGCGAATCAATCAAATCTTTGACGTTGGCGCGTCTAAAGTTTTCCTGTGCTTCGTGGGCGCGTCCTGTATCAATTTCGACGGTGATTAATCTGCCCCTACCCGCAGATTTGAGTGCAGCGACCATCCAGAGTCCTGAATAACCGATAGCGGTGCCACATTCAACAATCAAGTTCGGTCCCGCTTTCTGAACAAGGTCTGCGAGAAACTCTGCCTTTTCAGAGCCAAGCATCGGTATATGCTGTTCTCGACATCGTTCATCTACTTCTTGTAACACCTGATCAAATACGGTCATTGGCGTTCCGTCCTTCCTCAATTTTTAAGGCTTGACTTGCCCTATAAGCCCCCTTGTTAATCCGCACGGAACGTTCCTTCCTGCTGTACCCGCTCATAGATACGGGTAAATTCCGCAGAACCATCGTCCTCCCATATCTCGGACCTGAATCCCCGAATCGTGCCCTCCTCACGTCCCGTCACTCTGGTAGGTGAGACATAGGAGTGACCGTAGAACGTATTCCCGCCCGGCATGTGCAGCGCACCAACGTGCTTGGGAGGTTCTATCGGCTTATTCGCTGCGATACGTGCCAGTGCGTCCTCATCTACCTCGTATCCGAGTCCCGGACCTTCTGGGACGGGCGATGATCCCTCGATGACAGGAATCCGTTCGGCAGTGTAGTCCTCCTCATATTGATCGTCTAGATTGATAGAGTGAGCGGTGTGTGTGGGCAGGACAGCCGCCAGATGCAGTGCCATTGCTTTACCAAGTGTGCCAGACTCAAATTGAAGTATGGTCTGGATATTCGCTTTTCCGCAAGCGAAGCCGGTCGCAACAGTATCGCCAATCGAACCCCCAATCATATAGATGTCTGCAACGCTGTGGATAATTTCTTGGACGTTTCCGAGTGGTGTCCCGTGCATGATAATCGGGAGACGGGTCTGTTCACGCAACCGACGCCAGCCATCTATATCGTTCTTCACAAGTGGGTCTTCGATATAACCGACAATCGGGTGGTTACGTTCCAATTCCTGAATGATAGGGAGAACCGCCGCTAAACTCCGGTTACCGTTGAAGTCGTAATGAATCTTAAAACCCTCTGGCGCGACCTCTTCAGCAAGCCGTGTCTGCTCCATCACGTCGTGGTAATCGCAGGTGTGCATCTTGAAGATGGTATAACCTTGATCCGCTGCCCGACTGATTTCGTCGCGGAATGTCTCCGGTGCTGCCGGACGAGTCCACGCTGCAACCGGCACAGCATCCCACACCTTCTGTCCGATCAGTTTATAGACGGGCACCTCAAGATATTTTCCCATCACGTCATAGAGGGCGCAATTCAAGGCGGAGCCGTAGGGGAGATGGTTGTTGATAAAGTCAAACGGATTACGCCCGATGAGTGATGCTGCAATCGCCGGATCCGGCTGTCCACCGGGACGAACGCGCTGGTCACCGTAGCCAACTATCCCGGCATCTGTCTCCACTTTGAACACGGTGCGATGATCTATGCCGTATAAATCAACCTTGCGATTGTCGTAACGTCTTGCAAGGCGCGGATAAATCGGAATCACTTCAATGTTGGTAATTTTCATTTTAACCTTCCTCGTATAGGGCGGCTTCAATTCATACAAAAACTATATGCAGGGAAGAAAATTATTCTACAGGACTTACGCACTTCAGTAGGGGACAACGATTCTCCGTTCCGAGAGTCCCAGAGTTGTTCCCTACGAACTTCCTGATGGAGTCCTTGGTGTAGTTGCCCGATTCATCGGGCGTCGTGAGTCATATTGTGCGGTGATGAATCACCGAACTACAAGTTGCTTTGAATCCCGATCTTATCGGGGGCTTTGAGCCTTCAACTGCGTAAGTCCTAATTCTATTTCAACGTTATGTTAGCAGATTTCCCGAAGTTATTCAAGTCAATGGTTGACGACAAAACGGGATTATAGGTTCCTGCAAGAACGTGGATACCTTTGCTGAGTTAGGACGGCCAACCTTACCATCAGGGCTAGATTCGCGTTGCAGATCGGGTCGTTGTTTCATGATCTCGTCAGCCTCCATGAAATTTCTGTTGCGTTTACTACTGCTTGACGTTCCAGATGTGACTCTGTAGGTCGCATCTCACTGCACACGGTCTCAATTCTCATTCTAGTTTAACATCAATTACGGATTCAATCAAGAAAAGTCTGTTGATCTCAGACGAGTCGAGATCGGACTACCCGCCAAAATCGGTCAAAAAACGGAAAACTAAATAGCCCTAATGAAGTCAACTTTTTTGTTGACACCCTTTCTGTTATCTGAGATAATTCCTACGCTCTCGCGATAGGGTTCCACCCGGCGCACGCCGGTGCCTATCGCCCCCCTTGGACGGGGAAAGTCAGAGAGCAAAAAGAGAGCAATCCCTTAAAAATACCGACAACCGAATAGTCGTGTCAGAAAAGCGTGGATTTCGTGCATTCTGATACTGACGCGAAAGCGACCCACGATCGGTTAGGTTTCACCTAACGGAGATCAATATAACAAAGGAATGGTTTCCATGAAAACAACTGTAATATCACTTATACTTTTAATCCTATTTTCACTTAACAGCTTCGCCCAAGACCACACGCGATTGGCTCTGCCCGAAGGTGCCAAGGCACGACTCGGTAAAGGTACAATCAGGGACATACAATACTCGCCGGATGGTGCTCGGCTCGCGGTGGCTGGTAGCCTCGGTATTTGGTTTTATGATACAGCTGGCTATCAAGAGGTTGCCTTGTTGACTGGACATACGGGTTGGGTCTGGAGCGTAGCGTTCAGTCCAGATGGACGCACGCTGGCAAGTGGGAGTTCTGACGATACGGTGCGACTCTGGGATGCTGTGACAGGTGCACTGAAAACACTCACCGGGCAAACGGGTAGGGTCTATAGCGTCGTGTTCAGTCCAGATGGAACGACACCGCAAGTGGGAGTGGGGACGGCACAGTGCTGCTGTGGGATATGGCACCGTCCCTCTCCATCACGGCGGATGTCAACCGCGATGGCGTGGTGAACGTCATTGACTTAGCCTTGGTTGCCTTGCAGTTTGGGCAGACCGGACAAATTGATGCCGATGTCAACCATGATGCTGTTGTAGACATTGATGACCTGATTCAGGTTGCCAGCGTAATTGACAGCACGGCGCAAGCCCCTCAAGCACAACCGCTCGCTCTCACAACGATTACCCCCACCGATGTCCAAGAGTGGATTGCCCAAGCAGAAGCGTTAAAACGCACCGATGCAATGACACAACGGGGCATCCGTTTCCTTGAATAACTCCTTTCTGTGTTGACACCGAAAGCGACAATTCTACTCGCTAACTACCCCAACCCGTTCAATCCTGAGACATGGCTTCCCTACCACCTCCACCTTCAACCGTCCGATGTGGGTATAGAGTTCATTGATGAGCGCATCGGTCTCTGAAGGTGCTTTGGACCGTTCATTGGTAAAGAGTTGCGGCAGTTGGTCGAGCACCTGCTTTTTCCATTGGCTCACTTGATTGGGGTGAACCCCATATTCGCTGGCAATTTGCGCGAGGGTCTGTTGATTTTTTATCGCTTCTATCGCCACTTATGCTTTGAACCGACTGTCATACTGTCTTCTGCGGGACATGGTAGAAAAACTCCTTTCTGCTTGTAGCAGGTCTGAGTGATATTGTCGCATAGATGAAGACCGATTTGCCAGTCCAAAAGCCACCTTAGTCACCTGCCCAGGTTTTGGGGGTAATTACACCTCACTGCCCCTTTAGCATCAGGGAATATGCCAGAGATAGATTCTATCATCCACACCGACACTTGCGAGGATACGACCATCGGGACTGAACGCGACGTTAGTTTTGTGATCAAGGTCGCCACCATCCCAAGGGTTCCTCAGAAAGAACTTTAGCTTGGGTTCCCCTGTGCGAACATCCCACAATTGTATTGTGATCCAGAAGAGGCCGTAAGCGTTACTTGCGAGCAAAGTGCCGTCCGGGCTGAACGCTACGCTTTGTACCCGACCCGTATGCTCCTCAAGCGTTTTTAGGTTCTCGCCGGTGTGGACATCCCACAATCGCACCAGATCATCGTCTCCACTTGCGAGCGTGCGGCCATCCGGACTAAACGCTACGCTATAGACCCGAAACGTATGCCCCTCAAGCGTTTTCAGGTTCTCGCCGGTGTGGACATCCCACAATCGCACCAGATTGTCCCCACCCCCACTTGCGAGCGTGCGACCATCCGGACTAAACGCTACACTATCAATCCCACCATAATGCTCCCCCTTGAGTCTCCGAAGGTGTTCTCCTGTCTTGGCGTCCCAGAGTCTTATCTCACTGTCGTAACCCCCACTTGCGAGCGTGCGACCATCCGGACTGAACGTTACGCTTTGGACTGACAGATGATGTTCCATGAGCGTTTGCTTGAGTTCCCCTGTGCGGGCATCCCACAGTCGCAGTGTACCGAAACCTCCTCCACTTGCGAGCGTGGTGCTGTCCGGACTGAACGCTACGCTATAGACCCCATCCGTATGCCCCTCAAGCGTTTTCAGGTTCTCGCCGGTGTGGACATCCCACAATCGCACCAGATTGTCCCTACCCCCACTTGCGAGCGTACGACCATCTGGACTAAACGCTAAACTTCGGACATCCATGTATAATTCTCCTAATTCATTGTATTTCTGGCCGTTCTTCGTCCAAAAGGTCCACAAGCTTTCTATATCACCGTCTTTGTACCTTCCTTCCTTTTCTTTCTGACCATTCTCATACCAGTATGTCCATAAACCGTCTGCAGAGCCGTCTTTGTACCTTCCTTCCTTTTCTTTCTGACCGTTCTCATACCAACTGATATAAAAACCGTGCTTATTACCAGTCTCTACCTGCCAAAGTGCACTATTACCTTCTTTTACCCACCCGGTATATGGCACTTGCTGATTAGGTGCATAATATAACGATTGGCGCACTTGCAAGTTTTCCACGTCTAATGCTTCTGCAAAGATTTCTTCACGCATTGCTGGATCATCTAAATCAAACCCCGGATCATCTAACTCAGACTCTCCACATCCAATAAGCAGCGCAAGACACATGCAAAAAACCGTGATAAATTTCGTCACTTCCATTATCGCTTTCATAAAAATCCTCCGTTCAGCTGTTTATCGACCATAAATCTGCGTATGTAGCGACAGCACCCGGTCCCTGTCATAACCCTTGAGGCTACAACCGAGCAATACCCAAGCAATAAGCAACACCAAAAGTGCACCGATAGCTACGCCGATAAGTAGATCTATACCCCTACCTAATTTTTTAGTCATGGAAATCCCTTCTTCCCTTCCATACCCCGGCGCGGGGAAGAGCAGGCAACACCAAACGGTGAAGTCGCCCTCTGCTCCAGAAAAGATGCATAACAGCGTAGCAAACCCGCAAACTCTTGTCAATTTTTTTGTTGCCCCCCTTTCCTTTATGCGTTCTCGCGATAGGGGTCCACCCGGCGCACACCAGTGCCTATCGCCCTCCTTGGACAGGGGAAGTCAGAGAGCAAAAAGAGGGCAACCCCCTAAAAATACTGACGACCAAATATGGGAGTTGGGACGACACGATGCCCCTGTGGGATATGGCAGCGTCCCTCTTCATCATGGTGGATGTCAACCGCGATGGCGTGGTGAATGTCATCGACTTAGCCTTAGTTGCCTTGCAGTTTGGATAGACAGGACAGCTTGATGCCGATGTCAACGTTAAGTAACCGCACAATGGGCAAAGATCAGGACGCTGATAAAAAAGCATCTGAAGACACCCTAATTTAACAATAACAAAGGAGATAATGATGAAAATTAGACTGGCACTTTTTGTAGGAATCTGTTTTTTAGGAATGGTAGTTGTGATAATCGGCTGCTCTCCACTGACAACTGAGCAGCAAAGGGTGTCCCCTGCGGACTTACTAAAGATTATGGGCTATAATAATGTGCTGACTGTAGAAAAGTCGCAGTAGTGGCTAGCAGAACATCCTGAAATACTGACCGAGAGTATTGTTTTTTTAGTTACTGAATTTGACGGCGGTGCTGTCATAGCGGTCGATCATAGTGGTAACCTCCGAGTTGCTATGCCCCCACTTGATACACTATATACACCTGATACACCGTTTACACCTGATACACAGTCAGACGGCTACCTGTCCCCAAAACAGTCGATGGAATGGCTTGAAATACAGGGCTATCAGGTTCAGAAAGATGATAAGGGATACAAACTCGAAAAAGTATTGAAGATTCCCCCAGGGGGAGTTATTATACCATTTCTGATAGACATTTTCCCATGAATTGGGTTATAATATCAGGCTGAATCTCTCAGAAAATCACCCCCTATGAAATGAGGAAGATATGAACCGAAAACTCCCCGATATTACAGAAAGTGCCCCCGAACTGAAAGAGCGACTCAGAAGGGAATTGGTCGGTTATAAAAAACAAAGACTCACTGCTCTATACCTTTTACAAAGCGGTGGAGCCAACAATCGACAACAAGTCGCTGACTTAATTGGGGTCAATCGAAAAACTGTCGGTCACTGGTTAGATGCCTACCAAGCCGGGGGTCTCCAACAGATGTTATCCCGTCGCTATCCCCCCGGCAGAGTCCCTTTGCTTTGCCAAGCGCAGCTCCAAGGGTTGCGGGCAGAACTTGACAAGCCCTCTGGCTTTAGTAGCTACGGACAAATCCAGCAATTTATTGCTGACACTTATCAGGTCGAAATGAGCTATAAGGCGGTTTATTCACTGGTTCACGATAGATGGCAGGCAAAACTGAAAGTCCCCCGCAAAAGTCATCAAAAAAAAACGAGACACTCAACCCAGCCTTCGTTTTGACCTTTCAACAGCAAGTCGAAGATGTCATTTTAGAAAAACAGAGTCCGTCCATTCGGTTGTTCTGCCAAGACGAATCGAGATTTGGCATTTTGCCCGTCGTCCAAAGAAGAATCACCTCATGTGGCATCAAGCCGGTGGCAACCGTTGATTATCAGTATGATTGGTTTTATCTCTACGGTGCGGTGGAACCGCTCACCGGAGACGGATTGTTTCTTGAACTCCCCCGATTAACGGGAGAGTGTTTCCAAATCTTCATTGATGAACTTTCAGCGACTTTTCCTGACACTCTTAATGTGGTGGTTCTGGACAATGGCCGCTTTCATCACGCCAAGTCGCTGGTGACTCCTGACAACGTGGTGCTGATTTTTCTGCCACCTTACAGTCCAGAGTTGAACCCGATTGAGCGACTCTGGCAGGACATCAAACAGAAACTCTTTACCCAGACTTATCAGACATTGGCACAAATGCAACAGCAGTTAAGCGAGATTCTTGGCAACTATCCAAAGTCAGCTATTGCCAAAATCACTTCATTCGCATATTTTCTCAACACTGCTAATGCAATATAATCTTTCAGAAATGGTATTAGTCAGAGTGTTTATATCGGTAAGGGGATAGAAACGTTTCTACTACCAGACGGAACGGCTAGCGTAAACACTGAGGGAGACAACATCAGGGTTAAGCTCCCCGACTAGTAACCTAATCAATCAACGACTTGCATTGACTTAACTATGAAGATTGATATGGATGAACCACGTCCCATGGTAGCATTTTGGCTCGGCTTCATTTTCATATTCGCAGCCATTATTATCCTTGTTGGCTCATGTTAAGAAATCGTGCAACGCCGTAGGGGCAGGTCTTGTGCCTGCCCAAAACCAATCGTATCCAATAGCACCACAAGCGAGGGCAACCACAAGTTGCTTTGAATCCAGATCTATCGGCGGGTGCCCCTACAACAGTCAACCAAACGTAGAGGCAGGGGCCCCGCCTTCTTTGCACCTTCTTTTTACATGAGCCAAGCTAGATACAGGGCGGAAAGCTATTCTATTGCAACGGTATATTAACAGATTACTGGGCATTATTCAAGAAAATGGCTGAAGAAAGAACCGTGTCCACTGGTTCTTATGACAGGGTGGGTGCCCTCGTTGAGTTAAATCGTCCAGCCTTTCACCATGTATGCCTGCAATGTACCACTCTCGTCTGAATTGAAGAAGCTTGTACTGCCATCTGGTGAAAGGAACGGGTGGATATGGCTGCCTTTCTGCCAAGAAGAGCGTGGGTTGAGCAAAAAGGTAATGTCTTCCAACGGGCCCGTTTCATCAGCGGGCAGCTGGGCTAAGTAGATTGCACCGCCACCATCTCTAGGTCCAGCGTCCGTAATCAGACGCTGCCCAGCGAGATCTGTGGCAAAATGATAGAAGTCAGGATTTGAAAAATTTCGCGATAGGTCATTGCGCCTGCCACCCGGTGTGTTGAGTCCCAAATGTCCCACATGAGGTAATGCCTGTCCCTCAATCAGTTGACAACTCTTGGGTTCTCGCGTGGATGTGCTGGTCAGTGCTCTTGAACTACGCCCAATCCAGCACTGATGACCTTGACAAAACTCAACCCCGTCCCGTCCCCAAGGTAGATCTCTGAGTTTCGTGCCATCGTCGCGGATGACATGGATATCCGCCCCGTCTCCCCCAACCAGTTGGGTGACTTTTCCTAACGGATCGCAGGTGTTGCTGTGGTTCTCTTGGATTAGAATGTCGTGCGCTTCCTCAGCGTCGAGAGACCGGCTGTATTGTGGATGCATGTTGCACCATGTCTGCCCGTGGATGATGGGTTCGACAGATGCCTCCTCTAAGTCGAAAACCATCAAGCCCCAAGGTGCGTCCGCTGTGTTGCCATCGCCGAAAAAAGCAGAAATCGCCAACCGCTTTCCATCAGAGGATATCGTAGATAGCGGATAAGGACGGCTCGGACGAAAATTGGTGTCAGGAAGCGGTGCATCAATTGTCAACAGTGTCTCTCTACCTGTACCGTCCATACCAACCCGCTTGAGAGTCAAACTCCCGCCGCCGGGATGGGTCTCATTAATAAAATAGTAGAGGGTTGTTCCATCAGGCGAAACAGAAGGGGCGGTTGTACCAGTTTCCTCGGTAATTGGAATGAGTTCACAATTGTTCTCCAGATCACAGATCAGGTATTGATGTTCGGGGTCTTGCGGATCTGACCCGTGTGGATGTGCGGAGCGGTGCAGGATAAACCGCTTTGAATCCGGCGTAAAAATCTGTGCCTCCATATAGATGTGCGAGCTAGGCATATCCACCTCTGCTGTCAGTTGGATAATTTCTAACCTATCAGGACTAGCTTCGCTTTGCATATCAGGTCGTTTTTTCGTCATCTCTCCAGCCTCCATGAAATTTCTGTTGCCTCTGCTACTGTTTAGCGTTCCAGACGTGGCACTGTTGTTGCGTACTACTGTGCACGGTTTCAATTCCCACTCCAGTTTAACATCAATCAGGAATCCAATCAAGAAAAGTCGGTTGATCTGATGACTGAATCGTGGTACTATTAAGGCAGTCCAGCCAATTTCTTGATGACTTGAAAACTCTCGGATTTGAGGAGCAGAGATACCATGTACTTAAAACATATACGTCCTTATCAATTAAAGAAGGCTGTGGAACACGGGCATCCCCTGCTCGTACCAGCGGGTTGCATTGAAACTCATGGACCTCACATGGCAATTGGTCACGACACGATCATCGTTGAAGAGATTTGCGCCCGGATCGCCGAGAAAATGAAGGTTGTCATTGCTCCCTCCTTCGACTATGGTCCCACCGGATACGCACTCGGTGGACCCGCCGACGGCACCATTGACCCGGATTATGTTGCTTTTGGTGGTCACGTCAAAGCGATTCTGAAAAATTTCCGCGAGATGGGGTTCAAGACCATCTACGTGATTATCATGCACCAAGGCATGGAAGCACCACTTGCGCTAGCTTTCAAAAAAGCAGCGGCGGAGCTTGCCTTTGAGAGCATCTTGGAGCGAGGATATCCGCGCGGTTGGTGGGGTGTGGAATCCTTGAAGGACGAAGCGGGCCCCCTGTCCGGTCATATCGATGTCCAACCGATGATTCTTCCCGACGCATCGCCGCCGGCTGGCGGTGACCACGCCGGCTATAACGAGACCTCTTTTCTGCTAGCGACCCGTCCCGAATTGGTAGAACAAGATCGTTTGGATGACACTGCCCCTTGGTATTGTCGCCAAGATGAGGAGAAGAATAGCTGGACTGCCAACGCTGAACATGGGCAGGTGATGGTGGATGCAGTCGTGGCAGCTTGGGTGGCAAAAATTATGTCCCGTTCGTAGGGGATCTTCCGCGTTATATCGGTGTTGCTCTGTGTTTGACATACTCCCAAACCTAAAGGATTGGGATTCTCATCCTTTAGGAATCGAATTGCTCTATCAACGAAGTTAGCCCGGCGAACCGGGACTTACGTCCTCTCCTGAGAGGGTGGATGCCCCCACCCTATGGATATTGAGAGCCGCATTGCGGTCTCTATCCAACTCTGTGTGGCAGCTTGGACACTGCCATGTTCTATCACGAAGGTTTAGCTCTGGGTTGATTGCACCACAGACATGGCAGGTCTTACTCGAAGGATACCACTTGTCTATGAATCGGATTGCCATGCTTTTCTTAGAAGCGATATACTTGAGTTTCTGCACAAAGTCAGAAAAACCTAAGTCAGAGACTTTGCGTCCCCAAAGGGACTTCATGCCTTTGAGGTTGAGGGTCTCCAGTGAAATCCAATCATATCTGTCTGTGAGGTCATGAGCAAGCTCATAGTGGAAATCTTGCCTTTGGTTGGCAATCTTGCGATGCTTACGGGCAAGGTTGATTCTTGCACGTTCCCGATTCTTTGAGCCTCTAACCTTTCGTGAATGGTTGCGGTTGGCACGTTTGATAGTGTTGATACCGCGCTTGAAGAATTGTGGAGAGTCGTAGTCATTGAAGTCAGATCCGGTGAGATACCTCTTTAGTCCAAAGTCAAACCCCGCGTTATTACCCGTCGTGGGTGACTCTAAATCGGTATCTACATGGTCTGTCAGAATGATTAGCCATACGTCTCCTATGCTGTCACGTTTTATCGTGCAGCGTCTCGGGGTGCCTAAGACTTCCCGACTTTTGAAATATCGGTAGATGCGTTTGCTGATACGGATAGAGTTGTTTTGTAGCAGTTTCCAACCGGCTTGCTTGAGGGTGTAGGACTTGTATAGTTTACGGGGCTTGAAACGGGGACGACCTGAACGTTTGCCGCTTTTGCGGTCAGTAAACAGTTTAGAGTACGCTTTATCAAGTCGGTCTATTACGTTTTGCAACGATTGACTCGGCAACTGATTCCAATGGGCAAAGCGGGGGAGCCGCTTCAACTTGGTTAAGTGGCGCATCAGTGCTTTCTTACCCGGATACTTACCGTACATAGCATAGTATCGGCGACACAACGCTATAAAGTGATTCCATACCTCAGCGTGTCCATCTATCGTCTTGTGCAAGACACGGTTGCCGTGATTGCTATACATTTTGAACTTGTAGGTCTTCATGGGATTGTCTTTCCGTCTTTCATGTCCTATGCTGTAGGATGTAGGGGACACCGCCAAGCGACGGTGCAGCATTCCCCTACGAAAGACAAAAGAATTATAATATCTTTAGCCTACAAAATCAATACAAAAACGGCTGAAGCGAAACTTATATCCCAAAGATAAATCAATGGGCTTTACGGGCTAAAGCCCAACTCTGTAAGGTAAATGCCAAATGACATTTGCAGACAAAAAGATTTCCGTTTTCGGACTCCATCGCAGCGGCGTTGCCGTTGCCAAGTTGCTGGATGATCTCGGCGCGAAGGTTCTTGTGACAGACCCAAAATATAGCGACGAACTCCAAGCAGACATTGATGACCTAAAGGATCGAGACATTGATTTCATTCTTGGTGGGCACGATCAACGCTGCATTGAAAAGATGGATCTGATCGTCCTTTCGCCGGGAGTGCCGTTGGACATCCCAATTCTGCAGGAAGCGCGTTCAGCGAGTATCCCAATCACTGGCGAACTGGAAGTCGCTGCAAGCCTCTGCGCTGCACCGATGGTTGCGATTACAGGGACAAAAGGCAAGTCAACAACCACGATTTTAACAGCAGAACTCCTCAAGCATGGAAATTTCCACAGGGTTTGTGCTGCGGGTAACATAGGAGTTCCGTTGTCGAGCGAGGTACAGGGTTTAACAGCTGAAGATCTCGTTGTCATTGAAGCCAGCAGTTTTCAGCTTGAAACGACGACACAGTTTCGACCGGTGGTGAGCGTTGTGCTAAATCTGTCGCGCGATCATCTAGACCGACACAAGACAATGGCTGCCTATCGAGCAGCGAAGCTGAAAATCTGTGCGAACCAAACATCGACAGACTGGATTGTGCTAAATGCTTTGGATGAAAATGTTTTATCTTTTGCTGATGAGACGCAGGCGAAAGGGGTTTACTTTATAGACACTGCTACCGTCGAAACGGGCACTTATGTGAAAGATAACCAGATTTTTGCAAAGTGGGAGGGCGAATCTCACTGGATTTGTGATGTTGGGGACAGTCCCTTGCCCGGAAGACATAACATCCAAAACGTCCTTGCCGCCACAGCTGTTGGGCAGATTTTCGGCATTTCACCAAATATGATGCGCTCCGCAATTTGCAATTTCTCCCCTGCCGAGCATCCTCCACTTGAACACGCCTTTGAGCCGGTCAGGACAATTAATGGTATCCGGTTTATCAATGACTCCAAAGCCACCAATGTCGCCGCAGTCAAGGCAGTGCTCGAATCGTTGTCGGATCCGATTCTATTAATTATGGGGGGGTACGATAAGGGAAATAATTATCAACCGCTGATTGAGTGCGTCCGATCGAAGGTCAAAGGGTTAATCCTGCTGGGATCGCACACCGGAATAATACGAAACGCCCTTGCAGCGCATGTCGTTACACGGGATGCGGGGACAATGAGCGACGCTGTGGAACTTGCTTACTCGCATGCAGTGCCGGGCGATGTAGTGCTTTTATCACCGGCGAATGCGAGTTTTGATATGTTCACAGATTATAAGGAGCGCGGTCAAGCGTTTCGGGAGGCTGTTAACCACCTTGAATCGACAGAAACAACCTCAAAATCCGATATTCATCCGGACCAATTATCCGATTAAAGGAGGGATAGATCATTTCCTACTGTTCATCACGCTATGTCTCGCCGCAATCGGAATCGCGATGGTCTACAGTTCGAGCAACATGCTTGCCTACGAACTATATAATGAAAATAGCTATCACTATTTGAAGATGCAACTCATCGCTTGTACCCTCGGATTAGTCAGCATGCTTGTAGCGTCATATTTCCCTTATCAGTATTATCAAAGGTACGCGAAGTTGATTTTAGCGCTGTCGCTGATTGGTTTGTTGCTAGTATTTTCGCCAATTGGGCACGAGGTTCGTTCGGCAGGTGGCATCAAATTTCATCGATGGATTCGGGTTTCGGGGCTGCAATTCCAACCCGTTGAGTTGACAAAACTTGGGTTGATAATTTATGTTTCTCACTTCCTTGTTAGTAAACATAACCAGATCCGCAGTTTCACCCGAGGCGTACTGCCGACCATTCTTATCCTTTCCATTACATTCGTCCTTCTATACAAACAACCTGATTTTGGATCGGCGGTTTTATTGAGCCTATCAGTTCTTGTGCTGCTATTCGTGGGAGGCGCACGTCCTTCACAGATTGTTCTTGTTATTGGTATTGCCTGCTTTTTCATCTATGCATCGATTCAAGATGATGCTTATAAAATGCAGCGAATTCAGGGGTTTCTGAGTTCGCTGCAGTTTCCTTATGAAGGGCACTATCAGGTTAACCAATCCTTAAATGCCCTCGCACTTGGTGGATTATTCGGTGCAGGCATCGGTAACAGTATTTTTAAGCTCTTTCATCTCCCTTATCCGCATACTGACTTCATTTTTGCGATTCTTGGTGAAGAACTCGGTTTCGTTGGTGTGTTTAGCATTATTGTCCTGTTTATGTTGCTCATCTGGAGGGGCATCCATATTGCTCAACATACCAAAGATGCCTTTGGATGTTTGATTGCTATCGGAATTACCACGCTCATTGGGTTGCAAACGGTTGTTAACATGGGGGTGGTGACCGGTATGTTGCCTGCAAAAGGGATTACGTTACCTTTCATAAGCTACGGCGGTTCATCGCTCTTAGTCAGCTTGTTCAGCATTGGAATTTTGCTGAACATTTCGCGCGACATGAGTGAAGCGTCTGGCGTACATGCACCTCTGGAGATCGAATCCTGATAAATTGATATGGGTAGGAGTCACGCACTTCAGTCCCGATTTTCTCGGGATTCAAAGCAATTTGTAGTAGCGCAATTCATTGCTTTCTCCCCTGCTTGCGGGGGAGTTAGAGGGGGTACGGGCGATAAATTGTCCTACTACAAACCTACGGATTTACTGTAGTTGCCCGATGAATCGGGCGTTACGAGTCGTGTTGCGTGTTGATGTATCACCGAACGACGAGGCTTTGAGCATTCAACCGCGTAAGTCCTAATAACCTTTGGTGCTATTTTAGAGACTGAATTGTGCAATAGATAAAGGGACAAAGCCATCGTCATTAACGGGTAAGCCGTCCCACTGTACCAACAGATTAAACAAAGCCATGGTAAAAGCCAGTCTTGTTTTGAAATAGGTCCAACACCGATGCGCGACCTTCTTCAAATGACAGACCTGCGTCAACATTGATAAAATCGTCTCTATCAGCATCCGACTATTCCACTCCCCCCGTTGGCAGATACGCAAGTTGGGAGCAAACCAATCGACTTTGGCAAAACCGGTATCAGCAAAAACCACCATCTGGTCGCTGACAGACGCCACTATATGTTGGAAACAGCTACCATCATATACATTGGCAGTCGCACACTCCCAATCCACAATCAGTCCAAGGTGATTGGCTAGTAAACAGAGTTTACCACCGACAATCCAGCGTTGGTTGGATATTCCTTTTTTGCCGACTTGCCCAGAAGAACGTCCTTCTCGACGGGGGTGAATCAGTTCGATACCGTAAGTATCAATGACTCCTATCAACGAAGGATCTGCCATGAATATATCCGTCAGTGGGTGATGCCTATTGAATAGTCGGAACAAACCGGTTCTTTCGGGTAAATTGGGGAACAAGGCTTTGTAATTGTTTGCTATCCACCTATAGAAGGCACGGTTGCCAACGCCTTTAAGCGCAAATAGTAGAGCGATGGTAACCACTTCAGACGGATAGAGTTTGGCTTTGGGGTGTTTGTGGTTTTTGTTTGTTGCTGTGAGTTTATCATCTACCGCTACAAACAATTCTGTGATAAAATCTATACTGGTCATGGGTTGAGTCTCCTTTGGTTAATCGAGATGGGTTGCTACCCCGATTAACGATACAAATCAGGAAACCGACTCATGACCCATAAATTATACTAGCACCATTGGTTAATAGGTTTACTAGCAGGTTTCCCAGCCGGTTCAATGGTTCCCACTAAAGCGGTAGCGAAGGGAACTCCTATCCGTCAAACCAAACTTGACAAACCACTACATTCTACACAGTAGTCTATTGGATATAAGCCCATAGCACTCATGAGGTTTACGTTGATGTCACGAATCGTGATTTCGGGTGGTGGTACCGGCGGTCACATCTATCCGGCGATCGGTATCGCTAAAGAACTAATACAACTCGACGCAGAGACCGAAGTTGTTTTCATCGGTGGGGCAGACCGTCTCGAATCAACGCTGGTTCCACAGCACGGATTTCGGTTCCTGCCAATCTCCGTTGCAGGTTTTCCGCGCAAATTAACATGGCGATGGATACCTGTTGTGTACAAAGTCTGTTCCGGTTTTGTGAAATCATTATGGATGCTCAAAAGTCTAAAACCCAGCATTGTGGTAGGAACAGGAGGTTATGTCTGCGGTCCCGTGCTTTTCGCAGCCGTGCTATTGAACATACCGACGGTTATACAGGAGCAGAATGCTGCCCCCGGACTAACAAATCGCATTCTGGCACGCTGGGCAAAAGCGATCTATCTCGCATTTGAAACTGCTGGCACACACTTTCCAACTGAGAAAACGACGGTGCTCGGTAATCCAATCCGCCGAACAATTGGAGAAGCTGAACGAACCCGTGAAACTTATGATTCACTTGGACTAGACCCAGAACGAAAAACCGTATTTGTGATGGGTGGAAGCCAAGGTGCACAAGCGATTAACCAAAATGTGATGGATGCGCTAGACGATTTAGCACCATTCAACCAGCATCTTCAGTTCGTCCATCAAACGGGAAAAGCTGATTACGAAGTTGTTAAGGCGCGTTATCAGCAATCATCACTTCGACATTTGGTACAACCGTACTTTGATCCCATTGAAACAATCTACAGCATTGCTGATTTAATGGTATGTCGAGCCGGGGGTATGACAATCGCAGAAATCACCGCGTGTGGTATTCCAGCGATTTTTATTCCTTTGCCAACTGCTGCCGGAGACCATCAGAGACTGAATGCCCAAGCGATTGCAGAGGCGGGTGGTGGTGTCGTGCTAGATCAACGTACGTTGACAGGACACAAACTTGCTGAAGAAATCATCAGAATTATAGACAATCCGGAAGAACAGCAAGGGATGGCAAATCAAAGTCGTCAGTTGGGCAACCCACACGCCGGCGAAGAAATCGCCCAATCAATCTTTTCTTTCGTGAAATCTAACCCTCAAATTTAGAAAGTTTATGCCTATGTTTGGAAAAACTCGTCATATTCACATCATTGGTATTGGTGGTGCTGGACTCAGTGGGATTGCTGAGATTCTGCTAAACCTCGATTTTCAGGTGTCTGGATCCGATTTACGTGAAACGGAAGTCACCGAGCATTTGGTAACATTAGGTGCGAATGTTTATTGTGGTCATGCTGCCGAACAGATCGATGGCGCGGATGTTGTGGTGATGTCTCCTGCCGTTTCGCTCCAGAATCCTGAAGTGGTTGCGGCGAAGGAACGCAAGATTCCTGTGATTCGTGGTGCAGAGATGCTCGCGGAGATTATGCGGATGAAGTTCAGCGTCGCGGTGAGTGGTACGCACGGAAAAACCACCACAACCGCGATGACTGCGGCAGTGCTAGACAAGCTGGATCCAACTGTTGTTGTTGGGGGGAAACTGGTCAGCTTGGGCAGCCATGCTCGGATTGGGCAAGGGGAAATGATGGTGGTTGAGGCGGACGAAGCGTACGGCTCCATCGAAAAATTCTTCCCAACAATTGCGGTGGTCACATCGGTTGATGCCGATCACCTTGACTATTATAACAGCGTTGAGGAGATTGGTGAGACGTTTCTAGAATTCATCAACAAGGTTCCATTTTACGGCACTGCGGTGTTGTGCTTGGATCAGGAAAACATACAGCAGCTAATTCCCCGAATCGAAAAACGCTATGTGACCTATGGAATTGAAACGCGCGCGGACCTGATGGCAGAGCGATTAAGTATTGATGGTCCTACTTCTCACTACCGTATCCATGCACACGGAGAAGTATTGGGCGAGGTTCATCTTAAAATGCCGGGGAACCACAACATCTTAAACTCATTGGCAGCAGTCGCCGTTGGGTTGGAGTTGGGCGTGCCGTTTGATTCGATTCGAGAAGCCTTGGAGTCTTTTCGCGGTGTTCATCGTCGTTTTGAAATTATTGGTCAGGTCAACGACATCATTGTGGTCGATGATTATGCACACAATCCCGCAAAACTAAAAGCAACCTTTCAAGCGGCACGTGAAAGCTATAATCGCCGTATCGTCGCTGTTTTTCAGCCACACCGTTATCAGCGGGTGAAGCATCTTGCTGAAGAATTTTCGAAATCGTTCTATCAAACGGATGTCCTCATCGTCAGTTCTATTTATGGAGCCGGAGAAGCCCCGGTCGAGGGGGTGACTGCGGAAAAACTGGCACATGCGATTCAAGAACATGGACATCGGCATGTGATTTATATTCCTGACAAAAACGAAATTACAAAAACTCTGGTAAACATTGTTCGTCCGAATGATATTGTTATCACAGTTGGGGCGGGCGATATCTGGCAAGTGGGTCGCGAATTATTGGAACAGCTTGGTGGAGCCAGTTAGGTGCCAAACAACGGTTGAACAGAATTTTCTTACGATTTCAGGTTTGTTAAATCCAGTGCGGTATGTTTGTTGAGAAAGTGCAAAATCCCTAGATTTTCAGTTTGATGGTATTGCGCATCAGCCTCTGGAAAAAACGATTTTTCTTAGCAAAGGTGCCTTTTAGAAGGGTATTCCACGAGATATTGTGTTTTTTTTTTGAAAATATACAAAAAAATTGTGCAAAAAGTACGATTTGGGGCAAATTCCGTTAAATTTTAGTTGATATTTGCAATTGCTTGTCGTATAATCAATTACATCATGGCAAAACAAGTTGTACAATTTCGGTTGGATAAGGATTTGCACGATTTCGTTAAGAAATATGCTGAACTCAAGCGTATGTCTATCAGTCAGGTCATACGGCTTTGTGTCCTTGATTTTTACGAAGAACATCAAAACGAAGAAGAACTGATGGAGGTGGATGATGTTTCTGATTCGACAAATCAAGGTTGAGCCTGACGATGCAGCTGGGATTCTGGCGAAAGAGAACGGGCGAATCTGCTCGAAAATGGATTTCAGTGTTGTCACCGGGGTATTCGTGCAGCCAACCTTCGGAACGGGGTGTAGGAATTTATGATGAATTCTGCTGTCGGAATTATAACCCGTCCCCAAGGCATCCAGATCGAAATGTTACAATAGTTGCCTTTTTGCGGCTTGAGAGCAGGCTTTTATTTTTTATGGATGGTTACATACTAACATGCGCCTCCGCTAGGTCTAGATTTCGTGCAATCTTTATCATGTCAATCTTCCAATCAATTTAAAGCTCGCCTTATTGCGGCACCTGAAAAATCCCCTCGCCGTGTCGGGCGTTATTTTATAATTGGCATAACATGTGTAATTGGACTACTTTTCATTCACTATTTGACATTAAAGGTCGGCTTTTTTCGTGTGAAACAGATTTCCGTTTCTGGCAACGAGCATTATACACAAAAGGAAGTGATTGCCGCTTTAGATTTAAGTTCGCGCCAGAGTGATGTACATACCATTTCAAGGTCTGCAATTGAACAACGTCTAAAACAAAAACTCAGTTACGTCAAACAAGCGCATCTTTCAAAAAGCATTCTAAAACGTTCGTTGACGCTTGAAATAACCGAAAGAGAGCCAGTCGCATTGCTGAAATATCCCGAAAATAGTCCCATTCGCTTTGTACTGGTTGATCTTGAGGGTTATGTGTTAGAATATATAGGATCGCTGCCGGCTTCCAGTTCGATCGTTACGATTATCAGTGCTGAACAGCATGTGCCTAGTGTGGGAGATCGAGTGGATTCTGATAGCGTTCAACTTGCCCTTAACGTGCTAAATTTGGCTCTGAGTCTGGGTCCGGAAGTTGTATCCACGCTACAAACAATTGATACGAATCGACCAGATAAAATTACTCTCCAATTTAGCAATCTCCCTATTGTATGGATTTCATCGGATTTTATTAAAACTGGCATTTATCATATTAGTTTATTTATAAAAAATCAAATGATGCTTATGGAGAAAGGGCAACATACTTCAAATCCTCTTAATGGTTATTTGGACGCTAGGTTCAAAGACGCCATATATTGGGGAGGACGATAAGATGGCTGGAGAAGAAATTATTGTTGGCCTAGACATCGGCACTAGCAAAATCGCTGCGATTATCGGAAATACTTGGCAGGGCGATCCGGAAAAGATTGAGATTATAGGCGTTGGTACCGCCCCTTCTGAAGGTTTACGGAAGGGAGTTGTGGTAGACATAGATCTCACGACAACGGCGATTCGTCAGGCCGTTGAAACCGCTGAACTCATGGCAGGTGTGCAGATTGGATCTGTATATGCCGGCATCGCAGGGGGACATATCACCGGGCAAACTTCTCACGGCCTCGTTGCCGTTTCAGGAGAAGGTCACGAGATTACGCAATCCGATGTGGAGCGCGCAATCAATGCTGCCCAAGCAATGAAGATTCCTGTTGAACGAGAAATACTGCACGTGATTCCACAAGGCTTTATCGTTGACGAGCAGGGGGGAATTAAGGATCCGGTCGGTATGTCTGGGGTTCGTCTTGAAGCTTATGTTCATATCATTACCGGTGCCGTTGCCTCTGCACAAAACCTTGTAAAAAGTATCTATAATGCAGGAATTTCCGTTGAAGACATCATTTTAGAACCTATTGCTTCTGCTGAGGCAGTCCTAACACCTGAGGAGAAGTCAGTGGGCGTTGCTCTCGCCGACATGGGTGGGGGAACCACAGATGTTGTGGTTTACAAGGAGGGCACCCTCCATCATTCCGCGGTGCTCTCACTTGGCGGTCATCATATCACCAATGATATTGCACAACTATTAAAGATTACGCCACAAGATGCAGACAAGATTAAACTGCGCTACGGTTGTGCATCGGTTGACTTCGTGGATCAGAATGATGCCATCCCGATTTCGACACTTGGAGGTGTGCACAAATCGCGTTTCATCACTCGGCGAGATTTGGCAGAAATTATTCAGTGCCGTATGGACGAATTCTTAAATCTAATTGGTCAGGAAATTTACAATTGCAACCTCACCATTCCGGCTGGTGTTGTACTTACCGGTGGGACTGCGCTTCTTGATGGACTACTTGAATCAGCTGAACAGACTTTTCCTTGTCCAGTGCGGGTTGGATACCCCTGTCCACTGAAAGGATTAACGGAGAAAATACACAGCCCAATCTATGCAACGGGTGTTGGACTCGTCCTTGCCGGTGCGATGGAACATTATCGTGCCCCCAAAAGAACCTTCATCAAAGGAACAAACCTGTTCGATCAAATTTTCAAACGTATGAGGCAGTGGTTCCAGGACTGGTTGTAACAGCAGGGTACGGTTGAGATTTTGCAGTATCGCAAAAAAGTGTTGACTTTAGTTTGGTGGCTCTCTATAATCTGAAGGTAGAGTGTAGGTCGAAATGTTTCGTGCATCTTCCGTGGTTTGCGGATGTGTCGCTTTGCACTAACATCTTGATACTCGGGTGCGCTCAAAACAAGGGAGGGATTAGGTTGCTCCGTCAATAGGAGTACAACTAAAAGTTATGAACGATAATGTAATCGAGTTTGTTGAACAGGATGAATTTTCAAATATCGCTCGTATCAAAGTCATTGGCGTTGGGGGCGGAGGAAGCAACGCAGTTAGGCGCATGATTGAGGCTGAATTGGCGGGCGTGGAATTCTATGTAGTCAACACCGATGTTCAGGCTCTTAGAGCGTGTCATAATGCAGCCCGGGTGCAGATTGGCGAAAATACGACGGCAGGCCTCGGTGCTGGAGCGAACCCGGAAGCAGGACGTAGAGCAGCGGAGGAAAGCAAGGAAAATCTCCGAAGTATTGTTGAAGACGCAGACATGGTGTTCGTTACAGCGGGTATGGGAGGCGGCACTGGCACAGGCGCAGCACCGATTATTGCAGCGCTTGCTAAGGAAACGGAGGCATTAACGATTGGTGTTGTTACGCGTCCATTTACCTTTGAGGGAAGACAACGTGCTATTCAAGCAGAGACAGGTGTGAATGAAATGCGTGAAAACACGGACTCTGTTATCGTTATTCCAAATCAGCGTCTCATTGAGGAAGCGGATCGGAATATGCCGATAAAAATGGGGTTCCGGATGGGAGACCAAATCTTACTACACGCTGTCCAGAGCATTTCCGATCTCATCATGGTGCCCGGCGAAATTAATCTTGACTTCGCCGATGTCAAGACGATTATGTCTAATGCCGGTGGAGCGTTGATGGGGATTGGTGCGGGAACCGGTGACAATCGCGCCCAAGGGGCAGCGAAACGTGCTATCCTTTCGCCGTTATTGGAAGAAAACTCTATTGAGGGAGCAACTGGAATTATCGTGAATATCACAGGACCCAGTGATATGGCGATGCACGAATTAGAAGATGCCATGGAGGTTATCAGAGAGGCTTCAGATACAGAGCAGGTGATTTTTGGGCTTGCTTATGACGACAGCTTGGAAGACGAACTGCGTGTAACTGTAATCGCAACTGGATTTAACGCACAAACCCGAAGCAGTAGGCAGAAAACAGGGCAGAGCGACATTGTGAATCTAGAAGAGTTCTTGGGACGTAATTTTCCTCGGGTTGACCGAGGGACACGTGTCCAAGAAAATTCAAGGCAAGCCGGCTATAATCAAAAAGGTCAAGATGCTTTTGCACAGGACTCGCAATTGGCACCGGCTCAAACTCCAGGCAACGTAGTCAGACCTGATGAAGAGCTATTAGATATCCCTGCGTTTTTACGAGTCCGCAATCAAAAGGAAAGAAAATAAGTTCGTCTTCGCCAAAATTGTTATGCAACGAGTTTTACGCCAAACCTATCAAGAGCTCCTCAAGGCAGAGCACCGTCCACACTTCAATTTTAGGAAAGCAAATCGGTTCGCGCTGATCTACCCGGGTGCTTACTCCCTTGGTATGTCAAGCCTTGGGCTTCAGGTTATCTACTCCCTCCTGAACCAGCGTGAGGACACTTCCTGCGAACGTGCATTCCTTCCCGAACCAGAAATGGTGCGTCAACTCGACGACCGTCGGACCACACTATTTTCCTTTGAAACACAGACCCCACTCAATCAATTTGATCTACTTGGATTTTCCGTCTCATTTGAATCGGATTACGTCAATATTCCGACCACGCTAGAGATGGCACGGCTTGAACCCCTTGCCGCTGATAGGGCTGATACCGATCCGCTCGTTATGGCAGGGGGAATCAATATCTCCTATAACCCCGAACCTATTGCCGATTTTATTGATGTGTTCGTTGTTGGCGAAGCGGAGATGACCATCCATTATCTTATGGATATTTTTGGGGAATGGAAGGAGGCAGGTGCATCTAAAGAGGACTTGCTGTGGGAGCTTGCGACAGTCCCCGGACTCTATGTTCCACGTTTTTATGAAGTCGATTATAACGACGAAGGCGGCATCGAAGAAATGCGGGCAAAATCACCCGCGCCAGCCCGGATCCGTTCTAGTGCGATTCCGAGCCTTGATGACGCCGAAACCTGCACGAAAATCTTTACACCAAACACGGAGTTTTCTAACGCCCACCTGATTGAGATTGTACGTGGCTGCGGTCGGCAATGCCGTTTTTGTGTGGCTGACTATGCTCGACGGTGGCCCAGACATCGGTCTGTAGAGAGTACCCTTCAACTCGCCGAACAAGCCCGCGGTATCACAGATCGGATCGGCCTCGTGGGGGCATCAATCTCAGATCATCCGGATATTGATGAGATCGCGAGCGGGCTAGTAGAGAGAGGTTTCCGCATCTCCTGCGCTTCCCTGCGAGCGGAAACAGTTCGTCCTCCCTTGCTTGACGCGCTTGCTGACAGTGAGCAAGGCACAATTACGATTGCGCCGGAAGTTGCCACCGAAAATCTGCAAAAAGTTGTCAACAAGGCTATCCCGCGTGAACGGTTGTATCATGTCCTCGAAGAAGCTGTCAAACGGGACATCCTCAATCTCCGCCTTTACTATCTGATTGGTGTCCCCTACGAAACCCCCGCCGATGTTGAAGCCATCGTTGACATGGCGAAGGAGATGCGATCTATTGTTCTACCTTACGCCAAAAAGTCTGGACGGATGGCACAGCTCGGCTTCACTATTTCTCCGATGGTTCCCAAACCCCACACCCCTTTCCAGTGGGTTGCGATGGAGGATCCAAAGACCATCTCTCGCAAACTCAACTTTCTAAAAAAAGAGTTGGGAAGTATCGGTGGAATGAAAGTCTCCTCAGCGAGTGCTCGACTCGCCTATCAAGAAGCGGTATTTGCCAGAGGGGACCGACGAATGAGTGGGGTTATCTTAGACCTCGCCAGAGGGATGGCGTGGAAAGCCGCTTTCCGCAAACATAGCTTAGACCCCGATTATTATGCGCTGCGTCCACGTTCTATCGGCGAGTTCAATCCGTGGGACTACCTCGATCTGAATGTCAAGCCAGAGTTCCTACGCCTCGAACACAATAAGCACGAAAAGCGGTTCATGACAAGCCCGTGTGATACTACCGTTTGTAAAAAGTGTGGTGCGTGCTAAGTTCAGGACAATACCAAATCCCCGATTCCTAGCCTCGTCGGCACACCTGAGCTGCTACTTCTCAGTATACTCGCTCAACGATTTTCGCATTAACTGTCCCCGCGCAACGTAGCCCTCTCTCCCCGATCGTACACGCTCCAAATCCGCCGGAGTGACCTCTCGTTTAACTTGTGCCGGAAGTCCCATTGCCAATGTATCCGGCGGAATTTCCTGTCCCTCTCGCACAACTGCGCCCGCAGCGATGATCGCTCGCTCGCCAATCTTGGCACCAGTCAGGATAGTTGCTCCCATTGAAATCATTGCACCGTCACCAACTGTGCATCCGTGGATGATTGCCCCATGACCAATTGTGACATCGTCTCCAATTACACAGGGAAAGCCCGGATCGAGATGCACAACCGTGCCATCCTGAATGTTTGTACGCTCACCGACTTCGATGTATTCCAAATCGCCTCGTAGGACACAATTAAACCAGACACTCGATTCTTCACCAATAGTAACGGCACCGATAATCATTGCACCGGGTGCAATGAAAGCGGACGGGTGGATCTTGGGTAATATATCTTTATAAGCTATCTGCATTGTTCCTCCAGATCTGATTGATGTGCTACTTGAAAGGTTATCAGCTTTCTAACGAGTTGTATTGATGGATATCAATTTTATCATGTGTCGAACTACCGAACAAGGAAATCTCTGAGGTCAACTTGCAAATTGACAACAGATGCCCGCCGTGCTACAATTCCAAACGTACTATTTCTTAAATCTTACTATGGTGAAGTCTATAAATAAGTAAACATTTGCTAATAATTTGGGACTTCCCGAAGTTTCCAAAGTCCCCCTGATAAGGGGGATTTAGGGGGTTAGCTGTATATTGGGAGTGTCTAATTAATTCTAAAATCTTACTAATTAGGAGAAAGATATGGAGTTGGCAAACAAAGTGGCTGTGATTACCGGGGGAGCAACAGGAATCGGTGCAGCGTCAGCGATTCTCTATGCCCGTGCGGGTGCGAAGGTTGTCGTCGGTGACATAAACGCCGAGGGTGGGGAACAAACGGTGGCAGCTATTCAATCTGAAGGCGGCGTCGCCCAATTTGTCCGAACCGATGTCAATGTCGAATCCGAAGTTGCTAATCTAATGAAAACGACGGACGAAGCCTTTGGTCAGCTTAATGTGCTGGTTACCTCCGCGGGCATCTTGAGCGGTCCAAGCATTCGAGTAGATGAATTTGAGCAAGCGGTGTTTGAGTCCGTTATTGACACAAATCTCAGAGGTACATTCCTATCGGTTAAGCACGCTGTACCGATTATGGAACGAAGCGGCGGCGGTGTAATGTTATGTATCGCCTCCGGTGCCGGTGTGCGCGGCGGCAGTTCATCCGTGGCTTACGGTTCGAGCAAAGGTGGTGTCAATGGGATGGTGTTGACTATCACGCCACAACTTGCGCCACTCGATATCCGCGTTCACACAATCTGTCCCGGCAGCATTGCAACCCCGCTAAAACTCCGACAAATCGCTGAATCCGCTGAACAAATGGGTAACTCCCCTGAAGCAGCCGTTGAAAATGCCCGCACATCTCTCGGTGAGCCGGAGGGGGTTGCGCGCGTACTGACGTTCCTTGCGTCTGATGCTGCTTCTTATGTTCGGGGCACAATCTCCACACGGTAAGTAAACCTAATACCCCTTTTCCTTATCCGCCACATTGATCAACGACTCCCCTTTGACATAACGGTGCAGATTATCAATAAACAGACGCATCGTGCGTGCCTCAATGTGTTGCGATCCCCCAGCGGTATGTGCAGTCAAAACTACGTTTGGCTCCGTCCACAACGGACTCTCCGGCGGACACGGTTCGGTATAAGTAACATCCAACCCTGCGCCAGCGAGTTTACCACTGCGAAGCGCACCAATTAAAGCATCTTCGTCAACCACTTTGCCGCGACTGATATTGACCAAGTAGCTCCCATCTTGCATCTGATTCAATTGCTCGTGCGACAGGAGCTTATGCGTCTCTAGCGTAATTGGACAGCAGACCACCACAACGTTGGATTTCGCCATAAACTCCGACAACCAATCCAGCTTCCCAAGTTCTGTGACACTCTCCGGCTTTTCCATCGGTTCCGGATCAACCGCAATCACATTAAACTCGAAGGCTTTTGCACGTGTAGCGATGGCGCGACCGATGCCCCCAAGCCCCAAAATCCCCATCGTCATCCCCGCCAATTCGATGCACGGTGCCTTTTCCCACCGTTTATCCCTCATAAAATCGTACTGTGTGATGATGCGGCGGGTGAGCGAAAGCAATAGGGCAAATGCGTGTTCCGCAATCTGCGAACCGTGCATCCGTCGGCTATTGGTCAGTATAACATCACTGGCTTTGAAGGCGGGATACATCATCCCTTCGACACCGGCGGAAGCGACCTGCACCCAGCGCAGTGACTTGGCTTTGGCGAGATCTGCCGCACCGATATGTCCATAGATGATATTGACATCGGAAACGTGGTCGCTAAGTGCCTCACCCCGCGGCAAAAAGCAAATCTCGACCTCGGATGGAGCATCTTCACTTATCGCTTCGACCTCTGGACTGTACCTCCCTGTAATCAAGGCTTTGAGTTTTGCCATTGTAGATTCCTTTCGTTTGTTAAGACAGGTTTCTGCATGGAACTGTCAACAGTTACACAGTCGATTTGCTAGCTTGCCTATCCCTACGCTTCCGAAGCGGTCCAAACACCATTTGGAGCGAGTGCCAAAGCCTGCTCAAGATGCACCATCCGCTCCGGTCCCGCCATTTCTATCATCTTATCCCCATAGACCTTTCCCTCCCCGAAACGCGATACAAGGTCGAGTTCCTTGCGTAGGAGGTCTATCTCATCTTCCTTGTATCGATACCCGCAGTTAATCGTGAACATACGCCGCTGCGTACCACCGCCCCATGAACTGTGTTTCAAGCCTTGGTTGAAAATGACCAAATCTCCCGGGTTCGATTCGAGCGCGACCGCAGGAACTGAAGGCCCATCAAGTGCGTAGGTGTCTTCCAAACTGGAGATGTTTTGTTGTACCGTTTCGGCGTACTGCTCCCCATATCTGTGGCTGCCGGGAATGAAGCGCACTGCCCCGGTGTCCGCGGTCAATGGGTCAAGGTAAAGTGCCATCTTGTAAAAACGGACGGGACGGGGCCAACCACCGTCGGAATGCCAACCGGTGTCCCCACTGTAGAAATTGCCGTCGCTGCCAAGATAGGTGTAATCTTCGCCCAACAGACTGGCGAAGATGCCATCAATCCGGTCATCGTCGAGGAGCGAGCTGAGGTATTCGCTTTGACCGATGAACGGCACGAGGAATGTGCGTTTTGTTTCGGGGTGATCTATGTTCAGGTCAACCCAGACCTGTTCAAATGCTTCAATGATCTGATCGATGCAGTCATTGAGGAAGCCGGGGAAATGGAGATATCCGAATGTGTCCATGAAACGGTGTTGTTCTGGTGTGAGTCGAAACTTCGGCATGGGGTGCCTCCTTTGAGGTAGAATGTGAATGCTCGTTTGCCGATTAGGCGTTATTCCAACTAGCGATAAAATCTGCAACCTCAAAATCTGCGGGCATGTTGTCGGAATCGTATTGCGACATGCTCCGCTGAAATCCGGGGTGGTCTTCCTGATCAGAGGTCTTTAGTTTTTCATCAAGCCCACCAAACCGCTTCCACAGGATCTCTGTCTGTTCAGGTGTGAAGTGGGTTCCGAGGTAGACGATGTCTCGACCGGTGCCCCAAAGTGAGTCGGGTGGGGTATCCGTGTGCTTGAGACGATACAACGCTCGACTCAATTTTGAGAGCATAACGACGCAAACCATTCTGTCTTCTGACGACGGGTGCAGTTGGTCTAGCCCCGCCTGAAATGCGTCAACCTCTTTATTTATAATCGCATGGAAGATCTTTGCAACCAGATCAAATTCTGCAAAGAACAGTGCGTCCCCTGCCTCAAATTGTGCCCTTGCAGCGTCTGAAAGATAGTGATAAAATCCCGGCTCCCAATGTCGCCAATGAACGTTGGGAAAAGAGGGGAAGCGTAGGGGACGGTAGCCGGGATGCAGTGTCCGTCGCATTTTGCTACTGTAGTAACTGCCCCAGTGCAGCAATAGATGCGTATACACAACCCCATCGCCGGCGTTGAGTTTAACAGGCATACCACCGGGCAGCGGGACAGACGCGTTTTCAGTCAGTTGTTGATTTTCTTCGTCGGTGTTGATTCGGCGATGACTGCGGGGAACGATCCACAATACACTGTCGTCGTAGAGGGCGATGTTCCATTGGAGGTAGCTGGGACCGTGGTGCTGCATATTGGAAATCATGCCGCGCAACGGGGCAGGTTCACCTGGACCAATATCGCGATGCCACTTCGCTGGACCGGTCTCACCGGCGGTTGCGCTGCAGAGGCAGGCAAGATTGTGTGGCACGACATCTTCTGTATCCATCAGTTGTCGGGCAACCCCCAAGGTATTTTCGTGGAGCAAGAATTCGATGGCATCGGCAGATTCGTCGTCACAATCTGTGGAAAATTTCAATCGTGGTTGACCACTTGCCGCCCATTCGCCCCCCGGCGGCTGATCAGGAGTACGTCGCTGGGCGGAGAGCTCCTTTCTCCGATTGACCATGTGTTCAATACTGTTGCGCAGCGGTTGGAGCTGGTCCGGAGGAACTACGTTACGCAGGATATTGTAGCCCTCGTCCATAAGCTGTTGCCGGTTGACTTGCATGATAGTGCCTCATTGGGAGTATTAAGTTTGGTAAGAGAGATTCAAAGGTTTAACAGGAAATTATACGCACGCTGCCCATGTCTGTCAATAGCCATGAGAGAGAAACTAGGGACGTTTAGTACTTCTGTAGATCTAAGACTCTCGGAACGGAGAGAGATCTCCGAATCCCAACACTTCCAATCGTGACTTCCTACTCAGACAGGGAGAAAATCGGAAACTATGGTGAAGTCTATAAATAAGTAAACATTTGCTAATAATTTGGGCCTTTCCGAAGTTTCCAAAGTCCCCCTGATAAGGGGGATTTAGGGGGTTAGCTGTATATTGGGAGTGTCTAATTAATTCTAAAATCTACTATAAATAGCCCTAGAGAGAAACGGTCTATTGGCTTATTTGTGCTTCCACCCAAGCTTGGAGTGGAATGTCGTCAGCGTCCGGTCGCCAATGTCTGGAAATCGGATGCACGTTAGCATCATCTCCCATGTAATTGCCTTTGCCGCTCCCCAACTCTCCGAGCAGCTGCCGCTGAATCGGTGTACAACGAGCAACTAGGTCCGGAGCTTGATGGAGGTAGTCAGCGGGCCGAATCCAGCGGTAGTGATAGCCGTAGTACAGACATTTCCGGGCGTGGTTCGACAGATTCGGGGTGAGACAGTGCCAGAGCGCGGTGCGCCATAGCATCGCTGTGCCGGGACGGACGTTCACCTCTACTATCCGATCAGGGTCAATCTCGTAGCCGTCCTGATGTATCAGTGCCGGTGACATCTTATGACTGCCCCGCACCACACAAATTGCACCGCTGTTATGTTCCGTCAGATCTGTCAGATAGTAGCCGACCTTGACTTCCACAAACGGCACCTGTCCGTTGGTGATCGGATACCCGAAATTCGGTGCGTCCGAGTGCCAAGGGAAGAAGCTATCCTTTGCTCCCAACTTCTGGTTTGCATATTCAGGCGGGCAGGGTGGACGCACATCGAGGTGTGATGTACGGATCTGGATATTGACGCCGAGGACATCTACCACAAGTGGCAGCAATGTCGGGTGGTCGATTAAACGCAACAATTCCCCATGGTGCGCGAGAGCGTTCCGAATCTGGAACGGTTCATCTGATCCAATCTCTTTCTCAGGCCGATAGCGTGCACCTAACTCGTCCACCACTTCGATTAACGTCTCAACCTCTGTAGGACGTAGAGCATCCTCGATTATAATAAACCCATCCTCATCAAATTGTTGTCGTTGTTCCTCAGTGATAGCAATGGATTTGCCCATCAAAGTTATCCTCCGAGTTATTATTAACGGTGTTCTTCTGCCGCATCCTGTGGTTCAAACCCAACGACCTCACGGGCGTGTGAAAAGTCACGATAGCTCCATTTGTTATCCGACACCGCGAAGAAGATATCGAACTTTACACTGTCAGGTGCTTCGACGCACTTTTCGACCATCTGTGCGATGTCTCGATGGCTGCACCAGACGGAGAACGTACGCGACTGTGTTGGACGATTTTCGCGGGTGACCGCACCGATGCGCAAGCAAATTATCGAGATATCGCTGGTATCTGTATAGTGTCTGGCTAATGCCTCGCCGAATACCTTGGTACACCCGTAGAGTCCGCTTGGTCGTGTCAGCGAATTATGGTCCAGCTTATCCCATGTTTCGGGTGCTTCGTCGTAACGTCCTTCAACGAGCGCACCGTAAGGAAACTCCCGCTCACAATTGCTGACGGTTGAGCCGCTGCTGGCGTAGATAACTCGCTTAACGCCGGCCCGCCGTGACGCTTCAAAAACATTGTAGGTTCCAATGATATTGGGACTCAAGAGATCTTCCCACGTCGCACCGCCTCGCGCATTTGCTGCTAGATGCACGACTACATCGACCCCCTCGAAGGCAGGTTGTATCGCATCAAGGTCAGCGATATCTGCTTGATGGCATTCAATCCCTTCTACCGGGCGACGATTAAGTGCGCTCAAAGCGTAAGTCCCCTCCAAACGCTCCCGCACGATGCCACCGATCAATCCACTCATACCGGTGATAAGTACTTTCTTTTGTGCCATGTTTCCCTCCTTTTTACACGTTTTACACACGATTTGTGTATTATACAACACATGCCGTAAGTTATCAATATTCCTCTCTATCGAAGCGAGGCAATCGCATGTAAACAAATATTGTGTAGGACTTGGGCATACGACAATAGCAATCTCCTCGTAGCCACAGGTTTCCAATCCGATGCCTCGTGATTGTTCACGAGGCATCGGAACACCTGTGATCCCCGCGAGTTAGGCGACGCCAATTTCATCGAAGTCAGTTTCTGCGCTACGACGGCGGCTACCTCCAGTGTCTGATTTCTCAACTGTCTAATCTCTATAACGGAGGCAATTCCCCTACCATGAAGCGGCTAAAATTGTCTTGACAAGGCTTCTGTTTTCCCCTATACTGACGACAGGCTTAGTATCACTGTGCGTTTAAGTAAACGCACAAACGTAACGACAACAAATAAAGAATAGAGGAGGCACTCACATTGAAAGTTTTAGTTTTATCGGGTCCAAATCATCGGTTTGAAGATAGCGCGTCCGTTATTCACGATTTTCTCGGAGCTCGAGGCGATATGTCGGTGGAACTTACAGAGGACAAAGGGGTCTTGGCATCGTCTCAACTGGACGAATTTGATGTCTGTGTGTTCGGCACCGGGTTCACTCGTACAGTCAGTCAGCCTGATGGCGCCCCCAAGCGGGAACCGGACCTCACGTCTGAGCAGGAGGACGGTCTCTTTCAATTTATCAGCGGTGGAAAGGGACTGGTCGGCATTCACGGAACGGCATGGTGGATTGGCGGACGTGCTGCTGATCTTATCGGTGGACATGCCAACTGGCACCCACCGGGCGGGACTTTCACCGTGAATATCGACGACTCAAATCACCCGATTACACAGGGCGTTGGGGACTTTGAGGTCGAGGACGAGATCTATATGTCCGCTTATGATCCCTACCTCCATATCCTTGCATCGGCGGAATGGTCAGAGAAACAGCACCCGCTGGCGTGGGTAAAATCCTATGGCGATGGACGCGTGTTTTACACAGCGCTCGGTCACGGTCCCGGCACCTTTGAACAACCTGCCATGCAGAAACTAATGGGGCAGGGTGTTCAATGGGCAGCAAACAGTTAAGTTTCAAGTGGGGTTGAGCGGGATTCTTCGGATGTATCCTGTTCAATCCCTTTAATCCTGATAATAGGGGTAAGGGAGGCTAGCATACGATGACCGAAGACGAACGTTATCTGTTTGACCTGACAGGCTATCTTGTTATTAAAGATGTACTCACTCCTGAAGAAGTCGAGTCTTGTAACGCAGCAATCGATCGCCATTTTGATCAAGCGAAAGAGATAGACAGGTCGCTGGCGGGTAATTCAAAAACGTTGTCAGGGACTTCTCGCCGGATAGATTTGGGCGGGATGCTAGCGTGGGAACGCCCGTGGTGCGAACCGTTTCGGCAGTTCCTCATTCACCCACGGATAAAGCCCTACCTCGACGGCATATTGGGGGAAGGCTATCGGCTTGATCACGGACCGGGGATGATTGCGATGGACACAGGGGCAGAGGGCGGCACATTGCACGGCGGCGGTATTGAGCGCCCGAACTTTTCCGAAGCCTATTTCTTCAAGGATGGACGTATCTACACCGGGCTCACGGTTGTCGAATATATGCTTGCGGACGAAGGTCCCGGAGATGGTGGGTTGGCACTCATTCCGGGCAGTCATAAGGCAAACCTTCCATGCCCTCAAAGCATGAAGTTGTGGGAGAAATATCAGGAGCATGTTGTCGAAGTCAATGCGGAAGCAGGCGATGCGATTGTCTTCAGCGAAACCTTGACCCATGGGACGTTGCCGTGGACAGCGGAACATCAGCGGCGGGCAGTGCTTTATAAATTCAGCCCCGGATTTCAGGCATACAGCGCAGGAGCGCATCAGATTACCTATCCCGACTATATCGAGGATATGACGCCGGAGCAGCGAGAGGTAATGGAAGCCCCACATATTCGTCGCCGATAGTATCTGAAAAACTCCCATGAGTTTAGAGTCGCTCATTTCAACAGAAAGGATTTGGAAACCCATGAGCAATGTTCCTATGACACGCCCCGAAGAGGCGCTGGCGATTCATGAAACGAGATATTTCCACTCGTCTACCTTTACAGAACTGGAAGATGGACGGGTTCTGCACGCCGCTGGAACACAATTCAACACCTCCGATGATGGCGGGATTACGTGGTCGGAGTCGTTCTCACACGCTGACACAGAGGGCAATCCGGTGGGCGGCGGCGGAACATCGCTTGTGCGGTTGTCCGGCAGCGGCATCGGCTTGGCAGCCATGCAGAGACCTTCCGACGGTTCTTCCGAGAGTGCTCGACGTGACAACCATCTGGCTTTCTGGAGATCGGAGGATGGCGGAGAGACTTGGGAGCCGCCGGTCCGCATAACGCAGCCGGGGGTCGCCACCCACGCCTATCAGGATGTCTTGCTTCGTACTTCTTCTGGACGCATTATCCTGCCGGTGTATATCTCGCTGGGGCAAGCCTCTGGACCGGATGACGTCAAACCACCTGCGTCTGGGAAATTGGTGAATGGTCAGTGGGTGTCCACCGCTGCGCATTTCTTTGACCCCCGTTTCTCCGCGTCCTGCGTTTACTATTCGGATGACGACGGACAGACATGGCAGCGCAATCAAGATGGGGAACTGATCATCCTGCTAGACTGGAACGCATCGTTTAGCTATACCAACGAGCCGACGGTGACGGAAGTCAGTCCGGGACGGCTGCTGATGTTCATGCGCAATGGGTTAGGGCGAGTTTTTCAGGCATGGTCGGAGGATAACGGGGAGACGTGGACGCGCCCACAGCCGACTTCCCTCGCTTCGTCCACAGCACCCGCACAGATCCGAACCCTGCCCAATGGACACCTCCTTGCGGTCTGGAATCAGGAAACCGAGGACGAAATTAAACGGGGTTACAATCGGACGCGCGTCTCTGCTGCGATTAGCCGTAATGGCGGCAGCGTGTGGGAATTTTTCCAAAATGTGGAGTCGATGCACGAAGAGACACGGGTCGAGCCGGGACCCATTCGTCCTGTCCGTCCGGCGGAATACAACTTTGATCCGGGCTTGCCCGCCCCAGAGCGAGAACAAAAACATATCCTCCCCTTCGATTTTCACGGACGCTGGTCGTATCCATCGGTGTTGGTGATGAAAGACCGGGTCCTGATTACCCACACCTATTCGTTCTATGAGGAGCACCCAACCCGCGCTGAAATGATTCTGAGCAGCCAGAAAGAGGGAGGGTTCAATCAGAAGCTAAAGGTGCTGCCCTTGACGTGGTTCTACGGTGGGAAGGAGCCTGCGGAGAATCCTGTGTTGGCGCGAATATACGAACCGGCGAAACCGTAATGCGTAAAACGTGAAACGTAAAGAGTTGAAGTGTCAGAAGTTTGATCGTTGTAGAGGAGATAATCGATGTTAAAATTTGCTTATTTGGGCACATGGCATAGCCACGCCAGTATGCACACCCGTGAGTCAACAGAACGTCCGGAGGAGTTCAAACCCATCGGATTTTATGACCCAGATCCAGAGGTCGTTGCGCGGAGAGAGCAGGAGTGGTCCGAATCCTTTCCTGACCTTACCGTTTTTCCATCAGTTGAAGCGGTGTTGGACAGTGACGCTCAAGCGGTTATCGTCGAAGGGCATGTTTATCAGAATTTGGACTACGCGGAGCAGGCACTCGAAGCGGGTAAACATGTGTTGCTCGAAAAACCGGCGGGCGTCAATATAGAACAGTTGCAGCGAATCCACAAACTCTCGGAGCGCAAAGGACTGTGCCTTCAGATGGCGTATATGTGGCGTTACAATCCCGCAATTCACGAAATGCTACGGCTCGCCAAATTGGGTGCATTTGGCGATATTTTCTACTATCGCGGACACATCCCTAAGCCGATATCGTGGCACCCGGAGTTGGCGCAGGAGTACAAGGTATATCACGGTGGGATTTACTTCGAGATGGCGGGACATCTGATCGACCTGATGGTCATCCTGATGGGGGAGCCGAAGGGGGTGCAGCCTTCCTTAGGACGGCACTACGACAGCCGATCTGAGGTAGATAATGCGGTCGTCGTCCATGAGTTTGAAAATGGACTCGGCACAATCGACACCGCCGGTATGCACATTGAGAGCGGCAAAACTCGCCGTATCGAAGTCTACGGCACGAAGGGCACCGCCATCCATACGCCAATCGGGTCGGATAACCTCAGCCTGAGTTTGGGAGAGGCTGTCGAAGGCTACGCAGCTGGTTCACAGGATGTAAGCATCACAGAGTCATCAACCTCCGGATCTCTGTTACGCGAACTCTCCGCCTGTATTCGAGGGGAAAAACAGCCGGATTACACACTGGTGCACGATAGGGCTGTGCAGCGGACACTGTTCGCTGGTTGCGGCATAACGGATGGGGACGCACTTAGATAAGTGTGAGTTTTCGGGGAACCTCGTGTTGGAGGTTGATCGAACATGGCAAACTTTCGTGCAGAGGATAGTCTAATGTTTGCTCGGTTGCTAATATATGCCGGATTCCTCGCGTTCCTCTGTTTTGGGCTGGTGGGGTGTGGGGATGAAGACCCGCAGATCGTAAAGGAGGTTGCCGAGTTGGTTGAGACGGTGCCCGCAAGTGGCGAGAGGGCTGCGGCGCATCAACCGGTCGTGCTTTACTTCGATAAGGAACCGCTAGCCGTGACAGTTAATGGGACTGCTGCCCGCGTTGAGGGGAATAGTGCGTTTTGGTCTTTTCCAAAGCCGCCTTCGTATGGAGATGGGTTATTTCATATTGAATGGACAAACCCCGATGGCTCCCCGAATGTTGGTGCAGACATAAGGTTGACAGTGGTAAAAGCTGAGGTTGCCGAGTTGGTTAAAACGATTCCCGCAAGTGGAGGGGATAATGGGGAGTTTCTACCAATCGTGCTTTACTTCGATAAGGAACCGCTAGCCGTGACCGTTAATGGGACTGCGGCTCGTGTTGAAGGGAAAAGAGCGTTTTGGTGTTTTCCGGAGCTACCTTCGTTGGGAGATCAGTTATTCCTTATTGAATGGACGAACCCCGACGGGTCCCCGAATGTTGGTACAGATATAAGGTTGACAGTGTGGCACGTTAACCACTCGGAGCCATCTATAACATCAGGGAGTGTAGCGGACGGTGCTGCTGATGTGGATTCTGACCTGCTGAATAGAGACGGCATCCGGTTTGACTTTGATGAATCTGTTATTGATTTCGGGTCTCAGTTGGCTGCCGAAGATGGTGAAAATCTTGATTGGGAGACTGTCTGGGATGACCAAACCGTTATATTTCGTCCTGGCGCGAATGGGAAGTTACTTGAAAATGGAAAACGCTATATGATTCATCTGGCTTTTGCCCCCGCGTGGATGTACCATGAGATTTCATGTGAATGTATGGACTGTTCGTTGTATGGGAACTATGAATGGACAATAGGGTTTATAACTGCCGACGAATAAGCAAAAATGGGAGCAAAAGCGAAATATCTTAAGAGTTACAGTTCAGTTTGTAGTAGCGCAATTCATTGCTTTCTCCCCTGCTTGCGGGAGAGTTAGAGTAATACCTTACTGTAGTTGCCCGATTCATCGGGCGTTGGAAATGGTGTCCTTCGGCGATGGATCGCCAAACTACAACTGGTTCTCTCCCGCTTGCGGGGGAGTTAGAGGGGGTCGGCATGGAGGCTTTGAGCGTTCAACTGTGTAAGTCCTATTGTTATTTATAAACAGTGAGTCGTATTGTAAGCTTTCGACAAACCTCCCCTCCAACCGAACGAGTCTCGTTTGTCCGGGAAAGTTTCTATGAAAAATAGTGAGAAAACAGATACTCTTGAAATCAAGGCACTGACATTTGACGTATTCGGTACAGTTGTGGACTGGCGCGGTAGTATTATCCGCGAAGGCGAAGCATTTGGAGCAAGTCGTGGGCTTGATGTGGATTGGGCGGAGTTTGCGGACAAATGGCGCGGGGGATACGGTCCCTCAATGAACCGCGTCCGCAAGGGTGAACTGCCGTGGCTGAACATAGATGCCCTGCACCGTATGATTCTGGATGATCTACTTGACGAGTTCGAGATTACGGGGTTAAGTGAAGCAGAGAAAGACCACCTCAACCGCGTGTGGCATCGCCTTCTACCGTGGCCCGACGCCATCAGCGGACTCCAACGATTGCGTGAGCGATTTATTGTTGCCCCTCTGTCCAACGGCAACATCGCCTTGCTCACCAATATGGCGAAACACGCCGGGCTGCCGTGGGACTGCATTCTGTCCTCAGAGTTGGCGAAGCATTACAAACCGGATCCGGAAGTTTACCAAACCGCCGCCGACTTGCTGGGACTTCCGCCGAGCCAAGTGATGATGGTCGCCGCACACCCCGGCGACTTGATTGCTTCGTCAACTGTGGGATTTAAGACAGGATTTGTACCGCGACCCGAAGAGTACGGACCGCATCGCAACCGAGATCTGGAACACGATGCCTCCTTTGATGTGATAGCAAATGACTTTAATGATCTGGCAAGTCAGCTAGGAGTGTAGAGCAGAAATGTTTGTTGGTGTGGATGGTTGCAGGGCGGGTTGGCTCGCCATTGGACTGGAAACGGAAGGCAGCTGGCAGGTCAATACTTTTCCGGATGTGTCTAGCCTTTGGGAGCATCACCGGCAGGCGTCCTTGATACTGATTGACATTCCTATCGGCTTGAAAGCAGATGGCAAGACTGAACGCCGATGTGACCCACAAGCCCGGAAGCTGCTCGGTCCAAGGCGTTCGAGTGTATTTCCTGCGCCGTGCCGGGGTGCGATTTATGCACAGTCATATCAAGAAGCCTGTGATGTCAATCAACGCCTGACGGGCAAACGGTTGTCTGTTGAAAACTGGAATATTATCCCAAAAATTCGTGAGGTCGATTGCTTACTTTCGGACGACATTTCTGCAAGAGATCACATCAGAGAAATCCACCCGGAACTCTGTTTTTGGGGCTTGGCGGGTCGCCCGATGCAACACGCCAAAAAGCGAAGTGAAGGATTGTTAGAACGGACTCAACTCCTCCAGTCAATCTATCCTCAGACTGCTGATATTATCACCCATGCGTTATCCACCTATAGGCGCAAAGATGTAGCGAGGGACGACATCCTTGATGCACTATCTGCCGCAGTGACCGGGCTGATGGGAGGACAAAATTTCGTATCAATTTCGCAGGAACCCGAGTTTGATGAACGGGGTTTACGGATGGAGATGGTATATTGCGCGTACACCACAGGTGAAATCTCTATGGGATAATGGTGCGTAACGAGTAATGCGTAAGCGGATCGTTAATATTACGCATCACGCATTACGTATTATGTGCCTAATACAACTGCAATCTAAAGTGCCTAACTGCTATTTTTATAGATCATAACCGAATGGGCTTATGACAGGAGACACAGAAATGCAATTCAATCAAGACCAATTCATGGAAGATGGGTATTTGGTTCTGCGAGAGGTCGTTCCACCGGCGGAGTTGGAAGATTTACGCGCTGGTTATGAACGGATGGTCGATCGACAGCGGGAAATCTGGGCAAGTAAACGCAATCCAGACGACCCACCGGGCGGTGTATGGGAGACGGGAGCACAGCCTCGGTTGGCGCTGCATCGACGTCCTTTGGTAGATCTGATTGATACGCAGACAGCGAACACAGCAGAAATCTGGCTTCACGAAAACACGCAGGGTGTTAGCACCCAATTGATGGGAGAGCCGGATGCAGGCGTTACTGAAATGATGATGATGTGCAGCCCGGTGCGTGACCGGGGTCCCGCTGTCTGGCACCGCGATATCCATCCCATTGATACCGCCCCGCTACAAGCATACATAGATGACATCATAGAGAATGGTCCGAGATACGTGCAGTGGAACATCCCCCTCTACGATGACAACGTGCTGTGGGTCGTGCCCGGCAGCCACATACGCATCAACACCGAAGAAGAGAACCGTCAGTTACTAGCAGATCCGCGCCTCCCTCTGCCCGGCAGTGTCCAAACGCATCTCAATGGCGGCGATGGCGTGGTCTACATCACCCCCATCCTCCACTGGGGCAGCAACTACAGCGCAAAGCTGCGGCGGACCATTCACGGTGGTTTCTGCAACTTCACGAAATATGAGGATCTGAGTTACACGAAAAATCTATCCACCGAAGCCCAAGCGACGCTAAAACGCTGGGACAAACGAAGTGGGCAGATGAAGTCTCACACCGAATCCGCACTTCGTGCCGCAATTGAAAAAAACGGTTCCGCCTACCACGCTGCGTTGGACGAGATACATCCGGGCAGGGGTGAAAAGGGCAAGATGCTGACAACTATCTTCTTGTGCAAGGCGGCGTTCTTTATTAACCTCCGGCAGAACCCAGATCTTGAGGACGGACCCGAAGATCTTCGTAGGCGAGGGACGGGTGCACATCCGACCACGCTGAATTGGGGACCCGAATTTGCCAATTGCTTCACGCCGCAGGAGGCGGAGACCTTATGGAAACGGTTTAAGCCTCTTGACGCCAGACTTCAGAGGGACGAGGAACACTTTTTCCCCGGCTTCCAATCGGGACCGATGTACTACTGCTTTAATGAAACACCTGCTGATTTCGGCGTCGAAGAATTCATCGCAAGTTGGGAGAGTTAACAACTATCTGAAGGTGTAGCACCTTTAGGTGGTTAGATTTGAAGGAGGCGAAAGAAATGATCGTTGATGTACACACCCATTGTCTTCAGCCAGAGCACATGAGCGAAGCCAACCATCGTGCCCACGAACTGGCAGGCTATCCGCCGATGCCACCACTGTCGCCTGAAACGTATCTTAAAGCGATGGAGGCTGTCGATAAAGCAATTGTTTTCGGCGTGCGGGGAGTTGCCGCCGGAATGCACAGTCCCAACAATTTCACCGCTGAGTGGGTCAAGGGTGCACCGGACAAATTGATCGGCTTCGCGGCAATAGATCCGACCGAGGAGGACTATCTGGAAGAGGTTGACCGATGCGTGTCCGACTTGGGGCTGCGAGGCATTAAGCTCTACCCTATGCTAGGGCGATACGACCCCACTGACCCCGCCATCTTTCCTTTATACGAAAAGGCGCAACGGATGGGGTTGCCAGTCCTATCCCACTTGGGGGCGCAGCCAAGCCCTCGGGCGATGCTCAAGTATAGCTTGCCACTGCTGATCGACGAAATTGCACAAGTGTTCCCTGACCTCAAGTTTATCATGGCACACATGGCGCACCCTTGGCAACGAGATTGTGCTCTCGTCTTGCGCAAGCACCCAAATGTCTACGCGGATGTTTCCGGCGGGTGGGTTCGTCAGTGGCAGGGATGGGAGGCTTTGATTGGCATGATCGAGTGGGGTGTGACAGACAAACTCCTTTTCGGTTCTGATTTCCCATTATGGACACCGCAGGAGGGGATGGATAAGCTGTACCGGCTGAACGATCAGCTCGAAGGCACAAAGCTGCCGCGTATTCCGGACGATGTGATTGACGAGATTATCCACCGGGATTCTCTTGCGCTGCTAGGGCTGGAATAATAAAGACTCACCTTCAGCGGCTGCCAAAGGTGAGCCATCTAGCAATCAGGTTGTGCGTTTGCCACGCAGCACTTAAAAGGGGACTATTCAAATGGAACGTATGCGCGTAACTGAAGTCAAAACTTTTCTTGTCGGTGGAAGTTGGCGCAACTGGCTCATTGTGAAAATAGAGACTGATGTGGGCATCCACGGCGTCGGCGAAGCGACCCTCGAAGGCAAGTCAAAAACCGTCGAAGGCGCGGTAGTTGAATTGACGCGTTACATCGTCGGTGAGGATCCCTTTGCTATAGAGAAACACTTTCAGGAGATGTACCGGCGGGCGTTCTACGCCGGCGGGGAGGTGCTGACCAGCGCAATCAGCGGTGTCGAGACCGCGCTGTGGGATATCAAGGGCAAGGCGCTCGGTGTGCCGATATACGAACTGCTCGGTGGGCGCACGCGTGATCGGATTAAACTGTACGCCAACGCATGGTATCGGCAAGGCATGAGTCCCGAAGAATTTGAGGGGGCTGCGAAGGAGATAGTGAAACTTGGTGCGAAAGGGTTGAAGTTCAATCCTTGGGGCGGACGTCCCGGTATCGATTTCTATCGACTGGATAACAATATCTTGAACGCAGGGATTGATGCTGTGGCAGCGATTCGAGGAGCGGTTGGACCAGATATCGACCTATACATTGATTGCAACGGAATATTCAACACCGCCGCCAACGCGGTCCGGGCAGCAAAGGGTGTCGAGCAATACAACATCAGTTTCTTTGAAGAACCCGTTCCCCACGAAAATCTTGACGCGATGGCTTATGTGCGAAGCAAGATAGACATCCCTGTTGCCACGGGCGAGCGGCTGTTCACCATCTTCAGCTTTCAGCAGCTGCTTGAGCGAGGCGGCGCAGACATTGTTCAGCCGGATATGTCGCACTGTGGTGGAATGCTTGAGGCGAGGAAGATTGCTGCAATCGCAGATTCACACTATGCGGCATTCGCGCCGCACAACCCTAACGGGGAGGTATCCTACGCTTCCTCCGTTCAGCTCGCTGCGTGCGTTCCAAACTTCTTGGTATTAGAGCACTTTCCGCCCGAACCGTGGCGCTTCGATGTTTGCACAAATCCGATGGTCGTCGAAGATGGCTGGCTCGAAATCCCTGATCGTCCGGGCTTGGGCGTCGAATTCAACGAAGATGCTGCGCTGGAACACCCCTATGAACCGATCGATCTCTATAACCTACACCGCCCAGAGATGCAACTGAAGGCACCTCGATACGATGGCAAACTGCGATAATATATCAAATTATGCCCGGCGTCAGATATAATCCCACTTTCTGATGTTTGGGTTAGCTAGGTGAAAACTCAGAAGGATTTGCCCATTATGCTTGACGTCGAGATTATCGATCCCACAGAAGTTGAAAGAGCAGCAGCTATTTTCCACCGAGATGGATTCGTCCCCATCAAAGACGTGTTCAATCCCGAACAGCTTGCGTATGCTCAATCGGGTGCAGCCCGCGTTATCGCCCAACAGATGAGCGACACTCCGCTTGAGGAGGCAAACCGAGGGTATGCCCGCTACTCCTTCGGATCGCAGCTTCACCACCCGGAGTGGGTTCAACTTATCGACTTACCGACCGTTCTGCCGATAGTGGATGCGATTTGGGGGAGTTCCGATTACATCTGTTCCGGCGGTGGAGGTGACTACTCAACCCCCGGAGCGAAGGAGCAACACCTACACGCCGATATCAGGGATGTTTTCAAAGATCCATTGGATCTAGTGACAATCCACGATGTGCCGACGCCGTATATTGTTGTAAATTTTCTGATGGTCGAATTCAAAAAAATCAACGGTGCTATCCGATTTGTACCGGGGACGCATCGGACACGTCAGCCGGTCCCGACGATGGAAGAGGAGCCTGACCGCATGAAGCAATCGATTATCTGTGCCCCTCCCGGAACTGCACTCATCCGGGATGTGCGCTGCTGGCACGGCGGCACCGCTAATAATTCCGATGAAACCCGACCGATGACCAGCGTTGGATATTTCGCACCTTGGTTTCGTTTGCCCAATCTGGATTCCTCGCTTCCCCGTACGCTCTATGAAACGTTGTCCCCGCGTGGCAAGGAACTGGCTCGGTTTATCGTTCAACCGGATTAACGGATGTTGTTAATCCCAACGCTGCTTTACCCTCAGACGATCGAAAAAAGGAGATGGACCGATGAACCCTCTCGATCTACGCCAACTGCCTGATGCCTCTGAAGTGTATCTCTGCCACGACGAAGGCTACTTCCCTGTCCTCATCAATCCACAGGGGGAAGAAATTCTCGCTGTCTTGCGAGGAGGCGCGGGGCATGTGGGTATCACCGGACGGCTGGATGCGGTGCGCTCGCTGGATGGCGGTAAAACGTGGGAGACGCCGATTGTTATCGTGGATACCGAAGTAGATGACCGCAATCCGGCGGTTGGTCAAGCCCCCGATGGAACGGTTATTCTTGCCTACCATGCCCAAGGCTCTTACAACGAAGATGGAAGTTGGGCGAGAGATGTGCGCCGTGTCCAAATGCGGGTTACACGGTCGCACGATGGTGGTGCAACATGGGAAGCTTCTCAACCGCTCAACTTCACGCCGATGCAAAAACACTCTGCTTATGGCCGCATCCAAACACTGGATGACGGAACGATGCTCCTGCCGATCTATGGAAGTGCTATCGAAGAAACCGAGCAGGCGGACGACTGTGCTTACATCTTGCGCTCACACGACAACGGACAAACGTGGGGAGAACCCACTTTGATTGCTGCAGGCTACAACGAAACAGGACTCATCGCATTGCCTAACGGCGATTTGATGGCTGCTATGCGCTCCGGCGATCAGCGCGCCCTGCTAGCAGGGGCGCGTTCCGCCGATGGCGGCGCGACATGGACCGAGCCAATCCCCGTCACTAATGACCGTGAGCACCCCGCCGACTTGACGCTGCTTTCCAACGGTTGGGTTATTCTATTCTTTGGTGTACGGCATGAGCCGTTTGGTGTGGGTGCACTCGTCAGCAAAGATAACGGACGGACTTGGGATGCGCGTCCGCTGATTGTTTGTGATGACCTCGGCGACAATGATTTGGGCTATCCTTCTACAGTTAAACTGGACGACCGCCTCGTGACAGCGTACTACAGCGCGCCGCGACGGTGGGATGAACCGGACTTTCGTGGTGAGGGTACTTTTGCCCGTGCGTTGCTTTACAGCGAAAGTGCGTTGTTAGCAGCGATTGCGTAAAACCCAACACTACACAAGTTGCTACCTGTTGCCCCGCTTGGGCTAAAGCAAGGAGGGTTACAAAATGAAAGACCAGGATAAGACAAAGGTGCAACTCATTGATGAGTTAGCGACGATGCGTCAGCGCGTTACTGAATTGGAACAGGTGGAGACGCAGTATAAGGGGACTTTGGAGAGTTTGGAGCGGTCGGGGAGGACCTATTACGATCTTTATGATAACGCTCCGGATATGTTTGTCTTCGTAGATGTGAAGACAGCCAACATTATTCGATGCAACCAGACGGTGGTGCAAGTACTGGGCTACACCAGAGAAGAAATCATCGGCCATTCTATCTTCGAGAGGTATCATCCAGATTGTATAGAAGACGCACACAAGGTGTTCCAGTCCTTTGTGGAAACAGGTGAAGTCCATGATGCTGAACTTGTATTGAAGCGGCAAGATGGAAGCGCAATTGATGTGAGCTTGAACGTTTCATCAGTTCGCGATGAAGAGGGAAATGTTCTCTACGGTAGGTTGGTGTGGCGTAACATCACCCGGCATAAGCGGGCGGAGAAGGCACTCCGGCGGAGCGAAACACGATACCGCACCCTTTTTGGCGAATCAAGGGATGCCGTTTATATGAATACTCGCGAAGGCAAAATCCTTGATGTTAATCAGGCGGGGTTGGATTTGCTTGGCTATATCCGCGTTGAGTTAATCGGGATGAATGTTCGGAAGTTGTATGTTCATCCCGAAGATCGGAGTGTGTTTCAGCGAGAAATTGAACAAAAAGGATCGGTGAGAGATTATGGATTGAAATTCCGGAGGAAGGATGGAGTGCAGATAGACTGTTTGGTCACTTCAACGGTGCGGCGTGCAGCTGACGGAACAGTGGTAGGATACCAAGGCATTATCCGCGACATCACCGAGCAGATGAAGGCAGAAAAAGCACTCCACGAGAGCGAGCAGCGATTTCGCCAACTAGCAGAAAATCTGCGTGAGGTTTTCTGGCTGAGCTCTCTTGATGGGAGCCAAATCTATTTCATCAGTCCCGCGTATGAGGAGATTTGGGGGCGCAGCCGTGAGAGTCTGATTGCACAGCCGGAATCTTGGTTAGATGCTGCCCATCCGGAGGACCGGGAGGGGGTACTTGCCAACTTCGAGAAACAGAGCCGTGGGGAATTTGTCGAATATGAGTATCGGATTGTGCGTCCTGATGGCGAAATTCGTTGGATTGAAGCCCATGTCTTTCCGGTACGCAACGAAGAGGGGGAGATTTACCGATGCGCGGGAAGCGCACAGGAAATTACCAAACGCAAACGAGCAGAAGCATTGGCGGAGTTGCAGCAGCAACAGTTGATTCAGGCGGACAAAATGGCATCGCTTGGCATTTTGGTATCCGGGGTCGCACATGAAATCAATAACCCGAATAATTTCATTATGCTCAACGGAGAAATCCTTTCTATGGTTTGGCAAAATGTCATGCCAATCCTTCAGAAATACTACGAAGAGAATGGCGATTTTCTTTTGGCGGGTATGCCTTACACCCGAGCACACGAGAAAATTGGTCGATTGATTTCGGGCATATCGGAGGGTGCCACGCGTATCGGTAAAATTGTCGAGGCATTGGGTGGCTTTGCGCGTCAGGATGCGGGCGATTTGGATCAGTCGGTTGACCCTAACGCAGTTGTTGAATCTGCAATGGTTATCGTAAACAATCTGATTAGGAAATCGACTCACCATCCGTCTGTGGAGTTGGAAGAAAACCTGCCCAAAATTCGGGGGAACCAACAGCAGCTCGAACAGGTTATCATCAATTTAATCACCAATTCGTGCCAAGCCCTTCAATCCCCCCAAAAATGTTTGTTTGTCTCAACATCGTATAATGAAACGTCTGACCTGATTACCATCAGGGTGCGAGATGAGGGAGAAGGGATCCCGCCTGAAAATTTGAATCACATTATCGAACCCTTTTTCACGACCAAGCGGGACACCGGTGGCACAGGTTTAGGGCTGTCGGTTTCTTATAATATCGTGAAGAATCATGGGGGACATCTACATTTCACTTCAAGGTTTGGCAAAGGCACAACTGCCACTGTTATGCTGCCCGTTTCTCGTCGGAGTATGCTAGATTAGGGTTCAATTTTTCATCTGTGAAACGTTGGTAACAACATAATCTTTTGTTAAATGGGCAATCAGCGACTGAGATCTGTCCTATAGAATGGAGGTGAGCGCATGAATCCAACCACTTTTCCTGCCCTCCCTGTTTTACTAGTAGATGACGAAGCACAGTTCCTCTTCAGTGCTAGTTTAAGTCTGAATTCGGAGGGCATTGATAATGTTATACAATGCCAAGATAGCCGTGATGTAATGTCTATTCTCTCCGAAGGCGACTTTTCCGTCGTTGTGTTGGATATGCTGATGCCCCATCTATCTGGCTGGGATCTACTCCCAATGATTGTGAGAGATTTTCCAGACCTCCCGGTAATCATCATCACGGCGGTCAATGAGGTCAAAACGGCTGTTGACTGTATGAAGGAAGGGACTTTCGACTACTTGGTGAAACCTGTGGACAAGGTGCGTCTGGTAACGACAGTCCGGCGGGCGATAGAGGTCAGGGAGTTACGCGATGAGAACACCCGACTCAAGGACTACCTGCTTTCCGACAAACTAGAGCAGCCTGATGTGTTTTCAGAAATTATCACCCAAAACCCTGTCATGCGATCTATTTTTCAATATATTGAGGCGATCGCCGAAAATGCACTACCAGTGCTGATTACTGGCGAGACCGGGGTGGGTAAGGAATTGGTCGCCAAAGCCCTCCACCGACTTGGTGGACGGACGGGCGAATTGGTTACAGTCAATGTGGCAGGGCTGGACGACCACCTGTTTGCAGATACCCTCTTCGGACATAGAAAAGGTGCTTTTACTGGAGCAGACGCAGCGCGTGACGGATTGGTTGAGCAGGCGTCCGGAGGCACACTGTTTCTGGATGAAATTGGGGACCTCAGTATAGAGTCGCAGGTCAAATTGCTGCGCCTTTTGCAGGAGGGAAAATACTATCCGCTGGGCGAGGATATCCCGAAATTGACCGATGCTAAAATTATCGTTGCAACGAATCGGAACATTGATGCTTTAATGAAAGCGGAAACGTTTCGCAGAGACCTGTACTATCGACTCCAAACGCATCATATTCACGTGCCACCGCTTCGTGAGCGGCTGGATGACTTGCCCTTACTGGTCGAACACTTCCTTGATAAAGCGGCGCGGCAATTCTCTAAGAACAAGCCAACGCTCCCCACAGAATTTTTTACCTTGCTTAGAGTTTATCACTTCCCCGGAAATATCAGAGAGCTTGAAAGCATGATTTTTGATGCTGTCAGTAGGCATAAGCGTGGGGTGCTTTCTATGGAATCATTCAAAGCTAAAATTGGTCACCGAGATCTCCCTAGTCAAGTGGATAATGCGGAGAACGGTCGAGAGAATCCGCTTCCATTCACAGATGTGCTACCGACTTTGGATCAACTACCCCCCTTGAAAGATGCTGAACACCTGCTGATTGCGGAAGCCCTCAAACGTTCCGACGGAAACCAGACCATTGCCGCCCAGCTTTTGGGGATGTCGAGGCAGGCGTTGCACAATCGTTTGAGCCGCGCTCGTAAGTCTATGGAGTAGTGAGGTCAGCCATCAAGCAGATACTAATTTCCGTCGTAATCATGGTTATCCTCTGCCCGGTCCTGCGGCACATATCCCACCTTTCGACGAGCGTTTTCAATATCTACCCAACGTAAATCGTTGTTTGACATACCGTAGAAAATCTCAAATCGTAAGTTATCATCCGCATTGATGCACCGCTCGATAATCTGGACAATGTCCCGTTGGCTCACGTAGATGTCTGCGCCTTGCGGCAGGCGGGGACGGTCGCGCTCGACTTGACCGATACGGACGCAGATACACGACATTTCGTGCCGATGCGCGTAGGTACGTGCCAAAGACTCCGTCCAAACTTTGGTTGAACCATACAAACCTCTCGGTTCTGCGGGTATGTTTGGCGTAATCATCTGAACATCGTCGGGTATATCGGCTTGTCGCCGTTCCATCATTGCCCTGTACGGTTCGCTCTCGCGATGCCCCTGAGAGACCATAATACTACTGGCGGCGACGATTCGCCGGACCCCAGCCTCCCGGCACGCTTCAAAGACGTTATAAGTCCCGATGATGTTATTGTTCAATAGACTCTCCCAATCTCCGCTGCCCGGATCAGCAGCGAGATGCGCAACGACATCAATACCCTCAACAGCCTGTCGGACCTGCTCAAAATTGGAGATGTCGCATAGCTGGAATTTATCGTCGGGAATCTCGAGCGTCCATGATTCGGGTACCCGCACAGATGGCCCGCGCTTGCAGTCGAGGGCATAAGCATCGTATTTATCCGGCTGTTCAAGAAGTCGCTTGTATGTCATGTAGCCGATCTGCCCAGTTGCACCTGTGACCAGCACCTTCTTCAGTGAACTCATATCTCTGTTTTTCCTTTTTGTTTATTCGGATTCAATGACTTTTAGACAGTTGCCAATTGTCTGTTCTCAGACCTCATTTATTCACCACATCAAGATGCCCACCAACTGATATCAATGACAATATCGTCGTATTTCGGGGCTAGTTTCATCGCTTCGGTCCGAACAGCACTGTCAGACAGCTAGATCGCTGTATATCCGGTATCATCGTCCGTCACCTCGCTCCGCCACGCCGTAAAATCGGTCGCTGTTTCTTGATCATCGGCGTCAACGAGCAGTACATCGCGTCCCTGTGATCTGAGCTAGACCGTCAGGTTGGTTGCAACCGTTGTCTTGCCACTACCACCCTTGATCCCTCCAACCGTATAGATCCTTCGACGCCTCCTTCTAACGTGATGTATCGTGTCGGTATTAATCTGAATAAAGACGTCAATAGTAACGCTAAAAATGAGGTTCGGGTTCAGAAAGATTGCGTCGCTCTCGGTATCGACAAATCGCCTCGGGTTTCAACAGTTTGAAAACATTAGTGTGAAACCACAGAAAATAGGTCTGCTTTTTTGCGAATCATTGATATTTTGAAGTGTCAATGCGGTTCTGGGGACTTTAACTGCAACATATTTGCAGCTTCGGGGTGTAGAGGAGTATAACGGTGAATACCGTAAAATCGGGAGGTGCTTCTGTTATGCGCTGTTCTTGTGGTATTAATAGGTTGTATCGGTGCATTGCGATGGTGTGTTTGTTTGTTCTGCTGCTCTCTTTTTCGGTGGAGGCGCAATTACCGATCGCTCAGGACGCCTACGCCGTCTTTGAGCAGAGTTGTTTAATCTGTCACGGTGCTGAGGTTCCTTATAAGGAGTCGCTTTTTATTGATCGGGACGCGCTGATTGAAACGGGCGCGGTTGTCTTGGGGTCGCCGGGTGCATCGGAGTTGTATAGACGGCTGGTCACGACTGGCGTTGCCAAGCGGATGCCGTTCAACCAGCCTCGGTTGTCCGCGCCGCCTCGTGTGCTGGTTCGTAGGGGTAGCGTGTCTTTGGTTGTTGGTTCTCGGTCACAGCGAGGCGCAGGTGGGCGATATCCCGGACGCGAACTTGGCTGGTGCAGGGCGTGATGCGCCGGGGCTTAACGCTGGCGAGTCGGTGACGGTTGAGCCGATGTCGTGGTTGGAGATCCTTCGTGCGCAATTGGATACCTCCTCTGGAAAGTCGGGAAATTCCTCTACAAATAAGGAGTAATATGTCAAATAAATTCCTATGGTCTAATATTGCATTAGGTATCGGTTGGTTTATGTTTATCGGAGGTTTGGGAGCGCTGGCAAGCCGCATCGAGTACCCAACCACGGAAACGAACCTCGGTCCTTTTATGGGACTACAAATTATTTTCGGCGTATTAGCTTACAGATCCGCAAAGAGGGCAAAACTAGGACTCCGAAAGAGATCTTCCGGACGAACAGGTTTAGAAGTATTGGCTTTAATCTTCGTATGGCATACCAATGTCCTGTTAGGCATAGTTATCTGGACTGGAACATACAGCCCAACACTCCTCTACGAACTGGCCTATGATCCAGCACCGCTCATGACCGAACATCTAATAACCCCTGTGTGAACACTTATTAGTTACATCAGAATTCGGCAAAAGGATACTGGCACAGATACTACTTCCGATGAGGATTCAGAATGAGAACCTTGATTATTATAGTGATGCTCAACATGCCACTCTTCGGGCCAGCACAAAACCGGTCATTAGCACATAGGTTAGGTTGAACGGGGAACCGTGAAACCCAACAATATCCCCTCTTCGTAGGTCGGGCATCCCCGGTCACGGGATCCTCTCGGACTTGCCCGACCCATAGCCAGCAGGACGATATATGTATAAAAAATACAAGGCTTCGTAGGGAACAACTCTGGGACTCTATTCAGACGTGACAACACCGACATTCTGCCTTCACGAGGGCGATGCACACGACAAAAATGCACCGCCCGTTCCAATCTACCGGATTATCGTTCTTCGGGATAGGCAAAAAAGAGGCAATCAGTGCTTAGAGTGGCGTAATTGGGGCTTGTGGCGAGATGGACATAGACGATACACTAACGAAGTGGCATGGGAGATGGAATACGGAGATCCAGCGGCAGAGGCGAGATTGAGTCGATACACTGGCCAAGTAGCATGGGAGATGGAATACGCGCCTGATCCCGAAGCGCAGCCCTCACCGAGACCGTTTTCTTGCCTCACCTATGGCAAAGTACCGCCGGGGTACATTGAGGATATACCCGCTGTGCCGTTAATCCCGGAAAGACTTTACACCGTTCTGCTTGAACCCCAAGAAGTCACTGCACGGGGCGGCATGTATTTTATCATCCGCTTAGATTTAACGGGGCACCCTACTCAATTGGAATACACTCTCAAACCGACGCGACTTGACCAGATTCGCGCCGTAAATCAGGAGTAGATACCGATGGAAAAAATAGAGCCTATAGAGGACGTTGAACGCAGACGAGAAATACGGAACATTGGTAAACGGCTTTTTAAGTCGCAAGATATTCGTGAGATGGTTTTCAAGCCGGAGGTTGAGGCATGTCTTATGTTTTGTCCCCCCAATCCTGACGATCGCGACCATCTGACGAAGGATCAATACGAAGCTATTATTTCGGCTGCAAAACTTATGGGTGATACCGGTTTTGTCCTGTCAGACCACTCCGGTAGTTTGGTGGATGACCCCAATGCTCGATGCCGTATGACCTCGCCTGAGTTTAAAAACAAATACAAGGGATTCCCTCCTGGACCTGACGACTGGATTGAGGTGCCTTGTGAGGAGATGGCGAAGTACTGGTGGTGTGAATACCCGACGTATAAAGATTACCGTGCCATTGAAATGGTCAGTGTGGTTGACATCGCACTGTATTCTATTGATGCTCGTTGGGGACTTCTCACTGGACATGAGTGGCATACCTTAGTAGGTGGGAATATGGATTTTATTAGTCATATCGATAAAATGTATCCCGAATGGCGAATTGAAGTGATGGAACTGATTGATGTATGGGGGGCGCAAATGACCAAAGGGGTGCCAGAAGTTGATATGATGCTTGAACTGGTGGAATACTGGAAAAGGTATCCGGCAGATGAGTGGGTGGCAGCCGTTACAGAAAAGTTGCATCGCAAGGTCTACCCATATGAGCGCAAATAAGCCAATCAATGCTAAGACGAAATAAATCAGTGTTGAAAGCGTCGAAGAAGATGTGATTTCAGCAATCACAAATAATGGAATATAAACCAACGCCGGCGCGAAAATCCACCAGCCCCTTAAATTCATATCGTGCAGTCGTTTGACTGTGTTAGCAATACACATCCAACCCCATAATAGGTAAACAACCCCAAGCATCGCTAAAATTATTATGCCCCCTATGTGGTTCCAGTTCTCCTCTGTGAAGCCAACAAACTCCAAAATAAGGACAAAAATAGTGGCGATTCCGTAGTATATCGCCATCTAGATAAAGAAAGCGAGCCGGTTTATACGCCCTTTAAGACCGCAGTGAAACTTGAAAAATTGTGACATTAAGAGCCTCCTTTTTTGATTTCATACTGGTTTGATTAAAGAGTAAAACCGAGATCTTATAAATCACTCCCGTTTGGAATAGAAGATCGGACCCGTGTGAAAGAACGGAGATTTACGCCAAAAAAACCTCTCTTCTTCTTTGGAGATGACCTCCTGTCCGTCCTTGAATGTAATTCGCCAGTTCTCGTCCTTCAGTGCTAGGTAAAGCCCACCTTCTACCCCCAAAAAGAGGTTTTTGGCGAGACCTACTTCCTGATTGATGCTAAACTCGCGTCCGAGTCCCAAGTTTAATCCACTGCTGTAACCTACCGTCATATATCTATTCCCTTCGTCGTCTCTCCTGTAATAGCGGCGGCTCCGTGATTCATCGAAAATTTTTGACTAACCAGCTAGGAGATAGAACTTCTCGTTATCGGTAATGGGTCGATATTTCACAGAGATGCCCCACGTCGTGCTCCAAGCAGCGGTGGCACAAGTGTTCGCGCCAAGATGGGCTTCAATTGAGATTTTGTCCGTCAAGCCGTAACCGAGTATCAGCCCACTTTTTGAGAAGTAACCCATAGTAAAGCCGACTATAAATCCGCGTCGTGCACAGAAAGCGGGATTAGCAAGTGAAAGCAAAATCAACAAGGTTATCACCTTGACAATAAACAGGGGGAAAACGGGTGATTTTCGTGTCATAACGATCTTCAGACCTCCTTTTGCCTTAAAATGCACAACCGTTTGAGCCGCGCCCGCAAGTCCATGGCGTAGCAAGAACAGTCAATTCTGTTTTACTGTTCTTGTTGTTTGCCCAAGCTCGCTGGTGGGTTCGCTTTGCCGATCGCGCCGACAAGCACAATCATCGTAAGTAGATAGGGGAGGCTGTTCAGTAACTGAGGTGGGATGTGCCAGCGATTGGCTAACTCCAAAGCACTTGCGAATCCGAAAAGCAGGCAGGCAGCACCGGCTCCGAGGGGTTTCCATTTTCCAAAAATCACTGCTGCTAGCGCAACATATCCACGCCCGGCGGTCATTCCCTTTGTGAAATAGTGTGCTTCAGATGCCAAAAAACACCCGCCGGTCGCAGCGAAGATGCCACTGATTACTACGCCGATATATTGCTGCCTTGACCGACTTAGTCCAAGGGCATCCAACGCTTCGGTGGACTCACCTGCTGCGCATAAGCGGATCCCCCATACCGTCCTGAACAGGGCAATCTGACTTATAACCACAAGGATAAGGGTCAGGTATACAACGAACGAATACGATCCGATCAGTGGCAGATCCCAATGGCTCAAGCCCTCTACCCGCCGAGAGGTTGCGTTGCGTCCAAGAAACTCTGTAATACCGATTGCTAAGAGATTGATGGACACCCCGCTAACAATCTGGTCTGCGCGAAACGTAATGGATGCGAGCGCGTGGAGCAACCCCATCCCGCCACCGCAAGCGATGCCGATAATTAATCCGATCCATGGGGAAGCAGAGGCGTGTGTTCCAATTACATAGCCAAATGCCCCCATAAGCATCATGCCTTCGAGTCCGATGTTCACCACGCCAGACCGTTCCGAGTAGACACCGCCGAGTGCCGCTAAAGCCAATGGTGCTGACATACGGACTGTCATCGGGATGAGCTCGAAAAGCATTATCGCAATTTCCTCTCACGTTTCACGTCATTGGCACAGGTGCACTTTGACTGCACCAGAACGCTTATCGGCGGAGATCCTAAAAGCCTCAGCGACCTCCATCAGCGGGAGCCGATGGGTTACCAGTTTTGTCGCATCAACTTTGCCCGATGCCATGAGCTCGATGGCTGCATCAAAATCAGTGTCCATGCCAGTGTAGCCGTAACAGTTGGAACCGGTGACAATCGCCTCCGACCCGACGATGCGCCCCAAATTCACCTTTAGCGGTTCGTAATATCCCGCGACAAGGACGACAGTCCCACAACTTCTGACCATAGCCATCGCAGCGTCGAAGTTGTGTCCACCGCCGACGGTTTCAATCACAGCGTCCATCCCAAGCCCGCCGGTGATATCCTTCACATACTCATTGGGGTCGGTCTCACCGATGTGAACCACATGGTCAGCACCCAAATCCTTTGCGAGTTCGGCTTGCTGATCATACTTAACGGTGATTAAGGTTTCCTTGACACCTGCCGCCACCGCCGCCGCCAAGGCGAATTGTCCGATGGTTCCGCCGCCAATAATTGCAACTCTGTCCTGATAGGTTGCCCGCGCCTGCCCCACAGCACGGTAGGAGACTGCGAGCGGTTCCACCAAAGCCCCTTCCTCGAAACTCATGCTCTCCGGCAGCTTGAAAAGCCCCGAAGCGTGGGCGGTGGTATACTCCGAAAAGCCGCCGTGTGTATTTTGTGAAACCCATTTGCGTTCTAGACAGTGGTTATAGTAGCCCTTCCGACAGTAGACGCAATTCCCACAGTGTGAGAAACATTCAATGGTGACCTTATCGCCCGGTTGGAGTGTCGTAACGCCTTCCCCAAGTTCAACGACAATCCCGCACGTTTCATGACCCGCAGCGAGCGTATCGGATTGATCCCAGTGCCCAAAATAGCTATGGAGATCGCTGCCACAGATGCCCGTGCACTTGGTGTCGATGGTAACATACCCCGGTGCAGGAGACTTTTTCTCGACCTCTTGGATACCTATCTGTTCTATACCGGTATAAATTGCTGCCTTCATCAAAATCTTCGCAGTGGGGACCCTGTTCTTTAGAGCGGGGTCCCCACTGCGCCTCCTTTTTGTTGATTAAAAAGTGTTTATAGGGTATAATTCTCTCGTAACTCGATGACTTAGGAAAAACGCTCGTTTTTCGCTCCCCTCCCAACGTGATAGTTGGAAGGCGTTGTTTGTCTGAGGTTTCGCCCGGAAGTTGACGTGGCATGTCCCCGACACGCTGTGGGTGCTTCTAAGCGGCTGCTGTAGCCGTCGGTGGCGGGCGTGTAAAGTTACGAGCCGAGACCGAAAACCATGTAAGTCCCGGGACGGGCAACAAGTTCCGTCCTTCAGGGCGGGGTAGCTGACTGTACTCATAGCAGTTTCTCCCTCAATTCCGCAAGTAGGGAACGCAGATCTGCGTTCCCTACCATTGCCCGTTACCTTCTTAGGTTTGACGAATAAACTTCTGCATTCGAGCATTTTCACCCAACATCACTTCACCCACGTAAAGGTCGCCGTGCGAGTCCATCCAAAGACCGTGTGCACCGCCGAGAAACTCTCCCGGCACTTCACTCGATTCTGCACCGCCCCACCGCGTAATCAGATCGCCATCTAACGTATAGATGAGGAACTCATGGTCTAATCCAGCAACATAAACCACATCGTCGTTTGGATCGAAATAGATTGTGTTGGGCTGTGGCACATCAGTCCATTCGGTCAGGTAGTCTCCGTTGGTATCGAAGATCTGGAGACGATTATTTGAACGATCGCAGATCCAAACGCGATCCTCTCTGTCTATGCGGACGCCGTGTGACAAGGCGAACTGACCAGGTCCCGTGCCACGCTCCCCCCACGACAACAACAATTCCCCATCGGGCGAGTACTTGTGGACACGTGCGTTGCCGTAGCCATCTGAGATGAACAATTCGCCGGTGGAGGCAATTGCCAGATCGGTTGGAGAATTAAATGGATCGCCGTCCACCGGGGCAGCCTCGCCGGGCGTACCCAGCGTCATCGCTAATTCCCCATTTCGATTGAATTTGAAGACACAATGGTTGTCATTGTCTGTGCAATACACATTGTCTTCGCCGTCAATGTAGATGCCGTGCGCCGCTTCAGGTGGGAGAACCCCGTTGCCCCATGTCTCCAAGAAATTACCGTCCCGATCGAAAACCGCCAGCGGGTTTTCACTACGCGAATAAACAAAAACTCGATCTTGCGAATCGGTTGCTACCGCTGGAATCCAACCCCACTTCCAACCATCGGGCGTTTTGTCCCAATTTTCTGCGACTGTGTATCTATATTTACCTGTGCCAAAGACCATGCTTTATACCTCCAGATGTTTTTTTATCTCTCGTGTGAGGACAGTTAAAATCTTGAACGCTAGTGTAGAAAATACAGGAAAACGATTTTCTTGTCAAGCCAAAAATTGGACTTTGAGGAAGTATCCAGCTAACACCATTTGTAGGTACAGGTTTCCAACCTGTACGTGGTTCTTCTTGTGGGTATAAAGCCCCGATAAATCGGGACAGACGGGATTTCGCTACGTTGCAACCTACCTGCAATGAAATCGGGTTAGGAAACCTGCATTACGATGAGGATTAGCCCAACCTTCTGATTGATCAACTGCCAGTTCCTATAACAGATGCGATTCCCCTAATCAGTCCGAGATTTTTATTGACGAGGATGTAGAAAATAGGTAAAATGGCTCTCGCATCTTTTCAGAATAGGCGTAAACGTGTAGAGGCTAGAGGGGGAACCGGTGAGCCGCATGGAAGGCACGATTGAACTCGTTAGACGCGATGTGCTGCTATCAAATTCAGGACTGTACGGTATCCCAGACGAGCAGTTGCATTTTCCCTTTCTGTACGAGTCCGCAAACGGGAACTGGTACATGACCTACCGGGAGGGACCACACTTGGAGTCAAGATTTGGTCCTGGCAATCGTGTCCAGTGTATCCAATCGAGGGACAGAGGGCGCACATGGCTTCCGTGGATGGGGATACTAGTCGAGCCTCTGCTGCGTCAGTTCTTCGTTACGCGTCTGAAGGATGGCAGCCTTATCAGTTATCGCTGCCGGATGGCAAAACTCTATCAGTCATCCAACCATACACTCGAAGGCACGGCGATTATTCTGCGCTCACAGGACGAGGGAGCGACCTGGACCCGACATGATGTGCCGGTCAGTAACCTGCCCTTCAGCTTAGGTAGTCAATTAATCTCACTTTGGGGACACGTAGTTGAGATGCCCGACGGACGGCTGCTATGGCCCACTTACAGTCGTGAGGGAAATACGATTTCTGGGGTTGTCCAATCTATAGACGGTGGACAAAGCTTTGAGTGGCTTGCAAATGTGTGCGCGGATAACACTGTCGGCGAGCGGCGTGAACCAGGGTTGGTGCTACTGCCCTCCGGAGAACTCCTTGCCTTGATCCGGTGTGGGACGCAACCATCTCGGCCAATGGTGGAGGTACGGTCATCTGATGGCGGACTGACTTGGAGTCCCCCGCGCAGGCTTTCTCTCCCCGGCGTTTGTCCTCAAGTGCTGCTGCTGAAGAACGGCATCTTGGTGTGCAGCTACGGGACCCGGAGATATGTGCATATCATAGCAAGTTGGGATGGGACAGGAGGTCAATGGTCAGAGCCTTTAGTGCTCTATGAAGGTCAAACTTCAGGTTACAGTAATCTCCAAGCGTTAGCCGACGACCGTTTCCGAATCGTCTATCAGGAGGGAACGTTTGACGTCTATCAGGAGGGTGGCAATCGGATTGTACGCTCCGAGATTCAAATTATGCCGCAACGTTCTACGTAAGATGCCACTTTGGTCTGACTTTATTAGACGGTGGGACCGTCCCCGGCTAAAGTTATGCGGTGAAGAACGCGCTTGTACTTTCCGCGATCCCAAGTCCGTCCCCGGTGTAAGCAGCAACGGTTATCATACACAACGAGGTCGTTCACCCGCCATGTGTGGCGGTACACAAATTGCGGCTGTGTTGACCAATCGAGCAGCTCCTTCAACAAGGCTTTGCCCTCCTCGATTGGCAAGCCATGAATATGGGTCGTGTATGAGCCAACCAAAAGTGCCTTCTTTCCGGTTTCGGGGAGGGTACGTACCAAACGTTGATTGGCCGGAGGCGTGTCTTTCTGGAACGCTTCGTCCATCAGGTTCGGAGCGATCTGCGCCCGTGAGTGTGCAATGCTATGCTCGGCAATCAGTTCCTCTATATCCGCCTTCTTCTGATCGGGTAGTGCCGCATAGGCAGCGGTGAGACTGGCAAATTCGGTTTCGCCACCTTCGGGCGGTATGACCTTGGCAGAGAGCAGCGAGCCGCGCAAGGGCACGCGCTTGAATGAGCCATCGGAGTGCCAGAGTGTGTTGGCAACGGTATACAGCGTCCGCGAATCCTCCGGCGGAATGATTTCGTCGTTTTCATCAAGGTTGGAAATGATCCCGATGGGTCCTCCGTCGCCGATAGGGTCGCTTGCCATCGTCAGTTCGAGCGGGCCAAACCCTTCGCTGAAAGCAACATGTTGTTTGTCGGTGATGTCCTAATCATGGAATACGAGTACCGCGTATTCGCAAAGCGCATGGCGAAGTTGTTCAAATGTCTCGGCATCAATGGGCGAGGTAATGTCAACGCCTCGAACTTCTGCCCCGATATGTTCTTCCAGTTTCCTAATTGTGAGGGTCATTGTGTTTCCTCGCTAATCCGAAATATGACAAAACAGTGTCAAAGTAGTATTGCTAACCAAAAGCAGTATAACATATAAAAGGAGAAGATGTTATGCGTCGTTTTAACCGAACTCCCTGTTACAGTGGCCCCGATGATCCCGAAATTGGACAGGTCCGGGGTGTACTTGAACTAGGAGAAACCGTTATCATCGAAACTGTGGGCGGAGCAGACAACGACTTTGAAGCCGCCGGCGAGACCAAGGCAGGGATGATAACCTCCGGCGAAAGCCATCGTCGCTATTCCCGTCCCGGTGGTCCTTTCGAGATTAAAGGCATTCAGCCGGACGAGTGGGTATCCATTGAAATCATCGACATGGAGGTGGCCCCCTACGGCTTCTATCGCAATGGCGGTCCCAATTGGGGCAATTGGCGCTGTGTAGCCCCGGTGCGCGATGGACTCATCCATTTTCCGCCCGACTTCGTTGTGCCGGTGAGACCGATGATCGGGGTTGTTCAGCTCGCATCGTGGGCTCCCAGTGGGTTAGACCACGGCGGCAATATGGATTTTAACGCCATCCAGCCCGGCAGCACGGTGCACATTCGCGCCCAGAAGCCCGGCGGCTTTCTCTCCCTCGGCGATGTCCATGCCCGTATGGGAGACGGTGAATTGACCGGTGCCGGGGTCGAAATTGATTCAGTTATCACCCTCAAGGTGGACCGCTCACCCGGATTTCCCAACAGTAGTCCTGTGGTGGAAACCACCCGTGTAGTCGAAAGTGCCGAGGAGTACCTCACCAGTGCCATAGGAGATAGTTGGGCAGAGGTGCTTAGATCCGCTTGGACCGAAATGGTGGCGTTGATTGTTGATCGCTACGACACCAGTGTGGAATACGCCAATATGATTGTCGGCACGATAGCGGATGCGCGCCCCGGATTTGCCACCGGGTATATGGGCGGCTACCTGACCTGCCAGTTGGCGGTAACCAAAGAATTGCGCCGTACCGGGAAACCGTACCAGCCATAGATGCCGGTTGCAGCCTATTGAATTGGTGCTATATCCCTAGTGCTTCTGCTTGTCTGCAAGCGGACTGGATCAGGTTCCGCACCCGATCGCCCCTATTGTGCTCGGGCCGTTCATGGAGCCAGCCTAGCAGCGCCAGCGACCGGATTAACAGAAACATAGGCAGTAACTCAATAGCCTCATCAGAGAGGGCGCGTTCCGATCGGTAGCCTGCAATTAGTGCGTCGCGGACTACCTCAAAATGGGATGGCTTCCGATAAGCGTCGAGCGCGACGGCAATTTCGTACTGGTGCCAGCCGAAACCAGAATCGTCAAAGTCGATTACGTGCAGCTGGTCGCCGTTGACAAGCAGGTTATGGGGGTGCAGATCTGCATGGATTAGGCTATAGATCCCGCCCCCTTTGCTGTAATCAGACAAGGTGCGATGGATGGCACGACGGGCATTGAGAATATGCTCTCGCTCCGCTACTTTCAACTCCGGCAGGACCCAAAATGGACCCCAGAAGGGTGTATCTCCCATAAATCCGTCCGCATCAAAGGCGTGGCGTTGGAAACCCTCCGGAATCTGCCAACCCACTGCCTGATTGTGGATTCTAGCGGCGATGCGTCCCAGTTGGTTGAAGTGCAACGCTAGAGCCCCCATATCGGGTGCTTGCGCCATGATGCTCGAAAGCGTTACCCCTTCAAACCATTCAACGATTCCAACGTGTCGGGTCTCTGTAGATCCGGGCACAGGAACCGTCGCATAGCCATGTCCCTCGCGGGTCAATCGTGGTAGTGGCACACCTATGCCCGATCGTTTCAATGCAGCTGTCCACTGCTGCTCAGAGTTCAGCTCCGCGAGCGTATGATAGCCCGGTCGGTGAATGCGAAGGACATAGGTTTCGCCGGCATCTGTATCAAGGCGAAACACGGTGTTTTCAGAGATAGAGATCAGCTCTAGCTGCGCGGCGCAGATGTCCCACTCATCCAACGCCCGCTCGGCGGTTGCCCGCAACGTGGCGCGGTCAAGAGCCGTTGCCATAGACCTCCTCCACAATCTCTGCAAACGCAGTGAGAAATAGATCCGCGTGCTCACGAGCAAACACCAGCGGAGGGCGAATCTTGAGAACATTGCCCAATGCCCCGGCACTCCCGATAAGGAAACCCTTGTCCTTCAAGCGATTGACGAACGCTGTAGCACCGTCACGGTCAGGGGTTTTGGTGTCATGGTCACTCACCCACTCTAATCCGATGAACAAACCGTGCCCGCGTACCTCCGCCATGGATGGGCAGTGCGGTTGGAGCTTGGTCAGTTCAGCGCGCAGATATTCGCCAACATGGGCGACGTTCTGCCGTAAGTTTTCGGTTTCGATTACCTCTAGCACTGCCATACCCACCGCTGCCTGTAACGGGCTGGAAGCAAATGTGTTGAAGTAACGTTTCCGATCACGGAAAGCGTCTACCAGTTCTGGTCTCGCAACAGTCGCAGCCAAAGGCAGTCCGTTCCCCATCGGCTTGCCCGTCGTGACAATGTCCGGAACGAAGTCCATCACCTCGTAACCCCACCACTTGCCGGTTCGGCAAAAGCCTGCTTGCACTTCGTCGGCGATAAACAGACCGCCTGCATCGCGAACCATTTCGGCAGCTCGTGGCATAAAACCGTTTGGGATGTCGGGCAAACCTTCGTTGGCGAGAATAGGACAAACCAACATGCCTGCAAAGGGAATGTTGTTCGCGGCAAAGCTATCGATCGCTGTACGGACTTCCGAGAGGTAGAGATCCGTCAGTTCGGATTCGGATACGTCTTCTCGCAACGGACGATACCGCTGCGGATACGGGATAGCACGAATCTCAGGATCTCCATCTCTAGAGCGCGTGAGTTTACCAACCTCCGCACTATTGCCATGGTACGCGGCGTCGGTACAAATAAGCCCCCGTCCGCCGGTTACAATACGAGCCATACTCATGGCGACTTCGTTGGCTTCTGTTCCGGTGCAGGTGAATACGACACTCGCCAACTCTTCAGCGTGGAGATTGGTCAGGCGTTCGGCGTAGTCGAGGACGCCTTCGTGCAGATAGCGGCTGTGGACGTTGAGCGTGCTCGCCTGCCGGTGCATTGCCTCGACCACGTGTGGGTGGCAGTGTCCCACACACGGCACATTGTTGTACATATCAAGATAGCGACGTCCATCAGCATCAAACAGCCATACTCCTTTTCCACGCACAATGTTTACCGCCTCTTGGTAAAAAAGTGGCGTCCCGGTGCCCAGCAGTCGTTCACGGCGCGCAAGTAACTCAGTTGTGGTCATAATTCCCTCATTTGGTAATCTGTATGTGAAAATTTTTAAGTTTCGCTTTGCTACTCAGCCTTGGTTGGTCACCTGCCTATTTGAATATTGCTACGATAGCTGTCTCCGGTGGGGCAACTGCTTGTAGCGGATATGTAGTTCGAGTTTTTCAATCTGGATACGACCAAAAACAGCGGGTAGTCGTTGGCTCAACCTTACACCGACGAGATTTGCACCCACCGCAAGATAGCGTGGCGCTACGGTGAAAATCAACCAGTTCTTGAAAGCATCTCCCTTCGAGGTCTCTACTGTCTCAGTGCGAGGGATGTCGAGCAATATATTGTTCAGTCTTACCTCAACCCGTAATCCAATCTCCTCAAGTCTTTCTTCCGCAGACAAAGCCTCACCGGCTCCATCGGAGATCGCGATTTGCAGCGTTATCTGATCGATTTCTGCTGACGCGGCGTTCGCATCATCTGCCACGTTCAGGGTGAGCAGCGTGTCCTCCCCACCGTCATCCGCCAACGCTGCGGGCAAGGCTGCCAGCATGTTGGTCTGGAAATACATGTGCCTTGGAGTGTGCCAGTTCGCTGGTGATGGCACGACATGTTCAGCGTGTCCACCTCCACGTCGTTCGACGAAAAACACTTTGTCCACCCCTTTCAGCGTGTCGGAACTGCCGATTTCGCTGAAGATTTTGCGTTGGGTTTCCCACCTGGGGGAGGGACTGATACCGAGATTTTGTGCCGATTGCGGGGATGACACCATTAAATTGAAAGTGTGCATGCCGTCAGGATTTTGAAGCCACCAGTTGGCGCAGGTGCCTCGCCAGACTTCTAGGTCCGGCTCTCTATACCCATCGGTGGAGTGATGGTCGTCAAAGCTTGGGTAGAACTTGATGGGGGTGTCCTTGACGATATGGCGAAAAGCACCGATGTCCGCATTCGCTGTCCGCGTACCGACTACGAGGATATCGACCAGAAAGTCCCGCACCCATGCCTCCATGTCCATGCCGTCAAAATGGCACCCCATGAGATCTTCCGGCACTCGGGCTGCCAACAACAATGGTCGTCCACGTTTTTTCTCAATGCCGAGCAACGTGGTGCGTATATCGCGCATAAAATCGGTCAATATATCACGGTGCAACCATTGTTCCTCCGGGAACAACACCGGGATGCGTGCGAAATCGATCTGGATACCGTCGAAGTCGTACATCTCCGCCACTTCCCGCACGACGTTCAGCTTCAGATCACGAACCCCATGAAAGGAAAAATTCCAGTAGGGATGCCATTTGCGGATTAGCCAATCTGGGTATTCCGCTTTTAACGGAATAGGCTGATCAAACGGACGAGGCGGATCGAACAGGTCGTCGTTGTCCGATCCGTTGATACGGTACGAAAAGAAAACCTCTCGACCGCGCTTCTTTGCCTCGGTCAAGAGAACCTCCACCGGATCAATACCGGCTTCCCACCATCTCGGAAAGACGTTCTCCGTGCAGGGTAGCAGCTCACTGGGCCAAACCGCCGTGTTCCCTTCCCCCCATTCAAACCAAATGCTGTCGATCTGGTTGGGTTGTTCATCAAGGCGACTCATGTAGAAGTCGATAATCTTATCTAGCCGTTCTGTCCCAACCTCGTCAGTCCTGAACACATCGTTAGCCAATACATCGTCTTGGAAGATGATTCGACGCGGCCGGTTGATTGCCTCAATGTGATCGTGGCTAATGGTTAAGCTGTTAGGTGCCGCTCCGTCTGGTGCATTCATAGTAGTCTCCAACGGTTTCAAAATCTTGGGCGCAGTTGTGAAGGACATAGTCACACTAAAAATTATATCAAAACTGTGAGAGATTTAGAACAAAAATCGAGAATTGATAGAGGTTTACAAAGCAGGTGAGGCTTCAACATTTTAGTCATGGCTCATGTTAAGAAATCATACAACAGAAGCCGATTTAGTACATTAGTTCACTTGTTCATTAATGAACCAATATACTAATGAACCGATGAACTTGACCCGTCCTAGATTATGTTGACATAAATGACTTCGTATTACTACACTATTGAACGAAGTAGAAAGGAGTCTTTCGATGTCACATCAATCAGGCAAGCGAATCTTCAAAAGGTATAGTGAATCCTTCAAACAGAAGGTAGTCAATGAAATTGAGTCCGGTGCCTTGACGATTCACCAAGCGCAGCAACGATATCGTATTGGGAGTCACGGGACCATTAGCAACTGGATAAAACAGTTGGGCAAGACTCATCTATTAGCCCAACGGGTTCGGATTGAAACCGCTGATGAGGTGGATTCACTCAAGCAACTGGTAGCCGATAAACAACATCTTGAGTCTGCATTAGCCCAAGCGCATCTGAAGATAGCCACCCTTGAATCGCAGCTATCTCAAGCGGAGCAACTGTATGGGGTGGATATTAAAAAAAAGTGAAACATTCAAGTATTGAAGCACTGTGTCAATCAAAGGCTCACCGATATTCACTTGCAACGGTTTGTGCTGCACATGGTGTGTCTCGACAAGCGTTTTACCAACATCAGAAACACCGGGCAACCGAGCGATTGAAAGAAGAAATGGTGCTTCAGTTGGTTTGTCAAATCCGTACGCGTCAACCCAACATCGGGGTGCGGAAACTGTATCACCTGCTCACACCTGAGTTTGAGAAAATAGGCTTTCAGTTAGGCAGAGATGCGCTGTTCGGCTTGCTTAGAGACCATGGACTGCTTATTGAGTCCTCAAAGCGTGGACACAGAACCACTGTGGCGAATCACCGATTTCATCGGTATCCTAACCGGATAACTCATATAGTTGTTGACCGGATTCACCGGGTCTTCGTTGCAGACATTACTTATCTACAGACACTGGAGGGCTTTGTGTATTTGGCTCTTATCACTGACCTGTTCTCCCGGAAAATCGTTGGCTTTGATGTCTCGGAGTCCCTATCCGTCGAAGGGGCACTCAAAGCGTGCAAAATGGCAATAAAACCCGTCAGTCCCATTGATAGACCGATTCATCATTCTGACAGAGGGGTTCAATACTGTTGTCATGCTTACACCCAATTCCTCAATTCACGGGGCATCCAATTGAGTATGACCCAAGATGGCGATGTTTACCAGAACGCTGTCGCTGAACGCGTCAACGGCATCTTGAAAATTGACTTCCTCCTCAATCAAACATTTCGCTCTATCCACCAAGCTATCAGGTGTGTCAAGCAGAGCGTTTCTATATACAACAACGAGAGACCTCATCTCAGTTTAGGGTATCAAACACCACAAGCCGTTTATCACAAAAGTTGGCAACAACTCGCTATAAATCAACCGTAATACGGAAATTTTATGTAAACCTATTTTAGGACTTGACAACTAGCAGTTTTCACGTTTCACGCATCACGTTTCACGCTTCTAGCATTTTGGCTGTTGACAGGTGCTAGATTCTTGTGTATGATGTTTATTAGGATTGATATAGTTCAACCTCATCGCGCGATAAGGGAGAAGGAATCAAAACTATGGCAGAAATGCACTGTTTCAACGCAAGCCATCTGCATGCAGTGATGCGGCAACTACTTATGGCGGCGGATACGCCGCATCACATCGCTGAGGATGTCGCAGAAATCTTAACCAACGCCAACCTCGCTGGGCACGACTCGCACGGTGTGCTCCGCCTCCCCGACTATCTGGGCAGTATCTCAAATGGTGGGATTCAGCCTGCCGCTGAACCGGAGACGTCCAACGAAACTGACAACACCTTCCGCATTGATGGGAGGAGCGGTTTTGGACACTACACCGCTCAACGGGCAATGGAGTGGGCAATTGAGAAGGCAAAGAAGGTGGATAACTGCGCTGTGAGTTTTGTCAACACCGGACATATCGGACGGCTCGGTGAGTATGCGGAGGCAGCAGCACGGGCAGGATGTATCGGCATCATCACTTATGGCGGGGGTGCGAGGGATAGAGGCGGCACCGTGCCTTTCGGCGGAGCGCGAGGAGCATTGGGTACCAATCCTATCGCAGTAGGTGTGCCAACCGGAGACAACAGTCCGTTCATTATCGATTTTGCTACAAGTGTGATTGCCGCCGGTAAAGTCTCCGTTGCTGCAAGCATGGCAGTGGATCTGCCCGAAGGTTCTATTGTGGATAAGCACGGCAACCCCAGCGTCAAAACCGCCGATTTTAGCGATGGTGGATCTCTGTTAACGTTTGGTGCGCATAAAGGATACGCGTTTTCCCTCCTTGTGTCGTTGCTCGCTGGCTTGTCTGGCACGTTTGATATTGAGAGTGCTTCCATGGGGAGTAGCACGTTGATGCAGGTCGTCAACATCAACGCATTTACGCCGTTGGAGCCATATCAGCAGGGAGTCCGTGCGTTTCTCGATGGCATTAAGTCCATACCGCCGGCACCCGGCTTTGACGAAGTGCTGGTTCCGGGTGACTTTGAATATCGTTCCCGATCTCAGCGACTCGCTAACGGCATTAACGTTCCCGATGCCATCTATCGTCAACTTCAGGAGTGCGCGGAGAAATTGAACGTTTCCCTTAGTGAAGATCTTGTCGAAGCTGCCGATGTGGAACGATACCAAATATAAGAGTTGAAGCCAGTAATTTGATAGGTTTTGGTCCTCGGCTTGGTTCAGTGATTGTAGTCTAGTCGTCAAGAGTAAAACGTAAAACGTCAGAAAACGTCTCTTATTACGTTGTGATATATTTGTGAGGAGATTACTATGGATGCCCAATGCTTACAGCACCTTCTGACAGAGGAAGAACAGACCCAATTTGAGCGGGACGGGTTCATTGTCGTTGATAATGCCTTGCCGGATTCAATGGTTGAGAGGCTCAGCAAAGCAGTAGACCGGCTTGGACCTGGCGACGACTTCTTGGGGAAAGACGATCTACTCTTGGAACTGATTGATTGGCACCGGACCTTCCCCAAAGTGTGGGGAATTCTCGGTTGGAACATCCACTCGTACTACACACAAATCATCGTCACACCTCCGGAGGATGAGGAGCAGAAACTTACAACGCGGAGGCGGGGATGGCATCAGGACAGTGACCGTATAAACGCCGATATCGAGCCGGGACCACAGCCACGTATCTCTGTGAAGGTGGGTTATTTCTTGACGGATCTCACCAAGGGAGGACACGGCAACTTCAGCGTAATTCCAGGGAGTCATCTCAAAAGAGAAATTGAGTTACCTGCCGATGGGATGTCGGATCCGGAGGAGGCGATAGAGATTCGAGTGCCAGCAGGTACGGCAGTAATTTTCGATCGGCGGCTTTTTCACGCGCAAGGCTGGAACCTGTCCGACGTGACGCGAAAGGTCTTGTTCGTCGGCTACAGCCATCGCTGGATCCATCCGAGAGATGAGAGAATGGTTGAGCATGTTATGGAGCGTTCGGATCCAATTCGCAGACAGCTGCTCGGTGCGAAGACACGTGCCATGGGGACCTCATCGCCTGCGGAAGAGGACGTGCCCCTCCGTTTCTGGATTAAGGAGCATTTGAGCGAAGAGGTTGTTACTGATAATTATGCCCGCATCGTTGGTGCACCTTCAGTGACATTTGGACGCAACCATGTTCAGTGATTTGCCCTTGTTGCATCAATGGAATAAGGAGGTTGATTATGGATACTGCATGTTTGGAACACTGCTTGACAGAGGCAGAACGTACCAAGTTTGAACGAGACGGATTTGTTGTCGTTGATAATGCCCTGCCAGCCTCAATGGTTAAAGGGCTTATCGAAGTTGTAGACAGCGTGAAGCCCGGCGTGGACTTCGTAGGGAAACACGATCGATTCTTGGAACTGATTGATTGGTGCCGAACCTTGCCTAAGGTTTGGGGAATTCTCGGTTGGAACATCCATCTATATCACACGCATATCACGGTTACGCCGCCGGTGCCGTTGGAAGATCGCCCCTCAAAGAAGCGTCTGCACTGGCATCAGGACAGTGGGCGCGTGAATTTGGACATTGAGACGATACCCGCACCGCGCATCTCCGTCAAGGTAGGTTATTTCTTGACCGATGTTTCCGAAGGAGGACGTGGTAACTTTAGCGTTATCCCCGGCAGTCATTTGAAAGATGAGGTTGAATATCCCGCCGATGGCATTTCAAATCCACCAGAGGCACTTGAAGTTCGTGTTCCTGCGGGCACCGCGGTCATCTTCGATCGTCGGATTTGGCATGCGGGTGGATGGAATTTCTCGGATATTACGCGAAAGGTGCTCTTCGTCGGATACAGTCTCCGATGGTTCCATCCAAGAGATGAGATGACTGTCTCTTGTTACATAGATCGGTGTGATCCGATTCAGCGACAGTTGCTCGGATCGAAAACTGGAAACTTAGGTCTAACGACACCGAAGAACGAAGATGTTCCGCTTCGTGAATGGATGCGGGAGCACTTAGGCGAGGAAGCCATCGCTGATCGTTCGGCCAGAAACCTCACGTAACCCTTTCAATCCAATCCGAACGAATGGATGCTTGTCAACGTCCCAATTGCGTTGAGAGTAGGAGAGGCAGGAAAGGAAAACCGTTATGGCTGAGACCGGCCTCGTTTTTGAGCACATACACATCATCAGTGAGGATCCGCAATCCGCTGCCGCTTGGTACGCGGACATGCTGGGTGGCGAAATCGCCGAGACGTATGAACTCCGTGGTGCCCCTCAAATTGCCGTTGTTTTCGAGGGGATAACCGTCCTTATCCGTGGACGGAGACCGGGCGAGAATCCGGCCAGGACAAACAGTATACAATCTTTCGGGGATTTTGCTAGCCACAATGAGTGGGGCATGGATCACTTTGCCTTCCGTGTACATGGAGATCTCACCGAATTCTGTAACAGCCTCAAGGAAAAAGGAGCTACCTTCTCCATTGAACCTCATGATTCAATTGGGAGTACTTGGGGAGGTAGCATTGCCTATCTTAATGCCCCTGACGGTGTGAGTGTAGAGCTGCTCCAAGCGTAAATATGATGCGAATTAAACGTGGCTCATGTTAAAAAATCGTGCAGCGGAAACCGATTACCGTATTCCCTCCTCTTTCTTATCCACGAATCTACACAAATTCATTTAGGATTTACACGGTTGGATCCCACAGCTCTATGCCAAACTTTTGGGTGGATGGGGTTTCACTCTTGGAGACAGTATCAATTGGGAAGTGTGTGTTATTTGAGAATAAGCGCGTTGTGGCACAGATTTCCTAATCTGCGATCTCGCCCCAATGCAAAATTGGAGGAGGTTGTGCATCAAGTGTGTAACCCCTATCATTAATAAATTTGCGATAATTCGCGTGGATTGGCGGAGACTTTTGCGGCGTATAGTTGCGCTTTGCACTTTCCTTTTACATGAGCCATACGAACAGGTTCAATTCTGCCGATTGTAATGGAATCGGATTTCAAAGTCAAGCAATTTCACGCTCGTCCCTAGGGGAATTGCGTGTAAATATTGTGTAGGACTTACGCACTTCAATGGCGAAAATCATCTCCTATTTCCCACAATGTATGCTTCTGACTTTGGCAGACGACCATCAAATCCAATCGTAGCCATCCCGATAGGATCGGGATGATAGCCCGCGCCTGAGTCAACCTGTGCGCCGACAGGGTTCACCCAAAGTTCTAATCGCTCAACTGCCTGATTCCTATAACAGATGCGATTGCCCTACGCTCGTCCCTCATATAAATTTCCTGCATTTAATCTCAACCATTTTTTAGGGAGTTATGACATATTATGTCAATACTCCTTAAATTTGGTTGGCATTTTGAGGTTATTGGTTGATATATTTTATCATGGAAGGGTGTACATAATGTTTCGCAGTGGAATATGTTAGTGATTTTGTTTGTTTGATACCTTGTTTCGGTAGGGTCATTTAATTCTCCTGTAGGTTGAAAACTCTCGGAACGGAGAGGGATCGCCGAATCCCGACACTTCACTGTAGGTGCTTGCATAAATTGCTCATATAGTTGTATAATAGGACTTACGCAGCGCGTTCATAAGTCCCCCTGATAAGGGGGATTTAGGGGGTTAAAAATTAAAAATCTATCCCCGTGTGCCAAATTTGCGTAAGTCCTGTATAATAGGAGATATATTTATCCACCGCCCTCACTTTAATTGGAAACGGGTTCAACACCAACTGACCTCAATCCACTCCAAAGAATAATAAACCGATTTGAGAGCAGAGGAGGTATAACAGATGCAACGAAGGAACAATCTCACACATTTGATTTTAGCTAGCGTTGTCGTGTTAGGTCTGACACCGCTGATGGTATGCGTTGACGCACAGGCACGGATTGCCTTTGAATCTGATAGGGATGGGCACATAATAAACAACTTTTTCGCTTATGAAATCTACGTGATGGACAACGATGGGGGTAATCAGCGAAATCTCACTAAGAATCCTGCTGATGATAGGTCCCCCTCATGGTCTCCGGACGGCAAACGCATTGTCTTCATGTCTAATAGGGATGGTCACGCTAAACACGGTTGGCTCACTTCTGAAATCTACGTGATGGACGCCGATGGGGGTAATCAACAAAGACTCACCAATAATGACCGTTTTGACGCGTCCCCCTCATGGTCTCTTGACGGCAAACGAATTGCCTTCGTGGGGAACAGGGCAATCTACGTGATGGATACCGATGGGGGTAATCAACAAAGGCTCACTGAAAATCGCACGAATGGCCAGGATCCCGTATGGTCTCCTGACGGCAAACACATTGTCTTCATGTCTAATAGGGCGGGGAACATGGAAATCTACGTGATGGACGCCGATGGGCACAATCAGCGAAACCTCACCAATAATGACCGTTTTGACCAGGATCCCTCATGGTCTCCGGACGGCAAACGCATTGCTTTTACTTCCATGAGGAATGGGGGAGACCGGGAAATCTATGTGATGGACGCCGATGGGCACAATCAGCGAAACCTCACCAATCATCCCGATAGTGACTGGCATCCCGTATGGTCTCCGGACGGCAAACGGATTGCCTTCGTGTCGAATAGGACTAGGAATTTGAATCGGGACATCTACGTGATGGACGCCGATGGGAGTAATCCTCGAAACCTCACCAATCATCCCAATGATGACGAAGATCCTGCATGGTATAACCCTGTTCTTTCAGTTGCTCCTGCAGGTAAGACCCTCACGATATGGGGACGGCTCAAACAGGTCGACCGATAACTGCTATTATTGAGAGAACGGTGTTTAGGGGTAAAAGGCCGCTTTAAGAACAGAGGAGGAATAGCAGATGCAACGAAGATATAGTCTCGCCCATTTGATTTTAGCTGGCGTTGTAGTCTTGGGTCTGACACCGCTGATGGTAGTCGTTGATGTACAGGCACAGATTGCGTTTGTGTCTGAGAGGGATGGGAACCCTGAAATCTACGTGATGGACGTCGATGGGAAGAATCAGCGTAGACTCACCAATAATCGCGGTGAGGACTGGTCTCCCTCATGGTCCCCCGACGGTAAACGGATTGCCTTCGTGGCTAATAGGGATTGGGATAATCCTCAGAACCTTGAAATCTACGTAATGGACGCCGATGGGGGTAATAAACAAAAACTCACTGAAAATCCCAATGATGACAGGGATCCCTCCTGGTCCCCCGACGGTAAACGTATTGCCTTCTCGTCTGTTAGGGAGGGGCACTTTAGTTATGAAATCTACGTAATGGACGCCGATGGAGCGAATCAACAGAGAGTCACTGAAAATCTAAAGACTGACTGGCATCCCGTATGGTCCCCCGACGGTAAACGTATTGCCTTCTCGTCTGATAGGAAGGGTGACTTTGAAAACTTTGAAATCTACGTAATGGACGCCGATGGGGGTAATCAGCGTAGGCTCACTGAAAATCGTGAGTTTGACTGGGATCCCTCCTGGTCCCCCGATGGTGAACGGATTGCGTTCATGTCTGAGAGGGATGGGGATGGGAACAGTGAAATCTACGTGATGGACAATGATGGGGCTAATCCTCAAAACCTCACCAATAATCCGCATCGTGACGGTAATCCTGCGTGGTTGAACTCTCCTTTTTCGGTTTCTCCCGCAGGCAAAAAGTTTACAATGTGGGGACGGCTCAAACAGGTTGACCGATAACTACCATTATTGAGAGAACGATGTTTACTGAGACGTGGGAGCGTACGAGGTAGGTCATAAACGCCAATGAAGGGGGAAAGCTTTCGTGCGGTAACAATCCGAGTTGCTACGTTAATTGTAGAGGGGTTACCAACATCAGCTGACCTCTATCACACCCAAAGGATAAACAACCGATTTGAGAACAGAGGAGGAATAGCAGATGCAACGGAGATACAATCTGACACATTTCATTTTAGCTAGTGTTGTAGCTTTAGGTCTGACGCCACTGATGGTAAGCGCAGCCCCACAAGCACAGATCGTCTTCTCGTCTAATAGGGATGGGAACTGGGAAATCTACGTGATGGACGCCGATGGGAAGAATCTGCGAAAACTCACCAATAATGGCCATGATGACTGGGATCCCTCATGGTCTCCCGACGGTAAACGCATTGCCTTTACTTCTAGCGAGGATAGGCACGTTCCGGGTAGCCATCCACAAATCTATGTGATGGACACTGATGGGAAGAATCTGCGAAAACTCACTAAAAATGCCATTGATGAATGGAAACCTTCATGGTCTCCCGACGGTAAACGTATTGCCCTTACTGCTGATGTGAATCAGCACACGAACATCTACGTGGTGGACGCCGATGGGCAGAATCTGCGAAGACTCGGCCAACACGAGCAGAGGGATTGGGATCCCTCATGGTCACCGGACGGTAAACACATTGCCTTTGTTTCCAATAGGGGGAAGGATGGTTGGGACAATGATATCTACGTGATGGACGCCGATGGGGGTAATCAGCGTAGACTCACTGATAATGACTTTGATGACAGGTCTCCTTCATGGTCTCCCGACGGTAAACGCATTGCCTTCGCGTCTGGGGGCTTTGGGAACAAGGACATCTACGTGATGGACGCTGATGGGAAGAATCAGCGTAGACTCACTGATAATGACTTTGATGACAGGTCTCCTTCATGGTCTCCCGACGGTGAACGGATTGCCTTCGCGTCTGAGGGGGTTGGGAACTTCGATATCTATGTGATGAACGCCGATGGCGCACGACAGGTACGCAGACGCACTAAAAATCACAGTGATGACATTGAACCTGCATGGTTTGACCCTGCTTTTGCAGTTGAAGTTGTTCCTTTTGCAGTTGGTCCTGCAGGCAAAAAATTCACGATGTGGGGGTGGCTCAAAGCGGAAGACTTCATGCGATAATAACCCGAGTTGCTCCTTCCAACTTGGTTTGTCCTGATCTAATCCGGGCATTACCAAGCCGTGAAGTCCCAATTCCGTAAGTCCCGGAATGAGACAACGGAATTGGGACTTCATTGGAAAGGGGTTGCCAACCCAATCTGACCTCTATCCGCTCCAAAGGATAAAAAACCGATTTGAGAACAGAGGAGGAATAACAGATGCACCGGAGATACAATCTGAGACATTTCATTTTAGCTGGCGTTATAGTCTTAGGTCTGACACCGCTGATGGTAATCGTTGACGCACAGGCACAGATTGCCTTCATATCTCAGAGGGATGGGCACTTTCGAGACGATATACCCGGTATACCCGATGTACCCACTTTTGAAATCTACGTGATGGACGCCAATGGGGGGAATCAGCGAAGACTAACCAATAATCCCGCTAGCGACTATGCACCCTCATGGTCACCTGACGGTAAACGCATTGTCTTTTGCTCTGATAGAGATGGGCACGTTGACGCTAACGGTTGGCCCACTTCTGAAATCTACGTGATGAACGCCGATGGGGGCAATCCTCAAAACCTCACTGAAAATCGGAATAATGACCGTTCACCCTCATGGTCCCCTGACGGTAAACGGATTGCCTTCGAGGCTGATAGGAATAGGGAGAGGGGTGATCATAACTATGAAATCTACGCGATGGACGCCGATGGGGGCAATCCTCAAAACCTCACTAATAATCCCGAAGAGGACAGGTCTCCCTCATGGTCACCCGACGGTAAACGCATTGTCTTCAGTGCCGTTAGGGAGGGGCACTTTAAAAACAACTTGGACACCACTTCTGAAATCTACGTGATGGACGCCGATGGGGGGAATCAACAAAGACTCACTGAAAATCGGAATAATGACCGTTCACCCTCATGGTCCCCTGACGGTGAACGGATTGCCTTCGAGGCTGATAGGAAGGGGGACATTGTAAAATTCGACATCTACATGATGGACGCCGATGGGGGGAATCAACAAAGACTCACTGAAAATCGCGCTTGGGACGGGTCACCCTCATGGTCCCCTGACGGTGAACGGATTGCCTTCTGGTCCCTTAGGGATGGGAACTCTGAAATCTACGTGATGGACGCCGATGGGGGGAATCTTCAAAACCTCACCAATAATCCGCACAGTGACGCTAGTCCCGCATGGTTGAACTCTCCTTTTTCGGTTTCTCCGGCAGGCAAAAAGTTTACAGTGTGGGGACGGCTCAAACAGGTTGACCGATAACTACCATTATTGAGAAGGCTCATGTAAGAAGAAAGTGTAAAATGCAAAGCGAAATCGTAAGTGCTTGCCTCCCGATTTATCGGGGGCCGGGGTCTCCCCGCCCGTAGACGGGTCCGATAAATCGAGACCAAGGTTGAGTAACCCAACCCCTACAAAAAATCGGTTTCTGTTGCACGCTTTCTTAACATGAGCCATTGAGAAAATAGTGTTGCCGCGAGCCGAATCTACATTAATGACCTTCCACTGCCCATCAATCAATTCGGTGAAAATCACATTGTTACGAACTGCGTTTGAAAAACTTGTTCCCTTGACGGTCAATCGGCTGTTTCTCCCCTGCATTGAGGCGGCTTTTGAAAATAAACGCCGTGTAGATCCGCTTGTTTCAATACTACCCCTTGAATCTGATGCTCTTTGAGATAATCTGTTACCGCCTCCCGACAGCCGGGCCATCTCCAATAGTCATCCAAAACAACAAACCCGCCTTCAACCACCTTATCATAAAAAGTCTCTAAAACTATCTTGACCGACGCATACCAATCGGCGTCAATATGCAAGAGAGCGATGGTTTGAAGGTCTGCTGTCTGCAATGTTTCATCAAACCATCCGGGAATAATGTTGACATGCTGTAACGAGAGCCGAAATCGACGGAAAATTCGCTTAACCTTCTCCGTCTCACCGTGACACCACCCTTGGAAATAGGTCTCTCTTGCCTGTTTTCCGTCTTTGTTGCTTGGCGGTGGCAGCCCACGAAATGAATCAAAGAGCCATAACTTCCTGACTTTGCCGGAGGTTTCATCGTCTCGGTCCGCAACACTCATAATGGCGGCAGATCCGCCATTCCACACCCCGCACTCGACTATATCTCCGGGTAAATTCAGCCTGTTTACCTTTTGTGTCAAGCGATGGAGGTTTATCAGTCGCTTCACCGATACCTTTGTATATCTGGGGATCAGCTGCAGGATGAGCGCAGCGAGTCTGAGAGACTTTTTTTGGGGGTTGCGGATAAGAAACCATAGGATATCGAGCAACCCCTTTCCTGAGAAAAAGATTTGACCGGTGAAAAAATCGGTAGATAGGAGTTTAATCGGGTTCATGGTGGGTTTTTAGGTTCTGTTGACATTTATGTGAGGCGTGACCGTAATTTGCCGATAAATACCTAATCGTAGGGGCGAGGTTCCCTCGCCCGACGGGTTGGGAAACCCAACCCCTACGGGTTAGCGATCAATCTATAAGTAGGTATCGAGTTATGCACATGTCGCCCCGCTGGGGCTTGGGTGTTGGTCGGTTTGATGTGCTTCTATATACATATCGCCCCGCTGGGGCTTTGAAGGTCGGACTAGGATCTCCACGCTATGCCCCACCGGTATATAGAAGCAAGCCTAATTCGTAGGGAACGGAGATCTCCGTTCCATTTGTCTTAAATCACCGGGGTAATGCGTCCAAAGTGCATCAAGATGGGTTCAATTTATCAAATGTCAACACGCCCTCGCAACTTGACCGATTTTCACTCCCCATTCAGCCTATCATGGTATCCTGTAAATCCAGACATAGTCAATGCCGTTGAGGGTTATGACGTGTTCTAGCTCTCCGTTGAGCGTTCCCGTTTGCGGCACCCATCCCGCTTGAGATTCGCGGATATGGACTACCTCATAATCTGGGACGACCGCTTCACCTGCGTCAGCCCAGTGCACCTGCCCAGTAAAGTAGGGAAGAAAGAATTGGGCACTTGGCGGAAAGGTTTGAACACGTAGGGCTTGTGCATTTGGCTTCCCATTTAGGTATTTTGCCGCGAGATCGTACCCCGCGCCTGCGCCAACTGTGATAATTTTTCTGATATCAGTGAGTTTGAAGCAGAGATTGTAGTAGGTGCCGTAGTAGGGGTGAAGCCGTAAGACTGGCAAGATTTGGATCAGGAAGACACAGAGGATGGTCACGATAGAAAAGGTGAGTTTTTGGAGAGTTGCCTCGGTCCCAAAGCGGGAGTCGATATAGGAGTAGCCCCATTTGAGAAACTCAAAGAAACCGAGGGCGGCAAGTATCTCCAGAATTGGGAAAGCGGGTAGCAGATACCGACTAAACTTTTTGCTTGTCAGCGAGAGACAGAGGGTGAACAGTAGGACAACCGCTACCAACGCGAGTGCTATCCGAAACTGTCGCGCATACCCCTCCTGATGGCGTTTCCGCCACAGAAAGAAGCATCCACCGAATGCTAAAGGAAGCGTTAACGGCGCGGTCTCTGTACAGAGCACCAACGGGTAGAAGAGCCAGCCGGGGTCATATAACACCTGTCCTAAGAAGAAGTGTTCAACGTTATGCGGCGTGGTAATTGCCCACGCAACGCCATCGAACACCCTCCATACGGTTCCGACCATATAGCCGGATACCACACCTACCACCACAACCGATGCCAAATATAGGGTGAGTCGTTGATGTGCCCCTTTCTGTAACTCCCGGCACGCAAACAGTGTGACGCCTAACAAACACACCCCAAATATCAAAAAGGTAGGGTTCCAAAAGATGGGCAACAGCGCGAAAACGGTGAGTAGCGTACAACTCAGGAAACAGAGGCCCGCTCCAAGCCCCCGGAGAAAGAACTGTCGCCACGTCTCCTCTCGATTCCGAAACAGGGCGAAGCAGATAGGCACCCACAAGAGAAGGATAAGGGAGTAGCTTTTGGCAAGGCAGGCTAGACCAAAGGCGATTCCAGAACCGACAAGGTAACGGCGTTTTTGAGGTGCCCCACAATAGAGCAGGAGGGACAGGACTGTTAACAGGACAAAAGTCGCCGCCAACGCATCGGTATGGACACGACGGGATTGGGCTAAAAAGAGTGGAGAGAAGGATAGAAACGTGGCACCGATGAGTGCAACCCACCGCCCAAACAACCGATATAGCAGCACGGCTGCTACACCAATCCCGATTAACAGCACGACGCCGATGAACCACCGGGCTAACGCTAAACCTTGAACACTTATATGTGGTTCGGTAAAAAAGGTGCGGAGGGCAGCAATCCATATAGTTATGACACCGGGATGGAAAGTGACGAGGGTTTCTGGAAAGGCACCCATCTCGACTGCGGCCATAAACACTGTACTATGGTCTAGCCACCCACCTTCATCAGAGGTCCAGTGGTCACCCAAAGAGAACAATCGAAACACACTTGCAACTACAAATAAGCACACACCAAAAAAGAGTGAGGAAGTTTTCAGGGAGAATGGTTTCATTGGGAGGAGGATTGTGCAACGGCAGGGGCTAGATTGGGTTGTTTTTCTCGCTCAAGGATCTGCTGCATCTGCTTTGCCAGCCCGGGGTCTTTGGCAGCTATCCGTTTCATGCTTTCTTCATATCCGTAATTGGCAAACATTTCCCGAAAGGCTATTAGCGCGAGAACTTCACCAATCGTTTGAGGGATGTTTTTCGTTAGCCTTTTGTTCATTCTATTTTCACTTCGGAGTGGTAGGAGAGCAACGCAATCACCACTTCCTCACGGGGAGGGAGTGGTCATGTAAGCTCATTTGTAAATAGGTTGGCGCGTATTCTACTTAGGGCCAAACAGATAGTGAAGCAGGTCGGTCGTTATGCTAAAAGTCCCTGAAGAGACTTTTAGCATAACGAAGGTGCCTGATTTTAATGTGTATACCAAGGGCCGCAGACCCAGGGCCAGCCTGGTACGGGCGGGCCGCCCCAATGCTCGCAGTCACCGTTATTGACGTTTATGCACCTATACCCCCCATGTGCCTCTGCTTCATAGGTAAAACATGTAATCATTGACACAGCCAATAGGCTTAGTGCTAAAATGAAAACCATTCCGAGGGTCAATACTTTCCGTAACATTATGGTTAACTCCTTTCGGATTTGCAGAAGTCGTTGACTTCTGCTGTTAGAGATAGGACCTTCTAAACCTTCTAATTTCGGGACAGGCATGAACAAGTTTTACAGTTCACGATTTCATCTGCCCCGTCACGATTATAGGATACCAGCCAACGAATAGAAATTCCAGTCGCTTTGGGGGCGTACTGACATAATATGTCAGTACGCCTTAAAATTGGTAGCAGATTGAAGGGGAATAGTTTGTCAACCTTGAATTGATAGGCTCAAGCCCAGATTTTTGATTGAGCAAAGGCAATTTCCTTATTCATGATAGGAGTTACGCAGTTCAGCCCCGATTTTATCGGGATTCAAAGCGATTTGTAGTAGCGCAATTTATTGCGCGTCACGACGAGCGATAAATCGCCTCCAGTCTATGACCGATCCCGTTCCGTGGACTCTCGCTCCGTGGAGGAGTCCGAGACCTACTACAAACCTACGGATTTACTGTAGTTGCCCGCCTGTCCCCCTGGTCTCGATTTATCGGACGATAATCGGGGATTCATCGGGCGTTGGAAATGGTGTCCTGCGGCGATGAATCGCCGAACTACAAATCGGAGACTCTCGGAACGGAGGCTTTGAGCGTTCAACTGCGTAAGTCCTACATAAATGGAATTAGGACGTGCTGACATTTTGGTGTCGAGATATGAATCTTGATCTACAAGAGCGGAGGTGGGTAACGGGCGAGAAAACCTCGCCCCTACGATTTCTCTGGTTAGCTTTGAAGTTTACTTTATCCCATGTAGACACGGTTCACGCCGTAGGGGTTGGGTTTTCTAACCCAATTGTGCCTTGTATTAGCATACACCTCAGGTTTAGGGCAATCGCATGTAAATATTGTGTGGGGCTTACTCACTGAATGGGACTCTGACTTTGGCAAATCACACTGGAAATTAAATCGTAGTCACAGATTTCCCAATCTGTAATCGCGCGGATTAGGAAATCTGCGCTGCGACAGAGGTTCATCCAAGGTTCTGATTGCTTAACTGCCTAATTTCTATAACAGATGCGATTGCTCCCCTCAGGTTAATTGAGGCTTGACTTCTGTAGAAGGAATGTGGTAAAGTTAATGCACAGTCGCGCAGATATCATCTGTGAAAATCTATACATCGGTTAAGTCTTGATTGCCGTCCACGACAGGATATTGAGGAGATTGAATTAATGTACTGCCCACAGCTTATCAACAATCGTTTCTCTTCTCGGATTAGCAGGTTTCTCAATCTGGCTTTATTGCGATTGCGTCTCGCTTTGGTTTTACCGTGCGTGGTGGGCGGTGGTGCACCGGATTAATGTACACTTAAACTTACTTTTAATCCTTTGACTGACAGCCCATCATCGAATTGCTTTCGATGGTGGGCTTTTTATTTATCTTATTGATTGTATCCGGAGGGTTATAGGTAACGCCCATTGATTCCCTAGTCCTTACTAAAGTTAGTACAATTTTAGTGTGAAAAAAGGCAGAAAAGAGGGTATCCTTTCAGAAATCACCACAATTTTGAAAGGAGAGTTATCATGCCCCTCATTTTCTGCCTCGTTGATATTTTAACGCAATTTCGTCCATTATTCAACCGTCAAAACTTCGCCCTGTTTTGCACATTTATTGTCGGTCTCATCACGCACCGCCATCGTGCGACGTTGACCGGCATCTATCAAGCGGTTCGCCCGAAGGTCGGTTACGGTTCATTGGTGAAGTTCCTTTCCCGTGGCAAATGGGACGCCGATGCGGTTGCTAAACATCTGATTAAGTTGCTACAAGAGCGGTTTGACAACTGGGTCTACGTTTACGACGAGACCCGAGCGATAAAGACCGGGGAGAAGCAATTTGGACTCCATTTCTTCAGAAATCATCGCTACCAAAAGCGCAACACCAATCAATCGAAGTTTCACTTCGGTCATCAGTTTGGCGCGTTGGGGTTGCTTTGTACCACCGTGACAGAGACGATTCTGTTTCCGGTGTGGGTGAACCTGATATGTCCCAAGACCCATCGGGACAACAGTGGGTCGGTACTGAAGCGGATTTGCTCCCAAATCCCGCCTGGACTGATTATCTTTGACCGGGGATTCAATAGACGGAAAGTGTTTGAAGCCGTCCTTAACGCAGGACATCATCTGTTATGTCGAGCCAAGTCCAATGCGGTCTTTTATCTGTTACCTACTGTCTGCAAGCGACCCAAACCCGGACGTCCAAAGACATACGGTAAACGCATCCATCTTCGGCATCTGCGGTATAAAGCTATTGATATTGACAACAAACGGTGTTCAGTCGCATCTAAGGTCGTTCGGACAAAAATGTGTCCCACTCAAGTCCGATTGGTGGTGATGCGAACCCGACATAAAAAATCAAAGCCGTTTCGATATTTCTGTGTCTACACCACTGACTTGACACTTGACCTATGTCAGATAGTTCGATACTATCGGCAACGATGGTTGATTGAGACCGCTTTTCGGGATACCAAGCAACACTTCGGGTTTGACAAGTACCGAGTCAAATCTCGGAAAAGCATCAATCGATTGGTACAACTCAGTTTCGTCGCAACTTGCATCACACAATTGATATTCAATGCCACTTCTGCTATGGGTAGTTCCATAACAGTCGATAAGGTATGCAGGGAATTAGGCATTGACTGGTATCGACCCACTAAATTGACACGCGGGTTGATGGTTCAGTATCTATGTGCCTTTATTGAGGGGAGATTATTTTCGGCGACAACCGCCGAGGATACCAACTCGCCCGATATTCACCAAACACTTGATAACGCTGCATGAATTGCAATCAAATTGTACTAACTTTAGTAGTCCTTATGTAAATTTATGGGAGAGACAGCGTTGCATTTTATCAATTAGTTCAGTATAATTTGACAAAGCGAACTTGAATTACCACAAAACAGTGTAAAGACGTTGTACCCCAAGAAATACCCCTGTTCTAAATAAGATAACTTGAGGAGATTTTAGATGCAAAAACATACTTATGACCCTACAGCCATTGAACCGAAGTGGCAAAACATTTGGGAGGAACGTAAGACGTTTCGTACACCCGACGACCCCAAGGCGTGGGAGGGAAAGCCGAAGTATTATATCCTTGATATGTTTCCATATCCGTCCGGTGCTGGACTGCACGTCGGTCACGCCACAGGCTACACGGCTACCGATGTCATCGCTCGCATGAGACGGATGCAGGATTATAACGTCCTGCATCCAATGGGGTGGGATGCGTTTGGACTTCCATCCGAACGCGCCGCTGTACGCGAGAATGTCCACCCGGCCGTAATCACCAAACGAAATATTGATGCATATCGACAACAACTTGACCTACTTAGTCTGTCGTATGACTGGGAGCGCGAAATTAACACGTCGGCACCTGATTACTACAAGTGGACGCAGTGGATTTTTCTCAAACTTTACGAAAAAGGGTTGGCATATCTCGAAGATGTGCCCGTCAATTGGTGCCCGCAGCTTGGGACGGTTCTCGCCAACGAGGAGGTCAAGGACGGAAAGTACGTCGAAACGGGCGATCCTGTTGAACGCCGGCTGATGCGACAATGGATGCTGAAGATTACGGCGTATGCCGAGCGGCTTATTGAAGACCTCGATGAAATAGATTGGCCAGCAAACATCAAGGAGATGCAGCGTAACTGGATTGGCAAGTCGGAAGGGGCTGATGTGGTTTTCACCGTCGAAGGTACGGATCTTTCGTTCAACGTCTTCACAACACGCCCTGATACGCTGTTTGGAGCAACCTACTGTGTCTTCGCGCCTGAACATCCATTCGTTGAACAGATTATGACCGATGCGCAGCGGGCAGTGGTGCAAGCGTATGTCGCAGAAGCAAGGAATAAGTCTGACTTACAGCGAACCGACCTCGCCAAAGAAAAGACAGGTGTTTTCACAGGTGCGTATGCAATCAATCCGGTCAACGATCAGGCAATTCCTATCTGGACTGCCGACTACGTGCTGATGTCCTACGGTACAGGCGCGATTATGGCTGTTCCCGGCCATGATGAGCGCGATCACGAATTTGCACGAGAATTCCATATCCCAATCGTCGAAGTCATCAGAGGTGGCGAAAAGCCAATCGAGGAGGAGGCATTCGTCGGTGATGGCATCAATGTAAACAGTGGTTTTCTCAACGGACTTGATACGGAGGCGGCAAAGCAGAAGATGATCAATTGGCTCGAAAAAGAAGGGAAAGGGACGCGGCAGGTGCGGTATCGCCTGCGCGATTGGCTCTTCTCCCGACAGCGTTACTGGGGCGAGCCGTTCCCGGTCATCCATCTCGAAGATGGAACAATCACTACTATTCCGGAAGCGCAACTTTCTGTTGAACTGCCGCAACTCACCGAGTACAAGCCAACGCTTGATGGCAAACCACCACTCGCCCGTGCTGATGACGACTGGCTGATGGTCGAACTGCCGGACGGTCGCAAAGGCGTGCGCGAGACAAACACAATGCCGCAGTGGGCGGGGTCATGCTGGTATTACCTTCGTTTTATTGATCCCCGCAATGACAAACAGGCATGGTCGCCGGAGGCAGAAAAATATTGGATGCCGGTCGATCTCTATGTCGGCGGTGCAGAACACGCTGTCCTACACCTGCTCTACTCGCGTTTCTGGCACAAGGTGCTGTATGACTGTGGTATTGTTTCAACAAAGGAACCGTTCCAGAAACTCTTCAATCAGGGTATGATTCAAGATTACTCCTACCAAGACGAAAAGGGGAAATACTATTCCCGGGAGGAAGTGGAGGAGAAAGACGGAAAATGGTTTGTTAAGTCGTCTTCGGCGTCCGTCAATCGGCATCTTGAAAAGATGGGCAAATCCAAGATGAATGCTGTGAACCTTGACGACATGGTAAATGATTACGGCGCAGACGCAACACGCCTCTACGAGCTTTTCATTGGTCCGTTAAGTGATAGCACACCTTGGCAAACCGCTGGCGTAGAAGGCGTTTATCGATTTCTACAACGAGTGTGGCGTTTGGCGGTTGACGAGGACACCGGCGAGCCGAGCAGTAAACTAACCGATGCACCCGTCGATAGTGATCTGGAGTTGTGGAAGGCGATAAACCAGACTATCAAGGATGTCACCGAGGATACAGAATCGATTGACAAGATGAATACCGCTATCAGCCATATGATGGTGTTTGTCAACGTTGCGACACAGGCGACAACGGTGCCGAAAGAAACGATGAAGACGTTCTTACGACTACTTGCTCCCTACGCGCCACACATCGCTGAGGAGATTTGGGAGCGGTTCGGGGAAACCGAATTAATCGCTCACGCACCTTGGCCCACCCACGATCCGGAAGTACTCAAGCGTGAGGAAGTTACCATCGTCGTTCAAGTCAACGGAAAATTACGCAGCCGAATCCAACTTCCTGTGGATTCAAGTAATGAGGATGTTGAGACAGTTGTCCTTGCAGATGAGCGCATCCAAAAGCATATTGAAGGCAAAACGGTGAGGAAGTTCATCGTTGTGCCCAACCGACTGGCGAATATTGTGGTTTGAGTTGAGCCAACGCTTTGAAGTTGCAGTGCTGGTTCTGAAACGTTATCTCGACAAGCGAAGCGGAAAAGAAAAGTAAAAACCTTTCGATACAGGAGGCGCATCATGCTCACAGAACAACAGGTTAGCCACTTTAATACCTTCGGATTCCTAATTTTCCGGCAGTTGTTCAATCCGGATGAACTGAAAACCATCAACGCTGAAGTTGAGTTGAGACTCTCGTCTACGAAACGGTATACGTCACCCGATGATGGCCCTGCATATATGAGTTGGCCCAATTTGGGCCCCGAGACACCCTTTCTAGCTGGGTTGCCGGAGGACCCCCGCATCTGCGGCACAGCGGAGCAACTTTATGGGGAAGATGCCATTGGACTCTCTTGCAATGCCGGCAGTTTTGTGAACAATACGCACTGGCATCCCGACGCATCTGACTTCCAGGTACACGGTTTCAAATTTGCTTTTTACCTGCAACCTTTGCGAGCGGACGACGGTGCGCTACGGTTCATTCCGGGTTCGCATCGGAGACCCTTCCATGATGAAATCCACCGGAATATAGGCGAATCTATGCACAATGTCTGTGATGTGCCAGCCTACATCTGTGAGACGGAGCCGGGGGATGTGGTCGCCTTCGACTTTCATCTCTGGCATGCTAGTTGGGGTGGTTCGACAGATCGACGGATGGCCTCTATTATCTTCGACAAGAATCCCGACACCCCTGAAGAGGAGGAAGCGACCCGAAAAGCGGCGGCGGCAAATGTCCAACTCCGGGCGACTCTCGCTCGGAATACCTTTGATACACCTGGACCAGAATACCATCCACACTGGCTCGAAAATCCTCGAAAGATCCCTAAGCGTCAACACTGGATAGATCGGATGGGGGAATTGGGCTATCTGGACGCGCCCCAACCTGAACCGACGGGTTGATAGATGTTGGCAGCGCACATCGTGGACGAAAACCGCAAGCGTTCAGGGGTAGGTGGATCGTGCATCGTTTCGGATACCCCCCCCCAACCTTCGATATAGGAGATATACGATGCTTACAGAACAACAGGTGAATCACTTCAACACCTTCGGATTCCTAATCTTCCGGCAGTTGTTCAGCCCGGAGGAGATGAAAACCATCAACGCCGAGTTTGAACACGCTTTAACCTCCGCCTACCGCCACGATCCGTTTGATGGCACATACAGGCATTGGGTACGGACAATGGGACCTGAGACCCCATTCTTCGCCGGGTTACTTGAGGATCCGCGCTTTTGTGAATCGACAGAGCAATTGTATGGTGAAGATGCCCTCGGCATCGTTTCTGACGCCAATCGCTATGTTGGTCATACGCGCTGGCATCCCGACCACCTTGTAGATCCGACTGAAGATTGCTACGGTGTCAAATTTGCTTACTACCTTGAACCGGTCGGGGCAGACACCGGCGCATTGCGGCTAATTCCAGGATCCCACAAGAATCCGCTACACAGCTCGCTGCGAAATAATCTAGACAGCTACCAGCTTGAGATTTGCGATGTCCCGGCTTACATCTGTGAATCGGAGCCGGGCGATGTGGTTGCCTTTGACGCGCGTTGTTGGCATGCGAGTTGGGGTGGTGCGGTTGATCGCCGGATGTGTACAGTGGTTTACTATAAGAATCCTGAAGGTCCCGAAGAGGAAGCCGCAACTCGCAAGCGAGCCTCCAGCAGTGTGAAAGAGCCGAATAATTCTGGGCTGCCATTTTCGACCCACCACAACATCATGAGCCACTGGGCTGCCAATCATGAGGGCAGCGAAAAACGCCAACGCTGGATTAATCGGGAGCGGGAGCTCGGTTTTCTCGATTATCTTTAGATGTGAAAAATTTGGATGTGACTTTCCACGAGCTACACAGTACCTTTCACCCTTAGGGGAGACTGCATACAAGGATGAAACCGTTTCTCGAAACGCTGCCTCCTGAGGTAGATACCAAGCTCCAAAATATAAAATCTCCGGAAGAAGAAGCGCACATTCAAGTTGCTACCGATCTAATTGACGACGGTTCTTTTGGGGAACAGTGGCTGGTGGTAACCGACGAACGCTTGCTCGTTATCCCTACAGAGGGAACCGATGGCGTTGTGGAGGTGCTGCTCAAAGTCATCACAGAAACGAGGATCGAGGAGTTGGTCGGTGCCGCTCGTCTGGAGGTGGAACACGGAGAGGGTGAACCCACCTACCTATACTACTCCAACTCGTTGATCCCCAAGTTCGCTGAGGTCGCTGAAGCTATCAAGCAACTCACCAAGGGGGAAGCTCCTACGCTACCGACGGAGATGGAACGCTCTCGGTGTGACTCGTGCGGACGGTTGCTCCCGGAGAAAGACGGTATCTGCCCGGCTTGCGTGAAAAAATGGGATACACTGAAGCGAATTATTAGTTACTTGGCTCCGTACAGGGGCAAGGTCATCATCCTCATGACCTTTGCGGTGGCAAGCCCTTTACTCAACCTAATTCCACCGCTTATTGTTCTATATATGATTGACGATGTGCTCACACCGCTAATAGGCACTGTTCTCACACTGAGAGAAGGCTTTGGAATGCTGATACTGCCCGTACTGTGCTTTTTAGGCATCATGCTGTCAACTCTCCTGTTTGAGATTATCGGTGGCTTCATGAGAGCCGATATTTCCAGCGAAACCAGTAAAGATATCCGGGCGCAGCTCTTTCAGCACGTGCAGTATATGCCGCTGCGATTCTACGGCAAGCGACAGGTAGGCAGCCTAATATCCAGATTTACCAACGATGCAGATCGGTTGGAGATGTTTTTGCTTTTCGGCATACCCTTCATGTTGAGTAATGCACTGATGTTGATAGGTACGCTCGTAGTGTGTCTCTCCCTGAGTTGGAGATTAACCATCTACGCGCTAATCCCAGTGCCGTTCATTGTGTTGGGAGGTGTGCTGATCTGGGGACGCATGCGGCGTATCTGGCCCCGTTGGCATGCTAAATGGTCACGGCTATCTTCGCACCTCAATGAGTCTATCTCCGGCATCCGTGTCGTAAAAGCCTTCGCGCAGGAAGACCGAGAGGCGATGCGCTTCAATACGCGGAACGAGGAACTGTGGGCTGTGAGTGTTACCGGTGAACGAAACTGGCACATCTTTTTCGCTGTGATGAATTTCCTCCTCGGTTTCGGGATGTTCTTCATCTGGTACTTTGGCGGAATGCAGATTTTACGCGAGGAGCTAACATACGGCATACTCTTGGCATTTACTCGTTATCTCTGGCAACTCTATCGTCCTCTGCAATTCTTCAGCCAAATCAATAACTTTATATCCCGTGCATTCGCCGGTGCCGAGCGGATTTTCGAGATCCTTGATACACGGTCTGAGTTATCTGAGGATCCAGAGGCGACCCCCATGCCCCAAATGGAAGGGCGGGTGGCTTTCAAGGATGTCACATTCGGCTATGATCCGGGCAAACCAGTTCTCAACGAGATTAACCTTGATGTGAAACCGGGCGAGATGATCGGATTGGTGGGCAAATCTGGGGTGGGAAAAAGCACCATGATCAACCTGATTTGTCGGTTCTACGATGTGAATCGCGGCAGCGTAAATATTAATGGCGTGGATATACGGAAGATTCGTTTGGAAGATCTACGCCGCCATATCGGCATGGTCCATCAAGATATTTTCCTCTTCGACGGCACAATTGCCGAAAACATCGGTTACGGTAAGCCGGGAGCGACCTTGGATGAGATCGTCAACGCAGCGATTGCAGCAGAAGCGCATGAATTCATCTCCATCAAACCGGACGGGTATGACACAAAGGTGGGTGAACGCGGGGGTCAACTCTCCGGCGGCGAAAAGCAACGAATCGCCATCGCACGGGCGATTTTGCACGACCCGAAAATCCTGATCCTTGACGAAGCGACCTCCTCGCTTGACAGTGCCACGGAGAAAAAGATTCAAGCAGCCATCGCCCGGTTAGTCAAAGGGCGAACAACCTTTGCAATTGCACACAGGCTCTCCACCCTGTACAACGCGGATCGGCTAATTGTATTGGATGACGGTAAAGTTGCGGAGGTGGGGACACACGAAGAACTGATGGATCGGAAGGGGATCTTTTATAACCTTGTCCATACGCAGCAACAAACATCAGCAATCATGGCGGTCGGTGGTGGCAAGGATGACCCATCTCAAAGTAGGAGATAGTGCGGCAATGAGTTGTGGATTATCTGAATTCAAGTTGCTAGGTTCTGTTGACATTTCATCGCAATCAGATAATCGAGCGTTGTGCACAGACACATGATCCTTTGTAGGGGTTGGGTTTCCCAACCCTTTGTTCACACATCATAGACGATTTTGAGCTTCTGTAGGTCGATTTTCCAAAATCAACGGTTCGATGTCGAGATATGAATCTCGACCTACAATCAACTCAACCCGTATGGTTTGAGGGTTCCAACCCGCGTTGGTCAATCACACTCGTAGGTCGGGCGTCCCCGGTCACGTCCCGATTCGATCGTCCCGAGAATCGGGATCGTGAAACGGAAGACTCCTCTCGGACTTGCCCGAACCCAAACCACCACCAACGAGGACAATTCGTAGGGAACGCAGATCTGCGTTCCGTCTCTTCTTACTTTTATAGATTGTGCTCATTGAGCGTAAGACCAGAGATCTTTGGGTGGAAGTGCGAGATGGAGATTATAGTAAAGTTCATAATTATTTGGACGCTGTGGGAGGGGTTTTCAACCCCGATTATACGGACGCTCACGCATCACGTTTCACGTTCAGCGTTACCCTAAGACATGCCGCAATGCGTCCTCAAGTCCGGGATACTGAAACGCATAGCCGGTTTCCAAGAGACGGGCAGGCTCCACACGGGTGCTCGAAAGAAAGAGTTCATTCGCCATCTCCCTACCGAACATGATGCGAAGCCCGAAACTCGGCAAAGGAAACAGGGTTGGACGCCTCAGAACGCGTCCGAGTGCTTTCGTAAACTCACGGTTGGTGACCGGGTGGGGAGCTACATTGTTCACCGGTCCCTGCAAACTATCTGTGACCAGCGTGTGATAGATAGCACCCACTGCATCATCTAACGCGATCCAACTCATATACTGCCGCCCTTTACCCAATATCCCCCCAACTCCCATTTTGAAGGGAGGCAGCATCTTTTCCAATGGTCCCCCTGCCAGACTCAGGACGATGCCCATTCGGAGGTTTACAACGCGGATTTCTGCGTGGCCTACGAATTCGGTTGCAGTCTCCCACTCTCTGCACACCTCCGCCAAGAAACCCGTCCCCGACGCACTTCCCTCATTCATGACTTCTGTGCCACGACTGCCGTAGTAGCCGATAGCCGATGCGCATATCAGTACCTGCGGGGGGTGGTTGAGATTCGCGAGCGATTCGCAGAGTAACCGAGTCCCCTTGACTCGGCTGTCAAAGATCCGCGCTTTTTTGTTGCGAGTCCATCTGCCTGAACCGATATTCTCCCCGGCGAGATGGACCACCGCATCCATTCCTTCCAAACCGACGGTATCAATGCGTTCTGATTCTGGATCCCAGTAGACTTCTGATCCATCCGATTTCGGTGCGGATCTGACCAACCGGACGACATCATGGCCCGCGGTGGTAAGTGTGGAAATCAGTGCAGATCCAATGAGACCCGTTGAGCCGCTAATGAGAACTTTCATAATGTGTTTTCCTCCATCAACAGATGAAACGTGGAGGCAACCGTTGAGATTACATTTCTTGGCTTTTATTTCGCGGTTTGGAAAGGTTCCCACGCTTCTCCCGCCGCCGCGGCTTGGCGTTCCAACTCAGTGCGCCAACCGATAACCTCCCCGGCTTTAATCCGATTAATATCAAACCCCGGATACCGATCCTCAAGCGTATCTCCCAACTTCTGTGTTACCGCCCAACGGTCCCAAGCGGTCTTCATCCACTCGTGCGGTAACGCTTCACGCACAGCGGGATCGAGCTGCCACGCACTTCGCACGTCCGCCACCGATGGCTCCCCGGTAGACTCGCCCGACCATCTCGACCAACCGATTGACAGCGTGTTCCGTTCCCGCTCAGGGACAGCGTGCCCCGTGTGAATCGTGGCACCGTTGCGGATAAGAGCTTCCCCCGGCTTGAGCCGAATCGCGACTTGATCCGGCAACGGATCCTTGCCGTTCCAACTCGGTGTGTAGGGGACGCCTTGATCCTTCATCGCCTGTGGCAGGAGCACATCGTGCTCATACGGTGTGCGCCATCGGTTATGGCTCCCTGGTATCAGTTCGTGGCATTCGTCGTCCACCAGTGCCAAGAACATGCTCACGCTGTTCCGTTCCGTGACGGGCTTCTCATTATTCTCTTGGATCTCTTTCCAGCGGATTCGCTCGATCTCTTCGGAATACGCCTCAGGACCCTCCCCTCGGACTTCGCGCTGTGCAAAGTAGCCTGCTCCGGTGCCCCACCATGTGACATCTCGGTGCCAACTCGGTCCGTTCTCGCGCAAGTGGGGGTTGGACCACAGCAGCATCCCACTCAGCACCACATCTTCGGGTCCAAGCCCATTACACCAAGAGGAAACGAAGTTAAGGAACTCTGGAGACCCGTGAAATTCGGCAAAGCTAGGCTCCTTGAAAGCCGGGTGGATGAGTCCCCGAATCGCCCACGGTTCATCCTCGCCCGTGCGGTGCACGTAGGCTTTTGAACAGTCGATCTTGCTGTAGCCGTTGGCAGGAGCACACGCCTCGGTCACACGACGACCTGCCTCGCGCAGAATCGGGATCCACGGGCTATCGACAAAGTCGTTAATGATGAGGAAACCGTGTTCCTTCAGGTGTTCCAACCGTTCGGGTGTGGCTCCGGGTGCTGAAAGTTCGGGTTTTGAATCGGCAAAGGCGGTAGCGCGATAGGGTTTCGCTGCTGATTGATCGGTACTCATTTTCATTCCTCCTGATTCAGTTTGGGGGCGGGGTCAATTTTGAAATGTGGCGGCGATAGGGATGCAATCTGTGTCAATCGAGGTTGATTGCTTGATGCTTTATGGGGATTATGGCATGAAACCGTAAATTTGTCAAGGGTTTTGCTGTGGGCGGGGATCCCCGGTTTCTCAGATTTGCTAGTGAATTCTGTAGGAATGCGGCACATTTAACATCGTTTTAACCTGCAATCAGTCCGGCTGTCAATCAGTGTAAAAACTCTCAATTTTCAAGCTTTATGTTTCTTTCACATCCTCACTCAAGGAGGCTACAGGAGTCCCTTTCTCCTTTGAATCTCCGTTTCTTTGGCTTGCTTTTCCTCATCCTTAATTCGGGTTTCTACAATCTTGATAGCCCTTTGTGCAAAATCACGGACATATTGATTTTCATCTTCAAGCCATGAGCAAAGTCTTTCCTTCAGACGTTGGAAAATTCTAATGGGTCCACAAACTCCACTTGAACCACGGGGACGGTAGACAATCATATGCTCAATTCGGTCTTGGACTTTTCTTTCTCCATTAGAATACTTTACTGCTTCTTTGCAAAGTTCGTCTGAATGTGAATCTTCAGGAAACTTTTTCAATATTTCTAAGATCGTCCGTATATTTTTCTCATTACCGTTCCTTACGAGATTCAAAAGCGTTTGCTTGGGAGGACCGTCAAGTTGAGGTGAAATACCTGAGATCAAGTCTGCTGCTGCCCATTTATCATGATCGTCGTTTTTTTGAAACCATCCCATTATTTGGTTAATAGGGCCTTATGCTAGTTAGCTTCCCTTTTTTTTATGGGAAGTAAAAAAAGGGAAGCTAAAAAGTCCTCCAGTCTGTTACTATAGATGAACCTGACAATCCATCTAAAACTGGAGGATAACCTTATGATAACCGATTTTGATGACCTCTGTCTATGGACTTATGTCATTGTTGATGACATTCTGATAAAACTCGCACCCTTACTCCGACGCCCAGGCCCCCCTCCCCCATGTAGCGATAGTGAGTTAATCACTATGATATTGGTTGCCGAATGTAAGGGGTGGGACATCGAAACACAATTGCTATCCGACTTTAGCCAGCACCCCCATCTGTTCCCTATACTGCCTTGTCAGTCCCGACTCAACCGGCGCAGACGCAATTTGGGGGCAATCATCAATCAGATTCGACAGATGATCCTCTCAGACATTGAAGCAGCGTCGGAGAACCTGTGTATTATTGATAGTTTGCCGATTCCAGTCATTCAGTTTCATCTGGTGCCTTCGTCATCAAATGATTGGTCATGCTATGGTGCCGATTATGGGCGGGTAGAGTCGAGGAAACAGACCATTTTTGGCTATAAACTTCATCTGTTAGTCACCGCAAGCGGGGTGATTGTTGATTTTGAACTTGCCTCTGCTTCTGCAACCGATTTGTCTGTTGGCTACGAACTGCTCTGTGGACACCAAGATAAGCAAGTGATAGGGGATAAAGCCTATATTAGCACCCAAGTCAAAGACCAATTAGACCAACTCAACCGTATCAAGCTGATAACGGTGCCCCGACACAACCAGAAACAGCAGATTTCCAGACAAACCAAGCGGTGGATTAACGAAATTAGGCAGATAGTTGAAACGGTTAATGGTCAATTGAGTGAACAATTTCATATAGAAAAGAATCATGCGCATAGCTTCTGGGGCTTATGCACACGGTTATACGCCAAACTCACGGCTCATACCCTATGTATTTATCTCAATCAGCTATGCAAAAAAGAGGCGTTTTTACAGATTAAAGAGTTGGCTTTCCCAGCTCCTTAGTAACTAGCATAAGACCCTAATAACCTCTGAATACTGGGGCTTAACTTGATACATTTTAGCAATTTCATCAAGGCAGCGGGGAATGGCGCGAAAACCACCAAGTTCCACTTGTTTCTGTTTTTCTACCCGGCGTTCAAAAAAACTAGCTAGTTTCAATAGTACCTTTTGGGCATATTGGACTAAGATGCTGATGGCGTCACTATTTAAAATAGGAATGTCCACTAATTTTTGAAGAATCTTGTCGAAAACCTCTAAAGCAATTTTATCAAGGTGGTGGGGAATGGCATGGTAGTTGAAAAAACCACTACGTCTCATTTGTTTCTGCTTTTCTACCCGGCGTTCAAAAAAACTAACTAGTCTAAATGGAGCCTTTTGACCATATTGAGCTAAAATGTACATGGCGTTACGATTTAAAACAGGAAGATCCACTAATTTTTGAAGAATCTTCTCAAAAACCTCTAGGGCCCATTGACTCAAATTAATCTGTTGTCTCGCGTCATACAATTGATATATGTAATCAATAATGCAGCCCTGGTCTCCCCTCGCAAAGAGCTGACAGATAATTTCGGTTGCCTTTGCTGGATACTTGTTATAAACCCATTCAATGTTAAGCATTATGCGTCTGTCGAGTTCCCACCTTTGTTTCTTATCGCGCATCTCGTAATGTAGTAGGGTATCAAAAATTTCCACATCTCCGGCATGCAAAAACTTTTCATCAACGCCTGAATAAGTTTTCGGAATTTCCAAGATTAACGCTCGATCTTCCCCCGACAACCACTCCCTAACATAGTTGTCCACAATTTCTGAGTGTCTTGATGTCCTGATGCCTCTTAAGAATTCAGCAGCAAACCTTTTCAGGGCATTATTCTCAAGCAAGCTTTTGTCAATCAGAGTTTCAGCAATATGAGGTTTTTCCTTGCCGATTTCAAACAGGAGTTGGCAAAAAGGTGAAGAATGGTGATGGGGTTTCTGCGATTCTGTTAAGTGGTTCTAACCACTCACTAAGATTTTCAGCGGTTATTACATGTGATATTTCCCTGATTTTTGCCTTTCTCTCAGTTTGAGCTTGTTCGTAACTCGTTTCTTCGTCTTTCCATAACAACGAATCATCTCCCACTAGCGTTCTATATAGTTGGTAATCCTCGTGGGATTGTAGTACAGATAGCAAGCGATCAATAACTTTGTACTGCCATCGGAAATTTAGACCATTGTCTAAACCAAGATTGTAATACAATGACAATCAGATTGAAAGGAGACTCCGATGGCAAAACGAAGAAGATTCACCGCCCAATTTAAGGCAGAAGTCGCTATTGAGGCACTTACCAACCAAAGTTCACAAGCAGAACTCTGCCGACGGCATAACCTCAGCGAAGAACAACTATCGAAGTGGAAACACCAACTGCTTGATAACGCAGCGACTCTCTTTGAATCCACTGACAAGCAAGCCAACGACTCTAAGGAACGGATTGCTCAACTGGAGCCACTCGTGGGTCGATTGACCGTGGCGTTGGACGTCCAAAAAAAAGCCTCAACTTGGCTGACTTGAATCAGTCTCAAAAGCGACAGATGGTTGAAGCCTTGCAGACCGATTACTCAGTTCGACACATTTGTGATGTACTTGGCTTCAATCGGAGCAGTCTCTATTATCAACCTAAAAGTGACCCCTTAGAACCAGTGCTACGAGATGAAATAGAGAAACTCGCTGCCCGTTATCCGAGATATGGCTATAGACGTATTACGCAGATGCTGTTGCGTATGGGATACGCTGTTGGTTACCGACGCGTCGCTCGGTTGATGAAAGCCGATAATCTGTCGGTTGCCGTAAAGCGTGTCTGTCAAACTACTCAATCGGTTGACGGAGGCAGTCACTGGGTCAATCGGGTGGAGAACCTTGACATCTGTCGAAGCAATCAGGTTTGGGTCGGTGATATTACCTATGTCCGACTCAAGGGACAATTCATCTATGTTTCAGTGCTAATGGATGTCTTCAGTCGAATGATAAGAGGCTGGCAACTGAGTCGGCAGTTGACACAACCTCTCACATTAAGACCGTTGCAACAGGCATTAAGTCAAAGCGTTCCAGAGATTCACCATAGTGACCAGGGGGTTCAGTCTCTTTCGACAGCCTATATTTCGACTCTCATTAGTCATGGGATTGAGATTTCCTTAGCGCGTCGGGGGCGTCCATGGGAGAACGGTTATGCCGAAAGACTTATCCGAACTCTCAAGGACGAAGGGGTCCATCTCAATGAATACGAGGATATAATGGATGCCAAGCAGAGAATCGGGCATTTCATTGCACAGGTTTATAACCAGAAACGACCTCACTCGGCATTAGGCTATTTGACGCCGAGTGAATTTGACAAACAATACTTGTCTTAACTTTGATGATTTCTGGTCTAAATTAACGGTGGCACTTCAATCCTCCTTGTAAAAGTTATCAAGAAAAGTTAAGAGTTTGCCCCAGGTTTCGTGAAAGTCAAAGCATCCTGAGGATTAGCCTGATTGTATCTGCCACCATAAACCATTTGATAGCTAGCAATTCTTATGCCATTTCTCCTTTTGCGCTCTGTTCTTTTCATCGCCATGTCAAAACGCTGCACTTGGGATCCTTATGGTGCCTGAATTAAGACGATCACCGCATATCCTTAATTTTCTTCTGTTAAGGGGACATACAAGAACGCATTTAGGATAAAAGTTGTGCCATATCTGGCATACTGTTGTGCCAGATATGGCAAAATCCTAGCTTATAAATATAACTCAAGTTACTAGAGCGTGTTGATATTTGTGGCATAATAATATGCCAACACTATCAAGTCGAACGTATCTTTTCCCATTTTGATAAGTAGTTGTTCGGTATCTTGGGTTTCTGAGTTGCGTTGCTGCTATTATTGGGTTACGATGAAATGTCAACAGAACCTATAGCAACTTGGTTCATTACTAACACTCTCGGACATTCGACTTTGTTACTAAACAATTGCCCCAAATAATGATAGCCTGCTGACATTATTGTGCTGACCGAGATCGAACGAATGCACATCAAGCGGCGAGAAAACTCTAAAGAGGCGTAGAAAAGACGAGATTCTTTTCAGGAGGAAGAATTAAGGGAGCAGCAACTTCGAGGCTTTACGTTTTACGTTTCACGTTTCACCCACAATGTGGTATCATACTCAAACGCTTGAGTTGGGTAGGTGATCGCGTTCCGAGAGATCGGGATGAGGAAAGTCCGGACTCCGCAGGGCGGGATGCTGGGTAACCCCCAGGAGCGGCGACGCTATGGAAAGTGCAACAGAAAGCAGACTACAACGCCTCTGCGTTGTACAGGTGAAACGGTGCGGTAAAAGCGCACCAGTTCCGATGGAGACATCGGAAGCTCGGTAAACCCCATCCGGAGCAAGGTCAAATTGAGGAAGGCGCGCCCGCCTAGTCCTCAGGTTGGCTGCTTGAGGTTGATGGTAACATCAATCCTAGATGAATGATCATCGCCCTGATGCGCGAGAGCAATTCGGGGAACAGAAACCGGCTTATTCCCAACTCAAGCCCCTTTTTAAAAAGTCAAAGGCACCAGAAACCGAGTTTTTTCTTGAAAACTCGGTTTCTTTTCACGCCTTACACTCTTTTTTTTTATCAACCCCGTAGGTTGGGCTTCCTAGCCCGACTGCACCAATGAACCAATTATTTTCACGCATCACGTTTCAAGTTATCATCCATCAGGAGGAAGGCCCCCAATGGAACTGACAGATGAAGAACGTTTTAACTTAGAACGCAGGACGTATGATTGTGCCCCAACACTGACAGACAATCAGGTACTGGAGTTCTGCCAACAGGGTTTTCTTGTGCTGGAGGGAGTTGTGCCAGATGAGATTAACCGCAGGACATTCGCCTATCTCGAAGAGAACACCTATTATGAACCCGCCGAAATCCTCAAAGAGGATTGGTTCGTTGATAATGTTATACTCAATCCGCAGGCAGCCGGTGCTGTCCGGTCGTTACTCGGTAAAAACTTCGGCTTGCCGGTTATGATGAGTCAACATCGGGTCAAGTGCCCGATGTCAGGTCAGGGGTGGCATCGGGATGCTGGCTCCAAATGGGGACCGGAACTGAATTATCTGCAAGTATTCTACTATCCGCAAGATACACCGGAAGCGTTCGGTCCCACTGAGGTCTTGCCCGGTTCACACCTCTTCAACGCGTCTGCGCGCTATATGGGACACTACGGTAATATTCGGGGAGCGGTGAAAACGACCGCGCCGGCGGGTTCAATCTTCATCACAGTTTACTCGATCTGGCACCGTCGCTCCGCCTCGACAGCGGAAGGGATGCGCCACATGTTGAAATACAACTACTGGCGAACCGTAACGCCCGAACGGGATTGGATAATTGAACCTGACTTCGACTTTGACATTGCGGATTACGGTCCTAACCGTTTCCAAAGTGCTCACATGTTCTACTGGCTCTGTGGGAAGAAGGAGGAATTTCGTTGGATTGGGGGGCAAGGGTGGCCCCTACGTTACGGTAGGGGACCCAACTACAAGCCTTACGGCGCACCGTCTGCACCACCGGGAGACTGGTAAAGATCCAGAATACAAAATTCATAGTCCCGAAGATAGGATGTTGACATTTATGTGAGGTGTGTCCATAGTTGTAGGGGCGAGGTTTCCTCGCCCGTCCTTGACAGAAAAATTCGGTCTCTTGGCAAAATTGCTTAATACAACGCGAGTGCTGTAGGTTGGGTTGAACGGGAACCGTAAAACCCAACACCAATGAACGAATGCACTAGTGAACCAATGAACCAATTGTTGTTTTCACGTTTCACGTTTGGTATGTATCACGGTTTCCATTTGATAAGAACACCGCCGTTGGGGTAATGACCGTATGCGGTCAGCACCGAACCATCGCCCATCGAAGTCGAATACAGGTGTCCGGAGACACACTCATACCACTGGGCAGGGTTGTTATACGACCAATCGTCAAGGATGTACATCCGGTCTAAATTCCACGTCTGACCGTAATCGTGGCTGATGAGGGCATCACAGCCGCGCTGATAGCTCGCCAATTTTCCGTCGCGGATATCTAACCGTTGGATGACGGTCATCACGAGATCATCGTTCGGGAGGCGGAGGAGGTTGGCGTGCATCCGACCCGCTTCCAACAGATGCTTGACCGGCGACCACGTCGCCCCATCATCTTTGGAGATTGAGATACCTGTCCCCTCGAAGTTGTCGTAGTGATACTTAATATATTTGCCAAGCATGTCAGTACGTATCGCGGCAATGATCCAACCGTTGGCAGCGCGAACCATAGCACCTTCCCCACAGCCACGTTCATACGTCACCCCCTCGTAGGTATCCTGCCATTTCCACGCCTCGGGCCAACTATGGTTTTCCCACATGCGTCCACCATCGTTTGACCATCGAACACAGCCGCAAATTGCTTTGTCAAAGCTGAAGTTGTCCGGAAACGTCTGACCCGTCCACCCAATCCGCGTGGCGTGACCTTGAGCGTCGCGATCTACAAGTGGATTGCCTTCAGAACAGAAGTCTTTCCCGTCCGGTGCCTTTGCCAACGGGATCCGTTCCGACCATGTGCGACCATAGTCGTGGCTGAAACAAAGCGATGAACCCGATTCCGCCATCAGTCCGCCGTCATTATAACTGAGAGTGCCACCGCCCAGATCTGTCAACATGACGGGACGACCATAGCCAATCGCCTGATAATCGCTCCAAGTCGCCCCACCGTCCGCACTGATGGCAGCGACCGTCTCTTCACCGTTCTGAAAAGTTATGCGATCAGTCTTTGCCGCTCCCAACAGCAAAATCTCGCCGTTATCCATCTTCGCCAGACCGAAGGGGACAACCTTGGCTTCGCCAAATCGTGGCAGAAACTGATATTCCGCCGGCTGCGACAGGTATCCACCCTTGCCATCTCCTACAAGCACCCGGTGCTCTTTCCAAGAAAATGTCTCAAGATTATCATTGGCTTTATCAATCATGAAAAACGCTCCCATCGCCGGTATCGGCGGCTGTTTTTGGTGTTTTTTATCAAATCTTCCGATCTAAGCCCCCTCCTTTAGGTTGGGGATACAGATTGGTAACAGTGTTTAGTCAAAGAAACGTTGAAATTGCAGGTAAAATGTGGCATACTTGTCTTGTCTTTCGGTGGAAGAATGCCACCCCTATCGTACGCTAGGGTCTCCTACAATCCAGTGACATGGAAACGAAAGACGGAAAGCCCCTCTCATGAAAACCTACAAGTTCAAAATGTATCACAGCCACGGCAACCCCGAGCTGCACAAGACGATAGACGGACACGCTCACGTATGGAATCATTGTGTTGCCCTCCAACGTCGATACTATGCTATATTTGGAAATATATTAGGGCGTGTTGACATTTGTGTCATAATGGTAATATGTCCACATTCACCCTATCCGATAGTCAATGGGGCCTTATGCTAGTTAGCTTCCCTTTTTTTTATGGGAAGTAAAAAAAGGGAAGCTAAAAAGTCCTCCAGTCTGTTACTATAGATGAACCTGACAATCCATCTAAAACTGGAGGATAACCTTATGATAACCGATTTTGATGACCTCTGTCTATGGACTTATGTCATTGTTGATGACATTCTGATAAAACTCGCACCCTTACTCCGACGCCCAGGCCCCCCTCCCCCATGTAGCGATAGTGAGTTAATCACTATGATATTGGTTGCCGAATGTAAGGGGTGGGACATCGAAACACAATTGCTATCCGACTTTAGCCAGCACCCCCATCTGTTCCCTATACTGCCTTGTCAGTCCCGACTCAACCGGCGCAGACGCAATTTGGGGGCAATCATCAATCAGATTCGACAGATGATCCTCTCAGACATTGAAGCAGCGTCGGAGAACCTGTGTATTATTGATAGTTTGCCGATTCCAGTCATTCAGTTTCATCTGGTGCCTTCGTCATCAAATGATTGGTCATGCTATGGTGCCGATTATGGGCGGGTAGAGTCGAGGAAACAGACCATTTTTGGCTATAAACTTCATCTGTTAGTCACCGCAAGCGGGGTGATTGTTGATTTTGAACTTGCCTCTGCTTCTGCAACCGATTTGTCTGTTGGCTACGAACTGCTCTGTGGACACCAAGATAAGCAAGTGATAGGGGATAAAGCCTATATTAGCACCCAAGTCAAAGACCAATTAGACCAACTCAACCGTATCAAGCTGATAACGGTGCCCCGACACAACCAGAAACAGCAGATTTCCAGACAAACCAAGCGGTGGATTAACGAAATTAGGCAGATAGTTGAAACGGTTAATGGTCAATTGAGTGAACAATTTCATATAGAAAAGAATCATGCGCATAGCTTCTGGGGCTTATGCACACGGTTATACGCCAAACTCACGGCTCATACCCTATGTATTTATCTCAATCAGCTATGCAAAAAAGAGGCGTTTTTACAGATTAAAGAGTTGGCTTTCCCAGCTCCTTAGTAACTAGCATAAGACCCCAATGGTCAAAAATAGTATCATTCCTTAAAACCTGTCCTGATATCTATACCGGACAACACACACACTTAAAACGTTTTATCCATGCGGTGCTTTGGATAACTCGTAGTGGCAGTCAATGGCGCCTGTTACCTAACCAGTACGGCAATTGGAACAGTGTCTATAAACGATTCGCAAGGTGGTGCGATAAAGATATCTTTCAACGCATGCACCAACACTTTGCCAAAGACCCCGATATGGAGTGGCTTATCATTGACAGCACTATCATTCGCGCACACCCATGTGCTGGTGGTGCATTGAAAACAAGTGGGGGTCAAGCCTCACAAGCACTTGGACGCAGCCGGGGTGGATTCTCAACTAAGATTCATATCGCTGTTGATGGCTTAGGCAATCCCTTACATTTTATGCTGACAGCGGGTCAACGGCACGACATCACTTGTGCTGAGGCGTTAATTGACGGCTATAACAGTGAGTATGTGATAGCTGACACATCATATGACTCGATGGCATTGATTGAGTCGATAACCCAAAGGGGGGCGGTGCCGGTGATACCCCCCCGTGCCAACCGTCGGGATTCACGCACTTATGATGCACATCTGTATAAAGAGAGACATTTAGTCGAATGTTTCATCAACAAAATGAAACAGTATCGTCGTATTTCCTCTCGGTTTGATAAGCTAGCGGTTCGATATATGGGATTTCTGAGTTTCGTTGCCACGATTATCTGGTTACGATGAAATGTCAACACGCCCTAGCAAGTTTCGATTAATCAATCACGTATCTAAACTCAAGCAGTTGCCTCGTTTTGCTCATTGGAATCAACTACCTGAGGGGTGTGCATAAATATAGTTGACATAATCAGCCAAAGCGGGTTTCCTATTGTTATCCCAACAAAAAGGAGTCCCAATATGGCATTAGAGCCAAAGTTGACCGATTATGTCTCTGTTATTATGCAACTATTTGAGCAGTTTATGCAACACCGTATTGACAAACAAGGTGTCACCCCCGCAAAATCATTGACATATTCAACCTGTTCGTTCATCATTTTCTTCATGTTGATGCAGTTTCGCGGCATCTATGGTTTCAAAACGCAATGGCGGTGGCTAATCAATCACCCAGAAGTGTTGTCAATACTCGGTTGGCAACAGCCACCGCATCGAACCACCATTGCCCGTCGTTATAAGGCATTATACGGAGTAATAAAGGCGTTTGTATTGTTTATCGGTCAGTATGCCGCTGACTTGTCTGAGCAGTTCAACTTAGCTCATCTAATAGCAGACAAAAGTTTATTTAAGGCACGAGGCCCCGTCTGGCATCAGGTAGACCGCAAAGCGGGGGTGGTGCCTAACCATCTACGTAACCTCGACACTGATGCCACTTGGAGCAAGAGTAGTTATCATGGCTGGGTCTATGGCTATGGACTTCACATCATCTGTACACAAGCCGCTTTCCCAACACTGATAACGGTGCAAAGCGCGTCGGTCTCCGAAAGTTGGGCAATTGACCATAAAGCACCTGAGATTCTGACACAGCTTTCACCGCAGACACTCACTGCCGATGATGCCTATACCCAAGCGAGTCGTATCCGTCGTTGGGCCAAGTCACAAGTCGCTTTGATTACCCCAGCACTTAGATGGACAAAGGGACGTTATGCCAAGGCTTATCATCGATTTATCAGCCAACCGAAACAACGCCGGTACTTGAGCAAACGGCGCAGTTCAGTTGAACCTTTGTTTGACTTGATTGCCAAAGTTATTGGAACTTCGACTCAACAGAAGCAGTTACCGGTCAAGGGGTTTTTCAACGTCCGTTGTTGTTTAGCTATAGCGGTCTTATCAGTGCAAGTTGCTATGATTGCTAATGCCATATGGAAGTTACCTACGCGGAATGTCTCTCATATGGCGGCTGTGTTCCAATGAAATACTATGCACACCCCTCAACTACCTAGTCAATCAATACAGGACGTAGCTGCTCGAATAGACAAGGGCTGCAAGAAAATGTTTCTTGACCGTGCCGCAGGCAAGAAGTGCGGTCGTCCAAGATTCAAGCCACGTGGTAAATACAAATCGTTCACATTACTACAAGCAGGTTGGAGAGTTCTGCCCGGTAACAAGATTCGGATAGGCAAACACATCTACCGCTATTTCAAGTCCCGTGAGATAGAAGGCAATCCCAAGCGTTGCACTATCAAACGGGATTTGGTTGGTGATATCTATATCTGTATCCTAACAGACTCTATGGATAATGAGATAAACGCACCCATGACGGGTAAAATCGCAGGGTTCGACTTTGGTCTCAAATGCTATCTCACGGGGTCAGACGGTAACGATATAGAATCACCTCAGTTTTTCAAACGGAGTATCAACGCTATCAAACGAGCCAATCGCAAGCATTCACGGAAACGCTTTGGCTCAAACAACCGTGAAAGAGCAAGGTTGAATCTTGCCCGCAAGCACCGCAAGATAGCAAACCAACGAGAGGTCTTCCATTGGCAATTAGCTCACGAACTCACTGACGAATATGACGAAATACGCCTTGAGGACTTGAATCTCAAAGGTATGAAAAGCCTCTGGGGACGCAAAGTTAGCGACTTAGGCTTTGCGGATTTCGTCATCAAGTTGGTATACATTGCCGAAAAGAAGGGAAAGAAAATCACCTTCATTGATAAGTGGTATCCTTCTTCTAAGACCTGCTCGGCTTGTGGTGTAGCCAATGAAGCGTTGAACCTCCGCGATAGAATATGGCAGTGTCCAAGCTGCCACACACAGTTGGATAGAGATCGCAACGCGGCTCTCAATATCTATAGGGTTGGGGCATCAACCCTCTCAGGAGAGGACGTAAGTCCCGGTTCGCCGGGCAATCCTCGTTGATAGAGCAATTCGACCTCTAAAGGGACGGGTGAGAATCCCCACCCTTTAGGGTACGGGAGTATGTCAAATTGGAAACATTGAAAATCCTTCACACCGATAATCATCTCCTTGTCGTCCGTAAACCGGCGGGCATGTTGGTGCAAGGTGATCGCACCGGCGATACGTCACTTTTGGATTATGCCCGGGAATATATAAAAGATAAGTTTAATAAGCCCGGCAATGTTTATTTGGGCCTTGTCCATCGCCTTGACCGACCGACATCGGGCGTCGTTGTGCTCGCGCTGACCTCCAAAGCGGCGAAGCGGTTGTCTGAGCAGTTTCGGGTGGGAGATGTCCGAAAAATTTACTGGGCACTTGTCGAAGGCAAAACGCCAAGTAACGGGACGTCGGTAGATCAGATTCACCGCCACGGTCCCACAAGTCATATAGTCAGAGGAGATGGCGGTCAACGTGCGGAGTTATCCTTCCGTCGGCTTCGGTATCACAAGGGTGTGTCTTGGGTTGAGATTGAACTTGCAACAGGTAGGCATCACCAGATCCGTGTACAATTTTCACATCGTGGTTATCCGGTGATTGGCGATTTTCGGTACGGCTCTAAGGTCAAATTTGGACAGAAAGCGTTGGCTTTACACGCCCGTTCACTTACTATCAGTCACCCAACACGAAAAGAAGAGATGACCTTTTTAGCGGAGCTAGAGTCTTTCTGGCCTAGACAGTTTAGGACTCTGTGACATTTATGTTCCAGATTAGTAATCCCCTGTTTTTTTTCCTTCTCGGTATCATCCCAATCTTGCTAATTATTAACCGTTACACGCGCATTGAAGCAGCACGGTGGCGGAAGGTTGGGACCCTCCTACTGCGCCTTGGTGCGGTGCTCTGCCTCATCTTGGCATTAGTCGGTTTGCAGCAGAAAGACCAAGAAGATATTCTCTCTGTCGTGTTCCTCCTCGATGTATCTGACAGCGTTCCAACTGTACAGCAGAAAGCAGGAATAGAGCAGATTAACACAGCCCTCGACGCGCTCAAGCCCACCGATCTATTCAGCGTCATTCTGTTCGCAGGGGGAGCTGCGGTGAGTGTGCTGAATCAGCGAAAAGCAGCGCAGCCTCATTTAACAGAAGAAATTTTATCTGGTGCAGAAATCGAACGAACGGCGACCAATCTCGCGGGAGCAATTCAACTGGGGCTGAACCTACCGACCGGCGAGCAGGTAGGAGAAAAGCGGTTGGTGTTGTTGAGTGATGGCGTTCAAAACGTCGGTGAGGTGACGGATTTACTTGACCTCGTCCGGGCGAGTGAAACCGAGGTTTTCACGCTTCCACTGTCGTCCGAGCGGAAATACGAAGTTTGGGTGAGAACGCTGGAAACCCGATCGCAGGTACGGGCGGGCGAAACTTTCCCGGTCCGTGCAATTGTCGAAACAACAACGGATACAGAGGTCCAAGTGAGGCTTTACCGTAACGACACTCCCGTAACTGAACCTCAAATGAGAGCCTTGAAACAGGGAAAGCAGCCAATTGACTTTCCGCAACAAATCTCTGAGGAAAATGTCTATAAGTATCGAATCGAGCTCTCCGTTGATAACTCCACCGGCGATAATCCCGAAAACAACACAGGGCATGGCGTCACCCGTGTCTATGGAACGCCGCATATCCTGTATATTGAGGGAGATGCCGGGGGGGCAGAAGTATTGAAGACCGTCCTCGAAATGAACCGTTTGGCAGTTGAGGTCCTCTCTCCGTCCGAATTTCCGACCGATCTTGTCACGCTCCAAAACAGCGATGCCATAATTTTAAGCAATGTCTCCGCCGATGAACTTTCCACTCTTCAGATGGAGCACATCGCAAGCTACGTTCGCGATCTGGGGAGAGGATTGGTCGTAATTGGCGGGGACCGCGCTTTCGGCAGGGGCGGGTATCACGACACACCGTTAGAGCAGGTGTCCCCCCTTGAGATGACGCCTCGGCAGAAAAAAGAATCCCTTGCGTTGATGCTTGTTGTTGATGCCTCTGGAAGTATGGCAAATTATATCGGTCCGGATCAGAAAATCCAGTTGGCACTTGAGGGGGTGCGTGCCTCCATTCGTGCGCTCGATGATGAAGACCGTGTCGGGGTGATTGCCTTCGCTGCGAAAATCAAGATGGATGAGCCACCGACAACAGAACACGAAGAGATACTCCATAAAATTGGACAGCTGCGTCCTGGCAGCGGCACGAAGATGTATCCCGCACTGGAAAGGGCTTATGAACGACTCCAAACCGTTGATGCGAAACAGAAACATATTCTGCTCCTGTCAGACGGCAAATCGGAAGGCGATTTTATTCCACTGGCGAAACGGATTACAGCGGATAAGATGACCCTCTCGACTATCGCCATTGGTGATGCAGATCGGACGCTGATGAAATCAATTGCCGAAGCGGGCGAGGGCGGATACCGAGATGTTCGGAACATCAGCGAACTGCCCAAGATCATGGCTGACGAGGTGCGTCAGACACAGAAATATACCGTTCAAGAGCCATTTCAGCCAATCATTAATGATGGAAATTATCCAATGTTAGCGGGGATTGATCGTGTGCCAAAACTCTACGGCTACATTGCCACCTCAGAAAAGGAACTCGCACAAACCTACATTCGTTCCCATGAAGACCACCCAATCCTCGCTGGGTGGAATTACGGGCTTGGCAGATCTGTAGCCTTTACCTCTGATGTGAAGCCGGGTTGGGGAGCGGCTTGGATTGAGTGGGAGAATTTTGGGAAATTTTGGGGGCAGGTTGTTAATTGGGTGTTGCCATCAACAGACGAAGCAGCCGATTTTGATTTGAAAGCAACCCACCAAAACGGTAGGGGCAAACTACTCATAAATACGGCATCAACCATAGCAACGCACGGAATCACATTCGATGCGCGTGTCGCCCGTCCCAACGCCGGGGGAGAAGTAGTTGAACTGCGTCGCGTGACACCGACGCAATATTCGGGAGAATTCCCCGTGCGAGAGCACGGATCGTATCTTGCCACTGCCCAAAAAAACCGAGATGGGCAGGTTGAAAGCACTGCTTATAAGAACCTTGTTCTCTCCTACCCCACAGAGTTTGCCGAATTTGAGACGAATCGTCGGTTGCTCAATGAACTTGCCAGCCGAACCAACGGAATTTTTGAGCCATCACCGAAACAGATTGCTCAACACCGCGGGACAGCGATTGAACATCTGAAACCGCTATCGTTTACTCTGTTGATAGTAAGCCTGATTCTATTCGTCTTTGAGATGATCCTGCGTCGTTTCAGCATTGCGAGCGGCTATCTTGCGGAACTCAAAGCACAATTAAAGTCGCTTCGCCGCCGAGAGGACGACGCATCATCGGTAACACTTTCACGCTTGAGGCAAAAGAAGGCAGCCCTAACAGAGGAGACATCAACAGCGTCCAGTGATTTCGCTCCCTCCTCGGCATCTCAACTTGGGTATCAGCGTAGGAGCGAATCAGATTCGGTGTCGGGGAGACATGCATCGGCAGCTCCACAATCTACAGCGACAGATAACATAGGAAAACTGTTGCAAGCAAAAAGTCGGGCACATAAAAATGAACCATCAACATAAATCCGTCTTAAAATTCAGGATTTTGTCCTTGCACCTTGCTGTAGGAACGGCAAGTCCAAGGCAACAACCTTGCAAAGGAGAACGGTATGAAAGCATCGTTTTGCACGAATGCCTTTGGTAACACGCAGCAGAATATTGAACAAGCCATCCCGCAGTTGGCGCAGATGGGATACGACGGGTTGGAGTTTTGGGAACAGTACCTCTCCGACGCAGATCTAAAGTGGCTCAAAGGGATAATGGACGCACACCACCTCGAAATCGTCCAGATCTGCCCATATTTTGACTTCACCACAAGTTCGGAGACATGGGAGCAGAGTATCCGGGATGCAGAGCGATATATCGAGTATGCGATTCAGTTGGGAGGTCCCTTTATCCGCACGTACACCGGCAATGTCGGCAGCGCCGATGCCACAGCGGAGCAGTGGGATGCCTGCGTGAACGGGTTACAGCGGATCTGTGAGATGGGTATGCCGCACGGCATCGTGTTTCCGCTCGAAACCCATCAGGTTATCCATTCGGGACCGAACCTGACAGACACCAGTCCAGCCACGCTCAAGCTGTTAGCCGATGTAGGCATGGAAAATCTGACGGTGAACATCCAGACACCCCTGTTAGGCGAGTCGGTCTTCGAGACAGCGGCGCAGTTGGGTCCCCATGTTGTTCACGTTCATGCACACAATTGGATTGGAAATTGGCCCAATCTAACATTTCTGGATACCGGGGATGAGGATTTTACGGAGTTTGCGCGGATATTGAAGGATAAGGGTTTTGATGGCTATATTTCTATCGAACATGGCAGCCATCACCCACCCTACGAGACGGCAGCCCATGAAATCGAATATCTGAAACGACTGATTTCTGGTGCGCTTTGGGAATAGGACATAACGTCGAGAGCTTGATTGGCTGTTGAACACCGCACGAATTCCCGATTATTGTGTTGCAGCTTGGAGAGAGAAAGTTACCGAAATCACCATTACGGGCGCAGCCCTAGCGGCAATTCGCAGGAAGGAGAAACCGTGATAAGGAAATATCGACCATCAGATCTTGAAACGCTACGGCAAATCACCGCAATTTGTTTCGAGGGAGTTTCAATCGATAAGAATATCGAAGACAAGTTCGGTATTATTAATGAACTCGATTGGACACAGCGCAAGATGCCGCACATTAACGATGATGTAGAAGCAAATGCGGACGGTGTGTTCGTCGCAGAGATTGACGGAGAGGTGGCAGGTTATATCACCGCCTATGTTAATCATCGGACAAAAATTGGCGGTATCCCAAACCTGTCTGTGCACCCAAACTTCCAACAGCGAGGGTTGGGAACAGAATTGATTGAGACAGCATTGGTATATCTCAAAGAGGAAGGGATGCTTTACGCACGGATTGAGACGCTGGACCAGAATCAGATTGGAACGGCATTCTATCCCAAGATGGGCTTTGTCGAAATTGCTCGACAGGTTCACTATATACGGCAGCTATAACCCAGACAGGTCGGACGCTAATCTGCGGACATTTTCAAACAGACGAATCGACGCTGCTTAATAGTAACGCAAAATGCTAGATAGTCCGTAGGTCAAGTTTCCATACTCGACGCTTACTAGAAATAACCAAATTCAACCACAATTAGGATTGCTGAATGACGAGCGATTTTCTCAATATACCGACATAACTCAATACGACACATGTCGCCCCGCTGGGGCTCGGGAGAATTGGTTTGCCGATGTTCTATACACATATCGCCCCGCTGGGGCTACTGAGGAACAATACGTCTCCGTTCCGAGAGTGTTCCACATGCGTAAGAGAAACCGTCTGGACACCTATTGAATGTACAGGGGCTGGGTCTGCCAACCTGTTGGGCGAGGCAACCTCGCCCCTACGCTAGGTTCCTACGATTGGGTACACATTGGTATCAAGCACTGCCATGCCTTGAATCACGGACACGCCCAGGAATGTCAACACACTCTAGCAACTTGGGTTAGTAGTAAACGATAACAAGAGGTAATCGAAAGCAAATTTAGGACTTTTTTAGAGATCTACTGTTGTAGATGATGCAAGGACTGCTTCAACTCCACCCGTTTTGATAAGTTGGATTGCGTCTAGTAACTGGTTGTCATTGACGAGATCGATCAATGGATCAAGACCGACATTTCTGTTGAAGAAGGCATTCGCCTCGTTCCTGACAATCTCCATATCAAGTGTGATATTGTGTTCTGCAAGCGTTGTCATTAACTCTGGAAGGTCTGCCTCCAACTGAGAGAAATCTTTGGGAGTTTCCCCCATCTCTTTCTCTGTTCGTTCGATCCACTCCTCGACAAACGTTTTGACATATTTCCTCGCATACAACCGCATCGCCGCTGTTACTTCATCAAGTTTGCTCATCTCGACCTCAACGTTTGGCTCAATCCCGGTTTCATTAATCGAGACGCCGCTCGGTGTGTAATAAGTCGAGATTGTGAGTGATACTGCGCCTTTTTTGTCTAAGCTGTTCAAAGGAAACCGTTGCTGAACAACACCTTTGCCGAAAGTTTTCTTGCCGAGGATGGCTCCCCGCTTGGAATCCTTGATGGCGCCTGCGACAATTTCAGAACCGCTCGCGCTATACTCATTCACAAGCACAACTAGCTCAATCTCGGCTGGACAAAGTGTTTCAGGCCTTGCTGGAAACTCTTGGTTGTATCTATTAAGTCGTCCTTGTGTTGACACAATATTTCCCCTAGAGATAAAGGCGTCAGCCACGTCGTAGGCAGCTTGAAGCAATCCTCCCGAATTGTGTCGGAGATCCAGAATCAGTGCCGTCATCGCTCCGTCTTCAGCATCAAGTAAGGTGTTTAGTGCCTTCTTGAACTCTTCAACGGTTCTGCCGGTGAAGCTCTCAATTTTTATATAACCGATTCCGTCCTCTAGCATCGTTTGCTCAATGCTAGTGATTTTAATTTCCTCACGGATTAATGTCACATCAAATGGATCCGAATGTCCTCGTCGCTGCACCGTAACGGTGACCTCTGTGCCAATTAGTCCTCTTAAAATATCAACGACTTCTGCAAGCGTTTGTCCGCCCGCACTGATATGAATCGGCTCTCCATCGACTTTGGTTATGTAATCACCAGCTTGCAGTCCCACTCGCATTGCTGGGGTATTGGGCAGGGGCCGAGCAATTTTTATAAAACCTTTATCCTCATAAATCCGAATACCCAGTCCGCCAAATTTTGCATGGTAAAGATTCTCCTCTTCGCGTTTCTGATCCACCGGCGGCAGGTAGAAAGTATAGGGATCGTCCAGAGCGGTAAGTGCACCTTTGATCGCCCCTTCAAACATCTCCTGCTGATCGACGTCTTCGTAGTAATAGACATCTGCCTTTCTAATGGTCTCTATTAAAGCCTTCTGCAACATGAGACTGTTCCTACCGTCGCGATCACTTAGCGCAGTTTTCTGTCCTAGCGGAACGAGAAAGAGCGCGATGATGACAGCAGCCCCTAAAATTGCGATAGGCAATGTATGTTTTCTATATCGAACCATGAATCCTCCTCATGTTTGTTGATTTAATTGAGCGCAGCGTTTAGTTGAGATTTGATTTATATTATCATCTAGTTTGTATAATTATAACATGACACGCGAGATGCTGCAAGAAGTTAAAAGTGACTCTCTTTTAACTTCAACTAAAGTCTAGAGATACAGGTGAATAAGCGGTTTCACCGTCACGTGAGAGTAGGTTTGCTCCGAGACCGCATCGGAAAAGAACGGATCGCAAAATGTATCAAGGCAGGCTAGGAATTCGGGGAGATTCATACCCATGTACATCCCTGTCGGATCGTCGAGATTGGTTAGCACTTGGTGTAGCTTGTTCCGTCCATTGGTTGAAAGGCTACGCAGCCCACGCAGTTGTCGCATGTGATATTTAATCAGTGCCGCCGAAATTTGAATTAACCCCTGCAGAAACAGCCGACAATCATCCTCTGTTTTATTCCAAAGCCCCTCCCACGCCTCATGAGCTTCCCACCAGTAGGCGAAATTGTAGAGATCGACTCCATATAGATAATCCTCAGTTTGACGCCAATCCCTAGGCAGGGTAACCGGATTATCGTCGTCCTCCAAGCCGTAGCTATGCCCTTGTGGATCTCTGATCGGATGCGGCGTGGTCCCCGGCACATGTCGATAGGGAGGGAAAGGACGCTGCGGACAATATCGGATTCCATCTGAATCAAATGGATGCGGTTGTTCTATGGGCTGCGCTTCCTCAAGAACCGATGGGACTGTGATTTTCTGCTTTGAACCTCTGAAAAATTTAGGGATTTTTAGTTTCATAATTAAAATTGTGATACAGTGATAGGGTTTGTCGGCATCTTTATTGTATCATATTCGAGATCAATTTCACAGGTAGTAATAGATGCCTTAGTTTCAGGTAGCTGCAGTGTGTAAACTCCACCGTTTTTTGATAGCATTCTCCGCTCAATTTGTGATAACATCCTCGCTATAGGTTTGATGGGACAAATCGTTTCAGAAACCATAACCAATCGAGATTAAGCGGAAACAGAACAGTCAGAGAGCCAGAGGAGATAGCAATGAAAACAGACATCTATGTGGTCAGACTCAGTGATGGAGAGCGCGTCGAAGAAGAGGTTAAGCCTCTCCTCGCTCCAGTGGATATGGGAAGCATTGGTCACTTTGCGGTATCCAAAGATCAGCCAACAGAATTACACTATCATGATTTCGATGAGTATTGGTACTTCACGGAAGGCACAACCACTGTCACCCTACGCACCCCCGATGGCACGAGTCAGTCGTATCAGATTGGACCGGGCGATTTGGTCGTAACTCCTAAAGGGGTGGAACATGGACATATTCCCGACGACACCGTAAAAGGGATTCAGTGGGTCAGTGTCATTCCCCCGGAGGCGCGTCGCGGACATTTACACCGAGAACTTTGACGTACTCCCAAACCTAAAGGATTGGGCTTCTTACGAGTCCCTTCCCAATAGGAGTCGAATTGTGCTATCAACAAGGATTGCCCGACGAATCGGGGCTTACGTCCTCTCCTTCATGGATTGACGCCCCAACCCGAAAAATGTTAATTGCAGCGTTGCGGTCTCGGTCATGCACCGTGCCACAATCGTTACACTGCCAATTTCTATCCCGCAGATTCAACGCTTCATTAACAGCACCACAAACCGAGCAAGTTTTACTGGAGGGATACCACTTATCAATGCACACGATTTTTACACCCTTTTTCGCTGCGATGTATTTCAACTTCAAAACGAAATCGGCAAACCCCAGATCACTGACCTTACGCCCCCAGAGGGCTTTCATGCCCTGTAGGTTTAACGCCTCAAGGCATATCTCGTCGTATTCATCAGTGAGTTGGTGTGCAAGTTTCCAGTGGAAATCCTCTCGTTGGTTCGCTATTTTGCGGTGCTTCCGTGCTAAGTCCAATCGAGCCCGTTCTCTATTACGACTCCGTTTCTTCTTTCGAGAATGGTTACGATTGGCACGTTTGATAGCGTTGATACTCCGTTTGAAAAACTCAGGTGAGTTTATATCATGTCCATTATGACCTGTAAGATACCTTTTGAGACCGAAATCAAACCCCGCGATTTTACCCGTCGTGAGTCGATTGAGGTCAGGTTCTACATAGTCCGTTAGAATCGTGATATAGACATCACCTACAGCGTCCCGTTTAATGGTGCAACGTTTCGGATTGCCAAATATATCACGAGACTTAAAGTATTGGTAGACACACTTGCCAATACGAATCTTGTTACTGTTAAGCAATTCCCAACCCGCTTGAAGCAGTGTGAATGACTTGTATTTGCGTCGAGGCTTAAAACGAGGCCTCCCCCACGGCTTGCCTTTAGCACGGGCTTCAAACATTGCCTTATAGCCTTTGTCAATACGGGAGACCACGTCTTGAATTGCTTGGCTTGGCAGTTGATTCCAATGGGCAAAGCGTTGGGTTCGTTTCAGTTTAGATATATGATTTATCAACCGAAACTTGCTGATATACTTGCCATAGATGGAATAGTACCGACGCTCAAGCGCAACGCAGTGATTCCACACATGAGCATGACCGCCTATGGTCTTGTGCAATTCACGATTGCCATGATTACTATACAACTTGAATTTGTAGATTTTCATTAGGGACTGTCTTTCTGTCTTTCATGCCCATGCTACTGGAGTATGGGAGACCCTATCGTGCGATAGGGGTAGCATTCTCCCACGAAAGACAATACAAGCATACTATATTTTACCTGCAAATTCAATGCTAAAGCTGTCTGTATCCAAAACATAAATGTTTGGGTTTTAGACCTAAAGGTTTTTTAGATAATCGATAAGGAGTAACTATGACAAACCAAAGTGCAGTACTGCCTCGTCGTCGGTTGGGGCGTACAGGTTTAGAAGTAACCGCGCTTAGTATGGGCGGCGCAGGTGTTGGGCGCGACAATGTATCAGATGATGAAGCCATTGAAGCGGTACATCGGGCGATAGAATTGGGAATGAACTACCTCGACACGGCACCGCTGTATGGTGCCTGCGAAAGCGAAAGACGGATCGGGCTTGCGTTGGCTGGCGGTTGGCGTGAGAAGATCTACTTGGCGACAAAAATAGGGACGCACCCGGAATGGCGTGGCGATTTTTCGGCATCAACAACGCGCAGAAGCGTTGAAAATAGCCTTCGTTTGCTGAGTACAGACTATCTGGATGTGTGCCTCGTTCATGATCCGGACAGCATGGGGCCTGTGATTGCAAAGAGTGGAGCATTTGAGGAACTCCAGCGGATGCGCGAAGAAGGGATGCTACGCTTTATTGGGCTAGGCGTCCGTGAACACGAGTTTCACCGTATCGCCATCGAAACCGGCGTTGTGGATGTGATCCTGACTTTCCTCGATTACACGCTGCTTAGTCAAACTGCTGCTGAGAACTTGCTGCCCTTTGCAGCAAAACATGATATTGGGGTTATCAACGGCAGCCCCATCGCAATGGGACTGCTCTCCGGTGTTGAACCGGACGCGACCGCTCGACCACCGGAGGGAGAACAAGCGCATCAACTTTGGCAGTGGGCGACAGAAAATAATCAGAATCTGCTCAATTTAGCGATCCAATTCTGTCTGCGTCAACCGCTTATCCATATGAGTCTAACAGGGTCTAAAGACGCAGCGGAGGTTGAACAGAATTTTGCTGCGGCAACCACGCCGGTGCCGGAGGAGATCTGGGAGCAATTGGCAACTGTGATATAAGAATTTAATCTTTGAATTTCTTCACCTATGGGAGATGCTAATGTCTGCTTATGATGTTGCTATAATTGGAGGGGGACCGGGCGGTTATGTTGCGGCGATCAAGGCTGCTCAGTTAGGGGGCAAAGTCTGCTTAATCGAAAAGGGGGAATGGGGCGGAACCTGCCTGAACCGGGGGTGTATCCCGACCAAAACGCTGTTTTCGGTGGCGCACCTCGCTACGCAAATTCGGGAGGCAGAGGGATTCGGCATCAAGATTAGCGGCGCGGAGATAGATTATTCGCAGGTGCTAGGACACAAGGAGGCTACTGTCAAAAAGCTAACCGGCGGTATCGCACAGCTGCTCAAAAGGAACGGGGTTCACACAGTCAACGGAACCGGTGTCCTCACCGCGAAAGATAGGATAGAAGTGACGAAAGCGGACGGCACACAGGAGCAGATTGAAGCGAATCAGATTATCATCGCCACCGGTTCTGAGCCCGCGAATATTCCTCTCTTTGAGATCGATGAACAACAGGTGCTGACGACGACGGGGATTCTGGAATTGACGGACCTTCCTAAGAGTATCATCATTGTCGGCGGTGGTGTCGCCGGTTGTGAGTTTGCCTCGATCTTCAACGGATTGGGCTGCGATATCACTATCCTTGAATTGTTACCGACGATCCTCGCTACGGAAGATACACAGATTGTCCGGCAGCTCCGTCTTTTGATGAGACGGAAAGGCATTGAAATCAAGACAGACACCAATGTAACGGGTGTGGACAAATCGGAATCCGGTGTAACCGCAACGCTGGAATCCGGCGAAAGTTTCAGCGCGGAAAAGATGTTGATCTCTATCGGCAGGAGTTTCAACTCGGAAGGGATTGGGTTGGAAACTGTCGGCGTTCGTACGGAAAGAGGTAAGATTGTTGTCAATGAACGGATGGAGACCAATGTGCCGGGCATCTACGCCGTTGGCGATGTGGCGAGCCGGTATCTGTTGGCACATGTTGCATCGGCGGAGGGGATTGTCGCTGCGCAAAACTGCATGGGCGGCGAAGCGGAGATGGATTACAGCACTATACCGTGGTGCGTTTTCACAATTCCCGAAATCGCCAGATGCGGTATGACGGAGGCGCAAGCCGAAGCAGAGGGTTACGCTGTTAAGGTTGGACGATTCCCTTATGCAGCAAGCGGTAAGGCGTTGGGAATGCGTGAGACAGATGGATTCGCCAAAGTCATCTCAGACCAAGAATTTGGCGATATTCTCGGCGTCCATATCCTTGGCGCACACGCTTCAGACCTGATCCATGAAGCCGTCGTTGCTATCCGTATGGAGGCGTCGGTTGCCGATTTGGCGCACACGATTCACGCACACCCAACCCTTGCGGAAGCCGTTATGGAGTCTGCTGAAGCAGCTCATGACCGCGCCATTCATATTTTCTAGTGCAAGTTACTCCTTAAACTGTGGGGCGATAGGTCTTATAGCGATGCCAAATCGTCACATCACAAATTAATGCGTAATGCGTAAGAAGATAATTGCTTTTCTTCACGTATTGCCTATCTCAGTTTCTGAGGTTTGATTAATTGAGGTAGCAGCTTAGGTTGATTTACTGCGCCGCATCATGTCAAAGTCTCAAGTTTTCCACTTTGCCCCTTTCAGGGAAGGTGCGTCTAACACGGACCTCCCTCCAAACGATGTTAGGCTTGACCGCTTTATCGAAGCACAGCTTCCAGAGCAGGTGGAGACAGAGACGGATGTGTCGTCCTTCTTTTCCCTGTCCAGAACATACATTCAAAAATTGATTCGAGAATGTGCCATAACCGTAAACGGCAAACCGTCCAAGCCCGGCTACAAGCTCCGAACCGGCGATCAGATTTCTCTCACGCTTCCCGCCCCGCGTCCCCTTCAGACAATTGAACCGGAACCCATTCCACTTGATATCCTGTATGAAGATTCCGCTCTGGTTGTCGTGAATAAGCCGGCTGGTATGACCGTTCACCCCGCCGGTGATACCCAATCTGGCACGCTTGTCAATGCACTGCTCAACCACTGTGAAGCTCTTCCCGGTATTGGCGGTGTTCAACGCCCCGGCATCGTGCATCGTCTCGACAAGGACACCTCCGGCGCGATTGTCGCTGCTAAGACAGATCACGCACATCGGCACCTTTCGGCTCAGTTTGAGGCACACACCACCACCCGTCACTACTACGCTGTGGTTTGCGGTGTCCCCTCTAACGAAATGGGAGCCATCAATGCCCGTATCATCCGAAGTCCAAGAGATAAGCGGAAGATAACAGTAACAGGGACTGGTGGTCGTCATGCGGTCACTCACTATCATCTCCTTGAACGCTATGACCGGTTCTCTCTCCTCAAACTGACATTGGAAACGGGACGTATTCACCAGATCCGCGTCCATCTCAGCCATATCGGACATCCCGTTGCCGGCGATCATGCCTACGGGGGTGGCTACGCTCGCGCCATCCACGATGCCCCTGCCACTGCTGTCAAAGAAGCACTTGTGGCACTTAATCGCCAAGCACTACACGCTCACACGCTTGGGTTCGTCCATCCGGAGACTGATGAGCGGCTGACGTTTTCAGCCCCAATGCCGGAGGATATGTGGTGGTTGGTTGAGGAGTTAAGAAGTGTGGGAGAATAGAGACTTCTACAGTTGACCTGATGCTTTGTATGTGTTACACTCTGCTGCAAATTCAAATTTGGAGGAAATGTTATGAGGTGGTCGCTGAACACATATCAGACCTGTCAAGATTGGGAACTGGGCAAAATACTCAAGATCGCTGAAAATACAGGATATCACGGCGTTGAGTTATTGATGGATTACAAGCAGAAACACGGTTTCGAGTGGGACACGCCCGAAGATCAGTGGAGTCGCCTCAAAGATGAGGTCGATACCAGTGGGGTGGTGATTTCATCGTTGACAAGTTGCCAAAATTTCCATTCGCCGGATGCAGCGGATCGTGCCGAAAGTGTGCGCCGCATCAAGCGCGTTATAGAGATGACGGACTTCATGGGTTGTGACCACGTCCGCGTCCTCGGTGACCGGTTCGACGATGATACCCGCGATGCCGTTGTCGGGTATGTCACCGATGCGCTAAAGGAGCTTGGAGAGTATGCTCAACCGAAGGGTATCACGGTATCCATCGAAATGCACGGATCTTTCATAGATCCCGTCCCAGCGATGGAGGTCATCAAAAGTGTCAATCTGTCTAACGTCGGTTTCGTATTTAACTCACAATTCTTCGGTTGTGAGGGGGGAAGTATTGAACCGCTCTTTTCGCAGGTTGCGCCACACATCACAGCAGTGCATACCCACGCTGCTGAAGTCCCAGAGACCTTTGAGCTCTACCGTCAGATGTTCCAGTGGCTTCAACGCATCGGATTTGACGGCTACGTCTCGAATGAATGTGCGTATCGGGGACCAGATCCGGAGAAGGTGCTTGCGTTGTATGTAGGGCTGTTTAAGGCGTTTGTTGGGGAATAATACTAGTTAGGAGTTACGCACTTCAGCCCCGATTTTATCGGGATTCAAATTGCTTTGAATCCTCGATGCTTCATCGGGAGCAATTTGTAGTAGCGCGTTCATTGCTTTCTCCCCTGCTTGTCCGAGAGGATCCCGTGACCGGGGCGGGGGAGTTAGAGGGGGTACGGGCGATAAATCGCCTCCGTTCCGAGAGTCCGAGACCTACTACAAACCTACCGATTTACTGTAGCTGCCCGATTCATCGGGCGTTATGAGTCGTGTTGTGCGGTGATAAATCACCGAACTACGAGGCTTTGAGCAGTCAACTGCGCAAGTCCTATATCTTACTAAAGTTAGTACAATTTGTATCCAATTCATGTAGCGTTATCAAGGGTCTAGTGAATATTCGGCGAGTTAGTATCTTCAGAGATTGTCGCAGAAAATAATTATCCCTTGATTAAAGCACGCAGATGCTCAACCATCAACCCTTGTGTCCGCTTGACAGTTCGATACCAATGTTATCGAACTGCCTGTGACACAAGTGGCGTTGAATAGCAATTGCGTCAGGCAACTTGTTCCGAAACTTAGTTGCGCGAATTAATTGATGCTTTGACGCGATTTGACCTGATACCTTGTCAAATCCGCAGTGCTGCTTGACATCCCGAAGCGTGTTCTCAATCAACCACCATTTGTACCGTGAATTGTACAAACTTTAGTATATCTTATTACAAACTATGAATGACCCACTGGGAGGAAAAAATGGCTTATATAAAGAACTGGCGCGATGTCCAACCTAACATCGCTCATCTAAGTGCAGTACATTGGGGATGTCTACGCTCAATAAAGGAAGGTGATGATGATGATCGTCATCGTCTGGACCGGTTGGGAGGCTTTGCCCGACACGCGCTCCAAGGACGCAAGACATCCGATTTTCACAAACATGAGAGTTTGGAACAGGTCTACTACATCCTCAGCGGGAAGGGAGAAGTGCTGTTTGAGGATAAGCGTTATCCCGTAGGAGATGGCGACGCAATTTACTTACCGTCCGGCATCCATCACCAGATGTTCAATACCATGAATGAAGGCTGGCTGGAACATCATGTCATCAGCATGGGTGTGGCGAGCAACGGTGGTGAGTTTACCATCCGCAATTGGACCCAGACACCGCCGCAGGGGGACGGTGCAGGTGCGGTACGGTGGTATCAACTAGAACCCGAAGACGATAGTGAAAATGGTTGTCTGAAGGGGATGCAGTTCATCGCTCGCGAATCTGTGCAGCCCGGCAACGAATCAATTGAACGGTGTCACACGGATATTGAGCAGGTCTACTATGTGATCGAGAACCGCGGTGTGCTCCAGAGTGATGGCAAAGAGCAGGAGATAACCGAAGGCGATATGATTCACATTCCCGCCGGCACGACCTACAAAATTCTGAATCCGCATCAGGAGTGGGTAAGCTCCCTGATTATGGCAGCTTGAGTGTAACGAAATCCCGATAAATCGGGGTTGAGCGGCTGCGCGCTGTATTACCCACGCTCCCACCGACTTGGGTTCATGCCGGGGGCTTCGTGGGGCATATTGGGCGGTTTGTTGCCGCCCTCGTATATCCAAATGCGAGCGTTGCGGTCACCCATCAACTCGCGCACAGCTGGGGAGAGTTTGGCAACTTCGTCCTTATCCCAAGGCTCCACCTCTCCGGCGGGTCCTGCCCAAGTCGGTCGGTAGGAGAGCTGCAGTGCCTCTCGTGGATAGGTCCCGATGTTTGGATAGTTACCGTGGAAGACATAGTTGTTGAACAGTACCGCAGCCCCAGCCTTGCATGTCACCATCATCTCTTCTGGGTGTTCTGCGTAGCGCAGATAGGGGTTTGCCTCGTTGTGGAAACTCAAATGAGATCGCGGCACCACGCGGAAAGGTGAAACTTCGGGGATCAGGTCATCTAGGTAGTAGAGAACACGGATAATTTTCGGGCAGGTGTATTCCACGCTGAAGATCCGGGAACCCCAAGGTTGACCGTCGCAGTGCAGACTGATGCCGGGGTGCCCCGGCTCGGATCGGGAGTAATCGTAGGACATCAAAACAACTTGATTGCCGCACAACTCCTTGAGGAACTCAATCATCGGTGGATACGCAATCAACTCGGAGATTGCACCGCCGGCGAACTGGATGCTTGACCGTCCCCGTTGGTGGACGCTGTAGTCCACGTGGGTTGTTTCAAACTGCGATGCCTGTGCTTTGAGGCGCGCAATGTGGTCAGCATCGAGCAGATCTGGGAGAACCACGTAGCCTTCGACCTCAAGTTGCTGAATGCGTTGACCGAGCGTGAGTTGACTCCAATCGCGGTCATCTATGCGCGGTGCCCCAACCGATGGTTGGGATGAGACAGATACATCTGACATGGCTCAACCTCCCTTTCTGAAATTATTCAGTCTCCCGCCTAAAGGACTTGTACAGATCTGGAACGCCCGCCTCATAGGGGTCTCCGTCATGGGCAACCACCCGAATGGCTAAGTCCACCTCTTCCCCACGGGATACATAAGTGGCTCCCTTGCGAAACGGGTTGACTCGGATGCTTCCATAGCCTCCCGCATACCACGCCACATTCCCCATTGAGGGAAACTGAAAGACCGCAATGCCAGCGGTGCGCCCTTGGGCGTCCGTTCCGTAGTAGTCAATCCAATCTGCGTGCTGCCAGCCGACATCATCGTCTCGCCTGCCTTCAGAATCCACAATGCTGCCCCCCTGTTTCACACCGTTCCGGTCTACAACCCTTAGATGGTCTGCCATCCGGATTGTGAAATACCCATGCCGTGATGGTCCTAGGCGGATATCCCACTCCGTCGGTCTTAGCTGTGACCGCACGTCAATGACGTTGGCAACCTCACCCGGAAAGACGCTGATAGTGCGCATCTCTTCGGCAACAACGCGACGATATTTTGGGGCGTACCCCTGCTCAGGTCCCTGCCATTGCATCCTCACGATGAACTCCAGATGACCCTCGTTCAACTCCGTGCATTCGTTGTGTGTCATCGCCACGATGCGTCCCTCTCCCCTCCCACGCATGTCGGGCGAGTTGGTGTAGAAGCACATACCGGGATCCTCAAACCGTCCAGCGGCGGATGTCTGGTACGTGAAGAAGTAGTCGTTTCCCACAGTAATTGACTGGTGGAAGGCGTGGTCGCTAGTCGGTCTTTCGTTCGTAACAGCAACCCCCGACGGCGTCATCACCGGATAGACGTAGCAGCGGCGAGAAGATTGGTTGAAACCGGTGATGGGTTTGCCTTTCCAACTGACCTCCAAAAGCCGAACTGGGTCATCCATCCAGTCGTTTGGAACGGATATGTCTGAACTCTCCACCGAAAAATACTTCATAATACGGTGCTCCTATTAGTGAGGAACTTTCTACCATTTTTGTAGGGTTATTTAGTGAGGTGTCGGGATTCAGAGATCCCTCCTACAGGAGAATTAAATGCCTCTGCTATCTACCATTTTGCACTTGACGTTTTCTATGGGCAATGGTATATTGACATACTCCCAAAGCTAAAGCATTGATACATAGAAACCTATCCAGTAGACCGTGTTTATTGTATCAGGTTTTGGGGATCTATTCAACAGTGTTATGTGCGAAAAGACAGCGGGGCATATTCCGCGCTTCGTTCTTTTTATGCTAGGCAGGAAATCCATCCCGATAAAATCGGGAGGCGCAGTTCTAATTAAGAGTCCCCCTAAGATGAGGGTGTATTGTGAGGAGACATTATAGATGAGTTCAATTACGAAGGTTGCTATCGTAACGGGGGCAGGTTCTGGCATTGGTAGGCAAACGTCGATTGCTCTGTCGCAGGAGGGCTATTCCGTTGCCTTGGCTGGCCGTCGTGTAGAGGCTTTGGAGACAACCGCTAAGGAGACGGGAGCGGATAGCTCACGAGTCCTAGTTGTACCAACAGACGTGACAGATCACGCCTCCATCCAAAACTTGTTTGCCCGAACGAAGGAGACCTTTGGCAGGCTTGACCTACTGTTTAACAATGCCGGCACCGGCACACCACCTATGCCACTAGAGGATTTGACCTACGAGCAGTGGAAGATGGTCGCAGATACCAACTTGACAGGCGCATTCCTCTGTACACAGGAAGCGTTCAAGATTATGAAGGACCAGGATCCCAGAGGGGGACGCATCATCAATAACGGTTCTATATCAGCGCACACCCCACGAGTAAACTCCGCGCCCTATACCTCTACTAAAGTTAGTACAATTTGTATCCAATTCATGTAGCGTTATCAAGGGTCTAGTGAATATTCGGCGAGTTAGTATCTTCAGAGATTGTTGCAGAAAATAATTATCCCTTGATTAAAGCACGCATATACTCAACCATCAACCCCTGTGTCCGCTTGACAGGACGATACCAATGAATGCTCAATACCCAGTACACCGACTCACTTGTTATCGAACTGCCCCGATTTTATCAGGGTGGCGTTGAATAGCAATTGCCTCAGGCAACTGGTCCCGAAACTCAGTTGCGTGAATCAATTGATGCTTTGCTGGGATTTGACCTGATATCAGGTCAAATCCGCAGTGCTGCTTGGCATCCCGAAGCGTATTCCCAATCAACCATCATTTGTACCGTGAATTGTCCAAACTTTAGTATACCTCTACCAAGCACGGATTGACAGGACTCACCAAGGCGACCTCCCTTGATGGACGTAAGTACGATATCGCGTGTGGTCAAATCGACATTGGTAACGCAGCGACTGAGAGAACGGACAGAATGGAAGTGGGTGTCCCACAAGCAGATGGAAGTGTTGCGGTTGAGCCGAGAATGGGCGTGGATGATGTGGCGCGTGCCGTGGTGCACATGGCAAGTCTCCCATTGGATGCAAATGTACTATTCATGACCATTATGGCAACGAAGATGCCTTACGTTGGGCGCGGATAATCTGAAGCGAGCTGCCCCAAAACGATGGAAGATTCACAAACATGGGAGAGCTTATGAACCCGAAACGATTAGAAGGACAAATTGCTTGGATTAGCGGCGGTGCTTCGGGCATGGGCGAAGCCACCGCCCAACTCTTCGCGGAGGAGGGGGCGAAGGTTGCCCTCGTAGACATACAAGCCGAGCGTGGTCAGAAAGTTGTCGAAGGAATTGTCGCTAATGGCGGTGAAGCCATCTTCCTCGAATGCGATGTTGCGCGTGAGGATGAGGTGCGCCAATCGATCGAAAAAACGGTTGCGCACTTTGGTGGCTTGCAGATCATAGTGAATTGCGCCGGGGTTGTCCACGTTGTATCCTTGCACGAATATTCGGAAGAGGAGTGGGACCAGCTGATGGGCGTCAATGTCAAATCGATCTTCTTCTCTATCAAACACGGACACCCTCACCTGTGCAAGAACCAACGCAGCTATATGGTGAACATCGGTTCGGTGGGCAGCTTCATTGGACAAGCCCAAACGCCGGCTTATATCACTTCCAAGCATGCTGTACTCGGATTGAGCAGATCTATCGCACTTGACTATGCCGCCGATGGGCTGCGTTGCAACTGTGTCTGTCCCGGAATCACCGACACGCCAATGTTGCGCTACCACCTGAGCACCACCCCTGATCCAGAAGCCACGCTTGCGAACCGCCTCAGCCGTGTACCCACAGGTGTCGCCATCACACCGATCGACATTGCTAGAGCGGTACGCTACCTCTCCTGCGAGGACTCCGCCGGCGTCACTGGCACATCGTTGGTGGTAGATGGAGCCTATATCACACCCGCTGAGTGGGAAACTGTGGGACAAACGAAATTTATGGAGCCATCATGACACTCAAACTTGCTTGTGCTGACTTTACTTTTCCGCTGTTATCTCATGAGAATGTTCTCCAACTCATTGCCATGCTAGAGTTCAAAGGTGTGGATATCGGTCTGTTTGAGGAGCGCTCCCATCTTTTGCCCTCCCGCGAGTTCGAGAACGTTACCCAATCTGCACGACGATTAAAAAATAGATTAGACACTTGGGGGCTTGAGGCTGCCGATATATTTCTTCAAGTGGGGCTGGATTTCAAGCCCTACGCGGTTAACCACCCTGAAGCATCGCATCGGGAGAAGGCTCGCGACTGGTTCATTAAAACGCTTGATTACGCCGCCGAGTGTGGGTGTGAGCATGTAACTGGATTGCCCGGTGCACACTTCGAGACAGAGTCATACGAGGACTCCTTCGCCCGCGCGGTTGACGAACTGAACTGGCGAGTAGATCAAGCCAAGACGCATGGCATCGTCTATGGTGTCGAAGCACACATCGGTTCCATCGTTCCGCAGCCGGAACTAGCGGAGAGGTTAGTGCAGCAGGTTCCCGGCTTGACCCTGACCTTAGATTACGCCCACTTCACGCGAATCGGTTTGCCGGACTCGGCTGTGGAGCCGTTGGTCAAATACGCTAGTCACTTCCATGTAAGAGGTGCTAGCAATGAGCGACTGCAAGAGACCTTTGCCAATAATACAATCGATTTCAAACGGATTTTGGAAGTTGCAGATGCGAATGGATACGGAGGTTGGTTCGGAGTTGAGTATGTCTGGACAGAATGGGAGAACTGCAACGCGTGTGACAATCTGTCAGAGACGATTCTGTTCCGGGACTTTGTCCGGTCGCTGGCTAACTGACATAGGAACGCAGATCTGCGTTCCCTACAATTCACAAAAAGGAGAATAAAATGTATTCAATTGGTTTGTCTATGAAACTACTGCCCGGGAGTTACGAGGGATACAAAGAAGCCCACGATAACCTTTGGCCCGAAATTGCAAAAAGTATGGAAGACAACAATGTGAGTATGTCAATCTATCTCTTAGGGGATCGCCTATTCTTGCACGCGGTCGCACCGTCCGAGGCGGATTGGCTCAAGAGTCGCGAAGATCCTGAACTGGAGCGGTGGTCAGAGTATATGGGAAACTACCTCGCAACGGATGATGCGGGTAACATTATTTTTGATACATTGCCGGAGGCGTTCGCATTTGGTATGTTCACATCGGAATAGGGGGTTAGCCAATCTGATCTAACACCGCTTTACACCGCTCTGCTACAATCTGTTCCTGCCCCGGTTGTAGCATGTGGGGATTGATCGTAACGCTGTCCTCAGTAAAGTGTTGACCAACGACTATGCAGGGGTCGCCTGCTTCCAGTGCTTCTGCTATCATCGATCGCGTGAAGTTAGCATCCGCTTCTGGGCGGATGTACAGTAGCGGGACCGTGTATGTCTCCCCTTTGGTAAGCCGTCCAAGGGTTATATTCGGAATCCCCTGTAGTGCCGCTTCGATGTAATCCAGTTGAGTTGTCCACCGAGCGGTATCGCCTTCGTGATCTCTCGCCAAATAAAGTTCAAGTGCCTTCATAAACCCGATGATTTCCTCCCGGCTCACCTTCATCGGACGCCCCACGGTGGCGAATGGAATGCCGTTGGCAGCACACCCTGCAATGAGATCTTTACGACCGATGACCAGCCCGGTGGATTGTGGTCCCATGATGCTCTTGCCGCCACTGAAGATAATCAGATCCGCACCCGCCTGCCAGAAACGTGTCAAGGTCGAAACCGGTGGACATTCCGATGCGGCGTCCACAATCACCGGTACGGACGCTGCCTTTGCCATGGCTACAACCTCATTTAGTGGTACAGAGGCAGGGTGGTCCATGACAGTAGCCATGTAAAAGATAGCTGCAGTGTTCTCATTGATGGCACGGCGCATCTCTTCGGTTGGTGGTGTTCCCTGATCATCAATCTCAACCAGCGTTGCACCAGCCACACGAATGGCTTGGTCATACGCGATTCGATGTATCTTTTGGATGATGACCTCATGCTTTATCCCAGTTGTATCCGGCAGTTGTGTAATCTTGGCGGGATCCGTCCCAGCCATACAGGCAGCGGTGGTCAACACCAACCCGCAGGCAGCACTTGATGTCACATACGCTGCCTCTACCTCAAGCATGGCAGCAATCCTTTCGCCAACTTTCTTCTGCACTTCATCTAAATAACAGAACTGTTGAGATGCGCCGCGCATACTGTCCAATACTTCGGGTGCCATCAGGGAACCACCGTATCGGGTGACGGCTCCTGCTGCATTGATTAGGGTGCGAACGCCTAATTCCTCATAAATGCTCATTGTTGGGTCCTCTTCGTTCGTTAGCCGAGATTCTTGAGTCTCGTTGGAGAAGTAAGATTCTTAGCAGGAGATTTATAACTCGGTGATGTATCTTGCCAATAGCGCGTCATTCAACATCTGACCACCGAGCCATGTTCGAGCTCCTTCGATAACCTAGAATACCGCTTGAGCGTGCTATCGGCAATGCTTGACTGAATCAACTCCAGAGTCTCTTGGCTGATAGCCAGTCCTGTCTCGTGTTGCTTTCTAACCATTTCGTTCATAATCAACTCCTCGTTAAAAGGGTTTTACTGTAAAGACTTTGATTAAAAGAGCGATTACTAACTTTCCAAACAAAAAGCTGAAAAAGCCTACCATCATGTAGCTAAGCCATACCCAGAGAGTCAAGGTTTTTGAACGCCTTATTCTTATTCCCCGATTGGGGGGGGGCGGGGGGATATATCGTTCCGCCAAGGAGATATATCCTCCCGCTGGGGTCCTCATCCAGTTGTCTTTAGGTCGTTCCATGAAAAGTTCCTCAGAGTTTTTGAACCATTGTTAGAGACAATCCTATCAAACATGGCGTTAATGTCGGGTAACTGTCATTACCGAAACTTATTATAACCCAAGTTGCTAGACAGTCTGGAGGTCGAGTTTTCATACCCGATACTTATCAGAAATAACCAAATGGATGACACACCTGTCGCCCCGCTGGGGTTTTGGGTTATGGGGACTCGGTTTTCTATACACCTATCACCCCGCCCCGATAAGATTGGTTCCGTTTCGGGCCCGATTTATCAGGAGATTCAAAGCAACTGAGACTTGAAGGAATTGGTTTGCCGATTTGCTATACACCTATCGCCCCGCTGGAGCGAAGGTCAGAAGAGAAATATGCGGGCGATTATGAAGTAAAACAGGAGGCCAAATACGTCAATTGCGGTGGTAACAAAGGGTCCCGTGGCAATGGCGGGGTCAATCCGAAATCGCTTAAAGAGCATCGGAATGATTGTGCCAACCGTGGCGGCGATAATCATATTGATGCAAAACGTAAAGAGTGTGAAACGTGATGCGTGAAACGTGAAAACCACTCGTTCATTGGTTCATTAATCCAAAGTTTTCGCACGTTGTCGCAGAAAATGATCGACCAATACCAGCGCAGTCATCGCTTCAACAATTGCAGGTGCACGAGGCAAAACGCACGGATCATGCCGTCCATGCGCCGACAGCGTGACGGGGTTCCCTTGGAGATCCACCGTTTCCTGTTCCTTGCGGATGGTGGCTGTTGGCTTAAAAGCGACCTGAAAAACGATGTTTTCGCCGTTTGAGATACCGCCCTGCGTCCCGCCGGAATTGTTTGTCCGCGTACGAACGCGCCCGTGATCGTTGTAAAAGGGGTCGTTGTGTTGTGAGCCTGTGCCGATCACACTGTCAAAGCCGGAACCGATCTGGAAGCCCATTGTCGCCGGTAGGGACATCATCGCCTTTGCCAAATCTGCCTTGAGCTTGTCGAACACCGGTTCACCAAGTCCCACGGGCACATTCCGTGACACCGATTCGATGATCCCACCGAGGGAGTCGCCATCCCGTCTTGCTTGATCGATACATTCTGCCATCTTCTCACTGGCTTTCGGGTCTGGACATCGGACGAGGCTGGATTCAACCTCATCAAGCGTTACAGTATCCGAATCAACCTCCGCTTGGATTGTGTGGACCTGCTTGACGTAGGCGAGGGTTTCCGTCTCACATTGCTCGCGCAGAATCTGCTTTGCGATCGCACCTGCTGCGACCCGTCCGATTGTCTCGCGAGCACTCGCTCTGCCACCGCCTTGCCAATTACGGAGACCGAACTTTTGTTGGTAGGTAAAGTCGGCGTGAGACGGGCGGTACACATCCTTGAGATGTTCGTAGGCGGAGGGTTTGGCATCTTTGTTCCACACTAACATTGAGATTGGCGATCCAAGCGTCTCCCCCTCGAAAACACCGGACAGAATCTCCACCTGATCTTCCTCCTGACGTGAGGTTGTGAGATGGCTCTGCCCCGGTCGTCGCCGATCCAGTTCCGCCTGAATGGTGCCGATATCAATTTTAAGTTTTGGCGGGCAGCCGTCAATCACAACGCCGATCGCCCCGCCATGCGATTCACCCCATGTTGTAATCCGAAAGAGATGACCAAAGGTATTTCCCATTATGCTGCTCTCCAATTCAGTTTCGCATCGTTTCCCCGTGGGGGACATTCAAGTATCCGCCAAAATCCTTCCCCGATGGGATTGGGACTAAAAACAGCTTGACAAATCCGCGATGCATCCATTACCCTAACCCCTATCTGAGGCTTGAAGGCACTGATGCGAATACTTGGCAAATATAGCACATCCTTCCCGGAATATCAACTAAAAGTTAGCGAAAGTAGACATGATAATAAAATTCCTTAAACGGTTAGACATTCGCCTGATTGGTATTTTCATCGTCATCACTTTTCTGTGGAATACGGGGGTTGTTGACCCGCTCAAGATTTTTGTTGTTTTTATGCACGAAGTCAGTCATGGTTTAGCAGCACTCGCAACAGGGGGTAGTATCAAAGAAATTCAGATTGTCGCCCAAGAAGGTGGACACGCGATCACGGCGGGCGGTTCACGTTTTTGGACACTCACCGCGGGCTATCTTGGGAGTTTGGTGTGGGGCGGGCTGATCTTGATCCTTGCGGCGCGGACGCATCTTGGTAAACTGATCAGTGCTATTATCGGCGTAGGTATGATCCTTATTTCGGCTTTCTATCTGCGAAACACTTTCGGTTTTCTATTCGGCGTTGGGTTTGGCGGGGTACTGATTATTGTAGGTAGATTCCTTCCAGAGTCGATCAATGAGTGGCTGTTGCGAGTAATCGGTTTAACCAGTTGTCTTTATGCGATTCTCGACATCAAGAGCGATATCATAGACCGTTCCCATCTTCGATCCGATGCCCGTATGCTCCACGAAGAGGTAACACCGTACATTCCGACCATTGTGTGGGGTGTTTTATGGATGGGGATTGCAATAGGCGTGACACTCTGCGTCCTTTACATCGCTGGCAAAGATAGGGAGAAACCCGAGGTATTGGACAATGGAGATTAAACGTTGAAACAGTTACGCGGCAAACCACTCAAGGATTTTCTCAAAGGTGCAGAGCGTCCGGCTAGAGAACTCATCTTTATATTGCAGGATGTCGAAGATCCGGTCAACGTTGGGTCTGCGTTTCGGATTGCGGACGCAGCCGGTGTGCGTCAACTCATTTTGACGGGGATCAGCGCACGTCCGCCGCACCCATTGATTCGGAAGGTTGGACGGGGAAAGGATCGGCGGGTGAAGTGGAGTTATGTGGAACATGCAGCGGATGCAATTTTAGCCCTTAAAGCAGAGGGCTATATTAGTTGTGCACTGGAGATCGCCGCTGCATCTGTGCCTTACAATGAAATCGAATATCCCGATAAGCTTTGCCTAATCGTTGGGCACGAGGACCACGGCGTGACGAAGCGGACCCTCGCCGCCTGTGACATGACAGTCTATATTCCGATGTATGGCAAGGGAGCATCGCTGAATGTTCATGTGTCATTGGGAATTGCGGCATATCATATTTTGCACAGTCATTGAAATGGGATACATGCGTTCTTAGGAGGAGATTAATGAAGCTAAAGGTAGGTGTTGTAGGATTAGGACGTGGCCGCGTATACCTAGATCGCTTCTCGGAGCAGATTCAGGCGGAAGTGGTTGCGGTGTGTGACGCAGATATATCTCGGTTGGAGGCAGCTGATTGCCCGGTCAATGCGTCAAGACACACGAATTATGAGGAATTTCTGAGACACGATCTGGATATAGTGGTCATCTGCACGGAGATGCCGCAACATGCGGAACACACAATCGTCGCATTGGAAGATGGGAAGCACGTCCTCTGCGAAGTGCCGGCGGCATACACACTCTCAGAGTGTGAGGCAGTTGTCCAAGCTGTCGAAAAGACCGGCTTGAAATATATGCTCGCTGAAAACTGTTGCTATAGCGATATGCATCTCGCATGGAAGGAACAGATTTGCGCCGGCGAACTTGGGAAGATTATCTACGCCGAAGCCGAATATATTCACGATTGTCGAGGGTTGATGCGGCGAGGTGACGGGACGTTGACATGGCGCGCCAAGATGCCACCAATTCAATATTGCACACATAGCCTTGGTCCCCTAATTTTTATGATGGAGGACCGGTGCGCTGCGGCGACGGGGTTAAATACCGGCTCTAACATTGCACCCGACCTCGGCGTAATTGACCTTGAGGTTGGGCTGTTTCAGATGGAAAGCGGTGCGGTCGTCAAGATTCTGTGTGGCTTCTCGATTGAACGCTACCCGGCATTTCACTGGTATGTCGTCTATGGCACACAGGGTGCGTTAGAAAGCAAACGCCAATATAAGGACATAGTGAGTGGATACTTCCGAGGAATTGCCCCCGACCGAGAGATGACCCCCTTCACAAGTGATGACAGTGGGCATGGAGTCGCGGAGAGCAGAATTGTTGATGGGTTCATTGAATCTATCCTGAACGATACGAAGCCGCCAATTGATGTTTACGAAGCGATGGATTACACTGCGCCGGGGATTTGCGCACACCTCTCTGCTGAAAGGGATGGGGCGGTTGTGCCGGTGCCCAATTATCGGTGAACTGGGGAATCATCAGTATTGTTTCACACCTGCTCAAACGCTATAATATCCCGATGAATCTTACCAGAGATCCGCGCCCGCAGGTTAGCATCGGCGAAACGTTGGCGAAACCCGTGTTTCTGAATCAGATCGAGCACCGTTCCGCGGGGCAGCGTGTTTAAGTTATAAGCGACCACAACCGTTCCGTCCGGCTTGAGTAAACGTTTCCAACTTGGCAGGGCAGCATTCAGCAGCACATCTAATGGGATTGGCGTGAGTTTTTCGTTTCGGCTTCCGGCACGGACACCGTAAGGGAAATCCGTGATTAAACTATCGAATTGCTGGTTCGGTAGATACCGATGGGCTTCCCGTGTATCGCCGTTGATGATCTGATACCGGTTTTGGGGAAAGTCCTGCGTTACAAAAAGATGGCGCGTCCCGTCGTGGGATTCCTCAAAATGTCTCCCAAGGCGATGCAAGAGTTTTCGGAGATTCTCGGCACTCCGTTTTGATGCTGTGGGAGAAATCTCTAACGTCGCACCATCAACCCCTCTTAACACACACTCGAAAAGTGTCTGCCCGTAGCCGCCCATCGGATCTAGCACACTACCAATGGGTGCCGCGTTGTAGCTAAGATTCAGCATCGCACGAATTAGGTACGGAGACTGCCTCGCCGGAGATTGATAATCAAACGCCTGTGGGGCGATTGTGGCAACCCAATCTTTGTCGAGCGTGAGGATCGGCTGATGGACACCAGATTCGACGAAGGCACAAAAGGCATCGTAGTCCTTTCGCAGAGTCTCCGCTACCCGTTGGTCTCGATTGTCCACCCCATCCTCCCAAACGAGCGTGTCGATTTGCGTCAGAAAGGTCATCCACCGACATCGCTCTATTTCTTCCGGCGTCAATTCGCCCAGATTCCAAACGATGCTTCCCGGTGGGTAGATCTCCGGCGTCGCAACCTCGACGACACGGGGTAGCAGATTCACAATTTCGACTTCAGACAATCGTCCGACGATTCCCTCGTGACCGCTGACCTGCTTGTATTGGAAGTAGAAAACTGATAGGCTCATATCAAAAGAGAGTACAAAACGCAAAAAGCGTAAAACGTGATGTCCCGTTCCGAGGATCCCGATCTATCGGGACGTGAAACGTGAAAACTATTGGTTCATTAGTTCATTGGTATAGGTAAGTAGGAGCGAGATCTCCCGCTCCCCGATAAATCGGGATGCAAGCACCTACGGTTTCTGTTGTCACTGGGGGAAAAAAGGATTGACAGAAACCGAAAGAGCGTATTAGAGTATACCCAATTGAGACTCTTAGGAGAAATATAGATGCGTCAGCCCGTCGTTTGGATTTCGGTGATATTGGTAATCGGTTTAATGGTAATTATAACTGTTTTACTGGTAAGGATGCCACCAGCGACCTCGAAAATTTTTATAGAGGACCGGGGGCCCAACTTTATTGATGTGTCGGCTTATCCGCCAGAGATGCAGGAAAACTACAAACTGTTCGAGCAAAAATGTAGTCGCTGCCACACGCTTGCCCGTCCAATTAACTCAGAATTTACCGGGGAGGCGTGGCGCAAATATGTCTACAAAATGATGCGAAAACCGGGGTCAGGTTTGACGCCGAAAACCGCAGAACCGATTATTAAGTTTCTGATTTACGATTCTGAAGTCCGGACAAAAGAGTAATCAACGAATAGTTGCAATTAGCTGAAGGGAATATGATGTCGGAAAGTATAATCACAAAACCGGACGAAATGGAGTGGGTCACCATCCCCGCTGGCGAGTTCATCATGGGATCGGATGCAGCGCAGGAGAACCACATCAAGGAACTTGACTCCGAATTTCCTGATGAGTGGCTTGCACGCGAGCAGCCACAACGAAAGGTCTATCTTTCTGAATACACCATTGCGAAATACACGGTGACCAACCGGCAATTCAAGGCGTTTGTCGATGAGACCGGCTATCGGACGGAGCGCGAGCTGGATGGTCTTGGTAAATCGATCTGGTATAAGCTGCGAGAAGCACCACTTGAGGAAAAGCTTGACCACCCCGTTGTGTGCGTAACGCGCAAGGATGCCCTCGCCTACTGTGAGTGGTTCAGTCGGGAAACAGGTGTCGAGGTCGGTTTGCCGACCGAAGCCGAGTGGGAGAAAGCGGCGCGAGGCTGCGACGGCCCGTTCTGGCCCTGGGGAAATGAATTTGACGAAGATAAATGCAATATTGCCGGGAAGGGTACAACATCTGTTGGGAACTACCCGGAGGGTGCATCGCCTTACGGGATTATGGATTGCGCTGCCAATGTTTGGGAGTGGTGCCACGATTGGTTTGCGACAGACTACTACTACCATGCTCCGTCTTGTAATCCTCAAGGTCCTGATAGCGGTGAATATTACGTGGTGCGTGGTGGCTCGTGGTATCGGGGGCAACGAAGCGCGTGCAGCGTTCGCACTGCTGCCCGCTTTCGGCACTACATCGCGTGTTATACATTCGGCTTTCGTGTAGTTCAGAGACCCGATCGGTAAGTCTTGGATTTACATCCGCATACCGCAGTTGCACCTAACCTTTACAGATTGCAAATCACTACAAGATTCTTAGTGTGGAAAACCGCTTATCATTAGAATCAAGAATAGGATATTTTCACCCCTCCTATTATTTCTTTAGGAGTTACGCAGTTAACGTGTAAAGGTGTTGAGCGAGATAGGCACGCACCGCGTCTCTGATAATCGAGGTTTTCGCTTCAAACCAACTGATGCCCTTTGAAAAACAGTTTCGCTCTATGCGGAGAAACGCTCGTAATGCCAAACCGATATGATTCCGTTGTGCCACTGGCTTGGGAGCGAAACACCTTTCAACCCCAACAAATTGCTTGATACCTCGATGATACTCTTCAATTGCCCAAGACAACTCGGCATATTTCAGTCGAAACAGGTCGTTCATTGAGAGGTTACTACTTGCCCAATATTCAATGTTACCGTTTTGGGAAACTATCTTGAAAACTTGAATCAATCCGTATCCCTTCAGATGAACGATGGTGCCATTGTTGCTAATTGGCAGTTGACTCACTGCCTGATTGCCACGCTTATTGAGGTTGACCTGTTGATTCGACTTTAACTGAGTCAGCCAATGCCATTGATACTGTCGAATCGTCTTTAGATTCTTCAAACTGCTGTACCAACTGTCAAACACGACACACTCTGGATTAAATCCTCTCTGATGCGCCTCTGCAATGAGTGATTGGAAGTGGTCATTTTTAGTCAAGTTATCGTGTTGTTTATCATAGAGGCGGTAATCGCACGGAATGTGGCTGTCTCCATCAGTCCACATCAGGGTAATGAGGTTAATTCCTGACACCACTTGTTTGTGTTTACCTGACCAATGGCGGGCGACAAGTTCCATCTGTTGGGCATACGGTTTATCAAGGGTGGAGTCATCTATGACCAAAATGCCTTCGTCTTTTTTGACATAAGGTGTTGCCTCTATCCACAATGATTCTGAATCGGGAGTCAACCGATATAGCAAGCGATTCAAAGAGTCATGCGCGGGGGGGTTGTCCTCTGGGGGTTGCACTCTGGCAGCCTCTGTACAACTGTAGGTACTCGGTGTCGCTATCACAAAGTTGATATAGTCATATTCAGGGCATTTAGGTGGATTCATAACCGCTATTATAACCTATTTTATCGCCAAGTGCGTAACTCCTAATTTCTTTTGGGTTAAGGAGAAGATATGAGTCAACAGAACAACAATATCCGAATTAAATCTGAACCCTTTCGCCAGTTTACAAGTGCTCTCTACCAAAGTGCTGGCGTTCCTAAAGCGGAGGCTGATGCCGTTGCCGGGATGCAGGTTGAGACCGATGAGCGGGGTGTGTTTTCGCACGGGACTCGCGCCCTGCCCGGCTATGTGCGCGGCATCCTCAACGGCGAGATTAATCCGAAGCCTACGCCGCAGATCCTGACAGATGCGCCCAGCACCGCGCTCGTTGATGCGGATAATAGCCTTGGGCATGTCGCCGGTATATACGCGATGAATATGGCGATTGAAAAAGCTGAGACTACGGGGTTTGCATCGGTTGCGGTCCGCAATAGTAACCATTACGGCGCAGCAGCGTGTTTTGCAATGATGGCGTTACCAAAGGGGATGATCGGCTTCAGCACTACCAAAACGGGTGGGGCAAGTGTTGTACCGCATGGCGGGATGTCGGGACTGCTCGGCAACCACCCTGTTGGCTACGCAATACCGACCAAAGCAGAGCTGCCGATTGTATTGGACATGGCGTGTGGACAGATTGCGTGGGGTCATGTTGGAACGTATGCAATGGAGGGCAAACAATTGCCGCCCGGCTATGTATTGGATGCGGACGGTAAGCCGACACAAGATCCGACTCAAGCGAGCGGGATGCTGCCCTTTGGCGGGTATAAAGGGCACGGTTTAGCGATTGTGATGAGTATCCTCAGCGGCGTGATGACGGGGGGACCCGCTGCCTGCAATCGGACGCCCGAGACACCGCCTGATCTGGCAAGACGGGGGCATTTCTTTTTCGCGCTTAAGGTCAGTAACTTCTGTCCGTTAAACGAATTTACGGAAGCGGTGGATACGGAGATCCGTACCGTCCGCAACGCTCCACGCGCTGAAGGCGTTGAGCGAATCTATCTCCCCGGCGAACTGGAATGGCTGCATCAACAGGATGCGTTGCGTAATGGTATCCCATTGCATCCAACGCATCTGAAATCGCTGGCAGCACTCGCAGACGAATTGGGGGTCGAGGTTTTCTGGCGATGATGACTACCGTCTATACCCCGACCGATCCGTATTCCCTCCATACTTCATCGTGTAAATCAACAAATTCGTCATAAAACGATGGACATCTTTGGAACGACGCAGTCGCAACATGGTTCGGCTTTGGATCTCCACCGTCTCCATCGCGCACAAATAGTCTTTGCGATTATAGAGAACACCAAGCCGATTGTTAATAGTAATACCTTTTTGGTATTTGAACTGCGTGGGTTTCGGATGGTTTTCAGACTTCCAGAAAACATCGCCACCTGTTGGAGGCCGGGGGAGATCGTAGTAGATACTATAGATTTTATGAGTGTGCATCAGGTTCTGGAGGGGATAGTCGGGAAAGGTTCTATATAACTCATTAGCAACGGTTGCGGCAAGCAAGCCGTTGAACCCGCAGTCGTCGTAAAACAGCATTCCACCCCGTTCAACGACATATTTCCGCAGCACTGCCCGTTCTTCCGAGGTAAAGTGTGGTGCTAGCGATGCTTTTTTGCGATCCGGTGTGGCGAGATTGCGTCCAACAGTCATGTCCTTGTCGTGCCCTGTCATGATAACCATCGGTGCATTAAGGATGCGCGGATCTGTAAAATGAAGCGCACCTCCTGCATATTTCATATCGACGCGGAGTTGGGTATTTTCTTCGAGCCACTTCGCAAAACTTGGTATCGCACTTGGATCTTGCCACCAGTCAGAAAGGGAGTGTTTAAGTCGAACTAGGCGAATATGTCCGCGAATCTCCATGCCTTCTCCCTCCAGAATTGCGCCCAATCGATCTTCAGGAACTAGGTTTTCATCCGACAATCCGAGAGCCTCATCAGATACAAGGGATAAATCATCGTCTCGAGCTGCGCTCCCCTGTCCGCCTCCGTATGTTCCTCCGATCATTTTTCCGCCCGCTGCGGGTCCACGCCCCTGTCGGGTATAACTCCCCCGGTCAAGTCCGCGTTCTGTCGAGGATTCAGGAACAAAGGTTCCCGTATCACCGCGTTTCGGTGTTAGAAATTCGTCGGTAACAGACAGGTTTTGAGACGTATCGGTTTCTAACGGCAGTGGTTCGTGGGCATTGGTTGCCGGCAGAACCGGGGCTTTCACCCGTACCTGAATGCTGGAGGCTGCGCCGGAGTTTACGGCTTTGATCTGTGGAGTAATTTGGCGAGGCTTGACCAAGGAACGGGGTACTTTAGGCAGTTCGACCCACTCGACTATGATTGCATCTTCCTCAATCCGAGGGGGACGGATATAGTGTAACAGAAAAAAGACACCGATAAGGTGCAGTATCAGTGTGATGACCAGTGCCTTTAAGCTTCGCCGTCGATGCGCAGTGCGCTGAACAGCGTACCGCACATTAAATATTGGTAAGTGCCTGATTGCTTGCCGTCCGATTTGTTGCCTTTGTATCCATGTTTTTGAGAGACGGGAGCTGACGCGAATCCGTGGTAAGTCTTTGGTTACTTGCTTTTGTCCTTGCACTGTGTGTCCTTTCCAAACGGGATTGGTTCATGAGCCCATGGCACAAAACGTAATTCGGTTTGTAGGTGGAGAATTTATCGTCTTGCCCATGAGCGCATTTTTCGCCTTTGTACTCTCAATATGTTTCCTTTCCAAACAGGATAAGACAGGAAAACGCCCTATAGTAAATTATGAAGATCTTAGTCTATATATTATCGCTCAACTCTGAATGTGAAGATACCATCTATTTTATAGTAGATTTTAGAATTAATTAGACACTCCCAATATACAGCTAACCCCCTAAATCCCCCTTATCAGGGGGACTTTGGAAACTTCGGAAAGACCCAAATTATTAGCAAATGTTTACTTATTTATAGACTTCACCATAATTCACCAACAATGCAGGTAATTGTTCCGGAAAATAATCACCTACAAATTATTATAATTCTAACGGCTGTGCACAATGATACCAACGACCACTAGCTTTTAGCAAATTAAAATTGTAGTTAATCGTCCAATATTGAAATATTAAGGATTTGGGCTTTAGCCCGTAACCCCTAAAGATTTATCTTTGGGATATAAGCCGGGCTTCAACCGTTTTTGTATTGATTTTGGAGGTAAAACAAGGTATAATTCGTTTGTCTTTCGTGGGAGAGGCTTAACGCCACCGCCCGGTGGTGTCTCCCACACCCATTAAGCCGGATATGAAAGACAGAAAGACAATCCGATGAAAACCTACAAGTTCAAAATGTATAGTAATCACGGCAACCGTGAATTGCACAAAACCATAGAGGCACATGCTTCGGTGTGGAATCACTTTATAGCCTTGTGTCGCAGACACTATGCTATCTACGGGACATATCCGGGTAAGAAAGCACTCATGCGACACTTAACCAAGTTGAAGCGGTTGCCTCGCTATGCCCATTGGAATCTTCTACCGAGTCAGTCTTTGCAAGACGTAATAGACCGTATAGATAAAGGCTACATGAAAATGTTTGCCGATTGTAAAAAAGGCAAAAAGTGTTGCAGACCTCGTTTCAAAGCACGGAAAAGATATAAGTCCTTCACACTGACACAAGCAGGTTGGAAACTACCGCAAAGTAACTATATCCGTATCGGTAAGCGAATCTACCGATATTTCAAAAGTCGGGAAGTCTTAGGCAATCCGAAACGCTGCACGATAAAACGGGACAGCGTAGGAGACGTATGGCTAATCATTCTGACAGACCACGTAGATACAGATTTAGAGTCTCCCACGACGGGTAAAAGCGCGGGGTTCGACCTTGGACTAAAGACGTATCTCACCGGGTCTGACTCCAATGACTACGAATCTCCACAATTCTTCAAGCGCGGTATCAATGCCATTAAGCGAGCGAACCGCAAACTTTCACGGAAGCGCAAAGGGTCAAAGAATCAGGAACACGCAAGAATTAACCTTGCCCGTAAGCACCGCAAGATTGCCAATCACAGACAAGATTTCCATTGGAAACTTGCTTATGACCTTACTGATAGATACGATTGGATTGCACTTGAATCACTCAACCTCAAAGGTATGAAAGCCCTTTGGGGACGCAAGGTGTCTGACTTGGGTTTCTATGACTTTGTACAGAAACTCAAATATATTGCATCTAAAAAGGATAGAGAGATTCGATTCGTGGACAAGTGGTATCCGTCCAGTAAGACATGCCATGTCTGTGGTGCAATCAACCAAGACCTAAACCTTCGTGATAGAACATGGCAGTGTCCAAGTTGCCACACACAGTTGGATAGAGACCGCAATGCGGCAATCAATATCCATACGGTTGGGGCATCAACCGTTGCAGTAGAGGATGTAAGTCTCCAATTGGATTGGAGCTAACCTCGTTGATAGCACAATTCGACTCCTAAAGGACGGAGGACAATCCCAATCCTTTAGGTTTGGGAGTATGTCAATAAGATGCAATCTATTCCAAGCGCACCTCTCCGTCAAAATCTACCGCAGCCACAGCTAATCCGTCAACTCCACGCGTTCGCGGAAAAGCGAGGGGTTCAACTCTACCTCGTCGGCGGTTCCGTCCGAGCCTTGCTGCTTAATCAGTCTATCACAGATCTGGATTTCGCGCTTGCTGGCGATGCGATTGCTTTCGCCAAAGCCTTTGCGGACAAAATCGGCGAAGCGTTTCTAAAATTGGAAGAACAACCACCGACCGCACGGATTGTCATCAGAGAGACGCGGCTCACCTTAGACTTCGCCGGATTTCGTGCCGAGACTTTGGAAGCAGATCTGCGCCTGCGTGATCTAACAATAAACGCGATGGCACTAGATTTTTCATCACTCTTGACGAAACCGGAGGTGAATTTGATTAATCCGTGTGACGGTTTTTCGGACCTTGAAGCGCGAACGTTGCGCTTTCCAAGCGAAGGGGTGGTGATCGATGATCCGCTTCGGATGCTGAGAGTGTATCGTTTTTCAGCGCAGTTAGGATTTGAAATCCCTGACACGACAATCGATCTCATTCGTCAGCACAAAAATCGGTTGCCACAGGTTTCGTCCGAACGCATCCGTGACGAATTGATTAAGATATTAAATGTTAAAAACGCGACCGCTTATCTGCGCCGAATGGACGAAACGGGTCTCTTTTCGCAAATTCTTCCAGAAATTGAGAAGGTACGTGGATCGTATCAGGACACACTTGACCGTCGCCTACGCGCCCTCGAGATGTTTGAGGCAAAACCGATACCGGATACACTACAACCGTACCGCCTACAAATTGAGTCATATCTGCATGAACAACTTACGCACGATCTGTGCCGCCGACAGATTGTTAAGCTAGCTTTGCTACTGCACAACAGCGGGACAGAAACGGCTGTTCAAACAACCAATCACTTGCGGCTCGGCAGGAAAGCCACACAGTTGATGCGTAGCCTTGTGCAAAATCGCCTGCACCTGATGGACCTGATAGATGCCAATGGTCAGATAGCGCGTCGGTCGATGACTTCCTTCCTAAGACGCGCGGGAGATGACTGGTTAGGAATCCTTTTGATATCCTACGCGAATATTCGATCATCTGGAAAGAACATACGCCGGATCAATGCACCACCAATAGTGGAAGCAGCGCTGAAGCAAATTGCGGATTTTTATTATAACGAAATTGGTCCGATGATGGAGCGAGGCAGATTAATCACCGGCGATGCTATCTTACAAACATTTGGGGTGATGCCCGGTGTCAAAATTGGGCGCATTTTACAGCATGTTGAAGACCTCCAGTTTGAGGGACAGATCCGTACACCGGAGGAAGCACTGGAAGCAGCACGCATATTTTTGGAAAACTGTGAGACGTGATGTGCCTCCCTGTCATGCACGGAGTCATCTCAAACCGAACCTATCTGGATTTTAACACATCTCGTCCCAAAAGGGCAATTTTTAACCGCACGGAGGCTTAAGTTATGAAACAGATTGAACTATACCCAGACGATTATCTCCCAGCGGCACCACCACAGGAGATTGTGCAACGCTACGGGATCGCCATGGTTGGCTGCGGGAACATCGCCCGGAACACGCATCTCCCCGCCTATCGCAAGTTCGGATACCGCGTTGTTGCAGCTTGCGACGTTATTGAGGAGAAAGCACGAACGGTTGCTGAAGAATACAGTATCCCTTTCTGGACGACCGAGATTGAAGCGGTGATCGATCGGCGTGATGTTGATATTATCGATCTCGCAGTGCGCCCAGAAGACCGCTTGGCGGCGGTGGAACAGTTGGCACCCGCCGGTAAACATATTCTCTCTCAAAAGCCGCTGGCACCGACATTGGCGGAAGCGGAACGCATTGTAGAGATATGTGAGAAGGCGGACATCACACTGATGATCAACCAGCAAGCGCGCTGGGCACCCTATCACACTGCGATGAAGGTACTGATTGATCGCGGCTGCCTCGGTCACCTATACAGCGTTCTGCACGTCCACCGCCAGTTTCAAGATGGTATTGATTCCACGTGGTTGACGACTCCTGACTTAACCATTATAGATAACGGGATTCATTACGTCGATCTCTCCCGTTACTTTACCGGTCGGACACCGCGATGGGTGAAAACGACGACCACCCGCGTCCCCGGTCAGAACGCGATAGATCCGATGATCTATTCGATTCTTTGCGAATATGAACCGGCTGACCTGATGTCAACGTTGCATTTCAACAACATCGCGCCGGCACTCCACCATAGCCCGTATCTGTGGCATATTGATGGCACAGACGCCTCCGCTTCGATTGCGCGATATGGTCCCCTTCGAGATGGACGGACGGAACTAACCATCTCGTTCAAAGAGGACCCTAATCAGCGACAGGTGTTTAACATCCACGGCAGCTGGTTCCCCGATGCGTGGGGTGGTACGATGGGAGAGATGCAGCGTGCACTCGCAGCAGGTGTCGAACCCCAAGTTTCCGGGCGAGATAACTTGAGCTCCATTCGGATCACCAATGCCGCGGTTGAATCGTCCAAGACCGGTCAGACGGTAGAGATTCCACCTGAGTAGATAATGGGCAGTTGAGCAAGATAACTCAACCGAAAACAGAGAGGATAAAAAATGGAGCATTTCCACGTCGATATACATCAACGTCCCGAACCCAAGTCAATTGCGCCCCGGTTTATAAGCGTCAAGATACGCTGGAAGGGACGAGCAATAACCGATTTGACTCAAGGTATTCACCGGTGCTATCTGTTCCCGGTATACTCCCCTGCGGGTGTATCCCTGACTTCTGAAAGCCCAGTAGACCACCCACACCACAATTCAATCACCGTCAGTGCCGATGTCTTTTTTGTCCAACTGCCGCCACTATCTCCAGCGATTTCCACGTTAACAGAGGAGGCAACATATAACTTCTACGTCAACAATATCTTCCAAGGGCGCGCACCGGGTAGAATTTGGGTCGTGGGGGTTGACAGCGAGGAGATTTCCGAGAATCATCTCCGAGTTGTGCAGACCATCCAGTGGCAGGGTCCTGAAGAGTGGGGTGCGCCGGCGGACATTGGTCGTCGAGTATTGGCTGAAGAAACGCGGACTATCAACATCTATCCGGGGGAGGTCGCCAATGTTATTGATGTCCGGTCCCAACTGAGGCCAACCGAATGGGACATCACCATCGGCACCACGCGCCACGCCTACTTTACGATTCGGATGGCGGATGAGCTGCGTCCCACCAACGGCGGCAAACTAATTGATTCGGAAGGTAGAGTTGGTCAGCAAGAGGTCTGCAATCAGCTTGCAGACTGGGTTGATATATCGGGGCCCGCAGTGGGCGGTCAAAAAGCAGGTATAACCGTTATTCCCCACGCCTCCGCCGCCGGCATCGAATGGTTCTGTTTCGACTACGGAACGATGCTGTTGAACCCATTTATGAGAGAGAAGGGGATTTTGAATCGGGGGGATGAGTTGGATCTCGGAATACGAATCTTGGCTCACGATGGGGACACAACAGAGGCAGGTGTCGCAGATCTTTATGAGGCGTTCAAATACGAAAAGAAATAGCCTGCTCCTCTTTCCACCCGCCGGTTTTCGCTACCCTGGGGCGATGACGGTCATGTCCCAATCACCGAGTTTGAGCAGCGGCATCGTCCAATCGCCAAGTGCGGGTTCACCAGCCTGTATCCACTCCGTGATCTCTTCACGATGTCCAAGACGGCGGAGAGCGTTCCACATCGGCTGGTAATTTGCTCTGCCGCTCGGACCGGCGCAATCCCAGAAGAAGAGACGGTCTGCGCCTGTGCCGTAGAGCATATGGGCGTTTCGTCGGAAGTCTTCAGGACTCTGATGGCGGGGCATGACATTCGGTGCCAGCAGGCATGCGGTGTCCTGAGTTGCGTGGGTGAAAGGCTCAAGTTGTGATGGGTTCGACCAAGTGTCCTCTTCGGTCGGCATTGCCAATGGTGCCGGACTGTACGGAATTAGGACATCAATCAACCCTTCTCTCGCCCAAGCAGCGACATCAAGACCGAAGTATCGGTTCTCCTCCTCCAAGCCCAACACACACGCGGACACTTCAATCCGCCGAGTCCGTCCTTGTTCACGGGTTATCGCGTCCATCTCCTCCCGCACACGACGCATAAAGGCAGTCATGACACTTGCACGAAACTCAAGCCATGTCGGATCCGTCTCCGCAAGCTCCCGTGGATCAATGCCGTGAGCGGCTGCAAAAGCCTCAAGCAACGGTGTTTCGTACGCAATGTACGGGGGTCGTCGGTTGAAGAGGAGGCAGATCCCATCAATCGGGTATTCAGCCATCTCGCGCAGCAGTGCCAGACAGTAGTCCTGTATCTCACGAAAGGCGTAGGAGAGGCGTGGCAAGAGTTTTCCGTCGCGATCGACGCACCGCAGCTCCGGATGGTGTTGGTAGTACCCTTCTCGGAAATTGTGATCGAGCGGCGGCGGATAGGTCCATCCAGCCAGTCGGTAGGCTGCGTGGAACTCAAGACCGATAGCGTGTGTGTGTTCGAGTGCTATCGCGAAGGGATCGAGGCCGGCTTTGAGATAGCTGCGCCAGCTTTCCGCTACCAGTCGGTCACCGACTCGTGCAAACTCTGTGATATTGGGAATATCGGGTGTACGTCCAATTTTGGTGGGGTAATGTAGGACGTCGCCGCTTCCACTTTCCCAATATATGCGTGAAAAGTTAGTGTCCCGATATGCCTCAACCTCGCGGCGCAATTCTTCAGCAGACGTGGGGCGATAGAGGAAGTGCGGTCCGTGTGAGTCGTTATGCGCGAAGAGGTGTCGGTGCGCCCCGTCCCCTTGTTCGGCGTACAGCGCATCAACTTCAATCGGCGTGAGCGGCACAAGTTTGATGTAGGCGATGCGTACGCCCCCACATTGCACCGAACCAAAGCCGTCACCCGGATCAATACGGCGCGCGAGTTGGCAGAAGTCAACTGCTTGTCCGTTCAGGTCAGCAACCTTCCAGAAGATCTCTTGGAGCTGCTTGCGTTGTAGGTGGTGACCCCCGGTGTCCCATGTAAGCACGGAATAGGTGTCATCGCCACTCAACTTGACGAGCGTTTGAGGTAAACCTTCCTCGCTGGTTGGGTGTACTCCAATGGAGATTGCATGCCAGCCGGTCACGCTCAGTGGGTAGCGAACCTCCGGCGCACGGGTCTCTGGACCCGCCTTTAACATGACGCCGGAGAAACCTTCAGCCTGATAGGGAATGGCGTACCAGCGGCGGAATCCACCGTTAGGAGAGATCCGGTCTGCGGGTTGACAGCGTTCTAGGTCGGTCACATAGATCGGCGTGTTGCTAAAGCCGCGATCAGTAATGAAGTCAGCCATGTGCGATTCTCCGAACGAAAGAAATTCAGTTGCCAACATGCGATATGGAAAACGGGTGATAACCCCAAAGCTACCGTTTACTATAAGCGCACAAAACTACAGTTTCCCTGTTCAGGCTACTTCTGCCCCAAATGTCTCAATGTGAAATTTAATCGCCGATGTCACGTCAGCTACGGCTTGCGCGTAAGTATCCCCCTCGCCTACCACCACACCCTTTAGACCGATTGGATAGGCGACATAACCATCAGTGTGCTTTTCAACGATAATCTTGAACGATTGCATTTGGACTTGCTCTCCTTTTCACTACCGCCTCCTATCGTTCAGACGAGAGGCGGTCAAGTATATAATCTTTCAAACATCCTTCACGGCAGTTGAGGGATAACCTCCTTCGCCATCAGTTCCATCGACCGGCGCATTTTTGCCTTGTCGTCCCAGTCGTGACCAATCATCAACAGCGTGCCGAAACCGCCGGTGAGATCGTAGAGATCCTGAAGTTTTCGCGTGACCGTGTCGACGCTGCCGACGATGGCGATGTTGTCAATGATATATTCGGCGTCAACCGCTTCATCGGGCATCTCCGGATCCCATTTCAGCAGGTCTTGCATTCGGGCAAGCGTGAGCATACCGCGCAGGTAGACAAGTGAGGCGGCGAATGCACCGTTCAGCGCATGTTCCCGTGCCTCTGCATCCGATTCCCCAACGAATATGCTGCGGGAGATGCGCCATTCTGAGCGGTCAGGTTCGCGCCCGGCTTCGAGAGCACCTTCACAATAAAGTTCCCACTGTCGTTTGACCTTGTGAACTGGTGCCATGTTAATGCTGATTGGAATGAACCCCCGCCGCCCGCCTGTTGTGGCGGCCATAGACTCTTCCCTAACAATGCTCATCGCTATTGGCGGGTGCGGCTGCTGGTAAGGCTTTAGGATCTGACCCAATCCGAGTTCGGGCACCTTTTCGTCGAGCTTGACGTTCCAGTAATCTCCCTTGAACTCGAAAGGTCCATCTTCTTGCCAGAGTTTGAGGACGATGTCCATCGCCTCCAGGGTCATCAGTCCCTGCGTCCGTGGGTCGGGTAGATCGAACAACGCCCAATCGGTTGGAACCCCACCCTGTCCAAAACCAACGTTGAGTCTGCCCTTTGCTAGGTGGTCGAGATAAGCGAGCCTGACGGCGACGTTGGCGGGATGGTGTTGGGTGATTATAGTTACGCCGGTGCCTAGGCGAATATTTTTCGTCTGCGGCAACATGTGGGCGATGAAGACATCGTTGGAGGGAATCGGTTCCCACCCTGCGGTATGGTGCTGCCCAACCCAAGCTTCACTGAATCCCAGTTCATCTGCCCAAATGACACATTCTACGTCCTCTTCAAATGTCTGCGTCCGATCCTTTTCCGGTGGATGCAGCGGCATCATAAATGTACCGACCTTCATAGTTTACCCCAGTTCATTAGTTCATTAAGAACGCTTAACGCAATGACGCAAAGTTTTTCAAGAGAATTTCCTAGCCTCTCTGCGTTCAAGCGTTCTAGTCTTCTTTTCACGTTTATCGTTATCAACAGTTGCGCACTCGCACCAAAAGTTTATTATCCCGACAATTAGACACGAATCTTTACATCTGCCCGTTCTTCTTGGAGTCGTGCCACCGAGACCGATGCAAACTCTCCCCAGCCTCGATTTCGCGCTTCGGTAAAACGCTGTTCGATAATGTTGGCGAGTTCCATCGGCAGACGCAGCTGACGCCCCAGTTCTGTCGCCAATCCAACATCTTTCGCACCAAGATCCAACTTAAAGCCCGGCTCAAAATTGCCTTGAAACAGACTCCCCGGAAATTCCTGCATACACTCGGTATTGCCGGAACTGTGAGAGATCGCCTCAAACATAATTTCTGTCTGGGCACCGGCTTTGAGTCCCAACGTCAGTGCTTCTGACACTAAGACGTAGTTGCCAAGATTAATAAGGTTGTTCACAATTTTGCAGACTGCTCCCATGCCCTGTTCGCCACAGTAAAGGACTTTTTCACCGATCAGCTCAAGGAGCGGTTTGTAAGACGTATAGACTGACTGGTTCCCGCCAACCATGATACACAGTGTTGCCTGCTCGGCACCGCTGACACCACCGCTGACCGGGGCATCTAACACATGGACGCCTTGGGACTTTGCGGCGGCGGCTATCCGGTGGATGGTATCTGGATCGGTGGTGCTCAGGTCAAAGTACGCCACACCCTGCTCGGCACCGCTGAGGATACCGGAATCTCCGAGCGCAGCCGCCTCCACATCTTGGGGACGTGGCAGTGCTGTGAACACGACTTGGCTCGCTGCTGCTACGGACCCTGGGCTATCCGCCCACGATGCGCCCTGCGACAATAATTCTTCAGCCGCTTCCTTGTGCGTATCAAACACCGTCAGGGTGTGACCGCCCTTGGCAAGGTTTCGTGCCATGAAGCGTCCCATGCGTCCAATACCGATGAACCCGATATTCATACCCGTGCCTCCGAGTATCGGCGCAGTCCGCTTGGCAACCCCTCTTGGTCGCACACGGGTGGCTTGACGGGGGCTCCGCAGGGCCAGCACTGACCGCCGGTGTGTTGATAGTCTTCGCCGGATAACCAGCAGAACATTTCAGCCGCGGCGATGTCACCCTTAAACTGCTCGAAGTAGGGTTCGCTGTTGAAAGAGGGCCAAGAAAAGTCAAAATCGGGGTCAATTTTCCAGTCGCGGCGCGGTTCGGTTGTCCGCCAGTAGTTGTATTTGAACAGGTTGCGGAAGCCGTTGGTGGTGCTCCGACCCTTGCGGTGCCATATCGAATAAACGGTGATGAAGATAGAGCCTGCCGGTGCGGTGGTTGGTACGGAGAGTTTCACACTGCGTAAGTGCGCCATGTAGTTGGCTTTGGTACGAAGAAAGTGGGAGCCGGGAACTACTTCAGTTGGTCCCGCTTCTTTCGGCGTGTCCTGTGGGTAATAGAATACTTGTAGGTAGTCCAAGCGCGGGGTGTAAATCGATCCGCCGTCACGATGCCACCCCTGGGGCGGTGCCGGACATGGGGCGCGGTGATTACATAGCGTCTGGGGCAGCTTGAAGTCTTTGCCGAGCAACGATCTGACGGCACCCGCCGCTTGTGGATTTTTGAACACGCCATCAACAAACCAGTCTTCGGTCAGCAGTTCAAGCGGTTGATGCTCAGGGTGTTCGTCCACAAAGTCCATCATGCGCTGATTGACCTCGTCTGCGACCACGCCTTCGAGTACCAGATACCCCTTGCGGCAAAATTCAAACACCTGCTGGTCGTTCAGCATCGGTTCACAATCGTAGGTCTCTCCTATCGTGGTCTCGCTATGCGGGATTCCGATTCGCTCAACCGGGGACAATGTCGTTGGGTTCATCAAAAAACTCCTTCTTTACGGAACGCAGATCTGCGTTCCCTACAAACGATCGTGGTTTCAGGTTAATTTTTCGAGGATAAATTCGCAGCCAAGGCCAAAGGTCTTGTCTTCTTGGAGCATCAGTGCCATCTCTGGGAACTTGATCACCCGCCAGCCATCGTTCATGGCTTCAAGCACAGAGTTGTAGGGCCACTCGTCCACATCGTCTGGTCCTTCGAGGATCTGACCGTTCTCTACCAGCGACATTCCAAGGACTTGCGAGTCAACGCCGGTGCTGCCGGTGTTCAGATACAGTAATCGCTGACGCTTAGGCGAGTCGCCCTCCGAAGTTCCATCACTTAGACGCTCCAATGCCTGTTGGAGGTCTACTTCCGCTAGCGTACCGGCGCGTAGCTTGTCGAGCCACCCCTGGATCTGTTGTTTGTCAGCCATTATGAACCCCCTCCATCGTTGGGCGCAGCCGCACAGTAGGTCGAGATTCATATCTCGACATTGGGGTGTCGATTTTGGAAAATCGACCTACTCGAAATAACTTCAAATTACGCACGCCCAACATAGGGCATCTTCGTCGCCATGACGGTTATGAACAGCACGTTTGCTTCCAGTGGTAGGCTTGCCATGAACACGACAGAACGCGCGATATCATCTGTGTCCATTCGGGGCTCAACCATAAGAGATCCATCCGGTTGGAGGCTGCCGGTATCGCTTCGTTGGGCGGAGTCAATTGACGCATTGCCGATGTCAATTTGTCCACACGCAATATCGTACTTGCGTCCGTCAAGCGATGTCGCCTTCGTTAGCCCGGTCAGCGCGTGTTTGGTGGAAGAATAGGGCGCGGAGTTGACGCGCGGCACATGTGCCGATACAGAACCGTTATTGATGATGCGTCCCCCTCTTGGGTCTTGGTCCTTCATAATCTTGAACGCTTCCTGTGTACAGAGGAATGAGCCGGTCAGGTTGGTGTCCACGACTCTTTTCCACTGCTCATAGGTCAGGTCTTCTAAGGGGACACTCGGCGCGCCGACGCCCGCATTATTAAACAGTAGGTCGAGCCTGCCAAAGGTCTCCTTTGTCTTGGCGAACAAGGCTTTAATGGAGGCGGGATCTGTTACATCTGTGGGCACAAGTAATGTTCGTGAGCGTGCTTCTCCCGCTTGCGCAGCCGTGTCCTCTAACGCTTCCGCCCGTCGTCCAGCTAGCGTAACGGAATACCCTTCGCCTAGCAGCGCGAGTACCGTTCGTTGGCCAATGTTAGAACCCGCTCCTGTAATGATAGCGACTTTTGTACTCATACGTTATATCTCCTAATTTTATTTTGTAGATTGGATCCCCCGTTTTGGGGTTGGTCTTAGATTAGACATCGGCAGCACGAAGAACTGCGATCGCACTGTCCCTCACGCTTGAAAATATCGGATATTGTGTCTCTATCATAGCACTGGAGGGAATGCAGGTCAAGCGAAAATTACGGGAAGGTCAACGGATTGGGAAAGTGTCTGAATCAGAATTTACTGGATTAGCGAATTTTCGGGATAAAAAGCGGGATGGAAGATTAGGGGCAGATTTCATTCAAAACTGTGTATCTCAACATCTCCCTCCGCAAATTATGGAGAAAGAAGTCACTCTAACAAAAAGGGTTGAAGTCCAAATTGTACAAGAGTATAATATGCAATTAATAGAGTATGAACGAAAATGACATCTTGTTGATTATAAAAGGTGAATATTAGAATATTGATTTTTATGAAATCTAATCTGATAAACCAGAGTTGAGGCAAATGGATTGATATGGTAGAGAACACGTACGAATACTCATCATGGGGTTTGCCCGAAGGTGCTAAAGCGCGTATCGGTAAAGGTTGCATATTTGGTAATATCGCATATTCGCCAGATGGCACTCAGCTCGCGGTGGCGAGTCCCATCGGCATTTGGCTTTACGATGCACAAACCTGTCAAGAGCTCGCCCTGCTTACGGGGCATACGGATTGGGTTGGCAGCGTCACATTCAGTCCAGATGGGGAGATACTCGCCAGTGGAAGTTCAGACAACACTATTCGATTGTGGGATATCCGCGCTGGAAAGCAGCAGCAGACACTTGAAGGACATACAGATAATGTCTATTCCGTGGCGTTCTCTCCCGATGGGGGTACACTTGCTAGTGGAAGTGGGGACCGCACGATTCGGTTGTGGGATGCTCATACAGGACAACATAGGGCAACTCTTGAGGAACATACGACACAGGTTAGGCCTATAGTTAGTTCCATTGCATACTCACCAGATGGCAAAACGATTGCCAGTGTATATAGTCAAGGGATTTGGTTGTGGGAGGCAGATACCGGACAGTACAAGGCAATCCTAGAGGGACATTCGGGGTTAATCGAATCCATTGTGTTCTCCCCGGATGGCAGCACACTAGCAACTGGGGGTGGGGACAGCACGATTCGGTTGTGGGACACCGACACCGGACAGCACAAGCAGACTTTGAAGAAGGAACCGGGTAGCGTTTATTCCGTCGCGTTTTCCCCGGATGGCAAAACACTTGCCAGTGGAGGTAAGTGGGGTTACGTTCAGTTGTGGGACATGGACACCGGACAGCACAAGCAGACCCTGCAGAAGGAATCGGGTAGCGTTTATTCCGTCGCGTTTTCCCCGGATGGCAAAACGCTTGTTAGTAGCAGTCGGGACGAGATTCAGTTATGGGACGCAGACACCGGAGAATACAAAACAGCTATTAAGGGACATATAGATATGGTCAAATCCATAGCGTTTTCGGCAGATGGTAAAACGCTTGCCAGTGAGGAGCAAATGCTTGGCGTTCTCAGTCATGTGGGTGCAGGGATTCGGTTGTGGGACGTAGACACGGGACAACACAAGCAGACCTTGGAGGGTACGCGGGGAGTGATTTCCGTGGCGTACTCCCCGGAGCACCGCACACTTGCTAGCGGGGATTCGGATGGTACGATTCAATTATGGGGCATGGACACTGGTCAACACAAGCAAAACCTTAGATTACGTATGGGGACCGTCAATGCTATCACGTACTCTCCGGATGGTAAAACGTTCGCAAGTGCGAGCGGAAATGAGGACAGCACGATTCGGTTGTGGGATGCGGATACCCAACAGTGCAGGGCAATCCTAGAGGGACAGCCAGGTTCAATTGACTCCATTGTGTTCTCCCCAGATGGCAAAACGCTTGTCAGTAGGGGTTGGGAGGACATTTGGTTGTGGGACGCGGACACCGGCACACACAAAGCAACCCTTAAGGAGGGTGCTAGTTTCCTTGCGTACTCTCCGGATGGCAAAACGCTTGCTAGTAGTAGTGGCGGTAGGGGCGAGATTCTGTTGTGGAACTTGGACACTGGAAGATACAGAATAATCCAGGTAAGTATAGGTAATGTCATTTCTGACATCACCTCCATAGCGTACTCTCCGGATGGCAAAATGCTTGCCAGTGGACAGCGTGGTGGGATCCGGTTGTCGAAGCCTAGCAGACGGAAAGGTCTCAGGAGTATTCGTGAGTGGTGGATGAATCAAACGTTATCGAGGTTTCCTTTCAGATTCGGATCGCTCGAGATTATTCTTGAGTGGGATACGGATCATGTCAGTTCTCTAGTGTTTTCACCGGATGGCAGAATCCTTGCCGGTGCAAGTCACGATGGAACGATTCAATTGTGGGACACCCATCAATTGCAGGACAGCCAGCTCCAGACCAAAGCAATTCTTAAAGGGCATACGGATGAGGTCTTGTCAGTGGCATTTTCGCCGGATGGTGGAATGCTTGCCAGTGGAAGTAGGGACGGGACGATTCGATTGTGGAACGCTCACACCGGGAGGTGCAGGACAACACTTAGAACAAATATGAATAGGGAGGGTGAATTCGCCGCGTTTTCTTCTGTTGTGTTCTCCCCAGATGGAAGTACACTAGCGAGCGGGAGTTGGGACGAGGCGATTCGGTTATGGGACGCCCACACTGGACAACACAAGACAACCCTTGAGGGGTATATTGATTATATTGATGGCATCCACTTCATAGCGTACTCACCGGATGGCAGTACGCTAGCAACTGGGAGTGAAGACAGCACGATTCGGTTATGGGACGCCCACACCGAGCAACATAAGGCAACCCTTGAGGGACATACAAAGCGGGTTGAATCTATAGCGTTTTCGCCAGATAGCAAAACCCTCGCGAGTGGGAGTCAGGATGGGACAATCCGGTTGTGGGACACGGGCACTGGTCGGCATAAAGGAACCCTTTTTGGGCATACAGCTGTTATCTTATCAGTAGTATTCTCCCCAGATAGCAGAACGCTTGCTAGTAGTAGCGGAGGTGAGATTTGGTTGTGGGATGCCCACACTGGACAACACAAGACAACTCTTAAGGGGCATACGCGTGGAGTCAACTCCGTCGCGTTCTCTCCGGAAGCCCGCACGTTAGCAAGTGGAAGTCGGGACGGTACGATACTACTGTGGGAGTTCACACCCTCCAGAAATGGAATTATGAAATCTCTACCGAAATAACCCGATCACCCAACCCGTGCACTCAAGCCGCCGTCAACGGGCAAAAGCACCCCTGTAATGTACCGCGCATCATCGGACGCGAGGAACGCAGCTGCCGCCGCAACGTCCCAGCCGGAGCCCATCTTCTGGCAAAGCGGCACATCTTCGTCCCGTTCCCGACGGATGACTTCTCGGCTCACCCCCCGCTCTACTACCCGCCGTTCAATCGCCATGGGCGTATCCATCAGGCCGGGCAAAATCGCATTTACGCGCACCCCGTATTCTGCGTTTTCGATGGCGAGGTTTTGTGTCATCGCATTGATTGCCGCCTTGCTGGTTTTGTACGCTAGCATGGTCGGTCGCGTGCAGAGCGACGCCGTTGAGGAGATATTGATAATGACCCCGACCCCTTGGGATCGCATCACCGGCAGGACATGCTTAATCGTGAGAAACATGCCTTTGAGGTTGATGTCCATCAATAGTTCCCAATTTGCCTCAGTCACATCAACCGTGTCAGCATCACCCGCTGCGATTCCAACGTTGTTATGCAAAATATCAATACGCCCGTAGCGTGAAACGCAGGTTTCGACAATTGCCTGACAATCTGCTTCAACGGTTATATCCGCACCGAAAACTGACGCCTCACCGTCAACTTCCTTTATCATCCGGGCGGTATCCTCTGCCGAGTCGGGTCGTTTGTCAACGAGGAGCACCCGCGCGCCCTCCTTTGCGAAACGAATCGCGGTTGCCCTGCCGTTGCCGATGGTTTCCCCCGGCGTCTGACCGGCACCAACGACGATTGCAACCTTACCACTGAGTCCCATATCCAATCTCCTTTCTTCCTTCAGATTCTGTTAATCTTTCCCTGCCTCATTATCAATGAACGGCGCATCCTCACCAACAGGTACTGGCACTTCAAATACATTCAGCGTTATTGAGACTAGCGTGTAATAACCGAGCAGGATCACTAGCTCTACAACCCCCGCTTCACCGAGCAGCTCAACCGCCTCATTGTATAGATAATCTGATACCCGATGTTCGTCGAGCAATTCACGGGCAAAGTTATAGACCATCGCCTCAGTTGGATTGGAGAAATCTGGAGGTGCTTCCACCTTGACACTTGCTATTACCTCTTCGTCCAAGCCTTCGCGTCTTGCAATTCTCTCATGCGCCCACCACTCATATTGCGCCTTCCATTTGGCAGCAACAACTAAAATTGCGAGTTCTCGTAGCTGTGGTGAGAGAGCACTTTCAAAACGGACGGTTTCGCCGAGCCGTTGTGCCGCCTCGCCTAACACAGGGCTTCTAAGCCATGCGTTGAAGGGACCGCTCATCCCCCCTTCTGCGTTGAGGAGATCCTCGGGAGCCCGCCCCTCGCCACGCTTGCCACCGGTGATACTTTTGAAGAGGTGTTGTTGCGCTTCGGTAAAGTTTTCAGGCGTAATATATGATATTCGACTCATTGCTCAATTCCTTTTTGCTCACGTTTATGGAGCATGACTATCTGAATGAATTTCAATAAACTGATGCGAGGAAAAGCGAAATTACTGTATCACGCCCCCTACACGGAGTCAAGCGCAAAGTTGGTAGCAATATAGCCCCTGAAGTTTTTCATGGCTTCACATCAGCATTTGTGATAACATCCGAGCGGTTAGAGATATACGGTGTAAAACTTTTGCACATTGGCTCATGTAAAAAGAAAGTGCGACGCGCGAAGAGAAACCGAGTTTTCAAGAAAAAACTCGGTTTCTATGGTTTATATGTGAAGGAGGATACAATGAAGACCTACCGAGTGGCGATTGCGGGGCTAGGGCGCATGGGCAGTACACTTGACCAATCCATTGCGTCGGCGTCCCATGTGAGTGAACGGCTTCAAGTGGTGGCAGGGGCAGAGACGATTCCAGAGCGACGGACAGCATTCCAAGAGAAATGGGGCATAGAAACGGTTTATGAAGACTACCAAGAGATGATTGAGAAGGAGCAGCCGGATCTGGTGGCGGTGTGTACAACAGCGACCGGTTTGCCCAAACCGGGCAATCGCGCGCCATCAACCGCCTTTCGGGACGATGCACACGCAGATATGGCGGTCTACGCGGCAAACGCCGGTGTGCCGATGCTCTTTGTCGAAAAGGCGATCTCTTGTTCCGTGCAGAAGGCAGATGAGGTACTTGAAGCCTGCCGCAGACACGGCACACCGTTCAACACCGGTGTATTGAGGCGGTTCAGCGAGCGGTACCAGCGGATACGGGAGATGATTGCGCGAGGGGATATCGGTGAACCGCAAACAGCCGTGGTTTATGGGGCTGCTAGCCTGATGCACGTGCACATCCACTGGATGGACACCGTTTCCTACCTGTTGGGGGATCCAGAAATCGCAGCGGTACGGGGGGATCTATTGCCCAGAAATATAGAGGTTAAAGGCAATCGACTTGAGGAAGACCCGCAGGGAATTTTTCAACTCGTTTTTACCAACGGAATTGAAGCGTGGTCAGTGCCGACCGGGGGACGAGAGTATGAGATAGTCGGGACAGAAGGCACTATCCGGTCAATGTGGGATGGCGCAGCGGTGACTTTCCGGAAGGGGAATAACACCGACGGTTGGCCCCTGCAATGGGAAGGGGAGTCATTTCCAGAAGAGAGTCCGGTCAGTACAGTCGTCTCTTGCCTAGAGGACTTGGTGGACGCGCATGAATCGGGACGCCCGTCGCTGGGCAACATTAAGGTCACACACCCAATTACAGAGGCGTGTATCACCGTGGCGGAGAGCCATCGGCAGGGTGGTCGGTGGGTTGATTTGCCGATGCAGAATCGAGATTTGTATGTGTTTCATGTGTAACATGTCTGGCTCATATTAAGAAATCGTGCAACAGAAACCGAGTTTTCAAGAAAAAACTCGGTTTCTCTTAGCGTTTTACACTTTTTTTGTATGAGTCCCATAGGTCGGGCACCAATGAACTAATAAGCCAATGAACAAATGGTTTTCACGTTTCACGTCCCGATAGGATCGGTCCCGACTTGTCGGGATCCTCGAAATGGGAGATCCACGGTATCGTAAGTCTCGGATGAAAAGGACTAGAAAAATGCAAACTTCTATCTCCCGACAAGTCGGGACGTTAATTGCGGTAGTTTTGATCAGCGGTTTCAATTTGTTTTATTTTGATGTGGCGTCCGCGGATATTACTATTGATGGCGAGACTGTCCACGTTGACACAGACGGTTACGCAGTTCAATTTGATAAGGGCGTTATTACGCATATCCACAACAAGCATACCGGCGAGTCCTATACTCTATCCCCCAGTGCAGGGAGAAGGGGAATAACCGGATTGTTATACAGTAACCAGTTCTGGTCCAGAGTAAATATATTGACTAGCAGAGCTACGTTAATCTCCGCTACAAAAATTGACCCATTTCATGCGGATCTTCTGTTTCGACAGGAAGATGCGGAAGTCAGACTCTTGATTGCACTGGACCCAATGACCGATGAGCTGCTGATTGATATGGAAGGGGTGTCCGATACCCCCGGCGTTGTCGGTATGCAGTGGGGAGTTGGTTACTTAGACATTCAGAATCTATCGGTCATCGTCCCAATAGAAGGCGGACGCATCATTGATGCAACCTCTCCTACCGATCACGAAGCCCACCCCTACCCCGGCAGTGGTCCCGGTTGGGAAGCACAACTCGCTATTGTTCAAGGTGAGCGCGGCGGTTTTTACGTTAGAAACATAGACAACACACTCCAGTTTAAGCGGTTCATCTACGACCGACTGGACGATGGCATTGCACTTAACTTTGGAACCTACAATCAAGCCCCGTTCGATTCGCATACAACTGGACAATCTCGGATGTGGCGATTCAATACCTACGCCGGTGATTGGCGTGTGCCTGCTAGTATCTATCGGAACTGGATGGAACAGGCATTCAATCCCCGACGGTTATCAGAGGCATGGACTGAAGATATTACTTTATTTGTTGGTAGTTCTAGTTCTAGTATTTGGTTAGCAGATGATCTTGAATTGCTTGATAGATTAGCGGAGCTAGTGGACCCGACAAAGACGTTAGTCATGTTGAAGACATGGGCTGACGGGGGTGAGTGGTGGTCAGAGGAACATGATGAACCTTTTCCAGATTTTTTCCCAAAGCCAGAGTTGGGGCGTTTCGTTGAACATGCACATCAGCATGGTTTTCGAGTGATGCCTTACATAATCGTGCACGGTTTTTCACCAAATCACCCGCTTTATCCCCATTTCCAGCAATATCAATATCGAGATACTTGGACAGAAGAACTTATGGGTGAGTTCTGGAACACACCACCAACCCACCCGGCAGCCCACCGTCTCGCCTATGTAAGTCCTGCAAGTTCAGAATATAGAAACCTACTTGTCCAAGGCCTAAAGGCGGTATGGAAGGAATACGGTGTTGATGGTTTCTTTCTTGATGCCAACCACTTTGTGATTAACGATGGGAATGGGTTGATCGATGGGCTAAATATGGCACAGGGCATGGCGTTACTGCACAAGGAGTTAGCAGAAGCGATGCCGGGTATTGCATTGGGAGGTGAACGGCTTCATGAAGCGACCTTTGCGCGTACAAGTTTTGCACAACGTCCACGTCTCACGGACAGACACAGGATAAAATTACATCCTATTAGTTCATATTTGTTCTCGCCGTTTACACACGCTATCGGTTTTGCACCGAAATACCCAGATGATAATCCAGCACTGCATCAAGAAATTCTCAATTATAGTGAGGTATGGGGTGTTATGCCAACCCTTAACATCTGGAATGCGGATCAACTGCAAGAAGGATTTGTGGAAACACACAATCTGCTTGCAATGGCGCGGGATTGGCAGCCCGGCTATGGCTTAGAACCTGTTTTAAAAAGAAAAAGGCTATTCAAAAGTTAATGTTTATGTTAAACCATTAGAGCAGTAAACTACTGACCTAATGAAAGGCCTAAACATGACTACACCAAAGTATCCTACAGATTTGACCGATGCCCAGTGGGACAAACTGTTACCCTATTTGCCAGAACCTTCACCCATAGGTAGACCTCTCAAGTGGGAGATGCGCTCAATTATCAACGCTATTTTCTATATAGTCAAATCAGGGTGTCAGTGGCGAATGTTGCCGCGTCACATGCCACCGTGGCAAACGGTCTATTCCCACTTCAGAAAGTGGAAAACTTTAGGGACATGGGTTATGATTCATCAAGCACTTCACGAGCAAACCCGTAGTGATATTGGCAAATCCCCGTCACCGACCGTAGCTATCATTGACAGCCAATCGGTCAAGACGACCGAACTGGCAGATAGTAGAGGGTTTAATGCGCACAAGAAAGTCAAAGGTCGTAAACGCCATATAGTCACCGATACAATTGGCATTCCATTGGGAGTCAAAGTCACTGATGCCAATGTCAGTGATAATCGAGTCGCAATAGAGTTACTAAACGAGGTCTTTAGTTGGCAGATAACGATTCAGTTAGTCTGTGCTGATGCTGGCTATCGCGGAGAATTAGGCGACTGGCTATATTTAACGCATCAGTGTCAATTGGACATTGCTCCATCTCTTGGGCAATCGGGATTTGTGGTCGTCCCATTACGTTGGATTGTGGAGCGCACCTTTTCTTGGTTCGGTTGGTTTCGCCGATTGACTTTGGACTATGAACGCTCGGCTGAGACCGCTGAGGCTATGGTGTATATTGCTTCCATTTACTTGATGCGGAACCGCATCAAATGACTTTTAAAACAGGTTCTTAAACGGAGATATCAACAACGATGGAATTGTTAATATCTTGGATCTTACGCTTGTTGCACAAAACATCGGGGTAATGCCTCTTAATTATCGACAGGCAGATGTCAACGGTGATGGGACGGTTAATGTGCTGGATATGATATTGGTTTCCAATATGTTTGAGGGTACAACGATAGCACGATAAGGAAGGAGGAGGGAGGCGAATTTCTTTTATTCGTCCCCCTCTCGCTTCCTCCATCTCGTCCCGAGGACCCTCCCGAATTTTCAGGGGTAAATGGATAACATACTTGGAGCCAACGATACCGGGGCATGAAACGTGAATACAATTGGTTCATTGGGGCAGTTGGGCGAGGAAATCCAACCTACGGGGCTCATCGAAAAGGAAAGTGCAAAATGCTAAAAGCAACTCGCCAGAAAAGTTTCTACGACCTCTATATCAACTGTGTAAGTCCTGTAAGAAAAGGAGCAACATCGCGTCAGCTACCCCGCCCTGAAGGACGGGGCTTGTGAATCCGTCCAACGGGTCTTATTGAGTTTTTCGGTCTTGGCTCGTAACTTTACATGCCCGCCACCGAACAGTCACAGCAACCGTCTGGAAGCATCCGCAGCGTGTCGGTGACAGTACTGTTTCAACTTCCGGGCAAAACCTCAGACAAACTGTCCTCTGGCTATCATGCCAAGAGGAGAGCGAAAAACGAGCGTTTCTCTAAAGTCATCAAGTTACGGGAGAATTATATCACATTCACACTTTTTAATCAACAAAAAAGGAGACGGGATTTCCTCCCCGCCAACCCCTCTGATAAGAGGGGAAAGACAAGGGGGACAAGGTCTTTTCTCTCTTATCTTCTCCCCTTGTCAGGGAAGTTAGAGCGAGGTTTCCATCCCGAAGATTTTGATGAATGAGCGTTTGGCCGTTAATGGTGGAACCCCGGTGCGCACACAACCGTTTGGGCCATCTCACGATTTTGGTAACGAAGACATCGCAGCACTCGCCGAAGTCATTCGTTCAGGCAACCCCGGTAAGGGACCGCGAGTTGCCCAGTTTGAGCGTGAGTTTGCTGCCAGACATGGCGTCAAACACGCCATCTCAGTCACCTCCGGGACGGCGGCGATGCACGTCTGTATTGGGGCAATCAACCCCGACCCCGGCGACGAGATTATCGTTTCGCCCTGGACCTCTGGGGGCAGCCTCATAGGTACACTATTACACAACTGCGTCCCTGTATTCGCCGACATTGACGACACTTTCACCCTCGACCCAAAGGACGTTGAGGCAAAGATCACGCCACGGACGCGGGCGATTATCGCCGTGCATCTGTTTGGCAATCCTTGCAACATAGACGACCTGCGGGAGATTGCACAACGTCACCAACTTTTCTTAATCGAGGACTGTTGTCAGGCTCACTTTGCGGAATATCAGGGCAAGATTGTCGGCACACTTGGTGATATCAACGGCTTTAGCTTTGGCGGAAAACACCTCTCGGCGGGCATGGGTGGTATCGTCCTAACCAATGATGAGGGACTCTGGGGGCGTGGTGTTCTCTTTGCTGATGCCGCGTTGCCTCGCGCCAACGGACCGTATGAAGGGCTGCCCTATGCAAACTACTTCCTAGCACCGAACTATAAGATCAACGACCTGATTGCGGCGGTGTTGCTCACACAACTCAAGAAGGTTGATGGCTACATTGCGAACAAGATTCGTGCTGCCGAGCAGATTATTGAGGGGCTTGCCGACATTGAGGAGATTACGCCCCAGCGGGTTCGGCCGGGCGACCGCCACACCTACTGGGTCTTGGGTTTTACGATCGATACCAACCGGCTCAACTGCTCCGCCGGGGAGTTTGCTGAAGCGGTGAGCAGAGAGGGTGTTCCGCTGGGGGGACCATACATCGGGTCGGGGAAGGAAGGTCCTCTTTACCGCAACCCGTTTCTCGCTGAACCGGACTGCTACGGTCACACCCGCTTCCCATTCGACCATGAACGGGAAAAGCCGATCGACTACCGGCTGACCGCATGTCCGTATGGCGAAGCCTTGATGCGTCGAGGCGTCAATCTCAGTATGCTCCCAAGCTTTACCGATGCGGACATTGCGGACATCGTCCAAGCAATTCGCAAAGTCGCTGTCCACTATCGCTAGAACATGCCCTCCGGCTCCAGCCCTAAGAAAAACTGACCCGCCGTGTCGTAGTGCGCCATACGTCCCTGAATCTGCTGCGTGATAACATGCGCGTCTTGAAACCGGCGCTGAATCGGCTTATTCTCAAAAATGGAGTCTGAACCGCACACCTCATAGGCAATATCGACCACCGCTGCTGCCATGCGGATGGCGTGCGTCGAAGCCAGTCGTAATCGGATACGTTCCTCAAGCGTCAGGGCGTGAACCTCACAGGCACTCTCCCACGCTGCGGTTGCGGTTTCGAGCAGAAACGCGCGTGCCGATCCCCAGATTGCTTCAGCTCTGCCAATTTCCCGTTGGACGATAGATTTATCTCGCAGCAGATTTTTGTCCAAGCGTGGACGCTTCCCGCCTGCCAACTCAACCGCGGCATCCAGTGCCGTACGAGCGACACCAAGAGCCGTGCACGCAAACCCCGAAGCAAACAGCAGCAACATTGGCATCACATACAGTGGTCCCTCCTCACGCGGGGTATCGGATGGATTGAACGTCCGCTCATTAGGGACGAAGACATCTTTAACTTCAAAGCTGAAAGTTCCAGTGCCTCGAAGCCCGTTGACCTGCCAAACATCTACGAGAGTCACGTCCGCTTTCGGCATGATTAGCATCCGGTCCTCCCCTTTGCCCCTTGAAGGCTCCTTGCCGTGGTTCGGATCTTTGACGGGGGCAACCGCCGCCATCCAAATTGCGTGACGGCATCCACTGCTAAAATTCCACCGACCTGTGAGGCGGTAACCCCCACTGACCGGAACAGCAGAGGCGTTTGTCGGAGGACCGTTTGCGACCACCGCCCGCGGATTATCCCAAATCTCTCGCGCTAACGGCTCAGGCATTTTGGCAGAAACCGTCGCAAAGACGTTATTTTGATTAATACACCAAGCGGTGCTACCGTCAACCTCAGCGAAGGTCTGGACGATGGAAAGATGTTCCAGATAATCGATCTCCCCGCCACCAAGGGAACGCGGCACAAGTAAGCGGAAGAACCCATTGTCCGCAAGCTCTGTAAAAAGTTTCTCAGGCAGTTCTCGTTCACGATCGATATCGTCGGCTGCTGCCGCAACACGGGGCGCGAGTTCACGCGCTGCGGTGAGATAGGAACCGGAATTGTTTTGGGCGGATGCCATTTTTCGCCTCACTTTCTGGGGGCGGTCTTTAAGGTCAATTTCAGGTCAAATCGTAGGCTATAGTACCATAGATTGGCGCAATCCTTCAACCCTTCTTGACAACAGATGTACTTGATGCTACACTCATTCGGCAATGGGGATTATCATGAATGTAGTACTAAAGTTTGTACAATTCACGGTACAAATGGTGGTTGATTGAGAACACGCTTCGGGATGTCAAGCAGCACTGCGGATTTGACAAGGTATCAGGTCAAATCGCGTCAAAGCATCAATTAATTCGCGCAACTAAGTTTCGGAACAAGTTGCCTGACGCAATTGCTATTCAACGCCACTTGTGTCACAGGCAGTTCGATAACATTGGTATCGAACTGTCAAGCGGACACAAGGGTTGATGGTTGAGCATCTGCGTGCTTTAATCAAGGGATAATTATTTTCTGCGACAATCTCTGAAGATACTAACTCGCCGAATATTCACTAGACCCTTGATAACGCTACATGAATTGGATACAAATTGTACAAACTTTAGGAATGTAGTAGTAGAACACCAAAAATTGGTTTGAGGACAATGGAGTGCTTAATTGCAAGAGACCTCTGAACGCAGGAAATATGACGGCGCGACGGCGCGCGCAATACAGATTGGTCTATTTTTAGTCCCCGTCAACGTCTATTGGGTGACACTTGTGGAGATGAAGTACCGTGCGGAGGCAACCGCCCTGCCGATATTCATCTACCCTATTTTTATTCTATTCTGCCTTGTCGTTTTTAACAACTGCCTATCAAAGGTGTGGCAGCGGATCTGTTTATCCCCTGGGGAGCTGCTTACCATCTATTCGATGCTCGTGGTTTCGACTTCGATCGCATCGTATGGGATGTTGCAAGACCTGTTCGCATTCTTCCTTCACCCGTACCAATTCGCCTCGCCCGAAAATGAGTGGAAAGAGCTCTTTTTTCATTATATCCCCCCTTGGTTCACCGCCAACACGCCCCATGACATACTCGCCGAATACTACGAAGGCGATTCGACGCTTTACAAAGCAAAGCACCTTAAGGCCTGGGTGAGACCCATATTGGTCTGGACAGTGTTCACGCTGGTGTTGTTATATATGCTCCACTGCATGAATACCCTAGTGCGTCGGCAGTGGGTACAAACGGAACGACTGGCGTTTCCGATCATTCAATTGCCCGTGGCGATGGTGCAGTCATCACGTTTCCTTCGGAACGGTTTTCTGTGGCTCGGCTTCGCTATCCCTGCCGTTCTCGATCTCATGAACGGATTGCACGTCCTTTTCCCATCCGTTCCATATCTCCACCTTAAGTTGGTCTCCATCAGTCAATATTTCTCCGAGAAACCGTGGAGTGCGATGGCAGGTACATCGCTCTCTTTCTATCCGTTCATGATCGGACTCGGTTTTTTCCTGCCACTCGATCTCTCCTTTACCTGTTGGTTCTTCTATGTGCTGCGCCAACTAATCCGTGTGTTGGTCAGTTATTTGGGACTTACGCATCTCCCCGGCTTCCCGTACTTTCATGAACAATCCGGCGGTGCCTGGTTCTGCCTATTCTTCATTGCGGTATGGATGACGCGGAAGCATTTGGCTTTTGTATTTCGGACCGCATTTTCTGCGACCTCATCGGTTGACGCAGATGAGCCGATGCGGTATCGAACAGCACTGATTGGATTAGCGGGTGGATTTCTGTTTATGGCTATCTTCTCCGCTCAGGCTGGCATGTCAATGGTCGCCATTCCAATCTTCTTCGTCCTCTATTTTGCCATCGCCATTGTGATCACCCGTCTGCGGGCAGAATTTGGTGCCCCTCACAGAATATCGAATAACCCCGCGGACGTGATGGTGACCTGTTTCGGAACACTAGCATGGGGCGGTCGCAACCTGACTGTGATGAGCTTCTATCAGTGGTTCAACCGGAGCTATCGTTCGCATGTAAATCCGAGTCAGTTTGAGTCACTCAAGATGGCTGAAGTTGCTCACATCAACAGTCGCCGACTGGTTTGGGCGATGATGCTTGGGGCCGCTGTCGCGCTCATTGTGGGGATGTGGACAAATCTGGACATGATGTACCGCGACGGGGCAATTGCACGGGTGTCGTTCTTTAAGATTTGGGTCTCCAATACCGCCTTCCGACGTTTGGAAAACTGGCTGTATCATCCGATGCCCGCTGATTTGCTGCGCATGACGTTTATGGGGGGCGGGATGATATTAACCGCGATTCTGTTCGTTTTGCGGATGCGCTTCTTTTGGTGGCCCCTTCATCCTGCCGGCTATCCCCTCGCCGTCAGTTCCTCTATTGACTATTTCTGGTTCACCTTTTTCATCAGTTGGGCGTTAAAAGCGGTCATTCTGAAGTATGGCAAAGTCAAGGGGTATCAACGCGCCATCCCATTCTTCTTCGGCTTGATTTTGGGGGATTTCATAATGGGTGGACTCTGGATGGTGTACGGTGTCCTGACACATCAGCAGGTCTATATGATTTACTTGAATGGGGGAACATGGTATTAAAATAATGGTCTCCCTACGCAACAAACGGGGTAATTCGCATTAAAAATCCAGAAAAGATACAATTAAATTTGTAAGAAAAGAGGTGTTTTTTTTATGGCATCACACATCTCGAACACTCGACCTGATCCTGATCCGATACTTGTTGACATCGCTGCGTACATCGCACAGGAGGTTATTGACAGCGACCTCGCTTATGAGACCGCACGCCACTGTTTGATGGACTCGCTCGGTTGCGCGTTGCTGGCATTGCGCTATCCCGAATGTACGAAGCATCTGGGACCAACGGTTCCGGGGACGCATGTTCCACACGGTGCCCGTGTTCCGGGGACGCAATTTGAATTAGACCCGGTACAGGCAGCCTATAACATAGGTTGTCTGATTCGTTGGCTGGACTACAATGACACATGGCTCGCGGCAGAGTGGGGCCATCCGTCCGACAATCTGGGCGGCATCCTCGCAACCGGGGATTACTTGAGTCGCAGGAATCTGGCAGACGGCAGCCCGCCACTTTTAGTGCGCGACCTCCTTACCGCGATGATCAAAGCGCACGAAATTCAGGGTGTCCTCGCGCTGGAAAACAGCTTGAACCGTGTTGGCTTGGACCATGTACATTTTGTGAAAGTTGCATCAACTGCGGTAATAACGGGGATACTGGACGGCGGAGAGCCGGAGATCATCGACGCTGTTTCCAACGCTTTTGCTGACGGAGGGAGCCTACGGGTCTATCGGCATGCACCGAACACCGGTTCACGGAAATCGTGGGCGGCGGGCGATGCGACAAGTCGCGCAGTATGGTTAGCATTGATAGCAATGAAGGGGGAAATGGGCTATCCGTCCGTACTGTCTACTGAAGGGTGGGGCTTTTACGATGTACAGTTCAAAGGGAAACCATTCGTCCGTCGGCAGCCTTATGGGGCTTACGTCATGGAGAATGTTCTGTTCAAGATTGCGTTCCCAGCGGAATTTCACGCCCAGACAGCCGTGGAATGTGCTTTCCAGCTGCATGAGAAGGTCAGGAATCGCTTGAATGAGATCGATGAGATTACAATCACAACACATGAATCCGCGATTCGCATTATTTCAAAAACGGGACCGCTGCACAACCCCGCTGATCGCGATCATTGCCTCCAATACATGGTAGCGATTGGACTGATCCATGGAACACTCACCGCCGACCACTATGAAGATGAGGTTGCGGCTGACCCGCGCATTGACACCTTGCGTGAAAAGATGACTATTCTAGAGAATCCACAGTACAGCAAAGACTACCTCGATCCGGATAAACGCTCAATCGCCAATGCGCTCCAAATCCGTTTCAAGGATGGTTCAATCACTGAAAAGGTTGAGGTCGAATACCCGATTGGGCATCGTCGTCGCCGTGCGGAAGGGATTCCGTTGCTAGAGGAAAAGTTTGCCAATAACCTAGCGACCCGTTTTCCGGCGAAACAGGTGGAGGCAATTATGGGACTTTGCCTAGATCGAGAACGGTTGGAAGCCATGCCGGTGAATGAATTTATGGGGATGTTTGTTATCTAACCGGGCGAACCACCAAAAGAAGAGTAAACGGAGGAATTGGCGTATTTTAACCTAAGTTGCTATTTATCAAACTTGCTCGACTCCGACTTCGCCGAGAGTTCAAAGCAACCCCGATAAGATCGGGATCCAAAGCGACTTGGATAGGCATATCCAAGCCATATCCGCAAATGTGCAGTGGATTTGGCAATCCACTGCGAGCGGTGATTGATCCAATTTAGCTTTCACTCACCCGGTTAGCAACGTTTCCTATAAGCAGCAACTTGCGTTATTTTAGAGAAATCCTCGTTGGCTATAGGATATATACCTTTTATGTTATTTAAATTTAACGAAACCGAACGAAGGAAGCCCTCGTTTGTTAAACAGGATATACCACAAGATATTGGGTTATCGAACCCAATAGCACACAAAAGAAATTGTGAAAAAACGCCAAGACCCGCATTACCACTGTCTTTTTCGCTTGACACGCTAATGTGTGTGTAGTATAATTGGCTCAGTTTGTAGTATAATTTTTAAGTTTTTTTATCTATTAGGAGGATAATATGGCTGACGTTACTAAGCAGGACGTCGTTGACGCCGTTGCTGATGCGGTCGAAGATTTGAGCAAAGCAGACGCAAATAGAGCCGTTGACGCCGTTATCAATTATATCAAAAGCTCTTTAGCCGACGGCAAGTCTGTTGGGCTAATCGGATTTGGTACTTTTGAAGTCAGGGAGAGAGCCGCCCGTGAAGGTCGAAATCCCCAAACGGGAGCCACGATCAAAATTGGAGCGAAGAAGGTTCCCGCCTTCAAAGCTGGAAAAGGGCTCAGAGACGCTGTTTAATAATAAGTAGTCACAGCGATCATCTTGGTCCCCTTAAAACGTGTTCTGAAAACTGTTGAACCTGTTTTAAGTAAGCCTTGGTGATCGCTTCCCCCTCCCACCCACCTCCCCATTACATTTCCGTCTGATCCCAAGCCCCCCAAAAACGCTGAACATCCCCTCACTTTATCTTTCAATTGCAATACCCCAATTTCTGTGTTCCTTCGCTGATTTAAAAAGCAATCCTTGACGCCGTGTGATAAAATAGGCTACACTTATAGACAAATGTAGAGTGTACATTGCAGAACGGGGCAGCCCCTCAAATGGAGCTCCGCTGTGTGGAAATCGCTTAGAACCCAACTGTAACAAATCAGCAATCCATGGAGAATAAACAGTTGAACGACACCAATTCCGTTGATGTGCCAGACGCAGATATAGAAGCCGCAGAATTTCTGAGAGATGCGCGAGAATCAATTTTGAATGAACTCAAGAAACGAATTGTTGGTCAACAAGCGGTTATTGATGAATTGTTGATTGCGCTTTTTTCGCAAGGACACTGCTTACTCGTAGGAGTACCGGGGCTGGCAAAGACCCTACTCATCAACAGTCTGGCTCAAATTTTAGACCTTCATTTCAGTCGTATCCAATTCACGCCGGATCTGATGCCTTCGGACATCATCGGCACTGACATCATTCAGGACGATCTGGAAACCGGTAGGCGATTCTTTCGCTTTATCAAGGGCCCCGTTTTTGCCAATATCGTGCTAGCAGACGAGATTAATCGTACGCCACCCAAAACGCAAGCGGCACTGTTGCAAGCCATGCAGGAGTACAAAGTTTCCGCGGGTGGCACAACCTATGAACTCGATCGCCCCTTTTTTGTTTTAGCAACGCAGAATCCAATTGAACAGGAAGGAACATATCCGCTGCCTGAGGCGCAACTGGATCGTTTTATGTTCAACATCTACCTTGACTACCCCGATCCTGCCGATGAAAAACAGATCGTTATGACAACGACCTCCGCATACGAACCACAGTTAGATGCTGTCATCACAAGCGAAGAGATTCTGCGTCTGCAGCAGGTTGTCCGGAAGGTTCCAATCGCGGAATCAATCGTTGATTACGCGGTTGCATTAAGTCATCGCTCGCGTCCAAATGCGCCGGACGCGCCAGATTTTATCAAGGATTGGGTCAATTGGGGCGCAGGTCCCAGAGCCTCGCAATATCTTGTGCTAGGAGCGAAAGCAAGGGCTATTACGCATGGTCGCTATCATGTTTCTTATGACGACATACGCGCCGTCGCCAAACCGGTGCTGCGACACCGCATTCTCACGAATTTCAACGCCGAAGCTGACGGGATATCAAGCCTTGATATCATTGATCGATTGCTAGAATTGGTGCAGCCTTCCGAAACCTAGGCAGAAGTATATAAATGCGCAAATAGCTGAAGACGGAGATAAAGAGGTTCCCTAATCCGATCGTGTGCAACCGGACGCGGGGCGGAAATCCCTATCCATCGGGTATCTGCGGATATCTGTTTTTCTATGATGACATCTACACCTCACAAAGTTGCGTACCTGTGGGGTGAAAATTCCAAACCTGAATATTGGAGGTAACTTATATGCGACCTAACAAACTACGAGAGTTGTTGAACGCGGGGAAACCGACGCTTGGCACTCACATCCATAGCACTTGGCCCTCCTTAATCGAAGCGATTGGGCACACAGGACTGTACGACTATGTTGAATTTGTGGCAGAATATGGTCCCTTCGATTTGCACGATCTTGATAACTTGGGACGGGCGGCAGATTTATACGGCATGTCCAGCATGATCAAGGTTGACCAGGAACCGCGCGGCTTTATTGCGCAACGTGCAATTGGCTCCGGATTCCAGAGCGTGTTGTTCGCCGACTGCCATACAGTAGAAGATGTTAAGGAATGTGTGCGTATTTCACGCCCGGATACCCCTGAAGATGGCGGCTCCTACGGTGTTGCAACTCGTCGTTTCGCATACATGGGGTACGGAGGCTCCCAAAAATATGTTGAGGCGATTAGGGATGTCGTCGTTGTGATTATGATCGAGAAGGCGGGCACTGTTGACAACCTAGAGGAAGTTCTTTCGGTTGATGGGGTCAACATGATCCAGTGGGGCGGATCCGATTACTCGATGAATATCGGTAAAGCCGGCGAACGGGGATCACCCGAAATTCAAGCCGCCGAGCGCAAAGTGTTTGAAACTGCCATAAAGATGGGTGTACCGCCGCGTGCCGAGGTCAATACCGTGGATGCGGCGAAATCCTACCTTGATATGGGGGTACGCCATTTCTGCATCGGCACCGATATTTCAATCCTTTTCGATTGGTGGAAGACACATGGTGACGATTTTCGGAAAGCACTCGAACCGTGAGACGTGATGCGTGAAGCGTGATGAGTAAGCGTGGGAATGAGGGAACGGGGGCGAGTGAGCAAGTGTGTGAGAAAAAACACTCGCTTCCTCGTCGGTCTGCTTCCTATCTTCTCGTCACGTTTCACGCTTCATTCATTTGGAAGGAGGCGTGGCAACCGCCACGAAAACGGCGTGAAACGCAAAGCTGAAGTTGTCCGCGAAACGCGGGAAACGCAAATTACGCTTAAACTCAATATCGATGGTTCAGGGCAGTCCAATATCAGTACCAGCGTGGGGTTTCTGGATCACCTACTTGAACTCTTTGCCAAACACGGATTCTTTGATCTCGAAGTAGATGCTGCCGGCGACCTTCACGTTGATGCACACCATACCGTTGAAGATGTGGGCATCTGCTTAGGGGAGGCTTTCATGAACGCAGTCGGAGACAAAGCAGGAATGCGTCGATTTGGTAGTTTCACTGTTCCGATGTATGAGGCACTTGCACAGGTTGATCTGGATCTCTGCGGCCGCTCCTACCTTCACTACCAAACACCTCTCAATCATGGACAGGTTGGCACCTTTGATGTAGAGCTTGCTGAGGAATTTTTCCATGGGTTTGTCAACCATAGCGGAACAACGTTGCACATCAATGTCCCTTACGGAACCAATCGCCACCATATCATTGAAGCAATTTTCAAGGCGGTTGCAAAAGCACTTGATATCTCCACAAGTATTGATGATCGTGTCAGTGGCGTGCTTTCAACCAAAGGCACCTTATAGAAAACAACGAGTAATGAGTAATACGTAAGGGGTTATCTGTTTGACGACATTCTCTTTGAAGGGGGTCGTTATTTGGCCAATGCGCTCTTACACATTATTTATTGCGTACTATTTGTTCCACTGTACCCGCCAACTGCACAGAAGAATTAACCTACTTCTTCAGCCAAAGGATTTTTTTGTAAACTAGCCCTCTCCTTTCTGCGTTTATCTCCAAATCTGGGTAAGCTGTTGTGAAAGATACCTGCCGTGTATTTAAATTCCTTATGGAGTCGGCAGGTATCTTTCGACGATCCGCCAAATTGGTGAATGGTTTATCCGATCCCAGATCCGATGGAGATACGCATTGAATTTGATCGGCACAAAAATTTTTCGTCCGCCCTCCTTCTTCATCCTCGCACTCATCTTTGCCTCGTTACATCCCCCCACTGCTCACGCCGAACCTGTTCTCAAAGACGTATCGCTGACGGAATACTACATGAAACGCCGCACCCTAGCACTCGATACGGAAGAAACGGAACCCCCAACCGAACTTACCGAAGAATCGAAGGCACAGGATTTCTGGACAACTCCAGCAGATTCGGATACAGATCCGTTGAAAACCCAGCCGCCCCCGGCAGATGAAGAAACAGAAGAGCAGGACATCCGTCTAGAGATGTTGACGCCGTACTACGAGTCGTTGCGCCGGTGGAAGAATCCACCTTTTCTCCTCGATCTCCGTGAACTTGATGATTTACGCGAAGGAAAACGGGAAGAGAAGGAGAAGGGCATTGCGCTCCCCCTCCAGTCTAACCTCCAGATCACGGGTCATAAATCGGTAACAGTTGAACTACACCAAACACACTATTTTGGCGAAGGCGATATCAACCGTTATGGCGGCAGCTATGGAGGGGGTAGTTTTGGCTCCGGGCTGGATCTCGGCTTGACCTCCTCCTACACCTACGATAGCTTTGGTAGCGATTTCGGTGGAGGGTATGGCGGTGGATATGGTGGCGGTTTCGGAGGAGGATATGGTGGGGGATATGGCGGCGGATACGGTAGCGGTTTTGGAAGTGGTAGTTCTGGCGTACCTCGCGACACGGGGATAAATATTCGGCAAACCCTCCAAGTAGGCTTGCACGGGCGGGTCGGAGAACATACCCATGTTGAGGTTGACTATAGCGACTCCGGCGGAGGCTATGGCGGCGGTTACGGTGGTTATAGCAGCGGTTATAGCAGCGGTTATAGCGGTGGATACGGTGGTGCAAAGGAGCAGAAAATCCGCGTTTGGTATGAAGGGACGGAAACAAGTATCCTCAAAACTCTCTCTTTTGGTGATCTGACACTCAATCTGCCCAATGCTCGCTTCCTGAACGTCAATCGCAATCTGTTTGGACTTGAGGCGGTCGCCCAACTTGGTGGCGCAAAGTTGACGGCATTCGGCTCCCGCAGCAAAGGTATCTCTGATATACGCCGTTTCGGTGGACAATCGCGACGCGCGGCCGGTGGCAGAGGTCGCCCAATTCCCGATGCGAATTATGTTAAAGAACGTTTTTACCTTATTCAGCTCGGTGAAGATGAACTCCTCCACGATTCCTATCGCCCAATTCAGCGCGGTAGCGAGGAGATCTATATCGACGATAACGTCGCAAGCAATAATCAGGGCGGCGTGCGGACGGGGCGTGGTTACTTCAATCTCCAGCAAGCAGGTCAGGATTATAATATCAATTACGAAACCGGTGAAATCGAGTTCTTAACGCGGATTTCTGCCAGCTACGAGATTGTCGTCGCTTATGAACATCTCGGCGAGGGCGGTGGTGTGGTTGGAAATCCGGGGAATGTCTTTGAGGATGAGAACGGCGATGGTACGGTCGATGAAGAGGGTGAGGAAATCGGCTATGTTACCATCAAAGGAAAAAGTCTGCGAGGAACGGAATCGCGGCGCGTGTATAGCCTTGGCAACCGGAATATTAGTCCACGGGATTATCGAATCACCATTGTACGTCAGGGGAGTGGCGAATCATTCGATACAGGGAGCGAAGAAATTCCGTATATCCAGATCTTCGGGCTAGATCAAAATGGAGATGGTATCGTTGATCCGGAGTTTATCGACTTCGACCGAGGTATCCTGACGTTTTCTGATTTGCGTCCCTTTGTTATCGATGATCCCGCAAGTCCTTACTACCAATTTCGCGAACAGTTAAGCAACGAAGCAATCTACCTCGAAAACCCAAGGACGACCGATGCGGCTTACACGATCATTGTAGATTATTCGTTTCAATCGGAGACGTATAACGTTGGGCTGTTTGTCATCCCGGGCAGCGAGAAGGTGAGGCTCAATGGGCAACTGCTGAAACGCGATGCTGATTATACAATGATATATGAGGTAGGAAGCATTCGCTTTTTTACTAAGCTTGATGAGTTCGACGAAATCGTGGTTGAATTTGAGAGAACTCCATTCGGTGGATCACTGCAACAAACGGTTGCTGGATTATGGCTGGAATATTCCTATATTCCCAAACCGAAAACAGAGAAGAAAGAGCAGAAGTTGGATCGGTTTGAACGGCTTATCGGTAGGATCGATCGTCCGGAAACGGACGATTGGTCTGACACTGAGGATAGTCCCTTCGGACGAGGCTCCTCCGGTGGATTTGGCGGTCGATCTGGTGGCGGTCAATTTGGTGGCGGTGGATCTCGCGGTTTTGGGGGTGGTTCTGGCGGATACTCAAGTTTAGGCGGTCGATCTAGGCGAGGATTGCGTGCCGGTGGCAGCAGCTATTTCAATCCTACATTCCAAAAAGGATTTAGCTTTGCAACGGGTTACATCCTGAACACCGGACAAAAACCGTCTCGTATCCCCGACGTCAATGGTGCGCCGAGTCGATTGCAGGCTGTCAACTTCAACACCACCTTTGGAAGGGATTTCAATTTAGCATGGCTGTTGAACCCGCTACCGCTTGTCGCAATGCGTAATTTTCCGTTATCAATAAATTTCAGCGGGGAAACAGCGTTCTCCCACAATAACCCGAACAGTGTTGGACTTGCCCTGATTGATAGCATGGAAGGGGCACGAGAGGCGTCGAACACCCCCACGTTCAAACACCATTGGCGTGTGAGCAGCCTACCTGTCGCAGAAGGAGTGACCTTGGATAATCGCGCACTTTTTCGTGTTCTAGCGAGGGACCGCAACGAATCCCAAGCCGTCGGCAACTATATGCGCAATCGTGAGGTGCCTGCATCGGTGATCAATCCGCTGGCAAACTCGACGGAAGAACGCCTCATCATGGAGGTTGGTTACGATCTGACAGATGTCATCGAGGAGTGGGGCGGCTTTTCGTATGGTTTGTCTTCCTCTGGAGAGGATTTTTCAGAACGCCAATTCCTCGAAATTTGGTTTCGGGTGCGCGGTGACTCGGATGTGACGTTGCATATCGATCTGGGTGTCGTGAACGAGGATAGTGACTTGGATAAACGACTGGACACCGAGGATCTGCCACCGGAGTTGGAAGATATCAACGGGGATGGAAAGGTCGATGCGTTAGACCTTGATTTGGAAAACCTGCCTGCTTCCCAAAAATTCCGTGCAAATGGCTCGTTGGACACAGGCGAGGATGTCGGATGGGAGTATAGTGCTGGGTTTCAACCGACGAAAGTTGGTCCCAACAACACGGTTTTGGATACGGAAGACCTTAACGGAGATGGCGTTCTAGACACTATCGATGCCTACCTCGAAATCAAAATTCCGCTTAACGATATCCCTAAAGAGTGGTTAAAACGGCAACATCCAAACGGCTGGACATTTCTAAGCATCCCCCTTAACGCAGCTACAGCTGAAGGTAACCGTCTACCGAACCTTGGGTTTATTCAACATCTGCGTTTTTGGTTACAGAAAAACAGATCCGGAGCTGTCACAGGCAAATTTGAGTGGGCGTCAATTGAGGTGGTCGGGGTGCAGTGGGAGCGCGGCGTAGTAACACGGAACGATGCAATTACCAACGATGCAGCAGAGCGGTTTACCGTTGGCACCAAAGACAACTTCAACTTTAACGATTATCAGGCTGCTTATGAACAGATTAAGGATGAAGACAATTTCAAAAAGTTACACCCCTTTACAGAATCGACATACGGCTACCAACAACGACAGCAGCGCGAACAAACACTGACGTTGAATTATGCACTTCTGCCGGAATCCTTCGGCGTGACATCACGGGGACTGCGCGGGCTCCAGCACGGCGAAGGGCAAGATTTTTCGAAACATGATACGCTCAGACTGTGGATTTACGGCGACAGAAGCGAGACGACATTTGTGTTACGCCTTGCACCGAGCATCCGCACCGGATTTCGGTCTACCTATCGTTCTGCAGGTCCCTTTGAGGACTCGCAGGACCAAGAAGAAGGTATCAACGTCTTTGAAAATTTGAGGGAATTTTACGAATACACGCGCGTAATTGATTTTGACGGCTGGAAACTGATTGAAATCGAGTTGAGCGATCTGAAACGCAATGAATATCCCGATACCAGCGCACTAACCGATCTAGGTGGTGTTATACCGCAGACAGGTCAAATTGACCAACTGGACCCAACAACTTCCACGGACCTATCAACTGAGCAAGAGGTAGATGCCGACGAACCGGATGGGCATCCGGATGGTCTTGTTGTACGGGGTACGAACAGCTCCCAACTTTCGATAAAGAATGTCGGAGGCATCCTAATCGGCATCCGCAATGACACCGAACAGGAGATTGGTGGGGAAGTGTGGGTCAACGAAATTCATCTAAGCAATCCGCTGGTACGTTCAGGTTGGGCCCGGCGCGCCAACATGAACGTTAAACTTGGCAATCTGTTCAAGGTGGATGGTGGATATGCAAGGCAAGACAAAGACTTTGAGAATTCTGCCGGCGATACAGGGCGTCAACGTCGACAGGATCTGGGATATAGCACGACTAGCAATGATTTCAATATCAATACCGAACTCACCCTCTTCTCTTGGCTCCCCATCCGCTACTCTATCCGAGAGGATGAATCTGAGACAGAAAGCCAGCGTGGATCTTTTAGCTCCTTCCAAAGTGGAAAGAGCAAAACAAAGAGTCGAGATTTTTCGGCACGTTTGAATTTACGCCCACTTCCAGTATTGGGGTTCGCACTCAATCGCCAAGATTTTTGGAATGAACGCCAAGGCACAGAACTTAGCGATCTCTATACCGGTTCCTTCCAGTTCGATCTTGGCTCATTTTTTGGGGTAGACGCCCAGTATCACCACGAAAATGTTGAAACCGATCCATTGACAGCGACAGACACTTATAGTAGCAGCACTTCTTCGTTTGGCAGCTACTATGGACGTAACCGAGATGAAAAGGTGGATAGCGGCAGCATTTCGATCGACATCAGCCCGTTCGAGAGTTTTAGCCTGAATCCGCAGTACGAAGTTCGTCGCACACTTGAAAAACAGGATCCAAACAATCAAGGCGGAGGTGGTTTGAGCAGTTTCGCGCAATCGACAGCCACAACAACAACGATGGAGGAGACAGAAGAACCGGCAGCAGTTCCTGTATTCACCATTGCGGAACGAGAACACCGATTTGCTCTGAATCCGCGTTTGAATCGGGATTTGCTAGGCATCCGCCCAACGATTAATAACCGAGTCAGCCTGAACGAGAACTGGTTCGGCGATCGAAAAGATGCCCGGATCAGCGCAAATGTCAGCTTAGGACTCAATGTCCGCCCACGGGCGTGGTTCGGTTGGTTGTTCCAAGAACCAGAACCTGAAACACCTCTCGAAGAAGAGGGTGAACAGGGGGCAGCAAAGGAAGGGGAGGAGGAAAATAAGGAACAGAGTAGCCCAATATCTAAACCGCCCTCAAAATTTGACAGTTTTGAGGAAGAGACACGCCTTGAGGAAAAGCGTCAGCGAGAACTTAACCGGCTTGAACGGATGGGCATTGATTCCGAAACAATTAAGGAGGTAGAGGATCAACGCGGGGACTGGATTCGTCGTGATAAGGCGGAACTGGCACGGAAACTGAAAGAGCGGGAGAGTAAGCAAGAGAAAAAGGAAGCGGGCATCTTTCAACGTAGCATCGAAAGCCTTGGGTTGAATGCGAACGTGAGTCTCAATAACCAAGATTCTCTACGAAGGCTAGATCGGGGTATGCGGATTGCGGATATTTTACAACTTCCAGATGAGGCTGAAGAACGCACACAGTCACGCCAAGGGACGCGCTACAGTTTTCGTACATCGGTTGATCCGTGGAGTTGGGCATCACTCGGCGGCAACATTGACCTCAGCAACAACTTCACCAAGTCATCAAGCACATCCTCCAGATCTGAATCCGTACGTTACGAAGGGGATATCAAGATTTTCAACTCAAAAAACACATCAAGCCTTCAGTTGAGATACGGTTATACGCTACGAGATCAGAGCAATATCAATACCCAGATTGGTCAGAGCACCGCCCACGAACCCTCGGTTAGTTGGAGTCATACATGGGAAGAGACGACAAAAACCGCATTTGGTATCCGCCTGACGCAACGCAACGGGGAACGAAGCGGGATTGATACGGCTTCGTTCATTGTTACACCTAACGTTAGTATTGATTACCGGGTGCGAATAGAAGGCGGAATCCGCCTTCCCTTCATCGGCAAGATTCCCCTCGAGCACGACTTAGACCTCAGTAACACCCTCTCAACGGTTATCCGTCGTGAACGATTCGGGGCAAATCGGGAAGAACGGTCTGAGCGATATGAAACGTCTCTGCGGGTTGGATATAGATTGAGCGAGCGCCTCACTGCTGATATGACTCTCGGCTTGAGCTACAATAACGATCGGGTCGAAGAGGGACGGGATTTTATTTCTGTGGCAAGTGCGTTGACGGTTCGTGGGGAGTTTGAGTAACCGCAAGGGACTGATTCGGTTTCACGTTAACAAGCTGATCGGCGTCCCCACTGTCCCACTGGACCGTAATTGAATCGATTTGGGGGTCATCTCCAACTCCGAAGATAGCCGTGAGTTCGCTCTGCGAACAGTAGCTTATCCCACTTTTCAGCGTGCGTGTCTGCGTACCAGATTTGGACTGTACGGTAATCTTCGCTCCGATTCCACTCCGATTACTCTTGGTCCCGATCAGTTTCAGCTTAATCCAATTGTTTCGATTCCCACCATCGTTACGGTATAGGCGGGCTGCCGCATTGGAAGCATTCACCAGTACATCCCAATCGCCATCATTATCGATGTCCCCGTACGCCGCTCCGCGTCCGACGATCGGTTTTTGGAGATCTGAGCCAACTTTTGGCGCAACATCTTCAAACTGACCGTTACCGATGTTGTGGAACAGATGTGGCGGTTGTGCATAAGTTACTTCGCTCTGCACGGCGTTGATGTCATTTTCAATGTGGCCATTGGCTGCGAAAATATCAAGTTTTCCATCTAGGTCGAAATCGAAGAAGAAACAGCCAAATGTCAACGTTAGCAAGCTAGAATATCCGATGTTGGCGATAGGGGCATCATCAATAAAAAACTCCCCTTCGTTATGATAAAGATTCATCATCTCATTGGAGAAATTACCGATTACAAGGCTTTCCCGGCCATTGCCATCATAGTCCCCAGCGTCAATTCCCATCGCTCCCCGCGCGACGCCTCTTTCATCGTAAGCAATGCCGGCGAGCATCCCTCTTTCGATAAAGGTCCCGTCCCCGTTGTTCTGATAGAGCTTATTCGGTTGTGTGTCATTCGCCTCGAAGATGTCGGGAAAACCATCTTCGTTGTAGTCAAATACGCAGACACCGAGCGATTTGCTAGTCGAGTCTTCGATCAGAGCAATCCGCGAAACATCGGTGAACGTCCCATTCCCACGATTCCTGAATAGCTTGCTCGCTTGCCCTTGATACGATCTGGGACCGCAGTACGATTGATTCACACCATCCAACGTGCAGAAAAGATTGGTCTCAGGGGTCCATTCCACGTAATTGGCGACAAAGAGATCAAGATTGCCGTCTCTATCGTAATCCAGCCAAGCGCAGCTTGTCCCTAAACCGGGGTTATCAATTCCCACCGGTTCCGTTGCGTCAACAAAGGTTCCATCCCCCTGATTCTGGAATAACCGATCAGCCCCCAAGCAGCTTATATACAGATCCGCATCGCCGTCGTTATCGTAGTCAGCAACGGCAACGCCGAGTCCGTACAACTCCACGGCAAGTCCGGCAGTTTCTGTGACATCTGTGAACGTTCCGTCTTGGTTGTTCCGATAGAGACCTATCGTTTGCCGCCTTCCGGTTGGATGCCCACCCCAATCTTTACCATTCACCAACAGAATATCCTGCCACCCATCGTTATCGTAGTCAATAAACGCACAGCCAGAAGCTATCTCTTCGGGAAGGTATTTTTTGCCAAACGCACCGGTGTTGTGGACAAAATCGATCCCCACCTCCCTTGTGATATCGACAAATTGAGGGAGTGTTTCTGCGGCGATTGTGCTTTGAATCCAGATCAGAGATATGAGGCTGAAAATCCATTTTGTTATCGATGTGGGTTTCATTATTTCGGCTTTTACCGACCTTATCTCACTAAAACTGTTGATTGTATTTAAGTGCCCACTTTAACTTTCGCATTATGTGTCATCGCTGCCTCAATGGCTAAACAGGTTTCAACCGTTGCAACCCCTTCCGACAACGGACAAGCCAGAGGTGTATCTTGCAAAATGCTATCCACAAAGTTCTCCATCTCGTATACCCATTCAGGGGAGCCACGACCGTGTAGCGGTGTCGTTGTCAATCGCTCTGGATTCCATTCGGCTGATTTGTGCAGATAGCCGTGCAGCACATCTTCCTCCCACCAACAGACAATTGTCCCTTCGTGCCCATAGACGGAAAGCGACATAATGTATGGACGCACCACCGATGCGCTGGTAAATACCTTGCCCATCGCACCATTCTTGAATTTTAGGATTGCGAGTCGCGCATGTTCCGTATAATCGCCGGATACCTCCTCAATGTCGCCAGCAACCCAGCGCAACAGGTCTACGGAGTGATAGGCGATACCCAACCGCATCTGCGCCCGTGGGCCACGTCCCCATGTCAGACGGCTTGGATATTCACCCGGATCCGGCTTATGTGCGTAGTTAGACGAAAGGTAGAACACATCGCCGAGGTTCCCGCCGGAGACAACCTCTTTCGCATGGGCAAAGGTGGGCCAAGAGCGGCAGATATGCCCCGTGGCAGCTTTCTGGTTCGGATGCTCAAACATGGCGATGCGAAGTGCTCGGCACTCCTCAATGGTGAGGCACGCAGGCGTCTCACCAAGGACATGCTTCCCTGCCTGCAAGCACGCAAGCAGTTGTTCTGCGTGAAGGTAGTGCGGTGTGCACAGATTAAATGCGTCAATTTCGTCATCCCTCAACGCTTCGTCGAATGAACGATAGATTTTCGGAACGCCCCACATTTCCGCTTTCGCCTTTGAAGCGTCAGAATGTGCTACCACAGCGGCAACAGTCGCTTTCTCAGGAATCGCTTTGTAACCGTTAAAATGATTCGTACCTGTCCAGCCTGTGCCGACTAGACAAACGTTGACTTTGTCCATCGCTTAAATCTCCTTAGTTATGGTAAACCCTTCCACGCATAAGAGCCGATTCGTTATGGAATTCTTAAAAAATTGACACTCACTTCAGAGGTTCTGTGATATAATACCGGTAGATCCAGTTTCAGTCGGCTTGCGCCATCAATCTGCATTAAGGGTAGTGGAAAAGTCGGCGCGTGTCAAGCGCAAAAAGCCCATCTAACCAAAGGAAGGTAGAAGGCGTTGGGCACCAGCCCCCTGCATCAAACAGAAAATTGTAACTCGCAACCGAACATCGGAGGTATAAAAACTATGCCCAAACTCGTTGACCCCGTCATCGCGGATCCGGACGACATTGAAGCACAGGTCCAATGCTTCAAAGCCCACGGTTATGTTATTCTTCCAGATCTACTTTCGCCCGATGAAGTCGACACCCTTAATGACGCCATCGACCGAGATCGGGAAACAAACCCTTTCATGTGGTTTTCTGGGACCTCACCCAACTACAACTGCAATCTCCTGTTGACTGAGCCTGCCTTTGAGATGACCATCAGCCATGAAAGGCTACTCCCGCTTATCGGCAAATTGATGGGTGGACCCATCTGCTTTGAGGAACTCGCTGTACGCCACCGTGGTAGCGAGGATGAAGCACATGACACAGGGTGGCACAGAGATCGTGGCTATTGGCCCGAACATCCCCTGAATCTCGATTATCCACAGGTTATCTACTACCTCAACGATGTAAACGAGACTACCCACTGTTTTTCTATCAGCCCGGACCCTGCCGGTGGAGCAATCCTCGACGACAAAGAAGCACACCTTGAACGCGGTGGTATTCTCCATTTTCATGGCACAGCAGGTTCGGCAATCCTTTTCAACTGCGCCACCTTGCACGGTGTCACGCTACGGAATACTGATAAGGTGCGCCGCACAATTCAGGTCTACTATGGGCATCCTAATCGCCGTTCCCTGAGCGAAGTGACGCTGATGCCGCCGAATCTGTGGCGAGATCACCCCGACCCGGAAGTTCGCCGCTTCTACAGCAAGTTCAATCGGTATACGCGAGTCATGATGGAAGGGCTCAGTATGCCAGATGATAGAGAGTTCTCGCTCCCAAAATTTTAGGTGAAAATCATGCAATTCAAAGAACATCTTGTTGATGACACAATCAGAAGCGTTTACGGACTGGAAGTCGCCGACATGAACGGCGACGGAAAGAAGGATATCGTCATGGGCTCGACTGGTGAGTCCGTCATTGCCTGGTACGAAGCACCTGATTGGAAAAGGCATCTAATCTCAGACCAGCACCCCGGCAACATCACCATCGCCGCTCAGGATCTGACAGGAAATGGCGTGCCGGATCTGATTGTTGGAAGTGCATTTAATCGGGGCGACCGTTCTCTCATCGAATATCTACATTGGCTCGAAGCCCCCACGGATGGCGGGCAGTGGAAGAGTCACTTCATCGAAGAGATCCCATACCTGCACCGTATCGCGGTTGCTGACATCAACGGCGATGGTCAACCCCTGCTGTTCGCCGCATCAATTCAGGGACCTGAAGGCGGGTTAGATGATTGGTACGATCCAGGTAGTCTTTGGTGTTATTCGCTCCCAAATGACCCGGTCAATGAACCGTGGGAACGCCGCTTAATTGATGGTGAGCTGCATCTCAATCACGGGTTAAGTATTGGCGATGTGGATGGGGATGGCAGGCTCGATATCCTGATTGGCTGCCGGGACGGGATCATTTGGCTTGAACCCCCATCGGACCCGTTAACAGGTGAGTGGAGCCGATGGGTGATTAGTGACCAAGAAAGCAGCGAGGTTTTCACGGTCGATTTGGATGGAGATGGGGTCAACGAAATCTTATCCATTGAACCGTGGCACGGGAACACACTATCGTGGTACAAAGCGTCGGGCGATTTGCGGACAGGCAAATGGACACGACACCAGATCGATGACACGCTGAATCGTGGACACTCGCTGCACGGAATTGATGTCGATGGCGATGGTCGGGTGGAGATTATCTCCGGGTATAACGGTGAGGGCTGGAACCTTCAACTCTATCGTCCTGAAAACCTCGATCAAAACCGGTGGACGAAAGAACTTATCGACGACGGTGGCTTGGGAGTCGGTAACATGCGTGTGCTTGACCTGAATGACGACGGACGAATGGACATCGTCGCAGGGGGTTTGAGCACAGGGAACGTCAAGTGGTATGAGAATTTGGGCGCGTAGTTTTTTGCAGAAAACACCCGAAAAATGAGGATTGGAATCTCTCAACATCTATCATGCTTATACTCTGTGCCAATGTTGGCAGCACTTCATTCAAATACCAAATCATTGATGTCCAAACATCAGCGTCGCTAGTCACAGGCGGCGTTGAGCGGGTCGGCAACTCTCCATCGCCGTTCACACACGCCGTTCCCGGCAAATCGACCGTGAGTGGCGAAATCAACGCGCCAAACCATAATGCTGCGATTGTACACGCGATAGATTTGATCACATCGTCCGAAACAGGGATAATGGCGAATCTCAGCGATCTCGTGGGGATAGGTTTTAAGACCATTCTCGCCAGAGGGATTTGGCGTTCCGCGTTGATAACAGACGAAGTAATCGACGCTCTCGAAGTCGATATTCCATTCGCCCCTACCCACAATCCCGCTTACATCGCCTCGATCCGTGCCTTTCAGGAGCGACTCCCGAACACACCATTGGTCGCTGTTTTTGAGACATGGTTCCACCAAACGATGCCCGACTACGCCTCTGAATTTGGCATCCCGCGGGAGTGGGTTGAGAAGCATCATATCCGTCGCTACGGCTTCCACGGCGCATCACATCGCTACATCTCAGAGCGAGTCCCTCAACTGCTCGGCGATCCACCGGCGAATCTGCGGATTATCTCCTGTCATCTTGGTGGGAGTTCATCGTTGTGCGCTATCCGCAACGGTCAGTCAATTGATACGACGATGGGGGTTTCGCCGCAATACGGTCCCATCCAATCGTCCCGAAGCGGCGATCTGGACCCGTTTGCGGTGCTTTACTTGATGGATGCGGAGGGGTGGGATACAGAAGAAATTCGTCGCCAACTGATCGAGGAATCGGGGTTGCGAGGAATCTCAGGCGTCAGCGGCGATTTGCGCGATGTCGAAGCAGCAGCAATGGAAGGCAACGATAATGCGCGACTAGCGATGGACACCTTCTTCTATCAAGTCAAGAAGCACATCGGTGCCTACATCGCCGCGCTCGGTGGGGTGGACGTGATTGCGTTCACCGGTGGGATCGGCGAAAAGAGTTCAACCGCACGAGCGGCAATTTGCGATGGATTGGAATGGCAGGGTATCTTGTTAGATCCAGAAAGGAATGAAAGTCACACCGGCGAAGGCGAAATCTCTGTCGTCGATAGCCGGGCGAAGATTCTCGTCGTGCCAGCAGATGAGGAGATTATCGTCGCACGGGAAACGGCAAATGTCATCGCGCAGCGATGCGCCCCCAAGTGAAGGGGTAGACAACGCTTGCTCATTTTCTACGGACCTTCGTCGAAAAGATGGGTCAATAGCCGATCCCCGTCCTGAAAGTCGGGAATCAGAATATCCGCACCGGCGTGAAGTAGCCTGCCCCGTTTGTCCGAGTTCATCTGGTAACGGTTGTTTTCCACGGAGGTCACACCCACGGCGATTGCGCCGACCGCCTTTGCATTTTCGATCTCCACCGAACCGTCACCGACCACTAGAAGCTGGCTTCCGGTCAGGTTGAAGTCATCGAGGATTTGCTGAATCACCATCTCCTTCGAGAAGTTTTGATATTCCCGCAATGCCCCGAAGATCCCCCCGTCAAAGTAGGAGGCAGCACCCAGCAACTCTGCCTCATGCCGAACAAATTCAACATCGGTGCCGCTAGCGAGGTAGCGTTTCATACCACGTTTCTGCAAGGACTGTAGGAACTCAAGCGACATCGGCACACGCAGATTCGCAGCTTCAATCTCTCCCCTTTCCAACTTAGCGATACGTTCATCCACGGTTGGCAGGAGCAGGCTGTTATACAGATCTTTGTATTCCAACGGTTGTTTCGGAACCCCACCCCGCTTCTTAATTTCTTCGCACAGTTGGATCATCTGATAAATGGTCTGCTTGCCGGTCAGGTTATCCACAAATTCAACAACAATCCGTTCTAACTCCTCCGGCGTTTCATCGGTCTGCGTTTCTTTGAGCAGCACGTCAACCATCATGGGCACCATGACACTCTGCCAACCGTCCCGAACTAGCGAAATCGTTCCGTCGAAATCAAACAGAGCGTGCTGAATATTTGCTCGCTCAATCTTGCGAACTATCTCAATTGACGTGTTCTCTAAGGTTTGTGGTTCTGTCACAGTTTGGCGACCCCCTATTTTTTAACGGCGTGAGCGGTTATCAAGCTAGGTCTTGCGCCCAATAATACTGCCCATATAGATGAATCAGATTTTTCGGATTGTCAGCGAATAGATCACCGAAGGTTATCTTTTGAATCTCCCGCTTCGGTCCCGGCGCATCGTCTTGATACGCAGAACGTCGCGCCTGTCCCTCAGTGGGGAAAGCGATCCATTGACCCTGATCGTCTCGGAAGGCGTACACCGTCCCGCTCGTCGGCGTGTGAACCTCAACGTTTGCATCTTGGAAGGGGCGAATGCGGGTTTCGGGGGCACCGTGATTCGTCAGAAACTCAATCCAAGCGTTGCGCATCCGTTCAGCCACATCGGGATGGGCATCAACGGCGTTATGTTTCTGGTCGGGGTCAGTTTTCAGGTTATAAAGTTCGGAAGGCATCCCTTGCGGTGCGCACAGGTAAGCCCACTCGTCATCGGTGATGGTGCTGGGTTCAACGTTTCGGTCGGAGCCGACCCAACCGTCGAAAGCGGCACCCTCCACCGGCGTATAGCCGGTTGTCCCCGCGCTAGGCGGGAATCGACTTGAAAAGGCGTAATCGCGTATCTTTGCCGCGTCCCCTGTCATCAAGGGTAGGAAGGATGCTCCTTGGATGTGCGATGGTGTCAAGATTCCAAGGAAATCCAAGATTGAAGGCAAGATGTCAGGGGGTTGGACAATACCGCGAACTCGCTCGCCTGCTCCCAATCCTTCGGGGTGATGAATCAAGAGGGGAATTCGGACGGTGACTTCGTAGAGTTTGCCAAGCTCCGCTCCCGGTTTGCCTTGCAGGTCGTGGTCTCCGAATAGGTGTCCGTGGTCAGAAGCCCAGATGATGAGCGTATTTTTGAAGAGTCCCAACCGTTCTGCCAGATCCAGAAATGCGCCCACCCACCGATCCGTCAACGTAACGTTGCCGGCATAGAGTGCCCGGAGATGTGCCGCCTCCGCCTCAGTCATATATGCTGGGCGGCCGTATTCCGGGTACAACATCTGGTCTCCATCGTAGTCGGGGTCAGCATACAGCGCGTAATCGTACCAAGGGCAGTCGAACGGCTCATGGGGATCCCACATATCAATATAGAGGAAAAACGACTCTTGGTTGTAGTTAGTTTCCAGCCAGTCCATCGCCTCCGACATCCCGCGTCCAATGCAGAATTCACGATCAAACTGGCGGGCGGCGTGGTTGCGGAGGTAACCTTGCAGTCCGGGGATGTTGCGGATTTTATGGGGCTGCGCCCCTAGCTGAACCTCGAGAGTGGGATCAGTTATCCATGGATCACCTTTCTGGCTATGCACAAAACCGAGTCCCCCAAAACCGCGCGTGTAGTTATAATCGTGCATCGCAAGCATTGGGGTATCCCAGATCATTTGGGTATGCACACTGTTTGCGGACAGGATCTGCCCCCAAGTTATATCTCCAGGGCTCAGGGGCTGCCACCCGCGAAACGGGAAACCGAAACGTCCGGTCGCTAAGTCCCACCGATTGGGCACTGTCGGATAGGAAGCGGCATAGAACTGCTCAAACACAGCTGCGCGCTGGGCAAACCCATCCAGATTGGGTGTTTGAATCCAAGCGTTACCGTAACACCCCAAGTGGTCCCTGCGAAAGGTATCGTTCATTATAAAGATGACGTTCATGGATGTGCACACTCCTTGCCCCAATCTGTAAGAAATGGTTTGCTCTTATGCAGATTTCGTCAGTACGGCAGTAATCTTTTCAACGATACCATCCGCACGACCGCGGATTTGATCGGGTGTGAGACTTTGGATTGGGTGGTCAACGGTAGTCGGATGGAACTCGCGATAACCGAGGGATTTCGCTTGAACTTCTCCGGCAGCGAAAAACACATCCGAGCAGATCGATACGCTGGGGATGCCACGTTCTTCTAAAGCGGTTCCGTCGTGCACACTGCACGATATACAGGAACCTCAGTCCGCGAGCCCTTCAACCACGAAGTCGCACCGATCGGCGAGTTCCGTGATTAGCTCTTGCGGTGCGGGACGCCCAAAGGTTGGTTTTGTTACGTGAACGACATCTACGAGGTCAAAATGCTCACGCATGAGTTCTTCGACACGGTCAAGGAAGATGTCGCTGCCGTTTTTGCTGATGTTCAGCAAGCCCATCACCTTACCGTTGAGGTTGTCAAGGCGCGGTGCGAGAAATTTGTCGGATACGTCGTTTGGAGCGATTGGGTCGAGTAAAACTGTGTGTGCCATTGTAAACCTCCTGTGGGTTCAAGAAATCTGTGTAGTTTGTGTAGATAGGATAGCATTGCGAGTAGCTTCTGTCAACCCCATTTCCGTTGAATTTCTTTGGTGGTGTGATATAATACGTGAAGTGTAAAACGTGGAACTAACAACGACTTCGGAGCCCCTTTCTTCAGAAATGATTACAACAAAAGATCTGACCAAACGTTTCGGCAAACTCGCCGCCGTGGATAGCTTGACCATGCAGGTCGAAGCAGGCGAACTGTTCGGCTTTTTAGGTCCCAACGGTGCTGGAAAGACCACAACCATCAACATGCTGACCGGCTTAACCCGTCCAACCGCCGGCACAGCGACGATTTGCGGCTATGATGTCCGGGCGCAGGCATCGCAGGTGAAAGCGATAACGGGACTGATGCCCGATACGCCAAACCTTTATGAAACATTGACAGGGAGGCAGTTTGTCCGCTTCATTGCAGATCTCTATGAAATTGACCCGAAACGGTCAGAGCGGCGGATGGAAGAATTGCTGGAAGCGTTTGACCTCACTGACACCGCGGAGGCACTGATCAAAAGCTACTCCTACGGTATGCAGAAGAAGATCCTTTTGATAGGGGTGTTGGTACATGAGCCGCGTGTTCTGTTTCTCGATGAACCGACAAGCGGTCTTGATCCCAAAAGTGCTCGTATCGCAAAGGAACTCTTACGTGCGTGCTGTGACCGAGGGTGTACGGTGTTTATGACCACGCACATTCTTGAGATTGCAGAACGGGTGTGTGATCGGATTGGTATCATTAATGACGGCAAACTAGTTGCGGTGGGAACGATGGACGAGCTACGTCAGAACCATACAGCGATGGATCTGAGTTTAGAGGACATTTTTCTGGAGTTGACGGAAAACGGTGAGGACGAGATTGTTTGACGGAGCGTTCAAGCGTTCAAAAGTACGTTGGTTCGGCAGTTCATTAACGAACCAACGTACTAATGAACCAATACGGTTGGATGGGGACGTTAATTCAGTGGAGGGATATGGGGATCTGTCAAGCGGTGTGCTTTTCGCACTAGATCTGGATTAATAGAAAACCGTTTGGCGGCATCAATCAGATGACTCACGTGGTCGTGCATATCCTTTTCCATCTGGGAGATACGGGTCAACAGATACGGTCGATCGCTCTGATAAATTGCGTCCTTGATGGTCGAAACCAACTCTGCATAGATTGCATCAGACTCACCGGTCTCAAGCGCGATGGCAATCTCAAATGCGTCGTTGAGAGTGACCTGCTTTGCACGCACACGCTCTTCATACTCACTCAATGTCTCGTTAATCCGTTCGATAGATAAATCAGCAAACTGAGGGGCAGGTACATCTAGTCCGAAAGTCTGGGCACAGAGCGAGCGTCCAAAACTAACAAGGAGATGGTGTTGCCATTCCTCTGTGCTCATTTCCTGCCAAAATCGAGCGACTCGTTCATCAACATCGCCCAATCGGACAGATAGCGTCGCGTATAGCTTTGCATGCCTCAGTTCAATCTCTTGACATAAATCAAAGGTTTCTGCTAAAGTCACAGCCAATTCACCTTCTTTCAATACCAATTCTATCTGTCAATGGTGCATAAGACAGTAGTGGTGATTTTAAGCAACTGAAAACTATTCAATGCCGGAGTCTCAACGGAACAATCTCAGAGAAACAGTTCAAGGCAAATCGAGAAACGAATACGGGTCAACTCCTCCATCTTCATAGAGAACGACTTTCATCCAACTCGGTTGAGTGCCTTTCTCTACCGACTCTTCGTAGTCTGCCAGAGAGCCATGGCAAAGGTAACTTCCCAAATATGTCTCCCGGCTTCCATCCTCAAGTTCCACCTCGGACCATTTAACGTAGACGGTATCTTTGAAGAGTGGGTATACCCTACCGTTAGCTCCCTTATGGACACCGGCACCAGTTTTTTTTCCTTGATTCCAATACTTGATGAGGACTCGATTAATAAGTTCATGGCTGATGTTGGCATAACCATTGTAATACGATCGCTCAAGCCGTTCCCACACGTTTTGCCGTGGATAATCCGGCGGAATATCGGGATAGGGACCCAACCCATGTGGAGATTCACGCGGAGGATCTGGCAAAGTTTCGGCGAAATGCTCTAGGAGAAGTGCCTCATCCTCCGGTGTGAGTTCATACGGCTCCGTTTCCGATTCCGTTTGGGTGGGTTTAGCCGCCGTCGCAGCTTCCCAATCCGATTCGGCATCTGAAGACGATAGCCTCGAAAGATCCATGCTAACCAACAGCGCGGGAGATTCTGTCAACTTTGATACAGGAATTTCCGTGGGAATCGGCTCAGGATCAAAATCCGCGTAGTACCATTGACTCAAAACATAAACACTACCAACGATACACACCGCGATGATAAACGCACCAATAATGACTGGTTCGTATACTAAATCCAATAGAGTTTTTACAATAGCTGGAGAGATGACTGATTTCCTGCTTGGGTATTGGCAATGGCGCGTGGTTGATTGCCCAGATAATCTCCAGCGACATATCGGGTGCCGCCAATCGCACCGTTACGTTGCTTAAAGAACGAAACCGAAACCTTGGACGGATTTACTTTCAGCTTTTCCTTCATGAGGTTTTACCCTGCTGCATCCTTTTCGAGAGCCAAATCGCGTCGTAGGGGATAGGTGGTGCGGGACGATGGTAAGTGTTCATCAAATCGCAACTCCAACGCTTCCAGACTATCTAGTGAGCCAACGACCGTCACCCAATCACCAATTTGTAGCTCTGTATAACCGTGTGTGATTATAATATGCCCAGCGCGGCGAACTGACAGGATTAATGCATCCGATGGCAAGTGCAAATCTCGCACCGCCATACCCGCCAGATTGGGATTACGAACCTCCAAATCGATAATATCGTGGTTCTCTTCCATCCCAAGCAGCAGTGAAACTGATGATGGCGCCCGCACGAAATGGTCCAGTAGACTAATGATTGCGGTAGAAGGTCTGACAGTAAAGGCACCCAGTTCACGGAAACGATCATAATTGGCTAAATCGTTCAACCGCACAACGAGGTTGTCCGTTCCAAAATGCTCATAGGCGAGTTCACAGATACGGTAATTATCTTCGTCAGAAAGCATCGTGACAACGGCACCGGCTTCGCCTACGCCAAACGCTTGCAGTTCGTTCAACGAAAAACCGGGCATCGACTGAACGTCAAAATACGAACTTGCCACATTTTTTATCTCGCCCGTTTGCCTGTATGCGACCTTTACCTCCCAGTTATGCGCTCGCAACTGCCGAGCGAGTGCCAGTGATTGGCTGTCAGCCCCAAAGATGATGGCACTGTGTATCTGATCCGGCTCGGATTTCTTGGCACGAGGGCGCGCCTCTTTTAGCCAAACAAGTGCCCCCTTAAAAAAGGCAGGTCCGACAACCTGATTTACCACGATGATGGAAATCATCAGCGTGGCGAAAGCCGGGCCCCACGCCGGAAATGTCCCTCCGACCTCTTTAGCCAGTCCCAATCCCACGCCAGCCTGCGTGATATAAGCCATCCAACTGACTTTGTTGTAGGTCATCGGGTCTCCAGCCAACACGCCGCCGGTAAAAGAACCGATGAATATTCCCCCCAAACGGACCGCAACCAACAGTAACGTAATTGGCCAAATGTCTGCCAAAATATCCAAAGTGAGTGAAGCACCGGTCAGTGTGAAAAAGGCAATATAAATCAGCGGTCCAACTTCGTGGAGTATTTTCAGGAACTCATCGCGGAAGTCGGTTCTGTTAATCAGCCAGAAACTCCCAATCATACAAACGAGTAAGGGCTCTACAAACACTTCAAAGGGCAACCTGTCATGGGTGAAATGGCGAATCCCGGCGAATACGGCAAACACCGCATAGCCCGTCAGTAAGATGCCACCTATCTTTACGGTATGATTGATTCGGCTTGACAGAATTCGTTGTAAAATTTTTCCAACGACATACCCACTTGCCACTGCCGCCGTCAACTCGACAAACAGCAAAATGATAAAAGTCAGATTAAACCGGAGACCGGTTAAGAGTGCATCCGCGATAGAGGAATTGACAGAGAACAGGATAATGACAAGGACATCCATAACGACAGTGACGCCCATGACCGTTTGCGTAAACGGGCCCTTGGCACGGAGTTCCTTTATAATGGCAACGGCGGAGGATGGAGACCGCGCGACTAAAATCGCACCGGCGAGAATAGCGATGGCAATTCGGCTTGGAACTGGAAGTTCCCGCATAAACGGTATAAAGTCAGCCAGCACAAAAACAGTCAAACTTCCCAGAATAAAGGTGCTGGCGACAATGCTAATACTTACCAATTTAATACTCTTGAATCGGCTTCTCAGCTCCTTCAAGTACAGTTCACTTCCAGCGACAAAGGCAATAAATGCCAAGGAGAGTTCATCCACAAAGCGTAACCGCTCGGTCGCCTCTACTGAAATGAAGTCGAATATAAAGGGCCCTGCGATTATGCCGGTAAGAAGAAAGCCGCTAATCAAGGGGAGTTTAAATCTGGCGAAAAGCTGTCCAATCTGTTTTGAAGCCAACGCGATGAGGGTAAAACCGGCGACAAACATGAACAGGTTTTGATAGGCTGCCATAGTTACCTCCCCCCAATAGGATTAACTAAAGCATTAGCCCGCACCGTTAACCCCAATGTCTTGGATGATCCCGGAGTATGCTCGGGGGAGTGTGGGAGATAAAAGAGGGAAGTGCGCTTGGATTCGTTTCCTTCCATGTCTCCACGCCTTTACCACTTTGCGCCTCAGCTTCCTGACTACGGATAGCGGCGATGATGATTTTTGCCGCCTGTTCGTCGCTCATTGATCCGGTATTTAATACGAGGTCATAGTGCTTTACCTCCGCCCAATCGGCATCATAGCAATGTCTGATATATTGAGCGTGTTGTTTATCGACAGCTTCAATCTCTCTCTCAGCTAAGGGATAAACAATCCCTTGTTCATCCATGACCCGTTCAATACGGTCTGCAACAGGTGCAACGAAGCGTACGTGAAGTGTATTTGGTCTATCAGCGAGAATCATCTGGCCGCCACGTCCGACAATGATAACATTGTCTAGTTTCCACAGCTTTTCGATGACATGCTGGAAGAATCCCAATACCTCCGTCTCGGTCGGAATCAGATCTTCCTCAAAGGCTGTATCCCTCTCAACAGGATAGCTATCCATCAGAAATTCGGATGGGTAGTAGTAGTAAGGAAAATCAAGGTATCGTGAGAACTCCGGGACAAAGAGTTTCTTGAGGAAGCCCTTCAGCCCATTCTCGCATTTCTCGTCATAGTGGCTGATCTGTTTGGCGGTTGTGTTGGCGGCACGTGCCACCTCGGTAAGAATATCCTTATCAAAATAGCTATATCCCAAGTCTTGGGCAACTTGCCGGGCAATCTGTGTGCCGCGACTGTAGTATTCTCTGGAAATGGTAATGACTGCCATGGTATTTCCCTCCTTTATATATTGTTGGTACGCAATAGATACAGCATCTAGATTGTATTAAACCTTGCATTTCTTTTAATACTGATGTTCCACGTTACTATTTAATCCCTCTATCTTTGCCTCAAAGTGACAGTAGACGTTGAAGCCACGTTTATCTATGCAATTTCGTCCGGTTCATGCCCCGGACTGAAGAATGGAATCCCTGTATCATCAAAGGTTCCCCACATTGGGGGTTCCATCAACTGATGTGCAGCATCAGCCCCTTCGCGATACTCCTGAAGGATCTCATAGGTTAGTCGATCTATTGTGTGGTTTAATCCATCCTCAAAACCGTTGAGTTTTAGCCTTAAAGACGCTTCACCCCAAAGCATATCAATTTCCTCCTTATTTTTATTGATGTCTCTCACCGAGTTCATCTTTTTTCCATGAGTGAATCAACACGCCTGACAAGTTCTTTGTAATCAAAGGGTTTGTCAAGGTAGTCCGCACAACCGGTGCGCATCAGTTCAAGGAGCAGCGACCGGTCCCCATACGCAGTGATGACCAAAACAGGGATTTTTATTTTCAGGTAATTCAGTTCATCAATCAATTGAAGTCCAGTTAAGCCGGGTAGTCGAATATCCGTGATGAGCAGATCTACCGGACGATCACTCTCTCGTGCCGCCAATATCCCCTCCAAAGCCGCTCGACCCTCCGCTGCGGTCGTAACCTGATAACTTGCTGTTTCCAGAATGAATGTGAGGGTGTTACGCATATTTTGTTCATCATCAACAACGAGGATATGTTCTTTTGCCATGTTTTTCATATAGACCGTTACAGGCAAAGAGCTCGGTTGGACAGCGGGATTGAGGTTGGACTCTACAGGCGTACACTCATTGTGTCGTTCGTATGTCTCAAATTGCGCCTCAATCTCATAGGACTCCGCTCTATAAACTTCACCAATTCTCGTGCCAAGAAGTGCTTCCTGACTGAGAGCTTGTGTTAAAGTCTCCATAATTCTCCCTGTGTTGTCTGATAGTTCCCAGCTTATAGGACTTACGCACTTCAAATTGTAGCAGCACAATTCATTAAGCATTCAACTGCCTAAGTCTTGACTACTTCAGAATAACCATTCCCTTGGTATAAATTGATGAGTCGGTGATGAGGGAGTAGAAGTACATACCACTCGATACCTGTTCTCCCATGTCCGTTTTGCCATCCCAGTAAGCAGCAGATTCCTTTTCAACATACACCCCCGCTGGCTTTTTGCCAAGCTGCATACTGCGAATAACCTGCCCCTTAGTATCATAAATCCTAATGGTCACTGCACTTTCTTGAGCTAGCATATATGCTATCCATGTTTCTGGATTAAAAGGATTGGGATAATTTCCGACCAATTCCGTCATAGTTGGGATGGTTCCTTTTTCAATGGGAGGTAGCGCACCATCCAAAGGTGGTCGTAAAAGATCCTGTACCGAGGGTGCATTAGGTGGCGGAACACTTCCCGAATCATACGTATACCAAATCCCCCATTTATCATCACATTCTAAGGTTTCTTTTTTATGTTCCCCTTTCTCTATCTCATAAAACATTGTATCAGGTATGTATTCAACTGATTGAGTATCATACAAGTGACTTAAACCTAACCAATGTCCAAACTCGTGAGCGAGGAAACTTCTAACGCAATAATCGGTTGAACCTGCGTTGGCATGGGACTGAATATTTGACCAAGAAAGTGAGTTAATCATCATATCAGCTTCATAAATCTCTTTATTTCCTAAGTCAAACCATGTACGAGCTCGAGCACCAACCCCCGGACCCAATTGTTTAAATCCAACAACGTTCACTAAATCCGGAAGGTCTGGAGATTTGGTTGTGCCACCAGCATGAACAAACTGGAAAGCAGTAGCAGTTCCTTTATAGGATGAATTATTCCACATGGTTTTAGCTGCCGCTATATCTGCTGCATACCAAAGAGAAGTAGAGTTGTTCACGTAGTAACTCATTGTTGTACCAATCCACCTATGTGGTGGATCCTTAATCATATGTTCAACCAAGTTTTTTCCATCCTCTAAAGTGGACCCATTGTCGAGTCCAAAATATTGGAAAAATAAGTAAGATAATTGAGAGTCGCTGTGTACTCCTTTAGCTCCGATAAACCTCAGCCGGTGTCGCGTAATTGAGACTCTGGTGAGGTCGTTTGTGATTATAGAACCGGATGTAATGAGTTAATCCATCAAACAAGGCTTTTGCCGTTGGGTAGAGTTTCTGATAGACATCTTCATACTTGACGCTTCGCCAAAACCGCTCAATGTAAATGTTGTCAATGGCTCTGCCGACGCTGTTGATACTCATAGCACTGCCAGCGGCTTCGACCGTCTCGGTGAACGCATTGGCAGTAAACTGGACACCTTGGTCGGTATTGAAGATGGTAGGGGTTGCTTTGCATAATGCGTGATGCAAGGCGTCGAGACAGAACGGTCCCCCTAGACTATTGGATAACTTCCAAGTGATGACGTAACGACTATACCCGTCGAGTATCGCCACCAGATACATAAACCCTTTATCCATCGGGATATAGGTAATATCAGCCGACCAGACCTCATTGGCAGCGGTCACCTCATAGTCCCGTAATAGGTATGGGTAAATCCGATGCTCACTGTTGATGGTTGAGCGTTTGGGTTTGGGATAAATCGCTTCTATGCCCATCAAACGCATTAGCCGCTGGAGGCGTTTGCGATTCACATGGTAGCCACGGTGCTTAAGATGGTGTGTCATTCGACGACTCCCATAGAACGGTGTTTGCATATACTGCTGATCTATCTGCCGCATCAGATGCAGATTATCTGCTGACTCTGTAGCCGGTTGATAGTAAAGCGTTGACCGAGAAAAACCAAGCAACTCACACTGACGACGGATACTCAATTGGGGGTGGTCGGGTTCAACGAGTGACCGTCTCTGGTGTACTGTTTGAGGCAGCTTTTTTTTTCAACCAGTCCAGTTCCATATTCAACCGACCAATTTGCTCATACAGACTGGACCCTCTGTCATTTTGCTCACGCTGTCCCTTGGTGGGAGTGGTCGCGAAAATATCGCTACCCTGTTCAAGCAACTGTTTCTTCCATTGGCTGATTTGACTCGGGTGCAACTGGTGATCACTTGCCAATTGGTTGATAGTTTTATCTGACTGGATGGCTTCAACGGCAATAGTAAACTTGAATCTCGCTGTATGACGAATCCGTTTGGTTGACATTTTCAATCCTCCATTTATACGGGTGAGTTAGACCAAATTTCTTACTTAACTCCTGGCCCGAATATTGGGGACCATTATACTCTAGTTGGGGAATGGTTTGAACATTGACTATGCACATTATCGGTTAATAAGAAACAAATCCAAAAAGCCAAGAGTAAAATCCACAGTTTTTTACCGCTCATTCCTGTTCTCCCTTTCTTGAATTTTTGTCTCAATTGTTGTTAATTTCGATTTCAGCATCGAAAGAAATTCTGGGGATTCTACTTGTTGTTCCCCCTGATTCTCTGGCCTCTGAATATCTTTGATTGGTCGAATCTCCTCCTCTAAAAGGGCGACATCCTCTGGGGCCTTGACCGCATTTTCGATAAGTCGAAATGCCACCTCCACTGGGAGTTCCAAGCGATATTTTTGCTGAAAAAGCGATAGGTGAAATTGGGCGACTTTATATTCTTCACCATTTTCTTCCTGTGTACTGATTTTCGGGTATGGTGAGTGTATTAAAGGGTATAACCCATCATAGAACGACCATCCAGCTCCCCATGTGCGCCTTTGGAGAAAAATAATCAATTCCTCGCCCACCTTAAAAGTTGGAACATCTGAAACAGACGAACGCACCATTTTTCCATTTACTGGATGAATCCCTATACCGCCTTCAATTCTGAATCGAACGGTATTTTCATTGATATTAGGTTGACCTTTAAGGGTTTTAGATAAGGCGATGGTGACATCGGTGTAGATATTACCGTTGTCGGGTTGAACGTATTGGATATCTGAAACTCTGCCTGCGACAATCAGAACCGCCTTTTTGGTTTGGTTGACGAGCGTATAGTCACCTGACAAAATAATACAAAATCCTGTTGGGGAGCTTACCGCCAAGCAGAATAATAAAGCAGCGAGAACAACTTTCGTCTTCATTGTAACATCTCCTTACGTACGGTAAAAAATGTGGATCATGTTAAAAGAAGGTGCAAAACAACTATCTGAGGGGTGCTCATAAGTAGAATTAAGTCAGGATAACGGTTATAATCTAATCTAACTTCCCAGAAAGAGAGGATTATAACATGGGTTATCCTGACCGAGCGTATTATATCACATTCTTGTTTGAGCGTCTTGAAGATTTCACCGCCTCTGTCGATGCAGCGCTGCCTAAGACTTACGGACGCCCTAAGTCATATGCAGACGAGAGCCTGATTGTCCTATTGGCTATATTGACGCTCAAGGGCATCTATTCATTCAAGGCACAACATAGATGGCTCAAAACCCACCCACAGTGGCTGTGTCATTTCAAACTGGAAAAAGTTCCGTCTCGAGCAACGTTATCGCGACGGTACAAACAATTGGCTGACTTGTTAGAGGCGTTGATCGTATATCTTGGTGATGTGGGTATGCCTTTGATTGGCAGTTCATCTACAGAGGTGGTTTATCAAGACAAAAGCCTGTTTAAGGCAAAAGGCGCAGTCTGGCATCAGAAAGACAGAAATGCCAATCACATTCCAGCGGGTCTACACGCGCTTGACACAGACGCAAGTTGGTCAAAGAGCCATTACCATGGCTGGGTTTACGGGTATGGACTTCATCTAACTGTTTCTCCAGAAGGCGTACCCCGCATGGGTCTGGTTGACACCGCTTGTGTGAGCGAAAAAGCAGGACTCGACCGACAAACTGCTTGAAAGAAATATCGGGTATATCGTGGCTGATGCCGGCTACACCGACTTGAACCGAACTGAGCAATTGGCAAAAGAGGGTCTGTTGCTACTGACACCGGTGATAGGTGCCAAAAGTGATAGAGCCGTGCATTATGTTGAATCTGTGAATCAATCCGCGCAGTTGCGACACTATCAACACAACCGCAAGGTCGCTATTGAACCTATCTTTGCGCTGCTGAGTCAACTGTTATCGACACACACCAATCACAAGCAACTACCGGTGAGTCGAAAAGATAATGTCTCTACCTTTTTGATGCTCGGAGTGGTCTTGCTTCAAATGGCTATGTTGGTCAATTCTATTTGGGGCAACCCACTGAGAAATGTTACACATCTGATGACGATAGTTCGATAATGGGATTTATGAGCACCCCTCAACTATCTACGACTTAGCACACTTCAGATTATAATCTCCCGATTCATTGGGTGTCGAGGAGTATGTTCCCTGGCGATAAATTGCTGAACTGCAAAACTGCGATTGTTCAACTGCGTAAGGCCTATCTTCAAAAAAACAAAATCACGTTTAGTCGTCGCTCTCGCGTTCGCCTAACTCCTTGTCTAATAGATACAAAGCTGTCCCCTGATCGCCAAGCATTTTCAACTGATCCAGTACCTGACGGGCTTGCTTTTCCTCTTCGACCTGCTCTGAAATAAACCACTGTAACTCTACCTGCATTGCGTAGTCCTTCTCTTGCAGCGCCAACTCGTAGAACCGATTGATAGCCTGCGTTACATAGTCCTCATGCTGCAAAGCCTGCTGGAAGGCTTCTACCGGGGACTGAAATTCTGTAGGCGGTTGAGCAATCGCTTCAAAGGTCGCATGTCCGTTCCTATCGTGGAGATGGTCTAACAACCCCATCCCGTGTTCTCTCTCTTCCTGACTTTGCAACCGCATCCAATGCGAGAAACCTTGCAAATTAAGCGACTCAAAATAGCCTGACACCGAAAGATAAAAGTAGGAGGAGTAAAATTCATGGTTAATCTGTTTGTTCAATGCTTCCTGAATGGCTGGACTTAACATGGTTTCTCCTTCCTGTTTCTGTTTTTCAATCTATTTTTCTCAATTGCATCTGTTACGTTATATGCAAAATGTCTGCCAAAATGTGTGAGGCTTTTTAGTCCCGTGCCGCATTGGAGATAAGTACGCGAGAAACGGCTCTGTCTCGCTTCCTCGTTGCCTCCTTTGTGCGTTCCACAGAGTTACGTTGACCCTATGTAGATGCCATCAGTTGTATGGAACGGAACCGGGGAAAGGATTAAAAGGGGTGAAACGGATGGAAAGCCAATTTTGAGGCAAATACCTCGCAAACCCCTTCAAACTCAAGGTCCGGGGCGGAAGAAACAGATGTTTCTAAAAGAAACAAACGTTTCACCCCTTTGAGAGATAGAAATATAGGTTCATATAAAAAGAAAGTGCAAAATGCTAAGAACCTGTTTTAAAAAGAAAGACACTACCTAAGAGTTAATGTTTACGTTTAATCATTGGAGCAGTAAAATCCTGACCCAATGAAAGGCATAAACATGACTCCAACAACCTATCCCACGGATTTAACCGATGCCCAATGGGAAAAACTGTTACCCTATCTGCCAAAACCTTCACCATTAGGTAGACCTCTCAAGTGGGAGATGCGCTCAATTATCAACGCTATTTTTTATATAGTCAAGTCAGGGTGTCAGTGGCGAATGCTGCCTCATCAGCTGCCACCGTGGCAAACAGTCTATTCCCATTTTAGAAAGTGGAAAATCAAAGGCACATGGGTTATGATTCATCAAGCCCTTCACGAGCAAACTCGTTGTGATGTGGGTAAAGAGCCATCACCGACCGTAGCTATCATTGACAGCCAATCGGTCAAGACGACCGAACTGGCAAACAGTAGAGGCTTTGATGCACATAAGAAAGTCAAAGGGCGTAAACGCCATATAGTCACTGATGCGATTGGTATTCCATTAGGGGTGAAGGTCACTGACGCCAATGTTAGTGATAACAAGGTAGCAATAGAGTTACTAAAAGAGGTCTTTAGTTGGCACATAACGATTCAGTGGGTCTGTGCGGATGCTGGGTATCGTGGCGAATTAGGCGACTGGTTATATTTGACGCATCAGTGTCAATTGGACATCGCTCCATCTTTGGGTCGATTGGGATTTGTGGTAGTCCCCTTTCGCTGGATTGTGGAACGCACCTTTTCTTGGTTCGGTTGGTTTCGCCGATTGACTTTGGACTATGAACGCTCGGCTGAGACCGCTGAGGCTATGGTGTACATCGCTTCCATTTACTTGATGCGAAACCGTCTCAAATGACTTTTAAAACAGGCTCTAAGGGCGTGAAACGTGATTCGTGAAAACCATTTGTTCATTGGTTCATTAGTTCATTTTTTTCGGTCGAATCAAGCCGTAAACCACCAAATCATAAAAAAATATATACCTTCGCAATTAAATCGTGTTATAATCAGTTTCCGCAAATTCCGATGGAATTTGTACTCCGTATTTTAACAATAGCCCTAAGGGGGGAAAGCTATGAATCCAGTCCAAACAATTTCATCTGAAGAGTTAGAACTTCTCAAGGTCGCAGATACGCCCACAATTTGTAACGTTATCGAACTGTTCGACGTGCGTCCACGAAACACCGGCTATATGGATGCCCGCATCCAAGCCTGCTTTCCAGAAATGCCACCGATGGTGGGCTATGCGACAACAGCGACGCTCTGTACTGGCAATCCGCCGCGTGAAGGAGATACCTACGCCGGTATGGAGGGACAGCTTGCACAGTTGGATTCAATTCCTGAACCCCGCGTTGTTGTGTTCCAAGATCTCGATGTTCCGTCTGCTGCGGCGACATTCGGCGAAGTGATGTGCATGACCTACCAGACCTTCGGTTGCGCAGGGCTCATCACGAGTGGCACCGGACGAGATTTGGACCAAGTAAGGGAGATCAATTTCCCCGCCTTCACGGACGGGACTATCTGCTCTCACGGCTACCATCAAATTACCGACATAAACGTCCCGGTGCATGTCGGCGGGATCACGGTGTATCCTGGGGACTTGATACATGGGGATTGCAACGGTGTGACAACGATTCCGAATCATATTGCCGGCAGCGTTGCCCGTCTGTGCGCTGAATATATGGAAGCCGAAGGCTATGTGCTTGACTTCCTGAAGACCGGCAAGCGCGATTTGGAGGGGTTGCAGGCAGCGCGCGCTGCGTGTGCTGAGAAGTTTGCTGAACTCCAAAAACGTGCGCTAGATTCGTTATGAAAATTGGATTGCTCTACGAACCCGCTTACTGGTTTTTATTAGAAGATCTGGTTCGGGGGCTTGAGCATGAGATCAGACTTATCGGCGGACAGAGTTATAGACTGACAACGGCAACGCTCAATCAGACGGATGTAGATCTGGTTTATGTGCTACCCTGCGACGAACAGGAAACGCTGAAACGACTTGAAGCAGAACGGTTGGTTCTTAATTCGATACGAGCGCAGGAGATCGCCATTGATAAAATAGCGACCTCTCGACTCATGGTCGAAAACAACCTACCAACACCTGAAACGGTCATCTCTCAGACACCCGATGCTGTGGTGGAGATATTGGATCGTTACGGGATCGCTCTATTGAAATCGACAAACTCATGTGGCGGTGTGGGGCATCGGATCTTACGGCGTGAGGGAGGAGTGGTAACGACACGGAGACGAGATCAGACCTATCAGATTGCTTTTGGGGAACGCAACCGCCTCCTCGATCAGACGCTCGTGCTTGCACCACCTTACTATGTGCAACGGTTCATCGGCACGACAGCACAAATCAACGACCGCGTCTATCGCATGTATGTCGTCGGGGGTAGCATCGTTATGGGTACAATGCGCGTGAAGGAGGGCGTTGATACACCTGAAAAGTCAATTATCAACGTTGCAACGGGAGCGCGTTACGAATTTTTACAAACCCTTGATGAGGAGATCGTATCGCTCGGCCTGCGTTTGGCGGATCTGATCGGGTTTGAGATTGGTGTTGTTGACTTCTTACGCGATTCAGCCGGACATCCACTACTCATCGAAGCCGATTGCGATGGCTGCCATCTGTTCATCTGTCGAAAATTCCAAGAGGCACACGGATACGGTACTCCCTACAATTTTAACGCGCACCTTGTGAAACGACTTGCCGAGATTGTAGGTGGTGCATCACACCGCCGATAATGAACCTCAAACGGTCAAGGAGATTGACATGACCCTGCAAGAACAGAAAACCTTCTTTGAAGAAGAGGGCTACCTCATAGTAGAGAACCTGCTATCACCCCAAGAATTGGCGGAATGTCAGACGGAAATTCTGCGTCTGCACAAATTTGCTGCTGAACTTGAGGCGAAGGGCGAAGGCGGTCACTTTCAACGCGAGCCTTACGCGAAAGATGAGTCGCAGGCGTTAGCATCCCGCGATATTGCGGACGATAGGCTGCCGGTACTAAGAAAGGCTGAAAACACCCGTCAATATTCGGAGGTATTTCGGCGGCTTTCAGTCCATCCGAAGCTGACCCAAATTGTGCAAAACCTCATTGGTCACGATCTGCTGCTGTTCAGAAGCACCTTAATGTTCAAGCCGGCGTTCCACGGTTCCGCACACGGCATCCACCAAGATTCGGCGTATTGGCCCATGGAGCCGCCGATGCTGGTAACAGTGAGCATTGCACTCAACGACGCTACGCCTGAAAACGGATGCTTTAAGGTAATCCCACAGAGCCACAAATGGGGACTTCAATCTTGGGGACATATCGCTCGTAAGCAGGATGAATCCTTGACAGACCACGAAGATCGCAATTTCTCAGAGCAGACCGATGTTCCCTTGTCTGCGGGGAGTGCGCTGTTTTTTCACAGCCTCATGGCACACGGTTCCGGACCGAATCGATCGCCGAATCCAAGGAACACCGCACTTTACGCATACTTTTCGCCGCAAGTCCGTTATGTACCACGCAACGGAACGCCGGAGCGGAAGTCTTTTCCAGTCGCCGCCGGACTCGACGGCAAAGAGGAACTGACCCTTGTCGCTGAAGGTGCTAAGTATTAAAACATCCGCGAATTAACGCGAATCTACACAAATAGGGCCTTATGCTAGTTAGCTTCCCTTTTTTTATGGGAACTAAAAAAAAGGGAAGCTAAAAAGTCCTCCAGTCTGTTACTATAGATGAACTTGACAATCCATCTAAAACTGGAGGATAACCTTATGATAACCGATTTTGATGACCTCTGTCTATGGACTTATGTCATTGTTGATGACATTCTGATAAAACTCGAACCATTACTCCGACGCCCAGGCCCCCCTCCCCCATGTAGCGATAGTGAGTTAATCACTATGATATTGGTTGCCGAATGTAAGGGGTGGGACATCGAAACACAACTGCTATCCGACTTTAGCCAGCACCCCCATCTGTTCCCTATACTGCCTTGTCAGACCCGACTCAACCGGCGAAGACGCAATTTGGGGACAATCATCAATCGGATTCGACAGATGCTCTTGTCAGACATTGAAGCGGCATCGGAGAAACTGTGTATTATTGATAGTTTGCCGATTCCAGTCATTCAGTTTCATCTGGCACCTTCGTCAAATAAAAAAAAGAAAGGTTAAAGACGGGCAACCACAAGTTGAGGGTAGCGAAATCCCGATCCATCGGGGGGTTGCCCCTACAGCCTGCCCAAAACCGGAAATGTTCGGGCGGGGAGACCCCGCCCCCCGATAAATCGGTTCCAGCGTAGCCGAGAATCCTTGACGAGTTCCGGTAGATCGGAATGCTCCCCGATTGCATCGGGACAGGCGGAACGGCATCGGGAGATGCAAGTTAAAAACTCTCGGAACGGAGCACCTACGATTACTGTTGCACAATTTCTTAACATGAACCACAGAAAAAAGGGAGAAATAGAAAAATCTATGGCGAATTGGGAAAACTATCTGGAAAACAACAAATCTCGTTTCTTGGACGAAATGCTAGACTTTATCCGTATTCCAAGTATCTCTGCACTATCCGAGCACGCCGGTGATATTCAACGAGCCGCCGAATGGGTTGCAGGCCGTATGAACGCCGCCGATATTGAGGAGGTACGTATCCTACCAACCAGTGGGCCTCCGGTGGTCTACGGCGGATGGCTGCACGCCCCCGACAAGCCGACTATCTTGATCTATGGACACTTTGATACGCAGCCGGTTGATCCGGTTGACCTTTGGTCTAACCCACCCTTTGAACCAGTTGTACGAGATGGGAAGGTGTACGCCCGCGGTGCCTCAGATGACAAAGGAAACATGCTTATCCCTATCCTCGCCACTGAGGCGATGCTCAAGACAGAGGGAAGCTTGCCGGTCAACCTGAAATTCTTATTTGAGGGTGAGGAGGAGATCGGTAGCGGCCATCTCCCAAACTTTATAGATACCCATCAAGAATTGCTGGCTTGCGATCTGGTGGTCAGTGCCGATGGATTACAGTGGCGCGAAGACCAACCCTCACTGCTTGTTGGGTTCAAAGGACTGTGTGCGCTACAGATTGATGTGAAGGGTCCCAATGTAGATCTGCACTCCGGCATCTATGGCGGCACCGTCCAAAACCCGATCCACGCCTTGGTGCGTCTCTTGGATTCTATGCGCAGTCCAGCGGGCGATGTCTTGGTTGAGGGCTTCTACGACGATGTCCTCCCACTCTCCGCTGCGGATCGAGATCAGATTGCCGCTATCGGTCACGACGAGATAGAGTATAAGGAACAACTCGGCGTGAATCACCTCTTTGGCGAGCCCGGTTATACAGCACTTGAACGGGCATGGGTTCGCCCGACACTTGAGTTGAATGGAATCTGGGGTGGTTTCCAAGGGGAGGGCAGCAAAACTGTTATTCCAAGTGAAACCCACGCCAAAATCACCTGCCGCCTTGTACCCGACCAGAATCCGAATAAAATCTTGGAACAACTCGGTACACATATCGAAAAACATACTCCTCCGGGGGTAGAGATAGCAACCTCTCCAAAGGCTGCACCCTCCCCGGCATATCGAATACCCGATGATCATCCGGGGAATCAGGCTGCCTACGCTGTGCTCGAAGAGGTGTACGGAAAAACGCCGTACTTCACCCGACTCGGTGGCACCCTTCCGGTATGCCGTCTGCTCCTAGACAAATTAGGTGTCTATACAGTGACCTTCGCTTTCGCTTTAGAGGATGAAAATGCGCACGCTCCGGACGAATTTTTCCGGATTAGCAGCTTTGAACAGGGGCAGAAAGCCTATTGCAAACTGTTGCAGCGACTCAGCGAGCAGGAAGGGTTGTAAGATTTCACGTTCAGCCGTGCTCAACTATACTACAGTAGGAAGGAGCAGAAACTGTGCAATTGGTCAATCGAACAGCGATTATAACAGGGGCTGGATCGGGTATAGGTCGTGCGACTGCTTGCCGATTCGCCGCCGAAGGAGCCCGCATCGTAGTGGCGGATATCAACGACGCCGCCGGAATGGAAACCGTTGCGGCAATTGAAGGAGAGGGTGGGACTGGTCAATTTGTGCATACCGATGTGACGGTCGCTGCTGAGGTCGAAGCGTTGGTTTCTCAGACGGTTGATGCATACGGTGGCGTTGATATTTTGGTGAACAATGCCTACTTCTGTGATGGAGACGACATTCTCGCCATTGACGAGGAACTGTGGAATAGAAATATCAGCGGCTGCTTGTCAAGTGCTTTCCTCTGTTGTAAAACTGTATTGCCGCACATGATTGATCAGGGCAATGGGACGATTGTCAACATTGCATCCGTGAACGGGCTACTCGGACTCGGCGAGGAGGCGTACAGTGCTGCCAAAGCGGGGGTTATTTCGCTGACGCAAAACATCGCTGTCCGTTACGGAGAACATGGCGTCCGCGCCAATTCAATCTGCCCGGGGTCAATTCAAACACCTGCGTGGCAGGCGGTGCTTGAAAAAGATCCGGACCTCTTTAACCGCCTGTCGAAATGGTATCCGCTCAAGCGGGTTGGCAAACCCGAAGAAATCGCTGCCGCTGCCCTTTTCTTGGCGTCTGATCAGGCATCTTTCGTCACAGGGACAAACCTCATCGTTGATGGTGGACTGACTGCCGGGCTGAAGCGTATGGGCGAGGAGCTCGTGGGAGAAGGAGATTCTTGACATACTCCCCGCCCTAAAGGAGGGGGATTCTTTTGTCCTTCAGGCGCGTGAATTGTGCTATCAACAAGGTTAGCCATCCGAAGATGGGCTTACAACCTCTCCTTCAAGGGTTGATGCCCCAACCCGAAAGATGTTAATTGCAGCGTTACGGTCTCGGTCATGCACCGTACCACAATCGTTACAACGCCAGTTTCTATCACGCAAGTTCAACGCTTCATTGACAACACCGCAAACTGAGCAGGTTTTACTGGAAGGATACCACTTATCAATGAACGTGATTTTAACACCCTTCTTTTGTGCAACATACACCAACTTTTTGACAAAATCGGCAAAGCCTAAATCACTGACTTTGCGTCCCCAAAGGGCTTTCATGCCTTTAAGGTTCAAATCCTCAAGTCGTATCTCATCGTATTCATCGGTGAGTTGGTGTGCAAGTTTCCAGTGGAAATCCTCTCGTTGGCTCGCTATTTTGCGGTGCTTCCGTGCTAAGTCCAATCGAGCCCGTTCTCTATTACGACTCCGTCTCTTCTTTCGAGAATGGTTACGATTGGCACGTTTGACAGCGTTGATACTGCGTTTGAAAAACTGTGGCGATTCTATATCATGTCCATTTGACCCGGTGAGATACCGCTTCAGACCAAAATCGAAGCCTGCGATTTTACCCGTCATGACTCGATTGAGGTCTCTATCTTCATAGTCGGTCAGGACACAGACATATATATCGCCGATACTGTCCCGTTTGATTGTGCAACGTTTCGGATTGCCAAATATATCACGGGACTTAAAGTATTGGTAGACACACTTGCCAATACGAATCTTGTTACTGTTAAGCAATTCCCAACCCGCTTGAAGCAGTGTGAATGACTTGTATTTGCGTCGAGGCTTAAAACGAGGTCTACCCCACGGCTTGCCTTTAGCACGGGCTTCAAACATTGCCTTGTACCCTTTGTCGATACGGGAGGCCACGTCTTGAATTGCTTGGCTTGGAAGTTGATTCCAATGGGCAAAGCGTTGGGTACGTTTGAGTTTAGATATATGATTTATCAACCGAAACTTGCTGATAGAGGTGCCATAGATGGAATAGTACCGACGCTGAAGCGAAACGCAGTGATTCCACACATGGGCGTGTCCATCTATCGTCTTGTGCAATTCATCGTTGCCATGATTGGAATACAACTTGAACTTGTAGGTTTTCATTGTGGATTGTCTTTCCGTCTTTCATGTCCTTCTCACGGGATGTGGGAGCCCCTATCGTGCGATAGGGGTGAGAAACTCCCACGAAAGACAAGATAAGTATACCATATTTTACCTGCAATTTCAACCGTTTTTGACTAACTAACAGTTTTTGCCGTTCTGTATCCCCGCCTTGAAAGACGGGGTTTTAGAACGGAATATTCTGATAAGAGGTAAAATGTGAAACCTGCAGGTAGCAGAGAAGTCACTAATTTTGGGTATTAAAGTGATGACTGGAGTTGTTCGGCGTATTGCGAGAAGACGAGGAGATTCCGCTACAGGTGTAATAGCGTAATAGGCAGTCTACAATGAATGATGACAATGCCTTTAGATTCTTACCTCCCGGACGATTAGTCGATGACGATCTGGAGCTCATTTTGGTTGAAAAGCATCTCGCGGATTCCTCAAGGGGATATGTCCCTGCTTATGAGTTTGCAATGAGACCTGTCGGTCAAAATACGAATATGGGGAATATCTCGTTGAGGATTGGGAACGATGAGAACCTCGAAAAATACGCAGGACATATCGGTTACAATGTTACGCCAGCGTACAGAGGGAATCAATACGCCGCGAGAAGCTGCCAACTCATATTGCCTCTCGCACGCTGTCATGGGATTAATCCGATCTGGATTACGTGTAATCCCGACAATATAGCTTCGAGGAGAACGTGCGAAATTGTGGGAGCCAGGTTTGTTGAAACCGTGGAGGTTCCCCGGAAATTCTATCATCTATACCAAAAGAGCGATCGGATTAAGCGTCGCTACCGTATAGATTTTTAACAATTCCTCGACGGTCACGCGATTGAAGAAACGCAGAACGTTGAACGGACGCTGCATCCACTAAATTGGAGACTCGACAATGACATCAACACGACTCAACGACCAGCAGATGGCATTCTTTGATACGTTTGGCTTCCTATCCTTTCCGGGATTGTTGGCTGACTGCGCTGATAAGATTATCGACGAGTTTGAAGTCATCTGGGCTGCCCACGGTGGCGGACACCATGGTGCACTGCACGACGGAGTAAATCGTTCTTGCATCTTCCCGTTCCCGGATTTAAGCGAGTACCTCAGTTCCATACTGGATGACCCGCGTATCCACGACATTGCTGCTAGCATCTGCGGTGATGACTTTAACTATACAAGCGGCGACGGCAATTTCTACGCCGGTGACACCCGTTGGCACTCCGATGGCTACGACAGCAACAGGCCTATGAGTATCAAGATCGCTTTCTACCTCGATCCACTGACCCGCGACACCGGCGCACTCCGTATCATTCCCGGCAGCCACCGCGTTGGTGAGACTTATGCCGACACCATTGAACGCGATATCCGTGAGAGTGGACAGATCTGGGGGATGTCCGGTCCTGAAGTCCCGGCACTTATTTTGGAAACGAATCCCGGCGATATTGTCGTCTTCAACCACAACCTCAAGCACGCTGCGTTTGGCGGTTCTGAGCAGCGACGGATGTACACGATGAACTTCTGCCGCCGCTACCCCGAAGAAAGACTTGGGGAGTTGCGTGATAAACTGGGCAACGAGGCGCGGTTTTGGATTGATCGCATCCACGGCGAAGCGATGATTCGCACCGCAGGACCCGAGCGAATGGTACACTTGGAACAAGTGATGGAAAATGACACCCATCTCGCTGAATTACACCGGGAACTCAGAAAGACGATGGCAGAACCGTCACGTGGTTGATGGCAGTCATTTAGGCAAGCCCAAGCCTTTATGCTTGGGTCCCAAGGGTTAATTTTTGTTGTGTTTTTGCGTGAAAAAATGGTATAACTGTCTTGTCTTTCAGTGGGAGAATGTCGCACCGTCGCTTGGCGGTGTCTCCCACACCCTACGACATAGGAATCGAAAGACAGAAAAACAATCCCATGTTAAAAACTCATAAAATCGCTTTAGATCCAAACAATGTTCAAGCGACACAGTTCGCTCAACTGGGGGGGTAAATCTTCTTCGTTTTGCCATCGGATTTTCCTTTTAATCGGATTGTTATTGTATCACAATCTTGGTTTAGGCAGTGGTCTAAATTTCCAATGGCAGTAAAAAAAGCGTAAAATGTGAAAACCATTAGTTCATGGGTTCATTGATGCAGCCGGGCTAGGAAGTCCGACCTACGGGGCTTATAGAAAAAGAAAGTACAAAACGCGAGGAGTAACCGAGTTTTTGGTAAGCACGGGCGGGGTTACCCCGCCCCTACGGTTTCTCTGCGCTATTTCTTAACATGAGCCAATAGAGATTGGAGACTCGACAATGGGATCAACACGACTCAACGACCAACAGATGGCAGCCTTTGATACGTTTGGTTTCCTGTCCTTTCCGGGATTGTTGGCTGACTGCGCTGATAAGATTATCGACGAGTTTGAAGCTATCTGGGCTGCCCACGGTGGCGGACACAACGGCGCGTTGCACGACGGGGTGAATCGTTCTTGCATCTGCCCGTTCCCGGATCTCAGCGAGTACCTCAGTTCCCTACTGGACGATCCGCGCATCCACGACATCGCTGCTAGTATTTGTGGTGATGACTTTAACTATACAAGCGGCGACGGGAATCTCTACGCCGCGGACACCCGTTGGCACTCCGACGGTTACGACGGAAACCGGCTGATGGACATCAAGATCGCTTTCTACCTCGATTCGCTCACCCGTGATACGGGCGCACTTCGTGTGATCCCCGGCAGCCACCGCGTTGGTGAGCCTTATGCCGACACGATTGAACGCGATATCCGTGAGAGCGGACAGATCTGGGGGATGTCTGGTCCTGAAGTCCCGGCACTCATTCTGGAGACGAATCCCGGTGATATTGTGGTCTTCAACCAAAATCTCAAGCACGCTGCGTTTGGCGGTTCTGAGCGACGACGGATGTACACAATGAACTTCTGCTGTCGTTACCCCGAGGGGCGACTTGGGGAATTGCGTGACATGTTCGGTAAAGAGGCACGGTTCTGGATCGATCACATCCTCGGCGAAGCGATGATCCGCACCGCAGGACCCGAGCGGATGGTGCACTTGGAGCAGGTGATGGAAAATGACACCCATCTCGCTGGATTACATCAAGAACTTAGAAAGACGATGACAGAGCCGTCGCGCGGCTGATGAATTCAAAAAAAATAAGTAGATTGTTTGACGGGTACGCATAGGTCAAAGTATAATTAGGTGAAATAGCAAGAAAATGAGCAAATATACAAAAGATGTTGTCCCCTCGACAAGGGGGATCAAAGGGGGTTAGGACTTGAGATGAACATCCCGCAGCCCAAAGAGTATGTAGACTCAATCCTTATTCACAATAAAGGATGCTTTTAATCAAATACCTAGGGCATAACCAGCCGTTTCAGGCAACAACGGGAACTCATCTATGCTTACCGCACACCCGCGAGAACTACAAATCTACCGGACTCAAAACGGGCGGGAACCTTTCACCGAATGGTTAGAATCAATCAGCGATCAAAGGACACAAAACCGAATTCAAAGACGAGTTGACCGACTCGAAGAAGGCAATTTTGGCGATCACAAATCTGTTGGTGAGGGTGTTTTTGAACTACGTCTCCACTTCGGTGCCGGTTATCGAGTCTATTTTGGTGAAATAAATAACACGGTTCTCCTTCTGCTTTGTGGTGGTGACAAGTCATCGCAGACACGGGACATTGAACGCGCAAAAACCTATTGGTTGGAATACAAGGAGGCACAACGATGAGAGAAATGAGAACATGGCGCAAATACCTAATTGAAAAGTTTGCGGACCGGGAGAAGGCAATTAGCTACCTTCAAGTTGCACTAGAAGAGTACCAAGTTGACGGTGATATTGCTGCATTTATGTTGGCACTCCAGACCGTTGTTGAAGCGCAGGGCGGGATTCACGAACTGGCCAGTCGAATCCATACGGCACCGCAAACTGTGTCGAAAATGCTATCAAGCGACAACACACCAACGCTCGACACGCTCGGAACCATTCTGAATGCGCTTGGATGGCAGCTTTCAATTGAACCGTTAGAAGAGGAAATACCTAGCCTTGAGTAGTTTACAAAAGTGAGGATAAAAATGAAAAGAGAACATGATTTACCGTATTACAAGGTTGATAGAATTAGGACAGGTATAAGTGCCTATCCCTACTTCCTGCTCATTATGGCTTTCGTAGCGTTGGTTGGCATCCGGGACGCTTCCGCTGCCATCACCGGGAAGATTTCAGGTGTAGTCACCGCCGAGGCGACGAAAGCACCGCTGGCGGATGTCACAGTAACAATTGTGGGGACAAGCAGCACCACAACCACAAACGACACGGGCTATTATGTCCTCATCAATATCCCACCGGGGAATTATGATGTGAAGACAGAACTTGCTGGCTACGGCACGGAGACTGTGGCGGGCGCGAAGGTGTTCGCCGGGCTTACCACAACTTTAAACTTTTCCCTAAAGACTTCCGATGTTGTCACGCTTGAAGAGGTTACGGTAAGGGCTGTCAAACCGCTGATTAAGCGGGACGTTACCCAAACAACACGGATTATTGAAGCGGAGGATATCGCCGCCATGCCCCGTGATACTGTGAATGGGATTCTCCAAACGCAGGCGGGTGTGGCGGTGAATAACGCATCCGGCGCACTCCATATTCGCGGCGGTCGTTCGATGGAGATTAAATATTTGATTGACGGTCTCCCAATTAATGATCCGATTGGCAGAGGCTTGGGCGTGCAGGTCAGCACCAACGCCCTTGAACAGATGGAAGTCATCACAGGTGGATTCAATGCGGAACACGGCGATGCACAATCCGGTGTGATTAATCTCATCACGAAAGCTGGCACTCAAAAGTTTTCTGGTCGGATCCGGTATCGAGTTGGGCAGTGGGAGACGCACCACGGTGACCCGTTATACGGTCCTTGGTTCGATCCAGATAACGGTTTCCAACCGGTGGCACTTGAACCTTTCCGGGGAATCTTCCTCGGTAAACCTTACGATTATCAAACCCCCTATCGAGGGGAAGCTGCTACGGTTGGAGAGTTGGCAAATCGAGAGGGCGATGCACAGGTCGTTTTCACGGAGATTGTCCCCGGCGTGTATACGGACAGGACAAAAAACCCGCTGCTTCCCGTTATCGATCCCAGTACAGGCGAACCCAAGGTGAATGCCGCGGGTGAAGTCATTATGGCACGCCAACCCTACAAAGACACCGATGGCACCATTATTAACTATGAGAAGAAACAGGTGACGCTGTTAGATGGCTACGTTGTGGATCTGAACCAATACAGCGGGTTGTTCAACAATACGAAAAACTATGATTTGCGTCCGAGCCATATAGGGGAATTCGCGCTCAGCGGTCCAATATGGGGCAACCGGTTGACCTTCTCGGTCGCCAGCCAATTACGACAAGACGAAAGTTATCTCCCCAACGATGATACAACGGGATACACCTTTCAGGGCAAACTCAAGTTTGAGGTGACACCCCAACTCAAACTTACGGCAAGTGGGCTTTTCGATCAGCGGGAATCTACCTCCTATGGCGGTAGCCTGCGCTTCTTGCCCAGCGCGATTCCGGTCGGGAACAGGGATGGACGGGGCCTTTCCGTGCAACTCTCACATAACCTCAACTCTGGCACCTTCTACACGTTGACGCTTGGGCAATTCCATCGCTCTTTTGAGAGTCATCAACCGGAGAAAGTGTGGGATCCATTAAATAAAACGTTTGATGAAAATGCTTGGGATCCTGAAAAATCGTTTGAAGAGAACCAAGCAGAAGGAAGAATTAGAAACCCAACCCAACAAGCGTACAACGACACAACCTACTACATTGCAGGCGACGACAATTCTTGGACTGACCGCAATTCGACGACATCAATACTGAAAGCGGATTTTGCCAGCCAAGTCACGGAAAATCACCAGATCCAGACAGGTGTCGGCTTCACGGCACAAGATATCTATAATCTTGGTACGACCAATTGGGGAAGCTCAAACCTCTACATGGAGTACTATGATGTAGCACCTAGTTCCCTGAGCGCATACCTACAAGACAAGATGGAGTATGCAGGGATGATTGTCAATGCAGGGTTACGGTATGATCTGTACAATCCAGACGGGGTCTCACCCACCGATCCGTTGGATCCGCTTGAACTCAATCCTGATGGAACCATCAAGCTGGATAAAAGCGTCTACACAGTTGGACTGCCCATTATCAAGGATCCGGTTGATGCTTCTGCCAAACAGATGCTTTCCCCACGCCTCGGCATTTCGTTCCCGGTAACGGATCGGGCGAAGCTGCACTTCACGTATGGACATTACTACCAGATTCCGCGGGGCGATGATCTCTACGAAAATCTCAACTTTGATATGCGGGGTGCAATCCGCAGAAAAGGGAATCCTGACCTAGAGCCGGAGAAAACTATCGCTTATGAGGTCGGAGTGGCACAGCAATTCACCGACGACTTAACGGTTGATCTCACTGGGTTTACCAAGGATATCGACAAACTTGTGAGTAGCGTGCATGTTGACATCACCAACGATTACAGCTATTTCATCAATGACATCTATGGACGGGTTCAAGGTTTTGAGTTGACGGTTCGCAAGTGGCGCACGGGGAATAGTCCAGTTTCTGGGATGCTCAGTTATACCTATTCCGTCGCAAAGGGGAAAGGCTCCAGTCGAAATCTGGGCTACCTGACCTATTATCGGGCACAACCTGAAGTGACTGAAAGCCATCCTCTAGACTGGGATCAGCGGCACGTTGTCTCTGGAACGTTGGATATTCAATTGCCCCTTGATGCCTCTATCAACCTAGTTGGCAGGTACGCGAGTGGCTTGCCCTACACGCCAAATCCGAGCGCGCCGATTAAGCCTGACGTGAACTCAAAGCGTTACCCGCCAACTTACAACCTTGACGCACTCCTTAGCAAGCGAAGCAGAATTGGTGAGTTGACGTATACGCTCTTTGCGGATATTCGGAACATCTTCAACACGAGAAATCTATACGATCTGATTGATCCGGTGACATACGACCGATACGGTCTCCCGCTCAACGATAAAAAGCATTCGGATCCGCTCTCGTGGAATTCGCCACGCCTTGTTATGATTGGTGTGAGTCTGGATTTTTAAGCGGATCAGCCGATGAATTTGAAATTATTAGGATTTACGCACTTCAACTTGTAGTAGCGTAATTCAATCCCGATCTTGATCGGGGCGATAAATCGCTCCACTACGAATCTAAGAACTTATTGTAATTGCCCGATTCATCGGGCAAATGGACGTTCTGTTGTCTGTTGCTGAAGCACTGAACGATAAGGCTTCGAGCGTTCAACTGCGTAACTCTTACTTTTTTATGAAGGTGACATCGGCACCACACCACTTATTAGGAAAAAGATGTCTAAAAACTTCCAATTCCTCACTGTATTTTTACTTACATTGCTCCTATGCCACGCGGTCCACGCCGCGCCACTAAAAACCCTCTCCCTAGACTTTACGCGCGAATTAACCGAAAACGGCAAAACGGAGCACACAACAGGCACCCTCCACTACGACGCAGAAGCGGCGCGGGTTGTCGTTCAAGTCCAAGAACCGATTTTGCAGATAATGCTGGTAAAGGATAAAGTGATGGAAATCTATTACCCCGTCAAAAATCGGGCGTACCGCTTCATCGCCGACGGACGAATTCCACTCCCGTTTGTTGAATCCATCATCCAGTCAACACAAGTAGAGTATGGTTTAACCGCTCTCGGGTATTCCCTCAACAAACATGAGATAACAGACGATGTGCTCTACACCCATTGGACACCACCTGAAAAAGCGAAAGATAAACTGGGCACCATTATTCTGGGAAGCCGCGATGGTCTACTCATCTCTACTGAAGCCCAGACACCCAACGACGATCTCACTGCAAAATCACTTTATCGTAACCACACTAAACTCGGCGATAGCGCTATCCCGATGGAAGTCGTCTACAAACTATATAATCCCAAACTTGAAGTTCTAGAATATGAGCAAATCGTCTACAGCAATCCACAACTCAACGTGCAACCACCAAATCCGATTTTTCAGTTTGAAATTCCGAAATCCGTAGCAGTCAAGGAGTTCAAATGGTAATTTATTTTCCATGTTTTGACATTTCTTCATTTTAGGAGTTATATTCCCGGTGATTTTTGCTTGTTCCGATTTTAGAATCTGTTTAGATCTGTCACTTAGGGGTACATGCTTTCTGACATCAAATAAGCTTGGGCACACTAGGAGGGATCGCTGTCGTGGACATCAAGATCTATATAAAAAAATGAAAAATCGTTCTATGTTCCATATATCAGCTGTTTTAATGGTTGCGTTAACCTTCAGCATGCCACTTACCATCCTCGCTCAACAGAAATCTGTGCAGACTGAGATTTCCGTGATTCTTGAGATAAAAGCAGCTGCAGAACGGGACGCGAGTAGCGATATCAATAGATTTGCATGGTTCACTGCGGGGCTGGGTATTGCTTATGTTGGCGGTGGCGTCGGAGGGCTCGCTGGTTGCCTCATAGGTGAAACTCACGACATTGTTCCTGCATACCTCAATTACGGTCTTGCCCCAATCCGAGCGAGGCATTTGGATCTTTTATTGGTGCCACAACAGGTGTCTTACTCCCAATCATTTCGATTTATACCTCTCCAGTGCATGTGCCGGCTAGGCGTCTCACCGGGAAATCACTCGAATATGTTGAATTGTACACCGATGCCTATCAGAAGAAAATGCGATCGCTTAAAACAAAATGGGCAGCAGCGGGGGCTGCCACTGGATGCACACCACCGGCGATTGTTTGTCTATTGATGACTCTCAATCCGGGGGGACATCCAGACTGATAAACAGACATGCCAAAAAACTTCAAAGTAACTTCAGCAATTACTATAGTGGATTCTAAAAATAAAGAGACATTAAAAGTAGTAGGCACACTCCGTGTGCCGTAACTCTGTGCACAAGGTTGCTGACCTCGCTCGTCCACAATGTCTAACTAATTCTGAAATCTACTATAAATCCGCCATGAGAAAGAGAAAAAATGAGAATTCGTTCTATGTTCCATATATTAGCTGTTTTAATGGTCGTGCTAATATTCGGTATGCCGTTCGCCGCCCTCGCTCAACAGAAATCCGTGCAGACAGAGGTTTCCGAAGCCGCTGCGGAACAAGATAAAAATGCCATGATTCTTGAGATAAAGGCAGCTGCAGAACAGGATGCGAGTAATGACATCAATAGATGGGGATGGTTCGGTGCGGGGCTGGGTATGGCTTATGCTGGCGGTGTCGGCGGAGGGTTTGCTGGTTGCATCATAAATGAAAGCACAAAAATTCGTTCTTCATATTTCTCTACCGGTCCCACTCCGGAGCAGGCAAATGGATTTCTTGCTGGTGCCACAATGGGTGTCTTACTCTCAATCATTTCGATTTATGCCTCTCCAGCACATATGCCGGCTGGACGTCTCACTGGGAAATCACCCGAATATGTTGAATTTTACACCGACGCCTACCAGAGGAAAATGCGATCGCTTAAAACAAAATGGGCAGCAGCGGGGGCTGCCACCGGATGCGGGGTACCAATATTTGGCTGTCTACTAATCCAGTTTCTCAATCCGCCGCCGGAAGACGATCCGTACGACTAACCATGCTTACAACTCTCGGAAACATCTAATGATATATATGAAGGTACACCTATCATTGTAGCCTTTTTGCCAACCAATGCTATTGATATATGAGAACGTGGCATTGACGAAGCATAAGTAATGTGAAAGGTGTATAGAAAGAACGCCCAACTCCCTGTGTCAGGTCAGGGGGATTGGATTCTCTACCTCGATTTTTAGGAGGAAAAATGAAACACACAAAACCGGCGCAGTACCCCCTCTACTAGTATCCCTCATATCTGGGTCACTGGTTATAATAATTCTGCCGGTGATGGCTGCTATGGCTTGGAAGGCACTGGATGTAGGCAATCTGTCATCTGCGGTCTTTAATACCGCTGGCACCGATAGCAAGATCTATACGAAAAAGAGAAAAAAATGAGAATTCGTTCTATGTTCCATATATTAGCGGTTTTAACGGTCGTGCTAACATTCAGTATGCCGTTCGCTACCCTCGCTCAACAGAAATCCGTGCAGACCGAGGTTTCCGAAGCCGCTGCAGAACAAGATAGAAAACCCACAATTCTTGAGATAGAAGCAACTGCAGAACGGGATGCGAGTAACGATATCGATGACTTTTTATGGTTCAGTGTGGGACTGGGTATCGCTTATATTGGCGGTGTCGGCGGAGGGATCGCTGGTGGCATCATAGGTGATGGAGTTGGTCTTGGTGAGAACAATATAGGTGGGTTTGTTGTTGGTGCCGCAGCGGGTATCATAGCCTTAATGATCGCGATTTATAACTCTCCAGTACATGTACCGGCTGGACGTCTCATTGGGAAATCACCTGAATATGTTGAATTTTATACTGATGCCTACCAGAGGAAGATGCGAGAGCTTCAAACAGACTGGGCAGCAGCAGGGGTTGTCGCCGGATGCGCGTTACCGGTAATTGGTTGTCTAGCGTGGATCGCCCAGCAGGAAAACCGGTAAGCGCACATGCCTATTCATAGCAGGAAAAAAATGAGAATTCGTTCTATGTTCCATATACTAGCGGTTTTAACGGTCATGCTAACATTCACTAAAGTTAGTACAATTTTTAGGGTTGTTGAGCAATAGTCTATATTCATTGAAACCCTTTTGACATCAATATCGGTTTATTGATACACCTTTCGCCCCGCTGGGGCTTTAGAGTTGGTTTTATCCTGTTTTCTATACACCTATCGCCCCGCTGGGGCTATCAGTCGGGCAAGATGCCCGACCTACAGATATCGGGGTTTGACTTTTACTGCGTTGCACATAACTAGCAACTTGCGGTAAAGATAGATAAAACCATCTGCTGATAGCGAAAACATCTTCAGATGTTTGGCAAAGTAAACTACAATTGGATCTAATTTGTTCTTCTTCTTTCTGTTAGTAGAATTATACCGTATTGACAACATGGAATTTGAATGGCAGTCTAACAAAGCAGCCAGTAATCTCGCTAAACACTACGAAAATGACTGACATAACCACACCTAATGACGAATTGCGTCCCGAGTACGACGACACATCCCTGAAAAATGGGATTCGTGGGAAATATGCAGAGCAATATGCTGCCAGTACAAACATTGTCCGTCTTGCACCTGATGTTATCGCTGCTTTCCCCAATGAAGAAGCTGTGAATGAAGCTTTACGGTCTGTATTGAAAGAGAGGAGTAAGGAGGGATGACCACGTCTACAACTATTGCAGGCATTTATCACAACGGTAAGATTGAACTCTCGAAAACGCCCCATGATATGTCTGATGATACACCCGTAATTGTAGCCTTTCAGCCATTATAAATGAGCGAGGTGAGTTGGCTTGGTGAGCGTATCCATCAAGAAACTCATACAAATGGGTATGAGAATTATATCGCGCAGAACTTTGAGAGAATTTTGGGCGAAGCATTCTGACGCCGAACGGTCTCTCCAAGCATGGTATGCTAATGTAAAACGCGCCGATTGGAAAACGCCATCTGATGTAAAAGCTACTTACCGAAATGCCAGTTTTGTTGAAAATAACCGCGTAGTATTCAACATCAAGGGCAATTCCTACCGTTTGGTAGCGGCAATTGATTATCAATACGGCATTGTTTACATCCGATTTGTCGGAACACACCAAGCCTATGATACAATTAACGTTGCTACAGTCTAAGGTGATAGCTATGGAGATTAAACCAATCAAAACCGAAGCAGACTATGAAACTGCACTGAAGGATATAGAACAGCTCTGGGGTTCAAGCTACGGTTCGCCGGAGGGAGATAAACTTGATGTGCTTGTCACACTGGTGGAGGCTTATGAAGAGGAACATTATCCTATTCCACCTCCAGATCCGATTGAGGCTATCCGTCACTACATGGAGAATCAAGGGTTATCTGAACGCGACCTTGAACCCTATCTCGGTTCGCGTCCCTGTGTGTCAGAAGTTCTGAATCGGCAACGCAGCTTGTCTCTAGACATGATCCGGAAATTGCACAATGGCCTTGGAATTCCAGCGGATATTTTGGTTCAGTCTTATGTATTACGAACTGCTTTATGAATCCCAAGCGTTTTTTATAAAAATCTTTGGGGTTCATCGGGAGCATTTTTCGTTGGAAGCATTTTGTCATCAAAATCCGCAATATATGAGGTAAAACGACAACTATGAAATTATTACGATACACCCTCTTATCTGTGATTTTTGCACTCACCACACTATCGGTCATGGCTGCCGTAGATTGGAAGGCACTGGATGTAGGCAATCTGTCGTCTGCGGTCTTTAACACCGCAGTCGTCGGCTACCCCAGCAACCCAACCGCAAATCCTTCAGGGTGGTGGCCCGCGGGCACAAACGATTCCTACATCTATGAAGGAGATATCTGGATCGGTGCCAAAAAAGGTGGAGAGATTGGCGTCTCCACATCAGATGGCAGGTCAAGCGAAATTTGGCCCACCGACGATGTGCCTGAAGTGATTTCTAACAAGCCCGGTATGACTACAAAAGGAACGCCGACAAGCCAAGCGATCATGTTCAAATGTAGCGATACGAACCCGGATGCGAATCAGGGATTGATCCTCGGCTTAGAAATTGAGGTCAACGGCTTTCAATGGAGTTATGCACCGCTCTACGATTTTTTTATTCTAGAATACAAGGTCAAAAATGTTGGCGGTGAAATGCTTGAAGATGTGTTTATGGCGTTCCGGTACGACGTAGATGTATCGAGCAATGAGACAGGTACAGCAAGCTACTCGGCTGATGACTTTATTGCGTTGGACGAGACACCTGACGCTCTTAACCCTGAAGCGCACCCGAACCGTTACCTCTCTTACGGGTTCTCCAACGCTTCTGCTCCCGGGTACATCGGTTTGCGGGTATTGGATGCGTATGTGGGGGATAACCCACAGGATGCTGGGGCAAAAATCCCTTTTACGGCGCACAAACGGATTACGATAAATACCGATCCAACGACCGATGCGGAGATGTACGCTTATATCAGTGTCCCCGGTGTTGACCCACTCCCCGCAAACTACGATGACCAACGTTTTGTTCAGTCCTACGGACCTGTGGAATCGCTCGCTCCCGGACAGGAGTTCACCTTCGTCACAGCAGTGGCTATCGGTGAGGGACTTGCCGGTTTACAAGCCGCTGCGGACTGGGCGCAGAAGTTGTATGATGATGCCTACGTTGCACCCGCCCCGCCGCCGTCCCCGCTGGTAAGCGCGTATCCCGCCGATGGACAGGTGACGCTCATCTGGGAAAGTGAAGGACGTTGGGCAGGTAAAAGCATCGAAGAATATGTTGATCCCACCGATCCGGAGAAAATTTTTGAGGGCTATAGAGTCTACCGTCGAGATGCCTCCTATGATCCAGATACTGGCAATCCTGTGGAAGATTGGACGATGCTAATGGAGTTTGACAAACCGAGTGCAACCGGTAATTTCTTCACGGTCGCGCATGTCGGTAAGCAGTCAGACGCTACCATTGCAAGCGAGGGCGATGAACCGTTTTTTGCTGACTTTTTCAAAAATGCTGTCTACGCAATCCAATTCGATTCCAGTACCACCTTCGAGATAATTAATACAACGCTGTGGGAGGTTATGGCGCATAATCCCGAATTCCCAGCTAACGGTGAGGGATATGTTGTGATGGATCCGAACACAGGAGCACCTTATCCCGACGGGACCTATCGCTCAGGTGCGTTAATCTACTTCGGGGGTTTGTATCTAATAATTACGGACGGTGCTTCAGGTCCCCCTGTGGCGGGCGATATTTTTCGCGTTGTTTCCACACCTTCGCAGGCACTCGGTGAAGATGCAGGTATCAAGAATTTCTACACCGACGAAGGATTGACCAACGGACTTCAATACACCTATGCGGTCACCTCATTCGATAGGGGCAATCCGAAAGCTGGGCTTATCTCAATGGAGAGTAGCCAGATTGAGACGATGCTCCACGTTGTCCCACGCGCCCAGCCCGCTGGATATAGAGAGGCAACTGCTGATGTGGCGGGTCAAGGAGTAGGAGTTGTCACCGTTGAGCCGATGGTACTCGCACCAAACAAGGTGACGGGAGATCAATATAAAATCGTCTGGCAGGGTGCGAAACAGATAGACTCCGGTGCGTTTATCACAGGTCCCGGATATCAACCACCTTCCTATGAGATTATCAACATGGGGACAGATCAAACGGTGGTGGAGCAGCAACCTTTTGATTGGTATGACCCTGAACACGGCGAAGCTGTTGAAGTGCTCTCCCCGATGTTTGATGGAATCATCCTAAAGATAACGGGAGTTGATGTGACTTACGGGAGTCCAGACGAAAACCCAATCAACAACGTCGAACTGACCGCAGGCTCCGTTCCGGGGTGGACGGTGGACATCCAATCTCCCGGTGCCGGGGAGAACACTTGGCCCAATATCTTCTGGGCAACGTATTATCGCCCGCATAGGTACTCGATCACATTCATTGACGATACACACGTCAGAGTGGTGGACGAAGATACGGGCGAGGAGATTCCATTCAACGACCAACGCGCCGAGGGATACGCAATCCTAGGGGCAGGTTGGGTTGATACATATAGCCGAGAAGCCACACCGGACTTTTTTCGGATTTACATTCGGGGGGCGTACGTCTACATAAAAGATCCCAACCATGAAATCTCCGCTGGGGATGTATTCACGGTTGAGATGGGGGGTATCAGTGCGCCGCGGGATGACGATGAATTTCTGTTGACGACACAAGACGCGTCGCTCGCCCCTGAAGACATCAAAGCAGATTTAGAACGTATCCGCGTCGTGCCAAATCCCTACTTCATCACGAATAGGGCTGTGACTGCTGAAGGAACGGACAAGATCTTCTTCACGCACCTGCCGCCGCGGTGTACCATTCGGATTTATACGTTGGTGGGTGAATTGGTGCGGGAGATCGAACACGAGAGTTTCGCACCGTTCAACGCAGATGAGCGTTTGGCACAGGGTGACAAGGGTGGCACAGAGACATTTGACCTTCTTAATCTCTACAATCAAGCCCTTGTGAGTGGAGTCTATATCTATCACGTTGAAGCACGTGATGACAGCAATGATGTTATCGGGAATAAGATCGGTCGGTTTGCGATCATTCGATAAAAGGGGATAAACTAGGGTAAGCACATGCACAACACTATTTTTAAGAATCAAGCAATGTGGCGATTCGCCTCAACAGTTTCTAGTTTCTTGGTTATCGTTACGCTTTTATGGACAGTTCCAAGTGATGCGACTACCAATGTCGGGACTGCTGGCGCACAGTTTCTGAAAATTGGACCGGGGGCGCGGGTGGACAGCTTGGGCGGTGCGTTCGGCGGGCTTGCCAACGATGCCACCAGCATCTACTGGAACCCAGCCGGGTTAAGTCAACTTAAACAGACCAGCTTTTCAGACACACATACAATATGGCTTGCTGATACCCGATATAACTACCTCGCGTTCGCCACGCCGGTGGAAAAGGTAGGCACCTTGGGCGCGAGTGTTACATTCCTCAACGTTCCCGATACGGAAATCACAACGCTTGCAAAGCCAGACGGGACGGGGCTGTGGTACTCCGCATGGGATGCGGCGGTGTCGGTGGCTTATTCCAGACAACTCTACGAAAAAGAGTCGGGGGCCAATCTCTCCTTCGGCATCAACGCCAAATACATCCATCAGCAGATCCATAGGGAAAGTGCTACAGGGGTTGCTATTGACGTCGGGACTTTATACCACACAGGTTGGAGAAGTTTACGCATCGGGATGTGTTTCTCGAACTTCGGTCCCGAGATGCGCTTCAGCGGTCCTGACCTTGTGACCGGTGCTGAAGAAGCGGGGGATTCCAGAAATGCGGACTATCGCCCGTATCCGGATACGACGAATCCGACGCGAAAGGCTGAACTAGAAACCGTAGAGTTTCCGTTGCCGTCCAATTTCCGGCTCGGCATCGCCTACGATCTGCTTGATAGTGGGGATAACCTCCTCACCGTCGCACTTGACGCTAACCATCCGAACGACAACAGTGAACGATTAAACCTCGGATTAGAATATTGGTACAGAAAGATGGCGGCGATTCGTGGGGGTTATAAATTGCGCTTGGGTCCCGATAGCAGCGATGATGAAGAGGGACTGACGCTCGGCTTGGGGATCCACATGAATTTTGCCGCAACAATGTTGTCTCTTGATTATGCGTTTGCTGATTTTGGGCATCTGCAACGGGCACATCGTGTGAGCCTAGGCTTGAGGTTCTAAAAGATGCTAGGTTCTGTTGACACTGATGTGAGGCGTATTCGCAATTCGCCGATAAGTATCCCATTGTAGGGGCGAGGTTCCCTCGCCCAGCGGGTTGGGAAACCCAACCCCTACAGGTTGGTATCCAACCTTTGACCCCTCCCCGCTCTAAAGAACAGGGATTCTTTTGGAGGTTCACTAGTGAACCTCATTGCAATTCCACGTTCTCGTTCTTAGAGTTTAGCTTCAACTTCTGCTATGGGGCCATCTTGCGTTTCCTCTAGGGAAGCTTCCCCACTCAGGTGGGGCAACACACCGTACAAACGGGGCGGAGCAGGCCATTTAGCTCTCTACGGAAACACCTTGAACGAAGATGCTACCGATACGTGGCAAGTATTTCCTGCTTCACAACAGATTCATGCGGGAATATCCCATTTTTCAGGGTAGTCGATCCGAGTAGAATCCTATTTTTTTGCAGTGTCTGTAGTTGTCTACATCTACGCTGCCCATTACAAAGGATGGACAGGGACAACGGCAAGGGTGCCGAAGCTGTAATTCCCTGTCCCGTAGACAAAAGAATTATACCATATTTCACCATTGGAATCAAGGCTAAAGCCTTGAAAAACGGTGCTAAAGCGTCCCTGTACCCCCGACCTAAAGGACGGGGTTTTAGGGCTAAAGTAGAGTTTGATAAGTTGTTTATAGATTAAGTGTTGGGTTTCACGGTTCCCGTTCAACCCAACCTACGTGCTGCCAAATGTCAACACGCCCTAACAAAACCCGATGTTAGGGCAAAGGAGCAACACTGTGCTTTTCAACAAAACCCGCGCACAGGAGTATATGCGCCGCTGCGGTGTGGATGTCTTGGTAGCAGCTTCGCCGGTCAACATCACCTATTTTTCGGATTATCGGTGCTGGATTGATCCGCTGTTCAAGGCGTATATGATGGTGCCGGGCGCACCAAGCGATAGCGATCCGACCGCCGCTTATGCAATCTTTCCATTAGAGGGGGAACCCGCGCTTGTGGCGAGTCCGACGTTTGCAGTGAACGCCTCCGATTTGTGGGTGCGAGACGTGCATATCTTCGGTGACCACGGGTTGGATGATTCGCTGCCGCTGCCGGCGTTGTCCGATGCGGAGCAGCGTATCTTTGATATACTCCATAGACCGCAGCAAAACGCCACACCTATCGATGCGCTCTTGAGCGTTCTCATAGCACGAGGGTTGACTGACGCTCGAATCGGAATCGAGATGGAGGGGTTATCACCAAGAGCAAAAGAAGCAATCAAGGCAAGGCTGCCAAAGGCACAGATCAAGGATTGCTCAAACCTTATCCGCCTCATTCGGATGGTCAAGACCGAAGATGAACTGTCACGATTGATCCATTCAGCGGAAATCAGCGAGACAGCAGCGATGGAAGCACTCGCACTCGCTCGACCGGGGCAGCCAATCGCCGATGTCGTCCAACACTATCGGCAGCAGATCGCCAAGGATGGCGCAGATTTCGATCACTTTGCGTTTGGCGTTCGCGGTTTGGGGCTTGCCACGGAGCCAAACTACATCTTGACCGACGACGACATACTCTATGTAGACTTTGGCTGCATTTATGAAGGTTGTTTCTCCGACAGCGGCACAACATTAACTATGCGCGAACCGTCGGCGACGCTGATTGACAGGCATAGAGCGTTGCGGGAATGCGTTGAGGCAGGAGTGGAAGCAATGACGCCGGGTGCAAAGGCGTCTGCCGCCCAAGCTGCCATGTGGAAAACACTCAACGCACACGGCATCACAGCCTCATCGCCTCATGGACATGGGTTGGGTTTGGAAGTCCGCGATTACCCGATTATCGTCGCAGATAATGGGCAGCGGATTCATGATGATTGCGTGGAGGTCCCATCAGATCTACCGCTTGAGGTGAATATGGTTCTCAATCTGGAAGCGATGATTTCGATGCCGGGCGTTGGGTCGCTACACATTGAGAGATCGTTCGTTGTAACACCTAGCGGTAGCCGCCCACTGATCCCACAGGATCGGACACAACCTGTGCAACCGGACTAAGCGAGTAAGGGCGGGATAACCCCGCCCCTACGGTTTCTTAACATCAGCAAATCTGCTTAGACGCGGGCAAACTTTTGAAACCGCTGTCCGCGACCCGGCTCGCCGATTTCAGCAACGTAGATGCTGCCTTCGTCATCAACGCAAAGTCCATGTGCAGACTGGATGATGCCGTTGTTTTCCGCACCGGAGAACCGACTCAACCGCTCTCCTTCCGGGGTCCAGACGCTGACACGTGAGCCCGCCCCCTGCTCAACCACATAAATCATATTGTCATCAGTTATCCACACATCGCCGGGAGCAACTACATCCGTCCATGTTTCCATGTGTTTTCCATCGGGATCGAAGATCTGGATACGATTGTTCTCACGGTCACAGACGATGACGCGCCCCGTTTTATCACACCCGATATTATGGACCACTGCGAATTCACCCGGACCGCTGCCCGCTTCGCCCCATGCTAGAAGGTGCTCACCCTCTTTGGAATATTTATGAACGAGGCGATTGCCGTATCCATCCGAGACGTAGATCTCCCCTTCTGGACCGAGTGCCACACCGGTGGGCATGTTATACTCGCGTTTATGGTATGTCACGCCAGCGACCCCGCGTGTTCCCCACTCGCGCTCGAAGTCACCGAGCAGCGTGTAACGGCGCACGATATGCTGCCACGCATCGGTCAGGTAAACTTCATCGTCAGGACCGATGAAGATTCCGTGTGATTGGCTTATCAGATGCGGAGAAACACCGAAATCTCCATATCCCCACGAGGTAACGAAGTTCCCCTCTTTGTCAAAAACAACAACCGGATGTATACCGCGGGTAAAGGCAAAGATTCGTCCCTTGGAATCGATTGCTGCATCCGATACCATAGAGAAAACCCAACCCTCCGGCAGTTTTGGCCATCCGTCAACTAATTCATATTTATAGTCGCCCTCTCCTAGTGCCATGTTGTCCCTCCAAAATTGAATTTTGAAATGATGCGTTCCTATTTTAGCATGTTTACAGGTTTGGATCAATAACAAAGCAGAACGTCTTCGAGAATAAAAAAAGGGTTCACACGAGAATGAAACACTTCATTCTCGTGTGAACCCATGAAACCAACATAGCGGTGACTATTTTTTAAGAGATTCTTTCGCGCAGCGTGACAGCCTTCAACTTCACCGGATAATTAACTTACAGCCCTTCTTCCGCCTCATCCGGATCTGTCACATCGTCCTCATCATAGACTTCTTCGGTTGGCTGCAATTCTTCCGACGTCTCTACCTCCTCGTCTTCCTCGCTATCTACGGAAACGAATGGAGACTCTTCCAAGAGTTCTTCCGGTTTATCCGATTCCTCGTGGGCGATCCGTCCTAATTTAAGTTCATCAATTGCAGCCGTTACAGGCTTTTCAGCATTAGCAACCAACATAGGCAGGCTATTTTCAGCATTGATTTCACGTGCTCGTTTCGCTGCGATATTCACAGCCAAATACTTGTTACCGCCCTGTTCCAAGATATCCTCAAGATAGATAAGTGGCATTCTGAGTAACCTCGCAATTTATAGGTAATTTGGGTAAACCAAATTTGGGAAGTATATATTATCAGTGATTGTCCAAATTGTCAAGACAATTTCTACCAATCTAATCCACCAAACACTTCAGAGCCCGATGTCGTTTGTCTATCACCAAACATCTAAACCAATCTCATGCCGTTTCGTCCAAGTATTAGAGCGGAATTTAGCAGAAATAGGGGAGGAGCAGAAATGAAAATTGGTGAAGGATTTGTAGTCGGATTTGCAGCGATTCACGCGAATAAGATGCGGTCACTCTTGACGATGCTTGGGATTGTCATTGGCATCGCCTCCGTGTTAGCGATGATTGCTATTGGCGATGGAGCAAAGCTAATTGTGCTTCAGGATGCCCAAAAAATTGGCGGTGCCAATCAGATCACGCTGTATCGGAGCGGCCATATCCGTAAAGGAAATCGTTGGGTGCGGAATCGGAGTAACGAATATTTTGAGTATGAAGATGTGCTAGCGATTGAAGCCGAATGTCCTTCCGTCAAGGGAGTCATTCCCCGTGTTCCTCGGTGGCGTGGGGTTCTGGTTCAAGCGGAAGGCGGTGCCGAAAAGCGGACGGGATATGAAGGTATTACACCTTTCTACCAAGTTGGGATGGACTGGGAGTCTGCAAGCGGGCGTTTTATCACAGAGGACGATGTTGCCAATCGGACCAAAGTCTGTGTCCTTGGATCGGAAGTGGCAAGCGAACTCTTTCAGGACCAAAATCCGGTTGGTAAAACAATCAAAATCGCACGCGGCGGTGGTAACAGGTTTCGCCGCGGGGGGCGACGCAGTCAGAACAGAAGTATGGAACAATTTACCGTTGTGGGCGTGATGACGCAGCGCGGGAGAAGTCTTCGTTTTGGGTGGAATCTGGATGACCGGGTATTCCTCCCCCTGACGACGGTTCAAGAGCGGTTTACGGGTAATGACCGAGTCACAATGATTTCCGTCCAAGCAAAGAGCATGGAATTGGTTGAAAAAGCCAAGGAAGAGGTTACAGCGGTAATCCGGAAACGGCATCGCAATCAGGATAATTTCTTTAATGTCTGGGAGATGAGAGCGGGCATGGAGCAACTGCTCAAAATTGGCAAGATTATCAAAATCGTGCTCGGTGTCATCGCAGGATTTTCATTGCTTGTGGGTGGCATCGGCATCATGAACATGATGTTGGTGTCTGTAACGGAGCGGACCCGAGAAATCGGCTTACGCAAAGCAGTTGGTGCCAAACGGCGGGACATCCTCCTCCAATTTTTGATTGAAGCGATTACGATGTGCAGTGTCGGTGGGGTAATCGGTATTGGATTGGGTGTTGCTGCTGGACACGGGATGGCAAATATTGCGGTAAACATTGTTAAGGTTGTCCCGGAGTGGCCCGCTATCGTTTCCACGCAATGGATGATTATTTCAGTTGTCTTTTCAGCACTTATTGGTATTGTCTTCGGCGTCTATCCTGCGGTAAAAGCCGCACAACTTTCGCCCATCGAAGCGTTGAGGACAGAATAGAAACGTTAGTAATTGACCCCTCCCCGCCCTAAAGGAGGGGGATTCCTTTGTAGGCATTCCCATCCGGGTTTCTTAGGGTTTAGCGTCTTTATGCTATGGGGTACTCTTGCATTCTCTCTAGGAGGGCTTCCCCAATCGAGTTGGGGCAACACAGCCTGCAAAGGCCGCGGAGCGGGCCATTTGGCTCTCTACGGAAACTCATTGAAACCGACAAGTTACCGATACGTGTCCTAACATATTCAGGAATCACATTGGACGTTCACGGGAATATCCCATATTTCAGGGTAGTCGATCCGCTAAAACTGTCCTGTTTTTTTGTAGTGTCTATGGTTACCTACATCTACGCTGTCCCGTTGCAAGGGATGGGCAGGAACAACAGCAAGGATGCCGAAGTTGCAACTTCCTGCCCCGTAGGCAAAAGAAGTATACCATCTTCTACCTGCAAGATCAACGATTTTTTGACTAACCAAGGGGTTTGCCGTTCTGTATCCCCGCCTTAAAAAACGGGGATACAGAACGGAAGATTGTGATAAGCATTAACGAACTGGTGAACAACGGAACGAATCAATCAAGGGAGAAAATCGCATGAATATCATCGAATGTATTATGGTTGGACTTGCCAGCTTGCGTCGCAATCCGCTGCGTTCTGGATTGACTATCTTGGGCATTGCCATCGGTGTTGGAGCGGTGGTGAGTATGGTTTCAGTCGGTGATGGTTCACGCGCATTGGTATTAGGTGAAATAGAACGTACCGGTGGATTGACCATGATTGAGATTACTCGGAACGATTGGGATCGGCAATCGGGGACATTCAGCAGAAGGGCGGGACGTACCCTGAGACGCTGGCGTAGAAACCGTGCAGAACACCTAGAAACCCAAGATATATACGAAATCATGGAAAAAGGGAGGGGTGTTGTTCATGTGGTCGGTGAAGATGACATGCCCGGCTGGAATGTATATCATGAGGGAGCCAGTAGGAACTCTAGGGTGATTGCAGGGACTGGGGGATACGATCAATCACACAATTGGCATCCAGTCATGGGGCGCTTCTTCACCGAAGAGGAGGTTGAAAATGCGAGCACGGTTACCGTTATCGGCTATAAACTCTATGATGAAGTCTTCAAAGGTGAGGACCCAATCGGCAAAGAGATGAAGGCGACACGGACAACGAGTTGGGGACCCCGATATGACGTGCGCTTGACGGTGATCGGTGTGATGGAAGAAAAAGGCGATGCGATGGATACCGAAGGCTGGGATGAACGTTTTATCATTCCCCTCACAACATTTCAGCAGCGCTTTACCGGACGGAAGGAGGTCGAGCGTATCCGTGTGGAGGCAGCAAGTCTTGATGAGGTTGAAATCGCGAAAGAAGAAGCGAAGCACATCTTGGGAAGGATGCACAACAATTCTGGAGAGGAATATCAATACTGGACGGCACAGGAGGAATTGGCAACCGCCGAAAAAATCGGGAATACGATGAAATATTTAATGGGCGGGATCGCGCTGATTGCGCTTTTTGTGGCAGGAGTCGGTATCATGAATATCATGCTGGTCTCAGTCACAGAACGAACAAAGGAGATCGGTCTGCGCAAGGCACTTGGGGCAAAGCGGCGCGACATCTTGATGCAGTTTCTGATCGAGGCGTTGGTCTTGAGCATAACAGGCGGTATCTTCGGCGCAATTCTCGGTATTTTTCTAGGGAAAGGTAGTGCCATGTTAATCGCCAAGTTTGTGTGGGAAGGCAGCAATTGGCCCTCAGTCATTTCCTACTCTACCATGATTATCGCCATGGGTGTCTCTGTGAGCATTGGGGTTATCTTCGGATTGTATCCCGCCTACAGAGCGGCAATTTTAATGCCGATAGAAGCGTTGCGGGAGGTGCCGGGAGATGAGGGCATCAAGATTGCCGGAGAAGAATTTAAACTTGCCCCCCTTGCTGGAAGATTTTGGGGACAGCTACTGGACAGCTTGGTCTGCGCTGCCATCGTCGCTATTCCGTTTGGTGCCTGGACGCGCATCGGTCTAGAAGGCACCAATATTGTGCTCTGGGTTGCTGCCTCCATTGCGTTACTGTATTTACTTTTTCAAGATGCCCTAAACGGACGGAGCCTTGGTAAACGACTCATGAAAGCACAAGTCGTTGACTCACAGAGTGGGTTGCCTTGCAATTTGTGGCAATCTGCTCTTCGCAATCTGTCACTGCCGATACTTAGCGTGATTGATTGTGTCTTCATCTTAGGAGAGAATAAACAACGACTGGGTGATAAACTTTCAAAGACACTCGTGGTTAAGGTTACATAAGGTGTTAAACTAGGCTTCAATTATCAACAAAGGAGTGATCAAATAGTGAAAAAGATTATAGCAGCTGCTGTGATCCTTATTTTAGCGACAACCCTCATGTCGTGCGAATGGATTAGAGGGCGTGGGAAAAAAGAGGATGCAGCTGATAAACGGATTGAAGTGGTCAGAAATGGAGATTTCCAGAAGTTAATTAGCGCGACAGGAAATCTCGAAGCACTCATTGATGTCGAAGTTAAGGCAAACGTTGCGGGCGAAATCGTTAAACTGTATGTGAATAATGGGGACTATGTTGAGAAGGACCAGATATTGCTGGAGATAGATCCGGAACAGTACGTCGAAGAAAAGAACCAGGCTGAAGCCGATGTCAATGCTGCTAGGGCACAACTCAGGCAAGCGGAACTCAGCATTATGTTGAAAACCGAAGAGCTTGATAGCGCACGCCAACAAGCCGAGGATAATGTCAAAATTGTCAGATCGAATTTAAGGACAACCTTAGCAACTTCACAAACACAGACTACTTCGGCTGAAACGGACATCCAAACGACGCTGAACCAGTTGGATCAAGATAACATTGCGCTGGAGCAGGCGAAGATCGAACTCAACCGGGCAGAAATAAGGCTCGCAGAGCTTGGAACAGAACTTGAGTCCATCAAAGTGGAGCGAGATAATGCCCTATCTGAAAGGAATCGGAACAAGGAACTGTTTGAGAAGAAACTGGTTTCTAAGAGGTCCCTGGAGGAGGCGGAATCGAGATATGCGAATGCAGAATCGCAATATAAGACAGCTGAAAAGCGATTAGAGTCTCAGCAGCAAACTGTCAATTCTCAAAATAAAACTATCGCTACAAGAAAAAGTGCAATCGCAAACCGTAAACTAACCAAGACGTATCGAGAACTGAATTTGAAGGAACTCCATGAAATGCGAAAGGCGGCGGAGGAGGAGAAAAACCTCCAACTGCAAATTGCCCAAACCCGCCTTGCAGAGATTGAAGATACTCTCGAAAACGAAAAAACCGTCACTGAACAAGGGGAAGTGAGCGCGCAAGCGAATCTCCTGCGACGTCGGAGTAGCCTGAAGAACCAAGAGGAATTTTTGGAATGGACAACCATCAAGGCACCGATGGCTGGCACTGTGACCCTCCTCGAAATTGAAGAGGGGGAGATTGTGACCTCCGGTCGCTCGGCATTCTCGCAGAGTCCACCGTTGATGACAATTGCAGATCTATCAAAAATGGTGGTCAAGACCTACATCAACGAAGTCGATATGGAACGACTCAGGATGAATCAGAAGGCAAACATCAAAGCTGACGCATATAAGGACAAAATATACGAGGGTCGCGTCGCCGAAATCTCTCCGAGTGGCGAGGAACGAGATAACATTATCACCTTCGAGGTGATGGTTGAGGTGGTCGGCTCACCCTCTGAGCTGCGTCCCGGCATGAGTGCCGATGTCGATGTTATTACCTACGAGGAGAAAGATGTCTTGATGTTGCCGATAGATGCGATCCAAGAGGAAACATCGGCAATCGCCACGGCGAAAGTCGGTGCTGATGTAGATGCTTTCAAAACAGACCAAGAAATTGAACTCAAAACTTTAACCGGAAAGAGCTTCAACGGAAAGGTAACTAGCATCAGTGGAGACCGATTGACAATTAGTCTTGATAGCTCACAACGAGGCTTGCGTGATGGCGAGCGCACCTTCACACTTCTTGTGAATGGTAAGCAGAAGGCGGACGGGGTTTCGACAGATATTAAAATCACGAAAGATAAGTTCGTCATGCTTGATTCAGCAGGCGGCATTGAAATAGGGAACAATGCCTCAAAAGGAAAACGAGTTTCTATTGAGGCGGGCGAGCAGAACGAGACCGACGTCACTATCAAGAGTGGACTGGTAGAAGACGATCGGGTGATCTTACCTAAGCGGAAGGCACCGGCAGAAGGCCAATTTTAATCGATCCGTTCAAGATGCGAGCGCCTCGGGCAACCGAGGCGCTTTTTTTATGCCTTTCTTGCTTTGACAGTGGACCCTATCCGTGATAAAATGCCGGAGGGTAGTATACAGACTGAAGAAATAGGCACGATAATATGAAATTGCAACTCGCTTTGGACTCAAGCAACAGTCAAGAAGCCAAACGCATCCTTGAGAAAGTTAGGGATCTCGTGGATATTGTCGAGGTCGGCACACCTCTGCTCATGAAAGAAGGGGTAAAGGTTGTTACGGAGATCAAGAGTGCCTATCCTCAGCTTGAGGTGCTAGCGGATCTCAAAATCATGGATGCCGGCGATATTGAGGCAAGCATTGGATTTGAAGCGGGGGCAGATATTGTGACAGTGCTTGGAGTGGCGCATGACGTTACGATTGGCCGCGCTGTGAACCAAGCCCGTACCCTCAGTAAGAAAGTAATGATAGACCTGATAGCGGTCAGTGATGTTCGAGCGCGCATAGATCAGATTGATGCCATTGCTCCAGACTACTGCTGCGTCCATACAGCCTTTGATCTCCAAGACCACGGTATGGATCCCCTGCGAGAAATTCAACTCGTTCAATCCGCTCTGAAGCGGGCGCAGATGGCGGTGGCGGGCGGGATAAATCCGGGGATCTTGCCAGACATTCTTGCCTATCATCCGGCAGTTGTCATTGTGGGCGGTTTCATCACAAACCATCCAGAACCCCGTCAAGCGGCTCTCCAAATCAAAGAATTGCTGGCTTAAAGAAGGGAAATCGGTGAATATACAGGCATATATCAGCCAGATCCTTGACGAACTGGGTACAACCGTGGGGCATGTCTGCAACGATTCGGCGGAAAAACTGGCTGATGCGATCATAGATGCCCAAACAATCTTTGTTGCTGGTGCAGGCAGATCTGGTTTGGCGATGAAAAGTTTTGCCATGCGCTTGATGCACATGGGCTTTGATGCTTATGTCGTAGGAGAGACCGTAACCCCTAGCATCACAGAGAAAGATGTGCTACTGATTGGCTCTGGTTCGGGTTCAACCAGTAGCTTGGTGGTCGGTGCCAACAAAGCCGATGCAATCGGTGCAACCATCTGCCTCATCACCATTGATGAAAACTCACCAATTGGCAAACTGGCAGCAGTGGTTCTCACCATACCTGCCCCTTCACCAAAGATTGACAGAAAACTCGGTTTCCGTTCAGTGCAGCCAATGGGATCTCTGTTTGAACAGAGCCTCCTGCTGACATTGGATGCGATCGTCCTCCTGCTGATGGAGAAAACGGGGAAAACGACGGAGTTGATGTTTACGAGACACGCCAATCTGGAATAAAAGTGAGGATAGGCTTGCCCATGATTATTGATGCACATTCCCACATATTCCCGGAAGTCCGCGGCGTGACAGGTAGGGGGCCCACCCGCGGACCGGGTTATGGTCGTATTGCTGTCGGTGATGAGGAAACCCAACTGTTGCCACCGTATAACGAAAAAACCGTATTCACGCCTGAAATGCTTCTGGCAAATATGGATTGGGCAGGTGTTGCCAAAGCAGTGTTACTCCAAGGACCGTTTTATGGGGAATGTAATTTGTATGTTCTTGAGGCACTGAACCGCTATCCGGATCGCCTCGTCGGCGCAGCGTATTTCGATCCATGGGAGACAAACAACCGCCAAGAATTTGAGATCCTCATAGCGTCTTCGGGCTTTCGGGTGGTCAAACTAGAATGCTCTGAGGCGACGGGACTGTGTGGCTTACACCCCAATGCTAGACTCGATATGCCCAACATCGCTTGGCTCTGGGACAAACTTGAACGTCGTGGATTGGTGCTGACCCTCGATTTAGGGGCTATAGGCAGCCGTTCTTATCAGACCGGTGCTGTACGTGCTATTGCACAGGGACATCCGGATCTGCGGATCGTTATCGCGCATCTGGGGCAGCCAAATCCGTCGGCAGAAACGGATGTGGCACGCTGGGACTTATGGCAGGAGCAGATCGACCTCGGTCAGCTGCCCAATGTGTGGTTTGATACCGCCGCTTTGCCAGCCTATCTGCCGGATGAGGATTTTCCTTATCCAACCGCGGAGCGGTATCTCCATCTCGCGCTTGAACGCATCGGCCCATCGAAAATCTTATGGGGAACGGATCTGCCGGGACTGCTGCGTCACTTAAACTATCCACAACTGGTAAAGCTAGCAAAACTACACACACAGTCGCTCTCACCCGATGAACAGGTGATGATCCTCGGAGAAAATGCGATGCGCGTCTACGGCACTGATTAAATCGGTCAGTAGACCGGGTTAGGAAAGGAAGGGCGAATAAAATGCATCAAGACGCGGAAATCTTGGTTGTCGGGTTGGGCGCGATGGGGAGTGCTGCCCTATATCACCTCGCCCGTCAAGGTGCTGCACCGGTTGGCATAGAGCAATACCCCGTCGGTCATACACACGGCAGTTCTCACGGTCATTCAAGGGCATTCCGAGTCTTCTATAACGACGCCGTATACGTAACCTTAGTGAAAGCCGCCCTTCCGTTATGGCAGGAATTAGAGACGCTTTCCGGTGAACAACTGCTTACGCCTAATGGTATGTTAGCCTTTGCCAAACCGGGGAACGAACGATTGGATGAAAATATTCACGTCATGCAGGAAACGAAAACGGTACACGAGGTGTTGACAGCTGAAGAAGTTGCCGCCCGATTTCCAGCACTTCAACTCCCGGCAGACACCGTTGCCTGCTACACACCGGACTCAGGTTTCCTTAACGCAAGCCGTTGTGTTCGGACGCATGTATCACAAGCCGAGCGTTTCGGGGCAACAGTTCACAACGGAGTGAGCGTCCACCGCATTGACATCACCAAAGAATGCCCTGAAGTTGAAACGTCGGCAGGCAGTTATCGTTGCAAAAGGCTTATCGTTGCCCCCGGACCGTGGGCTTCGCAGCTGCTCAAAAACCTCTCGCTGCCACTTCAGGTAACACGGCAGCAGAAATTTTATTTCCAACCGCAGGACGGAGCAGCGTTGTACCAACCAGACCGCCTGCCCGTCTACGCAGACTACGACCTGCACTACTACGGCTTTCCCCACTACGGTCCCGGAATCAAGGTAGCTGATGACGGGCATGGACCCGTGACCACTCCTGAAACGGTTGATCGGGGGCTAGACTTGGACGTACAAAATGCGCTGGAACAGTGGCTCAAAACAATTATGCCCGGAGTCAACCCTTCCTTCGTCGAAGGTTCGACCTGTATGTATACGCTCACGCCTGACCACGATTTTCTCATCGGGCATCATCCGCTGAATTCAAACATCTTTGTCGGGGCAGGATTCTCAGGACACGGCTTTAAGTTTTCAACCATCGTCGGTAAGATCCTCGCTGAACTCGCCGCTGACGGCAAAACGGATTATCCGATCGACAAATTCCGACTTAGCCGTTTTGGATAGACTGACTAGTCTTTGGAAGGATGGTATCCGCCATCTGGATAGAGAAAGTACATATTTTTTTAGGCAAATCCTAACAAACAATCGCTGAAAAATGAGGAGAACCAATGGCTAAAGCTTATCGTACTGGTATTATTGGCTGCGGTGGGATGGGACGCGCTCACTCGAACGCTTACACCCAAAATCCCGCAACCGAATTGGTTGCGGTAATGGATGTGAACACGGAATCGGCGAAACGCCTTTCCGATGAGTTCTCTATTCCCGCTGTGTATACTGACTACAACCAGATGTTAGAAAAGGAAGCGCTCGATATTGTAAGCATCACGACGTGGCAGGGAGTCCGCGCTGAGATTACGATTGCTGCGGCAAAGGCGGGAGTCAAAGGCATCATTGGCGAAAAACCGATGGCGGCTGCCCTAGGGGAAGTAGACGCTATGATTGCAGCATGTGATGAGCATGGTGCTAAGTTAGTCATCGGACATAACGGACGTTTCAACCCAGCAAATACCGAGATTCGGAGGCTTGTCCAAGACGGTGCTATCGGACAACCGACGCTGCTCCATCGGAGGTCGAAGCCGAATGCAGGTTTGCTCAATATCGGCACACATGCCATCGACGGGATGCGATACCATCTGTCGGACCCGGAAACGCTCTGGGTGATTGGTCAAGTTTCTCGTACCACTAACCGATGGGAACGTCGCACACGATGTGAAGATTTGTGTATGGGGTTGATCTGCTTTGAAGGCGGTGCACGCGGTATCTACGAAAGCGACCTACCCGAACCCACAATCTCGGCGGCGATAGTCTCCGGCACAGATGGACAAATCAAAATGGGAGAGGATGGGACTGTACTGCTTCAGAACAATCAAGCGAGCGGTTGGCAGGAAATTCAACCGCGCCCGGAGCCGATCGATCAGTACCAAGAACTAATTGATTGGATGGAGGGAAAAATTGATGGACATCGAAGCACGGGACGACAGGCACGGTATACGATGGAAATCATGATGGCAATCTACGAGTCGTTACGGATCAAAAATGTGGTCACGATGCCGCTCGAAACCAGCGAATCGCCGCTTGAACTGCTGATGGAGGAGGGTGTTTTCCCTGAGTTGACAGAGGGACGTTACGATATTCGCAGACCTTTTCCAGAACAAGGAAAGCGCGCATAAACCAGTCGATTTCATCTAATCTGGAGGGATTCTATGAAACTCACCGAACAACAGATCGATTTTTTCAACACCTTTGGCTATCTAGCATTTCCCAACCTCTTCTCGTCCGACGAGGTCGCTTGGATCATCGAAGAATTTGACTTCTCCATCCAAAACTTCGGCGAAGGTAAAGCACACGATGGCTCAAAGCGAACCATGTTCGGGGGACCTATCGAGCATCGTCCAAGGCTTTGTTCACTGCTAGATGATCCGCGTGTTCTAGGTGTTGCAGGTGGGGTTTTGGGTGAGGATTTCAACTACGCCAGCGGTGACGGTAATTATTATGCGGGCGATACGGGTTGGCACCCAGATGGTAATTGGGGACAACTCTTTTCCTGTAAGATCGCATTCTATCTCGATTCACTGACAGCCGACACCGGCTGTCTGCGAGTGATCCCCGGCAGCCAGCGTCCGGAACATTTTGTGAGAGCGGAAAAGATAAATCCGAACCAATCCGAAGAACTGTTCGGTGTTCCACCACAGGAATTTCCCGGCAGCATTGCGTTGGAAACGAATCCGGGGGATTTGGTTATCTTTAATCACGACACCTATCATGCGTCCTTCGGCGGTGGCACACGGCGTCGGATGTTCACAATGAACCTGACCCGTCACTGCACAACCGAGCCAGACCTAGAGACCTTGCGCAAGTACTTGAGCATTCATTCACCCGGTGGCTACAACGTCGACACCGGGGCAAGCATGTACTATCCGACTATACTCGATACCGCCGATGAGAAACGGAAGGTTCATCTTTGGCAATGTGTTGAGATCCACGATGAACTGTTTCCGCAACACGCTCGGAAGGCCTATTCAAATCTTCGCCCAATTTCTTGAGGAATTAAAACGATGAATTTTGAAGAGATTAAGCGGCGTCTGTTAGCACTCGATACCGCCTGCGTATGCGATGGTAATAAGGCAGGGCGAGCTGCCGACCCCACGGTTACAGAGTTAAGGATTATCGATCCCGCCATCCGCCCGATCCGAACCGGACTCAAACTTGTCGGGGGGGCACACACAGTAACCTGTCATGAAGACTTTCTCACGGTGATCAAGGGATTACGAGATGCTGAACCGGGGGAGGTGCTTGTGATTGATACTCAGGGGAGTCGTCGTGCGGTGGCGGGTGAACTGTTTCCGACAGAGGCAGCGCGGAAAGGGTTAGCGGGTATCGTCATAGATGGTCCCTGCCGCGATACCAAAACGATCCGAACCTTAGATGTCCCCTACTACGCACGCTCCTTCAACCCGATAGCGGGGACAACTGCTAAGATCTTTGAGACGCAAATCCCGATCACCTGCGGTGGCGTTATTGTGAACCCTGGGGATATTATTTTCGGCGACGATGATGGACTTATTGTAGGGTCCATTGATGAACTATCAACAGCAATTCCAATCGCCGAGGAAATCCAGCGGAAGGAAGATCTGATGCTAAAGCAGATGGCAGCAGGTGTCAGTCTGTTTGAGATGCTGAATTTCGAGGAGCATTACGCAGCGATGCGTGCAGGAGAAGAGAGCAAACTAGAATTTACAGTCTAAGCAAAACAAATAGTTACAGGATCACAACCGTATCGGTCTGGAACGATTTAATCGCCGCCTCAATGATTTCCTGCGCCGCAAGGCCTGCGGCACCAGAAGCATCAATTTCATCGGGTGAAATCCCATCCACAAGTTGTTGAATCCACGCACCAATCCGTGTTGGGAAGGTATCCGTGAACGAATCCATGTGTCCCTCCGCACCCGGTGGCGGGTTGAAATACTCCTCGACCTCGTCACCTTGTCGAGGGAAGAAAGTCAACTTCTCAAACACCCCATCAAGGACAAACTGTCCATTCGTTCCCGCAACCTCACACCGCTCATTCAGCCGGCCCGCATCATAGCTGCCACTGAGGTGTCCAACCACACCGTTTTTAAACTTGAGGTTAATCGAAGCATTGCTCCAATTCTGCCTGCCCGGTGCGCGTACTGCAAACGCATGTACCTTCTCCACCTCACCACAGAAGTACATCATTACGTCGAGCGAATGCGGGTGCAAGGCTCTGAGATGGAAGAACGGGGAGGTCTCGTTCGGATTTTCGATCCACAGTGCCATGTTGATGAAGAGCAGGTCCCCCAGTTTGCTATTCGTTACCCACTCCTTCGCTTGCATCGCTAACGGTGTGAAGCGGTGATTGAGATTTGTTCCCAAACAGACGTTCTTCTCCCTCGCCTTGTTGACCATCTCCCGCGCACGAGCGACATCGTTCGATAGCGGCTTTTCGCATAGCACATGAAGCCCCACCTCAAGTGCCTGCATCGTTGGCTCAAAATGAGCCCCACCGTTTTCAAAGCCGCCTGTCGCAACGCTGACTGCGTCAAGTGATTCGTTTTCCAAGAGGGAGGGAACGCTGTAATATGCCTTTACCCCAAGCCGTTGCGCCGATTCGTCCGCACGCTCTTTGACCATATCACACACCGCAACCAATGATGTCGCCGTATGTTCATGATAGACGTGGGCGTGTGTGTTTCCTATCCCTCGCATTCCAATAACTGCTACGCGTAATGCCATATAAACCCTCCTTTAGCCGTTTGCCGGACTCCGTCTGAAGTGCGTAATTCCTATATGGATGATAGCAAAGCAAGTTTAACATCTTTTGCCCTTGCGGTGCAAGGGCTTGGTTACAAATTCCCACTTGGATCTGAATCGCTTTGACAAGAGCTACAAATCGTGCTACAATCCGTGTTCGCAACCCGCGGATTTTCAAGGCGAGTTCAGCACTTCGAAATTGTAGGAGATATAATATGCCACTTGGAAGAAAAATACGTTATGGAATGGTCGGCGGTGGTCCAGACGCATTCATAGGAGCGGTTCATCGAAAGGCTGCAGCGCTCGACGGGGAAATCGACCTTGTCGCTGGAGCGTTCTCTGCATCACCTGAAAAATCGCAGCAACAGGGGGCTGAGTTGTTACTTGACCCTAACCGCGTATACGACTCATATCAGGAGATGGCGGAAAAAGAGAGTGCCTTGCCAGAAGGGGAGCGTATCGACTTCGTGTCCATTGTGACGCCAAACCACGTTCATTTTGAGGTCGCTAAAACATTCATCGAAGCAGGATTTCATGTCGTTTGCGATAAGCCAATGACAACGACGCTAGAAGATGCGGAAGCACTTTGCGGGTTAGTGAAGCAGCACGATGCGGTCTTTGTGTTGACGCATAACTACACCGGTTATCCGATGGTAAAGCAAGCCCGTGAGTTGGTATCACAGGGACTGCTCGGATCGGTTCGGAAAATTGTTGTTGAATATCCACAGGGATGGCTCGCAACATTCTTGGAGGGCGAAGGTGCAAAGCAGGCAGTTTGGCGGACAGACCCAAGCCAAGCGGGGGTTTCATCCTGTATCGGGGACATTGGATCACATGCAGAAAATCTCGCTCACTACATTACTGGCTTAGAGTTAGAGGAGATCTGTGCGGACTTGACTACCTTCGTTGAGGGTAGACAGTTAGAAGATGATGGGAATATCCTAGTCCACTATAAAGGCGGCGCACGGGGAGTGCTATACGCCTCACAGATCTCAGTCGGTGAAGAGAATAATCTTCGTATCCGTGTCTATGGTACGGCGGCTTCGCTCGAATGGCATCAGGAAAATCCGAATTATCTCTATGTTCGTTTTCCAGATGGTCCTGAGCATGTGTATAAGCGTGGCAACGACTACGTCGCCCCAATTGCAGCGCACAACTCACGACTACCCTTTGGGCATCCGGAGGCATTCATAGAAGCGTTTGCGAATGTTTATGTCAACGCTGCACGCACGCTTGCTGCAAAACTCACCGGCGAAACGCCAGATGCGTTTGACACAGATTTTCCAACGGTGCAGGATGGAGCGCGAGGCGTTCACTTCATCCACAAAGCAGTGGAAAGCGGCAACAAACGGGGATGGGTAGACGCAAGCTATACACCACCAGCATAAAGCGAAATGTAATACCTATCATCCTTTGGGATTGGCGAATTCCTTATTAACCAATCCCTTATTTTTTACGACTTAATACAAGGAGGAATAAGATGGCAAGACCTGTAACACTATTTACGGGGCAGTGGGCAGACTTATCACTTGAAGATTTAGCGCGAAAAGCCAGTGATTGGGGATATGATGGACTGGAATTGGCATGTTGGGGAGATCACTTTGAAGTTGATAAAGCCCTCGAAGACGATGGCTATTGCCAAGGACGACATGACCTCTTAGCAAAATACGGACTGAAGGTCTGGTCAATTAGTAATCATCTTGTCGGACAGGCGGTTTGTGACAATATTGATAGCCGACATGAAGCCATCCTGTCACCCGCTATCTGGGACGATGGCGATCCCGAAGGGGTTCGTGGACGCGCTGCCGAAGAGATGAAAAAGACTGCTCGCGCTGCAGCAAAACTCGGCGTAAGCGTCGTCAACGGATTTACTGGCAGCAGCATTTGGCACCTGCTCTATTCTTTCCCCCCCAACGACCCGGCTCAAATCGATGCAGGCTTTGAGGACTTCGCCAATCGTTGGAATCCAATTTTTGACACTTTTGATGAAGTCGGGATTAAGTTCGGGCTTGAAGTCCATCCGACCGAGATTGCCTTCGACATCGTGAGTTCGGAGCGCGCCATCGAAGCAGTCAATGGACGTGAAACGTTTGGGTTCAACTACGATCCAAGCCATCTTGGTTATCAAGGTGTTGATTACGTCGCATTTATCGAGCGGTTTAGCGATCGCATCTACCACGCCCACATGAAGGATGTGTGGTGGTCGTCGACACCGCGTCTCTCTGGTGTCTTTGGTGGACACCTGAATTTCGGCGATGCCCGGCGGTATTGGGATTTCCGGTCAATCGGTCGCGGCAACATCGATTTTGAAGAAATCATCCGTGCGCTCAATAATATTGAATATGATGGACCTCTCTCCATCGAATGGGAGGACAGCGGCATGGATCGGGAGCACGGCGCACGGGAAGCGTGTGCCCAAGTCAAAAGCTACGACTTTGAGCCCTCCGCTCGCGCGTTTGATTCGGCGTTTGAAGAGTAGTCGTGGGCTGTAATTAATTCTCGGAAATCAATTTTCTATTTCGGAGGAAGAATGGAAGCAATGGATTCTTTCCATTCTTCCCCTTTGCGCGAATCATGACTGATAGGCAGAAAACAATGACAAGCCGAAAACAGGAAAATCTCGTGATTGAACAGCGTGGCAGACGGAAGGATCGGGATACAGGTGCGTTTCAGGAGATTCATCAAACCGCCCACTGGGATCCGCAACAAACGGGGCTCATTATCTGTGACATGTGGGATGACCATACGTGTAAATTTGCTGCTCAACGTGTCGCGGAGATGGTTCCAACGATGAACCGAATGGTGTCAGCAGCACGAGAGGCCGGTGTGTTCATCATTCATGCACCAAGCGGCACGATGTCGTTTTATGATGAAACGCCGCAACGCCGTCGCGCCATTGAAGCACCATTTGCCGAATCTCCGGTGGAAATCAAGTGGAACTATTGGGATCCTGAACGTGAAGGGGAACCACTGCCTTTCATACTGAGTGGTGGGTGCGGCTGTATCGAGCCGTGTCTTGGTTGGATCACCGACGATAAGGGAAGTCGACAATGGAAGGGTGGAGAGGTGCCTTGGACCCGACAGATTGACACGATCGAAATTGCCTCCGAGGATGCAATCAGCGACGACGGTCAAGAGGTTTATAATCTAATGCAGGAACGTGGCATCGACAATATAATTTTGATGGGCGTCCACACCAATATCTGCGTTTCTGGACGACCATTTGGGCTAAGGCAGATGGCCTACCATGGGAAAAACGTGGTGCTATGCCGCGACCTGACGGATTCATTCTTTCAACCCGTATCTCTTGAGTCTAGTCACTTTCGCGGAACTGATCTGATAGTCGAGCACATTGAAAAGCATCTGTGCCCGACGATCATCTCGACAGGGTTTACCAAAGAGACCGCATTTCGCTTCAGGGAAGACACTGCCACTTAGGAGTGAGAATCTAATCATTCCTAATTTATTTTGTTTCGGGTGGTTCCGGCTCCGGCAAGCGATGAACCTCGTTGCCCTCCACATTGGTCCCCAGCATGATCAGTTCGCAAGGTTCCGTCCCGAAGTTTCTAAAGATATGGTACGCGCCAGTCGGCTTAAAGACAGAATCACCTTGTTCAATACGATACCACTCCCCTTCAATATGGATATGGCATGAACCACTCAGCACGTAGAACCACTCCTCCTCTTTGGTATGGGTATGGTATTTCGTATTTGTCTCGCCGGGCGGAATCCGTGTCAACCGCACTTCAAACTGTTCTGCGGCGTGTTCTTGCCACAGTGGTTTGAAGTCGCCATACTGTTTTTCCTCACCGGGAAAGAACTTAGGCTGCCATGGCATCTCGTTGGTTTTTACGATGTATTTCATGGGATGGCTCCTCGCAAAGTGATTGATTGTTTGTTATCAAGTTAGATTATCAGAATATTCCGTTCTAAAACCCCGTCATTTATGGCGGGGATACAGAACGGCAAACCCCGTTAGTTAGTCAAAAAAGGTTGAAATTGCAGGTGAAAAATGGTATAATCCCCACCAGAAACGGACTCACCCTTGAAAACTATTAGCAATGGTTTTCCCACTCTCCGACGGGAGCGTGTTGTGGTATGTTCGTCTCGTCAAAGTTGCCCGTGAGGGCAGTGGACAGGGCGTTGTCCATTGCGTTAGCGATATGTAAGACGGACTTCGGTTCGCAGTCGTGTTTGACCGCACAATTAAGCAACCTATCGGGATGGGACATAAGAATCCTCACCCTTTAGGGTGTGGGAGTACGTCAAATAGGTATTGTCGGGCACCGCTTCAGTCCCAACGAACCTTTTACATCCATTCAGAGAGGTCAACACGCTCACCGGTTTCCGCCGCAATATAAGCCCCGTAGCACACAGCGAGGATGTCCCGTCCCAACTCCACTGTGCTTTTGGGCGGTCGTCCATAAGCGATCGCTTGGCAGAAGTCAGAGAGTTCGTGTGGGAAACCGTTCATCCAATCCTCATCGGGATTGGTCAGTTGCCAACCAGCGCGGGTCTCTACCTTCTCCCGAATGTAGGTATCACCCAAAACGTGATCGCTCGGTGTGTATGTCAACATCCCCGTGTTCGGGTTGATGTTGCACTGAACCACAGCTTTGCTTGAATAGACCGTCATAACGTTTTGGATACCACCAAGCACAATATCTGACGCGGTAATCTGCGCGATGGTGTCGTCGTCAAACGTAATGATCATCGATCCCCAATCCTCACAATCTTTCCAACCTTCTTTGATCCATTTCTCGTCCTCATTGACAAAACTTTCAATATGTGTCAGGTTTGCGACCTCTGCGACAACGCTCTTGGGTTTGATGGGTTTCCCGTACTTTCGCTGCCCTTCGTTGTATTTCAGATAGAGTGTCGCGCCAACGGGATGGCAGCCCTTGTTGAAAAGGGCACCGCCCCCGGAGTATCGCCACTCCTTAGCATACTCAGAATGAGATCCGCTGTGCGACTCTTCAGCACTGATACGGAGGATAGTGTTGTCGCTCTGCGCGAGGATGTCGTTTGCCTTCTGCACGCTTGGTGCGTGCACCCAGTTCTCCCCGTAACAGAACGTCACGCCGTTGCGTTTAACAACGTCCACCATTTCGTCGGCTGCCTTTAGTGCGGCTTCAAACATCTTGCGCCGGGGTGTCTCGCGTCCCACAAGCGTCTCCCCACCCTCACCAAAATAGCCCGTCAACGGCTTTTCACAGATAATGTGTTTGCCGGCTTCGGCTGCCTGAACGGTTAGCGGATAGTGGAGGTAATTGGGGACGCAGAGATCAACGATAGTTACTTCTTCGTCCGCAAACAAGGCTTCCGCTGTAGGATAAACTGTTTCCAGATTATGTTCTTCGGCAAAGGCACTAGCACTCTCTTGGCTCCTAGCGGTGACTCCCTTGATTCGGATGTCGAGGCCAGGGACAAGTCGATAGTTATGGACATGAAATGTTGCGGAGAAACCAGCACCGATCATGCCAATGACAATAGGATTGGTATTCATCAAGTCTTCGGGATTTCCTCCCCGTCTCTTTAGAGTGGGGAGGAAATCCCGTTCCTTTTTGTTGTTTTTGTAATCTACCCTACACTTTTTGAATAGATTTGTGATAAAATATAGTCCGTAACTCGACGACTTAGGTTAAACGCTCGTTTAACGCTGACCTCTCACTTCAATGTGATAGGCAGTTTGTCTGAGGTTTCACCCGGGTGTTGAAGCGATGCTATCACCGATACGTCGTGAATATACCTAAACGGATGCTATAGCCGTGCGGTGGCGGGTGTGTAAAGTTACGAGCCAGAGCCGCAGAACCGCGCTATCTTTTAGGTCAATGACCGAGATTGCGTCGCGGGCAACATTGCCCAAGCGTAAGTCCCAGTCGGGTGCTTCAAACAAGCCCCGACCCTTTAGGGCGGGGTAGTTGACAGCATTTCTTTTTCCTCACTTGAGTTATGTCATCCTGAAGTTTTGCGAATTAAGTTGTTAACAGAAACAGAAGTTATCCGACGAACCAACCTCCTCCTAATCAAACGCTTCTTTGGCACGATTTGTGTTACGCCAGCGGTATTTGTTGAATGCAACCTCACGACTTGGAGGTTATCGATCCTGTTTGCCGTAAAGTGGCATGCCCACCCAACGATGGCGCGTGCCTAAAGGCAAAAGTGGGCGAGCCGTGCTCATCCGAGAATCGGACCCACTGTACGACATAGCCTTCCAAGTTGTGTAATTTGACTTTGACCCCCGGCCCCGAATTCCGGGGTAGGTAATGAATGAGTGCCAATACCATTCATCATTTTTTATATCATGGCTTCGATTTGGAGTCAACAGAAAACTTCATGGTGTTACCCGAATGGTATGGACTTAAGGATTTCGTTGACCTCATCTGTTCGCCGTGATTCCCACCGTAAGCCTTCAAACGAGTCATCAGTTGTCGAACAATTCTTCAGCCCTACGCCTCAATTCCTCAATTTCCTTCCGCATACGAATCCCCAATGCCCTTCTTCGCTAACCTGTTTCTGAGGTTAACTGACAGGATATCCCTACTGCTTTACATTCCCGCTCCAACGGTTCAAGGAGCTGCCGCCCATAGTCTTGATAACGCTCCTGAATCACCTCTGTATTGATTGGAAATGCTTGGCACCCGTTTTCTTGGTCAATCTTACCATCCGGCATCCCACATGGACGTTCAACTGTGAAACAATCTTTATCGAGTGCCTAAACTCTATTGCAGGAACTTCACGATCTAGCCAAAATCACATACCTAAGATTGACGTGAGTCGCTGAAGCAACTTCCATGAACAATAAGTATTTTGCACACTAATTTTTTTATTTACTTAAACGCCCTCCAACACCTCCCGCCGTAACATTGCCTCAACAATTCGAGATTCGTAACATGAGTTCGGCGTAAGTATGCCGAACTCCTTCAATTAACCACAAAGACATAGGGCATGAAGGGCAGGCACAAAACCAGTCCCAGCAAGGGAAGCCCCAACGAGAAGATGGGGATGGGTTTCTCAATTTGCAATTTGCGATTTGTAATTCTTCCCCGCTCCCTGTCTCCTCGTTCCCTATATCGAACTGACGTTTCGTAGTACCGCTGTTTCGTCTTGACTTACGAGTTTTCGCATGTTATTATTTAGCATGCTAAACAAATAACAAGGCCTTTACTCCGTATAATTTCGTTGCATATTCTTTCTTTATAGGAAGGACTCACAATGGTTCTAGATCAAAAAGATATACGGGATGAAGTGCTTATGGCACTCAGATGCATCATGCGGGCAATCGATCTCTATTCGAGTCATCTCGCGCGCTACCACGGGTTGACAGCACCTCAACTTATCGTCCTGGGTGAAATTTCACGGTCGAGGAAGATAACAGCGGGTCAATTGGCGGAAAACGTCAACCTTAGCAATGCAACGGTCACCGGAATACTCAACCGGCTTTCAAAGCGCGGCTTGATAGAGCGAAGACGCGCCGATGAGGATAAGCGCAGTGTTCTCATAAAACTCACCGATTTGGGCAAAAGGGCACTTGCGAATGCCCCATCGCTACTCCATGACCGTTTCGTGAAGGAATTTGAGGAACTTGGGAATTGGGAACAAACATCATTACTTTCATCCCTTCAAAGAATTGCTTCGATGATGGAGGTGAAAAACCTTGATGCCGTGCCAACGCTTGTCAGCAGGGAAATCTCTGAGGTCACCGAAGATCCCCTTGCCGATCCAGTTCAAGATGATTCAGAGTAAACCCAAAATAAGGAGATCAAAATGTCAGTTGTTTATCTTGAAGATATCGTTAAGATTGTTGGTAACAAATACCTAGCGGTTCATATTGCCGGCCTACGTGCGCGTCAACTGAATAAAAAGGAGGCTTCCCTCTTTACTCCGGTTTCACCCCGGAAACCGGCGTCAGAAGCCATCGAAGAACTCATTGAGGGGAAAATTGAGTACAGTCAATCGGATTCAGACCCGGAAAACCTAGATGATCCGTTTGATGTCAAGGAGAGAGATATACCTTAATGATTGAAATCAGGCAGAGGCGTTGCCGGTTTCTAACGTTGCAAAAAGAGATTCCGCCAGAAGGGGAGATGTTGATGTGTTAGGCGACATCAGTGATGGTGTCTTTTCTTATCTTCAGGAAATTGCACAAACGCCTCAATTGACACATAAGGAAGAAAGAAAACTCTTTGAAGCGTTTTCAGCGAGTACGCAGGAGATTTCAGAATTATTGGGAAAGCTTCCGCCCCAGTGCAGCGAAACGGATGTATCGGTTGTAATTCTCTTACCAATGCGGTTAAAGTATTAGCAAAGATTGGCACTTCTAAAGCCCTAATCGCTGTTAAAAATGCCCGATAAGTCGTAATAACGTTAGTTCAACGTCAGCCAAAAGGTCCTGTTTGTACGAACAATTGATTGGCGGCATAATTAGCAAAGCAATTAGCAAAACATCATCGAGCTGAGAGTACGACTTGGCTCAACAGACTCAAGGAGTACTTCCAGTGAATTTTGAACAATTTTCTTTTGACCGGCGCATTGTCGCCCGAATTAAAGCAGTCAATTACACTACGCCTACCCCGATTCAGCAGCAAGCCATCCCCATGGTGCTCGAAGGGCATGATGTGATGGGTTTAGCCCATACCGGCACCGGTAAAACCGCAGCCTTCATGCTGCCTATTTTACAGCGGTTAACCAAAGGCCCGTTCCGTCGCGTACGCGCCCTCATCGTTGCGCCCACACGCGAACTCGCTGAACAGATTTATCAGATGGGCCTTGATCTTGGCAAAAATACCGAAGTGAACAGCGTACCCATCTACGGCGGTGTGAGCAAAGTTTCTCAGATCTCGCGGCTGCGGCGTGGCGTAGAGATTGTTATTGCTTGTCCTGGTCGCCTGCTTGACCTCGTTTATGATGGCGATATCGATCTATCGCGCGTTGAGGTGCTGGTGTTGGACGAAGCTGATCGCATGTGCGATATGGGCTTCCTCCCCGATATTCGCCGCATCCTCAAGCTACTGCCGGTCCAACGCCAGACACTTTTCTTCTCAGCCACAATGCCAAAGGATAGCCGCGAACTGGCAGATAATATCCTCAAAGATCCGGTCATAGTTCAAATCGGTAAGAGTGCTCCGGTGGAGACCGTTTCACACGCGTTCTATCCGGTGCCCGATAGCCTCAAGAAAGATCTTCTGCTGGCAATGTTGCAACAGACGCCCACCGGCCGGGTCTTGATCTTTACCCGCACCAAGCATCGCGCCCGTAACCTGGCACGCGACATGGAAAAGGGTGGTTATCACGCAGCAGCACTGCAAGGTAACATGTCGCAGAGTCAGCGGCAGAAAGCGATCAATGGCTTTCGCCATGGGAAATACGACATTCTCGTCGCCACGGACGTTGCTTCGCGCGGCATAGACGTGTCGGAAATATCGCACGTGATCAACTTCGATATCCCCGATACTGTCGATGCCTACACTCACCGGATTGGTCGCACCGGTCGCGCCCACCGGTCTGGTGAAGCATTCACGCTTGCCGGACGAGCGGATGAGGAGATGATACGAGACATCGAAAAACTGCTGGGGACACAAATCGAACGGCGGCGGTTACCTGATTTTGATTACGGTAGTTTCGTACCGGAAAGCCAATTCCAGAAGAACCATTCAAAGCCGCTACGAAAGACACTATCACACCACAAGCGAAACCATATTCGCCCCAATAAAGGTAGGAATAGCCCACGTCGCCGTATCCACTCACAATAGACAAAGAAAGGAATATAACTGCAAGTGTCTTTCCCTGATACTACACGTCACGCCGATGAGACTGACATCATTTACCCCGGAGCCATCCCCTTCGCACTCATTCATCTTGCCTGTTTTGCGGTCATCTGGACCGGTTTTCAGGCTCTAGACCTTATGCTTTGTGGCGTATTGTACGCCATCCGCATGTTTGCCATTACGGGTGGCTATCATCGATATTTTTCACATCGTTCCTTCAAAACCAGCCGTGTATTCCAATTCTTGCTCGCGTTCGTTGCACAGTCGTCAACGCAACAGGGCGCGCTTTGGTGGGCAGCCCACCACCGCAAACATCATAAATACTCCGATACCCCACAAGACGTACACTCGCCACTTCAAAGCGGTTTCTGGTTTGCCCACTTCGGTTGGATTTTTTCGGCAACCAAGAGTCAAGCGGATTACGACCTGATGAGGGATTTTATGAAATTTCCCGAGCTCGTTTGGCTCAACAAGTACAAACACGTACCACCAGTGCTGTTGGGAGTCGGGGTGTGGTTGGTTTCCGGTTGGTCTGGACTGGTGGTCGGTTTCTTCATCAGTACGATGCTCCTCTTTCACTGCACATTTGCGATTAACTCGCTGGCTCACCTTATCGGCAAACAGTCTTACGTCACCGGGGATGACTCGCGCAACAACTGGTTTCTGGCACTCATCACCTTTGGTGAAGGGTGGCACAACAACCACCACTACTTTCAAGGTTCAACCCGACAAGGGTTCCACTGGTGGCAGATCGATTTCACATATTACGTTTTGAAGTTCTTGCGTTTTTTAGAATTGTTTGGGACCTTCGCGCCCCACCTGCCACCGCAGTTCAAGGGATACGTGGAATGCCACGAAACGTCATGGAACGAGTCGCCCAACGGTTGGCGACGAGTTTCCCGATTGAAGCTATCAGTGAGCAAATTCGCCAAGCATGGGCACACACACCCAGATTTGAAGAGCTACGCCAACATGTCCGCCAATCCCGGCCAGCCGCTCACGCTTTTCTCACCGAGATTTGTCGTTCCGATCTGCCAACAATGGCGTCTCTGAAACATCACGCGCAAGAGATGTTTGCTCATAACCAACATATGGATCTGATTGTTGCCCGAGCCCATGAGATGGTCGTTGACGCTATTTTAAAGCATCTGTTCCACGATTTACCATCGCCTATGCCACAGGCTAAACATCTCTCCTAATTGGACCACCGAGACACAGAGGCACAGAGGATATATGTGGCAGAAAAGCAATGGGGTATTGGAGTTCTGGGGTGATAGGGTAATAACAAAGCCCCAGCAGTCCGAGACCTCTCCTGAGTTTTATCTCTTGAACGAACCATAATGACGATTGGTTTTCAGCAATTTTCTCTCACAACAAAATCCTTAAGTTCGTGCTATTCTGGTGTTACCCAGTTTCAGTCCAGCAGTCCCCAAAGCTGCTTTCGTCCGTCACTCCAACTTTCCCATTCGTCGAAAAAAATGTACTTCAACGCCTCTACATCGCGTTTTCTGCCGGCGGCGGGAAAGTAGTTCCAACCCATCGCCCGGCGAGGACCGGCAGCCGTTTTGACACCCGTGGCGTGCCAGCAGCTCGGTGTCCAAACCAACGTCCAGCGTGGATCGAGGAGGACCTCAACCTCGGCAGGGTGCTTCGCATAAAGCTCCTTTGGCGAAAGATCGTGCTGCCCTGTAGCGATTTCCAACTGTAACAGTTCTTCCCAAATCTCTTCCCTCGCTCTCAGATGGCTGCCCGGCAAAATACGCAGTGGCGCATTCGTTGGATCGTGTCGATCTAGTCCCGTCCGGAAAGACACCTGTTTAACATCAGGACCGCCATCGGCGTGCCAATAAACCTGTCGGTATAGACCTCGACTCTCGGAGATAGCCTTCAGCGCATCTCCCAATCCGCAGGCTCCTACATGTACCTGCTCGCAGTTTAGCAAGCGTTTAGCAGTCTCGACGAGTTGTGGTTGCTCCACTATCTGGAGGATTGGCTCTCCTACCGTAAGAAATTGGCAGGCAAGCTTATTCAGTCCATTGGGCCAATCTGCGTTTGCCCACTTTTCCTCATTTTCCACAGTGCCCCCCTCAATTTCGCGCATCCGTTCTTCACCAAAAGGATTGGATACAAAGAAGAATCCGTGCGTGTGAAAATGATCCACCTGTGCTGTGGTAATCTCCATGATTGTTTCATCTCCCTTCGCAAATTGGACTGTCTATTTTATTCTCCTCACTACGAGTAACAAATCCGAAGGCAATACAACTCAGCTTCCGATTTCGCAAGTTCAGCATGATAACCTTTGGGCAGCGCAAGCACGTTATTGTGACGGACGCTCATGGATTGCTCAAATGAACCTATCTCACTGTAGATGCGCTGAGAGGCGTGCCCGTCCGCGGGTGTGAGACGATAGAAACAAATCGCTTCGCCAGAGATTAAGTGAGCAGGTGCTTCGCTGACGATCAACGCATGTTCGCCACGGTTGAAATCGTCGCCCGGTTCGAGGATAACAGCCGCCGTTTCAAGAAAGGAGGGTGCTTTACAAACTGCGACTTCGACAGGCTCCTCATGTGCGAGAATTTCGTATGTTGTCCGATAAGGGATAGATGCACAATACGCCTCGCCGCCAAAGACATCTGCACGGTCACCGATAAGTCCGTGGGCTTTATTCCCGTTATGCCCAACAAGCAATTCGCACCGGCCGCCGAGTATAACCAGCGTAACCTCATTATCTCCGGTGTCTTCAAAGAAAGATCCGCCAACGTCAAGGTTGAGGATGCCGAACTCAAGGCACGTTATTCCCATTTCGCCAACTTCAATAATTCGGGTATATCCTTTATCCGGTTTGTATTTTTTGTATAGGTCCATTTCTGATTTGCCCATTTAGACGGACTCGATTGGTGATTTGTATATTTTAATTGCATTATATCATCAAAGACATTCATGAACAATCGAAAATAGAACTTACTGCTAGTTGCCCCATTTTTGAGCGACGTGTCGGGATTCGGAGATCCCTCCTACGGGAGGATTAAATGCCCCTAACCTCTAAGAATTGGCGATTGACAATTCGCCCACGACTCGCTATAATTGACGCACTCATTCGGGATGCGATAGGAACAGAAAAGGAAAACAAATATTTACCCAATGGAGAACTGTGATGAAACAGATTGATGGCGGAATAACCGCAGTACCGGGGTTGAGAGCGACCGGCGTCCACGCTGGACTGAAGCCGGATAATGAAAAGGATGTTGCTTTGATAGCAGCGGATGCGCCGGCGGTTGCTGCGGGTGTCTTCACGAAAAATCGCGTTTGCGCCCCAGTCGTTTTGGTGTGCCGTGAAAATCTCAGCGACAATACAGGTCAAGCGATTATCGTCAACAGCAAGAACGCTAACGCATGTACGGGCGAGGTCGGCATGAAGAACGCACGACGGATGGCCTCGCTGGTAGGGGAAGCACTCGGCATCGATCCAAGCCTCGTATTAGTCGCTTCGACAGGAGTCATCGGGCAGCAGTTGCCGATGGATAAAATTACTAACGGCATCCGTCTCGCTGTGCCGGCTTTGGAACCAGATGGTGGACATGATGCCGCCCTTGCAATCATGACAACAGATACCATCCCTAAAGAGATTGCCGTGGAGTTTGAAATTGGGGGGAAAACAGCTCGGATTGGTGGCATGACGAAAGGGGCGGGGATGATTGCTCCGAATCTTGCCACGATGCTCGCTTTTCTGGCGACAGATGTGAATATCGCCAGTGAGCCGCTACAGCAGGCATTACGTGAGTCTGCTGCGAAGTCTTTTAATCGCATGACGATTGATACGGATAGTAGTACAAACGACACGGTGCTAATCTTGGCAACGGGCACCGCAGGAAATCCAGAAATTACGGAAACAACTGACGACGACTACGAAGCATTCCGTGAAGGGTTGGACTTTGCCTGCATTGAGTTAGCGAAGAAAATTGCACGAGACGGAGAGGGCGCAACGAAGCTGGTCGAAGTGGTCGTAAACGGTGCGAAGGACGAAGTGGAAGGTGAGATGGCAGCCCGCGCAATCGCAGAATCGCCTCTCGTGAAGACCGCTGTTTTCGGAGCGGACGCAAATTGGGGACGTATCATGATGGCGGTTGGGAAATCAGGCGCGGAATTCGATCCGTATCAGGTAAATGTCTGGCTTAATAACTATCAACTAGTCAAGGATGGAATGGACGCAGGATTTGATGAGGATAAAGCGACGGAACTCTTTTCCAAGGACACCGTGACGATTACCGTCGATCTGAATGCCGGCGATGCAACGGTCACCATGTGGACATGCGACTATTCCTACGATTATATTAGCATCAATGCGGACTACCGGACTTAAATATTTTCGACATGGTCTGACGACCGTCAAGGACGTCAGATCGATCCGCGGAGGTAGATTGAGTTTCGACGTCTAGCTCCTGCAATTCCTCGTTCTCAAAAAAATCTAATCAGAAGTAGGAAAGCACGGGGCAATCCATTTTTCTTTGTGATTTTTCTCTCTACGACGTTTGATGCTCCCTCCTCAACTCCAGCGACACACGGTATCCTTCCAAGCCCGGATCCGTGTCGAGGAGCACCTGAACGGCTTCAGCACTCCGGCGTTGGGCGGGAAAGTCATCAGCGTTGGCGATCCGCAATGCCAGCCGTGCCGCCACCGCACTCCCTTTTCGCAGATTTTCCAACTCCACTTTGTCCAGCGTATCATACGCTGTATGTCCGAAGCCTCTGCCCGAAGGCGGGGCTTCGGGGTCACCCATGTGGCCTGTTGGAACGCCTTTTAGGACGAAGGGGAAGTGATCGGAATACGGATGCATCTGCTGACCGACAGGAACGTTAGCTGCAAGCTCTTTTGCGGCATCTCGGAAGAACGGTGCTAAGTCTGGCCAACGATGCAGCACCACACCTTTTCGGCTCGAACCGCCCGCCGCATCAAGATTATACATGAAACGGACGCTATCCAGTTCACCTTCATGGGCGTCCGCATAGCGAAATGCGCCGGTTAACCCAATTTCCTCGGTCCCGAAGCCGACAAATCGAACCGTTCGCTTGAGTTGTTCACCGGCATACAAAGCGAGCACTCGTGCGGCTTCAATGACGAGTACCATACCCGACGCCGGATCGACGGCCCCCTGTGAGATGTCGTGACCGTCGTAATGACAACCCAGAATTACCATCTCATCGGGATTTCCCTTTCCCGGCAGATCGGCGACGACGTTCCACGAGGTTCGGGGCTCGTTGACGTCGGTCGTGTGAAGCCGTAGTCTAACTGTGCCCTTCCGCTCCGTCAGCCGCGTCAGAAATTCACCATCCTCCTTGCATATCGAGATGCCCGGAATCGGGGCAGGTTGGTCGTTTTGTAGACTCCCCGTTTCGGGCCCGACGCCGGGGCTTTCGCTGATAAAAATAAAGGCACTGGCACCGCCCAAGACGGAGCGTTCATATTTTTCCTTGCGATGCACCCATCGTCCCAGGTCAGGGGGAGATGCGCTGCCCGCCATTACGATTCGGCCTTTCATCTCATCACCTAAGTCCTCGTACTCTGCAGGACTGCCATAGCCGGCAGAGATTAATTCTGCCGTAGTGTCGTCAGTGGGACAGTAGGGTAGTGAGATGCAGTGAAGCGACCTTTGGATCGGCTCGACAATTTCCAACGTTGTCGGACCTCGTGACCAACCTGCATAGGAATAGGACTCCAATCGAGCGTCTTTGAGACCGTAACAGTTAAAAGCCTCGCAGATGAAGTCTGCAGCCCTGCGCTCCTCTGGCGTGCCTGCGAACCGTGATCCGAAGTCATCACACAACACGGTGAGGTTGTCCATCACTTCCCGCGATGTATAAATGTCGCCAACCATCTGTTGATCGATTTGTAAATATGGATTTTTTTGACTGCTAACTAGCACTTTAGCTTTGGGTCCTATGGGTTAATTGTCTCTTGTATTTAAGGTAGAAAAATGGTATAATTCTGTTAATCGCCTTTGTGGGAGAATACGACCCTTCGAGCCTTCGGAGGTCTCCTACACTCCAGTCGTATGGATTATAAAGAGGCGTTTCGGGCGATAACCAAGCCCATAAAATATGCTCGCCGGGGGACACTCGGAGAGTCTAAACGCCCGTGGAGAGACGGTAAGACCACAGCATTTGTGGCACGTCTCGCCGAAGCGGGAAGTCAGCATTCTGATTTTATCGGAAGTAAGTCTGGGAATCCCAATGTTTTAACATTGGGAGCACGTCAATCATATCAACTCCTGATAATGGTTTTGTGTCTTTCAGACGCTAAACCAACTGATAGCTGCTAGTGCTCTAATAGTCCTAGCAAAACATCGTAGGATTCGCTTGCCATCATTGGCTCTCCGGCACGACTGCCAGCGGCGGCTCCCCTTCCCATACCCGCTGAAGATTCTGGAACACAAATTCCCCCCTTCGCGTCCACGTGTCGTAGGTTACACCCGCGACATGCGGCGTGAGCAGCACATTATCCAACTTCAGAAGGGGATTGTCCGGGGCCGGTGGTTCTTGCCCCAAGACATCAAGGGCGGCTCCAAGGATGTGCCCTTCACTCAGCACTTCTGTCAAAGCAACTTCGTCCACGATGGGGCCTCGACAAGTATTGACGAGTACGGCTGTGGGCTTCAGCAGAGAAAGTTCATGTTTGCCAATAATGCCACGGGTTTCGTGTGTAAGGGGCAGATGCACCGTCACAATGTCTGACTCTCGAAGCAGGTCTCCCAATGCCATGCGGGTTACGCCAAGATCCGACGCTATATTCTGTGCAGGTGGATACTGATCATAGTAGAGGATGCGTGCCCCAAAGGCATGCAACAAATGAGCGACACGCTTTCCGATGTTCCCAAGCCCTACAATTCCGACTGTCTTTCCGTTGATGGTGTATGTTGAAAATCCGGTGTCAATATCACGCCATCGGTCTGCCCGAACATTGCGATCCAACTCTATCAGACGGCGATAAAAGCCTAGTATGAGGCCGATAGTATGCTCTGCGACATCAATGGAATTCGCACCCCCATTGTTGGCGACAGGAATGCCAAGTTCTCGGCACAGACTCACATCCATGCTATCATAGCCCGCGGCGACTAACTGAATTAGTCTGAGGCGAGGAGCGGACCGTAGGACCCGTTCTGAGATTTGGCCGGGGAAAAGAATCAGAAAGTCCGCATCCTGTACGAGGGAGATTTTCTCCTCATCTGGCAGATCGCTCGTGTGTACGCTGACCTCAAAACCCGGTGGGGCATATTGGGTAAGGAGGGGTGTTATTTCTGGAGATAGAAAAGTGAAGAATCTGACTTTGGGCATATTCAATTAATGAACGATAATAACGCTTGGGGAGCGACAAATCAAGGAGAGTAATGTCTAGTTCAGGTGGCGTCATACGACGCGCAGCGCGATCTACGTGACTCCATCGCGAACATAGTTGGGCGTCAGAGAGAAGTAATCACCAGATTGTCCATTGAGCAATTGGGCGTAGCCGATTCGTGCGACGCTCGCGCCGCGCGGCACGTTAAAAATCGGATCGGCGAGAGACACATCATCACCGAATTGCTCCTGAACAACGGGGGCGTATCGCCGCAGACCATCTCCAACAAATATTGCATCATCGTCAATATGACTCAAAAGTGACTCAATCGGCACACAAAGGTCGTCAGACTTTCGCAGCAGGTTTTGTCCCCCACGAAAAACTGCACCGTATACTTCATCTTTCCGTGCATCAAGGATTGGGCAGATTAATCGATCTGTGTAGCGGAGATTGCATGCGATCGCTTCCAGCGTTGAGACACCGATAATCGGTTTCTTGAGGGCGTAGCAGAGCGATTTAATCGTGCCCACCCCAATTCGGATGCCCGTAAAGGATCCCGGACCTATCCCAACAGCACACGCGTCGAGGTCATGTACAGTTAGATCCGCCCACTTTAAGATTTGGTCTATAGCGGGCATCAGCCTAGACGAATGGGCTTTCACAATGCTAAGTGTATGTTCAGCAACGAAACGTTCTCCATCAATCAGACCGACGCTACCGATGGGAGTTGATGTATCGACACCAAGAATTTTCATGCTCGGAGGGTCATTAGAATCCATCGTCAAACTCTATTAAAAACTCGGAACTGTATGAACCTCTACGTTCTTTCTGAGGATTGGAATTGGCTTTTCGATTCATCAATTGCCAACACAAGGACTTTGATTAAAAACAACACATCAGCCGTCAATTCTTTTTTAGACTTTTGAATCGCTCTCAAGTAGCCGCCAAAGCTGCACGGTCAAACTCGCTAACGGAAGACCCACCACGTTGAAATAACATCCCTCGATTCGCTCGACGAAAGCCCCAGCTCTTCCTTGTATCCCGTAAGCACCCGCCTTATCCGACGCTTCGCCACTGTGGATATACGCCAAGATTTCCGATTGGTGCAGAGTCCTAAAATAGACCGCTGTTTTTTCCGCCCATACCACTTCATTTCTCTGTTTGATATTAATTAAGGCAACGCCGGTGATCACTTCATGTCGGTTTCCGCTGAGTTGTGTTAAGATCTCGACAGCGTGTGTATTGTTCTCCGGTTTACCAATTGGCTCTCCATCAATAACGACAACGGTATCTGCGCCGAGAACGATCCCTGCATCGAACTTGGCAGTGACTGTTCTTGCTTTTGTAAGGGCAAGCTCTTGGACAGCGATTGCTGGAGATTCTGTGATTTGCGGCTCTTCTATTTCACTGGGGTATACTTCAAATTCGAGACCAATCTGCTTGAGCAAATTTGCGCGGCGTGGCGATTTTGAGGCGAGGATGATATTGGGGAGGGTGTTGTATAATTGGGGGCTTTCAATCATTTAAGTTGAAACCACCGAGTGTTGCGTTCAGTCCGTATCTGTAGCAATCCGGCATCTATCAGTTCTGTGAATCCCTTCTCAATTTCCCACTTGGATAAACTAATCTGTTGTAGTCGTTTATCTAACTGCGGCGCCCGGAACCAGCCATCCTTCATTGGGGATTGGTAGGTATCTCTAAAAACCTCTAGCGCACCATACAAACGAAGGGCTGTTGAAGAAAGCCCTACTAACGGGTTTATTGCGCCGTAGCGAGATACTATTGCTTGTATCAGAGACATCGTTCTCTCCTGGCGTAAAATCAATCTTTGGCTAATTTTTGTAAGCCGTTAGTACCGATCTGCACTACGCGGGTGCACAAAGAGTCCTCGATAGAATAATACGTTTAACCAGAGAAAATCGTTTCAAAAACAGGTATATTAGACTTTATCCCTCCTATCTTTTCTGTCACAGGCGCAAAGTTTCTATTTCGATGACATCTAGCCCTCCTCAATGCGAACTGTACCATCTCCGTCCACCGTAAGCTGGGTGGTATGGAATGGTGAACAAGGTCCATACATAACAGCGCGCTGTGCCTCTGTCATACCTTCCACAAGTTCCTCCCCCCAATAGATTTCCGGGGGTGCGATTTCCTTCGCCACACCTGCACGCACAGATGTTCGGTCAGCATATTTGAAGAGCACTGATCGTCGGTGATGTTCAGCGCGCCAAGGGAAGGTGCCGTGTGTTTGGGCACCATCCATGAAGAAAATCACATCCCCTGCCTTCATCCCCGGTTGAAGCACCACACCCATATCGTCATCACAGGTTCGCACACCGTGAGGCATGGGAAATCTAGATTTGTGGCTGCCGGGTACACAAGAGAATCCACCTTCGCCTGCGTTGATGTCGGATAGTTGCCAAGTCACAGTCACCCCACCGCAGTGCATCTTGTTGTTCTGGTGATGATAGGCGACGTAGGGTCTGTGTGGTTCGCCTTGCCCGTGCATGACCAGCCCTTCGGTGCCTTTCACGCTGTCAGTTACCCAAGGACCGTGATCGAATCGGAAACCCCGCCCACACATCACATTGAGGCGCATGATGATCTGCGGATGCACTAGCATCTTGTGGAACGGCTCACAATACGGTTCTTCCAGTTCAAGTAGATCGTGGAGGGCACGTTGTCCGGTGCCTCGCAAAGACTGAGAGTCTTTAGCACCGTCGTTGGGTTGACTAACATAAATTTGGTCAGCATAGTGGTCAATAGCCTCATTGGCTACTGCAATTTCATCGGCGGTCAGCACGTCTCTGAGGATAAGGTATCCAGTGAGGTCCCAGAAGTAACGTTCACGTTTGTCCATTTCACACATCTCCGTTTCACAAGTTGTATTGATGCGGTAGTTAATGTTGGCTCGGTTTTACTCCGCAACCCAAGTTTTCTTTCCGTCGGATTCAAGCAAGGGAAGTTCGCCCCCCGCGTGAACGCCAGGTCCGTAAAGTGCAGCATACTGTTCAGGCGAGAGGGTTTTCGTCCATTCGCCGAAGCGTGCTTCAGGTGTAAAGAATCGTCCCGTCGAACGGGCAACGCCGCGGGAAGCGTATTTGAAAAGGATGGAACGCCGTTCACCCTTCCCTCTCCAAGGGAGTGTACCGTGGGTGGCAGTCTCTGCAAAGAAGAGGATATCTCCTGCTTTCATCACCGGCTGAACAGTCAATCCCATGTCGTCTTCCACAGTCCGGACACCTTCGGGTGTGGGTTCGCAGGCTTTATGGCTGCCGGGAACAACCGCAAACCCTCCGTCCCCTTCATTGACATCGGTGAGTTGCCATGCCACAGTGACACCTCGACAGTGGATAACCCCGTTCTGCTGATGATACCAAACCGCCGGGCTGAAAGGTTCTCCTGCTCCATGCAATTGATGTCCTTCCGTCCCAGCTGTTGCCCCAATCATTAATGGTCCATGATCGAGACGGAATCCCTTTCCACACATCCCGTTCAGGCGAGAGACAACCACCGGATGGACTAGGAGCTCGCGAAACGGTTCTCGATAGGGTTTCTCCCAACCCAACATCCCCGTCAGTTCCAATCGCCCTGTTTGTCCTTGAAGCGTTGATGACCCGCGAGCCAGTCCGCCATCATCAACCGAACGGGCGCGGATTTTCTCGGCATAATGATCAATAGCTGCATTACATTTGTCAAGATCTTCTGGCGTCAACGCACCGCGGACGACAAGGTAGCCTGTGAGGTCAAAAAAATACTTTTCTTCATCGGACATGACATATTTATTCTTGTCCATGGATTTTTCTCCTACATCTCTAGGTATATGTGAAATCCCGAATCATTGGGGACCCCAGACCTTAGTCAGATAAGCTCTGAGACGTTGTATTGGTCTGTAAACGGAAGTCAGAAGACTTACAAATGTTCAATACGCTCAACAAGAAGTGTCGCGAGGTTTTCAATCTCCTCCTCACCTGAAACAACCATATCTGCAAACGCCTTACTCGGCTCAACCCAAGCGAAGTGCATTGGGCGAGTCGTCGCGTAATATTGTTGGATGCACGAATCCACTGTACGTCCACGTTCTTGAATATCACGTATCAGCCGACGGATGAAACGGATATCGGCAGGCGCGTCAACGAACACTTTCAGATCAAGCAGTGACCGGATTGGATCAAGCGCGAGCAGCAAAATTCCTTCTGCTAGCACAACCGCCTTGGGCTGAAGCGTGAGGGTTTCAGGGCGGCGCGTATGTGTCGTGAAGTCGTAGCGTGGCACCTCAACAGCGTGCCCACATCTAAGTTGGCGTATCTGTTGAGTCAATAATTGGACATCCAACGCGTCAGGGTGATCGAAATTTACCGATGCTCGCGCTTCAAGGGGAAGATGACTGAGATCTTTGTAATAGGCGTCTAGGCTCAACACGGCAGATCTATGATCGCCAAGTCGTTCATGAATCGCTGCGGTGAGCGTTGTTTTGCCAGATCCACTTCCCCCTGAAAATCCAATGAGGGTGAGTGTCAACCCAATTGAGGTATCCATAAAGCCATCGTCAACACCTACAAAGTAGCATGCCCTTAAGCAATGGTGAGAAACAGCATGACCACCGAAACGAAGTTACACATCTGTGTCTCTGTTTAACTCAAAGTCCGCGAGTGCATCCCTTTCGTTTTGGTAGATAAACTTCTCAAGATGTGCTGCTCCCAATTGCTCGAAAATGCGTGTTAGTGTTGCTGATAATCCATAGACTTTGAGGTCACCCCCGCGCTGTCTTAATTCATTTGACTTGCTGACCAATATGCCTAATCCTGAACTATCAATTCGACGCGTTCTGCTGAGATTTACAATGACCTTCATCGTGTTTTGACTGATAAGCTGTTCCAGTATTTGGCGCAACTGAACCGATGAAAGTACAATGAGGTCGGTGTCAACATCAATGATTTGAATTATTGCCTTTTGACGTTGAATCTGACGCCATGTATCAACCGCGATTTGTACTTCCGTGCTTGACAAGGGATCAGCTAATCCCATCACTTTGTAAGAGGCAATATCGTCGGGTGCCTCAGCTGATAAATCCAAGTCGTGCTCTGGTGGAAGGTATTCGCGAATCGTTATTGATCTTGTTGCCATGAGAGATTCCTTTCTCGTATTAAAAAAACTGCCTCGTTTCAACCCATCAATGGGCGAAGACCGGGCACTTTTATTTTACCTTAGTTTGTATAGACAGGTCAAATAAAATCCCGTTGTCCTCCCGATTAAACCGTGTTACAATGTTGACACCACAGCAGGTGGGAACCTATGTGTTCAGTCCTAATTCAGATCATAAAGGAGGGCTTTCATGAATACCTCGAATCTGCCCAATATTCTGTTCATCATGTCCGACGAACATGCCCCGATGTACAGTGGAACGTACGGGCATCCCTTGGTTAGGACCCCGTATATGGACCGTCTCGCTGACGACGGCGTCACGTTTACCAACGCCTACTGTAACTCTCCCCTCTGTATGCCTTCACGGATGTCCTTCATGACAGGTCGTTATATTCACCACATCGGTGCTTGGGACAACGCTACCCCCCTCCCTTCTGATACCGTTACTTGGGCACACCTGTTGCGCGGAGTCGGTTACGATGCAGTCCTCTCCGGGAAACAGCACTTCGAGGGCCTCGACCAACTTCACGGGTTCCGCGCCCAACTTGCCCGTGACCTCCACGCTGAGAACGATCACGGTGTCATTGATTGGGAAAACGGCACACCCGCTGCAGCCCGCCCTTGGTCCGGTCTTGAGGAGGCAGGTCCCGGCACCACTACGGAAATCGAAGTAGATGATTTGGCAGAGGAGCAGGCGTTGGCTTACCTTCGCGATCCGGCGCGCAAAGATCAGCCTTGGGCACTCAACGTCTCTTTTATCGCGCCCCACTTCCCGCTCGTTGTGCCGCAACGATTCTGGGATCTGTATCCTCTGGATGAAATTGACCTCCCGGAGATTCCGGAAGGACATTTGGAGAATCAGCATCCGGTTTTCAAGCGGATGCGGAGTATGTTCGGTTGCGTCGATTTCCCCGAAGAACTAGTGCGGAGGGGACGTGCAGGCTATTACGGTCTCATTACCTATCTCGACGAAAAGATTGGTCGCCTCCTTGAAACCCTTGAAGAAACAGGACAGTTGGATAACACTGTAATTGTGTATACGAGCGATCACGGCGAAATGAATGGAGAGCACGGCATGTGGCGGAAATCTAACTTTTATGAAGCCTCTGCTCGCGTACCGCTTCAAATTGTTTGGCCCGGACATCTTCCCGCCGGCCGTTGGGTCGATGAGGTTGTATCGCTTGTAGACCTTATCGCCACCGTGGTTGAGATCGCAGGTGCGACGCCCATCACCCCTCTGGACGGTGATAACCTTCTCCCCCTAATGCGAGGTGAGGCGGAAGGATGGAAAGACGAAGCTTTTTCCGAGTACTTGGCGCACGGTGTGACGCGTCCGGCCGCAATGCTTCGGCGAGGTAGATACAAACTCATCTACAGTTTGGGCGATGCGCCACAACTCTACGATGTTCAGACCGATCCAAATGAATTCCATGATCTTGCTGGAGATACCGCATATCAGTCTATTGTCGAGGATCTTCAAGCACAACTGCTATCTCACTGGGATCCGGTTGATTTAGAACAGCGTGTACGACGCAGCCAGAAAGAGCGGATACTCATTAACGCTGCCACCGAAGGAGCGTGGCGTAGATTTTAGCGTGTCTTGAGGACATTACAGCATGAAAGTCGTCTACAGTGGATGGAGGTTAAGGGCTTAACCAACCGTTTCTATCCGCTTGGTCGCGATCTCTAGAGGGAGGCGGGATTATCAAGCCCCAGAAGTCCCAGCGTATCACGGTGCAAGATTTGGTCGGGCAAATCCTCCGGCAGTGGCGGTAGTCGCATCTCTTGGGAGAGTTTAACAATATCGTGTAACCCCTTGACGGATTCATCGAAAGTGGTTATAGGATAATCGGTGCCGAAAAGCAGTTTGTCAGTGACACCGTATTCGACCGCCAACCGTAGCGAATTGTAGTATTGCCAAGGACGGTAGAACAGGGCAGAAATGTCCGCAAAAACATTGGGTTGTTTTCGGATAAGGACGATGGCTTCGGCTTCCCAAGGATGTCCGATGTGGGCGATGATCATCTTCAAATCGGGGAAGCGAAGCGCGATATCTTCAAGCAGAACTGGATTCGCGTACTTGAGCGGTGCCTTGCGAGGGTAGGTTGTGCCTTGATGGAGCATGATCGGCAGCCCGAGTTCTTCTGCTCGCGCAAAGATTTTCAGGGCGCGCGGGTCTAGCGGATCCCAGCCACCATAGATTGGGCTCATCTTCAGTCCACGAAGCCCCAACTCTTGGACAGCACGGTCTACCTCCGCGAGTGCGTTGTCTTCAGTTGGGCAGACTGCTGCAAAACCGATCAGTTTCTTCGGATCCGTGCGAATATATTCGGCAACGGTATCGTTGACCGTAAGGAATCCGGTGAGTGGCGCACGCAACCCGAACACAATCGCACGGTCTACTTTGGCTACAGCCGAGGCGTGCATCTCCGGTGTGATGTCTAAGTCAACCTCTTGCTGACGCATGATGAAGGTTTCGCGGGCGAGCTCCTCGGTTAATTCCCCTGGATATCGCCAGAAATGGGTGTGGCAATCAATAATCATGGGTATCCCAACCTATAGTTGGATTGGTTCCAATCCAATAGATATTAATTCGCTTCTCTACTAGCTTGAGAATACTCGACAGCAAATGCAATCATCGCTTCTGCGACTTTGATTCCTGTAACCGCTTCGATTTCTTCAAACCCCGGTGATGGGTTGACCTCCAACACCATTGGACCTGCTAGCGTCTCCAACAGATCTACCCCCGCAATATTCAACTCCATCGCCTCCGCAGCCCGGATTGCTGTGTCACTATATTCGTTTTGAAGCTCAATAGGATGTCCCTGTCCGCCGCGGTGGATGTTTGACCGAAACTCGCCTTCCTGTGCTGTTCTTTTCATGGCAGCAACAACTTTTCCGCCAATGACAATCACCCGCACATCGTTCCCTGCCGACTCTCCGATAAAAGGCTGGATAACATAGTCTTGGTGGAGATCACACATTGCGCCAATCGCCGACTGAAGCGATGCCGGGGTATCGAGCAATAAGATTGCGTTGCCGTGGGTTCCCTCAAAAGGTTTCATTATGAAGGGATATTCGCCGGTTTGATGCACAGATCTATCCACGTAACGGGCTGAACCTGCGGCAAAACTGGGCGGGACAGGTAGACCATGCTGGGCAAGGATGCGGAGGGAGCGGAATTTATTTCGGGCGTTTGCAATCGCGTATGATCGATTGACTACCGGCGTACCATTCCATTCAAAATGCGCCACTACTTCCTCGCCGTATTGTGCTGTCAACGCACTTAGACGTGGGAGCACAACATCGAAATCTGCGGCGGGGGTTTCTTCGTAGTAGATAGGTGCCCCTGAACCACCGATATGCAGATAAAATCCAAATGGGTTAAGAACTTTCGGTGTGTGCCCGGCTGCGAGGGAAGCTTCAACCAAGCGTCGGGTGGCATAGTTTTGTGTGCCGAGGGAGATGATGCCAATTTTCATGCTGGTATAGATTCAACTCCCAATGTTAGATTGCGCCAACGCTTACCAAACTTGAAGTTTCGTTTTCACAATTCCGATCGGGATTTACAGAATAGTGGATTCTCAGTATTGATCCCCTAAAAAAGCTTCGAGTTCCTCAATGGTGTCGAAGATCCGTTCGCACAGGTGCTCGAAAAATGGACTACGGGCATGGGAATATACGGCATAAACTGGTTTGTTATAGCGGGAAGCAAAGTTCATCTCACTCAAGACACCGGGGGAAAGCTTATCGGTTGGATAGATAACAACAATAAAATCGCTCTGGTGAATGAATTGGTAATCTCTGGAGATGGTGCGTGTCTTAATCTGTACCCTGAAATTTTGATCGATGTCACTGACAGTTGTGACCTTACTCTCATCTGCTTCCCCTTGAGAGGATTTCGTAGAATGGATCAGGTCCATATCCTCAATGTCGAGCGGATCAAATATGATAAAGTCTTTCCGCATCTTTGAACCAAACCTGCGGATGTTTTCAATCTGATCCGGTGCATCTCGGCGGATAAGCGTGATTGGATAACTCAAGTAAAATTTCTTCTTTTTTGAAAAGAGTAGGTCGTAGAAGTTTTCCAGATGGTGCTGTCGGGCGACGGTATAGTGAATTTTTCCTTTGAGGTTAGCGAATTGTTTGGTCAGAAATTCTTCTTCGTCGAGCCAGACATTAATTTCATCGCGTCGCATACCTGCCCACTGCGGATTATCCTCCATACGTTGAGCGATGTCCGCAAGATTGTCTACCACATTGATGAATACGTCAGCCGGAAAACCCTGCACATCTTGGAACGAAATGCCTTCAACCAATTTTCCATTCCAGCGGAAACAAGCGTGCAGACCGACGAAGGTGTGGTCATAGCTGTGTGCAGCGTTGGCAATCTCATAGAAAGCCGATCGGCGTGCCAACGACAGGACAGCGGGATCAGAGTCGAGCACCTTGTCCGTGAATTGAATCCCGGAGGCTGCAGCCGCGCTGTACATAAAATCCCCAACGTTGAAAAACCCAACCCGCAGCCCTTTATCGCGGCAAAGTGCTTCAAACTCTCTCATCAGTTCTTTTCGCCCTGAACAACTAATTCCTGTGCAGATGATGTTCATAGGAATGCTCCGGTTTGGGTGAGCACATCTAAGTCTGTCTAGCTGGCAAACCCGATTGACGCTCAGAATCGCAGGAGGAGAGAAACTCGGTGAGCATTGCCGACAGCTTGATCTGGAACGAAGGCGTAGTCAAATTGGAAATTGACGTTTTCCAGCGACGCTTCTCCGATCCGACGCAGTCCAAACCCAGCGGTCAATCCATTTTTGGGGTTCTCTCCTTGGCTAAAACTATATCCAACGCGAAGGGCAAGCATATTATAGAACCAATTCTCGGCACCCAAATGGAAGGTTGGGAATCCAGCAACAATTGGGTAGTTGACATCAGCAGCCAATGCAAAAAGGTCTTGCGGTTGCCTCGCACTGTCAGGGTTAGGCTTAGTGCGGACGTGGTAAGCGATGCCACCTCGCACATTCATCGGCAGATTTTCTCCCGTATCCAGAACACCGAGGTTTTGTGCTGCGAGTCCTACGCCAAGCCGATTGTCTAGGATTCGTAAAAGCATTCCAACATCGGCAGCAGCACCAATTGAGTCCTCGACATCAAGTTGCTGAGAAATTGTTTTCGCTGTTGCTCCAACCGACAACTGTGGGGATAAAATATATGCAACAGACAATCCCGCAGCAAAACCGCCGACCGTGGCAGTGCTGTCAGGTTCCTCCGTTGATCTACGACGGCGTTCAATCTCTGTAAACGCACCGAGAAAACTTGCCCCCCAAGTACCTCTGTCGCTGAATTTTTGCGCATAACCGAGGAATTGGTTACTAATATCTGCAATCGAGAAATTCTGCATTGCAGTAAATTGGCGTTCACCTATCGCTGTCAAGCCAGCAGGATTCCAATATATCGTATTGACATCGTTAGCCAAGCCTGCGAACGCTCCTCCCATCCCAGCGGGGCGGCTGCCAGCCTCAATCTTGAGGAATGCAGCACCCACCGTGCCAGCGTCCTCGTGAATATCCGCAGCAAAGGTGGGGAAAGCAATGATTGCAAAAAATATAATACAGAATAACTTCAAATCCTGTTTTAGGAGCATCTGTTTCTCCAATTCTTTATTTGGTTCATTGGTTCGTAAATGAATGCCTGAACTTTTGACCTGTATTCATTAAGGATCGGTCATTCCTACTCCACTACGACAATCTTCCCGACCGCATTGGTGCGGTTACTCGTCACCACATCCTCAGCTTCCAAGCGGAAAATATAGATTCCACGGGCAACATCAGTGCCGGACTGATTGGTGAGATCCCACCTCACTTCATTGTCGCTCCTACCAGCACCCAGATCATTATATTCCTTTTCGTACACCAAATCGCCGGCGAAGTCGTAGATACTTAGGACAATCCGCGCGCCTTCCCCACCAGGAACATTGACTTCAAAGGAGAAATGGGCAATTTCATCGTTTGAACGTCTTGAGAGACTCAGTGGGTTGGGCCAGACATACGTTGGACCTTTGAAGATAAGTGACACTGAGAAATTGACAGTCATGGCATCGTAAATACCGGCATTACCGGCACGATCGGTGACGCGAACATCTAGGTTGTATTCACCAGACTGAGAAGGCAGAAAATCAATTGACCAGCGACTCCACGGATCTTCCTCCTCCTCGCTGTCATCTTTTGTAGCAACGGGGTTGATCGGCAGTCCATCGGGACCAGTACCGACCACCTCAACCAGCGCGACTTCAGATGCAGGGATATCCTCCTCTGACGGGTCACGTGCAGTGCCTTGTAATGGCAGCGGTTCATCTTCAAAGGTTGTTTCTCCAACTAAATCGGTAAGTTCGACAACCGGCTTTGTTGTTTCAAAGAGGAACTGTGTCGTGACTGAATCGGTTGGTTGGAAGCCAAGATTTACAGTGTCCAGACCGACACTGGTGATGGTCACCTGATAATGTCCCTGTTCATTGAGCGGTCCGGATTTGAAGCGGATGCTGTCGGTGCCGTTCTGTGTAGTGGTTCCGGTGATAACCTCTCCAGAAGAAGAACGAACAGTAATTGATGAATTGACCAGATCGGGACCAAGACCGTAACTGCCATCCGGATTGACATCCGAGAACTTTGCATCAATGATGATGCTGCCGCTCTTGTTGGTCGCTGAAGGATAATACGGATCATTTGAGTCAGTAAGCAACGGTTGTCCATCAATGAACAACGAGCTAGTATCAATCATCGGCGGACGTGTGTCGTAGAAGAAGGGGTAGCTAACGGCTTCGGAGACGTTGCCCGCACGGTCCTTCGATGCAATTGTTAACAGATATACACCGTCTTGACTCCCATCGCTAGCGAGCGGCATAATCAAGTTTAACAAAAGCACCTGTTCTTCATCGGTAGCAAGCACTCCGTCAATCTTGCGGTTCCGCGTGACATCATCAAGCGTAATCCATGATAGATCGAGGTTATCCCAATCCACCCCAGAACTTGGTTCATCATCTGTGATAAGCGCACCAACCGAAACCAGCGAATTATTGACGCCCGGTTCAGCAACGATCAGTTGAATTGAGGACGGAATCACCTCAGGGGCGATAGTATCATAGACAAAGGTAAATTGTTGTGGTTCTCCCTGTCGCCCTGCACTATTGATGGGTATTACTACAATGGTATAAGTACCATCGTCGGAGCCATCGGTAGCGAATGCCTGCAAGAGTCGATAAATTAATAATTTTCCTCGACGCGCCTGCTGTCCTGGGACTGTTGTGCCATCGGGAGCAAGCAGTGCGATCGTAGAACGGTCCACTCCTCCATCCTCCGATTGAAGTTCAACTGAGACCTGACCAAGCGGTTCGTTTGTGAACGCTTCTTCTGCAGGCGTGGTTTTGGGAACGGTTGAAACGACAACCGGCATACCGGATGAAAAGGTAAACTGTGTCTCAAAGGGGGTGTTTGATCCGTTACCCGCGCGATCAATTGCCTCCACGCGGATTGTATAGTTGCCATCTGCTACAAGACCGCTGATTTGCAATGTTAGCTTCCGATTCCCATCGTTGCTCTGCACGCCGCTAACTGGAGTACCGGTTAAATCTAATAGCGTCAACGTTGATTCGGCAAAATCAATGCCGCTACCGCCAAGGTCGTTCAGACGCGCTGTAATCAACGTAATATTGTCACTACGGAGGCTACCATCGGTTGGATTCGTGCTGACAAGTGTAGGGGCTTGCGTATCATAAACAAGTTGATGCGAAAGCAGGTTAAGGTTGCCAGCCTTGTCCATCAACTCTAGGTTGACAGTGTATACCCCATCGTCGCTCCCATCGGCTGTAAGCGGTTGAGAAAGCGTCAGAAAAATTTGAGATTCCCTATCATCGGATTGAGTCGCTGGTACGAGATTACCCCCGGCATCAAGCAGTTGAAGGCGTTGGTCTTCAATCTCCAAGCCCGCTGGTCCCACATCTTCAACCTGAGCGGCGATTTGGATAAGCTGCCGACCGATGTAGGACAACGGCTGCGTTAGATCAATTGGCGTTACTGAAACCACTTCAGGCTCCTGTGTATCAAGTGTGAATTGATGCCGAGCAGGTATTCCCAGTCTGTCACCACTATTGACAGGAGTAACCGTCACGGTGTAAACACCATCCGCTGAACCATCTGTGGCGAGTTGTAGCGGTCTCCATGCAATCTGGTTCTCGCCACGCGAGGTCTGAACCCCTTCAACCTCACCGTTGGGCCCAGTTGCGGTAACTGTCGAACCATCCGAAGTCAAATTCAAACCGGTGGCACTGACATCTTCAAGCGTTGCAACGATTTCATCCAACCGGTTCACAAATTCGACCGGCGCCATCTGACCGTCAATTATCACAGCAGAAACAGTGGAACGTTCAAGTTCCAGATTGAATTTGTACTCAATAGCATGTCTTGACACATTGCCTGCCAAGTCTCGTGGTGTGATTTTGACAATGTAAGTCCCGAGCTGATGCAGTGGGGCAAAGCTAACGGTGATGGTATCTACCCCATCATCACGGGCGTTGATGCCGACGAGTGCATTCTCTGGACCGAGCAATTGAACAGTTGTGCCGACCAGATCCATGCCACTCACCGGTGTCATTCCGCCATTTGCATCAGAAAGCTTGATAACCAATCCGTCAAACAATTGTTCGATGATTGTCAATCCATTTGCTGGAATGACTGTCGGTGGATTGGTGTACCCCGTCACAGAGACGATAGTTGGGATAAGGGTGTCGTAGATGAGTTGATGTGAAAGTGAGTTAAGATTGCCTGCCTTGTCCGTCAACTCTATACTGACGGTGTATATCCCATCGTCACTCCCATCGGCTGTGAGGGGCTGCGAAAGCGTCAGAAAAATTTGAGATGCCCTGTCATCGGATTGAGTCGCTGGTACGAGATTGCCCCCGGCATCAAGCAGTTGAAGGCGTTGGTCTTCAATCTCCAAGCCCGCTGGGCCCACATCTTCAACCTGAGCGGCGATTTGGATAAGCTGCCGACCAATGTAGGACAACGGCTGCGTCAGATCAATTGGCGTTACTGAAGCAACTTCAGGCTCCTGTGTATCAAGCGTGAATTGATACCGAGCCGGTATTCCCAGCCTACCCCCACTATTGACAGGGGTAACCGTTGCGGTGTAAACGCCATCCGCTGAACCATCTGTGGCAAGCTGTAGCGGTCTCCAAGCGATCTGGTTCCCACCACGCGAGGTCTGAACCCCATCAACCTCACCGTTGGGCCCAGTTACGGTAATTGTCGAACCATCCGAAGTCAAATTCAAACCGGTGGCACTGACATCCTCAAGTGTTGCAATGACTTCATCCAACCGATTCACAAACTCGACCGGTGCCATTCGCCCACCAATTGTTACCGCAGAAACAGTACTGTAACCAAGTTCCAAACCGAATTCGTACTCAACAGCGTGGCTTGAGACATTGCCCGCCATGTCCCGCGGTGTGATTGCGAGCGTGTAAGTCCCCGGCTGATACAGCGAGGCAAAACTGACGATAATAGTATCAACCCCATCATCGCGAGTATTGATGCTGAGGGGTGTCTTCCCCGGACCGAGTAATTGCACACCGGTGCCAACTAGATCTATTCCACTCACCGGTGTTGTTTCGCCATTTGCATCAGAAAGCTGGATGGTCAATCCGTTAAACGAAGTCTCAATAGCTGTTAATCCGGTTGATGGGATGACTGTTGGGGGACCTGTGTTCGCCATCACAGAAATAACGGTTGGGATAAGCGTATCGTAGATGAATGTATGTTCAACCTCCGCACTGTTCCGCGCTTTATCGACAAGCAACAGTTGGATGGCGTACTCACCATCCACAGAACCGTCTCGTGATAGTGGCTGGTTCAGTTCCCAAGTGATCGATGATTGTGTCTCATCTACCGTTTGATGCCCAAGAATTATTGATTGGTCTGGTGCTTTTAAGAGAATTGTCGCGCGACCAAAATCAATGCCTCCGCCGCTGTGATCTTGCAATGTCGCGCTGACTTCGGTCAGTTGGGTGACAGAAGCAAATTCAGCCGGTGTTGTGGCAATAACCTCTGGTTTGCGCGTACCATAGAAAAATGGGAGTTCAACCGGGTTTGTGAGCGTGTTACCGGCTAAATCGGTGGGAGTCACCTGAACCCGGTAAAACCCATCGTCGGATCCATCTGCGCGCAACGGATTAAACGAAAGGTAAACTGTATCTACCCCATTGTCACTCTGGTTCGTGCCAACTGGCGCCCCCTCGGGTCCGATAAGGCTTACGGTTGTTCGCAAAACATCCATACCGCTACCCTCTCCATCAGAGAATCCCACAGCAATCCGATTAATTGGAGACGTAATCAGTTGAGCTTCTACTCCGGACAATTCTACAGGTGTCCCATCGTTCTGTGTAACAAGAGCGGTTTGGATAATAGGCACCTGCGTGTCGTAGCGTAACGCAAAGGTTTTTTCTTCGACGTACCCAGCTTTGTCGACAGCACTGACACGGAGCGAGTATAGACCATCAAAGTTGCCTTCGCGAGTGAGCGGGGTTTCTAACTCCCACCCAATTGTCGCTTCATCATCGTGATATGGTGTACCGGGGACTACCTCACCTGCAGCATTCAGCAACTGAATCAGTGACCGACCGAAGTCGATACCGGTGCCGACATCGCTAACAGTCGCTTCCAGCCGCGTCAGAAAGTCACTCACGTTAGAGACAGTTGCGGTCAGTTCAATGTGACTCACTGCTTCAATGGTAGGTTCTTCGGCATCGTAGATAATCGGCAGTGGAATACTGCGGTTGCCTGCCCGATCCACCAGCGTAACAACGAGGGTATACATGCCACCCTCTGGAAGCACACCAGAGCGAAACGCAAATCTACCGGCACCATCGTTCGTTTGTGCACCATTAACCATAGCACCGTTTGCATCAAATAACTCAAAGGTTGATGCAGAAGCGTCAACTCCAGTTCCCTGTACCCCTGCAAAAGTATCAGTCACTTCAAGCTCAACTTCAACCCGTTCCGCGGTAAGTGGATTTGCAGTCCGAATTGTCGAGACAATAGCAGGTGCTTGTGTATCGTAAGCGAGTTCAAGGTTTTTTATCTGAGAATTGTTCGCCTTATCCGTCAATGTTACTCGAATACGATAGATACCGTCCTGACTTCCATCGCGGCGTTCTAGCGGTTGGGTCAGTCGAAATTCTAGTGTGTCATCATCCTCATCAGGTGTTAGTGCCCCCTGCACTGGAACCTGCGCTCCACCCACTCGAGCAAGACGAACCATTTCAATGGTCGTTTTGCTGAAATCAACACCACCATCTTCATCGTTAAACGTTGCTATCACCACGGACAGAGAACTGTTAAGGAAGGTTTTCTCACCCACCGAAGGATTCAGTTGAAACCCTGCATCCGATGTGAGTGAAGCTAATTTGGGGGCTTGGGTATCGTAAATGAAAGGAACCTGGATCTCCACCTCATTTCCCGCACGGTCCCGAGATTGCACCGTGATGATATAACTCCCATCGTCAGAACCATCTGTTGCCAGAGAAAATCCCGGTGTCCAACGGATGCCATTTTCTCCAAATTGACGTTGGTTTCCAAGTAACGTGGCTCCTTCAGGACCATTCAAGCGAATTGTTGAAGCACCAAAGTTTACCCTAGAGTCAACATTGTCCGCCAAAGTCACATCAACAAAAGTGAATTGTGTGATGGTACTTGCATTGGAAGTCAACTCACCCGCATTGGTTGCAAGACTTGTTATGGTTGGTGCAACATTATCAAAGGTGAAACTGACTCTATTTCGGACGATATTGCCGGCTTCGTCTCCGCCAGAAACATCGATTGTGTAAACGCCGTTCTCCTCACTGGAATCGAGTGGCTGGTCAAGCATCAGTGTGAGACGGCTCGCATTTTCATTATGACTGAGGATTCCATTAACTTGTGTGCCGTTCGCACTCTTTAGGGTAATCGTCGTGAAGTTTGAACGAAAATCAATCAGACTCCCATCACCAACGTCGAATATTGCCTCAATCTGTTCAACGGAGGTGTTCTGAAACGAATTCCGACTCGGCGTTATCTCGGAAATGGTCGGAGGCTCTGTATCAATTTGAATAGTGCCAATTCCATAAGTCCCCACGTTACCACCCTTGTCGCTGCCATGTAGTTGGATAGCGTAGGCACCGTCATTTAGCAGCGTACCCAAGCCATCAACCCCCGTCCACGTAAATGAGTGATTACCTTCCGTAAGTTGGGTCAGAGGAACTGCCGGTTGATCTGCCGGATTGATAAATTTCAACTCAAGCTCCGACAAATTCTCGGAGATTCCATAGCGGATCTGTATCGCTTCCCTGATGGAATCCCCATTCGGCGAAAAATCATGTTGGGGAACAGAGGCTGATAGTTGCGGCGGCGTATTGTCAATTATCGCTGAAAACTCTCTCTTAACGTACCCTAATTCAGCCACATTCACGCTGTCATTGGGGAGGGCATCAATTTCAACTTTAATCTGAAACCTTCCATCCCTGAGTGGACGTGGATTCTTCTCGCTCTGTTGTCTGGAGAAATCATTTCCGTCCCACGCCTCGCGAATAGCTCGTGGATGATCATCCGCATCAATGGCGGGACCAAGCTCCCCTGTTATTACCCAATCTTCTTCAGGATCAAATCTGCCATCAGGTGTGCCAACTCCTCCAGGACCATGTGTATCGATCATGATACGGAAATCACCGAGATCGCCATCGGTGACAAAGCCGATAAGGAGGCGATCTTGTACACCGTCTTCATTTGGGCTAAAAATAGTATCTTCATTGATATCATCAATCACCTGTGGTAAGGTTTGAAAGCGTAGTGCCCAAACGAGCGATCCGCCTTGTACAAGGAAAAAGGATGGGAAAAATTGGAACAGAAGAATAAGGATGAATAAACAGCACCCGTTTTTAGATAATAGCGTAGAAAGAACTGGTTTTTTCGGGTACGGACGGTGTTGTTTTACAGTTTTGATAATTCGCACGCATTTCCCCCTACGATTGCTTAAATACTACTTTGGATTTTTTTAACATTTCAAATAAATGATGATTAACCGGTCAAATCATCAACAACGGGACTCAAATTAATTCATGGGACTCGATCTGTGTTAGACGCAAAAGTATCAGTTTGGTTGAGAGATAGACTAGGCTACGGAAAGCGATTATTTCAGAGTGGATAATTGGATTGTACTTGTCAACATCCAAGAATAAACAAGTTTACATTTGAATCCAAGAATAAACAAGTTTACATTTGACAGCTTTAGGGCGTTAATTTTCGTCTCGCGCTGTTTGATATTGCTTTTGAGTGAGCGATTTGAGACGTAAATTTCGTGTTTCCAGACACTGTGGGCACCTCAATGCGATGTAATATTCTTCACTGAACATCTCATCGAGCCAATCATCCCCGATTGAGGGTTCATCCTTTTTTGCTAGAAACTCATCCATCACCTCATATTCGCGGTCGCAGTCGGGACACACTTTCAGATCGTGTCCAATTTGGATAACATCTAGCCAACTCATATCTATCCTTTCAAGGACGTGTCACAAATTCCAGACGTAAGCGATAGAGTGTTACTTAGCATAATTGAATTCTATCAATTTTTCACCAAAGTACGGTCTTCTTATTGAGAATCAATTTCTATTGCAATTGATTCATAACGAGACTTATCCTTCGGATAGCATCAAAGATATTGATAAATTGGGGACCCTCAAAGTCAGCAAGCGGGTGATGTAAAATGAAGGTTTTTCCTTGTGCTGGAGCCTCAAAAACAGGGACACCGTCGCGATCATTGCGTTTAAGATCAGGGAGAAGTTTCACTAGATTTTTCTCCACCCTATTGACGAGAGAAATCCAGTAGTCTTTTTGAAGGTCCATTTGATAGTCTTTTTCAACGCAGAGATGTGCGACATCTAGTCCTAACCGCCAATCCAAGAACGGATGATAGGGCATGTTGGAGTAGTCACGCATGCAACCCTTGCCGTAACAAGACGAATCACACTCTTTTCCATGTTCAATCAATTTCCCGGCAAAATTCTCACCTGGATTAATCATATCACGCAGGAATTCAATCAGTCGAAACGGTTTTCCTGTAGCATCGAGTTCACCCAAATGGCGACAATATCCCGCACCATTCGCTAAGTTATCAGCAAGAAAAACTTGCTGTTTTTGAGTTTCACCTTCCGCCTCAGGTCTAAGTTCAACGCGTAACTCGTCTGGCGAGATATCAAGTTGATTAGCTACAAAATGGCGGAATAGGAAACCGAAGGAATAAAGCGCAGCTCGCCAGTATTCGTTTCTCTGATTAGACATAATACCGGCTGGGATCTCGTCTACCTCAATTAACAGAACATCGGTTGTCTTGGTGGCGTAAAGTGCAACCTCCCGTGGAGGTCCAGTCAAGTCGTTTTCCTCGTTGAAGTTATATCCTTCATTTTTTAGATTCAATTCACGACAAACCTCAGCCGAGACAAGTGCTTCGCTGTCCCGTTGTTTTCGGAGAACAAACAACTGATCGTTGTTGGTGTTAACTGAAAGCAGTTTTAATTTGCTTTCTGATTTCCAGCGGAAATTGAGTTGTTTCTTTAAGTTTATAGGAGAGTCGGAGGGGAGGCGGGAATATGTGGCTCGTGGTGCCCAGTTAAAAGACTCATGAGCATCGTCCGGTATGAAATTGGTCAGGAATCCTTTTGGTTCAATCCCTTGGATCCATCTGAAATTTTCAGAATCACAGATTCGACAGTTATTTTCGTTCTCGGTATTGGATTCAAAGATTGCTTTGCAATTGGCACAAAACCCGATTGGGATTGATCTATCATGCACAATGCCACTTTCCGATACCCAATGCCCTCGCTCTGACCTGTAGGAAACAACGCCGATCGATGTATGAATTTTTTTATCCTTGACGGTCTCTGAGCCGGGGGCAAACTGGCTAATAGCGATTTCAACGTCCCGATCAACTACACCTGATGCCGGGGGCCAATTTGCACCTCGTGGCCAATCATGATACAACAGACGCACACCGGTTGGAAAGCCGAACATCGGCAACAGTCCAAATTCCGTGATAGCTTGGCTCAATTCGTCATCTTCAAAAGGATGCGCTTCAACACAGCGATCGATCTCCCCCACAAGCTTGTTCACTCCCCAATTTATGAGTTCATCTATTTTGTCTTCCAGTTCAGTTTCTATGGCAAGCAATTGCACAATCTGTTCAATCTTCTTTTTGTTATTTTGCATCCATTCCATAACTCTTTCTCGATTTACTTCCCAATTGGAAGCCTTCCCAAATTCGCCGTGGATATTTTGTTGGTTAGCAGCTGCTGCGCTTGGTAATTGCCGAAACGTGTTGTATAAAATCTCCTTCGCCAAGACCCGTTTGATAATGTCCAGACTCCGCATATCAAGATATGGTGAAGGCGTCACGGCATTTGTGATCTCTTTCGTGTGGGTAAAGTAGTGATCATCATGCGTTCGCAGACGGCAGAGCGTCAAAGCATAGGCGATTGGTTCTCCGCGTCGTCCAGCACGTCCAACGCGCTGTTGATAGTTGAAACGTTGCGGCGGGACATTGCCCATCAACACAATCGAAAGTGCCCCGATATCAACTCCCGCTTCCATTGTTGTTGTCACGCTGAGAAGGTCAATCTCATTAGTTCGCTGATTTTCATTGTCAAGGGTAATCCCTTGAAACCACCGCTGACGGTTTGGACGTTCCTCTTGATCAGTTTGAGCGGTCAACTCTTCACAGTGGAAACGGTACGGTTCAATCCCAAGTCCAGCCGGGGTTGGATCGACCTGATAAGCGTAGTAACCGCCATATTGTTCCCGTTTATCCGCTTGTCTGTTAATCATTTCCAACTCACCGAGACATTTTGTATTTGTACAAATTCCTCCTGCGTTGTACAGATGCTTGCGGCTGCATGTGGCACACCGGAAAATTGTTTCTCCTTGAGGGCGGCGAAGGTTCAAATTTTCAACACGGATGAGGTAGCCCTTAAAACTACTTGAACTTTCAATTTGATTCCGGACTGCTGTCGTCAGTTCTTCTGGAGAGCACCCAACCCTATTTGCCGAACCTACAAGGTAATCTTCAACAAACTTTGGCATGCTCGTTTGTTCGGCATAGGGGCGATAAATCTCGGTGTATCTTCGTTCGCCAAGGATTCGAGCAATAGCAGACATCATTTCAGCAGAATTGATCTCTTTAATGTGCCACTTGCCCGGATCAGTATTAACCAATGGTGCTAGTATAATTTATGGGTCATGAGTCGGTTTCCTGATTTGTATCGTTAATCGGGGTAGCAACCCATCTCGATTAACCAAAGGAGACTCAACCCATGACCAGTATAGATTTTATCACAGAATTGTTTGTAGCGGTAGATGATAAACTCACAGCAACAAACAAAAACCACAAACACCCCAAAGCCAAACTCTATCCGTCTGAAGTGGTTACCATCGCTCTACTATTTGCGCTTAAAGGCGTTGGCAACCGTGCCTTCTATAGGTGGATAGCAAACAATTACAAAGCCTTGTTCCCCAATTTACCCGAAAGAACCGGTTTGTTCCGACTATTCAATAGGCATCACCCACTGACGGATATATTCATGGCAGATCCTTCGTTGATAGGAGTCATTGATACTTACGGTATCGAACTGATTCACCCCCGTCGAGAAGGACGTTCTTCTGGGCAAGTCGGCAAAAAAGGAATATCCAACCAACGCTGGATTGTCGGTGGTAAACTCTGTTTACTAGCCAATCACCTTGGACTGATTGTGGATTGGGAGTGTGCGACTGCCAATGTATATGATGGTAGCTGTTTCCAACATATAGTGGCGTCTGTCAGCGACCAGATGGTGGTTTTTGCTGATACCGGTTTTGCCAAAGTCGATTGGTTTGCTCCCAACTTGCGTATCTGCCAACGGGGGGAGTGGAATAGTCGGATGCTGATAGAGACGATTTTATCAATGTTGACGCAGGTCTGTCATTTGAAGAAGGTCGCGCATCGGTGTTGGACCTATTTCAAAACAAGACTGGCTTTTACCATGGCTTTGTTTAATCTGTTGGTACAGTGGGACGGCTTACCCGTTAATGACGATGGCTTTGTCCCTTTATCTATTGCACAATTCAGTCTCTAAAATAGCACCAAAGGTTATTAGGTTCACACCACGCCAGTCCAAGCCCTTCTAACCCCATATCTCTCCACGCAAACAGAATCCGTTCAGCAATTACTCTTTTAAATTCAGATTCAATTCTCCCTATAAGGCGTTCGTGATGGCGTTCAAGCGATTCTGTTGAGAGTAATACTGCAGGATTTTTTTCCCAATCGCAGAGCTTCTCCCAGTTATGCCCTTCATCAGAAACTTCAACCTTCTCGCTGTGACCGCCAGGATTCATGCCCAGATCGATAAATTTATCAAAGCAAGCCTTCTGCAGAGCGGTAAATGGGTAGTTGTTTTCGAGCACGGCAAGCTGATTTTCCTGATCAGGCGTCAACAGTTCTTTGTAATAAAAAGCATCTTCAATTGAATAAAGCAAGTCTCGTTGATCTGGATATTTTTCACGCAGGCGGCGAATTGCATTTCGGGCAACGTCAAAATTGACCTTCCCGCTTTGGAAGTCACGGAGGATTTTTAGATCTTCATCATTCGCTTGTTTTCTCATTGCATCAATCGCGACCAGTCGAATCATGTCCTGATAATGCGACCACTGAATTCCAACAGCATATTTTGCAGCATCCTGTCGGCTATCGGAGAAGATAATGGTCTTTCGTTTGGATTGCACTTCGACAGTTGCCTGCAAAGTTTGGGCGAGAATCTGAATCACTTTTTGTAAACCTGTTCCCATATGACGAAGTGGTGAGTACACCTGCTCTTTGCCATTAACAAGAACCTTGTCTTGGGAGAAATCCCACGCGTCACCGCAATTGGGACAATATTTGGGAATCTCTGAACAGGACTTATCAGGGTGGTCAATTTTGTAAAAGTAACTATTGTATATAGATGAATCCGGAACGAGCATTCCATCAGACGGAGAGAATTGTGCCCGCGCCCAACCTCTTTTAATCTGGTTTTTTGTCCAACTCTGTGGTTCAGGACTCTGTTCATTTCTCTGCCAAAAGATAGCGTAAGTTTCGTAGTTCCGATCTCTGATCCCCTTTTCAGGCAACCCTTCTAACTCTTGATAGTCACCACTGAGATACCAGCCCTGAGAGATGTCTGAAATCGGCTGTTTATACCCCCCAAGAAAGAGATCTCCACATGTTGCACAGGTTAACAACTCTAACACTCGTGAACCACACTCATCACACAAAACACGTTGATTGGCGAACAGTTTTCCTATGGGAGTGCCGTTGTTTTCATCTCGACAATTAGGATTGCTACACGCCCACAATCCTTCAAAATTTTTAAAAAAGTAATGTACGCGAAACGGTAACAGAGCTTGATCTTGCTCTGTATCCTTCTGTTGAATCATGTAGCGAATAAGACCACGGATAGTCACATCAGAAAGCGGTGTTGGACTTATTTGGTTTGCAACCTCGACCATCTCTTCGATCGTTGAAGCATGCAATTTCCCATCATGATTACAAAGTTGTGCCACGGCAGATTTGATACGTTCTTTTGGAATTTTGTCCAATTGAGTGGAATCTCTATCCCGATCAAATGTTTCAAACTGTGCAGCGTGTTTGAGACATTCCCGAAGTTCAGCACTTTGGTCACAGTGAGGTCGTGAACCGATTATTTTGAAGTCTTTCCCTCGTGCGAAAAACTGACGAAGGTATTCATTCCCTTCGTTGCCTTCGAGTGATGCACTTGATGCAATGATTCGCAGTTTTGGTGAATCAGGTTTAAGACCTAGGCGATTAAATAGTGTTCGCAGCAGATAGGCAACCTCTGACCCTGCTGTTCCGCGGTACGAGTGCAGTTCGTCGACAACAAGATGAAAAACACTATCTTCTCTTTTTAACCACTCTTTGGTTTTTTCAAAGATGGGTTGTTCTAATTCACGGATGAGCATAATATTCAGCATTGAATAGTTTGTGATTAGGATGTCCGGCGGATGATCCTGCATATCCCACCGAGACCACATCTCAGCTGTATCAACATCGGTCGAAGGAAAGAAATAACGCTTCTCCTCAGAATCACGCGCTTTTTCAGCTTGGTTGTTTAACTCATATAGTTGTTCTGGGAGTCTTTCGAGTGTTTTTGAATTTTTTTGACCTGGAATCGGTGTTAAACTAGTATAGCGGCCAAAATAAAAGCGATTATCGCCCCGATTGTCACGAAGCCATCGCCGCGCTTCCGGGCTATCGCAAGCTCGGCGTAGACGCATCAGTTGATCTTCAACAAGTGCGTTAAGAGGATATAAAATTAGCGCACGGATAGCAGCAGGTCGTTCTTCGCCTTGACGCTGCGGCACACGTTGTCCGATAGTGCGCTCACCCTTCCTCCACCACGGATGGTCAGGATTTCGAACTCCAAAAGCGTTCCAGTCTAGCGATTCTTTAATCAGATAACTGAAAATCGGTAATAAAAAGCACTCCGTCTTCCCAGAACCTGTACCAGTCGTAACAACAACATCCTTTTGGTCAATGACCGATGCTTCGATCGCTTCCAGCTGGTGTTGATAGAATCGACGATCCTTCGGTGCAAGCCCAGCCTTGCCGCCCTGTACGAGGAAATCACCAAGTTCCGCAGGAAGTTGAAGATACTCGCATAACTGGGATAAAGTTTTTTCAGAAGAAGGATAGGGGAAAATTGGTTCAAAACGTGAGTTTTGGAAAAGCAGACCGTTTTCCCACAGCAGTTTGTTACGTTCCTCCTCGAGTTCCACACTATTGAAACCTAAAATTGTCTGGATGTAGCGAATATAAGAATCACGAAGCAGTTTATAAGTTTCAAATGGATCTGACATCAAACAACCTCCCAATCTTGATAGAGTGATTTAGTCAATTGGTATGCGATACCGGCGGGCACGTTGGAGTAGCAAAAAAAACTATCCATTGGCTTTGGTGGAAAGCCTGAGCAGAGTGTCGCGCACCGATCAACGATTAGCGGCATAAGCAAATTTCGATTGACACACCATGTTTGAGATTCTTTTCTATAAGAAATCAATTCGGTCGTTCTGCCGAAGGTAGAAAGTAGAAGCCATTCACCCCAATCACGTGGGACTTTTCGTTGGTCGGAAGCATATTTTAAGATGTAGATATCGGGACCATATCGAGAGATTTCGTAAAGCCCATTATCACCTAGAAAATGGTTATCCTTCTCGTATTTCAGGGTATCAATATTGAACTTGTTCGGTAAATCGGAAAACAGTGCTTCGATTTGTGGGAAACTGGTGCGTTTTGGAGTCGGCAATACGCTCGCCAACTTAGCAGAAAATGCCCGACTAATATGAATGCCCAAATTTTCGATTTCGGTGAAAGACGTTCCTGTCAATTCGCTCAACACGATGGTTGTCGGAGCGTATTGCTCTGGAATCAAACGCAATTTTCCGCCTGTCTTGGAAATACACTTTTTGACTTCCTTAAGAAAATCCGGGGACCTACTTCCGACAAGAACATATCGATCCTCCACTGCTGCCTCAACCAAAACAGAAGATGCAATTACAACTTTGTCTAAATTCATAGGATTGTAATCGAGGTGTCCAAGTCGCGCCAATGATGTTAGGTAAGTGGAATCTTTCAAGTTGGCTTCACTTCCTGTAAGATTTTTGATTGCCTCCTTGAATCTTTCCCAACGCAGCTCACCTGTATGCGATAAGTAACAAAGAAGTCTGTCAAAGACATTTGTTTCGATTTGGTTCATTCATTTTCCTCGATTGCTTGTAGTAATTTACCTCGGAAATGCGGTAATTCACTGCTTTCCTGATTTATCAGATTGTGCGCTGTATCAATCAACACACGACGACTTCCAATCCACGGCAAAAGACGTAAAGTCAACGCCCAATCAAGAGCTTTGGATGCTGCTAAAATACCATGTGAAAGCCGAAGATAATGTTGAATCTCCTGAAGAAGTTCTCTTGGAATTTGCACACCTACGTTTTCGACTTCTGATTGGAGTTGATTCAAAAATTCACGATATTTTTCGGGCGGCGGTTTGGTATCGGGGTTCAAATTGCACCAAGATTCCCATTCAGACCGTGTGATGACATCTGATGGTCTCAAATTTCGTGCCTCAATCGGCTCCGGTTCTTGAGGTTTAGGTAGGTATGCGACTCGAGCATAAACGTCCGGATTTGTCTCACAGCGATTCATTCCTGAACAACGGGTTAGAAACACTCTGATGGCACCCTCAGAAAAATTACCAATCCAGTCGATAAATCGTGGCAGATAACTGTCTGGGAATGATCGATCGCAATTTCTAAAGTGGATTGCCCACGGCATATCGCCCATCTCAAGCATCTTCCTGATTGAACTGTCGAGATCCATTCGCCTCAATTGCTCTCCAAAACACTCTTGAGAAAAAAGTTTCGGAAACCAATCCTGTAAACCGAGCCATCCCATTTCCACATCAATTTGTGTAACGTGCAAGTGTTCACCACACATCAATCGCCAAACCCTTATTATTCGTGTGTCGGCAACCTCAAGTACAGGAAAAGTTTTCAGGGCGACGTGAATAGCATTTGCTGTTTCATTAGAATTTGTTACACCAAATTTTCGCAGGCAATACCCAAAAAATTCTAGGTAATCATCATTTTCATCGTTATAACGCTCTTTTTTCTCTTCCAATTTGACAGCATAACGCTCACCAATCTGCACAACTTGATGGGCGACTCGTGGCGCATCGGTTGTTTGATGTTGTTCTTTTTGTTCTGTTCTGATTTCAGTAATTGCTTTGTCCAACTTATCAAGCCGGACTTTAAAAGATTGGGTGCTTTCTTGGATACCTTGGTCAAGCCGCGCGACTTTTTGCCCCATGTTATTGAGAAATTCGGCAGCCACAAGTTGTGTTTCAAGAGACTTAACTGATTCCTCCACCTTGGAAAGCCGTGAGTTAATCAACTGACCAATCCTTTTGTTAAAGTTTGACTTTGTTTCAGAAAGTTGAGACTCGAAAGATTTGGTCACTTCTGCAATTTGTCGATCGAGTTGCTGCACCGTTTCGTAAGCGGGTTCAATTTCAGAAAGTCGTGAATTAAGCAAATTGATGGCTTCAGATAGCTGGTTGACCTGATCAGGAAGTGTCGCTAGTTGCTGCTGTCGGTTAATCTCTGCTTGGGGAAGTGCCTTTTCAATGAGGGCTTCGATCTCATCTGAAGGGAGGAAGTAACCATAGTCGTAAAAGCGTCGAATTGTCTCCCGATCAATCTGGTTGTTGCGACTTGCTTCCAGCAAGGTTTTGAAACATTGGATATCGAGTTCGCTATTCGGTGGTACGACACACCTGTGGTTTTCGTCAAAATCTGCTGTATTATTAACAAACTCATGTAAGATGTTATTCAGTTCATGGTGCGACTCGACCCAGCACACCCAAGCGTTTTTGAACTTGTCCCAAATGACAGAATCGGAATTGGTAAGCTCTTTTTCCTTCTTTAAATCGTTAATCAACCTTGGGATTGCCAGTGTTGGCGGAGCGTGTCCCTTTCGGAATCCCGGCACTTGGCTTTCAAGCAATTTCTCCTGTATAAACTGTTTTCCCTCTGTTATCTCTTTCAAGAACACAACAAAATCCGGTATACTCCGTTCTATTAAAATTCTCCGTTTTTCTTCTGGGTACGGTTTTGCTTCCATGCTATCTGCCTCCTCGTTTGCGAAGATCTGCATACGATAAAGCCGTTTCGTGGTAGTGCCCCAACTTCTTCTGAACAAGAGTTCGCAGGGCAACGTTTTGATCTAGGTATTTGATTGCCTGGCCCAACCACTCCGGCACCGAAGCCTTGTCGCGCTTGAGCTCTATCGCCATTTTTACGACTGATGAGATGAGTTCAGCAGGGGCTTTGGATGATAGATCGCTATTCTTTTCGTGAGTCGATGGTTCAGTTTGCACAGCGTCCCATGTAGTTTCGGGAATATCCATTCCAAGGAACTTCGCACCCGCAAGCCGTACTCCAGGTTCCGCAGTAATCTCTGCAATTTTCCTTACAGAATAGGCCGGCATCTCCAGAACATCTTGGAATAAGGTAACGGTTAGGGTACGGTTATTGTGTTCCAAGGAACGCTCTGGGGGTATGACCCGTAAATCACTCGTTTTGCTTCCGTAGGAAATTTTATGAACTCCAGGGCCCAGTATGCCATCCAACATAACAAGCCGGTCCTTACCTACTGACAACTCTTGAGAACCTACCTTCAAAGGCACTTCACTGGAAAGCCCAAGATCAGGAACGAAAACGGTGGGAAGGCAGATATTGAGAAAGGCTCTGTGGCCATGTCGGTCTCGAACCGATAATCCACCAATGAAACGAATCCGTTTGCCAGAATCAACGGACAGTCGCCAAAGTTCTGAGTTGGAAATAGGTAAGGGCTTAGTAGGTGTGCCCCGCAGGCAAAGCCAATCATCATAGATGGGACTTAGCGTCTCAGCCTCTAGTTCACAAGTCTGTTCTACACAGGCAATAACTTGGTTAGCAAGCGATTTGCGGAAGACGATCAGGTGGTCTTCATACAGCTGCATGTTTCGTTGGGAAAGCCAACCGTCATCCCGTTCTGGGTCTTTTCGGAAAACCCAGATATTAGAACAACCTAGGGTATAAATCACTGGCTTGATTTCATCCGTTTGCAATTGCGGGGAATTTAGCAATCCCCAAAACGTACCTTCCTTATCGATAATAGGTCGAAACCATTTTTCCGAGTCAGATGTTTGCAGACATTTAATTCCGAAAGAGTTGATTTTACAATCTATTTCGTTTCTCCCACGTCTTGGGAACCAGTAGCGAATTTCTACGTTACTAGACAGATTAAATCGAAGTTCAACATTGATTAATGCGGTTGTATGCTTTTTGCCAACAGATGCTTCATCAGGTGGAATTTCACCATCCCAATGTTTCAGAATCGATTTAACTTGGTTAAGTATGGAACTTTTGTAGGATTCATTGGAAAGGTAACGCTTTATTTTGGCAAGTCCCGTTGATGACATACACCAGTAACGAAGCTGTTCTTCCAGTCGATGATCGAAGTGATTTGAAAACGGTGTAAGGTTATTAAGATGAAAAAAGCGGTAAACAGCACGTCGATCTTGTTTGCTAATCAGGCATTGTGAAATCGGATACCAAACATACCTACGACTTAATGAACCTTCGGTTAGGTAGAGTTCGACATCGTAGCGATCACTTAGCGATTTCTGAAGATGTTCCCAAAGTTTCTCGAAGTCTTGGCGCTTGATTCCCTTTGGAATACCTTGATTGGGCTTGTCAAACAGGAGTTCATTTAATCGTAGATAGTAGTTCGTATGAGAAACACTAACTGAAGACTCCATTCGCGATGAGGCAAGGACAGTTAGGGCGAGGAAAGCTACTTGCGGTGGTTCTTTACCCTGAAAGCTAATCCATGGATTTGTCGGATCGATGCTCCAGAGGTTTACCCGATCAGCAGCTTTAACAACTTCGTTTTTGATAGCTGTTATTAAACTCTCGGCAGCATCCGGCGCATTGAAATTGGACAACTCAGCGATTTCAGAAAGAGTTTCATCACTTACTTGTAGGAAGGCAATTTCACCGGGCTCACATTCCTCAAAAAAATAGGAGATAATAGCTTGATTCCATCGTTCATAGTCCATGGTAGTAAGTGGAATCCTTTTCACATAGTGAGGGATATGAAAATGTTTTAGAACCTGTTTTAAAAAGAAAAAGGCTATTCAAAAGTTAATGTTTATGTTAAACCATTAGAGCAGTAAACTACTGACCTAATGAAAGGCCTAAACATGACTACACCAAAGTATCCTACAGATTTGACCGATGCCCAGTGGGACAAACTGTTACCCTATTTGCCAGAACCTTCACCCATAGGTAGACCTCTCAAGTGGGAGATGCGCTCAATTATCAACGCTATTTTCTATATAGTCAAATCAGGGTGTCAGTGGCGAATGTTGCCGCGTCACATGCCACCGTGGCAAACGGTCTATTCCCACTTCAGAAAGTGGAAAACTTTAGGGACATGGGTTATGATTCATCAAGCACTTCACGAGCAAACCCGTAGTGATATTGGCAAATCCCCGTCACCGACCGTAGCTATCATTGACAGCCAATCGGTCAAGACGACCGAACTGGCAGATAGTAGAGGGTTTAATGCGCACAAGAAAGTCAAAGGTCGTAAACGCCATATAGTCACCGATACAATTGGCATTCCATTGGGAGTCAAAGTCACTGATGCCAATGTCAGTGATAATCGAGTCGCAATAGAGTTACTAAACGAGGTCTTTAGTTGGCAGATAACGATTCAGTTAGTCTGTGCTGATGCTGGCTATCGCGGAGAATTAGGCGACTGGCTATATTTAACGCATCAGTGTCAATTGGACATTGCTCCATCTCTTGGGCAATCGGGATTTGTGGTCGTCCCATTACGTTGGATTGTGGAGCGCACCTTTTCTTGGTTCGGTTGGTTTCGCCGATTGACTTTGGACTATGAACGCTCGGCTGAGACCGCTGAGGCTATGGTGTATATTGCTTCCATTTACTTGATGCGGAACCGCATCAAATGACTTTTAAAACAGGTTCTTAGACGAACGAATCGTGAATTTTTAGAGTAAATGTTCCAGCATCCAACGCTGTTGCAGGAAATACTGGAAGGGACTTATAGGTTTCCACCGGTGTCTACCAGAACAATCATCATTATCTCATCCGTGATTTACAATGATGTCCGACGTCAACTTCGTTCAGCATCCGCACAAAGTTGTGCAGCGTACTGCACCCGGCGCATCACATCAACATCTGTACGGGGACTACCTCCCACATGGATGGTATCAAAGAACCCTTGTAGGCTTTCGCGCATACCCACAAACCCGTAAGCGGGTGTCGAGGCAGGGGTATGCTCTAGATACCAATCACCTGTTTCACCGCGCCATCGCCACTGCCCCGTCTGCAAATCAGCGATAATCTCTCCTGACCGACAGGCAACAGTCAACTCAATGGCGGTCTCCTGTGGTATCACCAAGTTGAATTCAAACTGACCGATTCCCCCGTCAGAATAAACCAGCGATCCCCAACCGACATCCATCAGTGTCCCGTTACTGTGGCAACCTCCCACAACAGACGCTTGAATCGCAGGCTGTTTGAAGATGCAGTCCAAAGCATCAAGATACCAACAACCCAGCCAAAGGAAGAAACTTTGTCCCTGAACTTCGTCATACCATTCACCGCCCCCGTACCCCCAATTACACCATAGGCGGATCTTCGCCATCAACGGTTCACCTACCCCACCGGACTGGATACACGCCAATATAGCGTCCATCACCGGTAGGTATCGGAGTTCCAAATCGGCTTGAACCACACCTCCACTTGCTGCCAGAGCGTCCAGTACATGCGCGGCTGTCTCCGAGTCTTCTGCGACGGGCGGTTCAAAAAATAGATGTTTCCTTGATGCTGCCGCCGCTTGAAGGACCGGCGCGTGAAGGGAATTGGGAAGCGCAATCAAAACAGCATCAACGGTTGAATCGTTCAACAGATCGTGGTAGTCCTCAAACGTCTTCGTCTCTGTGCCAAATGTCTGTTTTGCTAGCTCTCTTGTGGTATGACTCCGAGCGGAAACAGCCACAACTCGAACCTGTGGCATCTCCCCAAGCAACGGGGCGTAAGCCTGTCGGGCCCACTGACCAAAACCGATGATTCCAACATTTGTCATGGTATCATTCTACTTTATGTTTTTTCCTAGTCAACCCTCAATAGGCTTGACCTTCTATTGCATCGGTGAGAAGGAAGTCGGAATGAGGGTGTCCGAAAGAACTTCCGCAACAATTGGTCCATTCGCCTCGGTTTGTTCTTTGGTTTTAAGCCATTCGGGATCTGCGCGGAAGGCATCCCATGCCGCTTCCATCGCTGCTTCGCTTTCATATCTGCAGATATACACCAATTCGTTGGCATCTGACCGCGTCCAGAATCCAACGACTTCTATGCCATGCCTTTCAAAGAGACCAAAGGTGATATTTTCAAATCGACTGAGGATGTTCGGCATCTTGCCTTCCGGAATTCTATAGGTGCGAAGTTCATAAACCATTGTTATTCTCCTTATGCAATATGTTGGTTGTTTGGCGGTGTGAAAATTGAATGCCGCCGATTAAAGAGTTCTCCTGATGCAAAGAATATATAGGGCAAACAACTCAATCAAATCTACCCCAGCGGAGTTACCATAACCCAGAACGGTTGGCTTCCAACGGCATAGTCTTTAAGCGCATGTAATTCGCCGGTTGCTGCATCCACACGATAACAGGTCATTGTATCCGCAGCTTCGCCGGCACCGTACAGATAGGTGCCCGTCGGGTCAATATTGAATGATCGTGGACTCTCGGAAATCGAAAAATGTCCGAACACACTGAGCGACCCATCGGTATCAACGTTGAAGCCGACAATACTGTCGTGCCCCCGATTGGAGGCATAAGCCCACTTTCCATTTGGATGGACTTCCACATGGGCAGTCGCCCCACCTTCTGTGTAGTCTGCTGGCAAGGTCGAAATATTCTGGAAGATTTCGAGCGTCCCTTTTTCAGGATCGTAGCGGTGGGCAGTCACCGTGTTGCCCTGTTCATTGACGATATAGGCGACATCCCCTTGGGGTCGAAAACAGATATGGCGGGGACCCGTTTGGTCGTCGGGTGGTGCGAGTTCGACAGGGTCATTGGGTGTGAGCTGCCCCGACTCGCTATCAAAACGAAATTGGCAGGTCCTGTTATTTGGGCAGACGTGTGGCACGAAAACGAAGCGATCTTCGGTCACTGAGAGGATTGCGTGAGCCTTCTCACCGGTATCAACATACTGCACCAGTTCTCCGATCGCACCGTCGTCTCCTAGTTGATGTACGGTAACGCCACCTCCGCCGTAGTAGGCGGTGAGCAGGAAACGACCATTTCTATCCGTGGTGAGATGGGCGGGAATGTCGATGCCGGTGTCCACCTTGTTGATGAGAGCGAGTTCGCCTGAATCGGTATCAAGGCGAAAACTAGCCAACGTGGTTGACCCCACATGACCATCATACATTATCTCTCCAGACGGGTGCAGACAGAGGGCACCTGAAGGTCCGTGGGCGTTACTGGTCGACCGTAACTGTAATGCGCCTGAATCGGGGTCCATGTCGTAGCATTTTATCTGTTCGTCCCCGGTGAGCGAAACGAACACGACGCAGCACTTCTTATCGGTTTGCATAATATTATAGACTCCTATCTTGTGGTGATTTACTAAGATCTATACGAATCCACTCAGGTGAGGAAATTCAACGCAAAGGGTGCCTGATCGGTAGTTATAGAAACCAAGCTGGACCTCACCTACCCAAATTTCGTACCCGAATGGCTCAAATTCTACCATTTAAGATCAAGGGATGCCAATCGAATTTTATGCGAACCCAGTACACCCGCAGCGGCAGCTTGAACCCCGTACAATCGCGGATAGGTCTATTCGGGGACTGACTGTGGGCGAACCTGCCACATCGTAACCTCCGGTGGATCTAGAGTCAAGGAGTAGAGTTTAGTACCCGGAGAAATATAAAACCGCAACTTGATGTAAAATTCTCTTTTGGGAAGATTGGGGTAGCTCGATTGGCGTTCCTCGCTCACACCAGGCCAGCCGGGAATGCCATTCCACGATAGCACGCTGTCAAGGGTATCACCGCGGATAGGATCGCAATCGGCGGCGGTGAAACCGGGGATGGGTGCGCTGGTGTCTTCTAACACTTCATATCGTAGTTCGCCTGCTGTGGCATCTACGTTAACCGTCACTGTTCCCCCTGATTCCTGACGGAAGCGATGCGTGGTCAGGATCCCCGGCGCATACGAATCCACTTCCACGCTGACATAACCATCGGATCGGAGTTGCGCAACCCCGATTCCTGACTGTTGTTCTTTTGGGTGACGCGCATAGTGCAATTGTGGTGTACGGTTGTTGTGGGTTACACCGACTCCGTTGTAGTAGAACCAAAGCTTCCCATTGTGGTGAATAGGACCAGAGACGTACATAGATCCCCAATCCCATGCGCCGGGTTTGCCACAAGGAATAAATGGCTCTCGGTATCGCTTCCATGAAACAGTATCACGGCTTACCGCCAGTTGCGGCTCAACGACCCCGTCCACCCGCGCTGGCAGTGCGGGTGACCCCGCGGTGTTTCCCCAGTAAAGTTCCGGTTGTTCGATGGCGTATGATTCTGCCAAATCAGTAAAAAAGACATTGAGCATGATGACATGTAATCCGCCGTCTGTGCGGTTTGCCATATCATGTCCTGCAGCGTAAAACTCCGTTCCCGGTGGATCATCGAGATCTTGATCAATGACTGTGCGCAGACCCGACCAATTGAGGCAGTCCTGACTGTCACGCCGTCCGAGAACACGGGTTCGACGGCTTGAACCGCGCTGGCTATAGAGTATATAAGGAGCGTCGGGGTTGATGGATCCGCCGAAGGTTTCTCCGGGAGATCCGAAAGCGAAGAGCTGTTTCTGATGATTGTGGGGACCGGAGGGATAGTGGCACCAGTTGTATCCATCCGCCGAGTAGAGTGCCTGCCAGACGCCGTTATGGGGCATATTGGTTATCCGCTTCCACCGATAGGTTTCATCCGTTTCATGGGGGTCGTACAGGATGCTCCCCAGTGATGGGCAATCACTGGGCCAATTGATGATGTTGTTGTCTTTGGAGGCTTCAAACTCGACGACACCCAAATTAGGACGTTCCCAATGAATACCATCGCTGGACTCTAGGACACACATCACGGAGTTTACGCCCGGATAGTACATCCGAAAGGTGTGATTTTTCTCATCGTAGATGACTGGTCCTTGGGCGGCTTTGCTTTCCCACGACCGATCTGGGTTAACCGTGTGAAGCGGTTCGTCAATAGTGATCTTCTCTGGACAATTGAGTACGCGATGCGCTCCAACCATCGATTCGATGAAGAAATCGTCTATAAATAGCTGCTTTCCTAGGTGCATTTCCATGTGGTTTTCCTCTTGATCAATTCTACGCACCGGAGGTAGTGTTAAATCCGTTGACAGGTTGCTACTGCTATGCTATGATGAAGATGTTTTTTGAGAAACTGTCCATTTTCTGTCTGTTAAGTATACAAAATTGAGGTAAAAGAAATAATGAAGAACTCAAGGGAACAAAAACAAACGGACAATCCCGTGCGAGCAGCCCGCGTGGACAATTTACTGCGCCCGGAGGTGCTGAATGCCTTTGACCGCACCGCCTTCGAGCACGATGGATATTGGGTGTGGGAGGGCATACTGACCGATGCCGGACGGAAGCAGTTCACCGCCAGTCTACAGAAACTGCAGCACATGAACGACCGCATCCTAATGGACACCGACTGGGATGCGGTCGATTTTGAGGGGCGCGAACTGGCACCGCCGCCGCTAGAGCAAATCACCCCGGAGTTTTTGGAATCTTGCTGTGGTGGATCAGAACAGATGCCTAGCTTCCTCAGATCAGAGACACGTGCATATATGTACGAACATGGACTTCTCGATCCGGGTCCAGCGTTAGTCACGCGCGGATTCGAGTCGTTAGGGGTCATGCCGGAATATTTCCCGGCCGGATACAACGACTTCATCATGGATGTCACCACTGCCCATCCGCAGATGATGGAGCTATTCAAGAAACTCTTCGGCGATCGCTTCGTGCTTGACCACTGTTTAATGCTCAACCGAGCGACTGGATCGCGAGGGAGGCGTTGGCATGCTCACCAGTATCGAGACGGACAGTACGAGGTCGAAGACCCTATCGGCACCGGTAAAGCATTAACCCCTGAGTTTCTACAACAGCAATGCATCCGAACATTGTGCTATCCAGAAGGGGCAGAGAGTGGAGATGGCGCGGAACTCGGCGTCATCCCAGGCTCCCATCTTTACCGCATTCCCTTCAAATGGAACACAGAGCGACCCGATGAAGACGCCGACATGCAAGCAAATTGGCTTAAGGGAAAGACCCACGCCATCACAGGCAAACCGTTGAAAATTGTACATTTATCGCTACCACCCGGGAGCATGGTTTCGTTTGTTCACCATATGCCGCATCACGTCCAACGCCGTCCGCCGGAGGCATCTACTCGGTGGGGATTGTTGATGGCGTATCGAACGCCAGATCCCCAAGCCTCTCCAGCCAAGTGGACTGCCGGTATCCCTACCCATTGGGTAGAACGCACTGTGGCGGCGGGAAAACTCTCCGATGCAGAGCGCCGCGTGTTTGAAGCAGACAACCCCCTGAACTGATCTATCAAGACTGTGAATCCACAGTCCGTCCACCCGTCAACTCCTTGTCGTAGCTCGGTCGTAACAACTCAGTGAGAACGGATGGCAACTCACCCCGCTGTGCCTTCATCGCCCATACCGGCGGGATTGAGTGAGATGGTTGCGCGTAACCGGTTACATCACTCGGTTTTTTGTAGCAGTAAAGCGAGCACCAGCGAGTCTTCCTGTCCAACGCTTTGGGTGCCACCGCATGAGCGGCGTGCGATAGGCAAAAGACAACCGATCCCGGAGGTAATGAGATGTATTCGATTTGAAGCGGTTCGGAAGTGACGGGATGCACCCGACCCGCAAACCACCCCTGCCGCATCTCTTCGTCGGTGTCAGCCCAGCACCCTGCTGGATCCCGAAAGAGATGGCTGCCCCGAATGATTTTCAACCCCCCGTCGTCCTCGGCTTCAAAGCCTTGGGGGTAACAGAGCGTGAGATTGAAATTCGGTTGTGCTTGGTACTCTGAAAGACTCGCTACACCGCAGTTGTCAGCACTGCCGCCAACTTTGTGGCTGTGCCACGCGCCACCGGGATAGCCTGGGGGTCTCGTCAATAGTTGGTTATGATCGAAGTAGATGGCGTCGCTGCCGAGGCTCATCCGTTGCAGTTGGAGCATCTGCGGGTGTGTGAGGACGTTCATTAAGTACGGGACATGGCCTGCCGGAAAATACTCAGCGAACACGCTGTGCTGCCGCAACGTCTTCACGCCAGCCGCATCGTCCGACTGTGGTGCTTTCTGGCTCCCTCCGAGGGCGTTATTAATCTCCTCAACGGTGAGAGATTTTGTTGGCGGTGTTCGACCGAGAGTGTCCCAGTCAATTTGAGTCCAATCTGACTTCACCAATCTGTCGTTGAGTTGCTGACCATGTTTCAACGCCGCTGTCCATTCCTCGACAGTTTTCGGTGTCATGACCTCTCTCAAAACGGCATATCCATCCCTCAAAAAACTGGCGTGGTCGAATTGCGCAGCAACCGCTGACATGTCGAATAGAGGCTCACGATTTGCTTCTAACCGGTTCCAATCGCTACGAGACCACTGCACGGGGGAGTGGTCATTGGCGAGGAAACTCGGGCGGGTAGCACGTGCAAGTTCACTGGTCGGACGCAGCAAAAGCCGGGCTAGCGTCGGATCTGACACTTCGGAGACAAGGAGCGGGTTCTGTGGCATTGTGGGAGCGGAATCAGGAGATGATACTTTTTCCTTCACGGCTAACCTCCCTTTCTAAAAGTTACGGGTGGACTTTCTGAGAAAATCCAATTGTTGGGATATTGCCTTTACGGTTTAGAACATCCAAACAGATAACAAACTTTTTCTTGATTTGTTGGGCAGATAATGATAGTATCTCGCCGAAGTTTAGCACCTTGCGGGTAGGCTGTCAAGCGGAAAAAGCCGCACAGTATAACGGGCACCAGGGTTCGTATAACTTATCTCTCCAGAGTCTGAATAACTCCCTGAATTCTCACAAATTTAGTTGCGTCCAAATCAAGAAAGGAGCAGATTAGGATCCGATGATGGTAAACATTGTAATGGTCGGTGCTGGAGGGATTGCTAGAACACATGGCAGCTCGCTGATGCGCATCCCTGGTGCAAATATCGTTGGGGTCGTTGACCCAAATAAGGAGCGTGCTGAAACCCTTGCAAGTATGGTTGGGGCAACGGTTTATGAGAACTTAGAAGATTGTGTGGCTGGAGCCGATGTGGTATACATCCTCACGCCCCCTTCTACCCATCGGGAATTGGTGCTGAAGGCGATTAAAGCTGGAAAGCACGTCGTTTGTGAAAAGCCGATCTCTATCTCCTTGGACGATGCCGTGACTATGGTACAAGCCGCCAAACAAGCGGATGTAAAACTGATGATTGCCTTCAACAACCGGTTCAGAAAGGGATTTAAGCGTCTCAAGGAGATAGTTCATACTAGGACATTAGGCAAACTCGTCAATATGTGGAGTCAACGGATCGGTCCGGGAATTCCTCAAGGGTACAATTGGCGGACAGATCCGCAACTGATGTGTGGTATGAGTATTGAATCCCTTTCGCACGATATTGATCTCATCCGATGGATAGCAGGAGAAATCGTTGATGTCCGCGCAAACATTGTTGTCTCCAATCCAGATCTAAAGGGCTTCGATGACAATGCGCATGTGGTTCTGACCCTCTCCAATGGAGGCACAGCCGTAATTCATGCCAGTTGGTCCTCTCACCTCGGTATGAACGCCCGAGGGGTCATTGGCACTCTAGGTACGGCGGTTGTGGAGGGCCCGGGACTCTGGGATGGAAAACATCTCCGTTGGAAGACCTGTGAGATGGAACACGAGAACATCGAAGTGATCAATGATTCCTATGCCATCTCAGATTGCTACGAGATGGAAAATCGGCATTTTATTGATTGTATTGCCAACGATCTGCCCCCGGCGATTACGGGTGCCGACGGCTTGGCGGCCCTCAAGGTCTCGCACGCTATACTCGATTCTCACCACAAAAAAGAGGTGATTCGTTTGTGATTGTGGAGAACCGCCGCTCCTACCGGCCTGTCAAGTTTAGTGATGGAGGCTATCTGGAGGGTCCACAACATGACGTCAACCATTTTGTGGGAAGGCATACGTGGAGGAAAATATGCTCACCAAACCACAGCAACAGCATTTTGAGGTGTTCGGGTTTGTCGTGTTTCGGCAACTGTTCTCCTCCGACGAGATGGATATCATCATCCGTGATTTTGAGACAGCGATGCTCGAAGACCGAGATGGTAAATCCTTCGACGGCAAGACACGCCAACAGGTGAATGACTGGTTTCTTGGGCGACCTTGTGCTGAGTTGTTGATAGATAATGAGCGCATTGAGAGATCGATTGAGCAATTGCTGGGGCCCGGTTATACATTTAAGCAGGGAAACGACGGCAATTTTTACGTGGGAGATACCGGTTGGCATCCGGATCTGGGGTGGGATCCGCACATCCCGGAAGGGGAGAGCGACCCCAACCGAAACATTGCACAGTGGCGGCATCACTACCGTCCGAGCATCAAGATTGCGTTCTATCTGGATTCGGTTGGCAAGGATACCGGCTGCCTTCGCGTTATTCCGGGCGCGCATCGGAATCCGTACCACGACCAGTTGTGGTCACTTCACCTGAATGTCCCTTCTGCCGTGTCCGAAGACGACTCCTACAAGTTTGAGAATGTGCGTCCAAAACTCCTTGAAATGTGGGAGCAGGCGACAGGTGATAAAGAAGGTGCGGAACGATTCCTGTCGGATCCCGATATAAATCACTTCGGAATAGCACCACGGGACATTCCGAGCTTCCCCATTGAATCTGAGCCGGGCGATGTTGTCTTCTTTAGCCATCAACTTTGGCATGCGTCGTTCGGAGGGCGTGTGGGTAGACGGATGTTCACGCTAAACTTCCGAAGCGCACCGACCAATGATGACGGATAGCACATAGTATCTTATCTATAAAAATTTTATTAGAAAGGTCTGTTATGGAATATCGTGAATTTGGAAGAACAGGGATGCGGTTGAGTGTCATAGGGACGGGAGGTCTCCTCGCACACTATTGGGAAGGAGAGTCCGGTCATCCACCACCCGAAGAGAAGCGGCGGATTTATCTGCAAGCAGCCGAAGCCGGGATAAACCTATTTGACATGGGCTACGGGGATGAAATCCATATCCCGGAAGAGTTAAAGGGCAATACGGACGAACGCCACTTCTCCCTGAAAGTTGGTGATCCTGCAGCAGCAGACTTGGAAGGGATTATCGACGGACATCTTGTAAATCTGCGTAGAGATGCGATTGATATCCTTCGGGTACACTATTACGCCTACATGAAGGATGCTCAGTTGAGGAAGCGAATCACTGATCTCAAGCAGATGGGGAAGGTGCGATCGCTCTGTACGATACGCCACTTTGAGGAAGATCAAGATGCCTATATAACGCGCGGTCCAGAAAAAGCGGCGGACGCAGACTTGGTTATCTATAATTATGTCTGCCGCGATCAGGCAGCGGGTATTCGAGCATCGTCCAAAGCTGGCAAGGGAGTCTTGGTGATGAAAGCACTCGGCGGGCAATACTTAAGTTGGCAGCATAAAACCGGGACGGACTGGACCCAAGCAACGGAGGAAACTCTGGTGAAACTTTCACCCCTTGGTGAAAGTATGCGTAGCGAACTGCCGCTTGTCTATTCTTTTACCGCCGGTCCTTGGAATGAGTTGGTTGAGTCGGAGAAAAAGATCTCGCCGACCGGGAAGGCGTTGTCATGGGTGCTTGAGAACCAAGGCGTGAGCAGCGCTTTGGTGGCGGTTGCTAGTGTTGCAGAACTCGAAGCTGTTTTGGAAGGCATTTAGACGATCCCTCTGTCAGCTGCGGAATTGTTAAGTGAGGTTTTTATGGATATACAATTGACATCAGTTCAAAAAGAAGAGTATCAGCGCGATGGTTATACTATCGCCAAAGGTGAGTTCAATCCAGACGAGTGCGATCAGTTTATCAAGTATATGATGGATCTACATGCCGGGCGCAAGACCGTCGAAGGCTACCCTCCACGGGAGCCGGACGACTGGAGGCGGACGCATAACCGGTCGCTTCACGAACCGGTGGACCTAGAATGGATGCTGGATACTAGACTGTACCAACCGTTGCGGACGCTCCTCGGCGATGAGCCGGATGCGGTGCAGAGTATGTATTTCTATAAAGGTTCAGAACAGCGTCGGCATCAGGATGCGTACCATCTCCCGGGCTGTATGTCGGCGTGGATTGCCCTTCAGGAGGTTGGTGCGTGGAACGGAAGCATCCACATCCAGCTTGGTTCTCATAAAGGACCGATTATTGATAAGAAGGATTTTAGAGCCGACGAAGATGGCAACCGGGGTCCTTGGTACGGCTGGGATCCCGAAGACGCATTCGAGGCTTTGTTCGAGCGTAACGGACTTCCAGAAATCGCTGTTGAAGCCTCAAAGGGGGACGTGGTATTCTTCGACGGCAGGCTCATCCATCGCGGCGGTCCCATCTTGGAGGAGGGAGCATTTCGTCACAGTTTCGCGTGCCACTATATCCCTCAGTCGTTCAATCCTTGGCCCTATGAAGCACTGCCGCGGCTGCGAATCTCATTCGATAGGGTCTGCCGATTTACGCCGACGCACTAAGCACCAGTTTCATTTTTTGGCTCATACAAAAGGAAAGTGCAAAGCGCGAAGAGAAACCGAGTTTTTTCTTGAAAACTCGGTTTCTGTTACACGATTTCTCAACATGAACCCATTTTTCTCTACTTCCTCATCGTTGTAAGCACAAGCCGTGCCTCGCTCTGTTGGATATCAGGCCGCTTCTTTTTCATACCGCGAAAATCACGCGCTGCCTGTCTGGCATCTTTGGCACTCAGGAAGTGATACCCGTCGCTTTCACACGTCTGGATCGGTGGAAACGCCTCTGTCCGCGCCGCGACAACCAACAACTCTGCGCCAAACGGCGGGGCACACTCAAACTCCTGTGGAATTTCAACAACGCGATTCACCTTTGACTGGTCAATGTAGTAGTTGTCATAGAGGAGCGTGCGCCTGCCATCGGCAAGGATATAGAGCAACCGGATGTGCGCAGCGCGATTGACGCGGACGGAAACCTTCATGGTCTCGCCTTTGGTGTAAAGCAGGTGCTCACTTCCCTTGTCTGTCCACATCTCGGCCTGTAAGCCGCTGATGAACTCGCCTTCGGCAAAAGCGTGCTGCTCAATGAGCATCTGCTTATAATTTTGTGGTTTGCAGTTGAGGGTTTTCATGGCCCGGTCAAACGCCACGACAGCCCCCGCCTTGATTTCACTTGTTTCCACATCCCGCAATGTCGCCCGGAGCGTGATTGCATCGTCGTTTTCCCAATACGTACCGGAAAGAAGCAGCACCGCACCCGCATCCTTTGCAAAGTCTCGCATCACCCGTGATGAACGAGGCGAGAAGTCTCCACGTGAACGTCGCGTCTGATTGACAGTCTTCCACTTGCCCATCTGTCCTATTTGCGTTTCAAGGGCAGCGAGAAGTTGACGGGAAAAGGGACTGCTCATCCGGGTATCTTGATAGGTGAACGGTGCCAACAGGACTTTGCCCTCCGGTTGGCTGACTTGCTTTGAGAGTTGAAACACAACAGCGCGAGCGACGCCATCAACGGAAGTAATCGATTTTGACACGAGTTGCTCAACGCGATTGATGACCTCTGTGTACGACAAGATTGGTGGAACATCGGGTTTGTGGGAGAGTTTTTTTGTGGCTCTCTCCAATTCATCGAAGGCGGCATCGCTCGGACTGCTGTAATGTTTCGCCACCAATAGAACGATCTCTGCCTCTTTCAACGCCTCATAAAGCGGATAGGTACTCAGGTATTTCTCCACCGCTATATCTATTTTTGCAGCGTCCTCCGCTTCTTCGGCATCCGCAAGAACTCGCCGAATCTCCTCGCGAAGTGTTGATGCCCGTGCGGTGTAGATGCGTTTGAGTTCAGCGCGGCTGACGTAGGCAAGAACGTACGTAGTCGGATTGCGCCCGCAATCAACGTACTGTTCCGTTTCAATCCCTAACAGTTGCAGTGCCGTCTCACTCTGGGTAACTCCGCTATACTGCTGGGATAGGGTGCCTTTCATTTCCGATTCGGAGGTGCGAATGACGCTCTTGACCTTTGTGACGATGTGCCGTGATATATCCGCTCGCGCACCATCCGCAGCGATTTGGCGAGGTTCGGCACCGTGTCCCCAAGCACTCCCGAAGCCAACGAGGTAGATGTGCACAGGCCATTCTTCAGAACGTCCGTAGTTCTTGACCCAATTGGGTTTTGCGGCGTGGACGGTTGTTGTGAACAGAATCAGGAAACAAACAAGCAGGTTTCGCATGGTTAAGTAATCTTTTCGTTTAAGAGGCAAGCACAGGAACTTCCCCTGCATATTGCATGTTAGGTTTCAACAAACATTGGGATTCAGAAATTCGTTGTGCCATTACGCAGCTAAAGTGGTAAAAAGGTGGAGTGTGATAGTGCTTGGCAGAAGCCTACTAGCCATCACACTCCGGGTTTTATCTTTGGCTAATCTCAGAGAGATTAACACAGGTATCAAGCCTTGGACTCTTAATTGATGCACACTTGATGCGACTCACCTACATCGGAGGCACACCAACTCCGGCAACTCGAAAAGGTAATAATCTTTCCGAAAAGGGCCTTCGCACAACGAAACCCGTTGTTCGTGTTCGTTGGATTGTTCCTGTTGCGAGCGGTAGAGTTCTCTCTCCAGATGAAAGTTGAAACGCGCAACTTCGTCCTGAAATCGCTTGCCACGCTGGGCTTTCCGTGAGGCGTTGAAAAGATTCTCAAATGAGTAAATCTGCTGAAAAAGATGGTTGTGCGTTTTCATGATGCGGTTGACTGACTCTTAATCCACCCGCCAACTAGCTTCCCGACTTCGTCAATCTCACCAGAGATATATGTGTACTGTCTCGTTGAAATTAACTTGAAATCGTGGGATAAGCGAATCAAAAAACGGAGTTTCTCCAGTTGCACGTTAACTTTCCGTAGCAAAGTCAACCGGTTGCGGGTGTAGGTTGCTTCGATGAGTAACTCCAGCGTATCTAGGGCAAGGTTCACGATTCTATCACCGAGTGTGAACTTCTGTGAGCGCGGGAATTTTTCCACGCGTGACATCAGCCACATAATCACATCATACAGCTTAGGAACCGCTTTGAGAGTTGATTCTGACATTTCTCGGTACAGATCTCGTTTTTAGCAATCATGTTTTTTCGGTTCACATCAGTTAAATTGCCTCTTAAAACCGATCATTAATCTAAGTTTGGCAATACTATTTTTAACAGATGTTAAAAACCAAAATTATCGATCCGCTAACACGGATAAGAGGTAAAGAAGTAAAAATTTAAGGGGTAAGAGTCCTCGCACAACGAAACCCGAGGTTGTAGTACGGGCGCGAGGGATTGTCCCTGACGCGCTTAGCAGCCCGCAGGAGCCCTGGAAGACTGTCCCACGAACCACCGCGCAACACGCGAGAATTTTTAACATTTGTGAAATTATTCGTAATATGTGTAATGCTATCTGCCCCTGCAATCGGATTCCTACGCGGCGAATTTTTATAGGAATCCTTATCATACGCATCAAGACACCACTCCCACACATTACCCGCCATGTCATACAAGCCATACCCGTTGGGCGGATAACTCCCCACAGGGGTCGTGCCCTCAACCTTCTGAATGTAGTTTGTCTTGCTAGAATCTATTGAATTGCCCCACGGATATTTCTGACCTACCAAGCCACCCCGCGCTGCCTTCTCCCACTCCGCCTCTGTCGGCAAACGCTTCCCTGCCCACTGTGCATAAGCCATTGCATCATACCAGCTCACATTAATGATAGGATGCCTATCCGTTGGAGAATATGCGGACACATCATTCCAATTCGGGGCGCGATGCCCTGTTTCACGAACAAACCGCTTGTATTGACCAACGGTCACCTCGTATATATCCATGTAGAACGCATCGACATAGACGGTGTGCACCGGCTTTTCATCAGAATCACCATTGTTGCTCCCCATCTGAAACTCGCCCGCGGGAATTAACACCATTTTTCCCCCGTCCCTCCCAAGAATTTCTGGTCGAGCGTCTGGTTGCGAGGCATTCAGGGTCAATTCCTCGCTGTTGTAGCCGTCATGCTCTAGGCGAACAGTGAATGGCTTATCCTCCTGTCCGCGGGCCCCAATCTCGTATTTCGTCAGGGGGGTCCTCCCAACTCGGATATCATTAATATAGACAGTTGCGCCGCTCGGTTCGCTTTGCAGGGACAACGCTGCTGTTGTCTCGCTAGGTGAGAGCGGTTTGGAACCAAGGGCCCAAGTGTGAGTTACGGCAAAGGTGCCTGTCAGCTTGATTTTCCCCTGCTGAACCACAAAGACGAAATCCCCCTTGTTCAAGTTTGGATCATTGATTTTGCCATATTGTGGGTTTTGCGCGGGATTGTATTTAGACACCGCATTCTTCAGATACAATCCCAACTCTTCACCCGTTATGTAACCGTCCGGGATCGGTTCCTCAACTTTACCTTCCAGCAGATCCAGAAATGCCCGCTTAAACCGACTGTAGTCCGGCACCGGCTCATCGGCGCGACCCGCGGTGATAAACTGCCGCACCGGATATTTGACGCTATCCTGAATGGCGGGTGGTTGCGGGATGTTCCGGGCGTTGAGAATGGAGCCGGAGAAGCAGCTATCGAACATGTAGAGCACATGGAGTGCGTCAATCCGTTTTGCCTGGGTCGCCAATGATTCCATGTCCACGTTTTTGCTCCCGTCAATTTTGCCGGTTGTCGTCGGTCTAGGCGAGTCGACCATGACGAGATAGCCGAGTTTTTCACCGGTTCGTAGAGTTTCCGTGTGGCCGTGGCCGGCGTAGTAGAACAGGAGGCGGCTGTCTTTGTCTTCTCCGTTTCTGATGAACGCCTCGAAGACAGTGTCAAAATCAGCCTTCTTGAGATCGGTTCTCAGCGTGACGTTGAAGCCGTGTTTTTCGAGGGCAGCCGCGACCTCTTTCACGTCTTTGAGTGTGCCCTCTAGCGGATCCCAGCCGTTTGTGTAGGCTCCGTTTCCGACGATGAGGGCGTAGGATTCGCTATAGGATAGGATGTCTTGTCCGGTTTTGGTGCGGACGACGGTTTTCATGCCGCGTTGCGCTTGTGCGAAAAAGCCGGAGGCGTTGATGAAATATAAAGAGACACAAAGTATCGCAATAAGTCGGAAAATCAGATGTTTTTTCATGGGATCCCTTTTGAAGACGGTGAGCGTACAATCAAGGTTCATTCTCTCCATACTAACCGTTCTGCTAGGGTTTCAAGCGTTTCTGCCATTGTAAAAAGTCTCCAGATTTATGGGGTAACGAGCCAAGCCGCCAAAGTCTGTTGCGAGTCAGTTTCTGGATTGAAACACAACAACCCTTCAGCACGAGCAGCCCTCAGCAAGCGTTGGTCGGATGCAACGAGTACCAGTTCATCGCCCACATTGCGGAGGGACGTTGCGAAATCCAGCGCGGAGCGCAACACAATCGCGTCAGTGCTGTTAATTGCGTGTGTTTCGATCAAATTCACCGATGACCACACGAGTAATTCGTGCGCGAGAAGAATCGTCAAATCAGAGTCCTCTGCGATGACCTCCCGGTTCAGATGCCCAATTGCCTGAGTAAACTCATGAGGTGCAATTCGTCGGTCGTTCCTTTTGCGCACACAGATCCAAAAAACTTCGGCGACACCGAGATTCAAACACACCGAGCGGTTCAATGGAACATTAGCGAAAAGGAAATCGACTTTGTCACTGCCGACCTCCTCGGTATACCGTTTGACAAGCGCGCTAGCATCAAAGTAAAAATAATACACATCTATTTCTCGCGTTCTTCAATAATGGCGCGGCTGAACTCATTGTCCTCTGCACGAATGCCGTGGTGCGCCATACTCTGGCGAAGCTCTTCAATGGGAATAGGCTCCACATCCGCAATCCCCATTTTCTCAAGAAGTTCACGGAAGATTTTAGCACCTTCTTTCTTATCTTTCCTGTAATATGCCATCACCTCCACGCCCGTCTTGCAATCCTTTGGCGGATTTGGCATCAACTCATCAACGATCCAAGGGAGTTGCAGCGTCAACTCCGCAATCACCTTTTCTACCCGCTCCAATCGTTTTGCTAGGGTTTCAAGTGTTTCTGCCATCGTAAAAAGCCTCCTTTTCATTTTGGTTCATGTAAAGAGTAGTGCGAAGCACAAAGAGAAACCGAGTTTTGGGCAAGTTTTGAATCTCGATTTTATCGGGGTGGTATGAGATCTCAAAAGCCTCTCTGCTGCGTGTAATTTTTCATGGATTTCCGTTCAACCCAACCGACGCGCTGTTGCACGATTTCTTAACATGAGCCTTCATTTTTATCCGCTGCAATAGAGTCTAACTGCTAATGGGTTAAAAAGCAAGGTGCATTTTCGGAAACGCACCCCCGCGGTCGTTCCGTCTTACCTGCGGGGAGCAGGGGAGTAACGAGGCGATAAATCGCCAACTACAAACCGGTACTTGTAGTTGCACAATTTATGGTGGAGTTTGTAGTAACGCAATTGATTGCACGTCTTGAGAAAACAACTTATGGCAAAATCCGATAGGGAACAACGATTGTTGTTTCCTACAGCCCTACCGACAACAGACTGGAAGGGGTAAAGGTTTAGGGATCTATAGCCCTCGCACAACGAAACCCGAAGAAGGTGAGCGAGTACGAGGGATCGGACCTGAGGCGATTAGCAGCCCGCAGGTTCTCAGGAAAATTGCTCCACGAACCACCGCGCAACACGCGAAAATTTTTAACATTTGTGAAATTATTCGTAATATGTGTAATGCTATCTGCCCCTGCAATCGGATTCCTACGCGGCGAATTTTTATAGGAATCCTTATCATACGCATCAAGACACCACTCCCACACATTGCCCGCCATATCGTAGAGCCCATATCCGTTGGGGGGATAGCTTCCCACAGCAGTCGTGCCTCTAACCTTATTATTGAAGTTTGCCTTGCTGGAATCTATTGAATTACCCCACGGGTATTTCTGACCTACCAAGCCACCCCGCGCTGCCTTCTCCCACTCCGCCTCTGTCGGCAAACGCTTCCCTGCCCACTGTGCATAAGCCATTGCATCATACCAGCTCACATTAATGATAGGATGCCTATCCGTTGGAAAATATGCGGACACATCATTCCAATTCGGGGCGCGATGCCCTGTTTCACGAACAAACCGCTTGTATTGACCAACGGTCACCTCGTATATATCCATGTAGAACGCATCGACATAGACGGTGTGCACCGGCTTTTCATCAGAATCACCATTGTTGTTCCCCATCTGAAACTCGCCCGCGGGAATCAGAACCATGCCTTCAGGTGCCGCACCGCTTGGGGGTGTCGGTGCCTTCTCCAAGCGGACAGTCCACGGCATTTTTTGACCGCCTTTCAGCGTCAACTTTGACACCCGGCTCTGGTAACCCGGAAACTCTAAACCCACCTCAACCTGCTTTTCACGCGCTACACCGGTATCAACCTCATATCTCTGCAACGGGGTCTTCCCAATCCGCTCACCATCAACGTAGACCGTTGCACCGCTCGGTGTGCTAGTAACCGTCAATGTCGCAGTTTGGGAGACTAATTTCTCCAAACGTCCCGCCTGCCAAACCTCCTCTTGCCCGCCCTTCAGGGTCAACCGTGCAACACGATTGTTGTAACCGGAGAGGGATAGGCCCACCTCAACCTGTTTCTCACGCTGTACACCCGTGTCCACCTTATAGTCTGTCAGAGGGGTCTTCCCAATCCAAGTATTGTCAACATAAATATCAGCACCGCTCGGCGTGCTAGTAACCGTTAACGTCGCCATTGTTGGACGCTCCTCAAGAGGCGGTGTCCAACCTTCCGCTTTCGGCAGCACAAACACAAAATCGCCCTGATCCAGATTCGGGTCGTTGATTTTGCCGTATTGGGGGTGTTGTGTTTTGTTGTATTTGGGCACCTGATTTTTCAGGTAGAACCCCAACTCCTCTCCTGTAATATAGTCGTCAGGTTCAGGTTGGCGCGCGTTCCCCCCAATCAGGTTCAAAAATGCCTGCTTAAACACACTTTTGTCCGGAACGCTTTCGTTGGCACTTCCCGCAGTGATGAATTGGCGCACCGGATGTTGGACGCTGTATGAAATGCTTTCAGGCTGTTCCTGATTGCGGTCTGCATTCAGAATGGTGCCGGAGAAACAGCTGTCAAATACAAACAACACATGCCGTGCTTGAATCCGCTTTGCCTGTGTAACGAGCGATTCCATGTCCACACTCTTGCGGTGATTGATGCGGTTATCTTCTGGCAGCGGTACATCTACCATGACGAGATAGCCCAAGTCATCACCGTTTGCGAGTTTTTCCGTGTGACCGTGCCCGGCATAGTAAAATAGAAGGCGGTTGTTTTCCTTTCTCCCCTCCGTAACAAACCTCTCAAAGGCATCTTCAAATTTCGGCTTCGTCAAATCTTTCTTCAAGGTCACGGTGAATCCGTGTTTTTTGAGGGCATCCGCGACTTCCTCCACATCCTGCAGGGCACCTCGGAGTGGATTCCAACCCTTGGTGTAGGTGCCGTTCCCGACGACGAGGGCATAAGAGTCTTCATATAGTTGGATTGCTTCGCCCTCCTTCGTGTGCACGGTGATGGCTTTCATGCCGCGGTCTGTCTGTACAAGCAGATCCCCGGCGGCAAGCAAACATAACGAAAAACAGAGCATAGTAAAAAGCAGGAGAATCAGATGTTTTTTCATGGGATTTCCTTTGAAGACTACAAGCGGGCGGTCAAGGTGTATCTCATTCCTATTGTTATCGAACTTTTAGCAAGACCCTCCCTTTATAGCTACCGGTCAGGACCGGTTCCTGCGAGCGTCCCCATTTTTCCCGAGCGGTTTTAGAAACGTGTTCTTTAGTATACGCTTCCAATTCATTAAGCGTGATTGCCCCGTTCTGCTCACTGCCATCTGCGCCATCTGCTTCGCCGCGCAGCCCTTTGAGCAGGTAGTAGGTAAACAAACCGTGATGTTGCGGATTATAACTTGAGCTAATCTGGTTGCTGGTAGATGATGCTAACACAGGGACTGAAGATTTTGGAAATTTCATCTCTGGAAGCACCAGCCTTCTGGTCCCTCTAATGATTTCTCGCGCCTCACGATCTGTCCCGCTGAAACAAGCATCCATAAAGACGGTAACAGATTTTGCTGCCAACCGTGATAGCCTTTGGTAAAACGCATCCAACGGATATCCAGCGGGATTGTTCGGATCAGCTTCGTAGGAGACCAGATAATGAACCGCGCGCTCGCCCTCCATTTTGAAGGTCCCGTGACCAGCGTAAAACACAATTACATCACTCCCACGATTGGGGGCTAGTCGATCCGCAATTTTCACCAAACCGCGCTCAATGTCGCTACGTGTGGCGCGGTCATTTGTCAGCAAGAAAATCCGGTCGTCGGAATAGCCGAAGCTCTGGAGGAGATATTCGCGGAAAGCAATTGCATCCCGATCTGCATAAGTGGCACTAGCAACATCCCGATATTCCCCAATCCCAATTACCAGTGCAACGGCATCTGGATTTTTGGCAGGTCCTTGTGGGATGTCCACATCGACATCGGAGGGATTTTCCAGCTCGGTTGCAACTTCCTTTCGCTCGTAAGTTAGAGATATGGATTGGTGCGCCTGCTCGTGGTTGTTATCCCGCGCCGTAATAACAACCCTATTTGCCCCTTCCCACAGTCGCAACGGCACATCAAACGAGAGAAGCATGCGATTGGATACCTTCAACTGTTGCGTCGCATCAGGATCAGTCTGAGAGTCGTAGATATGCTCATCGTTGAGCCTTACCTGTACGCCATCCAACCCCCGGTCATCGCTAACGGAGACTTCTAAGATAAAGTTCGGGGAATAGACCGTTTGTTCATCGGTGCGGGAAGTTTTCACCACAATCACCGGTCGCTTGTTTATCACCGTTGTCGGTGTTCCAGGTTGTATTGGGGAATCGCCCGGCGTTTCAAACGCGTTTCACGACCGGGAAATCTTCGTGCGTTACCTCAACCGTAATGGACAATGTTTCCGCGGGAATCGCACGAGGAATAGTAAACACAAACCGCTCCGGACTTGAAGTAAGGTTCGGGGCAAGCTTTCCAAGCTGTCTTTCAGGAGTGTCAATTCGGATACGGAGATCCGCCATAGAGAACTTCAGCCGGGTGTTTTCAGCATTCAGTTCACCGTTATTGATGACCCTCACTCCAAACTCTACCTGTTTAGATGGATTGTCAAGTTCATCTATAGTAACAGACTGGAGGACTTTTTAGCTTCCCTTTTTTTATCGGAACTAAAAAAAAGGGAAGCTAACTAGGGCGTGTTGACATTTGTGGCATAATGGTAATATGTCCACACTAACCCTATCCGATACGCAATGGTCAAAAATAGTAGAATTCCTTAACACCTGTCCTGATATCTATACCGGACAACACACACACTTAAAACGTTTTATCCATGCGGTGCTTTGGATAACTCGTAGTGGCAGTCAATGGCGACTGTTACCTAACCAGTACGGCAATTGGAACAGTGTCTATAAACGATTCGCAAGGTGGTGCGATAAAGATATCTTTCAACGCATGCACCAACACTTTGCCAAAGACCCCGATATGGAGTGGCTTATCATTGACAGCACTATCATTCGCGCACACCCATGTGCTGGGGGTGCATTGAAAACAAGTGGGGGTCAAGCCTCACAAGCACTTGGACGCAGCCGGGGTGGATTCTCAACTAAGATTCATATCGCTGTTGATGGCTTAGGCAATCCCTTACATTTTATGCTGACAGCGGGTCAACGGCATGACATCACTTGTGCTGAGGCGTTAATTGACGGCTATAACAGTGAGTATGTGATAGCTGACACATCATATGACTCGATGGCATTGATTGAGTCGATAACCCAAAGGGGTGCGGTGCCGGTGATACCCCCACGTGCCAACCGTCGGGATTCACGCACTTATGATGTGCATCTGTATAAAGAGAGGCATTTAGTCGAATGTTTTATCAACAAAATGAAGCAGTATCGACGTATCTCCTCTCGGTTTGATAAGCTAGCGGTTCGGTATATGGGGTTTCTGAGTTTCGTTGCCACGATTATCTGGTTACGATGAAATGTCAACAGAACCTAGCATAAGGCCCTACTAAAGTTAGTACAATTTGATTTCAATTCATGCAGCGTTATCAAGTGTTTGGTGAATATCGGGCGAGTTGGTATCCTCGGCGGTTGTCGCAGAAAATAATCTCCCCTCAATAAAGGCACATAGATACTGAACCATCAACCCGCGTGTCAATTTAGTGGGTCGATACCAGTCAATGCCTAATTCCCTGCATACCTTATCGACTGTTATGGAACTACCCATAGCAGAAGTGGCATTGAATATCAATTGTGTGATGCAAGTTGCGACGAAACTGAGTTGTACCAATCGATTGATGCTTTTCCGAGATTTGACTCGGTACTTGTCAAACCCGAAGTGTTGCTTGGTATCCCGAAAAGCGGTCTCAATCAACCATCGTTGCCGATAGTATCGAACTATCTGACATAGGTCAAGTGTCAAGTCAGTGGTGTAGACACAGAAATATCGAAACGGCTTTGATTTTTTATGTCGGGTTCGCATCACCACCAATCGGACTTGAGTGGGACACATTTTTGTCCGAACGACCTTAGATGCGACTGAACACCGTTTGTTGTCAATATCAATAGCTTTATACCGCAGATGCCGAAGATGGATGCGTTTACCGTATGTCTTTGGGCGTCCGGGTTTGGGCCGCTTGCAGACCGTAGGTAACAGATAAAAGACCGCATTGGACTTGGCTCGACATAACAGATGATGTCCTGCGCTAAGGACGGCTTCAAACACTTTCCGTCTATTGAATCCCCGGTCAAAGATAATCAGTCCGGGCGGGATTTGGGAGCAAATCCGCTTCAGTACCGACCCACTGTTGTCCCGATGGGTCTTTGGACATATCAGGTTCACCCACACCGGAAACAGAATCGTCTCTGTCACGGTGGTACAAAGCAACCCCAACGCGCCAAATTGATGACCGAAGTGAAACTTCGATTGATTGGTGTTGCGCTTTTGGTAGCGATGATTTCTGAAGAAATGGAGTCCAAATTGCTTGGTGCCGGTCTTTATCGCTCGGGTCTCGTCGTAAACGTAGACGTAGTTGTCAAACCGCTGTTGTAGCAACTTAATCAGACGTTGAGCAACCGCATCGCTGTCCCATTTGCCACGGGAAAGGAACTTCACCAATGAACCGTAACCGACCTTTGGGCGAACCGCTTGATAGATGCCCGTCAACGTCGCACGATGGCGGTGCGTGATGAGACCGACAATAAATGTGCAAAACAGGGCGAAGTTTTGACGGTTGAATAATGGACGAAATTGCGTTAAAATATCAACGAGGCAGAAAATGAGGGGCATGATAACTCTCCTTTCAAAATTGTGGTGATTTCTGAAAGGATAACCTCTTTTCTGCCTTTTTTCACACTAAAATTGTACTAACTTTAGTGGTTTTAGGTTGACGTGCAAAAGTCGCTATTGTATAATCTGCTTGTGCCCCACTACATCTCAAGCCTTCAAAGCGTCAACAAGGTTGCAGAATGAGAGTCGTCGCTGGAAAATTCAAAGGTAGACGCTTAAAAACACTTAAAGGATCAGAAGTTCGACCCACTGCCGACCGCGTCAAAGAGTCATTATTTCGTATCTTTGGTGAGCAGGTTGTTGATGCCGATTTTCTTGACCTCTGTGCAGGGACTGGAAGCATCGGTCTTGAAGCGTTGAGCCAAGGCGCGAAATCCACCACCTTCATTGATAGCAATTATCACTGTATCCGCATTATTGAATCTAATCTTGAAATGTGTGGGTTTGACCGCAAGCATCCGCATGTCAGGCTCATTCACCTTGACGCACAGAAAGCACTTGCTCGGCTTGGCAAACGTAAAGCGAAGTTTGACCTGATTTACTTTGATCCACCATACGCCTCTAAAATCCATGAGTCCTGTATGAGACAGATTGCGGAGGCAGATCTACTTTCTCCAGTTGGGTTGCTCGTTGTTGAACATGGGAAAGTCCAAGAAGCTGATTGGACTGAGTCTTTGATACTGGATGAGCTGGTTTTAAGTCGCCAAGAACGGTATGGTGACACAATGCTCTCGTTTTACAGATGGCATCCGTAAAGGATCAGGATAATGCCAAATCGTGCGCTAGATTGGCTGAGGCAAGCTGATAGAGATTTCGAGCAGGCGATGGATTCTCGTCATGCTGAACGACATGAGTGGGCGTGCTTCGCTGCACAACAGGCAGCAGAAAAAGCGGTCAAGGCTTTACACCTCCACGCCGGACAGGAAGCGTGGGGCCATGTTATCGGCCAGCTACTTGAGGAGTTGCCAGAAACCGTTGATGTGCCAGAGCTATTGGTTGAAAAGGGGCGCGTTTTGGATAACTTCTATATCCCATCCCGTTATCCGAATGGTCATTCAACAGGTGCCCCTTTTGAACATTATGGTCCGCTACAAAGTGAGGTGGCAATTCGACATGCCCGTGAGATTATTGAGTTCTCCCGTGCTCAAATGGCCGGACGCGCAAACCGTTGATAGAGCGGTGCGTCGTTGGGCAAAAGACATCGCTCAAAACCGAAAAAATGTGCTGCGCCTCGGCTATTTTGGTTCTTACGCACGAGGAGATTGGGGAGTAGGAAGTGATCTCGATCTCCTCGTCATCGTCAAGCACTCTGACCTGCCTTTTGAAAGACGAAGTGTCAGTTGGAATGTCACGGCACTGCCGGTCCCTGTCGATCTATTAATCTATACTCAGGCAGAATGGAATGAACTTCGTCAGCAAAGATTTCATTCAACAGTGATGCGAGAAGCGATTTGGGTTTTAGATGTGGATCCAAAATAGCTGCGACTCAATTGTGTTAAGAGGAAAAACTTTGCAATATAGCAACGCTATCGATGGCCTCCCACTCGATCAGATTTTATGCGGCGATAATCTAGAGTTGATTCGACAACTGCCGGATTGCTCTGTTCAACTCGTTATCACCTCACCGCCCTATTTCCAACAGCGCGACTACGGTGGGGGTATGGGCAATGAGGCGCGTTTGGAAGAATATCTTGAGAGTTTGCTATCCCTGTTCCGCGAGTGCGTACGCGCTGTGAAAGATGACGGAAGCCTTGTGTTTAATTTGGGGGATAAGTATGAAGATAGCAGCTTACTCCTTGTACCGTACCGTTTTGCGATCGGGGCGACGGAAACAGGATTGGTGAAACTGGTCAACGATGTGACATGGGTAAAGAAAAATCCAACACCGCGCCAGTTTACACGGCGATTGGTCAGCAGTACCGAGCCGTTCTTTCATTTCGTCAAGACAGCAGATTACTTTTACAATCCCGATGCGTTCATGGTAAACGAGGACACTCCCCAAAAATTGCGCGCGCAAGGTATGAATGTGGGGCAGAAGTATTTCGAGTTGATTGATCAATCAGATTTGTCTGAAGCTGAAAAGCATAACGCCCGGCTTGCTTTGGAGAAAGCAATCCAAGAAGTTCGGCGTGGTGAAATCGCAGGATTACGGATGAAAATTCGTGGCATCCACGCGGAAGCATTTGGCGGACAGGATGGCGGACGTAAGATTCAGATCGAAAAAAATGGTTTCACGCTTATTCGATTACGCGGCAATAAACTCAAACGAGATGTACTCGAGCACTCCGTTGAGTCAATTAAAGGAATCAAGCACCCAGCAATTTATCCCGTAAAAATTGTTGAGGAGTTTTTACACCTTCTCACGCGCCCTAGCGATGTTGTGTTAGATCCCTTCATCGGTTCTGGTTCCACAGCCGTCGCCTGCAAACAACTTGGACGATATTTCATCGGCTATGATATTAACCCTGAGTATTGCAAATATGCACAAAATCGGGTTGGGACGATAACCAATGAGGATACATCATCCCTTTTTGGGAGTAGCCTATAGATACTCTTTCTGTCCACATCGCTGAGAAAGGTAGGTTGAACTACGATCAGCATTGTTCCTACTCTTGAAGAGATTCAGACACAGTTGACGGCTTTCGATCTCTTTCGGTTGTTGGCTGATAAGCCCTACAGTTTTTTCCTTGATAGCGGCATGGACGCCCGAAGGCTTGGACGCTATTCGTTCGTCGGTTCGCAGCCTTTCCTGATTTTCCGCAGCAAAGGGACAAACCTCCAACTTGATTGGAGGGACCGGGTTGAACAACGGTCAGGCAATCCATTTGACGCGCTCCGGGAGATTCTGAATCGGTTTCAGTCACTACCACTGCCCGCCGACCTGCCGTTTATTGGTGGGGTAGGATATTTGGGGTATCCACTCCGCTGCTTCATTGAAGAACTACCCACGACCACACACGACGATCTCCAACTCCCCGATTGCTACTTTGCGTTCTACGATGCCATTGTTGCATTTGATCATCTGTCCAATCAGGTCTATTTATGCCGATCGGATGCCGGCGAGAGTTATGCCAATCGGCATCAACAGCAGGTCCAAAAACTCCGCTCAATTCTTCAATCTGAAACTCACTGCTCGCAACATCGCTGCGGAGTGTTCAGGTGCGATTTTTCACATTTCACGAAATATCCGATTCGATCCAACTTTTCCAAAACAGACTATCTTTCCACAGTGCAGCGTGCGAAGGCGTACATCGCATCGGGCGACATTTACCAAGTTAATCTGTCACAACGCTTATCAACCTCAACCGATTTGCCTCCCGCAGAACTATACGCCCGCTTGCGTCAATTAAGCCCCGTCCCTTATGGCGCATATCTCCACTGTGGTGATTTTCACGTTCTTAGTGCTTCTCCTGAACGATTTCTCCATTTTTCGCCAAGTAGCCGAACCGTCGAAACCCGTCCAATCAAAGGGACACGCCCGCGTGGCTTGACGCCGGAGTTAGATCGCAAACTGGCGGTCGAGTTGCTACATAGCGAAAAAGATCTCGCCGAACTGTTGATGATTGTTGATCTTGAGCGAAATGATCTCGGGCGCGTCTGCGAAATCGCATCGATCCATGTGCCGGAACGCATTGCGCTCGAAAGCTATTCCAACATCCACCATCTCGTTGCGACTGTCAAGGGAACGCTCCGGAGGGACGCCGACCGAATTGATCTCCTGAAATCGTGCTTTCCCGGCGGCTCGATCACCGGGGCACCAAAGATTCGGGCGATGGAACTAATTGATGAACTTGAGTCGACGAATCGTGGCGTATATACTGGGGCAATCGGCTACTTCGGGTTTGATGGGACGATGGATCTCAATATTGCCATTCGGACCTGTATCCTCAAAGAGGGGCGTGCCTACTTTCATGTTGGTGGTGGCATTGTTGCGGATTCCGAGCCCGAGGCAGAATATCAGGAGACACTAGATAAAGCGAGCAGCTGGATGGCTGTTTTGGATAGGCAATATGAAACATGATATGTAAAACGTGGGATCTATCGGATTGTGTTTAACTGCTAAATCTGTGATCATGAGCTGCCTGCTCACAAGGAGAACATCATGAGCCAAACAAGAAAAGTTGTTGTGATGGATAGCAACGGAAAAATCTGGACGGAGGAACAACCCACCCCTGAACCTGAGTCAGGGCAATTACTGGTAGAAGTCAAAGCCTCGATGGTAAGCCCGGGTTCCGGGCTAGGTGGGGTTAAGAATAGACGCGCAAACCCAGAACCGAATCCAACCAAGCGTCCCTTTGGTTATACCAATGCTGGTGTCGTCATCGGCAAAAAAGGGGATTGCGATGAGTTCTCGATTGGCGATCGTGTGTCGGGGATGGGGGGTGGATACGCCCTGCACGCAACGCACGCCTGTATTCCGCACAATCTTTGTGCAAGGATCCCTGAGAATGTGAGCGATGCCGAAGCGGCGTCCAATCACCTTGCGGCTACCGCCTTACACGCCGTGCAGCGCGGGCAAATCACAATTGGTGAAAATGTTGTCGTGGCGGGGCTTGGTTTGGTAGGACAGCTTTCCTGTCAAATTGCACAGGTTGCCGGCGCGTATGTCATGGGACTAGATCACTTGCCTCTACGCGTGAAGATTGCACAGGAGGCTGGTGTAGATCTGCCAATCCAATTGGGTGATACTGACCCGGTGCCAATTGCGGAAGAATTCACGAACGGATACGGGATGGACTGCGGAATAATCGCATTCGGCGGTGATGGTACGGAAGCGTTTCGCCAGATTCGCAGCACGCTTAAGACAGCACCGGACACGCATAAAATGGGGCGCATCGTTATTGTCGGTGGTGCAACCATTACGCACCCCTTTGCTGCCGGAGTTGGGAACGTGGACGTAATCAGCGCAGCCCGGACGGGCCCCGGCTATCATGACGAAGCCTATGAACATGGCGCAGACTATCCACCGGTTTTCGTCCATTGGCATACGCAACGAAATCTGGAATTGGTGCTACGGTTCATGTCGGAAGGCAAACTAAAGGTACAGCCGCTAATTACCGATATTGTCCCAATCGATCATGCCGCCGACGCGTGCGAGAAACTCATCCAAACCCCAAACGAGGCGTTGGGAGTTGTCTTCACTATGCCGTAATCTGCAGACGAAAAATGGATTGACAGTCATTTAGGCAAGCCCAAGCCTTTATGCTTGGGTCCAAAGGGTTGATTTTTGTTGTGTTTTTGTGTGACAAAATGGTATAATCGTCTTGTCTTTCAGTGGGGGAATGTCGCACCGTCGCTTGGCGGTGTCTCCCACACCCTACGACATAGGAATCGAAAGACAGAAAAACAATCCCATGTTAAAAACTCATAAAATCGCTTTAGATCCAAACAATTCGGTTTTTTCCGTCGAGTAAAACCTGTTCAGCGTGTGGTGTAGTGGACAGCGCCCTATCCTTGTCCGATAGGACGTAGCCGTGGGACACACGGAGAGTATAAACGCTCGTGGAGATTCTGTAAGACCTCAGCAGTTGAGGCACGAATCATTGAATCAAGAAGATAGCACAGAGCAACCGCTACTGTTCAGTCTATCATAAGAATCCCAATCCTTCAGGTTTGGGAGCAGTCAACACACTATATTATTATTGTCGAAAGGGGTGACCCGCGATTTTCCGAAAAATTAAGATTATCCTCGACATGATCAAATTTGAACACACAATCTTCATGCTGCCTTTTGCAATCATGAGTGCATTCATCGCATCGGACGGATTGCCAGCGTTAGATAAGTTTGTCTGGATACTTGTTGCCATGATTGGGGCGCGGAGTTGTGCCATGGCGTTTAATCGACTCGCCGATACTGAAATTGACAAAGCGAACCCACGCACGTCAATGCGAGCCATTCCCGCCGGATTGATCGCGAAGGGAGCGGTATGGGGGTTTACACTTGTTTCCGCTGCACTGCTCGTATTTGCTGCATATAACCTCAATCCGCTTGCCTTTGCACTTTCACCTGTTGCACTTGTGGTGATTATGGGATATTCCTATACCAAACGCTTTACCTCCTTCTCTCACCTTTGGCTCGGGACCTCCCTCTCAATCGCGCCGATCGGCGCGTGGATCGCCATCAAAGGTCAATTTGATTGGATACCCATGTTGCTTGGATTGGCGGTGCTGCTTTGGACAGCGGGATTTGACATCATCTACGCTTGTCAAGATTTCGATTTTGATCGCAAGCATCAATTGTACTCAATTCCTGCGAAATTCGGAATCAGACCGGCATTATGGATTTCATCGGTGCTGCATGTAGTGATGGTTGCGATTCTGATCGGTGTTACGTTGTTGACAGATCTTGGTGGCGTCTATCTGGTCGGCGTTGGAATTGTTATCGTTATTTTGATTTATGAACACGCCATTGTTAAGCCGCACGATCTTTCACGGGTAAATCTCGCTTTCTTCACGCTAAATGGCATGGTGAGTTTGGTGCTCATGGCGCTGTCTGTTGCGGATATGATATGGTAGCATGACACAAACGGTCGCGTTGGCTGCCAATCAAGCAAACGCATGATGTGGCATTTCAATCTGAGAAATCTTCATAGAAAGAGGAAAAATTATGGACATCAGTTTTAGTACGGGTGCAGGTGGAGGTGCATGGAGCCTTGAAGAGTGTGCCAAATGGGCGAAAGCAAACGGTTTTGATGCGATTCGTCCCAATGCCAGTGGAACATTTGATCCTGATCATATCCTGCAAGCAGGTGGTGATGAGATCAACGAAACCTTGCGGTCGCACGATATCTATCTCGCCGCGCTAAGTGCCCACAACAATCTGCTGGACGACGATCCCGAAGCGCGCGAAGCCGCTCGTGAAAACCTCAAACGAGCGATTGAAGCGACAAGTGTCCTTGGCGCGCCGGTCCTCGTGACGTACGCAGGCAGCCCTGTCAGTTGGCATTTTTATGGGCAATTTTCCTCGAACCCCGGAAACCCGGGCGACAGATCGGTTGAACTAGTAAGCAGGTTCAAAGAGATGTGGACACCGGTCATCCGCTTTGCTGAAGAGAAAGGTGTAACGATCGCGCTTGATTGTGCGGTACGAATGGGTAACATCGCCTGTAATCCGGAGATGTGGGAACGTATCCTTGACGCAATTCCCTCCGATAACTTGGGCTTGTCCTGTGACCCTTCCCACTGGCTCTGGATGGGGATTTTGCCGGCGGAGGATGCTATCCGCATGTTTTCCGGCAAGTGGTACTATGCTGACGTGAAGGATTGCGAAGTCAGTCCACAAATGCGCTTCCGTCAAGGAATCATTGGGAACTGGTGGTGGCAGTATCGTGTTCCCGGACGCGGACAGTTGAATTGGGGAACAATCATCGGTGCACTGCTTGAGTCCGGATATGATTATATCCTCTGTGTTGAGAATGAAGATCGGGGGATGCCGGGGCTTGCCGGGTTCGCATTGGGTGGACGACATCTGCGTCAATTTTTGCCCAAGCCCGGGGAAACCTACGACCCAGCAACTCTCTGGAAGGTCAGAAGTTGAAACGATACCTTTCAGGTTGCTCTTGCAATCGCTTCTTGAAATATGCTATCATTTAGCGGTTTCGCACATCTCTATTGGTTCGCTCTTGTGGGAGGAAGACAATGGCTTCTATTCACGAAAATCTTTCACGGATTCAAGATCGGATTGCTGCAGCTGCCGCGCGCGTTGGACGCGACCCAGATTCAATAGAACTCGTTGCTGTTTCTAAAACCAAGCCTGTCAGTCTAATTGTAGAAGCAATTGAGGCGGGGATTACGAGCATTGGCGAGAATCGCGTCCAAGAGGCACAAAGTAAGCACCCCCAGATTGACCACCCTGTGAAGTGGCATCTGGTCGGTCATCTGCAACGGAACAAAGTGAAACAAGCCTTACAGATTTTCGATCTCATCCACTCCGTGGATAGCCCGCGTCTCCTTGCTGAAATAGATCGACGGTCGGCTGAGTTGAACCGCACGACAGAGATACTGATTCAGGTCAACACCTCTGCCGAACCCAGCAAATACGGTCTGGAACCGGATCAGGTGCTAGACTTCATTGAAAATGCACACCCTTATCCCCATGTCCGGATCAAAGGATTGATGACAATCGGCGTCTTTCTGCCAGATCCTGAAGCGGTGCGTCCGATGTTTGTATTGCTGCGGCAACTCCAGGAGAAGATTATCGCCCAGCAGTTTCCGAACGTTGAGATGGACAACCTATCAATGGGAATGACCAATGATTTTGAGGTTGCCATTGAGGAGGGTGCGAATCTCATCAGGGTTGGCACAGCAATCTTTGGAGAACGAGAATAAAACGTTTGACGCAGATAGGAGTATAGCACTTTGGATACAAAACTTCGAGTCGGTTTCATCGCCGTTGGCAACATGGGAGGTGCGATTGTCAGGGGCGTTGTGCGCGATTTACTACCGCCTGAGCAGGTTTGGATAACAGATGTTTATCGCCCCCTTGTTGACCAACTGTGCGAGGAGTTAGGGGTCAACAGTGCGGAAAACATCCCGCAATTGGTGGAAAATGTAGACTGTCTGCTATATGCAGCCAAGCCGAATAACGTACCAGATGTCTTCCCAGAGATTGCTGCCATCCGCCAATCTCCGTCTCAGTGGATTATCTCCATTGCGGCAGGTGTTTCGACAGCCCAATTAGAATCCTACTTCACCTCTCCGCCACCCCCAATTGTCCGTGTGATGCCAAATATCTCTGCATCTGTGGGAGCAGCAATTTCCGCAATCGCAGCGGGAAGTGCAGCCACGGCTGAACACCTCGCTGTAACACAAGCAATTTTTAACGCTGCGGGCAAGTCGTTGGTCATGGAGGAGAGACACTTGAACGCCGTTACCGGTTTAAGCGGCAGCGGTCCCGCGTTTGTGTTTCTCTTCATTGAAGCCTTCGCTGATGCAGGGGTACAGGTCGGATTGACTCGTCCCGACGCGTATCAACTTGCCCTACAAACCGTGCTTGGAGCGTGCAAGATGCTTGAGGACACAGGAGAACATCCAGCAGTCCTAAAAAACCGGGTGACGACGCCAGGGGGAACAACAGCAGCAGGATTATATGCACTGGAGAATGGGTGCCTGCGGGCGATTATCGCTGATGCCGTGAGTGCCGCTACAAAACGCGCCGAAGAGCTTGCAAATTGAGTGAGATTGGAAGGGTCCTCGACTATGGAAGTATTGATGCCTCTCGTGATCGAAGTGATTGGGATTTACTCAATCATTGTTTTTGCTAATATTATATTATCTTGGATTGTAAACTTCTCTGGTAACACGACAGTGAGACAACTTTATTGGCTGACGAACCGATTTGTTGACCCGGTGCTAGATCCCATTCGCCGTGTTCTCCGTCCTATGACAGGGGGGTTGGGAATTGACATTTCACCACTTATTTTACTAATCTTTTTAAGAATACTGCAAAGTATGTTGAGTTAAGAATACTGCAAAGTATGTTGAGAGCTACCTTTTAAGCGTTCGTTTTTTTCATAACTTCTAAATCTTTGTAATTATTAGGCGTGCCCTAACGGTTGTTCAAAATGCTGACTAAAGAAAAAATTCTAAAATTATGGGATGAGATTGATGTTTACGCTCAACTAATCCAACGAGCGAAATCGACACCCTACATTCTTCGCGAAATGCCTACAGCTACCCATCATTTGAAGTTGGATATGCTTAAAGGCAAGATCTGCCAAGACATTTTTCTTAAATCTAACATGATGCAAGGGATGGGTGTAGAGTATGTACCGCATTGGGATCATTATACTCCTGCTGTTGAAATAAAGGCATTGAGTCGGGAGCATAAGGAGGGCACCTTTGATGCAATCCGATTTCGCCGGCAGTGTCGACGTGAGTTCCAGCGTGAGGTTGACCAACAGCAAAACCAACTACGATCGATTGGGATTTTTGGAGATTGGAAGAAGGGCAAAACTCTGGATTCACGCGATGAAGCGAAAATTATCAATGCTTTCAGTACGTTGCAGGAGTTGGGGTATTTGAATAAGGATCAAAAATTGGGAGCTTGGTGTCCGAAATGTAATACTATACTAGATGTGGATGAGATGAAAAATCACCTCTCCCCGGCGTATTCTGGGTATGTCAAATTTCCTGTCAGTATCGGTTTAGAAGAGTTTGGTGAGGACGTTTACCTGTTAGCGTGGCTTCAAGATTTATGGTATCTTGCTGGGAGCGTTGCCATTGGGGTGCAGGAAAATAGTGAATATTGGATTGTTGAGCTAGATGGTGAAATCCTTCTCCTCACTGAGGCTGGTCTCTCAGCTTGCTTTCCACCGGATCATCAAGCAAATATAAATCGGTTGCAAATCTGTCCGGTTGATGTGCTGACGAGTTGCTTTTGCGCGCATCCGTTTCTAGGCAAAGACCTTCAGGTAGTTGTTATTCCAGATATTTCTGAGCAAGGTGATGCGTCGGACGAAGGGACAACACCTCAACCCCTGACCGGAATTAGGTCACTCACCCCGGGGCACCGCCCTGATGATTATCAAATTGCTCAAACTCTACAACTTCCGATTACATCGGTTATAGATGATACTGGACGTTTGACGGAGGATGCCGAGCAGTTTTGTGGTCTTGAGGTTTCCGATGCCGGAAAATTCATTGCCTTTGAATTGGAAAAACGGGGCTATCTAATATCAGCAGGATCTGAGGAGATGCATCAGCCTCATTGTTTGCGTTGTGATATGCTAGTTTTGTTTCGTTCGGTTCAACAATGGATTTTCTCCTTAGACAATAATCAATTGAGGGAGCGTGTGCTTTGTTCAGATGAACATTTGGCACACTATAATCCCAGAGATAAAGATTGGATACAACAAACGATTCAAGAGCTACCGCCGCCCCCAGTTTCACGCCACAGAGGTTGGGGGACTCCAATTCCTCTTTTTCAGTGCCAAAAATGTGGACGAGAACTTTCTGATACCCGGATTATCAAAGCCATCCGTACTTTGGTAAGTCGTCGCGGCACCGATAGTTGGTTTAAGTTGAATGCTGAGGATCTATTACCTCCGAATACCGTATGTCCTAACTGTGATGCAAAGGAGTTTCGGAAAGAATTCACAACCCTTGATGGACGCTTCGCGGTTCTTCTCAACGCAATTAACAATTTTGGAACTAAGGGGAACGAAATGGATCCGGTTAATGTTTACTTCTTTTACCCGAATCAATTTCAGAAATGGTTCGCTCAGTTCGTTTTGACTTCAATTGCTATCTCCGATGTGGAGCCGTTAAATGTGGAGTTGACAGGAGATTTTTCAAATGTCCAGTCGGTTGATGTCAACCAAAGCTGGATGGAGGAATATCCAAAGGATGTACTGCGTCTGTTCTGCATCCAACCCAATTTGGATCCGTCATCAATCGAGACGCATTTTCAACAGTGTCAGCAAGAATATAGTGCTATTCAAGAGCTCTGTGCCATGATATTAAGTCATCTTGAAGATTTTACCCTTGATCCAGATGAACCCCGGCTAGAACTGATGATGATGCCGGATACACAAGAGTTGTCCACCACTGCTAGAGTGCTGCAATCTGTAGATTTCGCCTACCAGCAACGCGACTATTATCAAGCGTGGTGTCTTTTGAGAGACTTCTGCCAATCAGATCTTCAACAGTTCGTCAATAATTGGTTCAATGCGTCGGAAACAGTACTAGAAAAAAGATCTTGCCAAACAATGCTATTAGGGATTTTGTATGTCTTGGTACAGCGGTTTGCACCAATCATTCCTTTTTTCTCCGAACAAACGTACGCTTCAATCCGAATATGGGTGGATACTACCTCGCCTTCGGATGACACCCCAAGCCAAGATGAGTCTGAATTGTCGAGCATCTTTTTGAAAAATTGGATTTCCCATGCTAATTTTCCTTACTGTGCTGATGCAGATGTGCTCTGAAGGGACCGCTAGAGGAAAGGATATTCCCAATGCAGAGAAACATACTAAAATTGATTTTACCTATATTTGGTGTTACGTTGCCTGTGTTATTGGTGGATCAATTCACTAAGTGGTTGATTCAACAAAATATTCCGCATCACGGTCAACATGTGATAATTCCGGGGATACTCAACCTACGTCATGACACGAATGACGGTGCTGCGTTTGGGCTGATGCCGGGGCAAGGTGTACTGCTAGTTATCATCTCAATTGTTGCTATTGGTTTCATTGCCTACTACTACAGACAGTTCCGCGAGAGTTTGTGGATGAAGATTGCGCTCAGTTTTCTGCTTGGGGGTGCACTTGGTAACTTTATTGACCGTATTCGCTTGGGGGAAGTCACAGATTTTATTCAATTTCGACTGCCCGGTTTCTGGTGGCCCACTTTCAATGTTGCCGATGTCGCTGTTTGTATCGGTGCCGGAATGTTGATGATTTACCTATTTCAGCATCGGGGAGACTACGATGAAGCGAAACAGATCGAAAATTAGGTTACTCATCGTTCTGATGTTAACGGTGATGATTGCGACCAATACCCTTGCCCAATCTCAGGAAAATCCGGAAGAAGAGACACTGTCCGCCCGTCAGCAGGAAGAGCAGGTTTACCATGAAAGCACGTTACGCCGCTTTGAAATTGTTACCATCATTGCGCTGCCGTTTACAGCGATTCATAGCTATGTAGGTGTACGGGGTATCCAAATGATTCGGCAAAACGAGTTCGCACCGGAACTCTCCGGGACAGATTTCAAAATTATCGGGGCATCCGCAGCGTCGCTTGCTCTTCTTATCGGTTTCTGGGATTGGCTGCATACGCATGACAAAAATCCTTCAGAAGAACTGATTCCTACTTCGCCGCAACGTATAAGTCCTCCACGGCGGTCACCCATCCAACGTGTCGGGCAGCACGGTTGGGACCCCGATGAACCGGATAGCCTTGTTGTACCGCTTGTTCACATTTGGTTTTGATGGGCTAACGACTCAGATTATTTTATGGTAGATTTTAGAATTAATTAGATACTGTGAATGAGCGAGGTCAGGAACCTTGTTCGCGGAGTTACGGCACACGGCGTGTGCCTACTACTTTTAATGTCTGTTTATTTTTAGAATTCACTATAATTAATTTATAGACTTATTCACGTTTCACGTATCACGTCTTACATTATGGCTGTTTTAGAGATTCAAACCAACGATGCTCTTGTCTTACGGCAAGAGGCTGCTCCTGTCCAAGAGATCAACCCAGATCTACCTCCGTTTATCGGAAATATGTTTGAGACGATGTACGAGGCGCAAGGGATTGGTCTGGCAGCACCGCAGGTTGGTGTGTCCAAAAGAATTATTGTCATTGACATCGAAGAACACCGCCCGGAGTACCCGCGGATTGCGTTGATTAATCCCGTCATTGCAATGACAGTCGGTGAAGAACTGGGCGAAGAAGGTTGCCTGAGTTTGCCGGGAGTGCGAGGAATGGTTCGGCGGGCAGCGATTGTGAAGGTGGAAGGGCTGCTGCCAGATGGGAATAAAATTGAGTTTGACGCTAGCAATCTGATGGCAAGGGTTTTGCAACATGAAATTGACCACCTGAACGGGATTCTGTTTACTGATCTGCTGCGTCCCGAAGATCAAGAACTGCTTGAACCTCGACCGGAATCATCTGAAAAAAACGGTGATGAAAAATGAAGATTCTCTTCATGGGAACAAGTGAGTTTGCGGTTCCGAGTTTAGAAAAATTGATTACGGAGGGGTTTGAACTCGTTGGTGTTGTAACACAACCAGACCGTCCAAGCGGTAGGGGGAAGCGGCTTACCCCGCCTCCCATCAAGGTTGTCGCCGCTGCTCACAATCTCCCCATTTATCAGCCGGAACGGGTTCGGCACCGTGATTCTGTTCGTGTGCTTAGAGAACTTCAGCCCGACGTGATCGTTGTTGTTGCTTTTGGTCAGATTCTTCCGAAATCGGTGCTAGAACTGCCGTCTTATGGCTGTCTCAATGTGCATCCTTCGTGCCTCCCAAAATATCGGGGTGCCGCTCCGATTCAATGGGCGCTCATTAATGGCGAAACGGAAGCAGGGGTCACAATTATGCTGCTTGATGAAGGAGAAGATACGGGGGATATTGTTCTGCAAAACAGCCTGCCAATTGATAGCTTGGATGATGCGACTATCCTTTCAGTCCGATTGGCAAATTTGGCACCTTCCCTGTTGATTCAAGCGTTAGGGCGCATCTCAGATGGTCCGCCACCGCATCAACCCCAAGATCATTCCCAAGCAACCCATGCCCCTCGACTCACCAAGGAGGCTGGTCAAATTGATTGGAACCAGCCGGCAGATCAGATTCGTAATCTGGTGCGTGGCGTTTCGATGTGGCCCGGTGCGTATACGTGGATAAAAGCGGATAAGCACCTTGCAGATGATGATCTCCGTTTGAAAATAACTGCTTGTACTGTTGTCGATTATCTGAATTCCGCAGAACTTTCCAGCGGTACAATCGAGGTCACGTCTAACAAGGAACTCGTTGTCTTTACCGGGAAGAACAGCCCGGATAGAGTCGGGACGCAAAATGGCCGCGACGGATTGGGGAGCAAGCACTTACGGTTAGATCGTGTCCAACCCGCAAACAAGAAGGAAATGGACGCTAGTGCCTTTATAAATGGGTATCGGTTAAAAACAGGTGACCAGCTTTTTCGTAAGGAAACGCCAATAGATTAATAGGTTGAACATGCGCCGAAATGCCATATTATTTGCTGTTATTAAAGTCGCAATCCTTTGTCTCGGAGTGCTTGGTGTCGTTGGATTGGTTTTCCTCTTTTGGATCATTCCGCATCAAGTCCGCACCCCGGAAGTTGCTGTGCCCAACTTAATAGGACAAAGTTACCAACAAGCGGTGTTGCTTATTACGAGTTCAGGATTGGCGGTCGATCCTGTGCAAGAAAAAAAGCCAAGCCCCGACTTTCCAGTAGGACAAGTTATCGAACAAGAGCCATCGGCGAATTTCAAAATTAAGTTAAACAAGCCCATTCGGCTTACTTTGAGTTCGGGTAGTGAACAGGTTGCGATACCCGATGTTACGGGGAGGCTACTGACCGATGCCCAGATGTTACTCACAGATGTTGGATTGCGACGGGGGAGGGTTGCAGCGGTCTACACCGATCGGTATCCAAAGGTCCATACTGTCATCGCGCAAACCCCTCGGGCAACTACTCTGCACCCGTATGACGGCGAGGTTCATTTGCTATTAAGCTTGGGTATCCGCTCAAAAGTACTGCGAATGCCCGACCTCAGTCTTATGCCAATTGATAAAGCGCGTCCCTTACTTGAATCACATGGACTCCAAATTGGTGAATTGGTGTATAAACCACACCCGGAAATTGATCAAGGTGTGATTATCAATCATCGGCCGAGTGTGGGCGAACTACTTTGGGTTGGACAGGCGATCAATTTTGACGTCAGCGGGTCTCAGCGAAAGAAGGAAGACAAGGGAGGCTATCTGGAGATAAAATATACGGTTTCTCCAACCGGCGCGTCTCACAAACGGGTACGAATCGTCGTGGAAGATGAACGCAAAAAGCTGATTAAGGTTGTTGATGGCTGGTATAAATCCGGTACACTTGTCGAGAAGCCGCCGGTGCGCGTTGTGGGTAAAGCAACGATGCGTATCTATGAAGACAACCTATTAGTCAGTACACGAGAGTCTGATTGGTAAGCAGGATTTAACGACTTTCAAAATGAAATAGATAGAATTGACCAAAGATTAGATAGGTGCTATGAGGTGAATAATTGTTAGAGCGAAAAATTATGATCGCACCCTCCATGCTTGCATCAGACTTTAGCCGAATCGGCGAGGAGGTTTGCCGAGTGGCTGAAGCGGGTGCAGATCTCATCCATCTCGATGTGATGGATGGGCACTTTGTCCCCAATTTAACAATGGGACCTCAACTTATCAAGTCGATCCGGTCCTATACAGACCTCCCTTTTGATGTACACCTGATGATTGCTGAACCACAGGTGTATATTGATGCTTTCATTGATGCGGGTGCGGATCTTATTACGGTTCACATTGAGTTGGAGGAACAGTTCCCGACAATTATCGATCAGATTAAGAACAGTGATGTCAAAGTTGGCATTGCCCTGCGCCCCAAAACACCTGTAGCAGCAGTTGAACCGTATCTTGGTGATATTGACTTGGTTTTGCCAATGAGCGTTGAACCTGGATTCGGTGGTCAATCGTTCCAAACGGATACGCTTGACAAGATTGATCAGCTATGGCAACTGATTCAAACCCGAAAACTGAATGTCGCAATCGAGGTTGATGGCGGAATCAACCAAGAGACTGCGGCGTTGGTTGGGCATTGTGGGGCGACAATTTTAGTGGCTGGCACCGCAATTTTCGGGCAAGATGACCTCCGGGGCGCAATCCGCGACTTACGCCAAGCGGCTTCGTCAGGTTAAGAGGCAGTTCGGATGGATCAATGAAGGTACACACTTATGACCCTCAAGTTGAGCCGGAACGTTCCCCTAGTAAGCTTTTATCCTGATACTCGCATGAAATTGACATACCCTGTTTTATTTCTCTGTTGCTTCTATCTCTTTTTCTGCCTATCTTTCCCTGTCCATTCACAAAACTTTAAGGCTGATAATCTATTGGGCTTCGCACAATCCCTCTTTCGGGAAGGAGATTTTCTGGATGCTGTACATGAATATCAACGCTACCTGTTCCTTTACCCGGGTACAGCCCAAGCAGATTTTGTTCAACTCCATATCGCTGCCGCGTATCAGAATATGGGAAGATTGAACGCAGCAATAGAAGCCTACCAATCGTTAATTCAAAACTATCCACAAAGCCCATTTATTGAGCGCGCTCGATCTAATATTGCACAATGCCAACTTTTGGGCGGTGATCAAGCCACGTCAATCGCATCCTTACGTCAGTTCTTATCGGATTATCCGGAAAGTGAGTTAGCACCGCGAGCGCAGTTTATTATCGCAACAATCTATATGGACGAAAAAGATTGGACAGCGGCAGCGCGGGAGTGGCAGCAGGTTCGGACGAAGTATTCACAAACCCCCTTTGCGGAAATGAGTGATCAACTGATACGCATAGCTCGGCAGGCAGAATCGCTTCCTCGTCGATCTCCTAGTACCGCTGGCTTGCTTTCGGCATTTCTTCCGGGGCTTGGACAAATCTACAGTGGGCGTTATTCGTCTGGGGTATATTCCCTGCTAGTTGTCGGGGCGACTGCTGCAGGGACGGCTCACTACATCGATCAGGAACGCTACGAGGTTGCGATTCCAGTGGGTATCATCGGACTATTTTTTTATATCAGCAGTATTTATGATAGCTTGCAGTACGCCAAGGCTTTTAACCACCAGCACGAAGATCAACTCCGAGATAGACTCCGAAAGCGGATTTCTGAATCCGATCTGTTCAGTGCTTCGGATGCGCCTCCGGCTGATATGGCACTTGTATTTTTAGCCACTCGCTTTTAGCTCCTCCCAGGACTCGAATTGGAGGAAAGTACCAATATTTCCATCCATTCTTTTCCCTTTTCAACCGTTTCTGCTTAATTTGGGGCAATTTACTGATGATCTCCTACTTTTTAATTTCCCTGCTGACCATTGTTCAACCCCAATCCGATATGCGTCAGTTCCTCTACGCCGAGCACCTTTTCGACCAACGTGCTTATCACTCCGCAATTCTTGAGTACAAGCGGTTACTTTTTTATCATCCTGATATATCTAAGGCAGATCTTGCGCGCTACCGGATTGGGTTGAGTTATTATCGTCAAGGTAACCGAGAGCTAGCTCGACAGCAGTTTGAAGAAGTTACGCAGAATTTCCCCAATTCCCCACTTAATCTCCAAGCGCAATTGATGCTCGGCAGGACGTATTTTGATGCTAAAAACTATTCGACCGCCCGATCGACTTTTTTTTCTATTGTTAGCACAAACGGAGGTGGAGAGACAGCGGCGCAGGCACAATACCTACGGGGTTGGTGCTATATCCATGAACAGGCTTGGTTTAAAGCGATAGCAGAGTTCCGCACGGTTCAACAACTGCAGCCGGATACACCCCTTGGTCAGGTTTCCACTCGACTTGCCGATATGACTTATGCAAATACGCCTTTACCCTTTAAGTCTTCTGGACTGGCTGAGTGGATGTCTACCTTCCTTCCGGGGGCTGGACAGATCTATGCCGGCAGGCTAGAAAATGGATTGATCTCCGGTGCAGTCAATGCAGCTGTATGCTACCTATTGGTGGATTCGATACTTGACGAGCGTTATGTAGATGCGGTTGGGATTTGTTTGGTAGGTTCGCGCTTTTATATGGACAATCGGGTCAACGCGAGGGAGTGGACGATTGAACATAACCGGAGACTTGAAGCGGACTTCATCCGTCAGTTGAAGCAACAGGTACAGGATAACACACCGCCGGATTTTCAACCGAAGCTGCCGGGTTAGTGCTGTGGACAGAACTTAAGTAGTTTCATCAAAGACAACGGTACTGTAGCCGATCCATGAATAACTCCTTATTTCAATAGATTCGATTGTAGGCATTTACAACCAAAACTAGCGTTATGCAGCGGCAGTTGCAGCCTCGGCAAGCACGCGTTCCACTTCTTGCTCCCAAGTTCCTTCGATTTTGACACCATACTCCTTGAGACCGCCGGTTGCTTCTATACCTGTCAAGTAGGGGCGGGTCGTCCGATTTTCCTCGACTAGCTGCGGTTCAGCATAATCAGTATGCAGAAAATGAATCGCCAAGCCGGCGCGCGATGTGGCGGTGTTGTTGTGACCGGTAGCATGAGCAGTGCCGTAGCAGAAAAATACCACGCCTCCTGCGGGCAATTCAAGGGATACAGCCCGATCTTCTGGCGGGTAACATCGGATGTGATGGTCACTGTGGGGATCACGGGAGTGTTCATACTGCTCCCGATGAGAGCCGGGAATGACACGAAGGGTTCCATTAGCGACTGTTGCATCATGGATGGCTGTCCACATTGCTGTACCGCGCAAAGGGTCGCTAATCTTGAAGTAGGCGTTATCTTGATGCCAATTGGTGGGTGAGCCGGTATTACCCGGTTTCAGAAACATCTGATCCAGATGCTCGATGATCCGGTCCCCGATGAGTTGCGTTACCACGTCAATGATTTTAGGATCAAACGGCATTGCTCTGAAAAAATGACTCTTGTGATAAATCGGACAGATCTGGAAATTGAACTGTGTGGTTGAGTGTGTTTTTCCGTCACCATCGGTTGCAACGTTACGCAACAAGCCGTCTCGAAACAGGTCGTCGAGTTCAGCCTGCATTGCCTTCACCTCGCGTGGGGGGAAAAAATCGGGAATAGCGAGATACCCTTGTTCCTGAAAGTGGTGGATGTCCTGTTGCGTTAAATCCATTGTGTCATCTCCTACTCATGGCTATATGATGGTTCGGTAATTAGAAATGCTTTGATTTCGTGCCTGCCCATGTTCTTTTGGTGCTGCTTTCGCTTGATGCCTTTTGCGAAATGCGCTACAATATTTTACCTAGTTCTGTTTTTTTGTCAAACGAAAAAGCGGAAAATACCCGAAACATCGCTTCACATTTTTTAACAAACCATAGGGAGAAAGCCTTGGATTTATCCGAGACCCCCCTTGCGGGTTTTGAAAAAGAGATAGACGCGCTACGCGAGGTCGGTAATCATTTTCACGTGCGTGGTTGGTCGCTCGGTACCAGTAGTAATTACAGTGTGGTGATTTGTCGTGAGCCGCTGGAGTTGCTAATTACCGCAAGCGGAAAAGATAAAGGCTGCCTATCGCGACACGATTTTGTGCGTGTGGATGGCGATGGTCTCCCCATCGTTGTTAATCAGCCGAAAGCATCTGCAGAAACCCTGTTACATATTGCTATCGCTGAACAACCTGATGTTGGATCAGTTATGCACACACACTCCATCTGGGGCACACTGCTCTCAGATGTTTATTTCGAGGACAACGGTTTTGGAATCGAAGGCTATGAAATGCTCAAGGGACTTGCCGGCGTAACGACCCATGAGCACGCCGAGTGGGTGCCGGTTTTTGACAATACACAGGATATCCCCGCGCTAGCCGAACAGGTACGCCAATGTTTGAAGGATTCCGAGTCTCCTATTCAGCACGGTTTTTTAATTCGGCGGCACGGTCTGTATACATGGGGACACGATCTAGACGAAGCGAAACGGCACATCGAAATTTTTGAGTTTCTATTTGAATGCGTCGCTCGGCGTCTAACATTTGCCGGAGCGATGCCGGCTTCACCAAACAACCCCTGATTGAAGTTAAGGAGGTACATTATGGCTCGCATTCGAGTGCAAGACGAAAACCGAGAAATCACCGATCACCAAGAGATTCGCGAATTTCTGAAACCGTTCGGCATCTCGTATGAAAAGTGGGATGTCGAGGGTCGCATTGGTTCCGAGGCGACAAACGAAGAGATTCTGGACGCTTATGCCCCGGAGATCGAACGCCTCATGGAACAAGGTGGATTTGTGACGGCGGATGTGATTAATGTTACGCCAGAAACGCCCGGGTTAGACGACATGTTGGCAAAGTTCAACAGAGAACACACGCACAGCGAGGATGAAGTTCGCTTCACCATCAAGGGCAGTGGACTCTTTCACATTCATCCAGATAACGCTCCGGTATTTGCAATCCAAGTGGAAAGCGGTGATCTGATCAGCGTGCCAACCGGGACTCAGCACTGGTTCGACTTGTGCGATGACCGCACCATCCGCTGTATTCGCTTGTTTGAGGACACATCGGGTTGGACACCGCACTATGTTGACAATTCCGTCCATGAGAGTTACACGCCTGTCTGCATGGGACCAGCCTACCTATCCCCTGCCAGCGACATTGAGCCTGTGGTACAAGTCTGATGAAATTTTCCGGACGTGGAATCCTGCTTGATATCGAAGGCACGACTTCGTCGGTCAGCTTTGTCTACGATGTGATGTTCCCATTCGTCCGCCGCGAATTGGATAAATACCTGTGCGCGAATTGGGATTCAGCGGTGTTAAACGAAGTGTGCGATCTGATTGCCAAAGACGCTGGTTATGAATCTTTCACTGCGTGGTGTGGGAGCGAGGCTGAAGTGGGCAAACGGCAGCAACTGCTCCGGGCGGAGGTCCTCCGGCTGATGGATGGCGATGTCAAAGCGACAGGGCTGAAAGCACTTCAAGGCTTAATCTGGCAGTCTGGTTTTGAAAGTGGCGAAATGCGGGCACACATCTACGATGATGTTCTGCCTGCGATTCAGGCTTGGAACGACGCTGGGCGCGATGTCCGCATTTTTTCATCTGGGAGTATTGCGGCGCAGAAACTATTTTTCGGGCATACCGAGGTTGGGAATATTTTGCACCTGTTTCGAGGTCATTATGACACGACCATCGGTCCAAAAAAGGAAGCAGCGAGTTACCAAGCAATCGCCAAAGATTTTGGTCTGCCTCCGGCGCAGATTCTTTTTTTAAGCGATACGCCCGATGAGTTGGAGGCAGCCCGCGCCGCCGGGCTACAAACCGGCTTGTGCAAACGTCCGGGCAATGCGAAAGTTGCGGCTGGGCATGGCCATCCAGAGATTACGTCATTCGATCAGATTGAACTGTCGCGTGGGGTCTAAAGGACATCACCGTTATGCCGCTATGGTTGGTTCTGTCTATCTATATCGGCAGCCCAACTCGTCATTCTACTTTGGATAAGCCCTGCTGTTAGTTTAGGTGGCAGCTCTCGCCGCCTCAAACCCCTTAACCGCTGTCTCTAAATCTTCAGTTGTGTGAGATGCTATCACAGAGATCCGCAACCGGCTCATTCCTTCCGGCACGGTGGGTGGCCGAATAGCGGGGGCGTATACGCCGTGTGAAAGCAGAACTTCAGCGAACCGTGACGCGACATCCACAGAGCCGAGGATCAGCGGCAGAATTTGGGTCTGACTGGGTAGGAGTTGGAATCCTCTTTCGAGCAAAGCGTTTTTGAGCAGGAGAACGTTGGCTGACAGCCGTTGACGTAATTCAGGGTTAGAACGGATTACGTCAATCGCTGCCGAAGCACCCGCCAATGTTGCGGGCGGGAGGCCTGTTGTGAAAATGAACCCTCGCGCTCGATTTATTAGGAAATCAATCAAAGCAGTGCTGCCGGCGACATATCCCCCCAATCCGCCGATCGCTTTGCTCAACGTTCCCATCTGAATAACTCCACGATTTTCCAATCCGAAATGTTCAATTGTCCCCCCACCGGTTTCTCCTAAAACCCCAAAGCTATGTGCATCATCAACCATTACGGTTGCGTCATATCGTTCAGCCAGTCCACAGATTTCAGGGAGCGGTGCGATGTCGCCATCCATGCTAAAGACGCCATCGGTCACAATAAGCCTGCGTCTGAATTTCATTGATTGTGCCAGCAGCGATTCTAGATGCTCGACATCGCAATGCCGATAAATCTGTTTTGTTGCTTGACTGAGGCGGGACCCATCGATAATGCTTGCGTGATTGAGGGCATCGCTAAGAATAAGATCGCCCTCGCCTGCCAACGCAGGGATTGTGCCAATATTCGCTAGATACCCGGAACCGAAAACAAGGGCGGCTTCTGTTCCCTTCGCTTCAGCAATCTTTGCCTCAAGCTCGGTGTAAAGGTGACAATTGCCTGACATCAGGCGAGAGGCACTTGCACCCGTTCCGTATTTCTGCACAGCTGTAGCAGCAGCTTCAATCACTACCGGGTGCACACTCAACCCGAGGTAGTTGTTCGATCCGAGCAGAATGACCTCGCGTCCATCAAGCAGGGTACGCCCTGTTGGTGCTGTCATGACGGAACGCAGTGATCGGGAGAGCCCAGCTTGATTAAGCTGGGCTAATTCGGATTTCAGCCAGTGCTCTTTAGGCATGGGGTGTCAGAGAGGGGTGTTCTGTAATCAATCGTTCTGAGGGTATGCACCTCACAATATCATGCGTGAGGCGTAAAACGAGATGGGAGCTTGGTAATTTCAATCGTTCCAAAATGGCATGAAGAATTCGTTACGACGAACCTGTTAATTTCTGTGTGACAGCGTCCCAACCACTAGATGCTTTGTCAGAAACCTGCGACGGTATCTTATTGGCGTGGATAACAGTGATACCGTAATCAAAGACCTCATCAACGGTATATTCAATGGTGTCATAGGTCACTTTTTCACCCTGTTCCGGCAACCGACCAATAAGTTTGAGTATAAATCCCCCAATCGTATCGGAGCGATCTTTGGGAATGTTTGTAATTAGTGTTGCATTAACAATATCGATTGGTGTTCGGGCATCAAGTGTCCATGAATTGTTCCCAAGTGCTTCGACATGTAGCGGCTGCCGTTTATGGGAATAGCGAATCTCACCCACAACTTGCTCAAGGAGATCGTCCAGCCCTATAAATCCAACACAGCTACCGTGTTCATCAATAATGATTGTCACGGGTTCTGTGGCAAGACGCAATTCTTCAAGTAATTCACCTATCAGCTTTGTTTCTGGGATATAGTATGCAGGTCTGATGAAGGGACTGAGTTCGTTCGTTCCCTGCGGAGCGTACAAAATGTCCATGACACTCACGATTCCTGTTAACCGATCAATCCGCTCTTCATAGATTGGAACAAACTGATAGTTAGAATGCTGTACCATCGCCTTTGCCTGCTCGATCGGCGTGGCAATATGAATCGCCACCATTTCTGACAAGGGAATCATGATTTCCCTTGCAGTTGTCTTCGAAAGAGCAAAAATCCCATGTAACATCCGCGCGTCAATCTCTGAGAAAGCACTGACATTGTCGAGGACAATCTGTTTAATCTGTTCTGCTTTGGGATCTCCCTTAAGTTTCCGTTTTCCGAATAAGCCGCGTTCCAGTTTAGCTGGATTTGCCGGCGCGGGAAGTGTTTGTTTTGGGTTGTTTGCCACAACCAGCGAATCGGTTGTTTTTCCCGTGGTTTCTGAGTCTTTTTTCGTTGACCTAGATCGATTGTTTTTCAATTGTGTTTCACTCCCATTTCAGATGATCGAGATAGTTCTATTGACGGAAATTGTACGATATAATTGAGGTTCGGCATACAAAGCCAAAATGATTATAGCACATCTCACGAGTGTCTTTCAATTAAAAAAGCATCTATCTATTCTAGAGATTTACACCGATTCCAAGTATTCGGTCAACTTATTTGCCATATTACTTCCAATTCCAACAGATTCCTTCCAACGCTATAGGAGCTCTAAGTTTCTTTTGTAATAAGATCGTTTTTTTCCGCTTGCCAACGATTAAAGAAGGTGCTACAATACACACTTCATATGTCAAAAGGGTATGCGTTTTAATTATCTAAGCTGCCTTTAGTTCTAAAACCCAAGTCTGTTGGATGATTCCAATACTCACAGAATCGTGGATGCAAGGTTCTTTAAGCCCCAAGACACGTTCAGGTGCACCAAACCGGAGCTTAACGTGTGAGAGTATGTCAACAAAAAGGATTTTACAATATGGTCAATTTCGCAGTTGTGGGTTTAGGCGTGGGTAGCAGCCGCGCTCGGTTGATTAAAAACACAGAAGGTGCTGAACTGAAATGCGTCGTTGATTTGAACGAAGCCCTTGCCAAACAGATTGCTGAGGAGCTTGACACGGAGTGGACACCGAATCTGGATGATATCTTGGGACGGAGCGATATTGACTGCGTGATGGTGATGACGCCAAGCGGGACCCACGCAGCACTCGGCATCCGCGTAGCACAAGCGGGGAAGCATGTGATTACTACTAAGCCGATGGACGTTTCGACCGAAGCCTGCGATCGCCTCATCGCCGCCTGTGATGAGGCTGGTGTCAAGCTAGCTGTCGATTATCAGAGCCGCTATGTGGACACCAACTATCGCGTCGCGGAAGCCCTTCGGCGTGGGTGGCTCGGTAAGCCTATTCTGGGCGAGGTCCGCTTCAAGTGGTTCAGAGCCGACGAGTATTTTGAGCGGAGCGGGGGCTGGCGCGGAACATGGGAAATGGATGGTGGCGGATCTTTGGCGAATCAGGGGGCGCATCTGCTAGATCTTATCTCTTGGTTCATGGGCGATTTTGAATCGGTCTACGGCGAGATGGCAATTATGAATCACGACATTGAAACTGAGGACATCGGGCTTGCAATCGTGAACTTTAAGAGCGGTGCCAAAGGGGTCGTTGTTGGGACAACAACCTTTCCGACAAGCGTCTATTTCAGTGCTGAAGTACACGGAACTGAAGGCGGGATTTTGGTTGACGATGTGCTTGGCGGGAAGATGCGTGTCTTCGGTGAAGGGTTGGAGGAACGCCTCCAACAGATTGAAAATCCTATTCACAGCATCATCGAAGATTTTGTTCAGGCTTTTGAGGAAGGTGGAGATCTGAGAGTTGATGGCAAAGAAGGGCGTCGAACCGTTGCACTGTTGGAGAAAATCTACCAATCAGCCAGAGAGGGAAAAGTCCTTAGTGTCTGAGGACATACGAAGTCTGTTTTTTGTGTCATTCGTGAGAATGGAGATTGTGATTGGAAGAAATTAAAACACAGCAGCGGTCTAAAGGGGCAACGGGACGCGCTATCCTGATTGGTCTGGCGCTTGTCGCCTTCAATACTTATTGGGTAACAATTACGGAGATGAAATACCGGGCGGAAGCGACTGCACTGCCGATATTCATCTATCCGATCTTTCTCCTGTTCTGGCTGGTTGTGATCAACAACGGTGTATTGCGACTGTGGCCACGAATTCAATTCACGACTGGGGAACTCCTCACCATCTACTCTATGATTGTGATTTCGACTTCGATCGCATCGTATGGGATGTTGCAGGATCTTTTCGCTATCGCTCTCCACCCCTACCAATTTGCAACCCAAGAGAATGAATGGAAGGAGCTCTTTTTCCATTACATTCCGCCTTGGTTTACTGTCAGCGCACCCGATGCCGTATTAACCGGATACTACGAAGGGGACTCCTCCTTTTACGAGCCTAAGCACTTCAAAGCGTGGCTGCGTCCCATGATAGTCTGGACGTCGTTCACGCTGATCTTGCTATTCATGCTCCACTGCATCAATACTCTCGTTCGCCGACAGTGGGTGCATACCGAACGGCTCGCATTTCCAATCATCCAACTACCTGTAGCGATGACGCAATCACCGAATTTTTTGCGGAGTGGTCTGTTGTGGGTCGGATTCTCTATCCCTTTCATCTTGGACCTCACGAACGGATTACATGTCCTTTTCCCGTCTGTCCCATACCTCCATCTTAAACTGCACTTTATCGGTAGACAACTGACTGAGAAGCCGTGGGATGCGATGTCCAATACGATGATATCCTTCTATCCGTTCATGATCGGTCTCGGTTTTTTTCTGCCATTAGACCTCTCGTTTACCTGCTGGTTCTTCTTTCTGATACGCCAGTTCAGTCGCGTATTAAGTAGCTATCTTGGGTTGGACACGCTCCCCGGCTTTCCCTACTTCTACGAACAATCCGCCGGGGCGTGGATCTGCATGTGCCTCATTGCTATTTGGGTGACGCGCAGGCATTTGATTTTTGCGTTTCGGACAGCATTTTCTGAAAAATCAGCTGCCGATGCCGACGAGCCGATGCGCTATCGGACAGCACTCTTTGGACTGGTTGGCGGATTTCTGTTCATGTTTATTTTCTCTTATCAGGCGGGTATGTCGGTGCTAGCCATTCCAGTTTTCTTTGGGCTTTATTTTGCTATTGCTATCGCTGTTACCCGCTTACGAGCGGAATTCGGTGCGCCCCACGGCATTTTCAACCATCCTGCGGACATGATGGTGACTGCTTTCGGGACGCTGACTTGGGGTGGCGGTAGTTTAACCGTGATGAGTTTCTATCAGTGGTTCAATCGGAGTTACCGCTCGCACGTGATGCCAAATCAGTTTGAGCCGCTCAAAATGGCTGAGGTTGCTCGCATCAACACCCGCCGATTAATAATTGCGATGATGGTTGGGGCGGCTGTGGCACTCATCGTTGGAATGTGGACAAACCTAGACATGATGTACCGAGACGGTGCGTCGGCACGGGTGTCATTCTTCAAGATTTGGGTCGCCAATACTGCTTGGACCCGATTAGAAAGTTGGCTATTTCACCCAATGCCAACGGACGTACCGCGTACCATGTTCATGGGCGTTGGTATGGCGATCGTCGTAGTTCTTCATGTTTTACGAACCCGTTTCTTTTGGTGGCCCCTTCATCCTGCCGGTTACCCACTTGCCGTTAGCTTTGCTATTGATTACTTTTGGTTTACTTTTCTCATCAGTTGGACGGTGAAAGCCATTATTTTGCGGGTTGGTCAGGTCAGAGGATATCAACGCTCCATCCCGTTCTTTTTCGGTCTGATTTTGGGAGATTTTATCACCGGTGGGCTCTGGATGATCTACGGTGTCCTGACGCAGCAGCAGACGTATATGATCTATTTGAATGGAGGGACGTGGTATTGAAATATAGATTGCAAAAATTTCAACAAAGGGAGACAGGATTGTGGAATATGTGAATTTTGGAACCGCCGGTGTCCAAGTGAGCCGGCTGGCTTTCGGCTTGGGTTTCAGGGGACAGCCTGATGAGGCAGAAGCCCAGAGGGTGATTGAACACGCTTTTGAGCTTGGAATCAACCTTATTGATTGTGCCAATTGGTACGGACCAATGGATGATCGAGCTAATCAGGGGCGTTCAGAGGTAATCTTAGGCAGGGCACTGAAGGGAAAGCGGGATAACGTTGTAATTACCACAAAGGTCGCTGCGCCCACCGGATCAGGTCCAAACGATGAAGGCTTATCGAGATATCACATTATGCGCGAAGTGGAGCGGTCGCTCAAGCGGTTGGACACAGACCATGTCGATGTCTATCTGGTCCATCGCTTCGATGAATTAACACCACTTGAGGAGACGATACGGGCGTTGGACGATATCGTTCGTGCGGGTAAAGCACTTTATGTTGGGTGTTGCAACTATGCGGCGTGGCAAGTTTGCAAATCGCTCTGGATTGCGGACAAGCAGAATGTTACGCCGTACATGTGCGTCCAAAATCTATACAATCTGCTAAATCGTCAGATGGAAGGCGAGATGTTTAGTTTGGTAAGGGATATGGGATTGGGGGCGATGGCGTTTAGTCCGCTAGCGGTCGGTCTTTTCAGTGGGGTATATTCGCCAGACCGTCCACCACCATCGGGATCTCTTTTTGCAACGCGTGAAGACGATTTTACCCGCATGATGGAAGAAAATTCCGCGCGGGTTATAACAACCGTTAGGCAGCTCGCTGATGAATTGGGAAAAACACCTGCGCAATTGGCTCTGGCTTGGGTGCTGTCACATCCTGAAATCACGGTTGCCATCAGTGGTGCCGACACAATCGAACACCTGAACGATAATATTGGGGCTGTCGGCTGGACGCTTGATGATTCCGTCCGAGAAAGATTGGATGCTGTTTCCGAATCGTTCGTCGGACGGCCCCAAGGAAGTTTCTAGAGTATCTCAAGTTGAAGGAAAGTGGTTTCAAAACAACTCGAGATACGCTAGACACTTTTTCCCATCTGTGGGCTAAAATCCACGCTTCATCTTGCCCCAGGTGACGGCGAGCTTGCCAGCCGGGTCAACCGATAGTGAGTTTCTGACATTTTTGTTAATTTCGTCTGTGCTCAATACCCGGTCATAAACTCGGTAGATAGCGATGGAACAGTTGCAGGTTCGCTGCTGTTCAACATGAGCAGAAGTAAATATACCGTGCTGTAGCATTGGGTGTGCTGGATCCCACTCCACCTCGGTTGGAGTGTTGGAAACCTCGACACTATCTCGGTAGATTTTTATACTTTCTCCGCTTTTAAAGGCGATATGCACCCAGTGCCACTCCTTCTGTCCAATATTCAGCTTATTTTTCCGTTTTGCTAAGTCCTGACGATGTTGCACAACGTTCTGGGCGATGCTTATGTTTTGGAATATTCCACTGCCGTTGGCATCTAACCAGACCCGAACGATCTGATCTCTCGGTGCTCCAGCGTTCCAGCCATCTTTAATGGGTGCCCACGGTTGGGTCTGAAGCCCAAAAACTTGGTGCTCTTCGAAGAAAAGGGGACCATTTATTCGCATAAGGAGCCCGATGGTAAAATCTTGAAGATGGACGATAGGCGGATTTTCGTCCTCCTCTTCGTTGGCAAAAACGTCCTTGGACTGAGTTGCGGTGTACCATGCAGCATTGTCCGACTTGACGCCAATTGCGGGTATTTCAATAGTGCCATGTTCAAGGTTCGGCTTGCCAGCCCCTCGTATTAGTCGTCCACCAGCCGTGCCAGCGTTCCGCCACGCATTGTCGCCCTTCTGCTGGCGCGTTTCCACAGGGTTAAAATAGAGCACAGGGTCCCTAACTGGACTTACAGCAAACGCCATGGACGAAGTGAGGACAATAATTAGTGCCACACTCAGAATCGTTCTGTTAGACGTTTTCATTTTGATCTCCTCCTGATGGATTCTGTGGGAGTTTTATATCCTCTGTTAATAAGTTAATCGCGTAATTAGGCAGATGGCGAGGCATTAGCGAAATGCTTGGGGATAATCTGTCGGAAAAATCTCCAAACTAAAACCCCCGCTTCATCTTGCCCCAGGTGACAGCGAGTTTGCCGGCTGGGTCAACTGCCAAGGAGTTTCTCACATTTTTGCTAATTTCATCTGGGGTAAGCACCCGGTCATAGACACGGTAAATAGCGATTGAGCAGTTGCAGGTGCGCTGCTGCACCTCAAAATCAGAGGTAAATATGCCGTGAATCTTCAGATTGTGCGCTGGATCCCACTTTACTTCTGTTGCGTGGGAAGCTGCCTCTTTGCCATCGAGGTAGGTCGTTACATTCGCACCACTCTCAAAGGCAACATGAATCCAGTGCCATTCGTTTTCCCCAAGATTCAGTTTGTTTTTCCTGTTCGAGAAGTCGTGACGGGCTTGTATAACGTTCTGGGCGATACTTACGTTTTGGACTTTGCCTTTACCGGCGACGTCCAGCCATATCCGAACAACTTGCTCACGCGCCCGAGGCGGTATCACCCCCTCGGTTTGTATGCCTATAATGATGTTCTCCTCTGCGAAATATGGGCCATTCACCCGCATAAGGAGCCCAATGGTGAAGCTTTCAAGATTAACAATAGGCGCTTTAGCGTCATCCACTTCGTTGGCAAAAACTGCTTTAGACCGGGTCGCGGTATACCACGCGGCATTGTCCGCTTTAAGACCGATTGATGGGATTTCAAGGGCCCCCACTTCAAGGGTTGGTTTGCCTTCGCCCTTTTTAATTTCACCGCCAGCTTTGCCGGCATTCTTCCAAGCGTTGTCTCCCTTTTCTTGGCGAGTTTCTAAGGGGTTAAAGTAAAGCACGGGACCTTTCACCGGACTCACGGCAAACGCTATGGAAGATGTCAGCACCATGATAAGCGTGAGGGTGAGGATCGTTCTGTTAGACAATTTCATATTGAAGTTCTCCTTCTGAATTCTGGTAGAAGAAAGTTTTATCCCTTCTTGTTGAACAACCGATAGCTTGTGCGATTCTTGTCGCGGAATCCCCACAACAGAATCTAAAGACACCTATACAAGTTTAACAAAAAATCACGCAATTGTCTAACAAAAAATTAGCAATCGTACTGAGGTGACACCAAATGGTCAATTTACATAATAGGTGGGTTCTCCTTTTCCTTCTCACGGTTTTCCTGAATCTGTGTAGTTTCCCCCTCTATTCAGAGTCTGAATTTCAGACACATCTCCAAAAGGCGAATCTGTACGCAAGTCAACGCGAGTTTTTCAAAGCGGTTGAACATCTCTCGAAGGCACTCAATATTCACCCGCGAGACGTTGAGGTACATGTTCAGTTTGCGATTGCCTGTAGTAGATTGGGATGGATCGACAAGGCGGTTGAATCTTACGCCATTGTGCTGCAGCTTGATCCCAACTCACCGAGTGCAGAATACGGGTTAAAAGTGCTTGGACACTACCAACTCGGTTTGATCCATGCGAGGAAAGGGGCTTTTGAGAAAGCGAAAACCCGGTATCATCTCGCCATCGAACTAGATCCGGAATTATCCTTGCCACATTTCCAACTCGGTTACCTCTTGACCCAGCAGGGACGTTTTGAGGAAGCCCTCCCCTTTTACCAGAAGGCGATAGCACTTTATCCAGATCACACAGGTGCCTACTATCAACTGGCGAATGCCTATTTCCGGGTGGGAAAACAGGACGAGGGAAAACGTCAGTTGGAGAAGTTTCGGGAGATTAAAGCGAAGGAACGGTTCAATCTCGCAGAGCGATCGCTGAAAAAGGGAGAGATCGACGAAGCACTGACAGCGTTTCAGCGGACGCTTGACATAGATGCCGCGTACGCGCCCGCGTACGCTCGACTCAGCGTGATTGCTCTTCAACAGAATGATTTGGAAGCCGCAGTGGAGTATCTCCAACGAGCACTGGAGATTAGACCCAATTTCGCTGCGGGTCACTATCAATTGGGCAGTATCTATCACAAGCAGGGTGAAATCGAGAAAGCAATTGAGTCATTTGAGGCTGCCCTCACGCTTAAACCCAATTTTGCATCGGCTTGTAATGCGCTCGCTTGGCTCTATGCCGAGAGCGAGAAAAACATAGGTGAGGCGATTACACTTGCGAGAAAGGCTGTTAAGTTAAAGCCAACCGCTTCCCACTGGGATACCCTTGCTTACGCGCTTTATAAAGCGCGAAGATATAAGGAAGCCGTCGACGCGATTGCCAAAGCCCTTGACTTACAGCCCGATGATCCGGACTATGTAGCACGCCAGAAATTAATCCAAAAAGCGATGACCGAACAAAATAAATGAGAAAACGGAACAGAGCAAACGAGAACAATGGAAGGAGCGGAAGAATGGAGGGAAGGTTATTTTACGCAATATGCAATAAACATCGCGTTTCACGTTTCACGTTTCACGTCTTCATCCTCTTGCTATTCGCGCCTCTAGCTTTCGCCTCCCCAATACCAATCTTCACCGACGTGACCGCAGAAGCGGGCATTGATTTTAAGCATACCAATAGCAGGAGCGGTGAATTTTACTTCGTGGAACAACTCGGTTCAGGGGCAGCATTTTTTGATTACGATAACGATGGAGATCTCGATATCTACTTCGTCGATGGAGCGGATCTCCCCGGTTTTCAATCAGAACAGCCACCAACAAATCGGCTCTATCAAAACAACGGGGACGGGACCTTTACCGATGTGACAGAATTTGCCGGGGTTGGGGACAAGAGTTACGGCGTTGGATGCTGTGTCGGAGATTATGACAACGATGGGCATCTGGATCTGTATGTGACTAACTTTGGAAAAAATCGCCTCTACCGTAATAATGGAGATGGAACCTTTTCTGATGTGGCAGATCGAGCCAATGTCGGAGATGTGCGCTGGGGAGTTTCTTGTGCGTTTGCGGACTATGATAATGATGGGCATCTAGATCTGTATGTGACCAACTACGTTCAGTACCAACTGGATCAGAGCAAAACGTGCCAGAATAAGGGGAGGCGCACGTATTGCAAACCGCAGGAGTACGCAGGCGAGGCGGATATCCTCTATCGAAACAGAGGCGATGGCACATATACGGAAGTTACCCAAGCAGCGGGTGTTTACCAGCCGCGGAGCAGAGGACTGGGGGTTGTCTGGGGCGACTACGACAGCGATGGCTACATTGATCTCTATGTGGCGAACGATACGAATGAGAACCACCTTTTCCACAATAATCACGATGGGACATTCTCTGACATGGCTTTTTTTGCGGGCGTTGCATTGAACGAAAACGGCGAAATGGGGAACGGCATGGGCGTTGACTTTGGCGATTACGACAATGATGGCCGGTTGGACATTATGGTGACCAATTTTCAGGACGACGTGGCGACCCTATACCACAATGACGGAGACGGTTTTTTTTCTGACGCTTCATATATCTCTGGAACAGGTGAAAGTACCTACGCATCTTTGGGGTGGAGCGTCTGTTTCTTTGACTATGACAACGATGGTGCCAAGGATATATTTATTGCCAACGGGCATGTTTTCAGCGATGTTGAGTTGTTCAATTCTGAAACGACTTACGCACAGGTCAATCACCTTTTTAGGAATTTAGGAGGTGGAGTTTTTCAAGAGGTTACTGCCCATGTCGGGCTCGATTTGTCCCAAAAAGCACCCAGCCGGGGGGCTGCATTCGGAGATTATGATAATGACGGTGACATTGATATATTGGTCACCAACAATAATGGGAAGCCGCAACTTCTCAGGAACGATGGCGGAAATCGGAACAATTGGGCGAAAGTGCGTATACGAGGAACTACAAGTAACCGGGCAGGGATCGGGACACGAATTGAAGTCGTTACTGGGGATGTTTCACAGATGGCTGAAGTGAAAAGCGGCTCCGGCTACCTTTGCCAAAATGCACTCGCTCTTCATTTCGGCTTAGGAAGTTATACAGTCATTGATAAAATCATCGCAACGTTTCCGAGTGGGCGTGTTTATCAGATGAAAGCAGTGTTAGTCAATCAAGTTATCGAAATTACAGAACCCAACGAGAAATGAAATCAAAAAATGGTTGCAATAATTTCTAAAAAATGCTAACATTATAAACTAGACAGAGCGGCAGCGTGCCGCCAAATTCTTGATTCTGCTGGAAGGACCCAGCATTGACTAGTAAATATCAGGAGGTTCACGAATGAGCACGGTGTTAAAATTAACCTTGGTGTGTGTCAGTCTTATTGCTCTTGGGCTGATTTTCACTCATTCAGGGTATACCAAAATTGAGCTTGCAGACGAGGATATCGTAGGGATATGGCTCTTTGATGAGGCAGATGGCGATGCAATCGTTGATGCGAGTGGCCACCACGCGGATGGCAAAATCAATAACTTCGGCGCAGACGGTGTGACAAGGGAAGATGGCAAGTTTGGTGGGGCACTGAAGTTTCCCGCTGTAGATGCAAAACTCAATAACGTCACAATCCCGAATCCACAGAACTATAACTCCTTCGACGAGTTTACCATATCCATGTGGGTTAAGACAAAAACCACGGGAGGGAATCAACGTATGTTTTCAAACGAATCGTTTCCGGGCGGAGACGGGAGCCGGAATATCGTCTGGGAGCTCAACGGTGGTGCAGGAGACACGGCGCGTATCGTTTTTGGTGCCGATGGGTGTTGCAAGTGGGCTGATGCTCAAGCACCACGTGATCTCCTAACGGATGACGTGTGGCATCATGTCGTTGGGCTCTGGAAACAACCGTCCCTGCTTGTCTATACCGATGGAAAGAAAGGGCAGGATAAATGTTTCGATGGAGACAGCCCGAACGGAGACGATCCGTGTAACGCCCTGCCAGATCTCAAAGCCGCCGGCGATCCATTCATCATGGCTACTCGTCCGGGTGACACCGGTAATCTGAATGGACTTATGGACGACGTTGCCCTATTCGATCGTGCGTTGTCTCCGGACGAAATTAAGACCATCATGGACGATGGACTTGCGGAGGGTGCACTCGCTGTTAGCCCGAAAGGCAAAGCTACCACAACTTGGGGTGCCCTCAAGAGTAGAAATACTCGAGAGAATTTTAGCAGGTAGCACTCTGTTAAATTTTTGAATAAACTCAAACCTTGCGAGGGTTCCAAACCTTCGCAAGGTTACTTATGTACTTATCTAACCATTTCCCACCTCCGAACTTCGCCCTCCTAACCACCCACCGCTTGGAGCGAGCATATGTTTCTTAGTCCCGATAAATCGGGGTAAAGTTGTTTGCCTAGCGAACCCCAAAAAGGAAATAAAATATGCGAACGCTAGATCTGCGTGTCCGGTATTTTCAGGACAGCACCCCCGCAGAGGTGCCATGTCGCGAGGAAAACTTTATCCGACGCGAAATCACGATGCCCTTGCCTATCGAGCAAACTGCGTTTGTGTTAGTTGATGTCTGGAACGTACATTTCATTGAGAGTTGGATCGAACGCGCAAAGGACGTAACCGTCAACGCGATTGTTCCTGCGCTGAACGCTGCTCGTGAGACGGGGTTGACAATCGTGCATGCCCCCTGCCCGGAGGTTGCCGGGCAATTCCCTCAACTTGATCGACATACCCCTCCCGAAATCCTGCCTCCGCCTGATTGGCCCCCGCCGGAGTTTCGGAGCCGGGCCGGCGAATACGCTGCCTATCGGGGACCGCGCAGTCAGCCTCCGAGTATTGGCATCCATTGGGATAGCCTTTCAGACAAATTGGGGATGTCACCGTCAATCGAAATGCAAGACGATGACTTTGTAATCGCAACGGGGGAACAACTGCATGAACTCTCGAAGGAGCGCGGCATCTTACACCTGATCTACGTTGGCTTTGCGACCAACTGGTGCGTCGTTGGGCGAGACTACGGCATCCGTGCGATGACTCGGCGAGGGTACAATATCGTCCTCCTTCGTGATGCGACCACAGGTGTGGAGTTCCCGGACACGCTTGACCAGCTTTTCACCACCGAAACTACGATTCGGGAGGTTGAACAGCAGTGCGGTTTCACTGCATCGAATGAGGACTTCTTTGCGGCGTGCCGTGCCGTATAACAGTTCTTGCGGTACAAAATTGGAAAATCTTCAATAGGAGAATTAGATGAAAAAAGTACGTATCGGTGTCATTGGTTGTGGGGCAATTGCTCAGGTCCATCATCTGCCGAACTTAACAGCACTTCAGGACGAATTTGAGGTGTCAATCGTCTGCGATGTGTCGCAAGGTGCTGCAGCATATGTTGCTGAGACCTTCAATATCCCTCGCTATGTGACGGATTATCGCGATCTCCTCGCATCTGATGTCGATGCAGTTCTGCTCTGCCATTCTGATCCAAAGACAAGGGTCGCTGTGGCTGCATTCAACGCAGGCAAGCATGTCTTCATTGAGAAACCGATGTGTTTTTCCATTCAGGAGGCAGATGCTATTAGTGCTGCGTGTCAGGCATCGGGCAAGGTCGGACAAGCGGGGTATATGAAAGTGCACGATCCCGCGTTTGAGTTGGCAAAACGTGAAGTTGATACGATGGACGATATCCGGTTTGTTCAGGCAAATCATCTGCATTGTGGTAATGAACTGCACCTCCGTAATTTTCGGATTAAGCGGTTCGATGACATTCCACCAGACGCGATGCTTGAGGCGGGTGAAGATGGAGCGAAAGCTCGCCACGATGCTATTGGAGATATATCTGGCGATGCTGGAAGTGCTTTTTCCACACTTTCAGGCAGCGGCATCCACGATCTCTACGGTTTCCGTGCCCTGCTTGGTGTGCCGGAGGCGGTAGCCAGTACCGAGTTGTGGAACGGCGGACGTGGTATCACTACGATACTTGAATACCCAAACGAAGTGCGCCTCGTTTATACATGGGCAGCCATCCCCGGCTTGTGGGACTTCAAGGAAACGCTGGAGATTTACGGCGATACCAAGCGTGTGATTGTTAAATACCCCACAGGATTTTCCCGCGGCATCCTCTCTACCGTCACAGTGCATGAGATTGAAGCGGACGGCACAACGGTACTCAAGGAACCGGCGATAGTGTGGGAGAGTGCCTTCAGTCGTGAAATTCGCCACTTCCATGCCTGCATCACCGAGGGGATTCCCTGTCGCACATCGGTCATTGATGCCCGCAACGACATTGCACTGATTATTAACATCGTTAAGTCCTACACTGAACACGCACGCATTCCGAGTGAGTGGTAGGGTTGCAGAGGGTTATGCCAAATCCAAAGGACGAGTTATATCAATGAAAATTACGGACTTAAAATGCACTGTTTTGGGTAACAACCCCGTGATTCGCATAACAACCGATGAGGGAATCAGCGGGTTGGCAGAGGTGGAGGCTAGTAAACACTATCTGAAATCTCATATTATGTTTTACAAGGACTTCATAGTCGGGGAAGATCCCACGGATGTGGAGCGGGTAATGCTGAGGATCCGCAAGGGCGGTAGTTTTAAGCCGTGGGGGAGCTCAGTGAGTGCGATAGAGATGGCACTTTGGGACATCGCCGGCAAGGCAGCTGGCGTTCCCGTCTATAAGCTGCTGGGAGGGAAGATTCGGGACAAGGTTCGGGTCTATAATGGTGCGGTCAGGTATCCAATGGACGGAAATTCCCCGGAAGCCCACGCTGCAAATATGAAAAAGATGAAAGCCTCCCCCGAAGGTTTCACCATTATTAAGCAGGGAATCGCGTTTCATAGCGGAATGCCACATCAATTCCCGGACTACTTCTACGGTGAAGTGCAGCCAGGGCGTTTTGCAAGGACTAGTGGCGTCTTGACTGAGCGCGGGCTGAAACATACGATTGCTTGTGTTGAGGCGATGAAGGAGGCCTTAGGAGATGAGGTCGGTTTGGCTTTGGATTGTGGGCCCGGCATGACAGTTCCTGATGCAATACGGCTTGCAAAGGCTTTGGAGCCACTGAACGTGATGTGGCTCGAAGACATGATCACCGGAGACTATGTGCCATACGTTTTAGCAGATCTTTACCGGGACGTAACACAAAGCACATCGACACCCATCCACACCGGCGAACAGATCTACCTCCGACAGAACTTCAAAGACCTGATCGAGAAGCGAGCTGTGGATGTAATCGGTCCCGATCCATGTGACATCGGCGGTATTGCAGAGTTGAAGTGGGTCGCAGAATACGCAGACCTGCACGGCATTCTGATGGCACCCCACGGTGTACTTGATGGGCTTATTGGTCTTGCCGCCCTCGTTCAGATGTCGGCAACCTTGCCCCAGAATTATATCGCCTTTGAGTATCCGGTCGGAAACCCCAAGTGGTGGTACGATATAGTTGAAGGGCTGCCAGATCCCATCGTCGAGGATGGATTCATCACCGTTTGGGACAGACCTGGCATGGGTGTTGAGCTCAACGAAGAAGCCACAAGACAGTATCTCCCTGAAGGCGACGAAGACTTTTTCGATAATTAGGGGGAACAGTAGATATGGCGAAAATCAGATTGGGTGTCATCGGTGCCGGTGGCATTGTTTGTCGGCTGCATCTTCCTGTCCTCGTCGCTGGAGATGACTTTGAGGTTGTCGTGCTTGGCGGCAGACGGGAACATCGACTCAAATACCAGTGTGAGCAGTTCAACATCCCGCGTTGGACGCAGGACTACGATGCGATTATCGCTGATGATTCACTCGACGCTATCTTGGTTGGTACGCCACACCCGCTCCATGTGTCTTGGGGAGTCAAAGCACTGGAGTCAGGGAAGCATGTCCTGATGCAGAAACCGCTGTGTGGTGAGATGGACGAAGCCAATCAATTTGTGGAGGCGACAGAAAGAAGTCGCCTGACGGTGATGTGTCTTCCTCACGTAAGTGCTTCCATCCGCAAGGCACGTCAATTGTTGGCAGAAGGCGCGATTGGCAGAGTTTCAGGAGCACGGTTCCGAAGCAGTCACGGCGGTCCTGAAATCTACTACGCAGAGATTCGAGATATTTTCGGTGAGAAAGATGACGATCTCTGGTTCTTTGACGCCAAACGAGCGAGCGTTGGAGCACTATTCGATATGGGGGTCTATGCTGTCTCCGGGTTGGTCACAATGCTAGGAACGTTTAAGCGTGTCACCGGTTTCGTGACTACCTTTGATAAACCAACTGAGTTGGAAGATGTGGCGACCCTCGTTCTTGAAATGGAATCAGGGGGCATCGTCACCGCCGAAACAAGCTGGTGCGACCCCGCACGGACGTGGGGTGCGAGCATTCACGGCACGGCAGGTAAACTCACACTGCCGGGGGAAGATGGGGCTGCACTGAGTCAGTGGACGCCGACATCTTACACCCGCGAAACAGCACCTGTGGACCTGCAAGCGATTGATTGTTCGGACGCTGACCTCGGCGATATGCACACGCATTTCGCAGAATGCATCCGCGATGGCAAGCAGCCACCACTGTCGCACGTTTATGCAGCGCGTCATGTCACTGAGATTTTGTTGGCTGGTATGGCATCCGCTCGGACTGGCAGCGCAATTGAACTAATGACCAGAGCAGATTCTTGACATACTCCCACACCCTAAAGGGATGGGGGCATTGCCCGCAATTTTAGGTAAAATAAATTGAATACCTCAACGTAGCTGGTCAAAACTAACCGGTACCATCTCCTAACTGAGTGGTTATCCTCAACATTGTTTAGCTGAAAGGAGCTAAAAATGCTAACCCAAGAACAGATTGACTTTTACCATGAAAATGGTTATCTCGGTGTCGAAAATGTGCTGTCAGCAGAAGAGGTTGCTGACCTTCGGCGTACTACAGATGAGTTTGTTGAGAAATCCCGTGAGGTCACTGAACATACCGATATATTTGACCTTGAACCGGGGCATTCCTCAGAAGCTCCTCGCGTGCGCCGGATCAAAAATCCCGTTATGCACCACATTGTTTATGACCAAACGCTACGCCACGATCGTATCCTTGACATCGTTGAGCAGTTAGTTGGGCCTGGTGTGAGCCATAATGGCCACAAACTCAACATGAAATACCCCGAATTCGGCAGTCCTGTCGAATGGCATCAGGATTGGGCGTTCTATCCTTATACCAATGATGATCTGCTGGCAGTTGGCGTAGCAATTGACGATATGTCGCTAGAGAACGGTTGTCTGATGGTTGTTCCCGGCTCCCATAAGGGACCGACCTATGACCATCACCAAAATGGTGTCTTCGTCGGTGCGGTAACGGATCCCAATTTTAGTGCGGATAACGCTGTTCCTGTCGAAATCAAAGCCGGTGGTATCTCGATTCATCATGTTCGTATGCTGCACGGTTCCGCCCCCAATAACTCTAGCAAGCCACGCCGTCTGCTGTTGCTCCAGTATTGCGCCCTTGATGCCTGGCCCATAGCTAGCACAACTTGGGATACCTTCAAATCCTTCGTTCTGCGTGGCGAACCCACGAATCAGCCGCGTGTCGTCCCCACGCCCATTCGCATTCCTCAGCCGTCTGCTGGGCGAGGAGGGTCAATTTACGAAGTTCAAACGCTACTGGAAAATCCCATCTTTGCGCAGAAGAAAGCCCAATAAACAGTGCCATCCCTCAGAGAAGGCACAGAGTGGGGACAGAGGACTCAAGGAGACGATGTCATGGGAAATGGTGTTGTGAGGGATAAATTTTGGATCTGGGGACACGATGCTGCTAGTCACAACGATCAATATGGATTGACCGCCACCTCACGGATGACGCCGGTAGAAGGTGCTTTCTACCTTAACGTACCAAATATCATATTGGTGCGTTATCATGATCTGCCGCAACCACCGTTTGAACAGTACGCACTAGCGTTTCGCCCACTGAAACAGGTAGTTTGGTCTATTGTTGGGGCTGCCGGTGCCATGGAACAGTACGAAGTGGAAGCAGCACACAATCTGGCAGCAAAATTCCCAAATTTTACCGGCGTGATGATGGACGATTTTTTCAGTGATCCGGCAACGGGAAAGGTCGCTGTCCATGATGTCGAATCGCTGAATGCCATTCAAAAACAGCTGACCGTAGCGGATCGGAAGTTGGATTTGTGGGTGGTGCTTTACAACCATCAACTTGAGCACCCTGTCGGTCCGCATCTGGAAACTTGCGATGTCGTCACCTTCTGGACGTGGACTTCCGAGCAATTGGTGGATCTGGAGAAAAACTTCAAACGTGCTGAAGAACTTGCCCCGTCACCCCGTAAAATACTCGGCTGCTACATGTACGATTACGGTAACCATCAACCGATGCCGGTTGACTTGATGCAACACCAGTGCGAAATCGGTCTGCAATGGCTCCGTGAAGGTCGTATTGATGGTATGATTTTCCTCGCCAGTTGTATCTGCGACTTGGAATTAGAAACTGTTGAGTGGACGCGAGGATGGATTCAGGAAGTCGGTGATGAGTCACTCTGATACATAGGAATGTATTGACTGCCTAGGAAAGAATAGGTACATGAATCATGATAGAAGCCGTTCAAAACATAACCGATTTTGACGAGAAAGACTCTTTCACCTCTGGTCTTCAGGAGGCGGTTGACGCCCTCCCCAAGAGTGGAGGCATTGTCTGGGTGCCACCGGGGGTTTATACCCTGCACCGTCATGTACGGCTGCGTTCCAACGTCACTATCCGCGGGGCAGGTCAATCCAGTCGTATCGTCCGTGCGCCGGAGGTTTCTTCCCCACTTATGAGTGAAGCCCAAGCGGGTGAGACTTCTGTCTATGTTGAAAGCGGATCGGAATTCACCGTTGGCATGGAAGTCAGTGTGTTCGACAAGGCGCAACACGGTTGGTACGCCACACATGCTTTCATTGTGGACATCAGCGAAAATAGGCTCCATCTGGATCGACCTATCAATCGTCCCTGCCTTCCAGACCGGAATGGTATGGTTGCTCACGCTTTCTCGGCATTTGTGGGGTGGGAGGAGCAGGGCTGTGAATTGGAATCGCTCTGTATTGATGGAGGCAACGCAATCGGCCAGAACGTTTTTGTCGACTTTACCGTGTCTGCCATACATCTGGTGCGAACAATAGATGCCCGTGTGAGGGGATGCACCGTACACCATTGGCTCGCGGATGGCATAAGCGTTCAGGGAGGGGCTGGAGCGATTGTCAGTGATTGCCTCGCCGAAGGCTGTCTGGGACACGGTTTTCACCCCGGCACGTCCGTCCAGCATAGCCTCTGGACGAACAATATCGGACGCGATAACGGTCGTGATGGGCTCTATTTCTGTATGCACGTCCGCCACTCCGTTGTCAGCGAGAGCACTTTTTACGGAAATGGTCGACACGGCATCGGTGGTCTGGCTGATGGCGGCGACCAATACAACGTCGTTGCCAACAATACCTGTGTCAACAACGCTCGGCACGGCATCGAAGCCTCTCGTGGTAGAGACAATACAATCAACAGCAATATCTGCTTGAACAACTCACAGGAGGAGCCCGGCAGATATAGCGGAATAGCCCTGATGGATGTCACCGGGATGACAGTCACCGGCAATAGATGTCTCGACGACCAGTCCACGCAGACGCAAGCCTACGGGGTTGAAGAAGGCGGGGCAAGCGATAAGAACCTTATCGTTGCCAACCATTGTCATGGAAACTTGGTGGGGGGTGTGCTCACCATTGGTGCCGATACAAAATCTGCGGATAACCTTGAATAAAACCAGTTTTTCACTTCGTTTTGCCTGAACTCCCCAACCAGATCCACAGTTACATTTGACATTGGTGCAAAATACCCCACCACACGAAAGCCCTACTATTCCGGTTCATTCTCCGCCACCCGTGGCGCGAGCTCATTCCACACTTCACCAAATTCATAAACCTTTTTGAACATCGTGTAAACCCCTTCCCACATCGCTTTCCGCGCCTCAACGGCAACAGGATTATCTCCGTCACCGTGAATTTCCTTGAGTTTAGCTCCCATCTCTTTCTGGGCGCGAGCGCAGGCTTGCGCTGCCTCCGCAAGACTTTCAGCAACCGCAACGTGGTGATCAATCAATTCTTCAATCGGTTTGTTTGGGTCCTCATCTAGGTCGTAGGCGTTGGGCGATGCGAACTGATGTGGCAGCCGTTCTCCGTCCTCCGTCCGCGGGGTATGGGTCGGATGGATGTGCGGTGTCACCGAGAGGTACATAATCATCGGTTCGTCCCCGATTACGCGTACTCGGTGGACCTCGTCGGCTAGCGCAACGCACATTTGACCGGGTCCCAGTTTCTCAACCCCGTCACCAATTTCAAATATGACCCGTCCTTCGAGGATTAGGAAAATTTCATGTCCCAAGTCATGGCTGTGAATATTAGCGACACTACCGGGCTCCATCCGCAAAAAGCGAGAACGGATTTGTGGGGTAATTAATACGTTACGAATGTCTGCATCCTTGTGATAATCGTAGATAGCAAAACTCATCATTTCCCTCCAATTTTCAATATCGGTTGATGGTAACACGATTTTCTAAATAATCAGAAAAATCCTTCAATCACCTTCAAGTGTATCAAATTTCACTGAGAAATCAAATGCTAAAATGTTGTCTCCATGTTTTGAAAATTGTTTTTGTATTGACCAGCGTTCCTCAATTACGTATAATGAACTGATTATTGATTGCTAATGACAATAGGTAATTCAAAAGGAGAATTGGTGATGGCAGAAAAGAGATACCGAGTCGGCGTAGTTGGACTGACGGGGATCGGAGCAAATCGTTTAGAGGCGGATTCACAGATGGTGCTGAACACCCCGATGCCGGGTTCGCATGTCGCATCTTACGCAGCACTCCCGCACACAGATCTGGTCGCGGTGTGCGACCTAAAAACGGAGTTGTTTGATGAGTTTAAGGAGCGGTGGGGTGATGTACTCCCTGACGTGCAGACCTACACAGACTACCGTGAGATGCTTGAAAAAGAGAACCTCGACATCCTCAGCGTTGTCACCTCCGACAATCGCCACACCGATATTGTTGTTGACGCAGCAAACGCGGGGATAAAGGGCATTGTCTGCGAGAAACCGCTTGCCACCACGGTTGACGACTGTAATCGCATGATCGCTGCTTGCGAGGCGAAGGGTGTACCCATTTCGATCGATCACACGCGGCGATGGTGGCCCGCCTATCATCGCGCTCGTAAGGCGATCCGTGAAGGGGCAATCGGTGGGGTTCGTCGCATCGTGGCGCACATGGGCGGTCCCAGAGCCATGTTGTTCCGTAACGGCACGCACCTGATTGACGGTGTCTGCTTCTTTGCCGAATCGGAGCCGGAGTGGGTATTCGCAGAGTTGGACGAAGGCTTTGAGGATTACTTTACCTATCGCGGAGACGGCGGACGCAGCCCTGCAGGCGATCCCGGCGGCAGTGGATACATCCATTTTAAGAACGGTGTCCGTGCATTTGTGAACGGATCGAAGGGGCAGGCGAGCGGCTTTTGCCTTGAGGTCATCGGCGAGGAGGGACGTATAAATGTGGAAAACACTGTGACATTGTTCACCGGTGCTGGCAAATCTGAGTTGCTCGATCTACTGCCACACATGAAAATCGGTATTCCCGCCTGCATTGAAGAGCTCATTCACGTGATAAAGAACGGCGGCGAATTGCTTTCTCCTGCCTCCGAAGGGAAGAAAGTGGTCCAGATTATCATCGGATTCCTCAAGTCACAAGAGCGCGGAAATGTGCGTGTAGATCTGCCGCTGCCACCGGGGAATTGATACTGTATCCAACAGTTACACTATCAGATGATGCGTCACCAACAAAGACTATACCTGTACAGATTTTGGAAATTGGTGGTTCAGTATTAAACTTTCTAAAGAAAAATTGAAGAAAATCGTGTGAGCGATCCTCATATTAGATAATCTCAATCCAATTTCGGAGGTGTAATACTATGAAACTGATGTGTTATCTGATATGTTTTGTTATGGGACTACTCATGGTTGGTTGCGGCGGTGATGAAGTCGAGCCTGAAGATAAACCCGACATACCACCCCCGCCAGCAACGAATCTCATTAGGAGCGAACCGCCAAACGGTGGCATTATTAGTCTTTCAGATGATTTAGGGACTCCTGTAGAAATTCAATTATTTTTCGACCGCCCACCTCCCTATGTCTCTGTGGGCGGAGTTCGGGCTCAACTTGATGGCGATCACGCCATTTGGGAAGTTAGCACCCAACAATTCTTGGATGCGTTGGAGCCAAACGCAATCAAAGGCGCGGATTTATTAGTAGCTTGGGTAAATCGGGATGGTTCTGACGGAAGGGCCACACTTACGTTTATAGTAGGGTTCGGAGGAGAGTTACCTCAGATGTTTTCTGGTACGGTTGCAGATGGCGACCAAGACGTTGACCCTGATTTGCTGAACGCAGGCGGATTCCGTTTTGATTTCGATCAAGAAGTTAGGGGGAACATTACAATCCAGCCGAAAGATGGGGAACCGCTGAATTGGATCGCCAACATTGGTGGTGCTACAATGACGCTCACCGCTGTATGGGGCGAAGAACTCAAGCATGGTGTTGTTTATGTCCTCCATATCAAAGCCATAAATATCATAGAGGAGAAAACTGAATTCACGATTACATTTAGGACCAAGGATGAATAATTTCCGTTCTGTGTTCCTACTCCCAGTCACATTTTAGATGAACGGTTCAGGATACAGAGGAAGCATTCATGCTTAGTTATGGAGCGAGACATGCACATTCAGTATACAGACCTACCCGAACCAAGATCACTACCCGAAGGGGCAACGCTTGAATACGCGACACAGGACCAAGACTGTCGTTCTCTTGAGCGGTTCGCTATCCGCATTCTCGATCCAGGGATGCGTACTCCAGAGATTATTGATGAATCGCGTGAATCATTTTGGATCATCATCAGCGGAGAAGGGACGATGGCGCGTGGTGATGAAACCACCCAAATCCAACCGCGAGACCTAATCATCACGCCGCCGGGAGTTCCCCATTCGCTGACCGCCGGGGATACGCCCGTCAAATGGTTTGATGTTGCGTTCCATTCTGCCACTTGGAATATTGCTATGGATGCGTTGGAAGATGGCATTGGAGATTCGCACGGCGATCATGTCCACGGCAAGCCATCACTGGTACGGGGCGAAGTGCTGCCGCCACAGGTGGGGGATTCCTGTTACCGGTATCCACACGCTCGACCGCATTCGACGTTGGATCATTGGGATCAGAATAGCAGTGAGCCGGGGGCGCGCGCCGCCAACCATGTCCACGACAGCCACGAGGAATTTTGGTACATCCATGAAGGTTCAGGGCATGTTGAACAAAACGGTCACATCTTTGAGGTCTCAGCGGGAGATCTCATTGGACATGCGCCGGGCGTCCATCATACGCTTATCGCTGAGAAGGAGCCGATCCGCTGGTACTGTTTCTGTATGAACCGCTGGCTGATGCCGCTTGTCAAAGACGCGCTTGTTGAGGCTTAACCGTGCCGGACAATCTCCCACAATCCGAGACGGAGTCCCTCTGTATTTGAAAGAACGCTAAATGAATGAGTTTACCAAAATTCTAGCAACAATCCGACGTCCGTTTCAGCAGGAAATTCGAAGCGGTTGCCAAGACAGCGCGGTGATTAACGGCTTAGGTGCGTATGTCCAACTCTGGGTCGCGAATGCTGAACAGTTGACGCTCAACCCCACTGAGAAGCAGATGCTGACTTCACTTGCGGATCTATTTTCAGATTATGAGACGCTCTCGCCGATGAAGCGGCGGGATGTCGTGCAAACTGCTATGAAGCAGATTGACGAGAGGACACCGGAAAATCAGAAGGCACCGCCCACTAGAAAACCTACGGCGACAGAGACAGTTGATAATCTTCCCTTATTTCAATCGCTGCCTAGCCAATCACCGAAGACCTCTTTCCCCTCGATGGAACGAACCGGAGAGGCTAAGGAGCAACAAACGCTTTTCCCTACCGATCCAAAGGTTGGCAGAACGTCGGAGACGGTTGAATCACCCCCCTCAAGTTTCACCGTCCGTCCCGATCCATCGGAATCTGAGGTTCCACATTCTGATTCACAACCTGCACCTCCAGAAAAGGTACAGATTAAAGAAGTCCCCATCTCAACTGATCCGGCATCGCTGAAGTTCTTGGAGACGGAGATCCAATATGCAAGCGGAATCGGTCCGCGCCGAGCGGCGAAACTGATAGCAGAACTCAATATCCGTACAGTCCGCGATCTGCTAGAATACTACCCGCGTGACTATCTCGATCGCGGACATTTCCGGTCGATTTATGAAGTGGGACGCACCGGCGAATATGAAACCATTCAAGGTGTAGTGGTCAATCAAAGCCAATTCACGCCGAGCCGCAAAGGGGCAAAGTCCATCGGCAGGATCGCTGTCTATGACCAAGCCGGTGTGGCGCAGTTGGTCAACTTTGGGCGTCGTATCGGTTATCTTAAGAACCTACTGAAAGTCGGCACACCTGTTGTCGTGAGCGGTAAATTTACCCGCCGCAACAACGAAATCCAAACCACCGATTTTGAATTTGAAGTGCTTGAAGCGGAGGACGCAGATCTCATCCACACAGGCAGAATCGTGCCGAAGTACGCGTTGACAGCAAAGTTGACCCAACGGATGCTTCGACAGTGGACCAAGACAGTCATAGACGGGTATGCAGAGGGCTATCCAGAGATTTTGCCGATAGATATCCGGCAGCGGAATCAGTTGATAGATCGGTGCACAGCAATCCAAGAGGTACACTTTCCTTCATCCGAAGGGTATAAAGACGCAGCGCGCAGAAGACTGGCGTTCGATGAGTTTTTCCTATTGGAATTGGGGCTTGAGATCAAAAAACAACGCTGGCAAACAGAGGAGAAAGGAATCGTCTTCCAAGTCGAAGGTGAACTGTTAGATCGGTTTATTGGGGCGTTACCCTTCCAACTGACATCCGCACAGAGGCGGGTCATTGCGGAGATTAAGTCGGACATGGCGAACGGGCAGGCGATGAATCGGTTGCTTCAAGGAGATGTCGGATCCGGCAAGACAATCGTTGGGGTGGTTGCCATCCTGTGCGCGATCCAGAGCGGGTATCAAGGTGCGCTGATGGTGCCCACAGAGATCCTCGCCGAACAGCATACCTACAACCTCTCGGAATTGCTTGAACCGTTGGGACTGAAAGTTGTCCTACTCAAAAGCGATCTTCCCAAATCGGAGCGTGATGAAGCTCTCGCCGCCATTGCCGATGGCTCGGCTCACGTCGTTGTCGGGACGCACGCCCTGATCCAAGAGGGTGTAGCGTTTCATCGGCTTGGACTAGTAATTATTGACGAACAGCACCGCTTCGGTGTGATGCAGCGGGCAACGCTCCGGGACAAAGGAACAACCCCGGATGTCTTGGTCATGACAGCGACTCCTATCCCGCGGACACTCGCCCTGACAATTTACGGAGATCTCAACGTATCGGTAATTGACGAACTCCCGCCGGGACGGCAAAAGATAACGACGAGATGGGTAAAGGAAGCAGACCGCGAAAAACTGTACGCGCAAATAGAGAAGGAGATCCAGCGCGGACGACAGGCGTACATCGTCTATCCGCTCGTTGAGGAATCAGAGAAGTTGGAAGAAATTAAAGCAGCAACGGAGATGGCAGACCACTTTCAGGGTGAAGTGTTTCCGCACCTGCGAGTCGGGTTGCTACATGGACGGATGCGATCGGTGGAGAAGAAGGAAGTGATGAGTCGCTTCAAGAATAGAGAGATTGATATTCTGGTATCCACCACCGTTATCGAAGTCGGGATTGACGTGCCAAACGCCTCGGTCATGGTAATCGAAAACGCGGGACGGTTTGGATTGTCGCAAATGCATCAGTTACGTGGGCGTGTCGGGCGCGGCACGCACAAATCCTCTTGCCATCTGATTATCGGTCCAACAACCGGGGATGGGATACGTCGGATCAAGGCGATGACGCGAACCAACGATGGTTTCGAGCTTGCAGAGGCGGATTTGGAAATCCGAGGTCCCGGCGAATTTTTTGGAACCCGCCAATCCGGGCTTCCAGACTTCAAAATCGCTAATATTCTCAGGGATGCATCGTTGCTTGAAGTTGCTAAATCAGAGGCAAATCGGCTCGCTAAGGCGGATCCAAGCCTGAGTCAGCCCGTGCATCAGGTATTGAAAGAGGTGTTACAGACGCAGTGGCGTGGACATTTGAAAATGGCATCAATCGGTTGATTAAAAGGAGTCAATAAAATGTTAATGACCTATACCGCAAAATACACAAAAATAGATTCTGGGTACATGGGACAGTTAGTCGAATGGCCGGAAGTACTCACCGAAGGAAGCACTTTGGAAGATTGTCGGAAAATGCTTCAAGATGCACTGCATGAAATGATAATGGCATATCATCAGCAGAACCGAGAGCTCCCGATTGGAGGGGCACTGCTCGAGCAGATGCCCGTTGAGGTAGGAAATGTCAGTCAAACGGCGTGACCTAATCAACTATTTTGAAGAAAACGGATTTTATCTATTGCGTGAAGGTGGCAGGCATTCTATCTACATGAGTGACCAAAGGACCATACCGGTCAAAAGGCATCGTACCATTGATCGGATAACCGCTAATCAGTTGTGCAAACAAGCTGGATTGAGACCGAAATTCTGATATTGAAAGAACTGATTTATGGTAGAAAACGAAGATACAAATGTACAGAGAAACAGTGAAGATCCCTATGCCCTTAGGAGCGAATATATTCAAGAGCCTCCCGTCGGTTTTTGGAATACGGTCAAGTTGCTCGGACCGGGGTTGATTCTGGTGGGTTCCGTGGTTGGATCAGGCGAGATTATTCTTACGACAACGCTCGGTGCAACGGTTGGTTTTGTGATGCTGTGGTGGATGCTACTCAGTTGCTGGGGTAAGAGTATCGTACAAGCGGAACTGGGACGTTACGCTGTCTCATCGGGCAATACCGCTCTCTCTGCTTTTAATGACATCCCCGGCAAAATCCCCTTTTTCCGCAGCAAAATTTCTTGGTTTATTTTGCTATGGTTCCTTCAACAGATTCCCGGTCTCATGGGTGGTGGCGGGATTTATGGAGGGGCAGGACAAGCGATGAGTATGATGATGCCGTTTCTGGATTCAAGATATTGGACGATTATCGTCGCCGCAGTGACAGCAGCGTTAATTCTGAGTGGCACCTATCGCTTCCTCGAAAAGTTGTTGACCTTTATGGTTGTAACCTTCACCCTTATCACGTTGGCATGTGCAATCTTGCTACAATCCACAGAGTATGCTATCACATGGGCGGACGTGGGGGCTGGTCTGCGATTTGATTTCCCCGCTTTTGCAATTGCAGCAGCATTGGCAGCTTATGGCGGCACCGGCGTCAACGCCGGTGAGTCGATGGCATATACCTACTGGTGCACCGAAAAGGGGTACGCCCGTTTCACCGGACCGACCGACGATAGCGAAGGCTGGGTAAACCGGGCGCGTGGCTGGATTCGCGTTATGCAGACCGATGTGGTATTGACGCTAATTGTCCTGACTTTTGCAACAATTCCTTTTTACATGCTGGGTGCCGGTGTACTGAATCGCATGGGGCAGATGCCCGATGGGTTGGATACGCTCAGTATTCTGTCTAACATGTACACACAGACGTTAGGTCAATGGGCATGGTGGCTGTTTATGGTCGGCGGATTTTTTGTACTGTTTTCAACGGTGGTTTCGGGGCTTGGCGGTGGTTCACGAATGATCGCCGATGTAATGGGTGTCATTGGTGTGATTGACCCCAATGACTACAAAAAGAGAGTCCGCGTTCGACAAATCTGGGCAGTGATTGCACCAGCTATCCAGTCGTTGTGCTATTTCTTTATCAAGAATCCAGTCTGGATGCTCACTATCAGCGGCACGGTTGGGGCGATGATGATGCCGCTCGTTGCGGGCAATACAATTTATCTAAGATATTTTCGCACCGACCGCCGCATTGCGCCGGGAAGGAAATCTGATGTTGTGCTTTGGTTCTGCTTCCTTGCGATGATCGGACTGGCGATCTATGCTGTTTATCTTCAGTTTGCCCAAACCTCGTAGGGAACGTAGATCTGCATTCTCTACTACGAAAGGAATGGATTTGATGCTCACCCCGGAAGAAAAGCAATCTTATGATGAGAACGGTTTTATTCTGAAAAAAGCCCTTGCTTCGCCTGAAGAGATAGAAAAAATCCGTGAAGATATCGAAGATATTCACAATCGCATGGCGGAACAACCGGTCGAGGGGGTTGGTCCCTCGTGGGAAGAATTCGATGACCCTGCCCTACCCCCACGTCTTAAGCAGCTGATGAACAGTGAGTTGATAAGCCCAACCCTGAACAAAATCTTGCGTTCAGATACAATGTTAGATATTATCGAACAGATGATTGGTCCCGATGTTTCACTGTATCACAGCAAGCTGCTGCCCAAAGATGCCAAAGATGGCACAGCGATTCCGTGGCATCAGGATTACGCCTATTGGAATCGGGACGATAACCGCCCGTTGATGGTGAACTGTCAACTCGCAATTGATGCCACAACGCGGGGAAATGGCTGCATCCAGTTCGTTCCCGGCAGCCATAAGTGGGGATTACAGGCGCACCAACGGCGTCAACAGACATTTGGTGTATTCTTACCGGGACACTACCGTGAACGTGGGGACGCTGTCCAAGTGGAGATGGAACCGGGGGCTGGGGTCTTTTTCAACGCGCTAATTATTCACGGCTCTGCCGCCAACACCTCCAATCTGCCTCGAAGGATGAACACTTTTGCGTATAACGTCACCGGCAACGGCTTGATGCAGTGTCGGCAGGCGTTGCGCGGCAAACCGCTGTGATGCGTGAAACGTGATGGCACACTTTTCTGTTTTGAAACGAAAGTAGGTATATAATATGGCTTCTAAGAAAACTGTTGATTTCGACGAACTTCTGGATTCTAACGATTCCACAATTTATGATTTGGAAACCCATTCACCCGGTCCTGAGGGTAGTCTGCCACTTACACCGGAAATGCTGCTCGATTTGCCGAGCGGAGATGTCTTTGGTTGGAGTCATAATACGGGTATGGGCTGGGCGCCCGGCGAACTCAATCGGAGAGAGTTCCTCATCCTGAGCACACAAGGAGGGATCCGTGCGCCAGACGGGAGTCCGATCGCACTTGGTTACCACACCGGGCATTGGGAGGTTGGCTTGTTGATGGAGGCTGCTGCGAACGAATTCAAAGAACTGGGCATGATCCCGTTTGCTGGATTCTGTTCGGATCCATGTGACGGACGCACGCAGGGTACCCCCGGCATGATGGATAGCCTCGCCTACCGTAACGATGCTGCAATGATTTTCAGGCGTCTCATCCGGTCGTTACCGACGCGCAAAGGGGTGATGATGGTTGCAACGTGTGACAAAGGGTTGCCCGCGGCTATGATCGCGATTGCTGCTATGCGTGACCTACCGTGTGTGTTAGTCCCCGGCGGTGTGACGTTGCCGCCCACCGAGGGTGAAGACGCAGGCAAGATTCAGTCTATCGGTGCCCGTTTTGCACACGGAGAGATTTCCTTGCAGGATGCTTCTGACATGGGTTGCAAAGCGTGTGCGAGTCCGGGGGGTGGCTGCCAATTTCTTGGCACCGCTGGAACATCGCAGGTCGTTGCGGAGGGACTAGGAATGACATTACCACATTCCGGACTTGCGCCATCGGGTCAACCGATCTGGTCAGATATGGCAAAGCGATCTGCCCGTGCTTTGGTCAATCTCGACGCAAAAGGTCTCAAGATGGGTGACATTTTGACTGACGAAGCGGTTCACAATGCGATGGTTATCCACGCTGCCTGCGGGGGTTCAACCAACCTACTCCTGCATATTCCAGCCATCGCACATGCGGCGAAGCTCAGTCGTCCATCTGTGGAGGACTGGATCGAAATCAATTGGCAAGTGCCTCGCCTTGTTGATGTCTTACCCAATGGTCCTGTCGGTCATCCAACTGTTCAGGTCTTTCTGGCAGGCGGTGTTCCCGAAGTGATGCTGCACTTACGGGGATTAGATCTGTTGAACGAAGATGTTATCACCGCTTCAGGCGAACCCCTTGGGCGGAATCTCGATTGGTGGGAGAAATCGGAACGCCGTCAGCGTGTCCGAGATCTCCTGATGGAGCGAGATGGGATTGATCCGGACGATGTGATCATGAGCCCGGAAGCCGCAAAGGCGCGTGGGTTAACCAGCACGGTCACCTTTCCGCGTGGGAATCTTGCGCCAGAAGGCTCCGTCATCAAAAGTACCGCGATTGATCCCAATGTTGTTGATGAGGATGGTGTATACCGAATGACTGGGCGGGCGCGGGTGTTTGTGCGTGAGCGAGACGCAATTCAGGCACTCAAAAGTCACGGCGACGACCAGATGAAACCGGGGGAGGTAATGGTGCTTTGCTCCCGCGGTCCAATGGGATCTGGTATGGAGGAGGTCTACCAAATCACTGCCGCGCTCAAGCATCTTTCGTTTGGCAAGCATGTCGCCCTAATCACCGATGCACGATTCTCCGGCGTATCAACCGGTGCTTGCATCGGACATGTTGGACCAGAAGCGTTGGCAGGTGGTCCCATCGGCAAATTGATTGACGGCGATCAGATTCAGATCCGCGTCGATCGGAATCAGCTTGAGGGGAGCATTGATTTGGTCGGTCATGGAAACCAGATCTTCGGTGTTGAGGCAGGCACACAGGTCTTAGCCGAGAGATCGCCACGTCCGGACCTTGCTCCTGATGATCTGCTACCGGACGATACGCGTCTGTGGGCGGCACTCCAGAGCGTCGGGGGCGGGACATGGGGCGGCTGCGTCTACGATGTGGATACAATTATCGAAACACTTGAAGCCGGTATAAAGCGTGAAACGTAAAATGTAAGCAGAACTCAAATTTTAATTGAACAGAAAGGAGTCCGCATGACTTGCCTCGATTATCCAGAGGTGGAAACTGCGGGTTTGTTATGATAGCACACACGAATCTCGTCGGTTGTCGTAAGGAAGAACTAGACACGCCGGTGCTCCTAATTGATTTGCCAACGATGGAGCGCAACATAGAGCGTATGGCGTCTACTATTATTCATGAAGCAGGGGTCAATTGGCGACCCCATACAAAAGGGATGAAAAGCCCGGCACTCGCTCATAAACTCCTTGATGCAGGTGCCATTGGTGTCACCTGCGCCAAGCTCGGAGAGGCGGAAGTTATGGCTGCCGGCGGTGTGAAGGACATCCTCATCGCTAACCAAGTTGTTGGACCGCAGAAGGTTGCCCGTCTGGTCAATTTACGGAAACATGCGGATGTCATGGTTGCTGTTGACTGTGAGGAGCATGTAGAAGCCATTGACCGGGCAGCCCGTGAGAAGGGGGTATGTATTCGCCTCGTCATTGAGATCAATACGGGTATGAACCGAGCCGGTGTAGATCCTGGCGAACCAGTTCTCGCTTTGGCTCGCAAGATCCAAGGCAGGGCAGGGGTACAACTTGCGGGTCTCTTTACTTGGGAATCTACCGCGCTCCGCATCCAAGATCCGGGGGAGAAAAAGCGGATGATTGACGATGCACTGACATCCGTTACCGACAGCGCCCAGAAATGCCGAAATGAAGGGATGCCCATCGACATCATCAGTTGTGGGGGGACGGGAACTTACTGGATTAGTGCCTTCCAGCCGGGTATCACGGAGATTCAGGCGGGTGGCGGAATCTTCTGTGACGTTATCTACCGCAATCAGTTTGGCGTCGAACACCCGTACGCTCTTACAGTCATTGCTACAGTTACCAGTCGGCCTGCCCCCACGCGGATTATCTGCGATGCCGGCAGAAAGACCATGAGTGAGGGTGCGGCAGATCCAGCTCCCATCGGAATTTCGGGCGTAACATCAGTGGGATTGTCGGCGGAGCATGGGAAGGTTGAACTTGCGGAACCGAGTGAAACGCCGCGTGTCGGGGACAAAATTGAGTTTGTTATCGGCTACTCAGATGTTACCGTTGCACTACACGACGAAATTTACGGTATCCGCGATGGCATCGTTGAGACGGTTTGGCCCCTTCTGGGACGTGGACGGCTGCAATAGGGGGAAGGTTGATATTCTACAAGAGTACCGTTTTCTCATGCGTATTCGTTAAGCGGAAACTGTTCGTTGATTAACATAATGGGTTGTCCTTCAGCGACAATACGATAGGTACGACTGAGAAACGGTTCCTCTTGCAAATGAAGGAGTGTTTCCGGCAAATCGTCCGGACGTTTAAGTCCCCACCACAGCAGGTCTCGACGAGTTTCTAAACCGCTGCGCTGTAAGAGCTGCCCCAAGCCTTTACCCTTGAGCGCCAAGCCCTCCCTGATGACCGGCGAGGTTCGGTTTGGCACAATGAGTGAGGTCGCGTAGGTATGGACGGTCGGCTGCTGACCTGCCCTTTGCCTCGTTTGCAGCATTACCTGACGGGCAATGACTCGCGTTCCTTTTGCGGCTTCGAGCCAAACATGATCTGTAGGTAGGATTTGTGTCTCTTGGTGGAGCAGCACAACTTCGACCGTAGAGAGCGTATACGCTTCGATGAACTGTGTAACTGTCCCATCGGTAACCAATAGTGCCCGCTGGAACGGCGTCAATTGACTCAGGTTAATTTCCTCTAGGTCCGATGGCTTGGCAAACTGAGCAACAAAGAGATCTTTCATCCATTTCTTGGAAACATGAGTTTGCTCTGTCATCTTATTCAACGTCACTGTTTTAATCCCCTCGCTTGATTTGCCCCCACAGCGTTGGCAACTTTTCTTTTGCTTCGACATGCAACTTGCCGGTATCAAATTCCTCCATGGCGGGTAGAATGGCTGGTCCTAACCCCTCTGCAACCCCACCAACGGCATAGATTTTATTATTCACGACACCTGCTCCCAAGAACACTCTCGGAGTTGGCATATCTGTTTCCTTTAACCATGTATTGTTCACGGGATTATACCCTTCAACTGTGGATAGCCCCGGACCTTGCACAGCATCAGTACCACCAATCGCATAGATTTGTGCCCCAACAACGCCGGTTGCCAAGGCTGTCCTTTTCGTCGGCATATTTGTTTTTGGCACCCAGTTTTCAGTTATGGGGTCGTATTCTTCCATGGTCGCAAGTGCGGGCCCTTGTATGTTAGACACGCCGCCGAGCAGATAGATTTTCCCCCCCACTGCCGCGGCAGACATTCCTGACCGAGGGTTTGGCATGTCTGCTTTCCGTGCCCACGTATTGGTTGCCGGATCGTACTCTTCGACAGCCGGTAGCACTGGGCCAAAGTTTGTCGCGATGCCACCAATGGCATAGATTTTTCCGTTCACAACAGCAGTTGCAAAAAACACCCGTGCCGTTGGCATGTCTACTTTCGGTGTCCACGTATTGGTTGCCGGATCGTATTCTTCTACGGTCGAAAGTGCAGGTGCTTTGTTGCTCCAACCGCCGATGGCATACACCTTCCCATTAACAACGGCGGTCGCGATCCCTGCACGTGCCAATGGCAGATCGGCTTTCTGTGTCCATGTATCCGTCGCTGGGTTGTAGGTATCGACTCTCGTAATCGGTTCGGCGAGCATACCACCGATAACGTAAACGAGATCGCCAGCTGCACTGACTGAGAAAAAGAGTCTTGGAAAAGGCATGTCAGCTCTTTTCGACCATTCTCCCTCTGCCGCAAGGCTCATCGAGGAGGCCACCACCAACCCATTTAGTACCAGACCAAGTCCGAATAACCAAACTAAGAATCGCTTCATGAAAAACCCTCTTGTTTTCTATCCGTTATTTATCACTAAGTGACTGCGTTACGGATTCCACCAATATGTCATCTTTCCGACAAGCGTTGATTCCGAGAGGCCAATCGTCCCGTTATCCTCGTCGAAAACCTGGTTAAACACAAGATAGAAGTCGCTGCCGGGGCGATAGATATAGTTAAGCAGAAAGTTGGTTGAAACCACATCGTCCGCGCTATTCCACTGTGCAAACAGTTTTGCAAAGAAACGGGTAGAGAATGAGTAGACAGCCCGACTTGCCAGCACATGTGCATCGAAAGACCCTACGGGAAGTTCGACTCGGGCAAATTGATACTGCGTTTCGAGCACAAACCGTCCGTTCGGTTTGAAGCCGGCATCAACCTCGAATCCCCGGCTCGTTCCATCGTAGAAGTCTCCGACCTCCACACCAAACCGTCCGGCGAACATCTTGCTTTCATCGGTTTCGACCATTACACGGACCCAATTAAATTCGTACTCGTCTACGGGAATAATAATATCATCGTATACATCGAAATCTTCTTCGAGATGCTCCTCTGTACGTCTGACTTGAAACGTAATCCGCTCGCCATTGTTGAGTTCAATCCGGCTCTCGAGTGTAATATCAAGAGTCTCCAATTCATTTTCCTGAGTGAGAATATAATCTACCTCTGGTCCCGCCTGAATTTCACGAATCCCGAATTTACGCGGTCGAGGTGTGTACTGCATTTCACTATGGACTCGACGGCTTCCTTGGTGTCGGACGTATCCAACTTCTGGGTTGAAGTTATCACCGATATCGGTGTATCCAGCTGACAGGTCAAAGAGATCATCCCGCCAATTTGAACCAATGTACCACGCATCGCCATTCCCGACATCCTCCTCTGAATCCGCTGTCCGTGCCCACAGTCCACGAATTTCCAATCTGTCAGCTGGACGATACGAGAAGTCAAGCCCACCAGCGCGATTGTAATTCTCTGAATCCTGCTTGTTAATGGCAATTAATCCGACACGAGAGCCGCTGAAAAGGTCGCGCGTCATCCTTAGTACAGAGTAGTTAGTGCGTGGCACATCGACAATCTCATCCGGATCGGTAATCGATTCATCAGTGTGAAATTCGTTGGTAAACACATTGAGCAGTCCTACGCCGTAGGGCCCCATTTTTCCCGTAATCTTGCCCCCACCGATGATTGGAATGGCATGGCCCTCTTCGATGCCGATGCGACGACTGTAGAAAAGGAGGAACGGAGGTGGACGACGGAAACTAGGACGCGGAACGCCAAAATCGAAAAGACCTGCCCCCTCCAAGAAGAAAGGACGCTTCTCAGGAAAGAACAGACTGAAGCGGGTGAGGTTGACCTGTTCTTCGTCGGCTTCGACTTGTGCAAAATCTGTGTTAAGTGTCAGATCGGCGATGAGATTCGTAGTCACTCCATATTTGAGATCTAATCCCATCTCGAATTCCCCATCCGTTTCATCATCTTCTTCGACTCGACTTACCCCGGGTAAAATATAAGGCAGCAGCTCAATCTGTTTTTTCGGCTTAATCCCTTCTAATCCCACTAGATTGCCCATATAAGCGGTACGGTATTTTGCTCGTCCGCCATATGATGAGGGGACCGGTGCCCATGTTCCCTCCTCATTGGTTCGGCGGATACCACGCGACAAATTCAGTCCCCATGTCATTTGCTCGCTCTCCTTGAAACGAAGTTGACCAAAGGGGATAGAAATTTCTGAGGTCCAACGGTCGGAATGAATTTGACTTTGGCAATCTACCACCGCATCCCAATCTCGGTTGAAGCTATCTCCGCTGTTGTTTATTGCAGTATCCTGCACCGCTCCCAACGCATTAAGGCGGAACGCAAAACCACTCCGTTTAGCGTTATAGGTGTCGAGGATGAGAAAAACGTTGTCGTTTTCATGTAACTCACGTGCATCACGTCGCATGTCGTTAGCAATTATCTTGGAAACATCCGAATCAAAGCAGGTAAAACCGAAGTAGATATTCTCTGCATCATAGAGGATACGGACTTCGGTCGGTAGGGTCATTGGCTCACCCGCATCCGGTTCGACCTGCCTAAATTGTCCGACAGGTGTGGCTTCTTGCCAGTCGGGTTCATTGAGATTTCCGTCAATCTCAATGCTGCCAAAAGCCCGGTGCGCCTCCGCCTGATATTCACTGTTGTCTACGGCTGCGTTGGCCATAAGGGGAGTTAAAGCGAGCAAATATGCAAATAAAAAAATGAGCAGATAGACTTTGTAAGATACTTTCTTTTGAGAAAAAGAACATCTTTGTGATTGACAATCCATACACATCTTTCCTTTCGTTTTCGGATAGCTCGAATGTGCGGTCAAATATTCGAGGATGATGGTTCTGGTGGAGAGATTAATTTCCTTGCAGGTGTTGGATCAACATATCTCGTGTCACCGGTTGGTCAAAGGACATCAGGTAAATTTGGAGATCGCCGCTCCGGTCGGAGACAAAGACGAGTTTTCTTCCATCCGGCGAAAAAGCAGGCTGTACTGAGACACCGATGCCGCTAGTAATACGTCGTTCATTCGTTCCATCTATATCCATCAGATAGATCTCAATGTCATCCATCCGTCCGGATACAAAAGCGATGGTTTTCCCATCGGGTGCAATCACTGGGCTGTAACAGTCATAGGGGTTGGGATTCAGATGTTTTTCATCACTGCCGTCAATGTTGATGGTATAGATCTGGTGCAGCGGCTTGCTACGACCGGGCGCAGCACGACGTGGACCCGTGCCTTCTGGACCCGCAGACACAAACGCGATCCGTTTTCCATCCGGGAAAAAGGTTGGACTGCCCTCATCTGCCTCACTCTCGGTGATAGATATAGGGACGATTATTCTTCCCTCCATGTCTTCCAGATCAATGCCGTGCAAATCTAGGGTGTATAGGTCTAAGGTTCTATTCCTGCTTGCCTCATAAACGACGCGCTTCCAATCTAGCGATAAACGCGGTGCCCGGACCCCCAATCCAAGTGGTAACAGTTCGTGTGTTATTTCTCTATTGAGGTGAGTGGCATAAATACCCGTATAGACCGGCGTTGTTCCATCGCTCTGGAGGACAATATGGACTTCGCCTGCACTTTTCGGTTCGCGGCTATGTACTAGATAAAGCGAATCGCCCAGAAATCCCGGTGTATCTTCATTAAAATCCGGTGTAAACGTTACCTGTTGGGGGTTGCTTCCGTTCACATCCATCAGATAGATTTCGCTATTACCTAACCGGGATGATGCAAAAGCAATCTGTTTGCCATCGGGGGAGAAATTCGGCGAGTAGTTAGCTGGATTTCCCTTTGTAATCTGAGTTACTTGGTAGGCATCGCTGACAAGTCCGGCGACCTGTTGTATCATCGCGCTATCCGATGTGGAATGAACAATTGCCCGCAGTTGATTGACCCCTTCTTTGCGAACCCCCAATCTCAGATAAATCTTCGCTAGATAGAGTCGTGCCATTGCCCGGTCTTCGGGTTGGGCAACGTACAATCGGATTGCAGCTTTGAATTGGGGAATAGCGCGATCATAGTTCTCCAGCGCTTCATGTGCCTGTGCCATTAGAAGCCGCGCTTTGGGGTTTCGTTCGTCCGCTGCAATGACCTGCGCTAGCAGGGCAACCGCTTCATCATGTCTGCCTGAACGGATTAGCTCTTCACTCTGCCGGAGGGATTCATCTGTTCCATCGCAACCGATGAGGAATAAGAGGGGGAGAAAAGTACCACATAATGCACAAAACGTGAGGCGTGATGTGTAGTGCGTAAAACGAGAAATCGTCTGCTTTTCCTCCTTCCTCCGGGTTCCGACTTCAAGCCCATGAAAGGGTGCCTGAAACGAGATGTTTAGCCAGTTGAGGTGGGATAGATTTAACCCGAATGCCCATAAATGCTTGTTTGACGCATTTGTGCTGAATTTGTTTATTCGTGTCTTAGGGCTTCAATTGGAGACAACTTTGCTGCCTTCCATGCCGGATACGCCCCAAAGAAGACACCAATCCACGCCGCAACGAAAAATGCCACCGCTGTGTACATCGGCGAGATGATCGTCCGCCACCCCCAGATTGATGGCACCATTTTCGACCCGAATACCCCAACGCCAATCCCAATCAGACCACCAAGGATCGACAGCGTCATTGCCTCGATCAGGAATTGGATTAGGATGTCATGACGTTTGGCACCGACCGCCTTCCGCAAACCTATCTCCTTCGTGCGCTCCGTCACCGACACCAACATGATGTTCATAATCCCAATCCCACCAACAATCAGCGATACGATTGCAATACCCATAATCATATAGGTGAATGTCTGCCCTGATTCTTCGAGGGTTTCGAGGAACTCCGCTTGATTCCGCACGTTAAAATCAAGCTCCTTGTTGGCGGGGAGTTTGTGCTGTTTCCGCAAGAGGTTCTCGATTTCGGCTTCGGCAGGTTCCATCGCCTCGCTATTTACTGCCTGTGCGCTGATACTTGATAGGGAATCTCTGCCAAAAACCCGTTTCATCGCAGTTGACACCGGAATAAAGATCTGGTCATCCGGATTTCGCCAGCCGCTCGCGCCTTTCTCCTTCATTATACCAAGTACCCGGAAGTTAAGTCCGCGGATCTTGACTGTCTTGCCGATCGGATCTTCCCGCCCGCCGAAAAGTTCATCAACAACTGTCTTTCCTAACGTGCACACCCGACGCCGATAACGCACATCGCTCTCGGTAAAAAACGCACCTTTCTCAACCGGGAAATTCGCCGTAACCTGATACTCCGGGGTTGTACCGACCACCGTAGTATTGTGGTTTTTGTTTCCATGCTTGACTTGGGTGCGCGAAGATATTTCCGGTGAGACGTAGAGAATATTTTTTGCCCGTTCCCTCAACACCATGGCATCTTCATACTTCAGGCTTTGACGGTCTTGCCCCGAACTCCGTCCACGAAAACGGCTCTGGCCCGGACGGACTGCTAGGATATTCGCCCCAAGCGTCTGGATACGCGCTGTGATATCTGCTTTTGCCCCCTCGCCGATTGAGGTTGTGGTCATAATTGCTCCCACGCCGATAATCACGCCAAGCATCGTCAACCCTGATCGAAGTTTGTTCGCTAATAAACTGCGTAACGCGTTCGCTAAACTTTCGAGTATTCCCATCTATATGATTCCCTCCCTTGTCATCACCGGCCTCCTCTTCCGCCACCACCGCCGGTGTTCCGCTGCATCCGTCTCATTGTAGAAGCGGGATTTCCCATCATGCGTCTAAACCGATCCATGTCCCTGCCGCCGCCGCGCTGGAAACCTCCCACAGCGACGGCCTGCCCTTCGTCCAAGCCAGAGATGATTTCCGTTCTGTCGAAACTGCTTACGCCTGCCTCAATAGGTTGCGGCCGGCCCGGCTGACCATCTTCGCCAACGACACGGACCATTTTTCGACTCCCGAAAGACAGAATCGCCTCATTCGGGAGTACCAATATATTCCGCTTATTCGCGGCGGAAATCTCTACGGTCGCATTCATTCCCGGCTTCAAGAACGGCGTATCCGTATCTTCCGATGGGGTCTCCTCACGCGCCCAATCTCCTGTCCCTTGATCGCTGAAGAAGTTGTCTGCCATTGCCATCCACGGATCCGCCGCCCCCGTGGGCTCAGCGTCCGCTGAATTTTCGTTGGAAGTTTCGGTGTTCTCTGACGCTGTCGGTTCTCCTTGTCGCTGCTGACGCCTCTGCCGAAAACGTTCTCCCTGCTCTGGCGTAAATTCGCCCCTGCCTTCGCCTTGGCGAAAGCCACCGCCGTCCCCGCGATCCGTGAGCTCACCACCTCTACCCCTGCGTCCACGTTCCCTTGGGCGCGTATTCATAATTTCAGTGATGACTTTGAACGTCGTTACGTTTTGTACCACCTGTCCTTGCGGCGCGATGCGCAGCACCTGCCCTTGCAGCGGTTGATCCGGGTAGGCTTCGACAGTGATGGTCACCGGTTGACCGACCTTCACCTTACCGATATCGGTTTCGTCGACCTCCGTTGCCACATAAACCTTTTCGAGATCCGCCATCCTTGCTAGCACCTGACCTTCCGACGAAACAGAGCCGCCCCTGCCTCCCCCGCCAAAACTAGAAACTATTACTTGCCCTTCCTCCACCGCTTTTTCGAGAATCGTTCCAGAGATGGGGGCGCGGATAACCGTATCGTCATAACTTTCTTTTGCAAGTTGCAAGGCACTTGCACTGCGCATGAGTTGTGCGTTGGAACTTTCAAGGTCTTTTTCCTTCAGGTTAATCTGCTTTTTATTGGCGATTGCCAAATCCAAAGCGTCCTTAGCTTGTGTGACACGATGGTCTTGAATTTTTATCTCCATGTCCCGATACTTTTCTTTATCAATCTGTTCGTTCGCCGCATCAACGGCAAACGCTGCTCTCCGAATCTCAGCCTCCGACAGCTTTAACTCGGCTTCGCTTGCCGGCTGTTCCACTAGCTTGACTTGCTCCATAGCCGAGTCGTATTGTGCCTTTGCCGAGTTCCGCTGCGTCTCGGCGGCGTCGAGATCTGATTTTGAGATATACTCTTTCTCGAAAAGTTGCTGTTTTCGAGCATACTCCTTTTCGGCAAGATCAGAATTAGCTTTCGCTTGGCTCACACTAGCTTCTGCACGCTTTTTATCTTCCTCTCGCACCGTATCAGATGTCAGGAGTGTATGTCGCAACTTCGCCATCTCGTGGCTATTTTTCGCATCGTCTAACTGACGTTGATTCGTTAGCTTTTCTATCCGTATCTGTTCTCTGAGTTGTTCCAACTGTTCTTTTGTCTCAGCTAACTTTTCTTCCGCTTGCTGAATCTGAATCGCGGTTTGTTCCTTTTGCAATACGATATTAATCGTTGATTGATCAAGACGTGCTTGGGCGGCACTAAAGTCCGCTTCTGCCTGATCCAGATCCGCTGCAACATAGGTGGTTTCGATACGCGCGATCACGGCATCCTGTTCGACGTAATCCCCTTCTTCAATGGTAATCTCTAAAATTTTACCACTGGCTTTGGAACTCACTTCGACAATGTTAAGCGGCTCAATGGTTCCGGTAGCGTCAATTGTCACATCAATATTACCCCGCTCAACCGTAGCGATCTCGATTTCAGGCATGCTGTTGGCTTCTTCCTTGGTTGCCTTGGCGTGCTGATTCCACAGCAGCAAACCGCCGGACACGAGGACCACGAGAACAATCGCTATGACAATGATCCATCTTCTTTGCATCGACCATCCTCCTTTGTTGCCGAGACGAAGATCTGGGGAGAATGGACGAATCCATCTCTCCCCTTGTCTCTATGTGATTTAGCGGGCTCCGTCGCCACCGCCACCTCTTCTACCACCACCTCGATTCATCATCTGCTGCCTCCGCTTTTCTTGGATCGCATCGAGTTGGGCTGCCTGATCTTCGGTCAAAACCGACTTCAAATCTGTCTGGAACTCACTGCCAATCTTCCCGAAGGCTTCGCGTACTGCTCCGAAATCCCCGGAGCTACTGGCCTCTTTGGCAGCTTTTTCAAGACTATCACGATGTTTCTGATAAACTGGACGGGCTTTAATGAGTGTGTCATCATCGACCTTGACGGCAAATGTGAGGTCTGTCCACGAATTGTCAATAATTGAGGTGGGACTGAATCCACGCATTCCGCCACCACCACGTCTTTCACCGCCGCCCCCACCGCGCATCCTGCCTCGGTCTGGACGTTGGGCTTGGGTAACTTGATTGGTCAGGAAAACGGTAACTGCTGCCATTGCGAGAATGGCGGTGAGTACGAACCATCTGCGTTTCATGATAAAATCTCCTTCTTTCGTATCAAATGAATGTTGGAATAGTGCCGAACCACGGATTTATTATCAATAATATGTAGGTTGCGGCTGCTAATTTGTGTCTCTGCTCCTTTGGGCAGATAAGTTTGAATTAAGTTCGCAGTTTTTTTAAGAAAAATGAATTGGGACGTCATCAATCCAACCCTGCATGGCAGCGGCGGTCATCCGATTGGTGCTGCAGAGGTTCAATTTTCTACATACCTGTCGCCTCATTAGGTTTTTTTTGTTGGTTCATTAGTTCAGAGATTCATTAGTTGATTGAACTGATTGTTCATTCTACAGGTTGCCAACGAATTGCTTGGACGCGCGGCATATACTGAAACCCCTCCGGTGTCGTGGGCCCTTCGCTGCCCCAGTTGCGCTCCGATCGCTCACCGACGAGTGTCAGAATCATCCCCGATTTGCGATCTGCCAGATGGGGTGGCAGGACGCAGCTGCCGGAGTAGCCCGGATACGCAGGGGTTGCAGTCATGAAATACAATTCATCGCGCCATGTGCGTCCCTCATCAGAACTTACCTTTGCCCGCTCACCGCCGCGATACGTTGGTCCCCGGTGCGTATAAAGAAAAACGATCCGCCCGTCCGGTAACTGTACACCACCGCCGTGCATCTCTTCAAGCAGAAACGTCGCAGGACGCTGGCTATGCCATGTCCGCCCACCGTCATCCGACTCAGCCAACGTAATCCGTTTCGTGTAAGAGGAGAGACCGCGAGCACCTTGAAACCGCTGCCACAACCGCCACGGGCCTTCATTGCGGAACGGACGTTGTAGATCGTTAGGTGGAACCCGCGGATTGTTGCGGCAGAAGGCGAGTAGTCGTCCCGATTGCAATTCAAGGATTTGCGGCTCACCGCCCGGACAGATTGGGGAACCGCCCGACCATGTCATGCCGCCATCAGTTGAGCGAAACGTGTGCACCGTAAGTGGACCCGTCGCCGTTTGAGGGCTGATAATGCCGACCGGTATAATCAGCGATCCATCGTGTAACTGTTCAATCCCCCCGATCTGTGGATGTTCGGAGGACTCAATTTGTCCGAGCGGGTGCCATGTCCTCCCCTGGCCGCTTGACCGCGATACCTGCAACATCCCCTCCATGGATTCGACAGCTAGAAACGTCCCATCACGTAACACAGTGTTGACCGTCTTGGTCACCTGTAGATTGTCCCAAGTTCGTCCACCGTCACAGGTACGCATCACCGTGTGACCATCGCTCATCTGCGCGTGGATTTCATCGTCGTCGGTAACGATCAGCGTAGTTTGCGTGTCAGCATACCAGTTCCGGTCGTTCGTCCACGGCAGCACACTCCGTTCTGCCGGTATTTCATGCACGGCACTGTGCTTCGTGTACATCACACCCTGATATGTTTCCTCAAACACCGGATAGTTGACGAAGATGTAATCCTCCGGACTAATCTGCTCTTCGCTCCCCGCGATAAGCCGGGCGCGGAACTCACCGATGAACGGGAAATCCAACGAGAGGCTCTGTTCACTCCGACCGGGTGCGATAGGTCCCACGAGTGTGTGGGTGAAGATGACACGTCCTCCGACAAGCTCTCGGATCTCCAACGTGATCGGTTCGTTGATCGCTTCGGCTAGGTGGTTGTACGTCGTCAGAGACAGTTTGAGCGGCCCGTCATTGAGGTGAATTAGCGAATTATCCCGCCTTCCCTGATTAGGGCGTGCTCCGGGGCAGCCCGCTACCGCTGCTTCGACGTTTCGGTGCGTTTTGAACTCAGTTGCCTGAGGTCCCTGTTCCAACTGCACTGCATCAAACCAAACGACTGCTCCCGCTTTGTCCGCCGTGATCTTGAAGTCAACGACAGCGTGCTCTTCCAGTTCGTCCGTGCAGCAAGTAAATGTAAAACGCTGCCACTCCGCTGAGAGTGGCATGGCATAACTGAGCGAATCGGCAGACTGTCTAAAGTCCACCGGACGTGTCCACAAACCGATCTCCAGTTTCGCCGATGAATCGTCGCTCCGCGCATACACCGAAATGGTATACGGCGTGCAAGGCGCAACACTCACCATCGGGGAGAGCAGATGCCCCACAGCGGTGCTGCCACTTTCCCCCGTTTCATTGGGGTTCAGGGCAGCCTCCGTCTCAATCCGCGCTGCACGCCCACCATCAACCGTTTCACCGATAGCTTCACTGTGCGGCGGTACCTGCGGCACCTGAGTTGTCCCGATTTCATCGGGCTTCAAATCGAGGTGCAACTGCAACGTCAACTCATTTTGCGTGTCCCCCCAGTTCGTCGGTACAGGGTCACCGAAGTCGAGTTCAAAACTGGCGTTGGGTAGCAGATTCTTCGGGAGCATATATAAAAACCCTCACGTTTGGAATGGCAACGTTTGTATCAATTGTGTGTATTCACCCGTTTTTTTCAACCCGCAGCGAGTGTATCTTCCGCAGCCGGTTCAGTTACTGTGAATGTGAGTTCATCATCCTTCGCATTGACGAGCAGATGGTCGCCATCACGCACCTCGCTCTGGATAACCTGCATCGCTAGCGGATCAATGATTCGCTGCTGAATCACCCGTTTGAGTGGTCGTGCACCGTAAGCAGGGTCGTAACCTTTGTGAATAAGAAGATCCGCCGCCGCATCTGTCATCTCGATCGAGATGTCTCGTTTGGCTAGCAACTGACGGACGTTACCAAATTGAATTTCAGCAATTTGACGAATGTGTTCGCTTTCCAGACGATGGAAAAACACCACCTCGTCAATCCGGTTCAGAAACTCCGGACGGAAATGCTCTCGAAGCGCAAAGGTTACTCGTTCGCGCATCGCTTTGTCATCCGTGATGTTCAGAATTGAATCGCTGCCGATGTTGCTAGTCATGATGATGACCGTATTGCGGAAATCAATAGTGCGCCCTTGACCGTCGGTGAGCCGCCCATCGTCGAGCACCTGTAGGAAGACGTTGAACACCTCCGGGTGCGCCTTCTCAATTTCGTCGAACAGCACGACGCTGTAGGGACGGCGTCGGATGGCTTCGGTCAACTGGCCACCCTCGTCGTAACCGACATAGCCCGGCGGTGCGCCGATTAAGCGTGCCACAGTGTGCTGTTCCTGATACTCACTCATGTCAATCCGCACCATGTTCTGCTCGTCATCAAACAGAAATTCCGCCAACGCACGGGCGAGTTCGGTTTTTCCCACACCCGTCGGTCCCAAGAAGATAAACGAACCAATCGGACGATTCGGGTCTTGCAGACCTGAACGACTTCGTCTGACCGCCCGCGCCACAGCTTCGACGGGACCGTCCTGTCCAATGATTCGGTTGTGAAGCCGTTTTTCCATCTGCACTAGTTTTTCTATCTCGCCTTCCAGCAGTTTGCTCGCCGGAATCCCTGTCCACTTACTGATAATGGCGGCGATGTCTTCGGAATCTACCTCTTCCTTCAACAATGCGCCATCGCTCTGAAGTTGAACGAGTGCAGCTTCGGCATCAGCAAGATCATTCTCTAACTGACGCAGATGACCGTAGCGAAGTTCAGCGGCTCGTTGTAGATCGGTCTGACGTTCCGCTTCCTCAATCTGCTGGTTGACTTGGTCGATCTGTTCACGGATGCCACGTACCTTCTCGATTGCATTCGTCTCAGCTTGCCAGCGGACGAATAACTGTGTGCTTTTCTCTTCAAGGTTGGCGAGTTGTTCTTCGATTTTTTCCAACCGTTCTTTGCTCCCTGCATCCTTCTCCTTTCTCAAGGCTTCCCGCTCGATCTGCAGCTGCGTGACCTCTCGATCAACCGTATCCAATTCCGCTGGTTTGCTATCAATCTCGGTGCGGAGTCGACTCGCGGCTTCGTCTACAAGGTCAATCGCCTTGTCCGGTAGGAAACGATCGGTGATGTAGCGATCGCTCAGCGTTGCAGCGGAAATTGCTGCACTATCGGTGATACGGACGCCGTGATGCACTTCGTACCGCTCCTTGAGACCACGCAAGATACTGATGGTATCCTCAACGGAAGGTTCGCCCACATAGATTGGCTGGAAGCGGCGTTCAAGTGCGGCATCTTTTTCGATATGTTTGCGGTATTCGTCGAGTGTGGTTGCACCGATGGCGTGGAGTTCACCGCGCGCTAGCATCGGTTTGAGCATGTTAGACGCATCCATCGCACCTTCGGCTGCCCCTGCACCGACGAGGGTGTGCATTTCATCGATAAAGAGGAGAATCTGTCCTTCGGCACTCTGAATTTCTTGCAGTACCGCCTTCAAGCGTTCCTCAAACTCACCACGATATTTTGCGCCGGCGACCAACGCGCCAAGGTCAAGCGCGACGAGCCTTTTCTCTTTCAACCCAAGCGGTACATCGCCCCGCACAATCCGTTGCGCGAGTCCTTCAACGACAGCAGTTTTACCCACACCCGGCTCACCGATGAGTACCGGGTTGTTTTTCGTGCGCCGGTTCAGAATCTGGATCGTACGCCGAATTTCTTCGTCCCGACCGATCACCGGATCGAGTTTCCCTTTACGGGCTTCCTGCGTCAGGTCCCGACCGTACTTGACCAATGCCTCATACTGGTCTTCGGGGGTTGGGCTGCTGACCCGTTGGGAACCGCGAATGCCCATCAAGGCATCCATGATGCTCTTTTCGTTTACGCCGAAGGACGCTAGCAATTCGCGGACTGTAGCTGCTTTTACCTGCACCATCGCTAGCAGAATATGCTCGGTGGACGTGTAGTCGTCCTTCATCTTATCGACGGTTGTTTCTGCCGCGTCGAGAACACTAACTATGTCGCGATCCATTCCAACTTGAACCGATGCCCCCGTGGCGCGTGGCATACGATCCAGTGTGTCGTCAATGCGTTGTCCGAGCGCATCGGTATCCACGCCAATCCGTTTAAGAACGGATGGCACGACACCGCCTTCTTGCTCAACTAGTGCTTTGAGCAGATGTTCCGGTTTGACCGCCGGATGATTGTACTTCTGTGCCAAATTCTGCGCTTCTAGGAGCACCTCTTGGCCCTTTTGTGTAAATTTGTCAATTCGCATAATTATTCCTCCTGATGTGTATTGCATGAAATGTAAGTCGCAACTAAGTTAGCAAATGACATGCCAAAACAATTCTCTTTGCCTTGATTTCGCTGCAAATGCACACCAGGCGTCATTGAGCAAATTTTCGGTCAATATAAAAACCACAAAATGCGAAAGTTTGTTCAACCTCTCTATGCCAAATTGACACACTCATCGTTTGTACTTTGCCAAGACAACACTTCCTGAGTGCCGAGGCCATAAGGAAATCTCGTTCGGGCTATACTTCAAATAACTGCATGTGTTCTTCAAACGTCTCCGAGCGACGGATTTGGATTAAGCGATCTTGATCAACAAGGTATTCGGGTGGGCGCATCTTGAGGTTATAATTTGAACTCATCGCGTAGCAGTACGCCCCGGCATCGTGGACGACAAGCCCGGCACCTTCGTGAGGCGTTGGCAACGCCCGATCTTTACCGAGAAAGTCCGCCGATTCACAGACAGGTCCCACAACATCATAGGTTACGACTTCGCCATCAATGGGTTCAATAAAGTCGATATGCTGATAGGCGTCGTATAGACTTGGGCGGATGAGTTCCGCCATGCTCCCGTCGATCACGATAAAATGCTTGTTGCCGTTTGTTTTCACACCGGTAACCCGATTGACGAGCACCGCTGAATTTCCGATAATGGATCGCCCCGGCTCGATAATCAATCCGATGTGATCGGTCAGCACATCTCTAATCGAATCAATTAGATGGGAAGGCGTTGGTATTGATTCGCCTGTTTTTTCGTAGTCGATCCCCAATCCGCCGCCGATATTCAGATATCTCAGATCGAATCCTGCGTCTCGAATCTTTTCAATGAACTCCATCATCAAGATAGTGGCATCGCGGAAGATGCGTACCTTCTTGATCGTTGATCCGAGGTGGCAGTGAACGCCGACAAGGTTGAGGAGCGGTTCGGCTTTTATCTGATCAAGAAACCAGTGCAGTCGTTCATTTCGGATACCAAACTTAGAGTTCTTAATTCCTGTTGAGACGTAGGCGTGGACTTCGGGGTCAACGTCGGGGTTAATCCGGATGAGGACATCAGCGACCTTGCCCACTTTCTTGGCAGCCTCTCGAACGTGCTCCAGATCAAACTCGCTGTCGATATTGATCATCACCCCGTGCTCCGCTGCAAGGATCAGCTCTGCGATTGTTTTACCGTTTCCGTTCAGCACGGTGCGCTTTGGATCGAATCCCGCCGCTAGTGCGATCCGCAGTTCGTTTCCGCTCACCAGCACCGCACCACTTCCTAACTCACGTAAATGTTTGAGAATTGTCAGGTTGTTATTTGCTTTAATTGCGTAGCCGATGATTGACTCGATGCCCTCAAGCGCAGCTTCATAAGCCTTATAATTTTCTGTTATTTGTGTGAGGCTGTAGAGGTAAAACGGACTCTCTGGAATCTGGTCTTGAATGGCTTTAATTTTTAAGTTTTCGCAATAAAGGTAGCCATCTTTGAAGTGAAAGCTCATATTTTTTGTTTAGTTCCTTTCTGTCATACGTGAAACTCTGTCATACGTGAAACATAGAGAATTAGGGGAGGTCAAATTCAGTTGGAAAAACAGATTTACGTTGTCACAACGAAGGCAAACATTAAGATAAAATTGCACTGTCAGGACTTACGCAAATTTAGCACACGGCGCGAGATCTTTTTATTTTTAACCCCCTAAATCCCCCTTATCAGGGGGACTTATGACCCAACTGCGTAAGTCCTAACTGTTTTATGATCACGGGGACCGTTTTTCAAGTTGCCAACTCAAAATCCCAAAAAGCGTTGCAGATAGAATTATGTGATAGAGCACCATCCATACCCAAACCGGTGCAGTGCCGAAGGCAATGTGGGTATCAGATTTTACGATCGCAACTAGCACACACAAGGGGCTTAACACCCGCAGCAATTCTAGTAAGATAGTTGGGATACCTACCAGCGGTGTCAATGCAGGAGTGATAAGTGGAGTAAAACTCAATAACAGCACAACAGCATAACTCCGCCCCATTGCGTGATTCGGGTGACCCAGCAAGGTGAAACATGCTCCAACCAAAAAAAAGGCGATAAATCCGACGATAAATACCAATCCGCACTGAAGGAGTTGACGAATCTCCAATCCACCTGTGTAAACCGATACCCCAAAGAGTGGAATCGTCAACCCAATACACCATAATAACCCTAAAACTGCCCCCATCAGTTTGCCAAGCAGCAACTTTCGATGACCGATGGGTGTGAGATTGAGTAAATCCCAGTTAGATCTGTGTCGTTCAATCTGAAAGGATTCAACGGTTTGCAGTGGGACAACCAAGCCAAGTAAGAGGCAAAAAAAGAGTGGTATTAGGAGTGCGTAAATACTTTCGCCGACCAGAATTTGTGGTCGCCCACGGCTTAACGCGAATTGCTCAAACGCTATGGCAAGCAGGGCGAAAGCAAGAGTGCATAGAATGATAAACTGTGTGCGGCGATACTTTGGTTGGTGCGCGTAACAACGCAGCTCTTTAAGGATTAGGGCAATCATATCTTTATCGCAGATTCCACGGTGCCTCGAAAGTGCTGTATCTTCGTCACGATTTGGCTGATAGCAATAATTATAACCGATTCGCATCCCATGAGCAAGGTTAAGCTGTGGGTCATCCAAAAATGCTTGAACATTACGAGTAGATGTGTTAATCTATTGATATCTTGTTGCCTTGACGGAACTTGTTTTCACAACGATTACGCCCAAAAATTTATAGGAGATTAAGTCAGATGAAAAAGTGTGTTTCTCGGACACTACAGATGCTATCAACGATACTTGTTCTCATTGTGGCTTCACTCAACCCACTTCATGCAAGTTACAATGGTGAATGCTGGGTCGTCAGCGGCGGGGATACGGTCTATAAACTTAATGCGGATGGTCTAGCAGATCCAACGATCATACCCGGCCTCACTCAGGCACAAGCTGCCGTAGTAGATCCTCAAAGCGGTATTGTTTGGATTGCTGTCTCTGCTGCAAATGCTGTCTATCGGTTTGACCCTGCAGAGCCAGATCCAAACCAACAATTCACCAAACTTCCGCCAATAGAGCGTGCACATGCCGTCTCAGTCAACCCAACTGACGGGACCGTTTGGATTGGTGGGATTAATACGGTCCAGAAGTTCTCAGCCGATGGCACTCAAATTCTTGCGTCAATCACCGGCGTTCACGAACCTGAAGTTGCGGTCAATACTACCGACGGTAGTTGCTGGATCACAGACTCTCGCGGAACGATTGCTCGGTATAGTGCTGCCGGCGCAGTGGCTGCAACTTCCCCGGTAAAACTGAAAGAACCCAAGTATATCGCTGTCAATTCCCAATCTGGCAACGCGTGGGTGACAGATCCCCACGCCGGTATTATTGTGAAATTGAGTCCAAGCGGCCAGGAAGTGCTCAGAATTACCGACCTCACACTACCCGGCTCTCCGAGCGTTGACCAGAGAAATGGTACTCTTTGGGTCGTTGCCGACTCCAGTACCCTTGTCAAGTTGTCAGCAGATGGTCAAAAACTGATGGAAATTCCCGCTGGGATGGTGATCCTTTCTATTAGTGTCTATTCTCAAGATGGCAGTGTATGGGTCGCAGATCAGTTTGGATCGACCTTTCAAGGTGGTGTCAGCAAGTTTTCTGCGGATGGACAACAGTTGTTTGAGAATCCGATACCGCAGCCCTCCTTTGTCTCTGTTGGAAATTGGATGGGGCAATAACATGCACACGACCGTAGAGGTAAATGGGTATACCTAGCGACTTGCCCATTTGCTTGCTGCCTCATATTTGATTCGCGATTGTTGGTTTTCTCAACTTTTCTTTTGAACCCATCTGAACTCAACAGATAAAAAAGGGGTGTTCGTATGTACAGATTTCGCTTCCTTTTCGTTCTGATACTGCTCCTCATTGCATCTCACACGCAGGCACAACAGATGCCGCTACCGGACTTTGAGGTGGACAGCACAAGTTTTGTGTTTTCCAACCCTTCTCCACTTGAGGGAGAGGAGATCACGATTTACGTCATCGTTAAAAACGTGGGACAGGTTGCTCCGACTATGAATGAGGACCTGATAGTCAATCTTTACGAAGGTGCCCCGGGAACAACCCCGCTACAGATTATGTGTAGAGATGTGATTTTGGAGTTGGGGGTAGGAGAGTCAGACAGTGTCAAGGCGAAATGGCGGCCTCTACCCGGAACGACTGAGGTGTATGCTGTCGTCAATCCGGCTGGAGATGACAAAGAGATTCAAGAAGCCAACCGCAGCAATAACATCGCTCACACCTCGATTACTACGACGCAACGAATGTTTCCCAAAGCAACCCCTGAACAGATCCAAAACGCAATACAAAGAGGGGTGACGTGGGTAAGAGCCCAACAGGGTAGACATAACCGTACCTGCTTACAATGCGGTTCCGAAAACCAGCTTATCTCAATCTGTGTCATCTGCGGCGCGACCCTCAAAGGATTGCCTGAAGATCTTTTGCCCGGTCCAGCGTGGGACTTGGGGGAAAATGACAAACAAGAAACCGCGCTTGCACTCCTTGCCTTGTTGGCGGCGGGGGTGCCTGCTTCGGATCCTGCCGTGCAACAGGGGCTGGATTTTCTCATGGCGCAAGATTGGAATAACTTTGATGTCTACGTTCACTCTATCGTTTTGCCGACACTCGTTGCCGCGAACCGACCGGAATACCGCAAACGCGCTCAGTTTTCGGTAAATCAACTCGTTAAGAGTCAGTTGCCATTTGGCGGCGAGGAGTTTTCGGATCCAAGAGATTTTGGTGGTTGGGGCTACGGTGCGACAGCCGATGGGGCGCACTTTAACTGGGTTATCTATGCCCTTTATGCTGCGAAACAGTGGGGACTTGAAGTCCCTTCAGAGACTTGGAAGCGGGCTGAGGAGTGGATTCGTAGCAATCAGACAGAGACCGGTGGCTGGCTCTATAATCGGGTAGAGCACGGCTCACCTTGGGCAGAAGGCGTCTACGGTAGCATGACAGCGACGGGACTGTGGACGCTCCGCGCGTTTGGCGTTCCTGTTGAGGATCCACAGATACAGAAGGGGTTGGAGTGGATCAAAAAATATTGGTCGCTCACCCGAAATCCCGGGGCAAATTCTTGGCATCACTACTATTTTGTAACATTGCAACGGTTCTGTGACATTCCCCCGAAACAGGATACACTTGTCGGACATGATTGGTATCAGGACATAGCCAGTATGTTCGTTGCCGATCAGCAACCCGATGGACGCTGGATCGATCACGAAGACTATTTTCCGACAACCTGCTTTGCGCTGATGTTTCTGACACGTTCCCTGCCGAAGCCGATGCAGCCTGACCTCGGTGCAGTAAATCGTAGTCTACGCTACTCTCCGCCTTCACCGCGTGTCGGCGATCCTGTGCGGATTAGCGTTACGTTGACAAATACCGGTGCACCGATTGAAACAACGGTTCCTGTGGACTTTTACGATGGACCTCCAGCGCAGGGTGGGAGAAAAATCGATTCTCAAGAGGTCCTTTTTAACAGGAATCTCGATGAAACGACCACTGAAATTAATTGGATCCCAAGTGAGGACGGAGATCTTACACTCTATGCCGTTGTTGACCCAAATGAGGATATTGCGGATCTGAATCGCGATAACAATACCACCTCGCAGCAATTAACCATCCGTCCTGAGTCCGCAGCTGCGATAGTCCCATCTTCCGTTGTCCAGAAAATCAGCGATGGTATCTATCAAATTGGGACCGTTACTGTTGATGCCAATAAACATGAAGTGGTTATGAATGGTGAAATCAATCTTATCAGTAGGGAAACCATCCTTGAATTTTTTGCGGTCGGCAAGTTGGGCAAAACACATGAAAGTCTCATTATGCTCGATGCAGAGCCGATGCACATCCAACTCGCGCTTCTCCGCTTGAACCTGAATCCGGGCATGAACCTCACTGTAGAAGGAGATCCTCATCTCCCCAAAGGCGATTTGGTCGAGCTATGGGTTGAGTGGGAACGTGGCGAGCAAATCATTCGGCATCGCGCCGAAGAACTGATCTGGAATGCGATGACGAAGCAGCCGATGCAGCAAACTCACTGGGTCTTCACAGGCGGACGCTTGCTCCGTAACCAGTTCACCACTCAACTGTTTCACAATATTATTGCTGTTTATCGCGATCCAGACTCAATCTTCAACCATCCGCTGCCCGGCGGCACAGATGACCGAACCTACCGCGTCAATACGGATGTAGTGCCGCCCAAAGCGACACCGGTAAGAATTATTGCTCGACAAATACGGAATGAGGCGCAGGGGAATCGAGGAGAAGGAGCAGGAGAGGGGGCAAACTCGCTGATTCATGGTGTTGCGAGTGGAGGATAACGATTGCTATCCCTCACATTGACATGGGCTCAGTCCAGAATCAGGTGAAGATGCGATAGCGAAAAGAGATTCGTGCAATCTCTAAAAGAATAAGGACAGGGTGTATGCAACAACAACTCAATCCCAAAGAACATAAAATGGTCATTCTTGCCGAAGGTTCATTCGGCATCCTTGAATCAAAAGCCGCAACAGTATTGGTGCGCTACCATACCGACAACGTCGTTGCTGTTATCGACAGCGAACAAGCCGGGAGAGATGTCAGCGAAGTTATTGAGATCGGGGAGGGGATTCCGGTCCTTAGCAGCCTCGCGGAAGCGATGGAATTGAACCCAACGATGCTCGCAATTGGAATCGCACCACCGGGGGGTCAATTGCCTGAAACGTGGATAGCGATTCTGAAAGAAGCTATCGGACACGGGCTGCATGTCATGAGTGGGCTTCACCGATTCCTGAGCGATGATCCACAACTTGCCGATCTCGCCAAACGGCACAACGTTACGTTGTGGGATGTGCGGAAACCCCCAGCAGACCTTCCGATTGCGACCTGCAAAGCTGACGAGGTAGATCAAACGGTTATCCTGACTGTTGGGTCCGATTGTAGAATTGGCAAAATGGTGACGGCGATTGAGCTTGCGGAAACAGCGAGGAATCGCGGATTGGACACCGAATTTTGTGCGACCGGTCAGAACGGGATTATGATCTCCGGTTGGGGAATTGCTATTGATGCGGTGGTGTCTGACTTCACAGCGGGTGCGTCAGAAGAAATCGTTCTTGAAGGGGCAAAAAGGGCACGTGATCTCCTCATTGTCGAAGGGCAGGGATCACTCGTTCACCCCGGCTATTCAGGTGTCACATTGAGCCTCCTGCACGGCTCGATGCCCGATGCAATAATCTTCTGTCATCAGCCCTCGCGGAAAATTGTCGCCCGGTACACTGTGCCGCTCCCCCCTGTGCCGGAGTTGATTCGTCAGTATGAGATGCTTGCCAGTCCCATTAAACCTGCCAAGGTCATTGGGATAGCCCTCAACTGCTTTGATCTCACCGAAGAGGAAGCCCATCAAGCTGTTGAAGACACAGAGCGAGAGACAGGACTACCTGCCACGGATGTTATCCGTTTTGGAGCGGATAAGCTCGTTGATGCGATTACAAAAATCAATTAACATTTCCCTTTTCATTGGTTAAAATGGCGTTTTGAGGCGGATTCGGTTTGCATCTTTTTGGCTCATGTTAAGGAATTGTCCAACAGAAACCGTCGGGGTGGATGACCCCACCCCGATTTGTTAAACACTTGGTTTATCTTTGCGGTTTCTTTTTGCATGAGTCTTCTTTTTTTGCCTGAAGAAAGGAGTTCTACAATGCTGAAATCTGTTTTAACTCTCACGTTTCTCCTCTATATCGGCGCAGGGTTGGTTTTCCTTGGTTGCGGTAAAAGTGAGACACTCACACCTTTTCCTGATGGCAAGGATGGTTTGCTCTACTCTGTTGGCGTGGGGGAATCGCGAGATTTGAGTTTGGCGAAGGCAATGGCGACGCAAAGAACAAGGGCATCCATGGCACTTGTGGCACAAGCACAGGTCACCGCGCTATCCAAGGATTTTCAACAGCAACTGGGCGCGGGGGCTAGCGGACAAATCAACGCCGCTTTTACTCGAGTGTCTGAGAGTCTTGCCGATCAGCGGTTAATAAAATCTAGCATCATTAAAACAAAGGTGACAGAAATGGATGGGTTGTACAGCGTACAAATGATGTTGGGCATGCCCATAAAGGATAACATTGAAGATGTGCTTGTTAAGGAAATTAGCCAAGATGAAGCCTTATATCAAGAGTTCCAAGCGTGGAAAGGGCACAACGACTTGGCAAAAAAGGTTCTAGAACTTCGCGAGCGGTAGACGCAGCGAGCAGAAGAGGTGAGTACCTCTCCTGAAACCCATACGAGTCGCGCTAGGCGTTCGTATAAATCACTCAATTTGAGAAAGGAGTTTCACAATGAAGCAAACTGTTTTGAATCTGACACTTTTCCTCTGCGTCAGCGCAGGGCTGGTTTTTCTCGGTTGCGGTGGCAAGACCCAATTACCCCCAACTATCGATGACGGGGCGAACGAGGTTCAGATGCTCGAGCCCCATCCCGATGGCACTGACGGCTTTCTCTATACTGTGGGCATCGGTAATTCGCGAGACTTGAGCATGGCAAGGTCAATGGCAACGCAAAGGGCGAGGGCGAACATGGCACTTAAAGCGAAGACACAGGTCACCGCGCTATCCAAGGATTTTCAGCAACAACTCGGCGCAGGTGAGAAAGCGAAGGTTAATGCAGCTTTTAGTCAAGTTTCCGAAGGCCTTGCTGATGAAACGTTAAAAGGGACGACCATTATCACAACGAAAGCTACAGAAGCGAATGGGATGTACGACGTGCAACTCATGTTGGGAATGCCCATAAAGGATAACATTGAGAATCCGCTTGTTGATGAGATCGGCCAAGATGAAGCTTTATATCAAGAATTCCAAGCATGGAAGGGACACAGCGAATTGGCAGAAAAAGTTAAAGACCTCCGCGATCGGGAAGAAAAGCAATGAAAAAGCGGTGGGGAATGCAGACCCCGATGCTCTTAGATTTTCCGAATCCTTAGGGTATCGAAGGTTCTCGGCTCGGTAATCTTTCGCTCCGGAACAAACCGAGCCAGAATCTGCGTTCCCTATTCCGTTGCACAGCCTTGCTGCCTTAACCTAACGCAAGCTGCTAGTTATCATAGAGAAACCAAGTTTTTCGCGCTCGTATCGACCGATTTTGGGAAAATCAGTTGGATTTTTCAAACAGGTTTTTAGGGTGTGGGAGTATGTCAAATACCGAAAGGATTTATCATGAAAACAACGCGTTTCCAATTTCTGCATCGTATCATGCTATTTGCCACAATCATCAGCATCATATATTGTACGGGATGTGACCTCATTGATGAAATTATTACCGCCCCAGGTGAGCCATCCAATGGCGATGCCGTTGATGATCAATCGCTTATTGCGGATATGCCCGTCAAAGAGATAGAAGTGCTGCTTGCGGAGAGCGATCCCGTTCAAGTTACCATTAATGTCGTTGGATATTTATCGGATAGTTGTACTACACACCATGAGACGCATCAGGGACGGGAAGGAAACACTATCACTATCCAAATAACAACCATACGTCCAAAAGATAGTGTTTGTGCGGCGGTCGTAACAGAATATCAAGAGAGGGTTGTTATTGGTGCACTCCCGGCGGGCGATTATACAGTCATCGTCAACGATGTAGAGCAACAGTTTCATGTTGATTGATCGGACGTTTTTCCGACTGTCGTTACCAAGTCTAAGAACCTGTTTGAAAAGTCATTTTGGGTAAAGTGATTTGCTTGGAAACCGAGTTTTTTCTTCAAAACTCGGTTTCTGACGCAATTGTCGGGAATTGGAATTCCCTCTCCGTTCCGAGAGTTTTCAACCTACACACCACAAAGCAGACGGTAGGAGTCGTACTTTCCAAATCGCGACTCGCGTTATATCCCAACGCCCGATGAATCGGGCAACTACAGTAAGTTCTTAGACACCAATTCTGTGTCGTAGGGAGTACCGATCGGTGTTCCCTACTGAAAGTACGTAACTCCTAAAACAACATGGATTTATGGGAAAATACAGGTATGTGTCCGTTTTTTTCATATTTCTGCTTGTGGGTTGTCAGTCCTCAAAGGTTGATTGGGACACAGCGGTGGCGACTTCCAGCACTTCTGCAACCGTAGCCAGCGGTGAAAACGCAAACATCGCGTATCCCCATTGGTTCTGGCAACCGCCACTTGACCTCCTGTTTCCGACCGCTGTGGGATACGCATTGACCGGGCGATATCCTGAAAAAGCCTTGCAGAGGGCTGTCAATGATGGAATTGAGAGCGTAGCGAAATCTATCCGCGTCCGAATCCATGGAAAACAAATTGCCATGGATGGACGATTAATACCAAGATTTCAAGAAGGAATAGATGCCAGCCTAAAGGAACGCATCCAAGAAAAACACCAAGGCTTGGCAACCTATCAGGGCGAAAAGTTAGTGCTGGTATTGGTGGGATTGGGCACAACACCCAATCTGCCCAACCACCTTACAGCTGCTAGCCCCGCCACTCCTAAGTGGATTGAAAAACCTCCAAGCCAGCCGGGGTATACTTACGCGCACGGACAAAGCTTTATGGGGTATTATCCCAACAAAGCGTGGGCGAGGGCAGAACACCGCGCTCGAGTCAATCTTGCACTCACCATTGAATCAAACGTTTCCATTTTGAAAAAATTGCATAGGGGATTTCTAAGGATAATCACTCGGACTCATGCTGATGTCACCTTGACGGGAATCGAAACGGTTGAACGATGGTATGATGTGCAGAGACGCGTCTGCCATGTCCTTCTCCGCGTCCCAATAACCACAAAATGAGCCTTGAATACATCGAAATACATTCTGTGGGGCAAATTCCACCAGCCCTAGCGGGTCTGTCGTTTCCGTCGTCGCCCGATCTGATTTTGATTTGAGAAGAGGACTGCTTTTGATGTAAATTCTCTCCATCGAAAAAACTCTTGTCTCTGTTGGCACTCTATATCTGGTTCTATGGTTCCGTAACATTGTCTCAGCTACACGCTAGCATATGACAGCGTACAAAATATACAACGCATCAACAATAAAGGGTACGTGATCGTGTGGTATTACAAACAGGAATGATTTCATACTTAGTGATACGGTGTGAAGATTACTAAAGTTTGGACAATTCACGGTACAAATGATGGTTGATTGGGAATACGCTTCGGGATGCCAAGCAGCACTGCGGATTTGACCTGATATCAGGTCAAATCCCAGCAAAGCATCAATTGATTCACGCAACTGAGTTTCGGGACAAGTTGCCTGAGGCAATTGCTATTCAACGCCACCCTGATAAAATCGGGGCAGTTCGATAACAAGTGAGTCGGTGTACTGGGTATTGAGCATTCATTGGTATCGTCCTGTCAAGCGGACACAGGGGTTGATGGTTGAGTATATGCGTGCTTTAATCAAGGGATAATTATTTTCTGCAACAATCTCTGAAGATACTAACTCGCCGAATATTCACTAGACCCTTGATAACGCTACATGAATTGGATACAAATTGTACTAACTTTAGGAAGATTAGGGCAAATGAAAGAGAGACTCAAAATGACAAAGTCCCAAGAAATCGTAATTTCTGTGGCATCCATTCTGGTTTATGCCATGGCATGTGTTGAGTATAGCGAGGCTGACCCCCCGATCTGGTATACAGAGACACCTAATAATTATGACTATTAGGGACTTACTAAAGTTAGTACAATTTTAGTGTGAAAAAAGGCAGAAAAGAGGTTATCCTTTCAGAAATCACCACAATTTTGAAAGGAGAGTTATCATGCCCCTCATTTTCTGCCTCGTTGATATTTTAACGCAATTTCGTCCATTATTCAACCGTCAAAACTTCGCCCTGTTTTGCACATTTATTGTCGGTCTCATCACGCACCGCCATCGTGCGACGTTGACCGGCATCTATCAAGCGGTTCGCCCAAAGGTCGGTTACGGTTCATTGGTGAAGTTCCTTTCCCGTGGCAAATGGGACAGCGATGCGGTTGCTCAACGTCTGATTAAGTTGCTACAACAGCGGTTTGACAACTACGTCTACGTTTACGACGAGACCCGAGCGATAAAGACCGGCACCAAGCAATTTGGACTCCATTTCTTCAGAAATCATCGCTACCAAAAGCGCAACACCAATCAATCGAAGTTTCACTTCGGTCATCAATTTGGCGCGTTGGGGTTGCTTTGTACCACCGTGACAGAGACGATTCTGTTTCCGGTGTGGGTGAACCTGATATGTCCAAAGACCCATCGGGACAACAGTGGGTCGGTACTGAAGCGGATTTGCTCCCAAATCCCGCCCGGACTGATTATCTTTGACCGGGGATTCAATAGACGGAAAGTGTTTGAAGCCGTCCTTAGCGCAGGACATCATCTGTTATGTCGAGCCAAGTCCAATGCGGTCTTTTATCTGTTACCTACGGTCTGCAAGCGGCCCAAACCCGGACGCCCAAAGACATACGGTAAACGCATCCATCTTCGGCATCTGCGGTATAAAGCTATTGATATTGACAACAAACGGTGTTCAGTCGCATCTAAGGTCGTTCGGACAAAAATGTGTCCCACTCAAGTCCGATTGGTGGTGATGCGAACCCGACATAAAAAATCAAAGCCGTTTCGATATTTCTGTGTCTACACCACTGACTTGACACTTGACCTATGTCAGATAGTTCGATACTATCGGCAACGATGGTTGATTGAGACCGCTTTTCGGGATACCAAGCAACACTTCGGGTTTGACAAGTACCGAGTCAAATCTCGGAAAAGCATCAATCGATTGGTACAACTCAGTTTCGTCGCAACTTGCATCACACAATTGATATTCAATGCCACTTCTGCTATGGGTAGTTCCATAACAGTCGATAAGGTATGCAGGGAATTAGGCATTGACTGGTATCGACCCACTAAATTGACACGCGGGTTGATGGTTCAGTATCTATGTGCCTTTATTGAGGGGAGATTATTTTCTGCGACAACCGCCGAGGATACCAACTCGCCGAATATTCACTAGACCCTTGATTAAAGCACGCAGATGCTCAACCATCAACCCTTGTGTCCGCTTGACAGTTCGATACCAATGTTATCGAACTGCCTGTGACACAAGTGGCGTTGAATAGCAATTGCGTCAGGCAACTTGTTCCGAAACTTAGTTACGCGAATTAATTGATGCTTTGACGCGATTTGACCTGATACCTTGTCAAATCCGCAGTGCTGCTTGACATCCCGAAGCGTGTTCTCAATCAACCACCATTTGTACCGTGAATTGTACAAACTTTAGTAGGTTTATGCAAGGGTTTGAAACTTTCGCAAGATTGATTCTGTAAAAGGAGAAACGAATGGCAAAAAAAATATCACGTGAGACACTTGATCTTCTCTTGATTCCCAGTACGGCAACCTTAACTTCGGTGCTACGACAACATGGCATTACCAGTACCTTTATGCACGGTGTCGCACCGCTACGTCCCAACATGAAGATGGCAGGTCCTGCATTCACCCTCCGGTACGTACCAATGCGCGAAGATCTGGATCCGGGCACAGTTGATAACCTGAAAGATGTCCAACGCATCGGGATTGAGCAGATTGATGAAGGGGACGTCTTGGTTATTGATGCACGAGGGGATACCCGCGCCGGGACGCTAGGTTCAATCCTTGCCACGCGCATCCACTGCCGTGGCGCAGCGGGTATCGTAACCGATGGTGCTTACCGTGACAGTCCGGTCATCGCTGAACTTGGTATAGCAGCTTATGCAGCAGCGATGAACGCCCATACCAACAAAACCATACACCATCCGAGTGAGATTCAGGTGCCGATTGCCTGCGGCGAGGTGGCAGTGTATCCGGGCGACATCATCGTGGGCGATGAAGAGGGGGTCGTCGTGGTGCCGGCACAATTGGCAGAGCAGGTGGCGCAAACCGCAGTCGAAATGGAGGAGAAGGAGGAATTTATCACGGAAAAGATACAAGCAGGAGCAAGCATTGTCGGCGTCTATCCACCGGACGAAAAGACGCTAGCTGAGTATGAGGAGTGGAAAAGGAAGAGGAGGAATCGGAATTAAAGCAAGCCTTTGGCTTGGAAAAATCCTTTTAACTGCTCCATCTCCGCATCGTCCAGCGTGTGATAGGGTTTCCTGCGCCAACGCCCGGCAATCCCAAATAGCTCAAGCGTTCCATGGATACCAGCGTCTCCGCCTCCTGTCAATCCGCCGACAAAATCGAAATAAGGAAAATCGTAATTCTGTATAATCTCTTTCACACGCTGCCAATCTTGCATCTGGATTGCCCGCCAGTATTCCTGAGTGATATCGGGGCTGAAGTGAATGAAGGTGGAGAAATACCCGTCGCAGCCATAAGGCAGCATGTCCAGATGGTTCTGCTTCTGACCACCGGAAATCACTCCCCAATGACCGTGTAACAGCAACCCCATCCGTCTAGCAAACGCTCCAACGATGTCATCTTTGATGGCGACAACTCCCTCTACCGTATCTCGCAACACCTCTAACGTTTTTAGTCCGAGATCCGGTGCATTCGCGAACACATTGGTGACAACCATCACCGGGATATGCTCTGCCACAGCGGCGTAGTGTTCGACAAAGGTTTCCACCGTGCAGGATCTCGCCCAGTTGGGGGGCAGAACCATCAATAGATCCGCGTTGACGCTCGCGGCGTATTTGGCAAATTCTACCTCTTTGCCAATCCACCACTGTCTATCTGCTGCGATAACCATGGCACGTCCTGCCACATGCTCTGCGGTCACTTTGGTGAGATGAGCCACCTCCTCATCGGTCAACACCGAATATAGGCTATCCCCGTAGGTCAAGATGATGCTGCCGCTTCCGGCGTCAATCGCATGATCAATCATGTTCCGCAGCCCTTTTTCGTCGATTTCTCCATCGCGTAGAAAGGGGGTATGGACGGATGCAACAGGTCCGGTAAGTGCTTCTCGAACTCTTGAACGGTCCATCATAGCGATTCTCCCTCGTACTATGTGGCAATATAAATCCTGATAGTCATCGGCTTCTATCTACCAATCAACGACCGTTCCATCTTCGGGGTGTAGAGGGGATTGTGGACGGAAGATAGCACCGATTTTGTCCGCCATCGCTTCATCGTCGAGTTCAATGCCAAGCCCCGGTTTGTCAGGAATCGGCAAGTAACCATCGACCGGAACGAACGGTTCTTTGAGGTAGCCCTCACCGAGCGTCACATGCTCCTGAGACACAAAGTTTGGCATCATGGCATCGAGTTGCAGACAGGTCGCTAACGCAATCGGGCCGAGCGGACAGTGGGGAGCGACACCGGCATAGTGCATCTCTGCCATCCCCGCAATAAGGCGTGTCTCAAAAATGCCACCAACATGGCAGGGATCTGGGTTTAAGATCTTCGCTGCACCGCGCTCCAAAAGTTCACGAAACGCCCAGCGTGTGAACACGCGCTCACCCGCCGCGATGGGAATGCTTGTAGATTGGGCAATTCGCGCCATCTCATCGTAGTTTTCACACTGACACGGATCCTCGATCCACGCCGGATGCAACGGCTCCAACGCTTTGATGATTGGCACCGCGGCGGCGGGGAGAAATGCGCCGTGCAGATCAATGGCGATATCAATAGAAGGTCCAACGGCATCGCGGATTTCCCCTACACTGGCAACCGCTTGGTCGATAAACTCTTTTGTGGCATGAACCTTGGGATACGGTCCAGGCAACCCAACCTTGAACCCTTTGAACCCCCGCGCCACATCTTCCTTCATCTGATCAATGGAGCCGCCCCCTTTATACAGACGGATGCGGTCTCGGGCGCGTCCACCCAATAATTGCCATACCGGCAGCCCGACACTCTTGCCAAGAATATCCCAAAGCGCCGCCTCGACTCCACTGATGGCACTCATCATAATTGCGCCGCCATGATAACACGGTTGTCGATACATCGCTTCCCAATGATGGATAATTCGTCGTGGGTCTTGACCGATAAGATAGTCTTCCAGTTCCCTGATCGCCTCAGCGGAGGTTGTGGCGCGTCCCTCTAGATACGGCTCACCCAAGCCGACAATTCCTTCGTCGGTATGTACCCGCAGAAACAGCCAGCGGGGTGCAATCAGGAATGTTTCGAGTCTGGTAATTTTCATTTTTTAATGTACTCCTCAAACTAAAGACTTTAATTTTCCTTGACGTATACTGAGTTACGGGCTATCATCATTCGATACCTCCCTGCACAGGATAAACACGAATCTACTAAGGGTAGTGGAAAATGATATGGAGGGTTCTCTTTCTGCCCGGAGGCGTAAAGTGGAGTAAATCGGTCAGAGATGCCTTTAGCAAACGCCTGTAGGCGAGAGCAGTTGACTTAGTGTTTCATTGAGCTGCCCGTTGGGGTTGGCTGAACTCAAAACCAACCTTCACATCTTGATTGGTTGTAACCACAACTTCTTGAACGGGCTGCGTCCCCAATTCTTCATGCCACGCCTTAATACGATAACTCCCTTCTGGCACATTTTCCAATCGAAACTGACCGTTCGCATCTGTGAGTGCGTAGTAGGGGTGCTCGGTCACAATAATCCATGCCTTCATCCAGCTATGCACATCGCAAATCACTTTGATAATATCAGGTTCAGAAAACGTCAGGGGCAGCCGTCTCCTTTTCGTTTTGGTCTGAATGATGTTGAGTTCTTTGTTATGTGCGCCAATGGCATGGAAACTGTGCAACACAGGATCGCTATTTAACGCTTCAAATTCTACGCCAGCGGGAACCAGCAGTACATGTGGAATAAAAATACATTTTTGCTGGTCTATTTGGATCGGTTTGTCGCCAGTTTCTATCGGTAGTCCTTTGGGGATTCTCAACAGTGACACGACCACATTCTGAATCTCTCCTTTTTCGGAGACAAGGAGACTTTCAGATTGATATGTATGCCCACACGTCTTTTTGTTTAAGGTGACACGCAGTTCTTTGGGCGGAGGGGGTTCACCTTTGAACAGTGCGTGTCCGCTGATAGTTCCCACCTGTCCGGACTCGATTGCGTTTTGGAACGCTTCCAAGGTCCTCGGTGCCCGCTTTGGCGGCGCATGTTCAGAGGTTTGACTAGACTGTTGAGGCGAATTAGTCTGTGACTTACCCTGTGGACACAAATAGAGGAAGAGACACAGTAAGAGCAATTGTTGTGAAATAAACCGGCGGCAAATGATCATTGATCTTTCCTTTCTGTTTGCCAAGTGTCACGTCAACACCTCATCGGGTCAAGAGGGACATTGGTATTATATCAACCCGTCCAATCCGCGTCAAGCAAATTGCGGATTGCTATCTTTGCTGAACGGTTCAGCGAAAGGGAACACCATGAAAAGGGCATGGGTTGGCTTCAGTCTTTTATTGATTATATCTGCTTGTTCGGACAGGAATACGCCTGAAGATGTTGCAGAGGATTTTGTCTATAACTACTACCTGTACGCAAATCAGGGGATGGCGTTACGCTTGAGCGATGGGCTCGCTAAGGAAAAACTGGAAACAGAAATCGAATTCCTACGGGAAGTCCGAAGCGGTAGCGATCAATCTCAGGTAAAGCCAAATATTGAGTATAAGCAGGTGGGAAAAAAGATTGAGGACGAAAACCGCGTATTCTTCAGATACCAATTGACCATCAAGGGCACAAGTTTTTCAAATACGGTTCGTAACACTGTGATCTTCACTGAATTGATTGATGGACAATGGAAGGTCACTAATTTTGATGAGTACACAGAATAGTGAACAGGGAAGCGGCAAACGATGTTTTCTCAATAATAGGGCCTTATGCTAGTTACTAATGAACTGGAAACGCCAACTCTTTAATCTGTAAAAACGCCTCTTTTTTGCATAGCTGATTGAGATAAACGCATAGCGTATGAGCGGTGAGTTTGGAGTATAACCGAGTGCATACCCCCCAGAAACTATGCGCATGATTCTTTTCTATATGAAATTGTTCACTCAATTGACCATTAACCGTTTCAACCCTCTGCCTAATTTCGTTAATCCACCGCTTGGTTTGTCTGGAAATCTGCTGTTTCTGGTTGCGTCGGGGGACCGTTATCAGATCGATACGGTTGAGTTGAGCTAATTGGTCTTTGACTTGGTTGCTAATATAGGCTTTATCCCCTATCACTTGCTTATCTTGGTGTCCAGAGAGCAATTCGTAACCAACCGATAAATCGGTTGCAGAAGCCGGGGCAAGTTCAAAATCAACAATCACCCCACTTGCGGTGACTAACAGATGAAGTTTATAGCCGAAAATGGTCTGTTTCCTCGATTCCACCCGCCCATAATCGGCACCATAGCATGACCAATTATTTGATGACGAAGGTGCCAGATGAAACTGAATGACTGGAATCGGCAAACTATCAATAATACACAGTTTCTCCGATGCCGCTTCAATGTCTGACAAGAGCATCTGTCGAATCCGATTGATGATTGTCCCCAAATTGCGTCTTCGCCGGTTGAGTCGGGTCTGACAAGGCAGTATAGGGAACAGATGGGGGTGCTGGCTAAAGTCGGATAGCAGTTGTGTTTCGATGTCCCACCCCTTACATTCGGCAACCAATATCATAGTGATTAACTCACTATCGCTACATGGGGGAGGGGGGCCTGGGCGTCGGAGTAATGGTTCGAGTTTTATCAGAATGTCATCAACAATGACATAAGTCCATAGACAGAGGTCATCAAAATCGGTTATCATAAGGTTATCCTCCAGTTTTAGATGGATTGTCAAGTTCATCTATAGTAACAGACTGGAGGACTTTTTAGCTTCCCTTTTTTTTAGTTCCCATAAAAAAAGGGAAGCTAACTAGCATAAGGCCCTAATAGTAGTTATCGGTTGACCTGTTTGAACCATCCCCACATCGTGAACTTTTTGCCTGCGGGAGCAACTGCAAAAACAGGATCAAACCACGCAGGATCAGCGTCATCATGGAGATTATTGGTGAGTCTTTGTTGATTCTGCCCATCGACGTCCATCACGTAGATTTCAAAGTCCCCATCTCTATCAGACGCAAAGGCAATCCGTTCACCATCCGGTGACCATGAGGGATGCCAATCGCTACGGAGATGATTGGTGAGCCTTTGTTGATTCTGCCCATCGGCGTTCATCACGTAGATTGCGAAGTTCCCCTCTCTATCAGACGCAAAAGCAATCCGTTCACCGTCCGGTGACCAAGAGGGATGCCAATCGCTACGGAGATGATTGGTGAGTCTTTGTTGATTCTGTCCATCAACGTCCATCACGTAGATTGCGAAGTTTCCCTCTCTATCAGACGCAAAGGCAATCCGTTCACCGTCCGGCGACCATGAGGGATGCCAATCGCTACGGCGATGATTGGTGAGTCTTTGCGGATTCTTCCCATTGGTGTCTACCATGTAGATTGCGAAGTTCCCATCTCTATCAGACGCAAAGGCAATCCGTTCACCGTCCGGCGACCATGAGGGATGCCAATCGTTACGGCGATTAATGGTGAGCCTTCGCGGATTCTTCCCGTCAGCGTCCATCACGTAGATTTCACTATTCCCATCTCGTTTGGAACTAAAGACAATCCGTTTACCGCCCGGAGCCCATGAGGGATCCCATTCAACAGAGGGAGTATTAGTGAGTCTTCGCTGATTCTTCCCATCAACCATCACGTAGATTTCAGGGTTCCCATCCCTCTCAGACACGAAAGCAATCCGTGCCTGTGCGTCAACGTCTACCATCAGCAGCGTTAGACCCAACACTACAACGCTAGCTAAAATGAAATGTGCGAGATTGTATCTCCGTCGCATCTGCTATACCTCCTCTGTTTTCAAATCAATCTCTTATGCTTTGGGGGTTATAGAGGTCAGCTAGTGTTGGCAACCCTCTCCAATTAAGATGACAACTCGGTTTATTATCGCATGAAGGCTTCGACCCTGCCTTGCCGTTTATGACCCACCCCCGTACACTCCCGCATCCCTGCAAACACCGTTTTCTCAATAATAGCAGTTATCGGTCGACCTGTTTGAACCATCCCCACATCGTGAGTGTCTTACCTGCGGGAGCAACTGCAAAAGTAGGACTAAACCATGCAGGATCAGTGTCCTCATGGCGATTATTGGTGAGCCTTCGTCGATTCTGCCCATTGACATCCATCACGTAGATTCCAAAGTTTATAAATTTCCCATCCCTATCAGACGCGAAGACAATCCGTTTACCGTCAGGGGACCATGAGGGATGCCAGTCTTGATTGAGATTTTCAGTGAGGTTTCGCTGATTACCTCCATTGGCGTCCATCACATAGATTTCAGAGTCCCCATCCCTAAAAGAATCAAAGGCAATGTGTTCACCATCGGGCGACCATGAGGGATGCCAGTCTTGATTGAGATTTTCAGTGAGGTTTTGTTGATTCTTCCCATTGGCGTCCATCACATAGATTTCAGAGTCCCCATCTCTATCAGAGGCGAAGACAATGCGTCTACCGTCAGGGGACCATGAGGGATGCCAGTCTTGATTGAGATTTTCAGTGAGGTTTTGTTGGTTCCCCCCATTGGCGTCCATCACGTAGATTTCAGAGTCCCCATCCCTAAAAGAATCAAAGGCAATGTGTTCACCATCGGGCGACCATGAGGGATGCCAGTCCCCACGGGGATTTTCAGTGAGGTTTTGTTGATTCTTCCCATTGGCGTCCATCACGTAGATTTCAGAGTCCCCATCTCTATCAGAGGCAAAGGCAATGCGTCTACCGTCGGGAGACCATGAGGGATCGTCGTCAGACCAGCGATTATTGGTGAGGCTTTGTTGATTCCCCCCATCGGCGTCCATCACGTAGATTTCCTTGTTCCCATCCCTATCAGACGAGAAGGCAATCTGTGCAGGTGGGGCAGCCCCTACCATCAGGGGTGTCAGCACCAAGGCTACAACGCCAGCTAAAAGGAAATGTGCTAGATTGTATCTCCGTCGCATCTGCTATGCCTCCTCTGTTTTCAAATCAATCTCTTATGCTTTGGGGGTGATAGAGGTCAGCTTGTGTTGGCAACCCCTTTCCAATTAAGGTAACAACTCAGATTATAATGGCGTCAAACTTGGATAGCCTATGTTTCCACCCAATGCCGGTACAACGGTTTCACATTATCAGGCAGTGCCTCGTAGACATCTGATCGTATCAGGGGAGAATCGTAATTTTTTCCGTCCGTCTCGATCACCATTTGGGTGTGTTCCGGATTTCCAGCCTGTGTAGGATTCAGATTAAGCCACCATGGCGCATAGCGGACAATGACTGCAACACGTGGTTTGTCACTACGATTCGGCGGCACCGCATGCCAGAGTCGGCTGTCGTAGAGTAGTACGCTACCTGCGGGACCCGAAACCTGTGTTTCAGTTGGATATGGAGCATCGGGATCGATTCCCGCTATCCCTGCTGCGGAAGGATTGTCGTCGGTTCTATGGCTTCCGGGGATGATATAGGTGCCGCCCGTTTCGGGTCCAAATGGGGTAAGCATCCAAATCGTTGAGAGGTGCATGATTGTGTCCGGATACGGAGCGGGGATGTGCGTTGCATTGGTCTGATTGTAGGGCCAATCCGAATGCCAATAGCCTCGCTCATTCCCCGGATAGTTGATCACACAATCGGTGTAGGAAATTCGCACATACGGTCCGAACAGCACCTCAGTGAGCACCATAATCCGCTCATCTGCCAAGTACGGGGCGAAGGTTTGGGTTTCGTTGATGATTCCTCTCAAATTTGCAACGCCCTGAACGCCTACACGGTGCCCCCGCGACCTCGTTTTTGCGAGTTCTGCTTCTGCTTTTTTGTGGTGTGCCGCTTGCGCTGCTACCACACTCTCTCGGACCTCATCAATTTTGTCATCCGGGATGATCCCCTCAAGAACACAATAGCCATTCATTTTCAACTGGTGTAGCTTTTCTTCTGTTGACATGCTCCCCTCCTGATCCCTTACAGGTCATATCCGCTTTGCATGACCATTTGGACCAGTATATCACAACTCCGAATTGGGTGTCAATGGATCGAATTGGTTGCATTAGGAGCATTTATGGTAGATTTTAGAATTACTTAGACACTTCCAATGCACAGCCAACCCCCTAAATCTCCCTTATCAGGGGGACTTTGGAAACTTCGCTAGGGTCGGAGTTATTGGTAAATGTCTAATTATTTATAGGGTTCACCATAGTTTTCCGTTTTGGCTCATGCCCCACTGTTTTCTATCCCCACCCGGTAGGCGGGGCATCCCCGGTCACGGGATCCTCTCGGACTTGCCCCGCTGTTTGTAATAGCACATTCATTGCGCCTGCTTATGCTAGGTGTCGAAGGCGTCCTTTATCCGTGTAATCCGTCAATCCGTATTTATCCGTGATTCAGATTGCTTTGAACCCCGCCTGTCCCCCTGGTCTCGATTTATCGGACGATTTATCGGGGATCTATCGGAGCAACAATATGAGAGAATTAAATGCCCCTAGTTGCACCACATAACCGGTTGTTCCCGCACGGTGTCCCATCAATTCTCAACTTTTGAAGCACCGGGGATAAATGATCTCTGATTTTTGTTGATCGGAAAGTGAAAAACGGGTACAATGGCTCGTGAAAGCTTTCTAAAATCGGCAGCGAAAGCCTTGATGTTGTTCATTTGTTATGAGCATCACAACAGTGTGAAGATTAGATTGAAAGTTCACATCTAACAAAATCAAGTTAGAAAGGAAGTATCAGATGGCAAAAAAAAGTTTGAAACAACGGATACACGATGGAGAGGTGCTTATCGGGCAGGGAGCCCCCGTTGCATCGGATCCGGATGACCTCAGAGCCATCCTTGATGGGGCAGATTTCGATTTCATCAATACTGACAGTCAACACTCTGCATTTAACGAAGAACGGCTGTCAACCTTCTGCAAGGTCGCAGATGAATTTGATATGCCGGTTCAATTCCGAATTAAGCACACCCGTAATGCCTACCTTATTGGTAACTACTTAGATCTGGGACCGACGGGCATTGAGGTGCCGCAAGTAGAACTTGAATCAACGGTTGATGAAGCTATTGATAACTTTTACTATCCGCAGATCGGTAAGCGCAGTTGGGGTGGTGCTTCTCGGAAGCCCGCGCCGGAACATAGCGGACGTGTCGAGTATGCAAAATGGTGGAGCGAAAATGGTGTCCTCTGGATGCAGATAGAATCGGTTAACGCGGTCACCAATGCGAGAAAACTCGCTAAGCCGGGTGTTGATTGTCTTTCTTTTGGACCTGCAGATTTGAGTTTCAGCCTAGAAAGCTACCCACACCATTCGCTCAAAACCCTTGACGACTGCGCGCGTCACGTGGCAGAGCAGCTGCAAGGCACTGGTATCGCTGTCTGCCTCCGGGGTATTGCACCAAACGATCGGGATAGATACATTGATATGGGCATCACGATGTTCCTCTAGTTATCACCAGCCCACCTAGAGCCTCATCCTTGCGAGGGTTTAACACCTTCGCAAGGATAAAATTGTCAGCAGAATCACAAGTTGAAAATCCCGATTTATCGGGGAGGAGGAATTGGTTACATGATAATGGCTAACACGTTTCGTGAGAAACTCAATCAAGGGAAACCAACTATCGGTACACACTACCTCTCTAGCGACCCAGATCTTCCAGAAATCATTGGAGATACCGGCCTGTTTGACTACGGCGAGTTCTGTGCCGAATACAGCACTTTTGATATGCAGCTACTCTACCACATGGCGCGTTCGGGCCAGTGTGGCAACTTACCACTGATGACAAAGTTAGACCAGAAAAGTGAAAGCTTTTGGGCGCAAGCTGCGCTCGGCGCGGGCTTTAAGGCAGTGCTTTTTACGGATGTCCGCACCGTAGAGGACATCGAGCGATGCCATCAAGCGATAAGACCGGATCTCCCCGATGTCGGTGGACACATGGGGGTCAAGCTGCGTCGTTCGGCATTATCGGGTTATAGTGCAGACGGCTACATCGAAGACCTGAATTCGGTTGTGTTTTTAATTATGATCGAGAAAAACCTAGCGGTTGATAACATCGACGAGGTTCTAACTGTTGCAAAAGAAAAAGGGGTTGACATGACCCAATGGGGTCCCGCAGATTTTGGTTTCTCCAGAGGTGAACCGAACCTAATGAACACGCCGGAGATACGACCATTTGAAGAATTTATCATCAAGAAGTCAATAGAATATGATGTTGCCCCACGAATCGAAATCAGTACGCCCGAAGAAGCAAAACGGTATATTGATCTGGGTGTCCGCCACTTCTGCATGGGTTGGGACCGGTTTATATACCAAAGCAACCTCATTCAGCTTGGCGAAGGGCTTCGGAAAATTGTAGACCCCCTCTAACGATGACTGCTATCTGCCGGTCAAGGTTTTAGCCGGAAGCGCACTCTCGGCTAAAACCTCGGCATCCGATTGATCAAACCAAAGCGGTGACTATGACAAGTGCTAGCAAATACGGGAGGCAAACATGGAGTTAGCGGACATTAAAAAGGTGGGAGTTGTTGGAGGTGGGACCATGGGCTTCGGTATTGCCATAAACTTTGCACTAGGCGGATACCCCACCATTATTAGAGATCTCAGCGATGCACTTGTACAGCAGTCCATGAGAAACATCAAGGCTTCTATGGATCTCTTCGTCGATGAGGATTTGATAACTCAAGCGCAAGCCGACGACACGATCAGCAGGATCGCAACTACCACCGATTTGGGGGAAGTGGCAGCACAGAGTGATTTCATCACCGAGGTAATAGTCGAACGGTTAAAAGACAAGCAGGTTCTCTTTAATACACTGGATCAACTGTGCCCACCGCATACCATCATCGTCAGCAACACCTCCGGATTTGTGATGAGTGATATTGGCGCAGGTGTCAAGCGGCAGGACAAAATTGGGTTGACGCACTACTTTGCGCCGCCACACATCGTGCCCGGTGTTGAGGTGGCTAAGGGTCCCGGCACGAGTGACGAAACATACAATATCATCTATGACTTGATGAAAAAGGTCAAGAAGGTCCCAATCCGGGTGCTTAAAGAGTTACCGGGTTATCTGCTGAACCGGATACAGGGCGCAATGGGACGCGAGGCAAGTCAATTGTGGGCAGAGGGGGTGGCAACCGCTGAAGAGATTGAACTCGGAATCCAGTCCACCTTCGGTTTCCGTATGCCCCATGAAGGTCCGTTTCTCCACTATGATTTAGCAGGTATTTGGAAATGGCCCGCAGATATACGAACTAGACGACGAAGGGGATCCGAACCGCTCGACGAAGCCGCTGAGAAGATCAGCGAGCGTATGGCGGAAGGGGAGCCGTGGTTTGTTGATCCGAATAAGTTCGATGAGGCAGTCGAGAAAAGGGATCGAGAGTACATACGCCGTCTGAAAGAGTTATACCGGTCAGATGAAAAATAAGACGTTGGAAGATGTCTTAAATGAAGATTGGGGAAAAAGGATTCAGTAAAAATGACCAGATACGACGTGGTTTTATTTGACCTAGACGGAACCCTTACCGATTCAAAAATTGGCATCACCAAGTCCGTTCAATATGCCTTATTGAAATTTAACATTCGGGAAGACAATCTTGATAATCTCGAACCCTTTATTGGTCCCCCATTGTCTGAGTCATTTCAGAAAAATTACGGGTTTGAACCGAGTCAAGCGCAAGACGCTGTTGATTTTTACCGCGAATATTTTTCTACATCTGGAATATATGAAAATGTAGTTTACCCCGGAATCTCTGATTTATTGGCAGATTTGAAAAGCAAGAGGAAGGAGTTAGTTGTTGCGACATCAAAACCGACTGTTTTTGCTAATCAGATTTTAAATGCCTTTAATCTCTATCAATATTTCACTACCGTTGTTGGAAGCCACCTTGACGGAACAAGGACTTCAAAGACCGAGATTATTGCACACGCATTATCAACGCTAGGAAAACCGAAAGAAAACGGCACTGTGATGGTAGGAGATCGGGAACATGATGTCATTGGTGCTCAAGGTAATGCGGTCGACTCAATTGCAGTGACTTATGGATATGGATCACTTTTGGAATTACAACGCACGAACCCAACCTACTTAGCTCATGCTGTCGAGGACATTGGAGCATTGACCGGCTAGTCCAGAAATTTGTTACAATTGATTTTAAGGAGCCCAATGTTGTTTCCTCTCTGCATCCCTAAAAAGCTGGTCTGAAAAACCTCGGTGTTTTGGTCGTTGAGATCTTCAGGTATTGCACCACAATTTCGTTCTTTGTATGATATGGGTTGTGCACCAAGAACGGCTTAGGGCAGAGAAGCAACAATCTTCTGGTATTCATCCTCCGTAAAGGCACGAAGGGTTTCAATACGGACGTTACCCTCCGAGGCGGTAGCAAGCGCGAACTTGGCTGCGGTTTCATCGTCCGGAGCCTCAATGATAGTGATAAAATCATACTGTCCCATCACTATATAGAACGCCTTAAATTCCCCGCCCAGTGCTTGAACGTTTTTTCTGGCAGCGTTAGTACGCGAGGGTCCTTCTCTAATATTCTGTATGCCTTGTTGTGTATAGCGACCCAACGCAATATAAGTAGCCATTGGATGCCCTCCTTTGATTGCTATTTATAGTATTCTTTCAAAACACGATCGATTGTAGCAAAAGGCACAAAATATGACAATAAAAAATTTCAGAGGGGTTAGGGGATTCCAAATTTCAGAAGAAATGAGGTATGCTTATGAACAACGATGGAACGGCTTTACAAAATCTTGATGGCTCAATCGCAGTGGTGACTGGTGCGGCACAAGGATTGGGTCTCGGAATCGTCGAACAACTTGCCCACGACGGCGCAACGACAATCATCGCCGACCTGCAACTGGAGAAAGCTGAAACGGAAGCCAATCGGCTGCGAACTGATGGCTTGGAGGTACATGCAGCTCACTTAGACATCACTGACAGTGCCGTGGTAACGGCGTTTTTTGAAAGAGTTGCCAATGAACACGGACGATTGGACATCTTGGTCAACAACGCAGGCGTTGGTCAGAAGGTCACCCCCATCGTGGAGTTAAGTGATGAGGAGTGGAATCGTGTGTTAAACGCTACCTTGACAGGGGCATTCTACTGCTGCCGCGCTGCGGGTGGGATTATGGAGCGTCAGGAATACGGCTGCATTGTTAATGTCGCCTCGATCAATGGTCAGAATCCAGCAGCACTGGTTGCAGCGTATAACGTAGCAAAGGCAGGCATAATTAGCTTGACCAAGACATTGGCACTGGAGTTGGCGGCGTATGGCGTGCGAGTAAATGCCGTGAGTCCGGGTCCGGTTTACACCGAGTTTAACAGGAGGAATATGGCGCAACGCTGCGAAACGCTTAACATCACTGAGAACGAGATGGTCGAGCGCATCCGCAGTGCCATCCCGTTGGGACGGTGGGGCGAGCCAACCGACATCGCACGGGGGGTCACCTTTCTATGCAGCCCTCAAGCCTCTTGGATCACGGGCGAGGTGCTCAGGGTCAGTGGCGGTATGGAAGGCGTCTCCGCAACCCCACCGAAACGCCAAAAGAATTGAACCTTAATTTTCCCATTTGGAGTGAACGTATAAACCTATTCACCTAAGGAGATCAATGAATGACTGAAGTCCAGAACGACGATCATATTTTTCATAGAACGCTTAAGCAGCAATGGCAACAGATTTCTCATGGTGAGGGCGTCTATCTATTCGATACAGATGGCAAACGCTACCTCGACGCGTGCGCCGGGGTGCATGTGGTAAGCATTGGTCACGGTGTCAAAGAGATTGCCGATGTCATGGGCAAACAAGCGAGCCAAGTCTGTTTCACATACAGCCGCTTCCTCACGCAAGCCCAGATCGATCTCGCGCAAAAAATCGACGACATGGCACCGGAGGGACTCTCGAAAGTGTTCTTCGTCTCCGGCGGTTCTGAGGCCACAGAGTCCGCCATGAAGATGGCGCGAAAATATCATCTCGAAACTGGTAACCCTAAAAAGTATAAGGTGATTTCGCGATGGCAAAGCTGGCACGGCAATACAATCGGCGCGCTGTCAATGTCCGGACGCACCTCTTGGCGGGACGACTATGTTCCCTATCTGCTCGATTTTCCGCACATTCCAGCTCCTTACTGCTATCGATGTCCTTACGGACAAGAATATCCTGACTGCCATCTCACTTGTGCGAACGAACTTGAGCGTGTGATTCATCAAGAAGGCAGTGAGTATATCTCCGCATTTATCGCTGAACCGATCCTCGGCACGTCAGCAGCGGGAGTAGCACCTCCACCGGACTACTACCCCACCATTCGGGAGATTTGTGATCGGCACGACATCCTGATGATCACAGACGAGGTGGTAACCGGATTCGGACGCACCGGCGTCAACTTTGCCATCGAGCATTGGGATGTCGTTCCTGATATTATGACTACAGGGAAAGGATTGAGCAGCGGCTATACCCCTATTGCTGCAACAATCGCCCATGAAAAAGTCTACGACGCCATCTATAAGAAGTCAAGCAGCTTTACGCATGGACATACTTACGGCGGGAATCCCCTTTCATGTGCCACCGCGCTTGCTGTGCAGAACTATATTGAGAAGCACGATCTTGTCACACAGTGTGCACGGATGGGGGACCTGATGCTTGAAAAACTGAAGCCCCTTCAAGAATCACCAATTGTTGGAAATATCCGTGGTAAAGGGTTGCTGATTGGCATCGAATTTGTTGCCGACAAAGAGAAAGGAACGCCATTTGATGTTTCAAAAGGCGTGACCTCAGCCGTTGTAGATCTGACTTTTGATAAAGGGGTTCTGATAATGCCCGGCGCACCCGGACTCATTGACGGCGTAGCTGGCGATCATATCGCTATCAGTCCTCCGTTCACAATCAACGAGTCGCAAGTCCGCGAAACTGTTGATGCGCTGACGGAGACGGTTGACGAGGTTGCAAAAGGCTTGGGGTATTAAAATCCCACGGGAAGATGTCCCTCTCTAGTATTGGTTCTCCCTTGTGGTAATGGAACACCATCGTGCAGTGAAAAGTGTGTTCATCAACGCCTCCCGTGCGGCAGATGTGTCAATCCGTCGCAACGCATTTACCGCATAAAAACGATTGTACCGATTCTCGTCCTCTAACATTTCTACCAATGCAGGTATGGCTTCGTCCGCGGATTGTCCTAGCTTCGCCAAAGTGAGGGCGGCGTTACGCCGAACCCGGTAATCTTCATCCCGCAACGATTCGGCCAGTAGCGATGTAGCGTCTGGGCGACAAGATCCAATGGTTCCCAATGCTTCAATTGCATTGCGACGCACCCACCAATGTTCATCATTCGCGCGTTTCATCAATGCCGGCACAGCATCTCCCACCGGTTGCCCAATCTTCGCCAAAACATCCACAGCCATTGCGCGTACCCACCAATGTTCATCATCCAATGTCTCGACTAGCATTGGAATTGCTTGTGAGCCAATCGCGGACAACGCTTGCGCCGCATAGCCGGCGGTCGGATTGGTGCCATGCAAATTGTCAGGGGGTTTGGCGGTCGTTTCCTCAATTGATGCAAGGGTTTCCTTCCGCATGGCGTCAATTAGCATAGGCACGACAGAATTCCCCATTTTCCCCAGTGTATAGGCGGCGTTCAGACGAACGTTTTCTGACTTATCACCCAAAGCCTCCACCAAAGCTGGCACCGCTCCCTCTGACATGCCCGGCTCTGAGCAGGAATGGTTCCCACATAGCCAGTTCCAAACATCTACCGATGTAGCTTGATTTTCATCGTTTGCATCGCCTTCCCACTCACGGTGCTTGTGATCCCATGAAGGTGCTTGAGGTGTCTGCATACGCGCAAACTGAAACTTGAGCATGTATCGTTTCTTCGTACTGTGATTCGGCATTGCCCGGTGCCACGCATCAAAGTGAACGAGTGAGACGGTGCCGGCTTCGCCGCATAAGGGGGCTGCGGGCTCACTCGCTAGTTGTGGATCGGCATGGCTCACCTTTTTGTGAAATTGCTTGCCGGGCAGCAGACCTGTTGGTCCCATGTCTTCGGTCGTATCTTGAGGGTAGTAGAGTGCAAGCACCCACTGAAAGCGTGGATGGCGGATATTATGATCGAAGACATAACAATCCTTATGCCATTGCTGCCCTTTGCTGTCAGGGGGATTGAGGTGACAGTGTCGGTGTGGGTTCATGATGTAGCCTTCCCCCAGCAGACTGGTCAAAGCACCCTTTAACGCTGGATGATCGAAAACCTTCTGGATCTGGGGGATGCGTGGCAGAATATTGTTGCCGGTGTTACCTTCACCTTCAAACATCGTCTCAATTTGTTGGTAGATATCTTGGTGGAATTCGGGCGGGTAGTCGGCTCGGACAGTAATATAGCCGTCGGTGATAAATTGTTGCATCTGGACATCATTGAGGAGATCTGTGTTATCGGTCATTTTTTCCCTTTCTGTAGTAGACTGTCATTTGACGGGATCTGAAGCATCCCGATGAATCGGAATGAAACTACGCTCGACTGACAGCGATGCGCTGCTTTACCCCATCATATTTTATTTAACAGTGCAGTCGTCTCGTAACGGGATGTATCCTCAATTGGGATAGGCTTGATAACTATATTAGGACTTACGCAATTGATATCAGGTATCGGGGGAATTACATGCAATTGCCCTGCCCCCGTAGGCGGGGCATCTTGCCCCGCATCACCTGCGGGGGATAGCTAACCTGTGCTACAAGTAACTAAAGTTTGTACAATTCACGGTACAAATGGTGGTTGATTGAGAACACGCTTCGGGATGTCAAGCAGCACTGCGGATTTGACAAGGTATCAGGTCAAATCGCGTCAAAGCATCAATTAATTCGCGCAACTAAGTTTCGGAACAAGTTGCCTGACGCAATTGCTATTCAACGCCACTTGTGTCACAGGCAGTTCGATAACATTGGTATCGAACTGTCAAGCGGACACAAGGGTTGATGGTTGAGCATCTGCGTGCTTTAATCAAGGGATAATTATTTTCTGCGACAATCTCTGAAGATACTAACTCGCCGAATATTCACTAGACCCTTGATAACGCTACATGAATTGGATACAAATTGTACAAACTTTAGTACAAGTAAAGTGCAATTATCATGCGCCAAAGCCCTACGCATACGCAGTTGGAAATAGAACATGATTTTTGCAATGGAAGTGCGTAAGTCCTATAGGACTTACGCAAGAATCATTTGAATATCAGGTGCAATCAGCTGCTGATGTAGATAATCATCAAGTAGTGACTGTTTGAGTTGATAAATGGTGTTGCCTGTCTGACGGGCAACACCATTCAGGTGCACCCAAACTAACATCGCACAACCGATATGATTTCTGACAGCTCGTTGCTTACGGCATTGACACCTTTGAAGTCCCGTCACCTGTTTGACTTGGCGATGAAATTGCTCAATCTTCCAACGAATGGAACACTGTTTTTGCGTTTCAACCGTCGAATCTTGAGTCAAGTCGTTGGTCACGACGTATTCCGTGCGCTCTGTGCCAAGCATAAGCCGGAACAATTTCACTCTATGTCCTTTGGGGAAGTTCTTCAGGTGTACCCGCTTCCCATGCATCTGCTCTTTTTTGTTGAAGTGGAGTTGAGACACGCTTTGGTGTGGGTGTTTGCTGTCTGAATCGTCAACGAGCCGGTTGCTCTTGAGTGGACAATAGTAAATCTTTTCAAGCCGCTCAATGTAACGAAGCACTTGACGAGAGGCATACCAACTGTCAACTAAAACGGTAGTAAACGGCGAATCTTTGGCAAAACAAGCATTGCTCAACATTTCAAGCAGATGGTCAATTTTACTTTTACCATCTCGGTCAGGGTCAAAGATACGATAATCGACAATCCAGTACGCATCGATATCTGGATTGACATACACCATCGTGACTATGCCGATGCCTGTAATAACACCTCCGGTATTACCGCTGTATTGCCGTCGAGCGGGTTCAATTTTGGACGAATAATTCTTGTCAACGACCGTATCATCAAACAACAGATACCCGTTTTTTGAAAACTGAATGTCATCTTTAACATTTTCCCAGACTTGTCTTGGGGAAATGGTCTCGTTTCTCAGATACCGGTTGATTTGGTCATGACTCCACTTTTGGCTATGTTCAGCGAAGTAGGTCTGGGTATAATTAGTGTGGCTTGCCAATAAGAATTGGCAGTAGTCCAATTGTAACTCACAAGTGCTTGCTGGTAAGGTTGTCATAAGTCATATTGTGGCATAAATACAAAAATTGCGTAAGTCCTAATATATAATTATAACCGATTTGAGCATCGAAAGCGAGGATTACTGATTGACGCTAGGGCTATTTAGTTTTCCATTTTAGGTCATGCTCCGCTGTTCGTAGGGCACACCGATCGGTGTGCCTTCATTGCACGTTCTATCTCCACCCGGTAGGCGGGGCATCTTGCCCCGCTGTTTGTAGTGGCGCAATTCATTACGCGTTGTTATGCCAGTTGTCGTGGGTATCTTTTATCCGTGTAATCCGTTAATCCGTGTTTATCCGTGATTCAGACAATAATATCGGAGAATTAAATGTCCCTAGATTGACGCAATTTACGGTTGAAAGATGATCCGATTTGTGGTATGCTTTTGATTCGGTAAGACTTCAAACCTTCGCAAGGTTAAGATAACCCGCTTGGTTCAGGAATCAGAATGGAAATAAAATTAGGAGTGTGCAATCACTTCGTCCCAACTTTCCAAGCGACCGTCGATGCGCTGTATGCAGCGTTACAAAAACAGGTGATAGAACAATCAACAAAACATTAGCGGTGGAGGAGTCGTCGCACAACATGCGTCTTGAAATCGGCATCATCGCGCTCGTTGAGGAAGTGTTAGGGATTCCCGCTGAACGACGCGCCCAATTTGATTGGCTGATTAACAAACCGTCCCCAGCCCATTTCGGTGAATACTATCCGAGAATTGTTGACCTCTTTGAGAAAATGGACGGTGATTGGGATGGCTTATCCGCAAAAGCAGACGGATACTTAACTCCCGATGCCTATTTCCCCGCACCCTACAATTTTATCTTTGAATTTGACGAATTACAACACTTTACCGCGTTTCGTCAGGCAACTTTGGGTTTTTATTCGGAAGACTTGGCTCTGGGTTTTGATCGCCACGCGTACCTCCAACTGTGCCTCAAACATCAAGAGATGGCGATTCAGAAAGGTACAGATCGGTTTCGACGAAAGACAGCTGATTTTCCGTTTCTCAACGGTCGGGCTGCACAACGTGCCTTTTTCGATACATTCCGAGACTGGCTACCGCCATTGCATGGGCTAAAACCAACCCTGCGTTTAGCGGAATTTGAAGTTACTGACATTCTCAGCGGTGAACTGACCGGAGACGCCGCTAAAGACTATATTCGCTCGTTAATTGAGCAGCGACTGACTCAAGCGGAGTCGGTTATGTAGCGTATTACGAGTCATTTTTCAAAACTGCTCGACAGCAATCTCTTAAAAAACTCCGTTAGAAAAAGGAAGTAACATCTTAAATGAGCAAAAAATCGACCGGCTCCGTTTCTCTCTCAGACTATCCGCTGCTTCAACAGATCGGAAATACACCGCTGGTCAAAATAGACCTATTTGCCGATGAGTTGCCTGATGTAGAAATTTATGCAAAAGCAGAGATGTACAATCCGGGCGGCTCCATTAAAGATCGGCCTGTGCTGCGCATGTTGACCGAAGCTATCCGATCCGGCGAGCTAACGCGTGACAAGTTTGTTCTTGATTCGAGTTCTGGAAACGCCGCGATTGCTTACGCTATGATCAGTGCTGTCTTAGGCTACCAAGTGGAATTGGTCATTCCGAGCAATGCCAGTGAAGAACGAAAAAAACGGATTCAAGCGCACGGTGCAAATATCATCTATACGGACGCAATCCTTGGCTATGATGAAGCCCTCCGCGAAGTCCACCGCCGACATGAAGAAACACCCGATAAATATTACTTTGCCAATCAGTACAAAAACGAGAACAATTGGCGAGCACATTATGATACAACAGGGGTAGAAATTCTGAAACAAACGGCGGGACATGTCACCCACTTTGTCGCAGGGGTTGGCACAGGCGGAACAATTACCGGCGTTGGACGACGCCTCAAAGAGCACAATCCAGATATTCAAGTTTGCGGTATTGTTCCCGATGAATTTCCGGGTATTGAGGGACTCAAGCCGATGGGGAGACCCGAAGACATCGTCCCGGAGATTCTCGACGAGAGTATCATTGACAAAAAGATCCCTGCTACCATCGATCATGCGTATGACATGTGCAGCCGTCTAGCAAAGCGAGGATGGTTTGTTGGTCAATCTTCCGGAGGATACCTGCAAGGCGCTTATGAAGTCGCCAAAGAAATTAAAGAAGGGATTATCGTCACAGTCTTCAATGATCTCGGGGAGCGATACCTCAGCACACGACTGTGGGATTAGAATGGAGAATTTCAGATGTTCCAAGACCACTTAGACACATTAGCCTTTTCACATGAAATGTACAATCGCGCCTCTCGTGCGATGGCGTTTCAGGCTTCGACAAGCGTGGAAGCGGAGGGGTGGCAGCGCAATTTGAGAGCCAAGCTCGTTGAACTGCTCGGCGATTTTCCGGGCGAGAGGTGCGAATTGCTGCCCAGAGTCACGGAAACGAGGGAGTTCCCGACTTATACCCGTGAAACGGTGCTGTTTCAAAGCCGTCCAAACATGACCGTTTTCGGCTATCTGTTGCTGCCTAAAGATTTTGAAACGCCGGGTCCCACCATCCTTTGTCTACATGGACACGGACGCGGTGTTGACGACATCGTTGGGATTCAGGAAGATGGCACAATGCGAACCGAATACGGTGAGTACCAAAACGACTTTGCCCTTCAGTGTGTCGATCGGGGTTACGCCGCATTGGCAATTGAGCAGTTCGGATTTGGGCATCGCCGAGATGATGTAGCGTGTCAACGGGGAGCCGGCAATTCATCGTGTCAGCCCTCTTCCGGGGCAGCATTTCTGCTTGGACAAACAATGATCGGCTGGCGGGTTTACGATGCGATGCGGTCTCTCGACTACCTTTCAACACGCCCTGAAATTGACATGAACCGTATCGGCGTTATGGGAATCTCTGGCGGCGGCACGACAACCTTTTATTCAGCAGCAATAGATGAGCGGTTCAAGGCTGCTGTCGTCAGCGGATATTTCAATACATTCCGCGACAGCATCTTGAGTATCAGCCACTGTATCGACAACTATATCCCCGGTGTTCTCAAGTACGCGGAGATGTATGACATCGCTGGCTTGATTGCCCCGCGGGCAATGTTCGTCGAATCCGGCACGGAAGATACTATCTTCCCAATTGATGCCACCCGATTTGCGTTTGACCAAGCACAAGAAATTTTTCGTGTCTTCGGTGCCGAAGATCAGTTGGGGCTTGAGGTGTTTGAAGCTGCCCATAGCTTTCACGGGGTTGGGGCATTTCAATTTCTCGACCAAAAGTTGTGATAGATAGGCTAATAGGCGAATAACCGCAAGGAGGTTAGGTTGGAACGTACGCCCGTAATTGAGTTATTTTCAATTGGAACCGAGTTAATTCTCGGGCAGATCCAAGATACCAATGCCCATTGGATTGCACAGCAGATTCTTCAGTTAGGTGGACAGCTGCGTCGTGTGACGATGATTCGAGATGAGTTTGACGAGATGTTTGAAGCCATTGAAGATGCAATTCACCGAAAGACAGATCTGATCCTCACAACCGGGGGACTTGGACCAACTCCCGATGACATGACTGTGCAGATTGTTGCAAACATCCTCGGGGTACAGCCCGTTGTACATGAGGAAACATTAACCTCCTTTATGGAGAGGCGGGGTTTAACGAACCGCGAAGACGTAACCGATGCGATGGTTAATATGGCAACCGTCCCCGAAGCTGCTGAAGTCTTTCAAAATCCGGTCGGTTGGGCACCGTGCGTTCGTGTTACGAAAGATTCGTCGTCAATTCTGCTGATGCCCGGTCCGCCGCGGGAGATGAAGTCCATTTTTGAAGCCTATATTACACCGTTGATTGCTGAACGCTATAGCGCGAAAACTGCAACATTGCGCGTTCATGTAAATATGTTTGAGGCGGAAGTTTCGCCGCTTTTGCAACAGGTAATGGGTGAACACCCAAATGTCTACTTAAAAGCCTATGTCGCCTTGCGACGCGATGACAATCAGTATATGCCTGTTGATTTGGTTTCGACGGGCAGTGACGAAGACAACGCCCAATCCCAACTCCAAGCAGCAGCGGAGTACCTTCGCACACTTGTCATCGAAAAAGGCAAGATCTTCAGCCTTGAAGACGAGTGACAACTCTCCGTCATGAATGACGGAGTTATAGATCGGAAGATTTTGATAACCCTTTAACCCGTACAGAGGAGATGTATACAAGTGAGAGGCAAAAGACCGACACAAGGAAGAAGCACATCGCCAAGTAGAAATAGACCGACACAAAGTAGAGGTCCCGCACAAAGTAGAGGTCCTGCACAAAGTAGAGGACCCGCACAAAGTAGAGGACCCGCACAAGGCAGAGGACCCGCACAAGGCAGAGGACCCGCACAAGGCAGAGGACCCGCACAAGGAACAGGAAAAGCTAGAAATAAAAAGAAAAACAAGCGTGATTTTCGTAAAGATAAGGTTGAGGTTCGCGCAGAACAAGAGACTGAGGAAACCAGAGATGGTGTCCAATCTCAAGTCCGAGCAAAGGAAGATAAAATCGAAGTCCAAGGGACAGTAACTGAAACCCTGCCCAATGCCATGTTTCGGGTTGAATTGGATAACGAACACGAGATCTTAGCGCACATCTCTGGTAGAATGCGGAAGAATTTCATCAGAATTCTGCCGGGAGACAAAGTTCTTGTTGAACTTTCGCCCTACGATTTAACACGTGGACGTGTCATTTATCGAGATCCAGGGCGGCGATCCCAAGGTTAGATCCGTCGCTCAACAACAAACCTGATTACATTGAAGCACAGCATACATACGCTGTTTGTCAATTATCTGGGGTGTGCATTATCCGAGAAAAAGTAAGCTTTGGCGCAGAACCTACTCTTGATGCGGTCACGGTTCCCTAATCTATGATCGCCAGAGTCGTAGCTTGTTTCGCTAGGAACATCTCTCCTCTCAACTTGTATTCCAATCCCTCGGAGCTTTCCGCCACGAGGGACGCACTCCTTGACATACTCCCCCACCCTAAAGGGTGGGGATTCTCACCTGTTCCCTTTAAGGAGTCGAATTGCTCTATCAACGAGGATTGCCCGGCGAACCGGGACTTACGGACTCTCCTGAGAGGGTGGATGCCCCCACCCTATGGATATTGACCGCCGCATTGCGATCTCTATCCAACTCTGTGTGGCAGTTTGGACACTGCCAAGTTCTATCACGAAGATTTAGCTCTTGATTGATTGCGCCACAGACATGGCAGGTCTTACTCGAAGGATACCACTTGTCTATGAATCGGATTTCCGTGCCTTTCTTGGAAGCGATATACTTGAGTTTCTGCACAAAGTCAGAAAAACCTAAGTCAGAGACTTTGCGTCCCCAAAGGGACTTCATGCCTTTGAGGTTCAGAGATTCAAGGGCAATCCAATCATATCTGTCTGTGAGGTCATGAGCAAGTTTCCAGTGAAAGTCATCTCGCTGGTTTACTATCTTGCGATGTTTCTTTGCAAGGTTGATTCTTGCATGTTCCCGATTCTTTGACCTTTTGACCTTTCGTGAATGGTTGCGGTTCGCTCGTTTGATAGTGTTGAGACCGCGCTTGAAGAATTGTGGAGAGTCGTAGTCATTGAAGTCAGACCCGGTGAGATACCTCTTTAGTCCAAAGTCGAACCCCGCGTTATTACCCGTCGTGGGTGACTCTAAATCGGTATCTACATGATCTGTCAGAATGATTAGCCATGCCTCTCCTACGCTGTCCCGTTTTATCGTGCAGCGTCTCGGGGTGCCTAAGACTTCCCGACTTTTGAAATATCGGTAGATGCGTTTGCCGATACGGATAGAGTTGTTTTGTAGCAGTTTCCAACCGGCTTGCTTGAGGGTGTAGGACTTGTATCGTTTACGGGGCTTGAAACGGGGACGACCGGAACGCTTGCCACTTTTGCGGTCAGTAAACAGTTTAGAGTACGCTTTATCAAGTCGGTCTATTACGTCTTGCAACGATTGACTGGGAAGGAGATTCCAATGTGAAAAGCGGGGGAGCCGCTTCAACTTGGTTAGGTGTCGCATCAGTCCTTTCTTACCGGGATACCTACCGTAGATAGCATGGTATCTGCGACACAACGCCACAAAGTGATTCCATACTTCAGCATGGCTGTCAATCGTTTGCTGCAACTCACGATTAGTGTGGTTGCTATACATTTTGAACTTGTAGGTTTTCATAGAGACTCGGCTCTCTGGCTTTCATGTCCACGCAATTGGATGTGAGAGGCTCCACTAAGCAGTGGAGTTGCGCCCTCTCACGAAAACCAAGATAACTGTAACATCTTTTACCTGCAATTTCAACCGTTTTTTGACTAACAACGCACTTTGGCGCGCTACATCCCCACCCTAAAGGGAGGGGGCATTGCACGCAAGATTGGTAATGATTCACCCCCTTCAACTCTCTAACGTGATAATTCTGGATGGTTGCCAGTTTTGATATATCAACTTGACTCGCCAAATCCGTCACATCACGTGAGCGATTCATGTGGTCAGGCACCCAGCCCGGAGGAACAATGAAAACGTCTCCAGCCCCGCGTTCCGAGTCCCAGATTACCTTACGTGCCGTGCTATTAGGGTTTATCCTGATGCCCGTGAACGCGTATTGGATCGCTATGGTCGAGATGGTCTGGCACGGCTTCCACTTCTCCGCAACTTCCATCCCGATGAATGTGATTTTCATCGTCTTCACCCTTGCCCTTGTGAACGCCGGCGTCCACCGGTTCTTTCCCAATTATGCACTGACTCAGGCCGAACTACTCGTCATCTACATTATGATGGCAACGACGACATCGGTGATCGCCCACGATAACATGGTGAGCCTTATGGGTCCGCTCACCCATGCGTTCTGGTTCGCCTCACCTGAAAATGAATGGAAGCAACTCATCCATCCTCACCTTCCAAAATGGCTGGTCATGGAACACACCGAGATGGCGCGCCCATTTTACGAAGGCGGCGCGAATTTCTTCACCGATGGCTATCTACGCTACTGGATAGCTCCTATCCTGAGTTGGACAGCAATCGCCACGTTAATCTTTTTTCTGGTTGCCTTCCTGAATGTCCTAATCCGACGCCAATGGATTGAGCATGAAAGGATGCCGTATCCAATCGCTCAATTGCCACTCGATATGACAGCTCCAGGCATGAGTTTCTTTCAGAACCGTGCAATGTGGTGGGGGTTCGGAATAGCAGCGACAATTGAAATTATCAACGGACTCAATTTTCTGTATCCATCCGTCCCATTGATACCTATTCGCGAACCGACCGCAGATCTCGCCTTGTGGCTGAACAACGAACCTTGGGATGCGATTGGAACAACCTATTTTCACTTGCGATTGTTCATGATCGGGTTGTGTTTTCTACTGCCGATCGATTTAAGCCTCTCAATGGCGTTCTTCTACTGGGTCCGAAAAGCACAATTCATTGGCGGGCGGGCTGCCGGCTTGTATACGATCCCCTACTACCCCTTCCAGCCGAACCAAGTCGTTGGTGCCTTCCTTGCGATTATTGCGATGGCGATTTGGGCGGGGCGGAAACATTTCCGGGAAATTTTGAAGCGGGTTATCGGCATGAACACTCCTCTTGATGATTCGCAAGAACCGGTGCGCTATCGATCCGCCGTCATCGGCATCTTGGTCTGTCTTCTTCTCCTCTATGTGATTTCCAGTCAAGCGGGAATGTCCACATGGGTGTTCCCACTCTTTTTTGGTCTATACATGGTGATTGCAGCAGCTGTTACACGTATTCGCGCAGAACTCGGTCCGCCCGTGCATAACATGGGGGGCGTCAATCCGCAAACAATCCTAACATCGGTGGCTGGCGTAACAGCTTTTGGCAAGAGCGACCTGACGCTGTTTTCACTTTTTTCGTGGTTCAACGGCTCAAATCGGAGCCACCCGATGCCCCATCAACTGGAAGGCTTCAAACTTGCCCAGCGCACCGGAATCAACAATCGCCGGCTGATGGTGGTCATGCTCCTTGGAATTGCCCCCAGCGTTTTCATCGCTTTTCTTGTGTATCTCTACTGCTTGTACGATTTCGGTGCTTCAATTGCTGTAGACGCTCCCGGACAGGTGTTGGGACCGGGACAGGGGGTTTACAACCAACTCTCCGGTTGGTTCCAATTTCCTCGTGAGATAGACATTTTTGGCACCTTTGCAATCGGTTTGGGATTTGCATTTACCATGCTTCTGGGGCTCCTTCGGCTCAAATTTATCTGGTGGCCCCTGCACCCGGTCGGATATGCGATGGGTATTAACGGCGGCACAATGGATCACTACTGGTTCGCCTTGATCCTATGTGGAACCATTAAGTTCATCGTCTTCAAAGTTGGCGGAGCGCGTTTATACCGGCGTTTCTTGCCCTTCTTCCTAGGGCTTATTCTAGGAGATGTTGCAAGTGGATGTTACTGGTCAATTTTGAGCGTGATTATCGAGACACCATTGTATGTGGTGTGGTTCTGGTAGTAAAGAGAGGGAACATGGCAACAATCTTGGTTGACCCACGCAGGCAGATTGACGCAATTCATCCGAACATCTATGGAAATTTCATCGAACACCTGCGGCGTTGTATTTACGGCGGCATCTATGAAGAAGGCTCGCTGTTGTCGGACGAGAGGGGCTTTCGGCGGGATGTGCTTGCAGCTATCAAGTCGTTAAAGGTGCCAAACATCCGTTGGCCCGGTGGGAACTTTGTCTCAGCGTATCACTGGATGGATGGTATCGGTCCGAAGGATGAACGTCCACGCAAAATGGAGTTGGCGTGGAATACGGTCGAATCGAACCGTTTTGGGACAGATGAGTTTATCCAATTTTGCCGTGAAGTCGGGACAGAACCCTATATCTGCGTCAATATGGGAAATGGCACAATGGACGAGGCACAGCATTGGGTGGAATACTGCAATGGGGTGGAGGACACCTACTATGCCAACCTCCGTCGGAAAAATGGTCACGACGAACCGTATCGTGTGAAATATTGGGCACTGGGCAACGAGGTTTCAGGACACTGGAAGATTGGACACAAGCCAGCGGAGGAATATGCTGCCCTTGCGTACGAATACGCAAAAGTAATGAAACTGGTTGATAAAAATATCGAACTGGCTGCCTGCGGTTCATTCGAGCAAAATGCCTCCGATATGAAATGGAATCAGGTGGTGGTCGAAAAACTGGCGGACATCGCTGATTACCTCGCTATCCACATGTATGTTGGCGATTGGTATGGTGGTTATTACGAGTACATGGCCGCATCTGAGCATATTGAGAAATTCATCCGCGCCGCTCGTGGGATCATCGATGTTGGGGTATATTATTCCGAAAGTGGAAAGAAACTAAAAATCGCTTTCGATGAATGGAATGTGATGTATAGCCACGATCCTGAGCATCCGCGGCATGAACGATATACATTGCAGGATGCCCTAGCAGTCGGGATGTTCCTCAACGCGTTCCTCCGTCATGCGGACGCTATCAAGTTAGCGAATATGGCGCAGTTGGTCAATGTCATTGCACCGATCCACACAAACACAGAAGGGCTGTTTTTGCAGACAATCTTCTGGCCCCTGCAACTGCACACCCTCGAAAATGGAACGATTGCCCTCGATGCACACTGGGATTCGGACTGTTTTGAAACGGAACAACACGGCAAAGTTCCATACCTTGATGCCTCTGCGAGCTATCAGCCAGATCTTGGACGCATCTCGATTAACCTGATCAACAGGCATCGGACGGATGCGCTGCCGGTCGTAATCGAAAATCAACATGGGAATCTCAAGAACGATGGCACCCTGTTTGAAATTACCGGCGAAGATCCAATCGTGATGAATGACTTTGGGGAAGAAAATGTAAAACTGGTGAAACGGGAATTGGCTGTGCCCTCCAATCCTTTCACGGTTACATTGCCGCCACATTCGATTTCAATGGTGCAGGTATACCTTGGGTGAAACTATTGTCAGTTGCGTAAAATTTGGCAATGCTCAATATGAAACAGATCCCCTCCTTTGGGACAAGTAAAGGACACAAAGACGATGGGAACAGACACAGAACGTCCAAACCTTTTGTACATCCATTCCGACCAGCACAACCCCGCTGTCATCGGTTGTTACGGCGATCCACTGGTGCAGACACCGAACCTCGATAGTCTGGCAGCAAAGGGAGTCCTCTTTACAAACGTCTATTGCCCGTCACCCGTCTGTGTGCCTTCACGGATGTCGATGTTGGCAGGTAGATATCCATCTGAGATCGAGGTCTGGACGAACAACCACATCTTGGATTCCGGGGTTCCCACGTTCGCACACGCGATGGGGGCAGCGGACTACCATCCGGTGCTAATCGGCCGGATGCACGGATTGGGACCCGATCAACTACACGGCTATGCAGAGCGTCTGGTCGGCGATCACGGTGGTAATTACCCCGGTAGCGGGGAAGCCCCGAAAAATATGCGTGCTAGCTTGCAACAATCAGGGTCCGGTCAAAGCAGCTATCAAGTTCACGACGAGGACGTGACCGCCTCAACCGTAAATTACCTTGACCGGCTCGGTGTCCAAAAGCGGGCTGGCTTGTCAGCAGAGCCGTTCTGCCTCTCGGTGGGATTCATGCTCCCACATTCGCCCTACGTGGCACGTCGGGAGGACTACGAACTCTACCGAGACGTGATGACCCTCCCCAAACACCACGAACCGTACTCCGACGCACTTCACCCGTACTTCAAGTGGTGGAGAGAGTGGGGAAATCTCATAGATGTCCCTGAAGCAGAAATTCTTAGCGCACGGACGGCATATTGGGCGTTGGTGACACGGATGGACATAATGATTGGTGAGATTCTCAAAGCACTCCGAAAGAATGACCTAGCGGAGAACACGCTTATCATCTATAGTTCCGATCACGGGGATCAGATGGGCGAACACGGCTTGTGGATGAAGCGTACGTTTTACGAAGGTTCGGTCAAGGTGCCGGCGATTCTCTCTTGGCCCAGAGCCTTGCCGGAAGGTGTTCAGTGTGATCGCGTTCTCAGTTCACTCGACCTAAACGCAACAATGCTGGAAGCCCTCGGTGCGCCGCCTTTACCCAACGCTCGTGGCAGAAACGTGCTCGATCTGGTGCGTCAGCCCGATACAGAGTGGGAGGATCTCGCCTTCTCCGAATACTGTACCTACGAGGACTGTTTGCACCGGATGATTCGGCGCGATGAGTGGAAACTGAATTACTATCACGGTCAAGAACCGCAGCTTTTTAATCTTGCTGAGGACCCCGACGAACTATCAGATCGAGCGCAGGATGCGAGTTGTCGGGAGATACGGGAACAACTGACCGCTGAGGTGCTGGAAGGCTGGGATCCCGAAGCGGTTGCCGATAAGATGGAACAAAAGCGAGCAGACCTAGAGATTATCCGAACTTGGGCAGAACACACCAAACCGAAAGATCAATTTCGTTGGGAACGCCGTCCGGAGATGGACTATTTGGATTGAATCCCGTCCAATCAACGCAAGGAAATCCATATCAGATGTTACCGATTATTTATTGGTTAGCCACCGCTGCCCCGATTGAATCGGAAGCCACATTGACCCCTCCCGTCGCGAAAACCGATCCAAAAGTGGACACAGTGCACGATGAAGCGCGTGTCGATAACTATTTTTGGCTCAGGGAAAAATCGAACACGGAAGTCATCGAATACCTTAAAGCCGAGAATAAATATACCCAAGCGATGATGCAGCATACCGAGGGTTTTCAGGAACAACTGTATCAGGAACTTCTGGGAAAAATCAAAGAAACCGATCTCTCCGTCCCCGAAAAGATGGGCGACTACTACTATTACAATCGCACCGAGGAGGGAAAACAGTATCCGATCTATTGTCGGAAAAAGGGAAGTCTAGAGGCGGAGGAGGAGATACTTCTAGATCAGAACGCACTTGCCGAAGGGCATGAATACCTAGAAATAGGCGTCTATAAAATCAGCCCAAACCATCAACTATTGGCGTATTCCATCGATACGACCGGCGGAGAGAACTATACCCTGTATGTCAAAAACCTGAACACCGGTCAACTGTTAGGGGATCAAATTCCGAACACCTACTATAGCGTTGAGTGGGCAAACGATAATCAGACCCTCTTTTACACCACGCTGGATCCGGCGAAGCGTCCCTATAAACTTTACAGACACCAACTCGGCAGCGATCCGGCAGCGGACGCCCTTATCTATCATGAGGCAGATGAGTCGTTTTTCCTAGACGTTTCCAAAACAAGGAGCAACGCTTACCTGCTGATGGAGTTGGAGAATATCAATACTTCTGAAATCCACTATCTAGAAGCCGATCAACCCACAAACGAATTCAGAGTCATTTCGCCACGCCAATCAGAGTTGGAGTATTCCGTTGAACATCACGGCGATCAGTTCTTCATCGTTACCAACGCAGAGGCGGTGAATTTCAAGTTGATGCGTGCTTCTGTCAACAATCCGTCGAGAGAAAATTGGGAGGAAGTAATACCCCATCGGGAGGCGGTAAAACTAGACAGCGTCAGTGCCTTTCGGAATCATCTAGTTATTTCTGAGCGGGAAGATGGACTCCAAAAAATCCGGGTGCGCAACCTCATCACGGACGAAGCGCATGCGGTGGACTTCCCCGAACCCGTCTATACAGTCCAGCAGGGAGGAAACCCGGAGTTCAATACAAATACCCTCCGTTTCAACTACGCCTCGCTCGTTACCCCGATGTCGGTTTTTGATTATGAGATGGGCGCCAGAACGCGCGAACTGAAGAAACAGGACGAAGTTCTCGGTGGATACGACCCGTCCCTTTACGAATCGGAACGAATTTTTGCCAAAGCGGCTGACGGTACGCCTGTCCCGATCTCGCTGGTCTATAAAAAAGGGTTGGTCAAAGATGGGGGTGATCCGCTGCTTCTATACGGATACGGCTCCTACGGCATCAACAGCGAACCCTATTTTTCATCGAACCGCTTGAGCCTGTTAGATCGCGGCTTCAGATGCGCTATCGCTCACATTCGGGGCGGCGAAGAGATGGGGCGAGCGTGGTATGAGAATGGCAAACTTCTCCACAAAAGAAATACATTTACCGACTTTATCGCCTGCGCCGAGCACTTAATCGCTGAGAAATATACTGCGAGCAGCAAGATAGTTATTGAAGGCGGTAGCGCGGGCGGACTGCTCATGGGCGCAGTCACAAATATGCGTCCGGAGCTTTTTGAGATTGTTATCGCAAAAGTGCCTTTCGTCGATGTCGTCAACACCATGCTCGACGCCTCTATCCCCCTGACTGTCATTGAGTATGATGAGTGGGGCAACCCTAACGAGAAAAAGTTTTACGATTACATCAAATCGTATTCCCCCTATGACAATATTGAGGCGAAAGAGTATCCGCATATCTTGGTGACAGCGGGACTCAACGACCCACGGGTACACTATTGGGAGCCTGCCAAATGGGCAGCGAAGCTACGCACATTGAAAACAGGGGATAATCAACTGCTTCTCAAAACCGAGATGGGTGCGGGCCATGGGGGACCTTCAGGGCGGTACGACTACCTGAAGGAAATTGCTTTTGAGTATGCGTTTATCTTCGATCTGTTAGGAATAGACAAATAGGACGCAAAACAGAAGATAACGCCCCAATTGAGTGATCTTGAAATTCTGGTTGACACCCCGAATTTTCAAGAGGTATGATAGGAACATGATTGAACAGCCAATACTTCTAACTATTCAATTACTCACGAGGTGACAGATGAGTTTACAAGACAAAGTTTGTATCATCACCGGCGGCGGTAGCGGCATCGGGCGCGGCGCGGGGATAATGATGGCACAGCAAGGTGCCAAGGTCGTGTTAGTCGGTAGGACAGCAGCAAAGGTCGAGGTGGTCAGAGATGAGATTATTGCCGAGGGCGGCACAGCCGTAGCCATCTCACTGGATGTCGCTGACCATGACGCCGTCCATCAGATGGCAAAGGATGTCCTCGACACCTTTGGTCGGATTGACGTGTTGGTGAACAACGCCGGTCACAGCTCCAAAAATCGGAGGCTACTTACCATCACGCCGGAGGAGATTCGCAGCGTCTTCGATTCCAACCTGATTGGCACGATTTATTGCACACAAGCGGTGGTCCCCGCCATGCTGAAGGCGAAGCAGGGCACTATTATTAACGTCTCGTCTCTAGCTGGTGTAACTCCTGGACCTTTTAGCGGATTAGCTTACGGTCCTGCCAAGGCGGCGGTCATCAATTTCACCGAATTTCTCAATGTCGATCTTCGGAACACCGGCATTCGAGCAAGCGTCATTATTCCCGGTGAGGTTGACACACCTATCCTCGATAAGCGTCCTGTTCCGCCTCCCGACGATACTCGCCTCGAAATGGTAGATGTCAATGAAACTTCAGCGACAATTTGTCTCATGGCTAGTCTGCCACAACGGACTAACCTCCCATCAGTGGTTATCAGACCGACAATGCAGCGGGATATGTCCGGAGAGGTAGAAGCAATGCCAGATGTGAACTGAGAAAACGAGAGAACGAGAAGACGAGAGAATTTGGAACCAAGGGGCAAGCGGAAAGATCATTTCTTGGTGCCCCCGCACAGTACAACGGGGGTTGGAAGGAGAAAAAACAATATGCCAACGACCAATCCTTATCTTGAACTAGATCGGAAAATCGTTGGGGATATATACACCTCAACTGAACCGATGGCGTTGCTGACAACGCTCTGTGACGATTTTGGATCGCGATTCGGTGGAACGGAGGGCGCAGCCCTTGCCGCTGACCTACTGGAAGAGAAATTTGCTTCCTATGGGCTGGCTAACGTCCATAAAGATGCCTACGACTACGATGGATGGTATCGCGGGGCGGCGACCTTGGAGATTCTCAGTCCTGTAGTGCGTGAAGTGCCGTGCATCTCACTGCCTTACTGTCCAGCTGCAGAGGTGGAGGGAAACCTCGTTTTCGTCGATGAAGGGGTTGAGAAAGATTTCGAGAAAGAGAAGGCTCGTCTTGCAGAGAATATTGTCATCTCTCGTAGCGGCGGCATCCACCGTATGGAAAAGTATGACCGCGCCATTTTATACGATGCAAATGGATTCATCTTTCAGAATCACTATCCCGGCTACGGCGAAGTCACCGGCACCGTTGGCTGGAATCACGAAGCGGTTATCCCCGGCATCGGGATCTCCTATGAAACCGGCGAATTTCTTCACCGCCTATCTCGACAAAATGGGGCAGTGCGTGTAAGGATTAAGACCAGCGATGCGTACCGCCGCACAACGGCGTGGAACATTGTAGGGGAACTCCGTGGCACAACACATCCCGAAGAGGTCATTATCGTTGGGTGTCATTATGATGGACACGACATCACGCAGGGTGCTAACGATCCACTCAGTGGGATGGTGGTCGTCACAGAGATGGCGCGTGTACTGTCGGCTTATGCAGGGGATGGGTTGGCTCGCACTGTGCGATTTATCGCTTGGAGCAATGAAGAGGTAGGATTATTTGGCGCGTATCACGATGCCCAGGGGTTAGGCGACAATTTGGCGCATGTCCGCTTTGTTTGGAACTTGGATTCTGCCGGTAGTCCCGGCGGACGGAAAGGGATTCAACTTCACCGACTGCCGGATTTTGAGCCTTTCATTGGAAACGCAGCCGAAGAGATGGGTCAAGATATCTCTGTTGGACAGGGTACTAGTTGTTACTCCGACCACTATCCCTATTTCCTCAAGGGTATTCCAACGGGCAGCATCACGACGGTTGGTCGTCCGCCCGGCAGGGGTTTTGGACACACGGCGTTTGATACGGTGGATAAGACCGATGCCATGTCTATCCGAGAAGCAGCAGCACTCGGTGCACGGCTCGTCCTGCGTCAGTTAAATGCGGAATCGTTGCCACTTCAACTTCGAGAGGCGGAAGAGGTCAAGCGATTCCTACAGGAAGACTCCGGGTTGGAACAACATCGGCTGCGAGAGGCGGTTTACGAGAAACTTGGCAAGGAAAATCTGCGGCAGTATTGTGACGCTGTCAAAGCGTGATGTAAGCAATCAGGATCCCTTTTTGCGATCTTGGCTCTTTTGCGCGCCCTTTAACAGTTGCTTCCGCATAGTTTCAAGCTGCTTTTTTCGCGTCAAGTTTTGGACAACCGTTCCTGCGAATGTCTTAGGTTTGCGCTTCGGTTTCATGATAATATCCTCCCACTCTTTGGAAACGTCCTTTTCGCAAGAGGGTTTCGCCAATCTCCTCTACGATTCACCCCATGAAGTCTGCACTGTTGGTAATCATCACCCCCAATTGTGACATATCGTGCAGGAACGCATCGCCGAGCGATTTAAAGCCGGGGACGTTTGACGAACAATCCTCAAGGATAACCAGCTTCTCCGCCCCTTCAGCCCCTAGCTCGGCGGCGACATCTCGCACCGTACTTGCGACGCAGTGAGATAACGCTTCGCCAGCGATAATCACCTGATCGCACTGTTCCAGTTTCTGGATTAGGTCGGTATTGAGTTGTGTGGCGGGATCTTCCGGATCAGGGACATCTGCCTTCACCGCACTATAGTGCTCGGTGAAGATATTTGAACCCTTCGTCACAAAATTAACAACCCCCAATTGGGCTGCCTCCCAGTCTCGTACCACCTGATCCACAGAAGGATAGAGCCCACTCCCCCACGTCGCGATCCGGCAGTGTATGGGCCAAATTGTCAGCTGATGCCGATTATTTTCTTCCAACAACCGCGTGTAATCCAGCATCCGTTGAGTAAACGCCGAATCGTACGGCAGCCAGTTTCCAGCTTTGATGTCCTCATGCTTGATGGTGGTAAATGGTTCTGGCGACTCACCGTCACGATTTTTCCAAAATATCGGATGCCCGACATCAACCGTGTGATGGCTGTCAAGCGTGAAGTGCATATTGTGTAGATGCTCCCCGATCCGAGCGATAAACGTCGCCAAGCGGGTCATATCGTCTTCTGCGCCCGGCACATAAAGCGCGCCTTCGGGATCACAGAAGTCATTTTGGCAATCAATGGCTAAAAGTTCAACGCGCATGGCTAACCTCCTTTTTCCTCTGTAGATTCTCTGAAATAACTTGATGCTTGGGAATTTTTTAACTTGGTCGTGGTGTAATTATACTATAGTACGAGTTTGATAAACGATAGAAAAAGATGTATAATAATCTAAATTGCTATTTTCTGACGCTTGGGTTATCAACTAGCAACTTGCGCTAACATAAGAGGAAAGGAGCAATGACGATGCAAAAGTTTGCATTTGCCGCAATTCTTGGAGTGCTGTTTCACTTAGGAGGTATGTTATACCAAACACAGGCCTCCCGAATTGCGTATATCTGTGAGAAAGGATTTGATATCTGTACCATCAACCCCGATGGCACCAACCGTCAAAGGGTCACCCAAACACCCAACATAACCGAGAGGTGGCCCACTTGGTCCCCGGATGGCAAATGGATTGCCTTTGCCCCCTTTAATCCCAGCAAACTTGTAATGACGGACCCCAAGGGCGGCAACGAGATGCTATTAATAAAGCATTATCAGAATAGTTCTCCTCCTACCTGGTCTCCAGGGGGGACGAAAATAGCTTGGGTAGATGTCCAAACGGTTTATATTTTTGATGTTATTACCGGTGAAGAAAAAAAGATATTCCCCCTTGGTGCTAACACTCTTGGTTACCGTGACCCGGCGTGGTCGCCAGACGGTCGTGAAATTGCATTCGCCAGTTTGCACGACAACCAACGGGATATCTATGTCACGAATATTGAAGGGGACCAGGTGCGCCGGTTAACTAACCATCCTTTTGAAGATCACGCGCCGGCTTGGTCTCCCGATGGGCGTCGGATTGCTTTCTATTCAAACCGGGGTAATCTCGCTGGCATTTTTGTGGTGGATGCGGATGGTGCCAACCTCAAACGGTTGACCGTCGGGTCTCACGATTACCCCACTTGGTCGCCGGATGGCACTCGGATTGCTGTTTGGATGATTGGTGCCCCACCGGGGATTGGCATCATGAAGGCTAACGGACATGGATTAAAGTTTATAGTGGAAGACACTCACCCATCTTGGCAGCCAGCCGGTGTCGTGGCGGTGGAGCCGATGGGGAAATTACCGTTGATTTGGGGATCGATGAAATCGAAACTAGGTTCCCCGCGATATGACTTGAACCGATAAATGGCAACTATGATTTCTATTTTATGCTTCAAGGGGCTTGGTTCTGTTAACATTTGATAAATTGAATCAATTCCGATGCACTCGAGATGATTTCAAACTTCTGTAATCAATTTGCCAAAGTCGAAAATACCTATAACATATATTTTCAAGACATAGTGGAAGCAATTAACCGTTTATATATGTAGGAGTTACGCACTTGGTCAGAAAATAGGTTATAATACAGACTATGAATCCACCCAAATGCACTGAATATAACTCTATCAATTTTCTGATTGCCACTCATAGATACATAGTTGGACTAAGGCTGCCAGAGTCCAACCCAAAAAGCGACAACGCGGTAAAGTGGGCTAAGTAATTCTAGGCTAACGCTGGCTAATGACCTATGGGCACTGGAGAAGCATCACCGACAACTGGGATTTAAGGCAGCGAGCGCATTGAACGCCGCGTATGACAATCTAAAATCTACAATTTCCGCCTTTAGCTCAAAAGAGCAAATCTTACTTGTTCAGAAAGCATTTTTCCGACAAAAAATGACTTTCCCTATAGGAGTTACGCACTTCAGTAGGGAACAACTCTGGAACTCTCGGAACGGAGGATCATTGTTCCCTACGGGTGCCTTGATAGAGTTCTTACTGTAGTTGCCCGATTCATCGGGCGTTGGAAATTGTGTACTGCGGCGATAAATCGCCGAACTACAGGATTTTGAGCATTCAACTGCGTAAGTCCTAATATGGTGAATTCTAAAAATAAATAGACGTTAAAAGTAGTAGGCACACGCCGTGTGCCGTAACTCTGCCAACCACCCCCGATAGATCGGGGGCTCGTTCACAGTATCTAATTAATTCTAAAATCTACCACATAAGGAGCACAATCATGCGAGCAACACACAAATGGACTGATGAAACGGCAACGATTTGCATCGAAGGACTGAATCAAAAGGTTCGGATGCTTCACGTCACCGATTCGCACATTGCCCTCATTGACGACCGTGACGCTGAACATATAGAGGCTTGTACCGGAGCGTGCGAGCGTTTTGAATCGAGAGAACAGATCTTTGACCAACTGATGGAAGAAGCCAAAGAGAGTTCTCTGGATCTGGTTACGCTGACAGGTGATATAGTGCATTTCCCTTCTCAGGCGGGTGTCGAAAGTGTCGTAAAATCAATTGATAAGGCAGGCGTGCCGGTGCTGTATACCTCCGGAAACCACGACTGGCATTACCCCGGCGTGGAGGGACGTGGGGAATTGCGGGAGGAGTGGTGGGGTGCACTGGCACCGCTGCATCACGGACAGGCGGCGTATGCCCGACATGAAATCGGTGGCATCCAATTTTTATTAATCGATGATTCCACTTATCAAGTAAACGAAGAACAGAGAACGTTTGTGGATACACATTTGGCAAACGGGATGCCAACGGTGCTGCTCACCCATATCCCTTTGAGTCTGCCAACGCTACGGGAGCCAACATTAGAGCACTTCGATGCTCCAATTCTAATCGCAGACCCAGAATGGGGACCTGAGAGTCGAGATCGATGGGGCACGGGAGAAAATCTACCCCCAACCTTAGAATTTGCGCGTACCCTTGTGAGGGCGGAAAATCTTGTTGCCGTTTTTTGCGGTCACATCCATTTTGCCCATGCAGATAGCATCAATCTAAATGCTGTCCAGTATGTGGGAGCCCCTGGGTTTGATAGTGCAAGCCGATTGGTGGAGTTCTGTCCACTGTAGAGAACGCAAATCTGCGTTTCCTACAAGTTAGCAAGCAAGGGAAATATATAGGGGCATTTAGTTTTCTGTTTTGGCTATGTCCCGCTGTTCGTAGTAGCACGTTCTATCCCGACCCTGTAGGCGGGGCATCTTGCCCCGCTATTTGTAGCATCGCGTTCTATCCCCCCTGTAGGCGGGGCATCTTGCCCCGCTATTTGTAGTAGCGTGTCCATTGCGCTTTTTTATACCAATTGTCGAGGGCGTCTTTTATCCGTGTAATCCGTCAATCCGTGTTTATCCGTGATTCAGATTGCTTTGAATCCCGCCTGTCCCGATTTATCGAGGATCTATCGGGACAATAATATGGGAGAATTATGGTGAATCAGAGAAATAAGTAGACATCTATAGGAGTTACGCACTTCAGATTGTAGTTGCCCGATTCATCGGGCATTGAGATGAATCGCCGAACTACGGGTTCTCCCCATTTACAAGGGGGAGTTAGAGGGGGTGCGGTTCAACGCAGCACAAGACTTTGAACGTTCAACTGCGTAAGTCCTAATCTACAATAACTCCGACCTTCACGAAGTTTCCAAAGTCCCCCTGATAAGGGGGATTTAGGGGGTTGGCTGTGCATTGGGAGGGTCTAAGTAATTCTAAAATCTACCATAAATGACCCTAGGGAAATATACATTTGGGGTTGAAACATACCGCATGATTTGTTAAAATGAACCCGCTCAAATCTCACGTATCATATAAGAAAGGATAGCACCATGCAGAAACTGACAAAGCTATTCTGGCTGCTGACGGTCATCAGCACCTTCCTAGTTTCGTCTTCCGCTTTTGCTCAAGAAGAAGTAGTTGAACCGGAAGTATCCCCCGACTCCTTACACGAAACGTCAAATGCACAGCAGATACCTTCGCAAAAGTATGTTGAATTATCAATCAAGGGACCACTTGCAGAGGTCAGACCCACATTTGTATTTTCGCCAAGTATCAAAACCCTCCGAAGCATAACAAAACAGCTCGACAAAATCCGCAAGGACGGCGAAGTCACCGGCGTCTTACTGAAGATCGAGGGACTTGGGATCGGTTGGGCGAAGCTACAGGAACTCCGTGACAAAATTATTCAACTCCGAAGCGACGGGATCGAAGTCATCAGTTACCTCGAAAGCGGCGGTAATGTGGAATACCTGCTCGCCTGCGCCGCAGATCGGATTGTGTTGATGCCGGCAGGGATGGTCGGTTTGACAGGACTGCGGGCTGAAGTGATGTTTTACAGAGGACTTCTGGATAAACTAGACATTAAAGCGGATATGTACGCTGTCGGTAAGTATAAATCAGCGATTGAGCCGTTCATGCGAGATAGTATGTCGGAAGCCCAGAGAGAGGCAATGACTGCAATTCTCGATGACCTTTATGCACAACAAGTTGAAATGATTGCCAACGGGCGGGGTGAAATTGATGCGGCGTTGGCTGCGGATCTCATTGATCAGGGACCTTTTACCGCCGAAGAAGCATATCAGGCAAAACTAGTTGATGCAATCCAATACTATGATGAACTTGTGCAATCGATTGAGGAACGTGCGGAGGAAAAAGCCGAAGTTGTGTCGGAATACGGCAAAAAATCAACGGAAGCACCTGAACTCACCGGCTTTGCGGGTTTCATGAAACTTTTTTCGATGCTTGCATCGCCAAAGAAGCCAACCTCCGGGGCGGGCAAACCGAAGGTTGCGTTAATTTACGCTACCGGTCCCATCATGTCCGATGCACCTACCAGTCCATTCACAACCGGACAGGTTATTACCCCTAGTGTGATGGCAAAAGCACTCCGTGAAGCCCGCGAGGACAGTGACATTCAAGCGGTCATAATGCGGGTTGATAGTCCCGGTGGATCTGCGGTCGCATCAGACGCCATTTGGCGGGAGGTGCTGCTGACGCAACAGGAAAAACCCCTTATCGTATCAATGTCGGACGTTGCCGGATCGGGTGGGTATTACATCGCCATGGCTGCGGGCACGATTGTCGCTGAACCGGGAACAATTACTGGCTCTATTGGGGTACTTGGCGGAAAACTCAACCTCAAAGGACTCTACAACAAAATTGGGCTGACAAAAGAGGTTATCACACGCGGGCAGAATGCGAATCTCTATTCGGACTATGGCGATTTTACACCGACAGAGCGTGAGCGGTTGCAGAAATTGTTAGAGACAATCTATCAGGATTTCGTCCGAAAAGCTGCTGAGGGCAGGGACAAAACCGAAGCGGCGATTCACCAACTCGCACAGGGACGGATCTGGACGGGAAAACAGGCCAAGGAGATTGGGCTCGTCGATGAACTGGGTGGACTCGATACCGCACTCGCAATTGCCAAAAAACAGATTGCACTAGATCCCACCGATGAGATTGATATTATCATACTGCCAAAGCCGAAGACGTTCTTTGAGACACTGATAGAGGATATGGAGATGGGCATACGGCTTCCGATAACGTCTCACCTTCCATTGCCGACACCGATTGAACATGCTTTGCCGAGTTTTTACTGGCTGCATCTGTTTGCCAATGAGCCCGCCGCAACGGTGATGCCATTTGAGATTGTTATCCGGTAGGGTGGATACAAGGGAGAGACGAATTGACTCGGATCAAGATTTGTGGGATTACCAACATCGACGATGCACTGATGACAATTGATGCGGGTGCGGATGCCCTCGGCTTCAATTTTGTTCCTGATACGCCACGCTACCTCAAGGATACAAAAGCTGCTGCAAAGATTATCGAACAACTTCCCCCTTTCATCACAACGGTTGGACTGTTTGTCAACGCAGCCCCAGAGGTGATTCAGGCAATCGCCGATGAATGCCATCTGGACATGCTACAGTTGCACGGTGATGAATCCCCTCAATTCTGTCGAGAGCTCAATCGCAGGGTCATCAAAGCGGTGCGAGTCAAAGATGAATCGAGTTGTTCCCATCTGTCCGATTATCGTGTCAGTGGATATCTGCTGGATACTTATGTCAAGGGAGCAATGGGGGGAACAGGAGTAGCGTTTGATTGGCGGCTTGCTGTAAAAGCGAAACAGTACGGTCAGGTTATTCTCGCGGGTGGCCTCAATCCTGATAACGTTGGGGCAGCTGTCCAACAAGTGCGCCCCTATGGCGTTGATGTCAGTAGTGGTGTCGAGGTGAGTCCCGGGCGGAAGGATCCAGTCAAAGTGGGGACATTCATTCGGAATGTGAAAGAGGTAGATCGCGAATGGAAATAATTGAACTGATTTACAAACGCCTACCGGATCGCGTAAACCACTTTCCACAAAATCTGCTTTACGAAGACGACGATGTTATTGTCACCACACAACGAATCAAGCCTTCCAGCCCAATTGTCATTGATGGCGTGACTGTCCTTGGGGATAACTACCGGGCAGTTTGGTTTATCTTCGCCAATCTCTGGTATGACATTGGAAAAATCTATAACCTCGAAGACCACTTCACAGGATACTACTGCGACATCATCCTACCAATGAAACGGACGAACACACATTTTGAAATAACCGATTTATTTTTGGATCTGTGGGTTTCACCGGATGGCAGCTATCAGGTTGAAGATGAAGATGAATTTGAATCAGCTATAGCGCACAATTGGATAGAGATCGATTTGGCAAATCAGGCGAGAAACGCACTGCAAGATTTGATTGCTGAGATTGAATCCGGTGCTTTCCCGCCGGAAATTACGAATCGCTGGTGATGGGAAATCAGCAATTTACCTTACATTTTGAAGTCCGCTAGGTAAATCGTGCGGTGCCTTATCTAGCGAATCCTTCACGCACTACGCTTTATGGAGGTTTTAGCTATGTCCACAATAACTAACGGGGAAGTTCGAGACGATTTCCGGCTTTTTGCTGGGCGCGCCAACCCGGAATTAGCGAAGGAGATTGCTGCGGTTTTAGGGATTGAATTGGGGAAAATTTCAGTCAGCACGTTTCCCGGAGATGAAACCCACGCCCAAATTGAAGAGAGTATCCGGGGGGCTGATATCTATATTGTGCAGCCAACATGCCCACCGACCAACGATAATCTGATGGAGTTGTTGGTCATCATTGACGCGTTGAAACGTGCTTCTGCCCAGCAAATTACCGCTGTTATCCCCTATTTCGGCTATGCACGACAAGACCATAAATCGACAGGGCGAGAGCCGATTAGTGCGAAACTAGTAGCGAACCTGCTAACAACGGCGGGCGCGAATCGAGTTGTCGCCGTGGATCTGCACGCCGCACAGATCCAAGGTTTCTTTGATATCCCCGCTGATCATCTGACAGCACTGCCGACACTAGCAGATTATTTTAGGGAGAAGCAGATTGAAGATGGCGTAATCGTGTCTCCCGATGTCGGTCGGGCGAAACTGGCGGATAAGTATGTCGATATGCTTGGCATGCCGTTGGCAATCATGCACAAACGGCGAAGCGGGACTGGTGGGAGAGAGGTAAAGATCGTGACTGAAATCATCGGTGACGTTGTGGACAAAACCCCAATTATTATTGACGACCTCGTAACAAGTGGGAGCATCTATCAACAGGCGGATGCTATTGTCGAAGCGGGTGCCAAGCCAGCGTACCTTAGCATTACGCATCCGGTGCTTGTTGGTCCTGCTTTGCAACGTCTGAATCGCCCTTCAATTCAGGAGGTTGTTGTCACCAATACAATTCCCGTCCCCGCTGAGAAACGGATCGGCAGTAAAATTAAGGTGCTGTCCATTGCCCCACTTCTCGCCGAGGCGATCCTGAGGATTCATCAACGACGTTCCGTGAGTCAGGTCTTCTTTGATCAGAAACTGGTTTTTCCGGTGTAGCGTATCGATCCGTGCGAAAGTTTGAAACCTTCGCACGGCTTAATTTAAAAGGGTTCGCTAGATAGATCGCTAGGCGATTTATCCTAAATGGATTTGGAGGTGCAAATGAAGTTCAAACGTGAGGATATTTTAAGCGGATTGCGGGCAAACCTTGAGGCGGGTAAACCGATTATCGGTGCAGGCGCAGGAACCGGTATCTCTGCCAAGTGTGAGGAGGCTGGCGGTGTAGATCTCATCGTGATTTATAACTCAGGACGTTTTCGCATGGCGGGTCGAGGATCGCTTGCAGGGATGATGCCCTACGGCGATGCAAACCAAATCGTTGTTGAAATGGCAAGCGAAGTGCTGCCGGTTGTTCAAAATATACCCGTACTTGCAGGCGTCTGCGGGACAGACCCGTTTCGCTTGATGGACGTATTCCTGAAACAGATCGATGCTATCGGCTTCTCTGGAGTACAGAATTTCCCGACTGTAGGCTTAATTGATAGCACATTTCGACAAAATCTGGAAGAGACAGGGATGGGTTATGGACCAGAGGTGGAGATGATCCGCACCGCCCACAATCTCGGCATGTTGACAACACCCTACGCCTTTAACGAGGCGGAGGCGGAACAGATGGCAGATGCCGGCGCGGATATCCTTGTCGCCCACATGGGACTGACGACGAAGGGGAGCATTGGTGCGAAGACTGCGTTGACGCTTGAAGAATCCGCCAAACAGGTGCAAGCCATCCACGATGCAGCGAAGTCGGTCAACCCCGAAATCTTGGTCATTTGTCACGGTGGTCCCATCGCCGAACCAGAAGATGCCCAGTATATCCTTGACAACACAACCGGAGTCGTCGGATTCTACGGTGCATCAAGTGCCGAGCGTCTACCAACAGAGCGCGCCATTACCGCCCAAATTGAGTCGTTCAAGTCAATTCGCTTATCGTGAGTAGGAAGGAGATCTTGATGCAAACACCAAAATCCTCTCAGGCACGTGCGAAATACGAGGCGGATGGGTTCTACCTTTTCCCGGAGCCGATCATTGATAAAGCAGTAATTCAACGTGCCATCGAAGGCATGGATGCGGTACGAGCGGAGAATACGAGACGGGCACCCCTCCGCGTTCGTCGGCTTGGAGCCCCGGTGACGATCCCAAGAAGTTATGCAAGATAGAGATGTCTCAGATTGCGAACCGTGCGATCATGGAGTTGGTCAGTCAGTCATCGATCGGAAAACTGGCAGCTGAGATTACAGGTGCTGAGATGGTGCAGGTGTGGTGGGTACAACTCCTCTACAAGCCCCCCGTGGATCCAGACGGAATTGTGCCCACGAATATTGGCTGGCATCAAGACCGCCACTACTGGCAAGCGTGGGAGGCAGGCAGCGAACTCCTCACAGCGTGGGTTGCACTCAGTGATGTTACCCCGGCAGCCGGTCCCATGAAATTTGTTCGCGGTTCGCACAAATGGGGATTGCTTGACCACAGTGATTTCTATGGACAAGACCACGAAGCGCAGCGCGAAGAAATCGAGGTGCCAGATGGTGAAGGCTGGGAAGAGGTCCCCGCCATTCTTCGTCCCGGTGGCATTAGTTTCCATGATAACCTCGCCTATCATGGCAGCGGGCCCAATCTCTCAGGGAAACCACGGCGGAGTTTTGCAGTCCATTTACGCACGGAAAAGTCCAAACCGGTTGACAATCTCAGACGAGGGTTAACGGCATTCATCGATACACCCACACACTGTCCGGTGATCTATCGGAAAACATAAAAGGAGTTATCCTGATGAAAGGTGTCGTCAAATATCAGCGCGGTGACGGATTCACCGAACTCCGTGATGTTGATGTTCGGAAGCCTAACGCCAACGAAGTTCTCATCGAGGTGCACAGTGCGGGGATTTGTGGGTCTGATCTGCACATCCATCACGATCACATCAACCTCCCGATGCGTCCGCCGGTTGTCATCGGTCACGAATTCAGCGGTACGATTATCGAGTGTGGCTCGGAAATTAGCCGCGTCATAGTCGGAGATCGTGTGACCGTTGAGCCCACTTTTTCGATCTGTGGACGGTGCGACTATTGCCGTTCAGGATTTTATAATCTGTGCAATCACCGGGAGATTATCGGCTACTGGCATAATGGGGCGTTCGCAAAATATTGCACCACTCCCGAACACGGCTTACACAAGCTGCCCGACAACGTAGACTTGACCTCCGGATCATTGACAGAACCGGTCGCTTGCTGCGTTCATGGTGTAATCGAGCAGACGAAGGTCTCTGCCGGCGACTTTGTCGCGATCACTGGACCAGGGACTATTGGACTGCTCAGTTTGCAAATGGCGAAGGCTGAAGGGGGGATTGTCGCCGTGTGCGGCACCTCCGTTGATGCAAATCGGCTCAAACGTGCGGCTGAACTCGGTGCAGACCTAACGATAGACGTTGAAAAGGAAGATACGGTGGAAATCATCAAGGCACATACCGGCGGCTACGGTGCCGATGTTGTCTTGGAATGCTCAGGGGCAGCACCGGCAGCACCGCTAGGCATCGAACTGACTCGCAAGCGTGGGAAGTACACGCAGATGGGTTTGTTCGGCAATCCGATCAACATCGATTTTGAACAGATTGCCTTTAAGGAACTTCAGGTGACAGGATTCATCTCACAGAAAAAAACCGCATGGGAGCGTGCACTCAAACTGATGGAACATGGCATGGTTTCTACGAAGGCGTTAATCACCCATGAGATGCACATCTCCGAATGGCAGGAGGCATTCGATCTCTTTGAGAAGCGGGAGGGAGTAAAGTTGATGTTGCGTCCTGAATAATGGACAGCGTTTTATCTAATCTTCTGCCTTCTCATCTTCGTGACTCCAGCACAAGCAGATACAGGTGACACTATGGAGCATCTAAGCTATACAGCAGGTTACAGAACCGTTGACGATTTTCGAGTTTACCACCTCAGTGCCTACATGAACCCTTTGGGGTCGCCGCCGACAGACATTAAAACCTTTAATGAGAATCCGAATGTCAAGCCATCGGATTGGCTCGCCGCTGCTGAAATTGTGCCGGAGCTTGGAAATAACTGCTACACTTTCAAGGTCGCTGATGGCAATAGATGGATGGATGTGATAGAATCGCCGCCGGATCTCGCAACGTTAAAAGAACGCCCTACCGCCTACGGCAATCCGATTCTGTGTCCGTTCCCAAACCGCATCCGGGGCGGCACGTTTACGTTTGAAGGCGAAACCTACCAATTTGACAAATCGCCCGAATCCCCAACCTCTATCCATGGACTGCTACTCAATCAACCGTATCAGGTTGAAAGCTGCATCGCCGGCAAAGATGGCGCGATATTGGTCTGCTCACTTGACACTCGCGATTTTCCAGATGTCGGTCGGCAATATCCGTTCCCTTTTAAGATTCAGATTACCTATACCCTAGGCCCAGTTAGCCCGACAAATGGCACACCCGATTCGTGCACTGACACACCAACACTGTGTCTGAAAATGGATATTTCAATCACCAATACAGGTGAACGCAATATGCCGATGGGGTTCGGCATCCACCCCTATTTTCACACACTTCTCGCTCCTGACTCGGATGCAATGCAAGCGATGATTACCGTCCCCGTAGCGAAATATTGGGAACTTGACGAGGCACTCGTGCCAACTGGAAAGACGTTCCCGGTCTCCGGTGCGTTGGATCTGCGAAATGGGCAACCGTTTGCCAAGACGGAATTGGATCACGTTTTCACGGACGTTCAACTGACAGATGGCATCAGTCGTTGTATCATCGACAACCGAGATACAGGACGCGGCATGATTTTGGAATCGGATGCCCAATTCAGGGAATTGGTTGTCTATGCGCCGCCGGGACGATCCTCTATCTGTTTTGAACCGTATACCTGTCCGACAGACGCTATCAACTTAGAAGCGAAAGGCATACCTGCCGGGGTGATTGTCCTGTCGCCGGATGAGACATTCTCAGCAACGGTTCGCATAATCCCAATCCAGCGTCATTGAATGATGTCGCGCCCTCACTTATGCGACACTGCAATTCACTGTGTCAACCCACCTTCAGAATAATTTTCCCAAAATTCCGATTCGCCTCCATATATTCGTGTGCTTCGCGGGCTTGAGATAGGGGCATCACACAATCAATAATCGGTTGAATTTTTCCTTCTTTGAGCAGGGGCAGCCATCGATCGACAAAACGCTGCGTAATCCCAATCTTCTCTTCAATCGACTGCGGACGCATCACCGATCCGAAGACCTGTAACCGTTTCCGCATGATTTGGCCCAAATTAAGTTCTGCGGCGGCACCACCCATCAGCCCGACCATAACCAAGCGACCTCGCGTCTTGAGAATTGAGAGATTGCGTTCCAAGTACGGCGCGCCAATGAAGTCCTGAACTAGCTCTACACCTTCCCCGTCTGTCAGTCGCATAATCTCTGCTGCGAAGTCCTGTTCTTTATAGTTGATGCCTTCCGTACAACCGAGCTGCTTGCTTCTCTCGATTTTCTCCGCTGAACCAGCGGTGATAAAGACGCGAGCACCCGCCTGATGCGCCATCTGCGTTCCCGCTGTTCCCACACCACTGCCGCCGGCATGAATGAGCACTGATTCCCCAGCGCGCAAACCGCCGAGGGTAAAGAGGGTTTCATTGGCAGTAAAGAAGACCTCCGTGACCGCCGCCGCTTTCTCAAAACTCCAATCGTCAGGAATTGGCATTGCCATACGATAGTCGATAACCGCCTGCTCCGCGTAAGCACCGCCGCCGACCAGACCGAACACGCGATCACCTCGCTCAAAGCCTTCCACTTCATCCCCCCACGATGCAACAACCCCGGCGAGCTCCAAGCCGAGCAGCTCTGATTCGCCGGGCGGGGGTGGATAGCTACCTTGTCGCTGCATGGTATCCGCTCGATTGAGTGCGGTTGCTTTTACGTCAATCAACAGCTGTGTGGGTCCAGGGGTGGGGGCAGGAACTTCCGCTAATTTCAAGACCTCCGGCCCCCCGTCACCGGTTCTAATAATTCCTTTCATCGGTTCTCCTTTCAGGGATTCTGCTTCACCTAAGTTGTTACCAATTCATTTTGAATGTTCTGTTTACTGTTTTGTTTTGCGTTCTATTTACTACTCACGCTCGGCTTGGATAGACATATCCAAGCCATTTGGGATGAGTGGATGTAAGACCGGTTGCCCTCAGTTGATGCCCGGACCGCTTTTCCGTTTTCACTTGACCGTGTGACCGACCCTATGTATAATTGCGTTTTGAACCAAAGAATTCCCGGCTAACCGTGTCAGCGTGTGCTAGCGCGATGTCCCGACTCAGGCGTATTCTATCTGGTCACAGCTGCCCACAGCAGGGATATATTACCACTCTTCCAAGGTGGACGCAAGAATCTATTAATTGGGAGAAAATTTAGGGATTTAGATTTTGTCTACAAGGAGATTTCGACCATGAGCAAAATCCAAACCTTTTTCGATGAGAACGGCTACTACTTGGCAAAGGGCGTTTTCTCAGCGGATGAGATAGGCTCACTTGAGAACGAGTTCGATCGGATTATGCGACAACTCGAAAAACCCAGTGAAGACGATCCAAACCATAACGGCGTCATCTCTACGCGCAATGTGCAGCAGTATTCTAGCCTATGGCTGACAGCCCTACTTCACAATGGGTTCCTCGACATCGCTGAACAATTCATCGGTCCTGATATCGTTCTCAATCACTCGACACTCTTTGAGAAGCGAAGGACGACCGCAGACACCCCCTTCAAGATGCACCAAGACTGGAGTTACCTGCCAACCCAGCAGAACACCATGATCGCCGGAATGATTCACGTCAGCGAAGCGACGGAAGAAACAGGCTGTCTAAGGGTCTATCCCGGATCACACAAACAGGGGCGGATGGAGAGTTCAAAGGCGGTTGACCCTGAGTTTCACGAAAAGTTTCCATTTGAAGGTGCCACGGCGATTGAAGCGGAGCCCGGTGATGTTACCTTCTTCGATTACTTTATTGTACACGGTTCAAAGTCCAACGGCTCTGAGAAACCAAGAAAGGTAGTCATTGCGAGGATGTTTTCCGGCAAGGATCGGAAGGAGGACATCTATCAGTTTAGTGAGAATTTGGTGCTGCGCGGCTGGAACTACCATACGAACGAAGCGACCGCTAGGAAAGGCGTTATGAAACCCCAATAAATTCAGATAGAATTTGCTAACGCGAAAGGAGGAACACCCATGCCAATTGTCGCTAAGGAAAAGCGAAATCAACTCATGCGCGATGGTTTCTGCATCTTTGAAAACGTGATAGCACCGGAGATGGTAGCGAAACTAAATGCCATGAGCGAATGGATGATTACACAACAGGATGAGGAACACTTTGAGCAGCACCGTTCACAGGGGTGCATCATACCCTACTGGACTTGCCCCCATCCAACCTTCACCGAAATCCTCATTGATCCGGGTGCGATGGCGGTTTTCACCGAGTTGGGATTTGACTCCCCTAAATTCTGGAGCGGCTTTGTTATCAGCAAGCCTCCGCACAGTCCACCGTTATACTGGCACCAAGATGGCGTGTTGTGGGGACACCCCATCAGCTATACCAATCAACCACAGCAGTACTTTCTTATGTACTATTTAGTCGACACGAATATACACAACGGCTGTTTGCGCTTGATTCCCGGCTCTCACTTGAAACGCCACGCGCTGCACGATATGCGAGCGAGGGACGACGACACCGTAATCCGCGCAACCGACATGGATCATCTCGCTTTCCAACAGGTTGAAGGTGAGGTTAATGTACCAGTTCGCGCTGGCGATGTTGTCATCGGCGATTCGCGTCTGTTGCATTCCGCCCGTGCCAACCAAACCGACCAGCGACGCACAGTACTCACGATCTGGTATTGGCCCGCCTATGACGACATGCCCGGCGAAGTCAAGGCGTTGATCCGCGACCACATCACAAGCAGATCTGAATGGGCTGACTGGGTTGAACAGACGCGACACATCACGGAACCATTCCTGCCGGTCTATGAGGGCGAGGCGAGCCCGGTCCCTTGGGGCACATTTCCCGGTGAGGCTTTTCGGTAAGACCTCTTCTTAGTTACTCCTGAAGGTTTGGATTAGAATCCCCGCTTCAGGTCTACTAGATTTGTGAGCGGTTCTTTGGCGAGGTATCGCCGTAAATTCTCATAAAAGATGGCTTTGCCCGCAGCAGAGGTATAGGAGGAGCTGCCAGAGCAGTGTGGGGTCACCAGCAAGTTCGGCGTATCCCAGAGCGGACTGTCTTGGGGCAGCGGTTCTGTTGCTGTAACGTCCAATCCAGCACCGGCAAGTTGCCCACCGTTCAACATCTGCATGAGTGTATCTTCGTCTATAATACCTCCCCGCGACACAACTATCAGGTAGGCCGTCGGCTTCATGAGTCTAAGCTGTTCAGGACCGAGCATCCCTGCGGTTTCTGGTGTGATTGGGGCTGCAACTGCCACGACATCTGAACGCTGCATCAGATCGTCGAGTCCATCCAACAAACTCAGTTCAGCCACAAAATCGGGCTTGGGCACTTCGTTGATGTCAACCCCAATGACCTCCATATCAAAGCCGTGGCCGCGCTTAGCAATGGCACGACCGATATTGCCCATGCCAACCACTCCCAGCGTCAAACCGGTCAATCCGACCTGAGGCCCGCTGAATGGACGTGTCCAGTTGTGTTCGCGTTGTGCGTCTAAAAGACTTGGTAATTGGCGTGTAAGGCTAATCAACAATCCAAAAGCGTGCTCGGCGATTGTGGCAGCGTGAGAACCCCGAGTGTTGGTAACAGTGACATCGCTCTCTGCTATCTCAGAAATTCGCGCCAATCTTTCTACCCCGGCACCCGTATTTTGAATCCACTTCAACTGTTTGGCTGCTAGAAATGCTTCCCCATTGATTGCACCGAAAACAGCCTCAGCATCGACAATTTCGCGCAGAATATCATCTTGGTCAGCAGCAACGGTGAACTGTACTTGGGGAAAGGTTTTCTGTGCATCTTCGATCCGATCTTGGGACCATGGCATAGTGATAAGTAATTTCATGGCAATTGCGCGGCGTAAACCTCAAAATTCAGATTTAAGGGCTCAGCCGCTTTTCTCCTTTTTCAATTGAGTTGTGAACGCCAACAGGATATACTAAGACAAAATTAGTGTCAAGCGAATAACTAAATAACGGTGCGGGTAAGACATTGTACACAGAGAGTGAAACGTGATGCGTGAAAACAATTTGTTCATGAGTTATTGAGGAAGGGGGCATCATGACTATTGAACTTCCCGATTGGGTGACGTTTCCTGAAGATGACTGGGTTCAGATCACAGTAGAGGAAGCGGGGCTCGATCCTGAAAAATTTGGAGCCTTCATAGCAGGTATTGAGTGCAAGGGAGCATCTTTCGGCGGAGAGGATCACTCCGGCAACAAGTACGGTGCCGTGATTGCTCGTGGTGGTTATTTAATCCACGCTTGGGGAGATCGGCACTATCGCCATCAAACCGCCTCCGTTGGAAAGGCTTTTATGTGGGCGATCCTCGGTTTCGCAGTTGCCGATGGACGCATCGATCCCGACGAGCCGATCAACAAATACTGGACCGGCGAGGGTGAACTCTCCCATTCACACAAGTATTTGACAGAAGGTCATCATAAGCAGTTGACGTGGAGACATATCATTGGATCTAAGCATGAATCCCTTCACTACGGGGGATTCCCGATGGAGTTGGGGATTCGTTGGAGGGAGAAGGTTACAGGACTTGAGGCAGCGAATGTTATACCGGGCGTTCCCGAATGGTCTAAATGGAGCGGCGATCCTTTCTATGATCTCTACTCCCACGCCGAGCCGGGCACAGTCGGTCTCTATAGTAGTGCTGGATTCTGGCGTTTAAGCCAAGCACTTACCTACGTCTGGGGAGATGACCTGAAGAATATTATTCAGGAACGGCTCTTTGACCTGATAGGGATTCCTGCAGAGCGATGGGATTGGCTCACCGGCGGCTATGTCAAAGACCAGAAATATTTGTATCCTAAGATTCCAGATTCGTACACCTATCTCGACCCACCCTATGAGATTAACGGGAACCCCGTCCGCAGCGGTCCCGGATGGGTTGTCATCAGTGCATCGGACCTCGCCCGGTTTAGTCACCTGAACGCAGCGGGTGGCATCTGGAAGGGGGAACAGGTCATTGACCCTGATTGGCTGCGGAGTCATAGCGGGGGGAATAAGAGCGGAACGAGCGGCGAGTCCAAATACTTTACCGCGATGGGCGTCGTCACAGCGGATGGCTTTGAATACAGGCATGCCACCGAGAGAACAAGTTTTCTGCCTGAAGAATTGTTCACTGGACCTGTGCGAGTAAAGGGGAACTCAAGAAGCAGCAGTTGAGAGAGTTTGCGGCATCTACTACAAGATTAGGCACTTAGATTCGATTAAGATTCCAGCCGGCAGTTAGCGACTCTAGAGGAGGTTCAAATGTTGAAACTTCTGAATGAAAATGCTATCGCACAATACAATCGGGAGGGATACTATTTCCCGGTTAGGATACTAGACGACGAACAGGTGGCAGCCAACCGAGCACGTCTGGAGAAATTTGAATCTACTCAAGGCAGCCCCATTGAGGGAGCACAGCGGAGCAAGTCCCATCTGCTTTTCACATGGGTTGACGGTCTAATGCGCTATGAGAAGATTCTTGATGCGGTCGAGGATTTAATCGGTCCCGATATCCTTTGCTGGAACACGTTCTTCTGGATCAAGGAACCGCTCAGTGAGACTTTCGTTTCGTGGCATCAGGACCTGCGTTATTGGGGGCTTGATACTGACAACTTGGTCAGCGTATGGTTGGCACTTTCACCGGCAACGCTCGAAACCGGCTGTATGCGGGTTCTACCGGGCAGTCACAAAGGCGATCTCCTGCCTCACACGGATGAGTATAAGCAGCACAACCTCTTGACCCGTGGGCAGGAGGTCGCGGTGAAGGTTGATGAAGCCAAAGCTGTGGCAATGCCACTACAGCCGGGTGAAATTTCGCTTCACAATGTACGGTTAGCGCATGCGTCGGGGCCCAACCAGTCAAAGGATCGGCGTATTGGTCTTTCGATGCACTACATGCCCACCCGCACCAAGCAGACCATCGGTGAATGGGACAGCGCAGCACTTGTTCGTGGCACCGATCGGTTCGGTCACTTTAAGGAGCCCCCGCGCCCAACCAAGGACATGGATCCTGCTGCGGTTCAGTTTCATGAGAAGGCGACCAACGCTGTCCGTGAGATTCTGTTCAGTGATGCTGAGAAAGTACGCCGGACACTCTGATCCGTCAACCTATTGCTGAATTTCGTCTTTGGAAGGCAGGATATGAATCGACTCAAAATCGGTATAATTGGCTGTGGGGCGCATGGACGTGGTCACCTCCAGAACTACGCGGAGATTCCCGAAGCGGAGATCATTGCCATCACAGACTTGGACGCTGATAGGGTACGAGAGGCAGCGGTCGAATTTGGTGCCCCATATCATTACACCGATTACCGCGAAATGCTTGGGCATCATGCGCTAGACATCGTCAGTCTCGCCCTGCCGCCAGCAGCCAACCGAGATGCGGCGGTGGATGCCTTTGAAGCGGGTGCCAATGTGCTGGTTTCCAAACCGTTGGCGATGAATCTCGCCGAAGCAGAGGAGATGGTCGCTGCGGCTAGGCGTTGCGGCAAACTAATGTCAATGGGCTTGCAGAACCGTTCCGATCCTGAAGTGCAAGCGTTGCGTCAATTCCTCGCTGAAGGGAAACTGGGCAACGTTTACCATACGCGGCTCTGGCACGGACATGTGATGCACATCCCCGGCACCCCCACCATGTACAAGCGTCACCTAGCGGGAGGGGGTGTGCTTTTCCATACAACCGTCCATCTGCTCGACGCGACCCTCTGGGCGTTGGGTAATCCCAAACCGGTGCGCGCCTCGGCAGCGAGCTATCAGAAAGTGCGCCGGATGAAAACTCCGCTCATTACATGGCAGGGATCGGTGAGGGACTGCGACATCGAAGACTTCAATGTCGGTCTGGTACACTTTGCAGACGGTGCAACGATGACGGTGGAAAGCAACTGGATGATGCACCCGCGTTCCCGTCCCAGTGGTGCTGAAATCTTGGGGGACTGGGGAACTGCTAGTCTAAGACCTCTGCGAGTTGCGCTAGAGGAAGGCGATAGCATTGTAGACGCCACACCCTGTGTCGGCGAGACAAGCCAGTTCGGCAGCATCTATCAAGACTTCTGTCAGAGCGTTATAGAAAACCGCTTGCCCATGGTTCGGTTCAGTGAAATGCTTGATGTGCAGCGGGTGATGGACGCGCTGTACGAGGCAGCCGAAAAGGGCAGGGAAGTTACAATCACTTAAGCTGGCACTTATCAAACCTGCTCGGCTTGGATAGACATATCCAAGCCATCTTCGTACGTGTGCAGTGGATTTGGCAATCCACTGCGAGCGGTGATTTTTTCGCTTTGCCTTCCATTGACCTAAAAGCTGCGACCCACTCTATAAGTAACAACTTGAGTTACAATCACTGACTGACCCATAGGAACAATTTAGGCAGTATCCGAATAAAGCGCGAAGAGCTTGGCGTTATTGAGGTAGACCCTGACTTTGAAAGTTCCTGCCGCTTGGGAAACCATCTTATCCTCAAGACCGCCGGTGCCGGTGTCCGTTCCTGCATCTTGGTCACCCTTCCATCTCACCCGATACTCCGTTTCATCGCCGGTGAACGGCACACAGTCATCTTTGGAGAAACCAGAAATCGCCCGGTCAAAAGGATCTACTAGTTCCACCTGCAATGAACCTTCCGTAGTATCAGCGTTTATCCACAACGAATCCGGTTTGATGCTGAGAGGTGTCGTGGTCACAAGGCCTTCCTCCTCCGCTCTTAGACAGACCAACCGGTCCTTTTGAATCTTTGCCAGACTTATCCCTCGACGGGTCGGTTCACCATGGCGAGGCGGCTCCCCGTGCAGGTCGTTTGAACCGCCATAATAGACCCAGATCTCCTCGCCACGCACAAAGGGAGCATGTGGCGGGTAAACACAGCCGGAGTCAAAACTGCCACGGGGACCGCAGACCAAAATCCGCTCACGCTCACCCGCTCGATGCCAAGTCCGACCGTCCTTCGAGTAGGTTAGTTGAACGTCCATCTGGTTCATCCATTCGGGCATCCACGGTTCAATCTGATTCTGGGCAATCCATCCCTCGTTGAGCGTGTGAAACACGGACAGGAATCCGATCCGAAAATCGCGATACGCCAGCGAACTCATACCGTAAAACTCGTGGTCCTGCGGAGGATCTTGTGCATCGGGTTGGACAATAATCTCGCGCGGTGTCCAACTTTCAAAATCATCGCTCTCAGACATACAAATAATCCGGACATTCGGCCGTCCGCGAAGGTAGACAACGTATTTATGGAACTTTGGATCCCAGTAAGCGTTCAATTGCGTGTCCGATCCCTCTGGAATGACTGGATTAAGCCAGTTTTTGGGCACATTCCAATGAATCCCGTCGGACGAGTACGCGACACAAACCGGTTGCACAATCCCGGCAAATCTCATTGACGCGCTCTGGAACATAAAGAGCATTTTGTATCGCTTGGCGGGGTCTAACTCAATGGGGTCCTTCATGACACCCGTCCCCGCTCCCCACCTGAACATTGGAAAAACAAGGTTATTCGCCTTGCTCCCACCGTCCTCGACGAGGTTGAGGATGGGCTTTTCCCAATGGTAGCCGTCCTGCGAAACGGCATAGGCAAGTCCGTCGGCCTGTTCACCGCGAGCATCACTTAATTCTCGTCCCACGCCATACCACATCTTGAAGAGATTTTCTTCTTCGTCGTAGATGATATTGATGTAGCTGCCGATGCTCCACTCCTCCTCCCAAGGTTCGTCTTTCTCAATCAGTGGCTGATCGGACACTTCCTGCGCCGGAACGACGCCCTTTGTAGCACCCTCAAGGCTTTCTATGTGTGCATCGTCAATAAACAGATAGGCAGTTCCCTTGTCTATCATATAATCCTCCCTTGCTTCTGATAGTCCCCAATTTCGTGCGAACATTTGGTTGGCTCAAGTTATGATTTTGTTCATTCTTCAAAAAGGTGGCAACCCCGGTTATTGTATCATTTTCCCGCTAGCACATTCCATACGAATCCGTCAAACCCTTGCCCTATGCCCCGATTGCGGAATTTCCTTAAAAATGTGTCCAACAATCGAAAATCTGCTTGACATCCCTCACGAATGCGTTGATTATATTGGGGTAGCCAATTCAATCTAAAAAGATAGTCGTCGAATTTCCCGATGGGGCCGTGCATACTGCTGTTGTGCCGGTCAGTGCTTTTCCATTGACTCAACCGCCCACTTGATGGGGAATAGCTCTATGTCAAAACTACCACCATCTCTTTTTTTCAACGTCAGAAAAGGTGCGCCTTATCTTCAGTTACCCATTTGTATGATATTGTGTGTTCTAATCGTTGGTATAACGGAGGCATCCAAGGTTTCACTGGATCCCACCCTGAAGGTGTTCGTTGATTGTGACGAATGTGACTTTGACTTTCTTCGAAGGGAGATTCCTTTCGTCCATTACGTTCGTGATCGCCGCTTGGCACAGGTGCATATACTCGTTACTGACCAACGGACCGGCAGCGGTGGTCAAGAATTTCGGCTACAGTTTATCGGTCAGGGAACGTTTGCAGGACAGGATGGGAAACTGAAGTATATTTCGCAACACGACGACACCGAAGATGTCGAGAGGCATGGGCTTGTGAAAACCATCCAATTTGGACTGATGCCCTATATTGTACAGACACCTCTCGCACCCCAGATTTCTATTGATTACAAAGCAGCGTCAGCACCACAGGCTGTGAGCCAACCTGACGATCCCTGGAACAATTGGATCTTTCGCATTGGCACAGCCGGAGAGTTCGAGCGAGAATCACAGACCAGTGAGTATTCGTTGGATGTAGATCTGTCCGCCAAGCGAGTTACTAAGATGTGGAAAATCGAAACCGAGTTTGAACTCGATTACGACGAAGACAATTTTTCCGGTGACGATGATAGCATCAAGAGTATCTCCAATGAAGGGGAATTGAGGGCACATGTCGTGCGTAGTATCACCCCCCACTGGTCAGCTGGCGTGTTCACTGGGGCATCAGCCACGACACGCGAGAATATAGACCGGCAAATTCAACTGATGTCTGCGATCGAATACAGCCTGTTTCGATATGAACACGCTGATCGAAAACAACTGACGATTGCCTACGGTATTGGGTTTGAATCAGTAAAATACACCGAGGAAACCATCTTCGACAAACTCTCAGAACGACTCCTATCAGAATCGCTTCTTGCAACATTGGAACTGACACAACGATGGGGCGAAGTCGAACTAGAGGCAGAATTCTCTCACTTTTTCCACGATTTCAGTAAATATCGGATTGACCTAGGCGGCGAGGTCTCAATCCGCCTTTTCAAAGGGCTGGAGTTTATAGCGGAATTGGACGTTGAGCAGATTCATGATCAGCTGTATCTGCCGAAGAGAGGTGCATCGCTGCAAGAAGTTATTCTGAGACGGCGGGAGCTCGCCACAACATTCGAGCACGAAGGGCGCATCGGATTTCGGTACACCTTCGGCTCAATTTACAACAATGTTATCAACACAAGGCTGGAAAACCATTCAGACTAAGCGATAAAAGGAGTGCTTTATGAACCGACCTAATGTCGTTTTCATCATGGTAGATCAGATGCGCGGTGATTGCATAGGTGCTGACGGCAATACCTTTATTGAGACACCGAATCTCGATTACCTCGCCGCCCGCGGCACCCGGTTTCGACATGCTTACACCGCCTCCCCCTCCTGCATTCCGGCGCGGGCAACACTTATGACGGGGATGAACCAATGGCATACCGGTATCCTCGGTATGGGTGGCGGACAGGGACCGATTCCTAATGATTTTCCACACACATTGGCGGGCGAATTGACCACCGCCGGCTATCGGACGCATCTCGTCGGAAAAGGGCACTTCACCCCCCAACGCGCCAAGATGGGTTTTGAAAGCCAAGAGTTTGACGAATCCGGACGGATGTTGCGCCATGGTCTGAAGGATGAATACCGCACATGGTTTGATACGGAAAAACGGCGAGACATCACGCCCGATGATCACGGTGTTGATTGGAACTCTTGGGTTTCCCGTCCTTGGCACACCGAGGAGTACCTACATCCGACATCATGGACGATGAACCGGGCGATTCATTTCCTTTCCCAACGGGACCGGGAACGTCCTTTTTTTCTCAATATCTCCTTCGCTCGACCACACTCTCCCTTCGTACCTCCCGCGCCCTATTTTGAGATGTATCATAACGGCACAACCCCTCCCCCGTCCGTCGGCGATTGGGCAACCTGTCACGACAGGCCAGAAGTCGCGGTAGATCCCAACGCATGGCGCGGAAAACATTCGGACAGACGAATTCATCGCGCCCGGTCTGGCTACTATGGTGAAATCTCCTTTATCGATACCCAGATTGGTCGGTTGATGAACTGGTTTCGGCGGCATCAACAGGACACTTTTGCAGATACATGGTTTGTCTTTACCTCCGACCATGGCGAAATGCTTGGCGACCATAACCTATGGCGCAAAACCTACGCCTACGAAGGCAGTGCTCGCATCCCTTTCATCGTCACCCCACCGACCCGTGGCACCGCAGCCTCCCGCAAAGTAGCCGATGAGGTAGTCGAACTGCGCGACATTATGCCAACTATCTTAGATGCGACTGGCGTAGATATTCCGAAAACTGTTGATGGGCAGAGCGTCGTCCCGCTAACACAGCAACCCGAACCGAATTGGCGTCCTTACATTCACGGTGAACATTGCACCTGTTATTCTCATGAACAGGAGATGCAGTACGTTACCGACGGAAAACGGAAGCTGATCTGGTTGCCGCGCATTGATGAGCTACAGTTTTTTAATCTTGAAGAAGATCCAGGAGAGTGCCATAACCGGATTGACGATCCAGAATATCAGGCTGAAGTTGCCAATTGGAAAGGATACTTGATTGAGGAACTGGCAGCGCGGGATTGCGGCTGGGTGGTAGATGGAGAACTGGTCTCTCCGCCGCCGGAAGCCCCTCTGGTTTCGCCCTACAAGAGCATCCGTTGGCAGGGAGAAGCCTAAAAAACACAGTACCCTGATTCGTTCGAGATCCCTCGACTCAGAAATAGATCCGGAACGATGAAAAAAAGAGGGTTGGATATCCGCCAAACTCTGACCTGAATTGTGTTTCTTCGTCCTCAGTTTCAGGGCGTTTGCCGATCCCGATGAACCCACCGGCGGAGAGATAGATGTCCTGTGCGAAGTTGTATTCAATCTGGAGAGAGGGGAACACCGAGGGGTCGGAGATGTTCGCTAGCACGACACCACTCAACGAGATGAGCGGTGTGATTTGGCAGGTTAATCCGGGGACAAAGTAGTGTCTGCCCATGAGGTAGACCGCCCCATCGGTGTACGCCGGTTGGCTCAGGTTGTCAAGATAATCTTCCGGCTCCCCTGCACCTGCGCCGCTCAAATGGTATTCGATAAACCCGTAAGCCACCCCACTAAAACTGTAATCCAGCCCTATTGACGCACGGAGATAGTTTTCTGTTTCCCCGTTTTCATTGTTGAATACGTTGGCGTAAACGTAAGCCGCTTCAAGCCAGAATCCGGCACCGCCGATTCCCCGCGCTATATCAAAACCGGTCATCAAGTGTTCACGAAATCCCAACAGTATAATTGAAAAGTCGGTCTCAACCGCATTCAGTTGGCTTCGAAGGAAAAAGGCACTCTTTTCAAGTGCTAAATCCTCTCCGAAAACATAGCCGGTATCAAACTCTCCCAACACACCAATCGGGATCTGAACCCGAATCGCATCCACACCGATTCGGTCCTCCGTATCCAACTGATTGTAGGCGTAGGGGGCAACAACGTCCATTGGGTTCACGACCCGCGCACTTCCCCACGCGATGGCTTGACGACCAATTGTGATGTCCCCAAAATCGGCACCGTACGCAATTGAAGCCCGATCAAGGTTTTGGAAGAGACCGAAACTACCAACCGGGTCGTTCTTGCCCGGATAGATAGTAGAATCAAAATCCGCAACGCGATAGCCGAGTGAATCGGTAGTGGCTGCGATTGGCGACTCAGAAAACAGCGAGGGGTCTTGAATACGGGGCGCGAAATCGTAGACGAGGTCAAACGAGAGCGTATCGATGGGCGCGTAAGCGAGATTAAGTCGCAGTCGGTTGTTCACCGCACCGATAATTGGTTCGTCCGGCAAGGGAGAATGCAAACCTGTGGAAAAGTTTTTGTAGTACCCGCTGATTTGAAGATCCGCTGCGGTGGGTCCGGCGACCACGACTATAATCAGAAAAATGGTAACTGTAAGGATTTTTCTCACGATTTTTTCAAATATCAGGAACGCGATGTTCTATATTCATTGTGCTTAAAATAGCCCTGTTCATATGTGGTATAATGGATAGGCACACATCTTCAGAGAAAATTCAACCGATTCAAGGAGAAGTGTAGCTTCCTCTCCCTAACAGTATGGAAGTCTCCGCTTGAAAGTTAAAAATGAAGACAATTCCTATTCAGATCAGCAATGAAGATTACGAATGGTTATCCGTTCAGGCAAAACAGCGGGCAATGACTGTTGCTCAAATCATTGAGGAAATGGTCAGGGACGCATCGGAAAGCGCAGAAAAAGAAACGGAATACCTGTTGAGTGATCCGAAAATGAGGGATCGACTTTTGAAATCCCGAAACAGTACCGAAGAAATTCCTTATGAGATCGTCCGCAAGAAACTTGGAATTTGAACCCGAAGCGTTTGAAGATCTTGCATGGTTATTTCATCACGTCACTCTCAATTTGTCCGTCCTTCAGCGTTATCAAACGCCTCGCTCTTTCCATCACCATTGGGTCATGCGTTGAAAATACGAACGTCATGTTTGTCTGCGCGTTGAGACGGCTCATCATATCGAGCAGGTCTGCACCTGTTCTCGAATCGAGGTTCGCAGTCGGCTCATCAGCGAGGATAATCGCAGGTTCAGAGACCATCGCCCGCGCAATCGCGACACGTTGTTGCTGCCCGCCTGAGAGTTGTGGTGGATTTCGTGCCGCAAAACCCGCCAGCCCAACCTCCTCAAGCATTGCGGCAACGCGTCTATGCCGTTCCGTCTTGGACACACGCTGCAAGAGCATAATGTATTCCACGTTCTCTTCCACCGTCAGCACGGGAATGAGGTTGTACGCCTGAAAGATGAAGCCGATGTTGTCCCGGCGAAAATCGGATAGCTCATTACCACCCATGCCTGACAGCAGCTTGCCCGACAGCCAGACCTTCCCATCTGTCGGTGCATCCAACCCGGAAATGATGTTGAGAAGCGTGGTTTTCCCCGATCCAGACGGTCCCACCAACGCCGTAAATTCTCCGGATTGAATCGCTAAATCAACTCCACGAAGGGCTTCGACGGGCACGCCATTTTCCGCATACACCTTCGTAATGCTCTCTGTGACAATCACATTAGTATTCGTCAATGTTAAACTCCCCACACAAAACGTAATCCTTCAAACAGATCTTTCTGTTCCGTCCTTCCGCTACTTTCGCCCACTAAAAACTCCTACGCATCGCGGTTGCCGGGGCTATCTTCGCCGCATATCGAGCGGGATATAGCCCGGTGATAATGGTAAAGATAAACACACAGATCGGATACAAAATGAACGGTTCGATTGTCATGATGGGGTAGATGAATTCCTGTATCGTTACGCCCATCATCTCAATGCCGGTGTAATCAATGCCGACCTTTGTAAATATCCATGTTAACACGAAGCCGAGGATAGCACCGAGGACGATGCTCACAATCGCCAACGCCCCGGCTTCAAACAAGATTAGTCGTGCCATTCCAAAAGGCCGCGTCCCCACGGCGCGTAGAACACCAAACTCGAACATCCGCTCATACAGCGACATAAAAAGCGTATTGATAATTCCGAACACAACAACACCAAAGAGGATAACCCCCATGATGTATTTGCTATACTTGGACATCTCGAATACGGCTTGCAATTGAGGTAGGATTTCCGTCCAGCCTAACGCTTTGTTGCCGTGTTGCGAATACCGCTCCCAAAATGGAAGATTTTTATCCTGCCCATATCTTGTGTCGGTAAATTTGATGGCAATCTCATGGACACCGGAACCGATAGCAAGCATCTCTTGGGCTTTTCCCAGCCGCACAAACGCCATGCCTCCGCTCATTGCATCACCACCGAGATGATAGATTCCTGAAATCCGAAACATCTCTTGTGACAGATCGCCTGTCTCTGACTGAGCAACGGTGACGACGACCCGATTGCCAAGTGTAACTTCAAGGAGTTCCGCTAGTTTCGCACCGACCACAATATCGCGGTTATTGTCCCCTTCAAAGTATGCCCCTTCTATGATCGCGTCATCGATCTGGGATAAGAACCGTTCTGTCGGTGGTTGGACTCCCACTAGGCTCATTGCGCTGACATTTGCCGACGAGGTAATCATCCCGAAAGCAAACGTTCGGGGTGTAAACCGTTGGACAATTGCTTCTTGCGAGAGAGCATCAACCACTTCGTCGAGTTGATTGATCGTCATTTCGACTGCTTGTGTGTCGCGAAACCCTTCCCGATGAATCTGTCCGTCGCCGAGAAAAGAAGCAGTCGCAGTTTTGACCATGTTCTGCTCCATCCCAACCCAAAACGCATCGGCAAAGATAAGCGCAGCCAGACCTATACCAATCGCTATCGAAGCGATGATGGTGCGTCGTTTATTCCGAAAAAGATTTCTCCAAGCCAGTTTAATGAGGATTAACCACATAGTTTTGAACCGTGAAACGTGATGCGTGGTAAGGTAATTTATTGTGTCTCTTGACTGCTGACTTCAATGGGCACGCATTGCCCTAGCTGGCAGAATGCGCGCCGCCTTCAGTGCGGGAAATATACTGACTATCGCTGCCGATAGAATGACGGTAATCGCGGGGATAATGAGACTTCGTGCGTTGACTTCGGCGTACATCGTTTGAAATTTGATGCCGCCATAAGTAAATTCCACTGGCATGGTGATGCCATATATCGATAGCAGATGGTTGATCGAAGCACCGAGTCCAGCACCAACGACGATGCTGCCAAGAGCGATGATGAGCACTTCGCAAATCACTAGCCAGAAGATTTGCCTCGGTTTCGTTCCGATCGCCTTCAACACACCGTATTCGCTTGTTCTCTCCAGCACCGACATTAGGACCGTATTCAACACACCGATAGCGACGATGAGCATAATGATAATCCGTCCAATAGCATCGCCCTGCTTGTCCGCCTGCATCGCCCGATAGAAATCCTTAGCGACCTCCTGCCAAGGGGCAACATCGAGCGTAGAATCGTTGAGATTGGCTTCGATTGCCTTCGTAATTTTGAGTACACGATTGATGTTTGACACAATCACAACAATTTCGTGGGACCGTCCTTCAAGGACAAGCAATTCCTGCGCGTCGCTGATGTGGAGATAACACGCCATCCGATCTGTGATGTCGTCGCCGCTTTCTGCAACCCCAACAACCTCATACAATTCGTTAGCGATCGAGCCATCGGCACCCTGCGAAACAATCACGATTTCGCTACCAACCGACGCAGAAAGGGTTCTCGCGAGCCCCTTGCCTAAAACTGCTTCACGCGCTGGTTGCGCTGAGATTACCTTCCCATCAATGATTTTCTTATCAAATCGGGTCGCTTTAATTTCACGTGCCACATCGATACCGATGATTTGCACGGTGGTACTCTTTTCACCGACCGACCCGAGTCCTGCCGAGTATACCCGCGGTGTCCACGCCTCTACGCCTTTCACGCTCCCGATGGTTTGCCCAATCGACTCGTAATCAGACATCGTTTTGTAGAGCGACGGTTTATCGAGATAGCCTCCCCGATGTACCTGAATATGCCCGATGCGGTTCTGCGTAAACATCGCGATAATGCCGGAATACGCGCCGTCGGACCAGCCAATAAACACAGACGAAAGTGTAAATCCGACAATCATTGCGAGTGCAGTTAGGATTGTACGTCGTTTTTGACGGAAGATATTGCGGAATGCAATTTTAAGTGTCGTCATAGCGTATATCGGAGCATTAAACCTACACAGATTCGCTCACACCTCTTACTATCTCCGCTTCTGAAGGTTACGGCGGGTGAAGATTTTTTCGTCAATCCCCTTGTCAAACTCGGCATCCACGAACCGTACGACGGTTTTGTGCCCCTCTTTGTTCTGCGGCATCATCTCCATCACCGATGGTATTATTTTTCCGTCAAACGATTTAACCTCTTTGAAGTTCATGACTCGCGTCAGCCGTCCCGCTTCGTCGTAGAAATGCTGCCAAACCGGAATCCGATCACTCACTCGGATAGCGACGATAAGTTTGCCCCAGACAATCGGCGAATCCTCCTTTGGTAGCAACTGAATGTACAGATGATCAGGTTGGGCATCCGCCGGTGTTATCACTTCGTAGGTGTAATCGTCGAGCATTGACGATTCTTTGACGAGGTCATCATTCGTAAAGTCAGAACCCATCCAAGATCCCATCATCATTGATGGCGGTACTTTCATCACCTTGTTGGTCTTCGGAAGATAGTTCCACATTTCATTCCCAATCCGCAAGGTTGCAACGCCTTTCTCTTTTTTCGGCGATGTTATCAAGATGAAGGTCCTGTCCATCCCCTGTGTCCAGATTTCCAAAGCCAAGGTTCTTTCCCAGTGTGGCGTAACAATCTGCATCTCCATATTTGTCTGGCTTGTTTCACTACGATAGAGTTCGTCCATTCGTTTGACGATAGCCTTGACATCGATATCCGTAGCATGGCTTTCCGCACATACTGGAAGTTGAGCGGTGAATAAGGAAAATAAGATCGCCAAACTGCCTAAAACCAAAAGATTCAAGGTAAACGTTGGAGTTTGATCTCTATTCATCTAAACAAGATTCCTTTCCGATGGGTATCACTCCATCGTTCGTTGATTCTTGGATATTTCTGCGAGTGTCGTTATTAAAAAAAGAGGTATATTATACCAATAGGCTACAGTTATTCGACGTAATTGAAAGGGAAGCGTTTGACGTACTCCCACACCCTAAAGGTTGGGGATTCTTATCCTCTATGTTAGCCGGATTTACATAGATGCCAATGAAATCTGACACCTATAGGGGACGCCATAGCCCCAACTACCCCGATTTGAATCGGGGATACTTTGTTCCAGATGTTGATTGCACCTACACCGTCTCGGTGATATTCAAAATCGCAATGACTACACCGATAATTACGGTTGGTTGGCTTGTTTCGGTTTCCACATTGTGGACAAGTTTGGGAGGTATATTTCTCTGATACAAACTTGACATGCAAACCTGCCAGTTCTGCTTTATAGCATATCATTGACTGAAGCCTTGCATAAGACCATTGGTGAATCTTCTGGTTTAACTTCTTAGAATACTTCGCTCTTTGTCGGATGCCATTGAGGTTTCCTATCACTATCGTATCCGCCTTCGCTCTTATGCAGTCGGATATAAATCGAGTCGTGATTTTGTGTTCAGCATCCTTGATTTGACCGTTCAGTTTCGCTAGGATTTTATACTTGATACGACGCAGCCTATACCAACGATTAGACCGGTATTTACACCTATCCATCTTCGATTGGATATGCGCCTTGAACTTGTTTAGATATTGTCGCAACGCACGCAGAAATCGTCCGTTGTAGATGATGGTTTGTTGCCCATCATGCGACACGATTGGATGAATCTCACCCATGTCTATAGCAACCGTTTTACCTGTCTGCCGTTTTGGAGGTATCTGCACTTTGTAGACCAGCGAAAAGTAGTAACTGCCCCGTTGGAAATACATCTCTACATAGGTAGGTCTCACATCAGACTTGAGAATGATAGGCTCATGCCCTTTGCCATTGGACAGTCTGACAACACCATCCTTGAATGTGATGCCGTTCTGAATCCAACGCACCTTGAAAAACCTCTGTGTCCGCCGAGGCGGTTTAGCATCGGGGTTTGACTGGACGACACGACAGTAACTCTTAAGTGAATCAAAATAACTTTGGATAATTGATTGGATGGTCTGAGAGTGAAGATTATATCCACGAAGGCGCATGTATTTCTGAACTGCACCCTGAGACAGCCAGAAACCTTTCTTTCGGTTGACCTTACGGACCAGTGATACAACCTTAGAGTAGCACCCCCCTGATTCACGGGCAAGCGCATCTAACTCAGGAGTAGGAGATACTTTGATTTTTTTAGTTGTATACATTGGGAGTGCCTTTCCATCTTTCGTCTCCTATGACACTAGGTGGGGGAGATCTCGATTAGCATCGGGACTGTCAGGCTCCCACCGAAAGATAATTCTATTATACCACATACCAGCTACAGTATTAAGTCTAAAAACTTCAAAAGATTGCTAAAGCGTGGGGGTATCTCCAACCTAAAGGAGAGGACTTACCCCTAAAGTGTGATTTTGTTAAGTGTCCGCTGCTTGTTTGGTATTTCTCGCTTTCCCGTTGACATGGCGGGGAAATTTTGCTATGATGGTGGTTATTCAAACATTGAGAACCGCCCATTGACCGAGACATATTCAATCGAATTCTGCGAGAAAGGAGAGTTTCCCCATGCGAAAGAAACGGATTATTTACATGAATGATGCGCGCCACTACTACCTGTTTGTCTTCGAGCCACCGATGACGCTGGAGGACGCTTGGGTTCCCGTCGATGAAGTCGCTGGCACGGCGGTGGACACCTTCTGCTACGGCGTAGAGCGGGGGGATGGACTGTTTTATCCATCCAAGATTGGTATGCGCTTTGGGGGGGACATCCAGCCTTTCGAGCAGGCTGCGTACTGGCGCACATGGAACAATATGCAGAGCTTAATTGACCGAGGATTGAATCCATTGCGGGTTCTCATTGACCGAGCGCACGACAAGGGGATGGACTTCATCGCTAGCCTGCGTATGCCCGCTCATGGCGGCATGGATCCGGCGCACCGACTACAGGACGGCGGTCGTGGCTTAGCGCATCAAGAAGTGCGCGACCACCAATTTGCCGTGCTGGAGGAGTTAGCAACAGAGTACCCCACCGAAGGACTGGAACTGGATTTCGCGTTTCCGGGAGGCAGCGCTATCCTGCGGGACGAGGACGCTCCCGCCATGATACCTGTCCTGACAGAATATATCGAGCAGATTGCCGAAATGGTCAGAAACCGTCGCGGCGATTCGTGTGACCTTGGCGTTCGTGTGTTGCCCACGGAGGAGATGAATCTGGCGCAAGGTCTTGACGTGCGCACGTGGTTTGAGCGCGGTCTACTAGACTTTGCGGTTCCGATGCGTTACGCTTACATGGTTCTCGATCCCGACATACCCATTGACTGGCTGATTGAGACAGCACATCAGGTGGATGTATCGGTCTACGGGATCCTACAGCCTTATGTCCACGATGCCCTCACCGGAGCACCCCAGCGGATATGGCCCACGCCGGCGCAGATGCGAGCGGCGGTGGCGAACAATTGGGCGCGTGGCGTTGATGGCTTGTATACTTGGTTCATGCGTTGGCCCCTAGGGGAGGTGGAGCGTAGTATGCTGACCGAACTTGGTGACCCAGAGCTAGGGAAAGAGGGAGACAAGTGCTACGTCGTCGCCCGGAACCACCAAGCCAAAGACGACAAAACCCATTACCCGACGCCGCTGCCGGTCGAGATTGCCGCCTCAGATGTAGGGACGCGGCATCCCATTCCGTTTTACGTCGCCGATGATATCACAGGTGCCAAGGGACGGATACGCCAGATCCGTCTCAGGATTAATATCACCGACCTTGTATCTGCCGACCGGCTCGATATTCGGCTCAATGACAAGTCTCTGAAGGGCGAGAGTTGCCTACGCACCCACGGCTCAGAGATCAGCGCTTACGGCGGTCAATGGTTGGAATTTCATCTGAGGGATGTTCTGCCGAGACAGGGGGAGAATCTGTTAGAGATCATTCTGGAAAACAGGGCGCAAGGGTTGGTAAGCCCACTCAAAGTGGACGAGGTAGAACTTATCGTGGAATATGGTCCATACCCCTCTGCGCTGCAGCCTCCATCTCCGTACTAGTACATAACAGCAGAGAAAGCGAGGCTTTTTAGTCCCGATGCCTTATCTCAAGGAGACACCATGAAAGTCATTGAAGTCTCAGGCTCACCCCGCGAAATTGGCTGTCTCACCGGCGAAGCGTTGCGTGAGGAAATCCGTGAGCACCTTGCCCTTTTTCCGCCAAACATTGACAGAGCTGTTTGGGCACGGCGGTTTCCACGCTTCTTGGAGACACTGAAAACTTATCTGCCGGCGGTTCTCGCAGAAATCGAAGGAACGGCAGTCGGTGCCGACATCCCCCTCGACACCATTTTCCAGCTGAATCTCCCGATGTATGCAAATGAATTGGTGGTCGATGAGGGCTGCACGAATGCCGTATTTAACGGTGGATCGGACGGACCTCTTTGGGGTAAGAACAACGATGGGCTTGCCAAAGACGAGCGGAGGCCCGCGTGTGCGCGAGTCATCCACCGAAACGACGCAATTCCTACGGCGGTCTTTACCTTCTGCGGCATGGTTGCGACAACCGATGGCATGAACGCTGAAGGTGTAGCGGTAGGGCACTCCTCCGTTGGAAGCGTTTTCCAACAAAGCGATGACTTCGTCCCGATACGGCTTTGGGCTTACGAGTGCTTGATGCAGAGCCGGACGACGTCGGAATTTATTCGACGGCTCTCCCAACTTCCGACGCGCGGCAAGGGTTACAGTCACGTCTGCGTAGACGCGGACGGTGTAATGTGTTCCATCGAAGCACCGTGCCCTGTGATGCAGATACGCAAGCCAGAACCAGATGCACGTCACATGAACTGCGTCAACTGTTACCAACTTCCGACGCTTGCCGATGCCGACCGCCGCGCCGAAAGCGGCAAGTGCAACGCCAAAGCGAGGCAGCATTTTCTCGAACAGAGCCTCTCCGAGTTGTCCGATTACAGTCTGGTGGACATGGAAGCGATTTTGCGCCATCACGGTCAACCAAGTATCTGCCGTCACGGTGGAACGGAGGACTCGCACACAGAATATTCAATGATTGGGATGACACAGAGCCGACGGGTATTGTTCATAGATGGAAATCCATGCAAAGATACCTATCAGGAAGTACAACTCTAATTAAAATACAAGGAGATTAAAGCAATGAAATTGGAAACGCTTTCCTCGTTTGAAGACCGACACCATGCACAGTTTATGGAGCAGGGCTACCTGCGTCTGGGCAAACTCCTGTCTCCCGACGAACTTGCCGCCATCCAGCAGCGCATAGACGATATTATGCTGGGAAAAATCCGCTACGACAACATGCGTTTTCAACTTGACCCTAGGTATACTGGGGGCAATATGACCCGTACCGTAGGGAACGAAGAAGCGACCCTGAACTACCGGCGCATTGATGATCTGGAACAGGATCCGCTCTTTCTCGCCTATATTCAGAAGCCCCTCATCCACCAAATCACCCGCCGCTACATCGGGGAAGACGTTTCGATTTTTCGCTCCATGTTCATGAACAAACCCGCCGAGCGTGGGACTGAACTGGTTTGGCACCAAGACATCGGGGTTGGTTGGAAGATTGATACCAATCCGATCATCACGGTATGGACTGCCCTAGATGCGGCGACCGTGCTCAGTGGTTGTATGCAGATTGCGCCGGGCAGCAATAATCTGGGGATTCTCAACGAAAGGCACTTCACGTCGGAGGAGGACCAAGCCAAACATACCCGCGACGAAGATGTGATCGACTTAGAGGCGGAGGCGGGAGAAGCCATTCTGCTGCACAACTTTTTGCTGCACAGTTCAGGCGTCAACACGACCACGTCACCCCGTCGCGCGTTCAGTGCGACCTATATGGATGTGGGAACTCGCTCGGTGATTACGGGCGATACGTTTCCGGTAGTTTTCGGGGAGAGCGCGCTTTCTCCCGATACGGTTGCGGGTAAAGCAGCCGAACATATAAAGTTTTTTCATGGATAGGAATTTTCCCAAGGGCACCACTTGGATTTATGGCGAATTAGAGAAATAAGTATACATTTACCAATAACTCCGACCTTCGCAAAGTTTTCAAAGTCCCCCTGATAAGGGGGATTTAGGGGGTTGGCTGTGCATTGGGAGTGTCTAAGTAATTCTAAAATCTACCATAGTATCAAACTCCCTCCGAGGATGTCAGAATGGAAGGACCGTTTCAACTGGCAGACAGTGTCATTGACGCTGTTATCAACAACACAGGTCCCGCCGTTTTTCTGCTTCGCCGAATCGAAGAAACACCAAAATACGCGCATTACCGCGCCCTTATCGGCCGTACAGACAGCAATCTCGCGGAGACGCTGAAACAGTGGCTCGACTCCGATTACCGCGTCTTTTCTTTTCAATATGTTGAATCAACCGAGTCAGCATTCAGGCAACAATGCACGATGTGGCACGAACTGGATGGACCGGACGGAAAGCCGGACAACGAACGACATCCAGAACCAGATAACGGACAGATTATCCAGTGTCCTAGATGTTCGACTTAATTATAGAAATATAGGAGTTACGCAATTGATATCAGGTATCGGGGGAATTACATGCAATTGAAGTGCGTCAGTTCGACACAATATTTACATGCCATTGCCCTGCCCCCGTAGGCGGGGCATCTTGCCCCGCATCACCTGCGGGGGATAACTAACCTGTGCCACGAGTAAAGTGCAATTGTCATGCGCCAAAGTCCTACGCATACGCAGTCGGAAATAGAACATGATTTTTGCAATGGAAGTGCGTAAGTCCTAAAATAAAGTAGCAACCCCACCTTTATAAACACGCCAAACCATTTGGAGAAGTCCTATGTCCATGTGGCTCACTAATCAGCAACTTCAACAACTACAGCGCGCATACCAGAAGCAGGTGGAAAGCCCTGTGCCAACGCAGGTCATCTCTAGTGGCGAGTGTTTCCCGCCCCCGCAAACCCGTCAGCAGGCGCAGGTCGAGGCACTGATTCAGGAAGAAGCAAATCTGTATGCTAGTCGTCAAGGAATTCCCCGCCGAACCTATCTCCGTTCCCATAGCGGTATGGCTGCCGCATTTCTAGCGATGAATCGGGTTCACGGCGAAGTCTACAACATAAACACCGATGAAGCCGAAGATCCGGAGGCAGCGCAAGCACGGAAGGACGAGACTAAAGACCAATTTATCTTCGATGTTCATACGCACCACGTTCACGATGACTACAGTTGGGAGGGGCAGCTTTGGATACGCGATGCCGCCCGCGGCAACAACCAATCCAAAACACCTTGGAATCCGGAATTGGTCGAACAGGAACTTGATCTGAAATATTACAAGTTCGACTACTACCTAAAAGACATGTTCTTCGATAGCGATACCACAATTGCGCTGCTCAGCACGTCGCCATCGGTCGATCCGTACAAGATACTGCTGTCCGATGATCAGATGGTCGCCACACGCAATCTGGTCAATCGCCTGTCCGGCACCCGACGGATGCTAGCGCACGGCGTAATTTGGCCCAGCGTTCCAGAGTATCTGGAGGCAATGGATCGCGCTGCCACGGAACTCAAGGTGGATTCGTGGAAGGGTTACACCATTGGCGATGTTCTGGGTGCCGAGCCTACCTTCGACAAACCGTGGCGCATGGACGACGAAGACCTGACCTACCCGACCTATGAGAAAGCCCACAAGTACGGCGTCCGAAATATCTGCGTCCACAAGGGGGTGCTGCCAATTGACTACGAGAGCATCCCAAACTGGCACTATGCGACATTGGATGACCTCGGAAAGGCTGCCCAAGATTGGCCCCAACTGAATTTCCACATTTATCACGCCGGCTTGAAAATGTGGCGTGACGCACACGGGGTGAGCCAAACATTTGAACGGACTGGACATTTGCCGTGGATTGACGAGATGGCTGCCATCCCCGAAAAATACGGGGTGTCGAATGTGTATGCCGACATCGGTCTCTCGTTCGGCGCGCTGGCGATTACGCATCCGAGGCTTGCGGCGGCGATGTTGGGAATACTGATCAAGGGCTTAGGGGCAAGTCGTGTGCTGTGGGGGACCGATTCGATCTGGGCAGGCTCACCGCAATGGCAGATTGAGGCGCTGCGCCGTATTGAGATTCCGGCAGATCTACAGGACAAACACGATTTGGAACCGCTGGGACCTGCCGATGGTCCTGTGAAAAATGCTATCTTCGGTATTAATGCTGCCGGTCAGTACGGCATTGAGTTGGATAGCAACGGCCATCCGATTGAAAACTACAAGGACGATGAACTTTCACGTTTGAAAGCCGAGTACCTAGACGCGGGCAACCAGCACGATAACCTGTTCTGGGGTTGGATCCAAAATCAGAAGTAAGATTGAACCAACCCCCACTGCTGAAGCGGTTGCTTTTACAGCGTCGCAGGGCTGCCTGAACTGGTATGAGACGCTTATCGTTGAAAGGATAAGTGCAACGCCGCGGATTTGGATGCACGCAGGGAAACTAGCAATAGAGGTATGAATGCTTAAAGACGCAAAACACGATAATCTGATCCAACCGCAGCCAAGCCGCGACTCCCAACCTGCGAACCGAACACGATGGCGAGCTGTGGTCATCGGCACCTTGCTTCTTCCCGCCAACGCCTATTGGATCGCTTCCGGCGAAGCCACTTCGACGACTGTCTCCCTCTTTTTCAACATCATTTTTATCTTATTCGTACTGCTCCTGCTGAACCTGCTGTTCAAGCAGATTGCCCCCCACGCCGCGTTGAATCAGGGCGAACTGCTGATTGTTTATGTGATGCTGTCGATCTCCTCTGGTATTGCAGGACTCGACATGATGCGGGTGCTGATGGCGGTCTTAGTGGGACCGTTCTGGTATGCACGCCCGGAGAACGAATGGGCGGAACTCTTCTGGCGATTTATCCCTCCTTGGTTTGCTGTCCAAGACAAGGAGATCCTAAAAGGCTTCGCCGAAGGCGAGTCCAGTTTCTATGTGCCTCAAGTTGTACAAGCATGGATAATTCCCGTGCTCATCTGGTCAGGATTCATTTTTTTCTTGGTCTTTGGGATGCTCTGCATCAATGTCTTGGTACGCAAACCGTGGACAGAGGCGGAGAAGTTGAGCTATCCTATTATTCAGCTGCCGCTTCAGATGACTGATGGGCGATCATCTTTTCTCTCCAACCGAATGATGTGGATCGGATTCGGATTGGGTGCGGGACTCGATATTCTCAATGGGCTTCATTTCCTGTATCCAATTATTCCCGGTCTCGGTGGGCGGCTCTACGACCTCCGTCCCTTTTTCACAAATAAACCGTGGAATGCGATAGGTTGGACGCCGGTTGCCGTTTTTCCCTATGCGGTTGGTCTCGGGTTCTTAATCCCGCTGGATCTCTCATTCGCTTGCTGGTTTTTCTACCTGTTCTGGAAAGCAGAGCGGATCCTCGCAAACGTCCTCGGCTTGCATTCCATCCCAGAATTTCCTTATATCGAACAGCAGACCACCGGTGCATATTTGGGGCTATTTCTGATCGCGCTTTGGATGACACGGCACCATCTCAAGCGAGTCGTTTCCGCTGCCATCAGGAGCGGACGTGGGGAAGCAGCGGACGAACCGATGAGTTATCGGGCTGCATTAATCGGACTGATTTTTGTCTTTGGGGCACTTCTCTTTTTCTGTCATCAGGTGGGGATGGCGTTGTGGAGCAGCTTCCTATTTTTCTTTATCTACTATGCCATCTCGACAGCGATTACACGGATGCGCGCGGAGTTAGGATCCCCAGTCCACGACTTGCATTTTTCAGGACCGGATACAACGCTGGTCAAAGTGCTAGGGACTCGTGTCCTCAGCGCAAATGAATTGACCATGTACGGGCTTTTCCACTTCTTCAACCGTGCCTACCGTGGGCATGTGATGCCTCATCAACTCGAAGGATTCAAACTGATGGAACGGGCGCGGGCAAGTCACCGACGACTGCTGTGGGGGATGATTGTGGCAATTGCATTGACAGGACCCGTTGCGTTTTGGGCTTATCTCAGCGATGGGTATAGATATTCCGGTGCTATTGGATATGCTTGGCGACCATTCAATAAGTTACAGTCGTGGTTATACCACCCGTTGTCCCCGGACTATGGTGCAATGGGTGGACTAGTTTTTGGAATGGTCACAACGCTGTTTCTGATGGTGATGCGGATGCGTTTTATCTGGTGGGTGTTTCATCCGGCGGGATTTGCGGTCTCTAGCAGCTGGTCAATGAACGTTTTCTGGGGTTCGATTTTTGTGAGTTGGTTGCTGAAACTAATTCTTCTAAAACTGGGTGGCGTCAAAACGCATCAAAAGGCAATTCCACTGTTTTTGGGGTTGATTTTGGGTGAATTTGTCATCGGTGGATTCTGGTCGTTACGTGGGGCTATCTGGAATGTCCCGACATACCGGTTCCTGTTCTAATTGACCGGCTGGAATTCATAACGTGCAATTTATCCGCGGATTTCAAGGTTGTTCCGTGTCTTACCAGTTGGGGAAAATTGAGATAAGGAGAAAATTATGAGTCACTACGACGATGTACGCAATCGGATTCACCGTCAGATGGTCCCCTTACCGATTCTGTATCGCGATGATTATTCGATTGACCATGCAGGCCTGGCGAAATATGTCGCTTGGCACTTGGAGAACGATACCCAAAACTTTTGTCTGACCTTCACCTACAGCCAACTCGATTTTGTTACGGCTGAGGAAATTGTGGAGGTAACGCGCACGGTGATGGATGTTGTGCGCGGCGATGCGGTGTTCATCTCCTGTACGGGCGGCGGTCCTTTACACGAAGCGATCCAGACCGTGCAAGCATTTGAGAAGATTGGGGCGCACGCAGCGTTCGTGCATCTACCGGAACACTGCCTGCAAAACCCCTCCCACTGTGGTGAGCTCTATGTGGAATACATCCGCGGCGTTGCCAAAGAAACCGAAATCCCCCTCTTGGCGGTGGCACTACCAGTCCCGTGGAGTGCCCCCTCCCAGACAATGCTGCCCGTTCAACGTTTTGAAGAACTTTGCGAAGAGGAACAATTCATCGGTATCAAGGACGATATTTATATACTGGACAATCGGATGGAGTTAATCCGCAAGTTTTCTGGACGCATGGGCATCACCGGAGGTGGCATGTTCACCCACTACATCTTCTTCCACCATTTTCCCAACCAAGGTGAGTTTGCCGGGATTTACAACCCCAAGCGTGGGCAGCGCATGTTTGAGTTACTGGATGGGAACAACTATTTGGACGTGATTAAGATGCTGGAGGTGGACGCACAAAGTGGGCTTACACTGCCCGACCTCCATTGGATGGCGCGCAATCAGGTGGTGTTTTTCGGGATGGGGTTTGCCGAGACCTATGTCATGCGTCCCCCAATCGCCACAGCTACCGAAGCACAGGCAAAGGCAATCATTGAACACATGCACCAGACACCGACGCTTTTCGAACAGGTGGGACGATGAATGAGAAGGCCTTGCATCCTCTCAGAGTATCTTCTCTACCGTGACGGGCAGCTCAAGGCTGAAGTTCGCACGATCGACGGCCTCATCGTTCAGAATGACAACACCGGTCTCCTGATGCGGCGCATCGGCTTTCAGATGTACGGAGCGCAAACCGCCGAGCCATCGACGGGCATCCGATACATAGATGAGGTCCCCTTCCTGAATGGAAAGTTCGTCCATTAACTCGACTGGCAGCCGCGCACGGTCGGCGTCAACCGCATCTGTACGAAACTGGAGGGGGGAGGAGGTTTTCGGCTCAGACCGATTGGGTTCACCGCCCTTAAACAAACGCATTCCTTCGGACAAGGTAGCAATACAGAGTCCGGAGAGATCCGCCTTTGGTCGTGGTTTGGTAAAGAGGGTGATTCCCACACCTAGCACAACTGTGACAAGCGTACCGAACAATCCACGCATGTATATGTATCCCTTATCGGGGGGTACGCCGTGGGCAAGCGGTTTAATCAGGAAATAGAGGGCTTTGTGATGGGTAACGAGGGTAAGCAGCGAGCCTATAAGAAGTGCCCAGAACGCTGCTGCCGGCGTGAAACGGGACCAGAGGACACCCATTAGTAGAACCACAATCAGCGATGGCAGTATCGTTGTAAAGAACTTTGAGTGAGCTGTATAGATCTGATCGTCCAGCTCAAAGATGGGAACGAGCACCACCCCTAGCAGTGTTGCGCCGACGGCTGCCAAGCGAGCGGCGTGGAGATAGTATTTGTCGTCTTTGTCCGGTACAACAGCTTTCCAGATGTCATTGACCCCCACGGCAGAGACAGCGTTAATAAGTGTATCGAGCGTGGACATCAGTGCTGCTAGCAGCGCGGCGATGACCAGTCCAAACACCCCCGGCTGGGTGATGACTTGCATCACCATTACAAAGACGCTTTTCGCCTTTTCTGGTGCTTCGGGCCAACCGCTGGTCGCCATCGCTTTGCCAACCCAACCCCCATTGCTGACAACGATCGCTGCAACAGGCATCAGGACAAGTACCATAACAATCATGGCTTTGCGTCCATCATGAACAGATTTGACCGACAAGAAGCGCAGAATGATGCCCTGATTGATAAAAAAGAAAGCCACAGTCCCTGAAAGCGCGTCGCCCCAGAACGTGCCGATGAAGTGAAAGTTTGCGGGTTCGTTGAACTTAGGGAAGGGGACTTTGTGCGTCGCCGGCAGTCCGTTCCAAAATGCGTCCCACCCACCTACATGATGGATGCCGAGTAGGAAGATGCCGATACCAGCGACAAGCAGGATCATACTCTGAAACAGATCGGTCATGAGCACCGACATCTGTCCCCCGCTGTGCATATAGGCAAGCGAAATGATTGCCACTATCACGGCCCCCACCATCACGGGCATCCCTACGACACGGTTCAGAACGACAGCAATCGTCTGTAGGTTCATGCCGATATAACCGACAAGGTACAGCATGATCAGGATCAGCACCATGTATCGCGTGCGTCGATCGAATCTGCGTTCAAAATACTCAGGGATAGTGCTTATGCGGTTGAAGTAGATAATGGGGAACCAGCCGAGCAGGAACAACGGCATGATGAACCAGTCGTTCGTGTAGTACGTCATACTGGCAAGCCCGCTGTCGTAGCCAAGGTCAGAATAGTTGATAAAACTATACGAACCGACGAGGGTGGCAATACATGACGCGGCGATCAACCACCAGGCGAAGCGTTGTCCGCCGAAGAAGAAGTCCGCCGTGGATTTCGTATATCGCCCGAAGTAGATACCACAAGCCACAATAGCCGCAAAATAGAGAACGATGACGGTGTAATCGAGTGTATGGAGTGAATCGCTCATTTGCCGGGGGGGCCCTCCACAGAATAGATCCAGATTAAATGGATGCCTGCGAATAAGAAGAAGCCAACGACAAGCACCCAGATGATCCACCGGTCAGCACGTAATCCCTTGTATACCGTACCGGCACGGAGCGTAACCCAGAGAGAGCCAAAAAAGAACAGTCCGCCAAACAGATATTGATAAAACCACGCAAACCAGTTGTCCGACAGGATACTACGAACGAATACAACAAAGCTATCTATCATAAAGTAACTCCAAAAAATATCACTCGGACACCCCTAACTGCTTTGTAGTGAGACGGAGGCAAAACAGAGTCGTCATAAAATGGGTTGAGAATCCCAATCCTTTAGGTTTGGGAGTATGTCAATTGGCTTCATTATACACCCAATCGTACAACGCAACGTCATCATCAACGCCTCTTCTCCAGCCGTCAGTAAAGCCTCGTTGGTATTCAAGAGGCTTATCATTGATTTTTCGCTGTTGCGGGTCTGGTAGTTTTGAAGGGATGTAGTAATCTTTACCAATCAGTCCGTGAATTGCGCCTTCCGCGGACTTGTATACAGCTATCAAGCCATCTTGATATCCCAACTTGTAATTTTCTGTCGCATCTTTCGGATATAGTATTGCCGAACAGCCCGACAGGAGCATAATGGCTAAAAGACAAGAGAGCACTACATACTTTCTTTCCATAGTTGACTTACCTCCTATTTTGATTCATAAACCTCTCAATCTGATTGAGAGGTATTGGTATCTACCTTATTCGTCATTATAGCATGATCCAAAAAACTGGTCAACACCTTTTCATTGATGCATAGGGTCACTTAGTTTTCGGTTTTCTGTCGATTCTGTGGGATAAGTCACGATCGGGAAGTCACTCCTACAGTGAAGTGTCGGGATTCGGAGATCCCTCCTACAGGAGAATTATGGTGAAGTCTATAAATAAGTAAACATTTGCTAATAATTTGGGTCTTTCCGAAGTTTCCAAAGTCCCCTTGATAAGGGGGATTTAGGGGGTTAGCTGTATATTGGGAGTGTCTAATTAATTCTAAAATCTACTATAAATGACCCTAATTGATGCATAGGGTCACTTAGTTTTCTGTCCCTACCCTGTAGGCGGGGCATCTTGCCCCGCTTTTTTCTATCCCCCCGGTAGACGTGGCATCCCTCCCTACCTTGTAGGCGGGGCATCTTGCCCCGCTTTTTGTAATTGCACGTCCATTGCGCCTTCTTATGCCAATTGTCGAAGGTGTCTTTTATCCGTGTAATCCGTGTTTATCCGTGATTCAGATTGCTTTGAATCCCGCCTGTCCCGATTTATCGGACGATTTATCGGGGATCTATTGAGGCAATAATACGGGAGAATTAAATGCCCCTAATTGATGCAACTACACGATCAAAATGTCGTTTCAACTTCGCCTTTTCGCTGCTGTTGATTTTTGTGTTCTCAATTTTTCAGAATTTTGTTATAATTACAGGTAGGAACAGTTTGCTTCTACTAACCTGTCCTATAGGAAACAATTGGATACAACCTACACAAAGGAAGGTAACGTGCGCTTCTGCGTAACAATATACAATGATGGTTGAAATCCATCTATAGTAACTTGCATCTATAAGCCTCACCTTAACTGCGTTACCCGAAAGGGTAAGGTGGGAAGCAAAGGGAAACGGCAAATATCAAAGAGGAATGTAGACCCCCGCAGATATGTCAGGCTAAGAATGACAAGGTTAAACGAAAGTTGAACTGATACAAGCCTCATGACCTTTAACTGGGTGAATCTACAAAGTAACAACCCATAACCAAAATGGTATACGCCATAGGATAGCGACTCAATGTTTCGTTATCAAAGATGATATGATGTTACCTTATATCATTAGCAAGTCAAGGCGTTGGGGTATAATCAGAACCTAAATCATTCGTGAATGTGTATATTGTGAGAGTAGGAGAAACCCTAACTCATCTTAACAAAGATGACAAGGGTGAGGAGATTAGGCAAGGTATCAATTTTATTTTGATACCTGAGTATAATCAGAGCCAATACTTTGAAAGGACACCAAAATGGATTTAATTGAGAAAGATGAAAATCAGGCTAAAACCTGTCATCTAACACAATCAGACACATTTTCAACAGAGAATATCTCTGCTTGTGAAAAATATGTCTTGAAAATCCAAAGGCGTCTCGACAAAGCGGTTGCTAATGATGATAAGCCCAGAATCAAATGGTATACGCATCTCTTGATGAAAAGGTCAAGAGCCGTAAAGATTCTATCGGTTCATCGAGTTTGTTCGATAAATCAAGGAAGACATACGGCAGGAGTTGATGGGATTGCAATACCCAAAGACAAAGAACGGCGGATAAAGATGAAGATTGAATTGCTAAACTCAATCGACATCAACAAAACGCCCGACCAAATCCGACGGGTTTATATCCCAAAACCTAACGGGGATAAACGACCATTAGGAATACCGACCATCGCTGACCGAATCAATCAAGATATTATCAGGCAATCCATAGAGCCAATCTGTGAATATCACTTCCTAAATTGTAGTTATGGATTTAGACCCAAAAGGTCTTGCCAAGACGCAATGTCCGATTTATTCAACAAACTTAGAGGAACACGCACTAAGGAATGGGTAATCGAAGGTGATATTAAAGGGTGTTTTGACAATATCAACCATGACCATATTATCAACACTTTGAGAGAATGGAGAGTTAGTAAATCCATCACTCAAATCATCAAAAGCATGTTAAAGGCTGACATCATGATAGGAGTTACGACAACACCATCGGAAAGTGGAACTCCGCAAGGTGGAATCATTAGCCTTATGTTAGCAAATGTAGCATTAACCTGCTTAGATGAGGAGATAATAAAACGATACCCCTCAAGAGGTGTATCAACTATGGTAAGATATGCCGACGACTTTATAATAGTTGCCGAAACCGAGAAACACGCTAAAGTCATCAGGAAACAAGTCAAAACATTCTTGCAACAAACAATCGGCGTTGAATTGTCTGAAAATAAGACTTTCATAACCCATATTAGCAAAGGCTTTGACTTCTTAGGATTCAACTTTAAGAAATATAAAGACAAACTGCTAATAAAACCCTCAAAGGAAAATATCAAGAGGGTTAGACGCAAGATAGCAAAAGTCATCAAGAGTCTATCGGGCGCACCTATTGAGAAAGTCATCACGAATCTTAATCCTATAATCGCAGGTTGGGGAAATTACTATAGATTCTGCGTAGCCACACCCACATTTTCAACCATAGATTCATATACATGGAATAAGATGTGGAAATGGACTGCAAAGAAACACCCCACAAGAGGCGGTAAATATAGGAGAGATTTATACCTCAATAGTTGGCAATTCTATGATAGAGACACGCATCAAAGGTTAAACCTTATGCGAAATATCCCTACCAATAGATTTGTCAAAGTAAAACTGGATAAAAGAGTCTATGATGCCGAAGCCAAACCATATTGGAAAAACAGGGAATATAAGAACGCCAAGAATAGCATATACGGGAGCAAAACCCTAACATTGCTATTCAAAGCACAAATAGGACGATGTGCATATTGCAACCAACCGATAACGGATAGTGATGTTAAAGGTAGAACAATACACAAACATCACCTAAAGCCAAAAAGTGAGGGCGGGAATTGGAAACTAAACAACCTACGGATTCTACACTCGGATTGTCATACCTCACTTCATAGCACATATTCCCGAAAGGAAATGGTGGATTTAATTGACAAAGGCATAGATTATGTCAGGTTAATGAAACCAAAATCCTAATCATCATTTTGACTTGGAGAGCCGAGTGCGGTGAAAGTCGCACGCTCGGTTCGGAAGGGGGGAAAGCCCCGTGAGGGGCTTACCTATCCTTACAAGATGGCACATCTTACCGAAACTCAAGTAACACACTTTAAGGAACAGGGGTATCTGGTCGTTGAAGACGTGTTGGACCCCGAACAGGATATAGATCCAGTGATCGAAGAGTACGCAGGTGTCTTGGAACAACTCGCCCAAGATTTATACGCTAAGGGTGAGATATCTTCGACGTATGATGACCTGCCGTTTGGCGATCGACTGACGAAAATTTACGCTGAATCTGGCAAGGTGCATACACAGTATTTCGATTTTTCGTTGCCCCAACAGAATGTGCAACCGGATACGCCGATGTGGGTGGGACCTCAAGTTTTCCATCTTCTGCGTAACGAGAGACTTCTCGATGCGATTGAATCGTTGATCGGTCCCGAAATTTACTCAAACCCGGTGCAGCACGTACGTCTGAAGCCGCCGGAGCACCTCTGCCCCGTCAACGAAGACACCGGGCGTGTCCAGATAGGGGCAACGCCATGGCATCAGGATAACGGGGTTGTCACAACAGAGGCAGACGAAACCGATATGTTGACAGTTTGGTTCGGCTTGTGGGATGCTACCATTGAAAATGGCTGCCTCGAAATTATTCCCAAAAGCCACCGTGAGGGATTGCTACAGCACTGCATCACGAGCACCGACATGTCAAGAGGATTTGGCCGCCACATTCCAGGCAAATTTATGCGTGGTGAAGATAGTGTACCGATCCCCCTCAAGCGCGGAGGCATCTTATTTTTCCACCGTCTCAACTGCCATAGCTCGCTGCCGAATAACAGCGACAATATCCGTTGGAGCTTTGACCTGCGCTATAACCCGACGGGTCAGCCAACCGGGCGCAGTGCGTTTCCGGGCTTCGTTGCGCGCAGCCGCTCCCATCCGGAGAGCGAGTTGCATGATCCCAAGGAGTGGGCAAATCTGTGGTATGAGACGCGCAGCCGGCTTTCGGAGGGTGATGAAAATCCCACCTTCCACCGCTGGAAAACGGACGATCCTCGCTGCGCTTGATGTACATGGATGTGAGAATGCAGGGCGGTGAGGCAGCAAGGAAAGAACCCCATCGCCCCATTCTCCCTCACAATCAAGTGCCAAGAGGCCCAAGGAGGGTGATCGGTGAAAGTTCTTGACGCCATAGCACATATTATGAAAAAAGAGGGCGTTGCGTATCTCAGCGCTTACCCCACAACCGCTCTGATCGAGTCGGCTGCCGAGGTCGGCATACAGCCAATCATCTGCCGTCAGGAACGGGTGGGGGTAGGTATCGCAGACGGCTACGCGCGGGTGACTAACGGTAACCCTCCGGGTGTGTTTGCCATGCAGAACGGACCGGGTGCCGAAAACGCCTTCGCGGGTGTTGCTACCGCCTACTCAGACGCCGTGCCCATGTTACTGCTCCCGCTGGGGCATCCCAGAGCGCGTGATGGCGTATTCCCTCTCTTTAGCTCGGTACGCAGCTTTTCAGACATTACCAAATCTGTCGAGCAGATCAGCACCGCTTCGCAGATCGGTGAGACAATGCGCCGGGCATTTGCTAGGCTCAAGATGGGGCGGCCGGGGCCCGTCATGGTTGAGATACCTACCGACATCGCGGACGCGGAGGTGGATGTATCAATCCCTGAAAGTTACAAGCCCGTCAAAGCCACGCTTTCAAAAGCTGATTCTCAGGATGTCCTTTCTGCAGCCCGCGCACTACTCGACGCAAAAGCCCCCATCCTCCACGCCGGGCAGGGGGTGCTATACGCCGATGCAACTGAGGAGTTGGTAGAACTGGCTGAACTGCTACAGGTGCCCGTTATGACCACGCTGGCGGGAAAAAGTGCCTTCCCCGAAAAGCACCCCTTAGCTCTAGGAAGCGGCTCAAGCGTTATGAACGGCTGCGTCTACCACTTCCTGAGTCGAGCCGATGTAATATTCGGGATTGGTACATCCTTCACAAAGCACAGCATGACCACAACCATTCCTTCGGGTAAGGTCTTCATCCATGCAACAAATGACCCGATAGACATAGATAAAGACTATTACACCGACTACCCCATCATCGGGGATGCCAAGCTAGTGCTGCAGCAATTCATAGAGGCTTGCAAAGATCTCTGCCCAAACATCAACCAAGACGATAGCAAAGTTGTGGAAGATATTGCATCTGTTCGGAAAGCGTGGTTGAAAGAGTGGATTCCCAAGCTCACATCGGCTGAGATCCCCATCACGCCCTACCGCGTCATCTGGGAGTTCATGAACAATGTCGATCCGGCGGAAGCTATCGTCACCCACGACTCTGGAAGCCCCCGTGACCAACTTATGCCGTTCTATCAGTCGGGAGGTCCTCGAACCTACTTAGGCTGGGGCAAATCTCATGGACTTGGAACTGGGCTGGGACTTAACATCGGAGCGAAACTCGCTGCACCCGACAAGTTCGTGGTCAACTTCATGGGGGACGCTGCGTTTGGGATGACAGGATTGGACTTCGAGACAGCTGCCCGAAACAGTATACCGATCCTCACCATAGTGCTGAACAACTCCACCATGGCTATAGAGACAACGCACATGGCGAGGTCCCATGAGCTATACGGGACAAGGGACATTGGCGGGAACTATGCCGATATGGCACTAGCTATGGGCGGATGGGCAGAGCGGGTAGCAGACCCCGCAGACGTTGGTCCGGCGATTCTGCGCGCTCGGAAAGCCACCGAGGAGGGCCAAGCGTCACTGCTTGAATTCATCACCAGCGAAGAAACCGCCTTTTCATACAGGCGTCCCTTCTCGTAGCAATTCCCGATTGTACTATCAATCAACCTTGGAAATCTGCTCATCTGAAACCATCGGTTGTCGCCACAGCGATGGCATCAGCAATGCCACCGACGAAAGCAACACAATCCCCAGCACTGCGTCAATTCCGATGGCAAATGGTGTACTGCTCATTGATGCGATAGTACCTATCATAAGTGCCCCCAACGGACCGGCACCGATGGCAAGACTGATAACGCCTAGCGCACGTCCACGCATCTCCTCCTTCGCCCGCAGCATCACAAGGGTTGACTGCATTGTTGAAAATCCCGATGTTCCAAACCCCAGAACTAATAGAACTGGAAGAGCTGCGTAGTACCACCGCACCGTCGAGAAGCATAAGAGCATAATCAACCCAAGCATTGACCCACCGATATACAACCGTCCATGGAAGCGGATAACCCCTATCGAAGCCACGCTGATTGCGCCAACAAGTGCGCCCAATCCTTCGACCCCTAGGAGGGTGCCCATCAGCCCAGGACCAATCTGCAGGACATCACGAGCGATGACCGGAATCATTTGTGCGTAGGGAAAGAGCAGCAAATTCATAAGGATGGTAACGAGTACCGTTGCCACCAGCGCGTTGTCGCGCCTCACGTACCGAAACCCCTCCATCAAGTTACCAAGGACGTTGGACAATCCAAGACGACTCCGGTCGGAAGGCGGCAGATTTACCGCTGCGATCAGGACGACCGCCACAACATAGATTGCACTGACAACGATGTATCCTCCCACCACGTCAACCGTGGTTATCAATGCGCCCGCCAACGCCGGACCAATCATACGACTCCCCTGCATACCCACAGAATCCATGGCGATAGCGTTGGTCACCCCTGCCCTGCCGACAAGGTCGTGTATGGCTGAACGTCGGGATGGCATATCCAACGCCCATCCGATGCCGGTGCACCCCATCACGACGTAGGCGTGCCAGAAACGTATCGCCTCTGTCTTGAGCAGCAGCACCATCGCAAAGGCAGCCACACAACTCACCACTTGCGTCATGACGAGGACTCGGTGTTTATTGACTCTGTCAGCCAACACCCCGCCTACCATGCCAAGTATCAGCAGTGGCAGCATCCCGAAGAAACCGACCAAAGCCACCAAAAAGGGTGAATCTGTCAGTTCTAGAACAAGCCAGCCAAGCAGCGTCAGCTGCATCCACCGGCAGATGTAAGCGAGGAAGTTCGCGGGCCAGAGCAACCGGTAGCTGCGGTTGCCGAATGCCTCGAAAGTACGCAAGGAATGCCCCCTGCGCATCGTCAGTCGTGAAGTATTTGCCATTAAACGTTGGGGATTACCCTATGAGACCTGCTCATCGCTCTAGATTTTGAGAGGCTAGCTCGCCGTGGATTGGTGAATCCACAGCACACCGTTGAGAAATGTACTACTGCCCACCACCGAAGAGTTTGGCACCTAAACTCCAGATACTAACCCCTGCAAAAGCGATCTGAATCAGCGCGGATACAATTCCGCCGATCCACATCACACGGTGCGTCCGATAAGGACCAGGGAGTTTGGAATTTAAGCGCAACGCAAGAACCATTATAAATGAAACCGCGAAGTTTCCCAGAGTGCCCGCAATTTGTGTGAGGATATCAAACTTTATATCGCACCAAATGACAATAAAGGTGGAAACGAAAAAATAAGAACAGATGACACGTTGAACTTTAGAGTAATGCCATTCACGCGAGGGCCACAGTGCCTCTAAAAATTCGTGCGATACACGGGTAAGGACTTCGGGCACGGCTTGTAGGGTTCCCCAAAGTGCGGCGATAATACAGACGTAGTAAACCCAAACCAAATAAGGGTGAATATTACTCCAAACATAAGCCTGCTCGGTGAGTAGGCTCCACCCTTCAAAGCGGCTTTGTAGTGGATACAAAACAGCAGCACCAGATATCATAAACGCCGCCGTTACAACAAACAGGACGATTGCACCCATACCAGCATCCCACCGCAACGGAGCGACAAGTTGTCGTAGTCGGCTGACCTGTTCTGGCGCGTCGGGCAAATAGTCAATCTCATCGTGCTTGAAAGCATAAGCGCGGATGGCGTCAATATTTTGATGTCCTGTTAACCCCCAGCGGTGCAGTCCAATCCAGTTAGCGTAGACGATATAGCCCATTGCCCCACCGCCAACGTAAGCAAACGTTGTCGCCATTGTCAACAGCGGATTCTGACGCGTATCTTCAGGTGTCCACTCTGGAAACGAGGGCAGGTGTCCAACATTTACGGATCCAATGAAGGCTTGCCAGAGATTCGGACGTACCATCAGGGTTCCGAGAATCGTTCCAGTAACAAGGATTAAGCAGATGATGATCTGCTGCTTCTCCAACCTGCTATATGAAAGCCTCAGGCTGAGTAACAAGGCAAGACCAATGAAGGCAGAGGTGAAGACATTCTCCCAAATCGGTTCAGGGATTGATCTGGGAAACCCGTTGAGTAAAAAATGAAACAGATCCGCGCACGGTTTAGCAATCGGGACCCAAGCCATTGGCCCGCCGATTAATTCGGTCATCATAATCATCAGCAACAGCCAACCGCGTGGTCCGGGCAGCCTCACCAGACGATGTCCAAGATATTCGCCACTAACGGCGGTGTAACGTCCGAGCAGATAGGTAAGAAAAACGCCTTTGACGATGCAGCTTAAAAACACGAGCCATAGGAGGTCATAGCGAGCCCAAGCACCCGTACGGACGACGACAATCGTTTCGCCGGCACCGATGCTGACTGATGCTACAATCGCAGCGGGTCCAAAAACAGCAAGTAAGCCACGTAGTTTTTGCATCGACCACGGTTGGCCAAAAACCCCAGTAGGAGGTGGAATTTCGACGGTGCCTATCTCCTCTTGATTCTCATCGATTGTCTCTTTTTCCTCCATAATTTCTCCTGTTGGTTAGGACGAAAAAATCATCCTGATAATTTTCTCCCGGTATCCCATTAAAATCAACAAACCGCTTCTTATCGGGGCGCAATTTGCGTTTCTTCAGCACAACCTGTTAGATTGTGTACCGACCCAGTTTTGGTAGCCAATTCGCCAAGGCGGTTGAACCCTTCGCTTGATGAATTAGTCTTGTCAACATTATAGCCACAGAGTTAAAAGTGTCAACAAAAAACGGTGTGCGACAGCAAGATGAAAATGAGCAAGATAATGGATTGGGCGATGTCCTACTACCCGACGTGTATCCTCACCCTGATACAATCTCCTCCACCTCTAGCAGATAAATCTGGCGCGAGTCTTCATGCACTGAATCGAACGTTATCATCTTGCCATCAGACGACCAACGTGGATGTAAATCACATCGGATGTCGCCTGTGAATATTTCCTCTGAATAAAACTGCCCCAACCCAATCTTCCTCTCTCGCCTGATGTCATACAGCATGAGTTCTGCGAGACGCTGCGGGTTTTTCGGATAGGCATCACATACAATCCAATCTCTGTCCGGCGAAAAACTCACATGACCGTCCCGTGGGAGGATGCCCGCTCCGAATGGCTTAAAATCTCTTGCCATCCGTAAACTCCAAAAACTGCATCTCCCCTGTTACGTCGCTAGAGATTAAGATGCTGCTTTCGTCTCGCCAATAAAAGTGGGAAACCTTACTGCCAAATGGGATCTGACAGACTAGATTTGAACCATCAGGATTCACCGTCCAGAGCGATGACAAGAAACCATCCCCGTGTCTGATACGGCAAAAAAACAGAATCCGTGTTCCATCGGTGTTAAAAAGGACATGGTTAAACCAAGCCAAGCCGTTTGGTATATTTGCATCCCGACTTTCTCGAATCACATCAGCAATCGATAAAATTAGATTTGAACTCCCCTCCCTTAAATCCAGCAGGAATAAGCCATCGTCTGCGGGATGCAGCTGCAAACTGTTTGGATCCATCTCGTTTGCATACCCAACCACAGCGCGACAGTGCGCCATACGGGCAAAATTCAATCCAAGTGCAACAGGTTGGGGCGGTGACAGTGCAGCGATCGCACCGTGAATGGTTCGGGTTTCTCTTGTTTGCAGATTGATTGCCCTCGAAACCAATCCGTCGTTTTCCCAATCGTTAAACGTGAACTCGTCCCCAAAACCGACATCAATCCAGTGCATCATACTTCCTTGTTGCAGATTGAAGGCACTGGTAGATGCGTATGGAATAAACGCATGGGTTTCTCCGTCAATCACCCCTACCGATGTGACATCCCCAACAATCGGTCGGTGTTCGTGGAAATCAGTTTCGAGTGACAGATGGTATCGGAGTGATGGATCCCACGCTTCAATGCCGTAGTATCCATAGAAATGGTGTTTAGGGGGTGATGAAAGTTGAGTGATAGTAATCATAGATCGCTCCTAATTGCTAAAAAGAACTTGAAGGCAAGCATAAAACATGCTAACATCAAAAGCAATGATATTCACCATCTGTCAAGCAATTTAACGCCCTAGAAAATGATACAAATACTCTTGACTCGGAGGAGTAACCCCACATGTCAATCCGTTTAACCCTTCTCGGAACCGGTACGCCAACGCCACTCCTCCATCGTGCGGGTTCTAGCTATCTGGTCACCCTAGGCGAGGAGACACTTCTCTTTGATTGTGGTCCCAGTTGTGTGCGGCGGCTACTGGAGAAAGGCGTATCACCAACCCGTATCACGCACCTGTTTTTAACCCATCTACATTACGACCATTGTGTCGATTATGGCTATTTGGTGTTGTCGCGCTGGGATCAGGGTGTCGGCAAAATTCCAGAGTTAAGTGTGTACGGACCTCCAAACACGGAAAGGATGACCCAGCTGCTTTTTGATGAATCCGGTGTATTTGGACCGGATTTGGCAGCAAGAACCGAGCATCCCGGCAGCCATTTTATCTATGAAAAGCGTGGTGGCGTATTGCCACGTGAGAGACCGCTCCCAACGGTGACTGAGGTCGCTGACGGCACCGTAGTGGAATGTACGGAGTGGCGCATAAAAGTCGCAGAAGTCGTCCACTGCCAACCCCAACTCACCTGTCTCGCCCACCGTTTGGAGGCACACGGGCATTCTATCGTCTTTGGGGGTGATACGGCACCAACAGCAAAACTCACCGAACTCGCAGAGGGTGCGGATGTGTTGGTGCATATGTGTCACTTTATCAATGGGGTTGTTACAGATCCCAGATTGACGGGTTGTTGTTCAGGACATCTGGACGCAGCGCGTACAGCGCGTGATGCCCAAGTCGGCACACTGGTGCTGGTTCACTTAACAGAGCAGGTTTCACGTCCTGGGATCCGGGAGCGTTTGGTGTATGAGGCGGGGCAGATTTTTGACGGTCATATCATCTTGGGAGAAGATTTGCTTGATATACCGCTTGATGGGATAAAAGCGGAATTGATTCAATGATTAACCTTTAGGTGTGGAATTCCAAGTATTTGTGCTTAGGAGGAAACACCTACCCCAATTTCATCGGGGGTTCAAAGCAACTTTAGGGATTTGCGTCGAAATGGTTCGGGGGCCAGATTCTTGGGAAGAAGGGATCCGTGCACGGGTCCCCGTGTTCCACATAGGGCCCGAGTTGGGCACCAATCAGATTATCCCTGCCATGCTTGTTATAGGTCGTGCCACCGGGCATCATGTTGAGCGCAATCGAGAGACGCGGCGCATCCGTCCGATTGGGACCCGAACCGTGAAAGGTCAGCCCCGTATGGAAACTGACTTGACCCGCTTTGAGTATACAAGGGATTTCCATCCACCGCCGATCGTCTTGAGAAAATCTTTTTTCCGAAGCGTGTAGGTCTTTATTCGCAAAACCGGCGGCATCTTTGATCAACCCCCATTTATGTGACCCCTCAACAAAACACATACTTCCATTGGAAAGATCGGTATCCTGTAGCGCAATCCAAGCCGTGCAGAAGGTGGTTGAGTTGAACATGGTCCAGTGGGCAGCATCCTGATGCCAGCCAACATTGCCATCCAGAACTTCTTCCGACTTGGAATCGATTCCCGGTTTGTAGAGGACTTGGTCGTGCACCAGATGGACCTCCTGAGTCCCCATCAGTTGGGAAGCCAAATAACCAATCTCGTTGGAACGGATCAACTCGCGGATTTTGGCGTTCACCCACCAGCCGTTGACCACATGTGCCAACTTCGGACTCTGTGGATCAAATTTCGGTGGCTGCCCCCAGTGCATCGAATCGAAATCTCGCTCACCGCGGATGGTGCGGCAGACCGCATCGCGCAGCTCCTTTACCGCTGTATCGCCGAATAACTGAGGAGCAATCCAAAAACCTTGATCGCTGTATGCCCGCCGATCTGCTTCTTCCAATTCAACGCCGACCATCTGAGTTTTCATGTCTCTATTTTATCCGTTTTTTAGGTGAACGGTTCCCCTCATACAAATGCAAAGACGCGCGTCGGGGCACCGGAACTCCGCGCTAATTTCATCGGCGCAATCGCCACGTGAAAGTGCGTCGGCAGTTCGCTCAGATTACAGAGATCCTCGACCTGCGGGATACCAGCACCCAGAAAAACGAGATGGGCGGGCGGTAGCCCGTCATGCTGCGGCGGATGTCCAGCCATTGAGTCGATGCTGCAGGCGTCCGTTCCAATCGTTTTGATCTCTTTCTGAACAAGCAGCCTCGCTGCATCTTCACCGAAGCCAATCCATTGACGGTTGAAACTGTCTTGGTACGCATATCGATCCATGCCGGTCCGCATAAAAACGATGCTGTCTGGGGGAATATCGCCGTTCTCGACGATCCACTTTTCGATATCTTCCGCTGTCACGGCATCGCCCGGCTGCTTCACTTCCGATAGATCTATCAGCACCGTAGATCCAGTTAATTTGTCCTGCGGAATTTCAGCGACGGTGAATCCCTCGGCGTACATAAGGCAAGGCACATCAATATGCGTCGCACAATGTCCGGATAAATCTACCCGGCTTTCAAAGTAGCCGTCCTTGTCGATTGTTGCTGTATCGTAGATTTTGACAGGGTCAATCGGAAGTTCACGTGGGCTGTTTTCATCAACTGTGTAAGAGAGATCTATTACTTTCTGAAAATTGATTTGCATTGTTATTTCCTTTTATATCATTCGGCGGAGCGGATATTGAGTATCGTCAATTTTTCCGCCGTCTCATTCCAACAAACTTGACAATTCTGATTTTGTGACGTTACAAAACAAGTCGAGGTTTATTTTCTAGAATATAGATAAATACTGATTCTGTTTCAATCGCCGCACATTGGCTCTCCTTACCCACCTAGATCTTGTTAGATTGGGACTACGTCCCAATTGTACCATCAGTTGAGTGGAGTCGTGTCAATTTTTGTCAAAGTCCTACAAAATTGGTGGCTCTAAAAAGAGCATGTGTGAAAATTTTTCTGAACAAAAAGACGAGGTTTGGCATCTTAAGAATTAAGTCATAAATTCTACCTTTTTAATCTGCCAAAGTCAAATTGCCTAATATCGCAAAAACACGGTATCTCCCTACCTGCGACGCAGTTAGAAAAATACGCAGCACCGTCGCTTAAGACCTGCTCACTCGGTCGGTCACGGAGCACCACCGCGTCCTCATCAGAAAGCGAAATAAAATCTCCCGTGCTTCCGGCGTACCGATGCGATACAAGGCATGAACCGCATCGCCGCGAACATACATGTTTCCATCAGAAAATACCGCTTCCAACGCACTAACGGCATCCGCTGCGTGGGGACCAATCCGCGCCAATGCAAGGGCTGCATCCTGCCGAACCCGTTCATTCTCATCCCGCAGTGCTGCGCTTAATGCAGGGATGGCTGTTGACTTCTGTTGACTGACTGTCCCTAACGCTTCCGCTGCATGGAAACGAACCCTCTCCGATTCATCTTCTAACGCCGCCACCAATGCCGGAACGGCGGCTTGTGCGGGAGAACCAATATCCCCCAACGCCTCCGCGGCGGTCTCACGAACCTGCGAATTTAGATGTCCCAAGCTGCCGATGAGTGAGTCAACCGCAGGTGTGCCCATCGCACTCAACGCATAATACGCATTTCGGCGTATCACCTCGGATTCGTCCTTAAACGCTTCCATCAACGCAGGCACCACTGATTCTCCAAACCCGCTTAACGCATAAGCAGCGCTGAGGCCTATTGACTCAGAATCATTTCCCAACCCTTCGATCAGTTCCGGTACAGATTCCATCGATCGACCGTTACTTGGCGTATCCCCATTCGTCTTCCCATAATGCCAATCCCAAACGTGCTGGAACATCTTTTGATGTGTACCGTTACCAATCAGCTCGCTCTGATCCCACTCCGTCTTTTCGCTGTTCCATGAAGGGGATTGTGGCTCAGACATGCGGGCAAACAGAAACTTCATCATATAACGATTCTTGTCGGTACGATTCGGCATGGCGCGGTGCCAAAGATCGTAATTCACAATCGCCACCGTGCCGGCTTTGCCACAGACCGGGAATTCGTTACTGGCGGTTGCGCCATCGGGGGTATTATAGTAGTAGCTCCCCGGAGCGATTGCAGTGGGTCCGAGTTCCACAGGCGTATCCTGTGGATAGTAGAAAACCAACAATCTTCGAGTGTGATGCGACCATTCTTTGCCGCTATCTTGGTGCATCTGCTGCCCCTCACTCTTTGGTTGATTAAAATGGGCATGGCGGTGGGGCTGCATGTAGTAATCCTCACCCAAAACGCTGGCCAGTCCACCGATAACCCACTTATCATCGAAAACCGCTTGGATCTCAGGGATTCTGGGCAGCAGGTTATTCCCCGGATTGCCCTCCTTCTCAAACACTATTTCGGTCTGTTCGTAGATGAAATCGTGAAAACTTGCTGGAAGATCTGTGTTGACGATCACATAACCGTTAACAATGAAGTGCCGCATCTGGTCGTCAGCGAGAAGGTATGTCTTATCTACCATTTTCTGCTTTTTCCTTTCGGATGTGAGTCTGTCCAATTTGTGATTCGATAGTAAAGGTATCAGAACTTAAGTTGTCACGTCAACCGGGAAAATGTCATTCGCGCAGTAACTGATAGCTTGCGACAATTCTAAAGGAATCAGAAAATCTTTCTGAACAAAAAGATGGATTCGGCGTCTAAAGATTGAGCCGTAACTTTTACATGATGCGCCAGAGAGGAGATTCAAATGCGTCATCTGTGCACTGTTTTATTGATGTGCTGTGCTATGAACTTGTTGTTCCTCAGTTCCCAATCCGTATACGCGCAGGTTGAAAACTCTCGGAACCGAGATAAAAAGCGCGTGGATCGGAAAGACGCTGAAGAACGAGAAAGCGGTGGAGATTTCTATCGCGTTATCATCGAAAACAACCTGTTCCGTCCGCTGGGTTGGCAAAGACCAAACCGAGATCCTGAATACGCATTGGTCGCCACATGGATTGGCACGCGAGGAACAATTGCAAAAGCCCTCGTGATGGAACGAAAATCCAGCCAACTCTATTATGTAGCCCAAGGGGAGAAGGTTGGCGACGCAATTGTCGAAAACATTGCAGCAAATCAAGTAAGCCTCAAAGCCTCAGATGCCATTGTAACCCTCAAAGCGGAGTCAATACAGTTTCTCAGCGGTTCAAGCCGTTCAGGAGAAAAATCGGGTGAAGGCAGAGGGGCTGCAGTTTCCGCAGAGAATTCGGGTGATGAACGCCGGGCTCAAAGAGCAGGACGGCGTGGGGCTAATCAGGAAAGCGACGCATTGCGCGAATGGCTGCGTACTGCCTCACCGGAAGAACGTCGTCGGAAGCTAGAGGCAATTAGACGCCAACGTGAAGGCGGTGGACGTCGTGGTGCCAGAGGCAGAAACAATGACGATGGTGCGAAGGAGGAGTCTAAGGACGAAGGTGAAGAGAACCGGGACGAGATAAAAGGCAAATAATCCCAAGATCGTCGTGGGTAACAGTCTAGTTCTACTGATGAACATACCCCCGATCCCAAGCCTCGCTCACTTACCTCTCAGCCAAACCAGCCCCTCCCATGTGAGAGCGTTCCACCAACCGACAAAGTCACGGTATCTCCCTACCGGCGGCAGAGAGACAATGAGCACCATTACTTAATGCGTACTTTCTCGGCTGGTCAAGGGGCACCACCGAGTCCTCATCAGAAATTGAAGTAAAACCTCCTTTGCTTCCGGCGTACCGATGCGATACAAGGCATGAACCGTATCACCGCGCACATACCGGTTTTCATCCGAAAACATCCCTCCCAACGCGTCAACGGCACCCACCGCGTGGGAACCAATCCGCGCCAATGCAAGGATTATATCCCGCCGAACCCGTTCATCCTCATCCTGCAATGCTGCGCTTAATGCGGGAATGGCTGTTGACTCCTGTTGACTGACTGTCCCTAACGCCTCCGCCGCACGGGAACGAACCCCCTCCGATTCATCTTCCAACGCTCCTACTAATTCCGGAACGGCGGCTTGTGAGGGAAGTCCAATATCCCCCAACGCCTCCGCGGAGGTCTCACGAGTCTGCGAATTTAGATGCTTCAAGCAACCGATGAGTGGGTCAACCGCAGGCGCGCCTATCGCATTCAACGCATAGTACGCATTTCGGCGTACCGTCTCGGATTCGTCCTCAAACGCTTCCATCAACACAGGCACCACTGACTCCCCAAATTCGCTTAACGCATAAGCAGTGCTGAGACCTATCGACTCCGAATCACTGCTCATCGCTTCGATAAGTTTCGGTACAAATTCCATCGATTGACCGTTGCTTGGCGTATCCCCGTTCGTTTTTCCATAATGCCAGTCCCAAACGTGCTGGAACATCTTTTGATGCACACCATTACCGATCGGCTCGCTCTGATCCCACTCCGCCTTTTCGTTGTTCCATGAGGGCGACTGCGGCTCTGACATGCGGGCAAAGAGGAACTTCATCATGTAACGGTTCTTGTCGGTACGATTCGGCATACCGCGATGCCAAAGATCGTAATTCACAATCGCTACCGTGCCGGCTGTGCCACAGACCGGGAGTTCATCGCTGGCCGTTGAACCATCAGGGGTATTATAGTAGTGACTCCCCGGAACGATTCCAGTGGGACCAAGCTCTATAGGCGTATCCTGTGGATAGTAGAAAACCAACAATCTCCGTGTGTGATGCGACCATCGTCTGCCACCATCTTGGTGCATCCGCTGTCCTTCACTCTTTGGTTGATTAAAGTGGGGATGGCGATGGGGCTGCATGTAGTAATCCTCGCCCAAAACACTGGTCAGTCCACCGATAACCCACTTATCATCAAAAACCGCTTGAATCTCAGGTATCCTAGGCAACAGATTATTCCCCGGATTGCCCTCCTTTTCAAACACCGTGTCGGTTTGCTCGTAAATGAAATCGTGAAAATTCGCTGGGAGATCTGTGTTGATGATCACATAACCATTAACAATGAAGTGGCGCATCTGGTCGTCAGTGAGAAGGTATTTTTTATTTATCATTTTTTCTTTTTCCTTTCAACTGTGAATCTGTCCGTAAAAACTGCACACATCTTTATATGACACAAAGGACGGTTAAATGAAAACCGCTGGAGAGACATTGAATCTCTCGCTGAGTGCTTTGATCTGTTTAACAGCGAGCGGCCTCTTTCCACTGAGAATTTCTGAAACAACTTCTTGGCTACCTACTTCTGGTAAATCGCTGGACTTCAGATTGTGCTCCTCCATCAGAAACTTTAGACAATCTACCGGGGCTGCCTCTGGTTCGGGGATATTTCTGTCTTCATAGTCCTTGATTAAAGTTCCTAATGTATCCATCAATGACACGATCAATGGGGATTCATTTTTGCCTGTCTCATCTATTAATTCATCGAGCCATCCAACAGCTTTGTTATCAAACTCCACTTTAGCCCTAAAACCCCGTCCTTTAGGTCGGGGATACAGGGACGCTTTAGCATAGTTTCTTCAAGGCTTTAGCCTTGATTCCAATGGTGAAATATGGTATAATTCTTTTGTCTACGGGACAGGGAATTACAACTTCGGCCTCCTTGCCGTTGTCCCTGTCCATCCTTTGTAATAGGCAGCGTAGATGTAGACAACTACAGACACTACAAAAAAATAGGATTCTACTCGGATCGACTACCCTGAAAAATGGGATATTCCCGCATGAATCTGTTGTGAAGCAAGAAATACTTGCCACGTATCGGTAACATGTTCGTTCAAGGTGTTTCCGTAGAGAGCTAAATGGCCCGCTCCGCCCCGTTTGTACGGTGTGTTGCCCTACCTGAGTGGGGAAGCTTCCCTAGAGGAAACGCAAGATGGCCCCATAGCAGAAGTTGAAGCTAAACTCTAAGAACGAGAATGTGGAATTGCTAACAAAAGAATCCCCGTTCTTTAGAGCGGGGAGCGGTCAAACTGCTGTTCGGTTTCAAATGTTGATAGAACTTTTGATACGACGGGCCATACTTTAATGGTGTCGGCTAGTTCTTGATCTAAAACCTTCATAACTTAACCTAGGTTGCTCGGTAGCTTGTAGGTCGAGTTTCCATACTCGACATCTAAGACGCCTGATCAAGGTTGCTCAACTAAGCAATTTTCCCGATTGGTCGTGCATCAACCCAAAGCTACACACATGTCGTCCCTCTGGGGCTTTAGGGTTGGTTTTACCATGTTTGCTATACACATATCGCCCCACTGGGGCTAAATGAACCAATGAACCTCTGAGCGTTTACGCATCACGCTTTGCTGTAGTTGAGTTTCACTATATCTATCCATTAAGGACTATTGTTGAAAGGTGGCACCATTATTGTTCTTGACAAGGATGCACATTCAATCGTTCAACCTAACCTACAACGCTGTCCGTAAAAATTGTGTTCGATAGCGAGGATATCACATCTATCCTCACAGAGAAGCGAGCTCTACCGGCTCAATTTTCAGGTCTTCGGTCAAGTAACCCGCTTTGATATCCGACGAATGTTCAAAAATGAGTAGCCAGTTTTCCGCTTGCGCCTGTTTCAACACCCGTTCCTTGTTTTTCATTGCAGTCAAAGCGTCGAGATCAAATCCCATGACATAATGTGTTTTCAGGTGCGAAGGTGTCGGGACCAAGTCCGCCAAAAAACATGCGGTCAGCCCGCTCGACCGCACCGCAACGATCTGATGGTTTGGTGTGTGTCCCGGTGCAGATAGTATCGTCACGCCGGGGGCAACCTCCTCATTCCCGGAGACAAGCACAACCTGTCCGCATCTTTCGAGTGGTTCCCAAGTGTGCGGGAGGTAGCTGGGTTTGCTGCGCGGGTCAGGCTCCTTTGCATACGCCAGCTCACCTTGATTGATGTAGTAGACAGCGTTCGGAAATGTGGGTTTGAATCCTTCATCCCCCTCTTGAAAGCAATTCCAGCCGGCGTGATCGAAATGTAGGTGCGTTAAAATGACTTTGTTGATATCCGCCGCCTGCACCCCCGCCGCTGCGAGGCTTCTCAGCAACTCTGTCTGCGACTTGTCAACACCATATAGGAAAGCGAATTTTTCGTTATAGGCATTGCCGAGTCCGGTATCCACCAGAATATTCTCCGTGGGTGTCCGAATCAATAAGCAATTAAGTCCCATCAGGATCCGGTTCCGATCGTCAGCAGGATTGGTTCGCTCCCACAGCACCTTCGGTATCGTGCCGAACATGGCACCCCCGTCCAGCCGGAACGTGCCATCACTTACCACAAAAAGTTCAAATTCACCAAATTTCATTAGCTTGCACCTAATTCTTCAACGGTTTCCCTGTCTTGAGGGTGTACTCGATCCGCTGATGTGTTTTTTCCTCACCACAAAGTCTGAGAAACGCTTCGCGCTCCAGTTCAAGGAGATAGTCTTCGGATACGGATTGTGGGGTGGAAAGCTCCCCACCACAAAGGACATACGCGAGCTGATTCAGGATCTTTACGTCATAGTCACTGAGATGCCCAGCACGCCGTGCAAGATCGATCTCTGATCTCAAGCGGTCAAGCCCTGCTTCACCCAGCACAAATACCTGTCTCGGTTGAGGTTCCTGATACCCTTCCGCTGCCATCGCCAGCACCAACTGCTTGGCATCGTGAAGATGATGAGCTTGATTGATTGAAACAGTGTCCGCCTCACGGAGATAGCCGAGCTGCTTTGCGTGTGCAGCGTTCTCAGATACCTTGGCGTAGGCGATGGTTTCAAAGGCACGCTTAATGTGTGGAAACGGTTCAGCGTCTGTATCTAACGGAACACCCTCTAGGCAGCGGATCGCCATCTCCTTTACACCGCCCGCAGCGGGGATAAGCCCAACCCCCACCTCAACCAAACCGATATAAGTTTCGGCGGCAGCACAGATGTGGTCAGCCCCGAATGCGATTTCACAACCGCCGCCCAAGGTCATACCAGTGGGGGCAGTGACCACCGGCTTGGGGGAGAGTCTGAGTCCCATGTTCGCCCTTTGGTAAGCGGAGATCATCGCCTCAAGTGCCTTCCAGTCCCCGTTTCGAGCCCGTTCAAGCATCAAGGCAAGATTCGCACCGACGGAGAAGTTGTCCGCGTGATTCCCGATAATGAGCCCTTCAAAATTCCGCTCCACCTCATCAAGGGCTTCAAACATCATCTCAATGCTTGGGTTATCAATCGCGTTCATCTTGCTGTGAAATTCAAGGCATAGGACCCCATCTCCCATGTCAATGAGGCTTGCGTCTGCGTTAGATTTCACGGACTGACTTTTGGACGATGTTTTGTGAAATTCGGTATGCCCTGAATCCAGCAGATTTGCAACGAGAGGCGGAATCGCATGACCATCCGCTTTCATCCGTTCGACGGATTCCGGTACACCGATCGCGTCCCACGCCTCAAAAATCCCATGCTCCCAGTTGAATCCCCACTTCATCACGTTGTCAATACTCTCCAGATCGTCCGAGATTTCGGGGATGCGTGACGCCGCATAGCGCGTCGTATGGCTGAGGCATTTCCACGCAAACTGACCTGCACGATCATCACTGTCAATGAGTCGTTTCAGCCGCTCCCCTGCGTCAGCAATTCGTCTGACTCCATCAACCGAATCAAACCGTACCTCCGAATGGGGCACGTATTCAAGCGTATTATAGTCCAGCGTCCAGATTTCACTGCCGCTTTCGCCACGGCGTCTCTGATAGAAGCCGCCCCCCGTTTTCTCGCCGAGCCAACCCTTTGTAACCATCTGTAAGATAAAATCGGGAACCCGAAAAACCTCACGCTGCTCATCGTTGCGCGCATTCTCGTAGACGTTGTTCGCCACATCCACAAGAACGTCAAGCCCAATGATGTCTCCCAAACGGAAGATCGCACTTCGAGGGCGACCCATCGGTGGACCCGTAATCGCATCCACTTCGTCAATCGTATATCCCTCCTCAAGCATCAGGTGGATGGTGTGCAGGACTGAGAAGATACCAATCCGGTTAGCGATAAAGTTCGGCGTATCTTTGCAATGGACGATCCCTTTGCCAAGAGTGTATTCCGCAAAATCGGAGATGAATTCAACCAGATCCGGGCGGGTTGCATCCGTCGGGATGAGTTCGATCAAATACATATAGCGCGGCGGATTGAAGAAATGTGTACCGAGAAAGCATTCTTGGTAATCCTGCGAAAGGTCTTCAGCAATGTTGCGGATTGAAATGCCGGAGGTGTTGGAGCTCACCAGTGTGCCGCGCCTGCGATACTGGTCAATCCGCGCATGAACCTGCTTCTTGACATCAAGATTTTCAACCACCGCCTCAATAATCCAGTCTGCATCCGCTAGCCATTCCGCGTGATCGTGAAAGTTGCCAACTCGAATCAACTCCGCGGCTTCGGGGACGTAAAACGGCGAGCGAGTTTTCGCGCTTTTCATCCGATCCAAAGCCGATTGTGCGATCCGATTCCGCACAGCGGGGTTGTCGAGCGTCAAGTGATTGGCACGTTCCTCGGCGGTGAGTTCAGTAGGCGGAATATCCAGCAGATCACACGGAATCCCAACGTTGGCAATATGGGCGGCGATCTGAGCACCCATTGTCCCTGCCCCAACCACAGCAACTCTCTTGATTTGACGATATTGACTGTTTCGCAAGGAACTATCCTTTCTTCCCGCGAGATTCGTTCTTTTGGGCTAAGGGAGGAAATTGTAGATTTTAGATAGTCATACGCGGCGTTCAAGACGCACCCTGCCTTAGATACCCGTTGCCGGTGATGCGTTTCCTGTTCCCAGAGGTAATTAGCCTGCATTAGCCAGGAACGACTTAGCTCATTTTGCGGCGTTGTAACGGTTGTCGTTAGGAGTGTTGGTGGAAATTGCCTCTTTTGTGCATTGATAATCGGTTGTAGTATATGCGAGTCGCCATTAGAATGTTGATAGAATTATATTCTGTGCATTGGGGTGGATTCATAGCCCCTATCATAACGCAAGTTGCCACTTTAATCAGCTAAGGGTCAGAGACAGGAAACGACGTGAATTTCATAGTACGTCCGAGTAACCTTCCCGTATAAATTGCACAGAAACGAGTCATAGCGCGGGTTTCCCCCTTTTTTATCTTTATCAAATTCCTCAAAAAACTATGAAAACTATGAAAATTCCGAGAATTTTTTAACGGTGTTCTTCAACTAGGGCGTGTTGACATTTATGCGAGGCATGTCCGTAATCGTAGGGGCGAGGTCCCCTCGCCCATTGACCAGCACGGGTTGGGAACCCCCAACCATACAGGTTGGGTAGATTGTAGGTCGAGATTCATATCTCGACAAAATACCCGGCATGTCGCGCCTCAATCTTGGCTTAATCAACCTGGAGCATCTAGGTATTGTCGATTTTGGAAAATCGACCTACAGCAGTCCGAAATCGTTTCTGATGTGTGAACAAAGGGTTGGGAGACCCAACCCCTACGAAGGATCATGGGTCTGTGCACGCCCTTGATTGTCTGGTTGCGGTGAAATGTCAACAGAACCTAGCAACTTGTGTTATTATAACCTATTTTCTGACCAAGTGCGTAATTCCTATTAGACAAGAAACTCCTCAATTATTTCGTCAATTTCTTCCATGAGCCGAAGTGTTTCCGCCACTGCAACCAAGATGCTCCGATACTGTCGGACTTCAGCATGGCTTAACACCGACCCCTTCCTATCCTTCAGCCACTTCTCACAGACTTGGTGTGCGCCTACTTCATAATCCCATACATCTATCGGCACATCTGTGAAATGCTGGGTCGGATTAATCCAAACGCCTTCATCTACATAGCGGATCTGTGAGACAACCCCTTCCCCTTCGCCTTCAAACCGATGGCGCGGCAGTACCCCGCTCCCAACCTTCAAAAGATGCCAGTCAATCAACTCTTGCCCCAACACGCTGAGTTTGTGGAAGTGTTCAACATCCGGTGGCAAGGGGATACGCGGAAACCCGTATTGCAGAAATGCATAATACCGTTCACGATAGACAGGACTGTATAAGATCGCATAGATATAGGCGAGGATCTCCTCCGGCGAAACGCTTTGGGGGAGCCCTGACGGCGCAGTTTGTGGCAACGCTAGTCGCTCTGAGAGTATCCTGAGAAAGGCTGGATTCAGATTGAGCGAACCTTCTGTAGCGAGCTCCAATTCCTCCGAATCCGGATACAGATAGAGTGGGAACACATGGCCGGATTCGCTCCCTCTATTTGAGACATAACGATTTTCTGTAATTTTGTCGGTTATCAGGGCGTGTTGCCATACAGGGTTTGAGACAATGCGACAGACACAGAGAGCGAGGTTGTTCTTTCGTAGATGACGCATAATATTATGGCGTGGTGTCATGTGAAACCCAGCCGACCGCCCGGTGTAGTAGGTCCAGCGCGTGTCAAATGGACGATAGTGAATCGGCGCGATGTGCTGCTCTACATCGGGATGATTCCGGAGATCCGCTTGGGCTAGGTGGACCTTCCAATCTCGGCTATCCCTTCCCAATTTGTACCTCTCCCGCGCGTCGGCTTCAGGAAGTGAAACAAAATCGGCTACCGTCTCTCGTACCATTTCAGGAGTCCGATGAAGTGTTAATTTATCCCGTCCGGTGACAATCGCAACCGAGCCTATTTGAAAGATGTCGGCAACCTCCCATCCTGCTTCGTATTCTGCACGTCGTTCGGGTGCTTGTGGCACAAAAAGGTAGTGGGGCGATGTTGGTTGAAGTTCGCTCCATGCTGTGGTTTGGAGATCGGTTTCCGACAACGTTCTATATTTTTCTTCTCGGAGTCCCCACATATCCGCGTAATAGACATCAGCGGGGGAAGGATTATCGCATTGCTTGACGCACAACAGGATGGAGACACCTTGCACGATGTCAAACACGTTTTCATCTCTCTGTGCTGTTGGAGCAGCTTCCCTCTTTCTGCTACTACCGTGCAAATTGAGCAGGTAGATAGTGTTGAAACTGTCCAACAGGCTCCTTCTCATCCCGCGAAAGATTGGACCGTCAAGGAAACTGTTGTTGACAATATAGCCGATAATGCCTTCGCCGTTTTTATCAATTCTCCACTGTGCCCACCGGATAAACTTCACATAATCTGCCTGAAGTGCTTTTGAGTTCCTCTCGCCGAGCGGTTGTCCATCTACCTGTTTGTAATCTTCAATTAATCCCCCGATAAAAGTGAACCCTCCATCGCTATCACGGCTTGGATTCGCGGAATCGCGGGGATAGGGTGGATTGCCGAGGATGACGAGGAGCGGCTCGTCCCGTTTCACTGAAACCGCCGCATTCGCCTCATCGGAGATAAACTCTGCAAAGGCGTACAGTTCCTTCTCTACCGGTTCCTCCAATGTATTGGTGAGATAAATGCGGAGGTGTTTCGCCTCGTGCCAACCCTGTGCTCGAAGAAACACGCTCAGTTTCAGATGGGCAATCGTATACGGCGCAACCAAAATCTCAAAACCGAAGAGCCGCTGCACCAGTTGTGGATCGTTAATGTACTGATGCCACTCTCCTATACCGTAAGTGGTTATGATGTATGCGCTGATGTGGCTCAATACTGCCAAGAGGAACCCGCCTGTACCTGTGGCGGGGTCGAGGATGAGCGCGTTTTCATCGGCGAGTCCATCAGTTTTGTTCAGTGCTGTTTTGAGCAGCCCATCAACAGAACGGACGATGTAGGAGATAACCTGTGGTGGCGTATAGTAGACCCCACGGTCAATGCGACGTTGCGGGTCATATTCAGCGAGGAAGGTTTCGTAGAAATGGATAACCGGATCTTCAAAGTGGGCTTGGACGACAAAAGCGGTGCGGAGCATCTCTGTGGGAACGTTTGCTAAGAGGTTTGCGATATCATCCAAAATATAGGTAACGTTCCCCTCAAGGTTTGGGGAGGCGACTTGGTGAAAGAGTTGCTGCAAAAACGGGTTTGACGGGGGAAGTGCAGCGTAGGCAGTATGCCGTGAGAAGTTTGTTCCGTTGGGAAGTGTGCATCGTGCAGCGAAGAGTCCATACGTGAGGGTTTGCGCGTACATATCTGCGAAGTCGTCGGGAGTCAGCGTAGTCAAGAGCAGTTCCTTAAATGCGGAGAACATCCGGTAGATACCACTATCTTCATCGGTGAGTGTTGTTGCGATTTGTGTTTGGAGTTCGCGAGTGCGACGTGCGAGGTGTTTGGCAAGTGCCTCTGGAGTGCCAATTTGTGTCAGACTCGCGCTCAGAAACCGATCGAGCAAGTTCTCTAAGGAAAACGTACCTTCGTCCGTAACTCGTGCCGACGCACGCAGTTGGCCTTCCGCGTACAACTGAAATTCGACAAAATTGGTGAGGATGAAGTTATCAAGGTTTTCGATGAACCGCTCGTTTTGTGTTTTGGCATGACCTGTGAGGGCATCAAGGTCCCTGCCGTATGCTTCTGCCTCAATATAACCGACTGGAAGTAAACCACTTTTCACAACGAAATCCGGCCTACCAATCTCCAGTCTCCGCGGCTCTGACATAACTGTGATTTCGTGTTCTAAAAATTCAGATGTTTTTTCCAAAAACGTCTTGAGATGCGGCTGCAAGGAGAGTTCAGCGGTTGCATCGCTCTGTGCGTGGGTGTGCTGGATATTTTGCTGGTAGGTCCGACAAATCTGTTGAAGCGACATAGGTTACTCCGGTTATAGATCGGGGCAAGATGCCCCGACTACAGGGGTAAGGTGACAATTCAGGATATTATATCATCTTTCGCCGGAGGAAAGGAAAAAAATTGACAGGTTCAACCCTTTCTGATATGATGAAAAAAATGCGAAGGAGGTTACTCAAATGAATATTCTCATTACCGGTGCATCTAGTCAATTGGCACAGGCGATAGCGACTGAGCTTAAGGCTGACCATAACGTCCGCCTCATGGACAGTGTACCGGTTGACGTAGCAGAAGGCTGCGATTTTATTCAGGGAAACATCTTAGATCCCGATGATTCGTGGGAAGCGGTTCGGGGGATTGATACCCTGATTCATACCGGCGAACCACCGACCAACCTGCCGTCGGACGAATTAAAGCGCGAACAGATGCTGCTTGACTTGGCGACGCGAGGCACACACGTCCTTTTCACCGCAGCGATCGAAGCAGGTATAAAGAAATTTATCTGTGCGAGCACCCTATCTATTTTCAACACCTACCCCGACGATGTATATATCACCGAACTCTGGAAGCCGCTGCCATCGCCAGAAATTGTGGAGATGACAAAATATCTGGGTGAGTTGACCGCTCGCGAGTTTGCGCGGGATCACCTAGTTACGGCGACAGGACTAAGGCTGGGAGAGTTGGTACTTGAGGAAGCGGTGCAGGGGGAAACGCCAAATCTTGCATGGCTCGATATTCGCGATGCTGCGGGTGCGTTCCGCTGCGTTTTGAACCGTGATAATAGCAATAGTGCTTCGTGGACGCAACGGTGGGCGATTTATCATATCTGCGCGGATATCCCCAATCCTAAATTTCTAATCGATCAAGCACGGGGAATCGGGTATCAACCCACTCACGATTTTCAGAGCCTCTACCTGAAGCCATCCGCTCCATCTGGATAGAGCGAAGGAGTATACAGGCAAATGAAGAAGCCCATCTACGCAATCATATTGCATCTTGCAGTTCACGCATAGGAGAATTCAGCCATGAAAAAAGTGCTTGTGCTGGGCGCGTCTGGCAATATTGCCCCTTACGTCACGCCAGACTTGGAAAAGGACTACGATTTATATCTCTCAGATATTGTGCCGCACCCAGACGGAAAACCGATTATCAATGTTGATATAACCTCATATTCGGAGGTATTAGAGGCATGCCGTGGGATGGATGCCATCATGAACTTTACTGTCCTTCGTGATGATCCGGTGGTGAGCTTTGAGGTGAGTACGAAGGGGGCATATCACGTGATGAAAGCCGCCGCCGCACTCGGGATCAAAAAGGTGGTTCACACCGGCCCTCAATTAATCCGTAACGCATACGATCACGAATTTGATATCGATGATGCGCCGTTAGCACCGGGCGTCGGATATTACGGGATTACCAAGTACCTCAGTATGGAGATATGCGAGATTTTCTCGCGAACATACGATATCCAAACGGTCTGCTTCCTCTTTAACGGTCTCGGTTCAAAGCCGACGGAGCATGTCATCCAAGGAGACTTTCCACCCTTCACAGTGGTGTGGGAAGACCTACAACACGCCTGTCGCTTGGCATTAGAGATTGAATCTGTTCCCGGCAACTTCCAATCCTTTGACCTACTCAGCTATTTCACACAGGGAAAATATCAGGTTGAGAAAGCGAAACGGATGTTGGGATTCAAGCCCATGGGTGGGCTTGAGGATTACTTTCGGCGGACGACGGATTGACAGCTTGGCGCACTCTCAACCCAATCTGTGACGGGGGGAAATTTGCGGACTTAGTCCGGTTGACACGCGCTTGCCTCAACCTAAATGTTTAGCTAGAAGCTCGCGAACGATAGGAAGTAATTCTTGGGGGATTTGTATAACTGTTTGGGATGCAGCATCTCCGAAGGCAGCTTCGTCTTCATCGGTGGCTTCATCCTCTGTCTGTTTCTCGTAGTGAGTGATGACTTGCTGCACCCGTTTTTCATCCCAATTTCGGGGAAATTTGCTCTGTTTCATCTGCAATTCCTTGTCAAAGATAATCTCCTTATCACCTCTGAAGATCAACGCTACTAGAGAGAATGTGTTCCGTCATCGCCTGCTGCGCCTGATCCGCTTCTCCCTTTCGGAGGGCATGGAGGATTTTCTGATGCTCCTGTAAGGACAATTTCGCCCGCGTCTCTGTTTGAGTCGTTGATGGCTCAACGAGGCTTCCTTTAATCCACTCTTGCAGATACCCCCGTATCATGCTCAAAAGGCTGTAGAGTATCGAATTTTGCGTTGCTCGCGCAATGGTCAGGTGAAACTGTAAATCGAACTCCAAGTATTTCTCAGGCTGCCCAATCGACACTTCCATCCCCCGCAGGGTCTCTTCGATTGTCTCAATATTCTCCGCTGTGACTCGCTGCGCAGCCAAAAACGCTGTTTGGGATTCTAGCATGAGCCGGGTTTCGATAAGGTCTTGGACCTTTTTACGATCAAGCAGCAATCCCCACTGTAGCGTTTTCTCCAAATACCGTTTGTTACTGTTAGAGACAAAGGTGCCATCTCCAACCCGTCCGTCTATAATCCCCATGACGGCAAGTGAACGCAACGCCTCTCTCAAGGAACTCCGCCCCACCCCCAACCGTTTACACAATTCCCGCTCAGAAGGCAACCGGTCCCCAGGTTTAAGCACGTCCCGGGAAATAAGGTCAACCATCTGCTCTACAATCCCATCACTCACGGAGGTGCGAGTATCGGGCTTCATCTCTTTCATCGCTAATTTTTCTTGTTCTTGTGCTTTCATAGTGTAAGATAGTGAAAATTTTGCTTTACAATTTCCCAATTTTGAGTTAAACTTATTCCGCAAAGGTCAGACCATTAATTATTATGCTTATAAATTTCTCTGTTGTCAAGCAAAATTAAGAACTAAAAATTATAATCGGGCCGCCACCAACCGGCTCGATTTATTCCTAGCGAGGAGATTGCCATGGGTCAAACAGTCGATATTGGAAAACGCATTGAATTGGTCCCGATGGACCCTCATTTCCACGATATTACAATCGCCCTATATCAGCAGGGGCAGGATGAGATCCCCCTGTTTTTAGTGTATACCTACAGCCAGATGGAAGGGGTCCAAGGGCGTCTTCAGTTTGCGGCAGAGACGATGACGCACTTGGGAAACATGGTTGCGGATACGGATGGGCTGCTCCGGTTTCCCTGCGGAGCGGCACACCAACTCGCTTGCAGGCGCACTTTTTTGGAGTCGTGTAAGCTCGCTCCGAACGATTCAGTGGAACCACGTCCCTTGCAGATTCTGGACAAAAAGTCAGGGCTAACTATCACGGTCACTAGTCTTGGGGACGGAGTTTACCAAGTGGGTGCTGATGGCGAGGGCAGACGCGCTGACAGACGCATCTCCACCATTGCTGGCGGTTTAATCAAATTGGGAGAGATGGAAGAGGTGGATGGAACGCTCGATAAGGTTGCGTTTCCGTGCGGACACTCTCACGATGCGCTGCTCGGTTTGCTACTCGTTCGTGCCCCGAATGTACGCGCCATCGTACGGGAACAGGAAATGGCAGCCACACGTGGCGTCCTCGCAGCACCTAGCCAACAGAATTAGGAGGAAGTTATGGGAACCCAAAAACAAACAGTCGGACCGATGACCGGCAAAGAACGGGTTTTGGCAGCGTTGAAGAGAGAACCCGTGGACCGAACCCCGGTTTGCAACCCAACGTCTGTCGCCACAGTTGAACTGATGGACTTGGTGGACGCACCATTCCCGGAAGCCAATCGACAACCTGAGTTGATGGCACGTTTAGCCGCCACCGGGTATACTGAGTTAGGTTTTGATTCAATTATGCCTGTTTTCTCGATTATCCAAGAATCCTCTGCGCTAGGGTGCAAGATTCAATGGGAGCAGAAGGACAATTGGCCCACGGTTAAAATGCGCGAACCGATCTGGGAGGATGTCGATGAAATCAAGCTCCCATCAGATTTTCTGACCCATCAGGATACTAAGTGCGTACTCGATGCAATCAAAATCCTCAAGAAGGAATACGGCGATGATGTCGCTGTTATTGGAAAAACCATGGGACCCTGGTCTCTGGGCTACCACTGTTTCGGCGTAGAGCCGTTTCTGCTGCTATCTTTAGACGATCCGGGCAAGACGAAACTCGCTCTGGACAGGATGAAGGAATCCACGATAGAGTTTGGAGTCGCACAGATTGAAGCGGGAGCAGACGCGCTCACCTTACCCGACCACGCAACAGGCGATCTGGTCAGCGGTGAATATTATGAGCGTTACCTCCGCGACCTGCACATTGAGTTTGCCGAGCGGATTCCTATCCCACTGATTCTTCATATCTGTGGGCGGACGGTGGACAGAATGGAGTACATCGCCCAGACAGGAATGGCAGCCTTCCATTACGATTCTAAGAACCAGCCCGGTGAGTCTATGGAAGTGGTTAAGGAACGAATCTCTCTGGTGGGAAACATTAATAACCCTGAGACGCTTTTCTCAAAGGGACCGGAGGAGGTTCGAGGGGAAGTCTACAAGAATCTGGATTCCGGTGTGCAGCTTGTCGGTCCAGAGTGTGCGATTCCGTTGCAGACCGCTATTGAAAATCTCAAAGAGATCCCCAAGGCGGTGCAGGATTGGCACAAGGAACATGTGAATTAGTGGAGAGAAAACTATGGCAGAAATTGCTGACATTCAGAATGAAATTATCGTAGACGAGATTGAGGAGTTTATTGAGCGTCCCGATGAACGGGAGCGCACCATTAACACATTCGCTAAGACTACCCCTAAGATGCAGGATATCGCCGCAGCACTCATTGACGGAGACAATGGCGGTGTGGATGAGATGACCAAAGCCGCTTTGGACGCAGGCACCGAAGCAGTGGAAATCATGGATGATGGTCTCATCGCAGGGATGGGGATTATCGGGATCAAGTTTCGCGAGAACTTTATCTTTGTCCCGGAGGTCCTCGCCTGTGCGCGGGCAATGAAAGCAGGGATGGCATATATTGAACCCATTTTATCTGCCTCGGGCATTGACCCCGTCGGGACAGTGATTATGGGAACGGTGAAAGGCGATCTTCACGACATCGGCAAGAACCTTTGCATCATGATGTTGCGGGGCGCAGGATTCGTCGTGCATGACTTGGGCGTGGACACTTCGGACGACGAGTTCATTGAAGCGGTGGAGGAGCACGGGGCACCTATAGTCGGAATGTCGGCGTTGCTGACCACAACAATGCCGAACATGGGCAAGACAATCGAAGCCTTTATTGATGAAGATCTCCGGGAAGAGGTTAAAATCATGGTAGGCGGTGCCCCGGTGACCCAAGAGTTCGCTGATGATATGGGGGCGGACGGGTACGGCAAGGACGCCCTTGAATGTGTGGCACTGGCAAAGAAATTCCTTGACGAAGAGGACGAGGATTGGGACGAGGAGTAGGGTTCATTCCAATCCGATCGGGCTTTATCTTCGCTCACTCCAAAGGACTAAGGCGGATTCATCGGTAATCAGAAAATGGACAAAGAAGAATATCAGAAGCGTTTAGACAAAATAACAGAGATGTTCTCAAGCATGGTGAACCATGCCAACGAGCAATCTATGTATCGGTGCCCTTACAAAAATCGCTTTGATCAATGCACCGCTAAGTTCGGGTGCCGAAACCAGCGAAAACCGCCTAGCGAGGGTTTGGTTGGTAAGCAGGATAGCGTTCGCGGCACTCCAAAAGAGGAGTTGCTCTTGTGTGGTGGGGACGATAAAATTGACTATCGGACCGCTTGGGAAACCGAAGCTGCTGAAGGGACTTTCATCGAAAGTGAAGATAGCTACGGGGTGGGAACAGTAACGCACGACGGCAAAAAGCGGCCGCTCGCGGCCGGGAAGACCATCTTCGATTACGCCGATGAACTCGCAGTTCAGGTGCCGACCTCCTGCTTCCGCACCGGACAGTGCCATGAATGTATTGTAGAGATTAAAGAGGGGATGGAGGCGTTGCGTCCACGGAACGAAGCCGAGTCGTTTTTGCGGGAGAATTATCGGCTCGCCTGCCAAGCGGTGGTTAAGGATGCCGATGTCGATATAGCGTTCTCGCCGATACGGCGTACCCCCAAGATCCTTACCCACACACACGAAAACCCCCTTCAAATTGACCCGTTAGTGACCCACCGCGAAAATATGGTTTACTATGATGATGAAGTAGTCGACAAATATCGCGGACACATCTACGGTTTGGCAATTGACCTCGGCACCACAACAGTGGTCATCGACTTGGTCGATCTGGAGACCGGTGAGAGCGTCCACGTCAGTTCCTTTGAAAACCCACAACGGTTTGGCGGCAGCGATATCATGAACCGTATCTCGTATGATGGCGAGTTTGGCGGGGAGTTGCGCTGGGCGGTCATCAACGCGCTCAACCACGAAATCCAAGAAATGGGTACACAGTTCGGGTTTGTCCGCCAAGAAATTTATGAGATTGTGGTGGCGGGTAACTCGACGATGCGGGACATCTTCTTTAAGCTGGATGTGCAGAGCATCGGTCAAAAACCTTACCAATCGATAATCGAACACCAATATCACGCCGGTGAGCGCGAAACCACTTCGCTCATTGAGAAGACACGGCGGCTTGGGATTCGAGCCAACCCCAAGGCGCGGGTGTATGGACTGCCGTTGATCGGCAGCCATGTTGGTGCCGATGTCGCGGCGGATTTGGTGGCACTCGACATGGCATCTAAAAAAGAGACCGTCATGCTGGTCGATGTCGGCACGAACACCGAAGTGGTGGTCGGACATCCGGGGCGGCTGATTGCCGCTTCCTGCCCGGCGGGTCCCGCTTTTGAAGGCGGCGGCATTAAGTACGGGATGCCGGGCTATGACGAAGCGATCGAGTCAGTCCGTTGGATAGACGGCAAGATTGAATATAGCACGATCGGCGGCGTTGCACCCCAAGGGATTTGCGGCTCTGGTTTAATCGATTTACTAGCAGAACTCCGCCGCAACGGACAGATGACCGAAATGGGAGTATTCGGGAATAGAAAAACACGTGAGATACCGATTATCCCGGAACACGGCATCACCTTCTCCCGCGAAGATGCCAGCAATCTGGCTCAGGCGAAGGCTGCCAATTATTGCGGTCAGTTCATCGTTATGCGAAAGTTCGGGATCAATCCGGCGGATGTGGGTCGGCTCTATTTGGCGGGTGGCTTCGCCAATTATGTGGATGTTCGTAACGCGATTGAGATCGGGTTTTTGGCACCGGTAGACGAGGATCGCATCGTCAAGATTGGCAACGCTGCGGTACAAGGGGCGAAGGAAGTCCTCCTCTCACGCAAGAAACGTGAGGCTATCGAGCGTTTAGTCAAAGGGATTGAGCATGTCGAATTGGAGACAACCTCTGACTTCTTTGAGGTGTTTGTCGAAGGGTGTCAGTTTAAGCCGATGCCGATGGAGTTTACCGAAGATAGTCCTTGACATACTCCCACACCCTAAGGGGTGGGTATTCTCACCCGTTCCCTTTAAGGAGTCGAATTGCTCTATCAACGAGGATTGCCCGGCGAACCGGGACTTACGGACTCTCCTGAGAGGGTGGATGCCCCCACCCTATGGATATTGACCGCCGCATTGCGATCTCTATCCAACTCTGTGTGGCAACTTGGACACTCCCAAGTTCTATCACGAAGGTTTAGCTCTGGGTTGATTGCGCCACAGACATGGCAGGTCTTACTCGAAGGATACCACTTGTCTATGAATCGGATTGCCATGCTTTTCTTAGAAGCGATATACTTGAGTTTCTGCACAAAGTCAGAAAAACCTAAGTCAGAGACTTTGCGTCCCCAAAGGGACTTCATGCCTTTGAGGTTCAGAGATTCAAGGGCAATCCAATCATATCTGTCTGTGAGGTCATGAGCAAGTTTCCAGTGAAAGTCATCTCGCTGGTTGATTATCTTGCGATGTCTCTTTGCAAGGTTGACTCTTGCACGTTCCCGATTCTTTGACCTTTTGACCTTTCGTGAATGGTTGCGGTTCGCACGTTTGATAGTGTTGAGACCGCGCTTGAAGAATTGTGGAGAGTCATAGTCATTGAAGTCAGACCCGGTGAGATACCTCTTTAGTCCAAAGTCAAACCCCGCGTTATTACCCGTCGTGGGTGACTCTAAATCTGTATCTACATGGTCTGTCAGAATGATTAGCCATACGTCTCCTACGCTGTCGCGCTTAATCGTGCAGCGTCTCGGCGTGCCTAAGACTTCCCTACTTTTGAAATATCGGTAGATACGTTTGCCGATACGGATATAGTTGTTTTGTAGCAGTTTCCAACCGGCTTGCTTGAGGGTGTAGGACTTGTATCGTTTACGTCTCTTGAAACGGGGACGACCTGAACGCTTGCCGCTTGTGCGGTCAGTAAACAGTTTAGAGTACGCTTTATCAAGTCGGTCTATTACGTCTTGTAACGATTGACTCGGCAACTGATTCCAATGTGCAAAGCGAGGGAGCCGCTTCAACTTTGTTAAGTGTCGCATCAGTGCTTTCTTACCCGGATACTTACCGTAGATAGCATAGTATCGGCGACACAACGCCACAAAGTGATTCCATACTTCAGCATGGCTGTCAATCGTTTGCTGCAACTCACGATTAGTGTGGTTGCTATACATTTTGAACTTGTAGGTTTTCATAGGGACTCGGCTCTCTGGCTTTCATGTCCACGCAATTGGATGTGAGAGGCTCCACTAAGCAGTGGAGTTGCGCCCTCTCACGAAAGCCAAGATAACTGTAACATCTTTTACCTGCAATTTCAACCGTTTTTTGACTAACAACGCACTTTGGCGCGCTACATCCCCACCCTAAAGGGAGGGGGGCATTGCACGCAAGATTGGTAATCGGTCAGGACATTTGATTGATTATAGACGGGAAAAGAGGTCAACATGCTAACGGTTCAACAAAAACAGCACTTTGAGACATTCGGGTTTCTTGTTCTGCGACAGTTATTTACGCCGGAGGAGATTGACGTTATTCATCGTGAGTCCGACGCGGTTTTGTGCGAAAACCGTCAAGGCAAACCGTTTCCCGGAGAAAAGCGTCAATCCATGATTCCGTTTTTTGAGTTGAATCCCCAACTCCAATGGCTCATTGAGGACGATCGCATCTACGCGCTAGGTGAAGACCTCCTCGGACCTGACTTCATCTTGAACGCGACCGAGGGCAACCTCCACGTCGGTGACACACAGTGGCACGGTGGAGGGCTTGACCTAGAACCGGTGCCTCACATCAAGATCGCGTTCTACCTTGAGCCAAACACCAAAGACACAGGGGCACTGCGTTTCATTCCGGGATCTCATAAATTAGGATTTAGGAAACTGATACAGCCGTTGACCGCCCAGCAGGATGATCCGACTGCGATGCCGTTTGGGGTTGCAGGCGCGGACGTTCCCAGCGTTGTCATTGAATCGCAGCCCGGCGATTTCATAATCTTTTCAGAGACGCTATGGCATGCGGCGTTTGGCGGTCCTCCCGGACGCTCACAGCACGCCATCAGTTTCATGGCAAACCCCGTAACAGACGAACAGATTGCTTACATAAAGGGACTATACGAAGGCTGGAATTATTCATTGCATCCGCCAGAAGAAATGGTCAACAGTGATCGTCCTCGACTCCGAGGAATGGTCTCAAGGTTGGTGGAACTCGGTTTCGATCCACCGAAATCGACGCTGCTGTTTGTATGAAGGTGTGGAGGTATCCATGCCTCCCGCCAAAATATACGCGACTTCCAAAAATTCAAAGATTTCAACTAAAGGTTTTCTAAACCCCCACATAGTCGAGCGAGCCCACAGCCATGAGCACATCCCCCACCGAAACAACCCATAACCTTGACGCTTCGCAGAAGCCCCCATTCCGCTATCTGCTTCAGGAAACAGATACATTTCTCACCTGTGTGGAGGTGGTAACCTCGCGTGGAACTATCACCGATCCCGATGGGAGTCGGGTATTGGAATTGGCGCAAAAACTGGCAGATAATCCGCGCATACACGGTCTGAGTATTACCGACAATCCGGGCGGCAATGCTATGATCGGTCCCGACACCTTGGGGAGAAATCTCCTCTCTCGTGGTCAGGAAGTGATTATCCACCTGTCTTGTAAAGACTGGAACCGCAACGCGCTTCAGAGCCGGGCTTGGCAGCTCGCCAGCGAAGGGTTTGATAATATCCTAGCGTTATCGGGCGATTACCCGATCGATGGGTATCGTGGTCAAGCGAGTCCCGTCTTTGACACCGATTCAGTGGGATTGCTGAAGATGTTCGCTGACATGAATGCCGGTATGACAGTGGGCACCGGGAAAAGATCGCAGGTGCTGGAGCGCACCAATTTCTTATTGGGCGCGGCGGTTAATAACCACAAACGTTACGAACGCGAGGTTATGCCCCAGTACTTCAAGCTGAAAAAGAAAATTGAGAATGGTGCTGCGTTCATCATCAACCAGATTGGATACGACTCACGTAAACAGGATGAATTGTTGAAATATATGGCAACCCACGATCTGGATGTCCCAGTGATTGGTAACGTCTACGTTCTCAGCCGACCCGCCGCCCGCTTCTTCAATAAGGGTAACATCCCCGGCGTGACCGTAACCGACCAGTTGCTTGACCTAGTCGAAAAAGAGGGAAAATCAAAGGACAAGGGCAAAGCGTTCCTTTTGGAATTCGCCGCCAAACAGTGCGCCATCGCTAAGGGATTGGGCTATCGCGGTGTATACCTAGGCGGTCATCTACGTTACACAGATTATGAGCGAATTCTGAAGATAGTAGACCGCTTTGGGGAGGATGATTGGAAGGATTTCGCCAAGGAAATTTGCTTCCACTACCCCGACGAATTTTATTTCTTTGAACCGGAACAGGAAACGGGCATCAGTTCAACTGAGATTAATCGCGAGTATCTCTTTTCAAAAAGGGCGGAAGGTTTGAAAACCGCTAAACAGAAAATTCCCTTGGACTATAAGATTAACCGCACGGTGCACGATCGAGTTTTTGAAAAGGGAAGCTGGGGATTCAATATTGGGAAGCGGGTTTCTCAGGCAATAGACGGGGCAAGCGAGGGAGTAAAGAAAGTCATGCACGGTTTGGAACAAGCGGTTAAGGTCACCGGCTTTGATTGTCGTGACTGCGGAGACTGCTCATTGCCCGATATTGCGTATCTATGCCCCGAATCCCAGTGTGTGAAAAACCAGCGCAATGGACCGTGTGGCGGAACCCGTCAGGGTAAATGTGAAATTGGAGAGAAGGACTGTATCTGGGCAAGAGCTTATGACCGTCTCAAAGCCTACGGTGAAGAAGAAACGATGCTGGACGGTCCAGCGATTTTCAAGGACGGTGCCCTCGACGGCACAAGTGCTTGGGGCAACACTTTTCTGGAGCGAGACCATCATGCCCAGAAAAAATCTGATAGCTGATGACACGGCTGGATGCGGATTTCAATCGGTGAAACCGGCGTCAAACGTGTGCAGCCCCACAAGGAGTGAAGATGCAACTAAACGGTCAGGATTTTATCATTATAGGCGAGAATGTCCATACCACTCGCGTGGTGCGCCGAAAGGGAAAACTGGTTACGAACAACCCGGATGGACTCGAATCCGTCCGCTATTTGGATAGAAACAAAAAACGTCGCTACCTTGTCATCCCCGAATCCATCAAGAAGTCCCAAGAGTATGAGGAGGGACGCGTCAAACATGTCATCATCGCGGTTCAGGCGGCGATGTCGGGTGAAGAACCCCACGCCAGTGAAGGACTGGAGTACATACGCAAAATTGTCCAACGGCAGGTCGATACCGGCACCGACTTCCTCGATGTCAACGTGGATGAAATTTCGTGGCGGCTTGAAGAACAGAAGGAAGCCATGCGCTGGTTGGTGCAAGCTCTCCAACCGATGTCTGATACACCTTTGTCCATTGATTCCTCGAACAGCGAAATTATCGCAGCGGGACTTGAAGTGTATGATAGTAGTGTCGGGCGGGCACTACTCAACTCCGCTTCGCTGGAACGCCTTGACGCGTTGGACCTCGCCAAGCAGTACAATACGAAGGTTATGGTGACGGCCGCCAGTGAATCTGGAATGCCCCAGAACCCCGAAGAGCGAGTCGCGAACGCCTCACGTATGGTAGACGCAGCTAACGACAGAGGAATTGCGATCGAGGATATCTTCATCGATCCGTTGTTCTTTCCGATCGGTGTAGACACCGAGAACGGCAACCACGCTTTTGAAGCCATTCGGCAGCTTCGTGAGAAGTACGGTTCCGCCATCCGTATCAGTGGAGGGTTCAGCAATGTCTCTTTCCAAATGCCGTGCCGTAGTCTCATCAATGACATGTTTATGATTCTCGCGGTCGAAGCTGGTGCGGATAGCGGGATTATCGACCCTGTGACCAACAATCCGCAGAAAGCCCTCTCCGTTGACCGAACATCAAGAGCCTATCAACTGACCGAAGATATGATGCTGGGCAAGGATCGCTTCTGTAAAACATTCCTGCGTGCCTATCGCAAAGGGGAATTGGAGGGTTGAACCGTGGCAATGTATCAAATCCTATATTGGAAAGATATTCCGGCGCAGGTCAGAGTCTTTGAAGGCAGAAAGCCGATCTCACGGCAAATGCCCAAACGTTTTCAGGTTGAGATTGATCGTACGGCGATGGAAACAGGTTTAGCCGGAACCGACGACTATCTCGATCAGTGGCAATGGACGGAGAAGCGGGAACGCCCCGGCGAGCCAGAGGATATTCTGAACGCACTTGTGCAGGAACTTGAGACAGAACACGACAATAAGACGGGTAGAAAAAGAGGTTCTTAAAAATTTGCCTTCACCCACTAAAACATGCGATATATAGTGAATTCTAAAAATAAACAGACATTAAAAGTAGTAGGCACACGCCGTGTGCCGTAACTCCGCGAACAAGGTTCCTGACCTCGCTCATTCACAGTATCTAATTAATTCTAAAATCTACTATATGGTGAATCAGAGAAATAAGTAGACATCTACAATAACTCCGACCTTCACGAAGTTTCCAAAGTCCCCCTGATAAGGGGGATTTAGGGGGTTGGCTGTGCATTGGGAGGGTCTAAGTAATTCTAAAATCTACCATATATGGTAAAATAACCCAGTTGTTATCCATTGAAGATTGGGGTATTCTGCATATTTTTTGGCGCACTGCGCTGTGGCTTATTTACCAGCTCCGCTCGGCTTGGATAGACATATCCAAGCTATCTTTGGGGGTGTGTAGTGAATTTGTTAATCCACTGCGAGCGGTGATTTTCTCGCGTACCTCTCATTCATTCAAGTAGCACCTACTCTATACAACTTGCGTAAGATACAGTAGAAAGGAATTTTCATGCCTACATTCCAACCCGACACCCTGCGGCAAATCGGCTACGACCTCTTTGAAGCCGCCGGTTGTACAGCAGAAGACACTCGATCGGTTGTTGATCACCTAATCGAATCCAACCTCTTCGGACACGACTCTCACGGTGCCATCCGTTTCTACGAATACGCCCGCGCCATACGAGATGGTAGATTCCAACCCACCGCAAAGCCTGAAATTGTGAGTGACAGTCCCTGTGCCGCGGTAGTAGATGGACACAGCGCGCTTGGACAGGTCGGGGCAACCTTTGCGATGAACCTCGCAATCGAAAAAGCGCGGCAATACGGAACAGGCACCGTCGCACTGCGAAATACGAGCCATGTTGGGCGGGCTGGTGCGTATCCCTTGATGGCAGCTCGAAACGAGATGCTGGGGGTCGCTTTTGTCAACGCCGGTCACCTCGGCTATCAGATTGCCCCGTTCGGCGGTCTCGACGGTCGTCTCAGCACAAACCCAATCGCGTTCTCCGCCCCGCGCCGGGACGACGACCCAATTTTAGTTGATATGACCACCTCCGTGGTAGCTGAAGGCAAGATCCGCGTTGCAATCAATCAAGGCAAGCAGGTGCCTGAAGGCTGGCTCATTGATTCACAGGGCAACCCAACCACCGACCCAAACGACTTCAGAGCCGATCCGCCAGGTGCCATCCTGCCGATGGGCGGCGTTGTGGCATACAAAGGTTACGGTCTTAGCTTTGTGGTAGAGCTTTTGGGGGGAACCCTCAGTGGCGAAGGGTGTGCTGCCGGTGAGCGCACAATGGTGAGTAACGGTGTGCTCTTCACGGTTTATAGTATCACTCACTTCACCAGTCTCGACGCCTACTACGATGAGGTGGAGGACCTGATTCGGCATGTCAAATCGAGTCGCCTTGCACCGGGGTTTCAGGAGATTCTGAGTCCCGGTGAACCTGAATTCCGTACCGCCGCGCGAAAGCAGGTCGAAGGTATTGAGATAGACGAAACAACTTGGGCGGCTATTTGTGAAGAGGCACGTGGCTTCGGTCTCGATCCAGAACGTTGGACAACGGGATAGAAATTTCCTAGGTTGGATCCGATAGATTGAGCAAGAGAGGAGTGAACCGAAGTAAAATGAAAATTTTGTTGAAACATCAGAGGATTTTAGATGAAGATATTCTTGGATAGATTGAAAGACCCCACCCCAATGATTTATGACGGTGGGTTTGGCTCACAGCTATTTACTGTGGGCATCGCATTGACAAACAGCACACTCGCAAATGAATTGCACCCGGAAACGGTCATCGACATTCATTCGGCTTACATTGAAGCGGGTGCTGACGCAATCGGAACGAACACATTTGTCGCTTCTCCCCTCCACCTCGAAATGGCGGGAAAAGATGCCTCCGAAGCCGAGAAGATTACACGGCGGGCGGTCGCACACGCGAAAGCAGCCGTTGAGAAAAACGGCAGGGATGTATATATTGCAGGTTCAGTCGGACCTTCGCCCGGTGCAATCGAAGCCGATAGCGGCGGTGTTGATTTTGGTATTGCGAATGAAGCCGTCAGAGACGCACACGAGCGGATAATAAATGCCCTAGCAGAAGAAGGGGTGGACTTTCTTTGTATTGAAACTATGTTCTCCGCAAAGGAGGCTGCAATCGCTGTTGACGTTGCGAGAAAAACAGGGCTTCCCATCGCTGTGAATATGACCTATAAGTATACTATGGATCGGCGGACGAAAAAGATAATATACAAAACGGATTGGGGACATTCCACTGTATCCCTCGTCGAGATCCTAGCCGAAGGGGAGTTCTCCGACGGAGACAACTTACTCGATTATGTCCAGATCTTAGGATTAAACTGTGGCGCAGAATCAAGGCGTGAGGAGCATACGGGAATGCCCTATGCGATAAACGGCATCCAGCAGCTGCGCGAAGTAATGGAGGAAAAAGGCATCAATTCAAAACGACTGATGGCTTATCCAAATGCGGGTATGGCACGTTTAGACAAGAATCAGGAGACATATTGGCCCCAAGCACCGGAGGAGATGTCGTCTTACCTGCCAGAGTTAATCAAGGAGGGGGCTTATCTGATTGGCGGCTGTTGTGGTACAAGCCCCGCGCACGTCAAGGCGTTTCGGGAGACCTTATCTCAAGTAGATGGATAATAGCGTAAATTTTTGGGCACTTACTTTCGTTCAAAACACTACGAGGCAGTCAAAATGAAGATTACAAAAGTTGAGCAGTTTATCACAGCAGTCCCTCACATTCCTGCCATCGAGAAAAACCGTCCCGGAGACTACATCGAACGCCCCATCCCGATCATCAAAGTCCACACAGATGAAGGCATCTACGGCTTGGGGGAAGGTGGAAGGGGAGAGCGATACGACGACGCAATCGAGGGTTGGATCGGTGTAGACGTAATGGAACTCAAATGGCAAAATCTCGGCGGTGCCTTCGGTTCAGCGGTCTTCGATATTGTCGGCAAGGCACTCGGCGTACCCGCCCACAAACTGATGGGCGCACAGCACTGGGAGAAGGTGCCCGTCGGTTACTGGTCGTGCCCGATGGAGCCAGAGGAGTTCGCCGCGGAGGCGGAGGTCGGTGCCAAGTTAGGCTTCAAGACGCACAAACTCAAGGCGCGTCCATGGAACATCGTTGAGACTGTCCGACTCATGACAGAAGCAGCGGGGGAGGATTATGGGATTATCGTCGATCCAAACTTTACCTTTGAGACCCCAGAGCAGTCGATTCGTCTCGCACACGAGTTGGAAAAGTACAATATCGAAGCGTTTGAAGATCCGTTTTCGTATCGTGAATACGGTTGGGACAGCTATCGCGACTTTCGCAAGCAGACCCGCATTCCCCTCGCTCCCCACATCGCAGATCCGAAGATGATTATAGATGCCATCAAAGCAGACGCGGCGGATATGTTCAACACCGCTGGCAGTCCGATGAGCGCGCAGCAGAATGCTGGCATCGCTGAAGCGGCAGGGTTGCCGGTATGGCTGCAGGTTGTCGGACTCGGTTTGGGCGTATCGGGCGCTTTCGGCACCCACGTGCACACGGTTATCAAAAACGCAACGATTCCGAGCGACTCCCTCCATTTCGTCCGTGAGAATGATCTTATCCACGGTGCATTGACCCCGAAAGATGGTTTCGTCGAAGTGCCTACCACGCCCGGATTGGGGATTGAATTGGATATGGATGCGGTGGAGAAGTATAGGGTCGGGTAATGGAAGTTATCCCTACCTCCTTTTGGATTACGCCTATCCTAGAGATGTGCATTCATCACAAAAGGCAGGGAAAACTATGCACGCAATCGTTCGGAAAGCATTACGCACACTCTTCCGTTTCTGTTTGCCAATGCTTCTGATTTTCAGTGTGACCGCATTGCATAGCGCGACTGAGGAGGCATGGGAGATGCTCGAAAGCGAGCACTTCCAGATCTACTACCAACCCGACGAGACCCACCCCCAAGATATTGCCGATATTGCCGAGGATTTCTACCCGCACATCAATCGCCTGATTGATGGGATAGAGATCGGTAGGATCGAGATTTGGATGTGTAAGACGCAGGAGCAATTCCAAGCCGCCGCCCATGCTCCCATCCAAGATTGGGCGGTCGGTTGCGCCTTCCCACTCAGCCTTCGTATTGTGATCCAAAATCCGCGTGTTATCATTGATCAAAAGTTCCAACTCTCCCAAGTCCTCCGCCACGAAATTGTGCACATCGCCTTTGGACAACGCACGAAATCCACGATCGGAGACATCCCCTTGTGGTTTATTGAGGGGGTGGCGATCTACCTCTCCGGAGAGTGGGCACCCCACCGCCATGAGGTCATGTTTGAGCATATCCTGTCGAGATCGACTATTCCGCTCGCAGACCTGACGGAACGGTTTCCCAGTGCCGAAAGGGGGGCACAGTTGGCTTATGCGGAGAGCCTGAATGCGGTTGCATGGCTGGTAAAAACTGCGGGGGTCGAAAAGCTGTGGGAGGTTATCAACCTGCTTGGCGCGGGAAGCGATCTGAATACCGCTTATAAACAGGCAATCGGCTGGGATCTCGCCACATTCGACGCGGAATGGCAAGCCTCGCTCTCCCAGCGTTACTATTGGGCGGCGATATTCTCAAATTCGTATCTTTTTTGGGGTAGTCTTGGGTTGGTATTTATTATCGTGTACATCCGATGCCGGCAGCGCACCCGCCGACGACTCGCCGAACTTGAGAGGCAAGAGTCACAGGTGGATGCGTTTTTCAGGTCGAAGCCTCTCGGAACGGAGCAAGATCGCCAAGGCTAATCCGACAGCGGGGCGAGTTTAATCGGCTTTTCGACCAGTTCAACGGGTGCCTGACAGCACACACAATCCCCCGGCGCAGCGGCACGTATCGCACAGGTGTCGCAGTAGTAGTAGAGGTCATGGACAACCCCATCGTGGACGGTTTGGAGTCGAATCGCCTCCAGTAGATGCGTTTTTGGAAAGGTTCTCCCTATGATGATGAACATCTTTTGTTGCAAGCGTTCATCGACAAATAACGCCTCCGACAGGTTTGTGCGTAGCAGCGTGTAAAATACACCGTCTGTTGTCTTAAAGCCGTACAGATGCTCGTGATTGGTAGGGAGATCGGCACGGTACAAATCGTGCATCGCCTCTGCGAGACACACCAGATGCCCGCGGATCCGAATCTCTTTCGCTGTCTCAACGCTCTCCGCGCTTTGCGATTCGGCTGTTTCGGAATTTTGGCGTTCCATATTGGCTGCTGCAATCACCACAAGGGCAAAAACCAACCCACATAGCCAGAAAACTCTATGATTCTGTCGATCAAACATCGGTAACCCCTCCTTGTTCTGAACGTTAGCGGCGAATCTCATTTCTATTGCTTTCTCCTCTATACGAGATTTCGTCTCACTGCGTTCATATTTTCCCATCCGTATGCAGTTTTGTCCATCTATTTTTGGCTTGACTTCACTTTTCTCAAGTGATAGACTTCAGAGCAAACGAGAAAACGGGGAAATGCCTTCTCCCATCTGCTTTTCACTCACCAACTTCTTAGCAGTGGAAGCCCCGTCCTTTAGGGCGGGGAGGAAACTGCGCCTCCTTTCTTGATTGATTCAAAGCATTGATTATGAAAAAGACTTATGAATACAGAGCCTATCCAACAGTCAAGCAAGCCAATAAACTGGTCGCATGGCTTGAAATCCTTCGCAACTTGTATAATCAAGCCCTTGCATGGCGTAAGGAAACCTACGAACAGACCGGTCAGTCCGTTAAGAAATCAACCCAAGAAAAAGCCTTAACGCCGTTTCGCCAAGAATCAGACACAGTCGCATCGCTTCATATTGACGTTTTGCAGGATACGATTGACCGATTAGACAAAGCCTACCAAGCGTTTTTTCGCCGTGGGAAGACTGGCGACAAGCCCGGCTTTCCACGCTTCAAAGGTGCCGGTCGGTATCGGTCAATGACGTTTAAGCACTTGGCAAAGCAGTTGGTATGCGCTATTGGCAAGCGGACGGCGCGAGTGGTCGTGCCGAAAATCGGTCATGTCAAAATCCATTACCACCGGCGATTGCCCGACGGGAAAATTAAGACGTTGACGGTACGGCGTAAAGCGAGTGGGTGGTATGTATGTATAGTCGTTGAGATTGCAGACCCTGTTGAGCTTCCCGTTGAAACCACAATAGGTATTGACGTTGGGCTTTTGTCGTTTTTAACCACCTCAGATGGTGATAAAGTCGATAACCTTCGACACTTCTACCGGTCAGAAAAAGCCCTTGGTAAAGCGCAACGGATATTGTCCCGTCGTGACAAAGGCAGTGTCCGCTATGAGAAACAACGGGCGCATGTTGCCAAGATACATGAACATATCGGCAATCAACGCCGTGATTTTCATGGTAAGATCGCCCACTGGTTGTTCTCCCAATGCGAAGAAGTCGCTGTTGAAGACCTGAAAATCAAGAACATGGTAAAGAATAAGCACCTATCTAAGAGCATATCCGATGCTGGCTGGGGCACGTTTCGATTAAGACTTCAAAGCAAAGCTGCAAACGCTGGCTTGACGTTGACGAAAGTTGACCCGAAGCACACCAGTCAGAAATGCTCAGGTTGTGGTTCGGTTGTACCGAAATCGTTATCAGAGCGTGTCCATGACTGTCCACACTGTAGGTTAGTATTGGATAGAGATTATAATGCTGCGATAAACATTAAAAAGGCGGCTGTAGCCTTGCGTGGAGGTGTGTCGGTAGTGAACGACCCCGAAACCCCCCGTCAGGGGACAGAAGCGCGGAACTCGGTAAGACCCATTGGGCGGACAAACAAGCCCCGTCCTTTAGGGCGGGGTAACTGACGCTTCATGCTTTAGTAGGTTGGGTTGAACGATGATGAAACCCAACACTGGTAAACCATACGCAGTCCGCAGAATCCACAAAAAATTATATGGAAGGATAAGAAAATGACGATATCAACGCAAACTACTGAGACAGCAGGTGCTCACGGCATCACTACTTCTGCTCCGGTGCCTATGACCCCGGAGCAGAAGTTCTTTTTCGATCTCCGCGGCTGGATTCTTCTGCCCGCCGTGCTGTCGGAGGATGAGATCGAGGAGACGAAGGCAGAGGTGTATGCCGGTGCCAGACAGAGCTATGAAGGTGCACTCCAGAAACTACTCGATCATCCGGCAATTGTAGGTATTCTGAATGAGACTCTGTCTGAAGATCCTTTTGTGAAAGACGATTGCTACGGTTTTCGATGCGAAGGCTCCTTCACTACCGTCCGACCGCCCGGATGGAGTAAGTCAGAACGCGGCGATGGAGGGCTGCCGCATGTCGTGCGTCCACCGCAGCAAGCCAACGCCATGCGGTATCAGGTTGCAGGGGGCAAGATATTCGCAGGGCTTACGCGGGTGGTGTGGGAGCTTGAGGAGGTAAAGGCGGGAAGCGGAGGCACCTCCTTCCTCAGCGGATCGCACAAAGCCCATTTCAACTACGGGGGACCAGACCCGTACCGCCCAAACATCAGCGATTCGCCATGGGAGATGAGCATGCGAGCCGTAATGGAGGACTATAGTTGTCCACCGGGTTCAGTGGTCATCTTCACGGAAAGCCTCGTTCACGCGGCGAACGACTGGACCAATCCGGACAATCCACGCTGTGCCGTCTTTAACTGTTACAATTCGATATGGGCACAGTGGCATCGACTCAACCTCACCCACGAAATGGTCGCAGCGATGCCGCCGAAGCGACAATCCCTTTTCCGCGGGACTTGGGCAATTGGCGGGGGTCCTGAAGGTAATCGTGAATATTCGCTGGACAACCGAACTGTATGATAACAAAGGAGAAATGTTAGTGCACCCCGATATGATTAACCCCAAGAAATACCGTCAGCTTTTCCTAGACGATTTCGCTGTAGAAAGCATGAAAAGCATCACGCGTACCCTACATTCTCCAAAGAAATGGGGTCCCGTTATCAACGGTCAGGGGGTTCAGAGCCGATCCTGCCCGCAATGGAACTCGGAGAAGAAAGTGTGGGAATGGTGGTACTTTGGACAGCACGCATACTACGCGTTCTCGGAAGACGGCGAGCATTGGGAAAAACCTTCCCTAGGGCTATACGAATCGAACGGTTCCAAGGACAACAACATCGCCTTCGACCCTGAGCACAAGGGACCGGGACGGCCGTATCACGTTGTGCGAGATGAAACGGATCCAGATCCCGGACGCCGCTACAAAGGACTGTTCGGTGCCCACAACCGCCCTCCTGCCGTGTCGCCAGATGGATTTAATTGGACCCTCGTTGATACGCCTCCCATCCCCAGCCAAGACGAGTCCCAGTTCACACATGACCACCAGTCGAACCAGTTTCTCGCCATGGTCAAGTTGGGTACGGAGTGGGGACGTTCCGTGTGGCTCTCTACCAGTTCAGACTTTCAAGAGTTTTCGGAACCAAAGCTAATCTTCCACACCGACGAAACTGACCGAGAGAATCGCCGCCGCCGTGTCCGTAAAATTATTGAAGACCCAGCATATATCACCCCACCCATCATCGACGACGAGGACTACATCGCCGAGTGTTATAACATGGCAGTTCTACCATACCAAGGGTTTTATATCGGTTTCCCAACCATATTCAATCCTTTCGGTGCCGTTCCACCGCCTGCGACAAACTACACCCGTATCAACCAGATCGAGTTGACAGTCTCACGCGACCTCCATCACTGGGAACGGGTCGCTGATCGTAAGTTGTTCATCGAACTTGAACCGTTCGATGGCGAGAATTACGGATGCAGCCAACTCCTGATGGCGGGGCATCCCATCGTGCGTGAGGACGGTGAGATCTGGTGCTACTACAACGCCCTACGTATGCCTTCAAACATCGAACGGTATAAGGAGTTCAATCGCGCCCAGGAGTTGTTCCGGTTGAATGTCAAACCCGAACACTTTGAAGATACAGGCGCGTTGACCCTCGCCAAGCTAAGGCCCGACGGCTTCGTGTCAATCGACGGCGGTGAATGTGGTACAATTGTAACAAAGCCGTTTGAACTGAAAGGCGAAGATGTCTACATCAATGCGGACGCGACTTGGGGCGAAATCTACAGCGAGATTGTCGATGCAGAGACACAACGGCCGCATGAGGGATTCTGGGTGCCGGGAGAGGAACCGCCGCCGTTTACCGGCGACAGTACCAAAGCGAAGATCCAATGGAAATATCCGCACGACTTGGTGTTCGAGAAGCCGGTGCGCCTGAAGTTCTATCTGCGCCAAGCGCGTCTCTTTTCGTTCTGGATCGAATAAAAGGAGACAGATATGAGTCATACATCCTCTGCCGGGCGTCGTTTACGTGATGCGCTAGCGATAGAAAACCCTTTGCAGGTCGTCGGAACGATTAACGCCTACTCAGCGTTGATGGCGGAGCGCGTGGGGTTCCGGTCAATCTATCTTTCGGGCGGGGGTGTGGCGAATGCTTCCTACGGCCTTCCAGATATAGGGATGACCACGTTGAACGATGTTCTGGAAGATGTGCGTCGCATTACTAGCACAACGGAACTGCCGCTTCTGGTTGACACCGACACCGGTTGGGGAAATGCGTTTATGATTGCCAAAACCATTCGCCAGATGATCCGGGCGGGCGCCGCCGGTGTGCATATCGAAGATCAGGTGCAGGCGAAGCGTTGTGGTCACCGTCCGAACAAGGAAATTGTGAGCGCGGCGGAGATGGTCGATCGGATGAAAGCCGCTGCCGATGCCAAAACGGATTCGGACTTCGTCCTAATGGCGCGGACGGATGCCGCCGCCGTCGAAGGGATAGATGGCGCAATCGAACGTGCGTGCCATTACGCGGAGGCGGGGGCAGACATGATCTTCGCCGAAGCCCTAACGGAATTGGATCAGTACCAAAAATTTGCGAATGCAGTTGACGTGCCCATCTTGGCAAATATCACCGAGTTTGGCAAAACACCGCTTTACACAATAGAGGAACTCAGGGATGCCGGGGTCAGCCTCGTACTTTATCCACTATCGGCATTCCGCGCAATGAGCGCGGCTGCCCTCAATGTGTATCAGACGTTGCGCCGTGAGGGCACACAAAAGGATGTGGTCCATACCATGCAGACGCGGGCGGACTTGTATGAACTTTTAGACTATCACGAATATGAACGGAAACTCGATCAACTTTTGAGCGCGGATCGGGAAAAAGATTAACCGTTCCAACAGTTCCCATTAAATTGACAAAGGAGGATGAAACCAATGCAGGCGAAAAAAACTGGGGGGTTAGCCGGCGTCATCGCAGGTGAAACCACAATCGCTACGGTGGGAAAAGAGGGCGTTGGACTTACCTATCGTGGGTATTCCATTCACGATTTAGCGGAACACGCCACCTTTGAAGAGACAGCGCACCTGCTGATCCACGGCAAACTGCCAACGCAAACTGAGTTTGATAACTACAAGCAAAAACTGATAGAATTGCGCGGTCTGCCGGCTGGACTCAAAACAGTGCTTGAGCAGGTGCCGGGAGATGCACATCCGATGGATGTCATGCGCACCGGCTGTTCAGCCTTAGGAACGATGGAAACTGAAAACGACAACAGCGATCCGCTTCACATTGCAGACCGGCTGACTGCCTGTTTCGGTTCAATGTTGCTTTACTGGCATCATTTTCACACGAACGGGAAACGAATTGACGTTGAAACAGACGATGAAACCACCGCCGGTCACTTTCTCCACCTGCTGCATGGCAAACCACCGGACGAATTGCAACGCAGAATCGTTGATGTGTCGTTAATCCTTTATGCAGAACATGAATTTAACGCATCAACGTTTACGGCGCGGGTCGCAACTTCCACCCTATCCGATTTCTACTCCGCTATTGTTGGAGCTATCGGAACGTTGCGGGGTCCCTTGCACGGCGGTGCAAACGAAGCCGCGATGGAACTGATCGCACAATTTCAGACGCCGGACGAGGCCGAATCCGCTATTTTGAACATGCTCACGGAAAGGCAGTTAATCATGGGCTTTGGTCACCGCGTCTACAAAACCTCCGACCCACGTTCAGACATTATTAAGGGTTGGTCACAGAAACTCTCCGAAGCGAGCGGAGATAGGTTGCCTTATGAAGTCTCTGAACGGATTGAGCAGGTGATGTGGCGGGAAAAAAAGTTGTTCCCGAACCTAGATTTCTATAGTGCCTCCGCTTATCATCTGTGCGGTATTCCCACGCCGATGTTCACACCTATCTTCGTGATGTCGCGAATCACCGGCTGGGCTGCCCATGTCATTGAACAACGAAGCGATAATCAACTGATTCGTCCGAGGGCGGAGTATATTGGGCCAGAGCCAAAGTCGTTAGTGCCGATAGAGAAACGGACGTAAAGCCTCAGTGGGACAATAGGTCTACAGCAGGCACGATGAAACCACTAAGCTACAGCAGAGCCACAAATCTATAACGAAACCGAAGAATTAGGGGTAATAACCATGCTTACAATTATTGAAGGCGTATATCGCGATGGTAAAATTGAATTTTCACAAACGCCCCGCGATGTGTGCGATGGCACACCCGTTATTGTAACCTTTCTGCCATCTAACTCCGTAGATTTACAGGAACGCGGTATTGATCAGTCGCAGGCGGCAGTTTTGCGTGCGCGCCTAGCAGCCTTTGCCGAGGACTGGGAAAGCCCTGAGATGAATGTCTATGACAACTATGACGAGGCTAAATCCGACTTACAAACGCGGTGATGTAACCTTATTCATAAATACAAAATTATGGCTACTATTCTCATTGTTGATGACGAAGAAAATGCTTTGAAGATGCTCGCGCAAGCGTTAAAAGTGGAAGGCTACGATACGCTAACAGCTTCGAGTGGCGAGGAAGCACTGCAGCTGTGCGCGTCGAAAACGGTTGATCTGGTATTACTGGATATCCTGATGCCCGGTGGCATAGATGGCGTTAAGACGCTGACTCGGCTGCGGCAAATCAAACCACAGTTGAACGTTGTGATGATGTCCGCGCAGAAAGAGATTGAAACGGCAGTTAAAACGATGGAGTTGGGTGCGAGACGTTACCTGACGAAACCCGCTAGCATCGACGAGATTGTGTATGCTATTGAGCCATTTATAGAACTTTCACGCCTATCACAGGAAAATGAGGCACTGAAGGAACAGATAGGCACTCGGGACGAGATGATTGGGGAGAGCGTTGTGATGCAGCACCTCCGATCGCAGGTTAGCCAAGTGGCATCAAGCGATTTAGGTGTACTGATTACGGGAGAAAATGGCACCGGCAAAGAACTGGTCGCCAATGCAATTCATCAGCAAAGTCAACGCAGCCGAAAACCGTTGATCCGACTCAACTGCGCGGCATTGCCGGAGGAACTCATTGAGAGCGAACTATTTGGACATGAACGTGGTGCTTTTACTGGGGCAACGGTACGACGACAGGGAAAATTTGAGATTGCAGATGGAAGTGCACTGTTCCTCGATGAGATTGGCGATATGAGCTTGAAGGCACAGGCGAAAGTACTGCGCGTGCTAGAATATGGTGAATTGGAACGTCTCGGTGGGACGCAAACGTTGCATGTGGATGTTCGGATTATCGCTGCAACGAATAAGAACCTTGAGCGGGAAATTGAAGAAGGAAGGTTCAGGCAAGATCTCTATTATCGTCTGAGCGTGGTCCCGATTACTGTCCCTCCCCTCCGTGATCGCACCGATGATCTGCCGGTACTAGTGAGGCATTTCGTCGAGCGGTTTCATAAGGATAGCGCGCGTGCCCCCAAAGTCATCGATCCATCAGCAATTCAGGTCCTGCAACTATACCATTGGCCCGGCAACATACGAGAGTTAAAGAATATTGCCGAGCGCCTGCTCATTATGGTCAATCAAGATGTCATCCTACCGACTGATGTGGAGAACGTCCTGCCAATTCCAAAGACCGCTCCCCAGCCTGACACCGTCGCTGCCTCCCAAGAAAATCGGTTTCAAACAGACAAATCCCTGCTGGAAATGGTTGACGACGCCGAAGCGGATCTCATCTGCAACGCCCTTGACGCAAACAGTTGGAACATCAAACGAACCGCGGAGCAGTTGAAAATTGAGCGTAGCAACTTCTATAAAAAACTGGAAAAATTTAACATCAAGCGTCCGGATGATTTGTGAAATATTCGTTTGGAGTTGAAAGCGATGAGCACAGTTGGGCTATTGCCATCACAGAAGGAGGGCAGTACCGATGATAGCGACGTCCATCCTCATCTTTGCGCTCGGATTGGCGATCGGCAGTTTTTTGAATGTGTGCATCTACCGCCTCCCCCAAGGGCTCTCTATTCATTCCCCACACCGCTCCCTTTGCCCCGAATGTCGGACGACGATTCGCTTCTACGATAACATCCCAGTCCTGAGTTACCTCTTCCTGAGAGGACGCTGCCGACACTGCGGCACGGAGATCTCAAGGGTTTACCCACTGGTCGAACTGACGACAGGTATCCTGTTTGTGTTCTCACTGTATCGGTTCGGACCGACGCTCGCACTTTTGCATAGTTGCCTGTTCATCAGTTTGTTGATACCTATCGCTTGGATTGATGCACGGTGGTACATCATTCCGAACGCCATTATTCTTGTCGGGTTGATTACCGGCACGGCAGTAACTCTCCTCATTGCGTTGACCCGTCACAATCCGGGCTATCTGATTGATCACCTAATCGGAGCAGTAGCGGGTGGTGCCTCAATGGCATTAATTGCAGTTGTGGGAACGTTTCTCTTTCGCAAGCGGGCAATGGGCAGCGGAGACATCAAATTGATGATCCTAATCGGGCTGTTTCTGGGAGGGTGGCCCCATCTGCTGATTGTGATTATGGCTTCCGCTTTCACCGGTTCAATTATCGGATTGATCCTTATCACCCTTGGTAAAAAAAGTGGGGGCGGCAGTCGAATACCTTACGGTCCCTTTCTTGTGATTGGTGCATTGTTGGATCTGTTTTGGGGAAGCCAAATCTGGAATTGGTATTTAACGCTCATCGGCTGGCAATAGCTGAATGCAGCATATCACTCACGCGTTTCATTTTCTACACCCTTTTACAGCGGCAGAATTTGGTGATAAAATGTTCCCAGAATCGAGGGAGATAACTCAATGTCAATAGAATAGGACGGTGAAACCAAAAGACAGGAGGTCGGCAATGGATGAACTGGTCAAAAAAGCAGAAATTTTAGTCGAGGCGTTGCCCTACATTCAGACTTTCGCGGGAAAAACCATCGTGATTAAATACGGTGGAGCTGCAATGGAGAATGACTCACTCAAACATAGCGTGATGCAGGATGTTGTGTTGATGAAGTATATCGGCATGAACCCCGTTGTCGTGCATGGCGGCGGCAACCAGATTAGCGAATGGATGCGGCGAGTCGGCAAGGAGGCGGAGTTTGTACAAGGCTTGCGGGTCACCGATGCGGAAACCGTTGAAATCGCTGAAATGGTTCTCGCGGGGGTAATCAACAAAGAAATTGTCTCACTGATTAACCTACACGGTGGGAAAGCAGTTGGGCTTTGTGGGAAGGATGCAAACCTCATCCGCGTACAAAAACACTACCCACAAGTCGTCAATGAAAACGGAAAGACAACCTCCGTGGATATCGGTTTTGTCGGAGAGATTGTCGGTGTTAAGCCAGACGTACTCTTTACCTTGGATCAGGCAGGTTATATCCCGGTGCTCGCGCCAAACGGTGTGGGAGATGATGATTGCACGTATAACGTCAACGCGGATACAATGGCAGGGGAGATAGCTGCCGCCCTCAGCGCAGAAAAGCTGATCCTGTTGACCGATCAACGCGGCATCCTACAAGATCTGAACGATGAATCATCGCTGATATCGAGAATAAGAACCAGTGAAATTGAAGGGTTAGTTGCCGATGGGATAATTGGTTCAGGCATGTTACCGAAAGTTGAAGCGTGCGTGACTGCGCTCAACAGCGGAGTCTGGAAAACACATATTATTGATGGTCGCATTAACCATGCGATTCTGCTGGAGGTTTTCACGCAATCGGGCATCGGGACTGAGATTCTCGCATAGAAAGCACGAAGTCTAGGCGACCGTAACCGCCGCGCCAACGTTGTTCGCGTTCGTGATAAAGCAGGTTCCACCTTGCGGCAGCGTTTGGAGGAACGTCTCCGTCTTCTCCATTAAGGTGGGAAGGTCGTCCCCAACGGCGAAGATTGCTGGTCCCCAACTACTCACCCCTGCCCCTATTGCACCGTTGTCCCGTAAAAAGTCAAGTGCCTGTTGCAGAATGCCGCCTTGGGCATCAATTTCGACCTTCTTCCAGCCAAAAGTCTGAATATTGTTAATTGCGGACCCAAATGCTTGACGGTCTTCCTCAAAAATCGCCGGCAATAATTTGAGAAGGATGAGGTGGGAGAGTTGTTCGGCGGTGGATCTGGGTTGAGGACAGAGGGTCTTGAAAAGTTGAATTTCTGTCTCGCCAGAGATATGGGTGCAACGCGGAATGACGATGAGCAATTCCCAATCCGGGAAGGGATGACGGAGGAGAAGCGGCGGTGCAGGAACGCTACCCGCTGCGGAGGAGGGTAAAAAAGAGGATTTCTGATCGGGGAAACGGTGTCCACCATCAAGGATAAACCCGCCCCGTTCAAAGGCGGTAATGCCAATCCCTGATGTCCCACCGCGTCCGACATCTTGCACTAAATCTGCTACGTTCAAATTTAGGTTGTAAAGCGTATTCACCGCTTGGGCAATACCTAAAGCGAGTTGCGTCCCAGAGCCAAATCCGGAATGTGGTGGGATCTCAGAAGCAAACTGAAGGTGAATGCCCGGAAAGCTGTATTTTGCCTGAAGCTTTTCAACAATGGTACGCGCTCGTTCCTCGTATCGATCAGACGCAATCCGGATCCGATCGGTCGGTTCAGCGATAATTTCAAAATGGGGGTCATTGATTGCGAGACCGATGCTGCCATCAATTCTGCCCAATGAGCCGTTGAGATCAATAAGGGCAAAGTGGAGCCGGGCGGGTGTCGCGATTGTGACCGAGTTGTTGCCGTTAGCGTTCATTCGTTTCCGGGAGGTATGTGCCAATTCGCTCATCACCCGATCTGTTCATCTCTCTCAATCAATCCGTCCCGAATATGGAGGATGCGTCGGGAATGTGCTGCGATTTCGGGTTCGTGTGTGACCATGATAATCGTGTTTCCCGCCTCGTTTAGCTCATCAAAAATCGCCATGATCTCACCGCCAGAGCGGGTATCCAGATTTCCCGTCGGCTCATCAGCAAAGATCATTGACGGGTTGTTCACAAGTGCCCGCGCAATTGCTACGCGCTGGATTTGCCCTCCCGACATTTCATTCGACTTATGGTGAATACGGTCCGCGAGTCCAACGGATTCCAACGCTTCAAACGCTCTGCGTCGCCGTTCCTTGCGACTCAACCCACTGTAGATGAGCGGCAATTCAACATTGTGCAGTGCGGTGGTCCGCTGTAAAAGGTTAAACGATTGAAAGACAAAACCGACTTTCCGATTGCGAATTTCAGCAAGGCGGTTATCCGACAGTTGCCCGACCTCTTCCTCTTCGAGATAGTATTCCCCTTCTGACGGCTTTGCAAGACAGCCGAGGATGTCCATCATTGTGGATTTCCCTGAACCGGAAGGACCCACAATGGCAATAAACTCACCGCTTTCGACAGTGAATGTGACGCCCCTCAACGCGTGAACCCTTACATCTCCCATTTCATACACTTTTGTCAGGTTACGAACATCAATTAGCATTGTTACCTCTCTATTCTATTTACCATTTGAATCTATTTTTATGAGTTGTTGCATAGAGGGTACAAAGACACGATCTCCCTCCACAAGACCACTAATCAACTCAAAATGGGTATTATTTCGCTGTCCGACTTCGATACGAGTCCGAGTCCCCTTCTCGCCCTCTTTCTTGTTCTTTTTCTTTTTCTTCTCGGTATCTGCTTTTGAATCCTCTTTATCAAGCAGAACGAAATATTTCTTTTCGCTTTCGATTTCCGCTTCAAGCCCTTCGATTTTATCCGTCTCAGAGAATAAAACGTGTATTTCAGTAGGTCCCGCTCGCAAGCCTCGCGGTGAACCGTCAAGTAAGATTTCGACATTGCCACGTGCGCTGCTCGGCGAAATCTTACCAACTTTGCCGGAAAACTTCTTCCCAATAAGGTTCTGTACTTCCACTTCTTGATCGGATTTGAAACGCTCTATTGAATTGGAGGGTACATTAACCTTAACGGTCAACACATCAGAGTCGATCACCGAATCAATGGGGAGTTGAAGGACATTGTCATCCTGCATGACGATAATGTCTACATCCGCTGACATGCCCGGCAGGAGTTCAGCGGGTGATCCAATCACTTCAATCCCCACCTCAAAAGTGATTGTGCCATCTCCCTGTTGCCCGCCTCTTTGGTCAGGCGTATATGCACTCGGCGCGATTTCACTGACCCTGCCTTCAAAGACTTTATCGCGGTAAGCGTCAACGCGGATTTCTACCTTTTGTCCCAGTACAATCTTGGCAATATCTACTTCGTTGATTCGCGTTTTGACAACCATTCTAGAGAGATCCGCGACGGTCAGGATAGCGGGCCCCTGCGAAAACGCGGAACGTCCAGAGGTGACAATTTCGCCCTCTTCGACGTTGAGGCGCGTAACTATTCCTGACATGGGCGCGATAACGGTTGTCCAAGTGACACGTTCTTCTTGGGCTGTTAGAGTGCTGTCAGCTTCTAGGAGCACCGCTTGTGCACCAACCTCCGTGAGAACGGTGAGTTGTTTCTCATCATCCGTCGTCTCTAGAATCTGTTGAAGTCGAGTCCTCGCATTTTCTAGCTCTGCGTCAAGTTGTCTTTTTTGCGCCTCCTGCGATTCCTTAATCGTACCCAGATTCTTTTCATGAAGTCGAAGGGTTGCCTGACGGTTTTCAAGTGCCTTTTTTCTTGCGTCAATGGTCTCCTGTTGGGATTCAACCGCATTAATCTGAGACTCGACATCGTTTTGAGCGGTCTCATATTGGGAAAGCGCGTTTGCACGAGCTGCTTCCGCTTCTTCAAGTACGCGTTTCGAGACTAATTTTTTCTCGAACAGTCCCTGATTTCGTTTTAATTCGGATTCGGCTGTCTCGAAGGCAACCTTCGCTGATTCTGCTGCCGCCTGAGCTCGCTTCTTCCGGAGTTCGGCTTGCTGTAATTCAATGTCAGACTGACGCGAAGCGATCCCGTCCTGCTGAAGCTGGTTTTCCGTTGTAGAAATTTGGGTCTCAGCTTCAGTAATCCGTTGACGTGTGTTTGCATCCAGCGACTCAAGTGCAGCCTTTGCGACTTCGACAGCATTTTGGGCTTGGGTGATTTCGCTCTCCTGTTGCTTCTTTGTCATCTCAATGCGTAGTTTTGCCTGTTCCAATTGTGCTTTCCGCGCATCTCGATTCGCCTCCGCCTGCTTTTTTTGTTCGAGAACCTGCTCCTCATCAATTTTGAGCAGCCGCTGCCCCTTTTCTACGAAATCGCCCTCTTTGATATAGAGAGCCTCGATCTCCCCTTCGACATTCGAGCGAACATCAATGGAGATCAAGGATTCAAGGTTGCCAGATTCCCTAACTTTGACAATAAATTCACCGAGGCGAACGACCTCTTTCTTTTCGTCTGCGTCATCTTTATCTTTTTTGCTAAATATTTTGGTCGCACCGAAGGCAACCACAGCGACCAGTACCACAATTAGCACGCTGATAATAAGAACAATCGTTCGTTTTCGATTCACTGGATAACTCCCATTGCTCGCTGCAAAGCAACTTGCGCGATTTTATAATCATAAAAAGATCGAACCTGATTGGTCGAGGCTTGCGCAAACTCAGTTTGGGCGTTAAGCAATTCAAGCAGGATGGAGAGTTCCTGCTCAAAACGTCCTCTAATCACCTGGAGGCTTAACTCCGCATTTCGCACCTGTGTGTCAGAGATTTCCACCGCTCTTTCAGCGCGCCTCAAGTTTAGGTACGCTTGACGGACATCCAATGCGATAGAACGTTCAAGATCGCTTGCATCTTCACGGACCTGTTCAAGCGATAACTCCGCCTCCTGAACGCGCCGTTTTGCCACGCCGCCATCGAAAATTGGAAAACTTAGCGTTGTTCTGACTTCCCAGCTGCGGAAGTCTGTGAAATTTTCGCGTTCATGCAGGTAATCATCAAGGTTGACGCCATAATCATATTCCGCATTTAGCCGGGGCCAACGGTCCAACCTTGCCAGCGTCAAATCCCACTCCAACCGATTTATTGTGGATTGGAGTTCCTTAAATTCAGGGCGAGTTTCAAAGGCTCTCTGAATAGCCTCCTCGACGGATAACTCTATAACTTCAATTTGTCCTTTTTGACTGTATAGTTGGTAGTCGATGTCTTCGGTAACAGTGATGAGTGTTGCCGGATCCAAGCCCATTATTCGGGGCAAGGTTGCCATCGCAATCTCAAGGGCATTCTGATCATTTAGCAGACTCAATTGGTCATTTGCTTCTCTGACTTGCGCCGTTGCAACATCGGCTTCAATCTGAATTCCCGCCTCAACGAAAGCCCGCACTCGATCAGTATTCTCCAGCGATCTTGCTAAGATTTCCCGATCAACCTTTACCAATTCCTGTGCCTTGAGGACGTTATAGTATGCCTGCGTGACTTGAAAAATCAGGTTCTGTTTTGTCTGTTCGTTGCGATTTATCGTCGCATTACGTCGCTCCTTTGCCTGCGAGAAATTTGCCTCTCTTTGTCCATTGTCCCAGAGTGTGTATTGTGCGCTCACACCTAAGTCATAATTTTCGCGCTCAAACCCAAAATCAAGTGCATCTGAAAAACTGTAACGACCATCAAGGAAAAGATCTGGATAATAGCGAGCACGTGCGTCCTTGACACGTAAACCGTCAATGGCAAGATTAATACGGGCATTCCGCATATCGGTTGAGTTTTCAACAGCGAGTTGAATACATTGTTCCAAGGTAAGCGGTTGGGAGAGATCGACTTCTTGTTCTTCTTGGGCAATTGCTGTGAGAGAAACAAAGATTAGCGCACATACTAAAACAAACCATATCCTCCATCGAATCATTCTAATCTCCTATCGGTTATTTATATCAATTTGTTTCGTTCAGACAGAAGCAAATTCTGTGTAATTACACTAAATAAATGATATGCAAGATTCTTTCCACTGATTTTATCGCATACGTTTGTAGGTAATTTGACAGTGAGTTTTGACGGAATTAAAGATCGAAAGTTTAGACTGAAGATGGGACGCTGCATAGGGAAGTTCAATCCAACGGTGTCGTTGGCAGGAAAAGTATCGCTCTCAAGCGAATTGAATGAGGAATGCAGTTAAGACGTTGGGGTGGTCTGAGAATTCCTATTTTTCCTTGCAACGCCTTAGTAGATGCTGCTACACTTACTTTGTGACATACTCCCAAACCTGAAGGATTGGGCTTCTCGCTCCGTTCCGTGAGCAGGCCTGTTCCTTAAGGTCTCGAATTGTGCTATCAACAAGGATAGCCCGGCGAACCGGGTCTTACGTCCTCTCCAGCAAGGGTTGATGCCCCAACCCTATAGATATTGATCGCGGCATTGCGATCTCTATCTAACTGTGTATGGCAGTTCGGACACTGCCACGTCCTATCACGGAGGTTCAACGCTTCATTCACAGCACCACAGACCGAACAGGTCTTACTCGACGGATACCACTTGTCTATGAAAGTGATTGTGACGCCCTTCTTTTGGGCGATATACACCAACTTCAGGACGAAATCGGCGAACCCTAGATCGCTGACCTTACGACCCCAGAGGGCTTTCATGCCTTGCAGGTTCAAGTCCTCGAGTCGAATCTCGTCATATTCGTCTGTCAGTTGGTGGGCTAACTTCCAGTGGAAGTCGGTCCGTTGCCGTTCAATCGTGCGGTGCTTACGCGCCAGATTCAGCCGTGCCCGTTGCCGATTGGTTGACCCTTTCCGCTTGGTGCTGTGCTTACAACTGGCGCGTTTGATAGCGTTGAGACTCCGTTTGAAAAACTGAGGCGATTCTATGTCGTGCCCGTTTGACTCTGTCAGATAGCGTTTCAGACCGAAATCGAAACCTGCGATTTCACCCGTCATGGCTCGATTCAGGTCGGCATCTTCGTGGTCAGTCATGACACAGATGTAGACATCACCGACGGCATCCCGCTTAATCGTGCAACGTTTGGGATTGCCTTCTATGTCGCGGGATTGGAAGTACCGGTAGACACAATTGCCGATTTTGATTTGATTGCCAGATAGAAGCGACCAGCCTGCCTGTGTCAAGGTGAACGATTTGTATTTACGGCGAGGCTTAAAACGGGGCCTGCCCCATTTCTTTCCTGATGCACGGGCTTCAAACATTACCTGGTAGCCTTTATCTATGCGACCTACTACATCCTGTATCGCTTGACTTGGCAGTTGATGCCAATGGGTGAACCGAGGCACACGCTTCAGGGTGGTGATGTGCCTCATCAACCGAAACTTACTGATATATTTGCCGCACATAGCATAGTAGCGACGCTGGAGCGCGATACAGTGATTCCACACAGAAGCATGTCCTTCAATCGTTTTATGCAACTCGCGGTTGCCGTGATTGGAATACAACTTGAACTTGTAGGTTTTCATGGAGTCGGCTTTCTGGCTTTCATATCCTATTCCGTAGGCTGTGGGAAGCACCACCTAGCGGTGGTGCGGAATTCCCCCCACGAAAGCCACCATAATTATATCATGTTTTAGCTATAGTGTTAATAAAAAAAACGGCTAAAGCACAGCTTATATCTCAAGTCTAAAGGCTTGGGCTTTACGGGCTAAAGCCCCAATCTGTAACTCGATCCCCGGAAGGTGTAGTTGAAAAGATGTGTACTGGCTCATGTGGAAAGAAAGAAGGAGTTCGGTTGGTCAATTTTTGATTTACATACACTCACTCCGAAGCGCAAAGAGAAACCGAGTTTTTTCGACTTTTGCGTTTCACTTCGCATATTGTGGGGTAAATGATGAAACAAATTTTAGTATTTATCGTATTTTCCATTGGAGTCTCACTTATCACGGTTTCGTCGTTATACGCCCAATCTGTTGATGCGACAACTTGGTGGCTGATTGTGAGCCCTGACGTTGATACCCGTTCTCGAAGTAATCTCGATTCATTGGTCAATTTACTGAAAGAGCGCGGAAAAGTCCCGTCGAATCACATCCGCCGCATCGAAGGCGATGCGTGCACCCGCGAGGGTATCAAGGTTGTATTAGACGATCTTGGCAGTGAAATGGGACAAGGTGATCGCCTCATCTTCTACTTTCGTGGCTTTGTCACGAAACCGAGAAGATCGAATTCAATTTTCTTTTTTCCACACGGAGTGACACCGGAAAATTTGGAGGACGCGCTTAAAGACCGTCAACTAAACGGTTGGTTCCGTGAACTATCCCCAAATAAAGTAATTATCATTCTTGACAGTTACACAAGGGATCGGAATTTAATGGCTTACTACGGCAATCGTGGGATGCCTGGGTCTGGAGGGTTTATATCGATTCAGCGTGCGACTTTAAGTACGGAAGATTTGTTAGTGCAAACGCTATTGGGAACACTAGGAACTGATGAGACGGACCTTGATGACAATCGGCAAGTCTCTATTGAAGAACTCCACGCATACCTTACCTCAAATTTAGATGAACGCACCTTGCGGCTTACAGAGGGGATTTTGCTCTTGCTAGGAAGGGTTCAGGAGAAGATTGTCCTAAAATTAAGCCCAATGCTCCAAATTGTGACAGTGCCTGATGGGGCATCCGTTGTCCTCAATGGGCAAGAGGTAGGGGAGACGCCACAACGTCTTATTGATAACCTTGAACGGAGAACGTACAATGTAGAAGTTAGCAAACCGGGATACCTGATTCCACCCGCACGTTCCGTAGAAATTGGACTGGTTCAGGGAGAATCGATCAATCTTTCATGGGATTTGGAGTCCATCGCCGTGCAAGGCAGCGTCAAAGCTCCCGATGGTGTCTCCCTTGAGGGAGCAGCTGTGTGGATAGATGGAACGGCGTATGAACAGAATCCGCTACACCTTGAAGCAGACGGACGGTATCAACTTTTTGCTAACATAGCTAACGTTACATCTCAGGCAGGTCGATCGGATAAAAGAGTGCTGGAATCGGGTAAAATGTACACCCTGCGCGCTGAAAGCGATGCACTCTACCATGCGGAGGCAAGTTTTACACTCGCCCCACACGAATCCGTCGAACGTAACTTGACCCTTAGCAAAAAGACGTGGTTTGAAGTTGCTCAAATGCAGTTCAATCGAAAGACGTACGAGGAAGCAATTACCGCATTTCAAAATGGTATTGAGGAAACCATCGAATTTCCACCGATGTCCCCGGAGTTTACCAAATTGCTCTTCGATTCCTTTTCGGAGGTAGTGGATAAGGTAAACGTCCAAAACATCGCTTACGTTGTTGTAACAGCAAAACTGGCAGATAGACTTAATCTTCAAGAAGAATCCAAGGTTTACTGGTCGCAGGTAAAATCACAAGCGGCAAAAGGTTCGGCACCTTATGAACTCGCGACAGAGCGACTACGGGAACTTAATTTTGGGCGTCGACTAATTAATATCGGTGTTTTGGTCTTATTCGTTGTGGTGTTAATTTCTGGAGGATATGCTATTCGTAGGGCACTTCTGCGTGCCAAAACGTAATGTTGGTTAGATTCCAATAATGATGAGGCTTGAGCAGTTGCACCCAAAACTTCAACCAGAGTTAAACCAAATAACAGATTCCATCGGGAGGATTCAGAGCGTCTTCTATCGAGACATATTGATTGACTTCCGAATTTTGACGATTTCGGCTACGTTCAAAGCGGCAAAGGGGATAAATTGATGTTCTTTTTTGGCTTTAAGATCTTAGGTCGCGCACAACACCATAATCTGCTTAATCAGCAAAGGAATTTGCGTCGCCAGATCCAAGAACTTGAGGAAAAACTCAAAGTTCTGACAACAGAGAAGGATGAACTTGAGGCACGTCATCAGGCGGAAAAATCAGCACTCAATCACCAATTGGAAACCCTTCGGCAGACAGCGCAGGACCATGAAGAGCTGCAGCGGCGCATTGCGGAAGATATGGAGAGTGTGACCAGAGAATTCGGACTGAGCTCAAAGCAAATTGAGGCACTCTGGGCGGATAGATTAGATCTAATTGATCTGTATATTGATAAACTGTACTCACTCGCAAAGGGCTTCGCGCGCAACAACCGGGAGATGAGAAAAAATCGCGGGTTGTTCTTATTGCTGATAGACCGCCGAAACACGGATAAGGATAATTTCTCAGAATTCCACGATGGTCAAATCGAACACTTAACAGAGGAGCAATATCAGGGGATCCGTCAGATTCCACAGATTTTTTCTACTAAAATTGACGAGATATTCAATTATATGGGGGAAAAGGTCATCTTAAAGGACAAAAGCGGTGAAATTACTGGACATGAAGAACGGGACGGAGCAATACTGGTCAATCTGAGTGGGATTGCCTTTAGATCTCGTGTCATGGTTGAAGGAGTACGAACCCATCGCGTATTCGACAAAGTGGAACGTTTACAAAAAGGGAGTGCAAGACACAATGCTGCAATTTACGCTTCATCGCTTGAGGAGGTTATGGTGTCAATCGTGATTAGTGAGGAGACCAGTGAGGTCACACTTTTCCGGGATGGCCGTTTTGTAGAGAGCTATGATCCCTATACCGATCAAGGGACGTTGCGAGAAGAAAAAGTGGTGCCCATGAAGCGTAAAGGACCTTCGGAAGAATCAATAAATGTAGAAATTCAACAGGAAGAAACGTAGAGATTCAACAGGAAGAAACAGTGACTCAAATATCCATCAAATGATTCAACTGGCTAATCAGACGAAATGCCCCACAGAATGGAGCTGCCGCATTTCTAACGACAAATGGGATGAGACATAGCCACTTCACGACCTTGATATTGGTGCTCCAAAATTGAATAATGGCAGAAAAACGTCCCGACGTCGAGGTTTGGCATCGGGGCGTTTTGGGTTGAGCAGCGTTATGTTTTAACTAAAGCCACCCCTCATCAATATCTTCAAATGACCATCGCAATTTCCTTCGCTATATAGAACTTTGCGCTTCCTCTAACGGTTCAGCAACAGCCTCCAAAAAGGCTTGAAAACAGTGATGAGCAATGATATAATAGCCATTTAGAAGCCAGTGAAACACTGAAAGGTCAACAATGATACGTCAAGCAGCACCCTTATTTTGCAAAATATCGATCATCATTGTAGCCATTACATGGATGATTTACCCCACGCTTGCAGGTGAGCGTGACGAATATGTTTTTGCCTACAAACTCTTCCAAGAGGGCGCCTATTTCATTGCTAAAGATGAGCTTAAAGCATTCATCCAAGACTACCCACAAAGTGCAGATGCCGATGACGCGCGTTTCCTCATGGGGGGATGTGCGCTGCAGCTCGAGAAATATGACGAGGCAATCCAGCATTATAAGCAACTCCAAATTGATTACCCAGACAGCCCATTGCGTTTAGATGCAGTTCGCGGCACGGCAACGGCTTGGTTTCATCAGGGCAGATATGAAGAGGCAATCAAGGCTTACGAAAAAGTTGTCGATAGTTCAGACGATGCCCCCGTCATCTCCCATAGCCTTTATCTCATCGGCGAGTCTTATGACAACTTGGGGCTCTACCAGAAATCCGGCGAATATTACGAGCAAGTCCTCACTAAATATCCCCAGTCAGACGAAGCATCAGATGCCCTGTACGCGAAGGGTTGGAGTTTATACAGACTTAAAAAATACGGTGAGGCACACGACGCCCTAACGGACTTTATCGAAAAATATCCCACCCACTATGCCATTCCAGAGGCTTCCTATCGTGCAGCCGAATCCCTGTTCAACCTTGGCGATTGGGTAAAGGCACAACTGGCTTACCAGCACGTCATTGGCACCTACCAGAAAGACGAAGAACACCGGCAATTTGCTATAGATGCCCGATTCAGACTTGGTGAGTGTTATTTTCAGCAGAAATTGATGGGGGAAGCGAAGAACACTTTTGAACTTTTACTGCGTGAACGCGGAACATCGCCCATTGTCGCGGAAGCGCAATATTGGATTGCCGAAGTCTTGTTAGAAGAGGAGAAATATCCTGAAGCAATCCATGAATATCAAAAAGTTGTTACTCTCTACCCACAAAGTGAAGTTGTCGATGATGCCCAATATGGGATTGCAACGGCGCATTTTCTAAAAGGCGACTATGCCAAAGCAGGTAGTGACTTCAAGAAGGTTGCGGAGAATCGGCGTTCTGAACTTAGCGATGCAGCCCGTTTCCGTCTAGGCGAATGTTTCCGCCTGCAACGAGAGTTTAATTCCGCTATTCTTCACTATAAGAAAGTGGGGGCGAAATCGGGGTACACAGACGATGCACTGTACGGAAGAGCTACCAGTGCATTTGAACTGCGAGACTATTCGCAAACCATCGAGGCATTGAATGCGCTGTTGAGTGCCCAACCCTCCAGTCCGCTCAGACCCTATGTCCTTTATCAACTCGGGCTCGCGTATTTTAACCAGCAAGCGTATCAAGAAAGTTCCCAAGCCTTTGATAGTTTCCTATCCGAAAACCGTGATACCCACCTAGAAACCGCTCCTACTGATGAGGCACTGTTTTGGAAAGCGCGCGCCCGTTTTGAGCTAGAAGATTATTCGGCAACGCTCCAAGCCTGTGAGAAATTGCTTCAGCGTTTTCCGAATAGCCGCCTGCGTTATAGGGCAGAATTCTTTATCGCAGAAAGTACCTATTGGCGCGAGCAAACCCCGCAAGCCTATCAATCGGCACGCCAAAAATATCAAGCTTTGCTGGAGAAACAATCACAGATTGCCCCCGACGCCATCGGGGCTGAGTGGGCTGAAAAGTGCCGTTATGGAATCGGTTGGACCCACTTCTCTGAGGCAACACTCTCAAAAGACAGTGCCGAGCAGCAAAAACATTATCAAGCAGCGGTATCAGCTTGGAAGGAAGTGCTTGCAAACCACCCGAACGGTGCGCTTGCAGACAAGACGCAATACCATATCGGTATCGCTTACGTCAATCTCAAACAGTACGATGGTGGGATTCAGGCTTTCAAGCAGGTCCTTTCTAACTACCCCGGCAGCAATTGGGGCGACAACGCACGGTATCAGACGGGCTGGGTGCTTTATAAGCAGGAAAGATATCCCGAAGCAATCACCGCTTTCAATGAAATGCTCAAGGTACACCCCGGGTCGCAGCTTGTCCCAAGAACCATTTTCGGTGTCGCCAATGCCCACTTCAAACAAGGGAAGTACGCACAAGCGATTCGTGAATACCAACGGGTGGTTGACAAGTATCCCAACCCTATTCGCGAGGCGGGTGCCGAAAAAGCCATCGATCTCCGTCCAGAAGCACAATACTATATCGCGGAAAGCTTTTTGAACCTTCAGAATTATCCTGAAGCAATTGCCGCTTATGAAAAGGTTCTCCAACACCACCCCAAGAGTGAGTGGGCGGACGATGCACAGTATGGGATTGCAACTGCTTACGAAAATCTAGGTCAAAAAGAGAAAACGATACAGGCGTATCGGACGCTGACGCAGAAATACCCCAACCGTGAACTTGCTCCAGATGTCCAACTCCAAATCGGTCGCTTCTACTATGATGAAAAAGACTATAAGCGGGCGGTTGCCGAATTTCAAAAAGCAATTAACCAATATCCCGAAACCTCATCGGCGTGGTTAGCGCAGTACAACATCGGTAAATGCTATATTGCGCTAGGATCCTACCGTCAAGCGATCGGGGCATTTGAAAAGGTTGACGCACGGAGTGATTTTGCAGCTACCGCAGCGTATGAAATCGGTTACGCTTGGTACGATCAAAATAATCCAAGCCGAAATCTTGGTAACGCCGTGAAGGCCCTGCTTGCCGTACCTGAAAAATATCCGCAAAGCGTTGACGTTCCCCGCGCCTTATTGGTCGCTGGTGAGTGCTACAGAGAGTTGGTCAAATTGGATAAAACCGTTGCGGTATACCATCGCCTCTTAAACGATTATCCGGATTCGGAACAAGCGCAGTGGGCGCAATTGGCGTTGGGGGATACCTATCGTGCTCAACAGAAATACCAGCAAGCCATCGAGGCTTACGATGTAATTCGCGAAAAGGGTACGGAGCGATACTCCGTTGACATTGTAATTGATGGATTGCTCCGTTTGGCAGAAACGTACGCACAGATAGGGCAAAATAAAGATGCCGGCACAACCTATTTGCGTATCCGTTACCTGTACAAGAATCACGATCCGTATAGGGCATTCCAAGCGACGGTTTATGCCGCGGATGCCTTTGCCAAAGCCGGTGAAACCTTAGCCCAAGCAGCATACACCCATCAGGCGAAGGATGAATATGAAAATGCGATTGAGTTTTATGAATCGAGTGTTCCACAAGTGGAGGATGCAGGGGAACGGAAGAAATGGGATGCATTATACGATTATGCGACGAACAAACTTCAACAATTCTTCGAGTGAATTTGGGTGAGCAGGATGAGCAAAAGAAGAACGAGTAAGAGTGGAAGAGTAGAAGGATGGACAAAGCATTCTACGCAATACGCTCGACGCAAAACCTCCCACGTTTTATGTTTTACATTTTACGTTCTACTCAGTTTATCACAAGTCTACGCCCAAACATTGGAACCATCGGAAGAACAGCTGGAATCGGATCTGCCAGATGAGGTAATCGCAGAGATTATTGATACCACCCGAATCGTGCTTGAGCCGCGCAGCCGTTTTAGCGATCCGCTGGTGCCCCAACTAATTCACGCCATCGCCCTATATCCCAAAGAACGTCTCTGGAATCTACCACCCGCTACTACGCCCCAAAAAACTGTTAAACCCACCACCCCGCCACCGAAAAACTATAGGTTTCACCTCACTGCTTATCCAAGTTTGCCAGAATCATTGATCTATCAGGTGCTTTTCGCTGGACGCACAAAGCAGACACACGGGTTCCTCCACCTGAACCGACAGCAACTTGGTAATGCACGGACCAAAGAACGGGGAGATTATAACCTTGACGGGATTCGCGGCGGATTCAGTCACCAGTATCAGGAGTTGAGTGAGATCTCCCTTGACCTTGGGCTAAATCTCAAAGCCCTAGAGTGGTTGCCACTTACATCTGGAGAGATTGATGGGGAAACCTCAAACCCTCAGAAGGATTTGATGCTTTTCCGTTCCGATCTGAATTGGCAGCAGCAGATTTCCGAAACATCGTGGTCAACATTGAATCTCGATACAGTACTACTGGGCGTTGATCACGATGGATCCAACCTGCGGGATCAAGCGGCGGATCTGCGTTTCAACTTCGATATGGCACTTTCGTGGCCCTTCCTGAACCCAATTCACGTCGGCGGTAATGTGGAATATTTTTCCGCGATAGATAATCGGTTCGACAGAGATACTTGGGGGACAATTGTTCGCCTGTATGCCCGCGACGAGTTTTCGCCATTTGGGCCCTTTGTCTGCAGCATAGGCGTAGAAGGAGTTAGTTTTCGTGAAAATGACGACGCCGGCGAAAATAAAGTGGACCCGCAGCTAGACGTAGAAAACGCAACAGAACCGACCAATGCTGAAACTGGCGAAGATACGGCAGACTTGCAGTTAGATATGGCAGACTTAACTCCACAGACTGAGGCTGAAACGGGCGCAGATAGACCCAACTTGCAGTTAAACCCGTCTCTCGCGTTGACAACCCATCTTGACAAACATTGGTTAATCCAACTTGAAGGATCTCGGACAGTGGCGCGGCACCGATTGTCGGCACTTTACTTTGACACAGATTACATCAACCTCAACCCGCTCCTTCGTCCGGAAAAGGCTTGGAACACACAAATTACATTAAAGCATCATCGCGGTGCGAAATTTGAAGTTGATATATCCGGTTTCGCAAGGCAGATCGATGATTTGGTTATCTTGACCCCTCAAGGGGAACATCTCGAAAATATTGGTGTGCAACCCGTAGCAGAGCTTGCATGGACTCCGACGAATATTGAGGCATCAATCTACGGCGGGCAGCTGCTTATTTCCGCTCGCATTGTTGACCGTCTCGACCTGCGGTTTCGATACACGCATGAGGTTTCAATGCCAACAATGGGTGCACAAATTCCTTATAGGGCGGCGGATCGTATCAATCTGGATGTGGTGTATCACCTCCCATCGGAGTTCCATGTCGCGCTTAAAGCCGAATTGCAGGGTCCCAGATATGTTGATATGATGACCGATGAAACACTGAAGGGCTATCTTCTGTTGCAACCCAAATTGAGCAAAACAATTGGAAACTATATTGATGCTTTTGTCGGTGGAGCGTTTGCGATTGGAGAGTATCGTCTATTAGAGATGTATGAACTTTCGCAGCGTAATTTTGATTTCGGGATTGAGTTAAAATTTTGACCGCTTTACAGCAGGCAAGGAGAACAGACCTATCATGGGCAACCCGATTGAGATGATCATCTCAGGATTAGAACAGTTGAGTGGGGGCGGAATCCTTCTCATTCCCTTGGTTGGTTGTTCAATCTGTGCACACGCGATTATTATGGAGCGGATTTATCATCTGCGTCGTGAACGAGTCATCCCATCACAGTTTGTGACCCGTAGCATCTACCATGAACTTGTGCAGGGCAATCCTGAAATCGCAATCCAGATGTGTGAGAGGCGCCCGGGTCCTTTGACAAATATTCTTCGTGCTGGAATAGAACACAGAAACGCCGATGAGGAAACGCTTAAACGGGTCATCCGTTTATCCATCAATGGCGAAAAACCGAAATTGACGCGATACCTCCATATTTTGGGAATGTTGTCTGCCGTTGCGATATATATAGGCTTACTCGGCACATTTCTCGGCATGATTGCCTCATTTGGTAACCTTTATGAGGTGGAAGGACAGGTGGGACAGTCAAGTAAGATTGCTGCTGGTATCTCGCAAGCCTTAATCACAACAGCCGCTGGGTTAATGATCGCGCTACCAACATACGTTGCGTACTACTATTTCAACAGCAAGGTGCAGCTCTTTTTAACAGAGTTGGAAAGACACGGCATGTCTCTGGTCCGCTTTCTTGTCGCTGAAGAACACAAATTGTTTCAGGACGAGTTTGAAGATATTCAGCGTTTGATCCAAGAGGAGGCAAACTGATGAACACGCGAGGTGAAGTTAAACTCAGTGCTTTTTTTGGGATTGCAATCGTCGAACATCTGGTCCTGATTCTGGTGTTAGCTATGGCAGCCTACACAAAACCCGTGCCAAAGATTGAAGACACAGCCATAACTGTGGACATTCTGATAAATAAACCGGAGCAGAAGCGTATTGAAGAAGAAATTGCTATCGCTATTCCTCCGACTCGCCAGCCTGAAATGCCCAACGAATTGCCGCCAATCCAATCTGCTCATAATGTTCAACGATACCTAAATCCTGGCGGTCCATCGGGCGGCTTACCCGCCCGTGCCCTAGCGCGGACCACCAACCAAGATCCGAATCGTTTGGCGTTAGGCGCAGCCCCCGCGAAAGGACGAAATCAGACGCTGCTCGACGATTTGGAGGCTACAAACGCAAGAGTCCGGGAGAAACCACGGGTTGATGAGGAGGGCCTCTACGGTGCCTCAGCGCGTCGAGGCGTTAGAGATACGGATCGGCTGAAACATAAAGGGGAACGTGGACACAGCTTGACCCGGCAGGTGTCCACAGGGAATGTGACCCATACCGGGCAAAGTAGTGTTACCGACGGTGTTGGCTTCGAGTTTGAAATTTCCGGTGAGGTCAGCGGACGCGGCTATCGCTTGGGAAAGCCTATTCAGACACAAGGCAAACAAGGCGGAGGCGTCCAGATCAGCTTCAAGGTAAAACCGGACGGCACGGTGTACGATGTGCGAGTGAAGCCCGGCTTTCTAACAACAGTAGGCGAAGTTCGACTCAAAGAGCAAGCCAAACGATATGTCGAGAGGATCCGATTCAACACTTTGCCCAAGACAGTGCCGCAGACAGATCAGTCCGGGGACATTTTCATTAATTTCACAACGCAACTGAACCAGTGAAATGCTCTTCCGTACTGTCAGATCATCCCAACGATATTGATCACTTCCCCAAAACATTCAAAATGATTGTTGACAATTTTTGGTAAAACGATTATAATGAAGCAAAACTTCAAACAGGATTCTTGAGAATCCTGCTAATCCACCAATCCAGTTAACGTTAGGAGGACTAACCATGAATCGCTGTTTTGTAAACGTTGCCCCCTATATCGCGCTTGTAATGATAGCGGCGGTGATTACCGGTTGTGCGAACGTCATGCCGTTAAGTGTAAAGGTTCAAAATGCAGACCGTAAATTTGAGCAAGCTCAAAGTATGAACATTCGCGCGGATACTCCGGAAAATAAGAAAGCAGATATCGCTAAACGGCAAGAACTGTATGATACCTCACTTACAGGGTATCTCGAAATTATCAATCAAGATCCGACCGGAAAATATGTACACTATTCACATTTTCAAGCAGCGGCGATCTACAAAAAACGTTTTGAATGGGATAAAGCCACAGACCATTATCAAGCCATTGTAGACCTCGCTCCCACCGGTTACTTGGGAGGTCGTGCAAAGAGTGGTATTGCTGATATCCGTAAAAATCGCGATGTGATTAAAGAAAATAGGCGTACCTATCAAAACCACGCTCCACTCAGCAAAGATTTAGCCATGCGTGCGAAGGAAGCCAGTACGCCCGAAGACATAGAACTGTACAATCAACAAGCAAAAGATAGTAGAGATAAAGCCGTACGTGCGCTTTACGAGGAGGCAAGGGCTTACCAAACACTCGGCAATCCTGAAGAGGCAATTAAGCAGTTTGAACGAGTGGTCGAAGAGTTTCCTGAACATAAACTGGCACCCCAAGCCCAGTTCCAAGTTGGTAATATCTACTTTTACGAACTCTATGACTACATAGATGGTTGGCCCGCCTATATCAAAGTCATTGAGAAGTTTCCAGATTCCTACGAAGCTTCCGATGCGGAAACCTTACTGAAGGACACAGAGACAACCCTGACAGAGATTGCTCAAGATCAGGCTGACATTAAAAAGTATACAAACCAGAAAGCACTCGACTACATAAATGCGGGACGGGACGTACTCCCAAGTGATTTGTATGTTGCGGGATACGCGGACCGTATCGCCCAGGATTTCCAGAACATCGGATCTGGTTGGGTAAAAATGAGAAACTATCCGGCTGCAATTACTGCTTACCGTAAATTGGCGGAAAATCTGTCATACAAAAAGTTCCATGCTGCAGACGCACTGTTTCGGATTGGCGACCTGTATCAAAAAGATGGGCAGTATCAGCGTGCAATCGCTGCCTTTGAGGATATGCTAGACAAAGCCCCGGAATCTACTTGGCGGGATGAAGCGGTTTATCAGCAAGCCGTTTGTTATCGTGCTGTCCGTGAGTTTGAGGAAGCCTATGACATGTTCAAGGCTTACATGAGTATAGACAAAGAAGGAAAATACTACCGTGAGGCGGAGCAGATTGTCCGTCAGTATGATCTGGATCAGGATGGAGATGGCTTCAAGTTCTATGTCGAGCAGGAAGCCGGCACCTCCGATAAAGATCCTAACGACAATCCGGATGTTAAGAAACAACAGGCTGAAGCCGAAAAGGAGCAGGCTGGTGGTATGTAGGTGGCAATCAATTGCCTCAAGAATCAGCAGAAAAAGCAGGGAAGATCATTCCCTGCTTTTTTTATTTCTGCTGTTCGATCTTAATTCCCGATATAGAGGCAATTGATTCGCACTAATGCAGCGTCTTTTTTGTGATGCCGCGAAAATCTCTCATTGGTTGGAACCACTTTTGGCGTGAACCCTCCGTCCTGATAGCCGTTATTCTCATCAGCGTGCTGCTCCTCCTGTTCGTGGTGTTTCCGCTGTTTCAGGTGTTCAAAACCTGTTTCATCACGAAAGATGATTCGACGCTTACGCTGAAGTATGCTTGGGAACTGTTTGCCAAATCGTACAATCGGCAGCCGCTCTACAACAGTATCGTCTTGGGCATCTGTGTCGCGTTACTTGGCACAACCGTCGGATTCGCCTGTGCCTACGCCGTCACAAAGACGGCTATGCGATTCAAAAGATTCCTCCAAGTTAGTACGCTCTTGCCGATTATCTCCCCGCCCTTCGTTATCGCGCTTTCCGCGATTCTCCTGTTTGGTCGAAACGGCTTAATCACCCGGAAACTCCTCCAAGAAGGACTCGGCATAGACCTCTACGCAGCAGGCTTCGACATCTATGGTCTGACGGGATTGGTCATCGTTGAGACGCTCGCCTACTTCCCCACTGCCTATCTGGTATTGGTCGGTGTGTTGTCATCCATTGAACCAGCGTTAGAGGAAGCTGCTTCAAATCTGGGTGCATCTCGGTGGAAGGTCTTCCGAACTGTTACAGTTCCGCTTTCGTTGCCGGGGATTCTAAACGCGATGTTGCTGCTGTTTATAGAGTCAATGGCAGATTTTGGCAATCCGCTTATTTTGGCGGGGCGATTCAACGTCCTCTCCGTACAGGCATATCTCCAAATCACCGGCAACGATAACCTTCCCGGCGGGGCAACGCTGGCGATGGCACTGCTGCTTCCTTCGCTCGCCGTATATTTCTTACAGCACTATCTCCTACGTCAACGAATCTTTGTTTCGGTGACGGGACGGGCATCAGGAACGGAGGTACAAACGAGTGATAAACGGATGGAGTATCCGCTGATCGCTATCTGTTGGGGAACGGTGGGTTGTGTCCTTCTTTTCTACGGATTGGTACTGGTTGGATCATTCACCAAGCTGTGGGGCGTCAATTATTCGCTGACGCTGAACAACTACGTGGAAGCATTTCGACTGGGAGCGGACTACATCTTGGACTCCCTCCTGCTTGCGGCGATTGCCACACCGTTGACAGGGCTGCTAGGAATGGTTATTGCATTTCTAGTTAAGCGAAAGCAGTTTGTGGGGCGTAGGTTAATGGATGTGACCTCCATGTTGAGTTTTGCCGTGCCGGGGACGGTGGTTGGCATCGGCTACATCCTCGCTTTTAACCAACCACCGCTTATGTTGAGAGGAACGGCGGCTATTATTGTGCTGCTGTTTATCTTCCGTAACATGCCCGTTGGGATTCGTGCCGCCGCCGCTTCACTGGACCAGATAGATCCCTCGCTGGAGGAGGCTTCGACCAATTTGGGTGCAGGCAGCTTGACCACGTTTCGTCGGATCCTATTGCCGCTGATCGCGCCGGCGTTTTTCGCTGGACTCGCCTACAGCTTCGTCCGCTGTATGACCGCTATCAGTGCAGTGATCTTTGTTGTTTCTGGTCGGTGGAATTTAATCACCGTGGCGATTCTGGGCTTTGTTGAGAATAGTGACTTCTCGCAGGCGGCTGCGCTCTCGATCATCCTCATCGTGTTTGTAATGGCTGCTTTGGGACTGATTCAGCTTGTGTTGACGCTGGCTTTCAAGCGGCGTATCACGGATTTTTTTCGGGATACAGGTATCTGAGCGGTTTGTCGGAGGAGCGAAAATAGATGCCTACAAGGGGAAAATTCCTAAATATCGGAAAGGTTCATGTAAAAAGAAAGTGCAAAGCACGAAGCGAAACCGTAGCAGTTGAAAGTGAGGGTTTGGATGGAAGAATGGAAGGAGGGAAAATCTCAGATTCTCGGTCCGGAAATTGGCTAAATTCGTCAAATCTCAAAAAAAGTCAGTTACCCCACCCTAAAGGGTGAGGGTTGTTGCCTTCGCCCTTGGGATTTATTGGGTTGCGCGCTTCCGTCCCTTTCGGGTGTTTCGGGGGTGTTAGTAACCACCGCACCTCCACGCAAGGCTACAGCAGCCTTTTTGATGTTTATAGCAGCGTTATGGTCTCTGTCTAAAATCAGACCACAATCGGTACAATCATGGACTCTTACAGAGAGCACTTTCTTGACAATCGAACCGCACCCGGCGCATTTCTGGCTTGTATAGTGGGGTTTGACTTTCGTAAACTGCTTGCCGGCACTTTCAGCCTTGCTTTGCAGTTTCAATCGAAAGCGACCCCACCCTGCGTCCGAGATGCTCTTAGCGAGGTAATGGTTCTTGACCATGTTCTTAATTTGGAGGTTCTCAACAGCTACTTCGTCGCACCGTTCAAGGATAGAATGTGCCGCCTTAAACTGAAAGTCTTTCCGTTGGTTCGCAACGTGTTCGTGGCAACGGGCAACAGTATCACGTTGTTTCGATCTACGTTTGCTTCCTTTCTTACGTCGTGCGAGTATCTGTTGATGTCTAGCAAGTTTCTTTTCCGCTTTACGGAAATGGCGGGGGTTCGGGATTTGCTCGCCGTCCGAATCAACGACAAAGGCGTTAAGCCCCACATCAATGCCGAGTGTCGTTTGAACGGGGACTTCAATCGGGTCTGGAACCTCAACGACGATTGTGGCGTGCCAACCGGACGCCTTCTTGGAGAGGGTCAACGTCTTAATTTTACCATCGGGCAACGGTCGATGGTATCGAATCTTCAGGTCTCCGACTTTCGGGACAACTATACGGGCAAACTTCCTATGGACATTGCGAATCAAATTGTTAGACAGGTGACTAAAGGTCATCGACCTATACCGTCCTTCGCCTTTGAAGCGTGGGAACCCCGGTTCACCACCTGTTTTGATGCGGCGAAAGAATGCTTTGTATGCTTTATCCAAACGGCGAATCGTATCTTGGAGAACGTCGCTATGGAGACCGGCAAACGATGTCGATTCTTGTTTCAGGTCGGGCAAAGCGTTCGCTTGTGTCGTCCACTTTACCGACTCGCCGGTGTTTTTGTAGGTGTCTATACGCCATGCAAGGGCTTGGTTGTAGGATACGCACGATATTCAAATGTCTTTTTCATTAGGGGTTATCTTTCCGTCTTTCATGCCTTTTCAACGAGGTGTAGGGGACGCCAGCAAGGGTGCTGACGGTTGAAATCCCCTACGAAAGACAAAAGAAGTATACCATATTTTACCTGCAAAAACAACAAAAAAAGAGGCGCAGTGGAAACCCCACGCTAAAGCATGGGGTTTCCACTGCGAAGATTTTGATGACAATTTATCAAACTGTTTTCTTCAACTTGAAACTATTTGTTTGAAGTTGAAGATTTTAAATTTGCAGCTGCGTGTTTTTTTGTTGTATAATCGGACATAAGAAAGGAAAAGGGTCCAATGGGCCGGTTTCAAACTTTCTGATCAAGGATATTCCTTGAGTTTCGTGGGGGATCCGAGTGCCAGCTCGAAGCCCCCTGAAGCAACACGAGAGATGGACTCGAATCGCTTCGTGATTGATAGGTGAATCAACACCTAACAATCTCTTTTATTTTACCCTTTTATGCCATTCGTTTCAATCGAAAACGAAAAGGGCTGCGTGATTTGAGGTTGCAGCCCTTTTTCTGTTTTTAGACTGAAACATGGCAATAAGGAGATTTTACAATGTTTTCAGCAAAAAGACGGTTGATAGCAACGATTTGTATTGTTGGTTTCTTGGTGACCAGTTTAGGCATGTATGAGGCTTTTCGTCCGCAGCAAGCGGAAGCAAGCTGTTCAACTACTGGAAGGGTTCACGACTATTATGATTGGAACACAGGGAACACCCAAACTCCTACGGGTAATACGGCAACTCTGACGACGAATTGTTCGCGTTGCCAAAACTATCCTGCCAGCACACATACGGAAATAGAGGTTGAGCACGCAAGCAATGGCGTCTTTATCTATAAACATAGATGGTTCTGGAGTTCAAATTGGACCCACTGTCACTCACACACATATTCTATTTCCTACACGCTTTGGCACACAGTGCTTTGTAATCAATCGGGTGGCGGTGGATAATTAAAAGAAGGAGGTTTGTCCGATGTTAAAGCATCGTTTTATGCCCTATATCGTTGGTGGTTGTGTTCTGGTGCTGCTTGGCGTGGCGTATCTGTCTTATGTCAGCTACAAAGCGGACCAAAACCATAAGGAATGGATTGCCGAGATGACAGCGTTTCAACGTTCAATTGAAGGTCGGCACGACCATTCTTCGCACCCGCACATCCATCATGGCGAAGCAGAATCAACTGCTGCAAGCACCGAAACGACTGAGCATGCGGGGGATAATCCCGCCTTCGTGGGAATGACGCCAGACGGTGAATATTCTTATGATATAGCCGGTCGCCACTACATTTCTGAAGAGCCGATGAGCCAGAAGCAGATAGACGTAAACAAGTATTTGCTAACCGGGGAAATGACGCCCTTGGTAGAAGAGGCGATACGGGAGACTCAAGAGGTCCACGCCATGCGTTTTGAGGCTAAGGTCATCCAGACGGTTATAGCACCTGATGGTCAACGGTATCAGGTGCTTGTCCCTCGGTGGGAACCGTATGAGGAGGGGAATCTGATTTTAAAATCAGAGATAAACAATCCCTTTCTTGAAAGGATTGCGGATTCAGAAACCAGAACGCCGCGGCGCAGAATCATAACAGAGGAGGGCGAAGTTCATTATCTTCCTGCGGAATATTATGCGATAGAGGACCCGTATGAACAGGAGGCGTATTTTAAGAAGTTTGACCAGTCAATCCAATTAGGCACCTCCATCGCTGGGATTGAGCAAATGATTGCTGCAGGCAAGTTAGACCTGTCATTAACTGAAACAGAGAAAGAAATAGTAGACCTGGAGCAAGTCGCACTTGAAAGGCACCGCGCATTTTCACCGGGGGCCGCTCCTCCGCTTTTGGATAAGCCTCCGGTAAAAGTGAGTTTTCTGCCAGATGATGACGACATGGTGGGTTGGAAACGAAAACACAACCCCCGGACAGGAAGTAGCGAGGCTGTATCCAATGGGGACTATTCAGCAACAGCCCCCTTTTCTGAGGGGAGCATCAATACAGATGCAAGTGGTGCCACGGTTGGCTCTGATGTCCCTGTTTCTTCATCAGATCTCCCCGATATAGTCAAGCCTATATCCCCTCCAAGTGCGGCGGACATCGAAAAGCAGTTGACATCACAGGGGATTGAAGCGGAGTTAAGCGGAGAGTTATCAACCGATCCCTTTGATAAAGCGAAACAGTTGTTTGACCAATACGGCACGGAGGAGGGGCTTCGTCGTCTGAGGGAGTCTGACCCTGAAGCGGCACGGCGGTTTGAGCGGGAACGTCGTCCGGTGCCATCCCGTGATGTGCCTGATAAGGGGCAATCAGAATCAGGATCAAAGGATTAACAGGATTTTCAGGATAAAGCGGTTGTTATCCGGGCTATCCTGATACAGACTGGGGGTGTATCTTCAGATTTGAGGATACACTCCCTTTTTTTGTGCCCCGTTTGCTCTAAACTTGGCAAAGAGTTTCTCTATGCGTGCTGTGTATCTGTGTGCGTATGCATTGGTGTTAAGCGATGTTGTGTCTTGAATTACAAATATGACTCACATAAATGTCAACTCTACTAGCAACTTGTGTTAAAATATCATTCCTAACTCAATCAGGAGTTACGCACTTTCGTAGTGAACAACGATCGTTGTTCACCACAAAGCAGAACCGGGTGCCTAAGGCCTTACTGTAGTTGCCCGATTCATCGGGCGTATCGAGGCAGGTCCCGATTTATCGGGATCCTCGTGCCGTTCCGGGCATTCCGATGGAATCGGAACTTGCGGGAGATGCCCCTCCCACGTACAGATCGGAGACTCCTCCGATTGGATCGGAGTCCTCGAAAATCGGGATCGAAACGGAGGCTTTGAGTGTTCAATTGCGTAAGCCCTATCAATAACAACTCATTTCAGGAGGAGTACATTTATGGCAGCATCACAATTGGCGGCACAACTGTATACGGTCCGTGATTTCACAAACACCCCAGCCGATATTGCTGCGACAATGAAGAAGGTCAAGCAACTAGGCTACGACGCTGTGCAATGTTCGGCACTCGGCGTAATTGACGCACACGAATTGAAAAGGATTGTCAATGGCGAAGGCTTAACAATCTGTGCTACACATACAGACTATGAACGTATGCGCGATGAACCGCAAGCGGTCATTGATGAGCACAACCTCTGGGGCTGCAAACACGCCGCAATCGGCGGTTTACCCCAAGAGTATCGCAGCGCTGAAGGCTATGCAAGGTTTGCCAAAGAAGCCTCCGAAGTTGCCAAACGGCTTGCGGAGGGCGGGCTGACCTTCTCCTACCACAACCATAGCTTTGAGTTGGAGAGGTTCAACGGGCGCACCGGATTGGAAATTTTGTACGAGGATAGCGATCCACAATATTTCAAGAGCGAACTCGATACATACTGGATCCAACACGGCGGTGCCGATCCAGCAGCATGGATACGACAACTGAAAGGACGTGCCCATATCGTTCACCTAAAAGATATGGCGATGGACGATCGTACACAACTGTTTGCAGAGGTTGGCGAAGGAAATCTGAATTGGTCCGCAATCCTTGATGCTTGTAAAGAAGCCGATGTGGAGTGGTATATCGTTGAGCAGGATACCTGCCAACGCGATCCATTCGAGAGCTTGGGGATCAGCCTGAGAAATCTGAAGGAGATGGGGATCCACTGATATAGGACTCACACAATTGCGGGGCAAGATGCCCCGCCTACGGATGGTTTTGAAGTGCGTAAGTCCTATGATGGTTAAAAATCGTTGAATACCTTCACCGGCTGCCCTGTTTCAATCGACTCCCACGCCGCAACACCGACGGCGACCGATTTTGCCCCATCAACCGCATTCGGTGACGGCTCCAGATCTTCTTCGATACAATTCTGGAAATGCCGCATATAACGGATGACAGTTTGACCGTGCCCGTAAACGCTCGTATCAACTTCAGGTGGGCATGTCATCTCCAACGGCTCTTTCGCCGCCATCTTATCCAAGATCAGCTTGACCTGTCCACCTTTGTTGTCACTGAAATCCCCGATCATCGTGCCGCCTGTGCCGTAAATCGAGACCTGCATCATCGGCATAGGCGGATGGACAATGTCATACAGCCCCATCGCTCGTGCAATCTGCCCATCAACGAATTTCAGATTGAGGAAGAAATTGTTCTTTATCGGGTATTCGGGGGTGAGTTTCCCTTTTGCACCGTAGGCGTGTACCTCTTCGACATCGCCCAAAAAACTCCGTAAGATATCGACTGGATGCACCACACCACCAAACATCAAATCCTGCGGCGCGTGCAAGCGCCAGGGAGTGAAATCATAGACAGGGCGCATATCATGGACGTAGTAAGCGTCTGCTGCCATAATCTCCCCGAGTTCACCGTCGTCAAAGAAGCGGCGCATCGTCTGGAATTGTAGGTCAAAACGCATCGTTTGACCGACCAGAAACTTAACTCCTTTTTCTCGGACCAATCCGACCAGTTGTTTCGCATCCTCAAGATTGGTCACCATCGGTTTCGTGCAGACAACATGCTTTCCTGCTTCAATTGCGGCAGCACAGTGCTCGGCATGAAGGTGGTCGGGCGAATAGACTGCAACCACATCAATGTCGTCACGCGAAACCAACTCTTGATAGTCGGTTGTCCAAGATCCTACCCCAATCTGTGCCGCATAGTTCTCTAAGACATCCGCCCTTTTAGCACATATCGCCCGGAGTTCGTATTTGAGATCGGGCACATCCTTGAATAACGTTGCAGTTGACCCCATATTGGTGGGGTTCATCCCAATAACTCCTAATCCAATCGCCATTTTATCCCTCCTTCTAATTACCATTTTGGCTCATGTTAAGAACCTGTTTGAAAAATCATTTTGGTGAAGTGATTGGCACCGAAACCGAGTTTTTTCTTCAAAACTCGGTTTCTCCTCGTGCTTTGCACTTCCTCTTTACATGAGCCACCATTTTTTACAAGGCATCTGAAATGGTTTCTACGGAACTTGGACGCAAAACCGCTTCCTATGTTAAAGATTCCCCTGTATAAAGGAAGCAGTTTTTTGAGTTTACCCAAAGGTCAAAATCTGGTATATTGTAACCGATAACCGAGCCAAAATAAATCTTTTTCTGGGAGCAACACATTATGGACTTCACATTGACCGCAGACCATGAGGCTATCCGTAAGACCGCACGAGAATTCTGTCAGCGTGAACTTGTGCCACACCTCCGCGACTGGGATCGAGCCCAGCAGCTCCCGCATGAGGTCATACGGAAGATGGGGGCAGAGGGTCTGCTAGGGGTTTGCATTCCCCGGTGCTACGGTGGATTGGGCTGTGATTACTTGAGCCTCGGCATCGTCTCCGAAGAGCTAGAGCGTGCCGACAGCGCGTTCCGCGTGCTAATTGCTGTCCACCTTGGGCTTAACTCGCTGGCGTTGTTTCAGTGGGGAAGCGAAACGCAGAAACAGCAGTATCTTGTGCCGCAGGCGCGTGGCGAAAAATTGGGGGTGTTTGGATTGACTGAGCCGGGCGCGGGCAGCGATGTCGCCGGTATCAGCACGAATGCCCGGCACGATGGCAGCACCTACATCCTCAACGGCGAAAAAATGTGGATCGGTTGTGCCGATATCGCTGACCATTTCCTCATTTTTGCCTACACAGATCATGCGGCAAAGCATCGCGGTATCTCTGCATTCATCGTTGAACGCGACTTTGATGGGGTAACTACTTCCAGCATCCATCACAAATTAGGAGGTCGCATCGGTAACGTGGGCAGCATTAACCTAGAGGATGTGCGTGTGCCCGCTGCAAACCGCGTCGGCGAGGAAGGCGATGGCTTCAAGATTGCGATGAGTGCGCTGGACAATGGACGCTACACGGTCGCGTCAGGCGCAGTCGGTTTGATAGAAGCGTGTCTTGAGGCAAGTGTGGTTTACGCCAAGAAGCGTGAGACCTTTGGGCAACCCATCGGTAAACACCAACTTGTCCAGCAAAAAATTGCCAACATGGTCGCCGGGCGCGACATCGGGAGACTGCTTTATTATCAAGTCGGCTGGATGAAGAATCAGGGAATGCGATGTACAAGAGAGGTGAGTCTCGCTAAGTGGACGAACTGCCAGAACGCCTTTCAAGCTGCGGACGATGCGATACAGATTCATGGAGCGCACGGTTATAGCGACGAATATCCTGTAGAACGTTATTTCCGCAATGCGCGTGGAGCGTTGATCTATGAGGGAACGCAGGAAATTCACCAGTTACTTCAAGCGGAGTATGCGCTAGGCGACCGGGTTGATAAACCTGTGACACAACCGCTGCCAGCTTATCCGTTTGAGTAGTAGCCCGATAGCACAAGGAGGAAAGTATACATAATGACCTTGAGTCCATTGGACGGCATCCATGTTCTTGACCTGTCGCGGCATTTGGCAGGTCCTTACTGCGCTATGATGTTGGGCGATTTAGGTGCGGAAGTCATCAAAGTTGAACGTCCCGGTGTCGGCGATGAAACCCGTCAGTGGGGACCGCCATTCCTCGGTGGTGAATCGGCGTATTACCTCTGCTGCAACCGAAACAAAAAAAGTCTTACACTCAATCTCAAGGACAAAGAGGGGACCGCTATTGCGCGGAAACTGGCAGCACAGAGCGATGTGTTAATTGAGAACTTCCGTATCGGCGGTTTGGACGCAAGCGGTCTAGATTACGCAGCACTCAAGGAGATTAACCCGCGTCTGATTTACTGTTCCATCAGCGGCTTTGGACACACGGGTCCCGACCATGAGTTGCCGGGCTATGACTTCTTGATTCAGGGACGCGGCGGTTTCATGTCCATCACCGGTGAACGCGATGGTACTCCCATGAAAGTTGGCGTGGCGATTGTGGATGTTGCCTCGGCACTGTTTGCGTGTAACGCTATCTTGGCTGCGTTATTTGCTCGCGAGCGCGCGGGTGAGGGACAACACATCGACATCTCACTGCTCGATTCACAGATTGCGCTGCTAGCGAACGTTGGCAGCAACTATCTCTGCTCAAGCGAAGTGCCGGGACGTTGGGGTAATGCACATTCTAGCATCGTGCCGTATCAAGCGTTTCAGGCGATGGACGATTATCTTATCCTTGCCATCGGCAACGATGGACAGTGGGAACGTTTCTGCGCAGCGGCGGGGGTAAGCGCGTGGGCAGCGGACGAACGGTTTGCCACCAACCCACAACGCGTCGCTCACCGAGCGGTATTGATTCCGATGCTGGAGAATTTGTTCCGTCAAAAACCTGTTGCTGAATGGCTGCAACGCTGCGCTGATGCCGATGTTCCTGCGGGACCGGTAAACTCTCTCGATAAGGTGTTCACTGACCCACAGACATTGGCACGAGGGATGCGGGTGGAGATGCCACACCCAACGGCGGAAACCGTGCGATTGGCTGGTACACCGCTTAATTTATCAGGGACGCCAACGCAGATGCGGATGCCGCCGCCGCTGCTTGGAGAACACACCGACGAGATCCTTACTAACCTACTTGGGCTGAATGACAAAGCGATTGCAAACCTGCGTCAGAACGGAGCTATTTGAAAATGCGGACGAAAAAAATAGGACACCCAAAAGGCTCTGATTCACGTTTCACGTTTCACGTTTCAGGCTTCAGAGGTAAGCCCCCCACATCGAAAACCTGCTTCTGGCTTTGCGCGTTACTCTATTGTATCCTATTATATGGTTGCGGAACGTCTTCAACAATTGAAGTCCCACCACCCACACCGCCGAAGTCGTCAGAAGCCGTTCAGCGATTGCAGGCAAAAATCGAAGCCACGCTGAACGACCCACTTATTGCCTCCTCAAATGTTGGAATGAAAGTTGTTTCAATTAAGACAGGAGAAGTACTTTATGAGAAAGACGCCGAGAAATTGTATCACCCAGCCTCAACTATGAAATTGATTACCGCAGCAACGGCACTGGTTAAACTCGGTCCAAACTACCGTTTCCATACTACGCTTTATGCGGATCGCCTTGAAGGCAGTCGGGTCTTGAGGAATATCTATCTCAAAGGGGGCGGTGATCCGGTGTTTGATAGCAACGATCTGGAGAAGATGATCGAAGGATTGGTGGAAATGGATACGAAAGATTTGCAGGGCGATATTGTGGTAGACGAAACCTATTTTGACGCTATCCGGCGGGGCAAAGGTTGGATGTGGGATGATGGTCCTATCGGTGGATATTTCTCGCATTTGAGCGCGCTGACGATTAATCATAACGGTGTACTTGTTCGTATCTTGCCCGGCAGTAAAGTTGGCGATCCGGTTTCCGTCCGTCCTGACCCACCCACACAGTATATGCAAATTATCAATGAAGCAACCACAGTAGCGGCATCGGAAGAAGTACGGGTGAAGCTTAAACGGAAGAGTGGATCTGTTGAGGAGAACGTCCTAATGATTGATGGGGCGATGACAATCGGCCAAGCTAAGATGAACCGACGCGTGGATGTACTTGACCCAGCACTCTACTGCGGCATTCTATTGCGAGAGATGCTCGCAAAGCGGGGTGTGACCCTTCAGGGAACAGTCCGTTATGGTGAAGTACCTGAAGAGGCAGTGGAAATTATCCGGCACGTATCCCCGCCGCTATCCCGCATCCTTTGGGAAATGAACAAGCCGAGTGATAACTTGATTGCTGAACTTCTCTTAAAAACAGTCGGTGCTGAAATCAAAGGAACTCCGGGGACGGGGGAGAAAGGGCTGCAAGCAATTAACGAATTTCTGGGTGAAATTGGGATAGATGCTGGGCATTATACTCTTGCCGATGGTTCAGGGGGATCCCGCTATAATTTAGTAACTGCTTCTCTACTGACAGATTTGCTGGTCTATATGTTCCGCAATTTTGCGGTGATGCCGGAGTACCTTGCGTCTCTGCCGGTTGGAGGGGTAGATGGAACGCTGGCATGGCGGATGGGTGGCATGAAAGCGGAAGGGGTTTTACGCGCCAAAACCGGAACGTTGCGCGGGGTCACAACACTTGCTGGCTATACCGTAACAGCGGATGAGGAAACGGTGGCGTTTTCGATCTTAGTGAGCAATTATCTCGGCTCCGCCAACCCGCGGCGTACCCTTCAAGATAAAATCGGCGAGATACTCACGCGGTTCAGCAGACAAGCCTATCATGAGGACTCGGAAAACGGGAAAGAGGAAAATTAAGGATCTATCCTACCTCGTAGAATTAAGGAGGAAATAATGTCCACGACCATAGAGAATAAAGAAACAGAATTCGGGAATGTCACCATCGAACGGTCTGTAGCGGGTCAACCCCATAAGGGCAAGGTGCTCGCTGCAGTTCAGCCACATGCGGACGACATCCCGCTTTTCTGTGGCGGTACAATCGCCAAATTCATCGCAGAAGGTTACACCGGCTATCTCATCCAGACCACCAACGATGAGAAGTGCGGACCGACATCAAGCATCGGTGAAACTATCCTGAGCAATGAGCGCGAGGTTGACGAATTGGCGAAAGTGCTGGGACTCAAACAGGTTTTCAATCTTGGATACCGGAACCACCGCCTCGATGAAGCGTCGCCCTTAGAATTGCGTGCTCGGTTGGTTTTTCTTTTTCGTATGCTGAAGGTTGACACTGTATTCACTTTCAACCCTTGGGGACACAGCGAGGAGAACCCAGATCACTACGTAACCGCACAGGCGGTCGAAGCCGCGCGTTGGATGGCTGGCATGGGCAAGGATTATCCCGAACAGGTGGCACTTGGAGTCTCACCTCACACGGTGACAGAGCAGTATTATTGGGTTGCGCGTCAGGGACAGCCGTACAATCGGGTGGTGGACATCAGCGATTATATGGAGGAGAAGGTGGCTTCGATGAGCGTCAACAAATCGCAGGGACCGGCAGGCTCAAGCGGATCAAGACTCAAGGCGCGACTCGAAAAACAGGGGGTACACCTGCCAGCATTTGACGGCGATGACGAAACGGCGGACCGCGCGTACATCAGGCTGTTTGGCTTAAAGGCGTACAGAGAACTCGGTCAGGAGTACGGGCTTGAGTATGCGGAGAATTTCTACTATGTGGGTCCGGGAGGGACCTTCGTGGGCTGTGTGGAACAAGAAGAGGTCGAGCGGTATATCGCCGAAAACGCAGCTCCCATCAAATAGGGAACAAGCTAATCGAATTAAGGAGAGGTAGATTCAAATGGAAACCAACACAGAAGTAAAAGCAAAATTGGCCCCGGCACAACGCTATTTCTACGATGTAAACGGCTACGTTCTGCTCAAGGGGATCTTCAGTCCAGCGGAATGTCAACATCTCATCAATTTGGCAGATCAGATGGACGACGATGACGGATGCACCTATAAACACGATGGCTATCCGAAAACCCCGACGCTTACGGTTCTCTCACGGTGTGTTTGGTATCATCCGCATCTGCTGGAAACGGCGATGCACCCAATCCTGCTTCCGATCATTGAGGATGTAGTCGGCGGTGACGTGCGTCTTGAGGAGCATCAATACCTGATTAACTATTCAAATGAGACGGGAAACGGAAACTCCAGCCAAGGGTCCCATGTCAAGGACGAAGGCTGGCACCGGGGCACTGCACCGAATTTCGGTAGTTTTGAGGCGGATGGACACTACCACTGCATGTTTAGCAAAGCCTTCATCTACCTGACCGATAACGGTCCGGGCGAGGGCACTTGGGTGGTGCCGGGTAGTCATCGGATGAACACCTCCACGACAACGCTGCGCGAGTTCATGGACGAGACCTTGGCGAACCAACTGCAATCCCAAGCCGGGGATGTCCTCATCTTGAGCGAAACGTTGGTCCATGCCGGTCCTCAGCTTAAAGACAGCGCGTCTCCGCGTTACTCACTGGTCTACGGGTACACACCACCATTCATGCAGACATGGCGACGCTACGATCCACCGGCAGATCTGCTTGAGCGGGTGACACCGGAGCAACAGCAGTTTTTGACAGGTGAGATCCGCTACGGATTCCGCCGAGGAGAATTTTGAAAGGTGGAGCGTGAAACGTGATGCGTGAAACGCAAAAACCATTCACTGACCCGTCCTAGATTATGTTGACATAAATGACTTCGTATTACTACACTATTGAACGAAGTAGAAAGGAGTCTTTCGATGTCACATCAATCAGGCAAGCGAATCTTCAAAAGGTATAGTGAATCCTTCAAACAGAAGGTAGTCAATGAAATTGAGTCCGGTGCCTTGACGATTCACCAAGCGCAGCAACGATATCGTATTGGGAGTCACGGGACCATTAGCAACTGGATAAAACAGTTGGGCAAGACTCATCTATTAGCCCAACGGGTTCGGATTGAAACCGCTGATGAGGTGGATTCACTCAAGCAACTGGTAGCCGATAAACAACATCTTGAGTCTGCATTAGCCCAAGCGCATCTGAAGATAGCCACCCTTGAATCGCAGCTATCTCAAGCGGAGCAACTGTATGGGGTGGATATTAAAAAAAAGTGAAACATTCAAGTATTGAAGCACTGTGTCAATCAAAGGCTCACCGATATTCACTTGCAACGGTTTGTGCTGCACATGGTGTGTCTCGACAAGCGTTTTACCAACATCAGAAACACCGGGCAACCGAGCGATTGAAAGAAGAAATGGTGCTTCAGTTGGTTTGTCAAATCCGTACGCGTCAACCCAACATCGGGGTGCGGAAACTGTATCACCTGCTCACACCTGAGTTTGAGAAAATAGGCTTTCAGTTAGGCAGAGATGCGCTGTTCGGCTTGCTTAGAGACCATGGACTGCTTATTGAGTCCTCAAAGCGTGGACACAGAACCACTGTGGCGAATCACCGATTTCATCGGTATCCTAACCGGATAACTCATATAGTTGTTGACCGGATTCACCGGGTCTTCGTTGCAGACATTACTTATCTACAGACACTGGAGGGCTTTGTGTATTTGGCTCTTATCACTGACCTGTTCTCCCGGAAAATCGTTGGCTTTGATGTCTCGGAGTCCCTATCCGTCGAAGGGGCACTCAAAGCGTGCAAAATGGCAATAAAACCCGTCAGTCCCATTGATAGACCGATTCATCATTCTGACAGAGGGGTTCAATACTGTTGTCATGCTTACACCCAATTCCTCAATTCACGGGGCATCCAATTGAGTATGACCCAAGATGGCGATGTTTACCAGAACGCTGTCGCTGAACGCGTCAACGGCATCTTGAAAATTGACTTCCTCCTCAATCAAACATTTCGCTCTATCCACCAAGCTATCAGGTGTGTCAAGCAGAGCGTTTCTATATACAACAACGAGAGACCTCATCTCAGTTTAGGGTATCAAACACCACAAGCCGTTTATCACAAAAGTTGGCAACAACTCGCTATAAATCAACCGTAATACGGAAATTTTATGTAAACCTATTTTAGGACTTGACACACTCATGAACGATGTAGAAATGGCATCTTCACCAACCAGCACCAAAGGTTATTAGGCATCGGATGGAAAGACAAAAATCGCTTCACGGAACTGTCCGAGCGATCGCCCATCATAAGCTACATCCAAAGGGATAACAGTGCGTTGCGCGCTGTTGGCATGCGTCGGAATAGGAATCGAAAAGGTGATATGTCCGTCCTGCTTCGATGGAATGGTCACCGACTGTTCCGGGATGTGGGTGTCCCACGATTCAGGAAGGACTGGACGACAACTCGCGATTCGGGCTTGTGAGGAGTGATTGGTAAAATCCAGACGCAAAGTTGCTGTCCCGCCGGCGGTGACGTTTTGCTCGTAAGGATAGGGGCGTACCCAGTGTTCGTCCATTCCGTAGTTGGGATGGTCCCACGGAAAAAGATCTGTGTAGAGACGCTCTCTTTCAGAAAGGTTCGTGCGCATCTGTCGAATCTCGTCGTCCGTAAAAGTGAAGGCACACGGCACGTGGCAGTTGAAGATATGGGTCGGTTTCAATTCAGCAATCCAAACGAGGCATCGATCATATCCAACGCCTTCGCCGAGCAGGTTACGATTTCCGGAGCAGTAATCATCAATACCTGCCATTGTGAAAGAATCACCAGCAAAGAACATACGGACCCCTCGCCCCTCGACGAGCAATCCACCGTGATAGTAGGTCTGACCGGGGAAGTGGTAAGCGGTCATCTTAAATTCGTTCCACGTCCATGAATCGCCGTCTTGGGTGCGATGGTCAATCCGGGCAAGGGCGGGCGAAATGCAAGGGAGACGGAAACTGCGCGGATTCTCTACGACATCAGCTACAACTGAATCCGTTCGCGTTGTGCAGGGAAAGCTTTCCTGAAATTCCGGGATAGCGTTCACATGATCGTCGTGATAGTGCGTAACCCAGAATTCTGTCACATCGGAGATTTCCCCTTCGGCTTTGAGACGCTGAATCTGTTTCAGGATGCCGGCGCTGCCACAATCCATGACGAACGCCTCCCCGTTTTCCGAGATAATCATCCACGTCGTCCCGTAGTGGCGCAGGAATTCCGGCACTTCTTTGCCTTCGCGGATGGGCATGTGCCCTGTGCTGCCTTCAAAAGCGGTGAATAGCTTCGGAAAGTAGTATCGGAGCGCGGAAATGGCGACATATTTATCGTAGCACTTATCAAGACGTAACAGAAGCGCGTCAATTGCGCCTACCGGATCGCGCATAATCTTTCCGTGCGAAGGGATGAGGACTTCGGGATACCGTTGCCGTAATTTTTTGAGACTATGGGTCAATCGTCCCCTATCACCGAGAAACCCGTGATAATCTGTTGTCTCTCCCCCTTTTTGGAGGCTGTATAATTCCCAAATCTGTCCCGTATCGTAAATCAGATCGCCGCAAAAAGCGAAACAGAGTCCATCAACTTCAACCGCGTAAGATACACTCCCGTCCGTGTGACCGGGAGTGTTAATAACACGAATTTTTGCGTTTCCCCATTGGATGGAATCACCCTCGGCATAGGTATCGGTCACGGGGACCGACTCGGCAAGCATCAGGTTGTGGGGGTGATAGTTGTAGAGATGCCAGCGCATCTGTGGATCGTTCCAGAACGTTTCGACCGACTCAAACCAAGGGCGTTCCTGCACTGGAACCCCAACGCGCGTGTCATCTGAGGCTACTATCCTAATGCCCGACGCTTGATTGCGGTGGTGATGTGTGAATAGCACCGTATCAACTGTCGTAATTCCGAGCGCATTGAGGGTTGAACGCACGCTACCGTCGCCACAGTCAATCAGAAGGGCGCGATTACCGTCGCGTAAAATGCCGACATTGATAGAACCGTGATGAATGAAAATTTGGTTGCCTAGTTGAGAGTATTGGTTTGACATCTATAGACTTGATTGGAAAGGTTGGAAGTTGTGTAAAGTTTCAACCGAGGAGCTTCTATGAAAAAAATCGTCATCAGCGCGTGCCTCATCGGTGAGAAGTGCCGTTATAACGGTCTCGACAGCAAAAGCGAGGCGGTCACGAACAGATTTGGAGCAGATTCGCTGATTCAGATCTGTCCGGAGCAGATGGGTGGACTTTCGACCCCTCGACCCGCTGCCGAGATTGTCGGTGGAGATGGAGAGGATGTCCTCGACGGTAGGGCACAAGTCGTCACAGTAGACGGCGAAGATAAAACCGAGGCGTTCCTAGCGGGAGCATACCGCGCATTGGAAATCGCTCAAGCAAATCGTGCGACTCACGCCATCCTCAAATCGAAAAGTCCCTCCTGCGGCTGTGGAAAGATATACGACGGCTCTTTCACCGGCAACCTCACCGATAGTGATGGGGTCACCGCGGCGCTGTTTCGCCGGCACGGGATAGAAGTTATGACGGAAGAAGATCTGGAGAACGAAGTATAAAGAGGTGGATGGATCTCCTTCCGAAAGTCAATACAAGGCGATGAACGCTCAAGCCGCCACCGCCTCCTCACCAAGATGCTCCGCCAACCAAAGCTTCAGTGGGACATCTTCATCGGTTGGTGACGTATAGCCGTGCCCACCTGTGCTGGCACCGAGCAACTGCCGTCGGATCGGATCACAGCGATCCATAAAGTGATCCACGGTCATGTCGTCCCTAGGTCTTAACCACCGGTAGCTGTAGCCGTAGAAAAGCACCTTTCGCGGGATATTTGAATAATTTGGACTGGCAGAATGCCAGAGCCGCCGATCGAAAAATACCGCTGTGCCGGGTGGCACCCTCACGGCTAACGCTTTTTCCGGGTCTGAAACACCATCTGGAGGAAAGTCCGGTGTTTTCTGTAGCTGGCTGCCGGGCAGGACGTAGAAATTACCCCTACCTTCTTCTGTGGTATCGGTTAGAAAGAAACCCACTTTGAGGGAGATGCGCGGTTGGGGAGTCGTTTCCAATTCGTGATTCAAGCGCGCACTATCCTGATGCCACCCCAAACGCTTTTTCACCTCAGCTTCGTCAGGTGGTCCCGGCGGGGTGACCGTCATATGGGAGTGGTAAAGTTGGATGTTCCATCCCAAGATACCCCATACTTTTGGGAACGTGTTATACCAATCGAGCAGTTCCAGAAAAATTTCGTCCTTCCCCACAAAGTCCATCAAGTTCAGCCGATCGTAAGGACCTACCAACTCCGCTGGGGGTCGGTTGGGATCTATGGTGCCAGGCACTCTCTGATTTGGCGACGCCTCCGTGCTCCGGTATTGGGTATCCAGCCGGTCTACTACAGTCGTAAGGTCTTTGACCATCTGTGGCGGTATAGCGTTCTCAACCACAAAAAAACCGTTCCGTTCAAATTCGCGGTGTTCATCTTCAGTCAAGCAATAATCAAAACACGATGTGTCCATACATGCCTCCTTGATCTATCGCTTATTCTTCTGTGCACGCCTTGACTGCGACAAGCAGACAATCCATCAACCTACGGCACACTTATACATGCAGCATATTATATCAGATTCCACTACACCTGTAAACCAGAAAGGAGGGGCAAATTCCGTTCCCAAAGAAACGGTTTCAGGATTGAACCAATTATTTTTGATGTTGATTACCGGAACGCTATGTTAGAATGTCATGTAGCGTGCAAGCAGCGAAATCCTCTGAAAACGGCGTAAAGTAAGTAGGACTTAAGTACTTCGTCCGTGAGAACTCGTCAAAGGACCAATTCGCACGGCACAAGCAACCCACCGTATCACTGATTTCAATATATCAGCAGCATAAGTCCTAAAAAGCAGCATCGGCGGTTGAACGGTACCCTAAGCCGAGCAAGCGAAAAGGGAAGTGCCAATGGAAAATGGGAACACGGGAAAACTCTCTGACTCTCGGTCACAAGCAGGAGAACAGGAGAGAAAACCGAACGCTTTTGGTCCCAATCGAACCCAAGGGATTTCATGGAAAGCTGTCGTCTTTGCTGTCGTGCTCGTCCCGCTCAATATCTACTGGATCGCTGTGGCCGAAATGGTGTGGACCGGATTGCATTTCACCGCTGTATCGCTCCCGTTGAACGTAATCTTCATTCTGTTTTGGCTCATCGGTTATAACGCCATTGCGCGTCGAATCTCCCCTCAACTAGCGTTCTCACAGACGGATCTCTTGGTGATTTACATCATCTTGGCAACATCGAGCGCAGTTGCGGGCTACGATAGCCTTGTTGGGCTGATAGGCGTTTTGCCACACACCACATGGTTTGCAACTCCCGAAAACGATTGGGGAAATCTGTTTGTAGGACATCTACCGCCGTGGCTAATCATCACCAATAGGGAAGCCGTCCGGGATTTTTACGTTGGAGAGGTCGATTTTTACGCGGCAAATTATTGGCAATACTGGTTAATGCCGGCGATCAGTTGGACATTTCTTATGTTAATTATAACCATTTTGCTGCTCTGTATCACCGTCCTCCTGCGCCGTCCTTGGACCGAACAGGAGAAATTGGCCTATCCGATCATACAACTGCCCCTTTCGATGAGTAACCCCAAAACTCGACTGTTTCACAGCCGGTTGTTCTGGATTGGCTTTGCGGTAGCAGCGGTTGTCGACATCATCAACGGGCTAAACTACCTCTATCCTAGCGTCCCCTACATACCGGTGCGGGGTATCCGACTCGATCACTATTTCACAGAAAAACCGTGGAACGCCATCGGTTGGACACCTATCCGTTTCCGCTTCTTCATGATTGGCATGACCTATCTGCTGCCGCTGGATCTGTCCATCTCCTGCTGGTTTTTCTACATACTCCGCAAAATTGAACGGATTACGGGTGCTGTCACCGGGTGGTCAAATATTCCGGGATACCCTTTTTTGGGACAACAATCAATGGGGGCTGTGCTAGGAATCTGCATAATTGCCCTAGTCTCTATCAACCGTCATCTGCGAGATGTAATCAAAAAAGTCTTCTTGGGTACAGGAATAGACGATTCTGGCGAACCGTTGCGGTATCGTAGCGCGATTTTTGGCATTGTGATTTGTAGTGTACTGCTTGGCATTTTCGCTCAACAGATGGGATTATCGCTTTGGGTAGTTATCGCCTTCTTTCTCGTTTTTCTGATGATGTGCATTGCTATGGCACGCATCCGCGCTGAATCCGGCGTACCGGAGCATATCATGCACGTAGTCTCTCCACAAGACTCGCTTGTGGGATTGTTGGGAACTCGCAGCTTCGGTCCCCGTAACCTTTCGGGTCTCTCACTTTTTGTCTGGTTCAGCTATCGCAAGAGAAACTACCTGATGCCGCATCAACTCGAAGGCTTCAAGATTGCCGAACAGACCGGTTTTTCAAGCCGCCCTGTCTTTTGGTTTCTGATCCTTGCAACCGGAATGGGGATCCTTTCGGCGTTCATCATTTTTCCGCAGGTTCTCTATCGCTACGGTGCCGAAGCGCGCGCCGGTGGGATGAGGGCGGTCGGGTGGGATTCCTTCAACCGATTGTCCGACTGGTTGCAGCATCCACGCACGCCGGATTGGATTGGCAATGGTTTCTTGCTTTTGGGGCTATTATTGACGTTTGTCTTGACCTTCTTACGTCGCACGTTACTCTGGTGGCCATTTCACCCAGCGGGCTATGCGTTAGCGACGAGCCGTTGCATTGATGATTACTGGTTTACGATAGTTTTTGCCTCGACCCTGAAATGGGTGATTCTGCGGAGTGGCGGTGCCCGGGCATATCGCCAATCACTACCGTTTTTTCTGGGATTGATTGTGGGGGATTACATCTTCGCGTGCGGATGGTCGCTGCTTGGGATCATCTTAGATCGCCCCATGTATACGGTGTGGGTGTGAAAAAACCTTCGGAAGATTCATTTGACACTTGAGGTAGGCAACAAAGTGATTCTCACTCATCGCCCATTACTTCTCACACCACGCATCAAACAGTTACGGATATAGGTGTAGGACTACTGCAAAGTTAGTCTTGAAATCGAAATTTGTGGTATAATTGATATTTCAAAACGAGAAGGAACCATCAAAGGGATGCGCCTGATTGTTTCGACCATGGCATAAAATTTGCTGTGCCAAGCATCAAAGCGCTAATAAACCTAACGCTCAAATTGAGGAGACGGAACACAAAATAACCTCACATTCTGCTTTCGACTGCATAAGGCAAAGGTGGACACACCAGTGACAGGCAACTTAATTGCCCTCTGAAACCGTACCAGTTACTATACAGAAACCAATCAGAATTTGTGTTGCTTTTGAGGATTCCCTCGTGAGAATTCCAATGCTTCAACTTAGGAAGTATGTCAAAAAACGAACTAGTGTAATCAAGAGGAACAAGAACTCTTGACGATGCTATGTGAGGAAACATTATGCGCCTGAATCAACGCAGCCTTTACTTTCCCGCTGTGACGCTGACAGTACTTACTATCACGCTAACCATAATTCTAGCAATCTCTACATACCGCAACCTGCATCGTGAACAAACACAGATGGAAGAATCGCTCACTCGTGAAGGACTTGCCCTATTACGTCTATTTGAAATGGTCGCTCACACCCACGATTATGGACTTGAAGAAGTCGTCCAAGTCCAACAGTTGGCTTCTGCCGTGGCTCCCAACGAGGATATTGCCTACATTTTTATGTTCAATCAGCAGGGGCAGATTTTGGCGCATAGCAATCCTGAAATGATTGGAAAATTTATTGATGGTCGTATTCCAAAGGGATCTGAGATTCTTTCGTTCAATCGCGATAACGCTAAGGAGCATATCTTTGAAATTCGCAGCAATTTTCACCCCGATCCACCCGAATCGACTTTCAGTTACTATCTAGGGATTGGTCTCAAGATGAGTACTCTTGATCAGGCGCATCACCAAGACCGTCGGCACACAATGATGATGGCTGCAATGCTCCTCCTATTGGGGTCGGGTTCACTTTTCTTTATAGTCGTAGTGCAGAACTTCTACCTTGTCCAACGCACGCTCAATCAGATGCAAAGTTATATCTACTACGTTGTGGAAAGTATGGCAAACGGCTTGATTTCGCTTGATTCTGAAGGCGTAATAACCACAATCAATCAAGCAGCTCAAGAACTTGTAGGTATCTCAGAAGCGGAAGCGAAATCGCTTGAGGTTGATAGACTCTTGCCTGAATACGCGGTTGAGATTCGAGATGTGCTTGAAAACAATCACACCATCCTCAACAAAGAGATTGTATATCAGCACTCTGATGGTTCCGCGATTCCTGTGAATTTGAGCGCAACGCAAGTGAAGGATGTGGGTGGGGTTAAACTCGGTGCTGTGGTTTTGCTGAATGACATGCGTGAAATGGTAGAGTTACAAGAGCGCGCCAAACGCGCCGAACATCTCGCTTCCATTGGCAGAATGGCGGCGACAGTTGCCCATGAGATTCGTAATCCACTTTCTTCTATTCGAGGGTTCGCCCAATTTTTTGCTAACCTCTTTAAGGAAGAAACGGAGGAACGAACCTATGCGCTGGCAATGATGGAAGAATCGAACCGTCTGAACCGGGTAGTTTCCGAACTTTTAGATTACGCACGACCGCTGGAATTGAAGATTGGACAGACCTCGATTGAAACGCTATTCCTAGACATCGTTCGGCGGACTGAATTGGAACAGACAACCTCCTGCGTTGAGATTGTCCAAGAGATACAATCCGAAATGCCAGAAGTGCAACTTGACCACGATCGAATACTTCAAGTGTTGTTCAACCTCACCCAAAATAGTATTGATGCCATGCCCAATGGCGGAAAACTCATTCTTGCTGCCGTATGGCTCGCAGAACAAAAAAGCGTCCAAATTAGAGTCCAGGATACGGGGGAAGGCATTCCGCAAGCAGATCTGCCCAGATTGTTTGAGCCTTTCTTCACAACGAAAACACGAGGCTCAGGGCTTGGGCTTGCTGTCGTGCGGAAGATTGTCGATGCACACGACGGGGAAGTGGAAGTGAGAAGTGAGGAAGCCGTTGGAACACAAGTGATTTTGACTTTGCCGCAAAATGAGATATAGGAGGAGGTAATCTATAGTGCGGGTAAAAATTCTTATCGTTGACGACGAACCATCTCATCGATTGATGCTATGTGCACATCTCAAATCGGGTTACGATGTCTCCGAAGCTGCTAATGGTTTTCAGGCTGTGGAAGCCGTAAAAAAGCAGTTCTTCGATTTGGTACTGATGGATATTCGTATGCCGGGTATGAATGGTTTAGAGGCACTTAGGCAGATTAAAGCGCTAAGTCCGGGAATTGTCGTATTTATCGTGACAGCGTTTCAATCTGTGGAAACTGCCCGCGAAGCACTACGACAGGGAGCCAGTGATTACATTGTCAAGCCTGTTGACGTAGAGGAACTTGTAGCAAATATCGAACGTGAGTTCTCATATCGTGACCTGCAGCGGGAAAACACGCTGCTGAAAGAGCGTCTTGGTGAGCAGTACGCCGAGTCCAACATCATTGCCCGAAGTCCCAAGATGCGGGAAGTTCTGGAAAATATCGCACTGATTGCCCCCTCTGATGCGACTGTTCTTATTCTTGGTGAGAGTGGCACGGGCAAAGAGCTAATCGCCAATCTTATCCATGAGCGCAGCATACGTGCGAAAAAGCCATTTATCAAACTCAACTGTGCTGCACTCACGGAGTCACTGTTGGAGAGTGAGCTATTTGGCCATGAAAAAGGATCCTTTACCGGTGCAACGGAGCGAAAGCCGGGCCGTTTTGAATTGGCAAATGGGGGATCATTCTTTCTCGACGAAATAGGGGAAATGAGCCCAACCACCCAAGTTAAACTGCTACGAGTCTTGCAAGAGCAGCAATTTGAACGGGTCGGCGGGACAGAATCAATAACAGTCGATACCCGAATCATTGCAGCGACCAATAAAGAACTCGATAAAGAACTCGAGGCAAGTCGATTTCGTGAAGACCTATACTATCGACTCAATGTTGTGCCGATTCAGCTTCCGCCGTTAAGAGAACGAAAAGAAGACATCCCGCCGCTAGCGGAGTATTTTCTCAAACTCTACGGAGAGAAAAATCATCGTGAAACCGTGAAAATTCTGCCCGAAGCCCTTGATCTGATGATACGCTACGATTGGCCTGGAAATATTCGCGAATTAGAGAACATTATCGAACGCGGCGTTATCATCGCTCGTTCGGAATACCTGACTCCTGATGAACTTCCACCCAATCTCCGTAAGATAGCCGAATCGAAAACTCACTACGGTTCTGAAACGCCAGTGGGCAGCACGATTAAAGAAATGGAGAAGGAATTTATTGCTCGAACGCTGACTTCTGCCGATGGGAATCGGACCCGTACCGCCAAGATCTTAGGGATTACCCGCAAAACTTTACAAAATAAGATTCGTGAGTATAAACTCGACCTCTGATTGAATCCAACCGTCATTTTCTGTGAAATTCCCAATCGTCTTGTATCATAAAACGCAATGACGCAAGTGTCTTCATCCCGATCTATCGGGGTTTCTTAATCCCGCGGAGGCGGGGGCGCAAAGATTTGTGTTAGAGCGAGATGCCGTGTCATCCGTGCTGATGAACCTGTCGAATCAGTGGGTTCTACACATCGGTTGCGTCAGTCCGGAAAAGAGAAACAGAAAAGCTAAAAATATTACCCGGGCAATGCGCCGCGATAATCCACCCCTGTAAATATGCCGATGACCATCCACAAACCGACGATGAAATATTCACCGAGAATCAACCCCATGAACAACGGCCTGAGTTTACGGTAACCCCCAATCCCCCCGGTCTTCAGGATGAGATACTTCAAAAGCCAGCCGATAAACATCGATGACCAAAGAAAATACGATGAATAGACAGCCCCCATCACATAGCCGATTGGATGCAATTTCCACCAAATAAATTGATGCCGCATAACGAGGAGAAAAGAGATAATTCCGGTGCCGACAAACATGCTGTAAATTTCAGCCCACTTTGGTCCCTTTGGATACTGTATCACCGAGGCTATGTGGTTAAAATATCTAGGTGCCCTGACGAACGGGCCCTGTTGTAAGTTTAGCGCACCTTTGTCATAAATCAGCGGTAACAACGCGACATAGGAAACACCTATCGAAAAGAGAATAGCGAGCATCATCGCCCAAGATAGACTCCTTCGATTGAGTTTCACAGGGTCGGCGGCTTTGAATCCGTGTAGAATACTCGGCATCAAAATCCCACCCCAATCGCGCATCATGACCCGTTGGAATCCCAAGAGGCTCCAACTGTTCGCGCCGATGATTCTCGTACCGATTGTCGTCTCGAAATATTCCGAGGGGTACATTGGGGCTTGGATGAGCAATAGTCCGCCGTTGACGACCATCCATGTCAAGGCAGTAGAGACGATTAGAAAAAGAGCGATAATACTTAGAGCAACCCAGAGCGTCATCCCGGCGTAGGCACAGAGGATCCCCAATAGAAGAAATCCAAAAATCAATCCCAGCAACGCCCATCTGTAAGGAAGCGGTTCGTTAGAATCGTCAATTGTTTTGGCTGTGTGCCTTTCGGCGAACGTCTTTTTCAGTATATCCCTTAGATGGTAGCGGCTATTGTATATGAAAGCCAATGCAAGCACTACGTAGACCGCCATTGTTTGTCCACGCGCACAGATCCAGGGATTGATCGGGATGGAAAAAGCATTGATGATCATGTACTGGGCTTTAAAGAAAAGGAAAAAGAACCAGCAACTAAAGGAGACTTCCATACTGAGCAGATATGTGATACCGATAACAGAGAAATAGAGGAACAAGCGGAGTTGGGGCCACAAACGCATCACGATCCACGGTCTTTCGGTGAAGGGCCCGTAAAGGTCGTAGCGATTCGGAATGCGAGGAAGTGCGGGAAAGTATTCGTGGAAACCGTTAAGCAGATGAAATACGGCGGCAATTGTGAATCCTACCCACATCGCTCTGTTCTTGAAAAAGCCGCTGAGCAGGCCGTTGGGATTTGTACGCTGAACCATCTCGGCGGGCACGGCAACAAGCGGGAATATGAACCGTTCGTGTTCAACCCACTGCTTCCGCAGCACGACCGATAAACAGATTGTGACGAAGTAGAGAACGATGATAAATATCGTCCAAGCGAAAAGCGGCTTTGCCCACACCGCCCATGGAACGAACGCTTCGCCGGTGTAGAAATCTGAGACCGCTTGTTTATCCCATACCACAAGCCAATCTGGAAGGTGAGGGTAGAGCGCATCTGCCCATTCGTTTTCTGGCGTAGCGAAATAGCGTGGCGCGACCAGATAGGGAAGCAGATAGCCCATCATACCTTTGGAAGGAATGGCGGAAGTAGCGATTAGCATTACCCACACGGTCATCAATTCACCGGGATTCAGCTCCGCTTTCGGTGTTATCTTTTTGAGGACAGGATTGATGCCTAGGGTGAGGACAACTAGCACAAACATCGCCCCCAAAGGGAAATGACTCCCAGAAATATCTGTCCCTTGAAGATAATAGTCATTATACGGTGTGACCGCTGTTTGTATGATGACCAAGGCGAGGCCGATGATAATCGCTCTTAAAGACATATCATTCTCGCTGCCCAGCGTTTCTGGGGGACGGTTCGATGATGCAGCGCGTCTGACCATCTGTGCTCAGTTAACCGATCATCCGAAGGACGAAGGAAGTACAAGAGCAAACACCTTTCTTCCAATCCTCTCATCTTCGATTCGATATCGTCAAAGTAATGCAACATCGAAATTATATCACTTTTCCCGCCAAACACGGATATAAAAAAACACCTAACTAAGGGTGGTGTATAATTATTTGGGCCTTATGCTAGTTAGCTTCCCTTTTTTTATGGGAACTAAAAAAAAGGGAAGCTAAAAAGTCCTCCAGTCTGTTACTATAGATGAACTTGACAATCCATCTAAAACTGGAGGATAACCTTATGATAACCGATTTTGATGACCTCTGTCTATGGACTTATGTCATTGTTGATGACATTCTGATAAAACTCGAACCATTACTCCGACGCCCAGGCCCCCCTCCCCCATGTAGCGATAGTGAGTTAATCACTATGATATTGGTTGCCGAATGTAAGGGGTGGGACATCGAAACACAACTGCTATCCGACTTTAGCCAGCACCCCCATCTGTTCCCTATACTGCCTTGTCAGACCCGACTCAACCGGCGAAGACGCAATTTGGGGACAATCATCAATCGGATTCGACAGATGCTCTTGTCAGACATTGAAGCGGCATCGGAGAAACTGTGTATTATTGATAGTTTGCCGATTCCAGTCATTCAGTTTCATCTGGCACCTTCGTCATCAAATAATTGGTCATGCTATGGTGCCGATTATGGGCGGGTGGAATCGAGGAAACAGACCATTTTCGGCTATAAACTTCATCTGTTAGTCACCGCAAGTGGGGTGATTGTTGATTTTGAACTTGCCCCGGCTTCTGCAACCGATTTATCGGTTGGTTACGAATTGCTCTCTGGACACCAAGATAAGCAAGTGATAGGGGATAAAGCCTATATTAGCAACCAAGTCAAAGACCAATTAGCTCAACTCAACCGTATCGATCTGATAACGGTCCCCCGACGCAACCAGAAACAGCAGATTTCCAGACAAACCAAGCGGTGGATTAACGAAATTAGGCAGAGGGTTGAAACGGTTAATGGTCAATTGAGTGAACAATTTCATATACAAAAGAATCATGCGCATAGTTTCTGGGGGGTATGCACTCGGTTATACTCCAAACTCACCGCTCATACGCTATGCGTTTATCTCAATCAGCTATGCAAAAAAGAGGCGTTTTTACAGATTAAAGAGTTGGCGTTTCCAGTTCATTAGTAACTAGCATAAGGCCCTATTGTGTAAAAAGTATCCAGTCCGTCGTCCCTGCCTGCATAAAAAATACCCTACCGGCTGATTTGTTCTCCTGATCTCGCTACCTTAATATTCACTATCACCTTTTTTTAATTGCCCGATGTGGGATGCGTGCGTACTTTACCCCGAATCTTTTGAGGTTTCCCCTCGTATGGACCCCTGTATCCTATACGAGAGGAAGATGAGAAGAGTTGGCACATCATTTGCCCTAAGTAGATTCCGTAAGAAAATTACTAAGATTTTCTTTGTCGCCAAATTCAAAATTTAAAAAGGAGAAGATGATGAAAACCCTAACCCCTATACTCGGATTTGCGCTTGCCGTTGGATTCTTACTCTTTGTCTCCTCAGTTCAGGCGGAAATGCATGCACAAGGTCACGAACATGCAGAAACACATCAACACGATGACCAGACCAAAAGTAACGACAAGGTGCGATGTGCGATTGATGGCATGATGATGAAGGCATCCGCCATGACAGAGATGACCCATGATGGAGAAACATATTATTTCTGCAATGCCAAACAAGCAGAGATGTTCAAAGCCCATCCGGATAAGTATCTCAAACGGATTTCGCTCGGGCATCTCACGCTCAATTTCAACCCCTTGACCATTGATGAATACAAAGAGATGATGCAGGAGATGGGTATGGGCGGAATGATGAAGATGGACATGATGAAGGGGAAAACGCACCGCATGAGCGTTTACATAACACAACGTGGCGATGAGATTGCACTTGAAGGGATCTCCCTCGCGTTGCAAATTACCGATGCCAAAGGTAAAGAAACAACTGTGCCGCTGACCTACAACAAAATGATGAAAACTTATGACGCTTTTGCTACCGTGCCAGCCGGTGGAAAGCATCGGATTCGTGTCCTTATTACAACCCCTGAAATCAACATTTCTCAGTAAACAGCTCACAGTGATTGGTTCAAACCCAATGCACTTTTGAACCAATCGCTAGGCTTAGGCACCTGAGAAGAAGCCGTGAAAATCTCTGAGTGAAATTTTAGGAGACTTTGTCAACTACCCCGCCCTGAAGGGCGAGGCTTGTGACCTGCCCAACGGGACTTACGCTTGGGCAGATTTTTACACGATGCTCACTAGTGAACATCTGAAAATCTACCCGCGACGCTATCTTGGTGCTTTGAAAAGCCCTAAGAGATAACGCGGTTATGCGGCTCTGGCTCGTAACTTTACACACCCGCCACCGCACGGTCGAAGCAACCGTTTAGAAGGATTCACGATGTAGCGGTGCTATCATCGCTTCACATTCCGGGTGAAACCTCAGACAAACCACACCTTTCACATTGAAGTGAGAGGGCAGTGTTAAACGAGCGTTTAACCTAAGTCATCGAGTTACGAGTGTTATTTTACCACAAATCTACCTAAAAAGTGTAAGGTAGATTACAAAAACAAGAAAAAAAGAGGCGCAGTGGAAACCCCACGCTAAAGCATGGGGTTTCCACTGCGAAGATTTTGATGAGAAAGCCAATTTCATTTACATGGTTATTTTTACTTGTGTTCTGGGCATGGCTTCCAATCGAGTCAAAAGCTCAGAGGGAAGCAGAACCGCTGCCGACAAAATCACTTCCTCAGTCCACCACAGTGGCACTTGCTACAGATATTGACCTACCGACCCTAATTCGCCTTGCAGTTGAACGCAATCCTAAACTCAAAGCTGCCCGCGCAAACTGGCAGGCAACAATTGAAAGGTATCCGCAAGTGACAGCCCTGCCGGACCCGATGCTGATGTACAGTTACTTCGCTCGGAGCGTGGAAACCCGTGTTGGACCACAAAGGCACCGCCTCGGGTTTTCACAGTCGTTTCCGTACCCCGGCACACTCGATGCCGTAGGACGAGTGACGCTGAAAGAAATTGAGATTCAGCGAGTAAAATATGAGCAGGTTGTGCGTGATCTGATCGTCGATCTGAAACTCGCCTATCACGAATTGGCTTACCTTCAACGGGCATGGCAGATCACCGAACAGAATCAGAAATTGCTCGATCATATATTAAAGATCGCCAATACGCGCTATGCTTCTGGCGAGGCAACGCTGAATGATGTACTAAAGGCACAGAGTCAGTTAGCGCAGTTGTCATACGATTTGATCTTAGTGCGAGAATTGGAAGAGGTCGAAAAGGGCAACATCAATGCGCTCCTTTCCGTGTCTTCGACAATTTATTTGGGACCACCGGCACCTATTGCTTACACCGTACTTGATATTCCGGTCGCTGATTTGGAAAGGCAAGCGTTGGCACGGCGACAAGAATTACAAATCGCCGACTTAATGATACAGAAGGCGGCTGAAGCTATTAAGTTAGCAGAACTGAAAACCAAACCGATATTCAAACTCGAATTGATGACTGTCGAAACCGGCGATGCACTGATACCACATGCCCTCGACAGTGGGAAAAATCCGATCTCAATGGGAGTTGGCATCTCGATTCCGTGGTCATCTTCAAAGAATCGGAGTCAGATACGAGAATCGGAGTTGAACCGTTCTGCTGCTGTCGAAAACAAGCGGTTGATGGAAGACCTGATGCTGGCGAATCTGAAGAGGCTCTACTTCCGTCTTGAAAACGCTCGTCGATTGGTAGATCTTTACGAGAATAGTCTCATTCCACAAGCCGAACAAGCAATGGAAGTCGCCGAAACGTGGCATCAAGAAGGCACAAAAAGCATCGCGGGCCTTCTTGAAACCCAGAGTGTTTGGCTGAACTTTAACTTGGCGCGACTGCGTGCTATTACCGACTATCAGCAGAATCTTGCACGATTGGAGAGATTAGTCGGCGGAAGCATCCTAGAAGAAGAGGAGCCGAAGCAATGAGCAAATCATGCGGGCGAGCGGACGAATTACCCAATACGCATCACGTTTCACGCATCATGTTTCACGCTTCACATCTGACGTGGCTTCTCTCACTTTCTATCCTACTCTTGGCATGTGCAAACGGGCGACAAGCGACCTATCAAGCCCTGCTGACGGAATATCAGAACGCACCAACGCCTGAATACTATCGGACTGAAGTCACAAAAGGTGTCTCGAAACCAGAAATTGATGAACAGGTGAAAAAGGTGGAAAAGGAGGCTTTTCTGGCGGAAGTCGAAGCGAAAGTGCTAAAATTTCAGAAGGAATTTCAAGCGCAGTTGGAGAGCGAGACACCGCTTCCTGAACCGTTCTACGACTTTTCGGGGACCCAAATGAAAGAGTATCTTGAACTCGCCACAAAAGGGGAGAAAGCTGAGGCGAGACTGACGGAGACGGTCAATCTCGAGCTGCTGTTGGCGTTCGGTTACGCGTGGAGCCCCGGCATTAAAGCCGCCCGCAAGACACTCAGAGCCACCCTCGAACAATATCCTCAAGCAACCTATCTGGACAACGTGTTGCGGCAGTATAATGCCTTCACGAAGCAACTCGACACGAAAATTGGTCAACCCCGCCACAAAGAGATGACCTCGATGAAGTTCCCATTTCCCGACACGCTAGCGTTGAAGGGACAAATCGTCACCGAAGATGTTCAGATTGCCCAGAGGGAGATCGATATTGCGCTTCGCGAACTGGTGACGGACATCAGATTGGCTTATTCCAATTATCTCTACCTCACTGAAGCGATTTGGATTAATCAGGAAAACCAACAACTCCTTCGCCAGATGATTCAGATTGCTCAAGCGAAGTTTCGTGTTGGCATCGGCAAATATCACAGTGTGATTATGGCGCAAGTGGAGTTTACCAAACTTTCCGACTCGATTCTTACGTTGGAAAAACAACGCGAAACCACTATCGCTCGCATCAACACGCTATTGAATCGTCCCGCCGATGCACCGTTGGGGATGCCGGAACCGCTGGTGCATGAGGAGGTCGTCCCACCTTTAGCAGAGCTGTACACGCTCGCGCTCGAGTCCCGTCAGGAAATCCAGAAGCAGAAACTGACGATTAGCAAGATGAATCTCATGATTCAATTGGCGACGCGAATGGCATATCCTGACGCAACGCTCGGTGCGAGCTATTTTGAGGAACGGATGAAGCTGAGTACCGGCACATCGAAGATGCCCCCGACATTTTCGACGCAACGCACGCTGAATATCGAAAACTCAGCATCGTTTGGGCGCAAAGACGCATATATTCGGGAAGTCAAAATCAAGGTCAGTGCCATGGAACAGATGCTTGTTGGACTTGAGAACAGGACGCGATTCGCGGTGAAGAAGCACCACTTCGGGTTGGAAACTGCCAAGCGTAGCATCGCATTATACCGCGACGCACTGCTTCCGCAAGCGCAGGATGCATTGGAAGCCGCCAACACTGCCTATCAAGCCGCTCAGGTCGATTTCATCAGTTTTCTCGATACTGAACGCACACTGTTGAAATTTCGTCTGGAAGAGCAGCGGGTGTTCCGCGACCATCGCCACCACCTAGCACAGTTAGAACAGGCGGTCGGACAGGTATTACCCAAGCAGCCCATGGCGTTGATAATTGAGGAGGAATAAACAATGATTCTGAACACAATCCGGAATGCCGTCGTTTTGCTACTGACAATCGGTTTTGTTGTGGGATGCGGCAAGGATGATTCCACGAAAGAGAGAGCAGCAGAAGTAACGCAAAATACACACGAAGGCCATGATGCCGTAACAGGTACAGACAACGAAACGCCAGAGATGACGATGGAAAATGGTAGCATGGCAGAACACGTAGACCACGGCCTCGTCTCTGTCACTTCGGCTGATGGGAAAAAGATTAGATACTGGACGTGTGTGATGCACCCATCGGTCAAGATGCCCGAAAATACAAATTGCCCTGTGTGTAAAATGGAGTTGATTCCAGTTTATGAAGGTGCCGGGCTGACACTCACTGAAAAACAGAAAGCCCTGATTCCAGTCCGTACGGAATCTGTTGAATTCCGCAAACTTACCCGTGAAATCCGAACTGTGGGTGTTCTGGACTACAACGAAACCCGCATGGCGTATGCGTCGACTCGAATCTCTGGCTGGATTGAAGATCTACATGTGGATTTCACGGGCATTAACGTTCGCGCAGGCGATGAACTGCTTTCGATTTACAGCCCAGAACTGTTAGCCGCTCAAGAGGAATACCTCACAGCGTTGAGAAGTGTGGATGAATTGAAAAATACGCAGTATACCGATCTGCAGCGCACCATTGAACAGACGCTTTCCGCGGTGAAATCTAAGCTAGAACTGCTGGGACTGACACAAGCACAGATCGATGACATCCGTGAGCATGGCGAAGCAAGGACAACCCTACCGTTGTACGCCCCCAGTGGCGGAACAGTCATTCACATGAACGTTTACAAAGGACAACATGTCAATCGCGGTATGAACCTCTACCGAATCGTAGATCTGGAAAGCCTGTGGATTATGGCGAATGTCTATGAATACGAACTGCCGTGGGTCTATATGGGACAGGAGGTCGAGATTACAACACCGTCAATGCCCGGCCAAACGTTTCATGGAAATGTCAACTATATCTATCCGTACTTCGACACGCCAACGCGAACACAGAAAGTCCAAATTGAAGTGCCGAACCCTGATGGGCAATTGCGACCGGGGATGTATGTCACCCTTCAACTCAAGCCGACACTGGCGGAAATCTACGCCCGTGAGGCTCATTCCAAAGACCCGTATGCGTGTCCGATGCACCCGTGGATTACTTCCGCGACTCCCGATGAATGTACGATTTGTGGAATGGAGCTCGAATCAACGCGTCCGGAAGCGACAGTCTCGGGACCGATGAAAGACGTTTGGAGCTGCCCGATGCACCCACAAGTGCAACAATCAAAGTTCGGTGAATGCGACATTTGCGGTATGGACTTAATTAAAAAACAGGTGCCGGCGGGGACAGATGCCCATGCCGTGTATAGCCCCGTTCAAATGAAACCGGAACAGCAACCGTCGGACGAAGGCACGACGCAAGAGGTTTGGATATGTCCGATGCATCCTGAAGTGCAGGCACATCAACCGGAGGAATGCGACATCTGCGGCATGGACCTCGTGAAGCAATCCGACCTTACTAAATCAACCGCCGCTAGAGGTGATGTCCATATCCACGATTCACCAGTTCCGTCCGGACCTCCTGTGCAACCAAAGTATCAGCTTCCGATTTTCAAGTACGCCTGTCCCGATCACCCCGACCAATATGCCACCTTATTAGATAAATGTCCTATAGATGGGAAGCTCCTTGCAATGACAGGAGAAGCCTTGGCAGTGCCTAAGAGTGCCGTTATTGATACTGGACTCCGAAAGATTGTCTTCATCGATTTGGGCGAATCTGGTTACGAGCAGCTTGAAGTTGAGTTGGGACCAGAAGCATGGGCAGAGGTAAAACACAATGGTCACACAACTAAACGGCGATTCTATCCGGTTGTGAAGGGCCCGAATCCCGGTGATATGGTTGTCACCAATGGAAACTTCCTGCTCGATTCACAGACGCAATTAACAGGTTCAGCAGCGGGAGCGTATGGAGGAGCACTCGGTGGAGAAGAATCTAGCACACCAACGCATCAGCATTGATACGCGATTGTAATGTTTTTGATGCATCGTATGGTGGAGGAACCCTATGATTAACCGAATCATCGAAATCTGCATGCAGAATCGCCTGCTCGTTTTAGTTACATTTGTATTTTTGACAATGGCCGGTTGGTGGGCGTTGAATCATACCCCGATCGATGCTATTCCCGACATCGGCGAGAATCAGGTTATTGTGTTTGCAGATTGGCCAGGGAGAAGCCCAAGAGACATTGAAGATCAGGTTATCTACCCACTTAGTATTGCCATGCTTGGTATTCCCGACGTCAAAGATGTGCGATCTACCTCAATGTTCAGCTTCGGCTACATCAACATTATTTTCAAAGAGAACGTGGACTTCTATTGGGCAAGGACCCGCGTGCTTGAACGGATGAATCTCGCGCAAAAGGACATGCCCGAAGGGGTCGTGCCGGTGCTGGGACCGGATGCAACCGGCATCGGGCAGGTGTTCTGGTATACCGTCGAAAACGGCTACTATTGCCCCGACCATCCAACAAAACGGTATGATGGACCGGGAAAATGCTCCGAAGATGGAAAGCCGCTGGTAGCATCGAGACTCGACCTGCATGAGCTTCGTACCTTACAGGACTGGACGATTCGGTATTATCTGGCAGCAGCCGATGGTGTATCGGAAGTCGCGTCTGTCGGAGGATACGTCAAGCAGTATCAGGTTGATGTCGACCCAAACTTGCTCCTATCATACAACGTGCCACTTTCAATGGTCTATAACGCCATTCGTGCAAGCAACGTCGATGTTGGCGCGAAGGTCATTGAGGAAGGCGGGATGGAACTCCTCATCCGGGGCTTGGGTTTCATAAAAAACATTGAGGACATCGAGGACATTGTAGTTAACGCACACAACGGCGTACCCGTGTACGTTAAGAACTTAGGCACCGTGACGGAAGGCCCCGACTTTCGCCGTGGGGCATTAGACAAAGCGGGCGTGCCAGCGACCGGCGGGGTGGTGATGATGCGTTACGGCGATAATCCGTTACGTGTCATCGAAAATGTGAAAGCAAAGATCGCCGAACTTGAACCCGGTCTGCCTCCGGGGGTTCGCATTGTTTCATTCTATGACCGAAGCCATCTAATCCACCGGGCGACAGAAACGCTAAAGGACACGCTGATTGAGGAAATCGCTGTTGCAGCTGTCGTCATTATCTTCTTCTTAGGGCAGGTGACCAATAGCCTGATTATCGCGCTGGTATTGCCGCTGGGGGTGTTACTCTCATTCTTAGGCATGAAGTTCGTTGGGTTACCATCGAATATCATGTCAATGGGTGGGATAGCGATTGCTATTGGTGTTATGGTAGATGCCGGCATCGTCATGACAGAGAACGTCACTCGGCTGCTGCAAGAACCACACGAAGATGAGAGCAAACTGGCAGTCGTAACTCGTGCCGCAAAGGAGGTTGGACCACCAATCTTCTTCGCTATGTTAATTATTATCGTTGCATTTATTCCGGTGTTTTCGTTGACAGGACAAGCGGGCAAGTTGTTCAAGCCGTTGGCATTTACTAAAACCTTTGCAATGCTCGGCGCGGCAATTGTCGCGATTAGTCTCGTTCCGGTGCTAGCTTCGTTTCTGCTTTCTGACCCCACGCGACGACCCAATGTTTTAGGTCGGATCTTCTCCATCTTCGGTTGGCCTCTGAGAAAATTCGCCGACGGTATCACATGGCTGTTAAAAGCCATCTACGGTCCTATAATTCGATTCGCTGTCAAAAACATCTTTACCAAATTGATTGTGGTTGCCTTGGCGGCGGCAATTTTAATCCTCAGTATTCCACTCACACCCTTTTACAAGAACATCGGGCAGGAGTTCATGCCGCCTCTCAACGAGGGCGATTTGTTGTTCATGCCTGTGCTGTTGCCCGGCGCGTCGATTACACAAGCCAAAGATGTGATGGCAAAGCAAGACATGATTATGAATGATTTCCCCGAGGTTTCCATGGTGGTGGGAAAACTCGGCAGAGCGGCAACCGCAACTGATCCCGCCCCAATTGGGATGTTTGAAACCATTATAAGTATCATCGATCCCTCTACATGGCCCCGTCGTACTGTCAAAGAAGATGCCACAGCCTCTCTTGTTCAAGACATTGCCGGAAGGCTTATGAATTCTGAAATCCTAAGCACCTCTCATGTGGAACCTATGAATGCGGATTTCACCACTCGCATCGCCGCTAATGTAGCAGTCCGGATTGATGAAATGGCAACGCAGTATCACAATCCCTATATTTCTGTTGCAGAACGCGAAAAACTATATCGGGTTTGGTTGTTACGGGTGATTATGGAGGAGCTTCTTACGCAGATGGATGAATCAAGTCAACTGGGTGATAGTGCATCGGAAAGCCAACTTCATGCACTCGCCGTTGAGATTGAACCGATGCTTGAACACAAAACCTATTTCCGCACAAAAATGCGCTCCGAACTGGTCAACGATCTCATCGAATCGTGCCGGCTGCCCGGCGTTTCTCCAATTATGACCCAACCTATTCGCAACCGCATTGATATGCTAGCAACAGGGATTCAGACACCAATCGGTATCAAGGTCTTCGGGAAAGATCTGATAAAGATTGAAGAAATTGCAGTTCGCATTGAGCAGGAATTGCTTAAACTTCCTGGTGCTGTGGGGCCGTATGCAGAGCGGATTGGAAACAAACCGTACCTTGAATTTCATATCGATCGCAAAGAAGCGGCCCGCTACGGGATTAAAATCGGGGCGGTGCAACAGATCATCATGACTGCAATCGGCGGCATGAACCTCACGACGACTGTCGAAGGGCGTGAACGCTTCCCCGTCCGTATTCGCTATAAAAGGGAATTGCGTGACAACGTTGAAGCGTTACAGCGGGTGTTGGTTCCAACACCAAAAGGTATACAGATTCCGCTTGAACAATTGGTCCGAATCGAGCGCCGTCCGGGTCCGGCAAAAATCGCTTCTGAAAACACACTTCTATTCTCCCGAATATTCTGCGATGTAGATGTAGATGTGATTGGACTGGTCGATTTTGTGGCAGTAGCACAGAGGATACTCGACGAAAAAATCAAGCCGACATTGCCGCAAGGATATTTCTATTCGTTCAGTGGGCAATATGAGGCGGAACTGGAAGCCCGTTCCCGGCTGCTGGTCGTTGTCCCGGTGTGTATCGCTGTGATTTTCATGCTGCTTTATATCAAGTTCCGCTCGCTGTCCGCGATGCTGGCGATCTTCCTCGCGATTCCGTTTGCTTTTGTCGGGGGCATATGGCTGCAGTGGTTCATGCAGTATGTACCTCCCGCGCTCGGTGGTGGCTATGCAATTAAGTACAGTACCGCCGTGTGGGTCGGATATATTGCCCTTTTTGGTGTCGCTGTAGAAGACGGGATTGTGTTGATGGAATATTTGCTCGAAAGAGTGCGGGCAGGCGAACCGATTGATGTAGCTGCGGTCAACGCGGGTTTGCTACGTGTACGTCCCATCATCATGACGACTACTACGACTGTACTAGCACTTGCCCCAATCATGCTGTACGAAACCAGCACCAACACTGGGGCAGAATTGATGAAGCCAATTGCTGTGCCGACCTTCGGTGGGATGATCACTGCGACAGCTGCCAACTTGATTTTAGCCCCCGTTTTGTTTTCACTGTTTTATTGGGTGGAAAGCTGGGGCGATCGACATCAACGTCCAAGGGACGAGGAAGTTGTGAAAAAAGAAGTGCCACCAACGTCATCTACGGAAGAGGTCGTCCCTGAAGAAAAGGCGGTTGCCCCTACCGATGAATCAACAGATGACCCAAAACAGGAAAGACCTTCAAATACAAGGTTGATACGGCGTCTTACCTACCTACTGACGAATCGACTGACAACAAACAACAGGAAGAGGAAGAAAAAGGAGATTGGAGAGGAAGAGTGCGAGTAAAGAGGTTAATCTTCTAGCCTTCCATTCACGTTTATTGGAGGAGGATATGAAATTGAAAACGGTATACCAACTTGGGCTCCTTATAGCACTATCCTTAATACCTACATTGGGGTTCGGGATTGAACTCGATCAATATAAGCATGTCGCTGAGGGCGTAACAGGAAGCATTGGACGTGGGATCACGCTTTTTAACAAAGAACTGGAATCCGCTCGTACGGAGGAAATTTCACTGGGGATACAGTTGATTCCTGATATCTTACACCTCTCAGTGCCCTTTGGTAATTATGAGGTTGATACCCGTGGTCATATTAGCGATGCACTACCGATCGGTCTAATCAATGTCAATACAGTGGGCATAGCACTGACTTTGGCGATACCGGGGCGCTGGTCACCGTTTATAGGGATTGGCGGCGATTTTTACTCGTTCGACGAACAGTTCAGTACGCCCGCGAACATTCAGAACACGTTTGGAGCGAAAGGTTATGGCGGCTTGCGAATCCGCTTGATTGAAAATATCTTTGAGGTAGTGCAACTCCATGGAGCGATTGCCTATCAATTTAGCCTATTAAAACCGAACATCAGTGTGCCGAACAAACCCGAAATTGACGACCTGTTGCTGAACCGTCATGGCGTGATGTTTCAATTAGAGCTGACCGGCCTGTAACTGACCGACGATGATAACATTAGACCTCTTTCCAAAAAGATAATAGTTATACAGCATATCTGAGGTTGACTAAAGCAGCAATGACATTCCAAGTCTTGCCATAATTTCTATGCTTGCCGCGATACCTTTGCTGGGTAATCCGGAATATCTTGCACCGTCGGTTGACATGTTCAATAACTATTCTGCGCCGAGACAACGCTTCATTGAACCGACGCTCGGCATCAGATAGAGGCTTGTTCCGGCTTCGCTTGACCGGGCTGACACTGTTAGGATAGACCTTATCTATGCCTTGATATCCCCCGTCAGCTAGCTTCTCAGTCTCTCGGTTGATAGGTAGACGGCTCTCTTTGAGTATCCGAAAATCGTGGACTTTGCCCTTTCGACAAATGACCGATAGAATCTGCAAACTCGCCCAGCAGATAATCAGTTGGACTTTGAGAGTATGGCATTTTTTTACCGGAGTAATAGTAGTGCTGTTGATGCTTGGGACGCTCAATCGGTTGTTCAGTGACATCAATGACAACACTATCTAAGTCGCTACGGAGTAATTCTTTCTTGCTGTTCATTGGCAAAACGCGAACCAGAATGTCGAGCATTCGGTGATAAATCTTGTTGGCGTAAGATTCACTGATTGAAAACTCCTTGCCCAACTTGGCAAAGGTAGGATAATGTCTGAGGTAAGTCAAGGTGAGTAATAGCTGGTCTGCGAGGCTAATTGTTGACTTGAGTCCTCGTTTTTTCATGGGGTTTTTCTCGCGTTGAACTGCCAGATAAGTCGCGACTTTGTCAAGGAGTTGTTGAAAGGTGGCTTTGCTGATGCCCACGTCTCGGAGAAAGCGTTCGTCGGATTGTTCAAGGGTTTGCTGAAAGATGCTCATGGGAATTCCTTCCTGTTTTGGGCTTGAATGTATCGGTTGTGAGAGGAAAGAAATTATACCTTCAATAGTCAATTTATGGAAGCATTTATTTAAGAAAGATGTCTATTATAGTTTTGGACTGTAGGGAACCCTCCGGGTACAGGCAGCATGCCCTTGATACAAATCCTAAAAGTGTGCGGTGTGAAATACCTCTGTTTGAGTATCAAGATATGGTCAGGTTGGCAGAAAGGGGGCACTCGGCTGGGAGTAGCTAGTGCCATCGGTGCCAAAATAGGGATTGGAGAGAAACACCCGGCGATTCTCAGAAACTATAATCTTCTAGAGGTTGGTGAATCCCCTATTGCAAAAAAAAGCCCTCAGTCAAATCTAAGACCGAGGGCTGAACAGATAACCTATAAACTCAAACTACTCTTGGTGAAGCGTTGGTGACCGCCTCGGGGGACCGAACTCTTGCTCTGTCAGCGGAATGGCGTGCTTCTTATAAACCTGCACTCGATAGGAGCAGTTGTCCGCTATAAACAGTAGCCCATCTCCATTGATCGTCACCGATGTTGGACGCCTCAACAATTTCTGTGGCTCAAGATTCGCCATATCCCGCAGACGATTAGGACTAGCGTTTGTCATCATATAATCGATCGCGGTCTCTGACAGCGTTGCATCTCCTAGGAATTTTTCCACGTACCTTGGTTCCGAATTGAACAGTTGTACGCGATTATTTCCACAGTCAGCCACGTAAATATCGCCGTGCTCGTCTACTGCGATATCAGTAGGTCTGCTGAACTCGCCATCCTCGCAGCCTGACTTGCCGAATGCGAAGATAAACTCGCCCTCGGAATTGAACTTCTGCACCCTGTCGTTGCGCCAGTCTACGACGTAAACGTCTCCCAGCTCATCCACGGTTATGCCCCAAGGCATATTGAATTCGCCTTCTCCATCGCCGTAGCTGCCCCACTTCGAGATAAACTCGCCGTCTTTGGTAAGCTTCTGGACTCTGTGATTCATGCTATCGGCAACGTAGATATTCTCGTCAGCGTCAAAGGCGAGACCTGCGGGAGCATTGAGTTGTCCATCTCCGTCGCCATACTCCCCCCAAGTATTGAGGGACTCACCATCTGTGTTGATTACTTTAATACAATGCGTCGCTTCGTCGGAGATATAAAGATTCTCCTCACTGTCGGCGATAATTGCAACTCCCCACGTCGCCACACCACCAATTTCGCCCAAGTTATCCTCATCCACGGAGTACTTTCTAATCATCGATGCGTCGCCATTTCGACACAATATGTACAGGCGGTTTTCCTGTCCAAGTGCAACATCAACAGGAAAGTTGGTGTGTCGCCGCATACCTACAGTCTTGAAAAATGGGAATCCTGCGCGTAGCAGCCCATACGGTCTACCCATGATTCACCTCCTGAAATCTGTGACAAGTAATGAGAGGGAGCGGGGGAGCCAGGAAAACCCCGACACGTCGGGATTAAGAAACCTGTCCGCTTTCCCCGCTGCTCCACTGTCTCTTGTCTTATCTGCTACCAAAAGGATGGATCTGTTCAAATGTTCCATCTACTATTGGGGTGGGGTCAAGTCCCATCCACTGTTCAAGGACCGTTCCGTATATGCCACGGAAGTCTATCGTATGTTCAAGGTCTTCGCCGTTTGCCCATTGAGCGGGATCGAGGGATGGATATTCTGCGTATAGTCCTCCTTGGACATGGTCGCCAACGATGAACGCACCACCACCTGTACCGTGGTCAGTGCCGCTGGCGTTGTCCCTGATGCGTCGTCCGAACTCTGAGAAGACGAGCATAACCACCTCATCGGAAGCATTGTGGTCGCGCAAATCCTTGAAGAAATCGCGAATCGCGCCCGATAGTTCTACGAGCAGCTTCGGATGCGACGGGACCTCATTTGCATGGTGGTCGTAGCCGCCGTGCTGGGTGTAAAATACCCTTGTTCCGAGGTCGGCAAAGTGAACCCGTGCGACGTCCCGCAAACTCTTGGCAATCGGGTTACTTTCGTACTCAACTTCAGACGTATACATCGCTGGGGCTTTCTTCAGCTCGTCGGAGCCTTTAATGACATCAAGACCCGTTTGCGACAGGTAATCCATTACGATACCGGTGCCGATAGCAGGACTGTACATCTCCTTGAATATCTCAAGGGCTTGGAGCCGCTGCGGATCTGCCTCAATATCGGTCATCAACCCATAGGTGTCAAGGTTATCAATAGAGGTCGCCGGTACGCCGGAGAGGGCGAGTGCTCTCGGTAGGCCCTTTCCGAAGGAGACACCCGTTAAGACGTTTTCCCCATTGGGATCCAGTTCCCGAATCACTCTACCGACCCAACCCTCCGTGCCGATTTCTATCGGTTCGCACGTGTGCCATACATCCATCGCCCGGAAATGGGAACGGCTGGAATCGGGATAACCGACGCCTTGCACAATAGCAACTTCACCTTGGTCGTACATATCCTTGAGGGGCTCGACATTTGGATTCCAGGCTAAGGTATCGTTGAGAGGGAGGACTTCTTCTGCCTTGAGCCCTACAACTGGCCGGGAATCGTAGTACACGCCCGCAGTATAGGGAATAATTGTGTTCATGAAGTCGTTGCCACCCTTCAGTTCGACAACGACAAGGACGGGATCTTTCTTACTGACAGCCATGTGACTTACTCCTTCCCCGCAGGAAATGCGACCCTGCGGCGTATAAAATCCGATCGCCGATTGCACGGATTAATATCCGCGAAATCCGCTTCATCCGTGATTAGGCAAATTGATACTCTCTCGAAGATACAATCAACTGCAGCATACGCACCACTCGAGCGTTATTCTCTTCCGCAGCGTCGTCTGTGCCTATGTTGAGATCGCCCTGAGATGCTGCAAACTGGGTCAAAGACTCACGCGTCGTGTCACCGATATCTAGTGGACCCACCAGTTCAAGGCATCTATCCACAAACTCATCGGGAGAGAGCGGGCTCCCATCCGCTTTAAGCCGACTGATAATCTGCTCAACACCCGGCTTGTTGGGGTCGCTGAGTTCACCAACAGAGAAGTTAATGCGCTCGGTAAGCGTACCGCCATCAATCCATTCTTTACCGGTGTGCCAACCTTCTACAGTCGGGGGATTCAATAGCTCCTGTCCCATCAAAGTGGTGGCTCCCGGATATTTTCCCATGCCCGGTTCGGGCTTTTGATAAGTCCCTACCAGCTTCAGGATACCTGTGACAAGCTCAGTAGGACTCTTAACCTTTTTGAATTGTGCTTCCTTGAAGAAGTTGGAGTTAAAGAGCGTTCTGAGTATGTGGCGTATATCCCCATCTGACTCCATGAAAGCGTTTGACAGCGTATCAATGGCGTCCGGATCTTGTGGCGGGGTCACGTTCCAAGATGGGACCTGCGGCTCGTCCGCGACGAAGAAATTGTATAGATGTCTGGATATAAACTTCGCGCAGGCGGGCTGCTTCACGATGATGTCGATAATATCGTCACCGTTAAGATTACCTGTATGTCCCAAGAACGTCTTTTCACCATCGTCATGTTCCTCTTCGATGAACACGAAATGCGCAGGATAGAAGCCTTGTGGGTACAAAGGCGGAGGCTGGGTGAATGTCCATCCCGTAAAGGCGCGGGCACAATCCTTAATATCGTCCTCTGTGTAATTACCGACGCCCATTGAGAACAGTTCTAATAACTCCCTGCCATAGTTCTCATTCGGCTCACCTTTCCGGTTATCGTTATTGTCGAGCCAGAAAATCATCGCTGGATCTTTTGATAGCGCGAGCAGAATCTCTCGCACGTTTGAAAGACCCGCGCGCCGGAGCATATCAATCTGGTGGGCAGAAGAGAGCATATGCTGATTTTTCCCAACACCCGTGGCGAACACATGGTGCCAGAAAAGTGCCATTTTTTCTTCAAGCGGGCGTGGACTATTAATCATACGAAACATCCACATCGTCCTATACCCACCCTCAGATTCGCCGAAGTAACGTTCCAAAATATCCTCGTCAATCGGCGGGCAACGTTCTAGCTCTACCAAGTCTTCAACAACATTTTTGTAGCCCTTCTTAACGTACTCCTCTAACTCTGCTAGCGTTGTGCCAAACCCTGCACGACGCATCAGATGGGCAGTTAAAGCAACATCGGCATTCGACATTTTCTCCTCCTTTGATTGACGAACAATTATCGCCCCAAAATATTAAGGCTCTGGATAAAAGCCACCCCTTGACATCCCCTCCGACACTAAAGCGTGGGCTGCTTACCCCGGCTCAGTGGGAGATTACACCATCAGCAAGCCCTGATCCGGGCATCGAGGCAACAAAACCTGTTTTTAGATGACAACCTCAAATCACAACCTTGGGGACTTTGGCTGATGCAGTCCAATCATATTTGAGTGAAAAAGGTTTTTTCATTTTATCGCAGTTACCAAAAGCTGTCAACCCTTTTCTCATATTTATTTTATCTTTGGTCAATGAAAAAGTGGACGGGGCGTAGCGCAATCTCTCATGCGTAGTTATACCTCCTCCATGCTCCCGTTAGATTGAGCAGACTGGTAAATTCTGTAGACCTGCTGATGCCATTGTGCTATAATGACTTTAGAGCATTCCACTGAAACACAGTAAGGAGGGGTCATTCATGGCTGAACCCAAATATACCGTTGCGATTATTGGTTGCGGACGCCTCGGTCAGCACTACGCGGAAGTATATCAGACACTGCCCAATACCGAGCTAGTCGCCATCGTCGAACACAACCCAGAGCGGCGGCGCGCTGTCGGTGAACGTTTCGGCATCAAGGCACTTTACCCAGACGCGGAAGCGATGTATCGGGAAATTGTCCCCGACATTGCCGTTGTCGTTTTGCCCGGCAAGTACATAAAAGATGCGGTGATTGCAAGTGCTGAAGCAGGTGTCAAAGGCGTGTCCACCGACAAACCGATTGGGGCGTGTCTGGCAGATGTCGATGAAATGGTAGATGTATGTGAGGAGCGCGGTGTGGTCTTCGCTGGCGGCAACCTCCAGCGCGCGCTTTCGGAGGTCCAAGAGGCCGCCGGTTGGCTCCGCGCTGGCAACTACGGCGAACTACGCGGTGCCTGCGTCCACCGCTGGGGCGGCGAGATATCGGGCGGTGGGTGTCAGCATATCGCCGTGCTACGACTTCTAGCACAAGCAGAGATCACCGAGGTAATCGCTTGGGGCACACCCGAAGCAGCCCTCCAAAGCGACAACGACGATGGTTTGATCATCAACGGACAATTTCAGCTGAGTAACGGCCTTATCTGCCCAGTTTTCGGCGAAGAGACCCCTTACCGAGGCGTTGACGTATGGACTGATGATACGCTCATTCGATGGGATTGGGCACCCCCCGAAATCTACCGCGGTTTCGATCAGAACGGGGCACGGATCAGGGTGGAAACTTCCTACACACCGGTGCAATATCCCCGCTATACCTATATGGCAACGTCAATCATGTCCTTTCTCGACGTAGTGTCAAACGGAGGAGAGCTGGCTATATCCGGGCATGACCTACGCCAGTCCCTCGAAGCGGCGGTTGCTGCGAAGTATTCCGCTCTGTGGGGCAGTGTTCCGCTGAAGCTACCGCTGGAGGATCGCTCATTGACGCTCTATCCGAGGCCATACCGATGGCTCGGCGGTGACCATTCCGGACGACGGCAAACCTATCAGGAGGCACTGTCGGATCCACTATTCCCTAAGTCTAGTGGCTAGCGACTCGCTTGCTGTATCGTGAGATCACGTCGGAAACTTCTGGCGCGGATTTAGTCGAACTGCTCTTTACTCTGGCGGCACGCTTTGCCTTTGCCTCGAATGATGTCCTCACGGTGCCATGTGTGGATGGCTTGAGAGATATAGTCGCTATCACCAAGCATCTGTCTCACACGGTCTTTTGTAAACCAGTCGCAGTGACCGTTGGTGAATGATTTAGCCCCCAACGACGCATCGGAGTAACCGTACACACGGCAGACGCCGCCCGCCTGTTCAACGTCCTCAATATAGGACATCCACGGTATGTCTAATTCGAGTTGTGTTTTTGTGAGATCTTGTAGAGAAGCGATCCGCGCGCCGACGTCCCAGCCGACCCCCTCTTCTTCTTCCCAACCTTCTCCGCCGGGCAATTCCCAACGGTCGTTCTCATCGTCGTGCAGAAGCAAGTATTTCGATTTACCGCTAGACGGACATTCGATGAGCAAGCGTGTTGTCGTAATGGGCTTGTCGAAACAGACAGGGATTAGGCGTTTACCGGCATCGCTCAGTGCGTCGAGAGCCGCGGAATTGTACGGATAGTAGCCTGCGGACGGAGGCGCGTTGACCGCACAATATTTATGGAAAATCCCGCAACGGTCGTCCGTAGCCGTGCCGGCGGGTGCCCTATGCCACGTATGCTGGTTTGTGATCAGCAAGTCGCCTGCCTTGAGTTCCGGATCGATAAAGGGCGCGAGTTGCTTGGCATCGGGACGGGTGAAATCCAAGATATGCGCTTCCTCGTCAATAACCTGACCCAACTTATGAGATCCGGGGGACACCATAAAGGGACCATACACCTCATCGAAATCGGTCAGTGGAATGATAGCGAACACCCAGTTCATGGATGAGCCGACTGGACGCCAACGTTTGTAGTCACAGTGCCCTCCAGAGCCACGATCGCCCGGACTCCGCAGGTAGGCAACGAAAGCGGTTAGATGCGCTGGCTGACCGAGCGCGCACTCAACGGCATTCACAACTGTTGGATGCTCGGCAATGGAGGCAAGGCTTGATTCAGCCATCTTATTGCCGGCGATCGTATATTTCCCCGGTTCAGGATACTTCAGCGAAGCCGGGTAGGAATTGCATTGCGCTTGTTCTTGGACAATAGGACGAAAATTATCCACTTCTTCAGGAGACAGTACATTGCGAACAATCGCATAGCCGTTCTCATGGAAGTCAGCTATCTGTTGATCGTTGAGAATTGGAGTGTTAATGGTAGTCATAATGGATAGCACCTCACAACAAAAAGTGGTGAAACATTGTAGTGGTCTCTTTCGAGGGTAGTGAAGGCACAACCGCCTGATACCCTCGTTAGGCTGCCGCTGCTAAATTTCGGTACTTTTCATAGAGTTGATAACAGTTTATAATTGGCACGTTCTCTTCCCGCGCCATTTCAATCAACCATTCGATGTGCTTTAGCTCCGGATCAAAACGGTACACCGACCACGGATGCATCGCCGGCGAATAAACGAGATTATGCTCAATGGCGTACTGAAATTCTTTTTTTCGTGCTTGAAACCCTTCCTCTACCGTTGCAGGCAGTGTCTCCAGAATTGTTCCGTCCGCAAATCCGGGAGCGGGCTTCCAACCATCACTCTGGTGTCCCGTATTGAACAGTAGATTGCAATGCCAGCCAGTTACCGGTATTTCAAACAGTTCCGAGTATCCATCCTCAACGTACCAATACGGCTGGGTAAAAGGGGCGGGCATCGGCTGCTCCGGCGGTCCCACACCATCGGTAATAATAAACTGGTATCCTTGTTCCGACAGAATGTCGAGCTGCTTTGGGTGTCCCTGTAGTCCCTTGTAAAAACCGCCGGGCGCACAAAAACCGATTGGACCTGTCCCAAAATATCGCGCGATGAGATCTGATGTCTGCTCCAACTCTATGCTGAACTGTCGGAGCACCACGGGTTTCGTACTTGAGATTCCCATGTGGCTGTAAGTATGCGACGCTATGTCGAACAGTGGATTGTCTTTCAGTAAGCCAGCGAGATCGTCGCCTGCTCTTTCGAGCACTTTTCCCACGATACAAAAGGTTGCCGGCACATCATACCGCCCCAAAACCCGCGTGATCTGTTCAACGCTAGCAAGGGTTTCCTCCAGCCAGATTTGCCAGTTCTCGTCGGATTCAATACTTGGGTGGAGCGCGTACGCGCTTTCAACATCAAATCTAAGAATAAACATATCTCTTCCTCCGATACTTTCCCCAATTGTATCACGATTCCTCCAAAAATTAAACACAATATTTAAGCCGTTGTGTGTGATATGCGTCTCATTAAGAAACATTGAACGGCATTTCCAACCGATAAGGAGTCCCTCCATGGCACCATGGAATTGTGTATTAGAACTCAACACAGCACGCCATAAGGTGACGGGCAGCGAAAAAGCCCTCGCCGATGCCGTAAGACGCGGCTGTGATTTGCGGATCTACACCGAATTTATCCACAACGAGCACATTGATGTTACCTCTGACAGTACCGAGCGTATACGCGAAGTTGCCGAATTTGGCATCACCTACCTGCTTGAGGATTCTTGGGCAGCGGGTATAATGAGCCTACGTCAGCCCGTTTCGCTGCCTGATGGCTTCGGTCCCCGTGCGTCGATGTCGTTTTTCCTCTACAACCAGAACGGGCAGCAGGCGATTGCCCGACCCCATCTTGACGGACAACAGACAACGCAAGCCCCTAGTGCCCTGCACATTGACGATCATACAGATATGCCAAAATACCATCCACAAGATGGTTGGGATGGGCAGACCAATGCACCGAGCCAGAATTTTATTTATGATTTCGATCTGTATCGCTTTTACGTGCGGGACGAATGGCGTGAGGTGCTCTCACACGACGCCGAAGGAGCAGTTCAGTCCGGATCGATCCGCGACCTAGCCGATGCCTTCTCGCAAGGCTGTGAAGTGAAGGTTGGGGTTCGGGGGTTGTGTGCGGGTCTGGCAGAAGATTCCACCACAGCGATAGACCATGAAATGTTTGTGCAGACCGGATCCTGCTATTATTATACAGCGCAGCAGCTTTTTATCGCCGGAACACATCCAACCATCCGTGTCAAGCCCACTGTACCTTTGGTATACACGAGCCGGGGTTGGGACTTTGGCTGGCTGATGGTGCGAACGGACGGATCGGTCATATACAGACGCTGCGATCCTTACACATTAGCGTTTGAAGATATCAAGGGCAACTATGCTATGCGTTGGTTCGTACGCTAACAGGAAAGGCATAACTCTTTCCCTATAATCCCTGTAACGACTTATTGCAAATTTCTATTCACCTATAACCCATAAAAAGTATTGACAAATTACCCATCAATCTGTATACTAGAGGGAGTTATTGCCTAATTTATCTTTCGTGTTAAGAGTTTTGAATTTCAGCTCATACTACAATGTCATCCCCCACGCAGTGAAAGTCCTCACAACGGCGAGATTCTTTGTCTCAATGAGAATGACAGCTTGAGTTTTGACTGCCCTCCAGCATCTTAACAGACGACTTGATATTGTAGTCCAAACGTTCAGGAGAATGACCTATGAAAACACTCAGAAATATCTCAACAGTTATCGCATTTGCATTTATATTAGCAGGGATCTCCGGATGCAGCGGCTGCAATCCGCCCCCTGAACCTGCGAGTTTCAGCCCAATGGAAGGGCCCGAGACCGGTGGGACAACCATCCGAATTGCGGGCGACAAGTTTGATATGAAGAATGGCGTTACGGTGAAAGTGGGTGGGAAGAATGCCACAAGCGTAAATGTCCCTAGTAAAATGGAGATTACGGCAGTAACACCGTCGGGGATGGCAGGCGAATCGGTTTCAGTTGTTGTCACCAACAACGGCAACACGAAACCGGAGGGCACTGTCACAATGAGCCAGCAGTTCGCCTACACCGACGCAACCGCCCCAACAATCACGGGCACCAGTCCTGCAGATGGAATGGTCATATCGGAGTATGAAGATTCGTTGAGTGTGAGTGTTCCTGTCTCAATCACCTTCAGCGAAGATGTCGATAGCGCATCTGGCTCTTTAACCGTTTCCGTTGAGTCAACGCCGGATTCGGGTACACAACAATCTGGCGAGATCGCTGGCACTGTTTCTGGCAGCGGAAACACAATTATGTTTACTCCCAACGAACCGTATCGGTCAGGGCGTATGTACACTGTCAACATATCAGGTGTCAAAGACACCGCCGCTGCTGGTAATACCCTTGCGTCGGGCAGCACCTTTAGCTTTACAATCGCTAACCCAGAGAAAGTCGACCGATACCTCGTGAAGGAAGGCGATACGCTTCCAATCATTGCTTCGCGTCCAGAGGTATATGACAACGAGGAACTTTGGTCCCGACTCGCTGAAGCAAATCAGGATGACTACGATTTCGATCGTCAGCGACTCTATCCGGGACGGCAATGGTTGTGGGTGCCACGTGGATCCGCATGGGGAGATTAATAGGAGAACGGCACAGGCAGCAAATCCAACGAAATAGGGAGCTATCATGAAATCTCGTTTCCATATTGTGTTGGTTGTTTCACTCACAACCATGTTTTTGGTGGGGTGCAGCATCCGCACAGTTCCTCTTGAGGAAGAACAGATAGTCTATGAAGATGAGTATTACCGAGGATATGATAGCCTCCCGCCAAGTTTCTTCTATGATGCTTGGCAGCTGTCTCAGTATCGTCAATATTATGGCGATGCGTCTGAATTGGGCTATCGAATGAATATCGATCCAAATCCGCATGATAGCTACCGTGCAGATGAGAAGCCCCTTCAACGTGCTCCCGCTCAAACGTCAATCCAAGGGACAACCCCCAATCGCCGCGTTGGTGAACATCGGGATCGAACCCCAACTCAACGGACGGTCAACCGGAGCCGGCACACCCGCTCGAATCGTCTAGCGGCTGAATCCGCAGATAGCAGGAACCGCCTACGGAGGCAATTGGAACAGCGTCACCGCCAACGGACGACAAACACAGAGGACGATGAAGACCGCGAAGGTCAACGCCGAACCACTCGCCGTCGTGCTAGACGGTAGTTTTCCCAAATTTTGAAAGAAGTTTGTGCAAAAAAAGCCATGTAGATTGCTCTACATGGCTTTTTTTATTTTAGTTTCTTTTGAAACTTCTGTCGAATACAGTCTATGACCGGTAGGGACAAACGATCGTTTGTCCCTACGAAACCTAATATAAACCGTTAATTGTCCCACCTATATCAGGACTCATCAGCGATGGCAGCTTGCGCGGCAGCCAGTCGGGCAACCGGTACACGGAACGGAGAACAAGAGACATAGTCCAAACCTGAGTCGTGACAGAAAACAACGGAACTCGGTTCACCGCCGTGTTCACCGCAGATACCGACTTTGAGATCTGGGCGAGTTTCGCGCCCTCTGTTCGTGCCGATCTGTACCAACTGACCGACGCCGCGCTGATCCAGCACCTGGAAAGGGTCATGTTCAAGGATACCGCCATCCACGTAATCACCTAGGAACTTGCCAGCATCATCACGGCTCATCCCGAAGGTGGTCTGCGTAAGATCGTTCGTCCCGAAGGAGAAAAAATCCGCCTCCTGCGCGATTTCATCCGCGGTGAGCGCGGCTCTCGGTAATTCGATCATCGTCCCGACAAGGTATTCGACTTCAGTGCCTGTCTCCTCAAACACCTTTTTCGCGGTATCAACGACCACCTCACGCTGCAGCGCTAGCTCCTGAACATGCCCAACTAGCGGGATCATAATCTCAGGGATCGCCTTAACGCCGCGTTTGGTGACCTCGACAGCCGCCTCAAAAATTGCCCGTGCCTGCATCTCTGTGATTTCCGGATAGACGATACCGAGACGACATCCACGATGGCCCAGCATCGGGTTAAATTCGTGTAATGCTTCCCTTTGCTGGTACAACGTTTCAGCGGGGACACCGATCTTATCCGCAAGATCTTTCACATCCTCATCGGTATGGGGCAAAAACTCATGGAGCGGTGGATCAAGTGTCCGAATGGTGACAGGGTAGCCGTCCATCGCTTCAAAGATGCCGACGAAGTCCTCACGTTGGTAAGGAAGTAGCTTGTCAAGTGCTGCCTTGCGTCCTACCTCATCCTTTGCAAGAATCATTTCGCGGACGGCATCGATTCGCTCGCCTTCAAAGAACATGTGCTCGGTACGGCAGAGACCGATCCCCTCCGCGCCGAACTCTCTCGCGGTCCTTGAGTCGCTTGGGGTATCTGCGTTTGTGCGGACCCCAAGTTTACGGAACTCATCCGCCCACTCCATGAGCGTGCCAAAGTCACCACTCAGTTCAGGGTCAATCAACTGAACAGCTCCCTCAATCACCTCGCCGGTGGAGCCGTTGAGCGTGATGTAGTCTCCCTCTGTCAGCCGAAGTCCGCCAGCCTGAAACTCCTTCGATGCTTCATTGACGATAATATCACTGCACCCCGCGACACAGCATTTTCCCATACCCCTCGCGACAACCGCAGCGTGTGAGGTCATCCCGCCACGCGCCGTTAAAATGCCTTCTGCGGCGTGCATTCCGCCGATATCCTCTGGAGATGTTTCAGTGCGGACCAGAATCACCTTTTCACCGTCAGCCGCGAGTTCTTCGGCACGATCCGCTGTGAAGACCACTTTACCCACAGCAGCGCCGGGTGAGGCAGGCAGCCCCTTTGCAATCGACTCCACCGCTACCGCAGGATCGATCATCGGGTGGAGGAGTTGCTCCAGATCGTCCGGTGGGATGCGGGTCAGAGCGGTTGCTTTGTCAATGAGACCCTCGCCAACCATTTCAACGGCAGTGCGCACGGCAGCGGCACCGGTCCGTTTGCCGCTACGGGTTTGGAGCATATAAAGATGCCTGTCCTGAATCGTGAACTCGACATCCTGCATATCGCGGTAATGCGCCTCTAGGGTGTCCCCAATCCCCGTCAACTGCTCATAGGCTGCCGGCATGACCCCCTGAAGTTCATCGATGGGGAGTGGCGTGCGAATCCCCGCCACAACATCTTCGCCTTGGGCATTCATCAGAAATTCGCCGTAAAAAGAGTTTTCGCCGGTTGACGGATCCCGTGTGAACGCAACCCCTGTCCCCGATGTCTCGCCCATATTCCCAAAAACCATCGCTTGGACGTTGACCGCCGTCCGTCCGAGTTCTTCAGAGATATTATTCAATCGACGGTAGATGGTCGCCCGTTCATTGTTTGACGATTCAAAGACCGCGTCACGCGCCATGTCGAGTTGCCGACGTGGGTCATCGGGGAAATCTGCTCCCGTTTGCTCTTTGACGAGTGCCTTGAACTCGGAAACCAACTCTGCCAGATCGTTCGCATCTAAGTCCGTATCAAGCGTGACGCCTTTGGCTGCTTTCTTCGCTTCCAAGAGATGCTCAAACGCCTCGTGTTCGACACCAAGCACGACATCGCCAAACATCTGCACAAATCGGCGATAGGCGTCGTAAGCGAAACGTTCATTCCCAGATTTTACCGTCAGCCCCTTGACCGCATCGTCGTTCAAGCCAAGATTGAGGATGGTGTCCATCATACCGGGCATCGAAACCGCCGCCCCGGATCTTACAGAAACGAGCAGTGGATTTTCGGTGTCACCGAACCTCGCATCTATCGCCGCTTCTAGCTTTCTCAAATTTTCATCAATCTGTTCGTCTAGTCCATCGGGATACTGGTTATTGTTTTCATGGTATAGCTTACCAACCTCCGTCGATATTGTGAAACCGGGCGGCACCGGAATACCTAAACTGGTCATTTCGGCGAGGTTGGCGCCCTTACCGCCGAGCAGGCTTCTCATCTCCGCGCTGCCGTCGGTTTGATCGCCGCCAAAGAAGTAAACGTGTTTATCTTGAGCCATTAAAAACCTCCTTAAAAGAATAATGCGTAACGAGTAATACGTAAGAGACTATCTATACAACCATCGTCACTTCGTAGACACGATTTTTTATGCACTACGTATTACACATTTTTTAGAGAACACAGAGAAGTCAGTAACAACTGGTTGTCTTTGAGATTATTATTTCCTTAGCAATGTGATTCACACAAGATATTGAACAAAGAAAATCCCTCCACGAAGGGAGGGATACTTGTAAATGAACCTACCTGCACATCAGTTAGGAGAACCACTGCTGTGATACCGAAAGGGCTAGTTATTCTCAGCACCCTCATTGATCCAATCGATGATCAGTTGGATCTGGGCTGCCTCCAAGGGTGGACCTTCAGGAGGCATCTTGCCCTCCGCAATCTCTTCCACCATTTCGCTCTCCATCGCATCGCCTGCAATAACGATAGCACCTTCGTCTCCACCCTTTATGACGCTATCATACGTGCGGAGATCAATATCGTGGGGACCATCAACGACATGGCACTTTGCAATGGCGCATCGGTTTGTCAGGATGGGGGCAATATCAGCGTTAAAAGAGGGACTTGGTCTGCCAGCATCCACAGGATTGTCAAATACCAAGCCGAGTTCCTTGATAGCACTTCCACATCCAAACATGAGTCCAGCGATGAGTACAAACACTGTTCCTATTTTTACTGCATACCTAGGCGTCATTTTCTTACCTCCATAGCGAGAAAGCTTTTAACAACAGGCGGCATCATAACGAATGTAACAGTTTGCCAGCGCATCTGAGGAAAACTTATTAGGGTAGGTTATAATCCTTCTGTAGGCTGACATCACTTCTTTTGGGTGGCGGTGGCAATCGGTTATGAAGTCGAATCTCACACTAAATCGAATAAATCATCCGGCTGGCTTCTTCATATTCGGCTTGTAGGGGATCCGTGGAAAGGAAGAGTTTTTGGTAGGGTTCGTACAGCTGGATATAGCTCCAATTAACGCCGCATAGAATCTTTCGCTCATTTGCCAGCTTTACAAAACGACCACGGAACTTTGCACGGGTGGTTTCCGGTGGGTGGTGCATCGCATGCTCAATCGCGTCATCGCTGACAATTCGTTCAACGTGCCCCTCTTTTTCAAGCTTGTAATACAATCCTAACTCGGGCCGAATATTGTGGTACTGTAGATCAAGCATCAGAACCTTGGCGGAGTTCCACTTGAGTTGTCGACTTGCCACATAGGTTTCAATCAATTTCTTCTTGATGACCCAATCAAGCTCTCGGTCAAGCTGCATCGGATCGGTTTCCAAACAGGTCAGCACATATTCCCACCGCGCCATAATCTGATCGGTGACTGGATCCGATTCTGCCTGCTCTAAATACTGTTTGGCGCATTCAAGGTATTCCCACTGCATCTCGACGCCTGAAAGTCGTTTACCATTTTCTAATTCGATTTTACGGGTGCAGGTGATATCCTCTGAGATCTGCTGAATCGCCCGGACGGAATCGCGTAACGCAAGACGCTGCTTGATAAAGTTATCCTCGATCATCCGCAAGATGATTGCCGTCGTACCGATCTTGAGGTAGGTAGCGAACTCCGACATATTGGAGTCACCGACGATCACGTGCAGTCGCCGATACTTTTCTCGGTCCGCATGCGGCTCGTCACGCGTGTTGATGATGCCCCGTGCCGTTGTCGTTGCAATTGAGATTTCTTCACGGATATGTTGCGCCCGTTGGGAGATTGCGTATCCGCCCCGGTTGGTGGATTTGACTTTCCCCGCCCCGGCAAAGACTTGGCGCGTCACAAAGAAAGGAATGAGTTGCGAAGCAAGTTGGCGAAAACTCACGCGGCGATCCATCAGGTAGTTCTCATGGCAGCCGTATGTGTTACCGGGTGTATCGGTATTATTCTTGAAAACCGAAATCCGTCCAAGAAATCCATCGGCTTGCATTTTCCGCTCTGCCGCAACAGAAAGCCGCTCGATAATCCGCTCGCCGGCTTTATCATGACTGACGAGGTCGCTCACGTCATCACATTCAGGCGTCGCATATTCGGGGTGGCAACCGATGTCCTGATAAAATCGAGCACCGTTCTCCAGAAAAACATCTGGATACATCCGTCCAGAAATGATCTCGCGAAAGAGATACATTACTGCATTTTGGATTGATAACGCTTTACCACCGCGCCGATCCGACGTGCAGATGATCCCATATTCGTTTTCCAGACCATAGATCCTTCGGTTCATGCGCTCAAAATCCCACTCAGTTCATCGGGGAGCAAACGTCTAAATTTGCGCCGATTTCGAGTTTCGTCGAGTACGGCTGCTTCTATTGTCTCAGCCGTCACTTGGTATCGCTCTGCTTCGTCAACCTCTGCTTCGATCGTTTCAAAGGTCCTTGCTGCGAGTCTCACAGCACCGTTCAAATCCAAATCGTTGCTATACTGATCCTCAAGGATGCCTGCGATTTCGTCTGCCCTTCCGCCGATGACGGTATATTCATTGTCTTCCCAAAACGTACCATCAAAAGACAGATGATAGATCCTGTTGTCCGACGAAGAATCTTCGCGGATCTCGCATAGGAGAATTTCCACTTCAAGCGGCTTCGCATCGGGTTGTCGATATATTGCACCAATCTGCTGCGAATACTGATTTGCGAGCCATCGTGCCGTAACATCTTCACGGTTGAAAGTAAACCCTTTGATTTCGGCACCTTGAATCCCGGCATATCGTAGGGCTTCGTAGTCAGGATAGAGTCCAGTTGCTGCAAGTGCGACCCGATCATAGATTTCCGAGATCTTGAAGACCGTCGCCAACGGATTTTCTGCGACCATCAGAATACCATAACGGTATTCTAGAACAATAACCTCTTTTGCCTTCTCGATCCCCTTCCGAGCAAAATCCTCTTTTTCCTGCATGATTTGCTCGGGCGACACGTAATACGGTGCGGGCATCTACTCCCCCCTCAAATTGCAGATGTCGTTATCAGTAACCCTCAAAGCTGCTCCATCGGGATTCAATTGCGGAGTCTGTCAAGTAGCTCGGTGTAGAGTTCCTTGACATCTGCATCCGGTATATCTGAGATTCCCGTTGAATCAATAACCTTAATTGTTGGGAATATCTCCCGAATAAAATCCGGTCCCCCTGTAGCCACATCTTCATCGGCAGCATCCCAGAGTGCCTCGGCAACTAACCGCAAGGCACTATCGCGGGACATATCGGGGCTATACAACTTTTTCAGTGTCGATTGTGCATCCTTACCGCCGGATCCGGTTGCATAGTATTCGCTTTCTTCGTATTGCCCCCCTATTGCGTCGTATTTGAAGATCTTTGCCTGTTTCCGTTTGAAGTCATAGCCCACGAAAATTGGAACAACCACCAATCCTTGCAACGCCATAGGCAAGTTGGATTTGACCATGTTTGACAACGAGTTAGCTTTACCCTCTAGGCTTAACGGCGAGCTCTCTATCTTTTCATAGAACTCCACCTGGACCTGAAAGAGCTTTGCCATTTCCATTGCTGGTCCTGCGACACCTGCAATAGCGATAGCCGAATAGGTATCCACCTCATAGACTTTCTGGATACGCCGTTCCCCCACTTGAAATCCCGCCGTTGCCTGACGGTCTCCGGCGATGATAACCCCCTCGTTATAAACAGCAGCTAATATAGTTGTGCCTTCAAGCAGGTTATCATAAAGATTCATCAAACCGGGAGTTGGCACGCGTTGTCCTTTCCAACTTGCAGCGGGTGAGTCTGGTAGGGGCGTTGTACCAAAAGCCCCTGTACCAAACCTTGATAGAAGCTCCGGGCGTTCCCTTTGCAGAAGCTCAAGGAAATCGGAGGTTCTATGATCGGAGCCGCTAAAGACCACTACTCTCCTCCTCGTTGGATGTAATTCTCGACAAATTCTTCTGAGTCTTCTTCCAAGATTTCGTCAATTTCATCAAGGATTTGATCGAGATCTTCTTTAATCTCTTCGCCTTGCTCTACGACTTCTTGATCCGGTTGAACTTCCTCAGTATCCTGAGTCCGTTTGTCTCTTTGTTCCTGTTGCTTTTCGGCTGGCATGTTGCTTCCCTCCTTCTAATGGTTGGATGTAAGAATGGCTTGAACCAGTTCTGCAGCCGTGCAGTCTCTCAACAGATCGCCAGTCATCTCCTGCGTTCCGAAGTGCGGCCGATCCATTAAGATTTTATCTAAAGAAGAGTCGTCAGTACAAAAAATCATTGAATTCCAGCTCGCGCTGTGAATCTCGTTGGGATATTTTTGTAAACACATACCACGAAAATAGGCACGTGTATCAACAGGTGGATTGTTAATCGCTTGAACAATCTCCTCATGTTTGAGGAGCCGTTCAACACGTCCATTTTTCAGCAACCTCGCGTAAAGCCCCTTATTCGGGCGGATATCGTGATATTGCAAGTCTAACATCCGAGCTTGGTGATCTGAATGGGCTAAATTGTGGCGTCGCAGGTACGCATCAATCAGCCGTTTCTTAATCACCCAATCGAGGTGTCGATCCAGGCTCATCGGATCCTCGTCGAGGCGGTCGAGAACAAATTCCCATGTCTTCATCACATCGCGCACTACCTCAGACAAATCCTCCGTGGGAATATGCTTGTGAGCTAACTCAAGATATTCGCGCTGAACCTCAATGGGTGTCCATTTCCGACCATCCTCTAAAACCACAGGTTCTTTACAGGAAAGATCGCGTGATACCGTCTTGATCGCCAAAACAGGGTCAGAGAGTCTGAACTGATCCCCTACAACACCCAGCTCGATGAGCTGCAGCACAACCGCCGTAATTCCCATCTTCAGATAGATGGAAAATTCAGACATGTTGGAATCGCCGACGATCACGTGCAACCGACGGTATAACATCTCATCAGCGTGCGGCTCATCCCGCGTATTGATAATTGGACGCGCCACCATTGTGCTCAATCCGACTTCAGTCTCAAAAAAATCTGCACGCTGGGAGATTTGATAATCCGTTTCCGCTGCGCCATTTTCAGCACCAACCTTACCACTCCCTGTGATAGGCTGCCGCGTCACGAGAAAAGGCGTTAATCCATCAACGATATCTTGGAAGGGGACATTCCGCGACATCAGATAATTTTCGTGGGCACCGTAGCTGTGACCTTTATAATCGCTGTTGTTCTTATAGATAAGAATCTCTTGATTTGTGGGCAACAGCTCTTGGGCAGCCAGACGGCTCAAATCTAATATCAGTTCCCCCGCCTTCTCATATTTGACCAGATCGCGTGCATTGGTGCATTCCGGGGTACAATACTCTGGGTGCGCATGATCGACATAGTACCGTCCGCCATTGGTGAGGACATCGTTGATGAGACTATTATTCTCCTGATCTGGGATGTCCGTTTCCCCTTCAGAAACGAATCCCCTAGCGTCCATGAACGGACTTTCCTGATCATAGTCCCAAGTGATCCCCTTGATCCCACGGTCTTTATAGATATTGACGACAAGCGTTGATGCCGCAACCGGATCCGGATCTCGCGCATTTTTGACCGAAATGCCATATTCGGTTTCGGTCCCCATAATCGTTGGTACGGTCATAATCTGTCTTAGAGGTAAGCGCCACCTTTGACGGTTTTCACATCCCGTCTTTTCGGCTCTTGCTCGTGGGTCAACGCCTTAATGTTGACGATTCGATCACCTTTCCGTCCCGATATCTTCGCCCAATCGTCGGGATTGGTGGTGTTAGGCAGATCTTCGTTCTCTTTATATTCTTCTTGGATCGCCATATCAAGGTCATCAAAGGTAATGCCCTTCTCTTTCCCTTCAGAATCAATCAGTCGTTTGATCGCCATCTTCTTGGCACGATCAACAATGTTTTCAATCATCGCACCACTTGCAAAATCCTTGAAGTAAAGGGTCTCACGTTCCCCACGATTGTAAGTAACCTCGATAAATTTGTTTTCATCGGTGGTCGCATACATCCTCTCAATCGCCCGTTCCACGAGAGACTCAGCCGCTTTTTCTCGATCGCCATCAAACTGTTCCAACACTGAAGGGGCAATCGGCAGGCCAGGTGTCAGGTATATGGCAAAAATATCCTTGGCACCGTCAGCTTCGGGGCGATCGATCTTGATCTTGATGTCCAATCGACCGGGACGCAAAACGGCGGGGTCTAGGAGATCTTGGCGGTTGCTTGCACCAATCACAACCACATCTCTGAGCCCTTCGACACCGTCGATCTCAGCGAGGAATTGGGGCACAACTGTTGACTCCATATCGGACGAAATGCCCATGCCTCTGGATCGGAAAAGCGAGTCCATCTCATCAAAGAAGATAATGACAGGAACCCCTTCTTTGGATTTGTCCTTGGCTTTCTGGAAGACCTCTCGAATCTTTCGCTCCGTTTCGCCAACATACTTATTGAGTAGCTCTGGACCCTTGATATTGATAAAATAACTTTCAACATCATCTCTACCTGTCTGTTCTCTGACCCTAGCAGCCAAACTGTTGGCGACTGCCTTGGCAATTAACGTTTTTCCGCAGCCGGGGGGACCGTAGAGCAGCACACCTTTCGGAGGCTTTAACTGAAACTCTTTGTATTCATTGGGATAGAGGTAAGGCGTTTCAATCGCGTCCCGAATCGCCTCAATCTGTTCATTTAATCCACCAATATCCGAGTATTTGATGTCTGGCACCTCTTCGAGCAGCAGGTCTTCAATTTCAAGTTTGGGTAGTTTCTCCATAACCATCCCGGTAATCGGGTTCAACATAACATTATCCCCAAACTTAAGTTCCTCCTCCTTACTGATCGGATCTGATATTTCCACAACCCGTTCTTCATCGGCGCGCAGATTCACAAGCACACGGTTATCGTCAAGCATCTCCTTGACCTTGACCACTTCACCTTGCCGCTCAAATTCCCTAACACTCACAACGTTCATCACACCGTTGACGATGACCTCTTGGCCTTTTTGGAGCTGATCAGCGTTAATCTCCGGGTCCGCATTGACGCGCCACCGTTTGCCCCCAAGGTCAATGTCAAGAGTGCCGTCATCGTTTGATTGAAGATAAACGCCGTAGTTATTCGGTGGGGCACTGAGTTGTTCAACCTTCTCTTTCAGCTGTTCCAGCTTCTCTTTCGCTTCTTGAAGGGTGCTGGTCAACTTCCGATTCCTACGGTGTGCGTGCATTAAGTCGCGGGTCATTTCGTAGAGGCGAACTTCAACATCGTCGGAAGGTGCAGCGTTTAAGCGCCTTCTCAAATCATCAATTTCGCTCTCCAACGACTCGATAGTGAATGTTAGCTCGCGAATCTTTCTCTCGTAAGAAATCCGCTCGGAGGAGGGTGCAGATAGATTCTCCTGATCCTGCACTTCTTCAAAGGAACTTCCTGAATCTTTCTTTTCGGATGGATTCTTGATGGTAGCCATAGTAACCTTACCTCGGTATATATCTTTAGAATTACGGGATGGTTTCTATCAATATACTGGTGAGAAATAGTACACCATCTCGTCTTATTATCTCCCAAAGGATTTTACTTCTAAGATCTCAATCCGTAACCGATAATTCCTCCGGGTTTTGAGTCGATCAACTTCTATCACAATCTCGCTCCCGGGCGTCACCATACTGCTCAAGAATAGGTTAGATTATAGCATTGGACTTTGACGTACTCCCACACCCTAAAGGGTGGGGATTCTTACCCGTTCCCAATAGAGGTCGAATTGTGCGGTCAACACGACTGCGAGCCGAAGCCCGTCTTACTATCGCTCTCACAGTGGACAACGCCCTGCCCACTCCCTCTTGTGAGGGACACTGGCGAAACAAACATGCTACTACACGCTCCCGTCGGAGCGTGGGAAAACGATTGCGGATTTTACCCCTGCTAATAGTTTTCAGTAGTATGTCCGTCTCTAAAAGAAAGTATACCCTATTTCACTTGCAAATTCAATTTTTTTTTGGCTTATTAACACCTTTTAGCTGACTACATCCCCAACCTGAAGGATGGGGGCTTGTCAGCAAGATTGATAAGCGTGTCCAGTAAAATATCCTATTGTATCAAGACCCAAACGTGAGTTCAAGCCTTCATTATACCTGAATTTCACTGCCCTGCGTTGAATACCTCGTGCAGAAACTGAATCGATTGAGGCACTTCCTTATCAAAATCCCTAAAGCTGCATTCCACAGAGACCCGTTTGTTGTATCCGGCATCAGCAAGGCTTCTGGCAAAAAGCTGATAATCGTATTTGCCGCTGCCCGGATAGAGCCGATCGGTGTCTGCGACATGCACATGTGCAATCCGCTCTCCCGCACGGACAATCTCATCGAACCCCTCCCCTTCAAGCATCTGGTGGTAAAAGTCAACCAACACTTGGACTTCCGGTCGCCTAAGTTCATCGGCAAACTGTACCGCCTCGGCGATGCTGTTAATCACGTTTGTCTCTGAACGGTTCAAGGGTTCTATGGCGATGACAAGCCCGTGTTCCCTTGCATAATTCGCGGCAGTCTCCAAGAACTCAAGGATCTGATCGTGCGCCCGCTTGCGAGAGAAACCGTCCGGCACATGACGCGCGCCACCGCTCCCGAACACAATAATCTCACCGTTAAGTTCAGACGCCCGTTCAGTAGCGGCAGCCAAGTAATTGTCCAGCCGGACCTTGTCAACATCTGGTCCTGTCACCTTTAAGTCGGCAGGGATAAAGCTATTAAAGCATTCCGCCTGAAGGGGGTAATCGGATACCAGATCCTTGAATCCCTCGAAAAGGGATTTTGGGGATTCAGGGCAGAGCATTCCCACACCGAACTCGAAAAAATCACACCCAGCATCTGACAAGGTTTTAAGGGTTGCTGGTGCTTTCTCCAGCTTCGCTTTGTAGATTGAGCCTGTGTCCAACTGCTTGGCATCAACCGTTTGTGGAACAAAGGAAGCGAGTCCTGCACAGCAGCTTAGTTTCATGGGTAGGTCTCCTTTATCACGCAGTTTTCCCAATAAGGTGATCCCACATTTCCATACGCAATCCGCGTTCCTTGTAGTGATCGGATTGGGAACAGGCGCACGCTCTCTCAAAGCTAAAGCGACGCATCGAGGCGGCAGCCTCCTCCGAATGGTAGTTCCAACTTGGCGATTTTGGTTCGCTACCGCGGCTGAAGAGGAACTTAAGCATGTAGCGTGTCTTCGTGCCACGATTCGCGGCTGCGGCGTGCCAGATGTCGTAGTGCGTGATCGCTACCGTCCCCGCCTTGACAGTGAGGGGAATCTGCTCACGGAAATTAGCGTATGTCGCCATGCGATCGGTCGGGGCATTGCGGAAGTGTGTTCCGGGCATAATCACCGTCGGTCCCAATTCTGCAGAGACATCTTGGGGATAGTACATCGCCAAAACGGTTTGGATGCGATGATGCCGTTTGTTTGTGCTGTCTTGATGCCATGCCTGACTCCGTGTGCCGGGCGGATTTACATGACAGTGCCGATGACCGTTCATCTGAACATCTTCGCCGAGCAGACTTACCAATGCGCCGCGCACCTTGGGATGGTCGTAGACCTGATAGAGTTTCGGGACTTTGTCCAAAATTCCATCGCCCGGATTGTTTTGTTGGATATCCAACGTCTCAAGTTCCGCATAAATTGATTCGTTGAAACCTTCGGGGAAATCAGGCTCAACAATATGGGAACCATGGATAATAAAAGAGATGATTTCGTCGTCGCTCAATAGATACGGTTTGTCAGCCATTGTAAGCCTCCAATTTTTGTAGGATAAATTCGTAGCCTAAGATGTCAATTTCCCGGTCATCAAATTCTGTCCGCTGATTCGGAAAGTGGATGACCTGCCATCCGTCCAGAATCGCGTCGTGTACCGTATTATAGAGCCAATCCTGTTCCTCTGTCACAACCTCTGTCACCGAACCCTCTATCGGTTCGTGTAACGCCATTCCGATGACTTGAGAGCGGATGCCCGGGGTCGCCGCATGGAGATAGAGCAGCCATTGTCGCGTGTGCACCCGGTTTGCGCTTATGATACGGTGGAGCCGATCCAGATCTCCCTTCTGAATCCCGTCATCTTTTAGCTTGGTGCGCGCCTCGTCAATCCATCTATCGATTGCTTCAAAAGCGGTTGGCATAATTTCTCCTTGATGCTCACCAAACTCAAGCGTTGGTATTCGGCATAGAATCAAAGCCGATTAGCCGCTTCAACGTCGGCGTCGCACGGGCGATAACCTCCTCAGAAACGATTTTCTGCTGATCTTGCTGCGGCTTCATAAAAGCACGGCAGAAGAAACCGAGCAAGCAGACGCGAGCGCGATCGGTGTGGTTCGCGGATGAGGCGTGCCACAGGGATCCGTTGATAATCATCACAGAACCCTTCGGACCGGTGATCTGCAGTTCATCGTCATAACTGACACCCGGTTCAGGACGGGATTCAAGTCGGCGGTGACTGCCGGGGACACAACGGGTCGCGCCGTTCTCAAGCGTAAAATCATCAAGAAACCAGACGCTATTGGCAGAAAGGGCAAAACTCGGACGGGGCGTCGGCATCCCACTCAAGGGGTGATCAATGTGAAGCCCTCCATCCGGCGCACCGGGTCCGATAATGTTCACAGTGAACGAACTGAGCGTACAGTCTTCACCGAGTAGATACTCTATCCCGTTGAGCATACGTGGATACTGGATTGCGTTTTCAAACAACTCGTCTTTGTCCACCAGATTCCAAACCCGTTGCGCCTTGTCATCCAGATACACATGCTCTCCTAACACCTCTCGCTCCTGTTCGGCGAGACCCATCGATCGCTCACGCAGTGCGTCCGCTTGAGCAGTTGTGATAGCATTCTCCAAAAGTACAAAACCGTGTTCATCAAGGTGGGCTTTTTCTGCATCTGTAAGCATCAATATCTCCTTATATCACGTCCGCGCATCATGTCGTTTCGCTTCAAGGTTGATGATCTGTATTTACCGGTGGTTCATCGTTACCCATAAAACGCTCAATTGTGTTAATGGTTGCAGGAGACGTTCGGAAGTCAGCAACCCACGGTTCACGGAAATAAGCCTGCTTTTCTCGTGGCAAACTTGCCATCACTTCGGGCGGAATCTTCAACCGATGCCAATGGGTGGCAAGATGCGCATACGCATGGAGAATCGCAACACGCGGCGTATCTCGCTTCCAGATGGGTCCCGCATGACAGAGGTTCTCCGTAAAAAAGATGGCACTGCCAGCAGGGCATTCGTAACGCACCAAAAACTCGCTCTCTTTCCCGTCCTCCCACGACATATGATCTGGGTGCATCGGGAAGTTTGCCTTGTGGCTGCCAACGATGAAGCAGGTCGCACCGTCCTCTTTCTTCACATCGGTCAGTTCAAAGACAACCCGCACCATCCCCGCGTGAATCCGATCATTCTGGACACGATAGCCGAAGATGGGATCCCCCTGTCCCCGCCCACCGCCGTGCAGTTCACCGTGCGATTCCCCCTTCAATCGCCAAGTCAATCCACAAGCCTCCAGTCGGACATCGGGACCGATGATTTCGTGCAGCACCTCAATCACCTTGGGGTGATCGATCAACAGACTTGCTGCGCCTCCCGGAATTGCTTGATGCTCCGGCGGCAGGGACTCAGGATTGTGCCGAATCCGGTCGGCTTGGTCAACGATTGCAGCAACTTCATCGGGGGTCAAGATTGCCGGACGGACTAAAAAACCGGCTAAATCAAACCGGAAACGTTCCTCTTCGGTCATTGCCATATCACTTCCTCCATATGTCAGATTCAGGGACGGCGATCGGTATTCACCGATGGTTCATCATTGTTGATAAAACGTTCCATTGTATTGTGGGTCGCTGGACGGGTACGGAAATCAGCAATCCACGGCTCACGGAAATATGCTTGCTTTTCTCGTGGCAGTCCGGCTATCACTTCAGGTGGAATCGTCAGTCGATGCCAATGGGTTGCAAGATGGGCGTAAGCGTTGAGCACCGTTACGCGCGGTTCTTCCCGTTGCCACACGGGTCCAGCGTGACAGAGGTTTTCCGTGAAAAAGACCGCACTACCGGCTGGGCAGTCGTAGCTCATCAAGAACGGGCTCTGCTTCCCCGGCTCCAACGACATATGATCCGGGTGCATCGGGAAATTCGCCTTGTGGCTGCCGACAATGAAATGCGTCCCGCCATCCTCCTTGCCGACATCGGTCAGTTCAAAGACAACGCGCACCATCCCTGCGTGAATTCGCCCGTACCGGACACGGTAGCCAAAGATAGGGTCTGCCTGTTGAGGCCCGCCACCATGAAGGTCTCCGTGCGCCTCCCCTTTCCGACGCCAGACACAATAGCTATTCTCAAGCCGAATATCGGGACCGATAATTTCGTGCAGCACGTCAATGACCTTTGGGTGATCGATTAACACACTTGACGGACCACTCGGCACAGCGCGATGTTCTGGAGGCAATGATTCTGCATCGTGCCTGATATGGTATATCTGATCTCTAATCCCGGTAATCTCCTCCGATGTAAGGATAGCCGGACGTATCAGGAAACCGGTCAAATCGAAACGGAAACGTTCCTCTTCAGTCATTGGCATAGCTTCTTCCTCCATGTAAATCAGTTGATTCGGTAATCAGTATCTCAATCTCGGTGACGAGGGTTTCTAGTTCACAAATGACCTGCTGCCTCCCGTGCTTATCGAAGGGTCCCTCAAGGAGTTTGGTGTATCTCTCAAGAAAATTGGGAGGTAATAGACTCAACTTCTCGTATGCAACCTCAGACCGTTTGACCGCTGGATCATATTTTTCATTAACAGCGAACAAAAGTATGTGAAGTGCATCACGCATTCTGTGAAAAAAGAAATGGAAAAATGTAAGACCAAACCCCCTCTTGGCACCGTCTTTAAGTTCCGCAAGGCAATCTTTTAGGGTGTATAGACTATCTGAAATCAGTGTCCGCTTGAGTTGAGCCGGATAAGGATAGAGGCAACCGATAAGGTGGCTCAAGAACGAAGAGGGATCGTACAGAATGATTCCGTTTTCCAAAAGCCCAAGCATTGTATACGGACGAAATTTTTGCTCAGGAATAGATGTCGCACCCTCCTGTGTAACTCGCTTGACAACGGTTCTAATCCAGTCTGTCGTGTTGTACGAAATCTCAAACAGATCCGCGTTCACACGGAGATTATCGCCTTGTGGGCACCACTGGGGGTCCCACCCTACGGCGGCGTCGCTCTCCTCAAAGTGAGTTACGCCTTGGATGCTCTCCAAGACCTGTTTTCTCTCCGACGCCGAAACAACCTCAGGTTCGCAGAACACGAAAAGATCCAGATCCGAGTATTCATCAAACGTGCCCATCGCATACGAGCCGAAACACAAGATTGCCTGCACGCCTTCCAGTTCTGCGAGACTCTCGACGATAGGGGCAGTTTTGTTGTGGATGAGATTGATTGGTTTCATTTTCCACTTAATAGCGTTCCTTTTACCCTTCGGTGTAGGGACGGAAGCCTCGAACCATCAACCCACGCTGTTCATTCGTTTTCTTGGCTTCGGCAGCACGCTTCTCCGCTTCGGCACGATTTGCGGTGGTGGTCCCACCAACAACAACGTAATCGTCCACCCGCCGGTAACGGTTAATGAACACCGGGCGCGGTTTGTCCGAGTGATTCTGCTTGGAACCGTGAATCATCTTGACGTGGAAAAAGATGGAGTCCCCCGCCTTACCAACGATTGGCAGTGCTCGCTCCCAGGGCCATTCATCATCATCTAAGCCGAGATGCGAAAAGGTATCAATATGCTTGAGTTGACCGAGCCGATGTGAGCCGGGGACGACGTGCAGCGCACCATTTACCAAATCCGTATCCACCACATAGTTCAGAATTCCCACAGGACCCTCGTAGCGGTGTTCAAAGTAGGCGGAGTCCTGATGCAGATGTTTCGGATGCCCGCCGACCGGTTCTTTATAAAGGCACTGTCCATTGCCGTAAACCTCTACATCCTGTCCTAGAACCGCCTCAACGATATCCAACGCACGTTCATCAAGCGCGGAGCGGAAAAACGCAGCACTGGTAAAGTAGTTGATTGCCAAGACCATGATCTGTTTATCACGGGAGTAGCCGGATGGTGCAGGCAGAAACAGGGTCCCGTTTGGCGTTCGCCAACCCTCCACAATCTTCTCCACAGAATCAAGAGAAGCGATTGATTCAACGGCAGCCGCCTCAATGTCTCGGTGGATTTCATCAATGTACGGTTTCACTAACCCACGGACGACAAGCGCGCCGTGCTTCTTAAATGCTTCTGCAGCCGCTTGGGGATTTAGGTCGTCCGCAAATACCTCAATATCTTCAACTGTTACAGTCGAGTCTGTTGCCATAGGTGAATCTCCATATTGAAACGAGGATACTATTATCAGGTCAAGAGCATAGCACACCCATCCCAATTTGTCAAAATTCCGATCTCTTTTTGAGAACTTCAAATAGGCAGGACGTTTTCCGATATTATACCAATTCCGCATTGAGATGTGTTACAAATTTTCCCTCGCCAAAAAAGCGTTGCTTTTTAACTGATTTTGTGGCATTTTAATCACTCCGGATGTATTTGGCTGATTCATTATCCGTTTGTCCGAAGAAAGGAACTTCTTATTGATTATCGAAGCAATCCATAGAACAATTGACAATTTGTTTAATCGAGGAAGCAAAGCACAGGACAATGCCCCAGATAACCTTTTAGATCCACGCCTAGCGTTGAAAACACATTTCGGATATGATGACTTCCGCGAAGGACAGCGTGAGGTAGTTGAGAAACTTCTATCCGGTAAGAGTCTGCTCGGTGCGTTTCCAACCGCGTTTGGTAAATCTATCTGTTATCAGTTGCCGGGTCTGATGTTACCGGGGCTTACGGTGATTATTTCGCCGTTAATCTCGTTGATGAAAGATCAGGTAGATACCTTGCGAGAGAAGGGAATTAACTCCATAGGCTTACTGAATAGCAGCTTAACCCTTGAAGAATATCAACAGGAATTGAAACGATTAGTGGACGGTGAAGTTAAGTTGTTGTATGTGTCGCCAGAACGGTTTCGGAGCCGTCGATTCCTAAATACCTTAAAATCCCATAAGATTTCGCTGTTCGTGGTTGATGAGGCACACTGCATCTCTCAGTGGGGACACGATTTCCGACCGGACTATCTCGCGCTTCGGACTGCTATCCAAGGGGTGAAGCCCTATTCAGTCGCGCTATTCACAGCGACCGCAACGCCGGAGGTGCGGGAGGACATCGTAAACCAACTCCAAGTCGAGAAGTGCGAAACCTTAATCCAGAGCGTGGAGCGTCCCAACCTAAAGTTCAGTGTCTGCGAGGTGCCGGGCGAACCGGAGAAGTATCAGTTACTTACAAAACAGTTGGAACAGCTCACCGGGAAAGGGATTGTGTATGCCGGCACTCGGCGGCAGACTGAGGAAATTGCGGAACACCTCAAGGGGAAAAGCTACCGTGTCGATTTCTATCACGGCGCTCGCGAGGAATCGGAACGGACGCGAGTGCAAGATGCGTTTTTCGACGATACAGCGGCGGGGATCGAAATCGTGGTTGCGACCAACGCATTCGGGATGGGGATTGATAAGCCCGACATCCGATATGTTATCCATTGGACAATCGCGGGTTCGCTTGAACACTATTATCAGGAAGCAGGACGCGCGGGGCGGGATGGTAAGGATTCAGAGTGTATCCTGTTCTTCTGTTCAGGCGACCGGCGTCTGCACGAACATTTTATGGAGGAGAGCGCACCGAACAAGCCAGACCTCTTAAAGTTACTAAAGCTGATCGAGGACTCACCATCGGTCAGCAAGTTCCGGTTGGTCAAAGTGCAGGCGATGGAATCCACAAATGACGTTGATGAGAGCAAAATTCGGGTGGGGATTAGTTATCTCGAAAAACTCGGTTTCCTCCAAAGGATGTATAATATTCCATCGAGTATATCCGTGAATCTTATCAAGGATTCAAACGGCGAGTCGAGGGTACTGGACAATCTACGTGATCAGTCAAAAATCCAAGTCATAGATTTCTGCCAAGGACACAACTTATATCCAAATGAATTGATAGAGGAGTTGGCAGATTTGCAGAGTGATGGGTATCTAAGATACGCCGGTGCAGAGGATACGATGTTGATTGAATTGTGTCACGGAAGTAAACTGTTTGAGAACATCTCCGAGGACAGGATAGGGGAGAAGCAGTATATCCAAAACAAGCGGTATCAACTTGACCAGATGATACTCTATGCGAAAACGGATAGCTGCCGGGGCAAGGTAGTGCGTCAGTATTTCGGGGAACGGGTCAATAACGATTATCGCTGCAACATCTGTGATGTCTGCGATCCGAGTCTTCTCGATGCCTACAATTCGCTTATTGAAGAAGTTACCAGTGGCGGGCACCAGAGCGTGGCACCCTAGAATCAGTCGAAGGCATTGTACTGGAATGGTAGAAATGGCTTAGGTAAGCGAGTAGCGAGTCAATGATTTTTGCAACAAAGCCCCCTCTACCTCAAACACACCGTACCCTGTAGGCGGGGCATCTTGCCCCGCTACACGGCAGATGGTCATCGGTCAAGTGCTAAAAAAGCGTTGACTTACAACCTGATTTTATAGTATTTTGTCGTCGTGGTCTCCGCAGCAAGGCAAAGAAACCTCTCACACATATCCCGCCTTAAAAAGGAATCCAAATTCATGAAAAGAGAACTTCTTTATTTCACTTTTTTCCTGTTGATGTGCCTCACATTTCCGCCGCTCGTAACGGCACAAGTCGTAGATATCCCCGAACCTGTTCCACCCCCGTTTGCGGTCCGTGAAGCTTTTGAACTGGATCCGTTTTACCAGCAGTGGATTGATGTGGAAGGATTTCCAGTCTTAGCATCGGAGAAGGTAAGTCCTTACGCTGTAAAGGAAGCTGCATGGCAGATTCGGCAGATGATTGGACACCGTCCGGATGTGCTACAAGCCCTAGTGCCCCCAAAGATGCGTTTTACCGTAATAGGATATACTGAACTGCTAACGGACATCCCCGAATACCACGATCAAGGCCCCGATTTTCTTACATACCGTTACCGTGGTATAGGGGGGTCAGGGTTATCGGGACATCCGGCGGTGAGCTCTTCTGAGGAAAACCTGCTTCATTATCCGGGTATCAATAGTTCATACAACATTCTGATTCACGAGTTTGCACATGCAATACACCGATTCGGATTGAATACCGTAGACCCAACATTTGATGACCGACTCCAAATCGCGTATGATGCAGCAATGGCGAAAGGATTGTGGCAAGGCACCTATGCTTCTTCAGACAGAGGGGAATACTGGGCGGAAGGCACGCGCTTTTGGTTTAACCCCGAGGACACATCGGATGAAAAAAGCTACAACCGTAACCATATCAACACGCGAATCGAGTTGAAAAACTATGATCCCCCTCTCGCGGCACTACTCACCGAAATCTACGGTGATAGCGGATGGCGATATACGCCGCCCGCAACGCGCACTCATCTGCCCCATCTTCAGGGGTTCGATCCGCAGGACTCTCCGACGTTTCAAGGATGGACAGAGTTGGAAGCACTGTATCGAAAATTTGGCGACCCAACTAGCGATGGCGGGGACAACTGGGTGGACTTGAGGCCGTATCATCCAAGCTTGCTTCCAAGCCTAAAGGAATCAAGAACTGCTGGACCTCCCACGAAACTCGTCTTCATGAACGTCACGCAGGAGGAGGTTTTCGTGTATTGGGTGAAGCAGAATGGCAGTGAGGAACTTTGGATACGCATCCCGCCAGATCTCCGGTATATTCGCTGGCGTCCCAGTAAGACCAACCATATATGGCTGATTAAAGACGCCAATGGCAGGAACCTCGCTGTGTTCCTTCCCGAACAAAGAACAGGGCGCGCTCTAATTGGCGGAACACCTTTGATAACACCCGGACTTTCAAAAATTTCAGGCGACAACCAGACAAGCGTGTCCGGCGCAGTTCTAGGGAACCCGTTTGTTGTTGAAGTACGGGATAACAACGGTGCGGCACTTGAAGGAATTTCGGTTACATTTACTGTAGCCGCAGGCAGTGGCACACTCAGCGTCACACGCGCCACCACCGATAAAAACGGTGCGGCACAGAGCACGCTCACGCTGGGGCAAAATCTGGGAACAAACGCTGTTTCTGTATCTGCCGCTGGAATTGGGCAGCCGGTTACCTTTAACGCCGTGGCAAAGGCTGCGATAGACATCCCCGACACCAACCTGCGCACTGTGGTTGAGACCGCTCTCGGCAAAGCGGACGGCGATCCGATAACCCTGTCAGAGATAGCAGCTTTGATGAGCCTGGAGGAACCGGAGGCGGGGGTTCGCAATCTGACCGGGTTGGAACATGCAACCAATCTAACATATCTGGATTTTTGGAAAAGTTTGGTATCAGACATCTCGCCTGTGGCGGGCTTAACCAATCTGACACATCTGGGGTTTGCGGCCAACAACGCTATTTCGGATGTGTCGGCTTTGGCAGGCTTAACGAACCTGACAGCACTGTGGGTTAACGGCAACTCGATATCGGACATCTCACCCCTTGCAGGTTTAGCCAAACTGACACGCTTAGGTCTATCCAACAACTCGATATCGGGCATTTCGGCTCTGGCAAGTCTAACGAACCTGACGTTGCTGAAACTGGACAACAACTCGATATCGGACCTCTCACCCCTAGTAGCAAATACAGGATTGGGAAGTAGAACTGAGATTAATGTGAAGGGAAATCCCTTGAGCTACCTATCCATCCACACGCACATCCCTGCCCTCCAAAGCAAAGGGGTCACAGTCGAGTTTGACAACCAAGCGCATCCAGCACTACTGAAAATCTCAGGCGATAACCAGAGCGGTGCATCCTTCGCACCGTTGTCTCAGCCATTCGTCGTTGAAGCACAGGATGCGAACGGTTCTGCGCTCATAGGGATTTCGGTCACATTTGCCGTCACTTCGGGTAGTGGTACGCTCAGTACCACAATCACAAGGACCGACGAAAACGGCAGGGCACAGAGTACGCTCACACTGGGACCAAATCTGGGAACAAACACCGTCGAGGTATCTGCCACTGGAATCGAGAGTACGGTCACTTTTCACGCTATCTCCGATACTGAATTACCACCTATTACAGCGGATGTTAACAGCGACGGAAGCGTGAATATCTTGGATTTAATCTTGATAGCGTCCGAACTCGGAAATGTAGGAACCAATCTAGCAGCGGATGTTAGCGGAGATGGGGTTGTCAGTATTCTGGATTTGATATTGGTTGCAGGTACGTTTGAAGATGCGGCAGCCGCACCTTCAGCACAGCCACAAGTACCTGAAACACTCACGGTGGTAGAGGTTCAACAGTGGTTGACTGACGCGAGGGCACTTGAGGTTAGGGATCCAATCATAAAGCGGGGATTTCTGGTGCTTGAACAGCTCTTAGTATCCCTGACTCCAAGGGAGACGGAACTGTTAGCAAACTACCCGAATCCGTTCAACCCAGAGACGTGGATACCCTATCGGTTGGCGGAGGACGCTCTCGTGACGTTGACTATCTATGACCTAAGCGGTCAAGTTGTCCGTACCCTTCAGGTTGGGCATCGGATTGCATCGGCTTACGAGAATCGGTCGAAGGCAATCTACTGGGATGGGAGAAATGATGTAGGTGAGCGGGTGGCGAGTGGAATTTACTTTTACACCTTGATAGCGGGTAATTTTTCCGCCACGCGGAAGATGGCGATCCTCAAGTAGGGGAAGGGATTAATATCTTTGTAAGGTCCCATTTGTAGGCGGGGCATCTTGCCCCGCGACGCAGCACCACCACACCCGGTAGGCAGGGCATCCCGCCTCATGCCAACACATGACCCGAAGGAAAAATAGTGAATTCTCCTCCAAACCGAAGAAGCCATCAATTACGAAAAGGACGGCACGCAGTATCTGGTACATACTACTTTTTAACGACTGCCACATTCAAACGGAGACGCATTCTTGCAAGTCCCCAAGTTGCACAAATTGTTTTCGATTCCTTCCAATGGCTAGAAAATGAGGGTCGCATCAGGTGGATATGTATTATGATAATGCCTGACCATATTCATGCAGTCCTTCAACTGGATTGCAATCAGACGCTGGCAAGCGTCATGCATTCCCTCAAGAGTTTCACAGCAAGAGAGATTAACACGCTGCGTAATGAAACTGGTTCTGTATGGCAGGCAGAATATTATGATCGCGGGGTTCGAGGGGAAGAATCGTTGAATGAGATTATGCGGTATTGCTATGAGAATCCTGTTCGGAGGGGCTTGGTTAAATGGGCGAAGGATTATCCGTATTGGTGGTGTAAATTTAAGATGGAGTAGCAAATTAGCGGGGCAAGATGCCCCGCCTACGGGGAGGGGAGGCCATTGAGCGCAGGACGGGAAACTCATCCACAGGAACCGGATTACACATACCCATGTTGATGGTGTAAATTTAAGATAGGGCAGGAAATCGGCGGGGCAAGATGCCCCGCCCACGGGGGGTAGGAGGCTCCGTTTACGGGGGCAGGAGGCCATTAACAGTTTATTCCCAAGTTGAGCGGCGAGTTTTTAGTTTTTCGAGATATTCCGTTGTGCGTTTAACCTCTCGGTGCGCAGCATCATCGGCTTTGCGTTTTGCCGATGTTTTCTTGTTGTACTCAAGTCCCCACGAACCTTTTCTGAGACGTTTGAGGGTAAACTCTCCACCCGCCTGTCGGTTCACGTAGTCAAGCAGGTTTCGCAAGGTCCAGTAGACATCTGTTGCAGCGTATTGAAGATCGCTGTCAGCTCCCTGTTCCCCGATAAAATCTAGGGCGAGTTTCGCGAATTCAGTAACCTCTTTTGCGGTGTAGCTTTTGTCGCCATCCAACTGAATTGTCACCATCGTTCTGCCTCGTAGCGGTTACGTGCCGACCTTAATCGTGGGCATTCTCGCCGGCTGTGCATCAAAGTGGAGGTCTGGCTTTATACTATTGCGGACCTGGATAAGTTGCGCAGCGATGCTTACAGCAATCTCCGGCACCGTTTTGGAGTTGATATCCAATCCGATCGGCGCGTACACTTTTGCTAGTCTTTCTTCGGGGATCCCCGCGTCTCTCAAATCATCGTAGATCAGCTTAATCTTCCGACGGCTGCCAATTAGACCGACATAGCGTGCATTTGACTCAATGACGCTGTGGAGTGCCTCCTCATCGTGCTGATGCCCTCGCGTAACAATGACGGCGTAAGTCAGATGGTCAACGGGATACTTACGCAGCTCCTCCGCAATATCGCCGATGATGATCTCGTCGGCTTCGGGGAGCCGTTCTTCAGAGGCAAAATCAGTACGGTCATCAACAATTGCGATGTCAAAACCGAGCCATTTTCCGAGATGGCATAGGGCTTGCCCAACATGTCCTGCGCCGGCAATGAGCAACGTGGGACGTGGCTGCACCGCATCCATAAAGACCCAAACTGCCCCCTCTCCGTTCCGAGAGTCTTCGACCTGCCACCGAAACACACCGGGCGCATCTTTCTCTAGGACCTCCATCAGTTCATCTTGGAGTGCCATCTCCAACGCCGTATCTCCTAACGAACCGACCTTTTCGCCATTCGCTGCGAACAGCATCTTCGCACCAACTTGGATATGGTCTACCTCACTTTGAACGACCGTAGTAGAGACGAGGGGAATTTTTGCTTCCGAGAGCTCCTGCAATCGGGTTAATATCAATGACTCCTCTTTGGTTTGGGGTAGGTCAATGAAAATCTTCATATTCCCACCGCAAATGAGACCGTCGTCCCACCCGTAGTCGCTGTCTAACTGAAAATCGAGCAGACGTGGGACGCCACCCTGCATCAACCCGATTGCCTGCCGTCGTGCCTCCGCTTCCACGCAGCCGCCGCCGAGCGTCCCGAAATTGCGCAAGTCTGGCAAAATTAGCAACTTAGCCCCCGGCTTTTGTGGCGTAGATCCTTTCGTTTCTACAACTGTACAATAGGCACCCATCTCTTCGGACTCAATTAGTTCTATAACTTTCTGGTATATCTCTCTCATTTTTTTTCCCTCGCATCAGGTCAGCTAAAATATTCGTTGTTCTTTAACGCTCTTTGCTACCAATTGGGTGAACTGTTCCCGCTGAACGTCAGTCAAATCGAGTTGCAGAGTCAATTCCGCTCCACCCTGACCAACCTGGGTCGGAACATTGAGATAAACTTGCGTCGTGCTCGATTGAATCAGGGAACTGACGCACATGATTCGCTTCTTATCTAGGGCAATTGCTGTGACAATTTGTGAGATCCAAGCAGATAGTGTATATGGCGCATCTATGGTACTAGATTTCTTATGCGTGTCCTGCACCGCCTCCGTCAACGCATCAATCTCCCTTGCGTCTAATAACTCTCCCAACGGTATACCATTCACACGACAGTATTGCGGAAGCGGGTAGATTGTCTCGTCATTCCCGATGGCAAGAACTGTGACATCTTGCACAGAAACGCTCAGTTGATGGGCAATTTGGGCTTTCAGATACGCACACCCTATCCCACCAGAAAGCCCGATGACTTGGCTTGCCTCCGCCTCAAGCTCACGGTAAACGTAAGAAGCGAGCGAACATGCTGAAGGCATTGCGGCAATGACTCGTGCCTTCGGTGCATGACTTTTGATGTGCCGAGCAAAATGTTGTGCTAGCAAGGCATTTGATCGGCGTTGTGCTTGAATAGGGCGTGATGCGTGGGGAAGTAGAACCACAATCTGCGAACCTGCCAGTGCCGACCAATCGTGAGTCACACGCAGTTCAGTGTCAACTCCTCCAATTGCAACTGCTTGTTTCAGATCTTGCAGCGTATCGCGGAGTGGCACTGGCTTATCATCTACCCAAACGACTTCAGAGAAAAGGTTTAAGTGACAAACTGCTGATGCAACAGGGGCAATACAACTTCCCCCTCCGAGGAGGCTTATCTTCATTTCAATGGCGACCATCCAACAGTTAGGGCTTGGAACCGTCTCAAAGCAGGCTCATAAAAGTGTTTCAATCAGCGTCTGGAAGTTTTCTTCTAGCAATTCGCGCTGTTTATTCATCTCAGATTCAGGAGCAAGCTTTGTTTCTAATAACCGCTCGTAGCGCTCAACGTATTCTAGGAGTGCTTCGACCTCCTTTTCGTAACAGATTAGCGAGGATAACACCTTCTCTTTGATCAGGATTGGCAACTCTGCTTCTGTAATCTGTGTTAGTTCCCATCGCCATAACTTTTCAGAAATGTAGCCTGCATATTGTTGCAGCGCATCGCCTTCATAGCCGGCGTCTTGGAGAACTCTTAACTCTAGGAGTAGGTCTACGGCGATATTAAACACATTCACCGAAGCATCCCCCGCATCAGTGGGGTTAGGAAAAATCCTTCTCAACTTCGTCAATGCACGCCCGGTGGTGGAGATAGGCAACTTATTTTCAAACAGAAATGCACGCAAATTCGGATACTCATCCGGAGATTTCACATCCTCCAGCCATGTATCTTCAATGGGCGGCAGCGATTGCAGGTCGAAATTCAGTACTTGATGCTCCCGTATCTGATTGATTTGCTGAGAATGCGGAGTTATCACTGTCTCCAGCAGCGTTAATGGCGCATTGGTATAGGAATTCAGGAACTCTATAAGTTCAGCGATCTTCGGTTTTTCCTCTTCAATTGCCGCTATCACTTTTACAGCGGATTCGGGGGATTGTCCCTTTTTCCGCCCTTTTTTCCCTTTGCCCTGCTTTTTGGAGGCTTTGGGATTCGCTGCGCGGGCAAGTTGCTTATCAAGCGTCTGCTGATATGTTAGCAATTCCTCGCGAAGTGTACACAAGGTGGTATCGCTATGAATTTGCAGCATAGCAGGTGTACTAATTTCCTGTAGCCCACGACCAATTTTCGCTTGTAAGGCACGACCAAGATTCCGTTTCAGGGTGTTTAAATCTTTCTCATTGCGTATAACAATTTTTCCACCAAGCACAAGGTCCATCAACCTCTTCGTTTCTAGCGGGAGACCGAGGTTGATGTCGAAAATTGGCTGAAAATCTTCACAAAGATGCTCTCGAACCAGCCCCTCGGTGAGTATTGTCCATAATGTCTTATAATAGGGTTCATGTCCGCTCCGTTCTTCAGGAGTATTTTGAATCCAACGTTTAATCACAGGAAAATTGTCGTGGAGGCGACTCAGGACATCTTCAAATACCTTCTCCGAAATTCCAAATCCTTCAAACGTATTCCCTCTTCGGAGCGAGATGTTGCGTGTCCCCGCATTCCCCCCTGAAGAAGCAGAGTCCTTAGGCATTAACAGAACGTCAGACAGCGGTTTGAGAATGGATTCAAATTGTTGCTGATGCCTGTCCGCAAAATTTGCAATCTCTAGCAATTTTACCCATAAGTCCCGAAGCCTTTCAATCTGTTTGGGATGGATAGTCGGATTCAACGCAAGGCGGTAAATTCGGTCGCGTACTGTTTTGTCTGTCCACTCTGGCAAGCGAATTTCATCTAGCAGTTCCCCCTCCTCAAGTACCATCAATTCGACTGTACGAAGCAGCCCAGTCTCAATAAAGTGCTTTTCAAATACAAGATCGTAGAAAAGTCCAGTCGCTTGATCCAGCACTTGATTTGCCAATTTGTAGCCAGCTAGGATGAGGTGTCTGATAGTGGTTTGGCGCGAGTCCTGAAGTTGCCATGTTTCGATGATTGAATCAATACTGTTTCTAAGCGATTCTTTCCTAGATTCCACCTTATCTTCATCTAGGTGTTCACCGATATATTTGCCAAAAAATTCGCTGAATTCAAATAGCTGATTTCGCAGCTCGTCAATTGCTATGTCATCCCAAACCCTCTCATAAATCCGTTGACCCGGTTGGAGTGTGAGTGCTTGAAGCCGACTATCAATACGCCCTTGGAAATTCGTCATGATTTCGTGTGCAAGTTGATTCGCCTGCGACACGTACTCATCAATAATCGCAGAGGATTCGGTAACGGCTTCACGGATCGCATCGTAGTCACCATTGAGAGCGGTAACAACGAATTCGATACTGTCCGGAGACAATGGATTATAGACTGCCGCCGTTGGAAATATCCCTATCGGTTTTAAGCCTTGTACAGGCTGAGGCAATTTGCTCTGCCCCTCCTCTTCCTGTGTCGGTTTACCCTGGAAATACTCACTAAGCCTTAAACAGTAGTTAACGTCGAGCAGATCGGGATAGTGTTTGATGTGCGTACGATGAATAACCAAGAGCCGATTGTAGTCACTGTTGGCAACTGAATCGATCAGCTCATCCTCGTTCAGATGCACACCGTGAATATTCGTCTGTTCTGGAATAATGACCTTCGCTAATCCGGATGCGGTTTCTTGAGATGATGCGAGGACATATCCGCCGGTTTTGACAGTGGTTGGTATTGTGAACTCAACTTTCAAAACCTCTTGCACCATCTCTGACAACGTGAGGGATTCGCCTAGATGCACGGTGATGATATCTTTGAGAACACCATCAGCGAAGTCTGTCACTTGACGCGTGTTACGCTCCAGCTCTTGCACACTCCTGCGAACACGATCATGGTCATCCTTCGCTTCCGTCGCCACTTTGGCTTCGTCAACCCAAGAAATCCATGCGCCGGGTCTCGGTCTCATTTTGAGTGTGAGCTCACCGTCCTCTGAGTCGAAGCCGGGGAGGATTTGCCCTTCGGACGATTTCTTTGGCGTCCAAATGAGCAAGTATTTGTCATTCTTCGCGCCAAGCCCCATTCCAAAGGTGTCACCCCAACTGATCCGTCCTTCAACACTCGCTTTTATCTTATCTGTTAAAGCGAAAAGAGAATCTGAACTAAAGTTTAGGGATAGGTCTTGAATCTGATTCGGTTGGTCTTTGTCCAAAGTCATTTCCTAAATACATTTAACAAAAAATGGGCAATTCTTTCCCGTACTGTACCTCAGAGGTATGGAAAGCCTTGCCCTAAAAGTTCATATCAAGATGTGCGTACTTTCTGTTTAAGTATCTGATAAAAATCTCTGCACATTCTATCGGGTAGAATCTACGCCCACGCGCTTAGTGGGTTGCCACCACCCCAAGTAAACTCATGTTCGGGTACTTACGAATCCGGATGAAGTCCTTGTTCGGGAATGTCATTATTAGCTATCAGCATCTCTTGATCAAAGATGAAATCTTTCCGCGAACTGCCGAGAACTTCACCCTCTTTTTGTCTTTCTCTAAAGTATTGCGGGAGTGTAATCCCTGTCATCTGGATTGCATCCTCTGGACACGCTTCAACACAATATCCACAGAAGATGCATCGCAGCATATTGATCTCAAAAACTTCGGGATATTTTTCGCGTTGATAACCTTCTTTCGTTTTCCAGCCCTCGGGTGCAGGACCGCCTTTAATGGTGATACAATCTGCCGGACAGGCTGTTGCACACATAAAACATGCCACACATTTGACATTGCCTTCCGGGTCTAACGGCAGCTTATGGATGCCACGATAGCGATCATTACGCTCCTCGACACTACGTGGATCTTCGGGATACTGATAAGTAAATTTTCTCTTGGGGATATGTTTCAGTGTCGTGAGCATGCCCTTAATAAGTCCAGGGATATAAAGCCTGTCCCAAAACGACATTTCTTCATTTACTTTCATAAAAACGCTGTCGCGGCTTTGATTATTAAGCGTAAAAACCTCTGCTGGAAAGCCGTTCTCCTTTCAATAATAATATTAAAATCGAATAGTAGCACAATTTCAATATTAATGCAACAACTATTTTTTTACAATTGCCGCCTCATGGGTGGCAAACCTTTTACATTGACATGGGATAGTAGCAGCTACTCTGATGGATACTCCCTTTTCAACCCTTCAGGAAACCCATAGGGCAAATCAGTTCGGGGTACAGGTAATGGAAAGCTCTGACCCCCTAAGTTTTGGAATATCTCATGTTTACCACATAACCATAGAAACGTCTCTGCCACCTTCACTGCACTTCGGAATTGTTCAACAAGGCTAGAGGCAGGGCTGTCATAGTCAGCAGTGGCAAAATCGAAGTTAGGGTCAACCGTCCAATCCCTTTTAGGTGGACTGGTTCTCCAATAGAAATACTTCAACAAGTTACGGGTTGCAGTTATAATCGATGACGGACGACGATGCCAGATATGATAGACTGTGATGAACACAGAGCCTGCTGGCGCATCAGTTGATACTGTGTTCTTGATATTCCCTAAATGCCCCATTAACCTTGACTTCTGCCGTACAAGATGTGTGCCGGGTACAAGTTGCGTCGGCCCCATCTCTATGGGTGTGTCCTGTGGATAATAGAACACCTGAAGGAAGTTTAATTCATGGGTATAGTTGTAGTTTCCATCAATATGCCAACCCCCTACTGACGCGATAGGGCATTCAACACGATGGTTCACCATCTGGACGGGCAGATGGAAATCTTTGCCCAACAATGACCGCACAGCGCCTGCAACTTCAGTATTCCTCATCACCCCCTCAACAAACCATTCCTCATATAAGATGTCATTCATATAGAGCAGGTCAGGATTTGCATTACAATACTTCAGAACACGTTGGTTAATATCATCAGGCACAACCCCTTCAAGCCTGAGATACCCATTTTTTAGAAACTCAAGTACCTCTGTGTCTGATAAGGTTGGTTTGCAGTCATGTGTGCTAGGGTGAATCAATGTCTTTTCTGAAAAGGTATTCATAATTCAAATCTGCCCATATCACATCTTTGTCGATGTCGATGAAGTTGTCTGCAAGGATTCTGATAACATCATCCTTGATTATAGGAAAGTCATTCTCAAATGCCATCCGCCTTCCGTTAAATCCTCAAACACTGACTCACGGTTTCACATCATTACACTATAATTGGGAGCTTCCTCTGTAATCGCAATATCATGCGGGTGACTTTCGCGATGACCGCTACTCTGCATCCGAACAAACCGGCTTTCAGTCCGCAATGACGCAATGTCCGGTGTACCGCAATATCCCATCGCGGCGCGGAGACCACCGACAAGCTGATAGGCAAAATCGCCCAACCGACCCTTGTAAGGCACCCGTCCTTCGATGCCTTCAGGCACCAACTTTGCTAAAGATTCACTACTTTGAGAGTATCGCTCGCTACCACGGCGTTCCTTCATAGCGGATAAAGAACCCATACCCCTATGGATTTTATAGGTGCGCCCTTGATAGATAACCGTTTCGCCGGGACTTTCCTCCGTACCTGCAAGCAAACTCCCTATCATCACCGAACTTGCACCCGCACCAATCGCCTTCGCAATATCACCGGAATACCGAATACCACCATCAGCGATAACCGGAACGCCGTTTTTATCCGCCTCTTGCGCACAATCGTAAGCCGCCGTAATCTGCGGAATCCCTATTCCTGTGACAACACGGGTCGTACAGATTGATCCGGGTCCCATGCCTACCTTTACAGCATCAACACCTGCATCAATCAACTGACGCGTTGCTTCGGCGGTTACAACATTCCCGGCAATCAGTTCCACATCGGGGAATTCCGCCTTAATCTGATGCACTGCCTTCATTACATTCCGATGATGACCGTGCGCGGTATCTATCGACAATACGTCAACCTCTGCATCAACCAACAGCCCCACTTTCTCCAAATCCCAAGAAGGGCTAATCGCTGCGCCAACTCTCAGTCTCCCAGACTTATCCTTGCATGCCAGAGGATATTTCTCTACCTTGTCAATATCTTTGATTGTGATAAGCCCGCACAGGCGAAACTCCTCATCAACGATCGGGAGCTTCTCCTTCCGGATTTGGTGCAGAATCTGCTTTGCTTTCCCCAGTTCAATCCCAGGCGAAGCCGTGACCAACTGTTCACTCGGTGTCATCAGTTCAGTCACAGGTAGATCCGCATCTTCCTCATATTTCAGATCACGATTGGTGATTAACCCAACGAGGTAACCTTCTTTGGTCACAATCGGGATACCACCGATGCGGTAACGTGCTGTCAACTCCAGCGCATCACTAACCTTCTTATCGGGGGTCAAAGTAATCGGATCGATAATCATTCCGCTTTCTGAGCGTTTGACCTGATCAACTTCGTTCACCTGCGTCTCAATCGAGCAGTTGTAATGGATTATACCAATACCGCCCTCTCGCGCTAGAGCAATTGCAAGTTCGGATTCCGTAACGGTATCCATTGAGGCACTGCAAATCGGAATATTGAGGCGAATACGACGGGTCAGCTGCGTGCTTGTATCAACCGCATTTGGCAGAACGTTTGATTCACCAGGGATTAATGAAACATCATCAAATGTCAGTGCTACCTTGGAAAATTTGGGTGGCATTGCATCGGAAATTTTTGTGTCCATTGGGAGTACCTCCTTAATAATGTAGTTAGGTGAACCAAAGATGTTAAATCTTGAAGAATAGATAGGCACAAAGCATCAGGAAGGAAAATTATTAAACAAGATGTTATCATATCACAAGTATATTGTCAAAAAAAATTCCTATTTCTAAATATCTACAATTTTCTACACATATTCAGTTTGTATCTCGCTCTCGCGCCATCTCGTTTCCTTCAAGCAGATCGTAGGCAATTGTGCCCTGACTTTGTGCCGGTGGAGCGGTGCCGAGAATATGACAAAATGTGGGAACAACATCAGCGGCGTGGATGTAACCGTGTGAATCATAATCACGCTCATACCCCTTTTTAATTCCCGGCCCAGCCAATAAGAATGTTCCAAAGCTAGAGGAGATGTCCTCGTTTCGGGTGGGGAGGAAGCCGCCGTGATGTGCGCCATACACTTCGGGCGCACCGACCGCTCCGCCACCGACAATCCCTTTCCACTGACCATAGTAGCCACTGACGTAGCCGTGGTCCCATGCAAAGATGACATCACCGCACTGATCACCCCACTGACCGAGGAGGTAGGCATCACGTTTCGGCAGCGCAATGGCGATGGGGGTACGTCCAACCCCTTCATCAACCCAAGTGCGGAGTGCCAACAGCAGTTCACGCTCAATTTCGTCGAAAGCCGGTCCCGGTTCAGCGTTGATGTAGATGTCAAAGCCTTTGTCATCCTTTAGATAGGCACGGGTCTTTTCCCAATCTATATCCTTCTCCAGTACTTCATCGCGCTCGACGCCTTCCGCACCATCTTTAAGTACGGTGAACCTCTGATCGACGAGGAACTTGCGGATGTTGGCAATCCGAATGTCGGGGTAAGCCCCATGGTCACCGAGGACACCGACGCAAGTCTCATCGTCGGCAGCCTCCCAGATGCGTCCCAAAACCCGGTCGCCGACCTGATATGCCCGACGGAAGTAGTCCATCGCTGTGTCTGCATTGTTTGGGTCGTAGCCCGGACAGACAGGATCTACATCGTTGAGGTGGATGTGGTTCAGATAGTCGAAAAGATGCCAATGGCAAATAAAGAAGGAACACCCATGCTCACGCAGCATGTAGTTGGCGACTTCAGCGAACCAGATGCCCTGATATTCGCACTCCTCAAGGGCGGTATCAAAATCCGCCATGCCCGACGTATAAGGCGTCATAGAGGCGTGCTCCTGATAGGGACCAAAACGTTCTATTAGCTCCGCTGCGAGGTCATCCGGGTAGGTGAATCCGTTGGCGTAGGTGACCTGTGAACGGTAAAGTTTCAGATTTTTCCCGTCGGGTGTGAGTTCCATCAGCTTAAACCGAATCGACGCATCCTGCTTTTGACCATCGATCTGGAAGGGGTCAATTGCCCAATCGCTCCATTGACCAACCACTGTCTCAGCAATTTGTGTATTCCCATCCTTCTCCCGGCAGATCTGTACACAATCATATCCTTTCCCACGACTGCCAACCACAAGGAGATGAAAGGTGTTGACATCGCCGCCGAGACGCGCATGGATTTCGATTATGGACTCAAGGGGTGGTGACTGGCTCGGTGGAAGGTTCTCCCAACCGACGGCGGGACGCAAGACTGGAATCGGTTGAACGCTGCGTTGTGTCCGGCGGACAGCCGTTCCATCATGGTCCATCTCGACGGTAGCAACCTCATCGCTCGTCGTGTAGGCTTGACAGGACGCCACTTCGTAGTCGGTGCTGGCGTGTCCGGGATGACCAAAACCGTCCACGACGAAACCGGATTTGATGCCCGATGGATGGGCTGCTGGGTAGTGGACCGCAACGCTTGTTTTGCCGGCACGTTCTAGGGCGTTCCAGATCCGCTCCGCATTCGGGGCGCGTCCATCGAAACTGTCGATCCGTTCACCGGGGGCAACCTCCACACGCCAACGGGTGACACCATGTGTCCCCGTGTGAGCACCGGTAGAAAGGGTCGCCCAATTCGTCGGCGTCCAGACAGGGAAGGACGGAAAGGTTTGGTTCACCGTACCATTTTTGAGCATCCTTTCAAAGTTCGGCAAACACCCTTCAGCAACAAATTTTTTCATCATCGGAACGATAAAGCCATCCATTCCGTAGGCGTAGATTTTTTTAGACATAAGCATTTCCTTTTTAGAATCCCCAAACCATCATAAAACTTCACCCTTGATTAACAGAAAAAGTAGTCTGAGAGATTGAACGTATCAGCCAAGAATTTGTCTGACAGTACGCCGGTTTCCCACGTTGCCGCTATGCAGGAACGCCGACCGAAGCATGAATCTGAACAAACTTCCATGTCCCGTCCTCTTTTTCGAGTACACCTGTCAACCGCACTGCCAACTCTTCGGGGTTACCCAACCACTTGAGCCGCCATATCTGTCGTGTGTAGAACCACACCACATCCCCCCGCTCCTGAATATCAAGATTTTCGTACTCAATCGCAATATCTGCTGCATTCGCGATAATTTGCTGATAGTAATCTCTCGCGTTTTCACCGCCTTCAATATGCTCATCTGGCTCCGTACCAATCTTCACATAGTGATCAGCCAAAGACATCATTTTGATGAGCCGGTCTGTGTCTCCTGTGATGAGTGCGTCAAAGTAGGCTTTAACCGTTTGGCAGGCATCCATGACTGTTTTTTTCAAACCTTTGATTAGATTGTTAAAACAACCTCGACATCGTTCTTTCCTACTTGTAGGTTGACCCGTACAAATAACAACCGATCGCCTAACCACGTTACTTCCTGTGCGTTTGAGGTTGCCAACGTGAGTCCAGCGTGATTCCCCCAGACGGCTAACCCATACGGCATCGCTTTTGTAGATTCCAAGGTAAACTGCATCCGCAATTGGCTGCGCGAGCGAGAGGGGCGAAACTGTTCAATTTGCGGTAGGTTGACCTCCGCACCGTTACGTGAGCTAACCGGTGGCGAGATGTAGTTTGTCACCCAAATCGGTTCTATCTTGCCTTCTTCAAAGACCAACTGACATTCAGCATCGTAATAGGAGAAGGTTGATTTGTCCGAAGCGGTTGACGCTTCATCCTCGCCTTCTGACTTGGAATCGGTGAGCAGAAAGGTTGGCTGCGTCTGTTCGCCGATCTCTTGGCAGGCACGAACAACATCAGGAAGTGACATAATCTGCGTCTCCGGTGCCTCGCGCACGTAGGCCAAATATGTATCCAACTGATCGAGTTGTTCCGATGTCAACGATGCGACCTCCACAGCATCAATCCGCTGGATATAAGCCAACCAACGATTCCACTCTGCGTTTGCCGCATAACAATCGAATCCCTGCTGCGCCGTTCCGTTTAATATTTGGCTTTGAAAATCGGTGTCCTCCGTTCCCTCAGACCCAAGAGGTGTCTGGGTAGGGAGGAGGGACGTGTGCGGGATGCCGACAACTCGACTTGTAGAGGTGCCGCAAAAATTGTGCTTGTCTACCGATGGAAAGAAGCACCCAAACGGACAACCCTCATCCGCTCTATCGTCCCAACCATACCCCCACAATCCGGCAAAACCAACCTGTGCTAAGGCGTAAAGTAGTACATGATTTTTCTGCCCCGCCCCTGCGACAACAGGATTCGCCCATTCGATTGCCCTTTGGACTCGATCTTTTTCCGACGAGATATAATCCGGCAGCTTTTCGCGCATCGTCACGATATGCTCCGCGGATTGGCTCAAGTCGTCGGAATCTGTTCCCGATCCCCAAATTGGTGCAACGTCAACCATCAGCATTACTTCGTCACCGTGGGAGGCGTTCCATTCGGTTAAATCTGCAGCGAAGGACCGTGCAGAAGCTGCCCCGCCCCCCCATGTAATGGGAATGCCATGTTTATGGGCAACTTCGGCGAGGCGGCGCATCCCTTGCCTCAACGTGCTTCGATCTCCAGTGATTACATTGCTAACGAGAGAATAAGTCAACATAACAAACCAAATAGTGTCCTTTTAACGCCTCGGACCCTCAAGGAAAACCTTAACCTCCGTCTCGGCGTATTTCTTGCGCGTGTTCGGCGTACCATTTCTGTAACAGACCGCTGCATCGGTGTCAGCGAGTTGGTCACAAACATGACGCACACAATCGTCAACGGTCTTCAACGATAAGGATCGCGCCAAATTTGCCACAATATTATAAACCTTTGGTGCTATTTTAGAGACTGAATTGTGCAATAGATAAAGGGACAAAGCCATCGTCATTAACGGGTAAGCCGTCCCACTGTACCAACAGATTAAACAAAGCCATGGTAAAAGCCAGTCTTGTTTTGAAATAGGTCCAACACCGATGCGCGACCTTCTTCAAATGACAGACCTGCGTCAACATTGATAAAATCGTCTCTATCAGCATCCGACTATTCCACTCCCCCCGTTGGCAGATACGCAAGTTGGGAGCAAACCAATCGACTTTGGCAAAACCGGTATCAGCAAAAACCACCATCTGGTCGCTGACAGACGCCACTATATGTTGGAAACAGCTACCATCATATACATTGGCAGTCGCACACTCCCAATCCACAATCAGTCCAAGGTGATTGGCTAGTAAACAGAGTTTACCACCGACAATCCAGCGTTGGTTGGATATTCCTTTTTTGCCGACTTGCCCAGAAGAACGTCCTTCTCGACGGGGGTGAATCAGTTCGATACCGTAAGTATCAATGACTCCTATCAACGAAGGATCTGCCATGAATATATCCGTCAGTGGGTGATGCCTATTGAATAGTCGGAACAAACCGGTTCTTTCGGGTAAATTGGGGAACAAGGCTTTGTAATTGTTTGCTATCCACCTATAGAAGGCACGGTTGCCAACGCCTTTAAGCGCAAATAGTAGAGCGATGGTAACCACTTCAGACGGATAGAGTTTGGCTTTGGGGTGTTTGTGGTTTTTGTTTGTTGCTGTGAGTTTATCATCTACCGCTACAAACAATTCTGTGATAAAATCTATACTGGTCATGGGTTGAGTCTCCTTTGGTTAATCGAGATGGGTTGCTACCCCGATTAACGATACAAATCAGGAAACCGACTCATGACCCATAAATTATACTAGCACCATTGGTTATTATAAACCTTCTCGAATTTTCCGTCAACGCATTTCTAACTTGAAAACGAGCCCACCAAATATGCCGAAAGCCATTCGCCCAACACAAGTTTGAGATAGGAAATGAGACATAGGTACAAGTTGAGACCAACACTGTGTACAATTATTTCTCTTGAAACTACCTAATATCTGTGTTACAATCTGAACTTCCTGAAATTACAAGTTGTGCGAACTACTTCATGGATATTATCACCCAACAGATCATGAGCGAGACTGCTATGAGAAATCCGCGAAAAGCGTTCTTGTATTTCACAGCTTTGGGGCTTATTTCACTCTTCATAATCGCTGCGGCATCTGCCCAGACCGATAAACAGCTTGCCGAAAAAGCGTTAGCAGCCACAGTGTATTTAGAGATGGCAGATAAGGATGGCAACACCCTCGGATTTGGCAGCGGTTTCTTCGTCGGACAAAGCCAGATTGCAACCAACTTTCATATTGTTGAAGGAGCATCAAAAGGCACGGCGAAATTGGCTGATAACCCCACGAAATATACCGTCGATGGCATATCCGCAACTGATGAGGAAAACGACCTTGCCATCCTAAAGATTACGGGGGTTGAGGGTGAACCCCTTCCCCTAGGCGATAGCGATACAGCAAAAATTGGCGAGACAGTCTACGTCGCAGGTAACCCCAAAGGATTGGAAGGCAAATTCTCAAACGACACTATCAATAATCTTCACGAAGGGGATGCCAAAAAACGATTCCAGATGACTGCCCTAATCTCTCCCGGAAGCAGCGGAGGACCCGTACTAAACGGAAACGGCGAAGTCATCGGGACCTCTCTTATAACACTTGAAGATGGCCAGAATCTCAATTTCGTCATTCCATCAAACGATCTCAAGGAATTGCTCGCTCAGTCAGGGAAGGCAAAACCTTTGTGGCAGGGCAAACAATCTATATCCGCTGAAACTTACCTTAAGTGGGGCTATGCCAAGTACAGATTAGATCAATATCAGGCTGCCATTGACGATTATGATGCCGCTATCAATCTCAAGCCCGATTACGCCGCTGCCTACTACTTTCGGGGAACTGTGAAGCGATCGTTGGGACAATATAAGGATGCGATCGAAGATTACGGCACCGCTATTGACCTCAAAAATGATTTTGCTTTCGCCTACTACTTTCGGGGAACGATAAGGGGTGACCTAGGCGAACACTTCATCGCCATCCAAGACTATGACAAAGCAATCCGTTTCAAGCCCGACTACGCCTTCGCCTACCTCAGACGGGGAATTGCGAATTACCTACTGGATCGCACTTGGGCGGCAAAGAAAGATTGGAACATTGCACTGGAACTCGCGGAACAGACAAATAATAAGAGCCTCAAAACCAAAACTGAAAAACTTCTTAAGCGAGTTGACTAGCGCAGCCGCCTGAAGCCCGCTTTATGAAATCAATAAATACAGAAACCTAAGCTCTAAAACTTACTTCATACGACGAGGAAATAGAAATATTGAGGATAACCGCATAATGAACAGATCATTGAGTGAAGTTGACCCACAAATTGTCCAGATTATGCTTCAAGATTTGGACCGGCTGCAAAATTGTTTGACACTGATCCCTTCAGAAAATTATGTAAGTCGAGCGGTTATGCAGATGCAGGCGAGTGTCCTGACCAGTAAATACGCCGAAGGGACACCCGGTGCCCGTTACTACAACGGCTGTGCAGCCGCAGATGGCGTGGAAAGCCTCGCGATTGAGCGTGCGAAGCAGCTTTTCGGTGTTGATCATGTCAACGTCCAACCGCACGCTGGAAACTTAGCCAATATGGCAGCGTACCAAGCACTGCTTGAGCGGGGCGATACAATTCTGTCGATGAGGCTGGATCACGGCGGTCATCTGAGTCATGGGCTTCCCCAGAATTTCTCAGGCCAATATTATAATATAGTATCCTACGGTGTTGACCCGGAGACGGAACAGATCGATATCAATATGATAGCCGAACTCGCGAAAACGCACCAGCCCAAGCTGATTATTGTGGGCGGTAGTGCTTACCCACGCTGGTTCGATTTTGCAGGGTGGCGAGAAGTTGCCGATTCCGTCAACGCATATCTGATGGCGGACATCGCCCATACTGCGGGTCTCATTGCCGCAGATGTACATCCGGATCCGGTGCCTCACTGCGACGTGATAACCACAACGACTCACAAAACCTTGCGCGGACCACGAGGCGCAATTGTGATGTGTCGGGATGAACTAGCTGAAGCAGTTGATCGCGCGGTCTTTCCGGGGATACAAGGCGGGCCCTTTATGCACACAATCGCGGCGAAAGCGGTTGCCTTCAAAGAAGCGATGGAGCCTGCCTTCAAAACGTATCAGAACCAAGTTGTGAAGAATGCCAAAGCACTCGCGGAAGCACTCATAGGCAACGGATTTCGCTTGGTAAGCGGCGGCACGGACAACCACCTCATGCTGATTGATTTAACTGCGACATACAAGCAGTTGAGTGGACGGCAAGCCGCAGACCACCTTGAAGACGCGGGAATCATTGTCAACAAAAATACCATTCCGTCGGATAAACGATCTGCGACCACAACGAGTGGTATCCGCCTTGGAACACCGATGATAACAGGGCGCGGCATGAAAGAGGGAGAGATGCAGCTGATCGCTGATTTGATAACGGAAACCCTTGAAGGACGCAGAAGTGCAGAAACCAAGCGGGGTGGGAGGGAGAAAGTTCGCAATCTTTGTGGACAATTTCCAATCTACGAAGATCTAAATCTATGGACATGAACCAAAATTGGATTACAAAGCCGCTCTCGCCTATATTGATACATTCATTAACTCCGAGAAAAGCCCTGACTTCTCAAGGCAGGCACGCTTCTATAACCTTGAACGTATCTCTCGCCTGCTAGCGAAGTTGGGAAATCCACACCGTCGCTTGAAGGTGGTTCATGTCGCCGGAAGCAAAGGGAAAGGGTCAACGGCAGCACTGATCGCCTCAATCCTGACTCACGCAGGTTATAAGATTGGCTTGTTTACACAACCCCACCTGATAACTCCGCGTGAACGATGTCGCATTAATTCTCGGCTTATTTCAGAAGGAGAATTTGCGCGATACGTTGACCGACTTAAGCCGTCAGTTGAAGCGATGGCGGAATTGGAATCAATTGGGCGTGTTTCATTTTTTGAGATTTATACAGCTCTTGCTTTTACCTACTTTGCGGACAACGCGGTTGATTTTGCGGTTATTGAGGTAGGACTTGGCGGGCGGCTAGATGCAACAAATGTGGTAGATCCGCTTGTAAGCGTTATCACACCAATTAGCTTGGAACACACAGCGATACTTGGAGATACGCACGAAGCGATAGCGAAAGAAAAAGCGGAAATTATAAAGCCGAACCGTCCGGTCGTATTAGCACCACAACTCTCTGAAGCGCAAGCGGTGTTTGAAACTGTCGCTGCAGATCGGGATGCACCGATGGATGAGGTTGAGCGCGATATTCACCTGAAGCGTAAGAACTGGAGTCTCAATGGTCAGGCGTTTGATCTGACAACACAATCGGCGTTTTATCCGGACCTGTTTTTGCCGTTGCTCGGTGAACATCAGGCGATTAATGCAGCAACTGCCATCGCTTGTATTGAGCGTATACGTCAGGAAGGATACAAGGTTCCTCGAACCAGTATCTATGGCGGTCTGAAAGCGGTGCGTTGGGCGGGACGTATGCAGGTCGTCGGACAATCGCCGGTTATTTTGCTGGATGGCGCACATTCTCCAACTTCAGCGGAGGCGTTGTGCAAAGCCATCCGTGAGGTCTTTCGTTACCGCCGTTTGATTCTTGTTGTGGGCTTGATGCGAGACAAAGACCTGCAAGCTATTGGTCAGGTCTTGTGTCCGTTTGCAAATGAAATTATTGCAACGCAGGCGTTTGATAATCCTCGTGTCATGCCTGCCGAAGAGATTGCACAGGCATGGTCAGAAACCGGGACGATTCTCCATGTCTGCCCAAGCGTCCGTGAGGCGATACCGTTGGCACAATCAATTGCCACGACCTCAGATCTTATATGCGTCGCAGGCTCCATCTACATTGTTGGAGAGGCGATGAAAGTACTTGGTATAAATGAAACGTAAGTTGACCAGTACCCAAAGAACCTATTGTAGGGAGCGCAGATCTGCGTTCCCTACGTTTTTGACGTACTCCCACACCCTAAAGGGTTGGGGATTCTCACCCGTTCCTTTAAGGAGTCGAATTGTGGTATCAACAACACTTGCGAGGCGAACTCCGTCTTACGGTGCCTACTCCAGTGGACAACGCCCTGCCCACTCCCCTAATGGGGACACTGATGAGAAAGACTGTTAGGAGACTCCTAACAGTCGTACAGAAACACCACAACACGCTCCCGTCGGACCATGGGAAAACAATTGCGGATTTTACCCCTGCTAACCATTTTCGGTAGTGCGTCCGTCTCTGAAAATAATTGTACCCTATTTGACTTACAAATTCAACCTTTTTTGGTTGAACAACACACTTGGGTGGGCTACATCACCTCCCTAAAGGGAAGGTGCCTTGCCCACAAGATTAGGTAAAGGAGATGTTTTATGCTTGAAACAGTTATCAAACGGCTCCGTGAAAGGAGCCGTGGATGGTTAATATTTCTCACTTCATGGATGGGAATGGCAGTCGCAAATTCTGCCTTTGCACAATCAGAATCCCTTCCACCCTTACCCACCGCGTGGTGGCTTATCCCAATTAGCTCATTGTTCGCTTTGGGGTTCGCATTTGTCTTCTATAAATCGGTCATGAAGCAGAGTGAAGGCACAGAGGTGATGCGTGAGATCGCCCAGGCTGTCCGTGAAGGAGCGATGGCTTATCTGAGACAGCAGTATAAAGTAGTAGGGATTGTTTTTGTTGTGCTATGCGTTATCTTCCTCATCATGGCTTTCGGGCTGAACGCCCAAAACAAGGTGGTGCCCTTTGCGTTTTTGACAGGCGGATTTTTCTCAGGGCTTTGTGGTTTCCTTGGCATGAAGACAGCAACAAACGCATCGGCTCGCACAACATGTGCAGCGATGGAGGGGCTCAACTCAGGCTTGCGAATCGCTTTCCGCGCCGGTGCAGTGATGGGGTTGGTAGTTGTCGGTTTCGCACTATTGGACATCGCCGGTTGGTTTCTGATCCTTTACTACCTTTTTCCGAAGATTTTTCCGGGCTTCTTGGGCACCAATCCGCTGCCCCAAATCACTGTAATCATGCTGAGTTTCGGTATGGGTGCCTCGACGCAGGCACTCTTTGCCCGTGTCGGCGGTGGTATCTACACCAAAGCCGCTGATGTCGGTGCCGATCTCGTAGGAAAAGTGGAAGCCGGTATTCCTGAAGATGATCCGCGTAACCCCGCCGTGATCGCGGATAACGTCGGCGATAATGTAGGGGATGTTGCCGGTATGGGTGCCGACTTGTACGAGTCTTATGCGGGTTCAATCCTCGCCACCGCTGCACTCGGTGTCGCAGCAGTTGCGGCGAAGGACCACGGTAACATCGCGCTTCAATTGAAGTACCTCTCAGCACCGATGATCATTGCGGGGATTGGTGTGTTCCTCTCGATCTTAGGGATCTACATGGTTCGCACGAAAGAGGGTGCCACGATGAAGCAGTTGATGGGTTCACTCAACCTAGGCATCAACGGGAGCGCGGTTGGCATCGCTATCTGCTCGATTCCGGTGTTGTGGGTTCTTGACCTCCCGAACAGGTGGCAGATTTGGGGTGCCATTGTGGCAGGCTTGACCGCCGGTCTCATTATCGGCAAGGTGACAGAGGTCTTTACCTCCCACGATTATGCTCCCACACGCGGCATCGCCAAGCAAGCGGAAACGGGACCCGCAACGGTTATCATTGAAGGAATTGCTGTGGGTATGGAATCCACCGCCATCCCTGTGCTAACAATTATCGCTGCCGTTGCTGTCAGTTTCTATCTGCCGGGTGGAGCTAGCGATACGTTGATGGGACTCTACGGCGTCGGTATCGCCGCGGTGGGTATGCTCGCAACGCTTGGTATCACGTTAGCGACCGACGCGTATGGGCCAATCGCGGACAATGCGGGTGGTAACGCTGAAATGGCTGAACTCGATCCGAGTGTCCGTCAGCGCACAGATCAACTCGACGCACTTGGAAATACGACCGCAGCTACCGGGAAAGGCTTCGCCATCGGATCAGCTGCACTGACTGCCCTCGCACTCCTCGCCGCTTATCTTGAGGAGGTTCGATTTGGGCTTATCCACATGGCACACCAGGATCAACTGAACATCCCCGGCGAAGGCATGGTTGATACCGTTAAGGTCAGCATTGCCCAGTTCATGTCTTATTACAATGTAACCCTGATGAACCCGAAAGTGTTGATCGGTCTGTTCATCGGTGCGGTCATGGCGTTTTACTTCTGTGCCTTAACAATGAAAGCGGTGGGGCGTGCCGCCGGTGCGATGGTGCAGGAGGTGCGTCGTCAATTCCGCGAGCGACCCGGTATCATGAGGCGTGAAGAAAAACCGGACTACGCCCGATGCGTTGCGATCTCGACTGTGGGAGCGCAAAGAGAGATGATTCTTCCATCGCTGATTGCTATTATCGTCCCGGTGGTTGTTGGCTTGGTCTTCAACGTTGCCGGCGTCCTTGGGCTACTTGCCGGCGGTTTGACGACCGGATTCGTGCTTGCAGTGATGATGGCAAATGCCGGCGGTGCGTGGGATAATGCAAAGAAATACATTGAAGGCGGAGAATACGGCGGTAAAGGTTCTGACAACCACAACGCAACCATCGTCGGTGATACCGTCGGCGATCCGTTCAAGGACACATCAGGTCCATCGCTCAATATCCTCATCAAACTCATGTCAATGGTGTCGGTGGTATTCGCAGGATTAATTGCGAAATACGGTGACGTAATCGGTGGTTTGTTAGGGATGGGATAAGGAAGAGTCAGTTACCCCACCCTGAAGAACGAGGTCTTTACTACGAAGATTTTGATGAAAGTGAGAAAGTGGGTAGGGGAGAAAGTGTGAAGAAGCCTCACTTTCACACCTGCACACTTTTTTCGATTCAGGGATGAACCGCTAACTTTCAGAGGTTCAAAAAATGTTTAAGAAAATCTTAATTGCAAATCGTGGTGAAATCGCGCTTAGGGTTATCCGTGCCTGCCGGGACATGGGTATCAAGACCGTTGCTGTCTATTCAACCGCTGACAAGGATTCACTGCACGTCAAATATGCAGATGAAGCCTACTGTATTGGACCACCCGCTTCAACGGAAAGCTATCTCAGACCCCCGAACATCATTACCGTCGCTGAGCTGACGAACGCCGATGCCATCCACCCCGGCGCAGGGTTTCTATCCGAGGATGCACAATTTGCCGAAATCTGCGAAGCCCATGAGGTCCCCTTCATTGGTCCGACAGCAGAAAACTTGAGAACAATGGGCGACAAGGCGGAGGCACGGGAAACAATGTCGAAAGCGGGGCTTAGGTTGGTGCCCGGAAGCGGCAGCATCCGTCGGCGGCTTCGGCGGAATGTTAGAAAAGGCTTGGTTGAAAATGCTGAAGAAGCGGTCGAAATCGCAGAAAAGATCGGCTATCCGGTAGGCATCAAAGCGGTCGCTGGCGGCGGTGGACGTGGTATCCGAATCGCGTATGACAGCACCAGTTTGATGGACTTCTTCCACACGGTCAAAGCAGAGGCACAGTCTGCGTTTGGCAGCACCGAAGTTTACGTTGAAAAGTGGATTGAGAATGCCCGCCACATTGAAGTCCAGATTTTGGGGGACAATCACGGAAACGTTATCCATCTCGGTGAACGGGAATGTTCTATCCAGCACAAGCATCAAAAGCTGGTTGAGGAAGCTCCCGCTTCGTCCTTATCATCGAAGACACGACATGAAATCTGCAAGACCGCTGCTAAAGCAGCGAAATCGATTGGCTATAATAATGTCGGGACTATTGAGTTCGTCGTAGACCCCGATGAGGAATTTTACTTCTTGGAGATGAACACACGCATCCAAGTCGAGCATACGGTGACAGAGATGACCACGGGAATTGATCTGCTCAAGGAGCAGATCCGGCTAGCATGGGGTGAAGAACTCGGATATGGTCAATCGGACGTGGAGGTGAACGGACATGCGATCGAGTGCCGGATTAATGCAGAAGATCCCGATAACGGTCTCACCCCTTCCCCGGGAAAGGTTGAAGCATATCTGCCGCCGGGGGGAATCGGCATCCGCGTAGATGGTTACCTCTATCCCGGCTACGTTGTGCCGCCCTATTACGATTCCTTGGTCGCAAAACTGATTGCCCACGGTAGAAATCGAGAGGAAGCGGTTGCGCGTATGAGGCGGGCTTTGGATGAATTCACCATTGAAGGCATTAAGACAGCCATCCCGCTCCACCGAAAGATTATGGGCGATGAACGCTTTCTGAACGCACAGGTCTTTACTAACTTTCTGGATTCGGGATTCGCTTGGTAAAACCCGCTTTACCTCCACTAACCCCAAACTGTAGTGCTACCATCCAACTCCGTCACGAGTATAATCCATGCCTGCTTTCATTGATGTTGTTTTTACCCCAGATCTCCTCCCTTTTTCCGACCTTACCGGCAAAACGGTTGTCGTCGCCGATATTTTGCGTGCGACAACCACCATCACCTTCGCTGTGGCAAACGACGCAACAGCTATCACGCCTGTCCTGACCCCAGAGGATGCCTTTCGTCTTGCTGCGGATCAACCGAACACACTGATCGGCGGCGAGCGTGGTGGGATGAAAGTTGATGGGTTCGATCTTGGGAATTCACCGCGTGAATATACCGAAACGGTTGTTTCAGGGCGGCAAATCGTCTTGACAACGACGAACGGAACACGCACCCTACAAGCCTGTCGTGCTGCTGAACGGGTTCTCGTCGGATCCTTCCTCAATCTCCGCGCAATTGTCAACCGGTTGGCTCAAGCAGAAGGGGAACTTGTCTTTGCATGTTCCGGCAGAGAGGGCGGTTTCTGCACAGAAGATACTGTTTTTGCAGGTGCATGTGTGGCAGCATTAGCGGAGACTCAACTGACCGATGCCGCTGAAGCAGCAAAGATCCTTTATCAGGAACATTGTGAGGATCTGCTTGGGATGCTAAAGAATTGCTATCACGGTCGATCCCTCGCCAGCATTGGACTAGGAGAGGATCTCGAATTTTGCGCCCAAATGAATCTCGTTGACGTTGTCCCCCATCTGGTTGACGGACGGATTACTGGCTAAAACTAGAGGTAGGTGCCGCAACTCGCAACGGGTAGAATCCCCTTTATAGTCATACCTCAATTATCCTGACCTGCGCTTGCAGTGGTCTTTTGAAGAATACCATACAATGGAACCTTCAGGAGCGGTTGTTTTTTACTGTTAGGGCCTTATGCTAGTTAGCTTCCCTTTTTTTATGGGAACTAAAAAAAAGGGAAGCTAAAAAGTCCTCCAGTCTGTTACTATAGATGAACTTGACAATCCATCTAAAACTGGAGGATAACCTTATGATAACCGATTTTGATGACCTCTGTCTATGGACTTATGTCATTGTTGATGACATTCTGATAAAACTCGAACCATTACTCCGACGCCCAGGCCCCCCTCCCCCATGTAGCGATAGTGAGTTAATCACTATGATATTGGTTGCCGAATGTAAGGGGTGGGACATCGAAACACAACTGCTATCCGACTTTAGCCAGCACCCCCATCTGTTCCCTATACTGCCTTGTCAGACCCGACTCAACCGGCGAAGACGCAATTTGGGGACAATCATCAATCGGATTCGACAGATGCTCTTGTCAGACATTGAAGCGGCATCGGAGAAACTGTGTATTATTGATAGTTTGCCGATTCCAGTCATTCAGTTTCATCTGGCACCTTCGTCATCAAATAATTGGTCATGCTATGGTGCCGATTATGGGCGGGTGGAATCGAGGAAACAGACCATTTTCGGCTATAAACTTCATCTGTTAGTCACCGCAAGTGGGGTGATTGTTGATTTTGAACTTGCCCCGGCTTCTGCAACCGATTTATCGGTTGGTTACGAATTGCTCTCTGGACACCAAGATAAGCAAGTGATAGGGGATAAAGCCTATATTAGCAACCAAGTCAAAGACCAATTAGCTCAACTCAACCGTATCGATCTGATAACGGTCCCCCGACGCAACCAGAAACAGCAGATTTCCAGACAAACCAAGCGGTGGATTAACGAAATTAGGCAGAGGGTTGAAACGGTTAATGGTCAATTGAGTGAACAATTTCATATACAAAAGAATCATGCGCATAGTTTCTGGGGGGTATGCACTCGGTTATACTCCAAACTCACCGCTCATACGCTATGCGTTTATCTCAATCAGCTATGCAAAAAAGAGGCGTTTTTACAGATTAAAGAGTTGGCGTTTCCAGTTCATTAGTAACTAGCATAAGGCCCTGTTAGTATGAATTTGAATGACATCTCGAATTGACTTCGGCGAGGACATTGTTGGTGTACATGTGACTTCAATCTCGTATTTTTTCCCCGGTTCCACCAGAACGATTTTGGTCTGAACGATGGACGAACTGTTCTCAACTTTCAAGATTTCAAGGTCTGCCTTTCCACGTTTTTCAAGCGTGACGGTGCGACGAACCGGCGTGTTTACCTGAAGGAAACCGGTGAAAAACTGATTCGGTTCAAGCAAAAGTTCCCCGACCACTGTGCCTTCAATTCCCACATAGATTTCGGAATACTTTTCCGCATCGGTGGTGACGGTAATCGTTTCACGAAAAGGGCCAAGAGGAAGCCCCTCGAGGTCAAAATGCACCCGAGCGATGACATCTGTCTCGTCAAGCCTCTGAAACTTTGTCTGAACTTGCGATGAACTGGATTTGACCGACTTGACCCGGATCGTGTCGAATGCCGGACGGTAAATGACAAAGGATTTGTGAATCGACTCATCCTGTCCAATTTCCCCAAGCTGGAAATGCCCCGGATAGACCCCCGCAGTCCCATTGACAATCCCAAAAAGCGAGACGACCGCTGCCGGTTCGTCCGGATCATTGGTTTTCAGATACACAGCGACTCGTGTTTTCCCACTGTTGGTTGAACCTTGATAGCGCACGTTGAGCTGGGTGGCGCCACCGGGAGGTATTACTTTCTCTTTCAGATCAACCTTCTCACAGGTGCAAGAGGGATCTACCTCTAAAATCTCCAGTGGACTTCCCCCCACATTCTTTATGGTGAAGTTGTGGTCAACCCTGTCCATCTGCGGAATCACCCCAAAATCGTAGGTCGGCGCATCAATTTCAATGTCAGGGGCATTTGCCGAAACTGCACCCTGTGGTCGCGGTGGAGAGAGCATCAACACATAGCCTTCCCACATCGATTTAAATTTCTTTCTTGGGAAAATCGAGTAACCCTGCCTGACATCCCAAATCTCTATCTGATTCCGATCGATTTTATCGACCACAATGAAGTGAGTGGTAGTATCCGGTGTTTTGACCAAGGCAATTAAGGGCAGTGTCAATCGGCGAAGATGCCGATAATTGGTCTTTTGACCAACGGGCTGCATCCCCAACTGAGAGGCAGCATCGGCAAGCCCTTTCATCGTCGTTCCTGCCTTTGTCGTCCCCGCCAATGCCGCAACCCTTTCAGGCTTGACCACCACCCCGTGCCTTTCGGCGACTTGGCACAATGTATAAGGACCGCACATCCAAGATGGCAACTCCGCTTGACTGGACGGTAACAGACTAAAAGCTACCACCAAAATGGTGTAAAAAAATGTGGCTTTGTATACCGGCATGAGAGACTCCTTTCGTCACTATTCGGTTTACGACAAACACCCCCTTTGAGGGGATGTGATGTAGGGAAGAACGATCGTTGTTCCTTACATATTTTCTTTCTTAATTCTGCCCATATCGCTGGAGGAACTCCTTTTTCGGCAGTTTTTGGCGTAACGTACTCACCCAAATCATCGCATCGTCAGGAATATTGACTGTGAAGGTCTCAAGCGGGATGGGGTGATTGACTTTGAAGCCTTTTGTCTCCAGAGTCGCCCAACTAATCAAATGTTCTTTTCTATCCGAATCAATCCAGAAGTTTGCCCCCACTCCCGTTTTAGGAAACCACGCCTCCCCATGTTGTTCATAGGACATCGATTGGCGATGGACAGAGAGAGTCCCTTTTTTGACATTGCTAGACATGACATCTACCTTAAGAGGGGAGCATTCTTCATATTTCAGGCAGCGAAAACCTTGAGAGGGGGCAATCCAGAATTTTTCATACACACTGGATGAAGCCTCGGGGGGCTGTGCTTTTTCAAGCACATAACAGGGAACCTTATTGAGATGCTCTCTCTTTTTGATGCGGAAGTTGTTCTCTCTCAGGTAGGTCGGCAAATCATGACCGGCAACCGTTAACCACAATCTTGGATCTGCCCCCCGTCTAAACCCCAACAATTGAGGGGCCGATCGAAATGAATAGTTGGTAGGCTTCCGGTCGCTGTGAAACACAATTTCCCAGGCACCGGCTGAAGTCGAGATTACGATTGTTTTCGGGTCATGTACCTTGTTGCGTGAAACGCTTTCTTCAAACGCCATGTATATCCGATTCCGATCAAAAATAATATCATACTCCCAATCAATCTCCAGAGTCTGTTCTCCGTGGGGTGCCTCTGAAAAGGGGGCTTGATTCCATGTATAAGCACATTTTCCTTCGCCGGACTGGACCAAGTCATCGTAATGTTTGATACCGGCTAAAATCATCTCAAAATCAAACTCGTCCGCTTCATCCTGTGCAACAGTCACTGTCACAGCAGTAAGAAACAGAAACACAAATATGAACCGCTTGAGACCAAAAGAACACATGGTTTTTCTCCTTCCTCTCTCTTGATAATTCACATTCTGATAATATTGCTCGCAGTGGATGGATTCATGAGTTCATTGAAATAATGAACTCATGAACTCTTAAACTCAATTCAGGTTACCCACTCAAGGCGCACTCGGAATAACTCTCGCGTCCGGAACTCAAGGGATTTACTTCTCCACAATGCACTCTATATTGTACCCATCTACAGGTCGAGCATTGCCGGTTGGAATAGTAGCAGGTGTCGTTTGCGTACGTCTCACAACTGTAGCAGCCACTGATACCAGTTTGTTCATACAGATTACTACTATTACAGGAAACATCAATACACGGCTGAAACTGTTGGCACGTCCAGTCCACTCGCGTCCCTGACAACTGTTCCATTTGAGAGTCGGATAACACCAAGGGCGCGTCCGATATCTGTGCGGTTGAAAAGTAAACACCACCGAGCAAGGCTAGCACGGCGATAGTGCATACGCTCCAAAATTTCGTTTTCATGGTAAAATCTCCTTTTTGAGTTTGATTAATAAATGAACCTTGTAGCAATTACACCATGGCAGTTGAAACCACACAAAGTCACGCTGCCGCCGAAAACACGACGATTCTGTCCATCACCTCCTTTATTTCTCAATAAGAAGTTATGTTCACCCGCATGGGCAGGGGTTCCATCAGTTCAGAAAGCCATCCTCCCTCACGCAGTGGATTATCTCTGTCTGTTACGCTCAAATACGATGTATAACGCGGAATTTTTTGACGCGCCGTTTCCTGGAAGAGTCGCTTCACCTCTGTCCACGTCTCGTCGCGCCACTCAGCAATCTCCGGTGAACTCCCTGCCATCCCATCTGTACTTATCAGATCTTTGTAGAGCGTCACCGCCTGTGTCAGATTGGTGCGAATTTCTTCCTCAAGTACGGGAATCTCGGTTTCAATCTCAGCGCGAGTCAACCCCAGAAAAAGTTCTTCTTGAGACTCTGAAACCGCTTCGGACTCCGATATCTCCGTCGTTTCCCCGTCTGCCGGGGAAGCCTCCCCCTCTGTCATCTCTGCGTCCTCAAACAAAGTCACATCCGCGTCAGAAAATATCTCTGGCTGCAGATCGCCGGGCTCCTCATTTTGGTGAGAAGGAGTGCTAGCGGATCGAATCGGCAGCCGCTGTGACCCCGTTGGAGCATCTGAGTCGAGGACGAGCGTGGGCAGGCGTTCATCAAAGAATATCAATGAAAAAATGGAAAACAGAATCAACCCAATCCCAATAACAAACATTGAGGTTGTTATCAGCTTGAACCCGCTAAAACCCTTTTGCAGTTTCATTATGCCCTCCTACAGCGTTCCAATGCCGAATCCTCGGAAAGTAGACATCGTAATCGAATTTCGGACTATTCTGCGCCGTATGGCAGGTCAAACAATTCACTCTAGTGACTTGTCCATAACCTTTTTGCGGATTCTTTACGTGATTGCTACCAACACCGTGACAGTTTTCACACCCCACGTCCGGCAGATCGGGCGTTGTCTCCATATTGACAAACCCGGTTTGAAATCCAAACCCCACTGTGTGGCACGTCAAACACTCTGGGTCCGCGGCGTGCCCGTGCGAGACCAGCGTTTGATACGCGTGGGCGTGTTTGCTTCTCTTCCAGATTGTGTATGCCTCAGCATGGCAACCCTTGCAACTCGCGCTTCCCACATAGGTCCCTCCCGTTGTCGGCGGCTCGCGCTCCAGATCGACTGATAGGTTTTCAGCTGCTAACATCTGTTGATATAGCGTCAGGAGCTCAACCATTCTTGGTGAATCGGGAAGACGTTCCGAAAGGGAAAGTGCCTGAAATTCATAATCCGCGACCACTCCATCGCTATTCCATCGGATGTCAAGATGTCCGAAGGCTTTGCCTTTCGTTCCAGTATTCAATAACACGGTATTCTTAACGAAAACCGGGGCTTCCTGCAATTTCTCCTGTTCGTGTCCAGAGACAACGACATCAATCTGAGGAAAGGCGGATGCCAACCCTTCCGATTCAGCAAGATTCGCATGAGCCAGCAAAACGATGAGATCTGCGGTTTGATCCAATTTCTCCACTAAATCCGTCAGCACAACAACTGGATCTTCCAATCTCAAACCTGCCCCCGCATTTTCAACATGAACTTCAAACGATTGGGAGAGAATCCCTATAATTGCTACTTGTATCTGATTGTCTTGGAGATTGACTGTGTGAAGTACAAAGGGCTGAAAGACGCGGTTTTCTCCGTGAAACAGATTCGCAGACAGAAACGGAATCCCCGAAGTATCCTGTAGATATTCCAATCGATCTATTCCTAAAAGCAAATCTCGCTCCCCAATGTTATAGGCGACGTAACCCATCTCTCTTAGGGCTGTAAATCCAATCTCCGCCTTCAACTCCGATTGGCGACTTGCATCGTCAATCAAATCGCCGTTGGCAACCGGTACGAGCGTTTTGCCCTTGACTGCCAGCTGCTGAATCAGGCTGTCCCGTCTGGGAAATCCACCGAGCTGCCCTTCTGCACAGCCACAAGGTTCAAGATAACCCAACTCCTCTCCACTGATCAGCAGCGTCAAGCTAGGTCCAGATTCAACTTCGGTCAGGCGCATGGATTGGGAACTGAATGCCAACCGCAATAGCAAACCAATTAGGACTAAAATCAGAAAAGGAAAGATTATCTTTGTCAATGAGAATATCTCCTCTGTAGAACGCGATTATTCAATGGGTAGCGATTGAACTTATACGGGCAATTTGTGTGCCACCTTCCCGTTTACACCCTGTTTCTCCCATTGTCATGCCGCGACCTGACGCTTGAGATCCTTATGGCACCTGAATCCAGGCAATCATCACACATCTTTTATTTTTTTGTTAAGGGGGTAGATAAGCACCGCATTCAGGATGGGAATGTGTGCCAATAAAGGGCGCCATGCGCCCTTTATTGACACACCATCTGCCCTTTTTTGGCACATTCCTTGCTCACAAATTGTACTTGGTTAATTTTCGGTACAATGTGCGCCGGGGGATATTCATCAGACGCGCCGCTGCTGCCCGATTTCCACCTGTCCATTCCAACACCTGACACAGATACTGTCGTTCATAACGCGCCAATGCCTCGTTCAACGGCAAGAAGGGGACTTCACTTGTATCTGTCTCAGTGTCCAGATGGGGGACAGAATCAGCAGTATTCAACGGACTCCCCTCATCAATCCCCGTTACTGGAGAGGAAGGTACGCCAACATGAGGGGGCTCAAAACGGAGATGTTTGGGGTCGATCGCTGCGCCTTCGCTTACAATCAGCGCATTTTCAATGATGTGTATTAGTTCACGCACATTCCCCGGAAAGGTGTATGTCTCCAAAGCCGCCGCGGCTTCAGGAGTCAATGGTGGGGCTGGCACTCCCATTTGAGACGCGAACTGACTCAAGTAGAACTCGGCAGTGAGAAGGATATCCTCTGTTCGATCCCGTAGCGGCGGAATCCAAATTATCATACCAGTCAAACGATGGTAAAGATCTGGCCGGAACAATTTTGCATCAACCTTCGCTGAGAGGCCCACATTGGTCGCCGATATCACTCGGACATCCACCTTTTTGCTTTCTGTTGCGCCGACCGGCGTGATGACACTATGGTCCAACACACGGAGGAGTGTGGCCTGGTTCTCAATTGGCATATCACCGACTTCGTCGAGAAACAGCGTTCCGCCGTTGGCGGTTTCAAAGTAGCCTTTACGATCCTCCGTCGCTCCAGTGAAGGACCCCTGGATATACCCGAAAAAGGAGGCTTCCGACAGTGCAGCGGGAATCGCCCCACAATTGACCGGTACAAATGGTTTTGACGCTCGGGGTCCTCCAACATGAATAGCTTGGGCGACCAATTCTTTACCGACACCGGTTTCACCCATAATCAAAACTGACCTCTCGCTGTTGTTGCTGAGTTGGTGGATGGTTGTGTGAATGGTTTGCATGGCAGCACTTTTACCAAGAAGCATATTTACATCCTCCTTTCCAATTCAAGCATACTCACATCAAAGCGGGCGATAATCGCCTGACATACTTTCTATATTCACGCAAGTTGCTAGTTGAATATCCATGGGATTTCCGTTAGAATATTTGTCAACCAAAACAAAAATCTTAAACAGGAGAACTCCATGGCCTCAATCATCGTAGCATTCCATACCTTTTGTGACGATCTTTTAATTAAGGGGTGTGCATGGGTAGATACCTTGGTCGTAGTCGCACAACTTGAGTAGATTAGCCCTATTGCTGTGTATATACATTGCGCTCCGCCCCGATCCCGATTTCATCGAGGATGCTCGGAACGGCATAAGATCGGGGCAATAATTATGCACACCCTTCATTTACCTATGCGGTTTCGCTGGTTGGTAGGAAGTAGACAAAACATCAACTTACTTTTGGGAGGATATTCAGGGATGAAAAAGGATTGGTGGACCAAAGAGTTTCAAAAGCTAGTTACCATTGGAGAAAGTACAACCGCCGGCGGTTGGTCGAGTATTCGCGAGCGATGTTGGGCAAATCAGCTGGCACGACTCATCAACGAATTTCAGCGTGTCCCTGTGGAGTTGGCTAACGTGGGAATCGGTGCTAACCTAATCTCGACCAAAGGTCCCGCCTATCTCGAATCCGATCGAAATCCCGCTGCTAACGAGCGTATTGATAGACACGTTATCGAGAACAGACCGGATCTGTTGGTCATTTCGTACGGACTCAATGACGCACGCGGTGGTACATCCATTGATCTCTTTTGTGACGAGATGCGCGACATCGTCCGGCGCGTGCGGGAGAAAATTCAGCCGTTAATTGTTTTGCTCGGTCCGTACTACATGACCGACTTTACCGTCGGTGGTGAACGCTGGAGTCACGCCGATCTCGATCTCTTCTATCGCTATAACGACGCGATTAAAGGGGTTGCCGATGCGTGTGACTGCCTTTTTGTCGACCTGCTGGGGTCATACCGTGACGCGGATTGGCTCGTCCACCATGACGGCGTACACGCAAACGACCTCGGTCACCGCATCGTGGCGAATAAGATCTTTGAGGTGATAGCGTCCAACTGCTCCGGATTGGCTCTGGAAACGAAAACGCTAGAAGCGCACATCCCGCCGTGGCGTGACGAATCCGTCCTCCGAGGCGTTAAAACGAAACCCTAACCTTCCTCAATTATACCTTTTGGGGTGAGTAGTCAGGGAGTTTCAGGGACACCGATATTCCACATGTGCCTCGATTTTTTCCACGGTCATTGCCTCCCCTTGTGAATCCCGACCCGTAACCAAGATGCCAACTAGGTTAATGCCCACCGCAAATAGCTTCGGATTTGCGTCAAAGATAAACCAGCCGGCATCAATCATCACCCTATCTAACAGCACACCGTTGAGACGCACTTCGAGCCGGTCGATCATATCCTTTCGCACCGGCGAGGTGAACAACTGAGGTCGGTCCCAGAAGGGATTGATGGGCACAGCGTCAATTTTCTGACCCTCCGGCAGATTTTCTGTGCCCGGGTCAGAAAACAGGATGCGAAGGATCAATCGCTCAATCCGTTCCGCTTCAGCGGTGAAATTGTCGGAGACGCGAAGCCTAATCAGCGCGTCAACCAGTCCTAAGTTATCCAAGGTCATAGGCAGTTGACCGAGCATGTTCGTGTTTTGGTAATTGAACCGCGGGGTGTGCCACTCATCGACGTTGGCTCCACCGGATCCACCACCGCCGCGACGCTGGACGACGAAGTGCTTGTCCGCATATTTCAGTTTTTCCGGATCGCCAAGTTCGCCGTATGCCTGCTGATACACAGGAATCATCCGTGTGCCATCAAAGTAGGCACCGTGTGTCTTAACCTTCAATTGCTGGGTAACTTCGGGCGGTGCAACACCCCAATTGAAGGTCTGAATCGCGTCCACCCCCTGCTGCCACCAGTTAGCAACAACTCCCCGCCACACCTCGATCGGGGGCCAAGAATAACCATCCGTGCAATGGTGGTCGTCGAGTGTTCCAAGGATCTGAATAGGCTTATCGCCAATAATGATGCGAAACGGATCGATAGCTAACTCATACGAACGCACACCTAAGACCAGAAAATCAACGAGGTGCTCGCGTACCCACGTTTCTACATCAATTCCGTCGAAATGACAACCGATGAGATTATCTGGGAGGCGCACCGCCAACAGAATAGGTCGTCCACGTTTCTGCTCTATCTCGAGTGTCTCCTGCCGAACCCGGCGAAGAAATTCTGTGATATGCTCACGCTGCTCCCATTGACGGCCTGGGGGTGTTTGGATAGGACCGCGTGCAAAATCGATCTCCAAGCCATCGAAGTTGTATGCCTCTATCAATTCTCGGCAGATAGCGACCTTGTAATCGCGTACACCCGGCACGGCAAAGTTCCAGAGCGGCTGCGCCCACTCGCCTGCGATTAGCCAGTCGGGACGCGCCTCTGCCAATTCACGATGCTCGGTATATGGATCTTCGTTGAGCCGATAGGTATAGAAGCATTCGAGGCCCCGTTCCTTCGTTTCCTCGATGTAAACTTCGGCGATGTTGATACCGTCATCTAACCATTGCTGGAAGATCTTGACGCGTTCTGGGCTCACATAGCCTGGCACTGATGGACTTGTCTCGTCTATTAGGGGTCGTCCCTCTAGTGGGAAGGTATTATCGAATGACCACCACTGCGCGTCAATGTGACTGTCTGGCGCATCGGTAAACGCGAACTCATACGCCATGATCTGCTCGACGGTTAGTCCCTGTTCAACGGTGCACAGTAAACCATCGACCTGATGATTGACGACAATTCGCCGTTTCCGATTGACGGCGGCGAGATGTTCTGGCGAGAGCCTGAAAGTGTAGTTGGTAGCATTATTCATCTGCTGTTCACCTCCCTAATCGCTTGACAGTGTGTCCGTAACAGTTGAGACTTCTTTCAGCGATCAGGTAAGCCATCCGTTAGGTTATTCAGCCTGGCAATGACTCGGAAATTCGCGCATCCATCCACGCAGAAAAAAAGGCTGCCATCGAGTCGTATCGCTCTCTTGGATCATCGCAGCAGGCGTGGCGAACCACTTTGTACAGTGCAGTGCTTCCGCGAAACGGACGACGCTCCAACGTACCGTCCGACAGCAGCACGGCTGCGGTTCTCCCCATAGTGAACACAGTGGTACGTTCATCAATGCGTGCACCCCATTCAAACTCCTCAGGAGCCATGAAACGCGATGAACCGTACATCCGTCCCATCTCGTTTATGAAGAGCGCATCACAGTAATGGTCTAGGTCTACAATATGTAAATCCCGATTGTCGAAGTCGTAGATCATGCAGCCATCGTAAAAATCGACAGCAATCCACCCTAACTGCGCGAGTTGGTGGTGCAACTCATAGACAAGATCTAAAGCGCGTATTATCTCGTGAAACGGGAGTTGGCGGAAACGCTGGAAGGTTGACCGTGGATCATTACGCATTGCAGCATCCACCCGGACAAGTTCGCCATCCACCCACTGATAGACAAGCAGAGGACCGTTTGGCGACTCTATCACCTGATGTAGCGGCGGCAGGGTTCTGTGGTCGCAACTCCGCCGAAGTCGAGTGGCGTTTCGGAGCAGCGAAACCCTCTCGGAGTGGCTCATAAAAGGGTTCGGATCATCGGGGTGTCCCGCTGTCTTCACAAAATAGCGTCCCTCTGGGGTTTGCACCCCGTAGGATATGTTGCCCGAATCTTGGCTACGTTCATCAAAAGCTGCAAAGACGGAGCCTATGGAATTGAGATAAACGTCCGGTGCCTGCTCAATACGTTCAACATCTAGCAATGGATGACGGTTCATGTATCTCCCCCTGCGAGTGGAAATAGGCATCATCCTTGACGCACACCTTCCATCTATCTCTGTCGTTCTTAAACCTCTACTACTAAGCCGTCATAGGCGAGCCGAACATTTTTGGGCAGGAGTGCATTCGTCGAATGATGTTCCGCATCGTGAGTCATGTGCGTAAAATAGGTCTGTTTGGGATTAAGCTGTTTCACAATTTCCAACGATTCTGGAATCGTGAAATGGGTGGGATGTGGTGGTTCCCATCGGATAGCATCGAGTACCAGCACTTCAAGCCCACTCAACAAATCCATTGAGGTCGGTGAAATCTGGTTGCAGTCCGTTGCGTAGGCAAAATTGCCAATCCGAAACCCGAGCACCTCCGTCTTTCCATGTAGCAGATCAACTGGAATAAACTCAACACCAAATAACTGAAAGGGACCATCAATCGCTACAAGCTCCAACTGCGGGATACCACCGCCGAGGTGCTGAAGCCGAAAGGCATATTCAAAAACAGTGCTGAGACGGTCGAGGGTCGAAGGGCTGCCGTAACAAGGGATGGAAGCACCCTGAATCTCAGAATAGGCACGGACATCATCAAGTCCGTGCAGGTGGTCTGCGTGGGCATGGGTAAAAAGGATGGCGTCGATGTGGTCAATGCCACATCGAATAACTTGAAGCCGAAGCTCGGGGGAGGTATCCACAAGGATGTTTTTGCCCTTGTCGAGGGTAATGACAATTGAGGGACGGGTGCGGTGATTTTTAGGATCTTCTGATCGGCAGACAGCGCAACGACAAGCGATCATCGGCACACCGTGCGATGTGCCCGTACCGAGAAACGTAATCTTCATGAATGCGCCTTTTCCTTCCTCGGAAAAACCAGCCCGCACTCGGAGCATTCAGTAGTATACGACCGGATCGCAAAACCGCACTGAGGGCAAATCCGCTTGGTTTGACGGCGGGAAATCAGAAGGATGCCCAGAAAAACGATGAGCAGAATCAGAATTTCCAAAGGACCGATGGACATATTAAGGTCCTCCGATGTGTGGCACGTAATGCGTAAATCGTAAATACACTTATGGACACCCCACGTCTTCCCTGCTTGCTATCTTACCCATCTTTCACCAACCCTCTCAACACAGCAAGATTCGCTGCGTGCATCGTTTCCATCTTTGGCGTTTCGATAACCATCGGGATGTTCTCAAAGCGTGGGTCGTTGACAAGCAGTTGGAAAGGTGTTATCCCGATGTTGCCTTCGCCGATATGTTCGTGGCGATCGACCCGGCTGCCGTACTGCGATTTCGCATCGTTGAGATGGAACGCAAGCAACCGATCCAATCCGACAATTTGATCTAATTGATCAAACGTCTGGTGATAGTCATCCTCCGTCCGCAAATCGTATCCCGCTGCGAAGACGTGACAGGTATCGAAACAGACACCCAACCTTTCAGGATATTTCGATTCATCTATAATCTCACGCAGGTGCTCAAAGCAGTATCCCAGATTCGTTCCTTGCCCCGCCGTTGTCTCTAACAAGATAATGACGCTTCCACCCGCCGTTTGCTCAAAGAGTTTATTCAGACTATCGCTCAATACCTTCAGTCCTTCGTCTTCTCCAGCGTCGAGATGCGCCCCTAGATGGGTTACGATATACTGAAGTCCACAGGAATCCGCAAGCTCCATTTGAGAACGAAACTGTTCACGAGAGTTCTCAAGAACATCCGGCTTGGGAGAGGCAAGGTTGGTGAGGTGGATGTCGTGGACGAGCCCCTCACGAACGATGTCAGACGCCTTCCACGCCTCCCGAAATTGCTCTATGTCCGATTCTGCGAGCTCTTTGCCAACCCAGCGGTTTGGATTTTTCAGGAAAATCTGGATGGCTTCGCATTCCAATTTTTCCCCGTTCGAGATTGAATTGTGCAAACCGCCAGCGGCGGAAACATGTGCACCTAACATCATTGACCATGACCTCCAACGTTAAAAAAATAGCCTAAAATCAATCAGATTTACTCAACACGGGCACAGGTTCGTCTGCCTACCCCTTGAGTGCATTGATACTAAAAAGACAAGAACAACAGATAATGACACCGTTTAGCCGGTGAGCACAGCCTTCAGTCGATCGATGATGATGTCTTCCTCACCTTCGTTCAGGGGATGGGCGTGAATCGTGATGCTATCCTCGCCCCCACCGACCCTGATGCGGGGTTCGCCGGCGTTAAGTTCAGCCACGACCTGCCCCGCGTCCTTTCCAGCAGCTTTTGAATCAATGCCAACCTGTAGGGTTGATCCGATATGCGTACTGTTGCGTATGATCTCCATCTGCCCTATGCCCGCGATACCTTCCAACGTCTGCTGCATACTAGCGAGCCTCGCCTCATCCTTCGCATGACGTTCCTCGTGGTCTGTGGTCAACCACCACTCTAGCGCTGCCACCAGTCCGATAACATCATGACGGCCTATCTTAAAACCTCGACCGAATGAACGTCCGTCGGGGTTGTAGAAGCCGATATAGCCGTGATCAGCTACGGCATCCATCAATTCCTTTTTGCCACATGCAATCCCCACTGAGGGCGGGGCACTAAAGTATTTACCGCTGAAGCAGACCAGGTCCGCTGATTGTGCAAGTCCGCGGAAGTAGTCCACCGGGTAGACGTGAGTCGCAGCGTCAACGATGACAGGTATATCGTAGGTATGAGCCGTTTTGACAACATCTGTCAAAGGTACAATCGAGCTGTCATCGTCTCTTCTAGCAAGGTAGGCAACTGCTGCGGTGTTAGGTCCCATTGCCCCTTCTAACACATCAACGGTGCATCCGTCTGCGTCTCCTACTTCCACAAGGACCCCACCGGGTACGGGAAATTCTCGGTCGTAGCTGTTTCGATGTTTTGCTTGGATGAGCACCTCGTGCTTGATGCCAACGATCTCCGGGAGTTGACTAATTTTCTGTCGATCCCTTCCCGTCATACAGGCGGCGGTGCTCAGGGCAAGGGCGGCAAAGCAGCCAGAGGTTATGTAGGCAGCCTCAACACCCATCAGTTTCGCGGTATGCTCACCCGCTTTGTCCAGAAGTTCTTCCATCTCCACATAGTTGGAGTTGGCATCTACCATTGCTTGCATCACTTCAGGGGAAAGTGTCGAACCTCCCCAAAGTGTTTGAGTCCCCCCGGCGTTAATGAGCGGTCGCACGCCGAGCTCTTTGTAAACTTCACTACCAAAATTGTTAGTCATTGCGATTTTCTTACTCTTGCCTTTTTATGCCTATTGTTATGCGTTCTAGCTTGTCGTCACCAAGAACCACAGTGCCAATTACTTAGACTATTACGCTTGTTCAAGCGATTCCGCCGGGGTCAGCCCAATTGCATCAAGGCGACGCTTTGCCTCTGCGTAAACATCCGGTGCCAGCGAACCACGTTCAGCGGTTCGGACGTTTTCAAGCAGATGGTCAACATTCCGCGTTCCCACGATGGTTGTATGAACATGTGGATGGCTAAGGGTAAAGCGTAAAATGAACGCAGTGCGATTTTCGCCTTCCTCACGAAGCTCATCTAACTTTCCTTCGCTGAATGCCTGCTGCCATCTGTCAGTGCTCCCTCTGCCCTCCCCCGGTTCGCCTTGTGCCACGCCACCCCGGATAATCATCCCGGTACCCGCATCCGCTGCCTCCGTGATAAAGTTTTCGGTGGTACGGTCAAGGGCGGAATATCCGAACTGAAAAACATCGAACGAACCCCATTCCAGAAAGGTCGGTTTGTGTTCAAGGGCGGACGATGTACCGATCCAGCGCACTTTTCCCTGATCCCGCGCCTCGTTCAGCGCATCGATCACATGCCCTTTTTCACAATCTTCTACGGTCGCACCGTGGAATTGCATCACATCCAGATAGTCGGTTTTCAGCCGCCGCAGGCTGTCGTCCACACCGCGGTGGACGTTCTCCTTCGTCCAAATTTTGCCAACCCAGCCCAAGTGCTTCTGCCCGTGATCTGGATGGCAGCCACACTTGCTTGCCAAGTAGTATTCGTCACGGCGGTGGGAGATGAATCTGCCGATGTACTCTTCACTGCGACCATAGCAGTCAGCGGTATCAATGAAGTTGATTCCGGCATCTAATAGTGTATTGAGAACGGTCTCCGCCTGTGTTTCGGTCAGTGGACGATTGTCGTTGCCCGCCCACTCCGATCGTATCTCCATCGCACCGTAGCTCAAGCGAGTCACGTCAAGTCCTGTCCGTCCGAGAGTTGCTTTAGATAACTGAGCCATTTGAATCCTCCTCTTGCGAGTAACATTATTTTTAATCACAACAAGGTATCAGATGCCCTTAACTATCTTTTTTCATTCTGCTTCCAGAATAATTTAGCGATAGGGCACCATGCGGAGATTCTAGCAGAAAATCAGCTTTCATTCAATATTAAAATGTCTCATTCGATTTTGTCTTCAACCCCTTCAACTTTTCTAACGCCCGCCCAGAATCGATAGATTCGGCTGCCGCTGCGAGTCCTGCTGTTATGTCCTCAGCCTTCCCACCCGCGACAATCGCCGCCGCTGCGTTGAGCAACACGATGTCCCGTTTGGGACCCTTTTCACCTCTCAGGACGCTCAACGTCATTTCTGCGTTTTCCTCTGGCGTTCCCCCTTTGAGATCGCTAGGTTGTGCCGTTGGGATGCCCAATTCTGTCGGACCGAGCATGTATGTATTGACCTCGCCACCTGCTAGTTCCGAAACCTGAGTCGTTGTGGTCGTTGTGATTTCGTCCAAGCCGTCCCCGCCATGTACAACAAACGCACGATGGGTCCCAAAATTCTTGAGGACTTGCGCCAAGGGCTCTGTTAGTGTCGGCGCGTAAACGCCAAGGACTTGCGCCTGTGCGCCAGCAGGATTCGTGAGTGGGCCGAGTGCGTTGAAAATTGTGCGGATGCCGATCTCTCGGCGGGGCCCGATCGCATATTTCATCGCACCGTGCAATGTAACAGCAAAGAGAAAGCCGATTCCCACATCATCAATACACGCCCCAATCTGTTCCGGCCCAATTTCGATGTTTACACCCAACGCTTTGAGGACATCGGCAGCTCCACTCCGGCTTGAAGCGGCTCGGTTGCCATGTTTCGCCACCGGAATCCCTGTTCCTGCCACAACAAACGCCGCAGTCGTTGAGATATTGAACGTATGCGCCCCATCTCCGCCTGTGCCGCAAGTATCAACAACAAAGGGGTGTTTGGTGTGGATCTTTGTCGATTTTTCACGCATAACGCGCGCCGCACCGGTGATCTCTTCGACCGTCTCACCCTTGATTCGGAGAGCAGTGATGAACGAAGCAACTTGCGCCGGTGTCGCTTCGCCGCTCATGATTTCGTTCATGGTGTCAACGGTCTCACGCTCGGTTAAGTCTTGTCCATCAACAACCTTTTGGATTGTTTCGCGGATCATTGTAATATCTCCTCGTTTCAATGAATTTATAGTTTTGGAAACTGATGAAATTTAGAATAACGCAGATAGGGAGAAAAATCCGCTTACCCTCGTATAGGAGCATTCGCCGAATATCCCAGAAGATACCGCAATTCTGGTGAGAAGGCTTGCGCAATCGCTGGGTCCAGCGATGTATAATCGGTAAACGGTTTAATCCATGAGCGAGAGTAGTAGCAGAGGATCGCCCGGCGGGGATTGTCTGTTGCGTTGGGTCCCGATCGATGCCATGTATTTGAGAGCCAGATAGCAACCGAGCCGGCAAGTCCAGTCAGCATCTTCCCATCCTCCTGCTGTCCGTCCCATTCAGGTTTTCTGCGAGTGCGATGGCTGTCAGGAACAATCTGGGTCGCCCCGTTGGTCGTTGTGAACGTATCTAGCATCCAAGCATTCTGGAGGGTCAGCGGAAAGTCTGGCAAAGGCTCCGGCAACTGACCGAGCGGCACATCCACATGCCATGCCCCACCTTCGTCGGTGTGAGGGCCAATGCTAGTGGCACTACAGTCGGCGAGTACGGAGTCATCACCGAGGATCGCCCGCACTAACGATAGTACTACCGGATGCTCTACCAGTTTTCCAAAATCCGGGGCTTTGTTGATTAAGTTCCAGATACGCTGAGACTGATCATAATCAAACAGCGTCGGCAAGTGAAGGAAATTCTTAACTACCGCTGAAGGAGGAACGGGCCACGGCGTACCTTGATTTTTCGAGCGTGAATGGCGGATTCGCCGCATGAGTCGAGCCTGCTCCGCTTCACTGATCTGGTAGCTTTCTTTCAGATACGCTTCAATTTCGTCATCTCCTTGCAACGTGGGCCCGTCTTCCGGCTCAAAGGGCTGTTGTCGTTCTCGTTTAAAAAGTTCCTCCACAAGGCCTCGGTAGTGCCGGATTTCATCTACGCTGAGTACCCCTTCAATGACGGCGTACCCATGTTCAGACAGATGCGTGAGGGCTGACTTCAGGTCGGTGCTTGAAATTCCATGAGTTCCCATAATCTTCCTCCAATGATAAGCGTCTGAATTGTATATCAACTTGCCGGAGAAACCAGCAGAGATTCACAGGAGAGGGAAACCAATTATATGTCAGAAGCAATTAAGTGTCAACAAACAACTCTCTGTTAACATTTTTGGAATTGCATCCCATCGTTGAAGGAACCCCCTATGATGACATCCGAACAGCGCTACTTTTTCGATTTGACCGGATACCTGCACCTGAAAAACGTCCTTAACGCCGAAGAACTGCAAAAAGCCCAGGAGGCAGCCGACCGCTATATTCGTACCCCGCTTGATGCTTTGCCGGCAGGGTTTGAAGCCGACCAAGGGAACTATACACACGGCTTTGCGTTCGATAAGGCACTGGAGGTACTGACCATGCACCCGATGACCTGGCCGATTATCAAAGAATTAACCAACGATAAACCCCAGCTTGTCGGCGGTTCCCTGCGCGTTAATACCCATGAAAATCATCGTTTTTTCGAGTTGCACTCCCGTCGGGAAGAAGATAACTCTCTGGAGTGGCCACGCTATTTTTGTCGGGATGGACGTATCTACTGCGACGATTTAGTGTTCTTCTTCTACCTCACCGATGTACTCCCTGGAGACGGAGGTCTAGTTGTCGTTCCGGGTTCTCACAAAAGCGAGTTCAAACGCCCCGAAGATTTTTTCGTCCCCGACAGCGAGGATACTGACCCTCAACCCCATCCGGCTGTCGTCAATATCACGCCGCGCGCCGGGGACGTGGTAGTCATCACAGAGATGCTCACCCACGGTGTCTTAATCTGGAAACCTGAAGATAGGGATCGCCGCTTCCTGATCCTGCGATATAGACCGCAGCATATGCTCTCCTTGAATACGTTTCCCGAAGATATCAAAGCCCGATTATCACCGGAGACGCTGGAACTGATAGAGACTGCTCCGTATTATCATGTCAAAGAGATCGTCAAACCGGATCGCAGCACAACCTGAACCTACCGCAATGAAACGCTTTCTGCCAAAATTCAGGGAAATGTGATATACTCTACACATCAGATAACAACCCTTTATCTAGGAGAATTGAGGAGAATAAGCGATGGCTCAGTTTGACCTGTTCGATCCCCAACTCGCACCCAAGGGAGTCGCCACGCTCCTGAAAACCCCACTGCTCGAAAACGATCGGCTCGATTTTGCGTCCTATGTCCGCCAAGTCGAGCACGTTGTGGATGTTGGGACCTGCCTTGCGATTCCGGGTATGCGTGGCTGTGAAACTTGGACGTTGAGCGAAGCCGAACGTATACGGTGCTTAGAACTGACGCTTGAAATCTGTTGGGGACGGGTGCCGGTCTGCGCGGCAGTTGCCGCCATATCCATTCCCGATAGCATTACGGCAGCCCAACGCGCTGAAGATATGGGTGCCGATATGATTGCGGTCGTGGTGCCACCATGGATACGACGAGACGTGGACATCGTGTCGTGTGTTAAAGCGGTGGCAGATTCGGTATCCGTTCCCAACCTTGTGCTCTCAGTCGGGGGTGCAAGTGAGATCGTCCTGTCCATCCAGCAGCTTGCCAAACTTCCGGCTGAATCACCAAATATTCGCTACATGAAGGAAGAAGCACCGCTGGGTGCAGTGGAACGGGTTTCGGAGGTTTTGAGCCTGCCGGGCGGTGAGAGCTATTTGGGGATTATGGTCGGTTCCCCACTTGTGCTCGGCTATCTGGCTGGTGCGCGGATGTTCATGGCATCTGCAGATGTCATCGAACCGTTCATGGCGGTAATCAACGCCATGGAGGCAGGCGATATTGCTAAGGCACGACGCATCGATGCACATGTTGCCGCACTGCAACATTTCAGAGGATACATCAAGGGACAATTCAACAACAAGGTCATTATGAAGCGGTGCGGTATCTTTACATCGGCACGAGTCGCGTCGGTGAGGTCAGAGGTTGGGCTTACAGAGCTCACCCCGGACGAGGAGGACGAACTCACTGAATTGTTGCGTCCATTGATGCCTTATTACACCAAGTACCCGCCAAGCCCACCCGCATGAGAGGAATAATTCCATGATTCAAGAAGCCCAGATGGGTCTGTCTCAGGCAGAAGATAGAGAATTTTTCGAGCGCGAACTTGCTTCGTTTGTGCCTGATTCGGTGTTTGATGCCCACTGTCATGTATGGCAGCGTGACGCCTTCCCGCTCCCCGATTCGCTTGCGGCGTTTCGCACCGTTGGCTTTGAAAAGTATTTGGAGTTGATGGAAGATCTACACCCTAGTCGTCGGATGGCGGCATTGTTTATCCCGTTCCCACCGCAGCCAGCGCAACTATCTCAAGCCAATCAATGGACGGCAGCGCAAGCCGCAGCCCATCTTGACTTTCGATGCCTGTTCTTTGTCGCGCCGGACGACGATCCGGAATGGGTTCGGGAAGAGGTCAAGCGGCTTGGTGCTGCCGGGCTTAAGTGCTACCATACCTACGCGGACGTGAAACCGACTTGGGAGGCACAGATTCCGGATTTTCTGCCTGAGAAGTTCATTAAGGTTGCAGATCAGGAGGGGTGGGTGATCACTCTCCACATGGTAAGGTCTCGCGCTGTGGCGGATCCGGGCAATATCAAATGGATTCGCCACTACTGCGAACACTATCCGAATATGAAACTCATTCTCGCACATTCAGCACGGGGATTTCAACCAGCGCACAATCTGGAGGGACTTTCCCAACTAACAGGACTGGATAATCTCTATTTTGACACAAGTGCCAATTGTGAACAGATGGCGCATCAATCAATTATCCGGATCTTGGGACACGAGAAACTGATGTACGGCTCGGATCTCATGGCAAGCCACGGGCGCGGCAGATCGGTCGGTATCGCGGATACCTTCCTCTGGCTTGGTGACGAGTCGCCTGTGTGGGTTGAGAAGCACACGACAATCAAGCCTGTGCTGGTCGGGCTAGAACATCTGCGCTCTCTCAAATGGGCGTGCTGGTCCGAGCGACTCAGCGACAGCGCAGTGGAAGACATTTTCTGGAACAACGCGGCGAAGCTCTTCAACGTTAATTCCTAATAGGAGGATTTTGAATGACAAGACCCAACATTATCTTGCTTATGACTGACCAACAACGTTGGGACAGTCTGGGCTGCAACGGCAATAAGTTTGTTTCTACACCAAACATAGACCGGTTGGCGGCAGGCGGCGCGAACTGTACAAACAGTTTCACGCCATGGCCCGTCTGTACCCCTGTACGCGCTACCATGTGGACCGGCGTCTATCCACACCAGCATCAGGTGATTTACAACTCCTACAACATGGATAACCTGCTCAAAGAGACTTCCCACGAGCAGCGCACAGTTTTCGAGTCCATGGGGGCGGGCGGCTACACGACCGCCTATTTTGGCAAGTGGCATCTGGGCGAAAAAGACCCGGGGTTGTTCGACCTTTGGAAGGGATTTAACTCCATGGGCGGTCATTGGGTGGACAACAGACGGGATGGTGTTTATAAGCCCCACCAACAAACAGATCAGATGATCGAGTTTATCAAGGAGCAGGCAACAAGCGGAAAGCCTTTCTTTGCGGTGAACGGCTATTACCCGCCCCACGACCCCTACACTGCGCCCAAAGAGTTCTATGAACCGTATCGGGGCAAAGGGGTGCCGTATGCCGGCTATTACGCTGCTGTCAGTGCCATTGACTACAACGTGGGACGATTGATGACGACCTTGGATGAACTGGGCATCGCCGAAAATACCATCGTTGCTTACTACTCCGACCACGGGGATATGTTCTCCTATCGGGGCTCGGACCACAAGTTTACCTGTCATGAAGACTCGATCAAGGTGCCCATGATCTTCAGCCAACCGGGAACCATCGAAGCGGGCTTAGTTATCGATGAATTTGTAGGATTGCAGGATCTGATGCCCACGGTTCTCGATTGGGCTGAATTAGAAGCCCCTGACTATCTTCACGGCAAAAGCATGACGGCACTGTCGAGGGGTGAATCCGTTCCGTGGCGAGAAGCCTACTACACTCAGAACATCACCCGCGATCAATACGTCGACCAGCGCTGTATTCGCACCAATGAATGGAAGCTGATCCTGAGCAGACCTGTGGGCGGGTTACGCAGCTATACGGGCAACCATGAGTTATATGATCTGGTCAACGACCCGGAAGAGGAACTGAACCTGTATCAGACACCTCGGGCAGACGGTCACAACCAGTATCTCCACTTTCCGCCGTATACCGAAGTCATTGCTGAACTTGCCCAATTGCTCAAACGCCACGCGCTAGAGATAGATGACCCCTTGGGCAGTGATCTGGCAGACCTGTGTCTACTGGAAATGCAGAAACGCCGCGAAGATGAGGGCAAGTGATTGATATGAGCAATTGTCGCACGTCAAGACATCGTGCCCAAGGCGCACATATGAATGCGGATTGACGGCGTTCCGATGTATCCACCTCCCCCAATGCAACATCTGGAAAGCATCAAACCAAAAGCCCTGTGCATGAGACATAGGGCTTTTTTCATGCCAAAAGGAAGCGCGGATAATGGTCGAAAAAGCAGAGTTTCGCCAAACAACGACTGAGAATGTGACGTTTCGAGCAGTGATCCTTGGATTGTTGTTGATTCCGGTCAATACCTATTTTATCATGGCAAACCATCTGAGGTTTTGGAGCACATTGCCGACCACAATGGCGCTCATTTACAACGTGGTGATCACCTTAACAGTGCTAATGACCTTCAATTTTCTTCTCAAGCGTTTCCTACCACGTTTTGCCCTCAAACAGCAAGAACTTTTAACGATCTTTGTGATGCTTTCAATTTCTTCAGCGATCTCCGGGCATGACATGATGCAAACGGTTGTGCCAACAGTTCCCGACGGTTTTTGGTTCGCCACCCCTGAAAATGAATGGAAAGCACTCTTTTGGCGATACATTCCGTCTTGGTTGACGGCGAATGACTTTTCAGGATTGGAAGCTTTCTATGCTGGAGAAAGTACATTTTATACCGAAGCCCATATCCGGGCTTGGCTGCGCCCTATCTTTTGGTGGACGGTGTTTTTGACAACGCTTATCTGGGTGATGGTCTGTCTAAATATCTTGGTTCGCAGGCAGTGGATTGAGCGGGAACGATTAGCATATCCAATTGTCCAGTTACCGTTGGAAATGACCCGTCCCGACGGTAGGCTTTTTCGATCAAAGATGATGTGGCTTGGATTTGCTATCGCGGGTGGAATTAATCTGATTAATGGACTGCATTTCTTTTTTCCGGCACTGCCAGAACTCCCGGTGCGCCACGCAGAGATTGGTCAATACTTCACCCAAAAACCGTACAACGCTATCGGCTGGACACCGGTCTATATTCGCTCCTTCGCCGTTGGACTTGCCTTTCTGACACCGTTGGAGATGTCTTTTTCGTTGTGGTTTTTCTATTGGTTCTGGAAAGGGGAACGGGTATTGGGGAGCGCGCTTGGATTGACAGCTATGCCGGACTTCCCCTATGATTGGTCACAGGTCATGGGCGGGTATTTGGCACTCGTGTGCTTCGCGCTTTATGGTGGAAGACGCTACTTTTTCTCAATCTGTCAGAATATCTTTTCATTTCAGGGACGACACAGCAGCAATGGAAGGCAAGCGGAAATTGGGGTTGGCAGCACGCACCGACTTGACGAGGCAAAAGAACCGATCCCGTATCGGTGGGCATTTGTTGGATTGATCTGCGGGTTGATTGCTCTGCTGGCTTTTTCATATAAAGGTGGCATGGCACTGTGGACCGCAGGACTTTACTTTCTGATCTACTATCTTTTGGCAATGAGCATCACGAGGGTTCGCGCCGAAGTGGGGCCACCGATGAATCGCGTCAAATCCACACCGCATGAATTTCTCATCAATCTATTTGGTGCGCGGCGACTGTCCCCCGGTAGCCTCACCATGATGCGGTTCTATTTTACGTTTAATCGTGGTTCCCGCGCCCATCCGATGCCCCATACCCTCGAAGGACTAAAGATTGCCGAGGAATCAAAGATGAACTCAGGGAGACTAGTTGTCGCAATGATGTTAGCAACGATTATGGGAATTCTTGCGGCTTTCTGGGCGTACCTCGTCGTCGGTTACGAAATCGGCGTGGTCAGTGGCTTGGGCACTGGTGGGTATAATCTCCTGCAAAGTTGGCTTTATCATCCGACCGACACAGACATTCCGGGCATCGTTTTTACGGGATTTGGTTTTTGCTTTACCGGTTTCCTCTGGTGGCTGCGAACACGATTTCCCCTCTCACCTTTTCATCCAGCGGGCTACCTTCTCAGTGTTGAGCGGTATACGATGGGAAGGCTCTGGTTTTCGATATTCATCGCGTGGGCAGTCAAGACCGTCTTGCTCAAAGCGGGTGGAATCCGTCTGTATCGAAAAGCGTTCCCACTTTTTTTAGGCTTGATTCTTGGAGAGTTTATCGTCGGTGGGGGCTGGGTGATTATTCGACTCCTGTGGGACACTGAAGTATATTCGTTTTACCGGTGATGAAGTTTGCAACCGACAAGGTGTTACCTGCTAGGTTCTATTATGGTGAATACCAAAAATAAATAGACACTTTCGCCCCCCGGTAGGTGCGGTTTCCTAACCGCACCGGTTTGGAGTGTCTCATTACTTCTAAGATCTGCCATAAAAGCTTCCTATTTGTGAGACCGTTCAAAATCATTTAGCTCTAGCTCAAAATGCATCGTCCCAACTCAAAGAGAAATTGGCTCATGTTCCAGAAGAGTGCAAAAACAGAAGCGTTCCAAACTTTTTTGAAACATATACTGACCATCTGTGTCTATCTATTCTGAACGTTAAATTGTCACAAACGAGATAAGCCGATGCCACAAACAGATTGTCGGAAAGACGATGAAACTCTATCCCACTCAGCCGATACGAGTCAAGCGGATGATAACGAATTAGCCAAACGGGTGTGTATGGGCGAGACACAGCTGTTCAGGTTGTTGATTGAGCGTCATCAACAGCATATCTTCAATCTGTGTTATCGTATGCTCCGACAGTTTGAGGAGGCAGATGATGCAACACAGGATACGTTCCTGAAGGCATATCGTTCCCTGAAGCAATTTCGCGGTGACGCCCGCCTAAAAACGTGGCTATGTCAAATTGCTCGGAACGAGTGCCTTAATCGTTTGCGCCATGAAAATATGGCTTCACTTGATCAGCAACTGACAACAGATTACAGTTTTCAGATTGCCGATTCAACGCCATCGCCGTTGGAGTTGATTGAGCAGCAGGAAACCCAATCCATCGTTCACGAGGCCATTAACAAACTCCCGCACTCGTATCGGTTGGTTATCACGCTCTTCCACCTCAACGGACTTTCCTACGAAGAAATCTCGCAGGTGATGGAAATTCCGATGGGAACAGTGAAAACCCATATCTTTCGCGCAAGAGAACTACTAAAATCGAAGTTGCAAGCCTTTGTAGAAGGAAAAATATGAACCATGGATTGTAGAAACTTTGAAGAATTGTCACAATTATACATAGATGCGGAGCTCGATGACAAACGTATTTCTCAGTTTGAAGCCCATCTGCTCACCTGCAATGGTTGTAAGCAGGAGATGGAATATCTACAAGCGACTCTCCGCGGCATCGAAAACTACCCACAGCTTGATCCCCCTCCAGATTTGGCGGATAACGTGATGGAGCGAATAGAGGAGTCCGCATCGTCGTGGGACTTCTCTCAAGAACTAGTATACATCACAAATGTATCAAGACAACTCGTCAGCGGACAATTGACAAGATTCCCCAAAGCGTTTGCCACAATGATTGTTAGTTTAATTTTATTACCGCCTAGAATCTACCTTCGCGTTTTTGCAATCGTATTCCAGCGAATCCACACCGTGCTAGTGAAATGGAGCCATTTCTCGAAAACTCAAACACTGCATTCGATTGAATCATCACGCCGTTCACTCGCAAAATCTTATCGAAATCCGCTGAGACGGATTTATCCAAATCTGTTGCATCACTTGAATCCGCTGACGAAATTGACATATCAACCGATGATTAACAGTCTGAAGCGTCACACGTTATTCAATTGACTCAACCTTAAAAGCAGTAGGAGGAACAACAATGGATACACAAGCCACGTCGACGCAGCCAGAATCTGGCAGTTACAAAGGGAAATTACTGAAGATTCTCGTATTCGACGGTGATTTAGAAGCGCCAGTCGTGTGTGTTGCACTGCCGCTATCTCTTGTAAAGTTGGCAGGACGGCTCCTGCCGCCGTCCGCCAAACTGATACCACTCATGATCGATCTCGCAATAAGTCAAAATAAACGGTTTGAGGACTCTGCCCAACTGATTCGTGAGAAATACGCCGATTTTGACTTCGCTGAGACTTTCACCGCCATCTGTGAAGTGATTGAAGAAGGGATTGACGAACTCGAAGATATCGGGACGTTTGACTTTGTGTCGGTACTTGATGGAAATGAAGGTGTGGCGATTCGTATCGAGTAATGCCACGACTGGAGGAAAGATGAGCAGGTCAAGTCGTCGGCGTGTCGCACTCGTTCTAAGAGTGCGCCTCCTCGACAGAGATGCAGTCAAATCGGAACGGAATATCTGGATTCCCCTTCCGCTTCTCTTTCTCCTTGCGTTCGCCTTGGATATGTTTGCTTGCGTTTCTGTTCATGTGGCTTCAATCGTGCTCCCCACCTTTGGCAAGAAAAGATGGAGGGATTCGCTTCAAAAACCGCTATCGTTTCTAAGAGTCGCAACGCGAATTTTTTTTCTGACACGATTGAGTTACGGTCTGCTGCGTTATGGGAATGCGCTCGAAATCCGTGTGGTTGATGGGGGGAGTGGTTTCGTTGTTTCGGCAGAATGACCCACGATTCCAAGTCTAATGTCAGCACACCCGAGTGCCTCCGCAAGAACTTTTAGGACGCGGATACACCTTCCCAGTGAGCTCGCAGACGTTCCCCCCAACTCAATATGACGCGGCGTGGATTCGGATGCTCAATCTGCCTTCGGTTCAGCTTGGCTTCGTGGGCAAGCAGGTCTACGCGACACGAATCTATTACATTTTCGTATCCTGCCTGACTCGCCAAATTCCGCGTTTCCCACTGATCCGCTTGTAGGTCGAAAAGCTGCGCACGTCCAAGACGCGATGTATCCGGTCCCGGTGGACGGAAATCCTCCGGGTCAGTAGGCTTATACTCCGTAACATATTTATATCTGTCCCCAACAACCGCCCGTCCCCAGTAGTTGCTTTCCACATAAGCGTATTCACGCCAAGGTATTTCGTCACCTTCTGCAAGCGGACGTACACTCATGCCTCCGATTCTTGGGATTTCACCTCGATTGACCTGTGCCGCTTCCGGTGCATCTATACCAGCATAGTCATAAACTGTGGGGACCAGATCTACGCCAGAGATAAAATGCGCTCTATCGAAACGGTCTTTCTGCACCGGCACACCGTCCCCCAAGCAAGCAACGATGAACGGGACACGAATGCTTTCCTCGTACAGCGTGAACTTCTGGAACATCTGATGACTTCCACACGCTTCGCCGTGGTCTGCACTGAAGACGATAACCGTGTCGTCACAGAAAGGTGTCTGTTGAAGTATGTTGAGCACGATACCAATCTCCGCATCAACCTTTTCGATGAATCGATAATAATTCCAGATAAGATACCGCCAATGGAACTCGTCCCAATCGCGCACTCCATTCAGAATTGCCGAGTGGATGAGCGCGTCATCGGTTCTACGGCAGACCTGCTGTAGCACAGTTTCGCTTTCATCGTAATGGAAGTTTTCGGGCAGCGGCGGTAATTCTTCTTCAGCGATGAGCCCCTGCTGCAACGGATTTGGGACGCTCTTTTCTTCGTGGTTATGCAGATACTCACACACATCGTGCGGATTGACGTAGCCAATTTGTAGATAGAATGGCGTGCTACCGTCGTAGGTTGTCAGAAAATCTATTACAGCGTGGGTAGAAGCTGAATCGTAATACTCCCCACCGCCCGCACCGATGTCACGCTCCCCATAATACAGGGTGTGGAAACTTTCACGCACATTTCTACCCGGCACATGCCACTTTCCACAATGGAAAGCCTTATATCCATTGGCATTCAGAGTTTGCCCAATATCCTGAATGTCCTCATGCAGATGTCCACCGTTAAAAGGTATACCTGTCTCTGAAGTGTAAAGTCCTGTCGCCCAACTTGATCGTGCAGCAGCGCATACCGGATCACTACAGTAAGAACGCATGAAAGACGTACCGTTTCGGTGGAGACGGTCAATGTTCGGCGTGTGTATGTATGGATTTCCATAGGCAGAAACGGCGTTCCAAGATTGCTGATCTGTATTGATAAAGAGGATATTCGGTCGTTTGTTCATGCGCTGCCTCCCACTATCTCTTTAAGCACAAGGGTTTGGAAGAAGTTGGCAAAAATTGCCACGTTGCCGTGCATATCAATCCACCAGTAGGACGGAAGAAGTCCTTCTCCGTACAGGTAATAGCCGTCGAGTTGCGTATCGTGCATCTTGATCGATTCAAGGAAGCCGATGCGGTTCATAGGTCTCAGCTTCTCAAGGTCTTCTAGGACAGCCATTTCCACGACTTCCCCCGACCCCTGAATCGCCCCACTGAGCGCAGGAATCACATCAAACAGTGCCCAGTTGCAGGTGAACGGTGTCCCTTTCTGCATCAGACCAACGGTAATCTCAGCGTGGTTGACGGTCAGTCGAATCTCGTCGGCAACGCGCTGACCCTCACAGGCGAGTGTAGAATATCTGTCCTGACAGCTGTTCTGTGTCTGGATGTACCACTTATCCGCGAGCGATCGATACAGATCGTTAGCAGTATGAAAGCGGAGTTGGAGGTCCTCACCGCTTGTTGCATTAGTACATTGAATCGTGTAGTGCCAGCGCGCATCGTCAGCTTGCTGCCGTCTGATAACCGCCTCGCCGAGACTTAGGTTATTTTGCAGGTGCTCTCTTATCGCGTAGCCACGCCAGTAATTTGGAAGTATATCGTAAACATGCCCGACCACTTCGGCACCTATTCGATCCGTTTTGGGTTCCGCATAAAATCCGAGGAACGTTTCGACCAATTGCTGTGTGAACTGGGGATTTTGTGCACCATAGTTGTAATCAAACGACCAATGCAACCCTTCGCTATTGTTCATGTGTCAACCTCACTTTCGGCTATTCCGCACGGGGGATTAGAACGCTGCCATCAGGCAGAGTGGCGCGAAACGCAAATGTCCAACCGCAGTAGTTAGATCCCAGCGTATTACTCAATTTGAGGACAATCACGTTCCGACCCTTTTTCAGATCGACTTCAATCGTTTGGGACCGGAAGGCATCGTGATGTCCCAGATCGATTGAATCCTCCGCATTCACCCGGAGAATCAGCCGGTCATCCCACGCCAAGTAGAGGCTTGCTGTCGTGTCCTCTGTCACTTCTAGAATACATCTTGCGATAGCCGCGGCATCCCGACTGTTGCTCGGTGTCCCTGGTATGTGGGGACGAAAGACGTGATTGAAATCTACGAACCCACGCAGCGCGCACCGTTTTTTCCAGCGAGCAACATCCCTGCCGAGTTCACGGGATCCCTCCGTCAGCCAAGGAGATTCCTCGTCGTGCATACCATCGAAAATTGCTTCGGGGTTGAAGTCGGTCTCCGCATCCAGATCTGCTTCCATGGCACGCTCTTCACGATTCCAGAACGGTCCGCACACCCACCAACTTCCACCATCCGGCAGTGGCAGATCGCAGGTTCCTCTAGGCAACTCGCCCCACGGCGGCTCAAATCGCTCGGCGGGTTGGAGCAGATGCCAGTCCGGCATCTCAAAAAAGGGACGTACCGGTCCCTCCTGATACCAGTACGATGTCGCACAGATGTCATTTTGCATCGCACCGAACCGCACGTGTATCGATTTCCTGAACTCAATACTGTCCCGCTCAAAGAACCGGTAACCCACCAATCGCTGCGCCGGTCGGGCTTGACCGACATCGGCGTGCGTATAGTAGGGCAAACCCGTGTAGAGATGTGTCTCAGGAGTATGCAACGCCCCGCCGTACGATGAGCCGAATGTATCTTCGCCCCCAATCCCCCGAAGGTAGGCGGGGTGATCGCCATCGCCGTCTATGTAGATGTTATCTCCCCCGCCGTGGCTCCAACGATCGGTATCATCGTAAAGCCGCACACCGTAGACAAACCCGACTAGTTGACCCGGTCCGTCCGCGTCTAGCAGCAGGAAGTCCTCTCCGTACCGTTCCGTCGGTGCCTCGCGCCGCCAACGGGCGCAGAAACGGCGTGGTTCTTCAAGTTCTTGATCCGGAAAGCGGTGCCAGTTCACGAACATAATAATCGAGCTGTCTCCCACACCACACTCCATCTCGATTCGGGCAGATTGGGCAAAAGGCATGTCAAAATAACAATTGTAACCGCTGAAACTTTGCACAGATAGATAGCGATTGTTCACCGGATACCAAGGAAGTCCATGCATCACCCCAAAAAAGTCTCCAAACGGTGCCTCGATATAGGGCACAGGTTCCTCGTCGAAATAGATGCGGATGATAACCTGACGTCCGTTCCCCTCGCGCCCCGCTGTCCCCCAGATGTGCCGTATGCAGCCCGGACCTTCCAAGTTCGCAATGGTCGTTCGCTCGTTCACTTTCATCTGTTGGACTAGGCTCACCCGGTCCGGCACGGCAACCTTCGGTAGATTCAGGTTCATCGGATCTCTCCTTCTTGTGGAGGTGTAGAAAAAGCTGTAGGCGGTTCCCCTGAAGTTACAACAGGTGGAGGATTTTTCAACGAGTAGAGCACCTCGGAGTGTGGATAACAGAATTCCACCTTGTCATTTTTGCTGAATCCCTTATGGATGATTCTCACAATATCGCTTACATTTTTTGCATAATCTTCAGGGGTTGTCTTATAGCGCAAACGCATTAACACACCCGCATCAAATAGCTCGGCTCTGATGTACGGCTCCTCACCAGTTGCCTTGATAGTATCCTCCGTTACCTGTTTCGCTGCATCAACTAAAATCTTTTCCGCTTCATCCCAATCGGACTCGAATGTTATACGTACCGGCACCTCACTAAGGATATACTCCACGTCGAAGGTATAGTTCGTAATCGTTTGACTGAAAAGGATTGCGTTGGGGATCAGTATCCCACGACCGGAACGTTCCTCGCCGGCAACAGTGCCCCCAACCTGATTTAAGATCACATGGGTGAGTGTAATATCTTCTACATCCCCCTTTATACCAGCAATAATGACCCGTTGACCAATTCTAAAAGGACGTTTCAGGATCAGCATTAGCCATGCAGCAACCCCAGTTACAGGCGCTTGTAACGACCAACCGACAATCATTCCCAGAAAACCTGCGGAAATACCAAGTGCCTGGATTGAACCGCTAAGGCTGATAACACCGAAAATCACAATGATAATAATCCAGACAAACGTCCAGGTCAGCATGAAATTATCGGCGTTTGCTTTTTTTAATGCCCGTTTATAGACATACGCTTTCAGAGGATATGTCAAAGCGGCTTTGACTAATAGCAACGTAGCGATGGTTGTAATGCTTAACAATAATCCACGATGTTCGGTTTGACTCAGATTAACAAAAAAATTCCAAGCTTGAGATAACACTTCCATTCTGTATTCAGTCTCCTTATCGATTTTTCGAGAGTATTTAGTAGAGATACTAAAGTTACTAAAGTTTGGACAATTCACGGTACAAATGATGGTTGATTGGGAATACGCTTCGGGATGCCAAGCAGCACTGCGGATTTGACCTGATATCAGGTCAAATCCCAGCAAAGCATCAATTGATTCACGCAACTGAGTTTCGGGACCAGTTGCCTGAGGCAATTGCTATTCAACGCCACCCTGATAAAATCGGGGCAGTTCGATAACAAGTGAGTCGGTGTACTGGGTATTGAGCATTCATTGGTATCGTCCTGTCAAGCGGACACAGGGGTTGATGGTTGAGTATATGCGTGCTTTAATCAAGGGTCTGTTGAATATCGTTCGAGTTGTAATCATCGGAGTTAGTCTGCGAAAATAATCTCCCCTCAATAAAAGCACATAGATATTGAACCATCAACCCGCGTGTCAACTTAGTGGGTCGATACCAATTGATGCCCAAAGTTTTGCACACCTGCTGGACTGTTATCGAACAGCCCATAGCAGAAGTGGCATTGAATATCAATTGTGTGATGCAAGTTGCGACGAAACTGAGTTGTACCAATCGGTTGATGCTTTTCCGAGATTTGACTCGGTACTTGTCAAACCCGAAGTGTTGCTTGGCATCTCGAAAAGCGGTCTCAATCAACCATCGTTGCCGATAGTATCGAACAATCTGACATAGGTCAAGTGTCAAGTCAGTGGTGTAGACACAGAAATATCGAAACGGCTTTGATTTTTTATGTCGGGTTCGCATCACCACCAATCGGACTTGAGTGGGACACATTTTTGTCCGAACGACCTTAGATGCGACTGAACACCGTTTGTTGTCAATATCAATAGCTTTATACCGCAGATGCCGAAGATGGATGCGTTTACCGTATGTCTTTGGGCGTCCGGGTTTGGGTCGCTTGCAGACCGTAGGTAACAGATAAAAGACCGCATTGGACTTGGCGCGACATAACAGATGATGTCCTGCGCTAAGGACGGCTTCAAACACTTTCCGTCTATTGAATCCCCGGTCAAAGATAATCAGTCCAGGCGGGATTTGGGAACAAATCCGCTTCAGAACCGACCCACTGTTGTCCCGATGGGTCTTGGGACATATCAGGTTCACCCACACCGGAAACAGAATCGTCTCTGTCACGGTGGTACAAAGCAACCCCAACGCGCCAAATTGATGACCGAAGTGAAACTTCGATTGATTGGTGTTGCGCTTTTGGTAGCGATGATTTCTGAAGAAATGGAGTCCAAATTGCTTGGTGCCGGTCTTTATCGCTCGGGTCTCGTCGTAAACGTAGACCCAGTTGTCAAACCGCTGTTGTAGCAACTTAATCAGACGTTGAGCAACCGCATCGCTGTCCCATTTGCCACGGGAAAGGAACTTCACCAATGAACCGTAACCGACCTTTGGGCGAACCGCTTGATAGATGCCCGTCAACGTCGCACGATGGCGGTGCGTGATGAGACCGACAATGAAGGTACAAAACAGGGCGAAGTTTTGACGGTTGAATAATGGACGAAATTGCGTTAAAATATCAACGAGGCAGAAAATGAGGGGCATTAACTTCCCCTTTCAAAATTGTGATGGATTTCTGAAAGGATAACCTCTTTTCTGCCTTTTTTCACCTAAAAATTGTACAAACTTTAGTAGTAGAGATAGATAAAGCCATCTACTTTTTTGTTCAGAGAATTATACCATAAATCTGTCTCCAGAGTTGTCATTTCCAACTTAGTTTGTACCAATTTAATCAGGAGGCGATTGGTATTGTTAATATCAGTAAAAAGGGCTAAATCTCTCCGTCAATCCAATTTCTCGGTTTGAACTTGACCGCTATCAGTGACTGTGATACCATCTATCCACATGAGGTTTCATCATACCTATCACCACAATTTACCACGCAAGGAGCAAATCATTGAGACACAATTCAAACACGGTCATCATCAAAGTCGATGCCGGCTCTATCGACCGAAAAAACGATCTCATCCGATTTCCTTTCAACCCCAAAGACCACTTTCCCGATTGGCAGGAGGGAGTTTCGACGCTTGCCATTTCGCAAACCGATGCGGATGGATCTCCGCTAGATACGGAGACCCCTGCTCAGTTTGAGCCAACAACCCGTGAACTCAGTTGGCAAACCACCAGTTCCCTACAAGCGGGAGAATCCGCATGGTACGCTATCCGCGTCGTCGATCTTCCACCTAACAACCGTTACCGTATCGAACAGAAACCGGCGCATCTTCTAATCACCGTCGATAACCAGTTGTTCACACGATACAATTTCTTGGGTGTTTGGAAGCCGTACTTCTGGCCCCTCCACGGAAATCACGGCACGGTTGTGCGCGGAGCGGGTGGCGGCGATCACCCACATCACACAGGACTCTATCTCGCTTACGGTGGGCACGGCGAAGGCGGATCCGCAAACATCTGGTCAGATTGGGATGAGCCACCTTACGGACCCTGCGGGAAAATGTTGCACCAGCGGTTCATCAGGCTCACCGCTGGACCTGTGTACGCGGAATTTGTGGAAGACCTAATCTATGTCAAGGGAAATGGCGACCAGATCCTAACCGAGACCCGAACAGCACGTGCTTGGTACGCTGATAACGGGAGGCGTTTTCTGGATGTTACCCACCAAACCACACCACCGCTAGACATTGGGGACAGACAATTTCTCCTCGTGGCACGGCTGAATCCATCCATGAAGCTACCGGACGAAGGGCATGTCGAAAATTCGGAGGGACTCATCGGCCGGAAAGAGGTACATCATCAACGGGCACGTTGGTGCGACCTCGGCGGCACTGTCGGAGATGGCGTGAACGGACTCGCGTTGTTTGATCATCCGGAAAACATCGAACATCCCGGACTCTTCGGGGAGATCGCCGTTCAGCAACAGATGAGCATCCTCCACCATCCGCCGCATGACCACTTCCGTCTCCAATTCCGTGCCTACGTTCATGAAGGCATCACACCGGAAGCGGAGGTCGAATCCCACTATCAGTGTTACGCAAACCCGCCAAAAGTTGAAATTTGCACCTGATGCGGCTGCCGCCAAGGCATAGCCCCGAAACTAAGGAGAAAATGATGAAATATCGGTTCGCTGAAATGATCTGGTACGAAACCAAAGAGGCTGCCGAACAGGATCGTGTCGCTGTCCTCCCCGTTGCGACGTATGAAGACCACGGTCCCCACCTCCCCGTTGATACGGATGTCGTACTTTGCACAGCCATCTGTGAACGCGCCGTAGCGCGTATCCCATCGGAGGCAGTGCTTGCGCCGCCGGTCCCGCACGGTTATAGCCCGCATCACATGGATTTTCACGGAACGCTCACCATCGGTTGGGATACCTTTATCAAGTATGTTAGAGATGTCTGTTGCAGCCTTGTCCATCACGGCTTCAAGCGAATCCTCATTGTCAACGGGCACGGGAGTAACGCCTCTCCCCTCGATCTCGCAGCGCGGTTGACGAATATCGAATATGAAGGGAAAATCCTCTGTGCCTCGGTGAATCACTGGGACGTACGCAAAATTAAGGATGCAGGTGCCGAGGTCAGGGATTCTGAGTATGGTGGAACATCACATGGAGGAGAATATGAAACCGCCCTCTATCTTGCCTTAAAGCCGGATTTGGTCGATATGAGTCGGGCGGTTGATGAAAGATCACCGCTGCCACCGAGTTTCAAAACGGATCTGCAGGTACACATCCCCAAGGGTCGGCTGCGCGTTTGATACCTTACTGGAGTTCACAGACCGCAAGTGGCGTGTTAGGCGATGCAACCAAAGCCACCAAGGAAAAAGGAGAAAAGTTCTTGGAGGCGGCGACCGAGGGACTCGTTGAGCTGATCCGCGAATTAAGAGGAATAGAGATTCCACCCCGTCGTGACCAGCACGAACATCACATATCAAGAAAGACTGCATGGACTTAGAGCCTGTTTGAAAAGTCATTTTGGGTAAAGTTATTTGCCCTGAAACCGAGTTTTTTCTTGAAAACTCGGTTTCCTCCGTAATCCACTATTCAACGACACATTCTCACTATAATTCAGGAAACCGTGTCAGGTCAATGGTAGGTGCTCCGTTCCGAGAGTTTTCAACTTGCCTCCCGACTTATCGGGAGGCTTAGTTTCGTAGGGGCGAGGGAACCTCGCCCAACGGGTTGGGAGACCCAACCCCTACCCTGCGAGCGATGATTTTCTCACTCACTGCGAACTATTTTTAAGCGCAGATAGATCCAAAGCGGTGAAGGTAGGTCCCGATATGTCGGAACAAAACCCCTCACACAGATCGCTTCAGCAGCACCGATGACACTTGCCGTTCCCCTAACGTAAACGCCTCACCCTCTCCAGTGGTCTCAAATCCCAACGACCCAAACAACGACCGTTTGTCCTCATCTTCGACCGAGAGCGTTCCACACCACTCCGTCGCCCCACGATCCGCGCCCCAGTCCATTGCCGCCTGCATCAAATCCTGCCAAGTGTCCAAACAACGTTGATGCGTAAAACCATCCACATGACACACACCCAATTCATCGAGACGCGCTGTCGCCAATCCAATCAGATGACCGCTATCCGTCTGTGCCCCAAACCATGCGCCACTCTGCTGTTGGACAAGTACATCGTATTTCGGGTATAATCCCATACAGGACGACTGTACCGCATAGCGCGTCGAAAACATGCCTGCGTTGGCGTCTAGCACCTGCCAGTCGTGCGGACAAACGATCAACGGAATCATGGGGATCCGTTGTGCCGACGTTCCCGGTATGATGATAATTTGCCCCTCCGCCTCCCTGAAATAGTCCACCAGAAACGCCTCCGGCGAATTGCCGGATACGATCAGTGCCATCACGTTGGCACCGGCGAGTTTCCGCCAGCCGAACCGATAATATATCCGTGCCGCCGCAGGGTTGCCTGTACCGAGAAAAAACGCCTCGCCCCCCTGTCTGCAAAAATCATCAAGAGCGGATTTGCAAAGCTCGGCAGCAATCCCCTGACAACGAAACGCAGTCGGCGTCGCCACCTCTCCCAATCCTCCCAATCGCGGCACTGCTTTGCCAACCGTGAGATGGGAGGTGCCCGCCAAGTCTTCGTCCTGCCGCATCAGGTAGAGGATATCCTCATTGTCTTCGGTTTCGTCGCCGGCGAAGATGCTCTTGAAGTCCTCGTAGGAGGTGCCGAAAATTTCCTCCCAGAATGCGGTCAACTCCGGGATAAGTTCCTCCGGCAAAGGTGTCCTGAATTTTATAAAGTCCATAATTTACCTCCAGCCCGATGAGATCGGGGCAACTAAAGGTTCATGTGTTCTTCTTCCGGCAACAGCACAGGCTTCGCATCCTCCGTCCGAATGCTCCAGTCCGCCAAACGTAACCGTAGGTCTGCCAGTATCTCCCGGTGGGCAGGATTGTCCACCACATTCTCTAGTTCCCACGGGTCGTTCTCCAGATCATACAGTTCGTCCCGATCACCCATCGGATCGTGCACATACTTCCACGATTGGGTACGCGCCATCTTGCGTCTGCCCTCCGCTTCGCGCCACTGTAGGGACTGTATCAACGCCCGTCTGCCGTAGGGTTGCGGTAGTTTCTCTAAATCTGTCATTCGGAAGGGAGGTACCCCAGAGCCGTATTCGGAGAACGTTACATCTCGTGGTTCAGCGGCGGTTACGGTCGGAAGTCCCTCGCCGTGCATTGAGCGGGGTATGTCTAACCCCTGAAGTTCCAGCAGCGTCGGCACGATGTCAATTAGATTTACCATGCTACTATCACGTACATTAGTAGCAATCTCACCGGGCAAAGAGATAATCAGCGGTACGCGAGTCAGGCAGTCATAGAAGACGCCGCCTTTGCACTGCATCCGGTGCTCGCCTATGAAATCCCCGTGGTCGGAGCAGAACACCACTATAGTGTTTTCGCGCAGACCGAGATGTTCTAGCGCATCCAGAATCTGTCCTAAACCGTCGTCAATAAAGCGTACCATGCCGTAATAGACCCCCATAACGCCATAGACATCTTCAAGGGCATCCTCCCCCACCCCTAGCATCTGATACAGCACGCGATTCCGTTCAGGTGCGCGTTCATCAAACTCGTCCTCTCGCCAAGGGGGCAGATCGATTTTCTCCGGTGGGAACAGCGCAGCGTACTGCTCCGGCGCAACCCAAGGCTCGTGCGGATCTGGGAACGACACCCACAACGCAAACGGATCATCTTGATGGGCTTCTAGGAAACGAACAGTCTGACCCGCAATCAACCCCGTGGAATAGTCCTCCAACGGAAAATCGGAGGTGGCGTAACCGAAGCGCGGGCTTTGGGGCACCATTGTTCGCCGCAGTTCATGGGCAGCTTGAATCCCCTCGATTGGGCGAAACCATTCCATTCCGCGGGTCTCCGCGTGCCCCGATAACCAACCGTGACCAATCTCGCACCAAGTATCGAAAAGTGCTAAATCTTCCTCCCGCTCGAAACAGTGATTCTTGCCAATCAAGCCTGTGTGGTATCCGGCATCCTTCCAGAACTGGAACGCATGGGTCGCATCATCTGGCATCAGGGTCTGATTGCGTCTGCCGCCGTGCGAATGTGGGAACTGCGAAGTCCAGAGCGAAATTCGCGCTGGAACGCACAACGGATGGGGTGTGAAGGCATGTTCAAAGAGCACCCCTTCCTCCGCCAATCGCTCCATGGACGGAGTCTCGCAAAAGATATTGCCGTAGAGGTGACTGGCGGTGGCTTTCTGCTGATCGGTCATAATCACCAAGACATTGGGCCTTTCGGACATTTCGCACTAACTCCTATCGTAGTTCGTCATACCAAATCCATTGGTAAGGTGTCGTTTCCACATCGTTCAAGCGTTCATAAATGAACCCATGAACAAATTGTTCTCACGTTTCACTCTCGCTCTTTGACCCTGAGAGCGTATCAACAGTTACAAATTCCGATTTCGTTGTCTTGACCTTCGTCGGGACAAACGAAACCGTGAATCCACGATTGTGTAAGGTTTCTCGAAAACAGAAACCAACACAATCGGGACTAGCACCATTGCTTAGTATATCACAACAAAGTGTAATTACAATACCGAAAGTTTCATTGATTAGGGGTATTTATGGTGAAGTCTATAAATAAGTAAACATTTGCTAATAATTTGGGTCTTTCCGAAGTTTCCAAAGTCCCCCTGATAAGGGGGATTTAGGGGGTTAGCTGTATATTGGGAGTGTCTAATTAATTCTAAAATCTACTATAATTCTCCTGTAGGTTGAAAACTCTCGGAACGAGATCGGCGTTTCTAAGTCCCCATGGGACTTGAAATGTCGGAACCGATTTATCGGGGAGCGACTGCCAATTCACAACTTATCCCACAGAATCAATAGAAAGTTGAGCGCAGCGAAATCCCGATTTTATCGAGGCAATAATCGGAATAATAGTTATGAGCACCCCCACTTAACCGAGGAGTGTGCATAATGTTTCACTGTGGAATATATTAGTGATTTTGTTTTTTGATACCTTGTTTTGGAATACGGTGTTGCATAAATTGCTCAAATAGTTCATAATAAGAGATATATTTATGCACACCCCTCACTTAACTTTTGGTTAAAAGGAGGACAAAAATGATTTATGCACTGCGGCGTTTATATTTTAGTGTGATTGCCACAACAGCTTTACTGTTGGGGAGTTGTGGTGATGGGATGGAAGAGATAACCAATAGCCAACCTACTATTGATCGCGTCATTGTGCCGCAGGAGGTCAAAGCCGGCCAAAAGGTCAAATTGGAGGTAGTTGCCCATGACGCAGACGGCGACAAGTTGACCTATAAATGGGAAGTCAGCGAGGGGACGGTGGATGCAGCCGGGGTATGGACTGTCCCTGCGGAGGCGACGAGTGCTACCGTCCTTGTTCGTGTGGGTGACGGTGTAAACTCAGCGGTTACGAGTTCCAAAATCAGTGTCGATGTTGTTGCCCCTCCAGACCCTTTAAAGCCTATTGTGCCGGAGGGTATGGTTTCGATTCCCGCAGGTGAGTTTCAGATGGGGAGCAACGACCCGATGGCTAAAAACGATGAACAGCCGGTGCACACCGTCTACGTCAATGCGTTCTTTATGGACGAACACGAGGTCACCAATTTAGAGTATCAGAAGTTCCTGCTTGCCAATCCCCAATGGCAAAGAGAGCAGATTGATAGCGAGTTTCACGATGGGGACTACTTGAAACTCTGGCGGGGAATACGGGGAAATGACTACCCCAAGGGGAAGGCGAACCACCCGGTTGTGTATGTGAGTTGGTATGCCGCGATCGCATACGCGGAGTGGGTGAGTAAGCGACTTCCAACCGAGGCGGAGTGGGAGTATGCCGCACGGGGTGGGTTGGACGGTAAAAGGTTTCCCTGGGGCGATGTCCTTGAGTTTGACAAGGCGGACAAGGCGAACATCGGCCTTGTTGGGGATACGACGGCGGTGGGTAAGTATTCCCCGAACGGTTACGGTCTGTATGACATGACGGGCAATGTGTGGGAGTGGTGTCTTGATGAGTACAATAAAGATTTCTATTCTATCTCTCCGCGTGAGAATCCGCTTTCCGGTGCCAACAGTGTAGATTGGATTATAAACAATTTCACAAGTGTTACAACTCATCGCGTGTTGCGCGGTGGCTCGTGGAAATGGAGCGGGTCTCTGGGTCTGCGCGTCGCTCATCGCCGTTGGAATAGACCTTTGTTTACGACCGACTACTTCGGTTTTCGTTGTGCGAAGTCTCAGTAACCCCTTGAATCTGTAATTCTTTATCCCTTTTATCCGCGTTAATTGCCTGAATCACCCATTAAACAAATGACGCAGAGGACGAGGATTATTGACTCGAAAATACCCTATATGTTGCACTTCGGGATTCAAAGCAAGAGGACAAAAATGATTTATGCACTGCGGTGTTTATATTTTAGTGTGATTGCCACAACAGCTTTACTGTTGGGGAGTTGTGGTGATGGGATGGAAGAGATAACCAATAGCCAGCCTACTATTGATCGCGTCATTGTGCCGCAGGAGGTCAAAGCCGGTCAAAAGGTCATATTGGAGGTGGTTGCCCATGACCCAGACGGCGACAAGTTGACCTATAAATGGGAAGTCAGCGAGGGGACGGTGGATGCAGCCGGGGTATGGACTGTCCCTGCGGAGGCGACAACTGCTACCGTCCTTGTTCATGTGGGTGACGGTGTAAACTCAGCGGTTGCAAGTTCCAAAATCAGTGTCGAGATTGTTGCCCCTCCAGACCCTTCAAACCCCGTTGCGCTGGAGGGCATGGTGCCGATTCCCGCAGGCGAGTTTCAGATGGGGGGCACCGACCCGGAGGCTCTAAACAATGAACAGCCGGTGCACACCGTCTACGTCGATGCGTTCTTTATGGACGAACACGAGGTCACCAATTTAGAGTATCAGACCTTCGTCCTTGCCAATCCCCAATGGCAAAGAGAGCAGATTCATAGCAAGTTTCACGATGGGGACTACTTGAAACTCTGGCGGGGAATACGGGGAAATGACTATCCCAAGGGGAAGGCGGAACACCCGGTTGTGTATGTGAGTTGGTATGCCGCGATGGCATACGCCGGTTGGGTCGGCAAGCGACTACCTACCGAGGCCGAGTGGGAGTATGCCGCGCGGGGCGGGTTGGAGGGGAAAAAATATACGTGGGGCGATGATGCCGGCACTGATCCCGGTTGGGGCTGGGGCGATATCATTGATCGCGATAGGGCGAACGCCGGTGGGGATACGACGGCGGTGGGTGAGTATCCACCGAACGGTTACGGTCTGTATGACATGACGGGCAATGTGTACGAGTGGTGTCTTGATGAGTACAATAAAGATTTCTATGCTATGTCGCCGCGTGAGAATCCCCTTTCCGGTGCCAACAGTGTAGATTGGATTATAAACAATTTCACAAGTGTTACAACTCATCGCGTGTTGCGCGGTGGCTCGTGGGGCAATTTGGGGGCACACTCGAGACTGCGTGTCGCTTTTCGCCGCTGGAAGAAACCCTTGTTTACGAGCGAAAAATTCGGTTTTCGTTGTGCCAGGTCTCAGTAACCCCTTGAATCTTTAATTCTTTACCCCTTTTATCCGCGTTAATTGCCTGAATCACCCATTAAACAAATGACGCAGAGGACGAGGATTATTGACTCGAAAATGCCCTATATGTTGAACTTCGGGATTCAAAGCAAATGGTAGGGCTGCGTCTAAAATTTACACAAAAAGCGGTATCATGCCCTTTTTCACTGACATGATACCGCTTTTTTTGTGATCGTAATATGTTGTTTTGAATCTTCCGACCCCATCGGGACCATTATCAACTTTGGAGCATCATGAGGATAGAGAAACCGAGTTTTTGGCGAAAACTCGGTTATAGGCAAAGCATAGTTCTTTTGGCTGCCTGTTGTACCCAAGGGGCAGCTTTAACCGTTCCTTATGTAAACGCTTCTGTCCTCAAAACAGTTTTCAATGCGGTATATTATTGACAATGCCCAATGCCTCTGCTACAATTAGGTTTTGTGGGTAAAGTGAGCCATGCTTGTCTGATTTGCCCACGGGTGGATAATTATGAGAAATACACGCACACAATCCCGGATTCTTGCCCTTCAGATGCTGTATCAGGCGGAAATCACGAAAGATCCAATTCGTCTCGTCCAAGAGCGTTTCTGGAACACAAACGCTGCACCGGAGACCGTTAAAAACTTCGCAAACTTGCTAGCAGAAGGCGCAACGAAATATCTCGCCACGATTGATCCGGCGATCCGCTCGGCAGCGACCCATTGGAAAATCGATCGTATGCCGGTTGTTGACCGATGCCTGCTGCGGAGCACCACTTATGAACTGCTCTATCTCATCGATATTCCGCCTGCCGTTTCAATCAATGAAGCCATTGAGTTGGCAAAGAAATACAGCACCGAAGATTCTCCACAGTTTATCAACGCGGTTTTGGATAAAATCAAAGACGTAGGAACCGAAGCGGTTAGTCTAGAAGATCTACGAACAAGCGAGGGTGAATAGTTGGCAATATTTCGCAAGGTATTTTGGGGACTGATTTTAAGTCTCCTGATATATCCCCTTGCCAATGCGCACAAGGAAGTTGAATTTATCCGGGAGTTTGGAGGAAAAGGCGAGGGAGAGGGCGAATTCGCAAAGAAAATGTCTTTCGCATTCGATCGGGACGGCGGGATTTATATCGCGGACACCGAGAATCTCCGCATCCAAAAACTTGATTCCGATGGACGCTTCCTGCTTGAGATTCGGGGAACCGACCCCGATAAGTTTCTTTTTAGCAACCCGATGGACATCGCCGTTGGGATGGACGGAACAATTTATGTCGTGGATTGGATCACTGTGCAGGTTGCTTTGAATCCCGATCCTATCGGGATGGACGACACAGAATCCCCACGCATCTTCAACTATGCTCCTTGTGTTCATCGATTTGATCCGGAAGGGAATTTCGTTGCGAGTTATCCGCTGCAAGATTTAAGCAAACGGATCGGGACGCTCGAAGCCGCTGCGCCGGCACTTGACGCTGAAGGAAACTACGCACTCATCATCCCACAGGGGGATACACAGAGATCCCTCCTGTTGACGGTCGATGCTGAGGGGCGTATCTACGTCTTCGATGATGGCTATATTTATAAATTAGACGCAGACGGCAATCCTACGGGGACCTTTACCACATCCCAACCCAGTGCCGGACAGTTGAGCAAAGCTGTGGATATGACGGTCGATCGTGAGGGAAACCTCTACGTCGTAGACGAGGCAGCGCATCGTGTCCTGAAATATGACAGGAATGGAAAATTTTTACTCTCATTTGGCGAGTACGGGGATCGTGCCGGGCAGTTTATATCGCCTTTCCATCTCATCGCACTGGACGACGGAACTGTTCTCGTCGCGGATCAAGCCAAGTATAAAAAGGATTACGCCTCCGATTTACCCCGACAGCAATACCATCCATTTCAATTTGGGCATGTCCCGTACCGCATCTTTCGCACCCGTGTACGACGGGTTCAGCGATTTTACGCTGACGGGGATTACGCCGAGAAGATCTTGATTCGTTTCCAACGTGAGAATGAACAGCAAGCGTACCTGAATCTCAAAGCCATCGACTACACCGGTAATCTCTATTTCGTTGACAATGAAACCTTGAAGTTTAGGGTGTTCGCCCCCACCTCTTCGCTGATATCCTCTGCGTTCCAAACAGAGACAAAGCTGCGATACATTTATGATTTTGAGGACATCAAGATAGACAATCAGGATGATCTGGATCCCAACCTTGGAACGAAAGCAGATTTTGATGAACGAATTAGATGGAATCAGATCGGGGCGGAAGTCTCTTTGACCTATGACATAAACGAAGACCTGCGATTCTCAATTTCCAACGGTCTGACCTACTTGAGGTTGATCGATACCAGTCTTTTCCGGACACCCGATTTTGAGGACTTCCGGGGCGCGTTCAATCAAAACGATGAAACTACCGAAACGTCATGGGAAGACCAGATTCAGATCGACTTTACGCTGATTCAGAATCATAATCCCTACAGCTATCGGGAGGCGGGAGCGTTTGCTTACCTCAATGTGACCCGAGACAATTTCATCAACAAGGCACTCGATCCAAACAACGACCGACTTTTAGACTTCAGGATACGGATTTCTAGCTGGGGTGCGGGGATGCGCTACGACCTCGGCAGGGCATTTCAACTTCAGTTTATGGTGGCTCACTCCAACGGCTATAACGAGTATACCTATATTGATGAAACAAGCGTTCTATATGCAACAGGCTTTCTACAAATCGTCGGCACCGTCGCGCTCTTGAGTATTGATGGTGTGTTTTGATGAAATCTTGGAGAAGAGGATTGGAAGGAGAGTAACCGCTGGCGCGGTTGGCATTTTTCACATCGTTGTGGGGATTGCGCTGCGATGGGTGGGAGTAATCTTTCACAGTTATGTTGAAGCGATGTAATCTTAGTGTTCAGTCATCTCTCGTCATCTCTGTGAAAAACAGAATGGCTCGTTTATTCTTTGGGAGGTTTTCTGTTACTTCCAATAACAAATACGGATACAAGACCTACGACTCCGGCTGTACCAATGAACCCACCAGGAATCGGAGCTCCATTTAGGGCTGCGTATACCCCGGTAACTATAGCGATAGCACCAATAAAAAAAACCGAGCATTTGACCGATATGTACTTCACGATTGGCAAAAGATAATTCTTTCTTTTCCATCCATTGTCTGTGTTCGCTTTGGTTTTCCGCCATTTTAAGAATTCTATCTGCTGATCCCGGCAGGGTTTCTTCATACTGTTTCATCATAGAAGGCGGGGGAATGGGACCAGCGAATTCTTGATAAACCGCTACCAATAATTTTTCTAATTCTTCCTTGCTCTCAGGAATTGCCACAGATTTTTGAGGTTCATCATCGGGTTTGGGTTGAGGTGCTGTCGATTGGTTAGTCATCTAGTCTCGCCCTATCTTTGATGGTATCCTTGTAACGTGACACAAATGACTCCATGGCCTGTGACATATCGTTTCCTATAGCAATCCAGTCAGATTTCAGGGCATCATAGTCAGAAGGGGCTTTATGCTCATCAGAAGAATTGCGATATCGGTTGGAACTTCGAGTCCCGAATAGGTCGACTACGCTGCCTATTCCCGCTATTATATTGTCTTTGTTGAACATTTTTTCCTCAATTTGTGGTAAGATAAGATGTGTTTAGATGGGTCATAATGGGGCATTTCGGGGCATAATGGTATATCAAAACGTATTTTTTGTCAACCTATTTTACGGTGTTCTTGGGTAAAACCTTATAATTCGTCCCCCGACCTGCTATTTCATCTTTTAACGAACAGCCTTCTTTTGGAGGAACAAACCAATCATGACAGAAAACCAAGCATGGCCCCCCGTCGAGGGCGATTTAACAGACATACTCAAAAAATATCCGCAGCCGCTCATGGCACTTGCAGCCGGTGAGATGCCAGCCGTCCTCCTGCGGCAAGCTTACAACCCCAACCACTGTGCGGGGCTTATACAGCGATTCTATGAGCGCGGACTGATGTACGATCCACACAAAACAGGAGATGGGAAACCCCATCGTGTGGACATTGGCACCAGTTTGGGACGCTACAATGCCAACCGCGAGAATTTCTTCGCCCATTCCGCCGAAACCCATGAACTTTTCAAGATCTTGTTCGATGGATACGATGATCCAGTAAAGACCATGTACGAAGCCTTGTCACAACTCGCGCCGAACAAGAATGTGATGACAGCACGGGAACCGGATGGTAGCGTCTACGGTCCAGCCATCTTCCGTATCTACCACGACGGGTTGGGACACGGCCCCCACTACGATTCCGTCGCCAAGCGATCGAAACTGTTCAATTATGCCGTTTCTCGATTTCAACATCAATTCGCCGGCGTGCTCTGTTTCCAAAACTCTAGCGATGCGGGCGAGAGTGGTGAACCCTTTCTCTACAACTGCACGTGGTCGGAGGCTGTGCAGGAGGCACGCGAGAAAGGCACCTTTCGGGAATACGTCGCTGAACAAGGTATCGCCCGTACGCAAGTTCAGCTAGAGCCGGGTGACCTCTATTTTTTCTATTCCGAAAACCTTCACGAAGTGCCTTTCGTCCTAGGCGATCGACCACGGGCTGTACTAGCAAGCTTCTTTGCCATGTCCCCGGACGATGACGAGATTTTTGTTTGGTCATGACCAACTTTCAATCAAGTACGTACCGGACGTTCCCAGAACGCTTCGACTTCACAAGGTTTCGATAAAACGCGATGACACCATGATACAAGGGCGGAATGATGAAAGAATGAGAAGATAAGACGATTTTATCGCAGAATTTTTTATGTTTTTTCTCTCCGTTCCCTGCGTCTCAGCGGTTAATTTCACCAAATTTTCCTCTTCACTTTGCGTCTTTGCAACTTCGCGCCTTTGCGTTAAATGATGAACCAATGAACTCTTGAACTCAAAAGCCAAGGAGGAACCCATGCAAGAAGCCACTATCCCTGAACAAGAGACCATTATCCCTAAAATCGATTCCAACGAAGTCATTGACTTCACGAACATTGACGAGACAGACTTCAGTTCATTCACTATGGCACAACGAATCCGCCATTTTGAGGTGGAAGGCTACGTTGTGCTACCCGACATGTTAGATGCGGAACTCATCGCGAAACTCAAAGCGGAACTTACTGATACCCCCATGGTCCCGAAACCCTATAGCGAGTACCAAACCACAGCGTCCATACAACCGCAATGGTTCAGCCGCACAACAGCAGAACTCATTGGGCATCCGCCGACGATTGAGTTTCTCTCAGCACTGATGGGACCTGACATCGTATTCACGCGCGGCTTCTTTCAGCGCACGAATCCCGGCTCGCCCGGAATCTCGGTGCACACCGATGGTCAACCCCACGGCTCATCGATCTTCGACTACGAAGGCAGTTCCCCACGGTTGCTGCGGGTTCTCTACTACCTCGACGACCTTACCCCAAAACGCGCGCCGTTTCGGCTTATTCCGCGGAGCCATCTCTCCTTTCACGCGCAAGCAAGTCCTTACGTGCGCTACAAGTCCCACCCGGAAGAACTCACCCTGTGTTTGAAAGCCGGATCGGCAGTCGTCATTCCAAGCACTATGTTCCATGCCACGCACCCGAATACGGATAGGTTGCCTAGGGAGCTGATCCAGTTCGGTTATCGACCGGCTTGGGCGGGACCGATCCAACCGATGAAGGAGTGGGATCCCGAATTGGTCGCTGCTGCACCGGAACAAGCCAAGCCATTCTTGCAGAACCTCAATACTACCGGAGGCACTTGGGGGCTGGAACATAAGCCAAAGGGAATGACAACCGACGCACCCGGAATCAATCCGAGTCGTTGGGATGATTGAGCAAAAAAGCAGCAGGTGAGCAGGTAAGAAGGGGAGAAAGTGGGAAAAGTAGTATCTTCTCACTTTCTCCCCTTCACCCTTTCCCACTTTCAGTTTTTCCTAACGGCTGAGGAAGGAAACAGATGAAAATTACGCAGCTGGAACGCACCGTTGTCTGTGTGCCATTTCTGCCCGGAATTCTGCCACCGCCCGAATACGAGGAGTTCAGCGAATCTTATCCCACACCACTTGGGGAAAGAAGACAGGATGTACTGCGTATTCACACGGACGAAGGAATCACCGGGCTCGGCATGAGCGGGCCCTATTTCGGGGACCGTAAGGAGCAACCCCCAGATTTAATCGGGGTGAATCCGCTCGACTTTGAACCGCGCAATCTAGGGGGCGGTGGATACAATATTGCCCTACTGGATCTAATCGGTAAAGCAACCGGTTTGCCATTGTATCGTATCTTCGGTGGCAAATTCCAAGATCGTGTGCTCGTTGATTACTGGATCGGACGGATGGGACCGGAGGCGTCCGCCGCCGCTGCCAAACGAGCATCCGAATTGGGCTTTCACGGCATCAAGATCAAATGTACCATAGACGACGAAAACGTGGCAGACCGAGTCCACGCCATGCACGAAGCTGCGCCCTCACTGCGCATTGTCCTAGATCCCGGTCACCGATTTCACACCGTAGATCAGGCGTTGGCGTTGGCACGTGAAATCGAAGCGTACGATATTATCTTTGAAGACCCAATCCCCAAGGATAACATAGAAGATTATCGGCGGCTCAAGGAAGAGACATCGATTATCATTGCGCCCCATCTGCAGAATCCACGTCAGGTGATTGAAATGGTATATCTGGAGGCTGTGGACGGGATTAATGTCGCACCTTCGGACTGGGGCTTCTTGGACATGGCACGGATTGCAGATGCCGCCGGTATTCCTGTGTGGCAAGCCTCCAATGTTGACCTTGGCATCTTCGATGTTTTTCGTCTCCACGCTTCCGCTGCAACCCCAAACTGCACCTTGGGCAGCGACCTATGTGGCAACTTCGTCCACGAGCACAGCCTGCTTGCCGAGCCTCTGGTTCAAGATGGATATGCGGTAGTGCCGGACAAACCGGGGTTGGGCATCGAGCTAGATGAGGATGCAGTACAACGGTATGCGGTGCGTCCATAGATTTCGGGGAGGAGTGAATCGTGGTTCAAGAAATCATGGTTCCGATGCGCGACGGCGTCAGGCTTCGGACGAAAATCGCTAAATACAGCCCTGACCGATCGTCCGTCATCCTTATACGAGGATACGACACCGATTCATGGATCGATGTCGATCGGTTTGTGCGCGCCGGATATATTTGTGTCAGTCAAGCGACCCGCGGACACATCGGTTCCGAAGGCGCGCACGGCATGGACAACCGGTTTTTTGACGATGCCCAAGACGGGGACGACGCCCTCACCTGGATTAGCCAGCAGTCGTGGTGCAACGGAAACATCGCCATGTACGGCAGTTCCTACTACGGTGCCACGCAATGGCTAGTTGCACCGAGGGGTCACCCAAACCTCAAAGCGATTATTCTACAAAACGTCAATCCTGATCCTTGGCAGCGCATGTACCGCGACCACGGCGCTATTCAACTCGCCCACACCGCCCGCCGTATCTACGATTATAACGCGGAGGGCAGAGGGAAAGTGGCGCGTTTCGGGTGGTGGAACTGGTATCGACACCTCCCACTCATCACCCTCGACACCGTAGCCGGCACCCCGCCCAACAAACTCTACAACGACTATATTACCCATTCCACCTATGACGATTTCTGGAAGGCAATCGGCACACGGGACAAACTCCACAATATTCGGATTCCCGTGTATCTGATGGGCGGGTGGTACGACAATTATCCCGGCGCAACCCTCGACTATTTCGAGAAGCTCACAAAACTCGGCGCGACGGATGAAATTCGCGTCGCTATCAGTCCGACAACACACACCCGTCACATGGTAGTAGGAGATCGGGATTTCGGCGAAAACGCGAGGAAAGACGAAATTGGATTGGCAATTCGATGGCTGGATGCGGTCCTCAAAGGCGAAGATAACGGCATCCGAAATGAGCCGAAGGTCAAAATTTTCGTCATGGGTATAAATCAGTGGCAAGATGAACAGGAATGGCCCCTAGCGCGGACCAGATTCACCCCGTACTACCTCCACGCCGGCGGAACAAAAGACGGAGGACTGAGTCCAGATGTCCCCGAAGGTAGACCTTCAACCGCCTACGTCTACGATCCGGATACCCCTGTCCCGACACTCGGAGGAAACCACTCAGCACCGCACATGCCCGGCATCATCCGAGCGGGACCCGTCGATCAGCGAGCGAACGAAATACGGAAAGATGTCCTAGTTTTCACGAGCGAACCGCTGATGGAGGATCTGGAGGTAACCGGTCCAATTGTCGTAAAACTTTACGCCGCGTCCACCGCACAGGATACGGACTTCATCGCCCGGTTGATCGACGTTTACCCGGACGGTCGAGCCTATAACCTCACCGAAGGCATCATTCGCGCCCGGTTCCGTGAGTCGATTTGGAAGCCGCCGTGCCTCTTGACGCCGGGAAAAGTCGAGGAGTACACCATCAATCTGATGGCGACTGCCAACGTTTTTAAGAAAGGACACCGCATCCGCGTCTATATTATGAGCAGCAACTTTCCGATGTGGGATCGAAACCCCAATACGGGAGATGAGCAGGGAATGTCTGCGAAAGTCATCACCGCCGAACAGACCATTTACCACAGCCGGAAATATCCCTCTCACATCATGCTGCCAATTATTCCACAGACGGGTATCGGATAACCCGAATTGTCATCTAAGGGAAGGGTCAGTCATGCAGTTGGCTGTACCGCTTCCGGCATAATGGAAATTAATAACCCCAATTCGTATAGCCCAAGTGAAGGAGGGTTCACCGGATGAATTCATCTACACCCATTCGCGCTGCCGTAATTGGTCTAGGCCGTGCCGGCTGGAATATCCACGTCCGCACAATGCAGGCACGCGAAGACTTTGATGTGGTTGCTGTTGCCGACCCTGACCCTGACCGCCAACAACAAGCACAGGAAGAAACTGGCGCGCAGTCGTTCGACGACTTAGCTTCCCTACTAAAGGGCTGCGACGCTGAATTTATCGTTGTCGCGACCGCATCGGCAGACCACGCGAACCACTCGATTACTGCACTTGAAACCGGGCGACACGTCTTGACTGAAAAGCCGATGGCAACCGCTTTGGAAGACGCAGACCGTATGCTCGTCGCCGCCGAGAATGCAGGTAAGATTCTGACTGTCCATCAGAGTCGTCGTTGGGGCGAAGATTTTGTCTTTATCCAGCAGATGTTGAAGGACGAACGCTTAGGGCATGTCTTCTTCATCCGTTCAGGTGGTTACGGTTATCGTCGTCGCAATGACTGGCAGACATTGCGGAAATACGGCGGCGGACTGCTCAACAACAACGGCGTACACGTCGTTGATCAGTGCGTCCTCCTCATGGAATCGCCCATCGTGGATGTCTTCGGCGACCTCCAGCAAATCCTCCAGCCGGGCGATACAGAAGACCACCTTAAAGTGGTCATGCGGGGCGAGAATGGTCGGGTGATTGATCTGGAACTCACAAGTGCCTGTGCGGCATCCCTGCCTTCGTGGACGCTCATGGGGACACACGGCACGCTGACCGTTACAGGCGGGGGAACGGCTGTGTTGCAGTACGTGAAAGACGATTTGTCGCCACTGGAAGCGATTGACAGACCTCTGGCAACTGGTCGCAAATATGGCATCGAGGGCGGCGATGAGATTGAATTCGACACAGTGGAACTGGAAGCCAAAGCGGTTCCCGGTCCATCGTTTTACGACCAACTTTACGACGCCATTCGCAACGGTGGGCCCCCGCCGGTTGATCCGGCGACCTCGCGTGAAACAATTCGTGTAATGTCCGAAGCGCGAAAAGGGACACGGTTCCCAGACTGACTATGTCGTCAAATCGATCTGGTCCCCACTAACCTCCAATTGATACCCACGGACTCGAAAGGAAACTATCATGCCACAACCACGCATCATGTTTTATCACGATGGACGCCATCCGCTCATCTATATGTACGAGCCGCCGATGCAGAAAGAGGAGTATGAGGCAGCGGTCAACGAACTGGTCGGTACACCTGTGGATGCACTGATGTTCTGCCTAGGGGACGGGCGCACTGTCCTGCACGATACGAAAGTTGGAGAACTTTGGGGACATAATGTCGAAAAATGGCCCCATCTCGTTTTTCACCGAGCGCATCAGAACGCCAAACACCTGATCGAGTCAGGAACAGATCCATTACGCATCGCCTGTGACCGTGCCCATGCGAAAGGGATGCTGATTTATCCCACGCTTCTGGTACAGCAAGGACGGGGTCCCCGCGACCAAGACGTGCGCTGCTCCAACTTCCGTTTTGACAACCCACACTTGGAGATTGGTGCGCGTGGCGATCTGGATGCTGACTTCCCCGGAATCACCTGCCTCGACTTCAAACACGAAGAGGTACGCGAGGAACGGTTCGCCCTCATAGAGGAAACCCTGAACAACTATCCTATTGATGGCTTTGAGTTGCAACTCAACTACACGCCGTATTACTTTCACCCGGACGAAGTCGAAGCCGGGCGCGAGATTATGACCGCGTGGATTCGGCGGGTCTGTGAAGCTGTCAAGCGGAGCGGCGCAAGGCGCGAATTAGCGATTCGTATCCCCGCCAGTCTCGAAGGATGTCTGGAAGTAGGCATGGATGTACGTGATTGGATGCAGCAGGGGATCGTGGATGTCGTTATCGGGCAGACGTTTTCGGGGCCGGAATTGGTGGATTCGACAGTTGACTTCCGTCCACTGGTCGAAGCAGCCGAAGGGACGAACTGTCGGGTTCATGCCGCCATTCAGAGCCACGTAGATTCTGACCGATTGGGAGAAGCCTCCATTGAAATGGTTCGTGCCACCGCTTGTAACTACTGGGCGCAGGGAGTGGATGGACTCTACTTAGCGCACTGGTTCGGGAACTGGCCCTATCAGGCGGACTTCTACGAAAAGCTGCGGGAGTTACCCCACCCAGAGGTGATGGCATCTAAGGACAAATACTATTACGTTCCCACGGAAACGGGACGCTATCCGAAACCCCCTACGGAACCCGGTATAGCCATGTCACTGCCGGCTGCATTGGCGGTGGACCGTCCCACTGAGGTGAAATTTAAGATCAGCGACGACCTGCCACGCTGGCACCAAGTTGGGCGCATCCACGAAGTCCTCCTCCGTGTGCGAATCATGAACACGACAGAACTCGATAGCCTCCGCTTCCGATTGAATGGGGTAGACTTGCCAGATGAACTGCTACGCAAACTCAACGAGATGTACCGGATGACTGCGCCGCGCTACCGCACCGGATCGGGCTATTGGTTTATCTACCGACTGGACGAAGCGCATTGGCCCCAACGCGGCGACAACACGCTCGAAGTTACACTGCTGAAACGCGATCCGGACATAATCCCTGAAAGCTATATTCGCGATGTTGAGTTAGAGGTCAAGTACCTGATGGGTAAGCACTTTCATCGGGGTCAGGATGCGGATTTGGGACCCTACGAATATTCTGGAATCTAATTCTTGGTTTGCAATAAGGAGACATCACATGCCCTTAGCCTTGGGAACAGCAAAACAACTCCTCTTCGACGACGCCCTTGTTGAAACTAAAGAGGGATTTGTCACCACCATGAACCCCGCCACACGGAACAATACGCCCGCGCTGGCACCTGAAAAGCCGTGGGAGTCGCACGGCTGTAGCAATCCCACGGTGATGCTAGACGAAGACGTCTACAAAATGTGGTACTCAGCCAACGGGGAAGACGGAACTCCACGAGACTGCTACGCCACATCTACAGATGGAATTCACTGGGAACGTCCGAATCTAGGGTTAATTGAGTACCAAGGCTCGCGGGAAAATAATATCATCTCCCTCGACCTCAATCATGGAAGCATCTTCAAAGACCCATCTGCCAAACCCGAACGGCGTTTTAAGTGCATTCTTGGTGCCGGTAAATATGACTACGTAGCGGTATATGGCGGTGGAGCACGGTTCCGGTACGACGAAAACCCACCGGAAACATGGCATTATGGTAGTGTCGGTGGCTTGTATTCGCCTGACGGAATCCATTGGACTCTCTGTGAAAAGATGATTATGCCGTGGTACACAGATACAAGGAATGTGGCTTTTTGGGATGATCGTATCCAGAAGTACGTGGCGTATGTCCGCTGGAACGAATACCTGCGGGTGGAGGATGGAGCACAGCGAGGGTCTTTTGACTACCGCGCTATCGCCCGGTCAGAAAGCGCGGACTTTGAGAATTTTCCCGAGCCAGAAAAGATCCTAGAGCCTGATTTCGATGACCCCGAAGATGCCGATATGTGGGGTGGTGGTCTCTACGACACGGCGGCGGTGAAGTATCCCTTAGCGGACGACGCATACTTTATCTTTACCGCCGCTTACTATCACACCACCGACGCGCTAGATATACAGCTTGCGACCAGCCGTGATGGGATACATTTCACACGGTGGCGCGAACCGTTTGTGCGGCTTGGTCCCGATGGTGCTTTCGACTCAATGATGCTCTATATGGGCGTCGGTGTGTTGCCCATCGGTGACGAACTGCGGCTCTACTACACCGGTTATAATCAACCCCACGATAAGGTCACCAGCGAAGAATACCGTCCAGCAATCGGATCTGCTCTGCTGCGTCTCGATGGTTTTGTCTCCCAAGACGCCGGTGGACAGAAGGGTTGGCTGACCACGCTTCCCTTCACTCTTGAAGGGGATCACCTAGAGGTGAATATAGACGGCAGTGCTAGAGGCTGGCTCAAGGTCGAAATCTTGGACGGGGAGCTGCAGCCGTTGAAAGGTTTCACGGAGGCGGAGGCAGACCGTCTCGGTGGAAGCAGCACATCCCAGACAGTAACGTGGGACGGTAAATGTGATCTTTCAGGGATCAAAGGCCAAACGGTGCGCTTGCGGTTCGTGGGACAGTCAGTGAAGTTGTATGCGTTCCAACTCCGATAGCAGAAGGGACCGAGTCCGAATGAAGAGACAACTTTCCTCAGAACACATCAATGCGATAAACCGACGTCGGCGGGTGATTGTCAATTTTGACGTTATCTCGTCGGACGGCGCAAGATTCGCCACAAAAGAGATCGAGCGGTTGGTCGAGTGGAAGTTTATGTTCGCTGACGAACCGGGGACGCACATCGACAGCATCTACTGGAGTTGGGGTGAGGGGCATCAAGCACCTTATCCGAGCGAAGTCCTACCGCTCTACGATTCGCCCGGATTCAAAAAGTGGGCGGACGATGGTATCAATATCGTGCAGGTGTTTCTTAAGGCATCGAAGCAGCGGGGCATAGAAGCGTTCTTTTCCTACCGGATTAACGGTTCAGACAACGATTTGGGTCCCGTCGCAGAGATCCCGATGAAGGAGGCACACTCCGACTGGCTTATCCACACTTGGAACGCCAACGGTTATTGGAACTTCGCCATCGAGGGAGTCCACGAATACAAGTTGAGTATCCTCCGCGAGGCGGCTGAGAATTACGACTTCGACGGTATCGAACTAGACTTTGCGAGGGTCTGCCCCGTTCTGCCGCCGGGGCATCAGTGGGAATACCGCGATAGACTCACCGATTTCATACGTGCAACACGAGCAATGCTGTTGGAGGTTGGGCGCAAACGTGGGCGTCCATTTCTGCTTGCGGTACGCATACCCGAAAACTTGGAAGGTTGCCATTTTGATGGTATCGACGCCGAAACGTGGGCGCAGGAGGAACTGCTGGATATCTTTGTCATGGGGTGTCGATCGTTTGATGTGGACATCCCGGCGTTCCGCAGAATCACGGAGGGAACGAATATCAAACTCTATCCGTGCATCGACGACCATCACGCCTCAGACGGCTATCAGTGCCCCCCCATAGAGGTGATGCGGGGTGTGGCGGCGAATTGGTATCAGCAGGGCGCAGATGGTGTCCAGACCTTCAACTTTGCTCACGCAACACCAGAGGGAACAGATCGTACCGTCGGTCAGATGTACCTAGAGAAGGGTTGGGGGACGCAACGTCAGGCATATCAAGAAATCGGTGACTCGGATTCCCTTAAACATAAGAACAAGATCTTTGTCGTGCAGCGTCGTGGTGGGGGTCACGGTACGACCGTCATACCCAATCCGGAGGATTGGAGCACACCACGATTCATGTATTTCAACACGAATATGTTCGGGCAGCTGCCCGCATCCTTAGATAACGATGGGGTAGTGGACACCCTCTTAACAATCGCCGTCGCCGATGATGTGGCTGCGGAGACTGATCGCGTCGATCAAATTACGCTCCGCCTGCTGCTGTCCGATCCGGAGGCTGACGATCTACCGGACGACCAGCGACTTCAGCCGGTCACTGTAGCCACTATCGGTCACCCCGGCACTCTTCAGAACACTCCAGCGGTTAAAGGGACTGAAGATCAGATTGAGGTGCGAGTCAACAATATCCTCTTAGGGACACCGACGGTCGAGGGAGGTTGGCTGGTGTTTGCGGTACAGCCCAAGTTTCTAGCGGTCGGCGATAATCTCGCCGGTGTGCGAGTGACCGAACGCCCCACTGAGGTCCGGCATCAAATTCTAATTGAGAAACTTGAGGTACACCTCGAATATCGCTAGTGTGTGTTAATCAACTCCTACAAAACCAGAAAACGCGAAGGTGGGATAAATGATAATCGAAAACCAACACTACATGATCCGTTCGGAAAACTCGAACAATATCTATTGGGAACAAGACATCTATCCAGATTGGACAGCTCTCAGTGCCTTCCGCCACTTCCCCGACCAACGGATAGGTACAGGCGTTGAGCCGCATTATCATGATAATGACGAATTGTGGCTGTTCACCGCGGGCCATGGCGAGGTATGGCTAAACGACCAACGCTTCGAGATTACCCCTAATACGCTGGTCTACACGCCGATGGGCGTCGTGCATCGGTTTCAGATGTTTACCGGCTATGAGAACAACGCCATCGTGACACGACTCGAGCGACAGAAGCGACCGATACACATCTTGGTTGAGGAATCGGGGGCCCCGATCCCGACCGTTCCGGGGTTTATCGTTCCCGGCGAAAGTAACACCGGTCCCATCTCGAACCGCGGGTCACGTTGCCCGTTAAGTGAATGGCGAGCGGTCACATTCAATGCCGGTGAGGGGGTTGACAAGGCAGCTTTGACCTGCAATGAGCACTGGCTGGTTGTCGGCGGAACGATCAACCTGACCGTTGATGGGTTGGAGATTGAGTTGTCGGGCGAGGACCTGGCGATGCTCAAAGCTGGGGCTGTGAGACAGATCCATTCGGCTGAAGGTGCCCGCGTCGTTCTAGCTCGCGAATAGAATAATCGAAGTTGCTATCCGTCGAAAATCCATTGGTTTTCCGTTAAAGTTGATGTGCTCTGTCTTTCGCTCCAGAGGAGCGATATGTCTATAGAATGCCGACACCCTTGATGCCCGCGCTCCAGAGGAGCGCAATGTATAGGTTTCATCAGTTCAATTGGCCAACGAACTAATGTACCAATGAATGACAGAAAGCCCCAACAGTGCAACAAGCGTTAGAGTGGAAAGAGCGGGGCAAACGTCTTTGTCTTGGCTCACTTTCTCACCTGCTCACTTTCTCACCTGCCCACTTTCATTTGACTCCCCCATATCCGCTTCACTCAGTTTCTCAAGGAAAAATGGAACGCCGAAGAAAAGCAGGCTCACCGTCATCGGGCTTAACTCCACTGCACCCCGACGTTTCGGGTCATCGCTCCAATCCTGATCTTCGATCAGCCGCCGAAGCACTGTCCGTCCAATCTCCAGATATTTCCGTTCTCCCGTCAACTGGTAGGCATAGGCAAGGTGCCGGCAGATGATGCCGCCATAACGTTGTTGCAGCGCAAATTCAGCGTTGAGAGGATCTGGATAGCCGCAAAACCAGTTCACGGCACGACGGTAAACTTCCGCAACATCATCCCGTCCAGTCGTACGGTGGAATAGCTCCAACCCAACCATCAGATAGTGGGTCTGATAACCCTTCTGCTCCTCCATCGGTAACACGCGGATGGGAGGCTCCGAGTTTGGGGAGGGTATCTCCTTAAAAGTGCCACTTCTCAATTCCCAAAATTCTTCATTGGTGAAAGGTGGAGTAGTTCCCATCTCCACCGCCAATGTTGTCCCTTCCGTCGCCATGCCGTAGGGTCCCTGGTTCGGCAGCCTGTCCGGCGTCGAGACCTGAAACCGCTTGTGCCAACTGCCATCTTCGTTCTGAGCACGGGCAATTACGGTGTAGACCACTTCGGCTCGGTCCTTGAACCGCGATTCGCCGGTGATTTCGTAGAGGTAAAGCAACCCCCGAAGCACATTGGCGATACTCCGCAAACTGAAACTATAGGTCGGGTCCTCCGTCCATCGGTAACGCAAAAAGAACTCCCCAGCCTCCCGAAGCACCTCATAAGTCCGCAGATCGCCTGTCAGATAGTAGTAATCCATCCAGCCATCCACAAAGGTGTGCGATGCACTAGGCTCATCGCCGAAATGATCTGTGCTATGCCGAAAGCAGCCGCCGACCATATAAGAGCGAAATGGATGGAAATGGCACGTATCCACGTCAGCGGAGTGTCGTGTCATGGACTCACCCAACTGAAAATAATCCGCTTCCCCCGTGCGCAGATACTGAATCCATACACCGTGCCGCGGGTCCCATTCACTGTTGCACCAGCCCCATCTGCCATAGAACCGCCAATCGTTTGCCTCTTGCTCCCATGTGACAAGCGCGTCCCCCCAATCGAAAAATCCGTACCAGCGACCAAGTTGAATGTTCCGGATCAGCCAGCCCAGAAAACCGGTCATCATCCGCTCGGATTCAGGGAATTGTTTGGGGTCAACCGGAGCAAACCCGCCGGTTGCCTCGCAGTGCGCCGTCCATTCCGGATCGACGGCAACGTGCGGTGGTGTCAGCAGCCCTCGCAGCCGGTCAGGAATGTCATCTCTTTCCGAGGCTTTGTAGAAACAGACGAAAAATTCGCTCGTTTTCGCTGTGCCGGTGCCGTCCGCGTAGACCCCCTCACCCTCTCCCCACGACATTTCTTCTGCGTATCGCTTGAAACTGAGCCGTTTACCATCCAAATCTTTCCAGAGAAAAACATCGATTCCTTCTCCAGTTCCTGCCACCCGCAACGCCTTGGGATACTCTTCGGGCATATAGCGCAAGCCGACACCCACCCCCACATGATCGTCCTCAATTGTCATCCAGCCTTCCGTCCGTTCACCCTCGCCGACGGTTCGCCGCTGCCCCGCGCGTTGCTGTTCGACCCGGAATTGGTTATCGGATCGTTGACCCAACATAATCGCTTCGTCGGGATTGAGACTGCCTTCGGTTGGTCGCAACGATGCTGCCCGAAAGCGCACGCCGTTTTTCAAGGAAACCGGCACCCGTAGGGCAATCTCCTCCACCTCAGTTTCTCTTGGGTTACACGCCACCACCACAGTATGAAGTATACGGAGGTGGGTTTGTCCGGCATAGGCGTAAATCCGCGTTACCATCTGAAATGGTCGGTATCCCGCATAGTGATGAAAAGGGATATCCGCCTCAAATGCCGCACTGCACTTGATGACCACCCGCAGTGGACCCACTTCCTCCAGTTCTACGGTGTACTCATCCTTTGCAAGGGAAGCCAGACAGTCGCCGCCCATCCCGTAGATATAACGTTTTCCCTGTGCGTCGTTAAACGATTCGCAAATGCGCACCCACGCCTCACCCCCAGAAGGGATATCCTCGCTGACGACTTCGCACTCCGGTAAGAATCTACCCTCCGCATCCACATCTCCCAATTCAGCAGATTCAATCAGCGAAAACTGCCGGCGATTGACAACAAATTGCAGCAGTCCCGTACAGACGGTAATGCAATCATCGCTCTCTTCGATTTGGATCGTCCCATTTGACGGAATTGATGCAGGTTTTTGACCATAGCAGAAAGCATAATCGGCTCGCCCTTCGGCTGGCACGTCCGCTGAGAAATCGGTTAGTACCCACTTCAGACTCCCGTCCTCCCATTGACCCAGCGTCCGAAACTGCGCCGATACCGGCTGACCATCACCATCTTCGACCCAAACCGAATCGAGATCGTGCAATGCGCCTTTTGGCAACGGAACACCTTGCGTGACGGGCACGTTTTGACGGTGCTTGCATCCCGATTTATCGGGGGGAATCCCTTTTGTTTCTGAAAGACTGAGACGAACTTTATGCGTCATCGTTTGACTCCTATACCTCACCTATTTTCACCGATTGTAAAGCACTGCTTCCAATATAGATGGAAGTTATTCTAGAGGCAACTCATAACACGCCGCCTCTCTATCGTTCCTCACAAGCAGATATTGACCAGCGAGTGCGGGGTTATTCCATGTTTTGCTCGCTAGTGCCGGCAAACGCGCCAGCTCTTTGCTCTCATTCGGATTGACTTCAACCAAGAGGACATCGCCGGACTCTGCACTTACAAGCAGTAGACCGTTCTCATCCCTGATTTCATCGGGATCATCAACCAATATTACCTGACCATGCCCGTAGCGCCCACGTTTCCACCTGCGTTGCCCGTCGGCAAGGTCAAGGCACACAAGCACACCATCGTCTAACCCGTAGATGTACCCGTCTCGGTGAATGACGTTTGTGAATTTCGCTTTGAGTCGAGGGGTTTCCCACACGAGTGTAGCTTTCAATTGATTATCTTCATCGTGCGCGATTTGGAACAGCTTGCAGCCGATGCCGTAGCCACTTGAAACGAAAAGGCGGTCGTCCGGTAGCGGCACCGGTTGGGAAATGCACTCGGTGCCACTGGGCCAAGGGTGCTGCCAGAGGATTTGCCCTCCATTTGGGGCGTGGGCAGCTACGCTTCCATAATTAAAAATAAGGATTTGCGGTACACCCGCAAGGGTTGCAATGAGCGGCGAGCTATATCCAGCCGGACTGCTACCGTCCCGCCAGATTCGCTCACCCGTATCCTTATGATAGGCGACCAAAGACTTGCCTGCTCCACCTCCTGCGCTCACCACCACAAGGTCATCCAGAACGAGCGGCGACCCACTTATTCCCCACGACGCGATCTCAGCATCGTTGTCATAGAGGATATCCTCTGACCAAACGCGCCCCCCGGTTGCTAAGTCCAGACAATTAAGGATGCCTGTCGCGCCTAGCGTGTATACCCTATCTTCCACGATTGTTGGCGTTGCGCGGGGGCCAACGCCCGCAGGCGTCGCTTCATACCTATCATGATCGCTATGGCTCCACCGCTCCTGCCCGGAATGCAGGTCGTAACAGACAACCATTTCATATTCGTCGCGCTGCTCTTGGGTAACCGCCGAACTTCCGACGACAGCGAAAGCCGACCAACCCGCACCGATGGGTTGTCGCCACAAAAGCTGCGGTGGACGCTTTGACCAATCCCGCGCTAACTTTATCCCCTGAACAGTCCCATTACGATGTGGTCCGAGAAACTGCGGATAATCCTTCCCCCCCTTAATCCCCCCGCCTGCGGGGGGAAAAGGGGGGACGGTTGGGACACTCCCCATCAAAGACTCAGCAGCCTTGCCACTCCAACGCCATTCCAGCAGTGGCACTAAGTCCCCACTAAATCCCTTTACGCGAAACAGAGCAGCTGAAAGGAGAAGAATCAGAACAATCGCCCCAAACGCAAGTAGCCGGACTTTCCACCTCAGCCGTGAGAAAAAGAGCAGCCACAGCAGTATCAACAGAAACGAAAGCATCAAGACCAATACTGTATGAAGAACCCGCCATTGTCGCTGTGGTGCGTCCAGACTCCAAAGCAATATAATTGCCAGAATGGTTAAGACAACGATGATAGCGGCGGGCAACCATCGGATATGAGATTGGCTGTCGAGTGTAGGCATTTTTACGTAATCTTATTGCTGAGCGCGGAGAGAGACGCGTAGTTGTGTCGTTCCTTCGATGTCAACCGCTCCATTATTTTCCACAATTAGAACGCCATACGCTTCTTCCGCAGTTTTCCTGTCGTAGTAGCCACGTTTAACATCCTGTAGGACTAATTCCGGTGGACGATCTATAGGGTTACCATACCCCCCACCTCCCGGTGTCTCCAGTCGCAGGATATCACCCGCCAACATAGGAATCCCTTCATCTTTGCTGATGTGGGGTGGGGTGTATTCCTTTCCTTCGAGAATGAAAGTGTGTTTTGCGGATTTTGCGGATTTTCCCCCTAGAATTCCAAAGGGAGCAAAACGTCCTCGCTCTCCCAGCATTGAGGCACTTGCCTCGCCCCGCCGAATCTGAAATTCAAAGATTACACCGAGACCGCCCCGACGCATACCTGCCCCTCCTGACCCTTCCCGTATGGCATACTGGGTAAAGAGAACGGGGTAACGAGATTCAAAGATTTCTAAGGCTTGGGTTCGGGCAAGGGCGATGGTCGGATTGCCGTTAATAAGCCCATCGGTCAGGTAATTTCCTCCGTATCCACCGCCGATGAAAGAATAGAAGACGTAATATCCCTTCTCTGGGTCTTCGCCTCCCACAGAGAGATTCGTCACTGTCCCCATCGGGGCGGCGTAGCTCTTGTCGGGAATTGCCTGACTGAGTGCCCCCAACACCACATCAATGATACGCTGACAGACCTCGGAGGCACATCCGGACACGGGACGGGGTAGTTGAGCGTTAATAAAAGTTGTGGTGGGCAGATTAAAGGAGAAGGGGGCGAAACACCCCGCGTTGATAGGGACATCGGGGAAGATATGCTTAAAACCGATGTAGACCCCGGCGATAGTGGTGCTGAGGACGCTGTTGAGCGGTCCCTTACAGGGCGGGCTGCTCTTGGAGAAGTCAATATGGACATCGCTCCCCTTTACCTCCATCTCCATGTGGATGGTGAGTGGCTTCCATTCCACGCCATCGCTGTCGATATAGTCTTCAAATGTGTATACTCCGTCCGGAATGGTCTCAATATGACTTCGCATCAACTGTTCTGAACGCTCACTCAACTCTGCTATAGCATCAAAGACCGTCTCCTCCCCATAGCGGTCAAGCAGCCGGGTCAACCGTTCAGCACCAAGGTTGAGGGCGGTCACCTGCGCGATAATATCGCCTTGCCGTTCATCTGGCACCCGCACGTTGTGCAGGATAATGTCAAGCACCTCTCTGTTCAGTTTCCCCTTGTTCAAAATCCGTATCGGCGGAAGGCGAAGTCCTTCCTGATAAATCTCCGTGGCTTTGCTTGAGAATCCGCCGGGCACCCGCCCCCCGATGTCGGGCCAATGTCCGCTATTGGCAAGGAAGGCGGTCAGTTTCCCTTTATAGAAAACAGGCTTGACCATCTTTACATCCATCAAGTGTGTACCGCCTAAGTAGGGATCGTTTACGATGTAGATATCGCCCGGCTCAATGTTCTTAATCCGCTCAATCACCGAGCGGGTGGTAAACTCCATGACGTAGATGAAACTCGGCAGCCCGCGCGGTCCCTGCATAATGACCTCGCCGTTAGTTTTATCGTAGATACCGCTGGCTCGGTCAAAACCGTCAGAAATTACCGGTGAGAACGCCATCCGTTCAAGGGTGGCATCCATTTCGTCCGCAATTTGTTCTAGACCGCCACGAATCACGGCGAGGGTTATTGGATCTATTTTCATATTAACTGACCTTTCATTGGCCTTCTTAGCGATAGACCGCTTGGATCATTGATCGGATGTAACCGACGGCGAAAGCTACACCGGCCCATCGAGCGTTCTCTTGCGGAAAACTGGGGGTGTGGTCCATCATGAAGGGTCCTTCAAATCCGACCTCTCGATAGGTCTGCATCGCCTCATACATATCCACATCTCCCTCATCCACGAAGACCTCTTGGAAACTCTTGGGTGTACCTCGAATATTACGAAAGTGGACGTAGGCGATTTTGTTCTGCGAACCGATACGTCGGATGGCAGCAGGCACATCTTCCCCCATTTCACGAACACAGCCCTGACAAAATAGCATAGCGTTCATCTCGCTCGGAACCGTGTTAAACGTGCGCTCGAAATGGTCGAGGGTCGAGAGAATTCGGGCTGCGCCGCCGAGCGGTTCCGGAATGGGTGGGTCGTCCGGATGTATGGCGAGTTTGACACCCGCTTCTTCAGCCACCGGAACGATACGGCTAAGGAAATAGCGCAAATTATCCAGCAGTTGCTCTTCGGAGATATACTTTTCGGGAACGTCCGCCGGATCCTGCATGAACTCATCATAATCAAAGGTGCTATAGTGGGCACCGCCGCGTCCAACCGCTGAAGTGGTACGGAAATTTCCGATGGGTTTGAAGTTGTAACCCAAGGTTCGGATTCCTGCGGCACCGAAGTTCCGAATCATTGTGCACCATGCCTCAATCTTTTGGTCCCGATCTGGTAAGGCGAGTGAAATCTCATCCCAACAGTTCATACCCACGTTATCCAACTTCATCCCGTGGGAATCGACTCGCCGACTCATCTCCTTCCAGAAGTCAGCGCGGTCTACCCCGTCTTTGAGATCCGGTGGTGGCGCATTAATCGTCACATAGTCCACGCCGATGGCTTTGAATATGCTCAAATGCTCATCGTCTATGTGAGTCCAAGGCAGCTGTTCTTGAATTAACATCGTGAGTGTCTCCATCCTTCAAATCAGGTTCCGGTTGATTTTATCTCGTTTTCTGGTCTTCCCGTTTTCATCTATTAAATCTCCCAGCGCGTCGCCACCGAGTGCGTTACTCCATCGGCGAGCGTGATGTAATACGCGGTCAGAATGCTGCCATCGGACAGTTGGGTAGAGATCGGATAGCCGACATCAGCACCCCCACGCTCCGTATCGGATCGGAATTCGCTGGGCGTTCCACCGTCGTCCCGCAGGACAATGACGTTATCCATATCCCACGTAACCCCGCCATCGTGACTCAGGACCGCACGCACCCCCATCGGTTCACGGCGATATCCAAACGAACACAATATCCGTCCGTCTCGGAGTTTCAACAGGTGCGGTGGATATCCCCAGATAGGTGTCCGCAACGGTTGCGACCACGTCCGTCCACCGTCATCCGACCAAGTCTCCAATAAGTAGCTGCCCTCCGTCCGTGTATGGGCGAGGACACAGCCGGGGGAAACTTCCAGAAGTGACGTCTCATTACCAGCCACTCCTGTTACATAAGAGCCCATAGTCAACCAACGCCACGTCTCTCCTCCATCCGCTGACCGCCAGATGTAGGTTCGCCACTGGGCATCGGAGTCGGAGCCGTAGACAGGGACAAGGATCGTTCCATCTGCCAGCCACGCTGAACGCGGAAATGCTGTGATATGGTCAACGCCGGGCACAGTCCATTCACCCCGTTCCCATGTGTTTCCCTTGTCAGTCGAACGCTGGACGAACAACTTGTTGCTACCTACCAAAATTGCGTCCTTGTCGCTTGGATGCGGACGCACAACTAGCCCCTGTGCTTCGACGTCCGTCTGATGCTCTGCCGGACAAGCCCGCCAACCCACTGTGCCGGCACAGAGATACGTCCCGTCCGGCATCACGGCGGCAAACCGATCATATTTCTCGCGTGGCGATGTCCCGGGCCAGTTGTCGGGAAGTGTCGGATCATCGGTCTGCTGCCATGTTTCTCCTTCGTCCTCCGACAGCAGCACCAACCAATCACCAACCGCGTAGTGGTCATGGAATGGCGCGACCGGAATACCGACCGTCAACCGCCCATCGGGGAGATGGGTTAGGACAGGAAAACCACCGTAAAATCCCTCTCGTTTGTAGAGTATCGTATGGTTCATTACATCACCTCTATTTTTCAACCCCGGCTTCGTTGTCTTGTTGGCATAGCGAATCCCTACCAATCATTCAACGTGATAACTCCCTTTCGACTCTCTAAAACCGCTTCATACAACCGCATCGACTTCAAACAATCGTTGATGCTCGCTATCGGCTCCCGGTTTTCACGGATAGCGTTGACGAATTCCGTCAAGCTATGCCCATCACCGGTCAATTCGCCGTTCCGTTGGTCGCTGAAGTTATCCGTGAAGACATTCTCGGATTCGGCGTAGTGAGCAATCTCCCACAGTCCGTCAAGGACAATGTACTCCCCCTGACCGGTGATTTCAATCCGATCATAGTTGCGTCTCCAGAGCCGTTGGCTATTCAGTTGGAGGTTTCCGACCGCGCCGTTCTCAAATTCGACTGCGACTGCGAAAGATCCTTGTCCATCTACCTCGTTGTGGAACACAGCGATCTCTTTCGCCGGACCCGCGATGTACTGTGCGAGATCAAAATGGTGGATAGCAAAATCCAAAAGATACCATTGCACCGTCGGATAGGCACCGCTACAGAAGGAGCAGAAAAGTTGCGTCAATTGACCAAAGGACTCCTGCGCCATAATCTCTTTAGCACGGCTTACACCCAAGCTAAACCGCCGCTGAAAGTTGATCATCAACGTTTTGCCTGTTTGATCAGCGGTCTCTGCGAGTTCCGTGGCGTCCGCCAAAGATGGGGCAGGCGGCTTGGGAACAAAGACGTGATAACCCGCTTCCAAGGCTTCACGAACGAGGGATTGACGTGGGTCGGGTCTCATACAGATGATGAGTGCCTCAAGATCCTCCTGTTCCCACATTTTATGGTGATCTGTGTACCAACGTCCCGTGCCAAACTTCCCCGCGGCATCTTTCGCTTTCGCTTCATCCATATCACAAACCGCTTGCAGTGCAACGGGGGCAAGGTGCAACGCCGGATAGATAGTATGTCTGGCAAAGCCACCGGCACCGATAAATCCAATACGAAGTGGTTCCATAAGTTTTTCCTCTCCTAATCAAAATGGCTTAATACCAACAAGAACAACGCAAAAACGAGATAACGGCATCTACTCTTTTTTAACGCAAAGACGCGAGGTAGCAAGGGCGCAAGAAAAATCTTAAAAAGGGTTTCTTTGCGACTTTGCGTCCTTGCGTTAAATATTCTTTTGGCCCCCGGGACATCTCGTCCTCTCGTTCTCTCGTCTTGTTGGTTTATTTTTCGCGATCAATCCCACGGCAGCGAAACACCGAGGCGTTCGCTGACTTCACGGGCTGACTCCTGTTCCATCTCACCGTAGCGGATGCCATTACGACGGTGCATCTCAACCCGCTCTTCCTCAATCCCGCCGGGCAGCAGCGCACGGTCATAGCCGGGCATCGGTTCGTATGTCTCTCGCACGTCTCGGACCATCCGATCAGTTTCAGCACGGAAGACAACTTCAGGCACAACAGCATCCACATGGATGACGAGAACCATACCGCCCAACCGTGCCCCACCGGGCCAACGTTCGCTAACACCCTCATCGTCAGGAAGTGTATATCCTGTCAACCCACCACCTAAGAGCCCTGCGACCGCAGTATAACCCACACTCTTGAAAAAAGCAGCTGGAATGAGGGAAAGGAGTGCGTCATACTCTTCTCCCCGCTGATAGTCCGCCATAATGCTGGTCGCTGCGTCAAGTATCACTGACGGTTCATCTCCGCCGGGGATAGCAAAGCAGATGGGAGGATTGCCGAAATAGCCGAGTTGCGGTTTGGAATCACTGCCACCCGCATTACCCAGATTCTGATAGCCTTGAACGGAGAAGCCGACACAGCCCGCTTCCACGCACATCCGCGCGTAGTGCCCTGCCGAGCCGTAATGCCCGATATGACGCACGAGTCCCATGCCCAGCCCGACCTCCTTCGCTTTGGCAATTGCCCCCTCAGTTGCACGGGTCATCGGAAGGTAGCCGAGCGTTCCATCGCCGTCCAAAACGACGGCTGTCGGGGTTTCGTGAACCAAGCGGATATTGGGTTGAGGATTCATACTTCCAGTTTCAAAGCCGCTACAGTAACCATTGACTGTTCGCGTTCCGTGACTCCGCACCCCACGCATGTCTGAGTTGACGAGCAGGCGACTGATCAATGCTGCGTGATCATTTGACAGTCCAGCCTTCTCAAAACAGGCGGTACTAAAAGCGAGGAGGCGGTCCTCCTGCACACTCACAAAAGTTTCTGGGGGTCGATTCATTAGCTATCCTTTCTTGCGATTATAGGTAAACATAATGCCATAGCACCCGTTTACAGGGACGTGATGCGTAATGCGTAAAATCTTACGTATTACGCATTATTCTTAATCTCTGCGTCAATCCGTGATATCCGTGATCATGTTTCACGTTCAAGCCTCAAGTGCTCTCAACATAGCTCTGACATAAGCCACTGCATAGGCTGAAGCTGCCCGCTGCTCTGCATCGCCAATATAGTTCGGTAGGTGATCAATCTGTAATCCGCCATCAAACCCAATCTCCTTTAGGGTCTGAAGGATCTTGAACATATTCATGTCTCCATCGTTGAGGGCAACCTCCATATATCCGCCCGTCGGGATCGTTCCCTGCACGTTACGGAAATGGGTGTGGAAGATTTTGCCTTTCTTTCCAAAATGGCGGATGTTGTCTAAGATGTCTACGCCCGACTCGTAGCAGGTGCCGATGCAATAGAGCAAGCCGCTGTAATCGCTTGGCACGGCGTCGAGGATAGCAGCCCACCGTTTCGGTGAAAATTCGGTCTCCGGCAGCGGTGGATCCGATGGGTGGATAATAAGTTTTACATCGAATTTTTCAGCGAGTGGAACAAGGCGTTGATACATCTGCACGCAACGTTCCCAATGCTTTTCGACAGAAAACGGTTCAAGCGGCTTCTCTACGATACTCTGTTTCATCAGTTCGACATCAAATCCACCGAACGTATAATCGCCTCGGAGGGGTTTGGTATATCCACCCCGGTATCCCGGATTCGCATCTCGATGTTCCGGGGTTTGTGCTAGATGCACGGGCATCGACATAAAGGAGATCCCGACTTGACCAAAAATCTCCAGTGACTTACACAGATTATCGAGTTCCTCTTCGCCGCCCGGTTTGCCTGTCAGAAATTTTTGCGGCTCGGCGGGTGCGACGCGGTAGATGTTAAGTCCAGCGGCGTTGACTCTCTCTTTTAATTTCGTCAGTTGTTCTACATCTGGATAGCCCTGTTCCACCAATCCAGGGATGCTTTCGGCGTTATGAATATCAAATCCGTCGGCACCAATCTGTGCGGCAAACTGGATATACTCGTCCGAAAGGTCACGTTGTCTCATTAAGACTTTCATAGATCTAGCCTCCTTCTAACAGAGAATAGCAGAATTAATTCGGGAGAACAATTGACTGCTCCCAAACCTGAAGGATTGGGATTCTTATGATAGACTGAACAGTAGCAGTTGCTCTGTGCTATCTTCTTGATTCGACGATTCGTGCCCCAACTGCTGAGGTCTTACAGAATCTCCACAAGCGTTTATACTCTCCCTGTGTTCCACGGCGAGATTTTTGAGATTTATAGCAGCGTTTAGGTCCCTGTCTTGGGTGTGACCACAAGCACTGCAATGATACGTCCTATCGGACAAGGATAAGTCGCTGTCCACTGCACCACACGCTGAACAGGTTTTACTCGACGGGAAAAACCTATTGGCTTCAACTATCTTTACACCGATTCTATCAGCTTTGTCCTTCAAAAACGTGAGGAACGTTGATAGGCTTGCATCCGACAGTGCTTTTGCAAGTCTATGATTGTTTAGCATTCCTGATACGTTCAACGATTCGATGCCTATCCGCTCTGCACTATTAGCGATTGCCGTCGTTGCTTTGTGGTGGGCATCTCTACGGGTGCAGGTGATGCGATAATGTAACTTGGCTATCTTGTCTTTGAGCTTATGCCAGTTACGGCTACCTTTGACCTTACGGCTAAATTGCTGTTGTAGCCGTTTGAGTTTCCGCTCGTATCGCTTCAACGCTTTCGGATTCTCAAAGTATTGGCCTTCAGACGTGACAGCCAAATGGCTGATTCCGACATCAACACCAATTGCGGGAAAGCTCCTAATCTCAGGTGTAGGATCGCCCGAAAAGGTATCTACAAGAATAGAAGCGAACCAACGATGTGCAGTCTTGGATATAACCACCTTACAGATTGTGCCATGGAAGCGTAGGGGTTGAAACATGCGGACCCAACCAATTTTGGGAAGTTTAATCCGCCGACCTACAACAGCGGTTGTCCCTCGACCACTATCTGCTTGGTAACTTTGACCATGTGACCGTTTCTTGAACTTAGGAAAACGATTCTGTCCTGATTTCCATCTGCCTATGGCGTTGTTCAGATTGTTATAAATCGCATGCTTTGAAGCGTTTTGTGACATTTCACCACACCAGTCGTACTGCTCGTGTTTAATACCATTGAACCGACGGCAGAGGTCTATATGAGAACGCCAATCGCCTTCGGCCAATCCTTGCTTAAAATCGGCTAAGGCGTGATTGTATGCAACACGAGCATATCCACAATGTTGAGCGCACTGTGTCGCTTGGACATTGTTTGGATCTAAAGCGATTTTATGAGTTTTTAACATGGGATTGTCTTTCTGTCTTTTGATTCCTATGTCGTAGGGTGGGGGAGACACCGCCAAGCGACGGTGCGACATTCTCCCACTGAAAGACAAGACAATTATACCATTTTTTTCACACAAAAACACAACAAAAATCAACCCTTTGGACCCAAGCATAAATGCTTGGGCTTGCCTAAATGACTGTCAGTCAAAAGCGTCCCGCTAATCAAACGAACTGTGCAAGTATCCACCGTCCGTGAAGTTGATAAACCCATATAGTTTGCGTTCAAAAATGGCTTGATTTTTCGTTTCATATCAAATATACTGGTTATCAGAAACAGAAGGGCAGCCGGAACAACCCGCCTGCCCAAAACTCAAGGAGGATAAAATGAAACTGAAGATGTTGTTCCTATTGGTCCTTGCTGCCGTGATATGCTGCGTGGCATGGGCTGTTCAGAGCCAAGAAAGCAAAGATCAGCAAGTCCAGCCGATGTACGGTGGATTCCTTATAGACGGTTACGATTTTAAGAACGATAATAGCCCCAAAGGAACTATCGTATACGATGAAGCAGCAAACGAATTTCGGGGAACCTATAAAGGGTTGAAGATGCCCAAGGGCCGCCGTGCGATTTTCGCGTGGTTACACGATACAGTGAATCAAAAGACCGAATATCTGGGCCCAGTCGGTTGGCTGAAAGTGGATACCGGTGGAAAACAGAAGGGCACATTCCAAATCAAGGTTCCCGATAAATTCAAGGGTGGGAACTTCGGCAGTTATGAAATCATCGGGTTTACCGCGGAGAAAACATCATCCCTGAAAAATGGAAAACAGGTTGTAGAGGCCCCAAAAGAGCCTTCCGGCAGCGATATTCTTGCCAAACTAAAACCTGCCTTTTACCTATACGCTGCACTTCCTGGAGCGGACACAGAATTGGCATATTGTGGTCACGGACTCGATTTCTTTTTTGCCAAAGACCTAGAAAATCAACTTTGCTACGACTGACTGTGCGGTCAACCGTATTCGGCCTGTAAGGCCGCAGGAATGAACTCTCACTAGTGAATCGCAGCAAAAGTTTCTCGCTCATGTTAAGAAATCGTGTAACAGAAACCGAGTTTTTTCTTGAAAACTCGGTTTCTGTTCGTGCTTTGCACTTTCTTTTTTTGAGCCTTGTAGGTCAGGTTTCCTAGCCTAACTGCACCAATGAAAATGGTTTTCACGTTTCACGTCCCGATAGATCGGGATCCTCGGAACGGGACATCACGTTTCACGTTTACTGCATCGGCGAAAAAGGTGCGGGAAGCAGGATCTTGCTCTCCTGTGTTATCGGTCTAACAGAGCCTTTGGGGGGCCAGACTCCCTGCTCCCGTGTCTCCGCCCGTATCCGCAGACGTTCTTCAAAACTCCTATACGCCCATAGGTGGATAAAATTGTTGAGTCCACCGAACTCTGAGTACCAGCAGCCCGCCAACGGCGAGAACTTCTCGCGCTCGGTAATGGCCGCACCCCATGCCTCCAACACTTGTGGCATCCCCTCCGCAGGATAGGTGTATATCCGCATCTCATATATGGGTCCAATATCTCTTTCGCTCAAGGGTGTCATAAATGGGGTTGGCAGGAAAATCTCAGATACCATTGACACAATGAGATCGCTTGTATCGGGGGGCCATATCGGATTCGGTCCCGCTTCCGCAGCACGTCGGATTTCAGCCCGCTGTTCAAGGCTTTCATAGGGCCAAATAGCGACCATCTGATTCAACGGTCCCGCTTCAGTGTACCAATGCCCACCGAGTTTCGATAATTCTTGACGCGCCGGTAGTTTTTCGCCGAAGCGTTCCCAATATTCCTGAAGTTGACCCACTTTTAGGTTGTAGGTTCGTATTTCATAAATCACGGTTTTATTCCCCATCAATTGAGTTTTGTTTGTGGATAAAGCCTTCCAAAGGTTTAGAATCTGAGGAAGATCGAAATGTATCTAACATGCGCATATTACATCAGTTAATCGGTTTTGTAAACACAAAAAGCTTTGAGCATGTACCAGAATTGGCGACACAATCGACCCAATTGGAATCCGCTGCACCAAGCTTTATTTTTCGTTTATGGGCTATAATTCTGGTGCTAATTGTAAGTGCCAATTTCGCGGATGCGCAGCGAAATTCCACCAGCGTCAGTGATACATTGAGCAGCAAAGCCGATGAGGGGTTCGCCCGTGCGCTTGAACCGATGACGTTTCAGTTCCCACGCGATCACGGGGCACATCCAGAGTATCAAATTGAGTGGTGGTATTATACCGGCAACCTGCGCACCGACGATGGGAAGGCTTTCGGTTATCAGTTGACCTTTTTCCGCTTTGCACTGACGCCCCAAATGCCGGAGCGGATTTCACATTTCGCCACGAACCAAGTTTACATGGGGCATTTTGCTGTTACGGACGCAGCGAACGATGAGTATTTCTGCTTTGAGCGCAGGAGTCGGGGAGCGGGTGGATTGGCAGGAGCGATGGGGCAGCCAACCTACAAAGTCTGGTTGGAGGATTGGTCTGCTACAGGGGTGGAGCCGGGCGTGATGCGTTTGCACGTTGCTTCAACTTCCGATCTTATCGAAGCGGAACCACAGATTGGATTATCACTCGACCTACGACAGACACTTTCACCGATACTGCACGGAGACCGAGGCTTGAGCCAAAAGGGTCCTGAGTCAGGAAATGCGACCTATTACTATAGTCTCGTTGGGTTGGAGACCATCGGCGAGGTTACTATCAACGGCAAAACGGCAGCTGTCAGCGGGATTAGCTGGATGGACCACGAGTTCGGCACCAGTTTCCTCCCCGAAGGATTCGTCGGTTGGGACTGGTTCAGCTTACAATTGGAAGATGGCACCACACTGATGTTGTACTGCCTGCGCCGGTCAGACCAGTTGTGCGACCCAGAAACGTTTGGAGGCACCTTGGTATACCCCGACAGTCGGCAGTTGCGCCTCGGGACGACAGACTTTACATTGACCCCCACCCGTCAGTGGACAAGTACGGAAAGCGGTGCTACCTATCCCTCCGGTTGGCAAATAACCTTTCCAGAATTAAAGATTACTCTTCAGGTCGAACCGCTCATCCCGAACCAAGAATTTCGTGCGAGTTTCACGTATTGGGAGGGTGCCGTGCGGGTGCGCGGACAGATTGGTGGTGCAGCGGTCGGTGGTCGTGGATATGTTGAACTGACCGGCTATGAAAGATGAGAGGATTTTTTTGTCTCCCTTCTAGAGCTGATACTAAAGTTTGGACAATTCACGGTACAAATGATGGTTGATTGGGAATACGCTTCGGGATGCCAAGCAGCACTGCGGATTTGACCTGATATCAGGTCAAATCCCAGCAAAGCATCAATTGATTCACGCAACTGAGTTTCGGGACCAGTTGCCTGAGGCAATTGCTATTCAACGCCACCCTGATAAAATCGGGGCAGTTCGATAACAAGTGAGTCGGTGTACTGGGTATTGAGCATTCATTGGTATCGTCCTGTCAAGCGGACACAGGGGTTGATGGTTGAGTATATGCGTGCTTTAATCAAGGGATAATTATTTTCTGCAACAATCTCTGAAGATACTAACTCGCCGAATATTCACTAGACCCTTGATAACGCTACATGAATTGGATACAAATTGTACTAACTTTAGTAGAGCTGATAGAATGCGCGAGCATTCTCTGCCATGATGTTCCGCTTCAACCCCGGGGGAAGGTTTGTCGGCAGGGTGCGATCAGGAGAATCAAAGTCCCAATGGGGATAATCCGTAGCAAACATCAGCTTTTCATCCGCGTTGATATGCTCAAGCAACTGTTGGAAGTATTCCGGTTTTGGCGGTTCCTCGATCGGCTGTGTGGTCATCCAGAAGTGGTCACGGACATACTCTGAAGGCAACCGTTTGAGATAAGGCACCTCATCGCGCAGTTTCTTCCACGCACGGTCAAGCCGCCACATCAGCGGTGGGAGCCAAGCAAACCCACCCTCAATTAAGATTACCTTCAACGTGGGAAAATGCTCAAAAACCCCCTCACAAACCAGACTAGTCACCTGCGTCTGAAATGCCTGCGTCATGCCAGCGTGGTCTTCAATGTAGTGAGAAGGCTTACCGACAGCGGTAATTGGACCCACACCGACACCGGTGAAGTGAATCCCAATCGGCAGATCATGACGCACCGCAGCCTCGTACATCTGCCAGTATTTACGCCGTCCCAACGGCTCCATTGTCCGGGCGAGGAGCAACACTTGGACAAATCTCGAATCCCCAGCGAGTCGCTCAATCTCCTGTGATGCCAATGCACCATCGTCACAGGCGACTATCATCGACGCCCGCAGCCGGGGTTCTGGATCCAGCCACTCATCGATCTGCCAATCGTTAACCGCCCGTGCAAAGGCCGCAGCGTACTCCAGATTCGGCATCTCACAGACAGGCGTCAAACAGTTCAGGATGCCATACTCAATATCCCACGAATCGAGTAACTGTTCCCGGAGGAAGTCTAAATCCGAGCCCGGACGATGACCGGATGGGGTCCAAGCGTCGTAACGCGCACCGTAGGGCATACCGCGCGGGACATACCCCCCGATGCGGTCAGGTGCGCCCAACATCTGATGATGCCGACGCCAACGTTCGGAGAGATACGGATACAACACCGTCTCTGAAGATAGGGTGTTATGCACATCACAATCGATAACCGGCAATCCCCGCCGTTTTCGTCCCTTGTCGTCTCCCTTAAATGTTTTCGTTTCTTCCATCTTTATGCCTCCTTTTACATTTCCACCGCTTTGCCCATCGCCGCCGATTCAAACACGGCATCAATAGTCCGCATCTGGTTGATGCTGTTCTCCGGCGGTATTCGATGCGGTTGACCGGTTTCAAGGCAGTCGCACAGGTGGGCAAGCTGATTTGTGAATTGATGGATCGGTTCAAAGTTGATGAGTTCCGTTCCATCAGGGGTACGGTGTTCTAAATCCACAGACCGATTCTCGTTGTTCCAAGCGATTTCTATTCGGAGCATGCCTTCGCTCCCACAGATTTCAACGTACTGTGCACTCGCTGTATTGAAGCCAACAGAAATCTGTGCTGTACGGTCATCCGGAAAGACGATCAGTATGTACATAGCGTCGTCAACTTCTAAGCCCGGCTGTGAAGAAGCAAAGACTCGAGCCGGATCCGCACCAAAGATAAAACGCGCATGATGGATGCAGTAACAGGCGAGGTCATAGACGCTGCCGCCGCCCTTTGCCTTGTTGAAACGCCAGTTGTCCGCCGGTTTTCGCGTTTCGGGACCGGCACCGCTGCCGCCCGAACAGAACGTACTGCGAAGTGTCAGCACGTCACCGATCGCGCCCGAATCCGCCAATTCCTTCGCTTTCAGGTGCATCGGATGATGGCGGAACTTGAAGGCTTCAGCGAGAAGGATGCCGTTCTCTTTCGCCGCAGCGACCATCTGCCTTGCTTCAGCCGCGTTATTGGTAAACGGCTTCTCGCACAGGATGGCTCGCACCTTTTGTGACTTGGCAATCTGAATACCTGTCTCGGCGTGGTACGCGCCCCAGTTACAGATAATGGCGATGTCCAAGTTTGCATCCTCAAGCATGTCATCCAACTTGAGGTATCGGTTCGGAACACCGAACTGTTCGCCATAACGATCTAATGCGTCCTGCGAAACGTCGCAGATAGCGGTAAGGTCCGCACCATCAAGTGCTTGGCAGGCGGTGCCGTGTGCCCGTGCAATGCCGCCACTCCCAACGAGCCCTACGCGGTAAGTCTTTGAATAATCTGACATAATTCACCTCAGTATGTTAGTTCTGCATGTATGCAAGTAATTGCACAATTCGGAATGAGCGGAGGTAAATCAAAGACTTACCAAGCGAAACCCATCATTGCACATCTATATCCAACGGTCATCAACGATCATATCTGGGGTAGCCTGCGTATTTGGAGACGAGTTCAGGGGGATATTGTCGATCCAATTTATTGGTTTTTCTCTGCAAAGCCTTGGATTTGGAGAGTTGTCCCTTCAGTTTGTTTGTTAGTACCTTCATGGCTGCTCTTTCCTCTGGTGTCTCAATAAAACTGTTAGGGTCATCAAAATCACGGGATATAAACGGCTCAATCTCCTGACGCAGTTTGCGAGACTCCCAGAACAATCTATCCCATTCCGCCCAAAGTGCATCACGTTTTTCATAGTAGCTATCCCAGTCCCGAAAGTCATTCGCGTCAGGAACACCGAACACACCAAGTCCCGTCAACAGTAATGCCACGGCACAAAGCAGCACGATAGTAAAACCGAGCATCTGTAGGGTGGAACTGCGTCTGTGCATGTGTTATCCTTCTCTCATCCGATCAAATCTGATATACGCAGAATGTAATAAGGTCAATCCCCACCCATTGGACGATACGGGTCAATAAAGCGATTGTCCGCATCCTTGCGTCGTGGTGGAGGCAAGGCATCAACTTTGGCACGTAACCCTGTGAGTGCTTCGGCATAGGCGGGGTTGTCAATCAGATTGTTGCGTTCATCGGGATCGCTCGACAAATCGAACAACTGTTCGGGCCAACCGGCACCATTATCAAAGCGGAAATACTTCATGCTATCCTGCTTCACCATCACGGACGGACCGTTTAGGACGCGCCAGAGTTCGCTGTAGACTGTATTGTGCCAGTCATCGGTGGGTCCTTCGATAAGCGGCAGCAATGAGCGTCCGTCAAGTTCGTCAGGAGTTGGAATGTCAACCAGATCGCACAGCGTCGGAAACAGGTCTACTAAGGATACATTTTGTTCTATGACCTGCGGCTCACGTCCAAATCGTTTTGGATGCCAGATGGAAAACGGCACACGCGCCGATGCCTCAAAAAAACTCTGTTTTTCCCACAGCCCTTTCGTGCCGAGCATCTCGCCGTGATCCGACAGGAAAACGATGATAAAATCGTCGAGAACGTTGAGGTGTTCGAGTTTCTCGATTACACGACCAAATTGCTGATCCATCCAGTCGATCATGCCGTAGTAAGCGGCGGTGGCACGGTGCGCTTGGCGATGGGTTACGTCCTCACCGAAACGAACCTTGAAGAAGTCGTTGCACTCAAATTTATCGTTCGGCTCCTCAATAATTGGCTCAACACGCTGCATGTAATAGGTAAACAGGTCTAGCGGACATTGATACGGATAGTGTGGACACCACAGACTCATCGCCATGCACAGCGGATTCGGCTTGTACCGGTCATAGGAGGTGTCCACAAAATACTCCTCAAGGAACAACAACGCACCATCTACGGCGTATTGGTCGTGGAGCATCCAGTATCCCATTCCGGGTTGGGCGTCGCGAATCTCTTGGATAACCTTGTTCTGTTTTGAACCGGTGCCCGGCTCTCGTTGAAATTGGGCGGAATGTTCATCATCAACGGCTGGATAAGGGTAGCCGTTATCACCCACAATGTCCCGACCAACCCGCTCCTGCCAACCGTGCATGACATCTTTGCCAACGAAGTGCATCTTTCCCGCCGCGCATGAGTAGTAGCCATAGTTACCCAGATGTCCCGGAATAGTTCGGACTTCGGTAGGCATCGGATCTCCAAAGTTGAGGCTGCCACAGTTGCGTGGATAGAGCCCAGAGATAAAACTCTGCCGTGCCGGCACGCAGATGGGCGAGGGCGTGTACGCATTGCGAAAGTAAACCCCCTCGTTGATAAATCGATCCAACGTGGGAGTGCGTACCTGCTGGTCGCCTTCAATCGGCAAAACATCAGGACGATGTTCGTCGTTGATTAGTAGCAGGACATGGGGTTTCTGTTGGGACATACCGCTCCTTATTAATAAGGTTGAAAATACAGCACTCTAATCGGGGTGCCACGTGCAGATATCAAGCGCGTTTACGCCGCCAAAATCCGCTCGTATACGCGCATACGTTCTCCTTCTGTCTCCTCTGGATCCACCAGTTTGAGCCATACCGCCTGATCTTTTCGCTCGCCGCTGAGTTGATGGACAGCACCCGCCTGATCCGGGCGCGGACCGCTCCAGATGACTTCCCCATCTTGCAGATAGATAAATGAACCGGCGTGACGATCTACTAACCGTTCTTGATTATCCCGATAAAACAAAGCCTGCTGAGACGCTGTTTGACGCAGGCTTGCGATTTTTTCGCTGGGATCCGTCTCCTCTGAGTCGAACTCAGCAAGCGGAGGCTGTAGCTCTCCCATGTCAAAGTCGATCTCCTCCAGATTCACTGTCCCAAAGCCGTGCTCCGCAGCCACTGCAATCGGGCTTCGATCGCGACGGTAAGGTGGATTGGGCCAATCGAGGCGCGGGTCGGTGCCCATCAGGTAAGTACCGCAGGCATCCGTAGCAATCACATGGTCCCCGGCAATCAACGCATCGCAGATACGCCCTTCTCCACCCCACTCCCGTCTCGCTTGTCCCGTCAAACCGTCAATGATATTGAGACAAGGTTGGGTAATCAGGCCGAGGTCAGGTAGGACGTATGACAGCCGGATGACATGATGAAAGTAGGTTCTCACCCGACCGTGGGGCTGCACCGGCGGCAAACCAAAAAGGTTTTTCAGACACAGCGTAATACCCATAAAGGCGTGGTTTTTCATCTTAGCGATGGAGACAAAGGCATCCGCTTCGCCAATCGAAGCAGAGAGTTGGTATTCGGAGAACATCACACCGCCACCGGGAACCTTGTACTGCGTAAAGGGCGGATCGCCGGCTTCAATATAAGGGATATCGAACTCCTCAAAGATTGGGCGCATATTAAAATCGTCGCCGGGACGCTGCCCCGCCGGCACCATGCTAGTATCAAGCACGAAGATATGTGCGTCGCTGCGCTCTCGCAGCAAACGGAGCGATGCGCGGAGAACATCGTCGTCAACCAACTCCTGCCGTCGTCCTCCAATGCGACGGATATTATCCGTACGCATCTGCATGTTCACCTTGATACCGATTTTGCGGGCTTTTTCGATCTTCTCCCATGAGCGCGTCAGAGGAGCAGTAATCGCCTTGAGTCTTTCGTAAACCTCCTCCTGAGAAGCTTTGTGGCTACAGTGAATCGCACGAACTTTGTACGCTTTCTCTTCGGACATATTGGAATCTCCTATTTGATAGTGAATTGTGGACGCTTGTGATACAGAGTTACGAAATTATTCCTTCTTCCTTCATGCTGATATAGCAGCCGTCCCCGATAATAACGTGATCTGTCACCCGGATATCAAGCAACTCCCCTGCCTTGACTAACTGCCGCGTCGCATTAATATCCTCTGGGCTTGGCGCAGGATCACCGGATGGATGGTTATGTACAAGGATGATTGATGCCGCCGCTTGCTCTATTGCAAATCGAAAGACCTCACGGGAGTGAATGATGCTTGCATTTAAGCTCCCCTCGAAGATACGACGCTGCTTGGTTACATTGTTTTTTGTGTCGAGGCAGAGAACATGAAGTTCTTCTTTTTGCAGATCCCGCATCGAGGGCATCACAATTCGGGCAACATCGGCGGGAGAACCAATCTGCGGTTTTTCTTCCAGAAACGCCGCCATCCGCCGTCCCAATTCAAAAGCTGCCATCAGTTGGCTTGCTTTCACTTTACCCATCCCTTTGACACCTTCTGCAATCTGTATCTCGTTATCATCTGCCAACCGCTTCAAGTTGCCATCGTACTTCTGAAGCAGCTGCTCTGCGACTTGCACAGCTGTTGCGGTTCCCGTTCCGGTCCGAATAATAATCGCAATCAATTCCGATGTTTTGAGTGCTTGCGGACCAGATTTGAAAAGCCTTTCGAGCGGACGCTCATCTTCAGGAAGGTCTTTTATCCGAGGCCGGTATTCTGTCGTTTCCATGGTCACATCCTTAATAGCCATCCGTAGTATCCCATCCTCATTAAATGGAAAACGCAATCGCTCATGTTAATAAATCGTGCAACAGAAACCGAGTTTTTTTGCCGACTTGTTCCCGAGGATCGGGACTACACGGGACTTCAAAACTCGGTTTCTCTTCGCGCTTTGCACTTTACTTCTTACATGAACCAACGCAATAAGTCGTTATTGGTTTATTTAACGTAGAGACCGCAAAGAAAAGACTTTTTTATCGCCTTTCTCTGTGTACTTTGTGTCTCTGCGGTGGATTTGAGTCAGTAGCGACCTATTCTTAATGGAAAATTGTAAGCCACATTATACTAAAATCAGGAAAGGAAGGCAATAATTGTCAGCTACCCCGCCCTGAAGGACGGGGCTTGTTGCCCGTCCCGGGACTTACATGGTTTTCGGTCTCGGCTCGTAACTTTACACGCCCGCCACCGTCCCGAGCAGCTCGGGATTGGAAGCACCCACAGCGTATCAAGGACATGCCACGTCAACTTCCGGGCTAAACTTCAGACAAACAACGCCTTCCAACTATCACGTTGGGAGGGGAGCGAAAAACGAGCGTTTTTCCTAAGTCATCAAGTTACAAGAAAATTATACCCTATCAACACTTTTTAATCAACAAGAAGGAGGCGCAGTTTCCTCCCCACTCTAAAGAACAAGGGCTCTACTGCGAAGATTTTGATGAACAGTTAATTCAGCTTTTTTGTTAGAAATTTCCCACGTCTAAGCAATATTCCCATGAGGATTTGCTACTTTTTGTGTTGATGTTTGCCTACTGATGTGATAAAATACAAATGCACTTATACGATAGAGCTATTTGATAGACACCATACTTTTGCTAGCTAACACTTTCTCATTTCTCGCCCATTCCTCGATGTGCCTTGGGTGTCCAGGCGCCGGTCTGACGCAACTCTCTTTCCAGCGACTGTTACAATCTCACGAAGCCTGTTAATTCAAGAAAATGTTAGCAACTGAATACCCTAAATATTAGGGGCGTTCTTTTAGGGAAATTTTCCCGCGCTTCTCCTACGGCAAAAGAAATTAATTCTGAGATACCATCCAATACGACTGAATATCCTGTGTGAGGAGGGTTCAATGCGTAACCAGAACGATAGAAAGCAGCCTGAGACGATACCAGAAGAAGATTTCCTACTATTTGACGACGACATCGAGGACGAAATTGAGGACGACGATGATCAGGTGGGCACCCCTCGTTCCCTGATGTTAGTGGATCGACTCATTTATGCGACCCACGAGAACGATCGCCGGCGACCACTGTTGTTTCAACTTCGGCGGATGATTGTGGAAGATGAAATGACCTTTCAGGAGGCGAGAGAAGCCATCGTTGAAATGCAGGAGACAATCGAAAAGTTGACTTCTCCTGCGAATCGGATCGGAACGCTACTGGGAATGCCGAAAAAAGAGGTCGCCCATGTTATTATCGGCGGGTCCGAATACTATGCGAATATTGACCCACAACTGGATGCCGCAGCACTGAAGATCGGTTTTAGCGTACTCCTTAATGATGCTTATGTCATTGTCGGCGAGTTGGGATATAACACCTCTGGATCGATTGCGAAAATCGTTGATTTGATGCCTGACGGTCGGCTGCGCGTTGGCGGTGAACCTGCTGGATTGCAATCGATCGTTTTACAACGCTCCACCGATTTAGCCAATGCGAAACTTAAAGTCGGCGACGAAATCCGCATGGACCCGAACTCCAAAATCGCACTAGAACGCTTAGAAGTACAAGAAGCACAGGATTACTACCTCGAAGCCGTGCCAGACCTTCCTTGGTCGAAAGTGGGTGGACTGGACGAGACTATTCAGATCATCAAAGATACCATCGAACTTCCGATTCTACACCCGGAACTTTTCGAGACGTTTCAATACGCGCCCCCGAAAGGTTTCCTCTTGCACGGTCCGCCGGGATGTGGGAAAACACTCATCGGGAAAGCAACGGCGCATAATTTGACGCAACGGTTGAGCGAAGAGGAAGGAGCTGAGGTGGAAGGGTGCTTCCTGCACATCAAGGGACCCGAAATCTTGAATATGTGGCTCGGCGAGTCAGAACGTAAAGTTCGTGAAATCTTCCAGATAGCACGTGAGAAGAGTAAAGAAGGTTATCTGCCCTTCGTATTCATCGATGAAGCAGAATCAATTTTAGGCACGCGCCGTTCATTCCGTTCCCATAACATTTCCAACACTGTCGTCCCGATGTTCTGCGCCGAAATGGATGGGATTGAATCCTTACAAGATGTCGTAATCATCCTTGCAACGAACCGTCCGGATCTCATTGATCCTGCAATTTTACGCCCCGGGCGAATTGATCGGAAGATTAAAGTCACCCGTCCCGATAAAGAAGCATCGAGGGCGATTTTCCGCATTTATCTCACACCAGATTTACCGCTCCATCCAGAAATCCTTGATGCCCACAACGGCGATACGGAAGCAGCAGTTTCTCACCTTATTGATCAGGTCTGCGATGAACTGTTCCAGCGAGATGAAAGTAACAAGTTTTTAGAGGTTGCCCTGCGAAGTGGTCGCCGCGATATTATGTACCGTGGCGATCTATGTAGTGGTGCTATTGTCGATTCCATTGTTCAACGCGCAAAAGAGTTCGCAATCAAACGTGCGATAGAAGGCACCGAGGACGCAGTTGGGATTCGGGTTGAAGACCTGTTGGAAGGCGCATTGGCAGAATATCGCGAGAACGACATCTTCCCCCCAACAGACAGCATCGAAGATTGGCTTAAGCTGCTCGATTATGATTCGGAGAACGTTGTCAAAATAACCCCAATCCGTCCAGAGAAATCAACTCGTAGAAAAACTGCGAGTAGTGTGATTTAGGATGAAGCGTTTATGCAAAGACTTTTTGGAATCGAAACTGAATACGGAATCACGCTAGAATCAGAGGAGCACGTTGATCCCGTCAACCAATCTGTCGAATTGATTAAGAGCTATCGGCAGGATGATTTTCGACCAATGTGGGATTATAGCGGAGAGGATCCGCTCCAAGACGAGCGTGGCTTCCGCGCAAAAACTTTACAGGAACATCCCGACGAGCAGGAACATCAGGAAGCTGACCGTCAGCGAAATCTGTCCTATGTCGAAATCAAGAGCGATCTGATTCTGACCAATGGTGCCCGTTTATACAACGACCATGCCCATCCCGAATACTCCACTCCAGAATGTCGCAGCCTTTTTCAATTGGTCGCCCACGATAAAGCAGGAGAGCGGATACTGCAGCAGTGTGCGGTCAGGCGAAGTGAAAAATTGGGCAAACGTGTCCTGCTGTACAAAAACAACACCGACTTTCATGGGCACAGTTACGGCTGCCACGACAATTACCTAATGTCACGGGCTATTCCCTTTGATGACCTCAAAGCGAGTATCATGCCATTTTTTGTGACACGACAGATTTTTGCCGGGACGGGGAAGGTAGGAATCGAAACCGAATCAGGATTGACCTCCGCCGGTTTTTTCCAGATTGCACAACGATCCGATTTTTTCCATGTCGAGGTCAGCGTTGATACCATGCACAACCGCCCAATTGTAAATACACGCGATGAACCCCACGCCGATCCAGCAAAATACCGCCGGCTACACGGTATCGTTGGCGACGCCAATATGTCAGAGTATGCAACGGCACTCAAGATCGGCACAACCGCACTCGTTATCGATCTTATTGAACAGAAACGCGTCCCCGATTGGTTTACCTTACAAGACCCACTCCACGCGATTAAAGAAATCTCCCGCGATCAGACTTATCAATGGCGATTTAAATTAGCCAACGGTAAGAGCATCTCCGCAATTGATTTGCAGCGAGAATATCTCGCGTTAGCCCAAAAGTACCTAAACGCGGAAAGTGGCGATACTGACTGGGTCCTCGCCGAATGGGAATCTACTCTGAATGCACTTGAAAAGGATCCGATGGATCTCACAGACCGATTGGATTGGGTCGCCAAGAAGTGGCTGCTGGAAGCGTTCATCGACGAAGAGAAACTCACGTGGGATGACCCGTGGCTACAGAGCCTCGACCTCGAATATCATAACATCGATCAAGAGGCAGGGTTATACTATGAACTTGAAACAAGTGGATTGATGCGGCGCCTCGTTACCGATCAGCAGATTGAAAACGCCATCTACAATCCACCCGCTGATACCCGTGCATATTTTCGAGGCAAATCATTGGACAAATTCCGTCCACAAATCAAATCGATCCAATGGGATAATGTCACATTTAATATAAAGGGCAAAAAAACCGTCTCAGTGAGCATGAACCAACTCGCGGATGCAGAGATGGCAGAAAAATACAATCGCATCCTCGATCAGGCACAGTCGGTTGAAGCGTTAGTTAAAAATTTAAAACTCAGTAAGTAAACACCTAAACCTATTCCCTTATAGGAGGCTATTACCATGACAGCACAGCATTTGATTTATCTACGCGATCGGATTCAAAGACCGGTGAAACCGGCGAGTCCAGGCGATGGCGGGGACGATGATGGTCCCAAACGTCCAGATGTTACCAGACCGGATACGAGAAATTTGGTTAGGCGGATGCGGCGCGTCGATAAAGACCAATCCAGGCGTTATCGCCAAAGAACAGGTGAATAAGCCCATGACCAATTACAAGGGGGATTTCCTCGACCTCTTGAAGACGCACGATTGCCAGATTCAACTGGATCTGCCCGCAACGTCCACAAATGGGGTTTCGCCTCCCATCCAAGAAATAGAAGGCACCACCGTCCTTGCTGTGCGCTATAAGGATGGTGTCCTCATCGGCGGAGACCGGCGGGCAACGGCGGGTAACGTTGTTATGTACGATCGCGCGGAAAAGCTGCTGCAGATTGACGAACACTCCGTCCTTGCGATCGCAGGTTCCCCTGCAATGGCTTATGAAATGGCGCGAGCTCTCGAACATTCGTTCCAATATTTCCGCCGAAGCCAACTTCAAGAGTTGAGCCTCGAAGGCAAACTGCGTACACTCTCCCGCCTAATCCGTGAAAATTTGCCCATGACGCTGCAAGGCATTGGGGGCGTGATACCAATCTACGCCATCTATGATTTGCAAAGCGACAATGAAAATGGCGGCAAAATCTTCTTTTACGACGCGCTCGGCGCACATTTTGAGAGCACTGATTTTGCGACATCCGGATCCGGCTCTGTGTGGATTCGTGGGATTTTGTTATATCAGAACCGTTGGGGCGATAAGCCACTTGCCGACATGGATGAACAGGAGGTTACCGTTACCGTTTTGCGCCTACTCGATGCAGCTGCAGAATATGACTCGGCGACGAGCGGCTATAACCCGAAATCAAATATTTATCCAACCGTAAAAACGATTACAAAGGACGGAATTCAAGATCTCTCTGTCGAAAGACTCCGAGAGATTTATGCTGAATCTGTAGAAACAACTTATGCTAGATGAACCTTATCGGTGGCTTGAAGCCGTTAATAACCGACGCGACTATATTGAAGACCAACTTCGCGGCGGGAGTCCCGTCGTCGGGCTAAGATATGATGATGGGCTTTTACTTGTGACCATTGGACGCGGACAGCGTAAAATCTTTGAAGTGCATGACCGGGTTGCACTCTCAGCCATAGGGCATAGTGCCGATGTTGAACGGCTGCGCATGATAGCAACCGACACCGCATCCGTACAAGGTTTTCAAAGTTCAGTTGATGATGTAACCCTCCATCGTCTGACAAATTTCGTGCTTGGACCCACTATCAAACAATCCTTTGAAGCCATCTTTGGCTCCGCCTACATCATTAAAATGCTATTGGCAGAACTTGGTGTACGTGGTGAAGGGGGTCAATTTATCGCCCTGAACTACGATGGTACAGTGCAATCAAATCAAGACAGAGAAGTTATCGGTGGCACCCACGAAGCCGAAACGGCGATGCAGAATTACCTGTCCGCCGCTGACGCGTCCGAGTCTTCGCTCACCGCTGCCTTACAGTTAGCTCTGGAAACTTGGGTGGTCGGTTGGGAGTTGGGATTACAACAAACGGATGCCGTTTCAGATGAGGCAACAAACGAAGGTTCGGAATTGACGAGGGACAAAGAGCGACTGCACGAAGTCCTTCGAGATGAGTTGCAGGCAGGAAAAGTTGAAGGGGCGGTATTGGAGACTTCGCGTCGAATCAATAACAAGTTTCGTCTTTTGACGTCGGATGAAATTGATGCAGCAATTGCAGACTGGCTTTAATGCGAGTACGAACAAACTCGCGCTTGTCCTTGAGGCAAAATAGTGAGCAGACGTATTTTTGGTATCGAAACTGAATTTGGATGTATGGCAGACTCGGATGGCTCCCTAGGCTCTTCCGAAGGAACCGCCGCACTCGTGAGGGACTATATTTTTCACGAGTTGAAACTCGGTATGTCGGATATGCACTACCGAGATTGGGGAGAACCGCCCGGCAATGGCGGCTTTCTGTTCAACGGTGGGAGGCTTTACATCGATATGGGACATCTTGAGTATGCTACGCCGGAGTGTGTCAGCCTTTTCGACCTGATCGCTTATGACAGAGCCATCGAACAGCTGATCATCACGATCCTCGACGATGTTGGCTTGAAAGACGATATCTCCTTCTTCAAAAACAACATCGATCATTTCACAGGCGCGACTTTCGGTTGCCATGAAAACTATCAACTCCGGCGCGACGTCCCCTTCTATAAGGTCGTTATTCCTACGCTGCTGCCGTTCTTTGTCACGCGCCAGATTTATGCGGGTGCCGGCCGCGTTGGCGGGCATGAAGAGATTCTCGAATTCGGGGATTCTCACCATCAGCGCGACGATTTCGTCGGCTACCAAATCTCTCAACGTGCCGATCACATCGTTACAGAGATTTACGAGTGGATACAGTTCAGCCGGGCAATTATCAACACACGGGATGAACCCCTCGGCGACTATACCAAATATCGACGTCTCCACCTGCTCGTCGGCGATTCAAATATGTCCGAATTTGCGGCGGCTTTGAAGGTTGGAACAACCTCTCTAATACTCGATCTTCTTGAGGCAGGGCATCGCCCCCGCGATATGAGCTTAGTGAATCCAGTGCACGCTATTAAAGAGGTCTCACGAGATCAGACCTTCCAGTGGATTGTGGAACTGGAATCAGGCGGCACCATCTCAGCAATAGACCTGCAACGTGAATACCTCAGTCTCGCACAGAAAGTCCTGAAAGGCAGAGATACAGATACGGATTGGGTGTTGACCGAATGGGAATCAGTTTTGGACGACTTGGAAGCAGATCCGGAGCGTTTAATCGATCGCGTCGATTGGGCAACGAAGAAATGGCTGCTTGAGGCTTTTATGGAAGAAGAAGGACTGGATTGGACCGACCCGTGGATTGAGAGTCTTGATCTTGAGTACCACCACCTCAGCCAAGAGAAGGGATTGTATTACGAACTTGAGCGCGAAGGACATGTGAGACGGGTAACGACAGATGAACAGGTTGAAGCGGCGATCCGGAATGCTCCCGAAAATACAAGGGCAAAAGCCCGTTCCCATGTAATGCGTTATTTGTCCCAACACCGCCTGCCCTGCATCATCGATTGGAATCAGATCTATTTTTCGCACGAAGAACCCTTTGAGATGAAAGATCCCTTCGATACCTACGATGCAGAAGTCGAAGACCTCTTGAAGCGGTTAAGCCAACAACCCCGTCCGGCTTCAAGACCGCAGCGCATCCGGTTAAGACGAGAGTGAAACAGGAATTCATAGGATAAGAAAGAAAATCGCAGTATCCCTAAAAAATCCATCAATTTACTTGATAAGCTTAGAGCCTGTTGATATTTTGCTGTCGCGAGTTCAGGAAATGTTGTAATCATTGTGCGCTTGCCAAAGAAATTGTGTGAAAATAGCCGACAAATAAAAGATTAGGGGCCCTGTCAAACATTCCCCAAATGTCTTTTCTCCGTGATGAGTGCTCCTAGTATTAGGAGTGTCTTCCCCGTAAAAGCTTGGTGCCTGTAATAGAAGATTAATCTCCTTCGTTGCGGGTGCCAAGTTTTTTTTTATCAGTCAAACAAAGTGGAGTTTAAGAGCCTGTTTGAAAAGTCATTTTGGGTAAAGTTATTTGCTATGAAACCGAGTTTTTCCCCGGTCACGGGATCCTCTCGGACTTCAAAACTCGGTTTCTTCCGTAATCCACTATTCAACGGCACATTCTCGCTATAATTTAGGAAACCGTGTCAGGTCAATGGTAGGTGCTTGGTTTCGTAGGAGCGAGGTCCCCTCGCCCGACGGGTTGGGAAACCCAACCCCTACCCTGCGATACGGCTCGCTTAGGAGCGTGATAAGATGTTAGATTTCTTAGTTGTAGTTTTTTTTAGTATTGGCGTTGCAACTACGTGTATTATTATTGGTGCTATCATTGGCAATTTTCTTGGCAAAGTTCTAAGTAGATGAAAGGGAGGAGATATAAATGGATTTTTCAGCATGGTCGCCGTCACATCTGATTGTGGCTGGGCTCGCGTTCGCAACGATTATCGGTCAAACGATAGCGGTCTTAGCACGACTGAAAACAACAACCGAACGGTTGGAAAAGCATGTCGAAAAGCAAGGTGAGTCGTTCGTTCATGCCTTAGAACGATTTGAGGATCGGGTGGATAAGCGTTTCGTCGAAGTGAATCAGCGCATAGATCAAGTGCGAACTGAAATCGGTGATGTCCGGTCTGAACTGAAAACCGAGATGTCAGAGATTCGGTCTGAACTGAGCAAGATGAACCAGAACCACATCGACCACCTGTCCCACCACGAATCATGAGCGGTAAATCTATTTGGGGCAGAGTATGACAATTACCGAACATTAACGCCGATCCTGCCTTTCCCCCGGCATGCCGGTATTCACCTGGGGGCAACGGGAGAAGGTCATGAATCACAAACAGAAGTTTTTCTACACCCTCTTAGGTGCAGGGATTATGGCACTGGGTATCATCATCGGACAGATTATCACACCGGACATCGAGGCGCAGAACAATGGGGTATTCGATGAGATTACTTGTCGAAGTCTTAATGTCGTTGATGAAAACGGCAATAGAGGAATTTTCTTACTGGCTACAGAAGATTTAAATACGATTCACATCGGGGGTAATAATCCGGGCAGAGGGGGTATCTCCTTAACCACTCGTCACTTTGAGGGGATTGATCCCGATAATAGTATCCTTATTCACGATGAGGCAGGCAACACGGCTATCAAGTTAGAGGCGAAGGAACATCAGAATTATGTCCAAGTCTTCGATAACGCGGGAAAAGAGGCGATTATTTTGCGTTCTCATGAAAATGCCAATAGTATACTGGTCTTCGACACGGTAGGAGAACCAGCAATTTTGCTGAGTGCGATTGAAAGTGAGAATCATCTATTCGTCGTACGTAAGGGAGGAGAAGGTTCAGTTAAATTGGTGGGGACTAAAGATAGGAGTGGTGTAAGTATAGCCGATTCAAAAACAGAACAAATACGCTTGATGGCGTTTGAAGATGTGAATACGATATTCCTCATGGGTAAAGCCGGAGAAGAAAGTATTGGCTTGTTAGGGTCTAAAAAAATGGGACCTTTTATCAGAATCACCGATAGGACTGGTAATCCCGTGTGGAGCACGCCTTACAGGAAGGATTGATTATGAACGAATTGGTTACACGGCAGCAGGAACCGGGGCTGATGATACCCGATGAAACCGCTATGGAATTTTAGAGGAAGTCGAAAACAGGTGTAGAGAGGTTTATACCTTTACTTTTTAATGAAAGGAAAACCATGAACACTTTTATATATTTTGCCTACGGCTCAAATATGTCCGAGAGAAGATTAAGGAAAAGAGTATCCTCTGCGAAAGTTGTGGGAACTGGGGTTCTCAAAGATTACTGCCTTACCTTTAACAAATGCAGTACGGACGGATCCGGCAAATGTACTATTGAATGTTGCAAGTCAGATGAAGTTTATGGAGTCCTGTTTGAAATTGATGAAGACCAAAAATGTTGTTTAGATAAGGTGGAAGTAGGCTATACCCCGAAATGTGTCAAAATTGAAGTATTGGATTCTAAATGTGGCGAAATACTCTGTTGTGTTAGAACTTACAAAGCCACAAAGAATCCCCAATCGTGCCAAAAGCCGTATACTTGGTATAAGCAGCATGTGTTGGTTGGTGCAATCGAGCAAAAATTACCTCCATATTATATCAATTATTTAATAGGTTTTAGTTCTAAGAAAGACTGTTGCAAAAAGCGCGAAGCACGTGAACTTTCGATATATTACTGTTGAAGGGATTTCAGAGGTTCGATCTGAAATCGGTGATGTTTGCTCTGAACTGAGCAAGACGAACCCTTGACACCTAACAGACTTCCCACATCGACCACCTGTCCCACCACGAATCGTGAGAGGTTCACTAGTGAACCTAGAGATAAAAGCCACAGCACACCACCCCACGCCTCCCTTGCGGCGAAACTTCAAAAGATGGGGATTTGAAAGGAGTTAGACAATGAGTGAAAAATTTGAGTCAATAAAGAAGCAAATAGAAGAGGTGCGGCGAAGTAATCAACGTGATTTTGATCGTGGTCAACAATTAATTAAGTTTATGGATAGTTGCAATAAGATTTCAAATCTTATTGCAGAACACAGATCTAATGCAACCTACCAACAGGGAAGCGATAGCAATTCTAAAATAGCAGAAGGACTTAAACCACTAAAACGCGATCTCGAAATAATGGAGAACGTTATTGGCGAATTATGTCGCATAAACAGAGAGGAGTTGTCTCTGATTGAAGAAAAACTGGATAAAATCGGCGGGTGAAAGTAGAGGCAGAATATCCGACAATTCAGTTATCAGCTGTGCGTTTCAATGACTTATGGCAGTTGGTTTGCCACTTTTCGGTGCGATATGGGCATGGCGTCCAAGTAGTAATCAACTGCCACCAAATCATCACAGAATATCCGCTAACGGGTGTTATCGGGCATTTCGGGGAGGAAGGATATGGACCCTATACCGATTATTCTCATTGTAGTGTTGCTTGTGATTGTGGTTATCTACTATCGCATATTGAATGCGATTCGGCGGGACATCAAAGCGGAGTTGAAGGGACTGCGAGACTTAATAGAGGAAATGGCTAACGATGAATAGGCGAATGGGAATGTTGTTGGCGGTATTGCTTGTCGTGATGAGTGTGGGGCTTACGGGTGCCCAGCAGGGTGAAAAGCTGCCTACTAAGTTTCGTGTTGAGGCTTCGGCAGATAGAGAACATTTAACGAGTGAAGCGGAAAGTTATCTAAAGCGGGAATTGCGGAGTCTTGGAGATGTGGAAATAACGGACATGGGGATGGGGCATTATGTGTTGAGTGTCGTAATAATCGAAGATGAATATAAATCGACCGGAACAAAAACAGGGCGTTTTAGTTATGCATATATGGGGATAAAAAGATTTAATCCTTTCGACTTGGGATCTAAACTTCCTAAAGAACACTTTAACACCGTATTTGATGCAACATGGAATCTTTATTACTATCCTCCACTGCATGGTGTAGGCACAGGCGCAAAGCGAACTGAGTTGAGGCAGGTGTGTCAAAAGATAGTTGCGAATTTTGACACTCGGTTGCTTGAGCCAGATCGTAAAAAATGAAAGGAAGTGAAAACAATGTACAATTTGGGAGATAAAGATGCTATCGATATGGCAAAAGAAATGAAGTGCCACCGTTAATTTGGGCCATAAATCATTAAAGTTAAGACAAGTATTGTTGCTCAAATTCCACCGGTGTCAAGTACCCTAACGCCGAGTGAGGTCATTTCTGGTTATAAACCTGTACAATAAAATGTCCGATGCGCTCTGTGGCATCCATAATATCGTCGTATTCATTGAGATGGACCTCTTCCTCCTTGAGAGTTCGGATAAGCCTTTCGGCATAGCCGTTCTCCCATGGACGCCCCCGATGCGCTAAGGAAATCTCAATCCCATGACCGATGAGCGTGGAAATATAAGTTGTCGAAAGATATTGAACCCCTTGGTCACTATGGTGAATTTCTGGAACGTTTTGGCTTAATGCCTGTTGTAATGGTCTCAATGTGAGAGGTTGTGTCAAGTGCCGACTCATCTGCCAGCCTCTTATCACGCGGGTGAACACATCCATTAACACCGAAACATAGACGAATTGCCCCTTGAGTCGGACATAGGTAATATCACCGACCCAGACTTGATTGCACCGACAGATGTCAAGGTTCTCAACTCGATTGACCCATTGACCCACATCGTCAACCGATTGAGTGGTTTGACAGCCACGCTTTACGGCAACCGACAGATTATCGGCTTTCATCAGTTGGGCGACTCTGCGGTAACCGACGGTGTATCCCATACGCACCAGCATCTGCGTGATACGCCTATAGCCATATGTTGGATAACGAGCAGATAGTTTCTCTATTTCATCTCGTAGCACTTGTTCAAAGGGGTCATGCGTCGGTTGATAATAGAGACCGCTCCGATGCAAGCCAAGCACCTCACAAATCTGTCGAACCGAGTAATCGGTCTGCAAAGCCTCAACCATCTGTCGTTTTTGAGACCGGTTCAACTCAGCCAAGTCGAGGCTTTTTTTTGGATGTCTAACGCCAAGGTCAATCGCCCAACCAGTTGCTCCAGTTGAGCAATCCGTTCGATAGAGTCGTTGGATTGCTTATCAGTGGATTCAAAGAGAATCGCCGCATTGTCAAGCAGTTGGTGTTTCCACTTCGATAGTTGTTCGTCGCTGAGGTTGTATCGCCGACACAGTTCTGCTTGCGAACTTTGACCCATAAGTGCCTCAATAACAACTTCAGCCTTAAATTGGGGGGTGAATCTTCTCCGTTTTGCCATCGGATAGCTCCTTTCAATTCGATTGGCATTGTATCACAATCTTGGTTTAGAGGGTGGCCCAAATTTCCGATGGCAGTACAAAAAACTGGATGAACTTTGGGAGGCAATAGAAGCATCTGACCAAAACAAAATCCAGAGTGCGTGGAAAGAATTTAAGGAACAAGTCGAAAACCTAGAAGGTATAATTGCAGTTCACCATTCTTAAGTAGAATCTCCGATAACCCCACTTATCAGCGAGGAACAATATCCGATAATTAACACTATCGGATATTTTCACTACCTGCCCACACTTTTACCAAAAATAGGATGTAGATTCCACGCGGGTTTGAGGCTTGCAAATAGGTGCAGTCAATGCAAAAAAATGTCCGATAATAATCCTGTGGTTCGTGGCGTTGGTTCAATCTATCAGATGCCAACAAAACCCGGTCTAAATCGAGAAGAGAAACGCCCGTTCTTTCTTATTCGTGACAAAGTGAAATTCATCTGAATCAGCCAAAGGGGGATGTTAAAAACATCGCTTTTTTTATTCCCTCAAACCAGCTATGGAACCCTCAAATGCAAGAACAAAACCCATTCAAATCCGGATACGTCAGCATCATCGGTGAGCCAAACGTCGGCAAATCAACCCTGCTGAATGCAGTGATGGGGGAGAAACTCGCAATCGTCACTCCGAAGCCGCAAACAACACGCAACCGGATCACAGGGATTCTCACAACCGATTCGTATCAAATAATCTTCTTAGACACGCCCGGTGTGCTTACCCCTAAATATCGTTTGCACGACCAGATGGTCAAAACCGCATATACCGCAATTACGGACGCAGACATTGTGCTTTATATGATTGATGTGAGCCGGCTAAACTCCGGCATTGAGGAAAAAATCCTTAATCAACTTAAAAAGGCAGCGCAGCAAGTCATACTTGTAATTAACAAAATCGACCTGATATCCAATCCCGCACTTTTGCCAATTATTGCCAGCTATCAGGAAAAGTTCCCCTTCCTCGAAATCATTCCCATCTCAGCAACAACAGGTGACGGAGTGCTTCAACTTCGTGAGACCATTATCAAACATATCCCTGAAGGTCCCTCCTACTTCCCTCCCGACCAACTCAGTGACTTGCCGAAACGCTTCTTCATCTCGGAAACGATACGGGAGAAGATTTTCCTCAGAACGAATCAGGAGATCCCCTACGCCTCCAGCGTCGTGGTTGAAGAGTTCAAAGAACGTCCAAACGGAAAAATTTATATCAGTGCGATGCTTTATGTTGAACGACAATCGCAGAAAGGCATCCTAGTTGGGAAGGGTGGCCAAACAATCAAAAAAATCGGTCAACTCGCCCGCACAGAGATTGAGCAGTTTTTGGAGACAACCGTATTTCTAGATTTGCGCGTGTCCGTCAAAGCAGATTGGCGACGTGATGAACGAAAATTGAAGGATATGGGCTATCTGTAAAAAAACCCAAAAAATGTTGTTAAAAATCGAAAAAAAAACCTTGATCTCGCTTTGATTTTTTGATAGACTATAGTCCTACCCAAATTGTCTCCCCAGCCTGTATTGCAGCAGAGGGCGACAAAACCCCATACAAGCCCTCAATTATGATGTTACAGATTACTAAAAAGAACGATCGATTTCAGTCGCCCCCTACCTAGGCACCTTTGTAACGTTTAGATATGGATTTGGTATCAACAAAAATATTCAATCTCCAACCATAGGGTAATAGTAATGAATCACTCGAACGGTGGCAGCGATGATCGTCCTCCTCAGCCACTAGTATCACAGCCATCCGAATTACCAACTGGTATACCAACTTCTGCGCAGCGTTTACCTGCTAACTCAGGGCTGAATCCAGCGTTAACTTTTGATCGGTTCGTTGTTGGGCAAAGCAATCAAGAGGCGCTTGATGCAGCAAAAAGCATGATGAATGGGGTTGGAGAGATGGAGGGGGTATTAATTATACATGGGGGTGTCGGACTCGGTAAAACCCATTTGTTGCATGCAATTGGCAACCAATTCCGTCAGGGGCATCTGAATCGCACGGTGTACTGTTCTTCAGCAGAGAGATTTATGCGTGAATGGCTTCAATCCATTGCCACCCCTCGGAAAGCTGCTGCATTACGGCAACAGTATAAACACATCGATCTGTTGCTAATTGACGACATTCAATTTTTATCGCCAGAACAAAAGATTCAGGAAGAGCTTTTCCATCTACTTAACTCCTTAAATGAACGAGGTCAACGGCTTATATGCACCTGTGATCGCTTGCCGCAATTCCTGAGGGAGTTTTGGGGCTCGTCCGATAGCCTCGCGCAGAGGCACACCGTCGAAATTTGTGCACCGGAGTTTGACTTGCGGGTTTCAATCCTGAAGCAAAAATTAAAGGAACGTGACTCTGGACCCGTGCCTTTGAAAGTGCTCCGTTACTTGGCAAAGCATCTGACACAGCACATTCGTCAACTTGAAGGCGCGCTCAACCGATTAATGGCAGAGGTGCGTTTGGGTACACCGCTGACCCTTCAGGCCGCTCATCATGTGCTAGAGAACAAAACCCCGGATCGACCTCCACCCGACACAATCACGCTGGAACATATTCAGGAAACTGTTGCTCGGTATTTCCATCTGACCTTATCAGACCTATGCTCTCGAAAGCGGGAAAGACGGTTTGTACTCCCTCGACAAGTCGGAATGTACCTTGCCCGTCAATTGACCTCTCTTTCATTGAAAGAGATCCATCAAGGGTTTGGACAAAGCCGAACAACAGTCGTGCGAAGCTGCCTACGAATCGAAACACTACTCAAGGAAGACCTCGTGCTGAGTCAGTCTATTGAAGCGCTGACAGCCGAACTGACACGTCCTCAACACCTACGCCAAGACTGAGCGATTAACTAAATTTATCCTGCATACCTACCGAGCCGCAGATACTCACCCACGCGCTATCTACAACAAAGCAAGCCCACCTCACCCTCGTTCAATCACCGGCAGCACGATATGGGATGGTCTCATTTCATCGTGCATGACTGTGTTAATAGCAACCTGTCCGGCAGCCTCGTTGTGAATAGATCCACCGGTGTTGAGATTACGATCAAACCGAGGAAAACAACTACTCGTAACCGACACACGAACCCGATGCCCCGGCAGGAAAACGTTGCTTGTTGCCCACATATCAATCTCATATCTGTACACCTTACCAACTTCCAACAACTCAGGATGCTCAAAAGAATCCCTGTATCTTGCTCGAAGGATCCCGTCGCATAACAGCCGTGAGTAACCGTCCGGGTGCACGTCGGTGAGCCGCACAACCCAATCAGTATCCGGCGCAGAGGACAGTCCATATATCACTGCCTTCACAGGACCAGTGACATCGAGTTCTTCCGTTAGCGGCTCACTAGTAAAGGTAAGACACAATTCCTCAACCTCACACTGGTCATAAACGCCACCGGGTATATTTAATGTGTTGCCCCCTTGAGTAGGAACGGGCTGGAGTGGATCGTACACAAAACTGTCCGGATTTTCACTCCCTTCGGGGGGCGTTGGCGATAGTGTTCCATCATTTAATGATTTGATAGAGCTGCTCTGTCCACCGTGCAGATAATAGTTCGTGTATTGTGTGTCGGGCAGGGGCCAATCGGCTTCATCACGCCACTCATTACGACCCATCATGAAAATGCGTACCGGTGGTGCATCCATAATCCCCGTGTCAATGCCCTTGAGCCAGTAATCGAACCAAGGGAGACGCAGTTCGTTGAAATCCTTAGCTGCATCAACTCCGAAATCAAACTCGCCAGCAAACTGGGCGTTGATGTTCCCAGGACCATGCACCCAAGGTCCAACAATCAGTTTTTGGCTCTGGCGCGCTTTCTCTGTACGACCACGTTGCTTGATGCCCATATAGTGCTTGAGCGTCCCCGCCAAGAAGATGTCAAACCACCCCCCTAGGTGGTACATAGGCACCTCTATCTGATCGTGGACTTTATCCATGTTGAAGGCGTCCCAATACCCATCATCCGTTGGATGTTGAAGCCAATCGTTGAACCAATCGCTCAAACCCTCAAAGAACGAGCACGGATACAGCGGAAGTCGCGCATACCAGCTATCCATCTCTTCCTGAACCCTTTCGAGTCTGCCCTTTTGTCGATTAAATTCTTCCCCCTCCGCGAGGTGTGCGAGATTGGTCAGCGTCACACCATGCGCCCAAGCCATGTTGAACCCCAACTCAAACGCACCACTTCGGTACACCCATTCCTGATAGTAGTCTGCGGAAGATTCTCGGACAAACATCGCCCGTAAGTGGGGCGGACGACTAAGCGCGTTTCTGTACTGAGTGGCTCCAGAATAGGAACCGCCAATCGTCCCTACATTGCCGTCAGACCACGATTGCGCCGCCGCCCACTCAACGGTATCATAGCCATCGCGGTTTACCCCCGCGCCATCGTCCCGAAATGGGTAAAAATCACCGTCAGAAGCGAACCTGCCGCGCACATCTTGGATAATGACAGCATACCCTCTCTGTGCGAAGAATTGGGGAGATCCCACCCCATTTTCGGATCCACCCTCCTTGTTATACGGTGTGCGCTCTATGAGTACAGGAAACTTGCCCTCTACATTGGGACGGGTGATGTTAGCACGAAGCACCGTGCCATCCCGCATGGCAACTTCCTGATTCTTTTCATGAACTGTCTGATACTGAGGTTTTGATAATACTGATTCTTTAATCACGGTTTCTCCTTTGGGTAATTACCGCGTTACCAATCCACCAGAAACAACAACTGTCTCACCTGTCATCTCGGAAGCATCTGGACCTGCCAGAAAAGCCACAACGTTGGCAATGTTTTGCGGCTGCTGAAGCCGACCAAGCGGAATAGAGTCACGACGACGCTCCATAAACTTGCCGGGGGGCAGCCCCATCTGCTGAACCCCTATCAGGTCATCGAGTGTCCAGTTAAAAGCGGTCTCCACAATGCCGGGGGCAATAGCATTGACCGTAACCCCGTGCTCCGCAAGGTTGGCGGCAGCCACTTTGGTGAGATTAATGATTGCTGCCTTGCTCGCTGCATAGGGCGGCGAATAAGTCATCCCCCCAGCGATCCCAGCCACTGAAGCAATGTTGATAATCGTGCCGCTTTTTTGTGCTATCATCAGTTTTGCTGCTTCTTGCATATAAAAATACGGACCCTTGAGGTTCAGATTGAGCGTCCAGTCCCACGTCTCTTCCGTAACATCTGGAAACGGCTGCGTCCGTATACCTCCCGCGTTGTTGACCATGATATCAATACGTCTATACCGGTCAATGGCAGCCTGAATAAAGGGCGGGGCATCCGCCGCTTTGGCGGCATCGAAGATTCCTGTAGCGATGGTGGCACCGGTCGCTTTGAGGTCACTTTCCAGTTTCTCCAGCAGATCTGCTCTGATGTCGCTGGCGAAAATTGACACTCCCTCCTGCGCCAACCGCAAGACAGTCTCCCTGCCGATCCCCTGACCCGCACCGGTGATGGCTGCTACCTTACCGGCAAGTCGGCGGGAAGATTCTAGTGTAGATTCAGACGGTTGATTCTGTTCTTGCATCTTTTCTGTCTCCTCTGCCACTGTTTGTACCCGCTCGACTTGGATAGACATATCCAAGTCATATTCGTATATGTGCAGTGGATTTGCCAATCCACTGCGAGCGGCAATGAACCCAATTTAGTTCCGATTCTCTCGGTTTGCAACGTTTCCTATAAGTAGCAACTGAGGTTATTGTATACCCATAAAGCATCACTTCACTGTCATCAGAGATTCTCGCTGATGTGCTGCCGAATCCTCTCCTGCGTCTTTTTTGTCATGAGTTTGAACCCTTCAAGCCTATTTTCATTAAGTGCCTCACCAAGAGAAGCACGGCTATCAATACCAAGTTCATCGTACAACGCCTTTGCGGTCTTGATGCCGAGTCCGGGCAGCGCTGTCAACTCCAGCACAGTTTTCGGGGTGTGTTCAGCGAATTCCTCCAACTTCGTGCATGTACCCGTCTCAATAAACTCACCGATAATCTCAGCAATCGTTTCGCCGACGCCGGAGATTGTCGACAAACGTCCTTCTCGATGCAGCTCCTCTATCGATTCCGGGTGGCGCGAAATAGTGTAGGCTAACCTTGAATATCGTGTGGCATGAGATTCCTCGTAGCCGCCGATGACCAGGATCTCGTGGAGTTGCTGGAGTTTCTTCGCGATTTCGTCATTGCGTCGCCAACGGGTGCGACCTTTTGCATCGGTATATGATGTATCATCTTTTGGATCCATAACAGATTTACTCTCCAATTCATGAAATTTTCGAGGAAACGCTAGAGATCGGATTTGAGCTCCCAGATTTGAACTGTCGAATCGAAAAGCCCAACCGCCATATATCTCCCGTTATGAGAAAACGCCAGAGACTCAATTCCGGTATCAACTCTCAGTGCAAACACCTCTTCATCTTTCTTGATATTAGAGAGTATTAGCACTCCCGATTCATCGCCCAGCGCGATGTATTTACCATCTAATGCAAACGTGAGGGCACGCGCCCAATACGCCTCCAAGTTGTCTATAATACATAGCTGTTCTCTTGTACTTCTCTCCCAGACGCGAATCCCAGCCCGCGCCTCTATTTGGCTATCGACAGCCAGCATTGAAGCATCAGGAGAAAAATGCACGTTCCACACACCCAAGATTATACCCGTATCAATCAGATCCGCCGGGGTATCTCGCTGGATATCCCACACCTCAATATTCGTGCGATGCCCTTCTCCATCTCGGTACATGCCCTCCGCCGCCGCAACGTACTGCCCATCGTGAGAAATAGCTAAACCGTTTCTCACCGGCTCAACGGTGTTCAGGCGCTTTAGCAGCCGTTTCTGGTCTATCTCCCAAATTTCTATCTGCTTGTCCCCACGCGATAACGCAACAAATTTCCCATTTGCGGATAGGCTCCCGTTTTCAAATGCACCGTTGGTCAGAAACGTTTCCTGATTGGTATCTAGAGCGAGAAGCGTAACATCATCGTTCCCTTTTTTTAGCAAGAGCAGATTGCGAACCGGTGAGTATGCAAATAGGTCTTTGGTCGTGGTAATATGTTTTTCTTCGCGGGTTTCCAAATCCCACTGCACTACGCTCCCATCCACCAACTTGGAGATGATTTTGGTGTCATCTAAACTGAAGACAATGCGCCGAGAAACACGAGGCAACATACGATCGCCCGGCGGATTCTGGCTCACGCCGAAGTGAAATAAGAACCGGAGAATTATCATTTCGTCTTGTTGCGCACCTACGGTAGAAGCTAGGAAACCAACAGCAAAAAGCAGAAACAATAACCTAAATCCCTTCACAACGCACCTCCGGCTGCCGAATCATAAACACCCTATCGAAGTAGTTGGAGAATTTCCTCTGACCTCTGGTGTCTTTCTGCTTGGTCGAGAGGCGTTTCTCCTTTTGCGGTTTTAACTGTTTTGTCCGCCCCTCCAGCAAGAAGGGTTTCAACCATCTCTTTATCGCCTCGTACCGCAGCGACATGCAGCGGTGTCTCTCCCCAAAATGTTCCGAAATTCAACTCGGAGGGACCGTCGTGTTTCGTTCGGTGATTGACATCTGCACCGTGTTGGATGAGCAACCTAACAGCATCAGTTTGACCGTTGTCCGCCGCATGATGCAGCGCCGTCTCACCACCGCGCGGTATAGCGTGGTCAATCTCCGCACCTGCCTCAAGCAGATAGGGGATGAACGCAACGTCTCCAGTAAAGGCGGCAAGCGTTAAAAGTGTCCCTTCACTAAAGTCATCGTAATTGATGTTCCCACCTTTGCTTAATAGGTATTTCACAACATCTATGTGGCCATCGAAGTATGCCCACAAAAACGGCGTGATGTGATGTCCATCCACCGCATTGACATCAGCACCGCTTTCGACAAGCTGCTGAACCTGATCAAGATTTCCACTCTTAGCTGCCTCAAATAGCGCGTCCTTGAGGTCTTGTATCTGATTCATAATTGCCTCTCCTCATTAAATAAAAACTAACAACAAACTTAACAAGGCACACGGCAGTGAAAGATGCTGTTGCAAATTGTTCGTGCTTTCCCAACCGTTTGTGCCATTTTTATTCGTCCCTTCGACACCTGATATGTTACATTTATCAAATCTTCCGATCTAAGCCCCGATCCTTTAGGTTGGGGATACAGATTGGCTAACAGTGTTTAGTCAAAAAGACGTTGAAATTGCAGGTAAAATGTGGCATACTTGTCTTGTCTTTCGGTGGGAGACCCTATCGTACGATAGAGTCTCCCACAATCCAGTGACATGGAAGCGAAAGCCGGAAAGACCCTCCCATGAAAACCTACAAGTTCAAAATGTATCACAACCACGGTAACCACGAGCTGCACAAGACGATAGATGGACACGCTCACGTATGGAATCATTGCGTTGCCCTCCAACGTTGATACTATGCTATTAGGAGTTACGCAGTTGGACAGCCAATAGGTTATAATATAGAGTATGAACCCACCCAAATGCACTGAATATGACTACATCAACTTTCTGATAGCGACTCCGAGATACTACAGCTGTACAGAAGCTGCCCGAGTCCACCCAGAACCAGACAACCCCCCGGCGCATGACTCTTTGAATCGGTTGCTCTATAGACTGACTCCCGATTCAGAGCAATTGTGGCAAGAGGCAACACCTTTTGTTAAAAAAGCACAAGGTATTTTGGTCATAGACGACTCCACCCTTGATAAACCGTATGCCCAACACATGGAACTGGTCACCCGTCATTGGTCAGGTAAACACAAACAAGTGGTGTCAGGAATTAACCTCATTACCTTGATGTGGACTGATGGCGACACTCACATTCCCTGCGATTACCGTCTGTATAATAAACAACAGGACAACTTGACCAAAAATGACCACTTTCAATCGCTGATAGCCACCGCTGGTCAACTACCCCGCCCTGAAGGGCGAGGCTTGTGACCTGCCCAACGGGACTTACGCTTGGGCAGATTTTTACACGATGTTCACTAGTGAACATCTGAAAATCTACCCACGACGCTATCTTGGTGCGTTGCACCTAAGAGATAACACGGTTATGCGGCTCTGGCTCGTAACTTTACACACCCGCCACCGCACGGCTATAGCATCCGTTTAGAAGGATTCACGATGTAGCGGTGCTATCATCGCTTCACATTCCGGGTGAAACCTCAGACAAACCACACCTTTCACATTGAAGTGAGAGGGCAGTGTTAAACGAGCGTTTAACCTAAGTCATCGAGTTACGAGTATTATTTTACCACAAATCTACCTAAAAAGTGTAAGAACCTGTTTTAAAAAGAAAAAGGCTATTCAAAAGTTAATGTTTATGTTAAACCATTAGAGCAGTAAACTACTGACCTAATGAAAGTCCTAAACATGACTACACCAAAGTATCCTACAGATTTGACCGATGCCCAGTGGGACAAACTGTTACCCTATTTGCCAGAACCTTCACCCATAGGTAGACCTCTCAAGTGGGAGATGCGCTCAATTATCAACGCTATTTTCTATATAGTCAAATCAGGGTGTCAGTGGCGAATGTTGCCGCGTCACATGCCACCGTGGCAAACGGTCTATTCCCACTTCAGAAAGTGGAAAACTTTAGGGACATGGGTTATGATTCATCAAGCACTTCACGAGCAAACCCGTAGTGATATTGGCAAATCCCCGTCACCGACCGTAGCTATCATTGACAGCCAATCGGTCAAGACGACCGAACTGGCAGATAGTAGAGGGTTTAATGCGCACAAGAAAGTCAAAGGTCGTAAACGCCATATAGTCACCGATACAATTGGCATTCCATTGGGAGTCAAAGTCACTGATGCCAATGTCAGTGATAATCGAGTCGCAATAGAGTTACTAAACGAGGTCTTTAGTTGGCAGATAACGATTCAGTTAGTCTGTGCTGATGCTGGCTATCGCGGAGAATTAGGCGACTGGCTATATTTAACGCATCAGTGTCAATTGGACATTGCTCCATCTCTTGGGCAATCGGGATTTGTGGTCGTCCCATTACGTTGGATTGTGGAGCGCACCTTTTCTTGGTTCGGTTGGTTTCGCCGATTGACTTTGGACTATGAACGCTCGGCTGAGACCGCTGAGGCTATGGTGTATATTGCTTCCATTTACTTGATGCGGAACCGCATCAAATGACTTTTAAAACAGGTTCTAAGGTAGATTACAAAAACAACAAAAAAATCTTCGCAGTGGAAACCCCACGCTTTAGCGTGGGGTTTCCACTGCGAAGATTTTGATGAGAGAGGGTTTCGTCCAGCGTGTGTGGTCTTTGACAGTTGGTACAGTAGTTTGAAGAATCTCAAGACCATTCGGAAATATCAATGGCATTGGCTGACCCGATTGAAGTCGAATCGACAAGTCAATTTGGATAGGCAAGGCAATCAGCCAGTGAGTCAACTGCCAATTAGTAACAAAGGCAGCATCGTTCATCTGAAGGGATACGGATTGATTAAGGTTTTCAAGATAGTTTCCCTAAACGGCAACATTGAATACTGGGCAAGTAGTGACCTCTCAATGAACGAACTGTATCGACTTAAGTATGCCGAGTTGTCTTGGTCAATTGAAGAATACCATCGAGGTATCAAGCAACTGGTCGGTGTTGAAAGGTGCATCGCACGCACGGCAATTGCACAACGGAATCATATTGGTTTGGCATTACGAGCGTTTCTGCGCATAGAGCGACACTGTTTTTCGACGGGCATCAGTTGGTTTGAAGCCAAAGCCTCAATTATCAGACAGGCGGTGCGTGCCTATCTTGCTCAACCCATTTACACTTTAACTGCGTAACTCCTAGCTATATTTGGTAAATATATTAGCAAGTTTAGGTTAATCAATCACATATCTAAACTCAAGCGGCTGCCTGGTTTTGCTCATTGGAATCAACTACCTAGTCAATCAATACAGGACGTAGCTGCTCGAATAGACAAGGGCTACAAGAAAATGTTCAAAGACCGTGCCGAAGGCAAGAAGTGCGGTCGTCCAAGATTCAAGCCACGTGGTAAATACAAATCGTTCACATTACTACAGGCAGGTTGGAGACTTCTGCCCGGTAATAAGATTCGGATAGGCAAACAAATCTACCGCTATTTCAAGTCCCGTGAGATAGAAGGCAATCCCAAGCGTTGCACTATCAAACGGGATTTGGTTGGTGATATCTATATCTGTATCCTAACTGACCATGTGGATAATGAGATAAACGCACCCATGACGGGTAAAATCGCAGGGTTCGACTTTGGTCTCAAATGCTATCTCACGGGGTCAGACGGTAACGATATAGAATCACCTCAGTTTTTCAAACGGAGTATCAACGCTATCAAACGAGCCAATCGCAAGCATTCACGGAAACGCTTTGGTTCAAACAACCGTGAACGGGCTCGATTAGACTTAGCCCGTAAGCACCGCAAAATTGAACGTCAACGAGAGGATTTCCACTATGAATTGGCATATCAATTGACTGATACCTACGACGAAATACGTCTTGAGGACTTGAACCTCAAAGGCATGAAAAGCCTCCGGGGACGCAAGGTCAGTGACTTAGGCTTTGCGGATTTCGTCAAGAAGTTGGTATACATTGCCGAAAAGAAGGGAAAGAAAATCACCTTCATTGATAAGTGGTATCCTTCTTCTAAGACCTGCTCGGCTTGCGGCTATGTTAATGAAGCGTTGAACCTACGTGACAGAACTTGGCAGTGTCCAAACTGCCACACACAGTTGGATAGAGATCGCAACGCGGCGGTCAATATCTATAGGGTTGGGGCATCAGCCCTCTCAGGAGAGGACGTAAGTCCCGGTTCGCCGGGCAATCCTCGTTGATAGAGCAATTCGACCCCTAAAGGGACGGGTGAGAATCCCCACCCTTTAGGGTGGGGGAGTATGTCAAGAATGCACCGTAAATTATGTGCTGCCGTGTACCCTAAAACCGGCTCGATTCTCGGACAAACATTGCATACCCCATATTATGTTATCGAAAATTCACCAAACTGCAATCCAATACTATCACCGCCCAAGTGATTGTTTTGATCTGGCTATCTACCTCGGTTTTCTTCTTTTCGCCCTTATCCTTCCATTCGGCTATGCAACGGCAATCTTGAATGCGAGCCTACTGCTCGTACTGTTTGGGTGGGTAGGGCGTATCTGCCACGAACGTCGATTTGAATGGAAAAAAACACCGCTAGACATCCCGATTGCTGTCTTTCTTCTCCTTGGGCTTATCGCTTCACTCTTTGCACCGCATCCAACAACAAGTAGTCTGGGATATTTCTGGAAACTGTTCCGAGCCGTGTTACTGTTTTATGCGGTCATTCACAGTCGGCTAGGTTATCGCTGGCGTCACCTTATCATCGCCTTTGTGTTTGCTGGGGGTTTCTCCGCTATCCTCGGTCTATATTACTACGCAGTCGGCACACACATGGGCACTGCCTATATGTTCGATGTGGAAGCAAGGTTAGAGAGCAATTTCAGTGACGCAGCACAGCGTAATGAGGAAGTTAAGGTCTCGGAAGATTTGCGGAGGATTTATGAGAAAAACGGCAGACGACTCTCCCAAAACGCGATTATTTTGTCCTCGAAAAAATACGGCGACTGGTTGATAATGGATAAGAACCAGAACCGCAAGTACGCTGTCAGGAAAAGCGAGGGACAACTCAAAGTTTACATGATTGAACCCCGACTCGCCGGCACCTTCAAGATGCCTAACGACTTGGGAGCTTACCTCGTAATCGTTCTACCAATAGCGATAGGCTATTTTGTTGCAAGTCTCGGACTCTCGGAACGGAGCCGCCGCGCACCCCAAAATTGGAAGTTCATCGCCCTTTTAGGGATCTGCTTATGCGCGATGGGGGCTAACCTTGCCCTCACACTTACGCGGGCTGCGTGGATTGGAGTGTTTGCTGCAACACTTTATATCGCAATCTACTTTCAGCGGAAACTACTTTGGGGATTGCTAGCCATCGCGCTCCTATCCCCCTTCTTGATGCCCCAAGCCGTCAAGGATCGCTTTGAGATTATGCGCCAACGTCCATCAGGCTTTATGAGCGAGCGTCCCCTATGGTGGAAAACGTCCGCCCTACTAATAGCGAAGTATCCTATCACCGGCATCGGTTTGGGAAGATTTCGCCATGAATATCAACTACATGCACCGGCAGGAATCCATCACAAACCGTATCACGCCCATAACATCTACCTGCACATCGCTGTTGAACAGGGGATTCCATCGCTAATTCTGTTTTTAGCTATACTCTTTCTTATCTTCCGTCGGCTTTTTGCCCTACGTAAAAGGGGCGATTTCTGGTGTTCCGGTCTGTTTATCGGAGGCAGCGGTTTCCTGATTTCCGTCCTTGTTTACGGACTCGCAGATCAGATTCTCCATCAACGACCATTGCTGATTTTCTGGTTTCTTATTGGGCTGGTCTTTTATGTCTCAGATTTCGACAACAGTAAGGAACGCAGATCTGCGTTCCCTACACAAGTTGACACCCATCAATCCGACATAAAATAGGTAATAACCTACGCGAGAATAGGTCTCTCAATCCGAGACACGGATAATTTTCCCCTTCGCTTCCACTTCGGTTATGTTATCACACCTCCGAGTAGATGTATAGAAAAATTTGGTTGACATAGCGACTCAAAGATATATAATGGAAACGTATGATATGAGATTACTGTGAAGAAAAAAGTCGGGAGCAGTCCATGGAAAAAAACACCAAGATAACAACCCTACTGAATCAACCGGTGCAGCCATTAGGTCTGGCTGGCAATCCAAATATGGAGGAAGGCTGTGTTACCGCAGCGTATGATGCGGGTGTCAATTACTACTTCTTCTATAATCAGTCATATCCAATACTCATCAACGAACTGAAATCCGTGCTGCGCGATAATCGAGAATCGATAGTTGTGGCAACGGGGAGCGAATCCCGTAACCTCAAAACGTTGCGTACCTACCTCGATCAGGTGCATTGCCAACTGGAGGTAGACACAGTAGATGTCTTCTACGCAGAGTATGTCGCTCCTGGGGATGACATGGAGACGCTGCTGGGCGCGGGAGGGGTGTTTGACGAACTCCACCGGTGGAAAGCGGAGGGACGCATCCGTTACGTCGGTGCCACAACACACAACCGACCAATGGCAGTAGAACTCATCAAGAGTGGTCGCATTGATGTGCTCATGCACCGCTACAACATGGCACATCGAGGCGCAGAAGAACAGGTGCTTCCCGCGGCACTCAATGCTGGGATTCCGGTAGTTGCATTTACCTGCACACGGTGGGGGTCGTTGCTCACGGGACATCGAGATTGGGACGGTCCCATGCCAACCGCCGCAGATTGCTATCAATACGTTCTGCACCATCCTGCTGTCCACATCGCATTAACTGCTCCAACAACACCGGCGCAATTGGAGGAAAACCTGTCTGCCTTGAAAGGCACAGAGAAACCGTCGCAAAGCCTGCCACTTTGGGAGGCGTATGGTAAACTGGTATATGGCGATGGAACCGATGCTTTTGAAACGCAGTGGCCCTAGCGTTCATAGCAAAACGTACAAAGAATTGTCAAATCGAAATCAATTTCCGAACAGAACAACCAATAGCTAAGGAGGCGGAGACATTGACAGAAGAACAAAAATATTTATTTGACCTGCAAGGCTACATCGTCTTGGAAGATGTGGTACCTAAATCTGTGGTAGAAGCGTGCAACAAGGCATTAGATCCCTTGGAAGATATGCCGCCAGAGGATTATCCACCGCCGCTCTGTCTCGGCACACCCAAGACAGAACAGGAGCTCTACATCTCCAATATTCTCGAAACTGGTCCAGTTTTTAATCCACTGATTGACCTTCCCGAAGTGTTGGATGTTATTGAAGGTGTGACCGGCGGTCCATACCGACTCAACCATACCTACACAATCTACCGGTGGGGTGGTGGTTATACAGGGATGCACATGAACGGCACCCCTATCATCCCCAAATGTCAGTACCATTGCCGCAACGGTCAAATGGTTTCGACGCTGACCAAAGCCGTGTTTCCGTTGCTGGATTGCGATGTCGAGGACGGCTGCTTCGCCGTTATTCCGGGGGCGCACAAGAGCAACTTTATCAGACCCTGGGGCAATCACCCCGACGAAAATCCGGTGTTGACACCCATCCCTGCCAAGGCGGGCGACGCCATTATTTTCACCGAGGCCTTAACACACGGTTCAGTAGTGAACACCTCGAAACGTCCGCGCCGAACCCTTTACTACTGCTACAGTATCGGCTACATGCCCGATTGGGGCGGTCAGAGCTTGATCTTTAGCGACCACGTCATGGATCGCCTGTCAGAGGCACAACGCGAGATTCTTCGACTGAAATAGGGTATCAGAGAGGGTGATTTTTGTAGGAGAGAGCGAATGTCTAATGTTATTCCAAAGGATATCCGACCAGCGTTCCCGGTACATGTTCCCCAAGACAGAGTGCGTTCAAAACTATTAGAGCTGCTCGGATTGGACGAGATTCCCAAAGAGGTTGACTTCACGGAGGGAACAACTCAAGAAGAGGAGGACATCCGCGTCACGCAGTTGACATATGTAAACTCGCTCGGCGAAACAGTTCCGGGGATTCTCATGACGCCGCTCAATGCGTCGGATCAGAGACTGCCCGGCGTTGTTTGCGTACCCGGAACAGGTGGTTCCGCCCAAAAGATTGCCCATCAACGATTTTATCTGGAGGAAGACCCACCCGGCATGTTGATTGGTTGGGCACGTGAATTGACACGACGCGGCTTCGCAACGTTGGCGATTTCGCCCAAAGGGAGCGTTACCCGACGCCCTAGCATAGAACACTGGAATCTTGAAGGTAAACTCCTCACGCCTTATGGACGCCCACAGATGGGAATCCTCGTCGAAGAAACACTGAGGGCAGCGCGTATCCTTGCAGCAAGCGAAGGGGTCAATCCGGATAGCATCGGGATTACCGGCATGTCTCTCGGTGGGAATGCGACGTGGTATGCGATGGCAGCTGCGCCTTGGATTCGGGCGGGTGCCCCAATTTGTGGAGGCGTGGGACGCATGGCAAGTCTTATCCGCGAAGGAGACATCGAACGCCACAGTGCCTACTTCTTCATCCCCCACATGCTCCGCTACTTTGATCACCCGGAGGTTGTCGCTGCGTGTATGCCGCCACGTCCGTTTATGATGGTAGCACCCACCCAAGACGAGGACATGCCCCGTGAGGGGGTAGACGACCTGATTCAGGTTGTGGGGCAGGTCTACGCGTCATTGGGACACCCGGAGCAATTCAAGGTCTATCAGCCGGAGGGCAACCATCGCTTTCTCCCTGAATACTTTGAGTGGATGGTCGAATGGTTCCGCCGATTCCTGACAGACGAAACCGTTTGATCCGGATAGGACTGACGCACTTCAGAGTAGGGGCGGGGCTCCCCGCCCGTATAAGCTTATCCCTGTTTGGACAGCCGATGAATCGTTCTACTACAAATCCCGATTCCGTTAGCACAACGGCTTAATTGGGCCCTACCAGCTGTCAGAATGAGCGTGACATTGTGAGCGAAGCAGTTGGTCCGAGTTTAAAGGCATCGCCTTCATCGGACAATGTTCGCCGGTGAAATGGAAGCATTACGGACAAGCGCATAGACACTCCGTATGCGGTGTTGAGCGTTGCACCAAGCAATCCGGCGTTGAGCACCAGACCAGAGTTAATATCCCGCTCATCGTCCCAATGAGCGTAGGATTGGTAAAATCCTAGATACGTGGTGTGGAACGTAAGCCAATCGAACAGGTGATATTTTACTTCTGCGGTCGAGGTTACTTCCATAGACCCACGATAGGTTTTGCTATTTTCATAGAATGGAAATTGCCCTCTGATAGAAGCACTCATCGAAAAATCACCGAAAAGTGGTGTGCCGTAATGTACTTCAGCTAATGGGTTGAACGTACCCGTCCCAAACTGGATATGAAGATGCTTGAGCCCAGCATCTCCTAGCTTGAAGGGGTCGTCTTCCGTTTTGCCTATCGGAATACTAGTTCCAAGCGATGCAATGAAGCGGTCACCGCCACGCAAGATACCAAGTCTTATGTGCGAAAACCGCAGACTAAAATCGGAAAACCCACGATACGTTTCATCGCGGTGGTGGATATTTTGGTTTGCCAGTATCGCCTGTTTTTCAGCAGGAGACGCAGGTTCAATTTCCTCAACCTTTGCGTCTTGACTCTTGATTGCGTAAGGAATACTAAGCATAACTTTCCAGTTATCAGCCATGCTATATTGGACACCAAAATCCACACGAAGAAAATCAAGAGAGACAAGGTGTCGATGCAGGGGTGCCTGGATAACTTGCCGAGTCGGGGAAAGTCCCTTTGTCTCTAAATGTCCGCCCTCCGAATCAAAACCTCTTAGGACATCAAGCGATAAGCTAAACTTACCTATATCTTCTGAAGTCGAACTGACTTCACTTATCCCGCTACGCGGAATTGCGGGATTACTTCAAGCACCTCACGACTCCTGACCGAATGCAATCGGTAGGAGATGGAAAAAAACAAGTAAAAGCGTGGCTAAAAGGAGCGTCGTTTTCATCATTTACCTCAAGTAATTATCTATGAACAGAAATAGAGCGATAGACTGAGACTATTGACTTAAAACCAAAGGTTGGCAAATCCTCAGAAATATAGAAATTAGATATGAGAAAATTGGAAAGGTGAATGAGGTGGCGCGCGAGGGAAAATCTGGTAGGCAGGAAAAGGTTACGGATTTTGGCAGCAGCGTAACCATCACGCCTCATCTTCTTCACAATCACAGCATGAGGCTTTACCTTGTGCCTTTTCAAATGCTTCTTTTCCTTCCTTTACTGAAAAATAGGCAATTCCCAAAGCAGCTATGCTATCTAGGTAGCCTAAGTGCGTCAGTTCGTAGATGAGGCTTGATGCTAATAGGAGAAACGACATGTAAAGACATACTTTCGTACATTTCGCATCAGCGATGATGGGTTGAGAATCTAATTGTTTTCCAACCTTCATCTTCAAAACGATTAGAATCCACATGGTAACAATTGAAATCGCTGAAATGACAATCCCCCAGAAGGTTGTTTCAGGTTGATGGCCTTGAACGATATTGAGAACCGCAGTAATAACAATCCCCACCGTTAGAAGATAAAAACAGCTTCCTGTAATACGTAGCGCAGTGATTTCAGATCTATCCCTTGATACATCTGGAAAACGGCGGATTCGAGTAATCATATGGGCGATACCGATTGCTGAAATTACCTCAATAAAGCTATCTATCCCGAAACCCAAAAGTGCGAGCGTTTCGTCTTGAAATCCTAGCAAGGTTGAAACTGTCCCTTCTAGGAAATTATAGCCGATCGTAAATGCGGTCAACTGTAACGCCCACCTAAATGCTTGCATTTCTATGTTTTCACTAGCTATCTTCTGTGTTAGCAACACTTAGATGTTCCTCCTATCAAACTTGCTTGTTACAATTCATTTTGCCAATTCCCCGTCATCAACAATCCGATTTTGGATAGGTCATCCCGAAACTCCGTTGCTTCAGTCAATCCACCCCTATACATGACAAAGATTCGGTCACTCAGTGCCAAGACCTCATCAAGTTCTGTTGAGATTAGCAAGACAGCGTGCTGCTTCCGACGTTGCTCAAGAAACTGCTGATGCGTATAGTCAGCAGCACTGATGTCCAGTCCACGGGTCGGATTCACAGCCAGCAGCAGTTCTGGCTCCTGCGAGAGCTCTCGCGCGATAACAACCTTCTGCTGATTTCCCCCAGATAATGACCCCGCCGGTGCATAGGTGTGGGTCGTTCGCACATCATAGCTTTGGATGAGTTCCTCACTATCAGTATCGATCCGTTTAAGATCTAAAAACGCTCCCCAATCTTTCAAAAGTTTTGACCGATACCCCTTGAGTTGACGGACGTTAAGAATCAGATTCTCCACGATTGTAAAACTCAAGATGAGCCCGGCGGTCTGTCGATCTTCGGGGATATAGCCATATCCCAACTGACGGCTTTTGCTCGTCGGAAGATTGGTGATTGATTGTCCCTTAAAACGGATGGCACCACTCTGAGACCTGCGGAGTCCAACAATCGCCTCGGCAAGCTCGATCTGTCCATTGCCATCAATGCCAGCGATCCCTACGATCTCACCCGCGCAAACATCAAACGAAGGACCATCAACGACCCGCCGGCCATCATGGTCTGTAACGGTTAAATCTCGGATTTCAAGAATTGGAGGACCGTGGACTTGGGCACTCCGCTGAATTTCCGGCAACTCATGCCCGACCATCTGTTTTGCCAGATGGGCGGGAGAGGTGTCAGTGACCTTCGTCGTTACGATCCTTTTGCCATGACGTAACACAGTAATCCGATCGCTAATCTCCATCACCTCCTTCAACTTATGGCTAATGAAGATAATGGAATGCCCATCCGATTTGAGACGACGGAGGATGGTGAACAGTTCCGCAATCTCTTGTGGGGATAGGACTGCGGTCGGCTCATCAAGGATGAGGATTCGCGCCTCCGCTGAAAGTGCCTTGAGGATCTCAACCCGTTGTTGAAGCCCGACCGAAAGCTGCCAAACCTTCATCTGCGGTGAGATGGATAGGCCGTAACGGTTGGAAAGCTGCTGGACATTTTCCTCCGCTTCGTTCCGTCGAAACCGAAATTTGTTACGTTCAGAAGTGAGGGCAATATTTTCAGCCACACTCAACGAAGGCACAAGCATAAAGTGCTGATGCACCATGCCCAATCCCAAGCTAATTGCCGTTTTTGGTGAATCGACAACGCTCGGCTTTCCGTCGATCAGAATCTTCCCGGCATCGGGTTGATACAAGCCGTAGATCAGGTTCATCAACGTAGACTTACCCGCCCCGTTTTCACCGAGTAAAGTGTGAATCTCTCCCTGTTCCAACGCGAAATCCACGCCATCTACGGCGAAGTTGTTCCCAAACGCTTTGGTGATGCCGTGCAGTTCAAGTGCGAGTGATGCCAATGGCTAAATTTCCCTTTATTCAGCGCCCGAGTGCTGCTCGGCGGAAATATCGCTTCTGTCGCGATGCTCTAGTTCACACGATACGCTTCCACAACCTGCGCCTCCAATTCCACGCCTAGACCTGGAGCATCGGTTAGGTGCAACTCCCCGTCTCGGAAACTCATACTGTGATGAACTAGGTCTTGCGCCAGCGGAGACGGAGCGCGAGTAAATTCCGTCATCGGCTTTTCGGAAGAGGCAGCCCATTGGGCAGAAGCAGCGAGCAGGACACCGGTCCCAAAGGCATGAGGGACGACCCACGCACCGGTATCTTGTGCCAAAGCGGCAATCTGCTTACCCCCGGTGACGCCCCCAACTCGCCCCAGATCGGGCTGCACCACCTGTATCCGGCCGTCTCTGAGCAAATTCTCGTACTCCTCGATTAACGTCACCGCTTCGCCGGCGGCAATCGGTATCGACGATGATTCGGAGAGCATCCTGTACCCGACCGTGTCGTAGGGGTTCAATGGCTCTTCAAGCCAGAAAACATCGTATTTCTGGAATCGTTCGACACGCTCCAGTGCGGTTTGCACATCCCAAGCGCGGCCGGCATCTACCATCAGGTCTATTTCAGGTCCCAGTGCGTCACGGGCGGCGGCAACCAACGCCTCGTCGAGGTCCGGGTCTGGCCCCATCGGTGCCCAACCATATTTCACTGCCCGGTACCCCTGTTCCAAAAACCCCCGCGCAGACACCGCCATCAACTCTGGACGTTCAGGCCACAGGACACTAGCATAGCACGGTACTGCGTCAACCGGAGTCTCGCTGAGTAAGGCACGGACGGGCTTGTCCATCACCTTACCGCGGAGATCCCACAGTGCCATATCGATCCCGCTCATCGCCTGTCGGGTAACGCCACCGGGGCCGTACCAAACTGTACCTTCGATCATTGCCCGTGAAACGGCGTCCATATCTTCCGTGTCCATGCCCTCAACAATGGAGGCCAAGCCGTGCCGAAAAGGCGCGGAACGCGGGGCATCAATAACCGCCCGGGCGACATACGAGCAGGAGACCACTTCTCCTAACCCGGTGAGTCCGGCGTCGGTGTGCACTCGCACAATGAGACAGTCTTGGGTGCCATCGGCGACTTCTTGAACAACAGGCAAGCGCAGATGCAAGGCCTCAATTTCGGTAATTTTCATAGATGGAACCTGTTTGCTCCTACTGTACTCCTGATGCGCGGGGATCGCCCTACGAATTCTCCGATTCTTCTTCAGGTAGTGATGCGCATTCCGTCACTGCTCGCACCCGTAGGATAGACTTCTAAAATTTTACGCGAGGAGCCTTAAACTTACCCGCGAGAATATCCTGACGAATCTTCTCAACTTTGGCACGGAGATCTTCAGGGATGCGATCCTTTAGTTTCGGGTTATAAACCAGCTTCACAGTCTCATTAAGCGACATCCCCATCCACATCACCCGGGGCTCAAATTTACCTGTCTGCACTAACTCTGCAACGTATACAAAGGCTTTGGTATCAATGGCAGCACTGGCAAGTATTGCATCGGGAGCGATGTCGTTCTGATCCAGATTTGAACCGAAAGCGTAAACGTTTTTACCCGCTTTGCGACTCTCTTCGACAGCATGAAATACCCCACGCCCGGCAGCATCCGCATTGTGGAATATAAAATCAACCCCTTCCGTAATTTGGGACAGTGCCAACTCCTTCGCTTTTCCGATGTTCTCCCAATCTCCGACGTAGGAACTGGATACTTTAATATCTGGATTGACAGATTTCGCACCTTCCTCAAGGGCGTGAAAAGTGCTGTTGATCGGTGGGATGTTCATGCCGCCGATAAGTCCAATCTTGCCTGTCTGGCTCATTGTGCCGGCAATGACCCCCAGCAGATATGTCACCTCCTCAAGTTCAAAAACAATTGACGCCACATTATCCGCAACCGTGTTCCCGGAGGTTGTGATGAACACCGTATCCGGGAAATCGGGCGCGACAGATTTTGCGGCTTCTTGATACTCAAATCCGTGCCCGAAGACTAGACCGTACCCCTTACTCGCATAGGATCGAAAATGTTCCTCCCACTGCGATGGGGCTTTGCTCTCGACATGGCTAATCTCAGCTCCCAGTTCCTTTTCAATACGCTTGAGCCCCTCATAAGCTAGCGCATTCCACCCCGCATCGCTGATTGAACCGGGCGTCAACAAGGCAACTTTGAACTTTGCTGCATCAACTGTGCCGCCAGCGACTCCAAACAACAGAACGATTAAACTACAAATAATCCACTTTTTTTTACCCATAAAAACACCTCAACGAAAAATATAGTCTGATGAAATTGATTTGACACCTCAAAATTTGTGTGGCACTGAGGGGTTAAATTATATGACACCCCTAACAAGCTGTCAAGTCTATTCTAGAGTCTGATTTGATTATGATGTCACGTTGCTATTATATACGGCACAAATTGGTGACAACCCAATTTTACTATTTGCCGACAAGATTATTCGTAGCTTAACCTGTCAAGTGTTCGTTGACCTCCAACAAAAATCAGAGGGAAATATGAATAATTCGTGGTCAAATCATGAACGAATCAAAATTGTGTCTGTTTGCATTGCGCTTTGCTGGGGAATAGCAACCCTATCTTTCGCCGCAGAAGGCACCATGCCGTCCGATAAAAATAGTTTGCACGTATTTACAATGATTATGGGGCTATTCGGCGGATTAGCATTCTTTTTATACGGCATGGAGAAGATGGCTGATGCGTTGAAGGCGGTCGCCGGGGAACGGTTAAAATCTGTCCTCGCTAAACTTACGACCAACCGCGTCACTGGCGCGTTGACGGGTGCCTTCGTCACCGCAATTATTCAGTCGTCGTCGGTCACGACAGTACTGGTAGTCGGATTCATTACGGCTGAAGTGATGTCTTTTTCCCAAGCCGTGGGCGTCATCTTTGGGACTAACATTGGCACAACGATCGCCGCACAGATCATTGCGTTCAAGGTTACCAAGTATGCCCTTCTGTTGATCTCGGTGGGTTTCGGCATGCTGTTTATTGGAAACAAGGAAAGGATGAAGCAATATGGGGCGATGGTCATGGGATTGGGATTGATATTCTTCGGCATGGGCGTGATGAGTAATGCGATGAAACCACTGCAAAGTTATCAGCCGTTTTTGGACCTGATGGCGCGCATGAACAATCCAATCTTAGGTATTCTGACTGCTGCGTGCTTCACAGGGCTTGTCCAATCTTCATCAGCAACAACCGGCATTGTCATTGTCATGGCAAGCCAAGGGTTTATCACATTGACTGCCGGCATTGCCCTAATTTTCGGTGCCAATGTCGGTACTTGCATTACCGCTTTGCTAGCTTCCATTGGCAAACCCAGAGAGGCGATTCGTGCGGGTGTAGTTCACATCCTGTTCAATATCATTGGCGTGGTCATCTGGCTTGGGTTCATTAATCAGTTAGCCCAAATGGTGATTTGGCTGTCGCCGGTGGCTCAAGGAGTGTCCGGGGTCGAGAAACTAGCGGCTGAAACACCGTGGCAGATTGCCAATGCACATACCATTTTTAACATTGCCAACGCCATTATTTTCCTTCCCTTTGCCAAGCTCATCGCACGCCAAGCGGAGTGGCTTGTACCTGATAAGCCGGCAGTTGAAGCAGAACTGGAGGCAGCCCCCACGCTAACAACCCAATATCTGAACCCGGAACTGCTTGCGATGCCGGCTTTAGCGATTGAACAGGCGAGACGCGCGATTCTGCTAATGGCTGAAGTGGTTCAGGGGATGTTGGCGGACATTATGCCCGCTTTTATGGCAAACAATATGCGGATTATAAAGGATGTCTCGCAACGGGAGGACCAGGTGGATTACCTGCAACGCCAAACGACGAGCTATCTCACGCAGATCGCCCACGGCGATCTCAGTTTACAAGAGTCGGAACTTACCGTACAACTGTTGCACGTTGCCACCGACTTGGAACACATCGGTGATGTCATTGCAGAGAGCCTAGTTGAACTCCTCGTCAAGAAGGCGGAAGGGGATATCGAGTTTTCTGAAGAGGGTCGAGAAGAATTGATCGCGTATCATCGACGTATCTTGGAGAGTTATGGACAGGCGATCGAGGCGTTTGAAAATGACGATGCAGCACTCGCTCAAGTAGTGACAGAGATTAAACCAGAACTGAACCGATTGGAATATGTCTATCGGCAGACCCATTACGAACGACTCAGTCGCGAACTAAAGCCATCTATCAATAGCAGCAACATTCACCTAGACCTCGTTGATAATTTGCGGCGTATCAATTCTTACGCCGAATCGATTGCAAGGACGGTAGTATAGATGTGCCTATTATGTTACGGAATCTATTTTGTGACGATCTCAAATCTGTCATTAAAAATCCTCTGTCTCCAAGTGCTCCTTTGCATATTTCACGAGCTGTTTGTAATCAACGACTTTTATCCCTCCACTGTTTTGCTCAACCAGATCAACAAGGAGGGCAGCACCGGGCGAACGCTTCAGATCTATCTCAAGTGCTACGATATAGATGCTTGCGCCATTCACATTTTTCGCCTTGACGGCTTCCAGAATTTTCGTCGAATCTATTTCAATATTTTGATTTTGATTGAGACCTGCAGTGGGTAAACCGTCGGTGACCAACACAATAATTGATGGGTTGATTTCAAGCGCCGTTTCAATGGCTGCGAGGAGATTCGTTCCTTGATTAATTGCAATACTCTCAGGCGTGAATCGATCCAGATACTTCGATACCGTTTCGATATTCTTCTCTGTTACCGGTGCCAGTTTACGTTTCCCCAGCTTGGCATTCGCTGCAAAGGTGATGATATTGAAAGAGTCCTCCTCATCAAGCGAAGACAGCACTTCCTTGATCGCCTCAACTGCCAATTCCAGTTTTCTTAGTCCAGCCGCCTGCATACTTGCGGAAACATCAAGGCAGAAGACAACCTGTTGGGGGCCCTCCGCTTCCTCGATAAAGTCAATGATACCCAATTTGTCTTTCGGTATTTTCCCCAACTTTTTCAACATGCCCGGCGACCCACCTCCACCAATCAACCCATCCTTTGAGTTTCCCAACGAATCAACCATATCAAGACCACTGCGTTGTCCACGCACTCGCACTCGTCCCGTCACTTTGCCCTGACCGTCCGCCCGAAGTGAAACAGGTCGTCCAATATTCGATCTTTCAGATTCCTTCAAGTCCACATCCATCATTACCTCCGGCAGCTTCTCAGTGAGCGGTGCTGTGGTCACGTCGAGATTCTCGCGTACAATTCGTTGGCTGAGGCGGGCAACTTCCGTCAGTTTGTGGCGTGAGGATTCAAGGAGTTTTTCTTTCGATCTGAGAGCCAAATTCTCGTCAGGCTTACGAACCTGCATCTTCAACGGAGGCTTAGTTTTGATTGTTTTCACCTCAGGCCTCGGCGGCTCTTTCACCCACTCCACCCAGATATGGTCACTATCTTTGACCACTTCGCTACGAGGAGTTAAGACGTAGACAATTCCGATAATCAGGTGCAAAATCAGAGCGACCATTATCGCCGACCGCCGCCGAATTTTGTTAAATTCCGTATATCGTCGACGCATTTGTCCATCCCTCCCACCTGTACACACGAAAGCCATAACATCGTCGAGCCACGGTATTAGAATCAACGATTAGATCTGAATCCGTTCCCACCGCTTGCTGCGAAAACGGAGGAAATAGGTTATACCCGCCAAAATGATATAGATTGTTGCACCACACCACGCGCCAGGCACCCCATACCCCAACCAAAATGCCAAACCGTATGCCAGCGGTAGAAAGAGCAGCCACGCATATCCAATACTAACACACATTGTGAAAAAGGTATCGCCGGCCCCCTTGAGCGCGCCTGATGCGCAGATGCCGAACCCGTCGGAAAGTTGAAATAGCGCTGCGAAAAACAGAATCTGCGTTCCGAGACGAATCACCTCGGCGTCCGGTGTAATCAGCGAAATTAGAAACTCCGGCACTACAAAAAACGCAATGGCAACGAAAAAAGTATACACAACACCCAACTTTATCGCCGTGTAACCACTCCTGCGTGCATAATGGAGTTGACCGGATCCAATGTAATGCCCAACCAGCGTCATTGCTGCCATTGAAAATCCATACAAAGGCATAAACGATGTAGAAATCAAAGTAACCCCAGCATTATTCGCTGCAAGTGCAATATCGCCCATTCGCCCAACTAAGGCGACAAACACCGTAAAACTCCCCATATCCATCAAATTGTGAACGCCCATCGGCAAACCAATCCGCAGCATACGGCGGAGGTCACGGAAATCAATCCGGGAATGGGATCGGGTTTGGAACGCCCGATCCGACTTCCGTGAGAGGAAAACAGCGAGATAGCAAATTGCTGCAACCACACCCGCAATCAACGTAGCAACTGCAGCACCAACCACCTCAAGCCTTGGACACCCAAATTTTCCGAAGATCAGCAGATAGTCAAGGAGCAGGTTAACCAGATTTGCGATAATCTCAATCCGCATCGGTGTTTTCGTATCACCGACGCCCCGTAGAAAACTTGCCATCCCAAAAGAGATAAAGACAGTAATGCCGCCGTATAACCGAATATGCGTGTAGATGCCCGCCAGACGTTGAACCTCTGGAGACGGTTTCATCAGGGCAAACACAGGGACTGTGAATTGGTTAATCAGCAGTATTACAAGATACGAACCGAGCGCGAGGTAAATCCCTTGCCACGCCGCAACGGTGATACCCCGTCGGTCTCCCGCTCCATAGCGTTGCGCGACGAAAGTGTTGACACTACTCAGAAACCCCTGAAAAAAGGAGAATAACGTCCATGTCAATACCCCCGCTAATCCGACAGCCGCTAACTCTGTCGCGCCCAAGCGTCCGACCATCGCCGCATCCACAAACATCATCGCTGTGTGCGATAGCATCGTGACAACGATCGGATATGCCAACAGCCAGACCTCCCGGTAACCACCGGGTCCTGCTATCCCTCCTTTTACACCTCTAATTTCTACGTTTTGTTGCAATCCACTCTCCTAGGACTATTCCCTTTGTTTCGTGTCTGACAAATTTTGCGATGCGATTGCCGCTGTCTTCTCCTCAAACAAGCGTACCCATCGATCCCCTTTGGGCGTCAATTCATAGTAGGTATGGTTGCGGTGTTTGATCCATTTTCCCTTGACAATGTTCTTGCGATACTGAATCATCCGTCTCTCCACACGCTTCAAGCCATCCAACTCGCGCAACTTCCGGTGGCGTTTCTGAGTCTCCTCAAGGGGTAGACCGAGCATCTCCGAAACAACAATCGAATAGTCCAACCCAAATTCCTGATGATGTTTTAGGATAAGGTAATCCACCTCATCAAGCCGATCAAATGTCGGATCTTCTGTTTCTATATTGGAGGGCGTTTCCGCTGCGCGGATTTCACCCCATGTCACTTCAAGGAGTCGTTCAAGGCGCAGGTGCTGCACGGAAGTACAATCGGACAGGTGGACAGCAACCGTGCCATCCTCCTTAAAATACCCGATGATACCCTCCCCTGCCTCTGGTAAACAACATTGAGCGAGCTTATAGGTGAGTTCTTGGTGCATTGCACGTCTCTTCGCTTGTACCCGCTAGCCGCATGGATTCACGACTTCAATTCGCCCACATAACGACGAACTTTTGTCGCTGCCGTGACGATATCTGCCATATCTTCCTCAGTCCCCATCAGAATGCTCTGACCGAGTGCCAAACCGTTTTTACACAACTTTTCCGTTTCTGAACAGGAAACGTTTGAATAGTCAGGCTTCGCACTCAGGAGACCCGATTCCATAAACGATTCTCGATACATCGGCGTCGTGTACCAATGCCCCATTGGAACCCCCTCGGCACGCATCGCCTTGATGAACGTTTCGCGGGAGATGCCCTCAAACTCCTCTGAATCGAAAATCGCCTTATAACCGTGACAACCGCCGCGGGTTGCGCGTGAATCGAGCGGCACCACCTTGATGCCGGGGATCTCTCCCAGTCCAGCATCCAGAGAACGCATATTTGCATTACGGAGATTCACCTCACCATCTAGCCGTTCAAGGCGTGAGAGGAGTAACCCGCCCTGCCATTCCGTCATCCGGAAATTCCCGCCGAATGGCTCCGCCTCAAACTCAGACTCAGAGGGAGCGCGTCCGCAGTTATGAATCGCCCACGCGCGTTCGTACAGTTTCCGATCATTGGTCAGAACAATACCGCCCTCACCCGCGCAAAGATTCTTGGAGGATTGAAAGCTAAAGCAACCGAGATGCCCCCAGCCACCGACCCCTCTGTCCCGCCACTCTGCACCGTGCGCTTGGGCACAGTCTTCAACCACAACGAGGTTATTCCGCTCGGCAACCTCTAAAATCCCATCCATATCGGCAGGATAGCCCGCAATATGAACCGGTAGGACAGCTTTGGTCTTCGGTGTGATCGCCGCTTCGATTTTTGATGGATCAATGTTAAAACCGTCGGGGAGCGTATCCACAAACACCGGCGTACCATTCGCCATCAGAATTGACACCACCGTCGCTTGGAAAGTATACGGCGTTGTGATAACCTCGTCGCCAAGCCCAACACCCGCAGCCTTGAGCGCGACGTATAACGCCGTCGTGCCGCTATTCACGCAGATGCCATATTTCGCGCCTTGAAATTGAGCGAAACGCTCCTCAAACTCAGGAACCTTTGACCCGTTGGTGCCCCATACCCCGCTCCGATAGATCTCCTCAAAGGCTTTGAGATCGTTATCATCAAAGGTGGGCCAAGAGGGATACGGCTCGGTCCGAACAAGTGTACCACCGTTGATCGCTAAATTTGCCATTTTCGTTCTCCTTGTACCTTTACGCATTCGGATTCACAGAACTATACCATTATATTGTCAATGATTTGAGATAATCGCATCAAGAGGGTATCAAATGTCACGATTTGCAGATGCCCTCGCAGACTTCGATTCCTTTCATCTAACTTTTGTTTCTCGTCACCATTCAATTGCGAGCGTCGTCCAATAACCACCAAACCTTCCGGATCGTTCGTTACCAAATTAGATTCGTAACGGAGGTAGGCTACATTTTGTCGCACCCAACTCTGCCAATTTAAGACCTGTTGTTCGGCGTGGGTCAATGCGGACGATGGATCGCCGTTGTTCAGATAGAGTCGGTCGGTTGGTTTCTCAATCTCAACAAGTGTATAATTTCCATCGTAGGTTTCGATGGCGAAATCAGCAATATATTCCGCCCCTAAACGAAACTGAGGATGTACCGCTCTATAGGACGGATTAAGCAGGATGGGGTGATTGGTTAAATAAGTCTGTAGAACATGCTCTCGAACAGGAGATTGCTCCAACAGTCGCATATATTCACTGAGGATTTCCCTGAGTCGTTCGATAGCCGGCACTGTATTCATTTCAAGGTCTCAAAGCGTTTTTTGAAGTGTAAGTGGTCATCCCAAAATCGTCGTTTCAGGCGTCGGAATAAGTTGTAATCATCACGGCTATAATCCCAGAGTAGCTGGATATCCGCTTGCCCTGTCGAAAAGGCCCGGATATACAAATCAGTTCCAACCACTTGATAAGAGAAAGGATCTGCACTCCAAGGCTTTTGCAACCCATACCCCCACTGCTTCAACAACTCAAGTGCTTTGTCTGCATTCCGAATACGAAAATACGGCTGATTTTTTCTTGCCATAATAATCACCTCGCTATAACATAAAGCATAATGTGACCTTCTTACACCCTACCTTTTATGAATCAAAGATCCAGTCCGCTCAAGTAGTCCGCAATCCGTTTCGGTTGTCCATCAACGCTTGTTTCCATCGCCGCAATCACTAACGCGAAACTCTTGATGTTATCCTGAATTCGCGTTGCAGAAGGTGCACCGCCATCAATCCAGTTGATAAATTCGTCGAACAGATGCTCATGACCGAAGCGGGGGATTTCTGGTGCTTCATATATCTCCGGCTCCTGACCGACCCGATGAACTGTAACCTGATCCTCACCGGCGATTTCGACACACCCCTCCTCAAATTCTGCGCGATAATGTTCATTATGCCAACAGTTGACGATGCCCGCAGCAGAACTATTCCCCTCGTAACAGGTATGGACCCCGTTGTCCATCTGCATCAGGTACAGTCCACTCGAAAAGTGCTTAAAACTGGACCACTCCGGATTCCAACCGAACCCGACTAGCGTCTCGCAGTCGCCGCCGGAGAGGAAGCGCAGCATGTCAAGATGGTGAACCGAACCCTCAAAGAGTAGACTAAAATCCATATCGTGCCGCCACGCCTTGCCCCACGACTGATACCGGCGGTAGTCACAGGCGTACCGCCCCACAATATGCTGAAGTCGTCCCAACCGTCCCTCCTCCCGAATGCGAACCAATTCCTGCTTATTCCTCGCATAACGGTAATTCTGGATAATCGCACACGGCAGCCCGGTTTTCTGGGACGTATCCACCATCGCCTTCGCCGCTTCAAGCGTATCCGCGATCGGCTTTTCGCAGATCACCGGCATTCCGTTCTCCATCGCAGCGATCACTGCGGGGCTGTGGAATGGCGGCGGTGTCGCAACACCGCAGAAGTCCGCTTTGACCGTTGCACATGCCTCGTTAAAGTCGGCGAACAACTGATTTTCGCTGAGACCAAGCACTTCTCCCTGCTGCGCTAGCACGTCTGGCAGCACGTCCGCCAACCCAATAATTTTTATCCGATCGCTGAAGTTATCGACAAAATTTCGGATCCAACCGCCTGCCATACCGCTTCCACCAATCATCAAACAAGTCTTTTGTGCCATCTAATACCTCCATTCTGAATTTTCATTGTACGCTTGATTGTTCCCACAATTTTTTTACCACAATTTTTACGGGATTGCTCGTCCTCTTAAACGGTGTACTTTTTCGGACACGTTTCATCGCAACTCTGTCATGATGCGGATCGCGCTGCAATTTGTGAACATGGTGAGCGAACTGCAGCCAAATATTTCTATCGTAACGCATCTTACTATCTGCCCATTTAAGGTCAGGGACATTTGAATAATTGAATGACACCTCATATGTCCCCGGAGGCAGCCAAAATGATGGGCTAATCCTGTCGTGACCCCAAGAATCAAATGTGATTTTCTCGCCGGCGGCAAGCGTGAAAATCTCGTCTTGCCGGAGAGGATTCATATTGCCACAACCTCCTCTTCCAATTTGAGGCTGGCGTGGATCCTTCGATGGATCATCAACATCAATGGCAGACCATGAGATGACAGGTGTACGCAATCTATCAACACTACCATCTCCCGGTCGCACAAGCGTTACCGCACGTTTGTCACGGTTAATAAACGATACAGAAAACGGTGGCATTCGATTCATTGCATCAACGACAGGTGTCGTAGTAGTCAACTCAATGTCGATTTTGGGCGATTCCTTCCCACAACCCATTATTACAGAGACAACTAGCAAGAATGAAGCAATGCAAAACCGAGACATCTGGCACCTCCTTGGTAGGGAATAACGATCGTTATTCCCCACGACAAGCCTTTTACAAGCACTGCCTACTTCACAGCAGCAACGTCTTGAGAGACTCAATCAACCCGTCCGGCGGATCAAACGGAAGCCCAACAGGTTCGTGCGTTAATGCACTATGATAGATACCCAAAATCGCATTAAACTCCGCAAGCGACTGCGCCAAGTGGGTGGGATGCACCTTTTCGTCATCATCCAGCCAATCAAACATCGCTTCGGTCAGGCCCGCCTGTCCCAAGACATCCTGCTCACCGTAATCGTGTTCTCCGCTGCTATAGCCACCCGTCGGTGTGTTACGTTCCCATCCGGCCATCCACCAATGGACAAACCCACGCGTCCCAAAAACGCGGACCCTTTTGTGCATGAATACGGATTCGCTATCGCTAATTTCGGGCGAGCCTTCGGTTCCAAATGTGACCAGCGCCCGAACCCCATTGGCATACGTGATCGACGCTGTCGCATGATCGGGCGACGGTTGGGCTGAATCCAGATTCCCGCCCCCTGAGACCTGACCGAAAACCTTGACCGGACGCGAATTGTCGATGTACGAGGAGACCAGTTGAAGCACATGAGGACCCTGATCGATCGGCGTTGAACGGGCACTGGCGTCAATAAAGTTGATATCCCCAATCAACCCGGCGGAGACATCTGCTTTTAATTTCAGATTCGGCGGATGAAAATTGAGCTGTGTGTTCACCGCGAATTTGGTTTTGGTATTCTGGCATAATTCGCTCAGTTGACGCCAATCCTCCCCCATCACCGCAATTGGCTTTTCAACAACCGCAGCAGGCACCTCATGTTCTGATGCAATGTTCATCAGCGGGTAGCGGATCAGTTGGTTCGTCCCCCGCAGCACCGGCGCAGTCACGATATGCAGCAGGTCAGGACGTTCCTTATCTAACATTTCATGGATGTCCGTGTACCGTTTCTCGATCCCAAAGTCATCGCCGAAACTATTGAGCAGTTCCTCGTTCATATCACACAGCGCGACAATTTCACCGCGCTTGATATACTGGTATGCGCGCGCATGGGCACGCGCACGTCCGCCACAACCTAGAAATGCACATTTATACATGATAATCCTCCATAAATTACGATTTGACGTAGGATAGCTAATGGTGCTAGTTTGCAAGTGAAACGTGATGCGTGAAACGTGAAAAATGATTGGTTTATGGGTTTATCAATGAACTAATGAACCAATGAACTAACACAGTCTTTGTCTTTGCACCCTTTCTCACCTGCTCACTTTCACTCCTCCCAAGCGTCCAACCCCAAAAGTCTGCGTCCTAGCGGAGTCAATTCCGCTGTCTCGCCATGGAAATGTTCTTTCTCCTCCTCCTCCTTGCCCAATCCTGTCAGCCGTTCTCGCCATCCGGTGATCCGTTTCTGACGGGCTTCCTCACTATCCTTCGGTGCCGGCGACATGGTGATATATTGCACGATTCGAGGACGACCACTGCTGTTCGGACTGCTACCGTGTGGAAGGGCACTGTGCCAAATAACCAAATCCCCAGCTTTCCCCGCAACCGGCACAGCATCGGCATCTCTCTCCTTGATAAGCTGTCGTGGATCTGCATCCTCAGGAAGATCGTTGAGCCAATCCTCCAGTTTCCGGTGGAAGCCCGGTATACAGGTAAATGCCCCTTGATTGCCAGGCGTATCGGTCAGGTACAACACCCCTTGCACCTTGAGCCTAACCGGCATATCCAACGACATATCCCAGTGAAGGTAGGGACCCGGGAATTTATAATCCGGTCGTTCCGGCGGGTTCAGGCTGCCGCGATCAAAGCTGACCCAAAGTTTCTCCGTATCCCAAATCTCGGAGAAAGCTTGGTGGATTCGAGGATATTGCCGATTGCTCCACAACGCTTGATGCTGATAAATCTCGACCATAATGCCGCGTCGGGGCGGGTCTGGATACCAAGTCGCTGGGTCGTCTGTATCCATTTCAAGGAAGTCCCAGATGGCACACTCGGCTGCCTTGCAGTTTTCCGGGGGCACCGCGTCGTGAACAACAACGTAACCGTTCTCTTCCCAAAAATCTATGTCTGCTGCACTTAAAACTGGCATATTTTTCTCCTTATATATCTGGGTCAAGGACTTGGAACCCAAGTCGCACCTGAACTTTACAATCTGCCAAACCTCTCAATTAACGGTTTAGAATGAGTCCGATATCGGTCAAAACCTACATCCGCCGGATCTGATCGTCTTCAGGTCTCGGAATGTGCTGCCAATAGCCCTCGCTGTCGTCTCCACGACAGATGATACCCGAGCCGTGCTTCGGATCTCTCCCACGCACCTCCGGCGGGAAATAGCGCAGGGTGAGACCGCAACGCCGCCGATTCGAGGTATTTGGCTCCGACCCATGTAGTAATAGATCGGTATGGAGCGAAATCTGACCCGCCTTCATCTCAAAAGCAATAGGTGTCTCTCCATAATCTTCTGCCTGATGTACCGACTGGCCGAGGACGTTATTCTCCTCTACTGTACTGTGCTCGAAGGGAATTTGTGCGTGTAGATGAGATCCGGGGATAACTTTCATCGCGCTATTTTCTTCATCCGCATCATCAATCGCCAACCAGACAGTAACCACTTTGCTGGGGGTCAGGGGCCAATAGGAGGCGTCCTGATGCCAATTCACCTGTTTCGTATCGCCCGGCTCTTTACAGAAATAGTGGGTCATTGTGCAGATTAGATTTTCACCGAGTAGGTCTTGCACATAATCGAGGATGCGGCTGTCTAGCACCAGATCGTAAATCCCGCGGCAGGTGGGATGCCAACCGTTAATTGAATAGCTATTCAAGCTGGCTGCCTTTGCCATCCCCATAATCCGATCGAAATACGCTCGGTTTGCCGTCACCTCTTCCTCCGTAAATACATCTACCGGAAAGATGTAGCCCTTTTCGTTAAATTGATGAATCTGTTCCGCTGTCAGTTTTTGGGGATTTTCATTCTTGACCGGAAAGAATTTGAGATCTCGCTTCATATCCGGCAGCGCATCCATAATGGGCATCGTCGATTTCTCCTATACTAATCATTCCTATCTGGCTATTTCTGGATATACTTCCAACGCTTGGAACCACTTCTTGAGCAGTGCGACACGCTCGGACGACGTATTAGAAACTTCGAGAGGTCGACCGCGTGTGTCCACCACCAAACCAACCACGCCTCCTTCGACCTCCGCTTCGACCACTTGTCCACGTCCGGCCCCCATGTCGAGACGACGCTCAGGTTGGATTGTTACCCGTGCTTTTTCCCCGACACCCAGCGGATAGAGACGCAATTCGCCAGACGGCACGGTTTCCATCACATCGCCGGTGATCGTGACACCCAAATTACCGGGGGAGGTAATCCCAACCGGTGCGATGCAAGTCCCTAAATGGATGAGGCAATCGCGTTCAAATACCTGCGTTGCCGCTGCTTCGTTGACTTGAGCCAGCACACCGAGTTGGGGCATCATAAAAATGCTATCAACAGCGAGGTGGGTAACCCCTTCCGGCTGGAACGCGTCTATCATCATCAACATCGCCTGATTCCGGCGTGGTGCGTGGGAAAGCACGCCGCCGCTTCCGACAATTAGGTCCAACGAGAGCATATCCACAAGTGTCGCACCGGTCTCAGATTGGGCGAACGCTTCAGAGATGGTGCGCTGCTGCTGTACTCCACGCAGTTCGACCGCAAGCTGCTTGTGCTGATCAAACGCCAATCGCAACGCTTCACGCGCAATCGCACCCTCAATAATCAGTTCCTCTAGCACCTGCGGAATCGTCGTAGGTCTTATCATTTTGTTCTTGATCCGATTCCCAAGATCGCTGACATCAATATCAAAGGGCACCCACCGCAAAACATTCTCCATCCCCGCCTCCGCAAGGACGTTGGAGATACTGTAACTCATCCCCAGATTCGCGCTCACCGTGCGGTTAAAAATCGCTTCGCCCTCCTGATTTTTGAAGACGGAGAACACATCCGTTGTTGCGCCTCCGATGTCCACGCCGACCACCTCAATGTTTTGCCGCGCGGCGATCGTTTGCATAATTGCGCCGACAGCGCCAGGCGTTGGCATAATCGGCGCATCGGTCCAAGAGATCAACTTTTTGTAGCCGGGGGCGTGCGCCATGACATGCTCTAGAAACTGATCTTGGATCTTCAGACGGGTCGGCATCAGATTTTCGCGCTCTAACACGGGACGCAGGTTATCCACCACCTCTAACGCCATTTTATCGCCAAGCCGCTCACCGACGATCTCGCTCGCATCCTTGTTTCCGGCATAGATCACCGGCAATTCATAAGTCACCCCCAAACGGGGTTTGGGATTTGCCGCCTCAATGATTTCTGCTAACTCCACAACGTGGGAGGTTGTCCCCCCGTCAATGCCACCGGAAAGGAGCACCATATCTGGACGAAGATGTCGGATGCGCTCAATCTTCTCGTGAGGGAGTCGCTTGTCGTTGGCAGCGATTACATCCATGACAATCGCACCCGCACCCAGCGCGGCACGTTCTGCGCTCTCGGCAGTCAGGTTCCGCACAACACCCGCGACCATCATCTGTAAACCACCGCCCGCACTACTGGTCGAGATATACAGATCCGTGCCTTCATTCCCCTGTTGGGGCTTGATGATCTGCCCGTCCTTCAACAGCCTGCGTCCAGCGAGTTCCTCGACCTCCGTTATCGCGTTGATTACCCCGGCGGTGACATCCTCCACCGGCGCCTCAACCGTTGTCGGTGCCTCCCCACGAACCACAAGATGGTATTCGTCTCCCCGTTTCTCGATCAAGATAGCTTTCGTGGTGGTACTGCCACAATCTGTCGCAAGGATCGAGCGTATCTCCTGTGCCTGATCCGACATATTATTTCTTCTCCTCTGCGTCTAATTTCTCAATGAGTTGAGTCAGCAACTCAACATTTGCATCCTTTTCAATTATCAAGGCAAATTTCTGGTATTCGGCGGTGTTAAAAATTGAACTCACAAAAGGGTTGAACGCGATAAGCATTTGACTACCGATAAAGTTGAGCGGTTTACAAGTTTCCAAGAATAAAATTGCAGGCACAGTCAGGCGTCGCCTCACGATCTCCGTCGCAACCTTTGTGAGGAGTGCTTCCTGCTCATCTTCGGGAATTTCATCAAGGGTCAATGGTTGGGGTATTTGCATCTTTTTTAGTGGGTTGTATCGCTTTCTATTTATCAACTCGCTCGGCTTGGACAGACATATTATTCCTTAGCCCCATCGGTCAATACGGGACCTTCCGTTTTCTATCCTGTAAATCCTTGAATCCTGAGCATCCTGATTCAGACGGGGTTTCATTCGTTCAATGAACCAATGAACTAATGAACCAACATAGCCCCAACAGAGTAACAGGTCTATAAAAATTCAACCGATCTCTCCGCTTTCAACCCTGAACAAGTGCCAAAAGCATCTGATCACCATCTGCATCGCCTCGCACAATCCGGTCAACGATTCCACAGATCCGCAGCCGAATACCTAATTGGGCTGCCAACCCCGCCACAGCATTCGACGACGCAACGCCTTCGGCAACGCTCTTTCGTTCACCCAAGATCTTATCCAACGTTTCTCCCTGTCCCAAAGCATAGCCCAAAGACATATTGCGTGAGGTGTGACTGTTACAAGTGAGGATCAGGTCACCAAGACCGCATAATCCCATCGCTGTTTCAGGTTTGCCACCCTTTGCAACACACAGTTGGCTTATCTCCGCCAAACCTTCGGTGATTAATGCGGCTTTCGCGCTTTCTCCGAGCCCTTTGCCTTCAACAATACCACAAGCGATGGCAATGACGTTTTTCATAGCACCACAGATCTGGGGACCTATCACGTCGTCGGAATGATGGACGCTGAATTTGGGATGCACGACCAACCGCGCTAGTTCTCGCCCAAGGGCTGCATCACCACATGCAAGCGTCACCGAAGCGGGCAGCCCCTTTGCCACCTCGATCGCAAAGGTGGGTCCACTCAGTATCGCCAGCGGATTGGGGAAATGTTCCGCCACAACTTCGCTCATCAACTTCAGGCTGTCCTGTTCTATCCCCTTGCTGCAGATAACTATAGGGAGAGAATCGTCCAAACCGGCTGAAGCCAGTTGCTCGCAGGTGCCCCCCACATATTGGGCGGGTGCTACCATTAACAGTGCATCCTGTGCTAACATTGCCTCCAAATCGTTGACCGCATGGACAATGTTGGGCAGCTTGATACCGGGAAGGAACATCTCGTTTATCCCCCGTTCGTTGATGGACGCTACAACCTCCGGCTCTCGCGCCCATAGGATGACTTCGCTACCAGCACGCGCCGCCGTAATCGCGAGTGCAGTCCCCCACGCGCCGGCACCCACAACTCCAACCCTTTTCATAGTTATCTTCACTTTCTTTGTGCCGTCATCGATCAAAGAGATCGAACACGGTTATCCCTGAAAGTTTACCCCAAATCTTGTAGCAGGTGCTTCCAACTTTGACGCTCACGGTCGGGATCAACAATCGGCTTTAGTCCTTCGCACCACGTTTTGAGTATGCTGTAAAATGTGGTGTCCGTTTCAACACGCATGAGCAGATCCGTCAACGCTTGTGTATCTCCCACCGGGAAGTAGCCCGGATAATCCTCTCCTAAGAGACCGATCGAGCCAGATATGCACGAGGAAATAACGGGAACAGAACACGCAATCGCTTCCGAAACCGCATTCGCCCCTCCCTCCATCTGCGATGTCAACACAAGCACTCGACTCCGTGCGAGGACGCGGAGTGCCCGCCAGCGTGGGAGTTCGCCCAACCAACGGTAACGCGGATTGGTGGACGCTTCGGCATCTGCCTGTGTTTTCATGTCATCGGTGAGTGCGCCCCCAACATGCACTACTTGAATCCGGGATGACGGGGGCAGTTGTCGGGCTGCCATCGCAGTACGAAATGGATCCTTCACGGGACGCAGATGCCCCAACACGCACAACTCGAAAACGTTCTTTTTTGGAGAAAACTTCCCCGGTGGTGCTGTTATCGATTGATAGATTATCCACGCTTTGTCACGCAGATGTTCAGAGAGTTCTTCAATGCCTGCGGGCTGCAACAGAATGAAACGATCCGCCATCTCCAGAGATTCTTGGGCTGACGTATCTGTATGAATATCGCCGTAGAGATCTGTTCCGGTCAGGGCGAGGATGAGGGGCAGCTCTGGGTATTCGTGATGGAAACGCACAATAGAAGCGTGGCTGCGACGGGCATGGAGCGCGACCAGCAGATCACATCGTTCTCCCTGATATGCCTCCGCAATAATGACACGGTGACCCAATTCTCGTAAGATACGAGCCCACCGAAGGGCAGTCACACGGTTGCCCTTTCGGGAGTATGTTGGGGCAGGGGTAATTAAGCAGATTTTCATCATTTATCTAAAAACAAGATGATTCGGTTCGGCAAAAGACCTCACATTCCCGATGACTTGCGCTGTTGTCACACCGCCATTGTGTAAAGCCGCCAACAGCGATTCGCTTTGAGATACAGGCATAGACATCAGCAATCCACCGCTGGTCTGTGGATCAACGAAAATTTCCTCATGCCAATCAGGAAGTGATTTCTCAAAATATGTGGAATCTTCAATCAACGCTCGATTGGCGACGTTGACACCTGTCCGCATCCCTTTTTGGTACATTTCCAGTGCTTCGCGCATAATCGGTACGTCGTCGGTATGAATCTCCAAAGTCACGTCCGATCCTTCTGCCATTTCTAAGGCATGCCCCCCCAATCCAAATCCGGTGATATCCGTTACCGCATGGATGTCAAAGTCAGCCATAACCGCCGCCGCCTGCTTGTTGAGCGTCGTGATAGTCTGTATACACTCCTCTAACGCTTGGTCTGACACCCAATTTTTCAGGTTGGCGTTAAAAAGTACGCCACTGCCGATCGGTTTGGTCAAGATCAGGACATCCCCCGGTTCTGCACCGACGTTTCGCCAATATTTTTCCGGATGCACAATTCCAGTGACCGACAGCCCAAACTTGGGTTCTTCATCATCGGTCGTATGTCCCCCCGCCAAGACTGCACCAGATTCAGTGATTTTACTCAACGCACCTTCGACAATTCCGTGCAGGATTTCTGGTCCCAATTTATCCGCCGGAAACCCCACCAAATTCAGACAGGTCACAGGTTTTCCGCCCATCGCATAAATATCGCTGATTGAATTGGCTGCAGCAATCTGACCAAACAGATATGGATCATCCACCGGCGGCGTGATAAAGTCGGCGGTCGTAACCAGCGCCATCTCGTCGTTGAGGCGGTAAATGCCAGCGTCATCGCTAGTTTCAAACCCAACGAGCAGATTTGGGTCATTTTTCTTCGGCAGCTTCGCGAGGAGTTCTCCCAGTCCAACTGGACTGACTTTCGCCGCTCACCCACATGTCTTTGCCAGACTTGTTAGGGTATGTTTTCGTGACAACTTATTTAGGTTCATCCTATCGCTCCCAACTTTTCTAACCTTCTACAAAGACACCAGAAATCGTAGGGAACAACGATCGTTGTTCCCTACTTGACAAAAACTCGGTTTCTCTAATTTCGTATAACGCGATTATGCCATCGCGGCTTTCGCTTGCGCCAACGCCTCAGATTCCGCATCTGCGCGGGTCGCAGCTGTAGACCGAGCAATGACGGCACCGGGACTCACATTGTCCACAGTGCAGATATATGCATCACCGAGTTGGTAAGATCTGATCCGAACCGTCCATTTTCCAATTGATTCGGTTCGGGTTTGATGGTTTTTAGGGGCTTGCGCCATGTCTTTCCTCCTTAACTCCAATTGCACCTATATTCATATCTTTCAATGTACACATCAAAAAACGGGATCTGTTTTCATGCTAGGTGCACCTTGCCCATTTTCTCTAGTTTAATCCCACACTCTTCTCGCAGTCTCAACAACCACCGATAACTTACGCTTCTGATCTTCCCCTGTAATGCAATTGCCGACAACCGAAGTTGAAAAGCCGCACTGGGGACTTAATGCAAGCCGTTCTAGCGGTACAAATTGGCTGGCTTCCTTGATACGCACAGTGAGTGCTGCCGGCGTCTCTCTGCGCGGCGTTTTCGTCGTGACCAACCCTAGCACGGCAACCTTGTCATCGGGAATTTCCCTCAACGGTTCAAATGAACCGGAGCGTTCATCGTCGTATTCAAGCAGTAAACGCTGGGCCCGGATGCCTCGGAAAATCGGTTTGGCAATAAGGTCATAACCCCCTTCGACCAACCACCGGCTGCCCTGATTGCCGCGTCAGAGGTGAAAGCCAAAAGTTACCTCTGGAAAATCGCCAATCACAGCGTTGTCCATCTCGATACCTCGGTCCAGCCACTGATTGAGCGTCCAACCTTGCCCTTCGTAGAAGGTTTTCGTCTTGGAATCGAGCAGCAACGGATAATGGGGGGCATCAAGTTGAATGTAGGCTGCACCCAATCGGACCAGCTCAGCGACCTCGTCCCGCATAATATCAACGACATCCGCAAGAAAACTGTCGAGCGTGGGATAAGCAAACAGGGAGTATTCTGACGACCAGAAGTTTGTCCACAAGCTGGGACTGGGCAACGTGATCTTCGGTATGCGAGTCGTCCGCGCGCGCAGGTAGGTGAACTCCTCCGCCGAAAGGTAACGCTTGCGATTGAGTTTGCTGACAACACCCAAGTTTTTGGGGCGTTCTATATTCAAGTTCCCCGCATCTCCGTCGCCGTGCCAATCACCCCAGAGAAACGCATCAAGATCATATTCGCCGAAACCGGAGATCGCTTCTGTCATCTGGCTCTGGAAGGATAACCGGCGCATCTCCCCATCAGTAACGACCTCCAAACCCACCGCTTCCTGAAGCGCGACTGCTTTGTCAACCGCTTGATCCTCGATGGCTTTGAACGCTGCTTGCGTCATTCTGCCCGCGGCAGCCTCGCTTCTTGCTTTGAGAAGTTCAGGCGGACGGAGCAGACTCCCAACGACGTCGGTATGTGCCGCGATCATGGGCATCCCTCGCAATAATGGTCGGGTTGATGTCGCACGGTTCTCAATGCCAATCCCGTTTTACGCGCCCTCGGCAAGTTTGACACCAATCTCATCCCGACTCAGTTTTTCCCGATGGGTAGGGAGGTCAATCCCATACAGACGGGCGGCATTTTCACCCAAAACCTTGCGCTTGGCTTCTAGCGTAAGGTCAACCCCATATTCTTCTTTGATATCGTCGGGCAACTCAAGCGCGATAAACTTCTCAATCAACCACTTGGGCGTCCAGATCGCATAGTCACTGCCGAAAATCATCTTATCCTCGCCTAACCAAAACAGGAGGTTGGCGATTATCTCGGCGAAATACTTCGGACGTGAGTGGATGAACGCCATCGCCACCGACATGCCAGCATAGACGTTCTTTTCCTGCGTGGCGATCCAGCAGAAGTCGTCTAACCGTGGCAGCCCGATATGCTCAATGATAAAGTTGAGATTGGGAAAATCGGTCGCGGCATAATCCACATCGGCGACATCAAAAGCGTCACGATTGAGAGGATAAACCGTTGGCCCCTTGTGAACGTGGATATTTTTGACCCCAAGTTCCTCGGCAAGCTCAAAATACTTGTAAGCCCACGGATCATTCAGCCGCCAACCTTTCGAGCCGTTTCGCCATTCGGCGGTGTAGAGCTTGAGCCCCTGAATTGGGTACTCCTCCACCATCTGCCGGAACGCATCCAGTCCCTCCTCCTCCGCTCTGGGATCGAAGGAACCGCAGAGAATAAAACGGTCGGGGTATTTCGCTTTGATCGCGTTGTTCTGTTGGTGGGTGTTAAATCCATTCTTGTAAAACTCGTAAAGATACGTTGAGTTGAGGATGGCAATGTCGACGTATCCCTCCGAGAAAAGATCGTTAATCAGCGTCTCTTCACCGTATTTGCAATACTTTTCAAAGGACCAGACATATTCCTCCGGACTGAGGGCGGTATGAAAATCATAGAAACATCGGATCCAGCCTTCGCCATACTCGTTACGCCAGTTCTCCGGGTTGGCATCCCAAAAGTGCATATGTCCGTCAACAACAAAAATCTCGTGCCCATTTTCTTTATACATTGTCAGGCTCCTTGTATACTTAACGGCATTTATGACTCATCAAACCTTTGAAAGGTTGGCTTAGTTCTTACCCTTCCGTGCTGCCAACACAGCGGTACAGAATGACCCGTTGGCTTGCAGTGAAACGCGCACGGTACGTGCACGTATAAAATACTTCTCTAACTGCCCGGCAGTTACCTCTTTGCCGCGCGAATCTATTATCAAAGGCGCGGTGGGTGAGCAATCAAGGTCCATCTCCGCTCGACGCTGGAAGTATTGACGAGCGACTTCAGCCGCTCCGATATCACAAATCCGACCATCGTTACGTCGGATCTGACAAGATTCGTCCTCAAAATAGACATCGCCAATGCGTCGGGCAGCGATCTCCTCAAATGATAAACCCGCATTTTTCAAATTCTGCAACAGGCGTTCTTGGCGCCTGATATACCCCTTGCGAAGAAAAAGATCGCTGAGTTGACACAGGTTTTCAGATGCTTCATCCGGAAAAGTCTCCAAGAAGGATTTGCCAGCGTTCACACTCGCCTCGATTGTCTTCGAGGCGAAATGATCTTTCAAACGAACCGTGACGTTGTGGAGTCCCCTAACCGTCAAAAGTTCACGGCGGGTATCCTCAGCCATCATGTAGGAGAAGTTGGGTGCACACCAATAGGTTGGAAGGTGCAGTTCGATTGTCAGATGACCGCTTTCGGCTTCAATTGACTTGACGAAGCCAAGTTTGAGAATAGACTCATCAAGTTCAGGATCAAGCACCTTCTCTAGCCGCTTGAAGATGACTTCTCGATCCAAAGTATCAGGAAGCGATAACCGTACATCATCGTACATTTTTTTCTCCACTTACGCTGTCTGGATTCGTCATGACGAACCCAGCAATTCGTGTGTGACAGGGGATTAGGGAACAATAACTCCCCGACCTACGATCTGACGATTTTTGAAGTCGGTGATAGCAGTGTTAATGTTAGCCAGCGAGTACTGTTGTGCACGCATGTTGACGCGACCCTCAGCGTTAAGTTCCATCAACTCGACCAACTCCGTGTAGTTACCAACAAGGCTGCCGACAATTGCAATTTCATTAATGATCATGTGAACGGTGGGGACTTCAATTTTGCCGCCGTAACCGACGATGAAGTGGGTCCCACCTTGACGCAACATCTGCCAGCAGAGTTGCTCAGCACCGAGCTCTCCCACAAAATCAATGACAGCGTGGGCACCGCCCCCGGTGAGTTCTTTCAACTCTTCAACGACATCGGGACCGCCATCAAGCACATGGTGAGCCCCCAAGTCTTTAGCCAACTTTCGGGCAGCTTCACTCCGGTCAACAGCAATGGTGCGGGTGCCGCACAACTCATGCAAACACTGAAGGGAAATGTGTCCCAACCCACCCACACCGAGGATAACACAATAACTGCCTGGGTTCAGTATCTTGGCAGCTCGTTTGGCTACCCGGTAGGCAGTGATGCCGGCATCTGCCATGGGAGCTACATTCACCGGCAACACATTCTCGTTAAGTCTGATCAGTGCCCGCTCGTTAGTCAGGAAATACTCGGCAAAGCCACCGTTGGTGCTCAGTCCCGGAAATATGTTATTCTCGCAGTACATATCTTCGCCCCGGCGGCAGCCGGCACAGATTCCACATGACCGCAAAGGATGGCAGATAACAGCATCACCGGGTTTCACTGATTTCACACCAGTACCGACCTCCTCAACCCAACCTGCGTTTTCGTGTCCCATGATGTAGGGCAACAACGCACCTTCCGTATCCATCACGTCCCGCCATACCCCTTCGATGATGTGCAGATCAGTTCGGCACAAACCTGCAGCACCGACGCGAACAATCACGTCCTCAGGATCGCTGACGGTTGGCTCCGGTACGGTTTCAATTTTAAGTTCGACATTCATCTCTGTGTCATACGCATACAGTTGAGCGGCTTTCATGTTGATACCCCCCTTCCGGACTCCGAGTTAGCATGAATGACTGTTTTTCTCTCTGCCAATTATCAACGCTTAAAGATCCTCAGTTCTACCATTAATCTTGTTAGTTTCGAGTCCTGTAAATCCAGTCTGAGAACGCCTTTCAATGAGATGTGCGTGATTGTATCTTGTAGAATTCTTCGTCCGGGATGATGCGTTCATCTTAGCATACCCCTTATTGAAATGCAAGCAAAAAGGCGGAGCGCAACAAACACCCAACGCTTCCACCGGGTAAGCCACCCAGATAGACATCCTTGTTCAACAAATTTTGGTATAGGGTTTAGAACACGATTATGTTATACTTTTACGGCGGGGTTGGATAGAAACGGATCGGTTACTTCAACATTTAGGAGCCTGTTACGTCCAAAGGAGGGGAGTTTCGGGAGGCGTTTGCGCTACTGTTCTGCGCCCGCTCATTGAGTTGAGAGAGGTCCAAAGACGATTTAGGACGCCACCGGGTTTCGGGCTTTCCGAGTTTCTGAGAATGTTATGACATTTTAAGGAGAAAAAATCAGATGAAACAGATATACCAACATATATTCCGAGTGACGACGCTTGCTCTTGCACTCATAATATTACTCATCGGCTGTAAGCAAGAGGTGACCCGCAAAGCGGATTGGGAAGCCAATTTCACAGATCTGCACTTCGCAGATGCCGAACGCGGATGGATCGTCGGCGAAAAGGGACTCATCATCCACACAAACGATGGTGGAAAAACGTGGGAACGCCAAGAAGTTGAAACGGAAGGTGATTTTAAGGCGATCTATTTCGCCAATTCCCGCTACGGTTGGGCGGTTGGTGACCGGGGTTTAATCGCTACCACTGATGATGGCGGACGCCATTGGCACCTCCAAGAAAGCGGCACTTTAGCAATGCTCAGGGATGTCTTCTTCGCAAATTCCGATGAGGGATGGATTGTCGGAGAGGATGCCGATGTACTATACACAAAGAACGGCGGTAAAACGTGGGAACAGTATGAATACATCAGCGAATTTCCACTCAGCGGTGTCTGGTTTGTTAGCAACCGCCGTGGCTGGACTGTCGGTGCAAATGATCGGATCCTCCTCACAGAGGACGGTGGTAAAACGTGGGGGCAACAAACTAACCGCTACGAGCGTGAACGTGACCGGATGATCAACGACAACAAGCGGGTCTTCTTTATCAGCAAAAACGAGGGCTGGCTTGTCGGTACTGATGGCTCAATCTTCCACACGATAAACGGCGGCACCGAATGGACGCGTCAGGACAGTCGCATCCCACTCATCAACGGGCATGTTCGGGACACTGTCAACAGTATCCATTTTGTGGACAATAAACGTGGCGTAGCAGTCGCTGACGTCGGTTTCATCACATTCACAGAGGACGGCGGAGACAATTGGCGATTGCTAGAGAGTGGCACCGAAAATAATCTGACCGGGATTCAGTTCACCACTCCAAACGAGGCATGGGCGGTCGGTTGGTACGGCACAATCATGCACTCAGAGGACGGTGGGGAAACGTGGGCGATAGCCAGCGGCACTACCGCCAACAACCTTGAGGAGATACAGTTTGCTGATGGAGATCGGGCAATCGCTGTCGGCGAAAGAGGCACCATCGCCATGACCCAAGACGGTGGAGAAACGTGGACTGAGGTTCAGACAGACATCTGGGACAATATCCGAAGCCTCTATTTTGTCTCCGACCTAGAGGGTTGGGCAGTCGGTGACCGTGGCATGATTGTTCATACCGCTGATGGTGGACAGAGTTGGGAAACTCAAAAAAGTGGGTGGTGGTACTCGCTCCGGGGAACCTATTTCGTCAGTCCGAAAAAAGGTTGGGTAGTTGGCGATCTCGGAACAGTCCTGCATACCGCCGACGGCGGAGAATCATGGGTGCAGCAGACACCGGGCGAATTTCACATGCTCAAAGAGGTGTTCTTTCTCAACGATAAAGAAGGTTGGTCGGTCGGTTGGCCCGGCATTGTCATCCATACAGCCAACGGCGGGCTGACATGGACACAACAAAAAACACCTACCTACAACGAATTGTACGCAGTCTACTTTATCGACAACAAAACCGGCTGGGTGACCGCGCAGTTTGGAGAAATCCTGCACACCAAAGACGGGGGAAAAACGTGGAAATTCCAACGAAGCGGTACGGAGGCAAATCTGAATAAGGTCTACTTCGCCGACGCAAATCACGGCCTCATTGTGGGAGATGGCGGTGTTATCCTGACTACTACCAACGGTGGAACGAAATGGGAGAAGCAGGAGAGCGATACGGAGAACGACCTATACGGATTCGGCCTTTCGCCGGAAGGGATGGTCGCTGTCGGCAAAGGTGGGATTGCAATGCGTTACTCTGTTGACGCGGAAGAACTGCCAGCCGAACTTCCTCCTCTGGCAGAACGAACGGAGGCCACCGAAGTTATCGAGGAACCACCGATCGTCGAGGAGGTCACCTATCATTGGGAAATCGTCCGTCAGGCAACTTGGCAGACCGATTTCACCGACACCTATTTTCATCGGACAGCGGATGAGCCAACCACTTTACGCGGATGGACGGTCGGATCTAGCGGCGCGATTGCACACACGACAGATGGCGGAAAAACGTGGGTGCCCCAACACAGCGGCGTGAAGGATGATTTACGCCGCATCACTTTTGTCGACGAAGATCACGGATGGATCGCCGGAAGTGGTGTGCTGCTTCGTACAGAAAACGGCGGACAAACGTGGCAGGTCATCAAAAAGGTGGTGCAAAACTTTCGCAGGATCAGTGCCATGCAGTTTCTCAACACGAAAGAAGGTTGGCTCGGTGCGGATCAGGGACAAACGCTCCATACGACGGACGGCGGCGTAACGTGGAAACTCCAGAAAACCGGGACAACGAACCGACCAATTACAGCACTCCATTTCATCAATAGCACCGAAGGGTGGGCAATTACCCCTCAACGGGTCGAAGGAGGGCTGATTCTGCATACCGTCAACGGTGGGGACTACTGGGAGATTCAGGATAAAACCCACCAACCCGCTGCCGCAGTTCGCTTCGCCGATGCGAAGTCGGGTTGGATTGTGGGCAGGGATGGCAGGTCTTTCATCACGCAGGATGGCGGCGTAACGTGGCAACAACTCCTCCCGGAAACGATGGTGGAAGGGCTTCGCCGGATCAAGTTCCGTGACCATCAACGTGCTTGGGGAATTGACCGCAACGGAGCTATCCTCGTGACAAGCGACCAAGGCGAAAATTGGCTGCCGACCTATGTAGGGCTTGAGACAGCGGCAGAACTAATTGCCCAAAATAAACAAGCAGACATGGAGGCAGAAGCGGATAACGCTCAGGAGTCACAGCCAACAATCACCAATCCGCTGGACGACAATTTTACCGACATCTTTCAGAGGGACTTGAGCGAGCAGCAATCGCGTGCAGGGCGTTTCACACCTGAAGGCGAAATTGAAGCCGATGCTGAAGATACCACCACAACACAAACAGACACACAGACAGAAGACCGAGAAAGACGGAGAGCCCGCCGACGTCGGGGTCTCCGTCAATCTGGTCTGCCAATCACAAATGTGCATTTCGTCGGCGATCAACACGCGTGGGCAGTTGGAGACGCAGGACACATCTACCACACCGAAAATGGTGGACAAACGTGGGAACGTCAACTCGGTGAGCAACTCGATGACTTCCGCGATATCCTATTCCTAGACAGCAGACACGGTTGGATCACCGGACATAACGGCATACTACTAGAAACTCAAGATGGCGGACAAACCTGGATCCACCTACAAAGTGGAACCGAACAGACCCTTGTCGGCGTTCATTTTGCCGATGTGTCGGGATTAAACTCCGAAGACACAACCCGATGGGGCTGGTCAATGCGGCGTGACGGCACTGTGCTGTACACAACCAACGGTGTGAAGTGGTCGGCAGGACAAACCCCGACACGTCCAGGACTATTTGAGGAGGACCCGCCGTTACCCTTTGCCATAAACGATGTCGCGTTTGGCAATTTCTCCGAAGGCTGGGCAGTCGGCAGGGATGGACAGATTATCCACAACCAAGACGGAGGTCCCATCTGGACGCCCCAACGCACCTCTACAGGGAAAGACCTCGAAAGGGTTGAGATGGAATTTGCACCGCTCGGTTGGGCAGTGGGGCATAGCGGCATTATCCAGAGAACAATCAACGGCGGCGGATATTGGAAACATCATGAAACCGACACCGGTTATAACCTGTATGGGGTGTCATTCATCACAAAACGGAAGGGATGGGCGGCTGGCGATTACGGCATCACCCTCCGCACGACGGGGGGCGGATTTAAGTGGGAAGCCTTGTCGAGCGGTGTTACTGAAGTGCTCTACGGCGTCCTCGCGTTATCGGATCAGGAAGTCTACGCCGTTGGTGCGTCCGGCACAATCCTCCGTTCAGTTGATGGCGGCACAACGTGGGAGCAAGAACATACAGATATCTCCAATAACCTGTATACTATCGTCCGTGCCCCAAACGACGATACGCTATGGGTGATCGGTCAGTGGGGCGTTGTCCTCCGACGCAAGAGCGATCCTGGGAAGATGTCAATGCGGTAACGCAATCCGCAAGCCGGGCATGGTGTGTTTACAAGCAGCAGTTCAACGACAAAACTGCTCATAAAATTGAACAATTACCTTAATTTGGAAGTTGTCAGAATGCGATCAAAGTCTAAATCAAGCAAAGCCCTCTTCGTTTCGTTTTTCTTACATTTCATCGTTGGCATCATCGGATTCTTCTTCTGGCCCGCACAGCAATTTTTTTCGAATCAAGACTCTATCAGCGCGGTACTGATGAAGATAGAAGAACCGAAAACGAAACGGATGAATCGTCCCAAACGCCCTCAAATACAGAGACAGAAAACCACCGCACAGACCAATCAACCGTCGCTGAAGATTTTGACAAGCAACGCACCCGCCACAGAGCGAGGGGTTGTTTCAGCAGCGGAGCCGACACAGTTTAGCCTCGGTCCATTGAATCTGGATGACAATGTGGGATTATCAACAGGCAGCATTGCGCCGCAAGCAATGCCACAGATGGAACGGGTGATAACAAATCCTATTAAAAAAGTCGATCCGGAGGAACGTTCCAAAAGCCGACTGGTCAAATTTATTGAAAGGCAGGAAGGACCCCAGCGGATCATCTACTGTGTCGATCTCTCGTCAAGCATGATCGGCTTGGCACCGCGAAAGCTTAAGCGAATCCTCTCCATCATGTCGAATTCGTTGGAATTTCTCGAACCGCACGATCAATTCAACGTCTGCACCTTCAGCGAAGAGGTCCAATTTTATCAACCCAACTTCCTCCCTGTCAGTGATACAGACATTGCCGATACCATTGCCTACCTTGAGGCTGCAAAGCCTGTGAAAAACGAACGCTATTCAGACAAAGACATGCTTGAGGCATTACAAGAGACGCACAACAAGGGACCCACAATCGTCGTGTTATTTAGCGATGGCATCCTGACTTCGGGTATTCCTGACCTAAAAGCCATCGAGCAGCAAGCAACAACCGATATCCGAATCTTCACAATGGCGATTGATATGGCGGAGGATTTTCCCGGTGCTGTGTTGCTAGGCATGTTGGCAACAGGTAGCGAAGGCGAGTTCTGGCTCGTTAGACGTTAGTGTTGGACATTTTTCCTAGAATAATCCAAGCTGCTAGTAGTAGGCATATTGCTCTGAATCCCGCCTGTCCCGATTTATCGGGGCTCCGCATGCCATACCATTCAACCCATAGGTTGGGTTGAATGGTACTCATAAAACATACCAAGTCGATCCTCTTTGACTACGACGCTCCAATCAGCGTAAAATCTCACAAATATAGTGAAACCCAACGCTTGATAATCGGTGCACAGATTGCGTGTTGGGTTTCACTGTATCTATTTCCAAAACGGTATTGTTGAAAAACTGAACCGCTATCGGCATTGATACCAATTCGGTTTGATCCGTTCAACCCAACCTACATCGCAACACAAGCCCCAGCGGGGCGATATGTGTATAGAATATCAGAAAACCAATCCTAAAGCCCCACCGGGGCGGCATGTGTGTAGTATTGGGTGAGGCGCGACAAATCGAGAAAACGGCTCGCAGATCAGCAATCTTAATAGCTTCTCTTTAGTGTTGAGTATGGGAGCTCCACCTACAGGCTACCTAGCAACTAAGTTAGAATGGAGAAAGTATTATGAGTGCACAGAAAAAAGCACGATTGGGATTTATCGGAGCGGGCTGGTGGGCGACCAGCAATCACATGCCCGTTTTTGCAGCACGCGAGGATGTCGAGTTGGTGGGTGTCTGCCGTCTAGGAACTGAAGAATTGCGACAGGTGCAAGAGGCTTTCGGGTTTGCGTACGCGACTGAAGATTATCATGACCTGCTTGATAAGTGTGAATTGGATGGTGTGGTTGTGGCTTCACCCCATACACTCCACTATGAACACGCCTGCGCCGCGCTTGAAAAGGGTTTACACGTTATGTGCGAAAAACCCCTAACTACCCGTGCTGAACATGCACGAGAGTTGGTGCAGTTGGCAGACGAAAAGGGTGTCCAACTATTGGTGCCCTACGGCTGGCATCACAAGCCATTCATCCAACATGCCAAGCGACTCATGGACGACGGCGGAATCGGCACAATAGAGTATGTGCTGTGTCACATGGCTTCACCGATTCGTGGACTGCTCAGTGGCGAAGGTATGGACGTTGCTGAGGTGAGCGGACAGTCAGAGGGGACAATGTTCAGTCCAGATCCTGCAACATGGGCGGATCCCCAAGTCGCGGGAGGCGGTTATGGTCATGGGCAAATTTCGCATTCGGCGGGGTTGATGTTCTGGCTGTCGGGTTTACAATCAGAGACCGTCTTCAGCATGATGACCACGCCGGGGGCACAGGTAGACCTGTATGATGCGATTACAACCCGCTTCACAAGCGGTGCGATTGGCACGGTTAGCGGTACAGGCACGGTACCGACCCACCGACCGTTTCAGGTAGACATCCGTTTCTTTGGCACTGAAGGAATGCTGCTCCTAGATGCTGAACGCGCTCGCATGGAGTTGCGCCGGCACAACGGGATTGACGAAGTTGCCGACGTTGCGCCAGATGGAGGTGCTTATGAATGCAACGGTCCTCCCAACAACTTCGTGGACCTGATTCTCGGAACAACCGATATGAATTGGTCGCCGGGAGAAGCCGCTATGCGAGGGGTAGAGCTACTCGACGCAGCCTATCGCTCTGCAGCCTCCGGCGTGGTGGAGACAATATAGCCCAAGTTGCTAGTTGATAAATCAAGCGTCAGAAACCGACACAATAGTCGGGAATTGAAATTCCTTCCTACAAAACACATACGGCAGAGCGATCTCCGAATCGCGACAGATTGTGAATCGGCATTCACTCATTCCCACCGTCTCGTGTTCTAATTTTCTCGTTTTCCCGTCTTCTCATGCTCTCGCGAGTTCTTTAGCGCGAAGCGCGGAGCTGCCTAGAACCTCTGGATTCACCACCGATTCAGGCATCTGACCCATCAGCACCCTTGCGACCTCTGACGCTGCGGTTTTCTGGGCATCGTATGTTGACTCTATGGAGAGGAACGCAACGTGCGGTGTCAAAATGACGTTTTCCAGCGTGAGTAGCGGCTCATCAGGGGGCGCAGGCTCCTGCGGCAAGACATCCTGACCCGCTCCAGCAATCCAATCCTCACTCAACGCCTTGTGGAGCGCAACCGTATCAATGATACCCCCTCGCGCGGTGTTAATGAGGTAGGCGTTGGGCTTCATCTGACGAAGCTCGGCTTCACCAATCAAGTTCTGCGTTTCGGGCGTCAACGGCGTGTGAATCGAGATGAAATCAGATTTTGCGAGAAGTTCAGGAAGTTCAACTTTCGCCGCACCGTGCGCTTGAATGGCTTCCGATGTGAGATACTGATCAAAGACGATAACCTCCAACCCAAAGGCTTGTGCCTTCGGCGCAATTGCCTGCCCAATCCTACCAAATCCGATAACCCCTAACGTCTGCCCACGGATGCGACGCATCGGGGGTCCTACATCTCGATTCCAACTATTGATATGCTTATGGAACAGAGGAATCTTTCGAGCGCACGCTAGCAGCAATGCCATAGCGTGGTCGGTGACCTCATCAATGCAGTAAGCTGGGACGTTAGTAACAACGATGCCCGCAGTCGTAGCCTCCTTTAGCGCAACATTGTCAAACCCGACCCCGTACCGAGCGATGGCTTGACATCGCTGTGCAACCGCTATGATATCGCCGGTTATCGACTGCCTATCGGTGAGTATCCCATCCACCTGAGGGGCTAAGGTGAGCAGTTCGCCCTCCGTTTTTGTCTCAGCGACAATCAGCTCCGCGCCTATCTCTCCGAAGACTTCCCGTTCCGGCTCTATAGACCACGGGGCATCGGCTATCAAAATTTTGCATTGGGCAGCCATCGTGGACTTCCTTTCCGTATAAATCCTAATCTCAATTACAAATCTAAATCCTCAATCAAAACAGCGATAGATCACAACTGTGCCTGTTCCCGCGCATGATACGAACTCCGTACAAGCGGTCCCGATTCCACATGCCGAAATCCCATCTCCATGCCGGCTATTTTCAGTTCTTCAAATTCTTCTGGGGTGTAATACCGCTGAATCGGCAGATGCCTTGATGTCGGTGAAAGATACTGTCCAACTGTCAAAAGGTCACAATTCGTATCGCGGATATCCTGCATCGTTTCTAGCAATTCTGCGGTGCTCTCACCTAAACCCACCATCAAGCCCGACTTGGTCAGTATCGTCCCATCCATCTCTTTGCCGAGACACAATAGGTCTAAGGTTCGCTGATATTTGGCTTGCGGACGAGTCCTACGATACAGGCGCGGCACTGTCTCCGTATTATGATTGAGAACATCAGGTTTCGCTCCGACAACCACGGCGAGCGCGTCCCAATTTCCCTCAAGGTCTGGGATTAATACCTCAACGGTGCAGCCGGAGCTATGCCGACGGGACTCATGGATACACGCCGCAAAGATACTAGCACCACCGTCGGGGAGCTCATCACGGTTGACGGAGGTGATCACCACATGCTTCAGTTTTAGATGCCCCACAGCCTCACCGAGCCGACGGGGTTCATCAAAATCCACCCCCTCCGGTTTTCCTTTAGTGACCGCACAAAACATACACCGACGGGTGCAAACATCGCCCAAGATCATGAAGGTAGCGGATCGGCTCTCCCAGCACTCACCGATATTTGGACACTGTGCTTCCTCACAAACGGTGTGCAGCTCAAGGTCACGCATCAACCGCTTGAGTTCAGTATAGTTGGGTCCCGATGGCACCCGTGCCCGAATCCACGGTGGGTGCCGCCGGGTAGGAGAATATTGAACGGATTTTTTACCGGTCACACATGAACCACCACTGCTGTTTTCTTCATATAACCGGAGTGATTTAACCATTTGCACCTATCCCTTTCTAATGCTACCGCCTGCCTGTCAACCCGGCGTCTTTGAGATAGCCGTAGAGATCGCTATCCGTCGTCAAAATCAGCTTGGTATTGGAGCTAATTGTTGTACGATAGGTTTCCAGCGTTTGAAGGAATGCGTAAAACTCCGGATCTTTGCCGTGTGATTGTGCGTAAATCTGAATCGCTTGCGCGTCGGCATCACCTTTAAGCTGCTCCGCCGTTTTGTAGGCTTCAGACTGAATGCGCTCCAACTCCTTCTGTTTCTGTCCCATGATATCTGCAGCCTCACCTTGACCTTCTGACCGGTACTTGGCGGCAATCCGATCCCGTTCCGAAATCATTCGGGCAAAGACCTGCCGACGGACTGTTTCTACATAGTTGATTCGCTTAATCCGCACATCAATTAGCTCAATTCCCCAGTCTTGGGGGGTGCTCTGTTGAGCCTTTTCAAGGATCATATTCGCAATTTTATCCCGCCCCACCGAAATGCTCTCCAGCGGTTCGCTATCATCGCTCCCTTCGTCTTGGTCCAACTCCCCCAGATTGAGATCCAGAATACGGTCTGAGTTGCGTACAACTTCGATTAGCAGCTGACCCGTCACCAAATCACGGGCAGCCGAATCGATGATATCATCTAAGCGAGATTGAGCAAGTGTTTCTGGATTCCCACCTCGGAATTTTTCGTAAAATGCAAGAGCAGTTGTAATGCGCCAACGTGCAGTGGTATCTAACCAGATAAACCGCTTATCCTTAGTCGTAATCTCGTTGGGAGCACCGTCCCATTCGAGGATCCGTTTCTCCATACGCTGGACTTTCTGGATGAACGGCGTCTTTATCTTCAACCCGGCTTCATTCGTTGTTTTGATGGATTCACCGAATTGGGTAATCACCACCTGTTCACCTTCACGAACCGTGTAGAGTACATTTGAGGCTAAGGGAATAGCGATGATGAGGACAACGATTATCGATATCAGTGTTTTGGAATTCATCGTGGATATCCTTTCGTGAGATGAATATTGCTATTTATCAAGTTGTAAAATTGGAAGCGGGGCACTCGACTCACCGTCAATGACATAGATTTCTTTGACTTTGGGCAGCACCGCGTTCATCGCTTCTAGATAGAGCCTGCGACGGGTCACCGCCTTGGCATTTTGATACTCTTGTCGGATCGCGTTGAATCGGTCAGCATCTCCTCTAGCTTCGTTGACGCGCTTGAGTGCGTATCCCTCTGCCTCTAGAATCTGTTGCCGCGCAACACCTTTAGCTTTCGGGACCGATTCGTTATAATCCGTCCGCGCTTCATTAATTAGCTTCTCCTTCTCCTGCTTTGCCTCATTGACAGCATTGAAAGAGGGCTTCACTGTCTCTGGAGGATTTACATCTTGCAGGGTAACGTTCACAAGGAGTAAACCGGTGTTGTACCGATCGAGCAACTCTTGAAGGCGTTGTTTCACGTCGGCGGCAATCTCGATACGCCCAACGGTCAATACTTCTGTGACGGTACGGTCGCCTACAACAGTCCGCATAACCGCTTCGGAGAGGTCACGCAAGGAGCGGGTCGCATCGCGGATTGCAAACAGGAACTTTCGCGGATCACTAATCTGATATTGAACCACCCACTCCACATCAGCGATGTTGAGGTCTCCGGTCAACAGAAGCGATTCGTCGGAATAATCTCTGGGGTCATATTGGGTACGAACCCCTGCGCGAAGCGTACGAAAACCAAATTCCTCTTTGAATATCCTTTCGACAGGAACACCGATGACTTGGTCAATGCCGAATGGTAACTTGAAGCGTAAGCCGGGATGGGTCGTTTCGATATACTTGCCAAACCTTAGTACCAAAGCCACTTCATCCGCTTCGACGGTGTACATACTGGTCAAAGATACAACGATAGCAAGCAAAATAACAATCACCAAAATAATACGTTTAGGGGTGATGAGCTGAAAATACGGCTGCATCTCATCCCACGGTTGTCCTTGCACGGTTGTTACTCCTTTCTATTTCTCTATTTATAGCCAAGTTGCTATGTATTGAAAATCCGTAGGGGCGAGGTTCCCTCGCCCATCAACAGCTCCACCTTTCGCTCCAGAGGAGCGATATGTCTATAGAACGGCAATAGGTCTAGCCCTCGCGCTCCAGAGGAGCGCAATGTAGGGTTCACAGTTCAATAACCAATGAATCACATAAGCTCCAGTTACTCTGAATCCTAATCGCAGCATCGGGACGGGGCGACATGTGGTAGCACGCTACAATAAGAACAGCGAAATCCCAATATTCGTGTGTCTTTCTCCTCCCCCAATCGGTTCAATGAAATTTTGGATAACATAATCAGCGGTTATCAGCAGCCCCATCCTCTGTCCGAAGGCGTCACCCTGTAGCACAAGTTCCAAAAAGCTAACGGTTCGGTTCAAATTCCGTTGTGAATCCTTGTGGTCCCGCCACATCAAAAATTGTGCGCCAGCACTCAACTGTAACTGAGCCGCAACCTGATGGGTCAAAGTCAAAATATAGGCATTTCGGATGGTATCAAAGGCAGTCCGTTTATCAAACGGAAAAGTATAGCCGATGTTACGATCGCTCCGAAACGCCGGGGAAATGGTCAGGTCTTCACGAACTTTATAGTCGTAGCGGATCTGGTTAATCAAGGCAGTATCAATAACCCGCTGACGGCTGTGGAACAACGTATCCCGCTGGTATTTGAATTTGCTGCGAATTGTAAGATTCTTGATATCTTGGTAATCGACAATCATTGTGAAAATATTGCCAAGATACCTTTGACGCACCAAATCATCCTCGATTATATCGCCTGTACTGCGGATCACAACATCGTCCGGAATAATATCGTGAGATCGGCGAAAGGTGTAACGAAAGAGGATCGTCCCAAAATGGGGAATCGATTTCGGTGCGTAAGATAGGATATTATACCATCCTCTCGCACTTTTGTGTTGAAGAATGAGATGTTTTTCATAATATCCGGGCAGTATCGAAAGCCCTTCCACGAACGGCAATTCAACCTTGAGGTAGGTGTGGTGCCCAGAAGAACCCTCGTCGTAATCGTAACGGTAGTTCGGTTTATCGTCGTCTTCAAGGTTGTCGGGCTGACCGTTGTTGTTGAAGTCGATTGATTCGCGGTTGAGACCTAAGCGAAAACTCGGCGGATCCGCGAAGAACAGCAGGAAATCGTCATCCCAGTCCTTGACCCGATCGCCGTCCAGATCGTCCTTTGTATTCCCCGAAATTAAAATCTCCGGCTCGCGGGAATCTGCATAGGGATCATCGTCGTCGTTATCATCTATGAAATTCCTTGCGGTATAAAAGGGGGCAATCCGTGTAACCTCGCTGCGCCAAGTCACCGGTCCGAAGTTCCGATTTACATCAATGAACCATGCGCCGGTTGTGTGGTGTGCCCTCTTGCCACTGAGGAGCGGATACTGTTTCGTTTGCACATACCACGCACGTTCAGCCTCAATCGAAAATCCGAGCAGCGTCGTTTGGAGGTCAAATCCCATCGTCGCCTCATCGGTTAATTCGCCATATTCAAACCGATGCACCCTCCGATTCGATTCGTCCTTAACATTGCCCGGCGCACTTAACTCAACCTGAAAATCCTGATTGTTCGTTGAAAGTTCAACTTGGTAGTCGTTGGCGACATCAACCTCAAACCGCACACTGTTGATCTCCTGCGGACTGAACAGGAAGAATCGATAGGTAAACGTCCCCTCACTATCCACCCAGCGTGAGTTTCCGTCCCGCATACTGCCATTCGGGAACAGCAGCACACCGGGCAGCTCCCTGCCGCCGATGATGTCATATTCCAAGGCATCGTCAATAAATACGCGGACGCGAAAAACCTTTGCACCGCCCGGATTCTCCGGCGAGGCATCGCTGAAACGCAGGTACAATTCCGGCGGCGGATTGGCGATTGTGACACCACGAAAAGGATTGGTCGTGCGGGTGAGATCGTAGTTGGTGAAAAAACGATTCACATAGTTAAACCCGACCCTAGGCAACGGCACAGTAAACTCTGGCAACGCCCCCAATCGAACACCGTGGGCACCAAGATTTGCTTCCGCTCGTAAACCTGCCATGAACCAGTCGGATTGACTCACAATATCCCTGTCCTCAATCGGTTTAACCCGATCTCCGGATAGCGCAAAAGTGTTGTTCGTTACCCTCCCCACAAACGCAGACACCCTGCCGCCTGCTTTCGGAACCGTTATATTCCAGCGGGCTGCATCAAAGAGCTCCTTATTGAGCGTGAAACTCGAAAATTTGGTCGGAAAGTTGCCGACAGTCAACTGATGGAGCACATTTTCGCCCGGAATATTGAAAGTGAAGAAGTTCCGGTTGCTCGTCTTACTGCGAAATTCAGAATCACGGCGCAGGAGCGAATCCCCGCCCAATACACCAAAACTCGCTTGGAGTGTATACAACTCTTTCCCGCTCTTATCGAAGACGGGGTTTCCTAACGGATCCGTATGTTGGGCAAATGCAGGTCGCAACAGACACGCCCACGCTATCAGCAAGATCGCTGAAACGTGAAGGGGTTCAATGTGAGTCCGGGGCATTTCGGTGAATGGCACTTTTGGCATTGTCTGTCGTACCACGTTACAGCCTCCTTTTCAGTCAGACAGTATAGAACATTACAAGGAAGCATGTCAAGGATTAAGCGGGGACTCTCAGTTGACAGAGGCACTGATATTTATTGATAGGATTGGGTTAAAGTGGGATATGCAAAACGCAAAGGAATATTAGGAGGAATTAAGAGGGCAAAACAATGAGCGGAGAGATTGTCTGAATCGTGGATTGTCACGGATTCAATTTACCGGATCTATGCCCTTCGCTAAATTAGGGACGATATGCTCTACCACGTCGGTAAATACCTGTAATAATACATCTCCGACGTTGCGTATCCACACTGTAGAGAATCCGGTAACTTCCAACGCGGTATCGGTATTCTCCTGCGTACTCTCCCCGCAACTTGGTGATGTTCGGGCCAAAGAGTGGATTCTGGGCTAGGAGATTAATCGCTCGACTCACTCGCCGCGTCATGTTGGCGTCAAGCGCGTTGTAATGCTTCTCCGCGTCATCAGTGAGTTGTACATTAAACGTCCCGTCTAACATCATCCCAACGCTTCAGCCTTCCTGCCCGCACATCTGCTTCTGCACGTTCTAAACTCTTAGCGATTTCCGGATCACTCGCCAATTCGCGAGTCGCTTCCCACTCTTCCTTGTCTTGAAGGTCGGTCAGATAGTCAATGACCGCTTGCAATTTTTCTGCTGAGAGTTGTTCGATTAGCTCGACTACTTGTTGTTGTAGATCAATTCTTCGCGCAACAATTACTTGGGGTGTCAACATCTCGGCGATATCTTCCGGTAGCTTAACACCATTGCTCTGCTCAAAGTCCGCAACACTCTCGTAGAGATAATCAAACGCAGTAACGATATTTATTCCCATGCTTCTGGCATCCGTCAGGTCTGATTTGGCTTTTTCCCATTCTCCCAGATGTAACCACACCTCGCCACGATTGTAATAAGCTTCGGCAAGCCGTGGTTTCAGCTCTATCGTCTTGCTATAGTCTTTGATACTTTGAGCAAATTCCCGTCTTTCATAGTAAGCATTGCCGCGATTGTAATAGGCTTCAGCAAGGTCAGGTTTCAGTCCTAGCGCCTTGTTAAGATCTTCAATGGCACGGTCATAATCGCCCGTGTTGTTGTAAGCTACACCGCGATTGGTATAGGCTTCGGCAAGATCAGGTTTCAGTCCTAGTGCCATGGTATAGTCTTTGATGGCAAGATCATACTGGTGTCTTTCGTGGTAAGCAACGCCGCGATTGTAATAAGGCTCGACAAAATGCGAGTTGAATTTTATCGCCATGGTATAGTCTTCAATGGCACGATCATAATCACCTGCGTGACGGTAAGCAGCCCCACGATTGCTATAAGGCTCGGCATAATCGTGTTTGAGTTCTATCGCCCTGTTACAGTCTTCAATGGCACAGTCATAATTACCTATGTTGCGATAGACAGCCCCACGATTATTATAGGCGATGGCATAATCATGTTTGAGTTGCATCGCTATGCTAAAGTCTTTGATGGCTAGGTCATAATCGCCTTTTTTACCGTAAGCAATGCCACGATTGTTATAGGATTCGGCAAAATTAGGTTTGAGTTCTATCGCTTTGGTATAGTCCTCAATGGCTAAGTCAACCTGACCTCTGCTGTCATAAGCAACACCACGAAGGTTATAGGCCTCGGCATCGTCCGGTGTCAGGGCTATCACTTTGATAATGTTTTCAATATCTCTGTTAGGCCCACTTTTATAAGCACAATCAAAACTAATGGGTGTTGGGTTCAGCTCTAACATGACCTCTCCTCCTTCACGATGAATTTTTTTGGGGTCATAATAATCTTTCGGTGGACTAGTGTCAGCAACAAACCAAGGTTAAAAATGGAGGTTCCAATTATTCGGTTTGCGGGTTTTCTTCCGAATCCAGTGCCTCAGAAAGTTGACCAATACGGCTTTTGAGAGCGTGGACTAGCTGATTGTCGCTCCGAATTAGGGTGATGACCATACGCTGATAGTCATTTCTATCACGACATCTGAGCGCTCTCGCTATTTCCTGAAAAGCAGGACTGCTGTCCAGTGGATAACGAGCAACGAGTTGGTCTAGATCTTCCTCTTTGACGAGCTGATTGAACCGATCAAGTTCGTCACAATAGAGTAAATCAATAGATACACAGATTGGTTGAGTTGGGTTAGACCTAATCAACTTCCAATTTGGAATTTTTGACAGGAACAACTCGCGTGCTTGGCGTTCGCACCGCCACGCCGCCATTCTCTGTGCGAGGTCCTGGTTCCTTAAGACGTTAAAAGCCTTTTGCCTCACCGCTTTAATAAGTTCATCCGCATCAACTCCCAAGGATTCCGCCTGTCGGTGAGCAACAGCAGCAATAGTATCTGAGCAATAGTAGAGGGCTTCAACCGCAGACACTTCCAAAGCAAATACACCCTGTTCGGCGAGTTCCTTTACGTTCTCCTTCGTCCGGTTATCTCGGTCAATGAGACCAAAGACTTTTACATGGTGGAGGTCTTGTGATGCTCGTAACCCAAGCACCGCTTTTTGGACATCCGCGCAGTTTCCCTTTGAAAATACAGAAAGCCCGGGGAAGAGGGCAGTGTAAAGTGGAAAATCTAAACTGCTGGACTGACCTTCCACGAAGAGAATCCTCTTTCTGGATCCCAAGATTGCGAGTTTGAGGTCCTCGGGTAGCGTGAGTTCCTCCGGTAGTTCAGAGTCTGGCTCCAAGACTTGGGCATCCCAAGCTACGCATTCACGATTTCTCCATTGACATAATCGGAGCATGAGCACCTGCGCATCCGGGTTAGCGACTGGCAGTGCTACCTCATGAGTTGCAATAATAAACGCACAATCCTCTCTTCTTAAGGCAAACAACGCCGAGAGAGATGGCTGGATGATGGATCGGTGGAGGTGTCTTTCCGGTTCGTCGATCAGAAGCACCGTTCCAGGTTCAGCCGTAATAACGTGCGCTGCAATGATCATTGCGCTCCGCTCGCCATCCGACATCTCTGCAATGCTGAAGGGTTCTCCCTGTGAACGCCTTGCGAGTAAATCCTGGTCGTTGGAGTTTTCAACCGTAACGTTCAGCTTGCCGTAATCAAGCAACTCATTTATCTGATCAAACGGCGAGGACAACTCAACAGAAATCTTTCTTACTTCCGCACACTCGTCATTGTCAACAAATCGAGTAATGGCACGGGCCCGGCTGTTCTCTTTAGCAACCAAATCAAATAGGATAGCAGATAAGTCCTCCTGCGATCTGAGATCCCTCCAGCGAGCTGCATTGGTTAGGTAATAGCCTAGTGTCTGTTCTTCATGTTGATGGCGCCGTTCAGGTGTAAAATCCGTGCCTCCTGAGTCGAACCATGTTTGTCGATGTGCAGTTATCCACTTAACTTTGTTGCTATTCCGTGAATTTTCCATAACAAATCGCTGTATCAACGCTGATTTGCCAGAACCGTTAGCTCCTACGATGAATAATCGATCGCCATTTCTTACTGGTAGTTTTATTGGATCTGGATCGTCCGGTATTTTTGGAATTTCCCAGTTTATTTCTTCCATCAAAAATTTCTTTCCTCTCCTTCTGTCCTTTAGTGTGGTGTATTGTTGGTAACAAGATTTTTGGACGTATCCGTTCTTATCCTGTTTATCCTTCAATCCCGAAAATCCTGATTCAGACAATCTCTAATCCAAACCAAAATCAAAAACCGCCGCATCCTCCGACTTCTCCTCCTGAGTCTCACCTTGACTCGGCACTGTCTGCTCAACCGCAGGTGTTTGTTCAGGAGTAAGCTCCAGCCTAGGCGCAATGGCACCAAGAATAGTGAGCAACACAATCAGTGCAACGGACAGACAGGTAACCGTAAGCGCGACCGGACGTTTCAGCAGGGAAGTCCGCTCCTTCTTATCCAGAAAGGGAAGAAACAGGAGTAGAATAAACCCAACCGTGGGAATGACAAACGTGCCAACCACCTCAAGGGGACCCTCAAAATACTTGAGAAGTTGGAACAAAAACAGGAAATACCACTCCGGGCGCGGGTCGAAACTGGCATCGGTTGGATCAGCAAGCTCTTCGAGCGGGACAGGAATAAAGATCGCCATCGCAGCAAGAATGATGAATAAGATAAGGATTGCAACCGCATCCTCAAAAAGCTGATCCGGATAAAACGGTTTGCCCGACCGCATATCTTCGGGGGTATTCTTGGGGGTTCCCGCAGAACCGTGATAGCGCACGAAAAACAGGTGCACCCCGACCAGCCCAAAAGCGAGCCACGGCAGCCAGATCGTATGCAAGGCATAAAAACGGGTGAGAGTGACAGCACCGACCTCATCCCCACCCCGGAGAACCTTCCCGACAAAATCCCCTAGCACAGGGGCTGTACCAGCAATTTTAACACCGACCACAGTCGCCCAGTACGCCTTCTGATCCCACGGCAGCAGGTAGCCTGTGAAACCGAATCCCAACACGATCAGGAACATAAAAACCCCAGTCACCCATGTCAACTCTCTTGGGGGTTTATAGGAGGCGTAAACCACAACACGCAGCAGATGCAAAAACACGACGATCACCATCGCACTGGCACCCCAATGGTGCAAGCCGCGCACAAAACCGCCGAAAACCACCTCCTTGCTGATGTAATTCACAGCGTCATAAGCGTGGTCGGGCGAAGGCGAATAGTAAAACGCTAAAAACGCCCCAGTAACAGCTTGAAGAATCAGCAGAAAGGCTGCCATGCTCCCCAGAGAGAAAAGCCAGTTAATATGCTTCGGCAGCGGCTTTTTGATATGGTCTTCCACATCCCTGAAAGGCAATCGATCCGCCAAAAATGCACCCACTCGATTTTTCATCGGTGTGATCCCTCCTTGAAAATGCGCTTGGCTAAACTTTCGCCAACCCTTGTGTAAATTATACAGCCGGAGCCGCCAAAACTCAACATCAAAACCGAATCCTTTGTATTGACAACCTCTGAAACCTGTCATACAATGCGTACAAATTCCGGGCTGGTTCAAAATCCTGTTGACGATTTTCTGACCGTTCAAACCAAACTCACGCGAAAATAACCATCCCCAAATCCTAATTCATTTCATCACGGAGGTGTTACTGTGCCAGCTAAAAAGATTGTGTGTCTCGGCGGTGGAAGCCTCTATTTCCGCCGCGCAATACCAGATTTGCTGTTGAGTCAAGATCTGGGCGATTCGGAGCTCGTCCTCTATGACATCGACAGCGAAAAAGTTGAAAGAATGGCAGCAATGGCAAGGCGTTTAGCCGAAGTTGCAGGAACGAGATTCAAAATTCGTTCGACGATCGACCTTGCAGACGCCGTTGACGGCGCAGATTTCGCTATATCTTCGATCGGCGGGAGTGGTGCCGAAATTACACCGAATGTTTACAATTCGTACTTCCACAACGCCGATATCCGCATTCCAGAGAAATACGGCATTTCTCAAGTTATCGGTGACACCTGCGGACCCGCAGGGATGATGATGGCATTACGGTCAATTCCCGCTTACATCAACATCTGTCGAGAGATGGAGAAGCGTTGCCCCAAGGCTATCATGTTTAACCATTCAAACCCGATGGCAACGCTATTACGCGCGATGCACAAGCATACCGACGTGAACGTCATCGGCATCTGCCATGGGGTGCAAGCGGGCATCGCGTATGCGGCAGAGATTCTGGGTGTTCCGCCGACGGAGTTGGATTGCATGTGGGTCGGAACGAATCACTACTTCTGGTTCACTCGCGTCTTGCACAAGGGAGAAGATCTGTATCCAGAACTGATGCAGCGTGTAGCCGAACGTCAAGCACCGAAAGGGCGAGTCCTCAGCGCGAGGTTATCCCAAATTTACGGGTATCACATCGTTTATCCGTCTGACGATCACATTATAGAATTTTACCCTTTTCTAACGCAGGTACAGGGCGGACCGAAGAATTTACCTTACGGCATGTACGAGAGCCTTCTGGGACACGGATACGAAACCGGAAAACCGACCGCAGCACCTGCTGAACCGGAAATCCGCGCTGATTTTTTTAAGGAGTATCAGGAACTTCTCGACGAAATCCAACTCCCTGACGTACAGGACAACTCGATTACCGGCGAAGGCATCGCAAGCCTTATCAGTGCCATTGCGAATGGTCGTCGTGAGATCTACATTGTCAACGTCGCCAACCAAGGCGCAATCGCCAACCTTCCCGCAACGGCTGAAGTCGAATTGGAGGGTGTAACCGATTCTGGGGGTGTGCGTGCAATACAGATGGGTGAGGTGCCGCCGGTGCTTAAAGGCATTCTGGAGAAACGGTTCGTATGGCACGAATTGGTCGCCGATGCCGCAGTCAAGGGAGACCGAAACCTCGCACTTCAGGCGTTGCTGATCGATGAAATGGCGATTCTGCCTGATAAAGCGGAAGCGATGCTCGACGAGTTGCTCCTTGCGTCAAAAGAACTGCTTCCCCAGTTTTTCTCCTAAACTAACAATCAAGGGCAGACCTGCATCAATCGTAGGGGCGAGGTTCCCTCGCCCGTAAATGAATCGACCTTCACCGTCTCATGGAGGATTGCTAGCCACGCGAAATCCACTTGATTCGACTTCAAAAAACGTGCTATAATCCGCCATTGAAGGGATCTCTATGTATCAGAAACGAGGAACGAAAATATAATGAAAATCACAGAAATAGAAACCATTGCATTGACAGATCCGGGCAAAGCGGACGAAACCCTAGTGCGCGTACATACCGATGAGGGTATCACCGGGATCGGACAGGCGGAATCCCCGTCACTGGTAATTGATGCCATCATCCGCACCGACGGTGGCTTACAGGGGCTGCTGCACGGCGAAGATCCGCTCCAAGTCGAACGTCTCTGGCAGAAGATGTACTCCGCTACAGGCTTATTTGGACGACGCGGCGTCACCATCGCCGCCATCGGTGCGGTGGAGACAGCACTCTGGGATATTGCTGGCAAAGCACTCGGTAAACCAGTCTGCGAACTGATCTGGCATGCCTGCTGCACCGTGCGGGAAACCGGCGAAATCAAAAAGAAGGTGATGCCTTACGCGACCGTCTATCCACCGGGTGAGGATGTAGAAGAGATTATCGAGCGTTTTACGCTGGCAAAGGATCGGAACTTCCACGCGATGAAACTAGAGGAGTGGCCCGGCGGTTTCGGGCATGTCAGCGTACAGCGCGACGCTGAAATTGTAGGAGCTGTCCGCGAGACCATTGGTGAAGACAGGGATATCCTTATTGATGTACAGAACTGCTGGTACGAGGTGGGACAAGCCATCGCCTCGATCCGCGCGATTGAGGAATACCGCCCGTTTTTCATTGAGGCACCCCTGCCGGCGGACAATCTCGCCGGGTATGCTCGTTTAGCGGATGCGGTAGATACCCGCATCGCGGTAGGCGATTGGGGCTTCACCACACGGTTTGAGTTTGAGGATATTATGGAGAAGGGACGGGTGGATGTAGTCCAGCCTAGCTCAGTCCGCTCAGGCGGGATTCGAGAGATAGCACGCATTGCGGAAGCCGCCTATCGTAGGGGATTGATTTGTGTGCCACACGCGTGGTGTCATGTCATCGGAGTGGCAGCAGAAATCCACCTCGCTGCGGTACTTCCGAACATGCCGTATTTTGAGATGCCCATCGCATTTCCGGATTCGCCAATCATCTCTGAGCTGCTGACACCGACGATAGAGGTTGATGTGGACGGATTTATCCAAGTGCCCGACCGTCCGGGATTGGGGTTTGAGCTGAATGAAGACGTGGTAAAACACTTCAGGGTCGCACCCCATTAAGGAGATGCGCCCTCCCGTTTGGCAAACACAGAGAGAAAAGACAATGCCAGAGAGAACAGTAGATCTGAGAAGCGATACCGTCACCTTGCCCACACAAGAGATGAAGGAAGCCATGATAGAGGCAACCCTCGGAGATGACGGCTACGGAGAGGATGCCACCGTCAATAGACTCCAAGAGCTGGCTGCAGAAAAACTCGGAATGGAAGCGGGGCTTTATGTTCCCAGCGGGACTATGGGCAACGCCTGTGCGTTATTCGCCCACACCCGTTCAGGGGACGATGTCTTTTTCGAGGAACGCGCCCATCTGTTTGCCGGAGCGCGAGGCGAATTTGCCGTCCTCAATGGGGTGAAACCACACCCGATGCAGGCGGAGTTCGGAGTGATTCAACCCGAACAGTTGGAAGCGATCATCAATTCGGAGGACGTTTCCCAGCCGAGTCTGCTGTGTATTGAGAACACCCACAACGGAAGCGGTGGATCCGCATGGACACCCGCAGAAGTAGAAGCCATTTCCACAGCAGCTAGAGCGCACGGATTGAAAATCCACATGGATGGTGCTCGGATTTTCAACGCGGTGATGGCACACGGTGTAGATGTGAAGGACTACACCCAGCACATTGACTCGGTGATGTTCTGCGTATCAAAAGGACTGAGTGCGCCAGTGGGATCGTTACTGTGTGGCAATCGCTCGTTCATCAACGAAGCCGATGCCGTGCGTAAACGCTTGGGCGGCGGTATGCGGCAAGCCGGCATCATTGCAGCAGCGGGGATTGTTGCGCTGGAGAAGATGGTGAATCGACTGGCGGAAGACCACGAAACCGCCCGCCTGTTCTGTGTAGGGTTGGAGGCAATTGAAGGGATAAAAATCCAACGCCCCCCCACACCCACCAACTTTGCTATGGTGAACGTCAAGGGATTGGGGTGGTATTCAGAATCGCTCATTGAAAAGTGGAAGGCTTGTGGTATTCTCGCGAACCCTCGCCCTCCTGCTGGGGCGCGCCTAGTTGCCCATCGGCACATCACACACGACGATGTAACTTATGTGGTGGATGCCACACGCCAATTGGTCGAGAGGGAATAGGTTACGTCCAACAGCATGAACAGAGCCTCCACCTCTTATTTCCATGTCCTGCGTGGCTTCAACCGCGATGTGCGCCTGTACCTCATCACCACAATGCTAATCGGGCTTACTGTTGATGGCGGGATCTATACCGTTTTATTCAACCTATACCTGCTGCGGCTGGGATATGGTCCCGAATTTGTCGGCTTGATCAACGGGGCTGGGATGCTAGTCTTTGCCCTCATTTGCCTGCCCGCCGGAACGTTCGGTGGCCGTTGGGGTAATCGTCGTATGATGATTGTCGGGTTGAGCCTGCTCGTGATAGGTTGCGGGTTGTTACCATTTGCTGAATCACGTGCAGAGAATTGGCAGGCTGGGTGGTTGTTTATAATTTGGTGCCTCGCCTTCACCGGTTTTGCTATGTACTTTGTCAACACCGCCCCGTTTGCGATGAAGATCGCTCATCAGCGAGAACGCAGCCACGTTTTCTCGGTGCAAGCAGCACTCTGGTCGTTGGCTGGATTTGCCGGGAGTTTGGTCGGTGGTTTCCTGCCAAGCATCTTTGCCATATATCTTGGCGTTTCGCTCGACCAAGCCGCACCTTACCGATACTCGTTGTTGGCTGCTAGTCTGTTATTGATTCCTTCGGTTCTGGCAATCGCAGCAACCTGCGAGGGTCCTACCCAACCCATAAAAGAGAGACCAGTTAAAGGGGAAGCATCTCCTCTCCGGTTGATCGCATTCTTGACGTTGATTCGGCTCCTCGTGGTAACAGGTGTGGGTACGCTCTTCACCTTCTTTAATGTCTATATGGACGCCGGCTTGCACATCTCTACGGTTCACATCGGCGTGCTATCTGCCATCGGTAGGCTACTCTCCATACCGACAGCGTTGATTGTACCCCTGTTGACAGCACGGTGGGGCAACGGTCGCACCGCTGCGTGGGCATCACTGGGAACTGCCATCGGCATGTTGCCGCTGATCCTTATCTCTCACTGGAGTGCCGCCGGACTCGGTTTTATTGGGGTACTTGCCCTAACTTCGATCCGGTATCCGGCCTTCCTCGTCTACACAATGGAGGTGGTGTCGCCAGCCCGGCGAGGAACGATGTCCGGCGCCGGTGAGATGGCATCGGGGTTGAGTTTCTCAGCCATGGCACTAGGAGGTGGTTACATCATCAAGGCATTCGGCTACCGCAGTTTTTTCCTGACAGGCGCGAGTCTAACCGTCATCGGTACACTCAGCTTCTTGGTACACCTCCGCCTGCAACGGCGGCAATCCGTCGGATAAATATATTGTAATTTTCTATCGGTGTGCTATACTAACCTAACCCAAGTTGCCAGTTATGCGCGGTGCAATAAAAGCCAACCCCCGATATCCGTAGGTCGGGCATCCCCGGTCACGTCCCGATCCGATCGGGATTCTCGTGAAACGGAAGGTTCCCCTCGGACTTGCCCCACCTCCAAAGCACCGGCGGGACGACAGAAACCTTCGCTCCAGAGGAGCGATATATCTATAGAAATGCAAACTCTCAATCCTCGCGCTCCAGAGGAGCGATATGTGTATAGCAGAATTATCTGACTACCGGAAAGAGAAACCCGATGCAAGTTGCTTTGAATCCCGATGAAATCGGGACGGTTCAAGTCGCTGACAGCATTACCAAACTCGGACCCCAGTTCCGGGGAACCGTGCTCGTTGCCGGTTCCCACGGAGGCAGCTACTGCGGCTATCTGGCTGCACTCACAGGTTTGCGTGGTGTGATTTTCAATGACGCCGGAGTCGGACTAGATAGCGCAGGCATTGGAGCACTCGATTATCTACAACGGCTAGGAACGGCCGCCGCAACGGTTGCCCATACATCGGCACGCATCGGAGACGGTGCTGACATGCTCACACGCGGGCAGATCAGCCATTGCAACGCAACTGCCACCTCCCTTGGCTGCGCGATAAGTCAGACCTGTCGGGAAGCGGCAGAAGCTATGCGACAGGGAAAGGCGTTTGAAGGCGACGCACCTGCCTACGAGGAAACACGCAAGCTGCTGCGCGAAGTGCGGGTGAGGGTAATCACCTGCGACTCAGCATCGCTCGTTAAACCGGACGATGCCGATGCGATCATCATTACGGGTTCGCACGGTGGGAGACTTGCAGGACGCCCCGGTTATGGACTTGCAGTGCAGGCGCGAGGGGCGGTGTTCAACGATGCCGGCGTCGGGGTGGATATGGCTGGAATTCAGCGTCTCGAAATTCTAGACCAGAACTCCACTCCGGCGGTCACGGTTGACGCCATGACCGCCCGTATCGGCGATGCGCGCTCCACATGGGAAAGCGGGATCATCTCACACATCAACACACAAGCTGCCAAACGTGGCGTCACCGTTGGCATGACAGTGCCAACCTTTGCAGAATTGCTCACTTCGTAACTGAGGGCAAGGAGGATCTATGTCTTCATTTCGACAGATGAACGGCGGACAAGCACTCGCCGAAATGCTCAAGTGCCACAACCCCGCCCCGATGTTCGGTATGGCTGGATTCCAGCTATTGCCCTTCTACGACGCAGTGCGCGAGTTGGGGCTAAAACATACACTAATCAACGACGAGAGGTGCGGTGTATTCGCCGCCGACGCATGGGCGCGGGTAACCGGACGACCTGGCATCTGCGACGCCACGCTCGGTCCGGGAGCCACAAATTTAGTCACGGGGCTCGTCGAATCGTTGAACGCGGGGGTGCCCCTCATCGCCATCGTTGGCAACAGCAATCGTGCCCATTCTTGGAAAAACATGACACAGGAGGCGCGTCAGTCGGAGATCCTCGCCCCGTCGGTCAAAACGTTAATCCGGATCGAAGACGGACTTCGCATCCCCGAACTGGTACGACGTGCCTACGCCGTCGCTACCTCAGGACGACCAGGGCCCGTCGTTCTGGATGTCCCTGAAGACGTGGCACACGGAGAATTCGACTACCCAAGCAACGAGTTCTACGCCGATCCAGAAACCATCTGTATCCCAGCCCAGCGTCCCCGCCCGGGGCGCGAAGCCGTTGCACGAGCCGCAGCGCAGTTCCGCCACTCCAAGCGACCGATCATACTTGCGGGGGGCGGTATCCATCTCTCTGGTGCTTATGAAGCACTGCTCAAATTCGCCGAAGATTTCAGCGTTCCGGTTGCCCAGACATTGAGTGGGAAGGGTGCCATCCCTTGTACACACCCGCTGAGCGTGGGTTTGTTCGGTCGCTGGTCACGGATTGCCAACGACCTGATTGAATCCTCAGATTGCATCCTCGCAGTCGGCTGCAAGATGGGCGAGATTGCTACCAAACGCTATGCCTTGATGCCGCGAGGTGTTCCATTCATCCATCTCGATATCGTGGCGGAGGAGATTGGACGCACGACCCCCACGGAAGTCGCACTCTGGGGCGATGCCGCCGAGGGACTGCTCGACCTCCACGCCAGTCTATCTGACGACGCCAAAGCTCTACAGGCTCAACACGCCGTCTACCTGACGGAAATCGCAGAACGGATGGCAATTTGGCGGGCAGAGGCAGAACCTCGTTACGCCTCCGAGGAGCGTCCGATTCACATGGCACGATTGGTCCGCGAACTGCAAGGTGTCATGCCCGACGACGGGATTCTCGTCGTTGACGGCGGATTTGCCGCCCATTGGACCGGACTGCTCTACGATTCAAACCGCGCAGGGCGTTCCTACATCGCAAATCGGGGGTTCGCCTCCATCGGCTACGGACTGCCGGGAACTATTGGTGCGCAGCTTGCTGCACCAGATTCACCGGTGGTCGGTCTTACCGGCGATGCCGGATTCAACATGATGCTCGGAGAACTTGAAACGGCTCGACGCTTGGGACTCGGTTTCACCCTTGCCATCGTGAACAACGCCGCTTCCGGTTACGTCAAAGCCCTTCAGCACAGTCTGTACGGCGGACGCTATCAATCGAGTGATCTGAGCGAAACCCATTATGCAAACGTGGCTCGTGAACTTGGGTGCCACGGTATTCGCGTATCAGAGCCATCTAAACTGGGGGCAGCGTTCGTCGAAGGCATCGCTGCACGTGATATACCCACCATCATTGACGTGATTGTGACCCGTGATCCAGCAAAAATGTTGCCCGGTGTTGATAGCCGGACCGCACCAGTACAAAAGGGCGATAGACCCGCATAGTTAGGAGGGCTGACATGCAGGCGATGGGCAGATTCCTAGTTACTTTGATAGCCCCGGTATTCGTTGTGGTAGGACTACACTGCGGGATCGTCATGCCAGATATCGACCAAAGGACCAACCTGCTACTCCACCGCTCGATTATCACGCACAGCCCGCTCATTCCCTTGATACTGTTGTTACTGGCATTAAGGATCGGCTTTGGATTATACGCCTTTGCGATGGGCATTAGCATCAGTTTCGCCGTCCACCACGCCTTTGACCTATTTCCGAAGGGTTGGACGGGGGCTGCCCTTATAAGTATACCCCTCTATGGCTGGACACCGTGGCTATTCTCATGGATATGGATTGCGTTTAGCACGCTTGCTTGCGCGTACCTTGCAGCTCGGTTGGTGCAAGGGAGGCTGGATAGACTGTGGTATCTGCTCGGATTTATCTATATTTTTATATTGACCGCGCCAAAAGAACACACTTGGTTCGGTCCTGTCGTTGCTCTCGTAATTGCTGTCATTGTGCTAGGGCGCATGGTGTTGTTTCGACGAGCAAAAAATGAGGTTTGAGGCGATAGATGTGGTTTTTGGAGGGAACAAATATGACGCTTACAACAGAGAAACAGCTTGAGATGCTACGCTCGATGCAGACCATCCGTCGCTTCGAGGAACGGGCATCAGATGACTATCAGGCAGGTGCTATCTACGGCGTCGTGCATTGCTACATCGGTGAGGAAGCTGTCGCCGTGGGGGTGTGCTCGGCGTTGAACAGGGATGACCAGATCATCAGCACCCACCGCGGTCACGGGCACTGTCTCGCCAAGGGTGCCGATCTGAATCGGATGATGGCTGAACTGTACGGCAGACAAACCGGCTACTGCAAAGGCAAAGGTGGCTCCATGCACATCGCCGACTTTAGCATCGGTATGTTGGGAGCCAATGGCATTGTCGCCGGCGGCATCCCCATTGTAACCGGTGCCGGTCTGGCTGCCCAACTCGAAGGTAAGGGACGTGTCGCCGTATCCTTCTTTGGGGACGGTGCCTCAAATGCGGGGCCCTTCCACGAGTCAATCAACATCGCCGCAACGTGGAAGCTGCCGATGCTCTACGTCTGTGAGAACAATCTCTATTCCGCCGGCACCATCGCAGCAGAAACCTTAGCTCTCAGCGACGTAGCAGCCCGCGCCGCCGGTTACGGTATTCCGGGGGTGGTCGTCGATGGCAATGATGTGATGGCAGTTTATGAAGCCGCCGAAGCCGCGGTCAACCGTGCGCGTGCGGGTCAAGGTCCCACCCTCATCGAATGCAAGACCTATCGTTGGCGCGGACATACCGAGAGACCGGGGCAAACGGATCCGCGTCCGCAGGAAGAAATCGAAGAATGGCGGCAGCGAGACCCCATCAGCCGCTTTGCTACAAGCCTGATGGAGCACGGGCTTCTGACCGAGGAAGGGTGGCAAAAAATGGATGCTGAAATCCTTGCAGCAATTGAGGACGCGGTCAAATTTTCCGAGGAGAGCCCATTCCCGGAGCCGGAAGCAGCAGTCGAAGACATCTTCGCTAAATCTTAACTCACTTCTGTCATGAATTCAGAAACCGAGTTTTTTCTTCAAAACTCGGTTTCTGTTCGTGCTTTGCACTTTCTTTTAACATGAGCCACCACTTTTTTCTTGAATTACATGTATCTTGACCGGACTCAACCTCCCACTTCTATCATGAATTCAGAAACAGACAAGACAATAAAGGGGATCGCACAGTACCCACCTATCATCTTCTTTGACGGTGTGTGCGGTATGTGCAACCGATTTGTGGATCTGATCCTGAAGATTGACAGCAAAGAGATCTTCAGGTTCGCGCCAATCCAAGGGGAGACTGCCAAGCAAATGCTACCGCCACTCTCCGAGGCACCTCAAGAATGGTCTATGTTCTATTTAGACAAGCGGGGGATTCACAAAGAGTCAGATGCTTTTCTGGAGATATATCGATATTTGGGAGGGGCATGGTGGCTCTTGAGTCTGCTGCGCCTTGTTCCACGAGGTATTCGGGATTTCGTTTATCGAACCATCGCTCGAAATCGATACCAATGGTTCGGACGGAGAGATGCCTGTCGGATTCCAAGTCCCGAAGAGAGATGCCGTTTTCTTCCATGAAACCTTTTCATTCCTGATCGAAAATTATGGGGCAACCTACTATGCAAACAATCTCTTATGCACAAGCCGGAATGGACGCGCTCATCGAGGAGATGCAGCGAGATGCAACCACATTTCACCTCGCAACTAGCGCTCCGGACGAACTGGTCAACGAATTCGGATCCGAACGAGTGCGCGCCACACCTATCGCCGAGGGGGCTTTTACGGGTATCGCCATCGGCGCAGCAGGATCAGGCTATCGACCGATCATCAACTGGGGCATGATAACATTTTCCTTCGTCGCCATGGACCAGATCGTGAATCAAGCGGCGAAAATTCACTACATGTTTGGGGGCCAAGCGAAGTTTCCCATCACATTTCGTGCCTCGGTCGGAGGCGGCAGGCGGGTCGCCGCCCAACACTCCCAGAGTCCATATTCAATGTTTATGAACCTTGCGGGATTAAAAATGATATTGCCTTCGACACCTTACGATATGAAGGGGCTGCTCAAATCTGCCGTCCGCGACGACAACCCCGTCATCTCTTTTGAATCGAACCGACTCATGGGCGTTGAGGGTGAGGTGCCGGAGGAGGACTACACTGTGCCATTGGGGGTCGCTGATACCAAACGGGAAGGCAGCGATGTCACGTTAGTGGCACTAGCTTGGCTCGTGCACGAAGGGCTCGCTGCTGCCGAAAGACTTGAGAAAGAGGGCGTTTCAGTCGAAGTCATCGATCCACGCACCCTCGTGCCTATGGACGAGGCAGCAATTCGCGCCTCTGTGCAGAAAACTGGCAGGCTGGTCATCGCTGATGAGGCAGGACCCACCGCAGGAGCATCCGCAGAGATTGTGACTGTGGTCACTGAGGATAGGGAGACCTTTGCAAAGCTAAAAGCACCGCCCAAGCGCGTCTGTGCATTGCACGTACCGATACCGTATAGCCCCGGGCTCGAAGACCATGTATTCCCGGATCGGGATAACATCGTTGCAGGTATAAGGGAAGTTCTTGACGCTGGGTAAATGTCTTGGCTCATGTTAAGAAATCGTGCGACAGAAACCGATTTAGTACATTAGTACACTAGCTCATTAATGAACTAGTGTACTACTAAAGTTAGTACAATTTGTATCCAATTCATGTAGCGTTATCAAGGGTCTAGTGAATATTCGGCGAGTTAGTATCTTCAGAGATTGTCGCAGAAAATAATTATCCCTTGATTAAAGCACGCAGATGCTCAACCATCAACCCTTGTGTCCGCTTGACAGTTCGATACCAATGTTATCGAACTGCCTGTGACACAAGTGGCGTTGAATAGCAATTGCGTCAGGCAACTTGTTCCGAAACTTAGAACCTGTTTTAAAAAGAAAAAGGCTATTCAAAAGTTAATGTTTATGTTAAACCATTAGAGCAGTAAACTACTGACCTAATGAAAGGCCTAAACATGACTACACCAAAGTATCCTACAGATTTGACCGATGCCCAGTGGGACAAACTGTTACCCTATTTGCCAGAACCTTCACCCATAGGTAGACCTCTCAAGTGGGAGATGCGCTCAATTATCAACGCTATTTTCTATATAGTCAAATCAGGGTGTCAGTGGCGAATGTTGCCGCGTCACATGCCACCGTGGCAAACGGTCTATTCCCACTTCAGAAAGTGGAAAACTTTAGGGACATGGGTTATGATTCATCAAGCACTTCACGAGCAAACCCGTAGTGATATTGGCAAATCCCCGTCACCGACCGTAGCTATCATTGACAGCCAATCGGTCAAGACGACCGAACTGGCAGATAGTAGAGGGTTTAATGCGCACAAGAAAGTCAAAGGTCGTAAACGCCATATAGTCACCGATACAATTGGCATTCCATTGGGAGTCAAAGTCACTGATGCCAATGTCAGTGATAATCGAGTCGCAATAGAGTTACTAAACGAGGTCTTTAGTTGGCAGATAACGATTCAGTTAGTCTGTGCTGATGCTGGCTATCGCGGAGAATTAGGCGACTGGCTATATTTAACGCATCAGTGTCAATTGGACATTGCTCCATCTCTTGGGCAATCGGGATTTGTGGTCGTCCCATTACGTTGGATTGTGGAGCGCACCTTTTCTTGGTTCGGTTGGTTTCGCCGATTGACTTTGGACTATGAACGCTCGGCTGAGACCGCTGAGGCTATGGTGTATATTGCTTCCATTTACTTGATGCGGAACCGCATCAAATGACTTTTAAAACAGGTTCTTAGTTGCGCGAATTAATTGATGCTTTGACGCGATTTGACCTGATACCTTGTCAAATCCGCAGTGCTGCTTGACATCCCGAAGCGTGTTCTCAATCAACCACCATTTGTACCGTGAATTGTACAAACTTTAGTAGTGTACTAATGAACCGATGAACTTGTCAAGTCCTAAAATAGGTTTACATAAAATTTCCGTATTACGGTTGATTTATAGCGAGTTGTTGCCAACTTTTGTGATAAACGGCTTGTGGTGTTTGATACCCTAAACTGAGATGAGGTCTCTCGTTGTTGTATATAGAAACGCTCTGCTTGACACACCTGATAGCTTGGTGGATAGAGCGAAATGTTTGATTGAGGAGGAAGTCAATTTTCAAGATGCCGTTGACGCGTTCAGCGACAGCGTTCTGGTAAACATCGCCATCTTGGGTCATACTCAATTGGATGCCCCGTGAATTGAGGAATTGGGTGTAAGCATGACAACAGTATTGAACCCCTCTGTCAGAATGATGAATCGGTCTATCAATGGGACTGACGGGTTTTATTGCCATTTTGCACGCTTTGAGTGCCCCTTCGACGGATAGGGACTCCGAGACATCAAAGCCAACGATTTTCCGGGAGAACAGGTCAGTGATAAGAGCCAAATACACAAAGCCCTCCAGTGTCTGTAGATAAGTAATGTCTGCAACGAAGCCCCGGTGAATCCGGTCAACAACTATATGAGTTATCCGGTTAGGATACCGATGAAATCGGTGATTCGCCACAGTGGTTCTGTGTCCACGCTTTGAGGACTCAATAAGCAGTCCATGGTCTCTAAGCAAGCCGAACAGCGCATCTCTGCCTAACTGAAAGCCTATTTTCTCAAACTCAGGTGTGAGCAGGTGATACAGTTTCCGCACCCCGATGTTGGGTTGACGCGTACGGATTTGACAAACCAACTGAAGCACCATTTCTTCTTTCAATCGCTCGGTTGCCCGGTGTTTCTGATGTTGGTAAAACGCTTGTCGAGACACACCATGTGCAGCACAAACCGTTGCAAGTGAATATCGGTGAGCCTTTGATTGACACAGTGCTTCAATACTTGAATGTTTCACTTTTTTTTAATATCCACCCCATACAGTTGCTCCGCTTGAGATAGCTGCGATTCAAGGGTGGCTATCTTCAGATGCGCTTGGGCTAATGCAGACTCAAGATGTTGTTTATCGGCTACCAGTTGCTTGAGTGAATCCACCTCATCAGCGGTTTCAATCCGAACCCGTTGGGCTAATAGATGAGTCTTGCCCAACTGTTTTATCCAGTTGCTAATGGTCCCGTGACTCCCAATACGATATCGTTGCTGCGCTTGGTGAATCGTCAAGGCACCGGACTCAATTTCATTGACTACCTTCTGTTTGAAGGATTCACTATACCTTTTGAAGATTCGCTTGCCTGATTGATGTGACATCGAAAGACTCCTTTCTACTTCGTTCAATAGTGTAGTAATACGAAGTCATTTATGTCAACATAATCTAGGACGGGTCAATTAGTTCATTTCACGTTTCACGCATCACGTTTCACGCTTTCTTTTGACATAAGCCAATGTCTTACCGATGGAGCCGCATCACAATACCGCTTCAAGTTATCCCCGATCCAGCCACTTGTATGCCGCCGTGGCATTCCGCCAGAAATACTTCTCAGCGGCGACCACTCCCTTCGCGTTGAAGTATTGGGATACAATACGCTGCACCGCCGCATAGTCGGCAAAACGTTCAGATACAGGCCAATTGCTTCCGTAGACTAACCGATCCGCTCCAAATGCATCCCACAACACATCCACTGTCGGCGCATAGTACGCCACATCGGTAGGGGAAGGCTTGTCTTGCGTATTCTCCACCAATCCTGACACTTTACAGTAGACATGGTCGTTTGACGCCGCCATCTGCATTCCTTCAACCCACCCGGCATCTGGTGTCTTCCCATCAATAGAAACGCCGGCAACATGGTTAATGACAATACGCAGTTCGGGGATTTGCGCCGCCAATGCGGCAACACTCGGCAAAGCATCTGGTGACGATAAAAGATCTACCGATAAATCCTTCGCAGCCAACATCTCAATGTTCGTCAGATTTCCACTGCCCACAACCTCCCCGATATCCACCCCTCGGAGCCGTACACCCCGGAAAATTGGATTCGCAGAATAGCGTTCGAGGTTCTGCTCAAAATCCGACGAGCCTATGTCTAAATTCCCAACAAACCCAACAATAAATGGCTCGCTTTCCGCAAGGTCAAGGATCCATTGGTTATCCTCAACCCATGTGCTCGCCTCAACGACAACGGTTCCGGTCACACCTTCAGGGATGGCAAGTGCCTTGTGGTGCTTCGGGTACACAGGGCGATAAAGCACGTCATCGTTAGAGTCGGGCCAAGGTACGCCCTTGGACCGTGTTGGATCATAGAAATGTGTATGTGTATCAATAATCATCCATTTCCTCCGTTTATTGCATTTTCTCTATAAAACTTCTCTCCTACGAGATCGCCGGTACGCGCACCGGACGGTGCTCACGCGAGGATTGGTTTGCAGCAATTGATACTACTGCTGATTTTAGCCCATCGGTATAGGAAGATCGAATCAGCGATCTGTCCCCCGTTTGAATCGCTTGGATAAACGCCTCATCGATCGAGAGGGGTTGTCCATCAGGCACCGCAATCGTTGCCGCATCTTCAGGAACAGTCCGCACGTCCCCCCAACCGAGTTGAACGGTGTAGTGTCCTTCGACAATAAAATCGGTGCGCGAACCCCCGCCACCATTAATCAACGCAGAACTGGTTGAAATGTAGCCTACTGCCCCGCTCTCAAACTGAAGCGTGACCACCTCCGCATCAGGAATCGTATTGTTTTCCTGATCGACATTAATCTGCATGGCATCAATCTTATAGACCTCAACAATTTCACCGGCGGTATACCGAATCATATCAAGTTGGTGAGTCGCTTGCTCATGAAGCATCCCACCTGATTTCTCCATCACGCGCCACCAATGGCTCGGTCCCCCTGCGATGCCTCCCCAGCGATGGCAAGCGACCATACCGATGGTTTTATCCTTGAGGAAATCACGCGCAGCAGTTGCGACATTGCTGTACCGTCCTTGATAGCCCACACAGGAGATCACACCTGATTGCTCAATCGCTTCCGCGATGCGAATCCCGGTCTCAAGTTCTAGTACAACAGGTTTTTGCACAAGCAGGTGAAATCCCCTCTCTGCTGCGACTATTTCTGCGTCCGAGTGAGCGAAGGGCGGCAAACAGAAATAGACAGCATCCAGATCCACTCCATCAAACATCTTGCGGTAATCTGTGTATGCCTGTCCGCCATAGGTTTCGACTGCTGTGTTCACGCGCGATTCGTCAAGGTCACAAAGGGCTGCGATACGCACATTTTCCATTGCCGCAAGGTTACGGAAATGGCTATTTGCGATGCCGCCTGTTCCAACAAAACCAACTTTTACCGGCTGACTCATAATGCCTCCTAGGTTGGAGCAGAAAATCAATTATTCCTAATCATTAGTGTCAAATACAAAATCTCCATTAAATTATACCTAAAGCCTTCACAAAATGTAAAGCTAAGATAAAGCAGACAAGAATCAGGATCCAGTGCATCCCTCTGCCTGAAATTTAGGTGATTCGCTGCCTAATTTTTCAGCAGATCGCTGAAAAGTCCATCAGTTTTTTACGATGAATAGTCCGGAGCCAGCAATCTCAAAAGATCCAGCAATCATCCCGTTGCTGCTGTCTTTTCAGCCGTTTTCCCCTCTGCAAAAAACACCCCCATTAATCACTGGCATCTTTTTTGCCTACGATCATTAGCATAAAGATTTGGTCCTTGGCATCGGAAAGATAAACGATCTAAGCAGTTACAGCCTTTCGTTAATTTTTCCTCCGCTTTACGGATAATTTACAATACGCCGACGAAGGTTCCCACCTAATAAGGAGATGAAAATGAAAAAATTCCTTCCGATCAATTACAGGATTGCAGGAATTGTTCTGATTTTGACGTTATGTCTAGGTATGAACGCTTTCGCCTTAGACGGCTTCGTCGAAGGTGAAAAGATTGACACATCAAAATATATTGCTGACACCATCTGGGTATTGGTCGCCGCCTTTCTGGTTTTCTTTATGCAGGCGGGCTTTTCCATGGTCGAAGCGGGATTTACCCGTGCGAAAAACGCCGTCAATATTCTGATGAAAAACTTAATGGATTTCTCAATGGGATCTATCGCTTACTGGGCGATCGGATTCGCGATTATGTTTGGCGATGGCAATCGCTTCATGGGATTAAGCGGATGGTTTGTCTCCGCAGAAACGAAAGGGTTCAGCGCACTGGAGTGGACTTCGGTCCCAACGCTCTCTGCATGGTTGTTCCAGCTGGTTTTCGCAGCCACCGCAGCGACAATCGTCTCTGGTGCAATGGCTGAACGCACAAAGTTTAGAAGCTATCTGATTTATAGTATCTTCATCACCGGTTTAATCTACCCAATCGTCGGGCACTGGATCTGGGGAGGCGGTTGGCTGTCGAGTCTCGGCCCCGGCATGTTAGATTTTGCAGGCTCAACAGTCGTCCATTCAACGGGTGGCTGGCTCGCCTTAACAGGTGCAATCGTACTAGGTGCCCGTACCGGCAAATATGACGCAAACGGAAAACCCCGTCCGATTGCCGGGCATAACCTGCCGTTGGCGGCACTTGGTGTGTTTATCCTATGGCTTGGCTGGTTCGGCTTTAATCCGGGAAGCCAGATGGCGGCAGACCCAAAACCGATTGCACTCATCGCTGTAACGACAAATATTGCTGCTGCAGGGGGCGCAATTCTAGCCATGATAACCGCTTGGTTCAGGCTTAAGAAACCCGATGCTGGTATGGCACTCAACGGAGCACTTGCCGGACTCGTTGCAATCACTGCATCGTGTGCGTTTGTTACACCACTGGCAGCAGTAATTATTGGTGCGATCGCAGGTGTTGTCGTCGTATTTTCGGTCATGATACTTGAAAACCTGAGAATCGATGACCCGGTTGGCGCAATTTCTGTACACGGCGTTTGCGGCGCTTTGGGAACACTCTTGCTTGGGTTGTTCCACACAGAGCAAGGCATTCTCTACGCAGCGGATAAAGGTGCAGCTTTCAAGTTCTTCGGTGTTCAATTCATTGGCGTCGTTGCCGTTTTTGCGTGGTGTATGGTCACCGGTTTGATCCTGTTTTACGGCATCAAAGCTATCGTCGGATTGCGCGTTAGTGAAGAAGAAGAGTTAGAAGGGTTGGATTACGGTGAGCACGGTGCAAGTGCGTATCCAGACTTTACAATCTCCTCTATTAATTAGTTAGCAAATAGGTAAACCTTCAGGTAGAGGCTATACTTGAGCCTTTACGAAAATATAAAATGCATGAGTTCGTCCTGAAGTAACCGAGCGTAACAAAACTTTGATGCGAGACAAGGCGTCCATTTGTAACCAAAATGGTGACAAATGGACGCCTTTTTTTTCAGATAAATCAATCGGTACTCGGCGCAATGGCATAAATGCCCCTGAATCACTCACCTCAAATAAGCACTAATTAAAATCGAAAAAATTCTGTTTGCTTTTGAAACCGATGGTGTTATACTGCCTGATGAGGAGTTTGAAACAATTTTCAAGCAGGTAACGATCGTCTAAACCTAAATGGAGGTCAAAATGCACCAACAACCACAGAATGTGTTTAGGATTCAGAAACATACAGAAAAACCTAGAAGGCTTTTAAGACACGGTAAGCCCAGAACTGCTCTCGGAATGCTGTTGATACTGATGTTCTTAGCACTCCCGAAACTTGCCCTCGCCGAAGACGCGCTCGATTCGGGCGACACCGCTTGGCTGCTCACATCAACAGCACTGGTTCTGTTCATGACCATTCCCGGTCTTGCCCTTTTCTATGGCGGACTGGTGCGCACCAAAAATGTCCTGTCGGTATTAATGCAGTGTTTTGCACTGACCGGGCTGATTACCATTATATGGATTGTGATCGGCTACAGTCTCGCCTTTGATACAACCGGTATGGTTAAGGACGTGACCAATGGCCATTCATTTGTCGGAGGGCTTGGCAAGGTTTTCCTCCGCGGCGTGAACACGGATAGCTTATCAGGGACTATCCCGGAAACAGTGTTTATCTGTTTCCAGTTGACCTTTGCCATCATCACACCAGCACTTATCGCAGGTGCCTTCGCCGAACGAATGAAATTCTCCGCTATGCTCTGGTTCATGGGAATCTGGTCTATAATTGTGTACACGCCAATTTGTCACATGGCGTGGAGTGGGCCTGGCTCATACTTTGGAGATATTTTGGGCGCACTCGATTTTGCGGGCGGAACCGTGGTGCACGTCAATGCAGGTGTTGCAGCACTTGTTGCCGCACTAATGATTGGCAAACGCATCGGCTATCCAGAAACCCCCATGGCGCCTCACAACCTAACCCTGACAGTCATTGGTGCCTCCATGCTCTGGGTCGGCTGGTTTGGCTTCAATGCTGGCAGTGCTTTGGCAGCTGATGGTGCAGCAGGGATGGCGATGTTGGTAACACAAATCTCTACTGGCACCGCCGCATTGGCTTGGATGTGTCTTGAGTGGATCAGGTATCGCAAGCCAAGCGTACTAGGTATTGTCACCGGTGCGGTCGCAGGGCTTGTAGCAATTACGCCCGCGTCCGGCAGTGTTGGACCGATGGGCGCATTAGTTATCGGATTTGCTTCAGGCGCGATCTGCTTTTGGGGAGCGACCAGCCTCAAGCATCGCTTGGGATACGACGATTCGCTCGATGCCTTTGGTGTACACGGCATCGGTGGCATCGTTGGATGCTTGCTGACCGGCATATTCGCCGCAGAAGGATTAGGTGGGATGGGAATGGACAAAAGTATTGCTTCACAACTTGGCAGTCAGTTTATCAGTCTCATCGTGACTATACTTTGGAGCGGGATTCTCTCCTTCATCATCCTCAAGGTTGTTGACAGAACCGTTGGCTTACGCGTCAAATACAACGATGAGAGGGAAGGACTAGACCTCGCTCTACACAACGAACGAGGCTACAACCTATAGAATAACTCAAGTTGCTACAAAGTAGTAGGCATACTCTATATGCCGTAACCATTGTGAATAATACGGTACAATGGAGCGTGCCTACTACTCAATGAACCTCTGAACTAATGAACTTACGTTTTATTACCCTTCACTCTTTTTCGTCAGACTCCGGTGGACAATCTCAATCCATCGTCCCGTCGAAATGAAACCGCTTCCCCAAGAACGCCACTTTTGGGGGAGTCCCACCGCTTTAATTTCATCTAGACCTTTTCCCGCTTCTATCTGATCCCGAACTAAATCCGCCGTCTCTACAAGCGTCTGGCGATAAGTTTTGAGGTCATCAATATCCGAAAGTGAACCGTGTCCCGGAATCAATTTCACATCGGGTGGGAGTTCGGTTAAGAGTTCCTCAACATGCTTTATTAATCCCGCCACATCCCCGCCACTGTCCAAATCAACATAGGGAAATCGCCCGGAGAAGAAGAGATCCCCCAGATGCACAACGTTTGATCCAGTAAAGAAAATGACGCTGTCCCCATCCGTATGACTATTCGGGAAGTGGATAACGCGGATCTCTTCGCCATTGAAGTGAATAGACAACGAATCGTTGAATGTGATAACCGGCAAGGCTTTTTGGGGAGGCGATTCCATCTGTAGCCGTTTCCGGACATTGGTGTGAGAAATAATGTGTGCCTCATCTCCGAAGACTACGTTGCCACCGGTGTGATCGCCGTGAAAGTGGGTGTTGACCAGAAACTTTAACGGGACCTCACCCAGTTCTTTGAGTGCGTTCCGGATCTTTTCCGCTAACGGCTCAAATTGATCGTCAACAAGCAGAATCCCGTCCGGCCCCACGGACACACCGATATTCCCACCAGCTCCTTCCAACATATAGATGTTGCCGGCAACGTGAGTGGTTTTAATCTTAATCCTTGCGAAATCCATTTGTGCCCAAGCAGCAATGCACAAGAAAACGGCAATCGCCGCAACGATTGCATACGTGAGACATTTCATAGATTTTCCTTTCAAACTCATTTCGCGTGTAAAGCCTGATGTGCCAACATCCGTAGGCGATCGGTATCCGTCAGGTATAGTTCGATCTGGTCTGCAAATTCGGCGAGGGTCTCCTCCACAGTCGCCGTAGTGGTATCGAGGACAAACTTCCTACGAATCAACGAGGCTTGGTGTTCCTCCTCAAACCGTTGCAGGACGTACTCGATATCCTTCTCCTGTAGAACACCACGCGGTTGTGGATTCTCTCGCATCCGTTGTGCGATGACTGCAGCTGACGCTTTTAGCAGGATAAGCACCGTGTCAGGTGCTTCCTCCATAATCGTTCTCTCCGCCGCCCGTGCTAATGTCGTGCGCTCCGCATATTCACCTTTTCCACCGTAGCCGTAATACAACGGTGCATAGACCGCCTCCTCAATATGAAAACCGGTCATGTTGTGGTCAGGGTCGTTGTAAAACGCAGGCTGAAGGTGATATTCAATGATATAACGCTGGAACATCTCCTTGAGCCGCGGACTCAGTGCCATAAATTGATCCCGATCTTCCGCTGTTAATTCATTAGAAGGGATGGTAAAATGGTCATGGAAGCCGCGAGCACCACCCAGTGTGCTGTCAATCCATTTCACAATTTCATTGGCTAACGTTGTCTTACCGGCGTATTCACAGCCGACGAGGATGAGTTTCATATGGTCCTCCTAAACAGCAGGGGCAACCCTTGTGGTTGCCCGCTTTGGGCAGGCACAAGACCTACCCCTACAAAAGTGACGCCGGATCCATCAGCCCGAATATATCGACGCAACGATGGACGGCGCAGGTTCTCAACCGTTGGTCTGATTCAGTATAGCAGAGATCCGCATCCCCGTCAACAGCGCAGATAGCAAGTCAGATAACCCAAATTACCACCTATCGTCTATCGGAGCGACGGACCCTCTTGCTCAATAAACCAATGTACTAATGAACCAATGAACTATAGAGAAGTCTAAAAATAAATAGACATTAAAAGTAGTAGGCACACGCCGTGTGCCGTAACTTCGCGAACAAGGTTACTGAACTCGCTCATTCACAGTATCTAAGTAATTCTAAAATCTACCATAATTGTTTTTACACATCACGTTTCACGTTATCAACGATTGCAAATTAACACCATTAGTTGCATACAGGAGATACCAAATGCCCACCAAAAAACATTTTGAACATCCGAAGACCCCATTCCCCGTCGGGGTAGAGTACTACCGCGCACCGGCTCCCAAACCTGACTGCTGGGACGGGGACTTCGCCCGGCTGAGCGCGGCGGGGTTCCGGGTCGTGCGTAGTTTTACCTATTGGAATTGGATGGAACCGCGTCCGGGTATCTACGAACTGGATGATTTTGATCGCATGTTCGACTTGGCAGAAAAACACGGATTGTCCGTCTGGCTCGACGTCGTGCTGGGGACACACGGCGCGTGCCCGGAGTGGCTGACCCGTGAACATCCCGATATGCGGGTCGTCAACCACCGTGGTCAACGCGCGGAGTCCCACGCAGGTCCCGCTTATCCCCAAGGTGCGATGATCCACTGCTACGACCATCCCGCCTGGCGCGAGTATGGTGGTGGTCTGTTGCGCCATGTGGTCCAACGCTATAAGGATCGTCCCAACATGTTAGTTTGGGGGCTCTGGGATGGCGTTAATTTGGCATCGGTGTGGAGCCTAGATAGTGATGGCTACCCGTGCTACTGCGGAAACACAATCGCTAAGTACAAAGAATGGCTGCGCGAGCGATTCACGCTGGATACGCTCAATACGCGCTTCTCACGTCGCTACCGCCGTTGGGAAGATGTGGAACCGCCCCGATCCGATCAAAATGTTGTTGAGATGCTGCTCTATCGCGAATTTCACTACGAAAACTTAGCGAACCATCTGCAATGGATGGTGGACGAAGTCGAGCGGATCGATCCCCATCATGAGGTGCGATCCCACGGAGGTTGGTCTCCACGGCCTTGGGATGAGCGGTGTGCACGGATTGTAGATAGCTGGGGGATGTCAATGTCATCTAACAATCTGCTCACGTCGGACGATCCCTACCAAATTGCGGATCGAGCGTTCAGCTTCGATTGGTCACGGAGTGCCGGGCGCAACGGGCGTTGGTGGAATGAAGAAATCTACGCAGGCATGTCGAGAGGTGGGGTAACATGGAAAAAACAATCTGATCCGCGAGAACTGACCACACTGCTCTGGATGACTTTAGCGTGCGGTGCCGCGGGGACCATGTTCTGGCAATATCGACCGGAGTATCTCAGTTTCGAGTCGCCCGGCTATAATTTGGTCGCCTTAGACGGCGAACCGACACCCCGTTTCGATGCAGTGGCACGTGCGATAGCGCAGATTGAGGGTCTCACGGAACACCTACCTCTGGAATGTCCACGCGCCGACGTAGGCATCGTATACCACCCCGAATCGCAGGAACTTTTCAGCTACAACGATGAATCTGACCGTTTCTTGGCGGATCTGCGTGGCGTGTACCGGACGCTCTGGAGCCACGGCATCCCTGCGGAGATTATTACGCCCCGGATGGACTGGTCGGGATACCGGCTCCTGTTTCTGCCGAATGTTACATTGATGGACGCGGAAACACAGGAACGGATTGAGCGGACACTACAAGACAGTCCGGAGACACATTTCGTGGCAGAGGGAAGCTTCGGCATGTATTCCGCCGATGGACAGTCCAGTTACCGTCCGCCGGAAGGGTTCGCCGACCGTTTCGGCGTGAGGGTAGCCGACTTCTCAGCAGTAACACCGCACGACATTGAATGTGGACGGAACATCGTCGAAACCACCTACGGGCAAATAACAATTCAGACGCCGTGCGGATATGCTATCCTAGAACCGCGCAACGACACCCACTCCATTGCATCTTTAGGCAACGACACCGTAGCCGTGCAGACGGACGATCGGCGTTTCACATGGTTCGGCTTTACGCTATCGGCGGGATTCGGAGATGTGGGACAACCCGACCTAGTTCTTGGACTGGCGGATGAATTTGGGGTACATCCCGCAGTATCCGTCGAAGGAGACCGTGTAGTGCCGATTGTGCGAAAATCACGCCGTGGAGGATGGCTGCTGTTTGCCTTCAACGTTGAGCCGCAGCAGGCGCACGTCACCCTACGTCCCAAATGGAGGACGAACCACGCTCACGACCTATTGGCTCATCGTAACGTGCCGATTACAGACGGCGTGTTTCAACTCGTCATCGAACCTTGGGAGGTTGCGATTATACACTGTATGGAGGCTTAAAGGCAGCTAAACTATAGGATTCTCGAACAACCCTAACTTTCAGGAGTCATCAGATGATAAAACCGATTATCACCGCAGAAGAAGCTGTGCAGATGGTGCAAAGTGGGGATACCCTCGTTATCGGAGGGAGCGGTGCAGGACACGCCATCCCCGAAAAACTCATCGAGGCGTTGGGGCGACGATTCCGGTCAACACTTCAGCCACGTGATCTGACCGTCGTTCACATCAGCGGCATGGGAGATCAAGGCGAACTGGGCTTGGGCCACCTCGCCGATCCACGCCTGATTAAAAGAGACATCGGCGGGCACTGGGGGATGTCGCCACCCATGGCGAAACTCGCCATCGAAAACAAAACCGAGGCGTATAATCTCCCGCAGGGTGCGTTGTCATGCCTGATGCGGAGCATCGCCGCCGGTGCGCCCGGCTACATAACCCATGTCGGCTTGCACACATTCGCAGACCCCCGAATCGAAGGCGGCAAACTCAACGCGCGGGCGACGGAAGATTTGGTCGAAGTGGTCACATTGCGGGGCAAAGAGTATCTGCTTTACCACAGTTTTCCCGTTAATATTGCCTTCATCCGTGGCACCACCGCCGATCCCGATGGAAATATCTCAATGGAAGAAGAGGCAGCCTATTTCGAGATGCTTTCGGATGCACAGGCGGCTCGGAACTCCGGAGGCAAGGTCATCGCACAAGTTAAGCGGATGGTTGGGAAACGTGGCATCAATCCCCGTATGGTCAAGATCCCCGGTATTCTTGTCGATGTACTCGTCCTCGACCCAAATCAGAAACAGACCTACCAGACCGACTATAATCCGGCGCTGTGCGGCGAAGCCCGTGAAGGCGACCTGAGTATGGGAAGACTCTCGCTTGATGAACGGAAAGTCATCGTCAAACGGGCGGCGTTGGAACTACGTCCAAATGCCGTCGTGAATCTCGGATTCGGTATGCCCTTCGGCGTCGGGATGATTGCCGAAGAGAGCGGGATTGAAGATCAGATCACCCTCAGCATCGAGCAGGGCAGCTTGGGCGGCATTCCCGCAGGTGGACTCGATTCCGGCGCGATGCATTATCCGATGGCGATCTTGGATCAGCCCTACCAGTTCGACTCATATCAGGGCGGGGGCATCGACATTGCGTTCCTCTCACATGCCCAAGTGGATGGATACGGCAACGTAAACGTTAGCAAGTTTGGCAACCGCATCCCCGGCTGCGGCGGCTTCATCGACATCTCCCAAAACGCGAAGAAGGTCGTCTTCTGCGGTACGCTCGCCGTGAAGGCAGAGGTCGAAATTCAGGATGGCAAAGTCAACGTTGTTAAGGAAGGCGTGGTCCCGAAGTTCGTCGAGCAGGTTGAGCAGATCACCTTCAGCGGCAGATACGCCCGCGAAACGGGGCAGGAGGTGTTATATGTCACCGAACGCGCGACCTTCCAACTGACGAACCGTGGTGTTGTGTTAAAGGAAGTTGCGCCAGGAATTGACATCCAAAGCGATGTGCTAAACGCAATAAACTTCAAGCCAATCGTTGAGGATGTTTCAACAATGGATGAAAAGGTGTTTACCGACCAACCTTTGGGGTTCCCAAACTTCTAAATCATGCAACAGAAACCGTAGGGGCGGGGTCACCCCGCCCGTTTTGAAAAAACTCGGTTTCTTTTCGTATCTTGCACTTTCTTGTGATATAACCCACTTCTAAACGAACCCAAACTATTTTTGAACAGAGAGGAGGTTAGAACCGATGTTACGACTGAAGGATAAGGTTGCCCTCATCACCGGCTCAGGCATGGGGTTAGGTCAGGCAATGGCACTGCTATTCAGCCGCGAAGGTGCCAAAGTCGTCGTTCCTGACATCAATACGGAGGCTGGCGAAGAAACGGTGGACGCTATCCGCAAGGAAGGCGGCGACGCGATTTTTGCCCGAGCGGATGTCTCCAAAGGGGACGACGCTGAACGCATGATCCGCGCAGCCGTTGATACCTATGGTCGCATAGATGTCTTGGTCAATAACGCAGGAGTACAGGTGGAAAAGAGCGTCCCCGACACCACCGAGGAAGAGTGGGACTATGTCTTGGGCGTGAACCTCAAAGGCACCTTTCTGTGTTCAAGAGCTGCTATTCCGCAGATGCGTCGTCAAGGGAGTGGGAGTATTATCTGTATCTCGTCCATTTCAGGCCTCGTCGGGCAGCCAAACCAAGCATCCTACAATGCCTCCAAGCACGGTGTCATCGGACTAGTCAGATCCATGGCGTGCGACCACGCCCAAGAGCATATCCGGGTCAACGCAATCTGTCCCGGATCTATGAACACACCGATGGCGGCAAACATCCCAGAAGAACATCTAGCACCGTATCGCAAGGCGAACCTTTTCGGACGCTTTGCGGAACCGATGGAAGTTGCCTATGCCGCTCTATTTTTGGCGAGCGATGAGTCGTCGTATGTTACAGGCTCAGTGATGACAGTCGACGGTGGATACACCACAAAGTAGTATAACGCAAGTTGTTACTTGAAAAACACCGTTGAAAAATCCCCGGAATTTTCATAGTTTTCATAGTTTTCTGGGGAATTTGATAAAGATGAAGAAGCGGGGAACGCAAGCTATGACTCGTTTCTGTGCAATTTATACGGGAAGGCTACTTGGACATACTATGAAACCCAATCCGAACACAGATTAGAAAGGAACCCCCTATGAACGCCTCGATTAAAATTGATCATGTCGCAGTCATGGTCAACGATCTGGAAAAATCCCTCCACTTCTATCGCGACCTGCTGGGACTGGAGGTCGTCTCTCCTGAAGAACACAACGATGGTCCAATCTCCGAAATGGTTGCGATACCCAAGGTACACATGCGCGAGTATCGGCTACGGGCACCCGGCGGTATCCATGGCCACACCCGAAACGAAGGACCGGGCTTCACATTGGATCTCATCCAGTGGCTCAATCCTGCTAGCCCTGTCGAACGCTACCCCATCAACCACGTGCCAAGTGCACATATCTGTTTTGGCGTCGAAGATGTCCCAGCTACCTACGAAAGGTTGAAGGCAGCGGGCGTAGAATTTGTCTCCCCACCCGTCCGTTTCACCAGCGAAGGTGAATGGCACGTGCTCTTCTTTTATGATCCCGACGGCAATCTTCTCGAACTCAACGAAATTGGCACAGGAGAACAGGTCGTTCACGAATATAACTGGAGCAACGCTTAACGCCTATCTTCAATTTTCTCAGAACGTCCGCTGATTAAACACAAACATCAATTCTTGGGGAATATTTTCCTTTTTCAAGCAGATTCTAGCTATGTAATTCCCAATTAAAATTTATTTTTTGCAGAGTCAAACTATTAGTTTCACTCTGCCGAATTTAAATTTGCACTATGGTTAGTCTTTCTTGTATCTTTTAGGATATAGAATCAACTTTCTAGTTGGTAGGTCGGGCAGCCCCGATAAATCAGGATCCAGAGCGACTTGCCCGACTCCAACGATCCAGCGAAGTTGTTTCGTAGGGAACGGAGATCTCCGTTCCGTTGATTCTAAAGCCCCAGAGGGGCAACATATGTATATCATGACCCAATCCTCCCAAACCACCACCGGTACGAAAGGAAATCGCCCCAAATGTCCGCCAAGCTGGAAAGAATTTACTGGATAGATCAGCAAATCCGAGAAAACAGGTATCCAAACGCCCATACAGTCCAAGCACACTTTGAACTCCGCAGCACCCGAATCGCCTACGAAGACAGGAAATTTCTGATAAACCGCTTTCACGCACCTATCAAACATGACAGAACCAGAAACGGCTGGTATTATACAGATCTCACCTATTTCCTCCCTGCAATAATGCTGACAAGGGAAGAAATTACAGCTTTTTTCTTAGGGGAAGAACTATTCAGCCGGTATCTGGGCACCCCCTTTGAAACGCCCCTTCGACTCGCACTCGATAAGATAAAACAGTACCTACCGGAGCATGTAGGTTACGACCTACAGAAGGAAGCCGCCGTGTTTACCTTCACAGGCGGAGGCAGAGCGATGGTCGATCCAGAATTACTGCTTGAGCTCAATAACACGATCCATTCAAAACACTCAATTGAGATAGAATATTACTCAGCGAGTAGTGGTCAAACGAGCAGGCGAACCGTTGACCCATACCACCTCCACAATATTCACGGCGATTGGTATCTGATCGCCTATTGTCACACACGGCGCGAACCGCGCGACTTTCTTACTAGCCGCATCAAAGCGCGTAAACGCCTACCATCCACCTTCCAAGTTGCCTCAGATTTTTCTCTCAATACCTACTTAGAGACAGGGTTTCTCGCTGAACGGGCAGCAGATCCCGAGAATATCGTCATCAAATTTGACGAATATCAGGCACGCTGGATCAGAGAACGCCGATGGCATACCAGCCAACAAATTGAGGAGTTACCTTCCGGTGAACTGATATTACACCTGCGAGTCGGCGGGTTGGGCGAAGTGAAGCGTTGGGTGATGGGCTACGGATCACACGCCGAAGTTCTTGAACCCAAAAACCTCCGCCGTGAAATCAAGGAGGAAACAGAAAAAATGAAAAAAAATTACAACAAAAAGTAGAGTGCGTATATATTGCACTCTCGGATGGTATAATGACCACCGATCGCACAAAGAAACCGAGTTTTTTCCCCGGTCGCGGGATCCTCTCGGACTTGAAAACTCGGTTTCTGAGGTTCTCCTTATTACCTCCCACATGACGCGATGAAAAGCGGACAATATAAAAAAGGACACGCTAATGAACCCACTACAAAATTTCCGGTTCGCACGCTACCACGTAATCCTAACCGCACTCTCAACCATTTCGATGCCCCCCTACACCGGCTCTACACTCCGCGGCGGATTCGGTCACGCCTTCCGAAAGATGGTCTGCACCCAGGGTCCCATTGACTGCCGAGACTGCACACTCAAAGCGGTCTGCCCATACCCGTACATCTTCGAGACCGCCCCATTCGAGGGTGCCCAACAACTGCGAACCTACGGCGATGTCCCCAGACCCTTTGTCATCGATCCGTTGAGCACACGCGGAGAATACCCACGAGGCGAATCGTTTGTGTTCCGTCTCACCCTCATCGGACGCGCCATCGACTACCTCCCCTACTTCCTTGTCAGCTTCCGCGAATTGGGCGAGACCGGCATCGGCAAGGGACGCGGACGCTTCCAGTTGACCCAAGTCCTGACCGATGGTGGGGAATCGATCTATGACGGCGACACCCAGATGGTGCACAACCGCAACAACGCACTCAGTTTCGACGAAATTCAGGGAGAAGCCGAATCTCTGCCAACCGACGCATTGACCGTGCACCTGCTCACCCCCACGCGAATCACCCACAAGGGGCAAATAACGGATAAACTCCCGTTCCACCTCTTCTGGCGACGCCTGATAGGACGCATCTCCGCGTTGGCGTATTTCCACTGCGGCGAATCGCTGGAACTCGATTTTAAGGGACTCATCGCACAAGCGGAAACGGTCCAAACCGTTCAGACCGGATTACGTTGGCACGATTGGACGCGCTATTCGTCGCGCCAGAATCAGAAGATGCAACTCGGTGGATTAATCGGCAGCGCGACCTATGCAGGCGATTTGGAGGCGTTCCTGCCATTCGTGGCGTTGGGTGCGTTTCTGCACGTTGGCAAAAATGCGACATTTGGGTTGGGAAAGTATAAGGTTGGATAAAGTGTGGATGTAAAAACAAAATTGTAGAATTGAATTACGGTTTTCTTGTGAATCCCATCTGTTCAAAATGGTGGTCGAAGGCAAAAATCTCGTGAATTCCTCGGTGCTCCATGATGACTTTGGATATGCAATCGGTGAACGACCATCTTTTATCAACGTTAAATCTTTCAAACACGGTCCACGCTTCTTGTTCAATGGCTTCAGAGACGTAAACCACTGTCAATACCTCTGATTCTGCCATCAAGTCAATATTTTGCTTAAACAAGACAGTACGTACATAACCGACGTTCATTAGCAATAAAGTATAGGATTCATCTAGTATCGAGTTACTTGTTACCAAGTGGCAGCCACTGGGAAGTTCATCTTTGAAGATCAACGCTGCTTGGTGATTGGCATCAGTAGCATCTTCGATAGCTGCCCACGCACTGGTATCTACGAAGATTTCTCTCATTTCTGTGTGCCGTAGAGGTATTCATCATGTTCTGTCGAAGTGTTGGACAGTTTTCCAGCAACAGCATCTTTTCCGAGGGCTTTGAAAATTTGCCAACCCTTTTGGAGATCGGGTGCCGAAGGCGTTTCCACCGCCAGCCTGACCTTCACTTGCTTTTGCGATCCCAATTCTTTTCGGATGTCGTCGGGCAGTGCCAGAGAACCGTTGGGCAACACTTCTGCGATATACTCAATCACTTTCATAGGACGGTACACTCCTTTGGTATTGGATAGGCGACTATAGAATACAGTGATGCCTCCACTTCCATGTTGTCAGGCATCTATTTTATCAGAGTTTGTGTCGTTTTGCAATGCAAGAAAATCGTTGTCTACAGTGTTTAGGTTGATAGTGTTTGGATTAGGGAAGGTATAGGATGGATGGGGCAAGGCGAAAAAAAATGTAACATGCACCTGAAAAATCACAGAATTTTCCGATCACCGACATGTTCTGACGGGGATCGGGGGTATAATATGGAACAATCAACTCAAAAATTCGTTACCACGGAGGCACTGAAAGATGGATTATCAAGCATTCAGAACAAAGGCTGTCGAATTCATGCTCAACCGCGGTTGGAAGAAACAAACTGCAAAGCGGAGAAATTTTGAGCAAAGCTTATTTGACCACACAGTTATTGAAATTGACGCTCTCATCACATTGCTACCGCTGCTTCAGCACACCTTCTCACCCCCACTGACGGAGTCCGAGGAACAAGTGCTCCTAACCAGCGTTCTTGCACATGATGCCGGTAAAGAATTACCGGAGTGGCAGGAATACGTGATGGGGCGGGGTGAATTTCTCTCTGATGTAAATCGAGAGTTAGCTGAGGAAGTAGTTCCCGAATTAGCAAGTCAGCTTGGGTTTAGCGAGGTTGAGGAGATGCTATCGTCTGTCCTTTTACACATGCGCTATGAAAGGACACCAGCCAATGTGACAAACCGGCTTTTGTTTGGTCAGCATACAAATTCACGATGGAAAACATTGGCAGACATTGTTGACGCAGTAGATAATCTGTGTTCAGCAAAAGGTCTTTTCGCCGGATTACAATGCGTGACTGAGAAAACGTGCATATCCAACCATCTCCATACCTTCTATCATCTCGTACAAATGCGGGGTGTTTCAACGACTTTGCTACACCGCGCCGCAATCGACGTTTTTATCGAATGCGGCTGGAGCCCATTGTTACACTATAGCAATGGCACAATCTACGTAGCAAGTAGCGCGACTCAACCACTGGAGCCGAGCGTTGATGAGATTCAAGCCCAAATGGCAGAGGGTATCGAAAAAGCCATGCCGCGTGAAATGGCAAAGTTCATCGTTGGTAGCCCGCTTCAGAGTATGATGCCGAAGGTTGACCTTTTCGACCATCAAGACCTGAAGGAATGCCTAAAGATTGCAGCACGGTGCATCAATCGAACAACATTTCGTAACAAACCAGAATCTGCACGACGAAAAACCGTAGCAAACTACCTCAAACGCAAGGGCGATGATTCACCCATTGACGAAAACAAGCTGGCATTGGAAACTGACCGGATTGGAATCGCACAGCCCGAAATGTGTGTATTCAAGTTCTTCAAGACGGCTTTGGCAGATAGTCTCCTAGGTAAACAAGTCACATCAGAAGCGGAAGAAATCTATGCCGATTTTGCAGAAGGTGGCGGGAAAAGGAAAGCACCGAAAGTAAACCCACAAAGCGTCGCACGGGCAGAGTACGATGCCGTTTTCGGTGAAGGGGCTTACGCCGATTTGCAGTCCACATCAACATTAATGCCTGCCCGTGACATGGCACTTACCGTTGACCGATTTTGGTCACTGGAGGGCTCACGGTTTAGACTCAATGTGTTGAAGATTGGGTCTCTGCTTGACGACGACAAACGTGAGGAAATTCTCATCAATACCCTTGTAGATATTGCGGACAAAGTCTACACTACGATACCTGCTGAAAACCGACCGACCCGTGCAACATCGGAAGACATTGCACAATGTTTCATGCCCGACCTGATTCATCCATCACCTAAGCTGGACCTTGACGAACTGATTGCACAGCAGATACAGGCATACGGGGAAACAAAAGCAAACGCTCGAAAGGATAAAGGTTTACATCTTTGCCCAATCTGCAATCAAACGTTTGATGGCGGCACAAAGGCGAAAGCTGATTTCGTTGGCAACCCTGAAGGGCATACGAATCGTGGCGTTTCGCATGGCGGGGCCGGACAGATTGTCATCTGCGAGACCTGTAAGTATGAGCGGTTTCTCCAACAATTGTTGCTCGGTTCGCAGGTGGCTGACCTTCTGATATTATTTCCACGCATGAATATCGGTCACAGGAGCGGTGAAGCGTTCCAACGAAAGGCAATTCAGATCTGGGACAAAGCTTCAACCCGAATGACGGGAGCAAATCCTAATCCTGACTTGCATCTATCGCTCGGACTCACTTATAACCTTGCTCAAAAACTCAGAGATTACGATGTGTATCAACTGACACCCGATGAAATTGTTGAAATTGTCACATACGAATCCAGTACTGACACAAAAAAGCGTAATCGGCGAGATTTAGAAAAAGAGTTGAAAGCTACCTATGGTACGGATGAGCTCCACCTAGATGAAATCAATGATCTGTGGGATACTGATTTTGCAACAGTAGAAGAAGCCTTACAGGCTCTTATTGATGGCGAAGTCCAGGACGACGAAGCCCGCGATATTCGCACAAAGGCATTTCGTTTAAATCCTCAGTTTTACATTGCTTGCCAGACACCGCACATGATTCTTGTACCGTTGACGAACCCTGTGTCAATAGGTAATGAATCCGATACAAACGCAGGTCTCCGTGAGCTATATTTGACACTAATCCTAGGGCTTTCATTGGATTGTTCTGTTGCCGTGGTCAAAGCCGGGGAGGTGATAACCTTTGAAGGGGGCGAGGGAGTTGCCCGTGTACCACCAACCCCTGCGTTGCGTGAACTCGTCGGTGCCGAGTGGGTCTCTGTGGAAGCCGCCAAGCGATGGCTGGATGCCATCGGTGCGGTTGCGTTGTTAGCAAACGCAACCGCTTTCCCTGAACGCTCTAATCTTTATCAAATTCTCAAAAGTCCAACGTTAGGGCATGTCCTTCGCCGAATTGAGCAGAAAAGCGAGAACGGCCAAGCGTACATATACCATTTCCATTTACTTGAACAAATGAAGGAGGTTCTCAGATGAGACAGTTAATCGTAACCAAAGGGGAACGATTTGATATCGAAACCGTTCGTCCCAAAATTGAGCGCATCGCCAATTCCTTTGATCGGTATCTTGATGAATATCGCCCCAAAACCACGCGAACTATGCACGGTGTTATGGGACCTGTGCCGATGATTCTTGATGGGGCGCGCGTCCGAAAAGAGGATGCCAAAACGTTGCTAGGAAGGGCAGTACGCGCTCATGAAATGAACGAGAATAACCGATATGTATCGCCATCCGCACTCGAAGCCCTTGAGACAGGGACGCAGGACTTATTGGCGTTATGTAGCGAGGTACCCATCACAGCCGTTTCCAAAGTCACTGATCGTATCCGTTACAGTATCTATTATGCCCGCCGCAAAAAGGAGGTACAGCGGTACGAGGATACAAAAACACAATTTGTCTATTTTCTTCGCCAGCGATACTCATCTGACTCTGAACTCGCAACAAGCTGGGCAGAAGATGTTTCACTTGAGCATATACCATACCCAAGTAGAAAAGCCGCCACAGGAGGCAATGATACCAAGCAAAAGGACATGAATGATTTCTGGCAGCATGTCAAAGGCACCCAAATCGAAGACTTAGAGGAGGACGACAATGAGTAGCTTAGACCTTTTAAAACCCTTTACCGTGGAGAAACCGCAGCCGCTGATCGGTGCGAAGACCGTTCAAGTCCTACTGATGCGCGAAATACTGGATTACACGGTTCTACGCACAGAAGACACACGCGAACTTAACACAGTCGCTACGCCTCTCTCACTTAACAATGGCGACGAGGCCACCATGCGAGTCGCGTTTCTGGCGACAAAGCAGAAAGCGGCGGAATCACGGCAGCTGGAGCAACTCCTGCGAACAGGGATCTCCGAAGCGGATATGTCAGCAACAGAGTGCTATCTGAAAGACAAGCTCTGCCTTGAATGTCCTCGCTGTACCTTATTTGGTGCGACCAGTACAGAATCAGGACGTGAAAATCGAGCTAACATCAAGCACCGCATAGAGTATTCGACAGCGTTTTCCCTGCGCCCATTTGAGGACATTGAATCGTCAACTACATTCAACGCAATTAATGACCTCAACCAAACGACCGGACAAGCATTAGGTAGCCGCTATGCTGTCGTACCCGCAACCGTATTTCCAAGCATTGTCAGCTTGCGGAGCGCAACGCTTACTGAGGTTATTTTGACTATCAAAACGTTGTTGGCAAGCAAAAGCTACGGTGCAGAATCCCGAATTGGCGGAGATGTGCGGAACTCTGTTTTCGGTATCGTCGGTGGTTGGGAGGAGGTTATAACCCCACTTGAACTCACCCTTGAACTTTATGACCAACAGGACAACTTGGGAGGCGATATCTTCAAAACAATTGTTGAGAAGTATAGACCGTTGGCAGGCAACCCTGACCGAGTGACCATTTTCTCGCCCGATGAGGTGGATGCAATCGTCGAAGCCGCTGCAAACACACCACTCGATCAATCGTTATTGACGACCGCTTACAACGATGCAAAAGCCTACGTCGAAGCCCAACAAAAAAAGTAAGCATCCAAGAAACCGAGTTTTTTCCGAAAAACTCGGTTTCTTCATACACATCAGCCAAGCGAGGTGGCAACATGGCAAACGCTATTCGGCTTTATGAACGCGGTGTACGCGTATTTGTAGGACGACTGTATAACCACGATTACCTCTGGTTCTCCTCCAACGAAATCAGTAAAGTCTCAACAACCCAACCCATCTTGCACAACTACGCGCTCTGTTATGCAATTTCGCAACGTTCCTACGGTGTCTATTTAGGTTCAACACCGAAGTATGTTGAAGATCCGGATGGCGAATTTAATGCGATGTCGCTCTATGCAACGCCAGCACATGCCGACCATCCTGATAATATATCGCGCACGACTATCACTTTCAATGCTGTTGATTCTCGTACACTGACAACAGGCGATAGCAAATCAATGAATACACCGAATTTAGGAAAGCGCGTCTACATCAACCCAGCGTGGGAATCAACAGAGGCAGAACGTCCAGAAAAAGGCTATCAATTCTACGTTTTCACATTTGACAATTCTCGTCCGCCAGGGGTAATACGACTCGGTAAGAAAGGGGCTTCAATGCGTATTCGGTGGGATGAGGTCCCCCAACCTGTCGCAATCTACCGTGAGGAGGAACAAAGCCCAACACACCCAATTAACCCTTTGGATGTCAACGGAAATCTCGTCAGTTATGATCCGGTGATGATTCCGCCACATCTATTGTTTCGGACAGCAACGCTTACCGAAGATTGGTGGCTATTCTTTAGTGCCGGCAGAGCCCGGCATACCATACACCTCCCCAAACGTGTTTTGAACCGAATTGGAGGGGTATCATGAGAATCCAGGGCTACTCTTATGAACAAGTCACTGTAGAAGATGTGCAAACCCATCTTTATCCACATCAAGCCGCCATGTACAACGAGTGGAAAAACTACACCGGATTTCTACTCGTGACCAAAACAGGGAGTGGCAAAACACGGGCGACAGCGTTACCCGTACTGAAAAACCATGAATCTGCTGTTTTTGTCTACCCCACAAACGCGCTGATTCAAGATCAATCACGGGCTATTCAGCAATTGATGGATGACGAGGGAATAACATATCGGGAGCGGACGCCGGAAACAGCAAACGAAAGGGTGGGAACTGAAGAATATGAAATCGTTCAAATTAGCGCCCTGACGCTCGCAGCATTTGCAAAGGCGTGGAGAATGGGTGAAAAGCAAAAAGGAGACGCATTGATAAAACTAATTGGTCAAGAGAAACGAAAAATTGTATTGATTAACCCCGATATTCTTTATCTTCTGTACTCTTTGCGCTACCGTGGCAGTCCAGAAGTTTTGTCACATTTTCAAGCATATAAGACCATTGTATTTGACGAATTTCATCTCTACAACGGCGTTGAATTAGCCCACGCGCTTTTCCTCATTTTTTGGGCACAACGTATGGGTGCATTCCAACGGGTTGTGTTGCTCTCTGCCACTCCGAATGAAGAGGTCAAAACCTATCTGGATCGACTGCTCAACCCACTTGTCATTGATGCTGATGTAACAGTCCCGCAACCTATCTGTGGCGAGCGCACGGTCGCCCATGATGTAGAACTCAAGGCCTTGCCGGTTGCTCGGGATGTCGTCGAAACAGCACAATCAAAGGTCCTTGAACTTCAGAGCAAACTATATCAACTCCAAGCAGAAAACCAAGAAGCAAACAACACAGGAGATTATGTGCCTTGTGTCGTTATCCTCAATTCAGTTGTCAACGCCATCGCGCTGGAAGACGCTCTCGTTGAGGCGGGGATACCACGTACAGAAATCGCACCAATTCGCGGGCTTTCAGCACGGAGTAGTCGAGACGTGAGAGGCAGGATGCTTGTCATTGGTACGGCAGCAATCGAAGTTGGAATTGATTTCAAAACCGATTATCTGATTTTCGAGGCAGGCAATCAAGCGTCGTTCATGCAGCGATTTGGACGGCTTGGAAGACATAGCATCGGACAGGCGTTCCTACTCGCTACTCCGCGTGAATGTGAAGAGGTAAAATTGCTTGGAGATGATATTTCCCGTGACGCTCTAGAGAGAGGTGTCAAAACCATCTATCCGGGGCAGGATGCGAAAGGCTGGTTTGTCAATACGCAGTGTGGAGCGTTTACCGTGCTTGCCCAAGCCGAGAACTTTCGCAGTAGGATTATCGACGATTGGTCTGCTGATGAAACGGTGAAAACTGAAATTGAAACATGGTTAGATGCTGCTCTGACAGACTATGCAACAAAGATGCGTCTAACTCAGATGAAACGTGCTCGCTTGAAACTTCGACGTAATCCCACGTGGTTTGAACACTACAAAGCATTGGACTCATTTCGGACATCGTTACCAAGCATTGAAGTTTGGGATGCACGCGAAAAATTTGAACGCGGGCGAGAACCATACTACACAGCAGATTTGCAAACATTATTAAGACGCACTACTGTTCATTGGAACGACAAGTATCAGCGAATGGAAGTAAAAAAAGGCTATGATAAATGGTATCAAGTTTATTTGTACAAGTCATTTACTGATGAGCATGAAGAAGACTGTTGTGGCATACTTCGCACAACCGCTGATTATTCAGTAGAAGATATGCAGTTCATGCAAGAAGGTCATTTGACATCGGTTTCGCATGTGATGGCAAAACAAAAATACAAAGAGCGTGTTGCTGGTCATCTATTCGTTCTCGTACCCGAAGATTTAAGGCACAAATTGGACTGGCGACTAGCGTGGTTTAGATGCGGATCGCGTGGGAAATACATCATTGCATTTGATGGAGATGCCCTTCTACTGAAAGAAATCTACGATCGGGTACTGAAGGAAGGAAACGGAAAATGAACCAACTCATCATCTCCGACTACGGCACATACCTCGGCAAACGCTCCGAGCGCGTCAGCGTCCGATACCGAGACAAAGACCGAGCAAAAGAAGAACACCCCCTGATGGACCTCGACCAGATCATCATCACCTCACGCGGCGTCAGCATGTCCTCAGACCTCATCGAAGCCTGCACCGAGCGCGGCATCGAAATCGCATTCCTCAGCTTTAACGGCAAACCCTATGCGAAACTCAACAGCCCGTCCCTGACAGCGACCGTAATCTCAAGACGCGAACAACTCGCCGCCTACCACGACGAGCGCGGCTTAGAAATCGCCAAACAATTCGCCACAGGCAAGCTACGCAACCAGATCAACCTCATCCGCTACTTCGGCAAATACCGCAAGAAACAAGCCCCCAAAAAGTACACCGAACTAATCGAACGGCTCACAAAGATCGAAGGGCTCATTGACGAAATACAGCACGTCCAGTCCCCAACCTCCCAACCCCCTGCTTGCGGGGGGACTAAGGGGGGTGAGGGACCACCAATCGACAGCGAGCGGGGGACATTACTCAACCTTGAAGGACGCGCCGGTGCCCTCTACTGGGAATGCGTCCAACGGCTGCTGCCCGCCGGACGCTTCACCACCCGAAACCACCAAGGCGCAGTCGATGACGTCAACGCACTGCTCAACTACGGCTACGGGATACTCTACTCCCAAGTCTGGAGCGCGCTTACACTATCAGGACTTGAACCGTTTGCCGGATTCCTGCACGTCGACCGTCCCGGCAAACCCTCGTTAGTGCTCGACTTTATCGAAGAGTTCCGCCAACCCATCGTGGATCGGGTGGTATTTGCGATGATCAACAAGCGATTCAAAGTCGAGTGGGACGACCCCGATAGCGACGCCGCCAAAGCCGCGCACCAATCCTCAAAACCCGATGCCGAGACCGAAACCCCAACACAACGCCGCCTCAGCCAAGCGACCCGACGCGCACTTGCCGACCGCGTACTGGCGAGGCTTCAAGAAACCGAACGATTCGAGCGAAAGCAGCAGAAACTCTGTAATATCATCCAACTCCAAGCCCGGCACCTCGCCATGTGCCTACGCCGCGAACGGGAGTACCACCCCTTCACCTCCACATGGTAACATTGTAGAAACCGAGTTTTTTCTTCAAAACTTGGTTTCTGGGAGACACCATAGATGCGAGACATCCAGTTTAGAGCAGGACATTATTACCATTTATACAACCGCGGTGTGGATCGTCAACCCATTTTTTTCGATGAGGAAAACTGGGGATACTTTATAAAGCGTTTACGCCATTACTGCATACCTGACTTGATTGAAATTATCGCTTATTGTCTCATGCCAAATCATTACCACATTCTTGCTTACCTGAAAGATGACCACCTGAGTACGAAAATCATGCAACCATTCACCGTGTCCTACACCAAAGCTGTGAATCGACAACAAGACCGTGTGGGACCGGTTTTTCAAGGTACTTTTAGGGCAAAATTAGTAGACAAAAACGAATATCTTCTACATCTCTCACGCTACATTCACCTGAATCCAGTATTAGCGAGACTAGCTGATGATCCAGCAAGCTGGAAATTTTCTAGCTATCAGGACTACATTGGCTTGCGTAACGGAACTTTATCCAATCCTGATATCGTACGCTCCCAGTTTCCTTCGCGGCAAGCTTATGCCAAATTTGTCCGTGCGTATTCTGAGACCGACAGGGAGTTCATTGAACATTTGATGTTAGATTAGAAAACAAAGAAACCGGATTAGGAAGCAAAGAAACCGAGTTTTTTCTTCAAAACTTGGTTTCTGGAAACGTCATTGTAGGCTTCGCTTCCAAATCAGTGTCTTCCATATAATCCGCCGAATCCGCGACTCAGACAACAATCATGCACACCTACGTCATCTACGACATCGTTAAAGACCGTATCCGCAAAAAAATCGCCGACGTCTGCCTCGACTACGGCTTAAAACGCATCCAGTACAGCTCATTCCTCGGCGACATCAATACCACCCGACGACGGGCATTGGAAGACAAACTGACCGAACAACTCGGCAAAGCGGAAGGGAAGATCGAAATCCTCAGCGTGTGTGCAAAAGATTACGACAAACGAACCGTTATTGAGGAGACTGGAAAATGAACATACGCGTCAGCGACATCAAACAATATTTCTACTGTCCACGGGTAGTCTACCACACCTACTACACCCCGGTGGTTCGCCCGACAACCCATCCGATGCAGATCGGCGCGGTCCAACATGAAGTGTTGAGCGTCCTAGAACGGCGTAGAACCCTCTCCCGCTACGGACTGGAGGCCGGCAGCCGTCAGTTCCATATCTCACTACACGCTGAATCCCTCGGATTGAGTGGCGTACTCGACCTACTCATCCGGACCGAAGATGGCGTATTTCCAGTCGAATTTAAGTCCACAACCCAGCGGCTCAACCTAAACGCGAAATACCAGTTGACAGCCTATGCACTGATGGTGGAGGAGTGTCTCGGTCAATCAGTGTCCCAAGGATTTATCTATCGAATCCCCACACAACGCATCACAGCAGTCCCAATTTCAGAGACACTTCGGCGTAGGACCCTCGACGCTATCGAGCAGATACGGCGTATGTTATCAGACGAGTGGATGCCACCACCCACACCACAGCGCGGGAAATGCGTCGAATGCGAATTTCGCCGATTCTGTGCCGATGTCTTGTGAGTAAATCGCAAATTGAGTTTCTGCGGAGAAGGCGGGGCAATTTGCGAAAAGTAGGGAACGTAGATCTCCGTTCCTTATCTTGTATCAAATCTACCCGTAAGGCGTTCCAACTGCCATCCGACGCAAAAGGGATTAATGTCCTCCGTAGGGGCAAGCCTTGTGCTTGCCCGTATTTCAACCATTGCCCCAACGAGAAAGGAGAAGGGAGATCGATTTGCGACCGACTCCCCCTGATCTCCACAATCGAACGGGTGGGCGGAAGCACAAAAAGGCGATTTGCGAAAGTAACAATCCCAACCCCGCGGATGGTGATGAACACAAGTCGCGCTGGAGATATGCACTTTTTACTTGAACACAGAGGCGTTTCATGCGATGATAGAGAATATGCTTCACAAACACAGATATTTCGGGCATTCTGGGGCGATCCATGAGTCCTGCCCGTGGGTGGTTACAACCGTTTCCCCGATGAAAAGGGGACTGAAAGTTTGATGAAATGTGCTGTGCCCATCAGTCCTGTCGATAAGTTACAACCGTTTCCCCGATGAAAAGGGGACTGAAAGCCACTGCGATAGCTTGCTGTGCTCCACAAGCTATGCACAGTTACAACCGTTTCCCCGATGAAAAGGGGACTGAAAGCCCGACGTGGACAACGAGCCCTCGTACAAGAAAGCCAGTTACAACCGTTTCCCCGATGAAAAGGGGACTGAAAGTAGCCCATCGGCGACCAAGTGATTTGAACCTGCCAAGTTACAACCGTTTCCCCGATGAAAAGGGGACTGAAAGATGTCGCTGCTGAACTGGAATCGTTATGGAAGGGACCTGTTACAACCGTTTCCCCGATGAAAAGGGGACTGAAAGATGTCGCTGCTGAACTGGAATCGTTATGGAAGGGACCTGTTACAACCGTTTCCCCGATGAAAAGGGGACTGAAAGACATCGTTGCGATGGACGTAGCCGAATCCCGTAAACGTTACAACCGTTTCCCCGATGAAAAGGGGACTGAAAGAAGGTCGAGAACCGTATATTCCAGACATTGAGCCAATGTTACAACCGTTTCCCCGATGAAAAGGGGACTGAAAGGCAGCAATGGCAGATAGGTGTTGGTCTGTCCCACGGTTACAACCGTTTCCCCGATGAAAAGGGGACTGAAAGTTCGGTCCCACACGATTTTGGCAATGCCATTACGTCTGTTACAACCGTTTCCCCGATGAAAAGGGGACTGAAAGAGAACACCATAGTCCGCGCCAGCGATGAACGATCAAAGTTACAACCGTTTCCCCGATGAAAAGGGGACTGAAAGTCTGCTTGTCATCGATGTCGAGCCCTTGCTCTAATCGAGTTACAACCGTTTCCCCGATGAAAAGGGGACTGAAAGGCGTGTCCGGGACGGCGAGCATCGTGAGTTGGGAGAGTTACAACCGTTTCCCCGATGAAAAGGGGACTGAAAGGAACCCGACGCCGATCCGATCCCTGATCCACCAGTAGTTACAACGTGGGCTGATAGAGCGGGTCACACTCCGCTTGAACCGGTTACAACCGTTTCCCCGATGAAAAGGGGACTGAAAGTTGATTATATGATAGCAGGTAACAATCCAAACGTCGCTAAGTTACAACCGTTTCCCCGATGAAAAGGGGACTGAAAGTACTCTCAAAGATTGGATTGGCTTATAGAACGTCTGGTTACAACCGTTTCCCCGATGAAAAGGGGACTGAAAGGATACTGACATTGGTTTGTCTCCTCCGACCGTCCCCAAGTTACAACCGTTTCCCCGATGAAAAGGGGACTGAAAGGATGTAGTTACAGATGGCGACTACTTCTCGCCATCTGGTTACAACCGTTTCCCCGATGAAAAGGGGACTGAAAGAACAGTTGCAGGTGGTGTGTATGGGACAAATCAGCGGTTACAACCGTTTCCCCGATGAAAAGGGGACTGAAAGACGCACAAAGTTTCTCATCACCGGGTCTTGTTCCATTGTTACAACCGTTTCCCCGATGAAAAGGGGACTGAAAGATAAAAGCGGCTGTTGCAAATAATACTAAAATAGTGGTTACAACCGTTTCCCCGATGAAAAGGGGACTGAAAGTCTGCTTGTCATCGATGTCGAGCCCTTGCTCTAATCGAGTTACAACCGTTTCCCCGATGAAAAGGGGACTGAAAGGCGTGTCCGGGACGGCGAGCATCGTGAGTTGGGAGAGTTACAACCGTTTCCCCGATGAAAAGGGGACTGAAAGGAACCCGACGCCGATCCGATCCCTGATCCACCAGTAGTTACAACGTGGGCTGATAGAGCGGGTCACACTCCGCTTGAACCGGTTACAACCGTTTCCCCGATGAAAAGGGGACTGAAAGTTGATTATATGATAGCAGGTAACAATCCAAACGTCGCTAAGTTACAACCGTTTCCCCGATGAAAAGGGGACTGAAAGGCTGCTAACCCTATCGACTGTAAAATACCTTGAATCCAGTTACAACCGTTTCCCCGATGAAAAGGGGACTGAAAGTATGAAGGCTGCGATTTCGGCGTTATCGTCGACTTGTTACAACCGTTTCCCCGATGAAAAGGGGACTGAAAGCGCTCCAACGCCTCGTCGACGACCTCGATGCCGGCAGTTACAACCGTTTCCCCGATGAAAAGGGGACTGAAAGCGAAGCAGAAAGGTCTATAGCGTGGGGTGGGCGGGTTGCAACCGTTTCCCCGATGAAAAGGGGACTGAAAGTACGCGCCCACACTCACATCCTGCACCGCCCGGCGCGTTACAACCGTTTCCCCGATGAAAAGGGGACTGAAAGTCGTTGACAGCGATTGGAATTCTGATTTGAACTACGGTTACAACCGTTTCCCCGATGAAAAGGGGACTGAAAGGTTGCCTGCGGGTCTGTTGAATGAACGATATTGTGTTACAACCGTTTCCCCGATGAAAAGGGGACTGAAAGCAGCCGACATCGAACTGCCCGCACCGGAGGGCATGGAGTTACAACCGTTTCCCCGATGAAAAGGGGACTGAAAGTCTGACCTTCAATCAGATTGATGTGCGTGTCTTGAAGTTACAACCGTTTCCCCGATGAAAAGGGGACTGAAAGGCTGCTAACCCTATCGACTGTAAAATACCTTGAATCCAGTTACAACCGTTTCCCCGATGAAAAGGGGACTGAAAGCTGTCATAAAGCTATCAACCGCTTCCGGTGGGAGCAGTTACAACCGTTTCCCCGATGAAAAGGGGACTGAAAGCGTCTCAGTGCGGGCTGACTGTCCGATTCCGCCTGTGTTACAACCGTTTCCCCGATGAAAAGGGGACTGAAAGGTTGCCTTCCAGATAGTAGTATTCGCTCCCCAACTTGAGTTACAACCGTTTCCCCGATGAAAAGGGGGCGCAAAGTCTCATTTTCACGTTTCACGCTTCACGTTTCATTTATAGTTGAGGGGTGCCCATAAATAGGTTTGCTCATGTTAAAAGAAAGTGCAGCACGGCTCAGAGAAACCGAGTTTTTTCTTCAAAACTCGGTTTCTTTGCACAATTTATTAAATGAGCGTCCGGGTTTTGCGTGTCACCTGTTTAATAGGTGATTCAACTTGCTTTGCCTCGCGATGCAGCATCGTGTCAATAATGATGCCCTCGCCTCAAATGCTCATCAGTGTCAATTTGAGTCATCTAATCCTGAAAATCCTTAAATCCTGAAAATCCTGATTCAGACAATAATTATGAGCACCCCTCATTTACATGAACCAACCCTTTAATGAACCATCTTTCCGTTTTCACGTTTCACGTTTCACTCAGCTGGATTCGTGGATGTTTTTCATCCAATCAAAACTAAATGGTAGGAGCGATCTCCGAATCGCGACTCGTTACTTTCCGTTTTCACGTTTCAGGCTTCATTCAAAACCAACAGGAGGATACCATGACAACCCGACTTCTAATATGCCTAATCCTATGGAGTCTCTATACCACCGGTTGCCTGAGCGGAACAACCGGAAAAACCGAACCCACCCCCACACCGGTAGAACCAGCAACCCCGGTATCCCTTGCAGACCTTCATTTATCATCGGCGAAGCCAAGCTACAACCCCAACGAACCAATACCCCTTGAAATGACGATTCAGGTGGGGAAATTCGATCTACTCGTGCCGTATGTCGCCGTTACAGGCAGAGGGGCATTCGCAAAATTAGTGGTCAAAAATAATTTGGGGCAGGTCGTCCTGCCCAAACCGCCGATTACATTCCCGGCGAAAACCAAAACCGTGATGTGGAAGGACAGGGTGGTGAGTTGCATCCAAGGAACGGAACTCAAGGCAGGGGAAACAAGAAAGGCAATGTTGAAAGACCTGAAGACCTATTACAAACTAGGACCCGGTGATTACACATTGCAGATACTCATGGAGCTGAAGGTCTATCGGGAGATCTTCTCTCCTGATCCGCCAGAGGTTCTTGAGATAAAGAACGAAATTCGGATAGTACAAGCAGACGCTAGCATGCCCGATGACATGAAGGAACGGATGATTCACAATTTGGAGAGAGAGATTGAAGGCTTGCAGCACGAAGAGGCAGCGGAACTAGACGGAACCTATCTCCTATTGAATTCGTACCGGGGCTTGGCAACGCTTGAATCCAAGGTCGTTCCACTAACGATACAGCAGCGTTAAACCGATATGCCACAGCGACTTAATGCCGCTAACGCCGCCTTAGCGATACCCTCGGCATCAATCCCGAAGTGCCGGTAGAGTTCCGCACGATCACCCGATTGACCAAAATCATCCACACCGAGAGGGATAACCAACTCCCCATAGACACTCCCCAGCCAAGATAAAGCGTGGGAGGCACCATCGTGGACTGTAACAATCGGCGCATGTCTCTCGTTGGTCGGGATCAGCCAGTCAAACGGAGTGGGAACTTCCCTTCCACCTTGTGAATGTCCGGGGAACTGTTGCATCGTCTGCCACGCCTCAAACAGTCGGCGCTGACTGGTTATATTCAGCACATTGGCAGCGATCCGCTGCTCGCGAAGAATGCCCGCAGCCTCAATCGCTTCAGGAATCATGACACCGGTTGTCGCAATATGAACCAACCGCTCTCTTGGCACAACCGGATCAGCATTGCGCCAATCCACCAACCGGTATCCGCCAGCCAGCACCTGACGCTGCAATTCATCCGCTCCTATACGCTCCAAAGCCAGCGTGAGCAGCTTCTGATCAATCAACTTGGTGGACAGTCGCAGGTAGGTCGAGCGTCCCTGATCTCGATCACAACACTGGCGGAGCGCGTCCAACAGTATCCACTCTAACTCTTGTGCAAAACACGGCTCATAGGCGTTGAGTCGCGGTATCTCCGCACCGAGTGACGGCGTAACGGTGGATTGATGTGCACCCCCCTCCGGCGACAACGTGATCCCCGACGGTGTCCCGGCGAAAATAAACTTCGCCCCGGAATACTGGGCATAAATGAGTGCTTCAAGACCGCGGCACACAAACGGATCGTAGACCGTGCCAATCGGGATGACATGTTGTCCACACAGTTCAGCCGACAAGCCGAGCATCCCCAGCAGTGTAAAGAGATTCATCTCGGAAATTCCCAACTCAATGTGCTGCCCATTTGGCCCATGCCGCCAACTTCGGAGCTGGTTCGCTTCAGTCTCATAGTCAGGCAATTCTTGCGGCGTAAACACACCTGTCTTGATAATCCACCCAGATAGGTTAGTGGACACCGATACATCCGGCGAAGTCGTGACGATCCGATCTGCCAACTTCGGCACACGAGTTAGACGCATCAACAGCCGACCCAAAGACTGCTGCGTACTCAAGAATCCATGAGTTGGCAGCGAGAGTGCTGTCGGCACATCATCGGCGGACAGGGTTACCGGTGGCTCAGGATTGGGAGGAAAAAGTCGATCGGCGACTTCAAGACACAGTTGACCGGCAGACGACCCCGAATCAAACCCCTCCCATTCGTCGCCAGCGGATACCCCTAAACGCTCCCGCAAATCGGCTATCTGCTCTTCACTCAGGAGCATCGAATGATTCAACGGGTGTCCAGCGATAGGGGTGCCCCAACCTTTAATCGTATAGGCGAAGATAATTGTCGGTCTTTCCGGCTCCGCTTCAGCCTGCGACAGTGCGGCGAGCAATTCGTCTAAATCGTGTCCACCCAAGTTGCTTAACACCGACGGCAGCGTCTCATCCGGGATGTCCTGGATCACTGACGCGATTTCAGCGTTATCAATTCCCTCACAATCAACAATCCGAGAGCGGAGTTCCTCACCGGGGAGACGAATCAGTGCCTGATATTCCTCATTGCTCATTTCGTCGATCCGCCGGCGCAAGGCGGCACCGCCCGGTCGTTCAAAGAGTTCCTGAAGCTGCCGACCATACTTTGCTTCAAGCACCTGCCAACCGCTCTCCTCAAATAGACGTTGAAGTTGACGCGCACGAATGCCCGGCACAACTCGATCAAGGCTTTGGCGGTTGAGATCGACAATCCACAACAAGTTATCTATACCGGTGAGGGCTTGATCCAGGATCGCCTCCCATACATTGCCTTCGTCCAACTCAGCATCACCGATGACTCCCACGAAACGACGCGAGCTCACGTGACCGAAGTGGGACAGCGCATAGCGATGAGCTAACGCACCAAAAGCCGGCGCAACCGCTCCCAGACCCACAGAGCCGGTCGAAAAGTCGACTGTGTCCGGATCTTTCGTTCGACTCGGGTACGCCTGCAGCCCCCCAAATGAACGAAACATGGTCAGGTATTTTTTTGGCAGTTGACCCAGCAGGTAGTGAATCGCATGAAAAACCGGCGAAGCGTGTGGTTTAACCGAGACACGGTCTCCAGCTTGAAGAAAATGGAAGTAGAGAGCCGTCATGATCGAAACCATCGATGCCGAGGAGGCTTGGTGCCCCCCGACCTTCGTCTGATCTGGATTGGGACGAAGGTTATTCGCATAGTGAATAATAAGCGTCGCCAACCACAGCACACGCTGCTGAATTGTATCCAATGTTTCCAACAGCTCTCTTGAAATGGGCTGATCACTGTTTTTCAAGACTGTCCACCTCTCTTCCAAACCGAAATAGTTGCACTATATGATACTAAAGTTAGTACAATTTGTATCCAATTCATGTAGCGTTATCAAGGGTCTAGTGAATATTCGGCGAGTTAGTATCTTCAGAGATTGTCGCAGAAAATAATTATCCCTTGATTAAAGCACGCAGATGCTCAACCATCAACCCTTGTGTCCGCTTGACAGTTCGATACCAATGTTATCGAACTGCCTGTGACACAAGTGGCGTTGAATAGCAATTGCGTCAGGCAACTTGTTCCGAAACTTAGTTGCGCGAATTAATTGATGCTTTGACGCGATTTGACCTGATACCTTGTCAAATCCGCAGTGCTGCTTGACATCCCGAAGCGTGTTCTCAATCAACCACCATTTGTACCGTGAATTGTACAAACTTTAGTATATGATAGCACAGCCAGTTGATTCTATCAACCGTGAAAACTTCTAATTGACAGACAGGTATTGAACGAATATAATTCTACTATGGAATTGGTATCGGATGAGTAACAACATCCGTGAAGATCAAATACAGGTAGGAGGGCAAAGATGGAAAGGCTTGGACACTCAGCCGAAAGCCAGAAAAAAGGAGGCGGGAAGGACGTTCTGTGTTCTTCACTTTACACATTGCGCATCGCATACTACATTTTACTCTGCCTCGCTTTTATCGCTAGCCCGTCAAACGGATTCAGCAAGGAGAGGATTCTCGATTACGTGATTGCCGTCGTCAACGATCAGCCAATCATGCTACGCGAACTGGAGACCGAACTAATCCTTATCGCCATTATCAACAATCCGCTAATCATACTACACGAACGGGAAAACGAGCTAAACATTCAAGAAATTAAGAATCCCCCAAATACTGTCAGGCGAGCGGTTTTAGAAACGCTCATCGAGCAGAAACTGATGCTGCAGAAGGCGGACGATATCGGAATAATGCTCTGGAGTTGGGGAAAAAAGGTGAACGCAGAAATTCAAGCACTGAAATCCGGCTACGCCAACGCAGCACTGTTCTTTGAAGATCTGAAGCGGATTGGGTTAGAATATCAGGAAGTAGAGGAACGGTTGAGGAATGCCTTAATTATGAACGAACTGACTGTCCGTCAATTTGGCAACAGTATTGACGAAGAACAAATCAATCAAAAAGCTCCTCAATATTTTGAAGAACATAGATCAGAGTTTATTGAACCCGCACAGATTCAATTTCAGTATATCCTGGTCCGTTCACAACCTGACGATGCAGCAGATCTGCGAACCCAAGCCAAGACCCTTGCTGAAACAATCACCTCCCAATTGAAAGGGGGCGCAACCTTTCAGGAAATCCAAGGGGCTTATCCCGATAACCCGCTCCTGCAGGTTGTGGAAGAACCACAGACGCTTCCTGCTGATACGGAGGGTCGGTTGGCAATTGCCGATTTGGAAATCAACGGAGTTAGCCAACCCATTCCAATACCCGAAGGGTATCTCATCGCTAAACTGCTAAAAAAAGTGGTACATCCTCGCCAGAAGACATATCCAGAGGCCAGCCAAGAAATTCAGAACAAACTTATCGGGGAAGAGCTGCAGAAACGGAGAGAGGCATGGCTCGCTGAACAGAAGGCGGCGGCGGATATTCGCATCTTAGACGCAGAATTGGCGAAAATACCGTTGGCTTTGAGTACGACGGAAGGCCAGGACTAACAAAATCTGTCAGATGAACCGTCTCAAACCAACACCGGGGCGGAAAAGATCGCAACTCGCATTATTTCAAGATTACCATCCGGTGCGTACCGACAAAGTCACCCGCTTCCAGACGATAAAAGTAAGTTCCACTAGCAACCCGCTCGTTCATGTCGTTGCGACCATCCCAATACACGGCGCGCTCGCGCGTTTTGTAGTAACCGGGGGATAGATAACCCAAATCAAATCCCCGAACCTCACGACCCAAAACATCATAAATGGTGATGCGAACACGCGCATCCTTGTGCAGTTGGAAGGGAATCCATGTCTCCGGGTTGAACGGGTTGGGATAGTTGGAGAACACCTCCGTCCGGCGAGGACGCAACTGATCCATGAAGAACGGTTCCACGCCAACACGGAGAGACTGCCCATCCACAGAAACGAGATGCGCTGCATCCACAGAGACTACGGGGGTTGATGATTGCGCTGAATCCACCGAACTATTCGCTTCCAATTCCAGTGTGGCAAGCCGCACCCGACCAAGCCACGGGTGTCCCACGCCAAGTTTCGCAGCCACCAACGTTCCGGATTGAGCGACCTCCTCTAAACGAAATACATCGTTCTCACTTCTGTTCGGATCTATCTTCAAAAGCCCCTTCGGTGCTATTCGGAGGTGGTAACCTACAAGAGGCACGGCTGTATCAACTATCAGGTCAAGCAGGAGGCGATTCCCCGCAAGCCGGGGATTCTCAAATCTGATTGTTGCCGATACGGGGGCAAAGACGCGCTCAGGTGCCGCTGGACTGCGGATCGGCTCCTCAAAATGAGACCCGACAGCGATCAAATCAGATACGTCCACAAGTCCATCCCGATTCACGTCCGGGTTTTGACCGAAAACTACCCCATCTATCACCCTCCCCAACCCAGACGCTACGACGATCAAGTCAAGGACCCCCACAGTCCCATCATCGTTCACATCCCATGGACGTAGGTAAACATCAACAACCGGACTCTGTTTAATCAGCGTCAAAGTCCCGTCCGATGTTGAAGCAACACTGGTGATAAAGGTTGAAAATTGATTCGCCTGTACAGCTACTCCTGAATTACCTCCACCATTCCCATAGATAAGCGTGATTGTGTCGTTGGGCATGAGGGTCTGAATATCAATCTGAATCCTCTGCTTGGTGAATGTTACGTCGCCGATGGTGCCGGTTGAGGTAACAGTTGTGTATCCGGGAAGCCCTGGAACATTCTGCGGCAGTGTCCAACCTGACGGAATGTAAACCGTAAGAGCACCATCGCGCATCATCCCCTCAGCGATATAGGTAATTACAATTTCGTTGCCACTGCTATGCGCCGCAACAGCATACGGTGAAACAGTAGCTGTGCCAGAACCATCTGGGGTAGCGGGTGGTGGTTCAAACGCCAGATGTTTCGCCACAAATTGCAGCGACTCCTCCGCGATGAATGTGTGCCCACCGCTATGTGTTATAAACTCATGATCGACACCAAGCGATCTGCGTTCAGCACCATGTGCTACAAACTCATGGTCGAGACCAAGCTCCGTCAACTTCTGATCCAATGCTTCCGCCTGTCTGAACAATGCCGTCTCGTCCTCAAGACCATGGACCAACTTAATTCCGTTCAACTGCATCGGTCGTTGCGGATTTTGCTTTAGCCTGTTAACGTATCGGTCTAATTCATGAATGATATCATTCTCGACAATCCGTTCCCAAACCTCCTCATCGCGCTCCCACGGAGGGATACCCGTTCTTAATCTGTATGGAAAATCAAGATAGCAGGGAGGGTTATCAGGATTGGAGGCGACCCCCGCTAAATACGCAAGACCACTACGAAACGGTAGGCTAACTCTCCGTAATGCGTCCGAATTGGCTAAGTCTTCCAGTGCATTCCAAAATTCGTCCCCAGATTTCTGTTTCAGCGGCTCCAAGAAGGTTAAAACAACGCCACCCTTCTCCGTAAAAGACTCTATCAAATCATCGTCAAATTTATAAGTACCCGCTTGGGCAACAACCACACCAAATACCTCTGGATATTTAAGCGAAAGGTGCATTGAACCGTACGCACCCATCGAAAACCCTGTAATGCCGCGACTGTCCCGATGGGGTATCGTCCGGTACTGCTTATCAATGAAATTGACCAAATCCCTCCTGATGTACGTCTCGTAATCGCCGATTGTTGGCGAACTGAGATACTGACTCCCGCCAAACCGATTCGAGCCATCAACAAACACAGCGATAGCTTCCTGAATCTCCTCACTGAGGATCATACGATCCATTGCTGACTTCATCTTTCGGGTCAGGCTTTTTGAAGTCCCGTTGAATCCGTGTAGTACATAGATGACAGGGTAGCGTTTCTCGGTAAAATCGTAGCTTGGCGGCAGATACACTATCATGACCTTACTCCCATCTTCACCAATTAGGTTCTCCGTCAATGTCGGCCAGATCACAGGCGGCCATCGTATCAATTGACTCTCTGCCGCGAGGAGGATGTGCTGTGTAAACACAGTCATCAACACACAGAGCATAAAGTAAAGGAGCGAGTTTTTGGATAGTAATTTCAACATAATTTGCAACTCTCCCGCCGGTTCTCTCCCTGAATTATAGCCCATCTCCGTTCGTTAATTCAATAGACACTACCGCACAATGCGTAATACGTGCAATTTTTCTTTGCCCATTACGCATCACGTATCATGTCGTTTCTAGTGCCTTCACAGGGGGTGTACTAGCGGCTGAGATCTATCTTGTAATTCCACAAGGCGTATGATAATATGAAAACTATAGTAGATTTCAGAATTAATTAAACACTATTAGGGTCTTATGCTAGTTCCTAAGGAGCTGGGAAAGCCAACTCTTTAATCTGTAAAACCGCCTCTTTTTTGCATAGCTGATTGAGATAAATACATAGGGTATGAGCGGTGAGTTTGGCGTATAACCGTGTGCATAAGCCCCAGAAGCTATGTGCATGATTCTTTTGTATATGAAATTGTTCACTCAATTGCCCATTAACCGTTTCAACTATCTGCCTAATTTCGTTAATCCACCGCTTGGTTTGTCTGGAAATCTGCTGTTTCTGGTTGCGTCGGGGCACCGTTATCAGCTTGATACGGTTGAGTTGGTCTAATTGGTCTTTGACTTGGTTGCTAATATAGGCTTTATCCCCTATCACTTGCTTATCTTGGTGTCCAGAGAGCAATTCGTAGCCAACAGACAAATCCGTTGCAGAAGCGGAGGCAAGTTCAAAATCAACAATCACCCCGCTTGCGGTGACTAACAGATGAAGTTTATAGCCGAAAATGGTCTGTTTCCTCGACTCTACCCGCCCATAATCGGCACCATAGCATGACCAATCATTTGATGACGAAGGCACCAGATGAAACTGAATGACTGGAATCGGCAAACTATCAATAATACACAGGTTCTCCGATGCTGCTTCAATGTCTGAGAGGATCATCTGTCGAATCTGATTGATGATTGCCCCCAAATTGCGTCTGCGCCGGTTGAGTCGGGACTGACAAGGCAGTATAGGGAACAGATGGGGGTGCTGGCTAAATTCGGATAGCAATTGTGTTTCGATGTCCCACCCCTTACATTCGGCAACCAATATCATAGTGATTAACTCACTATCGCTACATGGGGGAGCGGGGCCTGGGCGTCGGAGTAAGGGTGCGAATTTTATCAGCATGTCATCAACAATGACATAAGTCCATAGACAGAGGTCATCAAAGTCGGTTATCATAAGGTTATCCTCCAGTTTTAGATGGGGTATCAAGTTCATCTATAGTAACAGACTGGAGGACTTTTTAGCTTCCCTTTTTTTAGTTCCTATAAAAAAAAGGGAAGCTAACTAGCATAAGGCCCTATTAACGAGCGAGACTAGGAACTTGTTGGCAGGGATAGGGCACACAGCACTCCGTCCCGATTCATCGGGAGGTAATCTGCCATAAGTAGCGCGAACTGTTAGTTTGCGGGCTGGGATCACAATCTAACAGATTGTGGTACAAAAGACTATCTACTTTTAATGTATATTTATTTTTAGGATTCACCATAGTAACGCAAGGACTGTCAGAACGTTGACAGCCCTTCCACTAGAAAGGGATATACCATGGATTTTCAACCCTCCCCCGAACATGAAGTGCTCCGGGGACGCATCCGCGACTTCTGCGCCCAATTCCCCGATACTTACTGGCGCGAGACCGACCGCGAGCGTGCGTATCCACAAGCCTTTGTTGAAGCACTCACAGAGGCTGGCTTTCTTTCGATTCTGATTCCAGAAGAATACGGCGGGCTTGGCTTGGGTGTGACAGAGGCGAGCATTGTGTTGGAGGAGATCAATCGTTCGGGTGGAAACTCAGCGGCGTTTCACGCACAGATGTATCTCATGGGCGCGTTACTCCGCCACGGCAGCGATGCACAGAAGGAGCGTTGGCTGCCCTCCATCGCCAGCGGCGAGCTGCGGCTACAAGCATTCTCGGTCACCGAAGCGGAAGCAGGCTCCGATACCACCAGTATCCGTACCTTTGCCCGACGTGAGGGCTCGACATACATCGTCAACGGTCACAAGAACTGGACTAGCCGCATAGAGCAATCAGACCTACTTCTCCTGTTGGCACGCACGACACCCCGCGAAGCGGTCGACAAGCGGACGGAGGGACTCAGTCTGTTCCTGATTGATCTGCGCGATGCACGTCTGCAAAAAGGGGCATTAGAAGTGCAGCCTGTCCGCACCATGTTCAACTACGCAACCTACCAAGTCTGGTTCCGCGATCTGCGGATGCCGCTCGATAGTTTGATTGGCGAAGAAGGGCATGGCTTCCGCTACGTCATCGACGGCTGGAACGCCGAACGCATCCTGCTGGCAGCAGAAGCCATCGGTGACGGTTACTGGTTTGTTGATCGGGGGTGCACCTATGCCCGTGAGCGCGAGGTCTTTGAGGCTCCGATTGGTCGCAACCAAGGCGTGCAGTTCCCCATCGTCCGCGCTTATGCAGCGACAGTCGCAGCAGATCTGGTTCGCTACAAAGCTGCCTGGCTCTTCGATACTAATGCCCCCTGTGGAGCAGAAGCAAATATGGCAAAACTGCTCGCTTCCGAAGCGAGTTGGCAGGCAGCCAATATCTGTCTTGACACGCACGGTGGCTACGGCTTTGTCGATGAATATGACGTGGAGCGCAAGTTTCGGGAAACACGGCTTTTTCAAGTCGCGCCGGTCAACAACAACCTCGTACTCGCCTATCTCGCCACCCACGTATTGGATCTGCCCCGGTCATACTAAGTGGTAAAAATATAAGATAATTGATGGTCGAAAACTGAAATGGGCGACTCAGGCGTTAAACGCCGCCATAATCAAGAGAGATGTCGAATCAGTGGTGGGGCGCGTTACATAGCAGTTGTCCCTCATGGGGACAACCGGGCTGTTCAATCTGAATGGTCGTGTGGAAAATACCAAATTGCGTTTGTACCTTGTCGTTAATCTCCTGCTGTAATTCGTGCGAGGATTTGCTTGCGTCCTCAGCGATCGACACATGCGTGCTCAACGCCAAATAGTTAGAGCATAAAGACCAAATGTGCATGTCATGGACATCCTTGACCGAATCGATAGCACCGATGCACGCTGCCACTTTTTGGGCATCCGCATGTTCCGGAGACCCTTCTAGCAAGATGTGAACCGCTTCTTTCGTAACTCTGACCGCGCCAATCAAGACCACCAGACCAATACCACAGCTCAGAATTGGATCAACAATGAACCAACTAGTCCAATACATTATCGCCCCGCCTACGATGACGCCGACGGAAGCGAGCGCGTCTCCAATGACATGAAGCACCGCACTCCGCACATTGAGACTTTTATGTCCTTCACCGTGAAATAGCCAGACAATGACCATATTTGCAATAAATCCGATAATCGCCACGACGAGCATCTCTTTACTTTTAACGGGTTCAGGTTCGAGGAACCGGTGGATAGCTTCGTAAAATATCCACCCAGAGATCGCAATCAGTGAAACCCCGTTGATGAACGCAGCAAATACCTCTGTCCGGTGATAGCCATAGGTGCGTGAGCTAGTTGCCGGGCGAGTTGACAGATAGATCGCCAGCCAACTCATAATCAGCGACAGGGAATCAGAGAAAACATGTGCTGCATCGCTCAACAACGCCAAGCTATTCGATAAAATCCCCCCTACTATTTCGATAACGAGCACAAAAATTGTCAACAGGATTGCGAATCGAAATTTTCCCTGTAAGCGATGTTGATGACTATGTTGATGCCCATCTTCCTTTCCATCATGGTGGTGATGCTCGTGGTCATGATGGTGGTGCGTGTGGTCCATGCTTTCCCCTTTCGGCTAATGGATATGGCCAAGCTATTTGAAAATCGCATATAGAGCATTACCCATGCGCAGGAACAACGATCGAATAAATAGGTCACTATCCACAAATCTCGTGGACGGGTGGTGCCCTACGAAATGCGGAAGCAATTTAATAGCTATCTCTCAAGCACTTGAATCTGAAGTCGATTTGGAAGTGTTACTGCTCTCCGTCTTGCTCGGTTTAGAATCGCCGCTTTTACTATCGCCGCTTTTGCTATCTCCGCTTTTGCTATCCGCCCCGTCACTACTTGATGATGAATCTTTGTCTTTTTTCGCGCTCTCTTTGTATCCCTCACTGCGATAGTCCGTGCTGTAGAACCCTGAACCCTTAAAAATCAGCCCGGCGCCAGCACCAATTAACCGCTTGGTTTGACCTGAACATTCGGGGCATTCCTGGATGGGATCTTCGGTGATCCTTTGAAACCGATCAAATCGGATACCACAATTCAGGCATTTATATTCGTATGTCGGCATATAATAAAACTCCTCTTACTCGGTTATTGTTAACAGACCTTGCGAAAAATGTCGGGATTTGATATATTTTAACGACTGACAGGTAGCATGTCAAGCAGATTTCCCGGAATCCCAAGTCCGTTTTCTTGATCGACATCCCCTCACCAATGGGTATAATTAACGCAAGTTACCACTTAAAGTTGAGTACAATAGATCTATAGTAGTGCCGAATCGCTACAACCTAACGTCCTAGCAGGACAGGATGTGTATAGCGGATCCAACAACAATAAATCAAGGAGGTATACGCTCATGGCAGATCAGATTCCCCAAACGACCCTCGGTCGAACAGGATTGGTCGTCACTCGACTGGGGACCGGCGGTGCGTATTGCGAAACCGCTGATGGATATCGAGCCGCATTAGACTGTGGCGTCAATTATATGGATACAGCACGAGCGTATCGGGATGGAGATGACGAAAGGGTTATCGGAAACGCCATCCAAGGACGGCGTCACGAATTGACTCTAGCGACCAAGACCGCACAGCGCGATGCTAAAGGTGCGCGTCAAGATCTTGAAATATCCCTGCGCCTACTCGGAACCGATTACATCGACATCTACCAACTCCACCATCTAAACACCGCAGAGGAACGGAACCGCGCTTTAGGAGCTGATGGCGCACTGGAAGCGGTTCAAAAAGCGCGAGAGGAAGGACTAATCCGCTTCATCGGCGTTACGGGCCACGATTGGGAACAGATTCAGCAGGCGGTTGCGACCGGATTTTTTGATACCGTACTATGTTGGTACAATTGCGCCATGAAGGAGCCTGAAGAGACCGTATTCCCGGCGGCACGCAAGCATAACACCGGCGTGGTGATTATGAATGCGTCGCGCAACGATAAGCTGTTCGATGGCGAAGGTGCACCGGCAGAAGAACAATTTTACCGTTATGTCCTCAGCCACGAGTCGGTCGGTTTAACGATTATGGGATTGCGAGACGTGCCTCGCTTCTGCCGAATCGCATCGGCACTGTCCGATCACTACACAATCACACCGGAAGAAAAAACCGAGATTGAAGCCTACGGTGCACGAATGCGGGCGGACGGAAAACTGTGATGTGTATCAATTTAGCTTCATACCTGTCCACGCTTTGATAGATCGTTTGTCCGTCCGAGCAAGGTTAAAGCTGCGGCTGCTGCAATCACCGAAACCGTGCCGGCAATGATGAACGCTCCAGAAAGACCCACAGCATCGGCGACAGCACCGGCGGTCGTTGGTCCCAAAAACATACCGATCGCATACACCGCCTGATACACCCCCATCGCGGTCGCCCGGTCTTCGCCAGATATCTCCCGGATACTCAGTCCCATCAACAAAGGGTATACAAGACCACGTCCAAACCCACTTGCACCTTGAGAGATTGCCAACAGTGGTATATTGTTGATGAGGGGAACGACAAACATTGTCACCGCCATCACTAGAATGCCTATAAAGACAGCGCGATTTTCGCCCAAGCGAGCAGCAAACCGGTGATTCATCGGAGCCGTTAAAGTATAGGGCACCAAAGCCGCTACTCCAATGATGCCGAGCGTCAACTTGCTTGCACCGAGATCCGCCGCATAAACTGGAACAAAGCCAAACGTAGTCGCCCAGAATGCGTAGTGATTCAGTGCTGTGATAGACGCAACAAGCATCAAAGCGGGGTGTGTGATGATGCGCCATATCTGTCGAAATGTGGGCGGCTCACGATGCGTCCGATGTTCCTTGATAGGCACAGTTGCTATCAGACCGATAGCGGCTAGAACCGCACCGGCGTAGAATGTAGCCCCCATCCCCCACATCTGCGCGATCTGACCGCCGAGTCCGTTGACGGTAATAAGCGAGATGCCATTGATAGCCGTAATGACACCCATCGCCTTGGGACTCTGATTGGCAGGGAAGTAGCTGGCGAAGAGCACGGTGAACGCAACCCATGTGGCGGCACTAATACCAAGCACACCGCGGAAGATTACAAGATACATCGGTGTCGGGGCCATCGCAAGCCCCAAACACCCGACGAGGTTGAAGAAGTGCCCGGCGTAAAGAAACGGCAGGCGCCGTCCCAACCGATCCGACCATATCCCCAACGGAATTCGTAGCCACATCTGTACAAAGCCGTACGCTCCGACGACCACGCCCACAGTTGTGAACGAGGCACCCAACGACTGAGCATACACGGATAGAATCGGCGAGTAGACATATAGTGCGCCCCAATAGAGAAACATGCCGACATAATACGCCCGGATGGTCCTCTTTTCAGGAAACGTATGATCTGTTGTAGAGCGCGTCCCCTCAACCTTATTCATTACGCCTTTATTGTGGTGCTTCTTTCTAACCTCTGCAATCAGAACCGGACCCGGACCAACGGTGCTTGCAATTCAATATCAGGAATCCGCGAATCTTTACCACTGATAGGGGAAATAGTAATCGTCGGAAAAGACAGGTTCCATTGCCTCTCAACGGGTTTAAGATTCAGCAACCCCACACCACCTTCCGTGAAATAACTCTCTTGCATGTCGTAGTCCCGGGTAAAATAAGCACCCGCTGTCAACCCGACCACGCCGCCGAGTCCCATGAGTGACCAAAAAGTTCGGTCTTCCGGCTCAATATCGAGTAGAATATTCGCGCCTAAACCGTAGAGTGTACCTACAATGCCCCCGATGTTAATAAGACGTGCACGGGCGCGACTCATGCACAGTTTCGTTGACCACGCCGCCATGGTCGATAGCCCAACATTGCCACCCATCATCGCACTGCCTAGAATAAAGTCGCTGTTATCTTGATCCCTTTTGCGAGCAGCCATCGCCCCGCAGATCGAAAACCATGTTCCCCAGATCCCGCCGAAATTAATCAACGTTGCATCGCCAGGGCTGATGTCTCTATCTCTGACAATGCTGCTAGCCAACGCCAGCCCAAGTGCACCTCCCACCATGCTCGCACCCACAGTCAGTTTTTCACCGGCACCAGCGATGCTTGCCGCCGCAACTGCCTGCCAGATGCCCCAAACACCTCCAAGATTAATCAATGAAGCCTGCCCATCACTCAGTTCGCTCTCCCGTGTAAGACTTAGAGAACCGATTAATCCACTCACGGGTCCCGCGATTAAAACGAGACCATAAGGGACCGCATCCTCTGTGTCCAAAAGTATTAGTGTACCGACGCCTAGCCATGTCGTAAAGAGCGTACCAAACCCCACTAAACCTGCTCTGCTCATACCGCTGATTGGTTTGGGCTGTTGCAGTAAAATAGCAACCTCTTCTCTTTTATCCGTCGCCAATTGACCATGCGTTGTTTCGGAATAGACAGAAATAAGCCAGTCCAGTCGTTTGAGGGCTTTATCATACTCCCCATCAACAACCTGCTTAACCGCTTCTTCATAGATTAATTGCGCTTCCAGTGCCTGTAGAGAACGCAGATCTGCGTTCTCTACTGATTCAATCTCACCCGCCCACAGCGGCTGCGAGAATAGAAAAAGAAGGGTTGCGATGATAATTTTGATGAGTTGATTCGGCATATCTACATCCTTCTAATTGTTGACTCAATGAAAAAAATCTGCGATCAAAATCGGACGTTGAAGAAATTGGCGTGTATACCTTTAGAATTCAACTGTAACTCATGCGGAGGTCTTTCCCAAAGCGTTGAATCATTCCGTCGACTCAACCTTTCACCTGCTTCTGGAGGCGGAATATGACGGGTGTTGTAAGTGCCTGAAATAAGCCCAACAATGCCGCCAACTATCAGGAGACCAAATATGGTCTCCTCACTAACATTACTTTCAGCGATTATCATCACCATCCCGCTGGCAGCTATAGTGCCGATAACGCCTCCCAGATTAATCCAATGTGCCCGCGCCAGCGTGATGTCAATTTCTGAGGAAAGCAATGCCATTGATCCTGCGCCTATATTGCCTCCGATGAGCGTCCAAGCAAGCAGCTCATCGCCATCTTCAACACCGGCAAACCCTCCTGCACACAAAGATAACCATGTGCCCCAAAGTGCACCGTAATTGATAATCCCCATGTCACCCAAACTCGGGTCAATTCTCCTTGTGAGAATGGAGGTTGCCAGAATACCTGATAGCCCACCGATCATGGCACCGCCAATCAACGGCTTTTCGCCGTTATCTTCGTCGATCAGAATTGCCCAACCTAACCCCTGCCATGTCCCCCAAGAGCCACTGAAGTTAATTAAGGCAGACTGTCCACGGGTCAATTTAGCGTTTCGCGTCACAATTAGAGAGGTCAGAAGCCCCGTCGGGGCCCCTATCATCATACCTGTAGCGACGGTTTTTGCGTTGTCCGTTTCGTCAGCAAGCCTCGCTGTGCCAATTCCCAGCCATGTCGAATATAAGGTGCTGAACACTACTGTCCCAACTCGACCGCTCTGGTCAATTTTCTTGCGCCGGATGCTTGGCAGATTCAGTTGTTCCAACCGTTGCCTTCGATCTTCCGCAAACCGCGCATAGACAGTATCCGGGTATTTGTCGATGACTTCATTGAACCGATCATACGCTTCACCGTAATCCCCTTCAACTATCAGCCTGAAAGCGGTCTCATAGACCTGCACTACCTCACTCAATTCAGCGGAAGCCGAACTCGACTGAGAAAATAACGTGCATACCAAAATTGTGATTAGTGCTGCTCCGATCCGTTTATGAATCATCACCTCACCCTTTCTGTCTCTGTCCTATGATAAACAAAATAATCCGGAAAAGCAAGATATTTTGATTGATAGGTGAATGTCATAGGGATAACATGAGTGGCTAATGTTAAAAAAGCATGTAACAGCAACTGAGTTTTTGCCAACAACCTCGTTTTTTTTAGTGATTAGCACTTTCTTTCTTCTTCAATCTGCACAACTAAAAAAGAAAATCTAAAAATAGGCGTGTATGCCTGTTCCTACGTAAACGCCAGCACGACCCTTGGATTGAGAGTCGGCTTTTTCCCTGCCAAACCCTTGACCAACTTTTACACTCAAGCCGAGAGGAATCCCCCCAATTGGAAACACAAACTCACCGCCAAAAGCGAGTCCACCTCCGAGAGTCGTGGTTTTGACAATCTCTTGATCGAGCTCCTGCTCTTTTTGATACCGCCAGCCGCCTTCTAGGGTGAAATAAAGTCGGGCTATATGCCATCTGCTTTGGTGCTCGAATATGGCATATGAAACGCCAGCACCTAAGATATGGTCGCTATCCTGATCATTAAGAGTAAAATGTCCGACGGTTTGAAGATAGACGGGTGCCAGTCCATTATAACGAAAACTGATTCCACCAATGATTGGCTCCGACTGCTCTTGAACAAAACTGTACGCGGGTGTAGCACCCTGAAGTCCAATACCGAAATTTTTGGTGAGGTCAGCTTCTTGCGCCTGAACCGAGGCACTGAAGGTTACCCCTAAAAAGACATAGATTAAGCAAAAAATTGAGCGTCCCATTATTTTTCTCCTTTTTGAAATGTGAAACGTGAAATGCTAAGAAAACTCGCGTTTTTGAACCCATGAAGCCACGAATCCGTGAACTCATGAACCCTTGAATGGATGTACTTCCTCGTTGATACTCATTGTCTTTTGTCCGAATCGTGCGACAAAACGATTCAGAAACGATATAAATCACTGATTTCGCTCAGTGGGCGATCAGCATCGTCACCCGATTCGGCTCGGCGGTGGACGGGTGATGCATGAGGAGATCCTGCACCCCGTCCTTATTGAGGTCAGTCAGCTGTGTGTATTCCTCGTAGGGCATGGAGACTGCTACCTTTTGAGGTTTCCGGGCGAACAGATCCGGGCCCGGCTCGCCGATAAAGACGCGTAGTTCTTTCCGCCTATTCTGCACCAGCAGGTCCGAGCGTCCGTCACCGTTCACATCTCCGAACAATATCGACGGGAAGTGCATGGCTTTTTCCCCTGAATCTCCGGGGGAATGCGTCTTGATCTTACGGGTGGCGTCGGGTTCGTCGGGATACGAGCCTCCTGCCATACGGTAAAGATTGAGATCTAGCGGCGCGGACTTCGTTAGGATCCCGCTGACCAGTATGCCGATGACTTTGAAGATGCCCGGGTCGATGGTCGCGAAGGTCATATCAACCTGACCGTCGTTATCAAAGTCGTGCGCGCTCATCTCGAACGGGATACCGTCCGATCGGATCATTGCCCCAATCTCCGTTGCGAATATGATACCACCGGGGGCCGGCGTGCCGAAGTGTACCTCATAGGTAGAGCGCATCCCCCACAGCTCAGATGTCTGTCCTAGGAGGCGGCCCTTCCCCGCCTCCAACGAGAAGATTGCAAGATCGGCGACACCGTCGTGGTTCATGTCAGTAAACGCGTGCAGCACCCTTCCCGTCATGGCTCCGGGTGCTCCGTGGTCGAAACGCCTGCCACGCACCCCTTCGGGAGCGACAAGGGAAGCGAGGTCATCGGAGTCGAATGCCACATCGGTAGTGAAGGTTTCAGCCACCGGGGCAAACAATCCACGCTCGTCCTGGAGATGAACCTCGAAGTGGTCCTCGTTCCAGAACACCAGATCGCTGCGACCATCTCGGTTGTAGTCCATCTCATGGATACGCCCTTGAGACCAAGGATTGTATCGATAGCCGTCGGCTGCGTAGATCCTACCCATCTCAATGGGGGGACCAATCTTCACTGGATCGGCGAAGGTGCCATCGTTCATCTGGATGAACACCCAGAAACCATCGGAGTCCGGCACGACAAGGTCGTCGCGGTCGTCGCCGTTGAGGTCCCGAGTGATATCGACATGGGGGATTTCGCCTTCGGGAGGCGGGATGTTGGAAGTCACCGCCACCAGCGGGTGCTCCGTTGCCGATTCGGGATCGAACCAGTTCAGCTGACCGCTTTCGTAGGTAATCAAGCGGTCATGTCCGCCGATGTGGGCGATGTCGACGAACAACACTTCGGGACGCAGCGTTGTGTCCAGTTTCGGTATCCAGCCACCATCGTCGAACGCGTAAATGTGCAAGTGGCGAGCGTCCTCCTCGTCAATGTTCACCACGATAAGCTCCACGATAGTGCCACCAAGAAGAAATCCCGTCAAAATGGTCTGGCGTTTCGCTACACCGGTAATGACTTCGTACTGCTCGAAAGTAAATTCTGTGGGGGTAGGTGACATTGGATCCGCCTCTTTGCCGAGCAGAGTCGAGCATCCCGATAGGAAGACACCAAGAATCAGTATGGAGAGCAGACTTCGTCGATAGTGCCTCGTGTGATTGGTGGACGAACTAAGTTTTGCGAAAAGAAAGTGTTTGTAGGCTGGGTTTCGCTTTTTCATTTTTTATTTTCCTTTCAGGGACTTCCAGATATTAACATAGATAAATAATTTAACACTGTTAATATACTGGCAAAAAAAATATGGCGGCCTTCGCCAAATAATTTAAAATCTATGCCCTCAAACCGTCGATCATGGTGTGAATCACCGTATCGATCAATTTGTCTTTCGGGGTCCAGGGGAAATCGGGAAAATCAATCAGGAGCAATGTGACACCGTGAACCGCCGACCAGAGTGCCTGACCGGTGATTTCGACATCCACCTCGCGGAATGCCTTCTGTCGAATACATTCAGAGACCATCGCACACAGGTAAGTAAACACCCTTTCGCCAACAGATCCTTCTTGCAAACCTAAACCCTTCTGGAACTGAGGACGGACGACAAACGTCAGCTTGTAATCTTGCGGATATTTTAGACCGAACTCGACATAGGCTTTTCCACTTTTTCTCAGGGTCTCAATGGGGTTGCTTTTATCTCTGTTTAGATACTCAAGCGTGTTCAACAGATTCAGGAGAGTTTCCTTGCAAACGGAATCCAAAAGATCCGCCTTGTTTTTAAAATAAAGGTAGATCATCGTCGGTGAATACTCGATCTTATCAGCAATCTTTCGCATAGAGACGTTCTCGTAGCCTTCATTGACGAACAACTCTCGCGCTGCAGAAAGAATTTGACGCCGTAACTGCTCTTTTTCCCCTGCTCTCCGTTCTTTAACACCCATTGTTTTCCCCTTGTTTACATAGTAATTTAACTTAACACTGTTAATTATATCAGGTGTTTTTCCTTTTGTCAAGAATTATTGCATTAAAAGTGTTACACTGTAGATAGTTGGTGCAGTGAGAACATATCTTTATATCCCAACTGCATCAACGATGTTAATGATCACGGTTTCGGCTGCCTGTTTCTATCAATGGGAGCATGAATCCATCATTGGGATAAAGTATCGGCTTTGACTTGGCTCCAATACTACTCTTCGCTGCGGCGGGACAGACAGGCGGGGATTTCATTCGTGGGACGTGAAATTGTCATGAAGATCGCCTGTCAACTGCTGGTTTATTTCATTTGCGCTCAGTTTTTACATGAACCAAATGCGCTTAACGGATCGCATACCACACCGAAAGGAAATAGAAATGAATACCCTTGATTATGGACTCTCTTTTATCAACTCTGTCGGCAATGGGAATGCACCCCGCTTTTGGGTGGAATCCCGATGTCGTTTGATAGACGATACGGATGGAAGTTTCAGCGACTATTACCAGTGTGGTTCGTGTAAGAGTGAACACACCTTTGCGAAGAAAGATCTCTTCGTAAATCCAAACTACGACTTTCTCCCCGTTTTTGGCGAAGAACACACGGCGGTATTCAGAAGGCATGCCTACCGCAACGATAACTACGTCGACTACAGACCAGCGAAGGATTATTGGGGAGGACCTCTATTTGAGGTTCAAGAGGCATCGCCGGTACAGGTGCTTGATGGCAATACCGCTATTTTTGAGGCAACGCGCAAATGCCTGCCCATCGTAACGCACACGGAGATATGGGATGCCAATACTCATCAGCGGGCAATTATCGAGTGTCCGGTTAAAACGATGAACATAGATGAAAATGCAGACATCTACCAAGTCGATACAGGCATAGTCCTATTTCCAGACCTGTCAAAGCACTACGATCGACAGATTGAGACGTTCAGCCTTGCGTATGTTGCCTTCAATGCCCCTCACTTCGCTGACTTCGTTATCGAACAACCGACTGCGATCATTGAAAATGGGGTAGAAGTTGCCCAAGTGTATCACTATTCCGACATTCAGAGCTTGGAAGCAAAGAACACTGTGTTCTGCATCGGCGAACTATAACATTGCCTCAGATAATCCCTAGCTTCTTTAAGAAGTATTCAGTCGGAATGGTTAAATCAAGTCCTCTTATTTCATCAGGGGCGTACCACCCGATGATATCCGCTTCGTCGGATAGCGTCGCCGTATTTCGATCTACCGTCGCCCGGTATAATCGCCATTCGTGGAAATCCGCGCCGCGACGACACGGTTCTTCTAATGTCTCCACAAATACCGGCTTTTCAGGACGGATCTCAATACCCGCTTCCTCCCCTATCTCGCGGGCAACGGCATCCTCCGGTGTTACGTCGTCTAAATCCCAATGCCCGGCGACGATTGTGTAACGAAATGGGAATAATCTTCGGTGGAATAAGAGAATCTTTCCCTCCCATTCGATGACCGCACCGACGGAATAGTGTAGTAGCTCACTGTCGGGTAAAACGCGGTAGCGCATCTGTGGGTAGAGCATGATGAGGCGGCTGTCATTATACCCGCAACGCTCGCATCGGTAGTATTCCCTGCCCTCAGCTGCATAAGGTTGGATGCATTCACTCCAACATTCGGGACAGTAACTATGCGGGTTATCGTCTCGCTGGATTTGTCCTTTGACTTTCATAATTTGCCCACACAACGTGTCATCTTCCTCAAATGGTGGGTTTATTATATCACACCGAACTGGGCAAATCTACACGCTAGTTGGGGTTAGCGGGCAGAAACAATCAGAGCCCATCTGTACTTTTTTCTTTCAAATTTTTCCATTTTACTCTAAAATAGAATCATCCGCACTGTGCGAACAATAATATTTTACGCATTACGTTTCATAAATTGGAGGCAAAAGCGATGATGAAAATATCCGTCTGGGACGGAGGGCTCTCGGACAGTTATTTGAAGCAGGTTACACAGTTAGGCGCAGATTACATCGATTTTGGTAGTGGCCAGTCTTTCCCCGGCGTCACAGAACAAGGCTATCCAGATCTGGATGAGGTCGTTAAAATCAGAAAGCGAATTCGTTCTTGGGGACTCGACATCAACCGCGTGACCTTACCCGACATCACCGAGACATTTATGAAAGGGTTACCGGGCGCAGAAAAAGAACTGGAAAACACCTGTAATGCCTTAAAGGTTTTCGCGGAAGCAGGCGTCCCCATCGCAAGGCAGCGATTCTGGGGGGATACCTTTAACGAAATAATGACCCGCTACAATTCTGAGCATCGCGGCGGCTATATATCGCGTGGAGAAAGCCGTGGGTTGACGGTGAATCCTCCCGAAACGCCAAACTTTGAGGAACTTGAAGAATGGTGGAAACGCTTCTGCGAGGTCTACGGTCATCTCGTTCCCATCGCCGAAGAACACGATATAAAGCTCGCCATCCATCCCTCTGACACCCCTAACCCCGACACACCTCTGGGAAGTCTAGGATTCCATCGCGTGATTGACGCTTTTCCCAGCAGAAATATCGGATACCTCTACTGCTGCGGCACCAGAGGTGAGGCGGGCAGCACCTCTCTCGTTCTCGACGAGATCAACAATTACGGTCGTAAAGGCAGGATCTTTATGGTTCACCTACGCAACGTCCGAGGAAGCCTTGCGACTGCTGGCGCCTTTGAGGAGGTCCTCTTAGACGACGGCGACATGAATATGTTCAAAATCGTCCTTGAACTCCATAAGGTCGGATTCGACGGTTGCCTAAACCCCGACCACATCCCCCGTATGGAGGGCAACGACGGATTGGCATATTCGGTTGGGTACATCAAAGCGTTGTTCGCTGCGCTATCAGTGATCTAGGGTGTGCTGCTGCGGTCGCTGTACTTACCAACCGTTCAGGTTCAGAAAATCTAAACGAAAGGAACATAAAGAATGCCCGATTCCAAAACGTCCCTTGGTATCGAGGCTACGGTCAGCTTACGTGAGGTTACACAGGAAACAGTCAACTCCATCCTGAATCTTCGTGTAACCAAAGAGCAGGAGCAGTTTGTCGCTTCAAACGCGGTTTCTATTGCAGAAGCCCATTTCTCGGAGGATGCATGGTTTCGCGCAATCTATGCTGACGAGACGCCCGTCGGTTTTCTGATGCTATCTGACCAGCCCGACAAAGGAGAATATTTCTTATGGCGCTTCATGGTTGATATACAGCATCAAGGAAAAGGTTATGGCCGCCACGCCCTTGAACTCCTAATCAACCATGTGAAGACACGACCGAATGCGAAGGAACTTTTCTTGAGCCATGTTCCCGGCACTGGAAGTCCCGAAGGCTTCTACCGCAAGCTGGGCTTTGAACATACGGGCGAGCAAGTGGGTGAGGAATCGGTGATGAAATTAACGCTTCAGTGAAGGGATTCTACCTGAATCTCAAGAATAGGCACAGGAGGACGCAATGAATTTCTATCACGGCACAACCTTACAGAATGCGATTAGAATTGCCGAGATAGGCTTTCTACCAAGGAAGGGCATAGTCTGGTTCACTACAAGTAAGCACCGTGCCCAACATCGCGCCAAGCAAAAAGCGCGTAGAACCGCTAGCCCGCCGTTTGTCTTCGTCTGCGAAATCGATGTCCAAGAATTGTATAATCGTCTTGGAAAAAATCTTGTTATGCGCAGCAAGGGGTTTCTTGCCATTCGGAGGCGTGTCCCGCCAACAGTGATACTGAACTCGTCCGAACTAATTGCTAGGTGGGTAAGCCAGATACTCCAAGGCGAATCCTATGAGAGTATTAGTCCGCATCACCCTGGAATTAATCGGTTGTCGCGCTGGGTGGAAAACCGCATGAACGCCGGCACCGACAGTACCATCCGTCCAAAGGAACTGTCACAGAAGCTACATCAATGGCTGCCCAATTTTTTTCGAGGGGTTAAGATCGCACCTGAAGATTCGCGCCTCGACTATTTTCCTGAACTCGTTGAATTTGAAACAGAACCTCTACTAGAGCCGGTCGATTCACGGGAGGAAAACGCACTTGATGCCCTCGTCGACGCAAAGCCGCAGCGACGCATCCGCGGTCTTAAACTGCTGACACGGCTTGGCAATGAAGATCTCTATGACTGGTGCACGCTGTTGCTCTTGGATGAGTCAGTAGAGGTTCGCATTGCCGCCTTACAAACAATAGTCCATTGCGACGACGGAGATCCGGAGGTCATCCTGCCATTCGCCGAATCTCAAAATAAACGGATTCGGGCATCAGCGATTGCCGCGCTTGCCAAGCATTCCGCCGAAGATGCGCCCCGTTGGTTTGAGCGAGGATTGAAAGACCGTGAAGCATGTGTGCGCCTTGAAACAGCAGCCCTACTTCCAACGCTGGATGCAACCGAACACCGGGAAATTTTTGAAATCGCGCTCTATGACCCGAACCCTGCGGTCAAACGCCTTGCGGAGAAACTCACCACAGGGAAAGGTTATGCAGATGCTAGGTAAGAGTTTTGTCCAAAATCGATCGAGATGAGAACACCCTTCTTCACAGTATAATCAAAAAGAGATTTCAAAATGACACGCAGAGAGGCATTTGAGATATTAGCGTTAGATCCGGATGCGTCGTTAGACGATGCAAGAAAGGCTTACCGCAGGTTAGCAAAAACCTACCACCCGGATAGAAACTCCGCTCCCAATGCAGCGGTCATGTTTCGGATAATCCAAGACGCATGGCAATTTATCCAGAATGATACTGAACGAGAACATGCCGCGGCAGAGGTCAGACGAAGGCAGGCTGAAGCGGAAGCTGCTAGAAAACGCGCTGAAGAGCAACGCCGTGCCGAACAAAGACGGGTTGAGAATTTATTGACAAGAGAATTCCTACTTTTGCCAGAAAACGGCCTGTTTTTCGACGGCTTGAACCTGTATTCTAAGACACAACGTGTACTTAACAACACGATTTATGATACCTATATCTGCAAAAGATATCGCGAAATCTTTCCTGATTTGGTTAACGGCATAAACTGCAAGATAAAAATCTACCCCTTCAATGCGAAGATAGATGCCGGGTTAAAACAGTGGCGGACAAACCCTATGTGGCAATGGATGCATTCGGAACACACAGACGAGCTGCCTCGCATTGCACTAAGGTTTACGGCAGATCGATTCTACACTTATCAACACAGAAGTCCCTCATACATACAAACAGAACGTGTGATTGACAACATCCCACGTTCTGTTTATATCATCAAGGACTCAAGAGGGAAAGAGATGTATCCCGATTTAATTGATGGAATAAATTGCAAAGTTAAGGTCTATCATGAACATAACAAAATGCCTGAAAAAGGATTAAGGATAGGCTTGCCTCCTCTTAAAAGAGTCAGCCAAATTCAAAATGACAAAAGAACTGCCGAAATAAAAACGATTCTAACCGATGGTTGCATCACACATCTAGAGTTGTTAGATACCACTTCCGAAAGGAACTTCATTGGCTGGTATACTGCTGAAGACATAGGTATCCAACAAGCACGTGTCCAACAAGTTAAAAATGCTGCCTGGATAACAACCGCGGAAGCCAGATTTTGCTGTTCTCACCACGGAATATCAAACACAAAAATCTACTACACTATAAATACAGATTCCTTCGGTTATCCTGATAGACCAGAGAACAAAGTTCGGCGCATCATTGATGCCATAGAACTTGACATGAGTGAACATCACACGCTAATAAATTGGTTTCGAAAGGGGACGTGGGACGAAATCTACGTCCTTGAATTTACCATGAAAAACTTTGGTACGCCTCACACAGTAGAAGTAAAAATATCAACCCAGGTGAACAATCAAACAATCGTCGAAAAGGTACTACGTTACCTCAAAGATGAAACCGAAATAAGCCGCTCCCCTACGTGCGAGGTCGTAAGTCGAAAACGCCTGTTATAATGGGTTGAAGAACGTTGCACTGAGGAAGAGGCTGCTGTAGTAATTCTTGCTATCTCAACGTTATAATTTATTCTACAAATACCATGTCAACTGACAACAACAAGGAGAATCGAATATGAAACTTAGACCGAATCGAATTAAACACAAACTGGCTGAAGGTAGCACCGTCTACGTGGCTGGCGGCATGACCCACCCAGACGACATTGATGCCTTTGGACCCGCGGGCTTCGACGGCGTTTGGCTGGAAGGTGAACACGGGCCCGTGGATGCTGCTGAACTTGGCAATCTTACCCGTGCCTGCGACATCTGGGGAATGACCTCTGTGGTTCGTATCAACCAAAATGATCAAGGCTTGATCTATCGCACCCTCGATCGAGGTGCTCAAGGCATTGTCGTTCCGCACGTCAACACAAAGGAAGAAGCACAGAACCTAGTCGATGGCGGCAAGTTCGCACCTATTGGTTACCGGGGCATGTATACCAGTCGTCAAGGATTTGGCGTCCCCGATTATCTCCAAATTGCGAACGATGAGACGCTGCTAATCATCCTGATTGAAGACATCATCGCTGTCAGAAACCTCGACGAAATCTTGACAGTAGATCATATTGATGTGTTCTTCGTCGCGCCATCGGATCTGGCAACCTCAATGGGGCACATTGGTGGTCTTCAGCACCCCGATGTTCAGCACACAATTGATGATACATTATCTCGCATCCAAGCGGCAGGGCGTGTCGCCGGTACGCTCGCCAACAATGACAATGTTGCGAAGTACGCTGCGGCAGGCGTCCGCTTCCTATTCACAAGCGTTGGTGCGTGGATCGCTGCCGGTGCTGCTGAGTTTGTCAGCCGCGCTGAAGAAGCAAAATAACACCGCTCATATAAAGAGATCGTGCAACAGTAGGGGCAACCCTTGTGGTTGCCCTTGCATCCTTGTGGTTGACCGTCTTTAGTCTTTCTTTTTTATCTGCGTAGATTAGTGTTAATTCGTGGATGCTTTGCATCCCCTTTTTACATAAACCAATAATACAAGTTCATCAGAAAACAGGAGTTAAACGATGAAAATAACCGGTGTTACACCGTGGCTTGTTAAATCACAGGCACCGTATTTGGACACCGCCGGTGAAACCCCCGGCAGAGAACGAGAATATGTCTTCGTTGAGGTTTCAACAGATGAAGGCATCACCGGGTGGGGCGAAATTACCGGCACATCCCCGGTAGCAAATAGGGCGGTCTGTGCCATGCTAGCACAAACCAGCAATCTCATTGAAGGCGACGATGCAGCGCGCATTGAGACAATATGGAACAAGGTTTTCCGAGCGTTCACGTATATGGGGACACGCGGTGCCACATCAAATATCGTCAGTGCCATTGACATCGCGTTGTGGGATATTCGCGGGAAGCAGCTGGGGTTACCAATCTATGAACTGGTTGGCGGAGGACCCGTTCGGGACTCAATATCGCTTTACACACATCCAGGGGGCGGGAGAGATCCAGAGAGTGCTCCAGTGCATTGCAAGGCGATTGCAGAAACCGGCCATACCGCATTGAAGACAGATCCGTTTCCTCACCATCCGGAAGAAGCCAACGGCTATCTGAGCGGGCAGATGGACGCCGCAGGAGAGGAGCACGGCGCAAATGTAATTGCTGCAATTCGAGAGGCGGTGGGACCTAACATTCAAATTCTCATCGACTGCCACGGTCGGTTCGATGTGGCAACAGCGATTCGGCTCGCCAAACGGTTGGAACCTTACAATATCGGTTGGTTTGAAGAGCCAGTCCCCGTCGAAAGCTACCACGCATTGAAACAGGTCAGGCAGAATGTCAGCGTGCCAATCTGTGTCGGTGAGCGGCTCCAGACCCGCTATGAGTTCGTGCCAATCCTCGAAAACGAGCTCGCCGACTATATCATGCCAGATGTAACGTGGGCGGGTGGTATCTCAGAGTTGAAGAAGATTGCAACACAGGCGGAGGCTTACTACGTGCCGATCTCTCCGCACGATGCAAGCGGACCCATCAACGTGCTGGCTGGAGCGCATACGATGATGACGGTCCCGAACTTCTACAAGCTGGAAACCAGCCGTGCTAAACTCAACGCCTATGATGTGTTGATAGACCATCCGCTGGACGTTAGAGACGGTTGCCTGCATCTGTCCAACCGTCCCGGCTTGGGAATTGAGATGAACGTTGATTATCTACGGAGCAAAGCAATTGCGCCGTTCTCAGGTTGAAGCGTGAAACGCTTCGCAGGATGCGTTTCCGTTCAGGAATGGCGGTGAATACCCAGTTTTCAGTTACATCATGGACTCGCCGCCATCGATATCAATACTGACACCACTAATCCAAGCAGATTCATCCGATGCCAGAAAGACTGCTGCCATCGCAATGTCAGCCGGATGCCCCCCGCGAACCAGTTCATGCGGTGGTAGTCCCGCATCCTCTTCGCCACGAGTGTCGCCAATACCGCCGGGACAGATACAATTCACCCGAATCCCATCATCGCGATATTGACGGGCGAGACTACGGGTGAGTCCCAAAAGTCCCCATTTTGCTGCACCATAACCAGCATTGGCACGCTGCCGGGTTTCGCCGGCAGCTGAAACAAAGATTATTGATCCCTGTTTTTGCTCCTGCATTTTCGGTATCACCGCCTGCGTACACATGTAACCGGTGTGGAGGTTGATGTCCACCAAGTACTTCCACGCCTCCTCATCGGTCTCATGTAACCGCAATCCACTCGCAGCGGCATCTCCCAAATTATCGAATAGCACATCAATCTGTCCCCACCGCTCCATGGTGACATCTACCATCTTGACACCGCCTTGGGGGGTGGTAAGATCCGCGGTCACATAGTCCGCCTCGCCGCCCCTCGCCTCAATGTCCGAGACCATCGCTGCCAACGGTTCCGCTCGACGCGCCACAAGCATCAATTTTGCCCCTTCTGCTGCAAACCACAGGGGTGTAGACCGCCCCATGCCTCCACCTGCACCGGCTATAATGGCGACCTTACCAGCGAGTCGACCTCCGTTATTCTCTCTCATGATAACCTCCCTTGTGGATTTAACGTTTTTTTTTCAGCTGTTCCCTCGACTATACCACCCTTCAAACGGATCTCGTGATAGACCAAAGGCAACCTCTGTCCTCAAGAAATATTGTTTGCGACTCCATCAACTCGGTGCCTATACAGTGGTTTCACGTCCTCCGGGAACGCCTCGTAAACCTGTCGTGGGACGATTGCATTGTTACGACCGCCAAACTCCACACTCACCCACCACGGCACATAACGTACCACAATCGCCACTCGCGGTTTATCGCTGGGGTTGGCAGCATTGGAGTGCCAGATACGGCTATCTATTATCAGTACACTGCCGGCGGGACCCGAGGCCTGCATTTCGCCGGGGATAGGCTTAAATTCGTCAATTCCGTCGTCCGGTCCCCTTGGATTGCGTGGATCCCGGTGGCTGCCCGGCACTACCCATGTGCCGCCGCCTTCGGGTCCAAACGGTGAGAGCAACCATATCGTTGTCAATCCCATCGTGACATTAGGGAACGGTTGACGGACAGCACCCGCTCTGTCCCTATCTACCAAGTCGTGGGGCCAATCGGAGTGGTAAGAGCGATACATCTTGTTATGGTCATTCGGTGGACGGGGCTTAAACTCGGTCTGAGCAATCCGCACATGTGGATCAAGCACCCTTCTGATAACGCCAAGCACACGCTTCTCTGCTAAGTAGGGCACCAACGGCTGAATGAAGGCAATCACATTCTTACCCGGTCCCCCATCCTTGTCCCTTTGATGAGTGAGCGATCCACCGGCTGTCTCATATTCAGCCATCGCCTCCAGATGGGCGGTCTCCACATGCTGGCGAATAGTGTCTACTTCGTTTTCAGGGATGACCCCCTCCACCACACACCAACCCACTTCTTTCAACTGCGACACATACGTCTCAATCTGCTTCGCCAATGAATCAGCCTCCGTTATGGACTCTCCTAATTTCACCTGACCTCATTAGATTACTAGTCAGGATGCAAGTAGATCAACTAGCGGCATGTTTGATTGATAGCAGAATTATCTAGCAGCAAAGTCCGCAAGCAAATGTGATAGAAATACATCAATCAGGAACAGCTCCGTCAACAGAAAAGGCTTTCTCAAAAAGGGTATCACCCCCACAATACATACCCCCCGGACTCCCGAACGGTAGACCTAAAGCCTTGCATAAATCGAAAATAGCTTGTGCAAACCCAAATGAAAATTGAAAATAGTTCTGGTCATTAATTTTCGTCTGCCACGGACCACCAATAAATATGAAGTTACTCTCGCTGTTTGTTAAGTTCAACTGGGTTCCGTCCTTGAAAGTCAGAAAAATTGACCAATTGGGATAGTTATCAGCACAGACAACATACTCAAACTGGGATTCAATGGGCAGTAAGTCTGTCAGGGCTGCACCAAGAACTTGTACTTTACCCTTATCTAATCCTTCCAAATCTAAGTTAGAAGCCAATGACTCCGGCATAACTGTGGCAGATACAACAGGCTTGGTATCGGCTTGTTCAATGTTTACGGAGTAGTTCACCGGGTCACCTTCACCTATCCATGCGTAATCCATTTTCACTCTAGTGACCTCCTGCTGTGCAAACGGAGGCAGCTCTATCAAGGAAAATTCGCCAAAATATGGGTAGAACAGTGGCGTTGTCACCGCAAAACCGTAATTACGTGAAATCGCTTCTAGAAATGCTTCCTTTGCAGGTTCCGGTAGAGTATCATTGTCCGAAACCCTTTCGGCGTACGCTGTTGCTAAGACTGCCCAATCACATGCCGATATAGGACTGTAAGCATCGGGTAGTTCAGCATTTAATGCATCGTTGGGATATCGTTCAGCAGCTAGCTCTTCGAGAGGGCAATTTGAGACTTCTTCGATTTGTGCTGCTGTTAACGGCGCAATTGGCCATTTGGCAGGAAATGAAATTTTAATTTCATCTTCTTTGGCCGATTCTGTGATTACGTCTTCTTCCGCCAATATTTCATCTTCTTCCCTCGATTCTGTGCACCCACCAAAAAGCAGCATCAATAGGATACACGCACTAAGCATGACACATGTAAGGAACACTTGACGTTCAAGCGATATGGGGTAGAAAACGGAAATCATTATCAGCCTCTCTTTCAAAACTGTCTGTCCGCTGTGATAGATTCATCCCAACGTTGGGCTTCCAAGTACGCCATAACCGTTTGCCGAGCGGCAGGCGAATCAATGCGTCTTAAGGCATCCATGGCAAAAGCACCCACATGCCCACATGGGTCGTCGAGCGCGTGGAACAAAACCTCCTCGGCACCCGCAGCATCCTTCCCCAACCGTGTAAACGCCATCGCCGCATTGGTCCGAACCTGATCTTGAATTGTCCACCCACGACGCTCCCCTTCATTCCAGTCCAATCTATCCTCTGTCAGCAAGCGGCTAATGTGCGGGATAAATGTCGGGGCACCCTGATGGATGCTTCCTAGCGCATCCGTCGCTGTACGAACAACGCGATGCGAATCATCGCCTAGACGCTCCATCAGTCGTGATACAGCACTCGCTGCATGGGAATCCAATTCGCCCAAGGCAAAGCTAGCATTAATGCGTACCCACTCACTCGAAGACTCAAGGGCTTCGGTCAGAGCGGGAACAGCCGGCTGCCCAATAGCGGTCAAAGCGTGTGCTGCGTCTTCCATCGAGATGGCACCTTCGTTCCAAGGTTCAGGAATTGGATGCGCGTCTTCTCGGCGACCTGCCGCTTTCAACCTCTCCATCAGTGGTGCAACGGCGGGTTCTCCGATCGCGCCAAGTGTATAGATTGCAGCCGCCCGCGCCGCCTGATGGTCGTTATCCAACATGGAGATCAGGTCAGGGATAGCTTCGGCAGCGTCGGAGCCGAGCCCAGCCAAATCATAAATCGCCCTCAGTCGGTCAGCTAAATCCTGATCTTCCCCCAAAGCGGCGATGTATTGAGACAAGCGGCTTTTCGTCAATTGAACACCACTGTTTCGGAAACTTTCATAACGGTCCCGTTTCCCACATAACCAATCCCACATGTGAGACCATACCAGTTCTAAATTGTACGGCGTTTCGATAGCGGCCGGGTTCTGCCACTGAAGGTTTTGACAATCCCACGACGGGGCAGTAGGCTCTGACCCTCGAACATAAATGAACTTCACCATATCGCGGGGTTGATTGAGGAGGTTGATGCCCGCGGCATGACCCACATCGAAATGCGTCAGCGACACGGTGCCCGCTTTCCCTTCTATTGGAATGGCTTGCGCCCGATCTTCGTCGGTCAGACGCTTATGGAATTGTGTGCCGGGGATGGCATGGGTCGGTCCCAGTTCAGTCGGCGTATCCTGCGGATAGTACATAATCCTAGCGAAACGCGAATAGTGCTGCCGGGGTCTGCCGAGGGGGGTGTATGAATCTTGGTGGCAGTTTGCAGCCAGCCTGATCTCCGGCTCTGGATCGGGATCAGTGACCGGTCCCAAGTGGTGGCAGTAACGGTGAGGATGTTCGATATATCCCTCGCCCAACGCGCCAATCAATGCGCCGCGCACCTCAGGACTGTTGAGGATGTGCCGCATCTCCGGCACCCGCGGTAGCACGTTGTTACCCGGATTGCTACCCACTTCTAGGACGTCTGCAAGTTTTCGGCGGATGGTTTCATGCAGTTCATCGGGAACGGACGGCTCCAGCATAACATAGCCGTTGACAATGTATTGACGCATCTGCTCATCGGTGAGCAACACAGGCGCATCGTTAAATGAAACATTCATGGGTATTGACTCCTTTCTAACGATTTTATAATAACCCAAATTACTAGGTATTGAAAATCCATCAATTTTCTGCTAAAATTAAAGTGCTTTGCCTTTCGCTCCAGCGGAGTGATATGTCTATAGAACGCTGATACCTCTGATGTCTGCGCTCCAGAGGAGTGCTATGTGTATAGCAAAGCAGCCTAACTCTAAAGGGGCGACAGGCGCATAACAGATGCTCTGTTTTGACATCTCATGGGTTTCGGAACAGCAAGGACCCCAAAAAACGGATTCACTAATATGAAAACCTTCAATTCGGATCGCGTTAAAACCAGCAAGTCGTCTCAGGCAAGCCGCCAAACTCCGGCAGCAAGTATTATCACTCAGTTGGAGGCGGTGCGTAATCGAATTCGCACTCACTTCGGTGAGGTTGAAAACAGCGTTGATGTGTTAACCCGGCTCCGTGAAGGTAACACAGATAACAGATAAATTTATATCCAGTTCCTCCCTTTCCATTGCCCTATTTCTCGCCTATGCCTGAATTTCAATAACCGGCTGGCGATGCGTTGGATTGAACGCAACAAGGGTGGTGTTGTTCTCTGCAAAGAAGGTATTGCTCTTGAACGCGGCACGGCTTCCAGCGCGAGTCAGGTCTGCCCCATCTACGGAAACGCCTCGTACATCAACACCGGTCAAACGAAGTGTCAAATCGGGGACACACACCGGTAGGTCAAGCCGAATGTTATTCTCCTCCACCACTATTTCAGCCATCTCCCTAGCGCACGCGTAGTTTGTGATCTCGCTGCATTTGCGCCACTGCGTCCGTTCACCATTCGGGTCGCGCTCCTTCAAACGACGGACAACGGTTTTGAAGGCGTTGAACCCACGACGGTCGTCGTTATGCAAGCCATAAAACCCCTGCCAATGGCTAATGAGCACCCCCGGATCGCCAGCGTCAATAACCGCGGGGAGACGTCCACCCTGCAAGTCCGCAGAGATATATTTATCGACATTGACCTCACCGTAACCGGTCCACGAGCCGGTCCAGTCACCGGTGGAAGCGATAATCTCGCCTACCGCTGTACCCGTCTCCCGATCCGCATACCAAACAGGCGTTTCGACGGGACCATCGGCAGAGACCCGCTTGAAAAAGTAGGGCGTGGGGTTGCCTGTAACCTCCCGTGCTGCAATACCGACAACCTTCGCGTAGAAATCAAGCGGGTTGCCGAACCCACCGGGGGAAGTGACCCCCTCAGGCGTTAATCCGACGTTCTCCAAAATCTGGCAGGCAGTAGTAATGTAGTCAATTACCAACTCCTCCTGATCGACAGGCAAATTGTTCCAGTCGTACTGTTCCCAGATCCCCGACTCCAAGGGTTTACAGGTTTTCGGATCGACCACAACGGTATGTGTAATCATCTCAGGCGTGATGTCGTAGGCGGGAGTGATGACCTCTCGGCACATCTGCAACCAGCTTTCTTGCTGCGCCTTGCTAAAGAGCGGCAGTCCCTCGTCGATACGACCCAAGGCAGCAGGACACGGGACAACGCTATACTTTCCCCGAACATCGTTTTCGAGACACCACTCAGCGAATTCGCGGACGAATGACTCCGGATGGACAACGGGGACATCCTGCCACCGACGGTTCTCCCTATCCACAAGATTGCGATCGCGCATAAAGAAGTAGTTCAGATTGACCAACACCGTCGAGTCATCGAAGATGATCGACAACGACACACGGTCAAGGGCGTGTCGAGCAATTTCAACCTGCATGAATAGCTCCTGTAGTGATCAGACACCGTAAACGTTTACGTATCACGTTTCAGTTCGTTTGAAAGAACTCGACGCTTTCGCCGTTGGGACCTAGGAAAAAAGCAATCGTAATCTGTAACCCCCCAAGGTCTACATCGCGCGGTTCGACCGTAATCTCATAGCCTGCCGCGCGAACATGTTCCACCGCCCCATGGATGTCGGTTGTCGCCAGTGCAAAATGGTGCACAGGGTTGTTTGGTGCGGGATCCCCCGGTTTGGGACCATCCGCAGTTGGCTGGAAAAGTTCCATGTGGCTTCCATCCCCCATATCCAGTAAGAGAATCTTGCGCTCTGGTGGCCCAAATTCCGCGACAATCTCCATACCAAGCACATCGCGATAAAGTCGCAGCGAGTCCTCCCAATCGCGTGTATGCACAGCAATATGGTGCGCACCACATCCTTTGATTATTTTGTTTTTCGTTCCAATAGCCATAGTAAAATCCTTTCTGTTATCTACTAATTTTTTGGCGTTTCCTGTCCAGTTTGGAGGAGCTTTCCAACCAGAAATTTCCGCAGATTTCCATTCATATCTTTGAGCAGCAGTCCACCATCCCGATCAATCATCTCAACTTGACCACGAAAGACCCCATCAGCTGTCTGAATCTGGATCCAATCGCCATAACGGTATGATAAGCTGTTAGCGGTTGCAATAATCGGTTCAATATCATTATGTTTCAAGTGGAGGTAGTTTTCTTCAAGCCGGTGTAGGATAGCTTGGAGCAGCACGACGCGGGAGATCTTTCTATTACTTTCTATTTGCAAGGAGGTGGCAGAAGCGCGAAGTTCCTCCGGCAAGTCTGTTCTCGTTGTATTGACATTGACCCCGAACCCCATGACGAAAAACGGCTGCCGATGCCGGTCATATTCCAACTCCGTCAAGACACCGCTCACCTTCTTCCCCTGAATCAGCACATCGTTGGGCCACTTAATCTGTGTCGGAAGGTCTGTCAACTCGTTGATCGCGGCTGCGATGGCGACCGCGCCGATGAGATTCGGTAAACCAACCTGATTCGCACGGAGTCGGTGTCGCAGGATGACCGATGCAAGAATACTGGAGTTGGGGGGAGCATGCCACCTTCTGCCGTGCCGTCCCCGTCCTTGCGTTTGGCTCTCCGCTAGGATAAGTGTGCCTTCCTGTGCACCGTCAATACCGCACTGTAGTGCCAAATCGTTTGTTGAGCCTACGCAATCGTAGATTTGGATTTGCCGCCCGATGGTCTGGTTTTGTAGCCCGGATAGAATATCGTCGGTTGTCATCATGAGTCTTCATGGTATCACGCCTAGCAATCAAGTGTCAACGCCTAACTTTCCGCTTGACTTTGTGTTCTCGTTATCCTAAAATTGACTTAACAAAATCCTAGTTGTTCAAGAAGCCAGCCGCATTCACAGACAATGACTAGCATAGGCTAGTGAAAAATTAACTTGACTTGGAAGTGACAGATAACAACTTCCCCAAGGATAAAGGAGAGTGCAAAATGGCTGAAATGACCTCTAACTTCGTACAATGCCTCCGTGTCGAAGACATCCCCGAAGGATCGATTATCGCCATCAATGTAGAGGGCAATTCAGTCGCCCTGACAAATAGCGAAGGAAAGATCCGTGCTGTGGACAATCGCTGTCCGCACATGGGGTATCCTCTGAGTCAGGGAACAATCCATAATGGCATTCTAATCTGCCATTGGCATCACGCACGGTTCGATTTGGAGAGTGGCTGCACGTTCGATCCGTTTGCAGATGATGTGCAATCGTACCCGGTTAAGATTGAGGCTGGAAGGGTTTATGTCAGTGTCCACGCAAATGGGGATGACCCCACCGCGCGTTGGAAACAGCGTTTGAATGAGGGCCTCGAACAAAACATCAACCTGATTATCGCTAAGGCAGTTATTGCGCTTCGTGCCTATCGCGCCGCCGCAGACGATATCGTTGAGGTTGGCGCACTGTATGGCGCACATGGGCGTCGCGCCGGTTGGGGACCCGGTCTGACCATCCTCACGGCGATGGCAAATGTTGTTCCGCAACTTACAGAAGAGGACAGGGTGCTTGCCCTCTATCAGGGACTACTCCACGTGTCACAGGAGGTAGCGGCTTCCCCGCCACGTGTGGAGCTTACACCTCTAGAAACAGACAAGCACTCAATGGAACGCCTAAAAGAATGGTTCCGATATTTCATTGAAGTCCGCAATGCCGACGGGGCAGAGCGTACGTTGCTAACAGCGATTTCATCCGGAGGAACGCCTGCGCAAGTCTGCGATATGATGGTCGCAGCAGCGACAGATCACTTCTACCGGGATGGTGGACACCTCCTCGACTTCATCAACAAGAGTTTTGAACTGCTAGAACGTATCGGTTGGGATAAGGCAACTGAAATTCTGCCCACTCTTGCCAGTGGACTCGCGGCTTCATCGCGGGCCGAAGAACAGAATCGGTGGCGCAGTCCGATAGATTTTGTTCCCCTGCTCAACGATGCCTTTGAAGAATTGGAGTCACTTACAACCCAAGGCACAGATAAACAGTGGGATGGTAATGAACAGCTCGTCGAAGTCTTGCTAGGCGATGATCCTTTCGCCACAGTGGACGCACTCAAGGCGGCGTTCAAGGAAGGCGCAACGCTGATGGAATTGACGCAGACGCTTGCCTATGCGGCAGCGATGCGAATTGCTCGTTTCCACACAAAAAATGAGTTTGGCGACTGGATCGCAGTCCTACACACCTACACCTACGCGAATGCCCTTCATCAGTGTGCAAAGCGTGCTCCATCGCTGGAACTTGCCCGTGGCATTTTTCATGGCGCGGCTGCAATCTACTTTGATCGCTGGTTCAATATGCCGGCTGCACGGATGCCACAACATCGACGGGAGACCAATACGCTTCCAACAGACGCAGATGAACTGCTCGATGGCCTTGTGACCCTCCTCAACACGCAAGCACAGGCGGATGAGGCAGGTATGTATGTCTACCGCTACCTCTCGCTTGGTCACCCGCGCGCTGCTATCATCCAGAAACTGGGTCACGTCCTATTACGCGAAGACGCCGAGTTCCACTCCTTCCAGATGCTTGAAGCTGCACTCCATCAGATGGAGGAGTTGGATGAAGCGCAAGCTCAGATGACGCTAGTTGCGGCTGCCCGGTACTTAGCAGCACACGCACCGACCGCTCGTGCGTTACGACAGACGGCAAATCTGGCATTGCGTCTCCATCAGGGCGAGGACCTCTCCGCTGACGATCCCGATGAAGCAGTCGAGTAAGGGTAATTTAAGTTGCTAGCTGATAAATCAAACGTCAAAAACCGAGTTTTTTACAGACAAAGTACATGATTTAAGGAAAAATCCAATCCATCCCGATATATCGTCCGGTAAGTCGAGGCCAGGGGGATCAGAGGATATGAGCGTGAAAAACTCGGTTTTTCTATGCTACTAGCAACGTGCGTTATGATAAAAAAAAGGCTCATGTAAAAAGAAAGTGCAAAGCGCGAAATGAAGGGCCCCTTTATATCCCCCCTTAATCCCCCCGCAAGCAGGGGGAGAGTGCTCCTCCGATAAATTGGGAGGCAAGCATCTGTGGCTTCTGTTGCACTCATTCTTAACATGAGCGAAAAAAAACATGGGAAATATGAAAAAACTACGACTTTGGGGTTTTACGCTCCTATTGGCTCCTGTCCTATTTCTACCCATGAGAGTAGCAACCACCCAACTCAAAGCAACCCTTGAAGGGCATACAGAGGTTGTCTGGAGCGTGGCTTTTAGTCCGGATGGCCAAATGCTCGCCAGTGCAAGTTGGGACCAAACCGTCCGCCTGTGGGATGTAGAGACAGAACAACTCCTGCACATCCTCACCGGTCACACAAATCAGGTCGTGAAGGTTGCGTTCAGTCCAGATGGACGAACACTTGTCAGCTCGGACTGGGACGGCAACATTCGCTTATGGCAGACGCACACCGGAACACCCAAAAGAACACTCAACGAACACCACGGAAGTGTCGCCTCCATTGCGTTCAGTCCTGATGGGCAGATGCTTGCCAGTGGACATGGGGATCATACGATTGGTTTGTGGAATACCACCACATGGCAACTCGAAAAAATCCTCACAGCCCATGCGACCATTGTTGACACCGTGGCGTTTTCCCCGGATGGAGCAACGCTTGCCAGTGGGAGTCGGGACAAAACGATTCGTTTGTGGAATCCAAACACCGGAAAACTAAAGAGAACACTTGAGCATACGAGTGAAGTCGATAGGTTAGCGTTCAGTCCGGATGGGAAAACCCTCGCCAGCGGGCACTGGGACAACACGGTTCGGTTATGGAACCCACACACCGGAGAGCTCAAAACAGCACTCCCAAATCAGGGGGGTTGGGCCAATGCAGTGGCGTTTAGCCCGGATGGAGCAACGCTTGCCATTGGAAATGATGGGGTTTCGTTGTGGGATACAGACACAGAGCAATACAAAATACCTCTCATTGAAGATATAGGGAGTGTCGTATCTGTTGTATTCAGTCCCGATGGACAGATGATTGCCAGTGGAAGTGCGGACAATTTGGTTCGTCTGTTGGAATCCACTCCCCCTGAAGTGCCTTTTGCTACCATTCCGTTTGATATTAACAACATCCCTGAACCTGTTCCTCCCCCAGCGGCTGTCCGTGACTTTTTTCACCTTACTCCCTTTTATCAGCAGTGGATTAGTGTCGAAGGTTTTCCAGTCTTAGCATCGGCGAAGGTGAGTCCTTACGCCGTGAAAGAAACTGCATGGCAGATCAAACAGATGATCGGGCATCGAAACGACATTCTAAAAGCCATGGCAAGATTCCGACTGCGTTTTACCTTGATCGCCCATAATGAATTGACATCGGAGGTTCCTGAACTACGCCCACACCTGCTCCCTCATTTTTATTACAATGTTCGCCAGCGCGGTGGGGCGTGCTGGTACTACTGTAAAACTATTTTTGGATCAGAGGAACAAGCATTTATAAGTGCTTCCGTTGCCATCCATGAGATGGCGCATGGCATCCATGAGATCGTGAATCTTCGAATTGATCTAACATTTGATAGCCGCTTAGAAGCAGCGTACAACGCGGCAATGGATAAAGGACTGTGGCAAGGTGCCGCACCGGATTATGGGGAGTATTGGGCGGAAGGGGTGACAGTTTGGTTTCACGTGAGTCAACTTAGCCCTGTCAAGACACGGGACGCTTTGAAAGCGTATGACCCAGCCCTCGCTCTATTGATTGCCGAAGTCTTTGGCGATTATGACTGGCGATATACGCCAATCCAAATGCGGGCACATCTGCCGCACCTTCAGGGGTTTAACCCGCAGTCAGCACCATGGGGGGTGGAATGGCCTCCCGGCGTGGTAGAGGCTTATGAAGAGTTGCGTAATCCAGCTGTCAATGAACGTAGCGAGTGGGTGAACTTACCACCGTATGACCCCTCTTCGATCCCGAGCCTCAATGAATTAAGAAACGGAGGTGGGGAGGACGACTCCCCGGTGGTTTGGACCGATATGCTCGTCGTAAACACGATTGATGCTGAAGTTTTGCTCTATTGGGTGAACCCCGATGGTACAGAGACGCTTCATTATCGTTTTCCTCCCAATCCCTGGATGATTGCCCACTTCGGCTGTCGTGTGGACGATCTCTTGCTAGCCAAAGACTCCACCGGTACGCCTCTCGCTGTGTTTCAAGCTGTGGAAAAATTAGGAAGAGTTCTTATTGGTCCGACACTTGCTTTGATAACACCGGGACTTTCAAAAATTTCAGGCGATAACCAAACAGGCGTGTCCGACACGGTCCTGGCAAACCCGTTTGTCATTGAAGTACGGGATGAGAACCTTTCAGAGCTTGAAGGGATTTCGGTTACATTTACCGTCACCGCAGGCGATGGAACGCTCAGTGTCACGCGCACCACGACCCATGAAAACGGCAGGGCAGAGAGTACGCTCACGCTGGGACCAAATCTGGGAACAAACATCGTACAAGTGTCTGCCGTTGGAATTGAGAGTCCAGCCACTTTCTACGCTATCTCCGATACGGAATCCCCATCAATTGAGGCGGATGTCAACAACGATGGCAGCGTGAATATCTTGGATTTGATTTTGATTGCGTCCAATCTCGGGAACGCAGGGGCCAATCTAGCAGCGGATGTGAGCAGAGATGGAGTTGTCAATATTCTGGATTTGATATTGGTTGCAGGCATGTTTGAAGGTGCAGCAGCCGCGCCATCAGCACAGCCACAAGTACCTGAGACACTCACAGCGGTAGAGGTTCAACAGTGGCTGATTGACGCGAGAGCACTTCAGGTTAGGGATCCCATCATGAAACGAGGATTTGCGATGCTTGAACAGCTCTTGGTATTCCTAACTCCAAGGGAGACGGAACTGCTGTCAAACTACCCGAATCCGTTCAACCCAGAGACATGGATACCGTATCGGTTGGCAGAAGATGCGAATGTCACGTTGACCATCTATGACAGTAGCGGTCAAGTTATCCGTACGCTCGACGTTGGGCATCGGATCGCATCGGCTTACGAGAATCGGTCAAAGGCAATCTACTGGGATGGGAAGAACGGATTGGGTGAGCAGGTCGCTAGTGGAATTTACTTTTACACACTGACCGCGGGAGGTTTTTCCGTCACACGGCGGCTGGTGATTTTGAAGTAGGATACATAAATATAGCTGACATATATGTGATCTGCTGAATCTGCGATTAGACAATCACTATGCACACCCATCAAGTAGTTTATCGCTTATTGTATAGGACACCTCATGCCTATAATACTCATAATCAATGCCGGAAGTTCCTCTGTTAAGTATCAATGTTTTGAGATGACGGACGAAGTGTGTCTGGCAAAGGGACAAGTCGATCGATTGGGTTCTTCGTCTCCGAATCTAGCCTATGAGCGGCATGATGGCGTCACATATCAAACCGATGTTCCACCAATAGAGTATGAAGCGGTTTTCCATTCGATCTTTGCGACACTTCTCGACACAGAAAAGGGTATCCTCCAAAATCTAAGTAACATTGCCGCTGTTGGACATCGCGTTGTCCACGGAGGAAGTCGCTTTGCCGAATCCGCATTAATCACGTCAGAAGTCGAAACAGCGATCGATGATTGTGTCTCCCTTGCCCCACTGCATAACCCGTATAACTTGGGTGGCATCCGCGCCTGTCGTCAAGCACTGCCAAATGCTGTACACGTCGCCGTATTCGATACAGCGTTCCATCAAACGATGCCGGATTATGCCTATATGTACGCGCTTCCTTACTCACTTTATGAGCAGTACGGTATTCGGCGGTACGGTTTTCACGGAACCTCGCACCGATATGTTTCAATGCGGGCGGCGGAAATCCTCGGACGTCCATTGACATCGCTCAAGTTGATTACCTGCCATCTCGGAAATGGGTGTAGTATCACAGCGGTCGATCGGGGAAAATCGGTTGATACCAGCATGGGCTTAACGCCACTCGAAGGCTTAATGATGGGGACACGTTGTGGCGACATTGACCCTGCAATTATTTTTCACCTGATGGAAGAAGGGCAGATGTCTGCGGACACAATCAATCAGATGCTCAACCGCGAGAGCGGTTTGCTTGGTGTTTCAGGAACCGCGTCAGATGTCCGAGATCTGTTCCAAGCTGTTTCAGAGGGCAATCCGCAGGCGGCACTTGCGCTAAAGATGTTCTCCTATCGTGTGAGACAATATATTGGAAAATATGCGGCGGTTCTCGGCGGTTTGGACGCACTAATTTTCACCGCAGGGATTGGTGAAAATGCACCGTCCATCCGTGCCACAACCTGTGAGAACCTCGGATTTCTGGGGATTCACCTTGACGAGGAGAAGAATCAGTCGAACGAGGCTGAAAAGGCAATCCATCGGAAAGATACCGCTGTAAAGCTGCTTGTCGTCCCAACCAACGAGGAACTGATGATTGCCCGCGACACCTTACACCTGATTGAAAGATAAGTCCCAAAAAAAGAGAATTCTGATAAAATAACCGGGGAGTTAAACACCCAAATAATAGAGGAGATTTTTATGAAAATTGGTTTACGTATACCGGGGACAGCGCGTCAGCTGCCCTTTGATGAGTTCTGCCATTGGTGTGCAGATAACGGTTTTGAAGCTGTTGATATAAGCAGTGCCACACCCGAAATTGTGGGAACAGCAAGGGACGCTGGATTGGCAATTGGCACGGTGGATCTGCCTGGCACCGGCGACCTGTTAAGCGTCGATGAATCGAAGCAAGCAGCGGGGGCGGAAGCTGCAAAAGCCGCCATCCAAGCTGCAGCCGATAACGATGTCCATCTTATGTTCTGCGTTTTCGTACCGGCGGATCCAACGATTGGGCGGGCGAAAGCCTTCGACCTGTGGAAGGAAACCGTCCCACCAATCGCAGAGTTTGCCGCGGATAAGGGGGTTACCATTTCAGTTGAAGGTTATCCAGGTCCCTCCCCCTACTGTCCCGCGCTCGGTTGCACCCCTGAGACGTTGCGAGCAATGTTCGCGGAGTGCCCAAGGGGGCTCGGTGTGAACTATGATCCGTCACACTTAGTCCGCATCGGCATCGATTACCTGCGGATGCTCAATGAATTTGCCGCGCACGTCGTGCATGTCCACGGCAAGGATACTGATTTTGATCAAGAGGCACTCTACCTCCACGGCAATCTGGGACCGAGTTTCCATGCCTCACGCGGTTTTGGTGAGGATTGGTGGCGATATACTATCCCCGGCGATGGTGTTGTTGATTGGCTCAAGATCGTTCAACGGCTTGAGGACGAAGGGTTCGACGGAATCGTCAGTGTTGAACTCGAAGACTATCGTTACTGGAAGACTTGGGAAGCAGAGTCCGATGGGCTCAAGCGTTCACAAGAATACCTCGCACAGTATGTACGATAGTACCCTGTGAAACGAATGATCGGTTTCTGACGCTTCGGGGTAACGGACTGGTAGGGAACGCAGATCTGCGTTCCCTCCTTCTTTTTATCATTGAACCATAGCGTCACCCCAGATAACCATCGGCAACAGCGCCGAAGAAAGGAAGGGTACAATGATTATCGACTCCCACGCATACTGCTTTGAGCCGGCGGATAGCCCACGCGGATATGGCAGCAGTGAAGAACACCTTAAGTGGGTTCAGGCATCGCATGCGGTGCACCACCAGCCGGCGTTTCGGATTCGAGACCTTGCACCGGGTCCCTCAGATATTCTCGCACCGGAAGGTCGTCGCGATTTATCCAACCTTCCCGACGTACGATTTCGGATCAACCACCCGCGTGGCAGAGTAGTCTGGAACTACGCAGGCGAGGAATATACGAAACATTTCTACCCACCGAATCTGCGAAGTTGTGAATTCACGCCTTTCAGTTTGAACTCCGAGATGGATTATGCGGGGGTGGACATGGCACTGCTTCATACGAATCCGATGCTAGGGCGGGATAGTGCCTATCAAGCGGAATGCGTGCAGCGGTTTCCAGACCGTCTCCGCTCAATGACGCATGTAGATGAGTGGCGTATCCGTGATGAGATGGATGCCGTCATTGACGAAGTGACTACCGCTATCACCGTGCATAAGTTGCACGCGATCAAGTTCAATCCGCTGACCTACCTAGTGAGCCCCGACCCTTGGGATGATGGCATCTACCGGCCATTTTGGGAGGTGGTAACCTCCCTCAATGTTCCCATATTCTTTACGTTAGGCACCGGGCCGGAGGCGGAGCACCGTACCCTTTCTGACCCCGAACAACGAACGGGCTATCTGAATGAACTTCGCATCCTGATACGATGGATGGAACGTTACCCGGAGGTCACCTGCAGCATTACTCACGGCTTCCCTTGGCGCGCATTTCTGGACGGAGATGGCATCACGCTGCCAGATGCAATCTGGGAACCGTTCCAAAATCCAAATCTCAACTTGGAAGTATGTTTCCCCGTCCGAATCGGCGACATCTTCGATTACCCCTACCGAGAGGTCTGGTACACCCTCGAAGCGATGGTTGAGCACATCGGCGCAGACCACCTACTTTGGGGGACAGACATGCCGTTCCAAAACCGTTTTTGCACATACCGCCAGTCCCGCCACTGGATCGAGAGATACTGTAGCTTCCTAACCCCAGATGACTTGGGGATGATAATGGGCGGCACTGTCGCACGTATCCTTGAGCTTTAATGGCTGAAGTGGGATACCCACCATTACAAAATTTGTGAAAACCCATACCGTCCCGGTATTTATATCTGAAAGTTGGAGAATTGGTATTACATCCTATGTGCTACCTTTTACGCATCCACCCGCCTCTGATCTTAATCGGGGCAATATTCGCCTCCTTTCCAATCCTTTTGTCAATTGGGTTCCACGATTTTGCTCACGCACAAACAACATCAGAGCCGATACAGCTTGAGGAAATCGTCGTAACACCTAGCAAATTCACCGTTCAAAGTGGAAAGGATGCAAGCTTATCACTATTGAAAGAAGGGATAGATCTATTTCCGCTGATTGACAACGACGTTTTCCGCGCTGCCCACATCTTTCCCGGCGTAACCTCGAACGACTTCAGTACAAGGTTCAATCTGCGAGGTGGCGAAAAGGACGAAATCGTTGTGCGATTGGACGGGATGGAGCTGTTTGAGCCGTATCACCTACAAGATTTTGGCGGGGCAATCTCCATCGTTGACCTCGGACTGATCCATCGCGCAGACCTATTGATGGGCGGCTTCCCCGCGAAATATGGCGACAAGATGGCAGGTGTGTTCGATATTACCGCAAAGACGGGAAATCGGGAGGAGTTCGCCATGAACCTAGGGATTGACCTAATCAACGCACATGCGCTGTTGGAGGGTCCCCTATCGGACAAAGGTTCATGGCTCATCTCGGCACGGCGAGGCTACGTTGATCTGATTCTCGCGTTGATGGATGCCGACGAAGATCTCAGACCCCAGTATGCAGACCTCTACAGCAAAATCGCCTATGATCTAACCGATAAAGATAAACTCACTTTTAACGCACTCTACGCTTGGGATGACAACTTCATCAATGAGGACAATGACGCAGAGGACCTTGATTCGACCTATCACAATGCAATGTTCTGGACGAAATGGCGTCATTTCTATAGCGAGTCGGTCTGGTCAGATCTGTTTGTCTTCAACAATCTAGCGACCCAAGATCGCCGGGTAGGGCGGGTTGGTAGGGATCATTTGGGACGTCGCAGAAGGTTGGGGTATGATAGTGTGGATAAACGGGATTTCGGCTTTCTCGGTGTGAAGGGGGAATTAACTGCACACCTACTAAAGTTAGTACAATTTTAGTGTGAAAAAAGGCAGAAAAGAGGTTATCCTTTCAGAAATCACCACAATTTTGAAAGGAGAGTTATCATGCCCCTCATTTTCTACCTCGTTGATATTTTAACGCAATTTCGTCCATTATTCAACCGTCAAAACTTCGCCCTGTTTTGCACATTTATTGTCGGTCTCATCACGCACCGCCATCGTGCGACGTTGACCGGCATCTATCAAGCGGTTCGCCCAAAGGTCGGTTACGGTTCATTGGTGAAGTTCCTTTCCCGTGGCAAATGGGACAGCGATGCGGTTGCTCAACGTCTGATTAAGTTGCTACAACAGCGGTTTGACAACTACGTCTACGTTTACGACGAGACCCGAGCGATAAAGACCGGCACCAAGCAATTTGGACTCCATTTCTTCAGAAATCATCGCTACCAAAAGCGCAACACCAATCAATCGAAGTTTCACTTCGGTCATCAATTTGGCGCGTTGGGGTTGCTTTGTACCACCGTGACAGAGACGATTCTGTTTCCGGTGTGGGTGAACCTGATATGTCCAAAGACCCATCGGGACAACAGTGGGTCGGTACTGAAGCGGATTTGCTCCCAAATCCCGCCCGGACTGATTATCTTTGACCGGGGATTCAATAGACGGAAAGTGTTTGAAGCCGTCCTTAGCGCAGGACATCATCTGTTATGTCGAGCCAAGTCCAATGCGGTCTTTTATCTGTTACCTACGGTCTGCAAGCGGCCCAAACCCGGACGCCCAAAGACATACGGTAAACGCATCCATCTTCGGCATCTGCGGTATAAAGCTATTGATATTGACAACAAACGGTGTTCAGTCGCATCTAAGGTCGTTCGGACAAAAATGTGTCCCACTCAAGTCCGATTGGTGGTGATGCGAACCCGACATAAAAAATCAAAGCCGTTTCGATATTTCTGTGTCTACACCACTGACTTGACACTTGACCTATGTCAGATAGTTCGATACTATCGGCAACGATGGTTGATTGAGACCGCTTTTCGGGATACCAAGCAACACTTCGGGTTTGACAAGTACCGAGTCAAATCTCGGAAAAGCATCAATCGATTGGTACAACTCAGTTTCGTCGCAACTTGCATCACACAATTGATATTCAATGCCACTTCTGCTATGGGTAGTTCCATAACAGTCGATAAGGTATGCAGGGAATTAGGCATTGACTGGTATCGACCCACTAAATTGACACGCGGGTTGATGGTTCAGTATCTATGTGCCTTTATTGAGGGGAGATTATTTTCGGCGACAACCGCCGAGGATACCAACTCGCCCGATATTCACCAAACACTTGATAACGCTGCATGAATTGCAATCAAATTGTACTAACTTTAGGCACACCTAGGAGAGACTCACACAATTCGGGGCGGATTGGAATGGCGTTGGTCCACGGTGGAATACGGTTTCGCTCCTTTCGATCAGCAGGTCACAAGGCAGTTTATCTCTAGCCGTTGCCCGCTTTGTACCTTTGGAATCAGTGCAAAAGTTGAGGGCAGCGGCTCGGAGGTTAAGGGATACTTGCAAGATGAATGGCAACTCCATCCCAGAGTGGCACTCAATATTGGCGGACGCTATCTGCTCCAAAATTATCGTCGTAACGATATTCAAAAATATGAGATTAGTCCACGAATCGCGTTGGCTGTCAAGCCTGTCGAAAACTTGACGTTACGGGCAGCGTGGGGGCTTTACCATCAACCGATTGACCTAATGACGATTCCTGTCGAGACGTTCGTCACAGATGTCGGCAGGGCGGGTCAAGCAATACACTATATCCTCGGGGCGGAATACGCTTCCGGTAAGAATTTTATGGTTCGGGCGGAGGGTTATTACAAAGTGCTCACGAATCTCGCCGGGCAGATTCAGGATTTCGGCAGGCAAACGCAGATTATTCCTCCCGCTGATTCGGGACATGCAAAGGGCTTTGACCTTTTTAGCGCGTATGCGCTATCGGATCGATTGACGGGGAGTTTAGGGTATGCGTTTTCAATTACAAAAGCAAGTGAGGATGACCTGATGTATGATCGCCCACTATTCGGTGAGGAATTCTATCGGGATTTTGACCAACGCCACACGATTACCCTCAATGGCAGCTATCAGATCGGGCTGCGTTGGCATCTAAACCTCTCATGGCGCTTTCATACTGGTAATCCAACAACGCCTCTAGAGCACACGTTGGTGCGCAATTCTGATAGTCACGCGGACTGTGAACGAGGATTTGGGGAGTACAATACCGACCGGTTGCCCCCATATCACAGCCTCGACTTGAGGCTTACAAAAACCAGTGAATACAAGAGTTGGACACTCAACTGGTATGTTCAGCTCCTAAACTTATACAACCGATCAAACGTTCATGAGCGTGCGTTTAGTGAAATCCATGACGAGGTAACAGGGGAACTCATCGGATGTGAAGTGAGTGATGAACCGCTTTTCCCCATTCTGCCCACATTGGGCGTGAGTGCAACATTTTAGGTAGGCAGCAATGCCCATATCCCTCTTGAATGGTTGACCGCTCCCCTCTCTAAAGAACGGGGATTCTTTTGTTAGCAATTCCACATTCTCGTTCTTAGAGTTTAGCTTCAACTTCTGCTATGGGGCCATCTTGCGTTTCCTCTAGGGAAGCTTCCCCACTCAGGTAGGGCAACACACCGTACAAACGGCGCGGAGCAGGCCATTTAGCTCTCTACGGAAACACCTTGAACGAAGATGTTACCGATACGTGGCAAGTATTTCCTGCTTTACAACAGATTCATGCGGGAATATCCCATTTTTCAGGGTAGTCGATCCGAGTAGAATCCTATTTTTTTGTAGTGTCTATAGTTGTCTACATCTACGCTGCCCATTACAAAGGATGGACAGGGACAACGGCAAGGGTGCCGAAGTTGTAATTCTCTGTCCCGTAGACAAAAGAATTATACCATATTTCACCATTGGAATCCAGGCTAAAGCCTTGAAAAACGGTGCTAAAGCGTCCCTGTATCCCCGACCTAAAGGACGGGGATACAGGGCTAAAGTAGAGTTTGATAAATTCATCCCTTGACCTAGAAGGCTTGTTAAAAGACGTATAATCCTTGACATCTTTTAATCACTTTGATTATAATTTTGCGAGAAGCAGCATGCATCATTTTGAATTCATACTATATGGTAATACGCAAGGAGAGAGCCGATGCTGAACAGTATCAAAAAAGCACTACAAGAGCTCTTCAATAGAAACGCAGCCGCTTCGGTTAAAAGAGGTTTGCCTCGCGCCGTACCCAGTGCCGAAGAAGCAATTATCCCTTTTAATCCTGCTGAACATGCAATCCAACCTCAGAGCCTCAAGCGATTGATGGGCAACGGTCGCGATATTGTTTTATTAGATGTGCGTGAAGCGTGGGAATACGAAATTGTTCATCTTAGAAGTGCAAAGCAGATTCCCCTCGGAGAGCTACCACAACAGGCATCTTTACTGAACCCCTACGCTGAAATCGTTGTTTACTGCCATAAAGGAATGCGCAGCTTAGATGCGGTGCATCTGCTACAACAACTCGGATTCAAGCGAATCAAGAGTTTGGTTGGAGGTATCGATCGGTGGGCGAGGGAAATTGATACCGAACTTCAGCGATATTAATCTCTCCGAATCCGTCGGATTACAACGGGGATTGCCTAACCTAAATCAATCCATCTCTTGCGGGTGATATTCACTATTTGGCCACGTAATTTTTACGCTTTACGTGTTGATGGTTTCTATCTTTTCACGCAGGAACGCAACACACCCATCCACCTCTGCCTCGCTGAGTCCATGAAGAACTATCGGGACATCGGGGGCAATGTCGTTGAGCAACGACAGATATTGGTCGTAATCTAATAGCCCTTTTCCCGCGGCAAGATGGCCCGCTTCGCCATCACGGTCGAGGTCTTTCGCGTGTGCAAAGGTGGTGTGTTCACCGAGCAGCGCAAAGGCTTCATCAAGAATTTCACGCATACGCGGCAATTCCCCGGCATGAAAGATATTGGCACCATCCATAACCACTTTCAGATAGGGGGAACCGATCTGGTCAATTATGCGACGGGCTTTTATTGCAGAATCAACCACATTGGCGACTTCCGGTTCAAAGGCAAGAGTGACTTGGTATTCCTCGGCGACCTGTATGGCTTGACGCATCGAAATTACTAGATCATCCCACGCCTCTGGCGAATCATTGTCAGGGTGTCGCCGCCACATACTATTTGGATCTCGTGTACCCGTACATAGCGTAATCACTGACGTACCTAGCTGGTCACAAGCCGATGCCAACACACGCAGGTTGCGTAATCCGTCGGCGCGTTGCTGTAAATCGGGATGAATCATGTTGTAGGTGCCAGAAAGCGCGGTCATTGTGATGTTGCGCGAAGACATCTCTTCACGGATTTTATGACACAAATCCACATCAATATGCGTTGGCAGCTCAGTCACACCGGCACTCGAAAGACCAAATTGCATACAGCTAATGCCATGGTTTGCAACGGCATCCAACTCTTCCTCCAGCGTCGCACGGGCAAAGGTTCTAGACATAATTCCAATCTGCATTTGCATCCCCTCCTCAACTCAGACCAATTCTCGATTTATACATGACGAATCTGTAAGCGAGCCACCACTATACCACCCTTCAGACACCGAATCAAGCGAAAACCAATTGATACAACAACAGGGAAAAACCGAACGTATCAAATAACAGAAATCGCGGATCTTATTCTCCGATTCTCCAACGCGCTTTGACTATGCACACATTATCAATCTTACTCAAATCCAGTTGGCAGGGCTGGTTAAATAGTATTCAATACGCCTCAGAGGCAAGACGGAAAAAGGTCGCAGAAATCATCGGTTTCCTTGTGCTGATGACCGCATTATACCTGATAGGACACGCCATGTTCAAAGTGGTCGGACAGCAGGCTGACGCCGATGGACAAACTATACTACGCGCAATCAATATTTGCGTGGGCCTCGGCGTGTTCATCTTGGTGAAAAGCGCAATGGAAGACACAATCAAACAGTTTTACGAAGCCGCAGATACATCACTGCTTCTGTCGTCGCTATCTCCATCAACCGTTTTTGGATTTAAGTTAGTTCAACTTATTGCAACGAGTTTATTGGGCATGGTGATATGGCTGTTCCCCCCGTGGATCGCATTTGGACGACTCTTTGGTCTGCCATGGCACTTCTATTTTGGGCTCATCCCAGCCTGCTTCTGCTTACTTGTCATCATCGTGACAAATGTTGTGGTCGTGATGATGTTGATTACGCGCTTTTTTTCTTCACAGCGAATGATACAGTTCTTAAAAATTGTCGGCACAATTATCGGTGCTGCCGCCGGATTTTTCCTCGCGTTCAGTATCTTTACATTTGAGTGGTCAGATGAGATTGCCACATTTCTCCTTGAACGATTAAAACTCCCCACCTCCGACTGGTATCCGCATCTCTGGACAGTGAAGTTCATGATGAGTTGGCTCCCCGAACCGGAAATCCAGCCGTTACGATGGGGGACCCAACTAGTTGTTGCAAGTATAGCGACACCGCTCTTAAGCGTGTTATTAGCTTCCAAAATCTACCACCAGAGCTGGGAATACGCTAGGCGCGTAGAGGTCAATCCGAGACAGAGCGACAAGAAGCGCAGGAGTGCTGCTCTCCTGGGTCGCGGCAAAATCCGCTCAATGATGGCAAAAGATTTCCACGTTTTCCTCCGGCACAAGGGACGAGTAACGATGATTGTAATACTAACCCTCCTCCAGTTGATACCGATATTCGCCCTAGTTTATCAGATACGAACTGATGATAAAATTTACTACGCCGTTTATCTGCCGAACTTAGCAGCGATAGCCGTTCAGATCATGGTCTACAGCGTGATAGCGACAGCCGGACTCTCATGGGGAGGCTGCAAAGCGGATGCGAAAACGTGGTGGCTCTTAAAATCAAGCTCGATTTCACCGGCACTGCTGTTCGACAGCAAACTTGTGATTGGAACGCTCTGTGCAGTTGCTTACGCAGAAGTGTGGCTTTTCGCAGTGTTAATTTTGTCTCGGATACCCCCTCAACTATGTCTGCCAATCCTATTGATGACTACAGTGATTACGGCGACAACCACAGCGTTCAACACGGCAATGGGGACACTGCCTTGGGTCGCAGAAATTGGAGAAACGGATCGGGATTTCAGCAAGCGACCCGTCCTTCGACTTGCGACGCTTCTAGTTACAATCATTGCTAACCTAATACTGCTCAGTGCACCCACCATAATCTTGCAAATCGTCGTCCTTGGCAAAATAGAGTTCTTTGGCGGAAAACAGAGCAGTTCACTTTCCGCCACACAACAACTCACAATTGGGTTTATTCTGATCATCCTCATTGGTGTGTGGGCAATATCATATCTTCTCGGTAGGCAATCGTTACGGAAATTACTCTACAGATAGCAGCCAAAAGTAAATATCGAATCATGCATGTCATTTCTCATCTGCATATCTCTAAAATTCTTGTTGAAATAAGATATGCAATATGCTAGAGTTAATCCATTCGATACCCATGAATGTCAACAGGCGAAACTACGGGTAAAATGGGGAAAAATGAAAAAGTCGCACAAATTAGATTGGAGGAAATTGGATGGCAACTACCGATAAAGTACGAATCGCAGTTGTTGGTATGGGCATAGGCAAACCTAATGGACGTGCCTTGTCAGCAAACCCACGTGGACAGGTCGTCGCGCTCTGTGATCTACTAGAAGAGCGTATGCAGGACTTTGCAAAGGAGCTGCCGGAAGAAGTCAAATTTTATACCGACTATAAACAGATGTGCAAAGACCCGGAAATCGATGCCGTCTTTGTCGGAACACCGAATCAATGGCACGTGCCTGTTGCGTTGGAGGCTGTACGAAACGGGAAGCATGTTATGGTGACCAAGCCGCTCGCAGATTCAGAAGCAGCAGCGAAAGAACTGGTCGCTGAAGCGGAAGCGGCAGGCGTTGTGAACATGATGTCTCTCTCCACCCGCTTTGGTCGCGACTGTCAATATCTCGGAAATCTTCAACGGCAGGGATATTTCGGCGAACTCTACTACGCAAGATCCCGCAGTGTCCGAAGAAACGGGATCCCAGCTTGGAGCCTCGGATTCATTCAGAAGGGCGGTGGCGCCTTTCGGGATATGGGTGTGCATGCCCTAGACGCTGTGTGGTGGGTGCTAGGTATGCCCAAACCCGTTGGGGTGTTAGGGGCTGCCGGAGCGAAGTTTGGACCCCACGGATTGGGCTATTCGACCGGCACACCCCCACCTAAATCGTTCTACGAGCAGTACGCATCGGACGACTACGGCGGCGGTTTCATTCGCTTTGAGAACGGCACCGGCTTACAGATCGAAAGTTTCTGGGCATCTCACCAACCAGGTGAGTTTCAGATGGAGCTGTTTGGTACGGAAGCGGGTGCTAAACTTAGTCCACTCACGCTCTACCGCATGGAAAACGGTGCCACCCAAGACATCAGCGTTGACCCACCCGCAGGGCTTGAATCGTGGGATAACATCGCTGCGCATTTCATCGACAGTATCTTGGATGGTAAACCGTGTGCAGCCCCACTCCGCCACGGACTTATCGTGCAACAGATGATGGAAGCCCTACTCCTAAGCGCGGAGACAGGGAAGGAAGTGCGGCTTGAGGTTGATGAGTAGGAAGCCGGTTTTGATGGGCTGCTAACGTATTGTAGGGAACGCAGATCTGCGTTCCCTACGATGCGCCGAATTTGATTTTACCGAGACCAAATCCTAACAATTTCCCTAACTTTAATTCCAAATCCTCATTTGCAAATCTCTATGGAACTGTGGTATAATTGAAGTATCCAAATTTCCCAAAACCGTAGACAACTAAAAAGATTCGATGTGCTCGAGGAGAGATAGAAATGGCTTACGTAATTGCCGAACCTTGTGTTGACGTCAAGGATACGGCGTGCGTTGATGTGTGTCCGGTCGATTGCATTCATACGAAAGATGGGGAGAACCAGCTTTATATTAACCCTACTGAATGTATTGATTGCGCCGCATGCGAACCCGCTTGCCCGGTCGCCGCAATTTTCATACTTGACGATGTACCAGAGCAATGGACATCCTATATTGAAGTAAATGAGAAATTCTTTGAGGATTTTGTTAAACCGACAAAAGCGGGGGCAGCAGCGGGAGAAGATGGCGCAGCCGTGGCAGACGAAGATAAGATTGGGATCGAAGAGTTTGTACAAACCATCGAATCTCCCAAGTCTTCGATTCGTCCCGTATTGCGTCCATTTGTTATGCTCTCCCAGCTTGTGCTAGGAGCCTTCGATGCGAAATTTAAGCGTGAACTTGAGGAGATGGCTCAGAACCCGGTCATCTTCAGTGCAGCGGTCTCAACGGGAATTAACAGCCTCATCAATCTAACACTCTATCCACTTGTGCTTTTCCTCCTTTTCTCCGGTGGGAATATAGAATCTGCACTGTTCACCGGCAAAGGGAACTTTGCAATTTTCCTCGGCGTTGTCTTGGCGGTCCTTGAGGGACTCTATCGATTTAGGGACGATCTCACCGCAACGGACAGAGAAGAACCCTCTCGATATGGGGCTTCGATATACGGTTGGATCCCATCGCTAGTTTTCCGCCTATTGCTGCCAGTACTGCGACCGGTGCTTGTAACTGAACCCGCAGCCCCACGTTCAACCATGCCGGGTGCTATCCTCACCGATGGACCCATCTACCAAGAGGATGTCCGTGAACGCTACCGCCGTTACGGGATGCTCAACCGGATGGAAGAAAAAGTAGACCGTTACACCATCGAAATTGAGTTCCCTCGCTGGGTGCCTGATTCTACATATAAGCGGAAGTACAACCTCCCAGATCGGATGCCGGATTACACATATCAGGTGAGTCTTGGGGAAGGCACGGTCGCTGTGGAAACCAAGCTGGAAGATCCCCGGTTTACCGAAGTCGCTGGGCGTGTCAGTTCATTCCCCCTCGGATTCAATAATATGTTTCGCATTGAAGCGCAACCCGAAAATTTTCAGGCAATGTTGCGGGATAAGGTGCTGCAGATCATCGTTCCCAAATCAGGGAAGGCCGAAGATCTCGTCATTGAGCGTACGGTCCACTATGCGAAGATTAAGGGATAGTTACGATAATCCTGAACTCAAGAAGCGGAATCTGGAGTAACCCTCCGGGTTCCGCTTTTTTTATTTTTAGCAGAGAAACACCGCACCAACGATCAAAACAAGGTTGCCCATGATGTCTTGAAAATCAATGGACATACCTCTAATTAAAATGCCACATGCCTAAACCCTACAAAACCCCTGAGTGGGCAACAGCGGGGTTCAACCACATCTGGTTGCCCTACACGCAGATGCAGACCGCACCGTTGCCGCTGCCGGTTATCTCTGCTAACGGTGTTCGGATAACGCTAGCCGATGGCAGAGAATTGATTGACGGCATCGCATCATGGTGGTGCGCTTGTCACGGATACCAACATCCCCATCTGATAAAGCAGATCTCAAGACAGCTTGATACGTTGTCACACGTCATGTTTGCGGGTCTTGCTCATGAACCGGCATACACGCTCGCACGCCGTCTCGTCTCCATTGCGCCAAAGGGATTAAGCCGCGTCTTCTTCTCCGACTCCGGCTCAATAGCCGTTGAAGTAGCGATGAAAATGGCAGCACAGTTTTGGTCTAATCGAAAGGAGCCGGACAAGCGCAAGTTTATCTGTTTTCGGAACGGTTATCACGGAGACACTATGGGCGGTATGTCACTCGCTGACCCTGAAACGGGGATGCACCGGACGTTGAATCACTACATGCCTGAACAGTACGTCCTCGACCTCCCCAACAACAGGACGGATCTGGCTGCGCTCGCAGAATCACTAGAGAAAATAGGAGGAACGGTGGCAGGACTCGTTATCGAACCGCTGGTGCAGGCAGCGGGCGGAATGAAGTTCCATTCTCCCGAAATAGTTGCTGAAATCCATCAACTCTGTAAGGAGCATCGTATACTGTTCATCGCCGATGAAATTGCCACAGGGTTTGGCCGCACCGGCTCCATGTTTGCCTGCTTGGAAGTGGGCATCACACCCGATATTATGTGTCTGGGCAAGGCACTCACCGGGGGCATGGTAGGATTGGCTGCGACGTTAGCCACGGAGGAGGTGTTTGAAGGCTTCCTTTCAGACCGGCTAGAAACCGCGCTGATGCACGGTCCCACATTTATGGCGAATCCAATCGCATGCGCCGCCGCCAATGCTTCGCTCGATCTGTTTGAAGGTGAACTCCGAATCGCACAGATCCAAGCAATTGAAACACAGTTACAGGCAGAACTAAGACCGTGCCATAAACTGGAGAATGTCGCCGATGTGAGAGTGAAAGGAGCTATCGGTGTCGTTCAACTATCCGACGTGAGTGGGGAATATATACTTGCACTCCGGCAGCGGTTTATAGAGGAGGGTGTGTGGCTTAGACCGTTTAGCGATGTTGCTTATATCATGCCCGCTTTTACGATTTCGACAGTAGAATTAACTCGATTAACCGATGCAGTGTTTAAGACCTTAGCAGCATAGCTAGTGCTACCCTTTCCATCTAACCTCGCCCCACTATGATGCGTGAGACGAATCACGGATCAAAGAACAGATCGAAATGCGCGAGACACGCAGCGTCTGGCTGCTCGACGCCATAAGCACTCGCTGTAATCCCCAATTGCAATGCTGGGTATTCTCGATGCAAATGGTTGGCAAACTCAAAAAGCCATTGATAAATCACGCAGATCGACTCAGCGCGCGTATAATGCTGATGCCCCAGCGCATCGCAGCCTTTTAAGAGGTTCCTCTGTGAACCCAAAATCGGGCGATCCAAGATAAGCAAATCCGTCTCTGTCTCTTCAAGCAACGTTTTTACAGCCTGTGTGAGATAGTAACCATAATCACTCAAAACACAATAAACTACCGGGGCTGCTTCGTGAGTTGTGGACTGCTGCGCTTCCCCCTCGTTTTGTTCCCCTTCTCTGTGTGCATCGTGACTTTCCGGCACTGCCTTCCACTGGAACACCGGCACCGGTGCCAAGCACCACTCCGGACGATCTAAAATGGAGGAGTGAATCTCAGCAATTGGGAAACGGATCCCGAACTTACCCCCACCTTCATGCACTCGTTGACTTATCTGTTTTACCATCTGTAGATCTTCGATGTTCCAGTCATAATCGAGAGCAACTAAATCTCCGGGGCGCATCGACTCTATTGATTCCTCCCATCCAGTTTTCAGCACTATCCATTGAATTTCAGGGATTTGTAGCCTCGCATCTTTAGAATATGGTGGCACATATGCCGAGGCATCCTGTGAGATTCCTTCAATCGTAGCTTGGAGATCACCTTCAACAAGCATCGTCCAGACTTTGGGGCTATCCATCGACTGCCCCGGCGGCACTCGGATTTCAGTCCCATTGAGAGCCGTCGTTGGTCTTAAACCAATCGACACAGTCCCTCGGTCTGAATAGACCGTGTAATATTTGAGGAGACCTGCGCTCTCATTCCCTAGCACCACACCACCATTAATGCTGGTATCACCCACCAGAATAAACGTCTCCGATGTACCCCCTTCCCAAGGCGTTGGCAGCGGCTCCTCTGCTACTCCCGAAATTCCGCACTGCCAGATTTGAAGACTGTCCCCCTGTCCCGCGAACAGAGGTAGAGACTCAATTATCATATCCTCCACAAAAAAGGCTGAATCCGTCAGATTCTGAATAGTCAGCCATTTGCGAATTACCGGCAGATCCGGATAAATCTCGTAGTGAACCCACAGATAAAAAGTCGGTTGCGCTTCAGCGTCGGAATTATAAGTGAATTGAATCGTAATTCGCTTGCTCCCACCAATTTTCTGGACAATTTGATAATCGCTGTAAGTCAGCAGGTTGCTATCCCCAGAAAAAACCATTTCCCCAACCCGAAACCGAAATTCTTCGCTCGCTCGATCCACATAGTTTTGTCCTGATGGTTTGCGAGCATAGCGGATAGTCTGAATCTTGTGTCCTCCTTGATCCAAACGCAGCCAGCGTTCTATGGAGTCATTCCCCATGTAAAGTATGTGTGCTTTTAGATCGAAACCGGCATAGACACCAATCCGTTCCAAGGGCTGCAGCTGCGCTCTCAGATCGGCGATCGAAACTGTACCCCGGTCCCTACTGCTGCTTCCGGCGCAGCCAATACAGATCAGAAAGATGGGTATGTAAAACAGCTTTAGGCAGGAAACGTGAGATGCGTGAATTCTTAGGAAATGGAAATTTAGATGTGTCATGCCATTTTTACGCGGCACTTTCAAAAGGATGGGATTAAGCCATTTTTGATTGGCAATGAAGTATTATCGTCCATACAGGTCAAACGGGCTAGATCAAAGCCTCTGCGATGAGGGAATATAACTTCGGAACGGTGCGATCAAAATCCCCGGAAATATGGTAACTCTCGCCGCCATCTTTCACAGTGCGGACTAGGATTGTCTTCTTGGGACGGTGGTAGTAGTGGGCATCCGTCGGACTGCCTTCCTCCCGGAAATCGGAGAATTCTATTAGATCAAAGTTCGCTGTGGTGAAACGCCTGATCTCCTCCCCGCGCTGGGCGGCGATGTTTCGCGCCATCGACAGACTTTTGAGATAGACCTCCGGTCCCATCACCGCAGAACCTAAGTTCAGAAACACGCCTCCCTCCAATTTCGAGACGCTGTGGGCAAAGCGCAGGAAATCCTCGCCGGTTGTGTAGCCCATCGCGGCGTAATCGGCGGCGGGGTGTTGATCGATGATGTCGTAGCCAATCCCTTTATGTACAGTTATCGGAACCCCCAAACGGTATGCCGCTGCAAACATGCTAACCTCTCGGTGCGGAAACTTGACGCCGCCCTCTCCATCTTGAATGAACCGACCAATCACCTCACCGAAGCCGATTTTGTCGCTATAGCCGCGGGTGATTGCGTCGTTAATGTAACGTCCGGTCTCCTCCCAGTTACCAAACTTCCCATCCCAGATATACCGCTCCACATCCTCCAGTGTCGCACCGATCAGTGCGAGTTCAAAATCGTGGATGGCACCGGCACCGTTCGTTGCCAAATGTGTGAGGACGCCGCGCTCCATCAGATCGATGATATAGCGCGAATTGCCCCGCCTCATGACATGTGCACCCATCATCCATATCACCTGTTTACCACTCCGATGGGCTTGAATTATCCGATCCGCCACTATCCGCAAATCGTCGTTTTCATACGGCGGCGTCTCCGCGTCCAGCGGATAGATGTCTGCAACCGTCATCTTATGTTCCCGCTCAACTAACGGTAGAATCTTTAACTGTGTCCGATCCAATTTTGAATAAACCACAAGTCGTAAATCTCCCTGATTTTTAGCCAAACACAGAATAGGGTAGCGGCTCCCCCTTTAACCCAGCCAGTAGGTTCTCAGCCGCCATCGTTGCCATCCGTGTACGAGTCTGTAAGGTCGAACTACCGAGGTGCGGGAAGATGAGGGCATTGTCGAGCGTCAGCAGTGGATCGTCTGTCGGGATGGGTTCTGGATCTGTCACATCAAGTGCAGCGCGCGCGATTTCCCCGGTCTTTAACGCCTCGTATAGTGCCACCGGATCCACCACCGGTCCCCGCGCAATATTCACAAGGATTGCCGTCGGCTTCATCTTTTGAAACTCTGCCTTGCCAATCAGATGATGGGTCTCCGGCGTCATCGGGACATGCAGGGTTATAAAGTCAGATTCTTCGAGCACGCGATCAAAGCTGGCGTATTCAACCCCCAACTCCGCTTCCCAGTCCTCGCGGCGATTCCGTTTGTAATACAGAACCCGCATATCAAATCCCAACGCCCTTTTGGCGACCTCATAACCGATTCTGCCCATGCCGATGATGCCAAGTGTTGCGTGATGCACGTCGTATCCGTGGAAGATATTCGGATCGTAGCACGTCCAACGTTTTTCCTGAACGTAGACACCGGCGGGGACGAGGTGTCGTGCCGCTGCAAGGAGTTGTGCAAAGGTCGTATCGGCGGTGGTTTCGCTCAACACACCGGGCGTGTTGCCAACCGCAACGCCCAGTGCCCTCGCTGCCTCCGCGTCAATGTGATTATATCCAACACCGACATTGGAAATTACCTTAAGATTCGGCGCACTGGCGATCATTTCTGCTGTTACCGGTTCGTGACTATAAGTGACTAGACCATCAAGCCCCGGCAGCCGGTCCGCGGTCGGGGGCAGAATTTCACTCGTATGCCATATATCGACTTCACATTCTGCCTCGATCATTTCCAAGGCTTTTTCTGGGATCGGACGGGTAATAAAAATTTTCGGCTTCAATGACGATACCTCCTGCGTGAAACGTGATGCGTGATGAGTGATGAGTGACATGAAGTAACTACCTAACTTCAGCTTCTATAATTTCAGGGTTGCCGATTTCTGAGACTTAACAGGTCTTGTGTGCGAAAATTGGTGTCCACTTAATACACGGGAACCCACGATATCTTCTATTCGGGTGACCTTCCCTATAAAAGGTTGACAATGCAAGCGAGACAGCTATAATATAGCTTTGAGGGCTCGACGCAATGTTCGCTCATTGATCATATCAGATATTATAATCCACAAGGAACGTATTCTCAAGAGGTTTCTGTCTTCGATAGCCCTGCCTATGAGAAATGGTATAAGCCCGAAAGAAATCGCATTGAACCCCCAAGCCCAATATTCGTCCCCCCAACCCCAGCAACCACAGATCCGTTGGAGCGTGATCTGGCTCGGTCTAGGACTCATCCTTCTCAACAACTACTGGTTATTTGCGATGTTGCGGTGGGAACAAGGCCTCCCAACGACCATGTCGCTCTTCTTCAATGTGATTTTCATTTTCGTGTTTGTGGTGGTAGTGAACTTTTGGCTCGCTCGGTTTTCGCCACACCTAGCATTGACACAGGGCGAATTGTTGACACTCTACGCAATGCTCTCCGTCGCCTCCGCAATCGGCGGGCATGACCTGTTCCAAGTCGTTGTGACCAATATCGCGGTCGTTGGCTGGCTGTCAAACGAGGAAAACGAATGGGCGGCACTGTTTCACCGCTACCTCCCCGATTGGTTGGCATTGACCGACAAAAACAGGATCACTCCCTATTTTGTTGGGGAATCCAGCCTTTACCTCGCTGAAAATCTTCAGTTATGGTGGAAGCCAGTCATTGCGTGGTCAGGGTTTATTATCGTTCTCCTTTTCACTGCTTTCTGCATCAACGCCATCCTTCGGAAACAGTGGATCGAGGCAGAACGGCTCAGCTATCCGATTATCGAGCTCCCACAGCAAATGACCACAACGGACTTCTTTCGGAATCGGTTAATGTGGGCAGGATTCATTCTCGCCGGCGGCATGGATCTCATCAACGGGCTACATTTCCTGTTTCCTGTTATCCCCGGGCTCGGTGGTGAATTCTTTGACCTGCACCCATTTTTTACCACAAAACCGTGGAACGCTATCGGTTGGACACCGATCGTTATCTTCCCCTTCGCCATTGGGATGGGATATTTCATACCTCTCGGTCTCTCCTTCACTTTCTGGTTCTTCTACGTCTTCTGGAAGTTTGAAATGATCATAGGGAGCATCTTTGGTCTTCAGCATATCGCCGGCTTTCCCTTCATCTTTGATCAGTCGTTTGGCGTCTGCGTTGGCGTACTGATTCTCACGTTATGGGGAGCGCGGCGGCATTTACGAACTGTGCTCGTAAGCGCATGGCGAGGTCCCTCCCCTCATAGGCTTTCTAGCTTCCAAAGCAAGGAATCAGAACGGGAGGATCCATCAGAAAGAGGGGTCGAAGCTAACGAGCCAATCTCCTATCGCACCGCTGTACTCGGTCTAATCGTTGGCTTCATGCTGTTGGTCGGTTTTTGGGCGGCAGCAGGACTACCACTCTGGGTTGCGGTTCTCGTTTTGGTTATCCATTTCACAACGGTAACGGTCATCACCCGCATCCGTGCGGAGTTAGGACCGCCCATCCACGACCTGCGTGCTATGGGACCCGATGTGCTACTGCCAAAGATGTTCGGTATGCGCCGACTAGGAGCGAGAAGTCTCAGCCTGTTTTCGCTTGTGTATTGCTTCAATCGCGCCTATCGGGGCAATGCCATGCCGCACCAGCTAGAAGCATTAAAACTCGCAGAACGTACGGGGGTATCGTCACGTCGTGTCGGATACGCCATACTGCTTGCAGTCGTTCTCAGTCCATTGGCTTCGTTCTGGTTCTCACTGCACATCGGCTATAAGTCCGGCGCATGGGAGGTGTGGTATGGATCTATCTTTCGACGCACCCAAAGCTGGCTTACCAACCCAGCACCTGTTGATGTTTTGTCGATCTTAGCGATGTGCTTCGGGATGGTCTTCACCTTCCTGCTTACCGCTGTGCGCACACGCTTTGTTTGGTGGCCCCTATACCCAATCGGATACGGCATCTCCGGCACATGGGCTGTCAATTTTTTCTGGTTTTCGGTGTTCATCAGTTGGGTGATTAAGTGGTGCATCCTGCGCTTTGGCGGCTTAAAGACGTTTCGTAATCTAGCACCATTCTTTCTCGGATTGATACTGGGTGAATTTCTTGTTGGCGGCGCGTGGGCACTGATTGGTGTGTTGTTAGAAAAGCCGATGTATCGGTTTATCTGGTGACATACTCCCAAACCTGAAGGATTGGGCTTCTCGCCTGTTCCTTCAGGTCTCGAATTGTGCTATCAACAAGGATAGCCCGGCGAACCGGGACTTACGTCCTCTCCAGCAAGGGTTGATGCCCCAACCCTATAGATATTGATCGCGGCATTGCGATCTCTATCCAACTGTGTATGGCAGTTCGGACACTGCCACGTCCTATCACGGAGGTTCAACGCTTCATTCACAGCACCACAGACCGAACAGGTCTTACTCGACGGATACCACTTGTCTATGAAAGTGATTGTGACGCCCTTCTTTTGGGCGATATACACCAGCTTCAGGACGAAATCGGCGAACCCCAGATCGCTGACCTTACGACCCCAGAGGGCTTTCATGCCTTGCAGGTTCAAGTCCTCGAGTCGAATCTCGTCATATTCGTCTGTCAGTTGGTGGGCTAACTCATAGTGGAAGTCGGTCCGTTGACGTTCAATCGTGCGGTGCTTACGCGCCAGATTCAGCCGTGCCCGTTGCCGATTGGTTGACCCTTTCCGCTTGGTACTGTGTTTGCGACTGGCGCGTTTGATAGCGTTGAGACTCCGTTTGAAAAACTGAGGCGATTCTATGTCGTGCCCGTTTGACCCTGTCAGATAGCGTTTCAGACCGAAATCGAAACCTGCGATTTTACCCGTCATGGCTCGATTCAGGTCCGCATCTTCGTGGTCAGTCAGAACACAGATGTAGACATCACCGACGGCATCCCGCTTAACCGTGCAACGTTTGGGATTGCCTTCTATGTCACGGGATTGGAAATACCGGTAGACACGATTGCCGATTTTGATTTGATTGCCAGATAGAAGCGACCAGCCTGCCTGTGTCAAGGTGAACGATTTGTATTTACGGCGAGGCTTGAAACGGGGCCTGCCCCATTTCTTTCCTGATGCACGGGCTTCAAACATTACCTGGTAGCCTTTATCTATGCGACCTACTACGTCCTGTATCGCTTGGCTTGGCAGTTGATGCCAATGGGCGAACCGAGGCACACGCTTCAGGGTGGTGATGTGCCTCATCAACCGAAACTTACTGATATATTTGCCGCACATAGCATAGTAGCGACGCTGGAGCGCGATACAGTGATTCCACACAGAAGCATGTCCTTCAATCGTTTTATGCAACTCGCGGTTGCCGTGATTGGAATACAACTTGAACTTGTAGGTTTTCATGGAGTCGGCTTTCTGGCTTTCATATCCTGTTCCGTAGGCTGTGGGAGGCACCACCTAGCGGTGGTGCGGAATTCCCCCCACGAGAGCCACCATAATTATATCATGTTTTAGCTCCAGTGTTAATAAAAAAAACGGCTAAAGCACAGCTTATATCCCAAGTCTAAAGGCTTGGGCTTTACGGGCTAAAGCCCCAATCTGTAAATTGGGTGCCCTGTGCCTATTCCCGTTGGATTTGGAAGCCCGGATTAAGCAGGGCAGAAACTTCCATTGTCCACGACAAAACGATTGCAATTCCGAAAGGCATACAGTATAATATCAATGTTTGAGGTCAGGGCAGCTTAAAATAGTGAGACACCGTAGACCTTCAGCACCATAACTTCATTTTTTGGGAGGAATCATCATGCCAATTGGTCCAATGGAACTGATTATTATTCTCGTCATTGCACTTGTGGTTTTCGGTCCCAAGCGTTTACCAGATATGGGCCGTTCACTTGGAAAGGCGATTCGGGAATTTAGGAACGCCGGCAAAGAGATTCAAAACGACATTGTCGAATCAATTGATGAAAATGAGCAGGATTCGACCAAATCTGCGAATAAGACGGTTTAGTTATTAGCATGGCTTCTGATATGTCAATGTCTTTTTTGGATCATCTTGAAGAGCTCCGCCGACGGATTATCATCTCCCTCATTGCGATCGCAATATGTCTATTTATAAGCCTGTGGTTCAAGAAGCAGGCAGTGGAAATTATACAGCGACCCGTTGACATACCTCTCAACGCACAATTGGCGAATTGGATAGATGGAATCGTGGGGACAGATGGCTCATTCATGGCGTTCCTGTCGATTGACCTGAGAGCAAGAGCAGCGAGCACGGTCCAACTTAATAAAGCCGGACCCGGCGAAGCCATCATGGCTTTTCTCAAGATCGTGGTTACTTTTGGACTATTGCTCGCATCGCCCATTGTGCTCTATCAGGCATGGGCGTTTATTTTCCCTGCCTTAACACAACAGGAGAGGAAGTTCGCGCTCCCTCTATTTTTAACTATTGTTTCCTTCTTCCTTGTTGGGGTAGTATTTGCCTACTTTATCGTCCTACCTGTTGTCGTCCAATTTGCCGCCGGACTCTTCTTTGATTCGGGTGTCGGCAACCTATGGAGCATTGATAAGTATGTGGGTTTTGCAGCCGGTATGCTACTAGCCTTCGGCATTGCGTTTGAACTTCCGATTGTCATGGCCTTTCTGTCACGAATCGGTGTCATTAACGCCCAAGGCTTCCGAGAACGACAACGATATGCCGTTATGTTTATCTTTGTTGCAGCGGCGCTGTTGACGCCGGCGGATGTATTGTCTATGTTATTAATGGCGATTCCACTTATCTTACTATATCAGTTGGGGATCTTCCTCGCCTTTCTTGCAGAACAGGAGCCTGAAAGTTATGCCTAATCTCGACTTGCAGGAACAGTTACGATTGTTGTACGAGTTTCAGCAGATTGACGCCGAAATCTTGAAGCTGGATAATAAACTCAAGTCAGTTCCACTCAAGATCGAGAAGGCAGAGGCACAGCTTCAGCTCCATCAACAAAAGCTACAGGAGAAACAAGCGCAACTGGTTGAGGCAGAAAAATTGCAGCGGTCCAAAACGTCAGAACTTGAAATGGAGGGCGAGCAGCGTAGTAAATATCAAGCACAGTTGCGGGAGGTAAAGAGCAACAAAGAATACCAAGCATTGGATAAAGAAATTAGTTTTATCCGAGCAAAGGAAGCGGAAATAGAAGATGAGATTTTATCGGCAATGTTGCGAATAGATCAACTCAACGAAGAGCTTGTTCAACAACAAAAGGCATTCAATGCCGAACAGAAAAAACATAACGCACAAAAAACCGAATATGGGCAGGAAGCAAAAGATCTTAAAGCAGCAATTGTAAAATGGCGAGGCAAGCAACAAGACTTTGCCCACCAAATTGATTCGGGATTGATGGATCAGTATCAAGCCCGGTTCAAGCGTTATCGCCAAGGTCTGGTTTCATTGGTTGTTGAAAATGCGTGCGGCAGTTGCCATCTCACGATTCCACCGCAAACGTTACAGGAAACTCGTAAGTATGAGAAACTCATCCACTGTGGAAGTTGCAGGCTCGTTCTTTACATTCCATCTCCTTCTCCCGACGATGCCCCCGAGGAAGAACCCCCTTCTGGTTCGGGTCGGTCCTAAATTTCCGTCGCTGCACACACCAAAAATTCTTTTACCCACCGACGTATAGTGCGATGGCTCAGTCCGAACCCAACCCAATATTAGTATTGCGCGATCTGATTTTCCCGATGCACCTCCTCTATCAATGGAACATTTGTATTTATAGCTAAAAATATTATTTTTTTATTTATACGCGTTCTCATGAAACCAATCCAAAAAATCTTACGTTAGGCGCAGCATACCGATTTATTAAAATCTAGCTTGGAGAGGAAAGATGACCGTAATACAGAAATCGCTCATCCTTGTGGCGATACTATTCTTGTCTGTATCTACCACGGGGTTATCAGTAAGTGCGTCTAAATCTGCCCAACCTACAACTAAAATAAAATCTCCATTTCGTCTAAGTACCATTGTGCTCGATGCTGGACACGGAGGCAGGGACCCCGGCAATGCCGGTCCAGGGCGCGAAGATGAAAAGGATATTAACTTGACAATTACCCGCAAATTGGCAGCACTGATTCGGGAAAAAACGACATATGACGTTTACCTCACCCGATCGGGAGACCATTGGATCTCATTAACAGACCGCGCCCATTTTGCCAATCAATTCCCATCTAGCCAGACTCTGTTTATCAGCATCCACTGTAACTCACATCCCAATTCCCGTGTTCATGGATTAGAGAGTTATATCTTTAACTTAAAAGCGACCGATAAATTCGCAGAAGAATTAGCCAAATGGGAAAATGATAAAGAGATCGTTAGCCCCGTCAATTTTATCATCAGCAACCTATATAAAAGAGGCGTCGAAAAATATAGCTGGGAAGCCGCCCGTATTGTACAATCTATGCTTGTGTCCCACCTCGGCGCGCGAAATCGGAATCGAAGTGCTCCGGACAAAATGGTCAGACGAGCACCTTTCCGTGTCCTTGTCGATACCAATATGCCAGCCTTTTTGGTCGAATTAGGATATTTAACAAACAAAGCGGAGTATAAAAAACTCAGCTCTCCTACTTACCAAGACAAAGTGGTAAGCGCACTGTTGAGGTCGATTCAACAGTTTGATCAAGTGACACAGGATGTAAATCGTATTGAGGCGCGGTTGCCTTAACACGGATCTTGTCCGTGCGAAGCTTTACAAACTTCGCACGGTTTTTTTAATGTTGACGGATCGGAAATTGGAGTTGAGGGGAAGTCACCATATTTTGGGTGACTTGGGAACCGGTGCACGGAAGATTTTGTGGAGAAAAATCCGGCAGGTGTGTTGAAGTGATAGCAGAAAAACGGTGGGAGGAACATTACCCCAGCCTCTGCTTAATTGAGAGGTTTTCAGATAATTCGGACACACTTTTCTCCATGGATAATTTCACCAATCAGAGAAGGTGATTCACCCAACTCTCGGAGCGAAGCAATCGCCGTATCAATCTGACTCGGTGGTAGCACAACTACCATGCCAACACCCATGTTGAAAACATGGTACATCTCGGCTTCATCTACGCCACCTTTCTCCTGAAGAAAGGGAAAGACTGGCGGTATCTCCCAAGTGCCCTTCCGAACCTCTGCACAGCAATTCAGAGGAAGAATGCGGATGATGTTATCTGACAACCCACCACCTGTAATGTGGGCGATGCCTTTAATATCGCAACGCTCCCGTAGGGCAAGGACACTCTTCACATAACTTTTATGGTACGCAAGTAACTCCGAGCCAATCGTTGTACCGAGCTCAGGGATGTACCGATCGACTTCATAGCCGCAGACCTCAAACACGATTCGCCGAGCAAGCGAAAAACCGTTTGTGTGCAAGCCAAGTGAACCCAAGCCAACCAAGACATCCCCTGGCGCAATCCTGCCGCCCGTGATTAATTGCGACTTCTCGACCACACCGACAATTGTACCAGCGAGGTCATATTCACCCATCGTGTAGAGTTCCGGTAGCTCCGCGATTTCCCCGCCGATTAGCGCGCAGCCGATTTCCCGGCAGCCCGCCGCCACGCCACTCACAATCTGCTCAATGACTTCAGGATGGAGTTTACTTGTGCCAATGTAATCCAGGAAAAAAAGCGGTTCCGCCCCTTGAACAAGGATATCATTTCCGCAGTGCGCCACAATATCGAACCCAACCATATCGTGCCGTCCCGTCATAAAGGCAACCTTGAGCTTTGTGCCAACGCTGTCAGTGCTAGACACCAAGACCGGCTTTTCGTATTCACCGAGTGCAAACAACCCCCCGAAATTGCCGACCTCGCTTAAGACTTCTGGGCGGTGAGTCGATTGGAGAAGGGGTTTCAAGCGTTTCAGAGCGTCCTCTTGTGCGTCAATGGAAACGCCTGCACTAGCGTATGTTAATCCTTGCTCAGACATCAGAGTTGTCAGATCCCTTCCGTTTTTCCATACGTTGATTAAACGATTCCAAGCGTCGGTTGCCAATGAGAGTCATTATCTTATCCATCTTTAACAGGGAAACGACCAATACCACAATACATAATCCAACAGTGATTAACATTGCATGCTCTGCAGCGATCTGTGGAGTAACTGTTGGACTCAGTTTTCGAACCAGCAAGATCGCCGGTTGGTATACCACTATGCCAAGAACCGCGCATAAAATGATGGCGTAAAAGGTGAATCGACCCTGCGATGTGGATAAGCCTCGCCGGACGTTTTGAAAAGGGTGGGAAGATCCAGACCGCTCTCTTCTTAATCTGTTCTGCATTGGATTACTCCTTCGGAATGGTTCCCTCTGCAACCATTAATCCCCCTCATTCATAAAAGTAATGGGGAGTTGTGACGTCAATTGCCCACTAAATTCAACTGGATAGTTTCCATCAAAACAAGCCGTGCAAAAATCTTCGGGCGACTTCATACTCTTGAGCATGCCTTCAATACTGAGGTATCCCAAGCTATCTGCACGGATGTATTTGCACGTTTCTTCGATGGTGTGTGAACTAGCAATCAGCTCTTTGCGGGTAGGGGTATCAATACCGTAAAAACAGGGGAATTTATTCGGCGGAGAAGCGATACGGACATGGACTTCTGTAGCACCGCCCTGACGAAGCATCTTTACAAACTTTCGGCTCTCAGTTCCCCGCATAATCGAATCATCAACCACCACAACGCGCTTGCCTTCAAGCACATCACGAATCGGGTTCAATTTCACCTTGACCATCAGTTCACGAACCTCTTGTGAAGGGTTCATAAAAGCGCGTCCCACGTAGGAGTTTCGGTAGAGTCCCACATCAAACGGAATACCCGATTCTTCTGAATATCCCAATGCAGAAAGGGTTGCCGAATCCGGTACAGGGATGACGATATCTGCTACTGCGGAGCACTCACGTGCCAGCTGCCTACCAAGTTCACGTCTTGGGCGGTTAACCAATTCACCAAATACAACACTGTCTGGACGTGAGAGATAAATATACTCAAAGATACATTGTGACAGATGGGGTAACGTTTGCCCAAACATAAACGATTTCGGTTCTTTATCCGTATCGGTAATAATAACCATTTCGCCGGGGCTAATCTCACGGATTGGCTCCGCTCCAATGACATCGAAAGCGCACGTTTCAGAAGTGAGAACATAGGCATCACCAGCGCGACCTAACCAGAGCGGACGGAAACCGTAAATATCTCGCACGCCGATCAAGATAGATCTTCCCATGAAGACAAGTGAATACGCACCGCGAATCTCTTTGAGCGCATCCAAGATACGATCTTCCAGCAGCGTCTGTCGGGAACGGGCAATGAGGTGAGCGATAACCTCTGTATCGGAAGTCGTGCTAAAAATTGAACCAGCATCCTCAAGGTCACTACGGATACGCTGGGCATTCACAAGATTTCCATTGTGTGCAATCGCGAGGGTACCCCGCTTGTATTCCCGCACCAGCGGCTGGGCGTTCTGAAGGGTGCTATGCCCGGCTGTCGAATAACGGTTGTGTCCCAGCGCAAGGTTGCCCTCCAGCTTTCCCAAGGTATCCGAATCAAAGATATTCGCAACAAGTCCCATACCATGATGATATGTGAACGCATTGTCGTCTGCGGCAACAATTCCTGCACTTTCCTGACCGCGGTGCTGAAGGGCGCGTAAACCCAAGTAAGTGAATTCAACCGCCCTAGGGTGTCCCAAAATGCCGAACACCCCACATTCACATCTTGGTTTATCATCAAACGGGTCGAAATATTCCATATTTGGGTGATTCTCCAATTCATCGGGTGTTCCGCCACACACCGGCACGCTATTGCATGGCGATTGAAACTTTAGACGGCCTAGACTTGGGCTAGAGCTCAGTCAACGCTGTTCGTCTCCGCTCCACACTAAGCCGGTAGCCAAGGATTGCGCCAATTGGTGCCGCAACGATGTACAAGAGCTCGGGAGGGCATTTTACCGCTAGCAAAATGCGAAGGGGCAGAGATATGATAAGGGCAAGTAATTGCGCTACATTTAGGAGTATGTAGAACAGCAAATTCGAGGCGACCAATGCTTCCCAGTGGATATTCAGCAGTGACATCAACGCTACTATCGCAGGAGCACCAAGGAACGCACCTTGATACGTGCGCTTGCGGTCTATACTAACGCCAAAGCGACGTCCGGCAAAGATAACGCCTTCAGCAACACCAGCGAGAGCACTCCCGTATGTCACACCAAAGGAAATAAGCAGGAGTAAACTTACCCAAAAACCGTGCTGAACACGGTCACCGATTAAGCCTTTCCATAAGAGCAGCTCGACAATCAAGCGGCAAAGCCATCCGCTCGCCAAACCGATAGAACCACCTAAAGCAATTTGACTCACCGTTAAAGCAATCGTTCTCTTTCGAGGCATACTATACTCCCAAAAAATCAAGTTTGATGTGAAGATTATATCACGGTGTCGCATCTATGTCAACCGGAATGAAACATGAAGATGGCACCTGCAATTCCTCTACTAAACCAAACGCATAACACAACAAAAATGTGACAAATATTGAGATTTTTTTAACGGCTTGGTAATTCAGTTTGTCTTGACAGACCGTGCACCATCCTCTACAATTGTATGGTAGAGGCAACCCCCCGATAGATCGGGATTAAGAAACTTGTGGTTGCTTCTGATCGGATCGGGACACAAGATCTGTCTCTATTGCAGCAATTCCCTTGCAAAACTATAGTTTCGACCACGGACGAGTGAGACCGAAGTGAGAGGAAACCGATGAGCAACCTACTGTTTCAATCGGGTGAAAAGGTACTTTTTATTGGTGATAGTATCACCGACTGCGGGCGGCGCGGCGACCACGCGCCACTTGGGAACGGTTATGTGAAAAAGGTAACGGAACTAATCACCGCAAAATATCCGGAGCGTCGCATTGAGTATGTCAATAAAGGCATCGGCGGCGATATCGTCGAAGGACTTGAAGCACGGTGGGATACAGATGTTATCGCCGAAAAACCGGACTGGTTGTCAGTGAAGATTGGCATCAATAATGCGTCACGGCAACTTGGGGCAGATATTCCAAACGAAACATATCTCCCCGAATGGGAGATGTGCTATCGGCGTATCCTTACTCGTGCGAAGGATGAATTGGGCGCAGGACTTTTTATATTCGAGACTTTTTATATTGAGGAAGACGTCCCCCAACCCCGCCCGTTAGACGTTGATGCTTATAATGAGATTATCCATCGGCTCGCGGACGAGTTTAACGCCCGATTGATACGTACAAACGAAGCGTTTGACCGAGCGGTGGCTGCGCGGCCGGGAGCGTTGTGGACAACCCAAGATGGCGTTCATCCAAATCCGGAAGGGCATACGCTTATGGCGTTAGAGTTTCTCAAACAAGCGGGATGGTAGAAACACCTTATTTGCATTTGCATATTGCCGCTGGAGGCTTAATCATGGACAGAGCTGCACAAGTATTAGAACGTATGAAAGGACCGGTAGTCCCCATCAATGTCTGTTTCAACGTAGATGGCACAATCAACTACGACGCTGTCGGAGCGTATGTCAACTGGCTATGTGAAGAGAATACCCCTGTGCTTTTGCTCACTTACGGGAGCAGCGAATTTGCAAGCATCAGCGATGAAGAACTCTGGGAATTAACAGGAACCGTTGCGTCTGCCAACGACGGACGCTCGCTCTGCATTGCATCTACCAGTTACTGGAAACCAGCGAAGACCCGCGATTTTCTGAAACACGCTGACGCCGTTGGCGTTGATGCTGTCAAGGTGCAAATTAACCCTTGGCTGCCCAAGACAGGAGAGGCGTTGGTCCGATACTTCGACCTGATTGAAGATGCGTCCGACATACCGTTATTGCTCTGGGGCGTTGCACCACCACCATTCCCCGTGGAGGTCGTCGCGGAATTGGCACAACGTCCCAACATCGTTGGCATGAAGAACGATGCACATCCCTTTTATGACTATTACGACTTGGTTCGCGCCACAAAGAATAAGGGTTTTGGCGTGATCAGCGGCGGACAAATGCGCAACTTCGTGTTCGGACACCAGATTGGATCGCCTGCCTACCTATGTCCCATCGCGCCTTTCCGCCCCGATATCGCCTTGCAATTTTATCAATTGCTAGTTGAAGGAGACTACGCTCAAGCATGGGAGATAGTTTACCGCTATGAAGAGCCTTGGCTCAAATGGGCAATTGACAAGAACTGGCTGGGGGTAATGAAGTCAACAGTACAACTTCAAGGACTGTATCCCAACAACCTACTCGGACCGCCGAATCCTCCACCTAGTCCAAACCTGCTCACTGAAGTGCGGGAGAAGTTAGAGGAACTCTTTGGCGTATCGCGTACACGCCCAACGTAAAGACTTGACCATCCGACTTCCGAAACCGCATCCCGATGATTGGCATGTCCCAATCTCCGGTTCATAGGATAAAACGAGAGGGGGGTCCCCCACGATGTATTCCCCCACGATGTATGAGGAAGAGAGAGAATGAGTAGTCATGCAGCCGCACAACATCATCAGAATACCGCTATGAGCCCTGAATCGTTCGACGAGTTACACAGTTTACTAGGTGACCGTCTGACCACCGCGAAAGATATTCGGGAGGATCATGCGAAGGATGTTTCTCATCACCTACCCCACCTGCCGCATGCCGTCGCATTCCCCCACACTAACACTGAAGTCTCCCAAATCGTGAAAATCTGCGCCCAGTATTCGGTTCCGATTATTCCGTTCGGTACAGGGACCGGAGTTGAGGGGGCGGTCGTCGCTATCCACGGGGGTATCTGTGTCGATTTGACTCAGATGAACCAAATCCTTCGGGTCAGTCAGAACGATATGGATATGACAGTGCAGGCAGGAGTCACACGGAACCAACTCAACAAGCATCTTTCTGAAACCGGGACGGGGCTTTACTTCCCTGTCGATCCGGGGGCAGATGCGTCGTTGGGCGGCATGGCAGCGACACGCGCGTCAGGCAATGCTGCGGTACGTTACGGCACCATGCGAGAGAATGTATTGGGATTGACGGTAGTCACCGCCGATGGGAATATCATCCACACTGGAGGCCGCGCTCGTAAGTCCTCCGCCGGCTATGATTTGACACGATTATTTGTAGGGTCGGAAGGGACGCTGGGTATTATTACAGAAGTAACATTGAAGTTGGCGAAGACACCGGAGGCTGTTTCAGCAGCGGTCTGTGCGTTTTCAGATATTGCAGCAGCGGCAAACACAGCCATCCAAGTGATTGGATCCGGCATTCCTGTGGCTCGACTAGAGTTGCTAGACGAAATCCAAATGGGTGCGGTTAATGATTACTCCGGCTTGGATTACAAAGTCGCGCCAACGCTCCTTTTTGAATTTCATGGCTCAGAATCAGCAGTCACCGAGCAAGCACAAACTGTGGGCACAATTGTCCGGGAACACGGCGGCGAAGACTTTCAATGGGCAGCCGGGGAGGAAGAGCGCAACAGGCTCTGGCAGGCACGGTATGACAGCTATTACGCCTCACTGGCACTTCGCCCCGGATCCGTTGGGTACGTTACGGATGTTTGCGTTCCCATTTCACGCTTGGCGGATTGCATCCTGAAAACCAAGCAGGAAATCCAAACATCTGGCTTAATTGCACCGCTGCTTGGGCACGTGGGAGATGGCAATTTCCACGTGGTATTCGCTCTCGACCCCCACCGTCCCGAAGAGTTGAAGGAGGCACAACGGCTCAGTCAACTTTTCGTTGAATATGCGCTCCAGATGGACGGCACCTGTACTGGTGAACACGGCATAGGCTTGGGCAAAATCGAGGCACTTAAACAGGAACACGGACTAGGCGTTGACGTGATGCACACCATCAAAAAGTCCCTAGACCCACAAAATATCATGAATCCCGGCAAGGTTATATCGCTCTGAGTAACATGAAAACAGCATTCACAAAAACACTAATCGTTTTTTTTATTTTCATTCTAAGTCTCATTGGGATTCTAATCGGTGTTATCAAACACTGGTCGCAGAGCGGTTCTTTGACCGAAAGCATGATGATGGTAGACTTCTCAGGGCTTCTGCTCAACGTTTTGGGAGCATCAATTTTAATTCTTATCAGCGTTGCCTTGATCTTTTGGCTGGCGCATGCTTGGTCAGTCGAGCAACCCGCACTGGGAGAACAAATCATCCGGCTGGCAATGTTTGTGAGTATCCTGCTGATTCTTGTCTTCGGTGGAATGGGAATCGGTCTAATCGTTTTACGTACCCTCTGGACAGTTAATTATTTTTGAATCGTAAACCATACACTCAATAATTTTTGGTGCGAGTTGGTGAGGAGGTCGTTTCTACATCGTTCAAGAGTACATTGGTTCACTAGTCCATTCATGAACCAATTTTTTTACGTTTCACGTTTCACTCTTGATTTTTGTCCGGCGAGTGTATCAACAGTTGCAAACTAGCACCATTAGGGCCTTATGCTAGTTAGCTCCCCTTTTTTTATGGGAAGTAAAAAAAGGGGAGCTAAAAAGTCCTCCAGTCTGTTTATAGATGAACTTGATACCCCATCTAAAACTGGAGGATACCCCTATGATAACCGATTTTGATGACCTCTGTCTATGGACTTATGTCATTGTTGATGACATTCTGATAAAACTCGAACCATTACTCCGACGCCCAGGCCCCCCTCCCCCATGTAGCGATAGTGAGTTAATCACTATGATATTGGTTGCCGAATGTAAGGGGTGGGACATCGAAACACAATTGCTATCCGACTTTAGCCAGCACCCCCATCTGTTCCCTAGACTGCCTTGTCAGTCCCGACTCAACCGGCGCAGACGCAATTTGGGGGCAATCCTCAATCGGATTCGACAGATGCTCTTGTCAGACATTGAAACAGCGTCAGAGAACCTGTGTATTATTGATAGTTTACCGATTCCAGTCATTCAGTTTCATCTGGTGCCTTCGTCATCAAATGATTGGTCATGCTATGGTGCCAATTATGGGCGGGTAGAGTCGAAGAAACAGACCATTTTTGGCTATAAACTTCATCTGTTAGTCACCGCAAGTGGAGTGATTGTTGATTTTGAACTTGCCTCTGCTTCTGCAACCGATTTGTCTGTTGGCTACGAATTGCTCTCTGGACACCAAGATAAGCAAGTGATAGGGGATAAAGCCTATATTAGCAACCAAGTCAAAGACCAATTAGACCAACTCAACCGTATCAAGTTGATAACGGTGCCCCGACGCAACCAGAAACAGCAGATTTCCAGACAAACCAAGCGGTGGATTAACGAAATTAGGCAGATAGTTGAAACGGTTAATGGGCAATTGACTGAACAATTTCATATACAAAAGAATCATGCTCATAGTTTCTGGGGGTTATGCACCCGGTTATACTCCAAACTCACCGCTCATACGCTAGGCATTTATCTCAATCAGCTATGCAAAAAAGAGGCGTTTTTACAGATTAAAGAGTTGGCTTTTCCAGTGCCTTAGGAACTAGCATAAGGCCCCATTAGTTAAATAAACCCATACCAGAGGATTTTCACTTGCATTCACAGGCTCGGATGTGCTAAAATAATCTAGGAGTGTATCATATTCCATAACAAAACTTCGACTTTTAACTCGTTTTACTGAGGTCACGGTTAACAAATGGAACTCACTGTATATTGTAGGAATTGATCTTCACAATATACACCAACAGATTGAGAAGGGGTGTCAAAGATTCAAAGTAGAGGCCGCCGTTACCAGCAGAAAACGCAACAGCAGCAAAATAGAGTGAATCGACAGATCCGGGCAAGGCAGATCTTGTTGATCACTGCCGAAAACGATAAACTTGGACCTATGCCTATTCATGAAGCATTGGACCGTGCACAGGTGGAAGGACTTGATTTGGTGGAAGTCTCTCCAAATACCGATCCCCCAGTTTGCAAAATTATGGACTACGGTAAGTTCCAATATGAGAAAAGCAAACGGGCGAAAGAAGCAAAAAAGAAACAGGTCAAAGTTGTCCTGAAAGAGATAAAATTCCCCTCTGTAAGAACCGGAGATCACGACTTTCAATTCAAGCTGCGTCATGCTCGCGAGTTTTTATCGAATGGCTGGAAGGTCAAAATAACTGTTAGATTCAGTGGGCGTGAAATGTTGCACACGAGTCTCGGAATGGAAATGCTGCGACGATTTGCAGCAGATATCGCAGATGTCAGCGAGATTGAGTCGCCCCCACGGATGGAAAGCCGCTCTATGTTCATGATCTTAACACCAAAGTCAGAAAAGTAGAGGAGCATCAGTCGGATGCCAAAAATTAAGACACATAAAGGTTCAGCCAAGCGTTTCAAAATCACAGGAAGTGGAAAAATTCGCAGGCGCAAGGCTTATTCCAATCACCTATTTATATCAAAAACGGCGAAGCAGAAGCGAAATCTCAGGAGAAGTGCTCTTGTAGATGAAACAAACGAGAAAAGGCTGCGTCGCTTGCTTCCCAACTAGGTGCTTTTGACCGCTCCCAAACCTAAAGGATTGGGATTCTTTTGACGGACTTACGGGTGTGCCCAAAAGGGCACCCCAGCCGTATATCTGCTTCAACGAGTCGTGCCTTCAAAGCCAAGGCCTTACCGATTCTCCACAGACGTTTAGCGTCTCGGCGTGTCCCGCCGCGACGGTATAGATTTTTCGGACTTGGTTTTCCGTCCTGATACGAGGCTTGGTTTTCGCCTCTTAGCGTCCAATTCCTTCACTTCACTGAAGGGAACGGGAAACTCTACAGAGGGTGTAGAGGTGAAGTTATCCCGCTTTAGGACGTATCAGAATTATACCATATTTTACTACGAAAATCAACTAAAGTTACGCCCTTGGACCCAACGCTAAAGCATTGGGCTTGTTGCTAGTTAGCCGTCAATATCGTTTTTTAAGGAGATTGTAATGCCAAAAGTAAAAACAGGTAATGTCCGTCGCCAACGCCGCAAAAGAATCATGAAACACTCAAAGGGCTATCGCGGCGGCCGCAATAATCTGAGGCGGTCTGCGGTGGAGGCTGTCGAAAAGGGCTGGAATTATGCCTACGCCCACCGTCGAATGCGGAAACGGGAATTTCGGCAATTGTGGATTGCCCGTATCAATGCCGCCGCACGGATGCACGGCTTATCTTATAGCCGTTTTATGAACGGATTGAAAAAAGCGGGAATTGACCTCAATCGCAAGCTCCTCGCTGACCTCGCTGTTCATGATGAGGCTGGATTTGCCCGTATTGCGGAACTCGCGAAAGGCTAATAAAATTGAGTTTGCGTAAAGGCTATGAAAGGACAAAGTAAGCGGTTCAAATCTTCTAATTAGAGAGGATGCGTCACCGGCTGAAAGCGCATCTTTAGAATGAGTCGCCGAATTTCATCCTGGAGCCGCCGAGTTGAACGCTGATTGTGGCAATTAGGCTCGTGCCGGAAGTTTCACCGTTATTGAAACGACTAATGAAGTGGGCAGATGCTATATCTGCCAATAAGGGTGGTACCGCGGAAGATCTCGACGCCTGTCACTTTCGTCCCTTGGACGAGGTGATAGGCGTTTTTTTTTGCAATTTTACAGGAGATAAACATGCAGCAAGAATTGAAGCAAATCGAAACTAAAGGGTTGACAGACCTCGAAACTGTAAGCGACTTGCGCGAACTAGAATCTCTACGGATTAAATATTTCGGACGTAGAGGTTTGCTCTCCACAGTGATGCGAGGGATGGGGAAACTTTCCAAAGCGGAGCGACCGGTTGTTGGCAAACTCGCGAATGAAGTGCGAGCGAATCTCACAGAAGCATTTGATCAAGCCGAAAAAACTCTGAACCAACAAGCCCGAGAACAACAACTTGCAACGGAGGCTGTGGATATTACGCTGCCCGGTCGCCCACCGCAGCTGGGGAAAAAGCATCCGGTGACACAGACCTTTGATCGCATTCAAGAAATCTTCCGGGGCATGGGATTCCAGATTGCTGAAGGGCCCGAAGTCGAGCATGAATATTACAATTTCGATGCACTGAACACACCCGCGGAACACCCTGCCAGAGATTCACACGATACGTTTTATATCACTGATAGTTTACTATTGCGGACACATACCTCACCGGTTCAAATCCGCTACATGGAAAAACAGAAGCCTCCCATACGGATTATCGTCCCGGGGCGAGTGTATCGCTGCGATTCCGATGCCTCTCATACACCGATGTTCCATCAGGTCGAAGGTTTGCTAGTTGCCAAGCAAGTCACTTTCAGTGAGTTGAAGGGTGTCCTATACGCTTTCGTGCAACAGATGTTCGGAGAGGGAACGCGGACCCGTTTCCGTCCCCACTTCTTCCCATTCACAGAGCCAAGCGCAGAAGTTGATATCTCCTGCACAACCTGCCACGGCGGAGGGTGTCGCCTCTGCTCAGGCACCGGTTGGCTCGAGATCTTGGGAGCAGGCTCGGTGCATCCAAACGTCTTCCGTTATGTCAATTACGATCCGGAACAGTTTACCGGCTTTGCGTTCGGCATGGGGGTCGATCGGATTGCGACCTTGAAATACGGCATCCCAGACCTACGGTTGATGTTTGACAATGATATGCGATTTGCCCAGCAGTTTTAGGATCAGTGGAGGAGAATGAATCATGAACGTAAGTGTCAAGTGGTTAAAAGAATATGTCGATTTCGATTTATCCCCCGAAGCACTAGCGGAGCGTTTGCTGATGCTCGGTATGGAAATCGAATCCATCAAACAACTTGGAGAGGGACTGGATCGGGTGGTCGTCGGCAGAATCAGTACCGTGGAAAAGCACCCACAGGCAGACAAGCTGGTGCTATGCAATGTCAATGTCCGGTCTGGCACAGACACGCAAATCGTCTGTGGTGCACCGAATGCACGTGAAGGGTTGGTTGCTCCCGTCGCGCTCGTCGGTGCACAGTTGCCCAACGGGTTAACAATAAAACGGGCAAAAATCCGGGGCGAGGAATCGCAAGGAATGCTCTGCTCAGAGCAGGAATTAGCGATTTCAGATGAGGCATCAGGCTTGATGGAACTCCCCGATGACACGCAAATTGGTGCTCCACTTGTCGAGGTTCTCGGTTTGGACGATGTTGTGTTGGAACTTGAGATCACACCCAATCGCCCGGATTGCCTCAGTATGATCGGGGTCGCTAGGGAAATTGGCGTAACTACGGGAAATCCACTCAGGCTGCCCAAAGTGAACGTGCCATCGGGAACGACAGATATCCACAATCTCACCAGCGTAACGATTGAGGCGCCAGACCTGTGTCCACGTTACGCAGCACGAGTTATTCAAGGGGTAAAAATCGCGCCTTCGCCCGCTTGGCTACAGCGTCGCCTTGAAGCCATCGGTGTCGGAACGATTAACAACATCGTTGATATTACCAATTACGTCCTGATGGAATACGGACATCCCTTGCACGCTTTCGATTACCATCAACTAACTGAAAACCGGATCGTTGTCCGCCGCGCGAAGCCGGGTGAGAAATTGAAAACAATTGATGCGGAAGAACGAGAGTTGACTCCCGACATGCTTGTCATTGCCGATGCAGAGAACCCAGTTGCGCTGGCTGGTGTGATGGGGGGATTCGATTCGGAGATTACCGATCAGACAGTTGATGTGCTGCTTGAAAGTGCGTACTTCCACCCACCAAGCATTCGGAAAACGTCAAAGGTTTTGGGTATGCACACCGAAGCCTCCCACCGATTTGAACGCGGCGCAGACCCCGAAGGTGTTATTCCAACTCTCAATCGGGCGGCACACCTCATCACGGAAATCGCCGGTGGAGAAATCTGTTCGGGGATTGTTGATGTCTATCCGGGTAAGCGAGAAGCAATCAACATTAAACTTCGTCCAGAACGTGCCAACTTTGTATTGGGAACTGAAATTGACGCGGATGAAATGCGCAACATCCTGACTCGCCTTGGTTTTGCCGTGTCCGATACGTTTGAAGTTACAGCCCCCACCTTCCGCCCCGACGTGGCACAGGAAGTTGATTTAATCGAAGAAATTGCGCGTGTTTACGGCTTCGATAATATCCCAACCACGCTCCCAAGAGGCGACATTCCTATACCAAAAGTTGACCTGAAGGAAAACCTGCGTGAGCACGTGAAAACCTATCTCCTACAATGCGGTATGATGGAGGCAATGAATTACGCATTCTATCATCCAAACGTTTTCGATCGCATCCGCCTTGCGTCGACAGATCCGCTCCGCCAAGCGGTTCAAATTGCGAATCCATTGAGCGAAGATCAGTCGATTATGCGAACAACCCTGATTCCTAGCTTGCTTGCAAACGCCCAGCACAACCGGAACCATCAGATCAACGATGTGCAGTTCTTTGAGTGCAGCAAAGTCTTTATTCCAAGCGAGACGGATGAATACCCAAATGAACCTGAACGCGTCGCAGGCATCATAGCGGGTAATCTCGGTGCGGGTGTATACGGCGATCCGCTCCGTCCAGCAGACTTCTTCGATATCAAAGGGGTCGTCGAAGGTATGCTAGATCAGTGTGGTAGCTCAGACTATACCATCACCCACACTAACCATCCAGCCTTCCACCCCGGACGCCGGGCAGAAATCCGTATTGAAGATAAAACACTATGCGTCTTCGGTGAAGCCCACCCGGAGGTACTGGGAAATTATGATCTGCCCCACAAGGCTTATCTGTTTGAACTCGATTTCGATAGATTGGTCAATGTGGTAGAGCCGATGAAACAATTTGAGACCATCCCAATCTACCCCAGTGTCAATCGGGATCTCGCGATTGTGCTAGATGCGGATACACCCGCCAGCCATCCGACCGAAATCATTAAAGCTGCCGGCGGCGAGTTAGTCTCTGCGTTGCAGCTGTTCGATGTCTACACAGGCGAGCAGGTCCCCGAAGGGAAGAAAAGTTTGGCATTCGCAATTGAATATCGCTCAACAACGGAAACGCTTACGGATGAAATTGTCGATAGAGTTCACGGCGGGATTTTAGAACAGTTGGAACGGGAGTTAGGCGCGACACTGCGTAGTTGAGCGGTACCGCAGTGCTTACCGGTGCCACCATCTTTTCTTAGACTTGGCTTCCGGTAGGTGGGGTTGGAGGGATTTTTCAGAGCGTAAGGATTTGAGTAGGTTCGATATTTCTTTATTTCTTCTGTCAGTCTCTAAGACAGTTTCACATATTGCGACAGCGCGCCCTCCAATCGCTGGATCCTGTGTCGCTTGATACGCGAGCCCACAGATGGTTGCAGCGGCGCTATTGTACTCCACCGGCTCGATCCCGCTCGGCAGTTCATCGGGAAGCCAATCGAGAAGTGCAAGCCCAACCTGCCACACTTGAGACTTTGCGTCACAAATCAGCTTGTGATACAGCAAATCTGCCGACGAATCATCGAGCCAATACGCTTGCTCATAACAGGCAGCCGCTTCGTCATACGCCTCATTGGCAATGTGGAGTTTCGCCAACTCCGTATAAAACGCATACAATCCGCGATCGGTGATAGCGTACACTTCGTGTTGCGTATTCGTCAACCATTCCCCTGCTTCCAGAAATTCGATTGCCGAATTTTTCTCGTCCTCTGTAATAATAATGCCTGTGAGGAGGTGCTTTGCCACCGCCGCATTCGGGTAGATTTTGGTACGACTCTTCATCAGGGGATACGCTTGTACCGGCTTGTCCATCTCAAGCAGCTTGAGTCCCGTTGCGATTCGGAAAAGCGAGATGATTGAATCACTGTTTTTTCGCGCTCTTTCATCAAAAACCGACGCTTGATCGTCAGCGATGTGGCGATTGAGGGATTCCAATTCCGAGCGGATTGTTGGATCTGCCGGCTCTACTTCGTGTGCCCTCGCAAGAAACCTTTGGGCGGTAAACAGTTCATCCCACTCCCGATAGATCCGCCCAAGCGACAGATTCGCCTGTGCGAGAAGTGCCGGCGCAACGGCGACAGACGCAATGGTATCCCACGCTTGGATCGCCGTTGAAAGCTCCCTCGGTGCTGTCAGCGTTTGGGCATGGTCAACAAACCGATCCAACTCTGCCCCGATTTTCGCTCTGTCGAATATGAAAATCTGGTCCACTAGAGATCCTCTCAGATCTTAGGCACTGGCGGATACCCAATCCTCCGTGTTTCTCTCAAATTCCTCAGCAACTTCATCAGAGATAGTATCCTTAATAACCGTAACCAGATGGCCTCGGAATTTGTCCCAATCGGAGCCGCGCCCGGTAAAACGGTATCGGTTGTCGATCTCGACAAACATGGTGTCATTCGGTTCGTGATGTGATTCAAAATAGCGATTAACTTTCATAATTTCCTCCACAAAAAGAAAGGGAGAAAGTGAAAAAACAAGAGACAATTATACGTTTTTGACCTTGCCCACTTTCACACCCAGACACTTTCTGTTTTTACTTGTTGTCTCGTTTTCGTGTCGTCCTGCTTTCCTGTTATCACTTTTCCCCTACTTGCCGCCGATCGTCCACTCACTAATTTCCCACCCCGATTCTATTGCAACCTGTCGTAACCCTTTGCTCGGATTAACGGCGATAGGATTGCCAACACATTGTAGCATAGGCAGATCTGCACGGCTATCGCCATAGGCATAACTTGCAGCGAGGTCAACATTATGCTGTTCGACGAAAGCTTGGATCGCACGCACCTTTTCCGCTTCGCTCAACGGCGGCGTCGTCAATTCCCCCGTAAATTTTCCGTGCGCTTCCTCAAGTTGTACGGTCAACGCAGCGTCCGCTTGCAGATAATCAGCAAGGGGTTGGATGATAAAATCAAGAGAACCGGTCACAAGCACAATCAGATCTCTCTGATTTTGGTGTTCACGAATACAATCTAAGGCAGCAGGGAATAACTTTGAACGCACATAAGTCTCAAACTGCTCACCAGCAAGCTGTTTGACGCGCTCCGCTTCCAATCCTTGATAGTTGTGATAGAAAACTAGGTTGAATCTTGTGCGACTCACTTTATCTAGAAAAAAGTAGTAGACAACTTTCAATGCAAACCAAGCAAGCCAGAAGGGACGTAAAAAGGAAGGAAGCAGACGGGAACGGAATTGGACGTAATAGTGGACAATGGTTGTGCTCACGATGGTGCCATCAACATCAAAAAAGGCAGCCGTTTTTTTCTGTTCCGCTGACATCTTACGCCTCACGATCTACACAATCTGCTCGTAATGCTTCAATCTCAGTCCTGACGGCATCGGCAAGTTTTCTGTAAGTCTCCTGATCCAATCCTGAAGCAGCGTCCATCTCCCCCATTTCGTGCCTGCTAGGCGGCATAATGGGCTTGCCGAAAGTCACCTGAATGCGGCTCTTACACGGTAGATTTTTACCTTTAGGCAGTGCGTGATAAGTCCCGTTGATATAAGTGGGGATAATCGGGGATCGGGTTTCATAAGCCAACAAGCCGAGCCCGGGTTTGAACGGTTGAAGTTCCCCGGTGACAGAACGGGTGCCTTCGGGATAGATCAGCAAACACTCATTCTGTTTCAGTACCTCCTGCGAAATTCGGAGACCTTGCAAGAAGTTAGCATGCCGATCGAACGGTACGAATTTAAGCAACTCACCGGAGAACCACGATTTGAAGCGGGTGCTAAACCAGTAATCTTTTGCAGCGAGAACCCTCAGGCGTTTGGATTCGTCACCCAAAACGGTCATAACCGCGAGGGTGTCGAGGTGACTTGAATGATTGGCAGCGATGATATACGGCTGTTCACGCGGAAGGTTTTCCAGTCCATTGCACTTAATCGAGAAGTAATGCCGATAGATCGCCCGTACACCAAATCGGAATAGCCCTGCAAGTGTAGCGGAGAAATGTGAGGATTCAGATTGTTCAATATAGGCAGATGTTTCTGCATCAATGGAAGGCGATGTGGATTTAGATTGCAACGTTTTGACTGTCTCCGTCACGTCGCCAACTGTCTGGATTTTGGCTATCAACTCATCGGGAATCGAGCGTTGTAGTCTCGATTCTAGCAGTAGCAGCAATTCCACCCGTGCCATTGAATCCAGCCCAAGCTCTGTCCCTAAGTTGCTGTTCAAATGGATCTGATCCGCCGGCAGACGCGCCAAACGACTGAGCTCAGAAATAATAACCTCCTCGACCCCCGCAGAGGTGTCAGTAGCCACCGTTGACTTCAAGGGATTCTCGTTTCCATCGGTAGCCAGAGTGTCTTTGACAGGATTGGGCTGTGGAGCCTCTTGTGTCTGCCGGGAGAGTTTTTCGTGCAAAATCTCTTTAACACGTTGGCGATTTACTAGTGTGCCCGATGTCTTGGGCAATTCAGTATTCCAAAAGTGCACTGTGTGGAGGTGTTGATATGTCGGCAAATCTTGGGCGCGTTCCTGAATGTGTTGATGGATGGCTTTCTCAACCTCAACCCTATCCCGATTATCATCGCGAACTGGAACGATGACAGCATGTGCTGCCTCAAACAGATTGTCTGTACTCATGCCAACAACGCAGATCTCTGAAATCAAGGGATTGTGTCGGTAGAGTGCTTCAAGCTCGACTGGGTAAATATTTTTACCGGCACCAGACACAATCACATCTTTGCTGCGTCCGGTGAGACACAGATAACCTTCCTCATCAAAGTAGCCCAAATCGCCCGTATAGAGCAAACCGTCTCGAATGACCTGTGCTGTCACGGCTTCATTCCGATAGTAACCCTGCATCAGACTTGGGCTGCTTGCAACAATCTCACCAACGCCGTCCTCGTCAGGATTGATTATCTGGAGTTGTGCGCCTTGAACTGCGGGCCCGACCGTCCCCCGCTTGCTTTTGTGGTGAGGATTCACACTCAGCACAGGAGAGGCTTCCGTCATCCCATAGCCTTGATAAATTGTTAGTCCAAACTCCATGAATCGATCGTACACTTCGTCCGGTAATGCGGCACCGCCACTGACCAGAACGCGGATATGCCCTCCCAATGCAGCTTGAATCTCTTGGACAACCTCTGGATCAAGGGGAGCTTCCATTGCTTCGGGAGACTGTACAACATAACGTTTAATCGTGTCGTACAGTAGCTGGAACAAGCGCGGCACCCCAATAACCACAGTGGTCTTGGTCTCCCGCATGATCGCCAAAATCGTGGTCGGTCTCAAACTATTGATGTATGTGATAGTTGTACCGGCGTAAATCGACATCAAGAAATTGCAGGAGAACCCCAGAGCGTGGTACAACGGCAGGACTGAAAGGAATCGATCCGTGTCTTCGGGAGGCAATGCCTTTGAAACAGCAACAACGTTTGCAATAAAGCCCCTGTGCGAGATCATCGCTCCCCGTGCATCTACGGTCGTACCCATCGTGAAGATGGTCGACGCAACTGTATCTGGCTGGATGTCAACATCGGGGAAATTATCAGGAATCGCGGGAAGTTCCGACTCCGTAGGGACAGAGTTCTCCGCCTGTCCCCATTCAAAAGGTTGGCAGAAACGATTGATATTCAAGAACTTCAGTGATGCGGATCCCGTACTTGGCTTAATCTGGGTGTCGTGTAAACGACCGATGCAGGCTTCAGAAGCCAAAATCGCCTTCGCCTCGGTATATTCCGAAAGCGCGAAGATCTCTTCTTCAGCGGTCTGTGGGTCAATTGGAACAACAACAACGCCGATCTGCACAGCAGCTAAATAAGCGATACCCCACTCCGGCTGATTTTCAGCAAAAAGGATTACCCTATCGCCTTTGCGATAACCACGTTCCCACAGCGTAAAAGCAACCTGCCGCGAAACCTCATAGAGTTGGCGGTAAGAATAGCGCACCCACTCACCACCCCGTTTCATCTCCAACGCAATTTTATCCGGAATGGATTCTGCCTGTTGGGCAACCAAGTCTATCATTGTCTGAGCTTCAAGTTGCTCTGAATCCCGATCCTGTTGGGACGGTTTAGAGGATTCATTGATAGATTGATCCCCGGGTTCGTCATGCGCTCTGACTTCCCTTTCCGAGGCGGAAGAATCTGCCGGCAGTTCGTCAATCTGTTCAGGTATCGGTTCGCTGATTCTTTGCCTCTCTGATTCGTCACCTAGCTTGAGAAAGTGTCGTTTGATTCCTGGGATGTGTACTTCTTGGAGATAATATCGCCAATCAATACGTGAAATGTCGAAGTTGAAGTGCTGTTGATCCGAAGGCGAAAGGGAATCGTAAAGTGCTTCTGTCTTGCCGATTTCAAACTCAAAACTGAGGCGGACATAGGGACCATAAATCTGCACATAGTGTAGTAGGGTCTCAATGGCATTCCTTTTGACCGCGATTCGGCGGGCCTTCCGTTTTGCCCATCTCAATGGAATGCGATTGAGCCAACGACTGGCTGTGTCGAGCAGGCGCATCTTACCGCGCAAATCACTCTGAAATTTCGCCTCATCTGGAAACTTCCACACAGGAACAGGTATCGGTTTGCCGTTATCTAGCAATGGCTGTCGCGTAAAGTAGTCGTGGGTTATATTGACAATATCGCCAAAAGTTAGGGGATTGCGCGCGCCACTCGCTACGTGATAGACCTCTATGCCTCGACGGTAATAGGTCTGCACAGTCGCCGCTAAAATAGCATTGATAACGAAATCAGCAGGGATAATATCAAGGATGCTATCCGGATCGCCGGGAAAATCCGGCAAACGCCCTTTTCCAAAACCGACAATAAGTGGATCCGCCATGCGCAGCGCACCACCGAGCCAACCCGGTTCAGGGTCCTCAAGACTGCTTTCCATAATTGATTGGCGAATAATTGCGGTCGACAGATCTCCCCGCGTTTTGGTAATCATCTGTTCGCCGAGAGCTTTCATATAGGTATAGGTATCGTTCCAACCACGCGCATGGGCGCGTTTCAACCCCTCATCAATTAAACGCTGCTCAACCCATTTCTCCCGTGCGATATCAATTTGCCTGTTCAGTCTCTCTCCCGTTTCAGCACCTGAATTTCGTCGGACTTCACGCCGGAATGGATCAAGCTTCTCAGGTTGATTTGCTTCATCCCTGACCTGTTCGCTCAACCGTTGGATATCTTCGATTTCGGCTTCAAGGGTTCTAGGGATTACTTCCCCCTTCTCCGCCTGATACTGTTCGGCATAAGTTTCGTACGGTGGGTGTAATTCTTCGGGAACCTTTCCCGGTTGAACCCCACGAACATAAGCTGTCGATACATGCAGAAAAACCGCATCGTTACAGCTTTTTGCCAGTTCAACCGCGTACTTCGCCCCAAACACATTGCTCTGCAAGGACGCATCAATAGGTGGGTCAAACTTGACGAGACCGCCACTGTTAATGAAGATTTGTACTTCGCGCTTTAACGTTTCGTAGTCGGTATCGGAGAGACCGAGCCGCTCGCAAGCCATATCGCCTTCTACCGCGTAGACCTTTTCACGGACCCATCCATCAAACTGTTCCCCATGAGTCCGTTTAAGTTTCGCAAAAGCACTGGAAGTAAAGACCTCATTTCCTAGCCGATCTGTTGCGGTACGCTTTTCTCCATTGGCTCCAGTCTGACTACGGATGAGCAGGTAGACCCGCTTCACATCGGGCAGCGCAGTGAGAATTTTCGCCACAAGTGCTTGCCCTAGAAATCCGGTCGCACCGGCGATTAATATCACTTTACCATGAAAAAATTCAGGAATTGTCTGCATGTTATCCTTTGTTTTCAGCCAAATTGGAGAATATCACAATGCTTTAGCAGCCAACACTTTCGGTTTTTCTAACCCGCTGCGAGATGCCCTCTCAAATCGGCCAATCGGGCAAAAGCTATCACGATTTTAGACCCGTCCTGAACGATGAGATTCGTCACTACGAGTAACAGCACACTCATACAGTCTTGAAGCAGGAAGGGTGGATAAGCCATTGTGTTGTTTCACCGCTGAAGGTGTTTTAGTATAAGCGATTAAACGGCTTTCTGTCAATAACAAAACGTGAAACACGATACAAAGACGGTTGCCCCTGTTAAGGCTTAATCCCTCTACTCACCTGCATATTTCCACAGTCAATCAGAAGCTGACATATCCGCCACAAACAGGGATACACTGCCCCGTCACGTAATCCGAAAGATCTGTGACGAGAAACTCAACAACCTTCGCACAATCCTCTGGCAGCCCCATACGACGCAGTGGGATTTGTGGCAACAGTCTTTCGCGTGTTTCAGGGCTATTCCTGCCACCGGCAATGCCACGGGAGGAAAGAATGTACCCCGGCGCAATGCAGTTCACATTAATTCCGCATGGTCCCAATTCAGCGGCGAGGAGGCGAGTGTACTGTACAACTCCTGCCTTTGAAACGCTATACGCCATACCTCCCCCGTTCCAACCGCTCCACAACCCCGCCTGCGAACTGACGTTGACAATTCGTCCGTAACCCGCTTTCTTCATCGGGGAACTCACCGCCTGACAGCAGAAAATCGCACTGGTGAGGTTAATCTCCATAATGTAGTTATAATATTCTTCTTCAGTGTCCGATGCCATTGAGGATTTCGGTTGACCCAACGCCCCACCGGTATTGTTGACGAGGATATCAATGCGCCCCAGTTTGTCCACAATCTCATCAACCATCGCAAAGACAGCATCGCGTTGCGTGACATCAACTTCAAAGCCGAGTGATCGACGACCGAAATTCTCAATCTCCGCCATGACGGTCTCCGCCGTCAGTTCTTCGTTATACTCTTTCGATGCATCGAGATCAATGTCGTTAATGACAACATCCGCCCCCAACTGAGCGAGATGGAGCGCGTAAGCCCTACCTAATCCACGTCCTGAGCCGGTAACAAGTGCAACCTGTCCATCTAATTTACCCATCGAAACCTCCTTTATATGTGAAGCTGAAATGTAGATTTCCCACAATCCCAACGAATGTAAGTTTGACTTATGAATCGACTACCGAACAATCGCAACCTTCCCCAATCTACGGATTGTCTCTCCCTCCCGTTTCGCTTCCAAGACGTAGATATATACCCCGCCAGCGACAGATTCGCCTGCTTGATTTGTGCAATCCCAGACGAAAGCTTCGTCGAGTGATGCTGACTGTTGACCAACCACATCGCGCAACACATCCGTATAGAGTAAACCTCCGGTGACATCGTAAATCTCCAGTGTAACATCGGCAGATTTGGTGAGTTGGAATGTAATGATGGCATCGTGCGAAGTGGGATTCGGATATACGATAACCTTGTCGGCAAAATCAAAAATGTCTTGAGTAAAGAATTCCATCGTCTGGCGCGCTTCATTGCCAGCCCGATCCGTCGCGCTAACCTCAATAGTATGCCTGCCCGCCCCCAGATTACTTGGGAGGTAGGTCAAGTGTCCCATCGTATCTTCGTATAGGAATTGCACCGCCCGATTGTCCACCCACAACTTAATAACATCAACGCCGGAGCCTTCATCGGTAATTTCATGCACTATAAGGAAGCGATCGGGCTGAACCTCTGCGGAATCTTCGGGGAAAACGGTATTTATGATAGGCGGCGTCCGATCTACAAGAAGGGCATAGCTCCCGAATCGATCAATAGCAGCTTCAAACATACCGGCTTGGTTTTTGATTGCATTCAGCGGCAGCCATTGCTGAAACTGGTTATCCCACTGAAACATCGCAACTCCGTTTCCGTCCCTATTGTGTTCTAGAGGAAGCGGAAGTGCAATCTGAAATGAAACGCCTGCTGTTTCTACAGGGGATTCGATAATGTAGATGGGTTCCAGTATCGTTAGCCCACGTGTATCGGCGTTTTGTTGTTGTGCGCGAATCGTATTTTGATTCAATCCGCCTTGACTTCGTAAGGTAACTTGAGGTGCTACATCACCTTCGTGTAGTAGAACGCTGGGACCGTCATCAATAGAGAGGAGAATCGTCTCGAACGGAGAATCCTCTCCCCGAATCAACCGTGGGAATTGAATATCTTCAAAAAGCTGATTCTGATCTGTGAAGTAGCCGCGCACAGGAAGCACCTCTCCGTTGAGAGAACGAACTTGAGTAGAAAACGTGAACCCTGTTTGCGAAGAAGAGATCGGAAAGTCGAGGGCATATCGAAAAATTGATTGCTGATTGCCCATATTCAAATCTGCGTTCAGTCCCTCATCTGCGACGCTGAAATGATCGAGATTAGGCGTATACCCCAATGTCGCGCCAGATGGAAGAATTTCAAGGACAGGAGTTGTTGCCAATCGCTTTGTTGTGGCCAACGTGATTCTGAGTGTGTGTCTTTTCCCTTCAATCCGTTCCGCCGAGATTGATACTTGAAATGGTCGTGTGTCGGTGCTGAACATAAAATTGATTGGTGCTGCCGAATTGCCTGCGGTATCCTGTACCTCCAATTTGAAGTGATAGGCGCCATCGATCAATTCGGTCGGTGGGGTGTAGGTAAATTTCCCCGTTTCAGGTTGAAAATCAAAAAGCCTCCCATCAAACTTAGCAGCCCCCGGACTCCCATCGAAAACAAATGTCTCCTCACCAAAACTGAAACGAATCGTCAACGGATCTATCTCCATATCATCAATTAAGAACCCCGTGATTTTTACGTCTGATCGATCAAGAAATGCACCGTCAGGCGGCAAAACCTCCGTTATTGCCGGTGGGCTAAGATCTATTCCAAGGAGCAGATCTTTCTTCTGATAGCTGATACGGCGTTGCACCTCCGTTTTGCGACCCAGTCGATCGATGGCGGTCACACTAATGAGGTTACCCACCTCTCCTCCTACACCCTTAGCAGAACCTTTCTCCTTCAGTAGCAGTGTGCGCTCAAAGTGTCCCTCTACCTTGAGCGGCACGGCAGTTCCGTTAATCAAAAGCCGTGCGTCAGGGTCACTAATCTGACCGGACACAGTGACATAAGGCACCTCTAGCAGCGCAAAATCAGGCGGAGAAGTCAACGTAATCTCCGGCGGTTGGCTATCACGCACAACGGTCCGGACTACACTTGTCTCCAGACCAATTGGATTTGTCGCTTGGATCTCGATTCGGTTGGGTCCCTCGCTCAACGGCAACTGTGTGACAAAGCTTCCTTCTGAATCAACAGGTAAAGACATTTCTACCTGCTCAGATTTAAGAATAACAGTGTTCGATTTTTCCGTTGTCCCTCGCACCGTTATCTGTTTCTCTGATGTCAACAGATCTTCAGATGGATTAGAGACCTCTAGGCGTGGGCGTTCATTCTCAATAAAAATATGGATCTGATCCCGCGCTTCATCGCCTTGCGTCGAAACGACAACAAGCCGTATCAGGAATTCTCCACGCAACCGTTGTGCATCCCACTGTCCGAGAAAACCGGTCTCCGTCACTGGAGCTGTCGATCTGCCACCAATCTGACGCCACTCGGTCGATATAGTTCTTCCCTTACCTGTGGAAATAGGGGTATACTCCAAACGATATTCCTTGAACATCGTGCCTCGAGCTAGTCCAAAGATGCCAACTTTACCGCCCAACAGTTCTCCTGTATGAGGACGATCTATTTTCGCTTCAACTGTCGAGAGTTCCGGGGAAGCATGGAGCAAAGTGGCAAAACTGAATAACCAGAACACAATTGCCAAGAGCGTAAAGGTGAGCAGAATTGAAGAATGGAAGGATGGGAGGGTGGAGAGAAAGGAAGGATTCGTTTTACGTTTCACAACTCCGTTCCAAGAAGACGAGGATCGGACCTACGCCCCGATGTAAGGTCGGGACGGGCAGATCTATCAGGGGGTCACATTTTACGCTCTACATCCTGCGGAAAAGCCCAACAACCTTTCCCAAAATTTGTGCATCATCAACAATAATCGGAGACATCACCGAATTTTCAGGTTGCAGACGAATTTTGTTTCCATCACGGAAGAACCTTTTCACCGTTGCTTCCTCGTCAAGTAATGCGACAACAATATCCCCGGTATCCGCGTAATTTTGTGACCGTACAATCACGAGGTCGCCTTCAAAGATACCAGCCTCGATCATACTTTTCCCGTTAATACGTAACGCGAAACAGGTATCTTCCTTGACGACCTCTCGCGGTACGGGTAAAGTGCCTTCAACATTCTCAGAAGCAAGTATGGGCTCACCAGCGGCAACTCGCCCAACGATAGGAACTTCGACCGCCGTTTGTGGCAGCTTTTGCGGCACAAACTCCAAAATTTCGATCGCACGAGGCTTCTTGGGCATACGTCGTATGTAACCCTTCTTTTCGATCGCATTCAGGTGATCGTAGGCACCCTTTTCAGAAATGCCGAAGTTCATCCCAATTTCGCGAACGGTCGGCGGATAGCCTATATCTTGCACATGCTTCCGTATAAATTCAAAGACTCGGTCCTGTTTTTTGGTCAATGGTTTTCGCATGATCGTCTCCTAAATCCCGCATAGATACCTTTAATATACTATACATAGATTAAGCCGTCAAGGAAAAAGCGTTGAACGACACCGGTTCCTCTCTATTTTTGTAGCCCGATTGGTACTGCCAAAGCCTAGGTGCTGTTGGGTTTCACGATCCAACGGAATCTTCGTAATAAAGACAAAAGAAGCGTCAACTGTTTGCAGCTATCCCGATTTTTTATCAAACTCTACTTTAGCCCTAAAACCCCGTCCTTTAGGTCGGGGATACAGGGACGCTTTAGCACCGTTTTTCAAGGCTTTAGCCTTGATTCCAATGGTGAAATATGGTATAATTCTTTTGTCTACGGGACAGGGAATTACAACTTCGGCACCCTTGCCGTTGTCCCTGTCCCTCCTTTGTAATGGGAAGCGTAGATGTAGACAACTACAGACACTACAAAAAAATAGGATTCTACTCGGATCGACTACCCTGAAAAATGGGATATTCCCGCATGAATCTGTTGTGAAGCAGGAAATACTTGCCACGTATCGGTAACATCTTCGTTCAAGGTGTTTCCGTAGAGAGCTAAATGGCCCGCTCCGCCCCGTTTGTACGGTGTGTTGCCCCACCTGAGTGGGGAAGCTTCCCTAGAGGAAACGCAAGATGGCCCCATAGCAGAAGTTGAAGCTAAACTCTAAGAACGAGAACGTGGAATTGCAATGAGGTTCACTAGTGAACCTCCAAAAGAATCCCCGTTCTTTAGAGCGGGGAGCGGTCAACGCCTGATAACGTCCGTCCACATCTTCACCCATGCACCGTGCTATCCAGTTATCCGCTTGCTTCTTCATCGCTATCTTCGTGATAATCGTAGGGGTGATTCCGAAAAATATAGTCAATCGGTTCATCGGTAAATTCAACGTTTGGGTCGATCTGACAGTTTTCAAAAGCCTGCTCACAGCCCTTGTTGAACGGCACCCGTCTCCGGCGTCGGAACCAGTGGATATTGTGAACCATCGCAATCATCTGCCGTGGACGATCGGAATAGTTGGGCATACCCCGGTGCCAAAGGCGCATATCCCTGATGAGAACGCTCCCTTTTTTCGTATTGCCACGTACCGGTGGCACAATCTCTCGACGTGCCTCGACTATCCGCTCATCAACCTTAATTGTCGCGTCATCCAGCGCAACATCCGTGTCCAAGTGGGATCCGGGCCAAAGTTCAATGCTACCATTGTGCTCGGTGACATCCATCGGTGCAATGTTGACCACCAACGATACCGCTGGATGTGCCATTTTCAACCCTGACCATAATTGTCCAAGATCCACATGAACCGGCTGTGTGCCACTGTCGGGACAGTTTGTGTTGCCGGTGTAGCAGCTGTTAAATAAACCCTCACCGAGAACCTTTCGGGTCACCTGTATCACCCACGGATTAGCAACAATATCACGAAACACATAAGGAGCAAAGGGCGGTGGGTCTTGCTGGAGGTGTTGTTTGACAAAATTCACCGGGAGAACCGCCGCTGTCATCAATGTGTGTAAATCCTCATCCATCCTTTCGCGGAGCAGATCCAAATGGGCGTGTGATATGATGTTCGATAGGATGACATACCCTTCCTCGCGGATTGCTTGGACAGCTTGATTGAGATGGGTTTCGGACATCCTACCGTTGGCGAGCTCTTGGGGACTAATCGTGATTTCCATTGTTTATTCCTCATGCGTTAATTACTGAGACGAGATAGTATCAGACGCGTACCGAGCGGTCAAGTGAAATATTTAGTCCGGCATTTGGGACTTTTAATCGGTGAGGGGATATGGGAATTTAGGCATTCGCCTTATCCATTCAATCTGTACCGTAATCTTTTGACACTACCCCAAATGAATGCTATAATTTTACGGACTAAGTAGATAGCGACTTACATAAAAAGCAACCAACGCTGCCAAGTGATCCTTTTTATGTTTGATTTTGCTGGTAGTAATAATTATTGTCTGCTTAACATTATGACCCATGAGTTTGGGCATTTTATCCGTTTGAAAGATGTCGATCCTCGGAATCCACGTCATTGTGATGCATACGCTGCTTATACAATGTTCAATGATGCTGGATTAGGTGTGCATTATCAAGAGGATCTTGCCTGTGAGGATAAATACGGTGCATGGTATACTTACAATGATATGTATTGGGGAAATCCAGCTCCTCAAGCACATGCCAACCATGACACTGCTGTGGCAGATGAAACCCAATTGCTGCAGAACTATCCTGACCCATTTAATCCTGAAACTTGGATACCCTATCAACTCGCAGAGGAAGCTGATGTCAGTATCTTCATCTACGATATATCAGGGCATCAAGTTAGACATCTCAATTTAGGACAACAAGCTCCGGGCAGTTATGTAGAAACCTCAAAAGCTGCCTATTGGGACGGCAAGGGTGATAATGGTGAAGCAGTCGCTTCTGGCGTCTACTTCTATACACTTCACGCGGATGACTTTTCGCAGACAAAGCGACTCGTTATCCTGAAGTAAAACAAAGGGGCAGTCGACTCAGTTGGCTGCCCCTTTTTTATAAAGTGAGCTTATGGCAGCCTGATTGATTTAACATTAAAGTGTAAACCGCTGATTAAAGTTAGATAGGGGACTATCAGGCTGCCACCAATATCTTATGACAGTGAGGGGATTCTAATGAAGTCCCTAATCCTAATACTTATCACATTATCAATAGGTTGTGCATCAATTCCACCATCACCACATAATTTCCCTGCCTCCGATTTCCCCGAATATTACTATGGCATGACACTGAGAGAATTTCTTGATACGTATCCAAAAGAGATGGTTCAAATTGGTGTAGGCATGCATGGTGGTAAATCAATTTACTACATACCGAATAAAGGTGTCGCAGGGGTGTATTTTGATAAGCAGAGCCACAAAATCTATGCCATTCACATGCGACCGCTAAGACCTGAAGAAGTAGTAGTGGCAAGAGAATTGCTGAAGCGGAAAAGAGCAATAAAAAAAGCAGTAGAAGAAGGTAAGATGCCCATTGACTAATCCACTCGCAATAATTCTACTAATCGTGATTTTTGGGGTGTTATCAATAGCATTGAGCTTTGTAGTCTTGATGCTTATGTTTTATCACTTCCTGAAGTGAGGTGCTTATGAATGAATCAATGTGGAATCTAGGTAATAAATATAAAGCTGACCCATTATGCCGTCAGATTCACATGAGGCAAAAAAAAACTGAAGTGCCACCGTTAATTTAGACCAGAAATCATCAAAGTTAAGACAAGTATTGTTTGTCAAATTCACTCGGCGTCAAATAGCCTAATGCCGAGTGAGGTCGTTTCTGGTTATAAACCTGTGCAATGAAATGCCCGATTCTCTGCTTGGCATCCATTATATCCTCGTATTCATTGAGATGGACCCCTTCGTCCTTGAGAGTTCGGATAAGTCTTTCGGCATAACCGTTCTCCCATGGACGCCCCCGACGCGCTAAGGAAATCTCAATCCCATGACTAATGAGAGTCGAAATATAGGCTGTCGAAAGAGACTGAACCCCCTGGTCACTATGGTGAATCTCTGGAACGCTTTGACTTAATGCCTGTTGCAACGGTCTTAATGTGAGAGGTTGTGTCAACTGCCGACTCAGTTGCCAGCCTCTTATCATTCGACTGAAGACATCCATTAGCACTGAAACATAGATGAATTGTCCCTTGAGTCGGACATAGGTAATATCACCGACCCAAACCTGATTGCTTCGACAGATGTCAAGGTTCTCCACCCGATTGACCCAGTGACTGCCTCCGTCAACCGATTGAGTAGTTTGACAGACACGCTTTACGGCAACCGACAGATTATCGGCTTTCATCAACCGAGCGACGCGTCGGTAACCAACAGCGTATCCCATACGCAACAGCATCTGCGTAATACGTCTATAGCCATATCTCGGATAACGGGCAGCGAGTTTCTCTATTTCATCTCGTAGCACTGGTTCTAAGGGGTCACTTTTAGGTTGATAATAGAGACTGCTCCGATTGAAGCCAAGTACATCACAAATGTGTCGAACTGAGTAATCGGTCTGCAAGGCTTCAACCATCTGTCGCTTTTGAGACTGATTCAAGTCAGCCAAGTTGAGGCTTTTTTTTGGACGTCCAACGCCACGGTCAATCGACCCACGAGTTGCTCCAGTTGAGCAATCCGTTCCTTAGAGTCGTTGGCTTGCTTGTCAGTGGATTCAAAGAGAGTCGCTGCGTTATCAAGCAGTTGGTGTTTCCACTTCGATAGTTGTTCTTCGCTGAGGTTATGCCGTCGGCAGAGTTCTGCTTGTGAACTTTGGTTGGTAAGTGCCTCAATAGAGACTTCTGCCTTAAATTGGGCGGTGAATCTTCTTCGTTTTGCCATCGGAGTCTCCTTTCAATCTGATTGTCATTGTATTACAATCTTGGTTTAGACAATGGTCTAAATTTCCGATGGCAGTACAGATGCAGGATGGTTCGATCCCGAAAAGAATCCTCTGGCTTATGAAGATCCAGATAATCCTGGGTACTGTCGCGCTCCCGGCTGGTATGCCTTGGAATATGTGGAGACGATCGCCAATCACCCGGAGAGACCCGTTGACCTCCTTGTGGATATCGTTGACACCATAGTTGACTATACTAACGATGCCGGAGAAAGAATCAAAAATGATAGCACAAACCGGAGACTTATCAAAATTATCGGTACATTTCCTATAAATCCTAAAGTTTGGACAATTCACGGTACAAATGATGGTTGATTGGGAATACGCTTCGGGATGCCAAGCAGCACTGCGGATTTGACCTGATATCAGGTCAAATCCCAGCAAAGCATCAATTGATTCACGCAACTGAGTTTCGGGACCAGTTGCCTGAGGCAATTGCTATTCAACGCCACCCTGATAAAATCGGGGCAGTTCGATAACAAGTGAGTCGGTGTACTGGGTATTGAGCATTCATTGGTATCGTCCTGTCAAGCGGACACAGGGAGGGGTTGATGGTTGAGTATATGCGTGCTTTAATCAAGGGATAATTATTTTCTGCAACAATCTCTGAAGATACTAACTCGCCGAATATTCACTAGACCCTTGATAACGCTACATGAATTGGATACAAATTGTACTAACTTTAGTATAAATCGGATAGGACGCAAGCATATTACCTTCATGGATACTGTATTGAAATCCAGTGGGGGATGGGTGAGTATGGAAATCGGTGAAACAATCCTCCCTAAGTTTCTGAGCGAAGGTGAGAAAGGTTTGTCCCTTGATCTGCTCAAGGTGATGTTTGATGCCAAAGTTGTCAATCATTGGATACACCCCGTAATGGAAGAATGCTGGCTCAAGGAAGCGATTAAACAACAGGAGCAAGCAATCTCGGAATTATGTGGTTTTGAAGCCGCGCAGATTGCCCTTAAACGCATCCGAACCCTTGTTGACGAAGGTACATATTTGTTTGATTTCATAGAGAGGATTGAAGCAGATCCATCCTATAACTCCCGGCAACAGTATGCTGAACTAATGGATGAAACTTACCATGTCTTCGTCAGAAAGAGAAACGATGGAATAATTACCAGAGCGGAATTCAATCAAGTAATTCAACGGTTCGAGGGCGGATTCATCCAGCGTGCTGATGTGGAAAAAGTGAATCCGACTCAAAGTCAGAAAATTGCCTCCCGGTCACTCATTGAACTGCACTCTATCAACAGCACCGACGCATACATCCTACAATGTGCACTTGATGAAGCAAATAAACTGCGGACAGCCGGTGATGATTTAATTCTCGTGAGTTCTGATAGACGCCCTCTGACAGCCGCAAAAAAGGAAAGATTGTCCACCTTCGATCCTGAAAATGACAACCAAATTGATCTAGATTTCCTCATCAATTCGTAATGGACGGGTTAGAGTTCTCTATAAAGCGTGTCAATCTGAAAAACGATAGTAATAAGCATTAAAAGTAAATGAAAGGAGTTTTCAACACCTAAAATCAAAATTCTCTCACTTGATGTGATGAACAAAACTGCAGCGGGTGAAATTGTTGAACGTCTATCCTCAATTATTAAAGAGATGGTCGAATATGAATTTGAAAATCTACCAAGTTTTTGATCCAACACATAGAGAGGTGCATAGATGGCAAGAGCAAATCGGGCAATTGAACTGCTCGAACAGGGTCAACCAATCTATTATTCCAGTCCAAGCGAACTCAGCTACGAAGGGGGCGTGCAAGCCTCCCAGACGTGGGCGGACTATCTCGTGGTCGAGATGGAACATGGAACGTTTAACCTCGCAGGATTGGACGCATTTATGAAAGGGCTAGCTGCAAGCGGTCCCACGAAAAGCGGACATCGCACACCGACGGTCATCACTACCCTGCCGACGGACGGCACCGACGAACACGTCATGCGTGCGAATGCGTGGATGGTTAAACAGGTCCTTGCAAGAGGCGTCCACGGCATCCTACTATGCCATGCGGAAACGCCCGGTGCGGTGAGGGTGTTCGTTGAATCTGCCCGCTATCCATTCCATACAATTGGCGTTGGTGAAGGACTTGAGGTGGGGCGTCGTGGCGCAGGTGGGCAGGGCGGTGCGGCAGCAATTTGGGGCTTATCAACAGAGGAATACATGAGACGCGCCGATGTTTGGCCCCTGAATCCGGAAGGCGAAATCTTTCTCGGCTTGAAGATCGAAAACAAACGGGCATTGAGCAATGTTGAGGCGACGGTGCGGGTACCCGGCATCGCCTTTGCAGAATGGGGTCCGGGGGATATGGCACTGTCACACGGTTATTCCGATAGGAATGATCCGTCCTACGCAGAAGAGAGCGCAAATGCACGTACGCGTGTAAAGGCTGCCTGTGACGCTGAAAATATCGCGTTCCTAGACGGTGTGACTCCAGACAATGTAGCTGAGAAAATCGACAGCGGTGTTCGCATCCCTTCATGCGGTGAGGAAGTTGCGAATATTGGGCGCAAACACACCAATCGCACAATGCCTTGGTAGGAACGCTGGGTGAAACGGAAGTTTGGGGGCGATTAGTCCTTGAGGAGCTGCCTAACCGCTGTTGCGGCACGCTGCGTGTCCTGTAACGCTTTGATGGGACTCTCATCCGCCAAGGCAGTCTCAAGGCTCGTCTCCAGGTCCCCAACGCCAGCCCGCATCACCGAGGCATGACGCATAATTTCTGAATAGACTTGATGCTGTTTGGGACGACGCCGGGTTTTGTGATCAACCTCCAAAATAATCACCCGTTTACCGCTGCTGGCAGCTTCGCATACCATTGAGAAACTATCTTCGGTAACGATAATCACGTCAGACAGAGCGAAAATTGTCCCAACCGGATCCGTGAGCGAATTTTCACCATGCGCCAACACAAGAATTGGACAATATTGGGTGTTTGAAAGACATTTGCTAATCAGATTTTCAACAGGGAGTGGGGTTCGACGCGAGGTTGTCAACAAGAGTTGACTATCCCATTTCGTTGCAAACTGCTGCAAAACTTCGATAAGGCGTAAAGCGGTTGTCTCAGTGATCGTATAGTATCGGTCTTCGCCGCCAATCAGAACGCCAATACGTCTCTGATCCGACAGATCTAAATCCGTCTGGAGTTCGTTGCGCTGCGTCTCCAGTTTCTCTGGACGCACTCGATTTGGAACGCCAAGTGTCTTGCAAATGTTGGCTCTGTTACGGCGGGACCAATACATTCGGGGAAGGATAGCAAGATCGAAGTGGTGAATGCCGACCGGTGAGGGACGGCGGCACGTAACTGTCTTTGCGTCGAAGAGTTGTCCGATGAGCAAATTAGGTGCAGCGACAGATGAACCGGTTGAGAGGATAAAATCAGGCTCAACGGCATAGATTTCATCCAATATGTCTTGCTGAAGTGCCATGTGCAAGCACGCTTTGATAAGCCAGCGCGGTAATCTAAACCCGCCGAATAAACGCATTAACACCCGTAGCAGATTATCTCGCTGCTTACTGCGAAACTTTACATCAATCCAGTGATATTCGCACTCCGGCATCCGCTCGATCACACCTAAAGACTGGTTATAATGACCGGGCTTCCCGTCACTCAAAAGAATAGCTCGCATAGAAGTGGTTAGATTGTGTCTCGCTCAATGTGCAAAAGTCAACAGTTCATCAGTAGACCTTTCGAGATTTGAATTGATTTACTCAATAAACAAAGATATTAATCACGGCAGAACTGAAAAGACTAAGAATCAATCTCCGTCAGAAATCCACCAACGCTATCTCCTCTGAAGCAAAGATTTCAATACTTTGGGATAAACCAATCACATCGAAAATATGCCGCATCTGATTTGATGGGTGAGCGACACGTAGGATTTGCCCCTTGTTGCGCGTTTTCCAAATCAACTTAACGATGACACCAAACCCACTACTGGTGATAAAACTTTGCCGGTCAAAGCGAAGCAGAATTTTCGCTGCGTTGGCACTTTGGTCATAGGCTGCGTTTATCCCTTCGGCTGAGTCTTCCGTAAAATAACCGGTGATGTCAAAAATCGAGATTTCTCCATCGTGCCTGACTGTTACTCGAGGTTCTGACCGCGTATACCGCATATGATGTAATCCGTTCTCCTTTCGGCGTTCAAGGCAGATAAAACTTTTAAGCTATCTGCGGTGAAGATTTTAGCCGATCTGAGAAAACCTGTCAATAAGGTAAAAAGAAATTTGTAATCAAAGGAGAGAACCAATGACCAGTGAAATTCAGCAGGGCAAACCGTTTTCTGAAGAAGACACACAACGGATCGTCGAACAGTTCAATCGTGACGGATACTATTTCTTCGGCGAGGTGTTCACCCCAGAAGAAGCATCCGCGCTTAAAGCGTTAATGGATCAAAAATATAACGACCCACGCATGCACGATGAGGAAGGCGACCACATTCGCGGCATTAGCATGATGCGCATGTTTGAATATGACAAGGTTTTCCGAGATCTCATCGTGCGAGAACCTTATGTCAGCCTCGCCGAGGTAATTCTGGGCGAGGACTGTCACATGATGTCCCAAAATGCGTTACGTTACGCGCCCGGACAGGGTGGTGGATGGCATAGTGACGACAAACTCCATTTTCCACTGCCGGATGATGTGCCTCGGCACGACCCCCGCATCACGCTGCCTTGCTTCGTTATCAATGTGCTCATCCCGCTTATCAATATTGAAACAATAGACGACGGTCCAACGCAGGTCATCCCCGGCAGCCATTATTCAGGGCGTAGGCCACCCACTGAAGAGAATCCAACCTTTGAGGGAAGGGGACCTGTCAGTTTCTTCACGAAGGCAGGCGGTGCCTATATGTTTAATAGCCAAGTCTGGCATCGCGGCACCCCTAACAATAGAAATCAGATTCGGTACGTTGCAGCGGTCACATACAGTCAACGGATTATCGCACAGAGGCTTTACCCGTTCATCAACTACCGGATGCCTGAACATGTCTTTGAGGGCGCAGACGAACGGTTACAGAGACTGTTGGGGAGGCATAAGAAGGGAGCCTTCGGCTAAACGTATGAGCGAACCACACTATGAAAAATTCTTTGAACTCATGGCGAATCGATCTGCTTTAATAGATCTCAGGGAAGATAAGCAGACTAGTTTGACTGAGATCACTTCCCCGATTGATTGGGGTGCACTCTTCGGGAATGGGAATCCCGTCGAGATAGAAATCGGATGCGGCAGGGGACGCTTTCTGCTTGAAGCCTCAAGGCAACACCCAGAGATCAATTATGTTGGTGTCGAGCGAGCGTTAAAATATGTTCAACACGCAAAGGAGCGGTTGCTGAAAAAAAACGCCACGGGGGTTTGCCTTATCTGGAGTGATGCTGCTTACCTTGTTGATCGCTACATTGGAGAAGGCACCGTCAATGCGTATCACGTCTACTTCCCAGATCCCTGGCCCAAGAAACGGCATCGCAAGCGTCGACTCTTCAGAAATGAAGTCTGGCTGGGCGGATTGATTCGGACGCTAAATTCGAGTAGAGGGCGTATCCACGTTGCTACCGATTATACCGAGTATTTCGATGAAATCCACAACTGTCTAACGCATACACCGCCGCTTGCCTACCTACCACCCGATTCGCTTGAAATAGGACATATCCCAACCAGTTTTGAGATAAAGTATCGGGCGGAAGGACGGAAAATCTACCGCGCAGTTTATCAGATGGATTCAACTTCGTCCAAAGCTAAAACGTGAGAGGTCTGTTTTTCACGTTTCTCGCTTTCCCACTACATTTCATCCAGGGGATATAGCTTCCGACCTAGATTGTGGAACGGCAATTCTTTCCCCACCGGATCATGCACACTCGGTTCCGACACCGCATAGATTGCCCCTGCCCACGACTCAAAACCCGCCCGAAAATGTACTGTCGATTTGACCCCAATGTAACGCATCTGGCGTGGATCTAAGCCCATCGTTCGTGAAAAAGCGGTGTCGAATGGCTGCTCCCGTTCTGTTACCAGCAGCACATGAATCCCGTCCTGTCGGATGTATGCCGAGGGACCCATGCTGCTCTCCAAGCCTGCATTCCTCGGTCCATCATAACGAAAACCGCCATCTGAAAGCGCGATAACCTCCGCTGTCATGCGTATCGGTTGTCCTTGAAGAGGTGTCGATTTCGCACCGACATCTAAGGTCAGCGTCGCTCCTACGCCTGCCTTTTGGCAAGCACTTACCGCTTCCGGATCCACGATGTACAGAAGACATGCGTCCTCTAGCCCCGCTTCGATGAACGTCTGCAACACGCCGGTACTATCGCCCGGCGAACCGCCGCCGGTATTGTCATTCCGATCGGCAAAAATCACCGGAAAATTTCCCGCTGCCGTCGCCTGCGCTAGTGCTTCACGGGTTGGTGGCATTGGTACCTGCCAGTCTGCTCGGCGGTCCCAGATCCATGCGGCTAGTTCATCCGCATACCGCTGCGCCAAGTCCGGATCGTCGTCGGTGACGATATAAACCGATGCCCCCATGTCCGGGATGTCAGCCAACGGATAGCAGGTCGCAATCGAGGCGCAAATCACGCCCGGTTGCGCCTCGATTCTATGCAATTCAGCGATCGCCTCCCGCATCGGCGAGTGTGCTGTGACCTGATTCAATCCCCAGACCAGCGGAATTTGGTGCAGTGCCATAGTAGGACGCAGCTCCCCTCGGTGCATACGAACCAGAACATCAGCGCATTCGCGGGCGCGCTCTGCCTGATCGATCTCCGGGTAGGTCTCCCTGCCAATCAGCACATCCGCCATCTCGATCATGCGATGGGAAACGTTGGAATGGATGTCCAACTCCGCCAAGATAGGCACCTGTGGACCGACCAATTCTCGGACAGCTGCCAGAATATGTCCCTCACCGTCATCAATCCCCTCTGCCACCATCGCACCGTGTAGATCGAGCAGGACACCATCAATGGAACCGGCCTCAGCAATTCGATCCAGCATATCCTTCAGGATGGCATCGAAAACATCTCGCGGCGTTGGTCCACTCGGATGTGCGTTGGCAAAGATTGTGGGGATTAACTCAAATCCGTGGGCTTCTGCACCTGCAATGTATCCGCCGATGGTCGTGTTGGTGCCACGAAACTTGCTGATGATTTCGTCTCCAATCAGATAGCCGAATCGCTGATCGCGGTAGCTCGCCCAAGTGGTGGCGACGGTAGTAAAAGTGCTGGTTTCATGACCAATTGCACCGGTAATGACTCTCATTGGTTTCGTGCTCCTTTTCTAAAAAGAGGGCTATTTTTACCACACAGTTTTTACAAATGCAGATGCTTGGATTACCGAGTCGTTGGTAATTAACTCCCGATCGAGGTGTCGTGCTGTAGCAGCAATTAAACGATCATGCAGTTCTGGAATGTCGGTAATTTCGGATGCGGACTGAATCACAGCAAAGTTCAACGAATATTCCTTGTAATTCGGGTACTTCTTCAGATAATCTTCTACCTCATCAATAGATGTGTGGACCCTTTGCTTTTCGGAGAGGTAGAGTATTTCGGCAAAGACTATCGCTGGAACATAAACGATAGAGCTCCCGAATTCAACGGAATCGAAAATCGATTTTACTTCCTTGCTCAATCATCGTCGTTCAATGCGCAAAACCAATCCAATTGTATCAGTGACGAACTCACTCGCGAGGGTAGCGTTTGTCATAATCTTCAAATTCCTTTTCCAAATGTGCTGCTTCGTCACGGCTCAATTGGCGCAATTCGGTATTGAGCAGAGAATGCTGTATCTCCTCCTTAAACGCTTGAGGCTGAAATGTCCGTTTCCGGAGGAAAAAGATAAAATCGGCGATTTCAGCAAGCGTTTCCGGGGGCAGCCCTTTAATACCCTCAATAATAAGTTGTTGGTAGTTTTGTGTTATCATTGATTTTCTCCGCTTGGGTGTCATGTAGGTACTCATACATTGGTCAATTTCGACTAGGTTTCCTCATGCTGGCAACGACTGCTCATAAAACCGCTGCCAATTGCGATACATCACGTTGGCGATGTCCGCTTCAGCATAGCCGCGATTATCAAGGATGTCGGCGATTTTCTGATAATCTGCCACTGTGTCAATTTCGTACGGGGCACCGTCTTGACCGCCCTGACCGTCCGTATCCCCGCCGATGGCGGCGTGCTGCGAGTTGCCCGCCAACTGGCAGACATGGTCCATATGATCTACCAAATGCTCCAGCGTAACTGCCTCCCTTGGAAAAACGCTGCGACGCGGTGGAATATCTCCACCCCAATTAATGCCCCCTTCTGCGTAAATCATCCACGTATCCATCGACGCACCGATAACACCGTCCCGTTCGATGAGGGCTTGGAGCTGTTCGTCGGAAAATTGTCGCTCGCCGGGTGCTAATGCACGGCAGTTCTGATGACTTGCCATTACCGGTCCAGAGAATAGATCCAGTGCCTGCCAAAACGCTTCATCGGCGGTATGGGTGAGATCGAGAACCATCCCTAACCCTTCCATCTCGCGTAGCAGCGGTTTGGCTGGAGGTAACAACCCGCCGGGTCTGCCCGTTCCGTGAGAATAGGTGCTGATGCCGTAATGTGCTAAGTTAATTGTGCGCAGCCCACTCTCCCACCATTCGTGGACATGTTCGGGCCAAAGGATGGGATCCGCACCCTCCATGCCGAGAACCATACCAACCGGCAGATCCTCATAGTTCGTGGCCTCCGACCACGTTTGCATATGCTCGCTGAAATCTCCGCGGCTCCTCAGGATGCGCGCCTCGCCCCTACCCTCCAGAATCCGATAGTAGGCGAGGTGCGCCTGTGCTGCGGCATAGGCGACATCACCGCTCCTGTATCCCCAGATGGGGCTGTTTTTCCGCTGAATCCGTCCCGCTATTTTAACTAGTGCCGCCGCAACTTTTCCCCGTCGCATCTCTGGAAGCGACGCCATTGTTCCAGCAGCGGGCCACCGGTTCTCTTCGCGCGATCCCTCTTGAACCGCTCGGACCTCCTCAATTGGCAAGGTCAGATCTCGATTCAGGTCAATCGCACCATACGCCATCGGATAGTCACCGTCAAAAATTAACATGATTTACCTCTGCCTTTCATCGCAATCCACTGTAAAATAAATTAAGTTGCCACAAAGTAGTAGGCATACGCCGTATGCCGTAACTCAAGCGTGCATACCAAGGAGCCGTGTTTTGTCGGGAGTGAGTCAACCACGCAACTGATACGCGATGGCATACGCACACTTATGAACCCCAGAGTTGTTCGGTTCGGATCGATGCCATGTGTAATTGGTGAAGAACGCCGCATCTCCCGGTGACATAGGCAACAGCACCTCCCCGGAAAAATCGATCTCCGCTATCGGAATGCGCCATCGTTTGAACGCCTCGCCGCTTCGGGCGTTGTGATAGCTCGGTTCATCGTAGTAGCCTTCGTGTTCGATCAGCGTCCACGATTGCTGTGTGCCGGGCATGATTGCCAAAGCGCACCCATCCACCCCCACCTCATCAAGCGCGATCCACGAATTGCATCCCTGTTCAGGCGCCAAATGCCAATAGAACGAATCTTGGTGGAAAAACGATTGGCCACTGATGGCGCGATGCTTGATTAATGCCTGATCGGTGAAGCGTTCCACAGGACCACCGAGTAGTTGTTCCATCGCGCTCTGCAAGTTTGGGTGATCGGCTATCTCTTTGAAAACCTCTTCCCGCATGGCGGGACGTTGTACACCAATCGGAAGGAAACCGCCCTCGTTATTTCGAAACTTCGATAGATCCATGACCTGAAAATGGGTGTCGGGCCAATCGTGGTCGCCAACCAGCAGATCCATGAGACGCTTACGCACACGACTGCCCTCTTCGGGTGAAATCAATCCACGCACGACGGTGTACCCTTCAGTTTTATACTGCTCCAGTTGTTCTCCAGTCAGTTGCATATCGTCTCCTCCAATTGTGCAAGTTGGTATGAGCCCCGATTTTTCCACGCTTCTTACACATTCTCCTTTATCTTCGCAAATACGAGTGTATCCCGCAACTCCCCCGATGGCGAAAGTGAATCATTTCGGAATGTGCCTTCCAATTTGAATCCAAGCCGGTCAGGGATGCGCTGGCTCCTGACGTTTTTCGAGTCGCAACGAATTTCCACCCGCTTCGCCCCAAGGGTCTCAAATGCAAATTGCGTGATCGCCTCTGTTGATTCGGTGATGTAGCCTTGCCCCTGAAAACGCTTTCGACACCAATAACCAATCTCAAACTTAGGAATATCCCAATCTATCCGATGCAAGCCGCTGGAACCAACCATCGTGTTTGTGCCTTTAAGAAAAAGAAACAGCGTTAGTTCCTCCCGCGCTAAAAATTGACACTGTGCCCGGCGGACATAGCTCTCCGATTCCTCCAACGTGGGCATCTGCTGCGCCCACGGCATCCATACCTTGAGGTCATCGAAGGTTTCCCGAACCGCTGCGTTTATTTCAGTACCATCGCCCGGACGAGGGACGTGGATGGTCAATCGGTCTGACTCAAATGATTCTGGAAAATCGAGCAGTAACGCATCCATCAAGTTCTCTCCGTTTATCTCCAATTCAAATCAAAATAGCTATAAACGAAAGTATAGCAGATTGCAAGCGGTTACGCTACATGAAAAAATGTGTTGACATCAACTGAAAATCGGTATAGATTATTTAGACAGACAATCAGTTGACTATGTTGCAGGCAAAAATAAAATAAGGATATTCGGAGGTAAAAAATGAGTGATATGAATGTTGGTATTGTTGGACTGGGCTGGGTCGCCGGTGCCCATATTGAAACCTTTAAGACAGTTCAAGGTGGGAATGTCACAGCGATCTGCTCCCGACGTGAACACGACGAAGCAGCACTGGAAGCAGAGTTTGGCACACCGCTGAAAGCCTATACGGACTATGAGGCGATGCTGGCGAATCCAGATATACACATCGTGGACATCTGCACACCCCATCCGTTTCACGCGGATCAGGCTATCGCCGCTGCAGAAGCGGGGAAACACCTGATCATCGAAAAACCGATCTGCCTGACATATCAGGATGCTAAACGGGTGCGTGATGCAATACGAAAAGCAGGCGTGGGTGTATGTGTCTGCTTCGAGTGCCGATACAGCGCGCACTTCACGATGATCCGCTCGATTCTTGATGAGGGCTTGCTCGGCGATCTGCACTATAGCGAGGTGGACTATTACCACGGCATCGGACCTTGGTACGGTCAGTACGATTGGAATATCAAAAAAGACTTCGCGGGCAGTAGCCTATTGACGGCGGGTTGCCACGCGCTTGACGCGCTGCTATTCTTCATGGATGAAAAGGTTGAGGAGGTAACGAGTTACAGTACGCAATCGCAGGGGAAAGATTTCGTCCCTTACGAATACGAGACAACCAGCGTCACAATTCTCAAGTTTGAAGGCGGGAACAAAATCGCGAAGGTCACTTCTTGTGTGGACTGCCTCCAGCCCTACTACTTCCACATCCATCTGGTCGGCAGCGAAGGCAGTCTGTTGGACAACCGAATCTACTCTGCGAAATTGAAGGGCATGGATAAGAGCAGGTGGAGTACACTTGAAACTTCACTTATCGATTCGGGAGATGTGAGCGATCACCCCTATGAACCCCAGTTTCAGGCGTTTGTTGACAGCATTGGTACAGGCGAGCCGATGCCCCTGACAGACTTCGACACCGCGTTTGAATCGCACCGCATTGTTTTCGCTGCGGATCTCTCGGCGGCGGAAGGTCGACCTGTCAAATTGTCCGAATTCGATTAACGGAAAACTCCTATGTTTATTCGATATCTACTTCTCTGTTTATTCTTAGCAGTGGCGGTCAGTGGATGGGCGGCTGAGGACAAATTTCAACTCAAGCCGCTACAGCCGAAACGACCGACCTCTACAGCCCCTACCTGAAGCGCGTGACCCGGCGAAGGCGCACCGCTTCGGGGAAGCGGCATTCAGACAAAATGGGCGGCATCTCTGCGTTATGTGGATACGGAGAAGGAACGTCCACGCTGGCGGACGACGCTGAATTACCGTTTGCTAAACAGACTGCAAGTCGGTGTCGAGTACAATCCTGCGGCGTCGGAAATCTCGCCGCTTTTCAGCCTATTCTTGTTTACAGAAACCGATATCCGCCCTGCGCTATTTCTCGGAACAAGCTCCGACCGCATCGGCTCTCCCGCAGGCGAACAAGCCTACTTTGTAACTGCCGCCAAAAGGCTACCGTATCTGCCGGTCTCAGTGTATGGAACCGTGAATTATTCCGAGTGGGATGGCGGACTCAATTTTCCCTTTGGTGCCACCGTTGAATTTGGCAAAGGTTTTTCCGGGCGTGGAATGTATGACGGAAAAGAGCCCCACCTTATGTTCAACTATTTCTATAAACAGCACGGCGTCAGTCTGATATACGTCTGGCTCGAAACATTTGGGGTCGCGATGTCCACAACGTTTTAACCTGACCTATTTGCAATACCAAAGCGAGCAATAAAAAAGGCGAATGGAATGAACCATTCGCCTCGTGAAGTTCTGAGAATAGAATTGCGAGCTAGTCTAACATCTCATCCTCATACACTCGCCGCACCTCCTCCTCTTTTCGCATCTTGATAACAGTATCTGGTGGGGGTGTGACAGACATTTCTATTCCCTGCTCTCCACCATCCGGTATCTTTGGGGCAGGCATTCGCAGTCGGAAGTGAAATTCATCGCCTACATATTCGTCGTTTATAGCCGATGCCCGACTTTGCATTTCACGGAACGACTCAACCAGCAGGCGTTCAAGCTGCTTTATCTTCTCTTCAGCCATAGCTTCGGCGGCCTCATCCGGTATGCCATCTGATGACGCATGTTGTACTTCCCTTATCTCTATCGGAGTCTCAGAATCATTATGGCTACTACGTCCCATGTCGCTTCTTATATTTGCCGCCGGTATCTCTGACATCGCACTTTCATAATCGTACACAGTGTCATAAACTCGCCACATCCCATTCTCTTGTCGCATCTTAATAAGGCTATATAAGGTGCTGGTACACCTTGACATTCCCTGATCTGTAACACTCGGTAGCTGTGCCAGTCGGAAGTGAAATTCATCACCGACATATTTGCTGCTTACAAGCGATGCTTGCCTTCGTCCCTCAAGGATTCTTTCAAGCACCGCTGGTTCAAGTTGAGGGCTAGTTTCAACGACCTCATCCGGAGCTTCATCTGACATATTTATGGAATCCCCATCACCAGAATCCTCATGGCCCTCACGTCTATACTGCTCTGTCATTAACGAGCCCATCGCCTTATGATCAAGGTTCTGCCACCCCTCCAAGTAAGCATACATCACATCTTCAGCGGACTGACCTGTGCTTTCTGATGACGCAGATATGTCGGTAGTGAAGTCTTGCTCTGCGTCTAACTCAAATTCCGTTTCTGTTGCGGACTGTGTCATATCTATTTCGTCGGGTTCACCAAAGAAATCGTCTATTGGCTCTGTTCCTGCTGTGGACGCCATCGCAGCAATTTGTGGCAGATTGTTCCGGCTTTCTGTATCTTGAGCGGTATCAGTTGGGAATCTTTCGGGGTTGTTTCGTGGGCGTGCCGTTCCATCCTCCCACGGCGACAGATACACACGCTCCTCGACTATAGGCGCATTCATCTGGCATATCCCAATGAAACCGATGAAAATAACCGCAATCAACGCTGCTGCACCAACCGTTATTTTAGGCACCGTCCCAACCTTCATAATGGTTAGACCTTCTGAGTAAATCTTTTTCAGCGTCACTGCGGGAGAAACAAACACGCCAGTGAGAAGGTATCGCAACCGTTTGGAAAGTTGTTGTTTCGCACGCGACAGCCGAAACGAAATCGCCTTGTCTGACAGTCCATGTGCGCTGGTCAGTTCATCGTAGCTCGCTCCTTCCAGATAGAAAGCGCGGGCAATGTCCCTGTCTTTCTGCGGGAGTGTCTCCATTGTACGGCGAATTAACTCTCTCTGTTCTTGCTGTGTCAATCGCTCATCAGGAGAATCCTCCGTTTGCAGCATCTCTTCGCTCACTTCGCCAAGGGATACGGTTTCGCCTCTCTGTTTTCGGAGCCACTGTCGTGCACAGTTTCGCGTAATTTCTGCCAGCCAACTTTTGAATTTCGTTGTATCCTCAAGCTGTCTTAACCCTTGATAGGCGTTGAGAAAAGCATCTTGTACCACCTCTTCGGCATCATGGGAATTGTCCACGATGCCGATAACAATCGCATAAACATAGGCATGGTACGTCCGCATCAGGTCAGTAAATGCCCCTTCGTCTCCAGTTTGGGCGCGATAGATGAGCGTATTCTCCTTAGCCATGGCTCTTCATTCCTCCCTTACACCCTACCAAGATACAGTTCTGAGATTTTTTTTACTACTTTTTCACTTTGAGAGATATTTTATCCATTTTTTCGAGAGCAAGCAATAAAAAAGGCGAATGGACCGAACCATTCGCCTCGTGAAGTTCTGAGAATAGGTTTGCGAGCTAGTGACCTACCCACTGTTATAATCGTACACAGTGTCATAAATTCCCCACACCCCATTCTCTTTTCGCATCTTAACCTGATGATATGAGATGCAGGTAGCTATTGGCATTATCTGATCTGAAATACCCTGTAGCTCTGAATCCGGTATTCTCAATCGGAAGTGAAATTCGTCACCAACATATTCGCTGCTTACAAGCGATGACTGCTTTCGTAGTTCACGGAGTACCTCAGCCAGCATTTGAAGCCCAGTTTCGACGACCTCATCCGGTGCTTCATCTGACACATTTGTGGAACCCCCATCACCAGAATTGTCATGGATGCTACGCCTATACTGCTCTGTCCTTAACGAATCTATCATCTTATAATCAGAGTTCCGCCACGCCTCCAAGTAAGCATACATCACATCTTCAGCGGACTGACCTGTGCTTTCTGATGACGCAGATGTGTCGGTTGTGAACCCCTGCACTGTGTATAGATCAAATTCCGTTTCTGTTGCGAACTGTGTCATATCTTTTTCGTCGAGTTCACCGAATATTGGCTCTGTTCCTGCTGTGGACGCTGTCGCAGCAATTTGTGGCAGATTGTTCCAGCTTTCTGTATCTTGAGCGGTATCAGTTGGGAATCCTTCAGGGTTGTTTCGTGGGCGTGCAGTACCATCCTCCCATGGAGACAAATACACACGCTCCTCAACTGTGGGCGCATTCATCCAGCGTACTCCGATGAAACCGATGGAAATAAGCGCAATCAACGCTGCTGCACCTACCGTTATTTTAGGCACCGTCCCAACCTTCATAACGGTTAGACCTTCTGAGTAAATCTTTTTCAGTGTCAGTCCGGGAGAAACGAAGATGCCTCTCAGAAGATATTGCAACCGTTTGGAGAGTTGCCGCCTCGCACGCGAGAGCCGAAATGAAATCGCTTTGTCTGACAGTCCATGCGTGCTAGTCAGCTCATTGTAACTCGCACCCTCTAGATAGAAAGCGTGGGCAATGTCCCTGTCTTTCTGCGGAAGCGTCTTCATTGTCCGGCGAATCAGTTCCCTCTGTTCCTGTCGTACCAATTGCTCATCGGGTGAGTCTTGCGTTTGCAGTACCTGTTCGCCCACTTCGTCAAGGGATACAGTGTTGATCCTCCGTTTTCGGACCCACTGTCGTGCACAATTCCGCGCAATTTCTGCCAACCAGCTTTTGAACTTCACTGCATCCTCAAGCTGCGTCAGTCCTCGATAGGCGTTGAAGAAGGTGTCTTGTACCACCTCTTCGACATCATGGGGATTGTCCATGATTCTTATAACAATCGCATAGACAAAGGGGTAGTATTCCCGCATTAGGTCGGCAAATGCCCCTTCATCTCCTGTTTGGGCGCGATAAATGAGCGTATTGTCATTAGCCATAGATCCTCGTTCCCCCTCAGCATTTTATCAAGATACAGTCCTGAGATCCTTCTGGCACTTTATGTGAACACCTCATCAGATTGAGAGGTTCATTGAGCATTATATCAACCCGTCCAATCCGCGTCAAGCATATTGCGGATTGCTATCTTTGCTGAATAGTTCAGCGAAAGGAAACGGCAAATACCATTCTCTCAATAAAGGCAGTTATCGGTCGACCTGTTTGAGCCGTCCCCACATTGTAAACTTTTTGCCTGTAGGAGAAACCGAAAAAGGAGAGTTAAGCCATGCAGGATTAGCGTCACCATGGGGATTATTGGTGAGGTTTTGAGGATTACCCCCATCGGCGTCCATAACGTAGATTTCAGTGTTCCCATCCCTATTAGAATAGAAGGCAATGCGCTTACCGTCGGGGGACCATGAGGGAAGTCCGTCATCAACGCGATTTTCAGTGAGTCTTTGTTGATTACCCCCATCGGCGTCCATAACGTAGATTTCATAGTTTTCAAGGTCCCCCTTCCTATCAGATGAGAAGGCAATCCGTTCACCGTCGGGTGACCATGAGGGATGCCCGTCATTCTTGCGATTTTCAGTGAGTCTTTGTTGATTACCCCCGTCGGCGTCCATAACGTAGATTTCAGAAGTGATTCCAAAGTCGCCTATAAAGTGCCCCTCCCTACTGGATCTGAAGACAATGCGTTTACCGTCGGGGGACCATGAGGGAGACCTGTCCTCTTCGGGGTTGTTAGTGAGGTTTTGAGGATTGCCCCCATCGGCATCCATAACGTAGATTTCATAGTTATGATCACCCCTCCCCCTATCCCTATCAGACGAGAAGACAATGCGTTTACCGTCGGGGGACCATGAGGGAGAGCTGTCACGATCAGGATTGTTAGTGAGTCTTTGTTGATTACCTCCATCGGCGTCCATAACGTAGATTTCATAAGTGGGTATACCGTGCATAACGTGCCCATCCCTATCAGACACGAAGGCAATCCGTTTACCGTCGGGGGACCATGAGGGGTGCGAGTCTATATGCTCATTTTGGGTGAGGTTTTGAGGATTACCCCCATCGGCGTCCATAACGTAGATTTCAGAAGTGGGCCAACCGAGTATAACGTGAACGTGCCCATCCCTATCAGACGCGAAGGCAATCTGTGCCTGTGCATTAACGACTACCATCAGCGGCGTTAGCCCCAACACTACAACGCCAGCTAAAATCAAATGTGCGAGATTATATCTCCGGTGCATCTGTTATCCCTCCTCTGTTCTCAAATCGGTTTCTTATTCTTTAGAGTGGATAGAGGTCAGCTTGTTTAGGCAACCCCTTTACAATTAAAGCGGCAATTCGGAGTATTATCGTATGAACTCGTCGTCCCTTCCTTGGCGTTTATGACACACCCCCGTACGTTCCCGCGTCTCAGCAAATGCGGTTTTCCCGATAATGGCAGTTATCGGTCAATCTGCTTGACCCACCCCCACATTGTAAACTTTTTGCCTGCGGGAGAAACCGAAAAAGGAGAATTAAGCCATGCAGGATCTTCGTCATCATCGGGATGATTCGTGAGGTTTCGCAGATTACCACCATCGGCGTCCATCACGTAGATGTCCCGATTCAAATCCCTAGTCCTATTCGACACGAAGGCAATCCGTTTGCCGTCGGGAGACCATGAGGGATTCCAGTCCGCATCGGGATGATTCGTGAGGTTTCGCTGATTATCCCCATCCGCGTCCATCACATAAATGTCCCGGTTTCCCCCATCCCTAAAGGAATCAAAGACAATGCGCCTACCGTCCGGTGACCATGAGGGATTATAGTCATTACTGGCATTATTGGTAAGGTTTTTAGGGTTGCCACCATCAGCATCCATCACGTAGATGTCCTCGTTCCCACCTCTAATGGAAAAAAAGACAATGCGTTTACCGTCGGGTGACCATGAGGGGTTCATATCAGGAAAGGGATTTTTAGAAAGGTTTTTAGGGTTGCCACCATCGGCGTCCACCACGTAGATTTCCCTGTTCCCATCCCTCTTAGACGTGAAGACAATCCGTTTACCGTCCGGAGACCATGAGGGTTCAAATTCATCAAAGTCATTGTTGGAAAGGTTTCGCAGATTGCCACCATCGGCGTCCATCACGTAGATTTGCCGGTCCCCACCCATATCATTCCTATCAGAACTAAAGGCAATCCGTTTACCGTCAGGAGACCATGAGGGGTACTTATCATCACCAGGATTGTTAGTGAGGTTTCGCTGATTACCCCCATCGTTGTCCATCACGTAGATTTCCCAGTGCCAATCCCGATCAGACATGAAGGCAATCTGTGCCTGTGCGTCAAGGCATACCATCAGCGGCGTTAGAACCAAGACGACAACGCTAGCTAAAATCAAATGTGCGAGATTGTATCTCCGTTGCATCTGCTATTCCTCCTCTGTTCTCAAATCGGTTTCTTAACCTTTGGGGGTGATTGAGGGCAGCTTGTGTAGGGAAGTCCTTTACAATTAAAATGAGGGGTGCACAAATATAGTTGACATAATCAGTCAAAGAGGGTTTCTTATTGTTCACGCAAGTTGCTCGTTGCTGAAAATCCATCGGTTTGCTGTTAAAACTGAAGTGCTCTATCTGTCGCTCCAGTTTTGAATCCCGATTTATCGGGGAGGAGCGATATGTCTATAGGATGCCGATGCACCCAATTCCCGCGCTCCAGTTTTGAATCCCGATCTTATCGGGGAGGAGCGCAATGTGCCCAACAAAGAATGTCAGAGCAATCGCATGTAAAAACTATTGAAACATCGTAGGGCAGGTTTCCCAACCTGTCAACCGGTACCATGAATGTAGATCCAAAGCAACCCTGATACCGCGCTCGATTCCGACTCCGTTTATTCGGAACCCAATTTCAGCAGCTTTGTTGGAAGCGGGACATGTTCTCCCATATCAGGCTGCTAACGAACGGTATCCCCTTTATCCTCAATGAATCTCTTACGGCATATCAGTTGATTGACACCTTAGTCCAGATTCGTTCCTCCCTAGACTCTATTAAGATGCAATTCTGAGATTTTTTCTAGCACTTTTCTTGCTTTTAAGGAAAAAAATATAACTTTCTGTCGAAATACTCCCTAAATCTACGCCATCCTAAAAGGTATTTTGCCTCTTTCTTCGCGGAGCAAGCAATAAAAAAGGCGAATGGAATGAACCATTCGCCTCGTACAGTTTTGCAGATAGGTTTGCGATCTAGTAGTAGTGGGGCACCTCCGGCAGCTCTGACTTTATACGGTCATGATCGTACACAGTCTCATAAATTCGCCACACCCCATTTTCCTTTCGCATCTTAATAAGCTCATATGAGGGCCCAATCATAAAAACCTTTGTGTCCCGATCCGAAACATCCGGTATCTTTAATGCTGGCGCTCTTAATCGGAAGTGAAACTCATCGCCGACATATTTGCTGCTCTCAACCTCCGCTTGACTGTTCCTTTCACGCATCAATTCAACTATCTTTTCGACAAGTTCAAGTGGTAGTTCATCACCAGCACGGGGGCGATGCCTGTACTCCTCCGTCATTAACGAGTACCGCGCGTCATTGTCAAAATTCCTATATGCCTCCAAGTAAGCATACATCGCATCTTCAGCAGACTGATTTGTGCTTTCTGATGACGCAGATATGTCGGTAGTGAAATCTTGCTCTGCGTCTAGCTCAAATTCTGTTTCTGTTGCGAATTGTGTCATATCTGTTTCGTCGGGTGGATCGAAGAAATCGTCTATTGACTCCATTCCTGCTGCGGACGCTGCCGTAGCAACTTGTGGCTGAGTGTCCCCGCTTTCCGCATCTTGAGTAGAATTAGTTTGTCCAGCCAAGCCTTCGGGGCTGCTTTTTGGGCGCGCAGTGCCATCCTCCCATGGTGACAAATACACACGCTCCTCGACTGTGGGCGCATTCATCTGGCGGATACCGATGAAAATGACCGCAATTAACGCCGCTGCACCAACCGTTATTTTAGACACCGTTCCAACTTTCATAGCAGTTAGACCTCCCGAATAGATTCTTTTTAGTATCATCGCGGGAGAAACGAAGATACCAGTCAGAAGATACTGCAGCCGTTTGGAGAGCTGTCGTCTCGCACGTGAAAGTCTAAACGAAATTGCCTTATCTGACAGCCCGTGTGTACTAGTCAGTTCGTTGTAGCTTGCACCCTCAAGGTAGAAAGCGCGGGCAATATCCCTGTCTTTTTGCGGGAGCGTCTCCATAGTTCGGCGAATCAGTTCCCTCTGTTCCTGTCGTACCAATCGCTCATGGGGTGAGTCCTCCGTTTGAAGTATCTCCTCGTTCACTTCGTCAAGGGATACGGTCTTGCCCCTCTGTTTTCGGAGCCACTGTCGTACACAGTTTCGCGCAATCTCTGCTAACCAACTCTTGAATTTGGTTGTATCCTCAAGCTGTGTCAAACCTCGATAGGCACTAAGGAAGGTGTCTTGCACCACCTCTTCGGCATCATGGGGATTATTCACGATGCCGATAACAATCGTATAGACGTAGGGGTAGTATTCCCGCATCAGTTCGGCAAACGCCTGTTCATCCCCAGTTTGGGTGCGATAGATAAGTATATTCTCCTTAGCCACGGCTCCTTATTCCTCCCTTATACCCCACCAAGATACAGTTCTGAGATTTTTCTAGCACTTTTTTGCGTTGAAGCGGAGGGTAGTACGACTCAAGAAAGTCTTTTGTTCTATGATTGGTGCTTCAGTCACTGTCTCTCTAATTTCATACGTCCCCAAAGGGTAGCTTGATTGTCTGACATCTCCACCGACAAAGAACGGTCACGAATGACCCACGTCGGGTTAGTATCCGAACCCGGATCCTTACTAAGTTGCGCCCGATTACCCCCGTTGGCATCCATGATATAAATATCTGGACGCTGACCAACCTGAAATGCGTGGAACGCAATCCACCTCCCATTGGGAGACCACGCAGGTGCACGGTCCTCCCATGGGTGGCGGGTTAGGTTGACGACATTCGCTCCATCAGGGTTCATCACATAGATATCGTCCTGACCGCCTTCCCGATTGGACTGAAACGCTATCTTTGTCCCATCGGGAGACCATGTCGGCGCAGCGTCGAGTGCAGGGTGGTTGGTCAAATTGACCTGCTTTCTACCATTTGAACCCATCACATAGATTTCCCCATTCCCATCCCGATTGGAAAAGAACACAATTTTTGAACCGTCAGGAGACCAAGAACCGACCTCATCCCTTCCCGGCGACCGTGTTAAATTCTTCAACACGATCCCTTCGATATCCATAACGCAAACGTCAGTCATGCCATCTGGCGCCCCATCAGTGCTGGTGAGAGCTAATCGCTTCCCATCGGGAGACCATTTTGGCGATAGGTACGTTTGACCACCAAACTGTTTAGTCACCTCTTTGATTTTCCGGATTATAGGACGAGGTCCAAATTCAGGAAGAATAACAGGAGTCTCCAAATATATAAAAGTGACAAATGGGGCCTGTGGGTCATGCACATGGTAGACAATATACTTTCCATCCGGCGACCAGGCAAGTGGACCATATTTGCCACGACTAACCTTCCAATGTCTTTCGTTTAATCCATCGGCATCAATCAAATAAACTGACATATCAAACCGAAAAAGGGGGTCTCGATCTCGATCCGATAGAAATGCGATGGTGCCGGTCGGTGTGTCGGCGGAAGCCTGTTCAGTAAATAGACTCCATGCAAATAGAAATATCATGGTACCAAGAATCTTCTGGGGCACTGAAAGCTGCTTCAACATGTATAACCCTCCTTGAACTTGAATTTGTTTGGTGCTCAGGCATAAACGGACTTCAATGGAGGTTACTCTTTATTTCTCCCCACGTGGTTGTGAGTTGCCTTCGGAGCTGCACTGAAAGAGCCTCGTATTGAACTTCAAAGTCATCGAAGTGGACGCGGTTCCCCCATCCTGACGACAGATAAATTTTCCCTTCCGTGTAGGTGTCGTCAAAAAAATCTAGCATTTCTGTGTCATCAATAAAGCATTGAAACCGATTCCCCTTGGCAATGACCTTCAACCGATACCACTTGCGAAGTCTGAAATCAAATAGCCGAAACGCGCGCAGCTCATCCTTGAGAAACAACCCGATTTCGTTATTTTTCTTAACCACATCCATATGCTCAATGGTCGCTCCAAGGCCTCTTCTTATATCCTGAATGTTTATATCTTGATTACCTAGGAAAAACTTGTAAGATCGCCCGTACAGAAACGTTGGGAGGCCCCTTTTTCCCCGTGCAGGAGCAGGTTTAATAATCGGCTCAAGGAACGGATCTGTATGAGCGCGCAGCCCAATGGATGCACCACCGTTAATATCAATATCCCTAGCTAGCCTGTTGATTTTCACAGAGACTGCCACCTCGTAGTCGGTTGCGATTATACCATCAACAGCAATGATAACCTCTCCCCCAAACTCCGCCTTAGGAGAACTGAGAACCAATTCACCATTTTGGATACCACCATCTTCAGCACTCTGTACAAACGTCCATCCCTTTAAGTCACCATCGTTAAAATCATCACGAAATATCTCTGCCCTTACTGATGACACAAACAACGTTAGTATCAACATAACCATCATGTACTTCATGGGATATCACCTTCCCCCTCTGCTGTAAATCAATTCAGAGTTTTCATCTAAATTCAACTCTTATGACTCTCATGGAAATGCCTTTCACATGTCGCTTGAATTCATAAGGCTAACCATTACAAATCGACTCCTCTATGTCCTCAATGGATCTCTTACAGTGTATGAGTTGATTGACACCATGGTTCAAATTCATTCCTCCCCAATTCTTACCAAGACACAATTCTGAGATTTTTTCTAGCACTTTTTTCTGTTGAACCAAAGAATTATATCAATTGTTACCCTTTGTCCACATTCAGACCTCAAGGTTTTAACCAGAAGGCAAAAAAAACGCCCCTAAATGTATAAACGTGGGCGTAGTAATACAGATTACTATATTCAACTTAGACGCAATTTTAAGTGTGTAATCAGGACACCGGAGGTCGGTGCTGTATCCACGGCTGTGCCCGCTCAAATGCCGCCGAGGCAGCCAACACTGTCTCCTCATCCCCCTTTCTCCCTACAATGTGGAGACCGATGGGCAGACCGTCGGATGAGAAACCTGCGGGCACAGTGGCAGCGGGGTGTCCAATCACGTTAATCGGCAACGTAAACGCGCCGTTCCAGTACTGATCCGGGAAGATTCTGTCAGGTGACCACTTGCCGGGATACTCGCCGTTGGGGAAGGCGGGAAAGCACGATGTCGGCGAAAGCAAGAGATCGTATTCCTCAAAGAGGTCGGTCATACACGCCTTCAACAGGTCAATCTGACCAAGCGCCCTAGCGTACTCGGCTACAGTGACTTTCGCACCGTATTCAAGGAGGAATCTAGCAAATTCGGTCATCTGATCTCCATGCGTTTCCAGATACCTGCCTTGGCTGGTATACGAATCCGCCGCTATAATGGCACCGAAAGTGTCATAAGGCGGGTCCATCGCCAAGTCGGATTCCTCGACGTGGCAACCGAGTTCCTCAAACAACTGCGCTGCCCTTGAGGTTACATCCAAGACGTCAGGTTCCACATCAGCGAAGCCAAAGTCCGGACTCCAAGCAATGCGCAGCCCCGTGATCTCTCTGTCTACTGCAGCGATGAAATCGGGTGGAGTTTCCCGGAGGGAGGTGGGGTCTCTGCGATCGTGCCCGGCAAGCGTCTGGAGTAGTAGAGCAGAGTCCCGCACGGTGCGGCTAAGGGGACCGTTCTGAGAAAACATGTAGGGCATCGCAGGACCCTGTAAACCGGTGTAGCCGGAGACTCGACCTTGTGTGGGCTTGATGCCATAAACGCCGCATAAATTGGCGGGTATACGGATGGAACCACCACCATCGCTGCCGGTGGCAAAAGGACACAGGTACGCTGCCACCGCCGCCGCCGCGCCACCGCTAGACCCGCCCGGCGTTCGATCGGTGTTCCAAGGGTTGCAGCCGGGGATGCCTAGGCCATTCTCACAGGTGCCGACCATGCCGAACTCTGGAACATTGGTTTTGCCCATGATAATACCCCCAGCTTCCCGCACTCGCTCCACCACCGCTGAATCCCGCTCCGGTATCCGGTCCTTGTAGATCGCCGAACCCGACGTCGTCCGTATCCCCTTGGTCATTTGGGTGTCCTTGATGGGGATGGGCAGTCCGTGTAGAGCCCTCAATTCGTCGCCACGAACAACTGCTGCCTCGGCAGCCTTTGCAGTCTCCATCGCTTCGTCGTGGGTCAGGAGCAGGAATGCGTTTAGCTGTGAGTCCAGTCTGTCAATGCGGTCAAAGTACAGCTCGGTCAGTTCTACTGGGGAGATCTGTTTTGTTGAAATCAACTTTAAAAGATCGGTCGCTGAAGCGAAAGTCAATCCGCCGTCCACCATGGTATCTCCTTTTTCCACGTATGGTAAGTATCCGGAAACTCTTAATCCCTATAGACTTTAGAATTAAGAATGTCAAAATAGTTATGTCGAGTTCCTTACCTGATGAGACGACTCTGAAAGGACGGCACGCTCCCTGGCATGATGTAGTGTTGCCCGTTTGTGGCTGCGGGAGCAACGCGCTGAAAATCTTCCGAAGCTCTATGACCAGAGGCTGAAGGACGCACAGAACCTATTAACCCAACTCCTCCGATAGCATAGACCTGTGCGTGGGCGTGGCGGCAGACCTCGACCACCTTCGCATATGTATGCTCTGTCCCTGGCCCACTGGTGGAAGGTTCATCAGTAACGATAAAAAGTACGAGCTTCCGATCATCAGGTGTCTGGAGTTTGGGTACACCCGCCATAATTGCGTCCAGCAGGTGTTCATCGCCACTTCTAGGTCTCTGAAATAGTTTCTTGACCTGCTCGGCATTTAACGGCGGTTTCGTTATGACAATCGAACTTTCGCCTCCACCCAACCTTGCCCAGAACCGGATAACCCCAAATCGATAATCTAGCCCCTCGCTCTCCAGAATGTTGACTAATGTATCCACCCCCGTGCAGATCTCGTCCACCTTATCGTTCATGCTTAAACTGGAGTCATAGATGAACACGATATCGGCAGGTTGTTTCACAGTATCAGCAATATGTTGCGCGATGCGCCTAAAAATCCCATCAATCTTGAGTATAGACTTGTCTATCAGAGGTGCACGGTCAACCTTACGTTGAGATTCGTCAATTGCGTACCATTTGCCGCCGGTGTAGTCAGTTAGTTGTAACTGTACCTCTTCGCTGATGCCGATGATGTTGATCCGAATCTTGTCTTGCTTGCACCAATCTAGGACCTTCCCGATAAGCTGATTTTGTTCGTCTCCTCCGCCCCAGGACGTTTTCAGTTTTGAATTTGTCACAACAACGAGGTGCTTTTCGGCATCCGACCGGAATTGTAACTCTTCAAGCCCTTTCATAATAGCGTCCAGCCCGTGTCCTGCAACACGCCCCCTAAATTTCGGCGGCGGCACATTGCGAAAGTTGTCTTCAATCTCAATGAGCCCGGCTTGCAGCGGTTTGACGGTGATTTGTGATGTCTTGCCGGCATTTTGAAACCAAACGAGCCCAACCTGATAATCAACCACCGCCTCTTCAAAGGCACTGACCATATCAGCAATCCGTCCTTCGACGATTCTACCTGGTCCCTTCATCTCTATGCTTCCATCAACAACAAATACCAAGTCAACCATCTGGTTCGTGCTTTGACGACTTGCGCGTTGGGCAATTTCCACGAGACTTTTCCCAATATCAACCGTTATTTCTTCCTTTTTCTTTAAGGCGTCTGGACTAATCATCAATCCTCTTTTTCGACGGGGAGGTCGTACCTCCGCTTGTGTGATTATCTCCAAGCCATCAAGGCAGATCCAAGCTACCAATATCATCAACGCAATTCGCCACTTCCAAATGTGATGTTTAGGTGATTTCATCAATTCCCTCCATCTATGCGATATATAGCGCGAAACAACAAACTCAATAATGGACTCGTCCGGTATCTTCAGCGCCTGTGGTCTGTTTTTCAATCTTTTTCCTTACGGACCGAAAACCAAAAATAAGGCTTGTTTTGTTGTGCTGATATGCTATAATTTATTCTTCACCCAATCTCCGATCAGGAGCATTTGAGTACACAATGAATTACAGAGATCTTCTTAAGAACGCCTCCAAAGCATATTGTCAACGAGTCGCACGCCGGATAGGATTAACTGATCGGCTCTCCGCATCAAAGCTGCGCCTGCAAATTGTTGAGAGATTTCTTGATCCATCGTCCTTGAAAGACTCCGTGGCGCGCCTTAACTCTTACGAGCGTTTAGTGCTGATGGTCCTCGCCTTCTCCTGTGGGGAAAGGGGAGTACCGTTTCATCTATTCAATCGGAAGGTCAATCAAATGAGCCGCGGTTGGTCTAGCAGAGGCACTGAAATTCTGCATACACTTGCCGAATCAGGTTTTACCTTCACATTCGCAGCAAGCAGCATGCAATATCACTATATCGTCCCCGCTGACCTGCGTTTGCTACTACAAGAAATTTTCGCGAAGGATATGAGCGCAGTCCTTAGGCATCCCAAAGAAACGCCCAAGAATGTTCGCAATGACAGTTTGGCACTGGTCCGGGATACTTTTACCTTCCTCTGCTTTGCGGCCCAATATGGAATACGGCAGACACAACAGGGCAGCATCTACAAGCACACACAGAAACACCTTCTCAGACGTTTTGAAGCACCGAACGACACACTAAAGGTCTACGACCGGATCAATCCAGCGGTGGAAAATCCGGATCGTTTAGCTTTGATCTTTCATTTTTGCCGGCACCAAAAACTTATTCGTCAGCAGGATTCTGACCTAGTATGCAGTGAAGCTGGCAAGGAATGGATCCAAAAAACCGATCCGGAAAAACTCTTAGATATATACAACCACTGGCTGGAACACGGTGTATCGAAAGATCCATTAGTGTCAATTGCACAATCCATCGTGCGCATTCTCCCCCCAGAACAGTGGATACTGCTTTCCTCAATTCAAGAGCAAATCTCCAAATTCGCAGTGAGTGCCACTTGGATGCAAACACTTTATTCCCAACTTGAACGTTCCTTGGTTAACCACCTAACCTATATGGGAGGGATTACATTTGCCCATCTGGGGGATGATGTTGCGATTCGGGTCACAGATATTGGACGACGCCTTTTCTATAGCGAACCGATTGAAAGTTACAAGTTTGAGTCCTCGTTTATCATTCAACCCAATCACGAGGTGCTTGCCTCAAGTTATCTAGCACCCGAACTCCGCTGGAAACTCAATCATATTGCAGAACTCTATCAAGCAGATCAGATGTCCACCTATAAACTCTCCACCGAATCAATCTACAACGGCTTGCGTTCGGGCTTTTCCCTTGACGAAATCTTGGTATTTTTGAAAACTCATTCTAAAACGGGTATTCCGCAAAACGTTGAGGTATCAATCAAAGATTGGGCAGAACGGTATGGTCAGATTTATTTAATGGACGTGATGCTGCTACGCTGCAAAAACGCACATATCGCCCAAGAAATCAGAACCTCCAAACAGATTGGGAAGTATATTCTCGGCGAGATTTCTCCAACGGATTTCGTGGTATCACGCCAGCAGTATCAGGAACTCCTCGCACTCCTTGAAAAACAGAACTATATGCCATTGCCGGAGGTCGCTACGCTTGAGAAAGAATAGGATTACACACGCACAAAAAGGAAATAACAAATGAATAGAAAGATAGAAGTTACGCACTACTACACTGACGAGTAAAGTCGAGCAGTAGTGCCAATTTTTTCTACCAGCGTCGGCAGCAAAAGCGGAACCAGCTAACAGCAGGGCTACGTCACGCGAGGGCGGGCTCCGGTCCATCGGAGCCCGCCGCGCTTGTCTGATCTGCCCCAATAAAATCGGTCTGGATCTTTTGGTGCTTCACCGGCTGCCTTGACGCTTCATTGGGGCTGCTAGCTTTGTGGGTATTATGAGCTCAACTACGTTCCTAGCTTATCATATTTATAACCAAGTCTCAGTCAGTTACCCCACCCTGAAGGGTTGGGGCTTGTTGCCCGTTTCCCCGGGATTTACAAGGTTCTGCGCTTCTTTCCTCTCAAGCCATGCAAACAGTTTTTTCGCTTGCTTGATAGTCGGATATATCCGATACTGATAGGTTTTAATCATTGGGATTGTCTTTCTGTCTCTCATATCAATTACTGGATTGTGGGAGACTCTAACTTGCGTTAGGAGTAGCATTCTCCCACGAAAGACAAGGCAATTATACCATCTTTTACAAGGTTTTATAATAAAAAAAGGTGGCGCAGTTTCCTCCCCACCCTAAAGGAATGGGGGATCCACTGCGAAGATTTGATGAAATAAGGCGGCGCGTTATGCTTAATAACAGCATTATCAGCAATGCTAAAAGGCTAATGTCTGGCAACATCATGGTCTTTTCTATCACCGGGCTGCTGGGTAACTTTGCCCGTGCGATGGTTTTTCCTTACGCATCGCTGTATGTCCTTGCCCTCGGTGGGAATGCCAAAACTGTGGGCTGGGTAAACTTTCTCAGACCACTGGCTGGGTTGATTGCATTTCCCATCGCCGGCCATCTCACCGATCGCGCCAGCCGGATTAAACTCATCGTGCTGGGTAACTACTTGTCTGTTGCCTTCGTCCTAATATATGCCCTTGCATTCAAATGGCAAGTGATTGCCATCGCTTCACTGATGAGTGGTTTGGTAGTTTTGGGGTTTCCACCCCGGTCCGCGCTAATCGCCGACTCACTGTCTCCAGAGGACCGTGGCAGAGGCATCGCGACGATGAACACCATTTCAAGTGTCCTTTCCATCTTCGCGCCTTACATCGCTGGTATCGTTGTAGAACTCTCTGGCCCAAACACCGGTATTCGGATGCTGTATGGAGCGATGCTGGTGTTATACCTAGCTTGCGCCATTATCCATGTCCGCTTTCTCAAAGAATCTAGACCGAAATCCCATACTCGGCTGACAGTTTCTTCCTTCCCAAGTTTGCTTGCTGAAGCGTATGGTGGGATCCCCACCTTGTTGCGGGGATTACCGCTCTCTCTGAAGGCACTAGCAGGCGTTATCAGCCTCAGCTTTATGGCCAATGGAGTGGCAAGTCCCTTCTGGGTGGTCTACGCTATAGAGCAGATTGGTCTATCTTCATCGCGGTGGGGACTGATCTTACTTTGTGAGACAGCATTGAGACTCTTGATACTCATCCCGGCAGGGGTTGTAGTTGATCGTTGGGGCCGGACAACGTCATTGTTGGTAGCCTTGCTCCTTTCAACGGTAGCAATACCCCTGTTCATTTTTGCGAAAGATTTCACCGCCGTTCTTCTGATACGGTTAGCGATTGCAGTCGCCTCCGCTATTACTATTCCTGCGTGCAGTGCGCTGATGGCAGACATCGCGCCACGAGAGATTCGAGGACAGGTGATGGCGGCATTGGGGCAAGGCGGAGTCATGATTGGTGCCGCAGGGGGTGGGACTGGTGGACCTGGTACCGGCTTTCTCATCACCCTGCCCTTAATGATAGCATCTCTTGCGGGCGGTTACCTCTACGCTCAAAACCCCAGCTATCCTTGGCTCTTTATCCTTATCGCCTCGACGCTCGCGACCCTTCTGACCGCGCTTTTCATCCGTGACCCGAAGCAGGCAGAAATATAACAGAAATATTTACAATAGATTTTTAATTGACCCTTGTGGTGACTGTATCCACCGTTAAACTAGCACTCATCAATCCCCACAATTAGCCACTCGATCCAACCCCCGGAACACCCTCCATCATGCTTTGAATTCGCGGTCGATCACTATTTGCAAATGCCGCATTAGGCTTCAGAGCATAGGGCGACCAACGCCGCAAAGAGACCATGTGTGCCTCAGTTGTCGGCTTGGCAGCAAATTTCAGGGCGACATAGCGACGACCCGCCCAACCGCCGAACATCCCGTGCCACAGACAATGATTGAAGAACACGACATCGCCCGGCTGCGCTTCAAGAGGAAAGCACGGTAAGTCGGATCCGGAAACCCCGAAGGTACTTGGGCTCGAACCCGCTTTCTGGGCGATAAGCGGTCCAAGATCCATGTGAAGCGGCAGCCGATGTGAACCGGGAATAATACGCAGGCAGCCTCGCTCTTTCGTCACTGGATCGAGATAGATCATCACCTTGATTCGCAGGTAATCAACCTCCGCCACACCTTGTCGATCCGCATGCCACCGGTGCTCGCTGTGAGCGGTAAGGTTCCCTTCAGAGCCAGACCAGATGAACTCACCCGGCATCAACTGTTCAATAACCTTATAGATGCGATCGTTCTCCACGAGTTGTGTAAAAAAAGAATTGTGTTCAACGATGGTTGTCGTACTCTGTTCCTCCCCGGTGAAGGGTTTGCCACCGCGCTCTTCTGTCAGCACTTTATCGAACTCATGAGTAATTTCGCTCATCTCCTCTGGTGGAAAGTACTGCCGCATAAAGAGAAAACCGAAAGTGTCAAAATACGATTCCTGCTCCGCTGTTAGCATTATGCGCCTCCTTAGTTCTGGCTACTTGCTCATGTTAGGAATTGACAACCCAATAGGTCAACGCAAACTACCAATCAATTACCGACCCATCATCTGGATCATAGGTCTGACCGTTCTGCCAGTCGTGGTCGATCTTATCCTCCATTGCATCTTCATCGAGTTCAATCCCCAAGCCGGGACCTGTCGGTAACTCCACGAAGCCATCCTTGAAAACAAACGGGTTCTTGAGGTAACCCTCCCCTAACGTTGTATGCTCTTGCGCGAGGAAGTTGGGAATCGACGCATCTAACTGAATGCACGCCGCAAGCGAAATTGGACCCAATGGATTGTGCGGTGCAAGACCTGCATAGTATGCCTCCGCCATGCCCGCAATGGTTCGGACTTCGCTGATTCCACCCGCATGGCATAAGTCTGGTTGCAGGATAGAAGCTGCACCCTTCTCCAATATTTCACGGAAGCCCCACTTAGTGAAAATCCGTTCGCCAGTAGCAATTGGTAAATGTGTGCCCCGCGCGATTTCTGCCATCACATCCACATTCTGGCATTGACACGGTTCTTCAACAAACATCGGTTGGTAAGGTTCCAGCGCACGAATCAGTAGTTTCGCTGTCTGTGGGCTGATTGCGCCGTGGAAGTCAATGCCAATGTCCACATCAGGCCCAGCGGCTTCGCGCAATTCGGCAAATCGTTCAGCGGCCCGGTCTACAAATCCTTTCGATTCAATTAGCCGGGCAGGCCTCCCACCAGCAACGCCCGTCTTAAACGCCGTGAACCCTTCAGCGATCGACTCTTTGATGGTTTCTGGATCGCCACCCCCTTTGTACAGACGGATGCGGTCGCGTGTAGGACCACCCAATAGCTGATAGACAGGAACACCGAGTGATTTCCCCGCAAGATCCCAGAGAGCTTGATCTACGCCACTCAATGCACTCGTCATGATGGGACCGCCACGATAGAAGGCGTGGCGATACATTGCCTGCCAATGGTGGACAACACGCCGTGGATCTTTGCCAATCAGATAGGGGACAAGTTCATCGACAGCTTGTGCACAGGTCTTGGCGCGTCCTTCAAGGATTGGTTCACCAAGCCCCACCAAACCTTCGTCGGTGTGAATTTTCAAAAAGAGCCAACGGGGTTTAACTAAAAATGTCTCGACCTTTGTAATTTTCATCAAAATCTTCGCAGTGGAACCCCCATGCTTTAGCGTGGGGAGAAAACTGCGCCTCTTTTTTTGTTGTTTTTGTAATCTACCTTACACTTTTTAGGTAGATTTGTGGTAAAATAACACTCGTAACTCGATGACTTCAGTTGAACGCTCGTTTAACGCTGACCTCTCACTTCGATGTGATAGGCAGTTTGTCTGAGGTTTCACCCGGGTGTTGAAGCGATGCTATCACCGATATGTCGTGAATATACCTAAACGGTTGCTTCGACCGTGCGGTGGTGGGTGTGTAAAGTTACGAGCTAGAGCCGCATAGCCATACTATCTTTTATCCCGACAAGATCGGAAGAGATAGTATCGCGGGTAAGATAATTGCCCAAGCGTAAGTCCCGTTGGACAGGCTACAAGCACCGTCCTTCAGGGCGGGGTAGTTGACTAATAACTCCCCTCTAAAACGTCTGGTACGAATTAAATCTACAATAACACCTACGTTTTGAGAAACTCATACCATGCATCAAGTTGAACTCATGACGTGATAAACAACCCCTCAAAATTTTGTGTCGTTATCTCACCAATTTCTTCTAACGAAACGCCGCGCAGTTCGGCAATCTTCTCTGCTGTTGCACGAACATACGCCGGCTCGTTGCGTTTCCCGCGTCGAAATTGTGGTGCTAGCCACGGACAATCCGTTTCCACCAATAAGGCGTCCGCAGGGATTTTTTGCGCGACCTCCTGCAAGGCATCTGACTTGCGATAAGTCACCGGACCACCGATACCAATGTAAAATCCGAGCGCGAGACTCTGGTACATAATTTCAACATCACCCGAAAAACAGTGCATCACACCACGAACCCTGCCGCGCCGTGCCTGCAAAATCGGGAGGATGTCGTGGTAGGCTTCACGGTTATGGATCACAATCGGGAGATCCAATTCCTCCGCCAGATCTAATTGACGCTCAAACGCCGCTTTCTGAATCGGACGGGGTGAGAGGTTGCGGTAGTAATCCAAACCCATCTCGCCGAGCGCCACCACTTTCGGGTGTGCAGCGAGTTCATGAAAGATGTGTATAGTTTCGTCATGCAAATCTTTCGCATCATGTGGATGCATACCAATGGTCGCATAAACCTGATTATATTTCTCCGCGAGCGCAATTGCCCCACGGCTGGTCTCCAGATCAAATCCGATGACCATAATCGCGTGCACCCCGGCTTCTTGAGCCCGTTCTAAAACGGCTCCCCGATCTGCATCAAATTTATCCAATTGAATGTGGGCGTGCGAATCTATGAGCATGAGAAACTGTCCAATTTTTTCATCTTAATCCGGATTACAAGATTTAGGACTCAGGCATTTGTCTCATTCCTCGCGTTTACCTTCTGCGAACTGGGTTGCTAAGGCTTGCAAAATTTTCTCGACATGCCGGCGATTTTCCCAATCGTTGAACGTCTGCGCTGCCTCCGCTGCGCGATAGCGGTTCCCCGCATAATAGCGGTAAAATAGAAAGAAGAATGAAAGAAGCGCATCGTCATAGTCCCTTTCGATTGCAGCGTCAAGGGTAATGTAACCGAGTACTCCATTGAGAAGCAGGGCATTTAACCCATTTTTCCAGTCTCCAGCGTAGGTCTGTCCTAGCCCCGGCAAAAAGGTAGAGAGCAGCCGCGCCGCCTTCTCCGATTTCTGTGGCAGATTGATTCCCTCCGAAAAGAGTGTGTCAATCTCAGCGGCAGCCCCCGCTGCACTGGGAATTTCATCGAAATACACCTGAAACACCGATCGTGCTTGTTCCCACTTGAACTGATACAGATAAGCAACCCCCCGTAAGAAACGAGCGCGTTGACGCAACCGTGCCGACTGACTCTGCATATCAACTTTGATCAGCTCCACCAGCGCGAGGTCATAGGCACCACTGGCAATCAGTGTCACAGCGAGCTCAACTCGCCTTTCCGCCTGCAATTCGGTTTCTGTTGTCCGCTGAATAGCCGCAATCATCGCTTCGGCCGCTTCCATCCACCATTTTTGGGAGCGGTACGCCAAGCCAATTTTGAACTGCACCTCATCCACCCGTGGATCGTCAGCATTGAAAAATAGAAACCGCTTGTATTCCGTAATCGCCGCATCATAGTTTTCCCGTACAAAGAAATAATCACCAAGATCAAGAGCAGGATCGGAGGCGGAGACAGAAACAGCGGCGAAAAACAGAAGTGTAATCGCTACTATAGTGAAATGACTCATCGACTAATTTCCTATGTCCCTACAACCCCATGTTATCAAATCGTAACCCTATATGCAAGCAATAAAAAAAGGGGCGAGCATTTTCAGCCTCGCCCCTCTTAAAATCATTGAAGATGTGCGATACACACATTACGTTTTTTATTGTACTGGACGCTCTTTAACGTGTCCCCACGTCGTTGCCATCTTGCCACCGGGTTGAACAGCAAACGGCTCAAAAGGTTGGTCGTCAACCTCTTGCAACTCGGCAGCCCCTTCAAGGACAGCATCTGGACACGGGTTATCAGCACCACCCTCTTTGGCAACATTTACAATCGAGGCAGCCCCTTCAACTTCGTTGAGGTGGTAGATCGCCGTCGTATCTGCATCCGGTACAAACTCGGTGTCAGGAACAGCGTAGGCACCCTTGTAGCGCTGGACCTTCGATATGCGAACCTCATCAATCAGGCCGAAGAAGATGGAGTGGGTCGCGCCGCCACGCTCACGCCTGCCCATCTTGAAGGTATCCTGATGCGCCCAAGTCAGTTCCTTTCCGCCCCAATCGTGTACCTTCCCTTCCTGGCCGTTGAGATACATTTGGACCTTCGGCGGGTCCCAGCTCATTGCGCCGTGGTTCCAAACATTGACGCCGATACTGAGCTCGCTGTCATGCCATGTCCAACCGGCATTTCTACCGTCATCGCCGGCAAACGCTACCGCAGATTGGAAGGTAGCAGCTTGGCTAGCAGTTTCCCAAGTGTCCTCTTTATTGAGAACCATCCGTTCGCCCTGGGTGTCGTAGGGTTTGAACCACGCTTCGATGGTGAATGGACAACAGATATCTGCATCAAAACATGGACCAGCGGGCGCTGATACATAGCTCTCAAAGTCGGCACCGTCAATAAACACCGCCATCTGAGCGGCTGCGTAGGTACCCGTAAGCAAAGTTATTGCTAGTGCAACAAATAATAGGCGTTTCACTTTAATTCCCCCTTTATTGAGGTTAATGAGATTCTAGAGTCGAAATTTGAATTCCAATCGACTCTAAAACTAAGTCCATGATGATGGAAATCCACCATCATGTGAACAAGGGAGTAATCCAATAAGTATAATTATCGGTTAGACCCCTAAAATTCACTTTGAATCCATTACTTTATGAGACACTAAACAGTATATCATAAATAAAAATAAAAGGCAACACTTTTAAGCATGGGTTAAAAGCGAGCAACCTTTGGAAATTTCTATTCCGATTTGCCCATAACTTCGCAACCCTGCCTCTATTCAGCAAGCACCGTGTCGAGATGTGAATCTCAACCTATAGGCCAAGCCATTATTTTATCAAAATTCATAAGTCCCCCCACAATAGGGGAAATTATTTCAGGATAACCATGCGGCGGGTCTTTGAAAACGCGTCCGCCTTTAGTGTATAGAAATAGACACCACTCGAAACCGACTCGCCCAATTGGTCTTTACCATCCCAATAGGCAGCCTTGTCTCTGCTGAGATACCTTCCTACCTGCTGCTGACCGATGTCCAACTGACGGACTAGCTGGCCCTCGACATCGTAGATACGAACGTTTACCTCTGAATCGTCGGCAAGAGTGTAAGGTATCCACGTCTCTGGGTTAAACGGATTCGGAAAGTTTTGAAGTAGCACTGTCCGCTTAATGTCTCCGAATATGGTCAGTGCTAGGTCTCCACGTGGCTCGACAGACAATGGGATATTGAGAGTTTTTTCATCTTCGGTGTCAAAGATATACACTGAGCCGGAATCAGCACCGAGACCAGCATCCCATTGCACGCCGATGGCGGCGAGGTTAAATTTTCGTCCGAATACTCCGTCAATCGCAACGGCACTGCCCATGTTGTCACCACCCGCTAAACCCGCTTCAGCCGGTCCCTTTACAGGTATCACCCTAGCCTGAAGTACCCAGTCGGCACCGACCTTTAAAAAGGCGTAAGCGGCTCCAGAATTGTCGTTGGCTTTGGTATTTGTAGAAGGCGCGCCGACGATGGCGCGATTGACACTGAGCGCAACCGAAAACCCGAAAACAGCACCCTCCTGAATATCGTCCGCGTTCAACTTCGCCTCCTGTGTATAGGTATTCCCAACTCCTGCAAAGATATACGCTGAACCGGAACCGCGCTTGTTTTCGTTCTCGTCTTTAGTTGCCCCGACGATAACGCGACTCTTGCTAACCTCGACGGAGGCACCGAAACTATCGCCGCCATCCCCATCATCGGGGGTCAACTTTGCTACCTGCGTCCAGGTGTCTCCCTGCCGCTTGAAGACATAGGCTGCGCCGGAAAGCCTATCAGGCGCAGCGGCGAGCGGTGCTCCAACAACGATAGTGTTTTCACTAACAGCGACATCCCAGCCAAACCGGTTTCTTTCGGCTCCGTCGTCTGCCAGTAGTTTGGCTTGCAGTTGCCATCTGTCTCCTTCCAGCACGTAGACATACGCAGCACCTTTTTGCGCGCCATGAAAGGGGGATCCAATAACGAGAAGCTTCTCTCCACTGAGGTCAACGGCATATCCGAACCGGTCATCGTTTTCGGTATCCCCGCCCACGAAGTCGGTCACAGCATCAAAACCCTTCGGACCTGTGCGCTTGTAGATATAGACCCTCCCCGGACCTGCTCCCAGACACGGACCCCCTGCGCAGCCGCCCGCGGTTTCCTTCTTCCCACCAAATTCGTAAGCACTAATGACAGCGGTATTCCCACTGATAGCGACAGCGTGACCGAACCAATCCCTCATTTGCCCATTGTGGGTTTGAAAGTGATTCAAAACATCCCACTTCTGCCCCTTTTGTTCAAGGATAAAGACACCCCCAGCATTTCCGACATACGATGTATACCCGGCGATGAGAGTCGTCCCACTGACGTCAACCGAATGTCCCCAATTGGTGTTTCCGCCCTCCGGGGCAGGAACAATCACTCCCTCAACATCTTTCGCGTGGCTTAGTGCGACCTGTCCAACTAATAAAATGAGACAGGCGAAGGTAATTTGTAAGGTTTTCATTGATAACGCTCCTTTCAGGTTGAAAACTCCTTTCAATTCACTTTATAGGTCCTAGTATCCAATAATCCTTCTTACTTGGACAACTCCTAGCTAGCATATCTATTGTATCACGTTTTTACTTTTAGGTCAACAACGATTTTTTAATTTAATCTGCTAGTAAAGAATATTGAACAAACGCTGCACTCACCTTTGTGGCATCGCCTGTAAAGCTTTCCGCACCCCAGCAAGGTTGTGCTTAGCTTCAGCGTAGTCAGGATCCAATCGGACTGCCATCTTGAAGTGCTGACGTGCCTCAACGAAATTCCCTCGCTTAACCAAGGCGAGCCCAATATGATTGTGTGTCTCGGCGTGGTTTGGTCGTAGACGCAACGAAGCCCGATAGTATGGGATTGCTGCCTCAATTCTGTTGAGACGGTAAAGTGTATGGGCGATGCCGTGTAATACATGGGGATCTTCCGGACGAATTCGGTTAGCCTCCACATAATGACGGCCTGCCGCTTTGTTCCGCCCCTGCCCTATGAGCGCATCGGCAAGCATACGATTCGCTTCAAAGTGGTCAGGATTCCAACCCACGGCCTCGGAAAGCAATGTAATAATCTCGTCGGCTCCGTCGTCCATTGAAAGTGTCAATAACTCTACCCGCCGGATGATGGCTTCCGCGATGATTGTCCCTAGATTTTTCTTGCGAACTCCCTCAATAACTGAAACCTCCTCAGGAGAAAGCGCGAAATCAACCACTTCGTCAAAAGGACCGATATGCTTGAGCAGATGGTCCTTGACAATGGGGATTTCATTCGTTTGAGCGATGTAGTCCAGACGGGTTGCGTAATCGAGCACCGGCAAATCATCACGGTAAAGGCGAGCCTCCGATGCGAGGTCTGCGAGTTCACGCGGACCTGCCAGATACCCCCCAAGAAAGACGGGCAATTGATTGAGCCAATGTTGAGGACCTCCCCAAAAGGTGTAACGCAAGTCTTGATGCACAGCTTCATTCGACGACAACCGCTCTAAGGCAGTGCGACTGAGTTTGAAATCTACATCGTCGACACCAATCAAGAGCAAATCGGAGGAATTATACCACAGAAAACTCTGTGGGAAGGCATCAAGGAAGGTTTTAATCACACCTTGGAACTGGTCGGTTGCAAGCGATGGTATTGAGACTAGTTGGGTGAGGAGACCGCCGGGACGGAGTCGTTGCCGGGAGTGGTGGTAGAAATCAGCAGTATAGAAGAACGCGATACCGGGGCGAAAGATTTGGCCCACCTCAATGGCAATCACATCATACATAACGTCACTGTGATTCAAGTAGTTGAGCCCATCCTCGCTGATCAGCTTGACCCGTTCGTCAGTCATCCACTTTGAGTCGAAGTGGTCGCGGATAAACTCAAACAGCGTCGGTTCTATATCGACACAATCGAGATGGTTAATATCGTACATCAGAAAACGGCTTGGCGTTTGTCCTGTACCGGCACCAACGACCAGAACGCTTTTCGGATCTGGATGTAAAAGCATTGGGATATGCGCCCCAACCACCTGCTGATTTTTTAGATTGCTTCCCTGCCACCATCGGTCAATCTCCAGTTCAATCCACTCCTCGCCTCTTCGGATAACAGCCAAATCCCCATCAAGCCCCTCACGAAAAGCCACCAGTTGCCGTCCATCCGCAAGAAAGTCGGCGGGAATCTGAGTCCTCGAAGCAAAAGGGATGCAGATCCAGATGAGTAATGCTCCGGCGACTGCTCCTCCTCGAAAGAGTGGTGAGAAGGTTTTGTCGATCCAGAACCATGCAGCGAACCCGGTTAATAAGCTGACACCTGTAATAAACAAGAGACTGAACTTTATTCCAAAGATAGGTAGCCCCACAAATCCGATCAGCAGCGAACCAAGAATTCCGCCCAGCGTGTTAATCGCTGCCATGCGTCCCGTCCCGATACTTGCCCTTGACGCATCTTCTACAACCATCCGCACCGCAAGCGGAAATGACGCGCCTGAAAGGATCGCGGGAGGCAATAGTAGGAGGAAATACATCCCCAACTCATTTCTTATGCCCGCCCAAAAGGTATGTGGAAGGGTCATAACGGTCAGCACCGATAGCCCTGTGAGAATTTGAAACAGACCAAAATATCGTGCGCGCGATGTTGACCGGTCAAAGAGACGAGAAGCAAGAAAACTACCAAGAACAATACCGACTAGTACCACTGTTAGTGTCAAGGTGTAGGTATAGACGTTATTCTGACGGGTCAAGAGTCGCAGGTAGCGTGTCCAAAGTACCTCACTTCCAAGGACGACAAAGCCAACGGAAAAAAACAGAATGGCGATAGGAATTTGAGCAGCGGTAAATCGTTCCTTAACTGTTTTGCTTTGACTTGTAGACCGCCCTGAATCTCGATCCAATTGGGGACGTTGATTTTTGGTGATAGGTAATAGTCCAACGGCAATGCCACACAGGATGTTCAGAGCAGCCCCAAGCTGAACGCTGAGCCGAAGCCCAAACGTCGGCAGCAAGAAGAGCCCAGCTGCTGCACAGCCGACAGCCGCTCCTAAGGTGTTCACCCCGTAAAGCATTCCAACAGAATTGGCTACCTTTGCGTCGCTGCGAACAAATTGGCGGCAAAAGAGGGGAAGCGTACTGCCCATGAGGATGGTAGGTGGGAGGATAACGAGAGACACTAGCACGCCGCGTGCTACGAATAGAATAACGGCATGACCCGCTAGGGCGCGATAGATTGGTCCGTAGAAGCTTTCCGTGAAATCAAGGAGGTAAGGACTTGCCATAGCGAACAGCCCAAGTCCGACTTCGATCAGTGCGTAAAGCCGCAACGGTCGCAACGTTCTTTGACCAATTCGTCCAAACAGGTAACTTCCGCAAGCCAGTCCGAGAAAAAAGACCGCTAATACTGTGCTAACAGCAAACGTCGTAGATCCGAAGACCAGAGAAGCCTTGCGTATCCACGACACCTCGTAGACTAGCCCCGCGAAACCAGAGAGGAAGAAACAGACAATTGCAATGCCGTTTTGGATTTTCATGATGAGGTCAAATACAACTCAGGTCTTGCAACCAATAGGCTGTTAACTCAGCCGTATGGACTGAGACTATTCAGGGCGAAGATATCTTATTTAGTCGCCTTAAGCGAGAATAGTTGTGGGACTGAGTCGTTGTGTGATGTAAGTCGCCACCAACCGTCCTCACCTTTTTCCATACATGGAAAAGCTTTATAGCCACTGAGTGCAAACTCGTGGAAGAACTGAATCCGTAATCCAGCATCCAAGATGGCATTCAGTATCTCACCGACGCTGTGCTGCCATTCGTAACACCCAGCTTCTATGATGTCTGAACCTGCATAGGTGTGCTGACCACCCTCGTAGAACTCGCCCTCGTCTTTTTTGAAGTATGGGTATCGCACTCGTAGCTCCTGAACCCCAGCTTGGTTCTCTTCAGATTCAAGTATGTGTGAGAACGGGTGACCATCTAAGATGTAGAAAATGCCGTTGGGTTTGAGAAATCTGGCGATGACATTCGCCCATCCAGACAAATCTGGTAACCAGCAGAGCACGCCCATCGCCGTGTACACGATGTCGAACTCCTCATCCAGCGCATCAGGTAGGTCGTAGATATTGGAACAGATGAATCGGGTATTCAATTGCAATTCATCATTCAGTGTTCTTGCGAAATCAATTGCGGCATTTGAGATGTCAACCCCTGTCGCCTGTGCCCCCAAACGAGCCCACGACATCGTATCCATACCAAAGTGACACTGAAGGTGCAGTAGCGACTTGCCTTCGACAGAACCCACTTCTACTCTTTCTATATCGTTCAGCGTTATTCGACCGTTGCGAAATCCCGCCACATCGTAAAATTCAGAGACTGCATGAACAGGAGTGCGCTCGTTCCAGTTCTTTCGGTTTGCTTCTATGCGAGGATCCATAATTGTGTTCCCCTACCTCCAAGATTCATTGACGGATTGGCTTGAAAAACATTGAATACTCCGATAGGAGAGGGAACCCCCACCTCCACCGCAACGTTCCTGTTGGTGTCGGCATCAATGTGCAGCAATACAATCTATTTCTGCCTGTAAGATTAAATTGACATCTCCGACAAGCTATGCTAAAGTTAGGGTCTCAATTGCAAATTATAGCTTATTCAAGGCTAGAGTTCAAGGAGAGAGGAATAACAGATGCAGAAGCACAGCAAGCGTCAGATCCTCATGAAAGGATTGCGCTTAAAGTGTCCAAGGTGTGGTGAAGGCCAAATGTTCTCAGGTATGTTCAAAATGCGTTTGGAGTGTGGCAATTGCCACTTTAGGTTTGAGCGCGAGGCGGGATACTTTGTTGGGGCAATGTATATTAACTACGGTATGACCGTTTTCATTGCATTTGCAGGCTATTTTGCGTTGGGCTATTTCACTTCTATCTCTTTTCTTGCGAACTTCATTCTGTGGGTAGCTTTCTGCGCCCTTTTCCCCATCTTCTTTTTCCGCTATTCTCGTAGTCTATGGTTGACCCTCGACTACATTTTCAATCCTTCCAAACCGTCGGATGCGCACCGGGAAGGAACGGAATAACCGCCTTCCTCCTAGGCTATATATCTTCAAATATCTTCAAAATCTCGGAAGCGCTCGCAACGGGTAGGATGCCGTAGTCGATTCAAGGCTCTCACCTCAAGTTGTCGAATTCGCTCTCTGGAAAGATTCAGGAGTGAGCCAATCTCCTGTAAACTGTGCTCTTTCCCATTTTCCAGCCCATATCTTAGGGAAACGATTTGCTGTTCGCGTGGTGGCAGCTCGGTTAGGACTGTTTTCACTTCGTCCACCAAATTTTGCCGAGTAAGTTCCGCTAGCGGATTCGGGGTCTTTTCACACGCTACAAAATCCTCAATTCCACCTTGACCTGAGCTAGTATAAGTCTCCAGTGATATGGTATTAGCGGTTAGCCGATCCAGTAGCAGGAGCCGGTCTACGGTGAGTCCCGATGCCTCGGCGATCTCTTTTCGGCTCGGTTCACGACTGGTCTGCTGATGCAGGCTTGCTTCCACTCGATTCACCTTCCGAATCTCATTGAGGAGATAGGCGGGCAGACGAATCGTTCGCCCATGATTGGCGATACCACAGCCAATTGCCTGCTGCATCCACCACGAAGCATACGCTCCAAATTTGACACCACGCTGCCAATCAAAGTGATCGACTGCTTGGAGAAGTCCAATGCTCGCCTCTTGAACTAGATCGAGTAAATCAAGTCCACGCTCCCGATATTTTTTGGCAATGCAGACTGCTAGTCTTAAATTCGCCTCAACGATGCGGTTCTTAGCAGCATCAGCCTCTGCATTGTACAACTTTATGTGTTGCACTAAATCCAAAAGGTACTCTTCGGTGGACTGTGGGAAGGATTCAGCTATAATTCTGCGGTTCAGGATAGCAGTAGAGGGCGGGTTGCCCAGAGAAAGGTCAGGCAGGTAGGCTACCAACTCCTGATAAAGTTCATCAATTTGCAACCGACGTTTTTCAATCTTGATGAATAGGTTGGTTTCTTCTTCTTGAGTTAAGCGTGGGATTTTTCCAATCTGGTGAAGGTAGGTCCTTAAGAAACCGTCCTCCTGATCTGAATAGCGGGTTTCAAACGTTTTGGCATTATCGTTGGCTGCGTCAATTGGAAATTCTTCTGGTAACTCTTGTATTTGTGCATCGGTGGGTACAAAACGCAGCTTCGGGACTGTTAAATCGTCAACGTGCATTTCAGTAGGACTTTTCAGCCGTGTAACTTCATTTGTCTGCAGCGCCATTCTTTCCCCCAACACTTGAATCTTTGCTTACTCATAAATTGCCTTATTTTATCTAAGGCAATATATGTGCCACATTGCGACAAGATGGAAATGGGGAGGAAATAGGAACGGGAAATCAGACATCGCCTAACCACGAAAACAGACGGAGGCAAGATTAGTGGCTATCAATTGAAAAATATTATTTTTTTTAATAATCGTATTTAATCAACTCTAATCGACAAGTCCAAGCTGGTTTACGCATCGCACCAACGTCATCTGAATGTGACGGTGTAACACAAAAGTGACAAATTACCACTAATCCTTGCTCAAATCTCGCTGCAACCCCAATTCATTAATCTTACGATGCAACGACTGGCGCCGAATACCGATCTGCTCCGCCGTTGCCTGAATATTCCAGTGATTTTGCTTGAGTTTGTGTTCCAAGAAAATTCGCTCAAATCCCTGTGAAGCCTCCTTAATCGTTGCGGCATCAAGTAGGCTGCGAAAATCTGCTTCCCGCAAATCTACATTCTCGTCCCCTCCACCCCCTCCTTGATTAAGGAACTCAGGGTTAGATTGAGCGTTCCTATCAAAGATTTCCGGTGCCAAATCGCGTATGGAAATCTGTGGACCCGTACAGGTAAAGATTGCATATTCGATCGCTTTTTCCAATTCCCGCACATTTCCCGGCCAATGATACTGCTCAAATGCTGCGAGCACCGCATCGTCAAAACCAAAGGTACGTTTCTGTTCGAGACCGTAAGAATATTTGCGAAGAAAATGCCACGCCAACAATTCAATATCTCCCTCGCGCTCGCGCAATGGCGGTAAAGCGATTATCGGCTTCAAACGATAGTAGAGATCGCTGCGAAACTCACCTGCTGCCACAGCCGCCCCAAGGTCACGATTGGTTGCAGCGATAATCCGAACGTCGACCCGTTGTACTCTCACCCCAACGCCCTGAATCTCTTTATAATCCAGTACACGCAGTAATTTCGGCTGCATCTCCAGACCCAAATCGCCAATCTCATCGAGGAAAATAGTCCCACCGTGTGCCTGCTGAAATTTGCCCGGACGTTGGTCAACTGATGTCGCCACCCGTCTCCCGATTCCGAATAGTTCTGCCTCAATTAACTCTGCCGGAATTGCGCTGCAATTAACAACCTCAAAGGGGCCCCCGGAACGTGGGCTATGCTTATGGATAGCGCGTGCGACAAAATCCTTTCCGGTGCCGCTTTCACCATAGAGTAAGACATCTGTTTCTGATCGCGCAACTCGTCCGACCGTTGTCATCACTTCAATCATGGCAGGACTTTTGCCAATAATTTCATAATCGTCCGCAGAACCTATATTGTCATCTTGAACAGGAGGCTCGTGATCGCGCTGGCTCAACACCTCCTTGACGACTTCAATCAGGTGGGTGTAGTTAATCGGCTTGCTGACATAGTCATAAATCCCCAATCCACTTGCCTCAAGTGCCGTTTCCGAAGAACTGTTGGCAGTGATAACTATAGCTTGCGGTATCGGGTGTTGTTTCTTGCTCTGCTTAAGAACTTTTAGCCCTGCTTCTCTATCCAAAATTCCTCGTGCGTCCGGCATCCAGAGATCAACCAGAATCAAGTCATAAGGTGGATTTTCGTCTAACTGCGCAATTGCCGCATCCCGATTATAGGCAAAATCAACGGAGGCATCAATTGATGTCTCCATCTTGAGTTGCGTATCAATGTATTTACAAGTTGCCTGTTCGTCGTCCGCGATTAAAATTCGTGCGTGTTTCATGATTTGTATCCGTTAATGCGTAATTACCTAAGAAAACGGTGGAGATCGGCTACAACCTAATGAAAAACGTCGTTCCGATACCAACCTCGCTCTCCACCCGTACTGTTCCGCCATGCCCCTCGACGATGTTCTTTACATTGACCAGACCAAGTCCCAATCCACGTGGCTTAGTTGTATAAAAAGGTTCAAAGATTCGATAGAGTTCGTCCGCAGGAATACCCGCTCCTGTGTCCTTGACGATGACAGTAACTCCGTCCTGCTGAGATGTTGACCCCTCTACGACGATTTCCAACGCCCCTCCCGACGGCATCGCTTGACAAGCGTTTTTGATTAGGTTTGTAAAGACAATCCGCATCTTATCATCATCAAGAAGAAGCGGTGGGATTGCCGACGGCAGATTCATCCAGACTTCGATCTGATTCTCATCAATCACCGGTTGTACCATCTCCACCGCAGACTTCAGGAGGGGTTCAAGCGCTTGCCGCTGAAAATTCATGTGGGAATCTTGGAAAAAGCTGAATTCATCTTCGATCATTTCGTCCAGCTTTGTTACCCACCCAATAATCTGGTCCATTTCACTAACAATCTCTTCAGGCTGTTCTCTCAGTTTGAGAGGGTCTTGTTTTTGGAAATTAACCCGGATCATTTCCGCAGGAGCGCGGATCAGGTTCAGCGCATTTCGTAACTCATGGCGAACACGCGCCGACATCACACCAAACACAGCCTCTTTTTCCGATCTGACCAGCTGATCTTGTGTCGTGTGCAACTGCCGAAGCAAATGCCGCAGCCGAAGGTGCGCCAAGAGTAAGCTACTGATTACACTACTAAGCAGCAATGCTAGGGTTGATCCAGCGACTTCAATCCACAGGTCAAAGAGAACAAACATCCCACCGACAAAAAGGAGGTGGCATAGTATCAGTCCGCTGCCGAAGAGTAGCACGGATCGGTAGCTATGCCCGCTTCGGTAGATTAACATTGTAGCTGCGACAGAAAAGATCGCAAGGCAAACGACATAGAGCAGATTTCCACCGCGACTAAGTTGCCAGACGAAACCTTGATTTAATAAACCGTTGAGAAGATTTGCCCGCAGAGCAAGTGCTGACAGTTCGCCCAAGGAGGTCGCCCTTTTGTTGACGCCTTCCGTTGTGATACCAATTAATATACACTTATTGCTAAATTCATGCAGAAACTGGTTCGTCTTATTCTCCGACATTGATAGGGCATCGAAAAAGGAAACAGGCCGAAACACCTCCTCATCGCCTACAAACCGAATGAATAATTGTCCCTGTGAGTCAATAGGAATGCGGACTACCTCTCCCGCCGGCGAGTTGAATTCAAGATATTTTCCAATCCAAAATCCTTCCCGCAATTTTATAGATGTGGGAAAAACACCATAGGTTTGACACAGCATCGACATTGCGAAAGAGTAACGGTAGGTATCTGTGGCACGGTCTTCGACAACAAGCTGGGCGGAACGGGAGATGCCATCGGAATCACTCAACGGGAAATAACTAAAGCCCCAGCCCTGCGCTTGTGCTAAACTATCGGGTAAGGTGCGCCAATCAGTGACTTTTGGCAGCGCATGACGGTCCACGGTCTTCGCCTTCGGGTAGGAGCGGATAACAAATAGCTTTTTACCGGGAATCCGCTGTTCATCTGGCCACTCACGATTGAACGACGCAACTAAACCGATTGCCTTCGGATCTGCTTGTTGGAGGGTTCTTATCAACGTAGCGTAAAGATGAGAACGCCATGGCATCGCCCCAAGTTCCTTCTCACTTTTGGCATCAATCGTAATCAGCGCAATTTGAGAGGAAATTGGCGAAGAAGGAGGCGCAGTCCATCGTAGGCGGTTATCTAGCGTCTTCAGTTCAATAAACTCAAAAGTACCCAGATCACGTAGAAACCCAACTACTATGAACGGCAGCAGACTCACGATGCCGATCAGGAGATATACTTTCTGAGATTGCGCTAGTTTTGAGAGCATAAAGTTTGGTGAGGCGTAAAATATGTAATCACCTCATTTGCTCGCGGACTCACTCCCCTGTTTCCTGTCTACTGCTGGCTTCCTTGATACCATGCTGTCGTGAAATTCTGTTGAGACGATTGGATCTGCACAGCAATCCAGACCGTATCTTCTCCTTGCCTCTTATGGATTAACTGCTGATTTGCGGCAATCTGTTTTGCGTTGTTGGAGAGGACCTCGCTGTCAAAAATGACGAACAGCTGCCCTTTTTCATCTACGTCGAGATCAACGTTGAGACCAACACGGTGAAGCAGTTGAGCATACAACAAGGGACGAAGTGATACTTCCGCCTCAATCGTGTTGAGTATACCGTAGATTTTTCGAGCCAAGTCCAGATTGGGGGCAGGATACGCAGGATCCTCTACATTTTCTCGGACAGTGCTAATGAGAAGAGGAGAGACCGACGATACAATCTCATCGGGAAGCAGATCGATTTTGTGACGGAGGGTTTCCAGTTCATTTTGGCTTACCTTCACCGCAGGCAGCCCCTCAAAAGCCGAAGCGCGATCCCGTGTTTTTGGCTTATTACCAACGGGTAGCACATCTGTTGCGGGATCCTCATCAAAATCTTCATTAATCCGCCTGCCTTTTTGGGCATCTCTGCGATGAAGCCCTTCATCGATTAACGCGCGAACAAGCACCTCACGTCCACCTGAAAGAGTTGGTAAGCGGGTGTCATCTGCTATTTTTAACCGCATCAGCGAGAAGGGGGGCATTCGCACCAAATCGTCTGCAGCTAGGACCATACCCTTCTCCAGAAAACGCCACTCCTGTTCGCCAGTTTTTAGAATTTCTATCTTGCCAAAGGTAAATATTGCTGTTGACTCTTCCGATTCGGCATACGAGGTGTACACCAGCATCATACAGAGTAAACAGATTGTAGAGGTTAAGGTTTTGTGTGCTATCATTGATTTTCCTCCTAGTGTAACCTATTTTGGTTCATTGGTTTATCCGTTTATTTGTTCATTAATGAACAAATGTACTAATGTACTAATGAACTAACGTCAGAGTGCGTGTTCAAAAATTCGCTTATCCATGGAGTGGCGAGGTCCGCATCGATCCGTTTTTGTATGAGGTCTTTTGGAATAGAATACTGGATCGGTTTTCCCGGCAAGGAACTCTCACCATATTTTTCCCATGCATCCTCAACAGTTTCAGCCCGGATATTCACCGCTTGGAGCGATTGACACCCTTCCTGCCATGCAGCGGCAAAACCCTTATTGATAAGGGTTGTCTCAATCGGAATCCAAGCCTGTCCGTTCACTGTCCTGTAGTAATCATTAGGCAAGCCTATTTCTTGCGCTTGTTCAACGGAAATATTGCCCAGATCGAACGCCATTAACACATGACTTGGTAGTTGAATGAGTGCCGTTTTGATGCCGGTCGATTCAAGCAGAGAGCAGTAGAGGGCTGTGCTATCATCACAGTCACCAAAGGTGGATATATCGTCATCCCCTGAGTGCTGACCCATCAGGCTCTCTAACATTTCATGAGGATACTTAATCTTGTCGATGGTCCCACTTGCCCCCGGTATATTCGGATCCGTGGCATAAGATATGCCATGCAAGGCGTTAAAAAGGAGCATGGCCTTATATAAGTTGGGTGCCATCTCAGTCGTCTCGATCTCCGCCTTAAATTCTGTAAGAACTCCATCCCTAAAAGCGTGGATTGCCAGATCTTCTGAGGAGATAAAGGAACCAAGTTTTGCAACATCATCCAACAGGGTCGTGTGGTTACCGTGTAGCCTCAGGGTTGTTGTGGCGATTCGGTACGCCGTGCCGCCGCTCTCGATGACGCGGACCCGCGCTTCGACACGCTGAGCCTGGGTTAATTTCAACGCACTGAGTGACAGAACGAGCTGACGCATCGGCACGGAAATTCGCTTGAACGGCTCCAGCACAATGTCAGATGCAACTTCCGTGCCCCCTTCGCCGACGAATTGATCTATGAAAAGCTCAACTCGGACGGTTATGGGTTTGCTGCTTTCGTTTTTGAGCCAGATCCTACCGATTGAATCCTCCGATGTCAGCGGGTAATAACGCTCGAGATCGGCACGAGTAAATACCGGCGGCCTAACGGGTTCATCCAAGACATACTGTTCTGCTTCCGGATTTGATGTAGCATAGTAGTTGTAATGAACGGGGTAGAGATCTTTCAGACGAACCTGCTCGATGAGCACCGGGAGTTTCCGAAAATCGAAGTTGAGCGAAAGCCCAACATAGGCAGTTGGAGGCAACGTCGGAGGGAGGAGATAGGCGACGTTAAAATCCATCCATCTATATCTTACGCTTCCACCTATCGAATAAGTCGGCGGCTCCGACGTATACAAATCTTTCTGGAATCCTGCACGGATGGCAAAATTTCGATTCGGCAAAAATTCTGTGCCGAGCTGCAACCGGTCTGTCAGATCTGCCGAAATCAGCCAATTTGAAATGGGATGATACGCGATACCAAATTTGTATGCAGTTGGGAACACCTTTTCGCTGACATCTGAATCGTGACGTATCCAAGTGCCGGAACTCAATCCTTCCCCAGATCCAAAACCGATGAAATCTTGTGCAAGTACCCCCAACTTCCAGCGAGGATGGGGCTGGTACAGAAGACCAACATCCGTGCCCCAACCCGTTGCTGCCCCCCTTGATCTGCCATCTAGTGCAATTGACCACGTAAAGTATTTCAGATTTGCCCCAAGGGACAGCTGAGACAAAGGGGCGTAACTATAAGCAAAGTTGAAGTTGCTACGACTCGAATCAAGCTCCTCGTCTTTTATGCTGACTTGCAGCCAATCAATGCCGAGCGCCATCTTCTCCGATGCCGGCAAGACCGCGCTGAGATAGCTTGTTTGTAACGCATCAAACAATCCAGATGGCGTTTGCTCAAACCCTACGGCGTACCTATCCAAACGGGTCAGCCCGGCGGGATTCCGACGCACAGCGTTTTCGTCATCCGCAACACCGATGAATGCTCCTCCTATACCGATGGCACGGGCACCTGTTGTCGCTTGCTCCTCAGCACCATATATTGCATTTGTAGTGCATAACACGAATAATACTGAAAGACAGCATCGCACTCCGAATACTATGCGCAGTGCACTCAGTTTTGTCAAGACTATTTCGGTAATCCATATCATTGAGACTGAAGACTCTTTAATAGGTACTAAAGTTAGTACAATTTGTATCCAATTCATGTAGCGTTATCAAGGGTCTAGTGAATATTCGGCGAGTTAGTATCTTCAGAGATTGTCGCAGAAAATAATTATCCCTTGATTAAAGCACGCAGATGCTCAACCATCAACCCTTGTGTCCGCTTGACAGTTCGATACCAATGTTATCGAACTGCCTGTGACACAAGTGGCGTTGAATAGCAATTGCGTCAGGCAACTTGTTCCGAAACTTAGTTGCGCGAATTAATTGATGCTTTGACGCGATTTGACCTGATACCTTGTCAAATCCGCAGTGCTGCTTGACATCCCGAAGCGTGTTCTCAATCAACCACCATTTGTACCGTGAATTGTACAAACTTTAGTAATAGGTAACGAGACGCAAATTCTAAAATCTATGACAATAGAAATTCCTCACGCGCCTATTGGCGGGAAATTTATACTGTGACAAGAGAGTTTTTGACAGACGGCAATTTCGATTATATAATTTTACCATTAAAAAGTCACAATAGATACAAATAAGATAGGGTCATTTAATTCTTCGGGCGGGGCAAGATGCCCCGCCTACAATGTAGGGGGCAATCTTCCGTCTACCCGCCAAAATCGATCAAAAAACGGAAAACTAAATAGCCCTACAAATAAGATATTAAAGCTACAGTTCGCATGCGCTATGGCAAGCGACACTTCGTAATTTCTAACTGCCTTCGCCGTTTCTCTCGGCTTCCAGAATTCTGCCCCTCACGTTTTACATTTCGCACTTCATGCCTTAATCATTCTGTACCACAACAACCTTCGTCCCCAACGCTCCCTCCCCCTCAACAGTGACGAAGTAAAAATTGCTGACAACCCGCCGATTCTCATCATCATGCCCGTCCCACTCGAAAACATGTCCTCCCACTGACAAGAGTTCCGATTCTCTTAGCAACCGTCGCAAGCGTCCGGCTTCATTATAGATTTTAATCGTTATGTCATCAGGACGATTTAATCGAAATGAGATCCACGTTGATTCCCGGCTGGGCGAGAATACCCGCGGTTGGCAGGTTAGATCAGAGATAATTGTGTTTTCCTCCGTTTCTGCAGCAGGTCTTGTGGCGATGGCATATCGTCCGAGCATCGAAACCACCGTTGAGATTGTTCCGCGCTGCGCATCAATTGTCCCACCAATAGGGAGCCATGTTTTGCCATCCCAGTGGGCGATTGTCAAGGTTTCTTTTATTTCAGAGCGCGAAAGTATCGCTGTATCTTCAATAGAAAGTTGGATGGTTGCCGGTTTCAACCGGTGTAGCCGCAGATCCTCAGGTACAAAATTGTAAACCTGAAACGGAATAGAGGAAACAGGAGGTACTGATTCTTGTACCGTCGGGTTGACTGTCACGATGGTTGTCCGTGGTAGACTGTTGGGTGGAAAGGTGATTTTGGCACGATTGTCATGGCTTTCCACCATGCCGCCAGTTTCGCGATTTACACTCGGATTGAAGAATATATGTACTTGATCAACTTCTCTATGTCCCGCTGTATCTTCCACAATCAACCGCAAGGTATATCGCCCCGATAAGTTCGGTGCGTCCCACAGTGCTAATACATCGCGGGTGACAGGGGTTGAAAACGCCGGCGGTTTGGATATGGGCAACCAAGTATCAGGAGAGTCTCCGGCCCCATATTCAATGAGATATTCCTTGAAATTTCGGTCATCTGCTGTGCCGCGAATCTCAATTCTTTGCAGCACTTGTTCGTTCTCAGTGGGAGAAAGAATTTCGACTTGCGGTCGGAGCCTATCAACTTCAACCGTGACTGACGTATCAGCAGGATGTGACCTATCGTAGCTACCATTCGGGGTATCCCGTGCTATTAACTCAATCGTATATACACCGGCGGCAACCGTTCGTGTATCCCAACGATAAAGTGTGTCGTCTGTGACAGGCACTGTTGAAACAAAAGGAGGCAGGGGTTCACCTGAAGTAGAATCACCGGGAAAGATACGGATCTGATAATCCAGAAAATCCGTTTCATCAGTCGCAGTACCTTTGATTTCATAAACGTCGCCAATCACAGCGTTCTCTTTTGGTGCGGTGATGCTCACAATCGGAGCGAGGGAATCAACCACAAATTCTGCGCTTGCCCCCGTCAAATCTTGGTTGCCTTCCCTATCAATAGCATAAACTGTAAAGCGATGCGGTCCCTCTGTGAGGACTGACAATACCGCCCGTTTATCGACACCCTCACCGTCGGTGGGGATTGGCGGTCCGTCGTCGAGTTGGTATTCATAACGAAGGTCCCCAGTTGGTGTGCTGGCATCACCACCTTCAAACTTAAAGACAACACTTGTCACCCCGACAATTTCACCATTTTTCGGTCCATCAGTAATCCGTGTACGAGGCGGAGCCTTCTCCGGACTGAAAATGCTTAACCCACCACTATCCCTACTACCAAACCAGAGTAACCCGTTCACTTTGGCAATTGCAGAAACATTGTTGCTGTTGAGTCCATGACTGGCAGTCAATGTCCGTTCAAACCGGCCGTTTTGGAACAAATTAACACCACCAGCGGTTCCGATCCAGATACGGTCGTCTTCATCGCGGTACAGTACCTGCACACGGTTATCCACTAATCCATCGGTGGTTGTCAGCGAAGTAGTAAGATTCAGTGTCTGTTTGTCAAAAATCTGAATACCGGTATCTGTTCCAACCCAGATTTCACCGCTAGGCACTTCTAAAATCGTGTGAATCGAAAATGGTTTAGGCAGACTGTAATTGTCCAAATTTCGTCCATTGTAAACCCACAAATCGCTACCACCTTCCTCGTTGCCAACCGTGCCGAAGTAGATCCACCCCTGCGAGTCTATGAACATAACGACGATTGTCCGGTCAATCTCCAGAAATTGATTTCTTTCCCACTGTTGCCCGTCATAACGGTCTAAACCGGGGAGGTCATCTGTCGGTAAAAAACCTGTTCCAGCCCAAATAGCTCCAACCGAATCAACAACAATGGATTGAACACTATTGACGTTGATATCTGGAATCCGAAAAACTTCCCACGATACCCCATCGAAAACACCGATGCCGGCGTTTGTGCCGACCCAGATTCGTTCCCGAAGATCTTCGGCTAACGCGCGAATCTCATTTCCCGGAGCCTCGCTGACTAGCTCAATCCCATTCTGTGTATAGTAGCTCAATCCATTGCGTGTTCCAATCCAAAGCCTACCCCGCCGGTCCTTCAGCATTGCTGTCACACTGTTGTGACCTAATCCGTTATCTGTAGTAATCGACCTCCAAGATCGATCTGAAAAATTAACTCCATTATCGCCTGTCCCAACCCAAATCTCGCCGGTTCGTGTCTCAAACAGGGCTTGAATATTGTTACTTGCCAGACCGTTTGCTCTTGTCAGATGACGCCAACGTCCTAAATCACGGAGTGCCGTCGGGGAGAACTGTGCCGGTGGGTGAAATTGGCTGATACCGTCGGTGGTCCCAATCCAGATCGTTCCCTCCCCATCGCTCATTATGGATTGCACATTGCTTCCGATCAGAAGCCCATCTTGTGTCGTTACAACATGCCAAGTTGAACCGTCGTAAACCACCGCGCCAGCCGTTGTACCGACCCAAAGATTGCCGAGACTATCCTCTAAAATCGTCTGCACATCACCATTCGGTAAGCCATCGTTCACGCTAAAAATTTCCCAGCCTACGCCATCGAAACGACTGATAAGATTTCCACTTTGGGGGCGATTGCTCTGTGAAAGGCCAAACCAGAGGACCCCAGCCTTATCTTCATAGATAACCTGTACACCTTGATTGAGCAGTCCAACTTCTGCGCTATCCACAGGGTGCCAAACTGAGCCATCAAACCAGTTGACCCCAAGTGGCGTCCCAATCCAAATTTCACCATTTTGGCGTTGGATCATTGTCACAACAAGCCCACCGATACCAATCAATCCCGTTCCTTGGGTATAATGTTGTAACCAATCAACCTGTCCTCGCGAATTGTCCCATACTCCTCGATAAACCCCCGCATCCGTCGCAACCCAAATGAAGCCCGCAATGTCTTCAAAAACTTTGAAAACATCAGCCTCTTGGGGACCCCCGTTCGACCTACCGGCCTCGTGCCAGAAGCCGTCCAAACGGCTCAATCCTTTGTCTGTCCCCAACCAGATTTGCCCAAATCGATCCTCAGTGATAGTTCTTACATTATTGCTGCTCAGATTATCGCCGAATCGTGTGAAATTTCGCCATTGGAAATTTTGCTGGGCAAATGTAGCGTTAGGCGTCAGAAGGAAAAGAATAAGGAAGAACGTGAAAGGTGAAAAACGAAACGGAAAGTGAAAACTATATTTTGAAAATAAGGCGATACAGAGGCGAGACAATCGGGAAAAATAGAAAAATGCGCTCATTGTGTAGATGTCCAAATTAACAACGCTGATCGTGTTGTTAGCATTTGTTGTCTTGGTCAACAGTAGCTTGAGGTGCGCGTCCGAAGAATTTCATAATCGAACCACTGTTCTTGAAAGTTGACGGCTTCGGCAATTTCGCTGTCTGTTAGATCTATCTGGGTTTTAGGAACAACAACTAGCTTGTCATCGTCGTCGTTCAACCGGTGGATAATGGCGAATCTGCCCTCTGCTGTGTGTAGAGGTCGGCTGACCCCTAAATAATATGCATCTAATTCTTCACCGTCAGTGGATTGCGTTCTGGGAACATAGCCATAATTGATTTCATAGACAAAATCATGTTTAGGATGCTTGCTGCCGAGAGATCTGTCAATGATAATTGACACCTCCCTACCGAGATATTGCTCTGCGAGTAATAAAGAACGAGACCTATCCTTCATTGAAATGCTATGTCTCTCCTATTTGCTGATAATCATTTTTCGGGTTGTACGGAAGGACGCTGTGGAGAGTGTGTAGAAATAGATGCCGCTGGCGACCCCTTCACCATATACATTCTTCCCATCCCAGTACGCTGCGTTTCCTCGATTCAGATAGCGTCCGGGCATCAAGTATCCCAAGTCAATCTGACGGATAAGCGTTCCAGCAGCATCATAAATCCCAATCGTGACCTGACCGGCTGAAACAAGGTGGAAAGGTATCCACGTCTCTGGATTGAATGGGTTAGGATAGTTTTGCAGCAACTGATTACGCGCTGGGACAGATGAGAAAAGGAGATATTGCAAAACCTGTCTAGCCCGAATAAACTCCGGGGAATTGTTAGGCATCAACAGGAGTTCGCGGTAGATTGATTCAAGCTGTTTGCGTATCGATGGTGGAATTAAGTGTAGGGACCCACTGATGGATTGCGGAGCAGCACGGGTTTCATTAGTCCGATAAGATTCACCAAAATGTGAACTTACCAGCGCAACATCATTGAGATCGATAACGCCATCACCATTGACATCTGGATAAATATCCAAATGTGTCGGAATTGGCTGCCCTATAGATCGCACGACAATGCTAAGATCAAAAATGTTCACAACCCCATCGGCGTTGACATCCCAAGGTCGGACGGGGTCTTCGACAATCACTTTTAACTCGTGAATTTCACAATCAATTTGCTCTTCATTTGAGTCGACAAGAATAAGATTTTGTAACTGAATTTTGCTCAATCCAACGGCTTTTGCCCGAAATGAAGCACCTAACATGATGCCGCTACCAGTTATCCCGCTGGCTCCGATTTTGGCAGCACTAACATCTTTGTATATCCCATTTATCTGGTCTGGTGGCTCTGTCGGCTGATGCCCAATTCCAGATTCTCCAAAAATAGTTCGGAACTTGGTGACAGTCACAAACGTAAGCACATCAGGATTGGTCCATTGCAAATCGAACTCAAACCCTCTTAAGTCAATGACGGATTCAACGAAAACGTCAACTGCAAACTCCTCTCCTAAATTGATCCTTCGAGCCGACGGTACTATCCTCACTGCGCAACTTGGGGATCGGAAATTCCGGACTTCAGACCAATCACTGACCCTACCGAAGCTGCCGGTACGAACACGCCACCAATAGCGGGAAATATTGTTTTTAGCCTCAAAGGACAACTCGTTGACAGTAGCAGTTATTAACTGTGTATTCGCTGTGATAAAGTTTGAATCGCTGGAAATTGCAACATCGTAGTAGACTGCATTTTCAACGGCTCCCCATTTCAAGTTGATCTGCGAGGGTCTGACAAACTCGCCTCCTTGTGGTTCAACGAGCACAGGCCTTAGATGACTTGAATTCCAGATAGTAATCGCTCCCTCGGCTGCCCCTACGACTGCAAGTTGAGGGCGAGTTGGACTGAACGACAGATCGTGTACGATTTGCGTGTCGAAAGATTGGAGTTCAGAGCGGGTAGAAACATCCCACAGTTGGAGAGTCTTGTCAGTCGGTGAATTTAGTAGACCAACAGCGAGGAGGCGTCCGTTAGGATTAAAACGAACTGACATAACTTGGCGGTCATAGGTCACAAACGGTTCCGTCTCCCCAATAGTGTCACTGGGTGCCGCCGGATTGATGTTCCAGAGTCGGACAGTTCCATCCCTACCCCCCGACGCGATGAGATTGCCGTCGGGATGGAACGCAACAGAAAGAACCCCTTGTGTATGTCCGGTCAAACTATGGAGTTGTAAACCATCAGAAGTATTCCAAAGACGCACAGTGCCATCCTCTGATCCGGAGGCGATTATGCTGCCATCCGGACTAAATGCAACGGACCAGACAACGTCTGTATGCCCTTCAAGAGTCGCTATAAGTGCGCCGGTGTTCGCTTCCCACAGTTTGAGCGTCCGATCTCGCGAGCCAGAAACGATGCGGCTTCCGTCGGAATTAAAATCTACAGACGTGACCTGTCCAACATGCCCCTCAAACGCACGAATTTCTTGTTGCGCCTGTATATTCCACAATCGTACCGTTCCATCAAGGGAAGCAGAGACGAGATTACCGTTGGGCCGGAAAGCGAGGTCTTCGACTTTTCCCGTATGCCCAGCCAAGGTATACATCGGTTCATTGACACCAATCTCCCAGATGAGAATTTCATTTGCGCCACCGGAAGCGAGCCACCTTCCATCAAGGCTATACACGACTGCAACCGCACGTCCAGTGTGCCCAAACAGAAATTGGTGAGGGAACTCCGCGTAACTGTTTACACATAAAAGAATAACAAAAAAGATTGAAAACGATGAAACTAAGCGTTTCATGGTATCCCCCGGAAACGTCAAACGTAAAAATACGGTTTTTAAGCACGCACAATCTATGCCAACATAAAATGTCAACCGTGAAAATGCACCGAGGATGTATCAGGAATTTGTTAATCTGAAAGGAGGTTCGCCGGTTTGAGCGTGAGAGTCTACCAAGTGCCAAATTTTACGTTAGGGATTCCACCAATAGGTCATCTTTCCGACAAATGTGGATTCCTCCAACTTGGTTCTTGAGCCACTACTATCATAGGTTTGGTTGAAGACAAGGTAGAAATCGCTGCCGGGACGGTAGATGTAGTTGAGCAGAAAGTTGGTGGAAATCACACCGCTATCACTGTTCCATTGGGCAAACAGTTTAGTGAAGAATCTTGTGGAAAAGGAACAGCTTACCCGTGCACCGAAAATGCTCGCATTGAATGAACCCGCCGGAAGGGTGACCCGATTAAATTGGAAACGCGGCTCAAAACTGAAGTGCCCATTTGGTTTGAAGTCGGGTCCAATATCAAAACCGACCCTTTCCCCATCGAAGAACCCGCCAAAATTTGTACCTAACTGGAGGGACACCATCTTCGTATCATCGGTGTTAATCGAAGCCCGGAAGGAATTGAAATGGTATTCGTCAACCGGAATCGTGACATCATCTCGAATTTCAAAATCCTCGTCAAGGCGTTCAGAGGTTCGCTGTGCCTGAAAACCGAACCAGCCTCCGCCCTCTAGCTCAAACCAGTTCATGTATGTAAACTCTCGGGTTGCTAACTCGTTATCCCGATTGAGGATTAAGTCAAATTCCGGTCCCGCCCAAATTTGACGAATCCCAAATTTACCAAGCATAGGTGTAAAGCGAACTTCACCGCGGAGGCGGCGGACATCCTGCCGCCGGACAAATCCGACTTCGGGGTTAAAGTTCTCACCGATATCTATGTATGAACCCTCCAAGCGTAAACTCTCATTCCGCCAATCCCCCCCAAAGTACAAAGCATCCCTTTGCTCTAATACATCATCCTCAAACGTGCGCGCCCAGAGCCCACGGAAGTTGACATTATCGGAAGGGCGATACGCAACGTCAAACCCACCCGCGCGGTTGTATGTGTCAGCGTTTTGTTTATTGACCGCAATCAGTCCAACAGTGGAACCCTTAAAGAGATCTCGCCTCATGCGCAATACCGAGTAGTTTATACGCGGCTCATCAACAATTTCATCCGGATCAGTAACAGAGGCATCGGTGTGAAATTTGTCGGTGAACACATTCAACAAACCGATACCGTAAGGACCCATTTTGCCCGTAATCTTGCCACCGGTAATAATCGGGACAGCATACTCCTCCGCAAGACCGATGCGGCGGCTATAAAAGAGGAGCAATGGGGGTGGTCGGCGGAAACTAGTGCGTGGAATACCGAAATCAAACAACCCGGCACCCTCTAAGAAGAAGGGACGCTTCTCAGGAAAAAACAGACTAAAACGGGTTAAGTTCACCTGCTCCTCATCGGCTTCGACCTGTGCAAAATCGGTGTTAAAAGTGAGATCGGCAGTAAGATTTGAGGTAACCCCATACTTGGCATCAAGACCAACTTCAAACTCCCCGTTCGTATCATCATCTGCCTCGATTCGACTCATCCCCGGCAAAATGTAAGGCAATAATTCCAGATTCCGGGAGGGCGCAATTCCTTTCAATCCTACCAAACGACCAATGTTGGCGGTGCGATATCTGGCTCGCCAACCATGTGCTCTGGAGACCGGCGTCCACATCCCCTCTTCTTGGTTTCGCATGAGGCTCCGTCCCATATTCAATCCCCACATCATCATATCGCTTCGATTGAAACGGAGTTGGCTGAATGGAATCCCAATCTCCGCTGTCCAATATTTCTCATTGATTTTTGCACGACAGTCCCAGACTGCATCCCAGTTTTCGTTTCGACTGTCTCCGTTGTCCATTATAGCAACATCTTCCATTGCGCCTAACGGATTGACACGAAAGAAAAACCCGCTCCGCTGATCGTTATAGGTATCTAAAAGCACATAGACACTGTCGTTGTCCCATAAATTTCCATCACGGCGCATCTCATTGGCAGCAACTTTGGAAATATCCGAGTCAAAGCAGGTAAAACCGAAATAGATGTTTTTCTCATCATAAAGAATGCGAACATCTGTTGTCTCCGTCATCGGCTGACCCTCGTCCGGCTCCATTTGGACAAACTGACCGATGCGCTTGGCGTTTTGCCAATCAGATTCAGTAAGATCGCCATCAATCTCAATGGCTTGAAAGGTCCGATACGCTTCCGCTTTGTACTCTATAGCGTCCGGGTTCGCATTCACAATCAGCGGAAATAACAAACAACAAATAGCTAGATAGAGAAACAACTCTCCGTTTTGCAGAATTCTACACGGTGGAAGCTGATTCCAAAAACTAAAGTGATAAGTCATAACTTGTCTTCCCTAACGAGTTCTAAGTTTCGGGCAAAGTTTTCCATGTGGAGGCTCAGGTTGCTTTGATTGTTCAAAGTACCAATCACCATTCACCAACCTACAGATGTCGCTGAATCTGATTAAAACTGTGCGAATCGAGTCTGTGATAGTCTGGAATATCGTACCGATTCCCACGGACATCTGTTACAAGCAGCCGGGCAGGTGGAAACTGTCTAACGTTCTGATGAAGTCCCTGCACGGAGAAAGTGATTCGACCGCGCGATGTCTCAACCTCCCAGTTATGGATGCCAAATCGCTCCTTGACGCGGTGAACCTTCCGAATGATAGGTGTAAAGTATCGCTTATCAAGCTCCTCGCGAAGGATTTTGAGGCTTTCGGGGTCAAGCCGTGATGGATCTTCGATGATACCGATTTCTACCTCCTCCCCAATCCCAAGCGAGATATAGCGATTGGGATCACTCAACGGAAGAATGCGACGCACTGCCACGCGAGTGTAGCAGATCTCCTCTAAGATTTCCAAACGAGGAGCACCCATCGGCGACCGAAACAGGCGTATCTTCTCCGGATCCAAGTATCGCGGTGTGAAGTCATAATCCTCAACCCCGATTGGAATCGGCGACCCCGACCCCAAAGCGGCGATACCTTTAGACATTGTTCCTTTTTCCGTGTTCATGTTTACCTCTCAACAGCCTGCGCCTCTGAGCGAATCTCGGAAGCCTGGCGTTGCGTCTCAACAAGGTTATAGTAAATTCCTTTCTTCTCCATCAATTCTTCATGCGATCCACATTCGACACCCCGCCCCTTATCTATGACGAAAAGACGGTCCGCATTCCGCAGCGTGGAGAGTCGATGGGCAATGGCAAAAGTAGTTCGGTTCTGAACAAGCCGATCAATCGCCTGCTGGATTTTGCGTTCCGTCTGAACATCAACCGACGAGGTCGCTTCATCGAGAATCAGGATGCGCGGGTTGTGCAGAATTGCCCGTGCAATCGATATCCGCTGTCGTTCCCCGCCGGACAACCTACCACCTCGCTCGCCAACTTCCGTGTCATATCCATCAGGAAACTTCACAATGAACTCATGGGCGTTGGCAGCTTTCGCGGCAGTAATGACCGCTTCCATCCCCGCTCCCGGCTTTGCGTAGGCGATGTTCTCCGCAATGGTCCCATTGAAAAGGTACGGTTCTTGGAGCACAACACCAATCTGCTGTCGCAGGTCGTCGAGGCGAATCTTTGTTATATCTATACCATCAATGGTGATACTCCCTGAATCCGGCGTGTAAAACCGGCAGATTAGGTTAATCAGTGTCGATTTTCCTGCCCCAGAATGCCCAACTAAGCCAATCATCTCGCCCGGCTTGACGTGGAGGTTGATGTCTCGGAGGACAGGCTTATGCGAATCATAGCCAAAGGTCATATTGTCGAATTTGACCTCTCCTTGGAGTTCCGATTTCGAGACGAGTGTACTGTCATCTAACTGCTCTGGTTCAGAGTCAATGACCTCAAAGATCCGTTCCGCCGCTGTCATCGCCCGCGATGCCCAGTTAATCATCGGGCTCAGATGCCGCAACGGACCGTAGAACATCGCCAAGAAACTGTGAAACGCCATCAACGTACCAAGCGTCATCCCGCTGGTGATAACCTGTAGTCCTCCAGCATACCAGACGATAAGCGTTCCTAACTGAACGGAAAACCCCAGCAACGGATAATAGGTTGCCCAGACCTTCTCGGCAGCCGTGTCGTAATCCCGGGCGTCCTCGTTCGTATAGGAAAACCGTGCGACCTCGCTCTTCTGTTGACCGAACGCCCGAACAACGCGGATACCGGAGACCGAGTCATTCACAATGTCGTACATCTTCGATCTTCGCCGCCATGCCCGATGCCAGAGCCCGCGAACCTTCTTCCAGAACCACCTCGCGCCGAGGATTACCAACGGGATTGGAATTAGGATAAAACATGCCAACCTCCAGTTCATCGAAAACAGAAAGGCACCAATTCCAACAAGCATCAACAGGTCAATAACGAGAAATTGAAGTCCGTCTAATAGAAACCACTGTAGGCGAGAACTATCCTCTGTGATGTGGGAGATAACGGTCCCAGTCTTACGCTTATCAAAGAACCGAAGGGATAGCCCGTGCAGTCGCTCGTAAATCTGGTCGCGGATGTCCGCTGTCATCCGGAAGGTCAGCCACGCGGCCAAACGCCCACGAAAAATGTCGAGGATATGGGTGAGGATATGTGCTGCCACGAGACAACCGATGGCAACCGTCAACGCAAGTGCCGCTGTCTCAAGTGACCGGAAGAATAGACCCACCGCTGTTTGTGCTGTACTCTGCACCGCTGCAAGGCCTTCATTTAACTTCAGTATATCGTCAATGAGGATGCGTGTAAAATAGGGAGGCACGAGCGAAATCAGTGTTGAGATAAGCATGAGCAACACCACCACAGCCGCCCGCTTTTTATGCGGTTTGAGATAAGAAAGAACGCGCAACATGACACGATGCTTTTTGGTGCACGCCGGACACGGCAAAAATACATCGGGCAGCGGCAAGCCACATGTCTTACAGAACTTCTGCTCTTCTTCATATTCCCACATCGGTGCTTCGTCGCGTTTCCCTTGACGGTGCTCGATCTCTTCACTGAGAAATTTCGCAATATATCCGAACTTCGGCATCAATCCGTTTGAGTAACGGATGAGATCAAGGGCATCTCCCATCATTTCCAGAACGAGAATCCCCCCGTCAACAACTGCCTCTGAACGCACCTCTACCACTTCGCTATATGACACCCGATGGAAAATCACGCCTTCTGCATTGAGTGCCAAAATTTCCGTATCGGTCAGGACAAACCAGCTTTCACCGAACAGACCATCGGGATTGAGATCGCTCTGCGCGGCGAACCGTACCTTTTCTGAAGGGATGTCCACCTTCGTTAAAGCTGTCTTTATTGAGGAGGGTAATGTATCTAACATCTCTTGATGTGCCAACGGTATTAATTTCTCCTACGAGTGGATTTGTGCCTGCAAAAAAAAGAAAACCGAGATCTCAAGCCGCTTGCGGCATTTGTACGACAAGCCCACCGAACAACCTCGGATAATCGGCTACCTTTTGCCAACTTAGACCCCAATCATCGGTCTGGTATAGGGTGGTATCGTTTACGACTACCAATGCATTCGCCCCACTAACGGTAATAATCTGAAAGGTGTCGATATTCTCACCAATCTGTTCTGGTAGACCATTGACCAACGCCCAGTTTTCGCCTGCGTCATCGCTTCGGTAAAGCTGGGCATCTACCCTGCTGTGCGGCCCCCGTGATGTGGAGACCAGATAGACATCACTTTCGGGAAAGCAGGCACATGCTCGTTGATAATAGTAGGGCATATCGCTCCGCTGGTGCGTAAACGTATCGCCATGATCTCGGCTGAAATAAAAACCCCTAGCGGTCGCAGCGAATACGGTCGCCGGATCGGATGGGTGCGTAGCAACCTGATGCACATCCATTTCCAATCCTTCCCGAAGATTTTCCCACGTCTTTCCACCGTCGCGCGAGCGGACAACCCAACCGACATGAATGTTTGCGTAGATGGTTCCATCCGTGGAGACTGCCAAAGAGCGTACATCCGGAGGTCCACCCCACGGCGTTTTCCAGAGCTTGCGTTCTGGCACCGCGTCAAAACTGTCGATAAAATTCAACTCGCCATCGGCGACCCATGCGAGCCGAGCGCGCTCCGTGCCCACGAGCAGCCGATTATCGGGTGTCCAGCAAACGCAGTTCAGAGTCATGTCCGTTGATATCTGCTGATCCCACGTCCCCGAAGCATACGTCCACACCTCATGATCGTTAGCGATAACCGATAGCCGATCTTGACCCGCGTCTCCTGCAATGACCGACCCAGACTGAAATGGAACATCGTAGATCGGTTCGCCGCTGAAGTCTAAGATGCCCTCTTCTGATAGTAACCAAACTGTTTCTTGACTCATGGGAAATGCCCCTTTCTCGAAATATGTTAGTTCAATAGTACATTCGTTCATTAATGTACCAATGTTCCACTTTACGGATTCCACCAATACGTTAGTTTTCCAACAAGTGTGGATTCCTCAAGATTGACGTTCCCACCGTTACCGTCATAAATCTGGTTGAAAACGAGGTAGAAATCACTGCCAGGGCGATAGATATAGTTAAGTAGGAAGTTGGTGGAAATCACATTATCATCGCTGTTCCACTGGGCAAACAGTTTCGCAAAGAGTTGGGTCGAGAAGGAATAGGCGAAACGACCTCCGAACACATTCACATTGAAGGGCTCTTCCCCGGGGAGGGTTACCCGGTTAAATTCGTATTCAGAGTCGAGGGCGAAACGTCCGCTCGGCTTGAAGGTCGCCCCGATGTCAAAACCTCGCCTATTGCCGTTGTAGAACTGACCAAAATCTACATCAAATTCCGCAGCAAGCATTTTACTTTCATCGGTCTGAATCCCTACCCTAGCAGATGTAAAACTATACTCATCAATGGGTATGATGACACCATCTCGGATTTCAAAATCCTCCTCAAGGTGTTCAGCAGTCTGCCGTACCCCAAATTGTAGGCGACCACCTCTTTCCAGTTCAAACCAGTTGCTGAACCGGACGGAACGGGTCTCTAAGTCACCGTCCCGATTGAGGACAAGGTCAAATTCCGGACCCGTCCAGATGCGGCGAATTCCAAATCTTCCGAGCCAAGGGGTAAAGCGCATGTCGCTCCGGATTTGACGCATACCCTTCCGCCGGATGTATCCAACTTTGGGGTTGAAGTGCTCGCCAATGTCGGTATATGAACCACCTAGTCGAAACCGGTCATTTCGCCAAGTGCTGCCGATATACCATGCATTACCACTCCCATCCGCCTCATCCGAATCGGAAGTATACGCCCACAACCCACGCACATCAAAATTGTCTACCGGACGGTATGAAAAATCGAATCCGCCGGCGCGATTGTAGGCATCTCCATCTTGCTTATTGATACCGATTAACCCGATGCGCGAGCCGCTGAAAAGATCCCGCGTCAACCTTAGCACGGAGTAATTGGTGTGTGGCACATCAACAATGTCATCCGGATCTGTCTCATCGTGAAATTCGTTCGTCAACACATTCAGCATACCGACGCCGTAAGGTCCCATTTTGCCCGTGATTTTGCCACCTGTGATAATTGGGATGGCACGTCCCTCTTCAAGACCGATGCGGCGACTATAAAACAGAAGCAACGGCGGCGGACGGCGGAAGCTGGTGCGACCAATGCCGAAATCAAACAACCCCGCCCCTTCTAAAAAGAACGGGCGCTTCTCAGGAAAGAATAGGCTGAAGCGGGTGAGGTTAACCTGTTCTTCATCAGCTTCAACCTGGGCAAAGTCCGTGTTAAAGGTCAGATCTGTGGTCAGATTGGAGTTAATACCGTACTTGACATCCAAGCCGATGTCGAATACCCCATCGGTACTAGCATCGTCTTCGATACGACTAACTCCGGGCAAAACATAAGGCAGCAGCTCCAGACGCCGAGATGGGGCAATCCCTTCTAAACCAGTAAGGCTGCCGAGATTACCGAGACGATATTTCGCCATCCCCCCATACTGCCTAGGCACCGGCACCCATATCGCTTCCTCATTGTTCTTACGGACTCCCCGTCCCACATTCATTCCCCAAGTCATCTTGTCACTTTTATCAAAACGGAGTTGGCTGAACGGAATACCGAGCTCCGCTGTCCAATGGTCCCCATAAATCTTAGCCTGACACACCACAACTGCATCCCAACTCCGATTCAAGCTGTCTCCGCCGTTCGTTATGGCTCTGTCTTGGTATGCCCCCAACGGGTTGATGCGGAAGGAAAACCCGTTGCGTTTATCGTTATAAGTGTCCAATGTCAGAAAGACATTGTCGTTTTCATGTAGGTCTTGTGCGTCATGACGCATGTCGTTGGCAACCAGCTTGGACATCTGTGATTCAAAACAGGTAAAACCGAAGTAGATATTCTTGTCATCATACAGGATGCGGACTTCCATCGGTTCGCTTATCAACTCACCTTCATCGGGCTCAATTTGGAAAAACCGATCAATCGGATTCGCGTGTTGCCAGTCAGTCTCATTGAAATCACCATCTATTTCAATACTCTGAAATGTTCGGTATGCTTCAATCTTGTACTCTATGGAACCAGAGTCTGCGCACACAGTAAGCGGAAATAACAAACAACAGATAGCTAACAGAAAAAAAGATTTTCCGTATCGTAGAATGCTACTGTTTGAAAACTGACACCAAGAACTGAAGTGATAAATCACAAACGAGCTCCTTTCAAAATAGCTCTAGAATTGATTCTAAGGTAAGGGATCTGTGCTCATGCGAGTATATTTATTCGTCTAAGCTGCTTAGTCGGGATACGGTGCACTGATTATACGTTTCACGTTTTACATTTCACGAGCTACGGATTCCACCAGTAAGTCATCTTTGCGACTACCGTGGATTCGTTAAGTCCCGTTCTTATACCACCACTATCGTAGATCTGATTGAAAACGAGGTAGAAATCGCTGCCGGGACGGTAGATGTAGTTAAGCAAAAAGTTGGTGGAGATTATATCATCGTCGCTGCTCCATTGAGCGAAGATTTTTGCAAAAAGCGTTGTCGAAAAAGAGTAGCCCACACGAGTGCCGAAAATGCTCGCATTGAATGCGTCGCTGGGAAGGGTTACACGGTTAAATTGAAATATGGGCTCAATACTGAAACGTCCGTTCGGTTTAAAACCTGCATTGAGGGTAAATCCCCACCTCTTTCCATTGTAGAAATTCCCATAATTTACACTATACTGCCCTGCAAGCACTTTTGTATCATCGGTGGAACCTCTAATCATCATTTCAGTGAAGCTGTATTCGCCTTGAGGAATAATAATTCCCTCTCGGATTTCAAAATCCTCGTCAAGGTGCTCTGTGGTTCGTTTAGGTAGAAAGCCAATGTAGCTTCCGCTTTCCAACCGAAAATAGTTGGTCAATGTGATCTCTTGAGTTTCCAGCTGGTTGTCTTGATTGAGGATAAAATCAAACTCCGGTCCTGTATAGATTTGGCGAATCCCAAATTTGCCGAGCCGGGGACTGTAACGCATTTGACCATTGATTCGACGGATTCCCTCTCGCTGGATAAATCCGACTTCAGGGTTAAAATTCTCATCAATATCCGTATATGAGCCCTCCAAGCGAAGATCTCTATTCCGCCAAACGCTGCCGAGGTAAAGGGCATTGTTCTGACCGGAGACATCTGCTTCAAACGTGCGAGCCCAAAGCCCACGTATGTCGAAGCTCTCAGTTGGACGATACGTGAAGTCAAGTCCGGTCGCTCGGTTATATGTATCAGCATCTTGTTTGTTGATGCCGATTAACCCGATGCGTGAGCCACTGAAAACGTCCCGCGTCAACCTTAGCACAGAATAATTGGTGCGCGACACATCGATAATTTCATCCGGATCCGTCTCATCATGAAATTCATTTGTCAACACATTCAGCATACCCATGCCGTAAGGTCCCGCTTTGCCCGTAATTTTACCCCCACCGATAATCGGGACGGCACGTCCCTCCTCAAGACCGATGCGGCGGCTATAAAACAGAAGCAGCGGCGGTGGACGGCGGAAGCTAGTGCGTGGAATACCGAAATCAAACAGCCCTGCCCCTTCTAAGAAGAATGGACGCTTCTCAGGGAAAAACAAGCTAAAACGGGTGAGGTTGACCTGCTCCTGATCCGCTTCGACTTGCGCGAAATCCGTGTTGAAGGTGAGATCAGCGGTTAGGTTTGAGGTAAGTCCATACTTAACATCAAAACCGAGTTCAAGTTCTCCGTCTGTATCATTATCTGCTTCGATTCGGCTCGCTTTCGGCAAAACGTAAGGTAACAACTCCAGATTCCGAGAAGGGGTAATCCCTTCCAAACCGACCAAATTGCCGATGACGTCGGTACGATATCTCGCAAAGAACCCATGTGCTTTAGAAAGTGGCGCCCATGTCGCGTCCTCTTGGTTTCGCATGAGGCTCCGGCCCAAATTCAGCCCCCATGTCATATCGTCGCTCTTACTGAAACGGAGTTGGCTGAAAGGGATACCTATCTCCGCTGTCCAATGGTCAGCATTGATTTTAGTACGACATGTCCAGATCGCATCCCAAGCCTGATTTCGACTCTCCCCGCTGTTTATTAAAGCTATATCTTCCTTTGCTCCCAGCGGATTGACACGGAAGAAAAATCCGTTCCGCCGATCGTTATAGGTATCCAGAAGGATAGAAACATGGTCATTTTCACGCAACCCGTTCTGACCGCTGCCATCGCGGCGCATCTCGTTGGCAACCATTTTCGAGATATCCGTGTCATAACAGGTAAACCCGAAGTAGATCTCTTCAGCATCATAAAGAATGCGTACCTCTGTGGGTTGTGAGATTAGCTCTCCCTCGGCAGGTTCATATTGGATGAGTTGCGTGATGGATTGCGCATTCTGCCAGTCTTCCTCGTTGAACTCTCCATCAATCTCAATGCTCTGATAAGTTCGGTATGCCTCGACTTGGTACTCCATACGCTCCGGATCTGCACTCACAATGAGCGGGAACAGCAGGCAGCACATAGACAGAATAAAAAAAGATTTTCCACACCGCGACGTTGTGAGCACTCTGCTGAAATGGCAAATCATAGACGACCTCCTTTAAGAAAATCAATATCTTAAAAACATGCCATATTTCACGGGTTACGGATTCCACCAATAAGTCATCTTTGCAACAACTGTTGATTCCTCAAGTGCGGTTTTTGTACCATCACTATCATAAATCTGGTTGAAAACAAGATAAAAATCGCTGCCGGGACGGTAGATATAGTTAAGCAAAAAGTTGGTGGAAATCACTTCATCGTCGCTGTTCCATTGGGCAAACAACTTCGCAAAAAGGGTTGTGGTGAAAGAATAGACTATGCGACCCCCAAAAACATTCACATTGAAAGGAGCTTCGTTCGGGAGATCCACCCGGTTAAATTGATATTGCGTTTCAAAGGCGAGGCGCCCGCTCGGTTTGAAGTTCGCTTGGACATCAAATCCGCGATTTGTTCCGCCGAAGAACGTGCCGTAATTTGCGCCGAATCGTCCCGAAATCTTCCGCCCCTCATCTGTATCGATCATCGTTCTGAAGGTAGTCAAATCGTAATCATCGATCGGTATGATAACGCCATCTCGGATCTCAAACTCCTCGTTAAGAAACTCAGAGGTTCGCCGAATCTCAACGTTAATCCAACTCCCCTGCTCAAGCTGAAACCAATTAGTGAGTGAAAACTCTCGCGTTTCCAGTTCATCGTCTTGGTTGAGGATATAGCTAACCTCCGGTCCCATGAAGATGCGTCGAATCCCGAATTTTCTGGGCCACGGGGTAAAACGCATCTGTCCACGGAATCGTCGGCTGCCCTGACGGCGGACGAATCCGACCTCAGGGTTGAAATCCTCACCAATGAACGTATATGTTCCATTAAATTGAAGTAGACTGTTTCGCCAAGTACCGCCAAAGTACATCGCATCATTCTTGCCAGAAACATCCTCCTCATAAGTCCGTGCCCACAGTCCACGCACATCAATACTATCGTTTGGACGATATGCGAAGTCCAATCCTCCCGCACGGTTGTAGGTATCTGTGTCCTGTTTATTAATCGCAATCGCCCCGATACTAGAACCGCTGAAGAGATCCCGTGTTACACGCAGCACGGAGTAGTTTGTCCTAGACAAATCAACAATATCGTCTTCATCCGTAACCGATGGATCGGTGTGAAATTCATCCGTCAACACATTCAGCAGACCAATGCCGTAAGGTCCCACTTTGCCTGTAATCTTGCTCCCACCCATAATCGGAATGGCGTAACCTTCCTCAAGCCCGATGCGACGACTGTAAAAGAGAAGTAACGGAGGAGGATTAAAGAAACTCGGGCGGGGAATGCCGAAATCAAACAGGCCAGCACCCTCCAAGAAGAAGGGACGCTTCTCTGGAAAATACAAACTGAAGCGCGTCAAGTTGACCTGTTCCTGATCCGCTTCAACTTGGGCGAAGTCGGTATTAAGAGTCAGATCGGCGGTGAGGTTGGAGGTTAAACCGTACTTGAGATCCAACCCAATATCGAATTTACTATCAATACCCTCATCTCCTTCGATTCGATTAACCCCCGGTAAGACATAAGGCAGAACTTCAAGACGCCTTGACGGAGTTATGCCTGCCAAACCAACTAGGCTACCAAGGTTAGCGGTTCGATATTTCGATCGACTGCCATACTGTCTTGATACGGGAACCCACGTTGCTTCCTCTTTCTTTTGCCGGATAGTTCGTCCAAAATTCACGCCCCAAACCATCGAGTCGCTTCTGTTAAAACGGAGTTGACTAAAAGGAATAGTAATCTCCGTTGTCCAGTGTGCATCATTGATCTTGGAGCGACAGTCCCACACGGCATCCCAACTACTGTTCTGGCTATCTCCGCTGTTTGTCAACGCTATATCCTGCATCGCGCCTAATGGATTGATGCGGAAGAAAACCCCATTGCGTTTATCGTTATAAGTATCCAAAAGAATGAAAACGTTATCGTTCTCACGCAAATTTTCTGCATCTCGACGCATTTCGTTGGCAACAATGTTATCACGATGTGAACTCGAACAGGTAAAACCGAAGTAGATGTTTTTCTCATCGTAAAGGATGCGGACCTCTGTCGATTCAGTTATCGGGACACCTTCATCGGGTTCGGTTTGGACAAACTGATTTATCAGTTTTGCATGCTGCCAATCGGTTTCATTGAAATCCCCGTCAATCTCAATGCTCTGGAAAGTTCGATACGCCTCAGCTCGATATTCTATCGGTTCAGAGGCGGAACTTATGCAAATCGGAAATAAGAATATAAAACTTAAAAGAAACAGGTATCTTCTAATTTCAGGGAATTGATGCAGATTGAAACTCATACTTCCTTCTTTTGGTGCTTAGGTGCTGGGATGCAATGTATATTTAGATATTAGAATGACGAAAAAGGAGAGGAAGGGATTAACCAAAATTGTACGATAGGAATCCGGGTGGGTTGATTAAATAGATATAAGGAGAGAAAAGATCGAAAATTGCCGATCCAATTAGGGTTCTTGGCTATAAATTCGCGTATCTTCCAGAGTATCCTTAAATGGTCCCTGTTTGTCCGTTTGCAATGTGAAAATAATTACGCCCATCCTCGTGTCACGCTGCTCATCCTCTTCAATCAGCCGATGGGGTATCTCCGCAAAAAGGACCCTACGGTTTCCACCGAGTGCCCCCCATCGCAAATCTATGGGGCGTCCATCGTAGACTTTTTTGCTTCTAGCACCATTCCGCATCGAGTAGATCTCGATATGTGCTGTGAATTTGGACTCCGAGAGGCTCCTGGGACCAGTTCCCGGTGTCAAGATACTTCCGGTCTGGATTAATGGACGATCGTTTTCATTCAGCAAAAAAATGTCGAACTCAATCCGATCAAACCGAAAAGTGGTTTCAACCTTGATACCTTCAAAATTGTCTATTACACCGGTCTCACAACCTAAAATTGCGATTAGACATCCCCAAGCGAGCCAAGGCAGAATCTTTCCTACTGTTTTATCTTTTAAGAAATCTACGTTCAATTCCCATCTCCATTTGCTGATTCATTCTCCTCAGAAGTGTAATCCAATCCCTACGCCAACCGCTGTACCATCAAAATCAAGGTCGAAGGGAACTGCACCGCCCCCCTTGAAAGTCTTGAGGATCCGCTTTGCCTCAAGGGTAAGAGTAAGCTGATCGTCGAGAAGCAGATACGTTAGCCCAACCTGCGCATATCCTGTCAAACCAGAATTTCCATCACCAAGAGCTACCCCTTGCTCCGCTAATAAGCCAAGGGCACTGCCATCAACACTCAGGTGTGAATACCCGACGCCACCTCCCAAATAAAGCGGAAGGAAGTCACGAAGCAGTATGGGATGGTATAGCAAACTGAACGAAATGGGGATAAAGGTAGCGGAAAGATCGGCGGCGTTCGGCGGCGGTATTGCTGTATCATTCGTCCAATACCCGATCGCTATTTGGGAAGATAACTCTGGTGCGTGTTTCAGTTTCACAGAAGCAACCGGCATCAACCCGGCGTTGAGTGCTGGCACACCGAGACTGTTCAACAGTGCTGTGAACTGCTCTAAGTTTGGCTTGTAAGAAAAGAAAGAAATGTGAAACGATGTGGATTCGACGCTACGTCTCATAAAATCCGGCAATAGGCTCGTCTGTTCGCCTTCAGTTGGCATCTCTGACACGACCGCCGATTCAAGCGAGATATTTCCCACGAAACAGCCAATAAGCACTATGAGCAGCAATAGAGGAATTGTATAAGATCTGTTCATTTCTTGTTAATTGCCAACGGTCCCATTCCGTTTTCGGTTGTCACTATATTTCACATATCAACTTCATCTCGGTTGGCATCGGTAGATGGCTCTACCTTTGGTTCCACCGAGCAGCGTCACCACAAAATACGTCTCCAACAACCTGCGAATTGGCTGACCGACTCGGTAACAGATTAGGAGCGTAGCGACATTCGGTGCCTCTGCAACCTGTTGAAGGAACGGCTCAAGGGGACCAAAATCCGCTGATTCAGGTCCATCCTTCGGATGCCAATGGTCATTGTGAGCGTAAGGCGGATCTGTGACAAGGGCGACCTCACCATCAATCGAAGCCAAATGCTCCTGAATCCGAGTTGCGTCGTGTTGCAAGAGTTCTACATCAAGGTGAATCTGTTGTGCGTGATTAAAAATCAATCGACACCGCTCCTGATAGGATCTTTTCAGTTCATCATTCTCGGTTTTGTACGTTTGGATTGCGTGTAATCGTTCCTCAAGGGCGTTCTGCTCCTTTATCCACTGAAAATTTTGCTGCGCCGTTTCTAACACAACCGGGTGCAGGTCTGCCCCGATCAATTTTTTTATCTTCCGCCAAAAAAGAAGGTACGCTGTGCAGAGGATAACACCGTTACCGCAGAACGGATCGTACACCGTGATTGGCTCCCGTTCCTCCTCAAGTAATGAGTTAAGCATCACATACGCAACACGAGGTGGAAATCGCGGCGTCCGCGTTGACACAGCTTGGTAGAGTGTCTTACCAACCTCTATATATTTGTAAGTGACGGGACCTTGTGGTAGGTGCATGACGCGTGAAACGGCAATCGGTCAGTCTGGTAATGGATTGACGGAAAATCTCCTCAAACGATGATTAAGACGATGCTGACCGCCACGGGATACAGTGTGCAGCAAAACGTTTGAGCGCGCCACTTTTAACGATAATCGCTTCGGGCCGCAGCACAGTCGAGTACATCATAAGTAACGAAATTGTATCAAGCAGAGACCGGTAGCCGGATAAACCGGATATATCAATATAAATCTTGTTAAACTGTTCACCGAACTCAAGCGCTGCTTTAACATCGAATCCATCTAGGACTTCAAAGTGCAGGTCAGGGCGCATTTCCCGTGCACGCTCGATACACTTAGGACTGATGTCAGTACCAATGACCTTCTTACAATGTGGCACAATCAACGCAGTTGTCGTTCCCCACTCACAACCGATTTCTAGTACAACATCACTTGCATTCACCCAAACGGGGATGGTCTCACGGTACTCTTTAACGCCGCGTGTGCCGATAAATTCTGTTTTTGACTCAAATAGTTGGTTCTTACTTGCCATGTGCTTTCCAAACAGTAACTTGTAATCCGTAGCAGGTATATTGCTTTGAATCTCCCGACAAATGAAACTCGACCTACGAACTCTCTAGCAACTTGAGTTACCATAAAAAAAGGGAAATTGGGATGAAGCCGATTCCACCCAATTTCCCTTAAAACTAGATACAGTGTGAAGTGCTACATCATCGAGCCAGCCGGCAAGATAACGACCTCTGCTCGCCGGTTCTGGGCGCGTCCTGCTTTTGTATTGACCGGAGCAATAGGTTCCGTATGTCCAAGTCCACGAGACTTGATTGTGTTCGTTACGCCTTTGCTCTTGAGATATTGCACAACCGCATCCGCGCGGGCTTGAGAAAGATCCCAATTGCTGCGGTATTTTCCCCTTAATACGGGGCTGCCATCCGCGTGACCTTTGACGAGTACCGACGCATCAGAATTTGATTGAATCGCTGCGACTGCTTTATCAAGATCTTCCATGGCAGCCTGAGTCAAACCGACTTTTCCACTAGGGAATTGAACCGTAGCCGCTACCATTGGCTTGGCAGAAGCCATTTCCTTGGTTTCAGCGAGTTCCTTTTTTGTCGCCATAAGCGCAGCTTCCAAATCGGATATGCTTTGGGCTTGCATTTTGTTCGTATCTTCAATTGCAGCAATCTGGCCCTGGAGTTTCTGATCTCCAGACATGGCGGCTTGTTGTGCCTTTTCGCCAACCATATCCGTAGTCTGCATGAGCTCCTCACGCAGTTTGGCGTCCCCACCTTCAGCGAACTCTTTGGCGGCTGTCATTGTATCCGCATCACCTTGTTGAGAGGCAGTGATGGCAGCTTCTTTTGCCATAGACACCTCCGACCTCAAAGCATCCCCTTGAGCATCAACCTTGCCACTAAGCTCAGATGCTTGGTTGCCCAAATCAGTGTGTGCCGATGTATTTTCTTGGTTGTATTTATCCATCTCCATGGCAAACTCTTCTTTACTTAATTTGCCGCAGCCACTGAGGATAACGCTAAATACAAAAATGCTAACAATCGCTATTCCTGCTATATTTCTCATTGTTACCTCCTCGGAAAAAAATTCATTCTAAAGTGAACGAAAATGGTTTATGGTATGACAATTTCCAAAAGTTTGCCATATTGTAGCACAAACCGAATTTTTATACAAGCAAAATTCTGTCTTATCACTTGCAGAAGGATGTGCTTTTGGATTCTATCTCGCTATTTGTTGCCAGCTGAATGCAGATTGTTCGAGATAATTGTTTCAGGAGCCTTGCCTTTTCCTTAAAAAAATCCGTCAAATCAGGCATATCCAAGCATGTATCAACCCATTCGTGAACCCGCCCAGCTTAGAAGGGGCGAAATGTCTAGTTATTGATTGGCAATCGCTTGTCGCTAATTGTACAATTTAGGAGTTACGCAGTTAAAGTATACTAAAGTTTGTACAATTCACGGTACAAATGGTGGTTGATTGAGAACACGCTTCGGGATGTCAAGCAGCACTGCGGATTTGACAAGGTATCAGGTCAAATCGCGTCAAAGCATCAATTAATTCGCGCAACTAAGTTTCGGAACAAGTTGCCTGACGCAATTGCTATTCAACGCCACTTGTGTCACAGGCAGTTCGATAACATTGGTATCGAACTGTCAAGCGGACACAAGGGTTGATGGTTGAGCATCTGCGTGCTTTAATCAAGGGATAATTATTTTCTGCGACAATCTCTGAAGATACTAACTCGCCGAATATTCACTAGACCCTTGATAACGCTACATGAATTGGATACAAATTGTACAAACTTTAGTAAAGTATAAGGGTTGAGCCAAATATGATCCCGTACTCTACCATAATCCAAATCCATAATCAACAAGAATCTCAACTATGAGATAAAAGCAAGGTGTAATTGTTTGTAAACTTTTGTAACTTTTTGCAATACGATTAGTAGTCTATAGCAAAACCCTCAATTCTGAAATGGAAACAATTTTCGCGTTTTCGCGTGTAAAATGGGGAATTTCTACACAAATAGAAAGGGATAGCGACATGGAAAAAATTGGCGTCGGGATTATTGGGTTAGGGATGGGAAAATCAATGTTCGGGATTCGACAGATTCCCGAAACCACTCTGGAAATTCGGGGGATTTGCGATACAGATGCGGATCGGCTGGAAAGCATCCGCACAGAACATAATGTTCCGTTTGCAACGATGGATTACCAAGAATTGTTTCAGCGTGATGAAATCGACATCGTTGGTATCTACACGCCGGATCCGCTTCACGCACAGCACTGCCTTGATGTTCTTGATTGTGGTAAGCATGTAATCTGCACAAAAGGCTTTGTTGATAGTCTCGACGATGCGGTTCGTGTATTACAGAGGACGCGGGAAACCGGTTTGAAACTCATGGTTGGACAGACCTGTCGCTTTCGACCAGATTTCATGCACACGCACCGATTAATGGAGTCTGGCAGACTTGGCAATATCGTCGCAGCCGAAGCCCACTACGTGCACGATATGCGCGGCGTACTCACAGCGACACCTTGGAGATACCAGATACCCCAGAAAACGCTCTACGGTGGACTGTGCCATCCAATGGATTTGATTATCTGGTTTCTCGGTTTCCCTAGTGCCGTACATGCAATTGCCCACGAAAGCGGAATTGATGAGCGATATCCGTCAGGCGAAGGACATTTCAATGACAACTGGATGGTCAATCTAATCTATGAGGATGGGCGGCTCGGGCGTGTCCTAGGGCTGTATGGACTCTGTCATCCACCGATGCCAATGCTGGGACTATCGGTTTACGGGACTGCCGGCAGTGTTGTCAATGGGGGTGCGATTTTCGATGATAACCATCGCAACGTCATCCCCGTCGAAGATGCCGTTCCTATGGGGACAGATGAGATTGCCGATGTCGGACATATGGGCGAAGTGGTGCGTTATATGCTACATTTTGAAGACTGCCTCAAGCACGACAAACAGCCACTAATCAACGCAGAGGTGGGGACGAAGGTTATCGCTGTATTAGATGCGTGCGAGCGGTCTGCAAGAAGCGGAAAGGTAGAAAGGGTGCAGGCAGCCTTTTAGCCAACCTGTGAATACTACGAAAAGTTCAGGGATTGACAGGCTTACTAGACCCTTGGACCCCTGAACGCAAATTGTAGTTGTGTCAGTTACCCCGCCCTAAAGGACGGGGCTTGTTTGTCCGCCCAATGGGTCTTACCGAGTTCCGCGCTTCTGTCCCCTGACGGGGGGTTTCGGGGTCGTTCACTACCGACACACCTCCACGCAAGGCTACAGCCGCCTTTTTAATGTTTATCGCAGCATTATAATCTCTATCCAATACTAACCTACAGTGTGGACAGTCATGGACACGCTCTGATAACGATTTCGGTACAACCGAACCACAACCTGAGCATTTCTGACTGGTGTGCTTCGGGTCAACTTTCGTCAACGTCAAGCCAGCGTTTGCAGCTTTGCTTTGAAGTCTTAATCGAAACGTGCCCCAGCCAGCATCGGATATGCTCTTAGATAGGTGCTTATTCTTTACCATGTTCTTGATTTTCAGGTCTTCAACAGCGACTTCTTCGCATTGGGAGAACAACCAGTGGGCGATCTTACCATGAAAATCACGGCGTTGATTGCCAATATGTTCGTGTATCTTGGCGACATGCGCCCGTTGTTTCTCATAGTGGACACTGCCTTTGTCACGACGGGACAATATCCGTTGCGCTTTACCAAGGTCCTTTTCTGACCGGTGAAAGTGCCGAGGGTTGTCGACTTTATCACCATCTGAGGTGGTTAAAAACGACAAAAGCCCAACGTCAATACCTATTGTGGTTTCAACGGGAAGCTCAACAGGGTCTGCAATCTCAATGACTATACATACATACCACCCACTCGCTTTACGCCGTACCGTCAACGTCTTAATTTTCCCGTCGGGCAATCGCCGGTGGTAATGGATTTTGATATGACCGATTTTCGGCACGACCACTCGCGCCGTCCGCTTGCCAATAGCGCATACCAACTGCTTTGCCAAGTGCTTAAACGTCATTGACCGATACCGACCGGCACCTTTGAAGCGTGGAAAGCCGGGCTTGTCGCCAGTCTGCCCACGGCGAAAAAACGCTTGGTAGGCTTTGTCTAATCGGTCAATCGTATCCTGCAAAACGTCAATATGAAGCGATGCGACTGTGTCTGATTCTTGGCGAAACGGCGTTAAGGCTTTTTCTTGGGTTGATTTCTTAGCGGACTGACCGGTCTGTTCGTAGGTTTCCTTACGCCATGCAAGGGCTTGATTATACAAGTTGCGAAGGATTTCAAGCCATGCGACCAGTTTATTGGCTTGCTTGACTGTTGGATAGGCTCTGTATTCATAAGTCTTTTTCATAATCAATGCTTTGAATCAATCAAGAAAGGAGGCGCAGTTTCCTCCCCGCCCTAAAGGACGGGGCTTCCACTGCTAAGAAGTTGGTGAAATGAGAGAATGAACAAGCTACACTAGCAGAAAACTTACCCACGCGAAGGTTCGTTCATTGTTTCCCGCGCTTTCCGAGCCAGTTCAGCGAGATGTCCATCGTTAGCCATCACCTGTTCTAGGTGCACTATCCGTTCCGGCCCCGCAGTACCAACCATCTTCGGACCATATTTGCGGTCAATCCAGAACCGCGCCGAGTTGCCGATGTAGGTGCGGAGATCGTCCAAACGGTCTTCAGGATAACGTTCACACAGGTTCATGGTAAACATCCGCCGGCGTGCGCCACCGCCAAATGCAGCATGCTTGGTATTGTGATTGAAGCAAACCACATCCCCCGGCTGTGTCTCAAATGCGATTGCCGGTACATCCTTGCCATGAACGCCCCAGTCCGCCTCACTCTCCCGAATCTCCTCCTGAAGCCGATCCGCGTAACCAGCCCCAAGGAGATGGCTGCCGGGGATGACGCGCAGGGCACCGGTGTCACGGGTTAAATGATCGAGGTAGAATGCAATTTTGATGTGGGTAGGATCCTCCGGTTTGTGTCCCCCATCAGAATGCCAGCGCGTATCTCCAACGTAGTAGTTTCCATCGCTACCCATATAGTTGAAACCGTCGCCGAGAAGCGTGGTCGCTATCCCCAATATACGGGGTTCATCCAACAGAGACGACAAGTATTCGCTCTGATCGATGAACGGGACGATACAGGAGCGTGCTGTCCCTTCGTGGGGTTTTCCGTTATGACCTCCTCCGCGTTCTCCCCAAACCGCCTCAAACGCATCAACGATTTCCTCGCTATGGTCTGCCAGAAGCCCGGGAAAACTCAGATAACCGAAGGTCTGAAAAAAATTGATTTGCTGATCCGTCAGTTTCAAATCTTGATCTTTCATCGAAATCTCCTTTCCAAGTTCCAACTCAAAAAACTGACATACCTAAAAACCAAATTGGAACGCTAACCAAGCGGGTCATGTGTAACAAATCGAGGCGTCGCAAACGACAAGTGCGTCGCCCCACGCGCAAGAATATGATTCTGATTGCCTTCGCCCCATTCGGTATAAGATCGGGCGTTGGCATAATGGCAGACGTACGACCGCCGAAATCGGTTGTTCGACAGGTTCTGCTTAGATCTGTGGATGAGATGACCGTGGAAAAAGATGACATCTCCGGCATTGGCGGTTGCCGCTACCTCGCTGTTTTCTTTCACACCTACAATTTCAGTCAACCTTTCCTGAAAATCATCGGTATTGTCCGGCAGTGCCACCTCCTCATAGATTGGGTGCAGGTGGGATCCGGGAACAACATACATGCAGCCGTTCTCCTCATCACAATCATCAATGGCTATCCAAGCTCCGCACAGCGTATCCGGGGCAGTTTTGATGTAAAAGGAATCCTGATGATAAGCCTGACCGGATTTCTCCGGCGGCTTTAGAAAAAGCATCGACTGCATCGCCATTACATCGGGTCCAATCAAGGTTTCAAGTACATCAAGGATGCGGAGGTGTAGCATAAACCGCTCATGGATCTCTAGATGACGATGGAATTGAATGAAGCGGAAATACTTATCCTCCATATCCGCGGGGGTATCTCCCTCATTTCTGGGCGTAACCCCTTCGAGTTGGCTGAAGTCGACCTGTCCCACCGCCATATCCATCGAATGACGGTCAAGTTCACCAAGCTCTTCGTCACTCAGCAGCCCTTCAGCTTTCAGATAGCCTTGTGTGCCAAAGAAGTGCCGCTGATCAAGGGTGAGCTCATATTTTTCTCGTGGTTGCTGTTCCATCAGCAATCTCCTATTCTGACTAGAAGGGTTCTCCTTCTGTACGACAATTAACCCGTTAGAACCAGTGTCGAAACTGACAAATTGACATCGCAAAAGCACAAATTCTAGGTTGTTTTCTTAACACAGTAAACAGAACTGATTAAACGACAGCAAATTCTCCCTAGACGCTACACAGACAACGCCCAGTGCATCGTCTCATCAATGGGCCAGATTGGACGGCGTAGATAGCGATAGGGGAGGCTAGCGTAGTTCACGGTGCTGACACCGGGGGTGTTCAGTTCAATGGTGCCGGAGACGACCGGATCAAAGGAGGCACGATGTGCTTGATTGGATTTGACAACGAGGATCTGCTTCTCCTCCAACAGGATACCGGCACTCTTAAAAAAATCTCGGTCTTTGCCGGTCCGTCGTTGAGAAAAGATAACGTCGATCTTATTCCCAATGCGCAACACAACCCGCTTACCCACATTTGCCTCACGAAACGCTTCCTTGTTGACTTCACGACCCCAACCACCATGGGTGGGACCGCAGATCATGTACCTGCCATCGTCAATGGACTTGACCTGAGCCGTTACTTTCAGCGGTTGGTAGAAGCGTCGATCAACCTTGCCTCCCACTGTGATATTGAGTTCCGCGCCCACTCCGGCTGCTATGCCTGCGCGAACCACTTCTGCATCACGGATAGTGAGCGCGCAATCCTGCGCCCCACAACGGAGAAGGCTTTCCAACACCGCCGGACTATCGGCAGGGCAGGCACTGCCGGGATCGTCACCTAAGTCCACCAAGAGAATCGGCTTTCGCGGGTCAGCCATCGCCATCTTCACTCCTTCATCAATGGACTGTATCGGTCGTACCGTTTTCAGCTGCTCCCGTTGCTCCCATAGATCCTCTGCCAATTCTTGAGCCAGTTGCTTGGCGAGTTCCGGGTCGTCGTCAGTCGTCGCTATGACTGACATACCGGCATCCGGGGAATCACCGTACCCATAACCGCCGAGAATGGTGATATTGATAACCTTGGGAATCTTTTCCATCTCTGCGCGCTTTTCGTTCAACTGATAGAGCAGCAGTCCCTGCTCCTCTTCTGGCAGGTGTGACCAAGTACTCTGACCGATATTCGGACCAATGATTGGCACAAACACCCGATCGGTGACCGGATTGATTTTGCCATCTAGCGTCTGGAGCAGACATTTCGCCGCCTCCAATCCCCGCTCGTAACCATCAATATGGGGATTGGTGTTATTAGGGAACGGGACCAGCGCCTCAACCTCTCCGTCACTCATGATAGCGTGAAAGTCGTAGGTGCCAACCATAGGGATATTTCCCAAGACCCGACGTACTTCCTGTACCAATTCGCCTTCGGCATCGGTATAAGGTGCCTCGGCGACCATCGCTCCATGAAGGGCAAAGTAGACACCATCCAGCGGTCCCGCCTCTTGCAAGGCCGTCACAATCATATCACGACAGCGCTGGTAAACATCGGCATGGATAATGCCACCGTGTGCGAAGCCAATTCCGACGGTGGGCACCAGTTCTATATCGTATCGCTTGGCACCTTCCACAAAACCACCGATAAAATTCTTAGGGTGTGCAGCAAGCAACGCCTCCCCACGCTGGATATGGACAGTATCCATGGTGCCGTTCTGTTCCAAAGCAAAGGTGTTAGTCTCATGATGGAGACCGGCAATACCAATTCTCATTTTTTCCCTTCCTTAATTAAAAGTTGACCTCTGCAATCGTTTTACCGCCTAGCACCTGTTCGGTCGCCCGAAGCGTTTTCTGGTAAGCCGCATCAATCTGCTCTTGCCGCGAACGAATCTGGTTGTCGATTTCGTTCAGTTTTGCCTCAAAGTCGCCCACCATCCGCTTTACCTCTGCGGGCGATGTGCCACCAAGGCTCCGGTTATTGCGGAGAGAAAGTTTCGGATCGAGAATGCCTTGGAGTTGAGAAATGGATAGATCAATACCTTCGGACCGTAACAGTTTTTGTGTCTCATTCCAATCTTTAAAGGTTTGCCCTTTTTTCGCCAGACCTCCCACAACGCTCCCAACTATCTCGTGGCATTTCCGGAACGGTAGCCCCTGTTCGCTAACGAGGAAATTGGCTAGCTCTGTTGCTGTTGCAAAATTCGCGTTGGCGAGCAGTTCCAGTCGATCGGTATTGAAGTCGAGTGTTTCAAGGAGACCGGGCAGAATCCCCAAGCAAGATTGAACCACATCAAACGCGCCCCACAGAGGCGGTTTGTCCTCTTGAAGATCACGATTATACCCCGTAGGCAACCCCTTGAGATTCGTCAAGAGGTCCATAAGGGCTGCATAAACCTTCCCCGTCCGTCCACGGGTCAGCTCCGCGATGTCGGCGTTCTTTTTCTGGGGCATGATCGAGCTGCCCGTCGCGTACGCATCGTCAAGCGTTGCGATGTTAAATTCATAGGTTGTCCAATAAACAATCTCTTCACCGAGTCTTGAGAGGGTGGTCATTAGCAGCGTCAACGCAAAAAGTGGTTCAGCTATAAAATCACGAGAGCTAATCACGTCCAACGCATGTTCATGTGTCCCATCAAAGCCGAGTAACTCAGTTGTTAATCTTCGATCGATTGAGAAGGAGGTTCCCGCAAGTGCACAAGCACCAAGTGGATTGAAATTAGCAAGTTCGTAAGCGGTGCTCAATCGCTTCTGATCCCGGAGGAACATGCTGACGTAGGCTGTCGCCCAAAATCCGAGACTGATTGGCTGTGCGTGCTGTGTATGCGTATAGCCCGGCATCACTGTTTCGGTGTGTTCCTGTGCAATAGAAAGAAATGCCCGGCACAAACGCGATACACCCTGTTGTGTGTCGAGGAGTTGTTCACGGATATAAAGATGAGCATCGACAAGTACCTGATCATTTCGAGAGCGAGCGGTGTGAAGTTTTCCACCATACTCACTTCCGGCACCCTCAATGAGGTAGGACTCCACATTCATGTGGACATCCTCCTTTTCAGGCTTGAGGACAAACTTCCCATCGCGGAAATCCGATTCCGCCTTACCCAGCCAGTGCAAGATCTGCCGGAGGTCATCATCAGAGATGATGCCTTGCCGCGCCAACATGATCGCGTGGACTTGGCTTCCCCAGATGTCATGTGGGACCAAGCGGGAATCGACATCAATGGATTGTGTAAAATCCTCTGTTTCAGTTAACACCTCAGAGCGAAATCGACCGCCCCATAGTTTGGTGGAAGTGCTCATTGTTGACCATTCCTGAAGGTGGGAAGTTGTCGAAGTCCGTAAAACCTCTGTTTTCAAAGCATCAGATTGAATGGTATTATAGCATGAAGTGATCTGGGTTGACAAGCGGTGATTATGCCAACTCCTGCGGGCAGATCGTGCGCATTTGATTAGTAGGATTCCAGTTCTATAAGAAATAAAAAAACCCATACCAATTTTCATTGGATATGGGCTTTTTTTGTAAATACACTCAAGGTAACTGCTGCACTGTCAGACACAAATGAGCAAGCTCGCGAATTTATCCGATCCACCAACGACAAAATTTGTCACGGTAAAGTTAACAATGCACTACTTCATCGAGCTTTTGAGCCGCTCCAGCAAGGCAACCGTCTGCTGTCGAATCTCCTCATTTTTGGCGTCCCTTAACTTCTCAAGTGTTGCAATCGCCAATTCCGGTTTCTCCTGAATCGCGTAGGTAATCCCCAAGTAAAATTGCGCGTCTTCATAAAACTTGCTGTCGGGATAGGTGTCGATGACCTTCTGGAAAAACTTTTCAGCTTTCTGAAAATAGTCTTTCTCATTGTCGCCGGTAGCGTTCTGCCCGTAATGGAGTGCAAAATTCACATGCAACTCCGGCAAAAGACCCACTTCGTTATTTGGATCTTGTTTCACGGCTTTATCGAACAGGGGTTTCCCCTGCTCAAATTTGCCGCGCTTAATATAAATCAGGGCGAGTTCACCGTTAGTTTTTGGATCGTTTGGATTCTTCTGAACCGCTACCTTCAACTCCTTAAATGCCTCTTCCTCCTTGAACGTGCTCTCCATCACTCCAAAAAATTCCTCTGGAGGAACATAGCCGGGACTGAGATGGATTAAATCCCCCTCGGGATTGAGAAATGCAACCGCCGGAAATCCAGTCACACCGTATTTGATACGGGCCTCCTCATTTTCTGGGTGATCTGTATCTTCAGGATTAACCTTGAGGTTGATAAATTTTTTCGATAGCGCAACAACTTTTTCATCCGTAAACGTTTCGGCATCCAGCCGCTTACAAAAACCTCACCATTCGGTGTAGAAATCCATCATGATTGGCTTGTCTGTTTTTTTAGCTTCTGCAAACCCTTTCTCGATTGATTCCGCCCACTGAATCTTTTCCGTTGCCAGCACTACCGGACTTGCAACAACTAGTAGCAGGATAGCAAGCACGATGAGTTGTCTTCGTCTCCAAACAAAATTTAACATTGTTTTTCTCCTTATGTAAGGAATTTAGGGATAGAAATTAAAAATCCAAGAGAGTCCACTAATATCTTAAACGAATGGAGGCAAAAAAAGTGTAATTTGCATTGCAAATTATAGTAGATTTTAGAATTACTAAAGTTTGTACAATTCACGGTACAAATGGTGGTTGATTGAGAACACGCTTCGGGATGTCAAGCAGCACTGCGGATTTGACAAGGTATCAGGTCAAATCGCGTCAAAGCATCAATTAATTCGCGCAACTAAGTTTCGGAACAAGCTGCCTGACGCAATTGCTATTCAACGCCACTTGTGTCACAGGCAGTTCGATAACATTGGTATCGAACTGTCAAGCGGACACAAGGGTTGATGGTTGAGCATCTGCGTGCTTTAATCAAGGGATAATTATTTTCTGCGACAATCTCTGAAGATACTAACTCGCCGAATATTCACTAGACCCTTGATAACGCTACATGAATTGGATACAAATTGTACAAACTTTAGTAGAATTAATTAGACACTCCCAATATACAGCTAACCCCCTAAGTCCCCCTTATCAGGGGGACTTAGGAAACTTCGGGAAGGCCCAAACTATTAGCAAATGTTTACTTATTTATAGACTTCACCATAGTTGCTAATTATTCTCCAGAGGTCGGCGAATCGGCAGCAGATTCTGTTCGCGTCTGTTCAAGAGTTGAGGCGCTAACTGTTTTGCTGCTCAGTGTTGTTCGACACTTTTGGCAGGTCGTGACAAGTTTCACTAGATTGCCGCGCCTACCCAATTTATTCTGCTTCTGTTCCGTCTCAACGTAACGCTTGCAGCGAGGACACCACTGCTGTTGCTGTGTCAACATTTCATATCCCTCCTTCACTATTCTCAAAAAGATGTGTTGTTCAGTCGTGCTCAACCACATTGCAAAAGATTGCAGTTCAATACCTGCCGTGATGGCTGCCAGTATGTTGGCTTTCTACCGCTTCATTTTACTTTCCAACACAGAATTGGGAGAAAATTCTGCCCAGAATATCTTCCGTCGTTGTTTTGCCAACAATTTCGCCGAGGCAATCTAAACTGCTGTGCAGATCGACCGCCACAAGGTCTGGAGGCATCTGTTGGGTGAAACTCTCCATTGCATGTCCAAGCGCGAGCCTCCCTCGGTGCAGCGCGTCGTGGTGACGGACATTGGTAACAATCGGAGAATCACCCCATATCGCGTCTCCCTCAAGGAGTTCTTGGTGAACTGCTGATTTCAACTCTTCAACCCCTTTGCCATTGATGAGAGAAATCTGAACCACCGGCTTCTGAGGCGCATCGGTGTGTAGATCTGCGGGAGTTGTTACAATGAGTAGGTCAATTTTGTTCAGAATCAGGATTGATTTACGGACTTTCGCCGCACGGAGTAACTCTCGATCTTCCTCAGTTAAAGATCGAGATGAATCAAACATTATTAAAAGCAAGTCAGCGCGGTCAAGATAGGCTTTGCTCCGCACTACTCCTTGCCGTTCAACAACATCTGTTGTTTGATGTATCCCAGCGGTGTCTATTAGATTGACCGGAATCCCACCAAGATTCAGTGGTCCCTCGATTGTATCCCGTGTAGTCCCCGGTATTTCCGTGACTATCGCTCGATCCTCCTGCAACAAAGTATTTAGCAAACTCGATTTCCCAACGTTTGGACATCCGAGTATCGCGATACTAACACCCTCCCGCAGGAGTTTGCCATCCGATGCGGTCGCAATCAACCGGTCCAAGTCGTCGAGGATGTCTTGGGCAGTTTGCCTCATGACCGTTAAATCCATAAAATCGAGTTCTTCTTCAGGAAAATCGATAGATGCTTCGACTTCCGCAAGCAAATTCGCAAGTCGATCGTTGAGTGCGTTAATCGTTTGGGACAACTTGCCGGACAGCTGATCTATCGCAATCTGACGGGTGAGATCGGTCTTTGAACGAATGAGATCCACAACCGCTTCCGCTTGCGCCAGATCTAGCCGACCATTGAGAAAAGCGCGTTTGGTAAATTCCCCCGGTGCCGCGAGACGCGCCCCGGCTTTCAACGTTAGTTCAAGCACACCTCTGAGGGGTACAATACCGCCGTGGCAGTTAAATTCAACTACATCCTCCGCTGTATACGATTTTGGAGCCCGCATGATGCCAAGCATTACTTCATCAATAACCTCTCCCGATGATGATTGGACAACATGGCCATAATTCAACGTGTGAGTTCGCAACTCAGCCGGTGAAATGTGGCGAGGCGAGCGAAAAATCTGGCAAGCAATGGGAATAGCGAGATTACCACTCACTCGGACAATACCGACACCACCTTCGCCTCGCGGTGTTGCAATAGCTGCAATTGTATCCCATTCAATCATGCTGCTTTGAGTTTGTTTCATACCTTTCGCGTGTGGTGACAGCAACGCGCCGCATCATTCCCTCACCCCGGCTATATGTGCGAATATACTCATCCGATTGCAAGGTAACGTGAATAATCCGGCGGTCGCGAGGAGGCATCGGATCTAGGAGGATTTCTTGATGGACCTGTTTAACCTTTGCAGCAGCACGATAAGCCAGATCGACCAACATCTGCTCACGCCGCTCACGGTATCCTTCCGCATCAACGAAGACCTTCTTTTTTACGAGAGATGACCTATTTAATATACAATTCAACAAATATTCAACGGCATTCAGTGTCTGCCCATGTTTACCGATCAGTATGCCGGGGTTATCAGAACCCACTGTCAGATGTACACTTCCATTGATAATTTGAGATTCAATTTCCGCCTCAAGCCCCATATGACTTAGAATTTCATGAAGCACCACCTCTGGCGTCGAAGAAACATCCTCTTTTAGGGTCACACGGATTTTAGCAAGTTTTGCCCCTAAGCCAAGGATGCCTTTCGTGGGTTCATGTATAACCTTTACACTAACTTGATCACGACTGACGCCAAGTTCTTTAAGGGCTGCCTCCAAGGCCTCTTCTGTTGTATTCTCTTCAACTTCAATATATTGGTGCACGATTCAGTGTCCTCCCGAATAACCGCATAATATCTATAGTTATTTGAATGGTGTTATTGGAATCTATGATGCGCGTTCTGCATCTCATGTCTTACGGTTCGCCTTTGGGGACTGTCGCTGCTTGGATTGAGGTTGTTTTTTTGTCGATGAGGTATTAACAGGGGTTGTTTCTTCCGCTTCATCGGATCTCCACAATTTAGGTAAATAGTGTTGCCCAATGGTAAAGATATTGTTGCATGTCCAATAGATCACCAACCCCGATGCAAAGTTATAAAGAATAAAGACAAAGAACAAAGGCATAAATTGCAGAATCTTCGCTTGCATATTGTTGGTCGTAGGTGCCATACCACCTGACGTTTTCTGTTGTAACCAAGTAGTTAAACCGTTGACGAGTGGTAATAATCGAAATGCATCTCCAATGAATGGAATTGTAAAGGGAAGGGTGAATAGGGTATCGGGAGAAGCGAGATCGTCTATCCATAAACAGAAAGGTGCACCTCGTAGTTCAACCGCACTGCCGAGGAGTGCAAATAGTGCAATGAAGACCGGAATCTGTGGAATCCAAGGGATGCAACCACCAAAAGGATTAACGCCGTGTTCTTTGTATAATTGCATCGTCGCCTTATTGAGCTTCTGCGGATCATCTCGATGCTTTTCACGGATTTCTGTAAGCAGGGGTTGGAGTTTCTGCATCGCCTGCATGGATTTGTAACCTTTACGGGTCAGCGGATATGAAACAACTTTCACTAATAAAGTCAACAGAATAATGGCAACTCCATAATTTTTGATGATGCCATAGAAGAAATTCAGGACCCAAAGCATTACCCAAGCAATGTACCAAAAGAAACCGAGGTCAATAATATCAGCGAGTTGGAGGTCTTCTTCCTGAGCTCCCGGTGGCTCGATTGTCTTTAGAACTTTGTACTCCTTTGGACCAACATAGATGCGGAATTGGTCTGCTCGGCTGTTGTTGGAATCCAATGAGAATCCAGGGACAATGAGGCTTGCGGCTTCCGATGGGGCAGTAACAACCGCCGGTGCCGTTGTTCCGTTGTCTGAGAGGATTTCCAGTTCGTATGTCGCGTTGACTACTCCATCCGGAATCATGAGTGCAGCAAAATACTTATTATTCATACCCGCCCACAAGGCCGTATCCATACTTTGAGAGTCATCAAATTCTTTAACCGGTTTGCTAGAGCCACTGCTCAAGGCTCTGGCACCTTCGCTTTTCGGATTGTGTCGCCCACGTTTACCATTTTTGAGTTCATGTGCAAGAAGGTCAGCATTGATTCCAGGACCCCAACGGAGTTTATATCCGTTACGGTTATCGCTCATTGTATCAAGAGAAATTAACGGTTGATTAGATAAATTTTGGAACGTTAATTCGAGGTCAACGTAATACCAATCGTGATAAAACGTGATTTTTTTAAGGACCTTGAGGTTTTCTCCAATCTGCTTGCTAAATGTAAGGGTATCTTGCGGATCCCGATCTGTAAGAATGATCCTCGTTTTATCCGTTTCCCAGAACGTGTCCATAGCATCAGCCGTCAAGCCCTCATTAAAAAAGTGAACTGACAAGCAGTTTTGGGCTGTTTCTGGAATCAGGTTAAACAACGATTTATCTACACCGGATCTGTCTGGATATTCTTTAAGTGCCCATACATGTGCGTAAGCGAATCGTCCAACTGAAAATATAATATGATATTTCGCAGTTTCAACCTGAACCGTTTGACTCTCTCTAACAGGTTGTCGGGGACGCGATGGGGACTCTACTTGCGCTGATTGAGTTGTATCAACTGTTGCTTCACTGGAAGATGATGAATTTGGTGAGAGGGGTAAGGCTTCCCTCGATTGCTCAGTCGCTTGCTCGGTTGTTTGTGCAGGCTTGGGGAGTTTTCGACCATAAAACCAACTCCAACCAAACATCACGGCAACCATGAGTACAAGGGCTAAGACATAACGTTTCTCCATTTAACAAATCTCCTCGTGGCGATTTTTTGACGATAGAATTTCACTTCAGGGGCTGGTAACCACCAGGGTGATAAGGATGACACTTAGATAACCTTTTAAGCGCAAGCCATCCTCCTTTTATAGCTCCATACTTTGTAACTGCTTCAAGGGTATATTGAGAGCACGTGGGATAAAACCGGCAGGTTGGCGGAAAGAGAGGTGAAATCAGTTTACGATAACAGTGTATGGCGTAGATGAGTAAGATTTTCATGGTATTGACAAGGGCTACAGAGCCGATTAGGTTTACATACGCGTTGAATTACTTGGATCTGCAAACCTTGGCTCGTTGTAGCAGTTGCAAGAATGACGCTTGAATTTGCTGACGTTTTACACCGACCGCCGCAGACCTGCCAACAGCGACAATATCATACCCTTGACATATTTGCTGTTGTGATAGTCTAAATGATTCCCGTATCAGACGTTTGAGGCGGTTCCGTTTAACACTGTTTCCAATCTTTTTACTGACAGTGATACCCAAACGGGTGGAGTATAAAGACTGTCTGAAAACATAGATAACAAGATGACGATTCCAGTACTTTTTCCCCTTTTTATACCCCCGTTGAAATTCCCAACGCTGCGTCAGTCTGTCCGGATGAACTTTACGCGCCATATCAAAATCTCTGGAGCCGAAGTCGCTGCTCCCACTGCTGTCCGTCAATTTTTCCTTGCAAATATGCAGTATAATTTACAACTTGAGCCTCCAAACTCATCTGCGGTGTACCGTTTTCGTCCTCTGCCATCACCCGTATGACATCAATTGTATCCGCCTGTGTTTGCACCGCATGCACAAGCGCGAAAATCATCAGGAACTCTTCCTTGATTGCGCGTTCGGAGAACGCACGCGGAATAAAGTTAAGCAGCACGACATTCTGATCGTCCCTCAGACGACCATTCCTCAACCGCCAATGAACGACCCGAATTTGTTTCTCATTAAAGAGTTGCCGCAATACTTCTTGCCTTAACGAAATTGATACCTTAGGGGTCGCAATAGTAGGTAGTTGATCTACCTCAGGTAAATCTGGAATATCATACGGAATAAAACCGAGCAACGCTGCGGGTGGTTTACCCACTTCAAATGCAATGACAAGTGGTTCGCTGTTTTCTGGATGGCGTATGACTTCATGAAGCTGTCGTCCAGTTTTCTGTCGGTTCGTTTTTCCCCACCCCTCCATCAGAGCAAATTCATAGTAATAATCTTCTGGAGCATGTAGCGTACAACCCAGCAGTAGGAATGGAAGGCTCAATATCAACGCATTAGAAGCACACATACGAGCACACGAACGCATGAGCAAAGGAACAGAAAAGCATTGGCGACTTTTTGCGAATTTTCTCAATAGATACAATTTGATCTCCGCTAAGATGACATCTGCCGTTTTCGGTGCGCTTTATCAATTTTCATCAAGACAGAACTTTAGTTGATGTACAGGTACTTTTTCCAAGATTCGTCATAGGATCGACCATTGCGACTCAAATGCAGATAGGAGATAATTGAGGGTGCCTTGGGTGAACGCTTGGGGAACATACGCGCTTCATGGGGCGTACGATCGCCCTTCTTAGCGTTACATCCTTTACACGCTGTCGCCACATTTTCCCACACGGTCGTTCCGCCTCTCGAACGAGGTTTGACGTGATCAATCGTTAGCGTTGATGGTGGAAAATGTTCATCGCAATATTGACATGTGTATTGATCTCGAACCAAAACATTCTTACGTGAAAACTTCACAACGCAGTGAGGGATATGGACATAGTTCACCAAACGGATTACCAACGGTATCTTCATCGAAACAGTTGGCGAACGAATCTCAAGATCAGAAACTTCCTCCATGCACGCTACACCCTTGACAAGCATCTTCATTGCACGTCTTAGGTTGCAAACGTTGATCGCTTCATAGCTTGCATTTAATACCAGTACATTTGCTTCCATGGTTCCCGTTCCAATCATGAAGCCCAAATTACCGAAAACATGGAAATTATTGTAACACACCTATCTTTGAACCTGCAAGCAAAATATCTATTCCCCATCCCTTGACTGGCTTGATCTCAAGGAGATTTTCTTTGACATACAGAATGTTTGGTGATAAAATCGCAGCGAGCAAATCGGTGAATGAGGAGCCCAATGAATTGGCGAACCGTCTTTACGCGTCGCACATTACGTTTCAAATTTTATAGAGGAGGTGTCCTGCTTGACTTTCAACGCTCTGAGCCGCACGCTTCCCACCCCACGCCTGACAACCTCCGATGGTCTCCAATGTCCAATCGCGCCAGAGCGAATCGTCGCACACGCTTCTCGTTTTTTATCTCCTTGCTGCTGCACCTGATAGCGGTCCTTATAGTTAGCATCAACTTGCCGCGATGGTATCGACCACCACCGCCACCAGAGCCGATTGTTGCAGAATTTATTGAGGTCGAACTTCATTCCCAACGCCTCCACCCCGTAGATATCAAAAAGCCGATCTTTCATACCAATGCTCCCAGCCAACCTCACGCAAACGTTGCCTCTTCCACGCCATTGATGTCCCCAAAGGCTTTAGCAGTGCAAGCGGATCGAGTAAATCAACCGGTTCGACTGGAGGCTAAACCACTGCGTACGACAGCCCACCTACTACTCACATCGGATACGCCGTTTGTAGAAGCCTCCGAAGACGATTGGCATTTGCAGGAATCCATCGGCGAACCTCTGGAAACCGTAGCCGAAATTCCTCAATCAACCTCCACCGAAGTTGAGCGCGATCTTTCGCAAACACAAAAGCTGCAAACTGACAGCGTTGAGGCACCATTGCTTGACCGCGATGCACAGATTGGATCACTGCTTCAGACAATCGCCAGCGGCATTGCGAGCGGAGAAGATTCGCCAACCGTAGATATCGTCTTTTTGTTGGATACTAGCGGTAGTATGGAAAATAATATTCGCGCGGTGGGAAAGCGTTTGGTTGATATGGTAGAAGTCTTCCAATCAGAACAATTAGATTTCACGATGGCAGTGGTGCCATTTAAGTATCTAGCACAGCACTTTCATCAACCGACGAAGGACTATCAGAAGTATGAACGTCTTCTAGAAAACGTCGAGTGCAGCGGGGCTGAACGAGCTTATAATGCAATTGTTAAATCAATTACGAGGATAAAATTCCGTCCGGAAGCTCGACGGCGTTTTATCCTCATCACCGATGCACCGTGCACAGGACCCTATACAATTCAAGAGGTGCTACAACGATGCTGGGAGGCGGAAATAACATTGGATATAATTGGGGGCGTAACTGATAGAACCGAAGCCGACGATCCGCTCAAAGCTGAACGTGAGCAAAAGGCACTAGCACGAAAAACCGGTGGGGCGTGGTTTCCGATACCAAAAAATTGAGTGCCTTTTTTAATATTCCCTCAGACCCCCATCCGGAGAAATGAGCGGGGCGCGTACATACGGCTCCGGAGGGTAATGCTTGAACGCCTCTTCGTTGAGTTCAATTCCAATTCCCGGCGTGTTCGGAGGGATTAAATAGCCGCCCTCCCGCTTGATTGGTGCCTTGACAAGGTCGCGTTTCGGGGCTTTATCTTCATCCAACGAATATTCTTGCACAGCGAGGTTGTGAATGGCTGCATCAATCTGCACACACGCGGCAGTAAGGACACAGCTCAACGGGTTGTGCGGGACCACACCGATATAACTCGCCTCTGCAAGCGTCGCGATTTTCTTGACATTGGTAATGCCCCCGGCAAGCGACAGGTCAGGACGGACGAATGCAGCACCGTTGTGATTCAGCAGATCTCGGAACTGGTAAATTGTGTAGAGCCGTTCTCCCATGGCAAGCGGCATCGGAACGCTAGCAGCAACGTACTCCCATGCGTCCATGTTTTCGGGTTCAATCGGGTCCTCAAAAAAGTATAGGTTATACGGCTCAAGCGCACGTCCCACAGCGATGGCTTCGGCGGGAGTGAGCCGGTTGACGACATCGATCATGACATCTACATCCGGACCCACGGCATCTCGAACCGCTGCGACCCGCTGCTCTGCATTGCGAATCATCGCAGTATAACTCATACTTTCCAGACCGAGTCCCTCCTCGAAATCGAATACACCAAAATCACCGAACGGATAGAGCCGAACCGCAGTGTATCCATCTTCAACACACGCGGATGCCTGCTCCGCTAACTCTTCGGGCGTGGAGCCACTCAAATGCGTATAAACACGAACCTTTTCCCGCGTGGGTCCACCAATCAGTTCATAAACCGGTGCACTAAACACTTTGCCTTTGATGTCCCACAAGGCAATGTCAATCGCACCAATGGCTGACATCACGTCTGCGCCGCCACGGAATATGCAACGACGGAATGTATGCTGCCAGTGCCGTTCGATATGCAGTGGATTTTTGCCAACGAGGTATTCGGCACAATATTCTACCCCTGCGATTGGCAAAAATGGCGTACCGCCGGTGCCGCTAGCGGGGTGGAGCTCGCCGACTCCTGTGATGCCTTCATCCGTTTCAACTTTGACGTACATGAATCGGCTTGCCCGAAGTGTCTCAACTTTAGTGATTTTCACGCTCTTACACCCTCCCTTGATCAGTATTTTACATCGAACCGACTGTATTTTAACGCGATTGAATCTGAATAACAACAACTTTTACGTCCTTCACAGTAGTTCCCACGGCAACCAATTTTACTAGGGAAATAGGTAGGGCTATTTAGTTTTCCATTTTGGGTCATGCTCCGCTGTTCGTAGGGCACACCGATCGGTGTGCCTTCATTGCACGTTCTATCTCCACCCGGTAGGCGGGGCATCTTGCCCCGCTGTTTTTAGTGGCGCAATTCATTACGCGTTGTTATGCCAGTTGTCGTGGGTATCTTTTATCCGTGTAATCCGTTAATCCGTGTTTATCCGTGATTCAGACAATAATATCGGAGAATTAAATGTCCCTAGGGAAATAGGTGACTTGATCGACGAGGCATCGGTTATATGCTATCATATTTAGTGTATGAAAATCTAAGTTGCCATCTATCAAAAATTGGGATATTTTGCATCTTTTTTTGCTGTTTTGCGTTGTATTTACTAGCCCAACTCGGCTTGGGTAGATATAATCTAACCCATTCGGGGTGAGTGGATGTAAAATTGTTTGCATAGCGAACCGCTGGAAGTATTGATTTTCTTGTTGGTTTTGATTCACCCAAGCTACAACCTATCTTATACGTGGCAACCCACGTTATTCAATTTTTAATCTTACGGCTGATTAACGACCAATGAAAGACGCTTAACGTCGTTTCACCTCACTTTATCAATAAAAATAAAAATGGGAATCAGAAGACATTTCAAGAGTACACTGTTCACAGGAGTCCTAACGCTTATACCGTTGGGTGTCACCTTTTTTGTGTTGAGCTTCCTTTTCACCACGATTGATGGCTGGCTTGCGCCAATAGTGGCAGAGGTTTTAGGAGGAAGATATCACGTCGGTATGGGGCTACTGGCGACAATCCTGCTCGTCTACCTAGTGGGTCTGGTTGTCTCTAATTTTTTGGGGCAAAAGCTACTTGGGGCAGGCGAGAAAATTTTAACAAAGATTCCACTCGTGCGAGAGGTCTACGCACCTGTCAAACAGGTGGTCCAAATGGCTTTAATGTCCTCAAATGCGAACAAATTCACACGAGTGGTCGCAATTCGGACCCCCGGATCGCCCATGCGCGTCATCGGCTTTGTTACGGGAGAGTTCCACGAAGAAGGGAATCCTGCCCCAGTCGTTTCTGTTTTTGTACCAACCAGTCCAAATCCGACAACAGGTGTTCTGCTCTTCTGTGATCCAGAGATTATTTACGAAACAAACATGAAGATTGAAACTGCCATGAAAATGCTAATTTCAGGCGGGATTGTTGCCCCCGACGACTTCATGATTCAGGAGCAGATGCAGCAACAGATCAACATAAATCGCAAATCTGAATGACCGCACTGCCTCTCAATTCGCACACCAATTCGTGAACTCATATAGCTTGGTTTTTATAGATGATTTCGACTGATATCCAAGCAATACCAATACGGAGACATAAATGGCTGGCATAGATCTACGCAACAAATTAGAAAATGGTGGCATCGTATACGGCACAATGCTGAGTCTATCACGCAATCCCCGGTGGGCAAGAGCTATTGGCCAACTCCAGTTCGACTATGTGATCATTGATAATGAACACTCGGCATACAGTCGGGGAGAGGTAGCGGATTTCATCGCAGCAATTAACACAACAGGAACAACATCGATTGTCCGCGTCCCAATTCCCTCATCTCACTATGTGACAATGGCACTTGATGCCGGTGCACACGGTGTCCTCGTCCCATACTGCGAGACCGTTGAGGAAGTCAAGGAGGTGATCGGAGCAGCGAGATGGCGTCCGTTAAAAGGGGCACTCGCAGAACGGGTGATGGAAACAGGGGAATTCCCAAGCGATGCGTCGAAAGAGTATTTACAGGAAAGAAATCGCAATACCGTTGTTATGATTGGAATTGAGAGTGTGCCCGCCGCAGAGAACTTGGAAGAGATCCTAAAAATCGATGGGATTGATGCAATTTTCGTAGGACCCAACGATATGAGTATCACAATGGGCATCCCAGATCAGTACGATCACCCGGACTTTGAGGAGATGCTCCGCTTTGTCATTCGCACATGCGGTGCACGAAATATCCCTGTCGCTGTCCATCTGCAATCTGTCGAGTTGTCAACAAAGTGGATTCGAGAAGGGGTTCGATTTGTCCTACATAAGACTGACGTGGGAGCATTACACGAAGGCTTCCAACGCGACTTTAATCAACTTCAACAAGTTGGCGACGAGATTTCCGGGCAAACAACCGAAAAGGCAAAAAAATCCGACGTCGTTATTTAACCGAGGGAACTGATTCGAGAGAAAGTGTCACGGCGAAATTCGTTCGATTCGCCAATCATTATTGGGCTGGCGGGTGTAGCGAAGACGATCATGCAGACGGCTTGGGCGGCCACTCCAGAACTCAATCATGTTGGGAGATAAACGATAGCCACCCCAATTTGAGGGTAGCGGAATTTCTTCTTCCTGATACTGCTCTGCTAACTGTTTGAATCGCCCTGCCAGTCCCTTTCGGTCAGGGATAACTTCGCTCTGTTTTGACGCCAACGCAGCCAAACGGCTACCGACAGGTCGGCTCTGAAAATAGTTGTTGGAATTTTCACGAGAAACCTTGCTCACCTGTCCGGCGATACGCACCTGTCGATCCAGTTCTCGCCAATAAAAAACCAGTGATGCATTCGGATTTTCTGCAAGTTCCTTCCCCTTTTGGCTTTCGTAGTCCGTATAAAAAACAAAGCCTCGCTCATCGTGCCCTCTGAGCAGCACAATCCTCGCCGAAGGTATGCCATCGCTCGTTGCCGTTGCCAGCGTCATTGCGTCCGGCAGATCAATTTTCGCATCAATCGCCTCTTGAAACCACCTCTCAAACTGCTTAAAGGGACTTGCATCCACGTCTCGTTCGTCTAAGCCAGCATCGGTATATTCTCTGCGAAGTTTTGTCATACCCCAAAAGATCTCCTTACCACTAACACTCACGTTTCACGAATCGGATCGAATTTCAGCGATAATCGCGTCTGTCATTTCAACAGTGCCGACCGTTTTCAGCCCCGGCTGCTGAATATCGATTGTGCGGAATCCTTTGTCTATTGCGCCGTCAACGGCGTTTTCAATATCCGTAGCTTCCGTCTCAAGGTCAAAGGAGTGTCGAAGCAAAAGGGCTGCAGACAAAATCTCCCCAATCGGGTTGGCGACCCCTTGCCCGGTGATGTCCGGTGCGGTGCCGTGAATTGGCTCGTAGAAGCCTTGCTTGGCGTAACCGTAGCTTGCTGATGGGCACATGCCGAGTGAGCCAACCAACACAGCCGCTTCGTCGGTGAGGATGTCCCCGAAGATATTTCCTGTCACCATGACATCAAATTGGCTCGGGTTTCGGATGAGATGATACGCACACGCATCAACTAGGATATGATTTAATTCGACATCAGGATAATCCTGACTTACCTTTGTTGCAACTTCTCGCCAGAGTTTTGAGCTTTCCAGCATGTTTTCCTTCGCCACAGAGGTCAATTTTTTAGAGCGTTTCCGCGCGAGTTCAAAACCGGCACGCACGACACGATCAATCTCTCGCGTCGTATAAGCAAGCGTATTGCAGCCGCGTTCTCCATCTGCGTGTGGTTCAATGCCGCGCGGCTCGCCGTAGTATAAACCGCCAGCCAACTCACGAATCACGATAAAGTCCAGCCCCTCACCGATAATCTCGTCCTTCACCGGCATAACGGGTGCCAACGCTTTCCTCCCACGAATCGGGCGCAGGTTCACAAAAAGGTCAAGTTCTTTGCGAACGGTTCCGACAGCGCGTTCAGGGCGCTCTGCGCTCGGGACATCCTCCCACTCCGGTCCTCCTGCTGCACCGAATAAGATTGCGTCGGATCTGCGGCATAGGTCTAACGTTTCTTGCGGCAGGGCTGTGCCTGTTTCATCAATCGCGCAGCCGCCAAGAAGTCCGTATTCGTAGTCAAAGCAATGTCCGTATTTGTCTTGGATAGTATCTAACACCCGGATAGCTTCGACCGTGACTTCTTGACCGATTCCATCTCCGGGTATTACGGTAATCTTTGCGTTCATTAGTTTCTCCTTCAAAACCTCTTACAAGTGAATATAGCCCCAACGGATTGGGGCACGATTTGCCAAATCAGAATCCGCGTCAACTTGTTGCTCGCTCCATAATCTCCGTCATCCGGGCGACAAATGTGGGTGGGTCCACGGTATTTCCGTCAACTAGCAACGCGCCCTCGTAAAGCTGTAAAATACAATTCTTGATAAGAGCCTCATCGCCTTGGCTCTGGTTGAGTTGTGCGAGATTCTTTATCAACGGATGGGAAAAGTTGAGTTCCAAGATGCGTTTGGATCCAGTGAAATCCTGATTCATCATTTTCATCATCCGCTCCATGTGGGCGTCCATGCCCTCCGCTCCGACAACCAAGGTTGCTGCCGAATCAACCAATCTTTTGGAAGCGACCACATCCTCCACCTTATCAGCGAGGGTCTCCTTGAAAACAGAAATCAGTGTGACATCCTCGGTTAAGGTCTCATCTTGGCTTTCTTCGTCTGCCTTGAGATCTATATCCGCCTTTTCGATGCTTTTCAGCGGTTTCCCGTCATATTCAAGCAGGTGGGGAATATTGAACAGATCGGCGGGATCGATGAAGAACAACACCTCAACCCCTTGCTTCCTAAAATATTCCAAATTGGGATTCCGTTCTACCGCATCTCTGCTGTCACCTGACAGGTAATAAATCTCCGTCTGATCTTCCGACATCCCAGCGACATAATCCTTCAGCGAGGTAAACTTGCTGCTTTCGGTCTTGGTCGATTCAAACCGCAAGAGGTCGAGCAGTCGATCTCTGTTGACGAAATCCGAACTGAGTCCTGTTTTGAAGAGCAAACCGAAATTCCTGAAGAATTTCTCGTATTTCTCTGAGTCATTTTTCGCCCAGTCTTCCAGCAGAGAGAGCGTTCTGCCCGTTAAGGTTTCCCGGATACGCGCCATGACGGGACTCGCTTGTGTCACCTCGCGGGACACATTCAAGGGCAGATCCTCGGTATCTACCACCCCTGATATAAATCGAAGATATTCAGGCAGCAGCTCCTTACAATCGTCTCGGATAAACACCTTGCTTGAATACAGGTGCAGCGAGCTAAGGTCTTCCTCCCTGAGAAATCTAAGCGGCGGTGTTTCTGGTACAAACATCAACGCTTTGAAGTTCACACGACCTTCGAGAGACAGGTGCAGACAACCGAGCGGCGGATTGAGGTCATTAGATATAAATTTATAGAACTCATTCCGCTCCTCCTCCGTCACTTCATTCCTGTTCTTATGCCATAAGGCACTGACGGTATTCACCTGCTTTCCATTGACCGAAACTGGGAAATCAACAAAATTGGAGTATTTCTTGATGACCTGCTCAACGCGATACGATTCACTAAATTCCTTGGATTCGTCTTTCAGCTTAAAGGTGATTTGCGTGCCTCTCTGCGGGCGTTCAATCTCCTTGATGGTAAACTTGCCTTCACCCGTTGATTGCCACCGGAATCCCTTCGAGTCGGCATCCGCGTGGCGCGTTTCAATTGTTACTTCATTCGTAACCATGAACACCGAATAAAAACCGATACCGAACTGACCGATCAGGTCGGCATCGAAAGATTTGTCTCCTTCCTTCATCTGCTCCAAAAATTCCAGCGTTCCCGAACTGGCAACGGTGCCGATCCTTTCGGTCAAATCATCCTTGGTCATGCCGATGCCTGTATCCGTAATTGAGAATGTCTGTGCATTGGAATCAACGGCGATGTCAATCCGTAAAGGTGCTTCAGGATTCAGGATATTTTTATCCGTCAACTGTCTGAACCGGATTTTATGCAACGCGTCGGAAGCATTGGAAATCAGTTCGCGGATGGCGACTTCGGGATGAGTATAAAGCGAATGAACAATGAGATGCAGGAGTTGTTTCATCTCTGCTTTATACTCAAATTCTTGGATTTCTTCGGTGTTGTTGCTATCAGCCATGATTCAAAATTCTCCTTTCGTTGTAGCTTCGTTAGATTAATTCAGATGTGAAAGATTTTAGTTGTCTGCCGCATCTAAGGTCTCTCCCCCTTGTTCGCCATAACGATATACACAGGATCCGTGTATTCATCGGTCTGCGGGGTGCGATTCAAAAACGTGATTTCCGCATAGCCGCCTGCCAAACGGAAGTAATGCTGCACCAATTCGGCATGCTCTGTATCCGAGGTTACACGCCAGATGTACACCGCTTTCGTTGGGAACAGACGATTGGAGAAGATGACGATGAACGGACCATTTGGCTGAAGAATACGATGCACCTCACGAAAAACCTCGACCGGCTTTGTCAGGTACTGCATCGAAACAGTCATGATTACCGCTGCAAATTTCCCATCGTCAAAAGGGAGGGTTGGATTAGTATTGAGATCATGAATGACGTATTCGTCAAGGACAGAATTGATTTGGAGCTCTACCGCATTCAAGCCCAATCCGGCCATACGTTGAGTGGGAAATCCTTCGGGAAGGTGGGAGAAGGCACTGCTCATCAGGTCTAGTATGGCAGCATTTCTCGGTAAGGTTTGATCGAAAAATTCCTTGATTGCGGCGATTGCGTTGTCATCAATGTGGGTGACGATACGGGGTTCGGCGTAAAACAGGCGATCCTCGGTTTCGTCAATTCGTGCAAAGGCTGCAGGGGGTAGTGCTGTTTTCATTTGGAAAGTCATTAAAAAAATTTAGTGCATAGCAACAATCAATTTTACAGATTTGGGCTTTAGCCCGTAAAGCCCCAAGATTTATCTTTGGGATATAAGCCGGGCTAACTTCGTTGATAGAGCAATTCGATTGCTAAAGGACGGATGAGAATCCCAATCCTTTAGGTTTGGGAGTATGTCAAAATTCCCTAGTCTTACCGCATACTCAACCGGATTTTCAGCAGCCGACGTAGCTCTTTAATTGGCTGCTTATGGTCATCAACCCGTAGATCGATATACCGATCATTAAAACCACCCTCTCCACCGTTCTCACGCACAACGAGCAACGCTGCTGCTTGCTGTCCGCGCCGATCTCCGCCTTTTTCCTGCCCTGCGATGAGTGCCGCCATCAGTTTTTCTGCCAGTTCCCCCTCTGTTTTCTCAAATGCCTTCCCCATCGCATTGACCACCGCTTCGCCCGTCAGTAAGTTGCCTTGTGCCGAGTAATTTTCTCCGCTGCGCGCACCCGCCCATTCCATACATTCGTCGCCGGTGTAGTTAGCAACGTTGCCGCCTCCATCAATAACGCCGACCTGACGCTGCGATCTCCCATCATCGCCGGCAACTAGCTGATCCAACGCTTGTTGGGCAGTAAGTCCGTTTTCCAGAAGTTCCAAGCCTTTGAACCCATAGGTCGTATTAGTCCACGATTGGGTCGCAACTGCACCCACACCTGCCTTTGCCCAAGGGACAACAGCACCAACGGCGAAGAACTTGGATTGAACAGCAACTCCAAGTTCGCCATTCCCCGGGTCGCGACCAACGATTGAAAAGGTTGTGATGGGGCGGTCATGTACTTTAGAATTAGACTGATGGGACTCCGCGCTGGTGAAAGCGAGGACACCGGTGTAGATTGTCGCACAGACAAACCGGAGGGATGACATGCAGGAAAATCTCCTTTATGTAAAACGGGAAATAGGGCGTTGGAGGGACAGAAGATTGGAAGGTTTCTCCACTTTCCCTCCTTCCAATCGTTAGTGTTTGACGTCGAGCCCGTCCTAATGTTTATTGGATCGAATCTTCATCGCTTCCGCGTGTCCCTGAAGCCCCTCAATTTGAGCAAGTTTGACGACAGCCGGCGTGACCTTTTCCAAGGCGGTTTTGGTATAGGAGATAATACTTGTTTTTTTCAGGAAGTCATCAACACTCAACGGCGATGCGTATTTCGCTGCTCCACCCGTGGGCAGGATGTGACTGGGACCGGCGATGTAGTCGCCGACAGATTCCGGAGTATAAGGTCCCAGCATAATCGCTCCTGCATTACGGATGGCACCAACCCACTCGATTGGATTTTCTACCTCTAACTCGACATGTTCAGGCGCGATTTCGTTGGCAATCTCTACCGCTTCGGTTAAATCCGCAACGACGAACGCCACGCCGTAGTTTTCAAAAGCACCGGTCAGTTCAGATTGACGGGGCAGCTTTTGAGCCTGTCGTTCAATCTCTGCACGAACCTGCTCCGCAATTTCTCTTGATGTTGTAATAAGAATGGCGGAACATTCCGCACTGTGTTCTGCCTGCGAAATAAGGTCTGCTGCAACATAGGCGGGGTTTGCGGTGTGATCAGCGATAATCAGGACTTCGCTGGGACCCGCCAGTTTGTCGATATCGACGGGACCGTAGACCTCTTTCTTCGCAAGTTGGACATACAGATTGCCCGGACCGACGATTTTATCCACTTTTAGGATGGTATCTGTTCCATAAGCCATCGCACCGACCGCTTGTGCACCGCCACACTTGTAAATCTCGCGGACGCCACATGCCGCTGCAGCGACAAGCATGTGCGGGTCAATCTTCCGATTTCGCATTGGTCCCATGAAGACTGCAATCTCCTCAACGCCCGCAACCTTAGCAGGAACTATATTCATTATCAGCGAAGAAACCAACAACTGACTTACGGACGGGACGCATACACCAACGCGTCTTAACGGACGGATGAGGTGTCCTAAAACGACGCCATCTGCTTCAGTGGACAGCCATGAATTCCGTAGCTGCTTCTGATGGAACCGCTCAATGTTCGTCCGCGCAAGCCCGATTGCATCGTGAAATTCTGAATCAACCTGAGCGGAAGCGTCGTCAATCTCTGCGTCTGTGACTCGTATCTCTTGGACAGTGATTCGTGGAGCGTCAAGCTTGCGTGTATGCTTAATAATAGCTCTGTCGCCATCTCTTTGGACATCTTGCAAAATCCTACGGACAGTTCTCAGAATGCTTGGATCTTCTAATCGCCCACGCAAATTAAGTTTTTCGATGAAAGCTGCCGCTTCGTCCGAATGGGCATCAAGAATGGCGATCACAAGAATTCCTCACATCTCGTCAAGATTCGTACTGACTTTTTAGTCCCTCGCCCGGATAATATCCGCGCCAATACCCGCTAGTTTCTGCTCAATGCCCTCGTACCCACGATCGATATGGTAGATGCGGGAAACAACTGTTTCACCCGCTGCTGCCATGCCCGCAAGAACAAGAACCGCCCCTGCACGGAGGTCTGATGCCATTACAGGAGCACCACTGAGTTTAGACTTACCACGCACCACCGCTCGGTTCCCTTCGACGCGAATATCTGCGCCCATCCGATTGAGTTCGCTCGCGTGCATAAAGCGATCTAAGTAGATGCCTTCCGTAATAGTGCTAATACCCGGTGAGATGCTGAGGAGCCCCATCATCTGTGCCTGCATATCCGTGGGAAAGCCCGGATATGTATCAGTGGCGATATCGACAGCTTGGAGTTCTCGTGGCGTCCTCACGCGGACTCCATCATCCGTCCAATCCAATCGAACACCCGCCTCCATTAATTTTTCGGAGGTAGCACCGAGGTGTTGAGCGGGAGCATGCTTTACAAAAATGTCTCCCCTCGTAATAGCACCCGCTACCATGAATGTTCCTGCTTCAATACGATCTGGAATGACAGTATATTCCGTGCCATGAAGTTGTTTGACGCCATGTATCGTCAAAGTAGACGTGCCAACTCCTTCGATAGCCGCCCCCATTGCATTAAGGAAATTCGCTAAGTCAGCGACCTCTGGCTCGCAAGCAGCACCACGAATAATCGTTGTACCTTCTGCCAGCGTTGCAGCCATCATGACGTTTGCGGTTGCACCGACGCTTGATCCGTGCGGTCCCCTCAGATACATCTCCGCACCGACCAGCCGATTCGCTCGTGCTATGATATAGCCGCTGTCAACCTCAATCTCCGCACCAAGTTGCTGCAATCCTTTTAGGTGTAAGTCTACCGGACGTGGACCGATGGCACAGCCACCGGGGAACGAAACTTTTGCCAGACCTAAACGTGCAACGAGGGGACCCAGCACATAAATTGACGCTCGCATCTTCCGGACAAGGTCATAGGGAGCTTCGTAAGCAATTCGGTTCCCCGGTTCGATATAGAGCGTTGACTTCTCTAATTTTGTCGTCGCTCCCAGCACCTCAAGCACTACACATAGGCTATCAATATCCATCAGATTAGGGACGTTGTGAATAACGCTGGAGCTGTCTGCAAGGATCGCAGCTGCAACAGCGATAGGAAGCGTTGCGTTTTTAGAACCACTGATTGAAATTGTGCCTTCGAGCTGCTTACCACCGTTGATGATTAGTCTATCCATGATGAATTCTCCTAACGTAAGAATCTGTTTTTCACTTCGGCTTGGATTGGGAAGGTAAAACTCACATGCTCGATCACATCGGGAGCCAATTTCCGAATCCCATCTAGCAAGGTGCTGTTTCGATTTGTCGGAGAGCCTCGCTTTCCCGTTTAACCCTATACCAATCTGTAAAATGAACTGCTTAGAATAGATTCATGATTTCTATATGCATCAACGATGCCAAGTCAAAAACCGTTTCGTTGTGGGCTTTGTGGGGTGGTTTGCCTTAAAATTAGTGTGTCGAGATAACCACATGTTATCGAGTTACCTCGCTTATCTCAATTGTATATTTCTAGCTGCGCCCGCCTTCTCCAACCGGTTGTTCGGGTTTCCGCCATAACTGCCACTCCTCCCTCACCTCGACAAGCTGTTCCGCCGGCGCATCTCGGACCTCCAAAACGGTTAGCATATCCTGTGGAATCTGCGTCAGGATCTCCTCAAAGTCAAGGTCCCCGGATCCGGGAGGGTGATACGCCTCAAGGTCTTTGAGGTCGTGCAGGTTCATGCCGATGAGGTTCTCTGTATACGCCTCCAGCCAACGTTGTGACCAACACAATCCCACCCGCTCCTGAAGCATGGCGTGTCCGACATCGTGCCAATACCGCATATTGCTTCCCTTGAACTTCTCTAAGAACAACCCAACCTCATCAAAATTGGGGATCTGATAGTAACGCGGACGATTCTCAATCGCCAAGTAGACATCCATCCGCAAAGCCGCTTCATTCAACGTATCAAGGCTGAACAGCACGGCATCCTGATGCTTCGCCTCCTTGCGTTTACGCCACTCGGTCGCCTCCTCCACCTTCGCCCCAAACGCCTCAAATTCTCGCTCACCGTACTCGTAGAAATCATACATCAGGTAGGAACGGTCGTAGGTATCCACTTTACCTAAGTGAAGCACCACGATTGGAACTTCAATCTCAGCTGCTAACTCCATCGTCCGAATCGTCTGCTTAACCGCTTCGTTCCGCGTATCCGCATCAAGACTTGCCAAATGAATCGGATCATTTTCCGCCTCCGATTGCGAGAAACCGTGCAGAATAGGGCAAAAGTTATGGATTGAACAGATTTGCGTGTTCGCTAGGTGAGGCTTAATCTGCTCAATCTGTTCCCGCGTCAGGTGTCGGCTGAGTTCAATAGCATCAAACCCTAGCTCTTTGAGTTCATCAAGTAGTGCCGCCCCATCGGGTTGTCTCAAAGCGTTCCACATTGTCGAAATAGCTATCATTTCACGAATCCTTTACCAAGACCTTTCTGCCAACAATTTCGATCTTGCCCTCTGCATACCACCGAACGACCTGCGGATAAAGTTTATGTTCTTCAGTATGAATCCGTTTGAGCAGGCTTTCTTCATCGTCATCGTCAAACACAGGCACCGAAACCTGCGCGATGATAGGGCCCGCATCAACTCCCTCATCCACAAAAAAAACACTTACACCGCTGACCTTAACGCCATACGTCAGCGTATCACGCACAGGGTGCGCCCCCGGAAACGCAGGCAGTAGAGACGGATGAATATTGATGATACGGTTGCGATACTTCCGCACAAACGCTGGCTGGAACAATTTCATAAAGCCCGCTAGAACGATAAGCTCTACTTCGCACCTGTCAAGGATTTTTGAAATTTCTGCATCAAACGTATCTCGATCCGGAAAACCCCGCACCCTCACCACATGAGCGGGAATACCCGCTTTCTTAGCACGGGTAAGCGCGTAAGCCCTTCTTCGATCGCTTATCACCGCAGCAATTTCAACCCCACTCTTTTCGTCTTGGTGGAGCTGATCGATTAATGCCTGTAAATTGGTTCCGCTGCCAGAGGCCAAAACTGCGATTTTCATGTTCGCTAATTAATTCTCCGTGTAATTCCAAATTAAATGAGGGAAGTTCGGAGGGATATTTACTTCTTCTTGTCGACTAACTTCAGTCTGCTTTTAATTTTTTCGCAATCTCTGATATGCCTGATTCCATGTATTCCCTGTCAGGTGGTACATACTCTTGAATGCTCTCCCAATCGTGTTCGTTCTGACGCTCATCAACGTTTTGGTACAGAATACGGGTGCCATAATCAGCGATTTCGCAGAGAGCCCAATGATAAATATAGAAGGCAAAAAGATCAATTTCTAATTGACAGGGCCCAAAATGACTTAGATAACTGCCTAAAAACGGTCCAAACCGTTCGCCAGTGAAAAAGACCAAATCCTTTTCGGGTGGACCGAAACCGATGCCATCCCAATCAATTAACCGAAAGTTGTCCTCAGTGTCCAAAATGATATTGCCCGGAGAAGGATCGCCGTGTGTTATGACAAAGGGGTTGTTCATCGCCCGCGCAGACCGTTGGAGATCCTTAAAACGCTCAAATGTACGCAATATCTCTGATTTGTGCACCGATAATGCCGTAAGTAGTTCCTGTTGATGTCTATTTAGGGGGGTATTTGATTTTTCTGCTACACTCAACACATTTACGAGTTCGGTTTGGAGCCGCAGATCGAATTGCTCGATCGGGAGTGATTCTCGTTTGACCAGGTCTGTATTTTTATGGAGTTCTGCGATGAGCACTCCCACGCGGGATAGGTCTTCGTTGGTGAAATCCTCTCCCGCTTTCCAAAAATCCCATCGACTTTTCCCTTCAATGAAATCGAAAACCGCGACATCGAGATTTTCCCAAGGAATATTCAGTTTGCAGGACTTTGTCTCCAAAGGCGATACCACACTTGAGAAGTTACATCTCGTATACAGATCAGCGACCAGCTGAAGAACCAAATCCAGTCGCTTTGAAGGAGCGGCTCGGTGTGCCTTAACGAAGTATTTTTCGCCGCTTCTGGACGTCGCGAGGTAGCAATAGCTATCCTCTCCTTCGGGAATAAAGGTCAACATATCGACATTCAGAGCATACTCGGTGTTGAGCAACGTTTTGAGTTCGGATTTATCAAGATTGTTATCGACTTTCATTAAACGACATCGCACGTTTTCTGCAAAAGCGGAAGTGAATCAATAACGGATGATTCGACGTACACTTTTGGGAGCATACATATTTGTTTTGCTTTCATATGCTAATTATACAAGGGGTGCTCATAAATAGATCATGCGGTTGGTAGTAGCGCAATTCATTGCGCGTTCGGACGGGCGATAAATCGCCTGACTACAAACTGCCCGAAGCTAGCAATTGTACACCTTAAATTATGCACACCCCTCAATTATGGTGAATTCTAAAAATAAATAGACATTTTGACCCCTCCCCGCCCTAAAGGAGGGGGATTCCTTTGTAGGCATTCCCATCCGGGTTCCTTAGGGTTTAGCGTCTTTATGCTATGGGGTACTCTTGCATCCTCTCTAGGAGGGCTTCCCCAATCGAGTTGGGGCAACACAGCCTGCAAAGGCCGCGGAGCGGGCCATTTGGCTCTCTACGGAAACTCATTGAAACCGACAAGTTACCGATACGTGTCCTGACATATTCAGGAATCACATTGAGGAAATGACGGATTTACATCCACGCCGTCAATCCTGTCATTTCCCTGGACGTTCACGGGAATATCCCATATTTCAGGGGAGTGGATCCGCTAAAACTGTCCTGTTTTTTTGTAGTGTCTATGGTTGCCTACATCTACGCTGTCCCGTTGCAAGGGATGGGCAGGAACAACAGCAAGGATGCCGAAGTTGCAACTTCCTGCCCCGTAGACAAAAGAAGTATACCATCTTCTACCTACAAGATCAACGATTTTTTGACTAACCAAGGGGTTTGCCGTTCTGTATCCCCGCCTTAAAAGACGGGGATACAGAACGGAAGATTGTGATAAAGTAGTAGGCACACGCCGTGTGCCGTAACTCCGCGAACAAGGTTCCTGACCTCGCTCATTCACAGTATCTAATTAATTAGGACTTACGCAAAATCCATAGACATAAGATTTGAAAAACAGTAGAATGATGGGCATGGAGGAGAATATGACCCAACCCACTCGACTCGACTACTGTCAGTATTTGTTAAGCAGTTCAATCAACTATACTTTAACCCATTTTGCTGACCATAGCCACCAGTTCAGTCATGATATGATAAACCGTTATCTTGCCGGTGAGCGTATCCGCCCACGCTTGGTATGGGAAAATGTTAAACCCCACCTAGTGCAAACAGAACAAGGATATGTCATCTTTGATGACACCGTTTTGGATAAGCGCTACGCGCAAAACATTGCGTTAGCGCGTCGTCAGTATAGTGGCAACGCCAAAGGTGTCATTAACGGTATCGGTGTAGTGACTTGTGTGTATGTCAATCCCGACTTAGACCGTTTCTGGGTGATTGACTATCGCATTTACGACCCACAGACAGATGGCAAGAGCAAATTAGATCACGTTAAAGAGGTGTTGTCCCACTCGGTCTATCACAAGCACCTTTTGTTTTCAACAGTGTTGATGGATAGCTGGTATGCGACCAAAGATTTGATGCTGCACATTGAAAGTCTCCACAAACATTACTATTGCCCGCTGAAGTCGAATCGTCAGGTAGATGCCTCCAATGCCCAAAAACCTTACCAGCGTGTAGATGGCTTGCAGTGGACCCAGACCGACCGCCGACACGGGAAACAGATTAAAATCAGAGGATTTCCTAAACATCACAAGTTGCTTTGAATCCCGATCTTATCGGGGGTGAAACTTTTCCGGGTGGTGTCTTCTAACGGACGCACGGATTACGTCGTGACCAACGACTTAGCTCAAAACGACACTTCGGTTGCACAACAGGCGTGTAACTGGCGGTGGAAGATTGAGCAGTTTCACCGTGAAGCAAAGCAGTTGACCGATCTTGAGGGGTGTCAATGTCGTTTGGCACGGATTGTTCGCAATCACATCGGGTGTGCAATGTTGGTTTGGGTTCGACTCAAGCAAGTGGCGTATCAGACAGACCAAACCATTTATCAAGTCAAACACAATTTATTCGCTGAATACTTGCAACACCAATTGAAATCGCCCGCTATTCAGATGAAACTTGCGTAAGTCCTATTAATTCTAAAATCTACCATAAATGAATCGGTGACTCCTAAGTTGAAAAACTAACAGTATCGGCTTTCCTCAAGACTCCCACAAACCCTGCGAAGGATGACCCACGTTCAGCTAGCTATCTTCAAGCATTTCATGATTTCACGATTTATCGTCCATGCACCGGCTGACGTGTTAGAGATCACTGTTATAACCAAATCGCTTGAAGGGCATGTGCTTCTGAAAGAAACGCCGGCATCCCAGCCCATGAGATAATGAACTGGATCTACACCCTCCTCATGGTAAATCCAGATACCGTGACCATAAAATGTATTATCTTTATCTTTGACCGCCTTCTCTAAAAATAGCTTCGTCAACTGTTTAGAAAGGATCCTTTCCGCAAAAAAAGCTGTCCACAACTTGTCCATATCTTTTACCGTTGTGAAAGCCCCTCCATCGGATGATCCGACAATTGGCAAGTTGAAGATGTTGGTTCTCCACCCTTCTTCCCCGTCAAGATATCCGAAAGCCGTGCGTTCTGGCAAACGGTCCATAGCAAAAAATCCCGAATCGCTCATGTCGCATGACTCAAAGATATTTTTTTGTATAAAGTCGGCATAGGGAATTCGGGAGATTTCTTCAATGACGATTCCTAATAGAATAAACCCTCCGTTTGAGTAGAAAAACCGTTCCCCCGGGTTAAACTTCATCTTTCCATCACGAAATAACGGTATGTAATCCTTGGGCCCCTTTAGTTCAAAACAGGGGATATCCAATTGAAAATTATCAATATCCTTAACAAGTTCCTCATCATAATAGTCATAAACCCCGGAGGTATGGGTTAAGAGATGGTGGATAGTGACATCTTCTGATATATGCGGAAAATCAATATTTACACAGTCGCACAGTTTTGAAGTCAAAGAGAGTTTGCCACGGTCAATCAGTTTTCCTATTCCGAGCGCAGTCAAGAACTTGGTTCCTGATGCTATTCCAAAACGGGTGTCAACCGTGTTCCGAATTTTATTGCTCCTATCCGCATAGCCGTAGGCACCTTCAAATTCTATGTTTCCACCAAGCTTAACAAAAATCGCGCCTGAAAAGCTAGTCTCACTGACGGTCTGCTCTATCACCTGCTTTAATTGGCTCATCCTCATGCCTTTGACTGCTCCACCGGTCGCCACCGGATGGCGTAAAAGTCGGTGTTGTTCCGCACCGCTTCCCAGCTGTTGCCAGTCTGACTAGAGCCGACCACGGACAAGATGCAGTCGTCCGCAAGCGTGACACTGCCGGCGTAGCTGCCGGTGAATGTGGTGTAATCTAGGTAGTACACCTCGTCCTCCCATGTGCTGCCCTCATCACGGCTAATCATCGCCCGGCTGCCCGGCGGTCCGGGACCGTAGCGTGTGTCGTGAACCACAATCACGGTGCCATCGCTCAACGCTACGGGATCGCCGTGCGTTTGCCCGAACACCGTTGCGAGTTGACGAAAGTTCTTCCATGTGCGTCCCCAATCGTCCGACTCAACTACGCACACATGCTTATAGGGCCAACCGGGATTTGCACTGCCAGTCCGCTGCTCCAGATCGGGCGGATCGCCGGGCAGCATGGGGCGTTGGTAGCGTTGCGCCGCAACCAGTTTGCCCGACGGAGTCAGCGTGACACCGCCTTCGCTTGTCCAATCGTGCACACGGGCTGGATCCGTCCATGTCTGTCCACCATCGGTTGAGCGATATACGAACAGGTCGCCCCCACCCGATTTGTATATCAACCTTGTCCCCTTCTGCTCAAAGACGTGGTTTGGATGGCCGATAGCTGCCAGCAATGTTTCATCCGGCAGGCGAAAAATCCACGACCCGCTGCCCCAATGTCCCGGCGGGTTCGGAACCTCCCCGATCTTTCGCCACGTCCGTCCCTCGTCCGACGACGAGTGGATGATCACCTTCGTGTTCGGATGTTCGCCTTCACTCCCTAAGCCGATGAACGTACCGTCCTTGAGAATCTCAAAAACCCCAAGGACGGGACCCTTGTCATGCGCTGTCCATGTCCTTCCTCCATCGCTACTTTTGCAGATGATATTGCCAAGGTTGGCGTATACGGTGTCGTCAGGTGCTTCGACAAGTTGAATCGCTTGCGGGCTTGTATCCCGATCCGGCGGCAGCAGCACTTTCTCGACTGGCACTTCGCTCAACTTGCCGGCATGAGCATGGAAAATATAGGAACTGTGGTGCATCGTTTTGAGCGTATCGGCGGAGGGAACATCGACACCACCGAGGCGATCGGTCTTGAGACTCGGTTCAACCATAAGGGGCATCAGTTTTCTCGCTTTCTGCGTGTGCGGGAATGACGAAAATCAACAAAACTATATCACGCACTATAAACAGCGTCAAGCGTTAAATCTACCATCGGTGGGAAACGATGGTGCACTAGCCGAAGGGATGCCGGTGTTTCGCACTTGACCGGGTTCCGGGTGTTTGGTAGAGTACTACAAACGAGGAGCATATAACCGCTAAAGATTAATCCTTTGAACACATCCCAATAGACCGAGGTGAAAAACGATGATGCCCAAACTCCGCATTGCTGTCATCGGCGTGGGAGCCGACCGCGGTTCCCGCGCTCGTCAGTATCTGGAAACAATCACCCGCTTGACCGATCACTACCAACTCACCGCTATCTGCGACCGCAATACCAACGTGCTTCAGGAGGTAGCAACCCAATACGGGGTAAAAGCACACTACGAAAGTGTGGCTGCCCTTTTTGATGCTGAAAAGCCAGATGTCATACTCAGTTTGGCACCAAAGGATTCCCATATCGTTATTGCTCTTACTGCAGCGCGGCATGGCGCACACATCATCACAGAAATACCAGTGGCGTTGACACGACGCTACGCCGCGGCAATCGCTGAAACGTGCCGGTCAACAGGGGTGCTGTGGGAGGTGGCAGAGCAGGTCTGGCTCTGGCCCGCTGAGCGTCTCAAGAGACAAATTATTGAAGCGGGGGGTGTCGGTAAACTTACCCATGCCCGGCTGTGGTATCTAACCGGACAGTATCACGGTTTCAATGGAGTCCGCTCACTGTTGGGGGCAAGAGCAACTCGCGTCCTCGGCTACTGTGGCGAGGTGGAAACTGAACCCTATATTGCCTACGGCGGAGAACCGGAGTCAACGGTGAAATGGGAGCAGGCAGTGATTGAGTTTGATAACGGTGTGACCTGCCTGTTTGAGAAGCCGCCGCGCGCCTTTCCGTTACGGGAACAGACCTTTTCAACAGGCTGGCAGGTCGAGGGCACAAAGGGGCACTTTGATCGAAACCGGCTCACGCTGTACGGGGAAGCGCATCCCTACGACATTACAGAGCAGCACGCTGAAATGGAGGGAGAACGTATACTTGAGGCGGTCCGGGTGGACACTACTCCGCCGGCAGTCTGGGAAAACCCGTTCAAATCGTATCGAATTGGCTCACCGGATGACGTCGCGCAGGCAAGCATCCTTGTCAGCCTTCATCGTGCAATTACACAAGGAGGGACACCACAGTACGGTGCTGTAAACGCACTACATGATTGGGAGATCTGTCTTGCTATTCGCGAAAGTGCTCGTTTAGGGAACACTTGGGTGACGCTACCCTTGGGCGGTCCAACCGAGTTAGAGGGTCAGATCGAGGCGGAATTTGTCCGGCGTTACGGACACGATCCGATTGAGGAGACCGCAGCACTTCTGGATACCTCTTTTAGCCGGTCAGCCACACTCTGGCCCTTCGCGCATTGGCTTTGAGTTATTAACCTTTGGTGCTATTTTAGAGACTGAATTGTGCAATAGATAAAGGGACAAAGCCATCGTCATTAACGGGTAAGCCGTCCCACTGTACCAACAGATTAAACAAAGCCATGGTAAAAGCCAGTCTTGTTTTGAAATAGGTCCAACACCGATGCGCGACCTTCTTCAAATGACAGACCTGCGTCAACATTGATAAAATCGTCTCTATCAGCATCCGACTATTCCACTCCCCCCGTTGGCAGATACGCAAGTTGGGAGCAAACCAATCGACTTTGGCAAAACCGGTATCAGCAAAAACCACCATCTGGTCGCTGACAGACGCCACTATATGTTGGAAACAGCTACCATCATATACATTGGCAGTCGCACACTCCCAATCCACAATCAGTCCAAGGTGATTGGCTAGTAAACAGAGTTTACCACCGACAATCCAGCGTTGGTTGGATATTCCTTTTTTGCCGACTTGCCCAGAAGAACGTCCTTCTCGACGGGGGTGAATCAGTTCGATACCGTAAGTATCAATGACTCCTATCAACGAAGGATCTGCCATGAATATATCCGTCAGTGGGTGATGCCTATTGAATAGTCGGAACAAACCGGTTCTTTCGGGTAAATTGGGGAACAAGGCTTTGTAATTGTTTGCTATCCACCTATAGAAGGCACGGTTGCCAACGCCTTTAAGCGCAAATAGTAGAGCGATGGTAACCACTTCAGACGGATAGAGTTTGGCTTTGGGGTGTTTGTGGTTTTTGTTTGTTGCTGTGAGTTTATCATCTACCGCTACAAACAATTCTGTGATAAAATCTATACTGGTCATGGGTTGAGTCTCCTTTGGTTAATCGAGATGGGTTGCTACCCCGATTAACGATACAAATCAGGAAACCGACTCATGACCCATAAATTATACTAGCACCATTGGTTATTACAATTGTGGTCTAGCTTATTACGGTAAAGGAGAGGTTGAACGTGCCATTGTAGACTATACTAGGGCGATAGAACTCAATCCCAATTTTGATGCAGCCTACAACAATCGTGGTCTTGCTTACACCGAATTAAGGGATTATAATGGTGCTATTAATGACTTTGACCGTGCAATAGAGATAAATCCTAATAATGCTAATGCCTATAATAACCGCGGAGTGGCTTACGTTAGACAAGGCAAGTATCACCGCGCCGTTCACGACTATAACCGTGCGATAGAACTTAATTATGTTCTTGCCTATTTTAATAGGGGCGAGGCACTGTTACACCTGGGAGAATGGGAAAAAGCCAAATCAGACCTGACAACTGCCGAGGAAAAGGGTATAGATATCATCAATCAGTTTATTAACATTTACACAAGCGTTGCGAATTTCCAAAATGGAACTGGAATAACTCTACCGCCAGACATCGCCGAAATGCTGACATCCACATAGCCATAGCAGCAGTTGTAGGGAACCACGATCGTTGTTCTCTACTTCACCAAGCCCACAATTTAGGTCACAATAAACCCCATGACACAAAAACCTGAAATAGACCCTACCGAAACCCAAAAAGGCAAAATCTACCTGTGGTTCGCGATCCTGATATTCGGTGCCGCCTCAGCGGTGGTCGCCAAGTTGATAATGATCGGCGAAAACGCGCTGCTAGACGGACGGAATCCGATAGCATTCTGCAACCTGCTATTCGCCGGAAACGTCGTCGCTGGGATCACCCTATTGATCATCTTCCACAGAGACTGGAAGCCGTCCAAACTCAAAGAACTGACCCCCAAACAGTGGCTTATACAGCTTGTATTGGCGGCGACGTCGGGCGCGTTAGCACCGTCGCTGATGTTCCGTGCCATTGAGCAGACCTCGGTCACAAACATTGTGCTAATCGAAACGGTCGAAATCCCACTGGGACTATTCCTCGCATGGCTGCTATACCGTGAGAAATCAAGTTGGAGCGCGGTCATCGGTGCGTTCCTGGCTCTGGTCGGCGTCGCAACAACCCTCTATTTAGAGATGGGCCAACCCAGTGAAATGATGCAGCAAGGTCAGATGCGTGGTGGCATTGGACTTGGCGAAACCTATGCGACTCTTGGTACGTTTCTTTTAGTACTTGGGGCGGAACTCGGTCGTAAGCAACTCCAATCAATCCCTTTGGGCGTCTTTAGCGTCTTCCGCAATTTCGTCGGCTCAATTATCTTTCTGATCGTCGTGCTCATTATGCTCGGACCGGGACACTTTATGGATCTGTTCAGACCCGTACTCTGGGGTTGGATGGCACTATATGGGAGCATCATTGTCGTCGGCGGTCAACTCTGCCGGTTTTCAGGGATCAAGCGGGTAACGCCGGCGGATATCTCGTTAGCCGCCGCATTTTCACCGATCGCTGGAGTCATCTTCGCATTCCTGATACTCGGCGAAATCCCGATGACCGCTCAAATCATCGGCGGCGCTGTTATACTCTGCGGCATTGGGGTCGGACTTGCCGGAGACCTGAAATTCCCACAGAGGGAAGCAAAACGGACACGTTCCGTCAAATCGAAAGACAAACCCAAGGCGTTTACAGGCGTTTAGAACTGAGTTCACCGAGGAGAGAATATGCCCAATTCCAAAAATCCCAAATATCGCGTTGGCATCATCGGCTGCGGGAGAGCAGGGACAGGTCGCGCCCGCGCCTTCGATTTACATCCGTTGTGCGAAGTCGTTGCCATCGCCGACACCGATCCCGAAAATTTAGCGTTAGGTTGTCGACATTTCGATGTTCCGGGCTACAACACTTTCGATGAAATGTTCAAGCACGAACAGATCGATATTGCGATGCCGGTCTTGCCGGTACGCCCCAACGCCGATGCTGTCGTCGCTTCAGCGGAGGCGGGTGTCAAGGCGATTTTCTGCGAGAAACCCCTTACCGCTAGCCTTGAAGATGCCGACCGGATGGTGGAGGCGTGCCGCTCGCGTGGTATTCACTTTGCCGCAGGGCTTGTCATCTCAAGCCATCCAGACTACCAGAAAGCCTACGAGTTGGTTGCAGCGGGTGAGATAGGCGAAATCCAGAGGATTGATCTATATAGCCCTAACAATCAGGGTGGGTGTCATGGGCTTAACTTAGTCCGCAAGTTCGCAGGCAAGGCACCTGTCGATTGGGTGGTCGGCTGGGTGGAAGGAGATCCCTTCAGTGACCACGAAGAACCGTACGACGACGCTAAGACCGGATTTGGAAAAATCGGTGGTTACATCCGCTTCTCCAACGGGGTAGAGTGCTTCAGTAACTACAAGGAGATCGGGTGGAAGGGCATTGAGATCATCAGTTCCAAGGGAGTGATATATAACTGGAACAACACCGGCTTAGGGTTACATCTCTTGAAGGTTGAGAACGGTAACACCCTACGGGGACCCGCCGAGTTCAAAGAGGTCGAGGGCTTATTTGAAGAATACAAGGTAGCGGATCGGGGGTACGATGACGAGGGCTGGCTCGATCCGGGGGCACCGATGATCGGGATTGTTCAGGCGATTGTCGATTCACTGGAGACGGGTGTTCCGCTCAAGATAACCACCGGGGACGATCTACGCCATGCGTTAGAGATAGCCATCGGCTTGAGAGAATCTCACCGGCGGGGACGCACCCCTGTGAAGTTTCCGATCGAGGATCGAAGTCTGGTCATGCATCCACAGAGGTCACGGTGGCACTACAAGAAAGATGTTTTGGGTAGGGAGTGGTACATGGAGCAGATGCAACAACAGAGGAGAGATTCATGAACATTGATGAAATTCAACGTTCTCTCACCGAGAAACGAGGCGAATCTCATCGGAATTCAAAGCCTTCTCGACGCAAAGATCGGGATTCAAAGGGTCTCGACGGTTGGTTGATGTACGATTTTCGGGGGTCAAATCCAATTGCCCAAAGCGTCGCCGGCATTGACGACCCCGGCATCACCCGGCGTTGGTTCTGCTACGTTCCATCGGAGGGAACGCCGATATGGCTCGTCCACCGGATTGAAGTTTCTCATTTTACCGATGTCCTCGGCGAAGTCAGGACCTACACCGATTGGGGTGAACTGCAACGTGAGATGGAAACCATCCTCGCGGACAGTAATCGGGTTGCGATGGAGTATTCTCCCTTTGCCGCTATCCCTTACGTTTCGAGGGTAGACGCCGGCACAGTTGAATTGATTCGTTCCTTGGGGATTGAAGTGGTCTCCTCCGCGGATCTGGTGCAACAGTCCGAGGCACGCTGGACCGCCGATCAGTTTGCTGGACATCTGGAATCGGCACATTTGATATTGGAGATCAAAGACGAAGCGTTTGCGTGGTTGGGTAAACGATTACGCGATGGGATCCCCGTCACAGAGTATGATGTGCAAAGCCTCATCATGGAACGCTTTGACGCTGTGGATTTGATACCGGGACACCCTCCAATTGTAGCGGTCAACGCGAAAGCCAGTGATCCACACTATTACCCAACGGCGGATCAACATCAGCCGATCGATCCGGGCGATTGCGTCCTAATTGATCTGTGGGCAAAACAGAAGTCGCCGGACGCCGTCTATGCGGATGTAACGTGGGTTGCCTATGCCGGCGAGGTCGCCCCTCAACGTTACATCGACGTATTTGAAATTGTTCGCGACGCCCGGGATCTTGCTGTTACGTTTATCCGTGAAAGCTTCGCAGCAGGTGAAGTGGTTTACGGTTATGCTATCGATGATGTGGTGCGGGACTACATAACGGAGAGGGGATATGGCGAGTTTTTTATCCACCGGACCGGGCATAGCATCGGGACGGAGGTACACGGCAACGGTGTCAATATCGACAATCTGGAAACGAAAGACGAGCGTGCGTTAATCCCCGGTGTCTGCTTCTCGATTGAGCCGGGAATCTACCTCCCTAAGTTCGGCGTTAGGAGTGAAATTGATGTCTTTATAGCAAATCTCGCACCCGAAGGCGTGGTTGTAACAACCCTCCCCACCCAAGATGAGGTCTTGATGCTGTTGTGAGAATAGAGAAACCGAGTTTTTGGCGAAAACTCGGTTTCTAGTGCTTTGGTAAGCGCGGCACAATGGAATGAGAAAGTGAGAGAAAATATAGAAGGATTTACTCCCCACCTCCGCCATCCAACGTCACGGAAGCACCTTCGCTGTCAGATTCTGGGACGGGAGTTTCAGATTTCAGATCTGCTGACTTCTTGATCAGCTTGTCCACGTTCCCTTTGTTCAGTTCAAAGATCTGCGCTTTGTCCTCGTGCCTCACGTAGTACGAACCGCTCTCCTCTACCCCAATCAGCAGCCTTCTCGCTGACCCGTCCTTGAGCGTGGCAGTAATTGACGCCTTCGGCGCGTCAAGTCCATACTCTGAGAGATCTTTCGATTCTGCAAAATCGTCGGTCTCCAACGAACTCATCAGATCCGTGATTACTTCGACCTCGGTTCCATCGGCGGCGGAGACGAGCGGTTTGAGCATCTGCCACGCGCCCGCAGCGTCGATCTGAAGTTCAACCTCTTCCTCCTCCGATCTGATTGTCAGGTGGGTCACGTCCTCCTTAAGAAAAGAAAAAATTGTCCGATCCCGCCACGAGCGGTAGCCTTTATCGAAGGTAGATTTTAGATGACCCTTGACGATATAGACATCGTTGGAATCTGCAGCGCGGACATAACTGTTAAAGATTTCTGGGGTCGTTTTCCCGGCAAACAGGTGCGCTAGGACGTTGCCACTTGCATCGGTGAATTTCGCTTCGACGCCGGAGCTGTCGACTTGAAAAACAGCTTGCTTCTCCGGGTTTGAGGATGCGCGTTGAATCGTTTTCATCTCGGCAACCTTATCGAGCAATTCCTTAACAGCCGTCTGATCGGCGGGATAGTTATCCATCGATTCCACAAGCCACTGATCATCCTCCTCGACAAGCATCGTGGTTGTCAGCCCAAATGCAGCGATGATCTCAATTTTCGCTACATTCTCCTTGTTAAAGAATGGAAACAGGAGTCCCGCCTCCTCAACCTTTTTCTGCTGTTCGCTTTTGCCAAACGGATTTTCAAGAATCAGGACCAGTAAACCTAAGCCAACAAGCACACCAATCAAGACTAAAAGTTGTTTTGTTTTCATGATCTCACCCGAATTGACGATGAAGCGGGACCTTATGACATGGATCCATACGCTTCAACCAACCGCTTTGCCCTCCTTCTCAAGAAAAATCGAACTAACCCAAAGGCTACAACGAGAATTGGCACACCGGCAATGCTTATAAACTTGAGGAAGAATTTCTCACTTTCGGAGATCTCTTTCAATGGACGGTTTGTGGCACCGTGAGATCTTATATTAATCAGTTCTTCACCGAGGGTAAGCCAGTCTACTGTATTTAGGAAAAAGAGTTGACCATCCCGTTGGCTCTGCTGTAAAAATTGGGAGTTGCCAACCACAACGATCTGGGTCGCTTCACTGTCGGTCTTTGTCGTTCGCTCTTCCTCCGCCGGTTTAGCCGTCACCGCTTCGTCGGATTCGCTAGATTCGACGGGTGGGATAGTCTTACCCGCATAAAAACTCTTGAACACTCCTGAGAGCGACACCGCAACGGTGTGAGCCTGCTGGACGGAAGCCGGTGGTTGGAATTGGCGGTCCGTCGGGCTGATGTTGTAAGGGCTTTGCGCTGTCCAACCTCCTCTGCTAGTTTTGGCAAGCACGATCGTTTCGACGGAGGGATCCCCTTGAGGCAACAGTTCGAGTGAACTTGCCCAATGCAATGTCAAGCTTTCTAACTGATTCGTGATAATACTGTCCTGCGATAACCCGTCTGAGGTCTCCCCTGTGCGGTAACGGTACTCCTTCAGTACCTTGACGAAATACGCATAGCCTGTCGTTACCGTCATGAAACCCTGTGAATAGACGAGCTGCCCCATCGAGACATCAAGCACAAGGTTATCGTTGAGTTTGACGCCGTAGTGTTCCAAAAGATTGTTCAACCCTGTTTTCAGAGGGTTTACATTCAGACCCTCGTATTGGATAAGGACCGGATCGATTAGAAAACACACCCGTCCGCCCCGCATGATGAACTGATCGATTTCATATCTTTCACGCTCCGTCAGCTCTTTTTTCGGTCCCGCGATAACTAGCGTTGCGACATCGGTATCAACCGCTTTGCCAGCGTCAATTGGTACTTTTCTCACATCGTACTGTTTGCTCAACTCTTGACGCAGCGGACCAAACGCCTGATCGAAAACATCTATCTCATCATGTCCTGTGAGGAAGCCGATTGTTTTTACCTCTTTGCTTGTTACTTTGAGAATAGCAGAGGTCAGATCATACTCAAGGTTGGCGGTTGTTTGGACGACTGGAAGAACCTCTTTTTTATCCGCATAGAGGATTGCTATACCCATATAAACGTTGGCGACTTCCGCTTTGTCCTTCTCGATGACGTTCACCTGCACTTCAGGAATCCCCATAAACCGAAGTTTCTGCTTTTGGGCTTCATCCTCCGCCGCAGGGTCAATAAAATTAATCTGCAAATTTTTGGAAAAGGCACGATATTCCTCAAGCATATCGCGGACAGATTGACGAATCTGCGCGACACGCGCTGGCTGCCGTGAGAAATAAGCATCAATTGTCACAATGTCGTCTAGCCGCTTGAGGACTTTTTTGGTCGATTGTGAAATTGTGTATCGCTTCTCCGCTGTGAGGTCTGCGCGAACAAAACGACGGCTTGATAGGAAATTGATTAACACGATAATGCCGAATACGACGAGAATAAAGGCGAGTGTATTGCCGCCATATTTTAATGTTTTTGCAGCCATAAATCTATCTCCATTTCTGAACTGTAACCATCAAGACGCTCAAATAGAGGAAAAAGCCGATAACGGAAAAATAATAGATGAGATCCCGCGAATCGATAACGCCTCTCAGAATGCTGCTAAAATGGGCACCCAAGCCGAGATAGCTGAAAATCGGGACAATCCAATTCGGCGCATTGAAAAGCACAATGTCTTCACCGATGATAAGCAACCCAAAGCACATCACAATTCCAAGGATAAAGGCGATAATCTGATTTTCCGTAATGGTGGAGGTGAACATCCCAATGGAGAGGTAAGCTCCTCCCATCAGGAAAAGCCCGATGTAGCCGCCGAGGATGGGACCCCCATCCGGCTCCCCAAGGTAGGCGACAGTAATCGGTATGGAAAGGGAGAGCAGAATGGTTACCCCAAGCAGGCAAAAGCCGGCGAGATATTTCCCGAGGACCACCTCATAATCCTTAATGGGCAAGGTCATCAAAATTTCAACTGTGCCTATCTTCTTTTCCTCTGCCCAGAGTTTCATAGTGACTGCCGGAATGAACAGAAGGAATATCCACGGCACCCAACTGAAGAAACCCCTCATTACGGCTTGGCCTACGAGGAAAAAGCCTCGAAAGAAAAACCAAGCGGAAAGTGCGAGAAAAAATGTGATAAAGATATACGCGATAGGCGAATTAAAGTAGCTTCTAAATTCTTTCTTGAAAATTGCTGCGATATTGTTCATTTTCTTCTTGTGGTGTTACCTCCTTGAAAATCGCCACAGTTTAATTCGATAGCGAGATTTTCAGTATTTGTTTCACATTTGGCTGACTGAGACAGCGGAGAACAAATTTGCTAGCGTGTTAGTTTTGTTTAATAGTTTACTCCCACCCTTGTCCATTCAATATTTCCCTTGCACTTCCCACACCTTGATTTTCTTATGCGCTGACTCAGGCGTTGTCGTTCCCATTGTTGACCACATCCACACTGTCCGTGCCAACGCGGGGGTGTATGTTGGATTCGGTGGCACCGTTCAGCCGTGCATCCAATCTGTCGAGCTGCTGCTTTCCATGTTGCATCGTGCCCATGTTTCGGTCCGACTATCGCATGCGCAATCTCGTGCAGAATCGTATCAACGATTTCCTCCTTAGATGCTTTCAGGCAGTACGTAACCGAGAGCGTGATCTGCTGGTCACTGTATCTGCATGAACCCCCACGCGCAGGAGCGAGATCGAATGCGAATTGCCAACCCGCTTTGAGCCCACTGTTATCTTCGTGTTCCCGTATTAATTGCTTTCCCAGCGTTGCAACCTCGGTGAGCAGCATCGCAGGTCCTTGCGTAGGCTCTATCACCGTTAAGAGACTGTATGGAACTTTCCACAGCGTTCCTTGCTGCGTTGCCACTCGTGCACGCCGGGGCAGTAGTCCTTGCACAGTGCCGTGCAGCGTACCATCCGTCCTGGTCATAAATGATACTTCTGTCCCCGGTGGGTACGCCGCTCCTGCAAAATCAGCTGTCACGATTCTCATGTTAGGAGCCCGTTAAGTCAGGAAACCGTGCATTGTGTCGGAGGCGAAACGGAAACCAATTGGTTTTACGCGGCGGTTGGTTGGGTCGTAGATTCGTTGCCGGTCAGTTGCAGGAAGACATCTTCAAGGCTAATTGCTTCTTGACGCAATTCTGTCAAACTCCAATGATTCTGTACCACAAAATGGAAAAGCTCTTCTGCCGTATTCTTCCCTTTTTGGGACACAATCTGATAGCCACACACGCCATCATCGGATTCGACCCGTTTGAAGTCTGAAACTATACTTAATTCTTCAAGTTTTGCTTCGATCTCTTCGCGTGGACCTCGGATGGAGATGTGGACGACCTCTTCCCCTTGCGCCCGTCCAGCTAACTCGTCCGGTGTGCCGTTTGCAACGATCTGTCCATCATTAATAATCAAAATTCGACCACAGGTCGCCGAGACTTCAGACAGGATATGTGTACTGAAGATAATCATCTTCTCCTTGCCGATCTCTCGGATCAGATTACGAATTTCAATAATTTGGTTGGGGTCAAGCCCGGAGGTTGGCTCATCAAGCACAAGGATCGGTGGGTCATGAATCAGGCTTTGCGCCAAGCCTAGGCGTTGGCGATAGCCTTTGGATAGCTCACCGATATCCTTTTGGATCATCTTCTCAAGCCCACAGATGTCGACGACATCTTTAATACGCTGGGAGCGTTGACTCTTGGGAATATCCCGGATTTCGGCAATAAATTTAAGATAGTCGATAACTCCCATATCTGTATAGAGGGGCGCGCTTTCGGGCAGGTAGCCGATCCGTTTACGGACTTCAAAGGACTCCTCAAAAACATCATATCCAGCGACTTTCACAGTTCCCTCGTCTGCTGAGAGGTAGCAGGTTAAGATACGCATCGTTGTGGTTTTACCCGCCCCGTTTGGACCTAGAAAACCTAGGACCTCTCCCGCTTTCGCATCGAAGGAAACATTATCTACCGCAACGGTTGGACCATACCGCTTCGTCAAATTTCTCACTTCAATCATGCTCGACAATCACCTCTATTCCTTTGAGCTTCTAGGATTGATTAATGGCAAGACAAAACAAATAATAGCATTTCGATCGAAAAAGCGTCAAGCAAAAATTGGGGTAACTGTTACCCTATACGGAATACTAAGTCCCCGGTCAAAGACCGAGTGTAAAACGTGAAAACAGTTTGTCCATCGGTTCATCAATGAACTAATGAACTAACGAATGAACTCTTGAACGATGTAGGGAGGGAGGTGCTCTGTAATTTCGGAGGGGAGGAGGATGATGGGTAGGTTATGAATTGCTTCAGGGTGCACAAATATAGGGGACACCCCTCTCAAGGAATTGTCCCCTACAATTGCGCTATTGTATGAATTGAGGTTTGCATTTAGATTGCTGCGGGACCTTTTTCGCCGGTACGGATACGGATCGTTTCCTCAATTGGTAGGACAAAGATCTTTCCATCACCAATTTTTCCGGTAGAAGCCGATTGTTGCACAGCGTCTACAACCTGATCCACACTCTCTTCGGCAACGACGATTTCGAGTTTTAACTTGGGTACAAATTCAATAGTGTACTCGCTCCCTCGATAAAGCTCCGTGTGCCCTCGACTCCTTCCAAATCCTCGGACTTCGGTGACGGTCATCCCACGGACACCTACATTGTTCAAAGCCTCTTTGACATCCTCAAGCTTAAAGGGACGAATAATGCACTCTAGTTTTTTCATGAGTTATCTCTCCTTTGTTCAGACAGTGATGCTCACAACCCCTCAACCCTGTGAATCTAGTAACGCGTAGAAACGTAGGAAACCTGCTTAACAGTTTACGTTTTACGCTTCACTCTAATTGTTATCTACAACTGAAAAAGAAATTCAACCGATTAAATATCATAGTAGAGATGAAATTCGTGTGGATGCGGACGGAGGTTGATTGCATCGACTTCGTTTTCACGTTTATACTCTATCCATGTATCAATCACGTCCTGCGTGATCACATCGCCTTCGAGCAGGTAGTCATGGTCGTCCTCTAAGGCATCAAGTGCCTCAGCTAAGGAACCTGGCGTTGATTCAATTTCTGCCAGTTCCTCTGGCTCCAGATCATACAGGTCTTTATCGAGCGGATCACCGGGGTGAATCTGGTTCCGGATACCATCAAGCCCCGCCATCAGCATTGCGCTACAAGCGAGATATGCGTTACAGGAAGGATCTGGTGTACGGAGCTCCAATCGCTTCGCTCTTTCGCTCTGAGAATAGACAGGAATGCGGACGCAGGCACTCCGGTTTCTTTGCGAGTATGCAAGATTCACCGGTGCCTCATAGCCTGGGACTAACCGCTTGTAAGAATTGGTTGTCGGCGCAATGATAGCACACAACGACGGTAGGTGTTTAAGGAGACCGCCGGTGTAATATAATGCAGCTTCACTTAACCCGGCATATCCCTGTGGATCATAGAAGATGTTTTTCCCATCTTTCCATAAACTCTGATGGGTGTGCATGCCTGAACCGTTGTCTTGAAAAAGCGGCTTTGGCATAAAGGTCGCTGTCATGTTGTGGGCACGGGCTGTATTCTTGATGATGTACTTATACAGCGCGAGTTTATCGCCCATCCGGGTCATGGTATCAAACCGGAGATCAATCTCACCCTGACCACCGGTACCAACCTCATGGTGGTGAAGCTCTACATCAATCCCACAATCGATCATCTTGAGAACCATTTCGGACCGAATATCTTGGAATGCATCCGATGGCGGAACGGGGAAATACCCTTCCTTGTAGCGGGGTTTGTACCCGAGGTTCGGACCTTCATCGGTACCTGTATTCCAGCTCCCTTCAACGGAATCAACGAAATAGTAACCCGAATGCTCATTTTGGTCGTAGCGAACATCATTGAATACAAAAAATTCAGCTTCAGGTCCCCAATAGCTGGTATCCGCGAGCCCGGTGCTTTTGAGATAGGCTTCCGCTTTTTGAGCAATATGCCGCACATCTCGGCTATAGCTTTCTAAGGTAATCGGATCCTTAATGTTGCAGATGAGACTGAGCGTCGGAATCTTGCAAACCGGATCCACAATGGCTGTATCCGGATCAGGGAAAAGGAGCATGTCGCTTTCGTTAATCACTTGGAAACCGCGAATACTTGAACCATCAAAACCGAGTCCCTCTTCAAACAGGTCTTCTTCTAGCTCTGTTGAGGGAATCGAAAAGTGGTGCCACATGCCAGGCAGATCCGTGAATTTAAAGTCAACAATTTTGATCTCTTTTGCTCTTGCAAATGCAACAACTTCACTTGGTGTCATCTAAACTCTCCTTAAGAATTAAAATATTGAGCCAAGCCATGACGATTAAACTAAGTAGGGTTGGTACTGCCCAGCGATCCCATTAAGAGTGCACATGAAAAACCTCTCAAAGGGAGACATTTCTTGCCATTTTCATACACCCCACTCAACGAATTATTGGAGACAATGGAATTGGAAAACGGGACACCTCAAAGATATAGAGCAAACGATATGCCAATAGTCAAATCGCTGTTGAAATGAAAAACCAGCACCAAATTTTCCCCACCTCGTTTTTTCCTATTTGTAGACGAAATTTGGCTCTGATAGGCGGTTTGCCCCTGATTGTCTCACTATGTGAGGTATCCTTTTAGCGAAAAGTTAGTGGCGTGATACAAATGCCTTAATCCATAGATGCTGAATTATTGGGCAGATCACTGCTAAAGTTTTTAGCAATGCAACTGTTTACTGATTCAAATCCCTCACAAAACGACTGGCTTCCGGCTCAACTTGTCCTGCATACTTGTTGCCCGGTTTTTGGCGATAGGGTACTTTTGCAGGAGAGGATAATTCTTCAAATGTAAACGCACAAATTCGCATACCGGGGTAGAGTTTAACGGGCATGCGCCCCAGATTTCCCAGTTCCAATGTCGCAGTACCAATCCAACCTGGATCGAAAAGCCCTGCCGTGCTGTGGACAATAATGCCAAGCCTGCCAAGGCTACTACGACCTTCGAGCCGCGCCATTACGTCGTCGGCGAGTTCGAGGGTTTCGAGGGTTGCCGCGAGGACAAATTCGCCCGGTTGCATGGTAAACGCCTCACCATCGGGGACTTCCACTTTGTGCATCAGTTCGTTGAGATCGATATCTTCGCGGAGATCGATATAAGGGTACTTACTGTGCTCAAACAACCGGAAGGTGTTCCCTAGCCGGCAATCAATGGAACAGGAGCCGAGTTGTTTGGTGAGATCCGGGGTAGGAGTGATTTTGATTTTCCCCATTTCCTGATAACGAATAATATCCCGATCTGATAAAACCATTCGCCTTCCCTTTTCATTGCTGCTTAATTTGCTCTATTTAGCAGCAGCGTGTGATTCATTATATACTAAAGTCCCTAAAAATGTAAAGAGTAATTTCCTCGCAGTAGAAATTTGCACAGTTGCCCTCAAACATTACCAAACCGTGAATCCACGATTTCGTAGAGAACGCAGATCTGCGTTCCCTACATCCGCTCACTAAATTGCGCTACTGCAAGCTGAAGTGCGTAACTCCTAATTTGAATAGAAAATAGCCAGCAGCTTGGGTCACTTCGTAAATACGAGTTCTTCGGCATTCGCCCCCGCATCAGAAGCGAGATCTGTCAGCACCTTGGCGACATCTTCCGGCTTGAATAGAGTGGACTGTGCGGCAGCAACAGCCGCTTCCGGTGATTCTCCACCCTTTTCTGCGATTTCGGCGATTGCCCTGAGCTTCAGGGGGGTATTAAGGTTGCCAGGACAAACGACGTGCACTCGGATATTCAACGGTTCGACTTGGTTCTTCAAGGTAAATCCCAACCCCCGCACACCACCTTTGCTGGCACCGTAGGCGACAGATGCACTGGGACCCGTCACTCCTGCTCCCGACGCAATCAGCACAATTACCCCACCACCGCTCTTTTCCATCAGTGGCACAGCATGTTTAGTGCACAGGAAGGTCCCCCTCAAGTTGACCCTGATGACTGCATCCCACGCTTCCGCATCGAACTGATCAATTCGTACCGCTGCACCTAGCAGGATGCCAGCACAGGTCACCAACACATCAAGCCTCCCAAAGTTCTGTTCGACCGACTCCACCATTGCAGCAACGTCCGCCTCTTGAGAAACATCCGTCCGTATAAACTGGGCAGTGCCACCCTCCGCTTCAATGGATTGGGCAGTTGCCTTACCATCTGCCTCATTCAGATCGGCAACGATGACTTTTGCTCCCTCTCTGGCATACATCACGGCTGTAGCGGCACCGATGCCGGTCGCCCCACCGGTGACGAGGGCAATTTTATTCTGTAGTCGCATGGTCTTCCCCTTACGCAGATTTGAACTATCCCTAATTATTGAATATCCTCTGTTTTCTGCTTGTCCCTTTTCCCATTATCGCAATTTGAGGGTACTCAGTGCGATGAGCATCAAAATCAACCCAATAATCCAGAAGCGGAGCACAATCTTCGGCTCGGGCCAACCGAGTTGCTCAAAATGATGATGTAACGGTGACATCCTGAACACCCGTTTTTTTCGTGTTTTATAGGAGACAACTTGGATGATGACGGAGAGTACTTCTGCAACAAAGATTCCACCGACAATCACAAGCAAGACCTCTTCTTTGATTAAGATAGAAATCGTTCCAAGTGCTGCGCCGAGAGCTAGCGAACCCGTATCTCCCATGAAAACTTGTGCTGGGTGACAATTATACCATAAAAAGCCCACACCGGCCCCAATTAATGCGGCACAGAAAATAGTTGCAGCCTCTCCACTAGCAGGAAGATGGGCAATGTCGAGGTAATTGGCTAATTGTTGGTGGCTTGTAAGGTAGCCCAGTACGCCAAACGTGACTGCGACAAACAACGTGCAGCCAATTGCCAAGCCATCAAGCCCGTCCGTAAGATTTACTGCGTTCGACGCACTGACAATGACGAACGCTGCAAATGGAACAAAGAATATGCCAAGATCCGGACGAAGTTGCTTAAAGAAAGGAATGATAATTGATGTTCTTTCGGTCAAGCTGTCTTTCGGAACGGGGCCCCATTGGTAGAGGAAATAGGCAATCGCGAGTGCACCAACTGTTTGTAAACAGATCTTATGCCAACCTTTCAATCCGAGCGACTGTTGCTTGGTAATCTTCCGGTAATCATCCAGAAAACCGAGTCCGCCAAACCACACAAGGCTAAAGGTAAGAACAAGAATATAGGGCTGATCCAATCGCGCCCACAGAAAAATTGAAATCAGCACGGACGTGATAATCAGTACGCCACCCATCGTCGGCGTACCCTCCTTGCTGAAATGTGTTTCGGGACCATCATCTCGGACATGCTGACCAATCTTCAATCGTCTCAGATGTTGAATAACGAATGGACCTAAGATGAGAGCTATAAGTAGCGCAGTTATTGTTGCATAGATGGACCGAAAGCTGATGTAACGGAAAACATTCAGCGGTGAAAAAAACTCCGTTAATTGTTCAAAAAATAGATAGTAGAGCATAGGTAATTTTTGATATTAAGGTTTATCCTTTGGAAATTGGAAGCAATGAGAAATGAGGAAGGAAAGAAAGCAACTGTCTCCTTCCGCTTAACCGACAATTTCAAGCACGGTTATGTCCGAAGGGATAAAGCGTGTTGACATTTGACAGTACGTAGGTTGGGCATCTTGCCCGACCCCCCTGCTCGGCTCAATGCCGGCAGGTATCCTGTAGGTCGAGATTCATATCTCGACATCTAAATATCAATAGAATCTAGGCACTTGATTTCAGGTTCCCCCCATCAGCTCTTCCAAGACCTGCTCCAATTTTATCCCGCGTGACCCCTTGATAAGAATCGCATCGCCGGGTTGAGCATATTGGATCAGTTCTTGTGCCGCTTGCTTTGGCGTATCACAGGAGGTGATAGACTCGACCCTGCCTTCTGCGCCATGAGCAATTGCGCGGCTATGGGGACCAACGGTAATCAATAGGTTGATGTTGGTCGGGATAGCCTGCCCCGTTTTCAGGTGGAGTGCGTGAGAGTATTCACCAAGTTCAAGCATATCACCAAGAATTGCAATTCGCTTGCCAGCTATTTCAATATCGCTGAGAAATGTCAAAGCAGACTTGAGGGACTCCGGGTTTGAGTTATAGGCATCATTGATAATACGTAGGTCGTTGTGCACAATCGGCTGCATCCGCATGTCCGCAGGCTGAAAACGCTCTAGCCCGGCACAAATTTCTGTCGGCGTTAAGCCCGCCCAGACACCTACGCCAGCAGCAGCGAGGGCGTTGTAGATATTATGTTTTCCCAAACAAGGCAAATGCACTCTGTCGATTTCGTCCCCTCCAATTTTCAACGTGAACGTGGGCTTTCCGAAACTGTCAATCTCAATTTCGCTTGCAGAAACATCCGCATCATTTTGCCAACCAAATGTGGTGATTTGACCACACACACGGCCGGCAAGTCTCGGTCTCATTGGATCGTCGGCGTTAAGGATAGCATGTTCGACATGCGCTAGTAATGCCCCTTTCTCCTCAGCGACCCCTTCAATTGAACCGAGCAACTCCAAGTGTGCCGGTCCGATATTGGTGATCACGCCGACGGTCGGTGCCGTTATCTGCGACAACCGCTCAATCTCCCCGGGCCAACTGGTGCCAATCTCTAATACGGCAATCTCATCTGCTTCGCTAAGTTGCATTAATCGTGAAGGAATACCAATCTGATTATTGTAACTTTTCTCGGATTTGAAAACGGAAAACCGCTGTGCCAACACAGAAGTTGTTATGTCCTTTGTCGTGGTCTTGCCGTTGCTGCCTGTGATAGCGACGATCGGCAGATTAAACTTGCGGCGGTGACAGTTGGCAATATTCCCCAGCGCAACGAGCGTGTCGTTTACTTGCACAATAATCGGCGACGCAAGTTGGGAGAGCTCCTCTACCGGTTTAGAGACAACCGCCCCAATCGCACCTTGTTGACACACGCCCTCCAAGAAATTATGTCCATCGAATTTTTCGCCGGCCAATGCGACAAAGAGGTCGCCCTTTTTAATCGTCCGCGAATCCGTCGAGACATGCGTTATCACGGTGTTGGGATTGCCTTGGATGAGGTTGCCCTGCGTTGCCTGTAGGATTTCAGCAATTGTGAGATTCATAACGTAACGCGTGAAAGGTGATGGGTGGGGTTAAGCAATTGTTTCCTGCGTCCAGCCCGCTGGGACAGGTAATAATAGGGGATTGCTATGGGGTGAAGCGGTTGAACAGATCGGTTTGCCTTTACTCTCCGGCATTCTCGTTGTCTGCGATTTTCTCGATTTTGTCTGCGATTCTTTCGATCGCGCGAACAGCTCGCAAAAGAAGCCAGACAGGAAGAATATAAAAGGGTGCCATCAGTAAAAGTGGGAAGAAAGCACTGACAAAGTCCATATTGAGTCTCACCTCCTGACGCTATGAATGCAATTAGCTTCATTTGTTTGACTTCAACTCCTCAAGAAATTCCCCCGCGACTTCCCTGTCATCGAAATCAAATCGCACACCATTAATTTCTTGATACGGCTCATGCCCCTTGCCTGCGATGGCGATAAGATCGCCCGTCTTTGCTAACTCAATCGAATGCGCGATGGCAGCACGGCGGTCCTGAATCAGGTCATAACTTGCGCCATCGGGTAAACCTTCCACAATGTCGGCGAGGATAGCGTCTGGCTCTTCGGTGCGTGGGTTGTCGGAGGTAATCACGCTGTGGTCAGCGATGGTCGCGGAAATTTTGCCCATCTTCGGACGTTTGCCACGGTCCCGATCTCCGCCGCAGCCGAAGACGCAGATTAAATTGCCCTGCGTAATCTTTCGTGCAGCAGTCAACAGGTTTTCCAAACCGTCGGGTGTATGCGCATAGTCCACGACAACCGCGAAAGGCTGCCCCCGGTCAACCAACTCAAATCGTCCCGGCACAACTGTGGATTCCAGCCCTGCTTGGATTGCCTCAAGCGAGCAGTCGTGGTGCAACCCTATCCCAATCGCAGCAAGGGCGTTATAGAGGTTGTAATCCCCCAACAGACGCAGATTTGCTGGGATTTTTCCCTTCGGTGTGTTCGCAATGAATGAGAGCCGTTTGAGTGTTGATTCGACGTTGCTGACCGACAAATCCGCCGGTTGCTCAACCCCAAAAGTAAGGCTTGGGGGATTGGTTTGATGGCGGATCGAATCGGAGGCGGGATCATCTGCGTTAAGGATTGCTAGACCGTCATCAGGATTGAGCTGCTGAAACAGCATCATCTTGGCGTTCAGGTACTCATCCATCGTCTCATGGTAATCAAGATGGTCTTGTGTCAGATTGGTGAAAACCGCTGTTTCAAAGGTGAGTCCAGCCAATCGGTGTTGTGCAAGCCCTTGAGATGAGGTTTCCATGATGACATAATCTACACCAGCATCGGCAATGTCTTGGAACAGTTCGTGAAGCGTCAAAGGCTCAAGTGTCGTAACCGTTGGCTCCACAAACACATCTGCGTAACGGGTTCCAACTGTGCCCATGAGCCCCGAATTCAATCCCGCAGCGTTGAAAATCGAATGCGCTAAATGTGCTGTTGAGGTCTTGCCGTTTGTGCCGGTGATGCCAATCAGCTTCAGCCGATCCGCCGGATTGCTGTACCAGTTTGCTGCGATGAGCGAGAACGCGATGCGTCCGTTTGGCGTTTGGATATAGGTGACACCGGGCGGCATAGATTCTGGTTTCTCCCCGATAATCGTCGTTGCGCCGTTTTGGATGGCTTGGGGAATAAAGGTGTGTCCATCAACGTTGACACCTTCATAGCAGACAAAGACATGCCCCGGCTCGACAGTTCGACTATCGCTCGCAATGCCGGTAATGTCTTTGTCAAGCCCCCCAGTTGATGAGAGGATGTTCACTCCTTGGAGCAAGTGATGTAGATTCACAATCGATTCCACCCCCGATTCTCAGACAATCCTATAACAATAGGACTTACGCACTCGAGTTTGTAGTAGCGCAATTCATTGCGCGTCTTTAAGGTAGTAGGCATACGCCGTATGCCGTAACCATTGTGCAAATTACGGTACAGCGGAGCCTACCTACTACTGTGGGACTAATTGTAGTTGCCCGATTCATCGGACGTCGTGAGGCGTATTGTCCGGTAATGAGTCACCCAACTATGAGCGTTTGAACGTTCAACTGCGTAAGTCCTAAACAATAGTCTTATAGTACCAATTAATGAAGTGCTGACTGGGTTTCCGCATAGCTTGAGGTTGATTTCCGAACAAAGAGATTCTTTTGACTCAAATAGCGCATCGTTTTACTCGCAATCTTTTGGAACATTGGTGCGGTGACATAACTACTCAACGGGGCACCCGCCGGTTCGTCAACGACAACAATAATTGAGAGTAACGCATCCTCCGCCGGAAGAAATCCTGCAAAAGTGGCGACCACTTTGCCTTCAACGTATCCCTCTCCTCGTTCCGCTTTCTGTGCGGTGCCAGTTTTGCCAGCAACAGTATATCCTTCGACACGCGCCCTTATCCCGCCGCCGGCCTCCGTTACACCGACAAGCATTTGTGTCATTGACTGTGCGGTTTCCGCGGAAATGACACGGCGAATCGGCTTAGGGGAGGATTGTTCTAGCAGGCTTCCCTCCTTATCAATAATTTGCCGAGTGACATACGGCTGTAGCAGCACACCCTTGGTAGCAATAACGTTGATGGCATTCAACATCTGTATGGGTGTCACAGAAATCCCCTGTCCAAACGGAACAGAGGCAATCGTGTAGTCATCCCATTTCTGGATACCTCTCAAGCTACCGACGCGTTCGTAAGGCAGATCGATACCGGTTTTCTCACCGAATCCGAACCGGTGCGTGTAGGCCTCTAACTGTTCTTTGTCGAGATGGCGCGCAGCCTTGAGGATACCGATATTACTAGATTTTGCGATAATTTCACTGAGTGTTAGCCACGCGTTGGGCTTAATATCGTGAATGACATGCCCATTGGACAAACGATATTCCCCCATCTCGCAATACTCATACGAGTTCGGAGACATCAGTTTCTCGTTAAGGAGTGCAGCAGCAGTGACGATTTTAAACACAGAACCGGGTTCGTATTGCATCCAGATGGCGCGATTTCGTTTGGCTGACTCTTCGCTCCTTGAGTAGTGATTGAGATTGTAGTTCGGATAATTTGCTAATGCCAAAATCTCGCCGCTTTTGGAGTGCATCACGATTGCACTCCCCGCTCTCGCTTGCCACTCCTCGCAACCGGCAATCAGTTCCGTTTCTGTTATATGTTGGATATACTCATCAAGCGTAAGGACAATGCTACGACCGTATTGCCCTCCTTGTTGATAAAGTTGTGGCGGACGAATCGGGCGTCTCTTACCATCGGCGGTCATTCGATTGCTTTTTGACTGTGATTCTGGGAGACCGTTTTCGCTACCTGTGCTTAGGTAGGCATTATATTGATGTTCGATCCCGTCGATGCCTCTATTTTCAAAATTGGTATATCCAATAATATGGGACGCTAGTTCGTCTTTTGGGTAGGACCGTTTTCCATGGGTCCGATATCCGACCCCATAAATACTTTTAGTGACTTGGCGGATGTCGTTAAAGCGTTCATAATCTAAGTTCCGTTTCAGCCAAACAAAACGCCTTTTCTTTTGCTGCAGTACCGACAAGAGTCTAGCTTCCGAGACATCGAGCAGCGGCGCAAGTTTACGAGCAATCTCATCAGGCTTATCTCTCAGCACTTTTGGATCTGCATAGACCGAGATCAAGTCCTGATTGATTGCAAAGACGCTTCCGTGCCGATCCAAAATCGTAGCGCGCTTTGCCTGAGAATCCACTTGCGTGTTACGTTGATTCTCAGAACGTTCGCGCAGCTCCCGACCGTGTACGTACTGGATTAGAAACAAGCGTCCTATCAATAATCCTAAGCAGAGCTCCAAACCAACCCATACAATTGTAATCCGGGAAAAAGGTATATTGTTCATAGGGTATTAATGCAGAAGCGCAACAGTGTGCACTATTGGTGAGGAACTCCACACGGATTGAACTGCTTACCTGAAACATGAAGCATATCATCCATTACATTTCACGTTCACAAATCACACTGTAGGAGACCTCCTCCAAGGAGATGGGTATTCCAGAATGCCCCAAAGGTTAAGTGCACAATTAAACACTCGGCTCACAGATCTTAATCAGCACGCAGCACATCGGCTTGCTTGGAGGATTGAACCATCTGGAGATCTTCCGCGATTTCGTGAATCCGTTCAATCGAAGTGAGTCTTGTTTCCTGTATTTTGAGCCTATTGATTTCGTTGTGGAGTTGATCTCTTCGATGCTCAAATTCCTCACGCATTTGCAGTGCAACCTTGTGTTGATTTGACGCAAACCATGCACTCAGAAAAAAGATACCGATATAAATGGCAAGCGCGAAGTATGCAAAGGGATGAAATTTGGACGACGGAGCTGGTTTTTGGTATTTCATGATTATAATAGTCTCTAATTGTTCCTTTGCAAACCGTCTCGTCCGGTTGTTAAGAAACGTTTAATCTTCCCTTTTAGATTCGTGGATCTTCATCGCAACCCGTAATTTCGCACTTCGGGACCGAGGATTGCGTCGAATTTCATCGGGGGTTGGAACTATTGGACGTTTGGTTAGTGTTTGAAGAGTCCGTGTATGCTGACACACACAGATAGGAGTCTTCGGTGGGCAGATGCAGTCACGCGATAGGGTGCGAAACTGTTCTTTAACAATTCGATCTTCAAGAGAATGGAAAGAGATGATGCATAAGTGTCCACCGGGCTTCAAAGCGGAAGCAGCACAATGTATCCCAGAATGCAAGTTTTTGAGTTCATCGTTAATATAAATTCGTAACGCCTGAAAAACCCTTGTCGCGGGATGGATACGCCAACCCGTTGATCTGGGGGGAATCGCCTCCAGAACAATTTCCGCCAATTGATAGGTTGTTGAGATAGGCTTGCGTTTTCGAGCGTGAACAATCCGACGTGCAATTCTTTTCGCCCAACGTTCTTGACCGAATTCCGTAAAAATCGTTGCGAGCACGTCTTCTGGGTGGCGGTTCACGACGTGTGCTGCGGATAGGGACTGGCTGACATCCATCCGCATATCTAAGGGACCAGAGTGAGTGAAACTAAACCCTCTAGTCGGCGTATCCAACTGCAAAGATGACACCCCCAAGTCAAGTAAAATACCATCAATTGGGGAGATCGTCGTTTCCGTTTGCTCTGAACTCTGATATAATCGAGGTAGCCGATCCAAGTGGGCAAAATTACCATCAACGAGTATCACCCGTTCCTTGTATTCATGTAGCCTCTGCTTGGCGATAGCCAATGCCTCCGAGTCCAAATCAATCCCAAGTAAGGTTCCGCTCGGTGCAGACTTTTGTAAAATGACAGCGGCATGCCCGCCTAATCCAACCGTGCCATCCACATAAAAGCCGTGATTTTTCGGTTGTAAAAACTGTATCACCTCATCGACTAGAACAGGTATGTGATCCTCACTCATCTCTTTCTGAGTGCCCCCAGTTTTCGTTCCGCACAATCATGCACACCCCCTTTCCTGCGCTGATTTGGAGGGCGCTTGCTAAACAGTCTAGACAGCTTACCCCAAATAGAAAAATTATATCACAGGCGCATCCCATGTCAAGTGTAAAATTGGGCACAGTTCGGGGCATTTAGTTTTCCGTTTTGGCTCATGCCCCACTATTTTCTGTCCCCGCTCTGTAGGCGGGGCATCTTGCCCCGCTGTTTTCTGTCCCCACCCGGTAGACGGGGCATCCCCGGCCACGTCCCGATTGGATCGGGATTCTCGTGAAACGGAAGGTTCCTCTCGGACTTGCCCGCCCGGTAGGCGGGGCATCTTGCCCCGCTATTTGTAGTAGCACATTCACTTCGCCCTCTTATGCCAGGTGTCGAAGGTGTCCTTTATCCGTGTAATCCGTCAATCCGTGTTTATCCGCGATTCAGATTGCTTTGAATCCCAATCTATCGGGGCAATAACATGAGAGAATTAAATGACCCTAGGGGCTATAGTGGGCGATGTGCAAAAACATAGGCAGACGCGTTCAAGCAATCCTTCACGGATTAGAAATCGTCAACAAATATCACGCGTCCTCTGTAAGGATTTGATGGAGGGGGATGTCCCAGGCCTGCGGAAAGGTATCTGTCACAATTTGCGCTTGGTAAGCCAACCCAATCCAAACTGCCTCCGGACATTGCGGCAGGAATCGATCATAGAAGCCGGCACCGTATCCGATGCGGTAGCCCTTGGGGTCAAAAGCAACGCCGGGAACAAAGATTAAATCGATCCGGTTCAAAGGAAAAGGAGGACAGGTTTCCTTATTCGGCTGGTACATACCGTATGGATGGAGAACAAGATCTTTTTGTGCATCTATGATACGATGTGGTGTAAGGTCTCGCTGCTTCATACTCATCACAGGGGCAAGCGCAATCTTATTCTGAACCAACAGATAATCAAGCAAGCCACCGGTCTCTACCTCACTTCGCATATTGAGGTAGACTAGCACTGCATTGGCTCGGTTCACCTTAACCCAGTTGATTGCATGGTCGACAATCCGTCGGCTCAATTTAGCTCTCACACTTGGTGGGATGCTGTCCCGTTTGCGGAGGGCTTCCGCCCGAAGCCGCTCGCGTTCCTGTTTCTGGTCCATTTGGCTTGTATCTCTCCCCCTCACGCCTGCCATTCGATCTGGTCAATATACTTGGCAAGGGTATCGCGGAAAGTTGAGGGTTTCATTTTGAGCAGTTTTGCGGCTTGCGTTTTGTTCCCCTGTGCTTTTTTCATTGCCCAACCGATGAGCTCACGCTCTGTCGACCGGATAATCTCTTGGAAGGAGATCTCACTCAACGTCTCATCTAAGCTTACCTGCGCTGGTAGTTTCAACTCAAGCGGAATATCATCGGGGGTAATATCTGCCCCGTCTCCAACCGTTACAAGCCGTTCGACCACGTTTTCTAATTCGCGGACATTGCCGGGCCATGGATATGCTGTGAGCACCTCGACAGCTTCGGGAGCGATGCAGATGGGAGTGTTAGGCGAGAATAAGTCTAAAAAGTGGTTGATTAAGAGGGGAATATCCTCGACCCGTTCACGCAACGGCGGCAGAAAAATCGGGACAACGTTTAGACGGTAAAAGAGATCGTCTCGAAATTCCCCATTCTGAACCTTTATACGCAAATTCTTGGTCGTCGCAGCAATAATCCGCACATCCTCCCTTTGTGTGCTTCTGTCTAGGTTCAGCTGCCGTCCCTCTAGTGCCCGTAGGAATTTGACCTGTAGTGCAACGGGAAGGGCATCAATATCTTTAAGAAAAAGTGTCCCTTTACGCCCAAACTCGTTTTCCGTCTGCTCGTCTCCAAAGAGATCTCGATCTAACGTTTCAGTAGGCACTCCTGAGCAGTTCACGATCCTAAAGGAGTGGAGTATACGCGCGCTGTTAAAATGAATTGATTTTGCAACGAGCGTTTTTCCTGTGCCATGTTCTCCATAGATTAGCACAGTGCTCTGGGTGTCGGAGACATTTTCAAGCAAGTCAAAGAGGTCTTGTATCGCTTGACTTTTCCCGATAATATGGTGGTATGGAGAGCGTCCTTTCATGGGAACTTTGAGCTGTGAGCGTTGTTTGCCCTTGCCGTGAAGCATTTTGAGTTTATCCAGCATCTGGATTAGCTCTTCACTGGAGAAAGGTTTTTTGATATAGTTATACGCCCCAAATTTCATCGCTTCCACAGCGGTTTCAACACTCGCATAAGCGGTCATGACAATCACAATAATATGGGGCTGCTCCTTCTGGACGCGCTTCAGAAATTCAATTCCGTGCATCTTCGGTAGGCGCAAATCGGTAACAAGAACATCGAAATGTTCGTTCTGCACAAGTTGTAGACCAATCGCTGGAGACTCAACCGCAATGGTATCGTAGTTCGCCTCGCGCAAATCATCGCGTAGTGTAATTAGTTTGATTTTTTCATCATCAACAACCAGTACTTTCAATCCTTCTCCACCCCTCTCCTAATCGGTAATTTGACGGTGAACACGGAACCCTGTTCAATCTTGCTGTCAAATTCGATGACACCTTCATGTTGTCTGATGATTCGGTTGGATACCGAAAGTCCAAGCCCTGTGCCTTTCTCGGTAATCTTTGTGGTATAAAATGGGTCAAAAATCCGATCTTGGACGGGCTTGGGGATGCCGATTCCTGTATCCGCTACTTGAACGAAAACCGTCGCTTTACCAAGTAGCGCATCAAATCCGATCTCCCCAGTTTTGAAAGTTAATATACCACCATCGGGCATAGCCGCAATCGCATTTAGGGCAAGGTTTAGGACAACCTGCTCCAATAGGTGTTTGTCCCCACGGATTAGATCTAGTTCTTCTTGGAAATGCTTCTCAATCTGAATACCCTTTTCGTCAGCACTGTACGCAATCAGACCAACGACTTCGTTGACAACCTCATTGAGAGAGACTAACGTGAGTGCCAAATCACGTTGGCGTGAGAAATTGAGCAGCTGCCCGACGGTCGATTCAATCCGCCTGAGGGCTTCCTCCATGAGACCCAAGTATTCTTTGGTCTGTCGCTCATTCTGCGGATCGCGCTTTATCCGAAGGATGCAGTTGAGTAGACCGTCAAGGGGATTATTGATCTCATGCGCAACCCCTGATGCCAACTCACCTATCGCCGCCATCTTCTCTGATTGGATCATTTGCTGTTCCATCCGTTTCCGATCGGTCACGTCACGGCAAACCAAAACCGTGCCTAAGTAGTTGTCATCCCTGTCACGCACGGCAGCATAAGTGTTTTCAAAGAATTTATCCTTAATTTCTAGACTCTGCTGTTCAATCACCGCGTGTCCCTTCGATAAATCCTCTGCGATTTGCAGGAGTACCCCGTCAGCCTCTGGGGATTGGATGGCGTCTGCATCGAGTCCGAATTGCTCTTTTTGGATCTGCTGTCCCACCTTATTAAAAAGTGACACATGGTTCTTGTCGTCAACAAAGATAACCCCCTCCTGCATACACTCAATAATTGATGTAAGTTTATTTCGCTCGAAAAGCACCGCCCCTCTTGCCTCTTCCAATTCCACCACTTTTTCCTCAAGATTGTCTTTCAATTCGCGGGTTTCCGCCTCACGCGCCCTCGCGGTGTCCATAATCGATGTTGCAAGATAAACGGAGAAAAATAGGGTACTGGTAAACACGAACAGCACACTTGAGATGTAAATCGGATTTCGCCAGAGCGTTGCAGGTAGAAAATTCTGTAGATGGGAATGGGGCAGGACGTGATAATACTCCAAGAAAATGAGAGTACCTAAAAGGATTGTGTTGAGTGTGGCAAGGATGTAGCTAACTTTTTTGGAGAGGAGTATGCTCGCAATAACGAGATGAAAGATAAAGTAAAAAATAAAGGGGTTCTCAACGCCGCCACTAAAATGAATGAGTGCTGTCAAAGAGAACAGATCTAAGATAATATGTCTACCCGCATGCCGCTGAATTGATACGAGCGGCTTTTCCGTAAGATGCCTAGGATAGATTTGCGACTCAAAGTTATACAGCGTCATCAGTGCCGCGATGATATACAACGGCGTTGGATTGTCAATGATATGGAGTCCCCAACTTGCAATGCTTACAGTCAGCAAGACACCTGTGATAGCGGTCCAACGGAGATTGACGAGCCAACGAATCCGTTTGATGAGTTCAGTTTTGAGAGGTAAATCTGTTGAATTTGTAACCATGTTGATATGGACAACTAGTGTCCCCTAAAGAAGTGTGTCAATTACTACTTCTGAAACTGGACTTCCCCATGCACCTCAATCGAATCGACAATCGCCATGATCACTGCATCAACAGGCTTGTTCTTGGTAACATCGGTTTGACGGGCTGAACTTCCTGCTGCGGTGAGCACCAACTCGCCGACCCCCGCGCCAACAGCATCAACAGCAACTGTATATCGACTGAGGAGTGTTCCATCTAGCTCGGTATCCTGCACAATCAGCAACTTACTACCGATGAGTTTTTGATCTTTTCGCGTGGCAACGACAGTTCCCACAACTTTTCCAACCGTCATGCGAAATCTTTCCCTGTTTGTTGTTAGTCCGAGAAACGCAAATCGCGTAAAATATAATGTGTTATCAAAACATTATTGACAAAATTATCTGAGCATAGGTATAGTAAACTGAAGCTGTCAAAAAGTCAAGATTTTATTCCAAACCTGTCAAAGGCCCATGGACTTTGATAAATAAACAAGCGACATCTTTACAAATCAGCCAAGAGATGGATGGAACGGGCCGGTATGCTTTTCCATATACCGATGCTTACAAGCGATGTCGAGAAGCTGCGGCGTCTTGTCAATTTGTCGCATAAAAAAAGCCCCACCCGAGTCAAACGGATGGGGCTTTGTTGTTACTTCTACCTGTAAAACGTTAGTTTGAATCGCTATCGGAATCGGAGCGATATTGATTGAATATTAGGACTTACGCAATTGATATCAGGTATCGGGGGAATTACATGCAATTGCCCTGCCCCCGTAGGCGGGGCATCTTGCCCCGCATCACCTGCGGGGGATAGCTAACCTGTGCTACAAGTAAAGTGCAATTATCATGCGCCAAAGCCCTACGCATACGCAGTTGGAAATAGAACATGATTTTTGCAATGGAAGTGCGTAAGTCCTAACGTTTTATCCATGCGGTGCTTTGGATAACTCGTAGTGGCAGTCAATGGCGACTGTTACCTAACCAGTACGGCAATTGGAACAGTGTCTATAAACGATTCGCAAGGTGGTGCGATAAAGATATCTTTCAACGCATGCACCAACACTTTGCCAAAGACCCCGATATGGAGTGGCTTATCATTGACAGCACTATCATTCGCGCACACCCATGTGCTGGGGGTGCATTGAAAACAAGTGGGGGTCAAGCCTCACAAGCACTTGGACGCAGCCGGGGTGGATTCTCAACTAAGATTCATATCGCTGTTGATGGCTTAGGCAATCCCTTACATTTTATGCTGACAGCGGGTCAACGGCACGACATCACTTGTGCTGAGGCGTTAATTGACGGTTATAACAGTGAGTATGTGATAGCTGACACATCATATGACTCGATGGCATTGATTGAGTCGATAACCCAAAGGGGGGCGGTGCCGGTGATACCCCCCCGTGCCAACCGTCGGGATTCACGCACTTATGATGCGCATCTGTATAAAGAGAGGCATTTAGTCGAATGTTTCATCAACAAAATGAAACAGTATCGTCGTATTTCCTCTCGGTTTGATAAGCTAGCGGTTCGATATATGGGATTTCTGAGTTTCGTTGCCACGATTATCTGGTTACGATGAAATGTCAACAGAACCTAGTTATCCCAGAAGGATACAACTTTTCCAATTTATGGTAGATTTTATAATTACTTAGACACTTCCAATGCACAGCCAACCCCCTAAATCCCCCTTATCAGGGGGACTTTGGAAACTTTGCTAGGATCGGAGTTATTGGCAAATGTCTACTTATTTCTCTAGTTCACCATAGTAAGGGCTGCACGCGACAGTTGACTAACACGCCCCTCACTAATACCAAAGCCGGGGGGAACAATTGTCAACACGCCCTAGTTATTAAAAATCTGTGGGTTTTCCGTTAAAGTTGAGGGAATCCAAACCATAGCACCTCAAAAGAAAAACCTATGAACAGCCAAATTGTAACCGTTTTTTTATCTCTGTAACAACTTAGGATTGTAACTCCGTTCTACTGCATATTGGAAGAAACAAACCTCCAACCATTTACGAATGAACTGATATAGCAATTTTTGTGCCATTTTTCCTTTTGCCCCTTGTTCCTTTCATCGCTATGTCAAAACGTTGCACTTGAGATCCTTACGGTGTCTGAATCGAGACGATCGCCTCATATCCTTTATTTTTTCCTATTAGGGGATATACAAGAACGCATTTAGGATAGAAGTTGTGCCAAATCTGGCACGATATTGTGCCAGATTTGGCAAATTCCTAGCTTATAATTATACTAAAGTTTGTACAATTTGATTTCAATTCATGCAGCATTATCAAGGGATTGTTGAATATCGGGCGAATTGTTATCATCGAAGGTAGTCTGCGAAAATAATCTCCCCTCAATAAAGGCACATAGATATTGAACCATGCCGATAATATCGAACTATCTGACATAGGTCAAGAGTCAAGTCAGTGGTGTAAACACAGAAATATCGAAATGGCTCTGATTTTTTACAACGGGTTCGCATCACCACCAAGCGCACTTGAGTGGGACACATTTTCGTCCGCACGACCTTAGATGCCACTGAATACCGTTTGTTGTCAATATCAATGGCAGTATATCGAAGAAGCCGAAGAGGCAGGCGTCGACCGTATGTCTTTGGACGCCCGGGTTTAGGTCGGTTGGGGACTGGGGGTAACTGATAAAAGACCGCATTGGACTTGGCTCGACACAACAGATGATGTCCTGCCTCAAGGACGGATTCAAACACTTTCCGTCGATTGAATCCACGGTCAAAGATAATCAGTCCACGCGGGATTTGACAGCAAATCCGCTTTAGCACCGACCCACTACTGTCCCGACTTGTCTTTGGACATATCAGGTTCACCCACACCGGAAATAGAATCGTCTCTATCACGGTGGTACAAAGCAACCCCAATGCCCCAAACTGATGACCAAAGTGAAACTTCGATTGATTGGTGTTGCACTTTTGGTAGCGATGATTTCTGAAGAAATAGAGTCCAAATTGCTTGTTGCCGGTCTTTATCGCTTGAGTCTCGTAGTAAACGTAGACCCAGTTGTCAAACTGTTGTTGCAGTAACTTAATCAGATCTTGCGCAACCGCATCGGCGTCCCATTTGCCACGGGAGAGGAACTTCACCAGTGAGTTGTAACCGCTTTTGGGGCGAATCGCTTGATAAACGCCGGTCACCGTGGCGCGATGTCGGTGCGTAATCAGTCCGACAATGAAGGACAGAACAGGGCGAAGTTTTGACGGTTGAATAATGGACGAAATTGCGTTAAAATATCAACGAGGCAGAAAATGAGGTGCATTATAACTCTCCTTTCAAAATTGTGATGGATTTCTGAAAGGATAACCTCTTTTCTGCCTTTTTCCACCTAAAATTGTACAAACTTTAGTAACTGTAGAGCTACCATCAAAAGGTGTCAACAAAAAAAGAAGCAAAATGTGGAAAAAGAGAGTCACTTTTTGCTTGAAAACCTTTACAGCACATATTATCATTTAGCCATTTATCTTAGGGGGAAAACTGTGTCAGATAAGGTTCGTTTAGCAATCATTGGTTGTGGCGGAATCGCAAACGCGCATCTACGAGGATATCAAGCACTAGTAGAAAAAGGGGTCAACACCTTTTCAATCGAGGCAACGTGCGATGTGCGCAGGGAAGCGGCGCAAGATTATGCGGAACGGGTTGCAGAATTGCAGGGAACCATGCCCCGTGTTTACGATGACGTTGAAGAAATGCTAAAGGCAGAAGATTTGAATGGGGCGGATATCTGTACGTCACATGCCTATCACCACATTTCCGCGATCCCGTGTCTTGAATCGGGCGTTGATATTATGACGGAGAAGCCGTTTGGGGTAACAATCAAAGCAAGCCAGAAGATGATCGAAGTCGCGGAGAAACATGGACGACTTACCGCTACGGCAGAGAATTGTCGCAGAACGCCCGGACAACGAACTGTCAGATGGGCACTCAATGAAGGAAACATTGTCGGGACACCCCGAATGTTCTTCGCACAATCCGCGGCTTGGAACGATCCGGCGAATATCGGCGATTGGCATTGGCGGTTGGGTAAAGAGTTCAGCGGCGGCGGTATGGTCATGGACAGCGGCGCACACATGATGGACACGATTCGCTACTTCTTCGGTGATGTCGAAAAGGTTTACGCCGAAGTCCGTCAGATTGATGGACGATTCGCCAATCATGCCGAAAAAGGGAAGGTGCCCACCTGCCATGAGGATACTTGGGTAGCAATCATCACCTTCAAGAGTGGTGTCGTTGGAACGTGGAGTTGGACGGTTGCTGCGCCATGCGCAAGTTATCTGAATGTCGCTTTCTACGGTGCCGAAGGTGTCATCCGTGATAACGGCGATGTCTTTCATCCGTTTACAGCTAAGGATCGAGGGGAGGTGGAAAGACTTGATGGGACAAGATACAGCATGCAAGAACTCCGCGAGATGTATCTTGAAACGTTAAGCGATGACGAGCAAGCGCGACTTTTCCCGCATGGGATTGAGGACGGTTTCGCGTTAGAGATCTACGATTTTATCGACGCAATCCAGAATCGGTACTCCCCGGAAGTGGACGGTTGGACCGGTTTGCAAGCCAAAGCCATCTCAATCGCAATCTATGAGTCAGGATATTCTGGAGAAGTGGTGACTATCGCTGATGTGCTTGATGGGAAGGTCAGTGGATACCAGCAAGAGATTGATGAACATTGGGGACTTTAATTCATATCAGACTTGGATTTGTTGATGTAGGGAACGTAGATCTGCGTTCCCTACTGATAGCGGATACAGTCGGGATATGACCCCGCCGCTACTACCTAAGAACGGCATCCAATCTGCGAAGATCAGTATTTTTCAATGCGGTATCCCTTTTGTATTGATAGTAGTTGTCGAGGACTTTGCCAACATGCCGTTCTGCTGAACGACTGAGCTTCCCGTTTTTCCGCACGTTTCCCGGTCCCACATTATAAGCTGCGAGTGAGAGGCTGTAATCTCCATCATACCTTTTAAGCATGTCGTGCAGATATTTGACTCCCGCATCTAGGTTTTTAAGCGGGTGAAACCGCTCATCGACACTAGGATTTGGTGTCGGTTTTCTTACGTTCTGATAAGCGGGCACCTTGAGTCCAAGCTCCCGTGCTGTCGGCGGCATCAGTTGCAGCAGCCCAACGGCACCATTGGGGGAAACTGCTTTGGGATTGAAGGTTGACTCTCTTTTGACCAGAGCGAGGATGAGATCAACCTCGACACCGTACCGCTCCGCAATCTGCCCAGTTGGGGATTTTGCATTTTTCGCAGCTTTTGTATCATTGGCGATTCGGTTCGTATTATCGGGCGCACGCTTGGGAGAGCTCTCCGTTTTGGTTTCCGCTTTTCTCTTCACAGAGGTTTCCCTTTTACTCACCGTGGAAGTCGTCATTTTCTTTACGGAAGTCCCCTCTTTATTCACGGAAGCCGAGACTGCCCGGTCGGATAAATCAAATGTCAAACCAACGGCAAGAAGATGTTTATATGCCACGTCTGGCTGGCTCAAGTAGGCGTAATGGAGATGCTTTCCGTGGACATTGACAGAAAATCCCATACTCCAGTCAGGCTCTGGTCGTAGTCCTATAAGGTCAATTGCTGTACCTAACCGGAGCGCGATCCCATACGCGCCGACTTCACCCCCCACTCTGAGCTGCCACAGTGCTGTATCCAACACACTATTGAACTGAAGCGGTTGAACCGGCTTCCATGCAACCCCAAGGGCAAATGTCTGATCGAACTGCTTCAGGAGCCTTCCCTCCCGGTCCGGAATGGTCACTCCAGATATATCTATCAACCTTGCCCCTAGGATTAGATGGGGCGGTAGCTTAACAATAGCACCAAGGTCGTAACTTGGCTTCCACTGACTGTCAGGGTTAGGCGCACGATTGTATCCAAGATTCCCACCAAGCTGGAATCGGCTGCCAATTGATCGGGCATAAGACAGGAGAACTTGATTATAACCTCTCTCGAATGTTCCGACCGGGTTGTTCCGATGGTCGTGGAAGAAGCGATCCTCGCCATTCAAATCTAAGGCACTGAAGCCGAGTGTTCCCACGTAGTGGATCGGATACCCGAAGGAAACTGCGCCTTGAGAAAGATCGTACATCAAACTGCCATGCTCAAGGCTTGCAAGTCCCGCGGGATTCCAGAGAGCCCCCGTTGAATCACTGACACTGTTGATAAATGCCCCACTCATGCCAAGTGCCCTTGCACCAACCACAGGGCGAAAGGAAGCCGAGGCTATGGAGATGCACAACAACCACAACGCTGCACTCCCGACCCAGAACAAACGCCAATGGCTACGGTGTCCGTATGTAGCCGGTAGGATGCGTCCTTTTCTCTTATTATTAAATTTCAAAATACAGGTGGAGACCTGTTGCATTGCCATTCCTCTCCAAAGAACTGATTAAGCACTCAATCGTTTAATATCAGTTCTGAATCAGCGTAAAAGTTTGACTTCGACAAGACAGGAGCACCAGTTGTCAATTTGTAACGGTGAGTAGTATGGTTTTGGTTGATGTCAAGACTTCAGTATCGGTATCAACTCCTGACGATTGCACCGACACTATCTGACTAATTGCTGTAACTACAAGCTGGAGCACCTCAACTTTGACTACACCGTCCGGTTTTTCTGGAGCAGACCAAATCGCCTTATTTTCACCCGTGGGTGTCAATGTGCCGTAACCGGTTGTGTTGATCCAATTAAAGATGATGTTTGTGCCTCGAAGTTCGTTAACAGTTGCTGTTATGTTCACTGTCTCACCAACTTGGACGGTATCTTTACTTACCTCAACGTTGACGTTGAGCGATTGCTCCTCCGGGGTTCCCTGTGCAAGTGTGTTGTCGGTTTCTCCCGACCCTCGAAGTGGGTTCTCAACAGAACTCCCGCCACAACCAAGCAAGTACAGAGCAATAGTGAGTAAAACCATGTGTGACAGAACTGGTGTTATATGCAAGATTTTGATCATCGTCCTTATCCTTTAGGTTGAAATTTTGGGTGTATTCAGCCGAAGATGGCTATCAAGATTTTTCCGATAACAAAAACGCATAGACGCATACACGGTTTCAGGTAATCGGTGATAGTGATTCAATTCAAAATGATTAGAGTTTCGGATACTTGGGAACGTTTTCATAGTGTCTCCAATTCTCAGCGTAGATTCTCCAGAGACCGTCGGCGGGATCCACCATAAAAACCAACTCTTTCTTGCCAAAATCCGAGTAAACGGCTTGACTTCCAGAAGCGCGGGTGCCGACAAATTCTTGTAAGAAATTGACATCCGCTACGGCACTGTCTCCGTTGATTTGCAAATGAAAAATGTTCACTTTAATTTTGCTATACCCTTCATTAAGGGATTTCATTTTTTCGCGCAACTGTTTTTTGTTCAACCGAGTTGGGTATTCTCGTCCCTTGTTAATAGTGACCCTTGTAATCTCTGCGTCGTCTGCATATTTCGACATATAGGTTTTAAGATTCTTTCCCTGCCAAGCCTGCTGCCATTCCCCCAAAACTTGACTCAATTTAAGCTGGGTATCGAGCGGTGCCTCACCGACAATCGGCGAGGAATTTTCTGGTGCAGCGGTTTGAGACGGTGTAACAACGTTACCAGAAGGTACTGGAGCATCAAGAGACTGCAACGGAGGACTTTCGGGCGTTGGATTGGCAGATTGAGCGACGATCTCTTCATCTTGAACGATATACTCCTCGGTCGTTTCGGGATATTCCAGCTCATCGCGAATTCTATCGTCTATCAGCTTCCAGCGTTGCAAGAGCCCTCTCTTTTCAACAGTTATGTCCCGATAGATCATAACTAAAACCTTGCCATCTTGGTAGAGCGTGACAGGGATGCGTTCAATCTGTCGGCGATTCGTGTCCCCAAGATCTTTTCCAGGAAGATATCCAGTTATATCCACTTCAACCTTTTCTCTGCTGAAGAGTTTCAATGCGCGTTCGTACTGATTCCGGTTTTGGGTTCGTGCGGACGAATCCCATAACTGCTGATACAGCCTCGGTTGTTTTGATTCGACAGCTTGTTTCCACTGTTGAAGGAAGGGCTCAATCGCCCCAGTATCTTCAATAACCTGTAGCCCAAGTACCATCGCTAGGAGGATGATGGCTGCTCCGATAATACCGATCGCGCCGAAACGGGTGTTGGGATTCTGAAATGTGGTGGTAAATTCAGCTTTGCCGGATCGCATGGATCTACCCTCCTAATTAACAGCGGTGCCATATCGTGGTACCGCCTCGTAAATCCGCCAACTTTCACGGAAAATTTTCCACTCAGCCCCAACTTGATGCACCCACACTTCCCGCGTCCACAAATCATGTAGAGCGGGCACCCCTCCACTCACTGCATTTCGCGAAAGACGACTGAACCGATAGACAGCAATAACACTCTCTCCGTCTGCATCAAACTTGGAATCTGTTTCTTGCCACTCGGCATTCGCCATCTGTTTCAAAGCATCAACCATTTGCAGACGGCTAAGATGGGTTTGCTCTTCGTTGCTAGAGCGAATAACGGTCTGATCTAGCGTCACCTCCTGAGTATACTTGCTCAAGTGTTGGTGTATATCTTTTGCTGTCCACGCGAGTGCCCAATCGCTAATGACTCCTCTGCCGCTCGCAATCTGTTCATTGGTCAGTGAGGTACTGTTGGTCCGAACCGCTTGTCTTCTGCGCTGCTGCTGCTGCTGAACATAAGCTTTTGCTTCCTGTTTTTTTCGGGCTAGCGTATCTTCCTGTCGTTTCAACACATTAGATTGATCCAGCTGTTCAATGTGCTTTGAATAGTGCTGCACCTGCGCCGCTGCCTGCGTTCGTGCTTCCGCCGCCGCCTTGCGAGCTATCTCTACCAACGATTGAGCATCTGCCAGTTCACGACGCAATTGATGAATCTGACGCTCATGTTTCTCGACTTGACTCTGCGCTTGGAGAAGTTGTGTTTGGGTCGCATCCAACTTTGACTGAAGGTCCACCTGCTCAGTTCTGGCTTTATTATAATCTTGCAATATCTGTCGGTGTGCTTGTTCAGCCGCTTGAAGTTTTTGGGCCATGTCGGCTTGCAACTGATTCTTTTGCATATCCAATTGCCGGACATCTGTTCGAGATTTTTCGAGTGTCTCATCTGTTGTTTTCAGATTTGCTTCGAGCGCAACGATTCCCGCCTCCTTACGTTTAATGATGGCATTTAGCCCATTCCCCTGCGATTTATACATCGCCTCTTGTTCAGCAATTTGTGCTTGAGTCAAGGCGTTATACGCTAGGTGCATCGCTCCGAGTCCATCCTTCGCACTCACAGCTTCCTTCGCACTTGCAAGGGCATTTTCCGCCTGCTGCAAGGTGTCTGACGCAAGGTACCGAGCGTTTGCAAGGTGCGCCTGTTCAATTGCCGTTTCAGATTGTACAATAACAGTATTGACGTTTTCCAATTGAATCTTCCCAAGGGAGCCGCTGCAGGCAATGAGAAGCATAGGTAGAAGGCACATCCATATATGGTGGAGGCAATTTTTCTTCCGAGTTCTAAGCAATCCCTGTTTTCCCATGCTTCTATCTCTGAGCACTTTCATTTTTCCAACTCCTGAGCGCGATTACTGATTTAGCTTAATTTTTCCCATCGGCGGACAACTACAACCCTTAATTCAGAACCTTCTTTTCCTTTTCGGTTTTTTGTAAGATCCGGATAAGGTTTCGGATAATCCATCAATAAAAACGAACAAAGTGAGTGAAAGGTTGCAATTTGAATGGAGCATAGCCTCACATACAACGTGAGTGTTGCCGATTTGTTTCCTTTTTTTCCTAGGGGGCACTTAATTCTCCTACCTAAAGCTAACTTACCATTGACGCCCTTAAATTAAGGGTGGTAGAATTATGAAAATTGCTAGGGCGTGTTGACATTTGATAGTACATAGGTTGGGTTGAACGGTAAAAGGAAGCTCCAGCAACGACAATAGAACCTATGCTTTTCAACAACACGAGCTTATAGATAGATACAGTGAAACCCAACAATACCCGTAGGTCATGCATCCCCGATCCCGATTTCATTGAGGATGCATGGAACGGCATAAACCGGAATCTTCAACTTGTCTGGCCCATAGCCCAAGCGGTTCAGTGCAGCGAGGGCAATTCGTAGGGAACGCAGATCTGCGTTCCGTTTCTGCTTACGTACGCTTTCCTCTCTGACGGAAATATAGTAAGTAATGCGTCAAACACAATCTGGAGTTTGACCCCCATAAATCTGTGAACTCATTGCCCACCTACTCACTGCTCCAGCATGAAGATTGGATTGAAAGATGGCATTTCGTATTTTACCATAGAGGAGAGGGTAGAGTCCATCAAAAGAAAATGGGGATCAGCAGATCTTTAGGGATTTATCCAGATTTGTAGTGGTCCGCATGATAGTAGAGATATAGGGAGCCAGTTTTGCCCGACACCGCCTGAAGCCTTAACATCCGGTGAGATTTTACCGGCAGCGAACCTGATAGTGTTTGCCATTACCCCGACTACTACAGGATTAATCCAGATTCGACGAAAAAACTTGAGAACTCCGAGTGGGAATTTGTGTCTATTTATGCAATTGCGTATTACTCTTCCTTAGCCTCAACGGGCACCCTTATCCCATTGTGACAGCCATTGATTCCTGTAGGTCGAGATTCATATCTCGACACCAAAATGTCAACAGAACCCAGCAAGACAGTGCTTTTTTTTGCTCGACAAATATCATGAAGCATCCAATTATCTAGGACAGAAAGTTCAGTCATACACGGATTTGAGACATTTTTGAAGCCTCAACAATCAACAAGGAAAGGAGTTTCTCATGAAAATGAAAAAAAATGCCATGCTTTCCATGTTTATAGTGATGATAGGGGCCCTCCTCGTGGCGGGGTGCGGCGGCGACGACGACGACGATACAGAAATGACCAATAGTCAACCTGTTATTGATCGCGTAATTGTGCCGCAGGAGATCAAAGCCGGTGAAACGGTCAAATTGGAGGTAGTTGCCAATGACGCAGACGGCGACAAGTTGACCTATAAATGGGAAGTCAGCGAGGGAACGGTGGATGCAGCCGGGGTATGGACTGTCCCTGCGGAGGCAACGCGTGCTACCGTCCTTGTTCATGTGGGTGACGGTGTAAACTCAGCGGTTACGAGTTCCAAAATCAGTGTCGAGATTGTTGCCCCTCTAGACCCTTCAAAGCCTTTTGCGCCGGAGGGGATGGTGTCGATTCCCGCAGGCGAGTTTCAGATGGGGAGCACCAACCCGAAGGCAAATACCGATGAACAGCCGGTGCACACCGTCTACGTTGATTCGTTCTTTATGGACCAACACGAAGTGACCAATTTAGAGTATCAGGAGTTCGTCCTTGCCAATCCCCAATGGCAAAGAGATAAGATTGATAGCGAGTTTCACAATAAGGACTATTTGAAACTCTGGCGGGGAGTACGAGGAAATGACTACCCCAAGGGGAAGGCGGAACACCCGGTTGTGTATGTCAGTTGGTATGCCGCGATGGCTTACGCGGAGTGGGTCGGCAAGCGACTACCCACGGAGGCGGAGTGGGAGTATGCCGCACGGGGTGGGTTGGCGGGTAAAAAGTATCCATGGGGCGATGAAGCCCGCACTATTCCCGATTGGCCCTGGGGCGAGTTCGTTGATCCCGGTAGGGCGAACCAAGGTGCGGATACAACGGTGGTGGGTAAGTATCCCCCGAACGATTACGGTCTGTATGACGTGGTGGGCAACGTGTGGGAGTGGTGTCTTGATGAATACAATAAAGATTTCTATGCTATGTCGCCGCGTGAGAATCCCCTTTCCGGGGCGGACAGTGTAGATTGGGTTATAAATAACTTTACAAGTGTTACAACTGATCGCGTGTTGCGCGGTGGCTCGTGGAGCGGTTCTCTGGGTACGAGGTCCCTGCGCGTCGCTTTTCGCCGCTGGAATAAACCCTCGTTTACGAGCGAAAACTTCGGTTTTCGTTGTGTGAGGTCTCAGTAACCCCTTGAATCTGTAATTCTTTACCCCTTTTATCTCCGAGCGATTTCACCATTCACTGGACTCCAAGATCTCAATCCAATGTCACAAAAATACTCTTCCGAGGTTGAGCGTTGACTGCCCGGCTACGATGCCCTTTACCGGTAGTATCCTCTGCCAAAAGAATATCCCCCGGACCGAATCGCCTTGTCGTGCCGTCACCCACCTCAATGTCAACCCCACCGCTTAACGTGATGACGTATTGTCTGCGTGGCACAGTATGCCAATCATAGTCATAATTGGGACCAGTTTCTCGAAAAATGATGCCAGTCGCATCTCGAAGTGGTGACATTTTGCCAATGTCACCACTATCTTCAAGGGAAATCTCTATATCCTCAAAATGAGACTCGCCATCGGCACCAGTATAGAGACGGGTTATTTTCATCGCTGTTCTCAAACCTCCTATCAATGAACAAATAATTTTCACGTTTCACGCTCTTACCCTCTTGCACTTTCTTTTGACATGAGCCTTACCAAAAAGTGCTACAACTTTTTGGCAAACACGGGTCTCTCCTCTATCACCCGTTTCGCCTTAAATGCTGTGCGCTCCAAAGTGCCTTGATCGACAAATTCTACCTCCGGTCGGAAACCCAACGTCTCCCGGAGCGCGTTTGCAGCCTCTACCTGAAGAGTTGACACCTGTTCATGAGGCATCTCCTTCTGTTCCAACTCAACCGAAATAGTACAGATATCCCGATGCGTTGAGGGATCATGTGTCAACCGAATACGGTATTCGGGACTCAGTTCCTCAAAGGAACGCACCACCTGCTCCACCTGCATCGGATAAAAGTTGACCCCCATGAAAACAATCATATCGTCTGCCCTGCCCAAGACTCCTTCAGGAGACCGGGCATGAGTACGTCCACACGGACACGGGGATCGGTCAAGCCGCACTAGGTCATTTGTCCAGTACCGGATCATCGGCGTGGCACTCCGCTCAAGGTGCGTGATGACTAGAACTCCCACCTCTCCTTCCGGGACGGGTTCTTTCGTTTCAGGGTTAATTACCTCGATGACATGAAGGTCCTCGCTCCAATGTAATCCCATTTTATGGGTGCATTCGCTAGCAAAAGTAGGACCAATTTCGGCGAGCCCGTAGTAGTCATAGGCGTCAATGCCAAGACCCCTCTCGATGGTTCGGCGTGTCGCTGGCACCTCCGTGCCCGGCTCCCCACCAAAGCAGCCAATCCGGAGGTTGATATCTGAGGTGCTATAATTATGTACTTTCAGTTGTTCGGCAAGATAAACAGCATAAGAAGGGGTGGCAATGAGAACGGTGCTCTTGAGACGCACCATGTAATCAATTTGTCTCTCGGTCAACGCCGCGCCGATTGGAATAACAAGGCAGCCAATTTTTGCCCCGGCATAATGCACAGCCAAGCCCGCCACCCAGAGCCCATACGCAAAAGCGTTCTGCAAAACATCCCCCGGACGGACACCGATACTCCAGAGTGTTCTAGCTGTCACTTCCGTGATGTATTGTACATCTGTCGCGCTCCAAATTGTATTGACAGGCGTGCCCGTCGTTCCGGTGCTTGGGTGTACCTCCCGAAACTCTGCCTCCGGCGCAACGGTAAATCTCCCCAAAAACGGGTGTTGTGCCTGCTCCTCGCGTAACTCCTCCTTTTGGACAAAAGGGAACTTGCGGATGTCATCTAGGGTTTTGATATCTGCCGGTGATACACCCGCTGCATTAAAGCGTTCTCGATAAAAGTCACTCCGATGATAACATCGTTCAACCTGCCATTTGAGTTTCGCAAGTTGTAACGTATCCAAATCGCTTCTCGACATAGTCTCGATTTTATGGTCGTAAAAAATCGGCGGATCGCGTCTCATCTGCTTCTCCATGACACGTCTCTCGTCAAATTGTTGCGAGGATTTGCAGCCTTTTCAAGGTTAAAACCTGTAACTTCACTGTGAAAGATTTGGGTTATGATTCTGAACCCTATGATTATAGCAAAGCGACGGGGAACTCTCAAGCGAAAAGGCACTTGACTTTATCGATCTTGAGTGCAATAATTGTCCTAGAACTAGTACAGTTAAAAACTGACAAAAGTTCATCAGCAACTGTTCACAACTTCTTATAGTTGTAAAATGGATTGAAGGATTTATCTAACTCGGACGCAACACTGCGCACCGATTTGTTCCATACAATAGGAGTTTAGACTATGAAAATCACAGACATTGAGACTATCCCGATTTATCCGCGTATCGCTGAACGCAATACAGATTATAAAGCGCGATTCTCCGCTATCAACCACCGCACGATTTTCAAAGTGCACACAGACAACGGACTGGTCGGCTACGGCGACTATCGTTGCTCGCCACCTGATCGGTCAAGCGTCGAACCGCTCATCGGCTGCAACCCCTTCGACTTCATCAACAACAATTTGAACATAGGGTTGTGCGGTGCCCTCTACGATGTGATGGGCAAACATTTAGAAGTCCCTGCTTACAAACTGATGGGGCAGAAAGTGCGAGATGCAATTTCTGTCGCCGCATGGACGAGGCCCGCAGCACCTGAAGCGTTCCGCGACGAAATCCGTCGGGCAGCAGACCAAGGGTATATGACCTTTAAAATGCACACCTGTGAATACTATGACGTGATGGAGCAGACACGATTAGCAGAAGAGGTGGCACCGGAAGGATTTAAGATTCACTACGACTTCAACAGCAATCGCAGCTTGGCAGCGGTGCTGCCTATCGTACGAGAATTGGAGAACCACCCCATCGTCGGCTTCATCGAAGATCCAATTGTACGGAGCGATATAGACGGTTGGCGGCGGTTACGGGAACAGAGCCGCCTCCCAATTGTTATGCACGCTCCACAACTCGGCGGTGTACAGGAGATCATCCACGGACTCGCAGATACCTATATGGTTGGGGAAAGTGGTATAGGTGATAGCCTAATACGAGGGTTTGCGTGTGGGAAGGCAAATCTTCAGGTGATTATACAGTTGACCGGTGGTACGCTTACCAAGGCGTTGGCACTGCACATGGGTGCTGTTTTGCCCACGATGACAGGGCACTCGGTAAATCTCGATGACCAGTATGAGGAAGACATCACCGAACGGATTCCGGTAATCGAAGGGTTCTCGCCCGTTCCGGAAGGTCCCGGATTAGGGATTGAGGTGGACGAAGACGCCCTAGCGCGAGTAGCAGCGAACCAGCCGACGGAGATCCCTAAGCATGTCGGTGTGCTGCACATGCCCGGCGGTCATAAGATCTATACGCCATCCTTCGCCTCGGTAAGCAGACTAACGGGACGAGAGGAAGGTACTATCCGGGGACTCAAGCAGGAACTTTGGGACGATGATGGCTCCGAGGAATTTGCCCGAATCTATGACAGGGTGCAAACGAAGGGATCATTTGTAGAGTGATTCCGGGAAAGTTTGTGTGTTGAATTAAAATGGCGAGAGGTGAACCCAAAATGTGACACAGTTAATTTGACGGTTGTGGAGGCTGAGACTTGCATCTCGACCTCCACAACTATTATCGGCGCGTATAATTTCTTTGTGGAGAGGCGTAGATACCTCTCAAGTTTACCTTTAGCCACTTCCTAATTCGAGCAGTGTCTTTCTATCCTACAACTTCAAACCGTTCCGACTCAGTTGGCTTCGACCACAATACTGATGCGCCATCCATGACGGCTGCCCGTTCCGGAGAAGCGCGCCAAACGTCATAGATTTCATTACTCTCCCAAGTCACCAACGAGGTTATCTTCGTTGGGTCGATGATCGAGACAAGCGTCACCCGACTAATGAATCCGGGGGCTTTGCTCTGCGCTAGTCCATTACGGTCTAGGAGTTCGCGAGCCTCATCAAATTGTTCCTCATTTGCCCAATGGTGAGTTAATACGCCAATCATCATTCCCTCCGTTATATTTTTTTATTTTTTAGCAAGTTGACTGGATTCCCCATACTACTCACTTTGACATACTCCCAAACCTAAAGGATTGGGATTCTCATCCTTTAGGATTCAAATTGCTCTATCAACGAAGTTAGCCACCCGAAGGCGGACTTACAACTTCTCCTGAGAGGGTGGATGCCCCCACCCTATGGATATTGACCGCTGCATTGCGGTCTCTATCCAACTCTGTGTGGCAGTTTGGACACTGCCATGTTCTATCACGAAGGTTTAGCTCTGGGTTGATTGCGCCACAGATATGGCAGGTCTTACTCGAAGGATACCACTTGTCTATGAATCGGATTTCCGTGCTTTTCTTGGAAGCGATATACTTGAGTTTCTGCACAAAGTCAGAAAAACCTAAGTCAGAGACTTTGCGTCCCCAAAGGGACTTCATGCCTTTGAGGTTGAGGGGCTCCAGTGAAATCCAATCATATCTGTCTGTGAGGTCATGAGCAAGTTTCCAGTGAAAGTCATCTCGCTGGTTTACTATTTTGCGATGTTTCTTTGCAAGGTTGACTCTTGCACGTTCCCGATTCTTTGACCTTGTGACCTTTCGCGAATGGTTACGGTTCGCACGTTTGATAGTGTTGAGACCGCGCTTGAAGAATTGTGGAGAGTCGTAGTCATTGTAGTCAGACCCGGTGAGATACCTCTTTAGTCCAAAGTCAAACCCCGCGTTATTATCCGTCGTGGGTGACTCTAAATCGGTATCTACATGGTCTGTCAGAATGATTAGCCATACGTCTCCTACGCTGTCTCGCTTAATCGTGCAGCGTTTCGGGTTGCCTAATACTTCCCTGCTTTTGAAATATCGGTAGATGCGTTTACCTATACGGATAGAGTTGCTTGGTAGCAGTTTCCAACCAGCTTGCTTGAGGGTGTAGGACTTGTATAGTTTACGTCTCTTGAAACGGGGACGACCGGAACGCTTGCTGTTTGTGCGGTCAGCGAACATTTTTGAGTATGCTTTATCAAGTCGGTCTATTACGTCTTGCAACGATTGACTTGGAAGGAGATTCCAATGGGCATAGCGAGGAAGCCGCTTCAACTTGGTTAAGTATCGCATCAGTGTTTTCTGACCCGGATATGTCCCGTAGATAGCATAGTATCGGCGACACAACGCTATAAAGTGATTCCAGACGTGAGCGTGTCCATCTATCGTTTTGTGCAAGACACGGTTGCCGTGATTGCTATACATTTTGAGCTTGTAGGTCTTCATGGGATTGTCTTTCTGTCTTTCATGTCCTATGCTGTAGGATGTAGGGGACACCGCCAAGCGACGGTGCAGCATTCCCCTACGAAAGACAAGAGAATTATAACATATTTAAATAGAAAAACGGCTGAAGCGAAACTTATATCCCAAAGATAAATCATTGGGCTTTACGGGCTAAAGCCCAACTCTGTAACGACGACTCCACCATAACGTGGCGTTCTATCCCATCTTCTGTATTAACGAAATAGAGTCTATCTATTCAGTGCCGCAATATGCGATACAGAATCGTTTCAGATATCTACAGATACCATATCATCTCATCGTCAACAGTCGCCAAACCGACGCTACGATTAACACCAGTGAAAAAGCAAGCCCCATCGCGCTCACGGCTACGATTCCTGCCTCTGCAAATACCGCACCTGTTCCTAAACCGCCCATTCCCGCCGCTAGAGCTACCAACATTTCACTGGCACCCTGTGCACGACCACGCTCGGCAGGCAATAGACCGCTAAAAAACAGCGCGGATCCCGCGATAAAACAGAAATTCCAACCCAATCCCAGTAGGAATAGACTACAAGCAAGCCTGGAAACCTGATTGGAAATCGGCGTTAGCACGGCGGAGACACCCAGTATCAATGCACCAGCGATTATTATTTTTACTGGACCGAAACGGCCTGCCAGACGGCTCGTCAGGCTCGAAAGCCCATACATCCCTAAAGTATGCGCCATTATTACCCATGAAATCGCCTGTGCCCCATGGGCATGATGATTCATGTGCAGCGGTGTAATCACCATAATTAGCGTCATAACGAACTGACCAATTATCATCGCCACCACACCAAGTCTCACTGTCCTGTCAACAAAAATTTGCCATAACTTTCGCCCTATGTTCTTCTCGTCCACCCCACTGAGGTCTCCTACCAACGTCCTTCCAACCTTCATCGGATCTGGGTATAGCAAGAGAAGAATCAGCATCAGAGCGAGGGCAGAAAGCACTACCGAAACCAAATAAGGACCAGCGTGAGCATGCAAGCCAAAGGATGTCGCCAGCCAAGTTGAAGGAGATACCAGCAGCGGACCACCAACCGCACCTATAGTTCCCGCAAACACAATAAGACCGATTACCCTCGCCCGTCTGACCGGGTGATAAACTTCAGCCGCAATAAACCGCGCTTGCTCACTCACCCCGCGTCCCATGCCGATCAACACCATACCAGCGCAGAGCCATGGAAACGACTCCCACATGCTGATTGAAAGCACGCTAAACGCCGATCCGATTGCGGCAAATAGATAGCCCAACGACAGCCCTGGTCTTCGGCCTATGCGGTCCATGAGCCAGCCCACAGGGTACGCGGCAACCGCCCGCCCCAACATCATCATTGTAGGTGGTATTCCTGCGGCACGGTCTGTCCCACTCAGGTGTGCAGAAATAATCGGCAAGAGTGTAAACGACAAAATCGTTGATGCACTGAACAAACTCTGCGAGATGAATAACGTTGCCGTTATCCGCTGCTGCACCGAACGAAGAATTGTTGATGTAGACATAGATGTTTTCGTTAAGAACTGGAATTGGAGCAATTCAAACCGCGCCGCACTTCGGCATGATGAACTTAGCTTTCATTTGCCGACAGCCTCTGTATCTTTGAGATCAAGTTATATCTTACCATGTACCAAATGCAGGGTCAATTCCAAAGTGGTACTACAAATTCCCCGCACATAAAAATCAGATTGAGATTTCCTGCAATGTGTTAATCTCGATTGCATTGGAACTATTTTAGGACTTACGCAGCCAACTGTAGGCGGGGCATCTTGCCCCGCACCACCTATGCTGAAATGCACAAGTCTATAGGCGGGGCATCTTGCCCCACGCTGAAATGCGTAAGTCCTGTATTTATTGAACCTTCGGAAGGTTTCTGGCAAAGTGGAGTCAATTCCGTTGACAACCATCCATGGAATAACTATAATGAAGATCGTTTACTTATGGCACCCCAAATCAGACTTTTGCCCTGATAGTAAGAATGGGGTTTGTACCGATAAATCGGGATTTATATCCGCTCACTCCAAGCAATTTCTATTTTTGGACGCAGCACGCTGCTATGCTCATGTAGAAAACTAGTGCAGAGAGGAAGGCGGCGTGTTTTAACACAATTCAAAAGGATTCAAAAATGCCCAAAGAACTCATTGCTGTTGCGCCACGGACACCTGTGCTTCATGAATACGAGGAATCGTCCCTCAAACCCGGCGAAGTACGGCTGCGAAGTATCTTTTCTGCACCCAAACACGGATCAGAACTCCGCGGCTACCGTGCCGAAACGAAAGACCATACCTCCCCTTTTGAGTCGGAACGACGGCTGCACGTTGGAGAAGGGGGTCCCCCGAAATTCCCAACGCGGTTAGGTAACATAACAGTCGGCGAAGTGATTGAAGTCGGCGAGGGGGCCACGCGTTTCCAGATAGGGGATCGTGTTTTCGGACATCTGCCTATCCGCGAAACACATACCGTCCATGAAGAGCGTTTAGAGGAAGTCCCGGATAAGATGTCCTCCGAAGCTATTGTGTATTCGGATCCAGCCGGTGTTGCACTCAGTCCGGTGCGGGATGCCAAAATCGGTCTTGGTGACCGTGTAGCGGTGTTTGGGCTTGGCGCGATTGGGCAGATGGCGGTGCAGATTGCACGGCTTCAAGGCGCACGGTGGATTGCTGCAACCGACCCAATCCCCGTCCGTCGCGAGCTTGCCAAGCAGCACGGTGCAGATGTGGTTATCGATCCAATTACCGAAGACGCCGGACTGGTTATCAAAGACCTAACAGACAAAGTTGGCGTTGATATCTCCTTAGAAACAAGTGGCATCTATGCTGGGCTAAACGATGCGTTACGCGCCACAGGTTATATGGGAACCATCGTGTCTTCGGCGTATTACACAGGGGACGCCCGTGCATTGAGCCTTGAAGGAGAATGGCACCGAAATCGGTTGACGATGATTTCGACCCGCGATGTGAGCCAACCTCTCCCTGACCATCCCTTGTGGGATACACAGCGGCTGCATACGGAGGCATTCGCACTGTTGCAGGAAGGGCGACTTTCGGTGGAAGGCTTGGTTTATCCGATTGTCCCGTTTAATGAGTCAGCGGAAGCCTATCGTGATATTGATGAAGCACCGGAGAAAAGCATCAAGTTGGGTGTGGTTTATGAGACATAAAAGGAGATAGCAAAATGTCTGAACGCAAAAAAATTGCAGCAATCATTACCGAGTACCGCCCGGGGTCGCACGCCGATGTTATCGTCACCAAGTTCCTGAAAGGAATTCCAACGGACGATGGGCTTATTCAACCGCGCGTCGAAATTGTGTCAATGTATGTCGATCAGTTCCCCGAAAACGATCTGAGTCGCGGATTCGCCGCAGCGCATAACGTGCCAATCTATCCGAGTATCACCAAGGCGTTGACGCTTGGTGGAAGCGAACTTGCTGTCGATGGTGTCCTCCTGATTGGGGAACACGGCGACTACGCTTGGAACGAAAAAGACCAGCAACTCTATCCGCGTAAATACTTCATGGAACAGATCTGCGGCGTTTTTTCGACAAGCGGCAGAGGTGTCCCCGTCTTTAATGATAAACACCTTTCCTATAGCTGGCACGACGCCAAATGGATGGTTGACCGTGCGGCGCAGCTCGGTGCACCGTTCATGGCAGGCTCATCGCTGCCTTTTGGTTATCGAAACCCGTGGTTGGAGCACCCGTTGGAAACCCCAATCACGGAAGCAGTCTCGATCGGCTATTCGGGACTGGATATCTACGGTTTTCATACGCTGGAAACGCTTCAATGTATGGTCGAGCGACGCGTTGGAGGCGAAACAGGTGTCGCTGCGGTGACCTGCTTGGAAGGTGATGCGGTGTGGGAGGCAGGGAAAGCCGGAGCATGGTGGCGAGAACTGGCAGAAGCTGCTTGTGCGCCAATTGAGAATAAACCGTCCGGAGCTATGGAGGATCACTGTGAGAATCCCGCGCTTTTTCTCCTTGAATATCGGGACGGATTTCGTGGTGCTGCCCTGATGTTGAATGGCTATGTAACAGACTTGGCTTACGCAGGAAGGGTTGGTGGTGATATCTACGGCTCGGAATTCTATTTACATGGGGATCCGCATCCGCACTTCAGCTATCTCAGTTTGAACATCGAAGAGATGTTTGTCACTGGGGTGCCGACCTATCCAGTCGAACGAACATTGCTTACATCGGGTGTGTTGGAAGCTGCCTTGGACTCACGCTATCAGGGCTACATCCGTCTCGAAACGCCGCATCTGGATATTGCATACCGATCCTACGATTCGATTCCTTGGCGTCCAACGGGCCCCCGTCCTGTCGGTGCATCACTACAACCGTTACCGGATTAGAGTCTCTGTGACAATCGAGTAAGGGATAGTCCAAGTTCTCGTTGGGAATATTCTGTAGCTGTGTTTCTGATAATGTTTAGGACTTACGCAGTTGAATGCTCAAAACTTCGTAGTTCGGTGATTCATCACCGCATAACACAACTCGTAACGCCCGATGAATTGGACAACTACAGTAAATCGGGATTCAGAGCAATTTGTAGTAGCGCGTTGATTGCTTTCTCCCCTGCTTGCGGGGGAGTTAGAGGGGGTCGGAACGGAGACGTTAAGCGTTCAACTGCGTAAGCCCTATATTTTGTTTTTGATACCTTGTTTCGGTAGGATCATTTAATTCTCCTGTAGGTTGAAAACTCCTCCGATTCATCGGAGTCCTCGGAACGGGATCGGAACCGAGAGGAATCTCCGATCCCCGACCCTCGCGAAGTTTCCAAAGTCCCCCTGATAAGGGGGATTTAGGGGGTTGGCTGTGCATTGGAAGTGTCTAAGTAATTCTAAAATCTACCATAAATAGCCCTAATGCTTCACTGTAGATGCCTGCATAAATTGCTCACATAGTTGTATAATAAAAGCTATATTTATCCACCACCCTCACTTTAATCGAAAAGGGGCTATCAACACCAACTGACCTCTATCCACTCCAAAGAATAATAAACCGATTTGATAACAGAGGAGGAAAGACAGATGCAACGGAGATACAGTCTCGCACATTTGATTTTAGCTATTGTTGTAGTGTTGGTTCTAACGCTGCTGATGGTAAACGTTGACGCACAGGCACGGATTGCCTTCATGTCTGATAGAGATTGGCACTGGGAAATCTACGTGATGGACAACGATGGGGATAATCTGCGAAACCTCACTAACAATCCTGGTGATGATACGGACCCCTCGTGGTCTCCTGACGGCAAACAGATTGCCTTTACCGCTGATAGGAGTGATAGGGATTGGAACCGGCAAATCTACGTGATGGACGCCGATGGGGGCAATCAGCAAAACCTTTCTAATAATGACTTTGATGATAGGGACCCCTCATGGTCCCCTGACGGCAAACGGATTGCCTTCGTGTCTCAGAGGAATGCGCCCACTGAAATCTACGTGATGGATGCCGATGGGCGCAACCCTAAAAACCTCACTAACAATCGCACTCCTGACGATAATCCCTCATGGTCACCGGACGGTAAACGGATTGCCTTTGATTCCTTTAGGGATGGAAACGCTATAAACTTTGAAATCTACGTGATGGACAACGATGGGGGCAATGAGCGAAACCTCACCAATCATGCCAGTCAGGACGATAATCCCTCATGGTCACCGGACGGTAAGCGCATTGCTTTTACTTCCTTTAGGGCTGGGAGCTTGGACATCTATGTGATGGACGCCGATGGGGGGAATCAGCGTAGACTGACCAAAAATCCCTTTAAGGATTGGGAACCCTCATGGTCTGCGGACGGTAAACGGATTGCCTTCGTGTCTGATAGGGAGGCGGATGGGAACCATGAAATCTACGTGATAAACGCCGATGGGAGTAATCCTCAAAACCTCACCAATCATCCGGAGGATGACAGTAATCCTACATGGTATGGTCCTGCTTTTGCAGTTGCTCCCACAGGTAAGGTACTCACGATGTGGGGGTGGGTTAAACAAGTCGACCGATAACTGCGATTATTGTAGAGAACGGTGCTTAAGGATAATAAACTGATTTGAAAACAGAGGAGGGATAGCAGATGCAACGACAGGACAATCTCACACGTTTGATTTTAGCTAGCGTTGTAGTCTTGGGTCTGACACCGCTGATGGTATGCGTTGACGTACAGGCACAGATTACCTTTGTGTCTAGTAGAGATGGGAACCCTGAAATCTACGTGATGGACACCGATGGTGGCAATCAGCGTAGACTCACCAATAATCGCCATGATGATTGGAGTCCCTCATGGTCCCCCGACGGTAAACGGATTGCCCTCGTGTCTGATAGGGATGGGCACCCTGACGTTATACCCGGTTGGTTTACTTCTGAAATCTACGTGATGGACAACGATGGGGGCAATCAACAAAAACTCACTAACAATCCCTCTGATGATAGGGACCCCTCATGGTCACCGGACGGTAAACAGATTGTCTTCCAGTCTGATAGGGATAACGATAGGGATCATAACATTGAAATCTACGTAATGGATGCCGATGGGAGCAATCAACAAAATCTCACTAACAATCCCACTGCGGATTATAATCCCTCATGGTCGCCGGACGGTAAACGCATTGCCTTCTCGTCTGTGAGGGAGGGGCACTTTAGAAACAACTTTGGACTCACTGAGGAAATCTACGTGATGGATGCCGATGGGGGGAATCAGCGTAAACTCACCAATAATCGCCATCATGACTGGTATCCCTCATGGTCTCCGGACAGTAAACGGATTGCCTTCATGTCGGAGAGGGATGGGAACTATGAAATCTACGTGATGGACGACGATGGGGGGAATCAGAAAAATCTCACCAATCATCCCGAGGATGACGAGGCTCCTGCATGGTTTAACTCTCCTTTTTCGGTTTCTCCCACAGGCAAAAAGTTTACAATGTGGGGACGGCTCAAACAGGTCAACCGATAACTGCCATTATCGAGCAAACGGTGTTTAAGAATCATAAACCGATTTGAGAACAGAGGAGGAAAAACAGATGCACCGAAGAGACAATCTCGCCCATTTCATTTTAGCTGGCGTTGTCGTCTTGGGTCTAACGCCGCTGATGGTATGCGTTGACGCGCAGGCACAGGGACGAATTGCCTTCATGTCTGATAGGGATTGGCACTGGGAAATCTACGTGATGGACAACGATGGGGATAATCAGCGAAACCTTACTAACAATCCTGGTGAAGATAAGAATCCCTCATGGGCCCCTGACGGTAAACGCATTGCCTTTACCGCCGATAGAAATGATAAGGATTGGAACCAGCAAATCTACGTGATGGACGCCGATGGGGGTAATCAGCGAAACCTTTCTAACAACGACTCTGATGAATCGGATCCCTCATGGTCGCCGGACGGTAAACGCATTGCCTTCGTGGGGAACTTTGAAATCTACGTGATGGATGCCGATGGAGGCAACCCTAAAAACCTCACCAATAGCGGTCAGAATGACTTTTCACCCTCATGGTCGCCGGACAGCAAACGCATTGTCTTTGTTTCCCTTAGGGGTGTGAACAGCGAAATCTACGTGATGGACGACGATGGGGATAATCAGCGAAACATCACTAACAATCCTGGTGATGATAAGGACCCCTCATGGTCCCCTAACGGTAAGCGTATTGCTTTTTCGTCCGCGAGGAATGGGGAACTCCATGACATCTATGTGATGGACCCCGATGGGGGTAATCCGCGAAACATCACCAATCATCCCGATAGCGACTGGAATCCCTCATGGTCCCCTGACGGCAAGCGCATTGCTTTTGTGTCGAATAGGACGAAGGATTTGAATCCGGACATCTACGTGATGGACGACGATGGGGGGAATCTGCGAAACATCACCAATCATCCCGAGGATGACGAAGATCCTGCATGGTATAATCCTGTTCTTTCAATTGCTCCCACAGGCAAAAAGTTTACAATATGGGGACAACTCAAGCAGATTGACCGATAACTGCCATTATTGGGCAAACAGTGTTTGCTGAAGTTGGGTCATAAATGGCAAGGCAGGGTCGAAGCCTTCATGCGATAATAAACCGAGTTGCCCCTTTAATTGTAAAGGTGTTGCCAACCCAATCTGACCTCTATCCACTCCAAAGGATAAAAAACCGATTTGAGAACAGAGGAGGAATAACAGATGCAACGGAGATACAGTCTCGCACATTTCCTTTTAGCTAGCGTTGTAGCCTTGAGTCTGACGCCGCTGATGGTAGCCATTGACGCACAGGCACGGATTGCCTTCATGTCTGATAGGGATGGGAACTGGGAAATCTATGTGATGGACGCCGATGGGGGTAATCCGCGTAGACTCACCAATAATCGCCATGCTGATTTGTCCCCCTCATGGTCGCCCGACGGTAAACGCATTGTCTTTTGCTCTGATAGGGATGGGCACCCTCACCATATCCCCGGTTGGTTTACTTCTGAAATCTACATGATGGATGCCGATGGTGGTAATCAGCAAAAACTCACTAACAATCCCTCTGATGACAGATCTCCCTCGTGGTCACCGGACGGTACACGGATTGCCTTCATGTCGAGGAGGGATGGGAACAATGAAATTTACGTGATGGACGCCGATGGTGGTAATCCTCAAAACCTCACTAACAATCCTGATCCTAACGGACATCCTAATGACGAGTATCCCTCTTGGTCACCCGACGGTGCACACATTGTCTTCAGTGCCCGTAGGAAGGGGCACTTTAAACGCAACTTGAACACCACTTATGAAATCTACGTAATGGACGCCGATGGTGGTAATGAACAGAGACTCACTGAAAATCGCAAGAATGACTGGCATCCCGTATGGTCTCCTAACGGTAAACGGATTGCCTTCGCGGCTGATAGGAAGGGGGACTTTGAAAACTTTGAAATCTACGTGATGGACGCCGATGGGGGCAATCAACAAAAACTCACTGAAAATCGCGTTTATGACTGGAGTCCCTCATGGTCGCCCGACGGTGAACGGATTGTCTTCATGTCTGAGAGGGATGGGAACCCTCAAATCTACGTGATGGACGCCGATGGAGGTAATCCTCAGAACCTCACCAATAATCCGCATACTGACGTTAGTCCTGCATGGTTGAACACTCCTTTTTCGGTTTCTGCTTCCGGCAAAAAGTTTACAATGTGGGGATGGCTCAAACAGGTCGACCGATAACTGCCATTATTGAGAAGGCTCATATAAAAAGAAAGTGCAAAATGCGAAGCAAAATCGTAGGTGCTTGCATCCCGATTTATCGGGGGACGGGGTTTCCCCGCCCGTAGACGGGTTGGGTAACCTAACCCCTAACATGTGCCTCTCACTTTACCCCGGTAAGTCTACCCTTCGGATTATTGAAACGGCACCGGAATCGTCTCCCCGTGCCACGGGAAGGCGTAGCTTGGATTATTCACAAAGCGACGCATGCCAACTTCTATACGCACAGATGTCGAAGGCGGAAGTTCGACTGCGAAATACTTCCCATTGACAGAGGTTTCTTTTTCTGCGTATTCCCGTTCCGACCGGAGCCATAGATAGGGATTTTGATGTAACCCCTCTTGACTCATCTCCCGGTGCTTGAGAACAGTAAACTGGTGCTCTCCGAAAGCACCCGCCTGCACGATGGCATTTCGAGTTTCAGTCCTGCTGAGGTTCACCAACTGAATTCCGACAACATCTGACCCCAATTTATCAACGAGGGCGGCAACATCTTTCGGTAAGCCGGGGCGAGCATTGTCCCGATCATAATAGCGTACAGTCGATCGGAGAAGCCCACCGTTGTAAACCGATTGCGGTGCCCCCATTGTAACCTGCGTCAAACCTTTTGTGAAAATGGGATTCGGTGGAAAGTAGTTTGTTGTAATAATTTCCTCCACAGTGCGATCGTCGAGGCGGATTTTATCGAAAGCCTCCACCGCCCATCGGTACTCTGCACTCAGTATCTTCTCGGGCCAATCCGGATTCAACCCATCATAGTATTGAAAGCGGGCAAATTCTGTTTCGCCCCCATTCTTCTCGCCCCCCCTGTCTCCAATTTCATTCCAATCGCGCTCGACCTCGCCATCCCGTATCCGTGTGATTAGTTCATAATCTTCAGTGGACATTGACGCATGATACAAGTGCGCAAGCTCCTGCATCCGCCACGGAATCGGACCTGTGTAGACGCCTCTCTTGGGCAGAATATCATCGTTTGAAGGACCAACGGGTGGGTCATAACACCAACCATCGGGACCGTATCGCGTCGGCATAATAAGCTGACCATCTTCCCGCGTCACCGAGTTTTCCAACATCAGCTGGATCTGGGAACGGAGAAGCTCAAGATAACCGAAGTCCCCGGTGAGCAGCAAAGCACATTCTGCGGCGATGGTAAGCGAGTGAAACATGATATTGTAGCCTTGATAGTGATTCCAGCCATACTGTCCACCCCACCACACACCATTGCGGTGCTCCCCAATCTTTCCGGTAGGTCCCACATTGTCGGGCATAATCCCGTTATTGCGACGCATCCGATCCAGCCAAGCTTCTGTATATTCCAATACCCACCGCTTGTACTTCTCATCACCTGTATACAGGTAAGCATTGGTAACGAGAGCAGTAGCACCTAAACTATTGGGTGTGTCGGACTGCAAGACCATCTTCTCGAACAGTTCAACAATCTCTGCTCTACGTTTTGGGTCTTCATACCAATTCAGTTCGAGATCTTCGACGATTGGATAAAGGCTCGCACGCACACCGTAATAGTTGACCTCCCCGCCTAGAAATCTTCCGGCAAGCAGCATGGTGTTCGCGAAATCTGCATCCCCATGTAACCTCGGTCCCTGACTGGAATGAAACGGAGATCGGAGGATCTTATGCTCAGGATCGTAATTGGGAGCTTCAGGATCTTCGCCGATGAACATCGCAGCAAACCTCCGCGCTCGACGGACATTCTCCGAGACAGTAGGACAAGCGACGCCAAAATCGTAGAACGCCATATTGCCTTCGCCGAGATGATGCCACTCCGCGGATTGCGCCAGATTCCAAAATTCGTTGTGCATCGACGGCCTGAACACTTTTGTGAAATCGTTATGTCGAAGGCGATGATTAAAACTATCGTCGCTGATTCGGGTCGTCGCGTTCCACTCCTGTAATGCAACGTTGAGTAAACTCTCATCAGCACCGATGGAGTAGAACAAGCACCAATTATAGAACTGTTCGTACAGGTCGTCGAAGTCCTCTGCGAAGTAGAGGGCACCTCCGGGCTCCGTGTACTTCTTGACCACCATGGGTGCCGCTTCCTCCATGAGATTGATTAGGTTACGCTCCATCAGTGCCCATGCGGGTGGTGCTGAGATTTCAGTCGCCTTGATGGAAACCATTTCGGGCATAGAAACTCCATTTGCAGACACACTTGTTGTCATCCTTCACTCCCTATCTTTGTCCCTTTTGGAGAACGTTCTCCAAATTCGTACTTGGTTGGCTAGCACTCACAATGGAACGCAAGAGGTAACCGCCGGTTGTGTACCGGCTCATGCTGCACCACCAAACCATCTATCTACCAAGCGACCCAACCGCCATCGACAGCGATGGTTTGCCCCGTCACCCAGTTGGCAGCGTCCGAAGCGAGGTACAGCACCGCACCGACAACCTCTTCGACCTCACCAACTCGTCCCATCGGAATGCGACGCACGACATCCTCGTAGAATTCCTTGCGCTTTAGGAGTTCGTTGGCAAGCGGCGTTCGTGTAAACGCAGGAGCAACAGTATTCACCGTTACGTTGTGAGGAGCCCATTCGACCGCAAGTCCTTTCGTTAATGCCACAACTCCACCCTTACTGCCGGAGTAAATTGTCCGTAAGGGACCGCCCACCAACGCCATCGTCGAAGTGATGCTGATAATCTTCCCACTCTCCCGTTCGATCATCGGTTTTACGAGCGCCTGCGTAAGAAAGAATAACCCCTTGAGATTCAAGTCGTAAACAGTGTCCCAATCGTCCTCAGTTACCTCAAGCGCAGGCTTCGGACGATTCGTGCCAGCGTTATTAACAAGGACATCAACCCGTCCCCAGACATCGATCGCCTCTTGTGCACCACGAGCGATCTCATCTATTTTGCTCGCATCGAAAACGACCGGTTCAGCTTTACCACCCGCTGCCCGTATCTCTTCCGCAACCTCTTCGAGATCGGAGCGCGTCCGGCTGTTCAGAAGTACGTCAGCACCCATCTGTGCTGCAGCGATCGCGATACCTCGACCGATGCCTTTACCCGCACCTGTAACTAACATCACTTTACCATTAAGATCAAATCCGGGAAACCCCATAATAAACCTCCATTTTTGTATGATGCGTAATACGCAAGTTCAAGCGTTGAATCCATCCATCAACTGATAAACCTATTTCTCTTTCTGAGCCTGAGCTAATTCTAATGTGTTTTCTAATAGCATTGCGCGTGTCATCGGGCCCACACCACCGGGGACAGGCGTGATAAAACCGGCGACCTCCTTGACACTTTCATAATCAACATCACCGATAAAACCATTCTCAGTAATAGTGATCCCCACATCAATCACGATCGCTCCCGGCTTTACCATGTCTGCCGTAATCAAGCGAGGTCTGCCAACTGCCGCAATCAGAATGTCCGCTTGCTGCGTTTCCGATGAAAGTTCGCGAGTCCTCGTATGGCAGTAGGTGACCGTTGCATTGCGGTTGAGCAGCATCAGCCCGACAGGTTTGCCAACCAGACTGCTGCGACCCACACAAACCGCATAGCTCCCTTCAATCTGTATACCAGTCGATTCAATGAGGCGGATAATCCCTGCTGGGGTGCACGGGACAGTCTGTTCACGGTTGATAAGGAGGTTACCTAAGTTCACAAGAGTCAGACCGTCGGCGTCCTTTTCAGGCACGATCGTGTTGATGATAGCATCCCCATCAACAAAGTCAGGCACCGGCATTTGAGCGATAATTCCGTGTATATCCTCACGACTGTTCAGCATGTGAATTCGCTCGATTACCGCTGCCTGCGGTGTCTCCACTGGCATTCGATGCACCTCCGAATGAAAGCCAACATACTGACAATCCTTCTCCTTGTTGCTGACATAGACGGTCGAAGCGGGGTCGTCTCCAACTTGGACCACCGCAAGTCCGGGGGTAAATTTGAGTTTTTTCACTTGGCGTCGAATTTCACGCCGAACAGATCTGGCGAACTGTTTTCCATCAATAATTTTCGCCCCGATTTCATCGGGATCCAAAGCAACTGGCAATCGTGAATCCTCCTCGTCGAGTGATGTGCTATTTGCAAAAATGCTATTTCCACTCAAAGTTATTGCTGAATTTTACAGCGCGTTATTATATCATATCTTGTGCCGTGTATCTATTATTTCTTTAATGTAAAGGTAGACTGATGTGTTCACCTATCGGAAATTCCTTGCAACGTAAAACTTGAAGAAAGAAAAGTATCGCGTAAACAAAAGGATAACAAGGCAAGTTAGACTCGACAAACATCAAACGTAACCCTTAATCCAAAAACTCTGGCTACTTCTCCGCTATCACGCCTCTTCTGACTCCCGGTATCTGTTCATGGAGAAACTTCTCGTAACGTCGTATTTTTTACTTATTGGCATTCTCATTTCCGTGCCTTATACCGCAAAGTCCGAGCGCGATCCGCTCCAATTGCCACCCCTCTCCCTTTTGCAGAAAAGCGAATCTATTCGATTCAAAGACCTTCCTGACCCTTTTATTCTGAAGCATTGGCCCCCCATCCGTGACAGTGAACGTATAACAATTAATGGTGTACCGCTCACTAAAAACTTGGATTATTTCATCGATTACGGTGCGGGAACGCTCACGTTCCTGAAGGACTATTCTCCCGAAGCCACCGTTCAAATTACCTATCGAGCCTTGCCCTTCGCAATCAAAAAGGGCTATAAACGAGATCTCTTTCGACAAGAGCAGCCGTTGGAGCAAGCACCCAGTGAAGTCAAACTTGAGCCCCGTCCAGATCTGACCCGACAACGTCCACCAGAATCAGCACTGCCTCCAGTGCAAGTGACAGGAACTCACACATTCGGCATCTCGGCCGGCAGTAAGAGATCATTGTCTCCAGAACGAGCTTTGCGAATCAGCGTTGACGGCAAAGTTTCGGAGAACGTCAGCGTCACAGCACTCCTCTCGGATCAAGACCTACCCATCCAACCCGAAGGCACAACCGAAGATATCCAAGATATTGATCAGAAACTCATCCGCATCACAAGTCCAAATGTCACAGGGTTGTTGGGTGATTTTGAGGGATCGCTTGGCGATACGGATATATTCTTTGATCGTGCGCTAGAAGGTGTGCAGGTCTCAGGAGATTTTAAGTGGGGAAAATTTTATCTCATACCGAGTGCTATCCCCAAGGGGCAATCTGCCAGCAAGACAATTAGGGGTGAGGAGGGGCGTAGCGAATATCGCATTGATGTCGAGGGTGAGTTTGTCATCGTGAAAGCAGGAACTGAAATTGTCTGGTTGAACGGTCAACGGATGCGGCGTGGAGAAAATAATGACTACGTGATTCGTGACTACGGCGACCCGATTATTGACTTCACAAGCAAACACCTAATCACAAGCAATGATGTGATCCGCGTCGATTTTGAATTTATCCCCGAAGACTTGGCGTATCAGCGAAATCTGCAAGGCGTCAGTGGTTCGCTGAATCTGCCCGGCGAGCGCGTCACGGTTGGGTTCGGCTATGCTGTTGAATCGGATCTAAATGATCCGGAAAATGCGTTCATCATCCTAAATGAACGAGAATTTAAGGAACTTCAGAGAAACGAACTGGACGCAGACGGGGATGGGAACCTTCTCATCGCTCCACAGCGACGCACCGTATGGGACATCAATGGACGCCTCGATTTCACCGAAAGTCAAGGTTTCCTACAACACACCCCGACACTGGAAGGACAGATCGCTTTCGGTGCATTGGATCGGAACACTTTCTCCAACCGAGATCGAAAAACATTGAGCCGTGCTTGGAAACTCCTTGCCAATTCATCAACCGAGAAGTTGTTGTTGAATCTGGAACTCCGATCCCTCGACGCAGACTTTGTACCTGTCGGTGCGTCGAGTACCAACCGCACACGGTTTCGGTACGAGGAACAATACACCGATGAACAGTTCGACGACCTGTATCTATTGGGTGATGTGGGCACAACTCAAAATCCTGATGAGAAGTCCGTAGATCTTGACCTACAGGTGAAACCGGTCAATTGGCTCAAGCTCGATTACGGCTTAGGACGCACAGAAGAACGTTTCAAGAAATCAGCGAATCAGCAAAGTCTCAACGGTTTCGATACAACCGCCCCACTCGCCGATGTTACCCTGCGCAACAACCTCAACGGTGGGTTCGATTTCAATCCACGAGAAGGGTTGACGAAACGCCCATACCTCCCCCGTCTCAGAGGCGATTATCGAAGGAGCACCTCGAAAGTCAGAGGACAGGACCAATTCCGCAAAGCACGGAGGCATGGACAACTCTCCCAGCGCATTCGCCTGCTTAATCTGAACGCCTCCATCGAACAGTTGGAAGCGATTGATCTCGATTTCGATGATAATGTGAACCTCAACCGAAAACGGAATATTTCGACAGCGCGGCTCGATCTTGTCGACTTTCGATGGGTGTCAATTAACACCAAATATGCAATCGAAGGTGCTTTCGATAAAGAACCCCTACTCACCCTTGATGGAAAGGCATTAGGTTTCTCGGATTGGCAGCCGGCGACGAAGGCGAGAACTTGGACAGTAGGTCTCTTTTCTCAACCCCGCAAGTGGGCAAACATCTCAACAAATATCTCTCGACGGGTGTTCAAAGCACAGCGAGGACAGAGTTCCGATTCAAGGACACAGTTAGCGGATATTGAAATGCGCCTCACGCCATTTAACCGAGCATTGGACGGGCAACTCACCTATGAACTCGACAAGAAGTTGGCGACGGAACGGCGTGAAATTTTCACAAACTTCAATCCGTTCACAGGACGGGAAATCAAGCCGGGCGAGGGACATTATGTCAAAATTGACGATCTGCATTACCGGGAAGATTTCGAGGAGGGAGACTATATCAAATTCATCCAGAACGTCGAAGACAAGCCTGTCTCTGCAATTGATATGAAGTTGAGCCTGCGTTTTCAGCCCCGCCGCTTCACGTCACGTCGGAGGAGTAACACAACCGATAGATCCGCGCACACCGAAACTCAAGGCAACTTAGTATGGTTGGCAAATGCTATCCGTGGTCAGGCTGTTGTCAATATAACGGAGGAACAGGAAGATCCGGATCCAGCAAGTCTTTATCTGCTGCGAAACCTGCGAAACGAACGCACGATTTTTGGGCGAATCAATCAGCGGTATCGACTCGACTTTTCCCCTTCGCCGCTATTCAGTTTGGATCTCGGATATGATACCAACCGTCTCCTTAACAAGCGGATTAATAGCCGGGAGCGGCGGCGACACAGCCGGGATTGGGAGGTGGACTTCACGCTGAACCCAACGTCGAAACTCTCATTCAAAGCAAAATGGGAACAGCGTCGGGAAAATGAACAGTTTACTGAACTCGATCCGGAGGGAAACGCGTCAGCAGCGATTTCCGATTTGACGCAGTTTGAGCGCACTAACACGCTTGAATTCAACTACGAACTCAGTCGTGTCTTACAGTTTGGCGTTGCCGGCATCCACGAATTTACTGCCGATCGTGAACATCTTGATGACGCGCCGGAAGCCCGAACCCGAACTTTCTCGTTGGAGAATCGACTAACCTATTCCTTTATCAGCAAAGGACGATTTGACTTTACCTATCGACTCAACCACGGGAATAGCGAAGGCGGCATCCCTTTTACGCGATATAACTTCTACGAAGGGATGAGCCATGAAGTCCGCACCACTGCGGATTATAAAATTCGGAAGGTGACAGATCTGCTACTACGATTCAACTATCGCCTGCTTTCAACTAAACAGACCAAACCGGAGCACCGGGTGGGAATGGAAGTTGTGGCAGAGTTGTAAGGATGCCCGATTAAAGTCGAAATTCAACAGCAGATACAATTTTATCATAGACAGATACATAGGCATCGTATTGGCCAATCGGCGATACAAATAGAAGCCTATAAATATAACGGCTACCTTCTGAACTCCTCACAAAAAAGGATTGTTTCACTTTAAAATCAATATCGTTAAATGTGATTTCCCAAAAATAACCGTGACGGCGATCTTTGGAAAAGATTGCTCCTTGATTTGTTACCTCCTCCTTCTGAACTCCAGTCTGTTCTAGGAGGACTAGTGCTACCTCCCTAGACGATTTTATATCAGTAGTGCTCTGTACTTCAATCGAAATATAGATATAGGGGATCTCGTTTTCCTCCGCCTCCGGCACGGTATCGGCAAAATTCTCTTCTGAAGTCGGTTGCATCAATAGAAGGGAAATCGTTTCGTTGTTAATCGTACCTGGAAGATCCTCCTCTTCGCCTCGAACTTTATTTGTTACTTCCTTGACTGTCCAATCATCAACGGGCAGGTTAGAGATTTTGAACAACCGTCGATTTCGATATGTATCCCCATCAAGTCCGAAGGTGAGTGCAGGTTTCTGCTCCACGGTTGGAACCGGTGAATCTTCTTCTTCGTCACCGCCGCACCCCATAATAAAGACCCCTACTATCATCACACCAATAGCAGCAAAAGCTCTCAGTGTCATCTGCATTTTTGACCCCTTTCTTTTTTGTCGTTTCTAAAGTCGAAATTCGACAGAAGATACAATTTTATCATAAACGGACACATACGTATCGTATTGGTCGGTTGGTGCCCAGAACAGAAGCCGATAGATAAAGCGGTTGTTTTCTAAGCGACTTAAAAAGAAGGATTGTTTGGCTTTGCTTTCAGTGTCAAGGATCTGTTCGTTGAAAAATGGTGGATTTTCTGCACTCAATACGATTTCCCAGAAATAACCGTGACGGCGATCTTTGGATAGGAGTTACGCACTTCAGATTGTAGTTCGGCGATTCATCGGGCATTGAGATGAATCGCCGAACTACGGATTCTCCCCCGCTTGCGGGGGAGTTAGAGGGGGTACGGGCGATAAATCGCCTCCGTTCCGAGAGTTCGAGACTTACTACAAACCACTGTAGTTGCCCGATTCATCGGGCGTCGTGAGTCGTATTGTCCGGTAATGAGTCACTGAACTACAAGGGGTTGAACGTTCAACTGCGTAAGTCCTACTTTGGAAAAGATTGCCCCTTGATTGGTGACCTCATGCATCTTATCTTCCCAGTCAAAGGGGGGCGTGAATGATTCTAGGATGTGTACGCCAGCGTTTTTGGAAGAATCGAAATCAGTACCACTTTGCAGTTCAATGAAAATATAAATAAAAGGGATCTGATTCGCAAATGCCTCCGGCAAGGTATTGACAAAATCCTCCTCTGAAGTCGGTTGCATCAATAGAAGGGAAATCACCCCGTTGGACACCTGATCGAAGAAAAAGTCCTCCCCGCGCGTGTATAAAGTCCTCCCCGCGCGTGTATATTGTAGTATATAATGACAAAGGCAAAGGGACCCAGCCGATGAAATTCTCCCCGTTTTCTCCCTCGACTGCCTTGGTTACTTCCTTGACTGTCCAATCATCAATGGGCAGGTTAGAGACTTTGAACAACCGACGGTTTCGGTATGTATCTCCATCCACCCCGAAAGCAGGTTCTGGTTCCTTTTTTACAGCTGGGGCAGGTGAATCTTCTTCATCGTCAGCGCCGCACCCCACGATAAAGATCCCCACTATCACCGCGCCGATAGCGGCGAAAACTCTCAATGTCATCTGCATTTTTGACCCCTTTCTGCCCCTTAACTTTCAAGCACGAACCTCAGGCTTCCGACTTGAAGAAAACGGGATCGGGCTTCACCCATTCCTCCTCACCATCTGTCCAGACCTCGCGTTTCCAGATGGGCACAATCTGTTTGAGCCGATTCATCGCGTAATGGCATGCCTCAAACGCCTCCCTACGATGCGGAGAGGCGACGGCGACTGCAACACTGACCTCACCAATTTCCAGTCGCCCCACGCGATGAATCATGGCGACACGATCTAGTCCCCACTTTTCGTGGATCTCCTGTGCAATTTCCGCCATCTTCTTTTCTGCCATCGGTGGATAGGCTTCGTACTCAAGATAGGAGACCTCCCTGCCCTCCGTGTTGTTGCGCACAACGCCCAAGAAGTGGACAATCGCCCCGGCATCTCCCGCTTCAACCGCACGAACCACATCTCCCAATTCAATCTCATCACTGGTAATCTTAAACATCTCGACCTCCAGTCACAGGTGGAATGAAGGCGACCTCATCGCCATCAGAAAGTTCACTATCTGGCGTGGCATACTCCCAATTCACAGACGTTTGCATCACATCGTAGTATTCTGCGATTTCGGGCCACTCCGCCTCAAGACGGTCCAGAATAACCCTCACGGTTGCCCCCTCTGGCAGGTCCATATCTTCTTCGTCTCTATCTAACTCTTCATGTAAAACTGCAAAATATTTAACTTTAACTTTCATCGCTTCTCCAACGAAAACCGTAATGTCTAAAACATAAAACGAAATAAGAAACGTTTACTCCAAATTGTCTAGTATTATACCCCAACGGAGATTTGAATACAAAAGAAATCCACAGAGCTTCAAGTGTATCGTGAGGTGGAATGATGTGACTTTTAGCATCTGATATGATAAGATAAATATCGAAATCGAGTCAATGACGATGTCAATGGTCAGAATTGGGATTTGTAGAATAATCGACCCTAGAGGCTAAAATCAATCCTGTAAATCCTAATTCAGAGGGAAGGAAACGTGGATTTTCTTTCGCATAAAAATCAACGGTGTGCTAAAATGCTTGAACCAAGAAAAACGTGAAACAAATCCTTGATTAGACACTTGCAGGAGGCAGACAGATGGAAAAACGACAATTGGGAAAAGATGGAGACCATGTATCCGTAATCGGTTTCGGGGCGTGGCCCATTGGCGGGGCAATGGGCGCAGTCAATGAAGGAGCGGCAATTTCAACAGTGCACGCGGTGCTTGACCACGGCATTACACTCATCGACACCGCACAATCGTACCGTGTATCGGAGGCAATCATCGGCAAGGCGTTGAAGGACGGACGACGGGCGCAGGTTTTTCTCGCCACAAAGGTCAGCCGGGACTATTCGCCGGATGGCATCCAGCGTGCGATGGAGAATAGTCTGCGCGATTTACAAACAGACCACGTAGACCTCTATCAAATCCATGGTTGGAATCCACAGTACCCGGTTGATGAAAGCATGGAAATGATGGAGAAATTGCGTCAAGAAGGCAAAACGCGCTACATCGGCGTCTCTAATTTCAACGTTGAGCAGATGAAACTCGCCGCTCAAACCGCGCCTTTTCATTCTCTTCAGCCGCGTTATAACTTGCTTGATCGTGAGATTGAAGCAGAAATACTGCCTCACTGTGAAGCGCATGGTATCGGTATCCTCCCGCACAGTCCGTTAGCTAAGGGGTTGCTGACAGGCAAATACACACCTGACCATCAATTCCCAGCGGATGATGAACGTTCGGGGATGTCCCGATTTCAGGGAGAGGAATTTCGACGAAACTTGGCAAAGGCAAAAAAACTGCAAGCCATCGCTCAAGAACGGAATCTCACACTCATTCAATTAGCAATTGGCTGGCAGTTGCGGTTTTCGGGAGTCACCTGCGTCCTTGTCGGCGCGAAAACCCCTGAACAGGTCGCTGAGCACGTTGGAGGGCAGGGTTGGCGATTGACGGATGCAGAATTGCAGGCGATCGAAGCGGTGCTAGCAGGGGGATAAAGCATGACCACTGAACACATTAAAAAAATTGGCATCGTCGGTGCAGGCACAATGGGAGCGGGTGTAGCGGAAATCTTCGCGCAGTTTGGCTATACTGTCATTCTGTACAACAGGAGTAAGGCGGGGATGCAGCGCGCCTTGGAGCGTATCCGATCTAACGTTGCCTCTATTGAGACAGAGACAGACACCGCAGAGGCAAAAATTTATACCACCCATGATTTGGCGGAACTCGCACAGGTTGACCTCATCTCGGAATCGATTGCTGAAAATCTGGAAGTAAAACAGGACATTTTTCGGAAACTGGATGAAATCTGCGACGCAAAGACGCTTTTTACAACAAATACTTCGGGCTTAAGCATTTCGCAGATTGCCACAGCCGTTTCCCACCCTGAGCGATTTGCAGGGATGCACTACTTCAATCCACCACAGATCGTCCCGGCGATGGAGATTATTAAAGGCAAGGAGACCTCCGATGCAACCTGTGAAGTCCTAATGGATTTGGCGAAACAGATGCAGAAGCAACCAATTCTAGTACAGAAAGATGTCCCCGGATTTGTCGCCAGCCGCCTCCAATTTGCCGTCGTGCGCGAAGCATTACATCTTGTCGAAGAAGGAATCGCATCACCCGCCGACATAGATGCGGTGATGAAACATGGATTGGGATTACGTTGGGCATTGCTCGGTCCGTTAGAAATTGCGGATCTCGGAGGGCTTGATATTTTCAACACAGTTGGAAGCTATGTTGCTAAATCCATGAGCAATGCAACCGATTCTCCGAAAGTGCTTCAGGATTTAGTCGCAGCAGGGAAATTAGGTGCAAAGACCGGTTCCGGCTTTTACGACTATCCACCGGGAAAGGCGAGCGCACTTATCGCAGAACGGGATGAGAAGTTGCAGGAGATACTTAGAATAAAATCACGCGATCCCTCGTAAATTGGTAAGTCCCACATAATTTATTGGACAGGATGGTAGATATGGCAATCGAGAAATTCACCATTGCACGAAACGATGACATTTATGAATGTTTTCCCTATATTTGCCGTTCCCAAACCGGCAGAATTATCTTGACCTATCGCGAAAGCAACGGTCACGTCGCCAGCGAATTTTGTCGCTTAATCGTCAGAATCAGCGACGATGCGGGACACACGTGGTCCGAAGCACGGGTGATTCGCGATGAAGATAAATCGACCGGTGTCTTGACGACATGGAACTGTCCCAAAATCCAGCAACTCAAAGACGGACGGATTCTGTTGCTCTGTGATACCTATCTCTTTCCGCCGGGTGAGTGGGGCGAAGGAGAAGCGAACTGCCACATTGTGCTCTGGTTCAGCGATGACGATGGAGAAAGCTGGTCGGATCCGATCCCAACCCCGGTCAAAGGTATCTGCCCGGATATAGTTACGGAGATGGACGATGGACGCTGGCTGCTTCCGAGCAACGTCACCAATCCGAAAACTGGACAGAGTATCCAAAATATCACAACAAGCCACGACAAGGGACAGACATGGGATGCTCCACTGACCATCTTCGACAGTCCCGATTACGGGCTCGGCGAAGCCACCATCGTGGCTTGTCCCAATGGAGAATTGGTCGTTTATCTACGAGAAGATTTGGGACGTCCGTTACAGAAGATGATTTCTAAGGACAGTGGTTACCGGTGGGAAGGTCCCTACGACACCTTGAACCCTGCCGCTCACGGTATGCCGGTCGCAGGACTCACGCAAGATGGGCTTATCTTAATCACCGGACGTTTCGGCTTGCGTTCTTGTTGGCGCGTTGACATGTCCGAGGAAACTTGGGGGAAACGGCTAGCACGACGAACAATTGTTATCCCAAGAGTCCCCGCTAACGAGGCGTTTATCGCCCGTAGGCAGCCGGGGCCCAGTGAGTTGGCAACAGACGATGAAGTGATTGTCGCCGCAGGTGGTTCATCGGTGCACACCTTTGCATTTCTGGAGCCGCTGGAAAGCGCATTCAACCCGGATAAAGCAACCCAAAAAGGCTTGCTGCTCCCATTAGACCTCGACGCCAATAACCTCGGTGCCGATAGCGGTTACGCTGCTTGGGTCGAGTACGAACGGGGAAAATTCCTAGCCGTCAACTACATCAACGACGATGCACCGATGGCGCAGATTCGTGGTTATCGGTTCGGTTTGGAGGATTTCTGAGACCTCCACAAGGTCAGAACGACACACATGTAAGGGAGGCGAAGCATGGCAACAAGACTTGGTGCTGAAGATTATATCTACGAGGAATTGGCGGATTGGGCGAAGTTGCCCGAAGGTTGGAGTTTTAAGGAGGTTGCCGATGTCGTGGTAGATTCACAAGATCGCGTCTATGTATTCAATCGGGGTGAGCATCCCATGATAATCTTCGAGCAGGACGGCAGCTTTGTCGCCTCATGGGGAGAAGATCTGTTTACCCGCGCCCACGGCGTTACTGTAGGCCCCGATGGAATGCTGTATTGTGTGGACGACGGCGATCATTCAATACGGAAATGTACCCCCGATGGCGAAGTCTTGATGACTATTGGCACGCCCGGCGAACCCGCGCCAATTCATAGCGGGCAACCCTTTAACCGGCCGACCAAGGTAGCCTTCGACCCGAAAACTGATGAACTCTACATATCGGATGGATACGGTAATGCCAGAGTGCACAAGTTTTCCCCCGATGGGAAGCATCTATTTTCTTGGGGAGAGTATGGAACCGATCCGGGGCAGTTCAACTTGGTGCACAGCGTCTGCACCGACAGCGACGGCAAAGTATATATCGCTGACAGGGAGAGTCACCGTGTACAGATATTCGATGAGGGTGGTCGCTACCTAGACCAATGGAACAATCTGCACCGTCCCTGCGGGCTGCACATCGAAGACGACCTAGTCTACATCGGTCAAGTTCCGACCCAACTTGAGGTGAACGCCGACTATCCCAACATTGGCGGCTGCGTCACCATTCACGATCTGGACGGTCATCGCCTCGCGCGATTGGGCGATGTGTGGCGCGGGGAGGGACCTGGACAATTTATCTCGCCTCACGGTATAGCAATTGATTCACGCGGAGACATATACGTGGGGGAGGTTTCTTGGGCCGCCTACGGTCGAACTCTTTCTCCGCCTAGAGAGGTTCGCAGCTTTCGCAAGTTAGTCAGGGTTCATTAGAAAGGAATGCAAATCGTATTTAGAATCGCCATAATCTAAATTCGGAGGAACACTATGGAGTTGACAACTGAACAGATTGAAGAATTTCACGCCCGCGGCGTCCTTATCGCCAAGAATGCCCTCACCGATGAGGATTTGCAGCCGGTAATTGATGAGATATCCGAATTCATCGATCATCGGGCACACGAACTGAAGGCAGAGGGGAAGATCGAAGACCTGTGTAAAAATGAACCGTTTGAAACCCGCTACGGACAGCTGTTCGCACAATGCAAAGAGATTGGCAGCGGTCTTGACATCATGAACTACCGGGGCAAGGCGGTCTTTGAATTTCTGCACAATAAAAACCTGCTCAATGTCATCGAATCGCTCGTTGGACCCGAAATCATCTGCAATCCGATTCAACACCTGCGCCCCACACCCCCAATCCGGTACTATGAGGACAGCGATCCCGCCTCGCACATCGGTCCCTTGCACCAAGACGCTGGCGTTATCATGCCGGAGGCAGAAGGCTCGGACATCATCACTTGTTGGCTGCCATTGGGTGATGCGACCGCCGAGATGGGGTGTCTAGAGATTTTGCCCGGCGTGGTCAAGGGCGGATATTTGCGGCATCAACCCGAAGGTGGAACAACTATTGTCCCCGAAGTTCTACCAGCCGTTGAGCCGGTGCCTATGGTCTGCTACAAGGGCGATCTGGTACTGATGAGCCGCTTCACGCCACATCGTGGGATGCCCAACCGCTCGGACAAGTGCCGCTGGTCAATAGATCTGCGCTACCACCCAATCGGTCATCACACGGGCAGAACGGGACATCCGGACTTTGTCGTGCGCAGCCAACGCGATCCTGACAGTGTGATGCTCGACCATGCGGAGTGGTGTCATCTCTGGATTGACGCCTTTGAGAATCCGAAGGGCGTGGTCATGCACAGAGCGGATTGAAATTGCATACGACTTCTGACTTAATTAGGACTTACGCAGCCAACTGTAGGCGGGGCATCTTGCCCCGCACCACCTATGCTGAAATGCACAAGTCTGTAGGCGGGGCATCTTGCTCCGCGCTGAAATGCGTAAGTCCTGTTAATGGAAGGATGTGCGAGAAACTAGAAAGCGTAAGCCACCAAAGAGGAAAATCATAATGCAAGAGATTAAGGTTGGTATCATCGGCGCAGGCGGAATTGCCGGGGGCAAACATCTGCCGGGACACCGAAATGTCGAAGGTGTCTCAATAATCGCCGTCTGTGATATTGATCAACAGCGTGCGGAGAATTTTGCGAAACAACACGACATCAAACAGGTCTTCACTGACTACAACGCCCTCGTCGCAATGCCTGAGTTGGATGCTGTCAGTGTCTGCACACCGAACAATTTTCACGCCCCTCCATCAATCGCGGCACTTGAAGCGGAAAAGCATGTAATCTGCGAGAAACCGATCGCAGGGAATGCAATTGACGGTCAGGCGATGGTCGATGCCCAGAAGGCGTCGGGAAAAGTGCTTCAGATTGGGTTACAATCACGATTTGGGGCAGAAGCGCGGACCTTACGCAAGCTATATGAAGATGGATTCTTCGGCGATATTTACTACGCTCGCGCAATGGCAATGCGACGACGGGGTGTGCCTGCTTCACCATCGTTTATCACGAAATCAATAGCGGGAGGCGGTCCCCTAATTGACATCGGAGTGCATATCCTTGATGTGTTGTTGTGGATGATCGGTGCTCCGAAACCGATCGAGGCATTTGGATCGATCGCACAGAAATTTGGACATCAAGCCGATGTGATTAACCCGTGGGGGTCATGGACCCCCGCCCAATTCGATGTCGAAGATTTTGCGATGGGCGTTATCCGCTTTGAAGGCGGCTTAACCGTGACGCTGGAAACCGCGTGGGCATCTCACATTGAAAATACTGGGCAGACCTTCTTTATGGGAGACAGAGCCGGTGCGACATATAGTCCCGCACACATTTATAGGGATAAAGGGGACGAAATGATTGACTACGAACCGGAACTCCTTACCGGTCTGCTAGGGGAATTTGAGTCCTTCCACAAAGCGATTCGTGAAGGATTGCCGTCGCCTGTGCCAGCGGAGGAGGTGTTAATTGTTGCGAAAATCTTCGATGCCCTCTATGAATCTGCCCGAATCGGTCGGTCTGTACCAATTCAATAAGTCCACCTAGACCAATCCCGACTCGCGTTGTCAATCTCTATAGGAGTTATGCACTTCAGTTTGTAGTAGCGCGTTCATTGCTTTCTTCCCTCCCTCCCCCTGCTTGCGGGGGGATAAAGGGGGGTGGGGGAGTTAGAGGGGGTCGGAACGGAGGCTCCGAGCGTTCAACTGCACAAGTCCTACTCTATCAAGGAAAATTCGTTGAGCAATCGAATTCTTGTCACCCAAACCGGCGGCTGGGTCGGGGACATGGTACTGCTCACGCCGGCGTTAAGGGCACTGAAAATCGCGTATCCCCAATCCCACTTGTCGCTACTAATTCGTCCACTCGTTGCGGACTTGATGGCGACCCACCCGTATATCGATGAAGTAATCGTTGACAACAAGGGGAGGGTGCTCAGCCGTTTGCCATCTTTCTGGAAATCAGTGAGCGAGATTCGCCGGTCAGACTTCGATCTTGCGGTTGTCCTTCACCCAACCTCCTTTCGTAACGCATTGATCCCATTTCTGGCGGGCATCCCTGAACGGATTGGATCGAATGTAAGTGGGCGAGGTATCCTGCTAACGCGTGCTTGCTCGGATCAGACGGATCTCCACGAAGTTCACCGTTACCTACGCGTGCTAGAGTTAATTGATATCCACGGATCAAACGCAAAATTGGAACTTTGGCACACGGACGCAGACCGTCACGCAGCGCATCAGATACTTGCAACGCACAGGATCTCCTCTGAGGAGCATCTGATCGGGGTCAATCTAGGCACCACGTGGGAGACAAAACGTTGGTCCTTGGAAAATTTTGCGGACGTAATAACGCAAATCCAAAAACGTTTCGAGGCGCGGATACTGCTGACAGGTTCAACCGCTGAAATCCCGCTCGGTGAAGCGTTAGCGCAAATTACAAAAGTGGAAGCGATTAACCTGATTGGAAAGACAACGTTGATGCAGCTCGGTGCCCTGATCGAAAGTTGCAACCTTTACCTGACCTGCGACAGCGGTCCCATGCACATCGCAGCAGCTGTGGGGACACCGACAATTGCCCTATTTGGTCCCACTAGCCCGACACGTCACGGCCCCTATGGCGAAAACCACGAAATTATTGAGAAGCCAGTAGAATGCCGTCCCTGTTATAAGCGGAATTGTATGCGGAAGGATCAGCCGCATCTGTGTATGACAGAAATTGATCCCAATGAAGTGGTTACACAGATTCTAAAGATGACCTGATGTATGGGAGATAGACGCATGAAACAGATTGCTGTCATCGGTAGCGTTGTCATAGATCTGGCGGTGCAAACACCACGCTTGCCCGCTGTGGGAGAAACGTTGCTGGCAGACAATTTTAAAATCGGTCCCGGAGGAAAAGGGGCTAATGCGGCAGTCGCTGTGCAAAGGGCAGGAGGGGCAGCAGTGCTGCTCGGCTGCATCGGAGACGACGACTTTGGACGCATGGAGATGGCTGCCTTGCAAGCGGAAGGCGTTGATGTGGATGCCGTCGCGATTCACCCAGAAGCCTCGACCGGTGTGGGCATCGCAATGATTGATGCTGACGGTGAAAACACCATCTTAGGGGTTTTGGGAGCTAACGATTATCTGAACCCCAACGATGTGGCACAGGCCCTGGCGTTGCATCAAGATACGCTAGACGCTATCTTGGTCAACTTTGAAGTTCCCGAACCCGCTGTGGCGGCTGCCGTACAATTGGGAGTGGATTACGGCGTTCCGGTGATTGTGGACGCTGGTCCCGCCCGTCCCTACACCCCCGAAACTTGGCGAGACTGCACGATTCTGACACCCAACGAGCAGGAGACAGAGACCTTGGTGGGCTATCCCGTTTCGGATGACACAACAGCGGAACGGGCTGCGCGTGAACTGCTCGGAATGGGACCGAGTGCTGTCGTGTTACATCGGGGGGCACAGGGCGCGTTGCTTGTAACGCCGGACGACACGATTCACGTCCCGAGTTTCTCAGTGGATGTGGTGGACACAACCGGAGCAGGAGACGCTTTCTCCGGCGCACTATCTGTCGCCGTAGCGGAAGGGCTGCCGCTTGTAGACGCTATCCGTCGCGCCAATGCAGCCGGTGCGTTGGCTGTCACCCGTTTGGGAACGCTGCCTGTTATGCCCACCCGTCAGGAAGTGGAGGCGTTTTTGGAGCGTCAAAGTGGGCATCAAACTATTTAAACGCAATGAGGAGTAAACAGGATGAAACGAACCTATCAATACGCAGGCTTGCAGAATGCAACACAGAGGGGATTCAGCGTTGATCAATGCGCCGCCCGAATCCATCGTTTCGCCTACGCGGCAGAACGATTGATGTTTCTGCAAGCTGCCCATATCATCAGCACACCAGAACGAGATGTCAAGGTGTTGCTGACAAGACTCCAATATGAAGACTCACAGCACGCTTCTCAGTTCAAAGCCCGATTGCCTGAACTGCGCGTTTCCAAGACAAAAGCGTATCAAGACCCTGATGCGTCCTTACAAATCGTTTTCGATGAGGCAACCTACGCGGCAAATACCGTCGAACTATTGGCGGGGTTGACAAAGGTGTTCAAACCCGCACTTCTGGATGCATATCAAAGGTATGTTAACGAAACCAACGGTTTGGCGGACTATCCCACGGTGCGCATCCTGAAAACCGTCATTGCCGAAGTGGAGGACGGGCTGCGTCTGCTAGAGACCGCTTATCACGACGTTGTCAATACGCCGGAAAAAGAAGCGGAAGCGGAGGCTTGGAACGCGACGCTCCATAACTTGCTTGCGGCTGCAGGAGGCATTGATGGTACAGGCGAAGTGAATTTTGATGCGCTCTGCCCCAACCGAGCGATAACCCCATATCTAATCCCGAAGCAGCTCACCCGCGATGATACTTTTCCGCGTGTGTGGGATATTATCCACGTGGACAACAAACAGGTGGAAGAACGATTGATGCAGATGATTGCGACCCGTCTCGGAGAAACCACGATTGCCGAAGCGTTGGGATTTGTGTTGTATGAAATGAAAGAACAGCCGTGGGAGTTCTATGCCGATATCTCCCGCCACCTCTGGGACGAAATGCGCCATTCCGTCTTTGGCGAAGCTGCCGCCGAGGATATTTTCGATGAACGTTCTGCAATGCCGATACGCGATTGGGAGTCTGCCTATCTTTTTAAGATGGATCCTTTGGAATTATACGCTATGCTCTTCGGCGTCGAAGCCGGTCTCATGAAATACCCGCCCGGCAAGCGTGAAGAGTTCGAGTTTTGCCGCGACACCGCTCGCCACCCCCTGATGACAACCCTTCAGGATTTTGACTGGGCAGATGAGGTGTTGCATGTCCACATCGCCCGACGACGACTGAAAGAATGGTTTGATGGCAGCCCAGAGGAATTGCAAGCACTGGGTCAAAAAGGACTCGACTTCCGGGCGGAGGCGCGAGCGATGCATCCGCAATCCCCTCTGCCCGACACAAGTGGAAAAATCAGAGAGTCCCAATAGTATTCAAAATCAGAATCGGATGAATGGGTTTTATCTGCCTTACTTGACAGAGAGACCCGAGCATCAAATGTATAATTTTCCGTGATAAACTCACGCTAAAATAAGGAGACTTTATGAAAGTTGCTGATGCTGTTGCCCAAATTTTGAAGGCTGAAGGTGTGGAATACCTATTTGCCTATCCGGTCAATCCAATCATCGATGCTGCAGCCGCTGTGGGAATCCGCCCAATCATCGTCCGCCAAGAACGCATTGGACTCCACATGGCAGACGCGTTTAGTCGTGTGTCTTCCGGCGAACGAATCGGGGTGTTTTGTATGCAGAGCGGTCCCGGCTCGGAAAACGCCTTCGGTGGGGTCGCACAGGCTTATGGCGACTCGGTGCCAATCGTGGTATTGCCAATGGGCTACTCGCGTTCCTTGACCAATGTTCCTCCCAACTTCAATTCCTTCCTCAACTTCCAGCACGTTACCAAGTCCTGTGAGCAGGTCATCCTACCCCAAGCAACGCCTGATGCGCTGAGACGCGCCTTCACCCAAGTGAAAAATGGCAGACCCCGTCCTGCACTAGTGGAGTTTCCCGCAGATGTACTTGGGGAGGAAATTTCCGAACCCTTGAATTACCAACCCGCCCCGGTCTCGCGCCCGGGACCAGATCCCAACGCGATTCCAAAGATTGCTGATGTCTTGCTAGAGGCAAAACGACCTGTGCTTTACGCTGGACAGGGTGTCCATTATGCCAAAGGGTGGGACGCTTTAAGGGAACTTGCGGAGCTTCTAGAGGCACCCGTGACCACCAGTCTTGGTGGCAAGAGTGCTTTTCCTGAAAACCATCCCCTGTCTCTCGGTTCCGGCGGTCGATCTCTGCCGAAACCTGTCCATCACTTCTTGCAAAACGCCGATGTAATTTTCGGGATCGGGTGCAGCTTCAGCATCACCAACTACGCACCGACCATGCCGAAAGGCAAAACAATTATTCAAGCTACGCTGGATGCGGCAGATCTTAACAAGGATGTAGCGGTGGAACACGCCTTGGTTGGGGACGCTCGCCTGACCCTGGAGGCGTTGGTTGATGAAATCCGTGGACGTCTGAACGGCACCTCGCGAGGTCGTCGTGAGGGGGTGACGCAGGAGATTCAAACGGTCAGGCAGGAATGGCTAGCACAATGGAATCCCAAACTGACCTCCAACGAGGTTCCTCTCTCCCCTTACCGGGTGATTCGAGATCTGATGGACACGGTGGATGTGGCAAACACCATTATCACCCATGACGCCGGGAGTCCGCGCGATCAGCTTTCACCCTTCTGGGAATCGGTCACGCCGCTGTCCTATATCGGCTGGGGCAAAACCACGCAGCTAGGATATGGACTTGGACTGATGATGGGCGCGAAGCTGGCAGAGCCAGACAAGCTGTGCATCAACATCTGGGGCGATGCTGCCATCGGCTTCACAGGCATGGATTTCGAGACCGCCGTCAGAGCGGGGATCCCTATCTTGTCAGTCCTGTTTAACAACTTCTCCATGGCGATCGAATTGCCGATTATGCAGCTCTCCACTGAGAAATATCGCAGCACGGACATATCTGGAAATTACGCGGACATGGCAAAGGCATTCGGCGGCTACGGCGAGCGGGTGGAAACCCCGGACCAGATTATCCCTGCGATCAAACGTGGGATCCAGAAAACAGAGGAAGGCGTTCCAACCTTGTTAGAATTCATCACAGCGAAGGAAATCGACTTTTCCATGTTCTGAGAGGGTGTGTGATAACTCCCATGAGAGTAGACAGTGCAACTTCTACCGCTTTTGAGACAACCTCAGAACACGGTTTGGGTAACTCAGGGTCGTTTAGTTCTCCTGTGGGAGGGATCTCCGGATCCCGACGCATCGCTCAGATAGGGGGAAAACTGAGAACTATGGTGAATTCTAAAAATAAATAGACGTTAAAAGTAGTAGGCACACGCCGTGTGCCGTAACTCTGCCAGCCAACCCCGATAGATCGGGGCTCGTTCACAATATCTAATTAATTCTAAAATCTACCATAAATAGCCCTATTGGTAGCTAGGGCGTGTTGACATTTATGTAAAACTATCCGTAATCGTAGGGGCGAGATCCCCTCGCCCATTGACCAACGCGGGTTGGAACCCCAAACCATACGAGTTGAGTTGATTGTAAGTCGAGATTCATATCTCGACACCCAACCGTCGATTTTCCAAAATCGACCTACAGAGATTCAAAATCGTCTATGATGTGTGACCAAAGGGTTGGGTTTCCCAACCCCTACAAAGGACCATGTGTCTGTGCACACCTCTCGATTATCTGATTACGATGAAATGTCAACAGAACCTAACAACTTCTATAGGAGAAAATCATGCAAATTTCTGAAGAGTTACGACAATCGGTGGTTCGCTCATTGCCCGAAGTGAACGAAATCAGCGACGAAACGTTGCGGAATAAGGTTATTGATGCGTGGGCTTACTCCCTCGGGAAGAGTTCATTCACATCCATTGACGAAATTCGTGCGTCGGGTAATCCGGACACACCGCCACTCAAGCGGGGAACCCAGACCCATCATATCCGTGGAGTCACGCTGCTTGCCATGCGAATAGGCGACGAACTGACGGCGATGTTTCCCGAACTTGGGCTAGACCGCGATCTCCTGATTGCCTGCGCGTTGTGCCATGATGTGGGCAAACCGTGGGAATTCGATCCAGAAAACCAAGCCCGCTGGCGAGAATCGCCAAGCACTGCTGGGTTCCCATCAATTCGGCATCCGGGCTACGGTGTACACGTCTGCCTGACCGTCGGGCTTCCGGAGGTGGTCGCGCACACAGCCGGTGCCCATTCGGGCGAGGGTGAGTTAGTTGTCCGCAGCTTAGAGAACACAATTGTCCACCACGCAGACTACACGTTTTGGCGTGTACTGGATGCCGGCGGACTCTTAGAACACGCTTAATTAACGCAAGTAGCTAAAGCGTGTTGATATTTAACAGCACGTAGGTCGAGCATCCCCGGTCACGGGATCCTCTCGGACTTGCCCGACCCTCCTGCTCGGTCCAATACCGAGAGATAGCCTGTAGGTCGAGGTTCATATCTCGACTTGGGGAGGAATATGCACAAACAATTTCTTCGCTTTATCTTTTTGATGTTGATGTGCTTCACCCTTCCGTTGACGGCAACAGCACAAGTCGTAGACATCCCCGACGCCAATCTCCGCGCTGCGGTTGAGACAGCCCTCGGCAAAGCGGAGGGTGTTAGAATCACCACGGCTGATATGGCAACTTTGACGCAACTTGAAGCACAAAACGCTAACATCAGCGATTTGACCGGGCTGGAACACGCAACTAACCTGACAGGACTGTGGCTTGAGCGCAACGCCTTCACGGACATCTCCCCTTTGGCTGGCTTAACCAATCTGACAGAGCTGAATCTTGGGGGCAATAATCTCTCGAACATCTCACCGGTAGCAGGCTTAACGAACCTGAGACAGTTGTGGCTTTGGGACAACAACATATCAGACATCTCCCCTGTGGCTGGCTTAACCAATTTGATAGAGCTGATACTTCAAAGCAACGCCATATCGGACATCTCGCCGGTCGCGGGTTTAACCAACTTGACAGGACTGTGGCTTGCCTATAACACTATATCGGACATCTCACCCCTCGTAGCCAATACAGGGTTGGGGAGTGGAGACAGGGTTTTTGTAAATGACAACCCTCTCAGTTTCGTATCTATCAAGACCCACGCTCCCGCGCTCCAAAGCAGAGGGGTTACAGTCGAGTTTGACGACACAACGCATTTGAACGTCGGTGAACCGCGCACGGTGCGGATGATCTACTTTCTCCCCAACGATCGTCCGTATCACGCTGACGTGGAACAACGAGCGAAAGATCATGTTCGTAAGTCTCAAATCTTCTTTGCGGAGCAGATGCGTGCACATGGGTATGGTAACAAAACCTTCCGTGTTGAAACTGATTCTGAGGGCGAACCGATGGTGCATCGAGTGGCTGGGCAGTATCCTAACAGTCATTATTTTTCTTAGAACCTGTTTTAAAAGTCATTTGATGCGGTTCCGCATCAAGTAAATGGAAGCAATATACACCATAGCCTCAGCGGTCTCAGCCGAGCGTTCATAGTCCAAAGTCAATCGGCGAAACCAACCGAACCAAGAAAAGGTGCGCTCCACAATCCAACGTAATGGGACGACCACAAATCCCGATTGCCCAAGAGATGGAGCAATGTCCAATTGACACTGATGCGTTAAATATAGCCAGTCGCCTAATTCTCCGCGATAGCCAGCATCAGCACAGACTAACTGAATCGTTATCTGCCAACTAAAGACCTCGTTTAGTAACTCTATTGCGACTCGATTATCACTGACATTGGCATCAGTGACTTTGACTCCCAATGGAATGCCAATTGTATCGGTGACTATATGGCGTTTACGACCTTTGACTTTCTTGTGCGCATTAAACCCTCTACTATCTGCCAGTTCGGTCGTCTTGACCGATTGGCTGTCAATGATAGCTACGGTCGGTGACGGGGATTTGCCAATATCACTACGGGTTTGCTCGTGAAGTGCTTGATGAATCATAACCCATGTCCCTAAAGTTTTCCACTTTCTGAAGTGGGAATAGACCGTTTGCCACGGTGGCATGTGACGCGGCAACATTCGCCACTGACACCCTGATTTGACTATATAGAAAATAGCGTTGATAATTGAGCGCATCTCCCACTTGAGAGGTCTACCTATGGGTGAAGGTTCTGGCAAATAGGGTAACAGTTTGTCCCACTGGGCATCGGTCAAATCTGTAGGATACTTTGGTGTAGTCATGTTTAGGCCTTTCATTAGGTCAGTAGTTTACTGCTCTAATGGTTTAACATAAACATTAACTTTTGAATAGCCTTTTTCTTTTTAAAACAGGTTCTTATACGCAGGATAAGGTACTTGACGAAGTTAGGCGCACATTTGACTTGAACAGCAATCTTTATTATATAGTTCTGGGCACTGATGGTGGGTTTCGCCGGAATGATGGTCAGGCTGGAGGAGGCACTGGACAGCGGTGGGGTAAGGTTGGCGGTTTTGTGATGGCTTCAGATACATTGGACTTTGGATTAACCGCACATGAGTTAGGACATGCCTTCGGATTGCTGCACGATTTCCGTGATGGTTCGTTCCTCATGTCGTATGGTCCAGGATCAGGGGATCGGTTAGCTATGTGCCATGCCGATTTTTTGTCTGTGAATCCCTACTTCAATCCCGATACCCCAATTAAGGACTTATCCGCTCCCACCATCAAACTCATTTCGCCGCGCACCTACCCGGCAGACGCAAAAAGCATTCCAATTCGACTCCAAGTTAGCGACTCAGAAGGGCTTCACCAAGCGATCTTATACACTGCACCATACAACGGACCTACCAGCCTTACAAATGACAACAGTGTGACGGCATGTTTTGGATTAAGGGGTAAAAAAGAGACAGTTCTTGAGTTTGATTATGACGGCATGGTTCCATTTGCTCATAACCCCTCTTACAGTAGCAGCAATTCGTTTGTGCATCCAATTCATGTTGATGTCGTTGATACCAGTGGAAATATGACTCAGATAGATTTTTTGCTGTTTTCTGAAGCACTTGAGTCGCTGATGAAAATCTCAGGTGATAACCAAACAGGCTTACCCAATACGCTGTTACCCGTCCCATTTGTCGTTGAAGTATGGGATGTAAACTCAGGACGTCCACGGCGCGAGATTTCGGTCATGTTTACCGTCATCGCAGGCGGTGGAACTCTCAGTGTCACGCACACCACGACCGATGATAAAGGTAGGGCAGAGAGCACACTCACACTGGGAGCCAACTTCGGAACAAACACCGTTGAGGTATCTGCTGAAGGGCTCACATTAACCTTCAACGCCGTGGCGGGGGCTCCGGTGGACATTCCTGACGCTAACCTCCGCACTGCGATTGAGGCTGCCCTTGATAAGGCACCGGGCACCCCGATGGCCCCGTCAGAGATGGCAACTTTGACGCGCCTTGAAGCGCAAAACGCCAACATAAGCGATTTGACCGGGCTTGAAGGTGCAACCAACCTAACAGAACTGATCCTTGACAACAACTCCATATCCGACATCTCACCCATGGCAGGATTAACTAACCTAACAGAACTGATTCTTTGGGATAACAACATCTCGGACATTTCAGCAGTAGTGGGACTAACCAATTTGAAAACGCTGGGGCTTGGGGGCAACTTGATAACAGACATCTCAGCAGTGACGGGCCTGACTAACCTGACATTTCTACATCTCCCCGGTAACCACATCGCAGATATTTCGCTTGTGGCGGGTTTGACCCAGCTAACATGGCTGTATCTTGGTGGCACCAACATCACGGATCTATCGTTCTTATCGGGCTTAACCAACCTAGAAACATTGGGGCTTGAGTACAATAGCATTTCGGACCTCTCCCTCCTAGTAGCCAATACAGGATTGGGGAGTGGAGACACAGTTAATGTGCAGTACAATCCCTTGAGTTACCAATCTATCCACACCCACATCCCAACCCTCCAAAGCAGAGGAGTCACAGTTGAATTTGACAACCGAGCTCATCCGGCATTGCTGAAAATCTCAGGCGATAACCAAAACGGCACGTCCCTTATACCACTATCTCAGTCATTTGTCGTTGAAGCACAGGACGCGAACGGTTCTGTGCTCATAGGGGTTTCGGTGAGGTTTGCCATCGTCACAGGTGGTGGTACGCTCAGTACCACAATCACACGAACCGATGAAAACGGCAGGGCACAGAGTACACTCACGCTAGGACCAAACTTGGGTACAAACACTGTACAGGTGTCTGCTGCTGGCATTCAGGGACTGGTCACCTTTAACGCTATCTCCGATACAGAATCCCCACCGATTACAGCGGATATCAACAACGATGGCAGCGTAAATATCTTGGATTTAATCTTGATTGCCTCCGATCTCGGGAATGCAGGGACCAATCTAGCAGCGGATGTCAACAGAGATGGGGTTGTTAGCATTCTGGATTTAGTATTGGCTGCAGGCATGTTTGAGGAAGCGGCAGCCGCACCTGCAGCGCACGCACAAGCACCTAAGACGCTCACGGCAGTAGAGGTTCAGGGTTGGCTGATCGACGCAAGGTCGCTTGAAGTTAGGGATCCAATCATGAAACGAGGATTTGTGGTGCTTGAACAACTCTTAGTATCCCTAACACCAACAGAAACGGAACTGTTAGTAAACTACCCCAATCCCTTCAACCCAGAGACGTGGATTCCGTATCGGTTGGCGGAGGATGCTTTCGTGACATTGACCATCTATGACAGTGGCGGTCATGTTGTCCGTACACTCGACGTGGGGCATCGGATTGCATCTGCCTACGAGAGTCGGTCAAAAACAGTCCACTGGGATGGACGAAACAATCTTGGCGAACAAGTGGCAAGTGGAGTTTACTTTTACACCCTGACAGCGGGCGATTTTTCCGCCACGCGCAAGATGTTGATCCTCAAGTAGGAACGGGGTTGTAGGTATTGTAGGGAATAACGATCGTTATTCCCTGTCGGTCATAGATCACATCTCTTCCAATGCACTAATCGCGTACTCGCGGATGATAGCGTACTCGTCGTCATACATCACCGTTGATAGCGCACGGCTAGCGGCATCAACCCCTTCATCGGTCCCTTTGCACATCCTCGCTAGCGCATTCACCGCATTGCTGCGAACCAACGGGTGGTCATCTTTTACAGCGACTATTAATGCATCCATATCTTCACCGATTGTCCCTAGCGCATTCACTGCATTGCGACGGACCCACTCGGATGGATCATCCAGAGCCTGAATTAACGCGGGAACCGCTTCTGCGGCAGGTGTGCCAATGTCCCCCAAGGTATCCGCTGCGGTTGCACGCACCCACCACGCCGCATCGTCGTTCAGCACAGAAATCAACGCAGGGACAGCAGTTGCGTCAATCGCACTCAAGGCATACGCTGCATGGGTTAAGATAGGCTCATCCGTAATCTCAGCGGGTTCAGCGGTCTGCCGTAGTACATCTACCAGCGGATCTACCGCAGGCTCACCAATCGCTCCGAGGGTATAAACAGCATTCAGGCGAGCGGGTGCAGAGGCATCGCCTAATGCGTCAATCAACTGAGAGACGTGGTTTCCATTCCTGTCTCCATTCTGTGCCATTGCCTCATTGCCTCCGCTCAACCAATCCCACACATGCTTCCACACCGCTTCTTGACCGGGTGTCGGTGCGTCGTCGGTGGATAGTTCCGTATCCGTCGAAGCAATGCCGTTGGCGTTCCAAGAGAGCTGTTGCGGCTCTTCCGTGCGGGTGAGGAGAAACTTGATCATGTAACGATTCTTGTTGCTACGGTTTGTTCCCCAACTGCTGTGCCACTGATGATAATGACCAATTGTCAGCGTGCCCGCTTTCCCACAAAGTAATGCACCAATCCCCGGATCACTGTAGGCACTGTTGTAGTGTCTCATGCTTTCCAGATCGTAGTACTGCATACCCGGTATAACCGCTGTCGGTCCCATATCTTCAGTGACCTCCTGCGGATAATACCATGCCCAAACAGACCGGAAGCGATGGTGTCGTCTCCATTCAAAAAGCCACCCATGGTCCTTCGTTGTGAAATGTTTCGATCTGCCATCCTGATGCCAAGCACCGCCTTTTTGTCCCGGCTGCTTCATATGTGCATGGCGGTGTGGGTGCATCATGTAATTCGGTCCTAGAAGGCTAGTCAGTACACCGCGGACATTCGGATGGGCAAAGACTTGATACAGCGCAGGGACTTTTTGCAGGATATGATTCCGCGGGTCTCCCTCTTTCTCAAATATTGCCGCAGTCTCCCGGTGGATTTCTTCGTGGACATCGGGTAAATCGGGATGGACTGTGATATACCCATTCTTGATGAAGTTCTGTACCCCTTCGTCATTGAGAAGGTGCTTCTGATCGACCATGATAGTGCTCCTTTCGCCCATGTAGTTTGGCAGCCTCACAATAGTGCTGTGACTCTTCAGATTCTATTCCACTTTGCCGTCCACCAACATAAAGTAAATTATAGCAGGAATTACTCAGAAAAGAGAGCTAAAAAAGAGAAGAATTCACCATTTCCTCTCGAATCTGACACGGGTATCCTCTTGACTTTTAGAAGAACATCATGGCAAAATAGGAGTTCATCAATCCTGACCCCAAAATCAGTCATCTCAAATAAAGGAATCCGCTATGCAAAAGCCACGCATCATGTTCTACCACGATGGACGGCATCCGCTTCTCTACATGTACGAGCCTACGATGCAGAAGGAGGAGTGTGAGGCAGCAGTTGACGAACTAGCTGGTACCCCTGTCGAAGCGCTGATGTTTTGCTTGGGGGACGGGCGGACCGTCCTACACGATACGGAGGCTGGCGAACTGTGGGGGCATAACGTTCAAAAATGGCACCATCTCATCTTCCGTCGAGCATACCAGAATGCGCTGCATCTGATCCAAGCAGGTGATGACCCTTTGCGAGTAATCTGTGACCGTGCCCATGATGTAGGATTACTGTTCTATCCCACACTGCTGATGCAGTTAGAGAGTGGCGAGCGAGGGGGAGGAGGGTACGATATTCGCAGCTCGGATTTTCGCTTGGATAACAAGCATCTAGAGATCGGCGCAAAGGGAAACTTAGATCCCAGTTTCCCCGGCATTCACTGTGCCGATTTCATGCACCAAGCTGTCCGTGATGAACGATTCGCGCTCATCTCAGAGGTGTTGACCAACTATGAAGTTGATGGATTCGAGCTCCAATTCAATTTCTGGCCCTACTACTTCCACCCGGATGAAGTGGAGGAGGGGCGTCAGATCATGACCGAGTGGGTTAAACAGATCTACGAGGCAGTGAAACGGAGCGACTCCGAGCGAGAATTGGCAATCAGTATCCCATCGAATGTCCAGGATTGCCTGTCCCGCGGGTTGGACCCGCAGGAGTGGATGGGGCAAGGTATTGTGGATGTTCTCATTGCCCAAGCCATTTCAAGACCCGAGTTACGTGATCCAAACGGTACTTCCCTGACGTATGAAGGCCCCCTCCTTGACGATCTCCGTTCCTTGGTGGAATCTGCCAAAGGGACACAGTGCCGCATCCATGCTGCTATCGACAGCAATGTAGACTCTGACCGCTTGGGCGAAGCGTCGATTGAAATGATTCGTGCTGCGGCTTGCAACTACTGGGCGCAAGGCATTGATGGACTTTATATCAGTCAGTGGTTCACGAACTGGCCCTATGAGGCTTCGTTCTATGAAAAACTCCGCGAGTTGCCCCATCCAGATATTATGGCACCCAAGGATAAATTCTACCATATCCCCACGGAAACGGGTCGCTTTCCGAGTCCGGAACTCACATCACAACTACCTGCCGACTTGGCGGTGAATGTGCCGGCTCAACTGGAGCTGACAATTAGCGACGACCTTCCTCGGTGGAAGCAGGTGGGTAGAGTCCACGAGGTTCTCCTACGGGTGCGAATCATGAACACCACCGAAAACGACCAGCTGCGCTTTCAACTCAACGGTGTAGAGTTACCAGCACATCTGCTACGCAAAATCAACGAGATGTACCGGATGCGCGCACCGCGTTATCGCACCGGTTCAGGCTACTGGTTTATCTACCAGCTTGACCCAAGCCACTGGCCCCAAACAGGTGAGAACATCCTCGAAGTCACGCTGCTGCTGCGCGATTCTGACGTAACTCCTCTGTGCTACGTCCGCGATGTCGAGTTGGAGATTAAGTATCTTCCGGGTAAGCATTTTCCGCGCGAGTAGGTCGCCTTAATCGTAGAAGTCCAATCCACCATCGGTGCTGATGCTGGGTTGGAATCATTCCTGACCCCCTCTGACAGCGATAGGAGTGAAAACTCACATCGCTTGCGACAAGCCAATAAGCGGGTCAATAATGAATATCATAAACAATTCCGTCGGGAGGAAACCCAAATGGAAATCGTACTCAATTCTAAGTTCTTTACCGAGCTATCTGTCGAACAACTTGGCGAGAAAACCATCGAACTCGGCTACGATGGGGTGGACATCTGCGTCCGTCCGGGACACCCTATCCACGTCGATAATGTAATTGAAGCACTCCCCAAAGCGATGAAGATTTGGGGTGGACAGAACCTCACTTGTCCGTTGGCGACAGCAGCGACGGATATAACGGATCCAAATGCACCGGAAGTAGAGGGGTTATATGCGGCGTGTGCGGAGGCAGGCATACCGCGCCTCAAGATCGGGTTCTGGAGATTCAATGAAGGGGACGATTATTGGCAGGTAATTGATGCCGCGCGTAGGGACCTTGAGCGGTTTAGCACCTTCAGTGAAAAATATGGGGTGCAAACCTGCTACCAGATTCACAGCGGTCCCTGTATTGGATCAAACTGCGCAGGGTTGATGCACCTCATCAAAGGCTTCGATCCGCAACACATTGGCGCCTATCCGGATCCCGGACATCTCGCGCTTGATGGCGAGGATTGGGCGATGGGACTGGCGATGATCGGGGATTATCTGTCCATTATCGGAATCAAAGATGCCCTCTACCTCTCGCAGCCTGATCATACCCCTCCTTATGTTCCCTGTTTTGTGAAAGTAGGAGACGGGTGTGTCGATTGGGGGCGTTATTTAGGGCTTTTATGCGAAAGTGGTTTTGACGGACCTCTAACGGTGCATACGGAATACCGCTTCGATGAATCAATTATTCGTCAGGTGGGATATGCGGAGACCACGCCACCGAACTTGGAGCAGTGGGCAAAGGAGGATGCCGCTTACCTCCGAAATATGCTATCCAGTCTAGGCGCGAAATAACTTTGCCAAATTGCCGTTACAGAATACGACACCAAACTCAATCAAAAATCAATGCGACTACGTGGGCGTTCATCATTCGTCCGCACGAAACTCAAACGCATTTTCAATATGGTGAAGTTTGATAAGTTCAAATTTCCACGATAGAACGACTGCAACAACGTCGAATTGGCAGGGGACATCTAGGAGATTGTGTGTTTGCAGATAATTCAGCGCAATCTTAGAGATTTGCTTCTGCTTGGCAGGAGTAACAGCCGCCTGTGGCACACCAAACTTGCTGCTTCGCCGCGTCTTGACTTCAACGAACGCAATCCGTTTTTCGCGTTGAACGATGAGATCAATCTCACCTGAACGCGTGCGGTAGTTCTGTGCGCGAATTTCATACCCTTGCGCTTTGAAATGCTCGATGACAAGGGCTTCGCCGATCTTTCCCACCTTAATTCTGGAATGGCTCATTTCACTGAAGTTTAAAACTACGCCGATGGATAGGGCAAGGTCCAAGTTGGGCAATTCCCTGACGATGTAGAAGTGTGCCGTATCCTTTGTGGACTTGGAAACCGTAGCCCGGATAGGTTTCATCGAGTTCAATCATCAGGCGATCTCGCGTGACTTTTGCGATAATCGAAGCGGCGGCAATAGACTGGATGAGGGTATCTCCCTTGGGGATCGCTTTGGCAGGTTGCTCTGAATCCTGATGCAATCGGGGCAAAGACATTTCAGGAAGATGTGTGCCATCCACAAGTACGTAATCCGGGGAAGGCGTGATTTGTGCAATAGCTTGAGCCATCGCACCCATTGTGGCTTGGAGAATGTTAATCCGATCAATCTCCTCATTGTCAACACGACCAACACCCACCGCTACGGCTGCGCGATGAATATCGTCAAACAATTCAGCCCGCCGTTTCGGTGTCAGCTGTTTTGAATCTGTCACGCCTGAAATCTGACAGTCAATAGGAAGAATAACAGCTGCTGCGACAACAGGACCGGCTAATGCTCCTCGTCCGGCTTCGTCAATCCCCGCAATACGCCGATAGCCCTGCTGTCGTAGGGTTCGTTCAAACTGTTGTATCTCTGCTAGATAGTCCTCCCTATGCGCTATCAGTGGTTCGCCGCCTTTCACGGATCCGTGTGCCTTTTCCGGTTCGGTCTCGTAGGTAGTACAGTTTTGCTCGGCGAATAGCACCGTATCGAATAACTTGAACGCTTTCAATATTTGGCGAATGCGCAGGAAAGGTCCTCTCACTCCCTTCCCCATAGGCAACGCGACGGACAGTAAATGTCTCACTCAATCCACCATTCGATCGCCGAATGACCGTTCCCTCATAAGCCTGGATACGTTCTTTTGCACCCTCTCGGATAAGGGTGTTGACCCGTACGAGATCACCGGGTCCAAAATTAGGAATATCGGTTTTCGTATATTCGCTCTCAACAGATTCGATAAGATTCATTGTTTGATTCCTCCTTTCATTCGGGTGTTTATCAATCTTGCGGGCAAGACCCCTTTCCTTTAGGGAGGAGATGTAGCCCACCAAACCCTGTTAGTAGGGCAAAAAAATTGTAATTCTAATCAAAATGTATATAATTCCTTTTAGAGACGGACACGCCATTGAAAACGGTTAGCAGGGGTAAAATCCGCAATCGTTTTCCCATGCTCCGACGGGAGCGTGTTGTGGTGTTCCCGTCTCACCAGTGTCCCCATTAGGGGAGTGGGCAGGGCGTTGTCCACTGGAGTAGACACCATAAGACGGGGTTCGCCTCGCAAGTGTTGTTGATACCACAATTCGATACCCTATGGGAACAGGTAAGAATTCCCAACCCTTTAGGGTGTGGGAGTACGTCAAAGCCTCGACATTACCCATGATGTAAGCAAGATTCGCTTTTACTTCCGCTATGGGGTAGACCGTGGGGAAGATCGAGACAAAAAATTTCTCTCACGTCTTACGCATGACCCTTTATGCCTGAATTCTTCAGAGAATTCAGATAGGCAACGTCCTCACCCAAAAGATCAATGTTTTTGAGCAAGTCTGGACGGCATTCAGCAGTCCGCTTGAGAGACTGTTCGTGTTGCCAAAGTGTAATGTTTTCATGGTGACCGCTCAACAGGATGTCGGGAACTTTCATTCCCTCAAACTCCGCAGGGCGCGTGTAATGTGGGCAATCTAGTAAGCCTTGGCTAAATGAATCCGCCTGTGCTGACTCGTAATTTCCCAGCGCACGCGGTAAAACCCGACCAATCGCATCAACGAGGACCAGTGCCGGAATTTCCCCACCGCTGAGAACATAGTCACCTATCGAAATCTCATCTGTAACCAACTTAATGCGTACCCGCTCATCAATTCCTTTGTAACGCCCGCAGATCAAGATTAGGTGTGATTCAAGTGAGAAGGCTTCAGCCAACGACTGATTAAAGGGAGTTCCCTGTGGGGTCAGGTAAATGATACGCGCTGTTGATTCTGGACGCAGTGTTCTGATTGCAGCAAAAAGCGGCTCCGGCTTCAGGATCATGCCTGCACCGCCCCCGTAAGGATAGTCATCAACTGTTTGATGGCGGTCTGTCGTAAAGTCGCGTAGGTTGTGAACGTTGACTGTCAATATATCTCTGGCTTGTGCACGCTTCAAGATGCCGGCTTGTAGTACCGGCAGGATGACCTCTGGAAAAATGGTGATGATGTCAATTTTCATTCAATGACCTTGACTACAATTCCATCTTTAACGATAATTTCTGCCTGAGATAGTTTGCCCCGGATGTCATCCCCAACCTCAATTTTGACAGGCGCATCATACGTCCCACTAATAAAAAGGGTATCAATCTCCAGTTCCTTGACCTGCGCTAACTTCTCGCTGAGATTGTTTTTCACCTGCTCCTGTTTTTCGCGTTCTTGGTGAACCTCCTCGCGCAACTGATTGACACGACGTGGATCCCGCTTTTGGGCTTCCACAATCAAACGTCGACTTTGGAATTCCTCCTGCTGCAGCCATGTTTCAATCTGGCGAATTGTGTGCTCTAACTCCTTCGTGAGTTGTTCCTTGAAAGCGGGGGTCACAATATTTTTCAAGATAACAGGTCTTTTGACAATAACAGCCATATCTCTTCCACTCATTCGTCATAGTGAGGTGGTAGGATTGCGAATGCTTACTCTACCGCTTCACGGTATTCGACAATCTCAAGTATTGCCTTTTTACGTGCTTTGACTCCTGCAGCAAGTAGCAGAGATCGCATTGCCTTGGCTGTGCGCCCCTGTTTCCCAATAACTTTTCCTAAATCTTCAGGGACAACGCTCAGTTCAAGAATAGTCACAGTGTTACCTTCAACTTCGTTGACGCTAACCTGATCCGGGTAATCAACGAGAGACTTCGCGAGATATTCAATCAAATCTTTGAGCATGAAATTCCCCTAACAACGCGATTTTGCACTATGTTGCTTCTTCTGTTGATTATTCAGCAGAGGCGGGTTCTTCTTCTGCATCGGAAGCTTCTTCTGAAGTAGGCGTTGACTCTGTCTCTAGCGTTGGACTGGACTGCCCCAGTTTTTCGTTCATAAATTGTTCCCAAACGCCAACTTTTGACATGAGGTCCTTGGCTGTGTCAGAAGGCTGCGCACCAGTTCTCAACCATTTTAATGCCTTTTCCGCGTCAATTACAATGTTTACCGGATCGGTCATCGGATCATAATACCCGATCCGTTCGATAAAACGTCCATCTCTTTGGCTTCGAGAGTCAGCGGCCACCAACCGATAAAAAGGACGTTTTTTCTTTCCATGCCGCTGAAGTCTAATTCGTACTGCCAAATGTTACCTCCTATTTCGTGAAAACTTTTTCTACCACTATATCCAACTAGTTGAGTTGAGTCCCTTACCACATCACGAGTGAAACATAAAACCTCAAACGTGATGGCAGGGACTTTTCACATCTCAATTTTGGCTGTAGTCATCGCCCAAATTGTAGCGAACGATAGTGATGATAAATAAACTGTACCCCAAACTTAACGTGATTTACGTCTTTTCCTTTTTTTACGTTTCTTTGGTTTCCCTTTAATTACAACGGAACCACCGCCTTCAAGTTGCGGCACGCCCACCATCGGGTGTTGCTGCATCATGCGGTTCATGAATTTGAGCTGATCAATCAATTGATTGACTTGGCGAACTGTTGTACCGCTTCCCTTGGCAATGCGCAACCGACGGCTGCTATCAAGGAGACGCGAATTTCGGCGTTCCATCGGCGTCATTGACTGAATCATCGCTTTGGTATACTGCAACTGCGATTCGTCAACCTGCATGTTTTTCATCGAGAGCTTATTGACACCGGGGATCATCTCGACGAGTTGGTCCAATGGTCCCATATTCTTGATCTGTTCAAGCTGCATCAACAAATCATTGAAATCTAACCCCTCCTGCTCAAGCAGCTTACGCTCTAACTCGTCGGCTTGATCTTGGTTGAAAACAGATTCAGCCCTTTCGAGCAGGGTTGCAAAGTCACCCTCTCCAAGTATCCGAGAAGCCATCCGATCCGGATGAAACTCCTCCAATGTTGACGCGTCAATCTTCTCGCCAACACCGACAAACTTAATCGGTTTCTGCGTTACGGCACGAATGGACAGCGCTGCACCGCCGCGCGCATCACCATCCAACTTGGTTAGGATAACACCATTAATGTCCAAGTTGTCGTTAAAATGCTGGGCAACATTGATCGCATCTTGACCCGTCATCGCATCAACAACAAGTAAAATTTCGGTTGGATTGACGGCGGTCTTCATCTCCCGTAACTCATCCATCAACTCTTCGTCAACATGTAACCGACCTGCTGTGTCGATGATGACAAAATTATTCCCACGATTCAACGCCTGCTTGACACCAGCTTGAATGATGGTCGCAGGAGAGAACTCAGTTCCCATTGAGAACACAGGTACATCAATCTGTTCTCCAAGCACCTGCAGCTGTTTAATAGCTGCTGGGCGATAGATATCTGCTGCAACCAAAAGGGGATTTCTGCCCTCTGATTTGAATCTCAGCGCAAGTTTGGCTGAAGCTGTCGTTTTCCCACCACCTTGTAGACCCACCATCATAATGATTGTTGGACCACTTGGTGCTATGGTGACTGGTACGGCTGCCTCACCCATCAGTTTTGCGAGTTCATCGCCGATAATCTTCGCTATCTGAAGATCTGAGGTGAAGCTACCGAGCACCTCTTGACCAATAGATCTTGCCCTGACGCCGTTGATAAATTCACGAACGGTTTTGTAATCCACATCCGCCTCAAGCAATGCGAGACGAACCTCTCGCAGCGCATCAGATATGCTTTTCTCGGTCAGCTTGCCTTGACCACGTAGCGATTTGAGAACGCCTTGCAACTTGCCCGATAAACTTTCAAACATGACATTCCTCTGCGTGAGACGTAATGTGTAAAACTCAGATGAACTCCTGAGTGCGTTCCTGACCCTCATCTGCACGAGAACAGGTTTGCGAATCAATTAAGATACACCATCCGCCTCTAGATTGTCAACAGAAAAATGCGATGAAAGCTCTTGACACGCATATTAGTGATTGCTATAATCTACTAAAGTTTGTACAATTTTTAGGTAAAAAAAGGCAGAAAAGAGGTTATCCTTTCAGAAATCCATCACAATTTTGAAAGGAGAAGTTAATGCACCTCATTTTCTGCCTCGTTGATATTTTAACGCAATTTCGTCCATTATTCAACCGTCAAAACTTCGCCCTGTTTTGTACCTTCATTGTCGGTCTCATCACGCACCGCCATCGTGCGACGTTGACCGGCATCTATCAAGCGGTTCGCCCAAAGGTCGGTTACGGTTCATTGGTGAAGTTCCTTTCCCGTGGCAAATGGGACAGCGATGCGGTTGCTCAACGTCTGATTAAGTTGCTACAAGAGCGGTTTGACAACTGGGTCTACGTTTACGACGAGACCCGAGCGATAAAGACCGGGGAGAAGCAATTTGGACTCCATTTCTTCAGAAATCATCGCTACCAAAAGCGCAACACCAATCAATCGAAGTTTCACTTCGGTCATCAATTTGGCGCGTTGGGGTTGCTTTGTACCACCGTGACAGAGACGATTCTGTTTCCGGTGTGGGTGAACCTGATATGTCCCAAGACCCATCGGGACAACAGTGGGTCGGTTCTGAAGCGGATTTGTTCCCAAATCCCGCCTGGACTGATTATCTTTGACCGGGGATTCAATAGACGGAAAGTGTTTGAAGCCGTCCTTAGCGCAGGACATCATCTGTTATGTCGCGCCAAGTCCAATGCGGTCTTTTATCTGTTACCTACGGTCTGCAAGCGGCCCAAACCCGGACGCCCAAAGACATACGGTAAACGCATCCATCTTCGGCATCTTCGGTATAAAGCTATTGATATTGACAACAAACGGTGTTCAGTCGCATCTAAGGTCGTTCGGACAAAAATGTGTCCCACTCAAGTCCGATTGGTGGTGATGCGAACCCGACATAAAAAATCAAAGCCGTTTCGATATTTCTGTGTCTACACCACTGACTTGACTCTTGACCTATGTCAGATTGTTCGATACTATCGGCAACGATGGTTGATTGAGACCGCTTTTCGAGATGCCAAGCAACACTTCGGGTTTGACAAGTACCGAGTCAAATCGCGGAAAAGCATCAACCGATTGGTACAACTCAGTTTCGTCGCAACTTGCATCACACAATTGATATTCAATGCCACTTCTGCTATGGGCTGTTCGATAACAGTCCAGCAGGTGTGCAAAACTTTGGGCATCAATTGGTATCGACCCACTAAGTTGACACGCGGGTTGATGGTTCAATATCTATGTGCTTTTATTGAGGGGAGATTATTTTCGCAGACTAACTCCGATGATTACAACTCGAACGATATTCAACAGACCCTTGATAACGCTGCATGAATTGAAATCAAATTGTACTAACTTTAGTATAATCTAGTGGATGTTACAAATCGCCAACGCTTTGACTTGGAGGGGGACGTGTGAAAAAAGATAGCATGGGCAACCATAAGCAAAATAAAGTAGGTGTGTTGCCCTTCCCACCATTACCGGTGCAGGTACACTCTTTTCCGCAACCCAGATCAACAAACCGATTTCCCTTGATAGCAGGGATTATTTTAGGATTTGGGCTGATCGCGCTCCTAGTCTATGTTGTCCCTTGGGGCTTAGTGTCACAGACATTAACGGGCTCTTTCGATTCATTGTCTGCCCAAGTCAAACAGGTCCAGTTTGCCCAAGTTAAAAAACCAAAAAAAGCGGGAGTTCTGCCAGAGACCTCAACACCGGCAACACCAACAGTTGAAACTACACCGACTCCAGAGGTTTCAGTGCCAGATACACCGATAGTCGAGACCTCATCTACCTCAGAAGTTCCAGTACCTGCGACACCGCCAGTCGAAACCTCATCTGTGCCAGAGGCCTCAACACCCGCAACGCCGCCAATCGAAGCCGCACCAGTAATCCCTATTTCTGAACCAGATTTGCGGATGCTCGTTGGACGGTATCCGGTGAGAAAGTACACCGACATCCGGCATAAGATCGCGCAGAAGGAGACACTCTATAGTTTCATTCGGGTATATGGCGACCGGATTTTTCCGAAAAAATATCGAAACTGGCAGGAATTGGCGCAGTATAACAACATACGTCCACCCCAATACATATTAAAACCGGGCGAGGTGTTTCTAATCCCAACATTGGCGCACACCGTTCTGCCCAAGACCGGCTATGAAATTGAACTTAAACAAATTCAATCTGAACTCACGAAGCAGCCCAACAGTCCAGATCTGCTCAATCAGCGGGCAATTATCCATTTCAAGCGCAACGAATTAAATCAGGCACGTTTAACGCTGCGACGGGGGATCAGGTCAACACCAAAGAACGGCATACTACACAACAACCTCGGTTTTATCTATCTGACCATTGAAGATGACAAGCGTGCCCAAAGCGAATTTGAACTTGCGATAACACATTCCGAGAAACCTGCAATCCCACACTGCAATCTGGGCACGTTATACATGACAACGAACAAACTTGATTTGGCAATTAAGGCTTTTGAAAGTGCTCTAGAAGCAGATTCAAACCTACTTGATGCAAAGTATAACCTTGCCCTTGCGAATGAAAAAGTTGGGAATGTGAATGTAGCGCGGGAACAACTTCGCGAACTCAACCAGCTTTTATCCGACGACCCTGAAGTGGCATCGGCACTTGAACGCTTGACTTCGCCCTAAGTCATGGATGAATAAATAGCATTCTTTGCCAAATATATAATGACGATGGAGAAGACTATGAACCGCAGAAAATTCATTCAAGTCGCCGCAGTGAGCGTAGGGGGTTTAACGCTGCCACTCCGTTCCCTGCCCGCTGAAAACGACATTCCTAAAGAAATACTGAAACCTGCATCGATGATTACACCAAACGACAAGTTTTATGTCCTTCAAATCGGAGAGGTGCCAACTCTCAAATCCGAGCACTGGAGGATGGGAATAACGGGATTGGTCGAAAAACCGATTATGTTGAATTACGAGGATATAACGAGCATGGAGTCTGTGACGACGATGCGGACGCTCAAGTGCATCGGCGATCCAATCGGTGCAGAGCAGATGAGCAATGCGATGTGGACTGGTGCACCCCTACGGAATATCCTTGATAAGGCAGGAATCAAGGAGGAGGCAAAGGTTGTCGTATTCCGTTGTGCTGACCGTTATCATACGGCGATCCCGATAGATCGCGCCCTTCGTGAAGAGGTGCTCTTAGTGTATAAAATGAACGGCGAACTCCTTCCAACCGATCACGGTTTCCCGGTACGGCTGCTCAACCCCGGTCACTACGGCACGAAGAATCCAAAATGGATCATGAACATCATGTTGGCAAAATCGCACGTAGGGTATTGGGAGAAAGAAGGCTGGGACCCTGTTGCGCGGGTCAAACTAGCAACCGTAATCGGCACACCCAGCACTGACGAGACTATTCAAGCCGGCGGGACATATACAATCAGTGGTGCCGCCTTTGATAGCGGAAACCATGGAGGGATTGCACGGGTTGAAGTGAGCATTGATGACGGCATCACCACTAGTGTTGATGATGTCAACACTTGGGAGGCAACAGAGATTTGGGGGAGTGACTCACCGTTAACGTGGTATCTTTGGAAATATAGGTGGCAGGTGCCCGACAATCCGGGAGAGGTAGAGATCTCTGCCAGAGCCATTGCCAATGATGGACTGACGCAAAAGGAGTCCGGCTTTGACGCAGATCCCGCAGGTGCGGTTGGCTATCACTTTGTTCGTGCGGAAATAGTCAAGGGATAGTTATGCCTGTTCTCCCCACCCTCTTAATTTTTCTGTTGATTTTGAACTTAACACTGTGGTAAAGTGTTAACCTGTTACGAGGTTTTGAGATTCCGCACCCCAAACAAAGATCAAAAGGAGAATACAAATGGCGAAGAAAATTGTGCTGCTCAGTTTTTGTATAGCGATTGGATGCATCGTTGCTGCATCAATGTGGTCAACACCAGCCAATGCGCAGGAAACGAGTGAAGCCGCGGCAGCGGGCACGGCGTTCATTGATCTCAAGCATCTCGCGCTGCTTGTCATCGAAAGCGTTGTTTTCAGCATCGTCGGAGTGATTGTTTTGATGGTTGGCTATAAAATTTTCGACTGGGTTACCCCCTTTGACCTCAATCATCAGATCGCTGAAGATAACAATACGGCGGCGGGAATTGCCGTTGCCGGTGTAATCATCGCATTGGGACTCATTGTCGCTGCGGCAGTCGGTTAAGCTATCTGTGAGCTAATTGTCACAGAGGCAAAACCGGTAGATGTTCCAGTTCTTTCCCTCATTACACAATAAGTTGCTACAAACCTTTCTGAATTTAACGCAGAGAAACAGAGATAAGGTTTTTCTCCGCGTTCTCTGCGTTAATTTTTATTACGATTTTATCATTTCCTGCCCATCAATCCCAATACGGCTCACCCTCGATTAGATTCTCGCGCAACACCTCTGGAATCAATGTAATCCCCAGCCCTGGCCCATTCGGCACAGCCAATTTCCCGTCAGCGACTTGCACTTTTTCTTCAGCCATTTCATCAATGAGTGCGTTTTGGCTGATCCGCGTCTCCGTTATAACGAAGTTCCTGACCGACGCGCCGAAATGGGCTGTCGCCATGTTCTGGACTAGGCTGCCAACATTATGCGTTGCGACCGGGATGTAGAACATCTCTGCAAGATCGGCAATCTTCCGACAACCCGTCAGTCCGCCCGCGAAAACAAGGTCTGGATGGATGGCGTCCAACGCCTCATTCATTAGAAACGGCAGAAATTCACGCGGTAGCTCTAGCTTCTCTCCGGTGATGATCCGCACCGGGGATGCCTGCTTCAGTGCTTTCCAAGAATCTGAGTACCATACCGGCAGCGCATCCTCTACCCAAAGCGGATTGCTGGATGCAACTGCCCGCGTCAGCCCAGTCGCGGTGGCAAGATCCCATTCATTATGGCAATGGACAATGAAATCGGTCTTATCCCCCAACGCATCCCGACAGTTTTCATACCCCCGACGGATTAGGTCTAATTCGGTTGCTCGTAATGTTTGGGACATCTGTCCGGGGCTGTATCTGCCTTCGGGCAGTCCATTTCCCATCAAACGTTCAAACCCAAATTTTAAGGTACTCCAGCCTTGCGGCGCGGCCTTCATCCGCTGAGACCAGTCCCGGCACGACACAGGATCAAACCAATCGTCGGGACCGGGGGTATTGATATAGAGCGGGATTTCGTCTCTAAACCTGCCTGAGAGCAACGTTGAGATCGGTCTATTCAAGAGCTTGCCCACCGCATCCCAGAGCGCGATATCCACACCGCTGACCGTCGGGATGTTCGATCTGTAGGGATGTTGCAGGTTTACCATGCGGGTGTACAGCTTATCAATTTCAAACACATCCTGACCGATGAGCGTTGCACGCAGATGTTGCAGGTGTGCTCTCACCATCGGTCCCGAAGCCCCCGCCTCGCCAATACCGTAAACGCCGGCATCGGTTTCAACCTTTACGAGGGACTGACCCGCTTGATCTTTCAACTGCATGGCTTTCACATCTGTAATCCGTACACGGTTTTTCTCGGATTCCGAAAGTGCTTCTAAGGTTGTCATGCTATCTTTTACCCCTTTCCGCTAGCAGGCATATTAAGATTGAACTATATGCCGAGCGAGAACCTCCTCATTCAACTCTGCTCCTAGCCCCGGTGCCGTTGGTGGGGCAATGTAGCCGTTGTCAAACACTATAGGCTCCTGAAAGATGTCGGCGTGGAGAGTCGTCCGATTAAATTCGAGTATCAGAAAGTTTGGACTGCATGTCGCCACCTGAACGGCGGCAGCTGCTGCGACAGGACCGCAGTACATGTGAGGTGCAATGCTTGCATAATGTGCCTCCGCCATGCTAGCGATCTTCTTAGACTCCAAAATACCTCCGCAGTGACCCACATCCAGTTGTATAATCTGTGCCGCTTGCTTCTGAAAAACCTCGACAAACTCGTACTTAGTCAATAGACGCTCACCGGTCGCAATCGGAATACTGGTGTGCGATGCCACCCGCGCCATCTCATCGACATTTTCCAACGACACCGGTTCCTCAAACCAAAAGGGATAGTATGGCTCTATCATCTGTGCAATCCGAATCGCACTGGAAGTCGTCAATTGTCCATGGGTGCCGAGTCCAACTTCCACCTCATAACCGACCGCATCTCGGATGCACTTGAAGATTTCTCCCACACGCGCTATATCTTTCAACGGAATGTCGCGTGGCGCAGGAAAAATCGGGAATGGATCAAACTTCATTGCGGTGTTACCCTTCTCCATCAGATCGGCAGCAATTTCGCCCGCCTTCTCAGGGTTCTCCCATACCCCCCCGTGCGGCATGTAGGCATAAGCCCTCAATTTCTCATGGTATTGACCGCCAAGCAGATTATAGACCGGTTGATTCAGGGCTTTACCAACGATGTCCCAACACGCCATCTCAATCGCACTTAACGCCGGTGTCAGAGCCAAGCCTGGGTGTCTAAAGTCATGGTCAGTAGCATAGATTTTCTGCCACAACAGTTCGATCTTGAACGGGTCCGCACCAATGACAAATTGTGTCGCCAAATCCTTGATTATCTCAATCGACGATTTTTCTCTGCCAGTCTGACCTGTTGACCACTCTCCAATTCCCTCAATGCCTTCGTCGGTAATCAATTTTACGAACAGCCAACGGCGTCCGCCTTGATAAGGGGGAATATTCTCGACCAGAAATGTTTGTACATCAACAATTTTCATCTGCTAGTCTCCTTCTTTTGATTAAGGAATTGCTTTTTCCATCGTGGATGATTTTTCCATTTTGACATACTCTCCGCCCTAAAGGACGGAGATTCTTGTGTCCTTCAGTAACGGTAATTGCGCTATCAACAAGGATTGGACGGCGAACCGCCTCTTATATCCTCTCCTTCGAGGGTTGATGCCCCAACCCTGTAAATGTTAATTGCAGCATTTCTATCACGGTCATGAATAGCACCGCAACTGTTACACTGCCAGTTTCTATCGCGCAGATTCAACGTTTCATTAACAGCACCACAAGCCGAGCACGTCTTAGATGAGGGATACCATTTATCAATGAACTTGAGTTTGACACCCTTTTTCGCTGCAATGTATTTCAGTTTTACAACGAAGTCTGCAAAGGCTAAATCACTGACTTTGCGTCCCCAAAGGACTTTCATCCCTTGCAGATTCAAATCCTCAAGGCGTATCTCATCGTATGCGTCGGTCAGTTGGTGTGCAAGTTTCCAGTGGAAATCCTCCCGTTGTCGCTCAATCTTACGGTGTTTGCGTGCTAAGTCAAGCCTTGCCCGTTCTCGGTTCTTTGACCCTTTGTGTTTCCGTGAACGGTTACGATTGGCACGTTTGATAACATTGAGACTGCGTTTGAAAAACAAAGGTGATTCTATATCGTGTCCGTTATGACCTGTCAGATACCGTTTAAGACCGAAATCGAAGCCTGCGATTTTACCCGTCATGACTCGATTCAGGTCGCGTTCTACATGGTCTGTTAGGATGGTGATATAGACATCGCCGATGGTATCTCGTTTGATTGTACAACGTTTTGGATTGCCGAACACATCACGGGATTTGAAGTATTGGTAGATACACTTACCAATACGGATCTTGTTACCGGGTAGGAGTTGCCAACCCGCTTGTAAGAGGGTGAACGATTTGTATTTACGACGAGCCTTGAAACGGGGACGACCCCATTTCTTACCCTTGGCTCTCGCTTCAAACATTGCCTTGTAGCCTTTATCTATCCGTGCTGCTACGTCCTGTATCGCTTGGCTCGGCAACTGAGTCCAATGGGAAAAACGAGGCAATCGCTTGAGTTTAGATATGTGATTAATTAGCCTAAACTTGCTGATATACTTGCCGTAGATTGAATAGTAACGACGCTGAAGCGCGACACAATGATTCCAGACAGAAGCGTGTCCCTCTATCGTCTTGTGCAACTCACCATTGCCGTGATTAGAATACAGTTTGAACTTGTACGTTTTCATGGGGCTGTCTTTTATATCCTGTTTCAAAGGATGTGGGAGACACCACCGTGCGGTGGCGTGAAACTCTCCCACGAAAGACGAAAGAATTATACCATTTTTTACCTACAAAATCAACCTTTTTGACTAACTAACGGGGTGTGCCGTTCTGTATCCCCACCCTAAAGGACGGGGTTTTAGAACGGAAGATTTTGATAAGCATTATCAGCTCAGTGCCAATGACAAAGGTGTGGGCTTACGGCTGCAACTGAACCAAACTTTTGCTTGATTTAGACTGAACTTAGTGTTACACTGAAACGTATGCTTGCTGCAGTGCAAGACGCATAAATGCAGACGAATTCCATCGTTGATGAGACGAATCAATTTGTCGCTAGCCAACCGCAAAGTTGGGTATGACAAGGTAGTTGGACTTTTCAAACATTTCAATTTAAGGAGAATTTCTATGGCACTGAACAATCCAATTCTTGATGCAACACTTAATAGTATCAGTCTCGAAGAGATTAAAAAGGAAATGGGCCCACCCCCTTGGTCACATGCAGTTGTCCTCGCTGACCATGTAGCGGGGGTGGTGATTTATCAAAATTCGGGCCAAATCAATGATAATCATTGCCACAACTACGACGAATGGTGGGTTATACTTGAAGGGGAAATCGACTGGGTCATCGAGGGGCGTGAAGATCAACCGGTCCACGCGAAGGCGGGGGATTTCGTTTATGTACCCGCAATGACCTTCCATCACATTTTTCCCAAGGGCGGCAAACCATCTGTGCGTTTAGGTATTGCGTTACCCGGAACAGGGGGACATCTGCACGAGAGACCGGATAGGAAGGTGAAGGTCACGGTTGAGTAGCGGCGGGGTGCCCTAAGAACACCATGCCTTCGTTAGACTATTTGGATTTTCATTCGCTGTCTGCAATAGTGGCAATTTGAGGGCTAGCAGCTTTGATTAAGTCTTGGGTGTTAAGTTCCAGACCTGCCACAGGGTCGCCGCTGCTGATATTGACCTTTTGGCAGTGTGTGATCGCTTCATCAAAAATGACGAGCACCCTATCAGGCAATCCCAACGGTGCTACGGCACCTTGGACGCAGCCGGTCACAGACAAAATCTCCTCCGCTGTGGCGAAACTCAAGCGTCTCCATACTTGGGGAACGTAGGTACGCACGGCCTTCGGGTTGACGCGTGAGTAACCCAGTACACACGCCATGACATAGTGCTCATCTTTGTCACGGAGCAGGATGGATTTAACCATTTCGTCTTTGGACACGCCGCGTTGGGCTGCCGCCTCCTCAACGGTGAAAACAGGTTCATTGTGCTGTAACAGTCGATAGGAGATTTTGTGTGCATCCAGTATGTCGATGATTTTCGTTCTAATGGTTGTCATTCGATTCCCTGGTATGTACAAATTCGCGGGTAAAACGGGTAAAAGTTGTCAGAAAATTGTGATGATACATTTGACCAAGAAGAAAAGGATGGAGGAGAGACCTCCTCCATCCCTTCCTTGATGTTACTTTGTTTGTCCCGCGGCAGACAACGCCTTCGCACTAACGCCGAGAACGGACAAGAACCCCTCCGAATCCGCGTGGTTGAAGTCGCCGATCGCTTCCATTGAGGAGGTCTCCTCCGAATAGAGTGAGTGCATCACGCCGCCAGCGGAGTGGAATGCAATATTTCCCTTATACAGTGCAACAGTAATATCTCCAGAAGCCATGCAAGTGAAAGGCTCAATAGAAGCAAGCATTGATTGAGTAGCGGGATCGAACCAATAGCCTTGATAGATCTGTTCAGCCACATCAACTGATACTCGATCGAAAACTCGACGCGCCCGGCGATCCAAAATGAGTTGAAGTAGGAACTCGTAACACCAACCGAGCAGCTCCATCCCCGGCGATTCATACACACCTCGGCTTTTAATCCCGACGAACCGATTTTCTACCGTGTGAATCCCGATGCCAACGCCGTTTCTTCCGGCGATGCGATTGGCTTCCGCGAGGGCTTGGAAAGGGATCACCGGACTCCCATTGACTTCCAGCGGTATTCCTCTACTAAAAGTGACCGTGAAGTGTTCAACTTCATCGGGGGCGTCCTTCGGGTGGACACCCATGCCCGGTGTAATAAAACCGGCGGGCGTTTTGAGGGATTCTAATCTACCCGCCTCATGAGTTAAACCAAGCATGTTCGCATCGGTGGAGTACGGTTTCTCATGGGTCGCTCGAATCGGCAGACCGTGTGCATTGCAGAAATCGATCATCTCTTTCCTGCCACCGAACTGGTCAAGGAACGCTGGATCGCGCCACGGCGCATAGACCTCAAAATCGGGATTCAACATATTGGTTGCAATCTGAAACCGTACCTGATCGTTGCCCCGACCGGTACACCCGTGTCCCAATACATTGATGCCACGCTTCTCCATTTCAGGCAACAGTGCCTCGACAGTGATATGCCGGGCGATACCAGTCGTATTCCAATATCCCCCTTCATATTTCGCTTGGGATTGGATGACCTTGATCCCCGCCATCGCCAGCTCATCTGTCGCATCGACGATAACCGCCTCTTGTGCGCCACATGCTAGCATTCGCTCGCAAATTTCGTCCATGTTTTTTTCATCGGGTTGCCCGAGATCCGCAGTGAAGCAGACCACATTGACCCCGTTATCGACTAGCCATCGTGTGATGGTGCAGCTATCAAGTCCACCCGAAACCGCTGCTCCAACAGTTTTACCTTTTAATTGATCAACCGTCATTTTTATCTCCTTATGAGAAGTTTCGCGCCTAATTGTACACTAATTCTGGTCCAGAATAAAGTCCAAAATTTTGGGTAGCTCTAGAACTTCTATTATCGGCAATTCCTAATACCCATTAGGGGATGCCCATGTATTATACAGCGGTATAACGGATGAGGAAAAGTGCTTTAACAATTTTATTTCTGACGATGTTTTTGGTCATGCTTGGCTTTGGCGTCATCATCCCACATCTGGCGTATTATGCGGAGGAGTCGGGAGCAAGTGCCGTACAGATCGGATTCTTGATAGGTATCTACTCCGCGATGCAACTAATCTTTGCACCAATGTGGGGGCGTCTCTCAGATCAGCATGGTCGGAGACCAGCAATCCTAATGGGACTTGTTGGTAATGCAGGTGCGCTGGTGTTGTTTGGTGCAGCGAAGAGTTTACCTTGGCTATTTATCGCACGTGGTTTATCGGGCGTGTTCTCTGCAGCTATCCTGCCAACGGTAATGGCTTACGTCGCAGATGTAACGATAGAGGAAGACCGGGGGAAGGGGATGGGACTGATGGGTGCTGCGATGGGGTTAGGTTTTATTTTCGGACCCGGCATTGGTGGAATTATGGGCAATCATAGCTTACCATTCTTCGTCGCCGGTGGATTGTCCTTAGTTACTTTCTTTTTTGCCCTACTCCTTTTGCCGGAATCCCTTACGCTCACCAAGCCTCCCGATACGCAGGAGGTAACAATCTATCCTTGGTCAGCGATGAATCACCCGCTGACACCGCTCTTTCTCGTTGCTTTTTTCTCGGCGTTCATCTTTTCAGGACTGGAGACTATTTTTCCACTATTCATCAAAGATCTACTAAACTACGGAGCAAAAGAGATGGGCGTGATGTTCCTGATTATGGGGACGCTCGTCGCGCTGCTACAGGGTGGCGTTTTAGGAAAACTGATTAACGTTTTTGGGGAGTTCAAACTGATTATTATCGGGTTGCTGCTTAACGCTGTGGGAATGGCACTGCTTCCTTGGTCGAAAGCACTAATGACGCTTACCCTGTACCTATCAATTGCTGGAATTGGCAATCAGATTATCCGCCCGACAAATACCTCGTGGATTTCTAAACAAACCAAATCTGGTCAGGGTGCCACAATCGGCGTAATGGACGCTTTTCTCAGCCTTGGGCGGGTCTTGGGTCCCCCTTTAGCAGGGAAATTGTACACGCCCGAAGCCTTCCAAATCCCCTTTTGGATTTCCGCAGGCATTCTTGTCACGGCATCTGCCTGCCTGTTTTATCCGTTGCGACGGGTTGGCCAATGAGCGGGACTTTTAGGAGATGTTACATCAAAGTTAGATCGACTGCAACAATTCCAAGCCTCAGCCATTTTTTTATATTTTACATGAAGGTTCTTTATAGATAGGAGTTACGCACTTCAGCCCCGATTTTATCGGGATTCAAATTGCTTTGAATCCTCGATGCTTCATCGGGAGCAATTTGTTGTAGCGCGTTCATTGCTTTCTCCCCTCCCTCCCCCTGCTTGCGGGGGGATAAAGGGGGGTAGGGGAGTTAGAGGGGGTACGGGCGATAAATCACCTCCGTTCCGAGATCCCGAGACTTACTACAAACCACTGTAGTTGCCCGATTCATCGGGCGTTGGAAATTGTGTCCAGCGTGGCGATGAATCGCCCCCCTACCCCCCTGATAAGGGGGGCAGGGGGGTTGACTTTGAGCATTCAACTGCGTAAGTCCTAATAGAAATAAAAATTTGTTTTATAACGGGTTGGCTTTATTCACGAGGTTTATCAGGAGAAGGAACAATCTTGTATACAACTTCACCGGGCTTAATATAGCTGAGTCGTCGTGCCAACCGCTCTTTCGTGAGTTCGTCCGTTTTCAGTTTTTCCACCCGAACTTTTAAGCGATCGCGATCGCGTTCGAGTGCTGCCAACTCATCCAAGGAACGCTGTTTGATCTGGCGGGCTTCCTGCCAATTCTGAAACCCTTCCACAAATCGATATAGACTAATCAATAACATGACAACAGCGAGAATAGATAGCCCAGGTTGGATAAATCGCATGGTATGGTCTTCCTTACTCTATTTATTTAGATCGGCATTTTCAATCCTTCGGCGGACCATATTTCTTGCCTAGCATTTCAACAACAACCGGCGGCACCATCTCCAACAACTTTTCATTACTCACTTGCATTCCCCCCATCTGTGCCACCTGTATGACTAGCGTCGAACTTAAATGGGCATACTTAGTATTTGCCATCATAAATAACGTATCCACTTGTGGCGCGATTTGGCGATTCATCAGCGACATCTGGAACTCATTTTCAAAATCAGAGAACGCTCGCAGCCCTCGAACGATCGCGGAGGCACCGCGCTCCTGTGCGTATTGCGCTATGAGTCCTGAATACTGATCGATAGTGACACCCGGATACGGTTGGATGACAGCTTCCAACATCTCGATCCGTTCCGCCAGTGTGAAACGCGTATTCTTGATGGGATTAATGCCGATTAACACAGTCAACTCATCAAAAACAGCGAGCGCAGAAACTCGATCAATCAGATCTACATGACCATTGGTGAGTGGATCAAAGCTGCCGGGATAAACGGCAATTTTTTTCGACAAGGAGGTCATTCCTTTCTTCCCAGAGTTCCATTAAACAATGCCCGGTCAATACCTTTACTTTAAAGAATCTTAACACACTGCTGTTATATCCGTCAACCTCAAAATCAGTCACAAATTAAACCGAGTAAAAATGATTGGGAGAAAGATATTCCCTGCTACAAACGAGGTCTAAAGTATGGTAAAATAGGAAATGATATTATCCTCGAAGGAGAAAGGAAGATAGATGGCAGGTCCATTAAAAGGAATACGGGTTTTAGATCTCACGCGTATTTTAGCGGGTCCCTACGCAACGATGATCTTGCGAGACCTTGGCGCGGAGGTGATCAAGATTGAGCAGCCAGGGGTTGGAGATGAGGCGAGGGATTTTGGTCCCTTCAAGAACGACTTTAGTCTCTACTTTATGAGCGTCAATCGAGGAAAAAAAAGTGTTACCTTAAACCTGAAGTCTCCACGCGGCAAGGAGCTCTTTCTGGAATTGGTCAAGGGCTCGGACATCCTTGTTGAAAATTTTCGACCCGGGACTATGGAAAAACTTGGCTTGGATTACGAATCGCTTAAGACGCACCACCCGTCTCTGCTCTATGCTGCATGCTCTGGATTCGGGCAGACGGGACCGTATGCAATGCGGGGCGCATACGATATGATTATTCAGGGAATGGGAGGAATTATCAGTATAACCGGCGAGCCAGACCGTCCGCCCGTGCGTGTGGGGACTTCGATTGGCGATATAACGTCAGCGTTGTTTACCGCTATCGGAATCCTCTCCGCACTTCGGCATCGCGATCAAACTGGCGAAGGACAACTCATTGACGTTGGAATGCTAGATTGTCAGGTAGCAATCTTGGAAAACGCAATGGTTCGCTATTTGTCCACCGGCGATATTCCACGTCCATTGGGCAGACGGCATCCGGCAATAACGCCGTTTGAGATCTTTGAATCCGCCGATGGCTATGTGGTTATCGCGATTGGAAACAACGAGCTGTGGCGGAAGTTTTGTGAGCATGTCGATCGCCCTGAGTTGATTGATGATGACCGATTTAACACGAATGCGCTGCGCACCGAGAATCATGAATCCCTGTTTCCAATCCTCGCTGAAATCATGTGCCGCCGCACGACTGACGAGTGGGTTGAAGCGTTGGAGGTAATCGGCGTACCGTGCGGTCCGGTAAACACCGTCGATAAAGTGGCAAATGATCCCCAAGTATTGGCGCGAGACATGATCGCTAAAGTCGAACATGACACAACCGGCACTGTTCAGATTCCGGGGATTCCAATTAAACTCTCAGAGACGCCCGGTCAGATCGATGCCCCTGCGCCAAATCTTGGAGAGCATACATCGGAGATTTTGACCGGCTTGTTGGGACTCGGAGCAGAGGAAGTTAATCAATTGAAGCAAGATGGGATTGTATAAAACGTGGAGGAGATTTTCCTATGAATATTTCTACATTTGGTCTTTGGTTTTTGGCTTCAGCGTCGTCAGCAGAATCTGATACCTTACCGGGAACAAATCAGCTAACGATAGACGGCGATCTCGCTGCCCAAATGGTAACGAGTTTGGATGAGTTTGTAGCGCAAGCAGTAGCGGACTCTGTCGAATCGCGTCAACAGCTATGGAATCGGGATTGTCGCTCACACGCGGCTTATACCGCTTCGATCGCGCCAAATCGTGAGCGTTTCAGCAAGTATATCGGCTGCGTGGATGAGAGAACGCCGATTAATGCTCCCCACTATATTGCGACAACGGCACAAACAGCCGAAATTGCAAAGGAAGAAGGTTATACCGTGTACGCCGTGCGGTGGCACGTATTCGACAGCGTGGATGGAGAAGGGCTCCTGCTAGAACCGGAGGGTGAGCCTGTTGCCCAAGTTATCGCACTCCCCGATGCGGACTGGACGCCGGAGATGCTTGGAGGGTTAGCGGATGGAATACCACAGGAGGCACAATTTGCCCGGCGTTTGGCTGAACAGGGCTGCCGGGTTGTCGTGCCTACACTGATAGATCGAGACGACAGATGGTCGGGCAATCCGAAAATCGGGCGCATGACCAACCAACCCCACCGTGAATTTATCTATCGTATGGCTTTTGAATTGGGGCGACACATCATCGGTTACGAGGTGCAGAAGATCCTCGCGTTGGTGGATTGGATGAGCCGTGCCGAAAACCATCCGCCGATTGGAGTTATCGGCTATGGCGAAGGAGGGTTGTTGACACTTTACAGCACTGCGGTGGACACACGGATCGACGCAGCGGTCGTCAGCGGCTATTTTCAGTCGCGTGAGGAGGTCTGGAAAGAACCGATTTATCGCAATGTTTGGGCACTGTTGCACGAATTTGGCGATGCGGAGATAGCAAGCCTCGTCGCACCGCGAACGCTGATTGTTGAAGCCAGCCGGGGCGTTGAAGTGGATGGACCTCCACCGGTACGTGATGGGCGCGCTGGTGCTGCGCCGGGGAAATCGGTTTCACCACCGCTGGAATCAGTGAAAGCGGAATTTGATCGGGCGCAGGCGTTGTATGAGCAGTTGGGGGTCGGACAAAATCTCAGCCTTGTGGCGTCGGACGGCGGCGTTGGCTCGCCCGGATCTGATGCTGCGCTGACAGGTTTCCTTAGCGCACTCGGTCAGAATCAACCACTTGCTCCGCCGGGAGCACCGCCGCAGGATAGGCGCACAGGATTTTCGCCTGAAGCACGGCTACACCGACAGTTTCATCAACTGATCGCATTTACACAAGATGCTTTGCGTCAAGCCGCATCTCGGCGTCAGACACTTTGGTCAAAAACAGACCGATCGTCAATCGAGCAGTGGCAGGAGACCTGTCAATACTATCGCGATTATCTCTGGGATGAGGTTATCGGCAGATGCCCGCCGCCGAGCGTCCCAGCCAATCCCCGTACCCGGCTGATTTACGATGAACCGGGTTTTATGGGGTATGAAGTTGTCCTTGACGTTTGGGAGGAAGCGTTTGCATACGGCATCCTACTAGTCCCCAAAGGGATTAAGCCGGGCGAGCGTCGTCCGGTGGTGGTCTGCCAGCATGGATTGGAGGGCAGATCACAGGACGTGGTCGATCCGAAAATCGAATCCCCGTACAACGCCTACGGTGCTGAATTGGCAGATCAAGGGTTCGTTGTTTACGCGCCGCAAAACCCCTACATCGGTCAAGACGCATTCCGCGTCATCCAACGCAAAGCGAACCCTGTCAAGTGGTCCCTCTTTTCGTTGATCACTCACCAGCACGAACGGACGCTTGAATGGCTTGCGGAACAATCTTTTGTGGACGCTGAACGGATCGGATTCTACGGACTATCTTACGGTGGCAAGACTGCTATGCGAGTTCCCGCCCTACTCGACGGTTATGCGTTGTCTATCTGTTCGGCGGATTTCAACGAGTGGATCGTCAAAAATGCGACATACGATTCTCGCTACAGCTATATGTTTACCGGCGAATACGAGATGCCAGAATTCAATCTCGGTAACACCTTTAACTATGCGGAGATGGCGTGGTTGATTGCACCCAGACCGTTTATGGTCGAGCGGGGGCATCACGATGGTGTGGCACCGGATGAGTGGGTCGCTTACGAATACGCAATCGTGAGACACCTTTATGCCAATCTCGGCATCCCCGATCGGACAGAGATTGAGTTCTTTAATAGCGGACACGAGATTAACGGGCAAGGGACGTTTCGCTTTCTGCACCGCCATCTGACTGAAGGAGGCTCATAAATTGACTGAAGGAGGCTCATAAATAGCATCGGTAGGACTTACGCAGCCAACTGTAGGCGGGGCATCTTGCCCCGCGCTGAAATGCGTAAGTCCTGATTGGGTCAGGATAGTTGAAATTGCTCGCGATTTAAACAACAGCTATGGATCACCCACACCAATTTCAAAGGAGTATAATGGATCAAATTCACGACGTAGTGCGTCAACAGTTTAGTCAACACGCCAAATATTATGCCCAGAGCAAGGTTCATTCGGAAGGCGAAACGCTGGGGGTACTTGTCGATTTTGCAGAGCCAAGTGGGACCGAAAAAATCCTCGACATCGCTACCGGAACGGGTTTTACTGCCTTCGCTTTCGCACCAAAAGTTGCGCACGTCACCGCGACAGATTTGACCCCCGCGATGCTGGATCAGGCAAAAACACTCGCCAATGAACGCGGACTACAAAACATCGACTTTCAAGTAGCTTCGGCGGAAGCCTTACCCTTTGAAGCAGAATCCTTCGATCTGGTCACCTGTCGGATCGCCCCGCACCATTTTCAGGATGTGCCGCAATTTTTGTCGGAGACCTATCGAGTGTTGCGTTCGGAGGGATTGTTCTGCATGGTAGATTCCGTCTGCCCAGAGTCGGAGCGACTTATCGAATGGCAAAATCGTGTAGAAAAACTGCGAGACCATTCCCATGTATGGGGCTATCCCCCTTCGCAGTGGCGAGAAATGATCGACCACGCTAAATTCACGATCGAGGACGAGATGCATACGCATAACGCCCTTCAGCCATTTTCGTGGTGGGCTGACCGTCCCGGCAATTCGCCAGAGCGGGTTCGGCAAATTCGCGCCGCCTTTGATGAACTGACACCGGAGGAGGAGCCGATCTTTGCCATTCAACGGGAGGCGGGGGAATTGTACTTCTCATGGCCCATGTACTGCGTAAAAGCACGAAAACCAGATCTATCATGAGACATTAGCAATCTATGACACGGTCATAACCCACTTTTAACTGTGGCTCATGTTAAGAAACCGTGAAACAGTAAGGAACAACAATCGTTGTTCCTTACTGTTTTTTTTCGATGAGCCCCGTAGGTCGGGCACCAATGAGCTAATGAACAAACTGTTTCCACGTCCCGATAGATTGGGATCCTCGGAACAGGACATCACGTTTCATGCTCTTAGCGTATTGCACTTTTTTTGATATGAGCCCTAACGGTCCGAAATGATTTTGTTCGGTTCTCGTGGTATAAGTTGCAGCGGTTGAACAATCTGTTGGCGTTCGGGGGTCAAGCGTTCCAACAGTTCCGGTGAGGGCTGATAACCGTACCGGAAATTGCCCCAAGAAGGTCCATAGCGGTAGACGATAGTTCGGCGGATCCCAGGGTTTACCCGTTTCGCTGAACCGTGTGCGGCTCCATCTACGAAAAGCAGTGCGTCACCGGCTTTGATGTGGATTTCAACTGCCCCTTCGATCCCTTCGACTGTCGCATCCTGCGCCATTCTGTGTTTGTCGTAGTACGGGTGTCTGAAGTTGGATTTGTGACTGCCGGGGATGATCATTGTGCCACCATCGCCGGGCCCAAAGTCCGTCAGCGCGATAAGGATGTCAATCTGTCCGCACATGAAGCGACCGTTGTGATACCGGAACTGATTTCGATGGATGGGGGGGTATCCCCCTGAGTGCAATCCAATAGCCTCTCCCGGACCTCGAAAGGTAGCGAAGTTCTCGTCTATAAACAGGGGACCGTGATGATAATCAAAGGACCCCTCCCCACCGACAAAGTATTTCACCTTGTCAATCCATGATGGGTGATCGATCAGCCGCTCGAAGGGTTCACCCGCTTCGTAGATCTGCTGTAGATTGAAACCGTCCGTTGTGCCATATCGGTGCGCGTGAACGTAACCGTACCATTCACCTGCTTCCATTGGCGGTATTGCGTCAAGGCATTCGTTGAGCTCTGCAACCTCTCCGGGAGTTAAGGCATTTGGCAAAACGACATAACCACGCAAGTCAAACAGATAGATTTCGAGATCGGAAACCATAAGTCCTCCTTTGATTCGGTGTTCGTCAACTCACTATGTAAGTCCTATTAGATTTAATCACCATCCAACGCTAGGACCCTGCGAGCAATCGGGGACAGTCGAGCCTGGACTTCGGGCGACAGATATTTCTTTTGTTCAAGCTGCTGTGGCAATCCACTCAGCGTGAAATAGCCGTGCATGACCCGCCGTCGGCGACCCGATGGATTGGCGGACGCTCCGTGAAGGATATGCGCGTTAGTGATGATGACACTGCCGGCAGGGATTTCAGCATAGACCACACCCGCCTCATCGTCGGGAGGCGGCTCATCGGTCTTATGGCTGCCCGGAATCAGCCGGGTCGCACCATTGGATTTATTCATATCGTCGATTGCCCACAGTGAATTGGCAACGATGGGCCCTGAATTGGGTGCGGGCAATCCATCGCGGTGGAGGAGTTGGTTGCCTTGATCCTTCAACGGCTCTAGGGAATTGAGGCTGGAAAGGATGCAATCTTCCCCAAGCAGATAACAGGCGAGGTCATAGACCGGGCTCCGCAAAAATATCGACTCAAAGAAGGCCCCCTTGTTTACAAGGTTAGAGGCAAAACGGTAGCCTTCAACCTTCCGAAGTCCGTCTCGTTCAGGATCGAAGGTTGCGTACATGCTATCTAGCCCCCCCTGAAGAAAGCGAAGTTCATCTTCGGTCAGAACATTCGAGGCTATGGTAAATCCATTCTCCTCCAGATTCTGGAGGTGGTTCTGGAAAACTTCGTCGGCTGTTGGAGATTTACTGTTAAAGGATTGTGTCATCTTCGTACACCTAGTTTGGATTGAATTGTATCTGTACCTAATACTGTACAGCCGTAACGTGGAGGCATGTCTTGTTTATCGGTCCTGCACAGACCCGTCAAATCCGATCGGGGTATCTAGCACCTTGTCCTGAACGGGGTAACTCAAAACCGCTTCGTTCAACTCAATTCCCAATCCGGGCCCCTCGGGCACAGTCAGATACCCCTCCTTCAGTTCCAACGGTTCGACAAGCAAATCGCTCTTCGGCGGCTCTGCCTCGCCGGTGTACTCCTGAAGTGCGAAGTTTGGAATCGATGCATCCAACTGCACACACGCTGCCGTGCTCACCGGGCTAAGAGGGTTGTGTGGAATAACTTTAACGTGGTGTGCCTCCGCCATCCCTGCCACCTTCTTGCACCCCGAAAGTCCACCGCAGAGGCATAGGTCAGGACGGATGTAGGAGGTCGCTTTGGCTTCAAGGAGCTGCTGAAACTCAAAGATGCTTGCAAATCGCTCACCCGTCGCGATGGGCAGGTTGCACTGTTCCTGTACGTCACCCATGATTGCTGGACTATCGGGCAACATCGGATCTTCGTAGAAATAGGGATTGAACTGTTCCAATCGTCGTCCCAGCCAGATTGACTCTGCGGGATTCATTTGCCGGTGAATTTCGACGCAGATATCAACCGAATTGCCAACAGCATCGCGCACCGCTCCCACCCGGCGCACCGCCTCATCTGCCCACTCCGAGTACGATTTATGGAGATGGAAGTCTTGCGGGAACGGCGAGAAACGGAGCGCAGTGAAACCTTGATCCGCCTTTTTCACAGCATCCGCTACTAAGTCATCCAAGGTTGTACCGCCCACGTGCATGTAACAACGGACGCGATGGCGCGTCATACCTCCCATCAGATCATAGATCGGCACACCAAGCCGTTTCCCTTTGATGTCCCAGAGCGCGATGTCAATGGCTGAAAGCGCACCTTGAATGACCGAACCCATAAAATGCGATGAGCGATACAGCCACTGATAGTGGTGTTCGATGAGCGACGGATCTTTGCCAATCAGATACGGCGACATAACCTCCAACATCGTCTTGGTCGGGCGTTGCCAACCGTGAACACCGCCCTCTCCAATACCAACTGTGCCATCTTCGCAGTGAATCTTTATTAAAAGCCACCGATCCCAAAGAATCGTTTCTACACGTTCAATCTTTGTTTTTTTCATCAAATCTTCGCAGTGGAGACCCCGTTCTTTAGAACCTGTTTTAAAAAGAAAAAGGCTATTCAAAAGTTAATGTTTATGTTAAACCATTAGAGCAGTAAACTACTGACCTAATGAAAGGCCTAAACATGACTACACCAAAGTATCCTACAGATTTGACCGATGCCCAGTGGGACAAACTGTTACCCTATTTGCCAGAACCTTCACCCATAGGTAGACCTCTCAAGTGGGAGATGCGCTCAATTATCAACGCTATTTTCTATATAGTCAAATCAGGGTGTCAGTGGCGAATGTTGCCGCGTCACATGCCACCGTGGCAAACGGTCTATTCCCACTTCAGAAAGTGGAAAACTTTAGGGACATGGGTTATGATTCATCAAGCACTTCACGAGCAAACCCGTAGTGATATTGGCAAATCCCCGTCACCGACCGTAGCTATCATTGACAGCCAATCGGTCAAGACGACCGAACTGGCAGATAGTAGAGGGTTTAATGCGCACAAGAAAGTCAAAGGTCGTAAACGCCATATAGTCACCGATACAATTGGCATTCCATTGGGAGTCAAAGTCACTGATGCCAATGTCAGTGATAATCGAGTCGCAATAGAGTTACTAAACGAGGTCTTTAGTTGGCAGATAACGATTCAGTTAGTCTGTGCTGATGCTGGCTATCGCGGAGAATTAGGCGACTGGCTATATTTAACGCATCAGTGTCAATTGGACATTGCTCCATCTCTTGGGCAATCGGGATTTGTGGTCGTCCCATTACGTTGGATTGTGGAGCGCACCTTTTCTTGGTTCGGTTGGTTTCGCCGATTGACTTTGGACTATGAACGCTCGGCTGAGACCGCTGAGGCTATGGTGTATATTGCTTCCATTTACTTGATGCGGAACCGCATCAAATGACTTTTAAAACAGGTTCTTAGAGCGGGGTCTCCACTGCGCCTCTTTTTTGTTGTTTTTGTAATCTGCCTTACACCTTTCAGGCAAATGTATGATAGAATATATGCTGTAACTCGACGACTTAGGTTAAACGCTCGTTTTTCGCTGACCTCTCACTTCTGAGGTTCACTAGTGAACCGCGTGAAAGGTGTGGTTTGTCTGAGGTTTCACCCGGAAGGTGAAGCGATGATAGCACCGCTACATCGTGAATCCTTCTAAACGGTTGCTTCGACCGTGCGGTGGCGGGTGTGTAAAGTTACGAGCCAGAGCCGCATAACCGCGTTATCTCTTAGGTGCAACGCACCAAGATAGCGTCGTGGGTAGATTTTCAGATGTTCACTAGTGAACATCGTGTAAAAATCTGCCCAAGCGTAAGTCCCGTTGGGCAGGTCACAAGCACCGTCCTTCAGGGCGGGGTAGTTGACTGCGTCGTTTTCCTTATTAACATTATGAAAGCTCAAACACCTGTCCGTCATACGCCAGATAGACATTTTCGGGCAGATCGATGTCCTGTTCCGCGCACTGATCCGGGAAGTGCTGATGGTCGAGTCGGTGCATGATATGCGTAAAGTAGGCCTCCTTGGGCTGCAATGCATCGACAACCTCTAACGCTTCTCCGACCGAGAAGTGGGTTGGATGGCGCGGATTGAAGCTGAGCGCATCAATGATTAGTAAATCAATGCCTTGCAGCAAGGCTCTAGAAGAATCGGGTAGCCGCTTCACATCGGGCACGTAACCAAAGTTATCAATTCGGTAGCCGTAGGTTTGCACAGCAGCGTGTTCAACCGGAATTGGGATAAGATCAAACCCATGCAACTGAAACGGTTCTTGCACGATGTTAGGTAGCAAGTGCCCCACGCCGCCACCCTGAAAGGTTTCTTTGCTAAACATATAATCAAAATTGCGCTGCAGGATGCGGATGGTCTCCTCCGGACCGTAGATAGGCATGTCCATCTGTTGTTTACGACACGGCATAACGATGTCGTTTGTTCCGCTTACATGGTCTGCGTGGCAATGAGTAAAGACAACAGCGTCAATCCAGTCGATCTCGTTTCGGTCGATCTGGTCGATGAAATTGGGACCGAGATCGAATTGCAAGTGTTTCTCATCTCTTTCGATGTGAATTGATGGGCGTGTTCGGTAATTTTTGGATCCGTACTCTCGGGCATCCTGACAGGTTTCACAATCGCACTTATATTCGGGAACACCTGTCGAAGTGCCTGAACCGAGAACAGTAATTTTCATATACCCTCCCCATTTTCTTTTGAGAATAGCTGCCAGAACCCCCACGGATCATGGCGCAATCTATGATATATCAGGCATAGAAATTATGCAACATCAAAATCGGAACTTGCCAATCCACCCAATCTATGATAAAATCTTCCGAATCATCAAAATTCCTCGATACCTGATATATTAAGGGGCAATTGATGTCTCACAAGGGATGAAATTGATGCAGCGCATTCTGTTAGACACCGATACCGGCGTGGACGATGCCTTGGCGATCATCCTCGCGCTCAACTCGCCGGAGTTGAAGGTGGAAGCAATCACCTCCGTCAGCGGTAATGTCCATGTTGACCTCTGCACACGTAATTTGCTGATGACACTTGAAGCGATGGAGGTGCATGAATATCCAATCTGTGCCAAGGGGGAGTCGCAGCCACTGATTAAACCGCTTGTGACAGCGGCGCATGTTCACGGCTCAGACGGCCTCGGAGATGTGACACGGCTGTTGACTGCCGATGGCTCACGTTTCTACCCAGACCCCGAACCACGGCTAGCAGCAACTTCCGCCGTTGACCTCATCATAGACCTCGCCGGGCAATACCCAGATGAGCTCATCCTCGTGCCAGTCGGACCACTGACAAATATCGCCAAAGCTATGATTAAGCACCCGGCACGGATGCGCCAGATTCGAGAGATTGTGTTGATGGGGGGTGCCTTTCAAACTTATGGAAACGTCACAACAACTGCCGAATTCAACATCTTCGCCGATCCGCACGCAGCGCAACTTATTCTTGATTTTGGTGTGCCAATTACAGTAGTGCCGCTCGATGTAACACACCAAGTGATTCTGACAGGAAAACGCTTGGACGCCGAAATCGGTGAACGGAACGATAGATTATCGCAGTTTCTGCGAGATGTCACGCGAGCCACCATGGAGTATCATCAAGACCACGAAGGATTTTATGGAACTTATATTCACGACGCGCTTCCCATCGGTCTACTTACCCATCCCGAATTTTTTGAGACTGTGGAGGCTTGCGTGCAGGTAGAAACCTCAAGCGATCTGACGCAGGGTATGACCATCGCCGACCTACGCCCGGAAAGACCACGCCCAAAACCGAACGCCCGTGTCTGCGTAGGGGTAAACGCTGAAGTCTTCCTTCAACACTTCTTTGATCACATACTACAATTAAACTGAGGCAGTTACGCTATGGAATGGGTACTAAATCTTTTTTCTGAATATCTTGAAAATGATTTCAAAAAACGCCTCGGCGTTCCCAAACCCACGATTGATCAACTATGGGACGTATTCAAGGTGCTTTTTCCCACAACTACCGCGCGTCTTTTGGTGCAGGAACCGGTCGGTAACACGGTCAAATTCAAGCTGCTTGCCTTCTATCACGCCGACGAGATGGGACCGCTAATCGATGCCCCGATGAGCTACATAAAGGACAATTTTGGTGGCGGGAAATTCAAAATCAACTTCTATCAGGGGATGCAGTTCATCGCAACAATAAATTTCAAGCCGGAGGGCCCCGAAATCTGGCGCGATTTGCCGGAACTAGATGAATCACAAGCACAATGAATTCCCAGTCAAAACTTACAGAATGTCCAAGTTGTCATAGCAAAAACGTGCAAGTAGTTGGTAAAAATGGGTGGTTTTGCCTCGACTGCGATTGGGATAATCTGTCCGCCGTCACCGGAGAGATGGATGCACTGATTTCCACCCTACGGCACGGCGATAGGGAGGCGCGACGAGAAGCGGCGCAAGCGTTAATCAATATCGGCGATTTTGAACGCCATCTTGCCACAAATGACGACTTAACTCCTCTGCTCGAATCCCTCGACGATGCGGATGACGATGTCCGCTACTTTGCAACCGTTGCGCTAGGGCAGCTTGGAGATAGGCGTGCCCTCCCGAAACTGAAACAGGTCGCACAAGAGGATTCTGCGACTCTGGCGCGAGAAGGGGCAAAGACTGCAATCGAACGGCTTGAAATGGCGAGCGAATAATGATTACCATCTCCGATCTACCTACAGTGAATGCTACCCTGAACACAATTAGTACCGTTCTTCTGACCATTGGTTTCTTGATGATCCGGCGGCGTAAAATTATCGCCCACAGAAACTGTATGATTGCGGCGTTTGTGGTATCGGGATTCTTCCTCACCTCCTACCTGACTTATCATTACTACGCTGGATCCACCCCCTTTGAAGGGAGTGGGTGGATCCGTTCCGTCTACTTTGCTGTTCTCATTCCTCATATTATCCTCGCCGCTTTGATTCTCCCGCTTGCCCTGATAACGCTCTATTTCGCTTTGCGGAAACGATTCACCAAACACCGACGTATCGCTCGTTGGACGCTTCCAATATGGCTATATGTGTCCGTAACCGGAATCATCGTTTATTGGATGCTCTACCATCTTTGAGGATAAGGTAGGGCTATTTAGTTTTCGGTTTTTTGACTGATTTTGGCGGGTAGACGGAAGATTACCCCTTACATTGTAGGCGGGGCATCTTGCCCCGCCCGAAAAATTAAATGACCCTAAGGATAAGGCAATTCAGATTGAAATTGGGGAGGACGGTGTAGTATACTGTGAATTGAATCTGCCAGAAAAATCAAAAGGAATAACGAGGAAAAATCAAGACATGCGTTCTCAAACTTCTGCTAGCCATCAACCGCGTCGGGATTCAGAGCGGCCGGAGAGGACTGCTCAACCAATTGATCCCCCAGAAATTCGTGAAATGGGAGCACCTATCAATGGCGAACTCCAATACAGTACACGGCGACTGTTTTTGCAGCTTCAGGTATTCACGGGATGCTCCCAACCAAACGAGCTAATCGACCCACTAAAAGCGAGTGATTTGGAAACTGTTCTCTATCACGATCTGAATGATCCGAAGGGCGTCGGCTTGCTTTTTATAACGGAGGATGCGGATACCCTTGTGACTGAGACGAGACGAATTCTCACAAGTGAGCCATTCAACGCCCTGCGCCCAAAGCCTGAATTTACCATGGTCGGTAGAACCTATGCCTCTGGGCGGGAGCCGGATCTGGAGGATTGGCTGCTCGTTAAACCCCGTCGCAACACACTTAACCCTGAGCTCTCGTGGGCGATCTGGTATCCACTCCGTCGGAAACCAGAGTTCTATCGCCTTCCTAGACAGGAACAGGGAAAGATCTTGATGGAACATGCGACGATCGGTCGAACATACGTGGAAGCAGGATACGCACACGACGTTCGACTGGCGTGTTTTGGGTTGGACGCTCATGATAACGATTTTGTGATCGGATTGATGGGCACGACACTTCACCCCTTATCACACCTTGTGGGTGAGATGAGAAAATCACAACAGACCGCTCAATATCTCGAATCGCTCGGTCCGTTTTTTGTAGGCAAAGTCTGCTGGCAGAGTCCTTGTGATATTGTCTGAGGTAAAAAAATGAAAAATATCGCTGTAATCGTCACCAAAGAACTGTATACCTACTTTGTCTCACCGATCGCCTACTTCGTGTTCTTTATTTTTATAGCAGTTTCCGGATTCCTTTTCTACGCGATTCTGGGGGTTTACTCCGCGTATCAGTATTCAACAGCTGATGTGCTGCAGACTCTGTTTAACAATATCAGTGTCACTCTCCTTTTTTTCACCCCGGCTTTGACGATGAAGCTTTTCGCGGAAGAGAAGAAAACAGGTACAATCGAACTGCTGATGACCTCCCCACTCAAAGACACCGAAGTTGTCCTTGGGAAATTCTTGGCGAGTTGGATTATGTTACTCGTGATGCTGCTGTTAACCCTGATTTTTCCGTTGGTAACGACTCGGTTTGGCAATCTAGACATCGGACCAGTTATTAGCGGATATTTGGGACTGTTGATGCTCGGTTCAACCTTCCTCTCACTCGGTGTGATGATATCTTCAATGACCAAAAACCAGATCGTTTCTGCCTTGACCAGTTTCGGTCTGCTACTCTCTCTCTGGATTATCGGCTTTTTATCGAGTCGTGGCGGAAAGATTGGTGATTTCTTGGGGTATCTGTCTCTCACCGAACACTTCAGCGATTTTTCACGGGGAACTGTCTCCCTCAAGCACACCGTTTACTATCTGAGTTTTACAATCGTCTGTCTTTTTTTTACGGTTAAATCATTTGAATCATCAAAGTGGAGGTAATTTCAATGCACGAAACACCACGCCCGGAAGATACAAAATCACGAACAGGCGATAAGTGGGCACCGCTGCTCGGTTTTCTCGCGCTTATCCTTCTGTTTGCAACGTTGTCGAGTGTCTTTCTGCGTCAACGCCTCGCTGTGTGGATTTTCCTCGTGCTCGGGATTGCATCCCTGATCGCTTTTGTAATTCTGAAACGCGAAGCGGTATTCCGATTTTTTGTGAGCCGTCAAGTTCGTTACGGCACAAATGTTGGCGTTGCCATTTTGCTGGTAACCGGGATTGCCGTCATTGCCAATGTTATTGTCGTGCAAAGGTTCGATAAATCCGCAGACTGGACAAGCGATAAGATATACACCCTGTCGGATCAGACGAAAAACATTCTGCACGGACTAGATCGAGAGGTTAAGGTGATTGCCTTCTTCAGCCTCAATCCCACTAATAATCAACTGGCACGCGACCGTCAACGTGCGCAGGCTTTATTGGAAATGTATCAACGCGCAACTGACAAACTCACGTTTGAACTTGTAGACCCCTATTCAGGAGCGATGAAGAGTCAAGAATATGGTATTCAGTTTGATGGGACAACGGTGTTCGAGAGCGGTGAGGTGCGGGAGCAAATCACAACTGTCGGTGAGCAGAAATTTACCAGCGCGATTCTGAAAGTGGTCCGTGATGAGGTGGTTAAAATCTACTTCTTGACGGGGCATGAAGAACAAACGATTGACGATATTAATCAGAAAGGCTACAGCCAAACCAAAGAGGAATTAGAAAAGCAGAATTATAGGGTCGAGACACTGTCTCTGACAACCCAGCCGGAAATCCCCGCCGATTGTGCGGCACTCATTGTTCCCGGTCCCAAAGCACCACTGAGGGCACACGAAGTCAATGCGATTTCCAAATACTTGGATAAAGACGGCAAGTTGTTCTTGATGCTCGATCCCTCGCTGAACTCGGCGAAAGAGCCGAATCAAGGGTTGGTTGGCTTGATGGACAAATGGGGAGTTACGATCGGCAATGATCTCGTTTTGGATCACATCCGCCCTGCCTTCTTCCTAGTCGGTGGCAGGCAGCCGGAAGCTCCAACGCTTGGTGATTTTGAGTTCCATCAAATCACACAGGAGGTGTATCGGCCAGTGACGTTTCAGCTAGCCCGGTCTGTCACTCCGGAGACGAATGCGGGAAGCGACCTTAATGTCAAATCGCTCGTAAAGACCACCGATGAAATTACCGGAAGTTGGGGTGAGACAAAACGGAGGGCTGACGGCACTTTTGAACCGGATCTTTCATATACAGAAGGCGAGGATACACCGCCGCCGGTGTCTCTCGCCGTTGTTGTCGAACGCGGAGGGGGCGAATCAACCACGGGCGATGATTCATCCACAGATACGCGGGAAGAAAGCAGAACGCGAATCGTTGTGGTTGGGGATTCCGATTTTGCGAACAATTTTTTCTTTCACGGCACCGGCGGCGGTGATTTCTTTCTAAATGCGGTGAACTGGTTGACGCTGGAGGAGGATCTGATTGCTATCCGCCCGGTAGACCCAAGCGAGCGAAGCCTTCGCATGATGACGCCAAGCGAAGTTGCGTTCGTACAGATGACGGCAATCTTTCTAATCCCGTTAATCATCTTTCTAATCGGTGTGGGAGTCTGGTGGCGACGGCGGTAGCTGCACACTCTCATCACGACCCATCACTTGTCTTTTCCTAAACATTCCTGATAATGCTGCGGATAAATCTGGATGCCCGCCTTAATCAGAGGAGTGAGTGCCATAATCTTCGAGAGTGAGCCTATGGGCACAATCTGTCGTTTCGTAATCGCACCCATAACATTAATTTCGCCCAGCCAGAAGTGATGGGCGATATCGCCGGTCATGGCAAGCTCCACGTCCGGTTTTTCGTTGCACTCACCATAGTGGATGGCACCCTCACCGTCATGTGCGACGAGCGTAATGGAAGCCTCCGGTTTTGTGTAAGTAAACTTTACCGTTAATTTCAGCGATGCCAATTCTCGTTGTACCTGCGCCTGCGATTTCATCTGCTCAAACAGTCCACCGATACAGGTGTAGAGTTCGTCCGCAGTTTCAAAAACCGGCATAACTGAAAACCCCTCCTTACCTTTATGTATCGCAATCTAGCTCCAAAGTCGATCGTGCGACCGTTCTTTATCCCACTCTGTTGTCGGTGCGAAGTATTCCGGATCGTCCGGGTGGAGATTCCTCTTTATGGCGTCCGGATTGAGCTCAATGCCGAGGCCCGGTGCATCTGGCACTTCCATAAATCCATCTTGGATAATTGGATTGGGAAGCCCGGTTACCAACTCATTCCACTCCGGATTATCGACAGAATGGTTTTCCAAAACAAGGAAGTTCTCTGTCGCTGCGGCACAATGAATGCTTGCCATCGCACATACCGGCGTCCCCGCCATGTGTAACGCCATGGCGACGCCGTGCTCTTGAGCGAGATCCCCAATCTTCTTGGTCTCCAGAATCCCGCCCGATGTCGCGATATCCGGGTGACAGACGGCAATGGCTTTTGCTTCAAATAGTTTTATAAACTCCTCTTTGCAGTAGATGTCCTCACCCGTGCAGATCGGTGTTGCACACGCGTCTGAAAGTCGGACGTACTGATCCGTAAACTGCCACGGCACCATATCCTCCAGCCACGCAAGGTTGTACTTCTCCAAAGCTCTGCCAAGACGGATACAGTCCTCGATTCCAATATGGCCAAAGTGGTCGGTCGCAAGCGGGATCTCGTAGCCGATAATTTCCCGCACAGTTTCAACATACTCACATAAAAGCGCAATTCCCTTGTCGGTCAGGCGGATGCCGGTGAACGGATGCATCAGGTTCCCCGTATCAAGATGCCCCGACGGTGCACAGAGGGTTCCTGGAATGTCTCTAATGAGTCCAATACCAACGTCCATCTTCAAGAAGGTGAACCCGCGATCCAGCCGTTCTTTGAGTTTCTTCCCCATCTCTTCGGGGTCTTTAAGCGACGGTGTGTCCGCGTAGCAGCGAATCTTGTCGCGGAATTTTCCGCCCGCAAGTTGGTAGCAGGGAACACCGTAAGCCTTACCGGCGAGATCCATCAATGCCATCTCGATTCCGCATATACCGCCGCCTTGGCGTGCATGGTGCCCAAACTGCTTAATCTGGCGAAAGATCTTATCGACATTGCAGGGGTTCTCCCCTAATATCCGGCTTTTAAGCAATAGTGCGTATGTTTTGCTCGCTCCATCGCGCACTTCACCGAGTCCATAGATCCCTTGATTCGTGTCCAGTTTGAGAATCGGACCGCCGGACCTTGTTCGAGTGAGGCGCATGTCGGTAATTTTTAGCTGAGAGGGTTGAGAATTCGTGTTCACATTTGATGAAATTTCTGTAGATACCATTAAATCTCCCTAAAACAGATGTGTTGACATACTCTCCGCCCTAAAGAACGGAGATTCTTTTGTTCGTCCAGCGAACATTCTCTGCTCAGGCAGAGCAACATTGGGTTTCTAACCGAATCCCAACGGGCGGTGCCATGACCGCCTCTACAGGGGTGCCAAGGCAGCCCTGATACTTTTTACGGATATTGATTGCACCCACGCCATCTCGATGGTACTCGAACCCACACTTGCATTTGTAGTTACGGTTAGATGGCTTATGCCGTTTTCCACAAGATGGGCATGTTTGCGAGGTATATGACTCGTCCACTTTCTTGACCTTGATTCCAACGGCTTTGCATTTATCAACAATCATGTCTGTCAACTTTGCAAACACCCATTGATATAGTTTCTGGTTAGCACGTTTACCGTAGTCAATATCGTTTCGGATGCCAGTTAAATCACCGATGGCAACCGCCCCAACGTTGTGGCTTTGACACAACTGGACGAATGTAGTCGTGTGTTTGTGGAGGGCATCTTTGGTTTGATTATCTATGCGATTAACACGTTTCCATTTCCGCTTAACTAAGTGCCACCATTGTTTAGAGCCTCGTTTACACCTGTCAATCTTAGATTGAAAACCAGCAATCACTTTGTTTCTCAAGCGGTATAGCGATCGGATATACCGTCCGTTGAGAATATAGGTATGGAGCCCATCATGGCAGACGATTGGATGAATCTCACCAATATCTACACCCATGACATTCTTACCCACTTCTGCAATTTCCAATTCAAAGTTGTAGGTGAAATGAAACTCCCATTGACCATAGTTATAGCACAAGTCAATCGTAGCAATCGCATCCGTTTTTGACATATCAAAACTGTGTGGGAGCGGGACGTCTAATGCGGGTCGTCCACTTCCCATTGATAGCACAACATGCTTGCCAAAACGTGCGCCATCCTGAAAGCGGATGGCAGACTTTAACCAGCGTGTTGTCATGAAAGACTTCTTTTTGTGTGGTGGTTTAGGATTCTCAATCACATTGCTCTTACGGAGTTTCCAATAGGACTGCCATGATTTGAAATACTGCTTTCGGACGGCCTGGATACTTTGGGAGTGTAGGGGTTGGGACTTTGATAGATTCTTGTCCAGCCAACCTTCACAATCGAGTCCAATCCAAAAGTCATCACGAGCATGGGGATAGCCACGTTGCCATTGATACCATTCCATCAACTGGAGACATTCATTCCAAACAGAAGCACTTGCCGCGTTGATTTCAGACAATAGTGGTTGTGATTGAATCTTTAATACGCCAGTTCGCACAACTTTCAACGTTAAACTCCTTTCTGACTTTCAACGTATTGCTTCAAGGCTTCTAAGGTTACACCTCCTGTAGAGGCAACAAACTTTGAGCGTGTCCATAGTTGGGGGAGACGCTTCTGAAGTGCAGGAAACTCTTCACGAAGTTTTTTGGATATGATACCTTTGATTCTACCGACGATTACACCAACGGCTTCTATTGGGGGTATACTTGCAAGCAGATGTACATGGTCAGGCATACATTCAATCGCACGAACAATATACCCATAGTCCTCTTGGTTCTCTACTACAATTTCTTTGATGCGATGTTGCATTTCAGGAGAAAGTACAGAACGCCGATACTTAGTGCACCAGATGATATGATACTCACAAGCATACACACCATGACGAGTAGATTGATATTTCAATTCAAGTGTTTCAAGTTTCAACGGAATACCTCCATTTATATATTGTAGAGAGGTATTATAGCACATTTTTAGTAGTATGGAAAGGTATGTTACTAATTACCGTTTTGCCGATCTGTATCTCCGCCTTAAAAGACGGAGTTTTAGATCGGAAGATTTTGATAATATTGCCTTCTACGGCGTTATCGGAAATGCTATTAACCTTTGGTGCGAGTTGATCGGGATGTCAAGTCCTAAAATAGGTTTACATAAAATTTCCGTATTACGGTTGATTTATAGCGAGTTGTTGCCAACTTTTGTGATAAACGGCTTGTGGTGTTTGATACCCTAAACTGAGATGAGGTCTCTCGTTGTTGTATATAGAAACGCTCTGCTTGACACACCTGATAGCTTGGTGGATAGAGCGAAATGTTTGATTGAGGAGGAAGTCAATTTTCAAGATGCCGTTGACGCGTTCAGCGACAGCGTTCTGGTAAACATCGCCATCTTGGGTCATACTCAATTGGATGCCCCGTGAATTGAGGAATTGGGTGTAAGCATGACAACAGTATTGAACCCCTCTGTCAGAATGATGAATCGGTCTATCAATGGGACTGACGGGTTTTATTGCCATTTTGCACGCTTTGAGTGCCCCTTCGACGGATAGGGACTCCGAGACATCAAAGCCAACGATTTTCCGGGAGAACAGGTCAGTGATAAGAGCCAAATACACAAAGCCCTCCAGTGTCTGTAGATAAGTAATGTCTGCAACGAAGACCCGGTGAATCCGGTCAACAACTATATGAGTTATCCGGTTAGGATACCGATGAAATCGGTGATTCGCCACAGTGGTTCTGTGTCCACGCTTTGAGGACTCAATAAGCAGTCCATGGTCTCTAAGCAAGCCGAACAGCGCATCTCTGCCTAACTGAAAGCCTATTTTCTCAAACTCAGGTGTGAGCAGGTGATACAGTTTCCGCACCCCGATGTTGGGTTGACGCGTACGGATTTGACAAACCAACTGAAGCACCATTTCTTCTTTCAATCGCTCGGTTGCCCGGTGTTTCTGATGTTGGTAAAACGCTTGTCGAGACACACCATGTGCAGCACAAACCGTTGCAAGTGAATATCGGTGAGCCTTTGATTGACACAGTGCTTCAATACTTGAATGTTTCACTTTTTTTTAATATCCACCCCATACAGTTGCTCCGCTTGAGATAGCTGCGATTCAAGGGTGGCTATCTTCAGATGCGCTTGGGCTAATGCAGACTCAAGATGTTGTTTATCGGCTACCAGTTGCTTGAGTGAATCCACCTCATCAGCGGTTTCAATCCGAACCCGTTGGGCTAATAGATGAGTCTTGCCCAACTGTTTTATCCAGTTGCTAATGGTCCCGTGACTCCCAATACGATATCGTTGCTGCGCTTGGTGAATCGTCAAGGCACCGGACTCAATTTCATTGACTACCTTCTGTTTGAAGGATTCACTATACCTTTTGAAGATTCGCTTGCCTGATTGATGTGACATCGAAAGACTCCTTTCTACTTCGTTCAATAGTGTAGTAATACGAAGTCATTTATGTCAACATAATCTAGGACGGGTCAGGATGTTGTTTTCACGTTTCACGCATCACGCTTCACCCTCGATCTTTAATCCAGAACCTCAAGTGCAGCATCCAGTGCAGTTAGATGAACCGCTGCCCGTTGGTCAAGATGCCAACTAGTCGGCGTCTCACAAATCATGACATGATCTGCGCTAAAGTGGAAGAGGTAGGGGGCAAGCCCTGCATCCCCCCAAGCAGGATCTATCTGAAAAACACCGTCAGCAATTGGCAGATCGCTTTCTCCTACCTCCCCATCAATCTGACCAATCTTTTCAATCTGGCGAGTAATCTCGGGCCCAATCCATCCCTCATTGCGTTGGGCTTCGTAGAAATATACACCCTTCGCTTCCCAATCTTCATGGAAGTCGATGCAGAAATCAAAACGCTGTCCTTCAATCGTTTTTTTGACGATATCTACCTCAACAATGCCTGTTTCTTCAAATGAACGATTCAGATCCACGCCCCGCTTGTTTTCCCTTGTGTTGTGGGCGTAACCGTAAGGGTTGATACACGGTAAAATCAGGAACTTGAACCGTTGCAACAGATGGGTGTTATCGCGCTCCAAGAAACGCAACACTGACGCTGGACCAGCGGGCTCGTCACCGTGAATTCCGCCAGTGATTAAGATATTTTTGTGCACACTCAGACCGCCCTCCAACGAAACGCGATAGATGGGATAGTCATCCACAACACCTACGGTTTCGATCCGCGTATAGGACGAGTTTAGGGATTCCAAACGCTCCGTGAAGCAGGTATAATCTTGGCGGTCCACCTTCCGTGCCCCTCCTCTAAAGTTCCTGAGTTTTTACCCACTCTGCAAAGTCCGCGTTGATCTCGTCCGACCACCCTCTATCAATTTCGCCGGGGGTATACTTCCCCTCCTGTAAGCGTTGATGACCAAAGCGGTCACGCATGCGGATATTCTCGGAGCGTTCAACGACCTCCTGCGCTAGATGCGGTGGAACAAAAATGACACCCTCGCGCCTCCCAAGCACAATATCTCCCGGCAAGACCGTTGTTTCACCGATACGGACCGGAATATTGATCCCCGTCAAAGTGACATCGGCGATGGCGGTGGGATCAACTCCACGCACAAAGGTTGCGAAGTCCGGGAGGCTATAAATACCGTCGAGGTCACGGATACCTCCATCAATTACCATGCCAGTTTTGCTAAGTGCAAAAATCGCATTGCCGAGGTTGTCGCCTGCGAAAGTGCCGTTCTTCACCTTCCCAAATAGGTCAACAACGATGGTGTCGTTTTCGAGGAGCGTATCAATCACCCACGAGTTTTGTCCGCCGATACGTTTATCTTTCTCCCCCTGTTCTGCGACGAGGTTTTGGAAGTCTGGACGTAACGGAATAAACATGCACGTCACCGCCCTTCCGACCAAGACGCGATCTGGATGCAGGTTCATCCAATCCCCGTCAAACTGAAAACGGTAACCTTTCCCTTGGAGCACACCCCACGCCTCCTCGATCGTCACCTTTTTCATCCGTTCAACGATGTCGTCTGATACGCGAGGTCTCCCATCGGGAAACCGCTCGCCTTCCCACTCTCTCGTAATTTCGAGTATACTTTCTTTATTAACCAGTTGCACAGTTGTTAATTATCCTTCCATGTTGAGTGAGTCCATGCCCCAAGAGTTGATTTGGAAGTATGGACATAGCCTATTTATTTTTCCATCGAATCAACAATCCCACGGAACTGAAGATCTACGCTAGCCCCGCTTGTGCCCACACTTTATCCAGTGATTCAGCAGCGGTTTGTGCAGCCTCCTGAGGTTCCATCGCATTGATCTTTGCACTGAAGGGTTCGGCGGTTACGGGACCATCATAGCCAATGCCGTCGAGAATCTGCATCAATTCGGCAAGTGGGATTACACCCGTCTCGGCGGGGAGGCAGCGCACACTGTCAATCTGATCGTCCGGGTCAATTCCAGCAGGAGCATCGTTGATATGGACGTACACCACATCTTCTTTGGAGAGTTTTCTGACATCGTCGAGCGTGGAACGGCAGGTGTACCAATGCCACATATCGAATAGCAATCCGACGTTGCCTGTCCCGATCCCAGCGGCGAGTCCGAGCACAGCGTCCATCGTATAGGTGAACAGATGCTTGGCGGGTTTACGACTCGTCGCAGGACCTATGAACTCAAGACCGAGCGAATGTCCATAATCCTTCAAGATCTCCGCGACGGGACGCAGCCGTTTGATGTGAAAATCCCAGTTCTCTTGGAATGTGCGATCATTTGAACTCGGTGACACAACGGTCGTCGTGCGATGGCAGCCGAGTTCTGCGGCAAGCTTCGCTAGGTCAGGGAGCCTTGCTAGGCTTTCGTCGAACTCCGCATCGCTGCCACGATAGTTGACCGACAACCCCCAACCGCCCATCTTCAAACCGGCCTCTGCCCAAAGGTTTTTGACATAATCGGCGGAGTGTTCGTTTGCCAATGTATTTGCTTCGCTGATATTCAGGTCTAGCCCCTCAAAGCCCGCCGACTTTGCCAATGCTAGTCCTTCTTCGACATTCGCCTGAATGCCAATAGCACCCGGGCTCAAATCTTTGAACATATTATGCCTCCATGTACAGTTTGGCACACCCGTACTTTATTAAAAAACGGTTACTTCGACACCTGTAATCAAAATCTCTTTCTGACGAAACAATCCTTTCAACTCCTCTTTCAATTCCCTGAAGAATCGAAGTGCGTCAGTTCGACACAATAGTTACATGTGATTGCCCTGCCCCCGTAGGCGGGGCATCTTGCCCCGCATCACCTGCGGGGGATAACTCACCTGTCCCACGAGTAAAGTGCAATTGTCATGCGCCAAAGTCCTACGCATACGCAGTCGGAAACAGAACATGATTTTTGCCATGGAACTGCGTAAGTCCTAAAACAGTCGTTGATGAACATGGTTGTATTTTTCTTCTTCAATCCATATTCCGTCGTTATACTGTAGAGGCAGATAGATCTCGTGCTGAATTACGGTCTGACTCATCAAGCACCTCAAAAGGTAGCTGTTTGCCCTGCAATAATTCGATCTGACACCCCGAAACGATATAAACGTGATCTTTAGAAATTCGCGTTGTTCCACCTTCCTGAATCAATAATCGCCACGCTTTTCCCCAATCTGCTTCGGGAAGTTTTATTACTGGCATCTTTAGTAGATTTTAGAATTAATTAGACACTCCCAATATACAGCTAACCCCCTAAATCCCCAACCCCTCTGATAAGAGGGGAAAGACAAAGGAGAAGATCCCCTCTTATCTTCTCCCCTTGTCAGGGGAGTTGCAGGGGGACTTTGGAAACTTCGGAAAGTCCCAAATTATTAGCAAATGTTTACTTATTTATAGACTTCACCATTGTTACCTCCATTCCGTCGCCATTACTACTTATCCACCCGATATTTCTCCAACGCATCTAGGTCCAATTCACAGCCCAAGCCGGGCGATTGTGGCACAGGTGTGTAACCCTTCTCGAAGGTAAACCCTTCCGTAATCAGATCATCAGCGCGGGTCCAACTCCCGACGAAATCGCTGGCGAGAACACAATTCGGCGCAACAGCAGCGGCGTGAAGGTAAGACCGCTCCATAATACCAAGGTCGTTTCCTGATCCGTGCCACACAGGGATGCCCGCCGCCTGTGCAATCGCAGCTGTCTTGACAAAATTGACCATCGAACCACCGAGGTTGAGATAATCCACCGCATCAGCGCGAATCGCTTTAATCACATCCGACGCACCGCCGAGGTGAAGTGCTAGCGGAAATGGCAACTGTCCGCGCATGTATCGATACTGTGCTAAAACATCGTCCCGCAGACCCTTTTTCGGGATGGGATCTTCAAATACTTCGACGTTTTCAAGTTCCTTTATCTGATCGGCAAGCTCAAGGGTTTGCTCAACGGTATAAAAACGTTCATTCGGATCAACAGTCATTTTGAACTCCGACCCGCCAACTTCCCAAACCGCTCGTATCCGTTCCACCATTGGCTCTTGGATTCGGCATTTCGTTTTGAGTCCAGTGAACCCTCGCTCAATGGCAATTTTTGTACTACGTCCCGTATGCTCCGGCGTCTGGTGACCGATCCAAAAATCCGCCCGCACCTTGTCCCGACAGGCACCGCCCAGAAGCGCGTGAACAGGAACACCCAGCCGTTTGCCGACGAGATCGAAGACTGCCATTTCAAACGCCTCGTATCCGGTGGGATAGGGACCGATGTCGATTTCCCAATCCTCTGGCGATTCGGGATTCGGCTTGAGCGGGTCCGTACGAAAGACGTTCTGCAAACACATCTTCATCACGTCCCTGCCCTTCAACTGTTCAGCCGCTTGAGCCACCACTTCTGTTGATTGGCCTCTCCCTGTTTCACCAATTCCGGTGATACCTTCATCGGTATGCATCCGAATAATCTGCTTGGGCACCCTTGCCCAATCGGGATAACCACCGTATTCCTCGCTATGCACCGATTCGGGGAATACTGGAACAACAACTGTCCAAACATCGATCTGTGTAATTTTCATCAAATCTTCGGGAGGGAAACCCCTTGCTTTAGCATGGGGAGGAAATCCCGCCTCCTTTTTTTCGTTTTTGTAATCTACCTTACACTTTTTTGGTAGATGTATGGTAGAATATAGTTTGTAACTTGAGGACTTCAGTTGAACGCTCGTTTAACGCTGACCTCTCACTTCTGAGGTTCACTAGTGAACCGCGTGAAAGGCAGTTTGTCTGAGGTTTCACCCGGGTGTTGAAGCGATGCTATCACCGATACGTCGTGAATATACCTAAACGGTTGCTTCGACCGTGCGGTGGTGGGTGTGTAAAGTTACGAGCTAGAGCCGCATAACCGTACTATCTTTTATCCCGACAAGATCGGGAGAGATAGTGTCGAGGGTAGAGTTTCACTAGTGAAACTCTACCCAAGCGTAAGTCCCGTTGGACAGGCTACAAGCCCCATCCTTCAGGGCGGGGTAGTTGACTTAAGTCCCCTTTCTACCAATTTTGCCGCCCAACGTAAAGTCCTCGATCCACCAACGGCAGCGATACCTTTGCACCGCCTTGCCGCTGCGATTCGACGAAGCCGAGAATCATCTCCTGACTACGGCAAGCAATTTGAATATTGCCCGCCGTTTCGCGCCCTTCCTCAATCGCAGCAACGATATCATCAATTGCTCCCACAGTTCCACTCTTACGCTGCGGTTCAGGAAACGGCACCTCCTCAAGGATGTTCCATTCGTCCTGAATCTTGCGCCATTGACACGCCACGCTGTCGTTGAAGGTGCGGAGCTTGCCCTTTGAACCACTGACCTCAAACTCAAAACCGCTACTCGCTAGCAAATAGCCACGAACGCCGTTCTTGAACGTTACATATCCCATCGGAATCCCCGGATCGTCATCCACACGATTCCCGACAAAGTCCGCTAAATCTACATTCACATCGCCCTGCACATACTCGATTTCAGAATCGCTTGCCAAATAGAGCAGCATGTCAGAGGTATGTGTGTGTCCCCACTGTGCTGCACCGACACCAACATGCCCAACCACAGCTTGAATCTCACCCAACTCACCCTGATCTATCAGTTCCCGCATTTTCTGAAAGAGCGGCATATAGCGACGTTGTGTCCCGTAATTAAATTTGACACCGTGCCTTTCGCACGCTTCCAGCATTGCGTCTGCCTCTTCCATTGAGCAGCAGAGCGGCTTTTCGCAGTAGATACCTTTGACACCATTTTCCGCTGCAAAAATCGTGATTTCAGCGTGCGTCGCCGGACGAGTCGCGATACTCACAATATCCGGCTTTTCTTTCCGAATCATCTCACGATAGTCGGTGTAACCTTCAGGGACGTTGTACCGCTTTTGGATCTCTGCCACCTTCTCCGGGAGGACATCCGAGACAGCCACTAGATCCGTGTGTACTGAAGCGGTATGCCCGGCGGCGTGCGAGTACGGAATCCATCGAAAACTTTGGGGATGGTCTCGAACTTCGTCATCAATTGTCGCCCCCATCCGACCACAGCCGATGAGGCAAGCACTGTATCGTTTCGCCATGTTTGGACTCCTTAATCAATTTTGAATATCTCCATGGAACAGTCAAAACATTTCCATTTGATTAGCACCCTATTCTATTACGCATACAGTCTTAGTGTCAAGTAGAAATCTGCAAATGCACTTGATGTTTTGGCGTGTTCTGATATAATGTATATCAAATTGGCTCATGTTAAGAAATCGTGCAACAGCAACCGCATTTTGCACAATCTTTTTCTATAAACCCCCGTAGGTCAGGCGCCAATGAACCAATGAACCAATGAACCAATAGTAATAGTTTTCACGTTTCACGTTCTTATCGTTCTATATCCAACCTCAGAAGGCGGACCTTCCAATGCAAGCACCTATTAAACCAAATCGACCTCGTGCCCGTGAAATTGGCATCCAAATTGGCAGCCTACCGACCGGTGAACTCAACGGGATGACCGATGTCCCCGGCGTCAAAGTGGGGCATGTCACGCGTATATCGGGTGAAGGGCCTCTCTCTCCCGGCAACGGTCCAATCCGCACAGGCGTGACAGCCATCTTGCCGCACGATGGCAATATTTTTCATGAAAAAGTGACAGCAACGGCGCATATCATCAATGCCTTTGGCAAATCAATTGGTTTGCCACAGCTGCTTGAACTCGGAAATATTGAGACCCCGATTCTCCTAACAGGTACACTTAACGTCTGGACTGCTGCTGACGCGCTTGTGGATTATGTCTCAGCGCAGAACCCGGGGGTCTATTCATTTAATCCAATCGTCGGTGAATGTAACGACAGTTTTCTCAACGATATTCTGGGGCGTCATATTCAACGGGAGCATGTCTTTGAGGCGTTGGAAACTGCGTCTCACACGAATGTCGAGGAAGGCGTTGTTGGTGCAGGCGTAGGTATGAGCGGTTTTGGCTGGAAAGCTGGAATTGGAACCGCTTCGCGTGTAGTTCAAGTGGAAAAAGCTACGTATACGACCGGGGTTTTGGTCCTGACCAATACCGGAGCAGCGTCCGATTTGAGGATAGACGGTTTTCCGGTTGGGGAGCATCTAACGCCAGAGGATATTTCAGAAGAACGACCGGGGTCGATCATGATCATCGTTGCGACGGACGCGCCGGTTTCCCACCGCCAACTTACCCGCGTTGCCAGACGAGCGACATTTGGGCTCGCACGAACCGGAGCAATCGCATCGCACGGTAGCGGTGATTTCGTCATCGCCTTCTCTACAGCCAATCGCATCGGGGCTTCTCCACCTGAAGGTTCACTCCCAATGTTTCATGACGAAGGCGCACTAAGCCTCCTCTTTCGCGCCGTAATTGAAGCGACCGAAGAATCAATCATTAATTCGCTGCTCAAGGCACGCACGGTTGTCGGTCGTGACGGCAACGTTAGATATGGCATTCCAATCCGCCGCGTCCTTGAAATTTTGGGACTCCAGCCACCCGAAACACTGCCTCTGGACGAATAATACCTTCGTAGAGTAGAACGGGCGTTACTATCAGTCTTTAATCTCGCTCGTCCATCTACATATCTGTTAGGAATTACGGACTTCAGTTTGTAATAGCGCAATTCATCCAGCGTCAAGGGGCAGGTTCAGCCACCACGCCCATCGTAGGCGGGGCATCTTGCCCCGCATTGGTGATGAAGCATCGAACTACAACACCTCATCGTTCAACTGCGTAAGTCCTATCTGTATATCTCTAAACCGCCAGTTTTCGACGTGACATCGACATTGATTTCTGCTAAAATAGTCCAAGTTGCTAGTAGTACACATATTGCATTGAATCTCCCGATAAATTGGGATTCTCGGAACGGAACCGATTTTATGGGGGAGAGTGCAATAGACAGTAGCCACAGGTTTCCAACCTGTAATCGTTTCTCAGGTTAGGAAACCTACGCCACGATTGGATTGTAATTGCCCTGTGGTAACTTGATTGACAATTCCATGGATATCCAACTAGCAACTTAGGTTAAAATAAGGTATCCGGGCGGATATCCGAAAGCTGAGATAGTATCTTAGGTACTAAAAGCAAAATACAAATAGGAGCGAAAATGGAACAATCCAATACAAATATCAGTGATTCTCCAGGGGAGAAAGTTGATGGAGGTTGTCTGCCCGATTGGGAAGTCGCAGATCTGCCTGCTCCGCCACCCTACCGCTTCAGCCGTGCGTTTCGGACTGTTTTGGGACCGGGGATTATCGCATTGGGTGGATCCATTGGAAGCGGCGAATGGTTGCTCGGTCCTGCAATTACCGCACAGTACGGTGGACGACTCCTTTGGATCGCGACAGTTGCTATCCTGCTCCAATCGTTTATCAACACAGAAGCAATTCGTTACACAATTTACACCGGGGAACCGATGTTCAGCGGTTATATGCGCTGCAAACCGGGCTCGCGGTTCTGGGCGTTTTTTTATTCGGGTATAGACTTCTTCGGAATTTGGCCCGGCTGGGCAGCAACCGCCGCCACAGCTATTGCGGCGGCGTGGTTGGGATATATGCCGGGGGACGCCGACCAAGGCACAGTGCGACTCTTTGCGTATCTGGCTTTCTTCTTATGTCTGGGAATCGTCCTGTTTGGAAAGAAAATATACAATGCCCTTGAAAAAGTCCAATTGGTCATGGTCATCTGGATTATCGGCTACCTGCTCTTGATTGATCTATTTATGGTGCCCCCCAAAGTCTGGTGGATGGCAATCAAAGGATTCTTTAGCTTTGGTGCGTTGCCGTCAGCAGACAGAGGCGATGTTGATTGGCTATTACTCGGTGCGTTTGCTGCCTATGCGGGAAGCGGTGGATTGGGCAATGTCGGTATCAGCAACTACGTCCGGGACAAGGGGTGGGGTATGAGCAGTCTCGTCGGCGCAATCCCCTCTCTGATTGGGGGACAGCAGGTAACACTGACGCATATCGGCAAAGTCTTTCGGATAACCCCTGAAAATTTGGAGCGTTTCCGAGAATGGTGGAAATATAACCGCTTCGAGCAGTATTACATCTGGGTCATCGGCTGTTTCTTTGGTCTGGCGCTGCCCGCCATGTTGACAATTGAATTCGTTCCTACGGGACAAGAGATCGATCAATGGTCAGCGGCAGCATTTCAGGCAGAAGGGCTTGCCGAAAAAGGTGGACAGATCTTCTGGTATCTCACGCTGCTGTGTGGATTTTGGGTACTCTTTTCAACCCAGTTAGGTGGTGTGGACGGAGTTCCACGTCGCTACACAGACATCATTTGGACCGGATTTTCCAGTGCGCGGAAAATGGAAGAACACAACGCGAAATGGATCTATTACCCAATCCTTGTCATTTATATCCTTTGGGGCATAATCGCGCTCTATCTGGCAAAGCCGTTTTTTATGATCTTGGTTTCCGCAACAATCGGCGGGTACTTGCTAGTGATTACCTCACTGCACACCCTTTACGTCAATCGAAAGTTCCTACCAAAAGAGATTCAACCCTCCATTTGGCGGCAGCTTGGACTCATCGCGTGTGCGGGATTCTACTCCATCTTTGGAACATTGACGGTCATTCAGACCGTAATTCCTAAGTTGGTTTCGCTTGTATCGGGATAGGAGAAAACGAATTGAATCTGAAACTCAAAGATAAAGTAGTCATCGTCACCGGTGCCAGTCGAGGCATCGGGAAAGCAATCACGCTCGGTTTTGCAGCGGAAGGCGCGAAGTTGAGCATCTGCGGTAGAACCCCGGAGACGCTCGAAGCGGCTGCCAACGAAGTCAAGGTACTTGGAGCGGAGGTATTTGCCCAACTTGCCGATGTCACAAAGGGCGCGGACGCCGATGCATTTGTGCAAGCAACATTAGACCAATATGGGCGGGTTGATGTGCTGATTAACAACGTCGGTGGGAGCAAGTGGACACCGACCTCTGAGATTTCCGATGACGAGTGGCACGAAATCATTGACCTGAACCTCGTTTCCGCCGCCCGCATGAGTCGAGGTGTCATCCCGACAATGCAGGCGCAAGGGGGCGGTGTTATTATCACTATCTCGTCAATTTACGGGCGGGAGGGTGGCGGACATATCACCTATAATGCAGCGAAGGCGGCAGAGATTAGTATGTCGAAGTCTCTTGCGGGTGAGCTTGCCAAGGACAACATCCGCGTCAACAGCGTTGCCCCCGGTTCGATTCTATTCCCCGGCGGCGGCTGGGAGCGGCGGCAAAAGGAAGATCCAGAAGGAATCGCTGCATTCGTCGAAACCGATATGCCGTTGGGTCGGTTTGGAAAGCCTGAAGAGGTAGCGGACGTTGTGGTGTTCCTCGCCTCTGAACGCGCAAGTCTCGTCACCGGGGCGTGCCTAAACGTCGATGGTTGTCAGTCAAAGTCGAATATTTGAGGTCAACCTCAATAAACATCTGCTCACTGACTTCGGTAGAGATTGGGTCTCTCAATCCTTTGGGGAGAGACCTCGTTCCTACCATCGATCAACGCAATGCTACTCGACTATCGCGTCCTGCTCCTATCTGTTTTCGGAGGCGGCACGTTGATATCACTTTCAAGAGGAATACCACGTTGCTGTCGTATCTCTTGCCGCACGGATGGGTCAACAGGCGGTTCCTCGATGGCTTCTTCAATCTGCCGCTGCGGTTGAACATTGAGCGGTGCCTGCTCATCCCGTTGCGGCGTTTCCTCTTCCGCGGCGACTCCCAATAGTCTCTCTAGTTCTGCCCACTCCTCATCTGAAAATCCGTTCAACAGTTCCTCAAATGCCGCCCAATCGTCATCTGAAAGTTGGGCAGGTACTTCAGACATTTCCAAGGGGGTAGTCACAGATTCAACCGGTGAATCAGAGGGGGTTAATACAGAATGAGTGGGATTTGGCTGTGAGTCTATTGATATAGACAGCGTTTGTGATACGGGCTGGAAGAACACATCAACTTCTCCACTTTGGATCTTCTGCTTTAATCCCTCTGGCACAAATAAATGATCTCCCTCGTTGTTTCGCTCTTCTATCGCTTGACGGATTTCTTCCATCAGTTCCACTCGGGCAGCAGTCTTCACCGCACTGAGCACCTTACCATTGCTCGCAAGCTCAAACTCAAGCACAGCCTCAGTATCGCCCGCATGAGTGCGGACAAACTCCTCTAGTGCTTTCCATGCCCCTTCCGACAATTCGCTCATATTCTTGGCATCAACGATAGTAGTCTGCATTACACTATCTGTCGGAATTTCCAAACGATTTGCTTCGTCTGCTGCCCCGTTCGTCGGAGAGTTGTTGCTCGACACACCATTTGTCCGATGCACAGTATCCGTCGATGAATCGCCTGTAACAGCGTTTGCTGCTGAAATTGCCCGTTTATTTATTTCGACAGGATTCGATTCAAATGCGTGGTAATACACCACACCGCCCCCACCAATTCCGATAACTGCTGCAACCCCGACCATTGCAAGTTTTGCTTTCACTGATAATTTCACGGCTTCTATACCTCCCAAAATAAATATTCGACCCGGCAATATCGCCACACAGCCCAACAGTTTTTCGATTCGGCAGCGAATATCCCGCTTTGCACGCTTGAGGCGGTTAGCAACCGCCGCATACGACAAGCCGGACTCGACCTGCAACCGGTCATAGCTTGCCCCTTCGATGTAGCGAGCTTCCATCAACCTGCGATCGGTTTCCTGTAGGGTACCGATTGCCTGTTGAACAACGGCTTCGATTTCAGCCTTTAGTGCAATATCTTCAGGGGATGGAGCCACTTCAGCGAAATCTGTGTCGTTCGTTGCCTCGAAGCAGGTCATTGAACCGCTTTGCCGCCGGAGCCAATCCTTGCAGGTGTTGTGTGCAATCTGTTGAAGCCACGGTAGAAAGCAATCCAATTTCCGCAAGGTTGCCAGCCGCTCGTATGCCCGAATAAATATCTGTTGTGCGAGGTCTTCGGCATCTGCCGGATTTTTGATATACGAAAGGACCAGCGCATAGACTGTTGTTCGGTGTATCTTGACCAACCGATCAAATGCCGGCGTTTCGCCATTTAGCGTCTGTCGGACAAGGTCAACTTCATTGGAACATTCAATCTTCATGATGAATACCCACCGTTCTAAGATTCGATAACGTAAGACGATGTGGCCGGGGTTTTTTATCATAAAATTTCTGGTATTCAAGTGGGACGGATGATACAATTGTTTCTTACACACTTAATTTCGTTAAAATCCGCCGTCCTCGCGGGTCCGGGGCGCGCAGCGTTCATGTCCTTGGAATCGCGTCATATAACGGCGCGTTGAACCCGACGAAAAATGTATCTCCGACCTGCAGCGTGGGTGCACGCAGATTGCCGCTTCGTCCCATAATCGCTTTAAGGATGTCATCTTGCGTATCGACATTTGGGTCGAAAACATCGACTTTTTTGCCTTTGGCAACATGAATGGATTGAGCGGTTTTGATACGTTCCCAAACCACGGTTGAATCCAACTTCTCCTTGCGGGCATCCATTCGACTGTCTACCTGAATGTTATTTGCGTCAAGAAACTCTTGCGCTTTCCGACAAGAAGTTCAGTTGTTTCTGAAAAACATCCAATTTACTATCATCAATTTCCTCCATTTTTTGTAATTTGTGTATGAGTTAGTACGAAGGTTTACATACCACTACTCCTAGGGGCTTGAGGCGTTACAGACCTTTCCGCCAACAACTGTCAACAGGTTCTCAGAAAAGCTATCAAGAATCTGTTCAATAGGGGGACGACCATCGTTTGGAATTTGCACCGCGATGATATCCGCCTGCCAGTCCTGCTCTAATCGCCCGACCTGCTCCAAACCAAGTGCCTTTGCACCGTTATAGGTCACCATATCGAATAACGTTTCAGGGCGGATACACGGTTGGGTACGTGTGAGGAACTTCAATTCATCAAGTAGACTCAGCGACCAATTGCTTGCAAGACTATCGGTCCCGATAGCAACATTGATTCCCTTTTCAACCAATCGCATAACGGGGTGGTCGGTATGATAAAAGTAATGGTGGCTCCGCGGGCAGAACACCACAGAAGCACCACTCTCAGCGAGAGTTGCCACATCTGCGTCAGTCAGGTAGTTGCAGTGGACTAAGACCGAATTCCTCCGCAAGATTCCCAACGTTCCCATATACTGCACAGGTGTTAGTTGCGGGGGGCTCCACCCAGCTGTCGAAATACCAAATGCTTCCAGATAGTCTACGAACGCACCTGTACCGCTAGAGAGAAACTCAAGCTCTTCCTCGGTCTCCGCTACATGGGTGCAAACTGATAAACCAGATGCAACACATTCACGATAAATATCAGCCGATGTGGAATAGGGAGCATGTGGTGACAATGCAGGTGTCAACAACGAATCGGAAACAGGAGGAGAATCCAAATACGTCCCAAGTCGAGCAACTCCCATGGCAGCGCGTTCGCCGGAAAAACCGAGTACCTCAAAGAAAACCACCTTCCGAATCGGAGTATCTCTCAGAACCTGCACGGATTCCCCGGTTCCATCAATATCTCCGACTGTTGTTACACCGCCGGCCAAACTTTGCTGCATTCCTTCACGAACAGATGGTCCTACTGTTTCCGGGGTTCGCTTTCCAACAATTTGGAATATCCAATCGGTAAATTTGGGGACCCGCTGGATTGAATCGGCGATGCTTGTTAGATCAAGATGGGTGTGTGCATTCACCAAGCCGGGCATGAGGATCGCTTCACCGAGGTCGTGTATCGGGGGTGCACCGCTGTTCCGAACTGTCGGATAAAGTCCGACATCAACAATCTTTGAGCCTTGAATGGCAACTGCGCCGTTCTCAATAATTGTGCAACTATTCGGTATTACATATTTTGCGCGTAAAATCATACGGAACTCCAAATCTCTAATCCTTTAAATTGCTTGGATACTTTCTCTACAAGCGGAAGATTTGAGCCACTTTATCAAATCTTCCGATCTAAGACCCCCTCCTTTAGGTTGGGGATACAGATTGGCTAACGGTGTTTAGTCAAAAAACGTTGAAATTGCAGGTAAAATATAGTATGCTTGTCTTGTCTTTCGGTGGGAGACCCTATCGCACGATAGGGTCTCCCACAATCCAGTAACATGGAAGCGCAAGACGGAAAGACCCTCTCATGAAAACCTACAAGTTCAAAATGTATCACAACCACGGTAATCGTCAATTGCATCAGACGATAAACGGACATGCTCACGTATGGAATCATTGTGTTGCCCTCCAACGTCGGTACTATGCTATATTTGGTAAATATATTAGCAAGTTTCGATTAATCAATCACATATCTAAACTAAAGCGGCTGCCTCGTTTTGCTCATTGGAATCAACTACCTAGTCAATCAATACAGGACGTAGCTGCGCGAATAGACAAGGGCTACAAGAAAATGTTCAAAGACCGTGCCGAAGGCAAGAAGGGCGGTCGTCCAAGATTCAAGCCACGTCGTAAATACAAATCGTTCACATTACTACAGGCAGGTTGGAGACTTCTGCCCGGTAATAAGATTCGGATAGGCAAACAAATCTACCGCTATTTCAAGTCCCGTGAGATAGAAGGCAATCCTAAGCGTTGCACTATCAAACGGGATTTGGTTGGTGATATCTATATCTGTATCCTAACTGACCATGTGGATAATGAGATAAACGCACCCATGACGGGTAAAATCGCAGGGTTCGACTTTGGTCTCAAATGCTATCTCACGGGGTCAGACGGTAACGATATAGAATCACCTCAGTTTTTCAAACGGAGTATCAACGCTATCAAACGAGCCAATCGCAAGCATTCACGGAAACGCTTTGGCTCAAACAACCGTAAACGGGCGAGATTGGACTTAGCCCGTAAGCATCGCAAAATTGAACGTCAACGAGAGGACTTCCACTATGAATTGGCATATCAATTGACTGATACCTACGACGAAATACGTCTCGAGGACTTGAACCTCAAAGGTATGAAAAGCCTTTGGGGACGCAAGGTCAGTGACTTAGGCTTTGGGGATTTCGTCAAGAAGTTAGTATACGTTGCCGAAAAGAAGGGAAAGAAAATCACCTTCATTGATAAGTGGTATCCTTCTTCTAAGACCTGTTCGGCTTGCGGCTATGTTAATGAAGCGTTGAACCTCCGTGATAGGGCTTGGCAGTGTCCAAACTGCCACACACAGTTAGATAGAGATCGCAACGCAGCTCTCAATATCTATAGGGTTGGGGCATCAACCCTCTCAGGAGAGGACGTAAGTCCCGGTTCGCCGGGCAATCCTCGTTGATAGAGCAATTCGACCCCTAAAGGGACGGGTGAGAATACCCACTCTTGAGGGTGAGGGAGTATGTCAAGCCAAACAACCACTTCTCTCAACAAATAAGGAAATTTCATGAATTCCAAGATTACCGGACACGCAACCTCACAAGCGACGCAAGCCTTCGCCGATCGGATGAACGCACACCACTCCTCCTTCGAGGCGAATGCGTATCGCCGGCTCATCGGCACGGATCTGATTACCTCCAAAATCGGCTACGGCACCTACCGCGTGCATGACCAAAACGAGGAACACGCTGAAACGCTCGAAACCGCAATTGAAGCGGGGTGTAACCTGATTGATACATCCAGCAATTACACCGACGGCGGCAGCGAAACCCTGATCGGGGTTGTCCTGCAAAAGATGATTTCCACCAATAAAATTAAACGGGAAGAAATCATCCTTGTCTCCAAAGTCGGCTACATGCAGGGTCAAAACCTTGAACAAGCACAACAACGAGAGGAGTCAGGCAATCCGTGGGAGGATGTGGTCAAATACATGGAGGGCTGCTGGCACTGTATCCACCCTGATTTTCTGATCGACCAATGGACGCGTAGCACAGATCGACTGGGGTTGGAAACCATTGATGTTTACCTGCTCCACAACCCGGAATACTTCCTATCCCATGCCAAAAACCAAGCTGCCCAATCTAACTGGGACACAATTCGAGACACCTTCTATGACCGCGTCTACCGCGCCTTTGTGCAGATGGAACAGTTCGTGGCTGAGGGAAAAATTCGCTACTACGGTCTTTCGTCGAATACCTTCCCTTCCCACCAAACCGACTTCGAGCATGTCTCCCTTAATCGCGTTTATGATGCCGCTACCAAGGCAGCAGAGACGGTGTATGGAGACCATGCAGTGAGCCACTTCAAGGTCATCCAACTTCCATACAACCTACTTGAATCCGAAGCATTGACCGAAGCAAACAACGAAATCGATGGGACACGCGTCACTGTCCTTGAGGCGGCAAAGTCGCTTGGACTCGGCGTTCTCGTGAATCGACCCCTGAACGCTTTCAAGAACAATCAGATGACCCGCTTGGCACAATACGAGCACCGTCCAAACGCCGATTATCCTAGTATTATGTCAATAGCAGAAGGCACACTAGACCAAATCGAAACAAGGCTAGCGGAGACATTGAAAAGTTGGGGGATTTTCGATTCGGTACAAAATCAGGCGAATGTCCATCTCTTTTACGATGTCGCGCAACAACTCGGTGGATTTATGTCGCGCATCCAAGATCGCAGTCACTGGGAACAAATTTTACAGCAGCACCTGATTCCACAGATTAATGCCTATCTGCAGCAGACCGGAATCGCCTGTATGGATCAACACCAAGCGGAGTGGGAAGGCTTGCTCGCTCAATATGTGGAGGCACTCAACTCGCTATTCGTAGCCGTAACGGAAATCTTTAACCGTGTGGATGCGGAAAAGGTTGAACCGGTCTCTCAGGCTTTGAACCTACATCTCTCTGACGATCAGGGAGCGTTAAGCCTCTCCCAGCGAGCGTTGAACTTCGTGGCTTCATCGGCGGGGGTGTCCGTTGTCCTGAATGGGATGAAGCGTGAGGAATATGTTGAGGACGCGATGGGAATTATGGAAATGCCTGACTTCCCACAGCCACTTACCCTGATCGAAAGCGTGGCGCGTACGACGTGAGAATTCTCATATCTCACGGGCGTATTAATAGTCCCATCGAGCGAGTTCCATCCAAGCGGTAAGTTCGCGCTGCGTCGGTGTGAGCCGTTCCCGAATCTCCGGCGGAAAATAGAAGTGATGGCAATTTCCGCGCTCGCGGGTCATCACATTGTAATGTGCGTGGACGTAGTTGTAGTAAAGGTTCGATCGAACGGGCTGTGTGGTTTTAGGCAAACCATCGTGGATGACGGTTTCGGAGAACATCAGGACATCGCCCGCCTTCCCAGTGACTGCGGTAGCACCGGGCATTTCCAAACCTTTGTAGTCCCGCCAAGTCAGGTCGAAGTTGCTTTTGTGAGAGCCGGGCAGCGCGACGAGGCATCCGTCCTCCGCGCCATTATCTGTGAGAAAGAACACGACGTTGAACATGCGGCTTCGGATAAGACCGTTGCTGTACGAATAGTCTGTCGTAGGAACACCACGATGCCAGCCACCCTGTTCCGCACCACAAAATTTGGAGATGGACCAAGTGTTGATGAGCTGCGGTTCCCCCACGAATTCATATAGATACGACAGGATGCGCGGATGGTCAATAAGTCCATCGAAGATGCTGTGCAGTCGAGGCAGACCATTGAGCCGAACTTGATGAATCCGTCTAGTTTCGCGGGTGGGGCGGCCGGGACCAACAGATTCCATCCATTTGTCCTCGTAGGTCTGACTTTCAAGGGTGCTCAAAGCTTCCAAGTACTCCCCACATTCCTCAGAAGAAAGAACATTTCGGAGGATCAGAAAGCCGTTGAGGTCAAAGAGAAAGCGTTCCTCAATACTAATCTGCGTGTTTTGGCACTCTGACATTTTTCTACCTTCCTACTGACATGATCTATTGATGTACCTGCGCGTTCCAGCTATCATTTACGTCAAAAAAAATAATACCCAACGCTGGAGATAATAATACAAATATCCTACCATCAGGGCTACAGATATACAATTCACGTTTTTGGTTTAAGTGCCCCTACCTTAATACTCGCAACCTCTGCCTTTCCAATTTTGGCGTAAGGGGATTTGCTAAACACCTGAATTTCGTCCAATCCTGCCCGACGGATTGCGTCCAAATATTGGTCTTCAGGCAGTGCCCCAGAAATACAATTCGCCCAATTGCTAATCGTCGATCTCAACCACTTGGGCAGATGGTTCGCAACGATGTCCGACACCAATAACTTCCCGCCCGGCTTGAGGACACGATACGCTTCCCGAAAAACCGAATCTTTGTCCGGCGCAAGGTTAATCACGCAGTTAGAGATGATCCAATCAACACTTTCATCCTCTACCGGCATTGACTCAATTTCGCCTAAACGGAACTCTACATTTTTTGCACCCGCTTCTGCTGCATTCTTTCGCGCTTTTTCGATCATCTCCGGCGTCATGTCGATTCCAATCGCTCTCCCGCTTTCGCCAACGCGTTGCGCCGCAAGCAGCACATCAATGCCCGCTCCTGATCCAAGGTCGAGCACGACATCGCCCTCACAAATCTCAGCGTACATCAGTGGATTTCCACAACCGAAGGAATTGTCAATGGCATCAGCGGGAATACTGCAAAGCTGCGCGTCTGTATATTCCTTTCCTTTGAGGGCGGCTTCAATATCGATTTCTGTATCGCAAGAGTTAGATGGTGCACAACAAGATTCACCACTTTTTACTAAACCTGCATAATGGTCACGGACAGCTGTTTTAATTTGCTTGGGGTTGTGAGTTGTCATATTATGTCTCTTTGTTTTGAATTAGGTTCTGTTGACATTTATGTGAGGTGTGTTCGTAATTCGCCAATAAGTGCTCAATGGTAGGTGTTTGCATCCCGATTTATCGAGGGGCGAGGTCGCCCTGCCTTTTCCTAAGATTTCCGGATAAAAAAGAACCGTAGATTGGGTTGAACGACAGTGAAACCCAACAATATGCTGTCCTCCGTTTCTTCTCACGCATCACGTTTCACGTATTACGCATTATTCTCAATTTCACGTGGAATTTGGGGGATTTTCTCATTCCCTAGTAAACACTCCACGCTCATAATGGTCAATGCGGTAGATCCACGCAAAAATCCAGCAGATCAATCAACAGGGAACGCATCTCGCTCCGTTGAACAATCCGGTCGATCATCCCATGTTCCAACAAAAATTCTGCCTTTTGGAAATTGTCGGGGAGTTGCTGTTTGATGCTTGCAGTAGCGAGGGGACCGGCGAAGCCAATCCGGGCACCAGGTTCCGCGAGAATGATATGCGCCAATGATGCATAACTCGCGGTAGATCCGCCAAAGGTTGGGTCCGCCATCACAGAGATATAGGGGAGTCCTGCTTCTTTGTGTTTCACACAAACCGCTGAAGTTTTCGCCATCTGCATCAGCGATAGTGTGCCTTCTTGCATTCGCATCCCACCGCTCCGCGAGACGATGATTAAGGGCAATCTGTTCTGTGTGGCGTATTCAATATTACGAGTGACCTTTTCTCCCACAACCGCTCCCATCGTACCGCCTCTAACCCCAAAATCACTGATTGTAATTGCAACAAGCTGTCCACCAATTTTCGCTTCGCCGGTAAGAATCTCCGACTTGAGTCCCGTCTTTGCATAGTCCCGTGCAAGCTGCTCTTCGTAGTCTGGGAAATCTAAAGGGTTAGTTGAATACAGACCGGCGTCATGTTCATCAAAACTGTCCCTATCAACCAGAAGTTCGAGCCGCTCATAGGCCGTTATAGGGTGGTGATAGCCGCATTCTGGACAGACCCTATGTGCATCTAAAAATGTTTTCTTAGAAATCTCTGCGCTGCAACTTTGACAGGTTATTGCCGCTGAAGTCGCCATGTCTGTACGCTCCATCTTTGTGTAGGGAATGGTTTTATGGAGTTGCTGATTTGCATGCACATAATACCTTTGGAGGTAACGTTTGTCAAGTCCAAATACAGAATTTGATTTATGTGAACTGCAGCTGCTATTGCATCGTGTCCTACTCGAAATAGAACGAAATTCATCCTTGAAGAACACAGCTATTTGTGATATTATTTTGCGGCTTCGTTTTGAAATACGAGAGGAACCGGATTCCGTTGTTGCATAATTACAACAATCGGGTATCAAAAACAACTCAACTGAACCGGAGTAACAGTGTCTGAAGTTTTTGAATTCTCTATATGTTCAAAGGTGAATTAAAAACCCGGATGATAGTGAAATGTTACGATATCACGGTTATTCTGTAGGTATGCTTTACGCTTTCGATTATTGACTGACTTTCTTCCTTCTAAGGTTGGCACAGAGTTTGCCATGGAACCTTGACGTAATGGTTTTTGATTTCAGAAAACCTCATAATCAGTATTAGTACTTCAAAAACGCTCTCGTTGAATTGAGCAGCTTTGACAACGACTGATAATTGGAAGGAGAAAGCTCATGTTTATGCAAATACACCGGTTTATCATCGCATCTCTTTTTGTAATAACGCCATTTTGTTTGATTTTAGGTTGTGGATCTGATGACGATAGTCCAGTTCAGGCGGACACTGAACCACCAGCGACACCACGGGGTGTCAGGAGTACCACCGGTGACGGTCAAGTGATAGTTGAATGGTTCCCGAATGGTGAAGCCGATCTCGACGGATATATCATCTGGCGTGATGAAGATGGCGACGAAGACTTTGATCTGCTTGCCGAGGTTTCATCAGAATCCTCTTCCGATGTGGATAGGTTTAGCTTTGTGGATGAGGAGGTCATCAACGGACGCACCTATTCTTATGCTGTCTCTGCGGTTGACTACGATGGTAATGAAAGCGAATTAAGTCCGGAACAGGTCTTTGACACACCACGTCCATCGGGAAACAATATTACTCTGAATGACTTTAACCTGATTCCTGTCCGAAGCGGATTTGACTTCTCGCAGCCGGCAAGAGGTGCCATTGCTTGGGTTTTACCTGTTACCGATGTCTATTTTGGGTTTGATACAGAGGTCAACGTTCCGTACCTCTATTCGGATAACTTGACAGAAATGCAAGACATGGGCTACCATGAATACTTTGATGAGGTAGATGTTTCGCCCATGCGAGGCTTCACAACTAAATTTGTTGAACTTATTGGGGGGCATGTGTACGCGCTATTGACTCCCGACGGAAACTTCGCTAAAATTCACGTCATTGTTGTTTCCGATACGTCAATCACTTTTGATTGGGCATACCAGATTGATACGGGTAACGTACAACTTGCACCCCGCCGTCCATGAAACCAACCAGCTAAATAGATGGAGGATCTCAACAAAAATGAAAAAACACCTTTTTGTGCTTATTGTCCTTGTAAACTTTACGACAGGTTGGAATATTGTGGCAGCAGAATCGACTGCCGATGAGATGCCTACCGTTCCAGCAAGGACACAAATGCACACGAATATCGAAGATTCATCAACCTCTCCGAGTTTGACAGGAAGTATCCTCCCCCGCGATCCGAATCGCCAAACGGATTCGCCAAATTATCCCCTCTTCCGACCACACGCGCCAAAGTATTATCCTCAGAAAACCGCTCGAACAGCGATACTTCTATCGGCGACGTTGCCCGGCTTAGGACAAACCTACTCCGGTCGTCCTGTGAGGGGGTTAGCCTTCCTCGCCGCTGGAATTGGATTGATAGCAGCGGGGGGATTCAATCTGGATCGTGCAGTAACTTACAATGATCGCTCAAATCTCTTCAATAAGAGATTTTATGATCCCTATGGTGATGGCTTTCTGACAGTTGATCAAGGGCGTGTCAAGACGCGAGGTCATGCCCAATTCGGGGTGCTCTTTCTGGCAAGCGGAATTGGTGTCTACATCTGGAATATTTTTGATGCAGCCAAAACAGTTGACGAGTATAATGAGCGAAGATTTCCAGTGCAGGCGCAACAAAGTGTGTATGGAGAAACTTATCTAACAATCAACCGCCGCTTTTAGAGGTAAAAGCGGTTCGGTGCTAACCCACGGAAGGTAATCCACCCGATAATTCGCGATTTTGGCTGTGGACCGCCCACTCGTCGCGCATCTCAGACCTTAAATGCGCCTTCCGAAGGTTTCATCGGATTAGGAGACCTACACCGTGCGATTTGCCCAAATTCTGCTTGTAAGTTGTTTCATCTTTCTGACTTTTTCTCTAGCTATTTCAGCAACCTATTCGTTGCTTGACACCAAGAATCTCGATCAGGATCCTATTCAGATTGGCGAGGTACTGACTTACAGCGTCAAAATTAAAGGATTGCCTGCTGGAACACAGGTTACAAAGGTTGTTGAAAAAACAACGCTGGCAGATCGGCCGGTCTATCGTTTCAGATCGGAAAGACAGACCGGGAGTCTCCTTGGAAAACTGTACCATTTCCACGACCAGACAGAAAGTTACGTCACAACCGATCAGCTATACCCACTGAAATATGTCAGAAATTTAGAGGATCAGAAATATCGAGCACGCGTTGAAATTGATTTTGACCATGACGAGGGGACGGCACAATATACCAAAAACTCAGATAACAAGGCTTTGGACCTCCCAATCGGTACACAGGATGATCTGTCGATGGTTTACTTCCTGCGTTCAAAGGAGTTGCAGGTCGGTCACACCTACGGATTTCCGGTAATAGTTAAGGATAAGTGTGAGCATGTGACCCTTGAAATCCTCCGTCGTGAAGTGGTAAAATCCAAGGCATTGGGGCGTGTGGAAACATTGGTGCTACGCACCTCACACGGCTACCTGATGTGGCTCACGAACGATGAGCGCCGTATTCCCGTTAAAATCGAAGCCAAGACCCCGCGTAGCGGCAAACTAGTCGGCGTATTGGAGAAAGTTGATTTTCTGGATTAGAGAAGGAACGTGATAGATCTTCTGAAGCAGTCAAACACCTATCAATCGCTTGTTGAAACCCTGACCGCTCAGTTTTCAGCGTCGGAGTGTGCCCCAACCTCATTAAATCGGCAAATAGATCTCCCCAAACCTTGGTTGCGCGGTCTGCATGGCGCGTCTACTGCTTATCTGCTCAGTGAATTGGCAGCCGATTTTGCCGACAAATCTTTTCTCGTCGTCGTGCCCACGCAACACGAAGCTGAGAAAATCATCCAAGATCTACCCGCCTATCATTTTGAAGAAACCCATCTCTTTCCGCAATGGCAAAATTTCCTTTATGATGGTATTTCCCCAACAAAAAATGTTGTTGCAGAACGGCTAATCTGTTTGTATCAGCTGCTGAAGGGAGACCGCACCTTCATTGTTACATCGATCCAGGCATTGATGCATAAGATTCTACCCCAATCGGTTGTAGAATCTGCCTTCTTGACCATCCGCATCGGTGATGAGATTGCCCCCGACAAAGTGGTTGAACAACTACTGCGCAACGGTTATCAGCGCGTAGATCTTGTAGAAGTCAAGGGCGAGTTAGCCCGTCGTGGCGATATTCTGGACGTTTACCCATTGACCAATGATGCACCCATCCGGATCGAGTTTTTTGGCGACGAAATCGACGCTATTCGGTTGTTTGATCCGGCTTCACAACGCTCTGTTGCTGATGGAATTGATGACGAGCCGGAAGCAATTACGTTGTGTCCGGTTCGAGAAATCATCCTGTCCCCCGAAACCCTCAATCTGTGGAAAACCCGAGCAGAAACATTGATTCAAAACAACGAATCGCCCAAGTATCGAAATGCAGTCAACGAGATTACGCATCGCCTCGAAACAGAGGCAAATCCAGAGGGGCTAGAAGCCTTACTTCCGATGTTATACGAAGACAGCAGTACCCTCATGGATTATCTATCCCCACAGACTGTCATTCTCATGATTGAGCCAGCTTGGATCGCGCGTGAGGCGACTCAACTTATCGAAAATACGAAGGATCTGTATGAACGAAAACTAGCGTTTGATCAGTTTATGGTGTCACCCGATGAGACGTTTGTGCCGTTTGAACGGGTAATCTCTGCTTTGCAGACGTATCCCTTTGTTCGCACGTCGCTGACTCCGCCAACACTCAATACAGAGGAACCGGTTAAAGAGATTGCTTTCGGTATGCGCCCGCTCGGGCTCCCACGCAGCAATTATCGGATGATTATGGATCAGATCAAGGGATGGACTGACGAGGGCTATTTCGTCAACTTCTTCTGCGATAACCCAAAGAGCGCAGATCGGCTACACGATATCTTGGCGGATCGGGATTTACCTGCAACCCAGACGGCGGTGAACATTGGCAGCATCAGCGAGGGATTTATCAGCGAAACCCTCAAGTTCATCACGCTGTCTGAAGACGAGTTATTTGCACGTGAGCATCGTCGGCACCGCAAGACCTCCCTTAAGGAAGGAACTCCTATCCTGAGTTTAATTGACCTCAAGGAAAAGGATTATGTGGTGCATGTCTCACACGGAATTGGTCGCTACGCAGGGATTCGTCGCCTTGACATTGATGGGAAATCGCAGGACTTCCTCGCGCTAGACTATGCCGACGCAGGGAGGCTGTATGTTCCGACATATCAAATTGATCTCGTGCAGAAATATATTGGTGGACAAGAGGACGGAAGGATACGTCTGGACAAACTCGGTGGAACGTCATGGGAACGGGTCAAAGCCAAAGTAAAAGCCTCTATAGAGCAGATGGCGGAGGAATTACTGGAACTGTGCGCTATCCGTGAATCCCGAGAGGGTTATGCCTTCCCAACGGATACTCCCTGGCAGAAGGAGTTTGAGATATTGTTTCCTTATGAAGAAACCCCGGATCAGCAGAACGCAATTGAGGAGGTCAAACGGGATATGGAACACCTCCGGCCCATGGATCGGCTGATCTGCGGAGATGTCGGATACGGAAAGACCGAAGTAGCACTCCGTGCGGCGTTCAAATCGGTGATGGCAGGAAAACAGGTCGCCCTTCTTGCCCCAACCACAATTCTCACACTGCAACACTTTAATACATTCCAGCAGCGTTTTGCCTCTTTTCCCGTTCAGGTCGAAATGTTGAATCGCTTCCGAACGGATAAAGAAGCAAAGAGGGTTGTGGAGGGACTGGCAAATGGCACAGTTGATATCGTTATCGGAACCCACGCCTTGCTATCAAAAAATATTAAGTTCCAGGAACTCGGTTTGCTCGTAGTTGACGAGGAACATCGTTTCGGAGTAAAGCACAAAGAGAAGGTTAAACAGATGAGGCAGACCGTTGACGTATTAACCTTGACAGCGACACCGATTCCGCGTACACTTCATATGTCCCTCGTCGGCATCCGCGACTTCAGCGTAATCAATACGCCCCCGGAAAATCGCCTGCCAATTGAAACTTATGTCATGGAGTATAATCCCGACGTGGTTCGAGATGCGATTTTGCGAGAGATGGAACGGGGGGGACAGATCTTTTTTGTTCACAACCGTGTCCAGAGTATCGCAAGCATTGCAGCCACAATCCAAGACCTCGTACCGAACGCTAGAGTCTGTATGGCACACGGGCAAATGCCTGAACGTCAACTCGAAAAAGTGATGATGGAGTTCATCAATCACAAATATGACGTTTTGGTCTGTACCATGATCATTGAATCTGGCGTGGATATTCCAGCCGTCAACACGATTCTGATCAATCGTGCAGACGCGTTCGGATTAGCCCAACTTTACCAGTTACGAGGACGAGTCGGTCGCGATCAATATCAGGCTTACGGCTACCTGTTCTACCCACAAGGATGGGCAATTACGGAAGGTGCTCAAAAACGCCTGCGCGTCATTGAAGAATTCACCGACCTCGGTTCCGGGTTTAAGATTGCCCTCCGGGACCTTGAGATTCGGGGAACCGGCAATATTCTCGGTTCAGAACAGCACGGTCATATCACCGCTGTAGGTTATGACATGTACTGCAAACTCCTTGAGGAAGCGGTACAAAAACTCAAGGGCGAGGAGATCGAAGAAACGGTCGAAACTCGGATTAACCTTCCCGTTGAAGCCTATCTGCCTGATGAATATGTCCCGGACAGCAGGCAGAAGGTCGCACTTTACAAAAAGATCGCTGCCCTAGAAACGGTAGTAGATCGCAAAGAACTTGAAGAGGAGATGGTCGACCGGTATGGAAAAATCCCCGAACCGGTTGAGATGCTCCTCGAAATTGCTGACTTAAAACAACTCAGTCAACAGCTTGGAGTTGATGGAATCGTCGCAGGCGAGGAAAGCATCAAGGTCACATTTGATGAAACCAAAACAAGCCTTGATCCCCGTAAGCTGATTCGATTGATTGAACAAGATCGGCGAATCTCGATTACGCCCCCTGCACGTATGATGATCCGTTTGAGAGGATTGGAAGGAAAAGCACTCTTGTTTGAGCTCAAGCGTATCTTGGAGAAATTAATGTGAAACGTGATGGGTATTACATAACGGTGCTTGTAAGGCATACCTATTTGCATACGTGTCTTTTAACAATATGAACACACCACCAACTGCGAAGACGGTGTCTTTGCAATCTACTTAATTAATCAGAAAGGAACGATATACACAATGAAAAAAATATTGATAATTTTCGTCGTGACTGCGGCGATCGGTTTGAGTAGTTGGCAGATTGTCCAATCGCAAGATGTTGCTGGACCAATGGATGAAAGCCAAATTATTGTGGCTCGGTACGGATGGAACGGCACACACGAGATTTCGCTTGCGACACTTAATGCGGAAATTGCAGAACTACCGGCACATAAACAGAAAGGCTACCAGTCCAAAGCTGGTAAACTCATATTTCTGGAAGACCTCATCAACCAAAAGCTAATGCTCCTCGCAGCTGCTGAAGCAGGATTCGATAAAATAGAGGAGGACTTAAAAAAAAGGGAGGACTATAGACATCAGTTGATGGTTGAACGTTTGACCGAAATTGAGGTTGACGAAAAAATTGTCATCACCGAGGAAACACTTCAGCAGTATTACGAAGAAAATAAAGATACGTATGTGGATAAGGAAAAAGTGCGAGCAACCTCCATCACGGTATTCGATAAAGAGCTTGCACAGACAACACTCGAGGAGATTCAAGCCGGTAAGGATATCTTTGATGCAGTGAAAGAACTTGCGGAAAAAGGTGTATTGACGGGCCCCGGTTCAAATCCGGGTGATCCTGGTGACACAGGCTTTTTTAGTCGAGATATTTCTGCCCGTGCACAAGCGTTTGTTGACGCGGTTTTTGCAATGGAAGTCGGCGAAATGACTGAGGAAGTTTTTGAGCAGGACGTCGAAGAAGACGTCTATTATATGATTTTCCGAAAGGAAGAGCATCAGCCAGAACGCCAGCAGACCTTTGAAGAGGTCAAGCCAAGGCTTGAGTATCCCCTAAAACGTGAGATGAAGCGGGAGCGTATCCTGAAATGGTTGGAAATGCTTACTGCTGAAGGCAAACTCAAAACATATCCAGAACTGCTCCCTCCGCCCGTGATGCCCGAAGAGGAAGAAGATCCGGAAAGTGAAAAAGTGGCAGACGCCCAGACCACTGTGGTGCCCGATACAGCAAAAGATCCGGAAAATGAAATAGTAGCAATCGCCGAAAAACTCAAAGACACTACGGTGCTATTGACCATGGAAGATGCTAACGGTCAACCGATTGGATTAGGGAGCGGATTCTTCGTGCGAACCAACCAGATCGCTACCAACTTCCACGTTATTGAAGGTGCAGCACGAGGCACCGCAAAACGCGTGGAGCAGGAAACGACGTACAACATTGAAGGCTTCACAGCGATGGATGAAAGCCACGATTTGGTGATTTTACAGGTATCGGGTTCTGATGTCCAGCCGCTTCCCTTTGGTGACAGCGACACGGTTAAGACTGGAGAGGAGGTCTATACCGTAGGCAATCCTAAAGGATTGGAGGGCACATTCTCAGCGGGTCACATCAGCAATGTCCGAGGGGAGGGTGCGGATAAGATAATCCAATTCACTGCTGAAATTTCTCCGGGGAGTAGCGGAGGACCCTTGGTAAACCGCCAAGGACAAGTCATCGGGGTAGCTACCATGATTCTTGAAGGTGGACAAAATCTCAATTTTGCCATTCCTTCAAATTATCTCAAGGTGCTGCTCGCCCGGTTGGGTCCCGCGAAACCGTTGCCACAAGCAAAAACAGCTGAATCAAGACGCTAAATCTTAGGCGAATAACTTGTATATCATACAAATCTTAAGGAGGCATAACTGTGAAATTATTGGGAATTATTAGTTTTATCTTAATCGGTGCCGCTGCTGTTACCATTTCGTTGAATGGTTGTGGCGGAAAAGCTGGTGCTGAAGGCACTGTGATTGCTGAATTTGAATGGAATGGAACACACCACATAACACTTGAAGAGATGCTACAGGAGATAAGTGAACTCCCCACATATAAACAACAACAGTACCAAGAAGCAGAAGGTGGGTTTGAGGAATATATGAGCCTGATGGCGGAGAGCCGGCTTATACTTTGTCTTGCCAAGGATCGGAAACTTGATGAGGATTCTGAGGTCCTTAAAAAAGTGCAGGACTATTACCACGAACTGCTCGTTGACAAGATCACAGAAATCGAAGTGGATCAGAAACTTAAACCAACTGAGGAAGATTACCAGCTATATTATGAAGAGAATAAGGAAGACTATGTTGACCCGGAACGGGTGCGACTGACCTGCATAACCCTCACAAATGAGGAGCGATCGAAGGAAGTTTTTCAACGAATCAAAGACGGGGAAGACATCGCTGCTCTTGCTGCAGAACTATCTGCAAACGGGGAATTAATCGGTCCGGGATCAAATAACGAAATCCCCGGTGATACTGATTTTTTCGATAGCACGACGTATTCACAACGCGCAAAACCTTTCAGCGATGCGGCGTTTGGGTTCGAAGTCGGTCAAATGAACGAGGAGATTCTCTACATCGACCTTGATGGGGAAAACTATTACCTAATCTTCCGTAAGGAGGAAGCCCAGCCGGAACGTCAACGAACATTTGACGAACAAAGTGTTCGACGCAACGTGGAAAGACACGTGGGGAATCAGAAGCGTGAGGAACTTATGACCGATTGGCTGATCCAGCTCCATGAACAGGCGAAGGTCAAAACTTTTGCAGATCGAATCCCCGATACGCCGGAGGAGGTCGAAGAGGAAGTAGAAAGCGAATCGCCTAATGATAGTGACACCCCCGCCGAACCTGAAACAGAACCGTAAAACGTTAAATCTTGAATTAAGGAAGTATGTCTCTAAGTCAACTACCTCACCCTGAAGGGATAGGGACCCGATAAATCGGGATTAAGAAACTTGTTGCCCGTTCCCCGGGGTTTACTGAGTTTCTCGGTCTCGGCTCGTAACTTTACATACCCGCCACCGTCCTGATCTATCGGGATGCTATCACAGGTTCACCTTCCGGGTAAAACCTCAGACAAACAACAGCCTTCCAACTACTACGTTGGGAGAAGAGCGAAAAACGAGCGTTTTTCCTAAGTCCTAAAGTTACTAAATATTTTTGGTGCAGGTCTATTGAGTTTTCTTGAGAAAAAGGTGATTTTTTAGAAAAAAAGGAGGCGGGATTTCCTCCCCACCTAAAGAATGGGGGCTCCATCCCGAAAATTCTGATGAAGATATTGCGTTTTTGCGCCCTGATGCTATTGATTATTCATTTTGGAATCAATCCCGCTGCTGCGCGAAGGTTTGATCAGATCATCGCTTATGTCAACGAAGATGTGATCACCAAGTGGGAACTCGACAGCGTTGTGAAGCAAAAGGCGTTGGAACTTCAGCAAATTTACCGGTTCAGTGAGCGCGAAGCGATGCAAAAGGCGGAGCAGGAACGGGCTGCGCTCCTCGATCAGTTGATTCGCCAAATGCTTCTCGTCGAAACAGCATTAACGCTAAAAATCGAAATCACAGAGGCTGAAGTGGAGCAATATCTGCAAAACTTCAAAAACCAGTACAAGATCGAGACTGAAAAGGAACTTGCTCAAGCGTTAAAAAAAGAAGGTTACACCCTGATGTCTTTCCGTGAACAAGCCAAACGCAACCTAATGGCGGAACGACTTGTAATGCAACGTATCCTCCCTAGACTCCAAATTCGAGACTCGGACATACAGAAGTTTTTTGAAGAAAATCGCTCGCAATTGCCAGCTAAGACAGACGGAGTCCATCTCCGACACATCTTCATTGCTTTCAAGCCAAGCGAGGCAGATCGCAAACTAGCTCTTGAGAAGATCGATACAGTTCTTCAGGAATTAGAGGCTGGAAAAGATTTTGAGACACTCGCGCAACGCTATGCTGACGATGAACATAGACAAGCAGGGGTTGGGGTACTAAACGAACTGCCGATTGTAGAGATGGATAACCTCTCACCTACCTTCCGCAATACACTTTCAGGGCTCAACGCCGGCGCGATCAGCGAACCGGTTGAAGGCAACGATGGGTTTTATCTTTTCAAAGTTGAGAGTAAAGATGATCAGACCATAGCGTTTCGTCATCTCGTTGTCAGTTTGAAGCCGGGTGAGCAGGCGATTGAAGCTGCTTATGAGCGCGCAGATAGCCTCTTGCAGCAATTAAATCAAGGTGAAGATTTCAACGCGCTTGCACAACAATACTCCGATGATTCACAGACGAAAGCTAACAGTGGCAATCTCGGGATTCGTCCACTCAGCGAGTTAAATCCTGAAACCCGAAAAATCATCGAAGGACTTTCCATCGGAGCGCACAGCACGCCCGTCAAAACGACGTATGGCGTGCATATTTTCAAGGTTGATAGTCGTACTGCCCCTGAATTGAACGACGCCGAAAAAGACCAGATCCGAATGATGCTGCGTCAACAAAAATTCCAAGAGGAATGGCAAATTTACACGGATCTGCTCAAGGAAAATTCCTTTATAAAAACCAAAGAAGAACTTAAATAGGAGTAAGCTGTACCTTCCTATCAAAGTCGCTTGACTGACAGTGAGGACTGAAGCAGAGGGATTCGATCTTCGGACAAGCTCTACTGCTCTCGATTAGTCAATTTTGCAGTGTAGCAGAGGAAAGGTAGTATGGCAAGGAGGGAAAAACGGAAATGGCAGAAAATAGTAGGTAACGGGAAGAAATCAACTATCCGGTTGCCCAAACCTCCTTGTCTCCAATCCCTTGATCATTTTTTGGGGGACGTACTTTACGTTTTACGTCTTGCTCCCTGTGCATCCCGTTTTACACTTTATGTCCTATCACTCACGATTCTCACGCTTAACCTAATTTTGCCCGCGGGTGAATTGGCCGCCCAAACCGACCCTACGTCTACTGCCAAAGAAGCGGTTTCGGACGTACAGGCTGAGGTGTCATTAGAAACTTCGCCAACTGAAGATCCACCTACTCCCGAAGTGCCCAACGATGAAGAGTTACCCACAGAACTTCCTGAAGAAACGTCAGAAACCCTGCCAGCAACAGATTCACCTGCACCTGAAGAACCCACCCAAACCAGCCGAAAACTCGATCCAGAGAATATGTTACCTGAAGCAGGAGATCTCCTTGCAAAAGGCGATAATCTCACCTTTCACGAGAACCTGATTCAGATTCACGGAAATGGACTAATCAAACACGACGAGGTTGTGCTCTATGCTGATCATATCTGGGCAGATTTCGATGAAAATGTGATGCGGGCAGCGGGAAACGTGCACCTGCTCGTCGGAAACGAAGAAACTTTTGCGAACGAACTAGTTTACAACCTTGAAACAAAAAAAGGGATTATCCGCGAGGGATTCACTTTCAGTGACCCGTGGTACTACCGCGGCACTGAAATCTTTAAGATCGAAGATGATGAATCCTACATCCGTGGTGGGGCTTTGACAACATGCTCTCTCAAGCATCCCCATTTTTACTTCAGTGCATCACAGATTATCGTCAGGATAAACAAAGAGTTGATTGCCAAGAATATTGTTCTGAGAGTTGGTGGTGTTCCGCTCTTCTATTTTCCCGCCTACCGTCGCGATCTTCGTCAGGAAGACAAAGTAGCCAAGATTATCGTCAAAATCGGAACCAGTAGCTATCAGGGGGTATTCCTTAGCGTAATTTTGCCGCTTGCACGCCGCTTTCGATACGACGGTGCCCTGCTGTTTGATCATTCTGCCCGTCGAGGAAGTGGACTCGGCGCTGATGGAAAATACCGTGTAAACGATGTCAAGTTCCAAGAAATTATTGTTCCTTTGCCTCCCAACGCAACACCCAGTGAGCGGACAAAACTGGAGGAGAAAGCGCAGGAATTATCGGATCGTCTGGAGGGCGAGTATGACCGGTATAAGCTGCGGCAACTCTTTCTGGAATATAAGATTTCCGAAGAAGATATCACAACTGCTCGCGAAAAGGCGGAGGAAAGCCATGTCCGACTACAGGAAGCAGATGCAGATTTTGCAAAGATTGCACAAGCTGACTCGACCGATCAGGACACGCGCTATCAGGGTGGCGACATGGGATTTTTGGTGCGCGGAGAACGCGATGAGGAGGATGAACTTCGGCTAGATCCAATCCTCGAAGAGGCAGTTTTTCAACTGAAACCGGGCGAAATTACGCCGATTCTGAGAACGGAATCTGGTTTTCATATCTTAAAGGTTGACCGTGTACTTGATGTATATGGCCAACAAGAACTCCAAATCCGTCGAATAGACGTAGCGATAGAACCAAGTCAAGAAACCCGCGACGCAATCCAAGCGACCGCTAAGGAAATTCAAGAGCGTACAGATGCGGGAGAGATTCTCAAAGAATTAGCAGGGGAATATGAGGGAGTCGAAATTTCTGAAGCCAATGAAGGCGCAGGGTTTCTGTTGAATGAGATGGATCGACGTTGGAAACACCCTGCAAGCCGACTAGAGGCCCCCGGAGAAGTAACTTGGCCCATAAATACCGAGCGAGGCGTCTACATCCTTGAGTTAATCGAAAAGGAACTGACCCCGACCTTTGAAGAAATCGCGCGTCAGTTTGAAGCGGAGTGGGCGGTGATGGAAGAACAATTCGGGAAAGCTGCAACGACAGAAGAGGATGGAATTGAGCAGTTGGAAGAAGGAACGGAGGAACGGGGTGATAAAGAGATAAATGGGTACGAGGAAAGAATGGAAGAGGAGAGCGATATAGGAACACAAGAAGATAGTGCACAAATTCCTTTGAATCCTGATCAAATCGGGGACGATGAAACGGTAGATCCCTCGGAAGAACCGGAGAAGGTACAGATTTACCAACAATACGATTATCGGGGACGGTGGGAGATGCCGACCGTGACCTTCACACAAGCACAGCGACTCTATAGCGGTGAGTACACAAGAATAATTAAGACCGGTAAAGGGTATCGTCTGATTAAAGTCGATAAAAGGCGTACTTATAGGGGAGACTTTTACTTTTATACCAACGATGAATTTTCTTTCGATCGCCGAAAGCCATTCAAAACTGGGAGACGATGGAATATGCGGTGGGGGCACCGGCACACCTTCTACACCCCTTGGGACAGCCGAGCGAGGGGACGACGGCCTGTGGGTTTTGTGGGACGTGTAGCGTGGCGAGCAAAGGATTTTGAAGAGGAGGGATTTGGAATCAATGAATCTACGGTTAATTCTTTTGGTGTGTTCACATGGGGAACCTCCTATTCTGCACTAGATGAGGGAGATAGAGATGAGGAGGGAAACTTAAGATTTTCACACAAGACAATCGGGGAGTTCTTGGGACGCCTACAGGTTAATCATACCTTAGACTTCACGGGTGAAGGAACAACAAACTTGCAAAAGTTACCTGCACTCGACCTTTCACTCTCGCGCATGCGCTTAGATCGGTTGCCTGTTTTCAAAACTATCAATTCGCGTCTGACTAAAGTCGCCGATGCGCTGAGCACCGATCTTCCAATCCTTTCGATGTTTGCTTTTCCAACGCTTGAGAGCACCAGTTTTGATTTAGATGTGGATCTCGGTAACTTTTTCCGCGAACGATTTCGAGACGAAGAGGATGTCTACTTGCAAACCATGGATCTCGGCTTTGATCTTCGTAAACAGTCGGTACTGCAAATAATCCCGAATCGAGAGTTGCGCTTCGACGCGGATTTCGACACAAACCTCATCTGGCATGACAAAGACCGAGAGGGAAACCAGAATGTTTTCCGGAGTATATACAGTACACGGTTGTCTGCCAGCAATCTGCTGTTTCGGATCTATGACATCAGCTTCATTCCGGGAGCGCGTCGGATGCGCCACCAAATCAACTCAAGGGTATCATTTGACTACTCACCGCCTGTCGAGAGAGAAGATGCTCCCCAACTTTATCCTTTTGGTCCTAGTGTCTACTTCTTTGAAAGGAAAAACCTCTCCTATAACTTCGACACCAGTATTGAAGTTAAGACCCGTGGCAGCAGATCTGCACTCCGCGTGCTTAATTTTAGCACACGAATAGCGGCGGATTTCACCAAATTTGAAGCGTTGGGTGAACGTCGATATGTACCGATTGAAAGTAGAATGACGATAGTTCCGCTAGCGAGCCGAAACTTGAATATCACGTTCAGATCGACACATGACCCAAATGAATCACGCTTCGATGGAAAACGACTCAAACAGGTTGGTTTCCGATCCAACGTCAGTTATCGCCGTGACAAATGGAATATAACGCTCGGAAATGCCTTCACAAAAAGGACACAGCGTGCCTCTCGAAGTCTCACGGGCAGTTTTCGATTTCGTCCAAGTCAATTACTTGAATTGAACCTTAGTCTCAATTATGACTGGATCGAAAAACAGTTCTACTCGCAGAGTTTAACGCTACGGCGAAACTTGCACAATTGGAACATGACGATTAGATGGCATCGCATCGGGATTAAGCGGGAACCTCCCTACGATAATGTGCGGCAAGACTTCACTTTTCAGATTAATCTGATTGCAGAGCCCGCTGCCTCAGTTGGGGTTGGCTATGATGCCACAACGGATACATGGGGATTCCGTACCCTGCCCGCTGGTGTCCCTTACGACTCCTTCGGGGTTGGAAACTCACTTGGACGATCTTACTTCTAATGCCAGACCTACAGTGCGGAAAACGATTCATTCTCTTTTTTATGGTGAATTAGATAAATAAGTAGACATCTACAATAACTCCGACCTTCACGAAGTTTCCAAAGTCCCCCTGATAAGGGGGATTTAGGGGGTTGGCTGTGCATTGGGAGGGTCTAAGTAATTCTAAAATCTACCATAGTGGTGGTGCCCTGTCCTCTTGAGGGTAGGTTTTCAGCCCTTACTTTTTCCCACGCAGAAATCAAGAATGCGTGTAACGCCATCACCGAGATACACCATAACATAACGCCTTGCCTCGAATAATCGGGGCAAGGCTTTTTTATTGTTGTAGGGCTATTTAGCTTCCCGTTTTTGATTGATTTTGGCGAGTAGACGGAAGATTGCCCCCTAAATCGTAGGCGGGGCATCTTGCCCCGCCCGAAGAATTAAATGACCCTATTTATTGTTGAACTTTCTATTGACCACTTAACATATATATGCTATATTAGAGACTTGCGAAATTGCAAGATATGTCCTCAGATCCATTTCATTGATTACCCCGACCTGCCGCAACCAGTCCTTCCCACTGCCATGAAAAAGGGTGTTGCTGACACCCAAAATCTATGGTAAAATGGGACGCATCGATCGCTTAATCCAAGAATATATTAGGACACAGAATCCCGCTAAATGAATGGAATCGTTTGTAATCACCGAAAGACCTTCAGCCAAAGGAAAACCTATGCCGGAAGAATTCATCGATATCCGCGGGGCACGCGAACATAATCTCAGAAACATCGATCTCAAACTCCCCAAAGACAACCTCATCATTTTCACCGGTGTCAGCGGTTCAGGGAAATCATCGCTCGCATTCGATACAATCTACGCTGAAGGTCAACGCCGCTACATCGAATCCCTTTCCGCTTACGCCCGCCAATTCCTTGGACAATTGGAAAAACCCGACGTTGATTTCATCGGCGGGCTCTCCCCATCCATCTCGATTGATCAGAAGTCAGGCGGAAACAACCCACGCTCAACAGTCGCAACGATTACAGAGATCTACGACTACCTACGCGTCCTATTTGCGCGTGTGGGCACACCGCACTGCCTAGAGTGTGGCGCGCCGGTAGGTGCCCAAACCACAGAAGCAATTATTGAACAAATCGTAAACCTACCACCGCAGACCCGCATCTTAATCCTTGCCCCAATTGTCAGTGGGCGTCGTGGAGAGTATCGTGAGCACCTTGAGGACGCACTCAAGGCGGGGTTTGTCCGTGCCCGAATTGATGGACAGATCTACGACCTGCCCGCTGAAATTCAGCTTGACCGTAATCAGCGACATAATATTGAAATCGTCGTTGACCGAATCGTTATCAAACCTGATATTCGCAGCCGTGTTGCAGAAGCGGTTGAAACCGCGCTGCGTATGGGAGAGGGCCGCCTGATTGTGAACATCGTCGAAGGAGAGCCGGAGGCGGGAGATCTCTTATTCGGGGTGGATTACACCTGTGTGCACTGCAACATCAGCTATGAACCCCCCGCTCCACGAAATTTCTCCTTCAACAGTCCTGCGGGGATGTGCCCAACCTGTAAAGGACTCGGAACACTAACGAAAATGGACCCTAATCTAGTTGTCCCTGACCCAACGCAATCAATTGGGGAGGGAGCGATTGTCTTTTGGGGGCAGCTGAACACACTACAGACGCGACACTACGCCGAGAGTTTGGCAGCGCACTTCGGCTTTAGTCTTGATACACCGTGGGAACAACTGAGCGAGGAGCATCAACACGCTATCCTTTATGGCACTGGAAAAGAGCAGATTCCTTTCGTCTATCGCTCCCGCCGCAATCGCCGCTATAAGTACCAAGCCGCATTTGAAGGCGTGATTCCACCCGAAGAACGAAAGTATTTCCAAGCGACCTCAGAACTTGTGAAACGTTACTACGGAAAATACATGGTTTCTGGTACATGTCCGGATTGCAACGGGAAGCGACTCAAGCCAGAGGTCAAGGCTGTGACAATCGACGGGGAATCCATCCTTGATGTCGTCGAAATGGCGGTTGGGGATTGTTTTAAGTTCTTTGAAAAACTCCAACTGCCGGCGCGTGAGGCGTTCATTGCAACCGATTTGCTGAAAGAGATTCGAGGACGTCTCCGGTTCCTGATAAACGTTGGGCTGCACTACCTCACCTTAGATCGAACCGCACCGACACTTTCCGGCGGCGAAGCACAACGGATTCGGTTAGCTAGTCAGATCGGGGCGGGTTTGCGAGGGGTAGTTTACGTCCTCGACGAACCGAGCATTGGGCTGCACCCGCGTGATAACCAGCATCTCCTTACAACGCTCAAACATCTCCGAGATCAGGGCAACACTGTAATCGTTGTCGAACACGACGAAGATACAATGTGGGCAGGGGATATGATTGTTGACTTCGGACCGGGACCGGGAATCAAAGGTGGTGAGATTGCGGCAATCGGCACACCGCAAGAGGTCGCTGAGAAGTCAACCTCCCTGACAGCGCAATATCTGCGTGGAGAACAGCAGATCGAGATTCCCACCAAACGTCGTCCAATTGGAAATCAGTGGATCGAGATCTGTGGCGCACGCCACAATAACCTCAAAGACGTTGATGTGCGAATTCCGCTCGGAGTTTTCACCTGTGTGACCGGTGTCAGCGGTTCTGGCAAAAGTTCACTTATCAACGATATTCTATACGAAGCACTTGCCCGAGATCTGATGAAGGCACACGCACAGCCGGGAGAGTACGATTCAATACGGGCAATCACTACAGAGGAAGAACCTTCGATCAGTCATACACAATGTGTAACTTCATCTACAATTGACGAAGTCATTGATAAAGTTATTGATATTGATCAATCGCCGATTGGGCGTACCCCAAGATCAAATCCTGCCACATACACCAAAGTGTTTGATCAGATCCGTGCACTTTACGCCGAGATGTCTGAGGCCAAATTGCGCGGTTATAAGCAGGGACGTTTTAGTTTCAATGTTAAAGGCGGTCGATGCGAAGCCTGTGAAGGCAACGGCTCAAGGCGGATCGAAATGCACTTTATAGCCGATGTTTGGGTGAAGTGCCATATCTGTCAGGGAAAACGGTACAACGACGAAACGCTACAAGTCGAATATAGAAGCGCGAGTATCTCTGATGTGCTTAACATGGACGTGCAAGAGGCTTTAGAGCACTTTGCAAACGTTCCGAAAATTGCGAAGATTCTACAAACCCTGCACGATGTTGGTTTGGACTACATCAAGCTGGGACAGCCTGCACCAACGCTCTCCGGTGGCGAGGCGCAACGAATTAAACTAGCGCGAGAACTTGCGAAACGGAGCACAGGCAAAACCCTCTATATCCTCGACGAACCGACAACCGGGTTGCACTTCGACGATGTAAAAAAACTTCTCGAAGTGTTACACCAACTCGCTGATGCAGGTAATACGGTTGTCGTCATTGAGCATAACCTTGAAGTGGTAAAGACAGCGGATTATCTAATTGACCTTGGACCCGAAGGAGGTGAAGAAGGCGGCTATGTCGTTGCAACAGGAACGCCAGAGAAAGTAGCAGCGGTTGAAAACTCACATACCGGACTAGCGTTGAAGCCGACGTTGCTGCCGGGAAGGATGGAAGAGCCTTCAATTAGTAGCACACAATACGCAACACACAGCACGTCGCCTGTCCTACAGGAATCAACAGCCTCTTATGAATTGACCAACACTAATGCACAGAAATATATCTCTGTGCATGGCGCACATGAACACAATCTGAAGAATATCAACGTAGACATTCCTCATCGAAAGTTCACAACATTCACCGGCGTGAGTGGTTCAGGAAAATCATCACTGGCATTGGACACTATCTATGCAGAAGGGCAACGACGCTATATCGAATCCCTTTCAGCGTATGCACGGCAATTCTTAGGACAACTAGAAAAACCAAAGGTTGAGAAGATTGAGGGACTCTCGCCGGCAATTGCGATTGAGCAGAAGGCTCCGAGCAAGAATCCACGATCTACGGTCGGGACAGTTACAGAAATTTACGACTATCTACGGGTACTTTACGCACGAGTCGGAATCGCACACTGCACGCAGTGTGGGTCAGAAATCAGCGTTCAATCCGTGCAGCAGATCGTTGACAAAATCGTGGCATTGGCAGACGGGACACGCCTTTATGTCTTGTCCCCTTTAGTGCTGCGACCTAATGAGGATTATCCCGACGCCTTCCAGCGTTTACAGCGTGACGGCTATGCTCGCGTCGAAATTAATGGAGAGGTTCACCCGATTGATCGAGCACCGAAGATTGGAAAGAGCATCCGACACGATGTCAAAATTGTCGTCGACCGCCTCGCCCTTGAACCTGAAGAACGTAGCCGTCTAGCCGAAGCTGTCGAAACTGCAACGCAGCAGAGTGGTGGAATCGTGGCGGTGGGAGTGGTAAATGAAGGACAGAAAGTGGGTAGAAGCGAGGGAATTACGCATCATGTCTTCAGCGAGCACTTCGCTTGCGTCCCGTGCAGTTTGAGTTTTCCCGAGCTTACACCGCGTCACTTCTCATTCAACAATTCTATCGGTCAATGCCCGGCGTGCGAAGGTATAGGTACAATCGGGCATCGGTTGTACACTTGTCAGGAGTGCGAGGGCACGCGAATTCAACCCCTAGCAAGAGGCGTAACGTTGGGCGGTGAAACCATCGCCGAGCTAACAACGATGCCAATTAGAAGAACTGCCGACTTCTTTGAGCACCTCAAGCTGCCAGCACATCAAATGGAGATCGGTGGAACACTGCTCAAAGAAATCCAACGACGACTCCGATTCCTTGTCGATATTGGACTGCATTATCTGACGCTAGATCGGCCCGCACCTAGTCTTTCAGGCGGAGAGATGCAGCGCATCCGTCTGGCAAGCCAACTTGGCAGCGGACTCACAGGGGTGACGTACATCCTTGATGAACCAAGTATTGGACTGCATCAGCGAGATCAGGAGCGGCTCTTGAACGCATTGAAAGGACTTCGAGATCTTGGAAACAGTGTCCTAGTTGTTGAACATGACTTGGAAACCATGTTGGCATCGGATCACATTCTCGATTTTGGTCCCCGCGCTGGGAAGTTTGGCGGTGAGATTGTCGCCGCCGGTTCGCCGACTGAAATACAGCAGAGCGAAAATTCGCTGACGGGGGGATACCTCGCAGGAAAACTCAAAATCGAAGTCCCTCCACAAAGACGCCAAGGAAAAGGGGAGTCGCTTGAGATGATAGGTGTCCGAACCAATAACCTGCAGAATATTGATGTCGAAATCCCGTTGGGAACGCTGACATGCGTAACAGGGGTGTCCGGGTCAGGAAAGAGTTCGTTGATTGAGGAAACGCTGTATCCTGTTCTTGTTTCTAACCTGAACCGAACACGGATGCGGGCGGGAAAGTATCGAGCCATTTATGGGTTGGAATATCTTGATAAAGTGATTAACATCGATCAGCAGCCAATTGGGGACACCCCACGATCGAATCCTGCCACCTACACCGACCTATTCACTAAGGTTCGCTATCTCTTCGCCGATTTGCCGGACGCCAAGGTCCACGGTTTCGATTCCCGTCGATTCAGTTTCAATCAGAAGACAGGGCAGTGCGAAACGTGTCGTGGACATGGCTTCAATAAGGTTGAAATGCACTTTCTCGCGGATGTGTGGGTAAAATGTGAAACATGCGGCGGCACCGGCTACAACCACGAAACATTGCAAATCTACTACAAGGGCAAAAACATCGCTGATATTCTGGCGATGACAGTACAGGAAGCGTTAGAGCATTTCCAAAGCGTACCAACTATCTATAGACCCCTACAAATGCTGTACGATGTCGGCTTGGATTATATTGAACTCGGTCAGGCAGCAACAACACTCTCTGGCGGTGAATCCCAGCGCGTCAAGCTGGCGCGTGAACTCTCAAAGCGGAGCACCGGTAAAACCATCTACATCATGGACGAACCAACAACAGGTCTGCATTTTGACGATGTACAGAAGCTGCTGATGGTGCTCAACCGCTTGGTAGACAAAGGTAACACAATCATCATTATTGAACACAACATGGACGTGATCAAATCTGCCGATTGGATCGTTGATCTAGGTCCCGATGGCGGGGCTGAAGGTGGGGAGGTTGTTGCCATGGGAACGCCAGAGGAGGTCATGGCTGTAGAGGAATCTCATACGGGACGGTTTTTGCGGAAGACACTCACGACACTAGACTCATAACCTGTGAGATACTTACTGCTAATATTTCTGATGTAAAAAGTTCAGGATAAAGGAGGGATAATTATGCCAACTATCCGTTTACTTCCCGCTTCAGAAGAAAAATCTTGGCGTACACTTCTTGACACTGAGGAACCTGTCCACTGTTTTAAATCAAAAGAGAAAGGAAAGTTGTACCTCGTTTCTCGCCGTCAGTTAGAGGTTCTTAAAAGACTGCAATTGCCTTTTGAGGAGATTCCCGATTAACTCATGGATGGATTTTTCCTCAATTTGCTTGGCATACTCGCTGACATTCGAGACTTTAGGAGGAAACACATTTGAAATCTAAACTTCAAGAGCTCAAAATACTCTTAATGGAGATTAACGATTTAGGGTCAGCAGCTTCGATCTTACACTGGGACCAGACCACCTATATGCCACCGGGCGGTGCGGCTGCGCGGGGGCGTCAACTCGCTACGCTGAGTCGCCTCGCACATGAGAAATTTACCGATTCAAAGATCGGAAAGCTGCTCGATGGATTGCGATCTTACGAGGACAGCTTGCCCTACGACTCCGACGATGCCAGCCTGATTCGTGTCACGCGACGTGAATACGAGAAAGCCACAAAAGTGCCCCCTTCGTTCATGGCAGAACTCCAGAATCACGCAGCGGAGTCGTATCAGGTTTGGACGACAGCGCGACCGGAAAACGACTTCGCTGCTGTCCAACCTTATCTTGAAAAAACGCTGGACCTAAGCCGACAACTTGCGGATTTCTTTCCTGGCTACGAACACATCGCTGACCCCTTAATCGACTTCTCCGACGAAGGCATGAAAGCCTCGACCATTCGTCCACTTTTTGCTGAACTCCGAGACCAACTCGTACCGATTATGAGTGCCATCACCGCCCAACCGACTGCTGATGACAGTTGCCTGCGCCAAACTTTTCCGGAGGCACAGCAACTTGAATTTGCCGACGATGTCATCAAACGCTTCGGCTATGACTTTGAACGCGGTCGACGCGACAAAACCCACCATCCGTTTATGACGAAATTCTCGACTGGCGATGTCCGCATCACCATCCGTACAAAAGAAGATGACTTGAGCGAAGGACTCTTCAGTATGACCCACGAAGCAGGACATGCACTATATGGACAGGGAACCTCCATCGACTTTGAAGGACTCCCTCTCGACGGTGGAGCGTCGTCGGGGGTTCATGAGAGTCAATCGCGCCTCTGGGAAAACGTCGTCGGACGAAGCCGGGGCTTCTGGAACTTTTTCTACCCCAAACTCCAATCAACCTTTCCGGATCAGCTTGGGAGCGTACCGATAGATACCTTTTACCGTGCAATTAACAAAGTCGAACGTTCACTTATCCGCACAGATGCCGACGAGGTGACTTACAACCTCCATGTTATGCTTCGGTTCGATTTTGAGCTTGACCTGCTTGAGGGGAAACTGGCTGTGAAAGATCTTCCCGAAGCGTGGCGTGAGCGGTTTCAAGCGGATTTTGGAATCGTCCCACCGGACGACCAAGATGGGGTGCTGCAAGATGTACACTGGTATGCGGGCTCGATTGGCGGTAGTTTTCAGGGGTATACCTTGGGCAATATTCTAGGGGCGCAGTTCTTTGCAGCCGCTTTGGAGGCACACCCTGAGATTACGAGCGAGATTGAAACGGGGGAATTTGGCACCTTACACGATTGGCTCAAGGGGAATATCTATCAGCACGGTAGTAAATACACCGCACCTGAACTCATTGAGCGCGTTACCGGTGGACAGTTGCGCATCGAACCGTATATCCACTATCTGCGGTCAAAGTACGGAGAGTTGTATAGCTTACGATAACCTTTGGTGCAGAAGGAGGGAATCTATGAACAAACACTTTCTGCGTTTCACCTTTTTTTTGATGTGTCTTATTCTTCCGCTGATTGCAACGGCAGAAGTCGTATCCATCCCCGAACCTGTTCCGCCCCCACCGGACGTCCGTGATTTCTTTGAATTGGATCCGTTTTATGAACAATGGATCGATGTAGAGGGCTTTCCTGTCGTGGCATCGGCGAAAGTGAATCCATACGCCCTAAAGGAAGCTGCGTGGCAGATTCGGCAGATGATTGGGCATCGTCCGGACGTGCTACAAGCCTTTGTGCAAAAAAGGTTGCGTTTTTCTATAATAGCCCATAACGAGTTAATATCAGAGATTCCTGAATACAGCTTTGGCACTCCCGATTTTTTTACATTCTGGGCACGTGGCATCGGAGGAACAGGATCAGAGGTGCCGGGACATCCAGCAGTCAGTTCTTCTGAGGAAAATATACTACATTATCCGGGCGTTGGTGGCTCATACAACGTTCTGATTCACGAGTTTGCACACGCAATACACTTATTCGGATTGAATACGACTGATCCGACATTTGACAACCGCCTCAAGGCTGCGTATGATGCGGCAATGGCGCAAGGATTGTGGCAAGGCACTTATGCTTCTTCAAACAGGAGAGAATACTGGGCAGAAGGCACACAAGGGTGGTTTTACCCCCAAGGTGGAGGCAGCTTTGACAATTATGGCAATACGCGGGATGTGCTCAAAGCGTATGATCCGGGGCTTGCGGCATTGCTTGCTGAAATCTATGACGATACTGAATGGCGGTATACGCCGCCCGCAGTTCGCCTTCATCTGCCGTATCTTCAGGGGTTTAATCCGCAGGATTCTCCGACGTTTCAAGGGTGGGCAGAGTTGGAAGAATTGTATCGACAATTCCGCGACCCCAACAGCGATGGTGGAGGTAACTGGGTGGACTTGAGACCGTATGATCCGAGGCTGATTCCAATTCTAAACGAATCAAGAACTCCTGGTAGCCCTACTGGGGTTGGCTTCATTAACGTCACCCAAGCGGATGTCTTATTGTATAATGTGAGGTATGATGGCAGGGAGGGATACCGGGCACGATTGCCTCCGGGCTCCATTCGTTTAGGGGGCACGACCTTCACTAATGAGTTGTGGCTCGTCAAAGATGCCAATGGCAGGAACCTCGCCGTGTTTCAAGCCGTCGAACAAACGGGACGAGCCATTATTAGGGCGTGTTGACATTTGTGTCATAATGGTAATATGTCCACATTCACCCTATCCGATAGTCAATGGTCAAAAATAGTATCATTCCTTAAAACCTGTCCTGATATCTATACCGGACAACACACACACTTAAAACGTTTTATCCATGCGGTGCTTTGGATAACTCGTAGTGGCAGTCAATGGCGACTGTTACCTAACCAGTACGGCAATTGGAACAGTGTCTATAAACGATTCGCAAGGTGGTGCGATAAAGATATCTTTCAACGCATGCACCAACACTTTGCCAAAGACCCCGATATGGAGTGGCTTATCATTGACAGCACTATCATTCGCGCACACCCATGTGCTGGGGGTGCATTGAAAACAAGTGGGGGTCAAGCCTCACAAGCACTTGGACGCAGCCGGGGTGGATTCTCAACTAAGATTCATATCGCTGTTGATGGCTTAGGCAATCCCTTACATTTTATGCTGACAGCGGGTCAACGGCACGACATCACTTGTGCTGAGGCGTTAATTGACGGTTATAACAGTGAGTATGTGATAGCTGACACATCATATGACTCGATGGCATTCATTGAGTCGATAACCCAAAGGGGGGCGGTGCCGGTGATACCCCCCCGTGCCAACCGTCGGGATTCACGCACTTATGATGCGCATCTGTATAAAGAGAGACATTTAGTCGAATGTTTCATCAACAAAATGAAACAGTATCGTCGTATTTCCTCTCGGTTTGATAAGCTAGCGGTTCGATATATGGGATTTCTGAGTTTCGTTGCCACGATTATCTGGTTACGATGAAATGTCAACAGAACCTAGCACGGAGATGCTTTTGATAACGACCGGACTCTCAAAAGTTTCAGGTGATAACCAAGTAGGCGTATCTGGTGTGGTCCTACCAAACCCATTTGTCATTGAAGCACGGGCTGAGAACCTTTCAACCCTTGAAGGGGTCTCGGTCACATTCACCGTCATCACGGGCGATGGAACACTTAGCGTCACGCACACCACAACTGATGAAAACGGCAGAGCAGAGAGTGCACTCACATTGGGACCAAATCAGGGAACAAATACTGTTTCTGTACCTGCCGTTGGAGTTGAGCATCCGGTTATCTTTAACGCCGTAGCAGAGGCTGCGGTAGACATCCCCGATCCTAACCTTCGCGCTGCAATTACGACGATTCTCGGCAAGACACCGGGTGCCCCGATAACCCCATCAGGGATGGCAACTTTGACGCGCCTTGAAGCACCAGAGTCGGATATTCGAGATCTGACTGGACTTGAAGGTGCAACCAATCTGAAAGAACTGCACCTTTGGAGAAACTCAGTTTCAGACCTCACGCCCCTAGCAGGTTTAACTAAGCTGACCGGATTATATATCGGGGGCAGCTCGGCATCAGATCTCTCGCCTTTAGTGGGATTAACCAATCTGAGGCGACTAGCTCTCAACAACAACCGGGTTAAAGACCTATCACCTCTGGCAGGATTAATCAATCTGAGGTGGATGCGCCTTGTTTCAAACAATATCTCGAACCTCTCACCCCTAGTAGCCAATACGGGATTGGGAAGTGGAGACGAGATTGATGTGCGAAGCAACCCCCTTGACTACGCATCAATAAAGACCCATATTCCCGCGCTCCAAAGCAGAGGGGTTACAGTTGAGTTTGACAACCAGGCTCATCCAGCACTTCTGAAAATCTCAGGAGATAATCAGAAAGGGGCAGCCCTCGTATCGTTGTCTCAACCATTTGTCGTTGAAGCACAGGATGAGAACGGTTCTGCGCTCACAGGGGTTTCGGTGACGTTTGCTGTTACCGCGGGTGGTGGTACGCTCAGTACCACAATCACAAGGACCGATGAAAATGGCAGGGCACAGAGTACCCTCACGCTAGGACCAAATCTGGGAACAAACACTGTACAGATCTCTGCCGCTGGAATTGAGGTGCCAGCGACCTTCCACGCTGTCTCCGATACGGAAGCACCATCGATTGCGGCGGATGTCAACAACGACGGAAGTATAAATATCTTGGATTTGATCGTGATTGCGTCCGAATTCGGGAATCAAGAGCAAAATCTGGCAGCCGATGCTAGCGGCGATGGGGTTGTCAATGTTCTGGATCTGATATTGGTGGCGGGCATGTTTGATGAGGTAGCAGCCGCGCCTACAGCGCATCCACAAATACCTGAGACACTCACAGCGGTTGAGGTTCAGAGTTGGCTGACCAACGCAAGGGCACTTGAGATTAGGAATCCAATCATGAAACGAGGATTTCTGGTGCTTGAACAACTCTTGATATCCCTCACCCCAAAAGAAACGAAACTATTAGCAAACTATCCGAATCCGTTCAATCCAGAGACATGGATTCCGTATCGGTTAGCGGAGGATGCTTTTGTGACACTGGTCATCTACGATCCAAGTGGTCGGGCTATCCGTACACTCGACGTGGGACATCAGATTGCATCGGCGTATGAGAATCGGTCAAAGGCAATCTATTGGGATGGGAAAAACGATCTTAGCGAGCAAGTAGCAAGTAGTGTCTATTTCTATCAGCTGCGGGTTGAAAACTCTCGGTCAGAGACCGAAGCGGGAGATTACTCTGCCACGCGGAAGATGGTGATTCTCAAGTAGAGAAAGGGGGCATATCACCTGTCAATAGAAACACCGAATCCACACCCCCTAAAGCCCTAGCAGAACAATAGGTGGCAGCTCGCGTTATAATAACCTAAGTGTATTGGATCGGGCGAGAGGATCGGACGGGGACACCCGATCTACAAATTATCGAGCAGGTTGGAGCAGGCTAGGAGCACCACCCTACCATACGACCCACTCCCCCGCTGCCTCACACACCCGCTCCCTAGCTCCCACACAGACACAGGAGGACGCAATGATAATCAAGACAGCAGACGAACTTCATCAACTGGTCAAGAACGCTCTATTGGCAGCAGGTGCCGATGAGCCAAACGCGGAGGACGTAGCAGAGCATTTGGTTTTAGCAAATCTCAGCGGCGTCGACACACACGGCATCTGGCATTTGCCGCGCTACGTGGATTCCGCCAAATCCGGTGAGATTGTGGCAACAGCCCATCCGGTGATCCTAAACGAAACCGCCACAAGTGCCCAAGTAACAGGGAATTGGACCTTCGGTCAAGTCGCAGCCAAATACGCAATAGAAGTCGCCATAACAAAGGCAAAAGAGAATGACATCGCCGTGGTAGGACTTGTTCAAGCGGACCATATTGGGCGGCTAGGGCACTATGTCGAGATGGCAGCGTCTGAAAGGCTAATTGCTATGGTTTGGGCGGGGGGATACTCTGAGGAAGAACCGGCGACCGTTCCCTACGGTGGCAGAGAAACGGTTCTCCATACCAATCCATTAGCGATGGGTTTTCCATCCGGCGATGCGCCACAAATGATGTTCGATTTTGCAACAGCAGCGGTTTCCGGTGTCAAAGTTCTCAACGCCCAACGCAGAGGAGAGCCGTTACCACCTAACTGCATTGTTGATAAAGATGGAAATCCCAGCACAGATGCCAACGATTTCGTTAACGGAGGCGGGCATGTCCCGTTCGGTGGGCACAAAGGCTACGCCTTGATGATGGCAACAGAGTTCCTTGGGCGAATCTTTACAGGAGCGGATGCCTTTGTTGATCCCAAACATGGCGGTCCGATTATGCGGCATCAAGGTGTAACAATGATTGCCTTCAAAGCAGATCTGTTCCAGCCTTTTTCGGATTATGCGAACCGCGCCGATGAGATGGGACGTCGAGTCCGGGCGATTCCACCGGCACCCGGCTTCGATGAAGTACTTATGCCCGGCGATCCGGAGGTTCGGACACGCGCCATCCGTCAACGCGATGGTATCCCCATTGCTGAAGACATTTGGCAGTCCGTCACTGAGACAGCAACATCGCTAGGTGTGGAGATTCCCTAGATAAGTCGTTACACGATTTACTTATCCTAACGCAAGTTGCCACTTTAATCAGCCAAGTGTCAGAGATAGAAAACGACGTGAATTTCATAGTATGTCCAAGCAGCCTTCCCGTAGAAATTGCACAGAAACGAGTCATAGCTTGGGTTTCCCCATTTTTTATCTTTATCAAATTCCTCAAAAAACTATGAAAACTATGAAAATTCCGAGAATTTTTTAACGGTGTTTTTCAACTAGCAATTTGCGTTATCCTAACAGGACATGCAACTCACCCTTGAAAAGATGTGAAATGTTCTCAAATTAAAGTGGGAAAGGAGATAAGCACGTGAACCAAGCCACTAACATGGTAGGGCTTACTGAAGATCAAATCGATTTCCACAAGACGTTCGGCTATACGGTACTGAAGCAGTTATTCTCAGCCGATGAGATCGCAACGATCCACAGAGAGTTTGATACTGCCATGGCAGATCTATACGAGCACAAACCGTATGATGGTACAGAGCGACACTGGGCACCGATGATGGATGAGGAAACCCCCTTTTTCGCAAGCCTGATGGAAGATTCGCGTTTTTTGACCGTCGCTCGACAGTTGTATGGCGATGATGTGCTCTGTATCGGCACAGACGCCAACCGCTATACCGGTGACACACGTTGGCACCGCGATACCCGCACCATTCATCAGTACGGCGTGAAGTTTGCATTTTATTTAAAACCAGTAGGCGGGAATACAGGGGCATTGCGTGTCATTCCCGGCACCCATCGACTCCCTAATGATGACGAGTTCGCCGATGGTGTCCGGTCGCTGCCGCCGGAGCAAGTACCGTGTGCTGTACTAGCTTCTGAGCCGGGAGACGTGGTCGCGTTTGACCTTCGCATGTGGCATGCCTCGTATGGCGGCAGCGATGACCGCCAGATGTGCACGGTCGTCTATTACTCCAATCCGAAGAACCCCGATCAACTTGAAGCACTCCGTAAACAGGGTGAAGGTAACGCCAGTGTTAAGGAATACATTCCCAAACGACCATACTTATACTCAAAAAAGTGGGTATCTAATCCTCATGGCAGTATGGTCCGTCAAGCTTGGGTTGACCGTTTGACAGAAGTTGGCTATTTTGATGCGCCGGGTTTGGTGGAAGTATGACTAGCACCTGCTTCGTAAAGTATGACAACATCATATTACCGGTCTTGATTTTAATGCTAGGCCCTAAATTTTGAGGAGGCAACATGAACAACATCTCTCGTCCATTGCGCGTCGGTGTCGTCGGTTGCGGTTCCTTTGGACGGCACGCATACTCAGACAATGTGGTCAATCATCCAGACGCCAATTTAATCGCAGTATGCGATGTCGATAAGGAACGCGCTGAAACAGTCGCTCGCGAGCTGTTTGATGCACACCCACAGCGACCGCGTGCAGCAGCTTACACACACTATCAGGAGATGTTTGACCAAGAATCTCTTGATGTTGTCATGGTTGGCACGATGGCAGATGTTCGTCCGACCGTGACGATTGCCGCACTCAACAGCGGTGCCCATGTGCTAGCAGCCAAGCCGATGGCACCCTCACTTGCCGACGCAGAAGCGATGCTTCAAGCAGCGGAGCAGGCAGACCGGATGCTGATGGTCGGTTATAATTTTCGCTTCCGTAAGGATGCACAGGCGGTGCACAACTTCATCAGTAGTGGAGGATTGGGAACACCCCGCTTCGCACGCACTTGGATACACGCGGGCAGCGTTCCAGTCTGGGGACCACACTACATCAAGTCTCGGTCCGGAGGCGGCTCACTCGCCAGCACCGGTGTGCATACGCTGGATCTGGGGGTTTGGTTTCTCGGTTGTCCGCCCCTCCTCTCAGTAGAAGGCAGGGCGAGTGCACGTTTTGCCGACCTCTCCACGCTGCCCCCTGATCTGGAAGCGGTCCGAGATACCTACGATGTCGAGGATTTGGTGAGCGGTTATGTCACCTTTGCCGATGATGTTACGTTGTCGGTTGAGAGTATGTGGTTGGCACCCCCGAAAGCCAGGGATAACGGTGTCGATGTGTGGGGAACGGAAGGCTACGCTTCATTGTCGCCGTTTCGGTTATTGACGTGGCGGGACGGCGATTATGTAGATGTGACTGAGGATGTAGCACCCGGCATCGCTGGCATATTCCAAGATAACCCGAGGGTACGAACCCGCACCGAAGCACTTCATTTTATCGATTGTGCACTCGGCAAAACGTCGCCGCTTATCACGCCGCAGGAGATGTGGACGGATCAAGCTATTGTTGATGGCATATATGCTGGTGGACGCTCATTTTCATGAGCAGTATCGTGCGGAGTTTAGGTTCCTTTGCTTCTGATGGCGGATATTTAGGGTATAGGCTCCGTTTACGTGTAGATTGCTTGTCCATCTAATGGTGGGAACTAGTCCAGATTCTCTGCCTCAATTGACTGAAAGGCGTACCCAACGGATGTTGTAGACCTCATCCTCGTGGCACCAAAACGCAACCAGCACATCGCCATCGGGCAGCAGGGCAAGGTTAGGGCAGCCGAGTTTTAGTAAGCGTAATTCATCTGTAGCGGTTGCTTCCCCAAACATTCTCGTCGGACTGTCCCCTTGCCACAGAATCTGCGGTTTGTCGTGTCGCCATTGCTCACCATCAAGATGAACGACGGTGCCACACAACCCCGGCGGGTCAATACCACGGTAAACACAAACGACGCGCCCATCCGGCAGCGCCAAGAGTTTACTGGTCTCTCCATTCAAGCCCGTCGGACGCGGTGGAGTCGAAAACGTCTTGCCATCGTGACTGACCGCGTAGTTGACCGCTTTGGTCTTGCCGCTGCGTTCATCAAATGCCCAGCCAACAGCGAGGAGGCGTTCATCTGCCAACTGTACAACCGATTGCTCAAAATGGACAATTCCGTTGGCTGAATCATCGAGGATGTCGATGTATGTGGGCCAAGTCACCCCCTGATCGGCGGAAACCATTGCGATAACCTTCAAACCATTAGGAGCTGCGCCGTCCCAACACCGCAGGCATGACACCGGAGCCAACCATCGACCATCCGCTAACTCGACAATGGTATGACAGACTTCAAAGGGTTGCCCCACCAGAGGTGGTGAAATGTGCTGGGGTTGTCCCCAAGTCGAACCGTCATCCGTGCTCCGCGCTACCATCAAATCCATCTCCGCCAAGCCTGTCGTGTCCGGATTCCAGATGCCTTGTTCGGGGTCATCGCGGTAAAAGCGAGCGATAAATGCGACCAGTTCGCCGTCCGACATCCGTCTTGGTCGCCCAATGTGCGTGGTATGCTGCGTTGGGTGCTGGATCAGATTATCGGGGAACATCGGCACCGGCGGGTCCCAAGTCTGCCCACCGTCATGGCTGCGGCTGATATAAGTACGGTAATCCAAACTCTCAACCGCCTCACCGATGTCAAACGCGGCAATTAGTTCGTTTTGATCAATCACCACCAATGTTGGGTGCCACGCATGTCGAGCGCGCAGATGCGGCTTCGGGTTACGGTAGATGCGACCAGTCCCGCGAATCTCAATCATCGGTTTGCTCACTCCTATGTGTGCAATGACTTGACCCCTTGAGGGAAGATTAGCATCGTCTTAGATTAACTGCTTATTTTTTAGATACATCATCAGATCCTTCATCTCCCGAATAACTTTACCCTCCCTTGTAGCCATCATATTAAACAGGGTGCGCGACGGGATGCTTCTCTTCCTCGCGGTGCCTTTGGAGGTCTTAGAGATAAAATCTTCGTAACGTTCTGGAACGATTCCCAAATATTTGATTGAGAGGTAATATTCTGAGGGCTGTCCCGTCACCGCACCATCAAGGATATTTCCAGTTTTCCTTCTACCGTAGCTGACGATATAGCATCTATCACTTGCCTTGTTGACAATCGTATACCCCGCCTCATCAATCGACTCATTCCAGCATTTCTCAAATCCATTTGTTGGCATGCGATCCCTCAACTCCTGTGCCGACCGCATAACAACCCTTTCACGAATCGGGATTCTTGTGATGAGCAAATCTTTCTCTGTGACCTTCTGCGGGGGTGGTCCCTGCATCAGATAGACATTATCCAGAGTATATATCACCTCATTATTGATGCCTTTTGCCAGATTAAGGTGTTTTTCAACAATATCTTTATTGAGCGGATGAAGCTGGTATTGACCATTTGAGTTAAAAACGCGCCGCAATTCCCTTCGGCTTTCGATGTCTGCATACCGGTCTTTTGGGATGGACGTTTCTACTTTTAGCTCGTAATCTACAAACAGGTCATTTGTTGCATTGATTCGCGCTTCTTGTGTGTCTGCTAGAAGCGTCAACCCTGTCTGACTTTTGGACAAGACCCGACCAATGAGGTTATCCTGTCGTAATGTGCGTATCTTTTGAGAGATCAGCTCAAGCGTTGGTGGGTCCATCTCCTCAATCATAATTTTATGCTCCCACCGTGTGCCTCTCTCATGAGCAAGAATTTGGAGTTGTTGCATCTGACCATTGGAGTGGATATAACCCAATACTGTCCACGGATCAAAAGTGGTACGGTATCCCCCCGCCGCCTTAGAGATATCACTTGCTAGCACACAGTCCCGCCTTTCATATCGCGAATAGACGCCAAACTGAAATTCCAAGTGATGGAAAGGTTCTAATGCTTCCAAGAGATCCGTTGCGAATGAGGAACCTTGAGGAAATGGTTTGAAAATAGATTGAGTTTGTGCGGGATAGTTAAGAGCGTCGAGGAATTTTCCAATTGGAATCCCCTGTGTATTATCTTCCTCGCCGCCGAAAACCTTTGTTTTCGTCTTAAAAGGGGGATTGCGTAAAAACAGATCGCGTTGAGATACCAGTTGTAGTGCAGGATCATCAGACAAGCCTTTAAGGGTGGGGGCGTCTCCGAAGACCTGCTCCTGAATCGTATTATCTACAGGTTCACCCGATTCGATACCGCGCTTGACTTCAGCAAAATCAACGATGTCATCTAAATTATAACGCAGTGGTGCACTCGAAGCTTGGTTGTCGTAGTTAAAGCGGTGGAATCGTATCCTTGGCTTAATCCGAAAGACAGGGATTAGACCGTAATCTTTCAATAACGCATACAGAGTGACTGTATAGGATTCGGCATGTATTTTCCGCTCTAAAATCCCATCTCGCGTAGACATTCCCCTATCTACACCATCTTCTCGAATTAAGTGTTCTTGGACAGGGTCACTGTCATTGCTAAAAATGATCATTCGGTGTTCTTCTCTACTATCGTCTACCATTTATGGTGCCCTCCCCTATTAAAGTAATCCGAGGCATACTGAAACTGAGGAAAATTATATCATGAACTGATGACATAATGACAAGAAAATTAAATATTCAAACCGATCTTTGCCGCGATCCACTAGTCGAATATCTCGACCTGCGGAGTGTAGGACATGTCTTCATCAAGTGGGTAAATCGGTCGCCGGACGATTTTGTGACCTAGCGTCTTAATATTAGGACTCGCTGCGCCCGGGACGTCGATAGTCATGTTTTGGACAGCCCACTCGTCATAAAATTCATAGGGTGTATGCGGCAACTTCTGGATAATGACATCAAACGTTTTTGGGTCTTGACCAACGGCAGGATACATCCATCGATCACATAGTATACCGCCTTGGGTAGCAGCGACAATAGTAATGTTGCCAACCCTGAGAACGGCTATCGGCACATTGTCTCTTATAGCGAGGGTTTCTACTGTCACTTCCACATCTATCGGGGTAAAACGGGGGTCTTTCGTGCCGCCGAGCGGTACGGTGATCGTGCTGCCTAAACCCGCATCCATCGCTTTCTGAATCGCCGGTTCGTCTCGGATAGGAAAAAGAACTCGTCCCGTGTAGTCACTCTCTAAAAACCCTTTTAAGATTGCATTGCTAGTTCCCGGTGCGCCAGAACTTGTGGCATCAGCGGCATCTGAAAAAACAACCGCGCCGTCCGCCTTCTTCGCGTTTTCAATCGCCTCCTCCACACTGTACAGAACGCACTGCATCCGTTCACGCATATCCCAGAAGTTCTGACCTATTCGCATCGCTTCTATCTCAGCCAGTTCCCTGTTATTATCGGTGACAACAATGATTCGAGATCCCTGCTCCGGGCAGTCGGTAGGTGGGTGGCCCAGCATAATACCCGCAGCCAAGACATCGTCCCGTTCCTCAAGCCGCTCAAGGTGCCTTATGAACGTGCCGTGCACACCGGTCGCGGTCTTGAGCTCGTCGCCCCGTACCATGGTAGGTGTATACACACTGCTGATAATGGGCTTCGCACCATCAAGGATACTCAGTAGCATTGTGGCAGTCCGTTCACCCAACTGATACCAGTCAATGTGCGGATAAGTGTGCAGAATAGCGGCACCGTCCATTATCTCCAACATGCGTCGGGTGACAGTACCGTGCATGTCGAGAGAGATTACGATGGGGACATCCGGTCCCAAGATCTTACGGGTTTCCTGAAGGATGTAGCCTTCTGGATCCTCCTCTACTTCGGCAGCCATTGCCCCGTGCATAGCGAAAAACAAGGCATCTGCCCCAGCACTGTTTTTCTCAATCGCTTCCAAGCATTCTCCGGTGATCCGCTCAAAACATTCATGGATAATTGTGCCACCCGCCCCCATGCTGGCTCCATAAGTGGGCACCACTTCCAAGTCGGACCGTTGAGAAAAAATGTTTAGTGCACCGTTGATATCCGCACGATCGGCGTCAAATAAATCCTGACCGAAATGGACGCTAAAATCCTCATACGTGGTGGGATTCGGATGAAACGAGTTAGTCTCTTGGAAATAATTAGCAACGATGATTTTAGGCATAACATTCCTTTTTTGTTAAACAACGATTTTCTCCCTCCAAGTCACGATCTGACAGGGATCGCCGAATGATCCGGGCACAGTTACAGTTGGAAACTCTTTGATTAAGATTTGTAACCACCCACACAAATTACATTAACGTCCGAAATGCCACACAAATATCATTTGAGCCTGCGCACCATTGAGTTCTACTTCATAGTTGCGACCCGCCTCCAATCTCATGAGTGGTCGATTTCCCAGATATTTTAACTCTAAACCCAAACTAAAGTCTTTCGATACCGAGAAAGTTGTACCAGCCAAAATCTGAGTGCCAAAGGCAGCACCTTTGGCAAGGGGTGCTCCGGGTGCCCGCTCACGGGTCCAAATATGGTTGACACCTACACCGACGTACAAACTGTTAATCCGCCGTGCCGTTTCGGGTAGGTTTGATATGAGATTGATAATATAGCTAATCTCAACCGGAACAAATGTCACGCTAGATGAGGAGTCTGTGTCAACAAAGGTGCCATCGTTATACGGATTGCCCTGTTTCTGTAGGACACCGACTGATGTTGCCAGCCCTATGTGAGTCGAAATAGCGAGTTTATACTGCAGCCCGAACATGGCTCCGCTTCCGTAAATACTATTGGTGCTATCCTCCGACGGACTATGAAATCCCCCGTGCAGCCCAAAACCCTCTCGGAAGTCGGCAGACGAAATACGTGGAAAGATGAAAACCATACATACAAACACAAACAGTACGACGAATCTACGACGTTGGGAATCCATTCAATTAATCTCCTTTGATTGGGCCATTTTAGTTTGCAACCAACGCCTTAACGGCCATATTCGTCTCGATACATGATAGCTAATTGCCACCAAGCCGAGCAGCAAGAGGTCGGGAAGAAAAGTTATTCCCATATACCGGACACGACGAAATTCCTGGTTGTCCTGGTGACGAACTAACTCAAAATCCGTATCCATTTCAATTCGGGCAAAGCTGCGACGTAAGCGAGTTAAGTAACGCAATTCGCCGATGAAGCTGTTGAGAGTGGGGTAACGTAGACGAATCGCATCGTGCTCGCTGTCGGTAATTCGGTTGGCGTACTCAACCCTCGCGCTTGGAAAGTGCATTTTATTCGGGGTAAGAATGTATACGGTAACATCTGCGCCTTCGCGTGCACTAATCGAGGTTAGACGCAACGGGTAGATTAACTTCTCCGCCGTATATGTTAATAAAATCGGATCGACAGTAGCGTCGAAAAACTGAGCGCGCCTATGCCCGCCGCCCCCAAACTGCGTAACACTCAATCGCATAGCAGTGAATATCCATCTCTGATCAATGTAGCTCTGAAGTATCGCATTGTCCTCAATGGAGTGGTGATAGCCGTGTTCGTCAAGCCAATCGGTTAGTGCCATCGGATTATCTGCCGTGAGAATAACGGTATCAAAAGCCCCCACCTCTTGCTCAGAGATGATAGTAACACCGTCATCCTCTTCAAATGCAAAGTCGTCATCATCGTCATCGTTATCACTAGCCGCTCCGCAACCCAAGCCCGAACTCCCCCAACCCCGACTGCGCCATCGGGTCACTGGCATTGTGAGCTCATTCAAATCGCTAAAGATCCACTGATCCACGGTATCGAGTTTCGGGATGGACGGTGTTGGAATAACGATGGCGAACTCTGTCGCTTCGCCAGTGAAGTCGATGCTAGGAACGAGGTCAACCCGTTGCGTTTGCGGATTGTAGACGATGAACGCGCGTTGCCCGGTGCCGTTTAATTCCTCCTCCGGTGGTGTAAACACAACACAGGGAGCGTATCCGTCAGTTGGAAGGAATAGAAGCAGCGCAAACAACCAGAGAAAATCAAAGTGCCTTGTCATTGTTGAACCCTCCATGGGTTGTGAAAATAGTGTTCCAAAAGGATTATTCACAGTTACATGAATATATCTGATTCTGTTGTCTCCAAGGGTTCTTTTCTTCAAACGCAGCACTGCTCTATCCGTCTACAACAGGGACCACACGAAAAATGCCACCGATGTCACTCCAAAATATACAAAGAAAACGAGTAATAGGCGACCCATAATCTCTCTAAATTCCAGTTTAACGATGGCGAGCATTGCAATCGCCCAGAAGGGCTGAATCATGTCAGTCATCATGTCGCCCCAAGCATATGCAACAACTATCTTTGACGCTTCAACACCGAGCGCGTCTCCCGCGGGTATAAGGTATGGTGCTGTAACCGCCCATTCTGAGCCACCGGAGGGAATGAAGTAATTCAAAATACCGGCATACCAATAAGCAATCAGCAAGAATGTGTTTTTGCTCCCGATGACAATGAAGGCTTTGGTAAACGCAGTCGCAAGATTGGTAAATTTGAACAGCCCAAAGATACCGGCGTAGAATGGGAACTGAATAATAACTCCCCACACAACCTTGCCCGCGTTTTCTGCTGCTTTAAGAAATCGCCACGGATACCAATGGAGAAGAATACCAAGCATCAAAAAAAAGAAATTGATAGTATTGAGGGTAATAGCATTGGCAACACCTAAACGGACAACATTGCCAAAAAGCCAAGTCAGTCCGACCGTTCCGACAATCAGGTTAAAACCGGGCCACCAATTCAGCCATATCGATGGCGACATTGAACGTGGTTTTTCAGGTGCCTCGAATAATTGCAACTGTTCTAAAAGTTCGGGCTTAATTCGGTAACTGTTTTCCGCTGAAGGGTGCATCACTGCCATCAGTGCAGTCACCACAAGGATGACCAATACAAGTAAGATGATGTTAAAAAGACTAAAAATGGTTTCGGTCGCTGGAATCGTAGTCTGGAGAATCTCGCCCTGGATCAGAAAATTGTCAGGTGTATTCACCAAAAGCGGCGCGGAAGCGGACAATCCGGCGTGCCACGTACACCCAAGTCCTAGATAAGCTGCTGCCACAAGCAGTCGATAATCGACCTTTTGATTTCGATGCACCAAGAACACAGCAAACAGCGCACTTGCAATCAGACTGAAAGCCCAACTGAGCCAAGCGGTAATCATGGAAAACAGACTCATCAGGATAATCGATTGCGCAGGCTTATCTGGATTTGGTAACGACGCCAGTTTCTGAAGGGCACGTCTGATGAGTGGTGCACTAGCGACGATGTATCCCGTCATCATCGTCAAACACACCTGCATCCCAAACTCAAGTAACACCCAAAATCCGTTGCCCCACGCCTTTACCGCTGACACCAGCGAGACATCTCCCCAGATGAGGGCAAAAATAAAGCAGACCCCGGTCAGTATCCAAACAATTACCAAGGCATCTGGAATCCATCTTTCTGTCCAAGTTGTTAATACTGCCCCCCAACGCTGGAGTATGTTTGCGTTTCGCTGGTGGTGGTCTGTCATGGGTTAAAAACTACCAATTTGTTCAATAGCGTGAATATCTTTCCGGTCAACCTTGACTGAATCGGAAAAAAGAAAATCATGAAGGTTATCGTAGCATGACCAATCTGAGAAAGTCAAGTACCTACTCATCGTAGGTAGGGCTATTTATGGTAGATTTTATAATTACTTAGACACTTCCAATGCACAGCCAACCCCCTAAATCCCCCTTATCAGGGGGACTTTGGAAACTTCGCTAGGGTCGGAGTTATTGGTAAATGTCTACTTATTTCTCTAGTTCACCATAGTTTTCCGTTTTTTGATCGATTTTGGCGGGTAGACGGAAGATTGCCTCCCACATTGTAGGCGGGGCATCTTGCCCCGCTGTTTGTAGTAGCGCGCTCTATCCCCACCCTGTAGGCGGGGCATCTTGCCCCGCCCGAAGAATTAAATGACCCTACTACTCTGTTGTAGCTTTTCAATAACGATTCGCTTGTACAATAGGGATAATGACGAAACAAAAGGCTATTTATCCGTTGGTTTGGTAATAGCGTGGATCGCCACTCCGATCACCAACCCATTTGAAATTCAAGACACGAAAGTAGTCGTCGCCCTTGCCGCTTTCTCGCCAATCCTTCAACGCTTTTCGATGACCTAGGCGCTTCATCATCGCCCATTCGGAGATCCGGAACACCCGAGAATAAGTATCCCACAGGGTGAGGCCATCGCAGCCCAATTCATATAAGGTTTGCGCAGAGTATAGGGAAGCCGCTGGGGGCTGGCGACGAGGGTAAAGGTCTGGATACAACTTGACCGGTGTGTCCTTCACCAATTCCACCATCGGTTGAATCCATTCTGCCGCGTTCATTGCAAAAGTTGGATGGGGCATCAAGTGGTCTACCAAGCCCTCTCTCACCAAGGTCTCGACATCAACGCCCCAGACCATATTACTTTGCATGACCTCACTGAGATTATATTTGCCAATTCCTCCAGCGACCTCCGGTCTGGAAGACGGATCAATCCCCGGTGCCCGAAGTCGGCTTTCCATCGTCGATGTAATATTGTAGGCGATTTCAAGTTTTACCCCCATTTTCTGGCTCATGGCGTCGACAGCTGCCTTGAGCTCACGGGCAAATTGGGTGACAAAGGTAGACAGTACTCTCCAGAAACGCGGATCGTCGTCTGGGCATTCGCGTGGGTCCTCTCCATATTCCTCACGGAACCGTTGAATCACCGGTGCCTCATATAACACGAAGGGCTGGGAGCGACAAAAAATCACATGCACCCCATCAAATCCGTATTCCAACGCTTCACAGAGGAGAGAGATCCATAGGTGCCGGACTTCAGGAAAAGCCAAACTGAGATGCGCTATTCCCCTACCGTGCTTGTCCTTGCAACGAAATTCGGGATGCCGTTCATAGAAACTTCCCTTTTCCATCTCCAGCGGCACCGATTTCGGACCCTGTAGACGGAGGCTTGGGAAGATGCGTATGCCAAGCGCGTGGGCGGCTTGTACGACCTCTGCCATGAAGTCAATCCCCTGTTCTTCTAACCTCTTGAGCGTCACGTCCCAACGTTCGTGAGCGGCAAAGCGGTCAAAGGGATTGTTATTGTCAGTCAGGGCGCGACCGATGCGGCTGCGATAGGTACAGTTCTCCCCTTTGAAGGCCGCCCATAGCATAATCCCCACATCGCTGTCCCGGTACGGCTCAAACTGAGCCCAGATATCCTCTTTCGTGCGAAGGTCAGAGAAAATACCGGCATCATTCATAGCCACGAGACGTTTGGTATCCCTCCGAGGCAGTTCCTGCCGGTATTCCTCCATTTCCACATCGGAAAGAGGGACGAGACGAATATAGACCAAGCTGCTGTACATTTCGGCATAGCTACCACCCCGACCACCCTCGTTGAAGCGACTGATGATGAGGTCAGCCCCAGTGAGATCCGCGACCTTCCAGAAAGCCTCAGAAACTTGGTAATCTGAGAATGCCTTCGTTGTATGGCTCCACCCCAGTTCCGGTGGAATGCCGTTGAGGTCCTTTCCAGATTGTGTTTCTGCCCTCACGAGGGTGTACGCCGGATCATCGGTCAAACGGAGGCGTACATGAGCGTCTCCAAATTGACCCGGGTAATGGACGCCCACGTATATCGCATGGTAGCCCTCGCGGTTTAGGAGCAGTGTCAGCGGTCCGGAATCCATGCCTGGACCGGAATAAATCATTGTGCCGGCGAATTCTTCCGTTTCGTAGTCAATTAACCGCCAAGTGTCATGCCGGTAGCCCCGGTCAAGACGGTAGGTTGGTTGACATTGACTTAGATCTGAAATAATCACATCTTTCATTATGGTGCCCCACTTGTTGAAAAAATGGTAATTTCATGCCTAGACGACAGCGAGTTTGACGCTTGAACCTTGCAAAGGTTGCACGATTTGCACACCCCTAAAATTAGAAAAAGGTTGAAAACTGAAACGGAATTGGATAAAATGCAAGGAATGTTTTCAATACACGGTCGAAGATGAAAGGGTAATCGTTTATATCGCTAGAACGCTGAAATGAAAGGTAGGATACATGAATAAAGCAGGACGCGGCTGGTCCCAAGCAAGTCAGATGAAACCGGCGATGGAATATGATATTCGCTACGGTTCGGAGCTGCTGAAAAAGGAGAGTGCCGGGTGGCCACCTTACTTAATAGTGTCCACACCGACTGCGTACAGAACAGCGCAACCTTATCTATCCAAACCGCCCGCAGGGGTAGCCCATGCAATGTGGCTGGATTCCAAACATCAAAAGGAGATAAGCGAGAGTTTGCCTGATGATGCGGAGTTGGTGGTTGGACTAGGTGGCGGACGGGCACTAGATGTCTCAAAGTTCGTGGCACTGGACAAAGACCTACCACTCATCATGGTGCCCACGATTGTATCAACGGGAGCGATAATTCATGGGGTTGTAGCAAAGTGGGAAGGACGAAAAATCGTCGGGGCGCTCGACGATTGGCCATGGGTGGACTGTGATCATATTCTGGTGGACGACGACTTGATTCTCGAAGCACCCTATTATTTGAATACCGCTGGTCTCGGCGATATACTATGTGGGTATGCCGCACCCGCGGAATGGCGCTGGCGTTCCAAGAACGGTATGGGACCGCCTTGCGACGAAGCAGCGATCGCTCAAGTCCTCACCCACCATGAAGAGATTACGCAAGGCTTTGAAGCGACTCTTGATACGGAGGGGAACTTGACAGGGAAAAGCGTGCGGCACATCATGAAAAGTGTACAGGAACGTGATTCTCGTTGGATTCAGCGACCAGAGGCTGAGAGCGGAGACCACCCTTTCTGGCTTGCTCTAGAAGAGAGACATAACACAAGTTATATCCATGGAGAGATGGTCGCGTTCAGCGCAATCATCATCGCTTGGCAATGTGACGAACAGCCCGAAATTCTGACGGATCGGCTAGATCGATGCAAGGTACGCCGCCGACCAAGGGAAATAGGAATAAGCCGCGAAGAACTTCGTGTAGGATTGGAGTTTGCCCCGAGTTACATGAAGAGAAAGGATACCAACACCATCCTGCGGCATCAGCCCATTACAGGATCGCAATTTGATCAGCTCTGGGAATTCTTGGGAACCAGCTAACGAATCACCCCGAGAGGAAACTTATGAACGAATCGCGTGTTAACGATAATAGAAATACATCCACGTCCCAAGGTCTCCAATCCATCCCCGATCGACTAATTGTCTTGACCTTCGATGACGGTAACAAGTCAGATGCCACTTATGTTGCACCGCTACTGAAGCGTTACGGCTTCGGCGGGACCTTTTTTATCACTGAGGGTCTCAACTTTCTTAATAACAAAGCACACTACGTGACATGGGAAGAGGTTAAGGCACTGCACGAAGCCGGTTTTGAAATCGGCAACCACACACGCCATCACAAAAACGTGAACACCCAATCAAGTGAAGAGCTGCTCGCAGATCTACAACACATCGATCTACGTTGCAAGGAACACGGCATATCCGTACCTGAGACATTCTGTTATCCGGGTTATTCTAACGGTCCCGAAGCCGTGAAAGTCTTGACTGAGAGAGGATTCCTCTTTGCACGACGCGGCATTGCACCGGAGTTTTCTTACGATTCAGAGGGAGGACGAGGACCCGCATACAATCCGGCGAAACATCACCCACTGCTCATCCCGACGACAGGTGCCTCGGGACCACACTGGACATTTGATGACTTGGTGTGGGCAGTTGAGGGTGCAAGGGATGGACAGATTGCTGTCTTGACGTTCCACGGTGTGCCCGCCTTGGAGCACCCTTGGGTCAATACAGACCCTGAAACATTTGAAACCTACATGGATTACCTTTACGACAACGACTGTACTGTCATCTCCCTGCGTGACTTGGCAAAATATGTTGACCCAATTCAAGGTCGAAATCTTCCATGCTACTACTAGACCAACGGGAGTAGCACACCTTCTCCACGTTTTGTTTTTAATGAGGTGAACCCGTTGCCCAATCCAACCATCGTTTTTTATTTCCCATGCGGTAAAGACATGATATAATTCTCAAACCGCAGACATTGCAATAGAAACTCTTCAACCCGACGGAGAAAAAATGATGCCAACGGGACGAGTCAAATATTATAACTCAGACAAAGGGTATGGGTTCATCGCCCAAGATACTGGTGAAGGGGATGTTTTTCTGCACATATCCGCAGTTCAGGGTGGATATGACGAAATTCATGTAGGGCAGTATGTTAGATACGAGTTGGCTGTAGGCAATAGAGGTCCCGTCGCCCAGAATGTGAAGTTTTTGCTTACCCCGCTTGAGCAGAAACGATTGAGACAAGGTAAGGCAGTGATACCTCGTAACTATACGGCACCTCAGCAGCCGAATGGCAACCCTAATGAGAAACCTTTCACTTTGTCTCGAAAGCCTGTCCAACCCACACCGGTTGTCTCCTCCGTACCACAAGGATCCAAACAGAAGGCAGATTCAAGTGTCGAGGCAGTAGCGTCTGAACCAACTGATGCTCCCTTAGACCAGAATTCTTCCCCACCGCGTACTCCCCAATCAAAACCAGCATTAGCACCTGATGAACAGCCAACCTTTGGAGATCTCTACATACAGAAGCAGATACGTCTTCAAACGCCCATGTTTTTTGGATTGTATAATCATATACTGGTACCTGTGATGGTTACTGGATTCACCAAATACGACTTCGTTTTACAAGGGGAAATAGAAGGACAAGAACTATCGAAAACCGATGTGAAATACTGTTACAAAGCGGAGGATGCTACGGATATACAGTCGATTATCCGCTATGACGAAGAAATTAAGACACAAAACTTAAAGCCCATAATACAACGAAAAAAACGCTATAGTACCAATACGGGAGCCATTGTTCAAGCGCGGCGGGCTCGGCACACAATAGAAGTCACGATGCTGGAAGGAGAAGTTTTTCGTGGACTGGTGGATTGGGTTAGTAGGTATGAGATTAAGATGATTTTAGAAAACGAATCAAAAATCGTTGTTTTTCGGCACGCTATCTGTGGTTTTAAGGTGTTTTCACAGGAAGAGCAGGTGGGCAATCAAAGTGCCGCTGGAAATGATCGGCAAACTATCCATGAAAAAGCGGTAGGAGAGGGAATCAGTTGATGACAGGGGTTCATCAACCAGACACAGTTGCTGTTGGACTTGGTTGAAGCAAGCGAAGAAACTCAAATGTATAGATGCCTGTCTTGTGACCGTCAGCCCAGATCAATCGAATCGCGTAACGACCAACAAGTTGTATATCAACAAGTGTAAGGTTTTTGGATAACGGATCGGTGGGTAACAGGCGTAGCGGGTTTTTATCTGATTTCTCTGATTGGCACCGTGCACATGGACACTTTTGACGCAGCAGTTGGTAGGAATACTCGTTTTGGTGTCCATCGTTCCACTGAACACTAATTGCGTCTGGGAGGCGTTGAATCTGGGTTGGCTGAGGTGTCATTTACAGGCTATTCCGTGATTGCTGTAGGGATTGACATGGCGGTAGGCATCTAGATGCTGAGGCTTTTGGCAGAATACCGGTTCACACCTCAACCTGAATTGACATACTCCCACACCCTAAAGGGTGGGGGCATTGCACGCAAGATTGGTAATCAGCACCTATTTCTCTTACGAATCTATAGCATCAACCAGCACCCAAACTATCACACTATTTTCGGTATCTCAAAAACGGGCAGCGATTAGGGCTTTACATTCGGAGTCAGCCCCAATCGCTGCCCGTTTTGAGTTTTAAAGTACGCTATGGTTGGAAATAGTCAGCGTTTAACTGGGTGAAAGGCTCCCATTCTTCCGGTACATCTTCGTCTATGAAGATCGCCTCGACCGGACACTCCGGTTCACATACACCACAGTCAATGCACTCTACAGGATCAATAAAAAGCTGATTGTGATTCTCAAAGTCGTCTGAGTCTGAGGTTGGATGAATGCAGTCAACGGGGCAAACATCAACACAGGCAGTATCCTTAACATCAATGCACGGTTCGGTGATGACGTAGGTCATCGGTTTTATCCTCCTGTTTTACTAGCAAATAAAGTTATTGAGAATTATATATTGAAAATTGACGATTGAACCCTCCCAATCTGATGCAGATAATTCAGATCTTTTATGCAGCTGGGAATAATCAAAACGCCGGTGTTTTCAGTTCGATAAGGTAAGTTAATCATATCATATCTATTAAAGTTTGTCAAATAGATCTCACAGGATTATCAATACCCCGAATTACCCTCCAACATTTTATAAATATATCGTTCCTCTGAGGCAAGATCGGTTGAACCTTTTGTGTATACACCGAGCACCCCATTGGTGTTTTAAGAGGAGCTAATCGAAAGGTACAGTGTATAACGAATAGGGAGGTGATATGCTAGCTGGATCATTTAACTGAGCACCGGAATCTGGGGGAACGGGTCCGTGCAACAGCGGGTCATCCGTCTCAAGCATCCAATGGTCAAGTCGATGGCGCATATCCTCAAGCACGGAGGTCACAACCGAATCATTGACTAAATTGTGAGTCTCGTTAGGATCGAAGATCAGGTCGTACAACTGTTCAGGTGCAACATATCGATCTTGCCAACCATGTTGCAGCCACACATCCTTAGTTGGACTTCCATCGCAGTTGGGAAGCACAGGTTTCTGTCGATCGCTGTACCGTCGGATATATTTCCATCGCTGTGTACGGATAGCGCGTTGCGGCTCGTAGGCAGCGTGATAATTGACCTCGGCAAAGATTTCGTCGTGAATAGCCTCCACTTCACCTCGAATCAACGGCATCATCGAGTTGCCCTGTACCCCTTCCGGCACAGCAATATTCAATAGGTCGCAGATCGTGGGAAGCACGTCGATATGGGAAACCATCGCGTCGCAGGCCTGTCCGCCGGTAAAGCCGTTGGGCCCACGCATTATTAGCATCACACCGATGCCGTGATCGGTTAGATTGCATTTCATACCCGGAAAAGCAAGTCCGTGATCCGTGGTGCAAATGACCAGTGTATTCTCGGCTAACCCGTTTTCGTTAAGTGCATCCAAGACCGCTCCAATACTGTTATCCAGAATCCGAGCACTCGCTTTGTAAGCCGCCATATCGTAGCGATTTTCAGGCGTATCGGGAATGGGGGCAGGTGGCAGGCAGTAGCGCGGATCCTCGTCCGGACCGGGTTCTGGAAACTCACGATGCGTCACAAAAAAACCAACGTCAAGGAAGAAAGGTTGTGGCGGAGCATCTTTTAAGAAATCAACCGTGCGTGAGACAACCTTTTCGGGACTGCGCTCGCCATCTAAGATCCGATCGTAGCCAATCTGATTCGGATCCTTGGCGACATGCTGGAGACCCCCTAATACCGAATGATAGCCGGCCCCATCTCGAAGGGTGTGAACAATATGCTGGCTACAGTCAGACATCGAAAAGCCACGATTGACTAAGCCAAGCATCCCGCAGCTGTGCGCCCACTTGCCGGTCAGGAGGCTAGCGCGGGAAGGTGAGCATGTAGGATTAGCACAAAATGCCTGTCGAAAAAGAACGCCTTCTTCAGCGAGACTTTGGATATTCGGCGTCGGCACGGCGTGACCATAGGGTTGGACGTAACGTCCTGTGTCGTGGGAATGGATGTATAGAATATTTGGGTATTTCACGCAATAGACCTTCTTTCTCCGGCAGATAAGGACAACATCTAGTCCCGCCACAAAGCGATACCGCCCAGTAAACCGGCGACGTTGGGAATTATTATAACATTCGGAGGAAGGTCAAGCGTAAGCCTCCGAGCATTGCCGCCTCCGATATAAAGGGTATCGTAGTTAAATAGGTGTTCGAGAGCGGCAATCGCTTGCATCACACGCCGTTGCCATTTTTTCCTGCCGGTTTTGTCTAGCGCAGCACTCCCTAAATGCTTCTCATAGGTCCTACCATTGTGAAATGGATGGTGTGCAACCTCAAGGTTGGGCACCAGTTTCCCGTCAAGAAACAGAGCAGATCCGAAGCCTGTTCCTAGTGTGACAACCAGTTCCACACCCTTGCCGGAAATTGCGCCAAATCCCTGAACGTCTGCATCGTTCAGGGCACGAATAGGTTTGCCAAGTCGTTTCGATAACGTTCCTTCCAAATCAAACCCAATCCAATCCTTGTGGAGGTTCACTGCCGTTTCAGTCACGCCTTTGCGTATCACACCGGGGAAGCCGACTGACACACGATCAAAGTCTGACTGCCCCTCGGTTAATTTGACGATTGCTTCGAGAACAGCATCTGGTCTAGCAGGTCGCGGGGTTGGGACGCGCCTCCGGTTCCCTATCGGATTTCCTTCTGCATCAAGAATCATTGCTTTGATACCACTACCACCTATATCAATTGTCAAAGTTTTCTGATTAGCCATTTTCTCAGGTCTCCTACTGAACTTACCCAGAATCCGTAAAAGAATAGACTATGTCAGACGCTATGGGAAATTGGGATTCAGCCACTGGCGTCCGGGTTCATCTTTTCCAATAAGATCATTAGCAGGACCGGGTCCCCACGTTCCAGCCTCGTAGTTTGGAAAATCGCGAGGCGGCAAGGCTTCCCAGACATCCAAGATAGGGGTCGCAACCTCCCATGCTGCCTCTACCATGTCCGCACGATGGAATTGCGTGGAATCGCCGTTCATACAGTCGTAAAGTAGCGTCTCATACCCGGTCGCAGGACTACTTCCTGCTAAGTCTTCGTAACGAAAGTCCATATCAACTGGGGTCAGACGGACCGTCGGTCCTGGAACCTTTGCTTGGAATCGGATGGTGATACGCTCGTCGGGTTGGATATGGAGGACAAGCCGATTCGCCTCTAACTGCTCTTCTGCACTACCGCGAAATAGGAGGTGGGGAACACTCCGAAATTGGATCACTATTTGTGTATCGCGCTTGGCTAATCTCTTTCCAGACCGTAAGAAAAACGGCACACCCGCCCATCGCCAGTTCTCTATAAAAAGCTTCAGTGCTGCATAAGTCTCTCGTGCTGAAGTGGGAGAGACTCCGGGTTCTTTGCGGTAGCCAACTACTCGTTCGCCATCCACTATCCCCTCGCTATACTAGACCTCTTTCCAAAAAGATAATAGTTATACAGCATATCTGAGGTTGACTAAAGCAGCAATGACATTCCAAGTCTTGCCATAATTTCTATGCTTGCCGCGATACCTTTGCTGGGTAATCCGGAATATCTTGCACCGTCGGTTGACATGTTCAATAACTATTCTGCGCCGAGACAACGCTTCATTGAACCGACGCTCGGCATCAGATAGGGGCTTGTTCCGGCTTCGCTTGACCGGGCTGACACTGTTGGGATAGACCTTATCTATGCCTTGATAGCCCCCGTCAGCTAGCTTCTCGGTCTCTCGGTTGATAGCCAGACGGCTTTCTTTGAGTATCCGAAAATCGTGGACTTTGCCCTTTCGACAAATGACCGATAGAATCTGCAAACTCGCCCAGCAGATAATCAGTTGGACTTTGAGAGTATGGCATTTTTTTACCGGAGTAATAGTGGCACTGTTGCTGCTTGGGACGCTCAATCGGTTGTTCGGTGACATCAATGACAACACTATCTAAGTCGCTACGGAGTAATTCTTTTTTGCTGTTCATTGGCAAAACGCGAACCAGAATGTCGAGCATTCGGTGATAAATCTTGTTGGCGTAAGATTCACTGATTGAAAATTCCTTGCCCAACTTGGCAAAGGTAGGATAATGTCTGAGGTAAGTCAAGGTGAGTAATAGCTGGTCTGCAAGGCTAATCGTTGACTTGAGTCCTCGTTTTTTCATGGGATTTTTCTCGCGTTGAACTGCCAGATAAGTCGCGACTTTGTCAAGGAGTTGTTGAAAGGTGGCTTTGCTGATGCCCACGTCTCGGAGAAAGCGTTCGTCGGATTGTTCAAGGGTTTGCTGAAAGATGCTCATGGGAATTCCTTCCTGTTTTGGGCTTGAATGTATCGGTTGTGAGAGGAAAGAAATTATACCTTCAATATTCAATTTATGGAAGCATTTATTTAAGAAAGATGTCTACTGTCCGCGCACCGTATTGTAGATAATCTCTTCGGGGCGCATCGGACGAATCGCATTCAACACCTTTACCTTCTCGTCTCTTACTGCATCTGCCTCGAAAGAGATTGGGGGTTCCATCGCCACCAACGCCAACAGCTGGAACATGTGGTTTTGGATCATGTCGCGCAGCACCCCTGATTCTTCGTAATATGCACCCCGCCCTTCGATACCTATGTTCTCAGCAACCATGATCTGCACATGGTCAATATAGCGACGGTCCCACGTCGGTTCAAAAATACCGTTGGCGAACCGGAAAACTATGATATTTTGTACGGTCTCTTTCCCCAAGTAATGATCAATCCGGTAGATCTGCTCTTCATCAAAGGTCTCAAGTAAACGGCGGTTCAGTGTCTTGGCGGAATCTAGGTCATGTCCGAACGGTTTTTCAACGATAGTACGTCGCCATGTCGCGTTGTTTTCGGATTTTGCGAGTCCGGCCCTCCCCAAACTGTCGGAAATTGCTCCGAAGGAACTTGGGGGAGTTGAGAAATAGTAGAGATAGTTGCCGTTTGTCCCCCATTCCTCATCCAACTGCTCCAGCAATTCTGAAAGGCGGTTGTAATCGTCCAGATTGTCGTAATTGCCTTGATGATAATAAAGCCGTTTCTCCATCCGTTCCCAGAGCGACGGATCAAATGCAGTTGTGCCAAATTCTTTAATTGCTTCCGTCATTTGGGCACGAAAATTATTGTGGCTATTTTCTCTGCGTGCAAACCCGACAACCACAGCGTTTTCGTCTAATAATCCGTTCTGGGCAAGGTTGTACAGCGCCGGCACTAATTTACGTTTCGTCAAATCCCCTGAAGCACCGAATATGACCATCACGCATGGATCCGCAACCCGTCCTTGATCGGCTTTTATGTTTTCATTCATAGCAATTACGGCATAGCAATCAATGAAGCGTCGTAGACGCTCCCGAGATATGTCCTAACACTTAATTTTCGTTGCTCATTAAGTAACTTTACGCTCGCTGGCATTTAATCATAAATTGCGGGGGCTGTCAATAAGAAAGCTGTTGTGCGTTTGTATTGGTTGTGCGCTCCTTCACCAAACCTCAGGCGGGAACAATGTGTGCCCGTTCGGGGCGAAGTCGTCTTTTCAACTCGCGGTCATAAGCGCGTTTAGTCTCCGCCTGATTCTGGGGCAAGCCAATCTCTACGTCCGCCGCTGTGAAGGTAATAACCATTGCCTTACGGGGAAGGGTGTCCACATTGATCGATGCACCGTGCACCATCCCAGTGGTCAGGACAGTCACCTGTCCTGCTCGCGCCACCACAGGAATTGGATCGGCGTAGCCAAGCGCGGGAAGCCCAGCCAACGAAACGCCTGCGACGAGTGGCGCTATTCCTTTCAGTTCCGGTTGGCTTTCTCTGTCTTTGGCTATCAGTCGATGACTGCCGGGACGATACATCAAGGGGGCACGCTGTTCCGTCACATCGTCTATCCAAAGAAAATAGCTGCAAACCATGCGTCTGGGAGTGGCATCAAGATCCGAGAGGCAGTATTGGATATCCACGTGTTGATCGAAGCTGAAGGGAGTGTTTGGCGACGGATAAGTTGTCACAATAGCAGTTTGCAAGAAACTTATTTCATCAGCTCGTAGAACGCTCTTGGCTATCTCCTCAAAAAATGGATGCTGGATGATGTCGAGCAATTCCTGCTCGTAAAAGGTACACGTTGTGCTGACCCGGTAGCGCGGTTTTTCCCCTGCCTCCGGCTCGCTGAATGGGAGTAGACGATCAAACACGGCTGATGCCGCTGAGAGCTGCTGCTGCGTCAGCAGCGTATCAATTGTCACCGCGCCCATCTCTGAAAACTGTTGAATTTCTTGCTCGGTAATCATATCGCCTCCGTTTGACCCCTTATTTTTTTGGATAATCTTGTTGAATGAAGGCTAACTAGAAACAATCCCAATGCTTAAGAGCCTGTTTGAAAAGTCATTTTGGGTAAAGTTATTTGCCCTGAACCCGAGTTTTTTCTTCAAAACTCGGGTTCTTCCGCAATCCAGGAAGGCGTACACTATTCAACGGCATATTATCCCTATATTTAGGAAACCGTGTCAGATTAATGGTAGGTGCTCCGTTCCGAGAGTTTTCAACTTGCATCTCCCGACTCGTCGAGGATTCTCGGCTACGCCGGAACCGACTTATCGGGGAGCTTGGTTTCGTAGGGGCGAGGTTCCCTCGCCCAACGGGTTGGGAGACTCAACCCCTATCCCCCCAATGCCGCGGTGCTGTGGATTGACAAATCCACAGCACCGCGGGATCATTCCTTGCTTTTTAAAACAGGTTCTAAGCTTTGGGCCAACACAGTAATTTTGTCTGATTTTCTTGGCAAAGTATGGTATAATTGGTTTGTCTTTCAGTAGGGGAATGTCGCTCTACCGCTTGGTAGAGTTTCCTACACCCTACGACATAGGAAACGAAAGACAGAAAGACAATCCCAATGTTAAAAACTCATAAGATAGCGTTAGATCCGAACAACGCTCAGGCAACCCAATTTGCTCAACATTGTGGTTACGCCCGTGTTGCCTACAATCATGCCTTAGCCGATTTCAAAGCAGGCTTAGACAATGGCGTTTGGCGCAGTCATATAGACCTCCAACACCGTTTTAACGCCGTTAAATATGATCAGTACCAATGGGCTAAGGATATGTCGCAAACCGTGTCGAAATGTGCTATCTACAATAACCTCAAGGACGCTATAGGCCGTTGGAAGTCAGGTCAGAATCGTTTTCCGAAGTTCAAGAAGCGGTCACATGGTCAGAGTTACCAAGCCATTGCAGGCAAAGGAGAAACCCAAGTCGAAGGACAGCGTATAAAACTTCCCAAAATTGGTTGGGTCCGCTTATGTGAACCCCTTCGCTTCCTTGGTACTATCTGTAAGGTCGTTATCTCTAAGCATGGACACCGCTGGTTCGCTGCTATTCTTGTGGATACATTCAAAGCCGATTCTATACCTGATATTCGACAGCACCCCGTCGTTGGTGTGGACGTAGGTATCAAGCACTTGGCGGTCACGTCCGAAGGCGTGTACTACGAGAATCCGAAAGCCTTAAAGAGTTACGAGCGCAAGCTAAAACGGTTGCAACGTCAGTTGAGTCGAAGGAAGAAAGGCAGTCGTAATTGGCATAAGACCCAAGCGAAACTTGCCAAGCTACATTACCGTATCACCTGTATTCGACAAGACGTACAACACAAGGCAACAACGGCTATCGTCAACAATGCAAGCCGTATCGGGATTGAGTCGCTCAACGTTGCGGGTATGTTAAAGAATCATAGACTTGCAAAGGCATTATCGGACGCTTCGTTGTCGAGTTTCTTGTCTATGCGATAACTTCTACCCGTCCAGTAAGACTTGCTCGGCTTGTAATGCGATAGACAGTAACCTATCTCTATCAGATAGAACCTACCATTGCAGTGTTTGTGGTCATACACAAGACAGAGATCTCAACGCTGCCATAAACCTGAGAAACGTCGCTATGGGACACACGGAGACGTAAAACGCTTGTGGAGAGACTGTAAGACCTCGGTTGTCGGGACACGTCTCGTCGAAGCAAGAAGATAGCATGGAGATTCTAATGTCTACCAATAAGTCTATTAAGAACCCCAAAGATTTATCCTAGGGAACAGTCAGAAACTAAAACATTATACAATGGTTTGTATTACATTATCTCACAAAATCGCAAAAAAGACATGCCATATTTTTAACATTTGAAAAGGACATGAACAATGGCAGATTCTAAGGTTTTTGAAAGCCGCGCCCCGGGTGCACACGAAGGTATGGTTGAACTGAGGGACGGACGATGGATGATGGTTTGGTCGGGACTGAATGTTAGCTACTCCAATGACCGGGGGCGAACTTGGTCGCCAAGAGAGCCTCTTCAGACCCGTGGCGAGCCTATCATTGGGACGGGTGCCCCAACCTGCTTGGTACGTTTGCAGTCGGGCAAGCTCGGTCTCCTCTACGGTCGTTTTAGCGGTACGGCTGGCGGAACATTGTCTGGCTATGCGCTCTGCTTTCGCACCTCGGACGACGAAGGTGAATCATGGTCGGAAGAGATAACCATCAATCTACCCGGTGAAACTGCTAGCAACTATCACGACGTACTCTTCCAACTTCGATCAGGTCGCTTAGTTTTACCTACACGATTCTGTCCACCCTGCACGTTTCCTGAACTAAAAGACGCCGGCACTTACGGCACCTTCCAAGGGAAACGTTTCAAAGCAGAGGGTCACGCTCACAGTCCGGAGATTGACACAAGTCAAGTATATTTTTCGGACGACGAGGGTGCCACTTGGAAACGGTGCCCTCAGGACATCGTGATCTGGCACCAAGACGGTTACGGCGGGATGTGGCCCTGCGACGAGCCCGGTGCAGTCCAACTCCGCGATGACAGACTCCTGATGATGTTCCGAACGACGCTGGGTCGCCTTTACCAGAGTTTCAGTGATGACGAGGGCCTCACTTGGTCGTTGCCCCAATCAACGGTCCTCGCTAGTTCATACTCGCCATGCCGCCTTCGCGTCATCCCAACCACTGGAGACCTGCTCTGCGTGTGGAATCAGGTGAGCGGCGATGAAATTCGCCGTGGTTTTCGTCGGTCACGTTTGTCACTCGCTATCTCGACAGATGACGGAGGCAGTTGGGGGCACTTCAAGACGCTGGAAGTTGGTGGTACGGTGGACAGATCTGACCGTATTGATCCCGACGACGAGATCGGTATGGTTCGCGGCGAAAAAGAACTTGGCGAACTGCCGGCTGACATGATATATGTGTCGTATCCGAATGCGCACTTCTTCGGGGATGAAGTTGTATTGCTCTACGACTTCGGTCCGCAGCTGGATGCTTCCACAGACCCACCCTCCTGGCCCCGTTACCGCAAAATTGTTATCCGCCCGATCACGTGGCTGTACGAGGGGAAATAGAGTTACTATTAGTATGAAAGGAGTTTTTAATGAAAGGTCTAACTATAGAACAAAAAGCGCAGTACGAGCGGGATGGTTATACCATCCTTAAATCGGTCTTTTCCAAAGCGGAATGTGAAACGTTCATTGAGCATATGATGACGCTACACTCAAGACAAAAGACACTTGAAGGTTTCGCTCCCCGCGAACCTGACGATTGGGGCCGTACTCACAATCAGCATCTGTACGATCCGAAAGCACTAGCACTGCTGATTGATTCACGTCTACATCAGCCCCTCGAAGACTGCTTTGAGGACAAAGTTGAGGGCATACAAACTATGTATTTCTACAAAGGTTCTGAAGGGAACCGTCACCAAGACCAGTGTCCCCTCCCCGGCTGCATGTCCGCTTGGCTGCCTTTGGTAGATGTCAATGAAGAAAATGGCACCATCTATATACAGCCCGGTTCGCATAAAGGGCAACTTGTGACGTACTGGGAGACATTGGATGAGAACGGGAAGATGGATTACGAGTATCGCCACAAGAAGACCGAACGGATCTTTGAAGAGAACAACTGCTCTGAAGTTTCCGTGATAGCCAACCAAGGCGATGCGGTGTTATTCCATGGTCGCTTGATTCATCGCGGGGGTCCAATCAAGCAGCCCGGTGCCTTACGCCACGTCATGGCAAACCACTATATACCGTACCAGTTCACGGATTGGCCTCACACAACATGGCCCCGAATTTCCTTTAACAGTAAGCAACGCTACACCGATTGAATTGCGTATCGCGTAGAAATTCCCCACGAGATCCGATACAAGGATTTCGACACTATGACGACTTGTCCCCAAACTGCGCTTTGTAAAGCCGTGTGTATAGACCGTCTTGTGAAAGCAGCTCAACGTGTGTACCAAGTTCAACAATCCGATTGTCAGCCAATACGACGATTCGATCTGCAAATCTGATGGTTGCAAGTCGATGAGCGATAATCAGCGTGGTACGTCCATGCAGTAGATTTACCAAACTCTGCTGAATCAGTTGTTCTGATTCCGTATCAACAGAGGACGTCGCTTCATCAAGGATGAGGATGGGCGGATCTTTCAGGATAGCACGCGCAATCGAAATCCGTTGTTTCTGCCCACCGGAAAGACGCATCCCGCGCTCTCCAACAACGGTGTCAAAACGATCTGGTAAACCTGCGATGAAGTCGTAGATATTGGCGGATTTCGCTGCCATTTCAATTTCCATCTGTGTGGCGTTCAGTTTGCCGTAGGCGATATTCTCCCCAATTGTGCCGTTAAATAAGAACGTCTCTTGTGGAACAAGCCCAATCTGAAGCCGCAACGCCTGAATTTGCCAATCTCGCACACTCACGCCATCAACCTTCACCTGTCCGCCGGTTACATCGTAGAATCTCGGCACAAGACCTACTAACGTCGTTTTGCCGACACCGCTGGGACCGACAAAAGCAATTGTTTCCCCCGGTCGAATTTTGAGGTTCACGTCTGTCAGAACCTCCTCGTCCGTGTATTTGAAGGAAACATCTTCAAACAGAAGTTCCCCTTTAACCTGACCTGCCCAAGCGTTCGGGACATCTTTAATTTCAGGGGCTATGTCTAACAGTTCCATCATCCGTTCGCCGGCGGCGAGGGCTTTCTGCAACCGTTCATTTTCGTGGCTTACCATCTGAATCGGCATAAACAGTTGCCACAGAAACCCGAGAAAAACAAACAGTTGCCCAACAGTCATGTCGCTTGAGCCGTTAATCATCTGCCAACCGCCGTACCACAGAATCGCTGTGTAACTTGCGCCAAGCAAAAACTGCACGGCGGGATTCAGTCGCGCCCACAAGCGCACTCCCCGAATAATTGAGTTGCGGTAATCGGCACATCGGGCGATGAACCGCTTCTCTTCGTATGGTTCACGGGCGAAGGCTTGGATCTCGAAGATTCCCGAAAGGTTATCTTGCAAACGGGCATTGATCTCCGCGAGCTCTGCACGTACATCGCGGGAAATGAGACGCAGTTTTATACCAAAGTGGACAATCAACGGTCCCAAAATCAGAATTGGAACGATGGTCAGGCACGCCATTTTGAAGTTCATGGTGCACAGCACAACAGCAATCCCAATAAAAGTTAATGCTTGCACAATAGCAATGTGCACAGTATGGGCGAGCATATCCCGCATCGCATCAATGTCATTCACGACACGCGACATCAGATCACCGGTGGCGCTGTCCTTGTGAAAACGGAACGACAGTTTCTGCAAGTGGCTGTAGATCTGCGTCCGCATATCATAGATTATTTTTTCAGCGATTTCGTGTGACAGCCATTCTGCCAACATTACTCCGATGCTCTTCACGAAATAGATACCAAGTAGCAGGAGCGCGATCCAGTGCAAGCGACTGATGTCCCGCTGTACAATCACCCCATCAATAACAATCCTCCCCGCAATCCATGTTGGAACGAGATTGCCAGCGGACACAACCAACATTGCTATCAGCGAAACAGTTGTGCTTTTCCAATACGGCTTAACGTAGCTCAGTAGGCGGAGGTATAGATTCATTTGCGGTTATCCTTGCATGATCGTAATGTGTGTTGGGCCATACGCGGGACGTAACAATTTGGGTAGAAAACCATTCCGTGAGATGTTAAAATTAGAAACCCAGCACGTACCAGCGATTCGAGATGAACGACTGTTAATCTCGATTTATCGGGACGAATCCCTATCAGGAGAAAATATGGAAACAGAAAAACTCAAACAACTCGCAGCAGAACGGGCTGTCGAGGAGGTGGAGTCCGGCATGATTGTCGGGCTCGGCACAGGTTCAACAATTTACCACGCACTGCTAAAACTCGGCGAAAAGGTTCGGAGCGGTCTTGATATCATCGGCATTCCGACCTCAAAGCAGACGGAAGAAATTGCGACTCAGCAGGGCATATCGCTCTCAACACTTGGGGAACACCCTGTGATCGATCTGACCATTGATGGCGCAGATGAAGTCAACCCCGCCCTCGATCTCGTCAAGGGAGCGGGCGGAGCGTTAGTCCGAGAGAAAATCATTGCCCACGCCTCCAAACGATTGGTTATCATCGTTGACGAAGGAAAGCAGGTAGAACAACTAGGCTCCAATTTTCCCGTACCGGTGGAGATCGTCCCATTTGGCTGGGGTTCAACCCAACTCGCGCTCAACCGGATCTGCCGAGACTCAACCCTGCGTCCTAATTTTGTCAGCGACAACGGCAATTATATTTTGGACTGTGCTTTCGACGGCATTCCTGATCCGGTTGCCACTGAGAGTATCATCAATAATCTCCCCGGCGTTGTTGAAAACGGACTCTTCATTAACCGCACCGATCAGGTCATTATCGGCACCGCTTCAGGAGTTCAAATCTTAAAGCGTAAAAAATAAGACCGTCGATGATGCATATCTATCGATAAAAAGAACAAGGAGATAAATTTGCCACTTAGGTGATTCTTGCTACGCTTTTTACGCGTCGTGGACTTGCAACTCAATCGAAACGGTTGTGCCAATACCTTCTTTGCTTTCGACGAAGATCTCTCCATCGTGATCGTTGATGATACGCTGAACAATCGCCATACCGAGTCCTGTCCCTGTATCTTTTGTTGTATAATAGGGCGCGAAAATCTGTGCTAGCGTCTCTGGTGACATACCGATGCCTGTGTCCTGAATCTTGATCCGAATCTTCTCCTCATTGACCAATTGAGTCGAAATGTTCAGTGTTCCCCCATCGGGTATTGCTTCAATTGCATTTTGAATCAGATTCTCTAACGCTTGTGTAATCTGCTCCGAATCAAGGGAGAGAGGAGGGAGATCGAGGGCGAGACTCCCCTTAATCTGAATGTTCTCGACGGATTCCGCGTACAGGTTCACCACGTTCTGCACAACTTGATTCAGATCGGACAACTTCCGTTCAGCATGGGGCATTCGCGCAAATCGATGGAACTCATCCACCAGTCGCTGTAGTCGTTCCACCTCTTCGATAACTATATCGGTACATTGCACAAAAATCTCGTCAAACGCTGTAGATTGGTTGCCCCTACCTTGATAGGCACGCTGCAGGTTTTCGATCGAAAGCCGAATCGGAAATAGCGGATTCTTGATTTCGTGGGTAACGTAGCGGGCAACATCTCCCCATGCCGCAAGTCGTTCGGCAGCAAGCCTCCTCTCCAGACTCGTCTCCAGCGCTGCCGCCATCTGGTTGAAAGCACCCGCCAATCTACCGATTTCATCTCGACTTTGAATGGCGACCCGCTGTTCAAGATTGCCTGACGCGATTTCAGCCGCTCCCCCCGCTAACTGATTAATCGGTTTTGTCATTTGAAGCCCAACGATATAACTGACAATGTATACTAAAATCAATCCAACCCCACCGATGATAAGTAGGATAGACATAAGCTGCTGCTGTAATGCAATTTGATCCCGATGAGAGTATGCAAGAATCAACTCTGGCCCAACCGCTTGGGGGTTCTGCTGCGCTTCAGCCGGTGCCTCGACATTTGAGGCTAAGATTGGGATACGACTGACGCTGTGCGGTACACTTATTAGCTCAATCTTTGGAAAGGTCTGATTTGTGTCATCTGCACACGCTAGGAGCGATTCCCGTTGGTACTCTGGGATCGTCTCGCCGGGTGCGTTCAACGGTACGAGGCGAGTGCCTTCTTTGAGAAAGATCGGATGGAGTGCCAGATCCTTTAAGGCTTGGCTGAGATATTCATGTAAAAAATAGCCGCCGGTGACAAATCCCAAAAAATTACCCTCCACTTGAATTGGTAATGTAATCTCGATTGCAGTCCGTGCTTCAGGGGTTCGGAGCCTCGACACTGGTTCTGGCTTCGGTTTTCGTGCCAGATCTAACGCTTCCAGATCCTTTTCTCCATGACGCAAGTTAAGGGAATAACGGTCATCACTTCTCACTTTACTTGCAGTGATGACGCCCTCGTCGGTTCCATATTCCAAGATATCCATCACACTATCGGTGATACTAGGCGGATACGGCTCACGATTGCGGATCGCCTGAACCACACGCCAGTCCTTGATTTCGCGCCGAACTTTTTCCTCAATATCTTGGCGAAGCAGATCTATCCTGTGGGTGAGCCGTGTTCTGACTTCTTGGACCTCCTCTTGAATTTGATCATCCAAAGTCCGCACAATAACAAAACTTGCAACCACAAAGATTCCTATGATTATGATCAGGAATACAGAACTATAAGTGAGGAAGATCTTGTGATGGATTTTGTTGATAGTAAAGATCATTGATGGTTTGTGAATCAACTGTTGGATGTTTCAGCACTAGGATACTATGGGGTATAATGTAAATTGTGTCTGAAGGTTGAGTTTTTAGGCGACTTTTTCAGTGGGTATATCGGTTAAAGCTCCGGTACTCAGACCAATTTTCCAAGAAATTTACGCCAATTACCAGGTATAGAAACGTTCAAAGAGTGTAGCAAAGTTTATCTTTGAAATCAAGTGCAATTTTTTTTACCGCTTTTTCGCTTGATCAGGATTATTAATCTTGATAGAATATCCACAACCGTACATTTTTCAAAATATATAGCAGCCAACATAAAAAATATAATATGCAACGGAAACGCACAAATATTGTTTGTACAATCGGTCCCGCTAGCAGCTCGCCAGAAATGTTACGTTCACTGATTGAGTCAGGGATGAATATCGCAAGGATTTCATTCTCACACGGCTCACACGCCGATCATGCGCAAACCATCGCCCATCTGAAAACAGTATCCAAGCAGCTCGGCGTAAGAATACCAATTTTGCAAGATCTCTCGGGACCAAAGATGCGAATTGGCAAATTCTCGGACGAGCCAATTGAGTTATCCCCGAATGCAAAGTTCACCCTCACAACACGGGAAATCATCGGCGATCTCAATACCGTATCAATCAACTATCCCGAATTGGTTGCGGACGTTAAACCGGGGAATCACATTTTATTGGCGGATGGAGAGATCGAATTGCGCGTGATTTCGACCACAAGCACGGACATCATCTGCGAAGTCATCGCCGGTGGGATGCTCCGTTCAAACAAGGGTATTAGCGTTCCCGGTATCTCATTACAAATACCCATTCCAACCCCAAAGGATGTTGAAGACCTGCGTTTTGGAATTGATCATGGAGTTGATTGGGTCGCCCAATCCTTTATCAGAAGTGCCGTAGACCTTCAGAACCTTAGATCAATCCTTCAACAACACGATTCCGATATACCGATCATCGCCAAACTAGAAAAACGTGAGGCATTGGATGACTTAGATAAAATCTTCACTGAAGCAGATGGCGTGATGGTTGCTAGAGGGGATTTGGGGTTGGAGGTGCCCCTTCCGGAGGTGCCGTTCATCCAAAAGGAAATTATCAAATGGGCAAACCTTGTGGGTAAACCAGTCATCACCGCAACCCAGATGCTTGAATCAATGATTGTCAATCCACGTCCCACACGAGCAGAGATCACAGACATCGCCAATGCAATTCTCGATGGCACAGACGCCTTAATGCTTTCCGGGGAGACTGCTATCGGCAAATACCCTTCTGACGCAGTCCGAATAATGGCTCAAGTCGCCATGACAACTGAAACTACCATTGACTACGTGGAATACTTCAAACGCCAGCCAATCACCCTTGAAGAGAGTGTGCCGGACGCAATTGCGCACGCTGCCTGTCATACCTCTATAGAAATCGGTGCAAAAGCAATTATCTGCTGCACACGGTCAGGTCAAACCGCGAGGCTGGTGGCTAAATATCGTCCACCTGCACCGATTGCAGTTGTCAGTCCTTATGAAACTACGCTCCGGCGTGCAGCACTCTTCTGGGATGCATTCCCTATCTCAATTGAATTCGCGCCTGACACAGACACAATGATTGCAAGCGCGAAGCAAGCCGTATTGAAATCAGGGCTTGCCCAGATGGGAGATCGGGTGGTTATTATCGCGGGGATACCAGCAGACGTGCCGGGAACGACTAACATGATTAAAGTGGATATCCTCTAAGATAATTCGCTTTCACGAAAGGATAAAATCCGTTTGCAAAGAGTACCACTTAGACAATACGTTTCACTCCTCGTCCACTACCTCAAACCCCTATGGTTTCGGGTGACGCTGCTTGTTGTTTTCATGTTTGGTGGGATTGGTTTAGGTTTACTCAGTCCGCAGATTATTCGTTACTTCATTGACACGGCAGAAGCCGGTGGCGCACTCCGAAATCTGTTTATCGCTGGTGGGTTATTCCTTGTAGTTGGTATCTTGGGGCAAATAGTCACGCTGATTAGTTCCTATTTGGGTCAGGATGTAGGTTGGCGGGCAACCAATCGGATGCGGGGGGATTTGGCGTTTCATTGTCTGAATCTTGACATGTCATTCCATCAACAGTATACCCCTGGAGAGATGGTCGAACGCGTAGACGGTGATACAACGGCGCTCTCAAACTTCTTCTCGGAATTTGTGTTGCAGGTCATCGGCAGCACATTCCTCCTAGTCGGCGTCATCATCATGGTCTCTCGAGAAGATTGGCGGGTTGGTATTGCGCTAACAGCGTTTGTAATTATTGCGTTTGTCATCTACAGCCTCATACGAAGCATCGCCGTTCCAGCGTATACCGCCGAGCGAGAGAGCTATGCCAAACTGTACGGATTTATAGAAGAACGGCTAATTGGGATTGAAGACATCCGGACAAACGGCGGAAACGCTTATACGATGGATCGGTTCTACGATGTCAACAGTGACGCTTATAGACGGGTGCTGAGATCGGAAATTATGGGTGAGATCGTACAAGCAACCACGAGAATTATGTTTGCCCTAGGACTTGCGACTTCAATGGGTATGGGCATCTACCTCTATCGGGAGGGGACGTTTACCATCGGCACGGTCTTTATGGTCGTCCAGTATACCGCTATGTTCCGGCATCCCCTTGACCAGATCAGTCGCCAACTTAACGATCTTCAGAGAGCAACAGCGGGCTTAAAGCGAATCGAAGCTTTGCAGCGCACAACCTCTCACATTCAAGATGGAACGGAAACGCTTCCTGCCTCAGGAGCAATCTCGATTGAATTTGATGGGGTTACATTTAACTACAATGAAGGCGAACCGGTTCTAAAAAAGGTCTCCTTTAATCTAGCACCGGGCAAAGTTCTCGGACTCTTGGGGCGGACGGGCAGCGGAAAAACAACCATAACCCGCTTACTGTTTCGGTTCTATGAACCGAATATAGGGGAAATCCGTTTGGGCGGCATGCCGATAATGAAGGTACAGCTAGACAGCTTACGACAAAATGTGGGGTTAGTCACACAAGATGTCCATCTTTTTTATGCATCTGTCCGGGACAACATCACGCTTTTCGACCCTGCAATTACCGATTCACAGATTTTGGGTGTTATCGAAGATCTCGGGTTGTCAGAATGGTATGCGTCGCTGTCAGACGGGCTTGATACCGTGATCACCTCCGGAGGGCTTTCCGCTGGAGAGGCGCAGTTGCTCGCATTTGCGCGGGTATTTCTCAAAGATCCGGGAATCATTATCCTTGACGAACCTTCGTCTCGACTGGATCCAGCAACCGAACAACAGATCGACCGCGCAGTTCAGAAGCTGCTCCGTAACCGGACAGGCATTATCATCGCTCATCGTCTCGGCACCGTTGAACGGGTCAATGAAATAATGATCTTGGAAGATGGCGAAATCCGAGAACACGGGGAGCGGGAACACCTTGTGAGAGATCCAAATTCGCGATTTTCACAACTGCTCAAAACAGGACTGGAAGAGGTCATTGTATAACAGGCATTCTACTTCGAGCGGCACCTCTGACATTCAGCGAACTGTTCTTTCCCTCAGTTGACTCATGAGGCAGGTAGAATGTATAATTAACGTATCTTAGCCCAAGTTGCCAGTAGTAGGCATATTGCTTTGAATCCCGCCTGTCCCGATTTATCGGGGATCTTATTCGGGGCTCCGTATGCCGTAACCTCTTACGCATTACGTTTCACGCCTGATGGAAAACAGATATGACAACCGAATTTAACCTCCCCGAACTCGGAGAAGACATTAATACCGGCGATGTCGTTGCCCTACTGGTATCTGTCGGCGACACAATCGAAGTTGATCAACCGGTGCTGGAGATTGAAACGGATAAGGCTGCCATCGAAATACCTTCTTCCGTCAGCGGCATCATCACGGCAATCCATGTGGAGGAAGGTGGAATAGTGGAGGTCGGGAAGCCGATTCTCACGGTTGATACGGAGGGAGCGGGCGAAGCGAGGACCGAACCTGCAGAGACACCACAGAAAACCGTTCCCACCCCCGAAATAGTGCGACCTATACCTATTAGAGCGGAAAAGCGGGAGGAGCCACCGGCTATAGCGTCAACCGAAACGCAACAGACCACTGAAACTGCCGAGCCACTACCAGATTTTTCAAAATGGGGTAAAATTGAACGAGCTGCGATGGGAGGGATACGCCGTGCCACCGCGAAACATATGGCAACTGCTTGGGGGACAATTCCGCACGTCACAAATTTCGATAAGGCGGATATCACAGAATTAGAGAAACTCCGAAAACAGCATGCCCCAAAGGCTGAGGCTGCGGGTGGTAAACTCACGATCACGGCAATACTCCTCAAAATTGTCGCGGGCGCGTTGAAGCAGTTTCCACAGTTCTGCGCAAGCGTGGATATGGAGAGAGCAGAGATTATCTACAAGAGATACTATCACATCGGTGTAGCTGTGGACACGCCGCAAGGGCTTCTCGTACCCGTTATCCGTGATGTTGATCAGAAAAACATTATCGAATTGGCTATTGAACTCAGTCAAGCAGGGGAGAAGGCAAGGAATAGGAAACTCAGTTTGGAAGAGATGCAAGGTGGAACCTTCACGATAAGCAATCTCGGCGGTATCGGTGGGACGAATTTCGCCCCGATTATCAATTCTCCCGAAGTTGCCATTCTTGGTGTTTCCCGCAGTCAGATTGAACCGGTATTTATCGATGACCAATTTCAGCCACGCCTGATGTTGCCGCTCGCACTTTCCTACGACCATCGCTTGATCGATGGTGCCGATGCAGCCCGCTTTCTGCGTCGGTTGGTTGATCTACTAGAGAATCCTTTCTTGCTCGCTCTGGAGCAATAAATACAGTGCCTAAAGTGAAGAAAAGGAGACAATTCCCTTAGAAGCAGCTGCTAAGGATATGTTATGGAAGATTACGATATCAATGAATTAATTGAACAACTGGAATATGATGATGATCGAGAAACAACGATCTCAGCGTTGGTTAAGATTGGTGAACCTGCGGTGCCTGACTTGATAGAAGCGTTAGAAAACGTAATTTGGGATGTGTGTGATGGCGCGGCTGAAGCCTTAGCACGAATTGGCGAACCCGCCGTCCCCGCTTTGATAGATGCGTTTGCTCATGAATTCAGACATGCTGCACTTAATGCTTCCGACGCCGCCGCTCGAATTGGAGAACCTGCCGTCCCCGCTTTAGTCGAGGCATTAAACGATACCTATGACCCTGTCCGCGAATATGCCATACGTGCGTTGAGCACAATTGCAAAGTCTACCCAAGCGGTTGTGCCGACATTGATTCAAGCACTCGGCGATGATGAGATCGATATTCGCACCTACGCTGCGGTTGGGCTGGCAAATGCCGGTGAGGCTGCGAGCGATGCCGTGCCAGCTTTGATAGCCTCCTTGACGGATGAATCCGATCGGGTCCGTGAACATGTCGCTTTTGCGTTGTCAGAAATCGGGACACCTGAAGCAGAAAGAGCGTTAAGTGAGCTGTGAAATTAAAGTTGTTGCTTAAGGCAAAAATATCTTCCTCTAACGCAGACACGGGATGCCGCTAGTTCTTTAGAATTCATTTGAAAAATAAAACAGGATGTGGTATTCTTAATACGGTTTTTTGCCGCTCAGACTTTATCCAACAATCAAAAACTGGTATATTTGTTTAATTAATCAATAAATTTTTGAACCCATGCACTCCTGAATTTGGTATAATCAAAAGCAAATTTCTCATTTCTCACTACGTGACAAAAGTTTGGCTTTGTTAATCTGCGATTTTCAGATAGGTGGAAACCCTACGATAGAAAGGATATAAAATGGAAAATTACGATTTTGCCATTGGTATGGGCGGGGCACCCGGCCAGGGTATTGAGAGTAGTGGACCGTTACTGTTGAGGATTTGTGCGCGCCGTGGCATTTATGCGTTCACTTACAGTGCTTACCAATCCCTCATCCGTGGCGGCCACACCTTTTTAACCATGCGACTCAGTTCCGAACCCGTTGCAAACCATGGTGATAAGATCGATTTGGTCATTGCATTGAACCAAGACGCAATGGATAAGCACCTTCAGAACATCGTCCCCGGTGGGGCGATTCTTTACAACAGCGACAATACGAAACCCGGGGCGGATGTCCCAGAGGGCGTTCAGTTATGTCCACTCTCCTTTAAGGAGCTGTCCAATAACAGCCGAAACCGGATCATGCTGAATACCTTGTTGCTCGGTGCTACGCTTCAAATGATTGGGGCGGGCTTGGAACAGTTGGAAAATATTTTAACGATCCAGTTCCAGCGAAAAGGTCAGGCCGTTGTTGACGAGAACGTCGGTATCGCCAGAGCGGGACACAACCATGCTACCGAACATTTCACGCCGTTCCCCCAATCATTGCCTATCCAAGACAAGCCGCTCGCAGTGACAACTGGCAATGATGTGATGGCAATGGGTGGCGCGGCAGCCGGCGTCAAATTCTATTGTGCCTATCCGATGAGCCCTTCGACCGGTGTGCTGCACTGGATGGCTGAAAACGCACGTGATTTGGGTATCATGGTACGGCAGGTTGAAGACGAAATCGGTGTTGCAAATATGGCAATCGGTGCCGCTCATTCAGGGTGTCGCGCGATGTGTGCAACCTCCGGCGGCGGCTTCGCGTTGATGACCGAGGCTATCGGAAGTGCCGGTATGATGGAAATTCCGGTGGTTATTATTAATGTCCAACGTGGAGGACCTTCAACAGGACTACCGACCAAGACCGAACAAGGCGACCTGTGGCAGGTGCTGGGCGCTAGCCAAGGGGACTTCCCGAAGATTATTGCGGCACCGACCAGTATCATGGATGGTTTCGATGTGATTCCAGAGCTCTTCAACTTGGTTGATAAATATCAGTGTCCGGGGATGGTGATTTCCGACCTCACACTCTCTATGGGATACACAAATGTCGATCCGGCTGACTTTAAATGGGATCAGGAGATTAGCCGTGGCGAGGTCATCACCGAAGGCAACGATACAGACGAAAAGTACCTGCGTTACAAGATTACCGATAGCGGAATCTCCCCGCGAGCGTTGCCCGGAACGCCGGGGCATGTTTACGTTGCGGCCACTGATGAACATGACGAGGATGGTGGACTGATTAGCGATGAGTTCACGAACCCCCACATACGCCGAGACATCATGGAAAAACGCCAGCGTAAGATGGATGGTATCGTTGCTGAGTTACCGCCTCCCTCGGTTGAGGGACCTGAAGATGCAGCACTCACCCTGATCGGTTGGGGGTCTACGAAGAGTGTCATTGGGGAAGCTGCCAGTCTGTTGAGAGCTGAAGGGCACAGCGTCAATCATATCCACTTCAAATGGCTCTACCCAATGGACGCAGAGAAGATTAATGAGATCCTCTCGAAATGTAAGCAGTCAATTATCGTCGAATGTAACTACACGGGTCAATTTGCACGCTTCCTGCGTGGCGAAACCGGCTTCAAGACTGATGGCCATATTCGCAAATATGATGGTGAGCCATTCATGCCACACCACATTGTTGATGGTGCTAAAGAGATTGAGGCGGGTAAGACCGAGTTATATATTCCGTATCAAGAAATTGTAGTTTAAGGAGGAATAAGATGGCAAACGATGGAAAGCTCATAAAGGCGGCTCCAACAGCGAAGGATTTTAAGGGAAGCGTTTCCCCAGATTGGTGTCCCGGTTGCGGGGATTTTGGCGTATTAAGATCTCTTGAGATGGCATGTGCCAAGACCGGACGCGAACCGCACGAGTTCATCACGATCAGCGGGATTGGCTGCTCGTCTAACCTGCCCGGATTTTTCAACACCTATGGGATGCACACCCTTCACGGTCGATCTCTTGCTGTGGCAACAGGCGCGAAACTCGCCAACCACGATATGAAAGTAATCGTCACCGGAGGCGATGGCGATGGCTTTGGTATTGGCGGAAACCACTTCATGCATACCATGCGCCGCAACATCGATCTCCTATATATCGTGATGGACAACCAGATTTACGGATTAACGATCGGTCAAGCTTCACCCACAAGCCGAATGGGTATGAAGACCAAAAGTACGCCGTTTGGCAGTGTCGAACAACCCATCAACCCGCTCGCGTTGGCGATCGTTTCAGGTGCCACCTACGTCGCCAGAGGGTTTAGCGGTGACACGAAGCATCTCACCGAACTGCTGTACAGGGGTATGGAACACAACGGGTTTGCGTTCGTGGATGTCTTCAGTCCCTGCATCACCTTCAATAAGGACAACACCTTCGCTTTCTTCAAACAGCATGTGCGGAAGCTCGAAGAGGAAGGGCATGATCCGACGAGTACGCAAGAAGCCCTTGAGAAAGCCATGATTTGGGGGGATGAGATTCCCACTGGCGTGTTTTATGAGGACACAAGTCGTCCCGCGCTCGAAGACCTCGAACCGGTCCTACAGGAGGGGGCTCTCGGCAGAAAGACGGATCTCGCCATTACAAAAGAGCAAGGCGCATCAATCGTCAAAGGGATGATGTAAACCAATCCGCGAAGCACTCAGTCGCGCACAATCTATATCAGTCACAATCGAAAATCAGCCTGAAATTGTTAACTCGATTTCAGGCTGTTTTTCTTTCTGTTCTTGGGGATTTTCGTAGTCAGCGAGTTGTTCTGAATTCGGGTGTAGTTAGGACAGACAGGAGAGAACCACAATGAAACGATTGCATACAGGACTGACAATTTGCGGATTATTAGCTGTCCTTTTCTGTTTCACGGCGACATCTTCAAGCGGGAATTCTGAGGAATCAAAACTGGAACAAAAAACAGATGCCTTCCTCAAATCGGGTGATCATGAGAGCGCGTTCAAACTGATTGAGGATTTTATTCAGAAGCATCCAGAGAAACCGATTGGTCACGCCATGCTGGTGAGAGTACTTGCCACAGGTGGGCAAATCGACAAAGCACTCAAAGCGTATTATCAGTTTTATAAACTGAGTGGAACGATCTCTGAAGAGCTACTTCTTGAACTAATGAGGGGTGCCCTCAATTATGACGATGACAAGGTACGATGGAGCACTGCAAAAGTGCTGGGTGAGTTGGAAGATACACGCGCTATCTCCGCCTTGGCAAACGCCTTCAACGATGACGATAGCAGAGTGCGAGTGACAGCCGTAAAAGCATTGGGCAAGTTAGGGGATAAGCGTGCTGTTCCTGCCCTGATCAACGCCCTCAGCCATGACGATATTAATGTACGGCGGAGCGCGGCAGAAGCATTGGGTAAGCTGGGGGATAAACGTGCTGTTCCCACTCTGATAAGTACCCTCAACGATGAGGAGAGTCAGGTGCGATGGAGCACTGCAGAAGCGTTGGGCGAGTTGGGGGATAAGCGTACAGTAACCCCCTTGATAAACGCTCTCAATGATGACAATGCAATAGTAAGATGGAAAACCACAGAGGCGTTAGGCAAGCTGGGGGATAAGCGTGCAGTAACCGTCTTAGTGAATACTCTCGACTATAGGGTCGGACGATTGCAAGTCGCAGAAGCGTTAGGCAAGCTGGGAGACAAGCGTGGGGTTTCCATCTTGGTAGATGCCCTCAACGGTGATTGGAGGCGATTGGAAGCCGCCTATAGGTTGGGGAAGTTGGGAGATAAGCGTGCGGTTCCTGCCTTGATAAACGCTCTCAACGATAACGATAAGGGGGTACGATGGGATGCCGTAAGAGCGTTGGGTGAGTTAGGAGATAATAGCACGATCTCCGCTTTGACAAACGTTCTCAACGATGACAATAACCGAATACGACAAAGCACCGCAGAGGCATTGGGCAAGTTGGAGGATAAGCGTGCTGTACCCGCTCTGATAAATGCGCTCAACGATGAGGAGAGTCAGGTGCGAAAGGAGGCAGCTATTGCATTAGGTAAATTAAAGGATAAACGTGCGATTCCCGCCTTGACAAACGCCTTCAACAATGACAACAACACGATACGAAGAAGCGCAGCAGAAGCATTAAGCAAGCTGGGAGATAAGCACACTGTGCCTGCTCTGATTGAAGACATTGCAGAAACTTTGTTTAGAGAAAATACTCGGCACTCCAAAGCGTGGGATGTAATTTCCTGTTTCTGGACGGTGAAGGTATTGGTGAAGTTGAGCCGATAACAAGGAAGAAACTGTATTGAATACCGCAATAAAAATACCCCGCACTTACCTTCACCCGATTAACGGTGTGATTCGTTTATCTCCGTGTTCGCAAATCGAAACGCCTATCTTTGCAATTTGTGATGTAACCGGTTTTCCGTCTGCTGCGTTTCCTTTTTGCTTGACAAATCCCTCTGAAAATGGTAGTGTAATTCATTAGCACTCGCAAGAATAGAGTGCTAAAAACAACCTGCGAATTGAGGCGATTCTGTTGACAAATTCTGTGTTAGACTCTCGAAAACATGCCGTTTTAGAGGTAATTGTCGATTGCTATAATCGGACAGCTGAACCCGTCAGTTCACAGAAAATTGTGCGGGACTACGACATGGGGTTAAGTGCGGCGACGCTGCGGAATACCATGGCGGATCTTGAGGAACTTGGCTATCTGACGCATCCTCACACCTCTGCTGGGCGCGTGCCAACGGAGCAAGGCTATCGTGTCTATGTTGATAGCCTGATGATCGACCAGAAGTTGAGTCAAAAGGAGAGGCAGTTTATCCGAGACGGATATGCTTCATCACGCCGCGATTTTGAAGAGATCATGGAACAGACTTCCAAGATCTTGTCTGCAATTTCCCATCATATCGGTGTCGTCTTAAGCCCGGAGTTACACGAGAGCATCCTACACCGCCTTGAGCTTATTTCGATTGATAGCGAGCACATACTTGCGGTTTTACTGATGGCTTCTGGGGCTGTCAAAAATCAGGTCGTTTCCATTCCTAAAGATCTGTCTGATGGGGAACTCTACCAGATAAACCGTATATTAAATGAAAAGTTAGCAGGGATGCCGTTGAAACAGATACGGCAGATTTCACAGGATCCTGTAAAACTGAAAGCTGTTTTCGATCGCCCCCTGTCAGACCCGATAGCAGTTGTCACACGGAATACTTTTGCACTAGAGCAGGAAACTCATGTCTACATAGATGGTACTTCCAACTTCTTCAGTCATCCTGAATTTGGAGAGGTTCAGAAAATCGAATCGCTATTTCGGGTGTTAGAACAAAAAGAACAGGTCGCAGATCTGTTGTCCGCCCGGCAAGACCTCCTCGGCATTCAAGTGCTTATTGGTAGTGAGAACGGCTGTGAAGGCATGGAAATGTGCAGTATCGTTAGGTCAAGCTACCGGGTGCGGGGGAATCAGTTTGGAACGATAGGGGTTATCGGACCGACCCGGATGGTGTATCCGCGCATCGTATCAATTGTCAAATTTACTTCCCAAACGATTAGTGATTTGTTTGAAGAATCACTTTAGTGTCGGCGAAATACGGGAGTCATTTTAGATATTCCTTAGAGAGGTCATGCGTATGTCAGAAGAAAAAAACACAGATGCGGAAGAACAAGAAATAGAAACGCAAACAGCCAATTCGGAAGAAGCAGAGAATCCACCAATCGATGATACGTCGGAGGCTTCTGAGACAGACGAGTCCAGTGCAGATGCTGAATCGAAGGATTCACCCGAAGCAGAAGCACTTGCCAATCTTGCAGCTGAATATGATGCTTATAAAGCTGAGTCTGAGGCGCAACACGATCAGATGCTCCGCACAATTGCGGAGTTCGACAATTCAAGAAAACGGGCTGAACGCGAGAAAGAGGAATCTCTAAAATACGCGCTTGAAAGCTTCGTGAAAGAGTTGATCCCGACAATAGATAGTATCGAAAGAGCAATCCAGTCGACAAAAGAATCCCAAGATGTTGACGCCCTTGCTGAGGGAGTTGAGATGATTTATAAGGGGCTTCTCAGCACCCTTGAAAAGCGTGGAGTTACTCCAATTGAAGCCGTCAACGAGCCATTCGATCCCATGCAACATGAAGCAATAATGCACGTTGAATCAGAGGAAGTTCCCGAAAATAACGTCATTGAAGAGTGGCAGAAAGGATATATGTTACATAATCGCGTGATTCGCCCATCGATGGTTTCGGTTTCTAAGGGAAAAAGTGAACAGGTTCCGGAAAGTGAAGTCCCGAACCTCGAGGAGGAAGAATCGAATGAGTAAAGTAATCGGCATAGACCTCGGTACAACGAATTCGTGTGTCGCAGTTTTAGAGAACGGAGAACCGAAGGTCCTCGAAAATGCTGAAGGTAGTCGTACCACCCCTTCTGTTGTTGCTTTTACAAAAGATGGCGAACGGATTGTTGGACAGGTTGCGAAACGGCAGGCAGTAACAAATCCCAAGAACACCGTATCTTCGGTCAAACGTTTCATGGGGAGACGCTATAATGAGGTTAGCCAGGAAATGCAGCGGGTGTCTTATGCTGTAGTCGAGGGAGACAGTAGTGAAGCGAGAATCAAGATTGATGATCGTGAGCACGCACCTCCTGAGATTTCAGGACTCGTCTTGCGTAAAATGAAGGAAACAGCGGAATCGTATCTCGGTGAAACGGTGACGCAAGCCGTCATCACGGTGCCCGCGTATTTTAACGATGCACAACGCCAAGCCACCAAAGACGCCGGGCAAATCGCTGGCCTTGAAGTACTGCGAATCATTAACGAACCGACAGCCGCCTCCCTCGCTTATGGATTAGACAAAAAAACGGATCAGAAAATTGTCGTTTACGATTTAGGCGGTGGCACCTTTGACATCTCAATCCTTGAGATTGGCGAAGGCATTTTTGAAGTCAAAAGCACAAATGGAGACACGCATTTGGGCGGCGACGACTTCGATGAGAAAATTGTTGATTGGTTAGCCGAAGAATTCCGCAACGAGCACAGCATAGATCTGCGGCAAGACCCAATGTCGCTCCAACGCCTGAGAGAAGCAGCAGAAAAAGCAAAGTGCGAATTATCAACAGCACTACAATCAGAGATTAATCTGCCTTTCATCACCGCAGACGCAAGTGGTCCCAAGCATCTGAACCTAACCCTCACGCGTGCGAAACTGGAGCAACTTACCGTAGATCTTATTGATCGGGCAATTAAGCCGTGTCGCCAAGCCCTTGCTGATGCTGAGTTACGCGCATCAGACATTGATGAAGTGGTACTGGTCGGCGGTCAGACGCGGATGCCGAAGGTACAGGAAGCGGTTCAGCAGTTTTTCGGTAAGGAGCCGCACAAAGGGGTCAATCCCGATGAAGTGGTCGCCATCGGGGCAGCAATCCAAGGCGGTGTCTTATCCGGCGATGAAGGGGTCAAGGATGTGCTATTGCTTGATGTCACCCCCCTTTCACTCGGCATCGAAACACTTGGCGGTGTCTTCACGCGCCTGATCGAGCGAAACGCCACCATCCCAACCAAGAAAAGTCAAACCTTTTCAACGGCGTCAGATAACCAAGATGCTGTGAGTATACATGTGATGCAGGGTGAGCGCGATATGGCAGCCTACAATCGTACGCTAGGTCAATTTGATCTGATAGGTATTCCCCCTGCACCGCGTGGAACACCACAGATCGACGTGACGTTTGATATTGATGCAAATGGTATTGTGCATGTTTCTGCAAAAGATCTTGGGACAGGGAAAGAGCAGAAAATTCGGATCGAATCCTCAAGCGGCTTGTCTGACGAGGAAATCGAGCAGATGGTCACAGACGCCAAAGAACACGCCGAAGATGATTCGCAAAGGAAAGAGGAAGCCGAGGCTCGCAACAATGCCGACTCGCTAATCTATAGCACGGAAAAGTCCCTCAACGAATATAAGGATAAGATCTCTGAGGCAGATCACAACGAAGTCCAAAGTGCAATCGAGAAATTAAGGGAAACATTGAACGGAAATAACATCGAAGCCATTAAGGCGGAGACCGATGCGTTGACACAGGCAAGTCATAGATTAGCAGAAGTAATGTATGCTCAAGCAGCAGCCGAATCCGAGGCAGCAGCGGAAGCAGAAGATGCAACCACAGGAACAGAAACATCGGACGAAACTGTTGTTGACGCTGAAGCGGAAGTTGTTGACCAAAACACGGACGACAAGGCAGATAAAAAATAGTGGGGAGAACCATGGCGCAAAAACACGACTATTACGAAGTACTCAATGTCAGTCGAAGCGCGGGCGAAGATGAGATTAAGAAAGCCTATCGTAAACTGGCAATTAAATACCACCCTGATAAGAACCCTGATAATAAAGAAGCCGAAGAAAAATTCAAAGAGGCAACCGAAGCGTACGAGGTATTGCGCGACTCCGAGAAACGTAGCCGCTATGACCGGTTTGGTCATGCGGGTCTAGAAGGAATGATGGGGGCAGGTGGATTTGACGTTGGTAATTTTGAGGATATCGTCGGGGACATCTTCGGCGATTTTGGAGATCTCTTTGGATTTGGCGGCTCTAGCCGCAGGCAGGGAGGACCCAAACGTGGGCGGAGTCTACAATATGATCTGCAAATCTCCTTAGAAGATGTTATGCTCGGAAAAACCTTGACTATTGATGTCCCGCGCTTGGAGGCTTGTCAAACCTGTCACGGCACTGGTGCCGAAACTGGATCTAAACCGGAGACCTGTCCAGAGTGTTTTGGACGTGGGCAAGTCACACGGACACAGGGCTTCTTCAGTATGTCGCGCACCTGTCCACGCTGTCAGGGTGAAGGCAGAGTGGTCCCGAAGCCTTGTAACGAATGTCGCGGTCAGGGACTTGTTCGGAACGTTCGTCAGATCAAGGTTCGTATCCCCAAAGGCATTGACACCGGCACTAAGATTCAGATGCGGGGTGAAGGCGAAGCGGGAGTCAATGGAGGACCGCCCGGTGACCTCTTTGTTATAATCCACGTAGCACCCCACGAACTTTTTGTGCGAGAAAACAATGATCTGGTAGCGAGAGCGACGGTTTCATTCCCACAAGCTGCACTCGGCACCACAATTGAAATCCCCACAATTGATGGCACCGTCAAACTCACGGTTCCCAGTGGCACACAGTTTGGCGCGAGGTTACGCATCCCCCACAAGGGCGTTCCCTACTACAACCACTACGGCTCCGGCGATCTCATTGTTCAAATCCAAGTCGAAACTCCAACGAACCTAACAGAACAGGAAAAAGAGATTTTGGAAGCATTTGCGCACGTTCGCAGTGAAGGTGAAGGCGAAGAATATTCAGGCTTTTTCGATAAACTCGGCGATAAGCTTTTCCACCGTCATGATGACCACGACGAAGACAAAGACGGGTAAACGGTCAACTACCCCGCCCTGAAGGACGGGGCTTGTGATACCGTCCACGGGGTCTTACAGGTTTCGCGCTTTCTTCTCTTTCGAGGGTTTCGGGACCGTTAGTTACCGACGTCCCTCCACGCAGGGCAGCAGCTGCCCGATTACGAATGTTGATTGCTGCGTTGTGGTCACGGTCAATTATCAACCCACAATCGGGGCAGTAATGGACACGGACAGACAACGATTTCTTTACAACTGAACCACACCCTGAACATTCCTGAGACGTGCCTTGAGGCTTAACTTGCAACAGATGCTTACCAGCCTTTGCAGCTTTGCTTTGCAGTGTTAAGCGAAAATTACCCCATGCAGCATCAGATATGCTTTTAGAAAGATTGTGGTTTTGAACCATGTTAGTGATTTTTAAGGCCTCAACGGCTATCGCGTCGCACTGGGTAAAAAGTCGGTGTGCGGTCTTATAGTGGAAGTCACGACGTTGGTTGCCAATATACTCGTGTATCTTGGCAACCCGTTCCCGTTGGTTACTATAACGTCTGCTCCCCTTCTGCCTTTGGGATAACCGACGTTGTGCTTGGCTCAACTTGTGTTCTGATTGACGAAAGTGGCGAGGATTGGCAACCTTATCCCCGTTGGAAGTGGTTACAAACGATGCCAAACCGACGTCAATCCCTGTAATCGTTTGGATAGATGCTTCGGGAATTTCAGGCACATCAGGGAGTTGGACAGTGATATTTGCATACCAGCCACTGGCTTTCCGTTGTATCGTCAGATTCTTAATTTTGCCATCGGGAAGCGCGCGGTGGTAACAAATCGCAACATGCCCAATCTTGGGGACAACTATCCGAGCCATCCGTTTGCGGATATTGCGAATCAACCGTTTAGATAGGTGGCTAAAGGTCATTGAGCGGTATCGGCCTTCACCTTTGAAGCGTGGGAACCCGGGTGCTTCCCCTTTTTCGACACGGACAAAGAACGCTTGATAGGCTTTGTCCAAACGGCGTAAAGTGTCCTGCAAAACATCACAGTGCTTGGTTTGCCAGAATTGAGAGACATTGCGAAGTGTGGTCAAATAGGCGGCTTGCTTTTTGTAAGTGATATTTTCCTTGTGCGTGTCGTAAGCTTGCTTTTTCATATCAAGTGCTTGGTTATAAAGCGTACGACACGCATCAAGCCAAACTTCAAGTGTCTTGCGTTGTTTCATAGTAGGATAAATGCGATATTGATACGTTGTTTTCATGCGATTCGGTTTTCTAACTTTCAATCCGGTACTAACGGAGGTGGACAGCATCATCGAGCGGGGGCGTAGTACCTTCCCACGAAACTCAACTATAGTATACCATAAAGCCTTTAACAATACATGGAAAAGGAGCGCAGTTTCCTCCCCTCCCTAAAGGGAAGGGGTCTACACTGCGAAGATTTGATGAACTCCCCGATTAAAGAGCTATGAAATGGGCTCAGGTAACAATCACAACTTCTCAAGAAGCATCGGATGCCGTCGCAAACTATCTTTTTGAACATGATGCAACGGGCATCGAAATGAGAGACACTCCATCCTCAAACTCTCCTTCCGTCACACTGATCTCCTACTTCCCGACGGACGACCTCATTGGTGAGCGCGTCCATGATTTGCGTGAATTTCTCGCCAGCTTAATTCAGGCGGGGATTGATACACAGCCTGCAAAGGTCACGCTAGAGTCCATTGAGGAAGATAATTGGTCAGAACAGTGGCGGTCAGCCTTCCCACCTCAAAAGATCGGAAAACGTTTGGTTATCGCGCCGACATGGGATGATATTGTGCCCGAATCATCTGAGATCTTGATCCGATTAGATCCGGGCATGGCATTCGGCACAGGACAACACCCCACAACACAACTCGCGTTGGAATTATTGGAGATCTCCATCAAGGGTTCCGATGTCGTCGCAGATATTGGTACTGGCTCTGGCATCTTGGCGATTGCAGCCGCCAAACTGGGCGCCAAACGGGTTGATGCCGTTGATTTGGATGCAACAACGATCCCAATTGCTCGAAGCAACATTCAACTCAACAAGGTGGAATCAGTCATCCATTTACATCAGGGCGACGGACTGAACGCGCTTGAAAGACAAAAATATCCGCTCATCGTCGCCAATATCCTCACAAAAGTTATCTTGCCGATGATTCCTATATGTCCGAAATTCCTTGAGCCGGCGGGGCGGTTGATACTGTCAGGGATTCTAGCAACGGAGGCGTCGCAGATCGAAGCCCAACTGGAGACAAATGGCTTCCGAGTGCTTGAGACCCGTCAACTGAAAGAAAGTCATGAATTGACGCAAAGCGGGGAAAATTGGGTTGGGATTTTAGCACAAATGGGAAGGTGATAGGGAGAAGACGAGTGGAATCAAACGCACAGGCACAACGTTTTCGAGCTCATTAGTACATTCGTTCATTAATGAACCAGTGAACCAATGAACCAAATTGTTTTCCCGTTTTCAGGTTTTCCCGTTATCCTGCTTTCTTCCCTCTACTGGATGTAGTCAGACGGAATACCGATCTTCCCGACCGATTCGCCACTAGCAACCATCGGATATACTGGACGCGACCAAAAGATGCCACTTTCAGGAGCACGGATAGTTTCCCGCAAATGACCAAAGACATCGCAGATTTCTGCAATTGGTTGATACGCTTCAACCTGATCATATAAGTCCGCTTGGTAATACACAAAACCGCCTTGGTCACTACAAAGTGACACAAACCTGTTGATAATAACCTGCCGCTGAGGGAGTTTCGGTTCGCCATCAATAAAACCGTACTGTTTCAGGATGTTCAGCACACCCTGTACCCCTTTTGCGATGCTGGCAGCGTCCCAACCGTGACACCCACCTAACTCCGGATCAATCGTTGGAATACCAATCTCCGGTGCGGCTTGGGCGAGTTGACCGTTCGGTCCCTTCTGATCAAAGATGTAACCCGTTCCGAAGATACGAGCCAGCTCAAGACAAGCTGCATGTTGCGGGTGTTTTGCATCAACACGCACTCGAACCTCATCGATCATGGGGTGGACTCCACCTTGATGTAGGTCAATACAGTAATCGGTTTGGCGGATGACCGTATGAAAGAGTTTGTAAGCGATCCGTTCACTGGAGGTGCCGTCGGGGCGTCCCGGAAAGCATCGATTCATCTTCATGTTATCAACGGGACTGTGGGCTTGTCTGGCGTGAAAGGCGTGAAAGTTCACAATCGGAATGGCAATAATCTGACCTCGCAGATTATCGGGGCGAATCTGGCGCAAAATCTCATGGATGACGGCAATCCCGTTGAGCTCGTCCCCATCGCTAGCTGCTTGTAGGTAGAGCGTTTTCCCACCATGTGCACCATTAATTAAAACAAGCGGCAACCGGAACGGCGTACCATCCTGCATATTCCCTACTTTCAGATGCCCTTCGACACTTTGCCCCGGTTCTGCTATCAGTGAACCGACAACAAGTTTGGCTCGGTTCCTGTCCACCTGCACGCTCCCTTCCAAATCTGAGATTAAGCGTTTTTCGACGTTCAGAAGTATTTTAACACCTCTCATCGGCGATTGACAATAAGAAAAATGCCTCCCGCTTCATACCACCCCGTTGCAAAATGCATCATGTTGCAAAATGCAACATATCAAGCCCAAAGCCAGTGCTGACGCGCTGCAGCCCATCTTTTCCTCCAAATAATCTCCCTTGACTGTCACATTTTGAAACGATTCAAATATTCCATTCCGGTCAACGCCTTCTCCTGGAAAACCCAGTCATAGCAAGGGTTGAAGCTCATTTATAGGTTTCGCTGCGAAGCTGGCACGGTTTATGCGTAATAGCCGTCTCGTATCGCTATGGTGGAGGCTATTTTACTCCACATTCCATCATTCTATGTTGGAGAAAATGCAACACAAAGGCTGAAAAAAGCCGGGAGAAGTAACAATGAATCAAGGAAATCAACCGTTGACAACAGAACGACCGATAGACTATATCCACACGGTCCAAGAAGCCCTGAAGCACTGTAAGGAAGATGTTTCATACACTTATCTGATGGGTGTGTCCGGTGAAGCCTTCCGTTTCTTTTACAACCGTACTGACCCTGAAATGGGGATGAATACCTTTTTTCACAACCCACTGCGCGCAACTTGCCGGACGCTCGGCTATAGCTTTGAAGTCTCATACGACGACACTTACGAGGCTGCATCGGAGCGACTCCAAGAAAATACGCGCGCTGGGAAGCCGACATTACTACCGTTCGACGACTCCTGTCCGTTCCTTACCCAGGACGACGGTCCCGAAACCCTTATCTGCCAAAACGGTTCTCGGTATCAGATCAAAACCGATGACCTCTACAAACAGTGGCATCCGAGTGGTGGCTTTCTTGAACTGGGACCGCACGGCTACTACCAATTTGTGATCGGCGAGCGCGAACGCGAACCCAAAGACCGCGACGCAGCCCTAGGCACCTTGCGCGTTGCGAGAAAAATGGCAGAGACTCGCCGAAAGATTCACGGTTGTGCAATCGGTCTCGCAGCCTACGACGAACTGATCGCCCACCTGAGCGGTCTGCTAAGTCGAAGGAGAAAGCTGACCGAGCATAACGTTTCCAAAGTTATGAAGTGGAGTGGACAGCCACTGACGCAATTTATTGAAGCGCGAACAGCAGCTGTAAACTATCTACAGATGATCAGGGAACACTTTGAAGATGAGGAAGAATTAGAGCATCTGGATAAAGCGATTGCTGAGTACCAGAAGGTTGTAGGCTTTCTTAAGGCTGTTCAGAGAGCACTGCCTTCACTTGAAGCGCACGAAACTTCCTCAACGGATGCAAAGTCCAAAGTCCGACTCGGCTTGGGATTATCTCGGATTGGCTTGTGGAGGCATCCGAATCGAGAGGCACAGACCCCGAAAGAAGCGATGAGCCACTTCAAGCCGAAATGCCGTGTAGCGATTAAAGTGCTTCAAAGGACAGTTGTAGCAGAGACAAAGGCAACCAGAGAAATTCGGAACGTGCTTCAAACTAGTGAAAAGATGAAGATGTAAGTGATGACTGAATTGTAGGGGCCTGGAGGTCCGCGATGAAACAGTTTTTCAGATTATTCGCATACGCGAAACCTTATCTACCCAAGCTGATCCTCGGCTTTTTCTTGGTCGTGCTTGTCGGGCAGTCGCCGCTATTCATGCCGCTTGTTCAGAAGTTCGTCATTGATGACCTTTTGATACCCGCTAACAAACCGATCGCAAGCGTCAATTTGATGTTTCGGGATGATTTAGACAATCAGGTGGTGCTTTCTAACAGGCTGAGGCAGGAGTTTGAGGCACAAGGGATTTCACTCTCTCCAAGTACCCTCGTTTCAATTGAAAAGCAGGGAGAAAAATGGAAACTCAACGACACCGAAACGGACCAGAAATACCGCATCAATCAGAAGGTGTTTCGGCTTGGCTCAGATTTCCAGAAGAAGCAGTACTTAGAAAAACTTGAGGGTGTGACTGATTTAGCGGAACTTCAAGGGATGCCAGATCCTTTGCGTAGGGAGTTCGATACAGCCTCCAAAAAGTTGCATAAAGCGTTCAAGGATCGGGACATTCTGCTATCTTTAAAGGCAATTGTCTCAGTTGAAGAGGTAGGCAGCCGGTGGCTCGTCATTGACAGGGCAAATGAAAAGCAGCATACGATCTGGAAAGAAAACGGTAAGCTATACGTCGCCGATGGCGAAATCAAGGTTTATACCGCAACGCTTGCATACACCGTGCTAGGGCGTGAACTCCATTACACGCTGGTCGACTGGTTGATTGTTATCCTTTTTGTCATTATTACGTACTATGCGATTTTCGGTGTCCTTTCCTACTTCTGCACCTACGTGATGACATGGGTCAGTCAGCGTATCCTATTTGACTTGAGAAATAAGGTGTTCTCTCACCTCCAATCGCTGTCGATGCACTTCTACGAAGCCCAAGGGACCGGACAAATCCTCTCACGGGTCAGGGAGGATGTCGCTTCGCTGCGGAATCTCGCCACCGAAACAACGATTCGGATCGTAACCGATGCGGTAACTTTCATCCTCATGCTTGGCATCATGCTCTACTGGAATTGGAAGTTGACCCTCTTCTCCTTGCTGATCTTCCCGCTAATCATCGGGAACTATCACCTCTTCCTCCAACGGCTGCGTCCAATGTGGCGTCAATGGCGACACAAGTGGGCGGACATTTCGACGGGGATGTACGAGGCGGTCGCGGGGGCAAAGGTTGTCAAGGCTTTTCATCGGGAACGTTACCATGAGCGACAGTTATTCCATAATATGCGTGAAACCCTTGAATCGAGAATCAAAATCATGGCAACCCAAACAGCGATGGGGCGTGTTGCACTCTTCTTCCGGTCAATCGGCAGGTCTGCAGTCCTCTGTTACGGGGGGTATCTAGTGATTGAAGGCGATTTTACCATCGGGGCAATGCTCGCTTTCTACCAGTTTATGGAACGCCTCCAAGACCCAATCATGAACCTAATCAGGGTCAATACACAAATTCAAGAGGCGATGATTTCGGCTGAACGCGTTTTCGGCCTGCTCGATTCGGAGCCGACCGTTGAGGAGGCACCCGATGCAATAGCCCTTTCCAACATTCGCGGCCATGTCAAGTTTGATAACGTTTCCTTCCATTATGAACCAGAGAACCCGGTACTGCACAATATTAACCTCGAAGCCAAGCCGGGGATGATGGTGGCGTTGGTGGGACCATCGGGGTGTGGAAAAACCACTATTGCGAACCTAATCTCCAGATTTTACGATCCGGTGGAGGGAGATATCTTTGTGGATGAGCATAGCCTCCGCGATGTTTCGATTAAGTCGCTACGCAATCAGATGGGAATTGTGTTACAGGATACTTTCCTGTTCGCGGGTTCGGTTGCCGAGAACATACGATTTGGCAAACTTGGTGCCACGGACGAGGAAGTGGTGCAAGCGGCCCTCGCCGCCAACGCGCATCAGTTTATCGTTGATCAGTTGCCAGAGGGGTATGAGACAGAAGTTGGGGAACGCGGAATGCGTCTCTCTGGCGGGCAGAAGCAGCGCATCGCCATTGCACGCACCATTTTACGCGACCCGCGCATCCTGATTCTGGACGAAGCGACTTCCAATCTGGACACGGAATCTGAAGCACAGATTCAAGAGGCACTGGATCGGTTGATGAAGTCTAGAACCTCATTCGTCATCGCGCATCGACTTTCAACCATTTTGAATGCGGACATGATTGTTGCGATGAAAGAGGGCAGAGTTATTGAGGTTGGCACCCATGAGCAGCTGTTAGAAGCTAGTGGGATGTACGCAGATATGTATAACCAGCAGTTCAAAAAAGCAGATTCGGTTAGCGATTCTGCTTGGTCAGCATAGATAGGAGACAGCAGTCATAATGTGGACAAATGTTCAACGAAAACAGTGGATCGGCTTGGGGATCCTAATTATAACGGTGTGTTTAGCGACATCAGCTTTCGCTAGGGGACAAAACTCCGGTCGTGTTATCAAAGCCAAATGGCTCGATGCGCCGCCTGTGATTGATGGTGACCTCTCGGATGGCGTCTGGGAACAAGCCGAGATTGCGGACAATTTTTACCGTGTGGAAGGTGCTCACGGCGTCCCCGCAGAATTGGGCACTAAGGCGATGGTCATGTATGATGAAAATACGCTTTATGTTGGCTTGCATTGCGACGAACCGAATATGAACGCGTTGCGTGAGACGCAGACACGCCGCGATGCTCCCGTCTGGCGGGATGACACGGTTCAGGTGCTGCTTGATACCTATCATGATCAACGCAACTGCTACGTCCTAGCGGTCAACACGCTGGAGACACAGATGGACGCCAAAATCAGCAACGAGAGCAATTTTGACCAAGCGTGGGATGCGAACTGGGAGGCAAAGGTCCAGAAGAATGGAAACCATTGGACAGCAGAAATGGCAATTCCTTTCAGCGAACTCCGTTTCGATCCCGAAGCAACGACATGGGGCATTAACTTTGCGCGACCCCATCCGATGGAAGGGGTCCGTTATACGTGGGCGGATACCGGAGACGATTTTAGTCGGGTCTCGGAGTTCGGCACGTTGGAGAACCTCGAATTCAGCAGAGTGAATACGGATCGAAAGATTGATATTCTGCCTTACGTCACTCAACGCAGGGTCGAAGGCGAGTCGCTCGATATGAGTACCGGCTTAGACGTTGCTATCCCGTTCTCGACAAGCATCACCACAAATCTGACTTTTAACCCGGACTTTTCACAACTGGAAAGCGATTCGACACGCATCAACGTCTCAAGCGATCGGGAGTTGTATCTACCGGAGCGGCGTCCATTTTTTCGCGAAGGGTCGGAGTTATTTGAAATGCCGCTCGACCTATTTTACAGCCGTCGGGTTCAGGATATCGATTACGGTGTCAAGTCAACGGGAAAAGTTGGGGACTACAATTTCGCTTTTATCGATACCTACGGGACAATGGTTGACCGCTACGACGACGATCAGAAGAAGCAGGCGAACCTCCTTGCGACGCGGATTAGCCGAAACGTTGGAGAGCGCACGGTGATTGGTGCAATGGGATTGCAGAAGCATCAGGCAGACCGGGATGTGACTCTACTTTCGTTAGATGGTCGGTTCGCCCTCCACCGCGATGTGACCGCCCGGGGGCAATATGTCACCGATTGGATCCACGGTGAAATGCACTCAGCGTTCCACGCCTCAATGGACTGGGAGCATGAGAGCGGATGGGGTGCCGAAGCTCGCGTCGAAGACATGCCAGAGGGGTTCCGTCCAAATGAAATGGGGTTGGAGGATGAGGCGTTCCGCAAGACGTACGGTCGCTTACGATACAGGCATCGATTCGATAAAGGTAGCCTTGTCCGAGGACTTCACGCGAGCGGTTACCACCTCTATAAACTCACCGGACAAAATCTGTTATGGGATCGGCGTGTCGGGCTTTCTGGCGGGGTTGATATTGGAAAGTTTAATCTATTTACCTTTGCTGGAAGCGGAACCCGACGTGAGGACGGGTCACTTTACGATAGACAATATATCGGTTCAAATATTAGCTACCGTCCCAAATGGGGACGCTTATCGCTGTATAATCGATTCGGACCTCGGCAAGACAAATATAGTCGGTACACGCGGGTCTCCGCTAATGTCAATCTGTTTGGCAAACTTAGCTTTGGCCTGAACGGAAGCAACTTCTTCTGGCGTGAAAATCAAAATACGCTCATCGTCGGGGTGAACACCAACTACCAATTCACCCGGCGGATGGGTTGGCGGATCTTCGCAGAACGAGTAGACGAGCGCATGTCTCGCGAAGTAAAGTACAACTTCAATTCCGTTTTTGATTACCGCTTCACCCCAGAGAGCCGCCTCTTCCTCGTGTTCGCCGACAGCACCGACGGTGAGCGAGCGGTTCTTACCAAGATGTCCTACCTCTTTGAGTCAGATTTTCTGTTTTGAGGAACTTCAAGGCGTTTCTCGATCTCAATCTTTCCTGCATCGTCATCAAATCGAGGATTCAACTGTGCTTACATCCGTTAAACAACTCAACTACGCAATCGTTCTCTGTGACGACTTGGAAACAATGAAAGCCTTCTACCGAGATCTGTTCCCCTTTCCGGTGGACTCCGAGTCCGAGACAGGCTTAACATTTTGGGCAGGTGACGTGTTGCTTTCGCTGCGCAAGCGCACCCGATATTATGACGGGAACGGTGTTCGCCCAGAATTGCCCGGCGTGCAGCTCGCTTTTCTGGTATCGCCGGCTGAAGTGGATTTGTGTTACAACCAACTCGTTGCCAAAGGGGTGAAAATCCTTGAGCCGCCTACCGACCAGCCGAGGGGACACCGAACGGTGTACTTTGCCGATCCTGAAGGCAATATGCTCGAAGTCTATGCCGAGATTTGATGCTTTAACCAATTTGACCTAGCTCTCTTGTAGGTCAATTTCCCAAAATCGACATTTGTCTAATAAAGACTCATCAATCCTTCAGTCCCAGCGATAGGCTTACGCTCAAACTCCTCACTAATCCAACGGGCTGTAGATGGCCTGCCGGGGTTACGGTAGGCATAGACCACCGTCCATCGCGTCTTACTATTGGGTCGTCTCGGACTGACGGCATGTGCCGCGTGTGTCCACATCAGTGCCACCGTGCCATCGGGAACGGATAGGTCTTCTATCTCCAACGGTTCGCCGGTAAGCATGTGCCTTTTGTCCGCGATCCATCCTGATTGAAATTCCTCCTCCGTCTGGAAACGGAACTTGGACCGATACAGGTGACTCCCCGGAACAGCCTTCAACCCACCATCATTAACATCAAACCCATTGACGTAAAAGAAGATACGTATGAAGCCCAAACTGGGATCGTCGTCCGAGTATGTGTGGCTATGCCAACTGCTCCCCTGATTGCCCCCCGGACGGTTAAGCGTAACACAGTGGTCGTAGCGGAGGTTCCTCCCAAGCACTTGTCGGGCGAGCGCGAGCATCTGCGGATGCCCTATCAGGCTCTCCAAAAACTCGTCGTGCTCTGCGGCAAACCGGTTCGGTTCATGTCCCTCAATCGCATTTGGAACGAGCGATTGAATGTACGATAGCGATTTGGTCAGCCGTTCACACGCCTTCGGCGTCAGGATGCCGGGGAGGACGAAATGACCCTCCCTGTCCATTTCTGCCTTCTGCTCCTCACCAAATTCGTATGATTCAAAAATAGGAAAACGCTCCATCAGAAATCTTCCCTCCCTTTCTAACAACCCTTCGTGCGAGTGGCTGAGGATATTGAGTTCATTAGTATATTAACCCAAGTTGCTAGTGTTAATTCAAGTAGCCCCCTAAAGTTCCAACAGGGCAATATGTGTATCAAAACGCACTACACCCGTAGGTCAGGCATCTTGCCCGACCCAAAGCCCCAGCGGGGCGATATGTTTATAGAATATCAGCCACCTAACTCCCCTAAAGCCCCAGAGGGGCGACATGTGTGTAGTAAATTGTGTATCAAAACGCACTACACCCGTAGGGCGGGCATCTTGCCCGACCCAAAGCCCCAGCGGGGCGATATGTTTATAGAATATCAGCCACCTAACTCCCCTAAAGCCCCAGAGGGGCGACATGTGTGTAGTAAATTGTGTATCAAAACACACTACACCCGTAGGGCGGGCATCTTGCCCGACCCAAAGCCCCAGCGGGGCGATATGTTTATAGAATATCAGCCACCTAACTCCCCTAAAGCCCCAGAGGGGCGACATGTGTGTAGTAAATTGTGTATCAAAACACACTACACCCGTAGGGCGGGCATCTTGCCCGACCCAAAGCCCCAGCGGGGCGATATGTTTATAGAATATCAGCCACCTAACTCCCCTAAAGCCCCAGAGGGGCGACATGTGTGTAGTAAATTGTGTATCAAAACGCACTACACCCGTAGGTCAGGCATCTTGCCCGACCCAAAGCCCTAGCGGGGCGATATGTTTATAGAATATCAGCCACCTAACTCCCCTAAAGCCCCAGAGGGGCGACATGTGTGTAGTAAATTGTGTATCAAAACACACTACACCCGTAGGTCAGGCATCTTGCCCGACCCAAAGCCCCAGCGGGGCGATATGTTTATAGAATATCAGCCACCTAACTCCCCTAAAGCCCCAGAGGGGCGACATGTGTGTAGTAAATTTGGTTATTTCTAGTAGGAGTCAAGTATGGAAACTCGACCTACAGGCTATCTAGCAACTTACGTTATATTAATGAACCAACGTACTAATGAACCAATAATGAAACCCTGACCGTTTACGCATCACATTTCACGTTCTATCTCTGACGGAGGAGCGTATCAGCAGTTGCAAACTAGCACCATTAGTTAATAAAGACCCATCAATCCTTCAGCCCTAACAATAGGCTTACGCTCAAACTCCTCACTAATCCAACGGGCTGCAGATGGTCTGCCGGGGTTACGGTAGGCGTAGACCACCGTCCATCGCGTCTTACTATTGGGTTGCCTCGGACTGACAGCGTGTGCGGCATGCGTCCACATCAATGCCACCGTGCCATCGGGAACAGATAGGTCTTGTATCTCCAACGGTTCGCCGGTGAGCATGTGTTTTTTGCCCGCCATCCATCCTGATCGAAGTTCCTCATCCGTCTGGAAATGAAGCTTGGGGTCCCGATACAGATGACTCCCCGGAACAGCCTTCAACCCACCATCATCCGCATCAAAGCCGTTGACGTAAAAGAAGATGCGCACGAAGCCTAGACTGGGATCGTCATCCGAGTACTCGTGGCTATGCCAACGGACCCCTTGATTGCCACCCGGCCGGTTGAGCGACACACAGTGATCGTAACGGATGTCCGGCCCAAGCACTTGGCGGACGAGCGTGAGCATCTGCGGATGCCCTATCAGGCTTTCCAAGAACTCGTCGTACTCTGCGGAAAACCGATTCGGCTCGTGTCCTTGGGTCGCATTCGGAACAAGCGATTGAATGTACGATAGCGATTCGGTCAACCGTTCACACGCCTTCGGTGTCAAGATACCGGGGAGGCAGAAATGACCCTCCCTGTCCATTTCTGCCTTCTGCTCCTCACCAAATTCGTATGATTCAAAAATAGGAAAACGTTCCATAAGAAATCCTTTCTCCCTTTCTAATAACCTTTGGTGCGAGTTGTTTTCACGTTTCACGCATCACGCTTCCTCGCCCAGCAGCCTCGCCAGATTTTCCCCTTTTACCTTTTGCCGATCTAGCTCTGTATATTCAGCTAGATGTGCATCCACTATATCAGGTGTGCCGCTGCCCCAGACCATCTGATCCGGTCCAAAGGCTTGGACTACGCGACGGGTAAACGGGCGCGTACTCAAGTAGAGCGGCGCATCCGTAGCAAAGTGATTGAGACCGGAAAGTTTCATATACACCGTATCGAAATCCGCCAGATCCAAGACACCCGCATATTCCACCGCATCCCCCATGTGCGGCTCCGCCAAGTGATCGATTAACACCGTGGACTCCGGGTAGTCGCGCAACATCTCCGCCGCTCCCTGTGCATGGTTCGGCCCGATATGCAATTCGATGATTAGATCCAGTTCCAACGCTTTCTCCCAGATTCTCCGCACTTCAGGACTGGTCAGGCTATCCAGATACGTCTCCTTGCCGCGATGGGCGTGGAATCGCGTTGCGATAATCCGGGGCTGCTGTGCCACTAACTCCTCCATCTTGCGAGGGGCATCAGGATCTTTTGGGTAGAACAGGCATGTGCCTTTGACACGCTCCTGTTCCTGTTCCAAGCAGTCTAGAACGAGCCGGTGATCATCTCCATAAGGCTCAGGATGCACCAACACCGCACGGTCAATGCCGTGTTGATCCATGTGCGCCAGATATGCCCCCAGTGGATCCACCGGCTGGATCGAGGCGTCGGGCGTGTAGACTGCCTTCTCGTGAAACGGATACCGCTGCAGATCTGGACTAAAAATGTGCGTATTCCATTCGATAATCATCCCTCTCCTCCTATCAACGGGTTGTCCTCCTACCGCGCAGAAATTGCTTCTCATTTTAACCCAGGCGTGCTAAAGCTGTCAATCTCAAAGCGTTCCTCTGTTTGCCCTTGACACAACTTGAAGTTCGTGATATTTTTTAGTCAAGCTGGACAAACACAAGAAAAGAAAATAATCCCAGTTCAAACTTCTAGCATCGCTTGATGTTTAGCATAAGACTGACAGGTGAACCATGAGGTAACTATGAGACCAAAACCCGGAATTGAAACCATCCAACCCTATCAAGGGGGGAAACCGATTGAAGAGGTCCAGCGCGAGTTGGGAATCTCAGATATTATCAAACTGGCATCGAACGAAAACCCGCTGGGACCTTCGCCCTTGGCGATGGAAGCCATCCAAGACGCAGCAACACAGGTGAACCTCTACCCCGACGGAAATGCGTACTACCTGAAACAGGATCTGGCGGCGCACGTCGGCGTTCCACCCGAAAATCTGATCTTAGGGAACGGCTCCAACGAAGTCCTGCAACTGGTCGGTGAGACCTACATATCGCCGGGCGACGAAGTAATCTATTCGGAAAGTGCCTTTGTCGTCTATATGCTGGTTGCCAAGGTGTTCGGTGCGAAATCGATCATCACGCCGATGAGCGGTTATACGCAGGACCTAGCGGCGATGGCGGATGCAATCACCGATAAGACCCGTGTCATCTTCATCGCCAATCCGAACAACCCAACCGGGACAATGGTCACCAAAACAGAGACCGAGAAACTGATGGAGCGGGTGCCGGACGATGTCCTCGTTGTCTTCGACGAAGCCTACTACGAATATGTCGATCGACCCGACTATCCGCAGACGCTACCCTGGATCCACGAGAGGCGCAACATCATCATCACGCGCACGTTCTCCAAGATCTACGGGCTGGCGGGGATGCGAATCGGATACGGGCTCGCCAAACCCGACATCATTGAAACGATGAATCGGGTGCGTCAACCGTTCAACTGCAACCTCGTCGCGCAGGCGGCAGCGCGGGCAGCCTTGAAAGATGCGGAGCATGTGCGTCGCAGCCAAGAGGTCAACACCATCGGCAAAGCGTTCCTCTACGAAGCGTTGGATGAGATGGGACTGGCGTATGTCGAATCGGAGGGGAATTTCATTCTGGTGCATTTTGACCGCTCCGGAAATGAAATCTCCGACGCGCTCATGCGAAAAGGCGTGATCGTGCGTCCTGTGGCGGGATACGGCTTCCCCAACTCCATCCGTGTGACGATTGGCACACCCGAAGAGAACGAACGGTTTGTGAAGGGATTGAAAGCGGTTCTAGCGGACAAATGAGGTTGAAATGCAGAGGAATAAACCATCGTGAACCAACACGCGCTCGATGTTCTGGAATATGACAAAATCAGAGAGTTGCTGGTCGGCTATACAGCGTCAGGGCTAGGGGCAAGACTGGCACAGCGGATTCAACCGCTGACCGACCTGCATCGGATTGAGCGGCTTATCGCGGAGACGACCGAGTTGAAAAGGCTGCTGTCGCCGGATCGCTATCTGCCGTTGGGTGGGCTGCATGATCTCTCTCCAATTTTAGAGAAATCGGACAAAGGCGCGGATATCCTCATCATCGAAGAGATTATGCACGTCAAGGAAACCCTTCGCGCCTTCAGGATTGTCAAAGAATTCTTGGCAGATGCGAAGGGGGACTATCCATATCTCCGTCAACTAGCGGGGGAGATTCGGTTGTATCCCGAAATTGATGCGAAGATTGAGAATACACTGAACGAAAACGGCGCGGTCAAGAACAGTGCCAGCCCCGAATTGAGATCTATCCGCAAAACGATTCAGGCGGTGAAGGGACGCATCCAGGGCAGGCTGCAATCGACCCTCCGCTCAAAAAGTGTCAGTCCATATTTGCAAGATCCAATCATACGCGAGCGCAAGGGTCGTCCTGTGATTGCGGTGAAAGAGCGTGATGCATCCCGCGTCCCCGGCTCGGTGCGCGATAGATCTGACCGCGGCAACACCGTATTCATCGAGCCGGAGGCGGTACGTGAACTGGGAAATGAGTTACAAGCCGCAATAGACGCCGAAGGTGCAGAGATTGTGCGGCTGCTCCGCGAAATCACCGCCAAGATTGCAGCGGTGACTGAACCGATGGGTGAGACGCTGAAGATACTCGCCCATCTGGATCTGACGTATGCGAAAGTGCGCTTCAGCCGCGATTATGAGATGAACCCGCCAGCGTTGAACCCAAACGGACGGCTCAATCTCAAGACGGGGTGCCATCCGTTACTTTTAACTCTGCAGCGGGAGGAAGATTCAGAGGTCGAAGCCGTGGTCCCTATCGATTTCCGTCTCGGCGACGATTTCAACACCTTGATTATCACGGGTCCGAACACCGGCGGCAAGACCATCACGCTGAAAACGGTCGGCCTGCTGACCCTGATGGCACAATCGGGAATGCACATCTCCGCGGGAGAAGGCTCTGAGGTGGCTGTATTTTCACACATATCAGCGGACATCGGCGACGAGCAGAGTATTGAGCAGAGCTTGAGCACATTTTCCAGCCATCTCCGTAACATCGCAGAGATTCTTTCGTCCGCGGATGAAAACAGCTTGGTCCTGTTGGATGAGTTGGGCGGCGGCACCGATCCGGCGGAAGGCGCGGCGTTGGGGAGATCCATCCTCAAATACCTGCACACCCGCAACGCGCGCACGGTTGTCTCAACACATATCAGTCCACTCAAAAATCTCGGCTACACCGTGCCGGGTGTCGAAAATGCGTCCGTGGCATTCGATATAGCAACCTTGCGACCAACGTACAAACTGTTGATTGGCACCCCCGGCGGTAGCAATGCGTTGGCAATTGCCAAACGTATGGGGCTGCCAGACGAAGTGATTACGAACGCAGAAACAGGTTCAGCAGGACAAGACGACGGGGCAGCCGAATTGATAAATCAGTTGCAGGCTGCTAAGGTGGTAATGGAGAAAAACAAGCGCGCTGCGACGGAGACGCAGGCAGAGGCAGCGCGTCTAGAGAGCGAATATCGTCAAAAATTGGACAAAATCTCCGCGCAGGAAACGGAGACGCAGGCACAACTCAGCGTGGATACCTACGCCCTACTCCAGCAAATCAAAGGACAGATCGACCGGCTGTGTCATTCGGAAGGGTCTCGGCGATCCCTGCTTGAATCACTATCTGAAATCAGTGTCTATATGGCTGGTGAGCTTAACGAATTTCCAGAAGAACAGGAACGGCAGGGGTCCATCCACGAACTGAAAGAGGGCGATGAAGTCCGTGTGCATAGTTTAGACAGCGTTGGGGTGCTCAGTGACGTGGACCCACAGACTCAGAAAGCGGTGGTTCGTTTCGGTGCGATGCAGATGACTGTGTCGTTGGACGATGTCAGCGCCGCTTAGGAATTTGGAACCGAAAACGCTATTTTCCCACTGGCAGAGAGTGAAGGCAAGATAGTAGCCAATGGTGCTAGCTTGCAGCTGTTGATAACGTAAAACGTGAAAATCATCGGTTCATCGGTTCATTTAGCCCCAGTGGGGCGACATGTTTATAGCACACCGATAAACAAATACCCTAAAGCCCCAGCGGGGCGACATGTGTATCCGAAGGGTGGAACGTAAGAAGAATGAATAAATGAACTCTTGAACAATGTGGAAACGACTTTCTCACTAACTAGCACCAAAGGTTAGTATAATGCCCACTGATAGCAACACCAAATCTACTATTGAACGACATGAGATTGATCCAATTCTCAAGGAAGTATTGACATTTAGCTTTGGAGAATTGGGTATCCCGATTCAGACGCAGGTTGAGATTAGCCGCCTTCCTCGCACAATGGATGTATTGGTTGTTGCCGAGCAAAGCGGCAATTTGGAAAGGATTTGGTACGGAACCGCTTTCGACTTTTTTCGCGTTCATAACTCAATTGAGTTCAAAGGCAAAAGCGATCCGCTGACAATTTTCGACTATCACCTGATTCTCGGTCACGCTCATCTTTATCTAGGTGAGAGGAAAATCTCTAGCTCCGAAATGACTGTTACTATCGTCTCTGCTCGCAAACCAATTAAAGTCTTGCATCAGAGCCAAAATGATGTGAAGTGGGAAGAAATCGGCGTTGGACATTACGTCAGCACAGATCTCCTACCTGTTCACCTGCTTGTGTGTAATGAACTTCCGCTCGAACGGAAATATTATCCATTGATCCTGTTTGCGGCTTCACAGGAGAAATTTCGCCGGTTCATGCTTCGGCTGATTGAAGAAGAAAATGCAACGTACATTGACTATGCCTTTCGTGCAAATCCTGACCTGACAAAGGAGGTCTTAAGAATGGCTGGAAAGCAAAGCCTATACGAAAAACAACTTGAGCGTATTGCGAAGGCTGTCGGACCAGATCTGATTTCTTTTTTAAACAAAGACGAGCTACTTGAGCAGATACCTCCCGAAGTACGGGTGCGCGGACTGACTCTTGAGGAACGATTACGCGGACTCAACCTGGATGCAGAAACCCTTGAAAAACTCAAGCAACTCATCAACGATCAAGATAGTGTATCGAGTTAAGAACAAGAGGAAATGCTGTCATGTCAAAAAATCGTTTGCTGCTCATCAACCCGTGGATTTACGATTTCGCTGCCTTCAACCTGTGGGTGGAACCGATTGGTTTGCTCTCTATCGGTAGTATCTTCCGCCAGCACGGATATCAGCTCGATTTTATCGACTGCCTCGACCGCTACAATCCAGATCTCCTCCAGCTGCAAGGGCTGACCACACCGAAAGGCAACGCCTACGGCACGGGGAAATATCACCGAGAACCAGTTGGGCGGCCGGAGGTTGTCAAAGATGTGCCACGCCATTTCTGCCGGTACGGTATCACGCCGGGGATTTTTGAATCGGAATTGGATAAACGCCCTAAGCCTGATGTGGTGTTAATAACATCGAAGATGACCTACTGGTATCCGGGACCGCACGAAGTAATCCGCCGTGTCAAACGGCGTTATCCCGATGTGCCCGTGGTGCTCGGCGGGACGTATGCAACGCTCTGCTACAAGCATGCGGTGGAAAAATCGGGAGCGGATTACGTGGTCAAAGGCGAAGGAGAGCTTTCTGCCCTGAGATTGGTTGATGAGTTGACGGGAAACCGATCGGACTACTCCCAACTCCCCATCCACATCAACGACTACCCTTTCCCCGCTCATGACCTGATCCGCAATCTCGATTTTGCGGCGGTCCTGACAGCGCGGGGGTGTCCGATGACGTGCTCCTACTGCGCCGTGCGCTCGGTCAGTCCCGGCTTCCGGCAACGCGATCCCAAGCAGGTTGTCGATGAACTCCAGTGGTGCTACGACGAATTTGGGACGCAAAACTTTGCGTTCTACGATGACGCACTCCTACTCAACGCGCGGAAACACATCCACAAGATTTTAGACCAAGTCATTGAACGCGGGCTGAAGTTCTATTTCCACACACCCAACTCAATGCACGCCCAAGTGATCGACGCCGAACTTGCACATAAGATGTACGCCGCGGGATTCAAAACAGTCCGGATCAGCTTGGAGACCAGCGATGTGGTCCGGCAGAAGCTGACCGGTCCCAAAGTCACTAACAACGGTTTCACCCGTGCGGTTGAGCGATTGAAAGCCGCGGGGTTCACAGCGAGAGATATCGGTGTTTATCTGCTGATGGGGCTGCCCGGACAACCCTTGGAAGAGGTGGTCGAGAGTATCAGGTTTGTGCATGCGCAGGGGGTTCAGGCGAAACCTACGGAGTTCACACCTATCCCCGGCACCGTCGAATGGGAACGAGCGGGTGAGATTTATGGGTTTGATCCGGACTCAGATCCGCTGTTGCACAACAATTGCGTCTTCCCGCTTACAATAGGCGAGCACAGATTGGAGGAATGGGACGCGGTCAAGCGGTTGGCTTCGGACGGAAATCGGGAAATCCTCCAAACACTCAACTCACAATCGAAGCGTGGCGAGATAGCCCCTGCCCAAAACTGAAAAAAATAGAAGCAGGTAACATCAGATGGAGGAGAGCATGAAAGTTACTGAAATCGAAGTTCACCCAATCACCCTTGAATATGTGGACTGGATCGCGTATCAACTCACCCATTTCTACGGTCCCATCACGCGCACGGTGTATGTCGTGCACACGGACAACGGACTGATAGGGTTGGGGGAAAGTGGGAGCCCGGAATCGCAGGAGGTAATCGACGGATACATCGGCACCAATCCCTTTGACTGGGTGGGAGACGAGGTCTCCCTCGGATTGGGGACAGCGATGTATGACCTGATGGGTCAATACGCCGGTGTGCCTGTTTACAAACTGTTTGGGCAGAAATACCGCTCTTGGGTGCCGGTAGGAAGTTGGACGGTGTCCACGCATCCCCATCTCATGGCGGAGACGGTGGAGCAGTATGCCGCACAGGGATACACATGGCTGAAGTATCATCTCTCACCCTTTGAGAACGTCATGGACCAAACTGAGGCGATGCAAGCGGTTGCACCGGAGGGGTTTAAGATCCATTACGATTTCACCATGCACGGCACGGACGATCACATGCCGGAACTGCTCGCCAAACTGGAGGAGTATCCTATCGCCGGATGCTTTGAAGACCCGCTGCCGGGGGAGGATATTGAGGGTTACATCGAATTGCGTAAACGCTCACGGCTACCCGTTGTCCTCCATCACTTCCCGATGGGTGCGACCTACGAGGTGTTGATGAAACCCGCCGATGCCTACATGCTAGGGCATTCGAGGATTGGAGACGCCATCCGACGCGCGGGGCTATTTGCCGCGGACAACAGCCCCTTCATGCTCCAGAACGTCGGCGGCACTATCACGCGGACGATGACGACGCACATGATGGCTGCGTTTCCGACAGCGATCTTCCACTTTTTCGCCGACACCGAAACTTGGAAGGACGATGTGGTGAATGAGCGGTCAGAGCCGATTAACGGCTTTCTGCGCGTACCAGAAAAGCCGGGACTGGGACTCACGCTTGACCGCGACGCGCTGGAGCGACTGAAAAACTTGAAATTGCCCGAACAGGAGAAGTGGATTATCAAGTCACAATTCAAGAACGGGACGAAGATGTATAATATCGCTGACCCGAAAAACTCCATCTTCATGGTGCGCCCGGATCGGAGCCGTCTTATCCCGATGAGTTATGACTCGCCAATCTCAACGGAGTATTGGGATAACGACGGCACATCGGTGTATCGAGAGATGTTCGCGCGGATTGAGCGGGAAGGAATCGTGCTCGAAAGAGGGTGAGATAATACAGAGCCGCATCGGGTTCACCAGAAAAAAGGTCGTCGCGGAGAACGGCGTGGTTGCGGGGGGGCATGACCTCGTTGCCCAAGTCGGCGTGAAGATTATGCAGCAGGGCAACACCCCGCGTGTGGGCGGAAGCCTTATACGAGGAGGCATTCATCGAATCACGCATCCCCGACGATGTGCAGCGCGCCTTGGGGGATATGGGACACCGCGTTGTGAGTATGGATGCCGCAGCCAGTGGCGGTTTTGGGCGACCCACAGGGGTGAGCATTGATGAGAACGGGAAACTTCATGCGGGGACAGATTCTCTGTATAGGACAGGGGTGGCAGGCTTCTGATGATATTACTTAAGTTGCTATCTATTGAAAATCGGGGGATTTTGCATCTTTTTTAATGTTCTGCGTTGCGTATTATTTATCAACTCGCTCGGCTTGGATAGACATATCCAAGCCCTCTGTGTGCGTGTGCAGTGGATTTGGCAATCTACTGCGAGCGGTGATTTTCTCGCTTTAGATTCTATTTGCCCAAGTTGGTGCTTACCCTATAATTATAAGTGGCAACTTGAGTTAATATTTGAGAGCACAGATGACAGAACGGACAGGTGTTATACAATTCGACGAAGCAGTATAAATCAACCCGTGATCGTCAATTTTAGAGGATACCCTACATCCTACTAAAGTTTGTACAATTCACGGTACAAATGGTGGTTGATTGAGAACACGCTTCGGGATGTCAAGCAGCACTGCGGATTTGACAAGGTATCAGGTCAAATCGCGTCAAAGCATCAATTAATTCGCGCAACTAAGTTTCGGAACAAGTTGCCTGACGCAATTGCTATTCAACGCCACTTGTGTCACAGGCAGTTCGATAACATTGGTATCGAACTGTCAAGCGGACACAAGGGTTGATGGTTGAGCATCTGCGTGCTTTAATCAAGGGATAATTATTTTCTGCGACAATCTCTGAAGATACTAACTCGCCGAATATTCACTAGACCCTTGATAACGCTACATGAATTGGATACAAATTGTACAAACTTTAGTACATCCTAGAGGAGATCCTATGAAAATAACAGATGTCAAGACGACGTTGCTGTTCTTGCCGGATCTCGGCGGGATTCAGGACGCCACCATCCGCCATGTGGCAAAAGGACGTTCCGCCTGTTTTGTGCACATCATAACTGACTCCGGTCTCGAAGGGTTGAGTCCGTCGGGCGGGGGGCGCGCAGCGCAGACGCTCATAGAGGGCACCTTCAGGGAGTTGTTGGTGGGCCAAGATCCGCTGAACATCGAAAGGATCTGGGACGATCTCTTCTGGTGCGTCCGGGGGGTAGGTCGCAAGGGATTGGCATTCTGCGCCCTGTCCGCCGTTGATATCGCCCTTTGGGATTTGAAAGCCAAGCACTTCAACGTCCCGCTCTATCAGTTGTTGGGTCCCTACACCGATTCTGTCCCGGTCTACGGTAGCGGTGGTTGGACCAACTTCAACCTAGAGGAGTTGGTGGCGGAGCAGACCGGTTATGTTGAGCGCGGTTTCAAAGCGATCAAGATGAAGGTCGGCAAGGATTTCGGCAAAAGCGAGCGGGAAGATATTCAACGCCTCGCCGCTGTCCGCGAAGCGGTCGGGGATGATATCGAGATCTACGTCGATGCTAACAACGGCTATTACGCCAAACAAGCGATCTACATGGGCAAAGCCTTTGAAGAGTATCGCGTCGGTTGGTTTGAGGAACCGGTATTGGCTGACGACATCGACGGATTAGCAGCCATCGCCAAGGCAATCGACATCCCCGTCGCTACAGGCGAGCACGAATACACGAAGTTCGGCTTCAAAGAGCTGATCTCCCGCGGCGGAGCAGACATCGTTCAGCCGGATGTCGGGCGAGTGGGCGGCATCACGGAGTGGATGAAGGTGGCTCACTTAGCGCACGCTTTCAACCTCCCGGTCGCACCCCACGCCTACCAACTCATCCACCTGCACCTTGCCTGTGCCACACCAAACCTAAAAGTGGTGGAGTACCTAGGGACAGGTGAAGTGTCGGACAAAATTGTCTACAAAGAGTGGTCAGAACCCAAAGATGGGATGTGGTCGCCTGACCCGAACAGGCCGGGCTTGGGGTTGGAGTTAGACCCTGATGCTGTAGAAAAATATGCAGCGGGTGGGGATGTCCCACGCGCACAGTTGTAACTATTCTTAAAACCAAAAGGAGATACAAAACATGAAGATTTTACGGTATCGCAGTAATGGAGAAGCGAGCTACGGTATTCTAGATGATGATGGGAGCATCCGCCAATTGGCCGGTTGCCCGTTTGAGAGTCTGGATACAAGCGGTGCTGTCACCCACATAGATCAGGTAACTGTCCTCGCACCGGTCGAATCCCCTAGAATTATCGGTGTCGGCCTGAACTACGCAGCACACGCCCGCGAGACGGGCAAAGAGCCTCCCACCAATCCGATGCTTTTCATGAAACCGACCCTGACAGCTATCGGTCCCGAAGAGCCTATCATCTATCCCCACCAAGGCAAAGAGGTACATTACGAGTGCGAATTAGCGGTCATCATAGGCAAACAGACGCGACGGGTTTCGGAGGCGGATGCCCTCGACCATGTGCTGGGCTACACCTGTGGCAACGACATCAGCGAGCGGGTTATTCAGTTCGCAGAGATGGAGATGGGCGCTATGCTGCTTGGGAAGGGATTCGACACCTTCTGTCCGCTCGGACCGGTGATTGCCACCGACTTAGACCCGACCAACCTCGATATTAAAACGCGGTTGAACGGCGAAGTGAAGCAGGACTCCAACACCTCAGATCTGCTGTTCTCCGTTGCTCAATTGGTTTCCTACATCAGCGCGGTGATGACCCTTCTGCCCGGCGATATAATTATGACCGGCACACCCGCCGGCATAGGACCTATCGCTCCCGGCGACACCGTTGAGATTGAGATTTCAGGCGTCGGTGTCCTGAGTAACCCGGTGGTCGCGGAGGCGTAAGACCTTCGGAGTTAGTTCCTTGTAGAGGCAACCCCCCGATGAATCGGGATTTCGCTACGCTCAACTTGTGGTTGCCCCAACAGAAACACAACTAGGCAGGGCAAAAAGAGGAGGAGGCACAAATGGAATATCGCAGTCTCGGTAGGACCGGCACAAAGGTGAGCACGCTATGTCTGGGGTGCTTGATGTTCGGCGGCAGAACAAACGAGACCGACTCCATGGACATCATCGATCGCGCAATTGATGGAGGCATCAATTTCTTTGACACAGCGAATATGTATGTCCGCGGCAGGAGTGAGGAGATGGTCGGGAAGGCGTTCAAGCGAAATGGGAAACGCCCGCGAATCGTGCTAGCGACCAAAGTCCACTTCCGCATGGACGACGAAGATCCAAACGCACAGGGCAACAGCCGTCGCCACATCATCGAGCAGTGCGAGGCATCGCTGCGACGCTTGCAAACCGACTATATTGACCTCTACCAGATCCATCGTCCCTGCTCAGATATACCGATCGACGAAACGCTCCGGGCGTTGGACGATTTGATTCGGGCGGGCAAGGTGCGCTACATCGGCAGCAGCACCTTCGCTGCGTGGCAGGTAGTGGAATCCCTGTGGGCTTCAAAAGAGTTGGGGCTCAATCGCTTCATCTGCGAGCAGCCGCCCTATCACCTGTTGGATCGGAGCATCGAGCGGGAGTTGGTCCCGATGGCACAGACGTACGGAACGGCACTCATTCCGTGGTCGCCGATGGCGGGTGGATTCCTCACCGGAAAGTATCGACGCGGCGAGGCACGCCCTGCGGACGCACGTTACCAAGATGAGAACGAAAATACGGATCTGTTCTCAGATGCGGCGTTCAACGTCTTGGACGTTGTCTTGGCAATTGCGGCGGAGAAGGGGTGCACACCGAGCCAGTTTGCGTTGGCGTGGTGCGCCCAGCAGCCGGGGATTACCAGCCCAATTGTCGGCGTTCGCACGATGGAGCAACTGGAGGACAATCTGGGGGCAATCGACGTGCAGGTAACCGACGAAGAGCGGGAACGGATCGATGAAGTCACCCCTCCCGGTGGAGTCATCACACGATACTACAGAGCAGACTTTGGACCTCACCTATTTCGGTGGTAAGGTTCTCGGATAAACCTAGAAAGGAGCTTTTCAAGATGGCTGATAAGGCATATTTGCTCAGTGACGAGCAGATGCAGCATTTTATTGTTAACGGGTATATCAACATTAAAACCGACCTGCCCGCTGATTTTCACGAAGCGATTTTTCAGCAGGCTGAAGCGGTGTTTGAGAAGGAAGGCAACCCAGGGAATAACCTAATTCCCAGAATCCCCGATATTCAGGAAATCTTCGACCACCCCGTTGTCGATGGTGCTTTGACGGGGCTTGCAGGTCCAAATTATTACACGCACCCCCATCGCCACTGTCATTACAATCCGCCGGGCAGTACCGGGCAGAGATTGCACAAAGACAGTTGGACGCGAAGACGGCATCCCACCCGTTGGGTAATGGCGCTCTATTATCCGCAAGACACACCCGAAGTGCGGGGACCGACGGGGATTCTCCCGCAGAGCCAGTGCTACAACGACCAACCGGATAATGGGCAGGAAGAGTTACCGCTCGCCGGGGAGGCGGGATCGATGAGCATCGTCCATTACGACCTCTGGCATCGCGCCATGCCGAACCGCACCGAGACGAATCGGTATATGATGAAGTTCCTCTTTACACGCATGGGAGAACCGCAGGGTCCCTCTTGGAATAACGAGGACGCAGCGTGGGGGGCTAGCGATGATGGGCAAAGATTGATGTGGCAACACCTTTGGGCATGGCATTTGGGAACGGGAAACGGGACGTATACCTCGGAAAACGGCTCTATCCCCGAACTCATCAACGCACTACGAAACGAGTCGGAATCGGTCTGCCTCAACGCCGCTTATGCGTTGGGTGCGGTGGGCGCGTCGGCTATACCGGCGTTGATTGATACCTTGCACGATGAATCTGAGCTGGTGCGCCGAAACGCTAGCTATGCCTTGAGTGTTATTGGTGCCCCCGCTGTGCCAGCACTGATAGAAGCCGCGAACGATTCAGACGAAGGCGTGCGCGCGATTGCACTTGATGCGTTGGGTGATATGGGGTCAGCCGCTCAGGAAGCCATACCCACGTTAATCCGAGCAACGCAAGATGAATCAGCGGAGGTCCGGAAGGTTGCCGCAGAGGGGTTGGGCATCGTCGCACAGTCGTGTTCAACAGCGGTGCCTGCGCTAGCACAGGGATTGAACGATGCGGACGAATGGGTCCGTCGCAATTCTTCGCTTGCGTTGGCACGAATTGGTTCAAAAGCGGAGGAGGCACTTCCAGCATTGAAAGCCGCGCTGAAGGATGAGAACCGGTATGTCCGTGCCAATGCCGCGCACACGCTTCAGCAGGTCGGGACATCGGAAGCGACAGATATTTTGATGCACTTCTTGATGAAATCACGGTGGTGTGCATCAACTACACGAGAAAGCGGTTATTGAAACATTGCCAAATCCTCAACCACACAATAGGGGCGGGCGGATTGCTACCCGCCCCACATCTCTCAGACGACCGAAATTCGATAGGAGTTCTCCGCTATCTGTTCATGGTCGGAGGCACGAGCACGTTTGAGGGCGTATTCAGTAACGGGTAGGTGGTAATGGGTTTCGGCATTTTGTGAGATAAATCCTTCCGCATAGGCGCAGCCGCCTGCGCTTCCAAATGCCCCGTCACTGGTTTCGATCCGCTTACGCGCATACGCCCCACCATATCCCTGGCTCACCAGACAATCAAGCGCCGCTAACTTTTTATCCGCCACATCCGTGATGTCAATAAACACATCGTTATAATAGCCGCCTTCGGACTGCCATACGCTTCGTGGTATAGCCGCCGCACCGGTCCCGAAGAAAAAGACCTGCGCTACCTTATGGGGTGTATTCCGATCGCCTGGATCGACGCTGCCGGCGTGTGAAATGGCGTGCAGCGCAATCTGTCCCGCGATGGCGTGTGCGTTGGTCAGCCCATCACCCTCTTTGGGAAAGTGGGTCAGGATTATGTCGGGACGCACCTCGCGCAACAACCGTGCGAGCCGTTTCACCGTCTCCTCCGTGACGAGTAGGACAGCGTCATCCGCACCGAAGAAGTAGATATCTTCGACGCCCAAAATCTTGCACCCCTTACGCACCTCCTCCTCCTTGACATCTGAGCGTTCTTCCATCAACGTTAGCAGATCAGATTCGTCTGGAACCTCCTCACGATGAAACATTGAGTCGCTGATCACCGCGTCATGCACGCGAGCACCGTGGGTCAATACCACACAACCGACATAGTCTCCCCGACTCGTGTGGTGCGCCATAGTACCGCCGGATTGATCGAAAATATCCGCCGGGTGTGCTCCAATTGAGAGTATCCGTAAAGATTCAGCCATTATGTATGTCTCCTTCATTAGCAGCAAAAACCAGTTGAATAAGAGAGTATTCACTAAAGATAGATAAAGCCCTCTGCTGATAGCGGGAACATCTTCAAAGGTGGTAACTTGGGTTATCTTACCAGTCTTTTCGGGGACAATCAATAAAAAAAGGCGAATGGATTGAACCATTCGCCTCATGTATCGGGGCAAGGAAGACCCTATCAAGACTTATCTCACAGTTAACAGGTATTATGGCATTATTTAGGGGCGAAGTTGAAGGGCATTTTCTGTGTATCAAGGGTCCCTTGGCGTTTGAGTAATTTGCTCATAGATTTGAGATCTTTTATTACGGTTTCTAAATTTTCGATCTCCTTGGCATGTTTTTCAGGGGAATGGTCCTTTAGCATCTGCTTTTTTAATTCAAAAAGCCGAGTTACCTCTGGAACGGTAGCTTCCTTCTCACGAGAAAGGCGAAAAAAAAGCTCCTCCCATTCTTTCGTGAGAGGATGTCCATGAAACGCGAGGGCACTAAATGCGGTAAGTTCTGCACGTGCGGCTTCCGGGTTCGTGGGGAGCAGCTCATGAAATGCTTTGTAATACTCGTGACTCGTCTTGGTATCCGAGACCTTCTCTGTTTTTGACGGCTCTTGCTGTTCCTCTTGTTCACGCGTTTCAGGAGTCGGACGGCCTGCATCTTCAAACATTTTTGCCAGTTCGTCGTAGTGTTCCAGTGTTTCTCGGTGGTGTTGTATCTGTTTGGCATAGGTTTGGGCATTGATGTCTGTTAGCATTCGGATTTCCAATTCAGACACCCGTTTGAGGTCCGAAAGATGTTCAGTATCCTCCTGACTCAGGCGAAAATAGAGGGGCACCCATTCTTCAGTGAGCGTATGTCCTCCAAACAGTTTTTTTGCAATGTTTTGGAGTTCGGTACGTGCCGCTGACGGGTCAGTAGGGAGGCGTTTCTTAAATGTGTCGAGGTGCTCTGCCCAAAGCGTGTCGTCTATACGATACGGTTGAGAATGTGCGGAATTCGGATGTGAGATTTCTGTGGATTTACCTGAATCGCCAGAAGAAGGGACTTCAATACTGCAAAAAGTTAAACAGAGTAACCAAATAACTATATACCTCATGATTCTCTCCTTTTGAGGAAGGCGGGTTGACCTCAGTATAAAAGTTGCGAGCTAGTCTAACGTCTCACTCTCATAAACCCGCCACACGCCATTCTCTTTTCGCATCTTATAAAGCTCATTCGGTGCGACGACTTCTGAGACTTCTATCCCTGGTATCTCCGGTATCTCCGGCGTTGATCCTCCCAATTCAAAGTGGAATTCATCGCCGATATATTCGCTACGCACAACCTTTGTCTGACTGAGTTTCTGAAGAACCACGCTCCGTATCTGCTGCTCAAATATCTCACTCCGCATCTGGTGCTCAATCATCTGCATCTGCTGCTCAGCCATCCCACGCATCTCAACCGGCAAATCTTTTAGTTGATCTTTTAGTTGATCTAGTGGTTCATCCGGGTCGAAAATTGGAGAGCTATCTGCCGCAGCATTTTCCAACCCTTCTTTGGTACGTCCTGTTGATAGAAAGCGCATTCCTTCAATGTCAAAACTTCTTAACGCCTCCACATAAGCGTTCATTACGTCTTCGGCGGATTGCTCTGTATCTTCAGCAAACGCATCAGTGTCAGTTGTGACATACTCATCGGTGTTTTGCTGAAATTCGACTTCAGCGGATTGCACGTCCGCCTCATCAAGTTGGGCGAAGAAGTCCTCAATCGGGTCCATCTCCTCCGAAGTAATTTGTGGCTGATTTTCCCGGATTTCAGTATCTGGCATGGTGTCCGTTTGGACAACCAATCGTTCAGTTTTGTTTGGTGTAGGTGCTATTTCCCCTTTTTCTGGGACCAAATATACGCGCTGCTCAACGTTGGGAGTAGTCATCTGGCGTACCCCGATGAAACCGATGAAGATAAGCGCAACGATGCCTATTGCCCCGGCAGTGATTTTGGGAACCGTTCCAACTTTCATAGCTGTGAATCCTCCTGAGTAAATCTGTTTGAGTGTTGTTGCGGGAGGAATAGATAAACCAGTGAGCAGGTATTGTAACCGTTTGGCGAGTCTCTGCTTCGCACGTGACAGCCGAAACGCAATCGCCTTGTATGACAGCCCATGCGTTCTCGTCAATTCGTCGTAGCTTGCGCCATCAAGGTAGTATGAGTGAGCAATCTCCCTATCCTTTTGTGAAAGTGTCTCCATTGCACGACGAATCAGTTCTCTCTGTTCGTCGCGTATCAGCTGGTCGTCAAGCGTATTCGGGGCCTGAAGCGTGTGCTCCTCCACTTCATTGATGGACACAGTATCCATTCTCTGCGCTCGTAACCAATTCAGCGCACGATTCCGCGCAATTGTTGCTAACCAACTTCTGAATTTGGTCTGCTCCTCATACTGCGCCAAACCGCGATAGGCGTTCAGAAAGGTGTCTTGGACAACTTCCTCCGCGTCGTGGGGATTGTTCACGATTCCGATGACAATTGCATAAACGAAGGCGTAATACGCCCGCATCAGGTCAGCAAATGCCTGTTCATCTCCAGATTGGGCGCGGGCAATGAGTACCTTGTCGTTAGCCACTGTTCTGATTCCTCCCTTACACTTTATCAAAACACCATTCTGTGATTTTTTCTAGCACTTTTTTATGATTCTGCGAAAATTAATTGGATTTTTCCTTAAACCGTGCTTCCTAGCTGCTGCGATTGGGATTCAGAGCAACTTGTCTGTAAAAAACTTGGGTTATCTTACCAGTCTTTTCGGGGGCAATAAATAAAAAAGGCGAATGGATTGAACCATTCGCCTCATATATCGGGGCAAGGGAGTCCCTCAGGTGTTCTTATAATCACCGATTCTAATGAAGGATTACATGCAGAATTGAAGGCTCAGCTTCAATGGAGCGTGACCGGCACACCTTCCAGCAATCCGTTCTCGTGCATATCAACCCACTCGTCCATGAAGGTTTTGTTCCATTCCTCGGTGAGCGGGTGATCCATCATGTCGCGGTAGACCGTCCACATGGTGACAAGCTCATCGGCACCATCGCGGAAGGCGGCGTGGGCTGTCTCCACCGAACGGATGAGTGCCGCCATGATGAAGGGTCGCTGTTCCCAGCCACTGAACATCTGCACGCATTCACGTATCAGTTGGGTTGGGTCTCCGCCCACCGCCTTGACCGGATCACAGAACGGCAGGAGGTGGTCAACCCCGGCTTGGGCAACGGCGGCGGCCTGGGTCAAGGAGAAAACCGTTGTGCAGAAGGTTTCGACCCCCTCTTCCTTGAGGATGCTGAAGGCTTTGAGCCCATTTACCGTGCACGGAATCTTCAGGATAATTTGATTCGATAGATCAGTAAAGACCTTCCCAACTGCAAGCAATTCCTCAACCGTGTGACCGTCAATTTCCATGACCACGGGTTTGTCGGTTATGTCGAGGTAATGTTTGATCAGGTCAATGACCGAACCGTATTGTTTAGCGTACTGATTAAGCACGACAGTATTGGTGACAATTCCAGCAATGCCCAGCGGCATCCACGCCTCCAACTCTTCGGGAGTACCAGCGAGCCAAATCGTTGGTCCCCGACCTTCGGAACGGGCTTTCGGTACAGGTCCGTTTGCTGCCATAATCAATGTCCTCCTAGGGTTGATAAACGCTTAGGTAATGTTAGTCCGATGTAAGGAATTAGATGATAACTGGGAGCCTAAAAAAGAATTACTCCAAAGATTGTAGTCAAAAGTATGGCGATGCGTCAACAAAAAAGCGCACTGCTAGCCGTCTGCGTTTTTTGTATATTGACATTTGTATATACAGAATGTATACTATAGCATGTTATGGAATTTGAATGGGATTCGATTAAAAACCAGCGTAATATTGAAAAGCACGGCATCGATTTTACGGATGCGGTGCGTATCTTTGAGCGTCCAACACTCACAGTAGTTGATAATCGCCGCGACTATGGTGAAAAACGAATCGCTGCGATGGGGACCATCAAGGATGTCATCTTGTATGTCGTCTACACTGCTCGAGACGGCATTTGGCGTATCATCTCAGCAAGGAGAGCAAATCGTCGTGAAAGAAAAAAATACTTTGAGCTATTCTCTAAATAACCTCCCAAAGGATTCACAGACAGATTGGGAACGCCTTAAAAATATGACTGAATCCGAAATTGAAGCGGCAGCTGCATCGGATCCGGACGCCCAGCCAACGGATGAAGCGTTTTGGGCGAATGCCGAAGTCATGATACCGCAACCAAAGCGTGCTATATCTTTGCGCGTGGATAACGACGTTTTAGAGTGGTTTAAATCCCATGGGACCGGCTATCAGACACGCATGAACGCGGTCTTACGGGCGTATATGGAAGCTCAACAGAGCTAGACTTTACTTTCTTTTTTCGCTCATGCTAAGTAGGGCACTCACAAGGGTTGCCCCCTACAGGATTCCCAATGTGGGGGCAGGTCTTGCGCCTGCCCAAAGCACTTTAGCTCCGAACCTCTTGGATAAAGCGCTGATACAGTCCCTCAATCCCCGCCGTTTCTGCGTCCCCATCGTGAACGACAACCCGCACCGCCAAATCGAGCACCTCACCACCTCTTATTAGCCGCCCCTCTCGTGCAAACGGGTTCACCGCTAACGTTCCCCAATCAGCGATATACCACGATGCCTCGGCAGTAGAAGGGTATCGAAACACCGCCACACCCGCACACCTGTCCGCAGCAATTTGTCCTGAGCAGTCCACCCAGTCGGAAATCTCGCTGCTTATAGCCGCGCCGCCGGAACGACCAGCAGAATCAACAAGGGTTGCGCCAGTTGTGGCGCGCAGGGATTCGGCCATGCGAACACCGAAATAGGCGTGGCGCGTTGGTCCGATTTTGATATCCCAATCGGTTGGGCTCAACTGTGAGCGGATGTCGATCAGGTTCGCTGTTTCGCCGGGGTAGATATCAATGGTACGGGTTTCGACCGCGAGGATACGCCCTTGAGGTGCACCCCATTCGGAGGGACCTTGCCAATTGAGCGTTTGTATGAGCCGGAGATGATTTTCCGATACTTCCGCCTCTTCCACCGAAACACTGACAATGTGTCCCGGTGCCCGTCCCTGGAAGGTATCATTAACGTAGAAGTTATAGGTAGCTTCCTCATAGGCATTGGTTGAGAAGGGCAAATGGCAATGGAAATGATCGGCACCGATCCAAAGCGAGTTATGGTGCGGGTGATCTATTGGGCTCTCGGAGGTCACGGCAAACCCCGCCGGGGTATATACAGGGAACAGGTAGGCACGATATTCACCTTGACTCAGAGCGGCAATGAATCTCCCACGCCAACTCACATTCAGCCGATGGGCTTTCGCCCACGCCCCTCGCGGAAGCGAAATCGCATCGCTGTCAATGGAGAAGTATTGCATGTTCGGTATCCCTTTCATGTTTTAGATGCGTAAAACGTGAAAACAATTGGTTCACTAGTTCACTAATTCATTGGTGCCCGATAGGCTCATGTCTCGATAGGAAGAGTAAAAGTCTCCTGAAATGCGCGTGCGGTCTCAGGGTTAGGTTCAGCGGCGGAGGCCAGATGAAAGCCCGACACACTCTGATACGCCTTCGCGTGGCGTTGGGCGATGATGCCGACGCGGTAACTAGTTGTCATAAGGAGGCACCTCCTGTTGATTACTACGCGTTATCGGGAGGATGGACTATCGCTATATCTATTATTTTAGCAGAACCCAAAGATTCCCTCAATACTAAAGTGCAGAATCTCGGCGGGACGGGGCTATCCCACAGAACTTTTCAGTTGTATTCCTAGTGAACTATTGCTATAATCCCGACGTTGATATATCCATATCCGCAAAGGCTGCAAGACACACAGGGGTTGCACATGAACCGTTCCAACACACATATCGAACCACTTATCTCGCCCGATCAGTTTGTGGGGCTGGAAGGCGTGACACATCTCTGCACGGGGGGTGAAGCCCCTTGGCTAAAGGCGCAGGAAGTAGTGTACGCGGAATTTGCCCGTTTGAAGAGTGCGGGACACGATGGGCGGGAGGAGATCTACGGGCGCGGAGAACGCTGTAGAAGCCGGATGGGTGAACTGTGGCGTGTGCCATCGGATCGGATTGCGTTTATGCCATCAGCGGCAGAGGGGCTGAATTGGCTGGCGCGCGGTGTGAACTGGCGGGAAGGGGACAATGTAGTAACAACCAATTTGGAGTTCCCATCGGTCGCCTATGCTTGGCGGCACCTCCGCGCTCATGGGGTGGAGGTGCGATTGGTGCCACATCGGGATTGGCTTGTGCACGAGACAGATCTGCTGGATGCGGTGGATGAACGGACGCGGGTCTTGGCGGTGAGCCAAGTTAGCTTTTATACGGGGCAATGTTTGCACCTAGAACAGCTCTCCGATGGTCTCCGACAACGGAGCACGCTTTTTGCAGTGGACGCAACCCATGCCGCAGGGGTTGTGAATGTTCCTGCTGAGTTGACCGATTTGACCGTGAGCAGCAGCTACAAGTGGTTGCTCGCCACCCACGGCGTAGCCCCGATGTATCTGAGTGAACGGGCGGAAGGACAGATTGCATCAACCAGTTTCGGCTGGCATAACCTAGTGGTATGGCCCCCCCAAGAGGCGGAACGCGCACAGGAAGTCGAGGAGCAGCCGATGCCCGAACGTCTGGAACCAGGCAACCCGTCGATGCTGGTGGTGATGCACCTAGACCGAGCGTTGGAGGTACTGCTCTCGATTGGAATCGAGCGAATCTCTGACCATGCCCGGACACTGTCTGAGTTAGTGAGCACCGGACTGGAAAAACTGGGGTTTACGGTTATCAGTCCACAGACCCGATCGGCACGATCCGGGAACACGTGCTTCCTAGTTGAAGATGCACACGCGATGCAGGTGCGGCTAGCTGAGATGGGTGTGCTGTGCTGGGGCGAATTCGGTCGGATGCGGATTTCAACCCATCTCTATAACGGTAGTGCGGATGTGACGCGCTTGTTAGCAGCATTGTCAAAATAACAGGTCGGAGACTCTCGGAACGGAGAATGAGCAAACTCGCAGATTACGCATCGCACATAACCTCTCACCTCTCACATTTTACAGGCGATGTACCACTTCGTGTGCTGCCATCCCTGCTCGCGCTTTTCGCTGCGTTTCTGCTCGGCGGTGTCTTAATCCTGTTGTTCGGTGAGAGTCCATTTGAAGTTTATGGACTCTTATGGCAGAGCGTCTTCGGCACTCTGGACGATTTTGGTTATATTCTATTCAACGCAACTCCCTTAATTTTTACCGGGCTAGCGGTTACACTTGGGTTTAAGGGAGGGCTTTTCAATATCGGCTGTGAAGGACAACTCTACCTTGCAGGGTTCGCCGCAGCATGGGTCGGGTTTAACCTGAACTGGGGAGGCGACTGGGTTATCATACCCGCTTGCTTGGCTTCTGCAACCCTCGCAGGGGGATTGTGGGGAGCTATACCGGGGGTACTCAAAGCGCGTTACGGTGTGCATGAAGTCATCAACACCATCATGCTGAACTTTATAGCAATCGCGTTGACAAATTACCTTGTCACCGAGGTCTATAAGGCACCGGATCAGATGACGCCGCACACCCCCTTGATTCACGAAGCAGCGCAGCTGCCACGACTATCTGCCCTTTCGTCGGCGTTTCTGCCAAGCAACCCCGTAAACATCACGCTGTTTTTTGCGTTTGGACTGATTGGACTGACACAATTTTTATTGACGCGCACCAAATGGGGATATGAGATTCGCTTTGTCGGCAATGCCGCAGAGGTCGCCACCTACGCGGGGATTAACGTGCGTCGCGTGACGGTCTGGACGATGGCGTTGAGTGGGGCGATCGCAGGTTTTGCTGGGGTGTGGGAGGTAATGGGTTATCGCCATCGTTTCCTTGATAACTTCTCCCCCGGTTTCGGGTTCACCGGCATTGCGGTCGCACTGCTTGGGAGGAACCACCCCTACGGTATCCTTTTCGCCGCGCTCCTGTTCGGCGCATTGAACAAGGGGGCATTGGATATCGAGATTTTAACGAACGTACCGAGGGAACTATTTCTAATTATTCAAGGCGTACTGATTTTATTGTTGGTTTGTGCCGAAGGTTTCAGTAGAAATAGGGAGACAGAATAGGCACTGCTTTTACAATTCACCGAGCGGATGGGCACGTTCGGTTAGAGGAATAGCAATTTGCTGACCGGAGAGCAGGTGTGAACTGTAAACCCCTTGAACCATTTCGTTTACGAAACGGACCATCCGAATACTAGAGAGCGGTTCGCGGTCGGTCTCGGCGGCATCGATCAGGTCCCGAGCAAGGATTTTGTTACCTATGGACAGCCAGTTCTTCCGCAGCAGAGGCGGCGCATGTTCAGGACGCTCATGCCACTCCGGCATCCAGACCTTTTCCCAAGCGAGATCTTGGAGGTCAGGCAACACCCGCGGTGCCGGATAGATGTAGACATCGCCCGGTTCGCGGAGTTCCAACGCAGCTCGCTCGCATTCGAGGGACAGCCCGTAGAGGTTGTCAAAATTGGATTGGTTGGGAATAGCCAAACCGGCGGTAGAGTCGAAGAACCCGCGCACACCGTTGTCGAAGCCGAATACCGCGGAGATGGAATCGCCGATGATAGGACCGACGGGGGCGTTGCCCTCCCGTGTATCGTCCGTTGTGGCATCTCGGTCGTCCATAGTGATGTGTCCACTTGCCCAGCGCGGTTCACCGGTGAAAGCCATCATCAGATCAAAGAGATGTGTCCCGTGTAGGAGCAGTTCTTCGCCGCCACCTCGGCTGTCGTCTTTCGGACGGGTGCGGACACGGAGCAATTTTCCGAATTTACCGGCTTTCACGTCTTCGATTACTTTTTGGATTGGGAGCATCGCACGCCATTGATGGGCGACCGCCATCTTTACCTTTGCGCGCTGGCAGGCGGCGACGATGGCATCGACCTCGGCGAGGCTGCCCGCCACCGGTTTCTCACAATAGATGTGGCACCCCGCCGCCGCAGCGGCTTCAATCATGGGGACACGGTCTGTGACCCAACTCGGCGCAATACTGACGAAGTCGGGCTTTTCCGTCTCAAGCATCTGCCGGTAGTCACGGTAGAGTCGAGAAACACCCAACCGTTCGCCGGCATCCGCAAGTCCTTCGGGGTCATGGTCAGCGATAGCGACCAGTTCGACATCATCGATATCAAATGCAGTATCTAGGCGATGTCCGTATCCGCCCTTGCCTGTCGCCCCGATGACGGCTGCGCTGTAAGTTTTGGACATTTTGTACCTCCGTATCTAAGGATAAAATAAATGACTGTAATCTAATGCCTGTCCATAGGTTCAGACTCCACTCCGTAAAACGGATCTGATTTCACTGGATTTGACAACAATTACGAAGGGATTGAAACGCTATGAAACGGAACCTTGTGAAGATTATTATCGTTATTATTGTCATTGTTAGTGCGTATAGTCTATTAAGTCATTATGGTGTGACAGAATACCTCAAGCGCGACAATATCCCAAAAATCAAAGAGAAAATCAACAGTTTCGGTGTCATCGCTCCTTTGGTGTACATAGGCTTTTACATTATTGCGACCGTTTTCTTTCTGCCCGGTTTGCCCGTCACAATGCTTTCTGGTCTTGCCTTTGGGCCCGTCTGGGGGGTTGTCTACGCCTCTATCGGGGCAATAATCGGCGTCTCATGTGCCTTTCTGATCGCTCGTTACGTTGCTCGCGGCATAGTGGAGGGATGGGTCCAAGGTAACGCACAGTTTCGACGGATCGATGAGGGGGTGCACAGGCAGGGATGGCGGATGCTGATGATTACTCGGCTCGTCCCACTCTTTCCGTTTAACTTGCAGAACTACGCTTATGGGCTCACGAAGATACGATTTGCCACTTACTTTTTTGTCTCATGGATCTGCATGTTGCCCGGCACCGCTGCCTACGTCCAGTTGGGGGCCGCGGTGAACGTCGGTGAGGGGAATATCAAGAAGACGTTAATCTACCTCGCGGGGGCAGGCGTTTTCATCGTTATCGTGTCGCTGATTCCGAGTTTGATCCGCAAGCGGCAGTCGGAGGGTATGTGAGCGGTGTGGGTTTGGCGACCACTGACTCAATGATCGCTCAGTTTGTAAAAAGAGAAGACGAGTCGTTGGATAGCGGTGATATGCGCGGTCACGGCAAGCAGTGCGAATACACCGAAGAGGATCATCCCCTTTGATTGCAGGAATGTATACTGATCCGGGATAACCCCCTGTATCAACACACCTAACGCTAACAGTACAATCCTTTCGGGTCTTTGCATCAATCCAACCTTGCACTCAATTTGGAGTCCTTCCGCTCTAGCGCGGACATAGCTGACAAGTATCGACCCAATCACCGCTGCGAAAACCAATACCACCCCGAAGAAGTTCTGTAAATGATGAAAATAGATAAGGGCACCAAGGAATATCACCGCCTCAGAATACCGGTCAATCACGGAATCCAGCAGTGCTCCCGAAGAGTTGGTCGACGTTCTCGCACGCGCAACAGCACCATCTATCATATCGAAACTCGCTCCGAATAAAATTAACAGCCCCGCCGCCACCAACCGTTCAGTCGCTAAACAGTAGGCAGCCACCAAATTAACGAGCAGACCGAACAGCGTGATCATATTCGCAGTGATGCCGAGCGATACGATTGCCTGTGCAAGGGGTGAGAGTATCGCGCTGATCTTTGATCTTAGCTTTGCTTCAAACATAAGCAAAATCCATCCTCTATCCTGTGATGTGGTATTTATCGATTGTGAGTTTAGTGTAGCATAAACCGAGTTAGAAATCAATCCTTTTGAACGATTAAACCACCTAAAATTGAGCAATCTTCGCCAGTTTCTTAGGGATCTATTTTAACTTGACAAAGGCAATAATGTCTGATAAAATGATTTTGTTTTTTGTGATCGTGGTTCATTGCCCCCGGACGGCAAAAGTCGACGTGAGGCGGGGTTTCAAAAGGATGTTTTTTGAGACCTGCGACACAAGAAACTACGGTAGGTACTGTCTTTATGGCGATTCCCTGAGAAATTTCTTCTCTCCCCAAGGTAAGTTGGCGACAACACGGGGAAGATTAAGCACAGCCCATGAAAATTCGGTTTGTAGCCGTATTCAATCGATATGCCCACAAACCTTCTAATAATGCGTTAGAAGCGTTAATCTCCATTTGAGAAAATCATTTAATCAAAATCAAGGAAGAATGCGTAATGAAGCATATAATAAAAAACTGGATTCTGACAGGATTAATATTATATGGGCTATTTGGTTTTTCGGCAGTAAGCTCTGCGGGAACGTGGGAGGTGGGGGAAAACCGCATGCCAACCCGAAGATGGGGCTTATCCACTAGTGTAGTAAACCAGAGAATTTATGCCATTGGAGGGCAAGACGATACGCCCGAAGTCTCAAAAGTGGAGGAATACGACACAGAGAGGGATGCGTGGACAGAGAAAAAGTCCATGCCAACGGGTCGATTTCGGCTCGCTACTGCTGCGGTCGGTGGGAAGATTTATGTCATGGGCGGAACACCCAATAATTTTCAAGCTCTAGCAACGGTAGAAGAATACGACACCAAAACGGACTCCTGGACAAAGAAAGCGGACATGCCAACGGCGAGAATGGGGTTAGCCGCCGTCGTGGTCGGCGGGAAGATTTATGCTATTGGCGGGGCAGCAGATTTCTTCTTCCCAACCGGGGCGGTCGAGGTCTACAACCCTGCAACCGACTCTTGGGAGCAGAAACCTGATATGGCGAATCCGAGATGGAACCTAGCTGCCGCGGCGGTGTTGTCAAAGATTTATGTCTTTGGCGGGGCAGTGGATATCAGTCATCAAAAGGCGACCGACCTAGTAGAGGAATACGACACCAAGACAGACACCTGGATCCCTAAAGCCAAAATGCGGCGAGATTTTCATGGTCATGGCGCGGCTTTTGTCAACAGTGGCAAGATCTATACCATTGGAGGACAGAAATGGAAAGGAAAAGGCGGGTTTCAAAATTTGGCAGAGGGCCCAACCGATTGGACGATGTACACGACAGTGACTGAATATGACCCCGAGAAAGACAGATGGGAAATCAAGGAAGATATGCCAACCCCACGGTCGACTTTAGGTGTATCCGTGGTAGATGGGAAAATTTATGCCATTGGAGGTTGGGAAGGCACTTGTTGTGGGGATAGAGATAAAGTGGAAGTCTACACGCCCGACGGTTGGCCATTTCCTAAAACCTTCGCGGTCTCTCCCCAAGACAAGCTGGCGACAGTATGGGGGACGATTAAGCAAAATCAATAAAAAACGTGGAGGTGTAAATCATGAAACGGAGTATCACACATTACATTTTAATAGGATTGATAGCATGTGGGCTCTTTGGTGTTCCCCCGACCAGTTTCGCAGGAAAGTGGGAAGAAAAAGCACCCCTGCTAAGGAAACGATGGGGATTGGGAACGGAAACGGTCAGTGGGAAGATTTATGCCATTGGCGGGCAAGATGATTTACCGGTCGCAGGTAAAAAAGTGGCGGAGTACGACCCGGAGAAGGACCAGTGGACGGAGAAAAAGTCCATGCCAACGGGTCGATTTCGACTCGCTACCAGTGTGGTCAGAGGGAGGATCTATGTTTTCGGGGGGACTACCAATAATTTTGAAGCAGTCCCAACGGTAGAGGAATATGACCCCAAGACCGACACATGGACCAAGAAAGCGGACATGCCCACCGCGAGGTTGGGGCTCACTGCCGCTGTGGTAGGTGGGAAAATCTATACCATTGGCGGGGCAGAATCGTTCTTCTTTCCATCGGGTGCAGTCGAAGTTTACGATCCCTTAACCGATACCTGGGAAAAGAGAGCGGACATGCCCAATCCGAGATGGGGTATATCTGCTGTCGCGGCAGCCTCCAAGATTTATGTCTCCGGCGGAGCGGTTGATAACAGCCATCAGAAATATACCGATACGATGGAGATGTATACGCCGAAAACAGACACATGGACGAAGAAATCGGATATGCCAATCGACTACTTTAATGTAGGCTTCAGCTTTGTCAACAGTGGGAGGATTTATGCCATTGGCGGACAGAAGTGGGAGGGTCGGAACAACGATGGAAGATTGAACGATGGATGGACACTCCACTGGACCGTCTTTGAATATGATGTAGAGAAAGACAAATGGACGAGGCTCAACGATGACCTGCCGACTGAGCGGTCAATTCTGTCCACCAGCGTTGTCAATGGAATAATCTACGCTATCGGCGGTTGGGAGGGCGGTTGTTGTGGTCCCACGGCAATAGTGGAAGCGTATACCCCTAACGGTTGGCCATTTCCTAAAGCCTTCTCGGTCTCTCCCCAAGGCAAGCTGGCGACAGTATGGGGGCGGATTAAGCAAAATCAGTAAAAACCTTGAGGTGTAAATCATGAAACAGAGAATCACACATTACATTTTAATAGGATTGATAACATGTGGGCTCTTTAGTTTTCCCCCGACCAGTGTCGCGGGAAAATGGGAACCAAAAGCGCTTCTATTAAGGCAACGATGGGGCTTAGGGACTGAAACAGTCAATGGGAAAATTTATGCCATTGGGGGGCAAGATGATTTACCGGCCGCGGGTAAAAGAGTGACAGAGTACGACCTAGGTAAGGACCAATGGACGGAGAAAAAGAACATTCCAACGGGGCGATTTCGAATCGCTACCGGAATGGTCAGGGGAAAGATCTATGCTTTCGGGGGAACCGCCAATAATTTTGAAGCGCTCCCGACGGTAGAGGAGTATGACCCCAAGACCGACACGTGGACGAAGAAAGCGGACATGCCCACCGCGAGGTTGGGGCTCTCCGCCGCTGTGGTAGGAGGGAAAATCTATACCATTGGCGGAGCGGAATCGTTCTTCTTTTCGTCCGGTGCCGTTGAGGTCTACGACCCCGTATCGGACACATGGGAGAAGAAAGCGGACATGCCAAACCCAAGATGGGGAATATCAACTGTCGCCGTTGCCTCAAAGATTTATGTCTTTGGCGGTGCTGTGGATAACACCCATCAAAAGTATACCGACCTGACGGAGGAATATAACCCGAAGACCGACACCTGGACGAAGAAAGCCGATATGCCGATTAAATTTTTCGATATGGCGGCGAGCTTCGTCAATAGTGGAAAAGCCTATATCATTGGGGGAAAGACCTTCGATGGGAGAGACAAAGATGGCCCAAAGGTTGAACGCTGGATTCTTCACTGGACGGTGCTGGAATATGACATCGAAAAAAACAAGTGGCAACGGCTTAACGACGAGATGCCGACCGGCAGGGGGACTTTAGCGTCAACCGTCATGGATGGAAAGATTTACGTCATTGGCGGGCATAACAACGGTCCCCGGAGAGAAGTGGAAGTCTACACCCCCGACGGTTGGCCCTTCCCCAAGGCTTTTGCCGTCTCTCCCCAAGGCAAGCTAGCGACGAAATGGGGCGCGATTAAGCAGCGTCAATAAAAAAAACGATAAAAGTAGGTGATAGGAGAAACCGAGCTTTGGGTAGGGTTCAACGATCATTGTTCCCTACGATTTCTATTGTGCGATTACTTAACATGAGCTAAAGAGAATTGGGAGAAGTTAAATATGCAACACCGGATAAGATATTACATTTTAACAGGCTTAATAATGTGCGGACTGCTTGGCTTTTCAACAATAGGCTTTGCAGGAGAGTGGGAAGAGAAAGCAGATATGCCGCAAATTGGTGCCCACTCTGGAGGAATATGGGGACTCGGTGCCAGCGTCGTGGATGGGAAGATTTATACCATTGGCGGTCAAGATGATTTGGTAGCTTCGGGCAAAGTCGTGAGAGAATATGATCCCGAAAAGGATGAGTGGACGGATAAGAAGAAGCTGACACAGGGTAGATTCCGGCTCGGCGCTGCCACGGTACGGAACAAAATCTATGCCTTCGGCGGAACCGCCAATAACTTTGAAACCCTTCCCAACGTTGATGAATATGACCCCAAGACCGACACATGGACGGTCAAGGCGAATATGCCGACCCCGCGAATGGGATTCGCCATCGCTGTGGTAGGCGGCAAGATTTATACCATTGGCGGCGCGGAATCTTTCTTTTTTCCGTCCGCTGTGATCGAGGTCTATGACCCCGTATCAGACACATGGGAGAAAAAGGCGGACATGCCCAATCCGAGATGGGGAATGCCGGCGGTGGTAGTCAAAGGGAAGATTTATATCTTTGGCGGCGCCTTGGATAACACCCATCAAAAGTATACCGACCTGACAGAAGAATATGACCCAAAGACCGACACCTGGACGAAGAAAGCCGACATGCCGATTGAATTTTTCGATATGTCAGCGAGTTTCGTCAACAGTGGAAAAGCCTATATCATTGGGGGAAAGACCTTCGATGGGAAAGAAAAAGATGGCACAAAATTTCAAGGGTGGGTTCTTCACTGGACGGTATTCGAATATGATGTCGAAAAGAACAAATGGCAACGGCTCAACGACGAGATGCCGACCGGTAGGGGCACTTTAGCGACAGCCGCCGTGGATGGAAAAATTTACGCCATTGGTGGGCATCACAACGGTCCCCGCAGAGAGGTAGAAGTCTATACCCCCGACGGCTGGCCCTTCCCAGAGAACTTTTCGGTTGATCCACGGGAAAAGCTGGCGACGAAGTGGGGGGCAATTAAGCAGATACAGTAAAACATGGAGGTGTACATTATGAAATATCGGATACCACGTTACCTGCTAACAGGATTGATAGTATGCGGGATACTCGGTTTTTCGACAATGGCTTTTGGGGGAAAATGGGAGGAGAAAGCCACGTTCCCAAAATTGGGCGCCATTTCAGGCGGTGCTTGGTTGTTGGGTGCTGAAACAGTCAATGGGAAGATTTACATCTTTGGCGGACAAGATGATTTGCAGCCTGCGGGCAAATTTGTGCATGTATACGACCCAGATAAAGACGTATGGACCAAACTCAACAAATGGCAGAGGGGCAGATTTCGGTTAGACAGTGCTGTGATAAGAGGGAAGATTTACGCCGTTGGAGGAACAGAGGATAATTTCCAAGCGGTCCCTTTCTTGGATGAGTATGATCCCAAAACCGACACATGGACCGCTAAAGCCGATATGCCAACCGCCAGAATGATGACAGCTACTGCTGTGGTGGGTGGAAAGATTTATGTCATTGGTGGCGCGGAATCTTTCTTCTTTCCGTCAGCCGCTGTCGAGGTCTATGACCCCGTAACCGACACATGGGAGAAAAAGGCGGATATGCCTAACCCAAGGTGGGCGGCAGGTGCTTTTGCTGCTAGAGGGAAGATTTACGTTTGTGGTGGTGCCGTAGACCAGAGTCATCAAAAGTATACCGACCTAACGGAAGAATACGATCCGAAGACGGACACGTGGACCAAGAAAGCGGATATGCCGGTCGCCTATCACGATATGTCAGTGAGTTTCGTCAACAACGGGAAAGCTTATGCCATCGGGGGAAAGGCATTTGGCGGTAACGACAGAGATGGACGCCTATCTGACAAGTGGCGCTATCATTGGACGGTTTTTGAATACGATGTAGAGAAGAACAAGTGGACACGGCTGAAAGACGAGATGCCGACCCCACGGGCAAGTTTAGCCACAACCGTTCTGGACGGGAAGATTTACGCCATTGGGGGGCATGTTGGCATCCCTGGGATAACAGAGGTATACACCCCCGACGGCTGGCCCTTCCCCAAGGCTTTTTCCGTCTCGCCTCAAGGCAAGCTGGCGACGAAGTGGGGGGAAATTAAGCGCAACCAATAAAAGAAAGTGTAGAACGATAGGAGAAACCGAGCTGTTGGTAGGGAACAACAATCGTTGTTCCCTACGGTTGCTCTTACACCGTCTCTTAACATGAGCGAAAGAGAATTGGGAGAAACTAACTATGAAACATCGAATGATTTTAACAGGCTTGATAGTGTGCGGGCTGCTGGTTTTTTCGACGATGAGTTTTGCGGGAGAATGGGAGCCGAAGGTCAAGCTGCCACAATTAGGCGACCGTGCTGTGGGTATGTGGGGATTAGGTGTCGAAGCTTTTAATGGGAAACTTTACGGTTTTGGTGGACAGGACGACTTGAAGCCCCCGGGCAAATTTGTGGGCGAATATGATCCAGTCCGGGATGCGTGGGACGTTAAAGGCAAGTGGCAGCGCGGCAGATTTCGGGTAAGCAGTGCGATAGTCAGGGGAAAGATTTATGCCTTTGGGGGAACAGAGGATAATTTCCAAGCGGTTCCATTGACCGATGAATACGACCCGAAAACCGACACGTGGACGCCCAAAGCCGATATGCCTTCCGCGAGGATGGCGACGCTCACGGCGGTAGTCGGCGGCAAGATTTATGTCATCGGCGGTGCGGACTCTTTCTTCTTTCCGTCCGCTGCGGTTGAGGTCTATGACCCTGTAAGCGATACGTGGGAGAAGAAGGCGGATATGCCTAACCCGAGATGGGGTGCGGGCGTTTTTGCAGCACGGAGCAAGATTTACATCTGTGGCGGGGCTGTAGATAATACGCATCAAAAGTATACCGACCTGACAGAGGAATATGACCCGAAGACCGACACCTGGACGGAGAAAGCGGATATGCCGCTTAAATTTTTCGATATGTCAGCGAGTTTCGTCAACAGTGGGAAGGCTTATGCCATTGGGGGGAAGACCTTTAGCGGCAACGACAAAGACGGGCAAAATGTCGAGGGATGGATCGTGCATTGGACGGTCTTTGAATACGACTTAGACAAGAATAGGTGGTCGAGGCTAAAGGATCAGATGCCAACCCCACGGTCGACTTTGGCAACCGCGGTGCTTGACGGGAAAATTTATGCGGTCGGTGGTCACGGGGCAGGCGGACCACGGCTAGAGATGGAAGCCTATACGCCCGACGGTTGGCCCTTCCCTAAGGCGTTTTCGGTCACCCCCCAAGACAAGCTAGCGACGATATGGGGAGAGATTAAACGGCGTCAGTAGCAAATCTATTTTAGCGGACAGCTAGCACTCAACTCGGAAAGCGGCGGTTCTCTGAAGAGGAGCCAAACTAAATCTTTTACAGGAGGTGTGTAACATGAAACGGTCAGTATACCAGTTGTTAGCGGGATTGTTGTTATGTGGCCTGTTCGGCTTTTCGGCGGTAAGCTTTGCAGACTGGCGTGAAGTCGAGGCTGTCCCAACAGGTCGATGGGGATTAGCCGCTGCCGCCGTGGACGATCAGGTCTACGCTATCGCTGGTCAAGATGATAGTCCCAAGATCTCAAAAGTGGAAGTGTACGACATCGCAAGGAACAAATGGAACGAGGGAAAGGAGATACCAAGCGGCAGGGTGATGCACGCCGCGGTTACCTTCAAAGGAAAGATTTACGTCTTTGGCGGAACATTTGATGGAATTGATCCCGTGGCAAGAGTCGAGGAGTATGATCCGAAAAAGGATGTCTGGACAATGAAAGCAGCGATGCCGACTCCGAGAATCGCTCCGATGGTGGTCGCAATGAGCTCGAATATCTACGTCATCGGCGGCGCGACCGCCCTCTTCTTTCCGTCTCCGGTGATCGAGGTATACAACCCCGCGACGGACACATGGGAACAGAAGCCGGACATGCCCAATCCGAGATGGGGCGCAGCCGGTGCGAGCATTACGTCAAAGGGGAAGATTTATATCTTTGGTGGCGCGACCGATTTCACCCGCGAAAACTCAACCACAGAGGTGGACGAATACGACACCAGAACGGAGACGTGGACACCCAAAGCCAAGATGCAGCGCCCGCTTCACAATTTTTCCGCCAGTTTTGTCAATAGCGGCAAGATTTATGTCATCGGCGGTCAGAAATGGAAGGGTAAAGGCGGCGTTGATGGGGGTATTAATGACCCGGATTGGAAATTCTACGACGATGTTTGGGAATACGACCCAGGAGCGGATAAATGGAAACGTGACGCAGCCATGCCGAAGGCAAAGTCCAGTTTTGGAACTGCCGTTCTAGAAGGAAAGATTTACGTCATCGCGGGTTGGGCGGGTGGTGCCGGTGACGAAATTGGAGTAGCAGTCTATCAACCGCCCGGTTGGCCCTTCCCTAAGAACTTTTCGGTCGCCCCCCAAGACAAACTGGCAACCATATGGGGAAAGCTTAAGAGGCATCAATAGCGAATCTATTTTTGCGAGGTGTAACTGGTCCTGAAGTTGGAGCAGCCTCTCGGTTGAGGCGCTCCGAAGGTCGCTTAAATTCAACCTGATAGAGGAGGTAGATACCATGAAGCGGACAAGTCATCAAACCTTAGTAGGGCTGATGTTATGTGGACTGATTAGCCTTAGCTTTGCCACACTCAGCTCTGCGGCATGGAAGGAACTAAAGCCGATGCCAACGCATAGGTGGGGAGTTGAGGCTGCTGCCGTTGGCATGAAGATTTACGCAATCGGTGGACAAGACGATACCCCTGAGATCTCTAAAAATGAAGAGTATGACATAGCAAAGGACAAGTGGGTCGAAAAGAAACCTATACCGACAGGTCGAGTGCGGCACACCGCGGTTTCTTTGGACGGAAAGGTCTATGTTATCGGCGGAACCCGTGACGGCATCGCACCTCTGGCGGAAGTAGAAGTGTATGACCCGAAGACTGATACTTGGGAGAGGAAAGCGGACATGCTAACGCCGCGAATCGCTCCCGTCACCGTCGTGTTGAGCGGCAAGATTTATACCGTTGGTGGTGCAACCGATGTCTTCTTTCCCTCCCCGGCGATCGAGGTATACAACCCTGTGACCGACGCTTGGGAACAGAAAGCGGATATGCCGAATCCGAGATGGGGGGCAGCCGGTGCCGCTGTTCCGGGCAAAGGTAAGATTTATATCTTTGGTGGTGCAACCGATTTCACGCATAAGGTGTCAACCACGGACGTGGACGAATACGACACCAAAACGGAGATTTGGACACCCAAAGCCAAGATACAAAGACCCGTTCATAATTTCGCCGCCGCCTTCGTCAATAGCGGCATGATTTATGTCATGGGAGGCGAGAAATTTAAGGGCAAAGGAGGAATAAAGGGAGGCGGTAATGATCCGGACCTTGTATTTTACGACGATGTCTGGGAATACTCGCCAGAGGAAAACAAATTGAGGCGTATGGACTCGATGCCCACTGCGCGAGGCAGTTTTGGGACTGCTGTTGCAGATGGCAAGATTTATACCATAGGTGGTTGGAACGGCGGCGCGGGTGCAGGGGAAATCGAAAATGAGGCCTATCAGCCGCCCGGTTGGCCCTTCCCTGCGAAGTTTTCGGTCGATCCACGGGAAAAGTTAGCGACGATATGGGGCGCGTTGAAAGCCCACTAGTGGCAGGGGACGCAGAAAGATTTCAGTGGTAGGGAACGCAGATCTGCGTTCCCTACTATAGCAGCGAGGTTTTGACCGCAAAATGAGATAGATACCATGAAACTCAACGACGCCCAAATTGCACGCTTTAATCAACAGGGCTATCTGTTTTTCCCAAGTTTATTGGAGGAAGATGAGGTAGGGGTCCTGCAGGGGGTGATGCCGGAGATCCTCAGTCGCCGGGGTCCGGAGGTGATACCTGAGAAAGATGACCCGAACTCCGTCAGGCTCGCATTCGGGGCGCATGTCTATTCCGAACCGTTCCGGTATCTCCCGCTGCTTCCACGCCTGCTGAACCCGGTCCGCCAACTTTTGGGTGACGATGTGTATCTCCATCAGAGCCGTCTTAACCCCAAACAGGGGTTCGGGGACGGAGCGGCGTGGGACTGGCACCAAGATTACCCACCGTGGCATCGTATCGACGGAATGATGGAACCGAAGTGTATTATGGCAGCCGTGTTTATCGACGATTGCACAGCGGTTACGTCGCCATTACTGGTCGTGCCGGGCTCACATACGTATGGCCTCCTCGACTCTAAACCCCACAAGGACGCGAAGGGCTATGCTTTGCACCATATTGATCGTCCCACTCTAGAGCAGCTGGCAGGAGAAAGTGGTATCGAAGCGTTGATAGGTCCCGCGGGGTCTGTTTGTTTTTGCCATTGCAATGTCGTGCATGGCTCATCCAACAATGTCTCCCCTTGGCGACGGGCGATCATGTATTTGAACTACAACGCTGTTAGCAACACCTGCACCGGTACAGAGCGTGACTGGTATCACAATAATCGCGATTTCACGCCATTACAGCCGCTCAACGACGACAGCCTGAAGACATTGGCATAATGGTCGCTGTGATGATGCCCTCGAATTTTCTCTCTCACGTATCACTTCCCGTGAACGCAACCCTCCCCTCTCCTCTCCAATTCTCAACTCGGAAACCGTTGACAGATGATGCCCTCCATTATCATCTCATTGAGGCAGCAACTGTTGGGTTCATTGGTTCATTAGTTCATTAACAGAGGGGGCTTGGATATGTCTATCTAAGTTGCTTTAGACTCTCGGCGGAGTCGGAGCCGAGCGGGTTTGACAACTAGCAACTTAGGTTAGAATATTGTGTGTAGGATGAGGCAAAACCGGATGACTGAAACACAAAAAGAGATTATGAACTCGCTGATGGCTGAACTGCAACGGGGTGAGTTGACACCAACCCAACTCTGCCGGGGTATCACGGATCTAATAGGGCAAACGAGCAACAAACCACAGGATATCCTCTATCTACAAGCCAGAAATACCTCGCCCGAATCGCAGGTGGTGGGCATGATGCGGATCGAAGGTGGAAAGCGGATAGCCTGCCCCCCTGACTCGGAGGATTGGCCCTACCAGACGGTATTAGACGCCGTAACAGACGGTTGGCGGATTATTTCATTCCCCAATCTGTCTCTACTCGCTGTGGATGAAAAAGAGGTGTATGGTCTCGGTTTTGAATTTATTTTGGAACGATAGGGGTTAGCCGTGCAGATATTGGAACAGGAAACCTACGATTGTGAGCCGACATTGACGGATAGTCAGGTGCTGGAATTTTGCAAGACCGGCTATTTGATGTTTGAGGGTGTGGTGCCTGATGAGATTAACCGGAAGACGATAGAATACTGTGATCGGTATCCCGTCCCGGAACCCCAAGGCATCGTACACGAAGACTGGTTTGTCGAGAATGTGATTGTCAACCCAACTGTCGGGGGTGTCCTACGCTCGCTTCTCGGCGCCGATTTTCATCTACCGATTAAGATGGCGAATCATCGGGTGAGCTGCCCGATGACGGCGGAAAAGGAGGCGCAGGAATTTCCAGTGATGGGTGGTGTTTGGCATGTGGACGGCAACTATCGCTATACACCCGAACTGAACTTCTTGCAGGTGTTCTACTATCCTCAAGATACGCCCCTCGAAATGGGGCCCACGCAGATTGTGCCGGGCTCGCATCTGATACGCAACAAAGGCAAGTTTATGTTCCATCTAGATGGCATCCGCGGCGCGATACCGACAACCGCGCCCGCCGGCTCGATTTTCATCACCGTCTATCACATCTGGCATCGCCGCGGACCTTCAACCGCTTCGGGCATTCGTAACCTGCTCAAGTATTTCTATTGGCGCACAACCCCGCCAAAGCGGGATTGGATTATTGAGCCGGCGTTCGATTTTGCTTCAGCCAATTACGCCGGGGGACCTACCGGAGATTACGGTTACGTCGAGTTGTTCCGCGATGTTATTAAGGTGGCGGAAATGTTCCTATGGCTTTGCGGTCGGTACGAATCATTTCAGAATTTGGGTGGACAGAGCTGGCCCCTGACGGCTGACCGCAACGATACACCCTACGGCTTTCCCGTTGAGTTGTCTCATCCCGGATCTGCCGATGTGTGACGGGGAGATAGGATTTTTGTCCGCTATCCAAGGGGACGTAGATCTGTGTTCCCTACGAAGGTCAACCACAATTCCGTCGGGCAAGTCCGAGAGGATCCCGTGACCGGGGATGCCCGACCTACGAGCATGACCGAAGGCAACCACAAGGGTTGCCCCTTTTTTGACCTATATCTAAAAACTTAGCCCCAATCCCCATAGGTCAGACTTCCCAGCCCGACCTCAGACGCAATACTATGGCTATCGACCATAAGACAAAGACATCAAATCCGAGCGTGACGCTCCGAGCGGTTATTCTCGGATTGGCATTGATTCCGGTCAATAGTTACTGTATAATGGCGAACCATCTCAAGTATTGGAGCACACTGCCGACCACCATCTCGCTCATTTATAATGTGATTATCACCTTGATGGTGCTGCTCCCCGTCAACTTCCTGATTAAGCGTTTCCTGCCGCGCTTTGCGCTCACCCAAGGCGAGTTTCTGACCATCTACGTGATGCTCTCTGTCTCCTCGGCGATCGCGGGTCACGATATGATGCAGACGGTGGTGCCGACGATTCCCGACGCGTTCTGGTTTGCCACACCCGAAAATGAGTGGAAGGAACTGTTCTGGAGACACCTGCCCCCATGGCTCGTAATGGACCATTTGTCGAGTCTGACGGGCTTCTATGAGGGGGATAGCACATTTCACGCAGGAGTGCATTTCCGGGATTGGCTGCGTCCAATCCTCTGGTGGACGGTGTTTCTGACGGTGCTCATCTGGGTGATGATCTGCCTGAATATACTGCTTCGCAGGCAGTGGATTGAACGGGAACGGTTGGCATATCCCATCGTTCAGTTGCCACTGGAAATCACACGGACTGATGGACGGCTATTCAAGTCGAAGATGATGTGGCTCGGATTTGCAATTTCTGGAGGGATCGATCTAATCAATGGGATACACGCATTGGTGCCCTCGTTTCTTGAGATCCCCATTCGTCACGCTGAGATTGGTCAATTCTTTACCGAAAAACCGTGGAACGCTGTCGGTTGGGTGCCGGTCTATATCCTCTCTTTCGCAGTAGGCTTGGCTTTCTTGATGCCGTTAGAGATGTCCTTTTCCGTCTGGTTTTTCTACCTGTTCTGGAAGCTGGAATATGTGTTGGGCGAAGCACTTGGACTCAAGAGTCTGCGGCTTTTCCCGTATCGTGGGGCGCAGGTGATGGGCGGTTATCTGGCGATTGGCTGTTTTGCCCTGATCGGCGGGCGGCGCTACTTTATCGCCCTCTTCAAGAACCTGTTTCGGAATACGCCCGGCGAGGCGCAGGAGCCGATGCGGTATCGGTGGGCGGTCCTGGGTCTAATCGGTGGGATAGTTTTTCTGCTCGCTTTCTCGTATAAGGGTGGGATGTCGCTCTGGATAGCGGGGGTTTACTTCCTGATCTACTACCTGCTGGCGATAAGTATCGCAAGGGTGCGTGCTGAAGTGGGTCCTCCGACAAACGAGGTCAGTGCCACGCCACACCAGTTTCTCACGGATGTATTTGGCAGTCGCCCGCTATCTCCCGGTACCCTGACCATGACCCGGCTCTATATGACGTTTAATCGAGGGTCCCGGGCGCATCTGATGCCGCACACACTTGAGGGATTCAAAGTGGCGGACGCTGCGGATATGAATTCGCGCCGCCTGGTTTGGGCAATGCTCTTGGCGACGGTGGTGGGGGTTCTCGCGGCGTTCTGGGCGTATCTGGTTGTCGGGTATGACATCGGCACGGTGAGCGATCTCGGGGTCGGTGGGTATAACGCCTTGCAAGGTTGGCTCTACCACCCGATGGGGACGGACTTCTCCGCCGTGGCTTTCATGGGGGTAGGCTTCTGCTTTACGGGATTGCTCTGGTGGTTACGGACACGGTTTCCGTTTTGGCCCTTCCATCCGGCGGGTTATCTCATCGGCAGCAGTAGCTGGACGGTTGGGTGGCTCTGGTTTTCGATCTTTGTGAGTTGGGCGATAAAAGCTATCTTGTTGAAGGTTGGGGGCATCCGCCTATATCGCAAGGTGTTTCCGCTGTTTTTGGGGATCTTGCTGGGTGAATTTATCATTGGGGGTGCTTGGGTCTTGATACGGCTGTTTTGGGATATTGGGGTGTATTCTTTTTATCGTTGATTTTCGGGAAACGTGATGCGTGGAGGAAATCTAACGCAAGGGCGCAATGACGCAACGGACGGAGACGAGAAAACGGGAGGACGGATCGTTTAGCCCCAGAGGGGCAACATGTTTATAGCAGCGCAATACGTCTACCCCCGCACTCCAGCGGAGCGCAATATGGCATCGTGATGCACGGTTCAATTCGCATGGGCTGGGTTCCCCAACCTATGTGTTACTTCACCACTCTCTTTTATTTAACTGCTCCCTGTGGATTGGCAAATCCACAGGGCTTTCACGGATCTGGCTTGGATTTGTCAATCCAAGCCGAACGGGCTGTCGGTCAGATCATTGCGCTCTACCCAACCTACGATTCAGAGACCCATCACACCCGTAGGTTGGGCATCTTGCCCAATCCTAAAGCCCCAGAGGGGCGACAGTGGAAGGAAAATTGGGCAACCACAAGGGTTGCCCCTGCGGATAACGCACAACAAATGTTGTAGGGAACAACGATTATTGTTGCTCACGGCGGACTTCTTGACGTACTCCCACACCCTAAAGGGTGGAGATTCTTATGTCCCATCCCGATAGGTTGCTTAATTGTGCGGTCAAACACGACTGCGAACCGAAGTCCGTCTTACATATCGCTAACGCAATGGACAACGCCCTGCCCACTGCCCTCACGGGCAACTTTGACGAGACGGACATACCACAACACGCTCCCGTCGGAGAGTGGGAAAACCATTGCTAATAGTTTTCAAGGGTGAGTCCGTTTCTGGTGGGGATTATACCATTTTTCACCTGCAATTTCAACTTTTTTGACTAACTAACGGGGTTTGCCGTTCTGTATCCCCGCCATAAATGACGGGGTTTTAGAACGGAATATTCTGATAAAGCTGCAACCGCCAAGAACCCCCTACAAACGAATACTCTCATTATGACTGAACAACCGATTGGTAATCAAACCTCAAATAAGGGATTAACGTTTCGCGCCGTTGTGATCGCGTTGGCACTGATGCCGGTCAACACCTATTTTATTATCACAAACGAGGTCAAGTATATCGGCACGCTGGCGACAACGATGTCGTTGATCTATAACGTGATTATCAGCCTCACGGTGTTGATTATCATCAACGCACTGATAAAGCGTTTCTTTCCGCGTTTTGCCCTGCAGCAAGGCGAGCTGATGACCATCTACATGATGCTCTCGCTCTCTTCAGCGATTGCGGGTCACGACATGATGCAAACCGTCGCGCCAACCTTATCGCACGGCTTCTGGTTCGCCACGCCTGAAAATGAGTGGAAGACGCTCTTCTGGAGATACCTGCCCCCTTGGCTGACGTTGAACGATCCATTAAGCCTACTCGATTTTTACGAGGGTCAGAGCACGCCCTACACAAGAGCACACCTCCTACCGTGGCTCCGCCCAATTCTATGGTGGACAGTCCTTTTAACCGTCCTGATCTGGGTGATGATCTGCATGGACGCCATTCTACGTCGGCAGTGGATCCTCCGAGAACGGTTGGCGTATCCGATTGTTCAGCTGCCGTTGGAGATGACCCGTTCCGATGGAAGCCTGTTCAAATCCAAGATGCTGTGGCTCGGATTTGCCGTCGCAGGCGGGATTGACCTCATCAACGGCTTGCATGTCCTGTTCCCCGCGTTCCCGGAGATCCCTGTGCGCAAAGCGGAGATTGGTCAGTTCTTTACGGAGAAACCGTGGAATGCGATGGGGTGGACACCGCTGTATACGCTTCCCTTTGGACTTGGCTTGGGGTTTCTGATGCCGTTGGAGATGTCCTTCTCGCTATGGTTCTTCTTCCTCTTTTGGAAGGCAGAGCGCATCTTGGGACGCGCGTTAGGGCTTTCCAGTCTTCCGGGTTTCCCGTATGAGGGACCACAAAGTATCGGTGCTTTTTTCGCGATCGCCTGTTTTGCCCTCTATGGCGGACGGCGCTACTTTATTTCGATTTTCAAGAACCTTTGGCGGGACCAGCCCGGCGAAGAGAATGAACCGATGAAGTATCGGTGGGCGGTATTGGGATTGACGGGCGGGATCATCTTTTTATTGGTATTTTCGTATTACGGCGGGATGACGCTCTGGATGGCGGGTCTCTATTTTTTCACCTACTACCTATTGGCGATCGCTGTGGGTCGTATCCGTGCAGAGGTGGGTCCACCGACGAATGAGATGTTCCTTGTCAATCCACGTCATTTTATCACGGACACCCTCGGCACCCGTCGTATTCCGGCAGGGAGCTTGGTGATGATGGGGTTTTATTATACGTTCAATCGCGGTTATCGCGCCCACCCGATGCCGCACACGCTGGAAGGGTTCAAGGTGGCAGATGCGACGCAGATGGACCATCGCCGCTTAATTGGCGTGATGGTTCTGGCAACGGTCGCGGGTATCTTAACGGCGTTTTGGGCGTATCTCACGCTCGCTTACAGCAGCGGCGGTGATAATATCAATGTGGGGTTGGGAAATGGCGCGTATTCCAACATGCGGAGCTGGCTTTACAATCCGACGGAGACCAATGCCCCCTCCGTGCTTTTTATGGCGGTGGGATTTCTCTTTACCGGATTTCTCTGGGCGATTCGCACACGGTTTCCGCTTTGGCCCTTTCACCCTGCCGGTTACGCGATTGCGAGCAGTCCTTGGACTTTCGGATGGCTGTGGTTTTCCGTGTTTGTGAGTTGGGCGGTTAAGGCGACCGTGCTGAAGGTCGGCGGTATTCGGCTCTATCGGAAGGCGCTGCCCTTTTTCTTGGGGTTGCTGTTCGGAGAGTATCTGGTCGGTGGGGGTTGGGTGCTTATCCGTGTCTTTTGGGGGATCGAGGTGTATTCGTTCTATAGATGATCTTCGTGAAACGGGAGGATTATTCACCGCAAAGACGCTGAGAACACAGAGATAGGACAGGCAGAAGACGCGAGATTGGATCCGTAGGGGTTGGGTCCCCCAACCCGTCGGGCGAGGTTCCCTCGCCCCTACGATTACGGACGTATCGGTCACCGGTGATTCGATTCTGCCTTTAGCCCCAGAGGGGCGATAGGTGTATGACATTAGCCGCGTGTCAACGGAGTTATCCACAACAACCTAACACAATCTAACAGAATCTAACACTTTCTGCCAAAATCTTGGCTGGGCGAGACACCCGACCTACAGAACCGGTTTGGGGCGGGGCACAAAAAAAGGCGAGGTATCCGTAGATGCCTCGCCTTTGTTATGCTTAGGAATAGTGTTTATTCTTAGAAGCCGCGTTTCAGTTTTGCCCACGTTGTCGCCAGTTTGCCCACGCTCTCGACTGCCAGCTGTTTGTCTGTTGAGGGGATATTCTGCAGTCCCTGCTCCGGCAAAGAATCAACACGGACCCAATAGTAATTCACTTGACCACCACGTCCGCCGAGTCCCGGAGGACCTGTTTTCCACTTATCGTTTTGCACGACGATCGACAATCTGCCATCAACCGAGTACTTGAGGATATTTCCTTCGGCCGAAAACGTGAGGAGGTAGTGCTCGCCGCCCTTTGTATCCTTTGAATCGGGGCGTTTGGGGCGTCCAGCGTTACCGCCGGGGGTAATCTCAGTGCCTGCACCATCGTTAAATTCATAAATCGAGATGGTGTTGGAGTTATAGCTGACCTCGACAAAATAGAAATCTTTGGTCGGTACAACCGTCCGGACAAAGAGATGGAAGTATTTGCTATCGTCGCCGATTTTACGTGCGGACACTTCTAACTCATAGTCTGTCATCGCAGCAACGTTGACATCGGGGTGATTGAAATAGATCCCGGTATTACCTTCGGATTTGAGTTCAAGCTCAGACCCAACGACTTCTACCTGTGCGCCGGGACCCACTTCCCAGTGCTTAATACCTTCTACCCAAGGGATGGTTGCTTCGTCGTCGCCTCGTTCGCCGTAGATGACAGCATCTGCAGGATAGATGGTCAAAAACGCGAATGCACAGACCACCAAGAGGGTAAATAGTGATTGGATTTTCATGGTATATCTTTCCTTTTTTTAAGGTTGGAGTTATCCGACATTAGAACATATTGCATCTTTTGACATACTCCCCGCCCTAAAGGACTGGGATTCTTCTGTCCTTCAGGAACGTGAATTGTGGTATCAACACGGATAGCGAACCGAAGTCCGTCTTACATCCGCTACTCCAGTGGACGATGCCCCGCCCGCTAGCCTCGAAAGGCGACATTGGCGAAACGAATATATGCCAACATCTTCCCGTCGGAAGATGTGAAATTGATGGAGGATTTTACCCCGTCTCACCGTTTTCAGCCATATATCCATTTCTGGAGATGTATTTTACCATCTTCTACCTACAAGATCAACGATTTTTTGACTGACCAAGGGGTTTGCCGTTCTGTATCCCCGCCTTAAAAGACGGGGTTTTAGAACGGAAGATTATGATAATTAATTTTACGCTATTATGTTACGGATGTCAAGTGTTTTTTGTGATGCTATAGATAAAAAAGGGAAGGTGGGAAAGATAGTGCTATAAACATACCGCTCCGCTGAGGCTAAATGCACCGGTGCCTTCTTGTCGTTTTCTCGTTTTCTCGCGTTCTTCTCCTCGTCCTCACACATGCTCACTTTCCGCTTTAACCGCGGATTGGCGTATGCCCTCTAATCGCTGTTGCACTAACGTTTCGACGGGAAGGGATGATAGGTGGCTGAGGAGTTCAAGAATATCCGATTTGAGTTGGGACGTATCCTCAGATATCTTGATTAAGGTCGGGAACATTTCATCTGCTAACGGTCCCGCTTTTACTCCCACCTGTGGTAGGAGGAGCGCCGCATCGATTGGGGCGACGTCGGATGCGAGGGATAGCTTGTCAAAGACGCCGATGACGGGAACGGTCAACTTCAGGAGGTGTCGTTGCGTATTTTGTGCGGTGTTCCTGGCGTGCAGGGAGGATGTTGGAGTGGCCATGTTCGCTTGGAATGGGGTATCCCACAGTAACACGGGTCGCCGCAGCTGTTGGGCAAGGTTGAAGAGACGTGATACACGCCGCCAAGTGGGTGGTTTGAGCGCGGCATCCTCGTCTCCGCCGATCAGGACAAACTTGGTTTCGTCGATCCATGCGAGCCCAGCGTAAATTTCATCGGCGATCCCTTCGATTCGGTCTCCGTAGAGTTCGATGAACCGATGGATTGTATCTTGGAATCGTTTGGAGTCAATCATATCATTGGTTTATTGGTTCATTGGTTCATCACGTTCTTCTCTGCGTCCGTTGCGTCTCTGCGGCTTGGCGTTAAATTGCCTCCACGTTTCAGACATTCTATGCACATGTCGCCCCTCTGGGGCTTGGTATTGGACGATCTTCATATTCTATAAACATGTCGCCCCGCTGGGGCTAAAGGCACCAACGCATCAAAATTCAAGGTGCGACATCCATCGTAGGAGCGGGGGTTCTCTGCCCGACGGGTTGGGAAACCCAACCCCTACACATTTTACCTCTTCCCTGCTTCCTCACGTTTCACGCTAACACATGTCGCCCCTCTGGGGCTTTAAGATATTTGCGTGTCCCATGTGCTATAAACATGTCGCCCCGCTGGGGCTAAACGATCCATCTTCCCGTTTTCCCGAATAAAAAAAGCAGGGATGGTGCATGCACCATCCCTGCTCACATGTTATCAGATAAGGAACGCAGATCTGCGTTCCCTACAGAAGGGTTATTCCGACCCCATGGCACTGATAGCAAACCAAGCGGCTGTGCCCGCCAATGTGGTCAGGAACGCGAGTGTGCGTTTTGATTTGCTTGGCTTTTCCATCATCTTATCCTTCTTCATTTTGTGGAGTTTTTCGAGGCTATCTGCATTCGCCTTAATCCCTGCCGCAAGCATCTCTTCGGAGGCTTTGAGTCCCTCCATGTCGCGTTCGTGAAGCATCCCTGACATCTCGCTCAGTTTTGCAACATCGCCGCTCAACGCGTCAACCCGTTCACTCACCTTCGAGATTTTCTTTTTGCTGGCTTTGGCGTGGTCCATCAGGGAGGCGTTAATCTTGCCAACGACATCCGGCATCCTCACCACCTCATCTCTTACGCCTTTGAGACCTTTTTCAACCTTCTTCTGCCTTGCGATTAGGTCATCGACCATCATTTTGATTGCGGTGACATCCGCTGCGGTCACACCCACCATCTCTTTCGCGGCCATCGCTTCGGCTTCCATGGCGGCGAGTTCTGCCTTAACCATTTCGAGCTCTGACACGGTTAGCATCTCTTCCTCAACTGCTTCCTCTATCATCTCCATCACCATTTCGGCGGGGATTCGTATCATCTCGTCGGGATAGATTCGGTCGGGATTGGTAAAGGTGTTATACTTTTTGAAGTCGGGCCATTTAAGCGGATCTTCTAGATGTTTTGTAGCGAGATCCCACAGGGTATCGCCCTTAACAATGGTAATGAGTGCTGTACCCTCCATGTCCGGATTAGGGGTAATTTTGGCAGAGGCAGTGAGGATATAGGCTGCTCCTGTCAAAAACAGACAGAGATAAAGGACAAGCGAGAAGCGGAGGATTGATTTCATCATCTTCATAGGACGTGCTCCTTTGGTAGTATCGGGTCGTTAGAATTAGTAGCTATAAGAGAGTGAGAAGAAATGGGTGCTGTCATCGTCAAGGTTATTGACAGCACTGTCGGCTGCTTTCAAGGCGTAATCGAGTTGAAGTGCGCCGACATTGACACCAAATCCAACGAAGAGCCGACGGCGATCGGCGTTTAGCTTGCTGCCGCCCCGAATTGCAAAGGTGTTCCCGATCAGATATTCCGTCCCAATGTGGAGGCTGGTCGGGGACTCTGGCAGGTCAACAATCTCGTGTTGGACATCAACGGAGAAGGTTGCGACGTTCTTGTGTAGCACTCGATAGGCGAGGCCGCCAGCGATGAGGATAGGCAATTCGCTCCCGGCGATTGCGCCACCAAGATTTCTGGCTGCGACGCCGTAGCTGAAGGTCCCAGCCATGTTACTGCCTAAAAGCCCGACATCGGCACCACCGAAACCGCTTTCGCTCGAATGATCCCCAAAGCTATCCATAAGCATGCGCGCGCTTGCGCCGAGGCTCACGGCACCAAGATCATGACCGTAGGAGAGGGAATAGGCGTTGGAATTATAATTAAAAGAGCTGCCCGCCTGATCATCGGCGTTACGGGAAGGAATATCATCGACGCCGGCATTGATCACTGCCAGTCCCAGCCCGCCATTGGCACCGACCTTTTTGATCAAGCCGATAAAGTTATGTTTTCGATCGAGAGATAGTCGTGCGGAAGAAAGTGTAATAGTTAGGTCATCCACAGCCGGCAATCCGGCAGGATTCCATATTGTAGAAGTCGCATCGTCAGCGATTGCGGTAAACGCGCCGCCCAAACCGAGGGACCGCGCACCACTACCCATCCCAAGATGAGGAGCAGCATTCACGCCGGCGAAGCAGACAGGTGCAAGCAAAACTGCAAGGGCAAATAGCCCCATTGAACTGAATAGTACTTTATGCTTAAGTTGAAACATTGTCTCCCTCCTTTATGAAGGCAAATCCCCTGACCCGGAATCGGGTGGATTCCGAGTCAGAGGAGATAGTGAATGTTACTAGTCGCTGATAATTGCCATCTTGAGAATAGCAGATTGAGGTTCTAGCTCGCTTTCCATGAGAATATGGCAGAAGTAAACGCCTCGTGCGAGGTTGTCGCCCGCACTGGTTTGACCATCCCATGGTATCTCAACGGGCCCCGCCTCTCTGACTGAATTGGATATAGGCTCTGCGACAAGTCTGCCAGTGAAATCGTAAATCTGGACGGTTATGCTCGCTTGCCTCGAAATCCTTAAGGCAATCGTGGTATCACCATCAAATGGATTCGGATAATTCCGTGCATTGGCAATCCCCATCCGTTCAACAAAGAAACTCCACTCTTGGACTGCGGTGTTCGCCGATGGCGCCATGTCGGAAACCTCAAGTTTCACCGTATGCTGACCGAATGTTAGGTCAAACGTAGGTGTGAACATCACCTGAGTTTCTGACACTGCGTCTGGCTCAATAGCAGCACCATCAAGCGAGAGCGTAATTGATTCAGCATCAACGCCTGACAGGTTATCGGTGTAGCTCGCCGAGATGATGGGCCTCCGATTTTCGGTGTGTTCCTGCATTGGACGCGTGATGGTAATAGCTGGTGGTATGGTGTCAAGTTCAACGGTGAATTGCCATTGACCTGACGCCTTGTTACCCGCCACATCCGCCAACTTAACATCAACGGTATACGTCCCACTTGTTAAGGACGCAGCCGGTGTAAAGGTAGCTGAGGTCTTATCAGAACGGACTGAAGTTACCCCTTCGACCGTCTGATTGCCTTCACCTTTGACTCCGATTTCGATAGTATCCACACCGGACATATCATCGCTAGCGGAGACCGAGATAATCGGTTTATCCGTGCGAATCACGCCTTGCGGAGAATTAGTCGTTATCGCCGGTGGTGTGACATCCAATTCGACGGTGAACTGCCACTCTGCCTCGGTTCGGTTGCCGTGTACATCTTCGACCGTAACCCGTGCCGTGTATGGACCCGGTGTTACCGCGATGCTTGGCGTAAATGTGACAGTTGTAGAGGTCGGACTGGAGCGTCTGCCAGTGCCTTGATTTCCCGGTACGCCTGCGATGATAATCGTGAGACTACGCGTATTGATACCGGACGCATCGGTCACCGTTGCCGCAGCTATGGGCCTATCGGTCCGAATGATACCAAGCGGAGAGTAGGTAGCAACCACCGGTGGGATCGTATCCTTAGCGACAGCGAAGTTAGTTGTCGCTTCAGCGGTATTTCCCTCCTCATCAACAATCTTGATACTAATTCTGTTACCGGAGCCACGTTTGAAAAGCACCCCAAAAGGTGGCTGGATAGTATGGGTCAACAAGTTACCCTTGACGGATTGTGGTTTATAAGTACCGCCGTTGATCAGGAGCTGGTCAACCGTAATCTCTCCGATACCTGTGAATGCGGCAGAGATGATAAACGCCTGATCGGGGTCAACCACCTGTCCAGCGGACGGTGTTATGATTGCCACACTTGGTTGCACACCCTCTGACGTAAACTCAACCGGTTCTGCCGTGCTGGTATTGCCAAGCGCGTCCGTCACAGTTGCATCAATACGGTATGCGCCGCCAGCCAGCTGGTCATCATGTGTGTAAACGATGTTACCGGTCTGGGTCAGCACTTCACCCGCGGCTGCTATCATGCGGATCATGCTTGTATTGGTGTCAACCGTTTTATCACTCGCCAAACGGGTCAAGGTGATTTCAACAGGCATCGGATTCGTTTTTTCTGGATCGAAACCGGTAGCATCTGTATAGGCAACTTGGACGGTTGGCAATGTGGACACCTGATGTCCTTCCAACGGCGATACAATCTCGATGACAGGTGCTGTCCTGTCGACTCGGATTGATGGCAAGCCGAATTGGACACTGCCGTTTGCCTTGCTCACCACACCGACGAAGCTGTACATACCCTCGTCAAGACCAGAGGTATCGAGGCAGATCGAAATGCTGCTGTTTGCATCGGGATCCATGACCGTGAGGGCACCCATCATCGCTGCAGACATCAGATCATCTCCGATGAGAACATCGACATCGCCTGCGGAGACATTCGGCACGATTAACGTAGCGCAAGCCTCATCGCCGACTGCTGGGAGACCGATCGGATACATGGCATCGGTGTCACTCGGACTATTTGCTTCGCCGCGGGTGTTGGTAACGCTGAGGATATCAACCGTTGGGTCTGCAAAATTGTCAGGTGGTGTAAAGTTACCCACCTCAACGGTGATCGCCATCGCGACAATTCTCTCCTCTGGCGCGCCAGAGGCGGTGTGTCCCACTGCCATGAAGGTATACATCCCATTCGGGATTGACCCCAGATTAAAGGCTGCCGTGTAGGTATGATCGCCGGAGCCGGTGAAAGCGGTCTCCGCGATTTCCACCGCTGTGCCTGATGCATCGTTGACAGCGAGGGCTATGCCGCCCATAAAGGCGTTCGGATGCGCGCCTGTCCGTGAGGTCAGGGTTAGCATCGGATCGGGTACACCTTCAGCAATCAAGCCGCTGACGTAGTAGCTATCGTCTTCGCGTGCAGCGACCATCTCAACCTCATTGGCAACTTGGGTAATCGCTGTGGGAGAGTAGTTGTCGAGAGAGAAACTATCGGTTACTCCATCAGCCGATGGATACCCTGTGCCAGCCGCATCAACAGCGATGGCTTGCAGGACATAAGGATTGTCATCTAGGCTGGCATCGCTTGCAGCAGGCGAATCGTCCATGATGGTATCCTCAAGCACCACCGCGCTATCAAAGGAGTATGACCACTTTCGATAGATCGGATCGATCGATGCGTCCGGTGCACCGCTAATAATCGAATTGATTCGATCTGCGATGATATCAACTTCTTCATTGATAGAGATAACCGTTGTACCGGCTAGTTGCACGATACCGAGCGGCATCCAATCAGCATCTGCGGAACGACGAATCTCCAACTGAACCGCGGCTGCATCCGGCAAGGTCATCGCTTGCGTGAATGCACTGACTGTGATTGTACCTTGCGCAGCATCGCTATCGGGGTGACGATCGGTCACATAGGTGTGAATCGCTGAGACTTCAGGTGGCAGACGACGCTGGTACGCGGCAGAAAACACTTCCTCGTGTTCAAGGGTCAGTGCGTTGGTTGTAACGGTACGCACCATCACGTGTGCACCCCTATCCGGTAGAGAGGGGAAGTCAGGAACCGGCAAAGTGACCGGGAATTCGTGCCCTTGCATGACACCGACGAGTTGATCCGCACCGAACATACCAATTGTTTGCCAATCACCGCCCGGTAGCTGGAACTCAATGACGACTGAGGTCAACGGATGCTCCGTGCGCTGTCTCATATGGACGGTGAGCTTCACCATCGAATCGGAGAAGACTACGACATCTCCGGCTGTGGACTGTATTTCGGGTCCCTCGATTACACCATTGCCATCGAAGTCTGCCGCCACGGAGGAGACCTCTGCGATATCGGGGTCTGGTGGAACGAGGTCCAGCACGACGCCGGGACCTCTGCTCGAATCGGCATTTAAGATGTTATCAATACCGACGACGCGGAGACCGTATGTACCGTAGGCCAAATCGTTTCCTGTCTCACTGCGAACGAGCATCTGGACATGATGTGGCGAACGGGAGGTCAGCGGCAGCACATTCATAAGGTCTGACACTTGCAGATCCACGGTTGTTAGTATTGGATTCCATGTCCCCGGATTGCCCGCGGCATCTAACCGAGCCAACTGGTACAGATAAGTCTCAAGGTCTGAGTCATCTATTGGGGTTGCAGAGACGTTTAAGATCGCTTTACCTGGGTTCGGGAGCGCGGTTGCAACATAAGTCCCATCTCCATCACGCAGATACATACCGATGTTCTCACCGGGTGTATCAAGATGAACCATTGTGTCAGCGGCCGGTGCCGTCCGATCCACGGTAAACATTTTGCCGGTGAGTTTATCTGTGGAACCGCTGCTATATTCAACAGCGACATCCAACTGATACATATCATCGGCAGGAAAATCAAGTTTACCGACCCATAGGGATTGTGAATCATCGTCCACTGCTGGCACAGTAAACACAGACCTCAGACCTGGATCGAGCGTACTGAGCGCGTCAATCCCCCCATTGAGGAGTGCCACGATCGCCTGAATGGCATAACTTTCTTCGATCTGTAGGTTCCGCGGATCGGGAATCGGAAACACCTGTATCGGCTTATTTATGAACATATCTTGATACGGTTGGGCAAGCTCAATCCTGTAGTAGTAAGAGACTTTGGAGCCGGGGGTCAACGGAGCTTCGGCTGACCATACCCCTGCATTGCCGGCCATATCAATTGGTGGTTGTCCGTCAATCATCAGGGTCACAGCTGCAAAGGCTGGCATACTTCCCGCGAAGATTGCTATCAACTCTTCTTCCAATTGGAAGTTGTACATGAAGGAACCGCCTGTCTCAACCTTGCTGGCGGCAGCCATAGCGGTCTGTGCTCCGGTGATGCTGAACGTCAGACTTTCGGCGGTCGGACCGGCGAAGGTATACAGATGCAGTTGATTCCCATTAATCCAGCGCCCGGCATCCCGTTGGTCTGCCGATGCGATGGGATACCATATCGGTTTCGGTGTTATCGCATTACCGAAGTTTTCGCGATGAATCTGCTCGTCAGCGGTCTCAAAGCCTGCCGGCAGTGCACTTTGAATATAGTCTAACGTGCCAAGAAGTGCTAAAGCGAGAGGAAGCGGACTCGGTGAGATTAAGCTAGATGGATCCATGCCCAGCAGGTTGGTCACGAGTGCGGCCACATCCAACTCGCGCAGTCCCTGCAACGCATTCAGTCCAGCCTCGTAGCCGGTATTTATCGAAAGCCCACCCAACTGTAAAGCGGGCGGAACGAGCTCAACTGTCACGGTTGATTCACCTGGGACATCCAAGGCGTTGATTACAGTGACACGAACCATCGCCTGTCCTCTGATGTCAAGCAAGTCGGCGAAATCGTCCATCCGATTCCAGTTGACCTCAAGTCCGGATTCAGCGTCCGCGAGGTCATCTCCGGTCAGCATTGCGATCGGTTTCCAATCGCCTGCACCGTTGATCCAGAAGTCAATAGCAATTGACTTCAACGGATGGCCTGTTTGCTTCGTCATTTCAACGGTAAGGTTGACATTGCTTCTGTCTGAGAAGATTGTCGCGCCATCGGCGGACTGCTCCATTTCAAAGGGACCGTCCGTGGTGCCGTCGTCGTTGTAATCAGCGTGCACGAGAGTCACGGCAGCGGTATCGTGATCTGGAGGAACAATATCTAATAGCGTCGGCATTGTGTTGGAACTGATATTTAAGATGCTGTCAACACCGACGGCACGAATACCGTATTGCCCTACATCGCCGATGGGCATCTGGATCTGATGTGGTTCCATATAGGTGAGCGGTGGCATTTCGCCCGCCACCACTATTGGATTCCACACCTGATTCCCCGGATTACCTTCATCGTCTAGTTGGATAATCTGGTATAGATAGGCTTCTGACTCCGATGGGGCAGCCATTGACATTGTAGCGAGGTTTAAGGTTCCCTCGTCTGTATGTGCTGCGGTAACATAGGAACCATCGCCACGCTGATACATGCCGGCGTTCTCACCGATACCTACCATGAGGTCAGCGGTCGGTGCTGTCCTATCCACCATGAACATTTTGCCAGTGATCTCCTCCATGTAGCGACTTCCATATTGAACAGCCGTATCCAACTGATACATGCCATCGGCACCGGCAGCAAACTGTAACCTACCAACCCAGAGGGCTTGTAAGTCGGTGACTGCGGGAACGGTAAACACAGACCTCAACTTGAGATCCATCGTTGTGACGATCGCTACGAGATCTGGCCCAAACTCTGGTGCAAGGAGGGTTTCAACGATGCCGCGGTCTTCAACTTGTAGGTTCCGTGGATCGGGCATCGCCCAATCGGACACAGTTTCGCCCCTTACTTGATACGATTGGGCAAGCTTCACTTGGTAGTAGTAAGCGACTTTGGAATCAAGATTGAGATCCGCTTCCGCCTCCCATACCCCGTCCATATTCCGCGCCATAGGCATCGGGGCATAGTCATCAACCATCAGTGTCACAGATTCAAACACCGACATATCCGCGTTCAAACCGGGCCACGACGGCAGGAAAAGAACCGCTCGCTCCTCTTCCAATTGGAAGGTATACGGAACAGTGCCGCCAGCGGGTACGGGAACAGCTTGAACCATTTCGGGCTGCGGACCGGAGAGGGTGAAGGTCACACCCTGGGCAGTCGGGCCGGTAAGGACATACAGATTCAGTTGATTCCCATTCACCCATCGATAGGGGTCTGGCTGACTGTTCTCAGCCAAGACATGCCACGCCGGTCTGGGCGTGATGGCGTTACCGAAATTCTCATTCTGGATATTCCCACCATCGACGGATTCAAACCCCGGTGGCAGTGAGGACAATAGCCCCTGTAGCAGATCCAGATGTAATATGCCAGAGGGAATCATTTCAAGCAGGGCTGGATTGGTATTAATCGCCTCCAAACTGATTATCCCGTCAACTGCGTCGTTGGGATTTATCGAAAGACCACCCAACTCCAACGTTGGCGGAATCAGCGTTATCGGGTCAACAGTCAACTGCCCGTCAACGAGTTCGTGGGATCGCAACTCTACCGGCGGCTTATGACCGCGGAACTGGTCAGCTTCGCGTAAAACGTCAACGGTTAAGATATCACCGGTGGCTGCGACCGGAGTAATCAGATCGACGAAGGTATACTCATAGCCGCCAGCGGCATCTGTGAGGGTCTGCCCCGGTGGCATGGTGTGCCCGTTCATCCCAAGACTGAGGGTAACTTCAAGTCCTGCGCCTGCGGCACTGCCATCTAGCTCAACGACGCTACCGGTTATATTAAGTGCCCTGACTTCGGCGGGAACGGTTGTATGAATGTCAATTTTCGCATTCGCTGCCTTGACCTCTGGTGTGGTAAGGGTGTGGGTCACCGGCGATTCCAGCATCGTTTCACCCGCTTCGTTCTGTACCTCAACGGTGAGGATATCGCCTGTCTCTGCAACGACACCAAGCAGATTAAGGAAAGTGACATCATATCCGCCATCGTCATCAACGGGCCCACTCTCCATCATATTTCGGGTGGTATTGGTCACAACGACGGTCAAATCGCCCTCTCTTAGATGGCTCTCTGCCGGCACACTCATAGTATCCCCATTTTTGAGGTAGACTGTACCCGTTACGACGAGGACACCTGAAGTCGCACCAATATTTGTAATCACATTTTGTGTTACGGTCGCAGAATCGGCATCACCGAGTTGTACCCTTGACAGCGTGAACTCCTCTCTACCACGTTCGCCGCTGCTATCTGCCACAACGATTGAAACCGGGTCGCCGGAGGTCGCAGCGGGACCCAGTAGATTAACGGTTGTGGTTGCAAAGGAACCGTCCGCTGCAGGTTGGGTCGTCTGAGGTGTATTTGCGCCGACTGTGATTGTAACGTCAAGCCCTGGACCGACAGAGGTTGTTTCATCGTCTTTGTATGCAACGCCCTCTACAACAAGGATATTGACGGACTTGGGAGGCAGGGTGATATCTGTCATCACGTCCAGTTTAGCGATCCCAGACCCATCTTCGCCAAGTTCTACATTTGTCAACTCAAGTTCGGCTGTACCGCGTACCTCGCCATCGGCATCGGTAACAACAACTGTTGAGACCATATCACCGGTGCTTGCAACCGATCCTATTAGATTAACGGCGGTCACCGAGTAAGCCCCTTCTTCCTCAAGAATAGCCGTTTGGGGCGTGTTGGATCCAACGGTAACGGTAACGGTAAAATCAACATCCTCGACGGGACTAACACCGTCGTCCGAGATAATAACACCTTCCACGACCAAGACATTGACGGATCTGGGAGGAACGATAATATCTGTCATCACGTCCAGTTTAGCGATCCCAGACCCATCTTCGCCAAGTTCTACATTTGTCAACTCAAGTTCGGCTGTACCGCGCTCTGCGCCGGTATCATCGGTTACAACGATCGAGACCGCGTCGCCGGTGCTTGCAATCGATCCTATTAGATTAACGGCGGTCACCGAGTAAGCCCCTTCTTCCTCAAGAATAGCCGTTTGGGGCGTGTTGGATCCAACGGTAACGGTAACGGTAAAATCAACATCCTCGACGGGACTAACACCATCGTCCGAGATAATAACACCTTCCACGACCAAGACATTGACGGATCTGGGAGGAACGATAATATCTGTCACCACGTCCTGCATGACAGTCGCAGTACCGCCTTCGCCGAGTTGGTCATTGGTCAAGCGAAAGTCTTCTCTACCGCGCTCTGCGCCGGTATCATCGGTTACAACGATCGAGACCGCGTCGCCGGTGCTTGCTACAACCCCACCTAGAATAAGATCCGTTACCGAGTAGCCCCCGTCCATATCAGTTGTATACACCTGGGGATCGTTTGACCCAACTGTAACCGTCGTTGTAACGCCGTCGGCAGGGGTTACACCATCTACTTTGAATACAGTCCCTTCTATGACCAAAATGCTAACATCTACAGGCGGAACAGGTGTCAGCTTCAGCGTCAACTCCTCCGAGATGCCATCCACCATGAACGTTATCGTATCAGTCCCTTCGGCATCAACCAGGGGTGCGGTATAGGTCACGGTGTACATACCGAGATTAGCGGTATCTTCGGCAAAGCTGGTGATGGTGCCGCTCAATGCTGTACCGGTCGGGCTCAAGCCGCCGACACCGTTGCCGGCACTGTCGCTGACCATCGCGGTTACGGTCGCGCTCCCTAGGCTGGAGACTGTTTCCGGGGCTGCGCTGAGTTCAATTGCGGCGGGCGGACCGGCATCAATCGTTATGGTCGCCCTTCCTGAAGCACCTGCTTGGGTCGCTGTTGCGGTGAGCGTTACATTTCCAACGGTCCCACCAGAGGTGTAGTCTGCACTGTAGGTGCCATCTCCGTTGTTTGTCACCGCGCTGACCATTCCAACAGCGGGGGATAGGCTAAACGTAACGGTCTCATCTGCTACGGGTCCTGCCCGATCGACGGTGACGGTAATAACTCCGTTTGCCGGTGTATCTGCGCTGAAGACGCTCGGAGTGACGGTAACTGTAACGTCCGTTGGGACAATCAACAGCGTAATGGTTACATCAGCTGTTTTACCGAGTTGGGTTGATGCCACGGTGATTTGGGCGGCATCGGAGGCGGTTAAGGCGAGGGAGGGAGCGGTATAGGTTGCCGAGTAAACACCGTTTCCAGCCTCCGTGAACGCGCTGACACTTCCTTTACCCGCCGGTGAAATGGTGGCGGTAACCGTATCGCCGGTGACAGGCTCACCACCATCTTGGAGTGTCACCAATATCGTCGATATCGATGTGCCGTCAGCGGGGATTGCGCTCGGATTGGCTTCAATGGCGATGCCAGCACCCAAGATAATATCGAGGTCCACTATGGAAGGAGCGGGTAAATCCGCAGCCCTTACAGTATATGTCGCTCCCCCGACAACATTCCCGGCACTATCGGTAACAGTGAACTCTACAACATCTCCAGCAGTTATATCGTTGCTAAGGGAAATAAAACTATATTGGTAGGTGCCGTCAGGTCCGCTTCTGACTGGGCTCAGAGGAAGCACACTAGCACCAGTAATATCTCCTGCTACCGAATGTCCGGGAGCAAGTGTGCCATCGGCGTTCTGCACCGTTCCCTTAAACAGCAAATTAGCGGTCTTAGACTGCCCGTAGGCGGTGTCACTTGTAATGAAACTGCAAACAATCGCTACCATCATAAGTAAATAAACGAACTTCTTGCTACTCATATTTATCCTCCTGAGGGTTCCCATCAGTATGATTTAATTAGAGAAACCGAGTTTGTAGAAAAACTCGGTTTCTGTTTGCTTTGGGGTATGCTCCGATTTTGTCGGGATGTCCCCCGTTTTTTTTGTCAAGGTGCTAACGTGTGTTAATAGATGCGTCAATATATGAAACCATTTAATGAAGACGTGATGCGTAATACGTAATGCGTGATTGGAAAAATTACCCATTTTACCCGTGGAATTGGAGGTTACGGCATACGGCGTATGCCTACTACTTTTTTAAGAAAATTACAATCGTAGGGGCGAGGTTGCCTCGCCCGATGGGTTGGGAGACCCAACCCCTACGGGTTACTTCACCGCTCCCTGTGGATTGACAAATCCACAGGTTTTACGGTTCTGGCTTGGATATGTCTATCCAAGCCGAGCGGTTATTGTACAGGTTAGGAAACCTGTACCCACGAGGTGATTAGTTGTGAAGTGGTTCTAGAGAAACCGAGTTTTCAAGAAAAAACTCGGTTTCAGTTTGTTGATGTTTACACAAAAAATAGCTGTTGGATGCCCCAGCGTGTGAAGCATCCAACAGCTATATCAGTGAGTGTATAGCGTAGGTTACTTCAGAATGACCATTTTACGGGTCCCTGAGAAGTCACCTGCATCCAGATGATAGAAGTAGATACCGCTCGCAACCTGTTCGCCGAAACGGTTCCGACCATCCCAATAGATAGCTTTGGCTCTGGTATCGTACTTCGCTGCGGTTTGATGTCCCACATCGATGTCGCGTACCACTTCACCACTGATATCATAGATGGTCAAATTGACCTCCGCATCCTCTGACAGATGATACGGAATCCACGTTTCTGGGTTGAACGGGTTCGGGAAGTTGCGAAGCAGTTCCGTCTCAGCGGGAATCTCATACGCGATGAGTTCTTCCAACTGGATAGTGCTGTTCTTCACATCATCCACAGTAACAGTATGACGCACCGGTTGAACACCGATGAGCGGATTCGGCGAATCAGCGGAAATCTCTAAGACATCCCCGATCCGTGCTGCGTGTCCAGCCTTCAGGTCAACAAAGGTCATGTTGTAACCCTCTGCGGTTTCGACGGAGGTGACCTTGCTGAGTGAGGCTTTCGTTGACAGATTCTTCACCTTGACGCGGAAACCTTCCTTCGCCAATCCGGTGATTTCGTCAACAACAGCACCTTGGACATCTAGGACAGCCGTTTGACCGTCAACATTGTATCCTGCGAGTGCAATTGGCGCAGCACCCGCCGTATCGTTACTCCAACCACTACCGAGGAGGGCAATGGTCGCAGCGGAGGACGCTGTTACGAGATATGCTGCATCACCCATCACAGGACCATCGGCTGTCTTGTCAACGGCACTGATCGATGCAAATCCATCGTCAGTCGAAACGACGATGCCTGAGGCGGCACCAGCAGCAAGTGTAATGATGTCGCTGACATTGACCACTCGTGGATCGTTCACAGGTAGACCGATGAGGTTAAGACCAGCACCTAAGGTGATCATCGATATGCCACCGCCCCACACAGCACCTTCAAAGGTGACCGATGCTTCGGCGGTCATCGAAAGGATGATACCAAGGTCAGCGGTGATTGCTACATCATCGCTCCTGCTATTCCATGAACTGGTAGCATCATCATAAACAATAGCGAGGCTAACACCGTCCCCAATCATCGTCTTGAGGTTGCCAACGGTGTCCAGACCTTCGACATCCAACGGCACGTGGAACAGGCTCGTACCCGCCGGTATCATTGAGGTGAAGGACAACTTGTTATCCAACATAACGGACGCGGTTCCCGTTCCGCTGTTGCCAGCGGTGTCCATCACCGTCACAGTGATTGTCTTCGCGCCGTTCACGGCTGCGTTATCATCACTGATAGTGTGGGAAGCACTAAAGGAACCATCAGCCTGCAGTAGCAGTTGAACCATATCGGTTTGGGTTGAATCGAGTGCAGAGACATCCGCCATAGGAGAGCCGTGCGTACCCGTTTCCGTAACCGTAGCACTAATCATGACGGCATCGCCATTTTCAGCACTTGCTGGCGCTGTAACTGTTACGGCCGGCGCGGTGCTGTCAATGGTCAACGACCCCATCGCGCTAGCAGTACCAAGACTGACGGTGACACCGTACGCACCATCGGCGTGCTGATCTGCAACGACAACGAACATGCCGCTATATGAACCGGCAGGTGCTTCAGCCATCGCCTTATCAGTGACAATCGAACCGACAGAGAACATCGCCGTTTGACCGGGTGTACCCATCGCACTGACGGTGACCATATCACCCGCCTTTGCGAGTGCGGGCGAAACCATGACGCTGCCTGGGGTAATCGCTATCACACCGGTGGTGACCGAGACCATCTGCGCTGCCGACGTGAGCCCGGCTGAAGATGCGGTGATGGTTGATGTTCCAGCGGTTGAATCGCTGTAGTATACCATCGCTGAGGTCATACCAGCGGCGATGTTCACTACGGCACTCGCTGTTCCAGCCGCACCAGCGGTTTCAGAGAACGCACCGGTTGCTGAATTTGACGTCAGGGTGACCGCTGTAGAACTTGTCCTCCCGGCTGCCATCCCAGCGGCATCTTGAAGCGATACGGTAACCGCAAGCGGTGCCGCACCGGCATCTGCCGAAACGGTGCCTGCACTGCTCAACATAAGCTGGCTTGGCATTGCGGATTGGACAAACACATTAATGGATGCAACCTGCGCATCATTTGTTTGACCGCCGAAGTAGACCCCAAAGGGAGTAACTCCAGCTGTCGCGGGAGCGGTGGCATTCTCGTAGGTGATGATGATCTGATCTCCAGCCATCACATGGAGGATTCCACTCCGTACACGAGCAACCATATCTCTGTCAACGGGAGCAATCTCTTCCACGACTCGGTTCCCCAGAGAGAGACCGTCGCGTGTGTGCTCAACGCTGTAGGTTCCAGCATTTTCAGGTGATGTTGTCAAATTGCTTGGTGCCGACCACCCTGCGGGAACTCTGACGCGGAACTCCCTTGGATAGGAGATCTCGCCGATTGCGGTGTAGGTGAAGGTGATGGTTTCCCCGATGGCACCCGGTGCAACGACTATGTCAGAATCGGCTATTTCAGCCGTACCGGAACCGGTCTTCGCCTCTCCGACATCAACTGTCAACATAACAGACTCAGGTGTGAGAGTGGGAGCTACGACATCTGCGAACGCATCGGCTTCAAGACCGCCGTGTGTTGCAACGGCAAACGCAACGCCGGTCCCCGCCAGCGGCTGAACCTTACCCGTATAGACGAAGGTAATCGTACCGCCTGCGTTCAGATTCACACCATCAACGATGACCGTCTGAAGGGGTGTGGCTAAGGAACCGCCGTGCTCAACCGTACCGATGGATCCGCCTGTCGAAGGGGTGACGGTAACGTTACCAGCCTTCGGTGCTGACCATCCGAGCCCATCAATAGTTACGGCTTTGGCGGGAACCGTGAGTCTCACCTGACCGGCTACCATTTCACCGGCGGCGGTGTAGACGACTGTAATCTGACGACCATCTTGACCGGCATACAGCGCGCCTTGACCGTCACTTACTGTGGCAGTCGCGGAGGTCGCTTTGCCACTCGCTTGACGTTCGACCGTCACTGAAGGAGATCCGCTGGAGAGGGATTGAAGTGCACCATCCGACGTTCCTCGAACTGCGACCGTGAAGACACTGGCACCGACCGCGGTGGGCGCAACTGCCTTACCATCATCTGCGTCACCGTAGGCAATTGTGATTTGGTCGCCTTTGGTGATAGAGACGATAGGCACGGTGATATAGCGTCTGCCAGCAGGCGCGTCAGCGGTTCCGAGACCGCTTCCACCGACAACGGTGTAACCCGCTGTCCCCGCATCGCTCACCTGGGGCGCGCTCCATCCAGAGGGAACGGTGAACCGCAGTTCGCCATCTTGGATGGTCTGGGTCGAGGTGTAGGTGAACGTGATCTTCACATCAGCAGCAGCAGCGCGGACTATTATGGGATCGGCTACTACAACGCCTGTGCCATCCGCTGCGGCTTCCACTTGCACTTTCAGGTCGCCGGCGGCAGCCATGAAGACGGCTCCCAACAAGTTGGGGTTCACAATCTTCTCGGTGTCGGTCTGTTCCTTCTCGCTGAAAACTCTTGCGAAAACACCATCGCCGTCCCCATCGGACTCGATCACGAAGGTGGCGACACCGATATTGTCTTGGACTTCAGCACCGTTGGCTGAACCGGCACTGCCGCCGCCATAAACAAAGGTGAAACTCTGACCCGCGGCAAGCTTCGTAATCTTAGCGACAGCCTTGTTGCTGCTTTCGCCGACCGCAGGCTCTTCCAACGACACATTGGAATTACCACTGACCTGGACGTAGTTACGTTGTGCGGGATCTCTCTGGAATGTACCCCAACCTGATGTGGGGAGTTCAAGGCTTACCCGACCGTCGTCCATCGTACCCAACGCCGTGAATTTGACGCTAACGACACCGTGGTTACTGCCCGCCTCGACCTGTTGCGGACCGATCGTAACAGGACCAGCAGCCCCGTCCATAACGTTGGTAATCTCTACTATTGCTGTCCCCGCGGGACGTGCACCGGAGGATGTCCTGTAATTACCGATAACTTTTGCATCCCCTGCCACGTTATGTAACAAGGATTGCGCTACGCCATCAATACCATAGTTAATCGTGACGCTTCCTCCTATATCTAGCGTCCTGATCTTAACGGTGATTGTGCGTCCCGACACCGTGATCCATTCCGTTTGTTTTGTGCCCTCCAGCGTACCACCTTCAGCAGAGGCAGACACCTTGCCTGCTGTCTCCGCGTCGGCGTCATTCGCGGCGGGTGCACTTCCCAAAGCGGCCGGGATTGTAAACCAAACGCTACCGTCCCGAATGGGGGTGGCTTCCGCTGTGAACCTGAACGATATCGTCTGCTTACTCGCGGCGGGGTAGCTGCCAGGGCCAAGTGCTTCAAACTTGACAGACTCAGACGCTGTTTTCACAACAGAGAGCCTAGCGACCTCATCTACATCTGCGGTTGTGCCGTCGTCTATAACTGCCCTAGCAGCCACCGTTGTCACCCACTCGTAGTTACCAGCGTCTTCTGTGACATCAACTTTACGGATGGTGGTGGTCAACTTGGCATTTTTTTTCAGTTCAACACTTTGCCAAGTAATTGTGCCCGCAAGGCTGTCTATTGCTAATGTTCCCGTAGAATTACCGCTAGGACTGGCAGAACCGGTGACGTAACCGTAAGCACCGGAGATGGTATCCTGTAGCTGTACGACAACGTTATCGGTGGTGTCGGCGTCTTCTAGAACAATACCAGACGGAGTAATCTGTATGTCGCCTTCAACTGCGGTATACGCGGTATAGGTCACGGTGAAGGTTCTTCCCTTGGAACCCGCCTCCAGAGAAACAGGGGAAAGCTGCACTCTTCCAGAACCCGCCACTGCACCAATCAAACCACCTGTAATCTTTGTTACTGCGGCTGACCTAGCGTCAACCGTTGTTGCCGCGCTGAAAGCACTGGTTTCAGTAGCGGCGGTAGCGATAGCGGCAGCAGGGATATCGATTGTATAGGTAATGACAACCGTCTGCCCCGCAGCAATCGTGGTTAGGGGGATAGTTAGAGCATCGGTTGCGATAGCGGGGGCACCAATAACTGCTCCGCCCCTTCCTAACACGCGGACGCCTCCACTCCCGTTAATACTGGCAGTATTATAGTTGGTTGGCTGGAGATCTGTTGGAATTGTTATTACTAGCTGATTATCAGCAGCAACAGGAATCGACTCCAGATTAGTACTCAAACCCATCGGACCGGGTGCGGTAAAGGTGATTGTGAAACGATGGTCTTCCTCACCCGGATACACTTTCGCCGGTGTAATCTCAACGGTTCTATCAAGCGGGTCTGCGTGAAGGGTGGTTGCGGTTTCTGCGGTTGCAATAACAGCAGTCCGGGTTCCAAGGATATTGCCGACCGTGACGGAAGGGCTTCCCGCTGTTAACCGGACAAGGTTGCCGCCCCTAGCACTGGAGCTGCTCGTGAACGTAGCGGCACCAGCCGCTGTGCCAGCGGTCACATCGCTAAATATAATTACGAGCGGTCTTGTAACATCTGATCTTCCGCGTCCCCATTCTGTGCCAAGGTTGATCGTAATGTTGGCGGCGGAGAGCGACACAGCAGCATTTGCAGCTGTCTCCGCGTCACTGCCGGCAGGAAAGAGGGTAGCATCCAGCTTACCCATGTCATCCGTTTCGTATATCACGCTGGTACCATCCTTAACTTGTACGAACGTGTTAGACACTGTCCAACCGCCTGGAAACGCTATACGGACCCGCCCACCAGCCATGTTTATTTCTTCACCGGCATCACCAGTACTATTGCCATTTGCGTCGGTCCATGCCGCATAGGTAAATTGCAGGGCATTGAACTTACTGCCGGCAGGGAGAGGATCAGTACTGGCTGGAGAGGCAACAACTGTGGCCAAAATAGTGGCACTGGTGCTGGGACCCGTTGCCACCGTTACCGTTCCTGCGCCGTCATTTGCTGCTGCCATCGCGGCGTTACTGAACACCGCTGCAATTAGCATTAGACTCATAACAAAAAACGCGCTTAATTTCCAATTTGTCATACCTCGATTACCCATTATATGTTTTCCTCCTGTCTTTTTTTGGGTTAAAAGGTTTGTGTTACGTCTATTTTTAACATGACGCTCGTCACTTTTCGATGCGTCTTTCTCTGCTATCATGAAAATAAGAATCCTTTCGTTTGGGTGTGAAGTCGAGGGAATTGGGTCGGTTTTCGGGGGTTTGCTGGGAAGCGAGAGCCACGAAAAGTTGACGTAATTTCCCCTCTATTAAAGTAAGAGACAACCTATAATACAACAGATTGAAACATCTGTCAAGAGTTTTTTGTGAAAAAATTCACAGGTATCGCCGGATTTTTGGGTTCGGGTCGAAAAAACGGGTTTCGTGGGTAGATCCCCGGCAACTATGCTTGGGGATGGAACGCTGAGGGCGGCGGGGTGGTTTCAGGTTTTTTTGTTGTCTGAATCAGGATTTCCAGGATTTAAGGATTTTCAGGATTAAAGGCAGGAAAACGGGAGGTATTTAGCCCCAGCGGGGCGATATGTTTATAGAACAGCGACATGCCCTAGCGACCAAAGCCCCAGAGGGGCGACATGTTTATAGCCGGGCGGCATGCCCTAGTAACCAAAGCCCCAGAGGGGCGATTCCTTAATCGTAGCGTAGGTTTCCTAACCTGCGGGGCAGCATGTCCCATTTGTCTGAATCAGGATTTTCAGGATTTAAGGCGGGAAAACGGGAGGTATTTAGCCCCAGAGGGGCGATATGTTTATAGCCGGGCGGCAGGTGGGAGCGTCTGCCTTTAGCCCCAGAGGGGCGACATGTTTATAGACAGGCGACATGTGCTCTTTAGTCTGAATCGCGGATTACACGGATAAAGCGGAAAACGGGCGGTGGAATCCGTAGGGGTTGGGGGACCCAGCCCCTACGATTGCGGATATATCGGTCACAGACGATTCGATTCTGCCTTTAGCCCCAGAGGGGCGGCATGTTTATAGAAGAGCGGGATCAAATATCATTAAGCCCCAGAGGGGCGGCATGTGGGAGCGTCTGCCTTTAGCCCCAGAGGGGCGGCATGTCTATAGAAGGGCGATTGGTCCAAGAACAGCACTCCAGCGGAGTGCAATGTGGGGGTTGTCTGAATCCCGATGCTTCACCGGGGATTGAAGGATTAGCAGGATAGGGGACGGGAAAACGAGGAAGTGAGAAAACGGGAGGATGGGGAAGGGGGTGTTATGAAGCGTTTTCCAGTGCTTCGATTTTTTGGCGCAATTGTTCAATTTGGGTTTGCATCTCTTTCTGACCTCTCTCTTTGTAGGCGATGATAATCTGAGGGATCGCAATAGCAGCGGTTATCAGCGCGATGAGCGCAATTACCAAGATTCGCATATCCCCAATTCTCTTATCCAACGCATCAATCCTGGCGTTCAGGCTTTTGTCTAACCCATCAATTCTGGCGTTCAGGCTTTTGTCTAACCCATCAATTCTGGCGTTTACTGTCTCGATTTTGAGATCGATATGTTCCCTTGTGCGCTTTTCGGACGCGGTGATTTCTTCTCTGAGGATGGTGCGCAGATCTTCTTTGGTCAATTCGCCAAATGCGGGGGCTGCCAAGAGGAGTAGGGATAGGATTGCTATAACTTTCATGGTTGATCGCCTCTTTTGGGAGAATGGTCGTATATGGTATCACGATTTGGTTGGTTTCGCAATACCTTTTTGAACGGGAGGCGTGAAACGTGAAAAGAGGGCGGGATAACAAAACACCTTAAAGCCCCAGAGGGGCGACATGTTTATAGACAGGCGACACACAAATGTCTTAAAGCCCCAGAGGGGCGACATGTTTATAGACGGGCGGGATACACAAATATCCTAAAGCCCCAGAGGGGCGGCATGTGTTAGCGTGATGCGGGAGGCACTTCATTGCTGCATCGCTTCGAGCTCTTTGCGGAGTTGGTCAATTTGGCTTTGCATCTGCTTCTGACCTTTTTCCCTATAAGCAATGATGAGTTGAGGGATTGCAATGGCGGCTGCGATTAGTCCAATGAGCGCGAGCACCAAGAGCCATATATCCCTTATTCTTTCAGTTAGGTTTTCATCCAATGCGTCAATGCTTTTTTCCACATTATCAATTCTGGCATTCAGGTTTGTCTCCACGGCATCAATTCTGGCATTTGTCGCATCAATTTTGGCATTCACCGTCTCAATTTTGAGATCGATATGTTCCCTTGTGCGCTTTTCGGACGCGGTGATTTCTTCTCTGAGGATGGTGCGCAGATCTTCTTTGGTCAATTCGCCAAACGCGGTGGCAGTTAGCAGGAGTAGAAATAGGATTATTATGACTTTCATGGTGGATCGGCTCCTTTGAGAGGGCTGGTTTGAATATGTTATCACGGTTTGGTTGGTTTAGCAAGGCATTTGTCGTCTGAGTCAGGATGCTCAGGATTGAAGGATTAGCAGGATTCAAGACGGGAAGACGAGGAAGCGGGGAAGACGGGGAAGCGAGGAGGGGAGAGGCATTTAGCCCCAGAGGGGCGGCATGTTTATAGACGGGCGGGATACACAAAATACCCTTTAGCCCCAGAGGGGCGACAGGTGGGAGCGTCTGTTTTTAGCCCCAGAGGGGCGACAGGTCGCAGCGTCATACGGGAGGTGGGAAAGGATTTAGCGGTCGCTTATCCGCGTAATCGGTTCAATCCGTCTAATCTGTGATTCAGACAAAGAGCACATGTCGCCCCTCTGGGGCTTTTGTGTATTGGTTGTTCCGTGTTCTATAAACATGCCGCCCCGCTGGGGCTAAACGCAGCAATGCACCTTTCTCCCCTTCTCACTTTCCCACTTTCTTGTTTCCTCACGCATCACGCATTACGGGACGTTGTCCCAACCGGTGCCGGTGATGGGGATTGTCCCTGCGTCGCTGGCGATGAGGATGAAGGCACCTCCCCCGGTGATGGGGATATCTCCGGGATCGCCCGCTCTGCCGACCAGTTTGAACTCTCCGTTATCTGTGAGGATGACCACAGGGCTGTTGTCGCCGACCCCGGGGAGCGTGAATAGGTCGCTGACGCGGGAGATTCTTCGATCTCTCAAGGGCAGCCCCACAAGGTTGAGACCGGGGGTTAAGGTGATGGTGCTGCTGCCGTTTGTGCCAAGCGCGGCACCAGTGAGATGCACCGCTGCTGGGGCGAGCATACCGGCGAGAATCCCGGTGTCATCGGTCAACCGTCTATCAGCGGGCGTACCTCTGTCCGCGGCACCGAAGTAGCTGCGCCATTCTTGAACTTGAGAGTCGTAGGTGATGAGGTAGTTGACGGTCCCCGCACCGCCGAGTGCATCGTAAAGGTCAGAAACTGATTGAATCTGCGCCTCCGCCCCATCAACGGTTCTTACCTTCAGGGGGACGTGGATCAGGTTGATCCCTGCCAGTAGGGAGAGGTCAAATTCGAGCAGCTCACCGATAGCGTGAAAGGTTACGGTTTCGGCGAGCCCTGCGACGCTGACTGTGACGGTGTTTGTACCGGGACCGTTTCCGAGCGTCAGCAGACTCCACGCCCGTCCGTTTGGGTTAGTCCACGTCGTTTCAAGATTAAGCGAACCACCGCCGCTGCTAACGACAAACGTCACAGGAATCCCACCCAATGGGGTACGGTTCTCATCGCGGACTTCAACGACAAACGGTCGCCCCAACGAGGCACCTGCGGGACCGGTCTGATTATCGCCTGAGATCTTCACGAGTGTCTTTGGTGGGAGGATAACTGTCGCTTCAAAAGTCACACTGACCCGCCGCACCTCCGCGGTGATGGTCGTCGTACCGGTGTCGCTGCCAAGGGTCAAGGTGCTTTCTGCCCGTCCATTTGAATCAGTCACGGCTAAGGCATTGCTGAGTAAACCGTCCTCGTGAAGAAAAACCACAAACACGCCTGCCATAGGGTCCCCGCCCTGATGCCGTACTTCGACGACAAACGGCTCCAGCGTTTGACCGGGCACGCCAATCTGACCATCGCCTGAGATTTTCAGTAGCACCGGCGGTGGCGGTGGGATGGTCGCCTCCGCAGTAAAGACCTCTGTCTGGGAAAGACCATCGGCGTTGACTGTGACGGTGTTTGTGCCGGGACTGTTTCCGAGCGTCAATCGACTCGACGCCCGTCCGCGTAAGTTCGTCCGCGTCGTTTCAGGATTGAGCAAACCGCCACCCCCAGTGACGGCAAAGGTCACAGTAACCCTTTCCAACGGATTGCCGTTCGCATCGCGGACTTCAACGACGAATGGGTGCGCCAATGCAGCACCGGTGTAACCACGCTGATTGTCACCTGAGACCTTGACAAGCGTCGTCGGTGGGAGCGCGACTGTTACTTCAAAGGTCACACTGGAACGACCCGCATATACTGTGACGGTTGTTGTACCGGTGTCGCTGCCGAGGGTCAAGGTGGTTTCTGCTCGCCCGTTTGAATCGGTCACATCTAAGATAGTGATCAACGAACCGCCATCGTGAACAAAAGTCACAAAAAATCCTGATACTGGCTGGGCGTACCGATCTCGCACCTCAACGACAAACGGCTCTAACGTTTGACCGGGCGTACCGATCTGACCGTCCCCTGAGATTTTCACTAGCATCGGCGGTGCCGGCGCGAGGGTCGCTTCTGCATCAAAGACCACTGCCTGGGATATACCTGCGACACTGACCCTGACAGTGTTTGTGCCGGGGTTATCTCCGGGCGTCAACCGAGTCCATGCCCATCCGCTTGCGTTGGTTCGCATCGTTTCAGGATTGAGCGAACCGCCGCCCCCAGTGACGGTAAAGGTCACAGCAACCCCTTCCACCGGATCGCCGTTCACATCGCGGACTTCAACGACAAACGGTTGCGGCAATGAAACCCCGGTGGAACCGGTCTGATTATCGCCTGAGATCTTCACGAGAGTCCTCGGTGGAAGGACAGTTTTCGCTTCAAAGGTTATACCGGCAACCCCCACCTGCACGGTGATCGTCGTTGTGCCGGTGCTGCTGCCTAGGGTCAAGGTGCTTTCCGCTCGCCCATCTGTGCCTGTCACATCGAAGATGGTGCTCAACAAGCCATCATCGTGGATAAAAGTGACAAACACCCCTGACGCCGGGTTGCCGTTCTGATCTCGTACTTCGACGACAAACGGCTGCAGTGTTTGACCGGGTCCGCCAATCTGACCATCGCCTGAGATTTTGGTCAGGCTGTACTGTTGCGCTGCTGCCCCTAACGGCATCAAGAGGCAGCTTAGCAGTAGCAGAATGAGACCAATTAGTTGCTTTTTGACAGGTTTTCTTGACATTTGAGACATTGAACCAATCTCCGTTCCGAGAGCCTTCGATCTAATATGTTCCTGATAAGATCGGGATTTCGCTGCGCTCAACTTGCGTCATATTAACCCAAATTGCTAGACAGTCTGTAGGTCGAGTTTTCATAATCGACACATATCAGAAATAACCAAATTTACGACACACCTGTCGCCCCGCTGGGGCTTGGGTCAATAGGTTTACCGATGTTCTATACACCTATCACCCCGCTGGGGCTTTGTAGTTCCGGCAAGTTGAAAATCCCGATCTATCGGGTCCCGCGAAGTCCCGATTCTCGGGAACAAGTCGGGAGATGTCCGATGCCGTTCCGAGCATTCCGATCTATCGGAACCTACGGGTATAGGGTATTGACTTTTATCGCGCCGCACATAACTATTAGGTTGGTTTATCAATCCTTTTGCTTCAAACGTGAAGCATAATACGTAATGCGTAAACGGGGAGGCGAGGAAGCGAGGCGGCGGGGGAGCGGGGGAGTGAGGAGGTGAGAGGCATTTAGCCCCAGAGGGGCGATATGTGTATAGACCGGCGGCATGCACAAATATCATTAAGCCCCAGAGGAGGGAAGATGAGGGCACGAGGAAACGAGGGGGGAGGCGAGAAAGTGGGAAAGGGAGAAGGGGAGACGTATTTAGCCCCAGAGGGGCGACATGTTTATAGCACGCGGCATGTGCAAATACCTTAAAGCCCCAGAGGAGGGAAGATGAGGGCACGAGGAAACGAGGGGGGAGGCGAGAAAGTGGGAAAGGGAGAAGGGGAGACGTATTTAGCCCCAGAGGGGCGACATGTTTATAGCACGCGGCATGTGCAAATACCTTAAAGCCCCAGAGGGGCGACAGGTGAGACTGAAACGTGATGCGTGAAACGTGATGCTTAATACGCGAGGGGCGAGACGGTTTTTCTTACGCATTACCCTTCATTTCGCGGGGAAAACGGGGAATTTTCTAGCCCCACGATTTAATCCGTAGGGGTTGGGTCTCCCAACCCATCGGGCGAGGAGACCTCACCCCTACAATTGCGGACATATCGATCACCGGCGATTCGATTCTGTTTTTAGCCCCAGAGGGGCGACATGTGGGAGCGTGATGCGTGAAACGTGATGTGTAAGGAGGCGAGACGGTTTTTCTTACCCGTCAGGACTTACGCAAATTTGGCACACGGGGGTAGATTTTTGATTCTTAACCCCCTAAATCCCCCTTATCAGGGGACTTATGAGCGCGCTGCGTAAGTCCTACCCGTTACACATTACCCTCCATTTCGCGGGGAATTTGGGGAATTTTCTAGACCCGCGATTAAATTCGTAGGGGTTGGAGGTGCATCTGTTGTCTGAATCGCGGATTAGACCGATTCAGCGGAAGGCACGGATTACGGGACGTTGTCCCACCCATCGCCAATGATGGGGACCGTAGCTGGCTGCTCGGCGATGAGGATGAAGGCACCTCCCCCGGCGATGGGGATGTCTCCGGGATCGCCCGCTCTGCCGACCAGTTTGAACTCTCCGTTATCTGTGAGGATGACCACAGGGCTGTTGCCTCCGATCCCTTCGAGCGTGAAGAGGTCGCTGACGCGGGTTAGCCTTGGGTCTCGCAATGGCAGCCCTACGAGGTTGAGACCGGGGGTTAGGGTGATGGCACTCATCCCGCTTTCGCCGAGCGCGTCGCCGGCGAGATGAACGGAGATTGGGGTTTTTATACTGATGAGGATACCGGCTTTGGTCGGTCAATACCGTATCGGCTATAGACCCTCGATCTGCGTCTCCGAAGTAGCCGTACCAATTTTGAGTGCGGGGGTCGTGCGTGATTAGCTAGTTGACGGTATCCGCGCCGCCGAGTGCGTCGTAGAGGTCGGAAACTGATTCAATCCCCGCCGGCATTCCGTCAACAACTCTCACTTTCAGGGGGATGTGAATTAGGTTGAGACCTGCTGATAGGGAGAGGTCAAATTGGAGGAGTTCGGCGATGACGTTGAAGGTTACGGTTTGGGTGATCCCTTCGACGCTGACCTCAAGGGTATACTCACCGGGTTCGTTTCCGAGGGTGAGGGTCGTTTCCGCTTGACCGTTTGCGTCGGTCGTTGTGGTTTCGGTACTCAACGCCCCATCGCCTGTGAGGAGGGCAAAGGTCACCGTCACGCCTTCCACCGGGTCGCCGTACTGATCGTGGACTTCCACGACAAATGGGTTCAGTAACGTTTCGCCTGTCAACCCGTTCTGATTATCGCCTGAGATCGCCGCCAACGTGGTCGGCATCGGCGGCGGGAGGCTGGCTTCCGCGCTAAAGACTACTGTCTGGGAAATATCCTCGGCACTGACCTCAACCGTGTTTGTGCCGGGTTCACTCCCAAGGGTCAGCGTACTCTCTGCCCGACCATTTGCGTCGGTTATTGTGATTGTGGCACTCAAAGAGCCATCGCCTGTACTGAGGGCAAAGGTTACTGGCACTCCTCCCAGCGGGTTGTCGTACTGATCACGGACTTCCACGACAAATGGGCTCAATAACGCTTCACCGGTCAACCCGTTCTGATTATCGCCTGAGATCGCCGCCAACGTCGTCGGCATTGGCGGTGGTGGCGACGGGGTTGTGGTCGCTTCGGCCCGAAAGACTATCCTTGGAGAATTCCCACCAATCAGGGCAGCCAATGGGTTAGTTCCTGAGAGATTGACCTGGACCCTGTTTGTGCCGGGCTTGCCCCCGAGGGTCAGTGTACTCTGTGCCCGTCCATTTGAACCTGTCGTTACGGTTTCGGTACTCAGCGAGCCTCCACCTGTGAGGACGTAAAATATCACGCCGATCCCTTCCGACGGTTCGCCGTCCTGATTGCGCACCTCAACGACAAAGGGGTTCGCCAATGTTTCACCGGGCACCCCTTGCTGATCGTCGCCTGAGATTCTTAGTAGCCTCATCGGTTCCGGCGGTGGTGGCGTCTCTAGTTCTGTCGACGACTCCGACGACGATGGTGGGGCGATCGCCCTCGCTTCAAAGACTTCACTGTCGCCCCCCACCGATACCGTGACCCTCGTTGTGCCGGTACGCCTTCCAAGCGTCAGTGTACTCTGTGCCCGTCCGCCCGTGTCCGTCTGAACTAAAAAAGCACTCAGGAAGCCGTGCTCGGGAACTTCAAATTCTACAAAAACCCCTGATGCGGGTCCGTCCTGGTCCTGCACCTCAACGACAAACGGGTTCAACCGCTGCCCCGGATAACCGGTCTGTCCATCGCCTAAGATTTTGGTCAGACTGTATTGTGCTGCTGCCCCGGACGGTATTGAGAGGCAGATTATTAATGGTAGAAGGAGGAGATAAAATCGTTGGTTCATTAATCCATTAGTCCATTGGTTGATTGGTTCATTGAGTTCATTGCTAATGTTAGCATGGTATAGTTGATTTATCAACGGTTTTTTGATATAATGATCCGAGAGTGAAACGTGATAAACCCACCGCGGAGGCGCATTTAGCCCCAGCGGGGCGACATGTTTATAGACGGGCGGCATGCCCTAGTAACCAAAGCCCCAGAGGGGCGGCATGTCTATAGCAATGCGGATAAACAAATACATCAAAGCCCCAGAGGGGCGACATGTAAGCAATTCTCAAGGAAAAATATCATGGCAGATACCTATACCCAACTCTACATACATAATTGTTTTCGCTGTCAAAGGGAGGCAATCCCTTATTCCAAAACAACACAAAACCGAGCTCCATAAATACATCACCGGTATCATCACCGGCAAAAACCAAAAAGTCATACAAATCAATTCTATGCCGGACCATATTCACATTCTGATTGGTATGACGCCGGAGATTGCGCTCTCGGATTTGGTCCGAGACATTAAGGCGAATTCATCAAAATTGATTAACAAAAATAGGTGGGTGGCGGGAAGATTTGAATGGCAGACCGGTTTTGCTGCTTTTTCTTATGCACATTCTCAATTGGGTGCGGTGGCTCGTTATATTATCAACCAGGAGGAACATCATTCGCGTCAGACGTTCAGGGAAGAGTATCTTGCGTTTCTAAAACGTTTTGATGTCCCCTATAATCCGAAATATGTTTTGGATTCGGACGATGACGCCGAGGCATGATACACATGTCGCCCCGCTGGGGCTTTAAGACTTTTGGGCATCCCGTGTGCTATAAACATGTCGCCCCGCTGGGGCTAAATACTTGACACTATAAACATGACGCCCTGCCTACCTACAACATTAAGGGGAAAAGGATGGAAGAAAGATACAACTTAATCTCAAACATATCACGTTTCACGCATCACGTTTCACGTTTCACGCTGCTAGTTGTGCTGCTCGGTTGCGTGGTTGGTTGCAGCGGGAAAGACGAACCGCTCCGGCAGAGCGAGGCGTTGATCCAATCGGGGATGCATCCGGAGGCGATTAACCTGTTGGAGAAGATTATAGCGGTGGATGATCGGAACCCGAAGGCGCGGTTTCTGTTGGGTCAGGCGTATGAGGGGTTGGGCAGCTATGACCAAGCAATCCACAATTATAAAACAGCGATTAACCTGTATGTCGCTCATCCTGAAGACAAAGCGACTGCGCGGCTCGCGTTGGCAAAAGTGTATCTGAAACAGGGGCTTCGGGAATCAGGATACCGTGAGCTGCGGGCGATTGTCCAATCTACATCAGACAATGCCGTTCTACAGCAGGTGGCGGGGCTTGTCACCGATGCGTATCAGGTGGAGCAGTTGACTAGTGGCAAGAAGGACAACTACTCACCGCGATTTTCGCCGGACGGTTCGCAGCTTGCGTTCGCGTCGTATCGGTTGGATAACGGTGAGATTTTCATCATGGATATAGACGACAGGCGTGTGCGGAAGCGGGTAACGTTCACGACCGATTTCGATGAGGGGGAGCCTGCGTTTTTGAGTAATCCGAACTACGTTATCTATAGCCGTGAACCGCAGACCTCGCGTCAGGTGAAGATTTTGCTGCAGAGCAGCGGATCGACACCGATCTATGCGGGTTTCTATACCACGCACATTAATAGTAAGGTGACACAAGAGATAATGCCCGTCGGGTTCGGTGTCCGCTCGTTGGGGATATCGCCGGATCGGCAGCGCGTCGCTTATGAATCGAACAGTGCTGGCAATCTGGAGTTGTATATCCTCGATTTAAGTGGCGTGGATCTGGGGGCTATCAATCCGGAGACGATTCCGTCTCAGCAGATTACCCATAATGAAGTGGACGACGGCAGCCCGGTCTTCTTTCCTAATGGGAAACGGATTGCGTTTGTCTCGGCACGGACGGACGACTTGGAGGAGGGTCAAGCGGAGCGGCATCAGATCTATAGCATCAACATCGACGGCAGCAACGAAAGGCATCTGAACCCGAACCCGCACGATTGCTATAGCCCTGTGATCTCGCCGGACGGGGGGACTATCGCCTTCGTCTCAGCGCGGGAGGGGGATATTGAGATCTATCTGATGGATGTGGACGGATCGAATGAACGGCGGTTGACGAATGGGATTGGTGCGTCAATGCAGCCGGCGTTTTCGCCCGATTCGAGGCTGTTAGCGTTTATATCGGATCGCAGCGATACGTTTCAGATCTATCTGATGCACCTCGACCGACCGCTGACGCGGCGGGATCTGCTACGGCACCTAGAATAGTGCATTGGTTCATTAGTTCATTTAGCCCCAGAGGGGCGGCATGTTTATAGAACACAGGATAAACAAATGTCCTAAAGCCCCAGAGGGGCGACAAAAACCGGTTTCGCTCCAGAGGAGCGGTATGTCTATAGATGGGCGATATGTCCCAATCTCCGTGCTCCAGAGGAGCACCAACGTGTCACGCTTGTAGGAGGGGCATCTTGCCCCGACATCACGTCGGAGCAGGCTAGGACGGGGGTAGGGACGCAGATCTGCGTCCCTACGAAGTGGAAAGGGCAACCACAAGGGTTGCCCCTACAGAGGTTTTGGAGAAGGAAATCGAAAGATGGAAAATATGCGGTTTTTCGCGACGGCAGCGAAGGGAACGGAATCACTCGTCGTACAGGAGTTGACAGCGATCAGTGCCCAGAATATTCGACCTACTAGCGGGGGTGTGCATTTCGAGGGCGGATTGGAGACGCTTTACCGGGCGAACCTTTGGCTCCGCACCGCGAACCGGGTGTTGATGCCGATAGCGGAGTTCGCCTGCCCGACACCGGAAGTCCTCTACGAAAATGTCCGTAACGTCCGGTGGCGCGATTGGATGACGGTTGATACCACATTCGCTGTCGATTGTAACTGCCGCGATTCGCAGATTTCGCATTCCCACTACGCTGCACTGAAGGTTAAGGACGCGATTGTGGACCAATTTCGGGATAGCACAGGTCGCCGTCCCAACGTGGATCGGCATCGCCCTATGCTGCAGATTAACGCCCATATCGCGAAAGACCACTGCACCCTCAACCTCGATGCCTCCGGGGATCGGTTGCACCGGCGCGGGTATCGGCGTCAAGCGACAGATGCGCCGTTGCGCGAGACGTTGGCCGCGGCGATTGTGGAGTTGGTGGCGTGGGACAATGAGGGGATGTTCATCGATCCGATGTGCGGTTCCGGCACGATCGTCATTGAAGCTGCGCTCAAGGCGATGAACTATGCGCCGGGTCTTCTGCGTTGTGGAGACGTGGATTCGGGACGAGCGGGGTTCGGTTTTCAGCGGTGGCGGAACTTTGATCGGAGACTGTGGGCGCGTTTGACGGACGAGGCGCGAGACGGGATTCGTGAGAAGATTCCTGGACGGCTCCTTGGATACGATATTTCGAGACCAGCGGTTCAGCTTGCGTCGGAGAATGCGAAACTAGCGGGGCTGGAGAAACACCTCCGTTTCATGAGAGGGGACGCGCTGAAGTTGAGTCCGCGTGGGCATCGGGGGGTTATCGTTTGCAATCTGCCTTACGGCGAGCGGACAGGCGAGGTAGAGGAACTGCAATCGTTGTACAGCAGTTTGGGGGATGTGCTGAAACAGCGGTGTGCGGGTTATACGGCGTATCTGTTCACGGGCAATCTGAAGTTGGCGAAATCAATTGGGCTGCGGACGGCGAAACGGTTTACATTATATAATGGACCGATTGAGTGCCGGTTGTTGAAGTATGAGCTGTTTTGATTGAAACGTGATAAAAACACCGCAGAGGCACAGAGGACGCGGAGGAGAAAACGGGAGGAAAATTTAACGCAAGGACGCAAAGACGCAGAGGGAGAAAACGAGAAAACGAGGAAGCGGAGGAGCGGGTCATTTAGCCCCAGAGGGGCGGCATGTTTATAGAACATGGGATAAACAAATATCTTAAAGCCCCAGCGGGGCGACATGTGTATCAAAACCCACCACCTCCGTAGGTCGGGCATCTTGCCCGACACATAGCCATGTGTCAGCGTGAAACGTGATAAAAACACCGCAGATTGCTTTGAATCCCAATCGCGGCGGAGCAGTATTATGAGTACCGAGTCCAAAGGTAAACAAGGGGACATTTCCTCCTTGTCAGAGGGAAAAACAGACGGACAATCCCCCTCTGATAAGGGGGGCAAGGGGGGTTATATACCCTACAACAAAACCCTAACCGAAAAAGCACAAAAAAATCGTAAAAATCCGACTCCGGCAGAACAGAAACTTCTGAAATTCACCCGCCAGAAACCGCTGGATGAATACATTTAGGACTTACGCACTTCCATTGCAAAAATCATGTTCTATTTCCAACTGCGTATGCGTAGGGCTTTGGCGCATGATAATTGCACTTTACTTGTAGCACAGGTTAGCTATCCCCCGCAGGTGATGCGGGGCAAGATGCCCCGCCTACGGGGGCAGGGCAATTGCATGTAATTCCCCCGATACCTGATATCAATTGCGTAAGTCCTAACATTGTTGATTTTTATTGTGCCAAACTGATGCTTGCTATCAAGATCGACGGCGATACTCATGCAGGGCAAAAACAATACGATGAAGACCGAACTAAAAACCTTAACAAATTTGGGGTTGAAGTAATTCGATATACCAATGCTGAAGTGCTGAATAATCTTGAAGGGGTGTATCAGGATTTGCATAAACGCATCTCTGCGAGGAAACCCCCTAAATCTCCCTTATCAGGGGGACTTGACAATTATCACCCTTAGCATGGCATTTTCTCATTTCATCTTGTGTTTTATGCGGATTTGCGCTACACTTAATTGATCCTCTATTCAGCCTATCCTTTGAATATATTAACCCGAAGAGAATCAACAGAAAAGGAGTTGTCATCAACTAATGACTGATCATAAACCACCCCTCCACCGTTTTACCGTTCTCGATTTAACCCGTGTCCGTGCGGGACCGACCGCTGTCCGCCAGCTTGCCGATTGGGGCGCGAACGTCATAAAGATTGAGCTGCCACCAGCCCCCGGTAAGGAGGGGGATGCCCTCGGTTCGCGCCACGACTCAGACTTCCAGAATCTCCAACGAAACAAACGGAGCATGACACTGAACCTCAAGTCGGAGATCGGTCACGCGGCATTCATGCGCATGGTGAAACAGGCGGATGTGATGGTGGAGAACTATCGTCCCAACGTCAAGGACCGCCTGAAAATCAATTACGAGGCGTGTCGAACCGAGAACCCGCGCATCGTCTATGCGAGTATCTCCGGGTTCGGGCAGGACGGTCCCTACGGGGGGCGCCCCGGTTTCGATCAGATCGCGCAAGGGCTGGGCGGGTTGATGTGGATTACCGGCTTTCCGGGTCAGGGTCCCCTGCGTGTCGGAGTGCCGATCGCAGACCTCGCTTCCGGTATGTATACCGCCATCGGGGTGCTGACTGCGTTGCTGCAGCGCGAGGAGACAGGGGAAGGGCAGTGGGTGCACTCATCGCTGCTCGAAGCGCAGATTGCGATGCTCGATTTCCAAGCGGCACGTTGGACCATCGACAACGAGGTGCCGGGCCAAGCGGGCAACGATCACCCCACCAGCATCCCGACCGGCGTGTTTCAGACGACCGACGGCTACATCAATATCGCAGCGAGCGGTGAGACGATGTGGGATCGGCTCTGTGATGTCCTAGACGCAGACGAGATTCGGGAAAACCCCGACTATGCGAACGACGGGGCACGGTCACGGAATCGGGCTGCGTTGAACGCGGAGTTGCAGGAGTATTTCTCAACCCGAAGCAGCGACGAATGGATCGAAGCACTCAACGACGCGGGTGTGCCGTGCGGACCTATCTACACGATGGATGAGATGTGGTCGGATCCGCATGTGCAGCACCTCGAAATGTCGCGTCCCGTAGACCATCCCGTGCTCGGTCGGCTGAATGTGCTGCGTCATGCGACAAACATGAGCAGCACACCCAACATGCCGTATCGTCCGGCACCTGAATTGGGCGAACATACCGATGAGGTCTTGAGGGAATTTGGATTCTCGGACGACGAAATTGAGACAATGCGAAAGGAGAGCATCGTATGACCCCCGTGGCAAGTAGCACCACAAACCTGATCATCGCCGAAAAGCGGAACGGCGTTGGCTATCTCGGTTTCAACCGTCCCGAAAAACACAACGCCATCTCCTACGAGATGTGGCAGGGCATCGCGAAGGTTATGGCGGATTTCGAGGCAGATGACACGGTTCGCGCTGTGGTCGTTTCGGGCGAGGGTGGCAGGGCATTTTCCGCCGGCGCGGATATATCGCAATTCGAGAAGCAGCGCACATCGGCGGATGCGATTAAGGAGTACAACGTGGCGTCGGGGCTTGCTCATGAACAGCTGACGAATATCTCTAAGCCAACCATCGCGAAGATTGCGGGGTATTGTATCGGCGGTGGGTTGGGAATCGCTCTCTGCTGTGATCTGCGCCTCGCCACCGACGATTCAAAATTTGGTATCCCCGCAGCCAAGTTAGGTCTTGGCTATGGCTACGGTGGGTTGAAGCCGTTGGTTGCCCTTGTTGGTCCCATCCGCGCCAAAGAGATTCTGTTTACTGCCAGACAATTTGATGCGGCGGAAGCCTACGATATGGGCCTCATCAATAGAGTACTGTCGAAGGACGAAATAGACGCCTTCGTGGACGAATACACCGAGACCATCGCGGGCAATGCGCCCTTGACCATCAAAGCCTGTAAACAGATTATCGCGGAGGTCTGCAAGGATCCGGACGATCGAGATCTGGAACTTTGTAAGCGTCTAGTGGATGCCTGTTTCGCCAGCGAGGACTATAAGGAGGGCAGGCAGGCGTTCATGGAGAAGCGAAAACCGCAGTTTCAAGGGAAATGAAACGTGACACGGGAAGGGGTTCATTAGTTCATTTAGTCCCAGCGGGGCTCGCTCCAGCGGAGCGCAATGTCTATAGAGAAACCGAATAGCTTTACGTCTAAGCCCCAGAGGGGCGACATGTATATAGAATAACGAATACGCATAACACAAAGCCCCAGAGGGGCGACATGTGTATGGAACATGGGCTAACCAAAGCCTAACGCTCCACCAGCACGAAACATCCAACCACCTGAAGAAGAGAGGAAAATATGGCATCAGAGAAAGATTATGCGGTTCAGTTTGTCGCACGGGAACAGGCGGAACTACGGGTCGTTGAGCGGGACTCGACACCACTTGCCCCGGACGAAATTGCCGGTAGAAGCCTCGTCACGTTGATAAGTGCCGGAACGGAGTCGACGGGATCATACACTTCGGAGGGCGGTCACCCACGTGGCTCCGGCTATGCGGGGGTCTTTGAGGTCGAATCTGTCGGAGAGGGTATCGACGACATCAAAACGGGGGATCACGTTTTCTGTATGGGGAATCACAGATCCTATCAGCGCGTTAAGCGGGACGCTGCCTTGCCGCTGCCCGAAGGGCTCGCACCGGAGACAGGTGTTTTCGCCCGATTGATGAACGTGAGCCTGACGACGTTGACTACGACGACCGCTCGACCCCCGGAGAGGGTTGTCATCACCGGCTTGGGTATTGTTGGGAATCTCGCTGCACAAAATTTCACGAACGCTGGCTATGAGGTATTCGCCTGTGAGCCGATTGAATCTCGCCGCAAGGTCGCTATCGAATGTGGACTCAAGAATGTCCTGTCCGCTGTTCCGGTGGATGCGCCCGATATTGCGGGTACGGTGGGGTTGGTTGTCGATTGTTCGGGCCACGAGCAGGCGGTGTTGGACGGCTGTAACGTCATCCGAAAGAAGGGCGAAGTGGTGCTGATCGCGACGCCGTGGCGTCGGTATACAGAGATGTATGCCCATACCATCCTGCACGCGATTTTCCACAAATATGCGGTCGTCCGAAGCGGGTGGGAGTGGGAACTGCCGAATCAACCGACCGAGTTTCGCACGAACAGCATTTACGGGAATCTCGCCGCCGGGTTGAAGTGGTTGGCTGCAGGTCGGATGTCGGTTGCCCCCTTGGCAACGAAGATCTCGCCCCGTGATCCCCAGACGGTATATCAGAACCTGCTGCATAGGCGGAGTGAGCGGTTGACATACATCTTTGATTGGACGGATTTTTGAGAGACGTGAAACGTGATGGGGTGCATTGCTGCATTTAGCCCCAGAGGGGCGGCATGTTTATAGAATACGCGACACACCAAATAACCAAAGCCCCAGAGGGGCGACATGTGAGCAATTCGTGAAACGTGAACTGTGAAGCAATGTATATAGGGTTTAGAAATTCCATGAACCAATAAACTAATGTACCAATAAAAAGGAAACTTATGACAACTCCTTCTAATGAATCCCCTACAGAAAAACATACCCCTTTACAGGTGAGGCCCCCCAGAATCCTTTGTAACACAGGGGCGTGGAGCCCGCTGGTCGACACCACCGATATCTACGCCGGCAACCGGGGCTTCAACCGTGAAGACCTATTCACGCCCTTTGACGCTCCCGTGGGGATCCAATTCGAGGTGGAATCCGCGCTGAAATCTGAACCGCTGCTCGAAGCCGTGAAAGCATGGGAACGTCCCGGTATCGCTCCGCTCTACATCTGGCAGGATGACGGTGCCTATCACATGCTCTACGAGTCGGGAGGCAACGGCGCCGCCTATACCCGCAGCGACGATGCCTATCAATGGACCCGTCCCGAACTGGGGCAGGTAGAGTTTCAGGGGTCAAGACAAAACAACCTCATCGCCAATCCGCCGCGCGGGTCGTCGGGGTTTTTCGAGGATCCACACGCGCCGCCGGAGGAACGCTACAAAGCGATGGGCGGCAATATGGGGTGGTATGATCCGGACACCAACCAAAAGCTAGCCGGAGAGGAGGCGGGCAAGCGACTTGCCGCCCAGAACGCTGAAGGCGCAGCTTACAAGGGCCCGAAGGCGGTCATCTGGGGGTGGATGCTGGGATGGACCTCGCCCGACCGATTCCGGTGGACACCACTTGAGCAGCCGCTCGGCAACCGTCCGGTCAACGGTGCGATCGCCGCCCGTTTCGATCCGCACAATAAGAATTACTACGCTTACCTCCAGATTATGGGCTACCCGACGGAGGTAATGGGTGGCATCGGCACAGGACGCTTGGAGGAAAGCACACACCGCCGCACGATTGGTTTCGCTCGGACCGACGACTTTCGCACATGGCCCGCACCAAAACTCATCTTGGAACCCGACGCACAGGACGACTTGGACATCTCGTTCTACGGTGCCAACTATTTTCCCTATCCGGGTCGCACCGATCTGCACGGGATGCTGATCCCGATCTACCACCAAATCGCCGATCACATGGACGGTCAGATCGCTTTCAGTCGCGATGGATTGTTCTGGTCTCGTCCGGAACGGAAGCCGATTATTGAGGTGGGCGCGCCGGGCAGTGGCGAGGAGTGTTCCGTCCATTTCTGGCGTGGCGGATTGATCGAGCTGCCCGACGGCCATTGGGCTTCACCCTATACAGGCAACTCGAAACTCCACAACGTGACGGGCGATATGGTGGACGCGATGTTTCCCGCCCATCGTCCTCTGCAAATCCGGTGGGCACGTTGGCAGCCGCATCGCTTCTGCGGTCTGGTCGCAGCGTTGGAAGGACGTTTTACGATTCCGACGGTCTACCGTTGCCACAGCGAACTACGGCTCAACTACCGGTGCCAGCCCGGCGGTTGGATAAAGGTGGAGATCCTTGACAAGACACCTCACTTGATGACCCCGGATGGGGATGCTGTCCCCGGCTTCAGCTTTGCGGAGTGCGACCTTTTGACCGGCGATGCAATCGACCATGTTGTGACTTGGAAGGGGCAGCGGGACATCAGCGGTATCGGTGAGACCGTCGCTATCCGTATCCAGATGTTCCAAGCGAAGCTCTTCGCCTATCGGGTTTGAGGGGGTTGGTTTATTAGTTCATTGGTGCATTACATCTACCGCAAAGACACAGAGAAAACGGGAAAACGAGAAGACGAGAGAACAAGATACGATTTGTTTATGGGTTTATTGATGCATTTAGCCCCAGAGGGGCGGCATGTTTATAGAGTATGGGCATCCAAGTGACTAAAGCCCCAGAGGGGCGGCATGTAACATTTGTCCAAATCACGGATGAGGCGGATAGCTATATCAAACCGCTATCACGCCTTGAGCACTCCACCGAGGTAGGGCGATTTGCTTTCGCGATATGTCTGTAGTTGAGAGGATGTGCCATTCCTCCAGAGACGTGCAATGGCTATGGAGAAACCTTTAGACCCTTTTGATGTCCCATATAATCCCAAATATGTTTTTGACGCCGAGGCATTATACACATGTCGCCCCGCTGGGGCTTTAAGACTTTTGGGCATTGCGTGTGCTATAAACATGCCGCCCCTCTGGGGCTAAAGAAATTGACACAGACGTTCATTATGCACATTGCGTCCCGCTGCGGCTAAACAGGAGAAGAAATGAAGATTACGAAGGTAGAAACCATCCGTTCCGAATGTAGAAGCTACTGCTGGATCCTTATCACCACCGATGCGGGCTATGTCGGTGTCGGGGAGACCTACCACCGCGCGGATCCTGCGGAGATAGTGATCCACGAATTTGCCCGCGGTCACCTGCTTGGCCAAAATCCGGAGGATATTGAGAAGATTTGGAATCGGATGTATCGCAGCGCATCCTTTCATGGACTGATGGGTGCCGAGCTACGTGCGATGAGTGGCATTGACATGGCACTGTGGGACCTCTTGGGAAAAATGTTAGATCGTCCGCTCTATCGCATTTTGGGTGGGAAAACCCGTTCCAAAGTTCCTGTCTATTTCAGCGGCATCTACGACGAGACCGATACGAACCGCAGGGCGTTTCAGGATTGGTCGAAGAAGTGTGTGGACGCAGGCTGGAAAGCGTGTAAGACTGCCCGGTTCTTCGGCGATTTTTATCCCAGTCGTGGTGAGACAGACTTCGCGGACACGACCGGTTATATCAGCGCAACGGACGCATCGCGGGGTGCCGAACGATTCGAGTGGGTGCGAGCAGCGGTCGGCGATGCGCTGGAGGTGGGGATAGATCTGCACGCTGCCTTTGATGTGCCGAGCGCGATTCGGATTGCGGAGGCGGTGCGACACCTGAACCCTTATTTTATTGAGGAACCCATCCAGCCTCACAATGTGGTCGCGTTGAAAGAGGTGCGAGAGGGTGGCGGTGTCCCTATCGCTGCGGGTGAGCGGATCTTTTCCCGCTGGGGCTTTCAGCAGATATTGGAGATGGGGGCGGCGGACGTTCTCAATCCAGACCTCGCTTGGACCGGCGGCATCTCAGAGGTGAAGAAAATTGCGAGCTACGCAGAGGTGCACTATATCCCGGTCGCACCCCATAACTATGGACCGCTTAGTTGTATGGCTTTGACTCATCTGATGGGGGTTATTCCCAACACACGGCACCTTGAATTCACCGCCTATCACTATCCAACGTGGAATACTTACATCGATGAACCGATAACGGTCAAAGAGGGGATGTTAGATCTCTGTGAACGACCGGGCTTGGGACGCGAACTCAGCCCGAAGGTGTTGGAACTTCCCCGGACGACGATAGAGGATTGACGAACACCAGATGCAAGAACAGAAAGGAAGAACGTCTTTGACATACTCCCCGCCCTAAAGGACTGGGATTCTTCTGTCCTTCAGGAACGTGAATTGTGGTATCAACACGGATAGCGAACCGAAGTCCGTCTTACCTCCGCTACTCCAGTGGACGATGCCCCGCCCGCTCACCTCGAAAGGCGACATTGGCGAAACGAATATATGCCAACATCTTCCCGTCGGAAGATGTGAAATTGATGGAGGATTTTACCCCGTCTCACCGTTTTCAGCCATATATCCATTTCTGGAGATGTATTTTACCATATTCTACCTACAAGATCAACGATTTTTTGACTGACCAAGGGGTTTGCCGTTCTGTATCCCCGCCTTAAAAGACGGGGTTTTAGAACGGAAGATTGTGATAAAAAAGGAGATAGGGGCATGGTGAAGGCACCTAATGATACTTCCGCAGCCGCGCAGGATCGTGGAAATTATCGACCTGAATTGGACAACGATTTCCCCTTCGCCGAAGATCCAAGTTATCTCTCAAATCAACTCATCACATATATCGGCAACAAACGTGCGCTTCTAGAGCAAATTGGCAAAGCGGTTATGTGTGTCAAGAAACGAACCGGCAAGCAACATCTTCGTGTCTTCGACGCATTCAGCGGCTCCGGTGGCGTTTCACGTTTTTTGAAAGCACACGCATCGTTTATTGTCAGCAACGATTTTGAAGATTACGCGGCTGTGATTTCACGCTGTTATCTACGCAACAGAAGTTCAGTTGATTTCACTGCCCTATCCGAGATTGTAAATGAGTTAAACGCTCGCGTGGCTGACGAGCCGCTTCCCAAGGGATTTATTGAAACACTCTATGCCCCAAAGGATGAATCAGAAATAACAAAGGATGATAGGGTTTTCTATACGACTACCAATGCCCGTCGTTTGGACAACTACCGTAAGCTGATTGATGAAACCCCCTCTGATTTCCGTGATTTGCTTTTAGGTCCCCTTCTAAGCACCGCATCTGTCCACTCAAATACCGCAGGTGTATTCAAGGGTTTCTATAAAGATCGTACCACCGGAGTCGGTCAGTACGGTGGGACCGGATCGGATGCTCTAAAACGAATCAAAGGCAAAATCAAAATCGAAATGCCTGCGTTGAGCAAGTTTGAGTGTGATTATCAGGTTCTGCAAGATGACACCAATAAAGTTGCCGATCAAATAAAAGGGCTTGACTTGGCTTACATTGATCCGCCCTATAATCAACATCCCTACGGCTCCAATTACTTTATGCTCAATTTGCTTGTCCATTACAAACGACCGGATAAAATAAGCCGTGTGTCCGGTATTCCATCAGATTGGAGACGTTCAGGATATAATGTCCGGACAAAGTCTTTACCCCTACTCGAAGAACTACTTCACAAAATTGACGCACGTTTTCTCCTAATTTCCTTCAATAATGAGGGGTTCATCAGTCCTGACGAGATGCGTACTATGCTACAAAAAATAGGTGTTGTTGACGAGTTTAGCGTTCGCTACAATACGTTTCGCGGATCGAGAAATCTCAGAAACCGGACGATTCATGTAACGGAGCAGATGTTTCTCGTAGAAAGGAAATAACATAAAATAACATAAATGGCACGTAGCAACCAACTGCGAGTACAACGAACAGATACTATCATCAATTTGATATGTTGATTGTACTACTTTTCCAAGTATGGAGAGGATTATTTTCTAAATTCGTGATTCTACTTCAAAACAGACAAGGAGACAAACTATGAATAACACTCCCGATTATACCTCACGTGTTCCTCACTACACCTTCGCGGACACCCTCGAAGAACAGGAGGAACAACTCGAAACCAATCCGCTGATGCTCCGGCTGATCGAGTCGCGCAAAGGGTATGCGGGCGATTCGCACCGCCCCATCTACCATTACATAAATCCCGAAGCGATGCTCAACGATCCCAACGGACTCTGTTTCTGGAAGGGAAAATGGCATCTGTTCTATCAGGCGTATCCGCCGGAAGATACGCGTCAGCATTGGGGACACGCTATCAGCGATGATCTCATCCATTGGCGAGACCTACCCTATGCGATTTACCCAAACCCCGAAAGGTGCTGCTTCTCCGGTTCGGCGTTTGCCGAAGAGGACCGGGTGATAGCGATGTATCACGGCACGGAGGTTGGCAATATGGTCGCCGTGTCGAGCGATCCGCTGCTGTTGAATTGGGAGAAGGTAACGGGCAAAGCGGTGATTCCGACGAAAAACCCGGACGGGTCGATCCCGCCCTACCGCGTCTTCGATCCGTGCATCTGGAAGGAGGATGGAATATACTATTCGCTTTCAGGGGGGACGCTGCCGCATGGACCCGGCGGCAAACGGATCCGCGCCAATTTCTTGCTCTGCTCGCCGGACTTGGCGAATTGGGAGTATCTCCACCCGTTTGTCGAGGATGACCTGTACACGTTGGTGGGCGATGACGGTGCCTGTCCGTACTTTTGGCCCATCGGAGATCGGCATATCCTCCTATTCTTCAGCCACATGAGCGGCGGACAGTATCTGCTAGGTGATTATGATAAAGATCGTGATAAATTCGTCGTGACGGCAGGCGCGAAGAACAATTTCGGTGCGGCAGTCCCCGCGGGCGTACACGCGCCCTCCGCAACCCCCGATGGAGAGGGAGGACTCATCTGCATTTGGAATATGAACCCCGCGAAGCCGACCGAAGGCTGGAACCAGATTATGACCTTGCCGCGACGCTTGACGCTCGCCTCAAAAGATGAGTTGGCAATCGAGCCTGCCGGTGATATCGAGTCGTTGCGTGGCGCGCATCAGGCGGTCGATGGGATGACACTCCCTGCAAACCAAGAGATTGTCCTCCAAAATATCGAAGGGAACGCGATGGAACTGAACGTCGAACTCGATCCGAAAAGCGCGCCGATGGTCGAAATGAACGTCCTCCGCTCGCCGCAAAAGGAGGAGTTCACCCGTATTACGTTCTTCAGGGAGCGCGGTTTCAGGGATCCGGATCTCGATCGGGAGGAACGGGATAGCTTGATAACGATTGATTCCTCGTATTCGTCGATCTCGCCGGATGTGCTTTCACGCGCCCCCGAAACTGCCGCCGTTTTCATCGCACCCGACGAGACGCTCAAGTTACGCGTGTTCATCGACAAGAGCGTGGTCGAAGTGTTCGTCAACGGGAAGCAGTGTGTTGCGATGCGGGTCTATCCTGACCGAGAAGATAGCGTTGGTGTGTCGCTGCGTTCCCAAGGTCAAGATAGTGAACTCAGGTCGCTCGACGCATGGCAGATGGAAAACATCTATGAAACGTGAAAATGGGGATTGTTATACGCTGGAGGTTCCTAGCGGAGCTGGAATAGGTAAGCAGCTGCAGGAGGTTTGAAATGAAAAACGTCTTTGCTTGTGTCGGCGGCTACGGTCGTTACGAGCATATCATGTATGAGCATCTATCTAGCATCGGGGTGAACCATCTACAGATCCCAGCACCGTCACCTTCGGCGGTTGAGGGTGTGAAGGCGGAGCTAGACGAGAACGGCTTTGCGGCGATTGCGCTGACGGCGAAGTATCAAGATAAGGATACGGCCGCAACAAACGCGGCGACAGCGGATTGGATGGACGCCTTCGATGCGGCAGACTGCATGGGTGTCTCAATAGTGCATAGCAGCGTCAAAGCGCACCCCGGGGCGGAGTCGAATGTTTACGACTGGCTCTCAAAGATGGGGGACGCAGCCGCTGCGCGCGGTATCACGTTAGTGCTTGAAACCCATCCGACCCTGCTCCACAACGGCGAAGTCTGCTTAGAGATGATGCGTGCGGTCAACCATCCGTCCGTCCGTATCAACTTCGATACGGGCAATATCTCTTTTTACACCAACGGCGGGGATGCCGTTGTAGAACTTGAGAAGATTGCTCCCTACGTTGCTTGCACCCATCTGAAAGACCATGACGGGATATTTGAGGCGTGGCACTTCACAACTATTAGCGAGGGTGCTGTGGACTTTGCGGCGGTGTTGAAAATCCTAAAGTCGGTTGATTACACGGGACCCTACATCCTCCAACCAGAAGGCGTCCGCGGCGAGGATCTGACCGAAGCGCAGACCAAGGAACGGATAGAGAAGTCGTTCGAACACCTGCGTCAGCTGGGTTATGGAGACTAAGCTATGCAGGATCAATGGGAACGATTAAAAGGCAAAACCTATCCGGATACATTTACTGAACAACTCACCGCGCTTGAAACAGATGAAACGTTGGTTTCATACAAAAAACAGAGAGAGCAGATGGCGAAAGACCCGTATCGTCCGATCTATCACATGTCCTCTCTATCAAGCATGGGAGATCCGAACGGGCTTTGCCAATGGCAGGGGCGGTATCATCTATTCTACCAATTCGGTCCCGAAGGGAGCAACCGGTGCCATTGGGGGCATTGCTACGCCGATGACTTGGTGCATTGGCGAGACCTGCCACCTGCACTCTATCCGGACACGGAGCTTCACTGTTTCAGCGGCCAGACGCTTGTGGAAGATGAAAGGGTTGTCGCCATCTACCACGGCAAGGAATCGGGGAATAGTACCGCCACTGCGACTGATCCACTTTTGTTAAACTGGGAAAAGCATCCGGATAATCCGGTTATCCCCAACCTTAAGACGGACGAATACGAGCACCCCTACAACGTATTCGACCCATGTATATGGAAAGAGGAAGATGGGTATTATTCGATCTCCGGAACATCAATTGATGGTTACATCCGGGAACGGCGCCGCTCTGCCTCCCATCTCTTCTATTCAAAAGATCTGTCTCAATGGAAATATCTACATCCGCTGCTGATCGATGATGTTTTCTGTGACTTGGGCGAAGACGGCGCAGTGCCAAATTTCTTACCTATCGGTCATGGCAAGCATATTTTACTCCTCTTTAGCCACAAACGGGCGGCGCGCTATTACATCGGTGAGTACGACCGGGGGACACACCGATTCACACCAGAATATCACGGCAGAATCAACCACGGTCCCTTTGGCGGCGGACATGTCGCCTGTCCATCCGCAACGATAGATAGCAATGGACGTTGCATTACTATCCTAAACTGCGCAGATGGCAGGCAAGGTCCGCAATCTGAGTGGGGACGATGTATGACGCTGCCCTGGCAACTCTCCTTGAAGGAAGACACCATGTTGGCAATAGAACCTGTTGATGAGGTGAAATCCCTTCGTTATAATCACGACCATTTCGCGGAGATTGCGTTATCAGCAAACGAAGAACTCGTCCTCGATCCAGTGGGTGGCAAAGCCATCGAGCTCGACCTAACCGTAGAGATGGGAACTGCGCGGGAGGTTGGGGTGTATGTGCTCCGCTCACCAAACGGGCGTGAACGAACGAAAATTTCGATCTACAACCACGGACACCCCAAGACCAATGATAGTTTGCAGATCGACACTTCCCACGCTTCCCTGAGGACTGACCTAGTTGGTAAACCGCCAGAGACGGCTCCGTTCTATGTGGGGACGGATCGACGGATACGGCTGCGCGCCTTCATCGATCGGAGTCTAATCGAAGTTTTCGCGGATAACGGGGAGTGCAAGGCAGAATGGGCGTTCCCGAGGAAAGGGATCGACAAAATTTTCCCGCTGTTCTCCAGACAGTGTGCCGTTGCACGTGCTTACCCGGAGCGGGAAGACAGCAACGGCATCTCTTTATTTTCAATCGGGGGCGAAGCGCAGATTGTGTCGCTGGATGTGTGGCAGATGCGGTCAATCTGGCCTGAGTTGAAGTACCGGGAAGGGGCGTAGGGAGGAAAAGGAGCTAGATGCAATGAAAGCAACACTCTTTTCCATTTTGTCCGTTATCATTTCAACGCTATGTCCACCGCACAGCATCGCCCAAGATTACACCCGATGGGATTTACCCGAAGGGGCCAAAACACGCCTCGGTAAAGGTATAATAAATGATGTTCAGTTTTTTCCCGATGGCACTCGGCTCGCAGTGGCGAGCAGCATCGGGATTTGGATATATGATGCACAGACCTATCAAGAGATCGTGCTGCTCACAGGACACACGGGTTCGGTTTGGAGCGTTGCGTTTAGTCCCGATGGCAGGACACTTGTCAGTGGGAGTTTGGACGGAACCATCTACCTGTGGGATGTCACCACAGCACAACACAAACAAATCCTCACAGGCGACACAGTCACGAGCGTAGTGTTCAGTCCGGATGGCAAGACGCTTGCCAGTATTAGTGGGAGTTGGGAGGGCACCATCCGCCTGTGGGATGTCGCCACAGGACAGCATAAGAAAACGCTTAGGGGGCATACGGACGGGGTCAATAGTATTGCGTTTAGTCCGGACGGCACAACGCTCGCCAGTGGGAGTATGGACGAAACCCTCCGCCTATGGGATATCCCTATAGCACGGGACAAGAAAACTCCTAGCAGCTTATTAGTCATGCCGGGGTGTCTCCTGAGATTCATCACCGGACACCACCGTAAAATGCTCACAAGGGATGCGGGGATTATCTCTAGCGTAGTGTTCAGTCTGGATGGTAGAACGCTTGTCAGTGCCAGTGGGAGTTACGGCAACAACAACGTCTACCTATGGGATGTTGCCACAGGACAGCACAAAACCCTTACAGGGCATACAAATAATGTCGAGAGCCTTGCGTTTAGCCCGGATGGCAAAACACTCGCCAGCGGGGATACAGACGACACCATCCGGCTATGGGATGCCACCACATGGCAGCACAAACAGACCCTCACGGGACAACCTAGCACGGTCCATATTGTCGCGTTCAGTCCGGACAGTAGGACGCTTGCAAGTGGGAGTGGGAGTTTGGACGACACCATCAAGTTGTGGGATACCGCCACAGGACAGCATAAACAAACCCTCATAGGACATACGTACATGGTCAATAGCGTTGCGTTCAGTCCCGATGGCAAAACACTCGCCAGTGGGAGTAACGGCGACACCATATCTACCTGTGGGATACTAACACAGCACAGCGCAAGCAAGCTCTCACGGGGCATACGGGTCAGGTTGAGGGCGTTGCGTTCAGTCCCGATGGCAGAACACTCGCCAGTGGGAGTTGGGACGAGACTATCAAGCTGTGGGATGCTACCACAGGGCAGCACCCGCAAACCCTCACGGGGCATACGGGTCGAGTCAATAGCGTTGCGTTCAGTCCCGATGACACGACGCTTGTCAGTGGAAGCTTGGATGATACCATCAAACTGTGGGATACCGCCACAGGGCAGCACCTGCAAACTCTCACGGGGCATACGGGTCAGGTTGAGGGCGTCGCGTTCAGTCCCGATGGCACGACCGTCGCTAGCGGGAGTGAGGATAAGACCCTCCGTCTATGGGATATCGACACCGGACAGCATAAGAAAACGCTTACGGGACATACGTCTTGGGTTTCTAGTGTTGCGTTTAGCCCCGATGGCAGAACACTCGCCAGTGGGAGTTTCGACAAGACCCTCCGCCTATGGGATACCGACACTGGACAACACATCCAAACTTTCACAGGGCACACAGGTCGGGTCGAGAGCGTTGCGTTCAGTCCCGATGGCACGACGCTTGTCAGTGGAAGTTGGGAAACCCTACGCCTGTGGGATATCGACACTGGACAACACATCCAAACCTTCACAGGGCACACAAGTCGGGGCGAGAGCGTTGCGTTCAGCCCCGATGGCACGACACTTGCCAGTGGTGGGATGGACGGCACAGTACTTCTGTGGGACCTCAGTAGATAATAGTCAGTCGAAGTTAGAGATAACACGCAAAATAGCTGAGATGCCGAGTAAAAAGGTGTCTACTTCGTCTTGTAAGGTGGATGGACGGGCTGCCTTCATCTCTGCTATGATTAGGTCTTATTCACAACTCAAGTCATTGCTACCCAATCGGGTGGAAGGAGAAAGTAGAATGCCAAGAAGTCATCGCCCCTCAATCCGCGGGAAACGGTACGTTGTCTCATCGGTGCACTATCTCGCAACAATGGGCGGGGTGCGTATCCTTGAAAGCGGCGGTAACGCCGCCGATGCCGGCGTTGCCGTCGGTATCTGTATCAATGTGCTTCAACCGGGATTCACCCATTTCGGCGGTGTCGCACCGATTATCTACTGTCCGGGATCGGGGGAGCCCGTAGAAACCATCAGCGGACTCGGACGTTTTCCCCGTGCGGCGAGCATTGACTACTTCCGAAAATATCACGATGGCGATCTGCCTCCCGGAATTTTGCGAACCGTTACACCCGCATCGCCCGATGCGTGGCTGACAGCGTTGGCGCGATACGGCACTATGACTTTTGAACAGGTCATCCAACCCGCGTTAGATCTCGTCGAAAACGGTCACCCGGTCGATGATCAGTTCCACGCTTTTGTCAGCGGGGAGCTAGGGGGCGAACCATCAACCACTGCTGCCTTCAATCCCGGCGGACATATTCCACAAGTCGGGGAAATCTTTTTCCAGAAAGATCTGGCAAACACCTTCCGGCGGATGATCGACGCCGAACGGGGCGCGAATGGCAGTCGGGAGGCGGGGATTAGAGCGGCACGCGACCTGATCTATAAGGGTGAAATTGCGCACGAAATCGCCGATTTCCACGCGCAGGAAGGGGGACTGCTAACCTATGAAGATCTCGAAATATTTTCGGTCCGGGTCGAGCCGCCGACGCACATCACCTACAAAGGCTATGACGTTTATACCTGCGGACCGTGGTGTCAGGGACCAACCCTCAACATGGCACTAAAGATTCTCGAAGGGGCAGACCTGCAGGGGATGGGGCATGAGTCTGCGGACTATCTCCATACAGTGATTGAAGGGATGAAATTGGCGTTTGCGGATCGGGAGGCGTACTTTGGCGATCCCGATTTTGTGCAGGTGCCGATGGCGGGCTTGCTTGACGAGCGATATGCCGCCGAGAGACGCGGTGCGATTGACCCGCAGCGCGCTGCCTCCGACATGCCGTCGCCCGGTGATCCGTGGCAATTCCACCCGGAGCCGCGCGGACAGAACGGACCTTACCCGACCCTAGACCCAAACCGTCCTCAGCCGGAGCGGATATCGCATTGGGAGAGCGATACCAGTTATCTTTGCGTGGTAGATGAGCGTGGCAACGCCTTCTCGGCGACACCTTCGGATGTGGTTGATTGGTCTCCGGTCGTTCCGGGCTTGGGTTTTCCCGTCTCAGGACGAGGGACGCAGATGTGGCTCGATCCGGCGCACCCCTCCTGTCTGCAGCCGTGGAAACGTCCACGCCTCACCCCGAACCCCGCGCTGGTTCTGAAAGATGGTAAGCCGTTCATGCCGTTTGGCTGTCCCGGCGGCGACGCACAGGTGCAAGGGATGCTGCAGGTGTTTCTCAATATCATCGAGTTCGGGATGGAACCGCAAGAGGCGATCGAAGCCCCCCGCGTCATCAGTCACAGTTTTCCGAATTCGTTTTGGCCTCACGGATCACTGCCCGGCGAGGTGACGGTTGAAGCCCGTATCGCCCCACAGGTGCGTGAGACTTTGCGGGATCGCGGACATCTTGTAGAAGATGATGACGATTGGAGCGCAGGGGTCAGTCGTGTGTGTGCGATTACCGTTGATTCTAAGACAGGGACGCGCCTCGGCGGTGCTGATCCACGCTCTACATCGTATGCAATCGGTTGGTAAATAGACCTACCAAGCGTCAATTCACAATGAGAGAGGAGAAATCGTATGCCTTTGACCTTTGACATGTCGCTAGCGGAGTTGCAAACCTATCAGGGCAGGAATCCACGTCCCGATAACTTTGATGCCTTTTGGGAGGAAGCACTCTCAGAGATGCGGGAAGTCGATCCGCAGATTGAGATCTCACCCGCGAGTTTTCAGACCTCCGTTGCCGAATGTTCGGATCTCTATTTCACCGGTGTCGGCGGTGCGCGGGTTCACGCCAAACTCATCCGTCCGAATAACGCCACCGATCCCCATCCAGCGGTGTTAATGTTCCACGGCTACTCCGGTGATGCCGGTGATTGGTTGAGTAAGTTGGGTTACGCTGCCCTCGGTCATACCGTTGCGGCACTCGATTGCCGGGGTCAGGGCGGTTCATCGGAAGATAGGGGCGGTGTGACGGGCTGGACGTTACGCGGACATATTATCCGCGGGCTTGAGGACGCGCCGGAGAAATTGCTCTACCGCCAGATCTTTCTGGATACAGCGCAACTCGCAAAAATTGTGATGGAGATGCCGGATGTGGACGAAAATCGGGTCGGCGCGACAGGCAGAAGCCAAGGCGGCGGATTGACGCTCGCCTGTGCATCACTTGAACCCCGCATCAAACGCGCAGCACCCGTGTTCCCGTTCCTCTGCGATTACCAGCGGGTGTGGGAGATGGATCTGGCGAAAGATGCCTACGCCGAATTGGGGGAATACTTCCGTAAATTCGATCCACTCCACGAACGCGAAGCTGCGATATTTGAGAAACTAGGCTATATCGACGTGCAGTACCTGTCTCCACGTATCCGTAGCGAGGTCTTTATGGGCGTGGGGCTGATGGACACCATCTGTCCGCCTTCAACACAATTTGCAGCGTATAACAAGATAACGGCGGATAAATCGCTAGCGATCTATCCCGACTTCAAGCATGAAGACCTGCCGGGGCTCGGAGACGAGATCTTCCAGTTTATGAGCGGGCTTTAATTTCCTCCCAACTTGGATCGTCAAATGATGAGAACACAAACCTTCCGATCTGCGCCGTGGATGCTGTTTTTCTGCCTGATCTCCGTCGCAGGGTACGCCGATGAAGGCAATCTTTTTACCCGACTGGATCGGGACATATTCAACGCGATTTACGATGCACCGCCTAAAAGCGAGCCGCTCAGCACCATCATGGAGGTCGGCACCTACTTTGGCGATGGTAGGACAATGCTGGGGGTGTCCCTCCTCCTGATGGCTTATGGCGGCGATGAAAACCGTGAGACGGGCAGGCTGATGACTTCCACTTTCATCAGCACAGGCGTAATCGTTTGGGGGATGAAGGAGATTATCGGGCGTAAGCGGCCCTTAGACGATAAGGTCGGTAATCCGGCGTTTCCATCGGGCCACACTGCTTACGCTTTCGCCGGTGCGACGCTCCTCGGGGATCGGTATCCCAAACTCCGCATTCCGCTTTATATCGGCGCGGGGTTGGTTGGCCTCACCCGGATCTATCTAGGCAGGCATTACCTGTCTGATGTGATTGCCGGCGCAGCGGTTGGCACGATAACCGGGGCACTCGTTTCGCGCCACCGTGCGACGTTGTTGGAATGGCGGTTTTGATATGGGGCGGATGTGCGGTGGATTTGGCAATCCACCGCGAGCGGTGATTGGCTCCCATTCCCCGGTTCGTAATGTTTCCTATTAGGGGCAGCTTGGGTTATCTCAATTCTCTGGTGGCGTTGCGGCAACGGATTGATTCAGGCGTGAATGGTGCATGATCCAGTAGAGAGTTACCACAAAGATCCCACCGAGGAGTGTTGCCAAAAGCCAAATGGTTGGACTCACGGAAATCGGTTTGCGGGAAGCAGGTAAGCTAGTCGCGTCCCGAAACACTGCCACCGCAAAGCTGATATGGACAACCATAACAATAACAACCGAACAGATAGTAATCCCACCGATAAACATGCCCCAGAATATCCCTACTGGGCCTATCACAATACTCGTTTTTATAGCTTCCATTTTTCCTCTCCCTTTTCTACTCCGTTCGTAGACGCGGATCTAACGCGTCACGAACCGCATCCCCGAATAGATTCGCCGGCAGGACCAACCCGAACATAAACAGAAACGCGGCGATGAGATTCCACCAGACCACCGGATCCCTTGCTAACTCCAAACGGGCGGTGTTGATCATGTTGCCCCAACTGCCCGTCGTCGGATCCACACCGATCTGGAGATAGGTCAGCAATGCCTCAAAGAAAACAAGCCCGCTAAAACGCAGGACAGCGGAGATAAGCACGATGTGCATGACGTTTGGGACAATATGCTTGGCAAGAATCTTCCACCGACTCACGCCGAAGGCTTCTGCGGCTTGGATATATTCTAACTCCCGCAGCTTGAGGGTCTCGCCGCGCAGCAGCCGACACAACCCCGTCCAACTGCTGATCCCTAGGATGAGACAGAGGTTAAATAAGCCGTGTCCAAACAGGAGCATAAATGCGACGATCAAGAGAATGCTTGGAATTGAGGCGAGGGTGGAGTAGATGTACTGAACGATGTCATCGACCCTTCCCCCGAAATAACCAGCGACCACACCAAAGCAAAGTGCAAACGGAATCGCGGTCAGCGTTGTGAACCCACCGATGATTAACGCTGTCCGAATCCCTTTAAGCGCGCGGTAGAAGACATCGGTGCCGACCTTGTCCGTCCCAAAGAGATGTGAACGTGGGTGTTGCAGCGCCGGATACTCGCGGAAGACGCGCCCATCCGGTTGTTGGATTGTGCTTTTGGCGTAGAGGTGGGTTGAGAGGGGTGCGGAGTAGGTTTTTTCGGCCTTCTCCCGCAACGGCGTGCAGACCCGATCGAGGAGGCTCAACCTGCGTGGGGAATAGATGAGTCCGCCCACTTCGTTGCGAACCAGTTTCCCATCGGGGTTCAACACCGGATCACCCCAACGGATGCTATCGAGCAATCCAGCCAATACATAGACCGATAGGATAGCAAAGGAGACCATCGCCAACCGGCGCCCGCGGACCTGACGTGCGGCGTTCCGCCAATACTCCTGACGCGCAGCGTACCGAATCAGGATGATTGCCGCTGCAATCATCGCAATAAGGAGCAGGTTACGGTAGGCACCGGAACGCCAGATCCATGCAATTCGGTCGCCGAAATGGATGGATCCCATCATCTGATCCACTCCGATGAGAAAGATGGACATTGCTATTCATCCTCTAGGCTATAGAAACTCGCTTCGTAAAATATCATCAGAGATTTTCTGATTCAATCCGCAAGCCTGACTGAATATATCGCAACGCTAGAACCATTGGTTGCTCGCCCTTTTTTTCAGCAATCCGATTCAATAATTCCTGTTCTGCTGGACTCAATTGCACGATCAACCTTCCGTTTGGGCGAACAAATTGACGTGGTTCAGGGATACCAACTTCCTCATGCTCGAAATCGAGTGGACTATGTGTTTGCCAAAATTCGTCTTCCTCCTCCGGCGTATCAAAGTTCGGAAGGGACGGTAATTTTTTATTCATGTGTTTTCCGCCTCCTTTTATCCTTTTTTGCGTTCACGGATGGAACGGATTTCTGCGCGGGTTAAGTTCTTACGAGCCGAGAGAATTTTATACAAATGAGGTTGTTCGCAAACATAAATGACTAATGCGTTCATACCATCATAGGTTTGACCATAAGCAGCGTACTTTGGATTACCATAAGAATCTGTCCCGCTACGAATTTCGTAGGGTGAATTTTCCAGCACATCTATGCAATCGTCCAATGTAATGCCGCGTGTTTCAATCTTGTCGGCAACTCGCTCAGTCGCGAATATAACTTCTATGAGGCTCATTCCATACTTCCCTATTGTCTATCTTACTAACAAAATGACACCAATAGTGTAAGTTCTCACAGACGTGGAAGCGGCCGTGGAAGCGTATCGTGCGGGTGAACTAGCGCGTGACGCTCATGCAGCTGAGACAGATGACGGAGGCGCTCCGGGGTTGCGGTCTCTAGCATCAGATCGGTATACATGCCGCCGATTTTGAACCCGTGTGCGACAGGGCAGTGATGACGAAGGTATTGATCCACGCGCGCGATCCCTTCCTCCGTTACCCCTTGCTTAATCAGATTCATGGTGAACATGCGCCGGCGTCCGCTGCCGCCGAAGGAGGCGTGGAAGGTATCGTGATAGAAGATAGCCAGATCACCGGGGTTCGTTTCTAGGGCGACATTCCCCGGAATCTCGGAGGGTGGGACTCCCCATAACTCTTCAGAATCCCTCGGTGCCACATTCTCCGTCCGCCAAAAGGAGTCGGGCCGATGGCTGCCCGGTATAACGCGCAAACAGCCGGTATCACGGCGCAGCGGATCGAGATAGTATGCTATTTTGATCGCGAAAAGTTCGGGGTATCCGCCATCGGCGTGCCAGCCGGTATCCCCGCTGTAGTAGTTGCCGTCGCCCGAAGCGTAGTTAAAATCGTCCCCCAAAATATCGGAGGTGATACCCACAACGCGTGGGTCGTCAAGCAGTGTGCAGAGTTTTTCGCTGTGATCGATCGTGGGAACAATCATAGTACGTTGTGAACCGTCGTGTTTATCGCCTCTGCCGTAAGTATCAAGGACGTGCTCAAACTCTTCGATAATCCAAGTGACCTCATCCGGCTGGAAAAGTTGTGGGATATGGATGAAGCCGAAGGTGTGGAAAAAGTTGAGTTGTTGTTCAGTAAGATGCATGGGAATACCCCTCCCTATGGGTACAAATTAGTGCAAAGTATCCACGAATTAACGCGAATCTACGGAAATAAAAAAGCCTAAAGACGGACAACCACAAGGGTTGCCCCTACAGCCTGTTCAATATCCGAAATGTTCGGGCGGGGAGACCCCGCCCCTACGATTGCTGTTGCACGATTTTTCTACATCAGCGTTATTTTTTTAGTGCCGCTTGTCGCCTCGCCGCTTCTCCCCGCTCCCCGATATGTAGGGTGTCATACGCCTGCTGGGCGGTTTTGAAGTGCCCTACTCCTTCATGACCGTGCCAATCGCTCTGCGTCATGATCGGATTTTTGAAGCCTGTTTCCGCCTCACGTTTCGCAATCCATCTCTGCATTCGCGTTTCGAGGGACGCGACGATGTCGGGATATACTTCAGCGAGGTTGTTATTTTCGTCGGGATCCTCAATGAGGTTATACAATTCGACCGGCGGTTTGAAATGGAAATCCGGCTCTAGGGCGATAATCAACTTCCATTCCGGCGTGCGCCAACCGTGCTTCCGCATCCAGGTGCATTCCGTGAGGTAAAACTCGCTTTCGTAGGAAGCGACTTCCCCTCTGACCAACAGCATCAAGCTCCCACCATCGAACGGGATTATTGTTTCGATTCCCGCCAATTCAAGGATGGTTGGCACAAGTGATTTATGCTGATTGAAGCCGCCGACCCGCTTTCCGGCGGGAACTTTGCCGGGATAACGGATAATCAACGGCACATGCAGCGTAACATCATAAATCCCGTGGTGGTCAAACCAGCATTCATGGTCGTAGAGCGTCTCCCCGTGATCTCCGTTGACGATGACGATGGTTTCATCGAATACCCCGTGTGCTTCTAGGGCGTTAAAGATAGTCTGGATACAAGCGTCCATATAGGCAATCGCGCCATCGTATTGGGCGATAATGTAGTCCTTATCTGTGACGCCGGGGGGCATCCATCTCGCAAAATAGTCACAGAACGGCTTAAACTCCATCACCGGCTCCATCGATCTGTTCGCTGGATCATATTCGTCGCCGTGATAGAACATCCGCTCATACGGAGGCGGTGGAAGGTATGGGGAATGCGGGTCCATGTGCCGCAAGAACAGGAAGAAAGGCTTTCCCCCCTCGACAAGACGATTAAGTTCAGGGATTGTGACCTCGTTGAGGTTCTGTGCTTTCGGGCTGGGCCGTTCTTCCCAACTGCCCCAACCCGAATAGGTCAGGTAGTTATCAAATCCACGCGAACTGGGGTTGCCGCTGAAACCAACACAGGTTGTCTCGTAACCGACCTCTCGAAGGATTTCGGGGAGGGTTTTGATTTCAGGTCTGAGGGGACCCTTGTGTCTTAGTGCGACCACCTGCGTACCAAAAACATCCATGCCGGTGAGCATTGACGCATAGGCACTGGTGGTCGGGACGTGCGGACTGTAGGTGCGTTCAAAGAGCGTTCCGCCCTGAGCGAACCGATCGATGTGCGGTGTGGTAAGGTGATGATACCCGTAACAACTCATGTGGGTCGCAAGGAGGGAATCGATTCCCATCAGCACGATATTTGGATGTCTTGCCATAAGCGTCCGTGGTGCCCCAAATCACCATCGCTCCTTAGTCGTAAGAGTTGAGAAACGGTCGCATAGAATTTCGGGGGTAACACCTCTTTATATCTTACCCCTCGATCGCCTCATCCAAGGCGCGAATGTAGCCAATCGTCCACGCGAGCCCGGCGGCGGAATCTCCGGCGATGGATGGATAATGTTCGGGATAGATCTGTCCCTGATAGTTAATCTGTTTGAGGGCACGGATCGAGCCGACCATATCAACCTCACCTGTGCCGAACGCAACTTCGAGGTAACCGATGTCTGCCAGACGTTTCTCAACCTCCGGCGAGATGTCGCCCTCAACTTGCGTCACAACATCACGGATGTGGAACATGAAGATCTGATCGCCGTAGTTCAAGATGTCTCGCACCAAATCGTCGCCAGCCATCTGGGATTTCCCTTGGCAGAACGTAACGCCGTTGGCGGGGCTATTCACTTCGCCCAGGAGTCGCGACATCGTTTCGTAGTTCCAGAGCAGGCGATCCGGCACATGGAAGTGATGGGTGGAGATTCGGACGCCAGCAGTTTCGGCGATACCGGTGAGTTGGTTATAGACCTCAACTAAGCCATCCCAGAGCCCCTCTCTTTCGGTAACGGAACTTAATGGATCAACGTTGAGATAGAGATGAACGTATGGGATGCCAGCTTCACCCATATTTTGGATCAGTCGTCCAAAGGTCGCCATCTCTTCTTTCTGGATCTCAGGGTCAGAGAAAGCGGCCTGACGAATGCGGGCGGGTGTGAGTGCGGCGAGAGTGACCCCGGCATCGGCGTATTTGCCCACAAGTTCTTTCAGGGCATCGGTTGAAGGGACACCGTCGGCGTCCGCACCGGCGATTCCAGCGGTACCCAAGACGATGTGGTGAACATCGGTATCGTGACAAAAAGCGATGTTGCGGTCATGATCTGCTCCGTGAGGTGCGAAAATACCGATAGCTAACATTAGATAACCTCCATGTGGTTAAAGTTGCAGTGGCGGTGATATGCGATCGTTAAGTGAACTGAGCTATCCCAATCAGTCCCCAAGTTATGATAAGATCGAGGCTATTCTATCATTAAAACGGTTTCGTGCCAAGAAAAATTTAGATGATTGCGTTCTCTCGCGGAAGGTGGTATAATTTGGCGACCAATTCAATACGGTAAGGAGGGATTTTAATTATGAGTCAGGAAAAGGTTTTCCAAGTCGGTGGGGTTGAACTTCACGTTGATAACCGGAGCATAACCGATGACGGCGGCCCTGCCGTCCGAGTCTACGGCGATGTCGATGGTGAAGCGGTACAACTGCTGCGGTTCGATTGCTTCCGAAAAGACCCGCACTACCATTACGATCCATCCGGTAGAAACGACCAACACCACCTCGATAAAGCAACCGTCCCCGATTCAATTGGCTGGACGATGGAACAACTCGGAAACAACCTCGCGGAGATGATCCGCACGGCTAGCTATGATGGGGTCGCTGCAGGCGTCGATCAGGCAGCGGTCAAAGCTGTGCTGCCAGAGGTTGAATCGATTATGCGAGGTTAAGGGGTTTGCTCAGTAAAGGCAGCTTACATCCACTCGGCCTAAATGGCCGTATGACGTTCAACCTTGTAGTGACGACTAACATCATTTCTGAGCGAAAGTCGTCACTACGAATTTATCAACCCAATCGAGCAATTACGTTTCTTGAATGATACACCACCCTCATTTCTTTCAGGTCGTCCCGTATTCTTTCACCAGCCACTCAATTTCCCGAGCAATCTCCTCACGAACACCGGGTGGTCAAACCGCCTCCGCATAACTACCCCACTGCAAAAATTGTTAACCTTGTAAGATCTCATTTTCTGCACCAAAGCGTACAACCCAGACTGACGGTTTTGCCTTTTTTGGGACATTCAGAAGGTTAACCAGATGCGGAAGCCCCCCTTCTTAGCAAGTATTGTCGGTGATAGAACCGATGGCATACGAATTGCTTGAGATGCAAGTGTCGCCGGTTCAGGTCAAACTCGCACGCTTCGTATGAGTCCCCTGCCAACCATTATACAAGTTTGAATAAAAAACGTTGGAGGATTCAAGAGATTGTAATAGATAGGGACATGCGAGAGCGTAGGGGCGAGGGCTCCTCGTCCTTCTTAAGTCGTGGAGAGGGGCTACCGCGTCCCTGTTTTCAGCCCGATCGACCCCGCAATCGGCACGGGTTATTAAAATTCAAAATTGCTTGAGGAGGATCATCATGAAAAAGCTCACCCTGATTTCACTCGCTTGCCTAATCATTGCCCATGTAAGTGTCGCGCAAGATCCCACCGACCAGCCCTTATACAATCGTGTCCAATTCGCTTTACAGTCAAAGCAGTTCACAGAAGCCATCGCACAGATCGACGTTGCCCTCGCTACGGGAGATGAGCAACGTGATTATCTGCTCTATCTCAAGGGACTCGCGCTATTCTACAATGAAGATTACACCAATGCCATTCAGGCGTGCAACCTACTTTTAACGGCGCACCCAAATTCGGCGTGGTTGCGAAAAGCGACATTCCTCCGAGCCAAGTGCCATTTCAATCTTAAAGCGTTTGAGCAGGCTGAAGTCATTTACAGCACTGAGGTCGACCGACTGCTTTCGTCAGAACGCAAATCGGAGATTGCCCAGGTCTATATCGAGCTTGCCGAAGCTCTCTCACGGAAACCGGAAAAGGAAGACCTAGACGCCCCTCCACCGAACTATCAGAAGGCTTATAAGCTCTATCAGAAGGTATTGACACTGGAGATTGATCGTGACCTGCGCGAGGTAGTGACCTTTCGTCTTGGTCGTATGATGCAGTTACAGGACAAATATCAACAGGCAGCGAACGACTATCAAACTTACCTTGTTGAATTTGACTCCGGTTTTCGACGCTCATCCGGTTCGGTACAGCGCACGGAAACGCACAAACCGCCGGGAAGTCACCACTATCAGGCGCGATACCACCTCGCTGAGTGCCAGCTTGCCATGGGCCAGCACTTACCGGCGCAATTCACGCTTGAAGATCTGGTGAAATTGATTAATGATGAAAAAGCAGCAGTCCAACCCCTACTCAAGGACGCACGATTCCTATTGACCCGCATCTACCAGTTCCCCGTTCCCGGTTCAGACGAGGCATTGGAACTTGGCGTGCAATGCGCTAGACGTTTTCAGGGCGATTTCCCCGATGATCGGCGGTCAATGACGCTGGTGCACGAAATTGCGGAGGCGTATCAGCAGCGTGGGCGGAGCGAAGAAGCCCTCGCCGCCTATCAAGATTTTCTAGACAATAAAGGGTTCAAAGTCACCCCCGAAACACGGGACACTGAAGATTCAAGCGAATCGTTCGCCGAACATCACCATCGACTGCGAATGTCCGCCACTTTTCAGATTGGAGCGATACGGTTCGGTCAGCGAAAATACACCCATGCGATTGAAGCGTGGAATCGGTACATTCGAGAGTTCCCCAACGGGCCACAGTGGACAGATGCACAGCAACAGATCATCAACGCCGAATTTCAGCTTGGGGTGATGCTCCTTGCCGAAGGGAAGTATGACGAAGTGGTGCGTGTGTTCGATCAATTTCAGGCGAAACACCCATTGGATGGGCGCGTCCGGCAGATTATGTTAATCTATGGTCAGATTCACCTGCACAACGCCGAGCCGTTGCCTGCGATTGCGGTGTGGGAAAAACTGGTCAGCAAGTATCCGGACAGTGACGAATCCTCGCTCGCGCTCTTTCGGATTGGGCAGACCTACGAGGAGAAGATGGGTGACCTTGAGAACGCGCTTGAATCCTACCGAAAATTGACATGGGGGCGGTGGCACGCGCAGGCGCAAGAGCGCATTCGTCGGTTGACAGAGAAGCACTTGAAACTGGTGACAGAACGGACGACCCGCACGAATGAGCCAGCGGAGGTTCACGTTTCGCTGCGGAATATTGAGACCCTTACCGTAAATCTCTACAAACTCAACCTCGAAGCCTATTGGCGCGAACTGTACGATGTGAAAGGGGTTGAAGACCTTGACCTCGCGCTGATTGCGCCGGACAAAACGTGGGAATACCGCGTACCAGACTATCAGAAGTATAAACCGTTTGAACTCAATATCGACATCCCGATTGAGGGAGCGGGCGTCTACGCCGTACAACTCGGAGAGGCAGATCTGGAATCGACGACGCTCCTCATCCGCAGCGACATCGAAGCCATCACCAAAACGTCACGCCGGGAAGTGCTTGTCTTCGTGCAAGATATGTTGAAGGGCGAGGTGGTCGCCGATGCCAAAGTGCTTGTGAGCGACGGTTCACAGGTCATCTTTGATGGATTCACTGGAATAGATGGCGTGCTTCATGTGACTGCAAACGCCATCTCGGATGACACGCTGGGGGAGAACCGCCTCAAGGATGCGAGTCGGGTGGCAGCGTTTGTCGTTAAGGGTGGACATGTCGCCGCAGATGGATTAGACCTCGCAGGACTTGGATTCAGCACAGGACTAACGCCGCGCGGCTATATCTACACCGACCGCCCAGCATACCGTCCGGGGGACCACGTTTCGATCCGCGGCATCCTCCGCGATGTCAGGGAAGGGACCTACATCGTGCCTGATGGCGTGCGATATAAACTCTCGGTGATTGATGCACAAGGCCGCCCCATCCGTGAGGAAGCGGTCGAACTCTCACAATTCGGTGGATTCGATACCCAGATGCAACTTGATGCGGACACCCCCGTTGGCGAATATCGCATTCAGGTCTCGCCATACGACGCGAAGGGTACGGAACGCACATTTATCGGGAGGTTTCAGGTTCAACGATTTCAACTCGAAAAGGTGCAGTTGACGCTCGATTTTCCACGCGATGTTTACTTCCGCGGCGAGCCGGTTGAAGCCACCTTCACAGCACACTACTACTACGGTCAACCCGTGAAGCACGCGAGGATTCAATACGATCTGCCAGATGGTCGAAGTTATACGGAAGAGACAGATGACCAAGGGAAACTAAGGGTCATTTTCGATACGACGTTGATGCAGCCCGGGCATCAGCTGCATTTTCGCGGAACGATTCAGGGTGAGAACGCCAGCGTTAGGGCTCATGTCATGTTGGCACATCTCGAATTTTCGATCGCCGTCAAACCTGACGCCGATCTGGTCCTTTCCGGCGAGCCTTTCGACGTGACTGTTCGGACGACCGGCGCTGATGGGAAACCGATCGGGGTGAAATTGGCGGTCAAGGTGGTCCAACAGCAGGGCACCCCGCCCGAACACCCTGTATTATCGCAGATTCCTTGGCTTGAAGGTGAAGGCACGGCCGAACCTGCGGAAGTGACCATTCAGGAACATCACCTCCAAACAGACAACGCATCGGGGGTCGGCCCAATTCAGTTGACGCTTATCAAAGGAGGTACCTACATCGTCCGCGCCAGTGGGATAGATCGGTTTGGTCAGGCTGTTATCGGTTCCAATCATGTCACAATCTCCGACGAGAGCGACGAGACCAAGTTGCGTATCTTCGCCGAGCGCACGAAAACGGAAGTGGGTGCTGCCGAAACGCTTCGCATCCACTCGCGCCTGACGCAAGCCCACGCACTAGTCACGTTTGAAGGCGAAGGGGTCATCGGTTATGAAGTGCTCGCACTGAAATCGGGCATGAACCCGCTTCAGTTCACGGTCGGACACGCACACTTTCCAAACTTCTATCTTGGGGTGGCGGCGATAGATGGTCAGCAACTCCGCACGGCACAGAAGCACTTCGTTGTCGAAAGGAGACTGAACCTGAAGGTGAGTTGGAAGGGAGACCAACCCCGCCCCGACTACAACTTTGAGCCGTTCCCGATTTATGAACCGGGAGCGACAGCCGAAGTCGAGGTTCGCGCCACCGACCAACTTGGGAAGCCTGTTAAAGCGGAATTTTCGCTGGCACTCGTGGACGAAGCCCTGTTCGCCATCTACTCGGATACACTCACGCCGATTAACAATTTTTTCCAAAAAGGTATCCAACGCGAATCGGCGATGCGGACCGCTTCAAGCTGCACCTTCCGCTACGAACCACCGACGCGGCAGGTCATTCAGGAGATATTGCAGGTGAAGGCCGCCTTTGAGCGTCCGGCTGGGCTTGCTATGGTTGAGCATACTGGTGCAACTCGTGACGCCTCGGGTGATGTTATGGTGGGCTGGACTGGAGAATTGCAGACAAGCTATTATTCAGCACCAGGCAAAGCCTCGTCGAAGCCGCAGGTTCGCAAGCCTGTTATCAAACCTGTTCTCAAACCTATTGTCAGACAATCTAGAACAGATTGGGCGGTGGTTGAGCATGTGGCGGCGGCTCGTATAGGTCCAGTTAATGGTTCGCTTGAACCCGGTCCGCTGCATGTACGCGAAGAATTTACAGCCGCTGGACATTGGATTGGCGCGGTCATCACGGACGATGTGGGTGTGGCAACCGTGACCATCCCAATGCCGGAGAAGACCACGAAGTGGCGGCTGACAGGACGTGGTGTTACCGTCGATACACTAGTAGGGGAGGTTCGCGTGCAGGCGGTGGCCCGGAAGGACTTTTTCCTCGATATCCAAGTTCCATCAATTGTCACCGAAGGGGATAAGATTCGAGCACATGTCCGTCTTCACAATCTGACCGATTTTGAAGGGAATGCCGAAGTTCAGCTCACTCTCACTGTTGACGGGGCGCGTCATCCCCTGCGTGACCACGTACAGTTCACGATAAAGGGACAGGACACAACCGAGCTTATCCTTGACGTAACCACCGTCCCCGCCGGAGACCGGCTCACTATCGAAGCGACGGCGACCGCGGGGACAATGCGCGATGGGATACAGCGTGAAGTCCCCATCCGTCCATGGGGGCTAGAATACGCCGATACGCAGAGCGGCACGGCGAGTGGGGACAGAACCGTTTACGTTGAACTCCCAGCCGACCAACGCTGCACGCGGAAGGGACTCATAGTTAGCATTGGACCAAACGTCTCGCGGTTGATTTTTGACCTTGCCATGAGCCACCATTCTCGATGGTTCCAAAACATCGCTATCAGATCGACGGTGCAGATGCCCGGTGACGGCGGAAGCGACCTGCTCGCGCTTGCCCATGCGCTCGGCTATGTGAAAAAGGTGGGCGGGCAAACCACCGATAATCGTGAGTTGCTTGCGCGGGCGCGGACGCATGTTGGACAGCTTGTGACAACCCAAAATAGGGACGGCGGATGGAGTTGGATCGGTAGGGGATTAGAGAGCCATCCCCGTGTGACTTCGCGCAATCTCTGGGCGATGGCGGCGGCACGTCAGGCGGGTGTCGCTGTGGACGACCAAACGATTGCAAGAACCATAGCCTATCTCAAAACGGCGTTCGCTCAGATTGATCAGAAGGACAATGACACAAGGGCGGTCATCCTCCACGCCCTCTCGACACTCGGTGAAGCGGATTTCGCATACGCGAACCGGCTGTATCGGCAGCGGAATCAGATGACCGACGCTGCGTTGGCGTACACCGCACTGGTCTTTGTGAATCTAGAGCGGTTGGAAATTGCAGGGGAGATGCTCAGTGTGTTGGAGCGTCGAGACCCGTTGTCCGCACCTTCACTGCTTCAGAGAGGAGAGAAAATTTTCCCGTCGTTCACAGGGTCAGGTCGGGTGGAGACCATCGCATTGACGTTGCTGGGACTGGAAGCTGTCCGCCCAAATTCGCCGTGGGTCAAGCAGGCGGTCGAATACCTGATTGGACAGCGCCGTTACTACGGTTATTCGCCATACACCGCCAAAGGTCCTGTTGTCGCCGCGCTAGCAACATACTATCAGGAGACGCAATACACCGCAGATGACTACAAACTGAGCGTACTCGTGAACGGTGAGGAACTCAAAACGATTGTGGTGCAGCAGGACTCAGCGAATCGCTTGATCGATGTGCCGATCGCTCACATTATCGACGGGCAGAACAGCGTCGAGATGCGAATTGACGGGCGTGGGACGTATACCTACCTTGTCACGCTCAATGGGTTTTCGCCACTGATTCCAAGTTGGGTCGGAACTGAACTGAAGACAGCAGAGAACTGGAAAAAAACGCAGATAACGCGCCGTTACCATCACGCGCCGCTAGAGTATGGGGGACGACCGATTGAGGCGCGGAGTACGACACAAATTACGCAGTTAGAAACTGGGATGAGAACGGATGTCGCCGTCGATATCAGTCCCGGGAGACGCGGCATTTTGTTCCGTCGTCAGGATAAAGATCGACACATCGTCGTTGATGAGTATTTTCCCGCTGGCACGACGGTTGTCAACGGAAGTGTTAAAGGCGATTTTCACCATTACGAACTGGGAGACGGGGTGATCCACTTCTACTATAAGCCCGGAGGCCACGTGCGCCGCTACACCTATCAGTTAATCAGCTACACCCCCGGCGAGTACCGTGTCCTCCCGACGGTCATCCGTGACGCACAACACCCCGGCGACATGCGGCTCGGAACGGTGGCTTCATTGACCGTGTTAAGGCCCGGTGAAAAAGCCCCTGACCAATACCACATGAACGATAACGAGGCGTACACGCTTGGAAAAGCCCACTTTGACGATGGCAGGTATAGCGACGCGCTCCCGCTGCTTGAAAGACTTCACGCGGACAGCTCCTATTACAATAAGAAAGAGACTATGCAGATGTTGTTGTGGATGTACACCACGAAAGCACACTACAATGCTAGAAAAGTGGTCGAGACGTTCGAGTTGTCACGCGAGCGTTATCCCGAGCTGTATATCCCGTTTGACAAGATTCGGGCAGTTGGTGCGGCATATCGGGATATTGGGGAGTTTGAGCGGGCGACGTTTGTCCACCGTTCGACGATTGAATCCAGCTTTGTGAATGATGCCAATGTCAGTGCCACACTTCAGGACGAAGGGAAATTCCTGCGTTCGCTTGGATTCATGGAGGAGTTATGGCGCGAGTACCCCGACACCGCCGCAACCATCCCTGCTTATTTTGCACTCTCTCAAGCCCTTTACGCAAGGAAAGATGAGAAAATACAGGAAAATAGGGATGGGGAATCACAAACGATAACGAAACAGGAAATACTGGCGCGAACGGCGGAGACGCTCTCCCAATTCTTGACCTTGTATCCGACAAACCCACTTGCTGATGATGCAGGATTTTCACTAGCGAACGTTTTGATGGATGTGGAAGATTTCGAGACTGCGGTACAACTGTGTCAACTGGATCAGACGCGTTACCCGGAGAGCCATCTACTGAGCAGTTTTCAGTACATGGAGGCACTTGGATTCTTCTCGCTACACGCCCACAAGAAAGCCGTCGGAGCAGCGACCGCTGTCGCATCAAGCGAGAGCGAAGACCGCGATTTTGCGCGATACATCCTCGGACAGATTTATCACGTCCAAGAGAAACCGGAACAGGCAATAACATGGTACAGCAAGGTCAGGAAAATCTACCCCGACGCCGACGAGTCCATCGCCCACTTTGAAGCGCAGCGGATCGCCCTTCCCGAAGTCACTATCAAGCGGCCGGATACGGCTGTGGCGTTGACGCTCAAATATCGGAATATCAAAACGGCTGTGATTCAGGTGTACCGGGTTGACCTGATGAAACTCTATCTGAGGGAGAAAAACCTAAGTCAGGTGACCCAAGCACGTCTCGCGGGAATCGAGCCGGCGGTCAGCCAAATCGTTCCACTCGGTGACGGGAAAGATTACATTGACAAAAGCCGCGAAATCGCTCTGCCACTCACGGACGAAGGGGCATATCTCGTCATCTGTCGAGGGGACAACCTGTTCACAAACGGTTTAATCCTGATTACGCCGCTGGAGATTGAGGTGCAGGAGGGCACGGTGAGCGGGCGGGTGCGTGTCAATGTACGAGACGCAGTCGCGGGAAAGTACCAATCGAAAGTCCACGTCAAAGCGGTTGGCTCTGCGGCTGGGCGTTTCATCGCCGGTGAAACCGATCTCCGCGGCATTTTCATCGCCGATGGCTTACGTGGCACGGCGACGGTCATCGCCCGCGATGCTGAGAACCGTTATGCGTTTTATCGCGGGACAGCGTCGCTTGGCTTGCCACACGGAAAAGCACAACCGGCAGAACAGGAGGCCAGTCGACGCGAGGCCACGGATTATCGTCGGCATCTCGAACGTAAGAACCAAGCGATTCAATCCAAAAACGTTAAGATGTTTGACCAGCTGCGTCGGAGCACTCGGGGTGGGGTCCAGGTGCAGAGTACCTATTGACCTTTAGTGCTAGTCAGTGAGGATGTAGTTTCTATGAGGGTTGTAGAATTTACACATTCGACCTAACGCTGACCTCCACTCATCCCCAATGGATATGTGGCTTTCAGCTTTTTGGGCGATGCACCACCCTCATTTCTTTCAGTGCTGTTGGGGCGCGTCCCTATCTTCACGAGGAGGCCGCCCACCCCATCAGGCGCAGGGAACTGTTTCGCGCCGATGCTAGTTGCCCGTTTTGCCATTCTGTAGATGTAATTTCTCCCTTTGCTCAGCTGTCACCCGATCCGCGTCCGCATCGGTGTAGACCACATGCGGCGTGATGAACACCATCAACTCTGTTTTTTCAACCCGCATATCTGTTCGCCGAAACAGCCTACCCAACAGTGGAATATCTCCCAAAATCGGTGTCTTGTGGACGGTCTCCGTCTTGTCGTCCTTAATCATCCCGCCGATGACCATCGTCTGTTTGTCCTTAATCGTGACAAACGCCGATGCCTCACGCGTAGATATGATCGGGGCATCGAACAACGTAAATTCAACAAGGCTGTTAATCTGTTGATTGACATCGAGGGAAACCGTTCCGGCTCGGTTGATGCGCGGCGTGACGGTCAGGATGACACCGACATCCCGAAAATCTGTGCTGGTCAGGATGCCCCCTGTCGCTGTCTCCTGCGTGCTGACAAGGAAGGGCACCGCCTGACCAACGTTGATAATCGCTTCCTGATTGTTTTTGGTCATGATGCGCGGCGTAGAGAGGATATTGACCTTCGTGTCCTTTGTCAGGGCGTGAAGCATTGCGTTTAGCTTGCTGGAGAGGATTCCGTATTTCAAGCCGAAAACCTCATCGGCCAGCCCGAAATCGGTTGTTCCCTCCTGCTGATAGGTTTTATCGTTGAGGGTTGTGCCCTGCTCCCACATCCACTCGACCCCAAATACACTGTCGTCATCGAGCGTTACCTCAATAATCTGCGCCTCAATGAGGACTTGGGGGAGCAGAACGTCGAGCTGTTTGACCAACTCTTCAACGGCGGGGAAATTTCGGACAAACGTGGTAATCAGCAAGGCGTTTGTCTCCTCATCGGCAACGATTTTCACATTACCTGTGAGTCCGCGTGCAGCATCGGCGGTTTGTGCACTTGAGCCTAACGCGCCGGCGGCTGGCGATCTGCCGCCAAACCCGCCGCCAAATCCACCTCCACCGAAGCCGGTGCGAGTTGCTGCTTGGCGTTCAAAGAGTTCTGTGGAGAGGAGTTCGTTGAGCACAGCGGAGACGTTTGATGCATCTGCGTGTTCGAGAGTGAAAATCCGGGTATTCTCAGCGAAATCCGCTATGTCTCTGTCAAGTTGTTCAATGAGCTTGCCGACGGCATCCATCTGCTGCGCAGTTGTTGTTACCATCACAGAATTGGTTCGCGCATCTGGCACGGCAACCAACTCCGGTAAGCCTAGGACACCTTCACCGCTTTGTCTATTGAGCTGCTGCTGTTCCTCAAAAAAGCGTCTGCCTCTACCGCCACCGCCCCCAAATCCACCACCCCCGGTCCCAGAAAAGATATTTCGCGCAGCACTGGAAAAGGCTTGGTTCAGCTCATTGGCAACCTCCGTCGCATCGCCGTGTTGCAAGGAAAACACGCGCGTCTCCGGCTCAGAAAAGCGTTGGATGTCTAGCTCTGAGACGAGATTGCGAATCGCTATGAGGTTTGGTTGACTAGCAGATACGATTAGTGAATTGGTGTTTTCATCGGCGACCGCTTTGACTTCGCCGAGCATTTGTAAGGCACCGCCCTCTGTGGGGCTACTTTCAGCCGTTGCGGCTTCACCGCCCCCGCCATCTCCACCAAATTGACCTCGACCGCCGAACCCGCCACGGCGTCCTCTCTGTTGGCGTTCTTGTTCCGCTGCGACTTCGGCATCCTTCGGCTTCTCATACAGTTTGGTGATGACTTCGGCTAACTTGGTAGCGTCCGCATACCGCAACGAAAACACCTCAATCTTGATTCGGTCCACCATTGAAATGTCGAGTTCCCGGACAATTTCAGCTAACCTTTTGATATTCGCCGAAGATGCAGTAATGATTAATGTGTTGCTTCGACCATAAGCGGTCATCACACCGTATTGTGGCACAAAATCCTTGAGATCCTTGACAAGTTGTGTCGCATCCGCCGAAGAGAGCGGCATCACCTGCGTGGTAATCGTATCCTCGGATTTCATCTCCTCAGGATCGCTTCCAACCTGTATCGGCGTGGCTTCAAGCTTCGCGTCCGCCAGCGGAACGATTTTCAGACTACGCCCATTAAGGATGCTCGTATATCCTTTGATTGCTAGGGTCGTGTTCAACACCGAAAACGCCTCGTCCACCGGCATGTCGTCGGGACTGATGATAGTCACGCGCATGTTCAGATCTGCCGATTTGACGATGGTGTAGCCTGTTACCTCGGCGACAAACTCCAAGATATGCTCGAGCGAAGCGTCTTTGAATCGCATAGAGATGCGCTTCGATTCGGCTTCTCCTGCAGCAACCCCGTTTTCGCCAAACACCACAATAGACACCGCCAAGAGAAACAGCAGTGAACAGCTGAGGCTAAATACCCATTGCAGAGATTTTGTCATTGATCCAATTCCTTTCTTCTCCGTTCCCGCATCCGTTCGAGAAAACTTTGTCCGCCGTCGTCACCGCTATTCGCCTCTGTTTCCGAGGGTGCCCTAGTTTTATCGGCCGGTTCCAGCATTTTCGCTGTGCCGGTGGTGTCGAATCGCACCCGTCCATCTATCCCGTACTCGATACTTTCTCCCAGCGCAAGTTGAATGGTCGTCCCGTCGCGAACCAGCGTGATATATTCAGACATAATGTCCTGCACCTGTGCGTCCTTCAGGGTTTCACCGCGCCGGAAGAACGCGCCTTCATCCTGCTCTCGGTCTTCGACAACGGCAATCCAGTCCGCGCCGTTTTTCACAATCCCGGTTAAAACTAGTGCGTAGGTCGGCGGGGGAGCGGGCGGTATTTCGGCAATCGGTTCAGGGATGACTGTCGGGATGGCCGGGAGCGGATCCTCCCTCTTCCAACCGAGTGGGCGAAATAGGTTGTTTTCGGCGATAACCCCGTAATCTTTTAGTTCCCGGTGAAGCGGAAAAGCCCACTCCCCTTGGGCAAAAGTGAGCTTAGATGAAGATACGCTTCGCGGAGACTGCAAGGATTCTAGAGCCGCATCGCTCTGCACCATCTTAACGATAGCAGAATATGCGATGAACCCCAAAATGGTGAGACACAGGATTGATAAGGAGGCGATCTGCCGCCAGTTTGCGCTGCGCCATTGATTTCTCATCAAAATCTTCGCAGTGGAAACCCCATGCTTTAGCGTGGGGTTTCCACTGCGCCTCTTTTTTTGTTGTTTTTAAGGAATGACGGATTTTAATCCACGATTAAAATCTGTCATTCCTCGTAATCTACCTTACACTTTTTAGGTAGATTTGTGGTAAAATAACACTTGTAACTCGATGACTTAGGTTAAACGCTCGTTTAACACTGCCCTCTCACTTCTGAGGTTCACTAGTGAACCACGTGAAAGGTGTGGTTTGTCTGAGGTTTCACCCGGAATGTGAAGCGATGATAGCACCGCTACATCGTGAATCCTTCTAAACGGATGCTATAGCCGTGCGGTGGCGGGTGTGTAAAGTTACGAGCCAGAGCCGCATAACCGCGTTATCTCTTAGGTGCAACGCACCAAGATAGCGTCGTGGGTAGATTTTCAGATGTTCACTAGTGAACATCGTGTAAAAATCTGCCCAAGCGTAAGTTCCGTTGGGCAGGTCACAAGCCTCGCCCTTCAGGGCGGGGTAGTTGACAAGAGTTAGCCTATTTATTTACTAAAGTTTGGACAATTTAGGTGAAAAAAGGCAGAAAAGAGGTTATCCTTTCAGAAACCTATCACAATTTTGAAAGGAGAACTTCATGTGCCTCATTTTCTGCCTCAGTGATATTTTAACGCAATTTCGTCCATTATTCAACCGTCAAAACTTCACCCTGTTTTGCACCTTCATTGTCGGTCTCATCACTCACCGACATCGCGCCACGGTGCCCGGCGTTTATCAAGCGATTCGCCCCAAAAGCGGTTACAACTCATTGGTGAAGTTCCTCTCCCGTGGCAAATGGGACGCCGATGCGGTTGCCCAACATCTGATTAAGTTACTGCAACAACAGTTTGACAACTACGTCTACGTTTACGACGAAACCCGAGCGATAAAGACCGGGGAGAAGCAATTTGGACTCCATTTCTTCAGAAATCATCGCTACCAAAAGCGCAACACCAATCAATCGAAGTTTCACTTCGGTCATCAGTTTGGCGCGTTGGGGTTGCTTTGTACCACCGTGACAGAGACGATTCTGTTTCCGGTGTGGGTGAACCTGATATGTCCAAAGACCCATCGGGACAATAGTGGGTCGGTTCTCAAGCGGATTTGCTCCCAAATCCCGCGCGGACTGATTATCTTTGACCGTGGATTCAATAGACGGAAAGTGTTTGAAGCCGTCCTTAACGCAGGACATCATCTGTTGTGTCGCGCTAAGTCCAATGCGGTCTTTTATCAGTTACCCCCGGTCCGCAAGCGACCCAAACCCGGGCGACCCAAGACATACGGGAAACGCATCCAGCTTCGGCATCTACGGTATGAAGCAATGGATATTGACAACAAGCGGTATTCAGTGGCATCTAAGGTCGTTCGGACGAAAATGTGTCCGAACCAGGTCCGTCTGGTCGTGATGCGAACCCGTTGTAAAAAATCAAAGCCGTTTCGATATTTCTGTGTGTACACCACTGACTTGACACTTGACCGGTGGCAGATAGTTCGATATTATCGGCAACGATGGTTGATTGAGACCGCTTTTAGGGATGTCAAGCAGTGCTTCGGATTTGACAAGTATCGGGTCAAATCCCGAAAAAGCATCAATCGATTGGTGCAACTGAGTTTCGTAGCCAGTTGCATAACCCAATTGCTATTCAACACCACTTCTACTATAGGCAGTTCGATAACAGTTGAGCAAGTGTGCAAAGCATTGGGCATTGATTGGTATCAACCGCGCAAGTTGACACGCGGGTTGATGGTTCAGTATCTATGTGCCTTTATTGAGGGGCGATTATTTTCGGCGACAACCGCCAAGGATACCAACTCGCCCGATATTCACCAAACACTTGATAACGCTGCATGAATTGCAATCAAATTGTACTAACTTTAGTATTTATTTAGGATTAAGATAGAATACCGTCAGCATACGACGGGCTCAATATATCCATGGTCTCGCTTGTTTAATCGAGATCTCGCCATTATCAGTAATTTTGAACTCAGTTTCCATGGCAAACTCCCTGCTGCCACCACCAGATTGGTATAAGCCACGGAATCTGCTGTGTATTACGCCAAGGTAGTTACGTAGTTGCCTCAAGTATTCGTCCGTCAGAATCCGTTTCCCATCTGCCACGCGGTTTGATGTGGTTACAACCCTGTACTCACGGCTATCCGACCGATCTAAGAGAATCTCTTCTGGCACCGACTGCGTATCGGGGTTGGTCACGAGGTCTTCACCGACCTGTGTGTTGAGATAGTAAGTTCCCTCAGTTTGGTAGAGAATGTCGTCGGTGACAGCCACACCGTTAGCCAACTCGCCTGCGAAATTGGGATGGAGCAGGACAGCCATCGCGGTCACAAAGTGATCGATGCGATAGAATTCACGCGCCTCGAAGGCTCGGAAGTTCCAGAGGCTTGCGAACATCTGCTTAATCGACTTCGACAGGTGCCCCTCGTCCGGATGGTGCGTGAACGAATCGTATAAACCTGCGCCGCTGAAGTTGGGAAGATCTTCGTTGTTAGTGCTGGAACGGCATCGGATGGACGTGCCGTCTGGGAAGGATTTTTGTAGGTCGGAAAGGGCATCCATCATCCACGCAGGCATCTCACCGTCCTTGATGTGCGCCCTGAACTTTTCCAACTCAGCAGTCTTTGTGTTGGAATCGTTCCGAAACACGGGATCTTTGAGCAACGCATCAACAGACGCGTAGAAGTTGTTGTGTTTCATAAATTCGTCATAGAAATAGAACGGTATCCCGAAGCCGTCGGGGACGGTCCCTTCCGGGAATCCGAACCCGCGCATAGTCGCCACGTTAGCCGTTTTCACTCCAAAACCCGATGCGTCGGAAAACTTGATGTCGTCGAGCCGGCGAATCGGCCGAACGGAAAGGTCACGCTCCGGCACCTGAGTATCCGCTGGTCGCAAGTCGGCAAAATGGGCTTCAACCTCTTTGGGCGTCGCTTCTCTGAGTTCAAAACCGTCTACATCCACCCTGTAGTAAACATACTTTCCGATAAGCGGCGCAATTTTACGGTTTTTCCACGCCTCGGCGATGAAGGCATTGGGAACTTGGTCTTGAATAGCACGGAGATTGACGTGCGAAAGCGGGGTTTGGCGCACGCCGGTGATGATTCCCGCTACCCGTGGCATTTCGTTTGGCACTGTTTTGTATAGGACAATATCGCGAGGTGTGGGACGTTCCTCCACAGTCATCGATCGCAGGCGACCAAATGATGCCGCCGGGTTCAGTGGTAGGTAGCCGATGTCGGCGTAAAGATCGTCTTCAAAATAGACCGGAAATTCCGCCGCATCATACAGATTTTTCTCTCGTTGGTAAATATCGATTGCCCCCCATAATGGGCAATACCCAATCCGATTTTTTAGAATGGGCATCTTAGCGACAAGCAAGCCATGGGCGATTTTTATCATCTCAAACAGGTATGAATCCGACGGTTCAAACTCAAAGGTGTAGACACCGAGTTCGCCGTTGGGTGCCTTCGAGAGTGGACGATAGATAAGCACCCCCCGCATTTGACCGCCGCCTCGCGCTAATCCGGCAGCCGCCATGAACCGCATGTGGGCGCGATGGGTTTTGGTATTGATGAAGTAGATCTGCGGGTGTGCGGTGTTGACGTTTTCAACATTAAACTTCACGTATTCAAGCCCAACGAGATGGGTGTCCCTAAGCACCTCCAACCCTTGGTAGGACAGTTTCTTGAAGGTTTCGCGGTCGGGAATCGCGGCGGTGCCATCGCGGAACTCAACTTCCTCAGGATTTAAGCGTCTGCTCGATCCATCGCCGAATCCTCTAAAGCCGCCCCTTCCACGCGATCCCCCACCCCTTCTATCAAACCCATCGGGCTGCGTGCTATACATCTGGCGAATCTCGCGTTCGCTGAGCCGGGTATCCGAGGAAGCTTCAAGTGCGATGACTTCGATGCTAATCGCACCCTCATCGGGACTTAACTGACCGTCGTTATTAAGGTCAAACCGTTTCATCTCCTGAGATAAGACCTGCGGCCTGTTCGGTCTGTTTTGCGATTGCGCGTTTGTGGTGATAAACACCCCGAACACTATCAGTAATCCAGCGACGAGAGTGATCGTATTCCTCATCGACTATTCTCCTTGACCCCTTAGATCTAGGCAGACTATCTCTTGGTGGCTTCGCAGGAAAAGTTTGCCGTTAGATAGCGTGGGAGCAGTCCAGCACCGCCCAGAAAGGACTTGCACCTGTGCAACTTCGCGGTAGGCTTCCGGGGTCGCTTCAACGAGTGCGAGGTTCCCACTTTCACCGAGGACAATAAGGTGGTGATCAGCATAGATAACCGAGCCTTGACCGAATCCGCGAGTTTTCCATTTTTCCTCGCCTGTATCAGCATTGACACACTTGAAGATGGTGTTCGAGAAACCGTAGATATAACCGTCATGAAGCACGGTTGTGGAAAAACCATTAATCATCGTATGGCTTCGCCACACCTCTTCGACGCGCATATCGTCACCTGTCCCGACAATCCGTAGGACAACCCCAGCGTCACGGGTACTAGTGGAGATGAACACCTTATCCGGTGAGATGAACACCGGCGTTACACGATTGTCGCTATTTCGCCCACCATCCCACGGGTAACGCCAGTAGACACTGCCATCTTCGGGTGAAACAGCAAGAAGTTCGTCCCGCGCGAAAAAGAGTACCTGCCGGACACCGTTGACGGTCACAAGAATTGGGGAAGAGTAGCCGGAGGGAGAAGTCGCCACCCCCCAAATACGCTCGCCTGTCCCTTTATTAAAGGCGACAATGGCGTTGTCGTTTGCACCGCCGACCTCAATGAGCAAACGGTCATCCTCAATAACGGGCGATGTCGAGAAGCCCCAACGCGGCATTGAACTCGAAAACGCTTTTGTGAAATCAACGTCCCAGAGTTCTTTCCCCGTATCTGCGTTGAGTGCAACAAGTCGCCCAAAAACGCTCAGGACATAAACTGTATCGCCATCAATCGTCGGTGTCGAGCGCGGTCCGTTTCCGCCCTGACGTTCTGCATAAAACCAGTCATCAAGATACCGCCAAAGCTCTTTTCCGGTTTCGGCATCAAGACACACAACAACCTCGTCCTCCCCTTTGGCGAACATGGTATAAGCGCGTCCATTCGCAACTGAGATCCCCGAAAAACCCTCGCCAAGTGGCATCCGCCACAACTCTTTTGGTCCCGCCTCCGGCCACACTTTGAGGATACCCGTTTCGGGAGATATCCCATCCCGATTCGCGCCTCGCCATTGGTGCCATTCCGCTTGGGCAGCTGATTCGTGCTTTTCCGCTCCGACGATGCTGCTACTTATAAGCACAATCGTGATATACAAAAGTATGTTTGCTAAACGACCAAATCCTCGTATCATGTTATCTCCCCAATGCAAGTGTAGGATATTTAAGTGGTGTACCTTTGAATGCAAATTGCGGATTTCAAACGTTTGGTGCATAGCATAGGTTCGCAGGTTATCCGCCCAAACTGCCAAACCCGCCTTGACCTCCACCCCGTCTGCGACCACCGCCAAATCCGCCCCGTCGTCCCATTTCGGGCAATTTAAGTTCGGGCAGTTTGATGTTCAAAAATTCCTCTTTCTGTTCTTCGTTGAGGATTTCGTGGATTTCTGCGACTAGGGTTTCAATCTGTTTTTGGAAAGCTGCGCGCTGTTTATAGAACGTCCGCATCTTATTCTGAGCACCGCTACGTATCCCGTCGCTCCCGCGACCACCGAAGCCACTACCGCTACGCATCTGATTCCGCCTCTCCGCGAACCCAGCCTCCAATGTCTCCTTCTCTAATGCATAATCCTGAACAATCCCCTCAATCTGTTGTACTTTGGATCGCACCACATTGCGCTGCGTTTCCGAAAGGTTTAAGGCGTTTGAAGTTTTCTCGATATCCAGCAACTTAGTGCCACCACACGCAGATACGGTGAGCAGCATGATGGTACAGATAAACCCGTTGAGCAATGTTCGGAGGTTCATTCGCAATCCCTTCAACTTTAGGTGTGTTGTGTTCAGAAAGGAGCAGCTAAAGGGAAGGTGCATCTCCACCATCCCCTTAGCCGCTCCCTCAAACCACTATGCTATTGATTGCCCTGTGGCCTATCCGGTCTATTACCGCGCCGTCTCTCTCCGCCGCCGACCCGTCCCCGGCGACCGCCAAATCCGCCGAATCCGCCATCACTATTGACGATGCCAGCGATGGTCAACTGTGCTTCTTGACGCAAGGTTAACAGTTCAACGAGATCCTTCTCCAAAGCTTCGGCTTTTTCCTTCTGTGCAGCCTGCTGCGCTTTGAAAGTTTTGAGTGCGGCTTTGATTTGTGCCTTATCTTCACCATCAACCGATGTGCGCAGCGCTTGTGCAAATGGGCGCAACTCTTGGCGTTGTTGCAGACGGTGCTGTGCAATGGCTTTGACTTTCGGCACGAGAATAGTGGCTTCTTCATCAGAAAGGTTCAAATTCTCAATAGCGCGTTCAGTTTGTCGTTCTGCCATCTGCGCGGGATCAAATTGCCCCCTGCGACCCTCGCCTCGTTCTCCACGCTCCTGTTGTTGGCGACTAGAACGATCGGGGCGCGTATCCTCTTGCGCTGAGATGAAGTAAGCACTTGTCAGTATCAAACCGATGACAAATATAGCGATGAATAGACGATTCGATTTGGGGTTCGATGGATTGGGTTTCCGTAAAGTTAAAAACATGATGCTTCCCTCCGTAAGAAAAGTAGAATGGATTTACTGTTCGTTTCCGTTAAACGATTTTCGTGATGATTAGGCAAACGGCAGGATAAAAAGTTCGACTTTTTTCTGAAAATGTCTGAATCCGATACAGTCGGACTACCTGCGGAGAGGGTTTCTGTGGAGAGCAACAACGGAACAGTAGTGAGCGGAAGAGGTAGGTAAATTCACGAATCGCAGAAAGTTTTTTAGATGTAGAAAGGTGGTTAATGTCTAAGCAACTTGGGTTATTGACCCATAAAATGAAAAAGCCGTAGAGACACGATATACTGTACCCCTACGGCTTTCTTGTTTATGGATTTCCGATCCTATTCTTCGTAGCGCAGGTGGACAATCTTGTTGATGGCATCAATGTAGGCTTTCGCACTCGCCTCAATAATGTCCGTGCTTGCACCATGCCCAATGATTACATTCCCGTTGTCCTGCACCTTGATCGTGACCTCACCGATGGCATCCTTCCCCTCGGTCACAGCGCTGATGTTGTAGTCTGTGAGTAGGAGGGGAATCCTAGCGACCCGGTCAATTGCTTTGTAGGCTGCATCAACGGGACCATCGCCGGTGGATGCTTCTTCAACGACGCCTGCTTCGGTACGAACACCCACCGTCGTTGTTGGAGAGATTTTTGTCCCGCTGACCACCTGAATATACTCCAATTGGAAGGTATCGGGAATAGAACGGACTTCGTCTCTCATGATTGCCTCAAGGTCGGCGTCGTGGACCTCTTTTTTCTTATCGGCGACTTCGAGGAATCGTGCATAGATTTTTTCAATCTGTTCCGGTGTTACCTCATAACCGAGTGCACCCAGACGGTGCCTGAGTGCGTTGCGCCCGGATCTCGGACTGAGGATAATCTGACTCTCCTGCCAGCCGACATCTGCCGGATCGATAATCTCAAAGGTATTTCGCTGTTTGATAATACCATCTTGATGAATGCCAGAACTGTGTGCAAAAGCATTCGCGCCAACAATCGCTTTGTTCGGTTGAACAGGTATTCCCATCGTCCGACTGACGCGACGGCTAATCGGAACGATTTCTTTCGCGTTGATGTCGGTATAGTAGTCGCTGAAATAGTCTCGACGGGTTCGGATTGCCATCACAACCTCTTCGAGCGATGTATTGCCAGCGCGTTCACCGAGTCCGTTCATTGTGCATTCGACCTGCCTTGCCCCATTTTCAATCGCTTCGAGACTGTTGGCAACAGCGAGTCCGAGGTCATTATGGCAGTGGACACTGATGATTGCTTGATCAATGTTCGGGACATTCGCTTTGATGTCTGCGATAAGTTTCCCGAATTCAGACGGCACAGTCCAACCCACCGTTTCGGGGATGTTCACAATCGTTGCTCCCGCCGCAATCGTCGCCTCGACCACTTCATAAAGATAGCTTGGCTCGGTGCGTCCGGCGTCCATCGGCGAAAACTCGATAACTGCACCGGGGTGTCCGGCAGATAGGCTCTTCGCGTAGATGACAGCATCGATCGCCATTTGCAGCGTCTCTTCAGGAGAGGTCCGTGTGATCCGTTCTCGGTGAATGGGTGATGTGCCGACAAACGTGTGAATACGAGGTTTCCGTGCGTCTTTAATCGCTCCCCATGCCGCGGTGATGTCCTTCTCAATCACGCGTGAAAGCGCGCAAATTTCCGGACCCTCGACCTCATTGGAGATGCGCGTCACTGCATCGAAATCGCCGGGTGATGAAACAGGGAAGCCAGCTTCGATAATATCGACTTTCAGTTTAGCGAGATGTTTCGCTATTTCCAGTTTTTCCCCAAGATTCAGCGCGGCACCGGGTGTTTGCTCAGCATCCCGCAGGGTTGTATCAAAAATATAAACTTTCTCAGACACTGTGTGATTCTCCTTTTTTGTAATTGTACTATGTTCCGTCTGTTGTTCTAACGATGTCAAATTGTCTTCAGTATCACGTAAATCCGGTTCTTCGGTAGCCGTCAACCCCACCTTCATCACCTCCTTTCGTGATGCGTGAAACGTGATAGGTAATTTCCTTTTCACTCCTTGATTTACTTTATTTACCTCGATTTCGTCCAATGAACGCGGGGCTCTATACATTTCTCAATCGTCCACAAGCGCATACCGGCATTGAGCAGAAGCCTTCTCAAAAGGGTGCCAACAGTCTCCAGAGACCTTTTGACCGGAAAAGGGTCGAAATGCGCTCATTTTGCCACTTTTTGGCTCACCGGAGATCAAACAAAAAGTTGGATCCCTGTCGCAGTAAGGCTGGAAAAGGCTCGCTGTGGGAATCTCGACCCTTTGAGATCGCTTGATAATGCACCGGCACTGGGCTGATTAGCCTTCGACAGATCAATAACCCCCTTACTTGCTTGGACGAAAATTAGGTATTTAGGCATATTCATGCTTCACGCCGTTTTTCAGCCAAAACAATCATCCGATTTGAATCCCATGTGAACTCACTGCCATCAAAACCACCAAATACTTGAATCGGTGCAAGACCTGCGTGGTTAAGCATCCTTGCTAACTCAGGATAGAAATACAACCGCCAAACTAGGTGAACTTCACGCTTGCTTCCGTCAGAAGCAATGTAGGTGCGAAATTCTTCGATGTTCCCCGTCAGGAGATTGTAATCTCGTTTAGTGAGAACAGATGTTCCATCTGGAAGTTCGTCCCAGCTTTGAGCGAGAAAATTACGAATAATCCGCGGGGTGTTGAGGAGATCGATAAGGAACTTACCCCCCGGTTTTAACGCTCTCGCAACGGCATCAAGGACTTTCTGATTCTCCGTATCGTCAAAGTAGCCGAAAGCCGTGAACATATTGATGACCGCATCAAACTCACCTTCAAACGGAATCTCCCTCATATCGGCATGGACTAACTGAATCTGCAGATTGCGCGCTGCGACCGCATCTTTCGCAAGATCGAGGAAGGTATCTGAGAGGTCCTGCCCGACCATCAAGTAGCCTGCTGCTGCGAGCTCAACCGTGTGTCTACCGTGCCCGCAGCAGAGATCCAAGATCCGCGCGCCCCCGGTTGCATTGGGAGCAACTTGCGGAAGATTCAGCGTACTTTTGATGAAGTCAGCCTCTTTCTGGGTTCGCTCAAGCGTAAGCCCCTTCGCATACTCCTTGAGGTAGTGTTCATCGAAGAAGGTTTCATACCATGCCGTGGGAGGATTCTCCTTACCCCTTCCGAATGATCTTTCAAGTACATAGGGCAACCACAAGGGTTGTCCCTACGCGAGGCTTTTATGTGCAGCCTTAAGCAATGAAGCGGTTGTTTCCAAATCAATACAGCTATCGGTGATGGAGACTCCGTATTCAAGCGTGGATCGATCAAACCCCGTTAAATCCGAAGGTATTTTCTGGCTCCCAGCGTTAATATTTGATTCTAACATGATTCCCACAATCCTATCATTTCCATCATGAATCTGTTTTAATCCTTCCTCAAAAACAATGGGTTGCCTGCTGTAATCTTTCTCTGAATTTCCATGGCTGCAATCGATCACAACATTTGGAGGCACTTCAGCTTCCATCAGCATGGCTTGAACATCCTGAACACTTTGTGCGTCATAATTTGAACCTGTATTACTCCCTCTGATCACAATATGGGTATATGGATTACCCGTTGTTTTCACAACAGAGGGAGCACCGTATCCATCGATTCCGAGAAAAGAGTGTTCACCATTTGCAGATAGAATTGCATTGACCGCAACGGAGATGTCGCCCTGAGTGCTGTTTTTGAAGCCAACCGGCATCGAAAGCCCCGAAGCGAGTTGTCTGTGTTGTGGAGACTCAGTTGTTCGCGCCCCAATTGCTGCCCAAGAAACCAGATCAGAATTATATTGAGGCGTGAAGGTTTCAAGATATTCAGTGGCGCATGGTAACCCGATTTCAAGATTATCCATTAATATTCTTCGTGAGATATATAAGCCATCCTTGATATCTCCTGCTCCATTTAGATGTGGGTCGTAGATTAAGCCCTTCCAACCTAAATTGGTGCGAGGTTTTTCAAAATAAGACCTGACTATAACAACTAAGCGATCTGAGACAGCGTCTGAAACTTCTTTCAATCTTGCCCCATAGTCATGAGCGAGTTCTGCATCATGGATGGAACAAGGTCCAACAATGATAAATTTTCGTGAATCGGTGCCATCCATGATGTTTCTGATGCTTGTTCTGCCATATTGGACTGCCTGGGTCATCGCATCTGTTCTTGGGAGATCCGTTAGCAACTGTCTTGGACTCATCAAGGTTTGATAGTCTTTGACATTTCTATCAATTGTACCGTTGGTCTGCATTATTTCGCTGCCTCCTATAGACAAAAAAACGCCCACCATCGAACCTATTTTCGATGATGGGCGTGAATGAACAACCGAATGTGGGATAATCTCTACGTCTTCGACGCGAGGTCTACCCGCCCACCATCGCAGCACAAATACAACAAAAAGAGATAGAGATAAAGGAAGTACAGCGTTGTTTGATGTGCGATGCGGGTATGTGGGTAGAAGTTTTTCATAATCCTCTTATGGTTCCTATTCTGACATACTATACGCCTAAATAAAGGCATTTCGATTAATTTTAACAAACCCGTTGACAAGATGTCAAGGCAATTTTGTGTTGACAACCTTTTTGGGGGGTGTTATAGTTATATTTTTGAGCGCAGGTGCCACAGACTTAAGCAGGACTCAAGGATTGAAGAATCAGGAGAATCCGATAATCCTGATAAAGGAGTTTTCGTTGAACGCCGAAGAAAAGTGTCTATTTATTAACAGTCAGATTCCCAAAGGGGGACTCTTCACCGGTGAACAGAAGACCGTTCACCCCGATAGCAATGTAACGTGGCGGATTTCACCGGAGCCATTTTGGATTCTTCAAGAACACTTGGATTGGCTTGAGGAACTTGGACCTCATCTATTGCGGTTCTACAAAGCCTGTAACCTGCTCTATTCGCAGAGTGTACGCGGCATTCAGCCGGATTGGGTTGCAGCGTACCTTGATCGGGGGAAGCCTGAGTCTGTGATAGAGCTCGGGCGGATGAATCGGTTCAAGAGTCAACTGCCGCAAGTTATTCGTCCTGACATCTTGCCGACTCCCGACGGCTTTACCATCACCGAATTGGATTCTGTCCCCGGCGGTATGGGATTCACGGGTAGCCTATCAGCCCAGTACGCCAAACTGGATTACGACATCATTGGCGGTAGCAATGGGATGCAACTCGCTTTCGCGGAGATGGTCAGGTCTTTGGCTAAGGTTGAACACCCAACGGTAGCAATCGTCGTTTCCGATGAATCGGCGGATTATTGGGACGAGATGAAGTGGTTAGAATCGGCACTACGAGAGGTAGGCTTGGCTGCCTACGCCATCAAACCCCGCGACGTGATTTTTACGGAGGACGCGCTGTTCCTTGAATCGGATGAAGGAAAGGTCCAAATTGACGTTCTCTACCGCTTTTTTGAACTGTTTGATCTGAAAAACATCCCCAAAGTAGAGTTGATGCTCTACGGTGCCAAAAGACGAACAGTGGTCATGACCCCACCACCAAAGACATACCTTGAGGAAAAGCTGCTGTTCGCCCTGTTTCACCACCCATCCCTCCAACCCTTCTGGCAAAGAGAACTTGGGAAGAAAACCTACCAATTTCTACCAAGCATCATCCCACAGACATGGCTGCTCGATCCGCGTGAACTACCACCACACGCTGTCATTCCAGGCCTTGAGGTTGATGGACAGCCTGTAACAAACTGGCGGCAAATCATCCCTGTCTCGCAACGTCAGCGTGAACTTGTACTCAAACCATCGGGATTCTCCGAACTAGCATGGGGAAGTCGTGGGGTTTCAATTGGGCATGACCTTCCCACCGAAGATTGGGGACATGCGGTGGAAAACGCATTGACCGGCTTTCACCAAACCCCCTACGTCCTGCAAAAATTCCACAGAGCAGAACGCCTCACCATAACCTATTACGACTTCGAACAGGGTGAAGTTCAAAGAATGCCGGGGCGGGCGATAATCCGTCCTTACTACTTCACAATGGGCGACAAGGTGCGCCTCGCTGGAATTCAAGCGACCGTTTGCCCCGAAGACAAAAAAATCCTGCACGGGATGGTCGATTCGATTATCGTGCCGTGCGCGGTCAAACCCGAGACATGGTAACTTGGCTGCTTCCGGCAACGCTTTATATTACTCTCTACGATAAGGCAGGGCAAGCGCGGCGGGTGGTCTGGCTTGTCCGACAAATCCAGCTAGCACAAGAAGCGTCAAAACATACGGCAGCATCAAGAAAAATTGGTAGGGGATAAATCCGAGATCCGCGATAGCCTGTAACCGGTCGGGTAGAGCGTTGGCAAGCCCAAACAGTAGCGCCGCACCACACGCCTTGACCGGATGCCATTTCCCAAAGATGACTATCGAGAGCGCGATAAAGCCGCGACCGGCGGTCATCTCTGTGCTGAAGAACGGCACATCTACCAATGAGAGATACCCACCGGCAAGTCCCGCCATAAACCCACCGAAAAGAACACATCTCGCCTGCAACCGGAGTACGCTGACACCGACCGTATCCGCCGCTTTTGGATGTTCACCACAGGCTTGGATGGCGAGACCGTGATGAGTATGGAACAGATAAAAATAGACTGCGGGAACGGCGAGAAATGTTATGTAGACCAAGAGATTTTGTTGAAATAGGATGGGACCGATAAAGGGAATGCTAGACAACAGCGGAATATGAAGGGGTTGGAAGATTGCTACCTTTAGCGCGTCTCCGGTTGCACCAAAGATGCGGCGGTACAACACCTCGACAAGTCCGAACGCCAAGAGGTTGATACCGGTGCCGGTCACAACCTGATCGGTCTTCAGCCGCAGTACCAAGGTTGCAAAGATGCTGGCTAAGACCACACCACTCAATCCACCGAACAGAAGGCCGACTCCCGGCGCTATACCGGGGTTTATACCTTGGATGTAAAAGGAACCGAGCCAGCCGGTAAACGCCCCCAAAATCATCATGCCTTCCAACCCGATATTGATGACCCCGGCACGTTCAGCGATAATTTCTCCGAGGGCGACAAGCAAAAGCGGCGTTGCGTAGCGAACTGTTGCTTCGAGAATGTGTTCAATCATACCGCGTAAGATCCCCTTTAATGTCGGAGAAAACTACAATTGCAGAGAAAGTGCTTCGTCTATTTCCGCCTGATATTCGTAAACCTCGCAATTCTCTACCTCGCTTATTCGTAAAGCTCGTCCAGCTCTGGCTGACTCAAATATCGCGTAGAGTGCCGCCACATCCTTCAATCCGCAGACGCCATCGACCTCAATCTTTCTTCCAGTGAGAATCGAATCTGCTAGTTCGTAATATTCAAGCGCGATGAGTTTCCAGTCCACTGCGGGATCGCCTGCGGAAACGCCCGATGGAAAGAGATGTGCCGCCAGCGGTTCTAGGGAGAATCCATCTAGGGATGCAAGGATTTCCTCTTGGTTGATTCCCTCCTGCCCCCTCCGCTGCATGCTGATCTTGCCGCCGCGCGTCCCAAAGCTGTTGATGCTCCCCTTATCGCCAAAGATGATCTCGCCGCCGCAACCTCCGTGCCCGCTAAGGCCAACCAACCAGTTGACAGTTGTCCCGTTCTCCATTTTGAACATCGCCCCCGATGTGTCCTCTGCTGTCGCCGGAACTTCCGCGTCCATCGCCCGAAACCTGTTCTGGTAGAAGGTATAGGTGTCGCCAATGCTGTCGGGCTTTCTTCTCACCGGTTCGACCAACCGCACGTCCCCGTAGACTTCCACTATATCGCCGAGTTGATACCGGATCATGTGAGTGAAGTGAACCGCCATGTCGAGGATTGCTCCACCGCGTTCCTTAAGATGCCGCCAAGGTGTGATGAAGATTCCGTTCCCCGGACTGAGCGCATGGAACAACGCCATATAAGGCGTTCCTATCGCGCCTGTCTCCAACAGATAACGGACTAGACGAGCAGAGGGATCTCGTCGGAAGTTCTCCGCCACCGACAGATGACGATTATTTCGCTCTGCGGATTCGATCATCTGCCGGCACGCCTTTACCGTGATTGCCATCGGTTTTTCCACCATCACATGGAGTCCCAGATCTAGTGCTTGACACACGACATTGTGGTGTACCGACGGATCTGTGACCACGTCTACAGCTCTGAGGTCAGGCACAGTACGAACCATCTCCTCCAAGTCGGTGAAAATCTCTGGGCGAACGCCCATCAGTTTCTCCGCTTCTAGAGCGGCAAGTTCGGCATTTTCTCGGCGAATATCGCACACGGCGCAGAGTTCCACGTTAGAGAAAGGACTCTGCACCAACTCCCGCAAACCGTACAGATGTCGCGTCCCCATCCCACCGCAGCCGACCAGTCCAAGTCTGATTTTGTCCATGTCACCTCCGCTAGCTACGGGGTATAATTTTCTAAATCCGGTTCTATAGCCAGCCCCTGCTCCAGATCGAAATCGACTTCAACCGAATGGGCGTGATAGTCCTGATCACCACGAACTGTTTGGTAGACATCGGTGCCCTCAACGCAGATAGGCATGGTATGCCACACCTTGAGACCCAAACAGACCCCCACGCTCCCATCCGAATAGAAGGCACGCACATCTTCAGCCTCTAGAGTGTCCTTGACAGAACCGACCAGGAACACTGTTGGCTGGTGCAGGCTTGGATAGAACGCCTGACCTGCATCGGTATGAAAGGCGAAGTGCGCCCGTTGCAGCCCTTCGGAGAGCGGCGTTTTTTCGGGTTCGGAGTCCGCAGATGCCTCAGAAAGGTCCGCGGTCACGGGATATGCAGCTGAACGGAGTCCCCCTTTTGCTATCTCTGGTTCGGCTTCCTCAAACGATTCAATGACTTCCCCGAATGGTGCGAAGGCTTCGGGGGTCAGCTGTTCAACTTTGACTTTGAAGCTTTTCCACATGGTTCTAACCCTCCTCAAATCATTGGCTGTTGATTATTGAAAATGGTAGGTAAGGAACAACGATCGTTGTTCCCTACTGCCCTTGCTATAGCCGCATTGTCGGTGGTAAGCCAAATTCCTCGGCGGTGTGGTTAAGTCGCTCGATATCTGTGGAGCTGATAGGCGCACCATCGCGTCTGTATTCCTGTTCCCTGCGAGATTCAAGTGTTCCGGGCAGTGTTGCTTCATCGTAGCCCCGCAACGGTGCCATAGTCTCCCGCACCCCACGTACCAAGTTATCGACCCCGGCCCGGAATTCTTCTGGATCGGTGAACAACCCTATATCCATAACCACAATCACGCCCCCAGCTTGTCCACGGGGCCATTTCTCTTTTACCGCTTTTGCCCGCGCACTGTCCGTGCCGACAAAGGGTCCACCGAGCCCTCTAGCGACGCCGGTGTATCCCATAGACTTGAAGAACGCAGCTGGAATCATTTCCTGCAAGGCATCAAATTCCTCACCACGCTGGTAGTCGGCGAGGATGCAGGTCGCCATATCGGGGATAAGCGGGGGTTCGTCCCCACCGGGCAAGCCGAAGCAGAGCGGGGGATTGCCCCAATAGGCGGAAGGGGGTCGGTTGTTTGGGTCTGGGGGACCAAATTCACTTGAACCGCCCTGAACGGAAAAGGCGGTACACCCATCCTGCATCGCTCTACGGACGTAGTGCCCCGCCGATCCGTAGTGACCGATGTGACAGGTGGCGCCGACGGCCACGCCGTTCGCCTTTGCCTTGGTGATAGCACTTTCGGTTGCTATCATCATTGGTGCGTAGCCCAAGCCGCCATCGCCGTCAATCAGGACAGCGGTAGCAGTTTCTTTGAGGACCTGACAGTTGGGGTTGGGGTTAATCAGTTTGTCTCGCAGACTCTCACAATAACCGGGGACCTGTCGGAGACCGTGGGAGTGGACCCCGCGCAGGTCGGAGTTGGTCAATAGTTCAGCGAGTTGCTCCGCGTGATCCCCGCGTAGACCTGCAGCTTTGAAACAGGCTCCAGCGAAGTCACGCAACTGCGTTTCCGAAATACGTTTGGATTCTGTGGGTGGGCGGTTCATTGCATATCCTCCTATCCCTCTTGCTTATTCTCGTGTAACGTTTTCATAACTTGATGGTGCCCTATACCCTGACTTCGCAGTTCGGCATAAGCTTTCTCGTCAATGGCATCGCGTTTGAGAAAGCCTCGGATATCGTATCTGCCCGGCTTTTCCACCGGCAGCTTGCCCTCATCCACCATCAACTCCAGCGGATGGCCCTCCTCCTGTAGGGGAAGGTTGATAACGCGGTGCTGTCGGGCGGATTCGTAGAGAGCCATCATGATCTCCACAGTCGCGCGCGCTTTTTTGCCGGTGCCACGGTGTTCGGGGCCACCTTCGATCCAAGTGATAAGTTCACGCACCTGTGCGGCGTTGGTCCGCCCGCCGATTGCTTGAATTTCTTCTGCTTCTACGCGCAGGGGCACCTGTTCCCAACCGTTAGAGTTGGCGCTAAACAACTTGACTCCTGCTTCGCTGACATCCAGCATGCCTTCGGTGCCTCGGATGAGAAAGCCACCCGCCGCTGCACCCTCCATGCACAGGTCCGACTGTATAAAGAGCTGCAGTCCACCTTCCATCTGCACCAGAGCCATGCAGCTGTCTTCGATCGGCGTATTCCTCTCATAACGATCTGTATCCCGCTCTACCGCTCCCATCACCCAGAGTGCTTGCGGATCTCCCAAAACGAAACGTGAGCCGTCAATCGCATGTGTACCACAATTGAGCAATCCCTGCACGATCTTGCAGTTTACCCAGACCGGATCACCGATAACCTTCTGTTGAATTAACTCACGTGCCTTCTCCCAACCGGGTGTAAAGCGTCGCTGATGGCTGATTATCAACTTAGTACCGCTCGCCTCGCAGGCATCAACCATGCTGTTTGCCGCGCCTAAGCTGGTCGCCATCGGTTTTTCACAGATTACAGCTTTGACACCGGCTTGAGCCGCTGCGATAGTCGGTGCTGGGTGCAGCGGATGCCAAGTGCACACGCTGACGATATCTGGATTCGCTTTTTCCAGCATTTCTTCCACAGTGGAGTAGCCCTGCGGAATGTTATACTTCTCCATGTATTCCTCGCGGGCAACCAACAGTGGATCAGCGACTGCCACCACTTCCACATCGTCATTCAAACTATAGCCATCCATGTGGGCGTTGCCGATAGATCCACAGCCGATAATTGCTGCAGTATATTGTTTAGACATCTATTGTTTCCTTTCTATTTGGGTTGAGCGCATCCTCGCTAATTATGATTCATGGAGACACCTCGGCAGCTTTCGCATCAATTGCTTCTCACGTTCCGAAAGCCCTGCCCAGACATATTCCGGAATTGGGTTCCGTTCCCGGTGTTCTCGTTGCATCCAGCCACGGAGGCAGGCAAATACTGCAACGGGACGTGGCGTGTTCGTGCGATTGGGGGTCCCTCGATGCAGACAGCGGGGGTCTCGGATGAGAACATCGCCGGCATTCATCAGCAGCGGTTCAAGCGGGATTTCACCATCTTCAATCCGACGTAACGCCTCCGTTTTTGGAATCAAATGTGTTCCGCGTGCGACTTCAAACGGTCCGTGTGCTGGTGTGACATCGATAAAAGGGAAGTTTACCGCAAGAATGGCAGGAGGGTGGTGTAAATCAGGGTTTTCGGGGAAGAGAAGACCCACATCGCCATGGATTTCCTGATACACCGAACCATTGAGCGGCGTGTCGCTGGCGTATTGGTCAATCGCGAAATCCTCCCCCAGCACTTGGCTCGCAATGGCGATGATTGTATCGTCGTCGAAGAAGCAGGGGTTATACAACGGTGGCTCGAAAGGCAGCGGGATATAATGCCTCGCTGGTCCGCGGTTTGGGCTATCTGCGTGTTCGGCGACATAATCAAGCAGGATCGGTGCAAAGGCTTGGTTGCCAACTTCAATAGCAGATTTGGGAAACTGGTCTCGCAGAATACAGAAACCCTCCACCAGAATTTGCTCCACCTTGTCCTGAACCTCCACTGATATTGTGTGATTCTCCTTGTTCTTTTCATGCCTTCAGATCTGTGTCCGCCCTTGATAGATGAGGGGATGAACAATTCCAATCTCCTCTATGGCAGCGTTGAGGTCGTCCGGGAGTGTCCCACGGAGTGCAGCGGACAGATTCAATTCAACCTCCCGGAGATTGCTGAAACCAACGACAATGGACTGTTGCCGCGTTTCTGAAAGCATCCAACGGATGCAGAGATCTACCATGGGAATCCCAGCGTCCGCATGGATATCGAGGAACCTGAAATAGGACGCCTTGAAGGTTTCGTCCATCCAATCGGGAGGGCTCTCCCACCACGTATCTTGGGGAACGGCAAGCCAACCTTTCATCAGCGGTGCACCAATCACAACGCCCACCCGTAGGTCTTGAGCAGTCGGAAATAGGAATTCAACAGCAGTCCTAAAAACCGGGTTGAATTGATGTGCTGCCATAACAGAATCAACCTCAACCTCTTTTAGTACCCGCGCCAACACGCGTGCATTTTTGGCTGTCAATCCTATAAAGCGCGTTTTGCCACTACGCTTCGCATTTGCGAGAAATTCAATCGCTGGCGCATTAGAGAAGTCGTAGTCTTTATCATCCTCAATGAGTACACTCCAACTCTCCGCATTTTCACCATCGGGAATATCGTCAACCCACCACTTCCGATAATCCGCTTCGTGAATCTGAATGATGTCCACGTAATCGGTCTGTAGTCGCTTGAGAGAACTCTCGAATTGCTCCATGAGCTGGTCGGCACTGCGATGTGCCTCCAAGCTGTAGCGCTGCTGGTCTATAAATCCCACCTTGGTGGCAAGGGTAACTTTATCCCGTTTTCCCTTCAAGGCAGCACCTAGCATGGTCTCATCCGTGCCATCTCCATAGTTTGCGGACGTATCGAAATAGTTCACACCGTGGTCAACCGCATAATCCACGCAACGATCCACACCAGCCTGCCCTTGGCCCGCCATGAAAGCAGAGCCGAGCCCGAGTTCACTGACACTGAGTCCTGTCTTACCAAGTATGCGTGTTTTCATTGTCCTTCCATTGAATCATTGAATGAGAAATTAAATCCGAATCTCATGTTGGTTCCTCCATACCTTTTGGGCATAGGAACACAAATGACGATAGCTTCCAAGCGACCAGCTTCACCTAGCCAAGAAATCACGAAAATTCAGGGTGGCATCCGCTATCTGCGGGGTGAATGCGGCCGTACCCGGATTAGCGGTATACATGGAGTGGAGTAGATTCGCCAGATGGGTTAAGTGTCGAATCACAGAAACGCCTTCCGCGTAGGGCATATCGGGGATCGAAAATTTTTGATACCACTGTTGAATAGGCAGATCGCCCGGTGTCACGTAAAGCGTTAGCCACGCCCATCCTTGATTCAGGTTCCAAGCTAGTTCAATCCACGGATCTGGCTCATAGGCATTAGCAGGAATACGTCGTATCCCTTCGGGAGGGATGTCGTCGGGACTCCGAAATTCCGCCCTCGGCTCTGCAGCGGGCGCGGCAGCAAATGGTCGATTAACTTTCATGAACTGGTCGCTTTCAACTATTGGTCGCTAGGAGGTGCTTGCATTTTGTGGAGAACCACCTTACCGGGACTCTTGATTTTCAAAGTCTCTGCCAAATACCCTTCGTTAATGGCAATTTTGAGCACACTCTCCTCTACGTCGAAACGTACCAAATAATCTCCAACCGGTACATCTCCATAGTTTTCAACGTAGATACAGTTGATCTTTTGCCCATCTTCAAATTGGACAGTGATAGCATCTTTCAGATTCCAGCCGAGCGCAGTAAATGCGGCGGGTTTAATATCGGTTACGGCATTGGCATGGTTGTCAATCGCCGTGATTTGCCCCATAATTTCTTCGGGGGCAGCCTTTTCGGTTGTTGCCATTCCTTCCTCTGTGGTTGTCTTTCCACTGCAACCTAGCCATAACATCGTCCCAACTATCAAGATTAGCGCATAAAACAAAAAATTGTGTTTCATAGAAAGTCTCCTTATTGCTTAGTCAACATCGTTGATATTTTTCGGATAGGGCCGCTGCCAATCTTCCTTACCAAACGTGGGGTCGCCAGCAAGCGGCTTAGAATAGACCCGTTTGCTCTCATGAGAGAGGCTTAATGAATTCATGATCTCTCGGGTCAACTCGGTATCCAATCGGGTATACTCTTCCTGATATCGACTGTCTTTCATCAGGTTATGTTGTTCGTTCGGATCTTTCGATAGATCAAAGAGCAATACCTCGCCGGTCGAGTATTTACACAGTTTCCACTGACCGTCATAAATCATCCAGCCACCCCCGACCATGCCGATGACACGCTCCCTCTGATTTTTTTGAAGGATATCGAGTTCGGGCAACGGTATGGAGTCCATGTAGTTAGGGATTTCACACCCACCGAAATATAGCATTGTTGCGGTCACATCGCTCAACTCGACCAGATCCGTGCACGTCTTCGATTGGTCGCTCCAAGGCAGACGAACCAAGAGCGGGACATGGATGCTGGATTCAAAAAACGTCCCTTTGCCGATAAAATTGTGATCGCCGAGGTAATCGCCGTGATCGCTGGAGAAAATGATAATCGTGTTGTCCAGCAGTTCTTTTTCACGCAAGGCATCAAGGATTTGTCCTACTTCGTAATCGATCTGTTTGACCAACCCTGCATAGTGTGCGCGAATCTTCTTCTTGTGCGCTTCCGTAAACTCGGTGTAATCAACGCCGTTCCACGCTTGGCGATTGCCCTCAATATTTTGCTGACGCAGCCCCGGGGTATCCTCCTCTACTTCCGGGATAGAATCGGGCATGTCGGCAGGGTCGAAATCCTCTAAAAATTCGGCGTTGGGATCGTAGGGGCAGTGGGGACCTGGGAAACCGACCATCATCGCAAAGGATGTCTCATCGCCGTAGTTACGGATAAATCGGCACGCCTCCTGCCCCACGAAACGATCGACTGAATAACCCCAAGGAATCTTGTTGATGATCGCGCCCTTGTTTTCGTGGTAGCCGGGGTGTTCGTTTCCGTGGAGTTTTTGATAGCCACCTTCCTTCAAAAAGTGATAATAATCATCGCGGATCTCCAGCCACCGTTTGTCTTCGGCGGCAGCTCGGTACTGAAATCCCAGATTGATGTCCCACGGATAAAAGTGCATCTTGCCGATCGCGGCGGTGTAATACCCCTGCTTGGACAAGGTTTGGGGCCAGGTTTCTATACCGCACGCAGCGAGATCAGGACTTAACCACTGACCGTTATCCGTCACACCGTTTTTGATCGCGTTAAGACCTGTTAGGAGCGACGCTCTGGCGGGGACACATATCGGCGAGGCAGAATAGGCGCGTTCGTAACGCACACCGCCGTCCGCGATACTGTCGATATAAGGCGTATCAATGAAAGCGGCACCGTAGCAACTCAGGAAATCCGCTCGCAGCTGATCGGGCATGATGAAAAGCAGATTCGGCTTCTTCGCCGTTTGGGGTTCGGACATTTAATTTCTCCTCAAAAGTTACATTATCCATACTACGAAACCGGTCGACGCTTCCCTATTCCTTCACGTTTCGCTATCTCGGAGATGAGATGCGTTGGTTGACGACGGTTGGGATTGGTGATTGCGCGCGGCGTGTCCCCGTGCAGCGTTTCTGCTGAACGGATATATAGGCTGCGATCGGCAAGCGGGAGGTCTACACGCACATTGCCTTGGCGATGGGATTCACGAATAGCGATGGCGAGTTCTAGCAGATGCCGACCCATATCGCCAGAGCAGTTGGGGGTTTTGCCTGTTTCAATACAGGTGATGGCGTCTCTGACCTGTCCCGCACCAGCACTCCAGATACGTTGGGGACGCGGAAAGATGTGCCGCACCGGCGTGGCAGGTGCACCTTCAATGGCATGTCCCATCCGCCACAACTCAAACTCGTAGCCATCGTTGGCATTGCGGAGGTGGATCGTGCCGCTTTCACCGATCGCGTCGAGCGTCCATGTTGATGCGCCACAGGGCAGCATGCGGCAGAATCCGCGAACACCGTTTTCAAACGCGAGATAGGCGTTACCGGCAAGATCCGTATCGCCTGCGGCTTTTTCGTCGCTCTCCACCTCTCCCACGACCCAAGAGACACGTTCACTCCCACCTGCCAGAACACACATCGCGCCGAGCCAGTGGACGCCCATGTGCGACAGACTTCCCGCACCGTGCGCCGTTATTTGCAGCATCTTACCCAGCGCACCTTCGTCAATAAGTGCCCGTGCTCTGCGGTAGTATACATCGGATGCACGCATCGCATTCATCATGAGTATGATCCCGGCTTCGCGGCAGCCCTCGACCATCGCATCGGCTTCCTCCAGCGAAATTGCCATCGGCTTCTCCACCCAGATGCACTTCACACCTGTCCGCCCCTCACGTACCATACGCACGATGTCCAGCGTAATCTTTGCGCGTGGCGCGGCGGACGTGCAAATGCTCACGATGTCAGGCTTCTCACGCTCAAGCATTTCCTCGTAGTTCTCATAAAGATGTGTGTCTTCGATGGTCCATCGCTCACCAAATGCCTCCCGTTGTTCGGCGTACAGGTCAGCGGCACCGACCACTTGCACCCCTGGCACGTCCATGTAGCTTCCCATGTGACTGAACGGCACAAGCCAGCCATCGCCTATCACTTCGTCGTCGATGGTGTCCGCGATACGTCCTAAACCGATAAGTGCTGCTCGATAACGTTTGTCGTTCATATCGTTCTCCTGTGTGGTGTATTGTCTATTGAAGGATGGTTGGTGTAAGCCGAGGAATCTCCGCGTCGAGCGGAAAGTAGGGGCGCTTGAGATGTTTGTAGGGAAGATGTCGGCATGTCGCCGGTGTCGCGCCGGGCGTGTCAAGGATAAAAGCTGCCTTGGCAATCTCACCGTAAGCAAGGCGATAGTTCATCGGGTTTTTGACAACGATGAACTTCGCATCGGGTGGATGCAGCTCCATAGAACGAAACTGTTCATCTGCCCAATCATAGGTGCCGTGGGTGGCAATGAGCACCTGAATTGCGCCGATTGTCAACACCGCTGATGGCCCCATGTTACCCTCAACGTTGTCCCAAATCCCGCCGATATAGCGGAAACGACCATCACTCAACCGGGCGACGGTGCCTGTCACAGTCACCGGTTTGCCCCAGCGCGGATCTAGTCTATGCCCTAGCGCAACGGTTATCTCCTGACCAACACCGGCGCGATGACAGGCGGCAGCAGCTTCTGGATCCGCTACAGGTACGAGTGAAGGTGCTGTTACCTTTGCGTCGAGTAAAGCCGTCAATGTAGCGACGCTATCACCCGCCGCACCACCGCCACAACAATCCGCTGCTTCTACCAAGAGCACCGGACCGCCATCCGTCTTCAAGCCTTTTGCAATAGTCTCGTCTGGGGTGTGGATTTCGGGTTCAAGGTCAAATCGCCGTGTCCAGTATTGCCCGGCAAGCTGATTTGCAAGCGATACCGCCGTCCCCATATCGTTATCTGTGATCACCAACGCACCGCTGCCCATGTCTGGCTGATCTAAGTAGGGATGAACCAAGAAAGCACTAGTGGATAGGACACCATCACGCCCTTCGAGTGCCTTAGCAGCGCGCATAATTTGGGCAAAAGGGTCATCACCTTCGGTCGAGCCGTGAATCGCGCTAGTAATCACCGGCACCTTAGCCATCGCCATGGTTGGGCGGCAGCGCCCCTGTAGAATATCCCAGAGCAATCGGGCACCGCGTACGCCGGTGGTGAAGGTATCACGGTGGGGATATGTCTCCCACGCAATCAATCCATCGGCAAAACGAACCATGTCGGCAGTGACATGCGCGTGTAGGTCGAGCGTGACGACAATCGGTATCGCCTCCCCAACAATTTCACGCACTTCTTTGATGAGGTCGCCCTCCGGATCACCGATGTTTTCGACCGTCGCAGCACCGTGCAGCGGCAATAGCACCCCATCAACAGGCAGAGATAAACGTAAGCGGTCTAGAAGTTCCGTCTTGAGTTGCGTGTAACACTCGGCAGTCAGGGGACCGCCGGGGCAGGTGCTCGCGTAAATCAGGGGAACGACATCCGCTCCACATTCGCGCATCACCTGCATCATGCCGCCTACTACACCGGCGTCAACCAGTAAGACTTCTTCCCCTCGACATAGCTCATAACGCTCAAACCAGCCTATATCAATGGGCACTCCGCCAAATTCGTTGCACTCGGTGAGAATGGATCCGAGTGCAATGCGTGATCTACTTTTCATAGCTATTTTTCCGTTATATCTTTCACTGGTTCCTAACGCTTACAACTATGCGAGGGCACCGACAGGTTCACCGTCTCGACAGACGGTAGGGAAGTGTTCACCGGCTTCAGCCATCGGTTCGCCATCTTCCAGCGTTACAAACTGCTTCATTAAATGCTGACCGCTTGCCACAAAACGCGATTCCCCGGTCATGTAGTGAATAGCGATAGCTCGCCGTGGTCGATCTGAGCGGTTGAAAGGAGAACCGTGCCAAGTCAGCGAATGGTGGAATGATACCTCACCACTCTTGACGGGCCGGGGCTGTGGTGCCACAACTTTGGCATCAGAATCGGCGGGCGGGGAAAACCCTTGAATGTTCATAAATTCTTCGCGCTGTTCAAGGTGTTGTTGGGTACGCAGAAAGTCCATCTGGTCGCCCCATTCGTAGCTGCCGGGCACCATCCACATACAGCCGTTTTCCTCATCCGCATCATCCAAGGCAATCCACGCCGATACAGGAGTCATCGGAAGGATAATGGGCCACAGCGGGGCATCTTGGTGCCACCGTGTCGCCCCGCCGCGGTTGGGGGGTTTGTACTGGATTTGGTCGTGCCAGACCATCAGATTGGGTGCGTTCGTCAACTGGCTTATCCCCTTAACGATGGACGGATGGTAAATCAGCCGCCCAAAGGCTAAGGATGCTTCCCAGATATTGACAATCTGCCAAACGGCGAGCGCAGCGGTTTCGTCACCCCGCCGGGACATGTTGCGGAACGATACCGGCTGCGGCTCCTCGCTGGCAAAACCGTCGGGACCTTTCTCCAAGATGCCGTCTAAATCCGCCCTCAGTCCCTCCAACTCGTCATCAGTAAGGATGCGGCCTCCGTTGAGGAAACCGTTGCGATGAAATTCGTCAATTTGCGATGGTGTTAGCATAACGATACATCTCCATATTTATGGTTTGTACTGGACAGCATGATAGTCGTACCTACATAGCTCCCGCCTACACGGTGTTGCCTAGGCCTACCAAGGAAGGGCAGCGGATGGCTGATTAACAAAACACGCGGTTCCCAAGTCAAGCGTAACTTCAGTTGCAGGAGGCAGAATGACCCGGAGGTAGTTCGCCCCTATGGACGCGGTCCGGGTTTCTTCGGCTACAGGCGGCGCAGCGTAGGCTTCAGTTGCTCCCGGATACTCACTTGTGCGATGAGTATACCGAACCTCCGTAAATCGGTGCTCACCAAATGCTCCTCCCTGAACCACCATGTCCCTTGTCTTGAAGGGACTGAGGTTGACCAATCGCACCACCGTCCGATTCGCTTCGAGCCTTTCGACGAGGGCGGCGGTATCTTTCGGCAGACCGGGGCGTTTTCTGTTGAAGTCGAAGTAGCGGAGGCGGGACATCAGTAGACCCCCGTTGTAAATCAGTTGCGGCGCACCTAGCGTCAGTTGAATCAAAGCCTCGGTAGTCACCGGGTTGGTTTGCTGCCAGCGGTGGGGATCGTGATGGGTGGTTGCCTCCTCGTCTCCGCGAACGAGATCCAATCGTCGGCAGACCTGACGGTAACTGGCGCGTAGGATCTCTTCGGGATAGGTTGGGTTATCACCCGCTAGAAAACGGATCCAAGGTTGTTCATGTCCCGCGTCTTCTTTGGTGTGGAAGGAAAACACCTTGTTCCAGTCATATCCACTGGCTTGGCGGATTTCCTCAATCCGTTCCCAATCCTCTGATGCCATCGAAAGATTCCAGAGCGACACCGGGTAAATTGGGGACATCGGTTGGTAGTCGAACCAGCCGGCATCTCCGTAGCGGTATGGAACTAGAAAGGTCTCATGCTGTTCTCCCAATGCTGAGAATTGACCAATCCAGTGCTCGCCGAGACTCATGTGTTCCTCGCGGATATCACGAATCTCGCCGCGTACTACAATGCGATCCATCTGAATACGGGGCAGATCCAAGTAGCTAGCGTCTTGAGTCAACAGGTAAGCGTTAGATGCTGCAACCAATGCCGCCATTTGGACATTGTAAAACCCGTGGGGCCACGTCCAGCCGTAGAGTCCGCCATACCAATTTCCCTCGATATATTCACCGACCTGACCGGACAGACCAACATTGTCCGGAAGCAGTCCATCGTTCTGGCGAGCGCGTTCTATCCAAGCGTCCGTGTACTCCAGCACCCAACTCCGGTATTTTTGTTCGCCGGTCAGGAGATAGGCGTTGGTGACCAAGCTGGTAACAGCAAGGTTAGCAACCACATCTCCACGACTCATGCGTCGATTCATCGCTTCGCCCATGCGTCGTGCGAGGGTCGGATCTTTCAGATCTTCAATTTGGGCGATGCCGGGAATGTCGTAGTGGGGCAAGCCGTATCGCGCCATTCCGGGGGAATAGTTATAGGAACGTCCTTCAGCCTCCGACATATCAGGACCGTCGCTGCCGTTGTAGGGAGAGCGGATGATTTTATGCCCCGGATCGTAGTTGAGGACTTCGGGATCTTCGTTCATGTAAAGCCCGGCAAATCGTCGCGCCCGTTCCAGATGTTCCGGGCGGTTTGGGTCAGCCAAACAGAGCAGGTAGAAATAGATGTCGCTCTCCGCTTGATGGAACTGATCGTCCCGCCGGGCGTATTCCTTATGAACCCGTCCCATTTGGGTCAATTGCCGGGTGACAGCGTTCCACTCCCGTACCCCCAACTCCAATAGATCGTCCCCACCGCCCAAAAGATAAAGCAGGGACCAATTGTAGAAACTCTCGTAGAAGTCGTCCTCGCTACCACCGATATTCTCGCCACCGATCAGGCTGCCGTCCGGACGAGTGTGCCGCTCCAAGAATGGATATACCGATTGGTCCATGAGATCAAACAGCTGCCGCTCCAGCACCGCCCATGCAGGTGGTCCGGTAAGCGGCGTCGTTGCTGTGATCGTGATCATACATCGCTCCCTGTGGTGCTATATCCGGTAAAACGGAAAGTAAGCAAAAACACATCCACAAATCACGCCAATCTTCGCTAGTAGATTCGTGTCGATTCGCGTGGATTCGTGGATGGATTTAACAAGAATGCTACCTCACAATAGAAGTTACCTCTACCCCGGATTCGACATCCCACCTGCTTCCCAACCTCTGGACAACGCTGTGCACTCGGCAGCGACCTGTTCCGCCGTAGCCTCTGTACGTCCCGCCAAAGCCTCTATCGTCCAGGCACCATCAAAGCCGATGGCTGTAAGTGCCGCGCCTAGAGCTGACCAGTCAATGACACCGTGTCCCGGAACCCAGTGGCAGTCGTCCTTTCCATCGACATCCTGTATGTGCAGCGCGTAAAGTCTTTCTGAGGCGATCCGTGCTTGCTCCGCCGGATCGAGACCGCTGATGCAGGCATGCCCTGTGTCTAAACAGAGTCCTACATGTTCAGGTGGAAAACCAGCGATGAACGCACGTAGTTCCTCCATCGACTTCAGCGGACGATAGGGCATGCTTGTATTCGGTAAGTTTTCCAGCGCAATACGGACTCCGGTTTCCGCTGCAACCGTAACCAATTCGCTCACAGAGCGGTGAATACGTTCCGCCGCTGCACCGATGTTCTCCAACTCGTAAGACGACTCTTCAGGGGTGGGGCTGCCCGTTGGATGCACAATCGCAGTCCGCCCACCAAGCTCTCCGAGAAACCGCATCGCATCCCCGATACGTGCAACGCTGTCACGCCGAATCTCGTCAATTGAACTTGCTAAGTTCACGCCCGACATGGGTGTGTGTATTGTGTGCGGAAAAATCTTAAATCGCTCCAGTGCATCACGACACGATCCTGCGTCGTGTGAACCCGACTGCTGCCACTCATCGCCTTCTGCCATCAGTTCGGTCTCGCGGAAACCCGCGGCAGCGATCGACTCAAGTGCTGCTACGGGATCATGTCTTGCGTCGTTCTCTGCGTCAAGAAAGAAAAGTCCCGAAGCTAAACTGTATGTAGCCACTATAACCTCCTCGGAACGCAGATCTGCGTTCCCTACGATAACCTAAGTTGCTAGTTGCGTTATAATACGACACACATGTCGCCCCGCTGGGGCTTGGGTGTGTAACGACACAATTTTCTATAGACATGTCGCCCCTCTGGGGCTATGTTGGTTGATTAAACTGACGAACCTAATACATTAGCAGAACGTGAAGCGTGAGTATTGGGTTTCATGGTTCCCGTTCAACTTAACCTACATGCGATATGCCTATCGCTCCGCCCCAATAAAATCGGGATTCAAAGCAACTGGGGCTATGGGCCGGGCAAGATGCCCGACCTACGGGGGTGGTGTTGATTTCAAGTAGAGTCTCGCCTGTTTGATAGGTGATCTACGCTTCATCAAGCATCTGTTGGACGCGTTCCGTGACGCCTGCGACAACGGCATCGAGAATCTGTCCACCCTTGGGGATGGTTGCCAATTTTGCGTTGTCGTAATTGACCTCCCCCGTCCGAATGCGCTCCGGAAAAACGACCATCGCAAATGAGGTCTCAAACTCGCCGGCGTGGCCCGCACTCCGCTCTAGCTCCAGATTCGCCTCATAAAAGGATTGCGGGGCAGTCTCCCAATAGGTCACATACGTGACACCCATATCATCTAGCCTCTTCATCAGGTCGGGAGCGACGGGCTCAAGATTCTCTCGCTTGTTGCCGCCGTGCCCGTTGAGCACCATGACTTTCGGGACGCCCAACCGTTTCAGACTATTACACACATCGTGGACATACTCAAGATGGATTTCCGGACGGATTGTCAACGCGCCGCCTCGATTCATGTGATGCTCTGACACTGACATAGGGACGGTAGGAGTGACCAACACGTGGGGATAAAAGTTTGTCGCAGCCCGTTTGGCAATTTCTGTGACACTGGCGGTATCGTGAATCATCGCCAGATGGTCCTGATGCTGTTCGGTGGCACCCGTTGGGACAATCGCCCCCTTTATAGTACCACTGGAGATAGCTTCCCCCAGTTCTTTCCGTGTGAGTTCACCTAAAAATACATTGTTGTCTAGCATTGATATTTCCTCTGAGTTGTTAAAACAACGGTTATGGAAGAATAAAGAAATAGTGCATATTGAGGATAGGAATTGGTTAGGCGGGCAGGAGGGGTGGAAGGTCGGTAGATACCGCCTTCCACCTATAAATAACCTACATTGCAAAGCTTCCAACGAAAACGTTGTTTGTGTCCTGACCACAATTCCAAGTAACGGAGAGAATTTTGTCTTGATAGCTATAAGATGTCGATTTGCCGACGATAGGGGTATCAAGCTGCTCTAGCGGCTTGTACCAGATCTGGTGCGGTTGTGTGCAGTTTTGGCAAGGGTAGCGGGAAACAGATAGCGTTAGCACCTTCCCAACCCGCAAATCATATTTCACACCTTCCTTAGTGAAAGTGATTGGTGCGCTCTCTGTGCTAACGACCTCGCCGAGGAGCTCCCCGCGTTTTGTGGTCATCAGATCGATTAGGGAGGTACGCTGTTCTGACGTCGTCTTTGCGTCGAAATACAGGACGCTGCGGCGTGTGCTGGTGTCAACTGCAAGGTTGTTCTGCGCCGTAACCACCGCGACAACGGTCAATCCTTCCAACGAGACACCCTTCCAGCTTCCTTGGCGGATATTCCAAACGAGGGTTGCCTCCCTGCCCCCTTCAACGTACTCCGCGCCGTAGTGACATGCCCCGACATAGACACTGACGGAACGGGCTTCCAAATACTCGCCCTGCACGGTTTCAGGTTGCGTAGCGAATGCACCGGCGACGGTCAGTAAAAGCGCGATTGCCGTTAAGGTGAAAATCTTGGTCTTCATCTCTGGACTCCTTTCTAAAGATCGAACGTGAAAGTTACTATTTGCAACAAGTGTGTGCAAGTTGCAAGGCAGTTTATCACACCCAAGTTACGGCGTCAAGTGAAAAGAAAACTCCCAAGAGAAAGTATGCAATTCGACATTACCAATCGCAGCGTCGATGCAAAGTCTGAGATAGAATTTTCGCTTGACGGAACCCATGAAATATGATAGATTGTGTTTAGGAAATCTAACTATCATTGAGTGATAACAGCGGAAAATTTCTAGAGTGCCTCATTGGTCATCGGTCGTTGGCAACCCATTTTTAGGCTCGTTCGACTCTTGACCGCTAAGATAGGAGGACAATATGTCAAAAGAGAAAGAACAAAATCAGGGAACACCCATATCGCGGCGGAGTTTCCTGAAAGGCGTGAGCACCGGTGCGGTTGCTGCAAGCGTTGCACCAAATGTTCTCATTGGTGCGGAAACCGCGGCGGAAGCCCAGATGGGTGACGAAATCACCCGTGCTAAAATCAAACTCAATATCAATGCCAAAACGTATGAAGTTGAGGTTGAATCGCGCACGACATTGTTGAGCGTCTTGCGGGACAGTTTTGACACCAGTGGCAAGCGTGTGGACTTGACAGGCGCAAAGCCCATCTGCGAGCGTGGCGAGTGTGGTGGGTGTACGGTACAGGCTGACGGAAAGGCAGTTTACTCTTGTATGATGCTCGCCCTCGACGCACAGGGGAAGCAGATTACCACCGTCGAAGGGCTTGCTAACGGCGATCAGTTACACCCGATTCAAGAGGCATTTGTCCAGCACGATGCCCTGATGTGTGGTTTTTGCACACCCGGTTTTGTCGTGGCTGCGAAATCGTTTTTAGATCAGAATCCGAGTCCAAACCACGAGGAGATTAAGGAAGGGTTGGCGGGCAACATCTGCCGCTGTGGGACTTATCCCTTTATCTTTGAGGCGGTCAAAACGGCTTCGCGTAAGATGGGAGGCTAAAAATGGCATCATGGGGAGAAGCAAAGGATTCGCGCTTGATAGGCAAACGCGTCACGCGTTTGTCAGGCGCCGAGAAAGCTACTGGAAGGGCAAAGTATACGTTTGACATCCATCGTCCCGGCATGCTTTACGGTCGTATTCTGGGGTCACCGGTTGCACATGCGACCATCACGAGCATAGACCTCAGTGAGGCAGAAGCACTGCCCGGCGTCAAAGCTGCCATCCCGCTGATTGAACCGGGGAAAAAGGTGCGTTTTGAGGGACAGGAGATCGCTGCGGTCGCCGCTACCACCGACGACATCGCAAAGGATGCGATTCGATTAATCCAATTCGACTACGATGAATTGGACTATGTCGTTGATGTCGAGAGCGCGAGAGCGGAAGGGGCACCCCAAATTCGTGACGACTGGATGGGCAATCAGAGTGAACCACGAGTTGACGAACGTGGGGATATCGAGGCAGGTTTCGCTGAAGCGGCTGTCGAGGTTGAAGCGACCTACCACGCGCAGGTTCAGACCCATGTGTGCTTGGAGACGCATGGGAATATCGCCGAATGGGACGGGGATAACCTGACCGTTTGGGCTTCGACACAAGCGGTTTTTGGCACACGCCAAAATCTCGCACAACGTTTTGAGTTGCCCGAAAGCCAGGTGCGCGTCATCACTGAACACATGGGTGGTGGCTTTGGCAGCAAGTTTGGCCCCGGCGTGGAAGGTGTCGCTGTCGCGAAACTCGCCCGAAAAGCGGGGGCACCTGTTAGGTTGATGTTGACCCGTAAAGCTGAACACCTTGTTGCTGGCAATCGTCCGTCAATGACACAGACGGTTCGTGCGGGCGCGACGAAAGATGGTCGCTTCATCGCTTACGATATGAGTGGCTATGGCACAGGGGGTATCGGTAGTGGAGCGGGTTTCACTGGTCCCTATGTCTATCATGTCCCGAATTACCGGACTGAAAAATCTGCCGTTGCGATCAACGCGGGTAGTGCCCGTGCTATGCGTGCGCCCGGTCACCCACAAGGTGCTTTCGCCATGGATTCGTTAATGGACGAACTCGCCGAAAAACTGAACATGGATCCATTAGAGTTCCGACGCTTGAACGGCGACAGCGATGCACGACGAAACAGGATTCGTCAAGCCGAATATACGCTCGGCGCACAGGAGATTGGCTGGCACCGACGCAACAGAGTCGCCGGATCCGGTAAAGGCGTTATGAAACGTGGCATCGGTGTGGGTTGCGGATTGTGGGGCGGCGGCGGTGGTGCAGGCACACAAGCCCGCGTGACCATCCACTCAAGTGGTGCTGTCGAAGCGGTTACCGGTACGCAGGATATCGGCACAGGTATCCGGACGGTCATCGCCATGATCGTTGCAGAAGAACTTGGACTGCGTCCCGAAGACATCACGGTCAAAGTTGGCGATACAGAACCGGGGTTGCCTTCTCGCGGGAGCGGGGGTAGCCAGACAATCGGCTCTGTGGCACCGGTGATAAAGACTGCAGCGATGGCAGCCAAGCGTAAGCTCTTTGGGCATATCGCACCGCTGGTGGAAGCGGAACCTATGGATTTACGCGCCGCCGGTGGTCGAATTTACACCGCATCAGATCTAAGGCTGAGCGTTCCGTGGAAGGAGGCGACAGGCTATCTCGGCATGGAGACTATCTCCGAAGGTGGCGAATGGGATGAAAACCTCCGCGTCGGCGATACCGCTGGCGTGCAGTTTGCCGAGGTCGAAGTTGACACGGAAACAGGGATTGTCAAGGTCATCAAGGTTGTCGCGATTCAAGACTGTGGCTTGGTGGTCAATCGTCTGACAGCTGAAAGCCAGATCAATGGTGCCGTTATCATGGGATTGGGCTATGCGCTGCTTGAGGAGCGTATCATGGATGGTCAGACCGGCAAGATGATTAACGCGAACCTTGAGGATTACAAAGTCCCCGGCACGATGGAGATTCCTGAGATTAAATCCATCCCATACGATACCGATCGGAAAATAACGGGAATCGGTGAACCACCGGCAATCCCGACGGCGGGGGCAATCGCTAACGCTGTTTACAACGCAATCGGTGTCCGCATCCGGGAACTCCCGATTACGCCGGACAAAGTCCTCAACGCCCTCAGTTAGAAGAGTAGGAGGAGATGAAAAGATGGAAAATTTTGCTTACGTCAACGCGGCAGATGTCGAGCAGGTCCCTTCGCTATTGAGCGACGATTGGAGCGAAGCGAAAATGATCGCGGGAGGGACAGACCTTCTCGGCGAACTCAAGGAGTATATTGAAACGCCGAAGAAGGTGGTCAACCTCAAATCTATCCCCGGTCTCAATGAGATTAAAGCGGACTCATCGGGCTTAACCATCGGCGCGCTCGTGACACTCGCTGACATCGCTGCACATACAACCATTCAGCACCATTACACTGTTCTGGCAGAGGCTGCCGCCTCCGTCGCATCGCCACAGATTCGGAATGTCGGCACACTTGGCGGCAACTTGTGTCAGCGTCCCCGCTGCTGGTACTATCGTAATCCCGACATTATCTGCCTGAAAAAGGGCGGTGATACCTGCTACGCAATCGAGGGGTTGAACAAGTATCACGCAATTTTTGGTGGGGGTCCTGTCTACATCGTCCATCCGTCTGATACAGCACCGGCACTCATCGCTCTTGGTGCTACCGTCAAGATTGTCGGACCCAACGGAGATAGGACGATGCCGTTAGAGGATTTCTTCGTCCTGCCTGACGTCAACCCGCAACGTGAAAATGTGCTTGAACCGAACGAGGTCCTCACGGAGGTGCACGTCCCTCAACCGAAGGCGCACACAAAGAGCACTTACATCAAAGTCCGTGAGCGCGGTTCCTTCGACTTTGCGTTGGTGAGCGTTGCTGCCAACTTCGAGATGAGCGGTGGAACTTGCAGCAAGGCAAACGTCGTCCTCGGTGGGGTCGCTCCTATCCCTTGGCGCTCCAAGGAAGCCGAAGCGGCGTTGAATGGCAAACATATCACAGCAGCGGTTGCAAAGCAGGCGGGTGAAGCAGCGGTGGCGAACGCAGAACCCATGACTGACAACGGCTATAAGGTCCCATTAACTCGTAACATTATTAGCCGCGCCGCAATGACCCTCGCCTAAGCATAGCTGCGTCAATTTTGGAAGATCTGCCTACATACCATATAAGGAGAACGAACATGTTAGCAGAAAAAGGATCGTCCCTCTTGAATAAACCGATATGTCAAAATTTATGTACCAAGGCACTCTATACCCCCGGCGGAAACCTGCAAAACCTTGTCGAGACCAATCCGTTCTCAAACTACTGGTGCAACTGCACGATGACAGTGGTTGGACCGGATGATCGATTTGTTTCCCCAGAGAACTGTAATCGGTCTCGCGTTTGCTTCAAGCAGATTGGGGGCACCCCCCTTGCGTAGTTGGATCAGCCCCCTATAAAAGGGAGCTAGCTAAGGGGAAGTGAAAAGAAATTGGACAGAGTAGGGGCACCTCTCGTGGGTGCCTCTTTTTCTAGAGATAAAGCCCAGCTAATAGGCGTTACTGGAGGCACAACTTGAGCACAATTGACGCTATGATTGAGGAAGCGTTAGCAGGCAGCGTCGGAAAAGCACAAAAGCTGCCGAACATGGGGACACCGCACGTTGTGTACAAAACGGTGGCAGTGGACGATTTTGTCCTGACCTTGCAGCCGTCTTGCCGGTCAAAGCGAACGGGTAAACCGATACCGGGTATCAAGAACGGTTACACCCAAGGCGAGCCGAGCCCGTTGCGCTTACTGATAAACCCTACCGATTTAGAAGTGGAACCGGTCAAGGCAGAACAGGGCATAGCAGCGTTGAAGGTGTCCATTCCAGAAACTGCCACGTTGACCGAAATTAAGCGGATTCTGCATACACGGACGCAGGGCAAGGAATGGGTTGTCCGTACCGCAGATTTTGCCGGTTGGGATTTACGGGTGAAACACCGGCGTCTTGTGTATCAGCGCGCAAAGTGTGACCATTGCCGCGGCTATTACGTTCACGGGTACAAAGGATATTGTCTATTTTGCGACGTGAGAGACAATTGGCACCCATGCGAATATTGCGATACCATGATTGAAGGTGAATACCGCTTTTGTTATTCCCACAGCAAGGAGGCGTACAGCGAAGGGCTCCCCACCAAGCATTCAGGCAGGTACGAGACGGTCGGCACACGGCGTGTGTGGCACTACACAGTCGTCTCCCCAGAGATTCTACAGTGGTTTGAATGGCGCCGTATGTTGAGGGAAGGCGGTAACACAGCCTCAGTTGGTAATCCGAAGTTACCGCAGAAAACAGAGGGGGTGAACACGGCTGAGGTGGATGCGCTGATAGCCGAAATGGAAAAAATATTGAAGGAATAGCGCGTGGTGCAACAGATACCGATGAGATTATATTGAAATGGTTCAAGAAGGGGGTAATGAGAGTAGCAAGAGAAAGAACCGTCAAAGACCCACCCAAACGAGGGAGACTCAAAAGAAGCGAGGTTAAACGGGTAGTAGAGAAGGTTATTTATGCTAGGCTCGGTGCAGGGCAGACACGCCAACCGAAAAGAGGATAAATCATGGTAGACTATACCCTCAGTTCAGGAAACGTTTTTCAGGATTTAGGGCTTCCCTCGCCCGATGCAAGATTGGCAAAAGCGAAACTAGCATATAAGATCAACCGCTTGATTGCCGATCAGAGAATAACTCAAAAGGACGCTGCGAATTTTTTGGGAATAAGTCGATCGAAAATGACGGCACTGAGAAATGGTCGATTGCAGAATTTCACGATCGATCATTTAGTTTCTCTGTTTAGAAGGATGAATTCAGGTTTGCAGAAACTACAGGGGCAGTGAAACGAACGTAGGAAATTATGCAATCAGATCACTATAATGACAATGTTTTTCTCAATTGTCCATTTGATTCGGATTATAAGCAGTTGTTTGATGCAATGGTGTTTGCGGTACATGATTGCGGTTTTATTGCCCGTTGTGCTCTTGAAGAAGGAGACGCAAGTCAAGTTCGAATCGATAAAATTTATAACATTATTGCAGATTGCCGTTATGGAATTCATGATATATCAAGGACAGAATTAGACAAGAATTCGGGTTTACCGCGATTTAATATGCCCTTGGAGTTGGGAGTTTTTCTTGGGGCAAAGAAATTTGGTAGAAACGAACAAAAAAAGAAAAATTGCCTTATACTGGATAAAGAACAGTATCGGCATCAACAGTTTATCTCGGATATTGCCGGGCAAGATGTTCCTGCTCATAACAACGATCCTGAAGAAATGGTAAAGGCAGTACGTGATTGGCTCCTCACTGCATCAGATCGTAAGACAATTCCAAGTGGGAGCATCATTGGGGAACGTTACCAGGAGTTTATAGGGGATCTGCCTCAGATCGCTCAAGCGTTTCAGTTAGAAGTTGAAGAACTGATTTTCAATGATTATACTTTCGTACTTGCAGAATGGTTGAAAACTCAAGTAAATCACTAATTGAAACATGATACGAGGAGGTTATTAAAATGGCAAGAGGAAGAACCGTCAAATACCCGCCCAAACGAGGAAACCTCAAAAGAAGCGAGGTTAAACAGGTAGTAGAGAAGGTTGTTCTTGGTAGGCATGGTGGTGGAACGACAACATCTTCAACAGGGCAAACACGCCACGTGACTACCTTTAAGGTAGGACGCGATGCTAGAACAGGCAGGTTTATAAGTTGTAAGGAAGCCCAACGCCGGAAGGCAACAGCAACGGTTGAAACTATCAAGAGACCGAAAAAGAAGAAATAGAATGCGTGTTGCACAAACAAGAGAACTACAAATCTACCGCGACCCAAATGGTCGAGAGCCTTTTACTGAATGGTTAAAATCACTGCGAGATCGAACGACACGAAAAAGAATCCAAGCCCAGATCGACCGGATCGAATCCGGTAATTTAGGAGATCACAAATCAGTTGGAGATGGTATATTTGAGTTACGTTCCCAATTTGGTCCAGGCTATCGAATCTATTTTGGAGAAGTAGATAATACTATTATCCTGCTACTCTGCGGTGGAGATAAATCCTCGCAAGACAGAGATATTGTACGGGCAAAAGATTATTGGCAGGAATATAAGGAGTCTCAAGAATGAGAGAAATGAGAAAATACCGCGATTACCTAATCGAAGAACTTTCTGACCCCAAGGAGGCAATCGTCTATCTCGAAGTTTCTATAGAAGAATACCAGAAAGACGGTGACGCTGTCGCATTTTTGTTAGCACTCCAAAGCATCGCCAAAGCGCAGGCAGGGAACAACGAACTCACTTCCCGAGTCTATTTATTGAGCGGCACAGTTCACCGCTCACGAGGGGAACATGACTGGGCGATTGAAGACTATGACACTGTGATAAAATTGACTAACACAGTGATAGAAACGGATCCCAATAATGCTGAAGCCTATATCCGCCGTGGCATGGCTTACCATCACAAACGTGAGCATGGCTCCGCCATTGAAAACTTTACCAAAGCGATAGAGCTAGATCCAAGCATACCTCAACTCTATTTAGCGCGAGGCATAACTTACCACTATGAAGGCGAATATGACTTTGCTATTGAAGACGCTGCTAAAGCATTAGAACTAAGTCCTGATAATGTCCAGGCTTATAGGAATCGTGGTCTGGTTTACCAGAGCAAAGGTGATTATGGCCGCAGTAAAGACGATTATGACCGCGCTATCGAAGACTTTACCAAAGCGATAGACCTGAACCCTAATGATGCCAGCACCTATTGTAGTCGTGGAAATGCTTACCAGAGCAGAGGCGATTATGACCGCAATAAAGATGATTATGATCGGACTATCGAAGACTTTACCAAAGCGATAGACCTGAACCCTAATGATGCCGTAGCCTATTGCGGTCGCGGTTACGCGCACCAAAGCAAAGGCGATTATGGCTATGCTATCAATGACTGTACCAAAGCAGTAGCACTGAACCCCAATGATGCCAGAGTCTATAACCATCGCGGAGTTGTCTATTATCACAAAGGCGATTATGACCACGCCATAACAGACTTTAATAGAGCAATACAACTCAACCTTGATTATGCCCAAGCCTATAATAGTCGTGGGGCTGTATATTGTGAGAAAGGCGAAGTTGACCTTGGTATCCTGGATTTTAATGGGGCGATACAACTCAACCCTAATTATGCCCAAGCCTATAGCAATCGTGGTATGGCTTATGGGTTCAAAGGCAAGTATGATCGTGCTATTGAAGACTTTACCAAAGTGATAAAATTGAATCCTAATGATGCTGATGCCTATTACAATCGCGGTGTAGCTTACAGGATCAAGGGTAAGTATGACGATGCCATCAAAGATTGTATCAAAGCAGTAGCACTGAACCCCAATGATGCCGATGTGTATGACCATCGCGGAGTTGTCTATTATTACAAAGGTGATTATGACCATGCCATCGTAGACTTTACCAAAGCAATACAACTGAATCCCAGTTATGCCAACGCCTATTACAACCGTGGTCTAACTTACGTAATCAAAGGCGAATATGACCACGCTATCGCAAACTATACCCAAGCGATACAACTCAAATCAGATTATACCAATGCTTATTACAATCGCGGTGTAATTTACTGTAAGAAAGGCGAGTATGAATGCGCTATTGAAGACTTTACCAAAGTGATAGAATTGAATCCCAATGATGCTGATGCCTACTACAATCGTGGGGCAGCTTACAAGATCAAGGGCTTGGTTGACCTTGCTACCGTAGATCTTAACAGGGCGATACAACTCAAACCCAATGATGCCGATGCCTATAAAAATCACTGGGCGACGGGGGCACCCCTAGGAATACACGAAGGAACCAAATCAGACCAAATGACTGCCGGAGACTTGAGGAGAAATATCACTACCCCGTTTCGCAACGCCAACGAAAACGTCCCGGCTGCGAATCTGTCAGAAAGAACCACTACAATGTTGATAGCCCCGTAGGCATGAATGTTTACAAAAGGGGTACCTCACACATGTCGAAGGAAACGATTGAAGGCATTACCAAAATAGCCGTGAGCGGCTTCAAGTCGCTCGCGAACGAGTGCACAATCGACATCCGTCCGCTGACGATTCTTGCTGGTGCGAATAGTTCTGGGAAATCGAGCATCATGCAACCGCTCTTGATGCTGAAGCAGACGTTGGAGGCGCCGTACGATCCGGGACCGCTGTTGATTGAGGGACCAAACGTTCAGTTCACATTGGCTAACCAATTTTTGTCTAAGTTAATTAGTAACAAGAGAGCAGATCGCTTTCAGATTCGGATTGACCACCGCGAAATTGATTCTTCTTATCTTTCCACAACGACGACCTTCAAAAAGGGACAGCGGGGAATTCAACTGGTTGAGATGATAAGAGAAAGCAAATCAGCAGATCTCCTATTAAAGCTCCCTAAGCATATAACACTGTACCCTGAGATGCCGCTTAAACAAATCGAATCGCTACCTAGCCGATCTGGGATTTTCGAGAGACTTGATGTTGTGAGGTGCTGGCGATGTTTTTTGCGTTTTGAGTCTCAAGATGGTCATACGTCCCAGAATTTAACCTACAACCTTGAGTCCCATATTTTCAATACTGTTCACCTCCCCGGATTGCGAGGCAATCCAGAACGCACCTACAAACCTGCCAGCACCGGCCCACGGTACCCCGGCACGTTTGAAAATTACGCTGCGAGTGTTATTCACAAGTGGCAGGACACCGCAGATGAGCGTCTAGAAACGTTAGCGAATGCCCTTCATACCCTTGGACTGACAGGACAAGTCGGCACAAAAAAAATCGACGACACCCGCATCGAACTTCAAGTCGGCCGCCTCCCTCTCCCCCCCGCTAGCGGGGGGGAAGGGGGGGGTACGGACATGGTCAGCATCGCCGATGTAGGATTCGGTGTGTCCCAAGTTTTGCCCGTTTTAGTTGCCCTGATTGTTGCAGAGCCGGGGCAGTTAGTCTATCTCGAACAACCGGAGATGCACCTCCACCCCCGCGCACAAGTCGCGTTGGCGCAAGTGCTAGCAGCTGCGGCGAAACGCGGTGTCCGTGTCGTCGCGGAAACGCACAGTTCGCTGCTGCTTCTGGCGGTTCAAACGCTTGTCGCCAAAGGCAGCCTCTCGCCGGAGTTGGTGAAGCTGCATTGGTTTACACGCGGTGAAAATGGTGCTACCGAAATCGACACCGCCGATCTGGATGAGGCGGGTGCTTACGGGGATTGGCCCGAGGACTTTGATGATGTCGATCTGAAGACACAAAGTCGTTACATAAAGGCAGCCCAATCGCGTCTGGCTGAAAGAGCATAATATGCGGTCAAGGGATTCTAAGCGGCTGGTTGTGAATGCCTCGGTCGCACGGGCTGCCGGTGGCGTGGAGGCAACGGCTTCAGTATCAATAAGCTGCACCGAATTTCTCGAAACCTTTCGGGACGAATGTCCGCATCATGTTGTGATGACACCAGAGCTTTCCGAGGAATGGGATGAGAATCAATCGAAATTTGCAGCCACATGGCTGAGATCGATGATTGCCAGAAAGAGATTTGATTATGAGGACCCTCCCGTGAACCAAGCGTTGCGCGACGAAATTGAAGGAACAGCAACCCGCGAAACTGAGATTGAAGTGATGCGGAAAGATTTTCACCTTCTTGAAGCGGCAAGGGAAACCGACCATATCATCATTTCGCTTGATGAAACTATCCGGCGGCTTTTCGCCCGCGCTTCTCAGCCTGTTAGTGAAATCCGAGACATCGTTTGGATGAATCCTGAACATACAAGAGAAGAACCACTTGATTGGCTTAGAAACGGTGCACCGCCGGAGGATCATCGTAAACTTCGCACTTGGGCAGATATCAATCTCGAACAGTAGGGAGATTGTTTGACTCAGCACATCATTCCAACGTAATCAAAGAGGTCTTAGATGAAAGCGTGGCGTTTTTATGGATTTAACGATATGCGGTTGGACGAGGTCCCTGACCCAGTTCATCGTGAGGGGCATGTGATCGCAGAGATTCTCTGTGTGCAGCCCTCTGTCACCGAAGCACAACTGGCTTACGGCATTCCGACCCTCGCTTACGAGCAGATTAAGCATCGACTGGCAACCGAGGCACCGATACGGTTATTTGGACACGAGTTCTGCGCTCGAATCGTGGAGTCCGATGGGGATTCACAATTCCGACCGGGAGATCGTGTGGCAGCCCGCGCCAAGCTGCCCTGCGGCGAATGCTCGCTCTGCCTATCAGAGCGTGGGAACGACTGCCGGCGGGGTCCGATTATTGGGTTTCAGTTGCCCGGCTGCTTCTCCGAGTTCGCCGTCCTGCCCGAAATCGCTTTGACGAAAGTGGACGACCGAATCTCTGACAGCGAGGCGGCATGTTTGCAGTCCCTCTCCGACAGCCTCGCAGCGGTGGACACGGCGGAGATAAATATTGGGGATACCATCGCTATCTTTGGTCAAGGCAGCATGGGGCTTGAGTGTATGCAGGTCGCTCGTGCGAGTGGTGCAGGGCGGTTGATCACCGTAGATGTCCGAGAGGAAGCGTGCCAAGTTTCTAGGGAGTTGGGTGCTGACCACAGCATTGACGCGAGTCAAGACAATCCCGTTGAGGTGATTCAGGAGTTGACGGACGGAAACGGGGCAGATGTTGTTTTTGAATGCGCGGGTGGCAGCCCGAAGCAGGGTTTGTCGGGAACGAAAACGCTTAAACAAGCCATCGCAGCTGTCCGATCGGGTGGGAAGTTGGCTATCGTCTCATGGTTCGGTCACTCGATGGAGCTCGATGTCGATTCGCTACGGGAACGGAGTCTCAGATGCTTGTTCCCAGACATCAGCACCTTAGCGCACTTGGAACACACGGTTCGGTTAGTCGCTTCCGGACGGATTAGACTGAAACCGACCATCAAGCACATTTTATCTGGCATTGAGTCCGTCCCCAAAGCCTTCGAGATCACCGCAAACAAGGGTAAATACAGGGCTATCAACCCGGCGCAGGTGATGATGCACGAGTGATTTGATTCGCAACAGACGGCTCCTCGCACACCATTTCAGAGAGGAAGAACGAATGATCGATTCCCAAACGACAGACACTTTCCAAGCACTCCTTCCACATTTCCGGGAGCACGGTTATGTCATTCTCAAAGACACCCTCACCCCCGATGAAGTGGCACACTTCCGTGAAACCTACGACCGTGACCGTGAGCAGTTCGGCAGTCCAAATTGCTGGCATCCTTTCTCCAACCAGATGCGAAACTGTAATGCGTTAGTCACCTCGCCGGAGTTTGACCAACTGCTCCGCCATCCCAAGATCCTGCCGGCGATTGAATTTCTCATGGGGGGACCTGTCTGTTTCGCCGAAATCTGCTTGCGCCACATGTCACCTTACGATGGTGAACCCCATCAACGGTTCCATCGTGATCGTCCGCATTGGGAGGCGCATCCGCTTCGCATGGACTACTTACAACTGATGGTCTACCTCACCGATGTCGATGAGGGGACACACTGCTTCTCCATTTCGCCTGAGTCTGTCGATGAGCCGATTTTGGAGATAGCAGCGAACGTCGAGCGCAATGGAAGTGTAGATATTCACGGACCGGCAGGCACCGTCGCGCTTTTCAACATTGCCGTTCCGCATACAGCAACGGTCCGCGTCACGCAACGAGAGCGGAAAACAGTTCAAGCGTATTATGGCCACCGTTCTCGCCCATACCTGAGCGACTGCTCTGTGATACCGCCGCGATTCTCGCGTCACGATCCGGATCCGGAGGTACGAGCGTTTTACGGCAACCTTAACAATACGACCCGAGCTTTCCTAGAAGCCTTTGATCCCGTATCTGCGTGAATCTTAAAACTCCCGACCGGAAAGGCAAACCACTATGAAGCGTAGACATTCCTTGGACGAACCTCGTGTTTTCATGTTCGATGACGGACGGCACGCTGCGAGCCTTTATCAATTTGAACCGCCCCTCGAACCTTCGGACTTCACCTTCAACGTAGATCAACTGGCGGACAGCGGCGTAGATACCCTCATATACTTCGCGGTACTTGAGGGAGGTGTGGTGATGTATGACAGCCGCGTTGCACAGAAGTGGGGGGATAATGTCGTCAAATGGACGCATACGGTCTGGTATCGTGCAGGGCGAAACATCCACCAGCTAGTCGCCGATGGCTACGACCCGCTGAAGCTGCTCTGTGATCGCTGCCATGAAAAAGGGATCTGGTTCATCCCCAGCAATCCTGTCACCCTCTCCGGGGGCGACAGAGCGACTGACGGCGGACTGGGTCGCAAGTCCGACTTTGTGTACGATCACCCGGAGTTTGAGGTAGGTGAGGAAGATGACCCGCGGGCATCGGACGCATCAACGACTCGGTTCAGTTTTTTGCATCCGGAGGTTCGGAAGGAGCGTTTTCAGGTCTCCGAGGAACTACTCACCCGCTACGAAACCGATGGCATCGAACTGAACATGACCGATTTTGTTCCGTTTTGCAGGTTCGACGAGGTCGAGGAGCTCGCGCCGATTATGACCCAATGGATACGCGACCTGCGCGCAGTTGCTCAGAACGCCGAAGCAGATCAGGGGCGTCGTAAACGCATCTATGTCCGTATCCCGGCACATCCAGATGCGTGGAGTGCCCTTGGGTACGACGTTCCGGGTTGGGTTTCAGAGGGATTGGTAGATGGTCTCATCTGTCAACCCGGACTTACGCAGGGGCCTGTCGATCAGGATCCTGATCTCTCAGGGGCTGTGGCTCTGGTTAGTGGGACTCAATGCCGGGTGCTTGCGTCCTTCCAAAATGTGCTCGGCAGGCAGCTGAAGCAGTACGCCACCCCACCGATGATTTGGGCTGCTGCTGCGAATGCCTACGCCCAGGGCACTGACGGTTTCGGGATAGGGGACGCCCATTGGACACCCAACGGTTGGCCCTGGACGCACGACGAGTACCAGACCCTGCGACTACTGGGGCACCCCGAAATGTTGGCAACGGCTGATAAACTCTACCGCGTCCGCTCCGAGACACAGGGTGTGACCAAAGGTGTGGGCTGGGCACCCGGTGTAGCCCCTTCTCTCCCGCAGACATTGGTTGAGGGCGAACCGGTCGAGGTACGATTGCGGATAAGCGACGAACTCGAAAAATGGGGCGCGCTAGGAAGAGTTGAAGCCGTTCAACTACGAATACGCATGATAGGGATTGAACCTTTGCTGAACGAGGTCCGAATTGAACTTAACGGTCAACCGTTACCGGATACCATTCTGGATATAGAGGATCTGAACTATCGCCTGATAAGCACTGGGGCTGTAGGACCCTATGGACAGGTGTATAAATACCAACTGTCCCCTGCGTATTATCCGAAGCCGGAGCATAACACGGTGCGAATCACGCTGGTGAAGCGAGATCCGAATATTGAGAATCCGTTTGAGGTTTACGATGTCGATTGCGACATCCGATACCGTCTCCACCGTCACTTTGGACGAGAACCAATTGACTATTAGCATCTTAAACAACTCTTGGAGGCAACCTGATGGAATCAACGACAGTTGCTGGATTGCGTGTGGGCGCAGGAAGTGTGAATCTTCCCGCCGATGATTCAATGGTCGCTGCCGGCAGCATTCTGCCGAAGCATGTCAAGGGTCAAGAAGGCGAACTGAGGGCGGTTGCCATTGTGATTGAAAAGCCGCCGACCCCCAAACTTGCTATTGTCGTTTGCGATGTTATTGTCGTGACTCGCGATGACGTTGATGCTGCGGTCTCCGAGATCGAAAGGACGACTGGCGTTCTCCCCGCCAACATCCTGATTAGTGCCACGCACACGCATCATGCACCAAGTACCATCGTCGTGCACGGCTATGGCCGCGACGAGGTGTTTTGCGAACGTCTGCGCGAAGGGATTATCCGGGCTGTCCAACAGGCAGACGCGAACTTAGGGGACAACGAATCCCATTTCTACTTCCATCAAGGCGAAGAAAATACCATTGGTGGTAACAGTCGTCTGTTGCTTGCTGACGGCACAATCTGGTGGGTGGGCCCCCGTACGGATGCGGTAGGTCCCACCGGTCCCTTCGACCCACAGCTGCCGGTTTTCGCTTTCCGCGGTGCGGACAACCAACTTCAGGCACTGATGTACAACCATTCCACCCATACGATTGGAACTTGCAGCGGGGATGTCCGCTCTCCTAGTTTCTACGGCTTGACGGCACAGGAGTTGGAAGCCGAGTTGGGCGGCAGCGTGTGCTTTCTGCCGGGCGCGTTTGGCTCGACGCACAATGTCACCGAGGTGCCACCTCCAGAGGCGGTTAGGCGGCTCAAAGGGGCGATCACCGACGCTATGGGGCTGGCGAAACTGATGCCCGTTGATAAATTGGCGTCTATCCAGCGTTCCTTTACGTTCAAGGTTCGGACGTTTGACGACGAGGTAGAGGACGAAAAAGTATCTTCGTACTGCCGTAAGCGCGTGCCGGACGGCGCAGACAGCACTATTAATGTCTTCCGAAACATGCGTCAAGTGCTTGCTCCCCAACAGGGGCAAACACGTCAAACCACACTCCAAGCGATGGTTATGGGTGAAGTCGTCATTGTCGGTGTGCCGGGCGAACTATTTACAGGTTTAGGCGTTGACCTCAAGGAACGTTCTCCTTTTCAGCATACTTACATCGTCTCGCTTGCCAATGACTGGATGGGCTACCTGCCCGACCGAGAAGCTCACGAACTCGGCGGCTATCAAACTTGGATGGGACTACACAGTTACGCAGAGGAAGGCACCGGCGAGCGGATGGTTGATGAATGTCTCTGTATGCTCCAGCAACTAGCGGATTAGCAAAAATAACCGAACAGTAAAAAGAACAGCAGTAGTAGGGAAACTAAGAAAGACTCGGACAGGTTTCAGTATGGTAAGCTATTCTTTTGATAGACAGATTGAGCCAGAACAGTTGCAGGATTTGCTTCGGCAGACAGGCTGGGCAAACCAAAGGAGTATTGAGGGCATTCAAAAAATGCTCGAAAGAACGCCCCTCACCTTGGGAGCGTGGGAAGGCGACTGTCTTGTCGGCTTTGCCCGAGTGATAACCGATGGCATCTATCGGGCATTGATCGACGATGTAGTTGTGGAGGAGTCGAAACGTGGAACAGGCATCGGTTCAGAGTTAATGCGGCGGTTGATTGAGGAGTTAGCGGAAGTAGAGGAGGTCTTTCTGCATTGCGGGGAACAGGTCGTTTCCTTTTACGAGCGGCACCGTTTTGAACGTTCCTATGGTGTAGTGATGGATCTGAAAAAGGATTGAACCGTAACGAAAGGAATGGATAAATGGAAGAAAAGTCAAACGAACAGCGTCCTTCGCATCTGGTGCGTTTCGGACAGACCGATTTGTACGTCTCCCGTCTTTGTCAGGGGACCGCATTTCGGAATATGCCACGGGCGGCGGATAACCCAATGGGGTTGCGTGTGCTTCAACACTGTATTGACGTGGGCGTGAACTTCTTCGATTCATCAAACGCTTACGGTTGGGGCGGGGCGGAAGAGACCTTGGGAAAAGCTATTGCAAGCAGACGCGATCAGGTGGTCATTTGCACCAAAGTTGCGGCATCATACGCGCCAGAAAAAGAGAGTAGTCCGGGGAAACCGGCGCGTTTTACCCGTGATTTTCTTTTCCAGCAGGCAGAAGACAGTCTCAAACGCCTACAGACCGACTATATCGATCTCTACTTGCTCCATCAGCCGGACAAGGTCACCCCAGCAGCGGAGGTTGTTGATTCGATGGACGCGCTGGTGCAGTCAGGGAAGATTCGATATTGGGGTGTCTCCAACCATAGCGTCGCACAGGTGAGCGAGTATGTCGAACTCGCTCAAAGTAGACACAAAGCCCCCATTGCAGGCACTGAGGACTACTATAACATCGCCGGAGAATCTTTAACTGATACGGGTGGTTCCCGCGTGCGCCAACTGGAGCAGGAGATGTTTCCTGTGTTGCGGAAATCAGGGCTGGGGCTCCTCGCTTTTAGCCCCTTGGACACGGGACACCTAGTGCCGGGGCGCAACATTGATTCGAATACACCCTTGGAAATACTGATAGGCGTATTGGATCGAGTGGCTCAAGATATAGGCGTGAGCCGTGCCACGGTTTGCGTCGCTTGGGTGCTGATTCATCCAGAGGTGACGAGCGTGCTGGCTGGTACTGAACGCCCTGAACATGTCGAGGACAATGTCGCCGGCACAGAGGTAGTATTGCCCGACGAAGCTATTGAGACTTTGAACGCTGCTAGTGCAGCCTACAGAGAACAGCAGGCGCAAAATTTGTCTTGACGTATAATGTAGCAAAAGGATTCACTGTCTTTGAAAGAACAATTGTTAGAAACAACTCCCCATTTACCCAAAAATAACGGAGGAAAAATGAAACTTTTTCTGATCGGCTGTGAATACAGCGGCACAACGACATTAGCGCACGCAATCAATGAATGGACCAAAGAGACGATGGACAAGGAGTTTACTCTCATCCATGACCACTTCAAGCTGCCGGATACCAAGCCTCATGGACCAGAACTCACTGAGGAAGAAATCGCACAGTTTTCCGCGCTTAGTCCGCGAATGACAGAGGTGATACAACGGCACAACCTCTACTACCACACGCCTACCCAGTCTTCGCCGGGAGGGGACTTTCTCGGAATTGGTATCCATATCGAAGACGGAATATACGGACCCCTATACCACGGTTACGGCGGACCGGGCGAGCTGGGCGACCGGCAAACGATAGCAAAAAGCCTTGAGCAGCGTATCCTCAAGTTTGCGCCTGAAACCGTGCTTATCCTAGTGAAGGCTTCCCCCGCGGTTATTGCCAAGCGAATGAAAGAAAATCCTCATAAATACCCCGTTGTGCCTGAACAGGACATCCCAGGCGTGCTGCAAAAATTCGAGGAGGCGTACCAAAATTCGTCAATTAGATCCAAGATAACGCTAGACACCTCCACTGCAACAGTCGATGAGACAGTCGCTGATTTTGTAGAAAAAATCCGACCGCACTTAACCGAGTCTGAACTCATGAAACTTTAGCTTTCACAAGGGAAGTAGGAGTACCCACACCGAAAGGAAAAAAGGAAATGGTGGACAAAGCTTACCTCCTTAATGCGGAAGAAATCCGAGATTTTATCGTCAACGGGTATATCCAAATTCAGGCTGATTTTCCGACCAATCTTCACGAGCACATCTATCAGCAGATCGAAGATGTACTTGCGAAGGAAGGTAACCCGGGAAACAACCTGCTGCCCCGGATTCCTGAGATTCAGCGGGTTTTTGAGCATCCAAAGGTTTGTGGTGCGTTGACCAGTCTGCTGGGTCCAGAATACCTTATGCACCCCCATCGTTACTGCCATCTCAACTCGTCAGGGAGTGACGGGCAGACTTGGCATAAGGATGATTATGTATTTGACCAGAAGGTGCGCCATCATCGCTTCCGATGGGTGATGGCTTTCTACTACCCGCAAGATGTCACCGAAGACATGGGACCGACGGGGGTACTACCCGGAAAGCAGTATTACAATACGGTTTCTGATACGAATCCGGCGCAAAGCACTGAGCGGGCGGAGGCACTTTGTGGCAAGGCGGGTACGGTAACAATTGTCAATTTCGATTCGTGGCACCGGGCGACAGCGAATCGTAGCAACAAAAAGCGTTACATGCTGAAATTTCAGTTCACACGGATGGGTGAACCTTCTCAACCTTTACAGGGTAACGGGCATACGAACTGCCAATCCGCGGACGATGATAGGCATCAAGGGTTATCAAGACATGTCTGGAATTGGCTCTCTCAAAGCAATGGTGCAGATTCGATGCACGTCCCATCCGACAAAAACGGCTCTGTGTCACAACTGATAGCGGGGCTACGAGATACCGATGAGAGTGTTCGCCTGAATTCGGCTTATGCGTTGGGAGGGATGGGAGAATCCGTTGTGCCGGCACTAATGCAAGCATTACGGGATGAGGCTGAGGTTTTGGCGGAGAAAAACGTCACAAAAACTGCAGCGAATCCACAAGGCGGTAACCCCGCCGATCTCTATTCTGCTCAAGCACTGACAGAGGTGGGGCAGTCTAGTGTACCGTCATTGATTTCGGCGTTAGGGGGTGCGTCTTGGCCTACCCGTGCGGCAGCTGCAGATACGTTAGGCAATCTAGGCAAGTTTGCGAAAGAGGCTGTACCCGCATTGATTCGGGTGCTGCGTGATGAGAGTTCGTGGGTTCGCCGAAATGCAGCGGAGGCGTTGGGAACAATCGCGGGACCTACCGAGGACATTGTGCCGGCATTGATGCAAGTATCAAGCGACTCGGAAATGCTGGTTCGACTCAATGCGGTGATGGCACTGGCAAAGATTGGTCAATCCACGGACGGTATCGTACCGGTATTGGCGGGAAGGTTAAGCGATGAGAACCGGTATGTTCGTTACTATGCGGCTGCGGTGTTGCAGCAGATTGGAACGCCCGAAGCACAAAACGCTTTATGGGACGACCTATTGACCTCGCGCTGGTGCCCCATAACAACAGCAGAGAATCCTTACTGACAATTACGCGTCTACTTCTCCCTGCCACAACCGTTGCATCTCTTCACAGGAAGCTAGGAGGGTGTCTAGCGTGCCTACCCCCTCAACTCGTCCATCCTTCAGGACGATAATCCTATCCGCTCGGCGGAGTGCGGGCCGGCGATGGGAGACAACAAGGCAGGTGGAATGCTGTGTTTCAAAGACGCGATCCCACAGCACTCGTTCTGTTTCTACGTCGAGCGCGGAGGATAGATCATCGAAAACATAAAGCTCAGCAGGACGGATAAACATCCGTGTCGCAGCGGCGCGTTGTATCTGTCCTCCGGATAGCTTGACGCCCCGGGGACCTACCACCGTATCTAGTCCGTCTTCGAGTGTCGGAAGATCCTCCTCCATCACACCCAATCGAATCGCTCGATTAAGTGCCTCCGGGTCATCTGATAATCCCATGAGGATATTGTCCTTGAGCGGTTCACTGAAAAGTCGTGGGACTTGTGGGGTATAGGCGCAACGGGGCGGGACGAAGAACGATTTGGGATCGTTCACCACCTCACCATTCCAGTAAATCTCTCCGGATTCCTTTGGCAGTACCCCTAGGAGGGTTCGCAGCAGGGTTGATTTGCCAGACCCAATTCGCCCGGTGATGACGATGAATGACCCAAGGGGTATTTGTAGATCGATTTCGTTAATCCCATTCTCCGACCCTTCGTAGCGGTAGGTCAGTCCTTTGACCGTTAGTTCATGAAGTTGATCTGCCTCTGTTTTGACGGGGACCGGAATAGTGGGGGAATCGCCCCGGAGGTAGACCGGACTATGTTGGACGAGTACGCTTGGTGACGTCTCATCAATGATTTGCTCCATTCGACCAAAGGAAATTTGTGCGCGTGCGTGGTGCGTCATCACTGTACCTAAGAGCGAGCCACTTCTAGCAACTTCACCCACGTAGGTCATGAAGAGGGCAATATCCCCGACGGTAAAGTCACCCGATTTCATTCTTTCTGCAACGAGTATGAGAATCACTCCCGTTGCCACATTCCCAAGATTTTGATTAATCGAGCGTAGGAGTTGTTCAAACAGGTTATCTATCAGTGTCGATTTTCGTCGCCCGTCGTTAAGCCGGTGAAAGTGCGAGATGACATTTGACTCCATCGTTGCAACCTTGATTGCCAACACCGCCTGGAACATTTCGTTGATGAAGTTTGTCACCTGTGCCGTGGCAACCCGTTGTGCTGTTCGATATTGATAGATATATTTTCTTGCTGCGTCAATAATAATCACAACGAGGATAGACGGAATGACCGTGACGAATGTAATCATCACATTTATCCGCGCCATCCAGACGATAGCAAGTGCGGCGAAGATGAGGTTGCCCCACAGGTGAATGTATCGCTCCAAGTATCTAACGACTGCTCCTACATCATCGCGAAAACGATTGGTTACTTCGCCGGAGGCACTTGAAATACGGCGTGGCGTCCGCACGTTAAGCAGAGCATCCATTAGGTTTTTGCGAAGGAGTGATTCTATTGCGTACCACCAGCGGGGCCAAACGATTGCAGATCCAAACAACGCAATCCGGTCGCCAATCTCAACAGCGATAAACAATGCCACAAAGGTCCAGGGGTTGGATCCTGCTTGTGCGTCACCTGTGAGGGTATCGAAGAACGCTTTCATGACCAGCCCGGTCAGAAATGGGACAAGGTCATCTGCGCCCCGAAAGAGTATCGTAAGCAGAAAAAGCCCCGGACGGTAACGCAGGAGTGTTATGGCAGCTCGCCCTGTTCTCATGCGATCTCCCTGTATACTTCGCACCACAGGTCCAGGATATATCCACCAAAATCAAAATTTTTGTTTATCATGTCGTTGTCTCCCAAGATTATAACACTGGCACCGATAAACCCTACGGTAACACATCTAGCACAAAAAAAGCAAGATTTTTCCCATCGTAATAGCTTCTGAACTAAAGCCAGAATTTGGTTCTCTTCAACATCGGCTATATCAATGGATCAGGAATTGGGAGTTGATATTTTCGCATAACCTCTTGAATTTGATCCCATGTGCTTTCTTCGACAAAGATTCCCTCCCGCCTCCGTTTCTCTTGTTCACCCCTACCACGTTCACCTGGGATGCGGATCGCCTCGACACCGGGTGAACGTTTCGCAGACTTGATGTAGTCAATGAAGCGATTGATCTCGGCGTTGAAATCTGATAGGTCCACAAAACTGGCAATATTGATAACTGTGATGAACACGCCATTGCCCACCCTTGAACCCTCTTGGCTGGTACATCCCGCCCCACTCAACGCTCCAGAGAGAATATCGACAACAATACTGAGTCCAAACCCTTTTTGCGCGGCGATCCCTCCAAAAGGAAGCAGCGCACCGGGCGGAGATCCATAAAAATCCTCGATGTTGGTTGTCGGATTCCCCGCAGCATCAATAAGCCACCCCTCTGGAGCAGGCTCCTTCCGATGCCGTCTCACTCGTACCTTTCCTGCTGCGACAACGCTCGTAGACATATCCAACAAAATAGGCTCGCGTCCTTCAACCGGAATGGCACAAGCAAGCGGATTGGTTGAAAGCCGTCCCTCAATCCCTCCATAAGGCGCGACATTTTGACCGCCACCATGGTCGTTCACCGTCAAGATCCCGATCATATTCTCCGCCGCCGCAATCAGTACATATCCCCCTAATCTGCCGGTCTCATTAGAACAGGAGATAGTAACCGTACTGACATCGGTTGCCTTCGCTTTTTCAATTGCTAATTTCATCCCATGTGTCGCAATCACGGGCCCAAATCCCCAATTTCCATCGAGTGCTGCCATCGAAGGGGATTCGCGTTTCACTTCGATCGCTGCCCCCGGTTGAATCAGGGATTCCTCGATTTCGTGAACGCATTTTGGCAAGTGGATGATGCCGTGTGAATCATGTCCGACCAGATTGGCGTCAACCATGGAACGTGTCACGACTTCAGACTCTGCATCAGAAATGCCCATCGCACGGAAAACCTTCAGGCATGTTTGTGCCAAGACCTCCGCTGTGAAAACTGGCATTATCGACCTCCTCTAGTTATTATCGATTGTGGATCAACGATTTTCAAATGATTCCATGTGTCTATTTCGTCAGGTAGGTGTTCATTATAAGGGTACTGGGAAAGTTTGTCAATACCATCAGCGGATGGACACCACTTTGGGATTGACCGTGTCTAGGAAATTTGATAAGATATGCTTCAGAAAGGAATCATAATATGCCGGAGCAGAAAGTTAGGATTGGATTCGTCGGTGTCGGCAACATGGGGCAATGCGCCCACCTGAAGAACTATGCGAATTTAGATATTTGTCAGGTAGTTGCGATTGCTGAGATACGTGAACCGCTGCGCCGAAAGGTTGCTGCCCGCTACGGCATCCCAAATACCTATCCTACACACGAAGAGATGTTGCAAAATGAAGTGTTGGATGGTATCGTGGCTGCCCAACCTTTTGGTCGATATGGGATACTTGTGCCTGAACTTCTCAAGGCAGGAGTCCCCGTCTTTACCGAGAAACCGCTTGCTGCTTCCATCGAAGCGGGCGAAAAAATTGTGGATGCCATGAGAACGAGTGGGACTTGGCATATGGTTGGTTACCACAAACGCAGTGACTTAGCAACGATGTACGCAAAGACGGAAATCGAGTGTTTCAAAGCATCAGGTGAACTTGGAAAAATGACGTATGTTCGCATTCTAATGCCCTCCGGGGACTGGGTGGCGGGTGGTTTTAATGACCTAATTCGTGATAATTCCCCAGCCCCTCCACTGGAGTGGGACGCACCTGCCTCCGACATGAATGACGAGGTTCGGAACCAGTATAACGGTTTTGTCAACTATTACATCCATCAGATCAATCTGATGCGCTACCTGCTTGGAGAACCCTATACGGTTACCTATGCCGACCCTTCTGGCGTACTGTTGGCAGGGCAGAGCGAGAACGGCATCGCTTGCACTATTGAAATGTCCCCCTACAGCACGACGATTGATTGGCAGGAATCTGCGCTTGTGTGTTTTGAGCGGGGTTATATAAAGATTGAATTGCCAGCACCGCTAGCGAGTAACCGTCCGGGCCGCGTTGAGATACTGCGGGACCCCGGTGAAGGTATTACCCCGGAGACCGTCGTACCACAACTCCCTTCAGTACACGCCATGCGACAACAAGCGATCAACTTCGTAACTGCCATCAAGGGAGAGATTGATCCACCTTGCACTTCCGAGGAAGCGTTGGAAGATTTGAAAGTCGCTCGCACCTACATTAGACTACTTACCAATCTTGCGTGCAATGCCCCATCCCTTTAGGGTAGGGATGTAGCACGCCAAAGTGCGTTGTTAGTCAAAAAACGGTTGAAATTGCAGGTAAAAGATGTTACAGTTATCTTGGCTTTCGTGAGAGGGCGCAACTCCACTGCTTAGTGGAGCCTCTCACCTCCAATTGCGTGGACATGAAAGCCAGCCAGCCAGCCGAGTCCCTATGAAAACCTACAAGTTCAAAATGTATAGCAACCACACTAATGGTGAGTTGCAGCAAACGATTGACAGCCATGCTGAAGTATGGAATCACTTTGTGGCGTTGTGTCGCAGATGCCATGCTATCTACGGTAAGTATCCGGGTAAGAAAGGACTCATGCGACACTTAACAAAGTTGAAGCGGCTACCCCGCTTCGCCCATTGGAATCTCCTTCCCAGTCAATCGTTGCAGGACGTAATAGACCGACTTGATAAAGCGTACTCTAAACTGTTTACTGACCGCAAAAGCGGCAAACGTTCCGGTCGTCCCCGTTTCAAGCCCCGTAAACGATACAAGTCCTACACCCTCAAGCAAGCCGGTTGGAAACTGCTACAAAACAACTCTATCCGTATCGGCAAACGCATCTACCGATATTTCAAAAGTCGGGAAGTCTTAGGCACCCCGAGACGCTGCACGATTAAGCGTGACAGCGTAGGAGACGTATGGCTAATCATTCTGACAGACCATGTAGATACCGATTTAGAGTCGCCCACGACGGGTAATAACGCGGGGTTTGACTTTGGACTAAAGAGGTATCTCACCGGGTCTGACTTCAATGACTACGACTCTCCACAATTCTTCAAGCGCGGTCTCAACACTATCAAACGAGCGAACCGCAACCATTCACGAAAGGTCACAAGGTCAAAGAATCGGGAACGTGCAAGAGTCAACCTTGCAAAGAGACATCGCAAGATTGCGAACCAAAGGCAAGATTTCCACTGGAAACTTGCTCATGACCTCACAGACAGATATGATTGGATTGCCCTTGAATCTCTGAACCTCAAAGGCATGAAGTCCCTTTGGGGTCGCAAAGTCTCTGACTTAGGTTTTTCTGACTTTGTGCAGAAACTCAAGTATATCGTTTCCAAGAAAAGCACGGAAATCCGATTCATAGACAAGTGGTATCCTTCAAGTAAGACCTGCCATGTCTGTGGTGCAATCAATCAAGAGCTAAACCTTCGTGATAGAACATGGCAGTGTCCAAACTGCCACACAGAGTTGGATAGAGATCGCAATGCGGCGGTCAATATCCATAGGGTGGGGGCATCCACCCTCTCAGGAGAGGCCGTAAGTCCCGGTTCGCCGGGCAATCCTCGTTGATAGAGCAATTCGACTCCTTAAAGGGAACGGGTGAGAATCCCCACCCCTTAGGGTGGGGGAGTATGTCAAGGGCATTTAATCCCAACGTGTGATCCATACCAGATCCAGACAGAAAGGCTTGTTTCTTTTCGTCCCAACAAAAGTTACTATACTTCCTCGCAAGGAAGTATAGCTAATCAGAGTGAGGAAGGAACTGATTGAAAATTGGTGTCAGAAAGGAGCATTAACAATGAGCAGCTTAATTGTTGTCCATCCCCGTTTTGACGGCGTTTGGCCCTTTGCAGCCGATCACTTCCACACACTGTGGCAGGCACAGGGAAGAGTCGAATTCATACGCCTTGAACCCAGCGACCAGCGAAATCTCGGCGAGATTGCCCCACATCCCGCCGAAATCAAACGGCTCGCGTGTCTTAGTGTACCCGTGACGTTGGAATGTCTTCAGCGTTTTACGGGGCTAGAGGAGTCAACCTTCCAAGGTAGCTACGGTAGTAGTGTATCAGAGGGACCAATTCAGGAGCATATCCAGCAGGCAGGAATCACGGTTTATAACCACCCGACCGAAGGATTTTGGGGACAAACTGTGGCAGAGTACGGTCTTGCGTTGACACTGTGCGGATTGCGCCGCATCCCACAACTACATCGCGCGATCCTTAGCAGCCTCGTACCTTGGGACTACGAAGCACCCAACGGCATGGGGCGTCCCGGGGGGCGTGGACATCAATTTGGTGATGACCCAAATTTTACCAGTGGCACGATTGCGGGAAAACGGGTGCGTATTGTTGGTGCCGGGAACATTAGCAGCCGCTACGCCAGCTTTGTGAACATGCTGGGTGCGGATGTAGCGGTTTGGGATCCGTATGCCAGTGAGCCCTGTTTTCATCGTGCAGGTTCTCGGAAGGAATGGCACCTTTCTGAATTGGTTAAAGACGCTGAAATCTTCGCACCGATGGTGCCTTTGTTAGAATCAACGCGGGGCATTGTTACTGCAGAACATATCAACGCGCTGCCGAAAGGCTGTCTAGTGGTTCTGGCAACACGTGCAGGGATTTGCGATATGGAGGCACTGCGGAAACGAGTCCTTGCTGACGAACTGAGCCTTGCTGCCGATGTCTGGGATGTTGAGCCGCTTCCGTTAGACGATCCACTTCTGGGACGGCATAACGTCGTCCACACACCACATAACGCCGGACGGACCATTGACGCCAACCGGACATGGGCGGAGAAATTGGTGGTGCAATTTAAGCCACAGTAATGCAATTCCCGAACAACACCGTATGCTAAAATACCCAATCGATAAACTCATTACTGATTTTGATGAAACAATATCGGAACGAGAGACTATCAGCACCCTTGTACATACAGCGGCTGACAACCGTGAGGGTGAGAGAGAACAGTTTCTCGCAGCCTGGCGGGAGCTGGCGGAACGGTATTGGGTGCGGTATCGTCAGATATCCGATGAGTGGCTGAACCATTGTCATTCAATCGTCGATTTCCTGAAAGTCTTTGAAGAACTGGAAACAGCGACTATACAACGGGTGATGGCGAAAGGCTTTCTGAAAGGGCTGACAACGGAGAAATTAAGAGCAGTTGGGCGGGACGTCGTCAAGAAACCGGGGGTTTACCGGGTGCTGTCTGCGATGCGAGCAGATGGCGTTGCGGTTGAGATTCTATCTGCCAATTGGTCGAAGGCCCTAATCGAAGGGGCAACGGAGGGGCTATGCGATAAGATAATTACCAACAGTTTGGCGTATGATACGGCGGGGCGTTCGACAGGGAGTATCCACCTGCATGTCGTTTCGGCACGGGATAAGTTGAGAAAGTTCAGGTTACGAAAAAAAAATCCCCCGAACCCCGATGAAATCGGGGACGGAGGAGTAACACGGACACTGTATATTGGGGATTCGATTTCAGATTTTCTGGCTATCCTCGACGCAGATTTAGGGGTACTGATTGGGCAGAGCCCCACGGCGATGCAAACGATTGAACAGTTTCGTCTCCCAACCCAGCGGCTCCAAGAGGGTACGCGATTTGATTTCTCACGGCGTTATCAGAGAACTATTCTGCTCGTCGACTCATGGAAGGTACTGGACGACTTTCTCTCAACTGCGGAGTAGGTATTGCGTATGTTGCGAGAGGAAGACGAAACACTTAACGTTTCATCTTCCTTGCAAAAATGAACTATGCAAAGCCGTAACACCGCTCAAGCTTAATCTGCTGCTGGTTCATCAACCTGAGACGATAGAGAATCAGTAAACTCAGGTTGCTGTGAATCCCCATCGGATTCAAGTTGTGCTTCCCCTGCGGGGAAAGCGCGAATCTTCCGGAACTTAGACACTCCTGTTCCTGCAGGGATAAGATGTCCCATGATGACATTTTCCTTCAGACCAACGAGCCGATCTCGTTTACCGACGACCGAAGCTCTCGTTAGTACATTGGTTGTCTGCTGGAACGAAGCGGCAGAGATGAAACTTTCCGTGGACAGGGATGCCTTCGTGATTCCTTGTAAAATCGATTCAGCTGTTGCAGGCTGTCCGCCGTTTTCAACAACCTGGCGATTCGCTCGATTGAAAGCCGTACGTTCTATTTCCTCTTCTTCGAGAAATTCTGTACCGCCCGAATTCTCGATTCTTACCTTACCCAGCATCTGTCGTACAATGACCTCAATGTGCTTATCGTTGATGCGCTCGCCCTGTGTTCTGTACACATCTTGGACTTCATTGACCAAGTAATTCTGGACCGCCTCTTCCCCTTTCACTTCAAGGATATCGTGCGGGTTGATTGGTCCATCTGTCAACCGCTCCCCGGCATCGACCCTGTCGGTGTTCTGCACAATTAGGTGTTTGCCCTGTGGAATGCGATGGCTCTCTTGAAAGTCTCCCTCCACCACACGCAGGATGCGTACACCACGGCTAGCACTTTCCAACTCAACCACCCCTTCAATCTTGGAGATGACAGCGGTGTCCTTCGGTCGTCGCGCCTCAAAGAGCTCAGTGACCCGTGGCAACCCTGTCACAATGTCTCGACTTTGCCCTTTTTCGCGCGGCAGCCGTGCCAAGACCGCTCCTTGTTCCACCTGTTCTTTAGCCGGCTCCAAGACAGTTTCATTTTCTTCCAGTTCTTTCACCGGAACTGAAAGGTATGCCCCCGTTGGCATCTGATAGCTAATCAGGACTTCTCCGGCATCGTTCTGGATCTCAATTTGTGGCTGATCTTCGCCTCTGTGTTCGATAATGACCCACTCTGCTGAACCGGAGGTTCTTTCCTCACGTGCTGTTTTGCCTTTATCAATGTTCTTGAACACAACGCGTCCAGCATGTTCTGTCAGAATCGGTACTTGATATGGATCCCACTCGAGCAGCAGCGTCCCTTGTTCGTCGTTTTGGGAATTTCCTTTAGTCACTGTTTGCCCATCTTCGACGTATAATCGTGCGCCAACATCGGTGGTATGCCGCTCCACCGTATATCCATTGCCATCAATAATATGGATTTGCGCATTTCTGGAAAGAACAACCCTTTCCGTTTCTGTATCGGGTTGTTGATCTTCCGACGCCGAATTAGCTTCAACAGGACGTTCAATAAATCTGACATTGTAATATTGAACCGTCCCATCATGCCGGGCTTCAATCCTCGATTGGGACCCACCACCACTGACGGTGCCGCCCGTGTGGAACGTCCGCATCGTCAACTGCGTTCCCGGCTCCCCGATTGATTGCGCTGCGATGATACCAATCGCCTCACCAACATCTACTAGATGATTGCTCGTTAAATCGGTGCCGTAACATTTTGCACAAGCACCGTACCGGGCTTCGCATGTCAACACAGACCGTACACGGACTTCAGGGATACCAACGGCCTCGACTTGCTTTGCTGCTTGTTGGGTAATCAACTCATCCTTTGACACCAGCACCTCACCTGTGCTCAAGTCAATGATGTCATCGGCAGCTGTGCGTCCGAAAATCCGTTCTGAGAGCGGAGCCTGATCCTCTTCGTCTGTCGTCTTAGTGATACCTCCGAGTGTTCCGCAGTCGATAGTTGTTATCATCACATCTTGTGCAACATCAACCAATTTCCGCGTCAGGTAACCGCTGCTAGCTGTCTTAATAGCGGTGTCGGCAAGTCCCTTGCGCGCGCCGTGCGTCGAGATGAAATATTCAAGCACTGACAATCCTTCGTGGAAGCAAGATTCAATTGGCTGTTCGATAATCTCTCCAGAGGGCTTTGCCATCAACCCACGCAAGCCCGCCAATTGGCGAATTGAATCCCGTTTGCTTCGAGAAATCGCGCCTGAGTCCACCATGATATGAACGGGATTAAATCCTTCGACCTCATCATCACGTCCTCGTTCTAGTCCATCAAACAAGGCGGTTTCGATTTGTCCGACCAGTTGATGCCAGACATCAATCACTTTGTTGTACCGTTCGCCTTCACTCATGCCCATGTCGCCTCTTTGGTAATCGGCTTCAATCTGTTCTACCCGCTTCCGTGCTTCCCTTATCAATTCGGACTTCTGGTGCGGGATGATCATGTCCTGCATAGCAATAGAGAGTCCGCCTAGCGTTGCGTGATGAAAGCCAAGCCGCTTCAAGTCATCTATAAACGCCACAGTTTGGCGATTACCCAACTCCTCAAAAGCACGAGACACTAAGTCTGAAAGATCCCGGGAACTCATTTCTTGGTTGACAAATGGCAGCATTTGTTGCGTCTTGGCATCGGTGAACGATAGTGTATCAGGGATAGCTTGGTTAAAGATTACTCGTCCCACCGTTGTCTCAATTGGCTGCTCTGCTCCACCAAAGTAGAGTTTTACCGGATCATGCAGCCCAAGGGCACCACAATCGTGTGCAAGAATAATCTCTTCCGTATCTTGATAGGCTCGTGGGGTTGGCACTTTGCACACTTTCTCCCATTCCTCTTCAGGAACCGCCTTTGTGAGAAAACTACAACCCATTGCGACATCTCGGTTCGGCACCGCAATAGCTCCACCGTGCGCTGGCTTGAGAAGGTTTCGCGTAGCCATCATCAGTAGCTTTGCTTCAACCTGTGCCTCAACGCTCAATGGAACGTGCACTGCCATCTGGTCCCCATCAAAGTCAGCATTGAATGCCTCACACACAAGTGGATTGACTCGAATTGCTTTTCCTTCTACGAGCACGGGTTGGAACGCTTGAATCCCGAGTCGATGCAGCGTTGGAGCGCGGTTAAGTAATACCGGATGCTCTTCAATTACCTCTTCCAACACCTCCCACACTTCTGGCGAGACCTGCTCTGCCATATTTTTCGCCCGTTTGATAGTGTGAGCATAACCTTTCGCCTGCAGCTTATGAATGATGAAAGGCTTAAACAGTTCCAATGCCATCTTCTTCGGCAAACCACACTGGTGCAACTGAAGTTCGGGCCCAACCACAATGACGGTTCGTCCCGAATAGTCCACACGTTTGCCGAGCAAGTTTTGACGAAAACGTCCCGGCTTCCCCTTGAGCATATCGGAGAGGGATTTGAGGGGACGATTGCCCGGACCACGCACCATGCGACCATGACGACCATTGTCCAGCAGCGCATCTACCGCTTCTTGGAGCATTCGTTTCTCATTGCGGATAATCACTTCCGGTGCACGGAGTTCCATCAGGCGTTTCAGACGGTTGTTCCGATTAATCACGCGCCGATACAGATCGTTCAAATCGCTAGTGGCAAACCGTCCGCCATCGAGAGCAACCAACGGGCGTAGGTCAGGCGGAATTACCGGAATTACCGTAAGGATCATCCAATGTGGCAGATTCCCTGACTTTTTGAAGCCCATGACCAATTTTAACCGCTTGGACAACTTCCGAGATTTTTGTTTACTTGCGGTCGCTTCGAGTTCTGCGCGCAGAGTTCCGATTTCCTGATCTAAATCAATCTGCTCCAGTAATTCTCGAATCGCATCTGCCCCCATACCTGCACGGAAACTATCGGGAAATTTATCTTGGTATTCCGTGTACTCTTCCTCTGTCAAGAGCTGTCTTACCTCTAAACCACAATCTGGGTCATTAACTTCTAATACAATGAACGACTCAAAATAGATGACGCGTTCAATGTCACGGAATGGGAGGTCTAAAAACAACCCTATCCGGGAAGGCAGCCCCTTGAAAAACCAGATGTGTGATACCGGTGCCGCTAATTCGATATACCCCATCCGTTCACGGCGTACCTTCTGTTGGGTAACTTCAACACCGCATCGGTCACATATTACCCCTTTATGTTTAATCCGCTTGTACTTACCGCATCCACATTCCCAGTCTTTTTGCGGTCCGAAAATCGCCTCACAGAACAAGCCATCTCGTTCGGGCCGAAATGTACGATAGTTAATCGTTTCTGGTTTCCGCACTTCGCCGCATGCACAGTTATTTGTTGCACATCCACTGGTTCGCTCATGGCAGGCTGTATTTTTTGACCATTCCTTAATGTGTTCTGGCGAAGCAATCCGAATTGAAATCGCATCAAAATTGTTTAGAGTTCCCGACTGTGTTGTCTGTTCTTGGATTTTATTTGACATGGCTGTTCTCCCTTAGTATTAACAGTTGGCAATCGGCAATTGAAAATGAAGTACTAACTCGGTAGCGTAGTCTTTTCGTCTTGGTGTGAGCAGCTGTAAACCCCATTTACCAAACGAATTCCGAATCCATGACGTTGGAAGGATCGGCACGAGCC